>NZ_CP182230.1:15000-4815000 GCF_048079215.1 Pseudomonas sp. NFX71 | reverse complement strand
ATCGGCGAACAGGTACGCGCGCGTCTGCGAGTTCGTCACGTCGACCAGCCCCTGCGGCGGCCCGCTGTACAGGATACGACCGCCATGCTCCCCCGCCGCCGGGCCCACATCGATCAGCCAGTCGGCGCGGCGCATGGTTTCCAGGTCATGCTCGACCACAAACAAGGTATTGCCCGCGGCTTTCAGGCGCTGCAAGGCTTCGAACAGCGCTTCGCCATCCGCCGGGTGCAAACCGGCCGACGGTTCGTCCAGCACGTAAATCACCCCGAACAGCTGCGAGCCCAGTTGTGTCGCCAGGCGCAAGCGTTGCAACTCACCGGACGACAGCGTCGGCGTGCTGCGCTCCAGCGCCAGGTAACCGAGCCCCAGATCGGTCAGCGTGCTGACCCGCTCCAGCAGATCCTGAGCGATACGCTGCGCGGCCAGGCGTTTTTCCACCGACAGGTTGGGCGTGTGGCGCACATCCGGCGCGTTGGCGTGGCCACTGGCGCCGTGGGCCACTCGCTGCTCACGGGCTTCGCGGGTCTGGTCGTGGGTCAAGACCTCGCCCGCCTCATCGGCCTGTTCGAGGTAACTGTGCGCCGCCACCGGCTTCAACACTTCAGCCACTTGCAGCAACGGCATTTGCGACAACTCGCCGATGTCGTAACCGGCGAACGTCACCGACAACGCCTCGCGTTTGAGCCGTTTGCCGTCGCACACCGGGCACGGGCTGCCGAGCATGAATTGCGAGACACGCTTCTTCATCAGCGCACTTTGCGAATGACTGAAGGTGTGCAGGATGTAGCGCCGGGCACCGGTGAAGGTGCCCTGGTAACTCGGCTCCATGTTGCGCTTGAGGGCGACTCGGGTTTCTTCGGGTGTGAGCCCGGCATACACGGGAACGGTCGGGGTTTCTTCGGTGAAGAGAATCCAGTCGCGCTGCTTTTTCGGCAGGTCGCGCCAGGGTTTGTCGACGTCGTAGCCCATGGTCACGAGGATATCCCGCAGGTTCTGCCCCTGCCACGCCGTGGGCCAGGAAGCGACCGCGCGCTGGCGAATGGTCAGGCTCGGGTCCGGGACCATCAGGGCTTCGGTGACTTCATACACCCGCCCCAAACCATGACATTCCGGGCAAGCGCCTTGGGGTGTGTTGGGCGAAAAGTCTTCGGCGTACAGCATCGGCTGCCCCGGCGGATAACTGCCGGCGCGGGAGTACAGCATGCGGATCAGGCTCGACAACGTGGTCACGCTGCCCACCGAAGACCGCGTGCTCGGCGTGCCCCGCTGTTGTTGCAAGGCGACCGCGGGTGGCAGGCCTTCGATGGAGTCGACGTCCGGCACACCGACCTGATCGATCAGGCGCCGCGCATACGGCGCCACGGACTCGAAATAGCGCCGCTGCGCTTCGGCGTACAGGGTCGAAAAGGCCAGGGACGACTTCCCGGAGCCGGATACGCCGGTGAACACCACCAGCGCATCACGCGGGATATCGACGTCGACGTTCTTGAGGTTGTGTTCACGGGCGCCGCGCACTCTGACCATGCCGGAAGGAGGATTGGAGGTGCGCTTGGAGGTCATGGGGTGCCTTGAATGTTGTTTGCGAGCGGATGGACGCGATTCAGAATGTAGAAGCTGCCGAAGGCTGCGATCTTTTTATTTTTCTTTGGCGCGACGTCTAAGATCGAAAGATCGCAGCCTTCGGCAGCACCTGCAGGTTCCGGGGTTAGCCATTGAGGACCGTGCGGACCATCCGGGTCAATGCCTCGGGGCTATAGGGTTTGCTCAGCAAATACGTGTCGGGGCTGAGTTGGTGATTGCGCGAAATAATGTCACGGGTGTGACCGGACGTGAACAGCACGGCCACCGGTGGCGTCTGCACTTTGGCCCAGGCCGCCAGATCCGAACTTTTGATCAGCCCGGGCATGACCACATCGGTGAAGATCAGCTCCACCGCCAGGCCGTCCAGCAACATCTGCATGGCGGCATCGCCGTTGGCAGCCGTCAGGACTTGATAGCCTTCTTCACGCAACAACTCCACTGCCGAGCTGCGCACCGCTTCATTGTCCTCGACCACCAGGATGGTTTCGTGGCCGCCGCGTTGCGGGGTGTCATGGTGCACCGTATCACTGAGCAGAGGCCGCAGGCTTCGCGGGAAATACAGCTGCACCCGAGTGCCCTGCCCCTCGACGCTGGACATCTCGATGTGCCCGCCACTCTGTTTGACGAAACCGAACACCATGCTCAGCCCCAACCCCGTGCCCTGGCCATCGGCCTTGGTGGTGAAAAACGGTTCGAATGCTTGCGCGAGCACTTGCAGCGACATGCCGGCGCCCGTATCGGCCACGGCGACACGGACATAATCGCCCGCCGAAATCCCCTTGCCTGCGCAGAACTGGCGGTCGAGTGCGACGTTCTCGGCGCTCAGTTCGATGGTCCCTTCACCCTGCATGGCATCGCGGGCATTGATGGCCAGATTGAGAATCGCGTTTTCCAGTTGATTGCGATCGACGTTGATGTACCAGGACGCTCGGGGCAGGCGCACATCTATCTGGATGGTTTCGCCCAATGCCCGTTGTAACAGCTCGCCGAGGCCTTCGAAGATTTGCCGTGGGTCGCACACCGCTGGCGACAGCGGCTGTCGGCGGGCGAACGCGAGCAATTGCGAGGACAGCTTCGAGCCACGCTCCACCGCCGCAATCGATGCGCTGACCCGGCGCTGCACGTTGGCATTGTCCGGCTCATGCCGTGCCAGCAAGTGCAGGTTGCCGGCGATCACCTGCAGCAGGTTATTGAAGTCATGGGCCACGCCCCCCGTAAGTCCGCCGATAGCTTCGAGTTTCTGTGACTGGCGTAGCTGCTCTTCTGCCGCCATCCGCGCTCCGACTTCATCAGCGATGCGCTGCTCCAGGTTTCGGGTGAACTTGAGCAGGGATTCTTCGGCGGTCTTGCGTTCGTGGATGTCGATCAACACCCCGGGAAAGCGGAATGGTTCGCCTTGCTCATCGAACTCGCAGCAACCACTGGCTTGCACCCACAGATAACTGCCGTCGGGGCGCACTACACGATATTCGGCGTTGAAGGGCTCGCCGGTGGTCACGGATTTATTGACCTGCTCGTTGACCCAGCTGCGGTCATCGGGGTGAATCCGCGCTTCAGCAAAGTCCGTTGGCAAGTCGCCGAGGTTGTGCCCGGCCGGATAGGAAAAGGTCCGGGCAAAGCGTTCATCGCCGGAGAGCAGATTGCCCTTGATGTCCCAGACGAACGAGCCGAGCAAGGCACCGGCATTCAACGCCAGGCGCACTCGCTCATTGTCGGCGCGGTAGGCATCTTCGGCTTCCTGGCGGCGGCGCTCGGAAATCACATGGTCAGTGGTGTCGACCACCATCGCCATGACACCGGCCGGCGTTCCCTCGTCATTGGCCACCGGGCTGTAATAGAGATCCAGCCAGACGTCTTCGGGGACGCCGTCGCGCAACAGCACCAGCTCTTTGTTGTGATAGGACAAGGTCCCGCCGGCCAGGCAGGTATCGACCACATGCCGGTTGAACTCGGCGACTTCCGGCCAGCCCAATTCCACCGGAGCGCCCAACAGATAAGGATGTCGGCCACCGGCGAACGACGAGTACGCATCGTTATAGATCATGTAGCCGGGGCGGCCCCACAGCATCACCATCGGCAGTGGCGAGGCGAGTAGCAGTTGCACCGAGCTGCACAGACTGGCGGGCCAGGTGTCGATACTCCCCAGCTCGGTCACGCTCCAGTCGAACGCGCGGATGCGTCCGGCCATTTCGCCGTCCCATCCGGCACACCCGTGGCTATCGTCTAGAAACTGCATCGACTGATTCTGAGTCCTGTGATTGGCGCCCGTTTGTTTCGAGCATCGCGGCTGCCAATGGTTTCATAGAGATTAGCTGATTCTTGCGGCAATCCGTGGCAGCTACAGATCCCTGTGGGAGCGTCAGATTCAAGATGGGTGGCTACACCTCGATCAGGTGCTTGAGCGGATGGTAGCCAGTTTTCAAGGTGGCGGCGACGTCGAGGATCGCCTTCTCGATGCCATTCAAATGCATGCAGGTCAGTTCGATCGCAGCGCTCTGGTTGCCGGCCTCGATGTACTCGATCAGGCGCAGGTGCTCATCGTCGCGACAGGCCTCGTGGCTGTCGTCATCCAGCGCGGCGGCGTACAGCGAGGCGCGGGAAATCAGCTTCTGGAACCAGTCCAGCAACACCGGGTTGTTCAGGCTTCGCGCGAGTTTGATGTGGAATTCGCCGAGTAGATGAATCAACCGTTCGTGGTCGCCACTGCGGTGTGCTTCATCCTCCAGCAGCAGGTGATCACGCAGGTCCTGGGTCACCGCGGTATCACGCCGGCGACAGAGTTCGCTGACGATGCCGATCTCTATCAAGCGCCGCGTTTCGAACAACGAACGAATCTCTTCGTCGCTGGGCAGCGACACCGACGCACCTTTGTTGGGCTCGGTGGTGACCAGGCCGTCCGCTTCCAGTTGCTTGAGCGCGGCACGAACCGACGTGCGGCTGACATTGAAAAGTTCGGCCAGCGACGCCTCGCCGAGCTTCATGCCGGGACGCAACGAACGTTTGCTGATCGCCTCGTAAACCCCTTGGTAGACGCGGTCAACCGTGGTCTCGAGTTTTTTGTCGGTCATTCGAACACTCCCTTAGCGCTAAACAACCGGCCCCAGGCGAATGAGCAGCCTTTGAAAAAGGGGGTTGCACGAGCAGATTAATCCGGTTATTTGTAGATTGCATCCAGATATTGCATACAATAATTAGAGGATTGCACCATTATGGGTCAACCAATCGCCATCGAAGTGCGTAACGTTTCCAAGCGGTATTCCGACGATCCGGGGCTGGCTCCCGCCCTCGACAACGTTTCAGTCGACATTGCCGACAACGAATTCTTCACCCTGCTCGGTCCTTCCGGCTGCGGCAAAACCACCTTGCTGCGCACCATCGCCGGTTTCGAACACGTCAGCGAGGGCGACATTCGTCTCGCGGGCGAGCCGGTCAATGATTTGCCGCCGTTCAAGCGCCGGGTCAACACCGTCTTCCAGAGTTACGCACTGTTTCCGCATATGACTGTCGCGCAGAATATCGCCTTCGGCCTCGAGATGCAGGGCCTGGATCACAAGGTTATTCCTCAGCGCGTCGATGAGATGCTGGCGCTGGTGCAGATGCAACACCTGGCCAGGCGCAAACCCGCCGAATTGTCCGGCGGTCAGCAACAACGCGTGGCCCTGGCCCGGGCGTTGGCGCCGAAGCCCAAAGTGCTGTTGCTGGATGAACCCCTGTCGGCGCTGGACCTCAAGCTGCGTAAAGAGATGCAGGTCGAGCTCAAGCGCGTGCAGAAGGAAGCCGGGATCACCTTCATTTTCGTCACCCACGATCAGGAAGAAGCCCTGACCTTGTCCGATCGCATTGCCGTGATGTCCGCCGGCAAGATCCTGCAGATCGGCACGCCCAACGATATCTACGAACGGCCGCAGCATCAGTTCGTCGCGCAGTTCATCGGCGACATCAATTTCCTGCCCGGCCACCTCAAGCGCGGCCTGCAGAACGAAAAACTTTTCGTGCCCAGCGGCATGCCGGTGGAAATCCCCTGCCCGGACCAGGGCTTCGACGGCAGCAACGTGCAACTGGCGTTCCGCCCGGAGCGTTCGCAACTGGTTGAACCGGAACAACCGCATCACCTGCGCGGCGTGATCGAAGCGGTGTTGTATGTCGGCACCGCGACCCTCTACCAATGCCGCTTGAACAACGACATCAAGGTCATGCTGCGCGAAAACAACGAAGGCCTGAACCGCGGCCGGGTGGTCGGTGATCGCATCGCGGTCAACCTCCCACCCCACGCCTGCCTGTTGATGGAGGCCTGAGATGAGCGTCAGCAGCACTTCTCCCGCTCTCAACCGGGCGCTGTTGCTCAGCCCCGTGGTGTTGACCTTGCTCGCGCTGATCGCCATTCCGCTGGGCATCATGGGCTACATCAGCCTGCTGCCGCGCAACGTGTATGGCGGTGTCGACTGGCAGGCCGACTGGCAATTGCATAGCTACGTGCAGCTGTTTTTCCAGGAAGGTTTCGACGGTGAACTGGAACCGAACTGGGTCTACGCCCAGGCGTTGTTGCGCTCGGTGTTCCAGGCCGGCGGCACGACGTTGCTGTGCTTCCTGTTCGGCTTTCCGGTGGCGTTGTGGATGTCGAGCCTGACCCCGCGCCGGCGCAACCTCATGGTCCTGCTGATCACCATTCCGTTCTGGACCAACCTGCTGATCCGCAACTACGCGTGGCTGATCATCCTGCGCGAACACGGCTGGGTTGCCCAGAGCCTCAACGCGCTGTTCCCGCAGGCGGGCGGCATCACCCTGCTCTACAACGACTTCGCCGTCAGCGTCGGGCTGGTTTACAGCTTCCTGCCGTTCATGATTCTGCCGATCTACTCGACCCTGGAAAAACTCGACTGGCGTCTGGTGGAAGCCGCCTACGACCTCGGCGCCAATCGCTGGCACGCACTGAAGCGGATCATCCTGCCGCTGTCGATGCCCGGCGTGATTGCCGGTGCGTTGCTGGTGTTCGTGCCGAGCCTCGGCGCCTTCATCACCCCGGCGATTCTCGGCGGCGGCAAGACGCTGATGATCGGCAACCTGATCCAGCAACAGTTCGGCACCGCCCGCAACTGGCCGCTGGGCAGTTCGCTGTCGTTCCTGTTGCTGGGGATTCTGCTGCTGTCCCTGGTGCTGTACGCCCTTTATAGCCGCAGCGCCGCCAAAACGCTTCGTCGGGGAGCCACCGCATGATCGCCCTGCACCTGAAAAAACTGCCGCTGACCCGCGAAGTCAGCCTGCTGATCCTGGCGTATCTGTACGTGCCGATCCTGGTGTTGATTGCTTATAGCTTCAACGCCAATCGCTCGGCGACGGTATGGACCGAGTTTTCATTCGCCTGGTACGGGCGGATTCTGGCCAACCCGTCGATCCAGACCGCCGCGCTGAACTCGATCATCGTCGCCAGCATTGCCACGGTTTGCGCCACGGCCATTGCGCTGCTCGCGGCGCTGGCGACTTACCGGCCGTTCTACGGGCAGAAAATGGTCGAGGGCGGGATCAACCTGCCGCTGATCCTGCCGGAGATCGTCACCGCCGTGGCCACGTTGCTGCTGTTCATGGCGCTGGGGATCAAGCTCGGTTTGCTGACGGTGATCATCGCGCACATCGGCTTCTGCATTCCCTTCGCTTACCTGCCGATCCGCGCGCGGTTGAATGACCTGGACAAAAGCCTGCTGGAAGCGGCGAACGATTTGTACGCCAACCCGTGGCAGGTGTTCCGCCGGGTGACGTTGCCGTTGTTGTGGCCGGCGGTGTTGTCCGGTTCGGTACTGGCGTTCGTGGTCAGCCTCGACGATTTCATCATGACTTTCTTTGTGGCCGGTCCCGGTTCGACGACGTTACCGGTGTACATCTTCTCGGCGATCAAGGCCGGCGTGACGCCGGAGATCAACGCGATCTCGACCCTGATGCTGGTGATTTCCATCGTGCTGGTGGTGCTGGCCTTCTGGCTGGGACAGCGCGGCAAAAACCAATAATCCTGGAGCGTTCTTTTATGAAAACAAAAAGCATGCATTACGCCGTCGCCGGTCTGGCCCTCAGTTGCTTCAATGCGTTCAGCGTTCAGGCCGCCGAGCCCAAGGAACTGTTCTTCTACAATTGGACCGATTACTACCCCGTGGACTTGCTGGCCAAGTTCGAAAAGGAGACCGGCATCAAGGTCACCATGGACGGCTACGACAGCAACGAAACCCTGCTCGCCAAGTTGCAGGCCGGCGGCGCGGCGTATGACGTGATCGTGCCGTCGCAGTCGATCATGCGCACCCTGATCAATCAGGACCTGCTGCTGGAAATCGACGCATCGACCCTGCCCAATTTCAAGCACGTCAAACCAGCGTTTCGCGACCCGAGCTTCGACCCTGGCCGCAAGTTCTCGGCGCCGTACCTGTGGGGCACCACCGGGTTTTCCTATGACAGCGCACGCGTGCCCGGCGGCAAACTCGATGACTCGTGGAAAGAGTTCTTCGAACCGCGCAAGGAACTGCAGGGGCAACTCGCCGCCCTCGATACGTCCAGCAGCGTGATCAATGCCGCCAGCCACTACCTGAACGTCGACGAGTGCAGCGAAAACCCGCAGGACGCCAAGCGCATTCTGGAGCTGCTGCAAAAGCAGAAGCCGTTCCTGAAGATGTACAGCTCGGACAACACCGTCGACCGCATGGCCTCCGGCGAAGTGATCATGATGCAGAACTGGAACGGCTCCACCGCCCGCGCCACTTTGCAGAAGAGCACGATCAAATATGTGTATCCGAAGGAAGGCCTGGCGATGTTCCAGGACAACTTCGCCGTGCCCAAAAGCGCCCCGCACCCCGGCAACGCGAAGATCTTCATCGACTGGATGATGAAACCGGAAAACGCCGCCGCCGTGTCCAACGCCATCGCCTATGACAACGGCATTCAGAGCGACAAGCTGATCGACGCCAAATGGCGGGTCATGGATGCGATCAACATGCCCGACGAGTTCGCCTCGCGCCTGCGCCCCGAGAAAGAGTGCAGCAACAAGGCGCGGGCGCTGCAGGACCGAATCTGGTCGAAGCTCAAGGGCTGACTTAACACCGAGTCGCGGCCATCGCTGGCAGGCCAGCTCCCACAGGCGTTTTGTGAACGCCGCAGATCCAATGTGGGAGCTGGCCTGCCAGCGATGAGGCCCTGACACACAACACAGAATCAGAGGTTTGAAATGACCCAACCCCGCTGGCTGCGCAACGTGCGCCCCTACGGCTCCACTGCCGAAGACCTGCTGATCGAAAACGGCCTGTTCAAACAGCGCCGCCCGGCATCGTCCGCGGCCCTGACCGCCACCGACATCGACGGCCAGAACCAACTGCTCACCCCGGCCCTGGTGGAAAGCCACGTCCACCTCGACAAAACCCTCTGGGGCCAACCCTGGCGCCCGAACAGCGCCGGGGCGACGCTCAAGGATTACATCACCAACGAGCGCCGCGTGCTGCGTGACGTGAAGAGTCCCATCGCCGAACGCGCCGGCGCCCTGCTGGAAAACTGCATCGCTCGCGGCTCCCTGATCATGCGTTGCCACGTCGACATCGACCCGGACTTCGGTTTGCGCCATGTCGAAGCCATGCAACAACTGCGCGAACGCTACAGCGACCTGATCGACCTGCAACTGGTGGTGTTCCCGCAAACCGGTCTGATCAGCCGTCCCGGCACCGCCGGACTGATGCGCGAAGCCATGGCCCTGGGCGTGGAAAACGTCGGAGGCCTCGACCCCTGCGGCATCGACAACGACCCCGTCGCCCAGCTCGATTTCGTGTTCAAACTGGCCAGCGAATTCGACCGTGGTGTCGACATTCACCTGCACGACAAAGGTGAACTGGGGCTTTGGCAAATCGCGCTGATCGCCGATTACACCGAGCATTACGGGCGTCATGGACGGGTAATGATCAGCCATGCGTATTGCCTCGGAATGCTGCCGTGGAGCCAGGTCAAACCGGTGGCCGAACGACTGGCGGCGCTGGGGATTTCGTTGATGAGTTCGGCACCCGCCGATTGCGCGGTGCCACCGTTCCTGGCATTGCGCGAGGCCGGGGTGAATGTGTGCCTGGGTTCGGACGGTATTCGTGACGCCTGGTCACCCATGGGCAACGGCGACATGCTGGAACGGGCGATGCTGCTGGCGTTTCGTTTCGACCTGAACAAGGACGAGGAACTCGCGGCGGCGTTTGCAGCGGCGACCGTGAATGGCGCGCTGGCGCTGGGCTGTGAAGATTTTGGCGTGGAGACCGGTCAACCGGCGGACTTCCTGCTGATGCCGGTGCAGACGCTGGGTGAAGCGGTGGTTTCGCGGCCCGTGCGCCAGGTTTACCGGCGCGGCGAGCTGATTGCCTCCGGCGGCCGACTGCTGGAAAGCCGTTTGTGAAGCGCATTGGCCTGAAAAGCAGCTGCGTGGTCGGTTTCGACGGCACGCAGCATGTGCTGTGGCGCGACGGCGAAGTGGTGTTCGAAGGCTCGCGGATTGTGTTTGTCGGGCGTGATTACCCGGGCCCGGTGGATCAGTGGATCGATTACGGCAACGCGCTGATCGGCCCCGGTTTCATCGACCTGGATGCACTCGGCGACCTCGATTCCACGGTGCTGACGCTGGACAACGGCGATGAGCGCGACATGGGCCGGATGTGGTCCGAAGACTATCTGGCCGCCGGTCCACGGGAGAGTTACACCGCGGATGAAGAAGTCTTCAAGTACCGCTACGCCTTCACGCAGTTGATCCGAAATGGCATCACCACCGCCATGCCGATCACCTCGATGTACTACCGCGAGTGGGCCGAGACCTACGACGAATTTGCTGCGGTGGCCGGTGTGGCAGCCGAGCTTGGACTGCGGACTTACCTTGGCCCCTGCTACATGAGCGGCATGAGTTACTGGCGCGCCGATGGAAGCCTTGGGCATCACTGGGATGAAGCACGGGGCATGGCCGGGCTCGACGCGGCGGTGCGGTTTTTCGAGGATTTTGACAGTTCACATGACGGTCTGATTCGTGGCGCGCTGCTGCCGGATCGCGTCCAGACCTGCACCCCGGCGCTGCTGCATCGCACCGCCGCGCTGAGCCATGAGCTGAAAGCGCCGATGCGTTTGCATTGCTGTCAGGGCCTTGGCGAAGTGGCGATGGTTGAGCAGTTGCGCGGTGTTTCGCCGCTGGCGTGGCTGGAGCAGTTGGGTCTGCTGACGCCGCGCAGCCTGCTGCCCCACGGCATCTACACCCATGGTGATGAAGACCTGCAACGGGTGGTGCATGGCGGCGCGAGCCTGGTGCATTGCCCGGTGGTGTTTGCCCGGGACGGCGAGGCACTGAACTCGTTCGGGCGCTATCGGGCCAAGGGCATCAACTTTGCGCTGGGCACTGACACCTGGCCGGCGGATGTGCTGGAGAACATGCGTCAGGGGTTGAACATCGCTCGTTTGATGGAGGGCGGTGGTTCGCTGACCAGCACGCTGGATATGTACAACGCAGCCACCCTCGGCGGGGCCAAGGCGCTGGGGCGTGATGATCTCGGCCGACTGGCGCCGGGGTGCAAGGCCGACATCACGGTGTTCAGTCTTCGCGGCCTGCATTTGGGGCCGCTGTTCGATCCGCTGAAAAACCTGGTGCTGGCCGGGCGCGGTGACGACTGCATCGCCAGCTTCATTGATGGCCGCTGCGTGATGCAGGACGGTCAGGTTCAAGGCATCGACTACCCCGACCTGCAACGCCAGGCCCAACGACAATTCGAAACACTGATGCGCAGCCACAGCGATCGGGCGTTTGGCCAACCGGACTGGAAAACCCTGTTCAAACCGGCCATCCCGTTCGCCGACGACTACAGCGCACACGCGCCGCTGAGCGCAATGGATCCCCTTCTCTAGAGATTTCTGCCCATGCAAAGCTTCGACTTCAGCACCCTGAGTGCGCGGGACAAATACAAGATTCTGATCGGCAGCGTGGTGCCTCGCCCTATCGCCCTGGTCACCACGATTGATGGCGAAGGACGAATCAACGCCGCACCGTTCAGCTTCTTCAATGCGCTGTCGGCCGACCCGCCGATCCTCGCACTGGGCGTGGAAAACTACGGCGACCAAAGCCCCAAGGACACCACCCGCAATATCCAGCTCAATCAGGAATTCACCGTCAATATTGTCAGCGATGCGCTGGTGGAAGCCATGAACGTCTGCGCCGTGCCCTTTGCCCCCGGCTTCGACGAACTGACCGCCGCCGGCCTCACGGCCATTCCCGGAACCACCGTGAAATGCCCTCGCATCGGCGAGGCGCCCGTGGCACTGGAGTGCCGACGAATGATGGCGCTGTCCATCGGGCAGTCTCGGGAGATCATCTTCGGCGAAGTGCTGATGGCCCATGTGCGAGACGAACTGATTGACCCGAAAACCCTGTACATCGATCAACTGGGACTCGATGCGATCGGGCGGATGGGTGGGCATGGGTATGCGCGTACCCGGGATTATTTCGACTTGCCGACCCGCTCGTTGCAGGCGTGGACGGATGCACCGGGGGGTGGCGAGCGGTTTTGGCCTGTTTCCAAGTAAGCAGCCGCCACGCAAAACCTGTGGCGACGGAGCTTTTGTGGCGAGGGGATTTATCCCCGTTGGGCTGCGAAGCAGCCCTAAAACCAGCTACCGCAATAGTTTCAGATTAACCGCGCTCACCGGGTTTACGACTGCTGCGCAGCCCAACGGGGATAAATCCCCTCGCCACAAAAAAGCTCACTTGCCACAAAATCCCCTCACACAAAAGCTCCCCCTCGCCACAGGTCAGTGGAAATCCCGGCTGCGCACATGGATGCCGTCGAGTAGCGGGCTCAAATCACTCAAACGCCCGGCAATCAAATGCCGCACCTCGCCTTCCTTCTCCCAGCGCCCATCGACCTTGAGCAACTGCGATCCGACCAACACCTGCCGTTGCCGATCAGCCAGGTCACGCCAGACCACCACGTTGACGTTGCCGAACTCGTCTTCAAGGGTGACGAAGGTCACGCCACTGGCGGTGCCCGGACGCTGGCGACCGGTCACCAGCCCGGCGACGCTGACCGGTCGGCCATGCTCGACCTCCAGCAGCTCCCTCGAACTGCGGCAACGCCGGGCTTTCAATTCGCCGCGCAACAGGGCCAACGGATGCGGGCCGAGGGTGGTGCCGAGGCTGTTGTAATCCGCCAGCAGGTCTTCGCCGACCGTGGGTTTGGGCAACACCACCGCGTCCTCTTCCTGGCTCGGCAAACCGGCGAACAAACCCAATTGTTTCTGCACCCCCGCCACCTCCCAGCGCGCCCGATGCCGATCACCGGACAGCCCTCGCAACGCGCCGGCATCGGCCAGTTGCTCCTGCGCACGGGCATCGAGCCGCGCCCGTTCGCCGAGGTCGGCGATGTCGATAAACGCCCCCTTCGACCTCGCGATTTCGATTCGCCGCGCCTCGTCTTCGCGAAAACCCTTGATCATCCGCAGCCCCATGCGAATCGCCGGCTGCGCGCCGATAATCGGTTCGAGGCTGCAATCCCAGTCGCTGGCGCGCACGTCCACCGGGCGAATCTGCAAATGATGCCGGCGAGCGTCCTGCAGAATCTGGTCCGGGCTATAGAAACCCATGGGCCAGCTGTTGATCAGCGCGCAGGCGAAGGCTGCCGGTTCGTGGCATTTCAACCAGCAACTGGCATAGGTCAGCAAGGCAAAACTGGCGGCGTGGGACTCGGGGAATCCATAGCTGCCAAAGCCTTTGATCTGCTCGAAAATCTGCGCGGCGAATTCTGGCGTGTAGCCTTTTTTCTTCATGCCTGCAGCAAGGCGATCCTTGTGCGGTTCGAGACCACCGTGACGTTTCCAGGCCGCCATGGAGCGGCGCAACTGATCCGCTTCGCCGGGACTGTAGCTGGCGGCGACAATTGCAATCTGCATGACCTGCTCCTGAAACAGCGGCACACCGAGAGTACGTTTCAACACTTCCCTCAACTCTTCGGAGGGGTAGCTTTCGAGCTCTTCCTTGTTTCGCCGCCGCAGGTACGGATGCACCATCCCGCCCTGAATAGGTCCCGGGCGAACGATCGCCACCTCGATCACCAGGTCATAGAACTTGCGGGGCTTGAGCCTGGGCAGCATCGACATTTGTGCCCGGGATTCGATCTGGAACACGCCGATGGTGTCGGCACGGCTGATCATGTCGTAGGTTTGCGGGTCTTCGGAGGGCACCGTCGCCAGGCTCAAGTCCAGGTTGCGATGACGGCGCAGCAGGTCGAAACAACGACGAATCGCGCTAAGCATGCCCAAGGCCAGAATATCCACTTTGAGCAGCCCGACCGCATCAAGATCATCCTTGTCCCACTGGATGATAGTGCGCTCGGCCATCGCCGCGTTTTCCACCGGCACGAGGCTGTCCAGCGGCTGCTCGGAAATGACGAAGCCGCCGGGGTGCTGGGACAGGTGCCGGGGGAAACCGATCAGCTGTTGCGTCAAGCCCAACACCCGGCGCAGCACCGGGCTGTCGGGGTCGAAACCCCCTTCAAGCAGGCGCTCCACGGGTGGCGTTTCATCACTCCAGTGGCCGCAGCAATCGGCCAGGGCATTGATCTGGTCCGGCGGCAAACCCAACGCCTTGGCCACGTCGCGTACCGCGCCGGCCGCGTGATAGGTGCTGACCACCGCGGTCAGCGCCGCACGGGTCCGGCCATAACGCTGGAACACGTACTGCAAGACTTCTTCGCGGCGTTCGTGCTCGAAATCCACATCAATATCCGGCGGCTCGTTGCGCTCCTTCGAGAGAAAGCGCTCAAACAGCATGTTCATGCGCTCCGGGTCGATCTCGGTGATGCCCAGGGCGAAACACACCGCCGAGTTGGCCGCAGAACCTCGCCCCTGACAGAGAATTTTCTCGCGTCGGGCGAAGGCGACAATGTCCTGCACGGTCAGGAAATAGCTTTCGTACCCCAGCTCGGCGATCAGCCCCAGCTCCTTGTCGATCAGCCCGCGCACCTTCTCGCTCGCGCCTTCGGGCCAGCGCTCGCGAATGCCGCATTCGGTCAACTCGCGCAGCCAGGACGCGGCGCTGTGACCTTCCGGCACCAGTTCGCGCGGATACTGATAACGCAACTGGCCAAGATCAAAGGTGCAACGCCGGGCAATGGTCACCGTTTCATCGAGCAACGCTTGCGGGTAGATCGACTGCAAGGCATCGAGGCTGCGCAGATGCCGCTCGCCATTGGGGTGCAGGCGCAACCCGGCTTCGGCCACCGGCACGTGATGACGGATGGCGGTCATGGTGTCCTGCAAGGCGCGTCGGCCACGGGTGTGCATGTGCACATCGCCGCTGGCCACTGCCGGGATGCGCAGTTCCCGCGCCAGCATCAACAGCTCGTTCAGCCGTCGGCTATCGTCCTGGCCGCGATGCAGCTGGACCGCCAGCCACAGGCGCTCGGCGAACGTCTGTTTCAGCCAATGGCCGCTTTGAAAATCATCGACCGCATCCGGCACCCACAACACCAGCAGTCCCGGCAATGGCTCGCTGAAATCCTCCCGCAGCACCTGGTACTGACCTTTCTGCGTGCGCCGCCGCGCTCGGGTTATCAGCCGGCACAGGTTCTGGTAGCCCTCGAGGTTCTCCACCAGCAGCACCAGTTTCGGACCGTTCTCGATACGCACTTCGCTGCCGATGATCAGCGGCAGTTCCATGGATCTGGCCGCTTGCCAGGCGCGGACGATGCCCGCCAGGGTGCATTCATCGGTGATCGCCAGCGCCTGATAGCCCTGTTTTTTTGCCCGCTGAAAGAGTTCAAGGGCGCTGGAAGCACCGCGCTGGAAACTGAAGTTCGACAGGCAGTGCAACTCGGCATAGCCGATGCTCATGCGAACCAGCCCTGCAACCACAACGGGCCGTCCTCACCGACTGCGCGATAGGCCCAGCCCTGCTGGCCGGAACGGGTTTCGATCAGGTAGTAATCGCGACGCACGTCGCCGCCGTCCCACCAACCGGACTCAATACGCTCCGGGCCCATGAGGATACGCGTCGAACCTTCGTGCACCGCCTGCGGTTCAGTCAACAACCAGCCCGGACGCTGCACGCCCGACATCCCCCCGCAACGCTGGCTGTCGGCACTGGCCTGCCACGCACACTCCGGCCGGTGATCGGCCTGGAACCGCAAGCCCTGCACTGCGTCATCCCCCAACCGCGCGCGCAAGCGTTCGCGCAGTTGCTCCCAGGGCAAGGACTGCTGCGGACGATCGTCGAACAGTTCCTGATACTGGGGAACGAAGGCCGGCAAGTCTTCGGCGCGCAGGCGAAAACCGCGCACCGGCGCCTCGACCTGAACCTGTTCCAGGCGCCCTCGGGCCAATTCGAAGAGCATTGCCGGATCGCGCTCGGCGCTGAGCAGACCGACCTTGATCACGCTGTCAGGTAACCCGGCGTGTTCCAGGTGCAGGTCGAAACGTTGCACGCCGCTGTCGCGACCGCACAGGAACGCCGACAGATCGCCGGTCAACCGGCGCAACGGAAACAGCAGCGCCTGATGGGACTGCACGTCAAAATTGAGTTCGATGCGCACATCGAAACGGTCCGGTGGCAGGTAGAACGCCAGGGCCAGTCGCCGCGTGCCAGACAGGGCATCGAGGTGTTTGAGCACCTGAGACTCGAAACGCCGGGCCAGACTGTGCCGGGGCAACGCCTGCACCTGGCTCAAGGTGCGCAACCCCATGCGCGACAACGCCGTGGCGACGCTGGTCTCCAGCCCGATCCGGTCGACGGGCAATTGCCCCAGATGATGCTGCAAGGCCTGGTCGTCGGGCACCACCAGACTGTCATAGGCATTGGCCAGAATCCGCGCCGCCACCGGGTTGGGGGCCGCAACGATCCGATGCCGAAACCCCAGCTCGCCGAGTTCGGCGCGCAATCGTGCTTCGAGTTGCGGCCAGTCCCCGAACAGCCCCAGGCTGGACTCGATTTCAAACACCACCGCTCGCGGGTAATGCACGCTGACCTGGGAACTGAAGCGGTAGGCCCACGCGGCGAGAAACTGCTGCCAGTGTTCGATCTCGGCAGCGTCGTATTCCGCCGTGACAAAGCCTTTGCTCAACGCCTGGGCGGCGGTCATCGACTGACCGGGTCGCAAGCCCAGCGCCCGCGCCGAAACGTTGACCGCCTGCAACACCCGACGTTGCGCCGGGCCGGTCAGCAGCGCCAGTGGCTCATCGGGGTCGGCGCGCTGACGCAGTACCGCGTCCAGCGCCAATTGCGGAAAAAGAATGCACACCCAGCGCATGGCAACCTCAATGCCCCACGGGGAAGGCAATCGGCGCCGAACGGGCCAGCCCGCCCCGGCACTTGAGCACGCGCAATTGCGCAGGCCTGGCATCGATGGCGATGCGCAGGGCCGCAGGTGAAGGGTTGATGGCTTCATTGAGCGAGCGGTAGGCGAATGCCAGGGTGGAGCCGGTTTCCGCCGCCACCTGCAAGCGCCGCAACGCCCGGTCATCAGCCTTGTGCGGCCAGCACAACACCACGCCGCAACTGCCCGAACGCAGGCATTGTTCCGCCGCCCACAGCGCATCGCGCTCGCTGGCCTGGATGATCGACAACTGGCGCAGATCGATCCCGGCGTTCTGCCACGCTTGCGGATACGGCACGTACGGCGGCGCCACCAGCACGATGCGCTCGCCCGCCGCCGACAACCGTGCCAGCGCCGGCCACACCAGTTGCAATTCGCCAACGCCCTGCCCGGCCAGGAGGATTTCGGTCAGCGCCGCTTCCGGCCAGCCACCCGTGGGCAACGCCGCATCCAGCGCCGCATGCCCGGTGGGTTGCGGGCTGACGGTCGGGGCCGCAGGCCGGCCTTTCCAGACCTGGCCGCCATTGAACAGCGTGTCCAGCGCGACGACGGCCCCCATCACCCTTGCCTCACCAGCCCGCAGAACACCCCTTCGATGGCGAGGTCCTGATCGGGATGAACGATGATCGGCTTGTAGGCCGGGTTGCGGGGCAACAGGCGAACAGAATCGCCGACCCGCTCGAAACGCTTGATGGTCACTTCGCCATCGAGCCGTGCCACGACGATCTGACCGTTAAAGGCCTCGGGATTGCGGTGCACGCCCACCAGATCGCCGTCGAGAATGCCGTCCTCGATCATCGAGTCGCCCTTGACCCGCAGCATGTAGTCCGGCACCCGCGAAAAAATCGATGGATCAAGCAACAACCGACTGTGCACCTCGGCATCGGCACCGATCGGCGCACCCGCCGCCACCCGGCCGAGAACCGGAATGTCCAGCAACTCGGGCCGCGCCGCTTGCCCGAGCAAGCGAATGCCCCGGGCCTGATGCGGGTTGACCTCGATGAAACCGGCTTCGGTCAGGGCCAGCACATGCTTGCGCGCCACGCTGCGAGAGGCGAAACCAAAGGCCTCGCTGATTTCAGCGAGGCTCGGGGACTGGCCGTGCTCCGCGATTCGATCACGGATAAAGGTCAGGATGGCGGTACGGCGGGGAGTTAAAGTCGTCATGGAGTACATTTGTACTCTTTTGGCTTTTTCCTGGCAAGGGCCTGTAGGAGCTGTCGAGTGAAACGCGGCTGCGATCTTTGGGTTTTTTAGCCGCGCTTGAGAATCTGGTCCATCACCCAGTCGGTTTTCAGAGCCTGTTCGGCTACCGCGGGATGCTGCGCTTCGCCACGAATGTGCGCATTCATGCCCAGCACGTGATGCCACTGGATGTGCTGATGATTGTCGATGTCCAGGCGGAGGGATTCCTCGGCTTCGAGTACCACCGGGTGCTCATCAAAGACCGAAAAGCTGATCCGCCCCTTGCTGCCAATCACCTCGACCCGATCCTCACGACGGTCCGCGACAAAGTTCCAGCAACCCATGCCCATCGCCCCCGACGCAAACCGCCAACTGGCGCTGACGGCGTCTTCAGCGGCATACAATCCAGCCTGCCGCGCGGTAAACCCGGCGACTTCGACGATGTCGCCGAGCAGGTACTGGAACAGATCGAAGCCATGACTGGCGAGGTCGGCAAAGTAGCCGCCACCGGCTATCGTCGGATCGGTGCGCCAGTTGTCCGCGCCGCCGAGATCAGCAGGCGATGGCGCCTTGGTGAGCGTCCAGGTCAAGTGCCGGACCTCACCGATCCGCCCCTCCTCCAGCCATTGCCGCACTTGCTGGAAGCGCGGCAGCGAACGTCGGTAGTAGGACACGAAAATATGCAGCCCGGCCTCGGCGAACACCTTCTGCATTTCACGGCTCTGCCCGGCATTCAGCGACATCGGTTTTTCGACGCAGCAATGTTTGCCGGCAGCGGCCACCATCAGGGCATAGGCGTGGTGACTGTCGGGTGGCGTGGCGATGTACACCGCGTCCACCTCGGGATCGTTGATCAGCGCTTCAGCGTCGGTGTAGACCCGGGCGATGCCGTGGCGCGCGGCATAATCGCTCACCGCGTCCAGTCGCCGCCCCATCACCGCCACCAACGCCGAGCCGGGTGCCTTGTAGAAGGCCGGCCCACTCTTGCGTTCGGCGACGCTGCCACACCCGATCATGCCCCAGCGCACCACGTTCATATTCACTCCTTGATCGTTACCCGATGCGCAGTGCGCGCAGGTCCAGATGACCGTCCTTGAGCGGCGGGCACCAGTAGTAACCGCCGGTAATCGGCCGGCTGATGCGGTACAAACCGTCGGTGATGCCGTCTTCCAGACCGCTCATGCGCCGCAGTTGCGCTTCGAAGGCATCGAGGGAAAAACCGAACGCCAGGAACATCAGGCCGGCACGATCCCCTTCGATCCACGGCATCGAACGGCGCACCACGAACGCTTCGGGGGCGAAGCTTTCCTGGGCGGTGCGTTTGACGTGGGCGGAGATCGGCGCGTCATCGATTTCTTCGTTGTCGCTCAAGCGACGGCCCATGATGTTGTCCTTCTCATCGGACGGCATGGCGTGGAAGCCTTTGAGGTCATGCTGCCATTGCTGGATCGCGGCGAAGCTGCCACCGACCAGACCGTCAGCGCCTTCACCGACCAGCGCAGCAGCCACGGCGGCTTCATCGTGCGGGTTTTCGGTGCCGTCTTCGTAACCGGTCAGGTCGTGGCCGGTCATGTGGCGGAAGGTTTCGTTCATCTGCACCAGACGCAGGGCAGGCGCCAGCGCGGCTTCGATGGCATTGCTGCGATTGAGCAATTCGCCACGGTCGACGCCATGCAACCAGCACCACAACGCGTGTTGGGTCGACGGATTGTCGACGCCGACGCCGGTCAGCGCCGGAAACGGCCGCAGCCCTCCGATCTGCCCGTGCAGCGCCTTGACCAGGGATTCACCGAAACCGACCACTGCCGATTTCCCGTCCACCAGCTGTGCCAGCTTGTCGAGCGCGGCCGGCAGTGCATCGACGGATTCCAGCGCGAAGAACATATGACGGGCTTGAGGCGGTACTGGGGTGGCGAGAATGCCCGGCTGGTAGTAACTCATATGAACTCCTTAAGAAAGAGCGCGAAGTTTACCCGCAGCGTTCGCCGTTGTGTGTTCTCAGGTCAAAAGATCGCTGGTTCGTGAAATCCGGACTTAAAAAGTCGGGTCAATAAGGCGTATAACCCTTGAAGTGAATTCTGAACTGCAAGCCGCCAGCGCATGGCTTACATCACATGGAGTAGCGACATGACCACAGCACACATCCTCGGCAACCTGTTTCCCGACTCCAGCGACATCCCGGAAAAATACCGCCTCGACGGCCAGACCGAGCAACGTGAATACCTGGTCGACGGCGAACTGAAAACCTGGTCAGGCCCCCTCGCCCAAGTCCGCAGCCCGGTGTACCTGACCGGTGAAAATGGCGACGAACAGGTCATCCTCGGCAGCACACCGCTGCTCGATGCCGACACCGCACTGACCGCCCTCGACGCCGCCGTCCGCGCCTATGACCGGGGCCAGGGCCTGTGGCCGACCATGCGCGTGGCCGAACGCATCCAGCACGTCGAAACCTTCCTCGGTCGTATGCGCGAACAGCGCGACGCGGTGGTCAAGTTGTTGATGTGGGAGATCGGCAAGAACCTCAAGGATTCGGAAAAAGAGTTCGACCGCACCTGCGACTACATCGTCGACACCATCAACGCCCTCAAGGAACTCGACCGCCGCTCCAGCCGTTTCGAGCTGGAACAGGACACACTCGGCCAGATCCGCCGCGTTCCGCTGGGCGTGGCACTGTGCATGGGGCCTTACAACTATCCGCTGAACGAAACCTTCACCACGCTGATTCCGGCGCTGATCATGGGCAACACCGTGGTGTTCAAGCCGGCCAAGCTTGGCGTGCTGCTGATTCGCCCGCTGCTGGAGGCGTTCCGCGACAGCTTCCCCGCCGGGGTGATCAACGTGATCTACGGCAGCGGCCGCGAAACGGTCAGTGCGCTGATGGCCAGCGGCAAGATCGACATCTTTGCGTTTATCGGTACCAACAAAGCGGCCAGCGACCTGAAAAAACTCCACCCGAAACCGCATCGTTTGCGTGCTGCGCTGGGCCTGGATGCGAAGAACCCCGGCATCGTCTTGCCCGAGGTGGATCTGGACAACGCGGTGAACGAAGCAGTCACCGGGTCCTTGTCCTTCAATGGCCAGCGTTGCACCGCGCTGAAAATCCTCTTCGTCCACGAAGACGTGGTCGAAGCGTTCATCGACAAATTCAATGCCAAACTCGCGAGCCTCAAACCGGGCATGCCGTGGGAAAGCGGCGTGGCCCTGACGCCGCTGCCGGAGTCGGGCAAGGTCGACTATCTGCACGCGCTGGTTGCGGATGCCGTGAGCAAAGGCGCTCGCGTGGTCAACCCCAATGGCAGTGAAGCCCGCGCCTCCTTCTTCTATCCGGCAGTGTTGTTCCCGGTGACGCCGCAGATGCGTGTCTATCAGGAAGAACAGTTCGGCCCGGTGGTGCCGATCGTGCCTTACCGGCATCTGGATACGGTCATCGATTACGTCCTGGAGTCGGACTTCGGCCAGCAACTGAGTATCTTCGGCACCAACCCGGTGGCGGTCGGCCGGCTGGTGGACACCTTCGCCAACCAGGTCGGGCGGATCAACCTCAACGCCCAGTGCCAGCGCGGCCCGGACACCTACCCATTCAACGGCCGCAAGAATTCCGCCGAAGGGACGTTGTCGGTACATGATGCGCTGCGGGTGTTTTCGATTCGCACGCTGGTCGCGACCAAGTTTCAGGAGTCCAACAAAGACTTGATCAGCGAGATCATCAGCGGCCGCAGTTCGAGTTTCCTGACCACCGATTACATCTTCTGAGGACAACGAGCCTGAGCACCTTCAGAACCCAAAGACTGCCACCCCTGTTGCGCCGGGTACTGCGTCCGTTACTGGACCCGTACCGGCGCTATCGCCACGCCAGGCTGATTCACGCAGTGCGCGTATCGCTGGGGTTGCTGGCGACGATCCTGCTGACCACCGGCATCCACCTGCCCCACGGAGAGTGGGCGTCGGTGACGATGCTGGTGGTGATCGGCGGTTTGCAGCACCACGGCAACATCGGCAAAAAAGCCGCCGAGCGCGCCATCGGCACCTTGATCGGCGCAGGCGTGGGCCTTGTGTTGGTGGCGCAACAGGTCTGGCTCGGGATGCCGTGGCTGACCTATTTTGCGATGTCGGTGGTCTGCGGATTCTTCTCGTACCACGCCATTGGCAAGGGGGGCTACACGGCGCTGCTGTCGGCGATCACCGTGTTTATCGTCGCAGGGCATGGCGATAACCCGGTGACCGACGGGCTGTGGCGCGGGGTGGATATCCTGATCGGCATTGCCCTGGCGCTGGCATTTTCCTTCGCCCTGCCGCTGTACGCGGTTTATTCCTGGCGTTACAACCTGGCCGATGCCCTGCGCGATTGCGCGACGGTTTACGGGCGGATCATCAATGGCCAGCCCGTCACCGATGACGAGCACGTGAAGTTGATGAATCGATTGAATGCGGTGATGGTGCAACTGCGTTCGCTGATGCCGTCGGTCTCCAAGGAAGTGAAGATATCCATGACCGAGCTCGATGCGATTCAGCGACATTTGCGGATGTGCGTCAGCACTCTGGAAATCCTCAGTAACACTCGACCGGATACCAATGACCCCGCCGCAATGGCGAATCTGCAATCGGCGCTGAAAGCGGAACATCGGCTGATTCGGGTGCAACTGGTGGGGATGGCGCGGGCGTTGAAGTCCGGCGCGTCGCAACGGCTCAGTCGACCCGCCGAACTGCCGGCGGATTCAAGCCTTGACGAACCGGTCTATAACCCGCTGGACGGCTACCGGTTGTTGATCCGGCAACTGGCCAGCAACATTGGCGAGATGCGCCAGCGTCTGGCCAAGACTGCGCCGCGCTGGAATATTTGAAGGTGTTGTAGAGCGTCGTGATTGCCTGACGAAATGCAGGCTGTCGCGGAGAAAGGTTCGACGACGCCATTAACTACACCTCGCTGCACGCAATAAGCTTTTTTTGATAGTCAGAACAATCCCCACCATTAGAATAACTGATGCTTATGGAAGGTTTAAATTATTCAACTAAAAGGAATTAGTTTGCCAAGCAATAGCATATTCCGCCCTCACGCCCCCTCCTCTTCATTTACGTTGGCGAATGCAAACGCCAAACACGAAAACAATCAGCCCGAACATGAAAAAATAGCCGGCCAATTACTTCAAGCTTCCAATGTAACAGAGTCGATAATAATCCTTGATCCAGCTTTCGCATCCGAGCTAAAAAATCGAACCACAGCCTTCATCAACAAAATAACTAACTGCCAGCCTGCACATTTTTTAAAAGAACCTGATATCGCTACCACGATTCTGGGGCAGTTCAGTACCACCAGCACAATTCCGAATCGCTTTCGCCCTATCGAGGGTTTGAGCCATGCAGAAAAAACGGACTACAAGCAGGTATCAAATGCGGAACAAACCAACATTCTCCGCTGCAACCTCCTATCATTAATAGACGAAGACCTGCAAGAGGCATTCAAATCGATCCTGAACGAATGGGAGATGTTCGGGCTATCGGCATGCGAAATTGATTTACAAACTTACGGAGACTTCAAGACACTCTATGATGAAGTAATGGAAGAACATGCCATCATAAAAGAGGATTACTCAAAAGTTGACTTCTCTGCCCAGAACATAAAATCCAAAATTACTGACATCCGTTGCCTCAATGCAAAATTGACACCGTTACAGATTTTTAAAGCGGCGTACCAACTCGGCGACATACCTGCTGTTGCAAATTTTCGTTTCATGGACAATCCCGCCAGCAAAGACGATGGCAAATATAGAGAATGGATGTTTCACTTCGACAACAGTAACTATGCTGCCGAGTTCAAGCTGATCACTACTCGTATAACAGACACGTTAAAAGCGAACCAAGAGCAATGCCTCGCAGCCTTCCCTTACAACACCAGCCAATTCATTCGTTTTACCGGCACTGAAGCAGCGACAAAATTTCCAACAATGGAAATACTGGAAAATGAAATCAGCCATGTTTCGGACGCACGTTATGTAGTCATCAAGAATCCACATAATAACACTCCAATCGAGACCGGAATCCGGACCGAAATGATCGCGCATCATCGTTCAGCCAGTAATAAAGAGGGGCTGGATCAAGGCGAGCACAGAAGTGCCGAATTAATGACATTTCATGGTATTGGCCGCTGCCAACCTTTTCTTTCCTCACAAGAATTAGACCATGCCACGACGCTTACGCCCTTGCAAACTTTCGTATTGGGTGGTTTTAAGAACAGCGACCCTGAAAAATTCATCGAATACATGACTCTTGAAAAGCAGGCTGTTAACAATCAACTGCATGAACTCATCAAAGCAAACCGAATCAAGTCCATAGAAAGTATAACAGTTGCAAAATTCAGCCCTGCTGGCACGGTTGTGGTAAACGAAGCTGTATTCAAAAAGCAAATGGACACTTACGACAATCTCCCAGAAGTCATTGAACAAATTCCTCGCCTGACAGGAGGCAGCGACGACCTGAAAAAAACCGTCTTCCAAATGGTCCCGATGCTAATGAACTTCGACCAGAATGCCGAGTTAAAACCCGACTGTTCGGAAAACAGAGCTTTTCCAGCCCGTACCCAGATTCGAGAGAGAACCAACGAAGGCTTCTGCGCGCCTTTGCGTCGAGATCTGGAGCAGGTGCAGTTTAATATCCACCCAAGCTACCTGCTTCGAATGGATGAAATCATCGACATTGCGAAAAACATCCATGAGCTTTACAGGGATCACTCTGCAATACTTAAGGAACGCCCACACGACAAACAGCTCTTGCAATTATTTGAAAGTCGAGCAGAACTAGCAAAAGAATACACAAACCAACTGCCATCAAGAGCGTCACTCCCTGAAACGCACCAGACACTTTCTCTTTTTATTTATTACATGATTGACGACCTCGACAAAGCGGCTCAATCACTGCTCGCAAACAATATCAAAATGAACGCTGACCAAATGAACAGGGTAAAAGATGAGCAATGTAAAATATTGCAGCACTTTGTTACCCACCGTCTGTTCAATGACAGCATCCCACGCTAAGACCAGTCCGCCACCGCTATCAATATAAGCATCAAAAGCAATCAGCCATGGTGGTATTAAATAGCTGAAATTGCATACCGAGAGATTCCCGATGATAAACTGCAACTCTAAAGTTTCGGTCTGCACATTCAACCCCATCACTGCAGACAAAGAGCCGAATACCGCTCAATTGACTAACAGCAAAGACAAAGGTTCGTTTATTAATATTGCAGACGTGCGCGGGACTGGCGGCGGAATTGAAAAAATGACCCACCCCTCCGCTCAGGTCAGTGAAACAGATCTTTTTTCACCCTACATGATCGAACTGCTCGGTAAAACAACGGCACTGGCTTTCGCAGAGAAAGTACTTCAAGCGCCCAGACAGCAGCTGCTGGATAGCTTGGGAATTGATGACACTCAAAAGACGGAACGCCAGACCAAACTGCATTCAGACCAGATTACGATTTCCCGTTTTTATACACACTCAGTAGAGCCGAAGCCGTCATCCATTACGTTAAATGGGTCGCCTTTTATTGAACAGGAACCGACCAATCCATACTTCATTAATCAAAAAATAATCACGCCTGATTTCAGGGTTCATCGTGACAATGAGGACGCACACAGACTCAACTTGTTGCAGTGCAAATCAAGGGACGACAGCGAAGTATTCTTCAATAAAGAGCCTATCCTGCAACTACAACAGTACAACGCATCCACTTACCAACATGAGTCCCATTTACGGGATGATGGCAAATTACAAAATAATGCACACTATTTCACCGAGATGGTTAGTTATTTAGCTCAGAGGGGTAGCCCAGGTGATTTCATAGTACAGAACTCGCTGGAGAGCAGTTCCGATAGAACAACAGCGCATTTTCAGTACATTCCCGATGACGTCATCCTTCCCATATTTGCACATACGCCGCTAAGCAGTGACATTTCAGAGGCGAAGATCATGAACTGGTATCTACCATCCGTGTGGAGCACATTTGATCTTAGTGAGCCTGACTGGATAGACGCCAGCAAAAAATTACAACACCTTTGCCAAGAACTCCTGGATAGTCAACATATCAGCACTACGCCGCTTTTCAGAAAGCTGGAGGGCGAAAGAGTTGATGCTTTTCTTATTTTCAAAAAAGATTGTTCAATACAATGGAACATGACTCCAGAGAGTATTCAGAATACGCCTGGGTGGTTGGAAGCCAGTGGCATATTCATTGCCAACAGTGGAAAGTCCGAAGTTTTTGAAAGACTAGGGGCCCGCGCTTACTATGAAAGTTACCGCGTAACGGCTGAGAGCATGGATACCATCAACCGTATTTTCGCGGATGTGCTCACTCGACACTGATGACTATGCGGCCACGCGTCGCAACTTCAGGCTCCAGCCCTGCTGCATACCCGCAGCGGCCAGCAAAATGGCGGCGACACCGATCCACTGCAGCGTTTCCAGGCGATGGCCAAAGGCAAACCAGTCGACGAAAATCGCCGCAATCGGGTAGATGAACGACAACGCGCCGGTCAGTGCCGTCGGCAACTTCTGGATTGCGCCGTACAGCAACACATACATCACGCCGGTGTGAACAATGCCGAGTGTCACCAGGCTGGCCCAGGCACTCGGTGCTTGGGGCAACGCGGAAAAGTGCGCGAACGGTGCGAGCAACAACACGCCGGTGCTGACCTGAATCAGCGCAATCAGGTGCGGTGGTGTGCCGGTCAGGCGTTTGATGATCAACGCGGCGATCGCATAAAGGAAAGCAGCGCCCAGCGCCAGCGCGATGCCCATCAGGTAATCATTGCCGCCCTCGCCCTGTTCACCATGCGCACTGACAATCGCCAGCATCCCCAAAAACGAAATGCCCAGCCAGAACAGTTTTTGCAGGGTGATTTTTTCGTTGAGGAACAGCGCGGCCAATCCGACCAGCATGAATGGCTGAACGTTATAGACCGCTGTGCCGATGGCAATCGAGGCGCGGGAGTAAGAGGCGAACAAAAGCACCCAGTTACCGACAATTGCCACGCCGCTGAGCACGGCCAGCAGGAAGGTGGTGCGGGTAAGAATGCCGGGGCGCAGGAAGCCGAATGCCGCGCAGATCAGCAATAACGTGCCGGCGCCAAACACACAACGCCAGAACACCACGTCCAGCACCGGCTGCCCGGACACCAGCACAAACCAGCCGATGGTCCCGGAAATCAGCATGGCGGCGGTCATTTCGAATGACCCGTGACGAATTGTTTTGTCCATCATCAGACTCCTGTGTTTGAGCCCAAAGTATGCCAATCCGCTGGGGGGCTTCTCCAGCGCAAAAAGCAGGCTAAACTCGGTGTCTGCCTTTTTTATCAAGGCGGTTTCGATTAATTGCCTTACAGAGGTTGCGCCATGACTGATGATATCGACCAAGTGCTGATCACGGCGTTGATGGAAGACTCGCGGCGTTCGCTCAAGGCCCTGGCGAACCTCAGCGGCCTGTCCTCGCCCAGCGTCGCCGAGCGTTTGCGCCGCCTCGAAGAACGCGGCGTGCTCAAGGGTTACACCGTCGAGATTGATCCCAAATGCTTTGGCTATCAACTCCAGGCCATCGTGCGTATCCGCCCGCTGCCGGGCCAGTTGCAGGAGGTGGAGCGGCAGATCCAGGCCATCCCCGAATTCACTGAGTGCGACAAGGTGACCGGCGACGACTGCTTCATCGCCCGCCTGCATGTACGCTCAATGGAGCAGCTGGACACCCTGCTCGACCGCCTCAATACCCACGCCGAAACCAACACCGCGATCGTCAAGAAGACCCCGGTCAAGCGACGGTTGCCGCCGATGGCGTAAGCCTCTCCTCAAATCGCAGACAAAAAAAACCCGCTTTCGCGGGTTTTTTATTTCACGCCTTGCGATTAATCGTCGCGGCTCATGATGCCGAAGATCTGCAACAAGCTGATGAACAGGTTGTAGATCGATACATACAGGCTGATGGTCGCCATGATGTAGTTACGCTCGCCGCCATGAATGATGGCGCTGGTCTGGAACAGAATGCAGACCGACGAGAACAGCACGAAACCTGCGCTGATCGCCAGTTGCAGCCCGCTGATCTGGAAGAACAGGCTCGCCAGCGTTGCACCCAGCAACACGAAGAAACCGGCGGTGATGAAACCACCGAGGAAGCTCATGTCCTTGCGAGTGATCAGCACGTAAGCCGACAGACCGCCGAACACCAGCGCCGTCATCGCGAACGCCGAGCTCACCACTTCCGCGCCGCCCTGCATACCCAGGTAACGGTTGAGGATCGGGCCTAGCAGGAAACCCATGAAACCGGTCAGGGCAAACGCCGACACCAGGCCCCACGCCGAATCACGGAGTTTGTTGGTAAGGAAGAAAAGGCCGTAGAAACCGATCAGCACCACGAAGATATTCGGGTAGCCGACGCGCATCTGCTGGGCGACAAACGCCATCACGCCGCTGAATGCGAGGGTGAGTGCGAGTAAGCCGTAAGTGTTGCGCAGGACGCGGCTAACCTCTAGCTGCTCAGCCTGCACGCTGTTATTAACTGCGTAATCCTGTTCGCGCATGGCGACACTCCTGTTGGTTTGAAACGTTCAGTCGCAAAGATCATAACAGACGCTCTGTAACAAGCCATGCAGAGAGTTTGACAGTGTGTTTCATTCAGGTATTATGGCGCCCGCAACGCAAACGGAGGTGTGGCCGAGTGGTTTAAGGCAACGGTCTTGAAAACCGTCGACTGTAACAGGTCCATGAGTTCGAATCCCATCGCCTCCGCCATCTTTATACGACAAAGCCCTGATTTTTCAGGGCTTTGTCGTTTCTGGCATTTGGGAATTTTGCTCCTCCCACTCTGGATCATTCGCATCTTTTCGTCAGTTTGCGCAACCTTGCTCAAGCGGCCATTGAATCCAACTCCAAATTTGCGCACGGCCTAAAACGCCTTAACCTGCAATTGTCGTCTATGCGGGCGGAACGAACTCTAGCGCTGGCGCACGTTGCCTCACCTCCCGCGTTATCGCGGAAGGCTCGGCGTGCACCAGCACTGCACGCTACAAGGTGTAGGAAATGCCAACTTGTACTGTTCGCGGTGCCCCCGGATAGGCATAGACGTTACCGAATGCGCCTTCTTCATAGTCACGATCAAACAGGTTTTTCACGTCAAGATTGAGCCGCACCTTGTCATTGATCTTGTAGAAGCTGAGCAAATCGACAACGGTGTAGCTGCTCATCGAAAACGCGGTGTTGGCGGTTTGCCCGGCGCGCTCGTCGACGTACTTGAGCCCGGTACCCAAGCCCAGCCCCTTGAGGGTGCCGTCCTGGAACTCATACATATTGAGCAGACTGAAGCTGTTTTTCGGGATGTTCAGCAAGCGCGTGCCAGAGCGCAGCACGTTATCTTTGGTCACTTCGGCATCGACATAGGCGTAGCCGCCGATCATGCGCCATTCGGGCGTGAGGTTGCCGGCAACGTTGACGTCGAAACCACGGCTGCGCACCTCGCCGGCCGCAACGCTGAAGGTCGAATCAACAGGGTCGGTGGTCAAAACGTTGCGTTTCTCGATCTGATAGATCGCCGCATCGACACTCAACTGCTGATCCAGCGCTTCCCACTTGATACCCATTTCGTAAGACTTGCCCTTCTCCGGCGCAAACCCGCCGCCCTCGCGGCTTGCGCCAGTGTTGGGTTTGAAAGAGCGCGCAGTGTCGGCATAGACCGCCAATGTCTCGGTCAGGTCGTAGGTCACGCCGATGCGCGGGGTCACCGCGTTGTCACTGGCCTGCCAACTCTTGCCGCCGGGCACGTAGGTTTCGTAGTCATGTTCGAAGCGTTCGAAACGCGCCCCGGCCAGCACCTTCAATTTGTCGGTCAATGCCACCTGATCCTGCACGAACGCGGCATACGTCTTGAGGTTTTCCTTGTCGTGAGTCGGCGTGCGGGTGAGTGCCGGACGTGGCTGGCCATACACCGGATCGAAGATGTCGATCAGGTACGCACCGATAGCTCCGCTGGAGCGTTGAATGATCGACTTGTAGTCGTAATCCTCATACTCGATACCGGTGAGCAACGTGTGCTGCAAACCAGCGGTATCGAAATGGCCGGTCAGATTGAGTTGGGTGTCCTTGTCGGTCCACTCCAGCTTGCGATAGTTGAAGTTGCGCCCTAACGTGCGGCCGTCAGCGGCAATGCCGTTGGCCTCGACCGCGTTGCCCTTGAGTGAACCATCGAGCCACTGGAAACCGCCCCCCAGCGTCCAGTCGTCGTTGAGCATGTGTTCGAAACGCAGTTGCGCCATGTTGTTGTCGTTGTGCAGTTTGCCAGCGTCTTTTTCGCCGAAAAAGCTGTCGCGGGAGGCGGTGCCAATCTGTTTGGCGTAGCGGGTAACGCCTCGATCCAGAGGCGCGTTGTTACGCATGAAATCACCTTCGAAAATGAGCTTGGTCGCGTCGGTTGCCTGCCACGTCAGCACAGGAGTGATACCGTAGCGCTCGTTTTCGACGTGATCTCGGAAAGTGTCGCCGCCCTCGCCCACTACGTTCAGTCGATAGGCCAGGCGCCCCTCTTCGTCGAGCGGGCCGGAAGCGTCCAGCGTGCCGCGCTTCATGCCCTGATCGTTGAGTTGACTGCCCAGGGTGACGGTGCGCTCGGGCAACGGCTGTTTGGAAACCACATTGAAGGTGCCGCCAGGATCACCCCGACCGTAGAGCATGGTGGCCGGGCCGCGCAGCACTTCGAGTCGCTCGATGGTGTTGGCATCCGGCATGTTCGGGTAGCCGCGGTTGATCGGAAAACCGTTGCGGTAAAACTCGCCGGTGGTGAAGCCACGAACTGTAAACGTGGTCAGGCCCTGCCCACCGAAATTGTTCGCCCGCCCCACGCCCCCAGCGTAGTCCAGCGCGTCCTGCAAACGGGTGGCGCCCAGATCCTCGACTGCATCCTTCGAGACCACACTGATCGATTGCGGGGTTTCATGGATCGACGTGTCGGTACGCGTGGCGCTGGCCGAGCGCGTCGCCCGATAACCCTGTACCGGGCCGTCCGCCCTTTCGTAATTCGCGGTACCGATAACATCGGTTGCGTCCAGCTCAAGCGTTGAGGGAGCTACATCCGTTTGTTCAGCCCATGAGGAAGACGACAACGCTTGCAGCACACAAATGGAAAGCAGGGTTCGACGCATGGAGAGAGAAACCTTTACGAATAGGCCAATACAGGGAGTGAAACCGCCAAAAACTCCCGCGCATGCTATACAAAACCATTCGCAATTAACACTTATTCCCATTCACACGCAGAGAACAGCATCGATAAAGTCATCACTTCCTTGAGACAAGGGAAGGACCAGGTTGAAACAAAAGATCGACGCGATCCTCTCCTCCATGTCGATCACGCCCGACCAGCTTAAATCAGTCGATTTCAGCAAAAAGTACTATCACACCCCCGGCAAACTGGCGATGAAGGCCGGCACCGTCATTAACAATCCACTGGTTGACCTCAAAAGCAAGCGGGTAGGCGTTCAGCGCGCTTTTACCTACGATCGCTATGCCAGTGACAAATTTGCCGCAGCGGGTATTGAAGTCGTGCGCCAAGGCTCCCAAGGTGAAGCGTTCCAGGACCTGGCGTCCGGACGCCTGGATGCCACCCTTGCCGACATCGTCAATATCGATGAAAGCTTTATCAAAACCGACGCAGGCCAGGGCTTCGCATTGATAGGCCCCGACGCAGAGGTTGTCTCGCTCCTGAAACCATTGGGGGCACGGGTAAACAAAGGGGACGCGCTCTTTGACGTCTTCGATCCGATCACTGACCGCCATACACGAGTTTGCGCGCGGTAGGGATGGCCGTTATCTACCCCCACCGCACAGATCCAGACGTGAGCAACTACCGCATACGGCTCGTGCCAAGAGCACCTGGCGCGAAGCGATCCTCAGGATTCGAGTGTGCACTCGTCGCCCGAATCAAACCGGATTGGGCCGCAACTCGTGCACCAGATCAATCAGTGCGCGCAATCGCGCCGGCACGAAGCGATGGCCCGAGTAGTAGAGCCTCAACCCGCCAAACGACGGGCACCACGGCATCAGCACCGGCACCAGGGCCCCGCTTGCAAGTTCTTCCCGGATGAACCCCTCGGAAATGAAACCGATGCCAAGGCCCGACAACACGGCCTGTTTGATGGCCAGCAACTCATTGAACACAAGGCGCACCGGCAGCTCCATCTGCAACTTCTGGCCGTCGCGCTCCAGCTCCCAATGGTAGAGACCTCCGTGGGCCATGCGCATGCCGATGCTGTGGTGGGTGAGTAGATCTCGCGGATGCTCGGGCACGCCATGGTGTTCAAGATACTCGGGCGCAGCCACCACGAGCATCCGCATGTCACCTGACAGCGCCACAGCAATCATGTCTTGCGGTACGGACTCTGCCAGGCGAATCCCGGCGTCGAAGCCCCCGGCGACGATGTCGACCATGCTTGACTCACTGACGATGTCGATGCGCACCTCGGGATAGCGCTGAGCGTACTGCTTGAGCAGCGGATCCAGCAGCAGGTAGGCCGCGCCATACGGTGCATTGATGCGCAGTGTGCCGCTGGGTTCGTCGGGGCCGACGCTGGCCTCTTCGCCGGCACTTTTGATCTGCGCCAATGCAGGGGCAATGCGCTCCACATAGCGTCGCCCGATGTCGGTGAGGGCAACGCTGCGCGTGGAGCGATTGAACAGGCGCACTTTCAGGCGCGCTTCCAGGCCGGCCACTGCGCTGCTCACGGCGGTGGTGGACATGCCCAATTCCTGTGCCGCGCCTCGAAAACTGCTGCGGCGCGCAACGGCCAGAACCACTTCCAGCTCGGTCATTCCTGTTCTGTGCATGGATTGTCCTGAAAATGCGGATGCTACATAAGCCAAAGGATAGCTTATCGGAACAATAAGTCCCTCATAGACTTCGCTGCACAAAGGCTCATTTGAACGAGGAATCGCCATGCAGCGCATTGAACACATCTACATCAACGGCGAGTTCGTCATACCGCACGGTCAGGAATGGTTCGACCTCCATAACCCGAGCACCGAGCAAGTCATCGGTCAGGTTCGGCTGGGCGATGCACTGGACGCACAACGTGCCATCGCAGCCGCCAAGGCCGCATTTCCGGCCTGGTCTCGCACCCGTCGGGAGGAGCGCATTGCGGCACTGGAACGCATGCACCGGGCCATGGCGACAAGAGAGGAAGAACTGCTGGAAGCCATCCTCGTGGAATACGGCGCACCTGCGGTTCGCGGGCGCTGGATGGCGACTTACCCGATGGATGTGATTGCGCAAGCGATCGATGCGCTGAAGGCGTTCGATTTCGAAGAACAGGTCGGCATGGCCAAGGTCATTCTGACGCCCGTGGGCGTTACGGGTCTGATCACGCCCTGGAACAGCAATGCCGGCTTCATCTGCAACAAGCTGGCCACCGCGCTGGCGGCAGGCTGCACCACCGTCATCAAGCCCAGCGAGATGAGTGCGTTACAGACACAGGTCGTGATCAGGGCGTTACACGAAGCGGGGCTGCCACCGGGTGTATTCAATATCGTCAACGGGCGGGGCGATGTGGTTGGCGAGGAAATCGCCCGGCATCCCGACGTCGCCAAGCTCTCGTTCACGGGTTCGTCCGCTGTCGGTCAACATCTGGTAAGAGCCGGTGCCGACACCATGAAGCGCGTGACGCTCGAACTCGGCGGCAAGTCGCCCACCGTGGTGCTTGACGATGCGGATTTCCAGGCGGTCATGCCAATGGTGCTGCAAGCCGGATTTCTCAACAGCGGCCAGGCTTGCATCGCGGGCACTCGCATCCTTGTGCCGCGCCGACGGTTGGCAGAGTTCGAGAGGGTTGCGAAGGCGTGCGTCTCAAAGATCCAGTCGGGTGATCCACGCAACGCCGACACCGACATTGGCCCAATGGTGAGCCAGAAACAATGGGAACGGGTGCAGCGCTACATCCGTAGCGGCCAGGAAGAAGGCGCGCGGTTGCTGGCGGGTGGCGAAGGTCGCCCGGAAGGCTTGCACGCCGGATGGTTCGTGAAGCCGACGATCTTCACTGATGCCAACAACCGGATGCGCATCGCTCGTGAGGAAATCTTCGGCCCCGTGCTGACGATCATCCCCTACGAGGATGATGCCGATGCGATCAGCATTGCTAACGATACGGACTATGGGCTGAGCGCCCTGGTGCTGGGAAAGAGCCACGAACGCTGTGTGAATATCGCCCTTCAGATCGATTCGGGACGTGTGCTCATCAACACCCTGGCCCACGAACCGCGTGCCCCCTTCGGTGGTTTCAAGCATTCAGGCCTTGGGCGGGAAATGGGCCGGTGGGGGATGAGCGCGTATCTGGAGCCCAAGACATTGGTCACGTTTACCGCCCCATAAATCGCTGATTTGACGCCAATGACAACGTGCTCAGGGGGCGAGTATTTCCTGCAGAAATTCAATGAACACATTGATGCGACTGGAGCCGCGATGGTTGGGCAGATACAGCGCGTTGATGCAGGTGCTCGCACTCCCTGGGTTGACTTCATACTGCTCCAGCACGCGAGTCAGCCGACCGGCGCCAACATCGTCACGCACCAGCCAATCGGCCAACAGCGTCACCCCGCCACCCGCCAAGGCGGCCTCCCGCAGGATGTCGGCATTGTTGCTTTGCAGTCTTCCCTGCACATTCAAGCGGATGATTTCTTCATCGCCCTGGAATGTCCAATTGTGGTGACCCATGCGGTAATCAAACCGCAAGCATTGATGCTCCAGCAAATCACGAGGGTGATGGGGCAGTCCGGTGCGCATCAGGTAGTCGGGACTCGCCACCACCCAACGCTGGAAATCACCCACCTTCTTGCTGACGATGTCATCACTGACGACCGATGAACCGAGACGCACCGACACATCGATCTGCTCGCTGAGCAGGTCACTGACCTCGTCACTCAGCGAGAGGCTGATCTCCAGGCCCGGATGGCGATCGAGCAGCCGGCTCAAATGGGGAGCGATGATACGCCGGCCGAATTCCACTGGAACGCTGGCCCGTAAACGCCCTTGGGCTTCGCTGCCACGGTCGGCAACGACGGCGTCGGCTTCATCGATGGCTTCGAGGATCGCCACTGCCTTGTCGAAATAGCTCTGCCCCGCCACCGTGACACTCGTGTTGCGCGTGGTGCGGTTGAGCAGGCTGGCGCCCAACTCACTTTCCAGCCCCGCGACCTGCCGCGTCACTGACGAAGTGGAGATGCCGAGCTTGCGCGCGGCTGCCGAGTAACCCCCACAGCGGACCGTTTCGACAAACATTTTCAGCGCCAGCAACTTGTCCATAAGCGAAGTCCACGATCGAAAAGTAATAGTGATGACTATGCATGACCCGGCCCGGGGTGTCTTGCATGGCTGTGCTCAACCCCGGGACTCACTGCAGCGAAATGCTCAATGCCCAATCCGGGTCAGCTGATGCCCATGATCCGGTTGCCCATGCTCACACCCCAGTCTCCCATGCGTTTGCCTTCTGCCAGTTGCAGTTGCTGCCAGGCCAGAAGGGCTCTGTCGATGTCGCCTATGTCGTCGATCGCTTGAGCCAGGGCCAGTGCATTGCGGGCCGCCTTGGCCGTGCTTCCGGCCGTGTGAGGGCGCGGCACAAAAGCAGCGTCACCCGTCAACAGCACGCGGCCAAACACCATTCGAGGGACGTTGAGATCAAGGATCGCCTGCACGAAAATATCCTTGGTCTGGCGAATCAGTTCACGAAACGCCGGATTCGCCTGCTGCTCACCCATTTTCCTGATGTAAGCCTCCTGCTCCGTTGCCAAGGCGCCCGGAGGAATGGAGTGGCTACGCCGATGGCCCTTGTTATCGGTGAGCACAGCGTCTAATTCTGCGCCCTGCGCAGCCTTCAAATACCAGAGCCAGTTGAACCGTCGCTCGCCGGGATCAACCGAGCCGTTCAGGCCCGGCACCATGTATTCCAGCATCAACGATTCGGGGTCCTGCTGAAACACAAAGTCCTCGTAGATTTGTGCCTTGGCGAAGTCTGGAAGTCCGTCTTCATCGACTAATCCACGCCAGACCACATAGCCTGAATAGGAATACCCAGCCTCCGGCAACACCAGACTTCGCACGGTCGACCCTGCCCCATCGGCGCCGATCAACACGTCGCCCTCGGCACTGCTGCCATCTTCAAACATCGCGGTCACGCGTTGCTCGTTTTGAACCAGATCAACCAGCGTTTTACCCCGGTGATAGTGCTCGGCAGGGAACGCAGAGAACAATGCGTTGTACAGCGTGTTCCAGGACGTCTGGGTTTGCGGCATCGACTCCTTGTGCACGACGGTGCCGGCCCGATCCAGATACAGGCGATCATGGGACCGGACCCCGAGCGCATGGGTATGTTTGATGTCCGAATAGCGAAAATGCTGCAAGACATCCGCTTGCAGGACAATGCCTCCGCCACGGCTGTCCATCGCCGCGGGGGAACGCTCGAAAATATCGACGTGCCAGCCAATCGCACGCAACGCCGTGGCGGCGAACAGCCCTCCCAGGGAACCACCAATGACCAGGGCCTTCGGAACGTCTGCACTCTTCATTACCTTTCTCCTCGTAGCCTGGTGATTCCCACGTTGCGTTATGCCAACACCGGATAGTCGATGTAGCCCTTGGCGTCGCCGCCAAAAAAACTGCTGCCGTCCGCCAGGTTGAGTTCGTTACGGCCACGCAGGCGCGCCGGCAAGTCGGGGTTGGCAATGAACGGGCGACCAAAAGCGATCAGGTCGGCACGCCCCTGTGCGATGGCCTGTTCGGCCGTTTCGCCGGTGTAACCACCCGCCAGCATCAGTACGCCGTGGAAGTCAGTGCGTAGCTGTTTGATGATGGCGTCCCAGCGTGGATCGTTACTTTCGTCGAGCACGGTGCCGACCATCATCGGTTCTACCAAGTGCAGGTAGGCGAGATTCCAGTGGTTGAGTCGGGAGGCAATGTAGCCGAAGGTCTGTTCCGGGGTGTCATCGTCCATCCCCATGAAGCGCCCCATCGGTGTCAGGCGAACGGCGACGCGTTCGGCACCGACTTCTTCGGTCACGGCCTCCACCACTTCAAGCAAAAGCCGCGCACGGTTTTCGATGCTTCCACCGTAGCGATCACTGCGCTGATTGCTGGCGCTGTTGATGAATTGATCGAGCAAGTAGCCGTTACCTGCATGGATTTCCACACCATCCATACCGGCCAGAAGCGCATTGCGAGCCGCCTTGCGGTAATCGGCAACGATCGCTTCGATGCCCGGAATATCAAGTTCCTGGGGAATAGGTACATCACCCCAAACCCCCTCGCCCTTTTCATTCAGGATGAACGTCTTGCCCGGCACCGGCTGCGCGGTCGGTGCCACAGGCAAGCCGCCGTTGGGTTGAAACACCGGGTGCGACACCCTCCCCACATGCCAGAGCTGCAGGAAAATGCGACCGCCTTCTGCATGCACGGCTTCGCTGACCGCTTTCCAGCCCTGAATCTGCTCGGCGCTATGAATGCCGGGCGTCCAGGCGTACCCCTGGCCCTGCTGCGAAATCTGGGTAGCCTCGGTAATGATCAACGCCGCGCTGGCCCGCTGACGGTAGTACTCGACGTTCATCGAGGTCGGTACGTTGCCAGGCTGGCCCGCCCGGGAGCGCGTCAGCGGCGCCATGGCGACGCGGTGATCGAGGGAGAGTTGGCCGAGTTTGATGGGGCTGAACAAGTGATGGGTCATGATGAATTCCTGAATGGCTATGGATTGAAAAAAACGGCTCAAGCCGCCTGGTTTCGTCTCAGTATCTGGATCATTACTTCGATGGGCTGAGCGCCACTGATCGTGTCGCCTGCGATCTGAATACTCGGAACCGAGCGCACACCGGATGCCCTGGTCATGGCTTCAAGTTTCAACACTTCAGCAGTGCCTTCATCGGTGTTGAGAAAGTCGACAACTGCTTCGCGGTCCAGCCCTGCTTCGGCAGCGATGTCCGCGAGCACATTGAGGTCGCCGATGTCCCGCCCTTCGCCGAAGTACGCCTTGAAAATGGCCTTGACCAGCAAAGAAGCGTCTCGGCCCGCCTGTTGTTCTCGCCATACCAGGCGATGGCCCGCCAGGGTATTGGGGGTTTTTTCGATTTGCTCATAATCGAATTCAAGACCGACAGCCCTGCCGGCGTGGGTAACCTGAGCATCCATGGCCTGGCTACGCGCCCAGCTACCGAATTTGCCAGAGCGATAGGTTTTACGATCCATGCCCTGAACAGGCATGTCCGGGTTCAACTGATAAGGCAGGAAAACAACCTGGCGATCCGTTGAAAAATTCGAAGCGGCCAGTGCGCGTTCCAGATGCTCTTCGCCGATCCAGCACCAAGGGCAGATGAAGTCGTAAGTCACGTGAATAGTGGATGGGTGCACACTCATGAGGGTCTCCATGGTTGAATGTTTTCACACCCCCAAGGTAGGTGCCCGGACCCCGTCAGAGAATCCATCGGCTGCACAACGCAGCGTTTCGCAAAACGCAAAGGTGGGGAGATCACCCCACGGGAAGGCTGTCTGAACCGAGTAATTCGGTCAGGAAATCAATGAACGTATTGATACGTTTCGATCCGCGATGATTGGGCAGGTACAGAGCGGAGATCGCCGAACTCGAACTGTTCGGATTGACGACAAATGCGTCAAACAAGGCGGTCAGGCGACCGCTGTCAATGTCATCGTCGACCAGCCAATCCGGCAACAGCGCCACCCCGCTGCCGGCCAGCACGACTTCACGCAAGATCTCGGCATTGTTGCTCTTGAATTGCCCATCGACGGGGACACGGGTCTCTTGCCCCTTATCGGCAAACGTCCAGACCTCTTGCGACGTGCCATAGCTGAAGCACATGCAGTCGTGTTGCATAAGGCCCATGGGCTGGTCGGGAAATCCTCGCGCATTCAGGTACTCCGCGCTGGCAACGACCCGGCGTCGAAAGCTGCCGATGCGGCGACTGACCACCGCTTCCATTGCCGCTGGCGACCCCAACCGGATCGATAGATCGATGCGTTCGGCGAGCAAATCGACGATGTCGTCGGACAGTGTCATGTCCAGGATGAGCATAGGGAAACGCTCTAAAAGCGCGCAGATATGGGGGGCGATGAGGCGGTGTCCAAACGCCACGGGCACTGAAATACGCAACTCGCCTGCCGGGACTTCTCCCCGATCCGACACCGACTCGTCAGCGTCCGCCATGGCGTTCAGGATATCCCGGGTTTTCAGGTAGTAAGCACCACCGACATCAGTCAACGTGACTTGCCGGGTAGTACGATTAAGCAGCACGGCACCGAGGTCATCCTCAAGCCTGTCGATCATTCGGGTCACTGAAGAGGTGGCCAGATTGAGTTGTCTGGCGGCAGACGAAAAGCCCTTGGAGTCGACCGACTGGACGAACATTTTCAGCGCGAGCAGCTTGTCCATGAACCTCCTTCAATGTCATCGGTACGCTCCTTGAGGATCTATCTTTGGACATCGACTGGGACTGCGCGAGTTAACTGTTGTTAATTCTGCCGTCGTTGCGCCTGGCGCAAAGTAGCGTTGCGCCTTGGTGGGGTACTCCATCACAACCGCCCTCTCTAAGCTCACCCTTCAGAAGTCGCCGTAGGCCAATCGCAAGCGGCGGATTGAAAAATCTGTCGTTAACTCAGGCGAGGTAAGGCGATGAAGCGCAAGACGATCATCGGTGCCATTCTGGCAATCGGCATCGTGGGGACAGGGTTCGCCTTCTGGATGATGTGGAGGCCGGAAATTCCCGTCGCCAGTCAGCATCAGAGTGCAGGCCGCGAATCCATGGACAGGGGACGACGCGTTGTCGAAGCGGGAGACTGCGCGGTCTGCCACACGCGACCAGGGGGTGCTTACATGGCGGGTGGTTTGCCGCTGATAACGCCCTTCGGAACACTCTTCACCACCAACATCACCCCGGACCGGGAAACCGGTATCGGCGAGTGGTCGCTGGACGCCTTTGAGCGGGCTATGCGCGAAGGCATCGCGCGCGACGGCCATTTTCTCTATCCGGCCTTTCCCTATGTGCATTACCGAAAGATGAGCAATGCCGATATCGCGGATGCCTACGCCTTCCTGATGAGCGTGGATCCGGTGAAATACACCGCCCCTGAAAACCACATGATTTTCCCCATGAACTTCCGTCCGCTGGTGTCTTTCTGGAACCTGTTGTTCCTGCATGGTGAGCCGCTGCAACCACTGCCAGACCGCTCAGCGCTCTGGAACCGTGGACGCTATCTGGTCGAAGGCGCCGGGCACTGCTCGTCCTGCCATTCGCCGCTGAATCTGATTGGCGGGGAGAAAAGCAGCGAGCTGTTCAACGGTGGTGTCGTTGATGGCTGGACGGCCCCTGCCCTGCGCGGAATGGCCACGGCGGAACATCCCTGGAATGAAGACCAGTTGGTCGCCTACCTGACGGGCGAGGTCGCCGAAGGACATGGCGCAGCGGCAGGCCCGATGTTACCGGTCAGCCTGAGCATCGCGCAGATGCCAGCAGAAGATGCCCATGCCATTGCGCAGTACATTCTCGACCTGAAAAAAACCTCTTCGGAGGCGCCATTGCCGCCTTGCATCTCTGAGCCCAAGCCCGATGCCGTCGCACTTGCCGGCGCCTCGTTGTTCGAAGGTGCCTGTGCAAGCTGCCACGGCAGTGCCGCACCGATGCGTGTCATTGAATCAAGACCTGCTCTGGCCAGCACTTCGGCAGTGACGGCCGAATCGCCACGCAATTTGATCCAGACCATCCTGCAAGGCATTCCGATGTCCACCGCCGCTGCGAGCCACTACATGCCGGCCTTCGCCCATAGCCTGGACGATGCCGATGTGGCTGCAATTGCCCGGTATCTGCGCAACGAGAGCTGCGCGACCAGGCCCTGGAAGGACTTGGAGAACACTATCAAGAGCATTCGGGCACAGGAGCAGCAACCGTGATCACACTCGACATCAACGGCAAGACTCATGAACTGGACATCCCGGAAGACATGCCGCTGCTGTATGCCTTGCGCAACCAGGTAGGGCTCAATGGCGCTAAATACGGCTGCGGCTTGGGTCAATGCGGCGCATGCACGGTCTTGGTGAACGACAAACCGGTTTTTTCATGCCTGACACCGTGCGGTGCGCTGGCGGGAAAATCAGTGCGTACCGTGGAGAGTCTGGGCAGCGCCGACCAACCGGGACCGTTGCAAAAAGCGTTTATCGACGTCCAGGCGGCCCAGTGCGGTTATTGCATCGCGGGGATGATTGTACGGGCACAGGCTTTGTTAGAGACCAACCCTCAGCCGGACGACGAAACGATCCGTCGCCACATGGCGCCCAACTTGTGCCGCTGCGGCACCCATGTGCGGATCCTCGCCGCGATCAAGTCGGTCATCGAGCAGGGAACCAAGGTATGAAAACCTTAAAGCAAGACGTCAATCTGAGCCGCCGCGCCTTCGTGATAAACGGAGCATTGGTGATGGGGTTCGCGATGCTTCCCGGTATTCCGCGCGCCTTCGCTGACACCGAAGTGGACACCTTGGGCACGCAAATCCTGGCGCCTGACCTGCCGGGCAGCCTGCGGGCCACACCCTATCTGGACGCCTGGATCCGCATTGACGCGAAAGATGGCATCACGGTCTACACCGGCAAAGTGGAACTGGGCACCGGCGTCAAAACTGCGCTGCTGCAGATCGCTGCCGAGCGCCTGGAAGTGTCGCCCGGGCTCATCCGTTTTCTCACTGCAGACACCGCGCTGACGCCCAATGAAGGCTATACCGCCGGCAGCCATACGATGGTCGACAGCGGCACTGCGTTGTTCAATGCCGCGGCCCAGGTACGTCAGCTATTACTCGAATCTGCGGCACGACAATGGCAACAGAAAGTCGATAGCCTGAGCACGCGGGACGCCGTGATCTACGATGCGCAAGGCCGCAGCATGACCTACGCACAAGCGGTTGTCGGGGTTCAACTGCATCGCTTTGCATCGGCCAACTCCCCCTTCAAGCCAGCCGACAGCTTCATCCTGATCGGCACGTCACTGCCTCGGCTGGACATTCCCGCCAAGGTCAGCGGCGGTGCGGCGTATGTGCAGGACATGCGCCTGCCGGATATGCTGCATGCCCGTGTGATACGTCCACCCCGGCGCGGCAGTCAGTTGCTGGACATCGACGAGACAGCCCTCAAAAAACTCCCCGGCATGGTGAAACTGGTCCGCAACGGCAGTTACCTCGCCGTGGTCGCCACGGATGAATGGCTGGCGGTCAAAGCCATGCGCGAGGGCTACGCCACTGCCCGCTGGACAGAAGGGAATCCGCTGCCCGACTCGACACACATCCATCAACTCCTTACCGAGTTGCCAGCGCGGCGCTACCCGGTGAGCGCCAAAGGAAACCTCGCGCAACCTGCACCGCGTGCCTACAAGGCACGGGTGACCAAACAGTACCTTATGCACGGTTCCATCGGACCGTCCTGCGCGGTGGCCTGGTTCAAGGACGGAACACTGACCGTCTGGACCCACACTCAAGGTGTCTATCCTTTGCGCGCGGGCATCGCCGAAATGGTCGGCTTGCCAGCGACTCAGGTGCGTTGCATCCACACCGAAGGCTCCGGTTGCTATGGCCACAACGGCGCGGATGACGCCGCCGCCGATGCCGCGCTGATCGCCATGGCCATACCCGGCAAGCCGATACGGCTGCAATGGATGCGCGAACAGGAAAATCTCTGGGAGCCCTACAGCTCGGCGATGCTTGCCGACGTGGAAGCAGGACTGGATGACAGCGGACGCCTTCGTGACTGGAAATACGAACTCTGGAGTACTCCGCACAACGAGCGCATCGTCAATGCCGGGCGCCTGTTGCCGGCCTGGCTCCTGGCAAGCCCCTTCACCCCTGCCCCTTCGATCCCGATTGCCCAACCCGAGGGCGACGGCGACCGTAACGCGGTGCCGTTATATGAGATACCCAACCTGAAGGTCGATCTGAACTTCGTTCTGACCATGCCATTCAGGACCTCGGCCATGCGTTCGCTCGGTGCCCATATCAACGTGTTCGCCATCGAGAGCACCGTCGATGAACTGGCGGCGCAGGCCAGCGTGGATCCGGTGCAGTTTCGCTTGAATCACTTGACCGATCCGCGAGCTCGCGCGGTGGTGGAGCGCGTGGCCAGTGAGTTCCGCTGGCCGCAAAAAGCAACCGGCCCCGGCAGCGGGATCGGCTTCGCCTTCGCCCGCTATAAAAACATCATGGGCTACTGTGCGATCGCGGTGCAGTTGCATGTGCAGCGCCAGACCGGGCAGATAACGATTGATCGCGTCGTCACCGCCGTCGATGTGGGGCAAATTGTCAGCCCCGATGGGCTGCTCAATCAGATCCAGGGCGGCATCGTGCAGTCCGCCAGCTGGACGCTCTATGAACGCATCCTCTATGACGCCACTGGCATGCACAGCTTCGACTGGAGCGGTTATCCGATCATGCGTTTCCCCGAGTTGCCGCAACGGGTCGAGGTCCACATGATTGATCAGCCGAACCAGCCTTTTCTTGGTGCTGCGGAAATCGTCCAGGGCCCCATGGCTGCGGCGTTGGGCAATGCAATCAGTGATGCCACCGGCAAGCGCTTGCTGGATCTGCCGCTGGCACGACGTGGCTGGCAGGATGCACTGGGATCATGATCTATCCCGCTTCAGAATAAAAAAAGGGCGGTCAAGGATCACTTGCACCGCCCTACCCCCATCAAGGGAAATGTTGCTCTTCAATAAAACACGCCGTTGGAAGAGAACGACATGTACACGCAACACTCGTTAAAGTGCTGCCTGTCAGTTGCGGCAGCCAGCCATAAACCGCACGGGCCCGCCGAGTTTTAAAGTTCCGGACATCACCGCTCTGAAGTGAGCAACCTGACACATTAAAACAATGCCAATTGGTAATTTATAATCACGCGGTTCTCATCTTGCTGGCGGGTGTTCGGGATATTGTTTCGCACCATTGCATTTTTCCACATGACACCCAAACCTTTGAGGGGGCCCGATTGCACGACGTAGGCCAGCGTAATATCACGCTCCCATTCACTGGAATTGCTGGAGGCAACGGTATCGATACCATCGCCTTTAACATACACAACACCCGCCGTCGCACCTGGCAAGCCCAGTGTTGCAAAGTCATAAGAGTAACGGGCTTGCCATGACCTCTCGCCTGCACGTACGAATTTCTGAATCTGCATCTCCGTGATGGTATAAGTGGTCGGGCCGTCACCCTGGTTTAAATACGGAAAGTCACTTTTACCATTGCTTACTTCATAACCTGCGCCAAAGGTGTGACCCGCAACCGCGTAGGTAAATAACCCACTGTACAAATCATTGTCGACTTCACCCTTCAAGGTATTGCCGCCGTAGTAACCTGTCGTGAAATACGCAGGATCATGGCCGTTTGCACCATCACTTTCACTATTAAAGTAGCGAAGATCACTGGTTAGTACGCCAGGACCTATCGCCCAATTGTGAATGAGCCCGAAAAAGTTCTGCTTGTAAAAATCTTCCAGATTGCCGTAATAGTACTGCAAGGTCAGATCTTTAGTCAGTTTGTAATCGCCACCGGCGTAGATGAACTTATTACTGAAACGACCGGTAACAGCATTATTAGCACCGGCGATGGACATGTTTTCGTTGTTACTGGAGTTGCGTCCCTTCACCTTATCAATTTGCCCGCCCACCAAGGTCAGGTCTTTGATATCGGCCGAAGTCACTTGGGTCCCTTGCCAGGTTTGCGGCAACAAACGTCCGTCATTGCTGAAGATCACTGGCAGTTTCGGCACCAGCGTTCCAAGCTTCAGCTCGGTCTTGGATATTTTCATTTTACCGGTCAGGCCCAGGTTGGAGACATCGTCAACCGCATGATCGCCGTCACTCGGAAACACGATGCCACCGTAGTTCGTGCCCGTCGGATTGCCATGCTTGCCGGCGCTTGAATCCAGCTTGACGCCCAGCATGCCCAACGCATCCACTCCGAAACCTACCGGCCCCGGGGTGTAACCCGAGATGAATTCGAGCTGAAAGGCCTGGCCCCACTCCGCTTGATAACTCTGGTTGGCTGCTTTCTGAGCGGGTGTTGCTGAGTCTCGGTAATCGCTATTGATATAGAAGTTACGCAGTTTGAGCGCAGCTTTACTATCTTCGATGAAGCCCCCCGCATGGGCTTGCTGCGCCAATACACACAGGGCTGCTGCAACAGTCAAAGTACACTTCATTGGTTCGCACCCAAGTTGAGATTTATTGTTTTTTTACAAACTTTTCAGTGTTTTTCAGGCGTAGTTATTCACAAGTCCTGCACGTTCATGCAGCAACTATTTAATGTGAATATTAATAATCCGAATTAATCAGCGTTCAACTGCGCCTTCCATGTCGCCGGCGTACCCAATTCAGAATCCACCAACTGATTTTCAAATCGATTGCGCTCACTGACAGCACTGGCGGAACGATCGGTGATGGAGAACCAGAAAATGCCGATAAATGCGACAGCCATTGAGAACAGGGCCGGGTATTCATACGGGAACCAGGCTTGCTGATGATGCAGGATCTTGACCCAAACCGTCGGACTGAGAATGCACAGGGTGATTGCCGATACCAGCCCCAGCGATCCGCCAATCACAGCGCCGCGTGTCGTCAGGCCCTTCCAGTAAATCGACAACAACAGCACTGGGAAATTGGAACTGGCGGCGATGGAGAACGTCAGGCTCACAATAAAGGCGATGTTCTGTTTTTCAAAAGCAATCGCCAGGAGAATCGACAACACCCCTAAAACGATGGTTGTCACACGAGAGACACGCATTTCTTCACGGTCAGTGGCGGTGCCACGGCGCAAGGCATGCGCATAGAGATCATGAGAAACCGCAGAAGAGCCGGCAAGGGTCAACCCCGCCACGACTGCCAATATCGTCGAGAACGATACTGCACACATGAACCCCAGGAAGACATTTCCGCCGACGTTGTGTGCGAGGTGTATCGCAACCATATTCACGCCGCCCACTATTGCGCCCGATGCATCGTGATAGGCAGGATTACTGGCAACCAGGGCGATGGTGCCGAAGCCGATAATGACGATCAGTGCGTACCCTATGCCGACAAGACCCGTGGCATAAAGAATACTTTGGCGCGCAGCCTTGACGTTACCGACGGTGAAGAACCGCATGAGAATGTGTGGAAGACCTGCCGTGCCGAAGACTAATGCCAGTCCCAGGGAAATGGCAGACACCGGGTCGGTAATCAGACCGCCTGGGCTCATGATTGCTACATGGGAGGGATGAACCTCGGTCGCTTGCGTGAACAGCTGGTTCAGGCTGAATCCGAATTCGGATAACACCATGAACGCCATGAAGACACAGCCGGTCAGCAGCAAGACTGCCTTGATGATCTGAATCCAGGTGGTCGCCAGCATCCCGCCAAAGAACACATAGATAACCATCAGCGTACCCACGAGAAGTACTGCCGCGGTGTAATCGAAGCCGAACAGTAACTCCACCAGTTTTCCGGCGCCTACCAGCTGAGAAACCAGGTAAAGCAGAACGATAACGATCGAACTGGACGCCGAAAAAGCACGTATGGGTCGTTGTTTCAGCCGATAGGAAAGTACGTCCGCCAGGGTGTAGCGCCCCAGGTTTCGCAATGGCTCTGCAATCAGGAACAGAATGATCGGCCAGCTGGCAAGGAACCCGATCGAGTAGATCAGCCCATCAAAACCACTGGTAAAAACCAACGCGGAGATGCCCAGCAAAGACGCCGCAGACATGTAGTCTCCAGCGATTGCCCAACCATTTTGGAAACCGGTAATTTTTCCACCTGCTGCATAGTGATCGGCAACGCTATTGTTTTTACGTGCAGCCCATCGCGTGACAAACAGAGTGAAAATGACAAACGCTAAAAACATGCCGATGGCAATCGGATTATGTTTTTGTGCGGCGGCAGGGACATCGGCCGCATAGACCGCTACCGAGGCAAGGACGGCGGAGATTGCAATGAGTAGACGCTTCATTTGTTGAAACTCCTGATGATTGTTTTTATTTCAGGGTCGTAGCAGGTGTTAGTGCGCCATACATAGACAGCAACAAGAACAATCGTGAAGGCGAGCATTCCAAAGCCAATCGGCACACCCCAGGTCATCGGTTGCCCTTCGACGATAGGTGTACCCAAACGGGCAGGTATAAAGGCCAGAGAAAGAATGAAGCCGAAATAGACCGCCAGCATAAGCGCCGTCATGATCCACGAAAATATTCGTCGCTGCTTTACCAGCGCACGAAACTGCGGATTTTCGAGAATCGGGTTTTGAAGTGTGTCATCAACCTGATTAGCGGACATGGCTGGGCCACCGTCTCGCGGATATGCATGTTCCATGGTTGTCTCCTGCAAAGGGCGTGTGGCTGAATTAAAACTTCACCGGCACTGCGGTCTCACGCATCACGGCTTCTGGAGTCCGGTATAACTCAGCCATTTCGCGCTCTTCTTCACTCTTCAGTTGCGCCTGCATGTAGGCACCAAGATGCCTGGCATGTTGAACAATCGATGCCCCGAAACGACAGCGTTGCTCGCTGTAGTCCGCCAATGCCTCTTCCACGGATGCATGTCGCTCAAGTGCTTCGACGATTGCCAAGGCATCACCGGCCGCCTTGGTAACACCCATCCCGCAATGGGGACGCGCCACAAATGCCGCGTCGCCCAGTAAAGCGACACGTCCGAAATTCATTTTCGGTACTTCCAGATCGTAAATCGGCTGGAATAACGGCTGAGCCGCTTTCTTTACGACTTCCGCAAACTGCGGGGCAAGTAAGGTCTCTGCGGATTCGTACATAGTGTCGAGCACGTCACGGCGTATCAGCGCCGGAGGGATACCGCCTTCAAATTGCTTGCCGCTTTCATCCCTCAGCAAATCGCGCAAATCGTCATCGTCGCTGGTGCGGTACCACACAAAGTTGTAACGACGCTCCCCGACACGGGTGCTGTTGGAATGCCCCGCAACGGGATACCCCAGGATCTGTTCGTGCGGAGGCAAGCAAAACGCGAATTTATCGAACAGGGCTGCGTGGGCAGAATCAGACAGGACACTTTCATCCACTAACCCACGCCAGGCGATATAGCCGGCATATTGCAGGTGCACGTCAGGTAAAAAATGCTGGCGAATCGTCGAACGAAATCCATCCGCCGCGATAACGACGTCTGCCTGGTGAGTCGTACCATCAGCCAATGTGACGCTGGCATGAGTTTCAGTGCTTTCAACGGAGACGACGCTACCACCGCAGCGATACAGCGAATCCGGAAATGCGGCGCGAAGCACCTGATACATTTTCCCCCAGGCGGTCAACGTCTGTGGGAGCACGTTCTCAAGTACGACATCACCGTCCTGGGCCAGCGTGACCCGTGAACGCACATCGATACCTACGGATGCATCGAGGGGAATTCCCGCTGCGGCCATCGCTTCGAACAATTCAGGGTGTGTAACGATGCCTGCGCCACGCCCGGCAAGCTCATCCGGAACGCGTTCGAAGACCTCGACATCCCAACCTTTGCGCAACAGCATATTGGCTGCAAACAGACCACCCAGCGAGCCGCCCACGACAATGGCGCGGGGTTTGTTCAATGAATCGATCATGAGCGTACTCCCGCAGTCGCTGCCGCATGGGCGGTGTAAGAACCGACTGCTTCAATTTCGGAGGCCGGGAAGTTGAGCTCGATGGTGACGCCAGACGGGTCTTCGATGAACACCTGATGCAGGCCGAGGCTCGGAACGGTGCGATCACGCCAGGCAATGCCCTCGGTCTTGAAGACGTTCCAGAACTCAACCAGGCCGGTTACCAGAAACGCAATGTGGTCGACAGTCCCAGTGCCGGTCAGCGGGATGTCCTTGTCACCAAGGTACTTCTTCAGACCTTCGGGGTTGGAGGGATCAATCCCGATGATGTGGACGGTGCCAAAGTCCTCCTCGTCCCCTCCCATGTACAACCAGACGCCAGGAAAATCGAACGGCGGCCGGTAGCCAGGCTTGAAACCGAGCACCCTTTCATAGAATCGACTGGACCTCTCCAGGTCGAACGACCGGATCGAGTAATGAGCGAGCTTCAGGACGTGCATGGTGCCTCCAACTGTTTTTGTATTTATTTATCACTTGATAAACAATACGACCTGACGAAATTGAAGGCAATAGCTGGAGGATCAAATTTTCGCAGGACTGACCGGAACGACGTCGCGGCGTCGCTGAAAGAGAACACGCTTCAGGCGTTGGGAAAGGGCTTTTGCAGGGCAAACAGACGCGATAACGACCCTCACCACCCGCTCAGCTGAAGGCTGAAACAGGTGATGAGTGGTCGACAAAAAAGAGGGTCGAAGCAGGAGATCAGGGGGCAGGAAAAGGGGAACAATTCATTCGGATCGAAGCCGATCAATTCTCGCCGAGGTCGTTATCGAGTTGCTGCAGGACGTGGGGACTGCCGTTAAGGAACGCATCGACCATCTGCTCGATCTGCGCATCAATGTCCTCAGTCACTGGAAGATCGTAAATCCATTTGCGCACGCCGATATAGAAAATGCTGGCATGCAAACTCCAGATCAGCTCAAGCTCTTTTTCATTGATCGTTTCACCTGAGGACGGCGCCAATCCATGAGCATGGCGAATTTCTGCAATGACAGGAATGAAGACGCGCTCACGCAATTTAGCCAGATACCGATCGTTGATGCCTTCACGTGTCAGCCCGGCGAATACGAAGATACGAATCCATTCTCGCCGCAGAATCACGCTTGCGTATGAAGTATAGAAACGAACCAGGCGAGGCTGCAGGGGTTCCGAACGATCCTTGATGATCGCCTCCCACTCGGTATCCCACTGATAGACCTCCTCGTAGACACGGTCTATCAAGGCCTCTTTGCTAGGAAAATATCGATAGAGCAAGGGTTGGGTAACGTCAAGTTGTCGCGCCAGCTCACGGGTACTCCCCGAGAATCCGCACGTTGCAAAATGCTCGATGGCTTTCTGCACAATCTGCTTTTCCCTGACCTCTGGCGAAAGGCGTCGAGTCGTCGACTTGACGAGGCCTTCGGAGTCGGCTGATTTTCCAGGCTCTTTCTCGTCCACATTTTTTGAGTCTTGCATAACGCCTCACTAGAGCTTCATCGAGGCATCATACAAAACAAAAGAATGCGCTGGCTATGAACCCGATTTATCAGGCGCAATCAGCTCTGCGACAAGCCTTCAGGCCCCAGCAATTCGCTGATGAAATCGATAAACGCATTGACGCGCCGGGAGCCACGATGATTGGGGAGATACAGCGCAGAGATGGCCGAACTCGCATCGTTCGGATTGACAACAAATGACTCGAACAACGACGTCAATTGACCACCCCCAATATCATCATCGACGAGCCAGTCAGGTAACAAAGCCACCCCGCCGCCCGCCATTGCGACCTCCCGCAAAACCTCCGCATTGTTGCTTTTAAAGCGCCCCTCCACGGGTACCCGAGTCTCTTCACCGTCGTTCAGGAAAGTCCAGACCTGTTGCTTTGGGCCGTAACTGAAGCGCATGCATTCATGCTGCAAGAGGTCCATGGGATGTTCAGGGAAGCCACGGGTCTTCAGGTACTCAGCATTGGCAACCACCCGACGTCTGAAATGGCCGACGGGACGACTGACGACACCATCCATCGCTGCTGCCGAGCCCAATCGGATCGACAGATCGACGCGCTCGCCCAGCAATTCGACAATGTCGTCAGACAGCGTCATGTCCAGCACGAGTTGCGGGTAACGCTTCAAAAACGAGGCGATATGAGGCGCAATCAGACGACGTCCAAACGCCACCGGGACGGAAATACGAAGATGCCCTGCGGGCACTTCCCCACGGTCAGTGACTGAAGCATCCGCTTCGGCTACTGCGCTCAATACCTCCCGCGCTTTCAAGTAGTAAGCGGCCCCGGCATCTGACAACGATATCTGACGCGTGGAGCGGTTAAGCAAAACCGCCCCCAGTTCCGCCTCCAGCCCATCGATCATCCGGGTCACGGAAGACGTCGCCAGGCCCAACTGCCGAGCGGCAGAAGAAAAGCCCTTCGAGTCCACAGCCTGGACGAACATCTTCAACGCGAGCAACTTGTCCATGACACTCCTTGACTGCCGCGGAGTCTCATTGAGCCTGCCCGGCTCGACGAGAAACCATCGAAAAGGCGACCAGAGCGATCAGTGACAAAGCGCTACCCACCGCTGCAACAGCCAACCAGCTGGCGTGTTCATAAAGCGAACTGGCCACCGAGGAACCGATTGCGCCGCCAATGAAGATACTGATCATGTACAACGCATTCAGACGACCTCTGTTCGCCGTGCCCAGGGCGTAGACGGCTCGTTGGCCCAGCACCATGTTCATCTGCACCGCAAAATCCAGCGCGATACCGGTAACCGCCAAACCAATCACACCGTAAAGGGGATTGATGAAGGCCGGTAGGAAGCTCACAACGCCCAACACCATGGCCAACTGTGAGGCACGTCGAGTGTGTCCGGCATCAGCGAGTCGACCGCTTATAGGCGCGGCGACTGCACCGATGGCGCCAACCAGAGAGAACATCGCGATCTGACTTTGCGTGAGGCCAAACTCACGGCTCAATACCAGCGGCACCGCAGTCCAGAACAAACTGAACGCCGCAAACATCAGCCCCTGATAAAGCGCACGCTGACGCAATACCGGCTCGCGGCAAAACAGTTGCCCAAGGGACATCAGCAGTTGACCGTACGACGCCCGATGGGCCGGCTGCCACTTGGGCATGGTCATGGCGATCACGATGGAGATGATGAGCATCAAGGCAGCCGCCCCGATAAACACGGCTCGCCAGCCGAAATGATCAGCCACCAGGCTCGACAGCGGCCGCGCAAGCAGAATCCCTAGCAGCAAGCCCCCCATGATCCCGCCAACCACCCGGCCGCGAGATTCTTCCGGAGCCAGATGCGCAGCCAACGGGATAAGCATTTGCACGGAGACCGAGCTGAAACCGATGAGTGCCGAGACGACAAGAAACACGCTCGGCTGCTTGGCCAGGCCGGCGGCGACCAGGCTGAAGATCGTAATCACGATCGTCGCGACCATCAGTCGGCGGTTTTCTACCAGGTCCGCCAAGGGCACCAGGAAAAACAATCCGAGTGCATAGCCAATCTGAGTCAGCGAAACAATAAAGCTCGCGCTGCCATTCGACATGCCGATATCCGGGGCGATCAAGCTGATGATCGGTTGTGCGTAATAGATGTTGGCCACGATGGCTCCGCAACAAAACGCGAACAGAAGTACCAGCCCTCTGGTCATTGAAGTTTTTTGTATCGTCGTTGCTGTACTACTTGTAGAAGCGCCCATTCCATAAACTCCTGAGATTCGACAGCGGTGACTCTCCAAGGAAAGATCACTCGCATTGATGTTTGTCAGGTCAACAAAATAGGCGGCACTCCCCCTCCAGAGAATATGGGCAGGACGCAACGTCATGTTGCGTCAAGCGCAAAAGACCCCGGGCCTGGTCAACGTTGCCTCTTGGGTCAATGACACGACAGGTTCTTCCACCGCCGTTTACCGACCATCGACAAGCCGTTCGGGATGAGCGTAGACTACTATTGATCGATCGATCATTAATAATTTTTTGACGACGGGAGACCTTTCAGTCTCTCCAGACCCAACGGCTTCAACCCAAAAACACCCCCGCCTTTTACGCGACGTTTAGCCAGCCTTGGCCGAAATAAAAAGGGCTGGAAAACAATAAAATCTCTTGAGTGAGGTGAAACTCATCGTGATGCTAAGTCTTCGCAGCAAAATCATTCTTCTGACGATCATCCCTGGCCTTTTGCTGGCCGCAGTGATCAGCGGTATCACCTTTTGGGTTTTGCAAAAGCTGGCATCCGAGGAAGTCGAGCAGACGCGCGACCTCTTGATCAATGAGCGAAAAACTTCGCTCAAGCACTATATGGAAATTGCCCAGGCATCGATTCAGCCGATCTACGACGCTTCCGGATATGGGGATTCCAACGCTCGGGATCAGGCCGTCAAGATTCTGCGTACGCTGAGTTTTGATAAACAAAACTACTTTTACGGCTACGACTCTTCGTCTGTTCGCGTGTTTTCCGCCAATCTGAACACCGATATCGGCAAGAGCTTTGTCGATAGCAAAGATGCCGACGGCGTATACGTCATTCGGGGGCTGGTTGAAGCGGCCAGGACGGGCACTCATTTTTTCCGCTATCAATGGCAAACACCCAGCAGCCCGAAACCTACACCCAAGCTCGGCTACACCGTTTACCTGGATAAATGGGACCTGATCGTGGGTACCCAGGTGAACCTGGACGATCTTGAGGTTCAGGTGCAGGCCATCGCCAGCGAGCGCTATAAGCGAATCGGCCAGCACACCACGTACATCCTTTTCCTTGCCGTTTGCGTGCTGCTATTCGTGGCGCTGATTGGCATTTGGCTAGGCAACAGCATTGTGAGACCTGTGCTGGCCATCAAGAAGAAACTGGACGACATCGCCGCTGGAGATGGCGACCTCACACACCGTTTGCCCGTTTCGAGCAACGATGAGCTGGGCGATTTGGCTCACTCGTTCAACTTGTTTGTGGAAAAAATTCATAGCCTTGTACGTCAGATCGCTGAGATGACCGGGCAATTGACTGCACTGGTCGAAGAGATGTCGGCCCAGGCACAACGGTCAGAGCAGGCCATGGATCGTCAGCGCCAGGAGACCGATCATGTGGCGACAGCCATACATGAAATGTCCACGGCTGCGCATCAGGTTTCCGTCAGTGCCCAAAGTGCTTCGCTCGCAGCACGGGAAACCAGCGATGTGGGTGGGCAGGCAAGGGATGTCGTCAACAGGAGCATCGAAAGCATTCATTCGTTGATTGAGGAAATCGGCCAAAGCAGCGCGTCCCTGGACAGCCTGAACAAGGATGTGCAGTCGATAGCCGGTGTCGTTGACGTCATTCGTTCTATCGCGGAGCAAACCAATCTATTGGCTTTGAACGCCGCCATTGAAGCAGCACGGGCCGGCGATGCGGGTCGTGGTTTTGCGGTGGTCGCTGACGAAGTCAGGGCCCTGGCCAGCCGTACGCAGAAAAGCACTCAGGAAATCCATGGGATGATCAGCCTGCTGCAAAAAGGTACTCAAGGCGCCATGATCACAATGGGCCGCTCCAGCGACACAGGCCGGACAACGGGGGAGCTGGCAAACCGGGCGGGAATGTCGCTGGACGCCATCAGCCAACTGATCGACACCATCAATGACATGAACGCTCAGATCGCCAGCGCGTCCGAAGAGCAAAACGCCGTGGCTGAAGAAGTAAACCGCAGTATGAGTCACATCTCACAGGCGGCTGACGTAGTCGCCGGTGACGCCAAGAATGGCGCACAAACCTCCAGAAGTCTCACGGATCTGGGGAGTCGACTGGGTCGTCTGGTTGGCCAGTTTCGTATTTAGATTCTGGCCTGCCATACACGCAATCGGGTCGATCAGGCGAGCGCAACAGGACAACTGCACGCTCGCCTGTCACGCTCAGTGGGGCGCGCGAGGGATGGTCTTGAGCAGGTCTTCGGGGCTGATGTGACCGACGATCGGTTCCATGACGCTGCCCGGTTGCGGCAGATCGAGGATGTGTCCCTTGATCTTGCCGATGACGTGCATCTCGCAAGGCTTACAGTCGAACTTCAGCGTCAGCACCTCGTCACCGTGCACCAGTTGCATTGGCGCGACCTTGGTGCGCACACCGGTGACGCCTTTGGCTTGCTTGGGGCAAAGGTTGAAGGAGAAACGCAGGCAGTGCTTGGTGATCATCACCGGCACTTCGCCGGTTTCCTCGTGGGCCTCGAAGGCCGCGTCGATCAGCTTCACGCCATGTCGGTGATAGAAGTCGCGGGCCTTCTGGTTGTAGACGTTGGCCAGGAATGACAGGTGCGATTCCGGGTACACCGGCGGCGGGTTGGTTTCGGCCTTGCGGCCTCCCCGTGGGTGGGCCAGCAGGCGGGCCGCGGTCAATGCTTCGATCACTTCGCGGCGCAAGGCCTTGAGCTGCGAATTGGGGACAAAAAACGCCTGGGGCGCATCCAGTTCAATGGCGGTGGCGTGGTAGTCGGTGGTGCCCAGTTGACCGAGCAAGTCACGCAGTTGCTCCAGGGCCTGCTCCGGCTTGTTGGCCAGACCGAACGGGCCGTCCAGGGAAACGCTGGCGCTGACGCCCTCCTCGCTGGTGGCGGTGAGTTGCAGGCGCTGTTCGTCCAGCCGTGCGACCCAGGTCAGGCCGATACGACGTTCGGCAGACGTCTTCTGCAAGGCTTGCTGCCAGTTATGGTCCAGGTTGCGGCTCAGTGGATGGTTGGGCCGCAGCTTGTACATGCCTTCCGGCATCTCGTTGGGCTCGACGCGGTAGCGATAGCGCTTCTGGCCCTCTTCGTCGAACTCTCCCCTGGGCTCCGCGATATTGGCGCGGAATCCCACCACCTCGCGCTTGATCTGCACATTGAGGCCATCGCCGTTGGACAACGGTTCGAAGGTCACCACCTGCAAGTCGCGCTTGCCAACCTTCTCCACCACGCCCACCGGCAAGCCGGTGAAGGTCGGTGAATCGAAGGCGCCGATGTCGATCTTGCGCTCGCTGACGAAGTAGTCGGTGCTGCCACGGTGGAAGGTCTTGTCCGGGTCGGGCACGAAGAAGTGCGCCGTGCGGCCACTGGAAGCGCGGGCCAGGTCCGGACGGTCTTCGAGAACATCGTCCAGGCGCTGGCGGTAGTAGGCCGTGATGTTCTTCACATACCCCATGTCCTTGTAGCGCCCTTCGATCTTGAACGAGCGAACGCCGGCTTCCACCAACGCGCGGATGTTGGCGCTCTGGTTGTTGTCCTTCATCGACAGCAGGTGTTTTTCATAGGCAACGACGCGGCCCTGGTCGTCCTTGAGGGTGTACGGCAAACGGCAGGCCTGGGAGCAGTCGCCACGGTTGGCACTACGGCCGTTCTGTGCGTGGGAAATATTGCACTGGCCGGAAAACGCCACGCACAGCGCGCCATGAATGAAGAACTCGATCGCCGCGTCGGTCTCGTCGGCGATGGCGCGAATCTCTTGCAGGTTAAGCTCGCGGGCGAGTACCAGTTGGGAGAAGCCCGCCTGGTCAAGGAACTTGGCTCGCGCCAGGGTGCGGATGTCGGTCTGGGTGCTGGCGTGCAGCTCGATCGGCGGGATATCCAGCTCCATCACGCCCAGGTCCTGGACGATCAACGCATCGACACCGGCATCGTACAGTTCGTGGATCAGCTTGCGGGCCGGCTCCAGTTCATTGTCATGCAGGATCGTGTTGAGGGTGGTGAACACCCGGGCGTGGTAGCGACGGGCGAATTCCACCAGCCCGGCGATTTCACTCACCTCATTGCAGGCGTTGTGGCGGGCGCCGAAGCTTGGGCCACCGATATACACGGCGTCGGCACCATGCAGGATGGCTTCGCGGGCGATGCTCACGTCACGGGCGGGACTGAGCAGCTCCAGGTGATGTTTAGGTAGAGACATGTTTTTTTATCTGGTTTGTCACGGTCGAGGCACGCATTGTAGCGGCGAAACACTTGCCAGGCACCCGTGGCCTACCGAGTGGTAGCCGCCCCCATACCGCCAGCCCGGTTCGCACCCACGCCGACCACTCGGCCAATCGCCGCCGTGAATCCATGGCAACAAAAATATGTTTGCTACCATTAGAGAGCAGCATCGAGGCTGAGGCCTGGCTCGCGAAATCGGCTTTAACCTTCCTGACATTGATCCATTCCGTTCAAGCCTGCCTGAGCATGTGGGGGGCCAATGCGCATTCCATTGTTTTTCGCGGTGTCCGCGGCACTGTTGTTACACGGATATTCCTGTCTGGCGCAGCCATTGGATGCGACCGCGAACGGTGCTGAAACAGCGCCCGTCACGGCGGCCGTCAAAGATGCCGTGTTCAATCAGGAGCAGCTGGATCAAATGCTGGCGCCCATTGCGCTTTACCCGGATCCACTGCTGGCCCAGGTACTGATGGCCACCACGTACCCCGGCGAAGTCACCGAGGCGGTGACCTGGTCCAGATCACACCCGGACGCCAAAGGTGACGATGCGGTCAAACAAGTGGCGAGCCAGACGTGGGACCCGAGTGTACAGGCGCTGGTCGCCTTCCCGCAGGTGCTGGCAACGCTGGGGCAGGATCCCGTTTGGGTGCAACGTCTGGGAGATGCCTTCCTGGCGCAGCCCGACGATGCCATGGAGGCCGTGCAACGCCTGCGTCATCAGGCGCAAGCGGCAGGCAATCTGCAGAGCAATCAATATCAGAACGTGACGGTCCAGAACTTTGCGGCACCGGCACCGGCACCTGCACCCGCCACTTCGGCTCCGGCTCCGGCTCCGGCTCCTGCGCCTGCCAGCAGCACTTCCACCATCATCATTCAGCCCTCCGATCCACAGGTGGTGTACGTCCCCAGTTACAACCCGACCACCACATACGGGACCTGGTCCTATCCCGCGTCACCCCCTGTTTACTATCCGCCACCGCCAGCCTATTACCCCGGCTCGGCGTTGATGGCCGGACTGGCGTTTGGTACCGGTGTGGCGATCGTCGGCGCGCTGTGGGGTGACTGTGACTGGGGTAACAACGACATCGACATCGACGTCAACCGATACAACAACATCAATGCCAACAACCGGATCACCAATAATCAGAACAAGTGGCAGCACAACACCGTTCATCGCGATGGTGTTCCCTATCGAGACAGAAAGAGCCGCGAACAGTACGGCCGACAACTGGACGGTGCCAGTCAGCGTGAGGCCTATCGAGGGGATAATGCCGAGCGCGCCCAGGCTCGTGAACGGGCCCGTGGTGCCATGGACAAGCGTGGCTTCGAACAACCTGCCACCAGCAACCGCGAAGCCCGGGATCGAGCGCGCGAAGCCCAGTCCGCAACCAACAATCGGATGCAAGGCACGGACAGAGCGAAGTTGTCCGACAGGAGCCAGGGTAACGCCAGAAACGCTCGAGAGAGCCAGCAACCGAGGAACCAGGCTGCTCAGGCGCGCGGACAGGGCACGGCGCAAAAAAGGCCATCCGCCAATGCGGGCAGTGCCCGCAACAATGCATTCGCCGGCGCGCGATCACCGGCCCAGTCCAACGCACAAGCCAGTCGTGGCCGGGCCAGCGAGATGTCCGCCCAGCGCGCCAGTGCTTCGCGATCAGCCGGCCACCAGATCAGTCGGCCGTCGAATCCACCCGCGCGTCAACGAGGGGGTCGTCGTTGAAAAACAATCCTCGAATAAAGTCACTCATGGGTGTGTTCCCCCAGGTATTGGCGATGGTTGCCGGCGTGGCGTGGTCGTGCGTTGTTGCGGCACAGCAGACATTTCGAACGCCGGAAAAGGCCGCTCAAGCGTTCGTCGAAGCCCTGGGTACAGAGCACGCCGATCAGTCGCGCCTGACAGAGTTGCTGGGTAAAGAATGGCACAGCTACATACCCCGTGAAGGGGTTCAGCGCAGTGATGTGGATGCTTTTTTGAAGCAATACCGCGAGCAACATTCCATTGAAAAAACCAGTGACCGCAAGGCGCTTCTGTCGGTCGGCAGCGACCACTGGACACTGCCGATACCCATGGTCAAGGTCGAGAAAGGTTGGCGCTTCGACATCAAGGCCGGCCAGGCCGAAATCCGTGCCCGTCGAATTGGCCGCAACGAACTTGCGGCGTTGCAATCCGTACGGACTTATCACGACGCCCAGATGGACTATTCGTCAGTGGACCGTGACGGTGACGGCGCACTCGAGTATGCGCAGAAAATCTTCAGCGCCGCCGGCAAGCACGACGGTCTCTATTGGGCCGACGACGACAGCGATCAGATCAGCCCGTTGGGGTCCTCGTTCGGCAAAACCATTGCCGGCGAAGACTGGCACGGTTACCACTTCCGTATTCTTGATGGCCAAGGCCCTTCGGCACCTGGCGGCGCCTACAGCTACCTCATGGGTGACAAGATGAGCCGTGGCTTTGCACTGATCGCCTGGCCGGCGAAATACGCTGACACCGGGGTCATGAGTTTCATGATCAGCCATGAAGGCCAGGTGTTCGAGAAAGACCTGGGCGCCGAGGGTGAGAAACTGGCGCGGTCAATGAAGCGTTTTGACCCGGATGACAGCTGGAAGGTAGTGCCTGCCGACCAAGAGTAAACGCTTCGAACAGCGCGCTACTCTTGATCTGCACATAGAACTGAGGGTCGCATCGAAGGAGGTCAACATGAGCACCTTGAAACTTCACCCTGTACTGGACAATGGTTTCCAGCCCGCCGCCGCGAATTTCACAGGTGGCACCCTGCAATGCCTGTGTGCGAACGACAAGGTCGAGGTCAAGATCGACGCGCAAACCCTGCATAACCACGCGTGCGGCTGCAGCAAATGCTGGAAACCGCAAAATGCGATATTCGCCGTCATTGCCGTGGTACCCCGGGATAAGGTCAGCGTCACGGCCCACGGCGAAAAACTGGCCATTGTCGACGAAACCGCCACCATCCAGCGCCACGCCTGCAAACAGTGCCACGCTCACCTCTTCGGGCGCATCGAAAACAAGGACCACGCCTTTTATGGCCTGGACTTCGTCCACACCGAGCTCTCACCCCAGAGCGGATGGGCGCCACCGGGCTTCGCGGCGTTCGTGTCCTCCATCATCGAAACCGGCACACCGCCCGCACAAATGAAGGCCATCCGTGAGCGTCTTCGCTCGATCGGCCTGGAGCCCTATGACTGCCTGTCCCCGGACTTGATGGACGCACTGGCGACTCATGTCGCCAGACAGAAAGGCCTGCTCCCCGCCGCCTGATTGATCGACCGCCGCGGCTCTGGGCCGGGAGCTGCCGGTGGTCGTGGCCTTTCGCTTGTCACCGGCGTTTGACTAAGCTGAATAGATCAGGACGAACTGAAATCCAAGTGATAGCGGCCACCCGCGAATCCGGACGGGTATCAAGACGGTAACTCGCAAAGGAGATGACCATGTACGCGGTCATAAGAACCTACTCGGGTCGTGACGCAAAAAAACTTTTCGATTTTCTTGAAGAGCAAAAGGCCGACGTCGAGGCGGCCCTGCGCAAAGTACCTGGCCTCGCCAGCTACACACTGCTGCCTCTCGGTGATGGCGGTATATCGATAACGGTTTGCACGGACAAGGCTGGCACCGATGAGAGCATGAAAGTCGCACGCGAATGGATTGAGAAGAACGCCTCGCACATCCATACGTTCCCACCGGTCGTCACGGAAGGGCCGGTCATTGTGCAAATCAATTAGCGCGCCCTGATGCCCCCTCACGACATTATCGCTGTCCCGTGGATCACGCAGATTGTCTGCGCCAAGTGCCGGGTGATGTACCAAACTGGCGTTTGAATGCACGACTGAACGCCGCTTCGGATTCGTAGCCCACTGCAAAGCCAATCTGCGCCACATTGCCGCGACCTTCACGCAGCTGTTGAGCCGCCACGTGCATACGCCACAGCGTCAGGTATTGCATCGGTGGCTGTCCGACCAATGCCGTGAATCGCTCCGCAAAAACCGAGCGCGACATACCCACTTCAAGCGCCAGGGCGTCTGCAGTCCAGCGCTCGGTTGGACGAGCATGGAGCAGCGCCAATGCGCGCCCGATATGCGGATCCCGCAAACCTGCCAGCCACCCGCGCCGCTCAGCGGGGAGGTTCGCGACATACTGGCTGACGGCTTCGACGAATAGCAGTTCGGATAGCTTGGAGATGATCGTTGTCGAGCCGACGCGCCCCGCCGCAATCTCACTGACAGCGAAACGGAACGAGCTTTCAATCCAGGCTCCCGATGCAGTCGCGCGCACGTCCAGTTTCAATAAGGATGGCAGCGATGAAAGCAAAGGACTGAAGGGTGTGTCCGAGCCGAGGAATCCACACAACAACTGCGTGGCCTCGCCGCCTCCGCCGTACTTGATTCGTGAAATGCCGCCGACTTCCGGCGGCTGGACAACTTCGCGCGCATGCATGGGCGCAATGCTCAGGTCGCTGCCAAAAGTATGAACATCATTGCAAGGAAGCAGAATGAGTTCACCTGCCTGCACATCGACAGTCGCGCCACCGTCGATTCTTAATTGCATGTGCCCCGCGGCGACAAAATGCGACGCAATGACATGTCGAGGCGTCGCCAGGAACGGTTTGCAGTCGTCCGCAGAGAGCCTTCCGTTGATGCACCAGGGCGCAGTGAATTCCGCCTCGAGAAAAACCCCTCCAGACAGCCGAATCACACGCAAGACATCAGAAAGTGCATCCAACAATTGCCAGCCCTCCTTTCCGGAGTCCGGAGCATGTAATCAGGCGCACCGGTCATTCTTCGCCCGAACTGCGAGGCCTAGATTAGCACCAACGTCGACTCAGTGATCGTGACGCTCCCCCCCAGAGGCTTCACCCAGGGGTCATTGGCTCCGACGTTCCCGTAATTGCCCCGTTCCAACTCGACCAGGAAAGCAGGAGATCACTATGAACACCGTCGCTACCAGACCCGGCTCAGTCTCGGGCAACGCCGACCGATATGCCCAAATTGTCAGATCATCAAAGAAAGCGGAATGGCAGATCGATCGCGACTTGCTCCAGGACCGACGTTTCGACTTCTCGCGCAAATTCTTGCCCGACGGACTCTCCCAGATCGACCGCCTGACCTTTCTCAACGCCGACGAGGCGCGCCTGCTCAGTCAAATTCAGGGCCGAACCTATGCATTTATCTTTGGCCTGGTCGAACGTTTTATCAGTGCCAAAATGCTCGATCAAGGTCGGGGCCATGTCTTTGACGATCAGCTCGCAATTGAAGCGCTGGTGCGATTTTCCAACGACGAGATCAAGCACCAGGAGCTGTTCCGGCGCGTAGAGACGATGATCGGTTCGCAAATGCCAGCGGGATATCGGCAAGTTGCCGATCCCAACGATGTGGCGCGCGCGGTACTTGCGTCCAGCACCTGGTCGGTGCTGGCGTTGACCTGTCATATCGAACTGTTTGTTCAGACGCACTACGTAAAAAGCATCGCCCCGCGCGAGGAGTTGTGCCCACTCTTCAAGGATGTCTTCAAATATCACTGGATGGATGAAAGCCGGCACGTCGTACTCGATGAGCTGGAGTGGGAGGCGGAGCACGCGAAACTCTTGCCGGCCGAGCGCGACCAGGCAGTCAACGATCTGATAGCGCTGGTGGCAGCCGTCGACACCCTCCTGCAGGCACAATCGGCATCCGACGCTGACTACTTCATTGGAAATGTCTCACGATTGCTCAGTGCCGATGAGACAGCGCAAATCAAAGCCTGCGTGCTGAGCGCCTACCGTTGGCAATACATTATCTCGGGCGTGCAGCATCCACACTTTGGCCGGCTGCTTTCGCGCATGACAACACCCGCACAGATGTCCAGGATTCAGGCCGCACTGGCCCCCATCATGAGCCATTGATCGACAGGGCGCGGCCGACCACACATCGGTCGCGCGGCTGGGGAATGACGTGCTGAAAATGATTGATCGAGGATCGCCGCCATGACGATACCGATGTGGATGTTGCTTGGGTTTGCGACCTGGACTTTGCTGCTGTTGATGGCAACCGTCGGGGTGTATCGCTGGATCAGAATCCTGTTTTCGAATGTTCCGATTGCCTCTTTCCGCAGCGATCAGGTCGATGGCGAAGACTGGTATCGGCGCGGGATGAGAGCACATGCCAATTGTGTGGAAAACCTGCCTGTCTTTGGCGCCATCGTGCTCGTGATTTCAGCCCTTGGGGTCAACAGCGCTGCAGTGAACTACTTGTCCACACTCGTCCTGATCGCTCGTGTTTGCCAGTCGCTGGTTCACGTAGCCCACGTACAAACCGATGCGTTCGTGGCGGTTCGGTTTGCCTTCTATTGCGTTCAGTTGATCTGTTTTCTTGCGCTCATTGTTCTGGCCGCTTGTTACGGCGCATGAGGAACTTCAACAAATGGAGCGCTTTCTCAGGACAAAAATACCCTCCGCGTTTTGCAGAGTCAGGAAGACGCCCGAAAAATAAAAGGGAACTGGCACTAAGCCACTAATGTCCGAGCCGCATCACCTGGAGAATTGGCTGATGCGCTCTCGGCATTTTGAAATCACCTACTGTTTGAATGACTCGCGTCGAATGTTTGTCCAGCCGGACACTCACATGACCGATGAAGATGCGTGGTATTACGCGTGTCTGCACGCAGGCGTGGGCCTTTTGTATGGGGCAGACAACGCTCAGGGCAATCATGCGAACCTGCTCGACCACGCTGAAAAGTCCGGTTTGACCGATGTCAAATGGGAGGAATTGCCGTAACCCGCGATTGAATGCCCTTCCCTGCACAGGCAAAGATTTCAGCCTCCCGCTACGCTCAACACAACGCATCTTCCTCTACATGAAATGAGGTCGACCTTCCTATGCTTTTATATCCGAGATTATCCGCCGGATTGCTTGGCGGGCTCCTTCTTGCTGCATCGGTTGCAAGCAACGCTCTGGCCGATGTCAAAACCTGCGAGTGCGAGTTCAGCGGCCGGGACTATCAAGCCTACGGCACGAGTGGTGCCTGTGGTGTATTCATGTACGCAAAGGCCAGTATCTGCGAGATCTCTTTCGCCGGTATCGGCGCCAATCCAGATGTGCTGACCAACCCGAGGCTGGGAACTAATACTCAGCAGGCCCAGTTAGACGTCGCACCGGATATTTTCAGTCGTTATCTCGAGTTCGTAAAAACAGGCAACGTCACGCCTCTGAGCGAGCAAAACTTCATAGAGCGCAGTTTGCCCGTCATGGCCCGCGCCAGCCTGTTTCGCGCAGCCCCGCAAATAGCAGAAGCGCCGATCAAGCAGCTGGATGCCGTGATTCAGGACGTGGCACACAAATACAGCGGCGAACTGGAAGCGATTTTCCTCGGAAAAAAAGAGCCGCATACCCTCCAGTGGGATACCGAGAGCAAGGTTGAACTGGGTCGCGGTTATGTCCAGATCAATTACAGAAAGGATATTCAACTGCGCGTTCTTTACTTCTCGCCAGCACAGAGGTGAAGGTCATGAACTTCACATGCCTTGAAGAATTATCGGATCTTGACCGGACGGGTTTGATGGTGGCGATGATCGGTGCCGCGATCTTGCTGCTTCTGGGCCTTGGTTTGTCCTTTCACCTGAAACTCTGGCAAGCGCTCACGGAAATCATCTATGCCAAAGTCCACTTGAAGTTGCCGCCTCCCCTGCTGTGCCTGCTGACTTGCTTCGCTGTATTGGGCGGCATCTATGGGTGGCTGAATAACCACTATCCGGCCGACAGTATTATTTTCAAGGATAAGCCCTGGACGCTTGGGGAGATCAAACAGCGACTGGAGACAGTGTCAGGGGTGGATATTCAACTGAAAGGAGACGTGGCGAGTTTTGCCATTGATAGAAGGATAAGCGGGGCCTGCGCGGCCGATGTGCTGAAAGCGATTTGTGACCATTACCGGGATCAACTGATTTGTCGCAATGAGCCCGCGCGAACCATTATCGAACGTAAACCCTGAAAGTTGCTGCATACAAAACAACTGTGGGAGCTAGCCTGCTAGCGATGACGGCTGAACATTCAACATCATTGTTGATTGACAGTCCGCTATCGCTAGCAGGCTAGCTCCCACAGGGATTGCTGTTAAGCCGACAACCGGGTCAACAGCACTTCGGCCCGGCCTTGCTGCCGTAACGAGCTTCCTGGCGCTCCCGGAAGAACACCTCGTAACTCATCACCGGCTTGTCCGGGTGTTTGCTCTGCATGTGCTCGACGTAGTTGTCGTAGTCGGGCATGCCGACCATCAGGCGCGCGGCCTGACCGAGGTATTTACCGAGGCGACTCAGGTCATTGAACATGTTCGCAATCCTCGATCAAGCGTCCGGTATGGCCTGGAATGGCGCTTCTTTATCCGTGCGTTCCTTGGTACCCCAGGCGGCGATACCGACCTTGAGGGCAAAGAACAGGATGCTGAAGACTACGAACAGGAACAGCGCAGTCAGCGTTGCGTTGGTGTACGCGTTGTAGATCACGTGCTGCATCTGCTCGATGCTTTTGGCCGGGGCAAGCACCTGACCGTTGGCCAGTGCATCGCTGTATTTCCTGGCCAGCGCGAGGAAACCGATGGCCGGATTGGCATCGAACAGCTTGATGAAGCCTGCGGTAACGGTGCAGATCAGCAGCCACACCGCCGGCAGCATGGTGACCCAGACGTAGCGTTGGCGTTTCATTTTGATCAGTACGACGGTCGCCAACATCAGCGCGATACCAGCCAGCATCTGGTTGGAGATACCGAACAGCGGCCACAAGGTGTTGATGCCGCCCAGCGGATCGATCACGCCCTGGTACAACAGGTAACCCCACATCGCCACACAACCGGCGGTGGCGATCAGGTTGGCGGTCCAGGAATCAGTACGCTTCAGCGCCGGCACGAAGGAGCCGAGCAAGTCCTGCAGCATGAAGCGTCCGGCACGGGTGCCGGCGTCCACCGCGGTCAGGATGAACAGCGCTTCGAACAGGATCGCGAAGTGGTACCAGAACGCCATGGTGTTTTCACCCGGCAGAATGTTGTGCAGGATCTGCGCGATACCGACCGCCAGGGTCGGTGCACCGCCGGCGCGGGCCAGGATGGTGGTTTCACCGATGTCCTTGGCCACCGCTTGCAGGGCTTCCGGGGTAATCAGGAAACCCCAGCTGCTGACGGTCTGCGCAACCGACACAGCGTCGGCGCCGACAATGGCCGCCGGGCTGTTCATGGCGAAGTACACGCCCGGCTCGATTACCGAAGCGGCGACCATCGCCATGATGGCCACGAAGGATTCCATCAGCATGCCGCCGTAACCGATGTAGCGAGCATGACCCTCACTCGCCAGCAACTTCGGCGTGGTGCCGGAAGCAATCAGCGCATGGAAACCCGACACCGCGCCACAGGCGATGGTGATGAACAGGAACGGGAACAGACCGCCCTTCCATACCGGCCCGGTGCCGTCGATGAATTGGGTCAATGCCGGCATTTTCAGGTCAGGCATGGTGATCAGGATGCCGATCGCCAACGCAATGATGGTGCCGATTTTCAGGAACGTGGAGAGGTAGTCACGCGGTGCCAGGATCAGCCACACCGGCAGTACCGCAGCAACGAAACCGTAGCCGATCAACATCCAGGTGATCTGGATGCCCGTGAAAGTGAAGGCCTTGGCCCAGACCGGATCGGCAGCAATCTGCCCACCGAGCCAGATCGAGCCGAGCAGCAGCAATACGCCGATGACGGAGATTTCACCGATACGACCCGGACGGATGTAGCGCATGTAAATGCCCATGAACATCGCGATCGGGATGGTCGCCATCACCGTGAAAATGCCCCACGGGCTTTCGGCCAGGGCTTTGACCACGATCAGCGCCAGCACCGCGAGGATGATGATCATGATCAGGAAGCAGCCAAACAGCGCGATGGTGCCGGGGATGCGGCCCATTTCCTCACGGACCATATCGCCCAGAGAGCGGCCGTTGCGGCGAGTGGACATGAACAGGACCATGAAGTCCTGAACCGCACCGGCCAGCACCACGCCGGCGATCAGCCACAGCGTGCCGGGCAAGTAGCCCATCTGCGCCGCCAATACCGGACCGACCAGCGGACCTGCGCCGGCGATGGCCGCGAAGTGGTGACCGAACAGTACGTGTTTGTTGGTCGGCACGTAGTCCAGACCATCGTTATTGAGGACAGCGGGGGTGGCTCGATTGGGGTCGAGTTGCATCACCTTGTTGGCGATGAACAGGCTGTAGTAGCGATAAGCAACGAGGTAGATGGCGACGGCTGCGACTACGATCCAGAGGGCGTTGATCGCTTCGCCGCGGCGCAGGGCCACGACACTCAGCGCAAACGCTCCCAGAACAGCCACGGCAAACCAGGCGAGGTGTTTAGCCAGACGGGGCATAGCGTGTCTCCTGCCGACAGCCAGTGACTGCGGCGGTAATTTTTATAATTGTGTCCGCTGTGCGGAGCTGGCCCAATATCCGCGCATGCCGTCCACAAATAAATCCGCGTTACTACGTACGCGGTCTCTACGTAGTTCTACGTAGAGACCGCCGATCTCGCAGCTGAAATGCAATACCCCTGTGGGAGCCAGCCTGCTGGCGATGACGGTGGCACATTCACCATTGATGTTGACTGTGCCACCGCCATCGCCAGCAGGCTGGCTCCCACAGGGGTTTGTGTTTTCAACTCGCTGACTTCCCAACCACAGGTCATTCCGTCCAGCAGCGCTACTGGACGCGCATCTCTTTGGCATATGATGCCCGCCTTCGCCTAATGCCGTCCCTGTAGGAGCGAGCTTGCTCGCGATGGACTCAAGAACAACGCGTAAATCCAGCCAACACGCGTTTTCATTGACGACCTTCGCGAGCAAGCTCGCTCCTACAAAGTCCTCAGGAGCCCAGATGCAGCTCAAACACAAAATCGTCGCGCTCGGGATTCTGCCGCTGGTGCTGGCGATCGCAGTCATCTGTGCGCTGGTGATTTCCCTGAACCGTCAACTGGGCGATCAACAGGCGCAGCTGATCGAAGACAGCATTCTGGCCAGCAAGCGCGCCGAACTGAAAAACTACGTGGAAATGGCCCAGAGCCTGATCGCGCCGCTGTACGACGACGGCCACGGTGACGCGCGCGCCCAGCAGCAAGTGCTGGAAGAACTGCGCAAGCTCAGCTTCGGCATCAATGGCTACTTCTTCGTGTACGACCGCGAGGGTCGCAGCCTGATGCACGCGCGGCAATCGGATCTGGTGGGTCAGTATCTGTGGGACATGAAAGACCCGCACGGCCTGCCGGTGATCCAGGTCTTGCTCAAGAGCGCGCAATCCGGCGAAGGTTTTCAGCGCTACGCCTGGAACAAACCCTCCTCTGGCGAGGTGACCGACAAACTTGCCTACGTGGTGATGCTGGATCGCTGGGGCTGGATGCTCGGCACCGGCATCTACCTTGAAGACGTTGAACGCGCCACTCAGCAGGCCCGCGACGAAGTGGCGATGGGCATTCGCAAAACCATGCTGGCGATTGCCGCCGTAGCGCTCGTGGCCGTGCTGTTCGTGTTTGCCAGCGGCATGACCCTGAATGTCAGCGAACACCGTCTGGCCGACAAAAAACTGCAACGCCTGACCCAGCGCATCGTCAGTTTGCAAGAGGAAGAACGCTCGCGGGTTTCCCGAGAGTTGCACGACGGCATCAGTCAGGTCCTGGTCTCCATCAAGTTCCAGTTCGAACTGGCCAGCCATGTCCTGGAGAATGGACAGGACAAAGGCTTGAGTATTTTGAGAGAGGCCACGGAGCGGCTGGGAGACGCGATTGGCGAGGTTCGCAGCCTCTCCCACGACCTGCGCTCCTCCTTGCTCGACACCCTGGGCCTGTCCGCGGCTATCGGTCAACTTGCCGAGGAATTCGAGCAGCGCAGCGGGCTGACGGTGACCTACAACGATAACGAATTCGACTGCCACCTGGTCGATGGCGCGGCGGTCTCTCTGTTCCGCATCGTCCAGGAAGGCCTGACCAATATTGAACGCCATGCACAGGCGAAAAACGTTTCCATCAACCTGCACGGGTCTGAAGAATCCATACGGCTGACGGTGGTCGATGACGGTGTCGGCTTCAACGTCGCCCAGGTCGAACGGCGTCATGCCGGGATTGGCCTGCGCAATATCCGTGAACGTGTCGAGCATTTTGGCGGTCGATTCGACCTGATCTCGATGCCGGGAAGAAGTGAGCTGGACGTGCTGCTGCCGATGAAAATGCCCGGCGCAAAACGCTGACCTGACAATAAGAGTGAATACTCGTGATGAACCTGCCCTCCCCGATCCGCGTCGCCCTGGTCGACGATCACTCTTTGGTCCGCGACGGGATCAAGGCGCTGCTGTCTGTCATGGCCCCGCTGGAAGTGGTCGGCGAAGCCGAGAATGGCGCGGACGCCATCGAGATGGTCGGGCGCTGTCAGCCGGATCTGTTGCTGGTCGATATCAGCCTCAAAGACATGAACGGCCTGGAGCTGACCCGGTTGCTGCGCAGCCAGTACCCGTCGCTCAAAGTGCTGGTGCTGAGCATGTACGACAATTACGAATACGTGAGTGAGTCCGTTCGCTCAGGTGCCAGCGGCTATGTGCTGAAGAATGCGCCGTCACGGGAAATCATTGCGGCTATCGAAGCCATTGCCAGCGGCGGGACGTTCTACAGCGCTGAAATCGCCCAGCGGCTCATCGCCGATAAAAGTACCGACAACGAGCTGACGCCCCGTGAAAGTCAGGTGCTGTACAAAATGGCGCAAGGGATGAACAACAAGGAAATGGCCCGCGACCTGGACATCAGCGTGCGCACCGTAGAAACCCATCGCCTGAGCATCCGCCGCAAACTCAACATCGACAAACCGGCGGCGCTGGTGAAATACGCGATCGATCACGGGATCATTTCGCCGTAAACCACGCAAACACCACCGACACACCTACTTGCCGGAGACCGCTGTGCCGCCCTTGACCGCCCGTGAGATTTACCAGCTGTTGCGTGATGCCGCTCTGGAGGTTCGCCCGCTGCGACTATCGGGCGAACCGGCCGAGCCCGGCGTGGTGCAGGTCGATATCGAGGGCTGGCGCCTGACCCTCGATGTCGACGGCACCCACCTGCGCCACTGCCAGCATTGCCAGAGCCCGGATGGCCGCGAGAGCAGCTTCGACAGTTGGCAACGTTACGGCACCGACCCGGTGAGTTTGCTCAGCGGCTGGGAGCAGGCACAGATCGAGCGTTTGCTGAGCGCATTCAAAAGCGCGGTTTAAGCGCTTTCCAGTCCGGTTTGTAGCGCTGCATCTGTTTCACGTCATCGCGCTGACGAATGCCGCAGGTCAAGTATTGATCATGCAACTTGCCGAGCTGATCCTGATCCAGTTCCAGGCCCAGCCCGGGTGCGCGGGTGATTTTCACGCAGCCATCGACAATCGGCAGCTTGCCACCCTTGATCACTTCTTCATCCGGCTCCTGCCACGGGTAATGGGTGTCGCAGGCGTAATCCAGATTGGGCACCGCCGCCGCCACATGCGCCATCGCCATCAGGCTGATGCCCAGGTGCGAGTTGGAATGCATCGACACGCCGAGACCAAAGGTGTCGCACATTTTCGCCAGCGCCTGAGTGTCACGCAGACCACCCCAGTAATGGTGATCGGCGAGGACGATCTGCACGCTGTTCAACGCCACGCTACGGCGGAACTCGTCGAAATCGGTGACCACCATGTTGGTCGCCAGCGGCAAACCGGTGCGTTTGTGCAGCTCGGCCATGCCGTCGAGGCCCGGCGTCGGGTCTTCGTAATATTGCAGGTCATCGCCCAGCAGCTCGGCCATGCGAATCGAGGTTTCCAGTGACCAGTTGCCGTTCGGGTCGATGCGCAGCGGATAGCCGGGGAAGGCTTTTTTCAGCGCCTTGATGCACGACACTTCATGCTCCGGCGGCAACGTGCCGGCCTTGAGCTTGATGCTCTTGAAGCCGTAAGCCTCGATCATCCGCCGCGCCTGGGCGACGATCTGCTCTTCGTTCAGCGCCTCGCCCCAATTGTCTGGCTTGTAGGGTGAATCGACGTGTTGCGCGTACTTGAAAAACAGGTAGGCGCTGAACGGAATCTCATCGCGGATCGCCCCGCCCAACAGGTCCACCAACGGCACGTTCAACGAATGTGCCTGCAAATCCAGGAACGCCACTTCGAACGCCGAATACGCGTTGCTCACCGCTTTGCTGGCATGTGAGCCCGGCGCCAGTTCGGCACCGGCAATGCTCGCGGGTTTGTTCGCCGCCACGGTGGCCTGGACGATGCGGCGCAGTTGATTGAGGTTGAACGGGTCGAGGCCGATCAGTTGCGATTGCAGTTGTTGCTGGATCAACAGCGCCGGCGCATCGCCGTAACTTTCACCGAGGCCGATGTAGCCATTGTCGCTTTCGATTTCGATGATCGAGCGCAGCGCGAAAGGCTCGTGAATCCCGCTGGCATTGAGCAGCGGCGGATCACGGAAAGCGATGGGGGTGACGGTGACTCGTTTGATTTTCAAGAGGCTGCTCCCTTTGGATCAGGTTTCAAAGCGGGGTGACTTAAAGAAGATGGCGCTGTTGCGGTATCGACCGGTTTCCCCTTCAGCACGTTGTGTGCATCGCCCCGCGGTGCCGTGCGGGCAAAGAAGATCACCACTGCCGCCACCAGTGAAGTGGCTGCCAGACCGTACAGGCCACCTTCGATGGATCCGGTTTTTTGCTCGAGTAAACCGAACGCCGTCGGCGCCACAAAACCGCCCAGGTTGCCGATAGAGTTGATCAACGCGATCACTGCCGCCGCGATGCGTGCGTCCAGATAGCCTTGGGGAATCGGCCAGAACAACGCCGAGGCAGCCTTGAAGCCAATGGCCGCAAAACAGATGGCGACGAAGGCGAAAATCGGCCCGCCGGTGGTGGACATGAACATGCCGAACGCAGCAATCACCAAGGTCAACGCAACCCAGGCCTGCTGGTGTTTCCATTTGCTGGCCATGGCGGCGAAGGCATACATCGCGACGATGGAAATGATCCACGGTATCGAGTTGAACAGGCCGACCTGGAAGTCGCCGAGGTTGCCCATTTTCTTGATCATGCTTGGCAGCCAGAAGGTGGCGCCGTAGATAGTCAGGGCGATGGAAAAATAGATGAAGCAGAACAGCGCAATCTGCTTGTCAGCCAGCAATCTGAACATCGACGGCTTCACTGTCTGCGTGGCTTCGCGGGCCTGCTGCTCCAGCGCGATGGCGCTCACCAGTGCGTCCTTTTCTTCCGTGCTCAGCCAGTTCGCCTCACGCGGATGGGACTGCAACCAGAACCAGACAAACCCGCAGAGCACGATCGAGGCAAAGCCTTCGATCAGGAACATCCACTGCCAGCCGTGCAGGCTGAAACCACTGACGTTCAGCAAGGCACCGGAGACTGGCCCGGAAATCACCGAGGCAATGGCCGAGCCACTGAGGAAGATCGCCATGGCCTTGCCGCGTTCGGTCGACGGCAGCCATTGGGTGAAGTAGTAAATGATGCCGGGGAAGAAACCCGCCTCGGCTGCGCCGAGAATGAAACGCAGCACATAAAAGCTGGTTTCGCCGCGCACGAACGCCATGGCCATGGCCGCCGCGCCCCAGGTGAACATGATGCGCGTCAGCCAGGCGCGGGCGCCGTAGCGTTGCAGCAGCATGTTGGAGGGGACTTCGAAGATTGCGTAACCGATGAAGAACAGCCCGGCGCCCAGGCCATAGGCGGCGGCGCCGATGCCCAGGTCAGTTTCCATGTGGCTGCGCACGAAGCCGATGTTGACCCGGTCGATGTAGTTGACGATGAACATCACCACGAACAGCGGCAGCACGTGGCGCTTGACCTTGGCCGCTGCGCGGGCGAGCACAGTCGGGTCCGGCGGACTCTGGAGGGTATTCAAGGGGCGACTCCCGTTCATTGTTTTTTTAGGGACGGGCCGATCATGGACGCGGACATTGATCCCGTCTAATCTAACTTGGCATTCGATTGATACCTGGATTAGATCAATGTTCGAACTGACGCAATTGCGCTGCTTCACCACGGTGGCGACCGAGCTCAATTTCCGCCGCGCCGCCGAACGGTTGAATATGACCCAGCCGCCGCTCAGCCGGCAGATTCAACTGTTGGAGCACCATCTGGGCGTCGAGCTGTTCACCCGCACCACCCGCAGCGTCGCCCTGACCGCCGCCGGCCGCGCGTTCTTTATCGAAGCGCAGAACCTGCTGGAGCGCGCCCAACAAGCCGCCGCCACCGCACGACGCTTCGCCGAAGGCGATATCGGCACGGTGAACATCAGTTTCGTCGGCAGTGCGGTGTACGAATTCCTGCCCAAGGTGATTGCCGAAGCGCGGCTCAAACAACCGCAGGTGAAAATCGACCTGTCGGAAATGAACACCTACCAGCAGCACGAAGCCTTGCGTGCCCGCCGTATCGATCTGGGCATCGTCCGTGCGCCATTGCTGGAGCCGGGTTACGCCACCGAATGCCTGGTGCGCGAGCCGTTTGTGCTCGCTGTGCCCAGCAACCACCGGCTGGCCAGCGCTGAAATCGTGTCGGTCAACGACCTCGATGCCCAACCGTTTCTCATGTACTCCCACGCCGCTTACCCGCCGTTCAACGAACTGCTGACCGGGATGCTGCGCTCGGCCCGCGTCGCCCCGGAATACGTGCAATGGCTCGGCTCGTCGCTGACGATTCTGGCGCTGGTCAACGCCGGCATGGGGTTGGCGCTGGTGCCGCGTTGCGCCAGCAGTGTGGTGTTCAAGAATGTGATGTTTCGCGATATCGACCTGGGCGAAGGGGTGCAGAGCGAGTTGCATCTGATCTGGCGGGAGAACAATGACAACCCGGCGTTTGCGATGTTGCTGGAGGGGATTCGCACGGCGGTGCGGGAGGGTTGGGGCGCGTAGATAGCGGGCGAGAGGTGTGGATCTTGCTGGCTGGCAAAACAGCATCGAACGGTACGTCCGTCAGACGCGTGGCGGCCCCGGTAAATATGCCCTCCTGCGCCGTGAACCTTGTTTGAACTCCCCAGTCTTACAGCGGCGCCAATTCCTCCCCTAATCGTTGTCATCTCTTCAGAGCTGTCCCTCCATGCGCCAAACCGACCACGCCTTGCGCCTGACTTCGCTGTGCCTGTTCACCCTGCTTTCTTTTACCACCCGCCCCGCCCACGCCGGCGCGGAACGGCAACTGGTGGAAGCCATCAACGATTACCGTGCACACCCGCAGCGCTGCGAGCGGCGTCCCGCCCAACGTTTGTCACCGTTGACGCTGAAATCCAACCTGGCCTTGCCGATCGGCTACGGCGGCGGCTTGCGGGACCGGTTGAAAGCTTCCGGTTATCAGGCAGTGACCGTGCGCACCCTGCGTGTGGTCGGCGCGCAAGATGCCGAAGAGGCCTTCGACCTGCTGCAAAGCGACTACTGCATGGCATTGCTGGATAGCCAATACGCCGATATCGGCGTCAGTCGCAGCCGCAGCGAATGGCAAGTGGTGCTGGCGCGGCCAGTACTGGACAGCCAAATGGACGACACACGAGCCGTCAGCCGGGCCTTGCTCGCCCAGGTCAACGCCGCGCGGGCCAAACCGCGCCTCTGCGGGCGTCAGCGTTTCGCCGCCGCCCGACCACTCGCCTGGAACGCCAGCCTCGGGGCCGCAGCCCAGGGCCACAGCAAGGCAATGGCCTACGGAAATTACTTCGCACACCGCGATCCCGACGGTGATACGCCAGCCGACCGTGCAAGAGCGGCCGGATTCCGTGGCCGCCAGATCGGCGAAAACATCGCCGCGGGGCAAGGCTCACCGAGCAAGGCAATGGCAGGCTGGCTCGCCAGCCCCGGGCACTGCGCCAACTTGATGAGCCCGCTGTTCACCCAAGTGGGAGCCGCCTACGCGACGGATTCGCGCAGTGACGAAGGGGTTTACTGGACGATGCTGTTTGGAGCGCCTTGAGGCCGGTAACGCAGTGAGCGTCATGCAGGCCGGCGTACCGCCCTCACCTTCCCGCTGCCACCGCCGCCGCAGAAAAACTGATCGCCGCCATCTGACTCAAGTCCCGATACGCCGACTCCGGTCGGCATCTTGACGCTCTGCAGCACCTCCCCGGTTTTCGGATCGACGCGACGCAGTTCGCTCTCGTCGCCTTCCCACGTCCCATGCCAAAGCTGCCCCTCCACCCAGGTCACCCCGGTAACGAAGCGGTTGGACTCGATCGTGCGCAAAATCGCGCCGGTCTCGGGATCGAGCTGGTGAATTTTCCGGTCGCGATACCGCCCCACCCACAGCGTGCCTTCAGCCCACGTCAGCCCGGAATCATTGCCGCCGCCCGGTGCGGGAATGGTATTGAGCACCTTGCCGGTCTGCGGGTCGATTTTCTGGATGCGGTCGGCGGCGATCTGGAACAGGTGCTGGCCATCGAACGCCGTACCCGCATCCGCGGTGACATCGATTGAACGCAAGGTTTTGCCGCTTTGCGGGTCGAGGGCGATGAGTTTTTCGCCACTGGCAAACCAGACGCGCTCACCGTCCCAGGTCACGCCATGCACGCTGTCGACACCGGTGAACGGGCCGTACTCGCGGAGGATTTCTGCGCTTGAGTGTTTCATTTCGGTTTCCTCATCAGGGGTTCGTGAGGTCCATCCTAGTCACTCGGCAGGGGCGCCGGGAGTAACAAGGTCGTCGCGAAACCCGGCATCGGCGGGGTCATCCAGCGCCGGGCCCGGCCACGTCCGAATGGCTGCACTTTTCCGGCCGCCGCCAGCGCGTCGAGTGCGCGCTGCACCGTGCGCTGACTGGTGCCGAGGGCCAACGCCAACGCTGAACTTGACCAGGATTCGCCGTCGGCGAGCAACGCAAACAGCGCCGCGTATCGTTCTTCGATCGGGTGCGCCAGCACCACCACGTCGGATGAAACCAGCGCCACCAGCGCAAACCCGTGTTGGGTGGCGACGACACCCGCCAAGGGTTTCAGCGCCGCGCGCAGGCGCCCGACTTCAACACGCAAGCGCGCTCGATGGGACTCGTCCGATAGCTTCAGGCGAAACGCCCGGCGAATCAGTGTCTCCCTCGATACGTCCGCCGGCCAGGTTTCGGCCAACGCCCGCGCGAGGGTGAACAGCACCGGGCGCCTGGCCAGGGAAACCGACATGCCGGCGCCGCGCACGGCATAACGGCAGGCGTCCACCACCAACGCGGTCGACCCGAGCACCGCTTCAACTTCATCCAGTAACAACGGTCGCTCTTCGCCATGGGCGATCAGACGCGCTGTCGGGGAATTCAGGACGAGAAAGGCGTTTTCGACCTCGGCAGTGAGCGCCGGGATACCCGCCTCGCGCGCGGCATGCTCGGCCCTCGTCAGGGCATGCCGGGCCGTTTGCGATTGCAGGCGACGGATCGCAATACCCGCCGCCACCAATTCATGGGCGGCGCGCAAAACCGGTGGCAGCGTTGCAGGGTCCAGCGCAGCGAGCAGAGCGTCAGCCTCGTCGAGGCGCCCTATCAGCAACAGTCGCCGAATCTGCAGATACCGCGCGTGAGCGGCGTTCACTCGATCCCCGTGCGCCTCCAGCGTCACCCGTGCGGCTTCGAGCGCCTTCACTGGCCAGCCCAGGTCGCGCGAAGCCAGCGCAATCTCGGCCTCGGCCACCACGCACCGCGCCCGCGCCAATGCCTCTTTCGGCCCGAATGCACGTGCGGCGCTTTTCACCAGCGCTTTCGCCCGAACCAGATCGCCGAGTTGCGCCATGGCGATACCGCGCAACGCGAGCGCGGGCGCATCGTCACGCAACGCCACCCGGTCCAGCGCTCCGAGCGGGTCGCCCGCCGCCAGTGCCCGCGCGGCAGCTGTGATCAATGAGTCCATAGGAGTAGCGCCACGGTTGTCGCTCCTGTCGTTCGATAACCTTGGTTAGTCTAGTCACGCGACAGGATGAGCACGGGGCGGGATTGTTTGCGCTTGTAAGGGGATGTCCGAGGGTCAGGCGTGGGTCAGCAACCGCATGTTCAACAGTGCGACCCGACGACCATCCGGCGAGAGCCGTTCCTCAATACCGAACGGCATAAATCCGAGCTGCGGATACAGCAGCAGTCCCGCCGTGTTTTCGTTGAAGCATGAAATCTGCACTTCACTGGCCTGGTGACGATCGATCGCCAGCCCCACCATCGTCTCCACCAGAAATTTCGCCACGCCCTTTCCCCGGGCCCTGGGTGCCACGATCACATTGCCGATCGCGCACACGCCTTCTCGCTCAAACCTGTAAAAGTTCGCAAAACCAATCACAGAGCCATCCTCTTCAACCACCGTTGAGTCAGAACGTTGGGCAATCGATGCAAGTAATTGGGCGTCCGTCAGCGGGTACTGCCCCTTCGGAAACATGAAAAACAGTTCTTCAGGGGTTTGCGGGAAATTGCAGATCGCCAGAACATCTTCCGCGCGTACAGGGCGGTGAGTGAGGGGCATGATTCGGCTCCATCCAAATGTCGGTGTGACACATTACTGATTGCAGGCTCCGAATTAAAGTGGCTGCATGCGGACAGTTTGCTAACCATGAAACGCAAAAAGCCTCGCCCTCTCAGAGAGGACGAGGCCTTTCGGTGACCACCGATCAACCGGCGTTCAGCAGCACCGCGTCGTGCAACTGCGTTTGCCGTAGCGTGCTTCCTGACGTTCACGAAAAAAAGCTGAATAGCTCATGACCGATTCGTCCGGATGATTGCGCTTCATCTGCGCGACGTAGTTGTCATAATCCGGAACGCCCACCATCAGGCGCGTGCTCTGGCTGAGGAACCTGGCGGCAAGCTGCAGTTTGCGGAACATGGCAAAAGCCTCTTTGAGGGTTGGACGGTCCCATGAAACCGCACTTATGTATCTGAATTGTGTCCGCGACCGGGGAAGTTGTCAGTTAAGTGACTGAACGAACCCGGTAAACCGGCAACCGGGTCACAGAACCAACCGGCGGTAATCCGCCAGCACACTGCTCAGATACGCGTTGAAACGCCCCGCCGCCGCGCCATCGATCACTCGATGGTCCCAACTCAGGCTCAACGGCAGAATATTGCGCGCGACAACCTGCCCGCCCTCCAGCGCGAGTCGTTCCGTGCTTTTGCCCACCCCGAGAATTGCGACTTCCGGCGCATTGATGATTGGCGTGAAATACGTCCCGCCAATACCGCCCAACGACGAGATCGAAAAGCAACCGCCACTCATCTCGGCAACGCTCAATTTGCCCCCCCGCGCCTTTTCAGCCAGCACCGACATTTCCCGGGCAATCGCCAGCACGCCTTTCTGATCGACGTCCTTGATGACGGGGACGACCAACCCTTCAGGCGTATCGGCGGCGAAACCGATGTGGCAATAGCGCTTTAACACCAGGTCGTCGCCTTTGAGACTGGCATTGAACTCCGGGAATTTTTTCAACGCGCCGGCACAGGCTTTCATCAACAACGCCAGCAACGTCAACTTGACCCCGCTGCCGGCCTTTTCCTTGTTCACCTGCACGCGGAATTGTTCGAGCTGCGTGATATCGGCGTCGTCATGATTGGTCACGTGGGGAATCATGAGCCAATTGCGATGCAGGTTCGCCCCGCTGATTTTGCGGATTCTCGACAGTGTCCGGGTTTCCACCGGCCCGTACTTGGCAAAATCCACCACCGGCCAGGGCAGCAATCCGCCTAATGGCTGAACACCGGTTTCAGTTACTGTCAGTACGCCTTTCACATGGGCCGACACGTCGGCTTTGGTGATGCGACGACGTAGACCCGTGCCCTGAATGGCCTTGAGCGAAACACCCAACTCACGAGAGAACTTGCGAACCGACGGCGATGCCAGCGGCAAGTCCGTTGGCGGATCAAACGCTTCGATGAGCAACGCTGGCGCAGCCACCGACAGAGGCGCCGCGACCGTTGCAACGGGCTCTATGCTGGGCGCAGACGTCGCCAATCGCCCTTCATTTTCGATAAAGGCAATCGGCGATCCCTCGCTGACTTTGTCATCCAGCCTGACCACCAACGATTGCAACACACCCGTCTGCGGCGATGGAATTTCCATGGACGCCTTGTCGGTCTCGACGATGCTCAGGGTCTGCCCTTCGACCACCGCATCGCCCACCTTGACCGGTATTTCTATGACACCGACATCTTTGGCATCGCCAATGTCGGGCATTCGCACTTCATGCACATTCTTCATGACCATTTCCTGATAATTCGACTCGACCTGAAGCCCGGCTTCAAGCTTCCCAAGGCGCGATGGCGTCCACATCAATCGCGTAGCGCGCAATCGCTTCGGCGCACACGCCGACATCGAGGAGTCCTTCCTGAACCAGTGACGTCAGGGCGCTCAAGGCGATCTGATGGCGGTCCACTTCAAAAAACGAGCGCAGCCTGCCACGGGTATCACTGCGGCCAAATCCGTCGGTGCCAAGCACCGTGTAACGCGCCGGCACATAACTGGCGATCAGTTGGGGCAAGGCGCGCACGTAATCGGTACAGGCAATGATCGGCGCCGCGTCGTTGAGCGATTCCTGAACGTGGCTGCGCCGCGCCGGTTGTCCGGGATGCAGGCGATTCCAGCGTTCCACTTCGCGGGCCTCGCGGGCCAGTTCGGTGAAGCTGGTGACGCTCCACACTTCACTGTCGATGTTCCAGTCGCTGGCCAGCAACTCGGCCGCCGCGATCACTTCAAGCAGGATTGCGCCGGAACCCAGCAACTGGACGCTGCCGCGTGCATCCTCGACTTCGTGTCGGGCGAACAGGTACATGCCTTTGATAATCGCCTGTTCGACACCGTCGGGAAGGTTGGGCTGCGGGTAGTTTTCGTTCATCAGCGTGACGTAATAGAACTCATCGACCTGGCGCTCCAGCATCTGGCGCATGCCGTGATCGAGGATCACCGCACACTCACCGGCGAACGCCGGATCGTAGGCACGGCAGTTGGGCACCATCGCTGCCATCAGGTGGCTGTTACCGTCCTGGTGCTGCAGGCCTTCGCCGCCCAGCGTGGTGCGGCCCGCCGTGGCGCCAAGCAGGAACCCGCGTGCCCGTTGGTCAGCCGCCGCCCAGATCAGGTCGCCGACGCGCTGGAAGCCGAACATCGAGTAGTAAATGTAGAACGGCAGCATGGGCAGGCCATGCACCGAATAGCTGGTCGCCGCGGCGACCCAGGAACTGATCGCGCCAGCTTCACTGATGCCTTCTTCGAGAATCTGGCCATCCAGGGCTTCCCGATAACTCAGGATCGAACCGATGTCCTCCGGTTCGTAACGCTGGCCCACGCTGGAGTAGATGCCGATCTGTTTGAACAGGCTGGCCATGCCGAACGTGCGCGCCTCATCCGCCACGATCGGCACGATGCGCGGCCCCAGTTGCTTGTCCCGGAGCAATCCGCTGAGCATCCGCACAAACGCCATGGTGGTGGACATTTCCTTGCCTTCCGCGGCAATGGCGAACCCGGCGTAGTTGTTGATATCGGGCACCGCCAATGACGCCGACGTTGTCGGTCGCGACGGCATGTACCCGCCCAAGGCTCGGCGACGTTCATGCAGGTAACGCATTTCGGCGCTGTCGTCGGCGGGCTTGAAGAAGCTCAGCGAGGTGGCCTGTTCATCGGTCAGCGGCAAATTGAAACGGTTACGGAAGGCGATCAAGGCCTCCTTGTCGAGTTTCTTCTGCTGGTGAACGGTCATCTTGCCCTGCCCGGCGTCGCCCATGCCGAAGCCTTTCTTGGTCTGCGCCAGAATCACCGTGGGCTTTCTGCCCTCACGCATCGCGCTGTGGTAGGCGGCAAAAATCTTCACCACGTCGTGGCCACCGCGCTTGAGGCGGTCGATCTGTTCATCGGTCAGGCCCTGGGCGAGATGCGTCAGGGCTTCATTCTGGCCAAAGAACTGATCGCGGTTGAAGCGCCCGTCTTTGGCGGCAAAGGTCTGGAACTGGCCGTCGACCGTGGCGGACAAGGCCTTGACCAGCGCGCCGTCGTGATCCCGGGCAAACAGGCCGTCCCAGTCGGAACCCCAGACCAGTTTGATGACGTTCCAGCCGGCCCCACCGAACAGCGCCTCCAATTCATCGATGATGCGACCGTTGCCCCGCACCGGACCGTCCAGCCGCTGAAGGTTGCAGTTGACCACCCACACTAGATTATCCAGCCCTTCACGCGCCGCCAGCGTCAGGGCCGACATGCTTTCCGGCTCATCCATTTCACCGTCGCCAAACACGCCCCAGACGGTGCGCCCGGCGGTGTCTTGCAAGCCGCGGTGCTCCAGGTATCGCATGAAGCGCGCCTGGTAGATCGAGCTGATCGGGCCGATGCCCATCGAGCCGGTCGGGAACTGCCAGAAGTCCGGCATCAACCACGGGTGCGGGTAACTCGAGAGGCCTCGGGCACCCTGGGCGCGCGCGCCGATCTCTTGTCGATAATGCTGCAGGTCCTTTTCCTCGAGGCGACCTTCCAGAAAGGCCCGTGCATAAACGCCCGGCGCGGAGTGCGGCTGATAAAACACCAGATCTCCGCCGCTGCTTTCGGTACGCGCCTTGAAGAAGTGGTTGAAGCCCACCTCGAACAAGTCCGCAGCGCTGGCATAACTGGCGATGTGACCACCGAGTTCCCCATAGGCCTGGTTGGCCCGGGCCACCATGACCAGCGCATTCCAGCGCATGATCGAGGCCAGGCGTTCTTCCATCGCCAGATCGCCCGGAAACACCGGCTGCTGCTCAACGCTGATGGTATTGATGTAGGGCGTGCCATGGCGCGGCCGCCAGTTCATCTCGGCAGTGCTGGCCAGCGCCACCAGCATGTCCATGATCTGCGCGGCTTGCCCGGCACCGCCATGGGCGATGACCGAGAGCAAGGCATCCCGCCATTCAGCGATTTCCTGGGCATCTTCAGCGGTCTGGCCCGGCAATTGGGCATGAATGTCGGACGGGTTCATGGGCAACTCCTGCAGGTGTCGGGAAACACTTCAAGGTGGCGCGAATGGCTGGCTCGGGCGAGGCTTTTGACGTGCTCCATCGCCTCGAGGATGGAACGCTCCGCCGAGACGACATTCGCCGTCTCGACATGGATCATCGCAACATTGTCAAAACAGCTGAAGCCCTGGTGGATCAAGTCAATATGATCGCTTTCAAGTCCGGACGCGATGACGACAATACGCGTGCAACTTGAAGGCTCGCGCATCCATTTCATGGCTTTGCGACAGTCGGCAGTTTGGCTCATAGGCTTCGCCTTTCTTGTTTGGGGGTGGCTGATTGCTAAATGCCGCAGCGTTCCTGCAGCACGCTTTTCGCCAGGCTCCGGGTGGCCGATAGAACCGCTTCCACCTGTCGGTCCATCGCCGCGCTGGAGGACGCTACTTCTCCCAGTTCGACGACGCGCAACGGGTGACCACAGACAGAGCCCAGCCAGGCCAGGCCAGGGGCCGCGCCGACTTCGACGTCCAGTAAAAAGCTGCCTTTGGAAACGTAGCGCAGCAATTGACTGGCGTCACACGCGTCGACCCGCGGCGACTGTTCGGGGTTGAACCCGACCCGCAACCAGTCGAGCATCAATTCCCGGGATTGCTTGACGGCCAGATAAGCCACCTGATCCCAGTCATCGATCGCCATGTGCAGCTTGTCGATCATGTATTTGGGCAAAGCGGCGCTGGTGACGATGACCACCCCGGCCTCCGCCGACGGTTCCTTGATCCAGACTGCGGATTGCGATGTCGCATGCATGGCGTTACTCCCAGCGGTTGAACGGTCCCTTCCCACAGTTTTTTCAGCCGTTGCGGAACAGGAAACTGTAGGCATTCAGCGCCGGTACCCCGCCCAGGTGCGCGTACAGCACTTTCGAACCTTCGGGAAATTCGCCACGGCGGACCATTTCAATCATCCCGTGCATGGATTTGCCCTCATACACCGGGTCAGTCAGCACGCCTTCAAGACGCCCGCACAGACGAATGGCTTCCAGCGTGCCATCGTTCGGCAAACCGTATTCCGGATAGGCGAAGCGCGTGTCGAGCACCACATCCTCTTCGGTGATTTCGCGACCCAGCTCCACCAGTTCGGCGGTGTGCCGGGCGATACGCAGGATCTGCGCCCTGGTCTTTTCTGGTTTGGCCGAGGCGTCGATGCCAATGACATTTTTCGAACGGCCGTCGGCGGCGAAACCGACAACCATGCCCGCCTGGGTACTGCCGGTCACGGAGCACACGACGATGTAGTCGAATTTGAAGCCCAGTGCCTGTTCCTGCTGCCGGACTTCCTCGGCGAAACCGACGAAGCCGAGGCCGCCATAAGGGTGCTCGGAACAACCCGCCGGAATCGGGAACGGCTTGCCGCCCCGCTCCACCACGTCGCTCATGGCCTTCTCCCAGCTGGGCCGAATGCCGATGTCGAACCCGGCGGCGTCCAGTCGTACGTCGGCGCCCATGATGCGAGACATTTCGATATTGCCGACCCGGTCATACACGGCGTCGGAGTAGTTCACCCAGTTTTCCTGGACCAGCACACACTTCATGCCCAGGTGGGCAGCGACGGCCGCGACCTGACGGGTCTGGTTCGACTGGATACCACCGATGGACACCAGGGTGTCGCAGCCCTGTTCGATCGCTTCGGGAATCAGGTATTCGAGCTTGCGCGTCTTGTTGCCGCCAAAGGCCAGGCCACTGTTGCAGTCTTCACGTTTGGCATACAGCTCGACCTTGCCGCCCAGGTGTTCGCTGAGGCGTTTCAAGGGCGTGATGGGAGAAGGACCGAAGGTCAGCGGATAACGTTTGAAGCGATTCAGGTTCATGACTTTGCTCCTTGATTATTGGATATCCAAGCGCCAGACCGAAAGACAAAAAAACGGCATTTCCAGGCTGTTTCAGGCGACTTCGATGAGTTCAATATTAAGAACAAAGCGAAAAAAATGTGTTGCAAGTTTCAATCCATTAAAGAAACATAAATCAGCAGTTATTACTTAAAACAGACTTTTATTGTGCATAAATGACCATGAGCGCAACAAATAATCACAAGAAACCCGGCACTCCAGGTGCGGAGCCGCTCACGCTGGACCGGACCGACCGCGCCATTCTCAAGACCCTGCAGCGAGACGCCTCCATCTCCAATGTGGCGCTCGCCGAGAAGGTAAAACTGAGCGCGCCGGCCTGCCTGCGGCGAGTCGAACGCCTCAAGCAGGCGGGCCTGATCAAGGGCATTGTCGCGCTGCTGGACAACGACGCGCTGGATGCGGGGATGGTGGTGTTGATCGGCGTGGTGCTGGACCGCTCGACGCCGGAATCCTTCGCCGCCTTCGAAGCCGCGGCACAGAAAGTGTCCGGGTGTATGGAGTGCCATGTGGTGACGGGGGAATTCGACTACTTCATGTTGATCCGCACCAAGGACAGCAACAGCTTCAACCGGCTGCACGCCGAGCAGTTGCTTTACCTGCCGGGGGTTCGGCAGATTCGCTCTTTCATGGGGTTGCGCCAGGTGTTGTCGACCACACACATCCCCATTTGAGGGTCATATCAATCCGAGCGTCAGCGCCTTCAGTGTCGCGGCCGCACGGGTCGTGCACTGCAATTTGCGGAACACACTCTCGACATGGGTGCGCACCGTGCTCGGGCTGATGCCGAGCTGGCGCGCCACCTCCTTGTTGCTGCCGCCCATGCTGATGCGTTGCAGGATTTGCGTCTCGCGGTCGCTCAGCAGGCTGGCATTTCCCCTGGGTGCGACGACGCTCTCGCCGCGAGCCGCCGCGATGACCGCCTGACAGGCCTGGGGGTCGAAACGCCCCCGCGCGGCTTCGTCGAGCAAGAGACGCTCGGCGTCACTGTCGCTGAAGGCCGCACGCCACGGCCGGTCGCCACGTAATGCCTGCCAGACCAGCGTGGCCGCCAGCAAACGCTGTTCGGCGGGCAAGGCATCGCCCTCAAGGCCACGGAAGTAGCCACTGCCATCCAGTCGTTCATAGGCATTCGCCGCCAGCCGACCCGGCGCCGTCAGTTCGGGAATCTGGCCGCAAGTGCGCGACGTCCAGTAAGGCACCAGCCGGACCTGTTCGAGATCACCGTCCAGCAATACGCCCGGCGTGTTCCAGATTCGGTTGGGCACCGCCGCCCGGCCGACGCCATGAATCAGCGCGGCTTTCGCGGCCTGGTCAGCCGACTGGTCCGACAAGCCCCACAACCTCGCGGCCTCCCTGACCAGTTCGGCCGACCGGCGTGAGTAGCCCGCCAACCAAGGCAGCTTGAGGTCGATCACATCCCCGACCAGCCTCAGCGCAACCTGCCCCTCGCTTCGATGCGGTTGCGAACGAACGTCTTGCGGCACGCGCAACGATTCCAGCCAGTCTTTGGCATTGAGCGCAAGTTCTGCCGCCAGCGATGCCGGGTAGCGACGATCGCCCTTGGTCGCGATCCACTCCAGTGCCGCCTCCAGTCCGTGAACCCGGGAGAGGATTTCCAGATCACCGGCCAGCAACACTTGATAGACCACCTCAGGCACCTCGGGATGGCGCAAGCCAAAGGGTTTGCCTTCACCGTCGAACTGCTCGAACACATGTCGCAGCCCATGTTCGACCGGTGCGCTCAGGCCCAGCGTGTGTGCGATATCGCCCGACACCTCGCAATGCACCACGGCCAACGGCGCCGATTTGCGCATCGCGCGCAGGCCTGCCGCGCCCAGTGTCTGGCTGAGCATGGCGTTGCGGCCTTCGACGTCATCGCCCAGCAAACGGGTAAAACCCTCGGCATTGGCCGTACACCCCGACCAACGCAGCAAGGCCACTTGCCGTGCGACCTCAGTGTGTTCACCGGCACCGTGGCACGACTGCGCGAGCAACTGCACCAGGCGAGCCGTACGGCGTGACTGGTCGAAGGGCTGGCCCATACTCAAATCGCCGACCATGGACAACGCCAGGATCGCACTCTCCAGCTCGATGCCGTCACTCTCGCGCATGACTCTCCCCTTTCTTCGAATGATGTTTGGCCTGCCTCGGATAAACGACCGATACCGGACCGCCCCCGTATTCCTGAAACTGCGTCACACCAACCACAGGAGTTCCAACCATGTTCAAACCCAAGGCTATCGCTCTCGCACTCGCCATGACCACTTCATTGTTCGCCGTCGGCAGCCAGGCCGCCGCCCCGCAACCGTCGGTGGTGATCGTACACGGTGCTTTCGCCGACGGCTCCGACTGGGGCAAGGTTGTTCCGCTGCTACAGGCCGAAGGCATCAAGGTTACCGTGGTGCAAAACCCGCTGACTTCCCTGGCCGATGACGTTGCGGCCACGCAGCGCGTGTTGAACAATCAGGACAACGGCGTTGTGCTGGTCGGGCACTCCTGGGGCGGTACAGTCATCAGTCAGGCCGGTACTGACCAGAAAGTCCGTGGCCTGGTGTACGTCGCTGCGTTCGCCCCGGATGCGGGCCAGGCCAGTAAGGATCTGGGCAAAGACTTCCCGGCGCCGCCCGGCGTGAAAGACATCGCCGCTGATAAAAACGGCTTTCTCTACATGACCCCCCAAGGCATGGCCACCGGCTTCGCCCAGGATCTTCCCGCCGCACAGACCGCCGTCATGGCCGCCACGCAGGGACCGATTCGTGCCTCGGCATTCGACGACAAAACCAGCGTCGCTGCCTGGAAAGGCAAACCGACCTGGTACGTCGTTGCTCGCGACGACCGCATGATCCAACCGGATCTGCAGCGTGCGTTTGCCAAGAAATTGAAAGCGCAGGTCACCGAAGTCCAGGCCAGTCATGTGCCGCAGCAGTCGCGTCCGGCCGACGTGGCCAAGGTCATCATCCAGGCGGTGCACGAGACTCAGGACAAGACCGCGGAAGTGACGGATGCAACCCAGCAGTCTCATGGGCCGCAAAACACCAGGAACGGGGTTTGAGCAGGCCACTTTGACGCACAAAAAAGCCGCGAATATCGCGGCTTTCTCGTTCTCAGCGTGCAGTTTTTTCCAGCGTCCAGCCCAGCACATCCAAGGCATCACAGCCGTCCTGGACGAGCATGTGTGCGGCGTTGGCGAAATGTTCCAGGTCATGACCCTCGGCTTCTCTGACGCAAAGGCAGGAAACACTGTTGAGCAGATTACGCGCAGCTTTTAGTCGGTGGACGGCGGTTTCAAGAAGATCGGAAGCGCGGGCTTCGGTGTCGATGTACAGCGTCGGGCCGACGCTGAAGTTGCCTTGGAGCGGGTGGAATTTAGGCATGGCGTGAATCTCATCTGATAAGTGAAGCTCCCACCCTTTCGCGGCTAAACGAATTTGGGTGGTAGCTATGCGCGGGTTAGCCGACCGGACAGATGAACCCGGCACACCCGAAGGTGTCCCACGCACAGCCACCATAGACATGTAGATTCTAGGCAGCAAAAAACGCCGCGATTATACGGGCGCTTGTGCATCATCTGATACGACCGGCTAAAGTCGATCACCGATTCGTCGGCGACGGGCGAACTATAGGCGAGCCTTAAGCGAAGAAAAACCCGGTTTATGCGTCTCGGAGACGTCCTACACCTTTCTCGTAAATGCCTCGTTCCTCGATTTTTCTCCCTCGTGGATAGATCAAACTTCTTTTAGAACGTCACGGACCGGCCAGTGCACAAAATCCACAAGATGCCCTCGTCGAACAAAAAAAAGGCGCGTACCTCGCGGCGCGCGCCTTCTATCATCTGCGTGAGTTTTGCAACACTGAGTCAAGCCCAGGTTTTCATTGCCCCTGTTTGGCCGCCACCACACGCCACACCTTGTTACCGACATCATCGGCCACCAGCAACGCACCACCCTGATCAAGCGCTACCCCCACAGGACGCCCTTGCGCTTCGCCATCGGCATTGAGGAAACCGGTGAGAAAATCCACCGGCACGCCTGACGGCTTGCCGTCGCTGAACGGGATGAACACCACTTTATAGCCCGCCTGCGGATTGCGGTTCCACGAGCCGTGTTCGCCGATAAACACACCGTTGGCGAAACCGGCCGGCATTGCGCGGGCGTCGGAGAACGCGAGGCCCAGCGGTGCGACGTGGGTGCCCAGCGCGTAATCCGGGGAGATGGCCTGAGCCACCTTGTCCGGGCGCGGCGGCTCTACACGGGTGTCGACGTGGTTGCCGTAGTAACTCCACGGCCAGCCGTAGAACGCCCCGTCTTTCACCGAGGTCAGGTAATCCGGCACCAGGTCGCTGCCGATTTCGTCACGCTCGTTGACCACGGTCCACAACTCGTTCGAGCCCGGCTTCCAGGCCAGGCCGTTGGGGTTGCGCAGACCGCTGGCGAACAGGCGCTTTTCTGCGCTTTTAACGTCGACTTCCCAAATCGCCGCACGACCTTCTTCGGCCTCAAGGCCGTTTTCACCGACGTTGCTGTTGGAGCCGACGGTGACGTAAAGCTTGGTGCCCTCGGGATTGGCGAGGACGTTTTTGGTCCAGTGGTGGTTGATGCCAGCGGGCAAGTCGGTGACTTTTACCGGCGTCGCGCTGATTTCGGTTTGCCCCGTGATGTAAGGCACCTTGACCACGGCATCGGCGTTGGCAATGAACAGCTCGTCCCCCACCAACGCCATGCCGAATGGCGAAGTCAGCCCGCTCATGAACACCGTGCGGGTTTCAGCGTGACCGTCGCCATCGGCATCGCGCAATAAGGTGATGCGATTGGCGCTGGGCACATCGGCGCCGACCCGTCCCATCACAATGCCCATCGCCGTGCGCTTCGCCCAGGCCAGCGGCCCGCTGCCGCCGTCCGTGGCGCCTTCGGGCATCGGCGGGTGATTGCTTTCGGCGACCAGCACATCGCCGTTGGGCAGCAGGTAGATCCAGCGCGGATGGTCGAGATCGTCCGCCAGCGCGGTCACCTTGAATCCGGCAGGCGCCTTGGGCATGTCACTGCCCGACCAGCCGACTGCCTTGGACACCTTCAACGTGGGGATCAACGAAGTGGTGGGTTCAGGCAACTGCGGCGAGGGGCCGACGCTGGCCTGGGGCGGCAGTTTGGACGATTCACCACACGCGGTGAGCAACGCGGCAGCGGTCATCAAGAGCGCCAGTCGGCGGGAAACAGTCATGGTTCGAACCTCGCAATGGCCATCCGTGGGCCAATTTAGGGGAAGGCAAAATCCCGTCGAGTATCGCGGCGTTGATCCGTCACAAACACCGCGCCAGTCACAAATCAATTTTGCCTGAATCGCACGAATGCACGCCCTCAATGCCGGGCACTATCCCAACCACTGGTTCCAGGCTAATGCTGGTCACTTGTGGCGAGCGAGCTTGCTCGCGCCGGGCTGCGTAGCGGCCCCAAAAAGCTGACAACCAATGCGATTTTTGTGAGTGCTACGCACTCAAGCGGGAGCAAGCTCCCTCGCCACAGGTTTCTCTGGTTCAAGACTCTCTGGGTGTGAACAGCATTACGGTTCTACGCGGGATTCAACAACGCCTCGCGCAACAGCCTGGCCGCCGGCGAGTCCGGCACGCCTTTGCGCGATACCAGTTCATAGGGTTCGCTGCGCGAGGTGATAGGCAGCGGCAGCGTGGTGGTGAAGCCGTAGCCGGAGCAGAACTTCGCCACGTCGGTCGACACCAGCGCGACAAGGGTCGGGTTTTCCTGAAGCAGCGACAAGGTGGCGAAGGCCGAGGTGGTTTCCAGCAGGTGCACTGGAAAACGCAGGTCGGCCTCGTGAAATTCCCGCTCCAGCAATAACCGCATCGGCATGTTGGCGCGATAGACGACCCAGCGGTAATCCACCAGGTCCTTCAGCGATAGCTGCCGGGCATAGGCGAACGGATGTTGGGTGCTGGCGATCACCGCGAGGGTTTCCTCGACGAAGGTCGAGCTCTCGTACAAGTAGGGAGTGGTGCTGATGGTAGTACGGCAGATCGCCAGGTCCAGGCGTCCGGCGTCGAGCTGGCTGAGCAGCGCGGCGCTGGTGTCCTCGACGATCTCGATGGACAGCTTCGGGTGGTCGGCTATCACCCGGCTGATCGCCGTGGTCAGCAGCGGAACGGCGCCCATGATGGTGCCGACCGACACGCGCCCGCCCTCGCCGCTCATGATGCCGATGATCTCTTCGCGCAGGTGCGCGAGGTCGGTCTGGATCAACCGCGCGTACCGGATGACCGAGCGTCCGGCATCGTTCGGTTCAAGCCCGCGGTTAGTGCGGGTGAACAAGGACGTGCCAAAGGTGGTTTCAATTTCCTGCAGTGCCTTGCTCGCGCCGGGCTGGGTCAGCGCGACCTGCTTGGCCGCGCCCAGCAAGGAGCCGTGCTCGTCCAGGGCGATCAGCAAACGAAGCTGCTTGATGTGCAGGCGGGACATGATCGAGTTCAGTGAGGGCGTCATCAGGGTTAACTAAAAGTTATAGAGGTATCGAAAGTTGTCAGTATCGAGGCTGGCCACGACGGCCCTATAGTCCACCCCACAACCAGGCAATGCAACGGGTTTGACCAGAGCGCTAACGCCCTCCTGCCCAAGACCGGTTGCAACAATAACAATCCTGTATAACTTGTGGTGAATCATGTCACTCATCAATTACGTCACCAAAATCCAGTTCGGCTATGACAGCCTCCAGCACCTGGCGGCCGAAGCCGAGCGCGCCGGCATCACCCGGCCGCTGATCGTCACCGACGTCGGCGTGCGCAATGCCGGCATCGTCGACAAAGTCATCGCTGCCCTCGGCGGCCTCACTCCGGCGATTTTCGACGCCACCCCGCCCAACCCGAACGAACACGCCGTGCGTGAAGCCGTGGCGCATTACCACCTCGGCGAGTGCAACGGCATCATCGCGGTGGGCGGCGGTTCCTCGATCGATCTGGCCAAGGGCGTCGCGGTCTGCGCCACCCACGACGGTCCTCTGCACAGCTTTGCGGTGATCGAAGGCGGGCTGGACCGCATCACGTCGGCCACCGCGCCGCTGATCGCGATTCCGACCACGGCGGGCACCGGCAGTGAAGTCGGACGAGGCGCCATCCTGATCCTCGACGATGGTCGCAAAGTCGGCGTCATCTCGCCTTACGTGGTGCCTCGCGTGGCCATCTGCGATCCGGAACTGACCCTGGGCCTGCCGCCCATGCTCACCGCCGCCACCGGCATGGACGCGATCGCCCACTGCATCGAAACCTTCATGGCGCCGGCCTTCAACCCCGCCGCCGACGGCATCGCCCTCGACGGCCTGTGGCGCGCCTGGGAACACATCGAACGTGCCACCGCCGAGCCTGGCGATCGTGAAGCGCGGATGAACATGATGAGCGCTTCGATGCAGGGCGCACTCGCCTTTCAAAAAGGTCTGGGCTGCGTGCACAGCCTCTCCCACGCCCTGGGCGGCATCAACCCGAAACTCCACCACGGCACGTTGAACGCGATTTTTTTACCGGTGGTCGTGCACTTCAATGCCAATGCTCCGACCGTCCGTGACGAGCGCAAACTCGAACGTCTGCGCCACGCGATGGGCCTTGAAGCCGGCGCGAACATCGGTGCGGCCATCGAAGACATGACCCGACGCCTGGGCCTGCCCACCCGCCTGAGCGAGATCGGCGTCGATCCGAGCCTGTTTGCCGGCATCGTCGAGGGCGCGTTGCACGATCACAGCCACAAGACGAACCCGCGCGAAGCCTCGTCTGCAGACTACCTGTCGATGCTCGAACAATCGCTGTAAGCAGCCGCTATCCAACAACAATAAATCAGGAGGCATCCGCGTCGTCGGCCAAGCCAACGCCAGCGGAACAATCATGAAGCCCACCGTCCTTATCGAACGGCAAGACGCCATTGCCATCGTCACCCTCAGTCATCCGGGAAAAATGAACGCCCTGACCCTGTCCATGTGGCAGGACCTGGGTGACGTCATGACCGAATTGTCCGCCGACCTCAGCGTGCGCTGCGTGGTGTTGCGCGGTGCCGGCGAACAGGCCTTTGCCGCTGGCGCCGATGTCGGCGAGTTTCCGGCCGTGCGCGCCAACCAGGCGCAAGCCAGGGTCTATGCCGATGTCACCTCGAAGGCGATGCGCGCGGTTGTCGATTGCCCGCACCCGGTGATCGCGATGATCCATGGCGTGTGCGTCGGTGGCGGCCTGGAAATCGCCGCGCTCTGTGACCTGCGTATCTGTGGCACATCCAGCCGCTTCGGTGCGCCAGTCGGCAAGCTCGGGCTGGTCATGTCCTATGACGAAATGGCCGGGCTGGTAGCCCTCGCCGGACGCTCGACGACCCTGGAAATTCTTCTGGAAGGCCGCATTCTCGACGCCCACGACGCCTACGTGAAAAACATCGTGACCCGCGTCGTGCCCGATGCCGAGGTCGAGTCAGAGACCCTCGCCACCGCCAAACGCATCACCCAAGGCGCGCCCCTCGTTGCTCGCTGGCATCGCCAGGCAGCGCGACAACTGGAAGCGGGCGTTGCCCCCACCGTCGAACAGATCGACAGCAGTTACTCCTGCTACGACACCGACGATTTTCAGACTGGCCTGAACGCGTTCATCGCGAAGGCCAAACCACAATTCGAGGGTAAATAACATGGGACCGCTGACAGGAATGCGCGTGGTAGAACTGGCTCACATCATGTCCGGCCCGGTGTGCGGCATGATGCTGGCCGACATGGGCGCTGACGTGGTGAAGGTCGAGAAAGTCCCGGACGGTGATGATTCGCGCCGCTTCTCGCCGATCATGGCCAGCGGCGAATCCGCTTCGTTCATGGTGGTCAACCGCAACAAGCGCGGCATCGGCCTGAACCTGAAAACCGAGGGCGGACGCGACGTACTGCGCCGCCTGCTGATGGACGCCGACGTGGTCACGGAAAACTACCGTGCCGGCACCATGGAGAAATTCGGCCTGGGGTACGACACCCTGAAAACCCTCAACCCTGGCCTGATCTACTGCGCGATTTCCGGTTACGGGCGCAGCGGGCCGTTCGGCGAGAAAGGCGGTTTCGACCTGATCGCCCAGGGCATGAGCGGCATGATGAGCATGACCGGTGAAGCCGGGCGTGAGCCGGTCAAGGCCGGCTCGCCGGTGGCCGACATCAACTCCGGCATCCTTGCCGCCCTCGGCATCTGCGCCGCCTATGCCGCCAAACAGAAAACCGGGCTCGGGCAGATGGTCGACACGTCGCTGTTCGAAGCCGGCCTGCAACAGATGTACTGGCCGGCAGCGGCGTATTTCGCCGATGGCACCATCCTGCCGAAAATGGGCTCGGCCAACTCCACCAGCGCGCCGTACCAGGTGTTCCGCACGGCGGACGGCTGGATCAACATCGGCGCCGCCAACCAGGCCAACTACGAACGGCTGGTCGAAGCGCTGGCATTGCCGCAACTCAAGGCCGATCCGCGCTTCGCCAGCAACGCGTTGCGCATGGAGCATCGTCTGGCCCTGGTGGAAATTCTCAACGAAGTCCTGGTCGCGCGCACCACGGATGAATGGATGGTGTTGTTCGACGGCCTCGGCCTGCCTGCCGGGCCGGTCCTCGACATCGCCGCCGCCCTCGCCCATCCACAAACCAAGGCTCGCGGCATGGTCGTCGAGACCGAACACCCCACCGAAGGCCGGGTACGCGGCATGGGCCTGCCGATCCACTTCTCCGACATGGACAACGCCCCGCCAACCACCAGCCGCCCTGCGCCGCTGCTCGGCGAACACACCCGCGAAGTGCTCAAGGAAAGCGGGTATGCGGAGAATGAAATCGATGAGCTGATCCGGAGCCAAGCAGTGGTGGCCCTGGCATAACGCAAAAACCTGTGGGAGCGGGCTTGCTCGCGAATGCGGTGGTTCAGTCAATACAGATATCGAGACTGATGGCCCCTTCGCGAGCAAGCCCGCTCCCACAGGGAACAGCGTTCGCATCATTGATCTGCTGTTTTTTTAGAACAACTACAACAAAAACAAGAAGGTGAACATCATGAGCCGTATCTTGACCGAGTCTGTCAGCCGCCGATCATTTCTAGTGTCTGCCGGCGTCACCGTGGGTGGTGCATTCGCCGCCAACCTGCTGCCCTCCGGCGTCTTCGCCGCGACCAAACCCATCGTACTGCGCTACACCAGCAGCCTGCCCGACACCCACCCGCTGAACATCCAGATGAAAGCAGCCTCGCTCGCGATCAAGGCCGAAACCAACGGCGCAGTGGACTTGCAGGTGTACGCCAACGGCGCCATGGGTGGCGACACCGACATGCTGTCCCAGGTGCGTGCCGGGGCGATCGATTTCATTCCGCTGCCCGGTGCGATTCTCTCGACGCTGGTACCGGCCATGTCAATTGAAAGCATGCCGTTCGCGTTCAAGGATTACGACAGTGTCTGGGCCGCGCTGGACGGCAAACTGGGCGAGCACGTGCGCGCCAAAACCGAGAAAGTCGGCCTGATCCCAATGGAGAAAGTCTGGAACAACGGCTTCCGCCAGATCACCAGTTCGACACGGCCGATCAACACCCCGCAAGACCTCGCCGGCTTCAAGCTGCGCGTGTTGGTCAGCCCGTTATGGACCTCGATGTTCAGCGCCCTCGGCGCCTCGCCGACCGGCATCAGCATCAACGAAACCTACTCGGCCTTGCAGACCAAAGTGGTCGACGGCCAGGAAAACCCGTTGGTGGTGGTCGAGTCCGCACGCTTCTATGAAGTGCAGAAATACTGCTCCATGACCGACCACATCTGGGGCGGTTTCTGGATCGTCGCCTCGGGCAAGACCTTTCCAAAACTGCCCGCCGATGTGCAGGAAATCGTTTCCCGGCAGATCAACGCCGCCGCGCTGGTCCAGCGCCAACAGGTGATCGACCTCAACGCCAGCCTGGAACCCTCGCTGACCACACACGGCATCACCTTCAATAAAGTCGACCGTTCATTGTTCAGGACGGACCTGCAGTCGAAGGGCTTCTACACCCAATGGAAGGAAAAGTACGGCCCGGAAGCCTGGAGCTTGCTTGAGCAATACGCAGGTCAACTGTCCTAAGCCGGAGACAAGGTCATGAAAACTGAAATACCAATGACGGAAGTGTCCCCCGCTGAAGGAGTCAGCCCGCGCCAAACCACGTTTCGTCTCGGTCGTGCGCTGGACACCGGCCTGCGCTGGCTGACCGAGGGCAGCGCGGCGTTGCTGGTGGTGATCGAAGTCACACTGCTGTTCTGCAATGTGTTCTCTCGCTACGTGCTCAACCAGCCGATCGTCTGGGGCGATGAACTGGCTTCGCTGCTGTTCCTGTGGCTGGCGATGCTCGGCTCGGTGGTGGCGATGCGGCGCGGCGAGCACATGCGCCTCACCTCGTTCATCGGGCGGCTGCCCGTGGAAAAACGCGCCTTCGTCGACACCCTGGGCGCGGTGATCGTTATCACCTTTATCGGCCTGCTGTTCACCCCGGCCTGGGAGTACGTCAGCGATGAGTGGATCATCACCACCGCCGCCCTGGAAATTCCCAACGCCTTTCGCGTGTCCGCCATCGCCGTCGGCCTGAGCCTGATGCTGATGACCTGCGTCGCACGGTTGCTGACCAGCGCACGGTTGATCGACTTCTCGGTGTCGGTGGCGATGCTCGCGTCCCTCGGCGCATTGTTGTGGGTGGCCGAAGGCTGGATGCTGTTGATGGGCAACTGGAACCTGGTGATCTTCTTCATGATCGGCGTGATGGCGATGATCGTCATCGGCGTGCCAATCATGGTCGCGTTCGGCCTGGCGACGGTGGCGTATCTGTCGACCATGACCAGCACTCCACTGACCCTGGTGATCGGGCGGATGGACGAAGGCATGGCGAGCCTGATCCTGCTGGCCATCCCGCTGTTCGTGTTTTTGGGGGCGCTGATCGAGGCCATGGGCATGGCGCGGGCGATGATTCGCTTCCTGTGCTCGTTGATCGGTCATGTGCGCGGCGGTTTGTCGTATGTGCTGATCGGCGCGATCTACCTGATCTCCGGCATTTCCGGTTCCAAGGCAGCCGACATGGCCGCCATCGCACCCGCGCTGTTTCCGGAAATGAAGAAACGCGGCGAGGATGAAAACGAACTGGTGGCAATGCTCAATGCCTCCGGGGCGATGTCGGAAACCATTCCGCCGAGCCTGGTGCTGATTACCATCGGCTCGGTGACCGGCGTGTCGATTTCCGCACTGTTCACCGGCGGCTTCATGCCGGCGGTGGTGGGAGCGATTGCCATGGCCGCCGTGATCTGGTGGAAGAACCGCAAAGGCGAGACCTCCACCGGCAAACGCGCCTCGGGCAAGGAAATCGGTCACTCATTGTTGCTCGCGATCCCTGCGCTGGCCCTGCCCTTCGTGATCCGCACGGCCGTAGTTGAAGGGGTCGCCACCGCGACCGAAGTCGCCGCCATTGGCGTGGCCTACACCTTCATCGTCGGTTTGCTGTGCTATCGCTGCTTTGACTGGCGGCGCCTGTATCCGATTCTGGTCAGCACCGCCTCGTTGTCCGGCGCGATCCTGATCATCATCGGCAGCGCCACCGCCATGGCCTGGGCGCTGACCCAGTCGGGCTTCTCCCATCAGTTGGCGCAGGTGATGTCGACAGTGCCGGGTGGTGCGATGGGTTTCCTGATCATCTCCGCCGTGGCGTTCATCCTGCTCGGCAGTTTCCTGGAAGGCATCCCGGCCATCGTGCTGTTCGGACCACTGCTGTTCCCGATTGCCAAGGCCATGGGCATCAACGACGTGCATTACGCCATGGTCGCGATCTTCGCCATGGGCCTGGGCTTGTTCGCTCCTCCGTTTGGCGTGGGTTTCTACGCCGCGTGCGCCATCGCCAAGGTCGACCCCAGCGGCGCCATGCGTCGGGTCTGGCCGTATCTCGGCGCGCTGGTCGTAGCGCTCGGGGTGCTGATTGCCGTGCCGTGGATTTCCATCGGTTTCCTGCCCAACACCTGAATCACTTTTTGACTGTCAGCACTCAAACATGAGGTTTCCCATGAATTTCTCCACGCTCGAAGCCGGTACCGCCACCGAACGCCGACTGATCGTCGACCAGCCACGCACCATCTCGTTTCTCGGCGAGGACCTGCGCATCTATGCCACGCCACGCTTGGTCGACGACATAGAACAGACGTGCCTCGATTACCTACTGACCTTCCTCGATGACGGCGAAAACACGGTCGGCGCGGCGGTGGATATCCGCCACGTCGGCGCCACGCTGCTGGGCATGTCGGTCAGCATCGTCGCCACGGTGACCCGCATCGAAGGTCGCAGTGTCACCTTCAACGTCGAAGTGCGCGATGACGTCGAGCTGGTCGCCACGGCCGCGCATACCCGGGTGGTGGTGAACGTCGCCAAACTGCGCAGCCGCGTGCAGGCCAAAGCCGAGGCCGCCGCCGCTGGCGAAGTCGAAGACGGCGTGCTCAGCCCTTCCCAATTCTCTGCGTCGCGCTGAAAAAGGGTCGAGTCATGATCACGCTGCACGAACGCAACGGTTGGCCGAACCTTGCCGCCGAGGATGCGCTGCCGGTTGTCGATGCTCACCATCATCTGTGGGACCTCGGCAACGGTCGCTATCCGTGGCTGCAGGACGAATACCACGAGGACTTTTTCCTCGGCGACTATCACAGCCTGTGCCGTGATTTCCTGCCGGAACAGTTCCTGGCCCTGACCGCCAAACAACGGTTGGTGGGGACCGTGCATGTCGAGGCCGAACGTGCGCGTGACGAGCAAGTCGCCGAGACACGCTGGCTGGAACAGGTGAACGCACGCTACGGCTTCCCGAATGCCATCGTCGCCCACGCCTGGTTCGATCGCGAAGACAGCGCGCAGATTCTTGCGGAACAAGCCGCCCGGCCACTGGTGAAAGGCATTCGCTCGAAACCAGTGACCTCGGCTTCACCGGACGTATCGATTGCCGGTGCCAAGGGCACGATGCAGGACCCGAAATGGCTGGAAGGATTTTCCCGGCTGGCCGCTCACGATCTGTCGTGGGACCTGCGGGTACCGCCGTGGCACCTGGTCGAGGCGGCCGAGGTGGCGGCGATGTTTCCGCAGATCCGCGTCGCGCTCAATCACACCGGTTTCGCCTGGGATCGCAGCCCGGCCGGCATGACGCGCTGGCGCAAAGGCCTGGAAGCGCTGGCCTTGCAGCCCAACGTGCACATCAAGCTGTCGGAGTTCGGCCTCAAGGATTCGCCCTGGAACTACGACGATAACCGGCTGGTGGTCCTGACCGCCCTGGAGATTTTCGGCCCCGAACGCTGCATGTTCGCCAGCAACTTTCCGGTTGCCGGTCTGCGCGCCTCCTACGACACGATTGCCGACGGCATGGCCGCAATGCTCGCGCCCATGGGGCGAGCCGTGCAGGAAGCGGTGTTCGCCGGCAACGCTCGGCGCTTTTATCGTCTGGAGGAGCCGCATGGATAACTTGTCCGCCATCGATTGGCGCGCGCGTTTTCTCGCCAGCGGCGATGACGCGGACTTGCCCATCGTCGATGCGCATCAACACTATTTCGACATCGAAACCCATTACTACCCGTGGTTGAACGACCGCCCGTTGCGACCGTTTCGATATGGCGATTATTCGTCCATCTGCCGCAACTTCCTGCCGGCAGACTATCACCGGCTCACCGGCAGCCATCATGTCGTGCAGACGGTCGTGATCGAGGGTGAATGGGACCCGACGACGCCATTTGAAGAAGTGAGGTTTGTCGAGTCGCTGGCGAAAACCGAATCCACCCTGGGCGCCATGGTTGCGCAGGCCTGGCTGGATCGCGAAGACGCTTTTGATCTGCTGCGCCTGTACGGCGATCACCCGCTGGTGCGCGGCATACGCCACAAGCCAACGGTGACCAGTCTCGAGGCCTGGAGTGAAGATTTCGCCGAACCCGGCTCCATGCGCGATCCGCGCTGGCGCGACGGTTATGCCCGACTGGCCGAAAACGGCCTGCACTTCGAGTTGCAGGCGCCGTGGTGGCATCTGCCGGAAGCCGCCGAACTGGCCAGTGATTTCCCCGACGTAACCATCGTGGTCAATCACACCGCACTGCCCGCAGATCGTTCGGAAGAAGGCTTGGCCGGTTGGCGTAGAAACCTCGCGCTGCTGGCACAGGAACCTAATGTCGCGCTGAAGATTTCCGGCATCTGCATCCCGGGCGAGGCATGGCCGGTCGAGGCGAACCGTGGTGTGGTGAACGACGCGATTTCGATCTTCGACATCAGTCGCTGCGCGTTTGCCAGCAATTACCCGGTCGATGGCGTGGTGAACAGCCTCAGCGAAGTGTTCGACGGTTTCAAAACCATCGTCAGGGAGCGTTCCCCTGCTGATCGGCTGGCCCTGTTTCATGACAACGCCCGGCGTCTCTACCGCCTCGCTTGACCCGATTTGAACTGCTCATCAGGAGTCCAACATGTTTGAAGTTTCAGGCCACAACTACATCGCCGGCGCACGTTCGGCAAAAGGGACGACCACCCTGCAAAGCCACGACGCCAGCACTGGCGAAGCGCTGCCGTATCGCTTCCATCAGGCGACCGCCGAGGAAGTAAATGCGGCGGCACAAGCGGCAGCCACGGCGTACCCGACCTTTCGCAACCTGTCGGCCGCCCGCCGCGCCGGGTTTCTCGATGCCATCGCCACCGAGCTCGACGCGCTGGATGAATCATTCATCGCCCTCGTGTGCCGGGAAACCGCCCTGCCCGCCGGGCGCATCCAAGGTGAGCGGGCACGCACCAGCGGTCAGATGCGCCTGTTCGCCACGATGCTGCGCCGGGGCGATTTCTATGGCGCACGCATCGACCGTGCGCTGCCGGACCGCCAACCGTTGCCCCGTCCCGACCTGCGCCAGTACCGCACCGGGCTCGGTCCGGTCGCGGTGTTCGGCGCCAGCAACTTTCCGCTGGCCTTCTCCACCGCCGGCGGCGACACCGCGTCCGCCCTCGCCGCCGGATGCCCGGTGGTGTTCAAGGCACACAGCGGCCACATGGCGACCGCCGATTACGTTGCGGATGCGATCACCCGCGCTGCCCGGAAAACCGGCATGCCCGAGGGTGTGTTCAGCCTGCTTTACGGCAGCGTCGGTGAAGCGCTGGTCAAACACCCGGCCATTCAGGCGGTCGGCTTCACCGGTTCGCTGCGCGGCGGCCGCGCCTTGTGTGACATGGCCGCGGCGCGCCCTCAACCGATCCCGGTGTTTGCCGAGATGAGCAGCATCAACCCGGTGTTGCTGATGCCCGAAGCACTCAAGGCTCGTGGTGAAAAAATCGCCGCCGAGCTGAGCGCTTCCGTGGTGTTGGGCGCGGGCCAGTTCTGCACCAATCCCGGTTTGGTGCTGGGCATTCGCTCGCCGGAGTTCACGGCTTTCTTGGAGCGCTTCGCCGGTTTGATGAACGAGCAACCAGCGCAAACCATGCTCAACGCCGGCGCACTGAAAAGCTACTGCCAGGGTCTGGATCACCTGCGCGCCCACCCCGGCATCACACACCTGGCCGGCACCGAGCAACAGGGTAACCAGGCACGGCCGCAACTGTTCAAGGCCGACGCCAGCCTGTTGATCAATGGCGATGAGTTGCTTCAGGAAGAAGTGTTCGGCCCGACCACCCTCGTGGTGGAAGTCGCTGACCGCGCCGAATTGATCCAGGCATTGCACGGTTTGCGCGGTCAGTTGACCGCAACGCTGATGGTCGAAGATTCGGAAGTCGCCACCCAGGGCGACGTTCTGGCCCTGCTGGAACAGAAAGTCGGACGCGTCCTTTTCAACGGTTACCCCACCGGCGTGGAAGTCTGCGACGCCATGGTGCACGGCGGGCCGTACCCGGCCACCTCGGATGCGCGCGGCACCTCGGTCGGGACGTTGGCGATCGATCGTTTCCTGCGACCGGTGTGTTTCCAGAACTGCCCCGACAGCCTGCTGCCGGACGCCCTGAAAAACAGCAACCCGTTGAGCATCGCCCGACTGGTGGACGGCATCAGCCACCGCGATGCGCTGTAGGTCAACGCGCTTCAACTGACACCCACTGACAGTCACACCTTCCGCGCCTGTTGAACACAGGCGTCGGATTCGCTCGTCCCGAAAACCGCTGTACCCACACAACAACAAAAACAGAGGAAGTCTCATGCAAGCTCAACGTCACCCGAAACACCGCTTGTGCAAATTGATGCTGGCCGTGGCCGCTGCCGTGATGATCACCACCGCAGGCACTCAACTGGCCATTGCCGAAACCACGCCCGCCGCGACGACAGCCCCCATGCAATGTGCCACTGAAGCCACACCGCGCTACACCAAAACACCCACCGGTTACCTCATGGTGCTGCGCATGGGCGACAACGCGTTCAAGGAACTGACCAAACTGGCCATCGCCGAGAAGATTCCCAGCGCGTCCATCACGGGTATCGGCTTCGGCAACGTCAAGTTCGGTTTCTGGAACAAGGACAAGAAGGACTTCGACGCCAAGATCCTGAACAGCGTCGAGATGGCCAGCATCACCGGCTCGGTGGCGTGGAAGAACGGTCAGCCTTCGATCCATATGCACGGCGTTGCTGGTGATGCCACCTTCCAGGCCTACGGCGGCCACATCCTCGATTTCGAGGTCACCACCGGTTCGATGGAAATCACCGTGATCGTCCATCAGCGTCGCCTGGAACGCGGCATCGATCCCTGCATCGGCGCCAACGTGCTGGGTATCTGAATCAAGCCTCACGCTCCCGCCTGCCACGGCGGGAGCCACCCTCCCGATTCATATTACAAAAATAATTAGGGGCGTCTTACATGAGCAACAAGAACACGGTTGTAACCCTGGCGCTGGGCGCCATTGCACTCAGCACCCAGGCGCACGCCGACTTCCTGAGTGACAGCAAAGCGACGTTGGGGATGAGGAATTTCTACTTCAACAACGACAACCGCGATGGCCCGGCCGCCCCGTCGAAAACCGAAGAATGGGCGCAGGGTTTCATGCTCGACTACAAGTCGGGCTACACCGACGGCGCCGTCGGTTTCGGTGTCGACGCACTGGGCCTTATGGGGATTACCCTGGACAGCGGCAAAGGACGCCACGTCGGCAGCAGCATGATTCCTTCGGACAGCGACAACAGCGCGGTCGACGAGTGGAGCCGGCTCGGGTTGACCGGCAAGGTCAAAGTCTCGAAAACCGAACTGCGTCTGGGTACGCTGATGCCGAAGCTGCCGATTCTGGTGGCCAACGACGGCCGCCTGCTGCCGCAGACCTTCGAAGGCGGGCAGATCACCTCGGGCGAGTTCAAAGACCTGACCCTCACCGGTGGCCGCATCGAACACGCGACTGGCCGGGGTTCAAGCGATCAGACCGGGCTCGCGGTAACGGGTGGCACCCGTGAAAGCAACGCGTTCGACTTCGCCGGTGGCGACTGGAAAATCACCAAGGACCTGACCGCCCAGTATTACTATGCCAACCTCGACGACTACTACACCCAGCAGTTTTTCGGCCTGATGCACACGCTGACGATCTCGGACAATCAATCGCTGAAAACCGACCTGCGTTACTTCAAGACCGATTCGTCCGGCAAAAACAGCTCGGGCACTTCAGGCTACCGGATCAGCGGCTACACCGAAGGCGCCGATGGCGAAATCGACAACCGGACCTGGAGCGCCGCACTGATTTACACCGCCGGCGCCCATGCCATCACCGCCGGCTACCAAAGCGTTTCCAGCGGCAGCAACTTCACCCAGCTCAGCCAAGGCAACCTGCCGGACAAAGGGGCCGGTGGCGCCAGTCTTTACCTGTACACCGACCGCCTGATCCAGACCTTCACCCGCGCAGGTGAACGCACCGCTTTCGGCCAGTATGCGTATGACTTTGCGGGGTTGGGCGTGCCCGGTTTGAAGGCGTCGGTCATCTACCTCAGCGGCGACAACATCAAGACCGTCACTGGCGACACGCAAAAGGAATGGGAACGGGATATCGGCCTGGATTACGCGATTCAGTCCGGCGCGTTCAAAGGCGTCGGGTTTGGCTGGCGCAACGGCAAGTCCAACAGTGAAGCGAGCCGAAACCAGGACCAGAACCGCCTGATCGTCAGCTACAGCATTCCGTTGCTTTGACGATGGGCGTTCGGAGGCTATGCCGGACGATCCCGACGTAGCCTCCGAGGGTTGATCTCAATCCCGCAATTGCGTCAGCGGCTGGTTCAACTGTCCCTGACGACCGTTTCCACCAGAGGGTTTCAGTGAAAGATTCTGCCTATCGGGCCACAACACTCCACCTATTAGCTGACTTCCCGACTCGGGTCTAACCTTAGTCTGCGCTGGCGTCATAAGCCGGCCGGATTAGCGCTGGAAAGGAGACAGGAATGAGCCCGAAGCTTGACTAGGCCGCCCGTGGGTCACCGCGCAGGCAACCTGATTGCCGTTGTTCAGAATTCCGTGTGGTCACCACAATCAGTTGATCCAACTGCTGGCCCTGCAGCCTGTGTCTTGATCTCGCTCGTCGCTATTTAACGCCCGCTCCGGGCCCGATAGCCGGAAGAACACGACCAAAAGGTAGCTCGCACATGGCAAATGAATCGAAATGCCCGTTCAATCACGCCGCCGGCGGTGGCACGACCAACCGCGACTGGTGGCCGAACCAACTGAATCTGAAGATCCTGCACCAGCACTCGTCCCTGTCTGACCCCATGGACGAGGGCTTCGACTATGCCGAAGCGTTCAAAAAGCTCGACTTTGCGGCGGTCAAGCGAGACCTGACCGCATTGATGACCGATTCGCAAGACTGGTGGCCGGCAGACTTCGGTCACTATGGTCCGCTGTTCGTTCGCATGGCCTGGCACGCCGCGGGCACCTACCGCACCGGTGACGGGCGTGGCGGTGCCGGCTCCGGTCAACAACGCTTCGCCCCGCTCAACAGCTGGCCGGACAACGTCAGCCTCGACAAGGCACGCCGGCTGCTGTGGCCGATCAAGCAAAAGTATGGCAACAACATTTCCTGGGCCGACCTGATCGTGCTGACCGGCAACGTTGCGCTGGAATCCATGGGCTTCAAGACCTTTGGTTTTTCCGGTGGCCGTGCCGACGTCTGGGAACCGGACGAGGACGTTTACTGGGGTTCGGAAAACAAATGGCTGGGTGGCGACACCCGCTACGACAAAGGGCAAAAACCCGTACAGACACCTGGCGATGTGCCACTCGTGGCCGAACCCGGGAGAAACGAAGACAGCCGCACGGATGAAGGACGCAATCTGGAAAACCCACTGGCTGCCGTGCAGATGGGCCTGATCTACGTGAACCCGGAAGGTCCGGAGGGCAATCCCGACCCCGTCGCTTCGGCCCTGGACATCCGTGAAACCTTCGGCCGCATGGCCATGAACGACGAAGAAACCGTGGCGCTGATCGCCGGCGGCCATGCCTTCGGCAAAACCCACGGCGCCGGGCCTGCCGACAACGTGGGCGCCGAGCCCGAAGCGGCCGGTCTTGAACAGCAAGGCCTGGGTTGGAAAAACAACTTCGGCACCGGCAAGGGCCCGGACACCATCACCAGCGGACTGGAAGTGACCTGGACCACCACGCCCACCCGGTGGAGCAACAACTACCTGGAAAACCTGTTCGGCTTCGAGTGGGAACTGAGCAAAAGCCCGGCTGGCGCAAACCAGTGGGTCGCCAAAAACGGCGCGGGCGCCGGGACTATTCCGGATGCACACGACCCGTCGAAACGGCGCAACCCAACCATGCTGACCTCGGACCTGGCCCTGCGCTTCGACCCGATCTATGAGCCGATTGCGCGACGCTTTCTGCAGAACCCGGATCAATTGAGCGACGCCTTCGCCCGCGCCTGGTTCAAGCTGATCCACCGCGACATGGGTCCTCTCTCCCGCTACCTCGGCCCGGAAATGCCCAGCGAAGAACTGCTGTGGCAAGACCCGATCCCGGACGTCGACCACGAACTGGTCAACGACAGCGACGTCGCCGCGCTCAAGAGCAAAATCCTCGCCTCGGGCCTGAGCGTTTCACAACTGGCATCCACGGCCTGGGCGGCGGCTTCGACCTTCCGTGGCTCCGACAAACGCGGCGGCGCCAACGGCGGTCGTCTGCGCCTGGAGCCGCAGAAGTCCTGGCAAGCCAACCAGCCTGAGCAACTGGCGAACGTGCTGGCGAAACTCGAAAGCATCAAGAACGAGTTCAACAACAGCGGCAAGAAAATCTCGCTGGCGGACCTGATCGTGCTGGCCGGCAACGCCGGTGTCGAACAAGCCGCAAAAAATGCCGGTCACAGCGTCACGGTGCCGTTCACACCGGGGCGTGCGGACGCCTCGCAAGAACAGACCGATGTGGAATCCTTCGGCTTCCTCGAACCCATCGCCGACGGCTTCCGCAACTACCTCAAAACCCGCTACCGCGTTCCGGCCGAGCATCTGTTGATCGACAAGGCGCAACAACTGACCCTCACTGCGCCGGAAATGACCGCGCTGATCGGCGGCCTGCGAGTGTTGAATACCAACGTCGGACAAACGAAGCACGGCGTATTCACCCAGCAGAAAGAGGCGCTGACCAACGACTTCTTCAAGAACCTGCTCGACATGGGCGTGGAATGGAAACCGACCTCTGAGGCTAGCGAGGAGTTTGAAGGGCGCGATCGCAAAACCGGCGAAGTGAAATGGACCGGCACCCGGGTCGATCTGGTCTTTGGCTCGAATGCGCAGCTGCGCGCGCTGGCTGAGGTCTATGCCAGCGGCGATTCGAAGGAGAAGTTTGTGAAGGACTTTGTGGCGGCTTGGACGAAGGTGATGAATCTGGATCGGTTTGATCTGAAGTAAGACAACGGACTTTAAATGCCTAAACAAACGCCCCGACTTGTTCGGGGCGTTTTTCTTTCTCATATCTGAAGTCTAGTTCCTACATTCGCTCTAAGTGATATTCCGAGCTATTCCGCTGATACAAGATGACACGATTTGTGATTTGAATTGGAGTCACACGAAGTTATAGAAACAAACTGTTTTCACGTTGAGACATGGTTTTCTTCAGGTTTCTGGAGTCTTCCGAGCTGATTAGTCCTCGCCAGGGAAGCGCGTAGGAAACGTTTCACGGGTGCATAGAAAAATGTCCCGTGAATTTTTTTGTGTCCAGTAAGGAGTTTTAACCATGGCACTAATAAGTGATGCGACACACCGCGGATCGAGATCAATACGCTGGTTAGGCTTAAGCGTGCTGATGCTGCCAGTGTTGCTGGTGACCGTTGACAATACGGTACTTGGATTCGCGTTACCAAAGATTGCCGAAGCCCTGCGTCCAAACGCTAGCCAGCAGTTGTGGATGATCGATGCCTATTCGCTGGTGTTGGCGGGATTGCTGGTCTCCATGGGTAGCCTGGGAGATCGAATCGGTCATCGTAAATTGTTGCTGGCCGGGTCCTTGGGTTTTGCCATTGTGTCGGTGCTGACCGCGTACTCCAATACCGCTACGCACCTGATTGTCGGGCGAGCTTGTATGGGTGTTTTCGGTGCGATGCTGATGCCTTCAACGTTGGCGTTGATACGTTCGGTGTTCGAGGATCGAGAAGAACGCAGACTAGCAGTCGCGATCTGGGCTACGACTTTGACGGTCGGCTCGGCACTCGGCCCTTTGGTGGGCGGGGTGTTGCTGGAATTTTTCAGTTGGGGGTCGATTTTCCTGTTGGCGGTGCCTGTGTTGGTGCCATTGCTGGTATTGGGGCCAATGTTGTTGCCCGAATCCGAGCGAGATGCTTCGGGACCGTTGGAACCGATAAGCATCCTGCAATCGATGGTAGCCCTTGGAGCCATTGTTTATGGCATTAAACACAGCGCCAGTAATGGCATCGACTGGATAACGCTGACAACATTTGCAGCAGGCGCAGTAGCGGGCTGGATGTTTGTGCGTCGACAGTTGCGTCTGCCAGTGCCGCTGATGGATCTGAGCCTATTCCGCAACGGCACCTTCAGCGGTTCAGTGCTGATTAATCTGATGAGTCTCTCATTCCTCATAGGCTTCGTATTCTTTACCACTCAGTTCCTGCAGATCGTTCTTCAGATGTCGCCCTTGAGTGCCAGCCTCGCGTTGGTTCCAGGTCAGATCATGGCTATTATCGTGGGGATGGCAGTCGTGCCTGTTGCACAGCGATTACAGGTGCATGTGTTGATACCTATTTTGATGGCGTTTGCTGGAGCAGCTTTTTTGCTGGTCGCCAGCATGGGCAGTAGCCTTTCCGTTCTAGTGGTAGCTTTTGCCTTGCTGAACATTGGCGTGGGTGCGATCGCGACGGTGTCCAATGATGTGATTTTGTCAGCTGCACCACCGGCAAAGGCAGGCGCCGCGTCGGCCATTAGCGAAACGGCTTATGAAGTGGGTGTGGTTTTAGGAACGACCGTGCTTGGCGGGCTTGTCACTGCCTACTATCGCAGTGCATTGCAGCTGCCGGAGTTTCTGAACGAAGTGCAGACCGTGCTGGCGAGTGAGACGTTATCGGGGGCACATAATGTGGCCGCAGATTTGTCGAGTGCCCAGGCGGGAGAGCTGATGGCGCAGGCCGCATCGGCATTCGAAGGCGGTATAGGTTTGGTTTCGTGGGTGACCTTCGGTTTGGCATCCATGGCGATGTTGATAGCCTGGCGCTCTTTGCGGATACCCACGAACCAGCTTGCGGACGGGCATTGAACAAAACCCGAAATCTGATTGGGCTGAAAACTGCAACGCCTCCCAAGTGGAGGCGTTGTGCTTTTTGCCGACTGGCAAAACGGACTAAGTGGGAGAGATCGTCGCCAGGGCACCGATCAAAAGGGTTAACAGCAGAAAACCACCCAGGAAAAGGGACATCTTGGCCATGGAGCCTCCTACGGAATGAGAATGCGGTGCAAGGGCTACTGCGAATGCGGACCGTGCTGTCATTGTGAGGCGCAGGCCTGATGCGTAACAGATGCAGATCACGCAGAAAAATACGGATCAGATCACCTGTCCTGTCAACGCCCTGCCGGGATTGCCGCTGCCGGGGATCCTTTGATCGAAAGATGGCGCTTGCGACGTTTCCATCAGCAGTTGGTCCACCACTTGCGAAAGTGCAGCCTGGACATCGCCCCCACTGCCCAAGGCTCGCTGGTAAACACCCAGTTGTCGCTGCGCACTGGTGCCTTCGCGGAGCATTTGCCTGATGTGAGCAAAAACCGACTCTGCACCCAGTGTTCGCGCCGCATCGCCCAATATCTGTTCAGCCATGAACAGCCACTGCTCCATGGAAAACGGCCGGTCGTAGCCTTCAATAATGAACGACGCCCGGGTTCCGAAGCGTTTCGCCCGCCAGCGGTTTTCCTTGAGAACCCACTGGGATGCTTGTGAATAGGCAGATCCGGGGCGCGGTTGGTCAATGGCATACGCCACCACCAGCCGAAAAAACGAGGCGATGCACAACGCATCATCCAGACGTGGACAGGCATCCGTCATCCGCAACTCCAGGGTCGGATACTTCGCCGCCGGCCGCAAACCCCACCAGACATCGCCAGCCTGCCGAACAGTCCCGGTACGCATCAGCAGCGCAACGTAAGCGTCATAGGCGGATTGATCCTCAAGAAACTCCGGAACGCCCATCCGCGGCCATTCATCACAAGCCGTTTGCCGGTAACTCGCAAAGCCGCTGTCGGCGCCGTCCCAAAACGGTGAAGAACTGCTCAAGGCCAGCAAAAACGGCAGCCACGGCAAGACTTCGTTCATCACGTGGATACGGTCCAGATGCCTCGGCACCTCAACATGCACGTGCAGACCGGACAGCAGGCTGCGCCGTGCGACGCGCTGGAAGTCTTCGAACAGTTGAAGAAAATGATCCTGCTCCGTGGCCTGTTGCAGACGCCAGTCCGCCAACGGATGGCTGCCGACACTGAGTAGTCCCAGGCCATAAGGATCCAGTGCATTTCCCAAGGTTTGGCGAACGTTAGCCAGGTATTCGGCTGCTTGCGCAACATCGGTAAATATTGGTGACGCGACTTCGACCTGCCCTTTAAACATCTCATAGGCAAAGCACGGGCCTAACGCAGCCTTGCACGCCTCAATCGCCGCGCCGGGCGGATCCTCCGACATGCGGCGGGTGCGCAGGTCGGTGATGAAGTATTCCTCTTCAATGCCGAAGTTCAGGTGTGGGTTCATCAAATGCCCTCACGGGGTCTGCCTTGCGGTCGTGAATCCGTGATTGGGCGAGAGGTGAAGAACTGCGCCATTGCCGGATTCAAGAATTAGCGTTCTTAAGGCTATGGCTGCATTTGGGCGTAGGAGTTCTTGTTTTTTTCGTAATGCGGCCCACGACACCTGTATTGCGGGCGCAGGCTGTGGAGTGAATGAAAAAGGGCGATTTCTTTGGGTCGCCCATTTTGTCGCGTGAGAAATAGATGAATCCCTTTCACACCGCAGGTACGCTCGTCACGGAAATACGTTGGTATCCAGAAAATAAATTCCGCCATCATCATTTAACAAGCAAGCGAGCGGGCTGACTCCATCTTCATTGAGGATGCTAGACCTGCAATATGGGGAAAGCCCACCACCTGAGTCTTCCCATGAGAAACATATTTTCACTAAGTCCCATAACGCTTTGGATGGCCAATTTTATTGGGAGTCAAATACCCTTCGACCCGCACACCACTCGAAGTGGTGCCAGATCATTATTACCTACTATGATTTTATTCTTGATCGACCCTTTTGCACCTACTCAGGAATGATTTGCAACTCACTCCATAGTGGTTTCAGTCCTAGACTTTCCATATAAGTCCCATAGTCGACAAAGGCCTTAACCCCAATGTTTTCGTATAAAAAACATGAGGCCTCGCACTCTTGACATACGAACAAGCAAGTGTCGTTAGCTACAATTCTAGCCTTGACAACATCTCCCTGCTCACACCTTGGACACAGCATATAAAACTTCTCTATTTAACAGGATAGGCGATAATGACCTGATTGGTCCCAGGCCGAACAATAATTTTAATACTCGTTTCTCCCGAAGTACCAATCGCTCGGCCCATCGGGACAACATATGCACCCGGATCACCTACCACGGGACTACCTTTCTTGAGCCATGCCTCATCGACAGCTCCTAAAATTTCTTTTCTGTCCATACTAAAGACGCTATGCGTTGTCTTGGCCGGATTCGGCTCCGCATGCTCTAAAACATGTAAAACTCTGTTTCCTTGAACCGATCCTTGTCCATAGTCTAGACCTGCTGGGGTTGTCCAAGTCCGGGTAGCTTTGTCAAATGTTAGCTCTACTGCACCACCTGTCGCTTTTACACCCTATTGTTTTCTATTGCGACTCTATTGCGACTTTTATTTCAAGCCCAGTCATCAGGAACTACGCCGTCCTTTTTTGCTTCAGTCTCAGGGATCGGCACATTCAGTTCTGGGATGGCTAGAAAAACAATTTTGTAAAATCGATTTATAGTCTGATTACGCCATTCGTCATCAGAGCAAAACTTTTGCAACTTGGACCTTGGAAGAAATATTTCACATTCCCCCCCCATGTGCCCTCCATATTGAAAGCCGATGCAAAAATGCCCTTCACTAGTGTTCTTCAACCAATAACCAAGTGGCAAATAAATTTCCATTGAACAACTCCCTCACAGCCTTTACAGCGACTTGATCAATTCGCAACTGCCCGGGAATGACAGCCTCTGGTACGCCACCAGAAGTATACCCCCCAGGAACCCAATAACCAGGAAATGCACCAACTTCATTCCCTGACGGCATGCGAACATTTGGCTTAGCAATTACCTCTGCCTGAGCCTTATCCAGATAACCAGCAGGCAAGCTAAGTTTCGTTTCCACGGCGCGAATATTCCCACCTGTCGACTTGTAAAGCTCATCCAAATAGCTTTTCGGAAACACAAACGAGTTCTCAGGGCCAACTTAAAGACGCTATGCGTTGTCTTGGCCGGATTCGGCTCCGCATGCTCTAAAACATGCAAAACTCTGTTTCCTTGAACCGATCCTTGTCCATAGTCTAGACCTGCTGGGGTTGTCCAAGTCCGGGTAGCTTTGTCAAATGTTAGCTCTGCTGCACCACCTGTCGCTTTTGCACCAACACTACTACCGGACCTTCAAGTGTTCCTTGCTGCCAGCAAACGCGACGTGCTTACCATCCCAACATACGAGGCGCCGTAATCACGTAGACATCATGCACGGCCTGTTCCGTGCGCACGAATTCAGCCGCTACTCGATTGTTTTGTTCGGCCGTTCTCTGATCGACTGGGGGATCAACTCCGTCCCAAATACAATCCAACCGCGCCTCAAATCCAGGGGCATGCCAAATGCCTCCTTCGATTCGAGCGACCACTAACCCGCGCTGTGCAGCGCGTTCACAAATAGCAACTGCTGCATCGGCTGAGACCTTCATCACAACGCTTCCACCAAGATTGAAGAAGTCATCGGATGAGTCGTAGCGCTGCTGAAGATCAATGATCATTTTCACTTCCACTTAATTCGACTATCCGGAATCCACCCTGGGTCATTTTTGCCGCTTATCTGCACGACTTCGCCAGTCCGGTCGTTAACTACAACATACCCGTTCTTTGAGCCATACACGGATGCCGGATCACTTCTCGCCAATCCATCTGGCGTCTTCGACGCAGATCGGTTGTCAGCAGTAGTTCCCACTGGCCCTTCATCAATGACGTCCTGGACCTCTTGCTGAGTCCACCCTCGAGCTTCAAGTTGACCGCCAATTTTGCCGTCAATAGTAATTTTGCCCGTCTTTGTGGCTTCTAATCCTTCCGAAGCGGCCTCTTTTGCACCGTCAGCATTGGTACTTTCGTTATAGACCGCCCCCGGATTCAGCTGATGCCCCGGCGTCACATAAACATTACCGCCTTGCTGACCATCCAATTGGCTTCCACCGGTATGGGGCGTTGTGGAGGCCTGCCCGCCCTCCGCATAACCGCCGCTACTCGGGTTTTGCTTGCCCGCCTCAACCAACAGACCTTCGTACTTCTTCAACCTCGGGTCAAGCACATGAATCGGAAGCCCAAGGTTGGTAAGCGCGACATCTACGATCAGCTTGACCATCTCAGCACGCTGATTGACATCGCGCACGTTCGTCTCAATAGAGTCTATCGCGCTCGACACTGCCGCCTGCATCTCTGCTTGCCGTTCAGGAGGCAGTTGCGTGGCCGCGAGCGAAGTAGCCAACGCCCCCAACAGCACAGTACCCGCCACCGCCACCGGTACGAAGTTTTGCTGGGTCTGTTGTAGCAAATTCATCCGGTACATCACCGCAAGAACCTGCATTGCCTTGTCGGGATCCTGCCCCGCCATATCCGTCAAACGCTGGGCGACAAGCTCGACATTCTTGTCTTGCCCACCCGGTGCGACTACGCCAAGAAGTGCCTTGACGGTGTTGGCGCGGGTTTGTTCATTGCGGTTGCCCAACCGACGCATCAGCTCGCGATCAAGCTGCTGACCTCGCACTTTTTCGGTATCGGTTCCGCTACCCAATGCTCTCCCGACACGGAACAAATCAGCAAGCTTGTGCAGCGCTTCTTCGCTGTTCTCCCCATAAGAGGGTTTACCGTTTCGAAGCGAAAGGTGAAGCGGATCAGAGCAAAACCGTCGATATGGCGCGTCGATCATTCCCGCGCCACATCGCCTTGGGAGGGCTAAATCATCGGCGAACTGCTGACCACGCGCAGTGCCAACCCTTCATAAGCATCCAGCGTAATCGTGAACTCCCCTTCAGGCGTCAGATCACCCTCGACCCGTTCATTGATGATGTCGACCACCGGCCCCGGCGCAATATTGGGCAGGTGCAGGGTTTCGGTGATCGCTGTCGAGCCGAAGTTCAGCGCGGTGATCTGGGTGCCTTTGCCGGCCGGCAGTTCGTGGACCATGATCAGCAACCCCGGATGCTCGACATCCGGGACCAGGATCTGACGGCTCGCGGCAATATCATAGGAACGGCGCGCCGCCAGGATTCGCTTCAGCTGCGAGGCAAAGGAGTCATGGTCTTTCAGTTGACTGGTCAGGCTGCCGTAAAGCGTTTTCGGGCGCGGCATCTGACCTTCCGACAGCTCCGCTTCCGGATTGAGATCAACCAGATCGTAGGCGCCGCGATGAATCCAGCGTGTGTCGCCGTCGAGCATCAAATGTGCGACCAGCTCTGCCGGCAACGGCAGTGCGCCGACGAGGTCCCAACCCGATAACGCGAACACGCCGGGCTGCATCGCGTTGTACATCACCAGCAGCACATGAATCTGGCGGATCTGCTGGATATCCGCTGCGGTAATGGCATCGAGGTCACGAATCCCCAGCGCTGCCGTGATGATGCTGGCGGTGGTGCAGGACACGCCGTTGGTGACGAATTTCAGGTTATACGGTGCGTGTTCGCCGGCCAGGCGTTCGTACATCTGCTCGCGAATGTGCTCGCGCAAGATGTTGCCGGGGAAGGTCTGGCCCTGATAGAGGAAAGTGTCATGGGCGTGCAGCGTCCAGAAATGCACCAGTTCGAGGGTCAGTTCGTCATGGTTCTGCAAGGCGTGGATCAGCGAGCCCGGGTCGATGCCCAGGGTGTGCATCTGGCGCAGCATCAAGCGCAGGAATTCGGTATCGCCCATCAGCAACGCATGCTGGTAAGCGGGTCGGGTGATGAAGTCATAGGAAAGATCGGCCCCGCCGTGTGACATGGCGGCGATATCGTCAACGGTCAGGTTCAATTCCTGAAAACTGAAACCGCCCGCCTTGCGAATTGCCCCGGCCAGCAACTGGTTGCCGGTGATCGACAAGGGATGACTTTCCGACCAGGCGGTGCCATCGAGCTTGCGTTCAACGCCGAGAAAACCGTTGGCGTCCAGACGCAGGATTTTCGCCCCCATCACGTCGATGGCGTGCAGCGCGTCGCCGATGATCATCTGCTGCGCGGCGAAGGTCGGGTCCAGCCAGTTCAGCGACGGTTGCCCTTCCTTGAAGTAATGCAGGTAAACCCAGCGTCGCGGTTTGCCATCGACCCCGATCACGACCGGTGTCGCACTCCAGTCGGTTTCCTTGACTCCGGGCTCGAAGAAAATCACCCGCTGCAACTGGCCGACGATGTAATGCTTGTCGCGCAGCACATCGACCTGCTGCGGACTGAGGTTCTGCGCGTCGCGGCCCTCGAGAACATCGGGCAGCAGCGGCCAGTCTTCCTCGCGGATTTCCACCATGTGGTAGAGCCCCGGATAGTCTTCATACGCCATCTCGGCCAGGCGAAAGTCCGCACCTTTGCCGGTGTGCGACGGGATGACGTCGTCGATGATCACCGCATTGTGCGCAGCGGCCATGCGCACCAACGCTTGCAGCTGCGCCTCGGTGCCCAACTGTGGATCGATGTCGAAACTGATGCGGTCGAAGTTGCCGTCAATGGTGGGCGTGTGTTGGGTGCCCGAGAGGCCGCCAGACCTTTTCAGCGGGCCGTTGTGAATGCCCTGGATACCGATTCTCGACAAGGCGTGCCAAAGGGTTTCGTCCCCCAGGGCTTCGAGCACTGTACCGTTTTCCCGGGTGACAATCGACGCCGGGTACGCGGTGAACCACACCGAAGCGAGGGCCGAAGCGTCACGGGGCCGGGTATGCGCATAGGGCTGTTGCCACAACCGGCCTTGCCCCGAGTAGAGCCTGGCCCGTTGTCTTGCGGCATGCAGCATCGATTGTTCGACCAGCCAGTCCACATGGTTTTTCTCAGCTGCCGTCATGGAAACAATCACCTCTCGTCATGAAAAAATGGCATCCGCCCTTCTGCACCAAAGGCACTGCTCGTTTTCATATGAGGCCATGACGTGGCATTCGTTGCATCGTGCTGCGTGATCACGCTCCGGGTTGCAGTTGGCACCGAGCTCCCAGCGCATCGATCTGCGGACGGCCGAAGAGATAACCCTGACCCCACTCGCTACCGCAGGCAGTGGCAAGGGCGCGATCGGCTTCGGATTCAATCCCCTCGATGATCACGCACGGCGCCAGCGTCTTGCACAGCTGCACCAGATGACCGAGGGTCTGGGCGCTGTTGGTCTCCAGGCGTGCGCGCTGGAGGTAGCCCTGATCGATCTTGACGATATCCGGCCGGGTCTGCCGGATGAATTCCAGCGTACCCAGGCCCGAGCCAAAATCATCGATGGCCACCCGGCAACCCATCTCCCGCAGGCACAACACGAATTCGATCGCCGCCGAGGTGCTTGGCGGCGTGGCGCTTTCGGTCACTTCAATCACCAGTCGCGCGGCCACCGAAGGGGTGTCGCGCAATTGCATGAGAATCGGTTGCCAGTAGTGGTCAACGATGGCGCTTTGCGCGGAGATGTTGCAGCCCAGCCGCAGGTGTTCGTTTTGCAGCAGACGTTCAATCACGCAGCTCACCACGCTGCGGTCAAGCTCACGCATCAACTGATGCTTTTCCAGCATGGCGAAAGGATAAACCCCCTCGCCCTGTGCATCGATATGCCGCAACAGCCCTTCCTGGTACAGCACCCGGCGACTGTCGGGCAACCAGACGACCGGCTGAAACGCCAACACCAACTTGCCCTGTGCCAGTTCATTGTAAAAATTCTTCACTCTGTGCATGTCACATCCGTAGACAAAGCGGCGTCCTGCCGCCGGGTGAATATGGCGACGCCACGCGGCGCTCCTGCAACTGCAGCGTTGACTGCCGGCCATAATCGACGCTCGCCGACCGGTCAGGAAGTGTTCCCGGATACCTTTCGCTTGTCCTTGGAAACGTGTCGGTTGTGTTAATCGACTGTGACCATTTGTTTATTGCGATCATGCGCCGGCTTGCGCGACATCAATTAGCCATTACGCCGGGAAGAATCATGCACAGAATGACCAGCACCGGTTTTCGGGTGCTCGCCGACGTCTTGACCGACGCCGGCGCCAACGTGGAAACCTTGCTCGAAGAGTTCGGCAGCAGCAACGAGGAGGTCTGGGCAAACCCCAACGGCGTCAGGCTAGAGCTGGTCTATAAGGTGATGGCTGAAGCGGAAAAACGTACCGGTAACCCGGACATTGGTTTGCTGGCTTATGCCCGCGCGCATCCGGCGAACCTGGAGGTGCTGGGCTACGCAGTGATGTCTTGCGCCACGCTGGGCTCCGCGCTGCATCGGCTGGTGGATTATCAATCGCTGATCTGTAATGGCTTCTATATGTGCCTGGACCAGGAACCGACAGCGCTGAAGCTGATCGGCTTCGACATCAGCGCCCAGCCGTCGCTGACACCCCGGGCCTTCATCGATGCCGGCGCCGCGCAAACCGTGGGGCTGGTGCACTGGCTGTTGCCCAAGCGCAAGCCGCAACCCGTGGCGGCGACCTTTACTTACCCCAAACCAGCGGATACCACCCGGCTGGAACACTTGCTCGGGAGCAACCTGTCATTCGGCGCGTCTTACAACAGCCTGACGTTCAGCCTCGACGACTGCTCGATTGCATTGCCGACGGCCGATCCTGCACTGGATGTCCTGCATGTCGAATACGCCCGCACACGCTTGAACCTGCTGCTCAACGGCTCAATGACCGAGCGTGTTCGACAGGTGCTTTCCGAGCGGCTGGCCCAAGGCGTGCCCAGCGACCTGAACCGGATCGCCCAGGCGGTCGGCGTGAGTGCACGCAGCCTGCAACGGCGCTTGAGCAATGAAGACATGCACTTCTCGGCACTGCAGGATGAAGCGCGACTGATGCTCGCGCATAACTTCCTGCGCAATTCAGCGCGCAGTGTGAAGTACATCGGCGCGCTGCTGGGTTTTCGCGATCAGAGCAGCTTTCATAAAGCCTGCATACGCTGGTTCGGCATGACGCCTGGACGCTACAGGGAAGTGTCCTGACCACCTGCCGGCCTATTCAGACACTGCGACCTGATTGCGCCCGCGCGCCTTGGCTCGATACAGCGCCTTGTCCGCGTTGTTCATCAAACTGTGCAGATCGTTATCGTCGGCATTCATAGAGGCGACACCGCCGCTGGCCGAGATACGATGGACCGGCCCGGTCATCAGGCCGGCGATCGACTGGATGAGTTCCTCGGCAATGTGCTGTGCGACTTCAATCGACGTGTCCGGCAGCAAAACGGCAAACTCCTCCCCGCCCAACCGCCCGTACACGTCGGTTTCGCGAAACGAACGGCTGATGACGGCCCCCATTTGCCGCAGCACCTGATCCCCGACCTGATGCCCGTAGGTGTCATTGATGTGCTTGAAGTGATCCATGTCCAGCATGACGGCACACAGCGGCAACTGGTTGTTCTTGCAGTGGCCATATAGATGCTGCGCGTGCTCGAAAAAAGCCCGGCGATTCATCAGGCCCGTGAGTTCATCGGTCTGGGCGGCACGCGTGGAAACACTGTGTGCCTGCTCCATTTCACGGGTTAGACGGAAGGCGGTTTCCAGTGCGTCGGACAGGTTGCGCGTCGCGCTGAATACAAAGGAGGCGAACACCAGCACCGCCACTCCCATGCCGACCTGCAAGGACGAGGCTTGAAACAACAGCCAGATCGTACAAGGAAGCAACACCAGGGAAATGGACACGATCGTCATGTAGCGATAGGCCGAGTAACAGGACACCGCACTGACCGACATCCCGACGCAAAACAGCATGACCAGCGCCTGGGCCAACAGGTCATCGGCTGGCATGACCGTCAGCGCGCCCCCGCCCCAGATACCGGCGGACAACACGAGCGTGACCCAATACGTGCGCTCCCAGCGCTCAGGGGTGCGCTCACTGGGGGGGCTGCGCAAATAGGCGATGAACATCAAGATCCGCAACAGCGACGACGCTGCCAGTATCGCGATCCACCACGCGATGACCGTGTGATCAAAACGCTCCCAGCACAGCCAGCACAGCATCAACACCGCGAGAAAGCTGCCGAAAACCGCCGAGACCGACTGGCGGAACAGCTGGTGCAATCGGTCCGTGCGCACCTGACTGACGATTAAATCTTCCGTTTCGAACCGCAATCCAAGGCCATCCATTTCATCCGCCTGATCGTGATGCTGCGACGAATGCGATTGTGGCACATTGCTTAGGGCTACTCACTCGGTGATCGGACGGATCCTCTGAATCGCTGCAGGCAGCAATGTCTCAAGTCAGGCTTTCATTTCCGCCGCCAGCAGATTCACCAGCGCTGCGGCCGGCAATTCACGCGCCAGCGGTGCGCCCTGCCCGGCCCACTGCACGGCAAAATCAGTGTTTGCCTGCGCGGTCGCGGCAGCGTTGAGCGCCTTGTTGGCGTCATAGGTCAGCGGATAGTCGGGCAGTGCCGTGGCAGCCGTCGCAAGGAGGGTGAAGTTGCGATTGACCATGCCACGGGCAGGACGGCCGGAAATCACACTGGTGACTTTGGTTTGGTGTGCGCGCGGCCCCTTCAAGGCCTCACGGTAAGCGCTGTTGGCGGAGGATTCAGGGCAGAGGATAAATGCCGTGCCCAGCTGCGCTGCACTGGCGCCCAGTTGCATGACCGCCTTGATGCCTGCGCCGTCCATGATGCCACCCGCCGCGATCACCGGCAGTCTGCAAGCGCGGGTCAACACACGCACCAGCGCAAACGTGCCCATTTCCGTGTCCTGCTGCGGGTCGAATACACCGCGATGGCCCCCGGCTTCGTAACCTTGAGCCACCAGCGCATGCACGCCGGCGTGCTCCGCCAACTGCGCTTCGGCCAGGCTCGTTACGGAGCACAAGAGCACGATGCCGGCGTCCTTGAGCGCATCGACGGCGGATTGTGGGGGCAATCCAAAATGGAAGCTGACCACCGCCGGTTTTTCTTCCAGCAGCATCTGCAGCATGTCCGGGTCTTCGACGAACGAGGTGTAGATCTCGCGCAGCGACGACGGCGCAGCGGCGCCGAACTCGGCAAAAAACGGTGTCAGGAAACTCAGCCATTGCGCCTCTCGGGCGCTGTCATGCACGGCAGGCTGGTGGCAGAACAGGTTCACATTGAAGGGTCTATCCGTCAGTGCCGCCGTCTCTCGAATCATGGCCCGCGCCTGCTCGACGCTGCTCGCCCCGATGCCGATGGAACCCAGACCGCCGGCACTCGACACCGCTGCCGCGAGCCTGGGTGTGGAAACGCCCACCATGGGGGATTGAAGGATCGGCAGTTGAATGTTCAAAAGGGACAGCAGTGGACTGGACATGACAGCACCTGTACGTGATGAGTGTGAGTAAAACCGATGGCGCCTGAGCACTCGGCGCTGCCCGGCGCTACAGTTCGCCGGTCAGGAATTGCGCCCGTCCCCGGCCGAAGGACCAGTCCGAATCGGCATTTTCCACCAGCGAAACAATCAGGTCATCGGGCGACAAGCCGCAATCGGCACGTAGCCTCTCGGCCAGCAAGCGGTAGAACGCGGCCTTCTGCGCTTGTGAGCGCGGTCGCGAAATCACCGTCAGCAACACCACATTGGCCGAGCGCGTGTAGCCCAATCCCGTGTCGTGCAGCACCAACTCACCGGGACGGTGTTGGGTGACGCATTGATAGCGATCACTGGCGGGCACTTCAAAGGCCTCGACCATCGCCTGATGGGTCGCGTCCAGAAGCGTCTTGAGCTGCTCGTCATTGCGCCCCTGGAGGATGTCGAACTTGAGCAACGGCATAGCGATTCACCTGTGCGAAAAAACCGGGGGCGAGGAATTCGCCCCCCCTGGGAAAAAAGATGCCGTGCCAGCCCGTGCCAACACGTCACCCAACCCCAAACCTGTGGAGCAGAAACCGTATTACTTGGACGTCGGCATGGCGAACTCAGCGCCCTTGGCGATGCTGTTCGGCCAGCGCTGCATGATCGACTTCTGCTTGGTGTAGAAGCGCACGCCCTCTTCGCCATAGGCGTGTGTGTCACCGAACAGCGAACGCTTCCAGCCGCCGAAGCCATGCCACGCCATCGGCACTGGAATCGGCACGTTGATGCCAACCATGCCCACCTGAATGCGGCTGGCGAATTCACGGGCGATGTGGCCGTCACGGGTGTAGCAGGCGGTGCCATTGCCGAACTCGTGGGCGTTGACCAGATTGACCGCCTCGGCAAAATCCTTGACGCGCATGCACGCGAGCACCGGGCCGAAGATCTCCTCTTTGTAGATTTTCATCTCGGGCGTGACATGGTCGAACACCGTGCCACCGAGCCAGAACCCTTCGGCACAGTTCGCGCCAGCCTGAGCACCGTCAAAACCACGGCCGTCGACCAGCAGTTCTGCGCCTTCTTCAATGCCTTGTTCGATGTACCCGGTGATGCGCTGCAACGCGACTTGCGACACGATCGGGCCCATCTCCGCGGCCAGGTTCATACCCTCGAGGACTTTGAGCGCGCGGGTGCGTTCCACCAGTTTGGGCATCACCTTGTCCGCGACATCCCCGACAAAAACCGCCACCGAGATCGCCATGCAACGCTCGCCGGCAGAGCCGAATGCCGCGCCGATCAGCGCGTCCACCACTTGATCGATGTCGGCGTCCGGCATCACTACCATGTGGTTTTTCGCGCCCCCGAGCGCCTGCACACGCTTGCCGTGGCGGGCGCCCGTTTCATAGATGTAATTGGCAATCGGCGTTGAGCCGACAAAACTCACGGCTTTGACGTCCGGGTGATCGATCAGCGCATCCACCGCTTCCTTGTCGCCCTGCACGACGTTAAACACGCCGTCGGGCAGCCCGGCTTCCTTGAACAGTTCGGCGATCAGCAACGAGGGCGACGGGTCGATCGGGCTTGGCTTGAGCACGAAGGTGTTGCCGCAGGCGATGGCCACCGGGAACATCCACATCGGCACCATTACCGGGAAGTTGAACGGGGTGATGCCGGCCACCACGCCCAGCGGCTGGCGCATGGTCCAGTTGTCGATGTTGGTCGAGACCTGCTCGGTGTAGTCACCCTTGAGCAATTGCGGGATGCCGCAGGCGAACTCGACGACCTCGATGCCGCGTGTCACTTCACCCTGGGCATCGGTGAAGACCTTGCCATGCTCGGCGGTGATCATGCGCGCCAGGGTGTCGCGGTGCTCGTTGAGCAGCGCCAGGAACTTGAACATGATGCGTGCCCGACGCAGTGGCGGCAGCGCCGACCAGGCCGGAAAAGCCTGTGCCGCCGACTTCACCGCTGCGTCGACTTCAGCGGCATTGGCGAGCGCAACTTTGCCGATGACGGAGCCGAGGGCGGGGTTGGTGACGTTCTGCGTGCGGCCCGAAGAACCGTGCGTCACGCGGCCGTGAATGTAATGTGCGATGTCTGCTGGCTGGGTGCTCATGGCGGGTGTCCCCTGGTGGTGGATAAGGACCATCTCTTTTTGTTGTTCGGGATTGCCAGGCGGTCCTGTCGGCGCGCCTCAGGGTCAAAGTAGGCCAGCCTTTGGATCATGTAAAATGATGATTAATGATTCTGGTGATCACAAATGGTGAAGCTGTTTTGATGGCGAGGGAGCAAGCGCCCTCGCCACGGGCGGGCAGTTATTTGTCTTGAACAGCTTTTTGCAGCCATTTCGCCCGCTCCGACAGGCGCCGCCTCCAGTCCTCGGCCAGGCCACGGATGGCGGCCAGCGCGAGCAGGTCGTCGATCACCGGCCGGTGCGACAGCTGCACCTGCCAGAACTCATCGATGGAAAAGCGCTGCGTCTGCCGTTCCAGCAGTTCAATCGTGTCCCCGGCCTCGATAAATCCCGGCTGAAGCACCCGGTAATACCAACCGGTGATGCGCTCTTTGGCGACATGCATCGACATGCGTTCGGCGTCAAAACGATGGTTGATTTTCCAGCACGGGCTGCGTGGCTGAGAGACTTGCAACACCGCACTGCCCATCTGGAACACGTCGCCGATGTGCACGTTTCGCTCAGAGAGCCCGAGCGCTGAGAGGTTTTCCCCGAGGCTGCCCGGGATCAGTTCCGGGGCGCACTGTGCAAAGGCCTGCGCCAGGCGCTGATAGTTTTCTGCCGCATAGTGATGAACTGCTTTTTCCGGACCGCCGTGAACCCGGCGATCGGCGTGCTCATCTCCGACAATCCCCTGGACCTCCACGCGAGCGGGGCCGGCACGTCGCTGTTTGAAGATGCCTGAACGTTGCCCTTCAGGCATCAGGACGCCCATGCCGCCGGCAAAGACATGGTCAATTCTTGAAGTCAGGTTCATCGTCCGGCAGCGCTCATTCGTCTGTTTTGTTGACTTTACTAACCGTCGACAATGATCGTAAAATGATGACTCGTGATGCTATTCATCACTTTTTATGATAGGTGGCAAAGATCATGGAAATGCGCCAACTGAAGATTTTCTGCGCGGTTGCCGAGCTTGGCAGCTTCACTGCGGCCGCCGTCAATGTGAATACGGTGCAGTCCAATGTCACCATGCGGGTGAAGGAGCTGGAAGCCGAACTGAACCGGGAACTGTTCATCCGCAAAAAGTCCGGGGTGGTGCTCACCTCGGCGGGCCAGACCTTCCTCGGGTATGCGCGGCGCATCCTGCAACTGACAGAAGAGAGTCGCAACGCCCTGATGGATACCGGCATTCCGGCGGGCCTGCTGCGGTTGGGCTCAATGGAAACCACCGCCGCCATCCGCTTGCCGCAAGTGCTGACAAAGTACCGCGAGAAATACCCCGAGGTTCAGTTGTCGCTGTTGACCGGGACCACTTCCGAACTGATCAAGGCGATTGAAGCGCATCGACTCGACGGCGCATTCGTCGGCGGATTCCACCAGAATTCGGCGCTGACCCAGGAAGAGGTTTTCCAGGAAGAACTGGTGCTGGTCAGCAGCAATCAGTTCCCGTCACTGCCCGCGCTGATCGAGAAAATCCCGCAGCAAACCGTACTGGTCTTCCGCACCGGCTGCTTCTACCGCTCCACCCTGGAAAACTGGTTTTATCAGGTCGGGCTGGTGCCCAACCAGATCATGGAACTGGGCACCCTCGACGGTATCCTGTCGTGCGTCGCCGCCGGCATGGGCGTGACCTTGCTGCCCAAGGCCATCGCGGAAAATTGCAGCGTACGGCATGCCATTCGTTGCCACACGCTCCCGCCGGAATTCGCCAACGTCTCGACCGTCTTCATCCGCCGAAACGACACGATGATCACCTCGGCCATGAGCGCGTTCATCGGCCTGGCACAAAACCAGATCGCCCGGCCGGCGGTGGCGTGAATAGCCGGCCATGACCAGAATGTTGTTCACTTAAGAAAATCTTCAGGCAGGCAAGAAATCTGTGGTGAGGGGATTTAGCGAAACGTCGCACCGCCCCGTTGGGTCGCGAAGCGGCCCCAGCGTCCGGCCAATTAGATTGAATTGTCCGGATTGGCGACTGCTTCGCAGCCGAACGGGGATAAATCCCCTCGCCACAATTGTGTGGAGCCCGCACTTAAGTGATCAGCATTAGGCTTGAGCGGCAAAGTTGACGGCTTCACCCTCCTCCATTGGCAACCGGCTTGTTGTCATCGGCAGCCCGGAGGCCAGCTCAACCACGCGCTCGGCCGCCGGGACGACACTGTGAATCTTACCCACCCCCTGCCCCGCGTACAGCGACAGCTTTTTCGCCATCCGCGGTTTGTCGATCGCCCGGGCGCCGCCGCCGATGAAGCGCAGCAGGTTCCACTTGTCCCGATTGGGGATCACCCGGTGAGGCGTACCGTAGGTCCAGCCGAACGAATAACCGGTCCGGTACTCGGTGTCATCCGTCGTCGCTTCCACGATCTTTTGTTTGTAGAGCGGGTGCGCATTCGACTCGTCGGTGGCGATAAACGCCGTGCCCACCACCACACCTGACGCACCGAGCGACATCAGCGCCCGGACATCATCGCCCGCCACGATACCGCCCGCGGCCAGGACCGGTCGCCCCTCCGAAACACCCAGGATTGAGGACAACAGCGGCATGATGCCGATGGTGCCCCGGTTCAAATGACCGCCACTTTCACTGCCTTGCGCCACGAGAATGTCGGCGCCTTGTGCAATGGCAATCCTGGCAAGTTCAACCGACCCCACCTGCACCATGACCGTCAGCCCCGCGTCCTTCGCTCGGGGAATCATGTCGGCGGAATAGGCCTCGGCGTAAAACAGTGAAAGCAGTCGCGGTTTTTCTTCCAGCACCACCTGAAACTGCGCTTCGAAAACGTCCGGGCCGCCGAACTGTGGAACAAGGTTCACACCAAAAGGCTTATCGGTCAGTGCACGGGTTTCCTGTATCCACCGGCGCAAGGTCAGCGGCGGCAGACGCAAACCGCCCAGCACCCCCATCCCCCCGGCATTGGCCACCGCCCCCACGAGCTGCGGGCCGGAAATGGCTGCCATGCCACCGAGAAAGATCGGGTACTTCACGCCGCACAGTCGAGTGATGGCGTTTCCTGCAAAATCGGATCTGGCTTCGTTCATGACTCACAGCTCCACATGTTTTCCAAGCATCCGCTTGAGCGTGTTGTTCTTCAGGAGAAAGTGATTCTTGACCGCACCGAAGACATGCAAGGCCAGCCCCGCGAGAAACGCCGAAGCGCCGATATCGAACAGCACATCAACGACATGTTTGAGTCCGGCGTGAGTGGGCAAGAGCGTTGGAATGGAGAATCCTCCAGGCAAAACCACGGCCTCGCCGCCCGCCGAACGGGAAGCCCAGACTGCTATCGGCAGCAGCACCATCGCCAGGGCGAGCGCTACCGCAACCGAACGGCTGATGATGACCTCGATGGGATTCGGCGTGCCCACGGGCAGCGGATGGTAAGAGGTGATCCTGGCCCAGAATCGATAGACAGACACCAGAAACAGAATCAGCCCCACCAGGTTTTGCATGTGGGCAAGCGGCATCCGCGCGGTGTCGCTGGAGGCCTGGTCGATCATCAGCTGCAAGCCGACGATCGCCAGCAGCGAAAGCGCCACCACCCAGTGCAGCGCCACGGTGATGGGTGAAAACCTTAAGCCATTGTCTCGAAGTTGCATGGCAGACTCCTTTTGGCAGAGTGCGCAAATCAGGATAGGAAAATGACGGGCTGTGTCTTAATGATTGACAGCCTGCGACGCCCCGAGGCCGGTCTGGGCACGGATGAGTTGGTCATCGAAACGCTCCCGCTCCAGCACGGCCTCGCTGCTGCGATCGGTGACCGAGCCAAGCCAGGTAAAGAAGAACGCCACGTTCATCGAAATGATCGCCGGGTAGTCGAAGGGGAAAATAGCCTCGGGGTTGCCCAGCACCTTGACCCACACCGCCGGCGAGAGAATCACCAGGCTGACCGAGCTCACCAGTCCGGCGATGCCACCGATCAATGCCCCTCGCGTCGTCAGCCCTTTCCAGTACATCGAAAGCGCGAGAATCGGGAAGTTGACCGAGGCCGCTACGCCGAACGTCAGTGCCACCAGGAAGGCAATGTTCTGGTCCTTGAACAGGATGCCCAGCACCACCGCAACGATACCGATGCCGACCGAAGCGATCCGCGAAACACGGCGCTCGTCTTTCGCTTCGGCCCGGCCTTTCTTGAAGACCATGACGTAGAGGTCATGGGAAATCGCCGAGGTCCCCGCCATCGTCAGTCCGGAGACCACCGCCAGGATCGTGGCAAACGCAACCGCGGAGATGAAGCCCAGTAACAGGTCGCCCCCCACCGCTTTGGCCAGGTGCATCACCGGCATGTTGCCACCGCCGATGAGCTTGCCACCCAGAATGCCGGACTCGTAGAACGCCGGATCGCGCCCGACGATCACGATCGCCGCCAGCCCGAGCACCGCTACGATCAGGTAGAAGAAGCCGATGAAACCCGTCGCGATGAACACCGATTTGCGCGCTTGCCGCGCATCCGGCACGGTGAAAAAACGCATGAGGATATGCGGCAATCCGGCCGTGCCGAACACCAGGCCCAGGGACAGCGAGATCAGCGCCAACGGATCGGCCACCAGTTTGCTGGGCAGCAGGATCAGTTCACCATCGTGATGAGCGGCCACCGCCTGCGTGAACAACTGTTCGAAGGAAAACCCGAACTTGCTCAGCGCCAATACCGCCAGCAAGGTTCCGCCCACCAGCAACAGCCCGGCCTTGATGATCTGCACCCACGTGGTGGCGACCATCCCGCCAAACGTGACGTAGACCGCCATCAACAACCCGACCGCGATCACCGCATAGTTGTAGGGCAGACCGAACAGCAGCTGGATCAACTGCCCTGCGCCCACCATCTGCACCACCAGATAGAAGCACACCACGGTCAACGAACCGAACGCGGTCAGGGTGCGAATCCGGTTTTGATCGAGTCGAAAAGACGCAATGTCCGAGAGCGTAATACGCCCCAGATTGCAGATGCGCTCGGCAAACAGGAACAACAGCAATGGCCAGGCAACGAAGAAGCTGATCGAGTACAGCACCCCATCGAAGCCGTTGAAGAAAATCATGCTGGTGACACCCAGTAACGCAGCCGCCGACATGTAGTCCCCGGCCAGCGCCAGGCCGTTCTGGAAGCCTGTGATGCCGCCGCCGGCGTTGTAGAAATCGTCCATCGACTTGGTCTTGTTGGCCGCCCAGTAAGTAATGCCCAACGTCGTCAGCACGAAGACGAGGAACATCGCAATGGCGGTGATGTTGAGGGGTTGTTTTTCAACCGCCTGCAAGGTGTCGGCCGCCGAGGCGTACGTGGCTGCCGCGCTCAGGAGAGCAGGAACAATGAGGTAGCGAAGAAGGGTTTTCATACGATGGCTCCTTCGCGAATTTCTGTGGTGAGTGCGTCGAACTCACCATTGGCCCGAAGGATGTACAGGCCCGTAAACAACCAGGCCCCGACGATGAAGGCAACGCCAAGCGGCCAGCCTATGTTGATGACGCTGGTCGCAGAAAGCTTCTGCGCCAGCAGGTGCGGCGCGAACGCGGCGATGAGGATGAACGTGAAGTAAGGAACGAGGGTGGCGGCGACAAGACAAGCGACGAACCTTCGCTGCCTTGAGACCAATTCCTGATACCGGGGATGGTTGCGAATTCTGGCTGATTCGATTGCATGATTCACGTTGACTCCGTGTAGCAGTGGAAGCGTTTATTGTTGTTCCACAGCCTCAATTCGAAGACTCGATTTGCCACTGGCTGCGGGGTATTTGCACCCTCAACCTATGCCTGGCACCGAATCATGTAAAACGATCATTAATGATGCTTGTGATCTGTTTTGATGAACCAGCCATTGCCTATTCTTGCCATTGCGATTTGCGAAACCCAATCTCCTCAACGTGTATTATTCGAGTCAGTTATTGCTTTTAGAGATAGGTGAATTCGATGGATATGACGGACCTCAAGGTGGTTGACGCGGTCGCGCGGCACGGCAGCATGAACAAGGCGGCCAGCGAACTGAATACCGTGCAGTCGAACGTGTCGGCAAGGATTCGAGCGCTGGAAGAGGAGCTGGGGGTGGCGCTGTTTCAACGCAGCGCCCGAGGTGTCCAGATCACGCCGGCCGGGCGGCGGATCCTGCCCTTCGCCGCGCGCCTGTCGAAGCTGCTCTTCGATGCTTCCAGCGCCGCGCGCGACGATGGACACCCAAGGGGCGTATTCGAGATCGGTACGCTGGAGACGACGCTGGCGCTGCGTCTGCCACGACTGATCGCCAGGTTCGCCAAGGCCTACCCTGACGTTCGCCCGCTGATTCGCACCGGCACCACGTGCAGCCTGATCCAGGGGGTTATCGACTGTAAGCTCGAAGGCGCGTTTGTGGTGGGACCGGTCAATCACCCGGAATTACTGAGTGAACCAGCCTTCCGCGAAGAGCTGGTTTTAGTAACGTCTACCGCGATCAATCGCCTGGACGAAGTCGCCTCCGTCGACAATCTGAAGACCGTCGTCTTTCGAATCGGTTGTTCCTATCGCCAACGCCTGGATTCCCTGCTGACCCGGTTGGGCGTCCCGGCGCCCGAGCCACTTGAGTTCGGATCGATCGAAGCCATCGTTGCCTGCGTTTCCGCCGGCGTCGGCGTCACATTGTTACCCAGAGGCGTTGTCGCCAGTGCGTTGCGCGACGGGTTGGTCAACGTGCATAAGCTGACACCGGATATCGCCGACGTAGAGACGGTATTTGTCCGGCGCATCGATGGCTACTTTTCCAGCGCGCTATCGACCTTTCTGGACAGCGTGCGACTGGACGGGGTGCCGGCGCTCGAGCCCATGTAGCGATAGCTGATCCAGCCGTTCATTCCGGCGCAGAGCAGTAACAGCGCGGCCGTCACCAGGAACACATGATGCAAGCCGAGATGAGCGCCAATCTGCCCACCGATCAGTGGCCCGATCACCTGCCCGGAAAACTGCGCCGATTGCAGATAACCGAGGATTTTTCCGGTGTTGTGCTCTTCGACCGAATGCCGGATCAGCTTGGCAATCGCCGGCAGCAGGCCTGCAAGGGTCATCCCCATGACACCGCGCAAAACCGCCAGTTGCCACCATTGCGTGACGAAGGCCTGGGGCACCATGACCAGCCCCGTCAACAGCAGACAGCCGATGATCACGTTCCAGCTGCCGACCCGGTCTGCCAGCGCCCCCAGCTTGGCGGCGGTCAAAATACTGCCCAGCGCTGAAGCGGCCATGACAAAACCCGCGACACGGGCCTGACGATCCAACGGCACGCCGAGGTCGCCAATGTAGACGGTGATGATCGGCTCGATCGACATATTGGCCAGGAGCACCATCATTGCGGTCACGAGCAGTGCGCCGATGACCGGCCATTTCGAACCCGTCTCCTCAGGCTGGTTTTTCTTGCCCCGCTGTCTCGCATCCGCCACACGATCGAAGTCCTCGCGCACCAGCAGGATGGTCGCAAGGGCAGCGACCGCGATCATCCCGCCGCCGACGAAAAACGTGCCGCGGATACCCACGAACTCCGGCAGGAAACCGCCCACCAACGGCCCGATCAGGTTGCCGGACAAGGCACCCGTGGACAAAACCCCCAAGGCCCAACCGGCCCGTTCCCGCGGAACCTGGGAGCCGATCATGACAATCGAGGCGGACGCGTAGCCACCGATGAGGCCAGCGAAGAGGCGCAGTGCGACCAGTTCGGTCACGTTGTGCGCCAGCCCGATCAGCGACATCACAACGGCCATGCCGATGGCCGCTCTGACCAGCATGGGTTTGCGGCCATAGCGGTCAGCCAGGCGCCCCCAGATCGGGGCCGTCACAGCGGTCCCCAGGAACGTCGCGCCGAAGGCCACCGCCGACCATTGCACCACGTCAGCCTGCGCCGTAACGCCCAGTTGCTGGACGTACAGCGGCAAGAAGGGCAACAACATGCTCAGGCTGACCAGCGTAGTGAACGAGCCGAAAACACACACTGCCAGGTTTCGGCGCCAGTACTTCTGGTTACGATCGGAATAATTCACGTGCAATGGCGTTCCGCTTTGATCGAATGGAAAGTCGCTCTCAAGACAGGTAAACCCTACGCAGGCGCAGATATCTTAAGAAGCGAATTAATTCGATCAGGGTTATCTCAATTAAAGATAACCATCCGAAAACGCCCGGGCTTCAGCTCTGGGTCGCAGGCGCGCTCGAATGCACCAATGAAACGGGCTCCGGCGCCGGCTCGTCGTCCAGCTTGATGAACATGGCCAATATCGGCCCCATCAGCACCACGGCGATCGACGCGCCGAATGCCACTGACCAGTTATTGCCGGTGATGTCCAGCAACCAGCCGATCACCACCGGCGACACCGCACCGGCCAAGGCCATGCCGGTGAAGGTGCAGGCGCTGGAAGTCGCGGAGTGGGCGTGGGACACCTCGGTGCCAATCACCCAGAGCGGCGAGTCGGCCAGTTCCGAGCAGAAGAACGAGAAGCTCAGGCCGCAGGCGCAGATCATCAGGTCGTGGGTGAACATCAGCGGAATCAGGCCAATGATCGAGGCCAGGAAGCCGAAGATGATCAGGTCGCGACGTGAGCGCAGGCGGTTGCCGGTGACCTTGAAACGCCAGTCCGAGAGCATGCCGCCGACCGCGGTGCCGACCGTTCCGCCGAGCAGCACGAAGGTCGAAAACATGGCGGTGTGGGTCAGGTCCATGCCGTAACGCTGGGTGAAGAACGACGGAATCCAGTTGAGGAAGAACCACAACACCCAGCCGTGGCAAAAACAGGTGGCGGCCGCCGGCCAGACCCTGCGCAGCATCTGCGGCCAGTTGACCGGAGCGGCGACCACAGGCGCCACCGGTGCAGCGGCCGTGGCCTCGACCAGTTTCTTCGACTCGCTGAGGCTGAAATACATCACGAACATGTAGATCAGTGTCACCACGCCGAGGATGACAAAGGTCATGCGCCAGGAAAACTGGATGATCATGAACGTCACGATCAACGGTGCCAGTGCGTTGGCCAGGCGTCCGGACGCATGCATCATGCCCTGGGCCGTGCCGCGCTGAGTGATGGGGATGGCGCGAGCGATCATGCGCGCCGCGGTCGGGTAGATCGGCGCTTCGCCGATGCCGACCACGAAACGGGCAATCACCAGCACCACCAGACCGCTGACCAGGCCCGTGGCAATGGTCGCGACCGACCAGATAATGCCGTAGAGCAACATCGCCTTGCGCGAACCGATCCGGTCGCTGAACCAGCCGCCGGGAATCATGAAGCAGCTGTAGGCGATGGCAAACGCGGAAAACATCATGCCCAGATTAGTGTTGCTGAAACCCAGCTCTTTACTGATCGTCGGTGCGGCGACCGCGAGGTTGGTGCGGTCCACGTACATGATGAAGGCCATGACGCACAGCAACACGAAGGTCAGCGTTGCCCTGCGTTTTTGCGCAAGCGTAGTCGGAATCATTTTTTTCCACCTTTTTTTATAGTTGTAGTGGGCAGGCGGTCATCCCGGACCGCCTGTCATGGCGTTACTTGAAGAAGCCGCTGAGCACCTCGTAGGTCTCGTCCGGGCACTCTTCCTGCAAGTAGTGCCCCGAAGGCACCGTGGCGGTCTGCACAATGTTGGTGGCGTAGCGGCTCCAGATTTGCGCGGCATTGTGATTGCGGCCAACACCGCCCTTCTCGCCCCAGAGGATCAGCGCCGGGTTATCGATACGCCGGCCGGCGTCGAAGTCAGCGGTGTCCATGTCCAGGTCGATGCCGAACGTGGCGCGATAGTCTTCGCACATGGCGTGGGTGGTGGCCGGGTTCTTGATGCAGCGGATGTAATCGGCCAGTGCTTCGGGTCCGAAGAAGCTGGTGCCCTGGTCGGTCTTCGACAGTTTGCGCAGGATGAAGAACTCCGGATCGGCGTTCATCATGCGCTCCGGCGTCGGCGCGTCCTGGGTCATGAAGAACCAGTGCCAGGAGAATTTGCCCCACTGACGCGTGACGTTGTTGAGCAAGTAATGCTGCGGCAGCATGTCGACGAAACCCGCTTTCAACACCTTGTCGCCGTGGTCCAGGCACATGCGATGCAGCACCCGCGCACCTCGGTCATGGCCGGCGGCATAGAACTGCTCGAAGCCCAGCGACTGCATGACTTCGACCTGATCCTGGGCCATGGCACGGAACGAGTACGCCGAATGATCACCGCCGCCCTCCGGTTTGGAGCTGTCGCCATAGCCGCGCAAGTCGGTGCAGACCACGGTGAAGTCCTTGGCCAGGCGTGGTGCGATCTTGTGCCAGGACAGGTGATTGAACGGGTTGCCGTGCATCAGCAGCAAGGGCGGGCCTTCGCCACCCACGACAGTAACGATGTCAGCGCCGCTGGTTTTGGTGATGGTTTTGGTGAAATTCTCGAACATGGTCTCAGCCTCTATGGGTATGCCTGGCCTGGGCGTTACGCCCTGCTCTTGTTGTTCGTGGAGGGCTCAGCGTTTGAGCTTGCGCGCGGCAGCGTTATCGCTGGCCACGCGGAACGCAGCAGCCATGGCACCGACGTCGGCGATGCCTTTGCCGACGATGTCGTACGCCACGCCATGGGCCGGGGTGGCATAGACGGTCTTGAGGCCACCGGTCAGGGTCACGCCGGACGAAAAGCCCAGCAGCTTGGTCGCGATTTGGCCCTGGTCGTGATACATGATCACCACCGCGTCAAAATCGCCGTTGCGCGCCTTGATGAATACCGTGTCGGATGGAAACGGCCCTTCGCAGGCCAGGCCTTTCAAACGCAAGGCTTCAAGGGTCGGGCGAATGATCGTGATCTCTTCGTCACCGAACAGACCGTTCTCGCCGCCATGGGGATTGAGCGCGGCGACACCGATTCGCGGGGCGTCGTTGCCCAGTGCGCGCAAGGTGTCGTGGGCCAGTTGCAATGCGCCTTCGATGCGATCCGGCTGCACCATGTCGACGGCCTTGCGCAGGGCCACATGGGAGGTCACGCGGAAGGTCGAGAACTGCGGGATGATGTTGACCTCACCGAAGTAACCGACGTGCTCGGTCCAGGCCGCAAACATCTGGTGCTCGTCGTGATAATGCCAGCCACCGCGATGCAGGCCGGCCTTGTTCAGCGGCGCGAAGCAGATGCCGTCCAGCTCACCGGCCAGGGCCATGTCGGTCATGATCTTCAGGGTTTCGCCGGTCAGCCGACCCGATTCTGCGTTGACCACACCACGTTCATACAAGGCCGGGTCAACGTTGTGCAGATCGATCAGCGGCACGGCCGCCTGGGTGTGGTCGGCCTCGCTCAGGTGGGTGATTTTCCGGTAGGGAATGCGCCGATCAGCATCGCGCATGCCCAGTTCGAGCACCCGCTCGTCACCAATGATCACCACATCCGCCCGCTCACGTGCCTCAGGTGTCGACAACAGCTTGACGACCAACTCAGGGCCAATGCCGGTTACATCGCCGAGCATAAGTCCAATCAGGGGTTTCATCAGATTCTCTCCAGTCCGGTCAAGATGTGTCTTTCTTGTTATCGGGAGCGCCTGGGAGTAAGCCCGGGTTTGCGGGCCGACGCCTGGGTGCAACCGCTGTGGTCATCCTAGGCCGACGGGGTGTGCCTTCAAGGTGCAAAACGTGGGGTGGGCGTTCACAGACTGTGGTTTGAGCGGGGTCACCCAGACCTTATTTTCTGAGGGATCGTCTTCTGTGAAGGGACGCCGGATGGTAAAACTCATGGCGCAGCGCTTTGTTTGAAGCGCCTCGAAAAGGATCACCTCGGTGAAGTCACCCGCCACACCCGATTCACGTACTGCAGCCGAGTCGGGCCTGAGCCTGCAAATCCGGATGATTGCGCTGGTGGCCAATGCCGCTATGGTTGCAACCGTTCAATGAACAATTCCGTATTATCGGAAGCGACGGTCAGCCTCTCGCTTTTGTGCCCTATTACATCAGGGATGAGGCCGGTCAGGTTTACACCGGATTTTCCGACGAATCAGGGCATACGCCACGTATTGCAACAAAAAAACAGGAAACACTGGAAATTACGACCGGCGTGGCGGCACTGGAAAAGTGGGGTGACGCATGACTGAGTTCTCCTGCAAAATTCCGACAAATCAACAAGCCGGCACGGTGAGCAATGTCTCTGGCTACCCAATGCCTGCCAACATTCACATGTTTGTTGTCGTCGATGAGATCGGTAAAGATGGCTTTCTGGTGAGAAGAATTTATGCCTCTCCAGACAACCCTCACTTAATTGCCAAAAATCGCCGCGGTTGGCATTGAAACAGGTCCTGGAGCAGTCGTCAGTGGTGCGGTTGGAGGGATTAAATTCGGTACCGCTGGTTATTTTGGAGCTAGTTGGCTCACCGAATTTCTTCAGGACTGAGGCCGATAATGAACATTTTCAGTCGTATCAAGACCTTCCTAAAGCAAGAGCCAGAAGAGCAGTTTGTCGGATATTCAGTACCAGAACTGAAATCAGTTTTCGCTAAAGCTTCATTACCCCGTAATAGTTTTCTGCTCCCCCCTGGAACTAACTCCGCCCAGGCTTACTACAACGACAACTATTTCCATCCCTTTTTCACTGAACTGAGTGACTTAGAAAGACTCGCGTATTACGCAAGATTTGAAGCAACGGATGAGTGGATCAAAGCCTTGGACCTAATGTATGACGTTGAATGAATTATTCCATTCAGGTCTGCTTCGAGGCCCAACGGGGAGCTCCTCTGGTTATCACGAAAAAGCAGTAGTCAAATTTTCAATAAGCCGTCCGCAATTGTGCCCGAAAAACTCGCCTCCACCGGCCCAACGAGCAACGCCGCCCCCACACCACCCCACTGAACCGTCACGCTCCCGCCATCACATTCAACCTCAACGGATTCATCCAACAAGCCCCGACGAATCCCATTAACAACAGCCCCACAACAGCAAGAACCCGAACCAAGCGGAATCCCGCCCCCGCGCTCCCAGATGCGCAATCGAATGTGTTTGCGGTCAATGATCTGAACGAAATGCACGTTCGTTTTGAGCGGAAACAACGGATCGGTTTCGATGACGGGGCCAATTGCCGCGATATCAATCGCCGTCAGATCATCCACAAAAAAAGTGCAATGCGGATTGCCCATGCTGCATGCGGTCGGGCCACCTTCCAGAGGCAGCACGAGCGTGTCCATTTCCTGAGCCAAAGGAACATCCGACCAGGCAAAAAGCGGCGCTCCCATGCTGACCGAAATGGCGCCGGTGGAGGTTCGTTCACAGCTCAGCAATCCACGGTTGGTGCGGAGCGCTATCGAGGTGGAATTGGCTTCACGCATCAGCCTGTCCGCGGCACCGCGGGTTGCGCTGCCGCACACATCCAGCGGCGAGCCATCGGCGTTCCAGAACTCCAGGCGTGCGGCGGCGTCATCGCAATCGAGTAGCACCGCGAGCTGATTGAATCCGATGCCTCGGTTGCGATCGCCCATTCGCCGAGCGATGGCGCTGGTCACTGGGTTGGCGGAGTTTCGTGCGTCGACAATCACGAAGTCATCGCCATTGGCGTGCATCTTGTGAAAACTCAGCGGCATAAACAGATCCTGGCGAGGCGGCAAGTGGGATGGATCTAGCCCCATTCGCAACGCTTTTTCAAGCTGGCCGCGAATAGCGCTCGATCACCCCGCAGCCAAGAATTTCGCTCAGGCGTTTTCCATCGCTCATCCGGCGAAACAACCCCGGCGTCTGCCACGGCGCGTAACCGTCGATGTTGGGGGCGCCCAACCCGGCCATCACGTCGGCGATCAGCACCGAGCGTGTCTCGAACGAGATCCGCGTCAGGCCGGTGCTGTTGCCGACGCCGGCATGGGCATGAGCCCCGGAAAAGGCGATGAGGCTGCCCGGCTCGATCTCGACGGCAATCCCCTCCTCCGAATCAATCGCCTCCAGCAGGTGCGGGATGGCCTCGTCGGCGTCCACCGCATTGCGCCCATCCTGATGGGAGCGCTGCAGAATGGCACGCATATCGAAGGTGACACTCGAGTTGAGCAGCGGCCGTTGCCACAGGCCGGGGTATAACGCGAACGTCCGCCCGGCCGTGACCGGATAAACCGGCGCCCACCAGTTGGTCTGCGCGTACAGGTTCGAGCCCCATGTGTCGCGGTGGAAGGCGATGGTGGCCGTGGTGCGGGCGCGTGGGGTGAGCTGCTCGGGTTCCCGATGGGGCTGGAAACGCAGGTGCAATCGATCACACGCCAGAGAATCCGGGGTCAACCCGAGCTGTTCGATGACGGCGTGCCATAGACGCTGGATCTCGGCCGAGCGAGCGAATTCGTTCTGGCATTTGGCGAACAGGACTGTCTGCTGTTCGTGGTTCAAGTGGCGATGGATATGTTGTGGCAGCCAGGGATGCAGCGCGTCTTCGACGAATGCACGGGTGAACCCGACCAGCGCGTTCATTGCCGGTAAATCCGCGGCAAGCAGGATGTCGCCGGCGTAGACACGGTCGTGGAAGTGGCGAGCGGTGCCCGGGCGAGCAAGCAGGCTGTACATGACCAGAGGTTCCCTGAAGAGGCGTCCTCGACTGTAGATCTGCTCCCATCGTTACGAAAGTGGCAGATCGGGTAAAAAAATACGGATCAGCAGGCCATGGCAGCCGTCATGAAGGAAACAGGTCGAGTGTGCGCTCCACCTCTTCAATATCGATTTTGAAGCCATCGCCCTCAGGCGTTCCGACCACAAAACCAAAGTTCTGCTGGTCACGATCCGTCAGGTATTTGAAATAACTGACGAAGCGGTTCGGTGGCTGCAGCGTCAGCAACGAACCTCCCTTCTGCAGCACATTGACGCCATGTACCAGCTGACTGCCTTCGACCCCGATCACGGTCCGCGCTCCGGCGCAGGTGGCCACGATGGTCGGGACGTCGGTTTTCAAAGGATCGAGTACGCGAAACCCTCGAGTCTTGCGCAGATGTTCGGCGATCTCGAGTTCGTTGCGCAAAAGGCGCAAGTCACCGGCGCTACCGCGAAGAATGAACACGCCGGGGTGATCCTCGTGGCTCACGTGCGACAGCAGCTTTTCACCCATGGCCCGGTAACGCAGGTGCCTGCTTTGGTTGTTGCTGAAATCGTCGAACAGCACGAGCTCATGAAAAAACGCGCCGTTCAAACGGACGGGCTTCATGCCCAGCCAGTCTTCGTACGCGAGGGTCTGGGCAGACAGAGGAAACCGGGCAGAGGGCGCGGTGGTCACCGGGATGCCCTCGTCGCAGGCCAATGGATAGGTCGGGAAGTCTTCCATCAACCGCGTGCCAAACCAGGTGTTTCCATTTTGCGTGCAGAAGACGGCCCCGCGGTCGATCTCGTTCTCCACGACAATGCGCGGAAACCTGCCAGGTTTCAGAGACAACCAGAAACTTGCGTTGTCCTTGTAGAGCGCTCCATCGATCAGCCAGACATTCTCGAGCAAGTAACCCCGTGTCGGGCCTTGGACCACTTCACCCAGCCCTTCCATCGTGCGCGCGGGATGCTCGAACGGGTAAAAGCGCTTTGCCTCCCATCCCGTCACCCGTTCCATTTGACCGGGCAGGAAGAAAGCGGGTGGAGAATACGATACGCCACCCGGCGCAACGTCCCAGCGTTTGACCGCCAGGCTTTTCAGGTTGATCTCTGCCTTGCGCGCAAGTCTTTTCCTCGCCATGTGCCTGTAGGCGGCAAGGGTCCATTTCCTTCGATTGCCTGCGGGCGAAGCAGTGATTGGCGAGACATCGCTTTCCATGAAAAGTCCTCCCTTCAGGACAGAGTGTCCTGAAAAATACTCAGCTGGATGGAATCCTTTCCATAACGGGTGGGGTCTGCAAGTTAGCGTAGCGACTGCGCAAGGTTTCGAGGAACTGTTCGCCCGAATTCTGGGCGCAGTAGAGATAAATCTTGTGCAGCCCGCCGAATACCATTTCATGATAGCGGCTGGCGGCTTCTTCATCGCTGGGCCCGTCAGGCAAGCCAAGGTGAAGGGTCAATTCCTTTCCTTCGGCAGCGAAAAGCGGCGTGTCCCACAGGAATCTGGCGACACCGGTCTTGGGCAGATGCAGAAACATGTAAGCGTGGTTACCCAGGGAATCAACGTCACCGCCGCGCCTTCTTTTCCATCTCAGCAGTCCATCATCTGGTCGGGCCACGCAAAGACCGATGTCGTAATAATCGAAGCCTTCATTGATCGCCGATTCAAGCGCCATGAACGTGGTAATCGCGTTGACTTCGCCCAGCCGTTTGGCATCTGAAAAAATCGCCTCGGTGTATCCGAAGCGCAGCGTGCTCCAGTAGCGTTTTCCACCACGCGTCACGACGCAGCCAAGGTGACAGCCAATCACCTCGCCCTCCCGCTCGATAAGGTCAAGCCGCCCGACAGTCCTGGCTATCCTGAACACTTCCTCGGTCGGAAATTGCGCAGCGTGGATGCCTTGCCTCGCCAGGGCATAAGGCCGCAGCATGTCCCTGTCGGCCTGTGCAATTTCTTCATCCAGCAGCGCCGGCCTCATGTGATAGAGCGGTCGGTTCTTGCGGATGTTTCGGCGCAATTCACTGTCGTACTTTGCGGTGATGTCTTCGATCGATCGCCCCAACGGAACGACAGCACTCAGGTACAAGGGAACAGACAAAGCCCCCGGGGTCCGCACTTCACTGACCACCACCACATGATTCGACGCAGCGGCTACCGGCTCGCCGTCAGTCACAGGGATATTTTTCCCGCCGATGAGCAGCTTGGCCATCTCCCGCTGCTGTTTCCTTCCGATATAGAGAATCTCGTAAGGGCTGTCCTTCTGCAGCCTGAACCTGGCAACCTCCCAGCGCCAGACACACGCCCGTCCAAGGATGTCTTGCCACCAGTTTGCAGCGTTCCGTATCTCATACCGCATTGAAGGCGAGATGAGTTTTCGGATAACGGCCGCCACGTTCTCTTTCATTGCTTCGTCATCCTTGTGGGTTTTCTGTGCAGATCAGAAAAAGATCATGACTGAACTTCAAGAGGCGTGTTTAAACCTTGATATTGAAGGCATATTTTGTAAGGCAACGCTCGCAGATTCAGTACTAGTAAAGATCAAGGTAGAGGGTTTGCAAGCGACATGCCGGTCTTTCCGTTTGAAACTCCCGTTCACAAAAAAGCCCACTGACCGTCATCGGCTCAGTGGGCTTTTCGATTACGCCTCTGGTTACAGAGCCATATCGCTCGCAGCGTTGGCTTTCGGTGCCTTTGGCGCCTCGGCCGGAGCAGCAGCCGGAGCCGCCACCTGACCGATTGCAGGCGGTGGAGTCAGCTGCAACACCTTGGCGGTGTAGGCCCACTCTTCAGCCACTTTTTCAGGGCTGCCATTCAGCTGAGTGCCGTAGCTCGGCACGATCTGGTGCAGCTTTTCCTGCCAGGCAGGCGAAGCCACCTTGTCCTTGAACACTTTCTGCAGCACGGTCAGCATGATCGGCGCAGCAGTCGAGGCACCCGGCGAAGCGCCCAGCAGACCGGCGATGGAGCCGTCAGCGGAAGCCACGATTTCGGTGCCCAGTTTCAGCACGCCACCGGCCGCTTCATCACGCTTGATGATTTGCACGCGCTGGCCGGCTTGCCACAGGCGCCAGTCTTCGGCCTTGGCGTTCGGGAAGTATTCTTTCAGGGCGTTGAGGCGGTCTTCATCCGACAGCATCAGTTGGCCGGCGAGGTACTCGACCAGCGGGTATTCCTTGATGCCGACCTTGGTCATTGGCCACACGTTGTGCGTGGTGGTCGTGGTCAGCAGGTCCAGGTACGAGCCTTCCTTGAGGAACTTGGTGCTGAAGGTCGCGAATGGGCCAAACAGGATGACGCGCTTGCCGTCCAGGACACGGGTGTCCAGGTGCGGAACCGACATTGGCGGAGCGCCAACGGAGGCCTTGCCGTACGCCTTGGCCAGATGTTGCTCGGCGATGGTCGGGTTCTCGGTCACGAGGAACGAGCCGCCGACCGGGAAGCCTGCGTATTCCTTGGCTTCAGGAATGCCGGACTTCTGCAGCAGGTGCAGGGCACCGCCGCCCGCGCCGATGAACACGAACTTGGCGTCGGTTTCGGATTTAGTGCCGTCTTTCAGGTTCTTGTAGCTGACGCGCCAGGTGCCGTCTTCGTTCTTGGTGATGTCTTGCACTTCGCTAGACAGTTTCAAGTCGAATTTCGGGGTCGTTTGCAGGTGCGCAACGAACTGGCGGGTGATCTCGCCGAAGTTCACGTCGGTGCCGATCGGGGACCAGGTGGCCGCGATTTTCTGGTTCGGGTCGCGCCCTTCCATCATCAGCGGGACCCACTTGGCGATCTGCGCCGGGTCTTCCGAATACTGCATGCCGGCGAACAGCGGGCTCGCTTGCAGGGCTTCGTAGCGCTTTTTCAGGAACTTGATGTTGTCATCGCCCCACACAAAGCTCATGTGCGGTGTGGAGTTGATGAACGAACGCGGGTTCTTCAGCACGCCTTGCTGAACCTGCCAGGCCCAGAACTGACGGGAAATCTGGAACGCTTCGTTGATTTCAACGGCTTTCGGGATCGAGACGTTGCCTTTGTCGTCTTCCGGTGTGTAGTTCAACTCGGCCAGGGCAGAGTGACCGGTACCGGCATTGTTCCAGCCGTTGGAGCTTTCCAGGGCGACGCCGTCGAGGCGCTCGATCATTTCCATCGAAGTGCCAGGTTCCAGCTCGTTGAGCCAGACACCGAGGGTCGCGCTCATGATGCCGCCGCCGATGAGCAATACATCGACTTTCTTTGCCTCTTCCGCGTGAACGGACGTGATCCCCATCGACAAAGCCAGCCCCAGCAGGGCTGTGTTCATTTTCTTAAACATCTGTAGCACCTTTGATAAACGCCATCCGCCCTTCCATCTTCACTCACAAGCCCTTGTTTTACGGCATTCAGGCAGGATGTCGTGGGGACTCGTACATGAAGACTGAGAGGGTGGGCACACAAGGCCGACGTGTTCCATCGACCTCAGTTTATATGTCCCTTCTGAACTGACTTTTTATCTTTATTGGCTTCAGCTACTTGAGCGACAGTGATTCTGTTGGCGCGTCTGTGGACGCGCAAACTGAATAGGTCAAACCAAGTTGGGGCGAAGAATATCACGACATCGCAAACCCGCGCGTCTGTTCCCGACCTGATAGTCCGAGCATAGACGCCGAGGCCACTATACTCATCGTGATTTTCTCGGCGAGCCGGTGAGGAGCAGTCATGAGCGATAAAGACAACCTGCGCAAATATTCCTCTCAAGTGGTCGACGGCGTGGAGCGCGCGCCCGGCCGCTCGATGTTGCGCGCCGTGGGTTTCACGGACGAGGACTTCAAGAAGCCGCAGATCGGCATCGCCTCGACCTGGGCGATGGTGACGCCGTGCAACATGCACATCGACAAACTGGCGATCGAGGCTGAAAAAGGCGCGAATGCCGCCGGGGCCAAGGGCGTGATTTTCAACACCATCACCATTTCCGACGGCATCGCCAACGGCACGGAGGGCATGAAGTATTCGCTGGTGTCACGGGAGGTCATTGCCGATTCAATCGAAGTGGTGGCCGGTTGTGAAGGATTTGACGGACTGGTGACGGTGGGCGGTTGCGACAAGAACATGCCGGGCTGCCTGATCGGCATGGCGCGGCTGAATCGCCCTTCCATCTTCGTCTATGGCGGTACGATCCGCCCGGGCGCCGGCCACACCGACATCATTTCCGTGTTCGAAGCCGTGGGCCAGAATGCGCGCGGTGACATCAACGAAATCCAGGTCAAGCAGATCGAGGAAGTGGCGATACCCGGCGCCGGTTCCTGCGGCGGGATGTACACGGCCAACACCATGGCTTCGGCCATTGAAGCATTGGGCATGAGCCTGCCCGGTTCCAGCTCCCAGGACGCCGTCGGCAGCGACAAGGCCTCGGACAGTTTCCGCGCTGGCCAGCAGGTCATGGAGCTGCTGAAGCTGGACCTCAAACCCCGGGACATCATGACCCGCAAAGCCTTCGAAAATGCGATTCGGGTGGTGATCGCCCTCGCCGGCTCGACCAATGCGGTGCTGCATCTGCTGGCCATGGCGCACGCGGTGGATGTCGAGCTGACGCTGGATGATTTTGTCGAGCTGGGCAAGGTTTCGCCGGTAGTGGCCGATCTGCGCCCCAGCGGCCAATACATGATGAGCGAACTGGTCGCCATCGGCGGTATTCAACCACTGATGAAGCGCATGCTCGCGGCGGGCATGTTGCATGGCGATGCCATGACCGTGACCGGCAAGACCCTCGCGGAGAACCTCGAAAACGTGGCGGATTACCCTGAAGGTCAGGATGTGATTCTGCCCTTCGACCAGCCGGTCAAAAAGGATTCCCACCTGGTCGTGCTGCGCGGCAACCTTTCGCCGACTGGCGCGGTGGCCAAGATCACCGGTAAGGAAGGCCTGCGTTTTGAAGGCACGGCGCGGGTCTATCACGGTGAAGAAGGTGCGCTGGCCGGCATTCTGAATGGCGAAGTGAAAGCCGGTGACGTGATCGTGATCCGTTACGAAGGGCCCAAGGGCGGCCCCGGCATGCGCGAAATGCTCTCGCCGACGTCGGCGGTCATGGGCAAAGGCCTGGGCAAGGACGTTGCGCTGATCACCGACGGCCGTTTCTCCGGTGGTTCGCACGGATTCGTGGTGGGGCACATCACGCCGGAAGCCTTTGATGGCGGGCCGATTGCGTTGATCGAAGACGGCGACAAAATCACCATCGATGCCGAAAGCCGGCAGATCACGGTGGACGTTTCCGATGCTGAAATGGCCGAGCGCAAGACGCGCTGGGTGCGGCCGGAATCGAAGTACAAACGCGGGGTGTTGGCGAAGTATGCGAAGACGGTGTCGAGTGCTTCGGAGGGGGCTGTGACGGATAAGTATCTTTAAGCCGTAGTTCAGCTTTGACTGATCTGACGCCATCGCGAGCAGGCTCGCTCCCACATTGGATCTCCTGTGCACATTAATACCGTGTACTACAACGATAAAAATGTGCGAGCGAGCCTGCTCGCGATGGCGCCCGGTCAGGCGAGATCAATGTTGAATGGGCTTCACAACCGAAACCGATCCACCGACTGCGAAAGCTTACCCGCCAGCGCCGACAAATCATCCGTGGTCGAAGCCGTCTGGCCAATGACCTTGCTGTTGCCTTCCGACATGCCCGCAATTACCTCCACCTGATGCGCGATTTCATTGCTGGCCAGGCTCTGCTCGCCAATCGTGCGGGAGATGTCGTTCACCAGTTGCGTGGTGTTCAGCGTGGCTTCGAGGATTTCGCGGATGGCCCGTTCGACGTCGGCAGTCACGGCCATGCCTTTGTCGACCTGGGCCACGCCCGCCTCCATGCTGGTGACCGCCTCGCGGGTGCTTTGCTGGATGCGCGCAACCATCGTGGCGATTTCCTGGGTGGAAGCGCTGGTGCGCCCCGCCAGGCTGCGGACTTCGTCGGCCACCACGGCAAACCCGCGCCCCTGCTCCCCGGCCCGCGCGGCCTCGATGGCGGCATTCAACGCCAGCAGGTTGGTTTGATCGGCGATGCCCTTGATCACCTGAATGATGCTGAAAATGCCCTCGGATTCCTTGTCCAGCGTGCGGATGACCTGAGCGGACTGCTGGGCTGATCGCGCAATCCCGTCCATGTCGTTGACCACCTGATGGATCACCCGACCGCCATTCTTGGCCAGTGCCTCGGCCTGGTTGGCCATGTTCAGCGCACGCTCGGCGTGGCGAGTGATGTCCTCGATGCTCGCAGTCATTTCACTCGCGGCGGCGGCCATGGTAGTGGCGGCGGCGCTTTGCTGCTGGCTGCTGTCGGCGACTTCGTGGCAACCATTGCTCAACTGCGCGCTCATACCACTGACGCCATGGGCGTTGCTGCGCACCACTTCGATCATGCCGCGCAGATCGCGCTGCATGGTCGCCAGGCTGCGGATCAGTGCGCTGGCTTCGTCCTTGCGGGTGGGCTCGGCAATCGGTTCGCTCAGGTTGCCGTGGGCGATGCTCTCGGCAATGCGGCTGGCGGTTTGCAACGGCCCCATGATGCTCAAAATCACCCAGCGTCCCTGGACGAGCAACAGCAACAGACTGGCGACAAGCACAATACCGAGCGTGAGGTTGGCGTCACTGATGGCCTGCTGAGTGCCTGCGCTGGTTTGCTGGGTGTTGGTTTCGATCAGCTCGCTGAGGGCCGCCATCTGGTCTTCCAGCTGGCTGAAGGCGGTGTTGAAGTTGCCCAGCTCTTTTTGTGCCGCATCCGGATTTTGCAGGGCCAGCCCGACAATGCGCTCGGCGGCGCTGATGTAGGTATCAAGGCTGGGTTTGATCTTGTTCAAGCCGGCCTTGATGGTGTCGTTGACCGGCAGTTTGAGGTTTTCACCCAGCACTTCACGAAAGTGCGACGCGTGCTCCTCGATGGAACTGCGCACTTCGGCAGGGGTACTGGTGCTTTTGCCCAGGCCGAGCAGCATCGCCGACAGCACGTCGGCGCGTAACGCGTCGTGCATCATGTCCGCTTCGAGGTGATTGCGCAGCGCGGCCATGCTGACCTCGTTGTCGTTCACCGCGGTCGCCATTTGCGAGTTTCCCAGGTAACTGACCAGGCTCATGATCAAAGCCGTGAGCAGACCGGTGCCTATCAGCAGGATCAAACGTAGTTTTATCGACACTCTGTGAGTCCCCTGTCAGTTGGCTACAGCCATTCGCAAATGGCTTCTGAACAGGCTATCGACTGCGGCAGAGGGGAATTGAAGGCTATTTCGATGCGCTCACGCTTTTACGACATGCGGTCGTCATCGGCGCCTTTTGCGTTTTGCCGCGAAGGGAAACCAGCAGTAACCCGTAACAACTCGACTGCGGGGAGAGAGGCCGAACGCCACGACGATCAACAGCAGCAGGATCAGCAGCGCCAGTTCGTATCGGGGGATGTGGGTTTGCCTGCATGATTTGAGTGACTCACAGGGTGGATACCGCTTGAGCCTTGCAGCCCAGAAGCGCTTGCAGGGTCAACGCATTGCCCAGCGCAAAACCACTGGCGGTGTTATCAAAGATGCACCAGCTGACGGCGCCCGCCTGCTCCGCATTCCGCACCTGCTGCGCCAGCGCCTCCAGTCGGCTCGGGTCGTAATTACTGTGATAGATGCGCGGCGAACCGTGCCAGCGCCAGTATTGAATGCCCGGCCAGCCACCCGGCCTCACGCCACCGGCAAGGGGCGATGGGTCGGCAGCCACCCGGCCGACTTTCTGCTCGTTCAACAATTCTTCCGCGTCCCGCCAGCTTTCATGCCGGGGTTCAATCACCACCGGCCCGGCATAACGCAGGCGCAACGCCGCGAAAAACGCCGAAGCAACGCCCTCCTCGTAAGCCTGCGATGGCGGTAACTGCACCAGAATGCAACCTAAAGACTCACCCAGCGCGGTGCACTGGGCCAGAAATTCGTCCAGCAACAGCTCACAGCCCTGCAGGCGGTGCACATGGGTGATGAGCTTGGGCATCTTCACCGAAAAGCGAAAGGCGGCCGGGACCGACTGCGCCCAGCGTAGATAGGTCTGCGGCCGATGCGGGCGATAAAACGAGCTGTTGATTTCAACGGCCGTCAGTTGCGACGCATACCGCTGCAAGTGCGTGCCATCGACAGCAAACGATGGCCAGCAGTCACGAGGCAGGCTCCACCCGGCGCAACCAATATAGGTCTGATTCAGCTCGTTCAACAGAGCACCCCGGCGGCTTCGCGCATGAACATCTCCATAACTTCGAGAAAACCCCGGTCCGCAAGTTCGTTTTTTCATTAGTGCATGCTAGGTTGTACGACGACTGATGAATGCCGTTTAAAGTCCATCACTCGTTCACCCACAACAACAAGGAAACACCCATGAAAAAAATGAAATTGCTGATTGGTTTTCTGTGCCTGTTCAGTGGCTACGTCGCAGCGACTCCGTCCTCCGCTGAGAAAGACGTGGCGCAGGCCGTCGACCACCTGACCCAAGCCATGCTGAAAAAGAACATTCCCGAACTGAACGCACTGACCGCCGAGAACCTGACCTACGGGCATTCCAGCGGGAAGATCCAGAACAAACAGGAATACATCGCCGACATCGAAACCGGGCGAAGCGCCTTCAAAACCCTGGAGATGCAAAACCAGACCATCACCCTGTCCGGTGACGTCGCCCTGGTTCGCAACCATTTCTCGGCACAGGCATTGAAAGGCACTGAAGTGATTCCAACCGAGATCGAAAACTTCCAGATCTGGCAGAAACAGAAAGGCCGCTGGCTGCTGGTTGGACGCCAGGCGTTCAAGTTCTGATTGTTATGTGATGACGGGGATGGGGTATTCGAGCCCTGTCCCCTTTTATTTCAATCAGGGACAGCGTCAGCGCTGACAATCGTCAGCCAAGGCCATCGAGCCCGATAACTTTCAGCCTTGTGAGTAAACAAGTCAGTTTCATGCATGACCGGATTGATCCGTAGCAGTCCTGCCTCGACATCGCTCAAACCGTAAGGCGCATACACCTCGCCGCTCACCACATCGAGACCGATACACGTCCCTGCAATCAGATACCGATCGATGCCATCCTTCGCTGAGCGCAATTGCGGATACTCCACGCCAAATCGCTGTGTGTACCAACGATGAACCCGTGCCTGATTCTTGATTTCGATCGTCGCGTCGAGGTCGTGAAAAAGCGCTCGCGCCGCCAGGATGACTTCGTTTTCGGCGTCCCACGATTCGTCTTCATCAAAGTAAAAAACGTCGTAATCCTTAATGCCCCACGCGGCAGGCCGGCCGGACTGATGATTCCATACCGCTTGAAACAGGCAACCCGCCGTCAGCATGCACTGGCTCAGCCCGAGCGCAGGCAAGCGCCTGGCAATCTCGGCGTTGGCCGGGTTGGTCATCGCGATTTCGATCAGTGTTTCGGCGGTCAGGGTCATGCTGTCTCCGTACGTGGGCCTAAATCCTTTGGAGCAGACGATACATTAAAAGCGCCCGGTGACAGGCCGAACGCATGTATTTCACTCCACTCGCGAGAACGCTAGAGTGTGGCAACTCACCCGGACAGCGTGGATGCCAATGGATAACCAAACGCCTGAGCCCCAAGCCATCTGCAACCCCATTACCAGCAGCGCGATTTTTATCGTGGCAACCCTGGCGCCTGGCAGTGACGCTGCCGGGAAAGTCCGGGCCTGGTGCGCCGATGTCGCGTCCCTGACACGATCGGTTGGCAAACGCGTCCCCTCCGGCAACCTGTCGTGTGTCTGCGGTTTTGGGTCCACGGCGTGGGACGCTTTGTTCGGCAATCCGCGCCCGGCCTCACTGCACGCCTTTCGCGAATTTGGCGTAGAGGGACGCCGCGCCGTGGCAACGCCGGGCGACATTTTGCTGCACATCCGTGCCGACCAGATGGACCTCTGCTTCGAACTGGCGACGCAGTTACTGTCATCGCTTGGAGAGGCGGTTTCGGTCGTCGATGAAGTCCAGGGTTTCCGCTATTTCGATATGCGCAGCATCATCGGTTTCGTGGATGGCACCGAAAACCCGGTCGGTCGCAAGGCGGTCGACTTCACGCTCGTGGGCAACGAAGATCCGTCGTTCACCGCAGGCAGTTATGTGCTGGTGCAAAAGTACCTGCACAACATGACGGCCTGGAACGCGTTGTCCGTCGAGGCTCAGGAACGGGTTATCGGGCGCACCAAGTTGTCCGATATCGAACTCGATGATTCAGTCAAGCCGACCTCCTCGCACAGCGCCCTGACGACGATTACCCAGGACGGGCAGGAAGTGAAAATCCTACGCGACAACATGCCCTTTGGGCGCCCCGGCGCCGGTGAATTCGGCACGTATTTCATCGGCTATGCGCGCTCGCCCGCCCCGCTTGAGCTGATGCTCGAGAACATGTTTGTCGGCAGACCGGCGGGCAATTACGACCGTTTGCTCGATTTCAGCACGGCGGTCACCGGAGGCCTGTTCTTCGTTCCTTCAGCAGACCTGCTGGAAGAACTGGCGGATCGTTGAACCAAAGAAGTGCCCGCTCCGTTGGCGAAGTCAGAGATTGCAGTGGCCATCATCTCAAAGGTAGTATTGAGAACGATTCACACTAACATCTGGAAAACCAACCGGTGCAACCTCCTCCGACCAGCAAGCTGGGCTTCTTTTTCAGCGACCATCATCGCTGGCTGCTGCAGCATATCCAGCGGCGACTGCGCAATCACGCGGACGCTGAGGACACCGCCGCCGATACGTTTTGCCAGATGCTGACTGCCCGGGTAGACCCGGACAGCATCGAACAACCTCGCGCTTACCTCTCGACCATTGCCCGACGCCTGATCTTTGATCGTCATCGCCGGCGCAAGCTGGAACTGGCCTACCTCGAACGCCTGTCCACGCTGCCCGAAGCGTTCGCCCCGTCCCCTGAAGAACAGTTGCAGTTGATCGAAGCCCTGGTTGCCATCGACCGGGCGCTCGACGGCTTGCCAATAGTCGTCAAAGCCACGTTCCTCTATAGCCAGCTGGACGGTTTGAGCTACGTGGCGATTGCACAAAAACTGGAGCTGTCGGAGCGCACGGTCAGCCGTTACATGAAACAGGCATTGAGTCAGTGCTACCTGAGCGAGTTGGCGCCATGAGCACGCCGCGCCTCGATCCCGTCAGCGAGCAGGCCATCGACTGGATGGTGAGCCTTCGTGCCGGCAAGCCCGATGCGGCACTGCAAGAACGGTTCAACGCATGGCTGGCGATGGATCCCGCCCACGCCCGGGCCTGGGCGACATTGCAAGAACGCCTCGGGGCTTCCTTCAACACCATTCGTGCGCTGGATCGGCGCCTGCCCGGTCAGGCCGACGAAGCGCGGCAACTGCTGCTGCAACCCCACGGTTCACGCCGCGATGCGCTGCGCGTGATCGTCGGCCTGGGCCTGCTGGGCGGCGGCGCATGGCTGGGTGTTCGCAGCCCGCTGGGTGACTCGCTGCTGGCGGACCTGCACACCGTCCGCGGCCAGCGCCAGGACTTCACGCTGACCGACGGCAGCCGCCTGAGCCTGAATGCCGACAGTGCGGTGGATCTGCGCTTCGATGACCAGCAAAGGCTGGTGATTCTGCGCCACGGCGAACTGGTGATTCAGGTCGCAGCCGACCCCACGCGTCCACTGCGCGTGCGCACTGCCCAGGGTGAAATACGTGCACTGGGCACCCGATTCCTGGTGGCTCAGGAACAAGACGCGACTCGCGTCGTGGTGCTGCAGCATTCGGTCGAAGCCCGTCTGTTCGACGGTGCGACGCTTGACCTGCAGGAAGGCCAATCGGCCTTGTTGTATGAAGGGAAAATTGCCCCGGTGGCTGGCGATCAGCGTCATCGCGCCGATTGGCTCAGCGGCCGATTGAATGTGCTCGACGAACCTCTGGAGCAAGTGGTCGACGCGCTACGTCCTTACAGCAGGGGTTTCGTCCGAGTGGCGCCCGAGGTTCGCGGTTTGCGCGTCCAGGGCGTATTCCCGTTGAACGATCCCGATCGGGTGTTCACGGCGCTGGCAGAAACACTGCCGATTCGCGTGGATCGCTACAGCCCGTGGCTGACGCTGATTCGTCCGAAATAACCTGGCTGAACCACTTTTTTTTGCAAATCACTCTCATTCGTGTCCGGTTTTCATTTCTCGTCCCACCTATCTCCTGACACTTTCACATTTTCAGGAGAACGCTGTGTTCAACCCATGGCCCCATGCCCTTTCCGCCGCTGTCGCCCTGGCAACCCTGGCGAGCCCTGCCCTGTCACAGGCCCAAGACCTGACGTTCAACCTGTCGGCCGGCCCCCTCGCCAGCACGCTGAATGCCATCGCCAGCCAGAGCGGCCATATCGTTTCATTGGAGCCTTCGCTGGTGCGGGGCAAACAGGCACCGGCGGTGATCGGCCAGATGCCCGTGGAACAAGCGATGCAAAAGGCGTTGGCGGGCAGCGGCCTGCAATTGCGAGTGACCGGACAAGGTAACTTCAGCGTCGAGCCCGCCGCCGACAGCGGCGCAGCGTTGCAACTGGGCGTGACCAACATCGTCGAACGCAGCACCGACGCCACCACCGAAGGCTCAGGCTCTTACGCCGCGCGAGCGGTGACCATCGGCAAGGGCACCCACACCCTCAAGGAAATTCCGCAGTCGGTCACCGTGATGACCCGCAAGCAAATGGACGATCAGGATATCGTCGATCTCAAGGACGCGGCCAACAAGACCACCGGCCTGGTCGGTGCTCAAGGTGTCGGCAGAGGCTTCATCCTCAGTTCGCGCGGTTTCCAGATTGATGACTGGCAATACGACGGCGTGCCGATCCCGCGCAACACCTACGCGCTGGGCAACTGGGCCACGCAGGACCTGATCTTCTTCGATCGCATGGAAGTGCTGCGTGGCGCGTCCGGTTTGCTGCAAGGCACCGGCAGCCCTGGTGGCGCCGTCAACCTGGTGCGCAAACGCGGCCAGAACGCACCGACCGTCACCCTCACCGGCAAGGCCGGCTCCTGGGATCACTACGGTCTGCAACTGGACGCCGGCGGGCCGCTGAACCAGGCCGGCACCGTGCGCGGCCGCCTGGTGGCCGACCAGGACAACAGCCACTCGTTCGTCGATTCCGAATGGTATGAGACCACCTCACTGTACGGCGCGCTGGACTTCGATCTGAGCGAGGACACGACCCTGGGTTTTGCGGTCAGCCAGTCCGACGGTGAATCGCGCTCGAATGTCCGCGGCTTCCCGCGCTACGCCGACGGCAAACCCGTCGACCTGCCGCGCAAAACTTACACCGGGGCGAAGTGGAACCATTCGGACATCGATGTCACCACGCTCTACACCGACCTGGAGCACCGTTTCAATGACGATTGGGCTTTCAAGGTTGGCGCTGTGCGCATGACTGAAACCAACAAGGCGAAGAACCAACGGGTGCAATCCAGTGGCAATGGCATCAATGCCGATGGCAGCGGCGTGCAATACGCTGACTTCGTAACTGACTTGGACTCCACCAAAGTCGCGCTGGACATGAACCTCAACGGCAAGTTCGAAACCTTGTCCATGCAGCAGGAAATCATGGTGGGCGGCAACTACTCCAAGTACACCTCGGACGATAAATTTGCCCGAACCTTCAATGACGGCACCGATACCATCTTCAACATTGATCACGATCGTCCGGAAATCAGTTACGACGGTCTGCTCAACAGCCCCGGAGGCCGTGGGACACCGAGCAAATATGACATCCGCCAAAAGGGCCTGTACGGCAGCTGGCGGGTCAAGCCGATCGATCCGCTGACCCTGGTGCTCGGCTCGCGGGTCAGCTGGTACGACTACAGCTACAAATCGTGGCGCCAGGACGCGACCAGCATCACCGCCGATCCTGAAAGCACCAGCAACGAAAACGGCGAAGTGACCCCTTTCGCTGGCATCGTCTATGACCTGAGCCGCGAATGGGCGGTCTATGCCAGCTACACCGACGTGTTCACACCGCAAACCGAACGCGATACCGGCGGCTCGGTCGTTAAACCGATTATCGGTACGAACTACGAAGTGGGTCTCAAGGGCGAGTTGATGGAGGGACGGGTCAATACGTCCCTGGCCCTGTTCCGTTACGACCAGGAAAACCGTGCAACGCTCGATACCGATGGCGGGCAAATCTGCGACGGTTGGTACTGCTCGAAGGCTTCCGGCAAAGTACGCAGCCAGGGTCTCGACGCTGAAATCAGCGGCGAAGTGCTGGACGGCCTGCAACTGTTTGCCGGTTATACCTACAACACCACCAAGTACCTCAAGGACCCGGACAACGAAGGCAAGGTCTTCAGCTGGTGGACGCCGAAACACATGCTGCGCGTCTGGGGCAACTACCAGTTGAGTGGCGACTGGAGCCGTGTCAGCACTGGCCTGGGCTTCGTTGCTCAAACCCACACACTTGGTTACGACCACTCCGTCAACGTACCGGGTTACACCGTGTGGAACGCCCGTGTCGGTTACCAGCTCACGCCGGAAATCGAGCTGGCGATGAACGCCAACAACCTGTTTGACAAGACCTACTTTGCGGCGGCGTACAACCAGATCAATGGCAACAATAACTACGGTGATCCGCGCAACGTGATGTTCAGTGTGAAATACACGCCGGAGTTCTGACACCGCTGATCATTTGCACAACGCCCTCCTCGTTCGCAAGCGCAGGGAGGGCGGCTACAGCCTCCTTACGCTTGGCCACGACTCCCTTTGAAAGCCTCACGCCGCGTATGTCGTTCTGCGGCGTAGGCTTCGCTCTGCTCACTGATCAGCTCATCCCGACGCAACAACTCACCGCAATGTTCGCAAAGCGGTCCTAACCCTGCGGGCTCGCCACAGGTCTTGTGGGTGTACACCACTGCCAGGCCTTCCTCCGGCGACTTGCACCAGGTTTCCCCCCAGGCACGCAGCGCCAGTATCACCGAGTAAAAGGCCTGCCCTTTTTCGGTCAGGTGGTACTCGTAGCGTGGCGGGCGTTCGTTGTAGAGACGGCGCTCGACCAGGCCGTCAGCCTCCAGACTCTTCAAGCGTGCAGCGACCATTTGCGGGGTGCCGCCGGTCTGCGCCTGGATCTCGTCGTAGCGATGACTCCCCATAATCAACTCACGCAGTACCAGCACGGTCCAGCGGTCGCCCACGATCGCCTCGGCCCGGGAAATCGGGCAAAGGGTGTCGGGAACACTGGTATTTATCGACATAGGACTTGCCTCTTTCACAGTTACTATGATTATCATATCAACAAGATGCCCAGGCAAGTCCCCGGCACCGGTCACTCAACTTTTCGTGGAGAACATCGTCATGTCGAACGCCCCGTATCCGCTCAACAGGACCGCTTACCTGCTGGTCGATCCGTACAACGATTTCCTGTCGGAAAACGGTAAGGTCTTCCCCTTGATCAAGCCGATCGCCGAGCAAGTCGGCCTGCTCGACAACCTGCGCGCCCTCGACCGCGCGGTGCGCGCCCGCGACATTCCGGTGGTCATCGTACCGCACCATCGCTGGGAACACGGCGACTACGAAGGCTGGGACCATCCGACACCGACCCAGTGCAAGATCATGCACATGCACCACTTCGCTCGCGGGGAATGGGGCGGCGAATGGCATCCGGATTTCGCGCCAAAGGACGGCGACATCGTCGTCCAGGAGCATTGGGGCTCCAGCGGCTTTGCCAATACCGATCTCGATTTTCGCCTGAAGCAGAAAGGCATCACTCACGTGATCATCGTCGGCCTGCTGGCCAACACCTGCATCGAAGCGACTGCCCGCTATGCATCGGAACTGGGTTACCACGTCACGCTGGTGCGTGATGCGACTGCTGCCTTCCGTCCGGAGATGATGCACGCTGCCCACGAGCTGAATGGCCCTACCTTTGCTCACGCCATTGTGACCACGGAAGAACTCGTCGCCACGCTGGCACAGCAGGAGTAACCGCTGATGAAACTGACAGGAAACCTGCTGATCGGCGCCCACGATGTCCCTGCCACTGAAGGGACGATGAAAGCGCTCAACCCCGCCACCAACACGTTGATCGAACCGGATTTTGCGCTAGGCGGCGCAGCGCAAGTCCACCAGGCGGCCACCCTCGCCGACGAGGCATTCGACAGTTACAGCCACACCTCGCTCGCTGCGCGCGCGGCGTTTCTCGAAAGCATTGCCGACAATCTCGAAGCAGTCCGCGCAGAGCTAGCGGCCCGTGCCGCGCTTGAAACGGGCTTGCCGCAAGCGCAACTGGAAGGCGAGGCCACAAGGGCCGCCACACAGTTTCGCCAGTTCGCGGAGGTCGTGCGCAAAGGCCGCTTCCTGCAACTGGCCATCGATCCGGCGCAGCCTGATCGTCAACCTCGCCCGCGCATGGACCATCGGTTGCAAAAAATCGCCATCGGCCCGGTGGCGATTTTCGGGGCGAGCAACTTTCCGATCGCCTATTCAGTGGCCGGTGGCGATACCGCGTCGGCATTGGCCGCTGGCGCGACCGTCATTCTGAAGGCGCACAACGCCCATCCGGGCGCTTCGGAAATCCAGGCGCGGGCTATCCAGAAGGCGGTGCAGGACCACGGGTTGCACGAGGGCGTTTTCTCGATGGTGCGCGGCATGGGCAACACGATCGGCGAAGCCCTGGTCGATCATCCGCTGGTCAAGGCCGTGACGTTTACCGGTTCGGAACAGGGCGGCATGGCATTGTATCGCCGCGCGCAACTACGGCCCGACCCCATTCCGGTGTTCACCGAGATGACCAGCATCAATCCCACGTTCATCCTGCCCGCCGCACTGGCCGAGCGCGGTGCGCAGATCGGTGACGGCTTTATCGAGCGCATGCTGGTCAATGTCGGGCAAGCCTGCCTCAGGCCCGCCCTGCTGATCGCGATCAAAGGTGCCGGTCTTGAAGCACTGCGCGACGCCATGGTGAAACGCGTGGCCGAGGCCTCGGCGCGCACAATGCTGACGCCGGGGATCCATGCGTCCTACCTCAACGGTCTGGCCGCAATGGAGGACGCCGGTGCGCGCCGCGTCGCCGAAGGTTCGGCCCCCAGCGCAGACTTTGACGGCCAATCGGCGCTGCTGGAGGTCAACGGCCAACGCTTCCTGAGCGAAGCGGTACTTTCGCAGGAAGTCTTCGGTCCATCCGCGCTGCTGGTGACCGTCGAGGATGAAGCTGAACTGCTCGCCATTGCTCGCTCGCTCGAAGGCCAGCTCAGCGCCGCGCTGCACCTGGAAGAAAATGACTTGCCACTGGCCCGGCGCCTGCTGCCGGTGCTGGAACGCCGCACCGGGCGCATCGTTGTCAACGCGTTTGCCCATCCCCAGGAGGTGACGTACGCCACCGTCCACGGCGGCCCGTTCCCGGCCACTTCGGACAGCCGCTTCACCTCGGTGGGCATGACGTCGATCGAACGCTTCTTGCGCCCGGTGGCTTACCAGGGTTTTCCGGATGCGCTGTTGCCTGAGGCACTGCGTGATTTCAACCCGCTTAAGCTGCCTCGCCTCATCGACGGGCAATAGCTTGCAATCCAGCCCGGAAATCAAGGATCGACCTGGGCCATGAGTTCAGGAACCGTTTCCGGGCGATTGGCATAACGCTGCGCCAGCACCGCGCAGACCATCAACTGAATCTGATGGAACAGCATCAACGGCAGGATCAACACGCCTATGGTGCTGCCGGCGAACAACACCTGGGCCATCGGCACGCCGGTGGCCAGGCTCTTTTTCGAACCGCAGAACAGGATGGTGATGCGGTCTTCCTGATTGAAGCCGAAGGCTTTGCTCAGCACGGTGGACGCCAGTAATACCAGGCCCAGCACGATGCAGCAGACCACCACCAACCCGGCCAGCTCCCAGAGCGGAATCTGGTGCCAGATGCCTTCGATCACCGCCTCACTGAATGCACCGTAGACCACCAACAGGATCGAGCCTTGATCGACGAACTTGAGCCAGCTCTTGTTGCGCGCCACCCAGGCGCCGATCCAGCGTCGGGCGATCTGCCCGGCAATGAACGGCAGCAACAGTTGCACGCTGATCTTCAGAATCGCATCGAGCGTCGAACCGCCCTCGCCGTGCACATTCAGCAGCAACGTCACCAGCAACGGCGTCAGGAGAATCCCGAACAGGCTGGAGGCCGCCGCGCTGCAAATGGCTGCCGGGATATTCCCGCGAGCCAGGGACGTGAAAGCAATCGCCGACTGCACTGTGGCGGGCAGCGCGCAGAGGTAGAGCATGCCCATGTACAGCTCGTCGCCGATCAGCGGCGAGAGCAAGGGTTTGAGCGCCAGGCCGATCAGCGGAAACAGGATGAACGTCAGGCTGAACACCAGCAAATGCAGGCGCCAGTGGCCGGCACCGGCAATGATCGATTCACGCGACAGTTTGGCGCCATGCAGGAAAAACAACAGGGCAATGGCGAGGTTGGTCAGCCAGCCAAAACCGACCGCGACCTGGCCGCTGGCAGGCAGCAGGCTGGCGAGAACGACCACGCCGATGAGGGTCAGGGTGAAGTTGTCGGGCAAAAAACGGGGGCGAGTCATCGGTGGCATCCAGCGGTGGCGAGGAACGGTGCCCCGACTCTAACGCGCCAGCGGATTGCCGACTAACGCTAACAAGCCAGTAGATATCGGCAAAAGGACATAACCAGCGCTAAATGCAGCAAGTTGAAGCCGACCAGCATCGCGCGTCTGATTTCGCAAGCTTCGAACTACCAGGAACGCACTTTCAGCGGCGTTCCCCTCCATCGACCAGGACCGATCGGTGTTCGCCGGATTCGCACATGAATTCGTTAGCCTCTCTGACGTGCTCAATCATCTTCATGCAACTTGATGCCCCTGGCGTGCAGCAGATGCGGGACCAGCAGCACCAGCAACGTCAACGCCAGAAACGCAGCGGAAATCGGTTGCGTCAGAAACACCGTCCAGTCGCCCTCGCTGATCGATAACGCGTTACGCAGTTGTTTTTCCGCCATCGGCCCCAGCAGCATGCCCACGATCACCGGAGCGACGGGGAAGTCGAATCGGCGCATCAACACCCCGCCCAACCCGATCGCCAGCATCAGCAACAGGTCGAAAGATGAGTGACGCATACCGTACACGCCGATGGTGGCGAACACCAGGATCCCGGCGTTCAGGTACGGCCTCGGGATTTGCAGAAGTTTGACCCACAGCCCCACCAACGGCAGGTTCAGCACCAGCAGGATGACGTTGCCGATGTACAGCGAGGCCACCAGGGTCCAGACCAGTTCACCCGAGGTTTCAAACAGCAGCGGCCCCGGTTGCAGGTTGTAGTTCTGGAAGGCGGCCAACAGGATGGCTGCGGTGGCCGATGTCGGGATACCGAGGGTCAGCAACGGCACCAGCGAGCCGGTGGCGCTTGCGTTGTTCGCCGCTTCAGGGCCGGCAACGCCCTCGATGGCGCCCTCGCCTTTGCTGGCAGCAAATTCTTTCGGGTATTTGCTGAGCTTGCGCTCGGTGGAATAGGACAGGAACGTCGGGATCTCCGCGCCACCGGCCGGGATCGACCCGAAGGGAAAACCGATCAACGTTCCCCGCAGCCACGCCGGAACCGAGCGCTTCCAGTCGGCGCGCGTCATCCACAAGGAGGACATGCGGTGTCGACCGGTTGCCTCTTCCTTCTGATACAGCAGGCTGTACAGCGCTTCGCCCACCGCAAACAACCCGACCGCCACCAGCACGACTTCGATGCCATCGACCAGCTCTGGAACGCCCAAGGTGTAGCGAGCGATACCGGAGGTCGAGTCCAGCCCGATCAATCCGACGGTCAAGCCAATCCCCAGGGATGCAAAGCCGCGCAACATGGACGCCCCGAGCACCGCAGACACCGTTGTGAACGACAGCACCAGAATCGCGAAATACTCCGCAGGCCCAAACTTCAGTGCCAGTTTTGCCACGACGGGCGCAAACAAAGTCAGCAGAACCGTGGCGATAGTACCCGCCACAAAAGAGCCGATGGCCGCCGTGGCCAAGGCTGGTCCCGCTCGACCATTTCGGGCCATGAGGTTGCCTTCCAGGGCCGTGACCATGGATGAGGATTCCCCGGGTGTATTAAGCAAAATGGACGTCGTGGAACCGCCGAACTGCGCGCCATAGTAAATGCCGGCGAACATGATCAGCGCGCCGGTGGGATCGACCTTCGCGGTGATCGGCAGCAGCAGCGCCACGGTCAGCGCCGGACCTATGCCCGGCAAGACGCCGATGGCGGTGCCGAGCAGGCAGCCAATGAACCCCCACATCAGATTGATCGGCGTCAGGGCCGAGGAAAAACCCATTGCCAGGCTTGCAAGAATGTCCACCCTGTTGATCTCCTGCGGCCCGAATCAGATCCAGGCGTTGACAAGCGGCGGAAGGGAAACCCCCAGCCCGGCATTGAACAGCCAGTAAATCGGTAGCGTCAGGGCTATGCCGATGGCGAGATCACGCAGCGGATGGCGACTGCCAAAGCCCCTCGCCGAGCAGGCGAACAACAGCGCGGCCGCCAGGACGAATCCGATCAGATTGATCAGCACGGCCACCCCCAACAACCCCCCCGTCACCCACGCCACACCGGCCTTGCCGCCAGGCAACACTTTGGCGGATTCGTCTTCGTGGTCCGCCAGTTCGCGAAAACCGCCGGTAAGGGCCTGATAGCTCAGTACCACGCCTACGCCCGCGAGGAATACCGCCACGGCATAGGGATAGACGTACGCGCCAAGAATGACGAACCCCATCTCTTCAGGGAAAAGAAAAGCGCCGTAGGCCAGCACGGCGCTGATGGCGATCACACCGACGCCAATCGCCAGTTGCACTGGCAAGATTGCGCGCGATTGGCTCATGGTTTGACCAGCCCCACCTCGACCAGCATCGCCCGCAGCCGCACGTGCTCGGCGTCGACGAATTTACCGAACTCGTCACCGGTGAGGATGTTGGGCGACCATTTGTTGGTTTCAATATTGTCTTTCCAGACTTTGCTGTTGGCGGCGGCGACCACGGCGTCGGTCACTTCCTTGCGCTGCCCGGGTGTGAGATTCGCAGCACCGTAAACACCACGCCAGTTGCCGATGATCACGTCATACCCGCTTTCTTTAAGCGTTGGAGCATCGATGCCTGCCACGCGCTCCGGTGCACCGATGGCGAGCACACGGAACTGACCACTCCTGACGTACTGGCCCAGCTCGGCATAACCGCCGGTGATGACTTTGATCTGCCCTCCCAATGCCTGGGCAACCACTTCCCCTCCGCCCGCGAAGGCAACGTAATTGACCTTGTTGACCGGAACGCCCATTTTCGCGGCCAGTTCGGCAATGCCGATGTGATCGATCGACCCCTTGGAACCCCCGCCCCAGGAAATACTGGTCGGTTTGTCCTTGAAGGCTTTCAGCAGGTCCTCCAGGGTTTTGAATTCGGACTCCTTGCGCACCGCAATCACGTTGTATTCGGTAAACAGCCGTGCAATTGGCGTCACATCTTTCAAGGTAATCTGCGGTTTGTTCTGCTCGATGCCAGTCACCATGATCGCACCGACCACCAGCAGCGCATTCGGATCGCCTTTGGTGCTGTTGGCAAACTGCGCCAGCCCCAGCGTCCCCCCTGCCCCCCCCTTGTTTTCGAAGGTGGCGGATTTGGCGGCGTTGGCTTCAATCAAGGCTTTGCCCAAGACGCGTGCGGTCTGGTCATAACCGCCGCCCACCGAACCGGGAGCCATGAACTTGACGGTATCCAGCGCAAATGCAGGCGTTGCAAGCACAGCGGTGCTGACGACAGCCGCGAGCAAAAGGGTGGATCGACGTAACAATGCAAACATGCGTTTTCTCCCGAGACTTTTGTTTTTATGGGGCACCGGTTGAACGTCGATCAGGGCAAATATCCCGATCAATGAACATCCATCTCAGGATAAGCGTAGGCCATGGTTAGAATGGCGGCATACAACACTGAATCACTTCATTTCAGGAAGACGCGTACATGGACGATCCCCGTGCCGATAGCCGCAGTAGCCCATGGTCGGTGTTCATCATTTTCCTGCGCCTAGGGCTGACCTCTTTCGGCGGCCCCATTGCGCATCTGGGCTATTTCCGGGATGAGTTCGTCACACGGCGTCGCTGGCTGTCGGAACACAGTTATGCCGATTTGGTAGCGCTGTGCCAATTCCTGCCAGGGCCGGCCAGCAGCCAGGTCGGCATTGCACTGGGCCTGTCTCGGGCGGGATATCGCGGGGCGATCGCGGCGTGGGCCGGTTTTACGTTGCCGTCAGCCGTTGCCCTGATCCTGTTTGCACTAGGGCTTTCCCGGTACGGTGCACTCCTGTCGCCTGGCGCGCTGCACGGGCTCAAGGTGGTGGCTGTCGCGGTGGTTGCGCAAGCCGTATGGGGCATGGGGCGAAACCTGTGCACGGATGGGCTGCGCGTCACCTTCATGATGATTTCAGCCGGCGTTGTCCTGTTTGAACCGTCTGCCTGGGCGCAGGTCGGGGTGATAATCGCCGCCGGTGTCGCCGGCCTGCTGTTGTTCAAACCCGCACAGCGTGATGGGCACGATCCTCTGCCTATCTCCTTCAGCCGGCGCGCCGGGGCGATCTGGTTGTCGCTGTTCGTGGCACTGCTGATCGGCCTGCCGATCTTGAATCAACTCTTTCCAAGTCAAACCCTGGCCTTGGTGGATGCCTTCTACCGGGCCGGTTCACTGGTTTTCGGTGGCGGCCACGTCGTGCTGCCGCTGCTGCAAGCCGAGGTGGTGCCTTCGGGCTGGGTCAGCAATGAAGCGTTTCTCGCCGGGTATGGCGCCACGCAGGCCGTACCGGGTCCGCTGTTCACGTTCGCCGCTTTCCTCGGTGCATCCATGAACCTTGCGCCGTCGGGCTGGCTCGGCGGGTTGATCTGCCTGCTGGCGATCTTCGCGCCATCGTTCCTGTTGATCATGGGCGCTCTGCCGTTTTGGGAGCGGTTGCGTCGCAACGTCGGCGCGCAAGCCGCGTTGATCGGGGTGAATGCTGCCGTGGTCGGCTTGTTGCTGGCCGCGCTTTATCAACCGGTCTGGACGAGTGCGATTTTCACCGCGCAAGACTTCGCTCTGGCGCTGGTCGCCCTTGTTGCGTTGATGTTCTGGAAGCTGCCGCCGTGGCTGGTGGTGCTTGGCTGCGGGGTGGCGGGTTGGCTGTTGAGCGCCGGGTAATCAAAAACAGGGGAATAACCGGTTGATTTTCGCGCAGTTACTTTTTCAGAAACACTAATCCCCGAGCCCACGATCCATCACTGAAAACGGGCGAGCTATTCTAAAAACCAGCTGGACTTCGCGACTTGAGTTTATTGATGGCGTGCATCAGGAGACAGGTCATGAAAAGCATGCTCGGCGGCATTGGTTTGTCACTGATACTGGTGGCAACCGCAGCGTTCGCTCATCACGGCTGGAGTGAATACGACTCCGACAATCCCTTGCAGTTGAACGGCACGATCGAAGAATCGGGTTACTCCCATCCCCATGGATTCGTGCGCCTCAAAACACCGGACAAGACCTGGAACGTGGTATTGGCGCCGCCCTCGCGCATGGAAAACCGTGGTCTTTCCCGGGAGATGCTAAGCGTCGGCAGCACGGTCAGCGTGGTCGGCTACCAGAATCGCAACAAACCGGATGAACTGCGCGCCGAACGCATCACGGTCGGCGGCAAAACCACAGAGTTACGCTGATGCAAACCCTCAACACCGGCGTGGAAGCGAATGCGGACAGCTGGCTGGACTGGGTGGGTGACTCACAACTGGGCGCCGCCATGCGCGACGACCTGTGGCTGTATCCGATGGTGGAGGTGGTTCACATCATCGGGTTCGCCGTGTTGGTCGGCTCGGTCGTGATGTTTGATCTGAGGGTACTCGGGTTGTCGAAAAACATTGCCGTGACTGACCTTGCTCGGCACCTGTTGACCTGGTCAGTCGCTGCACTGCTGTTGATCGTGCCTGCGGGGCTGATGATGTTTTCAGCCCACCCACATGATTTCGCCTCCAACGGCGTTTTCATCCTCAAGCTTTGCCTGATTGCGACGGCCGGCCTCAATGCCGCGCTATTCCACGTCGGCGTCTATCGGTCAGTCCATCAATGGAACACCGCCGTCGCCGCGCCCGGCATTGCTAAATGCCAGGCGCTGCTATCGATCGCGTTGTGGCTCACCGTCGTGTTGTGCGGTCGGTTGCTGGCCTACACCTGAAGATCCGGCCTGCGCGCTGGTTCTGCAATGGTTCGCACAACTGGCCGAAAACAGGCCATTGCGCGTTGATTGAACCCTACGTGCCTCTGCCCACCCCTTCTGTCGCACTGGAAAAAGCCACTCCGGCCTCGCGCACCAGGGTTCGCCATTCCGCGCTGCTGATCAGCCCTTGGCGCTCCATCTCATCGGCGGCCTTGAGCAACTCGTCGTACTGCTCCTCCACATCCATGCGAATTTCGGGTTGTGCGAGGAGTTTGTACCAGGCCGCCAGGGCATCTCGTCTCAGATCATCGGTCATGGTCTAACTCCCAAGAATTGTCTTCGTTTGGAAGTGTTCGAGCGGGTGACCGTTCCGGGCTCCCGACATACGGCAGCCTTTGCATTACAAACTTGTCATCGACTTGTCAGCGTAGCCGGCACCCTCGCGTCCTACAGTGATGTCGTCAGTCACCCACACCGGGTGACGCCTCCCACTGAAGATGACAAGGGTCGATACCATGAAACCATTGAGCAAACTCTGCCTGATCGCCGCCAGCCTGTTGATGCTCGGCACCGGATCCGCCATGGCCAGCGACATCGCGCCGGTCAAGGCCAACAACGTCGTGCTGGTGCACGGCTCCTGGGCCGATGGCTCGAGCTGGGCGGACGTGATCTCGCGGTTGCAGGCTGCCGGACTGCACGTCACCGCCGTACAAAACCCGCTGACCTCGGTGGCCGACGACGTCGCCGCGACCCAGCGCGTACTCGATCAGCAAGACGGCCCGACGGTGCTGGTCGGCCACTCCTACGCCGGCACCGTGGTCAGTGAAGCCGGGGTCAATCCCAAGGTCAGTTCGCTGGTATACGTCGCCGCCCGTGCGCCGGACGCCGGGGAAGATTTCGTCGCGTTATCAGGTAAATACCCGACCATGCCCGTGCGCGCCGGCACCGAAGAACACGACGGTTTCGTCACCCTGAAGCAGGACGCCTTCCTCAAGTACTTTGCCAGCGACGTGCCCCACGACAAGGCGATGCAACTGTTCGCCGTGCAGCAACCGATTGCCAAGACCCTGTTCACCGATCGCACCACCGCAGCCGCCTGGCACAGCAAACCGTCGTGGTACGCGGTCTCCAGCCTCGACCAGACCATCAATCCGGACCTCGAACGCTTCCTCGCCAAGCGCATGGGCGCGACCACCATCGAGCTGCCGTCGAGCCACTTGTCGCTGGTCTCCCACTCCAAAGAGATCGCCGACCTGATCCTCGAAGCCTCCGGCCGCCAGCCATAACGCCGAGGCCGTTTCATTACAACTTTGTCATTGAACTGTTGGTCGGCTGTCCGGATCGCCTGGTTAACCTGAACTCACTGCCAGGCCATCCGCCGACAGCCAAAACCCCGAATAGAGAGACTTATCATGAAAATGTTTATCCTCGGTTTCGCCGCCCTCCTCGCCACCGGCTCGGCGTTTGCCGATACGCAGACAACCTCGGCGCCAGTGATCCATGACAAGACCGGTTTCTTCGTGCACATGGACGTTGATAAAGTCCTGTCCAGCACCGACATTTCGCAGCAGTGCGGCCTGATTCCGGCGCGGCTCGACTACCTGGACCACCAGGGTCGCGAGCATGTGCTGGATTACCAGGTCAACGGCAGCGGCTGCACCAATGATCATTGATCCGGCTACACTGGCGCCAATTGTCTGAGGCACACGCCCATGAACATCCTCGTAGTCGAAGACGAACCCAAAGCGGGTAATTACCTGCTCAACGGCCTGCAGGAGCTCGGTTACTCCGTCAGCCTGGCGCGGAACGGCGCCGACGGTTTGCACCTGGCCCTGGAGCACGACTTCGACGTCATTGTGCTGGACGTGATGATGCCGAAAATGGATGGCTGGGAAGTCCTGCGCCGCTTGCGCAAGGAAGCCGACACGCCGGTACTGTTTCTCACCGCCCGGGATGACATCGCCGACCGCATCAAGGGCCTGGAACTGGGCGCCGACGATTACCTGATCAAGCCTTTTTCCTTCGCCGAACTGGTGGCGCGCCTGCGCACCCTGACTCGCCGTGGTCCCACCCGCGAAGAAGAACAGTTGCACGTGGATGACCTGCAAATCGACGTACTCAAGCGCCGCATCACTCGCGCGGGTGTGAAGATCACCCTGACCAACAAGGAATTCGCCCTGCTGCACCTGTTCGCCACGCACCAGGGCCAGGTCCTGTCGCGCTCGATGATCGCGTCACGGGTCTGGGACATGAATTTCGACAGCGACACCAACGTCGTCGACGTCGCCGTGCGCCGCTTGCGCCTGAAAATCGATGACCCGTTCCAGCTCAAGCTGATCCACAGCGTGCGCGGCATCGGCTACCGCTTCGATACACAGCCATGAGCCGCCTTCGCCATTCCCTGACACTGCGCCTGGCGCTGGTGTTTGCCTTGCTGGCGTTTGTCTCGCTGACCCTGTTGGGCGTGGCGCTTTACCGCGACCTGGAGCACGAGCTGATCCGTCGCGACGACGCCGCCCTGGTGAACCGCATCGATCAGTTGCGCACCTTCCTCAACGACAGCAATACGCTAGAGCTCATCAGGACCAAACCGGCGTTGTTCCAGAACATGCTGGGTAATCGCGAAGCCCTGTTGAGCATCGGCGCGCCGGGACAAAAACCCTTGCTGGTGGTCAATCCCGGCAACCTGGCCATGCCGTCGCTGGCGCCGGTGGCGATGGACCATCCGCTGAGCCTGGCCGACGTGCAGCACTACCCCGGCGTGGATGGCGTGCCTTTCGCGGCGTTGGCGGCGACCATCGATTCCGGCGACATGGGCAGCTTGCAAGTGGTCACCGGGCGCCTGATGACCGAGCGCACCGCCGTGCTCGCCCGGTACCGGCTCAATGTGTACCTCTTCGCCAGCGTGGCAGCGATTCTGCTGGCGCTGTCCGGTTACCTGCTGGTGCATCGCGGCCTGCTGCCCGTGCGGCGCCTGGCTCGGCACGCCCACGGTATCGGCGTCGGCAACCTCACCGAGCGCCTCGATGGCCAGGGCGCGCCGCGGGAGCTGTTGCCGATGATCGAGGCGCTCAATGCCATGCTCGACCGTTTGGGCAAGGGCTTTGTGCAACTGGGTCAGGTGTCGACCGATATGGCCCATGAGCTGCGCACGCCGATCAACAATCTGCTCGGCGAAACCCAGGTCGCGCTGCAGCAGAACCGCAGCGTCGAAGCCTATCAACAACTGCTCGCCTCCAACGTCGAAGAGCTTGAGCGCCTGGCGCGGATGCTCGACAACATGCTGTTTCTGGCGCGCACTGACCCGGCCAGTGCCTTGAGCCAACGCCAGGAACTGGACGCCTCCGACGAAATGGAACGCATGGCCGACTACTTCGAAGGGCCGGCGGCAGACGTCGGGATCAGCATCGACGCCCAGGGCAGCGGCGTGATTTGGGCAGAACCGATGCTGCTGCGCCGTGCGCTGGCCAACCTTTGCGCGAACGCCATCAAATATGGGGCGCCGCATTCCGAGCTGTTCATTCGCGCCACGCCTGCGGCTGACGGTATCCGGTTGATCGTGCGCAACCAGGGGCCGACCATTGCTGCCGAACACTTGCCCCGGTTGTTTGAACGCTTTTACCGGGTCGACGAATCCCGCGAGCGTTCGGCGCATTCGAATGGCTTGGGGTTGTCGATTGTGGCGACGATCATGCAATTGCATCACGGTAGGTACAGCGTCAGCAGCAGTGAGGGGGTGACGTGTTTTGAGTTGTTTTTTCCGGAACGGCGGGTGGGTGAGTGAGACGTTGGTAGAGGCACCGATGGAGGTCATCACAGGTTGACGGACAGGCTCGGGGCTTGAGGGGGCGACTGCCGCCAATGCAACCGAGGCGGCCTAACGGCCATGTGTACGCATTCCCCTGTGGGAGCTGGCCTGCCAGCGATGGTCGTCAACGATGACGCGTGCTGTCTGAAGGATCGCGGTGTCTGGGCGTTCATCGCTGGCAGGCCAGCTCCCACAGGCGATTGATGGCGGGCATGTCGTTGGTGTTCACCGCGATGACCTTCAGGCGGCAGGCCCACGGAGCAGGACCGCAGCAACGGATCTGTCCCCGGTCAACAACCCAAAGAATCCGAAACATCGCCCACCCCCTATAAGCCGATCTAAAACACCCTTCCTCTGAAATGGCAAAAAACACCACCCCCCTTGAGCACTTTCGACATAGGCCAACCACACTGCCGCCCCTAGGCTCTTTCCCCCAATAAAAGCGCCAAACGCGCCCCCGACTGAACCAGGGAAACCCTCATGAACCCATCCGACATTTTCGTAATCAGTGCCGTCCGTTCCGCCATCGGCAGCTTCGGCGGCTCGCTCAAGGATGTGCCGCCGATTCAACTGGCGACCGACGTGTGCCGCGCCGCCATCGAGCGTTCGGGGCTGGCGCCTGAGCACATTGGCCATGCGGTGATGGGCCATGTGATTCCGACCGAAGCGCGTGACGCCTACATCTCCCGGGCGGTGGCGATGAATGCAGGCCTGCCGAAAGAGACGCCGGCCTTCAACGTCAACCGCCTGTGCGGTTCCGGTCTGCAGGCGATTGTCAGTGCCGCGCAAAGCCTGATGCTCGGTGATGCGGGCGCGGCGCTGGCCGGTGGCGTCGAGTCCATGAGCCGTGGTGCTTACCTGTTGCCGCAAGCGCGTTGGGGCGCGCGCATGGGCGACATGCAGGCCATCGACTACATGCTCGGCGTGCTGCAAGACCCGTTTGCCGGTTTCCACATGGGCATCACCGCGGAGAACATCGCCGAGCGCTACGGCATCACCCGACAGGCTCAGGATGAACTGGCCATGCTCAGCCAGCAGCGCGCCGCACGGGCAATCGCCGAAGGCCGCTTCGACGGTCAGATCGTGCCGATCGAAGTGGCGTCGCGCAAAGGCACCGTGACCTTCGCGACCGACGAACACGTGCGCGCCGAGGTCAATGCCGAACAATTGGCCAAGATGAAGCCCGCCTTCAAAAAAGACGGCAGCGTCACCGCCGGCAACGCCTCCGGCCTGAATGACGGCGCGGGTGCGTTGATCATGGCCACCGGTGAAATGGTGCGCGCCCAAGGCCTCAAGCCGATGGCCCGGCTGGTGGGTTACGCCCATGCCGGGGTCGAGCCTGAACTGATGGGACTCGGTCCGATTCCCGCTACCCGTCTGGTGCTGAAAAAAGCTGGCCTGACCGTGGCCGACCTGGACGTCATCGAGTCGAATGAAGCCTTTGCCGCGCAAGCCTGCGCCGTGGCCCAGGAACTGGGTTTCGACCCGGAGAAGGTCAACCCCAACGGTTCGGGCATCTCGCTGGGCCACCCGGTGGGCGCCACCGGCGCGATTATCGCCCCCAAAGCCATTCACGAACTGCACCGGGTCCAGGGCCGTTATGCCCTGGCGACCATGTGCATCGGCGGCGGCCAGGGCATCGCCGTGTTGTTCGAACGCGTCTGACACGTCCCCTGCCCCTCGCCCAGCGGGGGGCAGGCAACCAAACTATTCCTCGAAGGTTTACCTGATGACCTAACCTCATAGGCTGAATGACTAACAATAGAGTCAGGCACTCCTATGCGTCATGCACTGAAAGCCATGATTTTCGTTGCTTTCACGCTTTTCGGGGCGGGCCCCGGAATGCTGTCGGCGGCGGACCAACCCGAGATTTCAATGCCCAGGGCGGGCGCTGCGACCCTCACCGTTTCCCCAAGCGATCTCCAGACCCTGCAGGTTCGGCTCGACAACCTCAAACAGCAGATCTCGCTGGTCGATAACTTCAACCAGCTGGAAGGCCCGCAAGACCTGGTCCAGATGTTCATGCTGGATGTCGATCGCCTCACCGCCTCACTGCTTCCGCTACAAACCCAACTGCGTACACAACTGGGCGTGTTGGGGCCTGTCCCCCTCGACGAGGGTGCGGCCGAACAATCCGATATCACCGCGCAGCGAACAGCACTCACCGAACAAAAAAACAAAGTCGACGCCACCCTGAAAACCCTGGCCACTCTGAAAACCAGTGCCTCCGACCTCATTACCCAGATCGCCGGCATCCGTCGCAACATGCTGGAAAGCGAACTGACCCTGAGCACCCGCAGCATCCTTAACCCCGACTTCTGGTCGCCGGTCCTGGCCCCTTCGCTGGACGATCGACTGCGCGCCAAAACGTTCTTCGACCAGGCGACAGCGGTCACCCGAGCCGCGTGGCAACCGGGCCTGCGCCTCACAACCAGCGCGCTGCTGTTGCTGGCCCTGCTCATCTGGACGCTGGGTCGCCGGCTCGCCGAACGCGGGCTGACCTGGCTGTGCATTCACCGGATGCCGGAAGGACGCCTGCGCCGAAGTTCCCTCGCGCTGGCCTCTGTACTGGCCACCGTATTGACCGTCGGGGTCGCCCTGCAACTGCTGTTTTATACCTTCACACGCCAGACTCCGCTGACGCCGATGCTGACCACATTTTCCCAGGAGTTCGAAAAAGTCGCCTACACCTGCGTCCTGATCACCTCGCTGAGTCGCGCCCTGTTATCCACAAAGCACCCGTCCTGGCGACTTCCGGCGCTCGCCGACCCGGTGGCGCTGTCACTGGAACCTTATCCCCGAGCGCTGGCCGTGGTGCTGTTGGTGCTGATGACAATGAACCAGATCATCAACGCAACCGGGATGAGCAGCGAAGTGGTGATCGCCGGTCGAGGCATCATCGCGCTGGTGATTTGTTTTGTCCTGCTGGACATGTTGTTGCGCACCGGCAAGGTCCGAAGGGCCGTCGTGCTCGCGGGAGAAGCCCCCGAGGCAGGCAGGACGGTGGCTGGCGTGCTTTACACAATCGCCAGCCTCTCGATGGGGATAACACTGTTATCTCTGTTGACAGGGTATGTGTCCCTGGCCCGGTTCATCACGTATGAACTGGTCTGGGGCTTCCTCGTGCTCTGCGGCTTTTATGTGCTGATGCAATGCTTCAAGGATGCCTGCGAATACCTGTTCTCGGTCAAAAGTTCCAGCGGCAAGTCGCTGAAACAACTGCTGGGCATTGAAGATCGGCGCCTGGAACAGATTTCGACCATCCTGTCAGGGGTCGGCCGCGCCGGTCTGTTGCTGCTGGCGATCGTCATCCTGTTTGTAGGGGGGGTCGGCACGACCCTGGGGCAATTGCTCGACAACGTCTTTTCCATCCTTGGCGGGGCCGGGTTGCGCAAGCTGAACATCATCCCGGGGCACTTGCTCAATGCTGCACTGGCCTTGTTGATCGGCATTTACCTGATACGCACGCTGGGCCGCTGGCTGGACAAGGAGTTTCTGCCAAAGACCGAAATGGACCCGGGCATGCGCGCTTCGATCACCACACTGTTCGCCAATATCGGCTATGCGTTGGTGATCCTGATGGCGCTGTCATCATTGGGTGTGCAGTGGACCAACCTGGCCTGGATCGTCAGCGCGTTGTCGGTGGGGATAGGCTTTGGCTTGCAGGAGATCGTCAAGAATTTCGTGTCCGGCCTGATCCTGCTGACCGAACGCCCGGTGAAGGTCGGCGACCTGATCAGCATCAGCGGGGTCGAAGGCGACATCCGCCGGATCAACGTGCGGGCCACCGAAATCCAGCTCAGTGACCGCTCGATTGTCATCGTGCCCAATTCGCAGCTGATCTCGCAAAACCTGCGCAATGTAACCCTGGGCGGTAGCGCCCAAGGGGTGGCGACACTGGAACTCACCTTCCCCCTGAACATCGACCCCGAACAGGTGAAAGACCTGCTCTACAACACCTACTGTGAGCACGAAACCATTCTCGACAAACCGGCACCGATGGTGCGCTTCAGCAAACTGACGCCCGAAGGCATCACCCTGACCGTCACCGGCTATGTCGGCAGCCCGCGCATTGTCGGCGTGACCAAGAGCGACCTGCTGTTCGAGATTCTCAAGCGCCTGGGTGCCGCGGGCATCGAACTGGCGAAGCCGGCACCCGCGGTGTGAATCAGTGGGCAATGCACACTGATTTCAGCTCGGTGTACGCTTCGATCACTGCACGCCCGAACTCGCGGCCCATGCCGGATTGCTTGACGCCACCGAACGGCATCGCCGGGTCGAGCAACACGTGGGCATTGACCCAGACAGTGCCGGCTTCGATGCGCGGCACCAGGTTCATGGCTTTGCCGAGGTCATTGGTCCACAGGCTGGCCGCCAGGCCGTAGCGGTTATCGTTGGCCAGGGCGATCACGGCGTCTTCATCGTCAAACGGCATCACCCCCAACACCGGACCGAACACTTCTTCGCGGGCGACCGTCATGCTGTGGTCGATGTCGGCCAGTATCGTCGGCTGCACATAGAAGCCCTCGCCTTCCAGCAACTCGCCACCGGACACCACGCGCGCACCTTCCCGGCGAGCCAGTTCGATGTGTTTGAGTACGCCTTGTTGCTGCTTGCGCGACACCAGCGGGTTGATCGCCGCTTCGCAGTTCATGCCCGCACCGATTGGCATGGCCGAGACCGCTGCCGCGAGGCCTTCGACGAATCTGTCGTGGATCGAGCGATGCACATAAAAGCGCGAAGCTGCCGCACAGACCTGGCCGTTGTTCAGCAGACCGCCGAGGATCGCGCCCTGAATGGCTTTGTCGATATCGGCATCGGCCAGCACGATCATCGGGTTTTTACCGCCGAGCTCCAGCGAGAAACGCGTCATGTTTGCCATGCAGGCCACGCCGACACTTTTGCCGACAGCGGTCGAGCCAGTGAACGACACTTTGCTCACCAACGGATGCGCCGTCAGCACGCCGCCGACATTAGCGCCACCGCCGGTGACAACGTTGAACACGCCCGCCGGAATGCCGGCCTCCAGCGCCAGTTCGGCCAGGCGCATGGCGGTCAGCGGGGTTTCCATCGCCGGTTTGATGATCACCGTGCAACCGGTAGCCAGCGCGGGCATCAACTTCCAGGCCGCAATCAACAACGGGAAGTTCCACGGCACAATCCCGACCACCACACCCACCGGCTCACGCTTGGTGAACGCGGTGAATTTCGCCCCTGGCGGCAGCGGAATCGACACGTCAAAGGTCTGCCCTTCGATCTTGGTCGCCCAGCCGGACATGTAGCGCATGAACTCCACGGTGGCGTTCAGATCCAGCGCGCGCGCCATGTTGATCGATTTGCCCTGGCTCAGGGTTTCCAGCTGCGCCAGCTCTTCGGCATGCGCCTCAACCAGTGCGGTGAAGTTCAGCAGAATGCGTTCACGGTCTGCCGGACGCAGCCCCGACCACACGCCGGATTTGAAGGCTTTATGGGACGACTGCACGGCTTGCTCGACCACTTCCAGCGGCGCGTCCAGGGTTTCGCACAGGGTTTTGCCGGTGGCCGGGTTGACCACGGCAATGCTCGGCCCTTCGGCAAACACCCACTGGCCGTCAATGAAGCAGCCATGGCGGCGGTCAAGAAATGCAGCAACCTGCGGCAGGATTTCAACGTTGCTCATAAATCACCTTTGGTTCAGACGCATTGTTCAGCCGGATAACGGGCCGATTACTGTTGTTCTTTGAGGAAGCACACGACCGCCTGGCGATCGTCCGCCGATGCCAGGCCCATGTAAGGCATGTAGGTCCCCGGCACGAATGCCTGGGGTTGGGTGATGAGTTGCGCGATGTTCTCGGCCTGCCAGTCGATGTCCTTGTTGCGCATGGCCTGGGAATAGTTGAAGCCTTCCAGCGAGCCGGACTTGCGCCCGACCACACCCGCCAGGTTCGGTCCCATCATGCCTGTCATGCCCTTGGCCACTGAGTGGCAGACCGCGCACTCATTGGCGAAGACCTGGGCGCCACGGCCCTGATCCGGGGCGCAGTCGGCGGCATACGTGGTGTCAGCCAGGACGATAGAGAGCAGACCGATAAGAGGTAGTCGCAGGGAGGTAAACATAGGAAAACGACCTTGAAAAATCTGCGCATTCGCCAAATACGAACGCCAACACTAAAAACCGGGACAGGAACATCCCGGTTGGTTGAAAAGATTGTCTATGGTCGGCGTCACGCAGGTATTGCCCTGCGTGCCAGATGTTTTGGCTGTTCTGCCAAATCGCTTTAAAGTCTCGCTGGAATGCTGGAATGCTGGAAAGGGATAAATCGGCTGATCTTTAGACGGATTCAGCTGCTGCGTGGATAAAGGCTTGGTCCAACGAAGTTGCGTTATAACGACTCATGAAATCCTCACCTGAACAGAATGGTTTAAATTGTTTCTGACTGATCATGTAAAACCTGTCACAGTGACTCGCAACCTCTTCGATATTATGCGACGACATTAAAATCGCCGCCCCTTCACTTGCAGCCCCACGTAGACACTTCCAAATATAGTGCCTGAACTCAGGATCCACGCCAGCGATTGGCTCATCCAATACAACAAGATCCGCTTCCACGGCCAACAGTGAAAGAGTAAAGAACCACCGTTTCTCACCGTAACTACATACAGCAGATTTTTTATTCCAAATCTCTTTAAAGCGCTCCACTATTTCGGGACTCCAAGAAGCTAGCTTTCCTAGCGCTTGCTCTTGCGATACAGGCTTGGCAGAACTGAGTAACGCTGTCATCTTGAAAATATCAAACATCCGCAGCACAGGTGGAGTAACTACTGTTTGCGAAAGATAAAGTTGACTGGAGAAGCCATTATCAAACTCACTCTTATCTACCTTCTTCAGACCACAAACAATATCAAAAAAAGTGGTTTTCCCAGATCCATTTGGACCCAGCAAGCCGGTAATCACCCCCGGCAAAACATTCATAGAAGCATCCTTGAATATCACTTTATCAGAATAACTAAAACACAGTAATTTCGCTTCCAGAGCGCTCATTAATAACGACTCCATACTGGATTAATCCTCAAATAATGCAGCGAGAGCAAAAAAGCCAACACAAATGCCAACAACAGACAACACACAAACATCAAGTGACACTCAACCCCTTCAGTCATAATTTTGTTAGCGATAAATAGTGGATTTACAACATTAAGAGCTTCAACAATCGGGTGTGTACTACGAATACTAACCACACCCAAAACAAGCATTACAAACGAAGCAATCGAAAAGACAGTACCAGCATTCTGGAAATTTATAGGCAATAAACTCAATAGAATTCCGAGCACGCTAAACAGCACGTAGCACAAGAAAAAACGAAAAACAATTGACAAAAGTCCAGGAACATCAGAAGAACCGATAGAAAAATAAACCAACGCATAAAAGACACCACAATAAATGATAGCGATCAAGGAATAAGATAAAAATTGCGCCAGCATAAAAACTAGTTTTGCTTCAAATGTATATATGAAAGACCTGATAAAACCACTTTCCCTCCTCCCAACTATGTAAAAAGAAAAACCAAACAGAGCTACACTCGAAGAAATATACGCATAAAACCAGGAAGTACGTTCCCAGTAACCCACCCCTGAATCAACAACACCTCCTCGCAAATAGGCCAGCAAATAATATGTCGTTGCTGGAGAAACAATCATCCAAAAAAGCGCAACAGGCTCCTTCAATTGTTCTTTTACAAATAAAAGCATCAACATTACAGATCTTTTTATTATAGAAGATGACATCTTTAATCTCCTAAGGAAATGGAACCATTACTCTTTTTCGACCAGCCAATATCGAATCGAAAAACCTGCCGGAATATCTATTTTTGATATTTATATTCTTTGAGTTGTTCATATGAAGAAAAAAATCTGGAGAAAAAAATTTGCAGAAATGATACTGGGAGTTTTCCATGCTAATAGTTTCAGTGTAAAGATAACCGTCGATTTCTTGAGCGCTCAGCACAGTCAAAAGCCCGTCCAAACTAAAATCAAATGTTGGCTTCCTTGGGGCGCGACCACTGATATTTATCGAAGTTATCTCTCGAAACGTCTCATACTTATTACAACCAATAAAATATCGTAAATACGAGTCTTCAACCTCCTCAACATCACCTTCCGTAGCAGCGAACAAATCCAAGAAGCTATATGTTTGCCAAAGCTCATATATTGATTTCTCTAATGCCGACGCTAATGACCCAGCGTATGCCATTCCAGCACAATAATGCACATTCCGGCTTTGATCAGCCTGACCGTAAACTGTTAACAAACATGAGCCCGGATAGTCGCAATCCGATATATCTAACACAGCCAACTCCCTGACTTAACAAGATTTTCATTATTTTTCACTCGCTATTTTAGGAAGTGCCTCCAGATGCTGGCGGCGCTTTATATTTATTCATTTTTTGGCCAGGCAGCAAGGAGAGATTTTTTTGCATGTAGGACACTTCTCACGAGCCCCTAGGAAAGTTCTCGCAAAAAATAGAGAAGCCAATTCGATTAAACTAATGTTTAAGTTCAAACGAATTTATAACGCCACTTTATAAGCTATTAAAAACCCTCGATTTACCCATCATAGATATTGGCGAAAACGGAGTAATGTTCGACTCGGGTATCTGTAGGAGCGTCGTAAGAAGTTTCCGCATTTTTCAAAACACCTGCTGATTACTCGAGTTTTTTTCAAAAAAAAAGCGACAAACGGTAGCGATAACCAGAGTAGTTATTATTGATAGCCGGGTGGTTGTGATGCTTGGTTCGCCGCGCAATTTTGGGCTCGCCACTTAAGTCGGAGGTCATGGCTCACGCTCTGTGTGGATACCTTTGGCAACTCCACTCGAGGGTGTACACAAACGTGAAACAGCCTGTCAGGTGCCCCCTTCCTAAAATCTGGCATGCACAACCAACTAATTGGCAACCACACAAAAGGCCGGAAAAGTCCCGCGCCTTAGTATCGAAAAAGACCGCAAACCTGCGCTCAAGAACAAGAACGGATGCCACACCATGCTCAAGTCCCCCTTGCTTCGTCTCTCTACGCTTGCTCTGATGATCAGTGCTGGCCATGCCAGCGCGTATGAACTCTACGCCGATGACGACAGTCACCTGAACGCCACGCTGGAAGCGGTATTCGGTATTTTTCACAGTCAGGAAAACTATGCGCTGTCCGGCCGTCTCGATCAGGGTTCTTCTTCGTGGCGCGAAGGCTACGTCAAATATGGCCTGAGCTTCGACAAGGGCCTGGCCGGTGTGGGCACCGCGTACGGCGCGGCCAATATGCTCAGCTCCGGCACCTGGGGCGACGGCGATGCCGCGGGTTTCACCGACGGTTCGGAACGCACCACCAAATTCGAAGACGCCTACCTCGGTTGGCGTTCGGGCAAGCTGTTCGACGTGTTGGGTGAGGATGGCGTCGACCTGTCCTTCGGCCGTCAGAACATCGTGGTCGGTGATGGCTTCCTGATTAATGGTGACGCGCTCAACCTGGGCAACGGCCTGGCCGACGGCGAATTCAACCGCGGAGGCGCTTACTGGCTGGCGGCGCGCAAGGCGTTCGACGAGACGGCCGTGTTGCGCATTGGAGGCAAGGAAGGTTGGCGTGGCGACCTGATGTGGCTGAAATCGGACAACCGTGCCCAAGCCATGACCGAGATGTATGTCGGCACCCTGGAACACGTGTCCGATGTCGGCACCGTCGGTTTGACTTACATCGACACCACCGATATCGACGAACAGTACGCCTCGCCGATTCAACTCGAACGCGACGGCATGAAAACCTACAGCCTGCGCGCTACCGGCAATGCCGGGGTCAAGGACCTGTTCCTTTCCGGCGAATACGCCAAACAGGACAAGCCTCACACCTCGACCGAAGACGCCTGGTACCTGGAAGCCGGCTGGACCTTTTCCGACGTGGTCTGGTCGCCGTATGTCAGCTACCGCTACAGCCGTTTCTCGGAAGGCTACGACACGCTGTTCTACGGTTTCAGCCGTGGTTTCGGCACTTGGTTCCAGGGCGAAGTGGCGGGCAACTACGCCGGTCCGTTCAACGCCAACTCGCGGATCCAGAACGTCAAGTTCTCTGTCTCGCCACTGGAGAACCTGACGGTTGGCGCCCTGTACTTCAACTTCGACACCATCGACCGCAACCTCGGCAATACCGATGGCCACGAGGTTGATCTGTACGCCGAATGGCACGTCAACGAGCACCTGAGCGTGATGCCGCTGATCGGTCTGTTCCAGCCGGACAAGAGCGCCGATCAGGGCGGCACGCAGTTGGGCAACAACGACAGGAACCTCTACAGCCAGGTGATTTTCGCCACCACTTTCTAAGCCAGACCGGGGCGGTGGCGCATCCGCTGCCCCGATGGAAAAAGGCCTTTCCAATGCACAAGAAATTCCTGACGATTCAGAGCAAGATCGCCCTCCTCGCCGGCCTCTGCCTGTTGTTGGTGGTGGGTTTGCTGATGGGTTTGTCGCTGTACCAGACCCATCAAAGCAGCCAGCAAGTGGCCCGGGCCAGCAGCGAAATGCTCGCCAATGCCGCCAGGGAACACATGCAGGCACTGGGCAAAGTGCAGGCGATGCAAGTGCAACGCACCTTCATGCAGACTCACGAATATGGCCAAGGGTTGTCGCGCTATCTGCTTTACCTCAGGCAGCTGCAACACCAGGGCAACCTGACCCGCCCACAACTGCGCCAGGCGCTGAGCACCCAGTTGCATCAGGCCCTGATCGACAAGCCCGACCTGCTCGGGCTTTATGTCATTTTCGAACCCGATGCCCTGGACGGTGCCGACGCCAGCTTCGTCGATCAGGCCGTCATGGGCAGCAACGAGACCGGGCGCTTTTCCCTGTACTGGGTGCAAAGCAAACCCGGCGAACTGCAAGCGGTGATCGGTGACGAAGCGCTGCTCGCCAACACCTCGCCCGGTCCCAGCGGCGCGCCGTACAACGCCTTCTACACCTGCGCCCGCGATAGCCGTAAAGCCTGCGTACTGGAGCCGTATTTCGACGAGGCGTCCGGCAGCCGTAAACTGGTGACCAGCATTGCGTTTCCGCTGATCGACAATGGCAAAGTCATCGCCGTGGTCGGCCTCGACATCAACCTCGCCGCCCTGCAACAGAACAGCGAAGCCAGTGCGCTCCAACTGTTCGATGGCAACGGGCAGATCAGCATCGTCAGCCCCCGTGGCGTGATCTCCGCCAACAGCCAGGACGTCAGTCGCCTCGGCCAGCCGCTGGAAAATGCCGAGGTCATGGACACCTTGCGTCAGGGCCAGCCGAAGGTGTTCGTCGACCGGCAACAGATCAACGTCCTCGAACCGCTGGCGCCAATTGCCGGTGCAGTGCCTTGGGGCGTCCTGGTCGGCGTACCGCAGGATGTGCTGCTCGCGCCTGTCACCACGCTGCAAAAGGCACTGGACGCGCAAGGCGTGCAAAGCACGGCGCTGGAGTTGTTGCTGGGCGGCGGTTCGGCCCTGCTCGGGCTGGTGTTGATCTGGTACGCGGCCTATCGCATCACCCGGCCACTGCAATTACTGACGCGGGTCATGGAGGACATTTCCTTGGGCGAAGGCGATCTGACCCGACGGCTGGCCGTGCAATCACGGGATGAAATCGGCCAACTGGCAACCGCGTTCAACCGGTTTGTCGAGCGCATTCAGCACTCGATCCGCGAAGTGTCTTCAGCGGCGACCGGCGTCAATGAAGGTGCCAAACGCGTGCTGCTGGCAACCCATTCATCGATGAGCAACTTCGACGAACAATCGATCCGAACCAACAGCGTGGCGGCGGCCATCAACGAACTGGGCGCCGCCGCCCAGGAAATCGCGACCAACGCCTCCGACGCCTCACAGCAAGCCTCCGCCGCGCGCCAACAAGCCGAAGACGGGCGTCAGGTGGTCGAGCGCACGATTCAGGTGATGAACGAACTGTCCGGAAAAATCAGTGCGTCGTGCGCCAACATCGAAGTGCTGAACAGTAAAACTGTGAACATCGGGCAGATCCTCGAAGTGATCAAGGGCATCTCTCAGCAGACCAACCTGCTGGCGCTCAACGCAGCGATCGAAGCGGCGCGGGCCGGTGAAGCAGGCCGTGGCTTTGCGGTGGTTGCCGATGAAGTGCGCAGCCTGGCCGGGCGCACGCAGACCTCGGCAGCGGAGATTCAGCAGATGATCGAAGCGCTGCAAATCGGTGCGCGTGAATCGGTGACGACCATGACCGAGAGCCAGCAACACAGCGAGGAAAGCGTCAACATCGCCAACCTCGCCGGCAAGCGGCTGGGCAGCGTGACCCAGCGTATTGGCGAGATCGACAATGTGAACCAGTCGGTCGCTGCGGCGACTGAGGAACAGACGTCGGTGGTCGAGGCGTTGAACGTGGACATCACCGAGATCAACACACTGAACCAACAAGGGGTAGAGAACCTGCAATCGACGTTGCAGGCCTGTACCGAACTGGAGCGGGAGGTTGGGCGGTTGAATCAGTTGGTGGGGAGTTTTCGGATCTGAAATGAGCGTTGCCTGATCTTCCGCCATCGCGGGCAAGCCCTGTGGGAGCCTGGCTTGCCCGCAATGAACGATAACGCGGTCTCTCAGCAATGCGCTCCGGCATGCTCCAGCCGATGGAACAGCCGGTTGAAATACACCAGGCTATCCCCCTCTCCACGCACCCCGACCTTCGACAACTCCACAAACATCACCGAATGCGACCCCACCTCCTTGCACTCGCTGATGCGCCCTTCCAGCTGCACCAGCGCATCCCGCAGCACCGGCACGCCCGTGTCGCCGCCGTCCCACAGATCCCAGGCGAAACGCTCTTCCATCGACACCTTGGTCATCCCGGCGAAGTGCCGGGCCAGCTCTTCCTGTTCGCCGCACAGCACGTTCACGCACAGCCGGCCGTTGGTGCGAAACACATCGTGGGTGGCGCTGTTGCGGTTGACGCACACCAGCACGGTCGGCGGCGAGTCCGTCACCGAGCACACGGCGCTGGCGGTGATGCCGCAGCGCCCTCCGGGGCCGTTGGTGGTGATGATGTTCACCGCCGCCGGCAACTGCGCCATGGCGTTGCGAAAGTCGATTTGCTGCTGGCTCAGGTCGGCCATGTCGGTGCCCCTTCCTTCATGAGGACCGCGCGTTCGCGGCCCGTAGGTGATGGAACAAGACTAAAGCCCGGCGCGGCGCGCAACCATTCTGACGAATCCCATGGCGAGGTGGGCTTTCCGCTAGTCGACTAGGTGGTTTCTTTATCGTCAGGGCCTGCCGCAATGGGTATTCTGCTGATGTGCGTCAACACAGGCGCCGATGTCCGCCGCAGCGTGCACGCGTGCGAAAACAATAATTAGAAATTCTCGTGGCAGTCCCTGATGGAAACCCGCAAACCGATTGTTTATATCGTTGATGACGACAAGGATTTGCGCACGTCGCTGGCCTGGTTGCTGGAGTCGGTCAGCGTGCAGGCGCAGTGTTTTGCCGGCGCTGAAGAGTTCCTGAGTCAGTACGACCCCAGGCAACCGGCGTGCCTGGTGCTGGATGTGCGCATGCCGGAAACCAGTGGCTTTCAGCTGCAGGAAATCCTCAACCAGCGCGGCAGCACCCTGCCGACCATCTTCGTCTCCGCGCATGGCGACATTCCGATGTCGGTGACGGCGATGAAGAACGGTGCGCTGGATTTCGTTGAGAAGCCCTACAACCCGCAGCAAATGATTGACCGCATTCAGGCGGCGCTGAAGACAGCCGTGCATGCCCAGGCCGATCAGGAGCAACGCCAGCACCTGCAAAGCAAACTGGCCTTGCTGACCAGTCGTGAGCGGGAAGTGTTGATGCTGGTGATCGATGGCAAGGCGAGCAAGGTCATCGCCCGGGAGCTGAACATCAGCGTGAAAACCGTTGATGTGCACCGGACCAAGATCAAGGAAAAAATGGGCGTGACCAGCATTGCCATGCTGGTGCGTGAAGTGCTGCATTTGCCGGCGGAAGAGCCGGCGCGGCATTGAGGCGCTTCGGGGACTGTCAGAGCGCCATCAAGCAATCAGTTCTGGCTATAACGCTTGCGGTACACCCCCGGCGACACGCCGAAACGCGACTTGAACGCCGACGAGAAGTAACTGGAATCAGAGAATCCCCAGGCATAACACAGCGCCGAAAGCTTCTGTTCAACGTTGGAGCGGCGCAGGTTCTCTGCGCAGAAATCCAGGCGCCGGTGCTTGATGTATTGCGCCACCACCAGGCCGCGCTTGGAGAACATCCGGTACAACCCCCGCACTGAAATCCCCACCTCCCGGGCGATCAGCTCGGGGCATAGCTCTTCGGCGCTGATGTGTTCGTCGATGTAGGCGATGATCTTGCGAAACTGCCGCTCGTGGGCATCGCCGCCGCTGTCGCGGGTGCTGATCCCCGGCAACAGCAGGCTGACCAGGGCATCGAGCACCGCTTCGCTCTCTTGCATGTCCAGGCCTTCCTGCTGCCGGGTGTCCATGACCAGTTTGTTGGCCATCGCTGCCAGTGGCGTGCTGGCCGCGATTCGGGTGGCGCAGTTGACCGCATTGAAATGCGAACCGCGCTCCACCACCTGACGCGGCAGGATCAGCGACAGCTGTCGGGAGTCCTCGTTATAGGTCATGTCACTTGGGCGGCACGCATCGATCAGGGCGATGTCGCCCGCCCCCAGGCGAGCGCGATTTTCACCCTGCTCCAGCTGTGAACTGCCGCGCATCTGGAACACCGCGTAATAGTGGCCGTCGCGGCTGACGCTGACGTCTTTGCTGGTGCGATACAGGTGCACGTGCGCCATGTCGACCACACTGAGGTTGATGGCACCGCTGCGGTATTCCGCGAGCTCACCGTAGAAATCCGTATCCAGGGCCCTGGCATCGAAACGCCCACAGGCCTGGTTGACCTGGCTCAACCAGTTTTCGAACGCCTCATTGCGAACCGCCGAAGAAGTCATCATCACTGCAAAGCCTCACGCCTGTTTTATTGTTATTTTTCGACCGCTTCGTCGAGCGGTTCGGCAAATATTACGTACCTGGCTGTCTCCTCCGTTGACGGCCGCCAGAGCGCTATTCAACAGGCTCCGGCCCTGGCTTGCCAGCCTTCCCTTGCGTTAGATGTCCAATACCAGACGAGCGGAAACGGCCCGGGAAACGCAGGCGCAAATCTGCTTGTTGGACGCCTTCTCCTTGTTCGAGAGACAGTTGTCACGGTGTTCCGGTACGCCGTCCAGTACCTCGACGATGCACGTGCCGCAGATGCCTTCGCGGCATTCGGTGTCGATGTCGCAACCATGGGCCTGCAACACATCGACCAGACTGGCGTTGGCCGGGACCTGGAGCACCACGCCGGAACTGGCGAGCTCCACTTCGAATCCGCCGCTCGGACCGGCATTGGCCAACGGGTCGGCCTGGAAATGTTCGAGGTGGATAGCGTCGTCAGACCGACTGCGCGCCGCGACGTCCACCACTGTGTTCATGAACGGCGCAGGGCCGCAGGTGTAGACATGTGCGGCACTGCCCGCCTGGTTCAGGCATTCACTCAACGCGGCATCCATATCACCCGGCTCGAGTCCGTAGTGGAACTGCACATGCCCGGCGAACGTGCTCGCCAACAGCTCGGCAAACGCCGCGTACTGCGGCGAACGAGCAAAATAATGCAAGCGCCACGGCTGGCCCGTTTCCGCCAGCCGATAGGCCATGCTCAGCAGCGGCGTGACGCCGATACCGGCTGCGCACAACACGTGCTCGGTGGCCGTCGGGTCGAGGCGGAACAGGTTGCGCGGCGCGCCCATTTCCAGCTCCATGCCCTCTTCCACCTCGTGCAGCGCCGCCGAGCCGCCCCGGGACTGCGCTTCTTTCTTCACCGCGACCAGATACGCACGACGGTCCTGGGGCGGACTGCACAGCGAATACTGGCGAGTGACCCCGGTCGGCCCGGTCAGGTCGACATGGGCACCGGGTTCATAGGCGTCGAGCGGCTGACCGTCACTGCGCACGAGGCGAAAGGAGCGGATATCCAGCGCTTCGTCGACGATCCTTTCGATCTTCACCTTCATCATTGCGTCACCTGAAATACGGTTGTTTTTATTAAGGAGCCTTCAAGTCGAACACGGACCTGTGGTGTGGGAGCCTCTGTGGCGAGGGAGCTTGCTCCCGCTCGACTGCGTAGCAGTCGCAAAAACTGCGAGATTCGGGGCCGCTTCGCAGCCCAGCGGGAGCAAGCTCCCTCGCCACAACGGGCCGCGTCGCACCGAAAAATCAGCGCATGAACAACCCACCGTTGATGTCCCAACACGCGCCGGTTACCGAGGCCGCGTGATCGGCGATCAGCAGCAGGACCGTGTCGGCGATGAACCCGGGATCGCCGAGGGTGCCCGTCGGGATCATTTTCAGGATCTGTTCCAGACGCTCCGGCGCCACCGTTTCACGCACCACCGGCAAGTCCAGCGGCCCCGGCGAGAGACTGTTGACCGTCACCCCTTGCGGCGCCAGTTCACGGGCGAAGACTTTGGTCAGCGTCGCCACACCCCCCTTGGCCGCCGCGTAATGTGCGCCCGTGGCGGTGCCGCCGTTTTGCCCGGCAAGCGAGGCGATGTTGACGATGCGGCCGAACCCGCGCTCGGCAAAGTGCGCGCCGAACACCTGGCACGCGACAAACGTGCCGCGCAGGTTAATCGCCAGCGACTCATCGAACTCTTCCGGTGTGATGTCCATCAGTGCCGCCACTTTCGACACACCGGCGTTGTTCACCAGAATGTCGGTGCCGCCCCACCGCTCGGCGAGCACGTCGCGGGCACGGACAAAATCGGCTTTATTGCGCACGTCCAGTTCGATGGCGACGGCACTCGCGCCGCTGCCATCCAGCTGCGCCGCCAGACGTTGCACGCCGTCGAGGCGCACATCCGCCAGACCCACGCGATACCCCGCCGCGTGCAAACGACGGGCGATGCATTCGCCAAGACCGCGCGACGCGCCGGTGACCAAGGCTACTCGGTTCATGGTGTTGACCCTCACAGCAGGAAACCGAGCGCGCTCAGGCTGTCCGTGGAATTGATCAGGCGCACGACCTTGCGCTCCAGCTTCGCGACACCGTCGGTGAAGCGAATGCGATGGTTCAGGTCAGCCACGAACGGCGTGTGCACGCCGCGTTTGTAGGCGTACAGCAACTGCGCGGAATTCACGTCAACCACGTCCCCCGCCGCTTCCACCAGACGAAAGCGCGAAACGCTGCGCACGGTTTTCGCCGCGTCCACCGCCGACGGCGAGTAGCCGGCAGTCAAGCGTTCGATGCGCAAGTCACGCATGCGTGCATCGTCATAGGCGTAGTTGAGGTTGGCCTCGAAGTCTTCGGTGTCCGGGTCGATCGGCACGATGTAGCGGCCGTTGTCGCTCCACAATGTTGCCCATTCGGCGTAGCGCTTGTGATCGAGCAGTTCGGCTTCGCGCCAGATGAACTCGATGGCCTGGGCCAACGGGCCGGAAAAACCGTTCAGGGTGTAGTGATTGCTCATTGGCTCATCATCCTTTTCCACATGTCATAGGCACCGCGCATGCCGCCCTCATCGGTGGCGTGGCTGACCTTGTCACCGTTTTCAGCAATGATTTCGCGATTGAGGCCGCGGTTGACCAGAATCGGCGCATCGACGCCGGCGTACGAACCGCGTTGCACTCGGTCCCAGGCCTCGGCATCGTCCGGACTGCCGAAACCGAACGGACCCTGGAAATGCTCGTGAATACGCAAGCGTTCGCGATTGGCGATTTCCGGACCGCCATCCATGCCCAGCGCGACGTGACGGATCTCCGTCTCAGTCACCGAGACCGGACGCAGCACGCGGAAGAACGACATCGACATCGCGACGTTCGGGAACAGGTTCAGGTTGAAACCGGCGCCGTGCAGCGAACGGACGATGCGGCGTACTTGCGCAGGCTCCATGGTTTTCGACAATTCTTCGGTGACGTGAGCGAAGCGTTCCTGCAATTGTTCGGTGCCGTCGTCGTGATCCAGATCGACGTGCTCCGGGACCATCACCATCACGCTGTGGCCATTGCCCAGCGAATGGGTGACGGCTTGCTCGTCGGTCATGAACGAGAGCATTTCCGAGGTTTCTTCGTCCACCGACGACATGAACGACTTGTGTACGATCGGGAAGTGATAGCCGTCTGTGGTGTTTTCCAGCTGGATCTTCCAGTTGCCCTTGAAGCTGAACCTGTGTTCGCCCTGAGTCTTGATCGGGTAACCGGCGCCCTGCTTCATGAACAGGTCCATCCAGTGTGTTGCACCGCCAAGGAAATCCACCAACGACTCGATCTCGTCGTTGTAACTGGCGAAGACCATGCCGGCATAACTCTCCACGCGCAGGCGGGTGAGCGGCAGTTCGGATTTTTCCAGAATGCCTTCGTAGCCATCCGGATAAGGCAGCGCACGCAGTTTGCCGTCGAGGCCATACGACCAGCTGTGATATGGACAGGTGAAACCGGTGGCGTTGCCCTTGTGCTTTTCACACACCGTGGCGCCACGGTGCCGGCAGCGGTTTTCCAGGACGTTGATCTGGCCCTTCTTGTCGCGTACCACAATCACCGGGCGACGGCCGATGGTCGCGGTCTTGAAGTCGCCGCTGTTGCGCACTTCGCTTTCGTGGGCAACCCAAACCCAGGTGCGGTAGAAAATCTTTTCCAGCTCGGCTTCGAACAGTGCCGGGTCGTTGTACAGCGAAACGTCGACCCGGTCGTGGCTGACCAATTCGTCCGGGCTTTTCGATGATGCGATCAGCCGGTATTCATGAGTGCTCATGCGGTTCTCCTCATGGCTTTTCTTATGACTTCTTTTCAGGGGTTGGCCGCTCAAGGGCCATGCTCTGTTGCAGCTGCGCACCTAAGGCGCAGACAAGCTCGTCCTGGCCTTTACGGCCCACAATCTGCAGGCCGACTTTCAGCCCGCCGCACTCCAGTTCCACCGGCACCGTCAGTGCCGGATGGCCGCTGAGGTTGAAAGGCCGAACCAGTGGCGTCATGCCGGCCACGGCTTTGCTCGCGCTGCGCGCTTCAATCAGCGTCGGTGGCAGGCTTGGCATCGTCGGTAACAACAGCACCGCAAACTCCTCCAGGGCGGCGTCCACTTGCTGAGTGAAACGTGCGCGAACTTTTTCAGCCTGCGCCAGCTCGGCGGCGTTGGTACGGCTGGCGGCCAACAGACGTTGCTCGACATCCGCGCCGATCAGGCCTTTACCGGTGAGGTGACCGAACGCGGCCCAGTTTTCAACGTTGATGACGGTCAGGCCGGCGGCAAACGCGGCCTCGAATTCGCTCAGGTGCAGGAGGCTGCGACGCCAGCCGGCACGGTCGGCGGCGGTGTCGAGGCAGGCTTGCAATAGCGGGTCGCAATCGACTTCAAGGAAACCGACTGACGCGCTACTCGTTGGCAAACCCTGAACCTGAAAGCCAGGGCAAATCACCTGCATCGCAGCAATCAAATCCGCCATGTCGGCAGCAAACGGCCCGACGCAATCAAGACTGGAAACCGCCGGATGGGCGCCGACCCGGCTGACCCGCCCGTATGTCGGCTTCAACCCGGCAATGCCGCAACACGCCGCCGGTACGCGAACCGAACCGCCCGTGTCGGTGCCAATGGCGATGTCCGCCAGACCGGCGGCGACGGCTGCGGCCGAACCGCTGGAGGAACCGCCCGGCACCCGGTCCGGCGCCTGCGGATTGATCGGGGTGCCGGTCCAGTCGTTGATGCCGGTGACGCCGAAGGCCAACTCGTGCAGGTTGGTTTTGCCGACGATTTGCCAGCCTGCATCGAGGATCGCGTCCACCACGTCGGCGTTGCGCACCGCCGGTTTGGCATCGGCAAATGCACGACTGCCCGAACGCGTCAGATGGCCGGCAATGTCGATCGAGTCTTTGATCGCGACCCGTTTGCCGCCACCACCGAGTCGAAATTCGCTGATAAACGTACTCATGCGCCCGGCTCCGAGGTGAAGAGATCCGTGTTGAACAAGCGTTGCGTACGCAAATGCGCGATCAGCCAGGAGCCGTCGACACAGCGGAAATCGATATTCAACCGTGTGCCGAACAGCTCACTGCGGCCATCGGTGTAAGTGGATATCTGCTGCATGATCCACTGCCCTCGGGCCGTGTTGCCGTCGACCGTGATCGACTCGCTGGTGAGGTAATGCAGGTTCAGGCGAAAGTGCTCCGAGGGCGGCAAGTAACTGCCGACGAATGCCGCCACCGCATCACGCCCACGGTGCTGGCCGAAGGTCTGCGCGGTGATGCTGCCGATGCCTTCCCAGATCGCATCGATGCAGAACAACGCCGCCAACTCGCTGACTTGAGTCACCGCCCTCGGCACATCGCACAAGTCCATATAACGCGCCATCAAGCGACGCACCTGACTCTCCCCTTCGAGCGTCGCGAGACGCTGCAGCAAGGCCTCGTTCATGGCTTACACCCTGGCCGCATCTGGAATGGTCAGCGGGCGACCGATGCGCGCTTCTACCTTGGCGTAACGCCACAGGCTGTATTCGTTCACCGGTGTGGTGCGAAACAGGTTGCAGGCGTCGATCACCGACTGGTGGCAGTCGACGTCGGCCATGATGTAGACGGTCCACGGTGAGGTGGTGGACGGGCCGACCATCAGCCGGTCATCGTCCATCGCGCCGAGAACGGTAATGCCGGGCATGGCGCCGAGGGAGCCCATCATCTGGCTGAAACCCTTCCACACGCTCAGGCCTTCGCCGGTGGGCAGGTCAAAAAAATTCTGGGTGATACCGATGCAAAAAACGACGCGCAGAGGTTCTTGGGTGGTCTGGGACATGAGGGGTGATCCTTTGAATAATGGGTTCAGATGTAGCCAGGGAATGGCGGCACGCCGAGGAACACCGAGCCGGCGCCGTCGTACAGGCCTTCGCTGAGGAACGCGTGCTGGGTGACCACCATCGAATCGCGCAGGTAGCGCTGCAGCGGATGGCGCAGGTAAATCGCGGTGGTGCCGGCGAGGCTGTAAGCGCTCTGCACCACGGCCGCTCCGGCCTGGGAAACGTGGATCGCGCTGAGGCGCAACAGGCTGGTTTGTTCGGCGGTAACCGGGTTGCCGGCAAGGATCGAATGCCACACCTGCTCGGTGGCGCCGTAGAAGAAACCGCGCGCGGCGGCCAAACGCGCTTCGGCCTTGGCGATCTCGATGCGCACGTAGGCACGGTCGGCCATTTTCGGCGCGCCGGTGATGCCGCTGCCGGCCGCCATGCGGCTGACTTCATCGAGCGCGGCGCGGGCCAGGCCGAGGTTGACCACGGCCAGCACTTGCGCGGCGTAGGCAATCGAGGGGTAGCGGAACAGCGGCTCGTCGATGGTCGAAGCGCCGCCACGGATGAAGGTCCAACGTTCATCAACGCGTTGGTCGGTGACGCGTAAATCGTGGCTGCCAGTGCCTTTGAGGCCGACCACGTCCCAGTTTTCGACGATGTCGACCTGATCGGCACGCAAGACCGCGGTGCGTGGTTTGCCGCCGGCAGCGCCAATACCCACGCCGAGCAGATCGGCGCCCTTGCAGCCGCTGGCGAATTTCCAGGTGCCGCTGACCTGCCAGCCGCCCTCGACGGTTTCGGCGGGTTGCAGCGGAAACAAGCCGCCAGCGAACACCAGGTCAGGACTTTTCGAGTAAATTTCAGCGAGGGTTTCTGGCGGCAATGCGGCGAGATAAACACCCGCACTGCCGAAGCTGGCCACCCAGCCGGCCGAGCCGTCGGCTTCGGAAATGCGTTCGATCATTCGCAGGAACAGCGCTGGCGCCAGGGCGTCACCGCCAAAGCATTTCGGCGTGGCGGCACGGTAGATGCCCACCTGCTTGAAGCGTTCGATCATGTCCCTCGGCACGTGGGAGCCGGTGTCGAATTCCTCACGACGCTGGCGCACTTCCTCCAGCACCTGCTCAAAGGCCTGGCTGTGGACGGTGTTCTCGTCGACGCCTGGCAGAGGGTCTTTCTCCGCGACAGCTGAGCGCAGCATGGGCTTCTCTCCGTTTAATTGTTATTGGTCGGAGCCTGCCTGGCGGCGTGGCGACCGTTGATGGGCTCAGTGTAAAAACCGCATCGGGTCGCCACTATTGGTGCGTGTAGCCACTTGGCTAAAGAAATCCCCTAGCCCGCCCCCGGTTACTTCTGAGCGCATCCCCACGCGCAAGACGGTATAAAACGCCATACTTCCCTTTCACCGGTTCCTCTGGGCTGCGCGATGTACCTGCCAAAACCGCACGACTTTTTCACCCTCATCGAAGCCATGCCGTTGTGCATCATTCTTCACGACGCACAGAGCAAGGAGATTCTCTGGGCCAACGCTGCCGCCCTGAGCGCGCTCGGTTTCACCCTGGAAGAACTGACGCCACTGAAAGCCCCGGACATGACCCGCGATGCGCCGAAGTACCGGCGCTCGGTGGGTTTGCGCTGGCTCGAAGGCGCCGCGCGCACGGGCCAGCGCGCCATCGAGTGGTGTTATCGCTCCAAGCAGGGGGTTGAAATTCTGTCCGAGGCGGTCGCCACACTGGTGCATCTGGAAGGGCGCGATGTGTTGATGGTGCAGTTCCGCGACATTTCCAGGGAAGACAAGGTCAAGCGCGACCTCAAGCGTTTCGAGAGTCGGCTCAAGGCGTTCATGCAGGACCTGGCCGAAGGTGTTGCGGTGCTTGGTCCTGAGGGAGATATCCGTTTTATCAGCGACTCCGGCGCCCATTTGCTCAACAGCGAAGAGCACGCGCTGATCGGCGAAAATTTCCTGTCCTGGTGCGACGAGGAGTCACGCCAGCGCCTGTTGCAACAGTTGGCCAGCGAAACACCGGAACACGCACCGTTCAGCGTGCATTACCACGTGCAGCGCCGCGACGGTGAGTGGCGCTGGCATGAAGCGACCTGTCGTTTTATCGAAATCGAAGACGATCTGGTTGGCCATCTGCTGTTGTTTCGCGACGTCACCGAGCAAGTGCGCGCCGAAGAAGCGCGGCGCGTCAGCGAGCAAAAACTCGAGTACCTGGCCCGCTACAACGCCATGGGCGAAATGGCCGTGGCGATAGCCCATGAGCTGAGCCAGCCGCTGGCCGCCACCCGCAACTTCATCGAAGGCGCGATGATTCGCCTGAACAAAGAGCAAGCCACCGATCAGGGCGTCGCCTGGGGCTTGCAAAACGCCGTGCGGCAAATCGAGCATGCGTCGCTGATCATCAAGAGCGTGCGCGATTACGTGGTCAAGCTGGAGCAAAGCGAAGAGCTGATCGACCTCAATGCGTTGCTGCGCGAAACCCGTTACTTCATCAGCCTGCGCGCCGACCCGAGTCAGGTCCGCGTCGACATTGTCGCCAGCCCGACGCCGCTGATGGTGAGCTGCGAAAAAGTGCTAATCGGTCAGGTCATTCTCAATCTGGCGTTCAACGCGATTGAAGAGATGAACGACTTGCCGGTCGAACGACGGGTGTTGCGGATTCAGGCCAGCGCCGAGAACCACCTGGCGCTGGTGCGCATCGAAGACTGCGGTCGCGGCATTCAGGCCCAGGCGCAAGAGAAGCTCTTCGACGGCTTCTTCTCCTCCAAGGTCAGCGGCAACGGTATCGGCCTGGCGCTGTGCAAAAACATCATCGGCCGCCACCGTGGCGATATCTGGGCGCAAAACCTTGAGCCCTGCGGCGCCGTGTTCACCTTCTCCCTTCCCCTCGCCACTCCCGCCTGACACTCGAAGACTCGCTACGACCAAAACCTGAGACAAGCACAAAACCTGTGGCGAGGGGTTTACCCCCCTTGCCACAGGTTTTTCACCCGACTCCTGCGCCCAGTTGATCGGCAGTTCCGGCGATTTCGAAATGTGCTTCTTGAGACTGGCACAGACACACAAACACTTGGCAGCCACAGCAATTCACCCCCTCGGCCGGCGAGGCAGAATCGAACTGCAAAAATCTGCCAATGCACCCGCGATTTGCGTGAACAATAATTCAGGGAGTTCCCCCTAATGCGAGCCACCAGGATCACCGTACAGTCAGCGCTGAGTCTCAGCCTGCTGGTACTCGGTTTGAACAATGCCAGCGCGGATCTGCCCGCTGACACGATCGGCCAGACCGTTCTGGCATTTCCACCGGAAGTCCATCGCGCGTTCATCGTCGACGTCGAATTCGAAAGCTTCGTGGCCGGCCGCGTCACCGTGGTCGACCCCGACAAAAAACGCGTCCTCGGCATGGTACCCACCGGTTTTGCGGCGCCTTCGACGCTCAGCCACGATCAGAAAACCCTCTACAGCGCCGACATCTTTTACTCACGCGGCACCCGTGGCACACGCACGGATGTGTTGACCGCATGGGACAGCTCGACCCTGTCGCCGGCCTGGGAGCTGTTGATTCCGACCAAGCGCGCCGAGTCGCTGACCCAGCGCTACGGCTTGAAGACCAGCGGCGATGACCGCTTCGTCTACGTCTACAACTTCACGCCGTCGACTTCAGTGACCGTGGTCGACACCCAGGCCAAGTCCGTCGCCGCTGAACTGGCGATTCCGGGTTGCGTACTCAACTACCCGATCGGCAACCGCCGCTTCGCCTCGCTGTGCGGCGATGGCAGCCTGCAGGTGATCACGCTCAACGATCAGGGCCAGGAAACCGCGCGCAGCCGCACGCCGTTCTTCGACCCCAATGCTGAAAAGCTCAATGAGCGCGCGGTGAACATCGGCGACACCTATTACTTCACCACCACGACGGGCACGGTGCGCCCGGTGGATTTCTCTGCCGATGCACCGAAAATCCTGCCGGCGTGGTCACTGACCAGCGACGAGGAAAAGAAAGCCGGATGGGCGCCCGGTGGCTGGCAGCTGATGGCCGTCGCGCCAAAGCTGAACCGTTTGTACGTGCTGATGCACGACGCTCACGAACCGATGAAGTGGGAAGACCCGAGCCCGCTGATCTGGGCGTTTGATCTGAAAACCCACAAGAAGGTGGCGACGCTGGAAGCACCGGTACCGGTCTGGAGCATGCAGGCCACCGGCGACGACAAGCCGCTGCTGCTCGGCACGGACGTTGAAGGCGGCTTGCAGATTTTCGACCTCAAGACCAACACGCTCACTGGCAGCATGCCGAAAGTCGCCAAAACCGCGACTCAGGTCATGAGCTACTAAACGAGGTTCGGCCATGTATATCGATCCGATCTTCATCATTGCCAGCGCGCTCGCGATTGCGGTGTTGCTGGCCAGTGCCGCGACGCACAAGTTACGTGCACCGGCACGTTTTGCCAGGCAACTGGGCGACTACCAACTGCTGCCTGGCGCGATCGTGCGCCCTGTCGCCCGAGTCATTCCAGTGATTGAACTGGCGATTGCCTTTGCGCTGCTGGTGCCGGCCTGCCGTTCGTGGGCGGCGCTCAGTGCTGCCAGCCTGATCGCGCTCTACGCCGCGGCCATCGGCATCAACCTGTGGCGCGGTCGCGGCGACATCGACTGCGGTTGTGCCGGCCCGGACCAGGCGCAGCCATTGCGTCCGGTTCTGCTGTTGCGCAACAGCGCGCTGGTGGTCCTGGCGCTGCTGGCCAGCGTGTCGCCGGTCGCCCGTGACCTTGGTTTTTTCGACGGCTTCGTCACTGTCGCCGCCAGCGCCGTCGCGCTGCTGATTTACGCCGCAGCCGACGGCTTGCTGGCGAACTCCCCTCTTCTGCTCAAACTGATTGGTAGGTGATCAATGGAAGGCTTAATCGTTTCCAACGTTCTGCTCTGGGTACTGCTGGTGGCCGTGGCGTTTGTCGTCATGGGCCTGGTCCGGCAGATTGGTGTGCTGCACGGGCGTCTGGCCCCGGCCGGTGCGCTGATGGTCGACAAAGGCGTGGCGGTCAACGAAGCCGCGCCGCAAGTCACGGCTTCCGACCGTCACGGTCGCCCGGTCAACTTCGGCTATGCCGGTGAAAAATCCCAACTGCTGTTTTTCCTTTCGCCGACCTGCCCGATCTGCAAATCCCTGCTGCCGGCGATCAAGTCGATTGCCAGGGAACAGGCGAATCGCCTCGACGTGGTGTTCATCAGCGATGGTGACATGGACGCCCAGCAAGCGCTGATCCGCGAACACAAACTGGAAGACGCCACTTATGTGGTCGGGCCGGAAGTCGGCATGACCTATCAGATCGGCAAGCTGCCGTACGCCGCCCTGATCGACAAGACCGGCACCTTGCGCGCCAAAGGCCTGGTCAACTCCCGCGAGCACCTGGACAGCCTGTTCGAAGTCGAACACCTGAAAAGCGCCACGCTGCAGGAATACCTGAACAGCCAGCCGCACGCTCACGATCACAGCCACGGCCATAGCCACTGATTAAGGCAGGGAGACTTTTATGAAACTGCTGGATCTGTTATTCGAGCGCTCGACCCGTCGAGTGGCCGACACCACCTCGCGTCGCAAACTGCTGGCGCGCATGGGTTCCCTGATGGTCGCGGGCGCCGCGCTGCCCCTGCTGTTGCCGCTGGACCGCACCAGCAAAGCCCTGGCCGCGGACAACCCGAAGGCCGGTGACCCGGGTGATCCGAACAGTTGCGACTACTGGCGCTACTGCTCGATCGACGGTTTTCTGTGCAGCTGCTGCGGGGGGTCGGTGACGTCCTGCCCGCCGGGCACCGAAGCGTCGCAAGTCACCTGGATCGGCACGTGCCGCAACCCGGCCGACGGCAAGGACTACATCATTTCGTACAACGACTGCTGCGGTAAACAGAGCTGCGCCCAGTGCGCCTGCACCCGTAACGACAGTGAAGAACCGGCCTATCGCCCGTTCAACAACAACGATGTGAACTGGTGCCTGGCCGCCAAATCGCACATCTACCACTGCACCGTTTCGATCATTCGTGGCGTGGCGGTTTAACGCGCAGTTGCCGTCGATTGTTCGCGCAATCGGCGGTTTTTTTTGGGTTTGTCGTTTTTTTTATTTGCGGTTACCGGCCATCAGCACAAGGTGTCTGTCATGCGTAAGTTGCTATTCCTCGGTCTTGCCTGCGTCATGGCTGCCCCGCTCGTACACGCCAGAGCCATCCCCGACCCGGCGCAGCGTCATGCGCCGGGTAATGAAGCGCCGCAGAAACCGATTGCCCAGGCCGGCTACAGCGTTGGCGTGAATTACCAATTGCAATGCGCCGGTTGCCACCTGGGCAATGGCATGGGCTCCCCCGCCAATGACACACCGCGGATGGCGGGATTTGTCGGCAACTTTCTCAAGGTACCGGGCGGGCGCGAGTTTCTCGTGCGTGTTCCCGGCATGTCACAGTCCGCGCTGGACAACGCGCAGCTGGCCGACTTGCTGAACTGGCTCATGCGTGCAGACGGCATGGCCGGCAAAAGCACACCTGCGGATTATCAACCTTACAGCGCGGAAGAAGTGGCGGCCCTGCGCGCAAAAACCATGCTCAACCTTCCAGGCACCCGCGCCGAACTGATCCAGCAGATGCGTGCGCAAGGCATCGCCATTGAAGACGGGATGAATAACTGACAACGGTGTAACCGGACCGCCACGATGAAAACGGGGACCCCGGTTCCCGCCCTGCCGGTTGCGCCCTGCCCTGCGAGACGTCTGTCCCGCGCGAGTTACCGTCCCCAAGATTGCTGATCAGACAAGCCTGCGGTAGACACCGCGGAGGCGTCCCCCCGTGTTTGCTCGGCCCCTCCTGCCCAACTTCATTTTTTGCCTTGATTGTTGTATGAAACAGCAGTGATTCAGTGAATGTTTGCACAGTGGTGCTAAAGTGATAGCACCCGACTTCGTCTCACCAGATTTACACATTTTAGGGTGGAGACCTGTCACAAGCATGAGTAACTTGTCGGTGGCGCTGAGGCTCTCAAGCGAGGGCTGTTTGACCTGAATCCTGTCATATCGAGCGCAAGGGAAAGCAAATGAGGTCTGAAAATGATTTTTGAGCCCAACAGTACGCGTTCCGTTCTCCAGCGAAGAAGCAGCACCAGTATCGTCATTCAGGCCGGTCTCGATTGCGTTGCGGTAACCGGTGTCGCGTGGTTTTTGATCAATTATCATATCGGCTTCATTTCCCAGGATTACGTCATCCTGCTCCTGCTCCTGCTGGGGGCATTGGCGGTGGTGTACGACCACTACGCCATTTACCGCAGCAATGTCGGTTTTACCGTCAAAGCCTTCAAGCTTCTGAAAGCGTGGACCGCGACCTTTGGTTTTCTCGTGGCCATGGCTTTTCTGACCAAAACAAGCGAACGGTATTCGCGGCTGTTGGTTGGGGAGTTATTTGTTCTTGGCTACTTTGCCCAGTTGTTTTTGCACCTCGCCACACGGGAAATGCAGAAGCGGTTTCTGGCTCACCCGACGCAACTGGAAAATTCGCTGATCATCGGCTCGGGGGAACTGGCGAGCTACCTCCACAAGAAAATCAGCAATAACCCCTGGCTCGGTGAACGCATCGTCGGCTGTGTGTTGATTGGCGCGGACGATGACTGGGGAAAAGAAGGCCAGGAAGGCGCAACTCGTCTGTCGATACTGGGCAATATCTCCGATCTTGATGAGTTGGTTGTCAAACACGCCATTCGTACCGTCTATTTTGTGACCCCTGTGGGCGGCTCCGAAGTTATCCAGAAGGTCTATTTAAGCCTGTTCGACAAACACGTCAGGGTTAACTGGGTGCCTGACATTTTCGCCTTGAAGTTGATCAACCACAGCGTTCGCGAGATTGCCGGCATTCCCGTGCTGACCTTGTCCGAAACGCCGCTGATGGGTATGCGGCTGTTTCTGAAGAATCTCGAAGACAAGGTCGGAGCTTTTCTCATCCTGCTTTTTGCGGCGCCCGTGCTGGCGATCGTCGCCCTTGCGATCAAGATCGATAACCCCGGCCCTGTGTTCTTTCGTCAACAACGCATGGGGTGGAGTGGCGAAGTTTTCCGGATCTGGAAGTTCAGAAGCATGGTGGTCCATCAAGCGTCGGACGGCACCGTCAAGCAGGCACAAAAGAATGATCCACGCGTGACGAGGGTCGGCGCCTTTATTCGGAAAACCAGCCTGGATGAACTGCCGCAGCTGTTCAACGTGTTGATGGGGGAAATGTCGCTGGTAGGCCCTCGTCCGCACGCGATCCAGCACGACGTGCAGTACTCGCCCGATGTCTCGGGCTACTTTGCGCGCCACAACATTAAACCGGGCATCACCGGCCTGGCTCAGGTGCGTGGCCTTCGCGGTGAAACGAAAGATATAGAACAAATGATTCGGCGGGTTGACTCAGACATCGAGTACATCAACAACTGGTCGCTCTGGCTGGACTTCATCATTCTTTTACGGACGGTATCGGCCTTCTCCGGCAAACAAGCCTACTAACCGGTCACGCGTAAAGGCGAGGATTAAGCCTCGCCGTACGATGACGGAAAGAGATCCAGCGTGCGCTCCACTTCATCGGGGTCAATGGTGAAACCGGTGCCCGCGGGCGTGCCGACCACAAAGCCAAAGTTCTGCCGGTCACGATCGGTCAGGTACTTGAAGAAACAGACAAAACGATCAGGCGGCTGCAAAACGAGCAGCGAGCCGCCCGGGGGAAGCACATTGACCCCATGGATAAGCTGACTCCCCTCGATCCCTATCACGGTTCTTGCCCCGGCACAGGCCGCGACAATGGTTGGAACATCGGATGTCGCCGGGTCGAGAATGCGAAAGCCTCTACGGTCACGCAGGCGCTCTGCCAGTTCCCTCTCATTGCGCAGCAATCGCAGCTCACCCTTGCCGCCTCGCAGGATGAACACGCCCGGATGAGCGCTGACGTTGACGTGCGACAGCAATTTTTCACCCATCGCCCGAAAACGCAGGTGCTTGTTTCGGTTTTGGCTCAGATCGTCAAAGATCACGAGTTCACGGAAAAAAGCATTACGTAAACGAACGGGCCTCATGTCCAGCCAGTTCTCGTAACCGGGGGCATGAAGTATGCCGTTCCTGGCAATGGAAACATTATCGGCAAAGGGTGCCGTGGTCACCGGGACACCTTCGTCGCAGGCTAATCGATAGGTCAAACAATCATCCATCAGCCAGGTGCCAAACCATTTGTTTCCCCCCGCAGTGCAATACAACGCGCCGCGATCGATTTCGTTTTCTACGCGAATGCCCGGTAACCGGCCAGCACCCGGGGTCAACCACGATTTGGCATTGCCTTTGTAGAGCGTGCCATCGATCAACCAGACATCCTTTAGCAAGTAGCCTCGGGTCGGGCTATGTTCAACACGACCGACACCTTCCATTGTGCGTCGAGGATGCTCATGAGGATAAAAAAGCGCCTCGGCCCAACCCGTCACACGCTCCAGTTGATCGGGCAGGTAGAACGCGGGCGGAGCCATCGCGATTTCGCCCGGGGCAATGTCCCAGGTTTTCACGGCCTGACTCTGAAGGGGCAGCGACGGCGTCCGAGTGACACGCGTGTTGAAAAGGTGCTTATACGCCGCGAAGCTCCATTTCGATTGGCCGCCACTCGTCAATGCATTAAATTGAGACATAGCCACCCCATCCAGATATGGATAAACAGCAACAAGCGTTCTTGGTTAAAACCGGTTTTTTAAAGGCAACAACTTGTTCAGGTGGATACAACAATTTCCAGGACAGGGGGCAACTTCAAATGAGCGTAACGACTGCGCAAGGTGTCGAGAAGCGCTTCTCCCGGCACTCTGGAACAATGGATATATATTGTCGAAAGACCACCAAATCCCATCTCGCGATATCGGCTGGCAACTTCTTCATCACTCGGCCCGTCCGGCAACCCAAGATGAAGTGTCAGGTTTTTACCCTCAACCGCAAATAACGGCGCCTCCCAGAGAAACTGAGCTGCACCTGCCTTGGGCAGTTGAACAAACAAATAACCGTGGTTACCCAGCGTATCGACATCGCCACCGCGTCTTCTTTTCCATTCCAGAAGCCCGTCGTCCGGGCGTGCCAGGCAAGTTCCAATATCGTAATAGTCAAAACCATTTTCAATCGCCCATTCCAGCGCCATGAAGGTGGTAATGGAGTTAACTTCACGTAATTTCTTTGTATCCGAAAACACTACATCGGGGTAACCGAAGCGCACGGTACTCCAATAACGCTTACCTGCCCGGGTGACTACGCAGCCAAGATGGCATGCAACAACCTCGTCTTCCAGCAGCACCAGATCGAGTCGCCCTGCAACTTTTGCCACCCGATGAACTTCCTGTGCTGCAATTTGTGAGGCGGCCGAACCATGCCGGGCCGCGGCGTAAGGTTGAAGCATTTCCCGATCGGCGATTTCAATCTCGTCATCGTTCAACGCTTGCTTCATGCGGTAACGCAGACGATTCTTGCGCAGGTTCCGACGCAGCTCGGTGTTGTATCTCGCGGTGATCTCGTCGATTGACCTGCTCAGCGGCACGACAGCACTCAAGTACTGAGGCACGTATAAGGCCCCCGGGGTCGGCATTTCGCTGACCACCACTGTCCGGTCTGACTTGCCCAGCTTCAACTGCCCATCAACCCCTTGAGATTGAACGCCCAGTAAAACCTTCACAAACTCCCGCTGTGTTTTCCTGCCCACATAAAGTATGTCGTAGAGGCTGTCTTCCCGCAGTTTGAACCTGACAATTTCCCAGCGCCAAAAACAGGCGCGCCCGAGAATATCCCGCAGCCAGGCGACAGCTTTCCTTAGCTCAAATCGCATTGAAGGAGTTAATAAGCGACGCATGGGTTCTGCTATATATTCTTTCATTTGGTTATTAGCACAATTCAAGGAAGGGCCATTTTAGTTTCAAATCAATAAACCAAAGACTTGAAATGAAAGCGCGACAACTGAGCACATTGTTCAAACCGGTCGGTTATTACAATCTCGATACAATCCGTCATCCACTTTGAGCCTGCCACCCTTCTTCTTGCGAAAAACTCGCCACTCCTTCCCTGGAACTCAAGATTGTTCGACAACATTTTGTTGACGCCAATCTTAATGAAGCAAACAACCTCAAGCACACCCGTCAAGTCGAAACTTCAACATGAGTAAAGGTGTAACGCCGAAGTTTTGCAAGATATTTCAGACGCTGTTTTTATGGCGCCGGAAAAGCTTGAGCCAGGTATCAAAAGACCTGTTGAGTCAGGCTTGCCTGAAGATCAAAGTACGCAGTAGAAACAGCGGGTTGCCCATCACATAACGACGGAAGAGTCGCTTTGGCTCAGTGATGAGTCTGAACACCCATTCGCAACCGATACGACGCACCCATTGCGGAGCGCGAGTCACCTTGCCGCCCAGAAAGTCCAGGATCGCCCCGCCGCACACGACAAGACAGGGCACGCCGCTGTCGGCCAGCCTGGCAGCAACGGCTTCTTGCTTGGGCATGCCCATCCCCAGCACAACCAGTTCCGGCTGAAACTCCCGGGCAAGGTTGATGTAGGTATCCACTGGCGCGAAGCCATGATGCGCAGAGACAACATTGACCGCAAATTGCGCTTCGCTGTGCCGCACGGCATGGGTCAGAAAAGGCTCTTCAGTCCCCCAGAAAGCCACACGCCGGCCCTTGTACGCGGCCAGCAGTTTGGGGATGAAATCGGTGCCGTTCATATTCAGTCCCGGCTCCAGTCCGAGGCGACGAAACAGGATGGCCAGGCCGGAGCCATCGCGCAGCAGCACGTCCGCCGAGAGCAGCGCGCTATGGTAATCGGTATTGGCTGCCACCAGGTTCATGGCATGGGCATTGGCGAATCCGAGCACGGTCGTCCCTTCAGGTCTGGACAACACCTCAATCAATCGTTGCTCATCATCAACATCGCTGACCACCCTGAGTTTTCGGGTAATCGTTTGCCAACGGTGTTGCCAGGACAAAGCGTGCATTAATTATCGTCCCTCTTCGACCGCACCCACTCAACCTGACGCTTCAGAATAAAGCCGATGTACAGGGGGATTTTTTTCAACGCGTAGAACGGCGCATACAACAGTGTCGAAAAAGCGATGATCCCCCGACCGAAGCGACTCCACGCCAGCAGGACAGTCCCTCCCAACAGCGCCATCCCCAGCGAAGCGATCACTGCGGGCGCCAATGCTCCGCCCAGCAAAAACACCAGCCATGAGAGGATAAAGGCTGCGGCCAGAACCAACGTCAGCAAGGCCAGCGGAGGCACCAGCAAATCCAGCGTCATCGCTAACAGGCTCCCGTTACGCCGGGTGATCGCCTCTACCATCAACTTTGGCGCATCACCCAGGATGACCCCCAGATGACCGTGTTCCCAACGCTTACGCTGGATACTCAAGCCTTCGTCACTGCGCGGAAAATAACTGGTGACCAGCCCATCGGGACAAAACAAAGGCGGCTTGCCGCTTCGACAAAAATCCAGGCCCATCTTCAGATCTTCGACGATATGGCCGCTGGCGAGATCGACCAAAGCCAGGTCCTTCCAGACGAAAGCCATGCCCGAGCCCATTAATGAACAAGGCAAGCCAAGCCGTGCCCAACCTTGCGGCCGCACTCGGTTTTTCACACACCAGGCGAACTCGGCAAGCTGCACTTTCAACCCGGAACCCGCTGGAGCATGCATTAGATACAGTGCCTGCGCTGGCCGCCCCGAGTTGATGCAACACACGGCGAGACGCTCGATCGAGCCTTCACTCACCAGGGAGTCGGCATCGACAATGATCATGACGTCCGGCGCGTCGATCGCCAGATGGCGCACCCCAAAGTCCAGCGCATACCCCTTGCCACGCTGCTGTTCGTTGCGACGTTCCACCACCTCGGCACCCGCGGCGCGGGCCAGCGCTGCGGTGTCGTCAGAACAGTTGTCCGCCACCACCAACAGGCGATCGCCTTCCCGCAGCTGCGGCCGAATGCTGTCCAGCGTCGCAACGATGAGTGAGGATTCATTGTGCGCCGGCACCAGCACCGCCACCCTCGGCCGCGGTCCCGGCGCCAACGGACGTGACCGCGCAGGCAGACAGGCCAGCAACACCTGGGCAGACAACACCAATACCGGCGGGACGATGAGCACCAGCAGTGCGCTGAACAGCCAACCCAGTAACGTGATCATGCTTGTGCCTTGAATAAATCAGCCAACCTGGCTGCTTCGGTATCGATATCGTGGCGTTCCACCACCCGCTGCCAGGCCGCTTCGCCCATCCGCTGCAACACCTCGACAGGTTGCGCGAGGCAGTCCGCCATCGCTGCGGCCAGCGCCTCCACTTCGCCGGCGGGAAACAGCCAGCCGTTCTCGCCCTGGCGCACGAGCTCGGGAATGCCCGCCACATAAGTCGTCAACACCGGCCGGCGCAAGGCCATGGCTTCCATGATGACCACCGGCAGGCCCTCGGCAAAGCTGGGCAGTACCAGGGCGCGCGCGGCAAGAATTTCCGTACGCACCTGGTCGCTGCTGATCCAGCCGGTAATGCGTACCTTCGACTGCAAGCCATACTGTGCAATCAGGGCCTCGATTTGCCCACGCATTTCCCCATCGCCAGCCAGTACGATTTCGAACTCCACGGCTTGCGCGGCCAACAGACGCGCGGCCTCCAGCAACAGCAACTGACCCTTTTGCTCACACAAGCGACCGACGCAAACCAGACGCGGCACGGCAGGCACCGCCACCGGCGTCACATCGTGAAAGCTCCGCTCCAGGCCGCAATGCACCACTTTTACTTTTGCCCAGTGCGAATGATCCACCCAGCGAAACAACTGGCTGCGGCCATAAGAACTGATGGCCGCGACAAACGCCGCGCGCCGTACTTTCTCGCCCAGATGAATGAACTGCGGTTTGTCGAACTCTTCCGGGCCGTGCACGGTAAAACTGTACGCTGGCCCGCCGAGCGCGTTGGCCAGCATTACCACCTCGGTGGAGTTAGTGCCGAAATGCGCATGCACATGCCTGGCGCCGAACGCCTGCAACCAGGTCAGCAGGCGACAGGCTTCGAGCAGATAAACCAGGTGATACGGCCAGGCGCGATCAGCACGCCGGCCCATGCGTAACGCCAGCCACAGTGCCGAAAAGAAGCGGCGTGGCTGGGCGCGCAATACCTGCAGCGCGGGACCCAACAGCCCTTTTATTCCGTCCTGCAAGACATACCGGGTTTCATCGCGCTCGGACACGTCCTCGGCATCCACCAACTCGGCATCCCAGCCACGCAGCGCGATACGCTGCACCTCAAAACCCTGACGTTCCACCGCCAGAATCTCGCGACGAATGAAGCTATGGCTGACCTTGGGGTACTGATTGATGAAATAAGCAATGCGCATAGGAACCCAGGCTTAGTTGTCGTTGCGGAGGGTTATTGCTGCAGGTGATTCCACCGTCGTACAGCGATCAGGTACGTCACGGCGCTTGCTGTAACTGGCTGACAACACGCTGTCTATCCTTCTGAAGGTGTCATCCAGAAGCTCATAGCGTCGGCGGTACATGGCACGTTTTTTTGCGACGATACTGTCGAGCGGTTTTCTGGACGGCTCCATGGGAATCTCGAAAAAGTCCTCGCGCTGCGAGGGCGTCGCGCCGTGCTCCAGCCAGATCACGTCGTAATTTGCCGCCAGATCCTGAGCCTTTTCAGTACCGAAATACGGGTGACGATGGTGGCGATACCCATCCCCTACCGCATAGATTTTTTCAACGCCAAGGTTGATGGCAAGGTATTTGATCACTTCGATCAGAAAGCTTCTTGGCCGCAGACCTTCAAAATCTTTTGTCAGGTCCCTGTAGATGCTCAACGACAGATCACTCTCCACGCCTTTGTGTATCCCTTGAACGGCGCCGATAAAAATACACAACTCAGTGTCCGTTCGGCACAAGGAGAACGCGATGGAGGCGATGCGCAGATCCCCCTGAAACAAATTCAGTACCAGCTCCCCTTCCCGCATGAACCATGTAGGACGGTCCAGCACCAGGAAACAACCCGCGGAGTATTCCGACAAGTCACTCAACACCAGACGTTCGCTTCGCCCGGAAAGCAATAATTGCGGGCAGCTTTTTGTGATGACTTCGTAATGCGAAGCCAGCACATCCAATCGGTCCTGAGCGCTCCAGTTTTTACTGATGTAGGGCCAATGAACGACACCGATACAATCTGCCCCCAACTTCTCAATACCGGACTTGCCCAGGGCATTCGACATGCGCCCCAAAAACACATTGAGCCCCGACCAGTTCTTCCCAATCAAAACCAATAATTTAAGCTTGTTTTTCAAGGCTCTTAACGAATAGCCCGCATGCAAGGTAAACACGCTCTTCAGTAGCAGCCAATTATTCATGGACGTCTCACTTGTATTCGATCAACGCGGTTTTGCCGGTGCCGAATCTGTTCAGAAGAAACTTGGCTTGCCCGAGCATTTCGGGAAATTTTCCCAGCACGAGGAATAAAGCCAGCAGCCAGTTTTCGCGCTTTGATCTACCGCCTCGACGAGCCAGGCGCACGACTTGCAACGGGTAGACCAGCAGCAGAAGCAGCCCTGACCAGCCCAGCATCAACAGTGCGATCACCGTCGCCAGTGGCACGCCCAAGCCCCAGAACCAGGCACGACGCGACTCCCGCAGCCAATGTTTCTCCGGTGCAGCCCCATGTAAAAAAGCACCTTCGGCAAAGGCATGTCCGCCGCGCAATGTACGCCGCCACCACTGGCCGAAGCGGGTCATGGCCGCATCGTGCAAAGTCATTTCCTCGGCCAGACGCCAGACCTTCCATCCATTCGCCCGCAGGCGCACACACAATTCGGGCTCTTCCCCGGCGATCAGGTCCGCTCGAAACCCCGACGCTGCGGCGAAGGCATCCGCCCGCATCAACGCATCGCCACCACAGGCCTTGGCCTCGCCTATCGGCGTGTCCCATTCGAGGTCGCACAACAAGTTGTAAATCGAGCGCTGTGGAAATCGTTCGCGGCGCCGCCCACAAACCACCGCCACGTCAGGCCGGGTATCGAGAAAGTCCTGTGCCCGGGACAACCAGCCTTCGACAACCTCGCAATCACCGTCGACAAATTGTACGTAGCGCATCGCCGGCAGCAGACGTTGCAGGCGGGCAAATCCTTCATTGCGAGCGCGGGCCGCCGTAAACGGGATCGACATATCCAGCTCGACCACCTCGACCCCGAGCGCCTTTGCCATCTCCACCGAATCGTCCGTTGATCCAGAGTCGACATAGACCACCTGCTCTGCCGCACCCACCAGCGAAACCAGGCAGCGCTCAAGCCGCAGGCCCTCGTTGCGACCGATAACAACGACCCCCATGCCGATCGCCATGGGGTTCACTTGGCGTCGCAGTCGGAAGTGTCCAGGGAGGATGCTGTTGCTTCAGCCGACTGCCTTCTCTTGATAATGGCGGGCACGCCCACTGCCACCGAGTCATCCGGTACATCGGTCAGCACCACGGCATTGGCACCAATCACGACATTGTTGCCAATGCGGATATTGCCCAGCACCTTGGCCCCGGTGCCGATATCAACGTTGTTGCCGATCACGGGGGCGATCGGTTCATTGACATTTTTCAGGCCCACGACCACGCCATTGCGGATCCGGCAATCATCGCCGAACTGCGCATACCCACTGATAATGATCCCGCCGAAATGATCGATGACAAAGTTGCGTCCGATCACGACTTCACAGGGCAGCTCGATGCCCGTGAGGATCTGCACCAGTTTGTAGAGCACTTTGTAGATAAAGGAGAGCAGCTTGCGCAGCAGTGCCGGGCGCACCCCGTAACGCCAGCGTCCAAAGCGATAAACCACCATCGCCCAGAAGCCCTGAGCACCCCAATCACCGCCATAGGCACGCAAGTCCGCGCGTATATTCTCGAACATTGATTGACCTACCGTGTGGGTTGGGTAGCGAATCGGGTTTCTCGCAGCAGCGCCCAAGTAGCGCGCGTATGCTGCCAGCACGTTGCGATGGCGGCTCGGCCACGGCCTTTCAGCAGTGCCTTGAGCGCCAGAATCAGATCTCCCAGGCAAACCAGGAACATATGCCAAGCCAGCCCCAACAGACCGTGGTGCTTGCGGAAGTACAACAGTTCGCTTTCGATCTGTATCTTGGGTATCTGTCGACTGACCGCATTGAGCTCGACAACCGTCTTGGCACTCTCACCGCCGATATGCACCACCGTGGTGTCGGGGTAATACACCACTTTCCAGCCGGCCTGCTTGACGCGCTTGCAGTGATCGACCTCCTCGTAATAAAGGAAGTAGCGCGGATCGAACAACCCCACCTGGTCGATGACTTCGCGGCGGATCAGGTAATAGCAGCCAGGTACCCAGTCACACTCTCGAACCGAGGCGTGATCCCAGTCCATGTCATCCACCCTCTTCACCACCGGGAAAAACCGTTCAAGCCCGGTGCGCGAGAGGAAGACATTCAGCGGCGTCGGAAAGTAGCGACACGAGGGTTGCAGATCGCCTTCCCGGCCAACCAGCCGAACGCCGAGGACACCGCAATCAGGATGCGCCTCCATGTAGTCGAGGGTTTTTTTCAGGGTGTCGGCGGCAACGAAGGCATCGGTATTGATGAGCAACGCGTATTTGCCCTGCAGGTGCTCAACCAGTTGATTGTTGGCACGGCCAAAACCCACATTGTTTTCATTGACCAGCAACAATGCCTCTGGGCAAACATTTTCCAGACGCTCCAGGGAATTATCGGCAGAGGCATTGTCCACGACCAGATAGCGCGTCAGATCCGCACTGTTTGACTGGCGCAATGCATCGAACATTGGCTGTAACAGCGTCGCCGTGTTGTAGTTGACGACCAGTACATCAAGGGGAGTACGGGTCATTTTGGTGGCTCGCCAAAAAAGTACTGCACTCGCATGGCCATGAGCGTCGGCTCCACGCTTGGATCATAGGCGCCTTTGCGTTCTCTGATCATGTCCATCCACGGATAGGTGTTGCAACGCGTCTCGAGTTTTCTGATCAGCTCTTCGATCGTACAAATGACCTTTGCCGGATTACCCCCGACTACCACCCCGGGTGGAACATCTTTCGTGACAACGGCACCTGCGGCGACAATTGAATCCGGACCTATGGTCACGCGCGGCATGATGATCGCACCGTGCCCGACAAAACAGTTGTCACGGATGTCGACCGGTCCGACAGAATCGAGCTTTACGTTGAAACGCTCGGCAAATATGCCGATGACGCCGTCGTGCCCGAACAGCGTGCAATCCGATAAGCCGACGTTGTTGCCCAGGCGGACCAGCGAAGGGTCAGTGATGTTGCATCCGACATTGATCCACACACCGGTGCCGACTGAATGCAGCGATCCCCAGCGCGCCAGATACTTAGCCCACTGGTATCCGTTAGGTTTACAAAACCATTTGAAGATTCCGGGTCCGCGCCCCGTTTTATTGACGTAGTAACTTACTGCACGTCTTGCCAGCCCTATCATCCTGTCAGCCTCACATATCCTGCGATTTTCATCCGTGTCAGAGTCAGATACACCCTGTGTTTTTTTGATTGTAGTATCAGGAATATCTGCCCGCCGGGCCCGCTTGACGATTCAGGTGATCTGCCAGCCTCAGGGCAAGTTGTAAAAGAGGCATGGTCGGATTGCTCGCACCGGCTGTAGCAAAGACACTGCTGCCCGCCACGTAAAGATTGTCGATGCCGAACACTTTGCAGTTCTCGTCGACCACTCCGAACTCAGGCGCCGAGGCCATCCGAGTAGTCCCCATATGATGAGCGTGGGGCGCCACTTTCAATGGCACAGAGACGTCATACACGCACTCTTCCAGCTTGACGAAGCCCAGCCCCGTGTCTGCAAAACACTTCGCCACCTCCATCCCTATGCACTTGATGGTACGCCTGTCTTCGGGTGCCACTTCCCAATTGATGCTGACCTTGCGCACCCCCAATGCATCCCGCTCATCGAGCAGCGTGATGCCGCTGTTTCGATTGGGAAATTGTTCGATGAGCGTGGTGATCACCCCATCCCCGGGACAATTGAAGCGGGAAATGAAATCGAGCTTGTGCGCCAACCCTACATCGCAGGCGAGGTTCTCCAGAAAGTCCTTGATGGCTGCCGTTCGCCCATAGGCCTGCACGTGCGCCAGGAGCGATGCCGATACATTTCCTTTGCCTGATTGATATTGCGCTACAAACGCATCGGTCGTGAAGTACTGTCGAGGCTCTGTACTCTGCCCCTCCCCCAGGATGAAAGTCCCCAGGTCGAGGTTCAGGTGCTCCATGAAACATTTGCCGACCAAACCGTCCTTGCTGACGACTCCGGCGGCTGTCAAAGACTCACTGTTCATCAGCTGCCTGGCATTCTCGATGGCGCCCGTGGCCAGAATGAACTGTCTTGCCTTCACTCGCTCTCGGTGCCTGTCGTAATCGGACACAACGATGGCGGCGATGCGGCCGGTCTTGTCATCAAATTCAAGATCGACACAGTTGCAATTGATGAAGACATCAAGCCCCTCGGTCTCTTGAAGATCCTTGGCGTATTTTTGTGCAAATCGCGTCGGCGGACTCAGCAGGAAACGATCCGCTACAAAGTCGTTGCCGTCCATGGACGCATTGATCGTCTTGAATCCGGAATCCGACGGGAGATCCACAATGGCCATGGCTGCTGGCAGATAGCGTTCGAACTCGGAAAATCTGATGGGCCAGCCAGGAAGGCTGACCGGAGGGCCCCAGTCGAAATCTGATTTTTCGAAGGGCCGGCAACGCCCCGCCCAGTGGTTCGACGTGCCGCCGAGGAACCGCAGGCGTGTTTCTTCAGCGTAGACATTCAGACCTGTCGAGGGGCAGTTGTAGAGGGTTTGCGAGGACTGTGAATATTCGTGCCCCCCGCCCTCGACAAGCAGCACGCGCCGGCCATCACCGGCCAGACGCAACGCCAGCGTGATGCCCGCCGGCCCGGCCCCGATGATGCAGAAGTCATAGTGATCGCGCAGTTCTTTCTGCGATTGGTAATCTTTGATCATGTGCGCGTTTGCCGAAAATACTGGGCAGGCAACACCCAGCCGTTAACGACGACAAACCCGTTTTTTTCAGAAGAAGGCGGAACAAGGAACGAGGACAATCCAAATGTCATCCCCCCCAGACTCAACACCGCAAACGCCTGGAGGAAGTCTCTGCGCCCCATCACAGAGGTATTCAAATCAAGTTCATTCATGATTCAAAGCCCCACGACATTAAGATTGCGTTTGTATTTTCAGCGACCCGTCAAACCCATCACTCCCCGAAAGGTGACGTTCCCCCAAGCGCTGGAAACAGCCAGTGACTCAGATCAAATCAAAGCCATTCAGCGAGCCCCAGCACCAACTCCCCGCACAACACCCCGACCAGCAACATTGGCAGGACAACCAGCTCCCGCTTGAGATTGAACAGCCCTATACGACAGTTCACATAAACAATTAGCACAAGTGTAGGGAGCGTATGCAGCGCAACACCCCAAATCGCATATTTCACGCCGCCAACCGCCAGCAACACCGGCAGCAACACCCATAACGAGATGGCGCGAATGATGTTATCCATGGCCTGATACTTGGTGAGTCCCAAGGCCAGCCAGGCTTGATGCGCGACGCCGTAGCGCAAAGTGAAGAAAGAGAGTGAAAGCACGGCCATCATGCCGCCGGCCTCGGCATAACGCTCGTCGTATAACCAGTGGATTATCAGTGGGCTGATGATCCACAACAGTCCGGTGATAAACAGCAAGACGATGTCGACAATCAGTCTGAAGCGATCATACAAAGAGCGGAGCCGCGCTGTGTCGTTGGTTCTTGCCGCCTCGCCGAAGGCGGGCAACGCCACGGCGCCAACCAGCCTCTGCACGCCGAGCGTGATAGCCCCAAGAATCAGCACGGCGATGGAGTAGACGCCCAGTTCGGCAGCCGACATGCTGCCGCCGAACCAGATGCGGTCGCCATTCATGGCCAGTACGCCTACCGCCGACGACAGCAATATCCAACGGCCGAAGACGACCAGTTCCTGGAGCGCGGTACGATCCCAGAGCAGACGGTTATGCGGACCCTGAAACCAGAAATGTCCCAGAAGCGTACTGACCAGCGCGGAGATCAGGCCCGCGCCCACCAGCGACCAGATAGACCGGGTGAAGTAACCGATAGCCAGCATCACCAGCAGGCCGGCAATCTGGGACGCAAACTCGGCGAGCACGACTTTCTTTTGCTGGAATGCGCGAACGGCCACGTCGACTTTTGTCGACTGAAAACCATAGATGACCGCGGACAACCCCGTGCAGGCCAACACCAGCGGCAACTCGGGTGCCGCATAAGTGGATTCGGGCGACCACAAATGGATGACTTGCGCAAACCAGGCAAAGCCCGCGATCAGTAACGTTGAGGCAAAAAGGACAAAACCGCGCACGATCTGCACGGTCCACACGGTATTGAGAAATACTGGATCGTCACCCCGCGGGCTCTGGATGATGTTCTGGCGCAAGCCCACATCGGAAAGCAAATGGAGTATCACCGAAACGGTGGTCGCGATGACCATGATGCCGAACATCTCCGGCATCAGCAGGCGAGCCATGATCAGGTTGCCACCCAGGCGCATGGCCTGAGACGTGACAAGCGCTCCGATATTCCATGCCCCGGCGAATATCGCTCGCTTGCGCAGGCTCAACGATGGCGATAAATCAATTGAAGGCATAACATCAATCCCGGAATCAGTTGCACGAACGTTACTATAGCCGCAATCAGGCAATCCACTATGCTTCGCTCACCAATCAATAAGTGCATTAATTCATGCCTGAGCACATACGCGCGCTAATCGTCATTCTGGTCCTCGCCGGCACCGTTTTTACCCTGGCCCGTCGACCGGCAAAGGACCTGATTCCGTACAACGACTTCACACGTCGTCGCAATCTGTGGTTCGTTTTGACCCTGCTGGTTTTTTTCGCGCACAGTTTCTGGGTGTATGCAGCGGTTGCCGCTGTGGTGCTGACGGTCGCACGGAAACGCGAGCGCAATCCCATGGCACTGTTCTTCATGCTGCTGTTTCTCGTCCCGCCGGCGTCGGCGCAGATTCCCGGCATGGGCGTCATCAACTATTTCTTTGATCTCAACCATATCCGGTTGCTGTCCCTGTGCGTCTTGCTTCCCGCGTTTTTCGTGCTGCGCAGGCGATCGGACACGCTGCCTTTCGGGCGCACCTGGCCTGACAAACTGTTGACCGCCGGCCTTGTGCTGACGAGCCTGCTGTTGCTGCGCGAAACGACACTCACCGACACGTTGCGCCAAACGGCCTACATGTTCATCGAAGTCTTTTTGCCTTACTACGTCGCCAGCCGGGCCCTGAAAGACCTCAGCGACTTCAAGGACGCCCTGTTGGCGTTTGTCCTCGCCGCGATGGTGCTGTCCATTATCGGGCTCTTCGAATTTGCCCGCAGCTGGCTGCTCTACAGCGCGCTGACGGACGCCCTGGGCATGCAATGGGAAATGTCCGGGTACTTGAGCCGTGGCGGTTCATTGCGCGCGAGCGCCACCACTGGCCAGGCCATTGCGCTGGGGTTTGTCATCAGCGTCGCCCTCGGCCTGTACCTGTTTTTGCAGGAAGGTGTGCGCAGCAAGCTCCAGCGGCGGCTCGGTGGTCTCCTGCTGGCTGGCGGACTGTTCGCGCCGCTGTCGCGTGGTCCCTGGATCGGCGCCGTCGTCATGATCACAGCGTTTATCGCCACGGGTCGCGGCGCTGCCAAACGCTTGATGCTGCTGGCGCTCGCCGCCGTGCTCGCTATTCCTTTGCTGGCCATCGTGCCGGGCGGGCAAAAATTCCTGGACCTGCTACCGTTCATCGGCACCATCGAAGTAGAGAACATCACGTACCGACAACGTTTGTTCGATAACGCAATGATCGTTATCCAGCGCAACCCCTTGTTCGGCGCTTTCGACTTCCGCAGCACGCCGGAAATGCAGTCCATGATCCAGGGCCAGGGCATCATCGATATCGTGAACACCTACATCAACGTGGCGCTGCAGGTCGGGTTGGTCGGGTTGACGCTGTTCGTGGCTTTTTTCGTCACGGTTCTGCTGGGTATCCGCAAGGCAATGCGTTCGTTCCCCGACAAGGATGATGAAAGACGCCGGCTCGGACGCGCGCTCCTGGCGACACTGGCCGGGATCATGGTGACCATCGTGACGGTCAGCAGTATCACGTTCATCCCCATTGTGTATTGGTCGGTGGCCGGGCTGGGCGTTGCCTATGTCCAGATGGCTCGCAAGCTCAAGCACACTTCGATCGCAGTCACTGCGAGTGCCCACCTCCAACTCCGGTAATGCCAATGACCACTTTGTTACGCCGCACTCCGATGCTGCTTCCGGCGCTCCTGTGCGTTGCCATTTGGCCGTTCAGTACCTGGGCCTCGGAGTGGGTTGCCAGTGTCGATGAACGCAGCGGCCTGCCCGTGCTGACGCGCGGCGGCAGCCCTGTCGCGGCGTCAAAATTTACCTTCTGGGGGAGTAACTGGGACTGGACGTTCTTCGGCACCCGGTTCAAGGTCGACGCCCCCTACAAATACACCCTCGAAGGCCAGAACAAAGCACTGGACTTCGACCTTACGGCGCAGATTCAGAAAGAAGACGAAAAGACACTGACCTGGGACTTTGCCCTGAATGCACACAGCGTGAAGTCAGGCGTGATGGGTGGAGGTATCGTCTTCAATTTCGACCCGGCCCTTTTCGCCGGTGAAATGAGCACGCCGCAATTGCTGCCCGGCAACCGCGGCTGGTCGTGGGGCAATGCACAAGGCCGACGCATCGAGATGCGTTTCGAGCCGGCGCTGGCGAGCGTGTACTTTGAGCCCGGCAGCCCATCCGAGGTACGTGCTTTCTTCTACAAAAACACGATCAAATCCGGCGAGCAACACGTCAAAGCGACCCTGAGCATTTCTGGCGACATTGTTCTCGGCCCCACCACGACAGAGCGTTTTGGCCTGACGGACCCGAAGACCTGGCCAGATGACAAGGTCGACATCAAAACCTCTCCGGTCGATCTGTCCTTCCTCAACGCTGGCGAAAAACCTGCGGGCAAGCGCGGCTTCGTCAAAGCGTCCGGCGAACAACTGCTGTTCGCGGACAACACCCCGGCGCGCTTTTGGGGCACCAACATCACGTCCTATGCGCTGTTCCGAACGTCCGACGATGCAATCAAGCAACAAGCCAAACGCCTGTCGGCACTCGGTTTCAACCTCGTCCGCCTGCACCACCATGACTCCCCCTGGGTCAGCCCCAACATCTTTGGTGACCGCGACCAAACGCAGGACACTCAGCAACTCAGCGCAGCATCGCTGAAAAAAATCGACTGGTGGATCAAGTGCCTGAAAGACGAAGGCATTTATGTATGGCTCGACATGCACGTCGAGCGAGCCCTGATGGCGAAAGACAACATTTTCGGCTTCGACGAGCTGCCAAAAGACGAGCAGAACAATGCCAGCCTCAAGGGCTTCGCGTATGTGAACATCACCATTCAGCAGGCGATGAAACGCTTCGCCGAAGCCTACATGACCCATGTAAATCCCTTTACCGGCCTCGCCTATAAAGATGATCCGGCAATCGCCGCCGTGCTGATCACCAACGAAAATGACGTCACTCAACACTTTGGCAACGCCCTGTTGCGAGACAAGGGCGTTCCCAGGCACTGGGAGCTCTACAAGAACCGGGCGGATGCCTTTGCCAGTCAGCACAATCTATCGGCAAGCCTCACCTGGCGCTCGTGGGAGCATGGCCCCGCCAAGCTGTTCCTTAACGATCTGGAACGGAATTTCAACGTAGAGATGATCCAGCATCTTCGCGAATTGGGCGTGAAGGTCCCCATTGCCACCACCAGCAGTTGGGGCGGCGATGGCCTGAGTTCCTTGCCGGCCCTGACTGCGGGCGACGTCATTGACGTTCACAGCTACGGCGGCTCCGGGCAGCTGGAGAAAAACCCGCTCACCACCGAAGGGATCGTCGACTGGATGGGCGCTGGCCAGGTCACCGGCAAACCGCTGACCGTCACCGAGTGGAACAACGAACCGTTCCCGACACCCGACCGCCACTCGTTGCCCCTCTATGTCGCCGGCACCGCCAGCCACCAGGGCTGGGACGCGCTGATGCAATATGCCTACAGCCAGCAGCCGCTCGACGGCGGCTGGGTAACGGCCGACAACTGGCACGCCTACAACGACCCTGCGATGCTGGCGACCCTGCCCGCCGCCGCCCTGCTCTACCGCCGTGCCGACGTCAGCGAAGCCAATACGACTTACGTCTTCGCACCGACACCCGACACCCTGTTCAACAAACCCGTCTCACCGGCCAACTCGGTTCTGCTGCGTACCGCCATGGAGAAAGGCAAGCTGCAAATCGCCATGCCACAGACGCCGGAACTGCCCTGGTTGCAGCCGGGCATTATCCCGAGCAATGCGCAGGTGTTTCATGATCCTGACCAATCGTTGCTGGACGCCAATGCCAGCGAGTCCACGACCGATACGGGCGAACTCAAGCGCAACTGGAAACAAGGCATCTACACCATCAATACGCCGCGCACCCAGGCCGTCACCGGCTGGATCGGTGGCGAGTCGATCAGCCTGGGCAACATCCAGGTTCAAGTGAAGACCGCCAATGCCAGCGTGGTGGTGCAAAGCCTGGACGCCGCACCTGTCGGTCGGTCGCAGGATCTGCTGATTTCTCTGGGCACTCGTGCTATCCCCAAAGACGATGACAAAACACCTTTTTACGTCGAGCCGCTCGAGGGCACGCTCAGCATTCAGGGGCCGCCAGGCCTGACGCTGTACACCCAAGGCACGCAGGCCCAACTGAAGAAGGTGCCCGCGACCTACGTTGACGGGCGCTACACGATCAAGTTCGACGGCGTGCAGGCCTTCAATTGGTTGTTTATGAAAAAAAGCGCTGCACACTGACGGTACAATCTGCGTTTGCACAGCAACAGTTTCCAGGAGGACAGGATGAATTTTTTGGTGGTCGGCGGCGCAGGTTATATCGGCTCGCACATGGTCAAGCATCTGCTGCGCACAGGTCACGAGCTGGTGGTGGCGGACAATTTTTCCACGGGGTATCGCGACGCCTTGACGGGCGGAACACTGGTTGAACTGGACATCGCCGACGCGCAAGCCCTGGACACCTTGTTTGCCACGCACCACTTCGATGCCGTGTTCCACTTCGCCTCGTTCATACAGGTTGGCGAATCCGTCACCGAACCGGCCAAGTATTACCAGAACAACCTGGCCGCCACGCTGACGCTGCTACAGGCCATGGTTCGCGCGAACGTCAAGCGCTTCATCTTTTCCTCGACTGCCGCCATTTATGGCGACCCGGCGTATGTGCCCATCGACGAAGAACATCCCAAGGCGGCGATCAATCCTTATGGTCGCAGTAAGTGGATGGTGGAACAGATGCTTGAAGATTTTGATCGCGCGTACGGGCTGAAGTCGGTTTGCCTGCGCTACTTCAACGCGGCCGGAGCAGACCCTGAAGGACAGCTGGGTGAACGCCACGAACCGGAAACCCACCTGCTGCCGTTGATCCTGCAAGCGGCCTCCGGCCGGCGCGCGAGCATCACCGTCTATGGCCGCGATTACGACACGCCTGACGGCACCTGTATTCGCGACTACGTCCATGTCGCCGATCTGGCGGCCGCTCACGCACTGGCCGTGGATTACCTGGTGACCGGCGGTGCAAGCACGGCGTTCAACCTCGGCAATGGCCAGGGATTCTCGGTACAGGAAGTGATAGACACCGCGCGTCGTGTCACTGGCCAGGCGATCTCCGTCAGCGATGCGCCACGCCGTGCGGGTGATCCTCCACGTCTGGTGGCCGATCCCCAAAGGGCGTACAGCCTGCTTGGCTGGCAACCGCAATTTGCCTCGCTGGAACAGATCGTGACGCACGCCTGGAGTTGGGAAAAGAAGCATCCCTGGCAGTGAAGTCGGCGCTGGCCGCCAGCGCCGATCGTTTGAGAATGACGCGCTAGTAGTAAGAGCGGTTTTGCGGCTCGGCTTTGTTCAACACAGTGCCAATCAGATTGGCTGTCCCGAGATGGTGAAGGCTTTCCTCGATCTCTTTCCTGCTGTTCATGCCGTTGGCGACGACCAGCAGGACGCAGTCGAATTTAGGCAGGACGGTAATGACATCGTCCGAACTCAAGATGGGCGGCAAATCGAAAATCACGACCCGTGAGTTGTAGCGTTCGCGCAAATCACTGATCAAGTGGCTTACCTTGGGCGAAGACAGCACCTCGGTGGAGAGCGGAATCGGCTTGCGGGTCGGCAGCACTACAAAGCGTGGCAAGGTCGGGTTAACCAGAACCTCTTGCAGTTCCGCTTCATCGGCCAGGTATTCATTCAGCGATTTCTCCATCGACAGGCCCAGGCAGGCACCCACGGTCGGACGGCGCAAGTCGAAATCCACCAGCAATGCTGTCTTGGTGGTGTGATGAGCGATGCTCATTGCCAGGTTGATCGCCAGTACCGTCTTGCCGGCCTCCGGTGTCGGCGAGGTAATGGCGAGCGTGCGCCAGCCATTTTCTTCCATGACTTTCAGAACTTGCGTACGGAGCAGATCGAACGCCCCGCCCATATTCGAATTCTTGTTGTACGCCACAATGCGATTGCGCTCGAGGTGGTCCGGCCGCAAAGGGACAACTTTGGTTTGCACATAGCTGAGCGCGTTCAGGCCTGAAGAATGCGCGGTAGGTGTCATGGCTTTGGACGAGTTCTTGGGCTCGGTGTTTTCGGTATCGGGCTTGATAATTTCCATGTCTATATTCCTTATGCAAACCGGCCCAGCGTTTTATACGCCAACTGATCCAGAGGCATGTAGAGGAAGTGCACGAGCACCAAAAGGATTGCGACCAGCACGATTCCACACACGATCAGGCGCGTTCGCCACTTCTTGCGGCGCTCCAGTTCGGCCATGGTGTGAATGTAGGGGATGGAAACCAGTACACGTCTACCGAGCACACTGGCCAGGGCTTCAGCACCGCGCACACGCGAACTCATCATCTCGAGCAGCATCACCAGCGCGCCAGCGCCCACCGGAGCAAGCACGAAGCCCATGGCGACCACTTTCTTGCGGTTCGGCCGAACCGGCTTTTCAGGCATCAGCGGCGACTCCAGAAGAACAAAACGCTCCGCCTTGTTTTCCTGTTCCAGGCTTTCGGAAATTCTCGCGTTCATCTCTTTGGCGCGCATTTCCTCATACTTCTTTTTCGCGTTGTCATGGTCGCGCATCAGCGTGATCAGGCCGCGCTCGACTTGAGGCATTTCAATAATTCGCGCTTGGTATTCGGATATTTTCTGGACCGTCTGCTGCTTCTGATCGGCCAGTGACTTGATTCGCGCCTCGGTGGCGGCGATCCGCGTCTGAGCCCTGGATACATCCATATTGACGGGCGCTGCCGCACTACCGGCAACCATTTTGTTCGCCTCAAGTGCCGCAATCTTGCGTTTCACGGAACGCACATCGGGGTGGGCGTCGGTATACAGCGTCTGCAAACGGGCGTACTCCGCCTTGAGGCTGGCGAGGTCCTGCGGTTTGTCGGCGGCTGCTCCCGCTACTCCAGGCTTGGTCGCTACGCCGGAATTGGCGGCAATGAGCTCCAATTCATTGAAACGCAACTCCTCGCGGGCAGCCTTGTAGTCACGGTCGACCTCTTTGAGGTCGCTCTCGGCGCGGGTCAACATGTTCGTGAGCAGTTCCCGATTCTCGGGCAGTGCATCGCTGTGCTTCTCCTTGAATTCCGCCACGCGACTGTCCTGGGCATTCAGGGCAACCTCGAGCTTGTCTGCCTCCTGCTTGGCGAACTCCGTGTTTTCATTGGCGCGCTCGGTGCGCTGCCGGATGTTTTCATTGAGGAACAGCGTCACCAGTTCGTTGGCCACCTGGGTGGCAATCTCTGGCTGGCGGTGCTCAAAGGAAAGGCGAAACGCAATCGTCACTTCCCCGCGCCCCTTGATCGCGGCGCTGACCAGGGTGACGCCAATCGCATTGCGCATTTCATCGATTTTCTCTGTAACGCTCAAATTCCGGCCTTGAGTAGAGAACAAGTTGTATTTGTCGATGATCGCGGCCAGGTTTTCTCGGGTCATCACGCGCTGGCGAATGACTTCGATGCGCTCATCGGCAAAGGTGCTGTTGTTCGCCGCGACCAGCTCAGGCGAGATCTGTTGCGACTCGATCAGAATCGTGCCGGAGGACTCGAAGGTGGGCGGGAGTGACATCGCGACCGCGATGCTCACGCCAAGGATCGCTGCGCAACTGACGATCAACAGCACCGCGTGGTGCTTGATGATTGCAATGTAGTCGTTGACCGACATTTCGTATTCAGTAGTCATAGATCATCACAAAGCTGAATTTCAGAGACCGGGGTAACTATAAGTCAAGGTCAACCCGACGACATTTGCGCTGGCATCCGGCAAGCTGTCCTGCTTGCGTTCTTTGTAAGTGAAGAATAGGCGGGCATTCCAAAAAGGCGAGAGTTCCTGACTGATCCAGGCGCTGTAATTGACCAGGGTATTCGGCGTCTGCCCCTTGGTGTCTTGCCAGGAAGCATCAAGACCGGTGCGTCGGGTTTCATCGATGAGGTAACTCACGGAGCCCTTCAGGTTATCGGCCTCGACGAACCCACCGTCCCCGCTGGCGACGGTGCTACGGCTGGCATCGAAGATGCTTTCAAAGCGCTCACCGGTGTACTGCAAGTTCACCCCGCCCTCGCCTGTGGGACCGTCACCCGTGCCGGAGACTTGATTGACGCCCGCGTACACCGACCCCTTGAATGCCTCGGAGACCTGGAAATTCAGGCCAACCGTGGGAGTGTAGCTATTCGAGGAAGACGCCACGGTTCCCTCATCCGGCTCATAACGCCTCACGCCAATACGGGTGAAGAGCTCGACCCGCTCGCTCCATGCATAGGTCAAGCTAAAGCGGCTTGCCAACTCGTCATAGTTGATCAGGGTGGGAATGTCGTAAGTGACATGAGTGTAGTCAGTTTCGTTGAGCAGAGTGGTCCGCTCACTGAGCGCCGTACGCCAGTTGCCCCCCACGGTATAAAGCTTTTGCGTGCCGTCGGAAGCCACTACGCCGGTTTCCTGGACCTCGGTGGAAAGCGTGGAGCTCTCTTCATAGCGGGCCGTGAGTCCATAACCACCGGTTTCGGTCTCGCGACTCCACCGGAACCTCAATCTGGGGTCTTCACGATCTGACACGATATCTGTATCGGACGAACGCACGACATACACCCCGAGACCGAACTGGAACTCATCTCGTCCGGAGGTGCCGACAAGGTTGAGGTCGGGGGCGATGATGGCGCGGGTCACGCCCTTCTCGCCACTTGTGAGCAACAGTGGATTGCTGTCGTACTCAACCGTCGAAGGCAGCGATATTGCCGGTAGCCAGGTCGCCGCAGAGGCCACACCGGAACACGAAAGGATCAGGGTTGCCGTGGCAACCCCGGTGGTTCGAAGAGAAAGCAAGGTAATCCCTAGTGCATCGCGCAAGGCTAAGGCACGACCAGCGTATCGCCGGCCTCAAGAATAAAATTGGTCGTCATGTCATCGCCGGACATCAACTCGTTGTAGTCGACACGCAGGATCTGTTGTTTTGATCCATTGAGTCGCACGACCTTGATGTCATTCTTGGCGGCGAATTTGTCGAGGCCACCCGCCATGCTCAAAACCTGCAGCACTGACGTTTGACCTGATAAGTGGACACTGCCGGGCTTCAACACTTTGCCCTGCACGTACACGAGATTACCGGCGGTGCCCGTGACAACCACGCTCACCTGCGGATCGGGTATGAATTTTACAAGCTTGGCCGCTATTTTCTCTTCGACTGCGGTGGCATCGAGACCCACCACATCAACCTGCCCTGCCAACGGGAAGGTGATGCTTCCGTTGGGAAGAACGATCACATCCTTATTGAGCTTGTCTTCGCCCCAAACAGAAACATTGAGCGTATCACCCGGACTCAGCCGGTAGTTCGCTTCGTTTGCGACGGCATTGGAAATGCTGGGCAGGACAGCCAGCGCGCAGACCACAGGTAACCAGAAACGCAACATCGGGATCCCTCCGCCTAAGTAGCCTTGCCAAGAGTTTCACACAAAAACCAAGGCAAATCACGCTCGCAATTTTTGTCGCTCGGTAACCGCTCAACGAGCATTTTTTCGCGGCTGGCAGCGGCCATTTTTCGTCGGCCCGACGTATCAATTATCTGCAGCAAGGCCTCTAGTGAAGGAAGTTTTTTATTTAACAGTAACTTGTCGTTAAACATACGACCCCCGATGCTTACTCGCCAAATTAATAGCACTCTTTTCAATAGAGTCCGTCATTCAGCCAATACATCGCCAACCACTGACACATCAAACTGATATCAACCACTAGTATCAATGCGCCACTTAATCGCCAGCAAAATCAAACTGCTAGTTACACCTTCCGCCGGTTGGCGACCATGACAAAACCGAACAATGCCGACGAAAACAACCAGGCTGCAGCAGACAACGGAACTGCATTGGGTTGATTAACGAACGCGTCGGCTCCTCCACTCAATACTTTAGCCTGTGCATCTAAATCTGCCGTGAACTTGTCAGTATTTAGTTGCGCCATTAATCCGTCACAGGAAGTACTATTGACGGTGGCACCCACCTTGACAACAGAAGTGATAAGGTTTTTGAGTTGATCTTTTGCAGTATCAACGGAAGAAATATCGCCCAGCGAGACTGTCGCGCCAAGTTTGCTTTCGACAGTAGAAGGGGCGCCAGCCTGCCCTTCCGCTGTCGCGCCCACTTTTGGCCCGGACGCTGCACAAGAATCGGCTATGCGGTTAATTTCATGGGCCAAATGGCTCGCGTGAGCGGTGGCAATGGCCGCACCATTAAAGAGCACACAGAACAAAACGGATTTGAGAACCAGTGATGAACGCATGAAGACCGCCTCCCTGCCTACAGGGTTTTCCTGATATCGAATGAAGGATTCGTTACCCAGTTGCTTGGAGCCTATAAGCACATCGCCATTACGTCAATGGTCCGTCACAACAATAAATAAAAATAAAATTCTACGGAGAATGGCGTCAAAAAAACGCCAACAAATGCCGTTGAATACGGTTCTCTCTATTCATATGAAACGGCTCAAGCGTGGGCTTTGGGCGCTTTCCAAGGTGTGATAGACCCGTTCCGCCCCCCCGCCGAAAGGCCGGCGACAAAAAACTATCGCAGCGTCCCGTTGCGCATCCATTCCCGCGGACTGACGCCAGTCTTGCGCCGAAACGCCCGAGCCAGCGCCGAAGGGCTTTCGTAGCCCACTTCCTCGGCAATCAGGGCGATGGACTTGCCTTCACGCAAGCGTTTCTGCGCCAGGCTGATGCGCCAGCTCACCAGATAATCAACCGGCGTCTGCCCCACCACCTGGCGAAAGTACTCGGCGAAGCTGGCCCGGGACATGTTGGCTGCCGATGACAATTGCGCCACGGTCCAGGCTTTGCCCGGGGTGTCATGCATCAGGCTCAACGAACGCGCCAGTCGCGGGTCGGCCAGGCCTGCCATCATGCCGGGGCTTTGCTGATGGTGAGTCAACAGGTGCCGCAGCAACTGGATCACGAGCATTTCGAACAAGCGGTCCATCATCGCTTCGCGACCGCAAATGCCACCGAAGGCTTCGTTGAACAGCCAGTCCAGCGTGCCGGTCATGCTGGGTATTTCGTCGAGCCCCAGCACCAGGTAATCGGGCAAGGCGGCCGCCAGCGCATTGCCCGCACCGCCATCGAAGGTCAGTGAGGCGCACACCAGTTGTGTGTCGGACGTCTCTGCAGCGAACAAGCGATGACGGAAGGGTCGGGGAAAAAAAATCAAGGTGGGCTTATTGATCTGGATATCGCGCTCATCGGCCAGCTTAAGGGTCAGGTCACCGTCCTTTAGCAAATGAAGGTGCCCACACGCCTGCTCACCGTCAAAACCCGTGGTGCCACAGAACGTGCCGCTGTGGAAGGTTCCGGCACTGACGCCGAAGTGGCTGAGCAACGTAGACAAGCGATCCATTGGCAGGCTCCCGAGGGAAAATCTGGACGATCTGTCGTATATCCTCGACGATTTGCACCCAATAGACCAGCGTCCGTCAATAACATGGACTCCGTACCCAGCGCACACCGCGCAGTCATCTACGGAGATCCATCATGAGCCGCATCAATACCCTGAGTCTTGAACACGCCACCGACACCACCCGCCCGCTGCTGGAAGGTGTGCAGAAAAAAATCGGTTTTCTGCCCAATGTCTTCAAGACGCTGGCCCATGCACCTGCGGTGCTTGCGTCTTATCTGCAACAGTCCGCGACCCTCGGTAAAACATCCCTGAGCGCCACCGAGAAAGAAGCGATCTTCCTCGCCACCTCTCAGGTGAATGGTTGCGACTACTGCCTGGCGGCCCACACCCTGTTTGCCGGCAAGGCCGGTTTGTCTGCACAAGACATCCTCAGCGCCCGTGATGGCCAGCTCAATGCGTTCGCCACCCTCGCCCGACAGATCACCGAAAGCCGGGGTCACTTGAACAGCGAGCAGATCGAGGCGGCACGGGCAGCCGGCATCGACGACAGCAAGATTGTCGAAGTGATCGGCCATGTGGCGTCGCAGACCCTGACCAATTACCTCAACAACGTTGCCCTGACCGAGATTGATTTCCCGGCCATCGATGCTTGAACGACTTTCAATTCGGGAGCACCGCTTATGAAGACCGTGACGCTCTATACCACCGACACCTGCCCTTATTGCCGCAACGCCAAAGCACTGCTGGCCAGTCGGGGCATTGCAGCCCAGGAATTCAACGTTCAATCAGAACCGGGGAAATTCCAGGAGATGCAAAGCCGCAGCGGTCGACGCAGCGTGCCGCAGATTTTTATCGGTGACACCCATGTCGGCGGTTTTGACGAACTGGCCAAGCTTGATCGTCAGGGAGGTTTGTTATCGATGCTGGCCTGAGACGACGGATTTTTGTTGGGGTGCATATCCGTTGCTGCGGTAACGGATATACATCCCCAAACCGCCGCGCTTTTAACAATGCCCCCTCGAGCACACCGGCGATCCCTATGGGCAAATCAGTACACAGCGCACTATGATTGCCGCCATGACAACACCGCTGCCGATCCGCCAACCCTGCCCGCCCGGTGCCTGCATCTGCGAGCGTGAACCGCTGCTGGAAACACCCGGCGCGGACCTGCGCATCCTGTTTCTGACTCGCACCGAGGAAAGGCGCCTGATCGAACGCCTGGAAAACCTCCAGAGCCTGAGCGACCTCGAACGGTTACAGCAACGGATGTACGAACAACTGGGCATCCGGGTAGAAGTCGCCCCGGGTTTCAACGAAGTCCGCACCATGCGCGGTATCGCCATCACCATCGCCGAACTGCCAGGCCTGTGCCGCAAAACCCGCCAGGCGATCCCGACCGCCATTCGCCGCGGTCTGGAAAAACGTCCGGAAATCGCCTACGAACTGCTCAACGCCAACGACCTGTTGCGCGATACCTGACGGTCAGGCGCCGCGATCAATTCCAGATGCAATAAAAGAGGATCAGCGGTCATACGCGAACCGTTCCGCGCTGCTATGCCTTCTCATGGGAGCAATTGCTTCAGCCCTGTCAGGGAGACACGGGAAACAGGCGTGGCCGTGGTCCCGGCGCCAGCCAGGCGCGCGAAGAGCAACAGGTGCCAGTCCGTAGCAGGAGGTGGCAAATGTTATTCATGGTCAGTTGGTCGATCAGTCCGCAAAACCGTAACAGCGTGATCAAGCGTTTCCTCGAGACCAAAGGGGCACCACCCGCCGGCGTCAAGATGTTGGGGCGCTGGCATGCCGTCGGCGGCTCGAGCGGTTTTGGCATCGCAGAAACCGATGATGTCGTACAGATTCAAAAGTGGGTGCTGGAATGGAATGACCTGATGAACATGGAGGTGCATGCGGCACTCACCGATGATCAGGCCGGGCCGCTGCTGGCGGCGGCTGTCAGCCAGCAATAAACGTTCGGGGCGGCGAGTGCCGCTCGCCGCCCGGCACCCTGTCAGCGTTTCCAGCACTCTGCGTAACGCGCGCACACGCCATACTGCCGATCCATTTGCGCCATTCGGTCGAGATGGTGATTGATGGTTTCGAGCAAGAGATTCTGGCTGGTCTGGACGTAAAACTTCGCCATCGTCTTGCGCTCTTCAGACGCCGCAAAGTGCGTAGGCCTGGACGCCTTGTCCTCAGGATGTGCCCATTGTTCCAGTTGCTGATCGGTCAGTCGTTGCAGGCGCAGACGGTATTTGTCGCTGTAACGCTTGAACGTTTCCGCCTTGTTTCCCGCCGCTTCTTCGTCGAAGGCAATCAGGTTCTGGCGGTACAGGGTCCAGTAATCGTCCGGCAGGGTAAAGCCCAGCTTCGCCTTGCGTTCGGCAATCAGCTTGTCGAGTTTTTCCGCTGTGTAGCGTTCGCTGCTGTCCTTGGCCGGGTCCGGCTTCATGCCGGCGATGGTCGCACCGTCGAAGATCCGCTCTATCAACATCACCCGCTGAGGCGTGTCGGGGAGCGCGGGCGGAAGCGCCGGGAATGACGTGCCGCGACCGACACAGGCAGGCAAGCCCTTGTCCATGACCGGCATCGGCAACCGCACCGCACGGCCATCGATGCGCTTCAACTGATTCAACAGCACGCCGCAACGGCCGTCGCGCAGATTTAACGTCACCTCGTATTCAGCATTGCGCTCGGGTGTCAGGCTCAAACTGGTGACACACACCCAGTTGCTGCCACTCGTGGCGAGGTGCAGGTAATTATCCTGGTCGGGTTTGACCTTGATCTCCAGATAGCCCCTGGCATCGGCCGGCGGCGCGACACTCATGCCCACCCGACGCTCGGTATCACGGGCGTACAGGTTGTTGAGTTCACCGGTGACTCGCCCCTGACAATGTTCCGGATCGTAGTAGTAGAGCTTCGCATTGCTGGTGTTGGCGATGAAGCGCACCTTGGCGGCGTCGGGCTCGGTGGCATCGGTGTAAGTGTCTTTGACGGCGCAGCCGCTGAGCAGAGCGGACAGAAGCGCCGCGACAGCAATGACGCGTGTGGAGCGATTGAAGGAAACCGGCATTGGATCGTCCCTGACGCGCGAAGGCTATGGAGAGGGCGCGATGCTACTAAAGGGCCACTACCCTGTCCATCGCGCACATCAGAGCATATTAATCCGGCTGAAAAGGCTACTTCTTCATCCCCACCCGCCGCCGCATCTCGGCGGTAATCGTCTGTTTCGTTTTCTTCAGGTCGGCCCAAGGCCCGTCGCCCACCTCGGCCAAGCGCTCATGCACCGTGTGGATGTTCCACTGATTGCCGCCCTTGAGCCCGGCCACCTCCTCGCGAAAGATCGGCACCGACACCGGCAGCCCTTCGCGGGTGCGGGCGGCGTAGGCACAAATGGTGGTGGCGCCGAGGCCGTTGCGCAGGTAATCGATGAAGATCCGACCCACCCGGTTCTTCGGCCCCGACACCGCGGAAAACCGTTCCGGCAACAGTTTGGCCATGTGACTGACGATGGCGTGGCTGAAATCCTTCACTTCATCCCAGCCGAGCTTGCGGGTCAGCGGCACCACGAGGTGAATGCCTTTACCGCCGCTGGTCTTGAGAAAAGCCTTGAGCCCCAGCTCATCCAGCACCGACAGCGTCAGCTGAGTCGCCTCGACCATGCTTTTCCACGGCAGCGCCGGGTCCGGGTCGAGGTCGAGAACGAAGCGATCGGGCTTGTCGAGGTTGTCCGACGTGGCGTTCCAGGTATGCAGCTCGACGGTGCTCATCTGTACGGCACCGATCAGTGCTTCGGCGCTGTTGATGATCATGATCGGCTGACCGGTGAGTTCCTTGTCGAGTGTGGTAATCCCGGGAATGGCCAGGCGTTCGGCGTTCTTCTGGAAAAACAATTCACCGGCAATACCGTCCGGCGCACGAACCAGCGCCACGGGCCGGTCTTTCAATTCGGGCAGAATCCATTCGGCGACGCGGGCGTAATACTCCGCCAGCTGCACTTTGGTCGTGCCGCTGCTGGCGTCGATGACCCGGTCCGGGTGAGTGATCCGCACCTTGCCCTCGCCCAGACCGAGTTGTGACGGCGCCGGTGCGGCTTTTTCCGAGCTTTTCTTTTGGCGGGTGGCAGGTTTTTCTGCGGTGCTTTTCTTCACCACTTTCGGGCGCTCCTCGGTGATGTCGTCGGCCGGCTTGTCGTCGCGCAGGCCATGGAACACGGCGTGGCGCACCGAGCCTTCCTTGGTCATTTCGGCAAAGGCAATCTCAGCCAGCAGAACGGGTTTGAGCCAGTGCACACCTTTGGCGTCAAAACCGGTCGGTGGATTGACCACTGACGGCTTCCTGGTCTGCAACGGTTTCAGTTGCTCGTAAATACTCTTAAGCGTTGTCTCGTTGAAACCGGTGCCGACCTTGCCGGCATACCGCAGCTGACCGCTGTCCCGGTCGTGCAGCCCCAGCAGCAACGCGCCAAACGCATTGCGCGATCCTTTCGGATCGGTGTAGCCGACTACCACAAATTCTTGTCGGTGCTTGCACTTGAGCTTGATCCAGTCGCTGCTGCGACGCGACACGTAAGGTGAGCCCAGGCGTTTGCCGATCAGCCCCTCCATCTGCATCTGGCAGGCGCTGTTGAGCAAAGCGTCGGGCTCTTCGGCGAACGCGTCGGAGAACCGCAACAACGGATCTTCATTCGGCTTGAGCACCGTCGCCAGCGCGACCCGACGCTCTTCGACCGGCACCTCGCGCAGATCCACGCCATTGAGATAAGGCATGTCGAACAGGTAGTAAAGAATATTGCCGCTGCGCCCGGAGTCGAAGGCGTTTTGCAGCGCTTGAAAGTCCGGCACGCCCTGCTCGTTGGCAACCACCATTTCACCGTCAAGCCAGGCCGACTCGAGTTGCAGCGAAGCCAATGCCTCGGCTTGTTTCGGCAGTTTGTGGGTCCAGTCGTGACCGTTGCGGGTGAACAGCTTGACCTCGCCATGGTCGATGCGAGCCATGATCCGATAACCGTCGAACTTGATCTCGTAGCTCCATTCACCGTCCGGGGCTTTTTCCACCAGCGTCGCCAGTTCGGGTTTCATCAGGTCCGGCATTTTCGCTTTGTGCGCACCGGTAAGTTGCGCCGCCTGTTGTTTAGCCGCAACTTTGCGCGCCGGTTTTTTGATGGGCTTGGGTTTGTCCGCTGCTTTCGGTTTTCTCGCAACGATTGTCCGGTCACTGAGCACACTGTCCGGCTCGGCGGCGACCACGTCGTAATCGCTTTCGGGTTTGGCGGCGCTGTCCTGATGCTTGATCAGGAACCATTGCTCCTGCTTGCCCGGCATATGCGTACGCACCAGGTTCCACAGGCCGCCGAGCTTCTCGCCCTGCAGTTCGAATTTGAGCTTGCCCTTGGCGTAGGCCTTTACCGGGTCTTCCTGCGGAATCCAGACACCACGGTCCCAGACAATCACGTCACCGGCACCGTAATGCCCTTCGGGAATGCTGCCCTCGAACGTGGCGTAATCCAACGGATGGTCTTCGACATGCACCGCCAGGCGCTTGACCTTGGGGTCCAGAGACGGGCCTTTCGGCACCGCCCAACTCTTCAACGCACCATCGAGTTCCAGGCGAAAGTCATAATGCAGGCGCGAGGCGTCATGTTTCTGGATGCAGAACTGCAAGGCGTGATCTTTCGCGGCTTTCTTGCCCGAATGTTTAGCGGCCGGCTCAGAGGTCGCCGAGAAGTCGCGCATGCGGTTGTAGTCATCCAGGTTCTTGTTCATGGCTCACTCACCTGTGGCTGATTCAACGCTGCCCCCGATGCCCGGAGCGAGACGCGTAACGATCAGCGCGACCACTGCGATCCGCTCCACCCTTTGGTAGTCGGGCATCAACAGTTCTTCGCCAAACACATCGGGATCGATCTCGCGATAGGTCCAGCCGAACCGGGCCGAATCCAGGTACGGCGCCAACGCGGCGATAAACGGATCGCAGCCGTCGACCATTGCCACTCCGGTGTATAACACCAGCGAACCGCCAGCGGTCAGTCGATTCAGCGCCTGCTCGACAATGCGCACCGACAATTGCGCGCCAAGCGCCCCGCCGCCGTGGCGATAGGCACGCTCGGCCGGGTCGGCCATGTAGGGCGGATTGGCAACGATCAGGTCGAATGTGCCGTCGACATCCTGCAGCACATCACTGGTTTCAATACTGACGTTGGCCACTTCGGCGAGCGCTGCATTCACAGCCGTTAGGCGGAGCGCCGCCGGGTTGATGTCGACCGCCAGCACCTCGGCCTCACGGCGTGCGCGAGCAATCACGATGGCGCCGACGCCAGCGCCGCAGCCGATGTCCACGGCGCGTCTGATCGGCGCGAAACGCTGTTGCAGATGGGCGTGAATCAACTGGGCAAAACGGTAGGTATCCGGACCAAAGAACACTGCGTCGGCCGCGTCCGTGGGGAATCCGGAATGCACGAACAGCAGGTCATCGAGGCTGGACCAGCGTACTCGGCTTTTCAGCCGGCCATTGCTCTCTTCGAGAACGCCCGCCTGTTGTAATTGCCGCTGTTCGTCCGCCGATAACAGACCCGGCTCGAATGGCCGCGACCAACCGAACACCTCGCGCAGGGTCCGGGCACTCTGGCCGAACGCGCGGTCATTGACTCGCTGATGGGTCAGCGGCGTCGGGGTGATAAAGCGGTAACCGTCCGCTTGCAAGCGGCGCCCCAATTGCAGCAAGGCCAGATCCGCAGCCCCCAGTTGTTCTTCCTGATTCATGCCGTGCACCCTATCGAAGGCTGGATTTGAGTTCGATGAATCGCCGCGTGGCCATCAGGCCGGCAGGATGGGCATGTCGATGGGCCGACAGCCACGGAATCAGCACCGGCATTTGCTCGGCGGCGGACAATCCTTCCAGCGCGGCTTGCAGGGTTTGAATATCCGGGTCGCTGGCGGGCAACACCGGCTCGACCGCGCCACTGCTCAGGCGGCGAGCCGCAGGTGCTGAACGCTCCGCTGTCCAGTCACCCGAGATCCAGTCGTGCAGCAGTTGCTTTTCGTAAGGACTGAACACACCGAACATGGCCGCACCGTCGCCATCAATCAACTGCCAGAAGCGGCTCTCCTGCGGGTCCTGATGACGTTTGATCCAGCCCTTGTTTTCCATGGCATCGAGAAAACCTGGCAACTGCTCCGGCGAGGTCAACCATTGATTGACGGTCTTGCCCTCGAACCGGCAATAGTCGGAATGCATGTGCTGGCCGAACGGGCGTTTGCGTTCCAGCATGTTCAACACTTCAGCGTAAAGGTCGAACGACTCGATAATCGCGCGACTGCCCTGCCCCAGGTCATTGAGCCGGTAGCCCAGCGCGACCCTGCGCAAAAAGTCCTCGCGATCGCCTTCGATCGGCAGCAGTTGCAGCACCGATTGCACTGCTTTTTGCGCGTGCCCGGTGCTGGCATTGTCGATGGTCACGTGCAAGGTGAAGTAATACGGATCGATACCCAGTTCGCTGAGCTCGTAGGCGCTGATCAACAAATGCAGCGGCAGCTGTTCGTAGCCGAGGTTGTAGCCGATCACTTCTGGCAAAAAGTCGTCGGCGCATTCGCCCAGCGCCAGTTGAATCGCGCCTTGCAGGTAATGCTCATCGGCAATGACGCCGCTGTCCTGCAAACCGAGTTCGGCGAGAAGCTTGCGGTAGATCACCACATGATTCTGGGCCGGGTTGCCATCGCCCAACTCCTCCAGATAGGTGCAGATCAGCCCTTCGAAACGCGGGTCGCGCCAGTGCTGCAACAGGCCGTACAACCAGGCACCGTCCACCAGTTTGGTCGGGCTGACGGCTTGCAGGAAGAACAGCGCGTGGGCCTTGTTGCTGAAGAACTGCCGTGGCCCGCCTTCCTTGCGGGCGCTCAGGTAATCAGCATATTGGCGCGCCACATCGGTGCTGTGCTGCTCGACGAAGGATTGCAGGGCCGACACGTCCTCCGGTATTTCTTCGGGAAGGTCTGCGGACCGTTGCAGTTGCGCTTTCAGGAACGTATTGCCGAGTGCGCGGCGTTGCTCGGCATCGTCGCCCAGCAGTAACTGTTCATAGCACTGCTTCAGGCTGCCGGCAGTCGGGATGGCGTGCTCGTGGGAAGGCTGGGCTTCAAGTCGTGTCAGGGCAGTCATGGGCGCATCTCTCGGTCTATGGCCAGTGGCAGGACGCTGAATCATCACGTCTCTAATTCAGCAGAGCGATTTGCCCGGAGAAAAATTCAATCGGGGTTGAAATTACCCTGACAGACGGCCTTGCGCGGTCGCACCCGGCGCGGTTCGAGTGAATATACTCAACCGAGTGTGGACTCATCTTCGGGAGAGCAGTCATGCGAACGGTTCACGTCATCGGGTCTGGAAAAACCCCCAGGCCGGTCAATGTCGTGGGTGAGGCGATCACGATTCTCGCGGGCGGTGATCTGAGCAAGCCCTTTGAGGTGCACATCCAGGAAGGCGTGCAGGGAGGCGGCCCGCCACTGCACTTTCATCCTTGGGATGAGGCGTTCTACGTGATTGACGGGCAGGTGGAAGTGACGGTCGAGGGCACCTCCACCACCGTCTCGGCCGGCGGTTACGTGCATATACCCGGTGGGTCCATCCATGCCTACAAGAACATCAGCGCCACGGCGAAGATGATCGGCGTGGTGTCTGATCCACGGGGCGGCCAGTTCTTTGCGGCAGTGGACCGGCTCAGGGTGCCGGAGGATTTGCCGCAGATACTGGAGATTGCCGAAGCGCACGGGGTGACGTTTCTGGTGTAGGCCGACCGGTCAGGCCGCACCGCCCTTGGCCTGCTGTTCCAGATGCACCTGCAAATCCGGATCGATCTGCAACGCCGCCGCCAGTTCATCGAGGTAGCTGCGTTCGGCGTCCTGCTGATCGTCCACCAGCATCACGCTGGCCAGGTACATTTCCGCGGCTATCGCCGGGTCCGTCGCCGCCTCCGCCACATTGGCGGCATCGAGCGGACGGGCAACTTCATTGTCCAGCCATTGCTGGAGTTCCGGGTCATCGGTGTGGCGGCCGAGTTCAGTGCTGATCATCTGTTTCTCGGCGTCATCGATCCGGCCATCGGCCTTTGCCGCTGCTATTAATGCTCGCAGGACGGCGTGGCTGTGATCCTCGACTTCCGGGCCGGATAACAGGTCCACGGTGCGGGGTGCCTGTTGCGGCGCGGCCGCCTGGCTGCGCTGCCAGGCCTGATACGCTTGAAAAGCCATCATGCCGAGGGAGGCCAGCGCCGCGTACTGGGTGCCGCCACCGGAGCGCCGCTGGGTTGAACCGCCCAAGCCGGAGCCGCCGCCGAGCAGTCCTCCCAGCAAACCGCCCAATCCGCTGTTTGCACCGCCCCCTGCGCCCAGCAGGCCCCCGAGCAATCCGCCAAGACCGCCACCCATGCCGCCCTGGCCTGGTACGCCGCTACCTTGCTGTGTCATCGAGCCCTGGCCGGCTCGCAGGAGTTGTTCGAGCAAATCGCTGGTATTCATGACGACGTCCTCATGGGTTGGGTCAGGCAACAATAGTCCTCGCAGGCTATTGCGCCAGCACCGTTTGGCTGACTTCGTGGGCGATCTGAATCAATGCGGTGTCTGGACGTCCATCGCTAGCAGGCTAGCTCCCACAGTGGATTGGCGGGTGGCATGACATGGGTGTTCACCGCCGATGATCTTGACGGAATTCAGGTCGGCTATCAGGCCGCCTCGCTTTGTTTTTGATTTTGATCTTGATCTGCCCCGTCGGGAGGCCGTACGTCAGGGGCGCTGGCGCTTGGTTACTTGGCGCTTTTCCAAGTAACCCGCTGTAAGAGCGGAACCCATAGCCGCTGTTACCGCAGAAACGGATATGTACCAGCACAGTCCGCCGGGGACATTCCCCATCGTCAAGAATGTCAGTCCCACTCAAGCATTTTCTCAAACGAACAGCCTCAGGATTAATCCGAAGTATTTTTTGGCGGCGCAGCTAAGATTCACAGACGGTGAACCTTATTCCTGGATTTCCGGTCGATACCTGCAACCCGACCCGGTTTGCCGCCGCCCTCGATCGACGAGGGTGATGACTGGCTTGCTTCACTTTCTGGAGAACGCCCCCGTGATTTCGACTCTACACATCGCCAGGCTCAAAGCATGGGGCGCCCATGGTTTTACCGCCACTGGCGTGGTCACTGCCTTCCTCGCAACCCTCGCCCTGCTGGAAAACCAGCCCACCAACTGCCTGCTGTGGCTGGGCGTCGCCCTGATCGTCGACGGGCTGGACGGTGCGTTGGCGCGCAAGGTCAATGTCCAGTCGGTACTGCCGAGTTTCGACGGTTCGATCCTCGATCTGGTGATCGATTACCTCACGTATGTGTTCATTCCGGCGCTGTTCATCTATCGCTACATTCCATTGCCGGACTACACGTTGCTGCTGACCGTGTCGCTGATTCTGGTCTCGTCGCTGTTTTGCTTCTGCAACGTCAATATGAAAAGCAAGGACAACTACTTCCAGGGCTTCCCCGCGGCCTGGAACGTGGTTGCGCTATGCCTGTACATCATCGCACCGTCGCCGTGGATCACCCTGCTCACCGTCATCGGCCTGGCACTGCTGACCGTGACCCGGATGAAATTCCTGCACCCGTTCCGCGTGCGCAAGTTCATGCCGATCAACATTGCCGTGACCGCCATCTGGTTGCTGTGCAGCTTGTCGCTGGTCATCAACCACCCGGTGATCAACCCGATGGTCATGGGGCTTTGGCTGCTGATGTCGGCCTACTTTCTGGGGATCTGCATCTGGCGTACGGCGCTGGAGTGGTTTGACGGGTCGCGGCTCCGGTAAGTCGCCATGCCCATTCATATCGTGCGACTCGGTTCACCTCGCTTGCCCGATGAAGGCCTGCGTTTAGGCACGGTGCGCCGCCCGCCTCGGGGTGTGCCGAAAGCCGAGTTTGCCAGCCGTGATTTTTATGATGTGTGGCAGCCGCTGTTGTCGCCCAGTGCGGAACTGGTTGCAGAAGCAAAAGCCGCAGAAGACGAAAAAGCCTGGGAGGCTTTTCGGCGCAAGTTCAAGGCTGAAATGAATCATCCTGCCGCCAGCCAGCTGCTCGATTTGTTGGCGGCCCTCTCCCATCAAACCTCGATGGCCATCGGGTGCTATTGCGAGGTTGAAGCGCACTGCCATCGCTCCGTATTGCGCGAACTGCTAAAGGCACGCGGCGCCAAAGTGGTATAGGCCGCGCGAACGCCAAATGCCCCCTGTGCCCACCTGACGGACAGGACGTCGAACATGGTCAATACTTGAAGGATTGAATGCCTGTCGAATGACCGCGCACCGGGCGGCAATGTCCAGGCTGTTGCAACGGGACCATCACCTGCTCGTTCACCCACGGGAGGTTTGTCATGTCTGAGCAATCACGTTTCATGCTGGTCGCCTCGCCCCTGATGGAACACAGCCCCGCCTTCGACCGGGCCGCGGCGCTGGCCAAGGCCGAAGACGCGGCGCTGCACATTGTGGCGTTCGATTATCTGGAAGGCCTGGCGACCGCCAGCCTGGTCAACGAAAAAGCGCTGGAGCAAATGCGCCTGGGCTATGTCGATCGACACCGGCAATGGCTTGAGGAACAGGCCCGGCCGTTGCGCAAGATCGGCGTGAAGGTCACCACCGAAGTGACGTGGGTCGAACGTCCGCTGGAAGAAATACTGATTCACCTCAAAGAACAACCGATGGACGTGCTGATCAAGGCGCTGGAGCCGCATTCGATGCTCTCAAGGCTGATGTTCACGCCTCTTGATGTGCATCTGCTGCGTGAGTGCCCGGTGCCGCTGCATTTCGTCAGCCATGCCGTGCATGCCCTGCCCCGCAGGATTGTTGCGGCGGTCGATCCTTTTCATCGGGATGATCAGTACAAAAGCTTCAACGACCGGATCCTTCACGAAGCGTTGAAACTGGCGAGCGTCTGCGATGCCGAACTGGACGTGGTCTACGCCTACGACCTGTCATCCATCAGCGCCGACGAATTCGGCTTCGACAATGGCTCTGCGTTTTTCTCTTCGGCCAAGGCCAGAACCGTATTCGACTATCAGGAGGAAGCCTTCCACGAGCTGGTCGAACGTAACGGCATCGCGCCGGAGCAACGGCACATGATCATGGGCAACCCGGCCAAGGTGTTGACCCGCTATGCCGATGCCTTCGACGTCGACGTGCTGGTCATGGGCCGGATCGGCCATCGTGGCCTCGGGCGGCTGATAGGCAGCACGGTGGAGCACCTGCTGTACAAAATGCCGTGCAGTGTCTGGGTGGTGTACACCGAGCGGCTGGATGAGTAATCAATCGACCAGACACCCCACATCCCTGTGGGAGCGGGCGTGCTCGCGAAGGCGGTCTTTCAGTCGACAATGATGTTGCCTGACACTCCGCCTTCGCGAGCACGCCCGCTCCCACAAGGGGTTTTGCGTGGACCGGTCAACGCCTTGTGATCACCACCTCAAGGTATTCACTCGGCACCACCAGCGACTTGTCTCCCGCCCGGTTCATGTGGTTTATCAGCTCGGTCAGATCCCCTTCAAGGGCTGTGGCACCTTCCGGTGGCAGCGCCGCGAACGCCTTGTGGACCGGGCCGTACCAGGTGCGGAACGTGTCGATGAAATGCGCCGCCGAGCGGTAACGAAAGTTGAAGAACCGCCGGGTCACCTGGAGCAGGAAATCCCGCTCATCGAAGTGCGCATGCAACCAGGCCTCGGTGCCCCAGTTCGAGGGCGGTTGAGCCCCTGGCGGTGGCGGCAGATGGCGGCCGAGGGTTTTGAACATCTGGCCGACAAAGCCTTCGGGCGTCCAGTTGGCCAGGCCGATCCGGCCACCGGGGCGACAGACCCGTGCCAGTTCCGCAGCAGCCTTTGCCTGGTCCGGTGTAAACATCACACCGAAAGTCGAAAGCACGGCATCGAAACTGCCATCCTCGAAAGGCAATGCCTCGGCGTCGGCCACTTGAAAAGTGACCTCCAGGCGTTCGGCCCGGGCCCGGTCTTCGCCACGCTCAAGCAGGGCAGCGACATAGTCGGTTGAGGTGACGTGAGCGCCACGGCGCGCGGCTGCCAGCGTCGCATTGCCGTTACCGGCGGCGACGTCAAGCACGCGTTCATCGCAAAGCAGGTCGCAGGCTTCGGCCAACTGCTCGCCGACAATCTGCAAGGTGGTGCCGATCACGGCATAGTCGCCGCTGGCCCAGGAGGCCATCTGGCGGTTTTTCAGGGCAGTGAGATCAATGGGTGTACTCATTAAATCCGCTCCGATACAGGGTGGAACATCCCCGGCTCATTCTGCCGTGGTGGGATCGATGATGGATGTGACCCGGGAAATGCTGTTGGCCGGGAAACCGCTCTGCCTGGCGTGTTCCCTGATCAACTCTTCGCTGGGCGAGATGTACACACAGTAGAGCTTGTCGCCGGTGACATAGCTCTGCTGCCACTGCACCTCCGGCAAATCGCGCAACGCCCTGCAGGACTTTTGCGAAGCCGCTTTCAAATCCCTTTCTGACAGTGTTCCAGCACCCGGAATCTCGCGTTCAATGACGAACTTCGGCATGGCAACCTCTCATTCTTGTTATTGATGACAGGGTCGGCAGACCCTGTGTGACCACTATCGCGCTGCTGGCCGGGGGCGTCCTGCCCGATCGTCGGCCAACACTGTCCGATCGTCCGGAGGTTTTGCGTTGCGCCGCGACAGGCTCACAATCAAAAGCTGCCCGCCCACAGGGGAAAACCACCATGGACGCCCTGTCCCAGACCCTGCGCGTCGTCCGCCTGGTCGGCGCAATTTTCATCAACGCCAGGTTCACCGCGCCCTGGTGCTACCAGTCGCCGAGCGCCGATACGGCAGCGCCGTTCCTGGAGCCCGGCGCCGAACGCGTGGTGATCTTTCACTTGATCACCGAAGGCGAGTGTTTTGTCGAACTCGGCGATGATCCGCCCCTTCTCTTAACGGCCGGTGATGTGGTGGTGTTCCCTCAGGGAGACGCGCACCGCATGAGCTCGGCACCCGGCCTCAAACCGGCAACAGGGGCGCGGCTGGACGTGGTGCTGTCACGGCGTCCGCGGCAGTTGAGCTACGGCGGTGGCGGCACAGTCACGCGGCTGGTGTGCGGCTATCTGGCGTGCGACACGCGGTTGGCGGGCATGTTGCTGACCGGGTTGCCGGCCGTGGTGCGGGTCAATGTGCGGGATTCGAATGCCGGCATGTGGCTGGAATCGTCGGTTCGTTACGCACTGACTGAAGCACGCTCGCCGAGGCCCGGCGGCGAAGGGGTTCTGGCCAAACTCGCCGAGGTGCTGTTCATCGAGGTGCTGCGCCTGTACATGCACGAACAGGGCGAAGGACGAACGGGATGGCTGGCGGGCGTGGGTGACCGGATCGTTGGCGCCGCCCTCAACGCGTTGCACAAAAAACCCTGTCATGCCTGGACACTGGATGAACTGGCGCGCACCGCCGGCACGTCAAGATCGGTGTTGGCCGAACGCTTTCAACAATTGGTGGGCATTTCGCCGATGCAGTACCTGACGCAATGGCGGATGCTGCTGGCGGCGAACCTGTTACGCAGCAGTAACAGCTCATTGTTGCGCATCGCCGAAGAGGTCGGCTACCAGACCGACACGGCCTTCAGCCGAGCATTTCGTCGTGAGTTCGGCGCGCCGCCCGCGGCATGGCGACGAGGTCAGACGGCTTCGCGGAGCCACCTCGGGATTGCCGGGACGTCGTGAATCGGCTCTTATGGGCCACCGACTTTTGAAAGGATTCAACCATGACACCCCAACTGGACTGGCTCGCCGCCCATCCGCAGCACAGCGACACCTTCGCGGCCTGGATTCATCGGCAATTCCACTACGAATACGCCGACCAACCCCTGACCGACTGGCAACAGGAGTTTGCCGAAGGCCAACTGAACGGCCACTGGAAATGCCTGATTGCGCTGGAGGGGAATCAATTGAAGGGTGGCGCAGCGTTGGCCAGAGCGGATCTGGCCCATCGCCCGGATCTGGGGCCGTGGCTGGCCTGCGTCTTCATCACGCCTGAAGCGCGCGGGAAGGGTCTGGCGGAGCGATTGATCGAGGGGATCTGCGAGGAAGCGAGGGCCAGCGGTGTAACGAGGATTTATCTGCACACCCAGGATAAACGCGACTACTACGCCAAGCGTGGCTGGACGGCGCTGGAATCTTTTCGGGCGTGGGACAAAGAACAATGGCTCATGGTGCGAGACCTTTGAGCCATTGATGTTCAGGCTTACGCCGCGGGTGCGGTGGCGGCCTTGGCGTCTGCCTTGGCCTCTTCCAGCAACTGTTGGATCATCTTCTCCTGAGTCTCGTAGCGACCTTCACCGAAGTGGGTGAAACGCACCTGACCCTTGGCATCGATCAGGTAGTGAGCGGGCCAGTACTGGTTGTCGAAGTTGCGCCAGATCGCGTAGTTGTTGTCGATGGCCACCGGGTAGGTGATACCGAGCTTCTTCACTTGATCCTTGACGTTGCCGATGATGCGTTCGAAGCCGTACTCCGGGGTATGGACGCCGATCACCACCAGGCCATCCTTCTCGTATTTCTTCGCCCAGTCTTTCACGTAAGGCAGGGTGTGCTGGCAGTTGATGCAGTCGTAGGTCCAGAAGTCCACCAGCACCACCTTGCCTTTGAGCGAGTCATTGGTCAGGGCTGGCGAGTTGATCCATTCGACGGCGCCGGACAGCGACGGCATGGCGCCTTGGGCGTTATCCATGGTCGTGTCGGCCTTGACCTTGCTGACCAGGTAATCCACCACTTTCGGTACGCTTTCCAACACACCTTTCTCCAGGGTACTGACGCCTTCGGACGAGGTGCCAGCGAGCAGAGTCTTGTCGGCGCCGGTGGAAATCACCACCGCGGCGGCCAGCACCGCAACCCCGGCCCCCTTACGCAACCAACCGGTGACCGGAATCGATGCTTTCAAGCGATTGACCAGGCCGCGACCGGCGAAAATCAGGGTGCCCAGGGACAACGCGCTGCCCAGGCCGTACGCCACCAGCAACAGACTGGTTTGCGCATTGGCGCCTTGCAGCATCGCACCAGTGAGGATCACCCCGAGGATCGGCCCGGCGCACGGTGCCCAGAGCAGACCTGTCGCGACACCGATCATCACCGACCCCAAAGGCCCGGACATTTTCCGGGTTTCCGGGTCGAGGCGGTTGCCCAGCAGGACCAACGGGCGAGCCAGCCAGTCACCGACCCGTGCAGATATCAGCGACAGGGCGAACAGACCCATCACGACCAGAGCCACATGACGACCGGTGTTGTTGGCTTGTACCACCCATTCGCTGCTGACCACGGCCAGGCTGGAGATCAGGGCGAAAGTCAGGACCATGCCGCCGAGGGTGAGCAGGATCGACGAGCGAGTGCGGTCAACGCCGGCGAACAGAAACGGTACGACCGGGAGGATGCAGGGGCTGAGGACGGTCAATATGCCGCCCAGGAAAGCGATGAGAAACATGGGGATCACCTTGAAATGAGGAAGGGCGACGTACCACCCATGACCTGTGGGAGCGGGCTTGCCCGCTCGCACATGGGATCAGGGGTGACGACTGAAACACTGTCCGGCCTCAGGCCGTCTGCTCATCCAGCAACTGACCTTGTGGCGTGCGGCTGCTGCCGTTCTCGGCCAACAACTGCCCTTGCGGTGTACGACTGGAGCCATCCTGTGCCAGGAAGGCGTTGGCGCCCTGCTCGTTCACCGGGGTCAGCTGGAAGCAGGTGCTGCTGCCGCAGGTGCTTTGTTCAACGGCTGTGTTGGCGTGGGCGGCGGCGCCGGCAAGGGCAAAGGCGGCGGCGGTCAAGTAGCGGGTTACGTTTTTCATGATGGTTTTCCTGTATCGAAGGGGATTGGCAATCGGTCAACGAAGGACTCAGTTGTCCGAGTCGCAGTCAGCAAATTTGCGGTAGTCCAAGACCTGGGTCTTGTTCTGGGAATCCAGGTAAGTCAGCTGGGCGTCCACAATCCCGCAGGAATTCGAGGCATCCTGTTTCAGCGACACCACTTTCTTGATGTCCAGGTGCGTGCCGTAGGAGTAGGTCTTGGCGGTGACGTCTGCTTCGGCACGGGCCGACAGGGTGCAGATGTTCAGGGCGGCAAACAGGCAAGCGGCGTAGATGGCTTTGGTATTCATGGTGGTTTCCTCAAGGCTTCAATAAGTAGGTCGTTCAATTGAGCCGAGGCGGTTGGGTTTGCCTCGATGGAACCTATTAGAAGCCTGCGAGGTATCTCGTCTGTGTCGAAAACCGGCGCCTGTAAATCGGTACGTATCAAAGGGGCCTGCGGATACACAGCGATACAAACCCCCTGAAATCCAGCGTTTTTGCGTCTGCGTGTATCCGCCGATACACCAGATACACTGCAATACAAAAGGTGGCGGGCGAATGGGCAAAGGCTCGATAGACTGTGCGTCATCCCCCATTTTCAGAGGCTTGGTCCCATGGAACACGTCGATCACATTCTCATCGTGGACGATGACCGCGAGATTCGAGAGCTGGTAGGCAACTACCTGAAGAAGAACGGCCTGCGCACCACCGTTGTCGCTGACGGCCGGCAGATGCGCGCGTTCCTGGAGTCCACGCCGGTGGACCTGATCGTGCTCGACATCATGATGCCGGGCGACGATGGCCTGATGCTGTGCCGCGAGATCCGCGCCGGCAAGCACAAGGCCACCCCGGTATTGATGCTCACCGCCCGCAACGATGAAACCGACCGCATCATCGGCCTCGAAATGGGCGCCGACGACTATCTGGTCAAGCCGTTCGCCGCCCGTGAATTGCTGGCGCGGATCAATGCGGTGTTGCGCCGTACGCGGATGCTGCCGCCGAACCTGGTGGTCACCGAAAGCGGGCGCCTGCTGGCCTTCGGTCGCTGGCGCCTCGACACCTCCGCCCGCCACTTGCTCGATGACGACGGCACCATGGTCGCCCTCAGCGGCGCGGAGTATCGGTTGCTGCGGGTATTCCTCGACCATCCTCAGCGCGTGCTCAATCGTGACCAGTTGCTGAACCTGACCCAGGGCCGCGACGCTGACCTGTTCGACCGCTCCATCGACTTGCTGGTCAGCCGCTTGCGTCAGCGCTTGCTCGACGATGCACGGGAACCGGCCTACATCAAGACCGTGCGCAGTGAGGGCTATGTGTTTTCCCTGCCGGTCGAAGTCCTCGGTGCGCCATCATGAAATACTCTCTGCGCTGGCCTCGCACCCTCGCCTCGCGGCTGTCGCTGATCTTTCTGATCGGTCTGATTCTGGCGCAGGCGCTGTCATTCGGCGCGCAGTATTACGAGCGTTACGAAAGCTCGAAGAACACCATGCTCGGCAATCTGGAAACCGACGTTTCCACCTCCATTGCCATCCTCGACCGCTTGCCGGCCGAAGAACGCATGAGTTGGTTGAAACAGCTGAATCGCCGTAACTACCGCTACTTGCTGAATGAAGGCTCGCCGGGTACGGCCATGAGCGACACGCCGATTGCAATGACGTCGATCAAGGACGCCATCGGCAAGGACTACCCAATGACCATGACCGACATTCCCGGCCCGGTAAAACACTTCCAGGTCCATCTGAAACTGGCCGATGGCAGCCCGGTGACCATCGACGTGATCCCGACGATGGTGCCGCTGTCGCCCTGGTTGCCCATCGTTCTGCTGGGCCAACTGTTGCTGATGATCCTCTGCACCTGGCTGGCCGTGCGAATCGCCATCCGCCCCCTCACCCGCCTCGCGCAGGCGGTAGAAACGCTGGACCCCAACACCCACGCCGTGCACCTGGATGAAAAAGGCCCGACCGAAGTCGCCCATGCCGCCATGGCCTTCAACGCCATGCAGGCGCGCATCGCGGCCTATCTGAAAGAACGCATGCAACTGCTGGCAGCGATTTCCCACGACCTGCAAACGCCGATCACGCGCATGAAACTGCGCGCCGAACTCATGGACGACTGCAGCGAAAAAGACAAACTGTGGAACGATCTCGGCGAAATGGAGCACCTGGTGCGTGAAGGTGTGGCCTATGCCCGCAGCGTCCATGGCGCCACCGAAGAGAACCGCCGCACCGATCTGGATTCGTTCCTCGACAGCCTGGTGTTCGACTATCAGGACGTGGGCAAAGACGTACAGCTCAGTGGAAAAAGTGAAGCGGTCATTGATATCCGGCCGCATGCATTGCGACGTGTGCTGGTGAACCTCACGGACAACGCGCTCAAATTCGCTGGCGCGGCTGAGTTGCGGGTGGAGTCGAAACCCGGCGGCAGTTTGTCGTTGAAGGTGATGGATCGCGGCCCCGGGATTGCCGAAGAAGAACTGGCCCACGTGATGGAGCCGTTCTACCGCGTGGAAAACTCGCGTAACCGCAGCACCGGCGGGACCGGCCTGGGCCTGGCAATTGCCCAGCAACTGGCACTGGCCATCGGCGGCTCCCTGACCTTGAGCAACCGCGAGGGCGGCGGTTTGTGTGCAGAGTTGAAGTTGCCGACTCGACCTGTCAGTCAGTAAACAGACACAAGGGCGAAGGAAAGCCTTTATATTGTCGGGCGCAGTCGGTGAATCGCCGCTGTGCTGTACTCGGCAGTACCTCATCATTGATATGGACATTGGCTAATGGATGAAAACAGAAGACCCATCAAGACGCGTTCTGCGGGATGGGCCAAACGCATCACCGACACGTTGGTGAAAAGAGACCTCTCCCCCAATCAGATCTCCGTGGCCAGCATCGCCTTCGCGCTCGTTGGCATCGTGGCGCTCAACATCGATAACGGCATTGCCGGCTCAATCCTCTGCGCAATCGGCATTCAGCTGCGCCTGCTGTGCAACCTCTTCGACGGAATGGTCGCGATTGAAGGCGGCAAGAAATCCGACATCGGCAGCCTCTACAACGAATTCCCCGACCGGATTGCCGACAGCCTGCTGATTGTCGGGCTGGGATATGCCATCGGCTATCCGGACCTTGGCTGGTTTGCCGCGCTGGCCGCGGCGCTGACGGCGTATGTCAGGGTGTTTGGCGGTTCGATCGGTCTCAAGCAGAGTTTCATCGGCCCGATGGCCAAGCAACACCGGATGGCGGTGATGACGGCGGGGCTTTTGCTGAACGCTGTCGAAGCGAGCGTTTATGGCAGTCATTACGTGCTGTTGATTGCGCTGGCCATCATCGCCATCGGCTCCGTTGCTACCTGCGTCACGCGAACGCTGGACATTTCCAAGCAGCTCAAAGGTGCCGCCCATGTGGATCAGTAATGCGTTGATTTCGGTGCTTCGTTTTCTCATCGGCGTCACGGCGAGGTGGGAAAGCCCGCCGGATCTTTCGCGCCAACGCATCTATTTCGCCAATCACACCAGCCACATGGACACCCTCGCCATCATCGCCGCCCTGCCCCCCGAAGCCCGGGTGAATGTGAAGCCGGTGGCCGCCGCCGATTACTGGGGAAAGAACCGGTTTCTGTCGTACATCTCGCAGAAAGGCTTGAATGCGGTCCTGATCGAACGTAACCCGGCGCCCGGTGTGAACGTGCTGGAGCCGATTTTCGATGTGGTGCGCGCCGGCCATTCGATCATCATCTTTCCGGAAGGCACCCGGTCCAGCCAGGCATTGCCCGGTGAGTTCAAATCGGGCCTGTATCGATTGAGCGAGGCCTTCCCCGATGTCGACCTGGTGCCCATCTACCTGGAAAACCTGCATCGCTCCATGCCCAAAGGCAAACACGTGCCGCTGCCGATTATCTGCACGATCCGCATCGGCAATCCACTGGAGAGGGTTGCCGGCGAGGAAAAACAGGTGTTCCTGGAGCGGGCGCGTGACGCCATTGTGAGGCTGTCGAAATGAGTCTTGAAGCAAAGTTCTTGTGGTTCTTTTTTGCGATCGCCTGTCTGCTGGCCGTGGCTTCGCTCATCGGCCGACTGCTGGCCCGACGGGCCAAAACGGAAAGCTCGATCTCGACCATCGAAAACCTCAACCAGCGCGTGAATGCCTGGTGGGGGATGGTGATCATCTTCTTCGTTTCCTACCAGTTGGGCGGTAACGCAACGGTCATCCTGTTTGGCTTCATTTCGCTGTTTGCGCTGCGGGAATTCATTACCCTGACACCCACCACCCGGGGCGATCACAACGCACTGTTCTCGGCATTTTTCATCCTGATTCCGCTGCAATACGTGCTGATCGGAACCCATTGGTATTCGATGTTCACGCTGCTGATTCCGGTGTACGCCTTCCTGCTGCTGCCGGCGATTGCGGTGCTGAGCCAGGACACCGAAGGCTTTCTGGAAAGAACCGCGAAGATCCAGTGGGGCGTGATGATTTGCATCTATTGCATCAGCCACGCGCCTGCGCTGTTGTTGCTCGACCTGGAAGGTTTCCAGGGCCAGAACGCGTTGCTGCTGTTCTATCTGGTGTTCGTCGTTCAGTTGAGTGACGTGTTGCAGTACGTGTTCGGGAAGCTCTTCGGCAAGCACAAGGTTGCGCCGCTGGTGAGTCCGTCGAAAACCGTGGAAGGCCTGGTAGGTGGCGGTTTGTCTGCCACGCTGATTGGCGGCTGCATGTTCTGGATGACGCCGTTCAGCTTCTGGCAGTCGCTGATGATGTCATTCGTCATCGTGGTGATGGGTTTCCTCGGCGGGCTGGTGATGTCGGCGATCAAGCGCAGCCTCAGCGCCAAGGATTGGGGCACCATGATCAAGGGCCACGGCGGCATGCTCGACCGGATGGACTCGATCTGCTTCGCGGCGCCGATCTTCTTTCACCTGACGCGGTATTTCTTTTCGGCCCAGTAAATAACGGGCATCCCCCATTCCCTGTGGGAGCGGGCCTGCCCCCTCCCACAGGGTTATCGGGTGCTTGGAGGATTGTGTTTGGTCAGGCAATTACGCCAACCACCCCTTCTCCCTGCATCTGCCGCAACAACGCCGTCCCGCTGTCGATGAAGTCCTGCGATCCGGTGGTTCCTGCCTCGACGGCCAATCCCTCCAGCTGCGCGCGCCCGTTCAGTACGGGAAACTCTCCAATGCGCTGCAACAACCGCCACGCCAAGGGGCTAAGCGCGGAAAACTTCACACTCCAGTCCTCAACCCGCCGCACCAGCAGCAACGTCGGCTCGGCCGGTACAGCGTCCGGTTGATAATCCGGTCCGACCAAATGCACCGGCCAGGCATACGCCAACGGCCAGGCCAGCGGCGAAATCCGCAACGGTCGATCCAGCAGCGCCCCGGCGTCGCTCGCCGGTAACGGCTCGGCCTCGGACTGCTGCAACGCCATCTCGACCCACTCGTAATGCGCCAGCTCCACCATGAAAGGCGGCCACGGCCCGTCGTTCAACGCCGGCGGCTGTGCGGCGAGAAACTCGACGAATTCCTGGGCGATCTCACCGAATTTCGGCGTGTGCGCGCGGTAGTCCCGCAGGAAGATCCGCATCAGCGAACGCCAGTGCTCATCACCCAGAATCTTGATCAACACCGGAAAAGTGCCGCTGAGCAGCATCGACAGGTTGTTGAAAATCAAGTCGCGGTAAACCTGCGCCCGCGCCACATCCATCCCGGCCGGTGGCGCGCAGTGTTCCGGGTCGCGCAGGTAAAGACCCAGGGTGTTCTGCTGTTGAAACAGGGTGGGTTTATCCACGGTTCATCCCCTTGGCCTGCAAGCTGCGGATGGTTCGCAATTCGGCGACCAATTCAGAGAACGCAGGGAAATTGAAATCCCGCTCCAGCAACGTCGGTTGCGCGCCGAACCGGGCATAGGCCTCGGCCAGCAACGACCAGACCACTGGCTTCACCGAGGCGCCATGGGTGTCGATTTTCAAGGTATCGGACTCATCGAAATGCCCGGCTATGTGCATCGCCACCACCCGCCCCGAATCGATGCCGGCCAGAAAGGTCTGCGGATCGAAACCGTGGTTGATCGAGTTGACGTACACATTGTTGACGTCCAGCAACAGGTCGCAATCGGCTTCGCGCAGCACCGCATTGGTGAACGTCAGCTCGTCCATGTCTTGCTGTGGCGCGGCGTAGTAAGAGACATTTTCCACCGCCAGGCGCCGACCGAGGATGTCCTGGGACTGGCGAATGCGCGCGGCGACGTGATGCACCGCTTCTTCGGTAAAGGGCAGCGGCAACAGGTCGTAAAGGTGGCCGTCATCGCTGCAGTAGCTCAGGTGTTCGCTGTACAGCGGCACGTTGTATTGATCAAGAAAACCCCGGACTTCCTGCAAAAACCCGACGTCCAGCGGCGCCGGCCCGCCCAGTGACAGTGACAGACCGTGGCAGGACAGCGGATACCGCTCGGCCAGGGCGCGCAACGCCGCGCCATGGGCGCCGCCGATGCCGATCCAGTTCTCCGGCGCGACTTCCAGGAAGTCGAAATCGCCCACCGGGGCGGCCTGGAGGTCCTTCATTAAACCGCGACGCAGGCCAAGTCCGACGGTGGCCTTCGTTGATGTGAGGGAAGTCTGCATGATGTCGATCTCAGGGGTTGCCAGAACAGAATCACAGTTAACCGAAGCGGTGTATCGGGCCTGTGTTCCGTTCCGGCAGAAAATCGCAGCGGTTGTATCGCCGGCGGGTCTGTACACACTTCGGTACAGACCCGCCGGTGGCGTTACGCCAGGTCGTATTTCTCGCGAACCAGATGGCCAATGCCCATGCGATCCAGCACCGGCATCGGGCACAGGAACGTCACGCGCACAGTGCCCGGCAAGCGGCTGATGTCGATGGAACCGGTGATGGTCGCGCGGTTGAGTACTTCGTCATACGGCAGGCCGGTAACCGAGGCGGCGCGTTTCAGGCCGTTTTCCACCGCCACGTTAAGGTTTTCGCCACTGCCGATGAAGGTGATCGGGCCGCTCTCTTCGATGTCATGCTGACCCCAGCGCTCGCCCAGCTCACGGACTTTCTGCCGCTGCCGGGCATTCATCGGCCGGGCCATCGGCGGCAGATCGTCGAGGTTCTGCAGGAGGATCGGCCCTTCCAGGGTCAGGTTCTTGATCACTTCGACCTGCACTTCGGTTTCCCCGGAGCAGTCGGTGGCGTGCCCGGCGATTTCGCCGTTGCCCTGCTGGGCATGCATGTCGCCCATGTACACGCCGGCACCCGGGACTTTCACCGGGCAGATCAGCACGCAGCCTTCGCGGATCGAGTTGGTGTCCATGTGACCGTCGGTCTTGGCCGCGTGCAGTTCTTCGCGGGTCATGCCGAAACGGTGCGGCGCGCCGATCAGGTACTGGCCGAAATCGGCGCAGTTGTGCGAGTCCGGCAAGTCCCGCGACGGCGTGGTGCCGATGTTGCCGAGGAACGGCCGCATGTGCGCGGCGACGCCGGGAATGTCAGCGCGGGCCAGGGACAGGATCGAATGCTGGGCGGCGAATTCCGGCAGCGCCGACATTTCGGAGGCGTTGCCGGCCAGTTGATTGGCGATGTCCTGATTGACGGTCAGGCTGACCTGGTTCTGCGCATCGAACACGATCACGTAACCGTGGCTGAAACGGAACGCGCTGACCTCGGCGCCACAGTTGTTGCAGCGAATCGAATCCTCGCCGATGCCTTCGACGTGACTGGCCGGGTGTTCGGTGCCGCATTTGCTGCAGAATTTCGAAACGAACGGGTCGCCGTTGTATCGGCCTTCGACAAAACTCATCACCCCGGACGAGGTGGCCAGCGACGTGACGCGCAGGCTTTTGATCTTGATCGCCACGGCATCGCCGATTTCGGCACCGGCGATGGCCACCGGTTGAGTGACTTCATGGCCGCCCTCGAAGGCTGGCGTAATCATCGGCCCCCAACAGCCCGGCGGCGTGCCGGTGATCAGGGTGCCACCGTCGGCCAATGGGCCGAGCATCGGCTGGCTCGGGCCGATGAGGCCGTTGGTGTATTGGTCGACGCGCAGGCGATCGACGGGGGTGGAATTCAGGTCGGTTTCAGGCAGAAGCATGGTCATTGTTGTCCCCTTCACGGTGTATAGGGCGCCAAGCGGCCTATGCAGTTCATCGCAGGTTTGTATCTGGGCTGTGTTCGGCAGTGGCGGGGAATGAACTGGAATGTGTCGGGGTGGTGTTTAGATACAGTGAGATACACACCCCCAATCCCCTGCGGGTTCCCACAGGGGATTGGGGGTGTCTGGAGGATGGGCTTTCGTCGCTGCGGCCGGCGGCCCACAACCACCGGACTAAACTTAGAGCACCCAGGACGCGGTTATTGTCCTGTTCATTCCCACGACCACCGCCCAGAGCTGAACGCCTCGAAAACAATGCCTCTGGACCGTGATCCTGCTGAAGGAGCACACATGATGGACGAGGCCAGACTCAACGATTTCATGGGCAAACTGGTGAACGACATGGGCGGTGCGGCCATGCTCGCCAACGTCATCCTCGGCGAAGAGCTCGGCCTGTACCGGGCCATGGCCGACAGCCAGCCAATCACCCCTGAAGCACTTGCCGACAAGACCGGCTGCAACCCCCGTCTGCTGCGCGAATGGCTCAGCGCCCACGCCGCTTCCGGCTATATGGAACACAGTGACGGCCTGTTCCGTCTGCCCGAAGAACAAGCCCTGGCCCTGGCCATCGAAGATTCGCCGGTCTACATCGCCGGTGGTGTCGGGGTGGTCGCGTCGTTTTTCCATGACAAGGACAAACTGGTCAACGCCATGCGCGGCAACGGGGCCCTGGCCTGGGGCGATCACCATCCGTGCATGTTCAGCGGCACAGAGCGATTCTTCCGCCCCGGCTACAAAGCGCACTTGATCACCGAATGGCTACCGGCCCTAGACGGCGTCGTCGCCAAACTCGAAGCGGGCGCCAAAGTCGCCGACATCGGCTGCGGCCATGGTGCCTCGACGGTGATCATGGCCCAGGCGTTTCCGGATTCGCGGTTCGTCGGCTTCGATTACCACGCCCCGTCCGTCACCGTCGCCACCCAGCGTGCTGAAGAAGGCGGCGTGGCCGGCCGGGCGCGGTTCTTCCAGGGCACGGCGAAAAGCTATCCGGGTGATGACTACGACCTGGTCTGCTATTTCGACTGCCTGCACGATATGGGCGATCCGGTGGGTGCAGCCCGGCACGCTTATGATTCGCTGAAACCCGACGGTACGGTGCTGCTGGTGGAACCGTTCGCCAATGACAAGCTCGACGACAACGTCACCCCGGTCGGCCGGTTGTTCTACGCGGCTTCGACCTTCATCTGTACGCCGAACTCCCTGTCCCAGGAGGTCGGGCTCGGGCTCGGCGCCCAGGCGGGTGAGGCGCGACTGCGCAAAGTGTTTACCGAGGCCGGATTCAAGACATTCCGTCGAGCCACGGAAACGCCGTTCAACCTGATTCTGGAAGCGCGTAAATAAGCACCGGTGACCGCGGACTGCGAACCGATTACTGTAGGAGCTGCCGAAGGCTGCGATCTTTGGATTTTATTGGTCGATGCTGAAATCGCTGAAAGTCAAAAAATCGCAGCCTTCGGCAGCGCCTGCAGGCCCCATCGGAGTGTTGAACATGCTCGACAGCCGTACCCGCGAACAACTCGACCGGCTCCAGCAGCTCATGGCCGACCAACCGTTTGTGGTCCTGACCGGTGCCGGCATCAGCACCCCGTCGGGCATTCCGGACTACCGCGACAATCAGGGCATACGGCGTGGCCGGCAGCCGATGATGTATCAGGAATTTCTCTCCGCCCCGGAATCCCGGCGCCGCTATTGGGCGCGGGCGATGCTCGGCTGGCCGCGGGTGCGCCTGGCACAACCAAATGTGGCGCACGAGGCGTTGGCCAGTCTGCAAAGCACTCGGCGGATCGGCGGATTGATTACCCAGAATGTCGACACCTTGCACGATCAGGCCGGCAGTCACGAGGTGATTGAACTGCATGGCAGCCTGCACCGGGTGTTGTGTCTGGATTGCGGGCAACGCAGCGAACGCGACTCGATCCAGCAGTTGATGGAAGCGCAGAACCCTTACCTGGCCGGTGTCGACGCGGTACAGGCGCCGGATGGCGATACCTTGCTCGATTCGGCGTTCGAGGCGCGCTTCCAGGTGCCGCAATGCCCGCATTGCGCCGGTGAACGGATGAAACCGGATGTGGTGTTTTTTGGCGAGAACGTGGCGCAACAGACGGCAGCCAAAGCGATGGCGGCGGTCGAGAAAGCCGCGGGCCTGCTGGTGGTCGGGTCGTCGTTGATGGCGTATTCGGCGTTTCGTTTGTGCCGGGCAGTGGCGGATCAGGGCAAGCCGTTGCTGGCAATCAACCTGGGGAAGACACGGGCGGACGATCTCCTGGACCTGAAGATTGAAGCCTCCTGCGAACAGCTGTTGCCGCTGCTGGCTCAACGCCTCTCCACCTGACGCCACTACCCCTTGTGGGAGCCAGCCTGCTGGCGATTGGGTCAGCACATCCAGCATTCACGGTCACTGGCATACCGCTATCGCCAGCAGGCTGGCTGGCTCCCACATCAGGTGGACAGTGATCAGTCCATGGAACCGCGTTGGCCCAGGTTTTCCTCCTTCAAAATATCGAACAACGCCTGCGCCGCCGCCGATAATTCAATCCCCGGTTTGGTCAACACACCAATCGCCCTTTCCACGACCGGGTCGCGTAACGTGATGCACCGCGCGCCCAACTCGCGCATCTGTCCGGCACACAACGCCGGCACCGCACTCACCCCAAGCCCGCTGGCAACCATTCTTCCGACCGTCGCCAACTGATGGCTTTCGAACTCCACCGGCAACTTCATCCCTCGCGCCTGCAAGTGCTCTTCCAGCATCACCCGTACCGTGGACGGTCGCTGCAAGGTAATGAACGGTTGTTCAAGCAACGTCTGCCAGTCGATATCGTCCCGTTCAGCAAACGCGGAATCAAACGGCACCACCGCAACGAAACGGTCGATGTACAGCGGCGTGAACGCCAGCGACGAACTCTGCGTCGGCTCAAATGCCACACCCAGCTCGACCTGCCGATCACGCACCATCTCCAGCACCTGTTCGTTGATCACATCATTCACCGTGACGTTGACCTTCGGATAGCGCGCACGAAACGTCTTGAGGATGGGCGGCAACAGGTTGCCGGCAAACGACGGCATCGCCGCCAGCGTCACCCGTCCGCGTTGCAGGGTAAAACGCTGGCGCAGCTCATCTTCGGCGTTGTCCCAGTCGGCGATCAATCGACGGGCCAACGGCACCAGCGACTCACCTTCAGCGGTCAGCGCCACATTGCGCGTGTTACGCGTAAACAGCCGTCCGCCCAGGCCCTCCTCCAGCGCCTTGATGGTCAGGCTCAGGGCCGATTGCGACAGGTGCAACCGCTCGCAGGCCACGGCAAAGCTCAGGCTCTGGGCCACGGCCAGAAAGGCGCGGATCTGCTTAACGGTCATCTGCGGTATCTCCGAGGTATTGTAGGAGCTGCCGAAGGCTGCGATCTTTTGATTTTTACTGGGCGATGCTGAAATCGCTGAAGATCAAAAGATCGAAGCCTCCGGCAGCTCCTACGGATTGGTGAGTTTTATCTATCAATCAACCTTAAAAATCAACTTAACAAATAAATCATCGAGCGAGACACTTCATCCCATACGGCTAGCCAGCCGCCCACAAAGAATAAAAGAGGTGCATATGGCAGGTTTCGACAAGCGCGTGAGTTCCTACGAGGAAGCTCTGGCAGGTCTTGAAGACGGCATGACCGTGATCGCGGGTGGCTTTGGCCTCTGCGGCATTCCGGAAAACCTGATCGCCGAGATCAAGCGCAAAGGCACCCGTGACCTCACCGTGGTCTCCAACAACTGCGGCGTCGACGGTTTCGGTCTCGGTGTCCTGCTGGAAGACCGGCAGATCCGCAAAGTAGTGGCCTCCTACGTCGGTGAGAACAAACTGTTCGAAGACCAACTGCTCAAAGGCGAAATCGAAGTCGTCCTGACCCCCCAAGGCACCCTCGCCGAAAAAATGCGCGCGGGCGGCGCCGGCATCCCGGCCTTCTTCACCGCCACCGGTGTCGGCACACCTGTTGCCGAAGGCAAGGAAGTGCGCGAGTTCCACGGTCGCAAGTACCTGATGGAAGAATCCATCACCGGTGACTTCGCCATCGTCAAAGGCTGGAAAGCCGACCATTTCGGCAACGTCATCTATCGCCACACCGCCCAGAACTTCAACCCGCTGGCGGCCACCGCCGGCAAGATCACCGTGGTCGAAGTCGAAGAAATCGTTGAACCCGGCGAGCTGGAACCGTCGCAGATCCACACCCCTGGCATCTACGTCGACCGGGTCATTTGCGGCACGTTCGAGAAGCGCATCGAACAGCGCACCGTGCGTAAGTGATCCCCTGCCCCCGGACCGAATGAAGGAATAACAACAATGGCACTTTCCCGCGAACAAATGGCTCAACGCGTCGCCCGCGAAATGCAGGACGGCTTCTACGTGAACCTGGGCATCGGCATTCCGACCCTGGTCGCCAACTACATTCCTGAAGGCATGGAAGTCATGCTGCAGTCGGAGAACGGCCTGCTCGGCATGGGTCCCTTCCCCACTGAAGAAACCATCGACGCCGACATGATCAACGCCGGCAAACAAACCGTGACCGCGCGGATCGGTGCGTCGATCTTTTCCTCGGCCGAGTCCTTCGCGATGATCCGCGGTGGTCATGTCGACCTGACCGTGCTGGGCGCCTTTGAAGTCGACGTGCAAGGCAACATCGCCTCGTGGATGATCCCTGGCAAGCTGGTCAAGGGCATGGGCGGCGCCATGGACCTGGTGGCCGGCGCAGACAACATCATCGTTATCATGACCCATGCGTCCAAGGACGGTGAGTCCAAGCTCTTGTCCCAATGCAGCCTGCCGCTGACCGGTGCCGGTTGCATCAAGCGCGTCCTGACTGACCTGGCGTATCTTGAAATCGAAAACGGCGCGTTCATTCTCAAGGAACGGGCGCCGGGTGTAAGCGTCGAGGAAATCGTCGCCAAGACCGCCGGTAAACTGATCGTGCCTGATCACGTTCCGGAAATGCAGTTCGCTGACCAGTGAGGAATCATTCCATGCAAGAAGTCGTCATTGTTGCCGCCACCCGTACCGCCATCGGCAGTTTCCAGGGTTCGCTGGCCAATGTGTCCGCCGTTGACCTCGGCGCCGCGGTGATCCGTCAGTTGCTGGCGCAAACCGGTCTGGACCCTGCTGAAGTCGATGAAGTGATCATGGGCCAGGTGCTGACCGCCGGCGCCGGGCAAAACCCTGCGCGCCAGGCGTCGATCAAGGCCGGCCTGCCGTTCGCTGTACCGGCGATGACCCTGAACAAGGTCTGCGGCTCGGGTCTCAAGGCACTGCACCTGGGCGCCCAGGCGATTCGCTGCGGCGACGCCGACGTGATCATCGCGGGCGGTCAGGAAAACATGAGCCTGTCCAACTACGTCATGCCCGGGGCGCGCACCGGCCTGCGCATGGGTCACGCGCAAATCGTCGACACCATGATCAGCGACGGCCTGTGGGATGCGTTCAACGATTACCACATGGGCATCACCGCCGAGAACCTGGCAGACAAGTACAACCTGACCCGCGAACAACAGGACGCCTTCGCGGCGGCCTCGCAACAGAAAGCCGTGGCCGCTATCGAAGCCGGGCGTTTTGCCGATGAGATCACGCCGATCCTGATTCCGCAGCGCAAGGGCGACCCACTGTCCTTCGCCACCGACGAGCAGCCACGGGCCGGCACCACCGCCGAATCCCTGGGCAAACTGAAAGCTGCCTTCAAGAAGGACGGTTCGGTGACCGCCGGTAACGCTTCGTCCCTGAACGATGGCGCCGCCGCCGTGATCCTGATGAGCGCGGAAAAAGCCAAGGCCCTGGGTTTGCCGGTGCTGGCAAAAATCGCCGCTTACGCCAACGCGGGCGTGGACCCGGCGATCATGGGCATCGGTCCGGTGTCGGCCACTCGCCGTTGCCTGGACAAGGCCGGCTGGACCATCGACCAGCTTGAGCTGGTTGAAGCCAACGAAGCCTTCGCCGCGCAATCCCTGGCGGTGGCCAAGGACCTGGAATGGGACTTGAACAAGGTCAACGTCAACGGCGGTGCCATTGCGCTGGGCCACCCGATTGGTGCGTCAGGTTGCCGCGTGCTGGTGACCCTGCTGCACGAAATGATCAAGCGTGACGCCAAGAAAGGCCTTGCCACCCTGTGCATCGGTGGCGGTCAGGGCGTGGCGCTGGCACTCGAACGAGCGTAACGCGTTCAACGGACGGCGCGGGGACCCACGAAGATCCGCTGCCGTCCGGCAACACCCCCGGTGTTTCTGCAGGGCTAGCTTTTGTGGCGAGGGGGCTTGCTCCCGCTGGAGTGCGCAGCGCTCCCAAAATCTTCGACAGTTGCCGAGATTTCAGGGCTGCTTCGCAACCCGGCGCGAGCAAGCTCCCTCGCCACAAAGGGCTGGCAGACATCAGACGCACCGGGGTCCTTTTGCCTGAGGAAGACTGCGATGAAGCCCTGACAGTCACGCCAAAAACTGCAGAATCAACCAGCTATTCGCCCCACTGATCACCACAAACAATCCCCACGCCAACACCCGCGTCGGCAGCCGGTTCACAAACGGCCCCATCAATTTCTGGTCGTTGGTCATCCGGATCAGCGGATAAAGCGCAAACGGCAGCTGCAAACTCAACACCACCTGGCTCAGCACCAGCAGCTTGCCAATCGCATCGTCCCCCATCAGCCACACGCCGATAAACGCCGGGATCAGCGCCAGCCCTCGTGTAATCAACCGCCGTTGCCAGCAGGGGATCCGCAGGTTCAGGTAACCCTCCATGATCACCTGCCCCGCGATGGTGCCGGTGAACGTCGAACTCTGACCGGACGCCAGCAACGCAACGCCAAACAACACGCTGGCCAACGCCCCGCCCACCAGTGGATCAAGCAGGTGATAGGCGTCCTGGATGTCCACCACGTCGGTGTGCCCGGTCTTGTGGAATGCCGCCGCCGCGAGAATCAGGATCGCGGCGTTGACCAGCAACGCCAGTGCCAGGGAGCCGATGGTGTCGATACGCGCCAGCTTCACGGCGTCCTGCTTGCTGGCCAGGTCCTTGCCGATCATCCGGGTCTGTACGATCGAGGTGTGCAGGTACAGGTTATGCGGCATCACCGTGGCCCCGAGAATCCCGATGGCCAGGTACAGCGGCGCAGCATCGCCGATGGCGGACAACGACGGCGTGAATCCCCGTGCGACGTCTGGCCAGTAAGGCTTGATCAACAGCAACTCAACGAAGAAACACACACCGATGGTGCTCACCAGCACCAGCATGATCGCTTCCAGTCGGCGGAAGCCCCGATTCTGCAGGGCCAGCACCAACAGCGTGTCGAACGCCGTGAGGGCGATGCCGAAGGTCAGCGAGCAACCCAGCAACAGATGGAATGCCAACGCACAGCCGAGTACTTCGGCAAGGTCGGTGGCGATGATCGAGATTTCCGCCAGTAACCATTGGGTGCGCGCGGTGCGCGTGCTGTAGCGTTCGCGGGACAACTGCGCCAGGTCCCGCCCGGTGGCAATGCCCAGGCGCGAGCACAAACACTGCACCACCATGCCCGCCAGACTGGCCAGCAGCACCACGAACAACAGGCTGTAGCCAAACCGCGAACCGGCCTCGATGGCGGTGGCCCAGTTACCCGGGTCCATGTAGCCGATGGACACCAGCAAACCCGGACCGGCGAAACGCAGGACACGCTTGAAGAATGACGCGCGAGGGTCAACGGCAACGCTGCCCGCCACTTCCGGCGGGCAAAATGGCGCAGTGGCGACTTTGGGCAAACTGAATTTCACGCACTTATTCCAGAAAACAGACGGGAGGGGCAGCTTAGACGTTTCACTCGAACTGATGTACAGGCAAAACCCGTAGGGAAGGTGATCTTTTGAAACCTGACGCTTTGTATACAAAACATCGATATCCATAGAGCAATCCGCCACCCACAATGCTAACGTTGCCCCTCACACAGGTCGGAGGCGCAAGCGTGCTGCTGCTCAAACTGCTGGTCATTCCCGGGTTTCTCTTGCTGATCTCCCTCGCGGGCAAACGCTGGGGTCCGAGCGTCGCCGGTTGGCTGTCGGGGTTGCCGGTGGTGGTCGGGCCGATTCTGTTTTTCCTCGCCATCGAGCAAGGCGAAGTGTTTGCCGCGCAATCGGCCAGCGCCGCGTTATCCGCGATGTTTGCGATGATCGCCTTCTGCGTCACCTACGCCCAGGTCGCACAACGGACTGGATGGCCATGGGCACTGACCGTTTCGCTGCTGGTCTGGGCGACGGCAGCCGTTGTGCTATCGGTGATCCCGCCGTCCCTCACGTTCTCCGTCATCGCCGCCGCGACTGCGCTGCTGGCGGCGCCGTATCTGTTCCCGACCGTACAGCCCATCGTTTCAGGCTCCGCACCCAAGTCCGATAAATTGTTGCTGCGCATGATCGCTGGCGCCCTGCTCACCCTCGCCGTGACCTTACTGGCGAGCACCGTCGGCGAACGCTGGAGCGGCTTGCTCGCGGTGTTCCCGGTATTGGGCAGCGTGATGGCAGTGTTTTCCCAGCAAACCCGCGGGCCAGCCTTTACTGCGGCCTTGTTGCGAGCCACAGCGACGGGCATGTATTCATTCGCAGCGTTCTGCCTCGTCCTAGCACTGACGTTGCCCGTCATGGGCCTGAGCGGGTTCGGCGTCGGTGTCGCGGTCTCCGTGGCCATGCTCGGCGTCACCAAACGCCTGTTGGCCAAACCCGTGAATACACCGACAACTCGTTCAACTATTTCGAACGAATAGAACAACAACCTCGTACGTCAATCGAACGGGTTTAGCCGACCATCAGCCTCAGTTACTTACCCATCACTGACTGAGGCCTACACCATGAAGTTCTTTTTCCACCCTTCGCCCAACCCGATGAAAGTTGCCCTGCTGCTCGAAGAGCTGCAAACGCCGTACGAATTGATCGGCGTCGACACCTTCAAGGGCGAGCAACATCAGCCAGCGTTCCTGGCGATCAACCCGAACGCCAAGGTGCCAGCCTTGGTCGATGGCGACGCTACCGTCTTCGACTCCCAGGCAATCCTGCTGCACCTCGCGCAAAAACATCAACGCTTCCTGCCGACCTCGATCACCGGGCAAGCCGAACTGCTGTCGTGGCTGATGTTCATCGCCACCGGCCTGTCGCCGTTCTCCGGCCAGGCTGTGCATTTCCTGCATCACGCACCGGAAGACCTGGCTTACGCGAAAAACCGCTATCTCAAGGAAGTCGAACGCCATTACCGCGTGCTCGACCAGCGCCTGGCCGATCATCCCTATCTGGCAGGCGACACCTACAGCATCGCCGACATGGCGCTCTGGGGCTGGGCCGGTTATGCGCCGTACATCCTCGGCGAGAATGGCCTGGCGGCGTACCCGAACGTCAAGCGTCTGTTCGATGAAATCAGCGCCCGTCCGGCAGCGCAGCGTGCCCAGGGTCTTAAAGAGAAACTGGTGTTGAAGGCCGAGTTCGACGAAGAAACCCGCCGCAATCTGTTTCCGCAGAATCAGGCGCAGTAAGCCGTTTGCGATACTCGTTCCCGTGGTGAGGGCTCGGCTCTCACTACGGGGACACTGGCTACATTCAAAAGCGGTTTACCCGACCGTCCGTTAGCCCACGCTGGAATGCTTCACGACCTCCATGGGATGATCGCCCCCCACCGCGAGACCACCCTGGAGATTTTGAATGTCACTGTTGAGTAAAAAAGCCGTTGTCCTGCTGCTGGCGGTTGCCAGCCTGGGGGCTTTGAACGCGCAGGCTGCCAAGGTCGTGGCCAAAGAGGCGGCGTCGACGCAGAAAGTCTCGATGCTGGGCAATAAATTCACCTTCACCCTGCCCAAGGGCTTCATCGCCAACCCTCTGCCACCGAGCTCGACCGGCGCGAGTGGCACCATGTACACCAACGAAACCACGAAAACCGTGGTGATCGCTGCTGAAAACACCATCCCCGGTGGCGTCAATGCCAAGGACAACGACGGTGAGTTCCTCGACGCCACGGCGTCCGACTTCGCCACCGAGCAAGCCAAGGCACTGCCGGATTTCACCAAGCTCAGCGAAAAAAGCATCACTCAGAAAGGCACCGGCCTGGGGCTGCGACAGATCGACAGCATCGCCACCCAGGGCGGCGGCAAAACCCTCGATACCACGCTGATGGCTGCCTCGGGCACGCGCATGGCGCTGGTTCAGGTGATTTCCCGCCTCAGCGACAATGCCGGCCACGAAGCGCTGGTCAAACAGATCGTCAGCGGCAAGTAAGGCTCAAGGGTTGAGCCGCTGCAACCAGGCGCTCAAGTCCTGCATCTCGGTGGCACTGATGCTGTGCCCGACACCCGGGTAGGCATGGAACTCGGGTTTGAGTGACAGGCTCTGCAACAGGCTGTCCGCTTCAGTGCCGTCGTTGAAGGGAAGGCGTTTGTCCGCCGTGCCATGCCCGATGAAAATCGCCAGTTTCTGGCGTTTTTCATCCGGTTTGAGCGCTGACTTGAGCACCGGCAGAATCCGCCCGCTCAACGCGGCAATCCCGCCCACCGCCTCGGGATGACGTAGCGCGACCTCGTAGGACATGATCGCGCCCTGACTGAAGCCCACCAGGAAAACCTTGTTCGGTTCTGTGTGATATTTCTTCGCAGCCTGTGAGATGAAATCCAGCAACACCTGGCCGCTGGCCTTCAGATCATCCGTCTCGCCGTTGTAGGCACCTTCGCCTTTCTTGCGAAACCATTGATAACTGCCCTCTTCCATCACCATCGGAGCCCGCACCGACAGGAAGTTGTATTGGGCAGGCAATTCATCCTTGATGCCGAACAGGTCCTGTTCGTTACTGCCGTAGCCGTGGAGAAAAATAACCAGAGGCTGATTGACCGATTCGGGGTTGGCTTGCGCCAGGTACTTGAGCGGCAGATCAGTGTGCAGCGGGGTTTGAGCGTGGACGGCGGCGGACGCCAGGAGTGTCAGCAGAGCGAGAACCTTCAACATAAACCTTCCTTCACAAAGCGCAGGATTCGGGGCAGAGCCTAACATTGTGAAGCCGGTCGAGGGATTTTCGCTGCCCCGCATGGCCTCTTCGCGAGCAAGCCCGCTCCCACAGGGGAAGGCGTTTCAAATGTGGGGGCTTGCTCGCGAAGAGGCTCGATAGAGCACTAAAAAACTTGCGGTCAGTCGTTGATCAACTTCCCGGCCCGAATCGGCTCACGCCCCGCCACCTTCGCCTGCCACGTCCCGGGTTGCGTATAGCGCCCACGATCAATCGCAAACAACACCCCGCTGGTCCCGGCGCGCACCGTAGTGACCCGGTCGTTCAACGGATCAACCACTTCAAACAACGCATCCCCCTGCTCCACCCATTCACCCGCATCGCGCAGGAAACTGACCACGCCATGATGGGGCGCAAACAGATACTCCGTGCCTTCGAACGGCATGCCTTCACAACATTCACTCGGTGCCGCTGGCCAGGTGCCTTTGATGAAACCCTGTTCGGCGAGGAACCCGAGAATAGCCTCGCAATTGGCTTGGGCCTGATCGACGCGGGTATCGCCCATGCTGCCCAGCTCCAGCGTTGTCGCCAGGTTGGCCGGCGGAATCGCCGCCTCGGGAAACGCCCTGGCCAGTCGCAACCACGGCGAGGAGCAGGATTCGTCGAATGAACTGCCGCCAGAATCTTCACACAGCAACGCCACGCCCGCCTTCAAGCGAGCCGCCAGTGGCTGCCACTGCGGCCAGTGTTGCGGCAGTGCATAAATATGAATGGCCGCTTCGAAATCGCAATGCAGGTCGAGGGTGATGTCGGCGTCGCAGGCGTGGCGCAACAGCAAACGGTGCATGGCTTCCAGTTGCGATTTGGGTGCAGGCAAATCCTCGAGCACCTGGCCCATGGTCTGACGAATCAACGCGATATTGGCGCTTGCATCGGCACCCAACCGGTCGCCGATCAATTCGCCCACTGGCGCGCTCAACTCGACGAACGAGCGGTTGAAGTTCTTGCCGCTGCCAAGTTCGAAACGGCCCATGTGGCTGCCTTGCAGGTGCTGGTCCAGACCGATGGGATTGGCCACCGGCACCAGTTCGATCACGCCTTGCAACTGGCCCTGGGTTTCCAGTTCTGCCAGGCGTTTCTTCAGTTCCCAGGCCGTGCGCATCCCTGGCAATTCATCCGCGTGCAAGCTGGCCTGGATGTAAACCTTGCGGGTGCCGGCGCCATAACGAAACACGCTGAGGGAGCGTTCGGTGCCCAGGTGGCTCCAGGGCAGTGGATGGTCAATGCGTTGCATGGGAGAACTCCTGAATATCAAAACAGTGAGGTCCCCTGTGGGAGCGAGCCTGCTCGCGATAGCGGACTGACATTCAACATTAATGTCGACTGACAGGTCGCTATCGCGAGCAGGCTCGCTCCCACAGGGTTCTCATTTCATAGAAATGACAGCATAAAAAAAGCGGCCACCGCGTCAACGGAGGCCACTTTTTTACAGCGTATTAATGACCGTATACGTCAAAGTCAAAATACTTGTCCTGCACTTGCTTGTACTTGCCGTTAGCGCGGATTTCAGTGATGGCGGTGTTGAATTTGTCCGCCAGCTCTTTATCACCCTTGCGCACCGCAATGCCGGCACCGCCGCCGAAGTACTTGGCGTCTTCATAGGTCGGACCAACAAACGCGAAGCCTTTCCCGGCATCGGTTTTCAGGAAACCGTCGTCGAGGTTGACCGAGTCGGCCAGCATCGCGTCGAGGCGGCCGGAGACCATGTCCAGGTTGGCTTCCTGCTGGGAGCCGTAACGCACCAGGATAATGCCGGCCGGTTGCAGCACTTCAGTGGCGAAGCGGTCGTGGGTACTGGCGCGCAGCACACCGACTTTCTTGCCCTTGAGTTCGGTCAACGGGTCTTTGACGTCGGAGCCTTCCTTCATCACGAAGCGCGCCGGGGTGTGGTAGTACTTGATGGTGAAATCGACGTTTTTCTTACGGTCGTCGGTGATGGTCATGGACGACAGGATCGCGTCGATTTTCTTGACCTTCAGGGCCGGGATCAGGCCGTCGAACTCTTGCTCGACCCAGACACACTTCGCTTTCATCTGCTCGCACAGCGCGTCGCCGATATCGACGTCGAAACCGGTGAGTTTGCCATCAGGGGTCTTCATCGAGAATGGCGGGTAACCGGCTTCGATACCGATGCGGATCGGCTTGGCGTCTTCGGCCACGGCGGTCAGGGACAACATCGACAGTGCCAGGGCACCGAACATCACTAGCTTCTTCATTTATAACTCCTGTGTGCGGAGGCTTTTATTGGCAGCGTTCGATTGGTAGCTTTCGGTCAGAGCTTTTTTATTGGAGAAGACCGAAGTGGCGGGCAGTCTAGAGCGGCTGTCGGCGTGCAAATTGTGCATAGGCGACAAATATTTATAAAAAAGGCGAGCTGAATGAACAATGAAATGCGCGGGCTGAACCTGATCCAGCACCACCCGGCTGAAGGTCCGGGCGCGATTGCCGAGTGGGCCGAGTTGCGGGGACTGCCGTTGAATGTCTTTCGTGCAGACCTAGGCCAGTTACCACCCGTGAGTGCGCAACCGCTGATTGTGTTGGGCGGGCCTTATGAGTCCAACGCCGGACCGGTGTGGCTGGAGGCCGAACGGCAGTGGCTTGCGGGCTGCCTGGATCGAGGCGCTGCGGTGTTTGCGATATGCCTGGGAGCGCAGTTATTGGCGCTGGGTCTGGGCGGAAATGTGCGGCGGATGGATCGGACTGAAACGGGCTGGACCTCAGTGACGTTCGCCGATGGCCAGGAGCTGAAAGTGCTGGAGTGGCACGAAGATGCGATAGACCTGCCACCCGGCGCGCAGTTGCTGGCCAGCAGCGATCAGTGCGAGCAGCAGATGTATCGGGTAGGCCCTGCGCGGGTGGGGTTGCAGTTTCATCCGGAGTGGAATGCAGAATCGGTGGCGACGCTCAATGCGCACTTTGCCGATGAGTCGCCGTTGCCGCGGGGAGAACCGGACAGCGCCGCCCATGCAGCCGTTTTTGACTGGTTGCAGGCGACGCTGGACAAATGGTGGGCGGCTTCAGGCGCCCGCTGACTCGGTGGCCGATGCCTTTGTGGTAAATGTGGCAAGTGCTTTAGTGGCAGAAGGTTTACGGCAGGTGCTTTTGTGGCGAGGGAGCTTGCTCCCGCTCGGCTGCGAAGCGGTCGCAGTCCTTGCGAATGCGCAGTGACTGAACGAATCGGGTCGCAGTTTCTGGGGCCGCTTCGCGACCCAGTGGGAGCAAGCTCCCTCGCCACATTTGATCAGCGTTGCCTGAAGTTCAGCATTCGCAACCGATGACGGTCACCGCAGGCTGTTGCACCTGTGCGCTCAACTCAAGTCCTTCATCCAGCCACCCGGTCACCCCGCCGATCATTTCCTTGACCGGGTAACCCAGCGCCGCCAGTTTCACCGCGGCCTTGTTGGCACCGTTGCAGTGTGGCCCGGCGCAATACACCACGAACAGCGTGGATTTACCGTAACCCACCAATCCTTCGGCGGTCAGCAGTCGCACCGGCAAATTGATTGCGCCCGGCACATGTCCGCGCTCGAACGCCTGCGGACCGCGCACGTCCACCAGGACAAAATCCACGTCCCCCGCCTGTTGACTGTTGTAGACGTCGGAACAGTCGGTTTCAAAGGTCAGACGGTTGCTGAAATGCATCAGGGCAATGGCCGATGGTGCGGCGGGAACATTGCGGACCAGGCTGGTCATGGGTCGTACTCCAGTGTCTCGGTGGGTGTGAGAAGACTTTATTCCCCAGTCGCCAGCGGCTAAAGTGGCGCACAAGACACTCACCGGGAACTTTCCGCCAAATGCAGCCCACCCCTGGATTGGTCGCGATTCTGGCCTACGATGGCCTCTGCACATTCGAGTTCGGCATCGCCGTGGAGATCTTCGGCCTGGCACGGCCGGAGTTCGATTTCCCCTGGTACGAGCACCGGATCGCCGCCGTCGACCAGGGCCCGATGCGCGCCATGGGCGGGATTCAGGTGCTGGCCGATGGCGGCATGGAACTGCTCCGCGACGCCCGAACCATCATCATTCCCGGCTGGCGTGATCGCAGCGCCCCGGTGCCCGAAACGTTGCTCGCGGCCCTGCGTCAGGCCCATGCGCGCGGGGCGCGGTTGCTGTCGATCTGCTCCGGTGTGTTCGTGCTGGCGGCGACCGGTTTGCTCGACGGTCACGGCGCTACCACGCATTGGCGCTACACCGCGGAACTGGCCGAGCGATTCCCGAACATTCTGGTGGACCCCGACGTACTTTACGTCGACTCGGGGCAACTGATTACCTCAGCGGGCAGCGCTGCCGGTATCGATGCCTGCCTGCACCTGGTGGCGCGGGATTTCGGTACGCAAGTGGCCAATTCGGTGGCGCGGCGACTGGTGATGTCACCGCAACGCACCGGCGGCCAGGCGCAGTTCATTCCGACACCGGTCAGTCCTACGCCGCGCAGCGATCTTTCACGCGTGATGCAGTGGGCTCGTGAGCGCTTGCATGAACCCCTGGAGGTTCGCGACCTGGCCAGCGAAGCGGCCATGAGTGAGCGCACTTTTCTGCGTCGGTTCACAGAAGCGACCGGTATGCCGCCCAAAGCGTGGTTGCAACATGAACGCCTGGCGCGGGCTCGGGAGTTGCTGGAAAGCACGAGCCAGAACACCGACCGGATTGCCGAACATTGCGGCTATCGCTCGGTGGAAAGTTTCCGGGTGGCGTTTCGCAACGTGGTCGGCGTGCCGCCGTCGGTGTATCGGGAGCGGTTTGGACGGGAGGTCAAAACGGGAATTTGAGGCCCGTGCCCCCCTGACCTCAAGGCTTACGCAAAAGATACGTATCCATAATCCACCCGTTGGCCAACCGCGCGGCCTTGCGCACCCGCTCGATCTCATCCGCCACGTCCTTGAGCTTGCCGCTGATGAGGATTTCATCCGGCGTCCCCAGGTAAGCGCCCCAGTAAATCTCTGTCTCCTGATCCGCCACCTGATGGTAGGAGTCTTCCGCGTCCAGCATCACCACCAGGCTGTCGGCATCACTCACCTGCCCGGCCGCCAACCGCCTGCCGGTAGTGATTTCAATGGATCGACCGATCCGGTTCAGCGGCACCTTGTGCTGCGCCGCCAACGCCTGAACGCTGGTGATGCCGGGGATCACTTCAAACTCGAAGTCACATCGGCCCGACGCCAGAATCGCCTGCAGGATTCTGATGGTGCTGTCATACAACGCCGGATCGCCCCACACGAGGAAACCGCCGCACTGGCCGTCGGACATTTCCTCATTGATCAGCCGCTCGAAGGTCAGCTGCTTGGCAAGGTTCAGATCTTCCACACTGGCCTTGTAGTCCACATCACCGCGCTCACGCTCCGGACTATGCGCTTCAACGAAGCGGTAAACGTGTTCGCTGATGTAGCGTTCGCAAATCTCGCGACGCAGGTCGATCAGCTTGTCCTTGCTCTGGCCTTTGTCCATCAGGAAAAACACATCAACCAGGTTCAGCGCCTTCACGGCCTGCATCGTGATGTAGTCGGGATTGCCGGCACCGATGCCGATGACCATCAGTTTTTTCATTAATACCCTCCCTCAACGTCAGCGCTCGACAAACGCAAACGCCAGCAACCATTGAACCGCAACTCGATAGCTGACAGCGGTTCGACGTCGACCCGATTAAACGACGGGCTTTGCAACACCTGGGTCAACGCCGCACGAATGACAAATGGATGGGTGATGGCAACGATGTGGCCCGGCGTAGCTTCCAGTGTCTTGAGCCATGCAGCCACCCGGTCACCCAGTTTTGCTACCGACTCGCCACCGTGAGGCGCGGAATGCGGATCATCGAGCCAGGCCTGCAGTGCCTGCGGTTCGGATTTCTGCAGATCATCGATCTGCGCGCCGTTCCAGCGTCCAAAATCGCAATCCCTCAGCGCCTCGACAATCTCCACATCACTGCCGAACAACCCGGCGGTTTGCCGTGCTCGACGTTCCGGTCCGCTGAACAGCCGCGGCGTCCCCTTGAACCGGGAACGAAGGGAGCCTTGTGCCGATTGCCAATCCATCTCAACAGGCTCATCCGTAGGAAAACGCGCCAATTTCTGTGCGACGGTTCGAGCGTGGCACATCAGGGTCAAACGGGTTGCCTGCACGAAAGATCACTCGGTTTAAGGAAAAGAAAACGGCGTCAAGCCACCATTCAGGCGTAATTGTGCCGTAAGAAGTGCGATCGGGGGCGTTTCATTACACCGATCCTCCCTAAAAAACAGCGATCTCCGACATCACTGTCAGCGAGGGCCTACAACGCTGATCGACATCCGTGTAGCCCCCGACCTACGGGCATTTCGCCCCATATTGGGGCTGGACAGGACCGCGCAAAAATTCACTAGACATGGGGCGCGGGATAAATAAATACTGCTGTAACGGATTATAAAATGTAAACAACACCCCCCCATCCAGCAGGAGCCCGGATGCCCTCTCCCAGAGACATGAACCACCGCCTCCGTTGCCAGAACCCGACCGGCCTCTCAATTGCATGGGACGCCGAAACAGTGCTGTCCCGAATAACGACTGATTAGAAAAAGAGCGGCGCTGGCAAGCCATCAAGCGACCGCCGATTAAACGCGTGGAAACCGACAGTGATAGTCAGGTTCGTGCCAATCGCCGAACCCTTTGATACAGGAGTGCATCCATGCTGGTCTTACGCCCAGTGGAGTTAACCGACCTGCCCCAGCTGCAGCGACTGGCGCGCGAAAGCCTGGTCGGCGTCACGTCCTTGCCGGACGATACCGAACGCTTGCGTGAGCGGATTCTCGACTCCTGCGCCTCGATCGCCAAAGACGTCCAGGGTCATGGCCCGGAAAACTACTTCTTCGTGCTGGAGGACCTGACGAACCGACGCCTGGCAGGCTGCTCGGAGATCCTCGCCACGGCCGGTTTCGACGAACCGTTCTACAGCCTGCGCAACCGCCATTTCACCAGCGCCTCGCGAGAACTGAACATCGAGCACGGCGTGCCGGCGCTGTCGTTGTGTCACGACCTCAGCGGCCATACCTTGCTGCGCGGTTTTCACATCGATGCGGCGCTGGTGCGTACGCCGTCCTCCGAACTGCTGTCACGGGGGCGACTGATGTTCATTGCCGCTCATGCGCAGCGCTTTGCCGAAGCGGTCATCACCGAGATCGTCGGCTACAGCGACGATGAAGGAGGGTCGCCATTCTGGGATGCGCTGGGCAAACATTTCTTCGACTTGCCCTACGCCGAGGCCGAGCGCCTTTGCGGGCTGGAGAGCCGGACGTTCCTGGCCGAACTGATGCCGCAATACCCGATCTACGTGCCGATGCTGCCCCAGGCGGCGCAGGACTGCATCGGCCGCATCCACCCCGATGGCCAGGAAGCCTTCGATATCCTTGAACGCGAGGGGTTCGAGACCAACAGCTACATCGACCTGTTCGACGGCGGCCCGACCTTGTACGCGCGTCTCGCCAGCATCCGTTCCATCGCGCAAAGCCAGACCGGCACGGCAACACCGGGCGACGTCATCGATGCTCGCGGCCGCTATCTCGTGAGTAACGATTCGTTGAAGGACTATCGTGCCATCGTCGCCGATCTGGAGTACACCGCCGGACATCCCGTGCCCCTGAGCACCGAGATGTGCACGGCCCTGAACGTGAGCGAAGGCAGCCCGATCCGGTTGATCGCCCTGTGAGCATCATCCGGCCCCATGCCCTGCCTTTGCGTCGGCCCGTAGAAGGAGCTGCATCATGATTGTCCGTCCGGTTCACGTCACCGACCTGCCCGCACTGCTGGCACTGGTACGGCAGGCTGGCCCGGGGTTAACCACCCTGCCCGCCAACGAGGATCGCCTGGCCCACCGGCTGCGCTGGGCACAACGGACCTTCGCCGAACAGGTCGAGCGGGCCGATGCCGACTACCTGTTCGTGCTCGAAGACGATGACCAGCAAGTGGTGGGGGTCAGTGCCCTGACGGGGGCCGTCGGGCTGCGTGAGCCGTGGTACAACTATCGGGTCGGGCTGACAGTCAGTTCATCACCGGACCTGGGCATCCAGCGACAGATTCCAACCCTGTTTCTGAACAATGAAATGACCGGGCAATCGGAGATCTGTTCATTGTTCCTGCGACCCGATCAACGCCAGGGCAGCAATGGCCGATTGCTGTCGTTGGGACGCTTGTTGTTTGCGGCCGAATTCGCCCACCTGTTCGGCGAGAAGCTCATCGCCGAACTGCGAGGCAGCGCCGATGAGCAAGGCTGTTCACCGTTCTGGGACAGCCTGGGCCGGCACTTTTTCAAGATGGACTTCAGCCACGCGGATCACTTGTCGGGACTGGGCAGCAAAGCGTTCATCGCCGAACTGATGCCGCGCCAACCGCTGTACACCTGCCTGCTCACCGAGCAGGCCCAGGCCGTGATCGGCAAGGCCCACCCCAACACCGAGCCGGCGATGAAAATCCTCACGGCCGAAGGTTTCACCCACAAAGGCTATATCGACATCTTCGACGCCGGCCCGGTCATCGAGGCACCGCTGTCGAAAATCCGTACCGTGCGCGACAGCCAGGCGCTGGTGCTGGCCATCGGCACCCCGGACGAGCAGGCTCCGGTCTGGCTGATCCACAACCGCCGACTGGAAAACTGCCGCATCACCGCCGCCCCGGCCCGACGGGTGGGCAACAGCCTGATCGTCGACCGACTCACCGCCAAACGCCTGCAATTGCAACCCGGCAACTCCGTACGCGCAGTGCTACTGCTCAATCAACAGCAACAGGCTGTGGCAGCCTGAAAAGACGGCCTCCCGCCCAGCAGGATGGGGCCCGATCAGGGCCTCCCTGCAAATTCGTCATCATTCTCACCCCTGTTGCGTGATAGCCTTTTGTATCTTCGGCGTTGACACTCTTGTTCAAGCCTTTCCATTCCTTTGTATTGGTGGAACTCATATGTCCAGGCTTTCCCATCAGGATTTGCGCCGTAACTTCCGTGAACTGTTCGCGTCCAACAAGTGCTATCACACGGCATCGGTCTTCGACCCGATGTCGGCACGCATCGCGGCGGACCTGGGTTTTGAAGTGGGAATTCTGGGTGGTTCGGTTGCCTCGCTGCAGGTACTGGGCGCCCCCGATTTCGCCCTGATCACGCTCAGCGAGTTCGCCGAGCAAGCCACCCGTATCGGTCGCGTTGCCCAATTGCCGGTCATCGCCGACGCCGATCACGGCTACGGCAATGCATTGAACGTCATGCGCACCATTGTCGAGCTCGAACGCGCCGGCGTGGCGGCCCTGACCATCGAAGACACGCTGTTGCCCGCGCAATTCGGCCGCAAGTCCACCGACCTGATCGGCGTCGCTGAAGGTGTCGGCAAGATCCGCGCCGCGCTGGAAGCACGGGTTGATACGGAAATGGCAATCGTGGCTCGCACCAATGCCGGGATTCTGCCGGTGCAGGAAGTCATCAGCCGTACCCAGCAGTACCAGAAAGCCGGGGCGGACGGGATTTGCATGGTGGGCGTGCGTGACTTCGATCACCTCGAACAGATTGCCGAACACCTGAGCGTGCCGCTGATGCTGGTCACCTACGGCAACCCGCTGCTGCGCGACGACAATCGCCTGGCCGAACTGGGCGTGCGCGTCACCATCGACGGGCATGGCGCGTACTTCGCGGCGATCAAGGCGACCTACGACAGCCTGCGCGAGCAGCGGCAGATCTTCACCCAGGCGTCGGATCTGAGCGCGACGGAACTGACGCATACCTACACGCAGCCTGAGGAATACATTCGTTGGGCGGAAGAGTTCATGAGCGTTAAAGAGTAAAAGCGTGCATCTGTTCTGACGCCAACGCCCGCCGGCGATGGCGTCAGCGTTGACGACTTGTTTCTTGGCCAACTCCATATCATCCGCGATAACAGATAAATCCGCGGCGCCGCGCTCTCAACCTCCGCGTATTCCTCCGGCGTATGAATATTGCCGCCCACAATCCCGAACCCGTCCAGCGCTGGCGTACCCACGCCTCGCCTAGCCGGTGCCCTTCAGCGTCGCGATCACGGGGTTGCGTTTGTCGAGGGGGTGTTCGGCACGAACTCGATGGGTGGCGCCGAGTTCTTTCAGTTCATCGATGGCGATGTCGCGGACCTGGGTCAGGCCCGGTTCATAACCGGAGCCGGAGTCGGCAATCCCGATTCACCAAAGATTCCACAAGTGCACGGTGCAGCGTTCAGATCGAGTCGATCAGTTCGTGACGCGGCTTGCCATCCCCACAACAGATCACGCGATTACGGCCGGTGGTCTTGGCTTCGTAGAGTGCCTGGTCAGCGTCGTTGAGCCACAGCATCGCGTCATTGTGAGCCGGGTTGAAGGCGGCGAGCCCAATGCTGAGGCTGACTTTCAGCGCCGGGTTCTGTTCATAACCGAGGGTGGCGAAGCGATCACGAAGCGCATCCATGGCGGCTGCGGCGTGATCGAGCGCAAGGCCCGGGAGGATGACGCAGAACTCGTCGCCACCGTAGCGACCCGCCACATCGGCCGCCCGCAGATTCTGTTTGAGCATCTTGCTCAGCTGACGCAACACGATGTCCCCGGCGACATGGCCGTAGGTGTCGTTGATGGTTTTGAAATGGTCGATGTCGATCAGTGCAATCGCCCCGCCCTGCGGCTGGCGTTTGCCGCGCTGGAATTCGATTTCCAGCTGATCTTTCCAGGCCCCGTGATTGAGCAGGCCGGTGAGGCTGTCGGTGCGGCTCAGGGTCAGTAATTCACGCTTGTGCCGTCCCAGCGTGGTGGCCTGTCGGAAGCAAATCCAACCCAGCGCCAGCGGATACAGGGTCAACAGCGGCAGGCAGGCATACATCTGCAAGGGGCTGGTTTGCGGCACGAAGGCCGGCACAAACACCAGAAATCCGACACCGATCCCCAACACCTGCGCAACGGCTCCCACCAGCAGGAAGCGAGGGCCGCCGATGGCCACGTTGTTCATCGCCATCATGGCGATGGTGGTTGCGCTAGGCAGCGGATTGAATTGCATGGCGGCAACCCAGAAGCCACCCAGAAAGGCATCGACCAGCAGATTACGATGTTCGGCGTGATAGGGAGCTTTTGCCCGACGCGCCCATTGGTAAGCCACGTGCGGCCAGAAAACACCGTTGAAGAGCATCAGCGCCCAGACCCACGGCACCGGGTCCAGCGGGTACATCGCGGCGGCCACACACACCAGCCCCGCGGCGAGCCCCAGGGATCGCGTTGCGTAGAGCCTCTTGGTTAGTGAAAGTCCTTTTCCGCCCGTTTTTTCCATTGGAGCCTCTGCGCCACTGCACGGAACCTGCTGACACCGAGGTTTCAGGTGTGCTGGAAGTCTAACAGGGCAACGTCAAATAGCCATCACCGGCTGGCAGTCTGAATACCGCGGTATTGCCGTGAAGCAGGTGTCGAATGTTTGGCTATACATGAAGAGAGGGTTCAATACACAACGATAAAAAAGGAGACCCATGCAAACTTTTCAAGTGTTGATCATCGGCAGCGGATTTGGCGGACAGTGTGCGGCGATCAATTTGCTCAAGGCCGGCATCGATGATTTTCGACTGCTGGAGCGGCGGGACTTTTTCGGCGGCACCTGGTGCCAGAACACCTACCCCGGTGCGGCTGTCGATGTGCCCTCACCGCTTTATTCGCTGTCCTTCGCCCCTTACCGCTGGACCCAAATGTTCGCTGAACAGGCCGAACTGCACCGCTACACGCAGTACGTGGTGGATGAATTCGGCCTGCGCGACCGTGTGGAACTGGAAGCCAACGTTGAACGCATCGAATGGGACGACGACGCCAGACACTGGGCGGTGCACACCGCGAACAAAGGCACGTTCTACGCCCGGTTCCTGATCAATGCCACGGGGCCGCTGAGTCAACCGGTCATTCCGCATTTCGAGGGCATGGAGCGCTTTCAAGGCAAGACTTTTCACACGAACAACTGGGATCACACCTACGACTATCGGCAAAAACGCGTCGCCATCGTAGGCAGTGGCGCCAGCGCGGCGCAGGTGATTCCGGCCATTGCCCCGGACGTCGAGCATTTGCATGTGTTCCAGCGCACGCCGCACTGGGTGCTGCCACGGGCCGATCGCGCCTTCGGCCCCTTCCAGCGCTGGTTGCTCGGCCTCAAACCGGCCTACAAGCTGCTGCGCTGGATGATTTATTGGCAATTCGAAACCCGGGTGATCGCCTTCAAATACTCGAATCCGGCGATCCGCCTGGTCCAGCAACACGCCCTACGCTTCATCAAACGCCAGGTCCCCGACCCCGAACTCAGACGCAAACTGACACCGGACTACACCATCGGCTGCAAGCGCGTCATTGTTTCGAGCACCTTGTACCCGGCACTCGGTCGGCCCAACGTAACGTTGCACAGCCGCGAACAGGGCATCGCGTCCATAGACGAAACCGGCGTCGTCACCCAGGACGGGCAGCACATCGATCTGGACCTGATTGTCTGGTCCACCGGTTACGACGCCACCGACGGGGTGATTTCCTACCCGGTAACAGGTAAAAACGGCAAGCAACTCAGGGATTTCTGGGCCACCTACCCTCGCGCCTACCTCGGTACCAGTCTGCCGGACTTCCCCAACCTCTTTATCGTCACCGGGCCCAACACCGGCATCGGCCACACTTCGGCGCTTTTCATCATCGAATCCCAGATGAACTACATTCTCGATTGCATTCGCACACTGAAAGAACAGGGTTTGCGCAGCATCGAAGTTCGCCCCGAGGCAGAACGTACCTACACTGAAATGATCCACCGGGAAATGGAACGCACGGTGTGGAAGTCCGGAGGCTGCCACAGTTGGTATCAAAGCAAGAGTGGTCATGTGATTGCCATGTTCCCCGGGTTCAGTTTCAGCTACCACCGAATGACCCGGACGCTGAAACCCGCCGATCACATCTTGTCCTGATCAGAGAGAAGGGAGACGCCTGATGCTTTTGTTGGTTGTCGCAATCGCGGTTTTCGTGGCCTGGAGCTGGTTGAGCTACCCGGCCATCGGTCACTGGCTCTATGACTTGAACATGGCGGCCGAAGCCAGGCTGTATCGGCTGCACAAGATCGTCGTGCCGATTGCCGAAATGACCGTTTCGACCTGGCAAGGCGGACCGTACGAAGCCTCAAGCAGCGTGCTGATGCTGCACGGCTACAGCGCTGACAAGAACATCTGGCTGCGCTTCGCCCGGCATTTCGTCGGCACTTACCGGGTCATCATCCCCGACATCGCCGGGCATGGCGAAACCGGCTTCAAGGCCGGCGGTGGTTATGACATTCCCTTGCAGGCAAAGCGGATGATCCAGTTGCTTGATGTCTGCGGCGTCGAGAAGGTGCATGTGATCGGCAACTCGATGGGCGGCTACATGGCGGCGTGGCTCGCGGCGACTTACCCGGACCGCATCGCCTCGGTTGCCCTGATCGACCCGGCCGGTGTCACCGCGCCCGAAATCAGTGACCTGGAACGCCATCTGGCCAAGGGCCACAACCCGTTCCTGATTAACTCCCGGGAAGAATTCCGGCGCTTCTACGCCATGACCATGGCCGAGCCGCCATGGGTGCCCGGCGTGGTGCTGGACGCCATCGCCCAGCGTTATGAACAGTCTCGGGATGAATTGGAAGAAATCTTCAGGGACTTCCGTGCCAGCCCGCCAATGGAGCCGAAGCTGCCCGACATCAAATGCCCGGCGCTGTTGCTGTGGGGGCGCAAGGACCGCTTGATCGACGTCAGCAGCGTGGCGATCTGGAGCAAAGGCATCGAAGACCTGCGGGTGGAAATCTGGGAAGGTGTCGGCCATATGCCGATGGTCGAGGCACCGGCGGGTACGGCGCGGCTGTATCGTGAGTTTTTGGCATCCCAGCGCACTCAACTCCACGTGTAACACCTGCCAGGCTGGCTATAGCAGTCCTTTGCAGAATGAAGTCCGTAAGATTCTTCGTTTGTCGGCGCCGCTGAAGGCTGCGATCTTTTCCCCCATCCTTCACGTCACCGCGCCTGGAATTTTTTCATGAGCCACCCAAGCTTTGTCAGCCCTGACCTGATCCGCCAACGCTTCTCCAAAGCGATGTCCGACATGTACCGCGAAGAAGTGCCGCTGTACGGCGCGTTGATGGAACTGGTGGAACAGACCAACCGCCATGTGCTGGACAGCGAACCGCAGATCGCCCGGCAGTTGAACAGCACGGGCGAAATCCAGCGCCTGGACCTGGAGCGCCATGGCGCCATTCGCGTCGGCACGGCCGCTGAACTGGCGACTCTCGCCCGACTGTTCGCGGTGATGGGCATGCAGCCCGTTGGCTACTACGACTTGACCCCGGCCGGCGTACCGGTGCACTCCACGGCGTTCCGCGCGGTGCATGAGGCCGCGTTGCAGGTCAGCCCGTTTCGGGTGTTTACCTCGCTGCTGCGTCTGGAGTTGATCGAAGACCCGGAACTGCGTGCCTTTGCCCAATCGGTGCTGGATAAGCGCTCGATCTTCACGCCCGCTGCGCTGACCCTCATCGAACGCGCCGAGTCCGAGGGAGGCCTCACCGAACAAGAGGCGCAGGAGTTCGTTCTGCAGGCGCTGGAAACCTTCCGTTGGCACCACAGCGCCACGGTCACCGCCGAGCAATACCGGAAACTCAGCGCCCAGCATCGCCTGATCGCCGATGTCGTGGCGTTCAAGGGCCCGCATATCAACCACCTGACGCCGCGCACCCTGGACATCGACATTGTGCAGGCGCAAATGCCCGCCCACGGCATCACCCCCAAAGCGGTGATCGAAGGCCCGCCCCGCCGTCAGTGTCCGATCCTGCTGCGCCAGACCAGTTTCAAGGCGCTGGACGAACCCGTTGCCTTCACCGATCAAGCCGAAAGTCACGGCAGCCACAGTGCCCGGTTCGGCGAGATCGAGCAGCGCGGTGCCGCGCTCACGCCCAAAGGTCGGGCGCTTTATGACCGTTTGCTCAACGCTGCCCGTGACGAACTCAAGGACTTCCCCAACGAAGCCAACGCCGCACGCTACAACGCGCTGATGACGCAGCACTTCAGCGAATTTCCTGACACCATTGAGGGAATGCGTCAGCAGGAACTGGCGTATTTTCGCTATTTCGTTACGGAAAAAGGCCAAGGGGCGGAAGCGCTTAAGTCTTCGTCGCTGGAAGATTTGCTCAGCGGCGGTTATTTGCGGGTTGAACCACTGGTTTACGAAGATTTCCTGCCCGTCAGCGCAGCGGGGATTTTTCAGTCAAACCTGGGGGATGCGGCGCAGGCCCACTATGGCGAGCACTCGAATCGGCAAGCGTTCGAGAAGGCCCTTGGGCGATCGACCATCGATGAGTTGGGGTTGTATGCCGAGACGCAGCGGCGTTCGATCGAAGCGTGTTTTGCAGCGTTGAACAATTGAGTCATTAACAATGCAAAAAAGATCGCAGCCCGCGGCAGCTCCTACAGAGGAATGTGGATTCCTGTAGGAACTGCCGCAGGCTGCGATCTTTTGATCCTATTTCAACTTCGCCAACAACGCTTCCGCCGTGGCCTCGGACGACGCCGGATTCTGACCCGTCAGCAGCAGACCATCGGTCACCACATAACTCGCCCAGTCATCGCCCTTGGAATAAATCCCGCCCTTCTCCTTGAGCATGTCCTCCACCAGAAACGGCACAACGTTCGTCAGTTGCACCGCCTCCTCCTCGGAGTTGGTGAAACCCGTCACCCGCTTGCCCTTGACCAGCGGCTGACCATCCGCACCCTTGACGTGACGCAACACGCCCGGCGCGTGACAGACCGCCGCCACCGGTTTGCCTGCCTTGTACAGCGCCTCGATCAACGCGATCGAGTTATTGTCTTCGGCCAGATCCCACAACGGGCCATGGCCGCCCGGATAGAAAACCGCATCGTAATCGTCAGCCCTCACACTGCTCAGCAGCGCGGTCGATGCCAATGCCGACTGGGCCGCGGAGTCTTTGCGGAAGCGATCGGTCGCCGCGGTTTGCGCGTCCGGCTCGTCGCTCTTAGGGTCCAACGGGGGCTGCCCGCCCTTGGGCGACACCAGCGTCAGCTGAGCGCCAGCATCCTTGAAAGCGAAATACGGTGCGGCGAACTCCTCCAGCCAGAAGCCGGTTTTCTTACCCGTGTCACCCAATTGATCGTGGGATGTCAGAACCATCAGGATTTTCATGTCGCGCTCCTTGAATTCGGAAAATGTTCAGTCACCTCGGCGCTGGGTTTGACCATCAGACTGCGTCGTTCGTTGCACTTTTCACAGAGGCTCTCTGCGTGATGGCCAACCGCCTTGATGCGCAAGAAGTTGCGCAATCGATACGGCGAGACACGTTACTTAAGGGCTGAGCGCCCGACTTTTCAGGCCTTCCGGCCCAGTGCGCAAGAAGTTGCGCAGTGCTGCGCAAGTTCTTGCGCACATTCAGGGGTGAACGTTGCCCGGCAAGCTTTTTCAGTGGCCAATAACATACATAACACACTGATTTATATAACTTTAGTCGTTTATGGCACGGACCTTGATAACAGTCATGCACCCACCGGGCGATATCGCCTCCCGGGCACCTCACTTATTCAGCAAGGAGAGCATCCATGGCAACACCAGCGTACATGTCCGTCACTGGCGAAAAACAAGGCCTGATCACTGCCGGCGCATTCACCGCCGACTCGGTTGGCAACACCTACCAGGAAGGTCACGAAGACCAGGTCATGGTTCAGGCTTTCAGCCACGACGTGATCATCCCGCGCGACCCGCAATCCGGCCAGCCGACCGGTCAGCGCGTACACAAGCCAGTCGTGATCACCAAGGTCTACGACAAGGCCTCGCCACTGCTGCAGGCGGCTCTGACCTCCGGCGAGCGCATGAGCGAAATCGTTATCCAGTGGTTCCGTACTTCGGCTCAAGGTACTCAAGAGCACTACTACACCACCAAACTGGAAGACGCCATCATCGTCGCCATCAACAACAAAATGCACAACTGCCAGGATCCAGGCAACTCGCACTTCACCCACCTGGAAGAAGTGCAGTTCACCTATCGCAAAATCACCTGGACCCACGAAGTATCCGGTACTTCGGGTTCCGATGACTGGCGTGCTCCAGTCGTTTAATTACGGCTGATCGTTGCAAACATCGGCCAGCTCTGCTGGTCGATGTTGTTTACGCCCCTCCAGAATTTCGCGTGCGTTGATCCGCCTTGCGGTCGACGAACGCCGCAGTGCACACGAGGAACAAGGGATGTTCGCGCCGGCCAATCAGACTCACTTTGCCCTGACCATCGAAGGTCTTTCCAACGACTTCCAGGTCCTGTCCCTGCAAGGTCGGGAAGCCATCAGCCAGCCGTTTGTGTTTGAGGTGGAACTGGTCAGCGAAAAGCCGTCCCTGGACCTCGAGACCCTGCTGCACAAACCGGCCTTTTTGCAGCTCTCGCCCGACGGCAGCGGCATTCATGGCCAGATCTATCGCGCCGCCCAGGGGGATTCCGGCAAGCGCCTGACCCGCTACGCGGTGACCCTGCGCCCGCAACTGTCCTACCTGGCGCATCGCATCAACCAGCGCATCTTCCAGAACCTCACGGTGCCGAAAATCATCGGCCAGGTCCTCGAAGAACATGGCATCCAGAGCAATGCCTACGCATTCAAGGTCGGGGCGATTTATCCTGAACGCATCTACTGCGTTCAGTACGATGAATCGGACCTGCAGTTCATCCAGCGCCTGTGCGAGGAAGAAGGTATCCACTACCACTTCCAGCACAGCGCCACGGCCCACAAACTGGTGTTCGGCGATGACCAGACGGTGTTCCCGAAACTCGCGCCGGTGGCCTATCAGCAAGACTCCGGCATGGTCGCCAACGACCCGGTGATCAAACGCTTCGACCTGCGCCTGGAAACCCGCACCAGCCGCATCACCCGCCGCGACTACGACTTCGAAAAACCGCGCATCACCCTCGAAAGCGAAAACCGCGGCGACGCCCTGCCCGATCTCGAAGACTACGACTATCCCGGTCGTTTCATCGACCGCGAACGCGGCAAGCACCTGGCCAAACGCGCCCTCGAACGCCACCGCAGCGACTTCCAGCTGGCCGAAGGCAAAAGCGATCAGCCGTTGCTGGTCAGCGGCCACTTCCTGGCCCTGACCCAACACCCGAAAGCCAAATGGAACGACCTGTGGCTGCTGACCGAAGTCCTGCACGAAGGCAAACAGCCGCAAGTGCTGGAAGAGTCGGTCACCAGCAGCACCACCAACCTGAAAGACGATTTCCACCAGGGTTATCGCAACCGCTTCCAGGCCACGCCGTGGGACGTGCCGAATCGCCCACCGCTGACGCAGAAAAAACCGCGCATCCTCGGCAGCCAGAGTGCGGTGGTCACCGGCCCCAAAGGTGAAGAGATCCACTGCGACCAGTACGGCCGCGTCAAAGTGCAATTCCACTGGGACCGCGAAGGTCAGGCCGACGACAAGACCAGCTGCTGGCTGCGCGTCTCCTCTGCCTGGGCCGGCGCACACTACGGTGGCATCGCCATCCCACGGATCGGCATGGAAGTGCTCGTCACTTTCCTTGAAGGCGACCCCGACCAGCCGCTGATCAGCGGCTGCCTGTACCACAAGGAAAACGTCGTCCCGTACGCCCTGCCGGCGAACAAGACCCGCACCACCTTCAAAACCCTCAGCTCACCGGGCGGCGCAGGCTTCAACGAACTGCGCATCGAAGACAAGAAAGGCCAGGAACAGATCTTCCTCCACGCCCAGCGCGACTGGGACGAAAACGTCGAACACGACCAGAAAATCCGCGTCGGCAACGAACGCCACGACACCGTCGAGAAAAACAGCTACAGCGAATTCAAGGCTGAAGAACACCACACCGTTTATGAAGACCGCAAAGTCGAAGCCCGCGCCAACGACCACCTGACAGTGGGCGTGAACCAGCACATCAAGATCGGCACCGGGCAATTCATCGATGCGGGCCAGGAAATCCACCTGAGCAGCGGCATGAAAGTGGTGCTTGAAGCCGGGAGCGAATTGACACTCATTGGTGGCGGCAGCTTCATCAAGATCGATGCGGGCGGCGTGACCCTGAGCGGGCCGGTGATCAACATGAACTCCGGTGGAGGGCCGGGCAGCGGAACGGGAGCGGCGCCGTTGTTGCCGGGGGTGTTGAAGCAGGCGGATGCGGATAAGGCTGGGCAATTGTTGGTACCGGCACAGCGACAAGCGTTGATGCAGAAGAAGCCGATCTGCGCAATCTGCGAGAAGGCCAAACTGGAGGCGCAAAATGCTTAAGTCCGACTGGCCGCTGGAGATCGGATTACCTCAAGGCCTGCCGTGGAATGGCACCGTCGGTTTGCTGCTGGATGGCGTCAGCGTCGAAAAACTGCCCCAGCACCTTTATCAATGGTCGGACGATCCGGTGTTCGAGCCACTCTACCTCGGCACTCAGTGGGCCGAGTTGGGCGATCTCTCACCGTGCCTTGTCCGGATAAACACCCAGAACAATCCCATCCTCGCGAAGTTTCTGGCTGAACCCCGCCAAGAGTGGGGCTACCTGGTGTTCAGCGATCAACCCTGGGCGCAAATGGTCGAGCATTTCCGCTGGCTGACCAGCGTCATGCACCCTCAGGGTGAAGAGGTCCTGCTGCGCGTCGCCGACCCTGCCGTAGCCCACGCGTTGCTCAGCCACGCCGAGAGCATCAAGGACCCTACCCTGTTCGGCCCGTGCTCACAGATCGTCACCGCCGACGCGGCGCTGGGCTGCTGGCACATCAACCAGCGACCGGGCAAAGCCTCCGAAGCCAACTACAGCAAACGCTACCGCTTGAGCGACGAGCAACTCAGCCAACTGGACGAAGTGAATTTCCGCAGCATCGTCGTGCGCCTCGACCAACACATGCACGAATACTTTCCGTCCTATCAGGCACAATTGACGCCGTTGCAGCGCTGGGAACACCTGCACGCATTGGCATCGACCTCGTACGACCGCGGCTTCAACACCGAACTCGACATCACTCTTTACGCCAACATTCACGGGTTCCTCGGCGAGCGAGCGCTGGAGGAGCATCCGGACCTGGATGCAATACTCAAGACCCCGTCGGAACAAACGTCCGCTCAGCGACTCGAACGGGTCGCTGATATTGCCCAGGAACGGGCTGAAACCCTGCACAGGAGCCAAGGATGACCACGCCAACATCGGCCGGCAAAAGCCCGAACAACGTTGCAAAAAGCAAGGACGACGGCAAGTGCGCCATGGGCGGCTGCCCCCTGATGAAGGCCAAGATCCAGCTCATCCCTCTGCGTTACGGTCTAGTCGAACGACTCGACCCATCCAGCGCACTGGCGATGCCGTACAAAACCGCTTCACGCCCACTGGGCATTCGCTTGATTCGCGACGGCTGGCTCTACGTCATCGTCGACAAGAAACCTCAAGCCGTCATGCACGAATACCGAATCCAGAACGGCATCGTGACCCAACTGCTGTGGGAAAAAGGCGAAATCACCGCCAACAAACGCGAAAGCAACGTGGGCGAAGCCGTGCTGGTCTTCCCGCGTTTGAGCAAGCTCTACGTCAACTACTCCGAAGTGCAATGGACCGCCGCCAAATGCGCGCAGGTCATCAAGCACAAGTCCGAGCGTGAATACTTCATGCAGGCAGTGGACCTGACCAGGGCCGATCCGGAGAAAGGTGCGGCTAATCTGCTGACCCCGAGTCAGGCGCAAAAGTGGATTGCGGAGGTTGCGGAGCAGCCGAGTAAAGAGCCGGCGATAACGGGTGCCAAGCCTGAGGAAAGCAAAGACTATCTCTGGGAACAAACACCTCACTTCAAGAAAACCCAGTTGGGTGCGCTCAAAAAGCAAGTTAAGTCGGAAAACGAGCATGACCATCTGTACCTGGTCGTGCAGGATGACTTGGGCGTGCTGCGCGATCTTGCCGAGCATCAGGATTTGGTCACTGGCTGGATCAGTGACTGGAGTGACGCTGAAGCCAATCAAAAAAAGTATGTGTTTGGCTGTTATATCGAATCGTTGTACACCGTAACCGGCGAAACCATTCTGAATGCCGCCCAAGGCGACCCACGTTTTGCCAAACTCAAGGACGAAACAAGCGAAGAGCAACGGCAATCCATCGTCGACTACGTCAACGTTAAAAATCAAACCCAGTATTCAGGCGCTGGTACGCATCGTGGGGCTATTGCAGCTTCAAAGTCGCGGATGCGTACGAGTCTTGGGCCTTTGCATTCCAAGTACGAAGACCTGATCGAGACTATCGAAGACAATGCTGATGACGCGCTCGACGGCGCGAAAATGGGACAACAGGGCATCAACGATCTGATTGATCGGCCCGCTATGGAAGCCTTTCTGAAACAGCAACGCGCCCAACTCAGTCGTTGGAACAAACGGCTGGACCTGATCAGTGACGATCGCGCAAATCTGATCAGTGAAGAACGCTTCCAACGCTCAGCCTGGTATTTCGATCCCAAATTTGGCGATCAACTCGACACAACTCTCGCTACTGAATATGCCTGTATGAGAGACATTTGCCGGACAGACAAAGCGACTGAAAAGCTTGCCGATCTGATCGAGAAACAGCCGGGTTTTACCGTACCAACCTTCTTCACATTGAGCTTGACTGATCAGAAGGACATGCACGCAAAGGTCACATCGTTCATCAAGTCCCTGCGCGATACCTATATGGCCAAGGACGACTATCAGGGTGCGCAGGCACTCAGCGGAAAATTTGGCAATTTGCTCACGCAGAATCTCGCAGCAGCAATGCAATTGAGTGAAAACGGCATTGTGCTCGGTCAGTTGCGCGACACGGCGTATGAGCCGGCAAAGCAATTGCGCCTGGCAGGAGCGCTGGATGAGGCAATGCAAGCGCTACGCAGTGGCCAGCCGCTAGATCCAGCAAAAGTATTGCGCCGAATTCCTGGCTCGGCCTGGATAGATGTTCTGCGAGCCTTCGGTAAGGGAGGTATTACGTTGGAGTTTGCCTCTGCGAATCAAATTGCCACGTTCAAAGCTGATATAGCCAAACTGACAGATCTGCGCCAGCAAATGACCTCGCTGAAAAATCAGATTCGGCAAACCCTGGCTGATGAACGTAAAGGAAGGTCACCAAAAGGCGGTTACAAAACCTTGGTATCTCGCCGCAAAGCCATTCAACAGACTGTCGCTCCCCTTGAAGGACGGATAGCTCAGGCCATGAGTCCTGTTGGTGACGGACCGGGCAAGGCTGCCTTCAAGATTAAAGGGCTTAACAATGCTCAGGTGCTTGAGTTTGAGCGGATGGCCGATGACTATCGGCTCAAGCGTCCTTCCAAGGGAATAAGCAAGGCGGTTTTCGCATCAGCTGGAGGGGATTTGTTTTCTTCAGCTGCAGCGGCTCTGCAAATCATCAGCTTTGCGACTGTTTATGGTGAATTTGCTAGAAAAAAAGAGGCGGATTTCTCCGATAAGTTGACTGTAGCAAATGCTCTTTTTTCAATGTTTGGGGGGGCAATTGCCGCGGCCCAAGGAATTGCCATTACTGGCCTTTCTGTCGCAATTGAAAACTATGCGAGTGCCGCAGCTAAAATCGGATTAGCCTCCAAGTTAGGCAAAATTACAGGCGTATTGGGGCCGTTTTCATACCTTTTTGGCGCTATTGCCGCAGGCACCGGTTTGTACGGTGAAAAAGGGTCTGCCGCAAGGTGGACCGAAGCTTTACGGTCAGGCGATGGCGCCAAGCTAGCTGGGGCTAGCATGACGCTGGCTGGAGACTCCGGCCAACTAGTTGTCAATGGCTGGGCAACCGCACGAACAGTTCAATACACTTTTGAAGCTATGACGAATGTAAGCCAGGCGCGCGCTCTTGCGTGGGTTACGGCTGGTGGTAAGTTGCTCAGCGTCGCCGCACGTGCCAACCTGATTGGCCTAGTCCTGACAGGCCTCCAATTAGGTGGTGAATGGCTATACAACCGTAATAATAAGACCGAACTGGATAAATGGCTGCTTAAAGGTCCTTGGGGCAAGCAGAGCGAAAACCGAAGTCTTGCGGAGGAGCGTTTGATGTTAGCAAATATTACTGCCGCTCCGCAGATAGCCCTACAACAAGTAAACAGCAAGCCAATGGCCGTCTTGAGCGTGCCGGGGATGACAGCCAATGATCTAGAAGATGTCAGTCTCGGCCTCAGTGCTTACTGGCTAACTAACCAACAGCGCAATGACTGGGAAGCGTGGAGCGAACCATTGCTGTATCAACTCAATCTGCTAGGTGCTCCGGGCGAACCTCTTAAGCTCGGCTTGGAAATATTCCAACACGAAGCTAACGCCCAGCATGGCCTTGCCGTCGTTTTACGCTACCACCCCGTAGCCGGTGATAAATCTTTCCGAGAGAAGCGATTCGAAACCACGACCCTAAACGCGCAGAATGGCAAGCTGCTTCAATCAGTATCTGTGTTAAGGACGCGTACCACGAATGCCCCTTGGTTGCTAGTAACTAGCGACTCCCTGTAGTTGCCTAAACCGCCTACATTTTTTCGGTTGAATTGCATGCCATCCAAACCTGAACAGCAAGTCGAACTTGACCTCAAAAATCACCGCCCCACGGCGGGTGAAACTCGTCGTTTTGCCACAGGTGAAGCATTATTTTTCTCACCGCTGCCAGTTCCGACCGGGGAAATCCCAATGGATCTCGGCGGAAGTTTTGTTGAAGTCAACGACACCTATCTGGACTTGGGTAGCAGCAATCTCACCAAGTCTTTCCAAGCACGATTAGCTGTGTCACTCCCAACAGTCGTAGTTATCGTTTGTCTATTTGTTCTCCCAACATTGATGGGCTTCGCAGCATTCATAAACCCATTCGGCAGAAGCTTCTGGTTTTACTTCAACGATTTTTTTGAGTTCGGAATATCACTAGCGCTCTGGTGTGGAGGGGGAGCAGCGCTGATTGGCCTGTACGCGATTATCAGCACCACAAGGAACAAAGCCCGCGCCAGACCCATCCGATTTAACCGTCAACGCCGAGAGGTCTGTTTCTTCCCGAATGGCTCCGACGAAGCCGTGATCCAGCCTTGGGAAGACACGGTTGCGTGGATCTCAGTCAGCACCGGATTCACTGGAGTAGGCGTAATCAGTAGCTACACCTTTGGCATGGCCCTAGATAATCCCAAGGCCGATACAGTGCACTTTCTCACACAGGAGGTCATGACTCCTGTTCATGGACTAGGCAAATGGGAAGCCATACGTGTCTATATGGAAAAAGGACCGGAGTTTTGCCCTGGCAAAGCACCGTACGAGGGTCGCCACACCTTCGATAAAGAACGACAAGACATGCACGAGGAATACCAGCACAACGAACGTTCCGCATTAGGAGTTGGTTGGTGGTACCTGACACACATGATCACTTGGTGGCGCTTTCCATACTGGGTGGCGGAGTGGGACCATCGTTTCAGTATGAAGTCTCTACCTGATTCCATTGCTGAGTGGTCCAAACCTCTTCCGTCTGAACAATGGGCCAAGCCAAGCCCAGCGCTTAAAGAGCAAAGCTCGAAAATCGAAAAAGCCTTTGCTCAAGGGCAGGATTTTATGACGTACTTCAAGGCAAACCTAAACGAAAGCAAGACAGAAGAATCATCAAATAGCTGAGCTATATGATTGCCAAAAATCAGGTGGCCCGATAACCGTTAGATCAAGTCTGAGCTTTTACAAAACTGGAAGACGCCATCATCGTCGCCATCAACAACAAAATGCACAACTGCCAGGATCCGTCGAACTCGCACTTCACCCACTTGGAAGAAGTACAGTTCACCTACCGCAAAATCACCTGGACCCACGAAGTATCCGGTACTTCGGGTTCCGATGACTGGCGTCTGCCGATCGCCTAAGTCAGGCTGACCGTCACAAGCATCGGCCAGCTCTATAATCTTCGAAGGGGAAGAGGTTTGGGGAGGGATTTTCGGCTATGGAGGAAAGCGTGAAAAAGTCAAATGGACCGGAAATAGCTTCGACCGACACGAAGGTACACGTGTAAAAACAGAAGCCGGTGTCGCAACGTACAGACGCGTCTACCATACGGATCGAGAAGGTAGAGCATTGAATAGCATTAGCGGCAAACTGTCCTACTCACCGATGGAGGGGATGACCCTACCCTCCATCGAAATTAAGGATATAGCATGGCTTTGAAAGATATCATTCAAGAAGCGCGTACCAAATATGGCGAAGCGTCCAGTGTGGTTCTGACGGCAAATGAGTCCACCGGGCAAGCTCCGATGGAACTCTTTATTACGGATGAACATACAGAAAACTATTTATCACTAAAAACCAGCGCAGATACTGATCGTGGTCTGATCACTGGGCTGATGGCCCTAGGAGCTGTTCCTTGCCTGCTCATGGCTATTTGGTTTTTTTCTATAGGAAAAATTGAAGGTGGAGTAAACGGCCTTTTAGTTGGTCTGCCAATGCTTCTGATTCCATTTTTCTGGGAAATTCTCCGCCCGCTCCCTCTACCGGTATTATTTAATCGGCGCACTAAAGAGATTTATTTCGACAATAACGGCGAACTTTTTCACTCACCTTGGAATGTAGCCCAAGCAGTTGCTTGCGAATTTCAGATGGTCGGACCTTTTACAGCAGGAATAAACAATGCATCTCTTGAAGTGGTCGTCCAGCAATTTGACAATCCTCAGAGCATGCTCATGGTCAGTCTTGGCAGCCCCACAGGAAAAACACTGAACATGCAAAAAGGATTTTGGGAATACATCCGATCCTACATGAATAACGGGCCTTGGTTTGACAAAACCGGTGCTCACAGCGAGTCTGACGAGTTCGTTAAAAGCCAGCTAGAAGCAAATTTAAAGCAATCTGAATTTCTAAAACACACACGTCAGACTATTGCAGAAAAAAAATCCGCCTCCACAGGAAAAAACTACCTTAGCGGTATCGATTTCTTAATGCTTTCAGCAAACTTATTCTTTTATCCTTCAAGCCGTATTCAAGACTTTACCTACAACATTGCCAAACGTAGGCCCCGTAATCGCTGGCCGAAAATCGTACTTGAGCGTTTGCAGTCAGATGGGCCAACTACGTAATTGACTAATATTGAGAAAAGGACATAAAAATTAAGCGACGCTATGTAGTTATCCAACTTTTCGATTGAGTTTTGCATGCCATCAAAACCTGAACAGCAGGTCGAACTTGACCTCAGAAATCACCGACCCATGGCGGGTGACACTCGTCGCTTTGCCACAGGTGAAGCATTATTCCTCTCTCCGCTTCCGGTACCAACGGGCAACGCGCCTATGGACTTGGGCGGAAGCTTTGTTGAGGTGAATGACACATTCCTTGACGTAGGCAGTAGTAATTTCGGCAAGGCTTTCCAAGCTAGGGCAATGATAGGGCTCGGTATGATGTTCATTTTCTCATGCCTGATTGTTCTGCCTTTGCTTGCAGGATCTACTACTTGGGGAAATCCATTTTCCGAGTCCTTTTGGGACAGAACGGCAGGCATGTTCCATTTCGGTGTGACCTTTAGTATTTGGGGGGGAGGAATAGCGGCGCTCCTGGGTACTTACGTTATCTTGAGCACTACCAGAGCGAAGTCCCGCACCCGCCCTATTCGATTCAACCGCCAACGGCGTGAAATCTGTTTCTTCCCCGAAGGTTCCGACGTCCCCGTCATTCAACCATGGGAAGAGACAGTATCTTGGCTCTCAATCAGTACAGGTGTTACTGGAGTGGGAGTGACAAGCGCCTATACCTTTGGTATGGCGTTCGACGACTCCAAAACGGACGTAGTGCACTTTGTTAGACAAGGGGTAATGACTCCTGCTCATGGCTTGGGTAAGTGGGAAGCCATACGTGTTTACATGGAAAAAGGTCCGGAGTTTTGCCCTGGCAAAGCACCCTACGAGGGTCGCCACACCTTCGATAAAAAACGACAAGACATGCACGAGGAATACCAGCACAACGAACGCTCCGCTTTAGGAGTTGGTTGGTGGTACCTGACACACCTGATCACCTGGTGGCGTTTTCCGTACTGGGTTGCGGAATGGGACCATCGTTTCAGCATGAAATCTCTACCTGAATCCATTGCAGAGTGGTCAAAATCTTTACCGACTGACCAGTGGGCCAAGCCAAGCCAAGCTTTGAAAGAGCAAAGCGCCAAGATCGAAAAGGCCTTTGCTCAGGGGCAAGATTTCATGACGTACTTCAAAGCCAACCTCAGCAAAACCGAGGCAAAAGAGTCAACAGATAGTTCGGTATTATGAACGTAGATATCAAACAGTCCGGTGGACTCGACCATGCAACTGTCCGGACAGTTCTTAGTGCAGATCAGCCAACAGGCAAGGCTCCTTTAGAGCTATTCATTACCGATGAGCACACCGAAAATTATCTCACATTGAAAATGATCGGCGATGCTGAACGGGGTGCTATGACAGGCATGCTTGCAGGCATCGCATCTCCGCTTGGCCTGCTTCTGTCAATATGGATGACGATGGAAGGTGAATGGGCGCTGGCAGCTTTGTCTCTCGCCATTGCGACTCCTATGTTTGTAATTCCTTTCTTATTTGAAATTTGTCGACCTCTTCCTCTACCCGTTCTATTCAATCGCCGCACTCGTGAAGTCTACTTTGAAAAAGAAGGCGAACTGTTTCATTCTCCATGGGATGGAATTCAAGCGATGGCATGCGAGTTTCAAATTGTCGGACCCTATACTGGCGGCATTGGAAACACATCTTTAGAAATAATGCTTAATCGTTTTCGCGACCCTGGTAATTCATTAATGATTAGCCTCGGATCACCTATAGGTAAAACCCTGGATATGCAAAAAGGATTTTGGGAATACATACGCGCCTATATGAACAATGGACCATGGTTTGACGAGCGAGGCAATTACAGCGAATCAGATAATTTTGTGAAAAGCCAACTAAACCTAAACACGAAACCATCAAGCTTTCTTGCTCATTGGCGAAAAACCATCGCGGACAAAAAAACTGCAACAAATGGGAAAAACTATCTCAGTGGTATGGACGCGCTCATGCTTCTAGGACACATAATGTTCTATCCTACCCATTGGATTCAGGATTTCACCTATAACATTGCAAAACGTAAGTCTCGTAATCGGTGGCCCACGGTCGTGCTGGAGCGTTTGCAGTCAGATGGTCCCACTACTAGATTGATTGATATTGAGAAGTAGAAGAAAACCAAGAACTTTCGCCGCCCCTGTCTTTTCATGGGTTTTGGATGTCCAAGTGTACAGAATGGCAGGTTGGTTGCTTATGCTATCGAGATAGCATCTCATGCGCTCCCTGCTGTTAACGGGAATTCAAAATGACGCTGGATGATATAGTAAGACAGGCGAAGGCAAAATATGGGTCTTCACCAACCACAACTCTCAGTTTTGATGAGTCCACAGATCAACTCCCTATGGAACTGTTAATTACCGACGAACACTCCGAACATTCCTAAGAAACACTCTCCACTGGTTGCAGTGTAAAACCAAACTCAGCCGCGCGTCGGTGTAGGCCTTTGACGACTCGCTCGCGATATTTTTGCTCATAGTGATCGGCTCCTGGGTCTTGATAATTCATGCCGAAACGCATGGCGTTATAGAACAGGATCGCGATCTTTCGGGCTGTAGCTGTGACGGCCTTGGCTTTGCCGATTCGAGCCGCAAGACGCCGATAAAACGCACCCAATGCCGTGTTCGTTCTGCCGACGGTCACAGCGGCTAAGCGCAGATGGGCGGTCACTCGATTTTTGGTCTTGCGGGTATGGGCCGAAAGTACTTTGCCGCCACTGATGCGACAGCCGGGCGCAAGAGTGAGCCAGGAAGTGAAATGGTGGCAAGTCCGCCATCGACTCAGATCCGTGCCGCACTCGGCGACCAGCCGAAGAGCCAGGTAGGGGCCGATGCCGTGGATCTGGGTCAGATCAACACCGACCAGTTGATAGAGCAAGGTACGTACATCGAAATTCAGCGCGTTGGGTTGCCGAGTGTTATGCCGTGGTTTTGGTAGCGGCTCAGCGGGCAGTGTCTTTTCCTGCGAGAGCTTAATCAGCGTTTGTGCAATCTGCTGGTCGCAAACCAGTAGCTGCGCTTGATAAGCGTCATACATGGACAGCGCCTGCGTCAAAGCGAAAATGTGCTCGGGCTGGTAGTTGCCGACCAGCGATGCCTCAATCACATCAACGCCCGCCTTGCAGCGCTTGTCACTCAGCGCCGCTAACGAGGAGGGGCTGCGCTCGCCTGCGACGATGGCGCGGATTATCCGCATCCCCGACAAGCCGGTGATATCGGCCACGACGTGATGCAATTGCAGGTTCATGTGCGTGAGAGCTTTTTGCATGTGCTGAATATGCGCCGCGGCATAATCGAGATGACGCTCCCGCAGCCGCAAATAGCTGCGCAAAGCCGAAATCTCACGATCTGGGTGAAAGCTGGCTCGAAGCAGCCCGCATGCATGAAGTCGTTGAATCCACTGTGCATCATTCACATCGGTTTTGCGTCCTGGCACCGCACGGGCATCACGCGCATTGGCGAGTACGACCTGAAGGCCGTGCGCTTCCAGTATTTCGTAAACCGGAATCCAGTAAACGCCTGTTGATTCCATGGCGACCGTCGTTATCCCAAGACTTACCAGCCAGTTGGCCATGCGCTCGAGATCGGCAGTGAAGGCCTGGAAAGTTTGAACGGATTCTTTGGCCAGGTCTGCAGGAACGGCCACCACATGAAAGCGTGAGCCAATATCAATGCCGGCTGCGTAATCATGAATAACCGGTAACCCACGCTGCTTCAGATCATGCTTTTTCATGAGCACCTCCAGTCAAGTTGAACTGAACGGGGACTCGGATCAAATCACCTTCCTAAACGGGGTCACGGAACGTGCCACCACTAACGGGTCCGCAGCTTCCCCTGGGTCAAGTTTTTTGACGGGGTCTAAGCCTCCAAAAAGCCAGCGACCACTGTCCAGTAGGATCAGTGTAGAACGCAGTGTTTCTAATCCAATGGGCCGCGGAGCGCCGGGGAGGCGGTTTTTTAGTATTGATTTCTCTCGCTCAAGCCGAGCAATCCGGGCTTCCAGCTCCTGAATTTTTTGCTGTTCCGGAGTCAGTGCCTTGCTCTGCGGGGTGACGCCTTTATGTTCTTTCTGAATCTGGTCAACCCAGCGGCGCAATGCCGACTCACCAATGCCGAGCGAACGGCTGGCTTCGATGTAGCTGTAGTTTTGTTTGAGCACAAGGTCGGCAGCCTCGCGCTTGAATTCAGGAGTAAAGGAGCGGCGTTGTTTAGTCATCTGACACCTCGATCTGGCGAGCATTCTCGCCTAAATGGGTGTCCGGTTTCATTAGACCACTACAGGACGCCAATAGGCGCCCCCATGGTTTCGTTGCTCTAAAGCGGCTGATCCGACTGAATGGCGCATCGAAAACTGTTACCTTGATAGTGACCATCTTGAATTGGTTCTTCAGCCCAACGGCGGACTATAGGGGCGGCAAACAAAGGCGCCTCAGAATAATTTGATCCCCTTTTTATTCTTTTAGTACCGGTGTCTGGTCCTTTTGGGTTTTCTAATGGAGAGTGCTGATAATAATCTTTGCCATACCAATCGTTGACCCAATCAGTAGCATTGCCTGACATATCGTAGAGGCCCAAAGGGTTGGGTGTGAAACGTTTTACAGAAAAAGTGGCTGTTTCAGACACCATTGGAAAATTTTTCCCATAACTTAGACTCCCAGTATCGGTCGGAAACAGCACATGATCGCCTCGACTGCGGGCTGCATACTCCCACTGGGCCTCAGTGGGAAGGTCCACGGGGTAACCACTTAGTTTTCCAATCCACTGGCAGTAATCTTTGGCCTCCTGCCAGCTTTGAGTGGGAGCAGGTAGCGTTGGATTATAAAGTGTGTCTTTTAGATCTTCTCTATTTCGATATTTAGTGTCAAACAAAGGCTTTCCGTTCGCGACAAAAAACAGATCAAACTGCTCAAGCGTAGTCTGAAGTTTCGATAAGTAGTAACCACTCAGCTTTACCGGGTGTACGAAATCATCATCACCATCAGGACTAATGTTACACATCTGCTCAGGATCTTGCCCACAAGGCCAGGTACACACATCCTTTTCGTCGTACTCACAAATCCAGCCAAAGTCCCCCATATCAAACTGTCCACCCTCGACAAACACCATATTGTCGATGGACTGCACGACGGTGTTGAGCACCTTGCCGCGCAGTTCGCTGGAAAGATCAGGGTACTTCTTCGCAATGGTGGCCGCGATGGTGGAAACTTTCTCTGGTGCAAGACTCTTGCTGGTAGGCAAAGGGCCGGACTCCGCCTCGCAACCGACTAAAAACATCATGGCTGGCAGGGCAAGTACGAGCTGACGTAGCACTGGAAATATCCTTATAAAATGCGACAAATGCCGAACATTAACATCCCCTGCCCGCACAACAAAGTCCCGCACAAAGCCCTTTCAATATCTCGGTATTTGCCAGGCTGGCGAGAATTTTGGCTGCGCTTGGGTGACGCAACGCAGATGCGTCAAGCGTGGCTTGCAGGCGCGGTCTGGCCAATCGGGTTTTGGCATGGAATCAGCGCAGGTTTGAGCGCAGCATGGGGGGCGAATCTGGCCATTTATGTTCAGACATTCAGAGCTGTTCGGGTAGCACGAGCTGCGGTCATTCTTGGTGACGCTGCAGCGATTGGCCGAGGAGTCAGGCAAGCCCCCCATCTAGCCTTTAAGGCGTTGGGAGTGACCATTTTGATAGTTGGGGGGTATTTTCTCCAAAGGGCAGAACCTGTTGGATTACTTCAAGGTAAAATTTGCCGAAACGGATAAAGAGGCTGCCGTGGGCGCGCCCTAGGCCGAACCCACCTTATGGTAATCCTGAATGACACCTACTTCTCCGCAGTACGACGAGTTCGATATTCGACAGCAGCGCCCTGTCACAGGGGAAACTCGTCGTTTTCCCACTGGCGAAGCATTGTTCCTCTCTCCTCTACCAGTTCCTACCGGGCAAATCCCAATGGATCTCGGCGGTAGTTTTGTTGAAGTCAACGACACCTATCTGGACTTGAGCAGCAGTAATCTCACCAAGTCTTTCCAAGCACGATTAGCGGTGTCACTCCCGACAGTCGTAGTTATCGTTTGTCTATTTATTCTCCCAACCTTGATGGGCTTCGCAGCATTCATAAATCCATTTGGCAGAAGCTTTTGGTTTTACTTCAACGATTTTTTTGAGTTCGGACTATCACTAGCGCTCTGGTGTGGAGGGGGAGCGGCGCTGATTGGCCTGTACGCGATTATCAGCACCACAAGAAGCAAAGCCCGCACCCGCCCCATCCGATTTAACCGTCAACGCCGAGAGGTCTGTTACTTCCCGAACGGCTCCGACGAGCCCGTGATCCAGCCTTGGGAAGACACGGTTGCGTGGATCTCAGTCAGCACCGGATTCACCGGAGTAGGCGTAATCAGTAGCTTCACCTTTGGTATGGCCATAGATAATCCCAAGGCCAATACGGTGCACTTTCTTACACAGGAGGTCATGACGCCTGTTCATGGACTAGGCAAATGGGAAGCCATACGTGTCTACATGGAAAAAGGACCTGAGTTCTGCCCTGGCAAAGCACCCTACGAGAGTCGCGACACCTTCGATAAAGAACGACAAGACATGCACGAGGAATACCAGCACAACGAACGCTCCGCTTTAGGAGTTGGTTGGTGGTACCTGACGCACCTGATCACCTGGTGGCGTTTTCCGTACTGGGTTGCGGAATGGGACCATCGTTTCAGTATGAAGTCTCTACCGGAATCCATTGCAGACTGGTCTAAACCTCTTCCGCCTGAGCAGTGGGCGAAGCCAAGCCAAGCTTTGAAAGAACAAAGCGCGAAGATCGAAAAAGCCTTTGCTCAAGGACAGGATTTCATGACGTACTTCAACGCAAACTTAAGTAAAACCGATGCAAAAGAGTCCGCAGGTAGTTCGGCATTATGAGCGCAGAGATCAAACAGCCCGGTGATTGGCGGGACCAGAACAATCAGCGTCCTGTCGCTGGTGAGTCCCGACGGTTTGCCACTGGCGAGGCAGTGTTCTTTTCACCCTTACCCATTCCTACCGGGCAGACGCCAATGGACTTGGATGGAAGCTTTCTTGAGGTCAACGATACTTATCTCGATGTGGGTAGTAGCAACTTCAATAAGGCTTTTCAAGCCAGGGTTATGATCGCGAGTGGAATGCTCTTGCTGATTGTTAGTTTGATAGTAGGACCTTCCATCGCCGGTTTGATGAGTATTGGAGATCCCTACGGCCGAACATTTATCTACATTTTCATAGAGTTTTTTTCCACTGGCGTTGTCATCGGTGCTTGGGGAGCAGCAGGAGCAGCAGTTTTAGGACTGTATGTTGTGATCAGCTCCACACTCACCAAATCCCGCACCCGCCCCATCCGCTTCAACCGCCAACGCCGCGAAGTCTGTTTCTTCCCCCACAACTCCGACGAACCCGTCATCCAGCCATGGGAAGAACTGGTCTCCTGGCTCTCCGTCAGCACGGGCTCAACCGGCGTAGGCACGATGAGCACTTACACCTTCGGCATGGCCTTCGACGACCCTAAGGCCGATAAAGTCCACTTTGTGAATCGAGGTGTGGCGACACCTATCCATGGGTTGGGTACGTGGGAAGCGATCCGCATCTATATGGAAAAGGGGCCGCAATACTGCCCCGGCAAGGCGCCTTACGAGGGTCGCCATACTTTCGATCAAGAACGGGCCGATATGCACGAGGAGTACCGGCACAACGAGCGCTCGGTGCCAGGTGTTGGCTGGTGGTATTTTTCGCATGCAATCACTTGGTGGCGATTCCCGTACTGGGTTGCCGAGTGGGATCATGGCTTCAGCATGAAAAGCCTGCCTGACTCGGTTTCAGACTGGTCCAGGCCCTTGCCACCCGAGCAATGGGTGAAGCCAAGTGCTGAGTTGAATATACAAAGCGCCAGGATTGAACAAGCCTTCACCCAAGGTAAGGGCTTTAGTGCGTATTTCGAAACCAGGATAAACCCCGAATAAAACCCCAAAAAAAAATCGGACGATCTCATTGATCGTGCGTTTTTTATACCCTCGCCTCCAACAACCAATGACGACGCGGCGCAAGGTCGGAGTTACCAAGTTTGCGGATCAGCCTGGAGGTGTGTTTGAGGTAGCGGAACGGCAAACGCTCAAACGAGTCTTTCGGGCCGGCGCAGTGCTTGCGGGAGAAGCGCCAGGCCAGTTGACGGAACAGTCTTTTCTGCCAACGGATCAGCACACCTGAAGAAGGTGTTCGCCCAGTGTAATGGCCTTGGCAATCCATGCACCGGTAAAGAGCCCTGCCACTGGGCGAACGGAAAGTATTTTAGTAGAACTCTTTGAATATGTCCGCGCATATAACATGAAATTTATCGAACAACGATTAAATGTCATTCCAAATATGACTTACATACACCCACAAAACTCACTGGTTAGGCCATAAAACCGAATATTCTTGTACAAAAAAGTTATACAGGAACAATCGATACTATAGAGTCAATACTCAACTTTCGTGTTGGGTGGTCACTTTCAATACATCGGTGTAAGTCACGACAACGCTTTGCCCTACTTTCAAGTCCTTCAGTTTTTTCTGCACTTCAGGATTCTCGACGTTGACGGTTTTCGACTGGCCCGCCGGATTCTCGAAAGTCACCTGGTTTTTCTTCAGGTCGATGGCAGTGATTTTCAGCTGCACCTGGACCTGACGGAACGCTTCACCGCCCGGGTTTGGATTGTCTTTTGTCGCGCGGATTTCGCCGGTGTGCTCGATGGAGCCAGGCAGTCCTTTGTCGACATCGGTATCGAGATAGGCCGCCACCGAGCGGGTGACTTCGATCTTGACCTGATCCCCGACCTTCAGGTTGCCCAGATTCTTACGTTCCCTGTAATGAATGGCAGCGGACGACTCTGAACCAAAGCTCAGCGCCGTCCGTGCCACTGAGCATAGACGCTGTTCAGCGATTATCCGCCGTTTCTTGCGCGGTGGATTCGCCGCTTTCGGTGCCTTTGCCGCTGTCCTTGCGGCGAGTGGGATCGGTGGGTCGCAGGGCGTCGTTGTCGCGCTCGACTTCTCCGGGTGGACGCGGTTCGTCGGGGTGTTCCGAGGTGTCAGGCGATTGGCGGTTCACGTTGGTTCTCCTCAGGCGTCGGGGTCGTCGACCTCGTGGGCGACGTTCACGGCAGGCGAGTCTTTGTGGGATTGATCGGCCTTGGCCTTCAGGGCTTGCCACTGGTCGAGGTCGATGGCGCCCTGCCCCAGCAAATCGTCGGCCACACGCAGCAGCTCGGCGTAATGGGCGTCGGGGGATTGCTGCCAGTAGGCCTTGTCTTCAAACAGGCGCTGCCATGCTGCAAGGTCGGGTGGTTTGAGGTCGTCGCTCATCACGGGCTCCTGGGAACGCGGGCATTCATGAATTAGGAGGCCGACGCGCTGCTGAGAGTTCCGACTTAATAGCCGGTCATTTCCAGATAGCCCTGCCCTCCGTGACTGCCGCTGAGGCGTACGGGGCCTTCCCAGTACGGAATGCGCAAATCCATCCAGGCATTGGGGTTGAGCGCGTCAATGGTGATGTCGAGGTGTCTGGCGGGGATGGTGATCGACCAGCGCACGGGCATTGAGCGCCCGGCGACGGTGGCGGTGTCTTGCGGGGTGAGGCGGATGTCGGTGGCGTGCAGCAACTGAGTCTGGCCCTGGGCGTCGATCCAGGTGCCGGTGAGATATGGCTCGCCGTTCTTCTGCCGCATGCGGTACAGCATGACTTGTTCGCCGCTGTCCAAATGCAGGGAGAACCAGTCCCAACCGCTCTGGTTCGCGGTCAGCGGCTGGCTGCTCCACTCGCGATCAAGCCACGCCGGGCCGCTGACCTGATAGGTCTTGCCGTCGATCTCCAGCGTACCGCTGGCCTGAAAAAAAGGCTGACTGTAATAGTAAGACGCCTGGCCCTGTTCGGACTTCTGGCTGAAGCCCTTGTCCCCTTGCAGCACCGGCGGACGCGTGGACGTGAGCCGCAGTTGGTAGCTGAAAAGCTTGTCACGGGCGCTGAGTTGAAGATCCGCCAGCGTATCGGCGCCCTGACTGCTGAAACGCCAATCGTCGATCCACGCATTGAACGGCTGCACGCTCACCCCGGCCTGGCCGACGCCGCCACGGGCATAGCGTTCAGCCGCATGATGCACCGTCGCCGAGGTCACGGCCGCATGGCCCAGCCAGATCGTCTGGTTAGCCCAACCTGCCACTTCGGGTGTGGCTTTCAAGGCACTGCGAAACAGCGTCCATTGCACACCAAACTCGTGACCTTGATCGTCCTTGAGATTGGCGGTGATGTACCACCACTCGATGCGAAAACCATCGTGAGGTCCGTGATCCGCCGGAAAGCTGAACACCCGACCAGGCACGACCGGGGTAAACGCGGCCGCTTCACCACCGAGGCCAGCGAAGCCTTTTTCGACCGGCGTCGAGTCATCGCAACCACTCAAAAAAAGTGCCAGCACCAGCAAGCCGAGCTTAATCCTCATGAGCAAACGTCCTCAGCAGGTCCGCCGGTTGCGAGCGATACAGCGAGTACAGCGGCCACGCCGACGCCAGCAAGGTCGCCAGCACCGCCAACCCCATCAACTGCGCCAGTTGCAGCGGAAACACCCGCAACGGCAGGCGCCAGCCGAACGCCTGAACGTTGATCACCGTGTCCAGGCACCACGCCAGCGCGATGCCCAGCGGCAACGCCAGCACCAGCGTCAGCACCGCCAGCAACCAGGTTTGTCCGAGGTTGAGCAGCATCAACTGTCGGCGGGTAACGCCCAACGCCCACAGTGGCGCAAGTTGCCCGAGTCGGCTCTGGCTCTGGGTCAGCAGGCTGATGAACAGCGCCACGCCCGCGACACCAAGGGTCAGGCTGTTCAGCGCGGCGGTAGCGGCGAAGGTGCGCTCGAACACTTGGGTGGACCAGCCTTTGAGCCGGGCCTGATCGACGATGCGGCTGTCGTCCAGGGCGAAACGTGTTTGCAATGTCTTCAGAAAGGCCGGGATCAGCGGCGGCTCGATGCGCAGGTTGAAGCGGTTCGGCGTCAGTTGCGGCCAGCCGCGCAGCAGGTGGTCGACGTTGACCAGGAGGTGGCCCTTGGGATTGCCGTAATCGGCGTAGATCCCGACGATTCGCGGCGACCACGGGCCGTTCGGCGTGGGCAGCGTGAGGTGGTCGCCGAGATGCACCTTCAGGCGCCGGGCCAGTTGCTCGCTGAGCATCAACGCGTCGTCCTTGGCCAATCGGTCCCATGGATTGTCGCCCAAGGCTTCCAGCAACGGCCAGTGCTGGCGATACGTCGGGTGGTCGATCACGCCAAAAACGTCCGCCGGCCAGCCCTGCAACTGGATCGACACCTGCCAGTTGGGCAGCACCGCGCTGAGTGAGGGTTGCTGTTTGAGCCAGCTCTGCAATTCTCTGGCCTGGGCCGGATTTTGCGGGTTCACGTACAGCTCGGCGGTCAGCCGTTGTTCGAGCCAGTCGCTGAAGGTCTGGCGAAAACCGGCGGTCATGCTGCCGGCGCCAATGTTCGCCGCCAGCGCCAACAACAGCGCCATCAAGGCCAGGCTCAGGGCCGGCAATTGCTGACGGCAATCGGCGAGAAACCATTGACCGAGCACCGAGCGGCTGCGCTGCAGCACCAGGTTCAGCACCGTATCGAGCACCACCGGCAGCGCCAGCGCCGCGCCGATCAGCAGCACGGCCATCAGCAGGAATCCACTGGCCAGGCTGTCGCCAACGATCAACGCCAGCAGTGCGATCACGCCCGCAATCGCTGCCACCCAGCCCTGACGCCGCAACCAGCGCGCATGGGCCTGATGCCAGGCCTGCGGATCGGCCAGGGCCAGCAACGGCAAACGTGCCGCCCGCAACAGGCTGTTGGCACCGGCCAGCATCGCACCCAGCAGGCTCAGGCCAACCCCGCTGAGCCACCACCCAGGGCTGAGGCTCAACTGCCCCGCCACTTCAGCGCCGTACAACCCGCGCAGACTGGCGGCGACGTCTGGCAGCAACACACTGGCCAGCAGGTAGCCGCTGGCGACGCCTGCGATGCCGCCGACCAGCGCCAGACCACCCAGCTCAACGGCAAGGCAAACGATCAGCATTCGAGCACTGACCCCACAGGCGCGCAGGGTTCGCAGCAGGCCCCGACGTTGCTCCAGTGCCAGCCCGATCGCGGCGTGAACAATGAACAGGCCAACGACAAAGGAGAGAAAACCCAAGGCATCGAGGTTCAGGTGAAAGCTTTCGGTCAGGCGCGAGAGGTTGTTCTCTTCGCCGCTGGTTTTTAGTTGGAGCTGGCCTTTGAATTGATCAGGCGAAGTCGCGGTGAAATCCTTGGGCAACAGCAGCCGCGACAGTTGATCCGGCAGCCCCAGAATCTGCTGGGCGAAACCAATGTCCACCAGCAACAGACCGGGGGCCATGTCGGCTTGCATTTGCAGTGGCGGCAACGCCACACCGTTCAAACTGGAAGGACGCTCACCTTCGCGCAGCCCCAACGCCTGCAACGTCTGCGGCGATATCCAGGTACTGCCCGGCGGGCTGAAGAACCTGACAATTTGCTCGATCTCCATCGCCCGCCCGGCCACCGCCGAACCGGCCGGCAACGACACCGGCTCGATGCCCATCAACTGCAAGCGTTGATCTTCATGGCCCTTGAGCGTGACTCGTCCTTGCAACACCGGCGACACCGGCCAGCCCGCACGGCGCAGCTCGATAAACAATGCCTGTGGAAACGTCCCACCACTCGGGGCACTGAGGCTGGCCTGGGGTTCGCCGCCGATCAATTGACTGGCCCGCGCATAACTTTCCCGCGCCTGACTGTTCAGCGCCTGCACGCCGGTCAACAGGCTAGTGGCCAGCCAAAGCCCGGTCAGCACACTGAAAAACTGCACCGGGTGCTGTCGCCAATGGCTGAGCAGCGCGCGCATCGTTTCGCGAAAAACCCGCACTTCAGCGCTCGTCCGCGCCAGCCAGGCGACCACGGTGCAACACCACTTTCTGCGCCAGTCGCGCCGCCACTCTCGGGCTGTGAGTGACCATCAACAACGTCGTGGGACTGTCGTCGAGCAGCTCCAGCAACAACTTCAACACTTCATCGCTGGTGGCTTCATCGAGGCTGCCGGTGGGCTCGTCGGCCAGCAGCAGTTTGGGTTGCGAGGCCAGCGCCCGCCCCAGTGCGACCCGCTGCTGTTGACCGCCGGACAACTGCTCCGGATAACGCCGCAGCAAATCCCCCAACCCCAGACGCTGCACCAGATGCGCCTGCCAACGCGGGTCGTGCCGCCCGGCCAGCCGCGCCTGAAACGCCAGATTGTCCTCCACGCGCAAACTGCCGATCAGGTTGAACTGCTGGAACACCAGACCGATTTCGGTCCGCCGCCAGTTCGCCAGCTGCCCTTCATTCATCTGATCCAGCTGATGCACGCCACTGCGGATGCTGCCGCGATCGACCTTGTCCAGCCCGGCGATCAGGTGCAGCAAGGTGCTCTTGCCGCTGCCCGACTCGCCCATCAACGCCAGGCTGCTGCCGGCTTTGAGCGTCAGGTCGACACCTTGCAACACCGGCAGCGGACCTTGCGGAGTGGCGTAGCTTTTGAAGACGCCTTGGACCTGAAGCATGGTTGAACCTGATTGAGGAGCGTGGGGCAAAGGATAGCGGGCCGGGGCGGGTTTTGTCCGTTGCGGTTTTCGGTCCTTTTCCGCCAACGACACGCTCTAGGGAGCGCGATCAGGTTGGATTGAGCGCGGTGGAGGAGACCTTTACAGCTGCAGTGAATGGGCCGGCCTATTCGCGGGCAAGCCACGCTCCCACAGGTACTGCGGTGTTTTTGATTTGACCTCAGTACTTCACCCCCACCCACGAAAAACACAACGGCAATTGCGCCGTGCGCTTCTGATAGCGGTCATAAAGCTCCTCACGATTGGAATGCGGATATTCCTTGAAATGGCTGATCTGCAACCCCGCCTCGATAGCACCGGTGAAGATCGCGCCCAGCGTGTGGACAAACCAGTAGGACGTCGCCGCCTGCTGCTCGACCTTGCCTTCGTAGACGATCGGCTGGTCTTGCACAAACGGCTCGCTGCGAAAGTATGAACTGGCCAAGCCATACGGGTCGGCGGCTTCAGGGTCGAACATCTCCAGGAACGGATGGGTTTCGTAGATCACCAGCGCGCCACCGGGCTTGAGGGTGCGGGCGACATGGCGGAAGAATTCGCCGATGTCCGGCATCCAGTTCAAGACGCCGATGGTAATCAGCGCCACATCGAACCGGTCATGCAGTTCGCTTGGCAGATGATGGATGTCAGCCTCGATGAATTCAGGTGCGTGCGGCGAGCGGGACGCCAGCTCCCGCGCCTGATCGAGAAAGGCCTCGGACTGGTCAACACCCACGACACTGCGGGCACCCAACGCAAACAGGGAAAGACTTTCGCGGCCGTTGTTGCAGCCCAGTTGCACCACATCCTTGCCGTCGACGCCGACCTGTTCCAGCACACCGCGCAAGGTGTCGTCGATGCAGGAAAAATCCCGTTGAGTGACGGCCTTCAACAGGGACTGCCATTCAGGAGCGTTTTTGTGGTGTCGGGCGGAGTCATTCCAGGCATCGCGGTTGCTGGCGATGGCGTTTTCTTTTGTCGGCATTTCCATTGCACACTCCAGAACTCGGGGGTTATCAGACCGACCCGAGTCTAGATCAGTGTTTTTGAAAAACCCATGTGGCGTTTGTTGGAATGTTGTAAGCCAGGCATCGCCCACGTCTGGCAGCTATAGTTAATGACCTTGGGGAAATTGCGGGAAAACCGATTTCGCAGGTGCAGCCATGAAACACACCGATCTGCCGCTGATATTCGCCCTCTGCCTGACCGCCGCCACCGGTGCTCACGCGCAAGACAGCCTGACACCCACGTCCGCGTACAGCAGCGAGTTCAACTATTACGGGGAAAACCAACCGTTCGCCCACCCCGTTCCGCCGACCCTGAGCACCGTGCCACCGCGCTCGTACATCCCGACACCCCCTCCGGATTTCATCCCGATCGCCAGCCAGCATGAGTTCTCCGACTCACGGTTGCCGACGGTCGCGGACGCCACCGTACGGGTGTTCATCCGCTCCTACGACGCCGAACGCGGCGTCTACGTGAACGAAGAAGTCATCGATCCCACCTGCCTGCTGGCCTGTCTCAGCCGCCAGGGCCAGGCGACGCCCGTTTACCACTGACGCTTGTCCGGGCGCGCGAGGCCGAGTTTTTCGATCCGGTAGCGCAGCATGTCGCGGCTCAGGCCCAGCAGCCGAGCGGACTTGGTGACGTTCCAGTCGGTCTTGTCTAGCATCTTGCGCACCATGTCGCGTTCCACTTCCGGCAGGTTCATCGATTCGTTGCCGTTGTAGGCCGGTCGTGGCTCGCTGTGGTGTGGTGCCTCCGGCATCGCCAGCGGTTCGTCCATCAGGCTCAGGCAGACATTCAACTGGTGAGGGGCGATGGTGTCGGTCTGGGCCAGCAGCACGGTTTGTTCGAGCATGTTGCGCAACTCGCGCACGTTGCCCGGCCAGGTGTAGCCGAGCAGCAACTCTTCGGCCTGATCGCTGAAATGTAGGTTCGGTTTGCCATAGCGCTTGCCGTGGATCCCCAGGAAGTGCCGGGCCAGCAGCAGGATGTCTTCGCCACGGGCGAACAGGCGCGGCACCTTGATCGAGATGATGCGCAGGCGGAAGAACAGGTCACGGCGGAACTTGCCCTGCTGGACCATTTGCTCAAGGTTGCAGTTGGTGGCGCTGATCACCCGCAAATCGACCTTGCGCTCCTTCACCGAACCGACCCGGCGAATGGTCCGGTCCTCCAGAAGCTTCAGCAGTTTGGCTTGCAGCAGCAGGTCCATTTCACCCACTTCATCAAGAAACAGCGTGCCGCCATCGGCCGCTTCCACCAGGCCGACGCGACGGTCCTTGGCATCGGTGAACGCGCCCTTTTCGTGGCCGAACAATTCCGACTCCACCAGGTTGGAAGGAATCGATGCGCAGTTGAATTCAATGAACGGCCCCTTGGCACGCGGACCGTCAAAATGCAGCGCGCGGGCCACCAGTTCCTTGCCGGTGCCGGTCTCGCCTTCTACCAGCACGGGCGGCAGATCGGTGTTGGCCATCCGGCGCTCGGCGTCGAGCAGTTGCGCAATGGTGCCTTTGAGATAGAGCATGGGAGCCGATTCGCCGATCAAGGCCTGCACCCCCGACTTCTGCGCTTCACGTTCCTGATAGAACGACAGCGTGCGTTCCATCCGGTCGGTGGCCATGGCCTTGTCCAGCAACAGCCTGAGCTCCGGCAGCGCCACCGGTTTGGTGACGTAATGGAACGCGCCCTCTTTCATCGCCACCACGGCGTCTTCGACATTGCCGTAGCCGGTCATCATGATCACTTTCAGGTCCGGCGCGCTGATGCGCAGCTTCTGGATCAGCTCGTGACCGCTCATGCCCGGCAGCGAGTTGTCGGTCAGCACCACGTCCGGGGCGACCGTGCGCAGTTGCTCCAGCGCCGCTTCAGCCGAGTGGCAGACCGTCACCTCGAAGTCCTTGCGCTCCAGGTAGGTCTGGATGTTCTCGGCGAGGAGTTCGTCATCCTCGACCAGCAGAATGCTGTGCTCCATATTCCCCTCCCGTTGCCACTTTAAAGTTGAGACTAACGCGGGTTCCTTCCTGCTCCTGACTGGTCAGTTCGACCGAGCCCTCGTAGCGTTCCATTATTCGTTTCACCAACGCCAGGCCGACGCCCAACCCGCCTTGCTTTGTGGTGAAAAACGGCTTGAAGACCATTTGCTGCTGCTGTTTGGTCATGCCCTTGCCGGTATCGCTCAGGGTCATGCGCACGTGACCGGGCGACGTCGATTCAATCTCGATGCCCAGCAGTCCGCCCTTAGGCATGGCTTCCAGCGCGTTGGCGAACAAGCTGTTGAGAATTTGCGTCAACAGCACTTGTTGGCTGACGACCGGCGGGCAGGCATTGGGAGTGAAACGAACTTCGACATGAGAGCGGTTGATCAGCGCTTCGAAGGCACTCAGGGTGTCGTCGATGGCCAGCATCAGGTCCACCCTTTCGTACTCGTCATTCATCGGTCGCAACGACACCAGCAGCTCGCGAACCCAGCGCGACATGCGATCGACCTGATTGATGATGTCGCCGATATTTTTCTGCGCGCTCTGGCTGGCGATTTCCTGCGCCAGTTCGGCACTGGAGCGGATGTTCGCCAGCGGATTGCGCAAGCTGTGGGCCACGGCCGAAGACATTTCCCCCAGGGCCACAAACGTTTCGTTGGCGACCAGTTGTTTCTGTTGGCTTTCCAGCAGCGTGGCCGCGCGCCGCACGATCCAGAACAGCCCGAGGAAGATGGCCGCGCCGCCGAGCCCGGTCGCCAGCCAGATGGCCTTGAAGCCACGCTGGATACGGTCCACCAGGTCCGCCGGCTCCTTGTAGATCTCGACCATCGCAATCACTTTGCTCTTGTCGGCGTTGAACATCGGGATGTAGTTCTCGATGAACAGATACTTGGGCTCGCGCAGCAGCATCTGCTCGGGTCGCTCGTCGTCGATCTGGTGATAACTGGTGGATACCGGCTCCTTCATTTCGAAGGACTCGTCCAGTTCCTCGTCACCTTCGACACGCATGCCGATCATTTGCGGGTTGGTCGACCAGACCACGGTGCGATCCAGGGCGTACACCACCGCCAACAGGGAATCCGGCAGATGTTCGACATGATCGAGAAACTCGATGCGGGCCGCTGCACGGGATCCAGGATCGACGTCGGGATAGTTATTGTCCTGGCGAGGATCAAGCATTTCACCCATGGTTCTTGTCAGGGTGATGCCCGCGTGACGAATTTCAGCATCGCCGATCGCCTGAATGAATTGCGCGGTCAGCATCGAGTCACGCTCGATGCTCTCCTCGACCACAAAACGCGTGGAAATGTAGCCCAAGCCCAGCGCCACGGCGGCGATGATGAAAAAACTGCCCAGGGAAAACCAGCGCAGCAGGTTGAACTGGCCGCGCCAGCCCATGCCTTGTGCCGCCGGCGTACTCGACGGCGCAGGTACTTTTTGCTCTTCCAGTATCTGCATGGCTGGATCCTTGATGCTGAAGCCTTTTCAGTGACGTTTCGAATCAGTGTAGGTGGCAATGATCGAGACCGGCGCCCGAATGATAGTAAGTAGCCGCTATTGCACCTGCGCTGCCTGCAACGGTTGTTGACGATCGGTTTCTTCCTGCAAAAACCCCATGATGGACTGCGCCGCGTTCTCATCCAGGCGCAGGTTCGGCATCGGGATCCGGTCAAAACGTTCAAACAGTTTCGTCGCGATCGGGTCCTGCTCGGCGAGCATGCGGTCCGGTTCGCGGATCCAGCGACTGAGCCACGCCGGATCGCGCAGACGGGTCACGCCGATCAGGTCCGGGCCGATGCTGCGCATACCGATGCCTTGCCCGTCTTGCGGCCCGAGGCTGTGGCACGACGCACAACGGGTGCGAAACAACTCTTCGCCGTTGCTCGGCGCACGGATCTCGGGTGCGTTGGCATAGCTCTCTTCAGCGCTGGCCTGCTTCCAGTTCTGCAAGGTGTTGGCCAATTGATCGGCGAGGATCCATGGGTTCTCGAAGGGAGAGGCTTTCATCCAGCGGCCCGTGCCCTGGTTGCCGACCATCAGACTCAGGTTGTGGTCCTTGTTGCGGCCGTTATCGACGCCGTCAATGAACAGCCCGAGTTTCTTGCGCAAGTCGGTGACGGCGTCGAATTCCCCGGTGAGAAACTGCCAGCCCGGCCCGACCTTGAAGCGTTGCGAGTAGGCCTTGAGCACTTCGGGGGTATCGCTCAACGGATCGATGCTGATCGAGTAGAAAAAGATGTCCTGACCGACCCGGTCCCCCAGCAACTTTTGCACCTGACGCAGGCGCGCGGTTTCCAGCGGACAGGAGTCGCTGCACGAGGTGAAGATGAAGTTGATCACTACGACTTTGCCCTTGATCAGGTCATCGAAAAAATGCACCTGCCGACCGTCCTGGTCGGTCAGCAGGGTGTTGGGGAAATAGTCGCCGCCCCAGGGGGTTGCCGACTCCTGCGGCGCCAGAGCACCTTCATGGGCGACCAGCACCCGAGTCGCCAGCAGACAGGTCACCAGCATCAAAATCAGGTGCATGCCCAAAGCGCGGGAGCGCGGCGTCGGCAGTGGTCTGTCGGCGCCTGCCCGGTTCATTTTTTCACCGTCACTTGCGGGCCGAAGCCATCGCCATTGCGGAAGGTTGGCAGCGCGGCCGAGTTCACATAGCGCACACCATCCCAGCTGGGCAACGGGGTCGGCATCAACTGGAATTGCCCGGGTTTCTCGATGTCCCAGCGCAACAGCATGGAGTTGTCCTCATGCTGCGTGTTGTGACAGTGCTCCATGTAGGTCCCGGCAAATTCGCGGAAGTTGATCGCCATCTCGACGCTGTCCAGGCCATCGTTTTCCGAGCCGATGCGGTAAACATCCTTGCGCGCCCACTTTTCCCATTCCGGTGGCGCCTTGCCGCCGCGGCTGAGGATGATCCCCTCCTCGAAGTGCACGTGCACCGGGTGGCTCCAGCCCTTGCCGCCGGCCTTGATGTTCCACACTTCGAGCGTACCGAAGGCGGTGATGCCGGCATCGGTCGGGCCGCTGGCCAGTTTGGTCGAGGCGTTCAATCGGCGCGGATCCATGTGGAAACCGAAGCCGCCATCCGTCTTGACGGTCCACGGTGCTTCATCCGTGCCGTCGGAACGGCCGAAGGTGAAGGTGCGGTGACGGGCGTTGGCCAGCAGCTGCTTGTCGGCAGCGTTATCGCGATGAATCTTCAACGGGATCATCACCAGCCCTTCGGCCTTGCCGGGTTTGGCCGGCTCGTACGCTGCCGGGTCCATGGCCAGGTCCTGACCGGTGTAGGCCTTGACGTTGAGTTGCAACAGTTTGCCCACCGCCGGGTCACCTTTGTCCCACTGCGGCCCCTTGCTGCTTTGCTTGATCACGGCCAGGTATTTCTCCGACAGCACATCGGACAGCGACACCGGTTCTTTCGGGCCTTTGCCATCGTCATGCACCAGCAGGTTGACGAAGAACAACTTGTCTCCGGGCTTGATGCCGTTTTTCGCGAAGTTGACGATGATGTCGAAGCGCTCGGCGATGCCTTGGGTCGGCAGGATCGCATTGTGATTCTGTTTATCGCCGTCGGCATCGAGGTCCATGCTCCCATCGAACGGCACGCTGTGTTCCATGATGTTGCCGTCGTTGGCAATCATGTGGAACGGCACGCGGGCATACGACACCCCGGAACCTTTGGGGCCCTGGAATTCGCCGCTGCTGCCCTTGATCTCGCGCACCAGCGCCAGTTTGAAATACCGCGACACCGAGCCATTGAGGATGCGGAACCGATAGCTGCGGGCACGCACATCCAGGGTGGGTTTCCATTGCCAGTTGACCAGCACCTGGTCACCGAGGAAACCGTCGGTGTTGAACGGGTTGAACCACAGCTGACCGGCTGGATCCCAGGCTTTGTCGGCCACCACCAGATTGACGTCGTAGTCGCGGTTGCCCCACGGCAAGGAGCTGCCGCTGGGGAAGCGCAGGTTGACGCCGTCGTTCACCGATTCGTTGCCGCGGTCCAGGGCGCTGTAGTAGTTCATCATCGCCGCGTTTCCCTTGTAGACATTCTGCGCGGTGAAATCGAGCATGTGGTCGTGAAACCAGTGGGTGCTCATGGTTTCACGCCAGTCGCCGCGGATCTTGATCGTGCCGTGATCGCAGGTCTTGCGGCTGGGGCTGAGGTCGTTGGTCCACAGGGTTTCGCCCGGCGCGCACGGGAACGCCGCGCGCGGATCGTGCGCGTCCGTGTTGATGCTGTCGTAACCGGCCAGCTGGATCGGCCAGCGATAATCGTAATACTGCCCCGGAAAGAAAAATGCGTTGGCATAGCCGTCGCTTTCCGCCGGCGCGTGACCATTGTGTTCGTGGGTGCTGATGGTATGCAGACCAAACCCCATGTTGGCCGACGGGTCGATCGGCAAACCGTTGTAGTGACGCATCAGCACCGGTTGACCGTAACGCACCATCAGCAATTTGGGCGGCAAGGTGCCGTCGAAGGTCCACACCGAGTTGTGGTTTTGCACCGGCATGTTCGGGTGGAAACGCGTATCCACCCCCTTGGCGGTGCCATCGGTTGCCGGCACTCCGGCGACGTTGTGATAGAGACCACCGGGGCCGAACTCGCCCAGGGCATAGCCGTGCATCTGACGGGCGTCACGCAAGCCGCCATTGGCTCGTGCGCCGGTCTGCACGGTCTTGTAGGCCAGTTGCGGGTAGAACTCGTTCCAGCGCTGATGCGACCAGCCCTTTCCTGGTGGACGACCTTCCGCCGAAGAGCCGATGTGGCGGTTGAGGAAGTACTCGATCTGCGCCTGCCACGGGTTGCGGTCGACCACGTTGGAAAACTGGCTCGGGAACGGCGTCAGCCCCGGTTGACGCAAAAACGCGTCAAGGGCCGCGCTCTGTGGTGCGCTGCGGGCTGCATTGTTGGGGTCTTGCTGAGGCGCCGGACCAATGGCTGCCGGTGGAAATGGCAGCAGCGCCGCCGGCGTCGTGGGGTCGAGTTTTTCCGGGCCGAACTCTTCGAACAGCAACAGTTGCTGGGTGAACGGCTGGGCGCCGAACAGCGGGCTGGGTTTGCCATTGGTGGGGTAATTGAAACTGGTCTGCACCGCCGGCGGCAGGATGTTTTCCGTGCGCGGGGTGTCGCGGCTGCCTTTGACGCCATCAGGCAAATCGAAGGAGTCTTCGTTAGCCTCGGGCATGGTCAGGATGGCGTTCAGGGCGGCTGGTTTGTCTGCCGGTTCGTCGTAGTAAGCCGAAGGGTCGGACGGTTCAGGCTGTCGCTCGTCATCGATCGGACTGGCACGCAGCGTCGCTGTGCCCAGCGTCATTGTCAGCAGGACGCTCAGGGGCGTCAGGAGGCCGAACCACTTGAAAGGGTGCCGCGCTTTACTGTCCATCACCAGCCGCCTCGAAGTCGTGAAGGGGGTGATGAGGGTTTTGCAAGGAGCTCGCCAAATTTGTAACAGTTTTATACGAAAAATATAATCCCGATAAAACAACGACTTATAAACATCAATGCGCCACGACCGAAAACGGGCTGGGGATTGACACCCGCTAACGGGGAAAGCTCATCCCCGTTTCAGGGAACCCGCTTGAATGACAGACGCACCCTCGTCCCCTCGCCCTCACGACTGTCCAGGCTCACGGCACCACCGCAACGCTCCATGATGCGCTTGACCAGGACCAGCCCGACACCGAGCCCGCCTTGCTTGGTGGTGAAAAACGGCCGGAAGGCCATGCTGCGTTGTTCCTCATTCATGCCCTTACCGGTGTCGCTCACCACTACGCTGACGCCTCGGAAATCAGTCGACTCAAGGGCGATGGTCAGCGTGCCTCCCTTGTCCATGGCTTCCAGCGCATTGGCCAGCAAACTGTTGAGGATCTGCGACAACTGCACCTGCTGGCTCAGGACCATGGGCGTTTCCTTCGGCTCGAACACCACGTGGACCCCGGCCTTGGCAATCTGCTGTTCGAAAGCCATGAGGCTGTCCTGCAACGCCGCCACCAGATTCACCGGTTCGGGCTCGTCATGCAGTGGACGCAGGGATTGCAGCAGCTCCCTGACCCATTTCGACATGCGATCCACCTGGCCAATGATGTCGGTGATGTTTTTGTGTGCCGGGCCGCTGTCGAACTCCAGCGCCAGTTCGGCACTGGAGCGAATGGTCGCCAACGGGTTGCGCAAGCTGTGGGCCACCGCCGACGACATCTCGCCCAGTGCGACGAAGGTTTCGTTGGTGATCAATTGTTTTTGCTGCACCTCCAGCAGAATTGCCGCCCGCCGCACGATCCAGTACAGCCCCAGATAAATCAGCCCGCCGCCCAGCGCGGTGGCCAGCCAGATCAGCACCAGGCCGCGCTCCATGCGGTCGATCAAATCGTTCGGTTCCTTGTAGATCTCCACCATCGCGGTGACATTTGTTCCATCGGCATCGAACAGCGGGATGTAGTTTTCGATAAAGATGTATTCCGGTTGCTTGACGAACTTCTGCTCCATGCGCGCCTTGTCCACTTCGTGATAACTGGCCGACACCGGCCTCCTGAACTCGAAGGCCTTGTCCAGGTCCTCGTCGGCATGGATGGTCGTGCCCATCAAGGCCGGGTTTGTCGACCAGATCACCATACGGTCAGGCGCATAGACGTTGGCCAGAATCACGTCTGGCAGATGCTCGATATGGTCGAGAAATTCGCCCCGGGCATTGGCGCGGGCCAGCGGGTCGACGTCGGGAAAGTTGCGGTCCTGGCGGGGGTCCAGCAGCTCGCCCATGGTTCGCACATTGGGAATCGAGACGTGGCGCACCTCGGCCGAGGCAATCGCCTGAATGAACTGCGATGTCAGCAGCGCATCACGCTGCACACTCTCGGTAATCACGAACCGCGTGGACACCACGCCCAGCGACACCGCCACCGTGCCGATCACCCCCATGCTGATCAGTGAAAACCAGCGCAGCAGATTGAACGGCTGCTTGCGCGAGCTCAGGCGACTGCCCTCCTCGGACTGGAGCATTTGCGTCGGCATGTTCATGGGCGTACTTCCTGGCGATTCCCCCCATTGGTTATAGCCCACTCATGGCTGTTTGCCCGACCTTGGGTCCCCGCCGCCCCCAACCTGCCCGCTCTCCCCATCTACCCCCAATGCTGGGGACAGTGGCCCGTATGACCGGATGGCAAGCCGCCGCTGCCTATGCCTGAAAAGCCCTGATTCCGGGCCTCTGGCGGCGGTTTCCCGCGATTGGTATGGAAGTTGCCGAAGCACCCTCAACTGACCCATCCCCACGGGCAGGTCTCTGATAGAGGGAATACTCATGCACCCTTTACTGTCCAAAACCGCGATCGCCCTGGTTGTGTCCGCTCTGGCCCAAGGCGTGGCCCAGGCAGCGCTGTTTGCTGTCGATCCGGGCCCCTACGTTCCCGCCAACGGCAATTTCGCTTCCTGGTATCAGGACTCCCACGGTCGAACCTTTGACTTATGCCTGTCCAAGGCTGTCAGCTCCAGGGTTCCAAGCGCGCCCGGTGCGCCGTCCTACATGTGCCTCTTGAATCCGAATCCCGGTATTTTCGACGACACTCAGCCGATCGTTTTCCCGACCAACTTTCCCGATGAAGCGTTCTGGTTCACCGGTGACGGATCCATTGTCGACGCGGCACGGGGCATTGACCTGACCTACGTCAGCGCCGTCGAAGCGGCCTTCGCCGCTGGAGATCCGGTTGAAGGCGACCAGGTCAGTTTTGGCCGTATCCGTATTCGGGTGGACGTGCCCACCGCTGGCACCTATGTGATCACCCACCCCTACGGCGTCGATGTCTTCAATGTCGATACCCCCGGACGTCGCGCGATCAACATGACCCGGGACATCGGTATCGGCTCGCCGAAAACCTACGACGGCGCGCTCAAAAGTGACATCGGCCCTTTCCTGCGTAGCGTCAACGGCCCCTACACCGAGACCAACCCGGTCACTGGTTCCGCCGACCAATTCGTCGGTGATCCAAACCTGGAGGAAGCGTTTACCGGCAGCCCTTTCAACACCAACTACATCCGCATTGAAGGACCTAACGGCCTGGACTTGCGCACAACGGTCATGGCTATCTCCGGCAAGCTTTCGACGGTGGTTCGGCCCACCCCGATCATAGCCGAGCGCAGCACCTACTCACGCAAGGCCGGCAGCAGCGCCCCGGAGGCCCAACAGGATGTCTTCGTCCTGGCCCCGCCACCACCGGCCACCGTGACCCTGGACAGCAACAGCCCGGTGCTGAACCTGACCGAAGCCAACACCACCGGCCACTGGTATGCCCAGTCAGCCACCAACCCGACATTACCGAGCAATTTGCTGGTGACGGCCGACAACCACCTGGCCATTCCCACCAGCACGCCGACGTCCTTGACCATGCCGCTGACCGACCTGGTCGTGATTTCACGGGCCGAGTACAGCCTGAGCAACGGGCAAATCACGGTAGTGGCTTCGACCAGCGATGAAACGTCGCCGCCGGTACTCACCGTCACCTCCGGCACGGGTGTCGCCATTGGTGCCCTCAGTGGCAATGGCGCAGAAAAAACCCTGTCGACCGGCATCTCGCCGATTCCACCGGCCAAGGTTCGGGTGACGTCATCCAATGGCGGCAGCGATACCGAAGAAGTGGTCATCGTGCAATGAACGCTCTCATGCCCAGATCCGCATCAGGAGGCATCATGAACAAGTGGCCACGCTTCGCGCTCAACGCGCTCGGGCTGACGCTCTCGCTGTCCGGCAGTGCGTTCGCGCAACTCAATGCCGTCGATACCGGCCCCTACACCTTTGCCACGGGGAAATTCCCCATGTGGTATCAGGACAGCAATTTGCTGTCGCTGGAACTGTGCCAGTCACGGGCGACCAGCTCGCGGTCACCCGGCGCTCCTGGCGCGCCCGCCTACATGTGCATCCTGAACCCGGAACCTGGGATCTTCGACGACACCCAGCCCATGGTGTTTCCGGATAACTGGCCACCGGAAGCGTTCTGGTTCCTCGCCGAGACCAGCATCAACGATGTCGGAGGTTATGGCGTGGATGCCTACGTGGCCGGGATCGAAGCGGCATTCGCTGCGGAAAACCCGGTCGATGGCGATCAGGCCAGCTTCGCGCGGATTCGTCTGCGGGTGAACATACCTGTCGCGGGGACTTACACCATCACCCACCCGTACGGAGTGGAAACGGTCAACGTCACCACCCCGGGCCGTCGGGCGATCAACATCACCCGCGACATCGGCATCGGCGCACCGGGCAACTTCTCGGGTGCGCTCAACGGGGAGGTCGGACCTTTCCTGCGCAGCGTCAACGGTCCGTATACCGAAGTGAATCCGGACACCGGGTCCGTCGAAACTTATGTTGGCGATCCGAACCTCACCGAAGCGGTCACCGGCAGTCCGTTCAACAACAACTTCCTGCGTGTCCAGGGGCCGGCCGGTACCATCCAGACCAACCTCTTCACCGTGTCCGGCAAAGTCCTCGACAGCCGCGCACAAACCCCTGTGGAAATCGGCCGCGCCACTTACCGCCGCACGTCGACAGGTCCGGGAACGAGCAGTACCCGGGTGGAAGTCTTCGGCAAATCTTCCAACAGTTCGAGCCTGTGCTTCCGCGAAACCGTGGCCCTGGTTCCAGGACCACCGCAGACACCATGCCTGGTCAACATGCTCGGCGACAACACCGGTGAGTTCTTCGCTCATCGCCTGACGGGGACCACCGTTCCTTCGGTGGTGGTGGTCACCGCTACCGACCCGAGTGGCACCAGCCGACCAACCGCAGTGTCGAGCAAAGTCACCGATGTGGTGAAAATCCAGACCGCTCGCTACAACTGGAGCAACCACAGCCTGCTCATCGAGGCCACCTCGTCTGACGAAGTGCTGGTGCCGGACATGGTCGCCCAGGGTTACGGACGTCTAAGCAAGACCGGCATCCTGCAACGGCTGACCGTTGCCGATCTGACGCAGCCTCCGGCCAGTGTCACCATCAAGTCCGCCGCCGGCGGCAGTGACACCGAGCCGGTCGTGGTGGTAGGGACGGCACCGAACAGTGGTGAAAACCAGTCGCCGCTGGCCGTCGCCGACACCGGCAGCACCAGTTTCGGTGTGCCGATCACCCTCAACCTGCTGGCCAACGACAGTGATCCGGACGGCAATACACCGTTGAGCATCACCGCGCTGACCCAACCCGCCGCCGGCCAGGGCACCGTGGCATTGAGCGGCACGACCGCCGTGGTCTACACGCCACCAGCGGTGGTCAATGCACCGTTGACCACGACCTTCACCTACAAGGCGCAAGACATCAAAGGCCTGGCCTCGACCGCCCCGGCAACCGTGACCATCACCGTGGCGCCTAACCAGCCTCCGGTGGCCGTCGCCGACAGCATCGCAACCCTGGGAGTGGCGGTGCCGATCAACGTGTTGCTCAACGACACCGACCCGGAAGGCAACGTGCCGCTCGCGATAGCCAGCTTCACGCAACCAGCGGCCGGTCGCGGCACCGTCAGCAGCAACGGCACGGTGATCACCTACACACCACCGGCCACCGTGACCACGGCGTTCACCACCACCTTCACCTACATCGCCCGGGACAACTTCGGCGCCCTGTCGGTGACACCGGCCACAGTCACGGTGCAAGTCTCGCCACGGCCACCGGCAGAAGCCTTCACGGTGACCACGGCAACGGTGTCGGCACGCTCCAACAACCGCTTCACCTGGGACTTTGCGGGCACCTCGTCGGTGATCACCGGCAACACCATCACCGTCCGGGTCAGCACCCCAACCGGGCTGCAAACCCTGGGCACCACCACGGTGCCGGTGACCGGTCGCTGGCGGTTGACGGTGAACAACACCACCACGGTGATCCCGTCGGCGAACCCGACTGCCACCATCACCTCGTCCCAAGGCACCGTGCGTTCGGTGTCGGTGATCTCGAACTGAGTCCTCGCCCCATCGGTCATGTGGCCGATGGGGCAGGCCTCTTGCTGAAGGACAGCCTCATGAAAACGTCGACCGCCGCCCTGCTCTGCCTGCTTCTGCTCTGCAGCAGCGCGAGCGTGCGCGCCGACGATCTGATGGAGAACGACGACCTGGGCCCCGGCACCGACCTCGGCGAGTTGCCACCGCCGATTGGCCAGCACGCGCTGATCGACCAGACCGGCCAGGCCAACGTGGCGTTGCTGCAACAGAACGGCCAGTCGTTGCTCGGCACCATCGTCCAGTCGGGGAGCAATCAGGAAGCGTACATCCTGCAACAAGGCAGCGACCTGATGGCGATGATCACCCAGCAAGGCTCCGGCAACTCCGCCTCGATCACCCAGGCCGGCAGCCAGAACCGCGCGCAGATTTCCCAGAACGGCAACAACAACGACGCCAGCATCGACCAGGCCGGCACGGGGCTTTCCAGCGCCGTGAGCCAGTCCGGAAACGGCATGAGCGTTTCGGTCAAACAATACCGCTAAAGCACTGCACCACCTGGAGGTTTCATCATGTTCAAACTGACGCCCCTCACCGCCGCCATCCTGGTCATTGTCAGTGCCCAGGCGATGGCCGACGACAGTGTTTCCACCCAGGACCAGGTCGGCACCGCCAACGTCGCCGATGTGAAACAGACCCTGGCCCCCTTCAGCACCGCCACCCAGCAGCAACTCGGCCAGGGTAACGACGCGGCCGCCGTACAGGACTCGGCCACCAGTACCATCGACCAGAACCAGGTCGGTGAGTACAACGCCGGTTACGCCGAGCAGTTGTTCGAAAACAACAGCACCATCAACCAGCAACAGACCGGCAGCTTCAACACCAGCCATGCCAGCCAGTCGATTGGTGTGGGTGGCGGTGAAGTGCTGCAGCAACAGCAAGGCACCGGCAACTTCTCGTTCGTCTATCAGGACAGCCAGGAAGGTACGACAGGTCAAACCTTCCAGTTCGGTGACAGCAACGAAGCCAACATCGAACAGATCCAGCTCGGCATCGCCAACACTGCGGTGATCATGCAGTACGGCGCCACCAACTACGCCACCGCCGAACAGATCAACCACATGGGCGGTCAGATCAACCTCAACCAGACCGGCACCAGCAACTACGCCTACGGCGACCAGCGCAACGGCGACGGCGGCAACCTGACCATCAACCAGCTCGGCGAAGGCAACGGCGCTGAAGTCTGGCAGGACGGACAAGTCGGCAGCGAAACCACCGTCGACCAGATCGGCCTGACCAACGAAACCGTGGTCGACCAGAGCTTCGGCGAAAACAACACCGCCCAGGTCTTTCAGGTCGGCGACCTCAACGCGATCTATGCCGATCAGTTCGAATCCACCGGCTCGACCATCGCGCTGTACCAGACAGGCACGGGCAACACGCACTTCACCTACCAGACCGGCGAAGGTCATTCACTCACCGCCACCTCGGTAGGCAACGACAACAAGGTCTACGCCAGCAACTGGAAAGGCCCGCAAAAAGGTGGCCAGTTCGGCAGCAATCAGCGCGCAACCATCAACCAGACCGGCAACGCCAACATCGCCAACTTCACCCAGGACGGCGTCGGCCACATCATGACCACCAACCAGACCGGCACCGGGAACAAAACCACGGTCAGCCAGGCCGACAGTTACAACGAGCTGTACTTCGACCAGAACGGCAGCGACAACATCCTCATCGCCGATCAACGCGGCACCACCAACCTCGCCTCCGGCACCAGCACCGGCACGGCCAACCGCACTGAATTCGACCAGTCCGGCACCGGCAACCAGGCCTACACCACCCAGTGGGGCAGCGATAACCAGATCACTCTGAAACAGGCTGACACGATGAACGTGGCGTATGTGACCCAGGGCGGCACCGGGAACATTGCCAATGTTGATCAGAGCGGTGTGGCGCAGATGGCGACTGTTCAGCAGTTGGGGACGGATAACCGGGCGACGGTGTTGCAGCAGTAATTGTGGAGGTATAAAAAACCGCGGCCCTGGGTGAGGGTCGCGGTTTTTTTGTCTGGGGTTTGCAAGGTTGAACGGTCCCTTTAGGAGCTTGGCTTGCCAGCGAAGGCGGCCTGACAGCCGACCGTTTTTTTCAGGTGTACATATCCGTTTTTGCGGTAACGGCGGCTATTGGTTTCGCCCTTACGGCGAGTCACTTGGAAAAGCGCCAAGTAACCAAGCGCTTTTGCCCCTTTCGTCCGGTGCCTCGCCTAGGCTCGGCATGCCCTCCTTCCGGTCCTGCTCCGTGGGCCCGCCGCCATCGGCCATCCATGGCCGGGGGCGGCTACCGCCACAGCAACGCAAGGCGGCCAACCGGCCGGTCTTGCTCTTTGATAGTACGCATTTCCCTGTGGGAGCTAGCCTGCTAGCGATGGACGTCAACGATAACGCGTGCTGTCTGAATGAACGCGGTGTCCGGGCGTCCATCGCTAGCAGGCTAGCCCGCAGGGATTGTGGTGGATCTGTGAAATCAGTCGAACGGGTACACCTGAAAGAGCCTGGTCGGCCCGAAGGCCGCCTCGGTTCACTCTTCTTCAGGCAGCTTGTTCTGGGTCAGGTATCGATCAAGCGTCTCACTGCTCTGCGGCGAATTATCCCCCGCCACCTGCCACAAATGCCGCTCGATCCCCTGAGCCAACAGATGCCCCACCGCCGCCTCGATCGCCGACAACACACACAACTGCGCCGGTTCGTTGGTGGTGTACCCGACCTCAGCTTCGAGCAACTTCTTGAACTCGATAAACTTGAACACCCCGGCACTACGGCCCACGGAGTAGATGGTCTTGCTGGTCATCACATTGGCCAACACCTGCCCGCTGCGCACATCCACCGCCCGCAGGTTCACCGTGACCTGATCCACCCGATACTCCCGGGAAATATCGATCCCCAGGTAACGCGCCCCTTCCCCGCCGCTTTTCACATTGGTGTCGTAGGCAATGATCCCGCCCTCGAGCATCATGTTCGCCGCTTGCAGCGGCGGCAGTTCACCCTGGATATTCACCGGTGTGTTCGGTTTTTTCTGCGAGGCGCGGATGATCTTGCGCTCGGTCAGCAGGTTCTGCAGCCCCTCACGCTCCAGCACCACAAACCAGCCGCTGGCCTGCAACGCATCCATCAGCATGCTTGCCGCGCCCTGGGTGACGCTGGTGGAAAACGAACTGGCCGGCGTCGGTTTGTACTGACCGGTCTGGTCGCGAAAACCGTACACCACCGCCATCAACCGGCCCTTGGGTCGCGGCATGTTGATCAAGTCGTAATAGGTCGAAGCCCTCGGGGTCAGCGTCGGGGTTTCGGTGTCCTGCTCCGCCCCGACGGGGTCGCGCAGACTGCACCCTTGTAACGCCGCCAACATCAGCCCTAGCACCATTATTTTTTTCATGTCCTTCACTCCCCATCAACCCGAATCCCGTCAAGGGGCCAGGCCGCTTACCTGAATTTCGGAGACTTCACCGGTCGCTCGGTCGGTCACGACGATGGTCAATTGCCCGGAGTCGTCGACCACGTTGACGATAAAAGCGTCGGTGGTCAGGCTCCCGGTGTTGCCCGCGGAGATGTTGTCCAGCAACTGACCGAGCAGCCGTGATTGCAACTGACTGGTGAACCGCTCCAGCGCCGACGTCCCGGCCGCAGCGGTGCGCTTTTTCAAATCAGGATCGTCGTAATCGTTCTGGGCCTGGGCATTGTTGAGTAGCCAGGTCCCGTTCAACGGGTTGCCGCCAAACGATGGATTGATGGGCGTGTAGACCAGCTCGGTGGCCTGGACCAGGCCGCAACTGCCGAGCCCGATCAACCAGATACCTGCCCTTGAAAACAGGGGGCGCTGCGAGAAGATTGTTGTTTTCATAATTCGTCCCTCTCAAGGTCCGTTGTGTCCTGCAACATGGCTTCCAGCTTGCGCTGGACGATCTGCCCGCGAACCCAGTCGGCGGCGGCATAGGCCTCGTCCTTGAGTTCCACGGTATTGGGCGGCAGAAAACGCCGATAAACCAAACGCTGCTGATACTCCACGGTGACCAGGGCGCCCCAGCGCGCCGAAGGTCGTTCGCGCACCACCAGGTTGAAATCCATCGGGCTGGTGGCGCGCAGGCGTTCACTGAATGAGTAGTAGAAGTCGTGGCCGATGTGCGAGATCGTGTCATCGACGATGAACCCCATCATTTCGTCCTCCTCGCCGGCCGGGGCGGCAGCGGACGTCAGCATCAGGATCATGGCCACGCAGAATCTGTTCATGGCTGCAGCGCCTGAGGCAATTTCGACTGGCCCTTGGCAGGTCCCGATGTGCCATCGAGGAAGGCCTTCTCGGCCACGAACTGCCAATCCTTGTAACTGGCCATGCCGGTGAAGTCCGACCACTGCGTGGGAAAATCCGCCTGCTTCAGCGGCTTGTCCGTGGAGGCGCTGTTGAGGCCGGTGATGCGCCCGTCGAAACCGCGCATCAGGACCCATTCGCCACCGCCAATCGGGTCCGGATACAGCTGCCGGAGATGGTGTTTGGGGCTGGGAAAACGCTCGTCCTGCAACAGGTCTTCCAGCGCTTTTGGGTATTGGGCCAGGCCTGGAGAACTGCGGTAGTAGCTGCGCAATGCCTGGGCGTATTGCGTACCGACCCAGAGCAACTGGCGCTCACGATCACGGCGCGAAGCGGTCGACCACAACTCACCGGCACTGGCCAGGCCCATACCCATCAGCATGATCAGGAACAGCACGCCCAGGTAGGTGAAGCCGCCCTCGCTGGTCCGCCGCTTCTCACTTAAGCGTGACAGCGGATTTGTGGCGAGGGAGCTTGCTCCCGCCGGGCTGCGCAGCGGCCCTAAAAGTGGGGCTGCTGCACAGCCCGGCGGGAGCAAGCTCCCTCGCCACAGATTTTTACCACTCGGAAAAAAGGCTGCCATCACGCGCCCTCCCTGTGGCACCGCTTTTGATATCGGCGACCCCGCCCGGAACGCCTTCCGGCGGCGCGACCATGACCCAGAGGTCCTTGCGCTCGGCTATCGGGTCCATCGGCGGGTTGCGCAGGTAACGTTGTTCCACCAGTTGTTCGATAGAGTCGGGATAACGCCCGGTGTCGCCGTAGTAGTGATCCAGCGCTTCACGCATCGCCGACAGGCTCTGGCGCAGCGTGGTCTCTTTCGAGGCTTCGAGGCTGTTGAAATAGCGTGGCATGGCGATGGTCATCAAGGTCGCGATGATTGCCATGACCACCATCAGTTCCAGCAGGGTAAAACCCTTTTCCCGACGCATATGCTCACCACTCCCGGTACGCGATGCCGTTGAGACCCTTGCCGCGCGCTTTCGAAAAAATGTCGAAGACGTCTTCGCCTTCTCGCGGGTTTTGAGCCGTGCTGTCATAGGCGCGCAGGCCCCAGCCGCCTTCGTCGTCGCGCTTGACCGGGGCCAGCGGGTCATGGGGTACGCGGCGCAAGAAATAGAACTTGGCTCCCTTGGCGCTGCGCACGTCGCGCACGCCGTCCACCAGCACTTTGAGGTTCGGCGGATAGCCGCTGCTGTTCAGCGACTTCTCGATGTAACCGGCATCGAATGCACGCTTGTAGGCGTCGATGGCATCGCGGATCTGGTACAGCGCCGTGCGCAATTCCTGCTCTTTGCCCCGGCGCACCACGGTCTCGGTCAGCGGTGCGGCCATACCGGCCAGCAAGCCGATCAGGGCCAGCGTCACCACGACTTCGATCAAGGTAAAACCACGTTGCGAGGCGCTCATGATCAAGGCTTCCCGACGCTGACTTGCACATTGGTGGCAGCCACCGGCCGATCGATGGACTCCGGCTGGTTCGATGATTCCATCCGGCGATCCGGTGCCTGAATGTGCATGCTGGTTTCGGTGCCGGTCGGGAACTCCATGTCCGACGGGCTCTGGTACGGCAGGTTGCGCACGATGCGAGGCGTGATCGACAACACCAGTTCCGACTTGCTGACGTTGTCCTTGTTACTGCCGAACAACCGGCCCAGGCCCGGGATGTCGCCAAGACCCGGAATCTTGTTGCCAGTGGCGCCATGGTCATTGCGCATCAGGCCGGCGAGGATCTGGGTTTCGCCGTCATGCAGACGCAGGGTGGTCTGGGCGTTGCGGGTATCGACCTGAACCGGGATCGTGCCCTGCCGGGTCGGTTCCAGCGGCGTTGCGTTACTGACTTCCAGGGCGATCTTGATCGCCACTTCGTTGTTCAGGTGCACGGTCGGTTGCACTTCCAGCTTCAGACCGACGTCCAGGTAAGTGACGCTTTCGGTGATCACCGGGCCTTGGGTCGACGGCACCGACGTGGCACTGATGATCGGCACACGCTGACCGATGTGGATACGCGCCTGCTCGCGGTTACTGACACGAATCACCGGGCTGGCCAGGGTGTTGATGTCGTTGTCCTGGGCGTTGATCTTGAGCTGGGGCGATGGATTGATGGTGATCCGGCTCGAGTCGATACCTTTCAATTGGTTGAGCAGCGACACCGGCGAACCGTCGCTGTTGACCACGCCAAAGGTGTTCGGCCATTGCAGGCCGAGGTCGAGAATCCGCTGGGTGGCAACTTCCATCACCTCCACTTCCAGCACCACCTCAGGGTTGGACTGGTCTTGCGATTGCAGGAGCTTTTCCGCCATGCGGATGGCGTCTTCGGTGTCGCGCATGGTCAGGGTGTTGAGGCGCTCGTCGACAAACACATCGCGGGTCTTGAGCATGGTCTTGATCATGTTCAGTGCGGTGTTGGCATCGATGCTGGTCAGGTAGAACGTGCGCATCACCAGCTCCTGGTAATCCTTGAGCTTTTGCGGCGAGTCCGGGTAGATCAGCAAGGTGTTTTCGTTCACCACTTTCTGGTGCAGCTGGTTCTGTTGCAGCAGCAGTTCCACGGCGTCTTCGATGCGCACGTCACGCACGAAGATCGTGGCTTTCATGTCCGGGCGCAGGTCTTTGTCGAAGATGAAATTCAGGCCGGCGACCTGGGACAGCACTTCGAAAATGGTCTTCAGGTTGGCGTCGCGAAACTCCAGGGTCACGGGCCGTTCCAGGCGTGTGCGCAGCTGTGGATACGGAATCACGTTGCGGCTCTGGACCAGGCGAATGTTGCTTTGCAGTTCAAGTGCGCCGTCGTTTTTAGGGTCCAGTTCGAGAATCTGTTTGACCTGGCGGTCGGCCCCGTAGATGTCGCCGCGACGCAGGTCGCCACGGGCCAGCTCGAGTTTTTCATCCAGGCTGCGCATGTAATCGAGTTGGCGCATGGCGTCCTGGGCACGACGGTTGTTCGGCTCGATGGTCAACACCCGGCTGTAGTTGACGCGTGCGGCGGAAAAGTCCCGATGCGCACGATCCGTATCGGCCTCGGTCAACAGCGCGGTAATTGCCTTGGCGTGGGCGGTATTCAGGGCCAGATGCAGTTCAGTATCACGAGGATTTTCCCGCAGCCCTTCTTCGATACGCGCCAGGCCGGCTTCGTATTGTCCTTGCTCGATCAGCTCGGACGCTTCCTTGTTGGCGATCCGCGCGGAACTGCACGCGGCCAGCCCTGCGCAGAGGCAGGCAAGGCTCATCAGCAAACGGCATCTGTTCATGGCGCGCTCCCCACAGACAAGGTCTGGGACACATGCAAAGGCAGGTAGATGAAGCTCAGTTCCACATCGGAAATGCCCTCGATCCGCCAGGTTTCGTCGATTACATCCCCTTTGCGCACGACGTATATTTTTTCGCCGTTCTGCAAAAACACTTGCAGGTCAGAACGGTCATCCAGCCTCCCGACAAACTGGAAAGGCATCGGCGGTACGCTGGGGACCTGCACCACCGGGGTCACGTTGATGGGTTGTTCGATGACGCTGGCGAGGGTCGGCGCCGCCTTCCAGCTGCGGGCGGCGAACAAGTCGCCGGCCGGGCTCAAGTCCTTCACCACTGCCGGCTTGGCAGTGGCCGGCGCGGCAGGCAGCGCACCCCGGGTTTTGTTTTTGCTCGCGGTCGGCAAGGTGGCAACGGCCGCATCGCCCTCGTCGACCGGCATCAAGTAATCCGGCAACCAGGCCAGCGCCGCCGCAACACCGAAGAACCCCATCCAGCCCACTACGCGCTTGATATTCATCATGACCTCGACAGGTAAAGGGTCATGCGGATCCGCCCGGTCAGGTCGGTGTCGGCGATTTTCTTGCGCTGGAACTCCACGTCCTCCACCACCACCGCCGGCAACTGGCCGAGCAAGGCATGCAGGAAGCGCCGCAGTTGCGGGTAGCTGCCGCGCACCGGCAGCAGAATCTGATAGCGGGCCAGATGGGTTTTAGGGTCGATGCCCAAGGCATATTCACCGCGCGCCAGGGTGATGTGTTCCTGGGCCGCCAGCGCGTAGATCTTGTCGATGGCGACGGTAGCCTGAGGTTGCGAAGGCAGCTTGCTGCGGAAGTCGTCGAGCTGACGTTGCGGCACCACCGGGGCGGCGACGCTACCGTCTTCCACCCTGGCCAGGTACTCGCCGGCGTCGCGGGTCTGCTGGCTGAGCTGTTGCAGCGACTGCCAGTCCGGCACCAGACCCGCCAGACCATAGACCAACGCCAGCGCCAGCATTGCCAGCCCCGCCAGACCGGGAATGCCCAGGCCTTGCAGGTATTCGTGGACGATCAATCTAGGGATTCGCATCGCCAATCTCCCAGGTAGCCGACAAGTTGAATTGCACCGGATGCTCCGGCACGTTGGCCACGATTTCGTGGCTGAGCAGCGACACATCGGACAGCTCGTCGCTGGCTTCGAGGTTGCGGTGGAAGTCGAGCATGGCGTCGAGGTCTTTCGCCTCGGCGCTGATCCTGAGCTGACCCTTGCGGGCATCGGGTGTCAGGGTCAGCAAGGCGATGTTGTCGCGAGGCATGGCTTCGAGCAGGGCAAACAGACTCTCCCAAGGCCGACGCAGTTGCTGCGAGACCTTGCGCATCTCGGCGAGGTTTTGCGCCTGCTCGCGGGTTTCTGCCGGCGTCAGGCTGACCTTGGTGCCGTTGTCGCCGGTGAGGACGCGCTGGGCGGTTTGCAGATGGCCCTGTTGTTGCGCGGTTTCGTCACTGAGGTGCTGCTGAACCAGGATGCAACCCAGCACCAGCACCATGCCCACGGCCAACAGGCTCCAGCCCAGGGGTCCCGAGCGGCGGCGCGGCTGAAAGTCGAGGTTCAGGGCGCGCATCTCAGGCCACCGCCCGGGACATGACGTACAGACAATCGCGTACGGGTGTCCGGCCTTCTTCAAGGGTACGCAAATGTACCTCGGGTACATCGGGCTGCACGTCGATGCGCGCAGGGGCATGCAGGTAGACGTTCAGCGGCCGCTCACTGGTGGAAGCCTGCAACTGGCTTTCGCGGCCGATCAGCGCGGTCAGTGCGGCGTCGCTGTCGCTGCTGCCCACCGAACGTACCGAGGCCCAGCGGCCTTCCCGGGCCAGCAGCAACACGCTGCGCACCGGTTCGGCGACCACGAACAGGAAGTCGCCGGCATCGAAGCTTCTATCGAAGTGATTGAACGCCGCCATCAGGTACGGCTGCACCGAACGCAAGCGCAGGCCACGGGCGCTGACCAGTGTGCGTAGGCGCGTGAGCAAGTCTTGCGGCAGCGCGCTGGCGATCCGGTCATACCCCGCCGGTTCTGCCGAAAGCACCAGGCTCCAGGGCTGAGCCGGTGCACCGTAAAGGTCTTCAAGGCACAGCTGGGCAAAGCCGCGTAATTCGTCGGGGCTGCTGATCTGTTCGCTCCAGGGCACCAGGCAGAAGCGGCTGAAGTGCCCGGAAATCACCACGCTCAACTCGGCACCGGAACGTGTGTGGTCGGCCAGCAAGTGGTCAAGGGTATCCAGCGCCACGGCCCAGGCATGGAAGCCTTCGTCGATAAAACCGACGCTGCCCAGCCACAGGGTTTCCCTGCCACGGCGCTGGCCGAGGCCGACACCACTGGCGCCGAGCACGGCGACAAAACGATCACGAGACAAAAGTGACACGATTGATCTCCTCGAGCGTGGTCCGCCCATCTGCAACCAGTTCCAGCGCCGACTCGCGCAGCAGGCGCAAGCCACGTTTGCACGCATGGGCCTTGATTTTCGAAATCGGTTGGCGCTCGACGATCATCTGCCGTAGCTCGTCGTCCAGGTGCAGCAGCTCGGCAATCGCCGTGCGCCCGCGGTAGCCGGTGCCCCGGCAATGGCCGCAACCCTTGCCGTGAACGAAGCGGTACTGATCGACGTTATGCGGATCGAGCCCCGAGGCGCGCAGTTCGTCGTCGGTCGGGTGACTCGGCGCGCTGCACGTGGTGCAGACCAGGCGGATCAAACGCTGGGCCAGCACGGCATTGAGCGCGGAGACGAGGCTGTAAGGGTCGATTTCCATCTGGGTGAACCGGCCGATCACGTCGAACACGTTGTTGGCGTGGATGGTGGTGAACACCAGGTGCCCGGTGAGCGCCGATTGCACGGCGATCTGGGCGGTGTCGGGGTCGCGGATTTCACCGACCATGATCTTGTCCGGATCGTGGCGCAGGATCGAGCGCAGCCCCCGGGCGAAGGTCAGGCCTTTCTTCTCGTTGACCGGAATTTGCAACACGCCCGGCAATTGATATTCCACCGGGTCTTCAATGGTGATGATCTTGTCCACGCCGTGGTTGATCTCGGTGATCATCGCGTAGAGCGTGGTGGTTTTGCCGCTGCCGGTGGGACCGGTCACCAGCACCATGCCGTAGGGTTCGGCGGCCAGCCGACGCAGTTGGCGCAGGGTCTCGTCTTCAAAGCCCAGCGCTTGCAACTGCACGCCGCAGACCTTGTCCGCCAGGTCTTGTTTGTCGAGCACCCGCAGCACCGCGTCTTCACCGAAGATGCTCGGCATGATCGACACCCGGAAGTCGATCTGCCGACCACTGATGCCGATCTTGAAGCGACCGTCCTGGGGCACGCGTTTCTCGCCGATGTCCAGTTCGGCCATGACCTTGACCCGGGAAATCACTTGTTCGGCAAACTCGCTGCCCTGGATCTTGCTGATGTTGTTGAGCACGCCGTCGATGCGGTACTTGATCACCAGACCGCTGCCGGTGGTGCCCAGATGAATGTCGCTGGCATGCATTTTCAGCGCGTCGTACAGGGTCGAGTTGACCAGTTTGACGACGACGCTGGCGTCTTCGCTGATGCTGGTCAGGGACAGGCTTTGCAGGGTATCGATTTCGATGTTGGCTTCAGCCTGAGCGTTGAGCGACTCCACCGCATGGAAGCTTTCTTCGTGGCGCGCCAGATAGGCCTTCAGGTCGTCGGCATGCACCAGGTACAGCGGCGCGCCGTGCAGGCAGTCATCGATCCAGGCCAGGCGCGAAGTATCGAAAGGGTCGGCAAACACGCCAATGACCGCCTCGTCGTGACGCAGCAGGATGAATTCGCGCTTGAGGCATTGGGCCAGGGTGACCCGGTCGAACACCGGGGTGGCCTTGAACAGGCTGTCGGTGTCGAGCACCGGGTAATGCAAGGTGGCGCCGAGACACTGGATGAAGGGCATGGGAGCCAGTTCGCACAGCGTCCCGAGGGCTTCGAGCATCCGCTCGCCGGAACTGGCGGCCAGTGATCGTGCCTGGGAGAGTTGCTCACTGGAAAAGCGAGACGGTACACATTCCAACTGCGCCGGTTCGACGGCAAGGGATAGACGGTCCATGACTTGCTCTCCAACGCCGGGGGCTTTGAGCCCTGTCGACGCGGCGAGCAATTACGGCGGTTACCGGAACGGCTAGTCGCGCCACTACTCCCCGGTGAGCAATTGTTCGTCGTCCGGTGCCATGGAGGTCGATGAACTTCGTCGACGATCCGCCAGCACCCAACTGCCGTCGTACAACTGCAGCGGGAAACTCTCGGTCCTGCTCTGGCGTCGTTCGACAAAACCTTCGCATGTGCTCACGCCGGCTTTGGGTTCGCGCTCCATTCCCAGAAGGTCACAGACTGCACGGGCCAGTTCCGCCAATGGAAACGGTTTGAACAGGATATGGCTGACTCCCAGTTGCCGGGCCCGCTCACAGACTTCAGCGGTTGGGTGCCCGGTAATCAGCACAAAATGACAGTTCCTGTTCTGGCGGACGGCATCGAGCACCTCAAAGCCTTCCATATCGGGCAAGCGGTAATCGAACACCATCACATCGGGTGCAAACTGTTCGGCTTCGCCGATTCCCGTCGCACCGTCATGTGCAATCCGGACGTCCAGCGCTTGCGCCTGAAGGTAATCCTTGAGGTTTTGTGCAAGCAGCTGTTCGTCTTCGACAACCAGTACTTTGTTCAACAAGGTGGACTCCTTGAACCGCAGGTCCGATTTCCGAACCTGGCAGAGTGCGCGCCTTACTGAGGCTAACGCACACTTCATGCCAGGCTGAGTGGCGGTTGTATTACCGCTGCATGTAGTTGATTTCCATGGAAAAGCCTTTTCGCTCAGACACCCCGTCCCCCAAAGGCGGGGAAGCGTACGAATGTGCGTTGAAGCTTTTCCCCATTATTGGGGGGGAACCTTCAATCATCGTCAATCCGTTCGATTCGATGGCGCGATCTAAGCTGTGCCAGAACCTCAAGACGAACACGGGCCTGTTGCTGCCGGACAAGGTAGGCCCGAACCCAGTCAAGTCCCTGTTGCTCTGAGACATCGGCCGCCTCCAAGTGGTTCTGCACACTAATCAAGTGCCAGCCCAGCGGTGTGCGAACAGGCTCGCTGACCCCGCCGGACGCCAGGGCAAAAGCTGCCGCTTCGAACTCAGGCAGCATACGCCCACGAGGAAAATAGCCCAGGTTTCCGCCTTGGCTTGCGGAAGCATCCTCGGACCCGATCCGTGCCACGTCGGCAAAGTCGGCGCCCTGGCTGATTTTCACTTGCATCTCCACTAAGCGTAGCCGCGCCGCTTCGACTGTGGTGGTATCGGCGCCCTGAGGCACTTTGATCAGGATGTGCCGCGCCTGCACTTCTTCGGGCCGAGTCATTTCGGCACGGTGTTCTTCGTAAAACGCGCGGACCTGCTTTTCGTCCGGCCCGCTCACTTGGGTCAGCTCGGCAAACACCTGCTGCGCCGCGAGCTCACGGCGGGTGTATTCGGCAAAACCGGCTTCGTCGAAACCGGCGTCTTCCAGGCGACGAGCAAATTTTTCGGCACCGCCGATGGCTTGCCGGGTCTGTTCAACCTGGCGTTGCACCGTGGCGTCGCTGATCACCACCCCGCGCTTGAGCGCTTCCTGCCACAGCACTTCACGGTCGATCAACGCGTCCAGCGCCTTCTGGCGCAATTGCTTGTAAGCCTTGGGATTGCGAATGCTGCCCAGCGCCCGGCCCTGATCCTCCAGATACTCGGCGAAATAACGCTCGAGGCGGAACTCGGAAATTTCCTCGCCATTGACCCGCGCGGCAGCCGGGCCGTTGCTGGCGAATGCCACGGGCACCCACATCGATATCAGGATCAGCAGAGTCTTGAGCTTCATGATCGAGGCCTCCGGTCAGGGTGTCGCGGCAATCGGTTTGTAAGGGGCAACCAGGTAGAAGCGCTGGTCGGGCAGGTCCACGGTGACGATATGCGCGCCGCTCAACCCCAGGCGTCGGCCCGGGCCGAAGCTGATCAGCGGGGTCAGCCCGGTATCGAAGTCATGCAGGCCTTCCAGCGCATTGATCAGCTTTTCGCGGCTGGCGTCACGCCCGGCCTGTTTCATGCCTTCGCTGAGCAACAGCATCGAGCTGAACGCGCCGACTTGCAGCACCGCATGCTGGCCGCCGAGCCCCTGCTGCTCACGCACCTGGGTCAGGGCCAGGCGCCCGGCCAGCGTCCAGTCACTGGGCACGAACGGATAGGACAGGAACACCCGGCGGGAAAAACCGCTGGGCACCTGCAACAGGTCGCCGGCCACCTGATTCGACGTGGCAAACAGGTAAGGCACCTGCCCTGCTGTCTGCAAGCGTTCGGCAAGGCGGCTGAAACCACCGCCGCTGCCCAGGTAAAACACCGAGCGCGAGCCCAGCGGCAGTTCGTCTTGCATCGGCTCGTAGGCTTGCAGACTGACTTTTTGCCAGGCGCGATCTTGCAGATACCGGCTGAGGTTCTGCGCCGCCAGTCGCTGGCCGGGCTCATCCGGATAGGTGATGAGCGTCGGTCCCTGAAGCACACGCAAGCTGCCGGTGGCGTAATCGGCCAGGGCGATCAGTTGTTCACGCAAGCCCGGCAGTGGTTCGAAAATTTGCCGACTGCTCTGGGCCGTGCCTTGCAGGGAAAGCGGGCCGATCAGCGGAATGCCGGCCCGTTCCAGGCGTGTGACCAATTGCGTGTCGAGTGCCGGCACCAGTGGCGCGATCAGGGCGAACACTTGTTCCTGCTCGATCAGCCGGTCCAGCGCCTGCTCGGCACTGGCACGGTCCGGGCCCGGATCGAGGATGGTCAGGCGCAACTGCCGGCCATGAATCCCGCCGGCCTGGTTGATTCGCGCCACGCTGCCGTTGAGCACCGCCGCCACCGTCGCACCCTCCTCGGCCAACGCTCCCTGGCTGGGCAACAGCGTGCCCAGATGCAGGCTGTCCGGCGTCAGGCCAGGATCGCGCTCATCGGCCAGGCGTTTGAGGTAGGCCGTAAGGTTGCGCTGATCATTCATCGACAGCACGAACCGTGGCATCGCCGGGTCGAGACGATTGTTGCCGGGATCGCGCCCTTCCTGGATCGCCCGCGCCAACGTGCCTTCGGTGTACGCCGGATAATTGCGCCCATTGATCTGCTGCTGGCCGTAGGTGCTGGTCAGCCGCGACCAGCTCAGGTCAGGCGGTCGCACCCCGCCTTCGGGACGGCCCAGGCCATCGGTGCCGTGACAATTGGCGCACGGCAGGCTGGTGGCCGGCAGCATCATGCCCGCCGCCCCGACCCGCGCCATGATCGGCTCACCGCTGTTGGACACGCCCTCGCGATACAGCCGCTTCCCGGCACTTTCGTTGGGGTTCAAGGGCAACGCGCCGGCAGCGAAATGCACGCCACCGATCAGCAGCAAGCCAAGGATAAGGGCTGTTTTCATGGCGCAGGCTCAGCGGCCGGCCACAGGCATTGTCAGCAACTGCAAGCGCTGGGCAATGGCGGCGGCCGGGGCATCGGGACGAATTTTGCTCCAGCGCTTGTTGGCCACGTCACCCACGATCAGTTGGGTGGAATGTTGCTCGGGGGTCGGCACGATCTGACCGATGCGTCCGAGCACCAGGTCCATTTGCGCCTTGTCACCGGTGAGAAAAAGCCAGTGGGGCCCATCGACGCCCTGTTTCAAGGTGTAAGCCTTGAGTACCGCCGGGGTGTCCCGCAGCGGATCACTGGTAAGGGAGATAAAGGTGATGCCGTCCGCCTTGTCGCCCAGCAACTCACGCACTTCCTTGAGCTTGCGGGTGATCAGCGGGCAGGCATCATCGCAACGGGTGAAAATCACGTTCAGCAGCACGACGCGGTTTTGCAAGGCATCGCTGTAGAAACGCAGGGTTTCGCCGTTCTGGTCCTGCAACGGTGTGTCGGTGAACCAGGTTTTCGCATCCCGCGTACCGCTTGCAGGTTGTGCGGCAGCCACCGCAGGCGCAGGTTCTTCGTGGCCTTCGTGGGCGAACGCCATCGCGCTGAAAATCCAGAAGCACACCATCAGGGTGACCCAGTCGAGGGTTCTCATGGCTGATGCTCCATGGCGATGGCGGTGTGCTTGGCGTGCGCGTTGCGCTGGCCGCTGAGTTTTTCCACTTCACGGGTCAGCACGACCGGGTCGGTGAAGCCGTAATAGCGCGTCCAGTGGCGGCTATTGCCGTCGCCGACGAGGATCAGCGGTTGATGGTTTTTGAAGTCACCGCTGAAGTTGCCGAGGCCCTTGAGGGTGGCGTTGATCGATTGCGAACTGCCGGTCAGCCAGCTCCAGCCCGGACCGTTCTGGAAGGCGCGGGCGTAGTCGTTCAGACGCTTGGCGTCATCGCGCTGCGGGTCGATGCTGATCGACACCAGTTGCACCTCGGCGCCCACCCGCGCACCCAGCTGTTTCTGCACTTTGCCCATGATCGACGACACCACCGGGCACACCGTGGTGCAGCTGGTGTAGATGAAACTCATGACCACGATTTTGTTGTCCACCAGGTCTTTTTCCAGACGCACCGGCTGACCGTTCTGGTCCACCAGCGCCACGTCGGCGAATTTGACCTGGGCACTTTCCGAGCTGGCGTCTTTGGCCGGCATGTCGTGACCGGCGTGTTCATCCGCCGAGTGTGCCAGGGCTTGCCCGATACCGGCGGCCAACAGGCAGAACGTCAGCAGTCCACGGTGTGCGAATCGGTTCATGTCGATTTCCTCTTCAGTGGGCATCGCCGGGCAGGACCCGAACGCTGGCAAAAGTCTTGTTGTCGAAACTCGCGCCCAGGGATGCGGCGCGCACATGCAGGTACCAGGCGCCCTGCTGGTCGAGGTTCACTGGCGCTTCATAGACCCCGTTGCCGATCTCAAGGGCGGCGACTGCCCGGGCGCGCGAAGTTGGGGCGCGGAAGTAGCGCACCTGAACATCCTTCAGGCCACTGCGCTGTGCCTTCTGCTGGCCTTGAACGATGCGGAAGCGCACGGTGTAAGGACGGTCGAGGACAGCGGTGGACGTGTCGAGCATGAATTCGACTGTCGGTGCGCCGGGGAGCTTGGCAAGGCGTGTATCCGGCTCTACCAGTGCGGTGAAGCAGTGGATGATGTTTGGCTGATTCAGCAGAAACGCCACATCGAACCGGCCTGCGTCTGGCAGCCTGATACGCGCGCTGTACAGCCCCGGCTCGACTTCGCGCAGGCTGCGGTCGATGACCAGGGCCGCCCGCGCCACCTGCCCGCGATTGGGGTAACCGGACATCGGCGCGTTCATGCCTTCGGCGTAGAAATAAGTGGTGTTGTCCACCGGATTGACCACGAACACTGCGTTGTCATCACGCGACACCGCGAGACTCGAAGCCAGGGGCAAATCGCCGGCCAGTCGTGGCGCCTGCGGCCCGGCTTCGAAGCCTTGGCTGATCGGCACGCGGCCCTCGCCCAGCGACGACAGGTTGATCATGGTGACTTTGGCCGAGGCCAGGCCGCGCACGTAGGCGTAGGCCTTGGTGAACACCACCTGGTAGGGTTCGGCGGATACGTCCAGCTCATGGATCAGCGCGTCGGTGCCGGCGTCGATCACGGCAGCCTGGTTCTCCAGCGTGTTGAGCACGATGCCAAAACGACCGTCTGCGCTGAAACCCATCGGGCCCAGGCCCTGCCTGGTTTTGATCACCCGGCGCACATCAAGGCTGGCGCCATCTACGACGGTGACGGTGCCGTCCTTGCCGTCAGCGACATACACCGCCTGGGACAGCGGCGAATAGACCACCGACAGCGGGTTGGAGCCGGTTTGAAGTTTTTTGCTGATTGTCAGGCTGGCGATGTCGATGATGCTCAGCGTTCCGTCGTCACGGTTGCTGACGAAGGCGAAACGGCTGTCCGTGCTGAAGGCAATTTCGTGGTGCCCGCTACCAGTGGCCAGGTGCTTCAGGGCCTTCAGGCTCTGGGGGTCGATCACCGTGACCCCGGACTCCTCAGCCTTCGATGCGTTATTGCCGACCCACAGCAGGCGCTCGTCCGGTTGCAATGCCACGCGCACCGGGTGGCTGCCGGCGGTGACCGAGTCGATCAACTTGAATTGCTCGCTGTCGATCACCGCCACTTCGCCGGCAGTGGGCATGGAGATGAACACACGTTTGTTGTCTCGGGTGGTGACCCAATCCATTGGCGGTTGCTTGAGGTCGATGCGCGCCATGGTGCTGGTGATGCCACCCACCGAAACCGAAGGATCGACCACCGAAACGCTGGCGTCGCGGTTCATCACCAAAAGGAAATAACTGTTGAGGTCGAGCAGCGGCCGCGCGCCGATGCTGGATTTGAGGAAGACCCCGACCCGGGATTTGCAGCTCTGCTCCCGGCCCTGGGCCTGATCGGCGGCGACGGTTTCCGGGTCCAGCCAGGCACCGGGATTGACGCCCGACAGCGGTTGACCCGACGCACTGTCACTGACCCGGAAGCGTACGTCGGCAAATTCGCCTTCGCGCAACACGCCGTCCTCGGCCAATGGCCGTACTTCCAGCGCGACCGACACACCATCGCGCTGCAGCGTCTGGCCACTCCAGGTGTCCGGCAGCGCCACTTCGGTGAGCAGGGTCTGCGGTGTCGTGCGCCAGACGCCGAGCCAGACCAGCGCTATTGCGACAATCAACACACCGCTGGCGACCTTGATTGTTCTATTCATAACGCATCTCCCCTCAGTTACGCGTCACACCGGTCCTGTGGCGAGGGAGCTTGCTCCCTTGCCACACTATGTCTCGCAACTACGGCGTCGGTGCCGGTTCGGGTTCGTTGGTCACTCGCAGCAATCCCCACAACCCGGCGGTGTTGCCGTAGGCGGCGTAATCGCGGAACAGGTAATCGCCCGGTATCGCGTTGCTGCCCCCGGCGCTCGGGTGCATGAAGCTGAAGTGCGCCGCTGGCAGGATGCTTTCGTGGGCGCCGATGTACATCGACATCGGGTTGTAGCCGAACCGCACCGAACCCACGCCCGGCGAACTCATCGGGTAACCCCCGGTGTCGCTCTTCTCCGACTGGAACGGGTTGACCGACCAGACGTGCCCGTCGAGCTGGAAGGTCGTGCCGCGGCTGCCACCGGTAGGCATCAGGATGTGCGTGCGGAACGGTTGCCCCGGTTTCACATACAGCACCGGTGTCTGCGGATCGCCCCCCACCAGCGCATTGCTGTAGGCCATGTGGGCGTTGGGCACGTCACCATAACCATGGCCGTCGGCGTGACCGAACGGCGCATCCGGTGGCAGGCCGAAGCGGAACCACATCGGCTCGGTCTTGTAGTTGATGGCCATGCTGGAATTGTCCTGCGGATCGGTCGGTACCCCGGCCTCCGAGGCAATGCCTTCCACCGGACGCCCATTGGCCCAGCGCATATTCAATGCCTTCTGCCAGACCATCGCAAAGTCGCGGTAGGTAGTCTGTGCGGGCGCAGTGACGGTCGCGTTCACCTTGCGCGCATCCTCAACCCAGGTGGCGCCGACCGGCAGGACGCTCATTGCACCTCCCAGGCCTTTTTGCGGCTGCTTGATCACATCTGCCGGAGTGAAATTCAACCCGCCAAATTCCACTGCCGTAGCGTTGATGTTGTCGACACTGCGACCCAGCTGCGTGATCGGCTTGCCTTCACGTTCCAGGTGCCCGGCGTAGTACTGATAGGTACGCGTCGGGTACGCACCAACGGTGCCGACGCGTGGTGGCACGGTCTGGATCGGGTTGGTGCCGACGTTGGTGCCGTCGGACTTGGTGATGTCGTACGCCAACAGCTGCGCGTGCAGACCGACATGGCTGGACGGCCGCATCAGGTTGTTGCTGAAGGTGGTAGAGCCTTCGCCATTGTTGCGGTCTCGCTTGACCATGCCCATCACCGACGCCGTCTGGGTCAGGTCTGGCATGACCAGGGGCAGACGGTTTTCCAGGGTGATGTTGATGCAGTCCCCTGCCGTCGCGCGCAGCACCAGCGGTTCGACAGGCACACCGGGGTTGAGCTTTCCGGTGATCGGGTCAAGGTCGCCCTTGCGCACATAGAGGATTGCCGTCGGGTCATGCAACGGCCCGTTTTGCCCGCCGATGGTGAAGGTCGTTCCGTCTTCGGGGTCGTTCACTGTCACCTGAGGAATGCTCACTGGGCGTGAGTTGAACACCAGGGTGCCGCCTGCCGGGTTCAACGCCCCACCGACGTGTTGAGCGAGCCCGGCCGGATCGCCGATGGTCAGGCCCAGCGGGTTGCCGAGAATATCGTTCGCCAGTGCCGCGACCACTTCATACTTGCGTTGCACAGTTGGCCGTGTACCGATGCCGTTGGGGTTGGCGCTGTACCGTGGGCAGGAACCTTCGAACGCCACTGTGTTGCGCATCCCGGCCGGTTTCGGGTTGTTCGGCAGCGCGAACAGATCGCTGCGCTGGGCCGTGTAGTTGCGCATCACGCCCCAGATCCCGCTCCAATAGCCTTCCAGAGAAGCGTCCATCGAGTACAGGTAATCACCTGTGGTCGCCGCCGAACTGGAGAGCATCGAGACGGGCGCGATGAAGCCCATCTGCTCGGAGATCCCGATCATCTGCGACGAGCGCCAGCCGGAGTTGGAGCTGTTGCCAAATCCCGAGCCGCTTTGCAGCCACTTCACGCCGTGCAGGGTCACGTTGTGCTCTTCTTCGTGGCCACCGGCATGCACCCGCAGCCGCACGTTGTCACCGGTGTAGGTGCGCAGCATTGGGGTAAACGGATCGCCCGGTTCGGCGCCGCCACGGTTGATGTGCGGCGGGAACTGAGTGGTGCCGCCGGTCGGGCCGGTGGCAGCGGTAATCAGGTCCGGTGCCAGGTTCATCGCCGGGATCGCACGGTCGGTGCGGCTTTGCATGGCATACGCCAGGTCGCCACCGAGGCCGTCCGCCTGCATGCCGCGCTTGCCGTCCGGGCCGACCTTGTTCGGGTCATACACTCGCAGGGCCAGTGGTTCGTTGCGGTAATTGACCACAAACATGCCCGGGTCATCGACCGAGATGGCTTGTGGGCAAGGCCGGCTTGGACAGCCTGGCATCAAGCCCCCACGGGCTTCGACCACCTGCTCAAGCAGCGTCTCGGCTTCCTTGCGCACCGGCGGGTTGATCGCGTAGCGGAAACTGTCCGCGGTGGCCGGGAACGCTTGCGGGTTCGGCACGCCATTCGGGCCGGCGCCGACGTACACACCGGCTTCATAGGCGTGCTGGAAGTCGCTGTATTCGAGGAAGAACTCGCGGAAACTGTCGTTCTTGCCATCGCCGTCCAGGTCGCCGGTGGACACCACCGCTTGCCACGACGTCGGCCCGCCATCCTGCCGCGCGCCGCTGTACAACGGCTCGCCGGTTTCGGCGTGGAACCAGGTGGAACCGGCCGGTTCAGCCAGCACGGTGGCGTACAGTCCAATCTGTTGGTGAGTCGATGGGCCGAGGTGGTCGTGGGTGAAGATGGTCCCCAGCCCACGGTCGACCCCTTTGGCGTTCACCACCGGATCGACAAACCAGCGCTGCATCGCCGTGCGCGCACCGACCCAGTCAGCCCGGCCGAACTGACCGAAGTATGGGTGGTTTTTAGCCTTCGGACAGGCAGGTGTGCCCTCACGCGGGTCGCTGCCCGTGCATTGGTTGAACTCGCGAATGGCGTGGATACGCTCCTGCACAGCACCGGGGGAAAGCACGCCGTCTTCGTAGTTCCAGCCGTTGGCCGAGCCGTCGGCGGCCGTCAGGTCCCACTTCGGCAGGTGAATGTGCTGGCCGATCACGTCGGTCGGCGTGCGCACCTGATAGTCATCCATCTCATAGATGGCCGGCACCAGGTTGGTTTGCTGGTACTGGACGCAGTCGAAGGTGTTCATGCGCATCACCAGCGGTTCTGGCGGACGCTGCTTGGTGATCACCGGCCAGGCGTCTTCCCACAGCGCCAGGATGCGCGCCTGCGGGAAGTGGTAGCCGACCTTGTTGTAGACCGCGTCGAACTGGATGTTTGCCGCTTTGTAGACGCGTGGGCGGTCGGCGGTGAAGGTCGAGGCACCGGTGTAGGACATGCCGTCGATTCGCTCGCCGCTATTGAACTCGCCAGTGCCGGCGCTGCTGGTCAGGCGTTTTTGCCGGTCGTCCATGCACGGTTCGTAGTAAGGCGCACCCGCCATCGGCAAGGCGCCGTTGGTGCGGAAGTTGCGCGCAACGATTTGGTTGCCGGGCAGTAGGGCAAAGCTCGGGTGGTCTTTTTTGGCGTGGAAGGCCATGGCAGCCTGTTCGACTTCGGTGCCCTCTTCCGGCATGTAAATCGGTTTGGCGCGGGTCACCTCCTTGGAGAAATCCAGGGATGTGGTCACGGTGTGCGCCACGCCACCGGCAGAGAACCCGTCGAGGGAGTGACGCCCCAGACCGCCATCCCAACCACCGGACTGAGCCGGGTCGAGATTCGCCCACAAGGCATTGCCACTGGTCTTCAAGGCCTGCGCCTTGGTGGCGTCGAGCATGTCCAGCGGTGGGGTCGGCGGACGTTGGCCGACCGAGCTTTCCATGCCACCGATCCAGAATGGATAACCCGGGTTTTTCAGGCTGCCGTCGGCATTGCGGTTGGCCTCGCTGCGATCCACCAGTGCCAGGGAACCGATGGCTTGCGGGCCACCGTTGCCGCCATGGTGTTCACCGTCGTCTTCATCATCGTCGTCATTGCCGGCGACGAGGGTCTCGCCGATTTTAGGCACCACCGCGACTTTGCCCGGCATCGGCGCCATGGCTTTGCCCGGCAACGGCACGACCGCTGGAATCGGTGTCCCGGCAACGATCTCGCCATCGGGCAAAGCCCGGGCACCAGCGGCCGGTTTGCCGCTGCGCAGTGCGTAAGGTTCGCTGTGAAAACCGTCGGCGCCTTGCTGGGAAACTTCCAGTTTGGTGCCCTCTTCAAACACGTCGTGCACTCGCCACATGCTCCACATGCCCTGGGCGAAGTGCGGGTAGAAGTGGCAGTGATAGATCGCATCGCCCGCAACACGGTTGCGGTTGCCCGAACCGCCGTTGGCGATTTCATAGGTGTAGCCGGCCCCCGGACCGATGCCTTGGGCATCCACATAGTCGGAGTTGTCATCGTTGGGGTTGAACAGCCACTGATGACCGTGCAGGTGGAAGATGTGCTGCTCGTGACCGTTGTGGGTGTTGCGGAATTTGACGAAGTCGCCGATGTAGCTGTGGTTGACGTTGGACGGCTCGGACGGATACAGCGCCATGGTCGCCTTGACCCCGACCTGATCGGCGCTCGGCACTTGACCGGGGAGAATGCCTTCCAGACCGGCGTTGGCCGGTACGTCCACCAGCATCGCTACGTCGCCGACGGTGTGGGAACTGAGGAAAAATTCTTCATAGGCACAGGACAGGCAGTCGTGCATCGGCCCGACGCCCAGTCGGTTGGCGACCACCTCGGCGCCCATGCCGCCGGAGCCGTAGTTGATCATGAACGAGTCGCGGGTCGGCTCCAGCACGTGAGCCATGACCGGGTCTGCCCAATAGGCGGGGAATGCCTGGGTCGCAGCGGTCTCATCCTGGAACTGCGAAGCGAAATCGCGGAACGGTTCCAGCCGGTTGGGCAGCGCCGGGTTGCGCTTGCCAATGGCTTCCAGCGGATAGGTCGACGGCGGGAAGCTGCCGTCGGCGTTGCTGCCCATCACGATCGCATCGCTTTCGCTGGAGATGATTTCATTGCCGTCGACCATGCTGATGATCGGCGTGCCGGCCTTGCCTTCACGAATCCACGGTTCGCGCTGCGGGTAGCGAGCCTGGTAATCGACAATGGGTTGACCGGCCGGGGTGCGACCGCTGCTGGCCAGGCGCATTTCCTCTTCGGTCACGGTATTGCGATAGGTGCGGCCGCCCTTGGGCACCACCACCACTTGGCCGAACAGGCCGTTGGCGACGTTGCCCGCATCGCCCTCGCCACCGAACGTTGCACCGCGGCTGCTGGCGGCGAAGGCACCTTCGCGCTCGGCGTACAAGGTGTAGGAGCGGGTTGCACCCGGCGGGATCAAGGTGTTGGCATTGCGTCCGGTAAAGGACGCGATGTCATCGATGCTGTTGACTGCCTGCATCCCGTTGACCTGGAAGCCGACGTGGCGGTCGGTGACCTGCTCATCGACTTTGAAGTTCTCTGCAGCGCCGATGTTCACCTCTCCCTCAATCTCGCCCTCCTCCCCGTTGTCGTGGCTGCCGGGATTGGCCTGGTAGGCAAGCAGGTTCTGCAGATTGATGGTCAGGCAATCACCGGCAGCCACCCGCAGCACCAAAGGGCGCGGACGCTTGTCGGGCCGCAGCGAGACTTTGCCCGGTACGGCCGCACCGCCGTGGGCCAGGGACATGTCATGGTCATCGACCACGTCTCGACGCAGGGCGAACATCATGCCGTTGGCGTTCTGTGCGCCGAGGCGGTTGAACATCAGCGGCTGATCCAGCGCCACGACATTCGCCACCAGATTGCGCTCGCAGCGCAAGGCGGCTTCGGCCATCTCGACGCCCAGCATAGACGCCATCAACAGCAGCATTTTTAACAAGGACGGAGCGTGGTGCATGCCGGTCATGATCGCGGGCCTCGCTGTGGGTGCTCACAGGGAATAATTCTCGACAAATCCCCTTGAGCAATCCGCATGCCATAAATATTGTTGTTGTTTTTCATCAGGTTACATAAACGACTTGATAACTCGGGGGATATTCCCCACCCATTCCCCACTTTCCCGCCGGGGCCACCATGCCCCAGTGTTGGGGCAAGGTTCCCCACGTTCGCCAATCACAGCGGCGCATCCACGGCCAGGCCCTGCAAGCGGCGATATTGGCGCAGCACGCTCGGCACATAACGCTGGGTTTCGGCGAACGGCGGAATCACCCCGCCACGGCTCAGCACCGCTTGCGGGCCGGCGTTGTAGGCCGCCACGGCGAGGGCGATGTCGTTGTCGAACAGGGTCATCAGGCGCTTGAGGTATTTGGCCCCGCCCTGGATGTTGGCCTTGGGGTCGTAGACGTTGGTCACGCCCATCTCCCGGGCGGTCTCGGGCATCAATTGCATCAGCCCTCCCGCCCCTTTGGCCGACCGCGCACGGGCGTCGTAGGCGGACTCGGCCTGGATCACTGCATGCAACAGCGCCGCCGGCAATTCATTGGCCGTGGCGGCTGCCGACACCAGCTCGGCATAGGGTTGCCGGGCAATCATCTGCGGCTGTTGATCGAAGCTGACCAGTGACGATTCAGGCTCGTGAATCACCCGTTCATAGGTACGACCGGGACGGTGGACATTGGACAAAACGTAGCTGCCCTTGCTGTCCACGGAAACGAACACATCAGCCTGAGCTGTACCTGCCAGCAGCACACAGCCGAGCAGTCCAGTGGTGAGTGTTTTCATTTTTTGTCTCCCCTGACCGGCCCCGAAAAATGGGGCTAATGCCCCAATGGCCGGTAGTGAACCAGCCGTACGCAAGCACTGTGCCGAATGCGCGAAGGCCGGTAATTCAGGGGTTGCAGAAGGTAGTCCGATGGTGAGCATGGCAATTGCATGAGCGGTATGGCGACCCTTCTGCCGACTGTGTGAGGTCATCATGAATCAGCGTCTGTGTTGTGCCCCGCTTCACTGTTCACCGCGAGCCCAGCGCGGGTTCACCCTGCTCGAACTGTTGGTGGTGCTGGTGGTGCTCGGGTTATTGGCCGGCATCGTCGCGCCGAAGTATTTCGCCCAGTTGGGTCGCTCCGAAGTGAAGGTGGCCAAGGCGCAAATCGAAGGCCTGGGCAAAGCGCTGGATTTGTACCGTCTGGAGGTCGGTCATTACCCATCGACCGAACAGGGGTTGCAGGCGCTGGTCACCGCGCCCAGCGACGAGACCCGTTGGACCGGCCCGTACCTGCAGAAAAAATTGCCGCAGGATCCTTGGGGCCGTAACTACACCTATCGCTACCCCGGCGAAAACGGCGAATACGATTTGCTGTCCATGGGCAAGGACGGCCAGCCCGGCGGTGAAGGCGAAAACGCCGAAGTCACCAGTTGGCAATGACGGGAGGCGACCATGCGCTTTCATCTCAAGGCGGTCGGCAAGGCTGGCGTGGTCGCGATGACCATCGAGGCCCAAGGCGACAGCGAAGCCCGGCGCATGGTCGAGGACCAGGGGCTGCGAGTGGTCAGCCTGCACGCCGAGCGCCATTGGCGCGCGTTGCGATTGCACAAGCGCGAGACCTTCAACCTGGTGTTGTTCAGCCAGGAACTGACCACGTTGCTCAATGCGGGCCTGCCGTTGATCGATGCGCTGGAAAGTCTCGCGGAAAAAGAAACCGCGCCACAGGCCCGCAAGACCTTGAGCGAACTGGTGCGCCTGCTGTACGAGGGCAAATCGTTTTCCCAGGCGTTGGCTCAGTTGTCGGCAGTGTTCCCTCCTCTCTATGTTGCGCTGGTGCAGTCCAGCGAGAAGACCGGCGCCGTGGGCGATGCCCTGGGCCGTTACGTCAGCTATCGCCAGCGCATGGACGAGGTTCGACAGAAGATCGTCAGCGCGTCGATCTACCCCATGCTGTTGCTGGTGGTGGGCGGTGGCGTGGTGTTGTTTCTGATGGGCTATGTGGTGCCGCGCTTCAGCCTGGTGTTCGAAGGGCTGGGCAACAACCTGCCGTGGCTGTCGCAAGTGCTGATGAGCAGCGGAATGTTCCTGCATGCTCATCAGGGCGAATTCTTCGGCACATTGGCGGCAATCGTCGTCGCCCTCGCCTTCCTCCAGCGCCAACCGGCCTTTCGCCGGGGTGTGGACCGGGTGATCGAAAAACTCCCGGCGGTCCATCAACGCATCTTCATGTACGAACTGGCGCGCTTCTACCGCTCGCTGGGGATTCTGCTGCAGGGCGGCATCCCCCTTGTCACGGCCATGGGCATGGTCCGCGGCCTGCTCACCGTCGCCTCCCGCGTGCGCCTCGACCAGGCCTGCGAACGGGTGCGCGAAGGCCAATCGCTGTCCGCCGCGCTGGAGCTCAATCACCTTGTCACTCCGGTATCCCTGCGCTTGCTGCGCGCCGGCGAGCAGTCCGGCAACCTCGGGCAGATGATGGAGCGCAGCGCCGATTTCTACGACGAAGAAATCAGCCGCTGGATCGAATGGTTCGTGCGGTTGTTTGAACCCTTGCTCATGACCTTCATCGGTCTGCTGATCGGGGTCATCGTGATCCTGATGTACATCCCGATTTTCGAGCTGGCCTCAAGCATTCACTAGCCCCGGGGGCAGGACCGGGTTGTACCGCTCATCGCTCGTCGACGGTGCAACTGAATAAATCTGGACGTTGCGGTGTTCACCCACTGAATCGAGCAGCACGTTGCATTGTTCATCAACGCTCCAATCTGAATAAGAAGACGGAGAACGACATGCACATCAACAAGCTTTTACTGGCGGTAGCGATTGGCGCAATTTTGTCGGCGTCGACCGTATTGATTCCGGACAGCCTGTCCGGAGTATCGAGCGCACAGGCCAAGGACGGCGGGAGTGGAGGTGGCGGCGGCAGTGGTGGTGGTGGCGGTGGTGGCGGCAGCGGTGGCGGTGGCCACGGCGGCTCTGGCGGTGGCCACGGCGGAAGCGGGGGCGGCGGCAACAGCGGCGGCCATGGTGGAAGCGGCAGCGGCGGCAACAGCGGCAACAGCGGCAACGGTCACAGCGGCAGTGATCATGGTTCGGGACACTCTGGCAATACGGCCTCATCCGGCCGCAATGGCACCCATGCCGAGCCGGGAGACGATCACGGCGTTCATCACGCGGGTGAAATTGGCCATAACCGTGGCGTTCATCATGCCGGCGAAATTGGCGATGACCACGGCGTTCACCGCTCCGGTGAAATTGGTGATGACCATGGAGTTCATCGTGCTGGCGAGATCGGCGATGACCATGGTGTGCATGTCGGTGGCGAGCCGGGGGATGACAAAAGGTCCTGACCGCCATTGAGAAAAGGTTCACCACAAATCCCTGTGGGAGCCGGGCATGCCCGGCTCCCACAGGGAGTGTGCGAACCCTCCCTCTACAATCCACCCTCGGTCTGATCCAGCCGCTCACGCAAAAACTCGACCAACGCCTGCACCGGTCGCGAACTCTGGCGATGCTGCGGATACACCGCCGACAACGTCAGCGGCTCCGGGCGAAACTCATCCAGCACCGGCACCAGCCGTCCATCCTTCAATGCCGCCCCGACAATAAACGTCGGCAGGTAAGTAACCCCCATCCCGGCAATGGCCGCATCCTTGAGCAACTCCCCGTTATTGACGCGCATCCGCCCGGTGACATTGACCGCCAGCGGCTTGCCCTGCCCTTCAAAACGCCATTGCACCTGACGCCCGTGGCCGTACGGCAGGCAGTCATGCGCGTGCAAGTCTTCAGGTTTGAGCGGCGTACCACGCTCGGCCAGGTAAGCCGGGCTGGCGCAATACACCCGCTGGATGGACGCGATGCGTCGGGCGATCAGCGTCGAGTCTTCGAGGGTGCCGATGCGCAACGCCAGGTCGTAACCCTCGCCGAGCAAATCCACCGGGCGATCGCTCAAGTCCACTTCCACCGTGACATCGCGATAGCGCTGCAAGAACAACGGTAGCAGGCAGCCCAGATGCGCCAGCGCAAACGACAACGGCGCACTCACGCGAATGGTGCCGCGCGGTTCAGTGGTCTGGCCGGCGATGCCCTGCTCGACCTGTTCGACTTCGCCGAGCAGGCGCAACGCGGACTCGTAGTAACTCTGGCCCAGCGGCGTGACGTCCAGCCGTCGTGTGGAACGGTTAAGCAGCCTTACGCCGAGGCGCTCTTCCAGTTGCATCAAACGCCGGCTGACGAACTGTTTGGACAGTCCCAACTGATCGGCCGCAGCGGTGAAGCTGCCGGAGTCCATGACCTGGCAAAAAATACGCATATCTTCGAACGGGTTCATTGTCACACTCTGGTTGACAGTTAAACGCTTTATAGCTGCTTTTTCCCTTTTCGGCATCCCATTAATCTGTGTCCACGGTGTTGCTGAGGCCTGGATCCCGGCGCAGCAGCAACCCGAACCTTAGGTGACCAACCTCTAATCAATTAAAAAGGATTTCCTCATGAACCTCGTCAAAAAAGCCCTGACCGCGTCCCTCCTCGCCCTCTCCGTCGGCAACGCTTTTGCCGCTGGCAGCCCCGGCGTCGAACACAACACCCAAGCCTTCCTCGAAGCCCTCGCTGCCGGTGGTGGCAAGCCGCTCGAGCAACTGAGTCCGAAAGACGCCCGTGCGGTGCTCACCGGTGCGCAAAACTCGGTGAAGGTTGATCTGTCGGGTGTGGACGTCAGCGATCGTGCGATCAAGGTCGATGGTCAAACCATCAACCTGAAAATCGTACGGCCGGCCAAGGTCAAAGGTGAGTTGCCGGTGTTCATGTTCTTCCACGGTGGCGGTTGGGTGTTGGGCGATTACCCGACTCACCAGCGTCTGATCCACGACCTGGTGGTCGGCTCCGGCGCCGTTGCGGTGTATGTCGATTACACGCCGTCACCGGAAGCGCACTACCCGACCGCGATCAACCAGGCCTACGCCGCGACCCGCTGGGTGGCTGAACATGGCAAGGACATCGGCGTCGATGGCAAGCGCCTCGCCGTAGCCGGCAACAGTGTCGGCGGCAACATGGCGGCGGTCGTGGCGTTGATGGCCAAGGAACAGAAAGCCCCGGCACTGCGCTTCCAGCTGTTGATGTGGCCGGTGACCAACGCACAGTTCGATACCGGCTCGTACCAGCAATTTGCCGAGGGCCACTTCCTGACCAAAGGCATGATGAACTGGTTCTGGGACAACTACATCACCGACCAGGCCGAGCGTGCGCAGATCCATGCCTCACCGTTGCAGGCCAATGCCGAACAGCTCAAAGGCTTGCCGGCAGCGTTGGTGCAGACCGCCGAATTCGACGTGTTGCGTGACGAAGGCGAAGCCTATGCCCGCCACCTCGACGCAGCCGGGGTACCGGTCACGGCGGTGCGCTACAACGGGATGATTCACGACTTCGGTTTGCTCAATCCGCTGAGCCAGATTCCGGAAGTGAAAGCGGCGGTGCGTCAGGCAGCATTGGAACTCAAGACGCATCTGAACTGAGTCCACAGCCTTCGCCACACAAAAATGTGTGGCGAAGCTGCTTTTGTGGCGAGGGAGCTTGCTCCCGCTTGAGTGCGCAGCACTCACAAAACTTGCATTGTTGCGAAGATTTTGGGGCCGCTTCGCCGCCCAGCGGGAGCAAGCTCCCTCGCCACAATTAGTTTGCCTGCGATCAACACCCTCATTCCCGCCGGAGTTGTCCCATGTCCTTACTTCTCGGTCATCTGCTCTCCTGGAGCGTCCTGCTGCTGGTCATCGACGCCGTGCTCTGGCACCTCGCGCCGTTCAAGCATCGCGTCACACGGGTCGGTGTGCGCCTTGCCCTGTTCGTGATGTTCAGCGCGCTCATCATCAATGCCGGCGTCAGCCCCTTGCAGGCGCCGCTGTTTGCAGATGACCGCGTGGTGCAACTGGGTGCCACGGCACTGGGGATTCTCTGGTGGTTGTACGCCGCCCGGGTGCTCACCGAAGTCATCGGCCTGGTGCTGATGCGCCGCATCGGTCACAGCGGTCGCTTGCTGCAGGACGTCATCGGCGCACTGGTGTTTCTGATCGCCATCGTCGCGGCGGCCGGCTACGTGTTGGAACTGCCTGTGAAAGGTTTGCTGGCAACGTCCGGGGTGGTGGCAATCGTCGTCGGCCTGGCCTTGCAAAGCACCTTGAGCGACGTGTTTTCCGGGATCGTGCTCAACACCACCAAGCCGTATCAGGTGGATGACTGGATCATGATCGACGGCGTCGAGGGCAAAGTGCTCGACATCGACTGGCGCGCTACCCACATGCTGACCAGCGCCGGCAGTACGGCGGTGGTGCCGAACTCGGTGGCGGCCAAGGCGAAAATCGTCAACCTGAGCCGGCCGAACAACATGCATGGTGTGTCGATCAGCATTCAGGTGCCCAACCACATTCGCCCGCGTCGGGTCCTGGATGCACTGGATCGTACGCTTCAGGGCAGCAGCCAGTTGTTACTCAACCCGGCACCGAAAGCGGTGCTGAAAGAGGCTGGCGAAACCATGTCCGAATACGTGGCCAGCGGCTTCATCGCCGAGCTTGGCAAGAAAAGCGAAGTGCGTAATCAACTGTTCGACCTGGCCCATCGGCACCTCGAAGCGGCGGGCATTTCCCGTCAGCTCGACGGCGTGATCGAACCGACAACCCGCGCACGGGCGTTGCTGGATGAGGTGAAAGTTTTCCGTTCCTTGAGTGAAGAGGAACGCGATCAGATGGCGCAGTCGATGGTTGCGCAGCAGTACGCGGCCGGTCAGGTGGTGCTGGCGTTGGGTGAAGTGCCGGACAGTCTGATGGTCATTGCCACGGGTGTGGTCAGCGCCACCGTTCCCGACGGTACAGGGCAAACCGAAGCCGGTCGCATGGGGCCGAGCGAAGTGATGGGCGAACAGAGCATCCTTACCGATACGCCGTCACAGGCGACGTTCACCACGCTGACCTCGTGCATCATTTACCGGATCGACAAATCCCTGACCCGTAGCTGCATGGAACAACGGGTTGAAGTGGGTCGGGCGTTGAACAAGTTACAGGCGGTAAGGCAGCAAAACAGCCGGTTGGCGTTGCTGGCCAAACCGGTGCAAATCAAGAAAGGCGGATTCCTGAGCTGGCTGCAGAAACGCCAACAAGCCTGACTGTATCGAGGGGCCTTTTTGTGGCGAGGGAGCTTGCTCCCGCCGGGCTGCGAAGCGCCCCCTGTTTTATGAGTGCTTCGCACTCAAGCGGGAGCAAGCTCCCTCGCCACAGAAGGGGCTCATTGAGACAAAAAAATACCCGCACATTGGCGGGTATTTTTCATGGCCGGTCGGCTTACTTCGAGGTGAGCACCGAATAGCTGTTCATCAGATTGCGGTAGTTTGGAATGCGCGGCGACAGCAGGTTCGCCAGGCCTTCCATGTCGTTGCGCCAGTCGCCCTGCAGCTCGCACGCCACCGAGAACCAGTTGACCAGTTGAGCACCGGCCGCCGCCATGCGCGCCCAGGCGGCCTGTTGCACGGTTTCGTTGAAGGTGCCCGAAGCGTCGGTCACCACGAACACTTCAAACCCTTCGGCCAGCGCCGACAGCGTCGGGAAGGTCACGCAAACGTCAGTCACCACACCGGCGATGATCAGTTGCTTGCGGCCAGTGGCTTTGACGGCCTTGACGAAGTCTTCGTTGTCCCAGGCGTTGATCTGGCCTGGACGCGGGATGTACGGTGCGTCCGGGAACTGCTCTTTCAATTCCGGAACCATCGGGCCGTTCGGGCCGTTTTCGAAGCTGGTGGTGAGGATGGTCGGCAGTTTGAAGAACTTGGCCACGTCACCCAGGGCCAACACGTTGTTCTTGAATTCGTTCGGCGAGAAGTCCTGAACCAGCGAGATCAGACCGGTCTGATGGTCGACCAACAGGACAACCGCATCGTCTTTGTTCAGGCGTTTGTACGGAACGTTGCTCATGTGAAGCTCCTCGATGGATGGGTGTTACATCAGGCGCCGACACCGCTGCATCGGCGCTTTCTTGTGATCGTCAGAACGCAAAGCACGAGCAGCCAAAGGCGCCCCAGAAACCCGCGAAATCGCTGACCGGCGCATTCGACAAACGCGCCTTTTCATGGCTGTGGGCATGCACGCCGCACGGCCCGCTGCAATGGTGAACCTGCGCCTGCATCGGCGACGTCGGGCGCCAATGACCCGGCACCTTCACCACCGGCGACCAGTCCGGCAGCACCGGCACACTGGCCGGGCCGAGTTTTTCGAAATCACCGGCGGCGTACACCACCTTGCCGCCGACCACGGTCAACACCGATTCGATCCACTTGATCGCTTCTTCGTCGACACTGAAAAAATCTGCGCTCAGGGCCGCGACGTCAGCCAGTTGGCCGACCTTGATCATGCCTTTCTTGCCCTGCTCGGAAGAGAACCAGGCGCTGCCGTGGGTGAACAGTTCCAGCGCGGTTTGACGGGACAGTCCCTCGGCGTGCAGCTCCAGGCCACCGACGGTTCGACCGCTGACCATCCAGTACAACGAGGTCCAGGGGTTGTAACTGGACACTCGCGTCGCGTCGGTGCCGGCGCCGACCGGTACACCTTCGGCCAGCATGCGCTTGATCGGCGGCGTCGCTTCGGCCGCCTTGGCGCCGTAACGCTCGACAAAATATTCGCCCTGGAACGCCATGCGATCCTGAATCGCAATGCCGCCGCCCAACGCCCTCACCCGCTCGATATTCTGTGGAGTGATGGTTTCGGCGTGATCGAAAAACCATGGCAAGCCGTTGAACGGAATGTCGCGGTTGACCTTCTCGAACACGTCGAGCATGCGGCTGATGGATTCGTTGTACGTAGCGTGCAAACGGAACGGCCAGCGCTGCTCCACCAAGTGGCGCACCACTGGCTCCAGCTCGTCTTCCATGGTTTGCGGCAAGTCCGGACGCGGCTCGAGGAAGTCCTCGAAATCCGCCGCGGAGAACACCAGCATTTCCCCGGCGCCGTTGTGCCGCAGGTAATCGTCTCCCTGGTGCAGGGTGACGCTGCTGGTCCAGTTCTTGAAGTCGGCCAGTTCTTCCTTGGGTTTCTGGGTGAACAGGTTGTAGGCAATGCGGATGGTCAGTTGCTGGTCCTTCGCCAACTGCTCGATCACCTGGTAATCGTCCGGATAATTCTGGAAACCACCGCCGGCGTCGATGGCGCTGGTCAGGCCGAGACGGTTGAGTTCGCGCATGAATTGCCGGGTCGAGTTGACCTGATATTCCAGCGGCAGCTTCGGCCCTTTGGCCAGGGTCGAGTACAAAATCATCGCGTTCGGTCGCGCGACCAGCATGCCGGTCGGCTCGCCGTTGCTGTCGCGCACGATCTCGCCACCCGGCGGGTTCGGCGTGTTACGGGTGTAACCGGCCACGCGCAAGGCAGCGCGGTTGAGCAAGGCACGGTCATACAGATGCAGCACGAACACCGGCGTATCCGGCGCGGCCTGGTTGAGTTCTTCCAGGGTCGGCATGCGCTTTTCGGCGAACTGGAATTCGTTCCAGCCACCGACCACCCGTACCCATTGTGGCGTCGGCGTGCGGTCAGCCTGATCCTTGAGCATGCGCAAGGCATCGACCACTGACGGCACACCTTCCCAACGCAGTTCGAGGTTGTAGTTCAAGCCGCCACGAATAAGGTGTAAGTGCGAGTCGTTGAGGCCAGGGATAACGCAGCGACCCTTGAGGTCGATGACCTGGGTGCCGGAGCCGCGCAGGGCCATGGCTTCGGCGTCGGTACCGACCGCGACGAAGCGACCGTCGCTGATGGCCACGGCACTGGCGAGCGGGTTTTGACGGTCAACGGTATGAAATTGGCCATTGAATAGAATCAGATCGGCGTTCATCGCGTTTCCTTGGGCTGAGTGGAAGAGGACAGCCAAGGCGCGAACAACCGCGTCGCCATCGGCATGAACAGGTACACCACCGAGACGACGATGGTCAGCGTGATCAGGAACGTGGCGACCACGTAATTGGACAAAAATGCGTTGAGCCGCAGCAGCGGACCCCAGATCAGCGGCACCAGCAAGGTGTGCGGCAGAATCACCAACAACGTCACCACCGCCTGCTTCCAGCGCGGCGGCGGCGAACCGGTTTCAGCCTGGGGCGCGAACCAGAACTCATTGACCGGGTTGACCTCGGTCTGGTCGCCGTCCGCCAGCATCGGCGTGGCTTCGTTGACCAGTTGCAGCCGTTGCGGCGAATCAAGCCAGTGCTGCATCGCTTCGGTAGAACAAAAGCGCAGCACGCAGGTGTACAGGTCGAGGCCGGCGTTTTTGCCGCGAATCACATCCACGCCCAAGTGCCCTTCCTGCTGCCCGGCAATGCTGACGATGTTGCGCAACCAGGCTTCATAGGGCACTTCAAAACCGGCCTTGACCCGATGCTTGATGACCAGGGTCACGACTTCTTCGAAACGATTGGATTCAGGCATAACGCAAAGCTCCGGCAAATCGGACATTGAGCGCCAGCCGTCCCGGCCCGGCGATAAGAATGCTGGTGAACAGAATCAACAGCAGCCAGCCGAACTGCCCTTCATCGAGGCTCCATTGCGGGTGCACAACCAGCAACGCGACCCACAACACACACAGAATCGGCAGGCACGCCAGACGCACCAACACCCCGAAGATGATCAGCAGCGGACACAACACCTCGGCAAAAATCGCCATCATCAGCGTGACATTCGCGCCCAGGTGAAAAGGGTCTTCGATGACTTGCAGCTGAGCGCTGTAGTTAAGCAGCTTCGGCAGACCATGCACCCACAGCAAAAACAGACCACCGCTGACCCGCAAAAAAAACAGCCCGACGTCCTGGACCCGTTCATCCCATTGCGAAACGTTCATGGGTTACCTGCACAAATGAAAAACCAACGGCGTCAATGCGCCGGGAACTCGTTTGATAGTGCCGGTGTGGGGGCGGAGAAAATTGAATGTACGTGCTCTTTTTGGATGCCGTCGCTCATCCCCCCGCGAATGCGATGGGTCATTGAGCGTGATATTGACTGGCATACCGCCATCGCTGGCAGGCCAGCTCCCAAAGGGATTCCGGTACATCCACAAGAACAGGCCGGCTGTCAGGCCGCCATCGCCGGCAGGCCAGCTCCCACAGGGATCGGGGGCATCAGCGGAAATCGGGTCGGCTGTCAGGCCGCCATCCCACGCAATGGATCAGCGCCCCCCACCCACCAAACCACGAGGCCGAGCGTTAGCTCGCCTTGCGCTCTTGATCTTGATCCACCCGCCCCTTCGGGAGGCTGAGTGGAGGTGTTCATCCGGGGAGTGGCGCGCAGCGCCGTTCGACGCAGTCGAACACGCTGCATGTAGGTCGTCGCGAAGCAGACCGGAGGGCAGTGTCCCCGGATGAATACCGGAGCGAAGGAACGCCGAGCCTCAGCGAGGGGCCGGACGCTCGGGGCGAGCCTTTTTTTGCTTACTTTTTTTTGGCGTTTGAAAAAAAAGTGAGTCGCCGTAAGGGCGAAACCGCCAGCCGCCGTTACCGCAGAAATGGATATGTACTCAATCAGCCAGAACCTGGTCGGCCCAAAGGCCGCCACGTTCAACCCGCAATCGGCAAAGGCCTGGACATGAACTCACTGATCCGAGACCGCAACCACCGCTCCGCCGGATCATTGTCATGCACCCCGCTCCAGGCCATCGACAACTGCGCCGCCTCAATCGGAAACGGCGGATCCTCGGCACGCAAGCCACACCCTTCAACCAACGCACACGCCGCATAATCCGGCACAGTGGCAACCATCTCGGTCCCGGCCAGCAACGCCCGCAACCCACTGAACTGCGGCACCCCCAACACCACCCGCCGACTCCGCCCGATCTTGGCCAGATCCAGATCGATATTGCCGCTCAAATCACCCGAGAACGACACCATCGCATGAGGCCGTTCGCAGTACTCGTCAAGCGACAGCGTTCCCGGCCGTTTATCACCGCGCAGCACCTTGCACGGAATGTCCCGCAACTTCTTGCACTTGGCATTCGCCGGCAAATCCGTGGTGTAACTCACCCCCACAGAAATCTCCCCCGAGGCCAGCAACGCCGGCATCAGCAGATAGTTGGCGCGACGCACCACAACGACGATCCCCGGTGCCTCTTCCTGCAGTTGCCGCAACAACGGCGGAAACAAGCCAAACTCGGCATCGTCCGACAGACCAATGCGAAACACATCGCAACTTGTCGTCGGATCGAATTCCTTCGCCCGGCTGACCGCTCCGGAAATGACATCCATCGCCGGCTGCAACTCCTTGAGAATGGCCAGCGCCCGCCCGGTCGGCTCCATACCGCGACCGTTGCGCAGCAACAACGGATCGTCGAACAAATCCCGCAGCCGTCCCAACGCGGCACTCACCGCCGGTTGCCCCATGAACAGTTTTTCGGCGACGCGAGTCAGGTTCTTTTCGAACATCAACGCCTCGAAAATCACCAACAGGTTCATGTCGACGCGACGCAGATCGTTACGGTTCATAGGCACGGTTTCCTTGGGAGGGCATCGGACTTTACTCGATCAGCGGGACTTTCGCCGCTCGTTTGTAGGGGCCGTATTCGACCGGCACCCACTGGAAGTGCTTGCCCTCTGCCGCGATGTGACCGATACCCGGGAACGGCAAGTGCGCCGCCGTCACCCAGGTCTTGCTCGCAGCGGCATCGCTGAAAACTTTGGCGCGGCTTTTGATCGCCTGCTGACTGTTGACGTCAAATCCGATCGAGACTTCCGGGTGCGAGAACTGCACCGCAAGGTTATGCACCAGATCGCCCATAAACAGGATGCTCTGCCCCTGGGAAGTAAAACGGTACGTGGTACTGCCCGGTGTGTGTCCGGCTTCCAGCGTGGCTTCGACGCCCGGCACAGGCGACTGACCGGCATCGAACGTTTTAAAGCGACCTGCCGCGACGTACGGTGCCGTGGAATCCTGGGCGATTTTGAAATACGGTTTGGCACCCTCGGGGGCCTTGGCGAGGGCCTGGGGATCGAGCCAGTAATCGGCTTCTGCCTTCGCGGCGTAGACCGTGGCGTTGGCAAACACCGGCTTCTGCTGGCCGTCGACCAGTCCGCAGACATGGTCCAGGTGCAGGTGAGTCAACAGGATCGTGTCGACCTGCGAAGGCTCATAGCCGGCGGCTTTCATGTTGTCCGAGAGCATGCCCGCCGTCGCACCGATGCATTGACCGGCGCCGGTATCCACCAGGATCAATTGCTTGCCGGTGTTGATCAGAAAGGCGTTGAACGCGGTCTGCACGCCCGGCGTTTCAATCGAGCGACGAGCCAGCAGCGCGCGAATCTGGCTTTGGGTCAAGCCCTTGAGCAGCTTGGGCGACAGGTCGTTGTAACCATCAAACAGTGCGGTCACCTCAAAATCGCCTACGGCCAATCGGAAGTAGCCGGGCACTTGCGAACCCACCTGCGCCGGTGCCTGAGCCGAGGAAACGCCGGACGCCAGCGCCATCGCGAGGCCCAACGCGCAAATCAGAGAATGTTTCATGCCTTCACCCTTGATCGAATCGCAAAAGCGGCCCTGCCCGGGTCCGCCACATGACATCAATCATGCACGGTCCCCGAGTCCTGAAAATTGCAGCAATGTGCTGAGTTGGCACGGTTGTCCTTAACGGCGCACAGACGAAATTAACAACGTTTAACTCGCCTGCCAGAGCGCTCGCGCCCAAGAATGACGCTCAACCGACACGGACATTTGTCATGGCTCATTCTCAGCAAAACGTCGCTCGCGCGACCGTCACTGAAACGCCAAGGAAGAACACGGGCGGCCTGACCCCGTGGCGCGAAAGCCTGGCCAAGCAACTGATCCTTGAACGTCTGGGGGAAACCATAGAAGTGACCGAACTGGCCCGCGCCTGCGCGCTCTCGCGCAGCCATTTCTCCCGCGCGTTCAAGTGCAGCACCGGCCTCTCGCCCCAGGACTGGATTCGCCAGCAGCGCATTGCCCGCGCCAAGCAACTGATTCAGAGCACCGACCTCAGCCTGACCCAGATCAGCCTCGAATGCGGCTTCTGTGACCAGGCACACTTCTGCCACATCTTCACCCGCAGCGAAGGTATCAATCCGTTTGCGTGGCGTTGCCGCGCTGTGCGCGGGCTCGACAGCAAAAGATCGCAGACTTCGCCAGCGGCTGCAGGTATGTGCATAACCCTGTAGCCGCTGCTAAAGCCTGCGATCCTGCTTTATTAAACCAACGGCACCAACCGTTCCAACGCCTCGGCCACGCCAAACCCGTACGCCGGATCAGCCTTGGTGCAATTGTCGATATGGCGCTGACGAATCGCCTGCGGCACGCCGTTCATGGCCCGCGCGGTGTTGTCGAACAGCAACTGTTTACGCACCGGGTCCAGCAAACGAAACAGATTGCCCGGCTGCTCGTAATGATCCTCCTCCAGCCGATGATCATAGTGTTGCGCAAAACCTTCCAGGGGCAGCGGTGGCTCGGCCAGTTCCGGCGAATCCTGCCACTCGCCGACGCTGTTCGGGAAATAGCTGGCGGTGCCACCCAGGTTGCCGTCCGTGCGCATGGCGCCGTCGCGATGGTAACTGTGGGCCGGGCAACGCGGGGCGTTAACCGGAATGTGGTTGAAGTTCACGCCCAGACGATAACGCTGGGCATCGCCGTAGGAAAACAGCCGCGCCTGGAGCATGCGGTCCGGCGAGAAGCTCACGCCCGGCACCACGTTGGCGGGCGAGAACGCCGCTTGCTCGATCTCGGCGAAGTGGTTTTCGGCGTTGCGATTGAGCTCCATGATGCCCACTTCAATCAGCGGAAACTCGCCGTGCGGCCAGACCTTGGTCAGGTCGAACGGGTTGTGCCGGTAGTTGATCGCCTGCTGTTCTTCCATCACCTGAATGCACAGTTTCCAGCGCGGAAAGTTGCCCTGCTCGATGACTTCGTACAAGTCCCGCAGATTGCTTTCGCGATCCTTGCCGACCACGGCTTCTGCCTCGGCGTCCGAGAGGTTTTCGATACCCTGCTGGCAGACAAAATGAAACTTCACCCAAACGCGTTTGTTGTCGCGGTCGATCAGGCTGAAGGTGTGACTGCCGAAGCCGTGCATGTGACGGAAGCTGGTAGGAATCCCGCGATCGCTCATCACGATGGTCACCTGGTGCAGCGCCTCGGGCAGCAGGGTCCAGAAATCCCAGTTGCTGGTGGCGTTACGCAGGCCGGTGCGCGGGTCGCGCTTGACCACGTGGTTGAGGTCGGAGAAACGCAGCGGGTCGCGGAAGAAAAATACCGGCGTGTTGTTGCCGACAATGTCCCAGTTGCCTTCGTCGGTATAGAACTTCACCGCGAAACCACGGATGTCGCGCTCGGCATCCGCCGCGCCACGCTCGCCGGCTACCGAGGAGAAGCGCACGAACAGCGGCGTTTCCTTGCCCACGGCGCTGAAAATACTGGCCTTGGTGTAGCGGCTGATGTCATGGGTGACGGTGAACGTGCCGTAGGCGCCCGCCCCCTTGGCGTGCATGCGTCGCTCGGGGATCAGTTCGCGGTCGAAGTGGGCGAGTTTTTCCAGCAACCAGATGTCTTGTAAAAGTGCCGGCCCACGAGGGCCGGCAGTCTGGATATTGAGGTTGTCGACCACCGGCGCGCCGGTGGCGTTGGTCAGCTTTTTCATGGTCATGTACTCGAAGAATTCAGCTCATCAGGAGCAAAAACGGCGCGGATCTAGGCCCGCGCCGGTATGCATCAACCCTTGAGGAACGCCAGCAGATCGGCGTTGAGCTGATCCTTGTGAGTGTCAGTCAAGCCATGGGGCGCGCCCGGGTAGACCTTGAGCGTAGAACCTTTCACCAGTTTCGCCGAAGCGATCCCCGCAGCTTCAATCGGCACCACCTGGTCCGCATCGCCATGCACCACCAGGGTCGGCACGTCGAACTTCTTCAGGTCTTCGGTGAAGTCGGTTTCGGAGAACGCCTTGATGCAGTCATAAGCGTTCTTGTGGCCGGAGGTCATGCCTTGCATCCAGAACCAGTCGATCATGCCTTGCGAGGGTTTGGCGTCCGGCTTGTTGAAGCCGAAGAACGGACCGCTGGCGAGGTCGATGTAGAGTTGCGAACGATCGGCCAGGGAGGCCTGACGAATGCCGTCAAACACTTCAATCGGCAAACCGCCGGTGTTGGCTTCGGTCTTGAGCATCAGTGGCGGCACCGAGGAAATCAGCCCGGCCTTGGCCACCCGGCCAGTACCATGGCGACCAATGTAACGCGCCACTTCGCCGCCGCCGGTGGAGAAGCCGAACAGCACGGCGTCTTTCAGGTCCAGCAACTCGATCAGTTGCGCCAGGTCATCGGCGTAGGTGTCCATGTCGTTGCCGGTCCACGGCTGACTGGAACGGCCGTGACCACGGCGGTCGTGGGCGATCACCCGGTAGCCTTGGGAGGCGAGGAAGATCATCTGCGATTCCCAGCTGTCGGCGTTCAGTGGCCAGCCGTGGCTGAAGACGATGGGCTGACCGGTGCCCCAGTCCTTGTAGTAGATCTCGGTTCCGTCTCGGGTCGTGAACGTACTCATGCGATGTCTCCTTAGTGAGTGTCGGGGTGAATCAAACCGGTGAGTGGCTCATGCGATCGGCCAGCCGCGCCACGCGCTCGCCCAGGTGCGCGGCAGTGCAACGGTCTTCGGCGGGCGGTGCGAATTCGGGGGACTGTTCGACATTCGATTGCGCCATGGCGCCCAGCGAGCTGCCGAGGCGGTTGAGTTGCCCGTCGAACACGCCGACGCCGGAGCGCGCGGGCAGCAGGTCGAGACCGACCCAGATCATCGAATGCTGGGCGGCGAAAACCGCCATCTGCAGCAAGGTATTGAGTTTGTCGCCGCACAGGCAGCCGGAATTGGTGAAACCGGCAGCCAGTTTGTCGCGCCAGGGTTGAGCCAGGTAGAACGCCGCCGTGGCTTCCATGAACCCCTTGAAGCGCGCCGAGGCGCTGCCCATGTAGGTCGGCGCGCCAAAGATGATCGCGTCGGCGTTGTGCAAACGGTCCCAATGCTGGTGCACGTCCTCGACCGGAATCAGCAGGCACGTGCTGCCCAGGTGCCGTTCCACACCTTGGGCCACGGCCTCGGCCATGACCCGGGTGTGCCCGTAGCCGCTGTGATAGACCACCACCACGTTGCTCATTCCGGCGTCCTCATGACGAATCATTCCCTTTGCAACAAGGCTCAGTACCAGCCAGCCAACGCCGCTCCCACAGGTTTTCACTGCAGCTGACCGGTGGATGTTGAAGAAGCAGAGTTTTGGGCGTAGACCAGACGCAGCACGAGTTAAACGTTGTTAATTTTCCCTGGCGCGCCAAAAGCCCCGACATCACCTTTGCGAGTACCGCGCCCAATAAATACGGAACTCACGAACAAAGACGGCAAACGGCCGGGCCAGATGCCCTCCGAAAACCATTGCACCGTGCATTGCACAGATCGACAAACCTGACGAATATGTTCGAGAACCGCATACCAGACGGTTGCAAGCAGGAGTGCCCCGTTGTCCCTTTCACCCGTACAGGCCATCCATTTCGGCCCCTACCGGATCTATCCCGGCCAACGCCTGGTGATGGAAGCCGAGCATCCCGTGCGTCTGGGCCGGCGTGCCATGGACATTCTGCTGATCCTTCTGGAGCACGCCGGGAATGTGGTCAGCAAACAGGAACTGATCGCCAGGGTCTGGCCCAAAAGCGTTGTCGAAGACATCAACCTTCGGGTGCACATGGCGGCATTGCGCAAGGCGCTGGGCGATGGTCAGGCCGGCCAGCGGTACATCGTCACCGTGGCCCAGCGTGGCTACAGCTTTGTCGCGCCGTATTCGCTGGGATACATCGAGCAACCCGCGGCGAGTCAGGCACCGGCGCCGAGCGTCCACAACCTGCCGGTGCGTCGAACCCGCATGATCGGGCGTCAGTCCCTCGTCGACAGTCTGGTGGTGCAGTTGTCACGCCAGCGATTCATCACCCTGGTCGGTCCCGGCGGGATCGGCAAGACCACCGTGGCCCTGCGCGTCGCCGAGCAACTGATCGGGCGTTATCGGGACGGCATTCGCCTGCTGGACCTGGCACCGATCAACGACCCGGCGATGATCACCGCGCATCTGGCGACCTTGCTCGAACTGCCCTTGCACGGCGCCGAACCGATGAGCGGCCTCGCGGCATTCCTGCGCGATCGGCAAATGTTGTTGGTGATCGATAACTGCGAACACCTGATCGACGCGGTCGCCTTGCTGAGTGAAAGCCTACTGCGCGCCGCGCCCGAGGTGCATATTCTGGCCACGAGCCGCGAGAGCCTGCGGGCCGAAGGTGAATTCGTCCAGCGCCTTGGGTCACTGGACTGCCCCCCGCCCATCGCCGTGCTCGACCGCGCCCAGGCCCTGACGTTTTCGGCCTTGCAACTGTTTGTCGAACGGGCGATGGCCAGCCACGACAGTTTCGAACTGACCGATGACGAACTGCCGCTGGCGATTGAAATCTGCCGGCGCCTGGACGGCATTCCACTGGCGATCGAACTGGCGGCCGCGCAAGTCAACAGCCTCGGATTGAGCGGATTGCTGACGCAACTGCAGGGCAGCTTTCGCCTGCTCACCCAAGGCTGTCAGACCACCTTGGGCCGGCATCAAACCCTGCGCGCCACGCTGGACTGGAGCTTCGAACTGCTCAGCCCCTGTGAGCAAGTCTGCCTGCGCCGACTGGGTGTGTTCAGGGGCGGTTTCACACTGGAGTCCGCTGCGGCAGTGATCGTCGGCGAACACATCGAACCCCGTGAGGTGTTTGGATCGATCACCCAACTGGTGGCCAAATCGCTGTTGAACGTTGAGGTCGGTGATGAAGAGGTGTTTTACCGTCTGCTCGACACGACCCGCAGTTATGCGCTGGAAAAACTCGACCAGGCCACCGACCTGCCCGACACCCGAAAACGTCACGCCGAACGCTGCCTGGCCTTGATGCATCAGGCCCAGCACGAATGGGAGGCGATCCAGACGTGCACGTGGATCGAGCGATATGCCCGCAGCCTGGAAGACATCCGTGCCGCCCTCGACTGGGGATTGAACGCGCAAGGGCCGCAAGCCTTGGCGATCCGCCTCGCTGCGACGTCAGCTCCGCTGTGGCAGGAATTGTCGCTGCTCAGGGAGCACGGCGTGTACGTGCGCAAGGCGCTGGCCTTGCTGGACGCCGCGCCCGAGCCTTGCCCTCGGCTGAAAATGGCCCTCAAGCTGGCCCTCGGCAGCTCGTGTTATCACACCCAGGGCGGCACGGCGGAGACCGTCGAGGCTTTCGTCAGCGCCAGGACTCTGGCGAGACAGTGCGACGACCTGGCCGGTCAACTGCGAGCCGTGTCCGGCCACATGGCGGTCAACCTCAGTTGCGCCCACTATCAAATGGCCCTCGAGCAGAGCCGGCAATTTGATCGGTTGGGCGTGCACGGCGATCCGGTGTTGTCCCTCAGCACCCACCGCTTGCGGGTATTGGCCCTGCATTTTGCCGGGGACCAGCCACAGGCGCGGTTGAATGCCGAACAGGTTCTCCAACGCATGACCCAGAGCGGGCATCTCAACCGCTTCACCCACGGTTTTGGTGTGCAATACGACCAGAGCGTCGCCTCACTGACGATTCTGGCGCGCATTCTCTGGTTGCAGGGTCAACCGGAACAAGCCTGGCGCACGGCCCGACAGGCACTGGACATTGCCTTGCAGATCAACCACGGCACCTCCATCTGCTACACCCTGGCGCTGGCCAGTTGCCTGATCGCTCACTACAACGGCGACACCCGCACCGCTCGCGAACTCTTGCGTCTGCTGCTGGAACAAGCGCAAAAACACTCGGTACTGCTGTTCTACACCTGGGCCCTGCACTACGCCCAGGTGATCGACCACGCCGAGGTGCGCTCGTCCCTCCTGCCGGGCGTGGGGCTGATCAAGGACATCATGGTCACGCTGGACACCGGCTTCGTCGATGACGCCTCCTTGCAACGGGCGGACACCGGCATGGCCGGCTGGAGCACGGCGGAAATCCTCCGCGCCAGGGCTGATGCACTGCTGGCGCAAGGTTGCCCGTTGAAAACCGAAGCAGCCGAAGCCGTGTTGATTCGGGCCTTGAACGTGGCAAAACACCAGGGTGCCCTTGCCTGGGAATTGCGTAGCGCCACTTCACTGGCACAGCTTTGGCAGCGACAGGGCCGGCACCGGCAAGCCCATACGTTGCTGTTGCCGGTCTATAACCGGTTCACTGAGGGTTTTGCCACGCCAGACCTGACCAAGGTGCGCCGGTTACTCGATGAGTTGCAACGCCACCTGCCCGCTTGATGTCCAGCGCGTCCGGCTGATGTAGCGGGCGTAACGCATTTCCAAGGTCCGCAGCTCACCGCTGTGTTCAAGTTTTTCGAGGGCGTAGGCGCGCGTGGTGTTGAGAAAGCGGTATCGGCTCAATCCACCGCCCTGCTCCAGCGACAGCAGCGATTTCAGCGCCAGGCTTTCCACCACCTCAATCACACGTCCGGGCAGCAGCGCCGTGCAACCGAGCACGCCAATCGCCGCGTCCAGTGTAAAGGCCATTTTGAACACCGCCAGACGCTTCAACACGGTTTGCTCCAGCGGACTCAGGTGTTCATAGCTCCAGTCCAGCGCGGCTTTAAGGGTTTGATGGCGGGGCACGGCGGTGCGCCGGCCGTGGCTCAGAAGCTGAAAACAGTTGTCGAGTTGGGCTTGCACGCCCACCAGCGCCAACGCGTCGATTTGTGCGGCCGCCAACTCGATGGCCAACGGTATTCCGTCGAGGCGGCGACAGATTTCGCGCACAGCCTTGAGGTCCTGTTCGCGCAGGGCAAACCCTTGCTGACGGGCACGGGCGCGACTGACGAACAGTTGCACCGCCGAATAGCCCATGGCCTCCGCCACACTGTGCAATGCCGACGCTGGCGGCACCGCCAGTGGCGGCAAACGCTGGACCGATTCTCCCTGCGCGTTGAGCGGCTCTCGACTGGTAACCAGGATCGACAGACGCGGTGCGGACTTCAGCAGGTCCTCGACCAGCGTGCGGCAGCGTTCGAGCAGGTGCTCGCAATTGTCCAGCACCAGCAAAGCATGGCGCTGCTGTAACGTATCGAGTGTCGTCCCGACCTCCAGTTCAAGCGCCCGGGTCAGCTGATCGACCACCTGCGCCGGATCATCGATTGCCGCGAAATCGACTAGCCAGACGCCGTCCTGATAGTGCTGCAAAAGCAGTTCGGCCACACGCAACGCCACGGTGGTCTTGCCGATGCCAGCGGGCCCCACCAGGGTCATGAAGCGTCGAACCGGCAATTGCCGGACCAGGCTGCCGACGATCGAATCGCGACCGGTGACCGGTGTGAGCCGCGCGTGCAGGTTGTGTTGAAGTTTTTGAGCCGTCTCGATCGACACCAGAGAACACGCCGGCACACGTTGCACCGCCGCAATGAAGCTGTAGCCCCGTTGGGGAATGTTGACGATATAGCGCTGCCCGTTCTGCCCGTCGCCCAAGGCGCGACGCAGCGCTGCGATGTGCACACGCAGGTTGATGTCCTCGACCACCGAAGTCGGCCAGACGAGCGCGATCAATTCGTCCTTGCTGACGACAGTGCCTGCACGCTGGACCAGCACCTGCAGGATATCCAGGGCCCGCCCGCCCATGCGCAGCGGCCGGGCACCGTCCAGGATCAACCGTTGCCGCAGGTGGAGTGCGTAGGGGCCGAATTGCAGCACTGCATCGCTGTTCAAATTTGTCATGCTGTTCATGCACGTTCACGTGCGCAAACCCGGGGCGGCTAAAAGGACTGCACATTCATCGCGCGCCAGGCTCACGCACCTCCATTGCAAAGAGTTCAGCAGTATCTTGGCAGGCATCGGTGAAGGTACAACTGCGAAGATGGGAGCATCACGGCCATCACAGTGCGCAAGACGGACAAGAAGGCTCTAGCTCGACTGTTCCCGGTACAGGGTCGGCGTCAATCCAAGTTTTTCACTGAACAGGAACCGCATGTGCCGAACACTGCCGAAGCCACTTTTGAACGCCACGGTCTTGAGCGGCAAGTCAGTGGTTTCCAGGAGATTCCTCGCGCAGTCGATGCGCGCGCTTTGCAGGAATTCCATCGGGGTCATGTTCACTTCCCGGGCGAACACCCTGGCGAAATGACGGGGACTCATGGTGGCCAGGCCCGCCATGCGTTCAATGCTGAATGCCTCATCCAGATGCTCAAGCACATAATTCTGCACGCGGGTCACTGGCGTTTCATGGGGCGCGATGGTGGCCATCAACGGACTGAATTGCGCCTGGCCGCCCTGGCGCTTCATCACCACCAGCAACACCTTGGCCACGTCCTGGGCGACTTTCTTGCCGTGGTCTTCGGCGACAACTGACAACGCGAGGTCGATGCCGGCCGTAACGCCGCCGGAGGTGATGAGGTTGCGGTCCTGCACGTAAATCCGGTCGGTCTCCACTGTCGCCTTCGGGAAGCCCTTGATCAGCCGTTCTGTGTAATGCCAATGGGTGGTGACGCGGTAACCGTCGAGCAAGCCGGCGTGCCCGAGCACGAAGGCGCCGGTGCAAATCGAGCCATAGCAGCCTGCGCGGCTGACGGCGTTTTGCAACCAGTGGAGTAACGGCGGGTGCTTTTCGTTGTAGGCACCGGGACCGCCAGGCACCAGCAAGAGATCGTAGGCCTGATCCGCCTGATCAATGTGCATGTCGGGGTGAACGTTGACGCCGTTGGACGCACGCAATGCCCCGTGTGCGGTGCCAATGGTCATCAGCTCATAACGCTGTGCCGGCTCCAGGTAGCGATTGGCGATGGAAAACACCTCCATGGGCCCGGCCATGTCGAGCAGGAGAAAGTCGGGAAACAGCACCATTGCTACGGTTTTCATGGGTTACATCACTGAAGTCAAAAAAGGATTACTGGCTGAACACCCACCCTGCAGGAACCGGCTTGCTGGCTCCTGCACGTTATGTGCTCGGCATTAAGGCAGTGATATGCATTATGGCCAATGGAACAGGAACAGCCTACCCATTATTGTCAACCTGAACGAGACAGTATTTCAATTTTCATCTACTTATTGCACAAACCGATAAACATTAACCTTCTCCTCACTCGGACGAATCAACGTCCCAACAGGAGATTTCATCATGCTGACCCTTCGCAAAGCTTCCGATCGCGGCGCGGCCAATCACGGTTGGTTGAAGTCGTTCCACACCTTTTCCTTCGCCAACTACCGCAACCCGAAAGAGCAGGGTTTTTCCGACCTGCTGGTGATCAACGATGACCGCGTCGCCGCCGGCAAAGGCTTCGGCCAGCACCCGCATCGCGACATGGAGATCTTCTCCTATGTGCTCGAAGGTGCCCTTGAACACAAGGACACCCTGGGTACCGGTTCGGTGATCCGCCCCGGTGACGTGCAATTGATGAGCGCCGGCAGCGGCGTGGCGCACAGCGAGTACAACCACTCGGCCACCCGTGGCGTGCACTTCCTGCAAATCTGGATCGTGCCGGACGTCAGCGGCGCCAAACCGCGCTATCAGCAAGAGCACTTCAGCACGCAGAAAAAACGCGGCCGCCTGCAACTGATCATCTCCCCCGAGGGGAAAAACGGTTCGCTGCAGGTGCGCCAGGATGCACGGGTGTATGCCGGGCTGATCGACGGCAAGGAATCCGCCACCCTGGAACTGGCCGCCAATCGGTACGCCTATGTGCATGTGGCTCGTGGCAGTGTCGAACTCAACGGCATGGTATTGCAGGAAGGCGATGGCGTACGGGTTCGGGATGAACAATTGTTGAGCTTGAGCAATGGCGTCGATGCCGAAGTGTTGGTGTTCGACCTGCGTCCTCAGGAATTGCCGGAAATGCCATAACCCTGGGATAACAGCCTCGCTCCGCTCGACAGCTCCTACATGTCAATCCCTGTAGGAGCTGTCGAGCGGAGCGTGTTTAGCCGCGAGGTAAACCCCAATCAATAAGCGAGATAAACCCGGGCTATTCCGGGCCAGACTGGCACATATTGGGATACCTCACGCAATACCCTTGCACCACAAGCAACAAATAAAACCCCGTCAATCGTCATCTGACGGGGCAAACATATCAACCTGACGACGCGCAATCTCATCCTTGCGCACCGCCTTAACGATCTTATAAATCCACTGCAACGACACCGCATACTTACGCGCCAGGTCGCTCTGATTCGTACCGTTGAACTCATCAAAAATCTGCCGATCCCGACGACTCAACTTAACCGCCAAGCCCATAGGAAAATAGACATTCTGACCACCCCAATGGGCCGCCATACGATCGGCGACCTCCTTGGCCACATGACGGGCAGTACCGTCATCCATCGACACCAACTCAATGAGCGCGGCCGAAACATGCTCCCTGAGGTCAATCAGCAGCTCCGGCCCCTTACTACGGAAGTCACTCATACATCAGGCGCCACGGGCTCATTTATCCTGCTCCTTCACCAACGTGAACCAAGCCACCTCAACGCCTCGAACCGTCACGGCATTGCAGGTAAAAGGCCCGGCAGGCAGATAGCGGATCTTCTGCAACTGATACTCAAATCGCTGTAAAAACCGCTCAACACTGTCTTGCTCAATAAAAATCCTGTTTTCCAGCAACTCCAGCTGCTTAATCTCGATTCCCGCGTCACGCACCTTGCGCGACAACTCATTGAAGGTCGAAAGCTTCGCCAAAAACTCCTCAGCAAACAGATTCACCGGCTCAGCGCCCAACGCACCTTCCAGATACAAAGCCCCCATATCAAACCCCCTTCACCACATCAGCAGTCACCACCGGCACACCCAACTCAGTAGCCAGATTCATCGCCGCAACCACCAGATTGCCTATCGCCAATGGATAAAGCTGCGAAATCCTAACCTCCCGACCACCACGCTGCTGAGCCTGCGACAACCGCGTAGCAATCGCCTGAATGCCCCCCTCATCAATGACCTCATCCAGGGCCTTGCCCACCCGGTCGAAACGAAACTTCAAAAACTCCATCAAGCGCGAATCCTCAACCGGAGAAAGCGTCACCCGTTCACAGCGCTGCACCACCTCCCGCACATCCCCGTTACGCTCACTCAGCTTCACCCCCAACTCCGGCTGGCCAATCATGATGATGCTCACCAGCTTAGTGAACCCAACTTCCAGCTCTTGGATACGCTTCAAGTGCTTAAGCGTTGCCACCGGCAAACAGTGAGCCTCCTCAATCACCAGACAATGGCGATACCCAGCGGCATGCGACTCCTTCAACGCCTTATGCAACTGCGCGAACCGCGCCTCAGGACTATTCTTCGGCTTAGTCAGTGGCGCAACCGCCGCCATCATCGCCTCAGCAATATGCGTGCTCTTCAACGACTTGCCCCGAAGGTCATTGTCCTCAGACGCCAAAACATAAGGCTCCATGAAAATCACCGGTTCATTGCTGTCAGCAATACGGTTCACCAAATCCCTACGAAGCGTACTTTTGCCGGCCCCCGATTCCCCCTCAACCGCCAGAAACCCGCCATTCCTCGCCGTCTGATACATCAGCTCACGCACATAACGAATATCCGGGCTCACCCACATATCCTGCGAACTCGACAACTCATCAAAAGGATCACGGAACAAACCAAAAGCTTTGCGAGTTGTTATCTGTAACGCTTGTTTAGGCAGTAACATAGGTTCGTCCTCCCCGGACGGCTCTTTCTTAAGGGCCGGACCTGCCGTGTTAGCGCACGGCGGGTCCACATCATCAAAAGCGTTTGCAACATCGGCATCGTTCGCACCCGACTCAGTCAAAAAAGACCGAATGCGCCCCCGCAACTCATCACCGTCCAAACTGCGCGGCCAGAGACCGTGATTCACCAACTGCGCCACCGTCGCACCACTCAAACTCAGCGACGCAGCCAAAGCAGCTTGAGCCTGGCCCACCTCCTGCAAAATGTGCTTCAACTTCAACATCACCCACCTCCAACCGCCGCCAACACCAGCGGCTTACTCGTGACCTCAACCGGTCGTTTCAACTCAGCCTCAATGGCATCAAGCTCGTCCTGTGGAACACCCTGCGGATACCGCCTCTGCAACCAACCAAACGTCTCCCCCGACCAAAAATCACCCAGCCGCGGCCGCAACTGCTTCGCCGCCTCCACAAGACTCAAAGGCGCAAACTCCACAGTTGGCGTATTAACGTTCAAAGTTCTTCCGCGCCGCGGCAAATACGTCGGCAGCACCGTGTCATTCACAGGCTTATGCGGATCAATCAGCCCACCGAACGGCGCGGCCTTCGCCTTACGAGCAGCTCGCGCATCGGCTTCATTAGTCGTACCCGTCGCAAGCTGCTCCAACACCTTGCGCGACACCTGGGCCGGCGTATCAGCATGGCGCTTATACTGCTCACCGATAGTCGCGGACGTCTCGGCAAACCCAAACGCATCCATCCCGATACGCTCAATCACGTGATAATGCTCACGCCCGTCATCACCCACCAACACCGCAATCGCAGAATCCTTATCCCGCCAGCAATTGCGAGTAATCAGCAGCTTTTCTCCGACCATCACCCCCGGCACCGAACTCACATCAAACTGAGCCCCCCGGAAAGAAACCCGCAACAGATTGCTCACCTTGCGAGGCTCTGGCGTATTCACCGCCAACTCGCGGCAAACCTCCACACTAGGGGCCAAGCGCAACTCCTCCGGCTTAATCAACTGCCAAACCCCATACCGCGTACGCCGAGTGCGCGAATGAATAGACGTCGCATTAAAAAAACGCATCCACTTGCCGGCCCATTCGTTGATCTGCTCCAGACACTCCGCCGCCTGAAACTTCAAAGCGCTTTCAAACTCACGTTCAACAATATTGTGTGCCTGCTCAACCTGACCCTTCGCCCGGGCATTGCCGGCCTGATTAATAATCAAATCAATCGACAACACCCGGCACAGATTACGAAACAAGCCACTCGTCATCGCCGCACCAGGGTCCGTCATCAGCACCCAAGGCACCCCGTGAAAAGGGTCAGATTCCCCACGCTTCTGCATCGCATTAATCAACACACCGCACAAATGCTCAGCCGACTCTGCCCCCAGCACATACTCCACATACAACGAACCGCTCGCATGGTCCGTGATTACGTAACGCCATAACCGCTGGCGTTCAATCCTCTTCAAATTGCCGGGTTTACCGTCGTAAAACTCAGCCTTATCCATCACCTGAGCGCCGTTATCGGCCAGATAAAACTGAGTCGAAATCGACGCATCAACCTGCCACACATGATTGGGATGCTTACTCGCCAACGACACCGCTGGCGCGTCATGTAACAACTGCTCGGGATGCAACTTATAGCCACGCAATGCCCGGCTAATCGCACCATGAGTCAGCGGGCGAAACGCCCCCGTGTCCTCATCGACACGACCCGCCACAATCAAGTGATTACTGCGTAAACGCTCCACCGCACGCTCGATCGTCGAAAGCTGCTTGTTATTGCCACGGATCGACTCCAACAACACCGCCGAAATCAACCGTGCCTCCTCAATCGGCAAAGCACTGCACCCCGCGTCACTGCGACGCTTACGCGGCTTCGCCACACGCACCGCCTTCAGCTGGCGCAGAAGCGTCTGCACAGACACCCCTAACTCCGCCGCTCCCGCCGCATAAACAGCCGTACGTTCACCATGCGCTGCCTCTTCAGCGCGCCGAGCAATCTGCGTCAACAGCTGAATCTGCACCGGGTTCATCAATCAAACCTCAGCAGCCGTCAGCCAAGTAGGGCTACCGTCCACATGCTCAGGCAGATTGAACTCACTGCGGACCGCTCCCAACGTCACCTCCAACTGCCGAATCAGCCCCGCCTGAAAAGAACGGTGCTCCTCACCCTCAACAGCCAACTCCTCAAGCTTGGCAAACCCCTCACGTAAGGGGCCCAACACACTGGCCTCAGCCTCATACGCAATCGCCGCCAACTCCCCCCGCAAATCCTTCGCGGCCTCATCCGCTGGCATCGCCTTAATACGTTTACGAGACCTATCCAGCTCATGCCGTGCCTTATCCAACTCGCTCGACTTCTTCGCCATCACCTCACTTTGCGCGTTGTAATCGGCGTTACTCTCATCAAGGCGCCGCACAAACACCTCCTTCTCCTTGGCATGCTTGGCAATAATCTCCTCAGCAAGGTCCACAAACGCGTCCTTATCGCCAGCCTTAGCCACCTCAATCAACTCAGCTTGCTGGTCCTGCGGCAAACGTCGGTACTGACGCAACTCCCGGTAACCAATCCCCATCCGCGACATCGAATCCAACGCCTCCTCACCGAAGGTCCGCAAATTCGCAATATCCCGGTCAACCTGGTCCACCGAGCGGCCCAACAACACACAAAACTCCTCCCACGTACCGCTCAAAACTTCCGCACCGTGCGGGCTCCTACGCCCCGCAATCGCCCGGTACAGCTTGTTCTCCTTCACATACGCCAACTTCGAAGTCCGCACCGTGCGGGAAAACTCCTCAAACGCGCCGGCCATTTGCGCCTGTCCCAACAACTGATTAACCGTGTCGCGATCTTCAGCGTGCGAAGCCTGCATCGCCGCCATCGCATTTTGATCAGCCGTCAACATCACCTCATTCAAAACCGGTAAATCCAGCGGCTCCACGGGTTGGCTCTTAGTACGTGCCATATCCATCTCCCTCAAATCCTTGATCCAGCGGCAATACGCTGATTAATTTCCTGCATACGCCCCGTCACGCGGGCCATGTGCTCGGCATGCGCCTGAGCGATCTGCAACATCGCCACCGAGTGAGCAAAGCGCCCGTTATCCAGCTTCAACGCCAGACCCTCCTCAATCAGCGTCTGCATCACCCGCGTAATATTGCTGGGACTGTCATCAGTCAGCTGAGCCAACTCCGTATTACTCAACCCCGTCACCGTGTGTCCCTTCAACGCCTTCAACACACGCAACACCCGCGCAGCGGCAGACACAGCGCGGCTCATAACCCTGCCTCCAGCCCAACAAATTCAGGTAAATTGACGGCCCGAAAGTCAGCGCCGCCCACGAAAACGGTGTGAAATCGTGTGTTTTTTGTAGGAAATTTCTTTTTTTGCCCCGCACACGCATTCAACAAGCGCTTTAAAGCGGTAAATTCCAAATAACCGATATGATTTTTCATCGTCAGCCTCACGCCACAAAACGGATGCTCTCAAGGGCCTTAGCCGGGTCAGTACAAATCTCCCCGGCCTTAATCCCCAGCTTGACCGCGATTTCGTGGGCCTGACCCCGCACACATTTCTTACGCCCACCCAACACCTCAAACACCAGGTTGGGCGAAAACTGATTAGCGATTGCCCATTGGGTAATCGAAATACCTTTGGCCTTCAGCACTGCTTTGGCCTGGTCTGCTGTACGTAGCGCCATGGGAAATACTCCGGTGCTCGTGGCGCCCCAAAGGGTGCCGATTAAGTTGCCGTTGGTGGTTGAACGGTGTGAATGCATAATGGAACCGATCGGTTCCTTTTCAAAGGATTTTTGACAACCGAATGGTTTCCTTTTGTGAGCGACTGCGCGCAGAACGAACACGGCTTGGCCTCACCCAAACCGAATTCGCTGCATTGGGCGCAGTGACCAAAAAAACACAAATGCTCTACGAGGCAGGGGACCGCGTGCCTGACGCCAACTACCTGACCGCCATCTCCACGGCAGGCGTAGACGTCCACTTCGTCCTAACAGGTCAACAGCTCACCCAAGCGCGGGCAAACGCATGGGCGCCCATCGACAGCAACAAACTGGGCCGCATCATCGAAATGCTAGAAACCGCCGCCAAACAAGCCGGCAGGCGCTGGCCACCCCAAAAATTGGCCACCGTGGCCGCAGATGTCTACAACGCGTTAGGTGAAGAACAAGGATTCGACGAACCGCGCGTTGAGCGAATATTGAAGTTGGTAGTCAATCGCTGAAATAGCAAAGGAGCTCTATGCGAAGCGAGGATGAAGTTCTGGTTAAAAACCTATCCGCCAGGCTTTCTGAGGAAATAGCAAACCTCCCCAAGGAAGGAAAAGATCACCCCCTCACCGTAAAAATCAAAGGCAATCGAGGCCACATCAACCTCGGCAGCTACACCCAGCAATGCACGCATTGCGACCACAACCCCCGCAACCATCACCACATCGCTGCACAGCCAAAACAGCCAGCTCGCACAGAAAAAGGCACCGCCCAGCTATTGAAGATCGCAGCCTTCTTAGGCGTGGCACTGCTGAGCTACTTCGTCAGAGATTTCCTGCCCAGCACGTAAAACACTGATCGACAAACATGTAACCGTCAGATCGAAATAGTCATGGATGACTGAAAACTAAAAGGAAGTGGGCATGAGCCGAAGAGTACCTTGGGGACAACGACACATCGTCAGCAAGATCGCGTTGCTGGCCTTCTTGGCTGTCGCATTCCTACTACTGACGCACTGGTTAAGGCTTGCCATGTTGGTACCCACAGAACCAGCAACAGACATCACACCCGCAGCAGAACCACCTGAAGCCGTTCACACCCACCCCAGTGCCGACGCATTGTTCAGTGCGACACACTACATAGCGACAATCGAGCAAACCATGCTCGAAGGTCTCACCATCATTGAAGCCAACCAAGTCCCACAGCTGGTAGCACACAGCCAAGTCTTCAAATCATTGATCGACTACGGTCACGCGCAATTTGGCCACTCCGTTTTCGAACCTTTAGGCAAATGCGGTGCTGCAGGCCTCTTCGCCAACAGCTGGTGGCAGGCCAGAGTCAGCGCTGCACGCCAAGGGGTCACGGCAGAGGTTGCAACCTCAATTAACAATCACTGGGCTGAATACAAAAACAACCGAACCGAATGCCTACAGCAGGCAGATCCGACAGAAATCGTTGCCACATTTGACGAAGTTGTACAAACAGCACCAAAAGCACATTAGAGTGCTCTGTGAATCAAAGCGCCATCACGCTGGAGCTTTTTCATAACAAATTCAAAAAAGGAGTCAACACATTGAGAAGGGATAGAGATGACCACCGTGACCGTGGCAGCAGAGAAGAAAACAGCGGTGATCTCCACAATAATACCGACCTTAACCCAGGCCGTCCTGATTTCGAAAACTACAAAGAGCGAAGGTTTCCTGACGTGGTAGACACTCTTTCTCCACCAACACGGCCTAGCAGAGGGGATCGGGATGGGAGCGACAACAGCTGATCTTGCGGATCGTTGGTACGCAGTGCAATTCAGCGTGCGTCGCTCAATCCGATACCACCAACGTCGTCGTGCGTTCTATGACAGGTTGGATAAAATATCCAATATGCTGTCATTGATATTGGGGTCCGCCGCGATCTACGGCGTTCTCCAAGAGAACGCAAAAAATGTGGCGTTGATAGCTTCCGCCTTTGTCACCGTTGTCTCATCCATCAATTTGGTTGTGGGCAGTGCGCAACGTGGCCGCGACCATACGGATTTCATGCGTAAGTATGTGGATCTAGAAAAATTTATGCTCGGTGACGAAACCGAAGAGCGTCTATTGAAGGTCTCGGAACAACGGTTAAGCATCGAGGCAGAGGAGCCTCCTGTACTGCACGTTTTAAACGCCATCTGCCACAACGAAATGATGCGGGCAGAGGGATTCGCAAAAGAGGATTTACCGAAAATAGGTTTTGTCCAAGCCCAACTGGCTCAGTTGTTTGATTTCTGCGAGAGCAGCATTCAAAACCCTAAACCTAAAAGCCAACCCCAGACCACTCCTTAAACCCGATTAAAAGCCCTCCAGCCCCACGCCGCCCACCATAGCGGCGTGGGCATTTCTAGCGCCCCAAAACCCACGGCGCCCAGACTGGAGGCAACCCATGCGACCCGAACAACCCCGCGGCATCCGCAACTTCAACCCCGGCAACATCCGCCACGCCAAATCCATCCGCTGGCAAGGCATGGCCCCAGCCCAAACCGACAGCCAATACGTCCAATACCTCAACCCACGCTGGGGCATTCGCGCCATGGCCCGCGTACTCATCACCTACCAAGACAAACGCCACGCCGCCGACGGCAGCTCCATCGACACCGTGCGTGAAATCGTCGAACGCTGGGCCCCACCCACAGAAAACAACACCGACGCCTACGTCATCAGCGTCGCCCGCGCCCTAGGCCTCGACCCCGACGTACAAAGCGTCGACGTCTACGACTTCGAAGTCATGCGCGCCCTCATCACCGTCATCATTCGCCACGAAAACGGTCCGGGACCATTACCCGGTGGCCGCTGGTACGGCGAAGCCGTCATCGCCGACGGCCTGGCGCTCGCAGGCATCGAACGCGGCATCTCTCACGGCAAAACTGCAGGGGCGCCACCATGCAACTGATCAAAGATTGGCGCCACGCCTACAGGCTCTACAGCGTCCAAATAAGCCTAGCCATCGTCCTGGTCGCATTCGCCCAACTAGAACTCTTGCCGCTATGGCAAACACAACTGTCGCCTACGGCCTACGCCACCTTCAACAGCGCAATGGCCGTCCTCTTATTCGTGGCACGCCTAATCAAACAAAGCCCCCCACAACAGGCTCTGCGCTAACGCACTAAACACCATCCAACACCGGGCGATGCGGGGCAACCAATGAACCTCAACGAACTCAACGTCGGCTTCCAGACCGTCGAATGGCTAATCCTCACAGTCCTCGGCATCTACACCTGGCTAACCAAACGCCAAGCCGCCAGCACCCAAGAACTGCTCGAACTGCGCACCCGCATCGTCGCCCTCGAAGAACACGTCCGGCACCTGCCGGACCCAACCGCCATCACCGACCTGCTCGGCGACATGAAAGCCATCCGCGCCGAACTGTCCGGCGTCAAAGACGCACTCAGCCCCTTGTCCCGATCGCTCGACCGCATCAACGACTACCTGCTGCGAGACAAAACATGACCCACTACGCCGACTACCTTCGCCAAGACATACGCCTGGTCATCCTGCGGCTACTCATAGAAATGCCCGGCTACCGCGCCAACAGCTCCGTACTCAACACAGCCCTAGACAACTTCGGCCACACCGCCAGCCGCGACCAAGTCAAAACCGAACTGCAATGGCTCACCGAACAAGGCGCCATAACCCTGGCCGACATCGGTCCCGTACTCGTCGCCACACTCACCGAACGCGGCCAAGACATCGCCGCCGGCCGCGCCCGCGTACCCGGCATCAAACGGCCGGGCGCCTGACCATGGCCGGCAAATCCTCCATCAACCGCCTGCCGCCCACCGTCAAGGCCTACATCCAAAAGCTACTGCGCGAAGACCGCCTAACCCTCGACGACATGCTCGCCGACCTCCAGGCACGCTTCCCCAACCAAAAGGCCCCCAGCCGCAGCGCCCTGGGCCGCTTCAAAGTCGGCTTCGACGAACTCACCGACAAAGCCCGCCAACAACGCGAAATGGCCGAAGCCTTTGTCGGTGCCTTCGGTGAAGACGCCTCCGACAAAACCGGCGTCCTACTCGTCGAAGCCATCTCAACCCTGACCTATCAAGCCGCCATGGGCGCCCACGAAAAAGACGAAGTCACCATTGCCGAAGTCTCAGCCCTGGCCCGCGCCGCCAAAGCCACCATGGAAGCCCGAACCCTCAGCGTCAAAGAGCGCCAGACCATCGAAAAAGCCGCCCGCGAACGCCTGCTCCAAGAACAAGCCGCCGAACTCGACAACGCCGTCAAAGCCCAAGGCATGACCGAAGACCAAGCCCTGTTCTGGCGCCAAAAGTTCCTGGGCGTCAAACCATGAAACCCTCAGCCAGCACACTGCGCGTCATCGAATGGGACGAACTGCCCCCCAGCGTTCGCCAAATTCCCGAGGGCTACAACCCCCTCATCGAAGGCATCCTCATGGCCCACCAGTCCCACTGGCTGGCCATCGACGCCCAAATCAAGCTCTGCGAAAAAGGCCGCCGCACCGGCATCACCTTCGCCGAAGCCCTGGACTCCGTCATCACCGCCGCCTCACAAAAAATCGCCGGCGGCATGGACTGCTTCTACATCGGCGACACCAAAGAAAAGGGCCTCGAATTCATTGGCTACTGCGCCAAATTCAGCCGCGTCATCGCAGAAGCGCAGGCCTCAGGCGTCAGCCAAATCGAAGAATTCCTCTTCCAAGACCAAGACGACGCCGGCAACACCCGCCACATCAACGCCTACCGCATCCGCTACGCCTCAGGCTTCAAAATCGTCGCGCTCTCCAGCAACCCGGCCGGCGTGCGCGGCCTGCAAGGCAAAGTCATCATCGACGAAGCAGCGTTCCACCGCGACGTCTCCGCCGTACTCGACGCCGCCACCGCGCTGCTCATCTGGGGCGGCCGCATCGTCATCATCAGCACCCACAACGGCAAGGCCAACGCCTTCAACCAAATGGTCAGCGACATCCGCGACAAGCGCTACGGCGACAGCGCCCGCGTCTACCGCGCCACCTTCGACGACGCCGTAGCCAACGGCCTCTACGAGCGCGTCTGCTTCATGGCCGGCAAAGTCGCCACAGCCGAAGGCAAAGAAGCCTGGTACAAACAAATCCGCAACGCCTACGGCCCGCGCAAAGCGCAAATGCGCGAAGAGCTCGACGCCATCCCCCGCGACGGCAACGGCGTCTGCATCCCCGGCATCTGGATCGACGAAGCCATGCGCCCAGGTCGCACCGTCCTGCGTCTCACACTCGACGACAGCTTCACCCAACAACCGGTCTATCGCCGCGAAGCCTACGTAAACGACTGGATCAACCGCTACCTAACGCCCCTCATGAAACAGGCCGTAGCGCCAGACCTGCGTCACTTCCTCGGCATGGACTACGCCCGTCACCGAGACTTCTCAATCATCTGCCCAATGTCCGTTGATCAAACCCGCCACCGTAACGTGCCATTCGTAGTCGAGATGCACAAAGTACCCACCCGACAACAAAAGCAGATCCTCTTCCACACCCTGCGTGGTCTGCCACGCTTTATCGGCGCAGCCCTGGACGCCACCGGCAACGGCGAAACCCTCGCCGAAGAAACCGCCGACGAATTCGGTCACAACCGCATCCAACAAGTAAAAATCAGCCGTGCCTGGTACGGCGCCTGGATGCCCAAATTCGTCCAACTGTTCGAAGACGCCACCCTCACGCTGCCCAAAGACGACTCCCTGCACCAAGACATCCGCGCCATCGAAACCGTAGACGGCATCCCCATGATCATCAAAGCCCGCACCCAAGACCTCAAAGACCCAGGCCTCTACCGTCACGGCGACTTTGCAGGCGCCGGTGCCCTGGCCAACTTCGCCACACTCGAAGTCGCCAGCGGTCCGGTCAACGTCAAATCCCGCCGCCCACGCCAGGGCAAACGCATCACCCAGGGGTACGCATGAATAACAACGGCGTGTGGGTCAGCCCCACCGAATTCATAAGCTTTGCCGAAGCCAAACGCAGTCGCGCCCTCAGCCAACACATCGCCACCCGTGGCCGCACCCAAGCAGGTGGTTTCAGCGGCGCCAACTTGCCCAACCCAGACCCCATCCTCAAAGCCCAAGGCAAAGACATCGCCGTCTACCGCGACCTGCGCAGCTCAGCCCTGGTCGGCGGAAACATCCGCCGCCGCAAGGCCTCAGTGTTGTCCCTGGAACGCGGCATCAAACCCGGCGATGCGCCCACTAACGTCGAGCGCTTCATCAGCGACTGGCTCACCGACCTCGACCTCGACCGCATCATTCGCGAACTGCTCGACGCCCCTTTATTCGGCTACCAACCCCTAGAACTCATATGGCAGCCCATCGGCACGCACCTGGTGCCGCAAGACCTGCTCGGCAAACCGTCCGAATGGTTCTTCTACGACCAAAACAACGCACTGCGTTTTCGCGCCAAAGACGCCGGCCCAGACGGTGAACTCTGCGACCCCCAACGCTTCATCGTCGCCCGCCAAGACGCCACCTACGCCAACCCCTACGGCTTCCCGGACCTCAGCATGTGCTTCTGGCCGGCCACCTTCATGAAAGGCGGCCTCAAATTCTGGGTCCAGTTCACCGAAAAGTACGGCAGCCCCTGGGTCATCGGCAAACACCCCCGCGGCGCCACAGACGACGAAACCAACTTGCTACTCGACAGCCTCGAAGCCATGGTTCAAGACGCAGTCGCCGCCATCCCGGACGATGCCAGCGTGCAAATCATCGAAGCCGCCGGCAAGGCCGGCAGTGCAGAGGTCTACCGCCAACTACTCGAGTACTGCCGCAGCGAAATCAACGTCGCCATGCTCGGCCAAAACCAGACCACCGAAAAAGACAGCAACCGCGCCAGCGCCACCGCGGGCGCCGAAGTCACCAAAGACATCCGCGACGGTGACGCCGCCATCGTCGCCACCGCCTTGAACGCCTGCATACGCCAAGTCGTAAACCTCAACTTCGGCGCCGACGTCATCGCGCCGCTGTACGCCCTCTGGCAACAAGAAGAAATCGACAACAGCCTGGCCCAGCGCGACAAAACCCTGACCGACGCCGGCGTTAAATTCACCAACGCCTATTGGCAACGTACCTACAACCTGCAAGACGGCGACATCCAGCTAACGCCAACCGCCACCAAATCGCCTGAATTCGCCGAGCCAACCCTGCAGCCGCTGCTGGACCAAATCGCACTCGACCAAGCCATCCAAAGCCTGCCAGCCCAAACGCTGCAACAACACAGCGAAAAGGCCGTAGCCCCCTTCATCGAAGCACTACAACGCGGCCGTGACGACACCGAGGCCCTCGGCTTACTGGCAGAAGCCTTCACTCAAGCGGACGGCCAAACACTTGAACAACCACTCGCCAATCTCCTGTTCATGGCCAACACCTGGGGCCGCCTAAGCGCCAACGCGGACCGGGAAGATTGACATGGCCACCTCCACGAAACGCCTCAACCCCACCGACCTACAAATCATCTTCGGCCTCGACCCGGCCAATGCAATCGCCTACCTAAAACGCAAGGGCTACGCCATCACCTGGCACTGGCAAGACATGCTCGATCACGCCCACGACCAAGCCTTCACCGTCGCCAAAGCCATTCGCCTGGACCTACTGTCAGAGATCCGCGAAGCATTGGAAACAGCTCTCCAACAAGGCCAAACCCTCAAGCAATTCACCACCAACCTACAACCCATCCTGCAAGCACAAGGCTGGTGGGGCCAACAAGTCATCGTCGACAGCCAAGGCACAGGCGAACTCGTCCAACTCGGAAGCCCACGCCGTCTCAAAACCATCTACCAAACCAACCTGCAAAGCGCCTACATGGCCGGCCGTAAAGCCAGCATGGAGCAGACGGCACAAACCCACCCGTACTGGATGTACATCGCCATCCTCGACGGCAAGACGCGACCCAGCCACCGCGCACTGCACGGCCACGTCTTCCGCCACGACGACCCCATCTGGGCCTCCATCTTCCCGCCCAACGGCTTCAACTGCCGCTGCCGCGTCATCGCCCTCAGCGAAGCCGCCGTCAAGCGCCGCGGGCTTACAGTCGTATCGAGTCAAGGCAGGCTATTCACAGAAACAGTCCAGGTCGGCACCAACAAGCGCACCGGTGAAGTCCGCAACGCCACGGTAAGCGGCATCCGCCTCAAAGATGCCCAAGGCCGCGCCATCACATTCCGCACCGACCCAGGCTTCAATCACGCACCAGGTACAGGCCTGGCCGAAGCGCTAAAACGCAAGCAGGCAATCGCCGCACAAGAGGCATGAATGTTCACCATCGAACTAAACAACCAGAGCATCCAGAACGCCTTGCGCGAAGTGGAATGGGCCGTCGGCGACCTCGCACCTTTGATGCAGGGCATAGCCGCTGAACTGGCTCAGCAAACCGAAGAAAACTTTGAAAACGAAGGCCGCCCCGAATGGGCAGAACTATCAGACACCACTACCGAGCGCCGCGCCAAACACGGCAACTGGCCCGGCCAGATCCTGCAAGTCAGCGCCGCCGGCTTGGCTGCGTCAATCACCACTCACGCCAACCACAGTTCAGCACTGGTTGGCAGCAACAAACCCTATGCGGCCATGATGCAGTTTGGTGGGGAGCAAGCGGATTTTCCACACCTGTGGGGCGACATACCGGGCAGGCCGTATCTGCCCATGAGTGTCGAAGGCCAGTTACAGCCCCAAGCGGCAGAGGCGATCCTAGAGTTGGCGTTGCTTCACTTAGAAAAATCGGCACGCCTCTAATGCGTTCAATGTCGTTCTAAAACGAATACAGGGTTATACGCGTGGCAAAATTTGACACGCTTGCTAATCTCCACGCTACGGATTCAAACCTAAAACTCATGGTGGTCGCTATGAAGTTTGGAGAAACAATAAAACAGCACTGGTTGGTTGTATTAATAACAGTCGCCTTGATAGTTATAGTAATACCACAAACAATGCAACTTAAGAGTTTTCCGCCAGCGGCAGCTCCACCTAACCCAGATGTGCGTCCAAATCCTCCGCCCGAACCCACAACAATTGCCACGGACAGCCCATATATTGTTTTCAACAGCGAGGCGGAATTTTCTGGCACCCAAACTGATGGGTGGGAAGATAAAGGCGAAGAATACGGTACTACGCTAACAAAAAAGCTAACCTATGATGCTTATGTTATTCGACCAAAACTAGACTTTTCCACAATAGACGTAGTTGCTCGAGTCACCCCTACCGTCAATCCAAAAACTCTCCAAGACTGGCAAGACCCACGCTCAATTGATAGCAAAGGCTATCATGTGGCCCGAGTAAATTTTGCCACCGACCGACAATATGCCACCGATGACAACAAAATCACTTTCACTTCAGCCCCTGGCAATCTCAGCTATGGCTACTGTTATGTAAGTATTCCACCTCGCCACAAAGTTGGGGTTATCGAGTCACCATCTATACTTCGGCTTGAGTTTAGTGAGACGCCCCAAAAGCACGTTATGATTCTAAAAACAGAGTTACAATCATACGAAGCGTTCACTCGAGACATCGCCTGGCTTGCAGAGATGTCAAAATCGGGTAATGCCTTTGTTTTTATTCATGGTTTCAACGTTGGTTTCAATGATGCTGCGAAACGGACTGCACAAATGGCTTATGACCTGAATTTCGACGGCGTACCAATTTTTTACAGCTGGCCTTCTAGAAACTCGGCTTCATTAACCGCCTATGAGGCGGACGAAAGAAACATTGAGCTATCGGAAGGCAACATCAAAGAATTCCTGGTTGATATTCTTTCAGACTCTAAATTTTCAAACGTTTTTGTTGTAGGTCACAGCATGGGAACGCGAGGCCTTGCTAAGGCGATTGGAGCAATAGCAGTAGAAAAGCCGGAAGCAATTGGAAAACTGAAAGCAGTAATACTCGCTGCCCCTGACATAGATGCCGATTTGTTTAAGCAGCAGATTGCACCAAGACTATTGAAGGCCGAGCGAAGCGTTACGTTGTATGCGTCGTCCAATGATAGAGCATTGCTTGCATCACAAAAACTCCATGGCTACCCACGTGCGGGAGATAGCGGAACTGGGCTAGTCATACTAAAGGGAGTAGACACCATCGATGCATCGAACGTAGACACCAGCTTACTGGGTCACTCATATTATGGAGACGTACGCTCGATAATTGACGATATGCATTACCTCATTCAAGAGTCGCTCACTGTTGATAAAAGAGCAGGATTGAGCCCGGCGGGGCGAGAGCCTAATAACTATTGGCAATTCAAACCCTAGATTTTAATGTAAATCGCGATTCGCCTTTTTGGTGAACCACTGCCTGGGTCAAGCAGCTCTAATCACAGGCAGTGGTGCTCAGCTCGGTTAACAGTGGAGAGGAAGCTTACTCACAGCACAGCGACCCCAGAATGAGACCGCCGCACGATTAACGTAAACCCACTCACTACAGCAGAAGGTCCTTACGCGGGCAAATCAATCGGTGCGCGCATCCACTGTGACTAGCCTTTCGACCAATAACCCACTGGCCTTTCCGTTGTGTTTTCGGGGATGGCTTTCCATCCAGCTCTATTGAGTGCTACAGCCGATCTTCTGTGGCAATTGCCCCTGCTTTGACTTCAACGCTGTCTGAACATCCTGCGGCAGATCACTCCACAGCGTCAGCCCAGACCGTTCCTCGATCTCATTCACCGTCACCTGGTAGTCACAGAAGTTCGCCGTGCGTGGGGTGCTTTGCTCCATGATGAACGCAGCATAAAGGCCGTTGGCAGGTGTACTGCCCGTGAAAATGACCTTCCAGTAGCCGCTCGGGATCGTATGAATTTTGTTGGTACCGGGAAGCGAACCAATCGTCCTTTCGTACAAGGGTCCGGTAGCCACGTAGACCGCATCTATGCCAGGCGTTTTACCCAGCTTGCGCTCCTGATTCTCCAACAGAGCCCAGGCCCCCCGGTTCAGGTCCTCTTTTTGCGGCGTGATATTGCTCAAGTAGTTCAACGGTTGCCAATCAGCAATCCCCCCCATAGAGGCCAAATTGGCTTGGTGGCCTCTGTCCAGACCCAAGGCAACATAAGCCCCGTTGTAGTCCACAGGGTTCAGCGTTTCCCCCGCAGGCACATCAGGATCAGTTTTCCAATTGCGCGGGCGATTGCTCTCAGGTGTGTCCTTGGTGATTTTGTAGGCCACCCAGTTGGCAAATTTCGTCGAACCATTGTTATTCAGCGTATACGCATAGCGGGTGATGGTGGCCTCACCGCCGCCAGAGGGGCAGCCGACAGCGCAGTTATCAATCCCAGGAATCTCAACGGTCGAAAGTAGCGCAGGCTGTACCCGCTCGGGCCGCCCACCCACATCAATTGAATGCGGGCTGGTACACGCACCAACCAGTGGGAATAAAACGAACAGCAGTGATCTAACCTTCGGCATTCCGTGCATAATTTACTCCTTCTGAAAACGCTGAACCTAGACCGTACGAGTCAGTAAGACTAGACGTTCCATTGCCTCCAGTTATTTCAATTGCAGCAATCGGGCCATTCAAAAGAAGAATGCTTCTGTGGCAAGGAAACCGCCCCTTGCCACAGAAGCCTGCACCTACTCAGGTGGGTCGATCTGATCCAACACTCGATTAGCCGTGATCTCCGCCAGCATGATGCTATTGGAAATGCCCAACAGGGAATAGCGCGAGTAACCGTCCAAACGGTCTACCAACTCGTGGACCATCACATCAATCGAGGCCAGGGTTTCGACCAGATAAACCACTAGGTTTTCGGTTGTAGCCTCCGCGTCCACGTTAAACATCGTGCTAATGGTACGTGGGGTGGCTTTGATGTCGGCAATCGACGGAAAATAGTGGTTGAGAGCTCGCTCGGCTGCTTCGTTGAGTTTTTTTGAGTTGGGTTCGTACGGGGACGCCGGATCTGTTTCCGGCGGATCTGGTGTGACCTTGATCATGGTGAAGCTCCGTTTATTGATTGGAGCTGCGCCCATTCGTTTCCAGGCGAAAGGTGGCAGCTGTACGCAGGCTGGAAACCCGGGGAAACGGCAACCCGGTAGACTCGAAAGTCTCCCGCGCACAGCCGCCATAACGGAGTGCACACACGAAAAGCGCGCAAGCATACGTTATGAAGGGCGCTTTTGCGCCATCTACACTTCGGGGTTTCCAGACCCGGCCGCTGATGCCAGCGGCACGTCAACGGTAGAGCTCAGGCCCAACGTACACAAGCCGGCCGATTCTTGCGTAACCGTAGGCAACGGCGCAAGGTCTTGTAGCTTTCAGGAGGTAACATTGGGGGGCTTTTAAACACGCGCGTCCAAGGTTGTTGAATGAGCCAACTCAACCTCTGCTACGTGATGAAAAGCTTTGGAAAAATCGAGTATTTCTCTTATGAATGCCTGGTTCTGGATGAGGCTTACGCTTTTGCAGCACTTAGCAGCAATTTAAGGCTTTGGTTACTGGTGTGGCGAACCTCGGCGTGAGATCAATTATTCCTTACCGAGGGCGCAGGTAATCATTCCCGTAATGTCTTGAACATTTCTCGTACGTCGCTCTCAGTGACGTAGTTGGATGGCAGTGGATCGGTTCTTCGTGCGAAGCCACCGCCTTCTCCATCATCGAAGGGCGCGTCTTTTTCACGTTCCGCTATATCGGATTCGATTGCTTCGATGGATACTTCTAAGTCGACACCGTAGCTTTCTTTGAGCTCTATAAGAGCACTACGCAAATCCTCTAACTCGTCCACACTAGAGCAATTTTCTCGATCGCTGTCGAAGCCTTGTAGGCGGTATATTTCAAGACCGATTAACAGTCTCGACTCATCTAAATTACTCCATTCTGATGCCATTTTTTTGAATTCAAGAATTGTTGCCCACTCCCACGCACTCGCTTCGTCCAAGTGGTTTAGCAACCCGTCAAGGACAATCCGGTAAACTGAGTTTCCGCCTTTGCCCCAGTACCAATTTCTGGCTTTCATGGCATTCAGGATGCGGGCAGTAATTTCGAAATCGATAATGTTTTTGCGCCAGTGAGAAACAAGGAATTCTGCATAGGTGATGGCAAGATCAACGAAAGTTAAATCTTTAAATTCTTCGGCGAATGCGCCTATTGTGTCGAGGCGAGCATCCTCATACGTATCTACATATTTTTTAATTGGATATCCCGTGAGACTCGTAGTCCTTCGAGAGGACTCGCCGTACAAGGTGCGTTCAAGATTTGATCGCAACAGAGATTTGTTAGTAAGGAACGCCGCCATAAGTGGCTGATCTTGCCGCTTTGCAGCAAGATCCCAAAGGTTTTTGATCTGTTTGAAACGCGTTACGTCGGGGATCATCCCTATCGCAATTGCTGGGGTTTTACAGAGGATATTTGAAGTGAAATCTCGAATTGACGGGTTGATGAATGCGGCATGTCCCGAATCGTACTCAAGAAATGCGCCATCGAGCTCTTGCAAGGCAGAGTGAAAGTCACTAGCGCTGCGGGGGCGGTTGTATTGGTTACAAGCTCCCTTGTGTAAGGCCTCAAATGCGGGTTCGAGGTCTATCAAGTCCTCTGTAGCACCCAATGTGTAGAGCGTCAGCAACAGGTCACGGGCGGCATCGGAGATCTGTGTTTCGAAGGCATGCGACCAAATTTTATCGGGTGACTGTAGCAATTCCGTAATACGTTGTTTGTATTCAGCAACTGGCGGTGAATGCATCCGAGTGAGGGAGGTTAGCCACTCAATAAGCCGCGGATTGAAGTGATCATGCTTGATGATATCCATAAAAAAGTCATCATCTAGCACGATGTTTTTATACGCTTGTGGTAGGTCGCTAAAGTAAAGATGGTTGTAAAGAATCCGCGCGCGCTGTCCGAACGAGTAGTCATTAAGTGTCAATACACACTTAAGGCTGAGCATAGCGCTATGCAGAAAACGCTCTGAGCCTAAAAAAGCTTGTTGGAAGATATGTTCTCGTGTTGTTAGCACAAACCGACTGTTGGGTGTGTCTCTAACCATTTCCATGAATGATAATAGTGCCGCATCTTGGTTCCTAAACAGGTAGGAGCGCTGATCCCCCAGAAATGTCTGCCCCAAGAAATCATCGTAGTAGAAGACTTGGTTTTTTGTCGCTCGAAAAAGCTTTTTCCCTTCATTAATATCGCTCTGCACGACAACCGGTTCGTATCCTTCATCGAGGTGCGCGTAGAGAAGCATTTCCGCGAGAGTAGTTTTACCTATTCCAGGAACGCCAGAGATAATCACTACGCGTTGCTCGTTGAGAATTTCTCGCGCTCTCGAAAATGCTTCGTTCTGCACAACAACGGGCAGCTTTTTACGAATCCGCTCTACTTCGAACTGGGCTTGGCAGACCTCGGCATTGTGAAGAATGCGCTCTATGACTTCTGTACCTGTGAACCAAAGCTTAAAATTTGCTCGTTCGATTTCTGGACGCAATGAGAGACGACCATTCAAATCACCACAGCCAAGCACATCAGAAGGCGAAAGAATAAATGGGTGCATTGTTTCGACAATTTTGTCTTTCTGAGCGACGGTGAGACCGAGTGAAGTGACTAACAAATACCGCTTAGGCTTCAATCGTTGGACCTTCGATAGCTCAGAATTTCTCAGGTGCGATAACAGCGTACTGAACGTGGAAGAAGAAAAGTGTTTGCATTGAACGATAGTGGTACCGGCATCTAGAGAACTGTAACGAAGGTCGATTCCCAGATCGCGGCCAGCTTTGAATGCTTCTATCGGCACATCCCATTCTGCTTGAAGGAGATCTCTAGTAAGTTCTTCAAAATCCTGTGGGGACAACGATTTGAAATCATAACGAGCCATTTTTGCTGTCCTGAACAGGTTTTCAAACGATGGTGTGGGATGGGTGAAAATTTAGCAGGTTCGTGTCGCGACAGCTTGGTGAGATTTGGCTCAGCTCAAGCGCACTGGATCAGGGAAAAAAAACCTCAATATCGGTCCGGTGACCAAATTCAAAGGCAGAATACGACCTACGTAGGAGGCATGAGAAACGTTAACCAGTCGCTACACTCACATTTCATCAAGCATAACGATGTAAACGCTTTATAAAGCCAACCAACTGCATAACACAGCAGTGGCTCCCCTCATCATAAAGCCCGTTTCCCATCTATCCACGATCCTGAACTATCGTGGCTACTCCAGAACACCTCTTTTCTGATCTAAATCCTCTAAACCCGATTAAAAGCCCCACCGCAACCGCATGCCCAAGCTCTGTGCACTACCTCAGCGCAGCGCTCAATGATGAAACCCCTACACATCTTCAAACACGGCACCCACACCGCCATGTGCGGCGCCAGCTTCAACTTCAGCGAATCCGATTTGGCTGCCACCGTCGCGGCCTATGATCCGACTTTGCACGAAGCCCCAATCGTCATCGGCCACCCTCAACATGACGCGCCAGCGGCCGGCTGGGTCAAGTCTCTGTCAGCCAATGCCCAAGGCCTCATCGCCGAACCTCAACAAATCGACGCCGCCTTCGCCGAGCAAGTCGCCAAGGGCAGCTACAAAAAAATCTCCGCTTCCTTCTACCACCCCAACGCCGCCAACAACCCCGTACCCGGCGTGTACTACCTACGCCACGTCGGTTTCCTTGGCGCACAACCACCCGCCGTCAAAGGCCTGCGCCCAGTGGAGCTGGCCGACGGCGAAGCCGGCGTCATCGAATTCAGCGACCACGGCCACGAACTCAGTTCAGATCTGTGGCGCCGCTTGCGTGAATGGCTCATCGGCAAGTTCGATAAAGAGTCAGCCGACCAAGTCGCCCCCTCGTGGGCCATCGAAAGCCTCGCCGAAACCGCCCGCCAGCCAGATGTCGCCCAGCAACCCGCGTTCTCAGAACCCGCCCTCACAACCCAGGTGCCCACCGTGACCGAGCAAGACGCAGCCGCCTTAGCAGCAGAAAACAAACGCCTCAAAGCCGACCTCGACCAGCGCGACAAAGCGGCCCATACCGCCGCACAACAGGTCACCCACACAGCCAGTGTTCAGTACGCCGAGCAGTTGGTAGCCAAAGGCATGAAGCCGCTGCACGTCCCGGTGGTGATCGCCGCCCTCGATTTCGCCCAGTCCAGTGAAACACCCCTGGAGTTCGGCGAAGCCGACGGCCGCCAACCTTTAAGCGAAGGCCTCAAATCCGTCTTCAACGACTTGGCCGGGGGCATCGGCTTCACGGAAGTGGCCACCAAAAACCGTGCGGACGGTGTGAGTGACCAAGTCACCAACCCCTTGCTCGCCGACGCCGAAGCCCGCGCCAAACACTAGGAGCCCCCATGGCCACATTCACCCAACCCAAAGACCTGGGCGACTTACTACTGGTTGAAGTCAGCCCCGGCTGGACCCGTTCCAAAGCAACGCTACTGGCCGGCACCGATTACCCACTCGGGCAAGTGCTCGCCAAGGTAGCCGGCAAATACCAACAGCTCGACCCAGCAGGTGCCGCCGCAGCCAAGAAGGCCGCGGCCGTCCTGGCCGACCCCATAGACGCCACCGCAAGCGACCAGCCAGGCGTCGTCATCGCTCGCGGCGCCGTCGTCGCCTTGGCAGAACTGGCCTGGCCCGCGGGCATTACCGAAGCCCAAAAAAACACCGCCCTCGAAGAACTCAACGCCCTGGGCATCGTCGCCCGCGAAACGCTTTAATCCGGAGCCCACCATGAACCTGCAAGACATGTTCAGCGTCGCCAACCTCACCGCCGCCGTGAACAAGCTCCCAGCCATCCCCGGCAAGGTCGGTGCCATGGGGCTGTTCGACGAAAAAGGCGTCACCAGCACCAGTGTCGTCATCGACGAACGCGAAGGCCGCTTGGTCCTCGTGCCCAACACCTCACGCAACGACGACCCGGCGCCGCTCAAAGGCAGTAAGCGCAAACGCCGCACCTTCGAAACCCTGCACCTGCCCATCAACCGACCATTGCTGCCCAGCCAGTTACAAGGCATCGCCGCCTTCGGCCAAGAAAGCGCCACTGCGCCCATGGCCACCGTCATCAACGACAACCTGCAAGAGCTCAAAAACAGCATCGAAGCCACCCGCGAGTTTCAACGCATAGGTGCCTTGCGCGGCAAGCTGCTCGATGCCGACGGCGAAATCATGTTCGATCTCTATAAAGAATTTGAAGTCAGCCAAAAGAAATTCACCGTCGCCCTCAGCACCGCGGGCACCAACGTACGCAAGGCCTGCCTCGACGCCAAACGCTACTCAGAATCCAAGCTAAATGGCGTCATGGTTACCGGCTTCCGCGCCCTGTGCGGGCCAGACTGGTTTGACGCGCTCATTGACCACGAAAAGGTTAAAGCCGCCTTCGCCAACTACCAGGAAGCCCAAGACCGACTCGGTGGCGACATGCGCACCGGCTTCACCTTCGGCGGCATCGAGTTCATCGAATACGACGTCACCGTCAGCGGCCAGCGCTTCATCCCGGCAGACATCGCTCAGGTCTTTCCGATGGCCCGTGGCGTGTTCCGCATGTTCAACGCCCCAGCCAACTACAACGAAACCGTCAACACCCTGGGCCAGCCGTTCTACAGCAAGGCAGAGCCTCGCAAGATGGGCAAAGGCTGGGACCTTGAAGCCCAAGCCAACCCCTTGGCCATGTGCCTGTTTCCCGAAGCCCTTATAGAGCTAAAGGCGGGTTGACCCATGCGCTACTGCACCCGCGTCAACATCACCAACGCCATCCCACAACTAACGCTCATCCAGCTCTCCAACGACGACCCGGCTGCAATACAGCCCAACGAAGTCGTAATAGAAGAAGGCATTCGCCAAGCAGAAGAACTGGTCGATGGTTATCTGCGCGGTCGCTACACCCTGCCACTTGACGCGGTGCCCACCATCCTGCGTGACGCGGTGATGTACCTGGCCAGGCACTGGCTCTATCAGCGTCGCCCCGAAGGCGCCTTGCCAGATGCCGTAAAAGACAGCCGCAAAGACACCCTCAAGTTGCTGGAAAACATCCGCGACGGCGTCGTCACCTTAAGCCTGTCCACAGGGCACGCAGCGCCAGAGCCCGGCGAGATTCGCGTGCGCTCACGCCCTCAACAATTCAGCGCCGAAACCTGGGGGCGTTACTGATGAGTAACGCGCCGCCTAAAACCCAGACCGAGCAACTGATGGACGCCATGCTTGCACGGCTGCAACACCACTTCGCCAACGAGCTCATGGTAGAGCTCTTCCCCGAGAACCCCATTCAGTACCGCCTCAATCACCCACGCGGCGCCGTCTTGCTGGCCTACGGCAAATCAACCTTTAGCGGTTCACACAGCACAGACGCAACCTTCCAGGCGCGCAACCTAGTGCTGCGGTTAACCCTGGTGTTCCGTCAACTAAACGGCGTTGCCGGCGTCATCAGCTACCTGGACCGCATCCGCACCTGCCTCACCGGCTGGCACCCGCCGCAGTGCGACCAAGCCTGCCGCCCAATCTCAGAACAGTTTATCGGCCACATCAACGGCGTTTGGCAGTACGCCCAAGACTTCGCCACGCGCGCCACACAGCTCCAAACCATGCCGCTCGAAGAAGGGCCGATCACCTCAATCCCACTTCAGGAACACCCATGAAACTCACCAGCTACCGCTACACCGGTCCACAAAGCTCCGCCTCCTTACGGCTGGGCGATACCGGCGAACTACTGGAAGTCCAACTGCTGCCAGACCATCCCACCGAATTACCCGCCGACCACGACTACACAAAGGTATTGCTGGCCCTCAAACACCTGCACCTATTGCCGCCCAAAGCCAAGCCCACCGGCAAAGCCCCGGTAGCTGCTCAAAACCTGGAAAAGGAATAAAGGCCAATGCCAGCCAACTACCTGCACGGCATAGAAACCACCGAAGTCGAACGCGGCCCCCGGGCCATTCGCGTGGTCAAATCAGCCGTCATCGCCTTGGTCGGCACAGCACCGGCCGGGCCAATCAACCAACTCACCTTGTGCCTCAACGACACAGACGCCGCCCAGTTCGGCAGCCATCTCAAAGGCTTCAGCATCCCCGAAGCGCTGCAGGGCATATACGACTTCGGCGCCGGCACAGTGCTGGTGGTCAACGTGCTCGACCCAGCCATCCACAGCACCAACGTCACCGGCCAGCTCAAACAATTCGCCGACAACAACCTGCTTCAACTCGAAGACGGCGCGCTACAAACACTGCAATTAATGCCCGCAGAGGGCGACAGCCCCTACAAAGAAAACACCGACTACACCGTGAACATGCTAACTGGCCAAGTACAGCGCCTACCCACCGGCAGCATTCCCGCCAGCGCCCAGATCAAAGCGGACTACACCCACACAGACCCGAGCAAAGTCACCCTGGCAGACATCATCGGCGGCGTCACCATCGCCGGCCACCGCACCGGCCTCAAAGCCTTTCAAGACAGCTACAACCTGCTGGGCTTCTTTCCCAAAATCTTCATCGCGCCAGGCTTCAGTACCCTAAGCGCAATCACTGCCGACCTCACCACATCAGCCACCCAATTAGGCGGTGTCGCCTACGTCGATGCCCCCATTGGCGCCACCGTCCAGCAAGTGCTAGCCGGGCGCGGCCCATCCGGCGCCATCAACTTCAACACCAGCAGCGACCGGGTCCGCCTGTGCTACCCGCACGTCAGGGTCTACGACGCCGCCACCAATGGCGAACGCCTGCAACCGTTATCCATCCGCGCCGCAGGCCTACGGGCCAAAGTCGACAACGACCACGGCTACTGGTGGAGCAGCTCCAACCAACCACTACTCGGCGTCATCGGCCTGGAACGACCACTCACCGCACGCATCGACGACGCCAACAGCGAGGTCAACCTGCTCAACGAAAACGGCATCACCACCGTCTTCAACTCATTCGGCACCGGCCTACGCCTATGGGGCAACCGCACAGCCGCATGGCCCACCGTCACCCACATGCGCAACTTCGAAAACGTACGCCGCACCAAAGACGTCGTCGACGAATCCATCCGCTACAGCTCGCTCCAGTTCGTCGACCAGCCCATCACCACCTCACTCATCACCAGCATCACCGAAAGCGTCAACCAGTTCCTACGCAAACTCATCGGCGACAGCGCCTTACTCGGCGGCGAATGCTGGTACGACCCAGCCCGCAACCCCCAGACCGAACTGGAACAAGGCCACGCACTGTTCAACTACAAGCTCACCGTCCCACTACCGTTCGAACGCGGCACCTTCGAAACCGAAATCACCGGGCAATACCTCGTCAACCTGGGGGCCGCATAAATGGCAGGCTTTAGCGCACACCGCATCACCAACGCCAACATCTACCTCGACGGCTCCAGCTTCTTCGGCAAGTGCGAAGAAATCGACCTGGGCACCCTCAAAACCATCACCAGCGACTTCCAGGGCCTGGGCATGGTCGGCCTCATCGAACTCCCCGACGGCATCGACAAACTCGAAGGCAAAATCATCTGGAACAGCCTCTACGTCGAAGCCGCCAAAAAACTGGTCACCCCCTTCAAAAGCGTGCAGCTGCAATGCCGATCCAATGTTCAGGTCTTCAACAACGGCGGGCTAGTCAACGAAATACCGCTGGTCACCACCATGACCATCACCGGTAAGGAATACCAACTAGGCACCCACAAACCCCGCGACCCGACCAAGTACGAAACGCCGTTCTCGGCCACCTATGTGCGGCAGATACTCGATGGTGAAGAGGTGGTGCTGCTCGACTACCTGGCCAATATCTTTCGCGTGGGAGGCAAGGACCAGTTGGGCAAGTACAACAAAAACCTTGGAATCTCTTGATGGCTCGGACAAAAAGCTATTTTTAATGAGCTTTGCAGGTATAGGAAGACGACTTAGCAGATCTAGCCATATTAGGTTTAGTGCTGCTAAGTGCCTGTATTTACATGATCAACAGTCGACATCTTCTTGTTCATCGACGTCAAATAGGCTGGAAGTGTTTCATCAATGAAACAACTAGCTGCAATCAACGGTCACTCGAGCTCACAACTTGATGGACAACCATGAGCATTCTACTAGTGTTAACTGAGTCCGCATCCTAGCGGCCTTGTGCCGCCAAGGAGTTGTTGAGCTTTATTTGATGCCTTTGCTCATTGCTCATTGTTCGTTGATGGTGCTTTCAAGGGTGTGAGGGATCATCATTTTCATATGCGGATAGCACACGATCAACCAAATCATATGATGCGATTGAGGGCATAAGCATGAGTGACGATAAAATTATTGAGCTAGAGCAAAGGATTACGAGGTTGGAGTCATCAATTAACGTGATTTTGACCGCTGCGTTGACAAAACCGGTGGATCAGGAGGCAAGTAATGAAATTCAATGTGTAGAGGTGTCAAAAAACGGAATTCTATTGGCCTTAGATGATGTTGAAGCCAAGTCTTTGGTCGACAACCTCGTACTTCGAATAGACAGTTGGGAGCACCGTTGGTATACCGATGTTTTCAATACTTCTACCACTTGGTTTAATGGTACGGTGCATGTTATCGATGAAACGAATGGCGTCATACAACAATGGAATTTAATTGAGTCGGCATCAACAAACGAATGTTGTATTCCATTAGCCAATACACAGTATTTTAAGACATTCCCTAATGCCACTCACGCAAACTTCGGATGGGGGAAGCGGGATGCGCGCTCTATGGAAGTCAGTGCTTGGATTAAATTTTATGCCAACTGGGGTTGGGTGGCGTGGCGAGTCAAAACAGAGGGTTGTGCCGGTTGCGCCCCATTGTGATCATTAACAGCAGCCGAAAGGAGCTATCGCTACTGCACGAACCTTCCAATACGCTTTCCCGTCTCGGTTGAGCTCCGAATAATAAACGGGTCACACCAAGTGTACTGCAAGTGGTCATTGCCGCTATCGGATGACCACTTGCCCCCGCACTGCCGCACCCTATCCCAAGACAGATCGGACACCTGCCGTTGAGAATGGAAATGGGCGGTTTGCAAGGGCACCTTTCTCTCGGTCAGCTAAACCTGTACCGCTTCGAGTTTTTGATATGGCGAAATTACGCCACTCATCAGGAAGGCCGAGCCACCAAGAGGGTTTCATGTAGGTATTTTCAAGTTGTTCAAAAGCGAGTTGAATTACGGCAGTTGATTTTGCCGAGTCAGGCAAGCGTTTGAATGACTCAACAAACGCAGCGGAAGGACCTCCAATGCCACCGAGCCAACCGAAGGCAGCAACCGACACTCCATTTAAAGTGGTGAGGTTGAATGCAATTTGTTCAAACTCTGCTTTACCCCGACCAAGCCTCTGCAGCTGATTTCCTTCAAAATCGATCTCTGTGTGAAATGCTCCACAGGCGACTACGGGAAGCACCTCTTCGAACTCAATCGCATAGACTGAGAATTCTGAAAGGTCATTCTGACGATATGCTGTGTCATAACGGTCCTTCAAGGTTTCTAAATCAGCCAAGCCCCTTTTCATTCCTTCGGCATTCAAATGTAGTTCATTCTGAATAGCAGCTTGTATTGGAAAAGGTGCACCGGAGTCCATCTCACGTTGAATGGGTACTCCCCGAAGCGCCGCTCGCTTGGTGAACAACTCATATGCAATGGCACGAAAAGTTAAAAGGAATACGCTCTCTAGTGATAGCGTCGTCCCACCTACCTCCACAGGACGGAAAAGCGCTGTGTCGTGGAAGCCACAAAAGCCGTTAAATGTTGAGGCCCCACGAACGCCATCTAGCTTAGGGGCAGTGCGGCCTTCATTTTCAAAAATGTCCTCAACGCCGGCTTTTACAGACATCACATGACCTTCTTCCGTTATTTCGGCTAGGCCACCGCGACGCTGAATTGTGTGTGCGCGAATAATTTTTTGGCTGCAAGACTCAGGTCCAGCGTCAGGGTGGGAGCAGTACCCTTGGGAAAATTGCTCTCGCATATCGGAAAGCAGCCGCCCAATCTTGATACGCGGGCGCTTGTCACGATCCTTATGACACCACTTCCATTTTTTATCCGAACCACACCAGCAAGGCTTGTATGGAGACATATTTTCAACGGGGTATATGGGCTGTGGCTCTAAAAATGGTGCTGAAAGCGAGGGATGAGGGGGCAACATAATGCATATCCAATACAGTTCGGTCGAGTGCTGAGCGTAGCTATTTCACGCTTTAAAGCGAAGGCTTTCTTGGCCGGTTTCACTACCAACTACTCCTTTATGGCATTCTCCAAAACCTCACCAAAGCTCCTCACACCATGCCTCAGCTCATGGTCGAGTTCCTTGTAAACACGATAAAGCTCCTGTTGATAACCATCTTTCAGAAAGCCGTTGCCGAAGATCATTGACTTGATGAATGCATTCGCCACGGGAACTGCGTCTTTTCGGCCTTGCAGCCTCTTAAATCTTTCCATGCTGATCTCGAGAACGTAGCACTTGAATCGATCATCGATTTTGGGAGAGAGGAGTATGCTTTGAGTAATAGACCCCAGTGATTTGGCGGCTTGTTTGGATATGTACTGACTATCGAAGCCTTGCGCTTTACTGACCTGATCAGCTACAAAGCATTCCTTCACTTCAAAACAGTCATCAACCCAGTTTGAGGTAGTGGTAACGATCTCACAGATCAAAAAATGAAAAGGTGTAGGATACTCATGGTTCGAGTCATCCAGGTGACGGTCGCGTAGTTGCTTGAGTATTTTGTCTGTGAAATTTCTGAGGTAAAACAGCCAGAGATGATCTTGCGCACCTTGGTGTATACCCTCGTGGATCATGATCTGGAACAGTTTGATCCCTGCATAGACTGGGCACCGGTACTTACCTGATTCGTTAAATGAACCCATCGGGCGGTTATAGGCTTCTACGAGCTTGGGGTCTTCATCGATACGCCTACCCACCGAGTTCCCTATAGGCTGATACACCGCTAACTTTCCAGCGACCGTTACGTTACTGAATAAGAAATAGAGGATACGATTCGAGGGTGGTAAATCGAGCCGGTACTGACCGTTCGAGTTCTGATTATTCTTCAACTCGCTGTACAACAGACTATTGCTGTCAGCAATGAGTGCTTCCACGCAGAGGTCTGTGAAATCCTCGCGAATCACTTCCGGGATCGTCAAAACTCTCAGACAAAAATGGGGGTGACTCACGCTTAGGTAAGCAACGAAATCCGGTTTGTTAAGTATAATTTTTAGAAGATCCTGCGCCCGATCTGCTAGGCGAGCTCGAGTAGCTAGCTTCGACTCAAGCCAGGAAAGAGCAGAGCGAAAACGCATTTTGATGAAGCCTTCGCGTATCTCTCGGGTAACGAGTTTGCCGTCATCCATATAGGACGGCGGAATACAAGGCATGGGACTGATTTTTTTGACTAGCCGAACCAGTAAAGGTCGGTGTTTGGTGAACTCAAAGAGCTTGAATAGGTGGGGATCGATGAGCGTGAAAAGCTCGTCGTATCGCTTCGTCAGCAGGAGCGCATGCAGCAGTTCCTCAAAGGTCCCGATTTTTCCCTTTGCAAGTTTTGGCGCTCGCGCGCGAATCAATACATACAGCCCTAGGCCAAGTAGGAGCAGGTAGACCGTACTGCCTTTGTCTAATCCCCACCTCCAAGGCCCAAAACTATAAAAAAGCCCGACGGAGCGAAAGAATTGCTCGAAGACAAGGTAGTGAATGACGAGGAACACGCCGATCGCGATGACCCAGTCAAACCATGACATGCTCAGCCGAAAACGAAGTCGGGTATTGGACGGGACGACAGCCCAGACAGCGGCTATTAAACCCAGGATTGTGATCAGTACGCTTGTGTCTATTGCAGTGATGTTCGGCATGGGATCGCAGGGTGCAGGTCAATTGGATAGCATGCATTGAACCATGCCTGATCGTAACTATCGATGATCCTTCACCCCTCTGGCAGGCAGAGCCCGAGCCAAGCGTCATATACGCTGGTTGACCGCTCAGGCGTGATACCTCTCGTTCGATTATCCAACTTGACGAGAATTTAATCTTCAATAGTCAAATACTGAATAGGAAGCTGGCTCCCCACAAATCCCATAATCTCTTCAACGCGTTTTATTGACGCTAGAAAAAGATTTTCCCAGTCTTCTTGTTTTACAACCCGATTGGCTTTTTCGAATGCGATTTGGACCTCATCAATAGCCTCCAAATTTACCTTCCGCATTGTCCCTGGAGGCCTTGGAACACCCCAGCGCATTGCAACCTGAACCGTTTGGCGTCCACAGACGCGAAAGCCCAAGGCTTGATAAACCGGTACGGTTCTGGGGTGGCAACTGAGCTCTATGGTTGTGTAGCGCATTTGAAAGGCTGCGATCATTGCGCGCAAAATCCCTTTTTTTCGCGCCTCGATACGAACTGCTGCATAGCTAATACCGCAATGATAAGGTGATGCAGATTCCATCCCAAGCGCAAATCCTAGAATTTCACCAGATGCACCTCTAGCAATTGATATAGCGCCGGGCATGCTGTGAAGCCCAGTCAGAATATCTTGCAAGTATTCATTAATTTCGATTTTCAGAATTTCTTTGCACAACCCTCCCGTAGGGCCCGATGGACGTACAACTTTATTAACGAGATCTACGTAATTAGCTAGCGCCAAGTTAATAATTGGAGCAACGTCAAATTCTGTAATGCTGTTTTCGATAGTATACATTTAACTCCTTGTTGGGCCTTTTCGTATCAGGCAGTGCGTTGTTGGAACTCATAAGCACGCTACGTAAGCGCCTACGCTTTACAGGTTTATCGGCTGGTCGTCGTTAGGGTTTAGCGGTAACACACCCTCTTTTTCCTGTGAAGCTGGAAGCTCAAAGGTCGAAATAAACATGATTTCGTCCGATGAAGGGCGCTGACGAAGCGGCGTTTTCACGCCTGCCAGACTTAGTTCTCAGGCAGAGTTTCGCAAAACTTCAACCTCTTTTCCGTCATCATAGCCCCTGAAAATTTCAGGCATCCTCTCAATCGAACCGTCGGTAGTCCTATCCTCAAAAGGATAGTGGCAATCCTAGGCTGTGAATCTTTATAGAAGTCAGTCGCGAGACTTTTTTTCCACAATAATGTGGTCATTTGGGACGTCCAGTTGACGCTTTAGATCGCCGTCCGTGAAGGCAATGACGGTTGTGCTGCCAAAACCTTTAAACAATACCGTCAAGCCCGCATAGGCTTTGTAGCCTTCCAGCACTTTTGCCTCATTCGCCAGCAGAGTTTCGGGAATCAGTGCGTTGTACGGTGCTTTAACGTAGATGGTCGCATGCTCGATGCGCACCTGTGCCAGGCGCATGGCGCCATCCATGAGTTGGCCAGAAACGCCACCAAAAAGGAGTGGAGCTAGCAGGACCACAGTAAGGCTAACCAAGTAGGCGTTTTTTTGTTTTCCTGCCTCTCCCGACTGCTGAAGGGCATCCTTATCGGGTGTAGCGATTACGCTATTGAGAAGTTTCTCATGGCGCCGATACTGCGCTCCAGCCGACTGAGCAATGGAAAAGAACAAATAAAGCGTTATCGAAAGCAGGGGTAAAATCCAATAAGCCCCAATATCCCGTCGCCCAAGCGCCCAGATCACCACACCCGCCACTATTGCCAAAGGAATAGCACGCCAGTCAAACCGAGCCAGTTCATGAGCAGTTTTTTTGCTGCCGGTTTTTTTACGCGCATATTCATAAACGAGGCTGAACACAGGCCGCACGACGATCGACATGCAAATGCCAAGCGAGACCATGCAGGCTACGAACATGGCATAAACACCACCAAAGCAGCTAGCAGCCAAAAGGAACAGCAACCCGTCTCCTAAGGCAAGCCCTTGAGGGAAGTGCCCAACTCGAAGTGCGTAAAGGATCACACAGGCGCTACCTAAACCGATACTGAGCTTAAGCGCTGCACCGGTGAGTTTTGAGAAACTTTCAGCTGTAGATTCAAGCGAGGAAATGACTGTTTTCATAAATACACATAAGGGCCTGGTTCAAAGGTTCATCGCTCATGCACTGCATCGGCTTGGTTACCATGCGGGGAACGGGCGCGCAGCGGTCATCGACAATTACCAACACCGATGCCCGCGGACACAAGCGATTCGTAGGCTTTCCATACAAAAAGGCCGCTTACAAAGCGGCCTTCGAGAGGATCAGACCTAGGTATTCGGCAGGGTTTCGCAAAGCTTCAACCCCTTTTCCGTCATCACGGCACCACAGAATTTACAGGCATCCTCTTTATCAAACACTAGATAGCTCTGAGCAGCCAACCAGCGAACGATATCAGCGAAGAAGTGTTCATCTGAGGACGGATGAGCAGACGTCCTCTTCTCAACGGCAGAAGTAAAAATCGAGCGGTAATCCGCACCGGCTTTATAGCCTGCAACACCTGCATCCAGTTCGCAGGGGGTTGGATAGCTCTCCATCAAGCTTTTGAAAATGGAAGTAATGGTGGCTTCAAATTTACTGAGTTTTCGGATTTCCAAATCAACAGTCCTTGTGATCAATCGTCCAGGTAGTGGGGTGTACAAAGCAGCCAGCGCTCGAAAGCAAAAGCAGCAGATCGTTAGGCGTCTACAGGTGAGCAGTCCGCCTTGGCCTGCGATGGCGTTTCAACGTTATCCAGCATTCGATTCACTGCCAGCTCCCCCAACATGATGATTTGTTGTAGCGCCATCATCGTGTTGCGCTGCGCACCCTCCAGCAACGCCGCAAAATCACTGGCCATCACACTTGCAGACGCCAACGATTCACACGCTTGGGCCAATAGCACTTCAGCGTTGACGTCCGGCGCGACCACAAAAACCGAACTGGGTTTTCGCGGTGCCTGGTGCTCATCAGGCTCTGCAGGTTTCAGGTAATGGTCGAGTGCTCGATTGGCTGCGCGGTGAAACTGTTTTGAGTTGCCGGAAATGTAAGGCGATGTGGTTGCGGGGTCTAACGGCTCGGGGATAGAGGTAGTTGCGTCGCTCATGCTTCGTCTCCGCTCAGTGAAGGAGCAAACACGCTATACCTCGAATTTCTCACCGCCAACCCTAAAAATACGTAAGACACTTCCTCGATTTTCTCAACGTATTCATCGCGTCCTAGCCTCTCTCTTCAGAAAAAACCACCTGTTTCGCCATGCACGTTAAACAGCACTCGAGGTGATTTCGTGAAGGCTACAACTCCTACCGAACTTGCCTACAACGGCAACCGAATGGGCTGGCTGATTTGTCTTAGGACTCGTTGGTAATCTGCCCCCGTCACTGCCCCAGTGATGGGGCTCAAGAGCCCGTAGCACATTGAGCGGAATGTGCTTCTGTAAAACAGGCCAGGCGTCTCCCGCCTGATTTCAGGTCACTGTACGCAGGGCGTCTTTGGACGTGTTGGCTTTGCAAGCTCTCCCAGTCTGCTAACCGGCGTACAGCTGGCCATTTTTTTCTGTTCAGTACCGATGCTTTTAATGGTGGTGGTCCGCATAAGCACGCTCGAAACCGGGACCCTGCTAGCCCGGGACGTAAGTCATCATGCAGAGTGACCAGCAGATTGATCGCAGCCTTCTGAATAGCTGCAATACAACGTTGTCGAGGAAGCATGCTCCCTCGACACACGCTCTGCCATTTCCCTAACTGAAGGTGGAAAAAGGCCAAGTATCAAATGGCGGGAGCGCGTCGGTAGATTTGCTTAATTGGACATCAAACCTGTCGCAACTCTTGTGGTGAAAATAACGGCTTCGCTCAAAAACTCACGAGTAAGCTCTGTGATTTTTTCGGTCACCCCATCTTTTGTAGCAGTGATCAATTGATCGCCCAATGAAGGTTGTTCGCTTTTGCTTTCGCTTTCTAGGCTTGATGGCAGCGCACTGAGCAACTCCAACGTTCGGGCGGTTAACACGCAGTTCGTAACCAGTCCCTCGCCTACGGTAGTCCCCTTTTTCAGGTATCCGTGATCGGCCAGCCACTCAACAGTTGACGTGAAAAACCGCACACTCACAAAGTCTGAGCCTCCAATTTTTAGCTGCTCTGCAAAGTTCATGGCAGAAAGATTGGTAGGCTCCGGAAATTCTTCGTAGAGCTTGGCGAAAATTGCGCCTGTTAATACGTTAAAGCGCTCAATATTTGCTGCCATTGTGAACCTTCCTTAGTCTTTCTTCTGAGTAACGCTGTGGATGTAGGATTTCAGGTGTGGGTGCGCTGCGCTTTCTGCGCTTAATCCCCGCAATTGCGTCGTACGTTGCTCCCCATTGGGCAAAAACACCGTCAACGTATCACCAGTCACAATGTAAGAAGCGGTGTACTGGACACCTTTATGCTCAATCGTAATTTCGTCGTCCATCTGCGCAACCGCATCCTTTCAAAAACATAAGTGAATGATCGGCAAATCCTCTCTTTAAATCCGATTAAAAGCCAGTCCCTCAGCGGTGCACCATCATCAGGGCTCATCCACAGAGCAACCGATCACCCCGATCAACCTGGAGCAGTAACGATGGCTGACACCTTGGGCTTCACCCTCAAATTTCCCTTCAAAAGTGCCAGTGGCGACCAGGTCTCGAATCTGCCCATCAAGCGCCTAAAACGCAAAGACATCAGCGCCGCGCAGGCCGTTGCTCAAAAAGACGAAGGCGCTATGGAAGACCTGCTCGTGGCCAAGATGCTGGGCATCACGCTGGAAGACTTAGGGGAATTTGATATAGCTGACTCAAAGTCAGCCACAGAGGTGCTGCGGGAAATGTCCAACGGAGCAGACCTTGCTGCAATCCTGGGACGAAGCACTATTGCTAGTGCTGCGGATGCAGCCGTCTGAAATTGGCCGGCTGGACATGGTCGATTACTGGCGCTGGGTAGAAGTCTGCGAACGCGAAATCAATCGCCGTATCGAACTCGCCGAACAGATGCAGAGCTGATCACCGTGATCAACCCAACCACCACAGCCACCAGCAAAGCGCCGCACGCCGCAACAGGGGCAGCCACCAGCGCCAGCAAGGGCAGCCCCAAGCAAAACACCAACACGGCAGCCCACACCGGCAGGCTCGTCAGGCACAACCACGCAAGCCAGATCACACCGGCGCCGATGGCCAGTGCGTACAGGGTTTTAGCGGTGCATAGGGCGGCGTTCTCAAACATGCTCAAAGCGTAGCAAGGTTCTATGGCGAATGAAGTGTTGGTGGGGCTGAAAATCGGTGCAGCTGTATCGGGAAGTCTCAGTACGGCTTTCAGCTCGGCCAAGTCCACTGTGCAGCAACTCGGCCGTGCAACCGATGGCCTAACGGCCAAGCAAAAACACATGGGCACCGAATTGGCGGCCTCGTTGGCGCGCGGTGGTTCCGGCATTGAACGCATGCGCCGTGAGTACGACCAAGTCGGTCGCACCCTCGACCAACTCAAGCTAAAGCAAGACCGGCTCACCGCCAGCATCGCCCGCGGCGAAGCCCTCAAAGCCAAACGCGGCGACCTTCGCGGCCAAGCCGTGGAAGTGGCGGGTACCGGTGCGGCGTTGGGCGCCCCCATTTTCCAGTCAATGAAAACCGCCACCGACTTCCAGGACCAAACCCGCGACATCGCCATCACCGGCGGCTTCAACCTGGCGCAAGAATCCCGCCTCAGCCACGCAATGCGTCGCGCCGCGTTAAGGTGGAACCAAACCCAAACCGAAATAGCCAGAGGCACCGCCGTATTGATTGCGGGCGGCATAGCCAACCTCAAAGAACTGGAGGCCTACGCCCCAGTACTCGCCAAAAGCGCCACCGCCACCCGCGCCAGCATGAATGACCTGGGGGCTGTCGCCATCGCGCTCAGCGACAACCTGGGCATTGGCGCCGCAGGCCTGGAGCGCTCCATGAACATGCTCGCCTTCGCGGGCAAAAGCGGCCAGTTCGAACTTGCCGACATGGCCAAATGGCTGCCGCAACTAACCCCCCAATTTGCCGCGCTGGGTATTACCGGCGAGCGCGCCGTGGCAGAAATCGGCGCGTCGTTACAGATCGCCCGCCGCGGTGCCGGCAGCAATGATGAAGCCGCCAACAACTTCAAAAACTTCCTTTCAAAAATCACAGCGCCAGAAACACTCAAGGCCTTTGAAAAAGCCGGCATAGACCTTAAAAGCAGCATGCAAAACCTGGTCAGCGAAGGGCTTTCCCCCGCAGAAGCCATGATCAAAATCCTCACCGCCCACCTCGGCGCCAAAGGCCCGGCCGCAGCCGTTGCATATGGCAAGGCGCTGACCCTCAAAGACCAGCAAGAGCGACAGTTAGCACTGGCCCGTCTAGATGAAGCCTACAAACTCGGCACGTTGTTCGCTGACCAGCAAGTGTTGTCGTTTGTTCGTCCCGCACTGGCCAACCAAAAAGACCTGGTCAGCATTAAGCAAGGCAGTAAAAGTGCTGCCGATAAAGCCGTGCTTGATGACGACTGGGCCAAGCGCATGGGCAGTTCAAAAGAGCAACTCAAAGAACTGCGCAACAACCTCACCGACATCGGCATCTCGGTGGGCAACGCGCTGCTTCCTGCCATTGTCGACGTGAGCCGCGCAGTGGTCCCGCTCATGCGTTCATTCTCGGCATGGGCAGAACAAAACCCGGGGCTCATAAGAGGCGTAGTCGGCTTAATCGGCGGCTTGTTGGTGGGCAAGCTGGCCTTCATCGGTATTGCATATGGGGCCAACCTGATCATGGCGCCATTCGTGGCAATAACCGGCACCATCACCACGCTGTCCGCCAAATGGACGTTGTTGCGTGGCATGTGGCAGATGGGCAAGTTCGTGCCCTTGGTCACCGCCTTAACCCGTATCGGCGGCGGCTTCCGCATGGTGGCCAGGCTCGGTGGTTTGTTTTTGCGTGGCCTGTTCACTGCGTTGAGTGCGCCGCTAATCATGGTCGCTCGTGGCAGCCTGTTTCTGGGCAAGATCCTGCGTGGCACCTTACTGTTCGGGCTCAAGCTCGCAGGCCAAGCCATGCTCTGGCTCGGCAGAGCCTTGCTGATCAACCCCATCGGTCTATTGATCACCGGTATCGCCCTCGCGGCCTATTTGATTTACCGCCACTGGGCGCCGATCAAATCGTTCTTCACCGGGTTGTGGGGCGAGGTAAAAGCCGGCTTCAGTGGCGGTCTGTCCGGCATCATCGGGCTGATCATCAACTTCTCGCCGGTGGGCTGGTTCTACCGTGCATTTGCTGGCGTGATGCGCTACTTCGGTGTCGAACTGCCGGGCACATTCACCGAGTTCGGCGGCATGCTCGTCACGGGCCTGATCAACGGTATCGGCAACATGGCCGGCATCCTAAAAAACAGCGTCGTAGGCATCGGTTCATCCGTTAAAGACTGGTTCACCGAAACGCTCGGCATCCAGTCACCCAGCCGCGTATTCATCGGCTACGGCGCCAACATCAGCGAAGGTGCCGGCATCGGCATCAGTACCCAAGCCGGTTTGGTACGTAAGGCCGCACTCGATATGGCCACCCAATCCGGCGTCAAACTTGCCCCACCAAACCTTGCAGACGTCTCCAGAGCCAGCATGATGGGCGGCGCTGCGGGCGCATCCTCAGCGTCAGCCGCGGGGGCGTCGGGCCAAATGAATTTCCATTTCTCACCTCAAATCAATGTCCCCAACGGCGCTGGCATGGACGCAATCAACCAGGGCTTACACGCCAGCTATACCGAATGGATGCGCATGATGGAGCGCTACCTGCACGACAAACGCCGCCGCAGCTACGGCCCAGCCGATGAGGGGTTCGCGTGATGTTTGCCATCCTGGGCGAAATCGAATTCACCGTGGCCGGTGGCATCAGCGCCATGGAACAAACCAGGTCAGCCGACTGGGCAGAGCACGCACGTATCCAAGGCAAACCCTTGCTTGAATGGATCGGCGAAGGGCTCGACGAATGCAACCTCACACTAGAACTGCACCCGATACTGGGCAATCCACAGGAACGTTTGCAGGCGCTGTCCCAGGCCAAAAGTCAGCACCAACCATTGGCGTTTGTGATGGGCAGCGGCGAATACCTGGGCGTCTACGTCATCACCCATATTTCCAACGTTATTCGCCGCGCCACAGCAGTGGGCCAAATCAAGGCGGCCACGGTTCAACTGAGTCTCAAGGAATACACCGGTGCATTCACCCGCAAAGTCGCAAGGCCAGGCCTGCTCGATTCAACCGTTAATGGCACATCGGCAGCGGCAGCCGGCAAGCCCGGCCTGATCTCGCGCCTCACACCACCGCCCAGTGTCGTGCAGGCGGTGATCGGTCACGCAAAAACAGCGGCCAACATCCTCAGGGCGGGCCAAAAAGTGTACCTGGCAGCCAAAAGCGGCAACGCCTCAATCATCCTCGGCCAAGTCCCACAACTATTGGGCGTCACGGCCCGGGCCATAGCACCACTGCAAGGCCTGGCGTCAGCCGCCGACTTACTCGAAGATGGTGCCGATTTATCGCGTCTGGGCGAGGATGTATTGGGCAGCGTAGTGGGCGCCCGATCCGCCCTCAAACCGGTAGACCTCGGCAACATCGTCGACCGCTTCCAGGCCTCACACGCATCGCTCGAACAAGCCTTAGAAAAAATGCACGACGCCCGAACCCGTCTTGCAGGCTTGGCTGCCCAAGTCTTGACGAGGCATGCCTGATGTTCATCACCCACATCACCACCGAAGGCGAACGCTGGGACCAACTGGCCTGGCGTTACTACGGCGATGCACATCGCTATTCACCGATCGTTCAGGCCAACCCCCACGTACCCATCGCGGCAACCTTGCCGTCAGGCCTGACCCTGGCTATTCCCATTCTGGAACCGATGGCCACAACCCAGGACCTGCCCCCATGGATGCAATGATCCCAAAGCAGGTCCCGCAATCACGCTTCGTGCTGACCTATCAACAACGCAACATCACCCGCAACGTCAGCCAGCATCTGCTCTCGGTGTCCTATGACGACTACCTCACCGGCCAAGCCGACAGCCTGGCCGTCGAACTCGAAGACGCCCAAGGTAAATGGCGTGACCAATGGTACCCAGGCCACGGTGACAGCCTCACCTTATCCATCGGCTGGCAAGGCCAACCACTGCGCGCCCTTGGCCGGTTCGAAATCGACGAAGTCGAACTCAACAGCCCACCTTCGACCATCACCATCCATGGCCTGGCCACCGGCATCAAAACGGCGCTGCGCACCACCTCACACCACGCCTACGAAAACACCACACTGCCAGCCGTCGCCCAGCAGATCGCAACACGCCAAAACCTGGAACTGATCGGCACCATCCAACCCATCCACCTCGACCGGTTAACCCAGCAAGACACCGACTTAACCTTCCTGCGCAAACTCGCCGCCGAGTACGACTACGCCTTCAAAATCACCGGCCATCGCATGGTCTTTCACGCCATCAGCGCACTAGCCAAAACAGCACCAGTGGCAACACTGCACCTACAAGACCTAAACCAAGTGAACCTGCGCGACCAAATCAAAAACGTCCCCCAAGCCGCAGAGGTCAAACATAAAGACCCCGCCACCAAACAGCTGGTGGCCTACAAAATCGAAAACAACCAAACCATCGCCGTCCCCAGCAGCATGACCAAAACCACCACCAGCGCCGACACCCAAAAAAGCCGAACACGCAGCGCCTCAACCGAAGAAGCCAAAGCAAAAGCCCAAGCCCAACTCGCCAAAGCCAACCGCGAACGCACCACCGGCAACTGGTCATCCATCGGCCAACCCAACCTGCTCAGCGGCAACGTCGTCACCCTGGCCGCCGCCGGCAAACTCGGCGGCCACTACCTCATCACCGCCTCAAAACACCGCATGACCCGCAACGGCTACACCGTCAGCCAATCCGTCAACCGCGTAACCGAGTCCTGACAAGGAACCCCCAACAAATGCCCGTCGAACTCGAATACGGCGAAGTCAGCGCCATCGACCACAAAACCTGCCGCATCCGCGTACGCTTGGCCGACCGCGACAACGTCGAAAGCTATTGGCTCAACATCCCCCAACGCAACACCCAAGGCACCCAACGCCGCCCACTCATGCCCGAACTAGGCGAGCAAGTCGCAGTGCTCCTCGATTCCGACGGTGTGGGTGGCGTCTACTTGGGCGGCATCTACTCAATAGCCGAACCACCACCGGTAGTTGACGAAGACACGGACTACGTGAGGTTCAGCGACGGAACCGTTTCAACTTACGACCGTGTGTCCAGGCTGATGACGTTGGATTGCGCGGGGGCTTTGCTTCTGAAGTGCGGGAAGAACATCACGATTCAAGCGGGTGAACCGCTAGTAGTGAATGCGCCTTCAGCGACGCTAGAAATCCCACAGGTCACCTTGAAAGGCAACCTGCAGGTGACGGGTGATATCCAAGCGACCGGCACCATCATGGATGCTGGCGGTAACTCAAATCATCACAGCCATTAGATGACAGGCTGCATATTTTCACGTATCCAATCCACGCTGTACGTTTTCATTTCATTCTTGAAATCAAACGTCACTGTCGGCCCTTCAAGTAACCCAAAGGAGTGCATAATCACACGATACTCCGCACCATTAGGCTGATTTTTCATCTGCCACAGCGTGTCCACATCCAAACCATCAAACATTTTTTTGTCCTTTTTCACGAGTCATTTTTCCAATCGGCACTCTTACGTGAATTAAGGGTAATTGGAAGTCGATGGTCATTGAATTTGACTATGTATGTCGCATCGACAGCGTTTACTACAGGCCGATGAATCGGACGAGACAGCGGTGTATGGGCCAACACAAGGATCTGTTCATCACTCGACGATCAGTCCCAGCAAATTTCTCCGGATTCATCTTTTGGGTACTCGTCATCTGCATAGAGATGCACAACGCCGTTGTCATTGAGAACGCGCGTAGCCTGGGTCCAAACGTCGTTAACGCGACGAAATCTGATTTTCTGTTGGATATGACCATTCCCGGCGGTAATGAAGATGTTGAAGCTCCGAGAGTTGCCATTGCCTAAGTCATGCTCCCACTCATTGTTAAAGGTCCGGGGCAGCAGGTCACCTATAGAGATGAAAGTGCTGGCCTCGTCTGAACGCCCGCTACGGAGCAGAGCGTCGAAAACATCCAAATCGACGATTCTGGCTTGCGCACGATACACAGGGAATTCCGTGCCTCCGCCATGGGCAGCCATCCATAAACTTGTGTTATCACCACGAACCTTCACCCTGAAAAAAACAAAACTGTCTCCTCCGGTGACATACCCCATTAGCTGTTTTGTCTGATGCTCCAAGTTCTCTGTCACGAGTTCTATGCGGGTTTGTACTTTAGAAAGGCTGTCCTCAATCCCTGCCTGTTTTCGAACTCTGAAAATCTGGCCGGTCATCCAGCTAGCCAAAAAGAACGATGTGCCAAAGGTCTCAATGAGTTTTTTAAATGAAACCTCTGGCCCCCAAACAGCGTAGGTGGTCCATCCCACAGCGACCACTAAGGGAATGCGGAATTCTTTTACCAGCTGCAGAAATGTTTGTTTTGAGATGCCAAGCACTGACGCGACTCCGTTCGATATTTTTGCGATATAGCCTCATCGGCCGCGCGAACAGCATCTTTAAACCTGATTAAAAGCGAGCGCTAGTGGGTTAGCTCACCATGGGCCCATGACGACGCCCATTTCCCACACAAGCATCACCGCCGCCCACTGGCAGCCCGCTCTCGGTACGTCCGGCTTGGTGGTCGAGGGCCTGCGTGATATCGACCAATCCCTCCGCATCATCTTAACCACGCCCAAAGGCAGCGATCCCCATCGGCCAGAATTTGGCAGCGACCTGCACCTTTACCTAGATTGGCCCAGTAATCGCGTCACGCCGCATTTGGTACGCGAAGCAATCGACGCCATTGGCCATTGGGAACCCCGCGCCACTGTGGTCCAGGTGCAAGTGCACATCAACGCCGCGCAGATCATCGTGCGGGTGCAATGGGGTGTTGCAGGCGAACTTACCCAGTTGACCGAGGTGCCCTATGCGCGAGCTGCCTAGACCCGAATTCATCAAAATAGACCCTGCCGCGACAGAGGCAAAACTAATCGCGCGCTACGAGAAAAAGTCCGGCAAAACCTTGTACCCGGCCCAGATCGAACGTCTCTACATCAATCAAATCGCCTACGCGGTATCTCGCCTGCAGATGGGTATTCAGCATGCCGGTGAACAACTGCTGGTGCGATTCGCCCGCGGGGTGATACTCGACTACCTCGGCGAGTTGGTCGCAACACCTCGGTTACTGGCACAAGCCGCCCGATGCACTTTGCGCTTCACTATGCCCACCCCAGTAACCCGATCTCTGCTGATTCCGGTCGGCACTCGGGTCAGTACCCAAGACGCCAAGCTGACCTTCATCACCGATCAAGACGAGGTAATAACCAACGGGCAAACACAAGTCACCGTCTCCGCAACGTGCGTGACCGCTGGCGAGCAAGGCAACGGCTGGTCCATCGGCCAAATTAGCGCCCTTGGCAACTCACCGATGCCAGGTCTCACGGCAAGCAACATAACCATCACGGCCAACGGTGCCGAAGATGAAGACGATGACCGCTACCGCGAACGCATCATCCTGGCCCCCGAAGCCTTCAGCAACGCCGGCAGCCGTGCCGCCTATCGCTACCATGCGCTCGCCGTGCACCAATCAATTATCGACGTCGCGGTGCACGGCCCAGACGAAGGTCAGCCAGACGGCCACGTCGCGCTATACCCACTGACCACAACCGGCTTACCGACTGCCGATCTGCTACAACGAATGGAGACCCAAGTCAGCGGCGAAAAACTGCGCCCGCTGTGCGACACCGTCAATGCGTTCTCACCAACCGAAGTCAGCTATCAGATCAAGGCCCACATCACGTTCTATGCCAACGCAGATCGCCGCAACGCAATGGCCACCGCACAATCCGCCGCCCAAGCCTATGCAGCCCAATGCCGCACCGGCCTCGGTCGCGATCTCGTGCCACAACAGTTAACGGCGCGTCTTCAAGTCATCGGTGTTTACCGCGCAGACCTCCAGCTACCAATAGAGTTGCGCGAATTACAGAACAACGAATGGGCAAACTGTTCATCCATTGAACTGATCGACGCGGGAGTGGCCGATGGCTAATCAACCGCTACCACCCGCATTGGCAGGCGATGAACGTTTTGCGCAGTTGTGCGAACTCCTCAACGAGGCGTTAGCCGAGCTCGATCTCAACGTCATGCTGGTTTACCTCATCGACCTGTTGAAACCCTCACTACTACCAGCCCTGGCCGACCAGTTCTCACTGCTCGACGAAGCCGCCTGGGGTTTGGCCGAGTCCGAAGAAGCAAAGCGCAACCTCATAAAAAATGCCTGCGAACTGCATCGGTTCAAAGGCACACCATGGGCAATCCGCGAAGTCATTCGCTTACTAGGTTTCGGCGAGGTCACCCTTCAAGAAGGTTTGCACACACAACCCGACGCAGATCCTTCGGCTTGGCCGCTGTACCGCGTCGTTTTAAAACGCGTTATCACCAACGATCAGGCGGTGCTCCTGCGCCGCCTTTTACTGTCCGTAGCACCAGCACGCTGCCGCCTTGTGTCGCTCGACTACCAGTCCGTCGCCATCCGCTACAACGCAGTCGCCCGCTACGACGGCCAATACAACCATGGGAGCAGCTAATGGCCGACCTACCCGAATCAAGCGAATGGGCCCCCGGCGTCTACCAAATCGAAACCTCCGACCCGGTATTGGGCGGACCAGAGGGCATTACCAACCTGCCAGCCAAACAACTGGCGAACAGGACAAGCTGGCTAAAGAAAAAAATCGACGCGTTCATCGACGGCTCTGGAATTCCCTTTGCAAGTCAGAATGAGGCAGAAAAAGGCGCTGATACCAATAAACCGATGAGTGCGCTTAGAGTCTTCCAAGCCATCCGCGCCAAGGTCGTTCAAGCGACGGCCCAAGCACCAGGAATTGCACGGATTGCAACACAACGATTGATTAAAGCGGGTACTGATAACCACACGATCGTGACGCCGAAAGCGCTCGCAGAAACGTTCCCGTTTCGTGGCATAAAAGTCTATTCGTCGGCTGGAGAGTTCACTTGGGATGTACCGTCTGGGGTGACTAAAGCCTGGGTGACTGTTATTGGGGGCGGCGGCGGTGGAGCCCGAATTGCAGTACTACCAGGTCCGTCCGGAGGGTCCGGTGGCGGTATTGCCAAAAAGCTTGTCGACCTGACTGGAGCAACATCTGTGATCGTAAAGGTCGGTGCAGGTGGTGAAGGAGGCAAAGTTGATGGCACGAATGGGACCGACGGCGGCAACTCGTCATTTGGTGGAAAACCATGGGCCACAGGTGGCTATGGGGGACGGATAGACGGAAAGGGACCGGAAGGGGGATACGGCGTTGATGGTGACGAAACCAGCACCATCGGTGGGGGTTACATTCCAGTTGGGACCGCGAGCAACAATGCTTTTATGGGGGGCGCTGGCGGCGGTGGAGTCTCTGGGTTCGCAGGGATCGGCGACCATCGTCCGCGAAGTCCCGGACATGGTGGTGGTGGGCGTAACGGTGGCCCGGCGCCTGATGGTGCTGATGGACAGGTAACCATCCGATGGTAAGCGCACGAAAGGCTTCATAAGGGGGCGCAACTCAAGGGATTTAATCATGCAAGAAATACGCTGTGGCGAATGCCACCGCAAACTCGCCGTCGTCAGCGGCTTTACCGAACTACAAATCAAGTGCCCGCGTTGCCGGACACTCAATCACCTGAAGGCCCCGAGCCTCCTATCCGAATGCCGTGAGCATCTGCCCATAAAAGAGCAGACATGCCCCAGCCCACTATTGGAAGCCTGTTCGCAGGTATAGGAGGTTTTGATGTCGGATTCGAAAAAGCAGGCTACCGCACCGCCTGGCAAGTGGAACTCAACCCAGTTAACCGGGCTGTCCTTGCCGATCGATTTCCACACGCCACCCAGTTCGAAGACGTCCGCCACTGCGGCGCACACAACCTCAGCCCCGTTGACGTCATCACCGGCGGCTTTCCCTGCCAAGACATCAGCCTTGCCGGCGCCAGACCCAGCAACAAAGAAACCCGAGGCCTTCGTGGCCAACGAAGCGGCCTATTCTGGGAAGTCATACGAATCCTCAAAGAGACACAACCTCGCTGGGTGGTGCTTGAGAATGTCGTTAACCTGCTCGCTATCAACGATAGCCAAGACTTTGAAACAGTCATCCGGGCCCTTGCGCAGTGCGGGTATGTGGGATTCTGGCGAGTGCTTAATGCTCAGTATTTCGGAGTCCCCCAGCAACGTCGTCGCCTATTCCTGGTCGCCGGTTATCGAACAATGCCCCCCATGGAGCTGCTGGCTGACGCCGCGCCAGTGGACGCAATACCTCCAGCGTCTAGCGCGATCCAATGGCCACGCCCCGCGGATGCATGGGCTGCCAATACTCTCCTGGCGAACAAAGCAGGATCACAAATCGCTATGGGCTGTAACACTTTCGTCGCTGAACCGCACCGATGGGATCAGATGGTTGAGCGGCAGCGAGCGTCTGAAAATGATGGGATTTGCCTCGGACTGGATGCGGCCAACCTTGCAGAGGCTTTCTCTGCCGGAAATGCCGTCGTTTCGCAAATCGCGGAGTGGATTGCGCGGAAGTTGATTCAAGTGAGGTGACATCAAAAACCATGCGCGTTGTGAGCCATGCCGCAACGCGCATTGTTATCGGGACAAACAGTTACGCCGCGGTCCTGTACCGCTCTTTCAGTACCTGTCGGACGGATAGGCAATCATGGACACGCCATTCCCACGTGCTTTCCAGCTCCTGGGCTGCTTCCTTAACGGTTATTCCCGGGTACAGCTCGACAAAAGTCCCTTTTTGGGAGCATCGAAGATTAACAACAGCGTTATATTTTTTTTGCCAGGCACCAATCAATCGTTGGGCGTCGCTATAGGCAGAAATCACATCGCTCACACTGTCAAAACCCAGGTCGTAAACTCCGTGAGTTTTGATCGATAGGACGAACCGCATTCCAAACTCCTTTTCTCCTCCCTAAGGCACCGCGCCTTAGGGAGGCATTTTTTAACAAAAATGCTCCCGAACAGTATGTAGGATGTTTCCTTATCGATATGACACCAAGGTTTGGCCAAGGGTATTTGGCCAACCTTGCAAAGGCGTTATGCTGCCGAAAAGCGAATCAAAACGGACTAGAGCGAAAACGGCGGAGAGCATCGTCTCCGCCGTTTCGAAATTCCTTTGCACCACATGCAAAAAATCCAAGCGCCATTTATCTAGCCGAAGCCCCCGAGCTTTTCGCGCCCGGCATCAGGAGCGAGGCTGCGATCTTTCAAGCTTTACTCACCCGTCCCCGAAAACACCGCCACAATCTCATCAATGACCACACGAACCCTGGCGGTATGCCGCAAATCCTCGTGGGTCACCAGCCACACGTCATACGGTACCGGTCGCGTGCGCTCTGGCCACAGCCGGACCAGCCCGTCCCTCTCCCCCATGTACACCGGAATTTCCCCCAGTCCGATTCCGGCGGCAATGGCTCGGCGCACCAGCAGGCCGGAACTCAAGCTCGACACGATGCGGCCGCGCCCCAGCGGTTCCGAGACCAGCGTCATGTCCTTGTGGCCCTGCAAATACGGCTGATACACCACCAGATCATGCCCCTCGAACGCGGAGCCCGGTGCCGGCACGCCGTGGGCGTCCACATAGTCTCTGGAAGCAAACAGTCCCACCGGCCAACGCGCAATGCGCCGGGCGATCAGGTCCGGGTTATCCGGTCGGGTGTTGCGAACGGCGATGTCGGCTTCGCGTTTCGACAGGCTGATAATTTGCGTCGAAGCGTCCAGTTGCACTCGCACGTCGGGGTGCTGCTCATGCAAGCGGGCAATGGCCGGGATCAGGAAGTCGATGGCCATGGAGTCCGTGGTGCTGACCCGAACGGTGCCCGTCAGTCGATCATCAAGCCCTTGAATCCGTCGTTCGAGCTCCAGAGCGGAATGCTCCATTTTTTCCACAGCTTTCAACGCCGCCTCGCCCACCGCCGTCAGCGCGTACCCCTCGGACGTGCGCAGAAACAGCGTCGCACTCAAGGACTTTTCCAGTGCCGTGATTCGCCGCCCGACGGTGGCCTGATCAACACCCAGCACCCGCGCTGCGCCGCGTAGCGTCGATTCCCGGCAAACCGCCAGAAAGACTCGCGCGTCATCCCAATTCATACGGACCTCCACTGATGCATATATGCATCACGATAGCGCAAACTCGCTGCGCTAATGAATCAGTAAACCTGGATAAGCTGGGCACCTGAAATAAACCTGCAGGACAGCCCCCATGCTCAGCACATCATCCACTCCGCGCAGCGCGATATGGCTGCCTATATTCGCCGGTCTTTGCGCCAGCCTGGTCAGCATCGGGCTGGCGCGGTTTGCCTACACGCCGTTGATTCCTTCGTTGATCCAGGCGCACTGGTTTTCCACCAGCGACGTGGTCTACCTCGGTGCCGCCAACCTGGTTGGCTACCTGATCGGCGCACTGATCGGCCATCCGCTGGCCCGCCGCACCTCCAACAAAACCGCGCTGCGCCTGATGATGCTGGCGGTGACGCTGTCGTTTTTCGCCTGTGGCTTTCCGCTGTCGGTGAGCTGGTTCTTCGGCTGGCGCCTGCTGTCGGGCATCGCCGGTGGCGCGATCATGGTACTGGTCGCCGCGACCGTGCTGCCGCATGTGCCGGTCACCCGCCGAGGATTGGCCAGCGGCGCGATTTTTCTGGGTATCGGTTTGGGCATTGCCGGATCGGGGACGATTGTTCCGCCGCTGCTGAGCCTGGGTTTGCAGAACACCTGGTTCGGTCTCGGTTTGATTGCGCTGGTGCTGACCGCCGCAAGCTGGTTCGGTTGGCCGTCAGCTGCGCATCCGGCAACTGTCATGCCGTCTGACGAAGAATTCAGTGCGCCGACCGATCCACGGGTTTATCTGTTGTTTGCCCAGTACGCATTCATGGCGGCCGGCCTCGTACCCGCCATGGTGTTTCTGGTGGATTATGTCGCTCGCGGGCTCGGTGCCGGGTCGCATGTGGGTGCGCTGATTTGGGTGATGTACGGTATCGGCGCGATTATCGGTCCGGTGAGCTACGGTTTCCTGGCCGACAAACTGGGCGCACGGTTGAGCATTCGCCTGGTGCTGGTGGTACAGGCGCTTGCCGTGGGTCTGCTGTCGATTTCCAGCTCATTCACCGCCCTGGCCTTGCTGGCAGTGATCCTCGGCTCGTTCCCGCCGGGCATCGTTCCGCTGGCACTGGCCCGGGTTCACGAACTGATCCCGCACCATCACCCGCAGCAAATTGCCTGGAGTCGCGCCACCGTGTCGTTTGCTACATTCCAGGCAATTGCCGGGTTTGCCTATTCAGCATTGTTCAACGCCAGCGGCGGGCATCACGGGTTGTTGTTCATCATCGCGGCGGGAGCCATTGTCGTGGCGCTGCTGCTGGAACCGGGCATGCGCCTGCTGAACCGCCACGATCGGCTGCAATCGGCATTGAACTGAGTCACTGCCACCTCGAAGTGGTCCCATTTACTGAACACCTCCAGACAGGACGCGCCCATGAATCTGCCCCAAACCATGACCCTGATTGAAATCACCGAACCCGGCGGGCCCGAGGTGTTGAAGCCGCGCCAGGAAGCGGTCCCCACCGCCGGTGTGGGCGAAGTGCTGATTCGCGTGCATGCCGCCGGGGTCAATCGCCCCGACGTGATCCAACGGGCCGGCAAGTACCCGATGAAACCCGGCATGAGCCCGATCCCTGGCCTGGAAGTGGCCGGCGAAGTGGTTGCAGTCGGTAAAGACGTGAGCGAATTCATCGTCGGCGACAACGTCTGCGCGCTGACCAATGGCGGCGGCTACGCACAATACTGCGTCGCACCGGCCAGCCAGACATTGCCGATCCCTCAAGGCATGGATTGGGTGCAAGCGGCGGCGGTCCCGGAAACGTTCTTCACGGTGTGGGCGAATCTGTTCGACATGGGTGGCGCCAGCAAAGGCCAGCGAGCATTGATTCACGGCGGCACCAGCGGCATCGGCACGACGGCCTTGATGTTGTGTCGCGAGTTCGGCGTCAAGGCATTCGCCACGGCAGGCAGTGAGGAAAAGTGCGCGGCGATCCGCAAGCTGGGCGCGGAGGCGATCAACTACCGCGACCAGGATTTCGTCCAGGTGATTCAGGAAAAAACCGCCGGCAAGGGCGTCAATGTGATTCTCGACATCATGGGCGGCTCGTACCTGAACTCGAACATCGCGGCGCTGGGCATGGAGGGTCGACTGGTGATGCTGGGCTTTCTCGGCGGCGCCCACGCCAAAGACGTCGACCTGATGGCGATCATGAGCAAACGCGCGACGATCACCGGCTCACTGATGCGCTCGCGGACCCGCGAAGAAAAAGCCTCGATCGCCGAGCAACTGCGCGAGTACGTCTGGCCGGTATTGGCTGCCGGGCGTTGTCTGCCGATGATCGACAAGGTCTATCCACTGGCTGATGCAGCACAGGCTCATGCGCGGATGGAAGGTGGCGATCACATTGGCAAGATTGTGTTGCGGGTGGATTGATCTGCCACAGGGGGCCGTGAACGACTGTCGAAATTATTCCCGCCCCCGCTGCGCTTCTGTTAAAAAACGAACTTCAGTTTTTTACCGATGGACCACCCAATGGCCTCCTCCGTGCTCACTCGTCTTCGCCGACGCTGGCTGCCCTTGCTGTGCATGGCCGGGCTGATTGTCGGTCTGCCCGTGAGTTGCGGGGTGCTTGAGCACACCGAACGCGAGCTGCTGTTTCGTATCGAACCGGGCACCGCTGGCTGGTATCGCGGCTTGCCAAAGGACGTTCAGGAGTTCGACATCAAGTCCGCAAGCTTCAAAGGCGGGCAAAACCTGCATGCCTGGTGGTGGCCCGCCGCGCGGCGGGATGCACCGTCGATCCTCTATCTGCATGGCGTGCGCTGGAATCTGACGGGGCAGGCGTTCCGTATCGAGCAATTGCGCGCCATGGGCTATTCAGTGCTGGCCATCGATTACCGTGGGTTTGGTCAGAGCAAGGGGGACCTGCCATCGGAGGCCAGCGTGTATGAAGACGCCCGAGCCGCCTGGGAGCGCTTCAAGACGATGCAACCCGACGCCGGCAAGCGCCTGATCTACGGCCACTCCCTCGGCGGTGCCGTGGCCATCGACCTGGCGGCTGACCTTGCCGCACAGGCGAAAAAAGACCACGCCGCCGTTCCGGTGCGCGGTCTGGTCATCGAGTCCACCTTCACGTCGCTGGGCGATGCCGTGGCGCAGGTGGCCGAAAGCAACCTGCCGGTGAAATGGCTGCCCGTGCGCTGGTTGCTTTCGCAGAAATTCGATTCCATCGACAAGATCGTCGACATCGATATGCCGCTGCTGGTGGTCCATGGCCTGGCCGACGCGTTCATGCCCTCGCGATTCAGCCAGCAGTTGTTCAATGCTGCCAGCGAACCCAAACGCCTGCTGCTGGTGCCGGGCGGTACGCACAACAACAGCATGAGCCTGGGCGGCACCCAGTATCGCCAGGCACTTGAAGGCTTGATGAAGGCAAAGCCGCCGCAGATGGCCGGGCCGGCGCTGACTCGCGGTACTCAGGATTCCTGAAGACTATCGATAACCTTGCGCCTGCAGCTTGAACAACTGCGCATAACGCCCGCCCGCCGCCACCAGACTGTCATGGTCGCCGCGCTCGAGGATCGCACCCTGATCCAGCACGATGATGTGGTCGGCGTTGCGCACGCTGGAAAACCGGTGGGAAATCAGCAGCGTCATGCGACCTTCGGTGTGCTCGCTGAAATGTTCGAACACCGCCGCCTCCGCCGCCGGATCGAGGGCTGAAGTCGGCTCATCCAGAATCAGTATGTCGGCATCACGGCGCATGTAAGCGCGGGACAAGGCGATCTTCTGCCATTGCCCGCCGGACAATTCCTGGCCCCCCGCAAACCAGCGGCCCAATTGCGTGGCATAGCCGCGATCCAGACGCTCGATGAAAGGCGCAGCCATGCCCTCGGCGGCGGCCGCCTGCCAACGTTGTTCATCGTTGAACGCCAACGTATCACCGACGCCAATGTTCTCGCCCACGGAGAACTGGTAACGGATGTAATCCTGAAAAATCACACCAATACGCCGACGCAGTGCACCTTCTTCCCACGCCTGCAAATCGCTGCCGTCCAGTAGAATTCGGCCCTTATCGGGACGGTACAGACGGGTCAGCAACTTGATCAGCGTGGTCTTGCCTGAACCGTTCTCCCCCACCAGCGCCACACTGTGCCCCGGCACGAGGTGCAGATCGATGCCCTCCAGCGCAGGGCGGCTCGCGCCCGGATAACAGAACCCGACGTTCTCGAACCGCAAACCATCGCCGGGCAGTGCACCCTCGGTGAGATGCCCGGTATCCACGACGACGGGTTCAGCCAGGTATTCATAAAGACTCGACAGGTACAGGCCATCTTCGTAAAGACCGCTGATGGCGCTCAAGCTGCTGCTCACCGCGGTCTGCCCTTGCTTGAACAGCACCAGGTACATGGTCATCTGGCCGAGGCTGATACTGCCGTGAACGGTGTCGACCACCACCCACGCGTAAGCCAGGTAAAACGCCCCCGTGCCCAGCAACCCCAGCACAAAACCCCAGCCATCCCGGCGCAAGGTCAACCGGCGGTCCTCGGCGTAGAGTCGCGCGAACGTCTCGCGATACCGCTTCAACAGCAGCGGCGCGAAACCGAACAGCTTGACCTCCTTGATGTACGCCTCGTGGGAGAGCAGCGTCTCGATGTAGTTCTGCTGCCGACTCTCCGGCGCACGGCGGGTGAACAGCCTGAAAGCGTCACCGGAGAAATGCGCTTCGGCAAAAAATACCGGCAGTGCGCCGACCACCAACAGCACCAGCGCCCACGGCGAAAAATGCACCAGCAACACGCCGAAGCTGATCAGCACGATCAGGTTCTGGATCAGCCCCAGCGACTTCATCACCAGCGCCAGCGGCCGGGTCGACGCCTCGCGCCGCACCCGAACCAGCTTGTCGTAGAACTCCGAATTTTCGAACTGCACCAACGACAACGTCTGGGCTTTCTCCAGAATCATTGTGTTGACCTTTTGCCCCAACTGCACCCGCAACAACGACTGCTGCACTGACAGCGCCCGTTGCGCCCCGGACAGCAAAGCAAGCACACCGGCTTCAAACAGCACGTAACGCACGACCGGCCATAATGGCGCGCTGCCCTGCTGCGCATGCAACTGCATGGCGAACACCACGGCATCGACGATGCGCTGGCCCAGCCAGGCGGCCAGCGCGGGGAGCATGCCAGCGATCAGGGTGGCCAGTACCAGGCCCAGAAACAACCCGCGAGAGGTTCCCCAGACAAGGAGCAAGGCGCGTCTGGCCTGGTCGAGCAAGGAGGTGATGCGGGAGAGGCTCGCAGGCATGTTTATCTGCTGCGCTTGCGTGGTTTCTCGAAGGGTCTTCTTGAAGGTGGAGGACCGAGGGGAATAACCAGCCCGGGGGGTGGAGGGCCACCATTGTGCCACTCCTCCATTAACCGCCGAAGTTCAGCCGGCATTTCTTGCGGTGCTTTGCTTGTCATTTAATCACCCTGTTGTTTTTGTGAACTCGACCCACTGTACCTTTGAAACATCAATAACAATGACTTCGATCCCGGTGTGAAACGGTTTGTTTGCACCATCAATCCAGCTAGGGTACTCGAGAACGAATTGTCCTCGTGCAGGTTGCGACGGCCATTCTGTTGGCCAGCCAAACAGGCGTTTGCCATCTACCAAATGCAGCACTACATATCTTTTCCGCGATAAAAAAGCGCTGTACCACTCGCAAGGATATGAAGATTGCGTGGTGATTTTCAGCTTCCGCAGTAAAGCGTGAAGCTTGTCGCTGCTAGCGATGTGACAGGATAGAAAGCCCAACAGCACCGCTATCACAGCAGACCACAGAGCCTCCGATTTCCTGTCCCACGCGCCGACTGAGAAAAAACGCTCCCCCGTTAAAAGCAGCAACGCTCCCAAACCGACAACCAGCGACTGAATCACAAACGTAAAAATCAACGCCTGGACGATCTGCCCAAAGGTGTCCGGCCGTTTGAACGCCGTCAGCGAGTAAAAAATCCAGGCTGCCAAAAAACCCGGGAGCAAATACTGAAGTAATGGAATCACTTCCTTGACCAAGCCATCCATGCCATTTCCAATCCATTGAAAAGTTCGAACTGGAGCAAATAAATACAGCACTGCAACAGCCTGTGTCATCCATTGAAAATGGAGGCTCGTCACAAGAAATGTCGGGACTACAAGCGGGACTACAAGCCGAAAATCCTCCTACATTTAACAAAGAAAAACTGGACAAAAACTCAATCCAGATCCGACGTCATGTGCTCCTGAAACCGCGCCCGATACCGCCCCGGACTCTCCCCCGTCCACTTCTTGAACGCCCGATGAAACGCACTCGGCTCCTGAAAACCCAGTTGTTCGGCAATGTCACCAATGCTGGCCTTGCTCTGACGCAACTGTTCAAACGCCACGCCGCGTCGCACTTCGTCCTTGATCTCCTGATACGAACACCCTTCACGCTCCAGCTTGCGACGAAAGGTGCTGGGGCTGAGGTGTTGTTCCAGGGCGAAGGCTTGCAGGGTCGGCCACTGGCTGTAATGACTGTGGCGCAAACGCTGATGAACCTGCGACGCCAGGCCATGCTGGTTGCGGAAGCGGATCACCAGCCATTGCGGCGCGGTACGCAGAAACACTTTCAGGGAGGCGAGGTCCTGAACCACCGGCAGGCGCAGGTAGTGGCTGGCGAATTCGATTTCGGTGCGCTCGGCGCCGAAAGTCAGGTTGGGGCCCCAGAGCAAACGATCATCGCTGAGGGCCACGCGTTCATGACGAAAATCCGCACGATCGATGGGGATGCGCCGACCGCCCAGCCAGCACAGCAGGCTGATCATCAGCACCAGAAACGTCTCTTCGCCCAAACGCGCCACATCATCGTTTTGCGCGCAGGTATCCAGGCTGATGACCGCACGTTTGCCGCGCACCGCCAGCGTGCCGCGAAAGTCGCGAAGGAACAGCGCAAAGTTGCTCAGGCACTGGCGCAGGGCTTTGTGCAGATCGGGCTCCTGAATCAAGGCGCGGCATATCAGCGCGAAGCTGCCCGGCGGCATCCCGTGGGAGTCGAGCCGGAAGAACTCGTCGTCGAGCTCGCGGATCTGGATCAGCCAGAGTGCGGCGAACGCACTGGCCGGCACCCGCGCCACGGGCTGTTCGATCAACGCCGGATCGATGCCTGCCTGCTCCAGCGCAGCCCGCCGTCGCTGCGGGTCGTCCCCCAGCCCATGGATCATCGCCTGCACAAAGTAGGCGGCCACCGAGTCCTTTTCCCGCATCTGAACGCTTCGCTCCCCAATTACCCGAATGGCAAAAAACACCAGCACCGTTGAACAGTTTCGGCATAGGACAACCGCCCCGCCGGTTCTAGACTCGCGGCCAATAGTACGCCTTCGGCCGTTGCCTCGGCCAAGGTATCGCAGGGTTTGACCGGAAGGACGTGTGACATGAATCTGCAAAACATCGGCGTGATCGGCGCTGGCACCATGGGCAACGGCATCGCGCAAGTCTGTGCCCTGGCGGGTTTCAATGTGACCTTGATCGACATCTCCGAGAGCGCTTTGCAAAAGGCACTCGCGACCGTCGGTAAAAATCTCGACAGGCAGGTCAGCAAAGACACGCTGACCCAGGAGCAAAAGCTCGCCGCCCTCGACAAGATCCGCACCAGCACCGATTACGCTAGTTTGCAGAACGTGCAACTGGTGATCGAAGCCGCCACCGAAAACCTTGATCTGAAACTGCGTGTGCTGCAACAGATCGCCGCGCAGGTCAGTACCGAGTGTGTCATCGCCTCCAACACGTCGTCGCTGTCCATCACCCAGCTCGCCGCCAGTGTCAGCCAGCCTGAGCGTTTCATTGGCCTGCATTTCTTCAACCCGGTGCCGGTCATGGGCCTGATCGAAGTGATTCGTGGCCTGCAAACCAGCGACGCGACCCACGCGCTGGCGCTGGACATGGCCACGACCCTGGGCAAAACCGCGATCACCGCAGGCAATCGTCCGGGTTTTGTGGTCAACCGGATTCTGGTGCCGATGATCAACGAAGCGATCCTGGTGTTTCAGGAAGGCCTGGCCAGTGCCGAGGACATCGACGCCGGCATGCGCCTGGGTTGCAACCAGCCGATCGGCCCGCTGGCACTGGCGGACCTGATCGGCCTGGACACCGTACTGGCGATTCTCGAAGCCTTCTACGACGGTTTCAACGACAGCAAATACCGTCCCGCGCCACTGCTCAAGGAAATGGTCGCCGCCGGCTACCTGGGACGTAAAACGGGGCGCGGCTTCCATGCCTATGCCTGAGCGTTGCTCACGTTTCGCCGAGTACCGGGACAAGGTGCTGGAGCTGTTTGCCAGCAAGGGGTTCGGGCAGGTCGGCATGCGTGAGCTCGCGACCTGCCTGGGGCTCGCCCCGGGCTCGTTGTATCACCATTACCCCAGCAAGCAGCACTTGCTGCTCGACCTGATCGAGGAGTTCTATGAAGAACTGCTGTCGACGCTGGGGCGTATCGATCAAAAAGCTTCAGCGAAACGCGACAAACTGCAAAACCTGATCCGCGCACACCTGAATCTGCATCAGGAAATGCCCTGGCATTTCCGCCTGGCAGAACGCGACAGCGGTTGCCTGAATGAAGAGCAACAGGCGCGCGTTCAGCAGTTGCGCGAACAGTACGAACGCAAATTACTGCTGATGCTCGGCACCCGCGCCCGCCTCAGCGAACAGGCGCAACGTGCCGCCGCACATGCTATCGCCAATCTTCTCAACAGCGCGCCGAGCTGGCTGGCGCACCAGGCGCTGGAGGAACATGAGCGGGTCGAGATGCTGGAAAATCTCGTGGGCGGGGCCATTGAACGTTTGCTGCGTCCCTCGGCGCCACGCGCAGTGGCCTGAAAGCGCAGTTGCGCAAAGCCATAAGCCGCGTCGGCCCAATAGGAAAAACATCTAAACGAATGTTGCGAATTACCACCTCTAACGCTTTGCTGATGGAGCCCAACCATTGCAGAGCCGCAGGTGTATAGCGCCTCCCTCTGTCTCCTTTATCACCGGGAGTAAAACATGAAAATCAATCCCTACCTCATCTTCAACGGCGACTGTAAAGCCGCGTTCACCTTCTATGCCCAGGTCCTGCAAGGCCAGCTCGAAATGATGATGACCTTCGGCGAAAGCCCGGCGCGCGAGCACTTTCCGGCAGACCTGCACAACCTGATCATTCATACCCGTCTGTCGGTGGGCGACCAGGCGATCATGGGGTCGGATACCACCCCTGATCGCCCCACGGATGACATGGCCGGCTGTTCGGTCTCGCTGAATGTCGACAGCATTGCCGAGGCGGAGCGCGTCTTCAATGCGCTGGCGGAAGACGGCAGCGTGCAAATGCCTCTGGAAGCGACCTTCTGGGCCGCACGTTTCGGGATGCTGGTCGATCGGTTTGGTGTGTCATGGATGGTCAATTGCGAGAAGGATCAGTGACTTTTCAGGCAAGCAAACGCCCAACCTGAAAAAGTCGGGCGTTCTGGAACCCCCCGGGCCGTCTGCTACCGTCAACAGGCCACCCCGCCTCGCCGCGGCCCCCTTCGGAGGAAATCCGCCATGCCTGTTCATGACGCGCCCCTTTCGTCCGCCATGGGCGCCTATGTCAATGGGCCGCTCTGGGCTCGCGATGTAAGAACCATCGAGGGGCGCAAACTCAAAGGGATCGTGATCAAGTACCGCTAGCGGTCGGCTACCCCTTCACGCATACCACCTGACGCAAGGTATGCAGCACTTCCACCAGTTCGCGCTGGGCGTGCATCACGTGGTCGATGTTTTTGTAGGCCATCGGTATTTCATCGATCACCGCCGCATCCTTTCGGCACTCGACGTGGGCGGTGGCGCGGATCTGATCTTCGACGGTGAACAGGCTTTTCGCTTTGGTACGGCTCATGGTGCGGCCAGCGCCGTGGCTACAGGAGCAGAACGATTGCTCGTTGCCGAGCCCGCGAACGATGAAACTTTTCGCCCCCATCGATCCTGGAATGATGCCAAGCTCACCCTTCTGCGCCGACACCGCACCTTTGCGGGTCACCAGAACATCCTGACCAAAATGCCGCTCTTTCTGCACGTAGTTGTGGTGGCAGTTCACCGCCTCCAGGGCGACGTCGAACGGCTTGCTGATCACCTTCCGTGTCGCCTGAATCACCGATTGCATCATCAGCGCGCGGTTCTGCCGGGCGAAATCCTGAGCCCAACCGACGGTTTCAACGTAATCATCAAAATGCCGACTGCCTTCTTTGAAGTAGGCCAGGTCACGGTCCGGCAGATTGGCGATGTGCTGGCGCATGTCGCTCTGAGCCAGTTGAATGAACAGGTTGCCAATGGCGTTGCCAACCCCGCGTGAACCGCTGTGCAGCATGAACCAGACCCGGTTGGCTTCATCCAGGCATACCTCAATGAAATGATTACCGCTGCCCAACGTGCCCAGGTGCCCGCGATTGTTGGTGCTGGCGAGTTTCGGGTACTTGTCGGTGATCGCCTTGAACCGTGGGTTCAAGGCAGCCCAGGCTTGATCGGCCTCTCTGGGAACGCTGCCCCAGGCACCGGTGTCCCGAACGCCACGACCGACGGTGCGCCCATGGGGAACCGCCTTCTCGATCGCGCACCGCAAACCATGCAGGTTATCCGGCAGATCAGCGGCGGTCAGCGACGTGCGCGCGGCGATCATGCCGCAGCCAATATCCACCCCGACAGCGGCCGGGATGATCGCCCCCACGGTAGGAATCACACTGCCGATGGTCGAGCCCTTGCCCAGGTGCACGTCGGGCATCACCGCCAGGTGTTTGAAGATAAACGGCATCTTCGCGGTGTTGATCAACTGTTGCCGGGCTTCGTTTTCTACCGGAACGCCTTCGGTCCAGAGCTTGATCGGTTTGCCGTTAGCGACTTCCAGCAATTGATAGGTACGGTCTTGCATGATTCGGTGCTTTCCAGTGGCCGATGTTTCGGCCCTGTTCTGATGACTGAGCCGTACATTGAGTCCTCATAGTATCGCAGCGAACGCGAACATTCCCTGGCGTCGAACATGTCTGTCAGACATGTAACGCCAGTTTAGGAACCGTCTGACATCAATTCCCAAGCCCCCTTGATAGCCTCGCACAGAACCCGGCTACGGGACGTTCTATTGTGATCTGACCAGGGAAGGTCATTTACGCACGTTGCATCAACGTCCCGGAGCCTGTGCCACGTCACAGGAAAAGGAAACCTGGATGGTTAATGCAAACCCTCGTGCCCGTTTCAGCCTTGCGATCAACGACATTCAACATGACCTTCAGGTGCTCAGGTTCACCGGCAAAGAGCTCATCAGCCAGCCTTTCGCCTTTGAGATCGAGCTGGTCAGCGGCAGGCGAGACCTGGACCAGAATGAGCTGCTGCACAAACAAGCCTTTCTCGCTTTCAACGGTTCCGGCGACGGCATTCACGGGCAAATTCATGGCGTGGTCAAAGGCAGTCTCGGTCATGGCCTGACCCGCTACAGCGTGACGCTGGCGCCCAGGCTGGCGTACCTGGACCACCGCACCAATTGCCGTATTTTCCAACAGATGACCGTCCCGCAAATCATCGCGCAGGTGCTCGACGGCCACGGCATCCATCGTGACTTCCACCAGTTTCAACTGGGCAGCGCTTACCCGGATCGTGAGTACTGCGTTCAGTACAAAGAGTCCGACAGAGCGTTCATAGAGCGACTCTGCCAGGAAGAAGGCCTGCACTACCACTTCCAGCACAGCCGCGAAAAACATGTGATGGTGTTCGGCGACGACCAGACAGTGTTTCCCCGGCTCGAGCGTCCGACACGCTTTAGACACGACAACGGCCTGGTCGCCGACACACCGGTGATCAAGCACTTTGACGTGCAAGTGCGAGTTGGCACCCACCGCACCACTCGCCGCGATTACGACTTCAAAAAAGCGCGCATCTTGCTGGAGGCCGAGAGCAGGTCCGATAGGTCCGGGACTGAAACGGATCTGGAGGATTACCAGTACCCCGGTCGTTTTACCCAGGGAGATCGCGGCAAGCTGTTGAGTCGACGCGAACAGGAACGTCACGGCGCCGCGTGCCGGGTGGCACGGGGTAAGAGCGATCAACCGATGCTGCTCTGCGGGCATTTCCTGCCGCTGGCCGAACACCCGGACGAAGAATGGAACGACCTGTGGTTGCTGACCGAAATCGAGCATGAAGGTGCACAACCGCAAGTCTTGCAACAGTACGCGGCCTACACCGGCACCGGCGATGACAACGGCTTTCAGGGTTATCGCAACCAGTTCCTCGCCACGCCTTGGGACGTGATCTACCGCTCGCCGCTGACCCACGACAAACCACGAATCGCCGGCGTTCAAAGCGCCGTGGTCACAGGCCCCAAAGGCGAGGAAATCCACTGCGACGACTTCGGTCGGGTCAAGGTGCAATTCTTCTGGGATCGCGAAGGTCGCTACGACGATAAAAGCAGTTGCTGGCTGCGTGTCTCCTCCCTCCTGGCCGGCAACGCCTTTGGCGGGGTCGCCTTGCCGAGAGTCGGCATGGAGGTCCAGGTCAGTTTTCAGGACGGCGACCCCGACCATCCCGAGATCAGCGGCTGCCTGCACAATAGCGCCAACCCGGTGCCCTACGAATTACCCGCCAACAAAACCCGCAGCGTATTCCGCTCCCGCAGCTCGCCAGACAGCACGGGGTTCAGCGAACTGCACATTGAAGACCGCGCCGGTCAGGAATTGATTTACCTGCGCGCCCAGCGGGACATGGAACAACGGATAGAAAACGACAGCCGCCTGGAGGTCGGCAACGAGCTGCGCACCACCGTCAAGGGCGACAGCGTTACCGTGCTGCATGCCACGGAACACCGCACCACCGGCGGTGATCGGCACACACAGCTCAAGGCCAACGATTACCTGCAAGTTGCCGGCAACAGCCACACTCACGTAGATCAAACCCAGGCACTCAGCGCTGGCCGGGCGGTTGTTATTGAAGCCGATCTGATCATTCTGAAGGCCAGGACCCAGTTCTCGATCGAAGCCGGTGGAGAACATTTACAGGTAGGCGGCGGCGGAATTTTCGGCAGCAGCGAACTCCAGATCGGTGGCGCTCCGATGCGCGCGCCAGCCGCCTCGATAGCAATGCCGCGCTCAGTCGATGGCTTGTCCGTGCCACCTGAATTGCCGCCCATGCTCGCGTCGTCCCAGCCCGCACTGATGGCGGCAAGCAACGCGTTGGCGGCGGACCTCTGCCCCCTTTGCGAAGCGTGTCGTGATGGCTTCTGCCCAACGGAAGGAGCTGCCGCATGAGCCACACACTCCCCCGCCAATGGATGAACGAACAGCGCCGCCTGGGCCGCGAACTGTGCCTGGTGCTGGACTCGCAGAACGAGCGTGAAACCCGTCAGCTGTTGTTGAAGTCCAGCGGACACGACCACTACCTGAGCGTCTACAACGCAACGACCCTCGCGAACCTGGCCGATGCCGGTCCGTTCATCTTCACCCTGGAACAGTCCGGCGACCGGCGCCTCGACGAACTGCTGGATCATCCCGAACGCAACTGGGGCTGGCTCGCGAGCGTTGAAAAAGGTGCGTTACGCGGGTTGGTCAATCACTGGCAACAGCGATTGATTGTCGGGACGCGTCCCTATCAGGCGCTGTATCGCTTTCACGACAACCGAGTGTTGAGTCGCGCGCTGAAACACCTGCGGCCTGAAGAATATCCAGCCTTTCTTGGGCCGGCGATCAGCGTCTGCTACTGGGACGGCGCTGCCTGGAACACAGCTCACAATCCTATCCCCGGAACGTACCCCGTGCCGGACCAGCCGCTCTGGTTGCGCACACCCCTGCCCCAGCCGCAGGCCTCGGAAATTCGCCGGCTCAACGCCCATCGTTATTTGCTGGCCGAGCATGTTGAGGCCTACGTCAATCTCGCCGAAGAGCATGACCCTGATGCGTGGTTGCGTGAGCGTTTAGCGCTGGCAGACACGTGGGGCTGGTTGGAGCCAGAGCAACTGGAATTTCTGTTGATTCAGAGTTTGCAAGCGCCGGGTTTTACTTTGCCCCCGGAGTGGGAGGTGCGGGGCGATGAGAATCCGGCGGAGCACTTTGAACGGGTGAGGTTGTTGGTCGATTTTTGGAAGGGAGATGGGCCGATATGAAGCGGATAGCAGGTACTACAACTGTGGGTTTAAGACAAACAAACATGGAGAGTTCGATGCGAAAACTGATTTTTTCCTTGAGTGCCGCAGTCTTGCTTTCGAGTAGCGCCATCGCGTGGGCTGCACCGAAGGCTAGCTCTAAGGATCTACCACCAAACGCTGAGGAGCTAATGCTCGAGGCGCAACGTCTGAGCAACGAGGCATTGTGGGAACAGGCCACGGTCAAGGCTCGAGCGGCTATGAAGGCGGCCCACGCGAGTGAAGACCTCGATGGCCCGGAGTTTGAAGCCGGGTACTTGCTCGTCGTTCTCCTGCAGATACAAGGGAAATATGTCGAGGCCCTGGACGCCGCCGAAGAGCAGATTGCTCGTTGGGACGCAAAATCAGCATCTGCCGGACAAACAGGTAGTCGCGATCCCCGCAGCATGAAGATGCTCAGCCTCGCAATCGAGGCGAGCATGATGGCGGGAGACAGAGCGAAGGTCATGCGTCTTCAGGAAAAGCTCTATGCAGTCGCCAACCCCTACCCTGAGTCATGGCGTCTAGCGCCGGAAGAACCGCGACTGCGTTATGAGCTGGCTGACTTCGAGATGCCTCTGATGTTGGGGCAGTGGAAGCTAATGGCGTTCGAACCGGTAGATAGTCGGGGTGTCGGCATGCGTGTGCTTTATACGCATGTATCGGCAGGCAGCAATCTCAGCGCGGACATATCACTTTCTTATAAAGAAAAACTACGCGCCATGAACGTGGCGCAACGTAAGGAGTTTCTCGAGTCCTACCGGGAAGTGCCCATTGCAACGGAGATGGTTCGGGCAATGCCCGATCTACCCTTTGCCGATGCGACGTCTATCAAGGTCGAGAAGGCTGAAGGATGTAAGGGCGAACACTGTGTCGCTGTCCACTGGAAAGCACTGAACGGCGACTGGATGATGGACATCAATGTGAATTTGCAATCGCCAGAAAAGGAACAGGCAGCGGAGCAGGTACGTCAACTCTTCGCGGCGCTGAAATGGAACAGTGCGCCATTGCTGTTTCGCGAGCGCACGATGGCTGAGCAGAATCGGGAGATGGATTCGTACTGGGCGGCTCCTGGTGGTAAGTCGAAGGCCGCCGAACTGGCAGAAAAAGCACTGCCCGATGCCTTTTTCCCCGAGGAAATTGCCCGTCTCAACACCTACATTGGGGTGGCACAGTATCGCCGGGGTGATTTAATCGCCGCCCGCCGCTCGCTGGAGTTGGCCCTGCTTGCCCGGGACCATATCTCGATCCTTGGGGCGTACATCGAGACGACGCTGGATTACGCGGCAGATATCGCCTATCGCCAAGGCAGGGATGCCGAAGCCATCGCTCTGAACCGGACTCTGATGGAATGGCAAGAGGACAATGCAGGACTGGGCTGGGGAATAACGGATAACGAGAACGCATTGATCAGTTGGTTGGATGACGTCCAATTGCCTTGGCGAGTGGGCAACCACCGCCTGAGAGTGACCGGCGCGGGTCGTTTCTCCTACGAAAACTTGTCAACGCGAGCGAGACTCGGGCTGACAGTGGGATTGGATCCTTCAACGGATGTTGAGATGGAGTCCGTCATGCGAGCCTTCATGGAAAAAAAGTTACGACTGCGAGCGGGAGACGTGCGCAAGACAGCGTTTTCACCCAAATCAGCCAAGAAAGGAAAACAACGGGGAATCGGCCGCAAATGGGAGTTCGATGTAACGAAGCTGGATGACGAGAAAGTGGCTGCCGACAAGGCGCCAGTAACCGACTCTCTGCTGCCAACCCCCACAAAAATGACGTTCTGGATCGTGGATCGCAAGGACCGACGATCAATATTGCGAGCTCCCATCGTGCACGGGGATCAATCCGAAATAGAGGCGGATCAGATTGCACGCGCGTTGTCTTGGTAGGACCGAAGAACGGGTGGTTATTACGATAGCAACTACACCGACTTCAGCACCTTCAAACAGTGGATGGGCGCGTCTGCACTATTTACCCCGAGTGCACGCAACAAGGACATTAATCACATGCCAATCATTTCTCCTCGGCAGAAACAACTGCTGAAATTTTCTTCTTTGTTTTGCTGCATCGCATTATTCACAGGCTGCGCCAAGAACCAGCCCAATACATTTACGTTCACCGCCGATTTACCACCCGATTTTGCATACGTCGCAGCGGTTTACTACGTACCCGCCGAAGGTGAGGCCTGCACTGTTGCAACAAAGGACAACTTGGCGCCGGTTTTCAATGACCAATGGCGAAAAGAATACAAACCAGATTCCGAAATAGAGATTCGGATAACACGCAAGGGTTGCCCGTTAATCGCCAGACGCATTGAGCTGGAGATCAACTCGGCGTATGGAAAAGACCGAGGGGATTTTGGCAGGGAAAGCGCCATGGTCGTCATTCGCCAGGAATTGAAGGAGCAATCGAAAGGCACTTTTAGTGAAGCGGGTGAAAGTGTCTTTTACGGTCAGTGCCAGTGGCTGTTTCGCACAGCGGGAGCTCAGCGACGCATCGTTAAAATCCTCGACTGTAAAGCAACTGATGAACAGGGAGAGCTTAAACGTGGCCGTCCATTTTCGGCTTACACCCTCGATCAACTTCCGGGCAAGACCGTGAAAATGAAGATCACGTTGGCCGACGTAGAGCGACCTGCCATTGGGGACACCTGGGTCAAGGTTCCTGACGGCTGGAAGCGCTGTATGGGCGATAACTTTGAAGATCAGTACGCCTTCTGTTTTGGAAATCACAAAAATTTCAGCACCTTCAAAATGGTAGATGGGCGCATCTGTACTATTTACCCCGACTGCACGGAACAAGGGCATTAATCACATGGCAATTATTTCCTCGCGACTCAAGTTCCTGCTGAAACTCTCCGCATTAAGTTGCGGCATCGCATTAACCAACGGCTGTGCCAAGAGCCAGCCGGACACTTTTACCTTCACCGCTGATTTACCCAATAATTTTGTATATCAGGCAATTGCGGAATACGTACCGGTCGATGGCGAAACCTGCACCGTGCCGGGGGGAAGAAACACAGCCGTCGTTCACAACCCGATATTGCGTAAAAGTTATGTCCGAAACTCCGAGATCGCTATTTACAGAATGGTCAGTGGATGCAAGTTGGTGATCCACCGCATCAAGCTGGACATACATTCCAAATATGGCAACTCAAGCTGGGACTTCGGCGAAGATTTCGCCACGGTCGTCATCCGCAGTGAACTGGAGGAAAAGTACAAAAACACCTTTAACGAAGCAGGTGAAAGCAGCTTTTACGGTCAATGCGAGTGGCTGTTCCGCACAATGGGACCGAAACGACGCATCGTAAAACTTCTCGATTGCAAAGCAACTGATGCTCTCGGCAAACGGGATCGAGGTCACCCATTTTCGGCTTACACCCTTGATCAGCTGCAGGGAACAACTGTGAAAATGAAGATCACCTTGGCTGCGGAGGAAAGGCCTGGTTGGGGTGACACCTGGGTCCAAGTGCCCGGCGGATGGAAGCGCTGTATGGGGAAAAGTTTTGAAGATCAGGATGCTTTCTGTTTTGGAAATTATTCTGATTTCAGCACTTTCAAAATGCCAGATGGCCGTATCTGCACTATTTACCCCGGCTGCACGGAATAAGGAGATTTGGACATGACGTCTATGGAAAAAGAACTGGTATCTCCATTGAGCAGCAGCGTACTGACATGCCCCGTACAAGGTAAATGGAGCAGCTTCCAACTGGTCGACGAATTCGGTTCAGGCGAGCCGTACGCGGGGCTGTCTTATTCAGTAATGGATTCTGAAGGCCGGAAATATACTGGGCATCTAGATATCACAGGGACGGGTAAAATCAATAACCACTTCGCGGGACCCATTGCGTTGGTTCTCGACCAAAAATATGAAGGGGAGGAAATCGTTTATGTGCGAGCCCAAACAAGACCGAACTACCCACTCAAAATCACTGAACTTCAAGTCCGAGCCGAACAAACCCGCTATCTGAATCAAAATTCCACCCGCACCCGGACAAACCCGGCACAAGCCTGCGCGGATGAGTTCCTTCAGGTAGAAGTACGTCACTTGGTAAAGCATGTTTCACACCTGCCGCCCGAGGTCTATCGTCATTATCCCCATAGCCCGAACCGAGCGAGAACCATGGGTGAACATGGGAGGCTTGGTGTTGCGCTGATGCCCCTTAAACACACGGTTCTTGAAGTGCGGCCTCTGCGTGCGTTACGCCCAATGCTGTCGACCGACCCGGAGTTTTGTGCGCTGAATCTCTACCAGCTCGCGCTGATGGCAACTTTGAGTTATTGCCCTTTCGGGCAGCAGCCCGACGGTCACCCGGTCAAAACGACGACCGTATCCTTTCCCATACAACCCAGCGTGGGCAATTGGTTCGGCGATGCGCTGGCCAAGGCTGACGAGTTGTGGCGTGTCGATGCGGGTCAAAAAAGCGCTTTCTATCCACTGTATGAGGACGTGCCGTACTCCAAGCGTCTGGAGATCGTGCCCTTCGATCCGGACCTTTATGAGGTCATCCGACTTAATGAGGATGTCGAACAGGAACACCCTGCCAACATTCACTTTCTGGATGACCGAACGCAAGGCGCAGAATCGACCGACACCCAGGCCTTCATTACCCACAATGACGAACTGATCCTGATTGCGGTACGTGGCACCTATGAACTCATGGCGGATGGAATTCGCGATGCCGATGCATTTCAAGTGCCGTTCGAAGACACCGACAGCAAAGTGCATCGCGGCTTCTACGAAGCCGCGCAAAAAGCAAAGAGCTTCGTCGTGAAGTACGTGAATAAATTCTATACAGGACAAAAGCTCATTATCTGTGGCCACAGTCTCGGAGGCGCAGTGGCGTTGCTGCTCTCGGAAATGCTGAGACGAGAACAAAGTTTTGGCTTCAACCTCCAGCTCTACACCTACGGCGCCCCCCGAGCGGGCGATGCCAATTTCGTCAAAGGCGCCGAGGACTTGGTGCATCACCGCGTCGTCAACCACAACGACCCGGTGCCGAGCGTGCCGGGCAGGTGGACGGACACCAAAGCCGGTGTCTTTACGACGGGGTTGGCTTTGACGTTTTTCAACGTGCCGGCAGGTTTGTCGGTGTTTTTTACGGGCGTCACTAACTGGACGGGCCAGCCGTACGATCACCACGGCAAGTTACAGCACTTCATGCCGGTGGAATTTAGCGATGGGAAAAAGTCCGCGATCCTGTGGGAACCGGGATGTGACACCATCACTCAACATGCCGCGTGCAGTTTGGCGCTTCAGCAGAAAAACGGGTTGCCGCATCGGTCGCCATTGCTGCAGATTTTCCACGTCTTGGATCATTTGATGGCCGACGGGTATGTTCCGGCGTGTTGGGCGGTTTTGCTGCGGTGGCAGGCAGCGCACGAGAAGAAACGTTCGCGGGTTACGGATCTAGAGTTTGAAATGGTCGCGGGTTCGCTGGCACGCGTCACCACCCAGTTACGTGACATAGAACGTGGATTGCCGGCGCGGTCCGACGCCTACGTGCGCACCCAGGAGAACAACATCCGAGCACTTGGCCTGGAAAAAAGCAGGATTGCAATCACAGTCGATCGCTTGAAACGCGTGCGTGAAGAGAGGGTGACCGCACACGCGCTTTACGGGTCGCTGCTGGAACAACCTGAACAACTGAAGGCTAACGTGGCGCGCTGGTTGGCACATCCTGAGAACAAGGTTAAAGACCCGTTCGCCATGGCGCCGGAAGACCCGGAGGGGGACGCGCTGACGGCTTCGATCTATGGGTACACCATCGGTGCACCGCACACGCTGGATATCGATTCGTTCTGTTAAACACGCCTGTGTTTAAAAGCCTCACCGGTTACTTCGCGAAAGCTACAGCGCCTTGCGTCATTGCCTACGGTTACGCCAGAATCCGCCGGCTTGTGCGCCTTGGGCCCGGGTTCTATCGTTGGTCGGTCGCTGAAAATCAGTGATCGGGTTTGGTAGCCCGGATTGTCCAGGCGCATCGCGCCACCTTTTGCAGACCTGCTTCATCTCTGCTCCTTTATGGTGGCCATGCGCGGGGCGTCTTCGGACGCGCCGGGTTCCTGGACCGGTCTACCAACCTGCGTATGGCTGCCACCCATCGTTTGGTAGCGAGGGGTGATGGCTCCTCATTTACATCCCGGGAGTTTCATCAATGATCAAACCAACACCCAACCCACCGAAAGCTTCCCCCTCCGCCGCCGACATCCACGCCACCCCACGAACACCGAGCACGATGTACACCCTCGATCCACACATCAACACCGAAGACCTGCTGGGACACGCTTGCGAATCACTGGCCTCGGCCCATGTCATGACCATGGATCTGGCGGACCGTACGCTCGGGCCGAGTCGCAATACCCTGCTGGGCATTGCCCAAGTGATCATGCTGGGCGAACTCAACGTGAACCGGGCGCTGGATCAACTCGATCCAATCGAGTAGTCCTGTCCTGTGGCGAGGGCCTGCGCCCTCGTCACCACCACTGACCGAGTCACTTGATCCGATAATGAAAGGTATTGCGCACCGCCGGCACCGAAACCACCTGGCCGTCGACGACTTTCGGCTGATAACGAAAGGTGTTGGCCGCCGCCAACGACGGACGCATGAACAGCGGATGACAGCCGTCGAGCACCTTGGGATTCTCAACCTTTCCTTGGGGGTTGACCGTATATTCCACGGTGCAATCGCCTTCGATGTTCTTGTCCAGCGCCCGTTGCGGGTAGTCCGGCGCTTCCTTGCTCAAGGGCAGGTACTGGCGACTGTTGGCGGCGACCTGGGCCGCTTGCTGGCGAGCGCGTTCGGCGTTCAACCGGGCCTGTTCGGCTTGATGCGCCTGTTGCACTTGCTGCTCGGCGAGGCGTTGTTGTTCAGCCTCGCGAGTGCGTTTTTCCGACTCAAGGCGCTGGCGTTGTTGCTCGGCCTGAAGCTCGCGCTTTTTGTCTTCGACCCGTTTGCGCGCCAACGCAGCTTGTTCGAGTTTCTGCGCCTGGATCTGTGGGTCGACGGCGGGTTTGACGGGGGCCGGAGCGATCGGTTCGGGCGGTGACGGCTCGACCAACGCCGGTGCCGGTTCGGGTGCCACAGGTTGCGGCGCCGGCGGCAACATCACCAGTTGGGTTCTCAGCACAGAAGGCGGTTCGACGGGCGGCTTCTGCGGCGACCAACCGTGCACCAGCAACGCGAGGACGGCCGCGTGCAACGCCACCGCCAGGCTCGCCGCCAGACTGTTCTGCCAGAAGCCGCTGCGAGCACCGGGCAGCAACGTCATCGAAGGACTGTGCATGATCATCGCCGTCATTGCGGGGCCTCGGTCACCAGCCCGAGGTTGCTGACTCCGCCCTGCTGCAACGCCGCCATGGCCGCGACCACGCTGCCATAACCGGCGTCCTTGTCGGCGCGAATGTAGACCTGAGTGTCGTGGCGCTCGGCGACGATTTGCGCCACTTTCGCCCGCATGTCGTCAAGGCTCACCGCACTGTCGGTCTGGTGTTGAGTGTCGAGTTCACCGCCGACATTCCAGTAGTAACCACCCTCGGCCTTCACCGACAACGTGAGGATTTGCTGACGTGTGTCAGTGGCCAGGGCTTCACTGGCGACCTTGGGCAGTTCGATCTTTACACCTTGGGTCAGCATCGGCGCCGTGACCATGAAAATCACCAGCAGCACCAACATCACGTCGATGTACGGCACCACGTTCATTTCGGCCTTGGGTCCGTGTTTGCGTTGCGGTTTGATCAGCATCTTCACGCTCCTCTCAGGCTGCGGCGGCCAGGTTCAACGGCGCACCGTGCAATGTGCGATGCAGACGCACCTGAAGTTCATTGCCGAAGGCGTAGTAACGGGTGAGCAAGGTCTGGCTGCGGGAGGAAAACCGGTTGTAGGCAATCACCGCCGGAATCGCCGCAAACAAACCGATGGCCGTGGCGATCAGCGCTTCGGCGATGCCGGGCGCCACGGTCGACAGCGTCGCTTGCTGGACCTGAGACAAGCCTAGGAAGGAATTCATGATCCCCCACACTGTGCCGAACAGACCGATGTAAGGGCTGACCGAGCCGACGGTGGCGAGAAACTGCAAGCCTTTCTCCAGCTGCACTTCCTGTTCGCTGATCGCCACATACAACGCGCGCTCCACACCTTCGAGCACCACGTCGGCGGGGTTGCCCGAACGCTGATTGAGATGACTGAATTCGCGAAGCCCTGCATGAAAAATCGGCTCCACACCGCTCTCGCTACCTGCCGTTTCCCGGTACAGCGGCTGCAGATCCGAAGCGCCGCGAAACTGCTGCACGAAGGCATTTATCTGCCGCTCGCGCTGCTGCAACACGCGACCGCGCTGGATGATCAGGTACCAACTGAGCAACGACGCCAGCAACAGGGTGAGCATGACCGCCTTGACCAACAGACTGGCGTCGCTGATCAGCCCCCAGATCGTCATGTGTTCGAGCGTGGCCTGCATGGTGAAACTCCTTGTCTGAAGCGCTCGGGCCGTCGATGCGCGACGGCCGTTGAGCTATTGGATGAAAGTGGGATGACAGGTTGATGACCGGCCCGGATCAAGGCAGCTTCAGGGCTTGAGTGACCTCGGTCCAAGGCACGAATTTGAAGTTTTGCGTCTGCTCGGGCATGCGCTTGCGGCCGTCCTGCACCACCAGCAGGCCTTGGCTCCAAGGCCCGCCGAGGTTCACCGAAGTGACTTCAAGGCCATCGGTTTCCGAAGCGCCATCGATGCCGAGCGCGGCGTTCAGGCCGACGCGAAAAGCGCCCCGCGAGGCGAACGGCGGCTCGGCGTCCAGCACCAGGTAGCTGTCGTTACCCTGGCTGGAGATCACCAGATAATCGCGAGCCTCGCTTTGATACAGCGCCAGACCTTCAACGTCGGCCTGCAGTTGTGGGCCGACCTTGATCACGCTGGTCAGTGTCGCCGGCTGATCGGCGCGGGCATCCACCGCCCAGACGCCGACATCTTCTTCACCGAGAAACAGCCGTTGACGTTGGTCGTCGGCCACGCAGCCTTCGGGTTGGCTGTCGACCTTGAACTGGCGCACCAACTCACCTTTTACCGTGCCGTTCGGCGCACTCAGGCGGTATTGCAGGAACGTGCCGTCCTTGCCGTTGGCGATGGCGTAAAGCTCGCCACTGGCAGGCTGGAACAGGCAGATGCCGTAGATTTCCTTGAGCGGCGTGGGGATCTCGCCGGCTTCACGCAGCTCGCCGCTAAGACGGTCGATGCTGAACAGACTGAGGCTGTTGTGATCGCGATTGCTGGCGACGGCGAGGTCGACAGTCTGTGGGCCGAGTTTGAAATTCGACCTCAGGTCGACGTTGTTCAGGCGCCCGACCGGTAACTCCTGCAGCAACTTGCCTTGCAGGTCATACGCCAGCAACCCCTGCTTTTTATTGGTGCCCAGCACCCGGCTCAGCGACGGTTGCTGCGGGTGAATCCAGATCGCCGGATCGTCCGCCGCATCGCCCTGACGGCCGACCGGATCACTCTGGCTGAGCGCTTTAACGTTCGGCAGCACCGGCGCCAAGGGCACCGGTGTCGGCTGCCAGTTCAGTTCGCCTTCATACAGACGGCCGTCGTCATCGTCACGCAGAAGAACCTGCAGGCCTTTGTCGGTCGGGCGCAGGGCGAGGTTTTCCGGTTCTATCAAACCTGGCAGCGCCAAGGTCGCCTGGGCCGACCAGTGTTCGCCCTGCTGCTGGTAGACATGCAATTGCGCGGCTTTCGGGTCCAGCGCGACGAGGCCACCGGGCACCAAAGCCATGGCGCCAGCGGTTTTTTTGATCGTGCCGAACGGTTCGCGTATAGCCACCGGCGTGCGGCTGACCTCGGCTTCGGGATGCGCCGGATACACCCACCACCCCACATTCTCTTCGTTGACCACCAACTGATTGGCGCCGTCGTCGACCTGACAATCCGTGGCCGACGGTGGCAGCGGCAAACCGCGCACCCGTTGTGGTCGCGGGTTGAGCGCCGCATCGTTACCCACCAGCCATTGCTCGCCCTTGCCCTCCTCGCCCACCAGAAACAGGAACAGGTTGCTGGCCTCGTCGCGATACAGGCACAGGCCGTTCACCGGGTAATCCCGCGTCGGCAGATACACCGGCGGGCCCCAACTGCGTTTGTCCGGATCGAGACTGACCAAAAATGCCTGCTGACGGCTGTTGTCCAGGCTTGCGACCAACACTTGCCGGCCGGCTGCGCGGCTGTCCACGCCACTGAACGATCCTGGTAAACGCGCCAGTTCCCGGCCCTGTGCATCGAGCAGCAGCAAACCGTCTTGCTCGCTGGCCGCCAGGCGTTCGGCGCCAACATTGGCGGGCAGGAACGCCACCGCATCAACCGACAGATTGGCGCCCCATGGCTTGAGTGTCAGGCTGGGTACCGCCGCCAGCACCTGGCCGGCGGTCAGGCTGATCAATGCGGCCAGAAGATGGCGCTTGGATAGAAACGAAATACTCATGAACAGGCAAAGTCCTTGTCGTGGAATCGTGTAACGGCCATCGCGGGCGAGCCTCGCTCCTACGGCAATGCTGTTCACTTAAGTGCGGGCACCGACAATTGTGGCGAGGGGATTTATCCCCGTTGGGTCGCGAAGTGGCCACCAGCGTCCGGCCAAACAGACTGCATTGTCCGGATCGACGACCGCTTCGCAGTCGAACGGGGATAAATCCCCTCGCCACAGTTGTCAGTGTTCGCCAAGCAAACAGCATTACGCTCCTACGGAGGCCGCATCGGGGCTCAAAAGTGGGTGAAGGTCAGGCCGAGCTTGTAGGTCGGGCCGTATTCTTCGTACTGGCCGTTGTAGGCGCGGTGGCCGGTGTAGACGAAATACGGCTCGTCGGTGAGGTTCTGCGCCTCGAAGCTGACTTGCAGGTTTTTGGTCAGCGAGTAACGGGCGCTGAAGTCGATAAAGGTCTGGGCATCGACGTGCAGGTCGTGGGCCTTGTCGTTGATGGACGCCAGTTCAAAGAGGTAATCCGACTTGTAGTTGGCCGACAGGCGCAGGCTCAGCTTGTCGTCTTCCCAACCGAGCATCAGGTTGCCGACCGTGTCGGACTGGTTGGGTAAATCGATGCTGCGCTTGCGGTTGATGCCACTGGCGGCGTCGAAGCCCTTGATCTCGGCATCCGAACGGCTGAAGGTGCTGTTGGCGCCAATCAGCAGGCCGTTCCAGGGCGCCGGCAACCAATCGAATTTCTGCGAATAAGCCAGTTCCAGGCCATAGAGCTTGGCGCTGTCGCCGTTGGCAAAGGTGTGGGCTTCGGAGAAATCGACCCAGGCACCCGTGCCGGCCAGGTCGGTGTTGTAGACGAAATTCTTGATGTCCTTGTAGAACACGAACGCCGAGACGGTGCCGGCGCGGCCCATGTAATGCTCGATGCCCAAGTCAAGATTGCTCGACTCCAGCGGTTTGAGTTCCGGGTTGCCGAACGTGGCTTCGTCATCGTCGATGACAAACCCTGGCGCCAGTTGACCGAAAGTCGGGCGCACCACGGATTTGGTCCACGCGGCGCGAACCTGGGTGTTTTTGTCCAGTTGATAGCGCGCATGCAGGCCCGGCAGCCAGTGGTGATATTTGCGCTTGGTGTCGGTGGAAGTGAACGCGCCATCGGTCACGCCGGTGCCCTTGGCTTCGAACTCGGTGCCTTCGTAGCGCAGGCCGGCGATGAACCGCCAGTCGTCGATATCGATCGTGTTCATCAGGTAGCCGGCGTTGATGTCTTCGCTGATCTTGAAGTCGTTGACCCGCGATTCGACTTCGTCATAGAAGTCCGCCTGATTGAGGCCGCCGATCAACTGCTTGATCGCACTGCCGCTGATCCCCGGGCCGAACTGGCCGAGGCGATAGTCGACGTTGCCTTTGGTGAAATGCGACAGGTTGAGCTGATCGTCGCTGAAACCCAGGCCGTCGAAATCCTCATAGACCCAGGCGTCGAGGTCGTTGTCCTTGTTGCGCCGACTGACCTTGCCGCCGAATTTGACCTGGGACGCGTAGCCTTTGAAGTCGTAATCCCGGGCCAGGTCCAGGCGCAGGTTTTTCTCGGTGTCGGTGGTTTTCTGCTTTTCCCACTCGACCTTGTCGAGGCTGAAATTGGCCGGATCGTAGAAGGCTTGGCCAATGATCGGCCGTGGTTTGTCCTTGTCGTAGTAACCGCTGTCGGCAAAGTCATCAATGCCGGTGAACGCAGCATTGGCAATGTGACCCGGGCTGTCTTCGCCGGAGCGGCTGTAGCCAGCCTGGCCGCTGAGGGTCCAGAGGCCGAACATGCGTTCGCCGCCCAGGACGTAGGATTGAATTTCCTGGGTCTCTTCGCGTTGTTTGAGTTTGCGCGAGCCTTCGGCGTCGCCCAACTCGCCCGCAGCTTGCGGGTCGGCAAATTCGAAGGCCGCGGCGTTGCGTGTTTCGCTGTCCTTGTAACGGCTGTAGAGGGTGCGCAGGTAATAGCTGCTGAGGTCATCGGGCTTGTAGTCGAAGTTCAGACCACCGCCGGCGCGTTCGCGGCTGATGTCGTAGTCGCGTTGCTCGAACTCTTCGAGACGGGCGCCTTGCTCGAAATCCCAGGCACCGCCGGTTTCGACGTTGTCCGAACCGAAATCGCGCTTCTGCCAGCTCAGCGCGGCGGCCACACCGAAATTGTCGATGCCGTCGCCGAGGCTGAAACGGTCACTGATGGCGCCGGAAAATTTCGGGCTGGTCTGGTGGGTGTTTTTGTCATAACTGGCTTCGCTGCTGCCGGTGTAGAACAGACCTTTGTGATCGAACGCCGAAAGGCTTTTGACGTCGACGGTGCCGCCCAGGGAGTTAGCGTCCATGTCCGGGGTCAGGGTCTTGATCACCGATAACGACTGCACCAGTTCCGAGGGCAACACATCGAGGGCTACAGCGCGGCGCTCGCTTTCCGGCGACGGTACGAGCGTGCCGTTGATGGTCACGCTGTTGAGGTCCGGACCGAGGCCGCGCACGCTGACAAACCGCCCTTCGCCCTGATCGCGCTCGACGCTGACTCCCGGCAACCGCTGCACGGCTTCGGCGACGTTTTCGTCCGGCAGCTGCGCCACGCCGTCCGCATGCACCACGCTCTTGATGCTGTCGGCGTTGCGTTGTTCCTTGAGCGCCTGGTCGATGCTTGCCGCTTGCCCCACCACTTCGACGTGTTCCGTGTTCGCGGTGGTTTCGGCAGCGCTCAAGCGTTCGCTGGCCATTGCCATGGCCAATGCGGTGAGCGTGAAGCTGACGAGCCCGGCAGTGCTGCTGCGCTGGTACATGGTGTCCTCCCCCAAGAGTCCGATAACGCCAGGCAAGTGGCCCGGCAACTGGGAGGGCAAGCTAGGGTCGGGGGATGACGGTTCTGTGACAGGGGTTGGCGGGAGACGCTGTAAACCGGGGTTTTGCCAGGCTTCAGGCTGGTTAATGAGCTCAAATGACCTGAGTCTGGCGCTAATCCTGTGGCGAGGGGGGTTACCCCCGTTGGAGTGCGAAGCGCTCCCCTATCAAACACGCAGTGAATCTAACGGCGGCCGCTGCGCGACCGAACGGGAGCAAGCGCCCTCGCCACAGGTCATCGCCAGGCAGAAAAAAACCGCTGCACCATGAGCTGATTCGACCTTTCACCCCAGTCACCCCACTGTCACAAACATCTGCTGTGCTGACGCGCATCGCCTCTTTGCCAAAGGATCACGGCCATGTTCTCAGTGCTCAAACCCCATCGTTGGAAACTTGCACTGCTGCTGTTGGCGGCGAACGCGGGATTGCTGTTGCACCTGGCGTGCGGCGAGTTGAAAAGCATCAGCGAATGGGTCTGGCTGGACATCGTCGGCGAAGGTGGCTCGGCGCTGCTGGCGCTGGTCTGGTTGGGGCTGGTACTCAAGAGTCGCCCGGCCGGTCGCGTCACCAATTACCTGGCGCTCGGCTTGAGCGGCATCTTTTTCTCCTGGTGGATCGACAGCCTCGACGAGTTCATCCGCCTGCCCGACAGCATCACCTGGGACCACTGGCTGGAATCCGGACCGATGCCGGTGGGCATGATTCTGCTGACCCTCGGCATCTATCACTGGCACCGCGAGCAACTGGCGATCAGCGCGCAAATGGAGAAGCGTGAAAAGCTGTTCCGCGAGCACCGGTTGTTCGACAAACTCACGCCACTGGGCGGCGCCGACTACCTCAAGCGACAACTGACCGAAAGCCTTGAAGAGAGTCAGCGGCAACAGCAGCCGCTGTCACTGCTGGCGCTGGATGTCGATAACTTCACGGCCATCAACCAGACGTTCGGCCATGCCGAAGGCGACGCCGTATTGCAGGCGCTCAGCCATTTGTTGCTGCTCAATCTGCGGCGGCAGGACTTGCTCTGCCGACTGGCCGGCGACCGCTTCGTGGTGCTGCTCCCCAACACCGGCGAGAGCCAGGCACGGCTGCTGGCGCTGGAGCTGGAACAGGCGGTTCAGGGCTTGGCACACAAAACCCGGCAACACGGCGAGCGCCTGCAGTTGTCGGCCAGTACCGCCGTGGTCATGGCGGTCAACGAGGCTCCGGATCCCCTGCTCAAACGCCTTAACCTGGCGCTGGCACGGGCCAGGCAGCCGTTGGCAAAAACGGCCTGAGGCGCGGTCATGACCCTGAAAACCACATGGTATGAAACCGACAGCCGCTTCATTCCCGGGCATTACCAACCGGCGACCTTGATTGATCTGGCCTTGTCCCGGGATATCGATAGCCATCGCCTGCTGCGTGGCACCGGCCTGTTTCATGAAGACATCCTCGCCGGCCAGACCCGCCTCAGTCCCCAGCAATTTTTCGGGCTGATCAACAACAGCCGCCGGTTGCTGGACGCCGACGACAGCAGTTTCCTGTTCGGCCAACGCTTGCTGCCGGGGCATTACGGACCGGCCAGCCATGCCTTGCGCCACGCACAAAACCTGCACCAGGCACTCGACACACTGGTGCAGCAACAGGCGCTGCTCAGCCCGCTCGCAACGCCGCGGTTGGTGCTGGATGAAAAGCACGCCTGGTTCTATTGGCTGGACAGTTGCGGCGCGGGCGAACAATGGCGTTTTCTGCTGGAAGCGAGCATGACCTCCATCGTCGCCATGAGCCGCTCACAGAGCGGCCAACGCCTGCCGTGGGAATGCAGCTTCAGCCATGCCGAGCCACGTTACGTCGAGCAATACTGGGTGCATCTGGGCGAGCACACCCAGTTCAACCGCCCACTGGACCTGATGCGCATCCCACGGGAATACCTCACGCTCGCCTGGCCCGCCGCGTCGGCCACCGCCAGCCAGGTCGCCCGTCAGGAAGCCCAAGGACAAATCGAACAACTGGGCTTTGCCTCAAGCTTCGTCGACTGCCTCTATCGCTACCTGCAAACCCATATACGACAAGCCCCGAGCCTGGAACAAGCCGCTCAGGCCTTCGCCATGAGCCCCGCCACGCTCAAACGCAAACTGCAAAAGCACGACACCGGTTTTCAGCAACAGGTGGATCGAGTGCGCAAGCATGTGGCGCTGTACCTGTATCAGATCAAGGGGTTCAGCAACGAGGAAGTCGCGGAGTATTTGAGCTTTAACGATGCGGCGAATTTCCGGCGTTCGTTCAAGCGCTGGACCGGTAGTACACCGAACCTGATCCGTCAGCTGTTCACTTCAGGTTAAGACAAACACGAAAAAGCCCAACCTCAATAAGGTCGGGCTTTCTCATTTATGGGCGGGTATCCATCATTTTGTCAGCGAGGGCCTTGGCTCTTTCAATCAACAGATTCTGCCTGTCCTCATGAGTGGCCCCTCCCACAACTGGCGCCGTCAGATGGCTTTCCGCAATCAGCGCAGCGCAGAAATATTGATCCCACACGGCTTTGTCCGCGGACGTCTGTGCGGTGGTTGGGTCGGCAGTCATAGTGCGGCTCCTTTTGATGAAGTAGCCCTGCCAGTTTACGCCCGATTCATAACCCGCAACCGACCACCATTCGTCGCCTGAAAACTCCCGTCAAGAAACTGTAACCACCTTTGGCTCAGGCTTTGCAAACGCTGGCCGTAACCGCCCCGGAACGACGGAATTCTGACGTGGCGGCCAATCAATCAATATTTATGGGCACCAGCGCTACGCTGGGTCCGCCACCCGGAGATGTAACGTGTCAACTCTCAATGAAATCGCAGCGAACCACGCGAAAATGGCGAAAAAACTGGCGGGAGAGTCGACCGAAATGTGTGAACGACAGCCGCTGGTGGTGGGTGGGTTCGAGGTCACGTCAGTGGATGAGCAACCCCATGTACCCATGCATCTTATCGTTGCGGCGCAGGACAACCATCTCGTGCAGGTTGCTGGCTACTTGCCCTGAGCCGCCTCAGTTCAAATACCACCCCCAGGGTCCGCCGTCGTATCGGGTGATTTGCTTGGTCTCGAGGTAATTGTTGTAGCCCCACTCACCCAGCTCGCGTCCGATACCGCTCTGCTTGTAACCGCCCCAAGGGGCCTCGACAAAAGTCGGTTGCGAGCAGTTGACCCACACGATACCGGCGCGAAAGCGTCGGGCCACTCGTTCGCAACGCGGGATATCGCGGGACATGACCGCGGCCGCCAGACCGAATGGCGAGTCGTTGGCCAGGCGAATTGCTTCGGCTTCGCTGTCGAAGGCCCGCAGGCAGACCACCGGGCCGAAGATCTCATCGCGCCATACCGAACTGTGCTCCGGCACATCGGCGAATATTGCCGGGGTCACGTAATAACCTTTCTGCAGATGGGCCGGGCGTGTGCCGCCTGACACCAGTCGCGCACCCTCTTGCTGACCGGCCGCAATGGCGTCGAGCACCTTGTCCAGTTGCCCCTGACTGACCAACGGCCCGAGTTTCACACCCTCGGTAAAACCTTGGCCAATGCGGATCTGCTCTGTGGCTTTGATCAAACGCTCCAGCAGCGCCGGATACAAGGCGCGCTCCACCAACACTCGCGACGTGGCCGAACAGACCTGGCCCTGGTTCCAGAAAATCCCGAACAGGATCCACTCCACCGCAGCGTCGAGGTCACTGTCGGCGAAGATCACGAACGGCGATTTGCCGCCCAGCTCCAGGCTGATGCTTTTGATCTCGGCCGCCGCCGCTTGCATGATCTTGCGCCCGGTCGGCACGCTGCCGGTGAAGGCGATCTTGTCGACGTCCGGGTGTTCGGCCAGCGGCGCGCCGGCCTCACGCCCCAGCCCGCTGACGACGTTCAACACCCCCGCTGGCAAGCCGGCCTGGTCGGCAATAGTTGCCAATTCAAGGGCGGTCAGCGGCGTCAGTTCCGACGGTTTGAGCACCACCGTGCAGCCCGCTGCCAGCGCCGGAGCGACTTTCCACGACGCCATCAGCATCGGGAAATTCCAGGGAATGATCGCGGCGACCACGCCCACCGGTTCCTTGATCACCGAGGAACTGAAGCGCTCATCGGACACGCTGATCGACTGTTCGCTGTGTTGGTCCGCGCCTTCGGCGAGCCCGGCATAGAAATCGAAACAACCCGCAGTGTCGGCGATGTCCCACAGCGCTTCCGGCAGCGGCTTGCCGTTGTCGCGCACTTCGATCGCGGCCAGTTCGTCCTGACGCGCACGAATGCCGTCAGCGATTCGCCGCAGAACCTGCGCTCGCTGCACACCCGTCCAGCGCGGCCAGTCACCTTCGTCGAACGCCTTGCGCGCGGCGGCGACGGCCAGGTCGATGTCTTCCGCCGTGGCGGCAGCAACCTGTGCCAGCACCGATTCATCACTCGGGTCTAACGTCTCGAAAACGCCACGCTGCACCGGCGCAATCCACTCGCCGCCGATGTACAGCCGTTGATAGTCACGCATGACAAATTCCCTCGCTGACCGGTTGCTCCAGCCGAATATTCTCCAGGCGACTGAACGCATCCACCCGCACCCCGCTGCCCACGCTCACCCCCGGCCCGAACACCACGCAAGGCTCGATGCGCACGTCCGTGGCCAGTTGCGTATCAGCGCTGAAAAACACCGTGTCCGCCGCCACCAGGCTGACACCAGACTGCATGACCGAACGGCGTCGGCGCTGCTGGAAAAGTTGTTCGGCCGCATGCAATTGCTCGCGATCATTGACCCCGAGCACGTCGTCCTCATCCACCTCCACCGCTGTGACCGGCAGGCCGGCGCAGTTGGCCACTGCCACTGCATCAGTGAGGTAATACTCGCCCTGCGCATTCTGGTTGCCGATCCGGTCCAGCAGCCACAGACAGGTATCGGCACGTAAACCCATGACACCACCATTGCAGAAGTTGACTTCAAGCTCTTTCGGGCTGGCGTCCCTGGCTTCGCGAATGGCCAGCAAGCGGCCCTCCTCCACCAGCAATCGTCCGTAAGGCCCCGGCTGTGTGGTGTGAAATCCCGCGACCGCCACGGCGGCACCGTCGATCAGTGCCTGACGCAATTGCGCCAAGGTCTGTGCGCTGATCAATGGCGAGTCGCCAAACAGCACCAGCACGCAACCCTGTTCATGAGCCTGCAATGCGGGCCGGGCGGCAAGCAACGCATGGGCCGTGCCCAACTGCTCTTGCTGGGTAAACGTTCGCGCAGTCGGCGCTGCCTGTTTCAAGTAATCGGCAACCGTCCCACTGCCTGCGCCCAACACCACCGCGCATTGATCGATATTCGCCGCCTCGACCGCGGCCAGTACATGGCCGAGCAACGGCCGGTTACCCACCGGGTGCATGACTTTCGGCAGCTGCGAACGCATGCGGGTGCCCTGCCCGGCGGCAAGAATCACCGCCAGGGTCCGCCAGGAAATATTGTCGCTCATTGCGACCCTCCCACTGAGTCAAGCCTGATCGCGATAGAACACGTCGTCGGCATACGGATACCACCAGTCCTGAATCTTTGGCTGGTGATCGATGATGACCATTTTCGAGCGTCGGAACGCTTCGAGGCCCTGACGCCCGAGTTCGCGCCCCAGGCCGGACATCTTCCAGCCGCCAAACGGCAGCGCGTCGTTGTCGATCAGCGGGTTGTTGACCCAGACCATTCCGGCTTCGAGGCGCTCGGCAGCCTCCATGGCTTCGGCAAGGTCGGTTGAAAACAGTGATGCGCCCAGACCGAACGGCGAATCATTGGCCAGCCGCACCGCTTCATCGAAATCGCTGACACGACAGATCGCCGCGACGGGGCCGAAACACTCTTCCTGAAGAATCGCCATGTCAGCGGTCACGCCGGTTAGGATGGTCGGCTCATAGAACCAGCCCACGCTGTGCTGCGGCGGAATCCGCCCACCGCAAACCAGCGTCGCGCCCTTGGCCAGGGCGTCGTCGACCAGGCGCATGACTTTTTTGCGCGCAGCCTCGCTGACCATCGGCCCGATCTCCGTATGTTCCAGGCCATGGCCGATGCGCAAGGCGCGGGTGCGTTCAGCGAACTTCGCGACGAACTCATCGTGGACTTCATCAACCACGTAGAAGCGCTCTGCCGAGGTGCAAATCTGCCCGCTCAGGTGGAACGCGGCGGTCACCGCACCTGCCGCGGCGACGTCCAGCGGCGCGTGTTTTGAGATGATCAGCGGGTCGCTGCCACCTGCCTCGATCACGCACGGTTTCATCTGTTCGGCACACGCCACTGCCACCGCTTTGCCCGCCGCCACGCTGCCGGTAAAGGCAACTGCGTGAGTGCCGGTCGACTTCACCAGAAACTGCGCCGTCACCGCATCGCCCGGCACACAAGACACCAGCCCCGGCAGCAACGAGGTGAAATGTTCCATGAACTTGAGCGTGCACAGGGTCGTGGCTTCCGCCGGTTTGATGATGCAGGCATTGCCCGCGGCCAACGAGGCAGCGACCGTCCAGCACATCAACAGGATCGGAAAGTTGAACGGCATGATGTGCACGCTGACGCCATACGGTTCATAGCGCACATGCTGGAACGAGCCAATCTGCGTGGTGCCGGCAACCTTCCCGGCATCGTCCCGGGCCATTTCCGCATAGTAGCGAAAGATCGGCGCGCAGTTGGCCAGTTCACCCATGGCTTCGGGAAACGGCTTGCCCATTTCCAGGGTCATCAACCGTGCGACTTCACGGTTGCAGGCGACGTCTTGTTCGATGGCATTGGCCAGCGTGTGCAAAAGCGCGGCGCGGCTTTTCGCGTCGATCAGCCGCCACTGTTTTTGCGCGGCGGTGGCGGCATCGACGGCGGCTTGCACGTCAGCTTCGCCACACAGCCCGACCTGCCCGACAGGTTGCAGCGTTGCCGGGTCGAGCACTTCGCGCGCGCGGGCATTCGTCAGCGGCAGGTATTCAGAGTTGATGAAACGCAGTGCGATGTCAGTGTTGAACGTGGCCATGGGGTAATCCTTGAACCAATCGATAAGGGGTTTCGCGCAAAACCGCGAGGGTTGCGGGCGACAGATCGTCGCGCCAGCCCGGCACATGCCCGTTGAGCCAGGCGCGCAGCGGCGCGAACGCCTCGGCCTCCAGCGCGCGAACAAACAAACCCAGGGTGCGCGGCAGGTGAGCCAGGTAACCGTGCTTGCCGTCGCGGCCCGCCAGTCGCACAAAAATCCCCAGCACCTTGGCGTGACGCTGGGCGGCCAGCCGCCGGTAATCCTCGAGAAATCGCGGCGCATCGAGCTCCGGGCGTTGCATCAGGTAGTGCGTCAGCAGCGCCACGCGCAACGCTTCGGACACGTCGCGGCGCGCGTCTTCGAGCAATGACATCAAGTCGTACGCCGCCGCACCGATCAGTGCGTCCTGAAAATCCAGCAGACCGCACGCCGCAACGCCATCGCGGCCTTCGAGCAGCATCAGGTTATCGACGTGGAAGTCGCGCAACACCAGCGCTTCGCGACGTAGCGCGACATCGCTGCAGGCCTCGGCGAACAGCGCCAGATACGACTCACGAAGGCCCAGCGCCGCTTCCTTGCCAATCAGCAACGGCACGTACCAATCGATAAACAGCGCACACTCGTCACTCAGTTGTCGAGCATCGTAGGGCGCCACTTCCGCCGTCGGTGGCGCGCGGTGCAACGCCACCAGCGCGTCGACCGCCAAGCGATACAGCGCCGCTTCCGGATGCCCGGCTGCCAACAATCGGGTGTAGGTGTCGTGACCGAAATCCTCGATCAACGCCAGCCCCGCCGCTTCGTCGACCTGCAGCAAGGCCGGCGCGGAAAGCCCCAGTCGGTGCAGGTGCCGGGCAACCTGGACAAACGGACCGATCGGCTCGCTGTGCGGTGGCGAATCCATCAACAGCAGGCCTGCACCGCTCAAGCGGAAATAACGCCGGCTCGAGGCATCCGCCGGCAGCGCAATCAACTGCGCCTCGGCGAAGCCGGCACGCGCCAGGAAGGCTGCGCGCTGGTCCTCGCGGGTTGGCGATGATGTACGTGTCTCAGTCATGGCAATCACCGGATCATGTAGACCTTTTTCACCGTCTCATGGACGGTGCACACGCCTTTCCAGTCCTTGCGGAAAAAGGCTGCAGTGTCGGGCTTGATCTCGATCACTTCGCCGGATTCGTGGACGTAGGTGCAGCGGCCTTCGAGGAAATGGCAGAACTCATCACTGGTGACGTGGCAAAACCATTTGCCCGGCGTGCAGATCCACACGCCACACTCGGACTGACCTTCGGGGCCTTTGTGCAGCACCACGCCGGAAACACGGGATTCACCTTCAAGCATGGTCGGGATCACGCCCCAATCCTTGACGTCAGTGATGCTCAGCGGGTCGTACAGAAACGGGGTAGTCATGTGTTGCTCTCCAGAAAAGTCAGGTTCAGACAGATAGAACAAACGTCGAGTAACGTGTGGCGAGGGAGCTTGCTCCCGCTGGGCAGCGAGGCGGCCCCACCCTCTCTATCTGAAAAGAAGGGGCCTGCTGTGCAGGCCAGCGGGAGCAAGCTCCCTCGCCACAGGGGCTGGCATTCAGGCCAGCATGTAAACGTTGCGCAGGGTTTCCCGGACGTGGCATTCACCGGTCCAGCCGGCCGGGAACAGCACCAGGGTGTTCGGGCGAATCTCGATCACTTCGCCGTTGTCATTGCGATAAGTGGCGACGCCGGCGATGAAGTGGCAAAGCTCGTCACGGGGAATCGACAGCCGCCAACGACCCGGCGTGCAGACCCAGAGCCCGGTTTCTGGGCTGTTATTCGGGCCTTTGAACAGCAGCCGGCCGCTGGAATGCGAGACGCCTTCGACGGCGTCGCTCTGCACGCCCCAGTCCACCAGATCGGTGCGACTGCTGACGGCTTCGAGGTACGGCGTGATACCCGCCGTGGTGTTTTGCTCAGGCATTGTTCAGCACCTTGTCGAGAATGGCGGCCGCGTCCGCCGGCCCTTTGCGTGATTGCATCTGCGCGCTGGTGCGCTGAAGACGTTGGCGCATTGCCTCGTCGTTGAGGCACGCCGCGAGCTTCTCCGCGAGCTGTGCTTCGCTCCACTCGTAGCGGTCGAGCTTGAACCCGTGACCGCTTTCTTCGGCGCGCATGGCGTTGTCATGACCGTCCCAGACGTAGGACATGACGATTGCCGGCTTACCGAAAAACAGGCACTCGGTGAAGCTGTTGTTGCCGCCGTGATGGATCACCGCATCGACCTGGGCAATCACCGATGGCTGCGGGAACCAGTTGGAGATCAGCACGTTGTCGGGCAGGTCCGGGTATTCATCAAGGTGCTCACCGACATTGAACAATGCGCGGTAAGGCAACTTGCCAACGGCGGTGATCAGTCGCTGGAGCAGATCGACGTCGCCCGAACCGAGGCTACCGAAACTGACGTAGAGCAACGGCTTGTCGTTGTTGGCGCGAAACTCGGGAATGTCGTAGGCCGTATCATGACGAACACAACCTTGCAGGTAGTGGAAACGCTCGGCCGGCAATGGGTGACGACGCTCGAACTTGACCGCGTCCGGGTACAGCAGCAGGTTCATGTACGGCGAGGCTTCGAAGAAGGTGCCAAGCGGATACGGTTGCTCGCCATGGGCTTGCAGGAACTGGTTGAAGTCTTCATGAATCGGCCCGACCACGTCTTCGAAGCGCTGGCGAAACTGCGCGTGGCCCGCCTTGTCGTGAATGCTCATGCCCGACAGGTGCGGCGGGATATCCGGGTCTTCGATCTCGTTTTCCGAGCAGGAAATGATGCGCACCCAAGGCTTGCCGTATTGTTTGATCGCAGGAAACAGGATCACGTTGTCGACGCAGATCAGGTCGGGTTTGACCTTGTCCAGCACCGCCGGCAAATCCTTCTGCGCCCACTTCGCGGTGTCGACGATGGCGGCCCAGCATTCCTTCACGTAGTTGTCGATTTGATCGATTGGGGATTTGCGGAAATTGGGAATGTGGCCGTTGATGAAATCGACCCAGTAGCGGGCCATCTCCTCGGCGGGCATCGGCGCCGACATGTTGACCATGTGTTCTTCAAAACCGTAGCCGGCATACACGCCGCTCATGCCGGGGTCGGTGAGGAAAACCGCCTTGTGGCCGAGGGCTTCGCACGCCTGGGCGATACCAACCGAGTTCAGTGCCGGGCCATAAGCGGCTTCCGGAAAGAAGGCGATCACTTTCTGTTTCATCGAGCGGTACTCCTGCCTGGTCTTTTTTATTGTTCAGCGCGTCAATACACGGGCGTGGCGAGCCTGCCAGCCGAGACGGACGCTCATACCGATAGCAAAATGCGCAAATTCGAATTGCGAGGACGGCACCCGGACGATCAACGCCTTGTCGCTAAGCGCCGTCTGCACATGCAGGTTGGTGTCGAGACCGTGATAGGCGATTTCGACGATGTTTCCGGTGACCTGATTGGCACACATCTCGCCCTCCTGCGCGAGCACCTGCAGACGCTCCGGGCGCACGACGACGGCAACCTTTTGCCCAGGGACCAGCGGCACGTCGGTTTCGACAGCCAGTTCCTGGCCGTTGACGCGCACCGTGTGCTGGCCCGAACGCACGCCTTCAAACAGATTGCTGACGCCAATGAAGTTGGCGACAAAACGGCTGTTGGGGTTTTCGTAGAGTTCGGTGGGGCTGCCGCACTGGCAAACCTTGCCGCCATCGAGCACCGCCATGCGGTCCGACATCACCAGCGCTTCTTCCTGGTCGTGGGTGACGATGATGAAGGTGATGCCGCTCTCCAGTTGCAGGCGCTTGAGTTCGAGCTGCATTTTTTCCCGGAGCTTTTTGTCGAGTGCACCCAACGGCTCATCGAGCAACAACACCCGCGGACGCTTGACCAGCGCCCGTGCCAGTGCGACGCGTTGGCGCTGACCACCCGAGAGCTGATCCGGCTTGCGCTCGGCCAGTTCACCCAGCTGCGCGGTACTCAGCACTTCATCCACCCGGCGACGGATTTCCGCCTCGGGCAAGCGCTCCATTTCCAGCCCGTAGGCGATGTTCTTGCGCACGGTCATGTTGGGAAACAGCGCATAGGACTGGAACATCAGGTTCAACGGACGCTTGTTGGCCGGCAGCGGCGAGATGTCTTTGCCATCCAGGTAAATGCAGCCGGCGCTGGGTGTTTCGAAGCCGGCGAGCATGCGCAACAGCGTGGTCTTGCCGCAGCCGGACGGCCCCAGCAGCGCAAAGAACTCGTTTTCGCGGATGTTCAGCGACACCTCGTCAACCGCCAGACCGTTGCCATAAGACTTGCTAACCTTGTCCAGGATCAGTACCGCCGAGGAGTTATTCATGGGTGCGAGGAGCCTTGTTGAGACGCTGCGAAGCCAGCAGCGCGGTGATGCTGACCAGCATCACCAGCGTCGCCAGGGCATTGATTTCCGGGGTGACGCCAAAACGGATCATGGCGTAGATCTGCATCGGCAACGTGGTGGAAGCCTGGCCGGAACCGGAGTTGAAAAACGCAATGATGAATTCGTCCACCGACAGCGTGAAGGAGAGCAAACCACCCGCCAGCACACCGGGAAAAATCGCCGGCAACAGCACCCGGCGAAAGGTGGTGAACCAGCTCGCGCCCAGGTCGATCGAGGCTTCGAGGATCGAATAGTCAAAGTGTTTGAGCCGCGTGCGCACCACCGCGCAGACGAACGCGATGTTGAACACGGCGTGGCTGATGATGATCGAGTGCAGGCCCAGCCCGACCTTGAGCAAGTTGAAAAAGCTCAGCAGCGCAATCGCCAGGACGATGTCGGGAATGATCATCGGCGCCATCAGCAACGTGTCCACCACTTGCCCCTTGTCGTTACCCTTGCGGCGCAGTTCGATGCCCAGCGCAAGGAACGTCCCCAGCACGCAGGCAATGAAGGTTGCCGACAGTGCAACGATCAAGGTATTGAGTGCCGCCGACAAAATCGCCGAGTTATGCGCCAGCGACACGTACCATTTCAGCGATACGCCGCCCCAGGCCGTCGGCAACCCTGACTTGTTGAACGACAGCAGGATCAACACCAGGATCGGCACATACAGGAAGGCATACACCAGCCACAGGTGCGTATTGAGTGCGGTGCCGCCCAGCGAACGAGACTGACTCATGCGCGTCCCCCTTCTGCACGACGGGCCACCAGGGCCTGTACGAACAACAGGATCAGCATGATCGCGATCAGGAAAAAGCTGAGTGCCGCACCGAACGGCCAGTCCCGCGCCGTGAGGAATTGCGAGTAGATCAGGTTGCCGACCATCTGCACCTGCTTGCCGCCCAACAGGTCGGCGGTGATGAAGTTGCCGATGCTCAGGACGAAGACAAACACAGCACCGGCGGCGACACCGGGCACGCTCAGCGGCAGGATGATCCGGCGAAAGGTCATCCAGCCCGAGGCGCCAAGGTCTTTCGAGGCGTCCCAGAGTTCGTTGTTGATGCGTGACAGCGAAGAGAAAATCGCCAGGATCACAAACGGGATGTAGTTGTAGACCAGCCCCAGCACCACCGACGCCTCGGTGTACAGCAGGCTGATCGGTTCGCCGCTGTAGCCGAACATCTGCAGCATCCGGTTGATCAGGCCTTCGCGATTAAGCAGGACGATCCAGGCATAGGTGCGGATCAGGTAGTTGCTCCAGAACGGCAGCATCACCAGAAACAGGAACACCGCTTGATGGCGCCGTGGTGCACGGGCAATCGCATACGCCGCCGGGTAGCCGATCAGCACCGCAAACAGCGTCGCCAGCCCGGCGATTTTCGCCGACTTGAGCAGGATGCCGAGGTACAGCGGATCGAACGCGCGCTGATAGTTTTCCCAGGTGAACAGCCAGTCGATGCCGCCGTATGCACCGCGTTCGACGAAGCTGTAGACCAGCACCAGCACGCACGGCACCACTAGAAATATCAGCAGCCAGCCAAAGCCGGGCGCAAGAAGCCAGGCCGACAGACGCCTGTCAGCATGCAAAGCACTCATTACCCATATCCTCCCGCCCCGGAACGAAGGCGGCTTGCGAGCGTGGCGAGGCATGACGGGCATGCCTCGGTTCGGTGCGGCTTACGTTTTCAAGGCTTAGTTCTGTGCCGCCATGATTTCGGTGACAGCCCGGGTGTAGGCCTTTTGCGTGGTGCCGCCCAGATCACGCAATTGCTCCATCTTTAACAGCTCGCTCGGGGCGATCGTCAGGTTGGGATATTGCTTGAGCAGGTCAGCCGACAAACCGGCCATTGCGGCCTGGTTCGGGACTTTGTAGAGGATGTTTTCCGCCACCCAGGCGTGGTTTTCTTTGGCGAGCATGAAGTTGACGAACTTGAACGCCTCCTCCTGATGCTTCGAGCTTTTCAGCACGACCATGGTGTCCACCCAGAGGTCGGAACCTTCCTTGGGTATGACAAACTTGATAGCCGCATTGGCTTGCGTGCCGTAGTTGCACCAGCCATCCCACGCGTGGGCCATCAGCGACTCGCCGGACGCGAGCTTGGAGTAGAAGGTGGTGTCGTCGAAGGCGAGGATGCGTTTCTTGGTGGCGATCAACTGATCGCGGACGGCGGCGATCTGCTTGGGATCGTTGTCGTTGACCGACCAGCCCTTGGCCAGGAACCCGGCGCCGAGCATCCAGCGGTCGGTGGCGAGCATCGTCACTTTGCCTTTGAGCGCATCGCTCGGGTTGAGCAGATCGTTCCAGCTCACCGGCGCCGGCGTGACCTTGTCGGAGCGGTAGCAAATCCCGGTCGTGCCCCAGGTGTATGGCACCGAGAAATGGTTGCCCGGGTCGTATTCCAGCTGGTTGGCTTCGGGATAAAGGTTTTTCAGGTTGGGGACTTTGACGGGGTCGATATCGGCCAGCAGACCTTGCTTGTGCAGGACCTCGGCGAAGGGAGAGGAGACAAACACAACGTCATAGCCTTCACCGCCAGACGCCATGAGCTTGCCCATGATTTCCTCATTGGTCGCGTGCAAAGCCTTGTCGACGTCAACGCCGCTGGCTGCTTTGAACTTGTCCAGCGCATCCGGGGCCATGTAGCCGTCCCAGATCGAAATCACCATGTCTTTTGCACTTGCGGCCTGTGAAGCGATCGCCAGGGAAACGCTCAATCCCAGACACATAAGGCCTTTCAGCTTTCTCATAATACTCACCCGACGATTGATTATTGTTGTGTTCGAAGGCAGTACGGCGAAAAGATAAACGGTTTGACGTGTTTTTTTTTAGAAATTAGGACCAGCGAGAAAAGATGTCAACGCTTTTTTCGTGCCTGACGGCTCAACGGTGCATGGCATAAGATGAGCACCTGAGTCCAAAGCGACCAAAAGAGATAAGACGCTTGAGCACAACACCCGAGAAAAAACCCCGCACCAATCACCTGGAACTCGCCCGACGGATTCTGGAACACACCCAGGAAACCGGGCTGGTGGCCGGCGACCCGGTTGCCGAGCAAGCGCTGTCGCGTACCTTCCAGGTGTCTCGCACCCTGATTCGTGGCGCACTGAAAGTACTGCTGGAAGAAAACCTGGTGAGCCATGAAGCCGGCAAAGGCTATCGACTGCTCGCCGCACTAGGTGGCCAAGCCTTCAACTCGGCCTTGCCTCAAGCCGAGGAAGAAGAACTGGCGACCTCGGTGTTGCGCGACCGCATGGCCGGGCGCCTCGGGGACAGCATCAGCATCAGCGAGCTGATGCGTCGTTACGACATCGGCCGGCCGGCAGCGCAGAAGGCCCTGCAGCAACTCAGCGAAAGCCAGGCGATAGAACGCGGCCCCGGCCAGTCCTGGCTGTTTCGCCCGTCGCTGAACAGCCTCGCGGCCCTCGAAGAAAGCCTCAAATTCCGCCTGATCCTGGAGCCGGAAGCGCTGCTCAGCCCCCACTTCAACGCCGATCCGCAACGCCTGGCACTGCTGCGCAACGCAATGCAAACCCTGCTTTCAAGCCCGGTTGAACACTTCGACATCCAGCAATTTCGCGAGCTGGACATCAGCTTCCATGAACTGATCGGCCAGAGCTGCGGCAACCGCTTTATCGGCGACGCCCTGCTCCAGCATCAGAGCCTGCGACGCCTGCCGAATCTGTTGCCGACCGTCAGCGTGCACCGCCTGCAGGAAGCCCTGCGCGAGCACCTGCAAATCATTGCGCACATCGAGCGCGGACAACTGGAGATCGCTGCCGACCTGCTGCGCCTGCACCTGCGCCTGAGCGCTGCCCAGCGTCCGCAAACCGCCAATCGCGGGATTCCGCAGGGCCATTTGTTCGGGCGTCGCTGAACACTTTAAAAAACAGGATGATTTTTTTTATAAAATAAGACAGCATCCAATCATCTCAGGCACGGTGGGCTTTACCCGCCACGGACTTTCTTCGCCATGCACCCACACAAACTGATCGCCTTGTTTCCGGAAGCCAGTTTCGGCGCGGCCTTGAACTGCATTGGTATCGCCCAGTCACTGCGTGAGCTGGGAGCAAAACCGGTCTTTATCTGCCACGAACATTTCCAGGGACTCTTCGCCGAATACGGCTTTGACGAGTATCCGATTCCGCAAGCCAGTCCTTTGTCGGCAGCGGAGCACCAGCATTACTGGGAGCGCTTTATCGAGCGCAACATCCCCTACTTCGACCAGACCCCGCTGGCACAGATCGACAGCTATGTGGCGCCGGCCTGGGAAGCGATCATCGACACCGCGATCGAAGCGGAAAAGCCACTGCAACAGTTGCTCGGCCGCCTTAAACCGGACGTCATCGTCCTCGACAACGTGGTGATGTTCCCCGCCATCGCCAACGCCGGATGCCCGTGGGTGCGGATGGTTTCATGTGCCGAAACCGAATTGCCGGATGCCGCCGTACCGCCGTACTTGTCAGGCTGCCTGGCTGGCGACAAAGAGGCCCGCGAACGTTTTGCCGAGCATTACCGCAAAGCCGTCGCACCGGCCCATGAACGCTTTTCGCAGTTTCTCGCGAACAACGGCACCGCGCCCTGCCCGCCCGGCCAGTTTCTTGTCGATTCACCGTGGCTCAACCTGTTGCTGTCGCCCACGCCGGTGCGTTATGAACGCCAACCGCCGCTGGACCCGAAACGCTATGTGTACCTCGACGGCTGCGTACGTCGCGAAGCGCCCTACATCGTTCCCGACTTCCCAAGGCACAACGACGCGCCGCTGATTTACATCAGCTTCGGCAGTCTCGGGGCTGCCGACACCGACATGATGAAGCGCCTGATCGGCACCATCGAACATCTGCCCTATCGCTTCCTCATCAACGTTGGCGCCTATCGGGACATGTACACCACCGTCCCGGACAACGTGTACCTGGACAGCTGGTTTCCACAGCCGGCCGTACTCAAGGAATGCCAGCTGTTCATCCACCACGGCGGCAACAACAGCTTCTGCGAAGCGCTGTACTTCGGCTTGCCGTCATTGATCATTCCTTACTGCTGGGACGGTCACGACAACGCCGCACGCGCCGAGGAAGTCGGCGTCGGCCGCTACTTGCCACGGTTTGCCGATCCGCTGTCCGCGTTACCTGCGGCTCTCGAACAACTGCTGGCGGACCAGGCGATGAAGCAACGTCTCGAATCGTTAAGCAAAAACATGCAGGCGACTCGCGGCACTGACATTGCCGCAAAGGCGATCATGGCGCTGCCCAACACTTAAGCTTCGCGCCTACAGGCATCACCCCCTGAGAATCATGAACACCTTGCGCACCGGCGTCAGGTTCTCCCAGGTCCCTTTGAATCCGGCGGCGACCACGAACGTGGCGCCCGTCTTGAACTCCTGGCTGACGCCCTTGCTGTCGGTCAACCGGACATGCCCTTCGAGCAAATGACAAAGCTCGTCGTAATCACATTCACAGCGCTCAAGGTGCTCGGGGGCCTCCCAGATGCCTGCGACAGCATTTTTCTCCGGCGCCATAAAGTGCCGCCAACTGCGACTGCGATACGGGGCGTCGACCAGCGCAGGATCGCTGGTTTCCAGCTCGACGACGGGCAACTTGGGGTTGGCGAAATCGATGATGTGATCGGGGTTGTTCATGGTCATGCTCACTTCAGTTCAAGAATCAAAGCCAATCCCTAACGCATCAAACCCCTTGAGCAACCAGTCGCGGCGCCCGGTAAGGTCTTCGCGGGCCAGCGAGCGCTGCGCCAGGGAGACGCCCGCGTATCGCAAGGGCTCGGGTGGAAACGGGAAAGGCGCCGTCGAGGTCATCGCCAACTGCGTGCGCTCGGTCGATTGACCTTCGAGCAAATCGAGCATGGTCAACGCCGCGAAACGACTGGCAGACACGCCCTGCCCCGTGAACCCCTGGGCATAGGCAACGCGACCATCAGACGAAGTGCCACAGAACATGGTGGTGCGCGCAGAGGTATCGATGATGCCGCCCCAGGCATGGCTGAACGTGACGTCCGCCAATGCCGGGAAGGTTGATTGAAATTGCCGGGCCAGCGTCACGAAGCTGTCGGGACGCTGGGTCAACGCCTCATCGCGTCGGCTGCCAAAATGATAGATAGCGTCATAACCACCCCAGAGAATGCGGTTGTCCTCGGTCTTGCGCAGGTAATGAAACTGGTTGCCACTGTCGGCGATACCGTAGCGACCGACCCACCCGATGGCGCGCAGCTGCGAATCGTCGAGGGGCCGGGTCGCCAGGGCATAGTCATATATGGGAATGACCTTGGACTTCAGCGCCCCCAGCAACGGCGGCGCGATGTTGGTGCCGAGGGCGACTTTCGCCGCTTTGACGGAGCCCAACCCGGTCTCCAGCACTTGATGGATTCCGTCCTGGCGCAGGCTGGTTACCGGAGAATGCTCAAACAGCTGCACACCTTGCGCAAGACACACACGGCGCAATTCAGCGACCATCTTGACCGGGTTCAGCAACGCATAATTGGGCTCGAAAACACCCGCGACATAGGCCGGTGAATCCAGGTGGGACTTCAGCGCGTCGCCTTCCAGATAATCGCAGGCGATACCAAAGCGCTGGTAGTTGCGCTGCATCGACTTCAGCCCTTCAACCTGCCACGGCTGGCTCGCGACGTTCAACTTTCCGGAGCGCTCGAACGCTACATCCATGCCATAGCGCTGAAGATCCTCTTCAAACGCCACGAGGTTTTCCCTGCCCAGTCGAACCAGTTGCTCCGCTTCCCCGGGCCAACGTTTCAGCGCATTGGAAACGCCGTGAGAGATGCTCGGCGCGCAGAACCCGCCATTGCGCCCACTGGCTTCACCGCCGCATTGCCCGGCCTCAAGCACAACGATCGTTGCATCTGGCCAACGCTGACGCGCCATCAGCGCCGTCCACAACCCGACGAATCCGCCGCCCACTATCGCAATATCACACAGCACTTCGCCGGTGAGCCTCGGTGCAGCAGACGCAGAAACTCGCGTCTCCTGCCAGACAGGATAAGGCCTGGCATCTGCCAGGGATCGGTTCGCGGTGTGAAGCGTCATGCACTCATGCTCCGAAAAAATCATGGGCTGACGCTAAAGCAATCGCCGGCGCTTTCACAGGCACAACGATGCGGTAAACCTCGCAGCGGACACGGGCGGAAAACCACAGCATCTGGAATACTCGTGGCTTCGCCCTGATCTGTGCCATGGAGCTCGTTGTGGAAGCACTCGATTTACACACCACCCCCACCTTCCTGGCGGACCCTTCGAGCGCGCAGACTCATGAAGTTGCCGTGCGTTACCACCAGGCCTGGAAAAGACGCGACCTGGACAGCGTGATGGCGCTCTATCATCCGGCTATCGAGTACAACGATTTTTTCCAGAACCGGACCATCGAGCACTCGCAGCTGCGCGACTATCTCGCGGCGAGCATGCCGGTAGGATCAGAAGAGTTGCAGACTTACACCGATCGCTTGCGCATCGACGGCGACACCGCGTTCCTGCAGTACCGGGTGACACTCAATGGCAGCGACGGCCTGGTTTCATTTCGCACTGTCGAGGCGCTCTCGGTGAAGGATGGATTGATTGTTAAAGTCAACGAACATGCGGTATTGGTCAGCCAGGCGACCACTGTGATTCGTCCGGCATACAGTGCCGATGCCGTGAGTCGGCTGGGATTGTCTGCCCGTCAGGTCGGGGCGCTGTCCAATGATTTGCAGCAGTACTTTGAGCAGTCGAAGCCCTATCTGGATCCTCGGCTGGACCTGTCTCATGTAGCGGCATCGACGGGTTACACGCGTAACCAGATTTCGTTTTTTCTCAATCAGGTTCGGGGGCAAACGTTTTATGCGTTGCTCAATCAGTTGCGGCTTGATGAGGCGCTTGAACGCTTGAATGCGCAACGGCATGCGTCGCGGGTTGACGATATTGCCGGTGCTGCGGGGTTTAACTCGCTGTCGACTTTTTATCGGTGCTTCAAGCAGAGGACCGGGTGTTCACCGAAGGTTTATGTGCAACGACTTGGCAAGGCCGGGCAGGTTTCCGACATGCCGCACCCGCTGTGCACCTGAATCCCTTTGGCCCGGTCGCCGACCTCGACCTCTTCATAACGAAGGACTTCGGGACCACCGGTTTCGTAGAAGCGTACGGCGTTGGCCATTTTTTCTTATTCTCCAGTCTCAAGTTGGGGCGTGCTGCGTCGAATTGCGCTGATTGGACTGTAGGACGCCGTCTGGCGAGTCGCTTCTCATCAGACGACAATGGCTTTTCATTTCATGACAGAGGGCTGCGACGACGCCCTGTCTCGCACTGTCCGGTTATCGACGTCCAGGCCTTCCCGAGGGCTGCCCTGGCCACAGGTGAATTCGAGGCGTAAAAAAGCCCGCGCTGTGCGGGCTATTGAAATGAGCCGAACATGGTCAGGCGCCAGATTCCGGATCGCTCGCCGGCATGCCGCGAGCCTCCTTATGATCTTCATCCTGATCCGGATTATCGACGCGACCGCTCGTTCCAGCGTCGGGATGCTCACTCGATACCGAGTTGTTGGCCTCCACGTCGGTCATATCTTCATCAACAGGGGCTCCGTCGTCCGGCTGCAACGGAATCCCTGGCTCATCCCTTTCAGGGTCATGGCCGGTTTCGTTGTCCGCCGTGCGCGTCACGTTCTGTTGGGATCTGTTGCCAGGTGCATTCTCGTCAATTTCCATGGTGACTCTCCGCTCTCACGCCCGGGTGAATCCGTGCTTAAACGTGAGAGAGCCACACCGCGCTCAAGTGCCCGGCATTGGACGAATGGCGAAAACCAACAACCCGGCACAGTGGCCGGGCAGTCAAGAAAGTAAGCCCACCCTGACCAGTTGCGGCCACTCAGCATTTCTCTGAAACAGCTGGCAGGGCGAACTGCTGCACCTTATTCGAGTGCGGCTTTCCCGTATATCAGCTTTTCCCTGATACCCGCCGTCAGCCTTCTCCGCACATGTCACGTACATGGAAAAGACCAATGCTGTGAACATTGGCCTTAGTCATTGAAAAATATGCTCGGGACGGCGCGATTCGAACAAACAGGCGTTGGTGCGAGGAATCAGGTCAATGCGACGTCGGCGCCAACACCCAAGCCTCGCCCAGAGCCCGTGACTTGCCCTCCCCGATCTCGCCTGCCAGTGACCAGCGCAAATCAATGCCACCAAACACTTTATTTTTTTATATACTATAATTTAGCAAACTGATTAATTAGTGACCAATCGTATGCCCGAATCAGATATCCAGCAGCTACACGCCAATGCCGATGCTGCCAGCCAATTCCTTAAAGCCCTGGCCAATCCGGATCGCTTGATCCTCCTGTGCCAGCTATCCCAAGGCGAGCGCAATGTCAGTGATCTCGAGTCACTGCTGGGGATACAGCAACCGACTCTCTCTCAACAGCTGGCAGTGCTTCGTCGCGAAGGGCTGGTGGAGACCCGCCGCGACGGAAAGCAGGTGTTCTATCGCATCAGCAGTCCCGCAGCATTGGCAGTCATCCAAACCTTGTATCAACATTTTTGCGCCGGAGAAATGTCATGAATGTCGACTGGCTCAACTTCACTCCCTGGTCATCCCTTGCCGGTGGCGCATTGATTGGCCTGGCGGCCAGTCTATTCGTCGTCGCCAACGGGCGTATCGCAGGCATCAGCGGCCTGATCGGCAGTCTTTTACAGCGCGGGAGCGAGGGGGTAAGTGAGAAAGCACTTTTTCTCCTGGGTCTGCTCATCGCGCCACTTCTATGGGGCTTGTTCGCTGCGCTGCCGCAGATTGAGTTCCAAAGTGGCTGGCTCGGACTGATCGCCGCCGGTGTATTGGTGGGCATCGGCACACGATACGGATCAGGCTGCACCAGTGGTCATGGGGTATGCGGCCTGTCGCGCCTTTCGCCGCGATCGATGGTCGCCACTGGGTGTTTCATGTTCAGTGGTTTCGCCACAGTGTTTGTCTTGCGTCATCTGCTGGAGGGCTGGACATGATCAAACTGACCGCATTCATTGCTGGCCTGCTGTTCGGCCTGGGCCTGCTTCTGGCAGGCATGGCCAACCCCAGCAAAGTACTCGCTTTCCTGGATTTAACCGGTGCCTGGGACCCTTCCTTGGGGTTGGTCATGGTGGGAGCCATTGGCGTGGCTTTTGGCCCGCTGACCTGGGCCCGCCGACAATCCAGCTCGCTGCTGGGGAGGCCAATGCAGCTACCGGTCAAACGTGAGTTGGACCCGCGCTTGATTGGCGGGAGCCTGTTGTTCGGCATCGGCTGGGGAATAGCGGGCATCTGTCCTGGCCCCGCAGTGGCCATTCTGCTGACAGGACACTGGCAAGTGATCGTGTTCATGTTGGCCATGCTGGCCGGCATGTTGTTGTTTACTGCGCTGGAGAGCCGGCGCAGCCATTGATCGGGAGATCGCCATGAAAGCAAACATTGGAACCATAGACCGTAGCCTGCGCATTGTCGCCGGCCTGCTTCTCATTGGGCTCAGTTTGTCCGGTGTGATCGGCGCATGGGGTTGGATCGGTTTGGTGCCGCTGGCCACTGGCATTTTCCGTTTCTGCCCTGTCTACACCTTGCTGGGCATCAAGACCTGTAACCGTCGCTGAACGACGGCCGTTGCACACTGGCGGGCGCCTGAAGGCGCCCGTGGTGGTTCAGGTCTGCAGCGCTGATCACGGCTCCTGACCAAAAGCCCATTGGTAGATCAGCACTCCACTTCGTATATCGAAAAGAGAATTCCATCATGAAACCCCATGTAGAAGCTTTTTTTGACTCCGCTACGTATACCTACAGCTATGTTGTCAGCGACCCGAATACAGGGCACTGCGCCGTTATCGACTCAGTGCTCGATTACGATCCCGCATCGGGTCGCACGTCTTGCAAAAGCGCGGAACGTCTAATTGCCTACGTGCGGGAGCAAGCCCTTACGGTGGAGTGGTTACTGGAAACCCATGTACATGCCGATCATCTTTCCGCAGCGCAGTATCTAAAGCGCGAGTTGGGCGGCCAACTGGCCATCGGCGAGCAGATCACCGTGGTTCAGAATACTTTTGGTAAGTTGTTCAACGTTGGCAGCGAGTTTGCCACTGATGGTCGTCAATTCGACCGGCTGCTGAAAGACGGTGAGCGCTTTTTGGTCGGAGGGATCGAAGCGCACGCCATCCACACACCAGGTCATACGCCGGCCTGCATGACCTATTTAATCGGTGATGCCGGTTTTGTCGGCGATACGCTGTTCATGCCTGATTACGGCACTGCCCGATGCGATTTTCCCGGTGGCGATGCGCGAAAACTCTTCCAGTCCATTCAAAAGTTGTTCGAGTTGCCCGACGATACCCGTTTGTTTATGTGCCACGACTACAAGGCCCCGGGTCGAGATGACTACCGCAATGAAACCACCATTGCCGAGCAAAGAGCCCATAACGTTCATGTGCATGAGGGCACTGGCGAAGCAGATTTCGTTGCTATGCGCCAAGCGCGGGACGCTACGTTGGGCATGCCGACACTTATCCTGCCATCCGTGCAAGTGAACATGCGAGCAGGTAATTTGCCTCCAGCTGAAGGCAATGGCACTTGCTACCTGAAAATTCCTCTTAATGTGCTCTGAGTGGCTGACGTTAATTGACTCACTTAAACCTTCAGCGTCTACCAATGTCATCGCAGCCTCCCAAGGGTAGCTGAACGCTTCCGTTCGTGATTCAACTGCCTGCCAAGGCCATGCACTGCAAACCCCGGCTGCTGAATCTATAAACGTACAAGTGGATTGCTATTGTTTAAAACTATTCTGAGCGGAGCAGTTTCAAAACTTGTTTGAACAAGGAAATTTGAATGTCCGACCTGAACGATCCACGCCCGCTCATGCCCCCTCAGCCCGTTCCCGTTGAGCGTGCACAGGAGAAACTCATTGAAGAAGCCGGTCGGTGAAGCTGCAAAAGAGCCCATACCCATTCCGTCACATTCCATGGCCTGGCATACCCTGCCTGCAGAGCAGGTGACGAACCTGCTTGAAGTCAATGAGCATGTCGGGCTGGCGGCCGATGAAGTTCAAGCCCGGCTTGACCGAACGGGTTTCAATCGCTTGCCAGAAGCAGTACGGCGACCTGCCTGGCTGCGATTCCTCCTGCAATTTCACAACATTCTGATTTACGTGCTTCTAGGATCCGCCGCGATTACCGCGATGTTGCAACACCTGTGGGATACGGTGGTGATTCTGGCGGTGGTCATTACCAATGCAATCATTGGCTACGTTCAGGAAGGCAAAGCGGAAAAAGCCATGGACGCTATCCGGCAGATGCTGGCACCGCACGCCGCCGTGATTCGCGCAGGCGAACGCTTGAGCGTTGCAGGCGAGAAGCTGGTCCCGGGCGATATCGTATTGTTGGAGGCCGGCGACAAAGTCCCTGCTGATTTACGCCTGCTGCACGCGAACAGACTACAGATTCAAGAAGCCATTCTTACCGGTGAATCCCTACCCGTAGAAAAACATACCAGACCAGTAGAGCTTGACGCTGCCCTGGGTGATCGTACCTGCATGGCGTTCAGCGGCACGCTTGTGACGTGCGGGCAAGCGACAGGGGTTGTAGTTGCTACCGCAGCAGCGGCTGAAATCGGACGCATCAGTACGCTGCTTGCGGAAGTAGAAACGCTGACGACTCCGCTGGTGCAACAAACGAACGTATTTGCACGCAGGCTGACGATCCTGATCTTGTTGGTTGGCGGGTTGTTACTCGTATATGGCCATTATGTCGGGCACTACGAGTTCACCGAGATCTTCATGGTCGTGGTCGGGATATCGGTGGCTGCAATACCTGAAGGGCTGCCCGCCGTCCTGACCATCACGCTGGCTGTCGGAGTCAGGGCGATGGCTCGTCGCAACGCCATTGTTCGTCGCCTGCCTGCCATCGAAACACTCGGCTCGGTATCCGTCATCTGCACTGACAAAACCGGCACACTTACCCGCAACGAAATGATGGTGGCATCGGTCGTGACGAACGATCTCGTCTTCACGGTCGATGGTGCAGGTTATCAGCCAATGGGCAGCATCAGCCTTGCAGATCAGCCAGTCGACAAGTCGTCTCACCCTGCGCTGGAAGAGCTGGGGCGCGCAGCCGGTTTGTGCAACGATGCCGTGCTGCGCCTGCATGAAGATTCATGGAAGGTTGAGGGTGATCCGATGGAAGGTGCCTTGCTGGCATTTTCCGGAAAAACCGGAATCGATCGTGATGAAGATCATCAGGCCTGGCCCCGCACCGACGCCATACCGTTCGACGCCAAACACCGCTTCATGGCGACACTGCACCACAACCATGATCGACATGCCTCTATCTACGTAAAAGGCGCGCCAGAACAAATACTGGCCATGAGCACGCAGCAGCTTGTAAACGCTCGCGAGACTGAACCGCTCAATGCGGACTACTGGCACGCACAGGCAAACGCCATTGCCGCCAAGGGGCAGCGTGTATTGGCGTTAGCAGTTAGACAAGTTCCACCCGAGCATACCGTGTTGGAATTCGAGGACGTGCAAGGAAGTTTAACTTTGCTTGGCATGGTCGGATTGATTGACCCGCCCAGGCCCGAGACAAAAAAGGCCATTCAGCAATGCCAGGCAGCAGGCATTGTCGTCAAGATGATCACTGGCGATCACGGAGGCACCGCCGCCGCCATCGGTCGCCACATTGGCCTGCAAAATGCCGACAAGGTGCTGTCTGGCGCTGACCTGGACGCCATGAGCGATGCCGCCCTCAAGGAGGCAGTAAAGGTCGTCAATATCTTTGCTCGCACCAGCCCTGAGCATAAGCTCAGGCTTGTGATGCTGCTGCAATCGAACGGTATGACAGTGGCCATGACCGGTGATGGGGTGAACGACGCACCAGCGCTAAAGCGTGCCGATGCCGGTATCGCCATGGGTGGAAAAGGCAGTGAAGCCGCCAAGGAAGCCGCCGATCTGGTGCTGGCCGATGACAACTTCGCATCCATCGTGGCCGCTGTGCGCGAAGGCCGGACGGTCTACGACAACATCAAGAAAGTGCTGAGCTGGACGCTACCTACCAACGCGGGCGAGACAATGACCATCATCGTCGCCCTGCTGCTCGGTATTACGCTGCCGGTGACGCCGATACAGATTCTGTGGATCAATCTGATAACCGCAGTGACGCTCGGCATCGCACTGGCGTTCGAGCCCACCGAAGAAAACACTATGCTCAGACCGCCCCGTTCACGCAAAGCGCCACTCATAGGCGGTGCTTTAGTCTGGCATATGGTGCTTGTTTCTATTCTGTTCCTCTGCGGCGTTTACGGTATTTTTTCGTATGCGCTCGACCGGGGCTACTCAGTGGAGTTGGCCCGAACCATCGCGGTTAACACGTTAGTCGTGATGGAAATTTTCCACCTGTTCTTCATTCGCAACCTCTACAGCACATCGCTTACCTGGAAGGGCATTCGTGGCACCAAAGTCGTGTGGATGACAGTCGCCGTGGTCACCTTCGCGCAGTTCGCCATCACGTATGCGCCACCGCTGCAAAAGGTTTTTGCAACCGAAGCGATCCCCTTCGTTGATGGCCTGCTGATCATCGGGGTGGGCGTTGCGCTCTTTGCAATCATCGAGATTGAAAAACAGATTCGAATCCGCCTGTCCGAGTAACGCGGGTTGCGAGCTGAATTGAATCGCTATACTCGATCATCTTGCACCGATCCAAGGTTCGTCCGTGGTGGTAGGAGGCGGTAAGTCAGGGGCACAGATTCTGTGCCAAAGTCTCAAAGGGTTCAGTCCGTCCTGTCTGACGGTTTCATATCGCCTCTGCATGCCGAGGCAAGGCGATAGAAACCAGAGCGGCCAGCGACACGAATGCGCTCGATATCCACAAGCACGCGCCCAACCCGTACATCTGATAAACCCAGCCCGAGAGCACCGTGCCCATCAGTCGCCCCATGGCGTTCGACATGTAATAAAACCCCACGTCCAGCGACACACCGTCTTCCTTGGCGTAGGCCACGATCAGGTAGCTGTGCAACGACGAATTCACCGCGAACAGCGCCCCAAAGAGCATTAATCCGCCGAGCAGCACCGCCTGCTGCGACAAACCAGTGTTCAGCCCGAGAGCGATTGCCGCCGGGAGGCCTGCCAGTGCAAGTGCCCACAGAAATGCCGTACGACCATCCGGTACGTGCCCACGTTTCTTTCCAGTGATGTTCGGCGCGAAGGACTGCACGATGCCGTAGCCAATCACCCAGGCTGCCAGGAACCCGCCAACCTTCCAGAAACTCCAGCCGAAGACACTACTCAGGTACACCGGCAAGGCCACCACAAACCAGACATCACGGGCGCCGAACAGAAACATCCGCGCCGCCGAGAGGATATTGATCGCCCGGCTCTTGGAGAGGATGTCGCGAAATTTGGGCTTGGCTTTGGCCTTACCCAGGTCCTTTTTTAACAGGATCAAGCTGCTGATCCAGATCAGCGCCAGGACACTCGCCATGGCCAGCAAGGCACCTTTGAAACCGATCAATGCCAGCAAGGCTCCGCCAAGAAAGAAGCCGACACCCTTGAGCGCGTTCTTCGAGCCGGTGAGGATGGCTATCCATTGATAAAGCTTGCCCTGCTGCCCATCGGGCACTAAAAGTTTGATCGAGCTTTTGGCGCTCATCTTGTTCAGGTCTTTGGCAATCCCCGACAACGCCTGCGCGCCCATCACCCAAGGGATGGTCAACAAGGCCGAGGGTACTGTCAGCATCAACAACGCTGCGACCTGCATCCCCAGCCCGATGTTCATGGTTCGGTTCAAGCCTAATCGCGCGCCGAGATAGCCCCCCACCAGGTTGGTGATCACGCCAAAGAGTTCGTAGAACAGAAACAACGCCGCGATTTGCAGTGGGCTGTAGCCCAACGCGTGAAAGTGCAGCACCACCAACATGCGCAGGGCGCCATCGGTGAGAGTGAAGGCCCAGTAGTTGCCCGTCACGAGCAGGTACTGCCGCACTTCCGGCGCCAGGGCTGACAACGATTTCATAACCGCTCCTCAGACTGCCAGACCGACCATTCTGGCCAGTTCAACGGTGCGGTTGGCATAGCCCCATTCGTTGTCGTACCAGGCATAGAGTTTGACCTGGGTGCCGTTGATAACCATGGTCGACAGCGCATCGATGATCGATGAACGCGGATCGGTACGGTAGTCGATAGACACCAATGGACGCTCCTCGAAACCGAGGATGTCTTTCAGTTCATTCTCGGAAGCGTCCTTGAGAAGTTTATTCACCTCTTCGACAGTGGTGGCTCGCTCGACCTCGAAGACACAGTCCGTCAGCGAAGCGTTGGCCAGCGGCACGCGTACGGCGTGACCATTCAGGCGCCCACGCAGCTCCGGGAAGATTTCGGCAATGGCGGTGGCCGATCCGGTACTGGTTGGGATCAGGCTCATTCCGCAAGCACGCGCACGGCGCAGATCCTTGTGCGGTTGATCGAGAATGCTTTGGGTGTTGGTCAGGTCGTGGATGGTGGTGATCGAACCGTGGCGAATGCCCAGCTTCTCGTGGATGACTTTCACCACCGGCGCCAGACAGTTGGTGGTGCATGACGCCGCCGTGACGATGCGATGTTCAGCCGGCTTGAACAGCTGATGGTTGACACCCATGACGATATTCAGCGCGCCCTTCTCTTTCACGGGCGCACTCACCACTACGCGCTTCACGCCTTGGTCGAGATACGCCTGAAGCACCGCGACGGTCTTCATCTTGCCGCTGGCTTCAATCACCAGATCGCAACCCGACCAATCGGTGTCGGCAATTGCCTTGTTGGCCGTTACCTTGATTCGTTTGCCGTCAATGACGATGCTGTTGCCCTCGGAGTCGGCCTGGTAATTCCAACGACCATGTACCGAGTCGAAGTTCAGTAGGTGCGCATGGGTCGCCGCGTCACCCGCTGGGTCGTTGATCTGCACGAATTCGAATTCTGGCCAGCTCCAGGCTGCTCGTAGCGCGAGGCGACCGATCCGGCCGAAACCATTGATACCAACTTTGATAGCCATGTTGTTGTGCTCTGTATTGAGTGTCAGTGGGCGTTCGACCGGGTGTCGAACTGGCCGATGTATTCAATGTGGGCAGGATGCTGGATAGCGCGCGGGCGCAGCGACTGAACATCGCGGATGGCATCGCACAATGGCACACCGCTTTCGATCAACAGCCGAGTGGCAACCAAACCGGTTAGCGTCAGCAGTGCCGATGCCCCCGCGTCCTTGACGGTTTGCAGCGCCTCGAAAGGCTTGGTGCCCTTCGTGCCGGGACACGGGGTGAAGATCAATTGGCCATTGAACTGTGCCAGCGGCAGTACGGAATATGGGTGTTGTTGCACGGTGAAAAACCCTCAGATGGAGCGCTGATTGACACGTTTCATGAGTTCTTCCGCCGACTCCTTGCGCTCGGAATAACGATCGACCAGATAGTCCTGACGGTCGCGAAGCAGTAGCGTGAACTTCACCAACTCTTCCATCACATCAACGACACGGTCGTAGAACGGAGACGGCTTCATCCGGCCGTTGTCGTCGAACTCCATATAGGCCTTTGGCACTGAAGATTGATTGGGGATGGTGAACATGCGCATCCAACGTCCCAGCACCCGCAGCTGATTGACCACGTTGAACGACTGCGAGCCGCCGCACACCTGCATGACGGCGAGGGTTTTGCCCTGGGTCGGGCGTACCGCGCCCATCGCCAGTGGCACCCAGTCGATCTGCGCCTTGAAGACCGCGCTCATGGAACCGTGACGCTCTGGAGAGCACCAGACCTGCCCCTCGGACCACAACATCAGTTCGCGCAGTTCCTTCACACGGGGATGATCGTCGGGTGCGTCATCGGGCAGCGGCAAACCTGACGGATTGAAAATCCGCGCCTCGGCGCCGAAGTGCTCCAGCAATCGAGCGGCCTCCTCGACCAACAGGCGACTGAAGGAGCGCTCACGGGTCGATCCGTACAGCAGCAAAATGCGCGGCTTGTGGATGGAGGTCTTTTCGATACCCAGTTTGTCAGTCGATGGGAGATCAACCAGTTCGGTATCGAGTTGAGGGATAGAGTCATCAAACATAGTGTTTGTCCTGCGCAACGGCGCTCTTGGATTCATCGAACCAACGGCGTTTCAACCAGAGGGCCACGCCGACCAGGGAAATCAGCACTGGCACTTCCACCCAAGGGTCAATCACCGTGGCGAAGGCCACTGGTGACGGGTCAGGTAACGGTCCAGGAAAGAAAGACGGCCTTTACTCATGTTAATTGCTCCTGTGGTTACAGCGTGCCAATCAGGGCCAGCTGTGCCTTGAGCTGTTCGGCACTCAGTTGCGAAAGCGGTAATGCCAGGAAGGCCTGGATACGGGTTCTGATCTGCTCCAGCGTGGCTTCAAAAGCCGCCTCGATCTCTTCTTGAGTCCCGTGATATTCCGAAGGATCAGCCAGCCCCCAGTGGGCCTTGGTGGCCGGTCCGAAAAATACCGGGCAAGCTTCACCGGCAGCCTTGTCGCACACCGTGATGACGAAGTCGGGCGCCAAATTCACATGGGCATCGCTGGACTTACTGAACAGCCCAAGCGTCGAAATACCAGCGTTTTCCAGAGTCTTGAGACTCAGCGGATGCACTTCACCTTTGGGCTGACTGCCCGCACTGCAGGCTTTCATGCCTTCCGGTGCCAAGTGATTGAAGACTGCTTCACAGAGGATGCTGCGACAGCTATTGGCAGTGCAGAGGAACAGGATTTTCATCGAGCGATCTCGTAGTCGAAGGCGGAGTCAGGCTATTTAGCGTTCACAGCAGGCCAGTGCCCGTTCAGGACGGTCGCCCATTTCATCAAGGCGTTTGGCATCAGGGCTCAACCAGTGCTTGTTGCTTTCGAGCACAGTGGTCAGTACTTGATGAACCCAATCCGGGAGATTCGGGTGCAGTCGGTAATACACCCATTGGCCTTGTCGACGGTCCGACAACAGGCCGCAACTCCGCAGCTGCGCGAGGTGCCTGGAGACTTTTGGCTGACTCTCGTTCAACGCGCAGGTCAGCTCGCAAACACAAAGCTCTCCTTCACGGGTGATGAGCATCATCGTGCGGACCCGAGTGTCGTCAGCCAGGCATTTGAAAACAGTGGTCGGTGTCAGATGGTCAGCCATATCGTTTCTCAGTGTTTGTTTTTGACCAAGACGAACATCTTGATGCGCTCATGAATTTCGTGAAGGGTGAGACGAAAGGCATCATGTTTGGTGCTGGTGACCGGGTCTTCAAAACTCCAGACGAACAGGACACGGGCTTTGCTGGTCATTGTGCAGCCTCAGCTCATATACGGCTTAACGAATATATGTTTTCCCATATGCAAGGTAAAGAGTCAACGACACATTAATCCATCAAAATGACTGGATCCCGACGACCGTTGTCAATGAAAGCCCTGTAATACAGGGTTAGCCACGTCGAATCGCTTTCCGGCGCTCTTCAAATACCTGCTGCGAAATATATATGGTATCTGTAATAAATCTGTCGCTCACGCGGCCTCAAGGGTTGTCTCTCCAGTGCCACAACAAGATGTCTGGTTTGCCGAAGCCTTCAAGCGATCATCGACTTCATCGAATTCCGAGTTGTAAATGCCAGTTTCCGGGAGGACCAGCTCAACCCTTTTGACCGCGTCCCAATCACCCGCCAGCGCCGCGACGACAGAGCGAACTTGCTCATACTCCCGGCGCCACAATGAGTTCGTCCACTGGTGGGAGTATCTGCTCTCCCGCCTTCACGACCTGTTCCGGCACCTTGTGTCGGATTGGACGATGTACGGCTCCTCGCGTCAGTATTAATTTTTCGCTGCAATCTCAGTGAATTCGATGACCTGGATTTCAATCCATCCTGGTTGTCATCCTCCCAATGGAATTTTTCCGCCTAGACTTGCCTCTTGTCCGCCGCATGAATGAGCTCCAATGCCTGGAATGTACAAAAAACTAAAACAAGAGGAATACCTCCGATGTTCAAGTCAATATGCAAAGCACTCGCCTGTACCCTTGTCTTCGGTACGCTGAGCACAGCGATGGCCGCCGATCCAATAATTATCAAGTTCTCACATGTAGTCGCCGAGCAAACGCCCAAGGGTCAAGGCGCCTTGCTGTTCAAGAAATTGGTCGAGGAGCGCCTGCCCGGCAAGGTCAAGGTCGAGGTCTATCCCAACTCGTCCCTGTTTGGTGACGGTAAGGAGATGGAAGCCTTGCTGTTGGGAGATGTGCAGTTGATTGCCCCCTCGCTCGCAAAGTTTGAGCAGTACACGAAGTCTGTCCAGTTGTTCGATCTGCCCTTCCTGTTTGACGACATCGCCGCGGTCAACCGCTTCCAGTTGAGTCCGCAGGGGCAAGGGCTGCTCAAGTCCATGGAGAGCAAGAACATCACCGGCCTGGCCTATTGGCACAACGGCATGAAGCAACTTTCGGCCAACAAGCCACTGCGCGTCCCTACCGATGCCCGTGGCCTGAAGTTCCGGGTGCAGGCGTCTGCCGTGCTTGAGGAGCAGTTCAAGGCTGTTCGCGCCAATCCGCGCAAGATGAGTTTTGCAGAGGTTTATCAGGGGCTGCAGACCGGTGTGGTCAACGGTGCGGAGAATCCTTACTCGAACATTTACAGCCAGAAGATGTATGAAGTGCAGAAGTACATCACGGAATCCAATCATGGTGTACTGGACTATATGCTGATCACTAACACCAAGTTCTGGAATGGTTTGCCGCCGGATGTTCGAAGTGAACTGGACAAGATTGTCGTTGAAGTCACAGCTCAGGTGAACAAGGACGCGGAACAACTCAATGAGGGCGACAAGCAGCGCATCCTGGCGGCCAAGACCACTGAAATCATCACCCTGACGCCAGAGGAACGCGAACAATGGCGAGAAGCGATGAAACCGGTATGGAAGAAGTTTGAGGGCGATATCGGTCCTGAATTGATCTCTGCCGCTGAAGCCGCCAACAAGGCCCAATGATCGCAATGCAGGTGCTGCCCAGGGCGGCACCTGCCGATCATTACTCGATAGGAGATGCCATCCATGAAAGCGCTTCAGCGTATCTGGGAACACTTCGAGGAGGGTTTTATCGTCTTCCTTCTTGCCGCCATGACGCTGGTCACGTTCGTTTATGTGATCCTCAACAACCTCTACAGTTTTTTCTACTGGCTAGGCGATCACTGGGGTGCTGCGAGCGCCCCGTTATTCGCAATGGGCGACGGGATCATGGGCATGGCCCAGGCGATGACCTGGAGCAGCGCACTGACCAAAGCCCTGTTTGGCTGGTTGATCTTTTTCGGACTGGCCTACGGCGTGCGCACGGCGGGGCATATAGGTGTAGACGCGCTCGTCCGACTGACCAGCAGATCGGTACAGAAGTACATAGGTATTGTGGCCTGTCTGTGCTGCCTGACCTACGCAGGGCTACTCAGCGTTGCCAGCTTCGAATGGATTCAGACCCTGATGAATGCAGGCATCGGTGCCGAGGACCTTGGCCACTTTGGCATCATGCAATGGCATATCGGTTTGATCGTCCCTTTGGGTTTTGCCCTGGTCTTCATTCGCTTCGCTGAGATTCTCGTGCGCATCCTGCTGAACCGCCAAACCGGTCTGGGGCTGGCTGATGAAGCCGCCGATGCCTTGAGACTGGCCGAACACGAGGACGACAAGCCATGACCATTACTTTCCTTTTCGCGGCCCTGTTCGTCCTGATGTTCATCGGCGTTCCCATCGCCATTTCCCTGGGACTGGCCGGCTCCTTGACCATCATTTTTTTCAGTCCCGATTCCGTGCGCTCCCTGGCGATTAAGCTATTCGAGACTTCGGAACATTACACGCTGCTGGCCATTCCGTTTTTCCTGCTCGCTGGTGCATTCATGACCACCGGTGGCGTTGCCCGTCGACTGATCGATTTTGCCAATGCCTGTGTCGGCCATATTCGCGGCGGCCTCGCTATTGCGGCGGTGTTGGCCTGCATGCTATTCGCTGCTCTTTCCGGCTCCAGTCCGGCGACTGTGGCCGCCGTAGGTTCGATTGCCATTGCCGGTATGGTGCGCTCCGGTTATCCGCAGGCCTTTGGCGCAGGGATCATCTGCAATGCCGGGACCCTGGGCATTCTGATTCCTCCCTCGATCGTGATGGTAGTCTATGCCGCCGCGACCGAAACCTCCGTCGGCAAGCTGTTCATGGCGGGTGTGGTGCCAGGTTTGTTGTTGGGTACAGCGCTGATGGTGGCGATCTATATTGTCGCCGTTAAGAAAAACCTGCCCGCGCTGCCCCGCGCGACATTGCGTGAACTACTCGGTACCGCACGCCAGGCAATTTGGGGCCTGTTGCTGATGCTGATCATCCTGGGTGGCATCTACTCCGGAATGTTTACCCCGACCGAGGCGGCAGCTGTGGCGGCGGTTTACTCGGCCTTCATCGCCTTGTTCGTCTACAAGGACCTGACGTTTCGTGAAACCCCGAAAGTCCTGCTGGACTCTGCGAAGTTGAGCATCATGCTGATGTTCATCATCGCCAACGCCATGCTCTTCGCCCATGTGCTGACCACCGAGCAGCTTCCGCAACAGATTACCGCCTGGGTGATCGAGGCCGGCCTGACGCCCGTCATGTTTCTGCTGGTGGTAAACATCGTGCTACTGATTGCGGGCGCCTTTATGGAACCGTCGGCCATCATTCTGATTCTGGCGCCGATCCTCTTTCCCATTGCCATCAAACTGGGTATCGACCCGATTCACCTCGGCATCATCATGGTGGTCAATCTTGAGATCGGCCTGATCACGCCACCGGTGGGCCTGAATCTGTTCGTCACCTCGGCTGTGACAGGTATGACATTGCCAGCCACCGTAAGGGCCGCCATGCCCTGGCTGATGATCCTGCTGCTGTTCCTGATCCTGGTTACCTACGTTCCCTGGATTTCCCTTGTGCTGCCAAACTGGCTGGGCATGAGTTGACTTTCCACCTTGGCCGCCCGTGTCATGAAGGAAATTGCCACGGTTTAAACGGATAGCCAGACGACAAAAAGCCCACACTTGGCGCAATGCTGTTCACTTAAGCGCGCTCTTGGATCGTGCATACCTTTGTGGCGAGCGAGCTTGCTCGCGCTGGGCTGCGTAGCGGCCCCAAAAATCTGACAACTATTGCCGAGTTTTGTGAGTGCTACGCACTCAAGCGGGAGCAAGCTCCCTCGCCACAAGTTTCCTTTGATTCAAGACACTCTTAAGTGAACAACATTGCACACTTGGCGGGCTTTTTGTCGAAGGGGGACCAAATCCTTTGGTCGCCACATTGACTGTCACGATACGAAAGGCGTCCCACCAGCCGTAACCACTGTGAAAACACAACCAGGTACCCACCAATATCCCTTGGACGGAGCACCACGGTATCTGCCGTCCTCGCACGACCAACCAGTGTTTCCGAGCATGATGTTCGAACGCTGATCCGGCTGTACCCTGACGGGAGATGTTCGTTATTCTCGACGCTGAGAAAGAGCCCAGCGGAGCGGGCGATCTGTTTAAAACTAGGCAAGCGGTAACCAGACGCACACTTCGAAACCCTCCTGTCGACCTGTAGCAGGGGAAAACAGTTTCATTCTCGCGTTAACCCCCTGAACGATGGTTTTAGTAATCGCCAACCCCAGCCCTGAACCACTGATTTCACTGTGACCGCGCACAAAGCGCTCTGTCAGATGCTGCAATACCGACTGCGGCACCGCCGGGCCGCTATTGACCACCCGCAGTTGTGCCTGTTCGGTGAGGCTGACTTCGATCGGTTGATCCGCTGCGCCGTACTTCAGCGCGTTCTCGATCAGGTTGCGCAACAGGATACCAAAGGCGTCCGGATCGATGCTCGAGTACACGCTGGCTTGACCGGGCAAATGCAACTCAATGCGCTGACCGCTGCGATGGTTCCACTCGTCGACCCCATGGGCCAGCAATGGAATCAGGTCCTGAGGTGTTTCGGACAACAGCCCACCGCCCTCGGCCTTGGCCAGTTGCATGAGTTTTTCCGAAAGCCGCGCCAACTCGCGCAACGCGTTTTCGATCTTCGCCGCTCGTACCCGCAACGGGCCTTCGGGCGCCTCGTGGTGTAACCGCTGGATCTGCGCCAGGGTCGCGGCCAGTGGCGTGCGCAGTTCATGGGCGCTGTTGGCGGTAAAGCTGCGCTCGGCTTCCAGGGCCTTGCGCAAGCGCTCCAGCAGGTGGTTGACCGCCTCGGCCAATGGATCGATTTCTGCCGGCAGGCGGGCTACCTTGATCGGCGACAAGTCACCCACGCCACGCGCCTCGACCGCACGACGATACGCCAACACACTGCGCAGGCTGATCCGCACGAACAACCAGGTGCCCAACAGGCTGACGGGAATCAGCGCCAACAGCGGCAACAACAAGGCAAACAAGGCTTCCCGCGCGGCTTCACGGCGATGCCCCAGCGGCTCGGCGATCTCAATGAACAGCGTTTCGCGCAATGCACTGGCACCATACAAGCGGTATTTTTCAGAGGTGGAAAAACCCTCAGTCGGCTGTTGGCTGAAGATCTTCGGGTTGGCGTCGTGGGACTGCATCAGGATCTTGCCGCTGGCATCGCGCACCAGGTACGTCAGGTATTCCTTGTGCATTTTCAACGTCGCAACGTGCTGAGCCTCACGGGGTTCCTCCCGGTTGCTGATTTCCAGCACGGCCAGTGGCAAGATGCGTTGCGCGGTCTCTTCCAGCGCGCTGTCGAACGCCTCGTTCAACTCATGTTGCACCACCAGCCAGGCGCCGACGGTCGCGCCCAGCCACAGCAAAGTCATGCCCAGGGTCAGCCCCAGGCCGAGGCGTTTTTGCAGGCTCAAAGAAGACTTCATACAGCCATCAACCGGTAGCCCATGCCGCGCACGGTTTCAATCAGCTCGCGCCCCAGTTTTTTGCGCAGCCGGCTGATGTAGACCTCGATGGTATTGCTCTCGATTTCGGCACCGAAGGCATACAGACGTTCTTCCAGCTGCGACTTGGACAACAACGCGCTGGGCCGCTGCACGAACGCTTCGAACAGCGCCCATTCGCGAGCCGTCAGGTCCACGGTGGTGCCGGCCCGCTGCACAGTGCGGGCGCTCATGTCGACCTGCAAATCACCGAGCTTGATCTGCGGGTTGGGATTGCCGCTATAACGCCGGGCCACCGCCGCCACACGGGCCGAAAGCTCGAAAAGATCGAACGGTTTGACCAGGTAATCGTCGGCCCCGGCATTGAGGCCGGCAATGCGATCGGATATCTGATCCTGGGCCGTCAGGATTATCACCGGGGTCACGTCACCTGCCGAACGCTGCTGACGCAAAAAGTCCAGCCCGCGACCGTCCGGGAGCATCAGGTCCAGCAGGATCAGGTCGTAAGGCGTGGTGCGGACGCTGTTGCGTGCGTGGTCCAGGCGCTGCACCCAATCGACGGCGTGGCCGTCATCGGCAATCTGCTCGCGCACCGCATCCCCCAACCCTGGTGCGTCCTCGACCAATAGAACCCGCATCTGGAACCTCCTGTGATGGTTGTCGTGCAGCACCTTAATCGCCTTACCTGACGTGAATCTGAAGATTCAGCTGGTTGTCAGGAATGCACCTTAGGGTATGCCACAGACGCCGACCTCGGCAGGAGACAGATCATGAAATCAGGTTTTATTGCCAATGCCGCGCTGTTGAGCCTGCTGCTCAGCGGTTACGCCCTGGCTGACGACGACTGCAGCGACCCGGTGAGCGACTGGCAACCGCGCGACACCTTGCGTCAGCAGGTCGAGCGGCAATACGGCTGGAGCGTGCAGCGCATCAAAGTCGACGACGGCTGTTACGAGCTCAAGGGCCTGGACCGCAAAGGCAACGCCATCGAAGCCAGCTACTCACCGGCCTCGCTGCGCCTGCGCACCCTCGAGATCCACTTCCGCGACGATGGCAATGCCAGGGATTACCTCGGTAGCCCGATCACCGAATGACACCTCACCTGTCGATGAGTTTTTCCTGCGTTTCAGGTTGCTGTCAGCAAGCAGGTCCAGGCTCTCGACCTAACGATCAAAAGGACACCCTCATGAAGAAGATCATCGCAGCCACCTGCCTCGTCGGCGCCATTGCCCTGCCAGGGCTGGCCCAGGCCCGTGAAGTGACCCTGACCACCCAGCTCAAGGACTACAGCGGCAATGATGCCTACCTGGCGATCTACGTCACCGACGCCAATGGCCAATACCAGAAAACCCTGTGGGTGGCCGGCAAGAAGGCCAAGTACTACAAGCACCTGGGCGACTGGGCCCGTGGCAGCGGGATGAACCCCAGCGAATTTGACGGGGTCAGCGGCGCCAGTGTCGGCAGCGGGCGCACGCTCAAAGTCAGCGTCGAACTGGCAGACACCCTGATCGATGCCGGGTATCAGATCCGCATCGACAGCGCCGTCGAGGACAAACGTGACGCTCGCGCCGATGTCAGCGTGCCGTTGACATCCAAGGGCGCCGGCAAGCCAGCGCCCGGCAGTACCTATGTCGAGTCCTTTACTTACGATCTATAGCACCCGCCATCTCTGGAGGCTGAACATGCTTCGTCAGTTCCATTCCCTTCCTGGCCTGATCGCCGCCCTGTTGGTCATGTTATTGGCCATCAGCGGCGCGATCCTGTCGGTCGACCCGGCGCTGGAACGCCTGCACAGCACGTCCACCCCTGCCGGACAACTCAACGTCGGCCAACTGGCCGGGCGCGTTGCCAACCACTTTCCAGGCGTGGAGCAGATCCAGCGCTCAGCGTCCGGCACGGTGATCGTCTACTACAACCAGAACGGCCAGGCCGGGGCGGAAAAGGTCGACCCACTGACCGGCAAAGGCCTCGCCCCTTACGAACCATCCGCGTTCACACGCTGGGTGAAAGACCTGCACCGCTCGCTATTTCTTGGTACGCCGGGCCATGGGGTGTCGGGGGTCGGCGCCCTGTTCATGCTGATGCTGTCAGTGTCCGGCGCGCTATTGCTGGCCCGGCGCCTGGGTGGCTGGCGCAACCTGCTGCGGCCACTGCGGGGCACTTTCAGCCAGCGCTGGCATGCTGAAGTCGGGCGATTGGCCTTGCTGGGGCTGCTGCTGTCGGCTTTGAGCGGGCTCTACATGTCCGCCACCACTTTTGGTTTTATCGCCGACGGCAGTCAAAGTGAACCCGCCTTCCCCGCCCACGTCAGCGCCGGCCCGGCCTTGCCGGTAGCGAAGCTGCAAGCCTTGCAGGCCACTGACCTGAACGACCTGCGCGAGCTGGTCTACCCGAACCCCGGCAACCCGCGCGATGTGTTTTCCCTGCGCACGGCCCAGGGCGACGGCTATGTGGATCAGGCCAGCGGCGCTTTGTTGTCTTATCAAGCCCACGACTCGATGCACAACCTCTACGAATTGATCTATCAGTTGCACACCGGCGAAGGCCTCTGGTGGCTGGGCCTGCCGCTGGGGCTCTGCGCCCTCTGCGTGCCGTTGATGAGCGTGACCGGCATCCTGTTGTGGTGGCGCCGCCGCAAGGCTGGCCCGAACATCCGCCACAACAGCCCTGCCCACTCCGCCGACAGCGTGATTCTGGTGGGCAGCGAAAACAACAGCACCTGGGGCTTTGCCAAAACCTTGCACGACGCCTTGCACCAGAGTGGCCATCAGGTACACAGCGCGGCGATGAATGAATGGGCGGGCGATTACCGCAATGCCCAACGGGTCTTCATCCTCACCGCGACCCACGGTGACGGCGATGCGCCGGCCTCGGCTTCGCAGTTTCTGGCGCGGCTGGCCAAAACCGGCCTCAAGCCCGGCCTGCCCTTTGCGGTGCTGGGCCTGGGAGACCGTCAGTTTGCGCAGTTCTGTCAGTACGCCCATCAAGTGCAGGACGCCATGTTGCAGGCCGGTGGCTCGCCATTGCTGGCGCTGGAAACCGTCAACCGCCAGTCCCCTCAGGAGTTTGCGCGCTGGGGCCACGCGTTGGGTGACGTGTTGGGGCAGGAGCTGGCGCTGGTTCACACCCCGCAGCAGCCGCGTACCCATCAATTGAAGCTGACAGAGCGGATTGCCTATGGCGAACAGGTGAACGCGCCGACCCACATCCTGCGCTTCAAAGCCTGCGGCGAACTGCCGGACTTTCTGGCCGGCGACCTGGTCGGGATTCTGCCGCCGGGCAGCCCGATCCCGCGTTTCTACTCGCTGGCCAGCGGTTCCCAGGACGGCGTGCTGGAGATCTGTGTGCGTAAACACAACGGTGGCGTGTGCTCGGAATTCCTTCATGGCCTGGACATCGGCGCGCAGATCGAAGCCTTCATCCAGCCCAACCCGCAATTTCGTCCGGCATCGGGCGCGCACCCGGTGATCCTGATCGGCGCCGGGACCGGCATCGGTCCCCTGGCCGGTTTTATCCGCAACAACAAGGCCCGACACCCGATGCACTTGTATTGGGGCGGGCGCAACCCGGCTTCGGACTTTCTCTATGAACCGGAGCTCAACCAATACTTGTCGGACCGCCGCCTCACGGCACTGCGCGCCGCCTTCTCTCAGGTTCAGGACCGCAGCTACGTGCAGGACCGGCTGATCAGCGATGCCCTGGCCTTGCGCCGGCTGATTGAAAAAGGTGCCCAGGTGCTGGTGTGTGGCAGTCGCGAAATGGCCAAAGGCGTGATGCAGGCCCTCGATGAAGTGTTGGCGCCTCTCAACCTGAGTGTGCTGACTCTCAAGGCACAAGGACGCTACCGTGAAGACGTCTACTGAGTTGCAGCGCTATAGCCTGAACGGCGAAACCATGGGCACCCGATACACCGCCCTGTTTTATGCTGGGACCGGGATCGATACCGACGAAATTGGCCAGCGCCTGGCGCGCGCCGTGGCCCGGGTGGACCAGCAAATGTCCAGCTGGAAACCCGACTCGGACCTCAACCGCCTCAACGCCGCCCCCGAGCAGGAATGGGTGTCCGTGCCCAAGGAACTGGCCACGGTGCTGTCTGCGGCACTGCGCGTCAGTCAGCAATCGGGCGGCGCCTTCGACATCGCTGTCGGTGACCTGGTGAACGCCTGGGGCTTCGGCCCAGGGGAGCAGACGGTCACAGAGCAGGCGATCGGCACGATTGCGCCGCGCGCCCGGCTGTTAGCCAGCGCCGCATTGGTGGTTGAGCCGCAACACAATCAGGCGCGCAAGCGCGTCCCGCTGAACCTTGACTTGAGTGGCATCGCCAAAGGTTTTGGCGTTGATGAACTAGCCCGTTGCCTGGAGGGTTTTGGCATCACCCGCTACCTGGTCGGCATCGATGGCGAGATGCGCGCCCGGGGCGTCAAACCTGACGGCCAGTGCTGGGCCGTGGCCCTGGAAAAGCCCAACCGGGGCGTGCGTGAAGTCATGGGGGTGATGGAACTCAGCGATGCCGCAATCGCGACCTCCGGGGACTATCGACATTGGGTCGATGTGGCCGGTCAATCCTATGCTCACACCATGAACCCGGCCACCGGTGCGCCGCTGTGCAACCCGCTCGCCGCCGTCACCGTGGTGGCGGCCTCGTGCATGCTCGCCGATGCCTGGGCCACGGCGCTAATGGTCCTGGGCGAAACCGAGGGCCCACGTCTGGCTCAGGAACGCGGGATGGACGCGTTGTTCGTGCTGCGCGAGGGTGAACAATTCAAAGAAATATCCATTGTCGGCGGCCAGCTGCAGGCGCAAATTGAAACCCGCTGACGCCGATTGCCGGCCCGCTCGGAACCCGTCCGACGTGGACCGCCTAATGACAGGGAATCCCTTTAAACAATGAAATTCATGCACAGGCACACCGAGGCACACAGAAGCGATCGTATCGGCTGGCTGCGCGCCGCTGTCCTGGGTGCCAACGATGGGATTGTCTCTACCGCCAGCCTGCTGATCGGCGTCGCTGCCGCCAACGCCAGCCATGCCACGTTGCTGGTCACCGGAATGGCGGGGCTGATGGCCGGGGCCATGTCCATGGCCGCTGGCGAGTACATTTCCGTGCACTCCCAGGCCGATACCGAGCGGGCCGATCTGTCCCGCGAACGGGCAGAATTGGCAAGCGACCCGAAAGCCGAACACCTTGAACTTGCGAACATCTATATGCATCGCGGCGTATCACCTGAACTGGCGCATCAGGTGGCCGATCAATTGATGGCCCACGACGCGCTGGGCTCTCACGCCCGGGACGAACTGGGCATCAGCGCCACCCTCACCGCCAAACCCTTGCAGGCTGCCCTCGCCTCGGCCGCCAGTTTTGTGGTGGGCGCCGCATTGCCACTGGCGGTGACGCTTGTTGCTCCGGAGCACAGCGTGGTGCCCTGGATATCGGGCATGTCATTGGTGTTTCTCGGGATATTGGGTGCCATTGCTGCCAGGGCCGGCGGGGCCAAGGTCATGACCGGAGCCTGGCGGGTGACCCTCTGGGGTGCGCTGGCCATGGGCATGACGGCGCTGGTGGGATCGCTGTTCGGAGCAGTGGTTTAGTAAGGCGCACGCTCTCGAAACGCAAACGGAGGGCTTGGAGGTTGTTGGTTCTTGCCGATCTGCGCCCCCCCCTCTTGCTCAGCCTTTCCAGAAACTACGTGCGACCGAACAGCCGGCGAGGACGGCCTGTATCCAAAAAAGCTGAGTGTAGTTTTGCCGAGATAAATCGACTCGGAGGGAATGCACTCACGGAATCATGACCACAGCAACACCTGCTTGCCGAGCAACAGCCTTGCTGCCCAAGCCTACCGAAAAACCACTTACCTGATTGAAGTCAACTCTGCGACTGCCTGGATGGCTACACTGGAAATATGAGGGACTAACAAGCCCGTGGAGCACGTCATGTATTGGTTCCGTCATCACTACCGCAATCTTTTGCGACTCACCCTAGGGGTGTGGGTGTTGGCTGTGATCGTGACGGTATTTCACGGCTGCCTGGTGCAGCCGCAGCACAGCCTGAGTACAACGCACGAGATGCCTTCCACGCTGCAACAGGTGGATGAACATGCGCTGCATGCCAGCGGCTGCCTTAAGCATTGTGCCGATGCAGCAAAGGCGATCAGTCCCACATCGCAGATACCGACACTGGATCTCGCCAGTTTAGCGCTTGCGTTGCTGCTACCTGCGATGATGCTGCTTAACTCCGCTCAAACAATAACCTTCGCTGCACTCGCACTGAAGCGCCCCGCCCCATCGGGGCCACCCGCCCGCCTTATATTCGTCCGCTTCAACGATTAATTCGCCTTTCAGGGCGGCCACACCGTGGCCGCTCTGCTTCATTGCGCCGATTCGGCGCGGCTTAGTAGTTCCTACCTATCTCTAAATACCCGGAGTTCACCATGCAAACACAATTGAAACTGGTTCTTGCCGCCATTTTGGCCAGCAGCGTCTTCATGGCTTCTGCCGAAGATGAGCATCACCCAGCCGACGCACCTGCCAGCGCAACGGCTGCCAGCGCACCGTCCGAGTCGGCGATGAATAAAGCGATGAGTGAGCAAATGCAGAAAATGCAGGCCGCTCATGACAAAGCCGCCGCTGCGAAGACGCCAGCCGAACGGCAAGCCGCTATGCAAGAGGGCATGAAAACGATGAAGGACAGCTTGACCATGATGAGTAAGCAGCAAGGGGCTGCTGGTTGTACGGGCATGGGGATGGGCTCAGGCATGGGGATGTCTGGCTCCAAGGACGGTATGGGCATGGGTAAAGGAATGATGGAGATGATGATGAAAATGATGGATCAACAGTCGTCGATGATGGACATGCCGATGGAGAAGTGATGATCGATATCCACCAAGGATTGCGACGCTGGCAATGCAAAGGCGTTGTCGCCGTGGCCAGCATGGCTTGGGCGACAACGCCGTACTGCTAGATAGCACTCCCTCAGGAGTACAAAGCAATGATGAACTCACCACATTCAGCTAACACCTCTCCAGCATTCTGGAGGAGCAAACCCGGCGTAGCGCTGGGCATGCTGTTGGTGATCGCGCTGTTTTATCTGGCCAGAGAACACTACGGCCATATGTTGGGCCTACTGCCTTACATGATTTTGCTGTTGTGCCCGCTGATGCATTTTTTTGGGCACCACCACGGCGGACACCGTCATCACGGCGAAGGCTCAGACTCAACCAAGGATGCGAACAGGAATTAGCCCATGCACGCTCCTGAGCTTCGTCAAGACGACCCAATGCACAAGCCTGCACCTCAAGCCACCGGCTCCCATGACCCGGTATGTGGCATGACCGTCAGTAACGAAAGCCAATTCAGTACGCAATATAAGGGGCAAACCTACCGGTTCTGCAGCCAGAAATGCCAAACGACCTTCAGTGCAGAGCCCGAGCGCTACCGAATATCTCCGACTGAAATTGAACACGTCCATCAGGCACCAGCAGAACCGTTGTCCGTTGACACTGAATACACCTGCCCCATGCATCCGGAGATTCGCCAGATGGGCCCCGGCGTCTGTCCTAAGTGCGGCATGACCTTGGAGCCGGTGATTCCCGAGTTGGAGGAAGAAGAGAACCCTGAACTCAAGAACTTCACCCAACGCTTCTGGTGGACATTGCCACTGACAATAATCGTCACCGTTCTGGCCATGGGCGGCCATGCCTTGGTGCTGTTTCATGGCCCCACGCAAAACTGGATCGAGCTGGGACTGGCCGCACCCGTGGTGCTTTGGGCTGGCTGGCCATTTTATATTCGCGGCGTACGCTCGGTGATTCAGCGCAGTCCGAACATGTGGACACTGATCAGCCTCGGCACGGCAGCGGCCTTCATTTACAGCGTCGTCGCCACCCTCACCCCCAGCGCCTTCCCTGGCAACTTCATGATGGAAGGCCGTATCGGCGTGTACTTCGAGGCAGCGGCTGTGATCATCTCACTGACCCTGCTCGGCCAGATGCTCGAACTCAAAGCTCGCTCGCAAACCTCGTCGGCCATCAAGTCGCTGCTTGGACTGGCCCCCAAAACTGCACGACGGATCAATGCCGACGGCACGGAAGAAGACATCCTCCTGACGCACGTACACAGCGGCGACACGTTACGTGTGCGACCAGGCGAAAAAGTGCCTGTCGACGGTCAGGTGCTGCAAGGCGAAAGCGCTGTGGACGAGTCGATGCTCACTGGCGAACCGATACCGGTCATGAAAAGGGCCGGCGACGCGCTGATCGGCGCCACTCTCAACATCCACGGCAGCCTGGTAATGCAGGCGCAGAAGATAGGATCGGCCACCCTGCTCGCACAGATAGTGCAGATGGTTGTTCAGGCCCAACGCTCAAAGGCTCCGATGCAACGCCTGGCTGATGTTATCGCCGGTTACTTCGTGATCGTGGTGATAACCATCGCGGCACTGACTTTCCTGGGGTGGGGGCTATGGGGGCCTGAGCCAAGCTGGGTTTTTGGCCTGATCAACGCTGTCGCAGTGATGATCATCGCCTGTCCCTGCGCCCTTGGCCTGGCGACACCCATGTCGATCATGGTCGCCACCGGCAAGGCCGCTGGCAGCGGCGTCTTGTTCCGTGATGCCGCTGCCATCGAAAATCTTCGCAATATAGACACCTTGATTGTCGACAAGACGGGCACCCTCACTGAAGGGCGGCCAGCATTCCACAGCGTCGAGGCTGTACCCGGATTTACTCAGGATGAAGTGCTGCGCCTGGCCGCCAGTCTCGATCAGGGAAGCGAGCACCCGTTGGCCCGCGCCATCGTCGATCAGGCACGCGCCGCAGGTCTGACACTGAGCCCACCCGAAACCTTCGAGTCGGCTTCCGGTATTGGAGTAAGCGGTCAAGTCGAGGGCCGTCGCCTGAAGCTGGGCAATACGGCGTTGATGCAAGAGGCTGGCGTCACCACCGAGCGCTTGCAAACGGAGGCAGAGAAGCTACGCAGCGATGGCACGAGCATCATGTACTTAGCGGTCAATGGCGCCTTGGCAGGCCTGCTGGCTGTAGCCGACCCCATCAAACCCACCTCGAAACTGGCAGTCGAGCGCCTGCAGGCGGATGGCGTCAAGGTCATCATGGCCACTGGCGACGGCCTCACCACTGCGCGGTCGGTCGCTCTGCGGCTGGGTATCGAGGAGGTACATGGAGAGGTCAAACCGCAAGACAAAGAACGCCTGGTCGCGTCTCTGCAACGAGCCGGATACCGCGTGGCGATGGCTGGCGACGGCATTAATGATGCCCCCGCGCTGGCTCGCGCTGATGTCGGAATCGCCATGGGCACTGGCACTGACGTGGCGATGAACAGCGCTCAGGTTACCCTGGTCAAAGGCGATCTCCTCGGTATCCTGCGTGCACGCAGCCTGTCAGTAGCAACGGTGAGAAACATGCACCAGAACCTGACATTCGCCTTCCTTTACAACGCCATGGGCATCCCGTTGGCAGCCGGCTTGCTCTACCCGCTTACCGATCACCTTCTGTCACCGCTAATTGCCGCGCTGGCCATGAGCGTGAGCTCGGCGTCGGTGGTATTCAACGCGTTACGCCTGCGCCAGGCTTCCATTGATTGAGTGATAACGGCCGCTTGACCTTGCCATGGCAGCAAGGTTGAAGATAAGGCTACATCGCAGAAAAGCCGAATGCCTCAGCCTTTGCATGATGCATTTTGTTATGAGGAGTCACCGATGAAAACCGTTGAACTGCAAGTCCAAGGCATGAGCTGTGGCTCATGTGTCAAACACGTCACCGAAGCGCTGCGCCCACTTGAAGGCGTCAGTGACATAGCAGTGGATCTACAAGCCGGACGGGTGAAGGTCAGCGGCGATTCGGACAGCCTTGCACTGCTTGCAGCCCTGCAGGACGCTGGCTATCCAGCACAGCTGGCGACAATGGAAAGCGTAGCGAGCAAGAAAGCCTCAGGTTGTGGCGGGAACGGCGGCGGTTGCTGCTGTCGGTAAGCGCTATTTTTAAACGGCAATTGACGATTACGTTAGGGCTGGCCAGACACGGCCTATCACAACAAGACAAACCTATCGGTGCTGCTCAATCGCAGCGTTGCCAAATTGCCGTTGCCTACCTGACGGAAATGTAATCACGTGCCGCCTGAGGATGTGACATCTTGCTCGCAAATTGGCGACTGGCACCGACTCTCTGAAGCGAGCCATGGCCGTACTGTGGCAGCGGTTCCGTATCTGCCTGGACTCCGACTGACTGGATACCCCTCCATGCATTCCAGAACATCAAGACGCACTTTCGTGAAAGCCTTGGCGGCAGGCGGGGTACTCGCAGGCTTTGGGCTGTGGCGCAGCCCGGTGTGGGCAATTACCAGTCAGGGGCAGCCGAATGTGCTCGCCGGCACTGATTTCGATCTAACTATCGGTGAGATGGAGGTGAATTTCACGGGCACGCCCCGCACCGCCATGACCATCAACGGCAGCCTCCCTGGCCCGATACTGCGCTGGCGCGAGGGCGATACGGTGACGTTGCGGGTCAGGAATCGGCTCAAGGAAGACACCTCGATCCATTGGCACGGCATCATTCTGCCGGTGAACATGGACGGTGTACCGGGTCTGAGCTTTCACGGCATCGAACCGGGTGGCCTGTACGTTTATTCGTTCAAGGTCAAACAGAACGGCACCTACTGGTATCACAGTCATTCCGGGTTCCAGGAGCAGATCGGCGTCTACGGCCCCCTGGTCATCGATGCAAAGGATCCCGAACCCTTCAGCTATGACCGCGACTATGTGGTGATGCTGTCCGACTGGACGGATGAAGACCCAGCGCGGGTCATGAAGAAACTCAAGAAACAATCCAGTTACTACAACCTGCACAAGCGCACCGTCGGCGACTTCATTGATGACGTCAGCAAGAACGGTTGGTCTGCCACCGTCGCGGATCGGAAAATGTGGGCTGAAATGAAAATGAACCCCACCGATCTTGCCGACGTTAGCGGCGCCACCTACACCTACTTGCTCAACGGACAGGCTCCCGACAGCAACTGGACAGGCATTTTCAAGCCCGGCGAACGGCTGCGCCTGAGGTTCATCAACGGCTCGGCGATGAGCTACTTTGACGTGCGTATTCCTGGGCTGAAAATGACTGTGGTCGCCGCAGACGGGCAGTACGTGAAACCGGTGAGCGTCGATGAGTTCCGCATCGCCGTGGCCGAAACCTTTGATGTGATCGTCGAACCCACCGAAAATGCATACACCTTGTTCGCCCAGTCGATGGATCGAACCGGTTTCGCAAGAGGTACGCTGGCTGTACATGAAGGGCTCTCGGCCCCTGTGCCCCCCCTGGATCCACGTCCGTTGATCACGATGAGCGACATGGGCATGGGGGATATGGCCGGCATGGATCATGGCGATATGACCCAGGACTCGATGCAAGGCATGGAGGGTATGGATCACAGCCAACTGGCGGCCGGCGACGACAACGGCATGCAGGCTATGACGGGCATGGACGGTGGATCTATGCAGAGCATGGATCACAGTCAGACGCCAGGCTCGGCAGACACGTCGGGGCACTCGATGCCGGGCATGAGCGGCATGGGCCCGATGGAGCCCCACCCGGCCTCGGAAACGAACAACCCTCTGGTCGACATGCAGGCGATGAGCCCCACGCCGAAACTCAACGATCCTGGCATGGGACTGAGAAACAACGGTCGCCGGGTACTGACCTACTCAGACCTGAAGAGCACCTTCCAGGATCCCGATGGCCGGGAACCCAGCCGCACCATCACCCTGCACCTGACCGGACACATGGAAAAGTTCTCGTGGTCTTTTGACGGCGTCAAATTCGCGGATGCCGAGCCACTACATCTCAAATATGGAGAGCGCATCCGAGTGGTTCTAGTCAATGACACCATGATGATGCATCCCATTCATCTGCATGGCATGTGGAGTGACCTGGAGGATGAAAACGGTGACTTCATGGTTCGCAAGCACACCATCGACATGCCGCCCGGTACTAAACGCAGCTACCGTGTGACCGCCGATGCCCTGGGGCGATGGGCATACCACTGCCACCTGATGTACCACATGGAAATGGGCATGTTCCGCGAAGTCCGTGTACAAGAGTAGGAGCCAGACATGAACTTCGATAGAACCGCTAAACCGCTACTCGCCGGCCTGGCCATCCTCGGGATGGGTGTCATGCCGCTTGCTTATGGGCAGACCGAGCCAATGCAAGGTATGGACGGCAAGCAGATGCAGGATATGGATCATTCCCAAATGCAGGGTATGGATCACTCCCAGATGCAGGGCATGGATGACAGTCAGATGCAGGGTATGAAACCCGCAGCGCCCCAGCAAAGCCGCACACCCATTCCGGCGCTGACCGATGCCGATCGCGCGGCGGTGTTTGAAAGCCATGCCGGCCACCAGATGCACGACAGCTCCATCAACTCATTTTTCCTGATCGATCAACTCGAATGGCAAGACGCTGACGAGGGCAGTGCATTACGTTGGGAAGCCAACGGCTGGATTGGCGGCGACACGGATCGCCTCTGGTTGCGTACCGAAGGCGAGCGAACCAATGGCGTGACCGAAAGCGCTGAGCTTCAGGCACTCTGGGGACACGCCGTGAGTCCCTGGTGGGACGTGGTCAGCGGAGTGCGACAAGACTTCAAACCTGGTGCACCCCAGACATGGGCGGCGCTGGGGCTGCAAGGCATGGCGCTCTACGACTTCGAAACTCAAGCCACCGCTTACCTGGGCGAGGCCGGCCAGACCGCGCTGCGACTCAAGGGCGACTACGACATCCTGCTGACCAACCGTTTGATTCTGCAACCCACGGCTGAAATCAACCTCTATGGCAAAAACGATCCACAACGGGCCACAGGCTCCGGGCTGTCGGACACCGAGGTCGGCCTGAGACTGCGGTATGAAATACGCCGCGAGTTCGCACCTTACATCGGCGTGACCTGGAACCGCTCCTACGGCAAAACGGCGGATTACCGCCTTGAAGAAGGCGAAGACCAGAGCGATACGCGCTTTGTCGTCGGTGTGCGAATGTGGTTCTAAACCTGACCGATAGATACGCCCCACATCCATTCGAACAATAAACCCCCACCCACGGCCCAGGCCGTCAGGAGCCTTGCATGTCATCTTTTAAAGCCCTCGGTGTTGCAGCGGCACTCAGCATCGGTTTGTTGTTGAGCGCTGCCGCTCAGGCGCATCCAAAACTACTGTCCTCTACCCCGGCCGATGGCGCCACGGTAGCTGCACCGGCAAAAATTGAACTGAATTTCTCGGAAAAGCTCACCACCCAGTTTTCCGGCGCGAAATTGATCATGACCGAAATGCCGGGCATGGCCGCCCACTCCCCCATGGGTGTCAAAGCGAGTGTCGCGGGTAGCGCCGATCCGAAAATGATGGTTATCACCCCGGCAGCGCCGCTCGTACCTGGCACATATAAGGTTGAGTGGAGGGCGGTTTCTTCCGATACCCACCCGATCACAGGCACCGTGACCTTTAAAGTCAAGTGATCCATGGACGACTCAATCTACATTAGCCTTCGCTTCGCGCTCTATATCGACCTGATGCTGCTCTTCGGGCTGGCACTGTTTGGCCTGTACAGTCTCAAAGGAAAAGAACGCGCAGACGGTGCCGTGTTGAATTTTGGGTCGTTACTGGGGGGAACTGCCCTTACCGGCATATTGCTATCGATGGCGGCCATGCTCCACATGGCCAAGACGATGAGCGGTATGTCCAGCGTCATGGAACTGCATCACCACATCCTGCAGATGATGCTGATGGACACTGACGTCGGGTTGACCTGGATGGCCCGAATAGCCTCGTTGACGGTGGCGGTCATCGCCGCGACTCTCACTCGACGAGCCCCAGCATTGAGCCTCTGGCTGGTCACATTGTGTGGGGCCATCGCCCTCGCGACGCTGGCCTGGACAGGACATGGCGCTATGGATGAAGGTAGTCGACGCTACCTGCATTTCACCAGCGATATTGTCCATCTTCTGGGTGCAGGCAGCTGGTTGGGCGCTCTCGCTGCATTCGCGCTGTTATTGCGCTCAACCCACCTCACAGGCGATCTGCAGATACGGTTGCTGGCTCGAACGCTGACGGGTTTCGAATCAGCGGGGACGCTTATCGTCGCAACCCTGGCTATCACCGGGATCGTCAACTATCTGATGGTTGTCGGGCCAGCATTCGAGACGCTGACATCCAGCACGTACGGAGCCCTGCTGTCTTTGAAGGTCTTCTTGTTTGCGGGGATGCTGGTATTTGCGGCGGTGAACCGCTTTCACCTGAGCCCGCTGCTTGAGCGATCCATTCAGGCAGATACTCACATCGTCGCCATCAACGCTTTACGGCGCAGCATGATTCTAGAGCTCTCGGTCGCAGTGATCATTATGGGCCTGGTTGCCTGGCTCGGCACACTCAGCCCAGAGATGGAGATGTCCGCTGAGTAACCCTTGAAGTGAATGCGGGCAGTGCTTTGCAATGTTCTAAGTTGAGCCGGTGCGCCCGCGCGGAGTCGGCCGTAGAAATTACATCAGCTTGTATTGGGGCATCGGTGTTCTTCCGAAATCACTCATTGCATCACAGGTTTGGCATATCCACCTTGAGAGTGGCACCAATGGCATCGAAGTTGCCGTGCGTAGCGAGCGAAAATTGATGACAGTTTTGAATACAAATTGATTCACACGTCACGCGGCATGGGTCACGTGATCGACGTATCGTAGATCAAATGCTAGTTTGCTGCCGAGACGGGTTCTGATACCTCGACAAGTACTCCGTCCTTCAATTTGAAGTGAAAGTGGGCGCTTACCGGTTTCGACCACAGGTCTTTGTCCTTCATTTCACGAGCGAATGTTGGAACACCAACCGTGACCGTGGCGGCGTAAACACCATCGCCAGCCAAGGGACTGTTTTCAGAGTAATGCAAACCACTGCCGCCCCACATTGGTGGTAGAACCGTATCTATGCTCTTTCCATTTGCTTTGTTCATCGCAGTGAAGGTAACTGTGGAGTACGGGAGTCGCGTCTTGGTTGCGTTGTCCGTCACCTTGATTTCGAGGTGATACCGCTCGTTCTTTGCGGGAACATGTTCACTCCACTGAGCAGGCGTTCCCATCTGCATCCACATAGCTTCGGCGCCCTCAAGCTCCAACTGGATTGTCAGCCCGTCGTTGATGGCTCTGCCTATTAGCACTGCGCTTTCCGTTGGATCTTTCGGTGAAGTGAGCGTCTTGATCTGCGGCTCTGCCGCTTGTGCAAGGCATGTGGCAACTGGCAGTGCGATTGCGGATCCTAAAGCGAACAGCAACTTTTGGGTGTTTGTCATTTCAAGTGCTCCTGGCTGAGTGAAGCTTTCGCGGATGCAATTTCCAACGCCAATCAGATCTCACTGTCGTTTCCACCAATCAGGTTTGCAATAGCGTCAATGGCTAAGCTCATCTGCAGGCCCTTGAATAACTACGTTGGTACTTCACTCTAGCCCATAGATCACCTACCGCCGGCTAGCTGTCAGAAATGTAATATTTCACACAGCGAATCAACTCTGCTCTCGCATAGTCTTGCGAATGCCGACTTCTGGCCCAGGCTCTGTAAAAACGCGGGCACCGTCTTGAAGACTGCGTAGCTAAGTAAAATCTGTCAGCGCGTATTTAGTCAGCAAACGACAAATTTTTCGTAGAAACGCGTTTTTTAGATAAATCCTGGCAGTCAAACCTGCTCTAAAATGCTTTTTTCAGCACCTCGGCCTATTTCCGTCGGCCAAACAGAATCCTCAACCTATGAGCTAGATCAGTTGGGTTCAAACCTGGGTCGCTATACTGGCTACCGCCCCAGCATCGACTCAAGGTTTTTCCCATGACTCTTTCGCCCAGTGACCAACGAGATGTAGTGATTATCGGTGGGGGGCAGTCAGCCTTGGCGGTAGCGTATTTCCTGCGCCGAACTCAACTTTCGTTCGTTATCCTCGACGCAGAGGAAGAGCCCGGTGGTGCCTGGCGGCATGGCTGGAATTCGCTGCGCTTGTTCTCTCCGGCCACCTGGAGTTCGATACCAGGCTGGATGATGCCGCCCGCCCAAGAAGGCTATCCAACGCGAAATCATGTAATCGACTATCTCAACCAATATGAGCAGCGCTACCAGTTTCCGGTGGAGCGCCCGGTTCGGGTCGTTTCTGTGGAACGCTTAGAGTCTGGCTTGCGAGTACGTTCTGACGGCAAGTATTGGGATGCCAAGGTTGTAATCAGCGCCACCGGCACCTGGAGCAATCCGTATATCCCTCACTACCCTGATGCCGAGTTGTTCGCCGGTCGGCAATTGCATTCCGCGAACTATGTCGATGCACAAGCCTTTGCTGGCAAGAAGGTTTTGGTGGTGGGTGGCGGCAATTCAGGAGCGCAGATTTTGGCAGAAGTATCCAAGGTCGCCGAGACCACTTGGGTAACCCCTGCCGAACCGGTGTTTTTGCCTGACGAAGTGGATGGACGAGTACTGTTCGAGCGCGCCACCCAGCGCTTGAAGGCCCAGCAGGAGGGGCGTGTCATTGACCAGCCCGTCGGCGGGTTGGGGGACATTGTCATGGTGCCACCAGTTGCAGAAGCCCGTGAGCGGGATGCTCTCAAGTCTGTACGCCCCTTTGCACGCTTCACTCGCGATGGTGTGATGTGGCCCGATGGATCTGAATCCGCAGTGGATGTGGTGATCTGGTGTACCGGGTTCAGGCCCGCACTTCAGCATCTTGATTCGTTGGGGGTGATCGACACTGAAGGTCGTGTTGAGGTGGACGGCACTCACTCGATCCAGGAACCAAGACTATGGCTGGTGGGCTATGGCGAGTGGACAGGTTCGGCTTCCGCCACACTGATCGGTGTAACGCGCACAGCACGCAGCACAGTCAATGAGATCGCGACCTATCTTGGCGATCCGTCCGTGGCCTAGTGCCCTACATCCCAGGAGTAGAGGACATGAATGAAACGATCATGCGCTGGCCGGAGCGCAATCCCCGCCTGTTTTTAGCGGTAGCAGCGCTTGTCTGGTTCGGATTGTATGAAGCCCTGATACCTGTTTCAGAGGCTTTGGTCGCAGCGCTTCCTGTTGATCGCAACAGCCACTTGGGAGGTGCCTTACAGTTTTTTTTCTACGATACGCCCAAGGTGCTGATGCTGCTGACCGGCATCGTGTTCTTGATGGGCATGATCAATTCCCACTTCACGCCTGAACGCACCCGCGCAATGTTGGCAGGGCGAAGCGAGGGCATGGCCAATGTCATGGCGGCCACTCTCGGTGTGTTTACCCCATTTTGCTCGTGCTCAGCCGTTCCTCTGTTTATAGGTTTTGTTCAAGCTGGAGTGCCCCTGGGGGTGACTTTCTCATTCCTCATTTCTGCACCCATGGTGAACGAGGTAGCGCTGACACTGTTGCTTGGCCTGTTCGGCTGGAAAGTTGCATTGCTGTACCTCAGCCTGGGGTTGTTTATTGCGATTGTTGCCGGCTGGGTCATTGGGCGTCTGAAAATGGAGGCCTATCTGGAAGACTGGGTCCGTGATATGCCCAAGATCCAGGCAACCGCCGGGGACACGAGTATGCCGCTGTATGAGCGGATAAATGCCGGGTTCAGCAGCGTGCGTGAAATCGTCGGAAAAGTGTGGCCTTACATCCTTGCCGGTATTGCCATTGGCGCAGGCATTCACGGGTATGTGCCTGAGGATTTCATGGCCAGCTTCATGGGCAAGGAAGCCTGGTGGTCAGTTCCGCTCGCGGTTCTTATCGGCATCCCCATGTATACCAATGCGGCAGGCATCATCCCCATTGTGCAGGCACTGCTCGCAAAGGGCGCAGCGCTGGGCACTGTGCTGGCCTTTATGATGAGTGTCATCGCTCTATCCCTTCCGGAAATGGTGATCTTGCGCAAGGTGTTGAAAGTGCGCCTGATAGCCACCTTCATTGGGGTCGTCGCCGTCGGCATTCTCATCGTTGGTTACGTCTTCAACTTCGCTTTGTAATCCACCTACCGAGGTTTTTATGAAAGACATCAAGGTTCTGGGCACCGGTTGTGCAAAATGTAAATCGACAGTAGCCATCATCGAACAGGTGGCGAGTGCGAAAGGCGTCCCCGTTAAGCTGGAAAAAATCGAAGACATGCAACAGATCGTCGGCTACGGAGTGATGTCCACGCCCAGCGTCGTGATTGATGGAAAAGTCGTTCACTCAGGGGGCATCCCGAGCCGTGAGAAGGTTGAAGAATGGCTCAGCGCTTGAGACAAAGGCCTCTGCACACCCAACCAGACTCGGTGGTGAGAGACCTGACTGCCCTTCTCCGACAATGACGCGGCGTTTCTTTCGACGGCAGCCGCTGCGGCAGCTCTGGCGAGGGTGCCTATAGAAACCCTCAACAGCCAGTGCTTTTGCATCAGCCTTGATAAAGACGTCCTCTACGAAACTCTGGAGTCGACGCTCTCGGGCAGCCAGGTTTGTTTGAGCTTGCGCAGCAACGCTGCCCTCATCTATTCGCAGCCCATCCAGTCTTCATCGCACCAGCCCACCTGCATCGTATGGCGCAGGTAGTGCGCGCGGTCGAAGCAGTTGTTTCACTCCGAGCTTACCGTGAGGAAGTGCTGGCTCACTCTCCTGCTATCGCACGACATGATCCGGGTGGGGTCAAGGGAGTGTTCTTTGGGGATGACTTTCATGTCACTGAGAACAATTTCGGCCTGATTGAGATCAACACCAATGCTGGTGGGGCAATGCTCAATGCCGTGTTGTCACGAGCGCAGCAATCGCTCAATGGAGCGCCAGGAACAGCCCCAGGTAGCTGGAGCGTTCAAACACCCACGCGTCACCTTATGCGTTCAGGCCAATCCAGCCATGAACGCCCACGTAAAGGCCAACACCGATGATCAGTACGCTGGACAGGTAAGGTGCACGACGAGCCACGGTGCCCAACCACGGCCAACGGTTGGAAGCCTGTTTAGCACCAATAGCTGCCGCAGCACCGACAGTGACCAAGGTGATCGCCAAACCGATGCTGAAGCACAAGACGAGCATGCCTCCCAGTGCCACCTCTTTAACCTGAAGGCATAGCAACAGCACGGTGATGGCCGCCGGACACGGAATCAGGCCACCCGTCAGACCGAACATGACGATTTGGCCGGTGGTGACTTCGCGGTTGGTGAAGCGTTTACGGATATCGTTGGCATGAGCACGTTCATGCGCATCCTGATAGCCATCAATCGACAGCTCCAGACCTTCCAGTTCGGAATGCGCGTGCCCGTGATCATGCTCCTGGTACTCCAGGTCGTAATCATGGGAGTGACCTGCATGCCCAAGACTCAACCGCGCACTGAACTCATGAGGCTCTGGAATATCGACCGCCGACTCCAGGAAACCTTCGCGCTCGACGAATGAAAACGTTTGAGTGCTGCCGTCTGGACGGGTAGTGGTCAGACGAACGTCTGAAGCAAGCCATGCATGCCCGGTCAATGCCTTCAAGCGCCAGTGCGGTGGCATGCCCTCTTCAAAGATCGACAGTTCGATGCGGCCATGGCCGGTATCGATGCGATGGGTTTCATCGTGATGACCATGGTCATGCTCGCCGTGATGGTGATCATCCTCTTGCTCGAACTTGAACATCTGCTCGCCACGCCAGGTTCGCCACAGCATCCAAAATGCAATCACAATGATCAGCGCGGAAGACGCAAGCTGGAAGTAAGGCTCAGTGGTTTGAGCATCCAGGCCTTTGCCCAGGTACATGCCACCGATGGCGACCAACCACACCACTGCGGTGTGCGACAGCGTCGCGGCCAAACCCAATAAAACGGCCTGTTTGACCGAGCCCCGGATGGCGACGATGAAGGCCGCCATCATGGTTTTTGAATGGCCCGGTTCCAGGCCATGCAAAGCACCGAGCAGGATGGCGCTCGGGAAATACAGCCAGGCGTGTGAACCGCCCTGTTGCAAGAGTTCAGCAAAGTTGGGCATGTCAGACCTAGAGGTACTTGGTGATTTGCTTGAAGGCTTCCAGTGGCGCGCGCTCGCCATTGTTCAATGCCGAGACGGTGTCCTCCAGGCAGTGATCGATGTGATCCTGAATGAGTGTGCGCTTGGCTTGGCATACCGCTTTTTCAACTGCATGCAGCTGCTGGGCGATGTCCACGCACTGACGCCCCTCTTCGATCATGGTGATGATGCCGCGTAAATGGCCGTCCGCCCGTTTGAGGCGTTTGATGATCGCCTCATGACTTTGGTGAGTGTGGGGATGGTTGTGTTCGTGATCGTGCTCACTCATGACTTGAGCCTCAGGCCTCAATAAATTACGCCGGCATCCTATCCCCCCTAGGGGGATCTGGTCAAACACATGAAAGCCCTATAAAACGAATTGAAACCCGAACGCCATGTTCAGCAGAACACTGACAACGACAGTGGTAATCGCGCTTGTTATCGCCATGTTTGTGGCCTGGGCCGGGCATACCTATACCTTGTCAGTGACGTCGAAACAGCCAGCCTGCGAGATTGCGCAAGACGCCCATCACGCCCATGAACAGCAAGCCGAAATGTCGGGTGCGGGCTGCTCGGATCAGCGAGCGTGACCATGCCCGAACGGGTGACCATGACTTGCTCGACGACCTTGATGTCCTGCCCTTCCCCACCGCCGACCTTGACCAGCTTGTGCTTGAGCCAGCCGGTGTTCAGGCGCGGTTGGTACGCAACCCAGCTCGAACGAGCGGTACGGCGATGAATCCAGCGGTTCTGGTTCAGCCAGGCGAATAGATTGGTTGGGCGAATGCCGAGAAGCTGGGCGGCCGTGGTGATGCAAACGTCGCCTTGTGATTTGGCCAAGCGCTGCAGTGCTTCGACTTTCGGCGCTTGCTTGGCGATGACCTGCTGAAGCTGGAGATTCTCTTCGGCTTGCAAGGCGGCGAACCGCAGAGCCTCGGGAAGAATTTGCGGGATCGTGACAACCTGTCGTGACACGTTTTCTAGTTCGTGCAAACGTGTCACGACACGGTATCGAAGTGGCGCGCTGTACCCGGAAAGCAGCGTGATGACCAGATCCTGACCCAGCACGTACTCGGTCTGCTGACGGTTCAGGCCATCGAGATAGATGCGTCCAAAAGTGGACGCATCGAAACCAAGGTCGCCGAGCATGCGTTTCGTGTCGCGCATGACGTGCTGATGCTGCTTGCCGGTGAGATCAGCAATCTCCCGGCTCGACATGGTGACCGTATTGCTTGGAGCGACGATCGTGTTCTTAATGGCTCCACTGTGTTGTACAAGTTGTTGAAAAAGCCGCCCTGCCAGGCGGTTTTTTTATGTCTGGGATTCAGGCAGCCTACAGCGATTCGCGCAGAACCTGCAGCGCGTCGATTGCTTCAAGAATTGCTTTCTCGCCCTGGGCTTTTTCGTGCTGGCCCTGATCACCGCGCAACGCCGAACCGACATCCTTGATATGCGCTTTCGGGAGGGATTCCTGTACGTCGTGCAGAAGAAGACGGCCAAGGCCAGTGACGCGGCATGGATTCGCTTTCGGGTGACGCCGGAACTCCAAGCAGTCATCAGTCGGTGCCGTGACGATGTTGTCTCGCCGTACCTAGTGCACCGCAAGCCCGATCGCCTGAAACAGAGACAGGCACAGACCAAGGACCACTGGACGAAGGTTGAAGAGCGATATTTGACTCGAGCGTTCAAGGAAGCCCGGGAGGCGGCGGAATGCTACAAGGGATGGAAGGAAGAAGAGATGCCGGGCTTCCACGAAGTGCGAGCGCTGTCGCTGTATCTCTACAAGAAAGCCGGAAAGGATGGGCAGAAAATTGCGGGGCATGCGAGCGAGGGCATGACCAAAAACTACCAGCGAGACCACGAGGAAATCATCTGGTCCGAGGCCATGTGAGTTAGCAGCGGATTTGGCACCGACCAGGACCTTGCAAGAGATTCCGAGCTGACCGCTAGAAGCCGCGGCCGACGGATCTTTCGAGGGTTCAGCGTCACTCAATCGGTGCCAACTACCTGCAAAATGGTTTGTCACCAAAACAGCCAGAAGTCGGGTGAATTTGCGGTCTGTTTGGCACTGCGGTTTGGGCCCAAAAACGTCGAATTTGGAGGTATAGGTCAGGCTCTCGGACGCGATGGTTTGATTCCAAATCGGCCCCTGGGCCTTGTGATCAAAGGGTCTTCAGAAGGCCCACAGCCCGTCAGCAATCAATTCGAATAGATGCGCCCTCCCCGCGCTCTGTTCCGTTTCCCTAGCGCACAATCGGAAGTCCGGCCTAAAGGTGCTTCCGTTTGTCTTCAAAGGCACGGCCCGCGTGACGTACAGCCTGTTTCGCGGATGTTGGATGGTGACCTTTAAGAACGAAGAATCGGAACTGAGCTTCCAGGGTTTAGCGCCGCGGAGCCGGTGAGGAAAAACGCCCTAATCGCCCGGAAACAGGGTTTTTGGCAAGGCTATCTGACATGCGAAAAAGCTGAGAAAGAAGATAAATATCAAACAGGATTGGTGCCAAAGACAGCGCGAAAAAGGGCCAAAAACGGCGTGAACTCACACACTCCTGCCAAGTCACGATACCCAGTCGATCCATTTCATCGGCCTGCCGCAATAGTTCGTCATGGTAGGCATCCGGACAGTCCATCCGCATCGAGCAGACTTCTATCGCTCGGTGCCAGCGATCATAGACGCGAAGCTTGGCTTCCTGGTCGGGAGAGAAAAGGCTTTTACAGGGGTTCATGGCGATGATCTCTTCGACTTGTTTTGCCAGTTGAACCTGCTAATTTGGAGACAGCCCATGAAAGCCGACCAGAGGACAAACCGGAGCCTTGGAGAGTCGCTTTATATGTGGGAAGGACGGCACAACAGAAAAACCAAAACACGTAATTTTTTTGGAATTTTTCATCAGCGCATTGCTTCTTTGCATATGAGCAAAAGATCTGTAAGTCATTGAGTACCGGCTTCATGGGAAGCCAAAATCGTTTGTTATTCGCTCGCCAAAAATGCGCAACGTGGATGCTTGGCATTGGGCATGTTGCGACGCGGACCTTGCGCCTATTCCCAAACCAGGGAAGGCACCGCTCCAGGTGTTCAGCAAGCCTATGGCTGGAAGGTTCGGAGCGACGGATGTGAGATGGCGCGAGATCACCAAAGTGGATTGGACGGAGGCCGTTACAACATGAATCAGGAGACGACGCCGCCGGTGGTATCGAAGGGCGATGATGAACTGGCTCACAACGCTGACCTCTTTCTCGAAGCAGACCGGCTGGAGGTGCATGCCTACAGCCTACTTGATGGCAATCCGACCCGGCCAATATCGTGAAAATACCGTCTCCAGCACCTCTATATAATCGCTCTATAATTCCCTATAAATCCTGCTTGCGGTGCAACTCTGCCCTGCTTGCCTGACTATCAGTTCTTCCTGAGCGTTCAGACATAGAAATCGAGGCTACTGGGAGCCTCCGCAGTCATTCCAGGCCGTTTTCGGACAAGAAAAAAGGTCCCACAGGGCATTCGGTCACAGTCGCGTTCTTTACTTTTTGAGCCACGACTCGACCGTCGCAGATCCGTGTTCAGACTTCCACTGCTTCAAAATCTTGTGGTTACCACCTTTTGTTTCAACGCGCTCACCCGTTTTTGGATGTTCATAGATTTTCACCTCGCGCGCTCTCCGAGTCCCAGCTTTCGGAGCATCAGCGGCAGTGCCAGCGCCAGCACCCCGACGTGCGCTTTTTGGGTCCAAAAGGTTAACGACGTCCTTGAGACTGAAGCCATATTTCGCAAGTAAATCGCGAAGCTTCGTTTCAAATTCAATTTCTTTTTTCAGTCCGGCGTCACCCTTCAATGCTTCAAGGGCCTCTAACTGCTCGGCCAAATGTTTTTCTAACTGACGATATTCTGCAAGTTTGGACATGTAATGCTCCTCAGGTCGAATGGTCACTGCTAGTCAAGTTTGCTTTCGCGCGACGTGAAAGCTGGTCCAGCCAAGTGGTAAAGGTAATCTAGCAGATCTTGCGCGGCTCATTACTGCATCTATCCTGAGCACCGCCCGATACCGGAGACTGCGCTCTGAACAAACAAAGGCAAAATGGAAACCCGCAAGTCGTTTTCAGTTGATGTTATGTAAATGACTGTGGCGAGATTGGAAAATTCCCATCCGACCATTCTATGCGAGCGAACCGCTTGACTGGTTTCGGCCATTGCCCTTGACGATCTACAGCTTTTTCACTGCTTTGCTTGGTACTCAAAAATGCATCAATAATGTTTTGACGGGCCCTGTCGCAACTGCTGGTTGAAACGAGAATTGAAGGCGATGCGAGCAAAGTAGTTAAACAGATTCAATCGAAACCAGTTCGAAGTACTTAAACTTGCGCTTCTTCGCTTCCGCTTTCGCTTCCTGCTCAGCAATGAGGCTACTCAGCGTGCTTGCCTCGTAAACAAACATCTCAGCTTTGCCCTCAAATTCCGCCGTTACACGAAGCGTCACCTTCAATTTCGAAGAGCGAGAAGTCGGAGCCGGCCGGGCTTTCGAGACATGCTGTTGATCTGACGTAACTCGCAAATCAGGAGCTTCCGGTACGGCATCATTGTTCGTCGTGCCGAAAAGCGCTTGGCGCATTTCTTCTTCGCTCAGATTCTCGTTCATGCAGGTGTCTCGTGTGCTCTTGTTGGTTGATCAGTATTGAATGGCTAAGAACTCAGTATCGACCGCAGCGCTTCAGGAGCAACAGATGGATCGGATTCATTGGGCGAATTCTAACTTAATCGCTGCTGCGACGTGAGCGATGGTCACAGTTCGCTTCGTAGTATCGATAGCCTTGATCGTTCCATCGGCGGTGGCGACTGGAGCCTGCGTTGTTTCCTGCTTCATCTGCATGCCCTCCATACCGTCCATACCGTCCACTTTCATGCCCGGCATGTCCTCTGCTTGCGCTGAAATTGACAGTGCAATAATAGTGCTGGTAAATGCAATCAGGGTCAGCTTCATACGACTTTTCCTTGAGGGTTGATGGGTTCAACTCTGAGGTGCCGTCGCCGCATCAGGCGATAGGCCGCCGGGATGACAAACAGGGACAGCAAGGGCGCCGTGATCATGCCGCCAACCATGGGCGCAGCGATGCGGCTCATCACTTCGCTGCCGGTACCGCTGCCCAACAAGATGGGTAACAGGCCAGCAATGATGACGGCCACGGTCATGGCCTTGGGTCGAACACGCTGCACGGCGCCTTCACGAATCGCCGAAACCAGACCGCGCTCAGTGCTGTCGCCGAGGTCTTCACGTTCGGCCCAGGCATTTTTCAGGTAGAGCAGCATGATCACACCGAACTCGGCTGACACACCGGCCAAGGCGATGAAGCCGACCCCGGTGGCGACCGACAGATTGAATCCCAACAGATAGAGGAACCATGCCCCACCCGTGAGAGCGAATGGCAGCGTGGCCATGATCAACAATGCCTCATCAAAGCGGGCGAACGTCAGATAGAGCAACACGAAGATGATCAACAGCGTGGCAGGCACCACCAGTTTGAGTCGTGCGTTGGCCCGTTCCAGAAACTCGAATTGCCCTGAATAACTCAGGCTCATGCCGGGCTGCAACTTGACCTGCTCGTTGACGACCCGGCGTAGATCGGCGACTACCGAGGCAATGTCCCGGCCACGCACGTCGATGTAAACCCAACCAGAGGGTCGTGCGTTCTCGCTTTTGAGCATCGGCGGGCCGTCGCTGACCTTGACCTTCGCCACAGTTCCGAGGGTGATCTGGCTCCCTAACGGGGTGTAGATCGGCAATTGCTCCAAGGCGCCGAGCGAGTCACGCCACTCCCGTGGGTAACGCACGTTGATCGGGAAACGAGCGAGCCCTTCAATGGTCTCCCCGACGTTCTCACCGCCGATAGCACCGGCCACGATGGATTGCACATCGGCGATATTCAGTCCGTAGCGGGCGGCGGCTTTGCGGTCGATATCCACGTCGATATAGCGGCCACCGGTCAGCCGCTCGGCCAGAGCCGAACTGACACCGGGTACGCCCTTGGCCACTCGCTCGACCGCCTGAGTCGCGGCATCAATCTCCGTCAGGTTGGTGCCGGCAACTTTCACCCCAATAGGACTCTTGATCCCCGTAGCCAGCATGTCGATTCGGTTGCGAATCGGTGGTATCCAGATATTGGTCAGCCCAGGAACTCGCACCACTCGATCCAGCTCTTCCACCAACTTTTCCTGGGTCATGCCTGGGCGCCATTGCTCGTGCGGCTTGAACTGGATGGTGGTTTCGAACATCTCCAGCGGTGCGGGGTCGGTGGCGGTTTCAGCGCGCCCCGCTTTACCGAAGACGTGTTCGACCTCAGGCACAGTCTTGATCAGACGGTCAGTCTGTTGCAGCAGTTGCGCCGCTTTCTGTGCCGACAGCCCTGGCAGAGCGGAAGGCATATAGAGCAGGTCGCCTTCGTCCAACGGGGGGAGAAACTCGCCACCCAAGCGAGACATTGGCCATAGCGCACTGGCAAAAACCACTAGCGCCACCAGCAGCGTGATCTTTGGTCGACGCAAGACTGCATCCAGGGCTGGCTGATAGATCCGAATCAACCACCGGTTCAACGGGTTCTGATGTTCACTGGGAATTCGTCCTCGAATCCAGTAGCCCATCAGCACCGGCACCAAGGTCACTGACAATCCCGCCGCTGCGGCCATGGCGTAGGTCTTGGTGAAAGCCAAAGGGCCGAACAACCGTCCTTCCTGAGCTTCCAGCGTGAACACCGGAATGAACGACAGGGTGATGATCAACAGACAGAAGAACAGCGCCGGGCCTACCTCTGCCGCCGCTTCGGTCATTACATGCCAATGATGTTCACCCTTCAGTTCTTCCCCCGGATTGGCCACGTGCCAAGCCTCAATTTTCTTGTGGGCGTTCTCGATCATCACCACGGAGGCATCGACCATGGCGCCGATGGCGATGGCTATCCCGCCCAAGGACATGATGTTGGCGTTGATGCCCTGGTAGCGCATGACGATGAAGGCAATCAACACACCAACAGGCAAGGAGATGATCGCCACCAGGGATGAGCGCAGGTGCCAGAGGAAGATCCCACACACCAACGCGACGACGATGAACTCTTCGATCAGCTTGTGGCTGAGATTTTCCACGGCACGGTCGATCAGCTTGCTGCGGTCGTAGGTGGTGACGATTTCCACTCCGGCCGGCAGACTGCTTTTCAGTTCGTCGAGTTTGGTCTTGACCGCCGCAATGGTCTCGCGAGCGTTCTTGCCACTGCGCAAAATCACTACGCCGCCGACGGTCTCGCCTTCGCCGTCGAGTTCAGTAATGCCACGCCGCATTTCAGGTCCCAACTGAATCGTGGCGACATCGCCAAGGGTTACCGGCACTCCTCCCGAAGCCAGCTTGAGCGGGATCGCCCGAAAGTCATTGAGCGTCTTAAGGTAACCGGAAGCACGCACGATAAACTCGGTCTCTGCCATCTCCAGCACCGCGCCACCAGTTTCCTGATTGGCCTTGCCAATAGCTTCGGTCACCTCAGCCTGAGTGATACCGAGGCTGGCTAGTTTGAGGGGATCAAGCTGGACCTGGTACTGCTTGACCATGCCACCCACGGTGGCCACTTCCGCAACGTTGGGCAGGGTCTTGAGTTCGAACTTGAGGAACCAGTCCTGAAGTGCGCGAAGCTGTGCCAAATCGTGTCCGCCACTGCGATCCACCAGTGCGTACTGATAGATCCAACCTACGCCCGTGGCATCCGGTCCCAACGCCGGTTTGGCGCTGGCCGGCAACCGACTTTGTATCTGGCTTAAGTATTCCAACACCCGCGAGCGCGCCCAGTACAGGTCAGTCCCGTCTTCGAACAGCACATAAACGAAGCTGTCGCCGAAGAAGGAATAGCCACGCACGGTCTTGGCTCCCGGTACTGAGAGCATGGTGGTGGCCAACGGATAGGTCACCTGGTTCTCGACAATCTGCGGCGCTTGTCCCGGATAAGGGGTGCGGATGATCACCTGGACATCCGAGAGATCTGGTAGCGCATCGATGGGCGTGCTCTGCACCGACCAAATGCCCCAAGCCGTGACAAACAGCGTCGCCAGCAGCACCAGGAATCGGTTGGCCACTGACCAACGAATCAGGGCAGCGATCATGGCTGGCTCCCCGATTTATCCAGGCGCTCAACACGCAAACCATCATCGGTCTGACTCACCGCAATCCGAACCTTATCGCCCGTTTTGAGGCCCTGCATCAGCGCCGGACTAGCGAGTGGGAACGTCATCGTCATACCAGGCATGCCCAGCGTCTTGAAGGGACCATGGGCAAGCGTGACTTCTTTGTCGTTGATCTCAACGATCTGCCCATCCGCTTCATGAAAGCTGGAGGCTGCTGCGCTGGGCGGTGACTCTTCCTCCGAGCTTGCAACAATGCCCTTTAGACTGGCCTCCGAGTCAAGCAAGAACTGGCCAGAGGTAACCACCTTCTGGCCTTCTTCCAGACCTTTCAATATCGCTGTCTTGCCATCGCTTTCCTGCCCGAGTTGCACTTCAACAGGGCGGTAGCGACCCGCGTCTGCGGCGAGCATCACCAGAGCACGTCGGCCCGTGCGCATCACCGCTTCGCTCGGCACCCACAACACACTTTGCTCGGTCGAGCGGTTCAGGCGTACCTGCGCCGTCAAACCCGGTCTGAGGCGCCCGTCCGGATTGGGTAGTTCCACCCGCACGCGAAGGGTGCGGCTGTCTGGATTGGTCTCGGGCAGAATCGCGCTGACCTTGCCATTGAGCATTGTCCCTGGAAAAGCTGGCAGACGCGCTTCGACTGCCTGTCCCACGGTGATCGATCCGGCATCCGATTCTGGTACGGCCACCGCGAGCCAGACACTACTCAAGCCATTGACGCGTGCCAGGGTGTCGCCGTTCGCCACGGTCATCCCCGTGCGTACGCTCAACTCTTGCAGTACACCGGCAATAGGGCTGGTGAGCGTCAGGTACGGCTGCACCTTTCCGCCACGTTCTACCTGAGCAATCAGTGCTGCCGGCATTCCAGTGAGCCGCAGTCGCTGGCGGGCCGCAGCCAACAGGTCAGCATCCCCGTTGCGCTGCATTGCAAGAAACTCTGTCTGCGCAGCTGCCCACTCTGGCACCAGGATATCCGCCAACGCCGCGTTGGCTTTGAGCACATCACCAGGGGCATGGGCGTAAACCCGCTCCACAAAGCCGGCTGTGCGTGCCTGAATCACAGCAACATCACGTTCGTTGAATCCCAGCACACCTGTCACGTCGAGGCTGGAATCAAAGATCGCACGGCTGACTGTCGCAAAACGCAGGCCGAGATTTTGGGTCAGACTTGGATCGATGCTGACAGTCGCTTGGTCCCCTGCGCCGCTGGCGTACTGCGGGACCAGTTGCATGTCCATGAAGGGTGACTTACCCGGCTTATCGAACTTTTGCTGCGGGTACATGGGGTCGTACCAATAGAGCGCTTTGCGTTCGCCCGTTGAATTGAGGCTCTGCTCCGAGGCGGTATTGGGTACTCCGCTCATGCGTTGATGTGCGAACCAGTAACCACCCACAACACCTAATGCCATCGAGATGCCAACCAGCAATGCCCCGTTCCCTTTTTTAAGTCTCATTGGCTGGACTCCCCATAAGCAAAATACAGCCGCGCACTGGTCAGCGCTCGCTGCTCTTCCACGTCGATCTGTTTGAGGCGGGCCTCTATGAGTTCACGTCGGGCGGCAACAACGGCGTTTAAATCGCCTTTGCCCGAGCGATAACTTGCCATGCTGAGTTCGACCTTTTCCTTGGCCAGCGGCAACAGGCTTTCCTGGTTGCGGCGCACAGCACGATTCAGGCGCTCATAGTCAGCCAGTTCGTTTTCCAGTTGCTGGGTGTGCTCGCGAGACAGGGCTTCGCGCTCGGCCTCAAGCTGACTGAGTTCAGCCTGTTTGGCTGCAATTTTGGGGTTTTGGCGCGAGTCAGGAAACAGCGGCAGGTCCCAGGAAAATTGCACGCTGACCATATCGCCAAACTCACGGCCACGGCGCTGGTAATCCAGTTCCCAGCTCCAGTCTGACTGCTTCTCCGACACCGCTTCATTAACTTTGGCTTGCGCTTGACGGGTCATCGGCGCAAACGCGACCAACTCGGGATGGTGTTGCAGTTTATGGGAGTAGCTTGAGGTCTCGACAGGCCATTCAGGCAAGCTGCCCACAAGCTTGTCGTTGGCGGCGGAACCAATCCAGCGTTTGAGGGCCGCTCGGGCCCTTGCTCTTTGGAGTATCAGATCGTCCTGTTGCTCCGCCAGTTGAACGGCTTCCTGCTTGGGTGTCACCGCATCAGCAGGTTGAGCGCGACCACCGGCAATCTGGGCCCGGACGATATCGGTCAGCAGACGATTTTCTTTGTAGAAGTCCTGGAACAGCGCATCTTTGCGCTCAACCGAGTAGCTGCTGATCCAGGCCAAAGCCGTGGACTGGCGTACCTTCAGAAGTTCGACTCGACGCTCCGCAGCGGCGCGATCAACGGCCGCATCGGCAACCTCAATCCGCGCTTTGCGCTTGTCGCTGTTCGGCATCTCCTGCCTGACCCCGACCATTTGCATGGTCATGAAGTCCTGGTCGATGCTCCAGCGATCCGGACCGCCAATGGGGTAGTTCTGAACACCAAGTAGCAGTTTGGGGTCAGGTAGCTCACCAGCTGGAATAGCCGCGCTGCTGGCAGCCTGAATTTTCGCGTCTTGTGCGGTCAGGGACGGCGCATTGTTTTCGGCCAGCCGCAACGCTTCATCGAGTGTCAATGCGGCAGCGAAGCTCGGCAATGCCAGTACGCTTGCCGCCAGACCGGCCACGAGGGACCAACCTGTGCAATAGCACTTGGAGTTCATGTTTACGATTCCTGTGAAGATCCACTGCTCGCGTCAAAAGACATGCGCGCAGCTAGTCCATCCCGCTAACGCGGAATGAGGCTCAATGTGGGACAGGAATCAAACGCGGGGCGGTCGCCATACCCCGGACGGGGTTTGTACGGGTAGGGAATCGCTGAAGAAGGAAAGCACTACGGGGCTGAATACGGTTACTGGAGGCTTGAAGATCGAGACTTGCAGCATGCCGCCCGTCTTGCATTCCTGGCCCGGCTTACAAGGTTTGCCGTGCTCGGAAGGGCTTTTCATGTCGTTGCAGCAGTCCATGCCCATGTCGTCCATCATCGCCATACCCATCGTCTTCATTGGGCACGATTCTGTCGGTGCTTGGACACCCGCCATCCCGCTGAGGGGAAGCGCCAAGCTAATCATGAAGATGATGCAAAACCGCAGATAGCGTTTCATGGGCTGGAGTGTAGTCGCTGCAAATGGCTCTTACAATCGGATGAAGTCGACCCCAATGGCCGAGTGATGCGATAAAACACAGCCTGAATTAAGCCAATATTACCGACCTTAAACAAAAGTATCTGACATGCAGTTTCTGGATCTGCAATTTGTTCAAAACAGATCTAGGCGCCACTCAAGCCAATCCAGCCGTGACGCAGGACTTCACCTGAACGGTTGCGTCAATTGGTTATCTCAGCTGCCATTGCATAAGGACAGTGCTGACAGCCAAACCGAATGTAAGGACTCCAATTCCAAGGGTAACCACGATAAGCTGAGCACGTTTCCACAAGGCTAATCTCCCGTTTCGACTACTCAACGAATGGTGAGTACAACCATGCGAGCAATTACCAAGCCAGTTGGTAGGATCAGGTATAGACATTACGACATTGCGACGAAACGCCCTCTTCGGGGACGGTAGACTCATATTGCTTAATGCCCCCCCAAAAAAGCGGGGGGACTTTCCCTACATACGCTGCTGAGTTGCCGAAGCTGGTGCTGGTGCTGGTGCTGGTGCTGGTGCTGGTGCTGGTGCTGGTGCTGGTGCTGGTGCTGGTATTGGAGTTATGGCTTACTTTTTCCGTCAACTGTCCTTCACAAAGGGCGGCTTTGGGTCGATTACAGGCTTTCGTGGAAGGCAACAATCAGACAAAAAAGGTTTCGTTGTCTCCAAAAACCAAGAGTGAATTCAGCCAGCCCACCCATCAGTAACAGATATGATCGCACTGGCCGGATTCTTCAAATTTGCGAGATCTTGGAATGCCGCAACTACGCAAAGACAATCACTACGTACCAAAGCTCTACCTGAAACAATGGGCGAACAACGGCAAAATCCCTACTTATCGCTTGCTAGTACAGAATGAAAACGTTCCCCTCTGGAGGGAGCAATCCCTGAAAGGAATCGCCTACCACCAACATCTCTACACCTACTTGGCAGGCCAAGAAGAGACGGATGAGTTCGAACGTTGGCTCGACAGTGAATTTGAAAATCCTGCTGAAGAAGCCATCCGCCGAGTTGTCCGTGAAGAGCGCCTTTTACCTGAACACTGGAGACGGCTTGTACGTTTCGCGGCTGCCTTAGATGTCCGCACTCCCGCTCGCCTTAGGCAGTTCATTCGTAACCAGAACGAGACATTGGAAGCGTTGATGGATGAGACCATGCAACGTTCAGTCCGCGATATGGAAGAGGCAGTTGGAAGGAACGAGCGGCTTGCATGTGGCTCAGAGGATGACGATGCTCTCTCCCTCTTCAAGATATCTATCGAGCCTCTACAGGACGGCGGCGGACAGGTAAAAGCCGAGACCATCATCGGCAGACGGATGTGGATATGGCAAATGAGGCATTTGTTAACAAAAACTTTAGGTCGTGTACCGGCACACAAATGGACAATTTTGCATGCTCCGCCTGGCATGTCATGGCCGACATCAGACAACCCACTAATACGTCTTAATTTCCAAGACTCAGAAAACTATGACTTTGGTGGCGGTTGGGGAGTCAAGAACGGAGACATACTCCTGCCTTTGAGCCCGAAACACCTTCTTCACACGTCCATCGGTAACCGAGCATGGCGCCGAGGTACGACACCTGATCTTAAGACCTATGGGCTGATACGAAAGATCATAATCGAGCACGCTGATCGATATGTCTTCGCTCAAGCCCCCGGTGATATCCACTTGATTAGACCCAGACTGGTTTGCCCGAAGACCTATGCAAATGAACTGGAGACCTGGCAGAACTGGCATCGCTCTCAGTGCCAAGCCGAAATAGAGCTAAAGCGATAAATTGTCACTCTGGGATGTGAGCTGGCAATAATGTACTCATCTCAAATTTGCGACGATGGTCAGTTGTGGAGTCGCTGTATAACTAGCGACTTTCAACCCCACTACCATTGAAGCCAGCGCGGTCCGAGCAGCGCACCGATAACGGTTGGTATCAACATCCCAAGCAAGTACCAGACGCCCCAGAACGGGACTTCCATTTCAGGGCAATGCAGGCAATAAGCAATGGTAGCCATCGCCCCTGAAAGCAGTCCGCCGCAGGCGCCGGCCAGTCTCAGGCGAGTGGGTGCCAACCCGCGCAGCGCCCAAAAGACAGCAATGAACCCCGGAATCGAAAGCAAGGTGATGTTCAGCGTACACACGCGCCAGGTTTTACCGAAGATCATCGAAGCACGCACGTCCGGGGCTGCTGTCATCAGGACATAGAGGGCGCCGGCCCACACCGCTGCAACCGCAGTAATGACCAGCAGTTGTCCGGCGCCAGGCGTAAGTCCGGGCCTCGCGAGGCGCACAACCTGGCTCAACGCGCCGACCATCAGGCACAGGGGTAAGGCAATCTTCGCCCAGAAAATCGGAGTTGCCGCCACTGCGGCCAGATCCGGACGTGCGCCGAACATGACCATCACCAGCAAGAAGGCCGTTATCAGGCCGACCAGCACCGAGACGCCGAAACGCTTGGCTAGCGCATGCCGGTCGACCGGTGTAACACCGGTCGCCAGCATGGAAATAAGATCGTCAGTTTTCATCGTGTACCTCTAATCCTCTCGGCCAACGCCTTAAGCCCGCGATGGATGCCAATCTTTACCGCTGACTCCGAAAGCCCGGTCATTTGCGCGGACTCGGCGACCGACAAGCCTTCAAGCTTTACCTGCTGAATCGGCAAACGCTGCCGGTCAGGCAGTTGCTCTAGTAACTTGCCGAGGTCGCGATGGGCCTGCTCCGGCTCTAGATGAGGCTCGGCAAACAGCTCCGCCACATCGTCGAGCGAGTCATTGAGCACTTCATTGCGTGACCTACCACGAAAAAAATCCGTGAGTTTGTAGCGGGTGATGGCAAACACCCAGGCCGTCAGCGGTTGGTCCGCACGGTACGTTTGTCGACCGTTATGGACGGCCAGCAAAACCTCTTGCAGCAAATCCTCGACTTCACCCGGTTGCCGCTGAAGTCGGGTTCGAACAAAGCCGCGTATATGACCACTCAGCTCCTTGAGGAAAGTGCCATAAGCCCGCTCGTCTCCGCCCAGGCCCGCGAGGAACAAAGTCTGAAGATGAATTTCCCGGCTGCGCAATGCGTCGTTATGTGTAGTTCGTTCCATCGTCCACTCTGGTTACACGAGGATGAAAATATTCTGTACTTGCATAACGCCAGCGCCAATAACGGGCGGTGGATCATGCTTGCCGCCAAAGGCATAAGGCAACAAGCAGATTCATTTTGCGGTTCTAAAAAATATTTTGCGATGGCTGTAACCGGATTTGAAAACTCAGCGAACTACCTTTCGGATCTGAAGCACAGCGCACTCCTGCACTGATGCGAGGACCCACCCTCATGATCCCGGAGAATAACCATGAACAATCTGAAGCTTGCTGCCATCGCCGTTGCCTTTTCCTCCTTTGCTGCCGGCGCCATTGCCGCCGAGACCCCAGCCGCCGCAGGCGCCATGGAAAAATGCTACGGCGTCGCCATGGCCGGTCAGAACGATTGCAAGGCCGGTGCAGGTACAACATGCGCAGGTACGGCAAAAATGGATTACCAGCCTAATGCCTGGAAAAACGTTCCCGCTGGCACTTGCACCACCATCAAGACACCAAAAGGCACCGGCACCCTCACACCAATGTAACGTCAACGCCACGGGGCACGTACTTATCATGAGCAAGGCATTCCAGATCGGGGCCGGACTTGGCCTCAAACCGAATCATTACCAAGAGGCCCACGACTGCACGGTCGAAGGTCTCTGGTTCGAAGTTCATCCGGAAAACTACATGGTTGGTGGCGGCCCCCGTCTGGCATGGCTGGAGGCCATTGGCGAGCGGCACCCATTGTCGTTGCACGGGGTGTCACTTTCGCTGGCGGCCGATTGCCCGCCGGACCCGGAGCACTTGAAACGCCTGAAACAGCTCGCTGATCGCGTTCAACCGGCACTGATTTCCGAGCACCTGGCCTGGTCAGCCTGGCGCGAACAATACCACCCCGACCTGTTGCCTTTTCCCCGAACAAATGAAGCGTTACAGCGAATAGCAAGCAATATCCAGCGCACACAAGACGCCCTCGGACGTCGCATTGCCATCGAAAACCCGACCCATTATTTGCACCTGGACGGGCATGACTACAGCGAACTGGAGTTTCTCACCGAATTGAGCACGGTGACTGGTTGCGGCTTGTTGCTGGACGTCAACAACGTGCACATCAGTGCGCACAACCTGGGTTTTAACGCCGCCGATTATCTGGATGCCTTTGCGGCCGACGCCATCATGGAGATTCATCTGGCGGGGTTCACCAAGGATCCGGGTGAATCCTCGTTACTGATCGACAGCCATGATGCCCCTGTCGCCGAAGATGTCTGGTCACTGTACCAGCGGCTGATCGAGCGGATCGGCCAGCGTCCGACACTGATCGAACGCGACGACCATATCCCCGCTTTCGACGTTTTACTGGCCGAGCGCAACCGAGCGCAGACGTTATTGAACCTTGGGCAAAATCAGCGAATGAAGGTGGCGATATGAAGCCCTCTCTCGCAAGCTTTCAGGATGCCTTCGTCGATGCGTTATACGGCACTGAATCATCCACGATGGATTCGCTGACCCAACAACCAGGCTTTGCGGTCTATCGCAATACCGTACTCAAAGGCACGACGGATGCGTTGCTAGCCAACTTCCCTACCGTAGAGCGCCTGGTGGGCACTGACTGGCTAAAAAGCGCCGCCGCCATACATGCTCGGCTTTCACCTCCAACAGATGCACGTTTACTGAGTTACGGAGCGGGCTTCCCCGACTTTCTCGACAAATTCGAGCACGCGCAAGACATGCCGTATCTGGGCGACGTCGCCCGTCTGGACCTGCTCTGGACACAGGTTCATTGCGCCGCTGATGAGCCTGGTCTTGGGCTGAACGACTTGGCGCAGATTCCCGCTACGGAATTGGGCAACTTGCGGCTTAAACCACGGGACACCGCCCGTTGGGTCTGGTTGCCGGACTGTCCCGCGTACACGATCTGGTGCGTCAATCGTGAACAACGGGAAATGCCTGAAAACCTCGAATGGCAAGGTGAAGGTGCACTACTGACACGCAAGTCCGGCCGCGTGCATTGGCAAGCTGCCAGTGCCGCAGACTGTGCCTTTCTCGACGCCTGCGCGGCCCACCTGCCCCTCGATGTAGCCGCTGACTGGGCCATTGATGTCGAGTCTGACCTGAACTTGGAAAACCTCATTATTCGCCTGGTGAGTGCTGACGCGTTTGTAACGGCGGAACTCCTGACAACCAATTGCTGAAGCCATCAACGGAGCACAGCATGGATACCATCCACACCCGCCCACCTGTCGACGACAATTCCCTGCGTGGCCTTTGGAACCGCGTTGCAACCCGATTGGGCGATCTGATCAGCGATTCGTTTCTGGTGTTGGTGGCGCGCATCGCCATCGCCGCCATTTTTTTCATGTCAGGGCGCACCAAAGTCAGCGACATTCTGACGATTACACCGAGTACCTACGAACTGTTCCGAACGGAATACGCCTTGACCCTGATCTCTCCAGAACTGGCGGCACACCTTGCGACTTACAGCGAGCACCTATTTCCACTGCTCCTGGTGCTCGGCCTGTTCACCCGTTTATCCGCCTTGGCATTGCTGTGCATGACCTTTGTCATCCAGGTTTTCGTTTACCCCGATGCTTGGCCGACTCATCTTTCCTGGGCTGGCTTGCTGTTGCTCATCGTCGCGCGCGGTGCAGGAACACTTTCGCTGGATCGCAGACTGGGCATCCGGTGAACGATTCACATATGGAGAAACTCTTGGGCAGAAGTATGCGATTAGTTGACGGCACCCCGACGGCGACCGTCCACACGTTTCCGAGTCTTTAAATGTGAGGTGATTGGCCCTATTAACCGAGCACTACTGGCGTAAGGCCAGCAACGCCAAGTCGTTTTGGCTGTGCCGCAATATAGTGCGCTAAAAACCCTGATCGAGGACACGCAAATGGTTGCGGTAATTCTTGATTACGTAGCTAAGACTATAATTCGCTGAGGTTACCTGCGGATGGATGCCCTTCCGTTGAGCATCCTTGCGCTCGACCTATCGATGTCATGGAGTGCGACTTCAGATACGGATCCTGGTGAACGCTGGTTACGTTCCCGTATCAGTAGTCATCTTTGTGAAAAAGGTGCAGCCATCGGGCACCTTGTTTCAGCCAAGGAAGCAGCATAATATTTTGCTCATCAATTGAATAGTAAACCCCCTCACTATTGCACTAAGTGAAAGATGAAACTGCTGGCATGCCATCCAGCTGTCCATGCTGACGGATCCTGCGCATGAGTGGACCGTTGACGGTCTCGCTGAAACCGCAAGCATGTCTCGCGCAAAGTTTATGCTAGCCTTCGTACGGGTGGCTGGAGTTTCACCTTGGGTACTATTGACTCAGGTCCGAATGGAGTTGGCGGTCAAACCTGCTAAACCATTCACATTTGGGTTTGAGCGACATTACTTCGTAAGTCGGGTCTCAATCCCAAGCGGCTTTCAGCAAAGAACTCAAGGAAAAATACGGTGAAGCACCTGGGAGAGTGAGACGGGAGATGTAACATCTCCGACATTTCCATATGCCGGACGATGAGCAAGATTTATTAGCCTCGTGCGGCTTGGGATACGGTAAAGCTATCCTCCAACATTCGAAAGCTCGTAATCAATCCGTCATCTACCTCTAGCACCAGTACAAATGACGTTTCAATACGTTTACCCGTGGCTTTTACAACTGACGCAAGGTCACCAAGTATCAATGCGCGATGCTCATTCGCAAGGATATCGTGGACGTTGAGACTCTCGCTTGTTATCAACGCCGCAGTATCTCTTATGAAGTCAACAATAGCCTCTCGGCCTATTTTTTTACCAAGCCATGGCAGTGCCCCCTCATCACCCGCAATTTCCCAACGCGCGTCCTCAGCAAATAGATGAGCCAGTGCTTGAGAGTCTCCAGCACCCAGTTTTTGTAAGAAGTTCTGTGCAAATTCTAGATTGTTTTGCCCATTCATGATCATTAAGTCTCTGGTCGTTTTGAGAAGTCATTGTCGAATAATGGGTAGGCGCTTTTCTAGTAATTACCAGTTGGTAAGTGCCCTAGGAGTATAGAGGACGATAAACCGTTTTGATCTGCACCATAAACACCCTGCCGCATGCCTGGCGGGTCCATTTTCAATTAGCGCCAACAAGATGAGGTTATCTCCCCTCAATTAACCGGTCACGGATACCAGCAACCGCAGCCTGAATCGCCATGACATTTTCTGCGGTCATTCCTACTGCCGACTGGATACAACCCGGAACTTTAAGTGCGTCAGACTTCAATGCCCTGCCCTTGTCCGTCAGCCTGACCCGCACCTGACGCTCATCTTTCGGATCCCGGCAGCGGCTGATAAGTCCCGCGCCTTCCATACGCTTAACTAATGGCGTGAGTGTGCTCGACTCCAGAAATAGCCTGCTACCCAGATCCTTGATGATCTGATCATCCTTCGCCCAAAGCGCCACCATCAGCAAATACTGCGGATACGTCAGACCTATTGCCTCCAAAATCGGACGGTAGAACTGCGTAAGCGCATGTCCCGTTGAGTAGATCGTGAAGCATAAAAACTCATTCAGTGGCGCGAAATCGTCTTCCGGAATATTCAATTGGGTCACCTGTTTCTCCCTCGCTACGTAGGGGACGCAAATTATTACGTGCACGATTCAATCGCAAGCTATTGACAACAGATTTTATCTGTCGCACGATCATTACCATAGCGATTGATTAGCGCACAAGATATTAAGCAGTTCCACTCACTGGTAGACACTCAAATGAAAAAGATTCTCTCGGGCTTGGCCCTCGCAACTGCCATCACTGCCGCAACCCTTGCACACGCCGCTGACGTAAAGCCAACCGTGATCCTTGTGCACGGCGCTTTCGCTGATTCGTCAAGTTGGAATGGCGTTGTGAAAATTCTGGAAAAGGACGGCTACCCCGTCATCGCAGCGGCGAATCCACTGCGTGGTGTTACCAGTGACGCCCAGTCTGTTGCAAGCATCGTCAAAAACATCAAGACGCCTGTTGTCCTGGTCGGTCACTCGTATGGCGGACCTGTGATTTCTGAAGCCGCTTATGGCAACTCAAACGTGAAGAGCTTGGTATTCGTCGCAGCGTTTGCGCCAGAGGCTGGCGAAACGGCAGCGGAATTGTCTGGCCGCTTCCCAGGCGGAACGCTTGCATCTGCGCTAGCTGCACCCGTTGATCTTGCTGACGGTGGGAAAGATCTCTACATCCAGCAGGATAAATTCCATAAACAGTTTGCTGCCGATGTATCCGAAGCTGACGCTCGGCTAATGGCTGCTGGTCAGCGCCCTGTCACCGTCGCTGCTTTGAATGAAGCAGCCACCACGCCGGCTTGGAAAACCGTTCCATCGTGGTTTGTTTACGGCGACAAAGACAAGAACATCCCACCTCAGGCCCTGGCGTTCATGGCTGAGCGTGCGCACTCCAAGCAAACTGTCGTGGTCAAGGGTGGCTCACACGTTGTGATGGTATCCAATCCAAAGGCCGTAGCTGACCTGATTGATAAGGCGGCAAAATAAACTTGAAATTGCTGCCATGAGGTTTACCGATTGGCAGCGGCCTGTTATTGGAAAGTGACAGATGCTCTTGATTCACAGTTTTTTCACACGCATCTGATTACATTGATCCCAGCTCCTTCTAAACCCTTTAGCCCGCGCTCCCCACGCGGGCTTTTCTTTGCCTAAGTGCTTGAGCCTGTTATGTCGCGAGGTTATCGCCGCACCAGACTTGATTGGGTGCTGGCACGTCGAACTCGCGGTTCAATGTGTTCGGGATATCCAGTCTTTCTACTGTTGCTCCTTTGTAAGCCAGCAGTCGCCTCACCCAATTTACTGAAGCGCCAGTTCGATGTCGTAGAACCCAACAAAGTGTGGGTCACCGACATCACCTACATTCGCACGCACGAAGGCTGGCTTTATTTGGCTGTGGTGCTGGATCTGTTTTCTCGTCAGGTCGTTGGCTGGTCAATGAAGTCGCAGATGACCAGTGATCTGGCCATTGACGCGTTATTGATGCGTTATTGATGGCGGTTTGGAGGCGTAAGCCGAAACAGGAGGTGATGGTTCACTCCGACCAAGACAACGCTGCCGTGCGCTCTGGGACGAACTGATGCACCCGCAGTACAACGGGCTGACCGTGGCGGACGTCCTTGAGCTGGAACGCGCTGAATTGATGCCGATGCCGACTGCCTTTGATGGCTACGTCGAGCGCACCGTACGGGTCTCCAGCACCTGCCTGATCAGCATGGCGCGAAATCGCTATTCGGTGCAGTGTGAGCGGGTCGGCCAGTGGGTCAGCAGCCGTTTTTATCCTTCCCGGGTGGTGGTCATCGCCGTTGAAACGACGTTTGCCAGCCACGAGCGTCTGTTTGATCGAGATCGGGTCAGTTTTGACTGGCAGCATTACATCCCGCTTATCGAGCGCATGCCTGGAGCGCTGCGCAATGGCGCTCCGTTTGCTGATCTGGCGAAGCCGTTGCAGATGCTAAAACGCGGTCTGACGCCAAGATGACAACGGCGTTGCTGGATCGGCTGACACACCACTGCCACATCGTCGAAACGGGCAACGAGTCATACCGCCTGCAACACAGCAGCTTAGTCCCCCAGACCAAAATCAAATCACGTGAGCGAAAGCGCAAGGACAATGATGGTGCCGAGGACGATGAGCTGTTTTGATCTGCACCGAAAATACCCTGCCGCATGCCCACATGCGGTGGGGCTTTAATGCCTCTTCCACCGGGACACGACTGCTAAGCTTATCTAAAATTGCGGACGCCAAAATCAGCAATCCGCCCTGGGTCAATTTTCAATCGGCAGGGTGGGGTCAGTTTTTAATCAGCGCGACAAGCCGTTCTCCGATGTAGTAGATGATATGAACTTTGGTGGCTTCATAAATGTTTGGGGACGCTATGAACGCTTCGTCCTCTCGGACGACATCATGTATGTCGATGCGACATATATCGATAATTTCGGCCCGCTGCCTGCATTCTCGATTCCCGACCTTGGCGTAATACCGCCAGGCGGCAACATCGATGCGAAGGTCGACACAAAACAATTCACCGCAACCCTCATGGGAGGTTACCGGGTCATCAATGCACCTGGGCTCAGCCTCGATGCCCTGGCCGGGGCCCGCGTTTGGCACATCTCTAACAGGATGAAGGTTACCGGGAGCCTTGGCGGCCTAAGCAAGTCTGCCAGCTACCGCGAAAGCTTCAGCTGGGTCGAGCACTGGTCGGCCTGCGTGCATTCCTTCCCATTACGCAAAAGCTCTCCGTTCAGGGTCAGGCCGACATCGGTGGGTTTGGCGCAGGCTCCGACTTCACATGGTCGGCTCTGGTTACCGTTAATTATGCTTTCAGAGATAGCCTTTCCACCTCCGTAGGCTATAAGTTGCTCGACGTAGATTACGATTACAACGGCCACCTCTACGACACACGCCTCAGCGGCCCGGCACTCGGAATGACCTATCAGTTTTGATCAGCTAAGGCTTCACACAGCCGTCCCAAGGATTGGTATTCGCCATGTCTAAATTCGCAATCACGCTCACCACCTTAATTGCAGCCGCCGCCCTGCTATGCGCCGAAGTCCAGGCCTGTACAAGGGCTGTTTATCATGGCCCTGATGGGAGGAATATTACCGGCCGCAGTATGGACTTCAAGGATGCCATGGTTAGCAACTTCTGGGTCTTCCCTCGCGGGATGAAGCGCAATGGAGCCTCCGGTTCGCGCTCACTTGAATGGACATCTAAGTTCGGCAGCCTCGCCGTGTCTGGCTATGACATTTCGACGGTTGACGGCATGAACGAGGCCGGCCTAAACGCCAGCCTGCTTTGGCTGAACGCCACAGAGTTTCCCGAGGACGACGGGAAGACGCCTCGCATGTCACTCTCAATCTGGGCACAGTTCTATCTTGATCAGTTCGCGACGGTATCAGAGGCGGTCGAATATACGCGCAGCCATCCCGTGCAGGTGGTAAGCGGTGAAGTACCCGGCCGACCCGGCAGCCTCGCGCCGTTGCATTTGACGCTCTCCGATGCCTCCGGCGACAGCGCTGTGCTGGAGTGGATCGGCGGAAAGCTGAGCATTCATCATGACCGCAAACACCAAGTAGTGACGAACGACCCACCCTATGGCAGCCAACTCGCCAACCAGAAATACTGGAGCGCGGTCGACTCACTCAACTTCCTGCCCGGCAGTGGCCGCTCCGAAGACCGCTTCGTGCGCGCGGGTTTTTACATCAACGCGGTAACCCAAAGCGACGACCCGCGAATCGCCAACGCAGCTGTATTCAGCGTGATCCGCAACGCTTCGGTACCCTATGGCGTAAGCCTTCCTGAAGCACCGAATCTTTCCACAACCCGCTGGCGTGTGGTTGCTGATCAGAAAAGCATGCTCTTCTATGGCGAATCGGCAACTTCACCCAACGTCTTCTGGGTGGACTTAAAGAAGCTTGACTTCACTGAAGGTGCACATGTCCGAAAACTCGACCTCGGGGTGGACATGAACCGTATCCTTACCGGGGAGGCATCGGGCCAATTCGTTACCGAAAAGCCGTTCAACTTTATGGCCGTCGAATGACACTCACCAAAGATTCGTAGTACTCCGAGAGTGGCTAAGCTTGCCGCATTCTTCTGCGATGACAACCGAATCTACTTGTGGACGAGGTTGGAGTTGAGGCTGTGGCTGAGGGCCACGCTGGTGATTGAAACGCCGGGCTGGACACACTCTTGAACCTGGGCTTTGAAGGGGTGGAATACGAACGGCGTGTTCGCTGCATGGAATACCCGCTCAGTATGCTAGAACTGGTGCCTACCTAAATTTGAGTGCACACGATGTCCTGGCTTTTCCGGGGAGGGTAGATGACTTGGGTGGACGCATACGCTGGCTCGTCAGCTAATGCCAGACTATCGACGATCCTATCAACTCATGAGGCCATTTATTCTCGGCTAGGGATCTAATCAATATCTAAGGCGATCATTTTGTTCCATAAAACGCTCAAATCACGTAAGACTTGAATAGCTTCCGGACATTCACCCGCGCCTTCAGCTTCGCGGCCAGCAGGTACAAACCTGCCACCTTGCGATGCAGAAACAGCACATCAACCGGTGGTGTGTGCCAGAAGTCGCGGTCGAGACCTAGTTCCCAACCGGTATCACGCAGGCGTACGACCAGGTCAGACGTCGCAAAGTCATAGGCACCTTGATGCCTCAGTGGCTCGCAGGCCTGCGTAATGAGATCAGTGAGTACCGCTCTGTGTTTGGGGAGCGTTTCAGGCTGAAAGTAGCCGACTTCCAGCGCGGCATTAGTGATGGCGGCACGGTCTTCATGCAGGCCTGCAATCAACAAGCGGCGATAAGCCTCGGTAGTGTTGCGGTCATAAAGTCGCGTGGCGCCGAAGTCCAACAATACCATCCGGCTGGAGTCTTGCTGATAACGGTAGTTGGCAAAGTTAGGGTCGGTCTGCACGCACTGGAACTCGAACACCTCGCGCAGAAACAGGCCGAATAGCAACATGATGATCCGGTCGCGCTCTGCCTGGGGCGCGTGCTCTAGTGACTCCACCGCGACTCCGTCAACGTAGGACATCACCAAAATATTCGTCGTGCTGAACTGGGCATGCGCATGTGGAACCAGAAAGTCAGGGCTGTCGGCCAACAGTTGTTCAAAGCGCCGTAAGTGCTCAGTTTCCTTTAGGTAGTCGGCTTCATCCTGGAGCTGACGCTTGGCCTCTTGGAGCAGTGGGGTGACGTCCATGCCGTTAGGAAGCAACCCGGACATGCGCAACAAGGTTGCAACGTTATCGACGTCGCTAGAAATACTTTCGCGCACGCCTGGGTATTGAACCTTGATCGCTAGGCGTTGGCCGTCTTTACCTTTCGCCACATGCACCTAGCCGATCGACGCTGCCGCCAATGGCGTGAAGGAAAACCGCTCGAAGCGCCCTTCCCAGCCCTTTCCCCAGCTTTCGTTGAGGACTGCCACCAACTGGCTCATGGGCATCGGATGTGCGTCGCAACGCAGACGAGAAAGGATCTCGCTGAACTCACGCGGCATCAAATCACCTGCATCCATCGATAACAACTGCCCAACCTTCATGGCGGCGCCACGCAGTTGCGACAGTTGCTCGACCACCCGATGCACATTGCCCGACGTCAACATCAGTTCGCTGAGCACCGGACGTTTGCCCTGAACCCACTGCCGAGCGCCTTCGGCTAGCATGCCGCCCGCGATGCCCGAGGCCAAACTGCCAAAACGCATCAATCGCGATAAGCGACCGCCCGGCACGGGCAACGAGCCGGGCTCACGAGGCTTCATGAGTGAAGCACCTCAACGATCGCGGCAAGCAGTAAGCAGACGCTCGCCACGAGGGTCAGCCTTAATCGCATCGGCAGGTACCAGGCGGGCAAGCTCATGCTCTGCAACAGCTGCCGGTCCTGCCGGAGGTGGACAACAAAGCCGATGACCAAGAGCAAGCAGCCCAATGGCATTGGCAGTAACGTGGCAATCCAAGCGACAAGCGCCGGAATGACACTCCAGATGAACCGATCTCTGCTCTGCTCGGCGCTAATGTCCTGCACTGTCATCGCGAAGCCCCAGTGTAAGGCGCCGACGAAGCTCAGGATGACTGCGCCATAGTTAACAAGCGCCATCGCAAACAACGGCCGATAGTCGAGAGAGAACGGGATCAGCAACGCCAGACAAATAAACGGAAACAAACCGCCGTAACCCAACAGGCTGACATGCCTTGGCAGAGAGGCTGAAGGCAATATGTTCATAGGTGTTCCTTGCAGTGAGCGACACTCAAAACTGTAGGCATAAAAGCCTCGCTTGGGCCAAATATTGATGGCGATACGACACTGGGGCTAGCGTAATGCGTCGGTTTGCAGGATTAGGTCATTGCCCCTTGCTGCCTATAGTCCGAAAGCGTCCATCGATAAAGGCGATCGTGTCCACGTATTTTTGATTGGACAACATTGCCCATATCGCTGGGATCGAGTAACCCACCATTAGGCCATTGTCAGGTCGCTTTTTTGCGCCTATCTTGTACAAAACCTATACAAGACCATTAGCCATGTACAGTAAAGAGCATTGGCCACTGACCCTGTACTTTGACCGCAAATGTCCGTTGTGCGCGCGTGAAATCACGATCCTGCGCCGACACGCGGCAGAAAGCCGTCTGCTGTTTGTTGACATCAACAATGCTGACTTCGACGCCAATGTGCTTGGTTTCACATTCGAGCAAATGCAGGCTTCGCTACATGCCTGTTTCGCCGATGGCCGCTGGGTTAAAGGCCTGGACGCCACCCTGTGGAGCTGGCGTGCTGCCGGCCTTGGATTTTGGGCCAAGCCGTTGACATGGCGAGCACTCCGACCGCTGCTTGCCCTTGGTTACCGCCTGTTCTGCCGCATACGTCCACATCTGGCGTGGTTTCCTCACCCTGATGGCCGCCGTCGCTGTGTCGATGACCGTTGCGGGTGGCCGGAGTCAAAACCCGCACCAGACGAGCGCCCACTTTGAAATCAAAGCAAACCTGGAAAGCCTCGACTTCTTATTAGCCTGACGAAGGACCTTGGGAACAGCTGATCTGGTGAACAACTTGTTTTCGGGAGAGCAGCAGTCACTCTCCTACTGCGAAGGATTGCCGCCACATTAAGCGCATCATGGCTGCCAGGAATGTAAATGAACCCATCAATAGCCGACCATTACCGTGAGACTCTTTTCGCCGTAGGCGAGAACCCTGAGCGTGAAGAACTTCTGGACACGCCCAAGCGCGCAGCCAAAGTGATGCAGTGCCTGTGCAACGGCTACAAGCTGAGTTTGGAGGAAGTCATCAACGGCGCACTGTTCAAATCGCTTAACGATATAGTCATCGTGCGGGATATCGAACTGTATTCATTGAGCGAGCACCACATGCTGCCCTCCATCGGCAAAGCTCATGTCGCATACATCCCCACCAGTAGGGTACTGAGCCTGTCGAAGGTCGTACGAGTGGTCTATATGTTTGCCCGCCGTCTGCTGATTCAGGAGAACCTCACAAAACAAATTGCCGACGCCATTCAACAAATCACCGATGCCACCGGCGTGGCTGTGACCATCGAGGCCAAGCTCATGTGCATGATGATGCGGGGTGTGGAGATGCAAAATTCGGTGATGGCCTCATCGATCATGCAGGGCGCCTTTCTCGAGTCATCCGCTACGCGTCACCGGTTCCTGCAACTGATTGGGCTACGCAGTTAAAGCCCAGAAATCGCACAAGGTGTGGGAGAGGCGAAATGAACAATTCCTTTGAGATGAACTCACTTGGCTACGGCTACCGCGCCTTAGTAATAGGCGCGAGTGGAGCGCTCGGCGCGGCGTTTTGTGAGTCGCTCAACGCAGATCCAAAATGCTCGGTTGTTCGTGAACTAGGGCGCAACAGTGCTCCAGGATTGGATCTGGAAAAGCCGGACAGTATCGCCAGCGCAGCCGCCGAATTAGCCGAAGAAGCCCCATATCAGTTGATTTTGCACGCTGCCGGTCTGCTCCATCGCGACGATACCAAGCCTGAAAAAAGTTACACCTCTATTGAAGCGGATGCGCTTCAGGCGATATTCCAAGTCAACACACTCGGGCCTGCACTGATTTTGCGTCACTTCTTGCCCTTGCTTGACGCTCGCGGCGCAATGGCGGTGCTCTCCGCCAAGGTCGGCAGTATTGGCGATAACCGTCTGGGCGGCTGGTATGCCTATCGCGCCTCCAAGGCAGCGTTGAACATGTTGATTAAAACGGCTGCGATTGAACTGGCACGAACACGCCCTCAGACCCGCTTGCTGAGTCTTCATCCAGGTACAGTCATTTCGGGCCTGTCCCAGCCCTTTAAAGGCGCTTCTGCCGCCAGGCCTGCAAGCCTCGCTGCCCGCGAATTGTTATCACTGATTGACCGCTTGGCACCCGCCGACAGCGGCAATTTCTTTGCTTATAACGGAGAACGCCTACCGTGGTAGGCAGGGAGTGAGCCTTGAATCTGCAAGCGTTGACCGAACGGGCCGCGAATGGCGAGGTACGAGAGCTGGAGCTGCTGTCTCTGGAAGGCGGTCTTTATCTGGCGCGAGTCGGGCTGGATCACGGCCAGTTTACGCTGCTGGACGACGAAGCGAGGCCTATGCGCCTTCGCTCTATCAATCACCTGCGTGACTTGTTGCAGTTTGTCCCGCCATTTCCCTGCGTGCTTGTGCAGCAGTGCGTTCATGACGAGATGTGCGGTTCACGTGACGAGCCCATTGGGTCGTTACGCATTCCTTTCTCGCTGACTGCGCCTTGGTGAATAACCTTCCGATGGACTCCGTCGAATGAATAAGACTCACCGACTATGCCTGATCTTGGGCGACCAGTTGTCTTTTGACCTGGCCTCATTGAAGGGGCTGGACAGCGAGCGCGACCTGTTGCGCAGCAATCAGCGCATGGGCATGGGCATGGGCATGGGCATGGTCTACAAAAACCTCGACCGCATGAATGCACCCAAGCAGCAGGCGCTCTGGGATCGCGGCCAGAAACTGCTCGCAAAACTAGACGCCGGGGTATCGTTTTGAAGAAGAGTGAACTGCCCGCGAAGGCGTGTGCGGCATGCGGGCGGCCCTTCTCTTGGCGCAAGAAATGGTCGCGCTGCTGGGCTGAGGTCCGCTATTGCTCAGAGCGTTGCCGGCTGCGCAGGCGCGTTGAAAACTGAGTGTTCATGCCAGATATGGATACTCAGTGCCGCATGCTTGTCAACCTCGAACTTAGGTCGTTTGGCATGGTGCGTTATAACTGCAAAACACTGCCTTGGTCGATGCAAATGGCTTCAAAAAAAACTATTTTTGCCTTTGGCTGATATTTTTACCGACGAAATACAACAGCATTAAAATCCGGTGAGGACTACCGAATGCGTGTGATGATTCTGGAAGATGATCCTTGGATATCAGATCTTTTAAAACAGCTGGTATTGAGCATTCGCTCGCTTGCACAAGTCGATTGCTTTACTGATGTGGCCAGTGCTTCAGCTGCTTGGCAGCAGGGTGAATATCAGTTAGTCATGGCTGACTGGAATCTCCCAGATGGTTCGGGCGTAGGCCTGTTGCAGAGAATCCGCGACAAAGATAAAAACATGCCACTGATTATGATCACCGGACGCGCCGACCGAGACAGCGTACTTGCAGTAAGGCCGCTGAGAATTAGCGCATTTTTCACCAAACCATTTCAGGTTCAGCGCGTCGTGCAATGCCTGGATGCGCTCCTTCCGTTTGATGCCCCACCCCGAGCCAACACGATCAATCCAGAAGACCTGATTACCTATTTAAATGGTTTGTCCGCAGGTGAGTTGGACTTGCCATTGCTCGCGTCCGTAAAGGAAAAGCTACAGCTAGGTTATGACGGGGCCATTTTGGATTTACGAGAACTAGCCGATGAATGGCATAACGACCCGGCGCTGTGCGCCCATCTGATCGCAGCAGCCAACAGTACAGTTTATCTAGGGCTGGGCCAGCCATGCAAGAGCCTGAGCGCGGCCCTCTCCCGTTTAGGCGGGCTCACCAGCGTGAATTTGGCGATGAGCCAAGCCTTGCGACAGACCACTGTTCAGACTAACACCATGCTTATGACATCCATCCAGGCACATCTTGATGATGCCGAGCGTTTGGCTGAAAGGGTCGTACGCTTGGCCCAACTATGCGGCCTGGATCCTGCTCCGCTGCAAACTGCCGCCCTGTTGCACCGCATGGGCGAACTCTGCGTGCTTTACCAAACTCAGAAATGGGAGAACCAGGGCAATAGCGTGAGTGAAGAAACGCTTTCGCACGCTGTCCGTGATTTTTCAGCGCCTTTTGCCGTTCGATTGAAGGCGAGTTGGGGACTGCCCATGGTCCTACGTGAACTGATTGGTGCGATCTATGTAATGCCCTCCCTGCAAGTGCGCCGCGAACAGGTACTGATGCGCTTAGCTGCTGCCATGTGTAACGGTGAACCTGAAACAGACGTTGAAAGACTTCAGCGTTTGGCCGGTCTGACCTGATCGTATTCTGGACTTCCAAGCAGAGTAACGCTGAGTAGAAAGACACTGACTCAGGGTTGCCAGTTGTTACATACAGCGGATTTATGCGGAGCAACGGAATGCACATCAAGACGTATAGCCTCAAACCGGTCCTACTGATCGTCGATGACCAAATAACCGACTTGAAAGCTCTGAGTGCCGCAGTGTGCGACTTAGCCGAGGTTTATATCGCCCGAAGTGGTCAGGAAGCCATCGAGGTTGCTTATAAACGCAAGCCGGATGTTGTTTTGTTAGATATCGAACTACCAGATATGAACGGCTTCGAAGTCTGCCGGTTGCTAAAGTCTGATCCGGATTTATTTCATGCGGCGGTCATTTTTGTCAGTGCTCATACACATACCGACAATGAGCTGATGGCTATGGAGTGTGGCGGCGTGGACTTCATTCACAAGCCGCTGAACGTACCGGTTGCCAGAGCCCACATCAAAGCTCACATCGCCTTGCGCAATGAAGCCAAGAGACTTGCCAACCACGATGCGCTGACCGGGCTCCCCAACAGGACGCTTTTACAGGACCGTATCGAGCAGGCGTTGCAAAAAGCCCATCGCAGACAAGGTCGTGTGGCGATGCTCCTGCTTGATCTGGACAATTTCAAGATCATAAATGATTCGGTGGGACACTCGATAGGCGACGTAGTGTTGCAAGAGGTTGCATCGAGGTTGTCGCGATCCTTGCGCTTGGAGGATACCGTCAGCCGGCAAGGAGGGGACGAGTTCATCCTCCTCCTACCAGGGGTGGTAGGTTTCGATGCCGTGGGCGACTTCGCGGAAAGAATGCTCGCTAAAATTTCATGTCCTTTTTCAATCCTGGGTCACCGATATGACATTACTGGGAGCATTGGTATCAGTGTGTTTCCTGACGACAGTGACGATATGGAATCGCTTTACCAGCATGCCGACGCGGCTATGTACCAGGCGAAGCTTTCAGGTCGTAATCGCTATTGTTTTTTTTCTTCTCATATCCAGAGCAGCATGCGTGCGAGGCGCTTGCTTGAACGCCACATGCGCAATGCTTTGGAAGAAGGTGTTTTCGAGGTTTTTTATCAGGCCAAGGTTGATGTAAGGCATAACCGGATCATTGGAATGGAGGCGCTAATCCGCTGGCGCAATCATGACGGTGCACAGGTATCCCCTGTTGATTTCATTCCACTGGCAGAAGAAACGGGGTTGATTATCCCGATTGGCAAATACATTCTACTCCAAGCATGCAAAGACACGAGGGTACTTCGGGAACAGGGGCATGACATTTACATAAGTGTAAATATCTCTGTCGTTCAATTTCGCGAGGAGTCTTTTCTGTCCATCGTGGAAATCATTCTGATGGAATCTGGACTGCAAGGTAAATACCTGGAACTGGAGATTACCGAAGGGGTGCTGGCGCGGGACATTGATACCACCCGTGAAACCCTATTTCGCCTTAAGACGCTTGGGGTTCGCATTTCGATCGACGACTTTGGCACCGGTTATTCGAGCTTGGCTTATCTCAAGCGATTTCCAATCGATGTCCTGAAAATAGATCAGAGCTTTGTACGAGACATGCTCACCGATAAAAGCGATTGGGCAATCATTCAAGCGATCATCAAGTTAGGCCAGGCGCTAAGCCTCGAATTGGTGGCCGAGGGTGTAGAAACCCGAGAGCAGGCTAGCGCGCTTCTGGAGCAAGGCTGTCAAATCATGCAGGGATATCTGTATGGTCACCCCGTTCCTTTTGGTCAAATATCTTCATTTTTAGCCTCCGGACTCAATGCGGATGATAACCCCACGAACTAAGTCGCAGGCGATCCCGACAGAACTCGAAAATTTACTTTGAAGGCTTAAAGGTCTTAGGCTGGGAGACAATGCGAGTGAATAAAAATAAATTGTTTGCATTGAATTGGGGAGTCGTTATCGCCTTGGCCCTGGGCATGGGAGCAAGCGTTCTGGGCAGTTTAACCCTTGATCGCGTCAATCAGCAGCAGGCTAAAGAAGCGGTCGTAGCGGCTACCGAAGAGGCAGCTGCGCTGGTTTTAGCACGCCTCAACCTGTACCAATATGGTTTGCTCGGCGTTCGCGCTGCTGTAGTGACAGCAGGTGAGCATGGTATCAATCGGGAAGTATTCAAGCGATATCAACAAACGCGTGACCTCGCTTCCGAGTTCCCCGGAGCAAGAGCGCTGGGCTTTATCAGACGTGTACCAGCGCGTGATGAAAGCGAATTTATCAAGGCCGCTCGCACCGATGGAGGGGCTGGCTTTTCCATTCGCCAACTTAACGCTCATTCAGGTGAGCGTTACGTCATCCAGTATGTCGAACCCACTGAAGGTAACCAGGCGGCAATTGGCTTGGACATAGCGTCTGAGACAACTAGACGTGAGGCTGCTCAATCCTCAATACAAAGCGGCATGACGCGGATAACTGGGCCCATCACATTGGTACAAGCCCTTGAAAAGCCGCAGCAGTCTTTCTTGTTATTGATGCCGATTTTTCGAAACGCTATAACACCGGCGAATGCGGCCGAACGAGAGGCTGCTGCGTTTGGCTGGAGTTACGCAGTGTTGCAGACCGAACAGGTACTACAAGGTCTACGCATAGAGAACAGGGCGCTGCATCTGAAATTGCGAGATATAACGGTCCCGGGGCAGGAGAAGCTGTTTTATGAAAGCACCAACGAGTCGTCCGACGGTGCAACACTGATAACTCATCAGGTGGAACGCGAAGTATACGGGAGGCGATGGCAAATCGAACTAGACGCCAACCCACTGTTCATCAAGGGACTGCATCAGGTTTCACCAAAGGTTGTTCTGTTTCTAGGTAGTTTGCTCACGCTTCTTCTTGCGACGCTGGTAAGTGTCGTGAGTGTCAGTCGTAAAAGACGACGGCAGATCATGGCTGAACAGGCACGGCTGGCCGCCATCGTCGAAAGCTCAGCGGAGGCGATTATCGGAAAAACGCTTGATGGCGTCGTCACCAACTGGAACAAAGCGGCCGAGCAGCTTTTTGGTTTTAGCTCCGAGGAGGCCGTGGGTCAAACTCTGTCCAATCTGATAGTTCCGCCAGAGCTTGTCACGGAGGAAGCTCATATCCTTGATCGCATCAAGACAGGCGAGCGTATCAATAGCTTTGACACTCAACGCTATGACAAAGACCGGCGGTTGTTCGATGTCTCCGCCAGCATTTCCCCCATTTATGGCGAGGATGGTCGCGTCGTTGGCGCCTCCAAAGCGCTGAGGGATATCTCGGCGAAAAAAGCAGCAGAGGCCCGGATTCTCGAACTGAACTCCAGCCTGGAGGAGCAGGTGGCGCAGCGGACGTCCGAATTGCGACATCTTAATGTGTTGTTGAGTAGCGTACTGCGTTCGGCGACGGAAGTCTCAATCATTGCAACAGACCTTGAAGGTGTCATTACTTTATTCAATAACGGCGCCGAGTATTTATTGGGTTATGACGCCAATGAGTTACTGGGCAAACACACTCCGGCGCTCTTTCATCTACCCGAAGAAATCGACGCTCGTGGCCTGGAACTTAGCCAGGAGTACTCCCAAACCATCGACGGCTTCCATGTGTTTACTCATGTACCTGAGCATGAAGGTGCAGAAACCCGGGAGTGGACATATTTACGCAAAGATGGCTCGCGGTTCCCTGTCACGCTGGTGGTCACCTCAATGCGTGATGACGATGGAGAACTGAGCGGTTACTTGGGTATCGCGGTAAATATCACCGAACGTAAAGCAGCAGAAAAAGTATTGGCTGCTAGCCTGGAAACGACCCAGAAACAACGCAGCGAACTGATGGCCGTGCATGATCAGTTGCTGATGGCAGCTGAAGTCGCGGAACTGGGCATCTGGTCTTGGACACTGGCGGACAATGCCTTGCAGTGGAATGACCGCATGTTCGAATTTTATGGTCAGCCACTGACTTTGCGCGATGCCGGCCTGAATTATATGCATTGGTATTCTCGTGTTCATCCCGAAGATGTCGTGGCGGCGGCCGCCAAATTGAACGCGGCCGTCGAGGGGGCAGATACATACGAAACGGTTTTCCGCGTTGTAGTCCCGGATGGCCAGATTCGCTTTATCCAAGCAGGCGCGCAGATCGAACGAAGTCCAAACGGTTCTGTATTGCGAGTGACAGGGATCAATCGGGACATCACCTCCCAGCGCGAGCTGGAGTCGCATTTGCTTTATGCGAAAGAACAGGCCGATATGGCCAGTGCAGCCAAGTCTGCCTTCCTTGCCAACATGAGTCACGAAATACGCACACCCATGAACGCTGTGCTGGGCATGTTACAGTTGGTGCAGCACACAGAGCTGGACGTGCGCCAGCTTGATTATGTGATCAAGGCGCAAACCGCTGCGAAATCGTTGCTGGGCTTGCTAAATGACATCCTCGATTACTCAAAGATTGAAGCGGGTAAGTTACAACTCGATGTTCATCCGTTCGAACTTGAGTCGCTTATGCGTGACCTCGCCGTAGTGCTCGCTGGCAACCAAGGCCAGAAACAGGTTGAGGTCATGTTCGACTTGGACTCCAATTTACCCAATGACCTGATCGGCGATAGCCTACGACTGCAACAGGTACTGATCAACCTGGCGGGTAATGCGCTCAAGTTCACTCTGGAAGGCCAAATCGTGGTCAGCATTGAACAGCGGATGCGCACGGAAAATACTGTGAGCATACGCATCGCCGTTTCTGATACCGGCATTGGCATCAGCCCGGAGCAACTTCAGCGTATTTTTGAGGGATTCACTCAAGCAGAAGCTTCAACTTCCCGGCGCTTTGGCGGCACAGGTTTGGGGCTTGTGATCTGCAAGCGATTGGTCAGCTTGATGGGTGGCAAACTTCAAGTGGAGAGCCAGCAGGGAATTGGAAGTCGATTCTGGTTCGATATCACCTTGGATGTGACCCAGAATTCACTGCTGCGATCTGCCTGTCCCGGCGTTGATGCCCCCTTGAGGCTACTGATCGTCGACGACAACGCTGTAGCGGGTGAACTGCTGTTACGAATGGTTCATGCGTTGGGGTGGAAGGCAGACCATGCGAATGGAGGTGCGCAAGCGGTGGAATGGGTCAAGAACGCCCGGGCGCTAGGTAAAGCTTACGATGTCGTACTAATGGACTGGCGGATGTCCGGTTTGAATGGGCTGAGCGCTGCGCAATTGATCCATCAGCAAAGTAACGAAGTGCCGCCACCGATGATTATTATGATCACCGGTTACGGCCGAGAAGTGCTGGCAGACGCCTATTTGGAGGGAGACGCTCCCTTCGCCGGGTTTCTCACCAAGCCTGTTACTCCCAAGCAATTAGCCGACGCTGTTCAGCGAGCCTTCAACAATAAAGGCGTTCTGCACGCTACCCCTGCCCGGCCAAGTGTTGAAACAGCAAAGCGTCTGCTCGGGCTGCGGCTTTTGGTGGTGGAAGACAATATGCTTAATCGGCAGATTGCCGATGAATTACTGACAAGCGAAGGCGCTCAGGTGACGCTGGCTGATGGCGGCTTGGAGGGTGTGAGCAAGGTGATGAATGAACATGTACCCTTCGACGCAATATTGATGGATATACAGATGCCAGATATTGATGGCTTGGAGGCCACCCGTCGCATTCGCTCCAATCCTCGTTTTGCAACACTGCCGATTGTGGCGATGACCGCAAATGCCTCCAGTACCGACCGAGAGGCCTGTATCGCTGCTGGGATGAATGAGCATATTCGTAAACCTGTAGACCTCGATCAACTCGTCGCAGCGCTGCTCAATCAAACAGGAGGCGAGGATAGTCGGGCATCTTCAGGAACAGGACGAGCCGGCTCTGAAGACCTACTCATTGAGCATCGTACATCCATCATCAGCCGCTTTGGCGGTAATCTCGAACTGATCCACAACGTGCTGAAAAATTTTGGACCGGAGTTGGAAAAACAACTTGTCCGGTTGCATGATCAGATCCTGCGGCAAGATGCGTCAGGTGCCGCTCTCGTGCTCCATACTATTAAAGGCAGCAGCGGCACCATGGGAGCAAACGCGCTGTCACTACTGGCCGGCAAATGGGAATACAGACTAAAACACGAAGATGCAGAGTCTGTTGCAAACATCTTTGCTGACCCGGCATGGTTTGACGAACTTGGCAGGCTTCTGGAACAGAGCCTTGCGCAAATGAATGTCGAGTTCGGTCAGAATTCTCCGGCTGAAATCAGTGCAGCCAATGAAACAATGGAGACGACACAATGGAAAGAATCCCTTAAAGAGATTTTGCTCTTGCTGGAGACCGGTAACCTTCAGGCCATAGAGGTGGCAAATGGGTTGGCGTCAAAAACTCCGCCATCCCTGCGCCCACAATTCGACGAAATGGTTGTCATGGTACAGTCGCTAGACTTTGGCGCTGCGATGCCGATTGGGCGTGACCTGTTGAGATCTGCTTGATGGAAAAAACGATGAAAACCTGGCTACCTCATACCCAAAATCGTCCAAAAATCCTGATAGTGGACGACCAACTCAGTAATATTCGGGTGCTGCACGAGCTATTTCGTGAAGACTGTGATGTTTTTATGGCCACCAGCGGTGAACAGGCAATTACGATATGCCAGGCCCAACTTCCCGATTTGATTCTGCTGGATGTGGTCATGGATGATGTGGATGGCCATGAAGTATGTCGCCGACTCAAGGCTGCCCCTGCGACTCAAGGCATTCCCATTATATTCATCACTGCGAAACAGCAAGACATAGATGTAGTTCTTGGGTTGGAGCTTGGAGCGGTGGATTTCATCAGCAAACCCATCAATCCAGTCATAGTTAAGGCACGGGTTCGAACACATCTGACCCTTAAGCTACAGTACGATCTACTACGCTCCTTTGCGCTGGTGGATGGCCTGACGGGAGTGGCCAATAGACGAAAGTTTGATGAGGACATTTCTGCTGATTGGCGCAAGTGCCTCCGAGAGCAAAAACCGCTGTCGCTGATCCTGGCGGATGTCGATTTTTTTAAACGCTACAACGACCGATATGGACATCAGGCCGGAGATGTCTGCCTGAAATCCGTCGCCCAAACATTATCTGAAACCGTTAGACGCCCGTACGACTTGGTCGCTCGGTATGGTGGCGAAGAGTTTGCCTGCGTTCTGCCCAAGACCGATTATTTTGGAGCGGTCGAGATCGCAGAAAGAATGCAAAAAAAAGTTCGAGCGCTGGGTATTGAACATTCAACGTCTGATGTAAATAGTGTGGTAACGATCTCTCTAGGCGTGGCAACAATGACACCAACCGGCGATCTTGAATTCAAAGAATTGATAGACGCTGCTGACCAGCAACTCTACAGGGCAAAAAAGACTGGCAGAGCGCGGGTATGCGCATCTGTCACACCTGAAATGCCCCTATCGGTACCACGGTGTTAGTTCTGGCTAAGGCTAGTTATCCCGCCATACTCTCGTTACGTATTTGCCTGCGATAAAAGGCGTGAATTGCCCATACCACTCCTACCAGTAGCAACCCTGTCCCAAGCGCTTCCATAGGAGAGGGCCAGCGTTGGTTGATCAGCAGGCCCATCGTAGTTGCATAAATGGTTCCGCTGGCGATCAATTGCCCACTGAGCGCCAGAGGTAGACGTCGAGTTGCAATTGACCATGCCCAGGCACCTGCAAGGGTGGCCCCTACCCCCTGAATCACCCCACAGACTATTAGCGCCTGAGTACCTGATAACCCGCTCGGATAGCTAGCGAAGTGGGACAGGTTCAAGTACAGACCAACGGGGATGAAAGCCAGCATTTCCACGCTGCACATGAAGATCAGCATGGCTGACCACAACATGGGAGACATGCTTGGGCGTTGAGCCAAAGCACTTTCATTTAACAATCCAAAACCAGTCCAAAATCCAATTGCGATTAACGATGCGAGCAGCCCAAGCAGTATCGAATCGGTCGGGAGCACCACCGTTGCGCTGCGAAAATCAAACACACTCAGGTTGACCAGACTTATGCCCAAAGCCGCGACCAACAGCGGCCCGGCAATAGCGCGCCAGGGCACGCTGGAGCTTCGCATGTTGCCGGCAATCGCGAGCACGATCGGTACTGACCCCATCATTACCGGAGGAATCACCGGCCCAGCAGCCAAGACCGCAGTGGTGATCAGGAAGAAGTAGCCGATGTAACCTAAGAAACCCAGCAATGCGGCACAGGCCCAGTCGCTCAGCCGCAATTGCCGCACTTCGCTACGGTAAACGAACAGCACAAGCAGGCTACCTAAACCGGCAAAAGCATAGCTCACCACAGCCAGATCAAAAAGGCTGTAGTCGCCGACCAACCCCGGAAAGATGTAGAGCAGTGACCAGGAAAAAGTGGCGGCAATGGCCGCCAATAGGCCCAGCGTCATACGCTCTGCTCCTGTTGGGCCTGCTTGCGGATCCAGCAATGAGCTACGTGGCGGGCAGTGTCAAATACCCTTACATCCTGGCCCAAGGCGCCGCTGACAAAACTGCCCTCTAGCAAGATAAACAACCCCTCAGCAACTGCGTCAGGGTCGCTTATACCGGCGCTCATGGCCAAGGCAGCAAGGTTTTCGCGTATCCCTTGCTTATGCCTGCTCACTGCCAAATGCACAGGGTGGCTAAACTGGGGGAATTCAGCCGCACTGTTGACGAACAGGCACCCGCGCTCGCTATCTTGCAAAAGAAAGCGTTGATACAAATCGAAAAATGCGAGCATGCCACAGACCGGGTCGGGATGCCCTGCCAAGGTGCGCGCCACCTCTTCACGCCAGCGTCGGTCACGCTCCTCAAGGCAAGCCACTATCAGCGCATCCTTGGAGGGGAAATGGCTGTAGAGCGTCATCTTGGTAACACCCGCCATCGCGGCGATGGCCATCACACCCGTAATGTATATACCTTGTGACAGAAACAGCTTCAGCGCTGAGTCAATCAAGCGCTCGCGGGTATTGTCCATATTAAGGCACTCCGGCATCGGGACGGAGCTGACTATACTGACCGGTAAGATTGTAGTGCGTCCAAATACGACCTGAGTCATGGCCATTACGACACAGACCGCTGCATGCCAACTCAGCAGTAAGACTTAGGATTTGACCAATCAGGAAGTTCGCTACGCTAGTTAAGCGTCCCCTGCCCCCGCTTGGTTAGGCCAAGCTCTCCCTGGTAACGGGAAGCCCCGCAAAAAGGGAGAAGAGCCTGGGCGATATCCGCTGCAAGCGTAACTGGTAACGATTATCCAAACCCGGCCCTCGCGCCGGGTTTACAGCTTTCATGTGGCGGCCACCACCTGTTTGTACCTATACCTGCGGGCCAGTAGAGGCCTGGTCGCGGGTTTTCCAAAGCGATAGCAGTACACCGCCCAGCAGCAAAGCCACGGTCACGCTAAGGGAGATGACCGCCGGAATCTTACCGATGATGCCGACCAGGAAAATCTTGCCCCCGATAAACACCAGCACCAGCGCCAGCGCGTACTTAAGGTAGGCGAAGCGGTGAATCATCGCCGCCAGGGCGAAATACAACGCACGCAGGCCAAGGATGGCGAAGATGTTCGAGGTGTAGACGATGAAGGGGTCTTGGGTGATGGCGAAGATCGCCGGCACGCTGTCCACGGCGAACACCAGGTCGGCACACTCGATCAGCACCAAGGCTAAGAACAACGGCGTCGCCCAGACCACGGACTTGCCGCTGGCGTCCGCCTGACGGACAAAGAAGCGCCCTTCATGCAGTTGCTCGGTCACCCGCATGTGTTTGCGCAGGAACTTCACCAGCAGGTTTTCGCTAAGGTTTGGATGGGCATCGACCTTGCTGAACAGCATCTTCACTCCAGTTAACAGCAGGAAGATGCCGAACACATACAGAATCCAGCTGAACTCGGCGATCAGCGCTGCCCCCAGGCCAATCATGATCGCGCGCAGCACGATGACACCGAGAATGCCCCAGAACAGCACCTCGTGCTGATACCTACGCGGGATAGAGAGGAAGCTGAAGATCATCGCCATCAGGAACACGTTGTCCATCGACAACGATTTCTCGATCAGAAAACCGGTGTAGAAATCCATCCCGGCGTCAACACCCTTGACCTGCCAGACCCAGAGGCCGAACAGCAAGCCAGCCGTGATATAGCCAGCAGACAGCAGAAGACTTTCAGTAACGCCGATTTCTCGCTGCTCACGGTGGAGAACCCCGAGGTCGAAGACCAACAGGCCTATCACGATGCTGATAAAGACTAGCCACAACCAAGTGGCGGTGCCGAGGAACTCGGCCAGGAAGAACGGTTCAAGGGCAGTCATGAGCCCCTCCTCTAAGTGTCGAAGTTGTACAAACTGCAACTCCGACATGGCAGCGATTCGCTGTCAGAGGGGACCGGCGTTGTAGGAAAAAATCTAGAGAAACGCGTGAGTTTTCTCAATCACGCAAGAGTTACACGTTATTTCAATGTGGCAGGCCGCTGATGAGGTCGGAATGTCGAGGTAGAAAATCCATAACAACGTTTCACGCTGGCCTACTCTTGTGGCCGTTCGATCCGCCCTTTTGATCCTTTATCCTTCAAAAAAGAAAGCAGGCTGAGGATTTCTATAAGTGCCGTAGCCGCATGATGGCTTCTGTAATCCCTTGGGCATTCATGTCCAATGTGTTCAGTGCAGTTATCGCGTTAGTGGCGACATCCCCCACCCCTTTCTCGGTAAGCCACGCGATCACTTCTTCGATGGCCGCAGCCAAACCGATGCTCCGGCGCCTAACAGCAGTCCGATATTTTCCAATCTAAGAAGAGAGGCGAGATGCGCCTCAAGCTGGATTTCGTCAGCAAGAGCTGTGGCTCCACGTATCGCAGCAAAAGGCATTCTGACCTCCATTGAAATATAGGCCCGCTCCGTGGGCGCCCAAGAACTGCATGAGGCTCGTAGGACGTGGTTTGAGGCTACTGAATTGATATCAAGCTGTCCATCCGAACACGGGCTGTCACCTACGCTGCACACAACGGCCAGATTTGCCAGATTCCTATATCTGCCGCACTGTTTGGATGAACAGTATTTTATGGCAAGACGACCTCAGCACGACGAAAACCCTAGGCGTCCCCTGAACGACATTTTGCCATCATTGGAATTAGAATCGGCGAATTCTGGTTCAGGTCGCGCAAGGCTCTTAATCAGATCGATCAGATCGCTTAGCGCGTCTACCGATCATGAAAAAAGTTTTCAGGCAGCCCTGGTGGCATTAATCATTCATGGAAGTAGGTCGCAATGCACGAGACGCTGAAAATCAAGATCGATTTTGCCAAGGAGCGCCACAGACCCGCTGAAATATTCCAGGCCATGAGCAGTTACATAGAAGCTTACCAGGCACTTGGGCAAGTTATTGCAATGAGCGTTGGCGCGGCAGACGACTTTGAACTTCAATTGGAAAATATCGAGACGGGATCGATAGCGAGTTTGCTGAAGTCCGTTCCAGGCAGGGTAAGAACATGGGTGGAAGATGCTGTCTTTGATGCCGGGGTGCAATTAGCAGGTGAGCTTTCTGAAATCGACTCTACCAGCACTGAAGAAGACGTAGATCTCTTGGCGGCGAAGCTGGAGGCTCACTTAAACAAATTTGATTTTGGGCAAACCGTGGATCCTATGATCGATCGCAAAGCTTTGGCAATCGCTTTGAGTAAGCTTTCGGAAGCCAACAAACGATTGCTTCCCGAAGAGAGTGCTACGGCTATCCTAACGGAAGCTCACTGCGTAACTCCAATAAATACGCATTGGCGCTTCAATGCCAATCCCATCATCTCCACTTTGACTTTTTGCAGCCCTATTAATTAGATTTAATTATTTACTACCTATCTATTCTGCTTTGAAATACATTTGGAAATGTGGAGGATTACAGGATTTAAAGTAGGCTTTGCGAACTTGCTCGCGCAGACCAGCTGACGCTAACACTTCCCGGTTAATTGGTGCGTTAATCTCACAGACTCGCGAATAGAGAAAATAGACGTGAAGTGTATGCCGTTAAACCCATGCGTTGTAATGGAATAATATAGAGTTTCCAGATAAGCGAGCATGAATTCTCAGTGAAACCTTAGCGTATTAAATCAGTGTCCGCGTTTTCACGCGACATGGCGAGAGTATCTTCAGTTACGCAGATAGCTGCTGCTGAGGCTGTTGATTCGGCGCGCGGGTTTTGGGTGACGGCGCCGCTGCGCGGAAGCGGCCAGCGTTTCTCGACTATTGGCTCTCGACCTGCGGCAGGCGACAATCGGCTTTAACTGTCCTTCCCGAACGGCAGCACAGTCGAAAGCGAACTTTAATCAAGGGCAACCTTAGGCCGATTCTGTTGAAAAAGTCGGTTTTCGCAAATTGCCAAAAGAATCATCGGTAAAAGCACCTTTTTAGCACGCTACTACGTGAAATCCGGGTCCGAATATCTCTGAGACGATTCAAGATTTCAATCTCAGACGCGTACCTTCTGGCCATGAAAACAAAGACTGACTTTTTCAACAGAATCGGCTAGGCGCCGTCAGCCGGTATCAATGAAATACGTGGGTGATTCCGCTTAAAAATAAACACTCGGAAACACTACGTTTGATCTAGGCTTGAATGAAGTCACGCGAGAGGAAAAACACCATGCCCTTGGCTCACAGAAATCTATTGGTTATCTCTTTAGGTGCCTTCTTTTGCACAGCCGTATGTGGATTAGCGGTAGCAGACACCGATACCCCAGCGGCAATACTTCCACTGGAATCTGAGGCTGCGCCAAAACTCATTTCATATCCGCCGCTTGCCGAGCCGCTCGCACGCGGTGTTGTCATTATCCAGTATCGAATGGAACACGCTAGAATCATGCCAGTATTTGGCAAAACGGCTGCTGATGTATCGCCACGTCTCGGTCACCTCCACGTGACGGTCGACGACTGGAAAGGTACATGGGCTCACACCAGCGAAGACCCCATTATCCTAGTTGGATTGACGCCTGGCACTCACAAGGTTCTTCTTGAAGTGGCCGACCCGACCCACAAAATCCTCACCAGTACGACAGTGAATTTTATAGTTCCGGAGAAGAAACCAGCAGAGACTCGCCACCTTGACGATAATCACACAGTAAAACCATAACTGTTAAATCTTCATAGCTGATTGCGCTGGTGTGAGTGGACCCTGATTTAGGAAACACATCTGACTGACTACTCACCCAATATCTGCCTTTCGTCACCATCAACTATGGGTAGATTGTGTTGAAAAGTCGGTCCCTCTAGGCCGCCCTCGTACTGACTGCTTAAAATGCCTTTTTGCGCGCAACTACGCGAAATCTGAGCCCGGAACCCTCTGCTCAAAGTAAGGACTTCAATCTCAGGCGCGTACTTTTGTGCCGTGGAAAATATGGCCGCCTTTTTCAACAGAATCGGTCGATTTCTGCCCCTCACGGCGGGCAGAAAACGGCTAAAAGCAGGCATTTATCAGTTCAAATCGGCTTCGAGCGCATGGGCGGAAAGCTATCCACAGGTCACTCTTGGTTGATTCTTAGCATTACTGTTTACATAGTCGGATTTGGTGAACACCCATACAGCTGCTGGAGCGTGCAGCTGGCTTTTACCCCGGTTTTCCACATCGCCGCCAGTGGACCCATTCAAAACATGTGTGCGGGGTGAGCGAATGCTCTTACCTGAAGAGTGCATGCCACTTAAGTACGCCATAGCATCGCTCAGGCGAGAAGCCCCTGAGGTGCTAAAAGCCATTGTGAAAGCCTTCAACTCGTTCGACCCGCATGCTCAGTTCAACGTAAGCGTCCAGCCAAGTCACCTTCCTAATTCCCGCATTAAGGGCGATGGTGTCCGCGTATTTTTAAGCGGACGCGATAGCCCTTATCGCCGGGATTTCCATGCGCCAACGAAGCTCTTACCCCAAATCGTTCAAGGCCCAAGTTGTTCGGGAGTGCCAGCAACCCGGTGCGACCGTCTCCAGGGTTGCCATTCGCCACGGCATCAACGCCAACGTCATTCGCAAATGGCTGCCGCTTTATCGCGATCAACTGCCAGCTGCGTTGCCAGCGTTCGTTCCTGCGAGGGTTACGCCTAAACGACCGGCTGAAGCAGCGGTGATTATCGAGCTACCGCTTGGCGAGCAATCGATCACGGTTAAATGGCCGGCCTCCGATCCTGAAGGATGCGCCTGCTTTATCCGTGGGCTCGCCCAGTGATCCGCATCGATACTATCTGGCTCGCCACCGAGCCGATGGACATGCGAGCCGGTACCGATACCGCGTTGGCGCGTGTGGTGTCCGTGTTCGGTGCGGCGAAGCCGCACTGCGCCTATCTCTTCGCCAATCGCCGCGCCAACCGCATAAAAGTCCTGGTGCATGACGGCGTGGGTATCTGGCTGGCCGCGCGGCGATTAAACCAGGGCAAGTTTCAATGGCCAGGCATCCGGCACGGCTCGGAAGTCGAACTCGACGCTGAGCAACTTCAGGCTTTGTTACTGGGGCTGCCCTGGCAGCGGGTCGGCGCAGCCGGCGCGATCACAGTGCTGTAGAGCCGGCCATTAGCCCATTGGTGTATCTGCGCTGACGGCCTGCTCTGGCACAATCAGCGGTATGACTTTCTCGCCCAATCTCGACCAACTGACACCTGAGCAACTGCGTGCGCTCGCCGCGCAGTTGCTCACGCAGGTCGACGTGATGGGCAAAAAGATCCACCGTGATCAAACCATCATCGAGCAGCTTACCCACGAAATCGCATGGTTCAGACGGCATAAGTTTGCCAAGCGCAGTGAGCAACTGAGCCCTGACCAGGGCAGCCTGCTTGATGACCTGCTCGATACCGACATCGCCGCTATCGAGGAGGAGTTGAAAGCCGTCAATCCCCAGGCTGCTCCAGCCGAACCCCGCCAACAGCCCAAGCGCACACAGCTGCCTGCGCAATTTCCACGCACCTTGATCCGTCACGAGCCGGAGAGCACAAAGTGCGTCTGCGGCTGCCAGCTACAACGCATCGGCGAAGACGTCAGCGAAAAACTGGATTACACGCCGGGCGTATTCACCGTCGAACAGCACGTGCGTGGCAAATGGGCCTGTCGCCAGTGCGAAACGCTGATCCAGGCCCCTGTGCCGGCCCAGGTGATCGACAAGGGTATCCCCACTGCCGGCCTCCTAGCTCATGTGATGGTGGCCAAGTTCGCCGACCACCTGCCGCTGTACCGGCAAGAGAAAATTTTCGGCCGTGCCGGCCTAGCCATCGCTCGCTCGACACTGGCTCAGTGGATCGGACAGACCGGCGTGCAGCTCCAGCCTCTGGTCGATGCCCTCCGCGAAGCCGTGCTGGCCCAGCGCGTAATTCACGCCGATGAAACCCCGGTGCCAATGCTCGCACCAGGCGAGAAGAAAACCCATCGGGCTTACGTCTGGGCCTACTGCACGTCGCCCTTCGCCAATCTGAAGGCCGTGGTGTACGACTTCAGCCCCAGTCGTGCTGGCGAGAATGCACGCAATTTTCTTGGTCAGTGGAATGGCAAGCTGGTCTGCGATGACTTCGCCGGCTACAAGGCCAGCTTCGACCAAGGCATCGTCGAAATTGGCTGCATGGCCCACGCCCGCCGCAAGTTCTTCGATCTTCACGCGGCGAACAAAAGCCAGTTGGCCGAACAGGCATTGCACGCGATGGGCGGCTTGTACGAAATCGAACGGCAAGCACGGGATATGAGCGATGAAGAGCGCTGGCGAATACGGCAGGAAAAGGCTTCACCGATCCTCAACGCGCTGCATGACTGGATGCTAGCCCAGCGTGATCTTGTGCCTAATGGATCAGCAACGGCAAAAGCTCTGGATTACAGCCTCAAACGCTGGGTAGCTCTGACGCGCTACCTGGAGGATGGAACGGTGCCTATCGACAACAACCAAGTCGAGAACCAGATTCGGCCATGGGCTCTTGGACGCTCGAACTGGTTGTTTGCCGGCTCGCTGCGCAGCGGCAAACGCGCGGCGGCGATCATGAGCCTGATCCAGTCGGCGCGGATGAATGGGCATGATCCGTATGCCTATCTCAAGGGCATACTGTCGAGACTGCCAACGCAGAAGGTCAGTTCATTGTCTGAACTTCTACCGCACAACTGGAGACCTACTTGCTAGGAGTAGTTCCTCGGTCACAGACTTTTAATCTGCGTCCTCAGTTTTTGAACGACCAACTCTGCCCTAGTAGATAGTGGCCATTCGGCGCGATGTATCAGCCATAGAGTGTCCTCGACTAATCGTGGCCCCTCGATAACCTGGATACTTTCTGGGCGTTGAAACGCCAAGCGTGCATAGCGCGGTAATACCGTAAAACCTAACCCTCGCGCAACTGGCTCAAGGATCAGACCAATCTGGTTGGTAAAGCCACGACAGGGAAGACTGCCGATGCCTGATTCCTCAGGGTAGTAACGGCTGAGCAGACGACTACCCATGGCGCGGCCATCAGGATGATCGATGAAGCCTATGCGTCTCAGATCGTCCCAACCTTCGATTCGCTCTGAGGCGGGTGCGATTAGCTCCAGTGGCTCCTCGGTGAAGCGACTCACGCAAAGACGCGGGTCGTCAGGCTTAAGAGTCACCAATCCCAACTCGAAGCGATTATCCAGCACTGCTTCGAGCACCTCTGTATCCGGGGCAAAACGTTGTCGAATGATCAGGCCGGGATTTGCCTGCTGCAAGTTCAACAGCATGGGGTAGAGGGCCAGTCCGATACTGCCAGGACAAATCAAACCAATCTCTCCACGCGTGTCTTCATGCGCCGTTAAGCGGTTATGCAGTCGCTGGTCGGCAGCACTAACCTCTTCGCAATACTCCAGGAGCGCACGCCCTGCGGGTGTGAGTTCGATCTGTCGAGGGCGGCGTATCAGCAATTGGCCGAGCCGCTCCTCAAGCTTCTGTATATGTTGACTGACAGCGGCCTGGGTCAGGTCGAGGTACTCGGCGCAGCGTGTGAAATTACCCTGTTCGATCAGGGCGGAGAAAGTGCGCAGCCATTGTGGATTAAGCATAACAATATCTTATCAAGGCCATAACTTGGCGATGGTTTTCATTATGACAAGTCCTTCCTAGACTAGCCACATCACCAACGCTCAAGAGGTACAAATTATGTCATTCGTCTACCCACGCAGCTTTTCTCATCTCGGCCTATCTGTCACTGATCTAGGCGCCGCTGTGAAGTTCTACACAGAGGTCATGGGCTGGTATCTGATCATGCCGCCGACCACGATCACTGAAGACGAATCAGCTATCGGAATCATGTGTACCGATGTATTTGGTGCCGGCTGGGGTTCGTTCCGTATTGCACACCTGTCCACAGGTGATCGGATCGGTGTAGAAATCTTTGAGTTTCGCAATGCCGAAAAGCCGCAGAACAACTTCGAATACTGGAAGACCGGTATCTTCCACTTCTGCGTCCAAGATCCAGACGTCGAGGGACTGGCCGCCAAGGTTGTTGCTGCTGGCGGCAAGCAGCGCATGCCTGTACGCGAGTATTTTCCTGGCGAGAAGCCGTACCGCATGGTCTATATGGAAGATCCCTTTGGTAACATTTTGGAAATCTATAGCCACAGCTACGAGCTGATTTATTCGGCTGGTGCTTACAAGTAACGGCTAGCGGCCCAGGCCCAGAGGGCCTGGGCCGCATCATATCCAGTGCCACTCGCTGTGTTGCTCACGCAACAGGTCAACTCTCAGAGAGGTGTGATTACCGCTCGCTTACAGTTCAACTGCAATACCATTGATGCTTCGGAGTGTGGAAAACCATCCCAGTCTTCGCCATAGTTTATGGGCAGTTGGGGCGTACCTGGATATTGCGGTGAACAGATACGCATAGGTCCTAATCGAGACCGAGGTGGGCGTCCTTAAGTCTCAGCATGTGAAGATAAATCGAGAATGGCTGCTCGCTAAGCGGGAGTAAGTGTGCCCTCCTACCTGAGGTAGCAAAAGCAATAGCCCTCAGGTCATATGGCTCAAATAGGGCCACCATTACTCCGATAAGGCATCAGCTTGAAGATCAAACTCCAGGCACCGCCCGAGCAGCGCAAGCTAAAAATCTGTATAGAAAGGTCGAGTCGATCACCGACTTGGCCGGCAACAAGATCTACATTGCCGGAAATGCCAAAGCATTTCCAAAGCAGCCCAAGCAACTAACCAGATCACCCTCGGCACAGTGGCGAAGGTCAAAGTCACGGACGGTCCACCGATGCTCAAGAGCGAGAACGCGCGGCCCTCTGGTTGGGTGTACATCGACGTGCGTGGCCGGGACATTGCCTCGGTAGTCGCCGATCTGCGTCGGGTCATCAGTGAGCAGGTCAAGTTGCAGCCAGGCATGAGTCTGAGTTACTCAGGGCAGTTCGAATTTCTGGAACGGGCCAACGCGCGACTCAAACTGGTGGTGCCTGCCACGCTGTTAATCATCTTCGTGTTGCTCTACCTGACATTTGCCTGTTTCGATGAGGCATTGCTGATCATGGCCACGCTGCCATTCGCAGTGACTGGCGGGGCATGGTTTCTCTATCTGTTGGGCTTCAATCTGTCGGTCGCCACTGGCGTCGGCTTTATCGCATTGGCCGGTGTTTCTGCCGAGTTTGGCGTGATCATGCTGCTCTATGTGAAGAACGCTTGGGCCGAACGTGAAGACCTCGGCAACAGTACTGAGCGCGGTCTGGTGGCGGCGATTCGCGAAGGAGCTGTGCAGCGTGTTCGACCCAAGGCCATGACTGTGGCTGTCATCATTGCCGGTCTGTTACCCATCCTGCTAGGCAGTGGCACTGGCAGCGAGGTGATGAGCTGCATCGCCGCGCCTATGCGCGTGATCCTTGGCGTGGCGTAGGGATGATTGGCGTTCAGCCAGCGCCTTACCCTTTATAAGCATGCATACTAGTAATGAAGGCCAACGATGACGCGGGCGGTCTGAATGCCCGCGTTGCACTGGCGATTTTTTACGAGCAGGCTAGCTTTCAAAAAGGAAGCACGCGCTTTTGGGTTTATTTTTTCAGGATCAGCAAAGGAGTGTCCTTCTTGACAATGTACGTCGCCAGTTCCGAAGCCTTGTCCTTACCGATGTTCGTCGCCTGGTGCACGGTGCCTGCCGGGATGTATAAGGATTCGCCGGCATGGAGGACCACGTTCGGCTGGCCTTCAAGTTCGTACTCGAACGTGCCCGAGAGGACGTGAGCGACTTCAACGCCAGGGTGGGAGTGTCTCGGCGAAACGACGCCCGGATCGAAATCGACGATCACCTGAATAACTTCGCGACCTTTCACATCCAAATCGTGTTTTAAAAGATCGGTACGCTTTATTCCTGCCTGCCAACTTTTGGCTTGGCCCGCGTCAGCAGCTGTCTGGGTATCCTGAGCGAGGGACAGGCCGGCAAAAGCAGTCAGCGCTGCCGTCGCGAGGGTGAAGCCAAGTAGGCGGGCGACTTTGGTTTTGTTATGTCTGGACATCGTAATTCTCCAATGAGCGCGGATAAAGGCGCGGGGGCTTTATGAGCAGTGCCTTTGTAAGACAGCCTCATTAAGCGGCGGCGATGTATCGCGTTGGTGTCCCACTGGAGCGGTTTTTGTATGCGTAAGTAGCTGTTGGCGACCTAGATACGTTGGGATACAGCGTTTAACAGAAGATGTACTGAATTCTGTGTAAACGGCGTTGCTGTTAATTCTGCAAAAGCCGGTCTTTAAACTGGATGCTGAAAAGACGTAAGCGTCCGGCCAATACGCCTTCCTGCCCCCCTGCGCTCAGGACGATGCTGAACATCAATTTAAGTAGACACCTTTTCTAGCCCATCAAGCGGATTGCCGTGCAACAACGATACTTTTACCTAAAATCCTTAAAACTCAAGTCGTCCAGAAATGTTTGCAGTGATGTGCGTCTGTCGCAAACGTCCGAAGCGGGCCACGGCATCAACGTCAATCTGGTGAGTAAATCGATACCGTTTTACCGCGACCTTGACGGAAGAACCTGCGATTCAGAATCTTAGTACCGAGCACATATGTCCGTATCTCCCTCTTGCTTGATCAACGGGGCAAAGGCGGTAGCGTGAATGCGAGCTTGCTGGAGCGCTTTTGACTCACATAGGGATGGGATCTAGAGCTTCCATAAGATTAGCTTTTGAAGGGTTTATAAATATTCGTCAAATTCGGATTACCCGCGTCAATGTTCATATTTGCACAGGCGCTCTCAGCTACTGTCCTGTCTTGAAATCCATGCGCCAACCGGACTTTCTCCTGATTGTCGTAGATGTCAAAACCACCTCGGTGGGTTTCAGAGTAGTGCTTGATACCTGAACGATAGGATCGCTCTTCGACTTGAACAGCAGAAATAAGGACGAATCTGGGCGGCATTATTGGTGTCCCTTAGGAAGAGTTTCAGTGTAAACGCTTGGTAAACGCATCTTCCTAAACTCAGGCTTTTCGATGATGGCCTGCGATTAAATACCTTAGACCCTCAATATTCAAAATTCTGACGTCACGGCCAACTATTTCGGCTAATGCATGATTTCGGAAATGAGCAAAGCACCGAAAAATGGTTTCCAGGCGCAGTCCTAAGTAGGAACCAATATCACCACTGCTCATTTTCAGCACGAAATTCGTGGATGAATTACCCAGAGTGCTAAACTGTTGGGATAGGTTTAGAAGAAAGTCTGCCAGCCGCTCGTTTGAATTAAGGTTGCCTATCAGAAACATCATATGCTGATCGCGTACGATCTCACGAATCAGGAGTTTACTCAGGTTATGTTGTATAGCTGGCAGATCCTGCGCGAGTTTCTCCAGTCGCAGAAAATGACTTCACTGTCCTCCAGAGCCAGTGCATCACAGCCGTAGTAACCGGTACTGATGGCTTCCAAGTCAAGCATGTCACCCGGTATTTGAAAGCCCATGATCTGATTATGCCCATCAACTGACATCATGCTGGTCTTGAATGTGCCAACACGGACTGCATATAACGAGCGCAACGGATCGCCCATACGGTACAAAGCTGAGCCCTTTCTAACCCTAATCCGTTCGATTATTAAAGTGTTTAGACGCTCAAGATCCTGGCTATTCAGGTCAATCGACAGACACAATTTTGAAGCACTGCGACTAAGGCACGAGGCCTTGGGATATTGGCTTTGAAAAAGTGCCGTTTCATACATCGCACAAGCCCTCACTTCAGATGTCTCAGCATAGGCGTTGTGCGTAGGGATTAATGTTTTATCCCGTTTTTTGAGGGATTAATCGACGAAGTGGAAAGGCTCGATCTGGCGAGATGTATCGATTTCTCTAGAAAATCTTTACGATTGAGCATGCGCGTTACAGAATCCTAGTGCCGAATGCGTATGGCCGAATACCACACTTGCTTGATTAAAACGAAGCCCACCGATGAGGGAGCAGTTCATTGACCTCACTCGCCGGCTGCGTCGGCAGGCGCGTGAGAACGTCATTCAAGTAGGCATACGGTTCATGCCCGTTGAGCCGCGCCGACTGGATCAGACTCATGATCGCCGCCGTACGTTTACCGCTACGTAATGAGCCAGCGAACAGTCAATTCGAGCGCCCAAGAGCCCATGACCGGATTTGATTCTCGCACCAGTTGTTATCGATGGGCACAGCACCGTCTTCGAGATAGCGCGTCAGCGCTATTCAGCGCTTGAGGCTGTAATCTAACGCCTTAGCGATGGCCGATCCCTCAGGCACAAGCTGCCTCTGGGCGGTCATCCAGGTATGCAGTGCGTCGATGATCGGCGCTGCTTTTTCCTCCCTTATTCGCTGCCGGACACCCGGCTCCAGTTCGCGTGCCTCTCGTTCAATTTCATACAAGGCTGCGATGTAGTGCAGCGCTTTTTCGGCGATCTGGCTCTTGTTGGTCGCGTGCAAGTCAAAGAACTTTCGGCGTGCATGGGCCATGCAGCCGATTTCTGTAACGCCCAGTTCAAAGCCTGCGTTGTAGCCAGCGAAGTCGTCGCAGACCAGCTTCCCCTTCCAGTGGCAGAGGAAATTTCGAGCATGTTCGCCAGCACGGCTCGGGCTGAAGTCGTAAACGACCGCCGCCAGATCGGAAAACTGACTGGTGGCATAGGCCCAGACGTAAGCACGATGAATTTTTTTCGCGCCAGGCGTCAGCATTTGTACCGGCGTTTCGTCAGCGTGGACGACGCAGTGCGTCAGCACGGCTTCGCGCTGCGCATTAACCAGCGCTGAGGTTGCACGCCGCAGTTGCCCACCCACTGCGCCAAGGTCGAACGGGCGATGGGCAGCACGGCGCGGCCAAAGATTTTCTCTTGGAGATACAGCGGCAGATGGTCGGCGAACTTGGCCACCATGATGTGGGCCAGCAAGCCCGCTGTCGGGATGCCTTTGTCGATGACGTGCGCCGGTACCGGCGCCTGAATCAGCGTTTCGCACCGTTCGCAGGCCCATTTTCCACGGATGTGGCGCTCGACTACACGCCCGGCGCATTCACCGTCGAACGCCCTGACACGTCTGCCGATGCAGCGGGCGAGTGAAATTGACGAGTTGCTGCCGCATATCCCAAGCAATGACTGATTCAGTGCGCTTGCTTTGTAATTTTCGACACTTATGATTTTCATATTCAAGGCTTCAAAAAGTGTGATTAGGACCGTTAACCAAAAAAACCAGTGCGGTATGCGTTGAGATTGGAGACAGCGTGCTTTTTGTTTCCCGTTTGGGGCTTCTAAACGTCTCGTATTAATGCAGAGCATCTTTATTCATCAACAGGTTTTGGAGGATTGATCATTCGTTTCTAGTTAACCAAAAAAAAAGCCTCCGCAAAAGGCGGAGGCGATATCACGAAAAAGCAATATTACTCTTTTGTCGAGAAGAGACCTTTTGGCAACTCTTTACCATTTTCGTTGTAAGCGGCCTTAACACTAATATAAGATTCCATTTCGTCGATATAGCCATCTTTATTAGTGTCTTTTTTTGCAAATACTGCTTGAGCGCCTGGTGCAACAACTAGGAACTCTGCAAGCGAGACTCGGGCATCATGATCGGTATCAATCGAATTGAAAATCGCGTCGCCACATTTGCCCTCACCGCATTTTCCTTCAGCGGTGGTTGCCTTCGAGGACTTGGCGTTGGTTTCACTGGAACCGCATTTGCCCTCGCCACATTTACCTTCCGAGGTTTTATCCGCAGCGGCTAGTTGATAACCTTGAGGCAATGCTTCCACTGCAAAGGCGGCGGATGACAAGCTAATGCCAGTCAGGGCAAGAGCTACCAAGCCGAGGCTTGTTTTATTCGAGAACGAGCGGGACATATTACTTCTCCGGATATTGTTGCGGGACCAAGCCGCGCAAGACATGCCAGAAAGAGAAAAACCTTCTAGAAGGCAAAGGTCGAAGCGGATGAAACCAGAGATCTCTGGCGGCATACACTCAACCACGTTCACTTCCACAGACAGATCTCATTTGGGCGAAACCATTTAGCCATAGCCGTGTATCCTTGATGTATCGCTAAAATAGGTTTATGTAACTCAATGTTTAATAGTTTCTTTGAGATACAATGCAATACATATATATAATTTCAGTTCCGCAAATTTTTTAATTAAGATTTTGGGTCTCTTCACCCAATGTGGCCTTTTGCCTCTGATCAGAGGTTAAGACAGATGGCAATTATCAGCTAAACTCGCAAAAATTCAATGACACGAATTTGCGTTATGCAGAGCAAACCACTGTAGACAAGTTGATATTGGCAGCAGGTAGAAGACTTTGCTTATGCTCGATTTATGTAGAGAGGTGCGCAGAGTAGAAAAAAGATAGTGAATAGCGCAATGACTGCGAAGCTGGCTTCCGGCTATAGTCATTAAGACTAGCAGGCAGTAAGACTACTCCAACCTTGAATAACGTAAGACGCAACGTGCCGCACTTTCACATACGGTTGTGACTTCAAAAAAAAATCCAGGGCCCGATTAAGTCTCCGGATTTTTTTGTGAACTATTGGACACCATTGCAAGCAGCAGGCTTAATCGTGCGGGTCGAACGACCTAGCTGAAATTGAACGCCACTGCTGAGTGTTACTCCGCAAGTGTGACCTTCGCAGCGGGCGCCTTGCGTGCGCGCATGATCCGGAAAGCTAAAAAACTGACCACTGCGAAGGCCGCATTCAGAGCGACCATTGGCAAGGCCGAGTCGTCCTGAAGTCGACTGAGTAGTAGGCCGGAAATAGTCGCGCCAGCCATCTGGGCAAAACCGATAAAACCCGCCGCCAACCCTGCGCGAGTCGGGTTTGGAATCACCGCACCAGCGACCGAACCCGGCAAGACCATGCCCGCGCCCAGAGTCAGCACCATCTGTGGCAGCATCAAGCCGAGCACTGATGGGCCGATAAGTTCATGGAGTACCAGGACCAGGCTGGCGCCAACCGCAACTAGGCTGGTGCCGATACCCACGATTTTTTCCGGACCGAGCTTCATGATCGTACGGTTGGTAAAAATCGCACCAGCGATCATCCCCGACACGATGCCGCCGAAAACCAGGCCATACTGGGTCGGGCTCAAGCCGAGTTGCCCAACGAATACCCGCGAGGAGCCGGCAATAAAGCAGAACATCGCGCCATAGGTGCAGGCAATGGCCATGGAAAAGCTGCGCAAGGATGAGCTTTTAAGTAACACAGCGTAGTTGCTTAAAAGCGTTTTCAACCGACCCGCCTGTGGGTCGCGTTGCAGATTGGTCTCCTTGAAGAACAGCGAGGCGATGAGCGCAAGTGCTCCAAACAATACGGTGGCGAACACAACCGCGCGCCAGCCTCCAGCGTGGGTAGCGATCAACCCGCCAAGCACCGGTGACAGCATGATCGCGCTGAGCATGCCAATCACGGTGATGGCCATTATTGGGCCCGCTTTCTCTTTCCAGACATCGCGCACGATGCTCCGCGCCACTACCAAAGCAGCGCAAGCACCCAGCCCCTGGAGCGCTCGGCCACCGATGAACTCGGCCATATTCCCTGCAAATGCCATCCATAGAGAAGCAAACACATAAATGGCGACCCCGGCGAGCAGCAACGGGCGGCGACCGATTCGGTCGGATAGCGGGCCTAAGAAAAGTTGCCCGAGACCAAAGACAGCGACAAACACTGATAAAGCCGCCAAGGAGGTACCCGGCGCGGCGTTAAGCCCCATCTCAAGGTCTCGCAGGCTAGGGATCAGCATTTGGGTAGAAATTTCACCTAGGCCGCAAAGCCCGATTAAGAGGGCAAGCAACACGCTGGAACGACTGGATTGTTTCATGGCTATTTCCAAGTGTCGTGAGGGAGGCACGCTCGATCTAAAGGGTTTCAGGCTCTCGTTACGGCTCACACCTGGTCGCAAGCGCAAGAAACACGCGGCATTATGATCATAATAATTTATCACTGTAAATATGACGGGTGTAATTTTATTTGCCATCTATCCCCTCAGAACTCCTAGGGCACCTTCGCATGCAGGACGGGTGATTAGCATTCCCAAGAGACAGGCTTAAGCGCTCTTGATCACGAACCATGAAGGTGGATCAGGTGACAATACATGGTGGCTGGCTAAGTAAAGTTACGCTGCTACGCTTGAATTGTCGGAGCTGCCGACAAAAGACGACATGTTCCGGTCAGCCGAAGTGTCCCGAGTGATTCGGGATAGATCAAACAGCCTACCGTTAACAACTCTGTCGACACCCATCCCACCGCCGATCGTGTCAAGCCGATTTAAGTCGCTTATGCACAACCAATGCATGTATTTACTCGCGAAGGAATCGAGAGAAGGGCGTGAGTTTTAGCGCGCTTCAATTAACACGCAGGCTGCGCCGAACCGCGCGCTCCTAGTCGATATGAGTCGTATAAGTTTTTTGATTGCCGCAAACCATTGCGCAGAGCGCCATACAGAGGTTTGATGTGCTCTACCCTCAGGCTTCAAGCGTAGCGATTATGTTTGTGCATAGAACACACTCAGCAGCGGGAAACTAACAATCATCACAAATCAACGATTTGTACCCCACTGTATCCAACGCCCGATTTGATACGTTTCACGTCAATCCGAGCAACTTTACGACACATCGCAGATACCTCAGGCCGGTTTAATGGATTCCATAGGGGCAAGACGACTTGCCTCACACAGACCCCATTGCTACCCGGAGAAATAATCGTGAATTGGTACAAACTCACTGCCGCCATTGCTCTCTCGGCTTTGAACCTGGCTGCGTTCGCGGCTCATGCCAATCCGCAAGAAGCGTCGCAGCCAACGGAACAGGCTGCGCACCTGGACATCAAAAAAGTGATCTCCATTGTAGATAACGACGACGGAAACTGTGGCATCGTCGATGCTCGCATGACCTACCTTGATTCCACCGGTAATCAGAAGGTTCTTGAATACCGCAAATTCGCAGGGTGCGATAACCAAGGGGGCTAATACGTTCAGTGCCGTCGATAATGGATCCAGCAGCGCAGTGGTAATCTTGGCGTCGCCAAACACACTCGACCATTCCGAAAAGCTTAGATTGGTGGTGATGACCACGCTGGCGTGTTCGTACAGCTTGGACGGCAGGTAAAATAGCAGAGCACCACCGCTCTGGCTGAAGGGCAAATACCCCGACTCATCGAGTATCACCAGATCTGTCCGAAGCAGCCCTTGAGCGATTCGGCCCGTCTTGCCTTCGTATTTTTCACGCTCCAACAAATTGACCTGATCCACCGTGGAATAGGAGCGCACTCGTTTGTAATGCGTCGTGATCCCGGATACGACCAAGGCGGTGGCCAGGTGTGTTTTGCCTGTTCCAGCCCCCCATGAACACCACATTCTGCGCGGTATGTGTGAACTCCAAGTTGGACAGATCCGTGACCAGTCGGGCGTCTGCGCTGGAAACGATGAAGTCGAAACCTGCCAAATCACGATGCATGGGGAGTTTGGCCATGTTCATCTGGTAGTTCACTGAGCGCACCGCCCGATCCGTATGTTCTTGGTGGAGAAGATGCTCAAGCAACCATTTCGACGAGGTCGTTGAGGATTCTCCTTGCGAAGCCAGTTCTTCCCAGGCGCTGGCCATGCAGATGCAGTTCTTTGAGTTCTGCCATAAGATCACGCATTGCGAATCTCCTCATCGGTGGTACGAAGCCGGCCTTAGCGGGCCATGTTGGCGACAGGCGCCACCTTGAGTTGAAGGCTGGTTTCGGCGGACGCAAGTGCTGCTGTCGATGTCAGTCGCGCCAGGACTTTCAGGATGTGGTCGGCGCTCAAGCTGCCTGATTCAAGTACCAACTCCACCGCCATCAACACGGGATCGAGCCCGGCGATGGGAACAGCAGCCAATACCTGCGTCATGACTCGGTCACCATTGCTGTGACTTCTAAGGCCGCGATTGAGAAGCAGCAACGGCTTCGGCAGATCGGCAAACGGAGCGCCAATGCAAAGCGCTCCCGACTTGCGTTCGATGAGCGGGATGTAATGCTGCCGGTCAAAACTGACCTGATCTCGATCAAAGAGGCGTTTGTGGCTGGCAATCAACGTTTCATCGGCGATGACTACAATCCGGGAAGGATACAGACGACTGCTGACCCACTGGCCGACCCGCTCGTAAGGCACCGAGTAGCGATTTCGCGCCACGCCGATCAAACAGCAACTGGAGACACCCGCACGGTGCGTTCGACGTAGCCGTCTAAGGCGGTGGGAATCGGCATCATCTCCATTCGTTCCAACTCCGGGACTTCTACCAGCCGTCTTCATGTTGTCTTAGATGCCGCGACGCGGCACTCCACCTAACGCGCCAAACGAGCGGGTGTTGGGCATCGAACAACATCTCGTGGCCTTGGCGGGGATACGCAACCAACCAAAATGCGCGACTGGCGCGCAGCTTCATGTGGGAGACCTGGATGCGTCGAAACAGGCCGCCAATCAGCAGACCTCTTCGCTCCAGTCGAATTCAAAGGCCTCACGAGTGCGAACGTCAACGGTACAAAGGTACGTCGAGACTTGCCTTGCTTACATCGTCACAAACGAATGAAGGCGGTGAGCTGGCTATAGCCACCCTCGTAACCCTCGACCTTGATCTGCATGAAGAGCGCTTTGGCGCTCCTGCGGTTGTGCTTTGCCCGAAACTAATCGGCCCTGAGCGCCTGCTCCAACGTCTGGTGAAATGGACTAGGTTTGTTGAAGGCTGCGCACCTCTGGTACGCCGGCTGAGTTGCTTCGGGCGCTCTGACACATTTTCGGATGGTGTTTCTCGACAGTCGGGTACGCTTGGTTATTTGATGCAGCGACAGCTTGTCGCGAAAATACAACAGCCGAATTTTGCCCATCATTTCCATACTGATAACCCTGTGTTCTCCTGCCCAAAAATTGAGCAGAAGTAGTTGAACACCTGGGTCAGTTTTCAGTCGGCAGAACAGCCTTTACTGGGTCAGTTTTCGGTCAGTGGCAACACGCTTGGCCTTTTGAGCGAGTTTTCCTATCACTCGGACGACGATGGCAGAAAACATGATGCCAAACGGCAGCACGTACCAAGCACTCAACGGTATGCGCTTGAAATTGGAGTAGGTGAAGACTGCTGCCAGCACCCACATCCCGCTGACGTGCAGAGCTTTCCAGGCTTTGCGGCCGATTAAACGCGTCGTCGTTTTGAATGAGGTCAAGGTCATCAATATTATGAATAAATAACCTATTGAACCCGGGATGTTGCCAACGGTGGTACGACCAGGCCAGAACTCCGGATTCAATTGACCATAGGTATAAATCAAGGCCGCATGCACGAGGTGGGAAAATGCAAAGGCTAGGCCGATGAAACGTCGTTCGCGTACTAGGGTTTTGGAGAGTGGCGAAGGTACCAAAACCGCGAATGCGGAGGCAGTGAAAGCGGCTAGGAACAGTGCAAAAGAGGTGCGTGCTGTGGCGCGGATCGCGGTACGAGTGGCTTCTATCAAATCAGGGTTAAATGCCAAGATCAGCGCAGTCATCAACAGGACAAGTAACGAGAGCAAGCCGAATAATGACCAGCCATGGTAGCGAGGTATTTGGGCGTTCATTGCAACACTCTTGAGATAGGGCCGAGCCTCGTTTGTTCGGTACTCGGCGAAGAGCAAAGTGTTTCAAGCGGGTGTGTTGACGATGTGTCCAAAACCTACCTCAGTGAATCACGATGTATACCGGGTGGGGTCAGATACATTTCAGTACAGACCTTGGACCATAGCTCGCGAACGTCCCTCGATAACTGCTGTGCACCCTCCAAGGATTTGCTTGAACACAACCTCTTCATGCTGAGCCTTCGTGAGATTAAGAAGCGTAGCTGTTTGCTTGTAGAGCTTGTTCAGGTCGGGGGTCGTCTCATGGTCGCTCGCTCCGGCCTCGTCAAGAATGTGTTTGCACACCAATTCCAGGAGCGTTCGAGCCATCGTGATAGCTCCCTCGGGATCTGTTGACCGCCCTTCAAGCGCCTTAGTCCAAGCGATACGAACGTGCTCAGCGTCAATGCGGTCCAGCGCCTCCGAGACAACGAGATCTGAAGGGTGCCCCCCACCCGATTCAGCGAAGTCAACAAGTGACCTAAACTCTTCCCAGATGAACTTCCTACTCTCGGCGTAGCTTGGAAATTTTGGCTGGATGCCCCCCTAAACTGGTCCAAATTCCTGTGACGACGCACCCACGCAGGAACGAGTGACGCCAACCGCCACATTCGTGGCGAATCAATCCAGGGATGCTTCGCGTGACCGACTGGAATACCTAGCAAAAATGATCACGGCAAAAAGAAAGGTCGCTTTTTTTGACTTTTGCACAAAAAGGTCAGGCGACAATTAGTTGAGAATGAGTCTCAATTTATGCGCTTGCATATCACAAACTGAGAATTATGCAAATTTATCTTGAAAAGCATTTTTTGTGCCAGTATTATGAATTTGTTGTTTTCAAACTCCCCCTAGCGGTTCTACAGTAAACTCTCAATTCATAGATACATGGTTATAGCGCTGGGTAAATTCTCTTACGAGCGAAGCGAGTAAGAGGATAGCGATCTCAATTATATTATATACGCGTGCGCGCGCGATATAATGAAGAGTCTTGGGATTGAGTTTTAGCCACCTTCGATAGTTACTCGGTCGAATCTCCTTTCCAAGTATCTAGAACGCCGCCACAGCAACACTAAGCGCTCCCACTGTAATCGGCTATTGTCGACTTCTAGAGTCTCTTATAATACGGCATAGAGACCTACAGAGGCACCGTTGATCGCACTCTGTGGAGGGGATATAGCAGTCCCCACACCCTGAAGTTTGATTTCTGATCGACTCGCTCGCAGGTAGCGCGTAAGCGTCCGACCAACTCACCTACCGAACTATCACCCACGCTGAAATTGGCCGTGCCTCGCTGGTAGGTCAACCTGTTCACCTTCTGAGTCACTTATGGCCTCGACCTACCTGCTCTGTGGCTTGGCAGGTGTGGAGTTCAGCGACCACCAGAAATACACAATGAAATGGGCGTTCGCGCTGAGCTTCCTCATCTTGCTCGCCTGTTTGTTGCTGGGCTTGTTTCCTCTGGCAGCTGGTGTTTAAGGGAAAGAGGAGAGCAGCAGGTATTACCGATGCAAGACAATGAGAAATCCCGAAAACAGAAATGTTTTCGGGATTTTTTGTGTCGCTATTAACGATCACTTTGGAGTCCGCATGCTTATCCATAATGTCATCGCCGCCGAATGCGTCGCACCGTTGATCCCTGAACAGCGCGGTGAAATTGTGCTGCGTCAGCTGGGCTAGCATCAGGTGCTGAGCGTTCATCAATTGATGGATGCTGGCAGTCATGGGTAATTCCCTTGGCTCATTTCCGCGTGGCGGGGGCACTATCGGGCCGCTGTGCGGAAATAGTCCAGAAGGTTACTCCTAACCTAAAGTAGATGGCTGGATCAGGTTTAGGTCAGAGGAACCATTCATAACTGCATCACGGAATGACGCCGTGCTCAAGTTGTGCGATGAGCGTCAAGATCTGGCGCTGGCCGCCCAAAGTTCCTACCAACGTCAATGGAATCGTATGTGCAAGCGCTGGTGCTGGCTCAGTCAACCAGCGGGCCGCAGCCTGGCCATCAAGTGCAAATAGCGCCAACACAGCGCCCAGCAACTCCCCCATTGGAGGAACTAGCAGCACGTTATTCTCCAACGTCAGGGGAGCCCCTTCATAGACAGTCGTACTTTCATGCGCCGGGCAACGCGTTTGCATCCAACCAAAAAGTGATACCGTCTTGCCAAGAGCGCCACATATTTCACAAACGTACGGTGATAGAGATTCCACCAGGTCCACCGCAGCAGCTGCATAGTCGCATCCCTGTCGGTAGTAAAAACGAAGCCCGCCAAATTTTTCTTTCACTTGCACAGCCAGAAATTGCTGAGTGCCATTGGTCTCAATGTCGTGCTGAATCAACTCACACGTACCATCGATAAGCGGGAACCAGCCATCACCGCATTCAAACCTGAAAATGCGCTGCCCTGCCGAGCTATTGACTGAAAAAATGTCCGGATATCGCGCGCGCAAAAGTGCATCGAGTGATTCTTGCATAGGTTTTTAGTAACCTCTTCTGGAAAATCAGTGGCGGTCATGAGGCACGATATCTACCTTCTCGTGGAAAGTTTCTTTCTTGAACGATGGGGCCTTAGCACACTAATTAAGCATCACCGCGCCAACTCATATACATCGTAGTGGTCTAATCCCAAGTTGCAACCGGTCTAGACTGTGAAAAAATTAAACACCGTATCGATATCTACGTAGCTATACAAGATCTGCCGGCGACTGGTTAATCCGTAGCGTGAAGATTTTCGCAAGTAAACGATTCACCACATTCAAACTATCAAGCCCCCTCTAAATTTTATCCCACAGGCAACATAACAGCCAAAATTTATGTTGAAGACGGAGAATAGGAGTTTCGCGAGATTCGCAAGAGTTACACAGCTGTGTAATCAGGGTGCTTTCAATGCCCGGTCTCCACCAGATTCGCAAGAGTTACACAGCTGTGTAATCAGGCCGCTTTCAATGCCCGGTCTCCACCAGATTCGCAAGAGTTACACAGCTGTGTAATCAGGCCGCTTTCAATGCCCGGTCTCCACCAGATTCGCAAGAGTTACACAGCTGTGTAATCAGGCCGCTTTCAATGCCCGGTCTCCACCAGATTCGCAAGAGTTACACAGCTGTGTAATCAGGCCGCTTTCAATGCCCGGTCTCCACCAGATTCGCAAGAGTTGTGCGAATAAGCAGAGTCTGGTAGTTCGCTGCAAGTCGACTCCCAATGGAGTTATTCATCTTCTGTTGCGTCACTGAACCAAATAGTATTGCCGAGCTGTCCTGACAGCTCCGATGGGTACGTCTGCCCATCCATCAACTCATAACCATAACGCTCACCCACCATATGAATGGCTTGAATGGGCTCCATCATCCAACGCCCTTTCTGGTTCAGACTAGGCGGTGATACCAGCTGAACCCTTCGAATAAACTTAACCGAGTTGTCCTTGGCAGACAGTCCGCTTAGGAACAGAGCATTGGGGATGAAGTATTGTTGTTGCGAAGAAACGCCGTCGACGACCGTTTCATAAGTCACAAAAAACCACTCATCGTTCGACGTCAGTATGACGTAGGCCCAACGGCGCACCCCCTCCTCGAATACAAAGAATGGAGTTGCTAGGCGGGCCTTCTCATGGGTCTCAAACATATTATTTCTCCAGACGAATAATCAATGCGCGATTTATATGACAATGCAAAGTTTTCAAACAATGGGGCGCATAAAAATTAGTCTTTTGCGAGTTCTTCTGGCTAGCGTCAATCATGCAGCTGAATCAAGTAGCCTGCTTAAATTCGAGCGGTAGATCATTTGTATTTTAAGAACCCGCAGATCATTCCCTTCCGATGATAGCGCTAGTCATAACACAGTTTCTTTTGAACAAATCCAGATGTAGCGTTTTTATCAACCACATCTATCCGGTGCAGATCGCCATGCCCAGATAACGATGCATATTTATATTCCCAAGAAACGACCGAAATCAACAATTTTTTATTTTTTTGAGCACACTCTTCTTCCATTCAAGCAGCTATAATTGACAACAACATTGGAGCGGTATATTTCCGATAATTCCGTATATCTGAAATATCGCCGACGCTACGTAGGCTATGTCCTTACTGAGCGCACAACATAAGCCTGCGCGATATCTTTATGGGTTACTACCCACAAACTAATAGCGCCAACAAACGCGGCGCGGTGCACCATCAAGCCTATCGATTAGGACGCGGTACTAGAACATTGCACCGCTGACAAGCTGAGTCGCCTCGATGATCTAGGGGGTTTTGGCAACAACCCATCCCGGCGTTGCCGAAGCTGGCCAGCGGGTTATAGTCTTGGATACTCTTCCTAGCGCAGGCTGCCGTCATGATCAAAGTCACGGTTGATTCAGAATTTCGAATTGAAATTCCGCAACACCTGCGCGATGCGTTTCCTGCTGGATGCGCTGTCAGCATCGAAGTAGATGCCGAGGGTCGTCTTCTCATCTATCCCCACAAATACTCGCTGGATGAACTGCTGGCTGATACGCCACCAGATTCAATCATCCGCGAATGGGAAGCCATGCCTCCGGTAGGAAAAGAATCGAAGTAAACGGTCGCTGCCAATCAGGTTACTCGTCTCAATGTTCTTGGCGATTGCGTAATCCATCTTATACTGTATAGATGTCCAGTATTCGCGCGTGATCCCATGAAAGCAATTGATGTCCGCCCTCTTGTTCCGTCTGATGAACCCGAGCTAATGCAGCAGCTCGGTCAACTAGCCTGTGGCTTTCCCTCACCAGGGCTCGATCACGAAGAACCTTCTTTGTCGCTCGATGAGCTTGTCGGCATGCGCGCACCCTCAATGTTCGTGGGCCGTGCAACTGGAAAATCGATGACGGGCAAAGGTATTTTCGACCGCGATTTTCTGATCATTAATCGAGCCCTGACGCCCGCCCAGGACGATGTGATCGTTGCGAGGATCGGGTCTGAATTCACAGTGAAAACGTACTGTGTCTCCAATGGTGTTCCATTCCTTCAGGCAGAAAATCCACTGTGTGCGCCGATCCGCTTGGGAGACAGCGAAGAGATCGAAGTTTGGGGTGTGGTCACGTTCAACCTACATCCTCTGCGGGGTGCATTTGCATGATTACTTTTCAGCAGCTTCTACAGATGAAGTGGTCCAGCGAGCAGCTGAAAATTTACATCGAGAACACGCTGACTGCTGAACAGATCATCGAGCTGAACAACCAGGGCGTCGAGCATCTCAACGCACTGAAATCGGAAATGGGTTGTCACCAACAGCTTGGCCTGCTCGAACACAAGGATGAGATATGAAGAGATTCGGCTTGGTCGATTGCCACTGTTTTTACGTGTCCGCTGAGCGTCTGTTTCGACCTGAACTGCTGGGAAAACCAGTCGTCGCGCTCTCAAATAACGACGGCTGTGCCGTATCTCGAAGCGACGAAGCCAAAGCCCTTGGCGTGAAGATGGGGCAGCCACATTTCGAGCTTCGCGACCTCATCGAACGGAAGGGTCTGATTTGCGTTTCCAGTAACTACGCTTTGTATCAAGACCTCTCCAACCGAGTGATGAATGTGCTGCGCCGAGAGGCCCCGCTGACCGAAGTCTACTCAATCGATGAGTCCTGGCTCGACCTGACGGGCATCCCTGATCGCGAGCTTGAAGCCTTTGGCAGACACCTTCGCGATGTTGTTTATAGAGAGGTCGGAATCCCTGTCGGCGTTGGCATTTCCACCACGAAATCACTCACCAAAATGGCCAACTGGGCGAGCAAAAGATGGAAGTCAAAAACGGGGGCGGTGGTCGATCTCGTTGATCCCCTCAAGCAAGAAAAGCTTCTCCGCTTTGCCGACGTAGGCGAGGTTTGGGGTATTGGTAGACAGCTCAATAAGCGCCTTCAGCTGATGAACATCAACAAGGCGTGGGATCTCGCAACGTTCGACAAAAAAACGATACGTAGGCATTTCAATATTAACGTCGAGAAGACGGCCCGTGAGTTGTCTGGTGAGTATTGCTACGGGCTGGAGGAAGACGTTACGCCCAAGCAGATGATTGCGTGTACGCGTAGCTTTAGCCAAAGAGTTACGACACAAGATGGCCTTCGCTCAGCAATCTCTACGTTTGTTGGCAACGCTTCGAGGAAGCTGAGGACGCAAAACCAGTACGCAGCGTGCGTCCAGGTGTTCATTCGGACGAGTCCTTTCGACACCAACGGGATGCCATATGCTCGGTCAGTCAGCATTCCTCTGGCGTATCCGAGCTTCGACACCCGAGATTTGCTGGAAGCTGCGCTGGCCGGATTGCAGCAAATTTTTGTGGAAGGTCCAAAATATGCCAAGGCTGGAGTCATTCTTTCCCAATTCTTCGACCCTGGCATGTTTACTGATGACCTCTTCGCTCCGCCGAAGCGCAAAAATAGCGAGCAGCTAATGGCCGTCCTCGACAGAATAAATCTGATTCATGGCCGGGGTGTTGTTAGATTTGCGAGCGAGCCAGCTGCCGCGCCCTGGTCCCTGAAGCAGCAGTTGCTTGGCAAAAATTACACAACGAGATGGGAAGATGTGATGCGAGTGAATGCATGAATCGAGTAATGGCAAATGAGCCAGATCTTCTGAATAAACTGCTGAACGAGCTGCAATACAAGCGCTCAAAATCGACCGGCTTGATCGACATCGAGCTTGTCAAAGGCTACGTCTCATCACCGAGGCTGGCCGACTTTCATGTGCGCGGTCATCACGGCACCGGGTTGGTAGCTGTAGGTGATACGTTCCTTGATGAAAGGACGATGCTTGCAGATCGGGCTCAAAAAACTTATGCCATTCCAATCCAGAAATGGAGCGACTTCATAGACGGTAAGGAGCTTCTCGTTGGTGATCCTGATTTCGGGGATTCGAACGTAACCCGCATCGAACTCTGGCCATTCGATCCTTCAGTGTTGTCGGAGCAACAGCTCATCTTGGCGGTTGCGATCAGCTATTCGCCACGCGAATGGTGTGCAGAAGAACGGATCGCTGGGGCTGTTGATCAACTCGTTCAACCCCTAGGCTTCTGCGTCTGCTGGGACAACCTTTGACCGGCTTCGTCGAATCTGGCCAAAGGGTTTTAGGGTTGCTGCCGATCGTTCTAATGAAAGCTAGGTAAACCGCTACAACCCTATCCGATATATCTACCCTGTCAAAAACGTCTCTATGCGAAATCAGCAGACCTAAAGTGCATGCGAAACAGCGGATTTCACGTAGCAGGCAACAATATCCAAAGCTTTTTTTTGTTAAACAAGGGGTCTGAACGTAAGTGACCACGGAACCGGCAAGTCGAGTACTACACGATGGCCGCCACGGGGGGGGCATCGCTACATCGTGATAGAAAGCTCTACACATCTTTCACCCCCACCCTTTTTCTCGCTTATGAAATACAATTATTTTTATCCATCTTGACTTTCCTAAAACCTCCGCCAGCCGGAGGTTATAGAATTTTCAATATATAAAAGCAAAAATATTCTAGTTGCATACAAATAAAGCTTTGTCATACTCGAAAACAAATAACGATCCAGCAAACACACATTTTATTATTAACAAATAAAATATTCAAAAAAATTCCACTAGATTAAACCCCACAAACCAATTAGAGGATAAATATGCATAGCTACATCACATTGGGCGTTGGCAGCTCTTACCCACTTGAAACCCCTTGCCATGAAGGCGCTGCGGCTCAATTTCTTGTAAAGCCAGGAAACATCTTGCAAGTAATGATGCCATCGATTATGAATTCAGAGCTATCCGCACTAAAAAAGGGGAAAATACGCTCTGGATTCATAACTCAAGGTAAAACAATTTTTATACTTTTTGAAATCGGCGACCTCCTGTTTGAGTGTCCGTTTAAGCCAAGCATAATTCCACAAGATCTCATTTCTATTCCTGACCTAACAAACGCAAATCAAAGAATGCTTGTGGATATGCACGTCATTGATACTGACACCAACAACCTCTGCGCTTTGCGCTCATTCACCTTGGCACCAGCTCTAACAGAAAAACTTATCGCCCAAGCGAAGAAAATAAGGGAGTCAGCAAACGTCACTTGTGAACTCCAAGATATCGTACATCAATCTCTTTTCAGCATGTTTAAGACTGCTAAACTATATAAATGTGGCGTGTAGTGCTTTTTAGACGATAACGTCTCTATGCGAAATCAACAGACCTAGGGGCCATGCGAAAACCCAGATTTCACGTAGCAGCCAACCATGTCCAAAGCTTTTATGTTGTCAAACAAGGGGGCTGAGTGTGGGTGATGATGAAGAAAAGCCGGTCGATCCACTTGCGTCAATTCGGCACATGCTGCCTAACATTGAATCCGAAGATAGCTGGCTCGGTGAGAACTATCGAGGCTGGCAAAGCTTTGCGAACGCCATAAAGGTTGCGAGCGCAGACTACGACTGTGAAATTGTTTGTAGGCCAGAGCAAGGCTTCCTGCGAGTCGATTGCTTTTTTGCCCCGCCGCACATCAAAACCCTCGGTTACGCCATAGAGGCTGCTACAAGCCATATTTGTCAGCGTTGTGGTGAATACCCTGCTGAAAAGGCGGTCGTTGATGGCTGGGTCTGGAAGCTCTGCCAGCGATGCATCAAGAAGAGCAAAACAGGCTGATTCTTATGCCCTGGGGACGTAACGGTGCGTCGGTTTTTCAGATGGTTGAAAATGCCAAATGAGCCTGCTCTCAGTGGATTTTCAGGAACAATTTGATAGCACATGCTGGGGTGTGTACGCAGATTGTTCCAAGCGTGGAAAGTGGGTCTAAACCGTGCGTAAGATCCTCAACACCCAATTACACACCCAATTACACCCATTTCCAGCCTAAGAACAGGTCGGGTCAACCCGTGATGCTCTTCCTTAGGTCTTTGAACATCGCTCTGCCCTCCTTCGCAGCTATCCGGCCATTACGTGGCCCCTCAATTTTACCTTGCCCTGTTACGTCGTCTTCCATGCATGCTCCAAGGGCAGACCACGCAGCTCGGATATCCAGAAGCTCGTTCACGGAATACAAGTCGTCACCCTTTAGCCCAGTACGATGCTGATGCCTCAAAATTCTTGAAGAGATTTCCAGAATCGAGCTAATGATGGACTGTGCATCTCCACCATCAACTGGCCCTCTCGGGAATGCTGGTTCGCTTCTCTGCCTCGTTATCGCACCCTTTATCAATCCGGCCTCGACCTCAATGATCGGCTCGATGATGCCGCTGAACTCACCGACTTTTGCCGCTTGGTCTCCTTGTGATGAGCGAGTCTTCAAAAGCGGCGTTCCCCCAAGCTTTCCGGCAGCAGCTGCCTCAATGAATGCCTTATGGATACGAGAAATCTGGGTGGATCTCCAGGATTCAAATTCGACCGCTTGTTCGAGGGGAATCTCAGGATGAGCTATAGGCTCCAACAGGTCGAATGTTGCGATCTGGATTGTCGTGCTTTTGCGGACGCCTTTGAGTGGATCGCCGTTTGCATCGAATGCAGCAACAGTTAATGAAACTGACTTGAGAATGACAACGCGGTCACAGTTTTGAGACATCCTGATATACATAACTTGTTACCCCTTCCTATTGTTCTTATGTTTTAAGTATAACATGTTAAATAGGAGTCCTAACGCACACTTAATAAAATGAGTAAATATTTTAATAAATTTCAATGTTGCGTTATTTTGTGACGCTTTATTATCTCTGCGAACATTTTGCTCTTTTTGAAATCCAGCAAACTCGTCTTCGAAAGTGCAGTAGAAAGGCATGCCGCGTTTGTGATGGTACGCAACTCACTCTTCATGTAACAACCGAAATCCGACTTTCCTCGGTTTCTTCCAAGCGATTTCGTACCACGGCGCTGGAACACAAAAAGGAATGCGAAGCCGCCTTGCTCTGTCACAGACTCGTATTTACCGGGTTCGTCTTTCTCAAATGCACCTTTAAGTTCAACAAGGATGTTGGTGCCAGGGATAATTGAATCAGGTGTGTACCGATGCTTGCGAGTGTAATCAATCGTGAGCGGTTCGTACTCTAGGTTTACGAGATACGTTTCAAACATTCTCAGCTCAAACCAGCTTGAGAATGGGATCGGCGGCTTCGGAATTTAGGTGATGCCATCAGGGGCAGGAGGAGCGGAATACTTAAGTCTATTGTATTCATTAAATTTAATTAATAACTGCTGCTTCTTTACTTCCATCGCAAAGCTTAGAAGCTCTTCACATCCGAGAGACGCTAAACTCTCTGGGATCTGGATCATCAATTGGTGGCAACTATTAATAGGAGTTTAAATTACAACGTTATAATAAAGTAAAATGGATGGAGAGGTAATACTTTAACGATATATTTGCGAGAAGGCGTTGAGTATAGCGTTAAGTACCTCTATAATGGGAGAATGAAACGGAAGTCCTAAAAATCCTTTTAAAGCATGATTCTGACGATCCGGAAAGACGGGTACGAGGATTTACGTTTCATCGAATTTAGAGTACAACTTTTGCTCGAACATACCTCAGCGTTGATAAATTCGTTGTGGGCTCCGGGGTTTTGTTTTGTTTAGGAGTAAATAAAACCTGGAAGTCCCCGGCTTTGGTTATGCTTCTAATTTCTGATCTGGCTCATCAAAACCTTTGCATAGAGTGGCTAGATATTTCATTTGCTTTTGCACCTCTTCTTCAACATCCAGCTCCATAACGTCGGACATGTCGTCCTCGGGTAGATCGAGCACGACGGGCACATTTAGCCGACAGGCTGTATCAGACAATTCATTCGATGGAGCCATTTCGTCGAACTCCACTTCAAGGCCATCAAAGAAATCATCAATCGCTCGTTTGATAATAGCGAGCATCATCTTCATTATTCTTGCGACACGTTCGGCCTCAATTTCGATTTCAACCTCGCTTCTGGATTTCTTTATTAGGCGCAAATGGAACGATGCGTTGAACCCCAAGTAGCTTGAGCCTGAATCTGCATAGAGGCCAAACAACCGCCCCCTGTTCTTTACGTATGATCGTATGCGTGCGTTGTTGGGTGGAAGCTTGACGTAGACTCGCCGTAACGCAGTCATGCTCCCAGCCTCTTGGTACGTAGGCATGGCGCTCCTTGCGTTCTGTACGAGCGTGTAAGCGGTGGGTGGCAGGCCAAGCATGGCGTTGTCGCGAGCTGGGTTGTAATTTAAACCTTCTTTGAGAATCAGTTGGTCAAACGTAAGACGGGTGGCTTTCAGTTTTGAGCCAGAGATCCATCTGCCATCGGGTCTGCTCAATTTGAACATGATGCCTTTAATGTGATTTGGATTGTTTGGCTCAGTTTTCACCTGGGTAATTACTCCCCTTTCGTTTAGCTTCAGTACAAGCTCCGAAAAAGTTTTTGGTTTGTCTTGCTTCCACAGGTCACCGAAAATCCCTCTGAGTATTTTTGCTTGATCGCTGCCCTTTCTAAACACATCTCCGTTTTTTGCGAAGCATTGGTCAGGATTTTCCACGACCTTCAGATTATATTTCAGTTCAAGTTCTCTACATGCCTCCCAGCCTTTTTTGTAGCCGTTGCTATCGCTAACAATAGAAAATTGAGGAGCACGAGGTTTTCCGTTAGGTGCAACATCACTGTAAATTAATTGCGCTCGGCAGGCGATTATGTGAATGTGCAGATTGTCAGTATCGTAATGGGCGCTGGCAACCCATTTAGCGCCCTTCCCATAGCCGAGGGCTTTCATATAATGTCTTGCGCAATCAAGCAATTCCTGCTTGCTAAGCGTTTCACCAACATCTAATGATAAGACGTAATGAGCAAACAGTAGCTTAGATGTGCCCTTACATTTATTAGCGTGGCCGCTCATTTCGGCGATGATTTGAGAAGTGTCGACTTCGACACTTTCGCTTCCGTCAGTATTTATAGAGCGAATCAATGGGTCACCAGCGATGATGTTGCCGCCTATAAACTCAATAAACGGGCGCTTTTCACGATATTTCTCTGGTTCGGCGAAAATATATTTGACTCCATTCTCCGATGTTTCCTGATATTCAAGTTGCTCACCAATCATGTTTGTTGCTCCTTTTATTATTTTTATTGTGTTAGGAAGCTTTCTATAATTTCGACTTTTTCGAGCAAGCCGTGAATCGTATGCACTACATCGACTGGTAACTCTGACTCGATAGCGTACTGTTCTAAATCGTGGCATGAGAATGCTAAATCCCCCAAATAGGCTGAGGCTGCCTGGATTTGCGGATTGTTTGCCGTCAATATTCTGCGCTTGCTACAAAATTCCAGAATCTTTTCCCGCAAAAGGCCAGAAATTGTCGGATAGCCCAACTCTTCACTTATTGCTTTGATGGCCTGAAACTCTTCAGGTATCAGATAAACTTTTAAGATCTTGCTCTGACGTATTATTTTTCGAGGCGCACCGCCCTTGTTCTTAATCAATACTTTTTCCGACATGTCGCTCACCATTTATTATTTTTATTTTTGGCTTTTATGTTTTTGATTTGAATCGCGCAGAATCCGAAGGATTTGAGCAGAAGCCCGTCGAAAGCACCGTGTACGAGAGAATCGAGGTATCACGGGGCTGTGAGACATAGCTTGCAATTTAACAAATAAATATATTATATCACCTTAGTGCTGATTTTTTTGAGACCCAACCAACTAATTAGAGGCAAGCTATCCATTTTTGAATATGTCCTAGGGATGCAAATATTTGCAGAACATAACGTTGGCTATTGGGATGTGCGCATTTGAACCAGCTGACGCTAAAATGGCCCACTTGATTGATCCGTTAGGCTCTCAGACTTATGAATAAATTAAGTTAAACTTCAAGTGCATGCCGCAAAGCTGAATAAGCGTGGAAGAATATTGAGTTCACATATTAGTCTGCATGCACTCTTCGTAAAATCTTTGCGTATTTAGCATATAACGCCCCGTCTATTTTTTAGTAGGTTTGGAATGAAGCGACCGGGCCGCGTAACCACTTAGCAATATCGCGCACTCCAGAATGCTCATAGCAAACGTTTTCCGCGACTCAAGAGGCTTGTCGCTAATTTACGTTAAGTCCAAACCGCCGCGTAAACAATTTTGCCTTTCATTCCTCGTCGCTAGCTATAAACGGTGTATGCGCTTTTACAGAGACTGGGCTGAAATGATGCCTTCAAAACCCAGAATGACCAGATCGTGTTAGTCGACGAAGACGTCGACTACACACACCGAATTGGTATCGCTGATGAAGTCGTCGATACGGCACCTTAATACAGGTTTCTGTGCTCGCCTTCTCGCAGGAGGAATTTTGTGAGCCTGCCCGCTTTGAAACCTTCGTCGAGCACTGGTATGGTCCGATCTAGAGCGTTTCATGGTAAGGGAGAGGCATGAAGATTTGGGCGTGTGCGAAGAGTGCTAACGGTTTCATCAACCGCGAGGATGGTCGGTACAAGCTGTTCTTCATTTGGCAAGTCCTCAAGATGCGCCGCCTGAACCCTGCCGAATTCAGCGCGCTTACCTTCTTCAGTACCCATTCCCGCGCAGAGAAGCGCCGTGAGATGGTCGCCGTCAAGAATGGGTATTTTCGGTACAAGAGCGTCGATGTTCAGGCTACTCGATCTGATGATAGCGACGGAGAATCCCTTCCACACGCCTATCTCATAGCCATACTCTCACAGCTTCAAACGATCAATTTCAAGATTGGTGATGAGGTCGTCCCATTCACATTCACACGCCTTGTAGCAGAGGAAACCCGGCTGCGATTCGGGAACGGCAATGTCTACGTTCCTGACCTGTATGGCGAGTTCACCTCTGACAACCCCTTCTACAAAAAGTGGGGCGGGAAGCTGGCGATTGAGGTCTGCTACTCCAATCCGTGCAGCATGCAAAAGATCAACGATTTCCGTGACCACGGAATCCCCATTATCGAAATCAAGATTGCCAAAAGCATTAATATTGAGACATATATTGATAAAAATGACATTGAGGGAAGTATCGAGCGGGGCTACCGGAAAATTAACGATATCGCCTCAAACCAATTGTTTTGCAGAGTCCTCTCTGACCCAGTGAGTATTGAATTTCATCAGGATTATGTTAGGCGAGCTGACAAGGATCGAGTGGAGCTGGCAGAGAAAACCAGACAGGACATGCTGGCAATCGTCAGAAAGTACCGTGAGACGGAATCTCTTGCTGCTGATGTTACCAAGCAGCGAGACAGTATTGCTGAAGCGAAAGATTTGCTGGCAAAGAACAAGGCCGCTTTGGTGGCTTCAAATGATGGTCTGACGCAATCCGTGGAACAACTGAATGTCGAGCTGGTGAAATACAAGACGGCGTATACGAGCAGGGGCAATGAGATCAAAAGCTTGAAGGGCGAATTGGAGAATGCCAAGGCGGGGGTTTGGACGAAGGTCTGGCGGGCTATCAGCTCTGAGAAGGCATAATCGAAAGCACCTACAAGGGGCTTTTTCGGCTTTACAGATTATAGCTTTACCTTTCGCTTGGGTTTGTTCTCTAGCTCGATAGCACTGATAGTATTCGCTGAAAATACGGAATCATTAATCTCGTAAGGCCCTTTCAGAGCTATCCTGAATGAGTTACGCGGGCTCTCTAGGTTGCCGGCAAAGACTGGGCTCAAAAGGATGTAAGCGTCCACACAGCGTTCATGCCAACGCAGCAGCAGCTCAAAATATCGCCGTCTCAGGTCCAGGTAAGAAAGGTGCAATCGCAGATTTACGCGAAGATAACGTCACGAGGAAGGCCCTTCCCTTTGAAGAGCCCACTCCTCCCCGAAGGATCAAGAACCACCGTACGCGCTCCATTACCTAAACCTACCGCCAGAAGCGCATAGTTTTTACCGTGGCATCTCTCGCGAGCAGTTCTACGGCAGCAACGCTTCGTAGCCCAACACTGCGGCAGTCGTTTCAGGACGTGGCGCAGCAAGAGTCATCATTACGGATCGTGGCTTCCTCAAAATCGTGCGGCGTCATTGAGTCTTTGGTTGTATTCACGAGACTCTGCCACCGAACGTGCAATGAGAAAGCTGCAAAAAAAATGTGCAATGCCACCGGGCGATGAGCTTCCAGCATCCAAGAGTTCACCGAACGGCTAAACAGCTTCATCTCTACCCCCGGTTTTTAACGAAAACCTGCCCTTCCAATCATTCAAACCTCAACGCCCCTTGGCAGCTAAAATTTTTTGCCTTCCTAAGGGTCAAATACGACCAAGCCCGCCGGGGGTTTTAGAAAAAACAATACCAAAACAACACTTGACAAAAAAATAAGTTCATTGACGATTCTATGGGAGCGGCTTATTATGGGAAACCTCAAGCAAATGAGGTAAGTCATATGCCAGTACAAAAAAGCCTTCCAGGCATCCAGCAAAGCCCCACTTCAAAATTCAGTTTACCCAAAGACTTATAGTCATCTTCAGTCCTTAATCGACCAAATTTTCGTGTTTATGTGAATGCGAAATCAGGCCCTTTTCGAATTTTTTCAGCCCACCTCGACTACTTATAATTTGGCTCTTCCAGGGCGCTCGTTTGCCTTTGATTTAAGACCAGGCTGGCGAGTTCCTGCAACACACTTACATAACCAGCCACATTTAAACCGCCCTTAAACAATTGCCGTTTGGCATATCCATACATCACTGCTACCAGGACATTCCATGACCATGATGACCGCTGAAGAAATTCTTGCACGATGCAACATGCGCAAAGTTCTCAACGACGCTGACAAAAAACCAGAATGGATCATTCAAGGCCTGATCGAGCGTGGAGAGCAGTGGGTAATATCCGGCGCCCCAAAGACAGGAAAATCAAGACTCGCTCTACAACTCGCTGTAGCAGCAAGCTTGAATTCAGAGTGTATTGGATTCAAAGCTAACGGCCACCAAAAAGTGCTTTATATGGACATGGAAATGTCGGAACGTAGTTGCGGTAGCAGGGCCCTACGGCTTCATGGTAACGATCGTGAAAAAATGTCCAACAACGCCAATCTTTTCATATGTAAAGACTTCATGAACATAAACGTACTTAACTCAGATGATCTAGCAAAGGTCACCCCCTATATCAATACAATCAAGCCGGATTTGATCGTTTGGGACGTACTCACCAGGTGCCACATTGCCAAAGAAAATGACAACGGCGAAATGGCCCAGGTGATGCTCGCGTTTCGAAAATTGTGCGCAGGAGTCGCACACATTGTGGTCCACCACGACAAAAAACCTCAATTTCAAGGTGGTGCCACTGGTGCCGGTGCAATGCGTGGCGCGTCCGCAATCCACGGCGAAGTAAATGGCGTTCTCTCAATCGTACGTCCAAACGAAGCAAAAAACGATTATCGACTGAGTCTTTCCGGTCGCGATATCAATATGCCAGAACGAATGCATTTGGTAGGCAATGACGACTTGTCTTTTTCGGCTGTGTTGCCAACACAAAAGGTCTCTATTGAATCAAAATTGTCAGTTGCTTTCGGAGTTGAGAGCACGCTGACAAAGACCGTCCTGATAGATGCGTTGAAAGGGAGCCAGTCGATCAAGACTGCTGAAAGGCTGCTCAAAGAAGGCGTTGAGAAAGGCCTTCTGACTAGCCAACGCGCAGGCAAAGCGGTCGAGTACACGTATCTCAAATCGAATCAGGTCTGTGCTGTTTAGAAGCGGTACAGCCCCCCTTAGCATGAATGTCGTCCGATGTTGGCTGATCGAATACTGTCAATGGACATTCGACACGCCTCCCCTAAAGAGAGGATTGTCTAAGGTCGCCCCCCTCTCTAAAACTCTCCCCCGTTAAAAATGGAGGACGGAACAAAAAAACAAAAAACAAAAAACTTTTTTATTGTTTACAAAAAACCCGCACTTCAGGTGCCGGAAAGGATCCAGATGACGGCTGTGACAGAACCCATTAGTTCAGGGAACTTATCAGCAAAGAACCGATATAGTATTTAAACAAATCCGAATTGAAGATCCTAAAGTCCAACACTAATGGATAACCCCATAGAATCACCCCACTGGCTACATTCCGGCAGAGCCGGCTCTGGCGGAGAGGGTCGAAAAAATTTGGATAGACAGAGTGCTCAAGTCGAAGATGAGCGGCGAGGTGACCAAGGAAGCGGCAGAACAGACCTGCAACCCTTACACTCAAGGAAGCTCAAATCTGCGCGTTTACGCTCAGTCAAAAAACAAACCGACCTGTATGCGCAAATAGAGGTTTCGGAAATTAATCTTGACGATGATCGACTCTCACAGAGAGAAACTCTGCACGACCACCGCCGACCAACTACCGCTCCTACAGCACTGCTCTCGCAAGCTTGTACGCTTCTCTTTAACGCAAGCAGTGCTACTGCCCCGGCGGCACATCTGCGACGCGCCTCAAGCTCAACCACCTACAGGGTTTCGATTATCCTGGTGCCTCCGTTGCGCGACGGTTTGACGCTGGCCCTGCCTCTATCGTGCGGTAACCGCGGCGTCGAATGCACGCTGAAGGTCCACTGACGAAAAAGGCAGGGAGATGTGTTCCCGATTAAAGGTGCCACGGGGCATGAAGGGTTTGTGATTGGCGCCGCGATAGGGATTCACGTTGCCATTGGGGAAACACACCTGGTAGTTGGGCTGGATCCCCTGCCCCATTTCACCGAACTGCACGGTCGCGCCTTCAACGGATCGCAGGTTTTTCATCACCTTGCGCAAAAAAATACGACCCAGCGAAGCGAGGGTGTCGACATTCCATTGGAGAGGGTTCATCGCGTGTTTCCTATTGAGGGGGGTGAGCAAGCGTTGGGTTGGCTAATTAAACGGTCAACAAGGGTGGTTACGCCTGCGTCGACGGCGCCAGTAGCTGCGCTTCGATTTGAAACGCCTCCTCCACCGACAGGCCGTTCATGATGTTTTCGATAATGGCTTCGCGCAGAGCGCGAATGCCGCTCGGGTAAACATTCAGCGGGTCGTGGTAGTGGGCGGCCATCAGCTGTTTCGCTTGCTCACGCGGTACACGCCGAAGGGGCGTGACCGCTTTTTCACTGTGCTGGCCGTAAAGGTCAAAGGCCTGATCGGCCGTGGACCAGTCAAAGGCAAAACAGCGTTGTTGTTCGGCGAGGCAATCGTGCTGCCACATGGCGCTGCCGGGGTACTGATCCCCGGCGCTGACGATGATCAGGGTCAAACGCGGCAGGTCGCGCTCTGCCACAAAATCGTAGATCACCCAGAGAATGCGCCCCATGCGCACCGGAATCAGGTTGGCCACCCGTTGATCATCCGGGTAATGAGCCTGGGCGCGTTCGATCAGTTGGCCATAGGTCAGGATCTGCCGAGCGGTGGCCAGCTCAATGAGCAGCGGATACAGCAGACGGGCGAGTTGGACATCCAGCAAGGTGCGGGCCATGGCGCATTCCATTGAGGTTTTTGAGAGGGGCGCACGTTCGTCCGTGCTTTAGCGTGAGCGGGTCACCTGGCTGAAAGCGACGGGGCTTATTCCAGGGCCAGCTCGATGGTGACTTTACCATTGAATGCTTCAAGCTTTACGATAGTGCAGGCGCTGAGGCCGATGCCCAGCAGCTTCTCCAGCCCCTCTTTGATGCAGGTTTGCACCGCCAATGGGGTGACGGCGCGCAGGGCATCGGCGGCGTTGCCAGCAGCGGGCCGTACGGCAGTCCCCACCGGTGCAGTGATGAGGGTCTGGGCAAAGTTTACCAAGGCTTGAACGCGTGAGGCTTGGCCCGAGTTGTTTTCACGCCAGCGGCGCACGCCTTGTTCCGTCACGCCGGCGGCGTCGCCGATCTTTTTGTAGGAGAGGTGGGTGTGGGCTTTGATGCTCTCGACCAAGGCGGCGGTGCCATGGATCAGGTCACCCTCGGTAGTGAGTTGGTTTAAAGCGGCTTGGATGGTGTCGACCATGGGGAATGTCCTGTTGGGTAAACGGTTGATATGGTCTGCACGGTACTTGAGCTAATTGAGACTGTCAACGTCTGTTTATCAACACTTTGGTTTATAGCTGTGCGGTGTTTACCCTATGACGGCTAGGTAGGCTTGGGCCCTAGCGTGTGATCCGAGGGCTCGACCGCTGTCTCGGTGCGCTTCTGGGCGGGGCCGGCGGAGTCGAACCGCGCTGCGCATAACACGGTTTCGGTTAAACCGCCGGACGACTCGCGGCGTGGCGCGGCCACCGGCCCGCACCCGGCCCTGCGGTTTGATCCCGCCCCCCGCCGACTGATAGCCTAACGGCGTGGCTAACCCCACAGGTCATTCCCCAACACCGAGGCTCGATGCGGTGACCGACACCCAGCGGCTGGCGACACTCCAGGCGGAGAACGCGCGGTTGATTGCCTTGCTCGACGCGCACGGCATCGATTGGCAGCCGCCTGTCGAACCGGCGCGGATCCCCCTGGCGCCCGTTGATCTGTCGTCCGCCCTGGACACCCGCAGCAAGGTCGCCCTCTTTCGTCGCTTGTTCAGAGGCCGTACCGACATCTACCCGCTGCGCTGGGAAAGCAACAGCGGCAAGTCCGGTTATGCGCCCGCCTGCGCGAACGAGTGGCGTCCGGGGATCTGCGAGAAACCCCGGATTAAATGCGCCGACTGCCACCAGCGCCAACTGCTGGCCGTGACCGACGACGTCATCTTTCGTCACCTGGCCGGCGCGCTCGTCGTCGGTGTCTACCCCCTGCTGAAGGACGATACCTGCTACTTTCTGGCCGCCGACTTCGACGAGGCCGAATGGCGCGATGACGCCCGGGCGTTCGCAGAGTCCTGCCATACGCTGGGCGTACCGGTCGCCTTGGAAATCTCCCGTTCGGGCAACGGCGCGCACGCCTGGATCTTCTTCGAGGACAAGGTATTGGCCAGCGATGCCCGTCGTCTCGGCGCGGCCATCATCAGCCATGCCTGTGAGCGCACACGGCAATTGTCGCTCAGTTCCTACGACCGATTGTTTCCCAACCAGGACACCCTGCCCAAAGGCGGCTTTGGCAACTTGATCGCCTTGCCGCTGCAAAAACGCGCCAGGGCCCAGCATCACAGTGTGTTTGTCGACGATGCGCTGGAGCCCTATGCCGATCAGTGGGCATTCCTGGCGAATCTTGAGCGCATGGGCCCGGAGCATATCCACCCCGTCATTACTCAGGCCATGGGTAACCGCGACCCCATTGGCGTGGCCTACGTCGATGAAGACGAAGGTGCCCAGCCATGGAAAGCCCCCTCGCCTCGATCACAAAAGCTCCAGGGCCCGATGCCGGCCACCCTGAGCATCACCCTGGCGAATTTGATTTACTTCGAAAAGGCCCAGCTACCCCAACCCTTGGCCAACCAGTTGATCCGCCTCGCGGCGTTTCAGAATCCCGAGTTTTATAAAGCGCAGGCCCTGCGCCTGTCGGTGTGGAACAAACCCAGAGTCATTGGCTGCGCGCAGAATTTCCCCCAACATATTGCCTTGCCCCGTGGCTGCTGGGACGCCGTGCAGGCGCTGCTGGCGCAGTACCAGATCACGCCATTGGTGGAAGACGAGCGTTTCGCGGGCCATCCGTTGGATGTCAGTTTTCTCGGCACGCTGCGTCCTGATCAGGAAACGGCCGTCACCGCCATGCAAGCGCATGACACCGGCATCCTCTGCGCGCCAACGGCCTTCGGTAAAACCGTGAGTGCCGCGGCGCTCATTGCCAGGCGGCGTGTGAATACCTTGGTGTTGGTGCACCGGACCGAGCTGCTCCGGCAGTGGCAAGAACGCTTGCAGGCGTTCCTCGGCGTCGGCAAAGAAGTCGTTGGCACCTTGGGCGGCGGCAAGCCCAAGCTCACCGGCCAGATCGATATCGCCGTCATGCAATCGCTGTCGCGCCAGGGCGAGATCAGTGACCTGGTGAAAAATTACGGGCAGATCATCATCGACGAATGCCATCACCTGTCGGCGGTGTCTTTCGAAGCCCTGTTGCGCAGTTCGCCCGCGCGTTACGTGCTCGGGCTGACGGCGACCCCGATCCGCCGCGATGGGCAACAGCCCATCATTTTCATGCAGTGCGGACCGATCCGCCATACCGCCGCGCGCCCGGCCAGCGCCCCTCACGACTTGTCCGTGAGCCCTCGCCTGCTGTCCGGCCCACTCCTCGTCCCCGAGGGCGCGGGCATCCAGGAGGTATTCAGGCGGCTGGCTGATGATGCACAACGCACGGCGACCATCGTTTCTGCGGTGGTGCAGGCTTACCGGCAAGGCCGAAAGGTACTGGTACTGACCCAACGCACCGAGCATGTGGAGACGCTAGACGTCGCGCTCAGGGAGCAGGTCGCGAATCTGTTTACCCTGCATGGCCGCCTGCCCAAGAAACAGCGGACGTCGCTGATCAGCGCCTTGGAATCTTTGCCCGAAGCCGCCCCTCGGGTGCTCCTGGCCACCGGCACGCTCATCGGCGAGGGTTTTGACCACCCACCGCTGGACACCCTGGTGCTGGCCATGCCCATTTCCTGGCGCGGCATCCTTCAGCAATACGCCGGGCGCCTGCATCGAGCGCACGCCGCCAAGGCCGACATCCAGGTGATCGACTTCGTGGACGAGGGCCAGGTCGCCTTGCTGCGGATGTGGGAAAAGCGCAAGGCTGGCTACAAGGCGATGGGGTACCGGCTGAACGATACGTCGGCCACGATGGCACTGCTCTAGCCATCGTGGGGCGGCCCCCCTGGCACGATGCGCCAAAGGGACAACGTTCACTGGGCCACGGGCTCAAACAGGCGGCGCGGCGAGAAATCCGGCGCCCCTGATACGGTTTGCGACAAGGGTTCGCCCTGCTGACGGAGGACTGCGCCGATGCTGGAAAAGTACGACCGGGCCAAGCTGCTCGATGAGGTGTGGACGGACGCCGTCACGGTGGTCGCGCCGCGTTACCACCTGTCCGACGTTGGGCTTCAGAAACTCTGTCGCCGCCTTCAGATTCCCACGCCGGCCCGAGGTTATTGGACCCGGCTCAAAGCCGGCAAGCCGGTTGCACCGCGTCCGAAGCTGCGTGAATACATTGGGCACCCGATGCACCTGTTTCGCACTCCCGCACCGCCTGTACCGCCGACGCCACTGCCGCTGGATGAGCGGCTGGCCGTGCTACTGGCCTTCGAGCGCGACCCGGCCAATCACATCGTCGTCCCTGACCACATCCGCCACTGGCATCCGTTGGTTGTCGCGGCGCAGCAATCGCTGAAAAAGCCGGTGATTGATCAACGCGACATGCCCAGCACACGACGTCCAGCGCTGAGCATTTCGGTATCGCCGGCGCAGCAAGCCCGCGCCTTAAAAATCGCCGACGTGCTGCTCAAAGCGTTCGAGGCCCGAGGTTATCCGGTTACGCAAGGCCAGCACGACGTGAACATCTGCATGCTCGGCCGGATTTACCACCTGCGACTCTTTGAGGCCTGCACCAAGGCCGCCTATGTGCCCACCGCGAAACAACTGGCGGACCAAGCCAAGGGCGCTTGGAGTTATTGGCCCAAGTCGCACTATGTCCCCACCGGCCGCCTTCAGGTCCTGATCAACGAGGGGTACGCCGGCAAGGTGATGGACTCGGATCGGTTACCCGTCGAGGTACAATTCAACAAACTGTTGGAGCAGATGGCGACCACGGCGGTCGAGTCCCTAGTGAACGCTGAGCGTCAGGCCGTCATCGATGCCAAACGCCAACAGCTGCGTGAGGCGGCCTTGGAACGCAAGCGCTTGCAGGACAGCGAAAGGCAACGACTGGGCCAGCTTGAAACGGATGCGCACAATTGGCGACGTGCGCAGGCGATACGTGAATATCTGGATGCGCTGGAGCAAACGTTGGATGCACGCGGGTCGGTAGTGGATCAGCAGGCGTTCATCCAGTGGGGTCGCGCAAAAGCAGCATGGCTGGATCCACTGCTCCACGAGGTCGTGGATATACTGGACGAAGAGATCAAGGTCCCTTTTTAGCGAGCAGCCCCATGACCGACGTGCCAACAGATCGGCCACACGCCAGCGAGAACGGCCGCACGTTCCGACAGTTGATGGCGTTAAAGGCCCAGCATCAGGCTGAGAAAAGCGAGGCGCTGCAAGCGTGGAAGCGGCGGTACGCCGCCTTGGACGAGGAGCAAAAAGCCGCCGTGGATGAACGCATCGACGCGCGCTGCAAGGCCATCGCGGCGCAATTTGGCCCTCCCAGGCGTTTCCGACCGCTCAGCTAAACAGGTGTGGCAGATTATGACGCAATGATCTGGAGGCAAACCGCGTTGGACGCGATCCCATAGACGCTTACCTACCTTTCTACAACGGCCATCTCTACAACGGCCATCTCAGAAGACCAACAACAATCGGCCAAACTACGCCCTCCTCTGGATATATTCCGGCGCCAAGCCGGCTTCGTTAGGAGGCTTGAGAGAGACCGCACCGACTGAACTGGGCCGGTAGCGGACAGCTCCGAAGTTACAAGCAAACAACATCGTGCCTTGGAAGCCGTGCACCTTCAGTCGTGAACCTACGAAATCGCACTGTAAATCGAGCTAGACATAAGAATCTCCTCATTACAAACGTTTCGAATCGGCTCCGATCATAAAACCAAAAGAAAAAAAGTGTCAGCCAAGGAAAGGCATCTTTCTGGACTGACTACCACAGTCAATTCGATATCGAGCCACTCATCCGACCTAGCGGCACAGCCGCAAAACAACTTACACCACACATCAGCATTAAAATATTTAATCATTTGATATTGACGATCAAAATTCGAGTCCTATATTCCTCATACATCTCGTAGAGGACTCAAATATGATTATCAAAACCAAAACCACTCCGCTAACAAATTACAGCCCGCTTGAGCCATTCGTAGGCGAATTGGAGACAGTCGAATACGAACTTTCCGGGCCATACCACTACACCAAAAATGGAAACCCATATACCGAAGTTTCAATTGAAGCCACAATAATCGGAAGCATGCGTCACATGATTAGCAGGTACCATGCTGGCCGATTTTATGACCAGAGCAAATTCAATGATAGCATTAATCTGCGCCCCGCCGAAATTGATGACGAGCTTAATTATGGACTCCCCTCAATACAAGATATCTGTCCGTCATACCACGAGAATTATAATGCAAGGCTTGCAGTAAATTTATATCTGACAATACTACTTAAGGAAAATTACGAACAGTTTATCCGGCTCTTGGGTAACGCAGATGGTTCTCACCAGTCTATATCTGAACCTTAGCCCAAACAAAATCACCCTCTAGAGTGGCCGACAATAATCGCCATCCCGAAGCAATACTTTCTCCTCGCTGATTAAATATCAGAGGCTCCCATGAAGCGCGGGTACACAGCAAAAGAACTGTCAGGAAAAACAGGCATGCCCAGTACTGTTCGAGGCGTAAAAGCAAGAGCCGCTCGCGAAAACTGGCCGGGCCAACGCCGCTCACATAGTAAAGCAATTGAGTATTCTCTCGACGCACTACCAACGGAGACACAAATAGCGATAATTACAGCGCAGTCTCAATCTCGCTCAGACTTTTCTGACAACAAACAATGTTTTCCAGCAAAAGGAAAGTCACCCCCTTTCGCCGCTACAACGCTAAATGATGATCAACGCTTAACAATGGGCGCTCGTCTTTCATTCGTTTTAGAAATAGAAAGAATGACCGCTGAGATGACTCAAAAAAAAGCTATCGCAACAATAGTAGCTCTATCCAAGGAGCACAGGCTGGATCTCTTTCTACATGATCGCCTAGTGGTCGCTAATGATCGTTCGACGCCAACTTCAACTTTGTCAGAAAGAACGCTCAAGCGTTGGATAAGCACGTACCGTGAGCATGGGGAGGTTGGATTAGCACCGGGCCGCCGCAGAAAAAATCTGACTATGCCGCTCTGGAGTACCGATTTTTTGCGTTGCTATCAGCGGCCGACAAAGCCTAGCGTTGAGGCCAGCTATATGGAATTTTGCGAAAAATACACCTCTGACCAACCGAGTATTCATCAGGTACGCCGATTCCTGGACAAGCTCAGTCCAGAGGCTCGTAATATAGGACGTCATACTGCTCAACAGCTCAAAGCTCTTCAACCATTTAGACGCCGTACAACCAAAGATCTAATGCCTTGTGACGTATTCACGGCTGACGGTCATAAATTCGACGCTGAGATAATTAATCCTCGCACGGGAAAACCATATAGACCCGAAGCTACCACAGTGATTGATGTGGCAACCCGAAAGGTAGTCGGAATATCTATTGGAGAGTCAGAATCCTCAATCGCAGTCATCGATGCTTTAAGAAATGCGGTACAGCACGGTATGTTTGCATTGCTCTATGTCGACAACGGATCCGGTTTTGTAAACGATACTGTCCGAGAGATAGTTGAGCGATTGGGAGGAACTCTTACCCATGCCTTACCATACAATAGCCAGGCACGTGGTTTAATTGAACGCGCCCATAAAACAATCTGGGTTAACGCCGCGAAGAAGCTTACTAGCTACATTGGCGCGGACATGGATCGACAGGCTGGCGCCAAAGCATTTCGTATCAGCCGCAAGCAGATTCGAGAAAACGGCGGAACCACTCTCATTCCTAGTTTCGAAACGTTTATGGCAGGCATTGAGTACGAGATCGAAACTTATAACAACGCCCCTCATCGAGGACTTACCAAAGTTCGCGACCCCATTACAGGAAAACGCCGGCACTTAAGTCCAAATGAAGCTTGGGCGAGAGCAATCTCAACGGGCTGGCAGGCAATTATTGCTCCTTCGGATGTCTTGAATGATGTAATGCGCCCTCAAGTAATTCGCCCCACTCGTCGTGGCGAAATCAGTTGGGCCGGGAACAAATATTTTCTAGACAACTTGCGGGACTTCCATGGTGCGGATGTTCGTATCAGCTATGACCTTCGTGATGCTTCGAAGGTATGGGTCAGAAATCTCAGCGGTGAATTAATAGGTGAGGCACATCTCGATGGAAACGCCAGTCCGTACATGCCGAAATCGATGGTAGAACAAGCGTACAGAAAACGGGAACATGGTCAAATAAGGCGAACATTAGAAAAACTTAGAATGCTTAGTGATAAAAATAATCACATGAGTATAGTCGAGCACTCTTCCGCACCAATACTTGACGCCGCCCGGCTTGCCGAGGCCAAACGAGTCGCTAAAGCACTTATCGATTCGGAGCCGACCCCATTTACCCTGCCACCCGACCCAATAGCGAAATATCAACTGTGGCAAAAATTGAACGCAGATATATGCAATAGTTTACCTCTAACAAAAGATGAAGCCCTCTGGCACTCAAGCTATCAAACAAATATGGAGTTTGCTGCTATGCGCCGTATGTTTGAACATATCGAAAGCTAGGTTCTATCACCTCAAACAATAAACAAATAGGATACTGAATATGAGTGTGACAAAAATAGCGCCTTTGACAAATGTTGGCCTTATCGCAAGTGCAATTGAAAAATCTTTAGCCAGGCCGAAAAACTTGCCAGGGCTGGTTGTCATGTACGGAGCGAGTGGCTTGGGGAAAACGGTGGGAGCCACCTTCGCAGCAAACGTATATCGCGCCTATTACATTGAATGTCTAGATACCTGGACGAAAAAAGCTTTCTTGACCGCAGTTCTGAGGGAGATGGCCGTCATGCCAAGCCGTACAACATCAGAAATGGTTGACCAGATTTCAGACCAATTATCCCGCAGCGGTAGACCTCTTATCATTGATGACGCCCAATATCTCTTAGACAAGGCTGCTGCAAACGTCCTAACAGATATCTACAATTCAAGCAGAGCCACGATTATTCTCATTGGAGAAGAACGAATCCCAGCAAGCCTAGCGAAGCTGGAGCGGCTTCATAACCGCGTTCTAGAGTGGGTGCCGGCCCAGCCAGCTTCTAAAGATGACATTAGGGCTCTAACGCAACAGAGCTATCCCGAACTCCGCTTTGACGATGACCTTTTAGAGAGCCTGAGGCTGACCGTAAGAGGTTGTTTACGCCGAGTGGTCGTCAACCTCCATCGCGTATTCTCTGAAGCCCAAACGCAAGGTTGGTCTTCTGTCGGTCTTGTGGAATGGGGACAGCGCGGCTGGTTTACCGGTGAGCCGCCGTTGAGGAAAACCGCTAAATGAGCAATGGCCGCAAGCCCGCGCATCTGACCATCTTAGAGGGGCGAGATAACCGACAGAGAATCTGGGAGACACTGAGGAACCAACCGCAGGGCATAAGTATTTATACAATCAGTCGCCTAACCAGCATTTCAGACGAAACAGTTAAGACTTACATCGAATCTCTTCGTAAGGGAGGCTACCTTGAAAGAGGAGAAGGGGTTGGTACTCAGAAAATATACAGATTGATGCTTGATACTGGAGTCGAGGCTCCTCGGCTCAAAATAGATGGGAGCCCGAGCAAGGTTGGGCAAGGCACAGAGGCTATGTGGAGAACGTTACGTATGCTCAAAGACATCAACGCCACGGAGCTTGCGGCCCACGCCAGCCATGCAACGTACACCAGCATTTCAACAGCCAAGAACTTCCTTAAGTGGCTAAATTGGGCAGGGTATCTAGACGTAACGATACCAGCGCACCCCGGAAGACAAGCACGTTATCGCCTAGCATACGGAATGTATACCGGACCGTTACCACCGGTAATTCAGCGTAGCGGGCAGCTTTTTGATCCGAATCTCGGGACAGTCGTTTACGTTCTTCCCTCCAAACGCTCAAACCATGAGTTGTAAGTTCCGATTGTTCTGAATCCTCGATACCCACGCCCTATAGCCTTCTTCGTCGCTGTCCCCCATCTAGTGCCAATTCAACCGCAAAAAATCATTTCTGATTCCTTTCTATGTGAGTTAGCAGCGGATTTGGCACCGACCAGGACCTTGCAAGAGATTCCGAGCTGACCGCTAGAAGCCGCGGCCGACGGATCTTTCGAGGGTTCAGCGTCACTCAATCGGTGCCAACTACCTGCAAAATGGTTTGTCACCAAAACAGCCAGAAGTCGGGTGAATTTGCGGTCTGTTTGGCACTGCGGTTTGGGCCCAAAAACGTCGAATTTGGAGGTATAGGTCAGGCTCTCGGACGCGATGGTTTGATTCCAAATCGGCCCCTGGGCCTTGTGATCAAAGGGTCTTCAGAAGGCCCACAGCCCGTCAGCAATCAATTCGAATAGATGCGCCCTCCCCGCGCTCTGTTCCGTTTCCCTAGCGCACAATCGGAAGTCCGGCCTAAAGGTGCTTCCGTTTGTCTTCAAAGGCACGGCCCGCGTGACGTACAGCCTGTTTCGCGGATGTTGGATGGTGACCTTTAAGAACGAAGAATCGGAACTGAGCTTCCAGGGTTTAGCGCCGCGGAGCCGGTGAGGAAAAACGCCCTAATCGCCCGGAAACAGGGTTTTTGGCAAGGCTATCTGACATGCGAAAAAGCTGAGAAAGAAGATAAATATCAAACAGGATTGGTGCCAAAGACAGCGCGAAAAAGGGCCAAAAACGGCGTGAACTCACACTACGAACGACCTAAGATTCCACCTAGAGCCAGTCGTTTTGTAGGGGTAAAAACGACAAAAAATAAAAAAGGGTCGCGAGATAAAATCTCGCAACCCTTTGAATTATATGGTCGGGACGGAGTGATTCGAACACTCGACCCCTAGCACCCCATGCTGGGGACTGTAGCCACCCAAGCACTTGTTCTATAAGGATAATAGCCCTTTCTGGCAGTGGCAAAACATCCGTTTTTTTGTGCTTATGCAAACGGAAACACGCGGCCTCCAGCGGAGGTTTTGCGCGCGATACGCCACTGATGCAGCACTGCTATTTGGAATTGGCCACAGGCTTCGAATTTCAATGGTATACATGGGCGATTGTCTAAAACCCGCGCATACAGAGATGAAAATGGAACGAGTTTTTCAACCATGGATTGGCGCCAACTACCGAACCGGCAGCGCGCACAACTGTCGGATTTTAATTCTCGGAGAGTCACACTACGGTAAGCCAGCCGATGCAAGGCTGGACTTCACGAATTACATTGTCGGACGCTATGCAATTACAGAAAGGCGGAGATTCTTCAGTGTGGTCCAACGCCTCGTCTCTCTTGATACGAAGAGAGGGAGCTATTCGCGAGGCAGCAAAAGAACTTTTTGGAATTCAGTCGCGTTCTGTAACTTCGTCCAGGCGATCGTTGGAAGCAAAGCTCGCCAGAGACCGACAGCAGCGATGTGGGACACGGGTGCCAGCGTACTGCTGCAAGTTCTCAAAGAGGTACAGCCCGAGGTGGTTGTGGTACTAGGACAGGAGCTCAAAAAGCATCTTCCCAACCTTCCTGTAGGAATCGAGGTTGCCTATATCACGCATCCCTCTGGCCGCGGCATGAAATATTCGGAATGCCAACCGCCTATACGTGGAGCAATCGAGCGTGCGATCGCTGCACGAAGGGTTGTAGATGACTCTCAAACGTCGTCCGATCAGAGTGCCCCATCCGATCCTCGCAGTAAGGATCGCGACTAAAAGACGCCACCATGTCAAGGTGACCGGGAGCCAGTCGTAACCTATTGATGTGAAGGGGAAAATATGGTGGTTTTTGACACTCTCAAAACCTGTACATCACCCTATAAGAATCAATAACTTAGCGTTGTATATTCCTACAGTAGTACCCTTCTCCGGCGTCCTGCCGAACGAATCCCAATCTTTTTTTTGCCTGCTACGCTTTCCTCTTCCACTGAGGATATTCAATGCCAAATTTAGACCTGCTCCCCTCCCTGCTCTTCAAGATCAACGAAAACCAATTGGCCCTTGAGGCCGCCATCCTTGAGCTGTCCAACTGGGTCGAGCAGCAAGGCGGCGCCGAAGTCGCGGACAACGTGCGCGGTGCTTTGGAAGCGATCGACCGTAATGAGGAGTTCATTAAGTTGACGCTTGCGGTGCTAATGACACCGAATTGATCCGGCTTGACCCAGTCTGATCGGACAGGGTCAAACCGAGGTATCAGTGCCGGATCTCGATTCTGGACCGACGAACGCAAGGCATTCGTAACCTGGCCAGCCTGTTTAGTGTAGCGAATGAGCCAGACCGCCGAGCGCATAGAGTTGGTACTGATGAACCGCAGCCATGAGCGCCCAACCTTGAATGATCACTTCGTAATAGCGGAAGGCCACTCAAAGCTCTACAATTCTGCGATAAATGTCATAAATGGAGGTAGGCATGCTGCCATACATCATCGCTGGTGCGGCAAGTGTCATCGGATATGCGGGATACAAGCTCGGTCGAGAATGCTCGCTTTGTAACAAGCGCATGAAATGGACACATAACTGCATAAATTGCAAAAAAGTTTTATGTAGTGCTTGCGGAACTTCAATGCCGAAAATATTTCGTGATCAAACAACATTGAGGTCTGCCGGACTTACCTGTTCTAGCTCCTGCACGCTTGCCGTACGACAGCGAGACCATGAACTTACCGAGGCACACGACGCTAAGGTTGAACGTCAAAGGAAAAGACTATCTAGGATTTCTCAAGTTCGGCTGGTAAGTATAAATTATGGCGGCCCACAAAAAACAACATCCGGTGAAGAGTTAGAAACTGAATGGCATGACGACAAGCAGGCAGCTGAGAATTCAGCTCGCGTGATGGCGGTGGATGTCTATGACACTGACACTGTATGGTTTGTAAAAACAATCTTTAAAACATGTGAAAGTTCAGGTCCAAAAGGAGGAACATATCGTTATCGCCGGTGGAAAGTCACAGGAATAGTGTAATCGCTGGCACAATTCATTTCCTTTCCCTCATCGGCGAGATATTTCCCGCACGTACGCCTGACAAGCAGCCAAAGCGATCAGTCCTTGGTCGCCTGCGTCGGTGATTCCAATAATTCGTTGAGCATGCGCTGGGTCAAGTCGGACGCGCGCTCCTCCATGAACCACGCCGACGGCTGCGGTACCGGCTGGCACTGAACAGGCGCCGGCTGAATCCGCGTCGAGGAGGACTGACAGCCTGAGCTCAGAAGTGGCAAGGCGATCGCGCAGGCGAGCCTGATAAGTTTGAGCATCGCTCAGTTCCTTGTGGTGGGTTTGGTCGCTGACCGACAGGCGCTGCTCTAGTGCCAGGCGCTTGTCCTGATCCGCGCGGACCTGGGCGGCCGCGGCGTTGCTGATGGCGGTCATGTCACCTTGATGCAGCCGGGCCTGCTCGGCGACCTGCCTGCCGTAGCGCCAATCTTGAACCTTCCATGTGCCAGCCGCGGCGCCGGTCATCAGCACCGCGACCAACACCAGCAGAGCAATCAGCTTCTGCGCCGCAGTCATCACGGCACATCCTTGAAGAAGACGTGGTGACCAAGCTTCAACGTCTGCCTGGCGCCCTTCGCCCAGACCGGGGCTTTAGGCATGGTGGTCGCGTAGTAGTGCGTGGCGCCACCGGTGGGATCTGGCACCTTTCCGTCAATCACCTGGTCAGCGGCGATCCGAGCTTGAGCCAATTCGCGGAACGGAATCGCCTTCGCGCCACTCAGGTAGGCAAAGTTGGGGTCGCTCCTGTTCCAGCAGCTGAACTGGTAGGGCTTCTGGCACACGCCGGCATACCCTTCGCCCCACCAGGATTTATCCTTGCCATCGAAAACACGGTTGCGGATGATCCAGGCCACTGCGATCTGGCCGGTCAGGCTTTCGCCGCGCGCCTCGCCCCAAAGAGTGCGCGCGAAGATGTCGCGATCCTTCTCAATTACGGGCATAACTTTTCTCCAGGCGAAAAAAAACCCGCACGATGCGGGCGTATAACGAGATCTTTAGAGTCAGGCCGATAGCGGTGTCGACGCCAATACTGCGAGGTCCATGCCTTCGGCTGGCTGCTCTGGCCACACTACAGTCGCATACCACCCATCCTGTTCCGTTACTCGACCCAGCAGTGTCGAATAACGTCTCCATGCTGCTAGTTGAGCCTGGCGCAATGGAAGCTCTGAAAGCTCGGTCTGACTAGGGTCGCCAAAATCAATAGCATCATTTATTTGGCTGATTCGCTCAGTAAGGGCATTCTTTTGCGCCGATGCCTGCTGGGTAAACCCCTGTAGCTTCAGACTTTGCGCAGCCAAAATTTCAGCCTCGGTCGGTGGTGGCACCCATAGCTCTACCGGATCATCCATCCACTCTTCCGCAAAGCCCGGCTGCAGTCTGGCGTATAGACCGACGACATGATTATCGTCATCTCGTTGTACGTATGGCATTAGCGGATCTCCATCCAACCAAAGGTGACAATCAACAATCTGTTAACACTCGTGCCACGAATTTGGCCCCCTTCTGCAATACATTCCGTGTTCATACCGGCGCCGTTATCCGTAGCTGTCGTTGCAATAGAGAGTCCACCGAGATAGCTGCTAGTCCCTCCATTCGGGATGTTGTTCGAGCTAACTGGCGTATACGTCAACCCGATATCAGAACCTCCCGCGTACCCACCAACCCCAAAACGAGCCATGGTGTTTACACCGGTTGGAACACTCAAGGTAAACAGCGCCGGAGTAAGCTGCGTAGCCGCGGTGTTCACGTCAACTATCGGGTCTTTCCATGTGAAATACGGTCCAACGTTGGTGAACGGAATGATATTGCCGCTAGCGTTCGTAAGGACGGCGGAAATCCTGCGAAACCCGGAATAGCCTGTCGGCATAGTTGGCGCAGTAGGAGACAGGCTAAAAACGATATCGCCCGTGCCATCACTGATCTTTCTGATGGCGAATACGTGATAACACGTGTTGATCGCCTTGGCACCGGTATCCAATTTGTTCTGGTTGTCGCCAGCAGCCCAGCTCCCCGAAGCCTGGAGTACACCCCGTATTGTGCTGGATAACTTGATGCTGACCGAGTCTGTAGTGTCGCGAGCGATGCCAGCTGCCACGTCAACGGTGGTGTTCGGGGCGACAGCATTGTTCGCAAGCAGAAAACCAGAAAAATAGTTGTACGGGAGCAAGGTGGAACTCGGGAGTGGATTGAGCAGAACCATGTCCACGCCATCGTACTCGACGTCAGAAAGCTGGTTGGCCGCGAACACTGCGGCGACTTTCGCACCGCTTGCGTCGTACTGCTTTAGGCTCTTGGCGCCCCGACCGGAGATATTCAGCGTGTCCGCCCCCGTGCTTGCGGCGCCGAACTTCACGCGAAAGCGCTGGTTGGCGGCATATGCTGCGAGCAACGGCAAAGGCGAAAGCGTAAAGGCCGGACCGGCGCCCGAAGTCGTAAACGCAGTCATTGCTTGCTGCTGAAGTTGGTCAGCGGTGACGGCGTGCGCGGCCCGGGTTGCGGGCGAAACTTGCACAGGGCCGCCGCTGTTTTGCACCAGGACCCACGAATTGAGGGTCGCCGACCAGACCACGGTGCACAAACCATTCACGGCAATTTCATTGCCCTGCAAGGCCAGCAAACCCAGGCCGACGATGGGCCGCGCGGTTAACCCATTCGGGCTAAAGGTACTCGCCCCGGAGTTGCCGGCTTTGGCCTTGAAGCGCAGTACCAGGCCGTCAATCAGCGCCGCCACGGCGGGGCTGTACGCCACCTCGTAGGCATTGGCCGCACCGGTATCGGCGGCAAAGTTGCCGGCCGCCGTCTGACCGATCAGCCGGATGGCCTGCAGCAGCTGGGTCAAATCCGCCTCGCTGGGAGCCAACCCGGCGGCATTGATCACGTTGAGGACTTCGAGCGTAATTGCATTGCCCCATGCCGACGGAATCAGCGAGCCAGGCGTACCTGCCAGCGCGTCCTCATCGATAAACTTTCCATCAACCAGCCCAATGCCGGGCACACTTATCGGAAAATCCACGTTCTTACTCCTCAGTCGTAATTGATTTGCACAACGGTGTGTGCCGGCGCTGGCCGACGGATCAGGCACTCGAGAGCATTGCCCGGGTTCACTCCGAAGCGTTCGCCCCAGTAGCTGACACCGAAGCGCCGCCCCTGCCTTTGCCTGCCTCCGGTGTTGAGCGTCCACATAAACTGCGCGTTCCAGGTGCCGAAACGAGCCAAGCCAAAACGAGAACGCCCCATACGGGGCGCTCGGTGTTCAGTGATTGTGGCGTTCGGGTAGCCCTGGCTGACGGCGATTTCAATAAAGTAGGACCGACTCTGACCGCCTACCTCTACCAGCCGCCGGCGAACCGCCAGACGGCGATCTTCAAAAGCGGGGTTCGACCCAAGGCAGTCGTCCGGCAGGCCCATGATTGATTCCCAGTCTGGTACCAGCTCGCTCACTCCAGCCGGGTCCATCTCGTTCAGAAGGTCGACAGCCCGAGCATCGAGGCGCGCGAACTCTACGGCGACGCCACCCAACACTCTGGACACCTCCGGAACAAGATCAGGGTCCCAGGCAGGCCCAGAAGGCAGCAGGCCCTGCAGTTGTAAGCGGTACTCTTCGGCGGTTCGGATCACATCCATGTGATACCCCCGAACGTCAGCAGTTGATTGCCGGCCGGAACGACATCCGCCGCCGGTGCAATCAGGTCATGATCAGTTTCACCAGAAGATCCGCTGATCGCCTCGGCTATGTGAGTCAACAGCAAGGTTTCACCCAGGCCTGCTTCACGATCGTGCAAGTCGATCAACTGCGCCTGGATGGCGGCGCGCACAGTGGTGGTGTCTGGCACCGCATGAATGCTGTAAAGAACCGGCACCTCAACGGGCGCCAGCACATACAGTTCAGCGGTGACCGGACGCACATTCGGCTGCTCGATGTAGGCCTTAACCTCGGCCAATTGAGCCGGGTTCGGTACCGGCTCAGCATCACCATCACGCATCACGAACAAGCCGACGGTACCTGGCCCCAGGTAATTGCGCCGACACCAGGCGCGTGTAACTCCTGGAACCTCAAGTGCCCAGGTTTCGTAATCGTCAGCCGACCCTCCGTGCGGAATCACGCGGTACGAACGGACGACGCGAGCGCGTAGTGACTCCACGCTTTCTTGAGCGATGCCACCGACAAGCCCTGGCGCCACCACAGTGAAGGCGTTCACGACACCCTCGACTGGCTGAACAAGCCTCATGGTCAAGCCTGCGTCGGCATTACCCAAGACACCCGCATCCACTGCCGCGATCATCGCAGTGTTAACCCCTGCAACGGTCGTGATTCCTGCGGTGACTCTGTAGGCCCGACCATCACTGGCTTGCAAGACGACATCGGTGTCAAGAACTGCGAAAGCAGCCGCCGTGAAACTGACGCCGCCTTCGGCGGGCTGGGCCGGGATCCGAGGCTGGTTCAGCCGCAGAGCGGCCACACGCTCCAAAGTTTCTTCATCCGCCCGGTCGGGCAGGATCTGGTCAACGATCCAGTCCATGTAGCCGTACAGACCATAGGCTGTGCCGGACAGGGTACGAGCAAGCACCTGAGCATCGGAGCGGCGCAGCGCATCGCTGGCCAAGTCGCTTTGAGTGCGATCGATCAGCACTGGCAATGAAGGTGTGTCAAACGGCATAAATCACCTGCCATGCAGTGGTGGGTTTGATTTCCAGCCGAGCGCCGCCAGTGATCGTCAGGATCACAATCAGGTTGAGCCTGCTGATGTCGGCCTTCTCGCTGCTGATTTCGATACCGATCACATGGCCATCATCGAGCAGCCAGCGCAGCGCTTCTTCGGCGTAGAACTCAGCATCTCGTTGGGTGGCTGGCGTCAGCTTCACGCGGCGAAGCAACCACAGGCGAGAGCCGATGCGGTCGTCGGCAACCGCGGGGTAACTGTCGCCCCACCAGCCGTACAACTCTTCGTCATCGACAGGGTCGTCAGACGCCGCGCGGCGCCAGGTGTACAGGCTGATCATCACGGCACGGATCAGGCTGGCTTCGACTGTATTGGAAATAATCATCCGGCCTCCGGAACAGGCGGACCGCTTTGGTCATCACCCATTTCCACATTGCTGTGCGGGTGATTGATCAGACTGACGCCGCCGGCGACCTGATCACCTTGGGAGACGATCTGACCCGTCTGGGTAATTGTCGGAGTGTCGAAGTTCACGGAGTTGGTGGCCTTGATGTTCAGCGTTTCGGTTTCGATGTCGATGATCCGTCCGCGCTTGAAGTGAACCTTGTCACCCTCATCCGTGTAGATCGCCACCTCCCCAGGCTTCAACTCTTTGATCCGGTACCGACGATCAGATGCCACCAGCACGACGGCGTGGGACCGGTCACCGCCGAGAAAGGCTGTCAGCACCTCCGCACCCGCTAACGGGTTACTGGTGTAACCGTAAGGCTCGAAGTGCTCGGCGCCGTCCTTTAGCTCGCCGGCAGTCAACCGTACCTGCAGGGTCTGCATCATTTTCCCGGCAGCCGCCAGCACCACGGTGCCGCGGACCATCATGCTTTTCAGGCTCATTGGGTGGGCTCGTAGTCTGCGGGGATGAGGTATTCGAAGTTGTCGCCCTTGCCGCCTTTCTTCAGCTTGCGGTTCTTCAGCGAGTCGTTCGGTTCAGGTTCAAAGCTGTCCGGAGGGCCGACCTCCATCCTGGTGATCATGCCAACCTCGCTGAGGACGTAGGTCACCCGGGCAATGAGCATCCAACGGTCGAACCCGATGATTGGGTCGATGACTCGAACCAACATGTTGTGTTTCCAGAGCGCGCCATTGGTCTGTCGCCAGCCCTGTACGGTGTAAGTGGTGGTGAGCGCCTTGCCCATCCGAGTAACGCTTTCCCAATTCGCCCTGGCCTGTGCCAGTTCCTGAGTCAGCTGCCCAGATTGCTGGATGACCATTACGCGACGGCGGGTCACTCGATTGTCAGTGACAGTGGCCGATACTTCTGCTGCGTCGGCGCCAAACTCTTCGTCGGTACCGCTCTTCTGGCCCAATACGCGGTATTCGGAAAAGACGGCTGAGAAGTCCAGGCCGGCGCTGCCTGTGAGGATGTTCTTACCAACTTCCAAATTATCGAAGGCGCGTCCCTCGCTGCCCGGCCGAGCCAGCACCACCATGCCGGTGGCATCGTCGGTTGAGAAAACGCGAAACAGCGTCAGCAGCCGGTCAATGGATTCAAATACCGTCTCGCCCGGTTCAATGGTGTGGTCCGAGAGCTTGGCGCTTTCCGGGATCTCGCTGCGCACCTTGATGTTGTAGGGTGCTGCCAATGCGGTGACGATCGACAGCACGCTCTGGTTGTTCCACTGCCCCGGCTCGTTGATCGCTGCACTGTCCACCAGATCGGCGGTCAGCGACCTACCGCTGATGGACATTGTGATTTTCTTGTCGTCGTAGTCGATGGGAGAGGCGAACACCCAGCCGGTCAGCACCAGGTCATCCCCGATGCGGATCTGACATTTCGCACCTTCACGGATTGGCCGGCCAATGTCCTGGCCTAGCCACTTCCAAGTGATGCTCAGATTGAACGACCGCGCCTGGTCTTCGAGCCCTGGCGTAATCTCCACCGATTTCCAGCCAGAGTAATCCGAACCGTCAGCTGTCAGCGTGACGGTGTTTTCGTCTTCAAGCATGGGTTACCTCTGGGCGATCTTGATCGGCACCGCCGGAATAAAGCCCGGGTGACGGATGCGATTGCGCTGCACGACCTCTGACTCGCGAGTGGCATCACCAAATCTTCGATACGCCAGGACCAAAGCCGACAGGGTTTCAGGTGGAGTGATGTCCACCAGCCGAACCCCCGAGGCAGCCACGGCGGTCAAGTGCTTCACTGCCGTTTGACGCAAGGTGTTCAGCACCACGTAATGAGCCGAGTCCGCTTTCAATGACGCCTCAAGCATCGCCGCGTTGAGGTTGTCGCGTAGCTCAAGCACATCATCAGCTACCGGGACTTCGGCGCGCACGAATGGCTGATTGGCCTGCTGCTCGACCGATGGCGTCGTATTCGTTGATACGGGCTGCGAGGCTATCGGCATCTCGCTCACGATCAATGCGATTTGAAGAAGCAGTGCGTCTTGCACCAGATCGGCGGTGGCCTGTGAGGCCGCTACTGAATCGACTCCGCCCAACGGACTGACAGTGTTGACGCTGGTCACTGCTTCGGTTTGCTGGCTGGCCGTGGCCACCGTGTTGCGGTAGCTCGATTCATCACCGAGATAGTCCTGCACCGAGAAGTCACTGAAATAACTGGAGAACAGCGACGACAGTGAATCCGGAGCGTTCATGATCGATTGCGCCAGCCCTGTCAGGTTGGTGAAGACCGCCACGAACGGTGCGAACTGTTGCTGAATCACCGTATAGACCGCCGACAAACTATTGCGCAGGCGGGCCAAACCGAGCCTGGCTTGATCCACTTTCGCCATGGCCGACTTGTACCGGGCCAGCGCTGAATCCCAAAAGTTTTCGGACGCCTTTACCACCTGCTGCTGGCTGTTGACCCTGGCGACTGGAAACTTCAGCGGGGTGTCCGGGTAAAACGTCACCAACAGGCTGACCATCCCGCCCTGCTGAAAGTCGTGAGTCATTTCCGCTTCGCCGGCCTTGGCCTGCATGCGACCAAGCCACGGATGAACCAGTTCACCGGCACCTGGGGTTTGGATGGCTTCCAGAAACTTGTCCCGTCGCTCGAAACAATCGTCGCCGATGATCCAGATTGTCAGCCGATGTACCTGGGATTGCTTTCCGAGCTGTTCGAAGTACGGCTCATCACGCTGCGGAAATTCATGCAGCTGACCCTTCATGCCCACCGGCACCGACGCTTGGGGAATCAAGAAACTGATCCCCCGGAAGGACGCCGGCAGCAACTCGTCTCGCCATGTTCTTTCTGCCATTTACTGCGTCCTCATGACGCCCACGGTGCGGGTGCCAACATTGGGCTTTATGTTCAGCCCTGGCTGGTTGGATTTCGGCCGCTCTACCGTTGTACCGGGCGGTGCGCCGTTCAGGTTAATGTTGAGTTCGCCGTTCAGCTTTTGCGCATTGGTGGCGGCGGTCTGCTGAAGTAGGCTTCCGGAAGGCGGCAATTGCCCGGGTTTGCTCAGCAGCCGGCTGTTGTCGATGCCGAACGTTTGGTTATTGGCTGCCAGTCGAGCCTGTGCTGTCTGCGCCGCATCGGCCGATAACAGGTCTCCCGTACCGCCGCCGGCGCCGGCATTGCGCTTCTGCTGAGCTTCGGTGAAGGCATTCACCTTGTTGGTTGCGGTTGCGATGATCCCTTCGCCGCCCTCCCCGCCGCCAAAGTACTTCATGATCGGCTCGATGATAGGCTTCAGCCGGGCCCACAACTTCTGGAACCAGCCCACGATGGGCTCCCAATTTTGAATAATGATGCCCAGGGGGGTCCAGTCGAACATGTGGCTCATGTATTCCATCACCGGTCCCGAGACTGCCACTAGCGCATCCCATAGCGCCGAGAAAAACTTGAGCAGGGGTTCCCAGTTGGCAATCACCAACCCAATCGGGGTGAACTGGAAAGCCTGTTTTATCCAACCCCAGAACACCATGGCGGGGCCTTGCACTTTCGCCCACATTTTTTCAAAAAATGGGGCAACCTTTTCCCAGTTGGCGATCAGCAAGCCCGCGGCCAAGGCAATGCCACGAATAACCAACCCGACTATGGATTTTTTGGTCACAGCATTGAACAGCGTCATTGCCGCCGTACTCGCCACCACAGCTACACGCAGGACGCCATACGCCAGTGCGGCGGCGATGACACCTTTGATCAGCCCGGGATGCTCAGCCGCCAATTTGGACAACTGAGTAACCAAAGGACCGATGAGGGTCAGGAAATCGTTGAACGGCGGCAGCAAGGCGCTGCCGACTTCGACGCCCAGTCGCGTGACCTTGTTCTGCAGCAACTGCATCGCGTTGGCCGTGGTGGCCGACCGCGCGCTGTATTCCTTCTGCATGGATCCGGCGAATCCAGAACCATCGGCCACATCCTTGAAACTTTTCTTCAGCAAATCCAAGTTCGTGAGCAGCGGCGCAATGGCGCTCACTGATTCAGTGCCAAACAACTCGGTCAGCAAGCCTGCCTGTTTATCAGGGGCCACTTTAGCGATGCGCGCCAACACGTCTTCAATCGTGCCTTGGGCATCCTTCTGCATATTCTTGGCGACTTGCTTCACATCAAGTCGGAGTGACTTAAACGCCTGCACTTGCTGTTTGGTAGCAGAACTACCTTTGGTCAGCGCCAGCATGAAGTTCTTCATACCGGTGGCCGCGACCTCACTTGGCACGCCTACACCCGCGAGGGTCGCGCCCATGGCCGCGATCTGGCCCGAGGCCAAACCGGCGATAGCGCCGAGCGGACCGATGCGAGTCACGATGTCGGAGATTTGAGCGGCCGAGGACGGGCCGACGTTGCTGAGGTAGTTAATCTGATCAGCCAGCTTCACCACTTCAGGCTGCGTGAGTTTGAAGGACGTTCGCCACTTGGCCATCATGTCGCCCGATTGCTCGGCGGTCTGGTCGAAGGCAATACCCATCTTCACAGCGTCTTCGGCGAACTGCTTCAACTCGCCTCGGGCGAAACCGGCCTGCCCACCCGCCGCAACGATCGCCGCGATCCCACTGGCAGCCATCGGCATTTTTTCCGACAGATCGAGGACGTCCTGCCCCATCTGCTTGAACTGCGCCAGGGTGTCGAAATCGACGACCTTCTTCACGTCGGCCATCGCCGTTTCGAATTCAATCGCCGCACGGGCGCCGGCAATGAATGGGGCGGCCAGTGCACCACCCTGCAAAGCCTCCGAAAAACTTATCTTACCCAGGCCGGAGTTGTTCAACTGCTTGATGAAGCCCGCAACATTCTTGCGGGTACCGGCGAGCATCGGCGACAGCTTGTCGACGCCGGTGATCAACGCCTTGAGCTGGAACTTGTCCGCCATCACTACACCTGCTGGGATTGGTTGATACGTTGGGCGTGCTCCAATGATTCAAGGAGCACATCCAGCGGCCGGGCCATCAGAAGCTCTGGGTCGGTCTTCCAGAACCAAGCCAGGTCATACGCGACCTCGATCAGTTGCTCGACGGTGCCGATGCCGCGCTCATGAAAAAACTGGCCACCTGCCAACTCAGGGCATTGAGGTCGGCCAAGTCCAGTTGGTTGACCGACGACGGAGGGATCCCGGCGCAAACCGCGATGTATTTCGCCGCAACGTCCATGTCGAGGCTGACTTCCTCGTTCTTGTCGATCCTGTACGGCAACGCCTTGATCGCACGAACTTCCTGCACTGTCGGGCGGCGCAGATTCAGCGCAGCCAGCGGCTCGCCGTGTGCCTCGATCGCAACTTGCAACTTCACGGAATCACTCATTGCCAGCTCCCTTTGATGCCATCGAATTGCAGTTCAACCGTACCGTCATCGCCCTTGAAGGAAGGCTCGTCGACCAGGTAGGCGCCGGAAAGCACATACACCCGGCCGTTGTTGAATTCGCAGGTGACCGTCATGTCGCGACCATTGGTGATGGCCTTGATAGGGAATCCCTCCTCGAGGATGGCGGTCATCTTCAAGTACGGCGGCAGTTCTTCTTCCTTGTAGAAGCCGGGGTAAACCGTCTCCCGCTTCACGTCCATCAGCGGGGCTTCGGCGCCGCCGGTTATGGTCAACTGTGCACCGTCCACTTTGACGTAGGCGGTACCCGCTACTTTTTGACCCATGGTCTTTTCCTCTGGAATGAAAAAGCCCGCACTCGGCGGGCTGGGTGAACTGGGTCAGCGTTACGCCGCGGCGTCGTACTGAAGACGGAACTGGTTGAGCATCGCGAAGACGCGCAGGCCATTAATGTAGTCAGGTGGGAACAGCACATTGATCCGGCTCGGGTTCTGCGGGTCACGCTCCACCACCAGATGCTCGGCGAAGAGTTCCTCGTTCTCGACATGACCATCACGCGCGAGCTTGGAGTACTCGGCGATGAATTCGCCCCGAAAGGTGTTCGGCGTTGCGATAGCCTGCCCGGCACCAAAGCGCGTCCCGTCGTTTGCGAGCTTGTGGCGACCGTACTTGCTGGTGACAATGCTCTGCATCCGCCGGATGACGTATGCCGACTGGTGCATAGTCTCGCTATCAAGGTACGAGTCGTCCGCTTGGCCAAATGCATTCTTTTGGTAGGTGGTAACCGAGCGCTGGATGCGCACATAGCCACCTTCGTAGTAAGCGGTTGCGATGCCGTAGTTCAACAGCGACTGGCGCTCGGTCAGCGTGAAGCGCTCGCTCGCCGGGGCCGGATCCAGTCCAGGCATACTGCCGCTCTGGGTCAGACGACTAGCATCAGCAGAGATGAACACTGCGGTTCGCGCAGCCAGCGCAGCAGCCTGCACCCACACCGGTTGCGGCACGCCTGGCTCAACGCCCTGAATGGTGGTGTGCTGATCGTTTCGGCCCTGGCCAGCTGCTACCAGTGTGCCGACGGTGCCGCGCTTGGCGGTGTAGACGTGACCGAACAGCTGCTTGGCCCAGCTCCAGCGACCGACGTTGTCGTCCATCGCATCCTTCCAGGCATTCAGCGAAGTCGTGTCTGTCCAAGGCTGGCACAAGAATTCAAAAGGCTCGTCACCCAATGCCGCAATCGCATCAACCTGGTCGGGCGCGCCGACACCAGCGGTCATCGGAGTGGCAACAACGGTCAATCCGGCCGGCGTCAACTCGCCGTTGGACTTGCCCAGTCGATTCATGGCGATGCTGATGTCGTTGCCGCTTTCGCCGGTCCATTTACAGGTCAGCGTCACGACACCGGCCGCGGCGATCGCCGTAACCGGCAAATCGGGCGTGGCGTTGATCTTCACCGCGAGCGCAGCCGCCGCAACTGTGGGCGTGGCCGCCGAAGGAACGACAGACTGCACACGGAAGCCGCCGACGTACAGGTTCAGCAAGCCAGACTCTGTGGCAGCACCGGTGATGGTGACGGTAGCCGAGGCCGACTCGCCGGTATCGTTGATCAGGGGCAGGCACCAGATTTCACCGATTGGGTCGATCTTGCGCCAGGCTTCGTACATGGCGGCGAGCATCGAACCCTGGCCACCGATGTCTTTGGCCAGTGCCAGGCTCGACACCAGAACCAACTGGCCAATGCTTTCGCTGGTCGCGTCGTCGTTGACCTGAGCGACGATCAGCCGACGCATGGCCGACGACGCGCTGTTCGCGGCCGAGTTGTCCATCTCCGCATAAAACAGCGGGACGCGGATATCGGCGGGGATGGTGCTGAATCCGATAGGCATTATTTGGCCACCTCAGGTTTCGCCGTGGTTACGGCCTTGGTGGTAGAGGTTTCGACATCCTTGAGCTTGAGCTTGACGTCGCCGTCAGCTTGGCGGCGGCGCCACCAGGCGTTGTCGGGAACTTCCCGGCCTTCAACAGGCAACAAGTCGCCGGCCTCCGGATCGGGCACAGAGCGGCCTTTGGCCGGCACCACAGTGATGCGCTTGGTCATGGTGTAACGTCTCCTGAGAAATGCACTTCAATGCGCCCATCCGGGCCGGGTCGTTGCAGGTTCGGATCTGCGGGGTCGATGCAATCCATTTTGAAATCGACGCCTGTAAAGCCGGTGAGGCCGTCGAGCTCCAGCTCTTGCCACGTTTCGGCTGGCTGATCGGCGCTGTTGCGGCCAATCTGGAATTCGCTGAAGAAGGTGAATTGGTAAACCACACGGGCGCGACTGATGTGCAGCAGCGCCCCTTTGCCGTATTCGATGGGTGTGTATTCGTGCGATGGGATAAACCCAATCAGGGCGCGCCACAGCTCGGCACGCATGTCATGCAACAAATCGTTGTCCGCCTGCCCTCGCTCGTCTGAGGTGTCGAGCACGATCACCACGTTGAACTGGTCTGTGATGTCCTGGATCACCATGTTCTGTGCCCTGCTCGGGGCGGCAGCATCAGCGGTTGCAATCACGTAGGCAGCGGGAAGCGGCAACTGTGCACTCTCGACTACAGCATCCCAGTCGATGCCGCCAGTTACCCTTCCAGCAAAGGACGGGCAAGCCTGCCGCAGGTGCGCGACGAGCGGATTCAGTTTCATAAAGGTGTCCGTAATTGCGTGGGTCAACCCAGGGCAGCGGCGAACGCAGCAGAGAGGATTGATTGAACTTGCGTAGCCGAGTCCTGCAGCGCGTCGGCCATGTAGTTATCGCGGGGCTTGATTCGCCATTCGCCTGACGCACGCTCGGCGAGTGCTGCCGCTCTGGAACCGGCAACGCGACGGTTGGACTTACCTTTGCCAGTACCGGGCGCCAGCTTGCCGAGCTTCCGACCCTTCTTTACCCCGTAGTGCAGGTAAGCCGGGTAGAACTCTTCCATGGCCGAGGTCTTGGTCGGAGAGATGCGGACCAAGAATCCAGAGCGGGATACCTTGAAGCTGACCGACTCGACCGTCGTGCCGGTGCGGTTTACTGGGTAGCCCTCCTGGCCCTTCCCAAGGACCAGGTTCATCTGTGCGCGCTGGGTTATGAGAAGACCAACCTTGCGCATCCCGGCGCGGATCTTTCGTTTATCAAAGGCATCGCGCTCAAAGTTGTCGAAGCCCTCGACGTGCAGGTAACCGTCAATCGATGCCGAGTTAGACATAGATGCCCCCACCCGCCTGAAGCAGGCCCAGCTCCTCGACTTCCAGCACGACGAACCGCCCGCGACCGTTCATGTCGAAACCGCGCTTCACGCGATACAGCGTGCCTTTGTGGACGACTTCGTAAGCGGTCGTGATACCTGTTCGGAAGCGCAGGAAAATGCGGTGGGTGATTTTGTTATCGGTCTGTGCGCTGTCCGTGTAGACGGCCGAACCGACTGGTTCAATCTTCGCCCATCGCGGATTGAGCTCGGAAAACAAAGAGTCCAGGCCCATGTCGTCAGCCGGCATGTCGTCCCGCCGTCGAAGCGTAACGTGCTTGTTCAGCTCGCCCGCGCCAAGCTCTCTGTATGCCATCTAAACCCCCATCTCCACACGATATGGAGCAAGAAGAGAGCGAGAGCCATGTGGCAACTCGATAACGGATGATGTGTTGATCCCCGTCACGCTGTCTTCGCGGTTCGCCCAGAGGTGGCCTAGCGTCAGAAAGCATGCCGCCGTAATCGATTTATTCAAAACCAGACCACGTGCGACCCGTGAAATCTCGTCCAGCGCCTCTCGGTAATGCGTCTGTGCATCGCACTCAGCCATTTCCCGATCCTGGATGTTTTCAATCAGAGCTGCCTGCAGCAGTGCCGCATCGAGCAGAATCCTGGCCTGTGTTCGAAGATTCGGGACGCCTGTACGTGCTGTGAGAAGAGCCGCGTCATCAATAAAAATCCGGCGCTGCATGTACTGTTCGGCAGCATCTTCTGCCGAATCGAGTTTCGACTGAACATCAACGGTGTCTTCAGACTCTGCTCGCAGGTGCTTCATCGCCAAACCAATATCGATGACGCTCATGGTTATTCAGCCTTGTTTTTGATTTCGCCCTTTGGCTTCGTGGCCGATACCGATACCGGCACCGCTTTATTGTCTGGCTGCTTCGCCTGTTTGTTTTCGGGTTCGGACGCCTGCTTCACTTCGAAATCCTCGATTAAACCGTTTCGATGCAATTCCTTGGCGCGGAACTCATCGACGGTAATGTCGCGGCCTTTCTTCACGTACTGACCCACGTTCAGAAAGCCTTTTTTGGTTGTCACTTTGATATCGGGCATTGGCTCACACGCCCGGTCACCCGGGCGCGCTCCTTGGCTGATTGAGGAATTAAGGCGTTGGGTCTTCGAACTCACCGTGTACGAAGGATTCCGGACGGTACACCGCCAGCGCCAGGCGCTCTTCGGCACGGATGGTGACCATGTTGGTGCGGAAGTTATCGCCGTCTTCGGTCGAAACCTCGACAGCTGCGTCTTCGCGGTCGAACACCTGGGCAGCGATGTTCATTGCACCCACCAGGAACTCGCCTTCAGGTACAGCGTTGCTGTCCACCACCGGCAACTTCCAGAGACGCTGGACGCCGCCTTCTTGAACGTTGACCCAGATGTACGAGCCGGTGCTGTCCTTGGTCAGCTCGATATCGGCCCAATCCACCGGGTTGAGCGCGATGGCCGAGGCGCGGTATTCAGCGACCCGTACTTGCAGGATCGCGCGGCGCAGGGTGTCGATCTTGGTGTCGCCGGCCTTGCGCAGCGCTTCGTTGAAAGTGGTGGCTTGCGGGATCAGGCCCAACAAGTTTTGCCCGGTGCCGTCACCAGCGAGGATCTGCTCTTCTTCTTTGTACTTCAGGCCGTAGATGGCGCGGCCGTTGATGTAGCTCTGCAGCAACGGGATGTCCGACAGGACCTGCTTCGATGCTTTGAACCAGTGAGCGATGGTTTTGACAGTGGTGGTGACCATGCCAAACGACAGGTCGGACTGAGCCTTCAGCGCGCCCTCGCCTGCCTGAGGTGCTGCCATGTTCTGGAAGCCGGTTTCTTGAACGAACTCAACCGCGTTGGAGGCGGTTCGGCCTGGCATGATCAGGTCGCGAATCGTGAACTGACGCTCAGGATCGGTGATGATTCCCGCGACGCGGGTTGGCTGAATGCCCACGCCGACGCCGCCAGTGCCAGTGGTGGCGCTGGTGATATTGGTGACGGCCTTCAGATTCAGGCGCGCAATACCGCGACCTTTCGTGGTCAGTGCTTGGTAGTCGTCCGAATCCGACAGCTGTTCGCCGACGGACTTCTGCTCGCTCGGATCGTTCGCGGCGAAGCGGCGTGCCAGCTTCTGCTCGATATCTTGAAAGCGATCCTGCAGGGCCAGACCGTCCTTCACCAGACCATCCAGAATGGTTTTGGTCTCGGTCAGGATGGTGCCGTGCTCTTTGATTTCCTTGTTGGCTTTCTCGGCGAAAGCCTTGATCTCCTGGTCGCGCTGATCGAGCAGATCATTGACTGCTTTCAGCTGAATCTTGTCGTCTGCATGCTCCTTGCGGTGCATCTGACGGTCTTCGGCGCGAGCCTGGTTGCTCATGGCGTTATGCATGGTGGATCCTCAAAACGAAGGGAGGGACAGCGCGGGACGCGACTTAAGCGCCTCGACGACTTCAATTGCTGCCAGGTCGCCCGCGGACTCGCTCCGGAGCAGATGCTGCAATCCGCGATTGGCAATCACCGCGGACTGAGTTTTCGAGAAGCCTGCCTCGCGCAGGAGCAGCTCAAATTCAGGAAGTGAGGGCAGGCCGCCGTGGGCCAGCTTCGACTTGATCGTGTCGGTTCGGGCCTCGTCGTTGGCCGGCACTGTCACGATGGAAATCTCGACCAGGTCGAGCTTGGTCAGGGTCCGGATCCGGGTTTTCTCGTCGAAGCTGGATTCTCGAACGTAGTAGCCGATTGAAAGCCCGGTAATGGATCGGGACTTCATTCCTCGCATGGCGATACGCGCATACGGCGCGTCAGCCAGCCAGAGCTCTCCATCACCGAACAGGCCCTTGGCATCCTCTTTCAGGGTGTCCATTGACCATGAGCCAATGGGCTCCGCGGTGCGGTGCTGCCACAGAACCGGCAGCGCCCGTGCCTTCGCCTTAAGATCAGCGATGGACTCCAGAAAAGCCCCCGGAGCGACGACTTCGTTGTAGCTGTCTATGACGCCAAACACGGAACCGTAGCCAGAAAAAAGGCCGTCATCGCTGACAGCCTTTACGTCGTAGTCGAATGAGCGGTATTTCACCGCCACCGATTGGTCTTTTCGGTTCATTCAGAATTACCTTTGGGCTTGTCGTTGAGCCAATCAATCAGCGCTGAACGCGCTTGTTGCGCATCTCCGGCATCACCGCCGAGCTTGTCGATCGGCAGCATGTTTGACTGAACTGTGAGCTGTGCGGCGTTGCCGCCTTTGGGCGCGAGATTCTCTTTGATCCGGCACTCGTCGCGGGTGTAGATACCGTTCTGGGTCATCGAGCTGTAAAAGGCCGCGCGAGCAGCGCTATCGGCACGAAGCAATCCTTCCGGGTTGAACTTGGCATAGAACCGGCGGCGCTCATCGGGTCGCAACAGTCGACGATTGATGCTCTGCTCGATGCGCTTCATCCAGGGCAACAGCGTGAAACTCAGGAAGCCGAGCATCTGCTGCTCCATGCCCGTGCCCCAGCTGGTGCTGTTCGACGTGTGGCCGACCATCCAAGGCGGAACACGAAACCACCGACAGATCTCTTCGACGTTGAAGGCCCGGGTTTGCAGCATTTGGGCATCCTCAGGGCTCATCGACACCTGCTGATATTTCATCCCTGCTTCCAGGACCATCGTCTTGCCGGTGTTCACGGCGCCGGCGAACTTGGCCGCCATGTCCTCGCGGATGTCTTCCCGCTGTGCTTTGTTAAGAATCTGGTCGGTTGATAGAACGCCGCCAAGCTTCATCCCATTGGCGAACATCTTGCTGGCCGACTCATCGGCAGCCATCGCAGCGCCGAATACATTGCGACCCATGGCAACAGGGCTCAAGCCGAACAAGGGATCCGTTCCGAACCCCCGCGTGTGCATCATCTGCTCGTCGAGCAGCGTATGAGACTTGCCCTCGCTGTCGATGAACCGGTATTCGATCGCGCCGCTGCTCGTGCGCCGGGGTGGCGAAACCGACTGCGGAAGAATGAACTCCAGCGACGATAAATCACGCCCCACCAGGTGAGGCTCATTGAAGCTGTTACCGCTCAACAGTAGGCTGGCTACAACACATTCCCAGAACTCGACAGGCGTCTGGTCTGCGTTCGGCTGCAAGCTGATAACCCGGTGAACCGGGTGAGATGTTGCCACCTCCGGAACGCCATTTTTGTCTTCGTAAAGCGCGATCGGGAGCGTGGCCAAGGTCTCGGCAATGAGTCGCACGCAGGCCCACACCGTCGAAAGCTGAAGCGCTGTCTGCTGGCTGACCGTCTTTCCCGACGCGGAATCGGTGCCGTAGAAACCGTTCCAAAACGCCGCATCTCCAAGGCCTATACGGCGGCCCACCCAGCCTGCCAATGAGGACTTAACCAAACCAGGTTCCGCCGACTTGAATAGGGCCTGACGCAATACAGATTTGAGGGGTCTATTCACTGGTCAGCCCCTTGCGAATGAACCCAGCGGCCGCCAAGAACGAAACCGCGCCGGCGATAAGGGACCATCCGAGGCCAGCCAGGACAAAAACTCCGGCGATAAACAGGCACAGCGCGGCCGTGGCCACCACGATGAAGAGGATCAGGCCTATGTCCATGGGTGAGTTATCCAACAATGATAGGTTTTGAAAAGAAGTCGCTGATGTTGCCGCTGTTGTCGTTGGCCAGTATCAGAGCTCTGCCGATCGCCATGATTAACGCGACTGCGCCATCGATCTTGTTGTCTTCGCCCTGCTTGATCGGTCGCACGATGTCGTCATTACCGGGCAGGTTTTTGCCGATCACGTTGGCAATGCACCAAGTCATAATCGGGTTGCCGTCATGGTGGAATCGACCAGCCTCGATGGCGGCTTCAAGCTCCTTCATAGGGTCCGACATATTGGTGTAGTTCTGCGTGATCGTGATCGGATTAAAGCCCTCATCGTCCAGCGCATGCGTGAGTCCTGAAGCACCAAATGGATCGATTGGACATTCACGCACCGGTGCCTGGTGATTGGCTTCCTTCGTGTCCTCGAGGATCTCCCGATAATCGATCTCTGCGCCCTCAGTCACATCTAGGTATCTGGCATTGATCCAGGCCTGGAAGCGTTCGCACATGCGTTTGTTGTCGCTATTGAAAGCGGTGTCTTCCGGCACCCAGAACCTCGGCGCCACGCTGTAGTAGTGCGTACGGCCATCAATGACCCGCCAGAACAGGCGAGCCCTTGAGTTCATGTCGAGCTTGCGAGCCAAGTCGAAACCTGCAATCCACTCCTGGCCCTCGAACTGTTCGAGCGTGAGCGTGGTGTCCTCGCAGGCCTTCCAACTTTCCATGTTGTAGTAGCCGGATTTCGCACTGACCCAAAGGTTGAGGTGCTTCGTCTTGAAGGTATTCGCGAACCGCGCAGAGCGTATTGCCCGGGCCTGCTGGCTCTCCAGATACTCTTGAAATACAGACACGCCATGATTCGGGTTGGCCTTCGCCAGCATCTTGGGATCGGTCCAGTCATCACCCTCATCGAGCGTCCAGATCCAACCAAACAGTTCTTCGTCCGGGACGGTGCCCGCCAACATCTCTACCACTTGGCGGCGCTTGTCGTAGCACGGACCCTCGATATCCGCGCCGGCTGTGGTGATGATGAACATCAGCGGCTGACGGCGGGCGCCCATACCGGTGAGCATGGTGTCGTACTGGGCCGAGGTTGGATGCTCGTGATATTCGTCGACGATTGCGCAGCTCGGCGAAGCCCCGTCACCCGGATTACCAATCAGCGGCTCGAAGCGGCTGAAGTCTGAAGGGATGTTCATGTTCGAAGCGTTCACTTCGATGCCTGCCGCCTGGACCAACATCGGCGACTTGCTGACCATCAGTTTGGCCGGGCGGAACACTTCCCAAGCCTGCTTTTCAGTGGTGGCGCCGGCGTAGACTTCCGCGCCGAATTCGCCATCAGCAACGAACATGCTGATGCCCACGCCGCCCGCCACAACCGACTTGCCGTTTTTGCGCGGCACTTCCCAGTAGCTTTCACGGAAGCGGCGGTGACCGCCTTTCTTCTTGACCCAGCCGAACGTGGCCGCCAAGCCAAATAGTTGCCACGGCTCCAGGGTGATCAGCTGACGCTTGAACGCCCACTCGCCTTTGGTGTGCGGCAGCAACTGAATCAGCTTGAGTTTCTTCTCGGCTTTGGCCGGATCAAACTTGTAGCGATAGCCGCGCTTGCGGCTCGCCGCCACGTCATCGAAGTGACGCTGGATTGCTTGGTGGACATACCGGCAAGCCGGAACCTTCCCACGAAGGACGGACCTTCCCCACGCCATCGCCTTGTCGACGTTGGGGTGCGGGGATTTGGTCATCAGGATCTCAGTAGGTTGGCAAATTCGTTGGTCTCTTTCTCCTTGTTGCCGCCTATCAGCCGGGTGCGGCTGGCCGGATCGAGGCCGAGCATTGAGCCGAAGGTGACCATCTGGCGCATCGTTTCGTTGGCCGCGGTCAGCGCTGGGTTCTTCATCGGTCCGCCGGTGGCGCCGGTAACGACAATGCCGTGTACCTGGATAGATTCTTGCGCCATGCGCCAGTTGTCGTAGGCGCTACAGAACGCCTCAACGTTGTGCAGGTCTGTGATTGCGACAACGTTCTCTCGCAGCAACTCGGGGACAATCATGTTCCACATGGTTGCCGCCCGAGGACTCAACCATTCGGGCGGGTCGATCTGAGTGATCTTGGAAAACTGTGGCTCAGCTGTGTTCAGCGCACGCTTGCCGGGATTTCCGGCCAGTGCTTTCTTGGCCGTTGGCTTGGGTTTGCGACCACGGCCGGCGACCGTGGCGGTGCCTCCCATCGCGCAACTCCTGAATTTTTAATTTCGCGGGCGTAAGAAAAAGGCTGGGCGGACGGTCTAGAAGCAATTACCTCTGAACTTTCGACCCTCCCCCTCCCCATGAACGGGAATCCCTCTCACTTGACCCTGATCCCGTGCATTTTGCACGGTCATCGCCTCGGATTGCCCCATCCACCGTCCTCGGTGGCCGTCTTCCTGCTGTGGCAGCTGTGGCACAACGACTGCCAGTTGCCACGGTTCCAAAACAGCGTCATGTCGCCCTTGTGAGGGATGATGTGGTCGACCTCAGTGGCCGCCACGACATCACCTCGCCGGTCGTGCTCAGCGCACAGTGGGTTCTTGGCAAGAAAGCCCTTGCTCGCCTTCTGCCACTTGTATCCGTATCCACGCTGGCAGCTGCTCTCTCGCTGTTTCTCGACCACCTTGGCAGCCACGGCCTTAGCTAGGTCAGCATGGTCATCGCAGTAGCGTGGGTTGCGGGTCAACGCCCGGCAGCCGAGAGCAACGCAAGGCTTCTGTGGCCTTAATGGCATACCTACTCCGCTCCGCGCCGCGGCAGTTTGAAGTCGGCGAAGCGATCGGCAAGGTCAGCGATCTTCTTCACACCGAGAAAGCCAATGAACACACCAGCAGCAGTAGCAAAGTTCTGAGGCAGTCCGAAGTACTCAAGCAGCGGGATCAGGCCAACGGTGATCAATGTACAGAGCGAGGCTTCGAGCAACGCCTGGCGTCGTGTGCCGCCACCATAGATGATCCGCAAAGCAGCCACTACGAATGACAGTGCACCGGCGTAGATCGTAGGTGCATGCTGGCTCAGCCACGCGAGAACGAGCAGCCAAGTGTCTGGTTTGTCAGGCATGTTTGGCATCTCGGCATCCTCCCTTTCGGGGAGTGAGTAGATCCGGCTCCAGCAGCACTCCCAGCTCGGAGCAATGGGTGTGGTGGAGCCGAAAACGAAAAAGCCCCGGCAAATGCCAGGGCTTGGAATTGGTTGCGAACTGCGGGGTTTAGAACACATTCATCTCGAACGGCACGTATTGCGTTTTGATGCTGTTGAAGTAAAAGGCCATCTTGAATGGCTTTGTCGCCGCTGACTTCCAAACGTGAGACATGTTGCGCTGCGCCTGCTCCGGCTTTTCATATTCAGGCTGAAGGGTTCGCATGATCGCGTACGTCGAGCACATCATAAGCTGGAGCTGCGAGTTGTCCTTCGCGCCGTTCGGCCCGGTGAACTTTGCGTTCGATATCTTGCCAGCCGGATTAACGTCCAGAATTATGTCGACCTCGGCACCGTCGAGTTTCAACTCCTGGTAAACGACCTGGCCATCCTTGATCGGGCTTCCAGCGCCAAGCTTTGCAGCTTTGCACTGAGGGATTTCCTTGATGTGCTTTGCCATTCCGACCTGAAAGGCCTTAGGCGTCAACTCAAGGCTGGGCGGTGCCTTTGGCTCGTCTTTCTTCGATTCCCAGTCCTCAGGGATCAGATACTCGACCTCATCATCGGCCGGCGCCTTTTTGGCGGCTTGAGCCGAAACAACAGGCATCAGAATCAGTGCAACAAGCAGAATTCGCGCAATCATGTCCATTTGATCTCAAAGTACAAGGCCGCGCAGCCTAGCAAACTACGCAGCGCTCAAAAAGCGATCAGGTAAGCAAACCACAAACGAAAAAGCCCCGCAGGATGGCGGGGCTCATTTAAAAATTGGCCTTAACAGATTGCGAGTGATCCTAGGTGAAAGCCCTCTATGCTGGAAATTTTTCCTCTCCATAGAGTACCGCCGGACACAATTGGCTTCGACGCGTCAGTGAACACTTTGGCATTCGACAAATGAACAAACTGGCATGCTATTTCGTCGTCTTTATCGGTAGCTGGCTGTGGCTGGAGAGATTTGATCATTTCCTTGGCCGACGCCCGATTGTCCTCATGAAGCGCCCCTGAAAAATCAGTTGCTAACTGTTCAAAGTAATCAGCTTCGGAAATCAGGTGCCCCGAAATCAGATTTCCACCGACGGTAAAAGTCAAAGGAACTCCAATACTGGTGGTATTTACAAATTTTGCAAACCACTGAATGAGCCAGTCATTCTGACGACCTTCCCACTTCGTTTTGGTGTAGATATCGTCACCAAACTGCTCTCGAAGCTTTTCAAGCTGCGTTTTTACTTGAGCGTCTGTCACTGATAGCTCCTTGCCACTGGAATAATAGAAAGCGATCTATACACCAACACCAAGAAAACAAAAAGCCCGGCTCAATGGCGGGGCTTGGTAAGCAGTATGTGGACTACTCGGACTGCATCAGCGCCAGGTTGACCGTACCAATGCACAGGGCGACCGGAGCATCAGTCGAAGGGTAAGCAAACAGATTGCCTGTTCCGGCGATCGTTGGACGATACATGTCCTCTTCCGCAATGCGATCTGCAAAGCTCTTGTCTACGCAATAGGCGACAAGCTTTCCTTGGCAATCCACTCTCCACAGATTCTTATGCCCGGCCAGCAGGCTTACGTCATCGTTGATAGCTGACGCTGCAATCAGGGTTAGCGTGTATGTGACAGTCATCTCTACTTTCCTTGAGTGAAAGCGAGAATCATACAGCCAGAAAACAAAAAGCCCGACGCAATGGCCGGGCTTTCTCTGTGGTGTCGCGCTGAAACAGCTGAACACCGTGCCATGAAAACAGGTCGTTATCCGCGTGGAAAGACTTTTTTAAGCCGCCTCGCGAATTCCTTCCAAAGCACAGTCAACCCAGGCAACTCCCGCTTTGATTACCTCCCTCGCCTTCGCTTCGCCAATGCCGTTTTCTCTGGCAATTCGTAAGGCTGGCCACTTGGCGCCGAAATAGAGCCAGATGAAATTTCCCATCTGATCATCACGATTGATCAAGCGTGCGACAGCCCCATCCAACACCAGTGCGAGATCATCGGTCAGCGAGTATTCCTTCACGCCTCCCTCGCACGGGGTGTTGTCGCGAATCAGCGCATAAAGCGGCGATACGTACCGCGGCACGCCCATTCCATCCATCCGCCAATAGCCCCACTGTTCCAACAGCCACTCGGTATCCCCCAAGGCTTTACCGATGTACGTTCGCTTTTTCATGCGGCTTTCCTCGGGTCTGGATCACTCAAACCGAACAGGTCGCGCAACAACCGATCTGCAGGTTTGTTCTTGGCGTTGCCCTCAATCAGCCAACGTTGACCGAAATCGTGAAATCCGACTTCGGCCCGCATGCCATGCCAGGAGGCGACCATGTCAAGCAAGCACGCCAGCGCGCTGGGGCCGCCAACTTTGACCTTCGATAACTCTTCACCTGCGATCTTCAAGAAACGACGCTCAAGATCACTCATGCTTTTGCGCGGCAGCATTGCAGTTACTCGGTTGTTCATTTGGCTCCCCCTTTGTACTTACCAGCGAAGGGACGTTTCATCTCGACCTCTTCGCTGGACGGATATGGATTCCCCGCAAAGTTCACAAACCGGCCAAACTCACCCTGCTGTTGGACGATGCAGCTGCCAACTTTGGCGTGACGACATTTGGTCATCAAAAGCTCGGTGACACCGTTTTGCCCTTCCTCCGTGTCCATATCGCGATGAACCATGATGATGCAGCTGGCGTCAGCCTCGATCTCGCCCGAATCGCGTAAATCACTGGACTGAGGTTTCTTTCCGACACGCTTAGTTGAGTCACGGTTTAGCTGCGCCAACTCCAGCACAGGGACGTCAAGCTCCTTCGCAAGCCGCAGAAGGGATTTGCTGATAGCACCAACCTCTTCCGTTCGACTCCGCCCCTTTCTTTCCGACTGAATCAATCCCAGGTAATCGACAACGATTCCTGCCAATCCATGCTCTCGCTGACATTGCCTTGCCGTCGATCGAATGCTCGCAGGGGTTTGTACGGGATCATCGCAAATGAACAGCGGTGCCCCCCTCGCCTTGGCTACCGCGCCAACCATTCTGGCCCAGTCGTCATCTTCCATTTTTTCTGGGTTATCGAGCCGCCGTAGGTCGACACCGCCAAGTGAAGCAATAGCTCGGAGTCCAAGCTCCTCTCCGGGCATCTCGATTGAAAACACAAGCCACGGCTTACGTGCGACGCAAGCATTGTGCTGTGCGATTTGCAGCGCCAGGGTTGTTTTGCCACTCCCAGGGAGACCCGCTATCACCGTGACCTTTTTCGGTCTGACCCCCTGCATTAAATTGTCGAGTGCCGAAAGGCTTGTTGATGGCCAAGTCGGGAGGCGGTGGTTCAATTTGTCGTCGACGACCTCTGCTGCTCGGCCCATCATGTGGTCAAGACGCTGGTACTTTGGCTCACCATCTCCAAGCTCGCGCAGGTCTGCTGTGGCTTGCTGAGCCAGCGCTATGATCTCCACTACTGGTCGGTCTTCATTCGCGCTGTCACGGATGATCTCGGCGACCTCCACTACCTTGCGCAGTGCCGAACGCTCCAGCACGACTCTGGCGTAAGCTTTCCAGTTCGCGACACTGGGTACGTTCTTGGCGATCTCTGCGGCATAGGCGAAGGTGCTGTACCCGCTCGGTAAAGCGGGTCGACATACTCCGACAGTAACAACGTCGATCGGCTGGCCACTCGCGTGAGTATCGAGAATTGCCTGGTACATAGCCGCGTTTTCAAGATCGCTGAAATCCCTAGTAGCGACGCGGGCGGTCAACTCATCGAAAAGCGATTCGTCTTGCAACAGCGCCCCCAACACCCCGTGCTCTGCCTCGATGCTAAAAAGTTCTCGGCTCATACAGCACCTCGAGCTGAGGCCCAGCTAAATCCCACCGCCTGCCCGCCACTCTCCCTCAAACGATCCAACGCTCGATCGCCGATGTAACGCCCCAAGTCCGCAGCCATCAGATTGGAGACCACTACAGTAGGCAGAACGAACTGATAACGCCGGTCGATCACCTCATGAAGAATCCCCAGTTCGTAAGCACTGCCAGCCTGGGCCCCTACCTCATCGATCACCAGAAGGTCGAAACTCGCCAGTTCATTGAGTACGTCTTTGTCGGTGTATTCAGCACTCCGATCCATCGCCCCTTTGAAGACCCGAATGATTTCAGCAGCGGACACGATAACCGCCTGGGCCCCATGCTCCCGAATAACCTCCTGAACCATTGCGCAAGCCAGATGCGTCTTTCCGTTGCCTACGTTTCCCGAGAGAATCAACGAACGACCGGCGTCATAATTTTCTCCGAACTGAGCAACGTACTCCGAGCAGATTTTCAGCGCCTTTGCCATACCGTCTACGCCGCCAGTGGTTCTGTAACTGCTGAAGGTGCAGTTGCTGAACCGCGGTGTAATCCCGGAGCCGACAAGCAGTTTATTGAGCTCTTCAGCCTTCTTCCGGCCTCGCGCCTTGAGGTGCGCGTCACTTTCGATCGGCGCGGTGTTCAATGCTTCCCAGTGGCAATGTTTGCAACCACGTGGCAACACGGAACCGCCGAACTGCTCGATCTCGGAACTACTCACCGAACCATGCAGCGGGCATTCGAGGTCAAAGAACCGGGCACGAGGCGGTCTGCAAAAATTAGAAGTTCGGGCCATTCTTCACCTCCGGATACATCTCGTGCGTATGGTTAGGCAGACCGTGAAAGGCTGATGTTTTCCCGGTTTTTGCGCTAGTTCCAGGCAGTACCGAATCCGGGTAGATATCGCTCCACGAATTTGTGGTGGAGTTATCCAGGACAACATCAGGATCGGGGTGGTTAGCCAGCTTCTTCGAGATCAACTGACAGGCGCGCTCGGTCAAATCCTTGCGTTTGGATTTACGCATTTCGCAGAACCCAACCCAGGACTCGATCGATGCGTTCTCCGGTTTGGCAGCTAGTGGATCGAACTTGCTCGACTTTCCCTTCGGATGAGCGCCAGCAGGCTTGCCTGCGCCTTCTTTTGGTTTATTAACGGGTAGTTGACGGATAGATGAAGGATTGGGTGCATGTGGTGCACCCCGTTCTGTCGCCATTTGCACGTCGTTCTGTTGTGAGTTGCACCCCGTTTCGTCTTCATTTGCACCCCGTTCGTAACGGGGTGCATCTGGTGCACCCCGCTCCACGGCCATGTCGTAGACCACCGGACGACGATCGTGTCTGTCGATATAGGCTGCCGCGATCGCTTGATTGCCGCGGCGAATCGCACCAAGTGCCTCAAGCGCCTCAAGCTTGTACTTGACCGTCCGCACGGCCAGGCCAGTGTCATCGCTTAAGCTATTCGTAGAGGGGAATGCCCCTTTACCGTTCTTGTCGGCATAGTTGGCGAGACAAAGGAGAACGTGGCGTGCAGTGGACTCCTCTACCAATCGCTGCTCTAGAGCCCAAACCATTGACTGAATGCTCATACGTCAGAGCTCCATCTCGTCCGTGACACGCTTGATGAAAGCGTCGTAAGACTCGGCCATGACGAATCCCTGATCCTCCAGAGCCTGCCGGTACGCCTTGGCACTTCCGTAAAGCACCCAGCGTTCACGCTCAGGGAGATTTCGGAAGCTGGCATAGGTCGGCCAAGGGCCGGCGATTTTGCAGGCCGTGGAAGACTCCACATGCGGCACCTGTAGAGTTCTCATTGAAGAGTCTCCCCATCCGGTAGTTGCGCGGTCACTGGCGCATCACCATCGAGTCGCATGACATGCTCCAGGCGCCGCTCGAAGATGGCCTTGCGGAGCTCGTCGGCGTCCATCCCAGTCATCCGCCGGACGAGGACTCGCAAAGCCATGACTGCTTGAGCTACCTCGAATTTCGCATCGCTCAAGCTATCCGCGTCCGATGCCTCGTCGAACAAGATCTCCTGCGCCAAATCGGCACCTTCCCAAGCGTTATACGCAAGCGCGTCGTCAGCGAAACGTTCCATGTAGGCTTCGTCGATCACTGTGGGTTCGATTGATCGGCCCATTAGTTGTCCTCCCGATCGACAGGAACAAATTCAGATGCACCGTCTCGCATTGCGCGCAAGCCCAACACTGCAGCTGCAGCAACTCGCTCAGCAAAACCAATTTCAAGGTTCGTGTAGCGACCGCCCATATCCATGATTGCGAACTGAATCGCATGGAACGCTTCGGTTTCGTCAAACGCCGCCAATGCGCTGACTTCTTGATCGAAGAAAGACATGCCCTTTTTCCAGTCAGCAGCGACGCCAGGGTTGGTCCGGGGCCAATTGACCATGCGCCCCTGAACGTCACGAGCTGTAAAACTCAGGTCGTCGCGCGTACGAATCAGCGGATAGTTGATCAACATCAACCGACGAGCTTGTTCACCACCAATTGCGTGTGCCATGATTAATACCTCTACGAGATGTGTTGTCCTGGTTGCACAGGACGATTTGATAAACCCGGTTCCCGCCGGGTTTGTTGCTTTCTGCACCGGGCAAATTTCATCATCCACCCGTTTGAAATAATGCAAGTCCTTGCCTGGCAGCGTGTTCACGCCGCCTTTACCGACTCTTCCAGCACCAACAAGCTCTGCCGCACATGGCTGATTTCTTTCTGGATGCCGGCCTTCTCGATCTGCGTTACGCGGCCATCTGCCATGGCGTCATGAACTGCACGAGAAACATCTCCAGTTTCAGCAGCCATGTGCACCAGCGCTTGAACCAGGCTTTTCCCCTCCGGCTTCACCAGTGGCACCAACTCGTACCCCAATGCACTCGCCAATAACTGCAATGGTTCAGGGTTCTTGCTGTGCACCAGAATTTGAAGGAATTGCTCCAGGTTCAGCCGGTGCGAGTCGTCATTCGGGTTGCTGCGGTTGAGCAGCGCGGTGTGGCTCATGCCCATCAGGTGAGCCAGTTGTTTTGGCCCGGCATCAAGCACTGCCTCATGGATTGCGCGATGTACTTGTTCCATTCGGGAAACCTCTTGGCGGTTGTCGTGGCAGCACGTCTTAGCAATGAGCGAAACTTTGCTCATCGGATCAGGCGGCAGATTGCTCGGAGCTGGTGGATGAATTACGCAGATAAGCCCAGTCGATATCAGGACGCAGCTCTTCACACGTCACCGCCCTCCCCGACTCGCGATCAAGATTGATGGCGAGCCCAGGACCAGCCAGGCGATACCCGTAAGCAATCTGTTTGAGGTTGCCGACACTGGTTCCGCTTCGCTCCGCTAGAGCATCCAGTTGGGCCGGCTCCAAGGAGCGGATGAGGTCGAGTAGCGTCATGTTGATCTCCGAAAGAAGCTCAGATTACATAATGCTAATTTACATAGCAATAGCAATTTATAATTTACTGTTTGCTAACGCAGGATCACTATTCGCCTATGGATATGAAAACTCTTCGGGTCGAAGCGCTGCGGCGCGTAATCGGCCCACTCAGCCAGAAAGATTTCGCCGACCAGCACGATCTGGACGCTTCCTATTTGTCCCAGATCCTCAATGGGCATCGAGGCCTCGGCGAGAAAGCTGCGCTCAACCTTGAGCAGAAAATCGGCTTGGCGCCTGGCGTACTGGTAAACCCGGGCGGCTACGGTTCGAACGTCATTGAGGGTGAGTTCACCCGTCATGAAGTCGTACGTGAGCAGTCGCCTGCATACCAAGCGATGTTAGGGGCCGCCTCGCCCAGAGCGATTGCCATCATCGATAAGCTGGCCAGAGCCGCGGCTAAGGGGAAGCTGAAAGAGTCGGACCTGGTGTTGCTGGAAGGCATCGCGGGACTGCTTGAGAAAGCCAACTCCGAAAAGCCATAAACCCCAGATAGCAAAAGCCCGGCGCTAGGCCGGGCTCTCAACTACTTCAGCAAGTCCTCTTCCCTGTCCTGCCACATAGCCTGCAGCTTGGTCAGTCCCTTGCCGGTGATCAGCGTCGAGCACGTCGGGATCGTGCCGTCGATTGGATGCTCAAAGGTGCCCAGTTTTACATCGAGCAAACCTGCCTCGATCTTCGCTTGGTACGGCTCGTTGTTCCTGGTCACCCATCCCTTCTGCCGCATGAACTGCAATAGCCTTGTGCGGCCAGTGCCGATGATCTTCGCAGCTTGAGCTGCGTTGTACGTCTTGTGCGAAACCGCGACCATGTCGTGGAACGCCACCTTCGGCGCGTCCTGCTCCACCTTCACTTCCAGCAGATGGTTCTCTTTGGTCAGCTCCGTGTTATCCGCCTCCAACGCGACGACCTTAGTCACGTTTTCGGTAAGCAGCGCCAGGAGTGTGCGGGGATCGCTCAGTGCCGCAGCGTAGTCGAAGGCTGGCTTAGCAACTTGCTGTTCCAGTTCCTGCCAGCGATCAACCAGGCGAGCCGTAAACTCCGGGCTGAGTTGGGCGACGACGACGAAGCTATCGCGCTTGCAGACCTGGTAGACGGATTCATCCCGAGGCCGGCCGATCGAATCGCGAAACTGTTCACTCCCCATTGGGGGTTGGACGATTACGCCACGCTCAACAAGGCGCTCGATGGATTGCTTGACCTTGTCATGACGAGAGCCAACCAAATCGGCAATCTCACGAGAGGACATTGTGGTCCGCGACATATCTTGTTGAATCTGAAAATGTGCCGCGATGCCATTCTGCCCCTGCTGACTAAAGGAAATGTTCATTGCGCTCTCTCCAAGCCTGCATGCGTAGAGTCGACAATAACCTTCGCTGTATTCGCAGCCCGAAACAGGAGCCAAGCTTGATTAGGCGTGATTCCGTCCATCCCCATGGCCGCTGCCTCAAGTGAGGATTTCAACTCACTAAGAATGCAGGACGCCTCCTCAAGGGCATCGGTTACTGGGATCCCAGGACGGACAGCAAGCAGGTGGTCTTGGTTGGGATTACAAATCGTGAAAGACAACTCCACCGTGACCGGCATCCTGATACCGCCAGCATTGAGTTTTTCTTGTGATGCCGTATCCTGCTTCATGTGAATGTCCTCAGAAATGTTCACTGCTTCATAGGCCTCAAGCGTTGGCGCGCTTGGGGCTTTTTCATGCCTGTTGATTTTCATGCACTAGCTCCTGCTCCATCATTTTCCTCAACCGGAAAACCACCTCCCCGTTCGCTGACCTCCCGTTCTCCTCTGATTTCGCATCCAGCCACTCCCTTATCTGCGCTGGCAATCGGATGAGCAGCGGTCTTTTCTCTTGCTTCATTTTCCACCTCCGAACCTTTTTTGTGATCACTTATGATCATTTGATACCTCTTATGATCACCTGTCAATACCGATCATCGAACGTCATTTCTTGTCTGTTATAGTGATATGAAACTCAACAATCGAAAGGCAGCCATCCCTAATGACCGACTTCAGACCCTTCGCGGAGCGCCTTTTGTGGGCCAGATCTGAGGCAGGATTGACCCAAAAAGATCTCTCGGAAAAGAGCGGTATTAGCCTTCCGCAAATCGTGCGGTATGAAGCTGGCCGATCTAAGCCACGTCTCGGTGGTGCCCTAAAGTTGGCTCGCGTCTTAAAAATGGATGCGTACGATTTGATGCCTGAGCTTAGGAAAACTACTCACGAAATCGAAATTGAATTTTCATCTGATGAGGCTCAATACCTCGACACCGCAGCTGCTGGTCTCGGAATCACCACTGAAGAGCTCGTGCGTAAGCTGACAATGGTAGGTTTGAGGGAGCGCTCAAAAGATCCTGAGATGCGCAAGATGATAGAAGCAGAATCGCCAGGCTTATTGGATCGAATTGACGCTCTTGACGAGGACGGCGATCAGGATCAGAAACACCAACGCTAAATCTTAATCGAACACCATAGGGCACGTTCTTTTTAATATGTTTGGCCCAAATGTCTGTTTCTTGGCTTGCGGGAGCACATAATAAAAGGATTGCTGGCAATCCACTGCTGCCCCGCCAAAGCAGCTTCGATTTAATGCCGTGATTCGTTCCCAGCCAGTGCTCAGCTTCACATTGCGATGCGCTTTCGTTTCTTTCCAATTGGGAAGCCTCTGATCGGAGTGAGCCTTCATTGGACTCGATAGAAATGCAGAGGAAAACATCGTCAACGCCCCGTTAACAGGGGTTTACACGGGCGTAAAACCCCTTGAGCGTAGCGCTCAGGATGATTTAGGAGAGCGGCCTGGTTGCTTCGCGTAAGCTGGAGCCACTGGCCTTAGCCAGCCTTTGATTGTTTCGATGGTTTTGGGCAAATCGTCTGACCAGCCCTCACTTTCTAATCGTCCCTTAACATAGAGAGCCATGTCTGATACTCGGGGGTATTCCTTCTTTTTCGCATCTGATTTCCACTTTTCATCTGCAATCGTTTGTGCCCGTTCTCTAATAGCCTCTTTCAACTCATTAACAAAACCTAAGGAAGAATTGAACGCTGAGCTTTCGACCCTATATCGATTTCGTAAATTTCCACTAGGGATGAAAAACAAGTGAGATATATTGAATAAAAGTTCTGTGAGCGCCTTCTGTTCAGCCATACATTTATTGGAAGTGTTATCAAAGTAATTTTGAAGCTGCAATAACGGCCCTAAAACAACCGCTCCCAAATCCGCAGCTAGATCAAACAAACTTTCTACAGATTTAACCTTCCTCGAGAGGCCTACCGCTGAAATCGACGCCAATACCCCAACAATATGATTTTGCATACTCACAAAATCATCACCACCAAATATTACCTCATCTGGCTCAGCCCCAAACTCTTTAGCTTTTTCTATAAATAGGGCTCTAGTCTCATCGAACGAGTCACTCATATGAAATCCTGGACTGCAAAAAAATAGCATCCAGTCTATCGCCAGTTAGCAAAATGTAATAGATGAGACGTGGTCATACGAAGCGGAGCGTGCCGCCAGGGATGCGCTAGGCTTAAGTACGTTTTTCTGAAACCTGATGGATAGAGCTGTTAAAACAAGGAGAAATTCCGTGGCGCATGCGCATAAAACAAAAAACTCAGCCATCGCACTAGCAGTCACATTCGCGTTCGTTTACTCGAATACATCCCTGGCTGAGCCAAAATTCGCGATCGCTGGTGTGGGCGCCCTATCGTGCGGCCAGTACCTAAGACCCCCTTCAGTCAATAAGGAGATATCTGACGCCATGGTTGTAACATGGATACAGGGCTACTTGAGTGGAACCAACACTCAACGATTTATGGATAGTGAAACGAGCATGAAGAAGCAACCGGATGGAGAGACATTGACGGCCTTCGTCGATAAATATTGCCGTGATCACCCACTGGAAACCGTTTACCAAGCATCTATGAATTTGGATCAAAGCTACTAGGACTCGTAGAATCACATGCCCGTAATTGAGCGGGCTTTTTATGCGTCATGAAAACCGTCTCTCAGTACCTGTTGCTAATGGTGATTTAGCTACCATGAATGATACGGTCGCTCTCCTCACCTTGCGTGGAGAGACAAGAGCATGGCAGCACTCGAAAAGCGTTATCCCCGCGAGTCCTTCACCAAGAAGCTGGAGCGGATCTGCCAAAGGCTGGACGAAGCATCGATCCGCACCATCGCTCACAAAGACTTCTTCAATAAACCAGCGAAGTCCCAGGTGCAGTTAACTTCGCTGTGGGTTGTGGGATCGTACGCCCGCGGTGCGATGACTTGCGGAGATTTGGACCTTGTCCTTGAGTACAACCTCATTGAAGGGAGTCATCCTGCGCCCCGCACTATGACGAAGACGTTCTTTAGCACCCTTCCGTACGTCAGCTACTACTTTGGGACTCCAGAGAACAGCACGTCGGGCGTGGTGTTCCCTGACGCAATACCGATCTGGACCGAGCCAGGCTGCGATTGGGAAGCGGCGATCGATTCAATTAAGCCTGTCAGCAGCGCCGGCCGCGCAGCACGCGAGACGGACTCGATCCCATTACGACCGGACCAGCTGTACATGGAACCGGAGCGTCTGCAGTGGTTAGCAGCCCAGGAAAAAGAAGGCCTACTTGAGTGGGAGTTCGTAGAGTTCACCCCGGCGGACCTCGAGCCGGTACCGCCAGAAGAAATCAGCGAACGGGATAGAAAGCTCCTTCGGATTGCCCCCATGATGGCGAAGAAATCGCAGGTGCTGATACCCGCGATCATTCGGCTGATGAAAAAACACGAGCGCTTCGGGATATGGGAATCGTCGGACAGCTATCGCGTAAAGTTGGACTGCGGGGCGACAGCGTTGCATCTGGGGCGCCCAGTCTTGCCGTACAACGCCTTCGATGATGAACCCACCATCAAGCAGTACGTCCTGATTCCACATGTAAGCGCGAAGGGCCCTAACGGCGCCTGGATAATTCGGCGCGGGCCCAACCATCCGGACACCCAAGCTCTCGCAAACCGGCATGCCTATTATCTCGGGAGTCCAGGGTCACCAGAGACGGTAGCGTATCGCGACCGCAGTAAAACTTGGTCGACGGAAATTCTGGAGCTATTCAACACGCTAGAAGAAGCCAAGGAATTTGCTGCCATGCTGGATGAGGGAAGTGAGTGGCCAGCGACAGAGATCGGTAGAGCCGAAGGTCTAGCCCTGATCTCTCTCTTTGCTTTGGTGGACGTTGTCGAGATTGGGGATCATCAGCTTGCGATTACACGTACAGGCGCCGCCTACTTCGACCGAGACAAGGCGACGATGGACGAGATTGCGGCCGCCCTCCCCCTTGCCACCCAGATCAGCGCCGAAGCTTGAGCTAAGCGCAGGCGATAGAAACCCCGCGTCTGGCGGGCTTTCGAGACGCTGATGGCTGACTAGTATCTGGTAACAGTCATCTTGATATCCCCAGCATAAACAGCCCCGGTCTTGGTGTTGATTAGCGAAACTCTAACGGGGTCGAGTCTTAGGAAGTACAGCCGGGAAGAGGTCTGTTGCTTGGTGTAGATAGTAGCTTCTTGAAAATCAGCTGATGTTGTGAAATAAGGCGCAGCGGAGCGCCCGTCTATTCGGAGCGCAAGATCGTTCGCGATAGACTTCATGGTTGCCGATGGAATCGCAGCTTTTCCGCTGATGTTAGACACGACTCCAATGGAGCCTGAGACTTCTCCCAAGACAACAAAGACCTTTTTTGCACTGACCTGGCTAACCGTTGCCGAAGCCCCGAATGCATTTTGCCCTTGATACTGGCCGTTTATTTTTACACTCCCACCCATCAAAAGCGCGGGATATGTTTTTTGTGCCCCGGCAGAGCTGCCAGACCCTTGATACCCTTTGTTTGCCGCATCATCAAGCGCCACGCTGACTGCCAGCAGACCAGTATCGGCATCATAACTAATCAAAGACCTGTCCAGTTTTAACTGAAAAGAAAGGGCCTCAGGTATTAGCTCGGAAATCCTGCGGTTGTATTCGCCGCTCGACTCATATTCATTTTTTTCACCACCCCCTGCTGTGATTTTGTCGATCAGGGAAAGTCCGTTTTCGACTTCTGTAGCCGAGCCATTTAAAGGGTTGCTGCTCAACAAGCTAAATGTTTCTGGGCCAGGTCGCTGCGCAAGACGTGCCGCATCAATACGCTGAGGCGGCACACAGCCAGACAACGCTAATGCAGCCAATGAGGCGATAACAGTTAATCGCATATGGTTCCCTCCAGGATTGATCTCCAACTCTACCATGGCGTACAGCCACCATCAGCCCGTGAACGCCAGAACGAAAATGCCCGGCGCCGTGCCTATGCCACCCGTCGCCAGCAACGAAACCTCTAAGGCATGGTGGTCTCTACCGAAAAACTCCTCGGAGAAGGGCCATGTACGATGACGCGAAAGCGAACGCGCTTCACGCTTGGTATGAGTTACTGACGAACCCCGAAGATCGGATGAATGCGCAGGAGCAATACGAAGAACTACTTCGGCTTGCTGACTATTTTCGGGAGAAAGAAATTATTGACCCAGAAGAACGCAAGACCTTGATAGAGGTGGCGACGGCAACATATGCGCGCGCCGTCGAAGACGCGATCTGTGGGGTGTAGAGCGTGGTGGCTTAATGGCAACCGCAATGCTGTGTCAAAAATTGGAGGACTTCCGGGTGATCACCATCTCTTCCAGGATCTCCCGAACGAGTCTGTTGATTCCCGCTTCTCCGTGATACTGAAGCCGATTGATGTTGATGATCGTGAATTGGTGGGAATGTGGACCGATGATGTCGATGGAAAGGCCGCTATCCGGGTTAATCGTGCAGGAAATCGCGCAGTTAGGCAGTCGGCTTGCGAGGGCCGCCTCGATTTCCATTTTGCTTAGGGTGTCCATTCGCTTATCCGTAAACCAACGAGAAGGACCTAATCCTAGTAGCCGGGAGCGGGATGTAAATGGTGGCAGCCTGACACTGGTTGGACGGGGCTGAGTAGACAAAAAGCCCGGCGCTGAGCCGGGCTTTAATTAAGCGGCTTTTAGTGCCTCAATCAGGCTTGCATCGCTCTTATAAATGATGATTGAAGCTGTCTGCGCAAGAGCTATGGTGGCCTGCTGAACGGTGTCGGGGTCTCCGTCTTGCATCACAACAATACGACGGGTTTTGTCCCCGGAGTTTTTCAGATCACCCATTTTTCCTATGGCGCCATACACCGACCCCCAACTTGGCTTGCCGCTTTTCCCAGACGAAATCGTTTGTATTATCCGCTGCTGCGGCGTCCCTGGATCAATAACGAACGGGAATACAAGTTGGTGCCCGCTCGCCCCCACCAACGCAAAGCTTCGCTTGAACCTCTTGCTGAATCCTGTGGTCAGCGCTCTTCCGACTGTCTTCTCAAATTTAGATACAGGAATAATTAGCTGGTCATCGCAAGCATTCCCTATCCGGGAGGCGGCTTCGATAAAACGTGCGATGTAAAATCCTGCCTGACCCTCGGGACACGTTGTGTACAACTCGCCGTTATCCGAAAGCGAGATTCCGCTTTCTTGAGCGATAGCGCTAAAACGTTTTGCTCGCTTGGCGTTTGGCGTCATGCCATGAGTCATAGCTGTAAACAGAATGTCAGCGTTATCAGAAATGCGCACCAGCCCCCGCCCAATGTCTTGGACAAAGGCGCCGATCAACAGGCCGTCAAACGCAAGCGTCAGCGGAGACTGGACATAGGTAAGTCCTTCTCTGATCGAGCTGCATTGAAAGCCAAGCTGAGTGCTGATCTGGGCACAGTTCATAGGAGGTCCATCTGGCTGTCTTTCTGTGGAAAATTGAACGGTGGGGCGTTGTTGATATTGGCACGGTCTAGGAACACCTGCCATAAATCTTCGATAGACGTACGCTTCAGTGGCTCAGCGTAGCCAGCAGATGACTCGGCGGTAGGGACATGGAGATGAGGATGGTCGGCAATCTGCTGATAAAAAGAGTGGCCCTTGCCGACGGTATTGGCATGCTGCGAAGGGCCGTTTTCATCTAGGGCAAGAATCCTCGCGCTATTGACGATCAGCGCAATGGAAACCTTGTCAGGTATGCCGTCAATCATGCTTTTCTTGTGGAAGATGTCTACAAAGTAGCCTTCCTGTATGACCCCGTTAATGGATATGTTTGCACGACATTTATGATGGTCAGGAAAGCCCTCGGGACCTTTGACTATCCATTTCAGGCTGCCGCCGCCGGACCACTCTTTGCCGAGGGCAATAGCGTGAATCGCGTCGGCGTACGGTATTTGCCCAGGCTTAGCCATGCTTCCAAGTCCATTTGTTATTGCGTCTAGCGCGCGTTGAAAAAATATAAAAACCCTGACGAACCACCTACTCAGCCTTTCCCCGAACAATCCTTCCCGCCTTCACCTCATCGGCGTGGCGGCGAACCTTTTCCTGTTCCGCTGTAAGCAGCGCGCACAACTTCGACAGATTGAGCGAGTCGAGAGGAGCCTTGGTGCGACTGGCCAGGTCGCTCAGCTCAATGATCGACCACCGGATTACCGAGGCCAGGTCCTCCAAGTCGTAGAACAACTCCTGCTGGGCTGTTCTGGGACCATCGAGTCCTTGTATTAGATCTGTCATTTATATGAATTTCCTAATTATCGCACCGGCTGATCTCGTCGGCGTAAGCAGTCAGCCTGCCATTGCGATTCTCAGCGCTACCGCTGCCTCAAGAAGCCTGTGCGCTTGGATTGATACGGCCGAAGCCAAGTCATCATTCCCATCGTCTCGAAGCGTTGCAGCCAGATCGAGAAGCTTTCCCACCTCGATCTCAACGACTCGAACGGATTCGGTTATCTGGTATTGAAGAGAGTGCGCCATGCCATCAACTCTCGTTCCAGATCCATAACGGTCTTCAATGAAGAACCCTGCGACTTTCGCCAATCCTGATCCGATCAAGCGCCCGGTTTAACGCATCTAAGGCATCAAGGAGAGCTTTCGCCTCGATCTCTCGACCATCTCCCCAAAGGCGTTCAGCCATTTTGTTCAGGGCTTGGATGGAGCGCTCAATATCAGCAGCAGTCGCTGCTTTGCTTTCCTGACGTTTCTTTGGCATTGATCAACCCTTCTTCAGGGCATTGCTTCATCAGCTTCAGCGCGAATACATCGCCCACCGGGACACATGCCGCTATTGAACCTTGGTGAAGCTGTTGCCGCCGTCCGAACCCAGAACAAGGCGTCCCCCTCTCGTCCGTACAGCTTGCTAACGCCGGAAATTTATCACCATTGAATCGCCACTACGAGCAGTACCGCGTTGCACCTGCCGCTCTGTCACCGCATAGTCAAATATCATTTAGCAATTTGTATTGACTGCTTATTTAGCGTTTGCTATTTTCGCATCAATTCTCCTTTGCCTCATGGCAAACCTAAAGCCTTCACCAAATGGTGCGAATGCCAACAATGCGGCGGGCCTTTGCTCGTCCTGGAGAAACTGAGTGGTTGGCAACCCTTAACACGAGAGGATGCACAGTGAGTACTCAAGCACAGACCCCAACTAGCGAATTCGCGGAGTTTGGCCAGCGCCTTATAGACCTAGGCATGGCGATGAAGCGCGACCAGACCACAGTGAGGGATCTACAAGAGCTAGCAAGGGCCTGCGGCATCAAGCTGCTAAACCTTCGTTCAGTGCCTGGCGCAGAGGTGCGTAATGGCTAAAACGATCCTGCAAATCCATCAAGGAAGCGTCCACTTCTACTTGAACACGGAGAGCTCGTCGCCCAACACCGGGCACAGGAACCGCTACCGGCTGTTCAAGACTGAAAACTATGGCCGCGACAAGTCGGGCTGGATTCAGGTTGGTTCGATGGCAGGCCAAGACCTGAAAGCTATTGAGGGGGAACAGGCACTGTTTAAGGCCTGCGAGAAACTCTTCGCCAGCAAGAAACCCCACCGATACGAACACCACGGAGCAATACGCGGCAAGCCAGGAAGGTGGGAGGGAGAGGCATTCCCTACTCGTCAAAGCCAACCGTCCATAGCGAAACACGACACCGGCGAAATGAATCAGCATCAGAGATCAACCCGAGGCATCCAATGAAGCGAGAACTGATCAAGATCAGCGAGTTTCAGCGTCGGCGCTGGGGCGAAAACGGAACCCCTCCCTGCCCCCAAGCGATACGCAATCACATCCGCAACGGTATGGTGCCCGGCGAGCAGATCGGAAAACTCTGGTACGTTGACTGGACGGCATTCAACCGATCGGACGGAAACGACTTGGTGGCGATGGTATTGAAAGGAGCTGCGTGATGGTCCCTCGGCCGCGGAATAAGGCGAATAAGAACCTCCCGCAGAATCTGTACTTCGATGCGCGACGCTCGACATATCGCTACCGGCGTCCGACCGACGGCAAGTGGTTCCCGTTCGGCGCTGATCGCATTAAGGCAATCGACGCGGCCAAGCAATTGAATCTGGAGTTCATGCGCGGTGCCGACTTGGTCGGATCCGTGATGTCCGTATCATCGGAGTCGTTCGCGGGCTTCCTCGACACTTATGAAAAAGACGTCCTGCCACCGCGCGAGCTGGCCAAAGGCACGCTTAGCTTGTACGCGGTGCACTTCCGTCGTTTCCGTAAACAATTCGAGGGCAAGGCTGTCGACCAGATTACGATCCGCATGGTCGCCGAAATGCTGGATGCACTTACGCCGCGCACGGCGAACCAGTGCCGTGCGCTGCTGACAGACATATTCAACCACGCCGCTTCCAAAGGACTTTGCGCAGACAACCCGGCGGCGAGCACGATCAACCGCATCGAGAAGAAACTGCGCAAGCGTCACACCGTCGAGGGGCTGAAGGCCATCAGGGTGAAGTCGCCAGCCTGGCTGCAGAACGCGATCGACTTGGCGTTGATCACCGCGCAGCGCCGGACAGACATCCTCGACATGAGGTTCGACGGCGTCCGAGAGGGGTACTTGTACGTGGTGCAGAAGAAAACAGCCAAAGTCAGTGACGCCGCATGGATTCGATTTCAGGTGACGCCGGAACTCCAGGCAGTCATCAGTCGGTGCCGTGACGATGTTGTCTCGCCATACCTGGTGCACCGCAAGCCCGATCGCCTGAAACAGAAACAGGCGCAGACCAAGGACCACTGGACGAAGGTTGAGGAAAGGTATTTGACTCGAGCGTTCAAGGACGCCCGGGAGGCGGCGGAATGCTACAAGGGATGGAAGGAAGAGGAGATGCCGGGCTTCCACGAAGTACGGGCGCTGTCACTGCACCTGTACAAGAAAGCCGGAAAGGATGGGCAGAAGATCGCTGGACATGCGAGCGAAGGCATGACCAAAAACTACCAGCGGGACCACGAAGAAATCGTCTGGTCCGAGGCAATTCCGGACCTGAATATCAGCGAAATCACCGGGTAGTTTTGCGCAAGTTTTGCGCGGGTTTTGCGCAGGCACAAAAAAGCCGATCTAACTGATCGGCTTAAGTGTCTGATTTCACTCAGTAAATATGGTCGGGACGGAGTGATTCGAACACTCGACCCCTAGCACCCCATGCTAGTGCGCTACCGGACTGCGCTACGCCCCGACTAGGCGTGAAACCCGTTCTTCATCTCGAAGGACGGTCAAGAATATATCGCAAGCGTTTGAAAACTGGAAGTATTCAAACGCATGAATTTATTTCTTGAGGACCACCAGCACATCTTCCAGTTCGGCAATCATCTGCCGAATCATCTGCTTGTATTGAGTGGTGTCGTCTTTGGCTTCATCGCCGGACAAACGCAAGCGCGCGCCGCCGATGGTGAACCCTTGATCGTAAAGAAGCGCGCGGATCTGCCGGATCATCAGCACGTCCTGTCGCTGATAATACCGGCGGTTTCCGCGTCGTTTGACGGGGTTGAGTTGAGGAAACTCCTGCTCCCAATAGCGCAGCACATGCGGTTTTACCGCACACAGCTCGCTGACTTCACCAATGGTGAAGTAGCGTTTGCCTGGGATGACGGGTAGCTCGTCGTTATGACTTGGTTCCAGCATAAGCCTCAACTCGGGCCTTCAACTTCTGCCCTGGACGAAAGGTGACCACACGGCGAGCCGTGATTGGGATTTCTTCACCCGTTTTCGGATTGCGGCCGGGCCGCTGGCGTTTGTCCCGAAGGTCGAAATTGCCGAAACCGGACAATTTGACTTGTTCGTTGTCTTCAAGAGCGTGCCTGATTTCTTCAAAAAACAGTTCGACCAATTCCTTGGCCTCCCGTTTGTTCAGGCCCAGCTCTTCATACAGACGTTCCGCCATTTCAGCTTTCGTCAGAGCCCCCATACGTCACTTCCTTAACGTGGCGTTCAACCTTTGTTCGAGCGAGGTGAGGATGTTTTGCGTCGCGGTATTCACCTCATCGTCATTAAGAGTGCGCGATGGATGCTGCCAGGTCAAGCCGACTGCAAGGCTTTTTCTATCAGGATCAATGCCTTTACCCTGATATACGTCAAATAGCCTGAGGTCCGTCAGCCATTCCCCTGCATTTTCACGGATTACGTCCAGTACAGCGCTAGCCGCGACGCCTTTTTCGGCAATCAACGCGAGATCACGACGCACTTCAGGAAAGCGCGATAACTCCTGGAATTTAGGCATTTTGCCCAACGCCACTTCAGCCAGAACCAGCTCGAAAACGAAGACCGGACGATCGAGACCGAGGGCTTTCGACAATTCAGGGTGAATCGCACCCACGAAACCTACCAGCCGACCTTCGCGTTCGATGCGCGCGGTTTGACCCGGGTGCAGCGCTGGGTGCTTGCCCGGCACAAACGTGAACGAGTCCAGCGCACCGGCGAAGCCCAGTACCGCTTCCACGTCAGCCTTGACGTCGAAGAAATCCACGACATCGCGACCTTGCGCCCAGCCTTCCGGCAGACGGCTGCCGCACACCACGCCAGCCAGCATCGGCTCTTGCTTCAAACCTTCCAGCTGACCGACGAAACGCAGGCCGCTTTCGAACAGACGGACGCGATCCTGTTGACGATTCAGGTTGTGCTGAAGCGCCTTGACCAGACCTGGCCACAGGGACGAGCGCATGGCCGCCATGTCGTTGGAAATCGGGTTGGCCAGCAGCAGCGGCTCGACACCCGGATTAAACAACTCGAATTGTTTCGGATCGATGAAGCTGTAGGTGATCGCTTCCTGATAACCACGGGCTACCAGCAGACGACGCAGCTCAGGCAGGTCGCTACGCGCTTCAGCCTTGGCTTGCGGCGCCAGACGGGCTTGCGGGTAACGAACCGGCAGACGGTTGTAGCCGTACAGACGGGCCAGCTCTTCGATCAGGTCAACTTCGAGGCTGATATCGAAGCGATGGCTTGGCACTTCAACGCGCCACTGCCCTGCCCCGTCCGCCGAAACGGTGAGGCCCAAGCCGTTGAGCAAACGCTCGACTTCGGCCGGTTCCATTTCCATGCCCAGCATCTGGGTGATGCGCTGGGCACGCAGGGTGACCGGTGCGATCTTCGGCAGATGCTGTTCGCTGACGGTTTCGATGATCGGACCGGCTTCGCCACCGGTGATTTCCAGCAGCAGGCCAGTGGCGCGCTCCATGGCTTCACGGGCCAGTTGCCAGTCCACGCCACGCTCGTAGCGGTGCGAAGCGTCGGTGTGCAGGCCATAGGAACGGGCCTTGCCAGCGACAGCGATCTGATCGAAGAACGCGCTTTCGAGGAAGATGTCGCGAGTGGTCGCGGTGTTGACGCCGCTGTGCTCGCCACCCATGACGCCGGCGATAGCCAATGCACGGGTGTGGTCGGCGATCACCAGCGTATCGCTACGCAGGCTGACTTCCTGACCGTCGAGCAATACCAGCTTCTCGCCTTCTTCGGCCATGCGCACACGGATGCCGCCATTGATTTCGGCGAGGTCGAACGCGTGCAGCGGTTGACCCAGCTCCAGCATCACGTAATTGGTGATGTCGACGGCAGCGTCGATGCTGCGCACATCGCCACGACGCAGACGCTCGACCATCCACAGAGGCGTAGGTTTGGACAGGTCTACGTTACGGATCACACGCCCCAGGTAACGCGGGCAAGCGGCTGGCGCGAGCACTTCAACCGAACGCACTTCGTCGTGCACGGCTGGAACGGTGGCGATGACCGGGCGGGTGACTTCAGCGGCGTACAGCGCGCCAACTTCACGGGCCAGACCCGCCAGGGACAGGCAATCGCCGCGGTTCGGGGTCAGGTCGACCTCGATGCTGGCGTCGTCCAGGCTCAGGTATTCACGGATGTCCTGGCCCACCGGCGCATCGGCCGGCAATTCCATCAGGCCATCATTGCCTTCGCCGATTTGCAGCTCGGCTTGCGAGCACAGCATGCCGTTGGACTCAACGCCACGCAGCTTGGCTTTCTTGATTTTGAAGTCGCCCGGCAGTTCGGCACCGATCATGGCGAACGGGATCTTCAGGCCCGGGCGCACGTTTGGCGCACCGCACACCACCTGGAAAGTCTCCGAGCCATTGCTGACCTGGCAAACACGCAACTTGTCAGCGTCCGGGTGCTGCTCGGTGCTCAACACCTCACCCACCACTACGCCAACGAATTCACCGGCGGCCGGCGTAACGCTATCGACCTCAAGACCGGCCATCGACAGACGAGCAACCAGCTCGTCGCGACTTACCTGCGGGCTTACCCAGCCACGCAGCCATTGTTCACTGAATTTCATCCTGCTCTCCTAAGAATTCGTTACGACTAGCGAAATTGCGCGAGGAACCGCAAGTCGTTGTCGAAGAACAGACGCAAGTCGTTCACGCCGTAACGCAGCATGGCCAGACGTTCAACGCCCATGCCGAAGGCAAAGCCCGAAAACTCTTCCGGGTCGATCCCGGACATGCGCAGCACGTTCGGGTGAACCATGCCGCAGCCCATGACTTCCAGCCAGCCAGTCTGCTTGCAGACACGGCAGCCTTTGCCGCTGCACATCACGCATTCCATGTCGACTTCAGCGGATGGCTCGGTGAACGGGAAGTACGAAGGACGGAAGCGCACGGCCAGTTCTTTTTCGAAGAACACACGCAGGAACTCTTCGATGGTGCCTTTCAGGTCAGCGAAGTTGATATCGCGATCGACCAGCAGGCCTTCGACCTGGTGAAACATCGGCGAGTGAGTGATATCGGAGTCGCTGCGATACACACGGCCTGGACAGACGATGCGGATCGGCGGCCGTTTCGATTCCATGGTGCGGACCTGTACCGGCGAGGTATGGGTGCGCAGCAACATGTTGGCATTGAAATAGAAGGTGTCATGCATCGACCGGGCCGGGTGATGGCCTGGGATGTTGAGCGCTTCGAAGTTGTGGTAATCGTCTTCGACCTCAGGGCCTTCGGCGATGCCGTAGCCAATATGGGTGAAGAACTGTTCGATACGTTCCAGAGTACGAGTAACCGGATGCAGGCCACCCGAGGTCTGGCCACGGCCAGGCAGGGTCACGTCAATGGACTCGGCAGACAGTTTGGCGGCCAGGTCGGCCTCTTCAAACAGTGCCTTGCGGGCATTGAGAACCTCTGTGACACGCTCCTTGGCAACGTTGATCAGCGCGCCGACTTGCGGACGCTCTTCTGCCGGCAAATTCCCCAGGGTCTTCATCACCTGAGTCAATTCACCCTTTTTGCCAAGGTAGTGAACCCGGATTTGCTCCAGGGCATTGATATCTTCAGCGCTTTGCACAGCCTCTAGTGCTTGAGAGACGAGCGCATCCAGGTTTTCCATGTACAGACTCCAGATACAAAATAGGGGAAGAGCTTGAAGGCTCTTCCCCTATTTATGACGTTTAACACCTGGCCCCACAGAGGTGAGGCCGGGTGACTGTCGGGGGTACTTAAGCCAAGGTGGCTTTAGCTTTCTCGACAATCGCAGCAAACGCCGCTTTTTCGTTCACTGCCAGATCAGCCAGAACCTTACGGTCGATCTCGATGGACGCTTTTTTCAGGCCGGCGATGAAACGGCTGTAGGACAGACCGTTGATACGTGCACCAGCGTTGATACGAGCGATCCACAGAGCGCGGAACTGACGTTTTTTCTGACGACGGTCACGGTAGGCGTATTGGCCTGCCTTGATTACCGCTTGCTTGGCAACACGGAATACGCGCGAGCGAGCGCCGTAGTAGCCTTTAGCAAGTTTCAGAATTTTTTTGTGACGTTTACGGGCAATGACGCCACGCTTTACACGAGCCATGAGTTACTTCCTCTATTCTTGACTAAAATTAACGAAGGCGCAGCATGCGCTCGACTTTTGCCACGTCAGACGGATGCAGCAAGCTGCTACCGCGCAGTTGACGCTTACGCTTGGTCGACATTTTAGTCAGGATGTGGCTCTTGAAAGCGTGCTTGTGCTTGATACCGTTAGCAGTTTTCAGAAACCGCTTAGCAGCACCACTTTTCGTTTTCATTTTTGGCATGTTCGGATACTCCGCATTCAGTTGATAAACATAATCAGAAGGCCTGCCGTGCCCTGATGATTACTTCTTCTTTTTCGGGGCGATGACCATGATCAGCTGGCGTCCTTCCATCTTAGGATGCTGTTCGACCGAACCGTACTCGAGCAAGTCACCTTCAACTCGCTTGAGGAGTTCCATCCCCAGCTCCTGGTGGGCCATCTCACGGCCGCGGAATCGCAAGGATACCTTGGCCCTGTCCCCATCACTCAGGAAACGTACCAGGTTGCGCAGTTTTACCTGGTAATCCCCTTCCTCCGTCCCTGGACGAAACTTGATTTCTTTAACCTGAATCTGCTTCTGGTTTTTCTTGGCCGCGGCAATCTGCTTCTTCTTCTCGAAGATCGATTTGCCGTAGTCCATCAGTTTGCAAACAGGGGGTACTGCATCGGCGGAAATTTCCACCAAATCCAGTTTGGCCTCTTCAGCCTTAAGAAGCGCGTCTTCAATTGACACAATCCCAAGCTGTTCACCTTCAGCCCCAATTAACCGAACCTCGCGTGCCGAGATATTCTCGTTGATCGGGGCTTTCGGTGCAGCTCGTTTATCTTGTCTCATTTCACGCTTAATAATAATTACTCCGAATCTGGGCGACCACGCCGGGAAACCGCTTGCGCGAGAAACTCAGCGAACTGGGCGACGGGCATCGAGCCCAGGTCAGCACCTTCACGAGTACGCACAGCGACAGTCTGCATCTCGACCTCCCGATCTCCGATAACCAAGAGATAGGGAACCTTGAGCAAAGTATGCTCGCGGATTTTAAAGCCGATCTTTTCATTTCTCAAGTCAGACTTGGCACGAAATCCGCTTTCGTTGAGAGTTTTTTCAACCTCGGCGGCAAAATCGGCCTGTTTGTCAGTGATGTTCATGATCACTGCCTGGGTCGGAGCCAGCCACGCAGGGAATGCACCCTCGTAGTGCTCGATCAGGATGCCGACGAAACGTTCGAAGGATCCGAGGATCGCCCGGTGCAACATGACCGGGTGCTTGCGACTGTTGTCTTCGGAGACGTATTCGGCTCCCAGACGGACAGGCAGGTTAAAATCGAGCTGCAGGGTACCACACTGCCAGACACGACCGAGGCAATCTTTCAGCGAGAACTCGATCTTCGGACCGTAGAACGCACCTTCGCCCGGCTGCAAATCGTACGGCAAGCCAGCGCTGTCAAGGGCTGCAGCCAGTGCAGCTTCGGCGCGATCCCACAGCTCGTCGGAACCGACACGTTTTTCCGGACGAGTGGACAGCTTCATCTCGACATCTTTGAAGCCGAAGTCGGCGTAGACATCCATGGTCAGCTTGATGAACGCGGCGGATTCGGCCTGCATCTGCTCTTCGGTGCAGAAGATGTGCGCGTCATCCTGAGTGAACGCCCGCACACGCATGATGCCGTGCAGCGCACCCGATGGCTCGTTACGGTGGCAGGCACCGAATTCGGCTAGGCGCATCGGCAACTCGCGGTAGCTTTTCAGGCCCTGATTGAACACTTGCACGTGGCAAGGGCAGTTCATCGGCTTGATGGCGTAGTCGCGGTTTTCCGACTGGGTGGTGAACATGTTGTCGGCGTAGTTGGCCCAGTGCCCGGATTTCTCCCACAGGCTGCGGTCAACGACTTGCGGAGTCTTGATCTCCAGGTAGCCGTTGTCGCGCTGAACCTTGCGCATGTACTGCTCGAGCACCTGGTACAACGTCCAGCCGTTCGGGTGCCAGAACACCATGCCCGGCGACTCTTCCTGGGTGTGGAACAGGCCCAGGCGCTTGCCGATCTTGCGGTGATCGCGCTTTTCAGCTTCTTCGATGCGCTGGATGTAAGCCGCCAGCTGCTTCTTGTCAGCCCACGCGGTGCCGTAAACGCGCTGCAATTGCTCGTTCTTGGCATCGCCGCGCCAGTAGGCGCCGGACAACTTGGTCAGTTTGAAGGATTTCAGGAAACGCGTGTTCGGCACGTGCGGACCGCGGCACATGTCGACGTATTCTTCGTGATAGTACAGGCCCATGGCCTGTTCGTTCGGCATGTCCTCGACCAGGCGCAGCTTGTAGTCTTCGCCGCGGGCCTTGAACACTTCGATCACTTCGGCGCGCGGAGTGACTTTCTTGATCACGTCGTAATCTTTTTCGATCAGCTGCTGCATGCGCTGTTCGATGGCAGCCAGGTCGTCCGGAGTGAAGGGACGTTCGAAGGCGATGTCGTAATAGAAACCTTCGTCGATGACCGGGCCGATGACCATTTTGGCCGTCGGGTACAGCTGCTTGACCGCGTGACCAACCAGGTGGGCGCAAGAGTGGCGAATGATCTCCAGCCCCTCTTCATCCTTTGGCGTAATGATTTGCAGCGTCGCGTCGGCGCTAATGATGTCACTGGCGTCGACCAGCTTGCCATCGACCTTGCCGGCCACGGTGGCCTTGGCCAGACCTGCACCAATGGATGCGGCGACCTCGGCTACGGAAACCGGGTGATCGAATGAACGTTGACTGCCGTCGGGAAGAGTAATAGTTGGCATGGCGCCTCCTCTCCTAGTGGTGACCCCTACCAAAGGTCACGTGGGTTGGGATGAGCCAGTACAAGATCCGGTCCAGGCCATTCAATGACGAACGCCTGCCTTACAGCGGCAGGAGCCTTGCGGCCAACCGGAAAACCGAACCAGAGTGACTGGGATTCAAATCAGGGTTATTCGAACATCTGCCGCCACCGGGACTGAAGGTCATCCGGAGCCTGCAAACGCCCGAGCGAGGCATGCTAGCACAGATGAACGGTCGTCGCGGTGCCGGCTTTTCTGCAAGGGCAAATCAGCTGTTTTTATGCCAGAGTGCTGAACTGAACCCGGTTTTACCCCTCAGATAACAAGACATTGACCCACAAGGAGCATCCCAGCATGCGTCTGAATCGTTTGTTCGCAGTAGTCGCCCCTATCGTCCTGCTGCTGCCACTGGCCGCCCATGCCGATTGGCCGAAGGGCGAGCGCGAGAAATACATGGCTCAATGCACCCAGGCAGCGACTCCGCAGATCGGTGCAGCCGCGGCAAAATCCCACTGCGCTTGTGGCGCCGATGCGATCAAGTCGTACCCGGCCAGCGACATTCAATCGTTGATGGACAACAAAGCCAGCCCGGAACTGCAACAGAAAGCGCTGGGCCAGATCGCTAAATGCAAAGCCAGTAATGCGACCAAAAAATAAGTCGGAACGAACCCCGCATTCGGTTTTCCGACGGTGAAAAGGTCGTAAAAACCACTTTTTTCGACAATTTATGCAGGTTTTACAGCTTTTTTTATCGTCTTTACTTTCGGCTGAAAGCCTTTTAAATCGGGGCTTTCAGCCACATCAAGCAACAAAGCAAGCGTGACTGTAGGGCAAACAGCACGTCCGGGGGGCTCCCAAAGCGAACATTTCGACTATGATACCCCGGTGTGCCCAGTTGGCCTGAGCAGCACAGTACTACTGAAAATATATGTTTCTTGGAGATACACCATGTCTAATCGCCAAACCGGCACCGTTAAATGGTTCAACGATGAAAAAGGCTTCGGCTTCATCACTCCTCAAGGTGGCGGTGACGACCTGTTCGTACACTTCAAAGCTATCGAAAGCGACGGTTTCAAAAGCCTGAAAGAAGGCCAGACCGTTTCCTTCGTGGCTGAGAAAGGCCAAAAGGGTATGCAAGCTGCTCAAGTTCGCCCAGAGTAATTTCCAGGCGCACTAAAAAAACCCCGTCCATGTGACGGGGTTTTTTATGGGTGAAGCAAAAGCCTGACGCTGTCAGCCGCAGTTGATGCGCGTGATCACCAGCTTGTCATCGGTGTTCAGGTTCAGGCGATCGGAACGGTACTCCAGGGTCACCATATCGTTAGGCTTGAGGATACGGGCATTCTGCGCGCCGGCGCGGACACGCGCCTGTTCGAGCAATTCGGGCGAAGCCTTTTTGCCAATGGTGAATTCGGCAGCCTTTGCTTCGCAACGGCTGTGACCGGTATCAGTCGTCGTGACAGGGTCTGTTGCCGATTCGGTGGACGTACTACTGCAACCGGCCAGCAGGCTAGCGGCCAACAAAGTACCCAATGACGCGAGCTTCCAAGGCATGAAGCCTCCTTTTTTCAATAGTTAAGCTGAGATCGTGCGACCGCCAATCTGGCGTTTGGTTTCACAGGCAGCGCTTTCACCCTGCCCTCGATCCGGACAATCGGCGAGTTTGCCTGAGCATTCCCGGTCGTTCACCCCGCAATCGTGACTTTATATGACCTGCGCTCAATAAATGTCGATGTAATCGAACGGTGGCGTTGGCCAGTTGCCTTTCAACGCATTGAAAATCTGCATGACCCAGACTTCGTCACTGGCCGCGACCAATCCCACATACCCGGAGCCTTTGGCCCACGTCTCCAGACGAAACAGGAGACCGTCGATGTCGGTGCCGCCCACGACGCCCGATGAAATGTAAGCGATGCCGCCCTTGGTCACTCGCAATTGGGCGTGCTCATCATCACTGGCAGAGGCTAGCAGCTGGCGCACGGCCTCAAGCGTCAAGCCGTCAGGAGAGTTCAAATCGATCTGCACAGCACGGTCCTTGATAAATCTTCAAAGACCAAGTGTCGCATAGCCCTCCCCTCATGCCTAAGTCGGAGTGCCAAACGTCCGGCAAAATGGTTAACTCACACTCAGACTTTCCCGAATTCACGAGCCCCATCATGACCACCGTAAGCATCGACGCCGATATCAAAGCCAAATGGCCGCAAGGTCATAGTTCATACAGCCCGGGCAGCCCGGAAGAGTTGGCAATCATTGGTATCGATCTATTGGTCAAGGAGCTGGGAACTGAAGCGGCGCAATCCTTCATCGCGCAGGTGTTCGAGAAGTACCCGACCGACTACAAGGGCGCCGAATACAACGAAAGGGAGTGAAACCCGCAGGCGGGCACCTGCGGGTGTGAAACTTACTTCAGACGCGCCAGACGCTGGGTCAGCAGGTCGAAGAAACCCTGAGCGTCGCCACTTTCAACCCAGAAAGCGTTCTTCGGCGCTTTCAGGCCGTCATACCAGTCGACGATGGTTTGACCGAATGTCGGGCCCTCATCGCTATCAACCACCACATTGACCGAACGACCAGTGAACAACTCGGGCTTGAGCAGGTAGGCAATGACCGTAGCGTCATGTACCGGGCCTCCCGGAAGACCGTAGTGCTCCATGTCGCCTTTGACGTATTCATTGAGAATATCGCCCACCAGCTTGCTGGCGTTGTTGTTCAGCGCGGCGATCTGCTTCAGGCGCGCCTCGCTGGTGAGGATCTTGTGGGTTACGTCCAGGGGCAGATACGTCAGCTTGACGCCACTTTTCAGCACCACTTCCGCCGCTTGCGGGTCAGCGAACAGGTTGAATTCCGCCACCGGGGTGATGTTGCCGCCATTGAAGTGCGCACCACCCATGATCACCACTTCCTTGATGCCCTGAACGATTTCAGGTTCCTGGATCAGCGCCAGGGCCAGGTTGGTCTGTGGACCGAGCATGGCGATGGTGATGCTGTGGGGCTTGGCGGTTTTCAAGGTATCGATCAGGTAATTGACCGCATTGCCCTTGGCCAGGCCTTTCTTCGGTTCATGCACGGTCACACCCGACAGGCCTTCCTTGCCATGAATGTTCTCGGCATAGATGGGCGTGCGCATCAGCGGCTTCGGCGCACCGGCATACACCGGAACGTCTTCGCGCCCTGCCCACTCGCGGGCCAGCCGCGCATTACGCGAGGTCTTGTCCAGGCGAACGTTACCGGCGACGGTGGTCAGCGCGCGGATGTTCAACTCTTCCGGTGATGCCAGGGCAAACAGCAAGGCCACCACGTCATCGGCACCCGGGTCGGTGTCGATGATCAAGTCGATCTTTTCCGCCGCCTGGGCGCTTGTTGCGGTTATCAAGGACAAAAGCAGCAAACTCCGGAGCAGGTGGTGCAGTTTCTGAGCATAGCGGTGCATGGCGCACTCCTTGTGCGTGGGAAAACAGAGAGACAATGGCGAATCAGAACGTGACCCCGGCCACCAGCACGATGTTGCAGTACGGCTGACATTCGCCTGTACGAACAATCGCCCGCGCCTGTCGGCTCAAGACCTTGAATTGGTCATGACTGAGCAACTCACGCTGACCCAGCGCACCTTCGGCATTCAGTTCGTCCAGTGTGGACAGCGCCGACGGTTGCTTGTCCAGGATCTCCTGGGCCAACACGTGGCTTTCGACCTGCATTTCGCTGAGTACGACTTTCAACGTGCTGATGAAATCAGGAATGCCGTGGGTCAGGGCCAGATCGATCAGCTCGACGCCCGGCGGCACCGGCAGACCGGCATCGCCAATCACGACCTTGTCGCCGTGGCCCAGGGAAGCGATCAGTCGCGACAACGCGACGTTGAGCAATGGTGTTTTCTTCATGGTGTTTTAAAGCCCTGTACATCGGACAAATCGGGAATCGAGGGCTGCGCGCCGGCACGGGTCACCGACAGCGCGGCGGCCACCTGGCCGAAACGAATCGCGTCGCCCTCGTTTTTGCCGGCAGCCAACGCGGCGGCGAAACCACCGACAAAGGTGTCGCCTGCCGCCGTGGTATCCACAGCTTTTACCTTTGGCGCCGGAAAGTGTTCGAAGCTTTTGCCATTGGCAAACAGCGAGCCTTGGGCCCCCAGGGTAATGATGACCTTGCCTGCCCCCATGGCAATCAACCGGGTCGCAGCGATTTCGGCGGTTGCCAGGGAGTCCACCGGCAAACCGCTCAGTGCCGAGGCTTCGCTCTCGTTCGGAATCAGGTAATCAATGGCGGCATACCAGTCTGCCGGCAGTGGACGACTGGCTGGCGCCGGGTTGAGAATCACGGTTTTTCCTAGCTCACGACCGCGCTTGAGCGCATGTCCGACCGTGGCATCCGGCACTTCCAGCTGACAAATGATCACATCTGCCGCCTGCAATACCGCGTCAAAGCGATCGATCACTTCTGGCGTCAGCGCGCCATTGGCACCGGCGACGATAACGATCGCGTTCTGGCTGTTGTCATCCACCACGATCAACGCCACGCCGCTGGCACCGTCGACGGTGCTGACCGCCTGGCAATCGATACGGTCGGCCAACAACGCCCCGCGCAGTTCCTCGCCGTAGGCATCGCTGCCCACGCAACCGACCATCGACACCTGCGCCCCCAGTCGCGCTGCCGCAACCGCCTGATTGGCACCCTTGCCGCCGGAGACCGTGGCAAACGACTCGCCGATCAGCGTTTCACCGCCGCGGGGCAACCGCGACGCGCGGGTCACCAAGTCCATGTTCAGACTGCCTATCACCACTACTTTTGCTGGCATACATCACTACTCATAAATGCTGTTTCAACGGCGCTTTTGATTTAACGGCTTTCCATATTCAACGGAAGTGGTCAAACACACCGGCCAGCGGCGCGGTCGATTCCCGCAGGACGATACTGGGCGTCACGATCCGTTGATCGGTGGCCATGTCCGGTGTGGCGATCCTGCGCAAAAGCACGCCGGCCGCCATCTCGCCGAGTTGCAGGATCGACTGGCCCACGGTGGTCAACGCCGGATAGACATAACGGCTCATCTGGATATCGTCGAAACCGATTACCGACAGCTCGCTCGGCACACGAATATTGCGCTCGGCGGCGGCTCGCAGCACGCCGATGCCGATCATGTCGTTGCCGGCAAAAATCGCGCTGGGCGGGTTCTTCTCCAACAGGATGGCGGCGGCGCTGTAACCGCCGGTGCTGGTGAAATCGCTTTCCAGCATGCGTTCGTCAGGCACTTCGACGCCCGCCTCTTTCAAGGCGCGGCAAAAACCTGCAAGACGCATCTGCGCCACGCTGGTACTGGCAGGCCCGCCAATGGTGGCGATGTCCCGATGCCCCAGCTCCAGAAGGTGTCGGGTCGCCAGATAAGCGCCGTACTCATGATCGATGCGCACCAGATCGGCATTCACCCCTTCCAGCCCGCGGTCGACGATGACCATCGGCGTGCGCACGCCTGCCAGACCTTCTGCCAGCCCCGCGTCGCCACCGGCCGATGCCACGATCAGCCCGTCGATGCGCTTTTCCAGTAGCACGCGCAGGTAGCTGCGCTGCTTTTCCGGGTTGTCGTCGGAGTTGCAGAGGATCACGCAATAGCCATTACGCTCGCAGTAATCCTCGATGCCGCGAGCCAGTTCGGCAAAGTACGGGTTGAGACTGTTGGGCACCAGCAGACCGATGGTCGCCGTGGTCTTGGCCTTCAATGAGCGGGCCACGGCGCTGGGCACGTAGTCGAGAGTTTTGATCGCGGCCTCGACCTTGATCCGCACCTCCTCACTGACCGGCCGGGTCTTGTTCACCACGTGGGACACCGTGGTGTAGGAAATCCCCGCGAGCGCTGCCACATCCTTGATTGTTGCCATGACTCAGGTCCGCCGGCTTGCGCGCTGACTGCGATAGGTATCAAGCACCACCGCCACCACGATGACCGCGCCGGTGATGATGCGTTTGGTCGGTTCGGTTGCGCCGATCTGCGCCAGGCCGGCCGCCAGTACGGAAATGATCAGGACCCCGAAAAAGGTGCTGATGACCGAACCGCGGCCGCCCATCAGGCTGGTTCCGCCGATCACCACGGCGGCAATCACTTGCAGCTCCAGGCCCGACCCGGCATTCGGGTCCGCCGCTTCCAGGCGCGAAACCTGGAACAGCGCGGCGATACCCGCCAGCAGTCCCATCAGGCTGAACACCAGGATCTTGTAGGGCTTTGGATTGATCCCTGCCAGACGTACCGCTTCTTCATTGGTGCCGATGCCGATCAGGTAACGACCGAACACCGTGCGGGTCAACACCGCCTGCGCAATGAAGATGATCAGCAAGGCAATGATGAACGATGGCGAGATACCGAAGGCGATCGGGTTGGACAGCCAGGCAAAGGCATCACCGATGTAGGCCGTGCGCGAACCGGTCATCTGATACGCCACGCCGCGCGCCATTTCCAGCACGCCGAGGGACACGATGAACGATGGAATACGCCAGGCTACGGTGATCGAACCGGTGATGGTCCCGGCCAACGCAGCCGCCGCCATGCCGAGTAGCGCCGCCGGCAGTACGCTCCAGCCCCAGCCGAGAATCGCCACGCTGACCGTCGACGCTGCAAGCGCCAGCACCGAGCCCACCGACAGGTCGATGCCGCCGATGATCAACACGAATGTCATGCCGACCGCGAGCACCATCAAGTCCGGAATCTGGTTGGCGAGTGTGCTGAAGGTGTCGTAAGACAGGAAATGGCTGCTCAGGACAGAGAACAGCGCGACCATCGCCAGCAAGGCACCGGCCAGGCCCAGATAGGTGCCGAGGCCGTAAAAATTGCCACTACGTTTACCGGCGGACGTTGCAGTTTTCATTGAGGGTCCCTAGGCGCTGCTTCATTGAGCAACGCATCATGTTTTTGGTAACCGGCGAAAGCGGCGGCAAGCAAGTCATCCTGGGTCCAGCTATCGCGTTCGAACGTCTCGATCAGGCGCCCCGCCGACAGCACGCCGATGCGGTCGCAGATCAGCATCAGTTCGCGCAGGTCGCTGGACACCACCACCAGCGCCTTGCCCTGACGGGTCAGTTCGCCGAGCAGTGCATAGATGTCGAATTTGGCGCCGACGTCGATGCCGCGAGTCGGCTCGTCGAACAGCAACACCGAACAATCGCGCTCCAGCCAACGGCCGATCACGACTTTCTGCTGGTTGCCGCCGGACAGCTCCGAGACCAATTGCGTCGGGCTGGAACTGCGGATGCGCATGGCGTCGATCTGACGCTGGGCCAGGGACATCTCGTCACCGGTGTTGACGAAACCACCACTGGAAATCTCTGGCATGTTGCCCAGGGCAATATTCGCGCTGATCGATTGCGTCAGCAGCAAGCCCTCGCCCTTGCGGTCTTCAGTGATCAGGGCAATGCCATGATCAACTGCATCAACCGGTGAACGAATACTCACGACCTGTGCGGGCGATCCCAGTGCGACCGTGCCGCTGTCCGCCGGGTCGGCGCCGAAGATCAGGCGCAGCAACTCGGTACGCCCTGCCCCGATCAAACCGGAAATCCCGAAAATCTCGCCAGCGCGCACTTCGAACGACACGTCGCGCACCTTGTCCGAGCGAGTCAGCCCCTTGACCGTCAACGCCGGAGCGCCAATCTTGCGTGGGCCCATGTCGATGTGTTCACCGAGCTCACGGCCGACCATCAGGGTTACCAGTTGCTCGCTGTTGTAATTGGCCATCGGTTCGACGCAGACCAGATTGCCGTCGCGCAACACCGCAATGCGCTGGGCGACACGGGCCAGCTCTTCGAGGCGGTGCGAGATATAGATGATCGACACGCCGCGCGCCTGCAGACGGGTGATCTGCTCGAACAGCATCTCGACTTCACGGGCCGTCAGCATTGCGGTCGGTTCATCGAGGATCAGCACATGACAATCGCCGATAAGGTTCCGGGCGATTTCGACCATTTGCTGGTGACCGATGCCCAGTTCGCCGACCAGGGTGTCCGGGTCGATCGCGTCGAGCCCAACCTGGGCCATAGCCTCGATCGCGGCCTTGCGCAGTTGCTTGCGACTGATCCAGCCCGCATTGCTGGGCAGGTTGTCGAGAAACAGGTTTTCCGCCACCGACAGGGTCGGCAGCAGATTGAGTTCTTGCATGACCATGCGAATGCCCAGGTCTTCAGCCTGGGTGCGGCTGCCGGGGCGGTAATCCTGCCCCTGGAATTGCATCTGGCCGGTGGTCGGCGTGACCAGCCCGCCGATGATCTTCGACAGCGTGCTTTTGCCCGCGCCGTTCTCGCCGGTCAGCGCCAGCACCTCACCACGCATCAACGTCAGGTCGATGCCGGCAAGGACTGGCTGCGCATAGGTCTTACCGATACCGCTGACCGAGAGGACAGCGTTCGGAGCGGAAACTGACATAAGAATCTCCATGTGCTCGCCCGGACGGGCGAGCACCGTTGTATCGCCGGAAGGACTACTTGGTAACCAGCTCTACCGGCGTTTCGATCACACCGTTAGTGCCGCTGTCGACCTTCTCGCCCTTGATGATTTTCAGCGCCGTCTCGATACCGAACACGGCTTGGCGGGCGGCAAACTGGTCAGCGGTAGCCAGGACACGGCCATCCTTGAGCATCGGCTTGATGGCATTGATGTTGTCGTAACCGACCACTTGCACCTTGCCGGCCTTGCCCGCGGCACGAACTGCAGACACGGCGCCTACGGCCATGCTGTCGTTGCCGGCCAGCAGAGCCTTGATGTTCGGGTATTCGCTGAGCATGGACGAGGCAACCTGGTTGCCCTTGTTGATTTCCCAGTCGCCGGATTGCAGGGATACGACCTTGATCTGCGCCGCTTCCATCGCATCCTTGAAGCCGGCAGTACGGGCCTGGGCATTGGTGGTGGTGGACACGCCTTCGATGATGCCGACTTCGTCACCGGCCTTCAGCTGCTTGGCCAGGTATTCGCCCACCAGCCGCGCGCCTTTGCGGTTGTCCGGACCTACAAACGGGACGGTGATGTTCTTGCTTTTGACGACGGCTGGATCCAGCTGGTTATCGATGTTGATCACGGTGATGCCGGCATCCACCGCTTTCTTGATCACTGGCACCATGGCTTTGGAATCAGCCGGCGCGATGACCAGCGCATTGACCTTGGAGACGATCATCTGCTCGACGATGCGGATCTGGTTGGCCGTGTCCGTTTCGTCCTTGATGCCGTTGGAGATCAGTTCGAAATCGCCGGAGTGGTCTTTCTGGTAGGCCTTGGCGCCGTCTTCCATGGTCAGGAAGAATTCGTTGGCCAGGGATTTCATGACCAGCGCGACTTTGGGTTTTTCAGGGGATTCGGCGAAAGCCGAGGAGACAGGCAACGCGGCGGATGCGGCAGCCAGCATAGCGACAGCGAGAAGACGTCCAGCGAATGGCAGCTTCATGGGTTCACTCCGATCTTATGATTATTCTGAGCAACGCTTGCGCTGGCATAAGCTTCACTGCATTCGCCGAGGAACAAGCCATCGGCGGCGCCGCGCAAACGTTTGCGTAGACCGAACTATGCGAACCCTGTGGTCATTTGTCAACGACCGAAAAAACGTTTTGTACTTCGGCGGGTGTCTCTTTTTATGCCGTGGTGCTGACAATACCACCCGCGCTGGAACCCTTGGCCAGTTCCTTGACCAGATTGCCGGTTACTTCCAATAGCGCGCCGTTGGTGTCGGCGACCTGTCCCTGAATCGACATGACCACTGCAGCCTTGGCTTCCGGTGTCGGGTAAGTCGCAGCCTGGGCTGCCGCCAATTGCTGCTGTTGCTCGCGCAGTTGCTGCTGCAGTTCCTGCATGCGTTTGAGCAACATCTTTACTGCGATGCTTTGGTCGCTGCCGCTTTCTGCTTTGGCTTCGGCCGGGGTGCCGCCACCGGTGCGAACCTTGGTTTTGTCAGCCGATTCCTCGTTACCCAACGCCGGCGCCGACGCTTCGGAAGTCGATTCGCTCAAAGCGTTGATCGTCGCCGTGGACTTGCCACCAATGGTGATCGCGCCCGCATTGGGAAAGCCAACCGAAAATGACATGTGAACTCCTGGAGAAAAAGATCCTTTGAAGGGCATCGACCTGTGCACGGGTTTCTTTAGCACTGATTGGCAACTGGCATGACAAGTTGTTTAAAAGTGACCGTAGCCCTTTTCGGAGAGCCGAACGTAAATGCCAAACATATTCGGAAACCCGGACAACAAGCTGTTTAAGGCCCCCTTGACAAAAACCACATAATTGATACAAATCATTAGGTTAAAGGCATTTTTTCAATTCTGGATATGACTGGTACAGATCCTGCTCCCTCTCCCCCACCCCAGGCGCTCAGATCAACCTGGGGCGCATCTAGATGAACCTGCATCAGCACCGTCTCACAACTAGAGAGAAAAATAATGACATCTGCTTTCAAGACTTTCGTTCCGGGCGCTTTGGCCCTCCTGCTGCTCCTTCCGACCGCCCTTCAGGCAAAAGAAGCCGAAACCCAACAAAAACTGGCGAACGTGGTGATCCTCGCCACCGGCGGCACCATTGCCGGCGCAGGCGCCAGCGCCGCCAACAGCGCGACGTATCAAGCGGCGAAAGTCGGCATCGAACAATTGATCGCCGGCGTTCCGGAACTGAGCCAGCTGGCTAACGTTCGCGGTGAACAGGTCATGCAGATTGCGTCAGAAAGCATCACCAACGACAACCTGCTGCAACTGGGCCGCCGTGTGGCCGAACTGGCCGACAGCAAAGACGTCGATGGCATCGTCATCACCCACGGCACCGACACCCTGGAAGAGACCGCCTACTTCCTGAACCTGGTCGAAAAGACCGACAAGCCGATCATCGTCGTGGGCTCCATGCGCCCGGGCACCGCGATGTCCGCCGACGGCATGCTGAACCTGTACAACGCCGTCGCTGTAGCCAGCAGTAAAGATGCTCGTGGCAAAGGCGTGCTGGTGACCATGAACGATGAAATCCAGTCAGGTCGTGACGTCAGCAAGATGATCAACATCAAGACCGAGGCGTTTAAAAGTGCCTGGGGCCCACTCGGCATGGTGGTCGAAGGCAAATCCTACTGGTTCCGCCTGCCAGCCAAGCGCCACACCATGGATTCGGAATTCGACATCAAGAACATCAAGAGTCTGCCTGACGTCGAAATCGCCTATTCCTACGGCAACGTGAGTGACACTGCCTACAAAGCGCTGGCTCAGTCCGGCGCCAAAGCCATCATCCACGCCGGCACCGGTAATGGATCCGTGTCTTCGCGGGTCGTTCCAACCTTGCAGGCCCTGCGCAAGGACGGCGTGCAGATCATTCGGTCCTCCCATGTCAACGCTGGCGGTTTCGTACTGCGTAACGCTGAACAACCTGACGACAAGTACGACTGGGTCGTTGCGCATGACTTGAATCCACAGAAAGCACGCATCCTGGCCATGGTCGCACTGACCAAGACCAATGACAGCAAAGAGCTGCAGCGGATGTTCTGGGAATACTGATTCACCCTCGCCCGACCGGTCCCGGTCGGGCACCTGTTGCCACTCGCCATCCCCGGCGAGTGGTTTCTTATCCGATAAAAAAATTCGCCTCTTCCTACACCAAACGGAAAAAACCGCTGTCAGAGGATTTTCTTGAATTTTAAGCAGTTGCGAAATTGCCTACAGTTAAATACTGTATGCACGTACAGCTTAATAAGGATAATTCCGTGGCCACCACCCCTGCCTCTCCTGACGCCTATGAACGCATGGGCATGCGCGTCCAGAAAATCATCAATTCCCCCACCGCTCAAAAAGCCAAAGCTGCGCTGATCTTTCGTCTTCCGGACGAGCCCGTGGATGAGTGGGAACAGTTGCTCGAAGAAATCGACGAGAACGACAACGTCACCCTCGCCTATCGCGACGATGGCGGTGTGCAGATTTTCTGGGTTGTGCCGAAGGAAGATTGAGTCAATGAGTGTCCGTTGTTTTGCTTTGCTGTTTCTGCTCTTCGCGATGGGTGCCCAGGCTGACGCTCCGCGCACCTTCAGCGAAGCCAAGAAAGTCGCCTGGAAGTTGTATGCGCCGCAATCCACCGAGTTCTACTGCGGGTGCAAGTACACCGGCAACAAGGTGAACCTCTCCGCCTGTGGTTATGTGCCGCGCAAAAATGCCAAGCGTGCTGCTCGCATCGAATGGGAGCACATCGTCCCTGCCTGGCAGATCGGTCACCAGCGTCAGTGCTGGCAGGAAGGCGGACGCAAGAATTGCACGCGCTACGACCCGACCTATCAGAAAGCCGAGGCCGACTTGCACAATCTGGTGCCGAGCATCGGCGAAGTAAACGGCGATCGCAGCAACTTCAGTTTTGGCTGGCTGCCTGAGCAATCCGGGCAATATGGCTCGTGCCTGACCCAGGTTGATTTCAAGGCAAAGAAGGTCATGCCTCGCCCTTCCATTCGCGGCATGATCGCCCGGACTTACTTCTACATGAGCAAGCAGTACGGCTTGCGCCTGTCAAAACAGGATCGGCAACTGTACGAGGCCTGGAACAAAACCTATCCGGTGCAAGCCTGGGAACGGCAACGCAATCAAAGTGTGGCGTGCGTGATGGGTCGTGGAAACGAGTTTGTCGGGCCGGTTGACTTGAAAGCGTGCGGTTGAACGCTGACTGAACGCAAAAAAGGCCTTGGGTTGAATGCCCAAGGCCTTTTTTGTTTTTAACCGCCCTCGCTTTACCAGGGTGGTCAATCGCCGTTACTGAGTCACCGGACGCTCGATGACCAGCAATTCGATGTTCTGTTTTTTCGCCCGGGTCAGCGCCGCGCGAACCTCCGTCTGCTTGGCTTCAGCTTCGGCTTTCGAATTGTATGGGCCCATCAGGATGCGGGTCTTGCCATTTTCCTTGACCACGCTGGCAACAAAACTGTGCTCGATCAGCCAGCCGCTAAGATCGCTGACCGCCTGGGTTATTTCACCTCGTACTTCCAGATCCCACTGGGGTGCGGCGGCCACCACTGGGGCGGCAATCGCCGCTGGCTGCGGTTTTTGCGCCTCTACGCTCTTGCCTTCACCACATCCCGCCAATGCCAGTACTGCGATTACCAAGGCCATTTTGCGCACAACGCTTCCCTCTGAATGCTGAAAGCAGGGATTTTAACATTCATGAATACTTCCCGAGTGCCGCAAAATGGGCTCAAAACAACGAGAATGATGGATGCGGCCTCTGTATAGTTACGCCTTGGGAATTAATGCAGCATCTGCGCGTCAGAAAGAGGCACCCAAACCGTGAGACTTCGCACTAATCTATACATACCACCGACCTCTGCACTGTCCGAATCAGGTGCCCTATAAAGCAATCAAGGAGAAGACCATGCTGATACTCACCCGCAAAGTCGGTGAAAGCATAAACATTGGCGATGACATTACGATCACCATTCTGGGCGTAAGCGGCCAGCAAGTCAGAATCGGCATCAACGCCCCGAAAGACGTTGCGGTGCACCGCGAAGAAATTTATCAGCGCATTCAGGCCGGCCTGACCGCCCCGGACAAGCCACAACCCTGAATCCTGCTGCAGTCAGTAGCCAGCCCGTTCGCCCCGGAACCACGGCTGGCTAAGATTCAAGCGTCGCTATCACCACCGCAGCCACCCGGAACGTGAAGCCGATACTAGCGGCATGTCTCACGTCATGGCTGTCGGACGTTTCGGATAAATCCCGGGGAAGTGCGCAACCGCACTCGACTAACCAAACGTCACACCCCGCGCCATGCCGGTAGCCGCCACGACCATCAACAGAACCAGCAGCGCTTCGATGTGACTGATCCGTGCAAACAGCGCTGCACGGCCGGTATTGATGGCCGCCCCCCTTGCCTGTGCAATCCGCCATTTGATCAGCGTCACCATTGGCGCAACTTCAAGCAGCAGAATGAGGACGAAAAGCGTCATCTTGAGGTGGAACAGCGGCTGGTGAAGATAGTAGTCCGCGCCCTTTTCGTACCCGGCAAAGGCGCGCATCCCACCGGTGACCAACAGGAGGACTGCAGAAATCCCCCACAGGTTATCCGCGATCAATACGCTGCGCGCTTCCCCCACGCCTGTAGCCAGGCGCCGAAAGGCCGTACCGCGAGACAGGACTGCCCAGAAACCCAGAGCAAACGCCAAGAGATGGATCGCAGCAAGAAACCAGTGCACAAGCATCGATATACTCCCTCAGGCCAACGTTCGGATTGGCCTGAAGTAGTAGCCCAAAAAGCATCGCATTGCCCGCTTCAAGCATCTGCGACAGAGGCTACCTGCGCTATCCGGCACGTCATGGAGTGCCAGCCCGGCAGTTCAATGATTACGGATGAGTTCACCCGCTTCGCGACCTGAATTCTTAATAACGGAAAAGCAATCGCGGTAGCTTAAAGAGCTCGCTGGTGCGAACTATCCGCTTGAAAGCAGCTGACTTGCGACGCTGGGTGACAATCATTCGGCCAATTTCGAAGCCAAACTCGGCTGCATCTTCACGGGATACAAAAAGCATCGAAGGCGCTTCACTGGCCCCTCTGACTTCTTTTCCGTCGAACCAAATCGAAATTTTTGTCGCGTGATGCGTTTGCAGATTTTCTGGTTCGTCTGGATTTGTTTTGATGGGGCCGACTGTAGCAACAAGGATCTCGTAACCTGAGTAAGTCTCTTGCTTCGTAACGATTGAAGTCCCTGTTGTCATTACTGCCGTCCATTGCCTGTAAAAGATTGGGCGCTACGATACCCGTAAATCTCAGCAATGCCAAATTGCCATCACCTCAGAATCGCATCCGGTTGCGCAGGATGATATCTCGGCGATTGCCTTGAGGTGATAAACTGCAGATGGGCGCTGATCGGCGTTTTGAGCGGGGTGTTGCAAACGTTCTGCATGAAACTCGAAGCAACAAAAAAGGGCCCACCTTTCGGTGAGCCCTTCTAGACCGCCCAGCAGAGCGGATTTTGTTTGGTAGGCGCGATTGGACTCGAACCAACGACCCCCACCATGTCAAGGTGGTGCTCTAACCAACTGAGCTACGTGCCTGCTGTGAGGCGGCATTCTACGGAATTCCGGAGGGGTGTCAACACCTTTTTTCGAGCTAACCCTATGAATATGCAAAATATTTAATTTTGCGTCTGCGAAGAAGATTTTGTGGTGGCTGGCGGTCGATTTTTAACTCGGGTAGGATCGGGGCACTCGTAAAATATATTAAACAGAGGCTGCAGGATGGCGAACACCCCCTACCCAGAGTCCTATTACGCCGCATCGGCCCATTCGGTTCCGCCACGCTCGGCCTTGCAGGGTGATGTAGAGACTGATGTCTGTGTGATCGGTGCCGGTTACACCGGTCTGTCCTCTGCCCTGTTTCTGCTGGAGCACGGTTTCAAGGTCACGGTGCTGGAAGCCGCCAAGGTGGGTTTTGGCGCGTCGGGCCGCAACGGTGGCCAGATCGTTAACAGCTACAGCCGCGACATCGATGTGATCGAACGCACCGTTGGCCCCAAGCAGGCACAGTTGTTGGGGCAGATGGCGTTCGAGGGCGGGCGGATCATTCGTGAGCGGGTCGCCAAATACAACATCCAGTGTGACCTGAAGGACGGTGGTGTGTTCGCCGCGATCACCGCCAAGCAGATGGGCCATCTGGAATCGCAGAAGCGCCTGTGGGAGCGTTTCGGTCACACGCAGCTCGAGCTGCTGGATCAGAAACGCATTCGTGAAGTGGTGAACTGCGAGCAATACATCGGCGGCATGCTCGACATGAGTGGCGGGCACATTCATCCGCTGAACCTGGCACTCGGCGAAGCAGCGGCGGTCGAGTCATTGGGCGGCACTATTTATGAGCAATCGCCGGCAGTGCGCATCGAACGCGGCGCGAACCCGGTGGTGCATACGCCTCAGGGTAAGGTCCGGGCCAGGTTCATCATCGTCGCGGGCAACGCTTATCTCGGCAATCTGGTGCCGGAGCTTGCCGCCAAGTCGATGCCTTGCGGCACTCAGGTCATCACTACCGAACCGTTGAGTGATGAATTGGCGAAAAGCCTGCTGCCACAGGATTATTGCGTCGAAGACTGCAATTACCTGCTCGACTACTATCGCCTGAGCGGTGACAAGCGCCTGATTTTCGGCGGCGGCGTGGTGTACGGCGCGCGGGACCCGGCGAACATCGAGGCGATCATCCGGCCGAAGATGCTCAAGGCGTTCCCTCAGCTCAAAGATGTGAAGATCGACTACGCGTGGACCGGCAATTTCCTGCTGACCCTGTCGCGTCTTCCGCAGGTCGGGCGCCTGGGCGATAACATCTACTATTCCCAGGGTTGCAGCGGTCACGGTGTGACGTACACGCATCTGGCGGGCAAGGTGCTGGCTGAAGCGTTGCGCGGTCAGGCTGAGCGTTTTGATGCGTTTGCTGGCTTGCCGCACTATCCGTTCCCCGGTGGACAACTGCTGCGCACGCCGTTTGCGGCGCTGGGGGCTTGGTATTACGGGTTGCGGGACAAGTTCGGGTACTGACCGACACGGCAAAACCATTGTGGGAGCGAACCTGCTCGCGAAGGCGGCCAGACAGTCAACATGAATGTTGAATGTGCCGGCCTCTTCGCGAGCAGGCTTGCTCCCACATTGATTTGGGGTCAGAGCCGATCTCGTGGGATGCCGCTGCGGATCCGAATGATGTCGGCGAGTACGGCGAGGGCAATTTCCGCAGGGGTCTTGCTGCCCAGGTTCAGTCCGATCGGCGCATGAATCCGCGCCAACTCCGCATCTCCCAAACCACCAATCCTGCGCAACCGCTCGAAACGTTTCTGCGACGTCTGCATCGATCCCATCACGCCGATGTAAAAGACCTCGGTGCGGACCGCTTCCATCATCGCCAAATCGTCGATGCGTGGATCGTGGGTCAGCGCAACCACCGCCGTGTCGCGGTGACAGCCACCGTCGGCGATGAACACCGAGGGCAACTGACGGCGGACCTCGACATTTTCCAGCACCACGCCTTCCAGCACTTCGTCGCGGGGATCGCACAGGATCACCTCGAAACCCAGGCCCACCGCCAACTCCGCACACGCCTGGGCGACGCTGGAGTATCCCGCGAGCAACAAGCGCTGAGCTGCGCCGATCCGCAGTCGAACCCGGTCGATCTCGCGCTCGACGCGCACGCCCTGCTCGCGATCGGCGAACACGCTGCGCGCGCCGCTGGCAAGATCGACTTCGCGGATCAACCGACGCTGCCCCAACAACGCCGACTCCAGTTCCCGCAAATGCGCCTGAACCTCGCAATCAGGGTTCAGCCTCTCCACCAGTACATCGAGCACGCCGCCGCAGGGCAGGCTCACCCGGGAACGCGGATCATCGCCCTCGCCATAACGCACGACGCTGACGGCTTGATCAAATACGCCCTCGGCGACGCGCTCAAGGAAATCTTCCTCGACGCAGCCGCCGGACAGCGAGCCGATCCATTGTCCCTGAGCATTCACCGCCAGCAGCGATCCAGGCGCGCGGGGCGCTGAACCATAGGTGGCCAGCACGGTGCACAACCAGAGGCGCTGGCCGGCCGTCGACCAGTCCAGCGCCCGGCGCACCACTTGCAGATCGAGATGCTGCATGTCAGTGCGCCTTGTGCTCGAGCGGCGGTGCATCAGCCCGCAGCGCCTGCACATCCCCCACCGCCAGGTCTTCCGACTGACCTCCCCAGCCCTGACGCAGGTAGTTCAACAGATCGGTGAGTTGCTCGTGGCTGAGCTTCTCCGCGAAACCGGGCATCGGTTGCATGTGTTCGAACCCGGCAAACTTCTGCTCACCGATGCCATCGTCGATCACCCGCACCAGGTTGCGTGGATCTTCCAGACGCAGCGTGGTGTTGCCGCGCATGGCGACCGCGATGTGCGGCTTGCCTTCGCCGTTGACCGCGTGGCAACCGGCGCAAACATTGAGGTAATCCTGTCGACCGCGCTGGGCACTGGCGCTCAGTTTCTCGAACGGCACTTCGTTCAGCACTTTTGCCGTCGGTGGCTGATCGCCGAGCAAGAAGGTCGCCATGGCCGCCAGGTCCGGTTCATTGAGGCCCTGGGTGCTGTTGTGGAACACCGGGAACATCTCGTTGAACATCGTGCCTTGGGCGCTCATGCCGTGCTTGAGGAACGAGCTCAGGTCCTGATGATTCCAGCCACGTGCAGCCAGATCGTCGGCCAGCAGGCTCGGCGCCAGATAGCCGTTGAGCAGGCCGCCGGTCATACGTTTGTCTTGCTGCATCGCACCGGGCAAACCGCGCGGCGTGTGGCATTCGCCGCAGTGGCCAAGCACGTCGACCATGTATTGGCCGCGCTTGAAGGCTTCGCTTTTGCCCTCGGTCGACGACAGTTTCACGTCCTTGCCATAGAGCAGGTTCCAGCCCATCAAACCCAGGCGCACATTGAACGGGAAGCTCAGGCTGGTGACCGGCGCTGCACGCTCAATCGGCTCGACCGTTTTCAGGTACGCGTGAATCGCGTCGGAGTCTTCACGCGGCATCAAGTGATACGAGGTGTAGGGCATCGCGGGGTACAGGTTCGCGCCATCGCGACGCTTGCCTTCGGTGAGCGCGGCGAAGAATTCATCATCGCTGTAGAGGCCGATACCGTGCTCTTTGCTTGGCGTGATGTTGGTGCCGTAGATCGTGCCGAACGGCGAGACGATCGGCAGGCCACCCGCATACGGCGCGCCACCCGGTGCGGTGTGACACGCCATGCAGTCAGCGGCGCGAGCGAGATAGGCACCGCGGACAACCTGATCATCCGCCTGCGCCAGCAACACCGGCGCAGCCAGGCCAACCGCCAATGCCAGACGGGAAAATAGAGGCTTCATGCTTAACCCTCCTTGACCAGGCCGAGATCGGTCAGCACGTTGCGCGTCGCACTGTAGTAGCGCACGTAGCCGGTGCAGCGACAGACGTGGTGACCGAGGCTGTCCTCGATCACTTGTTCCAGCTGGCTTTTGACGATCGGCTGACGTTGCAGCTTCTCCACCAACACGGTCGCGGCATTCACGAAACCCGGGGCGCAGTAGCTGCACTGGAAGGCGAATTCATCGACGAAGCGCTGCTGGATCGGGTTCAGTTCGGTGACCTTGCCCTGTTCGTCACGGGTCGCGTGGCCTTCGATGGTCCGTACTTTCTTTCCTTCGAAGTAGTGCGCGCCCGTGATGCAGGTGCGCACTTCTTCGCTGGTGCCGTCGGGGTGGTCGACGATCACCACACAGGCGTGGCAAATGCCCTGGCCGCAGCCGAGGCGTGAGCCGGTGAGGTTTCTGTATTCGTGCAGGTAGTCGATCATCGGCAGGTCATCAGGGATGGCCACCGGGCCGACGGATTGACCGTTGAGGGTCAGTTGAAGCGGACGGTCAGCCATTGAGGGCCTCCTTGATGCGGGCAGAAGTGATGGGCAGGTCGCGGACCCGTTTGCCGATGGCATGGGCCACGGCGTTACCGATGGCACCGACCACCGGGATCATCACCACTTCGGCGATGCCCTTCGATGGATCACTCGGCGACAGCGGCGGCAGGATTTCCGCCGTCTGCTTCCAGACCGCAACGTGGCGCGCCATCGGTAAGCGGTAACGGTTGAAGTTCCAGTCACCCTCCCCCGGCCCGCCTTCGTACAGCGGCATTTCTTCCATCAACGCGTGGCCGATGCCCATGGCGATCCCGCCTTCGACCTGGCCCTTGACCAGCTCCTCCACCAGTACCCGACCACACTCGACCCACGAGTGATGGTTGAGCACCTGCACTTCGGCCGAACCCTTGTTCACTTTCAATTCCACCAGCGTCGCCACCGGGCTGTAGTAAGTCACCGCCGCGTTGTTCAACTGGGTGTCCGGGTAATGCACGTTCTGGCGATCGAGCAGATGGAAACCGGCGCTGTTCATCTGCGCCTTTTTCACGTTCGGTGCGCCATCGCCGTACTTCACCGCCAGGCCGTCGAGCGGCAGACGCTCACGCACGCCGTCGATGCTGAACTCGGCCTCGGCCCAGCTCCAGCGGTTGAAACCGTGCACGGTTGCGCCGGTCACCAACCCTTTTTCGTGAGCGTGTTTCGCCAATTGCTCGAAGCTCAGTGGCTGCATGCCGTTGGCCGTGAGTTTGCCGTCGACCCAATGCGCGTCTTCACGACGAACCACATAAGGATTGGCCTGGCCGCCGTAAGGGCCCTGCCCCCAGATCTGCAACGCTGCCGGCCACAAACCGTGGTTGAACAGCACGCGCGCCGCTTCACGGGTGGCGTGGCTGAAGTAGTACGCGGAGTTGGTCGCCGACGAGGCCGAAGCCACTTTGCCGACCCAGCGCGGGTTGCGCAGAAAGTTGTCCTGCTCGGCCTGACTCATGATGTACGGGTTGCCGCCGGTGATCAGTTGCAACTCTTTCCATTCGGTCTCGCCGGTCTTCACTTCGTGCGCCGGGTTGCCGAGGAAATCGGCCACGACCAGTGCTTGCGAAGTGGACATGCCGGTACCGATTTCAATGCCGATGTGGCGCAGATGGATGCGGCCTTCAGCGGTGAATTCGACGCTGGCCATCGGTGCTTCGGAGCCGGTGCCGAAGTCTTTCTGGCAAATGGCAAAACCGACGCCATACCAGTTATCCGGGTCTGCGGATTCGCGCTGCCGTTTGATTGCGTCGCGGTTTTTCCAGACCTCGTGAACGGCGGCCTTGTCGAGAATTTCATGCAGACGCAAGGCACCCGCCGGCACCGCGCCCTGGGTGTTTTTCATGCCCGAGACCATGGCGTTTTTCTTGCGCAGGTCGATGGCGTCGATGCCGAGGCGACCGGCAATTTCATCCACCATCATTTCGGTGGAGGCCATGCTTTGCAGCGTGCCGTAGCCACGCATCGAGCCCGCTTCAACGGCACGCGAGTGATAAGCCGTGACCTGCAAATCGTTCTGCGGCATGTAGTAGATCGACTGCGCCGCCGTGGCGCCAACCGCCGCCACCGATGGGCTGTAGTTGATCCGCCCGCCACCATCGACGCTCATCTCGGCGCGGAAAATCTTGAAGCTGTGATCGGTCTTGTCCACCGCCAGCTGGTAGCGAATGTCGAACGGGTGACGCTTGATGCCGCTCTGGAATTGCTCGTAGCGATCATTGGCCAGACGCACCGGCACACCGGCGCCGTACAACGCCGCAAGGGCCGCGTAGTAGACGAAAATGTTGTGGTCTTTGGAGCCATAGCCGACGGTGTAGCCCGGATGCATGTGCAGGTTGGCCAGGCCGAAACGCGACGGCGCGATCATCTTCGCGGTCTCGGTCGCGGTTTCCAGCGGGCACTGGGTGGCGACGACAAAATGCAGGGTCTTGGTCGCCGGGTCGTACCAGCCGTTGCCGTTGTCCGGCTCCATTGCGGCCGGTTCGATCGACGGGGTTTTGTAGCGCTCGTCGAACACCAGCCAGTTGTCTGGCGGCGTATCGATCTGCTGCTTCATGCGCTCGGCGTAAAACAGACCGCGCTCGGTCAGGTTGCCGTGCAGGTCCGGCTGGGAATTCCATACCGGGCGACGGTTTTTCAGCATCGGGAACAGGATCGAATCCTTGAGACTGGCGAATTCGTCTTCGTCCGCCGAAGTGGCGCCGCCGACGCGTACGTAGCGGAAACTGCCGTAGGGATCGCCTTCGTAGAACGGCACCTGGGCACCGTAACGAATCGCTTTGTCATTGAATTTGAGTTGCGCCTTGGCCTGACGGAAGCGCTCGAAGTCGTTCCAGATCAGGATCGCCACCGGGTGGCCGATGAACATCGGCACCTTGCCTTCGGGCAGCAGCGGATCGGGTGCGTGCTCTTCCGGGAAAACGATGCCGTCCTTGTCCAGGTCCGCGGCGGTGACGATGCGATCGGGCTGCAAGTCCGCACCAAGCCACGACAGGTCGTAGCCCGCATAGATGCGGTCGGCCTTGATGGTTTTCAGCAACATGGCGTGGCCCTGCTGCTGCGGCCAGTCGGGCATGTCCTTGGCGCGGATGTCGCGGGCAAAGACTTTGCTGCCGCAGACCTTGGACAAGGCATCGTTACGCGAGCGCGCCTTGCCGTTGTTGCCGAGCCATTGCTCGGACGGCACGGTCACGCTGTTTTCCATCAAGGCTGCCAGCGCCGGACTGCCGAGCGGTGTCAGCGTCACGCTCACACCCGCCACCAGCCCGCCCTGAAGGAACGAGCGCCGGGATATTTCACGGTTGGACATGGATCATCCTCTGGGCGGTTATGGGCCCGCCCTTCTGGTTATGTTCTGGAAATCTCGAGTCTTGCAGAAGCCCTTTTTGACGTTGCAAAGGGCTGTGTTGACAGTGCAAAGCTGACCGAAAGGTTAACTTTATAGATTTATGCGTCTATAGAAAACAACTGGTTACAAAAATCTGACCGAAGAATCAAAAAACCGCTGCTTTGCGGCGAAGCAAATCGATGAACAAACCCAACTCCCGACTGATGTGTTCACCCTTGCGCAACAGCAATCCGAACGGCGCCAATTGCACGTCCAGCTCTACCGGCAGCGCCACCACCAGACCCATTTTCAGGTAGTCGCGCAATGCGGTTTCCGACAACACCATGATGGCGTCGGTCAGCTGGATCAGCTGCTGCATGGAATACACCGAGCTGCATTCGATGATGTCGGCAGGTGTCGGCAAGGCCAGGCGCTGCAAGGCCTGGTCAAGCCCAATGCGCGCCGGACTGGTTTCCGGTTGCAGGATCCACGGCCAGCCGCTGACCAGTTCCGACAGCTCGAGTTTTTTGCGCCTGGCCAGTGGATGACCGGCATGCACCACCACCAGCAATCGTTCGTTGCCCAGTTGCTCGAACGCGTAGTGCTCGCTGTCAGTGGCCGCATTGCGTCGAGCGATGGCGAGGTCGATGCGACCCTGCTCCAGCAGTTGAATCACCTGGTCGCTGGTGTCGCCCATGATGCGGATTCGCAGTTGCGGATTCAGCGACTTGATCTCGGCAATCGAATCCATCACCAGGTCCGGTGCCGCGCCCATGATGGTGCCGATGGAGAGGTAGCCGTAGCCGCCCTGCTGCCGTGCAATCAGGTCTTCGGCGCAGCGATCGAGGCCGCTGATGGCTGACTCGGCGAAGCGGATCAACTCGGCGCCCAGTGCCGTCGGCCGCATCCCGCGCGGCAGGCGCTCGAACAGGTCGCAACCGAACATGTCTTCAATCTCATGCAGCATGCGGGTGGCGGCCGGTTGCGACATGTTCAGGTTTTGCGAGGCGCGGTGCAGGTTCAGACTGCTACTCAGCGCCACCAGCATGTGCAGATGCTTGTAGCGCAGACGGTTGAGCAGGCTGCGGGAAACGGTGGGTGTCGTCATGGCGGGCCTTTTTATCGATACCCTGAGGGTATCAGTTGTTAGCTAGATTCGATTTGTAACGCATCGATCCGCAGCCGTACAGTCTTTCCCATAAGAACAAATGCCCTACCAAAGGAAAACTGCGATGAAGACTCTACCTGCGCCTCTGCTCGCCAAAATTTCCTGGCGGCTGCTCCCGTTTCTCCTGCTGATGTACATCATGGCTTTTCTCGACCGCGCCAACGTCGGGTTCGCCAAGCAAGCTTTTCAAGCCGACACCAACATCAGTGACGCCGCGTTCGCCTTCGGCGCCGGGGTGTTCTTCGTCGGGTACGCGCTGCTCGAAGTGCCGAGCAACCTGATACTGCACCGCGTCGGCGCCCGTCTGTGGATGTGCCGGATCATGGTCACCTGGGGCCTGGTCTCCGCCGCGATGGTCTTCGCCCACACCGAAACCAGCTTCTACGTTCTGCGCTTCTTGCTGGGCGTGGCCGAAGCCGGTTTCTTCCCCGGCGTCATCCTTTACCTCACCTACTGGTTCCCCAGCGCCGCGCGCGGCAAAGCCATGGGCTTCTTCTACTTCGGTGCACCCCTGGCGTTCATCTTCGGCAGCCCGTTGTCCGGCCTGTTACTGGAGATGGACGGGTTTGCCGGTGTCCACGGCTGGCAATGGCTGTTCGCAGTTGAAGGCCTGATGGCCACGGCGGTAGGTGTCTGGGCCTATTGGTACCTGGACAATCGCCCGGCCGATGCAAAGTGGCTGACCGTTGAAGAACGCCAGCAAGTGCAAGGCATCCTCGATCAAGAAGACAGCCACAAACAGAACCACGGCCGCAGCCTGCTCAACGTCCTGTGCCAGCCGTCGGTGCTGTACCTGTGCCTGATTTATCTGCTGATTCAGGCCAGTGTCTACGGCGTGGTGTTCTATCTGCCCACCCAGGTCGGCGGACTGCTGGGCACCAAGGTCGGACTGATGGTCGGACTTGTCACGGCGATTCCGTGGATCTGCGCGATAGTCGCGGCGTACCTGATCCCCGGCTACAGCGACCGCACCGGCGAACGTCGACGCACCGCTTGCCTGACTTTGCTGATGTCGGCAGCCGGGATCGCCTGCTCGGTGACCTTCGCCAGCCCGTTCCTCGGCATCGTCGCCCTGTGCTTCGCCGCTTCCGGGTTCATCGCCGTGCAACCGGTGTTCTGGACCTTCCCTTCCAGTTACCTCGCCGGCAGCGCTGCGGCGGCCGGGATCGCCCTGATCAACTCGTTCGGCGCCCTTGGCGGCTTCATCGCCCCGGTGCTGAAGAACTGGGCCGAAGGCGCCTTCCATTCACCGGCCGCCGGTCTGTACGTGTTGGCCGGCACCACTGTCATTGCCGCATTGCTGGTCCTGGGTATCCGTTCACCCGTCCAGAAGCCTTCCAGCAAACCGGCCACCGTTTAAACCTGAGGAGTCACACCATGGGCATTCCAACCATCAAACACGTCCGCGCCTTCACATTGAGAGGCGGCGGCGCGGACTATCACGATCAGGCGGACGGCCACTGGATCGACGATCACATTGCCACGCCGATGAGCAAGTACCCCGAATACCGCCAGAGCCGCCGCACCTTCGGCATCAACGTGCTTGGCACGCTGGTGGTGGAGATCGAGGCCAGCGACGGCACTGTCGGTTTCGCGGTGACCACGGGCGGCGAGCCCGCTGCCTACATCGTCGAAAAACATCTGGCACGTTTTCTCGAAGGTGCACGGGTCACCGACATCGAAAAAATCTGGGACCAGATGTACCAGTCGACCCTGTATTACGGGCGCAAAGGCATCGTCATCAATACGATTTCCGGCGTCGACCTGGCGTTGTGGGACTTGCTCGGCAAGATCCGCCAGGAGCCGGTGCATCAGTTGCTCGGCGGCGCGGTCCGCGACGAATTGCAGTTCTACGCCACCGGCGCCCGTCCGGACCTGGCGCAGAAAATGGGGTTCATCGGCGGCAAGATGCCGTTGCACCACGGCCCGGCCGAAGGCGAGGAAGGCCTGCGCAAGAACCTCGAAGAACTGGCGACCATGCGCGAACGGGTCGGCCCGGACTTCTGGCTGATGCTCGATTGCTGGATGAGCCTGGACCTCAACTACGCCACCAAACTCGCAGTCGGCGCCCACGACTATGGCTTGAAGTGGATCGAAGAAGCCCTGCCGCCGGACGACTATTGGGGTTACGCCGCCCTGCGCAACAACGTGCCCAAGGGCATGCTGGTGACCACCGGTGAACATGAAGCGACCCGCTGGGGTTTCCGCATGCTGCTGGAGATGGGCTGCTGCGACATCATCCAGCCGGATGTCGGCTGGTGTGGCGGGATCACTGAACTGGTGAAAATTTCCGCCCTGGCCGACGCCCACAACGCGCTGGTCATTCCTCACGGCTCGTCGGTTTACAGCTATCACTTCGTCGCCACTCGGCATAACAGTCCGTTCGCCGAGTTCCTGATGATGGCGCCCAAGGCTGACGAAGTGGTACCGATGTTCCACCCGCAATTGCTCGGCGAACCGGTGCCGGTGAACGGCCGCATGCGCCTGTCCGCACTCGACCAGCCCGGCTTTGGCGTAACGCTCAACCCGGAATGCCAACTGCATCGGCCGTACAACCGCTGAGTAAGGACCCCGTCATGAACATGCCTCACAACGCTTTCAAGGCCGCCCTGAAAAACCCGGCAACCCAATATGGAATCTGGGCCGGTTTCGCCACGGGCTACGCCGCCGAGATCGTCGCCACCACCGGTTACGACTGGATGCTGATCGACGGCGAACACGCGCCGAACACCGTGCCCGGCGTGCTGGCGCAACTGCAGGCGGTGGCGCCCTACGCCACCGCGCCGGTGGTGCGTGCGGTGACGGGCGACGCCAACCTGATCAAGCAACTGCTGGATATCGGCGCGCAGACGCTGATGATTCCGATGGTCGAAACCGCTGAGCAGGCAGCGGCACTGGTCCGCGCCATGCGTTATCCGCCGCACGGTATTCGCGGCGTCGGCGGCGGTTTGACCCGCGCTACACGCTGGGATGGTGTACCGGATTACCTGAACACCGCCCATGAGCAGCTGTGCCTGATCGTTCAGGTGGAATCGCGCACGGGTGTTGAAAACGTCGAAGCGATTGCCTCCGTCGAAGGCGTCGATGCGGTGTTTATCGGCCCGGCGGATCTGTCCATCGGGCTTGGTCACGCCGGCAATCCCGGTCACCCGGACGTCCAGGAGCGGATTCAACACGCGGTGAACGCCACGCTGGCGGCCGGCAAGGCCTGCGGCATTCTTGCGCCGAACGAAGAGGACGCGCGCCGCTATCAGAGCTGGGGTTGTCAGTTCATTGCGGTGGCCATCGATATCAGCCTGCTGCGTCAGAGCGCCATGGCCACCCTGGCGCGTTATCGCACACCGGCCACCGCTCAAGCGCCATCGCGTACCTACTGATCAAGGAGTCGTCTCCATGCCTGTCTACGAAAACTTCATCAACGGCCGGTTTGTGGCCAGCGCTGCTCATCTCGACGTGATCAACCCGGCCACCGGCGCGGTGCTGTCGAAAGTCCCGGCCTCGACTGCCGAAGACGTAGACCGCGCCCTCGCCGCCGCCCGCGCCGCGCAAAAAGACTGGTCGCGCAAACCGGCGATTGAGCGCGCCGGGCATCTGCGTCGCATCGCCGCCAAGCTGCGGGAAAACGTCGCGCACCTGGCGCGCACCATCACGCTGGAACAGGGCAAAATCAGCGCCCTGGCGGAAGTCGAAGTCAACTTCACCGCCGATTACCTCGACTACATGGCCGAATGGGCCAGACGCATCGAAGGCGAAATCATCACCAGCGACCGCCAGAACGAAAACATCTTTCTGTTCCGTAAGCCGCTAGGCGTAGTCGCCGGGATTCTGCCGTGGAATTTTCCGTTCTTCCTGATCGCCCGCAAAATGGCGCCGGCACTGCTGACCGGCAACACCATCGTGATCAAGCCCAGCGAAGAAACCCCGAACAACTGCTTCGAATTCGCCCGACTGGTGGCGAAAACCGACCTGCCGCCCGGCGTGTTCAATGTGGTCTGCGGCGACGGTCGAGTCGGCGCGGCGCTCAGCGCGCACAAGGGCGTGGACATGATCAGCTTCACCGGCAGCGTGGATACCGGCTCGCGAATCATGGCCGCCGCCGCGCCGAACATCACCAAACTCAATCTGGAACTGGGCGGCAAGGCGCCGGCGATTGTGTTGGCGGATGCCGATCTGGATCTGGCGGTGAAGGCCATCCGCGATTCGCGGATTATCAACAGCGGTCAGGTGTGCAACTGCGCCGAGCGGGTGTATGTCGAGCGCAGGGTCGCGGACCAGTTTATCGAGCGTATCGCGGCAGCCATGAGCGCTACCCGCTTCGGCGACCCGATCGCCCAGCCGGATGTGGAAATGGGGCCGCTGATTAACCGTCAGGGCCTGGACAGCGTCAACCGTAAAGTCCGCACGGCGTTGAGCCAGGGTGCGAGTTTGATCAGCGGTGGGCAGATTGCCGATCTGCCGAACGGTTTCCACTTCCAGCCCACCGTGCTCGCCGGTTGCAACGCTACGATGGACATCATGCGCGAAGAGATTTTCGGCCCGGTGCTGCCGATTCAGATCATCGATGACCTCGACGAAGCCATCGCCCTGGCCAACGACTGCGAATACGGCCTGACGTCGTCGATCTACACCCGCGACCTGAGCAAAACCATGCACGCGATGCGCGAGCTGGATTTTGGCGAAACCTACGTGAATCGGGAGAATTTCGAGGCCATGCAGGGCTTCCATGCCGGGGTGCGTAAATCCGGGATTGGCGGTGCGGATGGCAAGCACGGGTTGTATGAGTACACCCATACGCATGCGGTGTATTTGCAAGGCTGAAACTGGCAATGAACCTGTGGCGAGGGAGCTTGCTCCCGTCCGGGTGCGAAGCACCCACAGAGGGGACGGCTACGCAGTCCAGCGGGAGCAAGCTCCCTCGCCACAATTTGCTGACTGCTTAAAAGTCCACAGTCGCCGAAAGGAGGTAGGTTCGCGGCGTCGACAGCGTCAACCCCGGCTCGCTGTCATCCGAAGCCCCGGCCGAACTCCAGTAGCGCTTGTCCGCCACGTTCTCGACATTGGCCCGCAGGGTGATGTTCTTGTCCTCGACCTTGAACGCATAACGTGCGCCCACGTCGAAACGCTCCCACGAATCGATTTCCTTGTTGTTGGACTGGTCCAGGAACTGCGAGCTGGAATAGATGCCGCGGCTGGTCAAGGTCAAGCCCTGTACGGTCGGCACGTCCCACTCGGCGCCGAGGTTGAAGTTGTATTTGGGCGTTGCCGGCGCGCGGTTGCCGTCGAAGGTGCCATTGGTGGTATTGGTCAACTCACTGTCGATGTACATGACACCGCCGAGCAAGCGGAAACCTTTGAGCGGCTCACCGAAAACACTCAGCTCCACACCGTCGTTCTGACGTTTGCCATTCGGGCCAAAGACGCGCGTCGTGGCGTTGGTTTCATAGGCCGGCTGCTTAATCCGGAACACCGCAGCGGTCACCGCAAACTGACCCGCATCATACTTGGCGCCGACCTCGACCTGACGACTGACGAACGGCGGGAAGATCTCGTCCTCGTTGATCGAGGTCGACGGGGCGATCTTGCCCTGGCTCAGGCCTTCCATGTAGTTGGCATACAGCGACAGCTTATCGGTCGCCTTGAACAGGATACCGCCCGACGGCGAGACCTTTTCCTCATCGTAGGCGGTGTCACCTTTGACATCAGCCGTCCAGTCGTCGACCTTCACACGCTGCCATCGAGCGCCGAGGGTCAGCAGCAGCCGGTCATCGAAGAAACCCAGGGTGTCGGACAACGCCACACCGGTAGAGCGATTCTCGGTGTAGACCTTCGAATCGAGTCGAGTGGGCGTGACCGGCGTGCGCGTTTCCACGGGGTTGTAGAGGTTGCTGTTGGCATTGGCATACCGGGCGCCTCCATTTTCGAAGTCCATGTAGAAATAGCTGGCCGCCAGGTTGACCTCATGGCTCACCGGGCCGGTGTGGAACCAGTTGCGCACCCCGGCGGTAGCCGTGCGGACACTTTCGTCTCGGGTGAAGTCACGGGGCTGAACGGTGAAGTCGCCCTTGTTGTTGGTGACTGAAACGGCGTGACGGAGGAAGTCATGATTGCTTTCACGCGCGCCTACGCCGCCGTACAACATGACGTTATCGCTGACATCGAATTCGCCGTTCACCGTGCCGAACGTATCGTTGGTACTCGCCTTGCTCCAGGGTTGCGCATAGTTGTGACGTACGTCGCTGGCGTGCGGAACCTGTGCGTTGGCGCCGACTTGCACGCGCTCTTGCGGTGCGTCGGTATCACGCTCGGTGCGCCCCAGGTCGGTCGAGAGTCGCAGGCGTTCACCGCGAAAATCCAGGCCCAGTACGGCCATCTCGCGGTCGACATTCTGGTGATCCCATTCGGTGTCGCCGGACTGCTTCACGCCGTTGAAACGAATCCCGAACTTGTTGTCTTCACCGAAGCGCCTGCCAATATCCACGGCACCGCCGGTCTGGCTGTCGGACGCGTAGTTGCCGGTGAACGAAGTGATCGGCTTGTCCGTCGCGCGCTTGGGCACCACGTTGATCCCGCCACCCACGGCGCCTCGCGGCGAGATGCCGTTGATGAGCTGGCTCGGGCCTTTGAGAATGTCGACGCGGTCGGCCATTTCCATGTCGATCGTGTAGGTCGGCAGAACGCCGTAGAGACCGTTATAGGCGACATCACTGTTGAACAGGCTGAACCCGCGAATGGTGAACTGCTCATAGCGCCCACCGGCCGGGTTGGTGGCGCGAACCGAAGGATCGCTGGCGATCAGTTCGCCCAGGGTACGCGCCTGCACATTCTTGACCACCTCACTGGTGTAAGTGGTCATGCTGAACGGCGTTTCCATGAAGTCTTTCGAGCCCAGCAAGCCCTGGGAACCGCGGCGCGCGACCTGGCCGCCGGCATACACCTCGCCGTCGGCCCCGCCTGTGGCGCCAAGAATCGAGGTGGGGGCCAGCTGCAGGCTGCTGCCTTCTGGCGCCGGAGTCAGGATGTAAGCCTGTTCGCCCACCGGTTGCAGTTGCAGACCGGAGCCTTGCAACAGTCGCGCAAAGCCCTCCTCCACGGCATATTCGCCGGAAAGACCGGTGCTGTTGCGACCGCTCACCAACGCAGGGTCTACCGAGAGATTGACGCCAGCCAACCCGGCGAAACGGGTCAGCGCATCGCTCAGGCTGCCGGCAGGTACCTGATAACTGCGCCGGGCACTGTCGTCGGCCCAACTGGAGGTGATGAACAACGGACTGGCACTCAGGCCCAACAACAGGCTCAGGTGCAACAACGGACGCAGGCGCAAAGAAGCCGGGCGTGGATGGCAGGTTGCGGACATTGAAATGGCTCTCTTGATTCGTTCACATGCCTTGAATGACAAGCGAGTCGAAAAAAGGGGACAGGCTTCACACACTATTTTTGCGCGGCAGCAACGTGACCCAGTAGCGGGTTCGGGAATGCACCTCTAGCGGCAGGCTGGCCGCAAGCAGCGCGAGGACGCGGTCAGTGTCGTCCAGCCGGAAACTGCCGGTGACGCGCAGTGTTTCCAGCTCCGGCTCCCAGCGCAGAACGCCCGGACGGTAAGTGCCGAGTTCGCGGAGGAAATCCCCCAGCGGCTGGTTCCTGGCCATCAGCACACCTTCGCGCCAACCGGGAGCCAGCGCATCGAATGGCGTGATCGCTCCGACACCCACCGCTTGCAGGGTGACCTGCTGGCCGCCGCGCACTGCCAGCGCCGGCCCTTGCAAGGGCTGCAACTGCACAGACCCGTTGAACACCGACACTCGACAGCCTTGCGCGTGCTGGCGAACGCAGACTTCGCTTTGACTGACGATGACATTGCCGAACTTCGTCTGGATCGTCAGCGGCGCAGTCCCCGGCACCTTCAGCGACAGTTCGCCCTCGATCAGTTTCACACGGCGGCTCTGCAAATCCACATCGACGGCACTGGCGGTGTTGAGTTGCAAGGAGCTGCCATCGGCGAGCTGCACTTTTTTGCGCTCGCCAGTGGCCGTGTGCAGATCGGCACGCCAGACATCCAGAGGCAATTGTCGGCTGATCAGCCAGGCCGTCGGCACCAACGCCACGGCGCCCAATGCGCGCTTGAGCACCACGCGCCGCCCCGGATCAGGACGATCCAGACTGCTCAGCGCCAGCCCTGAAGGCAGGTCGGTGAAACGCTGACGCAAGGCATGCGCCTTCTGCCAGGCGTGCTCGTGAGTGGCGCAGGTCTCACGCCAACGTTGCAAATTCGCCCGGTCCTGCTCATTGGCGCCGCCCGATTCCAACAACGCAAGCCACTGCGCCGCAGCACGGACAGCCTGACGGGCATCGGACGCTTGACTGTTCACAGGTCCACCAACAGGCAATGCTCGTAGGCTTGCGCCATGTAGCGTTTGATCGTGCGCTCGGACACCTCCAGGCGCTCGGCGATTTGCTGGTAGTTCAACCCTTCGAGCTGACTCCAGAGAAACGCCCGTCGCACTGCCCTCGGCAGTCCGTCGAGCAGTTCATCCAGCGCTTGCAGGGTTTCCAGCAGCAACCAGCGCTGCTCAGGTGATGGCGCACACTCTTCGGGCATCGACGCCAACGCGGCCAGATAGGCCTGCTCCAGACTTCGACGCTGGTAGAAATTGCTCAGTAGGCGTTTGCCCACCGTCAGCAGATAGGCACGGGGTTCTTGCAGGTCGGCGATCCGCTGGGAGCTGGCCAGCAAACGCAGGAACGTATCCTGGCTCAGGTCCGCCGCATCACAGCCGTTGCCCATGCGTCTTCTCAACCAGCTTTCAAGCCAGCCCCGGTGATCGCGGTACAGGTCGTGAAGGGTTTGCTCCTTCGGCATCACTGCATCACTCATCTCAAGAAGCCCTGTGCCAAGGAGTTATCGTAAATGAGAGTGATTCTAATTAATATCGAAGCCGGGAACCAAGTCCTTTATGCACCGCACGGGCAGAAAGTTGGCTCTGGAAAGGCTGGAGTGGCATAAAAAGCCAAATTTCAGACACAAAAAACCCCGGTCTTTCGACCAGGGTCTTTGCTATCGACTCGAAGTAAACCAAAGGCTTTCTTCGTAGCTCCAAGGCGTTCAGTGGGCCTTGAGGCAGATATGGCGCAGCGGACGGGACTCGAACCCGCGACCCCCGGCGTGACAGGCCGGTATTCTAACCGACTGAACTACCGCTGCGTATCGCTTTGGACTTGCGTCCTAACTCGTCTGATCGAAAGCTTCGAGGCTTTCAATCTCGAGCCAGGTAAACCTGACCCGGAAAATATGGCGCAGCGGACGGGACTCGAACCCGCGACCCCCGGCGTGACAGGCCGGTATTCTAACCGACTGAACTACCGCTGCGCGTCGGTGGAGGCTTTTCAGCTTCCATCTTGCTTTCGCAAGACTCTCAAGAAGTGGTGGGTGATGACGGGATCGAACCGCCGACATTCTGCTTGTAAGGCAGACGCTCTCCCAGCTGAGCTAATCACCCTTTGCTTCTCTGAGGCCGCGAAATTTACGCACCTAACGAAGCTAAGTCAATAGCCCGCTTGAAGTTTTTCTGAAAAAGACAAAATCGTGTCATTCGCGCCAACGCCGCTGCCCTGTCACTCGCTGTAAATCATCTTCTTGGTCATGCCGCCATCGACCACAAATTCCTGGCCCGTGACGAAACCTGCATTCTTCGACAGCAGCCAGGCAACCATCGCCGCCACGTCCTCGACCGTCCCTACCCTGCCCGCCGGATGCTGCGCGTGGTCAGCTTCGGTGAGGGGTTCGGCACGCCGCACCGCAGGGTCCCGCGCATCGATCCAGCCAGGACTGACGGCATTGACGCGAATTTCCGGACCCAGGCTGATCGCCAACGCATGAGTCAGGGCCAACAGCCCGCCCTTGCTCGCTGCGTAAGCCTCTGTGTCGGGTTCCGACTGCCCGGCACGGGTCGAGGCCAGGTTGACGATCGCACCGCTGTGAGCACGCAGGTACGGCGCACAGTGCTTGGCCAACAGCATCGGCCCGCTGAGATTCACCGCCAGTACCCGATTCCAGTAAGCCAGATCGAGGCTTTCCAGGGTGATGTTGTGCGGATCGGCCACTGCCGCATTGCACACCAGCGCATCCAGACGCCCGAACTGCCCCAGCACCTCGGCAACACCCAGCGCGACCTGCCCCTCGTTCGAGACGTCCATGGCGATGAACCAGGCGTTATCACCCAGAACCTTCGCCACTTTCGAACCACGCACCCGGTCCAGGTCCGTCAACACCACCTGCCAGCCTTCGCTGATCAGCCAGGCCGCAATCCCCAGACCAATGCCTCGTGCGGCACCGGTTACCAGTGCAACGCGGCCATTGGAACCGGTCGTCGGGATGGACAACTCGATCACAAGGCAGCCAACCCGCGCGCCAGATCGGCCTGCAGGTCGGCCACGTCTTCCAGACCGACCGCAATTCGGATCAAGCTGTCACGAATGCCCGCCGCTTCACGCTCCTGCGGCGCCAGACGGCCGTGGGAGGTGGTGCTCGGGTGGGTGATGGTGGTCTTGCTGTCACCGAGGTTGGCGGTGATCGAAATCAACCGGGTCGCATCGATAAAGCGCCAGGCGCCCTCTTTGCCACCTTTGACCTCGAAACTCACCACGGCACCGAAACCTTTCTGCTGACGCTGAGCCAACGCGTGCTGCGGGTGGCTTTTCAGGCCAGCGTAATGGACTTTCTCGACACCGTCCTGCTGCTCCAGCCATTCGGCCAGTTGCTGCGCATTGGCGCAGTGCGCCTTCATGCGCAGACTCAGCGTTTCCAGGCCCTTGAGGAAAATCCAGGCATTGAACGGGCTCAAGGTTGGCCCGGCAGTGCGCAGAAAACCGACGACCTCTTTCATCTGCTCGCTACGACCGGCCACGACGCCGCCCATGCAACGACCCTGGCCGTCGATGAACTTGGTCGCCGAGTGCACGACGATGTCCGCGCCCATCTTCAGAGGCTGCTGCAACGCAGGCGTGCAGAAGCAGTTGTCCACTACCAGCATCGCGCCTTTGGCGTGAGCGATTTTCGACAACTCGGCGATATCCACCAGCTCCGCCAGCGGGTTGGACGGCGATTCGACGAACAGCAATTTGGTATTGGCCTTGATTGCCGCATCCCAGCCGGACAGGTCCGCCAGAGGCACGTAATCGACTTCGATGCCGAAACGCTTGAAGTACTTCTCGAACAGGCTGATGGTCGAACCGAACACGCTGCGCGACACCAGCACATGATCGCCAGCACTGCACAGGCTCATCACCACCGCCATGATCGCGGCCATGCCGGTGGCGGTCGCTACGGCCTGCTCAGCGCTTTCCAGCGCGGCAATGCGCTCTTCGAACGCGCGAACGGTCGGGTTGGTGTAACGCGAGTAAACGTTGCCCGGCACTTCCCCGGCGAAGCGCGCGGCCGCGTCGGCGGCGGTACGGAAGACGTAGCTGGAAGTGAAGAACATCGGATCACCGTGTTCGCCTTCCGGCGTGCGGTGCTGACCGGCGCGTACGGCCAGGGTATCGAACGCTACGCCTTCGAGGTCGCTGTCCAGCCGACCGGCATCCCAATCCTGACTCATGCTGTCACTCCTTGCCTTGCTCTTCTAGTAGATACAAAACCGGCCCCTCAGGGCCGGTAGTTACTCAGTTGTTGTACAGATCGATGATCGCGCTGACTGCCTGCGTCTTGACCTTGGAGGCATCGTTACGTGCCTGCTCGATCTTGTTCAGGTAAGCCTCGTCGACGTCGCCGGTCACGTACTGGCCGTCGAACACCGCACAATCGAACTTCTCGATCTTGATCTTGCCGCCACCCACCGCTTCGATCAAGTCAGGCAAATCCTGATAGATCAGCCAGTCTGCGCCGATCAGATCCGCTACGTCCTGAGTCGAACGGTTATGCGCGATCAGCTCGTGAGCGCTCGGCATGTCGATGCCGTAGACGTTCGGGTAGCGAACGGCCGGCGCCGCGGAGCAGAAGTAGACGTTCTTGGCGCCGGCTTCGCGGGCCATCTGGATGATCTGCTTGCAAGTCGTGCCGCGAACGATCGAGTCGTCCACCAGCATCACGTTCTTGCCGCGGAACTCCAGCTCGATGGCGTTGAGCTTCTGGCGTACCGACTTTTTCCGTGCGGCCTGGCCCGGCATGATGAAAGTACGGCCGATGTAGCGGTTCTTCACGAAGCCTTCGCGGAACTTGACGCCCAGGTGGTTCGCCAGCTCCAGCGCTGCGGTGCGGCTGGTGTCCGGAATCGGGATGACCACGTCGATGTCGTGATCCGGACGCTCGCGCAGGATCTTCTCGGCGAGCTTCTCACCCATGCGCAGACGGGCTTTATAGACCGACACGCCGTCGATGATCGAGTCCGGGCGCGCCAGGTAGACGTGCTCGAAGATGCACGGGGTCAGGGACGGGTTGGTCGCGCACTGACGGGTGTGCAGCTTGCCGTCTTCAGTGATGTAGACCGCTTCGCCTGGTGCCAGGTCGCGAATCAGGGTGAAACCGAGCACGTCCAGGGACACGCTTTCGGAGGCGATCATGTACTCGACGCCTTCGTCGGTGTGACGCTGGCCGAAGACGATCGGGCGGATGCCGTGCGGGTCGCGGAAACCGACGATGCCGTAGCCGGTCACCATCGCCACGACGGCGTAACCACCGACGCAGCGGTTGTGCACGTCAGTGACGGCAGCGAACACGTCTTCTTCGGTCGGCTGCAGCTTGCCGCGCTGGGCCAGTTCGTGCGCGAACACGTTCAGCAGCACTTCCGAATCGGAGTTGGTGTTGACGTGGCGAAGGTCAGATTCGTAAATCTCCTTGGCCAGCTGTTCAACGTTGGTCAGGTTACCGTTGTGCGCCAGGGTGATGCCGTAAGGCGAGTTGACGTAAAACGGTTGAGCTTCGGCCGAGGTCGAGCTGCCCGCGGTCGGATAGCGCACATGGCCAATGCCCATGTGGCCGACCAGACGCTGCATGTGACGCTGATGGAACACGTCACGCACCAGGCCATTGTCCTTGCGCAGGAATAACCGGCCGTCATGGCTGGTCACGATACCGGCAGCGTCCTGGCCGCGGTGCTGGAGGACGGTTAGCGCGTCATACAGCGCCTGATTGACGTTCGACTTACCGACGATACCGACGATGCCACACATGCGACGCAACCCCTACTTAATGGATCTGAACTGAACACAACTCACTGAGGCGTTTTGGCCGTCGGCAAGAGGTGCTCCTTGAACGGTATTTCAGCGGGTACGCTGATACCGCTGGCAAGCCACTGACTGCTCCACCCGAGGATCAGGTTTTTGGACCAGTCTGCGACCAATAGAAATTTTGGCACGAGCTGCGACTGTTGCCACCACCCGTCCTGCTGTACCGGCCCCAGGCTCAACAGCCCGACCGCCACGACCACCAGCAACACGCCACGCGCAGCGCCGAAGGCCATGCCGAGGAATCGATCGGTCCCGGACAACCCGGTAACGCGAACCAACTCGCCGATAAGATAATTGATCATTGCGCCTACGATCAGCGTGGCGACAAACATTATTGCGCAGCCCGCGATCACGCGAGCCGATGGCGTTTCGATGTATCCGGCGAGGTACTCGGACAATGCACCACCGAACATCCAGGCAACGACTCCTGCGATGATCCAGGTCACCAGCGATAATGCTTCCTTGACGAAGCCGCGGCTCAGACTGATCAATGCGGAGATGGCGATGATTGCAACGATCGCCCAGTCAACCCAGGTAAATGGCACAGTGCAGCCTACAGACGGATAAGGCGGCGCATTTTAGCAGAGCCCATGCTTATCGGTAAGCTGCGATTGTCAGTGCATTTCAAATCGGGGCGATAGTTTTTAACCGCGCTCAGGCTGGAAGCGCACCACAAAACCCTTGAGGTTCTGCTGACGGTTCAACAAGTCACGCAGACGATCGGCTTCTGCCCGCTCGATCAGCGGCCCGACGAATACCCGATTCTTGCCGTCAGCCGTGCGAATGTAGGCGTTGTAACCCTGGCTGCGCAGGGTTTTTTGCAGATTTTCAGCGCTGGCACGATTCGACAGGCTGGCCAGTTGCACGGACCAGCTGACCGACAGGCCATTGGCGTCGACGCGGCTTTGCGTCGTGTCCGGTTTACCCGGTGCGGCAGTGATCGGCTGGCTTGGCGCAGTCGTTGGTTTGTTGACCGGAGCCGGTGCCGGAGGCGGTGTAACCGGCTTGGCGGCGGGCGCAGGCGCAGGTGCAACGGGAGCCGTCGGTGCGATCGGCATCTCTGGCTCTTCCTGCTGGGCGATCTCGTCATCACTCGGCACAGGCTCTTGCGGCAAGGCTTGAGGCTCAGGCACGACCACCGGCTCAACCTGAACCTGCGGCACCGCAGGCACTTGCGGCGCAGCCGGCGCTTCGACCGTGACCTGACGCTGCTCATCCTGACGGGAAAACAGCATCGGCAGGAAAATCACTGCCAGTGCCACCAGCACCAGGGCGCCGACCATGCGCTGTTTGTAGGCCTTATCCAGCAATGCCATTTGCCGCTTCCTCCGTGGAGCGCCGGGCCAGCCATTCAAGGGCCTCGGCGACACAATAAAATGATCCGAACAACAGAATCTCGTCGTCGCTCGTCGCTTGCGCGCACTGCCCTTCCAGGGCAGCGGCCACGCTGTCATAGGACGTTACCGAAGCACCAAGGTTCTGCAACGACCCATGCAAATCGGCAACCGGCCGCGCCCGCGGTGAATCCAGCGGTGCAACAGCCCAGTGCTGGACACTAGCATTCAATTCGCTGACAACACCATCCAGATCCTTGTCCGCCAACAACCCGAACACCGCCAGACGCCTGCCGACCGGTGGACGACTGGCCAGACGGCGGGCCAGGTATTCGGCTGCGTGGGGGTTATGCCCCACATCCAGCAACAGGTTCAGGCGCTTGCCTTGCCAGTCAAACTGGCGGCGATCGAGACGACCGACAACCCGCGTGGCTTTCAGCGCAGCAATAATCTGCGCGTCCACCCAAGGCAAACCGAGCAACAGATAAGCCTGCAGCGCCAGTGCGGCATTTTCCATCGGCAGATCGAGCAGTGGCAGATCATGCAACTCGACTACTCGCCCCTGAGCGTCGAGACCGCGCCATTGCCAGTTGTGATCGGTAACGCCGAGGTCAAAATCACGCCCTCGCAGGAAAAACGGGCAGGCCAGCTCGCGCGCCTTGTCCAGCAGAGGTTGAGGAGGATTCAGATCGCCACAGAGCGCAGGCGCGCCCTGGCGGAAGATACCGGCTTTCTCAAAAGCCACGGATTCACGGGTGTCGCCCAGATAATCGGCGTGATCAACGCCGATGCTGGTCACCAGCGCCATGTCGGCATCCACCACGTTGACCGTGTCCAGACGTCCGCCCAGGCCGACTTCCAGCACCACGGCATCAAGCCCGAACCGTTGAAACAGCCAGAACGCCGCCAGGGTGCCCATTTCGAAATAGGTCAGGGAAGTCTCGCCACGCCCCGCCTCTACCGCAGCAAAGGCCTCGCACAGCTCAGCGTCAGTCGCTTCGACGCCGTTGACCTGCACCCGCTCGTTGTAACGCAGCAGATGCGGGGAACTGTAGACACCGACTTTCAGACCCTGCGCCCGCAGCAACGAAGCCACGAATGCGCAGGTAGAACCCTTGCCGTTGGTGCCAGTGACCGTGATCACCCGAGGCGCCGGCTTGCCCAGCCCCATGCGGGACGCTACCTGTTGCGAGCGCTCAAGGCCCATGTCGATGGCCGAAGGGTGCAACTGCTCAAGGTAGGCGAGCCACTCGCCAAGGGTACGTTCAGTCATATGTTGGCTGGCACCGGTGGAACCACGATCGGCTCGATGGGTGCAGCAACGAATTTCGGCGTCGGCTTGCCGGTCAGTTGCGCCAACAGGTTGCCCAGACGCGGACGCAGTTCCTGACGATGAATGATCATGTCGATCGCACCGTGCTCCAGCAGGAATTCACTGCGCTGGAAGCCTTCCGGCAGTTTTTCGCGAACGGTTTGCTCGATCACACGCGGACCGGCGAAGCCGATCAGGGCTTTCGGCTCGCCGACGATCACGTCGCCGAGCATCGCCAGGCTGGCGGAAACGCCGCCGTAGACCGGATCGGTCAGCACGGAGATGAACGGAATGCCTTCTTCACGCAGACGCGCCAGCACCGCGGAGGTCTTGGCCATTTGCATCAGGGAAATCAGGGCTTCCTGCATCCGCGCACCACCGGAAGCGGCGAAGCAGATCATCGGGCATTTGTTTTCCAGGGCGTAGTTGGCGGCGCGCACGAAGCGCTCACCGACGATGGCACCCATGGAACCGCCCATGAAGGAGAATTCAAAAGCCGAAACCACCACCGGCATACCCAGCAGCGTGCCGCTCATGGAGATCAGTGCGTCTTTCTCGCCCGTCTGCTTTTGCGCTGCGGTCAGACGGTCCTTGTACTTCTTGCCGTCACGGAATTTCAGGCGGTCGACCGGCTCCAGGTCCGCACCCAGCTCGCTGCGGCCTTCGGCGTCGAGGAAAATGTCGATACGGGCGCGCGCGCCGATACGCATGTGATGGTTGCACTTGGGGCAAACGTCCAGGGTTTTTTCCAGCTCCGGACGATACAGCACAGCCTCGCAAGACGGGCATTTGTGCCACAGACCTTCAGGCACCGAGCTCTTCTTGACCTCGGAACGCATGATCGAAGGGATCAGTTTGTCTACTAACCAGTTGCTCATGCTTTCTTTCTCCAGTACCGGCGGCCCGAACGCTCTGGTTCGCAGCCCCGCGTATGCCCTTGAGCTAAATTCATGTGTGTGGCGATGATCGGTGGATAGCCGGGTCAGTGAAGCATGACCTGCGTACAACCCATCAATCCTCAGCCGTGCCTGCTTTGTGCAGCGCAGTGCATTTTGGGACGGCGGCAGTCTGCCAGCCGTCACATCAACTACGCGCTACTGCGTACAGCCTTGATGAATGCCTGAATCTTTGCGTGATCCTTGATGCCCCTGCTCGCCTCCACGCCACCGCTGACGTCCACGGCGTAAGGCCGAACCCGGGCAATCGCCTCGGCGACGTTATCCGGCGTCAAGCCGCCCGCCAGGATGATCGGTTTGCTCAAGCCTTGAGGTATCAGAGACCAGTCGAATGCTTCGCCGGTTCCGCCGGGTACGCCTTCAACGTAAGCGTCGAGCAGGATACCGCTGGCACTTGGGAACGCATTGCATGCCGCGGCAATGTCGTCGCCGGCCTTGACCCGCAGCGCCTTGATGTACGGCCGGTGCCACCCCTCACAATCGGCAGCGGTTTCGTCGCCATGGAACTGCAGCAAGTCCAGCGGCACGGCATCGAGCAGTTCGCCCAACTCGCAACGGCTGACGTTGACGAACAACCCCACAGTGGTCACGAACGGCGGCAGCGCCCTGATGATGTCGCGCGCCTGCTGAAACGTCACGGCCCGTGGGCTCTTGGCGTAAAACACAAACCCGATGGCATCAGCCCCGGCCTCGACTGCCGCCAACGCATCTTCTATGCGGGTAATCCCGCAAATCTTGCTGCGAACGGCTGACATGTCGATAAAACCTCAGGGCAAATCCGGGAAAGTCCCGGATGGTAACAAATGCGTTCGAGGGCGTCAGCCGTCAAGTTCGGCGAAACCGGTCAAGAAGTGTGGACCGATGTAACGCTCGGGCAATTCGAACTCGTCGCGGTACTCGACCTGCACCAGGTACAGGCCGAATGGATGCGCCGTCACCCCGCCGGAACGGCGAATCCGGCTCTCCAGCACTTCCTTCATCCACTCCACCGGACGCTCGCCGGCACCGATGGTCATCAGCACTCCGGCAATGTTGCGCACCATGTGGTGCAGGAAAGCGCTGGCGCGAATATCCAGCACGATCATCTTGCCGTGGCGCGTGACACGCAGGTGATGCAATTCCTTGATCGGCGACTTGGCCTGGCACTGACCCGCACGAAAAGCACTGAAGTCGTGGGTGCCGACCAGGTACTGCGCGGCCTCGGCCATGCGCTCGGCGTCGAGGGGGCGGTGATTCCAGGTGATTTCTTCGTTCAGGTGCGCCGGGCGGATCTGGTCGTTGTAGATCACGTAGCGATAGCGCCGGGCGATGGCCTTGAACCGAGCATGGAAATGCGCGGGCATGACCTTGGCCCAACTGACGCTGACGTCGTGGGGCAAGTTGATGTTGGCGCCCATGACCCAGGCTTTCATCGAACGCTCGACTTGCGTGTCGAAATGCACCACCTGACCGCAGGCATGCACGCCCGCATCCGTGCGCCCGGCGCAGAGCAGCGACACAGGTGAGTCGGCGACTTTGGACAAGGCCTTTTCCAGGGTCTCCTGCACTGTGAGCACACCGGACGCCTGACGCTGCCAGCCGCGAAAACGCGAGCCTTTGTATTCAACGCCCAAGGCGATGCGGAAAAAGCCGTCAGCCGCCATTTCGGCAGCCGGGTTATCTATATTTGCCAAGGAGTAACAGCCTGCTGATCAACGCAAAGGCGGGCATTATAAGGCCGTCGGACCGGGACGCCAGAGGCGCGTGCCGTTTGTGCCGTTGCAGCGCCCATGCCGACCTCTTTATATAGATAGCCTTCCCGGCCGTTCGGTGCGTTTTATGAGGATTTGCTGGCTTAAGAAAATCAAATGTCGGTGCGGGCTTGCCGGCTCGCACATTGAATTTCGCCACTCCCAAGAAACAAAAACGGCAGCCTCAAAGGGCTGCCGTTTTGTTTACGCTTTACCGATCAATCAAGCCAGACGCGCAAGCATTTCCTTGGCTTCGCTCTTCTGACCCGCATCTCCCTCGGTCACAACCTCGTTGAGGATGTCGCGTGCGCCGTCGGCGTCGCCCATGTCGATGTAGGCCTGGGCCAGGTCGAGTTTGGTGGCGACTTCGTCGGTGCCCGAGAGGAAATCGAATTCCGGCTCGTCTGCGGCGGAGGCCAATGCGTCTTCCGCGGTGAAGGTCGGCTCGCTGATGCTCTGGGACAGACGATCCAGCTCGGCGTTGACGTCATCCAGCTCTGCCGCGAAGGCGTCCGGAGCATCCATTTCATCGGCCAGCGACAGATCGAAATCAGCCGGCAGCTCCAGATCGTCCAGCGCCACCTCAGGAACGACTGGCGCTTCAGCGGCAGGCAGGTCCTTGACGTCGTCATCCAGGCTCAACAGGAAATCGTCTTCAGCGAGGGTCGCTGGCGACGCGTCGCCACCGAGGTCCATGTCCAGGTCGAAGTCCGACAGGTCGTCGAGATTTTCCTTGATTTCAGTCTGCTGCTGCAGCACCGACTCAAAGCTCAGGTCGTCGTCCAGCGGGAATTCATCCAGTTCGGCCAAAGCCTCTGGCGAAGGCGTCGGCTCAGGCGCAGCCACCGCCGGAGAAGCATTTTCCAGATCATCCAGACTCAGATCAAACGCGCTATCGAAATCGTCATCAGCCAGTGCCGGGGCCGGGGCCGGGGCTTCGGGCTCGTCCATCAGCAGGTCTTTGACGTACTGGGCGTCCAGTTCGGCGGCGACAGCCGCAGCCGCCAGGCCACCCGCCACGACGACCGCCATGGCCGGGAAGCGGCTTTTCAGCTCTTCGACACGGGCAAAGTTTTCGCCGTTGGCCACGAGCTGACGCTCCTGGGCCACGAACGCATCGCGATCGCCCTGCTGACCGTAGACTTCCATCAGCTTCAGACGCAGGTCACTGCGCTGAGGTTCTTGTTTGATGCCGTCTTCCAGCAACGCAGCCGCCTGATTCAGGCGACCGGCAGCCATGTGCGACTGCGCCTTGGTCAGCACGTCGTCATCGCGATCAGCGGCAGGCGCGACCAATGGCGCGGCGATCGGTGGCGTTACCACCACTGGTGCAATCACTGGAGCCGGTGCCGGGGTCGGCGCTGGTGCAGGAGCCGGTGCAGTCGCGAGCTTCACGCTTGGCGGCGGCACTTCCAGACCTTCAAAGCTGCTTTCAGGCAAGTCCAGATCAGCAGAGAACTCCTGCTCCTCGGACAACGCACGCGCCATGCGCAGGTGCTTCTCGGCTTCCTGCTGGGCTTTGCGGCGACGGGCCAGCAATAGCAGCAACAGCAGCAGAACCACCGCCCCGCCACCGACCATGCCCAGCAACCACGGATTGGTCAGCAGTTCATTAAACTTCTGGTCGTCAGATGTTGCAGGCGCTGGCTCGGCAGGCGTCTCGGCCGGGGCCGGCGTTGCTTCAGGGGCCGTCGCCGAAGGGGCTGGCGTCGCCGGCGCGCCTTCGACAGGCGCAGGGGTCGGGCTCAATTCGGCCGAGATGGCCGGCGCCGTCGTCGCAGCAGCCGGCGCACCCGCAGCACCTTCAGCCTGTAACTTGGCCAGTTGATTGTTCTTCAGCTCGATCAGGCGTTGCAGCTTGTCCAGCTGGCTTTGCAGATCGGTCATGCGGCTTTTCAGTTCAGCGTTGTCACGACGGGTCGTGTCGAGGCTTTCCTGGGTCACGGCCAGCTTGTTGTTCAAGGCTTTGGCGTCGCCGCCCGCACCTTTGCCACCGGCCTTGCCGGACTCGGCGGACACCAGGCTCAAATTGTCCTTGGCAGCCTGCGCAGGAGTGCCTTCACCGCGAGCGCGTTTGGTCGCGTCGAGTTGCTGCTGCCCTGTTCCAGGCTTGGCTACATAGCGACGGCCCTGACGCCACGCGGTGTTCTGCGCGGCGACTTCAGCAATGGCTTTGGGTTGCGGCACACTGGTGGCCTGCGCCTGATCCGGCAGGCGCAGGACCTGACCGGTCTTCAGCAGGTTGATGTTGCCGTTGATGAACGCATCCGGATTCAGCGCCTGGATGGCCAGCATGGTTTGCTGAACCGAGCCGCCATTACGCGCCTTCGCAGCGATTTCCCACAGGGTATCGCGCGGCGTGGTGGTGTATTCGGTCGGTTTGGCGGCGCCCGTCACGGGGGCAGTGACCGCCTGGGTCGGCGCCGGTTGCGCAGCCGCTTCAGCGGTTTGCGGCGAGAATTTGGATGGATCGAGCAGCACGCTGTAATCGCGCAGCAGGCGACCATTGGGCCACATCACCTGAACCAGGAATTTCACCATCGGTTCGGACAGCGGCTTGCTGGAGGTCACACGCAGGACGCTTTTACCACTGGCGTTGAGCACCGGGGTGAAGCTCAGGTCATTGAGGAATGCCTGGCGGTCGACACCGGCCTTGGCGAAATCTTCGGGCGACGCCAGGCTCGGCACCACTTCGGCAGCGGTGAGTTCCTTGACGTCGAGCAATTCGATTTCCGCCACCAGCGGCTGGTTCACCGACGACTTCAGGGTCAGCTCCCCGAGTCCGAGGGCATGCGCCATACCGGAGGACAGCGCCGAGGCGGCCGCTATTGCTAACACCAGTTTGCGAACTTGAACCATAGCCTCATCCTTTGTTTGAACATTCCTCGGCCAGCGAGAAGGTGTTGATAGTCGCTGCCGCAAGGCATTGCGCGCGACGGCGAAGTGTCGTCGCGCGCGAACTTTTCTTGCATGCCCCGGAAAGCCCCGCAGGGTAGCTCGCCTTCAGCAATCCGGCCAGGCATCGCCCGGCTAGAATCATTCTGTAATTTGTTGCCAAGTATCTTTTACAGCAGGTCTTTTATCAACAATTCAGCCACCTGCACAGCATTGAGCGCCGCGCCTTTGCGTACGTTATCTGACGTCAGCCACAAATTAAGTTCCGACGGGTCGTCGATTCCAGCGCGAACCCGACCGACGTAGACCACATCCTGCCCTACCGCATCGCCGACAGCGGTCGGGTAATCACCGGCTTCCACCAGCTCTACACCGGGTGCGTCTTCCAGCGCTTCGTTGATTTTTGCCAGGTCCACGACGCTTGCTGACTGCAAGGTCACACTAAAGCTATCGCCAAAAAACACCGGGGCTTGAATGCAAGTGACGGAAATCTTTAATAAAGGCAAAGCCATGACCTGACGCAGCTCACGCACCAGACGTTTTTCCAGCAGCGTATGGCCTTGATCATCCGGCTTGCCGACTTGCGCCAGCAGGTTGAAAGCCATCTGCCGATCGAAAAAAGTCGGCTCCAGCGGACGCACATTGAGCAGTTCGGCGGTTTGGCGTGCCAGCTCAGTAACGGCTTCGCGGCCCTGGGCAGAAACGGCCAGACTGGCGGTCACATTGACGCGTTGCAAGTCGAGCAGACCCAGCAACGGTGCGAGCACCACGGCCAATGTGGTGGCCGACGGGCTTGGGCTGCTGACCTGGAATGGCTTTTTCAGGCCGGCCAACACCCGGGCATTGGCTTCCGGCACCACTTGCGGCGCCTGATCGGCCGGCAAGGCGCCGGACAGATCGATCAGCGAGCACCCGGCGGCCGTGGCGCGCGAGGCGAAACTCAAGGTCACCGCCGGGCCTGCGGCGAAAAACACCAACTGCACTTTGCTGAAGTCGAACTCATCGACTTCCCGCACCCGCACGTTCTTGCCGCGAAACGGCACCGAATGCCCGGCGGATTCGCTACTGGCCAGCAGGTGCAAATTGCCGACCGGAAAGTCGCGTTCTTCGAGTATCTGCACCAGCGTTTCGCCAACAGTACCGGTGGCGCCGATCACGGCAATATCAAAGGACTGGCTCATGGTTCTACCTCTGGCGAAACGGGGGGAGCGGCACTTTACCGGGTGGGTGGCGTGCAGGCAATTCGGCCTGGGTCTGCGGCGTCTGTTCCGGCCCCTTCGCGAGCAAGCCCGCTTGTGTCTAGGCCTAGGGATAAACCCTGGGGTGAGAGGGGTGGATGGCAAGCACCTGATCAATGTCAGACTACCGGGAATAAAAAAACCCGCACCTCTTTCAAGGCACGGGCTCTTTCATTGCTTCAATCAATCAACGCTCAAGCAGAATCCGCAGCATGCGACGCAGCGGCTCGGCCGCGCCCCACAGCAGCTGGTCGCCGACGGTGAACGCGCCGACGAACTGCGAACCCATGTTCAGCTTGCGCAGACGACCCACCGGAACATTCAGGGTGCCGGTGACCTTGGTCGGGCTCAGCTCCTGCATGCTGATGTCGCGGTTGTTCGGCACCAGCTTGACCCATGGGTTGTGCTGGCTGATCAGCCCTTCGATGTCGGCGATCGGCACATCTTTGTTCAGCTTGATGGTCAGCGCCTGGCTGTGGCAACGCATGGCGCCGATGCGTACGCAGATGCCATCCACCGGGATCGGGCTCTTGAAGCGACCGAGGATCTTGTTGGTCTCGGCCTGGGCTTTCCACTCTTCGCGGCTCTGACCGTTCGGCAGTTCCTTGTCGATCCACGGGATCAGGCTGCCGGCCAACGGTACACCGAAGTTTTCGGTCGGGTACGCGTCGCTGCGCATGGCTTCGGCGACACGGCGGTCGATGTCGAGGATGGCACTGGCCGGGTCGGCCAGTTGATCGGCGACAGCGGCGTGAGTCACACCCATTTGCTTGATCAGTTCACGCATGTGCTGCGCGCCGCCACCGGAGGCCGCCTGATAAGTCATAGCGCTCATCCACTCGACCAGACCGGCCTCGAACAGACCGCCCAGGCCCATCAGCATCAGGCTGACGGTGCAGTTGCCGCCGATGTAGTTCTTGGTGCCCGCGTCAAGCTGCTGATCGATGACCTTGCGGTTCACCGGGTCCAGCACGATCACCGCGTCATCCTGCATGCGCAGGCTGGAAGCGGCGTCGATCCAGTAACCCTGCCAGCCGGCTTCGCGCAGTTTCGGGAAGACTTCGCTGGTGTAGTCGCCACCCTGGCAGGTCAGAATCACGTCGAGGGTTTTCAGCTCTTCAATGCTGTAAGCGTCCTTGAGCGGAGCAATGTCCTTGCCCACGGACGGGCCTTGGCCACCGACATTGGAAGTGGTGAAAAACACCGGCTCGATAAGATCGAAATCCTGCTCTTCCAGCATCCGCTGCATGAGCACGGAACCGACCATACCGCGCCAACCGATCAGACCTACACGTTTCATCGCAACTACACCTTCTTAAAAAGTGGGCCGCTGCTTTCAAGAGTGAAAGTTGCAGCGGGCCCGAGAGATTACAGATTCCGCAGCGCGGCGACTACTGCGTCACCCATTTCCTGCGTACCGACTTTAGTGCAACCGGTCGACCAGATGTCACCCGTACGCAGGCCTTGGTCCAGAACCAGACTGACGGCTTTCTCGATCGCATCCGCCGCGCCCTGCTGGTTGAAGCTGTAGCGCAACATCATCGACACCGACAAAATGGTCGCCAGCGGGTTGGCGATGCCTTTGCCCGCGATGTCCGGCGCAGAGCCGTGGCACGGCTCGTACATGCCCTTGTTGTGGGTGTCCAGGGACGCCGAGGGCAGCATGCCGATGGAACCTGTGAGCATCGACGCCTGGTCGGACAGAATGTCGCCAAACATGTTGTCGGTGACGATCACGTCGAACTGCTTCGGTGCACGCACCAGTTGCATGGCGGCGTTGTCGACGTACATGTGGCTCAGTTCGACTTCCGGGTAATCCTTGGCCACTTCCTCGACGATTTCACGCCACAACTGGCTGGAAGCCAGGACGTTGGCCTTGTCCACCGAGCACAGCTTCTTGCCACGCACCATGGCCATGTCGAAACCGACACGGGCGATGCGGCGGATTTCGCTTTCGCTGTACGGCAGCGTGTCGTAGGACTGACGCTCGCCGTTTTCCAGGGTACGGGTGCCGCGTGGCGCGCCGAAGTAGATACCGCCGGTCAGTTCGCGAACGATCAGGATGTCCAGACCGGAAACGATTTCGGCTTTCAGGCTGGAAGCCTCGGCCAGTTGCGGGTACAGGATCGCCGGGCGCAGGTTGCCGAACAGGCCCAGTTGCGCACGAATTTTCAGCAGGCCGCGCTCAGGACGGATGTCACGCTCGATGGCGTCCCATTTCGGACCGCCCACGGCGCCCAGCAAGACAGCGTCGGCTGCGCGGGCACGTTCCAGGGTTTCGTCGGCCAGTGGCACGCCGTGCTTGTCGATGGCGGCGCCGCCGATCACGTCGTGGCTCAGCTCGAAGCCCAGGTTGTACTTGTCGTTGGCCAGTTCCAGCACCTTGACCGCTTCGGCCATGATTTCCGGACCAATGCCGTCACCCGGGAGAATCAGAATCTGCTTGCTCATGCTTTCCTCATGTCTTCAGTCGGTGTGCCCTTGAGCACACCCGGAAAAATTCTATCGCTCGGCCATCAGCACAAGCACATCGGTACTGAATGAACCATCGGGTTCAATCTCAAAATATTCGCGCACTTCATTGCCCATCGACTGCTGCAACTCGCGGATCGCGGCGCGCATCACCTGTGGCGTGCGCATGCGCTCGACCCAGCTGTTGTACTCCAGACGCAGGCGCTGGCGCGTGGTGCTGCGAGTGTGCAGCCCCGCCTCGCTGACCTGGCGCAACCACTCGCCGGCGGAATAATCGCGCACATGGCTGGTGTCGCGCAGCACTTCGACGCTTTGCAGATAAGTGTCGAACAACGGACTGCCCGGTGACAACACATCGACGAACGCCGCCACGCCGCCCGGCTTCAGTACCCGACGGACTTCGCGCAGGGCCAGGCCGAGATCACTCCAATGGTGCGCCGAATAACGGCTGAACACGAAGTCGAACTCGCCATCGGCGAACGGCAGGCGTTCGGCGGCGCCTAGGGCCGTGGTCACGTTACTCAAACCGCGGTCAACGGCGGCGGCGGCGACCACGTCGAGCATTTGCTGGGACAGGTCGTAGGCCACCACTTCCTTGACCAGCGGGGCCACGTGAAAACTCACGTGGCCGGCGCCGCAACCCAGGTCCAGCACTCGGGCATCGCCCTGCCCGGCCACTTCGGCTTGTAGCAGTGCGAATTCGGTGCCTTGAGCGTGCACGGCGCTGCTCAGATAGGCTGCGGCCTGTTCACCGAATTGCTTTTGTACAACCTGAGTGTGCTGGGCGGTGCTGGTCATAGTCATATCCTTGATATGTGTGTTGTCTGAACTGTCGTCATCGCCAGAAAGCTCGTTCCCACAGGGTTTTGTGAACGCCGCAAATCAATGTGGGGCCAGCCTGCTGGCGATGGCGTCATCACGCCTTACGCAAACTTACGCGTCGCGAAACAACCAGGGCTGGCTCGCCCGGTGCTTGGCTTCAAACGTCGCAATCGCCTCGTGGTCCTGCAAGGTCAAACCAATGTCGTCCAGGCCATTGAGCAGGCAATGCTTACGGAATGCGTCGATTTCGAAGCTCAACACTTTGCCATCTGGCCGGGTCACGGTCTGAGCTTCGAGATCCACCTGCAACTGGTAGCCAGGATTCGCTTCAACCTGCTGGAACAGCTCATCCACCTCAGCGTCGCTCAAGATGATCGGCAGCAAGCCGTTCTTGAAGCTGTTGTTGAAGAAGATGTCGGCGTAGCTCGGCGCAATGATGCTGCGGAAACCGTACTCTTCCAGCGCCCACGGCGCGTGTTCACGACTGGAACCGCAACCGAAGTTTTCGCGGGCCAGCAACACGCTGGCGCCTTGATAACGCTCGGCATTGAGGACAAAGTCCTTGTTCAGCGGACGCTTGGAGTTGTCCTGATACGGCTGGCCCACATCCAGATAACGCCACTCATCGAACAGGTTCGGGCCAAAACCGGTGCGCTTGATCGACTTCAGGAACTGCTTCGGAATGATCTGGTCGGTGTCGACGTTGGCACGATCCAGAGGCGCGACAAGACCAGTGTGCTGGGTAAAAGCTTTCATGCTGCGCTCCTTAGATCAATTCACGGACGTCGACAAAACGACCGTTCACAGCGGCGGCGGCGGCCATGGCCGGGCTCACGAGGTGGGTACGACCACCGGCGCCCTGACGGCCTTCAAAGTTACGGTTGGAGGTCGATGCGCAATGCTCGCCCGACTCCAAACGGTCCGGGTTCATCGCCAGGCACATCGAGCAACCCGGCTCGCGCCATTCAAAACCGGCGTCGAGGAAAATCTTGTCCAGGCCTTCCGACTCGGCCTGCGCCTTCACCAGGCCCGAACCCGGCACCACAATGGCCTGCTTGATGGTCGAAGCCACTTTGCGGCCCTTGGCGATGACAGCTGCAGCGCGCAGGTCTTCGATCCGCGAGTTGGTGCAGGAGCCAATGAAAACACGGTCGAGCTGGATGTCGGTGATCGCCTGATTGGCGGTCAAACCCATGTATTTCAAAGCGCGTTCGATGGAGCCACGCTTGACCAGGTCCATTTCCTTCGCAGGATCGGGAACGTTCTGGTCAACGGCCAACACCATCTCGGGCGAGGTGCCCCAGCTGACTTGCGGCTTGATCTGGGTCGCGTCGAGCTCGACGATGGTGTCGAACGTGGCGTCTTTATCCGTCACCAGGTCTTTCCAGGCTTCGACAGCCAAGTCCCATTCCGCGCCTTTCGGGGCAAATGGACGACCCTTCACATAAGCCACGGTTTTTTCATCCGCTGCCACCAGGCCTACGCGAGCGCCGGCCTCGATGGACATGTTGCAGATGGTCATGCGGCCTTCGACCGACAGATCGCGAATCGCGCTACCGGCGAACTCGATCGCATGGCCGTTACCGCCGGCGGTGCCGATCTTGCCAATGACCGCGAGAACGATGTCCTTGGCCGTCACGCCGAACGGCAATTTGCCTTCGACGGACACCAGCATGTTCTTCATTTTCTTGGCGACCAGGCACTGGGTGGCGAGTACGTGCTCGACCTCGGAAGTGCCGATACCGTGAGCCAGAGCACCGAATGCGCCGTGGGTCGAGGTGTGGGAGTCGCCGCAAACCACGGTCATGCCCGGCAAGGTCGCGCCCTGCTCCGGGCCGATCACGTGCACGATGCCTTGACGCACATCATTCATCTTGAATTCGACGATGCCATATTCATCGCAGTTGTCGTCGAGGGTCTGGACCTGCAAACGCGAGACCTGGTCGACAATGGCGTCAATGCCGCCCTTGCGCTCCGGCGTGGTCGGTACGTTGTGGTCCGGGGTCGCGATGTTGGCATCGATGCGCCAAGGCTTGCGCCCGGCCAGACGCAGGCCTTCAAAGGCTTGCGGCGAGGTCACTTCGTGGATGATGTGACGATCGATGTAGATCAGCGCAGAGCCATCGTCGCGCTGCTTGACCAAATGCGAATCCCAGAGCTTGTCGTAGAGCGTTTTGCCGGCCATCAGACGGTTCCTCATCAGCTTGTTTCTATGCCCCGGGTCTTGAGAATTTCAATAACCCTTTGGCTTGTGAGGTCGATCCTAGGGGGTTACATTAAATAACTCAAATTCATATTTTTTATGCTTTGGATAACCAACTGGAATACAGCAATGGACCTCGCCAACCTCAATGCCTTTATTGCCATCGCCGAGACCGGAAGCTTCTCCGGCGCCGGTGAACGGCTGCACCTGACACAGCCGGCGATCAGCAAACGCATTGCCGGGCTGGAGCAGCAGTTGAAGGTGCGCCTGTTTGACCGCCTGGGCCGCGAAGTCGGGCTGACCGAGGCCGGTCGAGCCCTGCTGCCACGGGCTTATCAGATTCTGAACGTGCTGGACGACACCCGCCGCGCCCTGACCAACCTGACCGGCGAAGTCAGCGGCCGCCTGACCCTGGCCACCAGTCACCACATCGGCCTGCACCGTTTGCCGCCCTTATTAAGGGAATTCACCCGCCGTTACCCGCAAGTCGCGCTGGATATTCAGTTCCTCGATTCGGAAGTGGCCTACGAAGAAATTCTCCACGGCCGTGCCGAACTGGCGGTCATCACCCTCGCGCCGGAGCCCCACGCGCTGGTCAAGGCCACGCCGGTGTGGGACGACCCGCTGGATTTCGTGGTCGCCCCGGAGCATTCATTGATCAGCAATGGCGCGGTGACCCTGGCGGACATTGCCCTGCACCCGGCCGTATTCCCCGGCGGCAACACCTTTACTCACCACATCGTCCAGCGCCTGTTCGAAGCGCAAGGCCTGACGCCGAATATCGCCATGAGCACGAATTATCTGGAAACCATCAAGATGATGGTCTCGATCGGCCTGGCCTGGAGCGTGTTGCCGCGCACCATGCTCGACGATCAAGTTGCACGAATACCTTTGCCGGGCATACAACTGTCTCGCCAGCTAGGCTATATCTTGCACACCGAACGGACGCTGTCGAACGCAGCACGGGCCTTCATGGCCTTGCTGGATGCACAAATCGATTTGCCAGGGACTCCAGGCTAACTTGTGCTACGCCTATAGAGCCGCGAATTCCTGTGCCTAACGCCCAATTCAGCCCAAGGCCTGCCAATGCCGAAATCTGTTGACCGTATTCCGCCGATGCCACGTATACAGGCGCTTGACCCGAAACGGTCCGAGCAGAGCTGGGAAAGCGCGCCGCAGTTGCTGGCCGCCCTCAACGGCGCACGGCTGGGCGCCTGGTATTGGGACATTGAGCGCGGGCAGATCAGCTGGTCGCGGGGCACGCAGGCTTTGTTCGGCTTCGATCCCCGGCAGCCGTTGCCGGCCGACCTGGAATACCTCGACCTGCTGCCGCCCGAAGATCGGGCCAAAACCATTCGCGCGTTCCACGCGGTGATTGCCGGCGCCCCGCTGGAGCAGGCGATGCACCACCGCATCCGCTGGCCCGATGGCAGCCTGCACTGGCTGGAGATCAATGGCAGTTTGCTACCGGATAAACACGGTCGGCCGCGCATGATCGGGGTGATCCGCGAAATCACCCATCAGCGCCAGCGTGAACAGGCCCTGAGCAGCTCGGAAAAACGTTTCGCGACGCTGTTTCACCTGTGTCCGAACATGGTGCTGCTGACCCGCCAGGAAGACGGCCTGATCACCGAAGCCAACCAGTATTTCGAAAGCCTGTTCGGCTGGCCGGTGCAAAACGCGATTGGCCGCACCACCATTGAACTGGGTTTGTGGGTTCACCCTGAGCAACGGGAGAAACTGGTCAAGGCGACCAAGGCCAAAGGCGAATTGGTCAGTATGGAAGTGCAGTTTCGGGCCAGCAATGGCCAGGTCCACGACGGCATCCTCAGCGCGCAGAAAGTCGAACTCGAGGGCCAGCCCTTTCTGCTCAGCACCTTCCTCGACACCACTGAGCGCAAGATCGCCGAGCTCGCCCTGAAAGACAGCCAGGAACGCCTTGATCTGGCGCTGGACTCGGCACAACTCGGCACTTGGGACTGGCACATTCCCAGCGGCATGCTTTACGGCTCGGCCCGGGCCGCGCAACTGCACGGGCTGGATCCCATACCGTTCCATGAGTCGTTCGAAGCGTTTTTCGAAGGCGTGCCCGGCGAAGAGCGCGACAGCATGCGCGATGCCTACCGCAGCCTGCGCGAAGGCCCGGCGGGCAACTATCAGCTGACCTACCGCGTGCAACTTGAGGACGGCACTTCGCGCTACCTGGAAAGCCGCGCCCGCCTCTATCGCGATGAAAACGGCGCCCCATTGCGCATGGCCGGCACCTTGCTGGACATCACCGATCAGGTCGAGCGCGAACAGAAACTGGTCGCCTCCGAAGAAAAGTTTGCCACCCTGTTCCAGGTCAGTCCGGACCCGATCTGCGTCACTCGCCAGGACACCGGCCAGTTCATCGAGATCAACTCCAGTTTTACCCAGACCTTCGGCTGGAGCACCGTCGAGGTGATTGGCCGCAGCGCCGACGAAATCGGCCTGTGGGACGCGTCGGCAAAAAGCCTGCGCCGGATCGAGCAAGTCATCCGCGAACAGGGCCTGAACAACGTGGCCATCCTCGTTCAGCACAAGGACGGTCAATCGCTGACCTGCGTGATATCCAGTCGACAGATCAGCGTCGGCGACCAGCCGTGCATCGTCACCACCTTGCGCGACATCACCCAGCAACAACGTTCGGAAGCGGCGCTCAAGGCCAGCGAAGAGAAGTTCGCCAAGGCCTTCCACTCCAGCCCTGACGCCATCACCATCACCGAGCGCGACACCGGGCGTTATCTGGAGGTCAATGATGGTTTCTGCCGACTGACCGGCTATCGCGCCGATGAAGTGGTCGGCCGCACGGTCTACCAGGTCGGCATCTGGGCCGAAGAAAAACAACGCTCGGCGCTGCTGGCCGAGCTACAGATCAAGGGCCGGGTGCATCACCAGGAAATGCTCGGCCGCAACAAGCGCGGCGAACTGCTGACCGTCGAAGTGTCGGTGGAACCGATCACGCTCAACGAAACCGCTTGCCTGCTGCTGACCGCGCGGGACGTCAGCCTGCTGAAAAACGCCGAAGCGCAGATCCGTCACCTGGCCTACCACGACCCGCTGACCAACCTGCCGAACCGCGCACTGTTGATGGACCGCCTGAGCCAGCAGATCGCCCTACTCAAACGCCACAACCTGCGTGGCGCCCTTATGTTTCTCGATCTCGACCACTTCAAGCACATCAACGATTCGCTCGGCCACCCGGTGGGCGACACGGTGCTGAAGATCATCACCGCCCGCCTTGAAGCCAGCGTGCGCATGGAAGACACCGTCGCCCGGCTGGGCGGCGACGAATTCGTGGTGTTGCTCAGCGGCCTGGAAGGCTCGCGTAATGAAGTCAGCGCCCAGGTCCGTGACCTCGCGGACACCTTGCGCGAGCTGTTGTCCGAACCGATGTTCCTTGATGGTCAACGCCTGCAAGTGACGCCGAGTATCGGCATCGCGCTGATTCCCGATCACGGCTCGACCCCGACCGACCTGCTCAAACGCGCCGACATTGCGCTTTATCGGGCCAAGGATTCCGGGCGCAACACCACGCAGATGTACCACAACACCATGCAGAAGGCCGCCAGTGAACGCCTGCGCATGGAAACCGACTTGCGCCTGGCCCTTTCCCGGGGCGAGTTCGAGGTGCATTACCAGCCTCAAGTGGATGCTCGCGACAACCGTATCGTCGGCGCCGAAGCGCTGGTGCGCTGGTGCCACCCGGAACTCGGCGCCCAATCGCCGACCGAATTCATCAAGGTGCTGGAAGACAGCGGGTTGATTCTGGAGGTCGGCACCTGGATCGTCGACGAAGTGTGCGCGGCCTTTAAAAAGTTGATCGCCAAGGGCCTGATCGACCCATTGAATTTCAGCCTGTGCGTGAACATCAGCCCGCGGCAATTCCGCCAGAACGACTTCGTCGAGCGCATCGAGCACAGCCTCTTCAGCCACGGCCTCCCCTGCTCGCTGCTGAAACTGGAAATCACCGAAGGCATCGTCATCCAGAATCTGGAAGACACCATCAGCAAAATGCGTCGCTTGAAAAAAATCGGCGTGAGCTTCGCCATGGACGACTTCGGCACCGGTTATTCCTCGCTGACCTACCTCAAGCGACTGCCGGTGGACACGCTGAAAATCGACCAGTCATTCATCCGCGACGCCACCACCGACCCCAACGATGCCGAAATCATCCGCGCCATCGTCGCCATGGCTCGCAGCCTGCAATTGAAAGTGATTGCCGAAGGGGTGGAAACCCCGGAGCAGCTTGAGTTCTTGCAGGGGCTGGGTTGCCATTTTTATCAAGGGTATTTGCACAGTTCGCCGCTGCCGGTGGAGGCGTTTCAGAAGCTTCTGAAATAAAGCGGACGGTGTAGGAGCTGCCTTCGGCAGCTCCTACATGGAAAAAGAAAAAAAAGGGCGCCATTGGCGCCCTTTTCATTGCCCTGCCTTAGTGCTGCAGTGCTGGTTTTTGCGTCCCGTTGATCGGGATACGTTTGGCTTTCGCCTCTTCCGGAACCACCCTCAACAGGTCGATGCTCAACAGACCGTTGCTCAGGCCGGCGGCCTTGATTTCGATATGGTCCGCCAGGCGGAAGGACAGTTTGAAGGCCCGCTGCGCGATGCCCTGGTACAGATAAGTGACGTCTTCGTTCGCGTCACGTTTGCCGCCACTGATGGTCAGCACACCTTTTTCCACTTGCAGTTCCAGGTCTTCTTCCTGGAAACCGGCGGCCGCTATGACGATGCGGTATTGGTCGTCGCCGTGTTTTTCAACGTTGTAAGGTGGATAGGTGCTGCCTGGCTCATTGCGCAGTGCGGTTTCGAAAAGGTCGTTGAAACGATCGAAACCGACCGAGGAACGGAACAGTGGCGCCATGGAAAATGCAGTGCTCATGATTCAAATCTCCTGAAAACATATCAGCAAGTTTTTTTGTCTCCGCGACCCGAATTCGGCATCGCGTAATCCTTAAATAAGGACCGCCGATTGCTTTTCAAGAGATTTTTTCAAATTTTTTTAAGCCGCCTCCAACACCTGTAACCCCAGCAAACGCGAGACCTGATCCAGTTCGGTTTCACGGCGCAGGACGGTGAACAGCTCAACCGCTTCGGGATAATTGCGCGTCAGCATCGCCAGCCACTGCTTCAGGCGACCCGGCGATTGGCGCGCCGTCATCTGCGCCTTGGCTTGCAGCCAGAAATCCTGAATCAGCGGCAGCAGTTCGGCCCAGCTCATTTCGACCACTTCTTCACCGGCACGGGCGGCAGCGATTTGCCGGGCCAGGTCCGGACGCGACACCAGCCCGCGGCCGAGCATGATGTCTTCCACGCCGCTGATTTCTCGGCAACGGCGCCAGTCCTCGACGCTCCAGATATCACCATTGGCGAACACCGGAACCTTGACCACCTCCTGCACTCGGGGAATCCACTCCCAATGTGCCGGTGGTTTGTAACCGTCCATCTTGGTCCGCGCATGCACCACGATGTGTTCCGCGCCGCCTTCGGCCAGGGCCGTGGCGCAGACCAGCGAACCGTCGGGGCTGTCGAAGCCCAGGCGCATTTTCGCAGTGACCGGAATGTGCGCTGGAACGGCGCGGCGGACATGCTCGACGATCTGGTTCAGCAGCTCAGGCTCTTTGAGCAACACCGCGCCACCGCGCGACTTGTTGACGGTTTTGGCCGGGCAACCGAAGTTCAGGTCGATGACTTCGGAGCCCAGCTCGCAGGCCAGCGCGGCGTTTTCCGCCAGGCACACCGGATCGGAGCCCAATAGCTGCACGCGCAAAGGCACGCCAGACGCCGTGCGTGCGCCCGTCAGCAATTCAGGGCCGAACTTGTGGAAATAGGCAGGCGTGAGCAACTGATCGTTGATCCGGATGAACTCGGTGACGCACCAATCGATACCGCCCACACGGGTCAGCACGTCCCGCAGGATGTTGTCGACCAACCCCTCCATGGGTGCCAAAGCAATTTGCATGAAAAACACACTCGACGAAAAACGTGCGGCAGTTTACTGGATTCCCTGTCGAAAGACTTGTTCATACCGCTGTGGCGTGGGAGCTTGCTCCCTCGCCACAGCGATCGTGTCAGCTCGGAACCTGCAACGCCGGGCCGTAGCCTTCGATGAATTCGGCGGGCATGCGCTTGGGCTTGCCCGTGGACAATTCGATACAGACAAACGTGGTCTGCGCCCGCAGCAACGTGGTGTTGTCGCTGGGGCGTTTCAGCTGGAAGTGCCGGGTCATTTTCAGACGCTGGTCCCAATCGACAATCCAGGTCGCCAGTTGCAACTCATCGCCCTCATAGGCCGCAGCCAGGTAATCGATCTCGTGCCGCACCACCGCCATCGCCCGATCAAGCCGCCGGTACTCGACCAGGTCCAGGCCAAGCCGCTGAGAGTGGCGCCAGGCGCAGCGCTCGAGCCAGGTCACATACACCGCGTTGTTCGCGTGACCCAACCCGTCGATGTCCTCGGCGCCCACCTCCAGATCAATGATAAATGGCGTTGCCCGATCCCAGCCCATGCCCCACTCCCGGTCAGATTATGTCGACCGGGGCAGTGTAACGGATGCTCAGGCCGATTGGCGCGATTGCAGGCTGCGGCCGGCCAGCAGTGATAACACGCCATCAATCACCCGAGGGTCAGCCAATACCCGTTGATGACCGCCTTCTTCCAGTCGCAACAGACGGCTGTCGAACCAGGCTTCGTGGATCAGCTGGGACTCCTTGACCGGAACGAAGCAGTCGTCTTCGGCGTGAACGATCAGCCCGGGCATGTCGAGTTGATAGTGCGAGACATCCAGTGCAGCGGCACGCATGCCAACGTCTTTCTCTACCTGGCGGATGAACGCCGAACGGGCTTTTGGCGGCAGTCGCACGTAACGGGCAAAACCACGCAGCACCGCGAGAATTCGCGCCGGCGCAGCAATCGTCACCAGGGTTTCAGTGCGCAAACCCAACTGAACGGCGAGCATGGCACTGGCACCGCCCATCGAGTGACCGATGACCGCCTGCAGCGGCGGCAACTCGGCGGCGGCCTCAAGCATGGCCCGGGCGAACAGCGCGACGTTTGCTTCATTGCCCGGTGAGCGACCATGGGCAGGGCCATCCAACGCGACGACGGTGTAACCGGCATCCACCAGCGCGGTAATCAGGCTGGCAAACTGCGTCGGCCGGCCTTCCCAACCGTGCATCAGCAACACCGCCGGGCCTTGCCCCCAGCGCAACGCTGAAAGGCCGAAGCGTAAAGTGATGCGCTCGGATTTCGCCAGCAGAGGCAATTCCCAGTCTCGCGGCGGCAGATCCCGCGGCGTCATGAATGCCAGTCGCATTTTGCTTGCGACCAGTTTCGGTGCAAACCAGCCCAAGGTGCCATTAACGCCACGAACCCACTTTAACGTGCTCATCGCTCTCACTCCTCAGGCCATTGCCTTCAGGTCATATCACCGCCGACTTGGCGGCACGCAGCAATCGATCGGATAACTCTCCCGGCCCCAACGCTCGCGCCAGAGCCAAACCACCCACCATCAAGGCCATGTCGGCCAAGGCTTTGTCGGTGTCTTCCGGGCTGGCCGCCAACTGCGCGACCATCATTTCCACATGCTCATTCAGCGCCACGCGAAACGCGTCCGGCAGGCGACCCAGCTCACCGACAGACGCCGGGATCGGGCATGCCGACTCAGAGGAATCACGATGTTTGCGTGACAGGTAAAACGCAGCGACCAAGGCGCGACGTTCTTCGCCGGTCAATTCGGTGTCCATGTCGGCGATCAGGCCACGGCGATGACCGAGCAGTTGCTTGAACGCTTCCAGCATCATTGCGTCCTTGCTTTCGAAGTGCGCATAGAAGCCGCCCACCGTCAGGCCGGCTGCGCCCATCACTTCGCCCACGCTCGGTTCGGCCGGGCCGCGCTGAATCAGCGCTGCGCTGGCGGCCTTGAGGATGCGTTCGCGGGTTTGAGCTTTTTTATCGTTCATCGTTGCCTCCGAATATTACGACTAGAATATTATTCTCATAATAATTTTACGCAAGTCGTGGGTGTGACCGTTGGTCTGAAGCACAGTTTGAAAGAAATGAGGGGATTTGGCCAAACGCCAGACAAACAAAAGGGCCATTCAATAATTGAATGACCCTTATAAAATCCCGCAGAGCGGGTAATCGTGGCGTCCCCTAGGGGACTCGAACCCCTGTTACCGCCGTGAAAGGGCGGTGTCCTAGGCCACTAGACGAAGGGGACGCAAAACCTTCTATACAACTGATCAGTGCTGAGGGCTGATCGATTCAAGGCCGGTGTGGCCAGACCTTGAACTGTAAAATTGGTGGAGCTAAGCGGGATCGAACCGCTGACCTCCTGCATGCCATGCAGGCGCTCTCCCAGCTGAGCTATAGCCCCGGATTTTTCGCCTCGCGGCGGAGCGACATCTTGCAACATCGCTTCTGTAAAACTGGCGTCCCCTAGGGGACTCGAACCCCTGTTACCGCCGTGAAAGGGCGGTGTCCTAGGCCACTAGACGAAGGGGACGCAAACCCTTCTATACAACAGATCAACGCTGAGTGTTGATCGCTTCAAGGCCGGTGTGGCCAGACCTTGAAGTGTAAATTGGTGGAGCTAGACGGGATCGAACCGTCGACCTCTTGCATGCCATGCAAGCGCTCTCCCAGCTGAGCTATAGCCCCTCATCGCTGAGGACGGGGCGAATCTTAATGGCGCTTTGGAAACGTGTCAAATTTATTTTTAACAATTTCCAAAGTTTTTTGCCGACATAACAATCACTTACCGCCCTCCCCCCGGAAAACGGGGGACTTCGGAAAGAACACGGGTCTGTAGAAGCTGGCGCAGCCTGCGATCTTTTTGGCTACGCCGAAGAGCAAGATCAAAAGATCGCAGCCTGCGCCAGCTCCTACTGTGTGGATCAGGCGATGTTGCCGAGGAGTTTTTCCCACTCTTTGTTTTCTTTCTTCGACACGCCGCCCAGCAGGTCGATCGCCTGGCGCAGACGGAAACGCGTCAGGTCCGGGCCGAGGATTTCCATCGCATCCAGCACCGATACCGAACTGGCCTGGCCAGTGATGGCAGCGAACATCAGCGGCATGGCGTCACGCAGTTTCAGCTCGAGGGATTCGATCACCGCCTGAATCGTCGCGGTGATGTTGTCCTTCTCCCACTGACGCAGGCTTTCCAGCTTCCACAGAATCAGTTGCATCAGCTGACGCACCTGGTCGCCCGACAGTTTCTTCGATTCAAACAGCTTGGCATCCGGGTTCACGCCCCCGGCGAAGAAGAATCCGGCCAGCGGTGCGACCTGGCTGAAAGTCTCGACGCGACCCTGCACGTGCGGCGCGATCTTCATCATGTATTCAGGGTTGAGTGCCCAGGTTTGCAGGCGCGAAGCGAACTCTGCCACCGGCAAATCACGCAGCCACTGGCCGTTGAGCCACGACAGCTTCTCGATGTCGAAAATCGGCCCGCCGAGGGAGACGCGGCTCAGGTCGAAGTTGTCGACCATTTCCTGCAGCGAGAACTTCTCGCGCTCGTCCGGCATCGACCAGCCCATGCGCCCGAGGTAGTTGAGCATCGCTTCCGGCATGAAGCCCATACGCTCGTAGAACGTCACAGAGGTGGGGTTCTTGCGCTTGGACAGCTTGCTCTTGTCCGGGTTACGCAGCAGCGGCATGTAGCACAGCTCCGGTTGCTCCCAACCGAAGTATTCGTACAGAAGAATCAGTTTCGGTGCCGAAGGCAGCCATTCTTCGCCGCGCAGGACGTGGGTGATGCCCATCAGGTGGTCATCGACCACGTTGGCCAGGAAGTACGTCGGCAGGCCGTCGGTCTTCATCAGCACTTGCATGTCCATGCGATCCCACGGGATCTCGACGTCGCCACGCAGCATGTCCGGCACCACGCACACGCCTTCGCTCGGCACTTTCATGCGGATCACATGTGGCTCGCCGGCGGCCAGGCGGCGCGCGACTTCTTCCTTGGACAGCAACAGTGCACGGCCGTCGTATCGCGGGGTTTCACCGCGAGCCATTTGCTCGGCGCGCATCTGGTCCAGTTCTTCGGCGGTGCAGAAGCACGGGAAGGCGTGACCCATTTCGACCAGTTGCTGGCAGTACTTCTGATAGATGTCGCCGCGCTCGCTCTGACGGTACGGACCGTGCGGGCCGCCGACGTCCGGGCCTTCGCTCCAGTCGATCCCCAACCAGCGCAGGGCGTCGAAAATCTGCTGTTCGGACTCGCGGGTCGAACGCAATTGATCGGTGTCTTCGATCCGCAGGATGAACTCACCGCCGTGCTGCTTGGCAAAGCAGTAGTTGAACAAAGCGATGTAAGCGGTACCTACGTGGGGGTCCCCGGTAGGCGATGGCGCGATGCGCGTGCGGACGGTGGTCATGGCAAGTCTCGAAATGAAGATAAAACAAAGGGCGAATGGTAACAGGCGTTGCCCGCCCGGCTCCAGCGAACAGGGCATTTAAGCCAAGTTTGCGTCTACAACGGGCTCGGGCCGGGATGAATGATGGATTATCAGCCGATGGCATTTACCCACTATCGACTGTATGCCAGATTCGCCTGCTGATAACTTTCCTTACAATTTCTCGACTACAGTTTGCCCCATGCCTGCCCAACTCAAGCGTCGCCTGTTTATTTTCCTGTTGATCGTCCTGCTGATTGCCGGCGGCTTCTTTGCCCAGTGGCTCTTCAAGGGACGGTTTTATGAGAGCACCGACAACGCTTACGTCCAGGGCGAGATCACCCGTGTGTCGAGCCAGTTGGGCGCGCGCATCGATCAGGTGCTGGTGCAGGACAACCAGCACGTCGAGAAAGGCCAGTTGCTGATCAAGCTCGAAGGCGATGACTTCCACCTCGCCGTCGACCGCGCCAACGCCGCCCTCGCCACTCGCCAGGCCGAACGCCTGCAAGCCCAGAGCAAACTGACCCAGCAAGCCAGCCTGATTGCCGCGAGCGAGGCGCAAGTGGCCTCCAGTCAAGCCAGCCTCGGTCGCTCACAAATCGATTTGTCCCGCGCGCAAACCCTGCGCAAACCGGGCTACGTTTCCGAAGAGCGAGTCACCACCCTCTCCGCCGACAACCACATCGCCCGCTCACAGGTAACCAAAGCCCAGGCGGATGCTCAAAGCCAGCGCCAGCAAGTCAATTCCCTGAGCGCCGAAATCAAGCGCCTCGACGCCATGATCGCCAACGCCAAAACCGATCTGGCCCAGGCTGAACTGAACCTGACCCGCAGCGAAATCCACGCCCCCATCAGCGGCCTGATCGGCCAGCGCGCCGCCCGCGAAGGCCAGTATGTGCAGGCCGGCGCTTATTTGCTGTCGATCGTCCCGGATCAGGACATCTGGATTCAGGCGAACTTCAAGGAAACCCAGATCGGCCACATGCAGCCCGGCCAGAAAGCCGAACTGACGTTCGACGCCTACAGCGACACGCCGATTGAAGCGCGGGTCGACAGCCTGTTCGCGGCCTCAGGCGCGCAGTTCAGCCTGTTGCCGCCGGACAATGCCACCGGCAATTTCACCAAGGTCGTACAACGGATTCCGGTAAAACTGACGTTCGCCGCGGACAACCCGCTGCACGGAAAGATTCGTCCGGGCATGTCGGTTACCGCCAAAGTGAACATCAAAGACGCCCCTGACGATGGCCGGTGATCAACTGATCCGCCCGGCCGGCGAACCGACCCGGCGGGACTGGATCGCGGTGATGAGTGTGATGCTCGGCGCGTTCATGGCGGTGCTCGACATTCAGATCACCAATTCGTCGCTCAAGGATATTCAGGGCGCGCTGTCGGCGACCCTGGAAGAAGGATCCTGGATTTCCACGTCGTACCTGGTCGCGGAAATCATCATGATTCCGCTGACGGCGTGGCTGGTGCAGCTGCTCTCGGCGCGTCGACTGGCGGTATGGGTTTCGCTTGGATTCCTTGCCGCGTCCCTGCTCTGCTCGATGGCGTGGAGCCTGGAAAGCATGATCATTTTCCGCGCACTGCAAGGCTTCACCGGCGGCGCGTTGATTCCTCTGGCGTTCACCCTGACGCTGATCAAGCTTCCCGAGCACCACCGCGCCAAAGGCATGGCGATGTTCGCCATGACCGCAACGTTCGCGCCGTCCATCGGACCGACACTCGGCGGCTGGCTGACGGAGAACTGGGGCTGGGAATACATCTTCTACATCAACATCCCGCCGGGCCTGATCATGATCGCCGGCCTGATGTATGGCCTGGAGAAAAAAGAAGCGCACTGGGAATTACTGAAAAGCACCGACTACACAGGGATTGTCACCCTCGGTATCGGACTCGGTTGTTTGCAGGTGTTTCTGGAAGAAGGCCATCGCAAGGACTGGCTGGAATCGGACCTGATCGTTGCGCTCGGCAGCATCGCCCTGATCAGCCTGATCACCTTTGTGATCGTGCAATTTTCCAAGCCCAACCCGCTGATCAACCTCGGCATCCTGGGCAATCGCAACTTCGGTTTATCGAGTATCTCCAGCCTGGGAATGGGCGTCGGGCTGTACGGTTCGATCTTTCTGTTGCCGCTGTACCTGGCGCAGATCCAGAACTATAACGCCCTGCAGATCGGCGAAGTGATCATGTGGATGGGCGTGCCACAGCTGTTCCTGATTCCGCTGGTGCCCAAGCTGATGAAATACGTCTCGCCGAAATGGCTGTGCACGCTGGGCTTCGGGTTGTTCGGCCTGGCGAGTTTTTCCTCGGGTGTGCTGAACCCGGACTTTGCCGGACCGCAGTTCAATCAGATCCAGATCATCCGCGCACTCGGCCAGCCGCTGATCATGGTGACCATCTCGCTGATCGCCACCGCGTACATCCTGCCGCAGGATGCGGGCTCGGCGTCGAGCCTGTTCAACATCCTGCGCAACCTCGGCGGCGCAATCGGCATCGCCCTCCTCGCCACCTTGCTGGATGCGCGGACCAAGACCTACTTCGATTATTTGCGTGAATCCATCGTGCCGAGCAACCCGCAGGTCGCCGAGCGCATGGCGTCGCTGACCGACCGGTTTGGCAGTGAAACGGCGGCGCTGGGCAAACTCAGTGAGATCGCCCATCAACAGGCGTCGATCATGGCTTACAACGATGCGTTTCATTTTGTCGGGATTGCGCTGGGGATCAGCATGATTGCGGTGTTGCTGACCAAGCAATTACCGGCGGGGTTGAAGGCTGGCGAGGCGCACTAGTTGAGTATTGTGTCGTCAAGACTGGCCTCATCGCGAGCAGGCTCGCTCCCACATTGGATCGCGCTCACTGGGTCAACTGTGGGAGCGAGCCTGCTCGCGATGGCGGCCTGACAGGCACTGCAAATCTCAAACAGCGATCAACCGATCCCGCAGCTTGGTAATTTCATCGCGCATCTGCGCCGCCGCTTCGAATTCCAGGTCGCGCGCCAAGGCGTACATCTTCTCTTCCAGGGCTTTGATGCGCTTGGCGACCTCTCCCGGCGAACGCAATTCCGCTTCGTACTTGGCGCTTTCCTCGGCGGCCTTGGCCATGCCTTTGCGCTTCTTGCTGCGCGAGCCTGGCACGGTGGCGCCTTCCATGATGTCGGCAACGTCCTTGAACACACCTTTCGGCGTAATGCCGTTTGCCAGGTTGAAGGCAATCTGCTTGTCGCGTCGACGTTCGGTTTCACCGATGGCCCGCTCCATGGAGCCGGTGATGCGGTCCGCGTACAGAATCGCCCGACCGTTGAGGTTACGCGCCGCGCGACCGATGGTCTGGATCAGCGAGCGCTCGGAACGCAGGAAGCCCTCCTTGTCCGCATCAAGGATCGCCACCAGCGAGACCTCCGGCATGTCCAGGCCTTCACGCAGCAGGTTGATCCCCACCAGCACATCAAAGGTTCCGAGTCGCAAATCGCGAATGATTTCGACCCGTTCCACGGTGTCGATGTCCGAGTGCAGATAACGCACCCGCACGCCGTGGTCGGCCAGGTAATCGGTCAAGTCTTCGGACATGCGCTTGGTCAGCGTGGTGACCAACACCCGCTCTTCGAGGGCGACGCGCTTGGTGATTTCCGACAGCAAATCGTCGACCTGAGTCAGCGCCGGACGGATTTCGATTTGCGGGTCCACGAGACCGGTCGGGCGCACCAGTTGCTCGACCACCCGGCCCGCATGTTCAGCCTCGTAGTTGCCCGGCGTGGCCGAGACAAAAATCGTCTGCGGGCTGATGCCTTCGAACTCGTCAAAACGCATCGGCCGGTTGTCCAGCGCCGAGGGCAGACGGAAGCCGTACTCCACCAGCGTTTCCTTACGTGAGCGGTCGCCCTTATACATGGCACCGACCTGCGGCACGCTGACGTGGGATTCGTCGATCACCAGCAAGGCATCGGCCGGCAAGTAATCGAACAAGGTCGGCGGCGCCTCGCCGGACGCACGGCCCGAGAGGTAGCGCGAGTAGTTTTCGATGCCGTTGCAGTAGCCCAGCTCGAGGATCATCTCGAGGTCGAAGCGCGTGCGTTGCTCAAGACGTTGCGCTTCCACCAGTTTGTTGTTGGAGCGCAGGTATTCCAGGCGCTCCTGCAACTCGACCTTGATCCCTTCAATGGCACCGAGCAGGGTTTCTCGCGGCGTCACGTAGTGGCTTTTCGGGTAGAAGGTGAAGCGCGGCAGCTTGCGAATCACCTCGCCGGTCAGCGGATCGAAGGCCGACAGGCTCTCGACTTCGTCATCGAACAGCTCGATGCGGATCGCTTCGAAATCGGATTCTGCCGGGTGGATGTCGATCACATCACCGCGCACGCGGAAGGTCGCTCGGGCGAAATCCATGTCGTTGCGGGTGTATTGCAGGTCCGCCAGGCGACGCAGTAAAGCGCGCTGATCGAGCTTGTCACCCCGATCCACGTGCAGCACCATTTTCAAATAAGTTTCCGGACTGCCCAGACCATAGATGCACGACACCGTGGTGACGATGATCGCGTCCTTGCGCTCCAGCAACGCTTTGGTCGCCGAGAGTCGCATCTGCTCGATGTGATCGTTGATCGAGGCGTCTTTCTCGATGAAGGTGTCCGAGGACGGCACGTAGGCTTCGGGCTGGTAGTAGTCGTAGTAGGACACGAAGTATTCGACGGCGTTGTTCGGAAAAAACGCCTTGAATTCACCGTACAACTGCGCGGCCAGGGTCTTGTTCGGCGCCAGCACCAGTGTCGGGCGCTGAACCTGGGCGATGACGTTGGCAATGCTGAACGTCTTGCCCGAGCCGGTCACACCGAGCAATGTCTGGTGCGCCAGCCCGGCTTCAATGCCCTCGACCATCAGGCGAATGGCTTCCGGCTGATCGCCGGCGGGCTCGAAGCGGGTGACTAGCTGGAATTCAGACATGAAATACCCTCTGGGTCGCGCCCGTCCGGTCAAGCCGGACAGCTACGAAAAAGACCACAAACGACCGACGTCGCCCGAGGAAAAAACTGGATTGCGCTCAATGTGGAGCCGATTGCCCTCGCTTTCAAGGCAAACGTCCTACATCCCTTGAAGTCTTTGATGGGATCAATCGACTAACGGTCGAAAAATAATCGGGAAAACTTACGGTAAAAGCCAAATCGACTGTCGCCATCAATCGCAGATGACCTCTATACTAGCTCCCCGTTTGTGCACCGCTCTAGTGCATTCGGCTGGAGCGCGACACGTCCCTCCACTCTCCATTCAGAGCCGCCGCAAAAATGAGCCTGTTCTCCGCTGTCGAAATGGCACCACGCGATCCAATCCTGGGCCTCAACGAAGCATTCAACGCCGATACCCGTACCAACAAGGTCAACCTGGGGGTCGGTGTTTACTGCAACGAGGAGGGGCGAATTCCACTCCTGCGCGCCGTTGTCGAAGCCGAGACGATTCGCGTCGCTCAACACGCTTCCCGTGGCTACTTGCCGATCGATGGCATCGCGGCTTACGACCAGGCCGTTCAGAAACTGCTGTTTGGCAATGACTCGCCGCTGATCGCTGCTGGCCGTGTCATCACCACTCAGGCCGTGGGCGGTACTGGCGCACTGAAAATCGGTGCCGACTTCCTCAAGCAACTGCTGCCGAACGCTGTCGTGGCGATCAGCGACCCAAGCTGGGAAAACCACCGCGCGCTGTTCGAAACCGCCGGTTTCCCGGTGCAGAACTATCGCTACTACGACGCCGCGACCCACGACGTTAACCGTGTCGGCCTGCTGGAAGACCTGAACGCCCTGCCGAACGGCTCGATCGTTGTGCTGCACGCCTGCTGCCACAACCCGACCGGCGTGGACCTGAGCCCGGCGGACTGGAAAAACGTTCTGGAAGCCGTGAAGGCCAAGGGTCACGTACCGTTCCTCGACATGGCCTACCAGGGCTTTGGCGATGGCATCGACGAAGACGCCGCCGCCGTGCGTCTGTTCGCTGAATCGGACCTGACCTTCTTCGTCTCCAGCTCGTTCTCCAAATCCTTCTCGCTGTACGGCGAGCGCGTGGGCGCCCTGTCGATCGTCAGCGAATCGAAAGAGGAAAGCGCGCGCGTGCTGTCGCAAGTCAAACGCGTGATCCGCACCAACTACTCCAACCCGCCGACCCACGGTGCAAGCATCGTCGCCGCTGTGCTGAACAGCCCGGAGCTGCGCGCCAAGTGGGAAGAAGAACTGGCCGAAATGCGCCTGCGGATTCGCGGCATGCGTACCCAGATGGTTGACCTGCTGGCGAAAAACGCGCCACAGCGCGATTTCAGCTTTGTGGGGCGTCAGCGCGGCATGTTCTCCTACTCCGGCCTGACGGTTGAGCAAGTCACCCGTCTGCGCAACGAGTTCGGCATCTATGCCCTGGACACCGGCCGCATCTGCGTCGCCGCGTTGAACCAGAACAACATTGATGTCGTGACCAAGGCCATCGTTGCGGTGATCTGAGTCGTACGGTAATACGAAAAACGGGAAGCCTCTGGGCTTCCCGTTTTTTTATTGGCTCAGATAATTCTCAACCTCATGGTCGAGCGCTCTAGACTCCACATCATATTACTGTGGGAGCCGGGCTTGCCCGTGATGGTGGTCGGCCAACCAACAACTGTGTTGAATGTGAGGGCCCTATCGCGGGCCAGCCCGCTTCCACAAGTTCTATGTACATTCCGGAATTCTGACGAGAACCCACATGAAAAACGATGACCTGCGCGCTGAGCGCGATGACCTGGATGACCTGAATGACTTCATCCCCCGCGTCCCGGCCAAACGCAGCAGTAACCTGGTGCTGCAAGTGGCTGCGGGTGTGTTCCTCGGTGGCCTGGCCTTGTGGCTGGTGCAGCTGGGTGCGACGCTGCTTTACGCCAAACTGATGCTCGCCACCGTGACGTTCGGCGGTTAAGCCAGTTCGGTCGCGCGCTGGCTGGCTGCATCGTCATAGGCGACGTACAGCGATTCGGCGACCTGGCTTTTGATGGCCTTGGTGCTTTCCAGGCCCAGGACAAAACCTTCGGCCTTGCCGCCTGCGCGATTCAATTCGTCAGCGGTGCTGGCCTGAGTGATGGCGTCGAACAGTTTTTCGGCGTGCGGACCGACCCCTTTGGGCAGGCTGATCTGAGCGATGCTCATGCGGACACCTCGTTGTTGCGAAGTGTGAGGGCTGGGTGATTCATGGCGCGTACCTTTTCGGCGAATGGCCGGCAGCGCGTGTAACCACTTCCGGGCGGCCATGGTAGACCTCTGGTGCCGTTCTGGTAACCGCCAATCGCCGATAAACCACCGTCCGTCCCGATGAATTCCTCAAGTTGTCAGCAGGTGCTTGACTTCTCTTTTTGAATCAGTAACATACACGCCATTCCGCGATAGCTCAGTTGGTAGAGCAAGTGACTGTTAATCACTGGGTCCCTGGTTCGAGTCCAGGTCGTGGAGCCAGACAAGGTTCGGAGAAGGCTTTCAAAATCTCTGAACACCAAAAACCCGCCTTATGGCGGGTTTTTTCGTTTTGGCGTTCCGTCGGATTCCGGTGGGTGCGCGGCGTTTTAAGGGCAGATCTTGGGATAAAGGTCAGTTCGATAAAAGGGAATACCCTTATGTCGCGCACCACTGCTCCACTCTCCGACTCCGCTTGCCGTTCGGCCAAGCCCAAAGACCGCGCCTACAAGCTTTTCGACGGCGACAGCCTTTACCTTCAAGTCCAACCCAATGGTCGCAAAGGCTGGCGTCTCAGATATGTCAAACCTGACAGACGGGAAGGACTGACCTCATTCGGCAACTACCCTATCGTTGGCCTCGCCGATGCGCGCCGCAAACGCTTGGAGGTGAAGCGAATGCTGGCGGATGGAATTGACCCCAAATGAGCCAAGAACCAAGCCAGGACGGACGCTCTGATCAAGGGCCGCACCTTTGAAAGCGTTGCGCTGGACTGGCACACGAAAATGTCAGCCAAGTGGGCACCGGACTATTCCAAGACAGTGATGAGTCGCCTCAAAACTCACCTCTTCCCGCTGATCGGCGCTCGCGCCATTGTCGACCTGGAAACCCACGACCTTATGCGGCCCCTGGAAGCGATCAAGAAGCGCGGAACGATAGACATTGCTTTAAGGGTACAAAACTACCTGCAGAGCATCATGCACGAGGCAAAGCGCCTCCGGCTTATCACCGTGGCCTGCAGCGCACTGATCGAGTCAGGTTTGTGGACCGACACAGCCGTCGAGCGGCAGATGAGCCACAAGGAACGCGGTAATCTCTGAAGGTGGGACAGCAGAAACAACTATTGCACTGAGTTCACTGCACGCTAGGTAAAAATCGCTACGGTCTGGCGAGCTCACAATCCGGCCATGCCTCAAACAACACCGCCTGCAATGACAGGCTGGAGATAGCCCGTCAAACACAGTTCTTCCCTGGAGCCAGTTGGCCGGAGCCACAAAGGGCGCAGCGGGATCAAACTGCTAAGTAATCTGGGCCAACGAGCTCATATCGATTTTCCTTTTTGAGACGATCCAGGTACGCAGGTATCAAGCAACATGAGTGTTCGCTGCAAGCTCATGCGCGGACTCAGGCTTGATCTTGAACCAGAGGGCGTACATCGCTGGCAGGAACACCAGGGTCAGCACGGTGCCAGCAAACGTACCGCCAATCAGGGTGTAGGCCAGCGTTCCCCAGAACACCGAATGGGTCAGCGGGATGAACGCCAGCATCGCCGCCAACGCCGTGAGAATCACTGGCCGTGCACGCTGCACAGTGGCTTCGACCACTGCGTCATAAGGCGACAGACCGGCTTGCTTATTAGAGTGAATCTGGCCAATGAGGATCAGCGTGTTGCGCATCAGAATCCCTGACAACGCAATCAATCCCACCAAGGCGTTGATCCCGAACGGCTGCTGGAACAGCAGCAGAATTGGCACCACACCAATCAGGCCCAAAGGCGCGGTGGCGAACACCATCATCATTGCCGACATCGAGCGCACCTGAATGATGATGGTCAGCAACATCAGCGCGATCATGATCGGGAACAACGGCAGCAATGCCTTGTTTGCCTTACCCGACTCCTCGATCGCGCCGGCAAACTCAATGCGGTAGCCCGCCGGCAGCTTTTCGATGATGGGTTGCAACTGCGTTATCAAGGCGCTGGAGACATCGGGAGGCTGAAGACCTTCAGCCACGTCACCGCGCACGGTGATGGTCGGCGTCCGATCACGACGCCGCAGGATGGGCTCCTCCATGCGCACATCCACCGCCCCTACCTGGGACAGCGACACGCGCTGGCCTTGGACGCCGGTCAGCGTGAAGGCGGCAATTTTCGACGGATCCAGACGCGTTTCACCCGCCGAGCGAGCCACCACCTGAACCGAACGAATGTCTTCACGCACCTCGGTGACAGGCACCCCCGTAAGCAGGAATTGCAGCTGTTGCGCGACATCGGTCGAGGTCAAGCCGAATGCTTGCAGGCGATCCTGATCCAGCGTGAGATGAAGTGCCGGTGCGCGCTCGCCTAAGTCGGTGTTGACGGTCCTCATCAGGGGGCTGACGCTCATGACCGCACGCACCTGCGCGGCGATATCTCGTAACACCGCGGGGTCGGCGCCCATCACCCGAAAGGCCACCGGATACGGTGAATAAGGACCAAATACCAACTGCGTCACCCGCACCCGAGCTTCAGGCGCCAAGCCATCGGCCGCCGCTTGTCTGAGGCGGAGCTTGAGCGCCTCACGCTCTTGCTGATTCGCGGTCAGGACGACGATTTTTGCGAAGGATGGATCGGGTAGTTCAGGGGCCATCGCCAAGTAGAAGCGCGGCGCGCCCTGGCCAATGTAAGCAGTGACGATCTTGGCCTCCGGCTGCTGAGCCAACCACGCCTCGACCTTGGCCGCCGCCACATCAGTCTGTTCGATAGAGGTGCCGTAAGGCATCTGCACCTCAACCAGCACCTCAGGTCGGTCGGATGTTGGAAAGAACTGCTTCTTGACCACGCCCATGCCCAGAATCGCAACAACAAACAAGCCCACGACGGATGTCGCCACCAGGCCTTTGCGGCGGATCACACTGCCCAACAGGCGCCTGAAACGCCGGTAGTTCGGTGTACCGTAAATCGCCGTATGCCCGCCTTCAGGCACCTTGATCTGCGGCAGCAGTTTGACGCCCAGGTAAGGGGTAAACACCACGGCCACCACCCAGGAAGTGATCAGCGCAATGCCAACGATCCAGAACATGTTCGCGGTGTACTCACCAGCGGTCGACTTGGCAAAACCGTTGGGCATAAAGCCGATCGCCGTCACCAACGTCCCCGACAACATCGGCGCGGCCGTGTGGCTCCAGGCATAAGCGGAGGCCTTGATTCGGTCGTAGCCCTCCTCCATCTTCACCACCATCATTTCAATGGCAATGATTGCATCGTCCACCAGCAGCCCCAGCGCCAGAATCAAAGAGCCCAGGGTAATTCGATCGAAGTCTTTGCCCGTGGCCGCCATGACAATGAACACGGCCGCCAGAGTCAGCGGCACCGCCGCGGCAACCACAACGCCGACACGCCAGCCCATGCTGAGAAAACACACCAGCAGCACCACGCCCAAGGCAGCAAAAAACTTCACCATGAACTCGTTGACGGAGGCGCCAATATTCACCGCCTGATCCGTGACCTTGGTCAGGCTCATGCCCAAAGGCATCTGCTCGTTGATCGCGGTGGCCTCAGCATCCAGCGACTTCCCCAAATCCAGGCCGTTCCAGCCATCGCGCATGACCACGCCGAGCAACAGTGCCGGCTCGCCGTTGTTGCGTACAAGGAATGTCGCGGGGTCCTCATAACCGCGCTTGACCTCAGCCACATCGGACAACTTGAGGGTTCTGCCCTGCACTGTCAGCGGGGTATTGCGAATCTTCTGCAGGTCATCAAACGCGCCATCCAGCCGGATGAAAACCTGGGGCCCCTTCGCTTCTACCGAACCGGCTGGCGTTATCATGTTTTGCGTGTTCAGCGCACTGAAGATGTCTCGTGCAGAAATGCCCAGTGTCGCCAGACGCTCGTAGGACAGCTCGACAAAAATGCGCTCGGCCTGTTCACCGATGATGTTGACCTTCTTCACACCCGCCACATGCAGCAGACGCTGGCGCAAGCTCTCGGCTTCGCGCACCAACAGACGTTGGGGCTCGCCCTTGGCCTTGAGCGCATAGAGCGCGAAGGTGACATCGGAATACTCATCATTGACCATCGGGCCGATCACCCCAGACGGCAACCCCTTCTGCTCATCCAGGATTTTCTTGCGCGCCTGGTAAAACTCCTCCTGGACCGCTGAGGGCGGCGTGCTGTCGAGCAGGTACACCGTAGTGAATGCCAAACCGGGCCGGGTAAAGGTCTCGGTCCGATCGTACCAACGCAGCTCCTGCATGCGTTTTTCCAGCTTTTCTACCACCTGGTCTTGCATCTCTTGGGCCGTCGCCCCAGGCCAGGCGGTGACCACCGTCATTTGTTTAATGGTGAATGCGGGATCTTCCGCACGCCCCAGTTTGAAGAAGGCGTACAACCCACCCACAGAAATCAGCAGGATCAAAAACAGGGTGATTGAGCGCTCGCGTACGGCCAGCGCCGAAAGATTGAAGCCGCTCATCGACTTACCTCAACCACTGAATTTTGCGGAGCATCGGCGAGTTCAGTCCTGACCTTCTCTCCCTCGCTCAGCAAGTGAGCACCCAATGCGACAACTCGATCACCCACCTGCAGATCCCCCGTCACGCGCACGCTGGCCTCATTATTCAGGCCGCGAACCTTGATCGGGCGCCATGCCACCTGCTCCGCTTCCCCGCCCACCACCCAGACCCCCGGGCCTTTACCGGCGTCGTAGAGGGCCCCCATGGGCACCTGTAATTCCTTGGCATCAGCAACATCCGTGTCAGCGATAACCACTGAGATCGTCGAACCGAGGGTGGCGTTGGAGAGTGCCCCCTCCAGCACATAACGCGCTTCAAACGTTCGGGTCTGTCGGTCGGCAGAGTCGGACAACTGGCGTAACCGCGCTTTACCTGCAGTCTGGTGCTGGCCGTATAGCTCAACCGTCGCCGCCGAGCCCAGCGCAGGACGTAGCGTCTCGGGTAACTGGATCACGGCCTCGCGCTGCCCTGAATGGGCAACGCGTACCACCACCTGCCCTGCGCCAACTACCTGCCCCGGCTCCGCCAAGGTATCCACTACCACCCCGTCAGCATCCGCCAGCAACGTCGAATAACCGGTCGCGTTTTTCGCCACATCAGCCTGGGCCTGGGCAGCGTTGAGTTGGGCTTTCGCCGAGTCGGCAGCTGCTTTGAACCCTGCGTAAGCTGAAGCAGATACCGCTCCGACGGACACCAGATCACGGTAGCGAAGCTCGTCATCGGAGGCCTGCCGAGCTCGGGCCATGGCGGCCAGTACCGCTTCCTGCTGTGCCCGCGCGGTCAGCGTCAGGTCGTTGGCATCGATTCGCATAAGTGGCTGCCCGCGCTTGACACTCTGTCCAGCATCCACCAAACGCTCCAAGACCTTCCCAGGTACCCGAAAACCGAGATCGCTCTGAACTCGGGCCGCGACGATACCGGTGAATACCCGTGCCGCAGGCGCGGAGGGTTGAACCACGCCGATGCGCACCAAGGGCACTTGAAGGCGAGGATCGGCAGGCGTGGTCTCGTTGCAGGCCGCTAGGGCAAACGGCAACAAGACAATGAAAATGGCTGACATGCGGTGGCGCTGGATCATAAAGACCTCTCGGTAGCGGATACACCATGCTTATTCAAGTGACCATTTATGTCAATAGTCACTACCGAGACGAATGAACATCGCCCACTTGATCAGAGCAAAGCAAAGAGGCTCGATATCTAGTTTTTTCAGGCGCACACGCTGATACGGATGCGCAGCGCATCCGTCAGCAGAGGTTTAAGGCATCAGGCTGCGCAGAACAAGATTGGAGATGAGAGAAGGGGCTTCTTCAACAAAATCGAGGTTGTACTGCAAGAGCAGAGGATTCATGAAAGGCCGCAGAGCGAGATGAATCGACTCTACCGTCTCGTCCAGCGGAGTCTTGCGTTCAAACTCGCCGAGCTCTCGCCCCTCACGCACGATTTGCAACACGAAGCTCTTGATCTGAGCGTCATAGACTTGTGAGCTGGGCCATCGCTCCGACGCGGCGAACGCTGCGATGTCGTAGAGTTTACGGTCGTTAAAGAACAGGCTCACACCTGTAGCGATTAAGGTTTTGACCAGGCGCCGAAAACGTTCAGTCGGCGAGATGCCGTCTACATTGATGGCTTGCTCCACTGCCGCAACGATTTCAGTCAGGCAATTTGTACAGATTGCTTCACCAATCGCCTGCTTGGATTCAAAGAATTTGTAGATGTAAGCCTTGGAAAAGCCGATGGCCTTGGCTAGGTCAGAAACCGTTGTTTTGCCATAACCATATTGACTGAAATGTTCGTTGGCCGCCGCGACAATCTGGTCTCGAATGTCGTGATCGGCTGGGCCACGGGCGCTGGGCGAAGAAACTGATGGCTGATTCATGCGAGCAGCTTACTCATCCCAAAGGTGGTTGACAACTTGTGACCAAATTGTAATATCGTCACAAACCGACCCTTTCGCAGGTATCGCATGCACCCTCCTCCTCGTTTCGCCGTTTTACTGTGTTTGGGTATGGTTGCAGGTTGCGCAGTGGGCCCCGACTACTCAAAACCCCGTGTGGAATTGCCCGAGCATTTCTCCGCGCAAACGTCCAAGGCACGACAACTGGGCGCCGCAAATGACGATCTCGCCGCTTGGTGGAACGCATTTAATGACCCAATACTCAGTCAGCTGATAAATCGAGCACTTGAACAGAACCTCGATTTAGCCCAGGCAAACGCAAGGATCGAGCAGGCTCGCGCCGGTTTGGGCGCAGCTAACGCAGCCCTCCTGCCGTCGGCTACCGTCAATGGTCAAGCGGCCCGAGCCCGTCAGTCATTGGAGACGCCGTTGGGCCAAGTGCTGAACTCAGACCCTTCCTATAATCGCTACGGCAGTGCCTATGAGGCGAACTTGAATGCCGGCTGGGAGCTGGATGTGTTTGGCGGGCTGCGCCGAGGTAAAGAAGCGGCCTTCGCCGATTATCAGGCCTCGCAAGCCGGAGCGATTGCCACACGCCTGGCAGTGGTCGCGCAAACAGCCGACCTTTACATCAGCATCCGTGGCCTGCAAGCACGCCTGGAAATTGCCCGGCAGCAAGTAGACACACGACAACAACTGCTCACCACCATCGAACATCTCTACGCAAAAGGCCTGGCGGCTGAACTGCAGTTGAACCAGACCCAAGGCGCGCTGAACCAAGCGCGGGCCACCGTGCCGGTACTGCAAGCGGGCATTGACACGGCAATGAATGCGCTGGATGTCATGTTGGGCAAGGTGCCCGGCACTTACAGTGCGCAGTTGACTAAGCTGGCGCCCATCCCTGAGGTGCCAGGCCTCTCGGATATGGGCGCTCCAGCCGACCTGCTGCGTCGGCGTCCAGACTTGATCGTCGCGGAGCGCCGTCTTGCGGCATCCAGCGCGCGCATCGGCGAAGCCATGTCCGAGTACTACCCCAAACTGTCTGTGGCTGCGCTGCTCGGCAGTGCTACATCGGTATCCAGCGCAAACCTGTTCAGCAACGGCGCCAGTCAGGCTTCGGCCGCACTGGGATTACGCTGGCGGCTGTTCGATTTTGGCCGCATCAACGCCCAGATTGATTTGGCAAAGGGCCAGGAAGCCGAAGCCTTGGCCGCTTACCGCCAGTCCGTTCTGCGGGCCTGCGAAGATGTGGAAAACGCTGTTTCGGCACGGATCAACCGCGAGCAACAATCGACCCAGCTCGCCCAGGGCGAGTCGGCGTATGCGAAAGCCAGAGCGACATCGTTTGCCGCCTATGAAAAAGGCGTGGTCAGCTTGATCGAAGTGCTGGATGCCAATGAACATCTCCTAGCGGCATCTGATGGCAGAGCCCAGGCACAAACTGAATCGGCTCGCGCTGCAGTGGCCACGTTCAAAGCATTGGGCGGCGGTTGGCAGCGAGATGACTCAGATGCGCGCGTTGTCTCAAAAAGAGCGGAAACTCGAATGTTTTTTCCTGATCCAGGGATATCGAAAGAACTCCAATAAAATACGGGCTGGATTAGGATAATCGTAGGGATATATATACTAAAAAACAGAATAATTTCATTGTAGAACAAATGCTTATTATTCTGTTCGAGTCCAGGTCGTGAGCCAGACAAGGTTCAGAGAATGCTTTCAAAATCTCTGAACACCAAAAACCCGCCTTAATGGCGGGTTTTTTCATTTCGGCATGATTATTCAGAAATCTTGGCCTGCAACAGGCCAACCGGAATCGCCCCTCACCCCTCTCATGCCTGAGACCTCATCGTCTGCTTCGGCAACTCTCCAAAGCGCTGCCGATAGTAATTGGCAAACCGCCCCACATGCCCGAACCCGAACTCCAGCGCTACCTCGGTCACGCTGGTGTGCGGTCTCGCCAGCAAGTACTCCCTGGCGGCTTCAAGCCGTAATCCGCGCAAGCGGACCATCGGACTTTGGCCGTATTCGCGTTGGCATAAGGTGTTCAAGCTGCGAATACTCACCCCGCCAGCAACCGCCAGTTCAGCCAGGGAGATGCCTTGAACAAGGTGCTCGCGCATACAGGCGTCGATTTTTTGCAGTTGACGGGAGGGCTGCCGCGGCAAAGGCGACTCTTGTTGAGCAACGCCACAATGGCTGAGCAGAAACAGAGGCAGGCTTTGCTCCAGATGCTGCAACCAGCGTGAAGGCGGTGCACTCGATTCGCCCTCGGGCAAGTGCTCCAGCAACTCGCTGACCAGACGAAACCAGCGCACCGCCAGTGGCCGTTCCAGACGGCTGACCGGCGCTAACGTGAAGCCCGACGGCAAGTCATCGGCCAGCGCATTCTGGCTGGCATCGAGCAATGCCCGTGGCAGTTTGAGGATCAGTTGCTCGCAACCCTCCTCCCACACCACTCGAGCCTGCTTGCGCGGAGACAGGATCGCTACTTCTCCCGGGCTGACGTCATAGCCCATGCCGTCGGACTCGAGAGTGGCACTGCCTCGCAGCGGCATTTGTACCAGCACGAAATCTTCGAAAGGCTGTGGCCGGATTTCTACCTGGCCGCCGTAACGCAGCGCATACAGTTCGCAACTGGCGACCTGGCCGCGATAGAACGCCGTATCGACGCCACCCCGCGGCCAATCCAGCTCATGTTCCACCAGCGCCTGCCCCATCAAACGCTGGGTTTCCAGCGCCGAGCGACTGGTGAAGACCGGCTCGCGGCACATCAGCGATAGGTTCAGGCCCACGCTGTTGGCGGTGGCCGCGTGGAAAGTCGTCATGTCAAAGCGACCGGTTGCGACGGGCTTCGCTGCGCTGCAAAGTGGCACTGGGCGTTTCGTTGAACAGCTTGCGGTACTCGCTGGCGAACCGGCCCAGATGCGAAAACCCCCAGCACATCGCGATCACGGAGATGTTGCGCACCGAGGCGTCTTCGAGGATTTCCTGGCGAACGGCGCCGAGGCGAAACTTTTTCAGGTAAGCCATGGGTGAGACGCCCATGTGCTTGCGAAAGCCTTCGAACAGTTTGAAGCGGGATACACCCGCCGCCGCCTCGATGTCCTCCAGGTGGATGTCTTCGCGGGCGTTGCTTTCTATGAAATCCTTTGCGCGCACCAGGTAATACGGCAACTTGACGCCCAGTTGATCACGAAGTTCGGCGCTGTAGTTATTGGGCTGGGAAAGGATGAGCCCCTTGATCAGCGCGCTTTCGATATCGCGGGTGAAAAACACCTGACTGAACAGGTCGTGACCGCGCTCCAGCTCATCGATGTAGTAACGGGCCAGCCGCCACCAGGAGGCAGAGGCGCCGTTGACCGCATCCATCACCGGCTCGAACTTCAGCGGCATTTCCAACGGGCGTTGCAGCATGCCTTCCAGTGTCTGGCGCATGGCCATGCGGGTGATCACCACGGAGATCTTGTGACAGTCACCGGCCATGCTCAGTGTCTGGGTTTCGTGCGGTGTCACGATCAGTCCCTGATCCTGATTGGAGTACAACCGACGGCCATCCTTGACCAACTCCTGCTCGCCGCGAATCGGCAGGCTGAGGCTGTAGCAATTGAGGTGTTCGGCATCCTCGACGCCAATGGTCACGTCTGTGCCGTATTCCATCCGGCCCAAGGTCGTGGACATGGATTTGAAGACATTGGCCTTGTGGTGAAACTGAATCCGGTTCGGCTGCGAGGTCTGCAGTTCGTGCGGCCCGCAAATGCCGGCCATCCACGCCCGGGCACCAGCCAGGTCGTAGCGATCTATGCGGATATCTCGAAACTGGACAACATTTGGTTCGGTCATGACGGTGCACCCACGGCAATGAACATCGACACGCTCTTCGGCGCGTATTCTCATTGGATTTGCAAGGGCTATGCCCAGCCGGTGCGAACAGGCGAAATCCGCACTTTTCGGCCAGTAATCGGAAACTATGTGGATATCGAACGCGTTGCGCGGCCTTGACGCGCACAGCGATGGTGCCAAGAGCGGTCGACGCAATGGGTAAAACGCTACCCGATGCGTCACTTCCGCGCGCAACCGCGTCCGATTTCAGGGCAGGACGTTACCAAAATTTCCAGGTGTAAGTCGTGATCAGGCGGTTTTCCACCCAGTCATTGCCGTGGCTGAATTTGGCGACGACGTTGCCGGCCTCCACGCCCACGCCTTTGAGCGGACCGCTTTGCACCACGTAAGACAGCACCAGGTTGCGCTCCTGCTCCGCTGCCTGGCTGAGGTTGTCACCGCGGTCCACCGAACTGCCTTTCAAGTATCGGGTCATGAAACTCAGGCCCGGCAGACCCATGGCGGCAAAGTCGTAGTCATAACGCAGTTGCCAGGATTTTTCGTTGGGCTTGATGAACGCCACCCGCGACCAGTTCACCAGGAACGGTTGCGGCACATAACCGCCCAGTGTCGGGAAGTTGCTGTCGCCGAGCATGCGCTGGTATCCCACGCCGAATCGGTGACCGCCCTTTTTCAGCGATGTCATGGCGCCATAGGAACGGTTGTCAATGTCGCCGTAGAGAGCGTCGCCGTCTTCGCTGTTGTTGAAGTAACGCAGGTCAGTCTTCAGCGCATAGCCGTCGCCCAGGTCTGCCAGATGGGTGATGCCCAGGTAGTGCTGCTGGTAGATGTCTTCCAGTTGCGCGTAGAAGTAAGTACCGGTCAGCGACGGAGTGAAAGCATAACTGGCACCGGCAAGGTTGAGCCCGTCACTGCCGTGGCGCACACCCGAGCCGGTCTGCAGGTACAGTTTTTCGTAGTTGGAGGAGTTACGCGCACCGATCTGCGTCAGCCGCCCGGCGGTCAATGTCAGGCCGTCGATTTCCTTGGATTCGAGCAGACCACCGCGATAGGTCGTGACCAACTGGCGTGAATCATCAATGATCACCACCGGCAGTAACGGCCGCAGTTCACCGACTTTCAGCTCGGTTTTCGAATAGCGCATTTTCAGCGTCGCCCCGCCACGGCCATACTCATCGGCCTGCTCCTGACGGCTTCGGCTGTAAGGGATGATGGAGTCATCGCCGCGCCCGCCACCGCCATCCAGTCTGTAGGCATACTGCACCTCGGCATCCAGGCCGAACTGCACCGGGCCTTCGGTATAGCCGGAGGCGAAACGCAGGTCGAAACCCTGAGTCCAACTGCCCACCCGTGAATGGGGTGGGTTGTCCTGCTTGAAATCCCGATCGATGTAAAAGTTGCGGGTACCCAGTGTGAGCCGGCTGTCAGAGACCACGTCGGCCTGCGCCAGTATTGGCGTCAACAAGCCAACTGTTTGAATCCCTCGAACTAACCACGTTTTATGCAACATATTATTTCTTCCCCCTGCCGCGTTTAGAGCAACACATGAATAGAAGGCACTTCTGGTTAAAACCAGGGCCATGAGTAATGGCAGTTTCCAGTGACCTGCAGCGAGACACTCTGGTGGTGCTTCGATTGAAATTAAGCCGCAACAAGTTCCCCAGCGGCTATCCCGTTACTGGAAGACAATTAGCCGTTTGCTCAGCCTTCATATGCGACACAACCCAGTGTTTACGGGATAAAACCACCAGCAACCCAAGATCAAGGCTTATTTTCCGGATGGGTTTCCACTAATAAGCGGATAGACCCTGTCCATCGCCACGTCATTTAATGAAGGCGTGAATTAGCCCATTGGCCGAGGACTGGGATATGACAACTGCACGAAGTATCGAACAGTGGAAAAGTTATATAGAAAGTTGCCTGGACTTCCGTCCGGAAGACGGTGTTTATCGCATCGCTCGCGATATGTTTACCGACCCGGAATTGTTCAATCTGGAAATGGAACTGATCTTCGAGAAGAACTGGATTTACGCCTGCCATGAAAGCGAGATCGCCAATAATCACGACTTCATGACCCTGCGTGCCGGCCGCCAGCCGCTGATCATCACCCGCGACGGTGAAGGTCGTCTCAACGCCTTGATCAACGCCTGCCAACACCGTGGCACCACCCTTACCCGCGTTGGCAAGGGCAACCAGTCAACCTTTACGTGCCCCTTCCACGCCTGGTGCTACAAAAGCGACGGCCGGCTGGTAAAGGTCAAGGCGCCGGGCGAATACTCCGAAGGCTTCGACAAGGCTACCCGCGGCCTGAAGAAGGCTCGTATTGAAAGCTATAACGGCTTCGTGTTCGTCAGCCTCGACGTGGAGGGCACCGACACCCTGGAAGACTTCCTCGGTGACGCCAAGGTGTTCTTCGACATGATGGTGGCGCAGTCTCCTACCGGCCAGCTCGAAGTGCTGCCAGGCAAGTCGGCCTACACCTACGACGGCAACTGGAAATTGCAGAACGAGAACGGCCTGGACGGTTACCACGTCAGCACCGTCCACTACAACTACGTGGCCACCGTGCAGCACCGCCAACAGGTCAACGCCGAGAAAGGCCTGAATTCCAGCGACACCCTGGACTACAGCAAGCTGGGGGCCGGCGACAAGGAAACCGACGACGGCTGGTTCGCTTTCAACAACGGCCACAGCGTTCTGTTCAGCGACATGCCCAACCCTGCCGTGCGCCCGGGCTACGCCACCATCATGCCGCGCCTGGTCAAGGAACACGGCCAGGGCAAGGCCGAGTGGATGATGCACCGCCTGCGTAATCTGAACGTCTACCCGAGCATGTTCTTCCTCGACCAGATCAGCTCGCAGCTGCGCATCATCCGCCCGCTGGCCTGGAACAAGACCGAGATCAACAGCTTCTGCCTGGGCGTGGTCGGCGAGTCGGACGCCGATCGGGAAAACCGCATTCGTCAGTTCGAAGACTTCTTCAACGTATCCGGCATGGGCACCCCCGATGACCTGGTGGAGTTCCGTGAAGCCCAGCGTGGCTTCCAGGCTCGCCTGGAACGCTGGAGCGACATTTCCCGCGGCCAGGGCAAATGGGTCGAAGGCGCTACCCGCAACAGCGAAACCATTGGCATCGCCCCGGCGCTGACGGGCACTGAGTTCACCCATGAAGGCCTGTACGTCAACCAGCACGCTAACTGGCAGCGCTTTTTGCTGGAGGGCCTGGCGCGCAAGGCGGCCGAACAACAACCGTTGAAACTGCGTGAGGTGTGAACATGAATTCGCAACTGCAATACCGCGTCGAGCAATTTCTCTACCGCAACGCCGAGGCTTGCGATGCCCAGGACTGGGACACCTACCTGGCCATGTTCAGCGATGACAGCGAATTCCACCTGCCGCAATGGGATTCGGAGCACGTCTACACCACCGACCCGAAAAAAGGCATGTCGCTGATCTACTACCCCAACCGGGGTGGCCTGGAAGACCGGGTGTTCCGCATTCGCACCGGCAAGGCGGCATCGACCATCCCGATGCCGCGCACCCTGCACCTGATCAGCAACGTGCGAATCGCGCCGCTGCAGGATGATGAGCTGGAGGTCCGGGTCAACTGGAGCACCCTGTACTACCGCATGCAAACCGCCGAGCAGTTCTTCGGCCGCGCGACCTACCGCCTGCGCCCCGACGGCGAGAGCTGGAAGATCGCCCGCAAACACGCAGTGCTGCTCAACGACACGATCAACTCAGTGCTCGATTTCTACCATCTCTGAACCCTGCGGATTAACGCTCATGACGTACAAGGTCGCCTTCAGTTTCGCCGATGGCAAAACACTCTTCTGCAACGTGCAGAACAATGAAATCCTGCTCGACGCGGCCCTGCGCAGCGGAATCAAGATTCCGTTGGACTGCCGCGAAGGGGTTTGCGCGACCTGCCAGGGCCGCTGCGAATCCGGGCAGTACACTCAGGACTATGTGGACGATGAAGCACTGTCGGCCAGTGACCTGGCCGAGCGCAAGGTGCTGACCTGCCAGACGCGTGTGCAGTCCGACGCCGCCTTCTACTTCGACTTCGATTCCAGTCTCTGCGGCAGCAGCGGCCCGAGCAGTCTGCAAGGCACCGTAAGCGAAGTGCGACAGGTATCCCCGACCACCGCCATCGTGCATGTGGAAGTCGGTGCAGCGGGTGCGGCGCTCGACTACCTGCCAGGCCAGTACGCGCGCCTGCAAGTACCGGGTACCGAGCATCGGCGCTCGTATTCCTTTGCCTGCGCGCCGGGCAGCAGCAACCTGCAGTTCCTCATTCGCTTGCTGCCCAGCGGCGTGATGACCGATTACGTTCGCGATCGTTGCCAGGTCGGTGACGTGATCCACATGGAAGCACCGCTGGGTGCTTTCTACTTGCGTCATATCGACCGCCCGCTGGTGATGGTGGCCGGCGGCACCGGGCTGTCGGCGTTCCTGGGCATGCTCGACCAGATCGCCGACCAGCACGGCTGCGGCCATCCGGTGCATCTGTACTACGGCGTGCGCGAGGCTGCGGACCTGTGCGAGGTTTCGCGCATCGAGGCCTATGCCGCACGCATCCCCGGGTTCCGTTTCACGCCCGTGGTCAGCAATCCCAACCCCGACTGGCCGGGCAAGACCGGCTATATCGCCGAACACCTGGAGTTGGCCGAGCTGCGCGACCAGCCGTTCGACCTGTACCTGTGCGGCCCGCCGCCGATGGTCGAGTCGATCAAGGACTGGCGACAGCAGCAAGGCCTGGATCAAAGCCGCCTTTATCTGGAGAAGTTCACCGAGAGCAACAGCTGACACGGCACCCCATAACAACAATCAATCGGCCCGACCGAACACTGAATCACTGCCCTCATCGATATCCACCGTGCGTTGGCACGACCTACTTCATAGGCCGCCTCATGAAAAACCTGGTATTGCGTGCATGTCTGGCAACCTCCCTCTGTGCAGCGACGGCTGCCCAGGCCGTGGAGCCTGTCCGAATCGGCTTCATCACCACCCTCTCCACCCCCGCCGGCTACCTGGGCGAAGACTCGCGGGACGGCTTCCAGCTGGCGATCGATCAGGAGGGCGGCAAGCTCGGCGGGGTGCCGGTGCAACTCATTGTGGAAGATGACGGACTGCAACCGGCCAAGGCCAAGCAGATCGCCGACCGCATGAGCCTGGACGGTATTTCGCTGTACACCGGGGTGATTTTTTCCAACGTGCTGGCGGCCGTGATCAACACCGCCACCAAGGACGGTTTCTACGTCAGCAACAACACTGCGCCCTCGACCCTGGCCGGTGAAAAGTGCATGGCCAACTACTTCGTCGCCTCCTACCAGAACGACACCCCGCACGAGATGGCCGGTGTCGCCGCCAACGAGCTGGGCTACAAGAAGATGGTGATTCTGGCGCCCAACTATCAGGGCGGCCGTGACGCACTGGCCGGTTTCAAGCGCACCTTCAAGGGCGAAGTGACCGAGATCTACACCAAGCTCAACCAGCTCGACTTCTCGGTGGAACTGGCGCGCGTGCGTGCGCTGGCGCCGGATGCGATCTTCCAGTTTCACCCGGGCGGCGGCGGCATCAACTTCGCCAAGCAGTACGGCGGTTCGGGCCTGTCGGCGCAAATCCCAATGGTGGTGCCGGTGTTCTCCATGGATGAACGCATGCTTGCCGCCACCGGCGATGTGGCCAAGGGCACCAACATCGTCACCCTGTGGAACCCGCAATCGGACAACCCGGCCAACCAGGCCTTCGTCAAAGCCTTCACCGAGAAATACAAGCGCGCCCCGACGGTGTATGCCGCCCAGACCTACGACACGGCACGACTGATCGGCGCCGCCCTGAAGACCTCCCAGGGCAATCTGAAAGACCAGGCGGCCTTCCGCTCGGCCATGAAGAACGTCAAGTTCGACTCCATTCGCGGTGACTTCAGCTTCGCCCAGAACCAGCACCCGGTGATCGACTGGTACCTGCTGCAAGTACAGGCCGGCGCCGACGGCAAGCTGATCGAAGTGCCGATCAAGACGCTCGCGACCCGCCACGTCGACAGCTACGCCGCTCAATGCTCGATCTGACCGGCACCTGAGCCCCCGTCCTCGCCCTGCAGAAACCTGCAGGGCGTTTTCATGAGGAACGCAGTCATGTTATTGCTCGAACAGATTCTCAACGGCCTGCAATACAGCGCCTTGCTGTTTCTGCTGGCCTCGGGCCTGACCCTGATTTTCGGCATCATGGGCGTGATCAACCTCGCCCACGGTGCCTTTTACATGGTCGGCGCCTTCTGTGCCGCCTACACCGCCATGGCGACCGGCTCGTTCTGGCTGGGCGGCCTGGCCGCGCTGATCGGCTCGGCCTGCTATGGCGCGCTGATTGAAACGTCGATCATGCGTCACCTCTACAAACGCGATCACCTGGATCAGGTGCTGGCGACGCTGGCCGTGGTGTTTTTCAGCAACGAACTGCTGACCCTGATCTTCGGTCGCAGCCCACCGGCGATGCCCACGCCCGAGTGGTATTCCAGTTTTGTCCAAGTGCTGCCGGGATTGATGTACCCGGTCAGCCGACTGCTGTTCATCGCCGCAGGGCTGGTGGTGGCGGTCGGCATGTGGCTGCTGATCAACCACACGCGCCTCGGCATGCTGATTCGCGCCGGTGCCGACGACCATGAAATGGTCGGCGCGCTGGGCGTCAACATCGCTCGACTGTACACCCTGGTGTTCGTCTTCGGCTGCGTACTGTGCGGCCTGGCCGGCTTCATGGCTGCACCGCTGCTGTCGGTGGAAATCGGCATGGGCGAAAAGATCCTGATCACTACCTTCGTGGTCATCGTCGTCGGCGGTGTCGGTTCGGTGCGCGGTGCGCTGGTCGGGGCCCTGCTGATCGGCATGGTCGACAGCCTGGGCCGTGCCTACATTCCGCCGCTGCTGGACCAACTGCTGCCCAGCGAAACCAGCGGCACCCTGAGCGCCGGGCTGATTTCCGCCAGCGCCTACATCGTCATGGCCCTGGTGCTGCTGGTGCGTCCGCGCGGCCTGCTGCCGGCCCGTGCCTGAGGAGAACGCTATGTCACCACGCCTTATCATTGACCTTGCGTGCCTGGCGACCTTTGCCTGCATGCCGCTGCTGGCCCACTGGCTGCACGAACCCTACCTGGTCAGCTTCTTCACCCGCCTTGCGATCTACGGCATGGCGGCCATCAGCCTGGACTTGCTGATCGGCTACGGCGCCATGGTCAGCTTTGGCCATGCGGCGTTCTTCGGACTGGGCGGTTACATCGTCGGCATCGTTGCCTTCCACACGTCACAAGGCATGCCGCTGTGGGGCTGGGAAGGCAGCAACAGCGCGCTGGTGGTGTGGCCTCTGGCCCTGCTGGTATGTGCGTTGCTTTCGTTGCTGGTGGGTTATCTGTCGCTGCGTACCAGCGGCGTGCAGTTCATCATGATCACCCTCGCGTTCGGCCAGATGCTCTACTTCGTGCTCGGCTCGCTGTCGCTGTACGGCGGTGACGACGGCATCCTGCTCAACGAGCGCAATACCCTCGGCGCACTGGACCTGGGCGACGCCAACCACTTCTACTACCTGTGCGTAGCGCTGCTGACCGGTTGGTTGCTGTTGTGCCGACGACTGGTCAATTCGCGTTTCGGTTTTGTTCTACGCGGGCTCAAGCAGAGCGAGCGGCGCAGCGTCAGCCTGGGCCTCAAACCCTTGCGCTATCGCCTGACGGCCTTTGTGATCGCGGGCACCGGCGGTGGCCTGGCGGGAATTCTGTGGGCCAACTACGCGCTGTTCGTCAGCCCCGACATGGGCGCCTGGCACAAGTCCGGCGAGTTGATGGCGATGGTGATCCTCGGCGGCGTCGGCACCCTGCTCGGCCCGCTGCTGGGCGCGGCCACCTACCTGGGCCTTGAACAAGTGCTGAGCCAGTGGACCGAACACTGGATGCTGATTTTCGGCCCGCTGTTGTTGCTGGTGGTGCTGTTCGGCAAAAAAGGCGTTTACGGACTGCTGCTGAGCTTGCTGCAGCGCAAACCGAACGTGGTTGCCGTCAAATCGAACACCACCGTGGAGGCACGCCCATGAGCGCAAAACTGTCGATTCAGGATTTGCACAAGGCCTTCGGTGCGGTGAAAGCCACCAACGGCGCCAGCCTTGAACTGGCCGAAGGCGAGTTGCACGCCATCATCGGCCCGAACGGCGCCGGTAAATCCACGCTGATCGCGCAGATCGCCGGGGAAGTTTTCCCAGACCATGGCCAGATCCATCTCAATGGTCAGGACATCACCCGCGTACCAGCCTGGCAGCGGCCGCGCCTGGGACTTGCGCGGGCATTCCAGGTCAGTCAGCTGTACACCGAGTTCACCCTGCTGGAGAACGTCGCCCTGGCTATCGCCGCTCGTGACGGCAAGACGTTCGGCATGTGGCGTCCGCTGAGCCGCGACACTCGCCTGCTGGAACCGGCGCTGGGCTACTTGCGGCAAGTGGGCCTGGGCGCTCGCGCGCAAGACCCGGTCCACGAGCTTTCCCATGGCGAACGACGGCAACTGGAGATCGCACTGGCACTGGCTCAGGAAGCATCGGTGCTATTGCTCGACGAGCCGATGGCCGGGATGGGGGCCGACGAATCCGCGCGCATGACCGAGTTGCTGCACAGCCTCAAGGGCCGCTACGCAATCCTGTTGGTGGAACATGACATGGACGCGGTTTTCGCCCTCGCCGACCGTATCACTGTGCTGGTCTACGGTCAGACGGTGCTGACCGGCAGCGTCGAACAAGTGCGCAACGACCCGCAAGTGCGGGCCGCCTACCTGGGAGAAGAACATGCTTGAGGTTCAAGGCTTGAAAGCGGGCTATGGCTTGAGCCAGGTGTTGTTCGACATGCACCTGAGTATCGAGCAAGGCCAGGTGGTGTCGTTGATCGGCCGCAACGGCATGGGCAAGACCACCACGGTCAAATCGATCATGGGGTTGCTCAAGCCCAGTGCCGGCAGCATCCGTATCAACGGCACGGAAATGCGTGGTGCTGCGCCCTATCGCATCGCCAAGGCCGGCCTGGGACTGGTGCCGGAAGGCCGCCGCGCCTTCGGCACCCTGAGTGTGCGGGAAAACCTGCTGGCCACCGCCACGCGGGGCAAGTGGGACCTGGCGCGGGTCTATGAACTGTTCCCGCGCCTGCTGGAGCGACAGGACCAGCTGTCTCGCACCCTGTCCGGTGGCGAGCAACAAATGCTGGTGGTGGGCCGCGCGCTGCTGACCAACCCCAGCCTGTTGATTCTCGACGAAGCCACTGAAGGCCTGGCCCCCATCATCCGCGAGCAGATCTGGCGTTGCCTGGCCACCCTCAAGGCCGAGGGTGAGACGATTCTGGTGATCGACAAGAACCTCAAGGAAATGGCTCGGGTAGTTGACCGTCATCACATCATTGAGAAAGGACGGCAGGTCTGGGATGGCACGCCTGTGGAGCTCGCGGCTCAACCCGAACTGTCGCAACGCTACCTGGGAGTGTGAGCAGCCATGGACCTCGATCAGGCTTACAACAACGTCGCAGCAGTGGGTGATTTTCCACAGATCATGCAGCGTTTTCGCCATCGCAGCGCCGAGACCTATGCGAGTCACGCCTGGCAACGTGGCATGTCCTATGGCGATGCCCCGCGCGAGCGTTTCGACTGGTACGCCCACGCGGATGCCGGGGCGCCGACGCTGCTGTTCATTCATGGCGGTTACTGGCAGGCCTCGGACAAGGACGACTACGCCTTTATCGCCGAGGGGCTGATCGAGGCCGGCTTCAACGTCGGACTGCTCGAGTACACCCTGGCGCCCGAGGCGAACATGAGCACCATCGTCGGGCAGATCGCCAAGGCACTGGACCACCTGATGGCGCACCGTGAAGCCTTGAACATCGGTCGACAGGTGGTGCTTTGCGGGCACTCGGCGGGAGGCCATCTGACCGCGCTGCATCGCCGACATCCGCTAGTGACCCTGGCCCTGCCGATCAGCGGCCTGATGGAGCTCGACCCCATCAGCCGCTGCTGGTTGAACGACAAGCTGCAACTGAGCAAAGAGGATATCCAGCGCTTTAGCCCGCAAAGGCTGATCGGCGATGGAGCACCGTTGCTGGTGACCGTGGGCGCGAATGAATTGCCGGAGTTGATTCGACATTCGCGCGAGTATGCCAGTGCCTGTCGCGAGGCCGGGCAGACCGTGAGCCTGGTCGAACTTGCAGGGTGTCATCACTTCGCTGTGCTGGACGATCTGGCCCAGGCGGATGGCGAACACTTGCGAGCCCTGCTTGTGCACCTCAAGCGTTAGCCTGCCTGCAGGAGCGCGCTCGCTCCTGCAATTCACTCTCGCCAGAAGTGGATACCGGTTTGCCTTTAACGGCTTTTTTGCCCTCCTCAAGCTTCATACAGTGGCTACGAATTCAGACAGGAATTGCGTATGTCCAGCCTCTCGCTCAGGGTCGAACACATCGAGCTATTGACCCCCAGAATCCGCCGCGTCCTGCTGGTATCCAGCGACGCCCGGCCACTGCCGGGTTTCACCGCCGGGGCGCACCTTGAGTTGCACGTACCCGGCAACCGCACTCAACGCCGGGCCTATTCGCTGGTCAACCTGCCCGACGGCGAGCACTACGAAATCGCCGTCCAGCTCGAAGTGTCGAGTACAGGTGGATCGCGTTGGGTGCACTCGCTCAAGGTCGGCGATGAACTGCTGGCCGAATCGCCACGCAACCACTTTCCACTGCATGAGCACACCGCACATGCACTGCTGATCGCCGGCGGCATCGGCATCACGCCCATGCTGGGCATGGCCCGGTCGCTGCGAGCAGCGGGCAAGCCCTTCACCCTGCACTACGCCGGTCGCGATGAAGCACAGATGGCCTATCTGCCAGAGGCCCGCGCCTGCCAGGACAACCATTGCTGGATCAGCGGCGGCGACCCGCAAAAGCGCCTTCCGGCCGCTGCAATCCTGACCGCGCCAAGACCCGGCCTGCACCTCTACATCTGCGGCCCTACCGCCCTGCTCAACAGCGTGCTGGCCTGCGCTCGAGAACAGGGTTGGGCAGAAGATCACCTGCATTACGAACTGTTCAGCGGCGCCCTGGAAATGGCCGGCGATCAAGGTTTTGAGGTGCACCTGCGCGAAAGCGGCGTGAGCCTGCAAGTGGCCGCCGGGCAAAGCGTACTGGACGCCATGCTCCAGGCCGGCCTGGACCCGATGTTCGACTGCCGACGGGGTGACTGTGGCGTGTGCGTCGCCCAGGTCATCGACGGGCAACCCGATCACCGCGATATCTGCCTGTCGGAGCGTGACCGCGCCAGCGGCAGTTTTTGCACTTGTGTCTCCCGTGCCCGCAGCGCGCTGCTGGTGCTCGATCTGTGACAAACCGAGGACATCCCGTGATACCGACCAACGAGCAAATTGCTGCCTTGATCCGTGAGGACAGCGTCCACAAGAGCGTCTACACCGACCCGACCCTGTTCAAGCTGGAGATGGAGCGCATCTACGGCAACGCCTGGATCTACGTCGGCCATGAAAGCCAGGTCAAGAACCCCGGCGACTACCACACCACGCGTATAGGTGATCAGGACGTGATCATGGTGCGCGGCGCCAAGCAGCAGGTCAGCGTGCTGTACAACCGCTGCCCGCACAAGGGCGCCAAACTGGTGGCCGACGGTGACGGCAGTGTCGGCAAATTCTTCCGCTGCCCGTATCACGCCTGGACCTTCAAACTCGACGGCCAGCATTTGTCGGCACCGCTCAAGAGCGGTTTCGAAGGCACCTGCTACGACCCCAAACACCCGGATTTCTCCTTGGTCAGCCTTGCCCGCGTCGAGACCTATCGCGGCTTCGTGTTCGCCAGCCAGGCGGCGTTCGGACCGGACCTGAAAGCATTTCTGGGTGGCGTCATCACCTCCATCGACAACCTCTGCGACCGTTCACCGGTCGGCGAAGTCGAGGTGGCCGGCGGCATCTTCCGTGTTCAGCAGCGCTCAAACTGGAAGGTGTTCTACGAGAACCTGCACGACACCATGCACGCCCGTGTGACCCATGAATCGTCGGTAGACGCTGCGCGTGACGAAGCCCAGGCCATCGGTGAAATGCCCTTCGAGCTGCTGATCATGGACGGCAATGGCGAACCCTACGACTTCTGGGAAAAACTCGAACTGCGCGCCTACCATAACGGCCACGGCTACATGGAAGCGATCTTCGACCCGGGCGCTGCCGAACGCGACGAGGTCTCCCGCGCTCACTTCGAATGCCTGAGCCAGGCCTACGGCGAGCAACGCGCCAAGGAAATCCTGGGCATGAACCGTCACAACACGGTGATCTACGGCAGCGGCTCGCCGCACACAGTGTTCATGCAGTTCCGGGTGATCCGCCCCATCGCCGTGGACCGGACCATGGTCGAGATCCAGACCTTCCGCTGCAAGGGTGCTCCGGATGCCGTGTTCGACCGCGCGCTGACCTACGCCAACGTCATCAACTCGCCCTCCTCCAACGTGATGCCCGACGATGTCGAAGTCTATGCCCGCTGCCAGGAAGGCAACATGACCCGCGGTGGCGAGTGGATCAGCATGCACCGCTATGTTGGCACCGACAGGCCGCTGGAGGACGGCGCGGTGTCCACCAACGGCACCAGCGAACTGCCGATGCGCAACCAGTTTGCCGCCTGGAAACAGTTCATGACCGCCACCCTGATCGCCAAGGAGAGCACCCATGCTGCTTGACCGCCGAATCGACGTCGACACGCGCCAGTTGACCCCCGCCCAGGTTCCCGTCGAGACCCTGCGCCAGATCGAACAGTTTCTTTACCGCGAGGCGCGCCTGCTGGACGAGCGGCGTTTCTGGGAGTGGGACAAGCTGTTTACCGACACCGGCATGTACTGGGTGCCGCACAAGCATGAGCAAGCCAACCCGTTCGATCATATCTCGCTGTTCTGGGAAAACCGCATGCTGCGCGAGGTGCGGATTCGGCGGGTGGAAAACGCCCGCAACTGGTCCCAGCAACCGCAAACCCAGACCGCGCACCTGGTCGGCAATGTGATGGTCGAGGGTCTCGACACCCAGGGGCTGCTGGTGGTCAGCGCCAGCTTCCAGTACAGCGAGTGGCGCCTGGAGCAACGTCAACTCGCTGGTCGCTACACCTATAAATTGGCCGCTCAGGACAATGGTGGCTGGCAGATCCAGCTCAAGCGCGTCGACCTCATCAACTGCAACGATGTGTTCGCCAACCTTGAGGTCTTCGTGTGATGAACGCGCCGGTGGTGATCGCCCTGCACTATCAGAATGACGTGTTGCACCCCGACGGCAAGATAAGGGTCGGGCTGGGGTCCGATGACAGCCTGCGTGCTGCACTGCTCGATGCCGCCGGCAGATTACTGGCCGGCGCACGCGCCAAGGGATGGCCGATCGTTCACGTGCGCGTGGCGTTCCGACCGGACTATGCCGACCTGATCCAGAACGCGCCGATTCTGCGCACTGTCGCCACCCTTGGCGCTGCCCGGGAAGGCAGTTGGGGAGCGGAGTTTTTCAGTGCCCTGGCGCCGCTGGACAGCCGCCATGAATTCGTCGTCACCCACAACCGGATCAATGCTTTTTATGGCTCACCGCTGGAAACCGTGGTGCGCCAGTTCAACCCTACGCACCTGTTAATCGCTGGCGTGGCGACACACTCGGTGGTGGAAAGCACAGTGCGCCATGCGGTGGATTGCGGATTCGAAGTGACGGTGGCGGCAGATGCCTGCGCCAGTGCGGACAGCGGCACGCATGCGGCCTCGCTGGCGAGCATGGCGCTGATCGCCCGTATCAGTCACGTCAACGAAGCACTGGAGGACTGGGCATGATGCTCGAAGGCAAAGTGGCGATTGTGACCGGCAGCACTCAGGGACTGGGTCTGGACATCGCTCGACAGCTCTTGGCCGAGGGCGCTCAGGTGATGCTGGTGGGGCGTAACGCCGATAGCGGTCAAGCATTGGCGCAAGCAATGGGATGCGGGTTTTCAGCCTGCGACGTGGAGCGCGACGAAGATATCGACGCGTGCATCACGGCCACGCTGGCCCACTTCGGCAGGCTCGACATTCTGGTCAACAACGCGTGCCTGTACGCCGATCAGGGACTGGCCTCTGACCGCGCACAGTGGCTGAAAACCCTGAACGTCAATCTGGTATCGGCGGCGATCTTTACCCAAAAGGCCGCGGTGCATCTGCCCAGCGGCGGCGTAGTGATCAACATTGGCAGCACCGGCGGTAAATTCGGCGCAGCCGGGCGTGCACTCTACCCCGCCTCCAAGGCCGGCATCCTGCAACTGACGAAAAACCTGGCCGTGACCCTGGCCCCGGAGCAAGTCCGGGTGCTGAGCGTATCCCCGGCCTGGACCTGGTCGCCCAGCGTCGCCGACCTCAGCGACAACGATCCGCACTTGGCCGATCGGGTCGGGGCACCTTTCCATCCGCTCGGGCGCATTGGCCGGGGTCATGAGATCGCAAGCGTGGTGGCTTTTCTATGCAGTGCCGGCGCCGGCTGGATGACCGGTGTCGACGTGCCGGTGGACGGCGGCTTTTCGATCCTCGGGCCAGACCGTGGCGTGTCGCCGCGAGTGTGGTTTCAACAACACCGTGACAGCCAATAAAACCTGATAACCGAGTGAGGTAGAAAACATGGGCAAGATGATTGAGATACGGGCAACGGACAGCAACGCCACGTTCGGCGGTTACCTGGCTCTGCCAGCCAGCGGCAAGGGCCCCGGGGTGGTGATCGGCCAGGAGATTTTCGGTGTCAACGCCAATATGCGCGCGGTGGCCGATTTCTATGCCGAAGAGGGCTACGTGGCACTGGTGCCGGACCTGTTCTGGCGCCTGCAACCGGGCGTTGACCTGGGCTACACCGAAGCGGATTTCGCCGTTGCCATCGACCTGTTTCAGCGTCTGGACGTGGACAAGGCCATCACCGACATCGACGCCAGCTTCAAAGCCCTGCGTGCCCTGCCTGAAGTCGAAGGTTCGGGCCTGGGTTATGTCGGCTTCTGCATGGGTGGCAAACTGGCCTGGCTGACCGCCGCGCGTACCGATGTGGCCTGCTCGGTCGGCTACTACGGCATGGGTATCGAACACCTGCTGCACGAATCGAAAAACCTGAAGGGCCGGCTGGTACTGCATTTTGCCGAGAATGATGGCTACTGCGACGCCAATGCCCGCGCCCGGATCAGCGAGCACCTGGCCGGCAACGACAAAGCCGAAATCTACGTATACCCAGGCGTCGACCATGCCTTCGCCAGGGCCGGGGGCTCACACTATGACAAGCCTGCCACGCTGATGGCCCATGAACGCAGCATCGCCGCACTCAAGCGCGAGATCGGCCCCCACTTCAACCTGTCAGCCCTGTGGGAAGAACACATCCGCCACGAATTCGAGACCCGCGACGTACCCGCCACCATGGCTACCATGGTCGCCGAACCCTACGTCAACCATATCCCGACCATGACCGGCGGCGTCGGCGCCAGGGAACTCAGCCGCTTCTATCAACACCATTTTGTCCACGGCAATCCACCGGACATGAAGCTCATCCCGATCTCCCGCACCATCGGCGCATTGCAGATCGTGGATGAGTTCATCATGTGTTTCACCCACAGCACTGAAATTGACTGGATGCTGCCCAACGTCGCACCGACCGGCCGGTACGTCGAGATTCCGATGCTGGGTGTGATCAAGTTCCGCGGGGACAAGCTGTACCACGAGCACATCTACTGGGACCAGGCCAGTGTGCTGGTGCAGATTGGCTTGTTGAACCCTGAAGGGCTGCCGGTGGCGGGAGTGGAAACGGCAAGAAAGCTATTGGATGAACAACTGCCGTCCAATACGTTGATGGGGCGCTGGACGCAAAGCGAGCAAGAATGACTGCGACCTTCTGATCTGTAAAAAGGCCGATCTGTCGCTCAACAGATCGGCCTTTTTTCATACGCTCAAACGTCAGACATGCTCACTGCTTTTCGCAGGCACCGCCCGTGGTTCTCCATGCCCATGATCCACCTCCACCACCGGGACCTCTTTACCGTCGCAGTCGTGCAACTTGCCTTCGCTGAAGTAATCCCCTTCGCGCAGCGCGGCCAGATCCTGATAACGCAGGACCCGTTCAGTACCCGCCGCAAACACCGACTGCTGATCCGAGTTACCGGCAGTGAGGTGGTTGAAGGTCAGGTTCAGCACGATGGCCATGATCGCCGAGGAGCTGATGCCCGAGTGGAAGATCGTCGCGAACCAGCTTGGGAAATGGTCGTAGAAATTCGGCGCAGCGATGGGGATCATGCCGAAACCGATCGAGGTGGCGACGATGATCAGGTTGACGTTGTTGCGGTAGTCGACCTTGGACAGTGTGCGAATGCCGCTGGCCGCCACGGTGCCAAACAGCACGATTCCGGCACCACCCAGCACGGAAGTCGGCACGGCGGCGATGACTCGGCCCATGAATGGCAGCAGGCCGAGGATCACCAGAAACAACCCGCCGGTGGCCACCACGAAACGGCTCTTGATCCCGGTCACCGCCACCAGGCCGACGTTCTGGGCGAACGCGCTTTGGGTGAAGGAGCCGAAGATCGGCGCGATCATGCTCGACAGCATGTCGGCGCGCAGGCCATTGCCCAGGCGTTTGGAGTCGACCTTGGTGTCGATGATTTCACCGACGGCGAGGATGTCCGCCGAGGTTTCCACCAGTGTCACCATGACCACGATGCACATCGACAGGATCGCTGCGAAGTGGAAGGTCGGCATGCCGAAGTGGAACGGTGTAGGGAAGCCGAACATCGGGCCCTGGGTGACGGACGAGAAGTCTGCCATGCCGAGAAACACCGCGATGACTGTGCCGATCACCATCGCCAACAGAATCGAGAGCCGGGAAATGGTCGCGCTGCCAACCTTGCTCAGCAACAGCACCAGCACCAGCGTCACTGCCGCCAGACCGATGTTCGCCATGCTGCCGAAGTCTGGTGCATGACTGTTGCCACCCATGGCCCAGCGCGCGGCCACCGGCATCAGCGTCAGGCCAATGGTCGTGATCACGATGCCCGTCACCAGCGGTGGGAAGAATTTGGTGATACGCGAGAACACCGGCGTGATCAGCAATCCGATCAACGACGCGGCAATCACCGCCCCGAGAATCGACTGAAACCCGCCCTCGCCACCACTGCTGACGATCGCCACCATCGTCGCGACGCCAGAGAACGACACGCCCTGCACCAGCGGCAACTGGCAACCGAAAAAAGGTAAACCGAGGGTCTGCAGCAACGTCGCCAAGCCCCCCGCAAACAATGAAGCAGCAATCAACAAGCCGATGTCCGCCGGCGAGAGCCCGGCCGCCTGGCCGATGATCAAAGGCACCGCGACGATACCGCCATACATGGTCAGAACATGTTGCAGGCCGTAAGCCATATTCGCGCCGACTCCGAGGTTTTCGTCCTCAGGCCGTTGGTGTGAAACATGGGGCGTTTTCATGGTTGGGGGGTTCCCTGGTTTTTGTTATGCGCACACTGTATGCAAGACTCAGGACAAATGTCTATAGAGTTGTATACAACTGACCAGTCAGATTATGGACAGGTGTCCATCCCCACCCGCAGCATCCTTCAATAAACCTTGAAATATATCCGTCCCGAGCCTCGTTCGTTCCCCCGCTAGTCTTTTGAGTTCCTGGCGACCGCCGGTAGCGTCGCTCTCTTTTTTATACATATAAAGTATGCATAATTAAGCCATTCGAAATTCAGTCTCACAAGGCAAAAAACGCGGCGAACAAACTGAAGCACCAAGGCATCAGCCTCGCAGAGACTGACGCCGTGTTCCATGACGAACGGGCGCTGACGCTCCAGGATGATCTTCATGACGAGCAACGATGGATCATCATGGGGCTGGACGCCAAAGGTCGCCTGCTGGTCGTCGCGTACACCTACCGTGAGCCGAATTTCGTTCGAATCATTTCCGCGCGTCTCGCCACAAAAAACGAGCGTCGCCAATATTTGGAGGCTTGAGTAATGAAAGATGAATACGACTTCAGCAATGCCAAGCGTGGGGCGGTTGCCCCCGGCAAAGGCAAGACCCGCATTACCATCATGCTGGATGAAACGGTCATAGAAGCCGCTCGCACGCTTGCGGAAAGCGAGGGGTATGGCTACCAGACGGTGATCAACAACACACTGCGACACGCGTTGCTCAGCGACAGAAACACACCTGCCGGGACCGGGCATCTCAAAAAGGGCATAACACCCTCAGATCTGAAAAGCCTGGAAAAGAAGTTGCTGGATGCCGTCAGCGAAATCCGTCAATTGATGGAGCCTGACGTCCGCCCCTAGTCCTGTTCGATCAACCGCCCAAGCACCTGCTTCAAATGTGCGTGCTCAGGCACCCGGATCCCGAACTCGCTCGCCAGCAACCGGACCAGATCAGCCACCTCAGTGATCTGCCGCCGCTCGCTCTCGCTACCGATCCGGTGGATGGCAAAACTGCCATTGTTCAGCGTACGGCGCCACCCTTCCCCTGTCCGCGCCACCATAAGCTGTTTGGCAAAAGATGATTCGGGATGGGTTGAGACATACCAGTTGCCGACGGCGTAATCGATGTCTTCCTGGCGTTGCAGGTCGAAGATGTACATCGCGCGCCACTCACCAGCGACATTGGCGCGCAGGGTGTAGCCGTCTGCGTGGCGTTCAATCCGATAAGGTTCATGAGGCGTGAGTTGCTCCTCCGGAGTGTCGAGCAGCAGCGGCGCGGTGGGGACCATACCGCCAAATCCCACATCGGTGATGTAGCGCACGCCCCCCAGGGTGACCAGGCTCAAGCGGTGCGTACGCGCGGTCCACGCCCCCTCGGGCTGGCCCATGACCACGCGGCCGGAAATGCCGCAAGCGTCGAAACCCAGCGCCTGAAGCAGGGCCAGGAACAGGTTGTTGAGTTCATAGCAGTAACCACCGCGGCCATCGTGCAGGACTTTTTGCTCGATGGACGGCAAGTCGATGAGTACCGGCTCGCCAGACAACGTGGTGAGGTTTTCGAACGGGAACGCAGCGGTGTGACGAAACTGCAGCTGACGCAGGGTTTCCAGGGTTGGCGCCGGTGGCGCGTCGAAACCCAGACGTTGCAGGTACAACGCAAGATTGCTCAGACGTAGCTCGCTCATTGCTCGATCCTTATGCATGGGGCCGCGGATCTCTCCGCCGATGGGCGCCATGTATAAGGGAAAAAGCGGTCCACCCGACAATTGATTTCGCCAATCGCCACGCATGGACAATCAACGGCGCTTGCGTGAACCCAGTTGAATCCACGTCGGGGCATGGTCGCTGGCATGTGGCTCGTTGCGCACCCACGCATCGACACCCGCGTCTTGCAGATAAGGGCTCAGCGCCGGGTTGAGCAACAGATGATCGATGCGCAACCCGGAATTTTTCTGCCAATGCTGTCGGAAATAGTCCCAGAAGGTGTAGAGCCGATCCTCCGGATACAGATGTCGCAGGGCGTCGGTCCACCCCTGATCCAGCAACCGTTGATAACACTCGCGGCTTTCCGGTTGCAGCAGCGCATCCTTGAGCCAGGACCGTGGGTTATAGATATCCAGGTCAGTCGGCACCACGTTGTAGTCACCGGCCAGCACCACCGGGTGTTCGCTGCTCTGGAGATCCTTGGCGTAGGCAATCAGCCGCTCGAACCAGGCCAGCTTGTAATCGAACTTCGGCCCCGGCTGCGGATTGCCGTTTGGCAGATACAGGCAGCCCACCAGGACACCGTGCACGGCGGCCTCCAGATACCGACTGTGGGTATCACCGTCGTCACCCGGCAAACCACGGCGACTCTCCAGTGGTTGCGCATCCCGGGCCAGAATCGCCACCCCGTTCCACGAGGCTTGACCCTGCCATATCGCGCCGTAGCCGGCAGCCTCAAGCTCTGCGGCAGGAAATGCACTGTCCACCGACTTGAGCTCCTGCAGGCAGGCGATGTCCGGTTTCTCCCGCTCCAGCCAGGCCAGCAGGTTTGGCAGCCGGGCGCGCATGCCATTGACGTTGAACGTTGCGACTCGCAGATTCTTCATGGGCCAGCGCTCCGGACATGTGTGTTCAGTGTGTGACATCCACGCATTCCGGTGGTTGCGTCGGCCGGATCGACGATGGCGCCCAACAATGATCCCGGTGAGCCTTCCGGCGGCCACAGCAGCGACGGCGGCAATAAGGGCGATGGCGGCTCGGGCTCTTCAAGCGACAGCTCCGGCGAAACGGGCAGCTCCAGTCGCTCAGGTGCGGGAGGCGAAACTGGCGGTAGCTGACCGCGCGCAAGCCGACCTCATCTCAACGATCCGAGCGCATCAGTTCCCCGACACCGCCGTCCATCGACAGCACCGCCGAACGGTTTCGTCCGGAATGCTTGGCCTGATACAACGCCGCGTCCGCGCGCTCAATGAGCACTTCGGTGCTGTCCAGGCGCGTCGGTACGAAGGCATAACAACCGAGACTGACCGTCACATAACCACTGGGCGCGGCGCTGTGATTGATGTTCCGGGTCATGACGCTGCGGCGGATCTGCTCGGCAATGACCATCGCACCCTGAATATCCGTATTCGGCAGCAACACAGCGAATTCCTCGCCGCCGTAACGCACCGCCAGATCGGTGGTTCGATGGCAGCAACTCTTCACCACCCTCGCCACTTCGGCCAGGCAATGGTCACCCGCGACATGGCCGTAAGCGTCGTTGTAGCGCTTGAAGTAATCGATATCGAGCATGATCAGGCTCAACGAACTCGACTGCCGGATTCCACGGCCAAACTCGAGGTCCAGCGCTTGTTCGAACAGTCGGCGATTGGCCAGGCCGGTGAGACTGTCATGGGTCGCGATCAGCTTCAGCGCCTCCTTGGCCTTGCGCAAATCCTTCTCGACCCGTTCACCGAGGCGCACCTGGCGCACGAACACCCAACCGAACAGCCCCACGCCCAGCACAACCAGCGCCACAATGACGCTGGATTTAAACGCCGTGTCATACCAGCCCTTGAGAATCGAATCCCGGGACGAGGCCGCGGACACCACCAGCGGATAGGCGTCGAGTTGCCGGTAGCCTTGCAAGCGGACAGTGCCATCGAGTACAGAACTGATCATGGCGTTGCCGGACATTGCGCCTGCCAGGTACTTGCTGAAAATCTCCCCTTTGGCCAGTGACTGGCCAATCTGCGCTTCCACAAACGGCCGTCGCGCCAGCAGCGTTCCATCAGTCAGCGCCAGAAAAATAGAGCCGTCGTCATCGATGCTGAAGCTTTTGAAAAACTGATCGAAGTAGGACATTTTGATGCCGGCCAGCAACACGCCCTGGAAATGGCCGTCCTTGTCATTCACCCGCTTGGAAACCGGAATGATCCACTCGCCATTCACGCGACTGCGAATCGCCGGGCCGATGTGCGCCAGGGACGATACGTTCTGCTGGTGAAACAGGAAATAGTCGCGGTCCGCCACGCCGGGGCCGCGGGGCAGATCCTCGAATGAGGTGACGACCCATTGCCCCTTTTGATCGAACAGGAAGATCCCGTGCAACTGACTGAGTGTCTGTACCCGTCGGGCAAACGTTTTCTGTAGACGCGGGATCTGCGCCGGGACGAACCCATCAACCTGAATCCAGTCCGCCAGGCTGGTCAGTACCAGGTCGGCCTTCATGAATGTGTCTTCAGCCTGCTGGGCCATGGCGCGGGTGAGGTTCGAAGACGCCACTTCGGCCACCGCCAGATCGTGCCGGCGCGATTGCTCCAGTTGCAGATAAAGCAAACCGCACAGGCACAGACACACCACGACAATAAACAGCACCGCCGCCTTGCGCAGGGGTAGCCGTTTCAAATTGACGCCACTGGCGTCGCGCGGGTCGTCACCGGAGATAGGCAAAAGCTCGTCCTGCAAGGGTAAGGCATGGGCGAAGGCCCAAAACCCTTAATGTTTGCGAGCTTAGTCTACGGGATGGTGCGGGGCAATTGTCCTTTGGGCAGGCGTCGCATTGCACTGCGCAAATGCGCTTGAGCACTTTCTGCATCTCCCAGGCGCATTTGTTCGTAGGCACGTTGCGCAATGGCGGGAGGCACTGGCTTGAGATCGCGCTGGGTCGCCATCGCCATCAATTGCACCTGGGCGGCGCGTTCCAGGTAATACAGATCATCCCAGGCTTCGGCGATGGTCGGCCCTGCGATGATCACGCCGTGGTTCTTCAAAAACAGGACGTCGGCATTGCCCATGACGCTGGCAATCCGGTCACCTTCGGACTCATCGAGGGCCAGGCCGTTGTAATCCTCGTCCACCGCCGTACGCCCGTAGAATTTCAACGCTGTTTGCCCCAGCCACAATAGCGGCGGGCCTTGCAGTAAGCACAACGCCGTGGCGTGGGGCATGTGCGTGTGGAACGCCACTTTGACCCTCGGCAGCAGTTTGTGCAGGCGCGCATGGATGTAAAACGCGGTCGCCTCGGGCTGGCCTTCGCCGGCCACGACGTTGCCGTGGAAGTCGCAGACCAACAGGTTGTCCGCAGTGACTTCTGCAAACGCGTAGCCGTAGGGGTTCACGAAAAACAGATCATCGCGCCCCGGCACCATGGCGGAAAAGTGATTGCAGATCCCCTCCTCCAGCCCATGCAGTGCCGCCAGTTGAAAGCACGCCGCCAATTCCGAGCGCGCCGTGATGACAGCCGGCAAGTCCAGGTTCAGGTCGGTGTAACGGGCGGAACGGGAACCGCCTGCAAGAGTGTGTGCCATGACAATGACTCCGGGGTTTACCAGCCAAGGGATTCGAACAAGGGCAGGACTTGATCCAGCGTGCTCAATATCGCATCGGGTTGATAGTCGGGCAGCAATTGGCGACCGGTGCCGCGGTCGATCCACACGCAGCGAAAATGCATATCGCGCGCGGCGGTGTGGTCCAGCGTCGGGCTCGCGCAGATGTGCACCACCTGATCACGACTGACGCCCAGCTGCGCGTGAGCGTAGTCGAACAACCGCGGATCGGGCTTGTAGGCGCCGGCCTGCTGGGCGGTGATGACCCGATCGATGTGGCCACCGAGTTGCGCCACGTTGCCGGCGATGATGTCGTCATCGGTGTTGGACACGATGCACAACTTGAAGCCCATCGTCTTGAGCCGGGCAAGCGTGTCGATCACCTCGGGAAACGGCGGCATTTTCGGGATTGCCGCTGCCAGCCGTTGACTGTCTTCGTCCGAGCTCGCCAACCCCAGATCCTCCAGCGCCATTTGCAACCCAAGGGTGCTCAACTGCCGGAACGCACGATGCGGCGGTGTCTGCTCCAGCCGGTGTTCGTGCCGGTCATACACCTCGATCAGGCGATCGACATCGACGGTGTGATCACCCTTGTCGCGCAGGATCTGCGCGACCACGGCTTTCAAACCTTCATCCCATTGAATCAGCGTGCCGTAGCAATCGAAGGTCAGCCACTCGGGGCGTGGAGCGTTTTTGAGTGCCATGGTCCTATCCTCTGAAAAGTGATCTTCAGGTTACGAGCGAACGGTGATAGTGTGAAATTAAATTAATATCGACTCGTCAGTGATAAATCGAATATCAAAGGAGCCCGCCATGCTCGATCTCGAACTGCTCAAGAGCTTCGTCTGCGTGGTGGACGAAGGCAGCTTCACCCGCGCTGCCGAACGTGTACACCGCACCCAATCCACCGTGAGCCAACAGGTTCGCAAACTGGAAGAACTGGTCGGGCATGCGCTGCTGCTTCGCGACCGCACAGGACAGAACATCAGCGTCACCGAGCACGGCGAGCTGCTGATTCACTATGCCCGGCGCCTGTTGGCCCTGTCCTCGGAGGCGGTGGAAGCCCTCGCCAGTGATCTCGACCTGGAAATACTGCGCATTGGCGTACCGGAGGATTTCGATGCACGGCGTATGGCTGTGATCCTCGCCGGCTTCAACCGCAGCCGACCTGAAGCGCGGCTGGAAACCGTCAGCGGCATGAGCACCGATCTCAAGCAAAAGCTCGCGACGGGCGCCATCGACATTGCACTGGTCAAGCGTGAACCGGACAGCGGCCCAAGCTGGGCGGCGTGGCCGGAAGCGCTGGTGTGGGTCAAAGGTGCGGGGGTCGACTCCGCCCAGGGCGTCTTGCCATTGGCGCTGTTCCCACAAGGCTGCATTTATCGGCAACGGGCAATCCGCCTGCTGGATGTGGCACAGCGACCGTGGCGGGTTGCGTTTGGCAGCCACAGCCTGACGGGAATTCAGGCGGCGGTGGCGTCCGGATTGGGCCTGTCGGTGCTGCCCGCTTCGGCGGTGTTGCCAGAGCACACCGTGTGCACTGATCTGCCCGAATTACCGCCGACAGAATTGGCGCTGATCAGTCGCGAAGGCGCGCTGACCGGATTGCAGCGAGGGCTGGTGGAGTTTTTGCGGGAGGCGCTGGGCAAGGCATGAACAGGAGAAATGGGCGTGAGATGAACGCCCGTTTCTCTATGCGGCTCAACTTCAAGGCGTCAGTTTCAAGTGCGCGTTGACTCTGCCGCTCTTCGGATCGACAAACCAATACTCATTGTTAGCGGTCTTCACCTGACCGCATTCGGTTGGGTAGCCTTTCGCTTCAATACAAATCACCCCGTCTTTCAGCGTCCACTTTTCCTTCTCCGGTTTGTAGGGCGCCATCTCGAATGTCTCGACTCCGTTCGGCGCAAAACTCATCGAATAAGGGTGACTGCCTTCTCGGGTGGTTCCGTAAAATTTCCTTCCCACCAGCGTGCTGGTTATCTGCGCGTCATCAAGGGCCACCGCCGATGCAGGCACCGGCGGTGGCTCGTAGTTACTACGCGGAGTGGTTGCGCAGCCTGCCAGGCAGACCAACAGGATGGACGCGCCGAACTTTAATGAAGTCATGCCACACCTTCCTTGTAAGTACCGGAAGAATTTCCAGTAAATCAAAGATTAGGCGATGCTGTTTTGGCGCCCCGGCGCAAGTGCCGAACGGTTGACAGCCATTTCCCCTACGGCTGCCCAGTTCCCGCCGATGCTGTCGCCGCATGTAGATTCAACACCGGCATTTGCGAAGGTCGATTCAATGCCCGCAGCAAGGGTTCATCGTAGCCATACACATCCGGTTTGAATGAGACGCGCCCGTCGCTGCCCAGATCGACTGTCCAGTAGGCCAACAACACCGGCACTTTCACCGGTAGCCGAATATTCTCGGTCTTGCCATTGGCCAGCTGTTTCTGAATACCGGCGCTGTTCCACTTAACCGGGTCGTTGAACAGCAACTCCACCAGTTGCAGCGGGTTCTCCACCCGGATGCAGCCCGAACTGGTCGCGCGGACAGTCTTGGCAAACAGCTCGCGATGCGGCGTGTCGTGAAGATAAATCGCGTAGTTGTTGGGAAAGCGGATGACCACCTGGCCCAATGAGCTATCGGGCCCGGCATCCTGGCGCAAACTGATGCCACGCGGGTTGGTCCAGTCAACGGCCGCAGGATCCAGTTCGTGGCCTTCGCGATCGATCACACGAATACGGTTGGCAGCCAGGTAGCCGGGATTGCTCTGGATCTTCGGCAGCACGTCTTCCTTGAGGATCGTCGGCGGCACCGTCCAGGTCGGATTAAACGTGACGTAGGTGATCTGCGCCTGAAAGATAGGCGTATTGCGCGCCGCTTTACCAACCTGCACCCGGGATCGCCAGATCGGCTGGCCATCGCGGTACATCGCTACTTTGTAGCCGGCAATATCAACGATAACGAACGTGCCTTGAAGCTTGTAAAGCAGCCAGCGCGCCCGCTCCATGTTCACCCGAACCTGATCAATGCGTGCGTCAACGGGCACATTCAAAGCCGCCAGCGTCGTCGCCCCCGCTATCCCATCCGCTCCGAGGTATTGCTCGTTCTGATACTTTTTCACTGCGGCGGTGACGACGCCATCGTACTTCGTACCGTGGATCAATCGCGGATCGAGAAAACCTGCCGCGACCATCCTCGCGCGCAACTGCGCGACAGCCGGTTCGTCCATGCCAGGCTTGAGCGAATGGTCTACAACCACTTGCGGCCAGCCGCCCCGATCCCGAATACCACGCAATTGCGCCAGCGCCTGACGCAATCCCACGTACACCGCTTCTTGCGGCGGAGCGATGGCAAATGCCTTCGCTACATCGTGATTGTCGAGCGCCGCGAAGAAAGCATTGACGTCGTCGCGCGGGTCGACGCCATCGGCGTCAAAATTCCAATGAATGTCGAGCCGCGCGGGATCGACCTTGCCCCGCCGCAGCTGCAGCAGCGCGGTAATAAACGTATGCGTCGTCGCCAAATCAAAGGCCGCCCGTTGCTCGGGGGTGACGGGCGTAGTCTGCATCGTGGTCCGGGATCGGATCAGCTCATCAATATGAAAATCCGTCGGGTTCAAACCATCGGCGTCAGTCGCGCTCAAGCTGGCGATCAATTGTGCGACGTCGCGGTCATCGGTCCACGCTGCGCGATAAGCGCGATGCGTATAAAAATCCATCACCAGACGGCTGACATCCACCCGCCGATGACGCGGCGCGGTCAGCAACGGCGGAAACGCGGTTTTCAGCGGCTCAAGCGAGGTCTGAATCGCCTGACCGACGTTATCGCCTGCTTCCGCCTCGATAACGGAGCTAGGCGCAATTGTCGGCTCAATCGGCGAAGTTTCCGCAAGCGCTGTGCCGCTGATCAGAAAGCCCATAAAAAATACGCGGCTTATGACGAATAACCTTGTTAAAAGCACCATGGATAATCCTTAATCTCCCGCATTCAACGCCTGGCTTTCAATGCACTGCTAGACTCGAACTTAACATGATGAGACATCTATATGGCGCCACTACGTATTGGCTATCTGCTGCCGGCCCTGCTATTGACTGCAATGTCCGTACCGTTAGCCTACGCCGATTCGCTCGCGGCCGCCCTCATCAAAGCGGCCCCGAAAGCCAACGCCAACGTCATTAACCTCGCCGTTCGCGCCTCGCAATGCAGCATCGCCCAAGGCGCTGCGCCTGTCCAAAGACTTGCGGTGATCGATTATTCCCTGCCCTCGACCGAACAGCGCCTGTGGGTGTTCGATTTGAAGAAGCGCAAGTTGCTGTTTCATGAACTGGTCGCCCACGGCCGCAACAGCGGCGAGAACATGGCCGTCAACTTCTCCAATCAAAATGAAAGCTTTGCCACCAGTCTCGGGCTGTATCGCACGCAACAAAGCTATGTCGGGCAAAACGGTTATTCGCTGCGCATGGAAGGCCTGGAGCCGGGTTTCAACGACAATGCGTTTGACCGGGCAATCGTGATTCATGGAGCGCCTTATGTCAGCCCGGTGCTTGCACGGGCCAATGGCCGAATCGGCAGAAGCCTGGGCTGCCCGGCGGTACGGCCGGCGATTGCACACAAGCTGATTGATTCGATGAAAGACGGGCAGTTGCTGTTTTCGTACTACCCGGATCAGCGCTGGTTGAAAAAATCTTCGTACATCAATTGCGGTAGCGGGACCGTGGCCACGGCGTCGAAATCCACAACCAACCGTTGACGCTTACTGTCCAAGTGACAACGCGTGACCGGTACCCGCGACGATCCAAGCTCCCCAACACGACAAAATAATCGGTGGCGGGCAGCCCCTTTGTAGAAGCTGCAGAAGACAGCACCTACGGCGCCAACCCGAAAAACGCCTGTATCAACCTCAAGTCCCTGCGCCGCTCCATACACCCGATCATGTGCCGATTCACCAACCCCTCACCCATGATCGGCACCGCCGCTACCCGAGGGTCATGGCTGACTTCCACCGATGACACGACCCCGACCCCCAATTGCGCCGCGACCGCCTCGGTCACGGCCTCGCGACTGTCCAGCTCCAGCAACACCCGCGGGTTTACCTTGGCCTGAACACAGGCTTCATCAAACGTGCGCCGGGTGATCGAACCTGGCTCGCGCAATACCATGATGACCTGATCCAGTTCCTTGAGCTGCACGCCCTTCGACTTTTGTGCCCACGGATGACCGGCGGGCACCAGCGCACATATCCGCGACTCGCTCAGTGCCTGCAAATGCAAACCCTTGCGCGGCTCGACCTCCGTCAGCACTGCCACGTCGGCATGTTCCGATAACAACGCCGCCAGGGTTTCCTGGGCATTGCCCAGGCGCAGGTTCACGGTGATCCCCGGATAACGCACGCGCAAACTGGCCAGCATCGGCATGACCATGTGCGGCCCGTCCGCCGCCACTTCCAGGCGGCCGGTGAGCAACTGACGATTGGCCTCCAGCATTACCTGCGCTTCTTCGGCCAGACCAAACATCGCCCGAGTGATCGCTGCGAGTTTGGTGCCCTCCTCCGTCAGCTCCACCCGTCGGGCGGTGCGCCGCAGCAAAGTGATCTGGTAGTGCTCCTCCAACGCCTTGATGTGCCCGGTGACTGCCGGCTGGCTAATGAACAGCCGCGCGGCGGCCCGGGTGAAGCTGCCCTCGCGGGCCACCGCATCAAAGGCGCGGAGCTGGAACAGGTTCATGAATAACCCTCACTGATGGCTGGCATAACAACAAACAATTTGATTGATAGCACGGCAAATTGCAATTTAAGCCCCGTAGCTTCATCCCATCGATTGCGAGGACACGAGAATGAGTACTGCCGAACCCATCCTGCTCACCCCCGGCCCGTTGACGACTTCGGCCCGCACCCGCCAGGCGATGATGGTCGACTGGGGTTCATGGGATGACCGCTTCAATCAACTGACCGCCAGCCTCTGCGAGCAATTGCTGGCGATCATCAACGGCGGCGACAGCCACCACTGCGTGCCTCTGCAAGGCAGCGGCACCTTCGCGGTCGAAGCGGCAATCGGCACGCTGGTGCCGCGTGACGGCAAAGTCCTGGTGCTGATCAACGGCGCCTATGGCAAACGCCTGGCGAAAATCTGCGAAGTGCTCGGCCGTTCCTTCAGCACGTTTGAAACCGCCGAAGACGAACCCACCACTGCCGCCGACGTTGACCGTCTGCTGCGGGCCGACGCCAGCATTACCCACGTCGCGCTGATTCACTGCGAAACCAGCACCGGCATCCTCAACCCGCTGCCGGAAATCGCCCAGGTCATTGCGCAACATGGCAAACGCCTGATCATCGACGCCATGAGTTCTTTCGGCGCGCTGCCGGTGGATGCGCAACAGGTGCCGTTCGACGCGCTGATCGCCGCTTCGGGCAAATGCCTGGAAGGCGTACCGGGGATGGGTTTCGTCTTCGCTCGCAAAGCATCGCTGGCCAATGCCGCCGGTAACTCGCACTCGCTGGCGATGGACCTTTTCGACCAGCACACCTACATGGCCAAGACCGGCCAGTGGCGCTTCACACCGCCGACCCACGTGGTCGCCGCGCTGCACGAGGCCCTGCTGCAATACAACGAAGAAGGTGGCTTGCCGGTCCGGCATCAGCGCTACACCGACAACTGCAAAGTGTTGCTCGATGACATGGCGAAACTTGGCTTGCGCAGCTTCCTGCCCGCCGCCATCCAGGCGCCGATCATCGTCACTTTTCACGCGCCGAAAGACCCGCGCTACCAGTTCAAGGAATTCTACGAACGCGTCAAGGCCAAGGGTTTCATTCTGTACCCCGGCAAATTGACCCAGGTCGAAACCTTCCGCGTCGGCTGCATCGGCCACGTCAACCAGACCGAGATGCACGCGGCCGTGGCGGCGATTGCCGACGTGCTGCGCGAGATGGAAGTGTTAGAGATCTAAATCACACCGATTTCCCCTGTGGGAGCGGGCTCGCGAATACGGACTGACATTCAACATAAATGTCGCTCGCTGCACCGCTTTCGCGAGCAAGTCGAATCGTCGCACCGCCGCTCCCACCAAAAGCAGCTCCTCATTAATCAGTTGCCACAGGATTTGATCACCATGAACTACACAAACCCAACTAAACTCCAGGCCGCCATCCTCGACTGGGCCGGTACCGTCGTCGACTTCGGTTCCTTCGCTCCCACGCAGATTTTTGTCGAGGCCTTCGCCGAATTCGACGTCCAGGTGTCCATCGAAGAAGCCCGTGGTCCCATGGGCATGGGCAAGTGGGACCACATCCGCACCCTGTGCGATCAGCCGGCAGTCGCCGAACGCTATCGCAAGGCATTCGGCCGCACGCCGACCGATGATGACGTCACCGCCATCTACCAGCGCTTCATGCCGTTGCAGATCGAGAAAATCGCCGAGCACTCGGCACTGATTCCGGGCGCGCTGGACACTATTGCCAACCTGCGCCAGCAAGGGATCAAGATCGGCTCGTGCTCCGGTTACCCGAAACAGGTCATGGACAAAGTGGTCGAGCTGGCTGCCACCAACGGCTACATCGCTGATCACGTGGTGGCTACCGACGAAGTGCCTAACGGCCGTCCATGGCCGGCTCAGGCGTTGGCCAACGTCATCGCCCTGGGCATCGACGATGTTGCTGCTTGCGTGAAGATCGACGACACCGTGCCCGGCATTCTCGAGGGCCGTCGCGCTGGCATGTGGACCGTCGCGCTGATCTGCTCGGGCAACGCGCTGGGCCTGGACTACGAAGGTTATCGCGCCCTCGGCAGCGATCAACTGGCCAGCGAGCGCAAGCGTATCCACGCGCTGTTCGAAGGTTCGCGCCCGCACTACATGATCGACACCATCACCGACTTGCCGGAAGTGATCGCCGACATCAACAAGCGTCTGGCCAAGGGTGAAATGCCGCAAAGCTACTGATTCACCAGCCAAAGTGCCGCGTTCCTACAAGGGAACGCGGCACTTTTTTTTGCTCGATCACCTGATCTAGAGCATTGAACCGCCACTGGCGTCAGGCAAACCCGGCGAAACAGGATTACAGTGAAAGTGCACCGTCGACCAAGAACGGTGGCTTGACCCGACCTGTGAGGAACACCGAATGCCGTGGAAAAACTCCGATTCACGCTACAGCACCGTCTCGATCACCCTGCACTGGTTGATGCTGGTCCTGCTGGCGCTGGTGTATGCCTGCATCGAATTTCGCGGGATCTTTCCTAAAGGCAGCGGCGGCCGAACGCTGATCACCGAATCGCACTTCATGCTGGGGCTGACTGTATTCGTGCTGGTCTGGCTCAGATTGTTCGCCCGCAGCCTCGGCCCGGCACCGCAGATCTTCCCCGCCTCACCGCACTGGCAAACCATCCTCGCCAGGTTGATGCACTGGGCGCTGTACATTTTCATGATCGCGATGCCGATCCTCGGTTGGCTGGTCACCAGTGCCAAGGGGCATCAGGTGATGTTCTATGGCTTTGATTTGCCGCTGCTGGTGTCGGAGGACAAGGCGCTGGCCAGGCAGATCGAAGGCTGGCATGTGCTCGGCGGCACCATCGGTTATTGGCTGATCGGGCTGCACGCCGTGGCGGGGCTCTATCATCACTATGTGGTGGGCGATAACACCTTGTTGCGGATGATGCCCAAGCGCGGTTGAACGCCTTTTATTGAAACCCGCGGCGGCCCTGCAAGCCGCCGGTGTGGACAAAGATCAGGCGAGTGCCCTTGGCAAATCGACCCGCCTCGATGTGCTGTTTGAGCGCCAACAGCGCTTTGCCCGTATACAGCGGCTCGAGGGGAATGCCGCTGGCCTGTTCGGTCTGCGCGATGAAGTCCAGTAACAACGGATCGACTTTGGCGAAGCCGCCGCGACTGGCGTCAAACAGTTCACACACCGGGTCGCGCAAGCCGGCTTCTTGCACAATCGATTCGACCTGCTGCGCCACACCATGGTCGTCGGGCACAGCAAGCGCGCCGTAAACCGGATGCTCCCCCGCTTCGGCCAGCACCAGGCCGGCCAGCGTGGTGCCGGTTCCACAGGCGAGCCACCAACCGTCGTAGCCGCTCCAGCCCAGACTGTTCAGTTGCTCACTGGCCATCACCTTCAACCGCATGCAGCCCTTTGCGCCGGGCAATCCTCCGCCACCTTCGGGCACAGGAAGCAGATCAGGATATTGCGCTCGCCAGGGTTCCCAGAAACCCGCCTCGTGCCGCGCGCGATAACCACCATAACCGAGCCAGTGCAACTGCATGCCGGATGCTTGCAAGTCTTTGACCGTAGGGGTTTCTTGCGGATGACCGCGCAACAAACCCACCGTTTTGAACCCCAAGCGTTTGCCGGCAGCCGCCAGCGCATGCAGATGATTGGAATGAGCACCGCCCAGGCTGATGATGCCTTCGGCACCGGCGAGGTCGGCGGCTTTGAGGTGTTCGATGAGCTTGAACCACTTGTTGCCGCTGATCAGAGGGTCGATCTGGTCGAGGCGCAGGATGGAGAGTTCGATGCTCGATCGGGTTAGCCAATCAAGACGAAGGGGTTCGAGCGGGGCTTGGGGTAGCCAGTCACTGGGAGGGAGAAACATCGATGCCGGCTCTGGGTAAACAGCCAGCATCTTAGCAGCCAATTTGTGGCGAGGGAGCTTGCGCCCGCTGGAGTCCGAAGGACTCCTTTTTTCAGCAATGGTGTTGTGTCAGGTTAATCACCATCACTGATTTACGGCTGCTGCGCAGCCGAGCGCGAGCAAGCTCCCTCGCCACAGGGATTGCGGTGATTACAACTGCGCAGCCAACCGCGAGCCCTGATTGATCGCCCGCTTCGCGTCCAGCTCTGCCGCCACGTCCGCGCCGCCAATCAAATGCACGTTCTGCCCGGCCGCGACCAACCCGTCGTGCAACTCACGCAACGGATCCTGCCCGGCGCAAATCACGATGTTGTCCACCGCCAGCACTTGCGGCTCGCCGGTTTCACCAATGCGAATGTGCAAGCCTTCGTCATCGATCTTCAAGTATTCGACGCTGTTGAGCATCTGCACCTGCTTGTTCTTCAGACCCGTGCGGTGAATCCAGCCGGTGGTCTTGCCCAGGCCGTCGCCGACCTTGGATTTCTTGCGTTGCAGCAGGAACACTTCACGGGCCGGCGCATGCACTTCGGCCTTGACGCCGGCCACACCACCACGGGCTTCCAGATGCGTGTCGATGCCCCACTCTTTCCAGAACGCTTCGCGGTCGAGGCTGGTGGCCACGCCTTGATGCACCAGGAATTCCGACACATCAAAACCGATACCGCCCGCGCCGATGACCGCGACACGTTTACCCACCGGTTTGCGTTGCAGAATCACATCGAGGTAGTTCAGCACCTTGGCGTTCTCGACACCCGGAATCGCCGGCGTTCTTGGAGCAATACCGGTCGCCAGAATGATCTCGTCGTAACCGCCTTCCACCAGTTTCGCCACGTCAACGCGGGTGTTCAGGCAGACCTCGACGTTGGTGGTCTGCAACTTGCGGTTGAAGTAGCGCAGGGTTTCAAAGAACTCTTCCTTGCCCGGCACGCGCTTGGCGATGTTGAACTGGCCGCCGATTTCGCTGGCCGAATCGAACAGCGTCACCTGATGGCCACGTTCGGCAGCCACGGTTGCAGCCGACAGACCCGCAGGGCCGGCACCGACCACCGCGACCTTCTTGATCTGCTGCACCGGCAGGTAATTGAGTTCGGTCTCATGACAGGCCCGCGGGTTGACCAGGCACGTGGTCAACTTGCCGCCGAACGTGTGATCGAGGCACGCCTGGTTGCAACCGATGCAGGTGTTGATTTCATCGGCACGGCCCGCGGCGGCCTTGTTGACGAAGTCCGGGTCGGCCAGGAATGGCCGCGCCATCGACACCATGTCGGCATCGCCTTCCGCCAATATCTGCTCGGCCACTTCCGGGGTGTTGATACGGTTGGTGGTGATCAGCGGAATGCTCACCGAGCCACGCAATTTGGCGGTGACCTTGCTGAACGCCCCACGCGGCACTTTGGTGGCGATGGTCGGAATCCGCGCTTCGTGCCAGCCGATACCGGTGTTGATGAGGGTCGCGCCGGCCTGCTCGATGGCCTTGGCCAGCGTCACGATTTCTTCCCAGGTGCTGCCGCCCTCCACCAGGTCGAGCATCGACAGACGGAAGATAATGATGAAATTCGGGCCAACGGCTTCGCGCACGCGACGGACGATTTCCACCGGCAGGCGCATACGGTTTTCGTAGCTGCCGCCCCAACGGTCGGTGCGGTGGTTGGTGTGGGCCGCGAGGAACTGGTTAATGAAATAACCTTCGGAGCCCATGATCTCGACGCCGTCGTACTCGGCTTTTTGCGCCAGGGCCGAGCAGGTGACGAAATCGTTGATCTGCTTCTCGATGCCCTCCTCGTCCAGCTCCTTGGGCTTGAACGGGTTGATCGGCGCCTGGATGGCGCTCGGCGCAACCTGTTTCGGGCTGTAGGCATAACGACCGGCGTGAAGAATCTGCATGCAGATCTTGCCGCCCGCCTCGTGCACCGCTCGGGTCACGATCTGGTGTTTGAGCGCTTCTTCTTCAGTGGTCAGCTTGGCCGCGCCAGAGTACACACCGCCTTCGTCGTTCGGGCCGATACCCCCCGTGACCATCAGGCCAACGCCGCCACGGGCACGTTCGGCAAAGTAGGCAGCCATACGCTCGAAACCGCCGGGTTTCTCCTCCAGACCGGTGTGCATCGAGCCCATCAGGGTACGGTTGCGCAGCGTGGTAAAACCCAGGTCCAGCGGGGCCAACAGGTGCGGGTAATGAGCGGCGGTCATCGGTAACTCCACAACGAGCGATCACGGAAAAAGTGTGGGCGCTCTTTGGCGCCCCTCTGTCTTGTGTAACAGACTATGAGCACTCCCCCGGCCGCTCAATGACCGTAACTGACAACTTAATGATCGAAATGCGCAACACCTCGTGCATCGGACTGTTGCACCGGCGCCTCGGCAATTAACGACAAAGAGTCAGGGGCGGCTGTCGGAAGGCAACGCAAGAGCACTGAGCCCAGCGAAAATTCGTATACCATATCTCCAACTCAATCCGAACGACTGCCGCCGTGACCCTACCCAAATTCAACGCTCCAGACTTGGGCAATGCGCCTTCGACCTCTGAAATCATAACTCGCCATCTGCGTGACGCCATCGTCGCCGGGCATTTCGCCGAGGACGAGCCGATTCGTCAGGACGACATCGCCCGACAGTTCAACGTCAGCAAGATCCCCGTACGAGAAGCCCTCAAACGCCTGGAAGCCGAAGGTCTGGTGATGTTCCAGCGCAATCGCGGGGCGATGGTCACACGGGTGTCCGATGCCGAACTGGCGCAGATGTTCGAAGTACGCATGTTGCTCGAAGACAAGGTGCTGCGCCTGGCCATTCCCAACATGACGGAAGAGACCTTCGCCCGCGCCGAACGTATCTGCCAGGAGTTCGTCGGCGAAGATGACGTGGGCCGCTGGGCCGAGCTTAATTGGGAACTCCACGCCTGCCTCTATGAACCGGCACAACGTCCGTTTCTGGTGAGTTTGATCCGTTCGGTCAACGACAAACTGGAACGTTACCTGCGGATGCAGATGAGCCTCTCGGCGGGGAAGGAGCGCGCCGATCACGAACACCGGGAGATCCTCGAAGCCTGCCGCGCCGGTGACGTCGACCGGGCGGTAAAGCTGCTGGACGAACACATCGCCGGGGTCTGCAAAACCCTGTTCGAGCACCTGCCCCACCACCACTGACCGCTCGCGGGACTGTGCCGATTTCGTCATCGGCACCGGATAAAACCATCAAGCCTGCAAGCCCCCGCACGGGCCACTCTTGCGTTCACTCATCTGAACGGACGTGGCCCATTCATGAAACGTATCACCGTGATTGACTCCCACACCGGCGGCGAACCCACCCGCCTGGTGACCGCCGGCTTTCCCGACCTGGGCACCGGCAGCATGGCCGAACGTCTTCAACGGCTGGCTGAACACCACGACCAATGGCGCACCGCCTGCGTGCTCGAACCGCGGGGCAGCGATGTGCTGGTCGGCGCGCTGTTGTGTGAGCCGGTCGACCCTGCGGCCTGCGCCGGGGTGATTTTCTTCAACAACACCGGTTACCTCGGCATGTGCGGCCACGGCACCATCGGCCTGGTGGCGTCACTTGCTCACCTGGGCAAGATCGGCCCGGGCGTGCACAGCATCGAAACGCCGGTCGGCACGGTGCAGGCAACCTTGCACGACGACCGTTCCGTCAGCGTGCGCAACGTGCCGGCCTACCGTTATCGCAAAGCCGTGGCGTTGCAGGTGCCGGGGATCGGTGAGGTGGTCGGTGATATCGCCTGGGGTGGCAACTGGTTTTTCCTGATCGCCGACCATGGCCTGCGCGTCGCCAGCGACAACCTGGATGCGTTGACCGCTTACACCTTCGCCGTGCAGCAGGCATTGGACGTTCAGGGGATACGCGGCGAAGACGGCGGCGTGATCGACCACGTCGAACTGTTCGCCGAGGATGAGCAAGCCGACAGCCGCAACTTTGTACTCTGCCCCGGCAAGGCCTACGACCGCTCGCCCTGCGGCACCGGCACCAGTGCAAAACTGGCGTGCCTGGCAGCCGATGACAAATTGCAGCCGGGCCAGATCTGGCGACAGGCCAGCGTCATCGGCAGCGAGTTCGAAGGCTCCTACGAACCCCACGGCGAGCGCATCGTACCGACGATTCGCGGCCGTGCCTTCATCAGTGCCGAGGCTAGCCTGATCATCGAACAGGACGACCCGTTCGCCTGGGGCATTCGCCCATGAGCCAAGGCCTGGTGGCCGATGTGATCGTGATCGGTGCCGGCATCATCGGCGCTGCTTGCGCTCAGGCGCTGGCGCGGCGCGGCTTGCGCGTGCTGGTGCTGGACGCCGGCTTGCACGGCGCGACGGCCGCCGGAATGGGCCACTTGCTGGTGCTCGACGACAACCCGGCCGAGCTGGCCCTGAGCCAATACTCACTGCAACGCTGGCGCGAACAGGCACCGGACTTACCAGATGGCTGCGCCTACCGCTGCAACGGCACTTTGTGGCTGGCAGCCAATGCCGAAGAAATGGCCGTGGCCCACAGCAAATATCTGAACCTTCAGACCCAGGGCGTTGCCTGCGAGTTAATCGCTCGCCACGCGTTGCGCGCCCGTGAACCTGAATTGCGCGAAGGCCTTGAAGGTGGTTTGTTGATCAACGGTGATGGCATTCTCTATGCCCCGGCAACCGCCAACTGGATGCTCGACACCGCCGACATAGAACAACGCAGGGCGCGAGTCTGCGAGGTCGATGGCAATCGCGTGCGACTCGACGACGGCCAGTGGTTGAGCGCTGAGGCCGTCATATTGGCCAACGGCATCCAGGCCAACGACCTGTGCCCCGAGTTGCCGATCGAGCCGAAAAAAGGCCACTTGCTGATCACCGACCGCTATCCCGGCAAGGTCACCCACACGCTGGTGGAACTGGGTTATGTCACCAGCGCCCACAACGCCACAGGCCCCTCGACCGCCTGCAACATTCAGCCCCGGCCGACCGGGCAACTGTTCATCGGTGCCTCGCGACAATTCGGCACCACCGACCCGCAGGTCGAGGGCTGGATGCTGGCGAAAATGCTCAAGCGCGCCACCGAGTACATGCCGGGCCTGGCTCAGCTCAACGGCATCCGCGCCTGGACCGGTTTTCGCGCCGCCAGCCCGGACGGGCTGCCATTGATTGGCCAACACCCACAACGCAAAGGCCTGTGGCTGGCCGTCGGACACGAGGGTCTGGGGGTCACGACGGCCCCCGGCACCGCCGATTTGCTGGTCGCGCAACTGTTCAATGAAACGCCGCCATTAGCGGCGCAAGCCTATCTGCCGCAACGCTTTCTCGGGGAGGCCGTGTATGCCTGATTTGATCCTGGACGGCCGCACCCTGCGCGTCGCCGAAGGAACGACGGTGGCCGCGGCACTGGCCCTGGCCGGTGACGGTTGCAGTCGGACTTCGATCAGTGGTCAGCGGCGCGCACCGCTGTGCGGAATGGGTATTTGCCAGGAATGCCGGGTGACCATCGACGGACGCCGCCGACTGGCCTGCCAGACGCTGTGCCATGACGGCATGCAGGTGCGGACCCGACCATGAACGAATACGCCGACTTGCTGATCATCGGTGCCGGCCCCGCCGGCATGAGCGCCGCCCTCGCTGCCGCGTCCAGTGGCGCACGCATCATCGTGCTCGACGACAACCCACTGCCGGGAGGCCAGATCTGGCGCGACGGGCCTCAGGCCAGCCTGCCGAATCAAGCGCGACAGATGCGCGAGCGACTGCTCGCCAACCGTAACATCCGCCACCACGGTGGCACCCGTGTGATCGCCTGTTCCGGCCCCAAACAATTGCTGGTGGAAGACGCCGATCACGGATGGCTGATCGGCTACGACAAACTGATTTTGTGCACCGGTGCCCGTGAGTTGCTGCTGCCCTTCCCCGGCTGGACATTGCCAGGGGTGACCGGTGCGGGAGGCCTTCAGGCGCTGATCAAGGGCGGCCTGCCGGTGCAGGGTCAGCGTGTGGTGATCGCCGGCAGCGGCCCGTTGTTACTGGCCAGCGCGGCCACCGCGAAACACAGCGGTGCCGACGTATTGCGCATTGCCGAGCAGGCCTCGCCCTCCGCAGTCGCCGGGTTCGCCCTGCAACTGCCGCGCTGGCCGGGCAAGCTTGTGCAATCTTTTAGCCTGTTTAATCGTCATTACCGCACCGGCTCCCACGTCGTGGCCGCCCTGGGTAATGAACGGCTGGAAGGAGTGCGCCTGCGCCAACAGGGCAACATCGTCGAACTGGCCTGTGATCGCCTGGCCTGTGGTTTCGGCCTGATTCCCAATACCCAACTCGGTCAAGCGCTGGGCTGTGCGCTCGACGGCACGGCGCTCGCGGTCGATGCCTGGCAAGCCACGAGCCGGGCCGACCACTACGCGGCAGGTGAATGTACCGGTTTCGGTGGCAGTGAACTGGCGTTGGTCGAAGGGGCAATTGCCGGGCATGCCGCCGTCGGCAACATCGCAGCGGCGCGTCAATTGCGGCCACGTCGGGCGCGCTGGCAAGGTTTCGCCAAGGCGTTGAATAGCGCCTTCAGCCTCGACCCGCAACTCAAGTCGCTGGCGCAGGCCGACACGCTGGTCTGTCGTTGCGAAGACGTGCCCTACGCTGCACTGGCCGGGCACGTTGACTGGCGCACGGCAAAACTGGCCAGTCGTTGTGGCATGGGCGCCTGTCAGGGACGCGTGTGTGGCGGCGCGGTGCAGTATCTGTTCGACTGGCAACCCTCGGCCCCGCGACCGCCGTTCAGCCCGGCACGTATCGAAACCCTGATGTGCCTGGACGACACCCCGCCCGCGTAAACGCTCGCGCCGGGGTTTCGGGGGCGCTGCCGAGTCTTTATGATCCCGGTAGTTGCCACCAGGCCCCCAGTACTATGTTCCCCTCACTCAATCAGTTCAAACCCTGCGATTTGCCGACGCTGCTGAACAGTCTGCAACCCATCGCGACGCTGCTCGACACCCTGGCGGACGTGGTGTTCTTCATCAAAGACCGCGAGGCGCGCTACATCTTCGTCAACCAGACTCTGGCCCGGCGCTGTGGCTTCAAGCACAGCGAACAACTGCTCGGCTTGACCGCCGACCAAGTCTTTCCTGAGCGTTTCGGCCCGCTGTACACCGCGCAGGATCAACGCGTGTTGTCCACCGGCCGTGAACTGGCCGATCAACTGGAAATGCATCTGTATTTTGGCAACCAGCCGGTCTGGTGCCTGACCCATAAACTCGCGCTGCGTGACGAACAAGGGCGGATCGTCGGCCTCGCCGGCATTTCCCGCGACCTGCAACTGCCCCAGTCCAACCATCCGGCTTTCCAGAAACTGGCGGCCGTAGACGCGCACATCCGCCGCCATTTCGCCCGACCGATCAGTCTTGCTGAACTGACAGCCATCGCCGGGTTCTCTGTGGCGCAACTGGAACGCCATTGCAAACGGGTGTTCCAGCTCACGCCACGGCAGATGATCCACAAGTCCCGCCTGGAAGAAGGCTCGCGTCTGTTGCTTGACACCGACTTGCCGATCACCGAAATCGCTCTGCGCTGCGGATACACCGACCACAGTGCCTTCAGCCGCCAATTCCGCGCCCTCACCAGTCTGTCGCCCAGCGAGTACCGCGATAGCCGTCGTTAAAATGTTCCTTTAAGGGGCGCTGAGCCCCCGCTGTGCTCCCTTCCGTAACACCTCCTTGATCGACACCCTCGCGCCGTTGCCCATTCGCTTGCGCTGAGCCGCCCTGCTTCAAGGATTGGCAAAAATTCGGCGATAAAAGCAAAACCGGCACGGCCATTGCTATAGTTAATATCGTATACGAAATCCTCAATACGATATCTAACAGCACTTTCCCAGAACGAGGCCTCTATGAAAAACCCCGCATTTGCCGTAGCCCTCAGCGCTGTTCTCAGTACCTCCTTCATTGCCACCGCGCACGCCGACAAGCTCGACGACATTATCGGTTCTGGCAAGCTGCGCTGCGCCGTGACCCTGGACTTCCCGCCCATGGGTTTCCGCGATGCCAGCAACGCGCCTGCCGGTTTCGACGTGGACTATTGCAACGACCTGGCGAAGATCCTCGGGGTCGAGGCCGAAGTGGTGGAAACGCCGTTCCCGGACCGCATTCCGGCACTGATCTCCGGACGGGCTGATGTGATCGTCGCCTCGACCTCTGACACCCTTGAACGGGCCAAGACTGTCGGCCTCACCGTGCCGTACTTTGCCTTTCAGATGGTCGTGCTGACCCGCGACAACACCGGCATCAATAGCTTCGATGACATCAAGGGCAAAGCGCTGGGAAACACCAGCGGCACTTTTGAAGCCATCGCCCTGGAAGGCGATGTGAAGAAATGGGGCAGCGGCACCTTCCGCGCCTACCAGTCACAAAACGACACACTGCTGGCGGTGGCGCAGGGTCACATCGACGCCACGGTGGTGACCAATACCGTGGCCGCCGCGACGATCAAGTCGGGCAAATACAAAAACCTGAAAATCGCCGGCAACGCGCCTTACACCATCGACTATGTGTCTCTGGGCGCCAAACGCAGCGAGTACGGCCTGCTCAACTACCTCAACTTGTTCGTCAATCAGCAGGTGCGCAGCGGTCGCTATAAAGAACTGTTCGTCAAATGGGTCGGCACCGAGATCCCGCCGACCGACCTGACCGTACCGAAGGTTTATTACTGAGGTGTCCGACATGCCTGGGTCCACTGCTCTCATCGGTCGTAACCTGGTCTCGGGCTCCGCCCAGGGCGCGCTGCTGTTTGCCGATGTCGGGCTGAGCTTCTGGGGCGGTGTCGACCCTTGCACAGGTGAAGTCATCGACCGTCACCATCCGCTCAGTGGCGAACATCTGAGCGGTCGTGTGCTGGCCATTCCCAGTGGCCGCGGTTCGTGTACCGGCAGCAGTGTGCTGATGGAGCTGATCAGCAACGGTCATGCACCTGCCGCTTTGGTTCTGGCCGAAGCCGATGAGATTCTGACGTTGGGCGTGCTCGTGGCACAGACTATTTTCGAGCGTTCTCTGCCGGTGCTGTGCATCGGCCAGGAGGCCTTTGCGACCTTGCGCGGCAAAGCCTTCGCCCGAATCGAAGGCCCCTCGCTGGAGACGTTCGATCACGTGCCCATCGATGGCTGGCGGCCCACCGAAATACTGATGCACACAGGCAAATCCAACGAGCCGATCGAGCTCACCAGGTTCGACCGTTCCCTGCTCGACGGCGAGCATGGCAAAGCTGCGCAGGTGGCCATGCAGATTGTTCTGCGCATGGCCGAACTGCAAGGTGCCCACCAACTGGTGGATATCTCTCAAGCCCACATCGACGGTTGCATTTACACAGGACCTGCGAGCCTGCGCTTTGCCGAACAACTGGTGCACTGGGGCGCAAAGGTTCGCGTGCCCACCACCCTCAATTCAATTTCCGTGGACCAGCGTCGCTGGCGAGAGTTGGGCATCGACCCGTTGCTCGGCGAACCGGCCAGTGCCTTGGGTGATGCCTACATGGCGATGGGCGCGCAGCTCAGTTTCACCTGTGCCCCCTACTTGCTCGACACCGCACCGAAGGCCGGCGAGCAGATCGTCTGGGCCGAATCCAACGCGGTGGTCTACGCCAACAGCGTGCTTGGCGCACGCACTCTGAAGTACCCGGACTACCTGGATATCTGCATCGCCCTGACCGGCCGCGCGCCCCTGATCGGTTGTCATCTGGACGCGCCACGCAAGGCCCGTATGCGCGTCGAATTGCCGGAACTGGGCGAGCTGGACGATGCGTTTTACCCCTTGCTCGGCTACCACATCGGTGCCCTCGCAGGCAGCCGGATTCCGGTGGTGCTGGGGCTGGAACAGCGCCAGCCAGACCTCGACGACCTGAAGGCTTTCGGGGCGGCGTTCGCCACCACGTCGGCCGCGCCGTTGTTTCATATCGCCGGGGTCACACCCGAAGCACTCGACCCTGCAAACGTGCTGGAAGCCGACGTCCCGGTGCCTGTGGAAACAATCCGCCTGGAGGACTTGCTGCGCAGTTGGCGCGAGCTCAACAGTGCCCGTGACAACCACGTGGAGGTGGTCTCGCTGGGCAACCCGCATTTTTCGCTCAGCGAGTTCGCCCACCTCGCACGGCTGTGTCGCGGCCGGAACAAACACCCTGAGGTGGTGCTCGCCATCACTTGCGGTCGTGCAGTGCTGGAACAGGCGCGTGACGCCGGACACATCGGCGTGATTGAAGCCTTCGGCGCCACCCTGGTGACCGACACCTGCTGGTGCATGCTCGGCGAGCCGGTGATTCCGCCGAACGCCACAACGTTAATGACCAACTCGGGCAAATACGCCCATTACGCGCCCGGTCTGGTGGGACGCAAAGTGCACTTCGCCAGTCTCGCCGAGTGCGTTGACGCCGCTTGCACTGCCAGCGCCAGCGGGCGACTGCCGAACTGGTTGCAACCCGCCCTGCTGATGGAGAGCCTAGCGCATGTTTGATTACACCTTCCAATGGCGCGCCACCCTGCGCGCCTTGCCGGACATGCTCGCCGGTGCCTGGGTCACTTTCGAGACCGCCGCGCTGTCGATGATTTTCGGCGTACTGATCGCCCTGGCCCTGACAGTCATGCGCGAAACCAGACACCCGCTGCTGCGCGGTATCGGCAACGGCTGGGTGTCGATTGCCCGCAATACCCCGTCGCTGTTCCAGATCTACGTTCTGTACTTCGGCCTCGGCTCACTGGGCCTGCACGTCAGTTCCTGGTTCGCTCTGCTGGCCGGGATCACCTTCAACAATGCCGGCTATCTCGCGGAAAATTTCCGCGGCGGGCTCAAGGCGGTGCCTGGCACGCAAGTGCGTGCCGCGCGCTCGCTGGGCATGAGTGCCTTCCAGACCTACCGCATGATCGTCGTTCCGCAGCTGCTGCGGATCGTGTTCTACCCCTTGAGCAACCAGATGGTCTGGGCGGTGTTGATGACGTCTCTGGGAGTGATTGTCGGGCTCAACAATGACCTCACCGGCGTGACCCAGGACTACAACGTCAAGACGTTCCGCACCTTCGAATATTTCACCATCGCCGCGGTGCTGTATTACCTGATTGCCAAGGCGATCGTCGCGACGGCCCGGCTGATGGCCTGGCGGCTGTTCCGTTACTGAGGACGTGACTATGTTTTCCACCAGTTTTTCCTGGAACGACCTGCAGTTCCTGCTTAACGGCGCCTGGGTCACGCTGCAACTGACTTGCTGGGCAATCCTGCTCGGCACGTTCGCCGGGCTGGTGTTCGGCCTGCTGCGTGCGCTGTTGCCACGGGCCAGCCTGCCACTGGCGTGGGTGCTGGATGTTTTTCGCAGCGTACCGCTGCTGATCCAGTTCGTGCTGTTCAACTCACTCAAGAGCATCGTCGGCCTGAACATCAGTGCTTTCAGCGTGGGTTGCATTGTGCTCGGGGTTTACGCCGCCGCGTACTTCACCGAAATCGTGCGCGGTGGCGTGCTGTCGGTACCGCTGACCGTGCGCCGGGCCAGCCGTTCGCTGGGCCTGAGTTTCTTCCAGGACCTGCGCTGGATCGTCCTGCCAATGGCTTCGCGGGTGGCCTTCCCCGGCTGGCTGAACCTGGTGCTCGGGGTGATGAAAGACACCGCGCTGGTGATGTGGATCGGCATCGTCGAACTGCTCCGCGCTTCGCAAACCATCGTGACCCGAATTCAGGAACCGCTGCTGGTGCTGTGCATCGCGGGCCTTATCTACTACGTCATGAGCCTGGTGGTCGCACGCCTCGGCGCTCGTCTGGAAAGAAGGTGGCAAGAAAATGATTGAGATCGACAACGTACACAAATCCTTCGGCGACCTTGATGTGGTCAAGGGTGTCAGCCTGACGGTGAACAAGGGTGAAGTGGTGTCCATCATCGGCGGCTCCGGCTCGGGCAAATCGACCCTGTTGATGTGCATCAATGGCCTGGAGCCGATCCAGAAAGGCAGCATCCGCGTGGATGGCGTCGAGGTGCATCACCGCGCAACCGACCTCAATCACCTGCGACAGAAAATCGGCATCGTGTTCCAGCAATGGAACGCCTTCCCGCACCTGACCGTCCTGGAAAACGTGATGCTCGCGCCGCGCAAGGTCCTGGGCAAAAGCAAGGCCGAAGCCGAGGCGCTGGCCGTGCAGCAACTGACGCACGTCGGCCTTGGTGACAAGCTCAAGGTGTTCCCTGGCAAGCTCTCGGGCGGTCAGCAACAACGCATGGCCATTGCCCGCGCCCTGGCGATGTCGCCGGACTACATGCTGTTCGACGAAGCCACCTCGGCCCTCGATCCACAGTTGGTCGGCGAAGTGCTGGACACCATGCGCATGCTCGCCGAAGACGGCATGACCATGGTGCTGGTAACGCACGAGATCCGCTTCGCCCGGGACGTGTCGGACCGCGTGGCGTTCTTTCGCAACGGTCTGGTGCACGAGATCGGCTCACCGGATCAAGTCATTGGTAATCCCGTGCATGCTGAAACCGCGGCGTTCCTCAAATCGGTGAAGTAGCTAATGGCCCCATCGCGGGCAAGCCCGCGATAGGGCCCTGACAGACAAAACAAGGAGCAAACCATGCGCTCATCAAAAGTGATTCACGTCGTCAGCTGCCACGCCGAAGGTGAAGTCGGCGACGTGATTGTCGGCGGGGTCGCACCACCGCCCGGCACCACGGTGTGGGAACAGTCGCGCTGGATCGCCAGGGATGAAACCCTGCGCAACTTCGTGCTCAACGAACCGCGTGGCGGGGTGTTCCGCCACGTCAACCTGCTGGTGCCGGCCAAGGACCCACGGGCGCACATGGCCTGGATCATCATGGAACCGGCAGATACCCCGCCGATGTCCGGCTCCAACTCCTTGTGCGTGGCCACCGTGTTGCTCGACACCGGAATTGTGCCGATGACCGAACCTCAAACCCGCTTGGTACTCGAAGCCCCCGGCGGCCTGATCGAGGCCGTCGCCGATTGCCGTGACGGCAAGGTCGAACGGGTAGAAATCAAAAACGTGCCGTCCTTCGCCAATCGCCTCGACGCGTGGATCGAAGTGGAAGGCGTCGGCACGCTCAAGGTCGATACCGCCTATGGCGGAGACAGCTTTGTGATCGCCGATGCCAACACCCTGGGCTTTGCAATCAGTCCCGATGAAGCCGCCGATCTAGTGGCGGTCGGCCTGAAAATCACCCGTGCTGCCAATGAGCAATTGGGCTTCGTGCATCCGTTGAACCCTGAGTGGTCGCACATTTCCTTTTGCCAGATCGCCGCGCCCATCGTTTATGAGAACGGCATCGCCACCGGCGCCAATGCAGTGGTGATTCAACCGGGCAAGATCGACCGCTCGCCGACCGGTACGGGCTGCTCGGCACGCATGGCGGTGTTGCACGCCAAGGGTTTGATGCGCGTCGGCGAGCGCTTTATCGGGCGCTCGATTATCGGCTCCGAGTTCCACTGTCGGATTGACTCACTGACCGAAGTGGCCGGGCACCCCGCAATTTACCCCTGCATATCCGGACGGGCCTGGATTACCGGCACCCATCAACTGCTGCTCGATCCAAGTGATCCGTGGCCACAAGGCTATCGACTGTCAGACACCTGGCCCGGTGCCTGATCGCTAAAGCACCGAAGATCCGGTCCGACGGCTGGCAAGAAATCCCGCAAACCTGAAAAAAGCACTAGCCGATTCTTTTCATTTTAAATATCGTATACGAAATACAATAAACAACCCGGAGGCAACAATGAGCAAGCGTATTAACTGGAGTGGCGTCTTCCCCGCGGTGACCACTCAATTCAACGATGACTTCTCGATCAACCTGGAAAAAACCCATCAGGTCATTTCCAACGTGATCCGTGACGGCGTGTCGGGCCTGGTGGTTTGTGGCTCGGTAGGCGAGAACACTTCGCTGACCGCTGAAGAAAAAATCGCCGTGACCGAAGTCGCGGTCGATGCCTCGCGCGGCCGTGTGCCAGTGATTTGCGGTGTGGCCGAATTCACCAGTGTGCAAGCGGCCAAGGTCGCCAACGCAGTGCGCAAGGTCGGTGTCGATGGCGTGATGCTGATGCCGGCGCTGGTCTACGGTTCCAAGCCGTTCGAAACCGCCGAGCATTACCGCTACGTGGCAAAAAACGCCGACGTGCCGCTGATGGTCTACAACAACCCGCCGATCTACAAAAACGACGTGACCCCGGACATCCTGATTGCCCTGGCCGACTGCGACAACGTGGTGTGCTTCAAGGATTCCTCTGGCGACACTCGCCGCTTCATCGACATTCGTAACGAAGTGGGTGACCGTTTTGTGCTGTTCGCCGGCCTCGACGATGTGGTGCTGGAAAGCCTTGCCGTGGGCGCTGAAGGCTGGGTGTCGGGCATGTCCAACGTGTTCCCGAAAGAAGGCGAAACCATCTTCCGACTGGCCAAGGCCGGACGCTATGCCGAAGCCATGCCGATTTACGAATGGCTGATGCCGATCCTGCACCTCGACGCCCGTGCCGACCTGGTGCAGTGCATCAAGCTGTGCGAAGCCATAGCCGGTCGCGGCAGCGCGCTGACCCGTCCGCCACGCCTGGCCCTGCCAGAAGAAGATCGGGTCTTCGTCGAGCAGATCATGGCCAAGGCCTTGGCCAACCGTCCGCACTTGCCGGACGTCGGTCTCTGAGTGATTGCCGGGCGGGGCTTCGCAGGCCCGGCCCGGCTACCTGTTTTTTGCGCCCTTACAGGAAACGCCAGCATGCCCAACGCTCAACACACCCAAAGCGCAACCACACCTTCGGGACTCAAGCGTGTCGTGGCCGCCGCCATGGCCGGCACCGTCGCCGAATGGTATGAATTCTTCCTTTATGGCACTGCGTCGGCACTGGTCTTCGGCCAGTTGTTCTTCCGCCAGACCGACAGTCCCATCGACGGCATCATCGCCGCCTTCGCCCTCTACGCCGTAGGCTTTCTCGCCCGCCCACTGGGTGGCCTGGTGTTCGGTCACTACGGCGACAAATACGGCCGCAAGCGCCTGCTGCAACTGAGCCTGGTGGTGGTCGGTATCACCACCTTCCTGATGGGTTGCCTGCCCGGCTTCAACCAGATCGGCTATGCCGCGCCGGTGTTGCTGGTGCTGCTGCGGCTGATCCAGGGTTTTGCCTTTGGCGGCGAATGGGGCGGTGCGATTCTGCTGGTGTCCGAGCACTGCCCGGACAATCGTCGAGGTTTCTGGGCCAGTTGGCCGCAGGCCGGTGTCCCGGCCGGCAACCTGGTGGCGACGGTTGCGCTGCTGCTGTTGTCGTCGAACCTGTCGGAGGAGCAATTCCTCGCCTGGGGCTGGCGCGTGGCGTTCTGGTTCTCGGCCATCGTGGTGCTGATTGGCTACTGGATTCGCACCAGCGTCGATGACGCGCCGATTTTCAAGGAAGCCCAGGCCCGTCAAGCGCAGACCAGGCAACAGCAACTGGGCGTGGTTGAAGTGCTGCGTCACCACTGGCGCTCGGTGCTGGTCGGTATCGGTGCGCGGTTTGCCGAGAACATCCTCTACTACACCGTCGTAACCTTCTCGATTACCTATCTGAAACTGATAGTGCACAAAGACACTTCCGAAATTCTGTTGCTGATGTTCGGCGCCCACCTGCTGCACTTCTTCATGATTCCGCTGATGGGCTATCTGTCCGATCTGGTCGGGCGCAAGCCGGTGTACCTGACAGGCGCGGTGCTCACGGCGTTCTGGGGTTTCATCGGTTTCCCGATGATGGACACCGGCAACAACTGGCTGATCATGGCCGCCATCACCCTGGGCCTGGCGATCGAGTCAATGACCTACGCACCCTACTCGGCGCTGATGGCGGAAATGTTCCCGACCCACGTGCGCTACACCGCGTTGTCCCTGTGCTACCAGGTGGCGCCGATCTTCGCCGGCTCCCTCGCCCCGCTGATTGCGATCACTTTGCTCAACAAGTATCACAGCTCGACACCGATCGCGTTTTACCTGGTCGGTGCATCGCTGATCTCGATTGTCGCTGTCGGTCTTACTCGGGAAACACGGGGTAAATCATTGCATCTGGTGGACAGCGAATCTGCCGCGCGCATCGCCGCCTTGACCGACGCCGAACCTGCGCCTGTGCGCCGCAGCGATTCACTGGCCTGACACGATCCCCCTGTAGGAGCCCGCTTGCTCGCGATGGCAGTGTGTCAATCAACATTGATGCCTTAGGACACACCATCGCCAGCAAGCTGACGCCTACAGGGCCACTAAATTCCGACAGGAGCTTTTCATGCCCGAGATCATCGGACACAACTACATCGGTGGTGCGCGCAGCGCCGCCGGCAAGGTCATCGTGCGCAGCCATGACGCCAGTACCGGTGAGGCGCTGCCCTACGCGTTCATGCAGGCCACCGCCGAAGAGGTCGACGCTGCCGCCCAGGCCGCAGCAGCCGCCTACCCGACCCTTCGCACGCTGTCGGCCATACGCCGCGCGGAGTTTCTCGAAGCCATCGCCACACAACTGGAGGCACTGGACGATAATTTCATCGCGCTGGTGACCCGCGAGACGGCGCTGCCGAACGGACGCATTCTGGGTGAGCGTACTCGCACAAGCAGCCAGATGCGCCTGTTCGCCCAAGTCCTGCGTCGTGGCGATTTTTATGCTGCACGCATCGACCGGGCCCTGCCTGATCGCAAACCGCTGCCACGGGTTGATCTGCGCCAATACCAGATCGGCGTCGGCCCGGTCGCTGTGTTCGGTGCGAGCAATTTCCCGTTGGCTTTCTCCACCGCTGGTGGCGACACCGCTGCTGCGTTGGCCGCCGGTTGCCCGGTGGTGTTCAAGGCCCACAGCGGGCATATGGCAACCGCTGAACGGGTGGCCGATGCGATCCTGCGCGCGGCCGAGCAAACCGGTATGCCCAAAGGTGTGTTCAACATGATCTACGGCGCGGGGGTCGGCGAAGCGCTGGTCAAGCATCCGGCCATCCAGGCGGTGGGCTTTACCGGCTCACTCAAGGGTGGCCGCGCGCTGTGCGACATGGCCTCAGCACGACCTCAACCGATTCCCGTGTTCGCCGAAATGAGCAGCATCAATCCGGTGGTGCTATTGCCCGACGCACTGCAACTGCGGGGCGCAAAAATTGCCAGCGAACTCGCCGCCTCCGTGGTGCTCGGCTGCGGCCAGTTCTGCACTAACCCCGGACTGGTGATCGGTATTCGCTCGCCAGCGTTCAGTGCCTTTACCCAATTGTTCAGCGCATTGATGGCCGAACAACCGGACCAGACCATGCTCAACCACGGTACGCTGAACAGCTACGCCAACGGTGTGCAGGCGTTGTACGCACATCCGAAAATCACTCATCTGGCCGGCCGCGATTATCAAGCCCAGCAAGCACAGCCACAACTGTTCAAGGCTGACGTCAGTCTGTTGCTCGATGACGACCCGCTGTTGCAGGAAGAAGTGTTCGGCCCCGCGACGATACTGGTGGAAGTGGCCGACAAAGCCGAACTGCAGCAGGCACTTCAGCATTTGCACGGGCAACTCACGGCTACACTGATTGCTGAAGCCGACGACCTGCACAATCACAGCGAGCTGTTACCGCTGCTGGAACAAAAGGTCGGCCGAGTCTTGTTCAACGGCTACCCGACCGGCGTCGAAGTCTGCGATGCGATGGTACACGGAGGCCCCTACCCGGCCACTTCCGATGCACGTGGCACCTCGGTCGGCAGCCTGGCCATCGAGCGATTCCTGCGCCCGGTGTGTTACCAGAACTGCCCGGACGCGCTCTTGCCGGACCCGCTGAAAAACGCCAACCCGCTGGGCATCGCCCGCCTGGTGGATGGCATTGGCCAGCGGGCCCCACTGTAAAAAAAACGCCACCGGGTTTTCCGGTGGCGCATTCGTTCACTCATTCCAGCAGTGCTTTGAGGTCGTTGTACAAGCCCTCGGGAATCTCCACGCCCTCCACCAGGCTAAGCGCTCGAGCCTCGTAGCGCCGTTGCGATGGCAACCGTGCGCCCTGCCCTTGAATGCTCTCGAACAAGACTTCGGCGCGGGCCAGATGCTGCTCGGTGGAGTCGCCGAGAAAGCATCGCGGATCAAGAGCGATGATCAACTCGCCATGATACGGCGACGACTTGCTCCCGGCGTCGTAAGCCAGTGACTCGGCACTGGTCAGGTCGCCGATCAGCGGCCCGGCGATCAGCTCCACCATGGCCGCCAGCGCAGAGCCTTTGTGCCCGCCGAACGTCAGCATCGCGCCCGCATCAAGCACCACGCTGGCGTCGGTACTGGGCAGTCCCTGACCGTCTACGCCCCAGCCCTCGGGAATCGCTTTGCCGGCACGCCGGTGCAACTCGATATCGCCACGAGCGATCGCGCTGGTGGCGAAGTCAAACACAAACGGGTCCTTGCCCGAGCGTGGCCAGCCGAACGCGATGGGATTGGTGCCGAACACCGGCTGACTGCCACCCGCAGGCGCCACCCAGGCATGGCTGGGATTGCAGGCCAACGCCACGAGACCGGCGGCCGTCAGTTGTTCGATCTCCACCCACAGCGCAGAGAAATGCACACAGCGATTGATGGCCAACGCAGCAACACCATTTGCCCGGGCTTTGTGCGCCAGCACCGGCAGCCCTGCCTGGAATGCCAATTGTGAAAAACCACCCGCCGCATCCACACGCACAATCGATGGCGCCTGATCGATGACTTGCGGCTGTGCATCAGCCGCCACTTTGCCGGCCCTTAGCGAGTTGACACAGCCCAGAATCCGATACAAACCATGGGAGGCACAGCCATCGCGTTCGCCGGCAATCACCGTGGCAGTCACCGCTTGAGCGTGGGCAAGGTTGAAACCGTTATGCAGCAAAATCGATTCGGCCAACTCACGAGCTTCGGCCAGAGACAGTCGGATCATAATCACCTCCTTGAACAGACCGTCCAGACTGGCCCATTCCCCCACCAACGGCTTGATCGCTTTAGGCCAAGGCGATGACGAATTCAGCACATATCGATCATGGCGACACGACTTTGCGTTGGTTTGGCGTCATCGGCCATCATTCCGCCAAGAACCGCAAAAAAATCAAAAAAACAGCCCCTTGATCCGCTGTTTTACCGTAGCCTCGTTCCTTATCTGCACGCCAATCATGAAACCTGCAAACGGCCGTCGACTGTTTTCCCATGCGCAAACTTCTGTACCTGACTTTCTCCATGGCATTGATTGCCGCCCTGACAACCTACGCCATGTGGGCCGCGGACCGTCCGGTGGGTCATTACCTGTCGGACCTGCGAATCGATCTCGCCATCGATCAAGGCACCCCTGCCGATCGCGGCAACCTGCTGGGCATCCAGCCGGAACTCTTCCCCACCGACTATCAAAGCGCCGAACGCCTGCACCGCAAACTCGCGGCCTATCTGCAGAAAGCCCAGGAACAGGGCTTGTTGAATGAAAAAACCATCGTCGTGCTGCCTGAACATGTCGGCACCTGGTTGATGGTCAGTGGCGAAAAAGACGAGCTGTACCAGGCCACCACCCTCAAGGAAGCCATGAACTGGCTGGCGGTGAGCAATCCCTTGCAGTTCGTCCGCGCCCTGATCAGCGCCAAGGGCGACAACCGCCTGGACGATGCGCACCTGCGCATGAAAGCCAAAGGCATGGCCAAGGAGTACCAGGCGCTGTTCGGTGGTCTGGCGAAAGAATTTCACGTGACACTGGTGGCGGGCTCCATCGTGCTGCCTGAGCCGAGCATCATCGACGGCACCCTGAAAATCGGTCGCGGCGCGCTGTACAACAGCAGCGTGGTGTTCGGTCGCGATGGTCTGCCGATTGGCCAGCCACAGCGCCAGATGCACCCGATTTTCGCCGAGCATGATGTCATCGAAGCAAATGGCGAACACACGCTCAGCGTCGTCGACACCCCGGCCGGCCGTCTGGGCGTGCTGATCGGTAGCGACAGTTGGTACCCGGACAACTACCGTAAACTCGACGATCAGGGTGCGCAGTTGGTCGCGGTACCGGCGTTCGTCAGTGGTCGCGGGACCTGGGACAAGCCATGGCGCGGTTACAAAGGTTTGTCGACGCCCGGCTCCGTCAGTCTCAAGGCTGGCGAGCTCAGCGAAGGCCAGGCCTGGCATCGCCTGACACTGACCGCTCAACCGCCCAGCAGCCAGGCCATTGCCGGTGTGAGTGTGTTCCTGCGCGGGCAATTCTGGGATCAGGGCAGCGCCGGGCAGAGCTTTCTCAGCAGCAACGGCCAGCATTTCGTCGGTGGAAATGTCCGTGGCGCGCGCTTGCTGAATCTTTGGTTGTAAGCCATGAAACCGTTGCCGATGCGTCTGGGCGATTTGTCGGTCGGCTTTGTTCATAGCCTGGCCGACGCGGTGCGCAGTCACGGCATCGATCCTCAGCCCCTGCTCGACCAGTATGGCCTCGACCCCGCGCGGCTTGGCGAAGCCTGCGCCCGGCTGTCGATCCCGCGTTACATGCGCCTGGGCCACGGCGCGATTCAACTGACCGACAACCCGGCGCTGGGTTTGCGCATGGGCCAGCTCAGCCGTCTGAGCCAGGCCGGCCTGGCCGGAGTCACCGCCGCGCAGGCGCCGACAGTACGGGAAGCGGCACGTTGCCTGATTCGCTTCGAAGCCTTGTACGGCTCCAACTATCGCGGTCAATCGAGCTTCCACGAAGACGCCCAAGGCGCCTGGCTGCGGTTCTATTCCATCAGTCCTTACAACGCCTACAACCGCTTCGTGGTGGATTCGATCATCGCCGGATGGTTGCAGCAATTGTCCAGCGTCAGCCCTGTCCCCTTGAGCGCCGAACGCATCGAAATCGAATTCGACGAACCGGATTACCACGACGCTTATGCGGTGCTGGGCGATTGCCCAATCCAGTTCAGCGCCGAACAGAACCAGCTGCGCATGAGCCTGGACAGCCTCGCCCAGCGCAACCCGCTGCACTGCCCGAGTACGTGGCGGCACCTGTTGCAACTGTGTGAACGGGAACTGGAACAACTGACACGCACCCGCAGCCTGCGTGAACGCATCACTCAGTTACTGGGGCCGTTGCTCAATGGTGGCCGGGAACCCGACCTGGAAGAAGTGGCGGCACGCCTGAAGCTGCCTACCTGGACCTTGCGTCGCAAACTCGCCGAGGAAGGCACGCAGTTTCGTGCAATTCTCAACGACACCCGTCGCGACCTGGCCATGACCTACATTCGTGACACCGAACTGGCGTTCGGTGAAATCGCCTACCTGCTGGGCTTTGCCTCAGCCGAAGCGTTTCAACGCGCTTTCAAACGCTGGAGCGGCCAGACTCCCGGCGAATTTCGCCGCAGTCACCGCCAATCCGCCTGACGCTTACAGCTCGGTAGCGTCTTCGGCGGGTTCCAGCGGGTCCAGTTCAAACGCCTGAAACTCGAGCAGCTCTTCTTGATAATCGTCCATTGTGAATCTCCCACAGCTCATTGAAAAAACGCTTGAATAAATGACCAGCGCCTTGAGCATAAAGTGCCCGAGTGAAAGAAAAATGACGCAGGCACGACGCTTCGTCGCTACTGAATAAAACGTAGCAGGCGGTCAGGAATTTATCACAGGATTTTTTCGATACAGGCTGCAGGAATACGGCCTGGGTTGACGCGGATCAATTGAACGCTGTTCCGGGATCAACGAGCTGTGGGCTGATCCCGGAACGTCAGGAGCGATTACTGGCTGGTGACCGGCATGGCTGGAATCGGTTCGCTCGGAGGAGGCAAATCCGACTGCGGCGGTGGCGTGACGTTTTCCGTCGACGGCGCCGATTCAGTGTTTTCGGCCGGGGCAACCGGTGCGGGTTCAGGTGGGGGTGCAACCGGCTCCGCGGCAGGTGCCGGTGCAGGCTCAGCAGCGGGCGCAGGCTCCGGCGCCAATGCCGCCGGTGCGGCCTTGGTTTCAGGCACGCCCAGGTCGGTTTTCGGCTTCTCGACGATGTGCGCGGCTTTTTTCGCTTCCGGCGGCAGGAACAACTCCACCAAGGTGAAGAAGCGCTCGTAGAACTTCGCCGACGATACGGTTTCGCTGGCAACCTTGACCATCGAATCATCGGACGAGCCGATCGGCATCGATACCGAACCCAGCACGCCCACGCCAAGGCTGGCGGAATTGTTGGTTTTCTTCAGCGCATAGCGATCCTGCAGTGCGTTGGCAAACATGGTGGCGTGGTGACCTTCGCTGCCATCATCGGCACAGACCACACTGAAACTTATCTCCATGTGGGTATCGCCAGTCTGCTGGAAGCTTTTGTGACCACTGATCAGTTTCGGATCGCTGCTGGTAATGATGTAGCCCTGACTGAGCAGCGCCCGACGGGCGGCTTCGCAGGTTTGCGCATCGGTCACCGGATAGTTGCGCGAAAACGTTCCGGAGTCGTCGAAGTTCTCATGCTCATAGATGGGGGCTTTTTTCGACGAGCAACCGGCCGCGGCCGCCAGCACCAGAGCCAGCCCGACAACCCGCACGGGAAATGATTTAAACATTGAACATCCTGAAGAAAACGGTCCGGGGCGTATTGTGCAACAGATCGATGCTTAGCGTCGCACCGATTAGTGTCTTGAAACAGTTACAAGTGTAATGACTGCCATTTACAGGAAAAAGTCGTTCAGTAAAAAACCAGGCGACGGGGAGCGTCTGCCCACTTTTCCGTCACCCACAAAAAACCCCGGATTTTCGGCCGGGGTCTTTGTGTTGCGCGGGAAACTCAGTCAGGCATCAGAAACGCTTGATGTCCGCTTCGGCTTCCAGCTGCTTGCGGTAAGCCGCAAAGTCTTGCTGGCCAATGCGCGAGGCGAGGAAGCGACGGTATTGAGCCTTCTCTTCTTCGGTCGGCGCAGCGGCTTCATTGACGCCGTTCAGGCGCACGATCACCAGGCTACCATCGGCCAGGGTCACGCTGCCGAAGGTCGGCTTGTCTTTGGCGGCTGGTTTAGGCATGCGGAACAGCGCTTGCAGCACAGTCGGGTCGATCCCTTCCTGAGCGCGTGTCGCTGCTGCGGTGACTTTCCAGCTCTGACCCTCAATCGCCTTGTCCAGTGGCGCCTTGCCTTCGCGCAGGCTGGCGATCAGCTCGTCAGCCTTGGTCTTGGCGGCAGCACTGGCGTGCTCCTTGGCCAATTGCCCTCGGATGGCGGCAGACACGCTTTCCAGCGGCAATTGCGCAGGCTTCAAGTGCTCCTTGGCGCGCAACACGATCACGGTTTCCGGATCGAGTTCGATGGCGGTGCTGTTGGCACCCTCATCCAGCACTTCAGGACTGAACGCGGCAGTGATCACCGCACGGTTGGCTGTCACGCCTTCGCCACCTTCCCGGCCGAACGGCTTGGAGGTGTGAACGGTCAGTTTCAGGTCCTGTGCCGGCTGAGCCAGATCGGAGGACTCAAACGACGAGTCTTCCAGCTGTTTGGTCGCCTCGACGAAACGCTGCTCGACCTGCTGGGTTTTCAGTTCACGGGTCAGCTTGTCTTTCAGGCTGGCGAGGGTCGGAACTTCCGGAGCCTCGACGCCCAACAGCTTGATCAGGTGGAAACCGAAATCAGTGCGGACCGGTGCCGAAACCTGATCCTTGGCCAACGCGTACAGCGCTGTTTCGAAGGCCGGATCGTAGACACCAGGACCTGCGTAGCCGAGGTCACCACCGTTGTTCGCCGAACCTGGGTCCTGGGAGAACTCCTTGGCCAGGGCTTCGAACTTCTCGCCTTTGGCCAGACGGGCCTGGACTTCTTCGATTTTGGCCTTGGCTTGCGCCTCGGTCACCTTATCGTTCACTTCGATCAGAATGTGCGCCGCCCGGCGTTGCTCGGACAGGTTCGCGATTTCTTTCTGATACGCCGCCTGCAGGTCTTCGTCCTTGACGGTGACCTGATCGAAGAAGGAAGACTTCTTCAACTCAAGGTAATCAATGATCACCTGATCCGGCGTCATGAACTCCTTGGCGTGTTCGTCGTAGTAGGCCTTGACCTCATCGTCGGTCAGCTTCACAGCCGCCGGGTCAGCCTTGACGTTCAGGGTCGCGAAATCGCGGGTCTGTTTTTCCAGACGGGCGAAGGCCAGAACCTGTGCGTCGGTGACGAAACCGCTACCTGCCAGACCCGCGCGCAGCTGACCGATCAGCATTTCCTGAGCCAGCATCTGGCGGAATTGCATGCGGCTGTAGCCGAGCTGACGAATAACCTGATCGAAACGCTCGGAGCTGAACTTGCCGTCCACCTGGAACTCAGGGGTTTGCAGGATCACTTGGTCCAAAGCCGCTTCGGAAAAAGCGAATTTCGAGTTTTCTGCGCCTTGCAGCAGCAGTTTGCGGTCGATCAAGCCTTTGAGGGCCGATTCGCGCAGCATTTTTTCGTCGAGCAAGGAAGCATCGAAATCCTTGCCCAGCTGTTGCATGAGCTGACGGCGTTGCATATCGACCGCCTGGCTCAGCTCGTTCTGGCTGATTTCCTCGCCGTTGACCTTGGCCGCATCGTTACGATGGGTAGTGGCCTGAAAAATGGCGTCGAAACCGGTCAAAGCCATCAGTGCAACGATGACCCCGATAATGGTCTTGGCAATCCAGCCTTGTGAATTGTCCCTGATATTCTGCAGCATGCGTCCCCCAGAAACGGTTGAACTTCAAAATTAGGCAACCGTGGAGCGTGGGTAGAATCCGGATAGAAGAAAGGCGCATCCGAGGATGCGCCTTCTCGTAACTGGCGGAACGGACCAAGGGTTCGAACTTGCGACCCTCGGCGTCTCGGACCGGCGACTCGCCGACTGGACTACCGCTCCGCTGCCAGGTCAGGCATGACCCCGACCCGGATAGGCAAAAACCTGAATCGAACTTAGTTGACAGCTTCTTTCAGTGCTTTACCGGCTTTGAAACCTGGTTTTTTGGCTGCTGCGATTTCCAGTGTCTTACCGGTCTGTGGGTTACGACCAATGCGAGCTGGACGATCAGTCACGGAGAAAGTACCGAAACCAACCAGAACAACAGAGTCGCCAGCCTTGAGAGCGCCAGTGACGGATTCGATTACAGCGTCCAGCGCACGGCCAGCAGCAGCTTTCGGGATATCAGCGGATGCAGCGATAGCATCAATCAGTTCCGACTTGTTCACTCTAAGTCCCCTTATATCTATTTGAGTATGATTCTAAGTTTTTTGGTGAAAGCAAAAACGAGTGCTGAATGGCCTACAGACACTTAAGAGCCGCTTTATAACAAGGGCTCTAAAAAGCTGTCAACAAGCCCCCCAGGCAAATGCGTACTAATGCGTGCTAATTCTTTCCTTAGAGTCAGACTCGCGTTTTTCATCCTTTGCAACTATCTCCGGAGCTACATCGGGCAAGGGCTCCGGCGCGTATTGCAGCGCAATTTGCAGGACCTCGTCAATCCATTTAACCGGTTTAATCTGCAGATCTTGCTTGATATTGTCAGGAATTTCCTTCAGATCGCGTACGTTCTCTTCAGGAATGATCACCGTCTTGATCCCGCCACGGTGAGCCGCAAGCAGTTTTTCTTTCAGACCACCAATCGCCAGCACTTGACCGCGCAGGGTGATTTCACCCGTCATGGCCACGTCAGCACGCACCGGAATGCCGGTCAATGCCGACACCAGGGCCGTGCACATGCCTACACCGGCGCTAGGGCCATCCTTCGGGGTGGCCCCTTCCGGCATGTGGATGTGCGTGTCGCGCTTCTCGTGGAAGTCCAGGGGAATCCCCAGGCTCTTCGCGCGGCTGCGGACAACGGTCAACGCGGCAGTGATCGATTCGACCATCACGTCACCCAGCGAACCGGTCTTGATCAGTTGCCCTTTGCCTGGTACCACAGCGGCTTCGATGGTCAGCAACTCGCCGCCCACTTGAGTCCATGCCAGCCCGGTCACTTGACCGATCTGATCCTGCGATTCAGCCAGGCCATAGCGGAATTTGCGCACGCCAAGGAAGTGTTCCAGCATGTCGGCAGTGACCTTCACCGAGAAGCGTTTTTCCAGCGCATGCTCTTTGACCGCCTTGCGGCAAACCTTGGCAATCTGGCGCTCCAGTCCACGTACACCGGCTTCGCGGGTGTAGTAGCGGATGATGTCGCGGATCGCTTCGGCGTCGAATTCCAGCTCGCCTTTCTTCAGACCGTTGGCCGTGATCTGCTTCGGCGAAAGGTATTTGACGGCGATGTTGATCTTTTCGTCTTCGGTGTAGCCCGGCAGACGAATCACTTCCATCCGGTCGAGCAGCGCCGGCGGAATGTTCATGGAGTTCGAGGTGCACAGGAACATCACATCGGACAGGTCGTAGTCGACTTCCAGATAGTGATCGTTGAAGTTGTGGTTCTGCTCCGGATCGAGCACTTCCAGCAACGCCGACGCTGGATCGCCGCGCATGTCGCTGCCCATTTTGTCGATTTCATCGAGCAGGAACAGCGGGTTGCGGACGCCCACTTTTGTCATTTTTTGAATCAATCTTCCTGGCATCGAACCGATATAAGTCCGGCGATGACCACGGATTTCCGCTTCATCGCGCACACCGCCGAGGGCCATGCGTACGAATTTGCGGTTGGTCGCGTGAGCAATCGACTCCGCCAGGGAGGTTTTACCCACACCAGGAGGACCGACCAGGCACAACACAGGACCCCGAATCTTCTTCACGCGCTTTTGCACGGCGAGGTACTCGAGGATCCGCTCTTTGACTTCTTCCAGACCGTAGTGGTCCGCGTCGAGGATATCTTCAGCACGTGCCAGGTCCAGGCGCACTTTGCTCTGAGCCTTCCACGGCACCTGAACCAGCCAGTCGATATACGAACGCACCACGGTGGCTTCCGCGGACATTGGCGACATCTGTTTCAGCTTGTTCAGTTCGCCCTGGGCCTTGGCCAGGGCATCTTTCGGCAGGCCAGCAGCATCGATGCGCTTTTTCAGCTCTTCGATTTCATTGTGGCCTTCGTCGCTGTCGCCGAGTTCTTTCTGAATGGCCTTCATCTGCTCATTCAGGTAGTACTCGCGCTGGCTGCGCTCCATTTGTTTTTTGACGCGGCCGCGAATGCGTTTTTCGACTTGCAGCAGATCGATCTCGGCATCCAGTAACGCCAGGACGTGCTCGACCCGGGCCGACAAATCGATGATTTCGAGGATTTCCTGCTTCTGCTCGATTTTCAGGGCCATATGTGCGGCCATGGTGTCGACCAGGCGGCCTGGCTCGTCGATGCTGTTGAGCGACGACAGGACCTCAGCGGGGACTTTCTTGCCCAGCTGCACATATTGTTCGAACTGAGCCAGCAGGCTGCGGACAAACACTTCCGACTCGCGTTCAGGCGCGTCGACTTCGTCGATCAATGAGACTTCGGCACGGCAGTGGCCGTCCACTTCGCTGAAGCGCTCCACAGCGCCCCGCTGCTCACCTTCGACCAGAACCTTGACCGTGCCGTCAGGCAGCTTGAGCAGCTGCAGAACGGTAGCAATCGTACCTACGCGATAGAGTGCATCTTCACCGGGATCATCGTCAGCAGGATTTCTCTGAGCCAGCAGAAGGATCTGCTTGTCGCCCGTCATCGCAGCCTCGAGGGCTTCGATGGATTTCTCGCGCCCCACGAACAGCGGGATAACCATGTGCGGATAAACCACAACATCACGCAATGGCAGGAGAGGCAATTCGATGGTTGTCTTCATGATTTCGCCTCTACGGCGGCCATAAGGCCGTAAACAGATGGAAGTAAGCTTGAAACCAAGATGGGGGCTGCCTTCAAAAAAAACAAGCGCAAAGACAGGGTTAAAACGCGCAAAAAGCAAAGGGGCCCGAAGGCCCCTTCTTTATTCCAGCTGCGTGACGCTTAAGCGTCTGGCGCGGCCTTGGCAGCCGGCTCACTGTTTTCGTAGATATACAGTGGCTTGGACTTGCCTTCTATAACGCTTTCATCGATCACTACTTTACTCACCTCGGACTGCGAGGGGATTTCATACATAGTGTCGAGCAATACACCTTCGAGAATCGAACGCAGTCCACGGGCACCGGTTTTGCGTTCCAGGGCACGTTTGGCGACCGATTTCAGCGCGTCGGCCCGGAATTCCAGGTCCACACCTTCCATCTCGAACAACTTGGCATACTGCTTGGTCAGAGCATTTTTCGGCTCGGTGAGGATCTGCATCAATGCAGCTTCATCAAGCTCGTCCAGCGTGGCAAGGACCGGCAGACGACCGACGAATTCCGGGATCAGACCGAACTTGACCAGATCGTCAGGCTCGACTTCACGCAGGGATTCACCGACTTTCTTGCCTTCTTCCTTGCTGCGCACTTCTGCGTTGAAACCGATGCCGCCCTTGGTGGAACGGTTTTGAATAACCTTTTCCAGACCGGAGAACGCACCGCCACAGATGAACAGGATGTTACGGGTGTCGACCTGAAGGAATTCCTGCTGCGGATGCTTGCGACCACCTTGGGGCGGAACAGAAGCGACCGTGCCTTCGATCAACTTGAGCAGGGCCTGCTGCACGCCTTCACCGGAAACGTCCCGGGTGATCGACGGGTTGTCAGACTTGCGCGAGATCTTGTCGATCTCATCGATGTAGACAATGCCCATCTGGGCTTTTTCCACGTCGTAATCGCACTTCTGCAGCAGCTTCTGAATGATGTTCTCGACGTCTTCACCCACGTAACCCGCCTCGGTGAGGGTGGTTGCGTCGGCGATGGTGAACGGAACATTCAACAAGCGGGCCAGTGTTTCGGCAAGCAGGGTTTTACCCGAGCCTGTCGGGCCGATCAGCAAGATGTTGCTTTTGCCGAGTTCGACGTCGTCATTCTTTTTGTCACGCTGGTTCAGGCGTTTGTAGTGGTTGTACACCGCTACGGCCAGAACCTTTTTCGCACGCTCCTGACCAATCACGTACTGATCAAGGATGCCGCTGATTTCTTTAGGCGAAGGCAATTTATGCGCGCTGCTTTCAGCCTGGGCTTCCTGCACCTCCTCTCGGATGATGTCATTGCACAGGTCGACGCACTCGTCGCAGATAAAGACCGAGGGGCCGGCAATCAATTTGCGCACTTCATGCTGGCTTTTGCCACAGAAGGAGCAATAGAGCAGCTTGCCGTTGTCCTCGCCGTTGCGGGTGTCAGTCATTCGTTCGATCCAAATCCGATAGGCTTGCAACACAAGATGAAGGCTATTGCGGGCTTTTTCAAGCCCGCTGGTGATCGGACCAGCCGACCCACCTTATTTTGAGCTGCTTATTTTAAGCGGGGCGCTGGGTGATCACTTCATCGATCAAGCCGTACTCACGCGCGGCTTCTGCGCTCATGAAATTGTCGCGGTTGGTATCGCGCTCGATTTCTTCGAGCGTGCGCCCGCTATGCTTGGCCATCAGCGTGTTGAGACGCTCGCGAATGAAGAGGATTTCCTTGGCATGGATTTCGATATCCGATGCCTGGCCCTGGAAACCGCCCAGTGGCTGGTGAATCATCACACGCGAGTTCGGCAGGCAGAAACGCTTGCCCGGAGCACCGGCCGTCAGCAGGAACGCGCCCATGCTGCACGCTTGACCGATACAGGTGGTCGACACGTTTGGCTTGATGAACTGCATGGTGTCGTAGATCGACATGCCCGCCGTCACCGAACCGCCCGGGGAGTTGATATAGAGATGGATGTCCTTGTCCGGGTTTTCCGCTTCAAGGAACAGCAGTTGCGCACAAATCAGGTTGGCCATGTAGTCCTCTACCGGACCAACCAGAAAGATCACTCGCTCCTTGAGAAGACGCGAGTAAATATCGTAGGCGCGCTCGCCACGAGCGGACTGCTCGACAACCATCGGGACCAGGCCGCCTGCGGCCTGGATATCAGAGTTCTGCTGAATATACGAATTACGGAACATGCTCTGCAGTCACTCCCAAATAGTTATGTCTTGAATACGCATAAGCCAGCACGAAGGCTGGCTTATGGTGTGTAGTTCCTACCGCAAAAACGATCAGTCGGCTTGTGGAGCTTCTACCGGCTTGACTGCTTCTTCGTAAGAGACCGATTTGTCGGTCACGCTAGCTTTCTGCAGAACAGTATCCACAACTTGTTCTTCCAGCACAACCGAACGGACTTCGTTCAGTTGCTGGTCGTTCTTGTAGTACCAGGACACAACCTGCTCAGGCTCTTGATAAGCCGAAGCCATTTCCTGAATCATTTCGCGAACGCGAGCTTCGTCAGGCTTGAGGTCGAATTGCTTGACCACTTCAGCCACGATCAGACCCAGTACAACGCGGCGCTTGGCTTGTTCTTCAAACAGCTCGGCCGGCAGTTGGTCTGGCTTGATGTTGCCGCCGAACTGCTGAACAGCCTGCACGCGCAGACGGTCAACTTCGTTGGACAGCAGAGCCTTTGGCACTTCAATCGGGTTGGTGGACAGCAGACCGTCCATTACCTGATTCTTGACCTTGGATTTGATCGCCTGACGCAGTTCACGCTCCATGTTCTTGCGAACTTCGGCGCGGAAGCCTTCCAGACCGGTTTCCTTGATGCCGAATTGAGCGAAGAATTCTTCGTTCAGTTCTGGCAGTTTCGGCTCGGAAACAGTGTTCACGGTCACGGTGAACTCGGCGGTTTTGCCTGCCAGGTCGAGGTTCTGATAGTCCTCTGGGAACGTCAGGTTCAGAACGCGCTCTTCGCCGGCCTTAGCGCCAACCAGACCGTCTTCAAAACCAGGAATCATGCGGCCGGAACCCAGGACCAGCTGAGTACCTTTGGCGGAACCGCCAGCGAACACTTCACCGTCGACCTTGCCGACGAAATCGATGTTCAGCTGGTCATCGTTCTGGGCAGCGCGATCGGCCACTTCGAAACGGGTGTTCTGCTTGCGCAGGACGTCCAGCATTTTGTCCAGGTCAGCGTCAGCCACGTCAGCGCTCAGGCGCTCTACGGTGATGCCTTCGAAACCGGCAACGGTGAACTCAGGGAACACTTCGAAAATCGCGACGTATTCCAGGTCTTTGCCAGCTTCCAGGGATTTTGGCTCGATGGAAGGAGCGCCAGCCGGGTTCAGCTTTTGCTCGACAACAGCTTCGTAGAACGAGGACTGGATGACGTCGCCGACAGCTTCCTGACGCGCATCAGCACCAAAACGGCGCTTGATTTCGCTCATTGGCACTTTGCCCGGACGGAAACCAGCGATCTTGGCCTTTTGGGCGGTCTGCTGCAGACGCTTGTTGACCTGAGTCTCGATGCGCTCAGCCGGCACGGTGATGCTCATGCGGCGCTCAAGAGCAGAAGTATTTTCAACAGAAACTTGCATGGATATTCCTCGTTGCACAGACGTTGGCCGGCCGTTTCCGACCCCAGAATCAAGGGCATGCATTCTAGTAGGTCAAACTCAAGAAGTCACCCTACTGAAAACGGGTAAAAACGCAGCAGGCAATTTAGAGGGACGAATGCACGAATGCATCTCGCCCCGGTGGCAAATACAACCCATCACGCCAAGGCTCTGCGCCAACCCTTCTATATATAGAAGCGGTTGCCGATCATCGCCCTGACAGCCAACCCTGCAAGCAAGGCCGGCGGGCAACGCGGCATCATCGAGAAACATAAATACGACGAAACGCCCTGCCCTTGCGACCCGGAACCGCAGCCGCCGATACTCAAAACACTGAAACAAAAAAGGCGCCAGACTGTTAAATCTGGCGCCTTTCGAAATATGGGGTGGACGATGGGGATCGAACCCACGACAACGGGAGTCACAATCCCGTGCTCTACCAACTGAGCTACGCCCACCATATTGCGTAACAAAAAAGCCAAACAACTTCTTTGTTGAGCTCCAACCAGGCCAACCGGCATGAGAGAAGCTTTATTTGGTGCGGATGAAGAGACTCGAACTCTTACGCCTCGCGGCGCTGGAACCTAAATCCAGTGTGTCTACCAATTCCACCACATCCGCGTATAGCCGTTAAAGCAAAGGCGCCAGACTGTTAATCTGGCGCCTTTCGAAATATGGGGTGGACGATGGGGATCGAACCCACGACAACGGGAGTCACAATCCCGTGCTCTACCAACTGAGCTACGCCCACCATATCGCGCTACTTGTGCCAAAGCTGCCTAATGGCGCACCCGGCAGGACTCGAACCTGCGACCATCCGCTTAGAAGGCGGATGCTCTATCCAGCTGAGCTACGGGCGCCTTATTAATCTGTACTCTTGGAGGACTACAAACTAAGTGCTTTTCAGCTTTGCAGAACCGTAATTCCGCGCAGCCTTCTTAACCAGTGCTAGGCTGTGCCCGACAAGTGCGACGAATAGTATAGAGCCCCCCGGGGGTCGTCAAATCCTTTTTAAAAAAAATTCATTTAATTAAAGGGGTTAGGGGAATTTGCAGACCAAGCGCCTTTGCCCTCACCTCATGACATGCGAGAATGCGTTCTCTTTTTTTCCCCTCTCGATGGTTAATCACGCGCAATGACTGCACAACTAATCGACGGCAAATCGATCGCCGCCAGCCTGCGCCAGCAGATCGCCAAACGCGTTACCGAGCGTCGCCAGCAAGGCCTGCGCACGCCGGGCCTCGCGGTGATCCTGGTCGGCAGCGATCCCGCCTCTCAGGTTTATGTCTCGCACAAGCGTAAAGACTGTGAAGAGGTCGGCTTCATTTCCCAAGCCTACGACCTGCCTTCCGAAACCACTCAAGAAGCGCTGACCGATCTGATCGATCGCCTGAACGACGACCCGGCAATCGACGGCGTTCTGCTTCAGCTGCCTTTGCCTGAACACCTGGATGCTTCCAAATTGCTGGAGCGCATCCGTCCGGACAAAGACGTCGACGGCTTCCATCCTTATAACGTCGGCCGCCTCGCCCAGCGTATTCCGCTGCTGCGCCCGTGCACGCCAAAAGGGATCATGGCACTGCTGGAAAGCACCGGTGCCGATCTTTACGGGATGGACGCCGTGGTTGTCGGCGCCTCCAACATTGTTGGCCGTCCGATGGCAATGGAATTGCTGCTGGCCGGTTGCACCGTGACTGTCACCCACCGTTTCACCAAGGATCTGGCGGGCCACGTCGGTCGCGCCGATCTGGTGGTTGTCGCTGCCGGCAAACCGGGCCTGGTCAAGGGTGAGTGGATCAAGGAAGGGGCCATCGTGATCGACGTCGGCATCAACCGTCAGGAAGACGGCAAACTGGTCGGCGATGTCATCTACGAAACCGCCCTGCCCCGCGCTGGCTGGATCACGCCAGTACCTGGTGGCGTGGGCCCGATGACCCGCGCCTGCCTGCTGGAAAACACGCTGTACGCGGCAGAAACCCTGCACAGCTGAGTTCACGCTTGAGCATCAGCGATGAACAAAAGAACCCCGCCAATGGCGGGGTTCTTTTTGCCCGGAGAATGAACGCTACCATTCGCCGGAAACCCGCTGTTTTGTGGGGGGGTTCAAGGACTTTCACCGGTTGATTGAACAACCATCGACAGTTCTTCAGCCATACTCCTAAAATGCGTCGGTTTTCAAGAAACAGCCCGTTACAGAACGGCAAATCCACACCTTATGAGTCTGCCAGCGTGAAAATCCGTCTTTCCATCCTGAGCCTATTTTTTGCAATTACAGGGACGTTCATCACGCCAACGGTCAATGCTGCCGATACCACCGCGGCACCTCGAGATACGAAACAACTCAAGCTGGCTTCCGGCAGCTCGTTGCTGCTGGATATGCAGACCAACAAAGTCATCTATGCCAGCAACCCCGATGTGGTTGTCCCTATCGCCTCCGTCAGCAAATTGATGACCGGTCTCGTGGTGGTCGAAGCCAGGCAGAACATGGACGAGTACATCAATATCAACATCAGCGATACGCCAGAAATGAAAGGCGTATTTTCCAGGGTGAAACTCAAAAGCGAATTGCCGCGCCGGGAAATGCTGCTGATCGCCCTGATGTCCTCGGAAAACCGCGCCGCCGCAAGCCTGGCCCACCACTATCCGGGCGGCTATGTCGCATTCATTGCCGCGATGAACGCCAAGGCCAAGGCGTTGGGCATGACCAGCACCCACTTCGTCGAACCAACCGGCCTCTCCCCTCGTAACGTCTCTACCGCCCGCGACCTGAGCAAATTGCTGATCGCCGCGCACAAGTATCCGTTATTGACCGAGTTGAGCACCACCAAGGAAAAAACCGTCTCGTTCCGCAAACCCAACTACAGCCTGGGCTTCCGCAATACCGACCATTTGGTCGGCAAGCCGAACTGGGACATCAAGCTGACGAAAACCGGCTTCACCAACGAGGCCGGCCATTGTCTCGTGCTGGTGACCAGCATGGGCAATCGTCCGGTGGCGCTGGTGATTCTCGACGCCTTCGGCAAGTACACGCACTTTGCCGATGCCAGTCGCATTCGCAACTGGGTCGAGACCGGCAAGGGCGCCGACGTTCCTTCCGTGGCCCTGCAATACAAATCGGAAAAGAACCTCAAGCACCGTCAGAGCGGTGTGGTTGAAGCCTCGAAGTAACGACGCTGACAGCAAAAGCCCCGATCAGTCGGGGCTTTTTTTCGTCCACTGTCCCGTCCTGAATAAGGTTTACACCTTCTGACTTCTTTTCAGGAAGGTGCAATGGATACGGGCACGAAGCGCAGTCAGCGTGATTACACACTGGCTTTTAAATTATCGGTTGTCCACCAGGTCGAAAAAGGCGAGTTGAGTTATAAAGAGGCTCAGCGGCGCTATGGGATTCAGGGTCGGTCGACGGTGCTGGTTTGGTTACGCAAACATGGTCGCCAGGACTGGAGCCAAGGCGCCTCCATTCGTTCCCAGAGGATCAGACCTATGGACGAGCCAACCTTGCCACTGACTCCCGAGCAAAGAATCAAAGAACTCGAAGAACAACTGGCGCTGGCAACTCAGAAAGCCCAATTCTTTGAAGCCGTGGTCGATGTTCTGAAAAATGACTACGGCGTATCTGTCGTAAAAAAGCGACCCGGCAAGTCGTTGCGCAAACCCAAACCCTGAGTGTCAGCAGGGCTTGCCAATTTATGGGAATAAGCCGTCAGGCCTATTACAAACGCAACCGGGTCTACAGGGCTCGGGCCGACCAGGATCAGCAGCTCATAACGTTTGTAGAGAAGGTCCGTGTTCGCCAACCGTGCATCGGCACTCGCAAGCTGCATTCGATGATGCATGAGCAGCGTGAGCAACAGGAGCTCCATGTTGGCCGGGATCGTTTGTTCGCGGTTTTGCGGGAAAGCCGCCAGTTGGTCCGCAGAAAACGGGCGTATCACAAGACGACCGACAGCCATCATCGCTTCCGCCGACACCCCAATCTGCTGAAACCAAGCCCGGAACAAATAGTCGCTACCGGCCCAGAACAGGTCTGGGTGGCCGATATTACGTACCTGCCTACCCGTGATGGCGTTGCCTATTTGAGTTTAGTGACGGATGTCTTTTCGAGAAAAATAGTCGGCTATCACGTGCATGAAAGTCTGCACACCGACTCCGTGGTGCAAGCCTTTCGAATGGCTTTGAAGCGACGTCGAAGCGTTCAGAAACTAGTCCATCACTCGGATCGAGGCGCCCAGTACTGCTCGGCCCTTTATCAAGAAATGCACGCAAAGCATGGCATCACTTGCTCGATGACCGACGGCTACGACTGCTACCAAAACGCCTTGGCAGAGCGGGTCAACGGCATCTTGAAAACAGAGTTCTTGATCCACCGACCTGCGGATTTTGCGCAGGCCACACAGATGGTGCGAGAGGCCGTCACGATCTACAACCAGGAGCGGCCGCACCTCTCTTTAAAATACAAAACGCCCGATGCGGTGCATCGGGCGTTAGGGTGAAACAGGTGTAAACCTATTTCAGGACTAGACACACGCGTTAATCATTCGGCAGCGGCATCTGGTCGTCATCCGGAATGCCATCGCCGGCACTCGGATCCCTTCTGCCCTGCGGATGTTCGGTCGGCACCACCACAGGCCTGGCCAATGGGTCGCGCATCGGGCTGTCAGGGTCCATCACCGGATCAATGTCGTCTTCGGGGGTGGTGGGAACACTGTCCGGACGCTTGTCGTCAAAACTCGAATCGGTCGACATATACACCTCGCACTGAACGTCAGGGTTTCAGATTTGCCAGCGGGTCGTAAGGTTTCGCGGGGGCCTTGGTATCCTCGCCAGGCTTTACATCCTTGGGCGCCTTGGCCGGGCCGACAGGATCGACCTGCGGATCGGCGAGGTCCGGCGAATCAGGGTCAAAACCCAACTCGTCGCCTGATGAATGCTCAGACGAGTGCGGGCCGGTGGGTGCAGTGGGATTTGTCATGAATGCCTCCTTGGAACTGGCCCGGAAAAATCCGGGCCCTTATTCCTCAGAGGCCAACCGCGCGCAGCAGTGCAATGCAGATGACGAACGGAAAGCTACTGAGCGCCCAGTGCCTTCTTCGCACGAGCCGCCGCTTGCTCCTGACCGGCCTGAGCCAGGTCACTCGCCGCTTTCAACCAGCGTTGCTGATCGACATTGGCCGGAATCTGGTTCGGTTTCTGGATCAGCACCGCCCAACCGCCGGCGTCCTTGAAAGCCGACTCAAACGAACCGAAGCTCATCAATTCCCGACGATTCATCCCGGCGCGCAGCAGGACGGTCCGCTTCTGACGGTTGTACCCGGCGAGAATCGCGTAACGCGGTTCCGCCCAAAAGGCCGAGCCCTCGGTGAAACGCACCATCACCGGATAGCCTGCCGCGACCTGGGTCAGCAGCGCAGGCAAATGGCTGTCGAGGGGATAAACGACCATGCCGTACTCGCGGGCGAGGTTTTGCATGTTCTGTTGCAATTGCGCTTCGGCGCCCGGTACGTGCAGGGGTTTTTCGAGCAAACCCGGTGTAATCACAATGCCCTGTTGCGACAGCATGCTCGCCAGGACCTGAGGTCCGCTTTGATAATCTTGCCCGCGGTAGAACGTGCCGCTGAGCTCAACCCGTTCCGGCAGCCGCTTGACCTCAGGCGCAACGCTTCCCGCGCAGCCGGCCAGACCCGCAACACAACCGGCAATCAGTGCTGCCATTCGAATTCGCGACATTACCCGCACCCTCATCACTCCGTTGTTCAATCGCCGTCATTCTGCTCCCGGCCTGGCCGTCGATCATAGGACGCCACGCAGCAGCGGTATAGCCTTAACCGGCAGTTCAGTGCATTCGATAGAGCGAACTGGTTGATGAAGGCGACCTTTGGTCAATAGCCTGAAACATGGCAGCGACTAGACTGTCACTTGCAGAGAGTGTGTGCCCGCAGCAGGGCAAAGAGGAGGCACCGATGAGCCTGACAATGACCATAATCATGTTGATTTCCGGCTGGCTGGCCGTTGCCGCCGCCATGTTGTGGGGCGTCCTGCGAATTACGCGCCGGCACCATCACCCTGCCCACCCCCTTCAGGTAGCGAAGACCGATAAACCGGCTCCCCGCCACGCGACGGCACATTGACCCGCGCATTCAAACGGCCCGAACAAAAAAAAAGGCCGCCTGAGCTCTTGCGAGCGCAGGCGGCCTTTTGTTTATCGCAGGTTACGCTTCAGCGGCGATGCGCTTCTGCTTGGCCCGCCGGGACATCATGTTCAAGCCCTCGATCGTGGCCGAGAACGCCATGGCCGCGTAGACATAGCCTTTCGGTACGTGGGCGCCGAAGCCTTCGGCGATCAGCGTCATGCCAATCATGATCAGGAAGCCCAGCGCCAGCATCACCACTGTCGGGTTGTCGTTGATGAACTTGGCCAACGGGTCCGCCGCGAGCAACATCACCAGCACCGACACCACCACCGCGATGATCATGATCGGCAAATGCTCGGTCATGCCGACAGCGGTAATGATGCTGTCGATGGAGAACACCATGTCCAGCATCAGGATCTGACCGATCGCTGCGGCAAAGCCCAGGGTCACGGTCGAGGTGGCCGACTTCGGATCATCCGGCGCAGGGTCCATGCTGTGGTGGATTTCGGTGGTCGCTTTCCACAACAGGAACAGGCCACCGGCGATCAGGATCATGTCTTTCCAGGAGAACGCGTGGCCGAGGATCTCGATCACAGGCTCAGTCAACTGGACGATGAACGCGATGGTGCTCAGCAGTGCCAGTCGCAGGATCAGCGCCATGCCGATACCAATGCGCCGCGCTTTCTGCCGATGCTGCTCCGGCAGTTTATTGGTCAGGATCGAGATGAAGATCAGGTTGTCGATGCCGAGCACGATTTCCATCACCACCAACGTAGCCAGGGCAACCCAGGCGGTGGGGCTTGCAGCAAGTTCTAAAAGGTATTCCATGGGTCAGTCCTGACTCGTTTAAGACGGTTTAGATTTCCTGGGACGAAGATTCGGATTTCTCTTTGTCGTCGCCCGATGGTTCTTTCTTGCTGATCAGCCCGCCGGTGGCATCGCTGATCGCTTGCTCGGCGGCCTTGTGGGTGTCGTCAATCGCCTGCTTGGCGGATTCGGCAGCCTTGCCCATCAGTTGCTGAGCGCTTTTTTCAGCCTGGTCGCAACCGGCCAATATCAGTAAAGACGCGATCAGCAGTGCCGTGGTTTTAAGCTTCATGATGCTTTCCTCGATAGAACCGAACAGGCCGAAACGATGGCCCGTTGATAGCGAGGCATTCTAGGGAGGCAAACACTTCAGGAAAATTCGTATTTTTGGCGGTTATACTTCGGTTTTAACGAACTGTAGGTCGCCATGCTCAACTATCGACAACTGCATTATTTCTGGGTGGTGGCCAAGACCGGCAGCATCGTCCGTGCCTGCGAGCAACTGAACCTGACGCCGCAGACCATCAGCGGGCAGATATCCTTGCTCGAACAAACGTATGGCATCGAATTGTTTCGCCGGGTTGGCCGACAGTTGGAGCTCACCGAAGCCGGGCGTCAGGCCCTGCCCTACGCCGAACAGATGTTTCAGCTCGGCGGCGAACTGGAGTTGATGTTGCGGGCGCAACCCAACGAGCAGCAGATTCTGTTTCGGGTCGGAGTGGCCGACGTTGTGCCCAAATCCATCGTTTATCGCCTGATTGCACCAACCATGGAGTTGAGCGAGCCGCTGCGTATCACCTGTCGCGAGGACAAACTCGAACGCTTGCTCGCCGACCTGGCGATTCAGCGCCTCGACCTGGTGATCTCCGACAGCCCGATGCCGTCGCACCTGGACATCAAGGGCTACAGCCAGAAACTCGGGGAATGCGGGATCAGCTTCTTCGCCACCCCTGAACTGGCGGCACAGTACGGCCAGGATTTCCCCCGCAGCCTGCACGGCGCGCCACTGCTGATCCCGGGACCGGAAACCGTGGTGCGCAGTCGCTTGCAGCGCTGGTTTGCCGAGCAACAGATCCAGCCGCGCATCGTCGGCGAGTTCGATGACAGCGCCCTGATGCAGGCGTTTGGCCAATCCGGCAGCGGGATTTTCATCGGCCCGAGCGTGATTGCCGATGAAGTGAAACGCCAATGCAGCGTGGAACTGATTGGCCAGACCGACGCCGTGACCGAATCGTTCTACGCCATTTCGGTGGAACGCAAGGTCAAGCACCCCGGCATCGTTGCGATTACCGAAGGTGCCCGGCGCGAACTGTTCACCGCGATGTAAGGTGTCAGGCGCAGATTTCGCGGGGCTTGAAGGTCATCAGCGCCATGGCCAGCAGAATCGAAGCCAGGATGAAAGCCGCCGCCGCAAAGCCAAGCCCGCCCAAGCCAACGCTGTCGATCACGCGCCCGCCGACCATCGCACCCAAACCGATCCCGAGGTTGGCCCCGGCAATGTTCAGCGACGCGGCAAAGGCCGGCGCCTCGGGCGCTGCCTTCATCAAACGCACATGACTGACCAGGAACAACGCAGCCTGCGTCACTCCCCAGATCCCCATCGCGGCCGCCAGCCCCAGTGGCGAATGAATGTTCGGCACCAGCGCCACCATGCCGGCAATCATGAAGGCGCAGAACGTCACGGAAGCGATCAGCGGATGACGATCCACCGCACGACCGCCCAACGAGTTGCCGATCAAGCCGACTGCGCCGAAGCCCATCAGGCACCAGCCCACCACCGTGCCGTTGAAACCGGCCAACCGCTCAAGGATGTCAGCCAGGTAGGTGTAAGCGGTGAACATGCCGCTGAACACCAGGATCGACAGCAACACGTGCCCAATCATCAGCGGACTGCGCAGGATCTTGAACTGTGAACGGAAACTCACCTGATGCTGGTGCAGGCTGGTTTTCGGCAAGTAGATAAACAGCAACAACGCCTTGGCAAACGCGATGACCGCCAAAATGCCGAAGGCACTGCGCCAACCGAATGCATCGGAAATCAGTGTGCCGACCGGAATCCCAAACACCGTGGCGCAGACGATGCCAAAACCGATCTTGGCGATGGCGCGTCCTGCGTAATCCGGCCCGACGATGTCCACCGCCGTCTCACTGGCCAGCGCCCAGAACACCGGCAGCCCGAGCGCGGGGATCAACCGCGCAACGGCCATCACCCAAATGTTCGGCGCAAATGCTGCGAGGGTGTTGGCCAGGCCGAACATGATCAACACCGAGATGAACAGCTTGCGCCGTTCGAATCGGGCGAAGTACGCAGTCAGGAATGGCCCGAACGCGGCGACGGTGAAGGCGAACAAGGTCACCAGCAAACCCGCTTGCGGGATGGTGACTTCGAGGTCTCGGGCAATCGCCGGCAACAGGCCGACGATGACGAATTCCGTGGTCAGCACCGTAAAACCGGCAGCGGACAACAGAAGGATGGGCAACAGCATGCAGAACTCCAGAAAACGGCGACACCAGCGATAGCCCGAAGGCCCACTGGCAGAGATGAAAATGAGGATGCGCAATGTTAACAGAGTGTTTCCGAAGGGGGTTGCACGAACCTGCAATTCGCGTTTAACCGGCGGGCGGCAGATCGTCACAGGTCTGAAGGATGACGACGACGCTGTGATAAAGTCCGCGCCCTGCGATTCGTACACCCTGATCATCGCCCATTTAATGGCCCCGATGTCGCGACAACCCCGCACCTAATAAAATCAGAGATGCCGTTATGACCGCTTCATCCCCTTCGTTACTGCAACGCTTGAAACGCTTGAGCCTGGTTTCGCAAATCATCATCGGCCTGCTCGCCGGGATTGCCCTGGCGCTGGTTGCGCCCGAGGTGGCGAAGTCCACCGCGTTTATCGGCAAAGTGTTCGTCTCGGCGTTGAAAGCCGTCGCGCCGATTCTGGTGTTCGTGCTGGTCATGGCGTCGATCGCCAACCACAAGCACGGCCAGGAAACCCACATCCGGCCGATTCTGTTTCTGTACCTGCTCGGCACGTTTGCCGCCGCAGTGGTCGCGGTCGTGGCCAGTATGATGTTCCCGTCGAGCCTGGTGCTGGCCACTCACGACGTCGCGGTGACGGCGCCGGGCGGTATCAGTGAAGTGCTGAAAAGTCTGTTGCTGAGCGTGGTGGACAACCCGGTCAGCGCGCTGATGAATGCCAACTTCATCGGCATTCTGGCGTGGGCCATTGGCATGGGCATTGCCATTCGCCATGCCGGTGACACCACCCGTGAAGTGCTCGGCGATTTGTCTAACGGCGTGACCCTGATCGTGCGCCTGGTAATTCGTTTCGCGCCGCTGGGGATTTTCGGCCTGGTGGCATCGACGCTTGCCACTTCCGGTTTTGGTGCCTTGGTCGGCTACGCGCATCTGCTGGCGGTTTTGCTGGGCTGCATGCTGTTTGTGGCGCTGGTGATGAACCCGGTAATCGTGTTCTGGAAGCTGCGTCGCAACCCGTATCCACTGGTGCTCATGTGCCTGCGTGAAAGCGGCATCACGGCGTTTTTTACCCGCAGCTCGGCGGCGAACATTCCGGTCAACCTGGAACTGAGCAAGCGTCTGGGGCTGCACGAGGACACTTATTCGGTTTCCATTCCGCTGGGCGCCACCATCAACATGGCGGGTGCTGCGATCACCATCACCGTGTTGACGCTGGCGGCTGTGCATACGCTGGGTATCGCTGTGGATATTCCGACTGCCATTCTGTTGAGCGTCGTTTCGGCGATTTGTGCCTGCGGTGCGTCGGGTGTGGCGGGTGGCTCGCTATTGCTGATTCCATTGGCGTGCAGTCTGTTTGGTATTCCCAGTGAAATCGCCATGCAGGTGGTGGCGGTCGGTTTCATTATCGGGGTGTTGCAGGATTCGGCGGAGACTGCGTTGAATTCGTCTACTGATGTGCTGTTTACGGCGGCGGCTTGTTTGGGGGAGAAGGAGAAGGAGAAGGTTCAGCAGTTGGCGTGATGCGCTAATCCCTACACATGAAAAAGCCCCCGCAACCTGAGGCTGCGGGGGCTTTTTTGTACCCGGGCGGTTTAGAACGCGCCCATGTAATCGCGCTTGCCCACTTCCACGCCGTTGTGGCGCAGCAGTGCATAAGCGGTGGTGACGTGGAAGAAGAACTGCGGCAAGCCGTAGCTCAGCAAGTAAGCCTGGCCGCTGAAGCGCTTCTCTTTCGGCGTGCCTGGACGAGTAACGATCTCGATGCCTTCCTTGCCGTTGATCTGCTCAGGCTTGATCTCACCGATGTAACCCAGAACCTTGGTCAGCAGCGCTTGCAACTCGGCAAAGGTGGTTTCAGTGTCGTCGTACTTCGGCACTTCGATCTCGGCCAGACGCGAAGAAACACCCTTGGCGAAATCCACCGCGATCTGCACCTGACGCACCAGCGGGAACATGTCAGGGAACAGACGGGCTTGCAGGAAAGCATTTGGGTCAATGTTCTTGGCGGTAGCGTGGGCTTCGGCCTTGTTCAGAACATCGCTCAGGGCAGTGAGCATTTGTTTGAAAACCGGAACGGAAGCGTCATACAGGGAAATGGTCATGGCAGTCTCGTGTGGTGACAGATGTAAAACGTGGGGTCGATTATAGCGATGCACGGTCCCAGGTGAAGCGATAGATATGGCCGGGCGGGCCAGGATGACAATTGCCGTTATCGGCGTCGGCACCGACGATCGACCACTGCGCCCGGGAGGTTTCACCCAGCTCGCGGGCGGCCTGAGAATTGAAACACTGGGCGAGCTGATCATCCGGGACCAACGCGTACGCCTGCGGATGTTCGCGCAGCCACCGCGCCGCCTGCTCGACCGTTGAACCCGCCATTCCGAAATGCACGATCGGCTGCCTTGCGAACAACCAATGGCCCTCACGCCAATTGACCAACACCAGGTCGGCGCCCTGGGTCATGGCCGCCGCCTGCGCCATCAACGCCTCGTGGGGATTGGCACCGTCCTTGACCGGCTCGATGAAACCGCGGGCGAACCACAGCGCAAACCAGGTCACGGCCACCCCCTGAAATATCCGCCAGCCGAGCAGGCGTCGACGGAACCAGCGCTTGAACAGCCACGGCATCAGCGGCGCGGCAATCAACACCAGCCCCGGTAATGCCGGGTAGATGTACAACTTGCGCTTGCCGCTGCTCAGGCAGAAAAAAAGCACGACCAGCAGCACCCACCCCAGCAGCACCAGCACTCGACCGTCGCGCTTGCGCAATTGCCGGCCCCAGGCGGGAATCAGCCATGGCAACGCGAGTACCAACGGCAGCCAATATTGCGGAATAACGCTGATGAAGAAATACCAGAACGGCTCGCGATGGTCCCAGGCTGCGGCATAGCGCCCCGCCGTCTGGCGCAGCAGGATTTCCCGCGCATAGGCGATCTCGTCAGCGCCGCCATTGAGCGCGATGGACAGCGCCAAGGGCAGCAGCCAGATGGCAACCGCGCCCAGCACCACCACAACACCCATACACCATTTGCGCGCCTCGCCCGGCATCGCCACCACACCGGGCCAGCCTTTGCGCACCGCGTAGGCATACGGAATCAGCATCAAGGCCGGCACGAAGCCGACCCCTTTAGTGATCACGCCGATCCCCATGGCGGCGCATCCGGCGTAAAACCAGCGCCAGGCAGGCCCGAGCAGCAGATGACGGGCCAGGCCATACAGGCCCAGCGAAGTGAACAGAATCAGAAAACTGTCGATCTGGCCGGTGCGCAGAATGCTGTACGTCTGATAGGTCGCCAGGTACAACAGCGCCGCCGTTCGACCGGCTCGCCGGTTCCAGAGTCGGCGGCCCAGGTCGTAGAGCATGGCCGTGACCGAAGTAGCGGACAGCAGCCCCGGAATATACAGGGCAATGGCGGGCATCCCGGTGATCCAGGTGAAAAACGCCACGGTCCACATGAATATTGGGGGTTTATCGCCGTAAATCTCCGCGGCGCGATGGGGAATCAACCACGAACCGTTGTGCAGCATCTCCAGCGCCACACCGAGGAAGCGTTCTTCATCGACATTCTGCGGCTGGCGCAATCCCAGTCCCGCGCCAACCAACAACAGAGCAAGCAGCATCAGCCCCAGGCATTCGACGCCGGGTGACAGGGTTCGGCGCATGGGTCAGTCCTTCACGGTTTTGCTGCGGGCAATCAATTGCAGGTTGCGCAAGTAAACGATGGAGCCGAACGCCTGGCCGGCGATGAACACCGGGTCCTGCCGGTAAATCGCATAGGCGAACAACAGCGTGCTGCCGATGATGCTCAGGTACCAGAAGCTCACCGGGATCACGCTGCGTTTTTTGTATTCGCTGTACAGCCACTGCAGGACGAAGCGTCCGGTGAAGGCGATCTGGCCACTGAAACCGACCACCAGCCACAGGGTTTCGCGGGACAGGTTCATCCGTCGATCTCCTGCGCTTGGGTATTCAGACGCGTGCGCCGGATCAGCCACCAGACACCGATCAGGTCGAGAACCCCCACCAGCGCACGGTCAATGTTGCCGTACTTGGAAACCCCGGCCGTGCGCGATCGGTGGTTGACCGGGTGGGTGATCATGCGGCCGTTGTGGCGCTGGATCAGCGCAGGAATGTAGCGGTGCATATGGTCGAAATACGGCAAACGCAGAAACGCCGCGCGCTGGATCAGTTTCAGCCCGCAACCAGTGTCCGGCGTCTGGTCCTTGAGCATGCGCCGGCGTATGCCGTTGGCAAACCGCGAAGCCCAGCGCTTGCTCGCGGTGTCGCGGCGGTTGACCCGATGCCCGGCCACCAATTGCAGGTCGACGCCTGCGCGCTCACTGCGCACCAGTGCCAGCATGCCGGGGATGTCCGCCGGGTCGTTTTGACCGTCGCCATCGAGGGTGGCCAGCCATTGGCCCCGGGCAGCGAGCGCGGCATGGTAGAGCGAAGTACTCTGCCCCAGCGAATGCTCATGCCGCAGAATGCGCAACGTGCTCAGGCCGCTGTGCCGGGTGTTGCGCAATGCCTGCAAGGTGGCGTCAGTGCTGCCATCGTCGACAACGATGACTTCGTACGCTTCATCCGCCAGTGCGATGCGGATTTCTTCCAGCAGCGTGGTGAGATTGCTTGCTTCGTTCTTGGCCGGAATCAGCACCGATACAAATAGGTCTTGGCTCATAGAGGCCCCTGTTTCCCTGGATTTTTCATGATCGAGGGCCAATGTTTCAAATCTGATAAAAGTGGCGATACCACTTCACGAATTGCGCAACGCCGGTCTCGACCGACACCTGCGGAAGAAAATCGACCCATTGCGCCAATGCCGACACGTCTGCCCAGGTCTTGAGCACATCGCCCGCCTGCATCGGCAGCAAATTGCGCCGGGCTTGCCGGTCCAGGGCCGACTCCAGACAATCGACGAAATCCAGCAGTGCCACAGGCATGCCGCGTCCGATATTGAAAATCCGGTTGATGCCCTCGCCAGCCGACTCCGGCAACGGCGGACGTGGACGCAGGCGCGCGATGCTTTCGACGATGTCATCGATGTAGGTGAAATCCCGCGACATCAAGCCCTGGTTGTAGAGTTCGATCGGCCTGTCGTTGAGGATCGCTTCGGTGAACTTGAACAGCGCCATGTCAGGGCGACCCCAAGGTCCGTATACGGTAAAGAAGCGCAGGCCGCTGGCCTTGATTCCATACAGATGGCAGTAGCTGTGGGCCATCAGCTCATTGGCGCGCTTGGTCGCGGCGTACAGCGAAACCGGATGATCGACGGCATCTTCGACGCAGAACGGCATTTTGCTGTTGGTGCCGTACACCGAGCTGCTCGAGGCATAGATCAGATGCTCGGGGCGATGGTGTCGGCAGGCTTCCAGCACATTCAGAAACCCCGTCAGGTTCGATTGCGCATACACGTCCGGGTTGTCCAGCGAATAGCGAACGCCGGCCTGGGCGGCCAGGTGGATCACTTCTGTGAAGTCGTGCTTCTGGAACAATGCCAATAGCGCAGGCTTGTCGACGATATCCAGCGTCTGGAACTGAAAGCCCGACAAGGCACGCAGCTCCTTGAGCCGGGCGTGTTTGAGTTCCACGCTGTAGTAGTCGTTGAGATTATCGATGCCGACCACTTCAAGACCTTGCTCACACAAGCGCTTGACCGTATGAAAACCGATGAAACCGGCGGCGCCGGTGACCAGCACGGTCATGGCAGACACGCGCTGATCAGCGCATTATTACGGGTCGTTCCCAATCTCAGCGTCATGCCTTGCTCCAGGTTGCAGTCAGTAAGGCCAGTGACGTCGTCGATACGTTCTGACGCCGCGCCTGTCAGGCGCAGCCGTCATTTCGCGGCCCTGCATACGGTGCCCGCCGGAATGTAAAAATAGCGTTATGGATTGATGTAGCTTTTATGACCATTGTCGGTTGGCGCGACGAATTCATTTGCCATTGGCGCGCGCCAATCTAAAGTGCATGCCAGCAGGAGAAGACTATGAACCGGGGTAAGGACGCAGCATCATGAGCACTGAGCAAGAAACGACTTTCGACGAACCACGCCTGAACAGCACGGAAATCCGCATTCTCGGTTCGTTGATCGAGAAACAGGCCACCAGCCCGGAAACCTATCCGCTGACCCTCAATGCCCTGGTGATTGCCTGCAACCAGAAAACCAGCCGCGAACCGGTGATGAACCTCACCCAGGGCCAGGTCGGCCAGAGCCTGCGCGCCCTCGAAGGTCGCGGGTTTACCAGACTGGTGATGGGCAGCCGGGCCGATCGCTGGGAACACAAGGTCGACAAGGCCCTGGAGCTGGTGCCGGCACAGGTGATTCTGACGGGACTGCTGTTTCTGCGAGGTCCGCAGACGGTCAACGAACTGCTGACCCGCAGCGGCCGCATGCATGAGTTCGAAGATGCCGAACAGGTCGTGCATCAACTTGAACGGTTGATTGCTCGCGGTCTAGCGTTGCTGATTCCGCGGCAGGCCGGGCAGCGGGAGGATCGCTATATGCATGCGCTGGGTGATCCGGCGGATATCGAAGCGATCCTCGCGGCGCGGCAAAATCCGGTCGAGCGTGGGGCCGGCAGCGGTGTTTCCGTGGAGCGGATCGAAGAGCTGGAGGCGCGCATTGCGGCGCTGGAAGAGCGGCTGGCACGGCTCGAATAAACCGACGGCACATTTGGCGAGTGGCGTACCTACTCGCCGTCCCAGTAATCCACGCCGTCAGACGGCCGGGCAATGGCGACGAAGCCCGACGCATTGCCCTCGGCATCGACCTTGAAGTCGTCCATCACCGCGTATTTGCCAGAATCAGGGTACTCGCAGATTTCCGGCGATTGCTGGGTGCTGACCGCCAGGTAGCGCAGCTCGCCGGTGCTGGTATTGATGATCTGGTGTGCCGCTTCCGGACCGCCCGGCGGGCAGGCGATCACGTCACCCGCACGGATGGGAAAACGCTCGGCCCCGAGACGGATCTCCCCTTCCCCGGCCACCACATAAAACATTTCCTCATTGACCCGATGACTGTGAAACGGACTGCCACGCATCCCCGGTTCCAGCACGCACAAGCGATAGCCAAGCTTTTGCGCACCCAGTTGCTGACCGACGCGGGCCATCCGCTGCCGATAGCGCCCGGCCGTTTCACCGGTCGGCGCAAGAGCTTCGGGCAGCGGTTCAAGTTCTACCTGATTCAGGTTGAGAATGGCGGGATGCATGAAAACCTCGGGGCACGGTGTTTGTTATCTGGATGGGCAAGTCTTTGCTTGCTGGTGAGCAGTATAGGCCGGGAAAAGTACTGCGGCCGGTTCGAATCCGGGTCGCGGCAGTCATGGGCAAGCCGCTCGTATCTTGAGCCGGAATCAGACTGGGGGTGAAAGCGGTGAGAGGCAAGCTGGGTGCCCGCAGTCATCGACTTCCAGAGGCTACGGCTCAATTATTCTCGTCATGGAATCAACGCCGCTTGAAACCCGGTGAATCGTGAGGCGACCGGAGAGGTCATCCGGTCGCTTGAGCTCAACCCGCCAATACCCGCGCCAATGTGGATTTGACCTTGCCCATGCCGTCATGCAGCGCCTGCTCGATCTCCGCCATGGTGATCACCGCTGTCGACTTGCCCGCTGCCGGGTTCACCACCAATGCCAGACAGGCGTAATCCAGTTCCAGCTCGCGTGCCAACGCTGCTTCCGGCATGCCGGTCATGCCGACGATGTCGCAGCCGTCACGCTCCAGGCGCGCAATCTCCGCCACTGTTTCCAGACGCGGGCCCTGGGTGCACGCATACACGCCATGGCTGCTGTAGCCGACGCCTTCAGCCGCCAGCGCCGCGATCAATTGCTGACGCAGCGATTCGCTGTAGGGATAGCTGAAGTCGATATGGGTGACCTGCTCCAGGTCATCGGCAAAATAGGTGTGTTCGCGGCCGCTGGTGTAGTCGATCAGTTGGTGCGGCACGCAGAAATGTCCGGTGCCCATGGCGGCATGAATCCCCCCTACTGCATTGACTGCAAGGATCGCCTCGGCACCGGCCTGCTTCAATGCCCAGAGGTTGGCGCGGTAGTTCACCTGATGCGGTGGAAAACGGTGCGGGTGCCCGTGACGTGCGAGGAACAACACTTCCTTGCCGGCATACTCACCGATCTGCACTTCGGCCGAAGGTGCGCCATAAGGAGTGTCCACCGCCAACGACTGACGAATGCTCAGGCCTTCGAGTTGAGTCAGGCCGGTGCCACCAATAATCGCGTAAACCGTCATAACGTGAAGTCCTTATTCAATCAGTTGAGCGTCTTTGAGCGCGCCAATGGCTGTCAGCCATCGCGGATCCTGACGGTATTCAGTGCTGGCGTACGACTGGCCACGCATGTGCGCGATGCGCTCGGACGGCTTGACCTTCAAACGCTGGGCGGCGCTCAGGGCGAGTTCCGCAGCGGCGCGGTCGTTGCACACCAGGCCCATGTCACAACCGGCAGACAATGCGGCTTCGATTCGGCTGGCAGCATCACCGACCACATGGGCGCCGGCCATCGACAGATCGTCGCTGAAGATCACGCCATCGAACTGCAATTCGCCGCGCAGGATGTCCTGCAACCAGCGACGGGAGAAGCCGGCGGGTTGGGAATCGACTTGCGGGTAAATGACATGGGCCGGCATGACGGCGGCCAATTGCTTGCTCAACCGGGCGAACGGCACCAGGTCGTTGGCGCGGATCTCGTCGAGGCTGCGTTCGTCATTCGGGATCGCGACGTGGGAATCCGCCTCCGCCCAGCCGTGTCCGGGGAAGTGCTTGCCGGTGGCCGCCATTCCCGCGCTGTTCATGCCACGGATAAATGCACCGGCCAGCAGCGCCGCGCGCTCCGGATCACCTTCAAACGAACGGGTGCCGACCACGGCGCTGCGCTGGTAATCGAGATCCAGCACCGGGGCAAAGCTCAGGTCGAGGCCCACGGCCAACACTTCGGTAGCCATGATCCAGCCGCACTGTTCCGCCAGGTATTCGGCGTTCGAATTGTCGGCGATGGCGCGCATGGCCGGCAGTCGCACGAAGCCCTGGCGCAGGCGTTGCACGCGACCGCCCTCCTGATCCACTGCCAGCAGCAGATCGGGGCGAATGGCACGAATCGAGGCGCTCAGTTCGCGCACCTGACGCGGGTGCTCGATGTTGCGGGCAAAAATGATCAGGCCACCCACTTCGGGCTGGCGCAACAATTGGCGATCCTCGGCCGTCAGCCAGGTACCGGCGACGTCCACCATCAACGAGCCTTGCAGGCCAGCAGTCATAGAGATTCCTTGATAACGATAAACCTGGCTCGCACGCATTCGCCGCCCTGGGCTGTGCCCTGCAGGTCGGCGATAAAAATGGGGAGCGGGTTCAGAACGAGAGTCGGCATGGGCGGCTAGCTTAGCGGATGTCAGCTGCCGCGCCCACCCGTGTGCGGTTAAACCTTGGCGGCAACCGGTGTCGATTTGCTGCGCGGACGCAACTGCGCAGTGGCCATGGCCGTGTCGGTCACCCCGGTTTCAGCACGCATGCCGGCCGCCAGGAACGGCACCATCAGGCGCATCACTTGCTCGATGGAGGTGTTGACGCCGAAATCGGTTTCGGCAATCGCACGCAAGGCCTTGATACCGGACATGCTGAACGCCGCAGCACCCAGCATGAAGTGCACACGCCAGAACAGTTCGATCGGCGGAATGCGCGGTGCGGCTTCGTTGACCAGCGTCATGTAGCGGCGGAATACCTTGCCGTACATGTCTTCGAGATACCGACGCAAGTGACCCTGGCTCTGGCTGAATGCCAGTCCCAGCAATCGCATGAAGATGGAGAGATCGTTGCCGCTGCGTGGCTGCACCACCAGGGCTTGCTCGACGAGGATTTCCAGCAGTTCTTCAAGTGTCGGCTTGTTCTCGGGCTTGGCCTGGCGCCGCTCCAGCTCTTTATCGAGGCTCAGGCAGAACGGTCCGAGAAAACGCGAGAATACGGCTTGAATCAGCGCCTTCTTCGAGCCGAAGTGATAATTCACAGCCGCCAGATTGACCCCGGCCTTGCTGGTGATTAAACGCAGTGAGGTTTCAGCAAAACCTTTTTCCGCGAACAACTGCTCCGCAGCATCGAGAATGCGTTCAACGGTTTCCGACTGGGCCATGGCTACTCCGCCTGACAAACACTTGTTTGAAACATACGTTTCAACCCTGGCCTTGTCAAGCCTGCCGGTTCGTTTCGGGAATGCTCGGTCAGCTATTTAACCATACATCTGCGCCGTGTTAATCAGCACGCTGAATGACCGTCCGGCGGCCGGAAAAAAATGGGGCATTGCCAAGATGCTTTCACTGTATATAATCCCAGTCACTGTATAAAAAGACAGAGCGATCAATATGCTAAAGCTGACGCCACGCCAAGCCGAGATTCTGGCCTTCATCAAACGCTGCCTGGAAGACAACGGCTACCCGCCGACCCGCGCGGAAATCGCTCAGGAACTGGGTTTCAAGTCGCCCAATGCGGCAGAAGAACACCTCAAGGCACTGGCTCGCAAAGGCGCCATCGAGATGACGCCAGGCGCCTCCCGCGGCATCCGCATCCCCGGCTTCGAAGCCAAGGCAGACGAGTCCACCCTGCCAATCATTGGCCGGGTCGCTGCCGGTGCGCCGATCCTTGCCCAGCAGCACATCGAAGAGTCCTGCAACATTAATCCTGCGTTCTTCCATCCTCGTGCTGACTATTTACTGCGAGTTCATGGCATGAGCATGAAGGATGTGGGAATTTTCGATGGCGACCTGTTGGCCGTCCATACCACCCGCGAAGCCCGCAACGGCCAGATCGTGGTGGCGCGTATCGGTGACGAAGTGACAGTCAAACGCTTCAAGCGTGACGGCAGCAAAGTCTGGCTGATTGCCGAGAACCCTGAATTCGCCCCTATCGAAGTGAACCTGAAAGATCAGGAGCTGGTGATCGAAGGCTTGAGTGTCGGCGTCATTCGCCGCTAAAGGAGGCTTTATGCAGTTCCCACACACATCACAGCAAGCCCAACTGCCGTTGTTCGAGGCTTTCATGGTGCAGCCGATGGCACCGATTCTGAACGACGTGGTCGAGTCGCCCTGGAGCGCCGAACCCGAAGTTTTCAGTGAGCTGTCACTGCGTGGTGCGGCCGGGAACTGCCTGAGCCTTCTGGCACCGATCCTCAGGGAGTTGAGCGAGGATCAGGATGCGCGCTGGCTGACACTGATCGCCCCGCCCGCCAGCCTGACACAAACCTGGCTGCGAGAAGCCGGCCTGAATCGTGAACGTATTTTGCTGCTGCAACCGCGCGGCACCCAAAGCGCACAACAGCTGACCTGCGAAGCCTTGCGCCTGGGTCGCAGCCACACCGTCGTCAGTTGGCTCAACCCGTTGAGCACCACGTCACGGCAACAGTTGATCAGCGCCGCCCGGACCGGGGACGCACAAAGCCTGAATATTCGACTGGGCTGAACGAAGAGTGAGCTGAGCAATGCGGGGCTTCTCCAGGGACAGAGAAGCCGATCAATAGCGGTATCAGTTAAATGCGACGAACGGGGATCAATGAAGAACCCGAGCACTCTCATCGGTATTGAAATCGCCTTCAACCAGGCGACCAGCCATCTGAACACCCACGCTCAACATCGCCTTGGCGACTTCCACGTGCTGGCCTTGCAGGAACGCCTTGGCATCCTCGGAGAAATCCAAAGTAACCAGAGAACCCTCGTCCTCAGCCCTGCGCAGCTCGATTCGGCCGTCTGGTAACTCGACAATTTCTAGAAAGGACGTTGGCATAAAGGTCTGTTCTCCACGAAAGGCGGGGATTATATAGGCATCGGCCAGGCTTCGCTCGGGATCTTGACCAGATGCCACTAGGAAGAGAAATTTCTGACAGCACGCTCATCCCTGAACGGACAGTCTCTCGCATCCGTCCATCGAACACTCAATCCCTCAGCACTCGTTCAAGCCTTCGCGAAACCGGATCGCCAGACCTTTGAGGTTCTGACGCCAACCCTCCAGTTCTTCCCGGCTCAACTCTTCGGGCGCGTCCTCTTCATCAAGATTAACGGCCAGGATCAACGGCTGTGTCACGTCGCCTTTGGGTTTGTGCGGAGCGCGGGGCGGCTGAAACAGCGCCGCATGCGCTGACAGTAGCTTGGCCAGCCAGGTTTCGGGGTTCTGCGCCAACTCGACCATCTCGGCCATTTCAGGAATGGCGATGGCCTCAAGCACTTCCCGGGTCAGCAGCATTTCCGCCCGAGGCGCATTGGCCTGCGGCAAGCGATAGAAACCAGCGATTTCATGACACAGCCCCAGCAACGCGCCGTACAAGTGAAACAATGCCGATTCGCGCCCGGCCTGAATCAGCGCCAGGGAATTCATCGCCCGCCCCTCTTCGGCCTTCGCGAGCGCCTCAAGCGACAGGCCGGCGAAATAAATCTTCTGGTTGGTACGGGTATAGAGTTCGTGGGCCATGACGGCAGCCTCCACAACGAAATAATTGCTTCACGCAGGTCAGACAGTGTCGTGGATCACCCAAGCTCACCGCAAGCCCAAAACAAAAAGGCCGCATGAAAACCCGAGGGTTGTCATGCGGCCTTTTTGTGCCTGTGGCTTTTATGCTTTGGCTGCTGGACGCTTGTCTTCAACTGTCCACTTGCCGCCATCGTAGTACGCCTTCCACCCGGTCGGCTTACCGTCGACTTCGGTCTGAACGTACTGCTCTTTGGTTTTGCGGCTGTAACGGATTACTGCCGGGAGGCCGTCCGGGTCTTTCTTCGGCGCTTCACAGAGGAAATGATACTTCGGATCGATCTCATCCTTGTGCGGCACGATTTCCATGACCAGCGGAGCACGGGTCTCGCGGTTTTTCGGGAACTGGCTCGCCGCCAGGAACAGCCCGGAAGCACCGTCGCGCAGGATGTAGGTGTCGTTGACCTTTTCGCATTTCAGCTCAGGCATCTTCACCGGGTCCATCTTCGGCGGCGCCGCGTCACCGCTTTTCAGCAGTTTGCGGGTGTTCTTGCACGTCGGGTTGGTGCAACCGAAGAACTTGCCGAAACGGCCAGTCTTGAGTTGCATCTCGCTGCCACACTTGTCGCATTCCAGGCTCGGACCTTCATAGCCCTTGATGCGATAGGTGCCCTCTTCGATTTCGTAGCCGTCGCAATCCGGGTTGTTGCCGCAGATGTGCAACTTGCGCTTCTCGTCGAGCAAGTAAGCGTCCATCGCGGTGCTGCAGATAGGGCAACGATGCTTGCCGCGCAGAACCAGCGACTCCGATTCACCCTCGTCGTCCGCCGCGATCTCGTCGCCCGGCACCAGGTTGACGGTGGCCTTGCAGCGTTCTTTCGGCGGCAGGCTGTAACCCGAGCAACCGAGGAATACGCCAGTCGATGCGGTACGAATCTGCATCGGTCGGCCACAGGTCAGGCACGGAATGTCAGTCATCACCGGCTGGTTGGCACGCATGCCGTTTTCGGCGCTTTCGGCTACTTCGAGTTTTTTCTTGAAGTCGCCGTAGAACTCGTCCAGCACGTTTTTCCAGTCGCGTTCGCCCTGGGCCACGTCATCGAGGTTCTCTTCCATGCCGGCGGTGAAGCCGTAGTCCATGAGATTGGAGAAGCTCTCGGACAGACGCTCGGTGACGATGTCACCCATCTTTTCCGAATAGAAACGACGGTTGTGCAGCGCTACATACCCGCGGTCCTGGATGGTCGAAATGATCGCAGCATAGGTCGAAGGACGACCGATGCCTCGTTTTTCCATTTCTTTCACCAGGCTCGCTTCCGAGTAACGCGCCGGCGGCTTGGTGAAGTGCTGGGTCGGATCAAGCTTGATCAGCTTCATCACGTCGCCCTGGGCCATGTCCGGCAGCACGTCGTCATCGCCAGGCTTGGCGATTTGCGGCATGACGCGGGTGTAACCGTCGAACTTGAGGATGCGGCCCTTGGCGCGCAGCTCGAAATCCCCGGCACCGACAGTGACCGTGGTCGACAAGTATTGGGCCGGCAACATCTGGCAGGCGAGGAACTGGCGCCAGATCAGCTCGTAGAGCCGCTCTGCATCGCGCTCCATGCCCGACAGCTTGCTTGGCTCGGTGTTGGCGTCGGACGGACGAATCGCTTCGTGAGCCTCTTGTGCGCCTTCCTTGCTGCTGTAGACGTTCGGGGTTTCCGGCAGGTACTTCTTGCCGAACTCGCCTTCAATATAGGTACGCGCCATCGTCACGGCATCAGCCGAGAGGTTGGTGGAGTCGGTACGCATATACGTGATGTAGCCGGCTTCGTACAAACGCTGGGCCATCATCATGGTTTTCTTCACACCGAAGCCCAGGCGGTTGCTCGCGGCCTGTTGCAGGGTGGATGTGATGAACGGCGCCGACGGCTTGCTACTGGTCGGCTTGTCTTCGCGTTTGACGATGCTGTAGCTGGAGGCCTTGAGCTTCTCCAGCGCGGCCATGGCCTGGGCTTCGTTCAACGGTTTGAACGCCTCGCCTTTCTCACGAGCCACGTCGAAGCGCACGGTGGCGCCCTTCGCGGTGCCGAGGTCAGCGTGGACTTCCCAGTACTCTTCCGGGTTGAACGCACGTATTTCGCGTTCACGCTCGACCACCAGCTTCACGGCAACCGATTGCACACGACCGGCGGACAAGCCACGGGCGATCTTTGCCCACAGCAGCGGCGAAACCATGTAACCCACCACGCGGTCGAGGAAACGACGCGCCTGCTGGGCATTTACACGATCGATGTCCAGCTCGCCCGGCTTGGAGAAGGCTTCCTGAATCGCCTTCTTGGTAATTTCGTTGAACACCACGCGCTTGTAGCGGCTGTCGTCACCCCCGATGGCTTCGCGCAGGTGCCAGGCAATGGCTTCCCCCTCGCGATCCAAGTCGGTTGCGAGATAGATGGTGTCAGCATCCTTGGCGAGCCGGCGCAGCTCTTCGATAACCTTTTCCTTGCCCGGGAGGATCTCGTACTTGGCTTTCCAGCCATGATCGGGATCGACACCCATGCGAGAGACCAGCTGCTTGCGCGCTTTCTCTTTCGGCGTGAGCACCGGACCTTCGCCCGCGGCAGCCTTGCCGCGCTTGGCGGCTGGCTCTTTGCTGGCGCTAGCCGAACCGCTGGTGGGCAGGTCTCGGATATGGCCGATACTCGACTTCACCACGTATTGGTTACCCAGATACTTGTTGATGGTCTTGGCCTTAGCCGGGGATTCCACAATGACCAGCGATTTGCCCATGGATCAGAAAATTCCTGAATTCTAGAAGTGAAAGGCGGTTGGCGCCTGACGCGGCACCGCTATATATAGTGGCTACAAGGTGAGGTCAAGCGCAGGGTTGTGCGCGATCTCAGCTTATGCCTTCGAAAAAAGGCTCGGTTCGGCTTGCACCAAAGCAAAGCGTGGCACCTGTTCGCCGTCAACCTCGACCGACTCCAGGAACATGCTCAAGGGACGCACCCAAAAGCCGTAATCGCCATACAGGGCTTGGTAGAAGACCACTTCTTCTTCGGTTTCCGAATGCCGCGCAATGCTGAATACGCGGTACTGCGGACCTTTGTAATGTTGGTAGAGCCCAGGTTGTATCGGCATGGTTTGGCCCTCACTCAAATCTTTTCAAAATAAAAACAAAAATAAATCCGGAAAAACAAAAACCGGGGCACTTGGCCCCGGCTTCCGTCAACGAAACGCTTAAACGCGTTCGAAGACGGTGGAGATGCCTTGGCCGAGACCAATGCACATGGTGGCTACCCCGAAGGTGCCGCCATTTTGCTTCATCACGTTCAGCAAAGTGCCGGAGATACGCGCACCGGAGCAGCCGAACGGATGACCCAGGGCGATCGCGCCGCCGTGCAGGTTAACCTTCTCGTTCATCTTGTCGAGCACTTTCAGATCTTTCAGCACTGGCAGGGCCTGCGCGGCGAAAGCTTCGTTGAGCTCGAAGAAGTCGATATCGTTGATGCCAAGGCCCGCGCGCTTCAGTGCTTTCTGTGTCGCCGGTACTGGACCATAGCCCATGATCGCCGGATCCACACCTGCCACTGCCATCGAGCGAATCACCGCCAGAGGCTGGATGCCCAGGTCCTGTGCACGCTGCGCCGACATCACGATCATGCATGAAGCACCGTCGGTGATCTGCGACGAAGTACCGGCCGTCACGGTGCCGCCCTTCGGGTTGAACGCTGGCTTCAATGCCGCCAGGCTTTCCAGGGTGGTTTCCGGACGAATGGTTTCGTCGTAGTCGAACAGTTTCAGGAAACCGTTCTCGTCGTAGCCCTGCATCGGGATGATTTCGTCTTTGAACTTGCCTTCCACGGTCGCCTTGTGAGCGAGTTGGTGGGAGCGCACGCCGAAAGCGTCCTGTTGTTCGCGAGTGATGCCGTGCATTTTGCCCAGCATTTCAGCGGTCAGGCCCATCATGCCCGAGGCTTTCGCCGCGTACAGGGACATGTGCGGGTTCGGATCGACACCGTGCATCATGCTCACGTGGCCCATGTGCTCGACGCCGCCAACCACGAACACGTCACCGTTGCCGGTCATGATCGCTTGCGCAGCCGTGTGCAGTGCGCTCATCGACGAACCGCACAGGCGGCTGACGGTCTGGCCGGCAGCGGTGTGCGGGATCTGAGTCATCAGGGACGCCATGCGGGCGATGTTCCAGCCCTGCTCCAGGGTCTGGTTCACACAGCCCCAGATCACGTCTTCGACTTCGTTCGGGTCGACCTTGACGTTGCGTTCCAGCAATTTGCTGATCAGGTGCGCCGACATGTCTTCAGCGCGGGTGTTGCGGTGCATGCCGCCCTTGGAGCGGCCCATCGGAGTACGACCGAAGTCGACAATCACGACGTCTCTAGGATTCAAGCTCATATATTCACTCTCACTCTAGTTGGGGGCGCTTAACCGAAGAAGCTCTGGCCGTTTTTGGCCATTTCGCGCAGCTTCGCGGTCGGGTGGTACAGCGCGCCCAAATCAGCGTACTGGTCAGCCAGGGCAACGAACTCTGCCACACCGATCGAATCGATGTAACGCAGCGCACCGCCACGGAATGGAGGGAAACCAATACCGTAGACCAGGCCCATGTCGGCTTCGGCAGCGGTTTCGACGATGCCGTCTTCCAGGCAACGCACGGTTTCCAGGCACAGCGGGATCATCATCCAGTTGATGATGTCATCGTCAGTGACGTCGCGCTGTTCGAAAACGATCGGCTTGAGCACTTCCAGCACCGACGGATCGGCGACTTTCTTCTGCTTGCCCTTCTTGTCAGTCTCGTAGGCGTAGAAGCCCTTGCCATTCTTCTGGCCCAGGCGCTTGGCTTCGTAAAGCACGTCGACAGCCGAACGACGGTCGTCTTTCATGCGGTCCGGGAAGCCTTCAGCCATCACATCACGACCGTGGTGGCCGGTGTCGATGCCGACCACGTCCATCAGGTACGCCGGGCCCATCGGCCAGCCGAATTTTTCCATGACCTTGTCGATACGGACGAAGTCCACACCGGCGCTGACCAGCTTGGCGAAACCGCCGAAGTACGGGAACAATACGCGGTTGACCAGGAAGCCCGGGCAGTCATTGACGACGATCGGGTTCTTGCCCATTTTCTTGGCGTAGGCAACGGTGGTGGCAACGGCCAGCTCGCTGGACTTCTCGCCACGAATCACTTCCACCAGCGGCATCATGTGCACCGGGTTGAAGAAGTGCATGCCGACGAAGTTTTCCGGACGCTTGAGGGCCTTGGCCAGCAAGGTGATGGAAATGGTCGAGGTGTTGGACGCGAGGATGGTGTCCTCTTTGACCTTGTCTTCGACTTCGGCCAGAACGGCTTGCTTGACCTTCGGGTTCTCGACGACCGCTTCGACCACCAGGTCCACGTGACCGAAGTCACCGTAGGACAGGGTTGGACGAATGCCGTTGAGGACTTCAGCCATTTTCGCCGCCGTCATGCGACCTTTATCAACGCGGCTCACCAGCAGCTTGGCGGCTTCAGCCAGGCCTTGCTCGATGCCATGCTCGTTGATGTCCTTCATCAGGATCGGCGTACCTTTGGAGGCCGACTGATAGGCGATACCGCCACCCATGATGCCGGCGCCCAATACGGCAGCCTGCTTCACGTCCCTGGCGATTTCGTCGTAGGCCTTGGCCTTTTTCTTCAGTTCCTGATCGTTCAGGAACAGACCGATCAAGCTCTGCGCGGCAGAGGTCTTGGCCAGTTTGACGAAACCTGCAGCTTCGACTTCCAGCGCTTTGTCGCGACCGAAGTTCGCGGCTTTCTGGATGGTCTTGATCGCTTCGACCGGTGCCGGGTAGTTCGGGCCAGCCTGACCGGCCACGAAACCTTTGGCGGTTTCGAACGACATCATCTGTTCGATGGCGTTGAGCTTGAGTTTTTCCAGTTTTGGCTGACGCTTGGCCTTGTAATCGAATTCGCCGGAGATGGCGCCTTTGATCAGGTTCAGAGCCGCTTCTGCCAGCTTCTCGGGAGCAACCACTGCGTCGACAGCGCCGACTTTCAGCGCATCTTCAGCACGGTTTTCCTTACCCGCGGCAATCCACTCGATGGCGTTGTCGGCACCGATGATGCGCGGCAGGCGCACGGTACCGCCGAAGCCCGGGTAGATACCCAGCTTGACTTCCGGCAGGCCGATTTTCGCGGTAGCGGACATGACGCGGTAGTCCGCCGCCAGGCACATTTCCAGACCGCCACCCAGGGCGATGCCGTTGATGGCGGCGACAGTCGGGACGTTGAGGTCTTCGAAATCGCTGAAAATCCTGTTGGCTTCGAGGTTGCCTGCAACAAGCTCTGCATCAGGCAGCTTGAAGTTCTCGACGAATTCGGTGATGTCGGCGCCGACGATGAACACGTCCTTGCCGCTGCTGACGATCACACCCTTGATCGAAGCATCTGCCTTGATGGCGTCTACGGCCTGACGCAGTTCGTTCAGGGTTAGACGGTTGAACTTGTTGACGGACTCACCCTTGAGGTCGAATTTCAATTCGACGATGCCACTTTCAAGAGCCTTAACCGTGATGGCTTTACCTTCGTAAATCATCAACTGATCTCCACGATATGGAAGCTGAACAGTACACGTCGGACGCAGGCGAATGGCTCGGCAGGGACGTTTATCGTCGATGCTACGCCAATCCACCCGGCACACCCGCCAACGCGATAGTCGGGATTCTGTAGGAGCGGTCTGCAATGCAAACGCCCGATTCATACGCCCGTTTGATTTGGGTACGCCACCTTCACGGAATTTCCGGCAATTGTCAATCGCCCAAAATACGGGTTGAAACGCGACTTTCCGGTCATTTCCGTACCACGAGCACCAGCAACACACGGATGCATGTGAAGCCATTCATAGAATCAATAGTTAGAAAAGTCGCCCTAATTCGCGGCAGCCTTTGTTTAAAGGGCTACGTTGGGCGTGAGATTGAGGAAAAAAATTGAACGCGTCGGCGAATGCCCGGCGTAAGATCAGCCCACAACGAATTACCGGCCTGCCTGGCCAACTCCAGCCCGATGATGAATGTCGGGCTTTTTATTGCCTGATGATGTGTTCCGCGTGATACGCAGGAACGCGTTTCAGGCCAATGCCTTGAGGGTGGCATCGATTTGTTGCAAAACCGTCGCTTCGCCCTTCTCGCCCCAATACAACGTGATCATCTGCTTGTCCGCTTCGACCTTGTAGACGTTGGCTGGCAATTTTTCGAAATGATTGAGCAGCGTTTGATCCTCGCAGATTTCCTGCCACTGATTCACCCACACACCCGGCGACTTCTGCCAATAACTCCAGCACGCTGGCTGATTGCCGCGACGCGGTCGATGGTACTGCGCGCAGGGGCTCGGCGGTTCCTGACTGAGCCAGTGCGGCCACTCCTGAGGCGCCAGTTGCATGGCCAGCCCGATGCGCCGCGCCTCCATGCGCAGGGCCATGCGCCCGCTCTGACCACGGGACGGTCGCAGCCATGCCAGCGGGCTCAGCACCACCAACAGGATTGACACCACTATCCAGACCGTCATATCTGTACTCCCGATTCTTGATGAGCGCTTTGAGTCACTTTGAAAACAACGCGCTTGAAACCAGCCATACTTATCAATATTGCATCCTCAGGAGGAGCACCTCATGCCCTACCACCACATTCTGGTCGCTGTAGACCTGACCGAAGAGTGCGACCCTGTCATCCACCGTGCTCGCGAGTTGTCAGTGAGCAATGGCGCGAAGTTGTCCCTGGTGCACATTGTCGAGCCCATGGCCATGGCGTTCGGCGGCGACGTGCCGATGGACCTGTCACAACTGCAACAGCAGCAGTTCGATCAGGCCAAGGAGCGACTGGACCGATTGATCGTGAAGTACCCGGAGCTCTCCAAGGAATACAGTCACCTGACCTACGGCCAGCCGCGCCAGGAGATTCATCACCTGGCCAAGGAACAGACCTGTGACCTGATCGTGGTGGGTAGTCATGGCCGGCACGGTCTGGCGCTATTGCTGGGTTCAACCGCCAACGACGTGCTGCACGGTGCGCCTTGCGATGTGCTTGCGGTGCGCCTGCAAAACAAAAGCTGACCCCCCTCCTACAAAAAGCCCGGCATTCACGTCAGTGAAGCCGGGCTTTTTTATCGCAGGATCAATCAGGCATCCAGCTCCGCCCAACGCTCGACCATGACGTCGAGCTCAGCCTGCAACTGCTCCAATTGCGCGATCACCGCGGCGGTCTCGGCAGCAGGACGCTGATAGAAACCGGCATCGGCCATCTGGGCCTCAACGATTGCAATCTGCTGCTCCATGGCCTCGATCTGAGCCGGCAACATTTCCAGCTCACGCTGCAACTTGTAGCTGAGCTTTTTCTTCGCCACCGGCGCTTCGGTCACTGCCGCCACGGGTGCAGCCTCAGCCGTCACGACCGCCGACGTCAGGTCGGCCTTGCCGGACTTGCTCTCGGTCACGCCCAGCAGCCGCGGCGAACCGCCCTGGCGCAGCCAGTCCTGGTAACCACCGACGTATTCGCGAACCTTGCCTTCACCTTCGAAGACCAGGGTACTGGTCACCACGTTGTCGAGGAATGCCCGGTCGTGGCTGACCATCAGCACGGTGCCGTTGAAGGTCAGCAAGACCTCTTCCAGCAGTTCGAGGGTTTCCACGTCGAGGTCGTTGGTCGGTTCGTCGAGGACCAGCAGGTTCGCTGGCTTGCTGAACAGTTTCGCCAGCAACAGACGAGCGCGCTCACCACCCGACAGCGCCTTGACCGGCGTGCGGGCACGCTGCGGGCTGAACAGGAAGTCGCCGAGGTAGCTCAGCACGTGACGGCTTTGACCATCGATGTCGATGAAGTCGCGACCTTCGGCCACGTTGTCGATAACGGTCTTTTCCAGGTCCAGCTGATGACGCAACTGATCGAAGTACGCCACGTCGATGCGCGTGCCCTCTTCCACTGTGCCGCTGGTCGGTTGCAGGCCGCTGAGCATCAGTTTCAACAGCGTGGTCTTGCCGGTACCGTTGGCGCCGAGCAGACCGATACGGTCGCCGCGCGTCAGGACCATCGAGAAATCCTTGATCAGGAACGGGCCGCCCGGGTGAGCGAAGCTCACGTTCTCGAGGACCATCACCTGCTTGCCGGACTTGTCAGCGGTGTCCAACTGAATGTTGGCCTTGCCAGTGCGCTCACGACGCTCGCTGCGCTCGACGCGCAATGCTTTCAGGGCACGAACGCGGCCCTCGTTACGGGTGCGACGGGCCTTGATGCCCTGACGGATCCAGACTTCTTCCTGGGCCAGCTTTTTGTCGAACAGCGCGTTGGCGGTTTCTTCAGCGGCCAGCGAGGCTTCTTTGTGCACAAGGAAACTGGCGTAGTCGCCGTTCCAGTCGATCAGGCCGCCGCGATCCAGTTCGAGGATGCGGGTCGCGAGGTTCTGCAGGAAGGAACGGTCGTGCGTGATGAACAGCACGGCGCCCTGGAAATCCTTCAGCGCTTCTTCGAGCCAGGCAATTGCACCGATGTCCAGGTGGTTGGTCGGTTCGTCGAGCAGCAGCAGATCCGGTTCGGACACCAGCGCCTGCGCCAGCAGGACGCGGCGACGCCAGCCGCCGGACAACTGGGACAGGGTCTTGTCGGCCGGCAACTGCAGGCGGCTCAACGTGCTGTCGACCAGTTGCTGCAAGCGCCAGCCGTCACGGGCTTCGAGGTCGTGCTGGACGTGCATCAGTTTGTCCAGGTCGGCGTCGGTGACGATGTTCTGGCTCAGGTGGTGATACTGCGCGAGCAGCTCGCCGACACCGTCCAGGCCTTCAGCCACCACGTCGAACACGGTCCGCTCGTCGGCTACCGGCAATTCTTGCGGCAATTCGCCAATCTTGAGGCCGGGAGCGCGCCAGACGGAGCCCTCATCGGGCTTCTGGTCGCCCTTGACGAGCTTCATCATGCTGGACTTGCCAGTGCCGTTGCGGCCGATGATGCACACCCGCTCACCACGGGCGATCTGCCAGGACACCTTGTCCAACAACGGCATAGCGCCGAAAGCAAGGGACACATCGCTGAATTTGAGCAGGGTCATGAGCTTCTCCAAAAACCGGGCGCGCATTCTACCTGACTTGAGGCTTCAGAAGGCCGGCAATTTCACCTTCGGGGCACTCTGCATGACAAATGTTGCGAACTGATGCTGGCGGGCCCGCAAAGCTTTCGCCTGCTGCTGGCAAAAGGCTAAGCTACAGTTAATTCAGTGTTGGCATCGTCAACGCTTGTCATGATTTCTCTGTTCGGACGTCTCATGCGCAGCCGCCTTTTTGGTCTTTTATCCAGTTTTCTTCTTTCTGCCACAGCCATCCAAACAGCACAGGCGGTGGACCTGTCTACCCAACGCCAATACTACGATGAAGCCAAGCGTGCCCTGGCCAAGGGTGATACAGGTCCGTACTTCCGTTACAGCCAGGCTCTCAGTGATTACCCGTTGGAGCCTTATCTTGCGTATGACGAACTGACCGCGCGTCTGAAAACCGCGAGCAATGCCGAAATCGAGAAATTCCTCGCCGAACACGGCGATCTGCCGCAAGCCAACTGGATGAAACTTCGCTGGTTGCGCTGGCTGGCCGATCGCGGAGACTGGGCAACTTTCGTCAAGTACTACGACCCCAAGCTCAATTTCACCGAACTGGACTGCCTGAACGCGCAGAATCAGATCGCGCGCAACCAGAAGACCGAAGGTTATGCCAACGCCGAAAAACTCTGGCTAACCGGTAAATCGTTGCCTGGGGCGTGTGATGGCTTGTTCGGGATCTGGGCCGCCGAAGGCCAACTGACCGAACAGAAACGCTGGGAACGCACCAAGCTTGCCGCCCAGGCGCGCAACTATCCGCTGGCCAACAGCCTGGTCAATGGCCTGACCACCCTCGCCCCTCGCGGTCGCTTGTTGGTGGATGTGGCGCAGAAACCTGAACTGCTTAATCAGCCGTCGCGCTTCACCCCGGCCGATGAGCCGATGTCTGACATCGTCAGCCTCGGCTTGCGCCGCCTGGCCAAGCAAGACCCGGACAAGGCGATGGCCTTGCTCGACGGCTATGCCAGCAGCATGCATTTCTCCCGTGATGAAAAAGTCGCGATCGCCCGGGAAATCGGCCTGACCCTCGCTCGTCGCTTTGATAGCCGGGCGCTGGACGTGATGACCAAGTACGACCCGGAATTGCGCGACAACACCGTGTCCGAATGGCGCTTGCGCCTGCTATTGCGCCTGGCCCGCTGGGACGATGCCTATCAGTTGACTCGCCGCTTGCCACAAGACCTGGCGACCACCAACCGCTGGCGCTACTGGCAGGCCCGTAGCCTGGAACTGGCGCAGCCGCAGAACCCGCAAGCGCAGACGCTTTACAAAGGCCTCGCCCGTGAGCGTGATTTCTACGGCTTCCTCGCCGCCGACCGCTCCCAGCTGCCGTACTCGCTGAACAACAAGCCGCTGGTGCTTAGCCAGGCGCTGATCAACAAAGTGCGCAACACGCCAGGTGTACGTCGCGCCCTTGAATTCCACGCACGCGGGCAGATCGTTGACGGTCGTCGCGAGTGGTATTACGTCAGCCGCCACTTCAACCGTGACGAAATGGTCGCCCAGGCGAAACTGGCCTATGACCTGAAATGGTACTTCCCGGCGATCCGCACCATCAGTCAGGCGCAATACTGGGACGACCTGGACATCCGCTTCCCGATGGCCCACCGCGAAACCCTGGTGCGCGAAGCCAAGGTCCGTGGCCTGCATTCGAGCTGGGTATTCGCCATCACGCGACAGGAAAGCGCCTTCATGGACGACGCCCGCTCCGGCGTCGGCGCCAGCGGCCTGATGCAACTGATGCCCGGTACCGCCAAGGAAACCGCGCGCAAGTTCAGCATTCCCCTGGCCTCGCCACAGCATGTGTTCGATCCCGACAAGAACATCCAGCTCGGCGCCGCCTACCTGAGCCAGGTGCACAGCCAGTTCAACGGCAACCGCGTCCTCGCCTCCGCCGCCTACAACGCCGGCCCGGGTCGCGTGCGCCAGTGGCTGCGCGGCGCGGATCACCTGAGCTTCGACGTCTGGGTAGAAAGCATCCCGTTCGACGAAACCCGCCAGTACGTGCAGAACGTATTGTCGTACTCGGTGATCTACGGCCAGAAGCTCAACTCGCCACAGCCGTTGGTGGATTGGCATGAGCGGTATTTTGACGATCAATAACCGGGAGCCGGTCATGCAGGAGCTGCCGCAGGCGGCGATCTTTTGATCGTCGCCTTGAGCCGCAAACAAAAATGCCCGCATCGATTGATGCGGGCATTTTTTTAAGCAAGATTAAAAGATCGCCGCCTGCGGCGGCTCCTACAGGTGGAGATCGAGTTCGGTCTTTCCATCATTGAACTGCAACGCCGCCAGCCGCGCATACAGCGCATTGCTCGCGATCAGCTCCTGATGGGTGCCCACTGCCACCAGTTTGCCCTGATCCATCACCGCGATCCGGTCGGCGTTTTTCACCGTGGCCAGGCGATGGGCGATAACCAGGGTGGTGCGGTTTTTCATCAAGCTGGGCAGGGCTTGCTGGATCAGGTGCTCGCTTTGGGCATCGAGGGCGCTGGTGGCTTCGTCGAGCAGCAGGATGGGCGCGTCCACCAGCAGCGCTCGAGCGATGGCCAGGCGTTGGCGCTGGCCGCCTGACAAACCGAGGCCACCGTCGCCGAGGTGAGTCTGGTAGCCGTTGGGCATTGCCTCGATAAAATCATGGGCATAGGCAATCTTTGCCGCCTCCCGGACCTGTTCCAGGGTCGCTGTCGGGTTGCCGTAGCGGATGTTCTCTTCAATGCTGCCGAAGAACAGCGCAGGGTTTTGCGAGACCAGCGCAAAGCAACGGCGCAAGTCGAGCGGATCGAGCTGAGTCAGCGGCACGCCGTCGAGCAGAATGCGGCCTTCGGCCGGGTCGTAAAAACGCAGCAACAAGTCATACACCGTCGACTTGCCCGCGCCGGAAGGTCCGACCAGCGCAAGGGTTTCGCCAGCCTTGACGGTCAGACTCAAGCCATCGACGGCGTAGCTTTCAGGACGCGACGGGTAGGAAAAACGCACGTTTTGCAGTTCCAGGTTACCCGTCACTCGCTCCGGCAATGTCACCAGCCCCGTCGTCGGTGGCTGGATAATGTTTTCCGAGCGCAGCAATTCGGCAATCCGCTCGGCGGCGCCGGCAGCGCGCTGCAGCTCACCAATGACTTCACTCAACGTGCCGAACGCGCTGCCGACGATCAGGCTGTAGAACACGAACGCCGCCAGTTCACCTGCGGAAATCCGCCCGGCCATCACATCCATGCCGCCGACCCACAGCATGACGCCGACCGCGCCCAGCACCAGCACGATCACCAGGGTAATCAGCCAGGCACGCTGGAATATCCGTTTACGGGCGGTGTTGAACGCCTCCTCCACGGTCGCGGCAAACCGCTGTTCGTCCTGGACCTGATGGTTATAGGCCTGCACGGTTTTGATCTGGCCAAGGGTTTCAGACACGTAGCTGCCAATGTCGGCAATCCGGTCCTGGCTCAGGCGCGACAGGCTGCGCACCCGTCGGCCGAAGATCAGGATCGGCGCGATCACCAGTGGCAACGCCACAACGACGATGCTGGTGAGTTTGGGGTTGGTGATAAACAGCAACACAATCCCGCCGATCACCATCAGCAGATTGCGCAGAAACAGCGACAGCGAAGAGCCGATCACCGATTGCAGCAACGTAGTGTCGGCGGTCAGCCGCGACTGGATCTCGGAGCTGCGATTGTCTTCATAAAACCCCGGATGCAGGTAAACCAGATGGTTGAACACCTGACGCCGGATGTCGGCCACCACCCGCTCGCCAATCCACGACACCAGGTAAAAACGCGCAAACGTGCCGAGCGCCAGACCCAACACCAACAGCATGAACAGACCGATGGTCTGGTTGAGCAAATGCGGCGACTGGGTCATGAATCCCTGATCCACCAACAGCCGGATCCCCTGCCCCATGGACAAGGTAATGCCCGCCGTGACAATCAGTGCGAGCAACGCACCCAACGCCTGCCAGCGATAGGGCACAAGGAAACGGCTGGCCAGGCGAATCGCGCGGCGGTGACGGGCAGATAGCATCGGGGGGGTTCCAGTTCACACGTTTAGGGGTCGGCTATACCGCTCAATGGGGGGGAACTCTGTAAATCACAATGAGTCAGGTTAATTATGACCGCAAAGACCAGCCCCTAGACGCTATTGGTCTAAAGTCCGGGTGGCAACGTTACGGTATTTCTGGTGGACTGGCATTGCCGCTCAGAAGAGATCGCAGGGAGTTGTCACAGCCCGGTCACCTGGCGGTTCTACAGTAAGCACACAACCTGAAGAGGAGACAGGCCATGTCCTTGCAACACAGCAGCGATGACAAGATTCAAGTGATCCGCACACAGCCAGATCAGTCTCTGGGTTGCTCAATCATTGACGAAAAAGGCCGTGAAGTTCCGATCACTGAAAACATGATCCAGGACGCCTGCCGCGAACTGGAGAAGCGATTGGTCAAGCCTGCCAAACAAGATTGATATAGCCACCGTCTTCTTGACCCGGCCCTGATGGCCGGGTTTTTTGTGGGCGTTTTTTGCAGGTTTTGCGCACCCAATCGCGGGCAAGCCCGCGATTGGGCCAACGCGGTCTTCAGACAGCCACAGCCCCCAACGCCGCCACAATCTTGCGCAACTGCGGCGAATCCCCCTCGATCCGCACCTGCAGCCCATCAATTTCCCGCCGTGATGGATAGTTCTTGCGCAGTCCGTCAAACGCCGCACGCTGCTCGCTCACACTGCCTACAAGACTGCGTCGGAAATCCGCGTCGTCGCGGCGCGGGTCGTACACGCCACGGCACAACATCGCCAGCGCCCAGGCAGGATCGCTCTCAGCGTTCAAGGTCACCTGAGACAACCACGGAGCCGGCAGCAAATCGCTCAAGCTGACCCGCGCCGGCTGCCCGAGAAATGCGCAGTACGCCTGATAGATCTGCGCTGTCCCGCGTTGTTTGCCGTCGAGGCTGTAACCGGCAATGTGCGGCGTGGCCAGCACGCAGAGGTCGGCCAGCGCCACATCGACCTCAGGCTCGCCCTCCCAGACATCCAGCACCGCTTGCAGGTCTTCGCGGTGCAGCAGAACGTCGCACAGGGCTGAGTTGTCCACCACCGGGCCGCGGCTGGCATTGATCAGCCAGGTGCCGGGGTTGAGCTGGTTCAAACGGTTTTTGTCGAACAGATGCCAGGTCGATCCGGCACCGTGTTTTTTCAACGGTGTGTGCAGACTGATGACATCGCACTGCTCGATGATTTGCTCAAGACTGACAAAATCACCCCCTTCAGCCGCTTGCCGTGGCGGATCGCAGACCAGCACGTTCCAGCCCAGCCCTTGCAGAACCTTGACCAGTCGACCGCCCACTTCCCCGGCCCCCACCACGCCGTAAGTGCGCCGGGTGAGGTCGGCGCCTTCAATTTCGGCGAGGGTGAGCAAACTGCCCAGCACATAATCGACCACGCCACGGGCATTGCAGCCGGGGGCGCTGGACCAGGTGATGCCGGCCTGCTGGAAGTAATCGAGGTCGAGGTGATCAGTGCCGATGGTGCACGTGCCGACAAAGCGCACCTTGCTGCCTTCGAGCAACGCGCGATTGACGTTGGTCACCGAGCGCACCAGCAACACATCGGCCTGTTCGACGGTAGTGCGGTCGATTGAACGTCCCGGCACCCGGCGGATTTCACCGAAACCTTCGAAGAAGGCATCGAGCAGCGGAATATTTTCGTCGGCAACAATCAGCATGGCAGGCTCCTTTGGCGGATCGGCAGTGTAGGCGGAGAAGGACGTGATGGGCCAGCAGGCATTAATCCCCTGTGGCGAGGGAGCTTGCTCCCGCCGGACTGCGAAGCAGTCCTATGTGGTGAGTCTGTTGAAACCGAGGTGTTTGACTTGGGGCCGCTTCGCTGCCCAGCGGGAGCAAGCTCCCTCGCCACAGGGGGGAGAGTCGCAATGTTCGAAAAATGATTACAAATGGCTAACACAGGACTTTTCCTGACCATTGCGTCAAGGCGTAGAATGCGCCGGCTCGCGCCTCAATATCTCTGGACGTTTCGCCCTTGAATTCCGTAACTGACCGCCCCGCCGCCATTTCCATAAACCGCCCGGCCCGGGTTCGCCTCGAGCTGAAGAATCTGCTGAGCCTGGCGTTGCCGATCATGATCGCGCAGCTGGCCACCACCGCGATGGGCTTCGTTGATGCGGTGATGGCCGGTCGCGTCGGACCGCGGGATCTGGCGGCGGTGGCGCTGGGCAACTCGATCTGGGTCCCGGTGTTTCTGCTGATGACCGGCACTCTGCTGGCCACCACACCTAAAGTCGCCCAGCGCTTTGGCGCCGGCACGCACAGCGAGATCGGCCCGATCGTGCGGCAGGCGTTGTGGCTGGCGTTGGTGGTGGGCTTGATGGCGACCGGCATGCTGTTCAGCGCCGAACCGATCTTGCACCTGATGAAGGTCGATCCCGAACTGATCGGCCCGTGCATGCAATACCTGCACGGCATCGCCAGCGGTTTGCCCGCCGTCGCGTTCTACCATGTGCTGCGCTGTTTCAGTGACGGCCTGGGACGCACGCGCCCGGCGATGGTCCTGGGTTTGTGCGGGCTCGCGCTGAACATTCCGCTGAACTACATCTTCATTTATGGCCACTTCGGTGTGCCGGCCATGGGCGGCGTCGGTTGCGGCTGGGCTACGGCGATTGTGATGTGGGTGATGGCGCTGGGCATGGCCGGCTGGGAGCGCTGGGCGCCGGCGTATCAATCGAGCCAGTTGTTCAGCCGTTTCGACTGGCCGCAGTGGTCAGTGATCAAACGCCTACTGGGCATCGGCCTGCCGATCGGCATCGCGGTGTTCGCCGAATCGAGCATCTTCGCGGTGATAGCCCTGCTGATCGGCAGCCTGGGCGCCACCGTAGTCGCCGGGCATCAGATCGCGCTGAACTTCAGTTCGCTGGTGTTCATGATTCCCTACTCGATCGGCATGGCCGTGACCGTACGAGTGGGTCAGGCGCTCGGTCGTCAGGAACCGCGCGAAGCCCGTTTCGCCGCCGGTGTCGGCATGGGCACGGCGCTGGCTTACGCGTGTATTTCGGCGAGCATAATGCTGTTGCTGCGCGAGCACATCGCGGCCATCTACACGGCTGACCCAACGGTGATTCGCGTGGCGGCGATGCTGATCGTTTACTCGGCGCTGTTCCAGTTTTCCGATGCGATCCAGGTCACGGCGGCCGGTGCGTTGCGTGGCTATCAGGACACACGGGTGACGATGATCCTGACGCTCTTCGCGTACTGGGGCATTGGTTTGCCGGTGGGTTACGCGCTGGGGCTGACCGACTGGTTCGGCACACCGAGTGGCCCGAGCGGGCTGTGGCAAGGTTTGATCGTCGGCCTGAGCTGCGCCGCGCTGATGCTGTCGATCCGCCTGACGCGCAGTGCACGCAAGCGGATCCGCTACGGGCTGAGTTGACCCTGTGGGAGCCAGCCTGCTGGCGATTGCGGTGATTCAGTCAACAATGATGTTGAGTTTGAATCAGCTATCGCCAGCAGGCTGGCTCCCACCGTAGTTTTTTGTGGGTCAATCGGACTTCTTGCGGATCCAGTACAGGTAGGTGCCAGCCTCTTCGTGTTGCGCGACCAGTTCGTGGTCAAGGAACACGCAGAACTTGGGAATGTCACGACGGGTCGACGGATCGGTGGCAACCACCTTGAGCAGGCCGCCGGGCGCGAGGTCACGGATGTGCTGGTGCAGCATCATCACCGGCTCGGGGCAGTTGAGGCCGGTGGCGTCGAGGGTGCCGTCTACCGGCGTATCAAGCATTTCACTCATGATTCACTCCTGTAACTGGCCGGCATTGTCGCGCATTCCCGGGTATTCGGTCATCTGTGGCATGACGCCATACCTGTTTAGGGACCGCGTACAGCCTTTTAACGGGACTTGGGTTTCTTCACGTCAAGCCGACGCAAATGACATGTCACTTCTTCCCGGTCGTGATACAGCTGCTTGCAGCCAATTTCGACGCGGATTCCGCGCTCCTTGAACCCGTCGGCGATGCGCTCCAGCAAGCGTTTCACTTCAGCGTAACGCTGTTTCATCGGTAACTTGAGGTTGACCACCGCTTCGCGGCAATGGCCCTCGCCGATCCACTCCTCCAGCATTGCGGCGTTGCGCGCCGGTTTCTCGACGATGTCGCAGACCATCCAGTCCACCGGCTGGCGGGGCTTGTAGGTGAAGCCGTCGGCCATCAAATGTTGCACCAGACCGGTGTCCATCAGGCTTTGCGCCATTGGACCGTTGTCGATGGCGGTCACCAGCATGCCGCGGTTGACCAGTTGCCAGGTCCAGCCGCCCGGCGCTGCGCCGAGGTCGACGCCGGTCATGTCGCTGTGCAGGCGCTCGTCCCACTGGTCGCGCGGGATAAAGTGGTGCCACGCCTCTTCCAGCTTCAAGGTCGAGCGGCTCGGTGCCTCGCGGGGAAACTTCAGGCGCGGAATGCCCATCGGCCACATCGCCGAGTTGTTCGACTCGGCCAGCCCCATGAACACTTCGCGACCGCTTTTGAACGTCAGCAGCAGGCGCGGCTTGTTCGCATCTTCCACCAGTTTGCCGGCCGCCATCAGCGCCTTGCGCAGGTGTACTTCGAACTTCTTGCAGAAGTTCGACAGTTCCTTGCCATCGTTGGTATCGACCATTTCCAGCCACAGGCTGCCGCACAGCGGGAAGTCTGCCATGTGCGCGAGGATCACGCTGATACGGTCGGTTTCGGGCAGGTCGATGAAAATCCCGCGTGCCCACTGGCGCGGAAAAATCAGATCGGCAAAACGCTGACCGCGCATCAGGCGCTCGGCGCCGTCTTCTTCGGTGCAAATGAATTCGGCGCAGGCACTGGCGGTCTTGGCCTTGGCATAACCGGCGACGTTCAGCCGCGCAGCGTGTTCGGAAATCTCGGAACAGACTTCGCCTTCGAAGCCCGGCCGGCAATGCATAAAGAGGGTGTTCATTCTTACTCCTGGGCAGTTGGCGAAGAATTCAGCCACTGCACGATGCCCAGGCTTGCGTTGAAGCAAAGCCTGTCACGAAAACCGGCGCATGATAGCCGAGTTCGGAACCTCGGACTTGTCCATAGAGTCCAGTTATTAGCCTTAACGCCTAAACAGGGCTAGGTTAAAGCTCTGTTCGTCCCGTCAGTCCGTAGCCGTGCGGACCCAAAGGAGTCATTTCAATGCCGTCCCTCGATAGCCTGAAAACCCTTAAAACCCTGCAAGTCGACGACAAGATCTACCATTACTTCAGTCTGCCCGATGCAGCCAAGAGCCTCGGTGATCTCGACAAACTGCCAATGTCGTTGAAAGTGTTGCTGGAAAACCTGCTGCGCTGGGAAGACGAAAAAACCGTCACCGGCGCCGACCTCCGGGCGATTGCCGCCTGGCTCAAGGAACGTCGCTCCGATCGTGAAATCCAGTACCGCCCTGCCCGGGTATTGATGCAAGACTTTACCGGCGTGCCCGCCGTGGTCGACCTGGCCGCCATGCGCGCCGCCATGGCCAAGGCCGGCGGTGACCCGCAGCGCATCAATCCGCTGTCGCCGGTGGATCTGGTGATCGATCACTCGGTGATGGTCGACAAGTTCGGCAGCGCAAGCGCCTTCGGACAGAACGTCGACATCGAAATGCAGCGCAACGGCGAGCGTTATGCCTTTCTGCGCTGGGGCCAGAGCGCCTTCGACAACTTCAGCGTGGTGCCGCCCGGCACGGGGATTTGCCACCAGGTCAACCTCGAATACCTCGGCCGCACCGTCTGGACCAAGGATGAGGACGGTCGCACCTATGCGTTCCCCGACACGCTGGTCGGCACCGACTCCCACACCACCATGATCAACGGCCTCGGCGTGCTCGGCTGGGGCGTCGGCGGGATCGAAGCGGAAGCCGCGATGCTCGGCCAACCGGTGTCGATGCTGATTCCGGAGGTGATCGGTTTCAAACTCACGGGCAAGTTAAAGGAAGGCATCACCGCCACCGACCTGGTGCTGACCGTCACCCAGATGCTGCGCAAGAAAGGCGTGGTCGGCAAATTCGTCGAGTTCTATGGCGACGGTCTTGCCGACCTTCCGCTGGCCGACCGAGCGACCATCGCCAACATGGCCCCGGAATATGGCGCCACCTGCGGTTTCTTCCCGGTGGATGACGTGACGCTGGAATACCTGCGCCTGTCCGGCCGGCCGCTGGAAACCGTGAAACTGGTCGAGGCTTACAGCAAGGCACAAGGTCTGTGGCGCCTGCCCGGCAAGGAGCCGGTGTTCACCGACAGCCTGGCGCTGGACATGAGCAGCGTCGAGGCCAGCCTCGCCGGGCCGAAACGCCCACAGGACCGGGTGTCGCTGCCCAATGTCGCGCAAGCGTTCAGTGATTTCCTCGGTCTGCAGTTCAAGCCCACCAGCAAGGAAGAAGGTCGCCTGGAAAGTGAGGGCGGTGGCGGCGTCGCGGTAGGTAACGCGGATTTGGTCGGTGAAACGGACTATGAGTACGACGGCCAGACCTATCGCTTGAAAAACGGCGCGGTGGTCATCGCCGCGATCACCTCGTGCACCAACACCTCCAACCCCAGCGTGATGATGGCAGCAGGGCTGGTGGCGAAAAAAGCCGTGGAGAAAGGCCTCACGCGTAAACCGTGGGTCAAGAGTTCGCTGGCCCCAGGCTCGAAAGTGGTCACCGACTACTACAAGGCCGCCGGCCTGACTCAGTATCTGGATCAACTCGGTTTCGACCTTGTCGGTTATGGCTGCACCACCTGCATCGGCAACTCGGGCCCGTTGCCGGAGCCGATCGAAAAAGCCATCCAGAAAGCCGACCTGACCGTCGCCTCGGTGCTCTCGGGCAACCGCAACTTCGAAGGCCGGGTGCATCCGCTGGTGAAAACCAACTGGCTGGCCTCTCCACCGCTGGTGGTCGCTTATGCATTGGCCGGAACGGTGCGCATTGATATCAGCAGCGAACCGCTGGGTAACGACAAGGACGGCAACCCTGTTTACCTGCGGGACATCTGGCCAAGCACCCAAGAAATCGCCGACGCGGTGAATCAGGTCAACACCGCGATGTTCCACAAGGAATACGCCGAGGTGTTTGCCGGCGACGAGCAATGGCAGGCAATTGAAGTGCCGCAGGCGGCAACGTATGTCTGGCAGGATGATTCGACTTACATCCAGCACCCGCCGTTCTTCGACGATATCGGTGGCCCGCCGCCCGTGGTCAAGGACGTCGCAGGTGCCCGAATCCTCGCGCTGCTTGGCGATTCGGTGACCACCGACCACATCTCCCCGGCCGGCAACATCAAGTCCGACAGCCCGGCGGGCAACTACCTGCGCGAGAAAGGCGTGGAACCGCGGGACTTCAACTCCTACGGTTCCCGCCGCGGCAACCATGAAGTGATGATGCGCGGCACCTTCGCCAACATCCGCATACGCAACGAAATGCTCGGAGGAGAGGAAGGCGGCAACACGATTTACATTCCCACCGGGGAACGAATGGCGATCTACGATGCGGCCATGCGTTATCAGGCCTCGGGCACCCCGCTGGTGGTCATCGCCGGGCAAGAATACGGCACCGGCTCGAGCCGGGACTGGGCGGCCAAGGGCACTAATCTGCTGGGTGTAAAAGCAGTCATCGCCGAAAGCTTCGAGCGGATTCACCGTTCCAACCTGGTGGGCATGGGCGTGTTGCCGCTGCAGTTCAAACTGGATCAGAACCGCAAGAGCCTGAACCTCACGGGCAAGGAAACGCTGGATATCATTGGTCTGACGGGAGTGGCGTTGACGCCGCGGATGAACCTGACGCTCATCATCACCCGCGAGGACGGCAGCCGCGAGAAAGTCGAGGTGCTGTGCCGGATCGATACGCTCAATGAAGTGGAGTACTTCAAAGCGGGAGGGATTTTGCATTACGTGTTGCGGCAGTTGATTGCGTCTTGACCGCCTGCTGACAAAAGACACCGCCTTCGGGCGGTGTTTTTGTTTGTTGGGTACGTCCATATAATCACCCTCCTCAAACCATCACCTGCCCTGTGGCGAGGGGATTTATCCCCGCTCGACTGCGAAGCAGTCGCAAACTTTGTGATGCGGTGTGCCTGAAATACCATGCACTCAGATTTAGGGCCGCTTCGCGCCCCAACGGGGATAAATCCCCTCACCACATTTGTTTTGCGTCACATTAAGGACTTCACATGCTCGCCCTGCCATGGATTCATCTGGCCCTGCTCTCCTTTGGCTACGGCCTGGCCCTGACTTATGGCCACCTCGGCTGGCTCGCCGGAATCTCCGTTGCGCTATTGCTGACCGCCGGTTTCGCCGCACGCCAACACCACCTGCGCATAGGCCGCTACCTCGGCCACGCGCTGTTCATTTTCATGGCGCTGGCACTGGCCATGCATTGGCTTCCCGGTTTCTACAACGGCCGCGGTATCAATCCGCAACGCTTCACCGACGATGCCGTGCGTTTTTCCATGTACCTGAACCTGGACAAACCGCTGATTGGTTTCTGGCTGTTGCTGGTCTGCCCGTGGATTGTCGGCCAGCGTTCGCTGCGGCTTGGCATTTTTGCCACCGCGATGGGACTGACACTGAGTGCCCTGCTGGCGCTCGGCGGCGCGCTGTTGCTGGGCGTGATCAGTTGGGCCCCCAAATGGCCCGATCAGGCCTGGTTGTGGCTGTTCAACAATCTGCTGCTGGTCACGCTGGTGGAGGAAGCGCTGTTTCGCGGCTACATCCAGGGCGGTCTGAGCCGACACCTCAAACACCTGCCTTATGGCGAAAACCTCGCACTGCTGCTCGCCTCGCTGTTGTTTGGTCTGGCGCATCTGGCTGCCGGCTGGCAATGGGTGTTACTGGCGACCCTGGCAGGTGTCGGCTATGGTCTGGCCTACCGTTTCGGCGGATTGGCGGCAGCCATCGCCACGCATTTCGGCTTGAACCTGCTGCATTTCGGCCTGTTCACCTATCCGATGCTGGCCGGCTGACGTAACGGTCGTTTTGCGACGCGCCGCTGATTATTGAAATAAAAATTCAATAAACCCCTGACCATGCCGACAACCTCTCAAAGCCTTGCGGATTGAAAAAAGCCATGCGTAACAACCAGCCCATCACACAACGCGAACGGACCTTTCCGGCTCAGCAACGGTTGATTTCCACCACCGATGCCAAGGGCGTGATCACCTACTGCAACGACGCGTTCGTCGAAATCAGTGGGTTTTCCCGCGAGGAACTGATCCGTGCGCCGCATAACCTGGTTCGTCACCCCGACGTACCGTCTGCGGTATTCGCGCACATGTGGGGCACGTTGAAACAAGGCTTGCCATGGATGGGCATTGTCAAGAATCGCTGCAAGACCGGTGACCACTACTGGGTCAACGCCTACGTCACACCGGTTTTCGAAGGCAATCAGGTGGTCGGTTACGAGTCGGTGCGGGTCAAGCCCACCGCCGAACAGATCCAGCGTGCCGAAGCGCTCTACCAACGCATCAACCAGGGCAAGTCAGCGATTCCTTCCACCGATAAATGGCTGCCGGTGCTTCAGGACTGGCTGCCGTTCATTCTGGTCAGCCAGCTGAGCTTCATGATCGGCGCCACACTCAACTCCCAGTGGGGCTTCGCCCTGGCTGCGGGCCTTTCGGTGCCGTTGGGCCTGCTGGGTTTGAGCTGGCAACAGCGCGGCCTCAAGCGCTTGCTGCGCCTGGCCGAACAGACTACATCCGACCCGCTGATCGCGCAGATGTACACCGACAGCCGTGGCGCCCAGGCGCGCCTGGAGATGTCGATCCTCAGTCAGGAAGCCCGCCTGAAAACCTGCCTGACCCGTCTGCAGGACACTGCCGAGCACCTGAGCGACCAGGCGAAACAGTCCGACACCCTGGCGCACAGCAGCTCCACCGGCCTGGAACGTCAGCGCGTCGAAACCGAACAAGTGGCCACCGCCGTCAACCAGATGGCCGCCACCACGCAGGAAGTCGCCAGCCACGTGCAACGCACCGCGGACGCGACTCAGGAAGCCAATCGCCTGACCGGTCGCGGCCGCGACATCGCCGGGGAAACCCGCGAAGCCATTCAGCGACTGTCGGAAGTGGTCGGCGAAACCGGCCTGACCGTGACCCAACTGGCCAAGGACAGCGATGAAATCGGCGGCGTGGTCGACGTGATCAAAGGCATCGCCGACCAGACCAACCTGCTGGCGTTGAACGCGGCAATCGAAGCGGCCCGAGCCGGTGAGATGGGCCGTGGGTTTGCGGTGGTGGCTGACGAAGTTCGTCAACTGGCGCAACGCACCAGCGAATCCACCGGGCAGATTCACGCCCTGATCGCCAAGCTCCAGCAAACCGCGAGCTCAGCGGTGCAAACCATGGAAGCCGGGCATCGCCAGGCGGAAGAAGGTGTGGCGCGGGTACTGGAAGCAGATCAGGCGCTGGTCGGGATCAGCGAAGCGGTGGCACACATTACCGACATGACCACCCAGATCGCAGCCGCGACCGAAGAGCAAAGCTCGGTGGCCGAAGAAATCAGCCGCAACATCAGCAACATCTCGCAACTGGCTGACCAGACGTCGGAACAGGCGCAGCACTCGGCGTTGTTGAGTGAAGAGCTGACGAAGACGGCGAATACTCAGTATTCGCTGGTGGAGCGGTTTAACCGCTGATTGATGCTGGAAAGACAAAAACCCGGACGGCGAAAGCTTCCGGGTTTTTTATCGTCACTCTGAAAGTGATGTTGCCTGTCTGGGCCTCATCGCGGACAAACCCCTCCCACAGGGTTATGCATCTCGCCGCAGGAATTCGGCAACCTTGCCCGCCGCAGCCGCCAAATGCTGCTCATGGGTAAACCCCGAAGCCTTCAACGGTTTCAAATCATGATCCCCCGCCACCAGCCAGAACACTTCGATACTCGGTGACAACGTGTAAGCCTCGACCGCCTCGCGATTGCCCAATGCATCCCGCTCACCCTGAACAAACAACGCCGGCGTCTTCAGCCCAGCCAAATGCTCGACCCGAGGCTTCTCCGGTTTACCCACCGCATAAAATGGATACCCCAGGCACACCAACGCATCCACCTCAAGCTCATCGGCTAACAGGCTCGCCATCCGCCCCCCCATGGACTTGCCGCCAATCGCCACACGCCCAGTGACATGGCGTCGCACCACCGCATACACCTCTCGCCAGCATTCCAGCAGTTTCGGCGCCGGGTTCGGCGGGCGCTTACCCCCCTCGACACGCCGTTGCGCCATGTACGGAAACTCAAAGCGCAGCACGTTGACGCCAAGCGCAGCAAGGCGCGCAGCCATGTCGTTCATCCAGGCGCTGTCCATGGGCGCACCGGCGCCATGGGCGAGAATCAGCGTCGTCGATGACGGCGCCGCGGCGGCGCTCCACAGCCAGCCATGTTCGGCTACACACTGCGCCCATTGATCCCCGTCAATACTGGCCTTGTGCTCTTTGTCCATGCTTGCCTCGCTTTTAGTCTGCCTATAACTCCAGGCGAAGGAAGCGTCTGCCTTGCGACTTGCTCGCAAAGACAGGCCTTCACTTCGGCTGAACCGTGGATGGGGAACCATGAACACTTCTATCAGTACCGCCTACAACTACAAGGTGGTCCGCCAATTCGCCATTATGACGGTGGTGTGGGGCATCGTCGGCATGGGGCTCGGGGTTTTTCTCGCGGCTCAATTGGTCTGGCCTGAACTCAACTTTAATTTGCCGTGGACCAGTTTCGGCCGGTTGCGCCCGCTGCACACCAACGCGGTGATCTTTGCCTTCGGCGGTTGCGCCCTGTTCGCCAGTTCGTTCTATTCGGTGCAACGCACCTGCCAGACACAGCTGTTTGCGCCGAAAATCGCTGCGTTCTGCTTCTGGGGCTGGCAGCTTGTGATTCTCCTGGCGGCCATCAGCCTGCCGTTGGGTTACACCAGCTCCAAGGAATACGCCGAGCTGGAATGGCCGATCGATATCCTGATCACCATCGTCTGGGTCGCCTACGCCATCGTGTTCTTCGGCACACTGGCCCAGCGCAAAACCAAGCACATCTACGTCGGCAACTGGTTCTTCGGTGCGTTCATCATCACCGTCGCCATCCTGCACATCGTCAACAACCTTGAGTTGCCAGTGAGTTTCACCAAGTCCTACTCGGTGTACGCCGGCGCGACCGATGCCATGGTGCAGTGGTGGTACGGGCACAACGCCGTAGGCTTTTTCCTCACCGCCGGTTTTCTCGGAATGATGTACTACTTCGTGCCGAAACAGGCCGAGCGTCCGGTGTATTCCTATCGCTTGTCCATCGTGCACTTCTGGGCGCTGATCACCCTGTACATCTGGGCCGGTCCGCACCACTTGCACTACACCGCGCTGCCGGACTGGGCACAGTCGCTGGGCATGGTGATGTCGCTGATCCTGCTGGCGCCGAGCTGGGGCGGGATGATCAACGGGATGATGACGCTCTCGGGCGCCTGGCATAAGTTGCGCAGCGACCCGATCCTGCGCTTCCTGGTGGTATCGCTGGCGTTCTACGGCATGTCGACCTTCGAAGGTCCGATGATGGCGATCAAGACCGTCAACGCCCTCTCCCACTACACCGACTGGACCATCGGCCACGTTCACGCCGGTGCGCTTGGCTGGGTGGCGATGATTTCCATCGGCGCGCTGTACCACATGATCCCGAAAATCTTCGGTCGCGCGCAGATGCACAGCATCGGCCTGATCAACGCGCACTTCTGGCTCGCGACCATCGGCACCGTTCTGTACATCGCATCGATGTGGGTCAACGGCATCGCCCAGGGCCTCATGTGGCGCGCCGTCAACGAAGACGGCACGCTGACCTACTCCTTCGTCGAAACCCTGGTGGCCAGCCACCCAGGCTTCGTCGTGCGACTGGTGGGCGGCGCGATCTTCCTCAGTGGCATGTTCCTGATGGCTTACAACACCTGGCGCACCGTGCGGGCCTCGCAGCCTGCCGAAGCCGCCGCTGCCGCGCAGATCGCCTGAGGAGTCCGCCATGAAACACGAAACAATCGAGAAAAACGTCGGCCTGCTGATGTTGCTGATGGTGTTCGCCGTGAGCATCGGCGGCCTGACCCAGATCGTCCCGCTGTTCTTCCAGGACGTGACCAATAAACCGGTGGAAGGCATGAAGCCCTACACCGCGTTGCAACTGGAAGGTCGCGACATTTACATCCGCGAAGGCTGCGTCGGCTGTCACTCGCAGATGATCCGGCCGTTCCGCGCCGAGACTGAACGCTACGGTCACTACTCGGTCGCCGGCGAAAGCGTCTGGGATCACCCGTTCCTGTGGGGCTCCAAGCGTACCGGTCCGGACCTGGCCCGTGTCGGCGGCCGCTACTCCGAAGACTGGCACCGCGCGCATTTGTACAACCCGCGCAACGTGGTGCCGGAATCGAAGATGCCTGCCTATCCATGGCTGGTGGCCAATCAGCTCGACAGCAGCCACACCGAAACCAAGATCAAGGCAATGCGCACCCTTGGCGTGCCGTACACCGACGACGACATCGCCGGTAGCGTCGAATCGCTCAAGGGCAAGACCGAAATGGACGCATTGGTCGCCTACCTGCAAGTGCTCGGCACTGCCATCAAGAGCAAGAGGTGAGCCCCATGATCTTTGAAATGAGCAGTGGAATGATCCGCGGCCTGGGCACGGTCGTGGTGTTCGTGGCCTTCGTCGGCCTGACGCTGTGGGTGTTCAACAGCAAGCGCAACCCGGAATTCGCCGAAGCGCGTTTGCTGCCGTTCGCCGATGAACCCCTGGCCGACGACGCCACCCAAGAACCTGAAACAAGGAGTACCCGGTCATGACCACTTTCTGGAGTACGTGGATCTGCGTACTGACCATCGGCAGCCTGATCGGCCTGACCTGGCTGCTGATCGGCACCCGCAAGGGCGAAACCAAGGGCAGCGTCGACCAGACCATGGGCCACAGCTTCGACGGCATCGAGGAGTACGACAACCCGCTGCCGCAGTGGTGGTTCATGCTGTTCGCCGGCACGCTGGTGTTCGCCGTAGGTTATCTGGTCTTGTATCCGGGCCTGGGCAACTGGAAAGGCGTCCTGCCGGGTTACGAGGACGGCTGGACCGGCGTCCACGAATGGGAAAAGGAGATGAACAAGGCCGATGCGAAGTTCGGACCGATCTTCGCCAAATTCGCCGCCATGCCGGTGGAAGAAGTGGCCAAGGACCCGCAAGCGCTGAAAATGGGCGGTCGCCTGTTTGCGTCGAACTGCTCGGTGTGCCACGGCTCGGATGCCAAGGGCGCTTTTGGCTTCCCGAACCTGACCGACAGCAACTGGCGCTGGGGCGGCAACGCCGAGATGATCAAGACCACGATCATGGGTGGGCGCATGGCCGCAATGCCGGCCTGGGGTGAAATCCTTGGGGATGCCGGCGTGAAAAACGTTGCCGCCTATGTACGTCATGACCTGGCCGCCCTGCCATTGCCGGCTGACAGCGGCGCCGATCTGCAGGCCGGACAGCAAGCGTTCAGCACGATGTGCGTAGCCTGTCATGGTGCAAACGGCAAAGGCACTGAAGCCATGGGCGCGCCGAATCTGACGCAACCGGCCGGGTTCATCTACGGGACAAGCCTGGCGCAACTGCAACAAACCATTCGCCATGGCCGTCAGGGCCATATGCCGGCGCAGAACGAACTGCTCGGCAACGATAAGGTGCAACTGCTGGCCGCTTATGTGTACAGCCTGTCCCACGGTCTGAATACAGAGCGTTTGCAGGCCGAAGGCAAAAGCGAATAATTCTTCACAGCTCTACTGCCGCATTCTCCCCGGATGCGGCAGTTCCCTGCCCCTTTGCGACCCATTGTCGCACCCTCCGTTAGTCCTCCTTTCGGTTCACCGGAATCGGGTCTAAGCTTCCCCCGATGCGGACTGGCATGAGCCGGTTCCAGGTCGACCCAACCCGATGTGTTCGACGAATCTGCTCGATGACAGGCCGCAAAGGCTGGTAGATACCGGCTGTCGTGCCAATTGCCGTCGGTCACTCGATCGTTGTGTTTGAACACACCCCGTTACAACTGACCTGACCCCCCTCACCACTTTCGTTCGCTGCGACATTTTGTCCGAGGGCGATTTTGTCCTTACGCGGCGCATGGAAAGGCCGCAGAATCAGCTTTTGAAAGCATTGACCCAGGTCATGGCGCGTTGCAATGACCCCCTGCTTTCTCCATACTTGCGGCCGATTTTTACTCCTAATAAAACACCCAAACCGTGGAACCTTAGAATGAGCACAGCAATCAGTCCGACTGCTTATAACTATAAGGTAGTCCGCCAGTTCGCCATCATGACGGTGGTCTGGGGGATCCTTGGCATGGGGCTCGGTGTCTTCATCGCCTCACAGCTTGTATGGCCGGAATTGAACTTCGGTCTGCCGTGGACGACTTTTGGACGCTTACGCCCGCTGCACACCAACCTGGTGATTTTCGCCTTCGGTGGTTGTGCACTGTTTGCCACTTCTTATTACGTCGTGCAGCGAACCTGCCAAACGCGACTGATTTCCGACAGCCTCGCAGCCTTCACCTTCTGGGGTTGGCAAGCGGTGATCGTCGGCGCCATCGTTACCTTGCCGCTGGGTTACACCACCACCAAGGAATACGCTGAGCTGGAATGGCCTTTGGCTATTCTGCTGGCCATCGTCTGGGTCACCTACGGTCTGGTGTTCTTCGGCACCATCACCAAGCGCAAGACCAAGCACATTTATGTGGGTAACTGGTTCTACGGTGCCTTCATCGTCGTGACGGCGATGCTGCACATCGTCAACCACGCGTCCCTGCCGGTCAGCTTCTTCAAGTCCTACTCGGCCTACGCCGGTGCGACGGATGCGATGATCCAGTGGTGGTACGGGCACAACGCGGTGGGCTTCTTCCTGACCACCGGCTTCCTGGGGATGATGTACTACTTCGTTCCGAAGCAGGCCGAGCGTCCGATCTACTCCTATCGCCTGTCGATCGTGCACTTCTGGGCGCTGATCACCCTGTACATCTGGGCCGGTCCGCACCACTTGCACTACACCGCACTGCCAGACTGGGCGCAGTCCCTGGGCATGGCGATGTCGATCATCCTGCTGGCTCCGAGCTGGGGCGGCATGATCAACGGCATGATGACCCTGTCGGGCGCCTGGCATAAGCTGCGCACCGACCCGATCCTGCGCTTCCTGGTCGTGTCCCTCGCGTTCTACGGGATGTCGACCTTCGAAGGCCCGATGATGGCCATCAAGACCGTCAACTCGCTCTCGCACTACACCGACTGGACCATCGGCCACGTACACGCCGGTGCCTTGGGCTGGGTAGCGATGATCTCGATCGGCGCGATCTACCACATGATCCCGAAACTGTTCGGTCGTGCGCAGATGCACAGCGTGGGCCTGATCAACGCGCACTTCTGGCTCGCGACCATCGGTACCGTCCTGTACATCGCTTCGATGTGGGTCAATGGCATCACCCAGGGTCTGATGTGGCGTGCAATCAACGACGACGGCACCCTCACCTACTCGTTCGTTGAAGCGCTGCAAGCCAGCCACCCCGGTTTCATCGTTCGCGCCCTGGGCGGTGCGTTCTTTGCCAGCGGCATGCTGTTCATGGCCTACAACGTATGGCGTACCGTACGTGCCTCGAACCCGGCTGAAGCCGAAGCCGCCGCTCAGATTGCTGTAGTTGGAGCTCACTGATGAAGCATGAAGCAGTCGAGAAGAACATTGGCCTGCTGGCCTTCTTCATGGTTATCGCCGTCAGCATCGGCGGCCTGACCCAGATCGTTCCGCTGTTTTTCCAGGACGTCACCAACAAGCCGGTCGAAGGCATGAAGCCCCGTACCGCCCTTGAGCTGGAAGGCCGCGACATCTACATCGCCAACGGTTGTGTCGGCTGCCACTCGCAGATGATCCGCCCGTTCCGTGCTGAAACCGAACGTTACGGCCATTACTCCGTCGCCGGTGAAAGCGTCTGGGACCACCCGTTCCTGTGGGGTTCTAAACGTACCGGTCCGGACCTGGCCCGTGTTGGCGGTCGTTACTCCGACGACTGGCAGCGTGCGCATTTGTATAACCCGCGCAACGTGGTGCCTGAGTCGAAAATGCCGGCCTACCCGTTCCTCGTGGAAAACAAGCTCGACGGCAAAGACACCGCCAAGAAAATGGAAGTCTTGCGCACGCTCGGCGTCCCTTACACCGACGAAGACATCGCCGGCGCTCAGGATGCTGTGAAGGGCAAAACCGAAATGGACGCGCTGGTGGCCTATCTGCAAGGCCTGGGCACCATCATCAAAAGCAAACGGTGATTTAGATGGATATCGGGATGATTCGTGGCCTGGGCACCGTTGTCGTGATGGTGGCCTTCATCGGTCTGGCGTTGTGGGTGTTCAGCCCCAAGCGCAAGTCGGAGTTTGAAGACGCGACCTTGCTGCCTTTCGCGGATGATCCCGAAGCCATCAAGCACGTCGAGCAAGCTTCTAGGAGTAACAAAGAATGACTACGTTCTGGAGTCTGTACGTCACAGTCCTCAGTCTCGGCACCATCTTCGCCTTGACCTGGCTGCTGCTGTCCACCCGCAAGGGCCAGCGCGCCGAGCAAACAGAAGAAACGGTTGGCCACTCCTTCGACGGGATCGAGGAGTACGACAACCCGCTGCCGAAATGGTGGTTCATGCTGTTCGTGGGCACCATCATTTTCGCCCTGGGCTACCTGGTGCTGTACCCGGGCCTGGGCAACTGGAAAGGCCTGCTGCCAGGTTACAACTACCTCGATAACGAGAAGCAGACCGCGTTCGCCAACGGCCAGACCGGCTGGACCGGCGTTCACGAGTGGGAAAAGGAAATGGCCAAGTCGGACGCCAGGTTCGGTCCGATCTTCGCCAAATTCGCTTCCATGCCAATCGAGGAAGTCGCCAAGGACCCGCAAGCCCTGAAGATGGGTGGCCGTTTGTTCGCCTCCAACTGCTCGGTCTGCCACGGCTCCGACGCCAAGGGCGCCTACGGCTTCCCGAACCTGACCGACGCCGACTGGCGCTGGGGCGGTGAAGCGGAAACCATCAAGACCACCATCATGGGTGGCCGTCATGCGGTCATGCCGGCGTGGGCTGAAGTGATCGGCGAGCAAGGCGTGGCGGACGTTGCTGCGTTCGTCCTGACCAACCTCGATGGCCGCAAGCTGCCGGAAGGCACCAAGGCCGACCCGGTTGCCGGTCAGAAACTGTTCGCTGCCAACTGCGTGGCGTGCCACGGTCCGGCCGGCAAAGGTACGCCAGCAATGGGCGCACCTGACCTGACCCACCCGGCGGCGTTCATCTACGGTTCGAGCTTCGCTCAACTGCAGCAGACCATCCGTTACGGCCGTCAGGGCCAGATGCCTGCGCAGGAACAGCTGCAAGGCAATGACAAGGTTCACCTGTTGGCCGCTTACGTCTACAGCTTGTCTCACGGTGAGAAAGCTCCGGCGGAAGATGCTCAGTAAGGCAAACGCCTGATGCAAAAAAAGGCCCCGCCAGTGATCTGGCGGGGCCTTTTTTATGGGCGACTGGCCTACGTTGATGCCACCGGCACTGTCGCTATCAGCTCACGTTTCTGCCACTGGTTGTTGTCGACCGCATAGACGTGCAGGTTTTTACGATCCTCGGAAAAACTGGCGATCAGATAAGTCTGCTGGGATGCACTGCCGCTGATGAAACCCGGCACACTGCCCGTGTACCACATGGAGCCGCCACTCCCATGAAGATGACCGGCGAACATTGCAGTCACTTCATATTTATCGATCATCTCCCTGAACCGTTTTTCTTGACTCCAGTCGCCCATGAAATCATTGGGTTTATGCATGTTCAGGAGAATGATTTTCCCCTGCGCGCGTGCCTGCTGAAGGTCGCGCTCAAGCCAATCAAGTGCCGGGGTAATTTCAAAAACCGTCGGGCGGACAAAAGTGCCTGAAGAGAATTTCACCGAGTACGTCGGCTCGTTATGTAACTGCACCAGGTGCACATCGCCATAATCCTTGGAGTACGCAAGGCTGCCGTAATAAATAGTGCTCGGCCATGAAGCCCGTGCCGCCAGATCCATACTTCCGGCCTTTCCCCAATAGCGCTTCTTCAGATCCTCAATGCTTCCAGCGGCGCAATTATTCAGAAAACAATCATTCACGTTATTTTGATAATCATGATTACCCAGCCCGTAGTCATAAGCCCCTTGAAGTTTGGTATCCAGCGTCTGCTGGACATAGGAACGCTCACCTGCATGACCGAAGGCGGTCATATCGCCATTGATCATCACGGGCACCGCCGTGCTCCCGCCCTCGTGCCGCCTGAACTCGGCAATACTGTCGTACTGTGTTTCCACCAGCCATTTCGCGCGCTGCTCCAACGCTGTAGCTGATTCGGTTTCACCTCTGTCCGTTTTATCCGTCCACGGATACTGTGGATCAGAAGCGAAGACCATATGACGCGGCGCACCTTCAAATGAATGCGCGAGCGATGCCAGCGACAGGGTCCACATGCACGCAAGTAATCTTGCACACTTTTTTATGTTCATAGAATTCCATTTCCACTTAAACACTATTGAATTTAAATAAAGCACATAAAATTTCGATCAAATACAAAACAAAAGCAACTACCAAAACAAACACAAAGCATTTCCCACAACAAAACTCGCCACCCACGACACGCTTATATCTTGAATTCTTTACTTAATGGAAAACACCCTTCGATAGAGTATAAATTTCCTGCAACTTGATGATTGGCTTAAACACCAACACGAGCAAACGCTATAGTTAATTCAACACAAGGAAGTCATTACATGAACACTAAAACAACCACCCAAAACTCCTGCAATGTTAACCCTGCCGGACCGAGTGAAGATCCGCCACTGACTGAAGTTGTTAGCGAAACAACTGTACTGAAGCGCCGTGCAAGGTCGGCAGACACCGCGAACAGCGCTGATCGACCAAAACCCCACGGAACCGGGCTGGACAAGCTGGGGGGCGGCAATCTCCTTTTAGAAGAGGACTGAGTTTTGCTGATGGATTGCAGCGCCGGCGCTGCAATCCATCAGGGTGTGTAGTGTTCACCGAGGCAGAGTACGATTCGTCTATAGTCAATTGACCTGCATCATGCTTTGTTACATTTGCTACACCATTCGTAAATTTTCCCCAACGCGACCAAAGGTCGCACCCTTGAGCTAGAGCGACAGGCGTATCATTGCGCCACTGCAACACCTCTTTTTGACCGCGGTCGGCATGCACTGACCGGGGCATTTTTCCACTGCCGTGGGATGCAACCGATGAGCAATCAGATTCCGGTACACGACGTTACCCCGCCTGCCAAAAACGCGAACAACAGCGTCGACCTCTACGCCTCTCGAGAAAAGATCTACACCCGAGCCTTCACCGGCCTGTTCCGCAACCTGCGGATGATGGGCGGAGCCTTTTTGTTTCTGTTGTATTTCGGCACGGTGTGGTTGAACTGGGGCGGCCATCAAGCCGTCTGGTGGAACCTGCCAGAACGCAAATTCTTTATTTTTGGCGCCACTTTCTGGCCCCAGGACTTCATCCTGCTCTCGGGCATTCTGATCGTCAGCGCCTTCGGCCTGTTTTTCATTACCGTGTACGCCGGTCGCGTCTGGTGCGGCTATACCTGCCCGCAGAGCGTGTGGACGTGGATTTTCATGTGGTGCGAAAAGGTCACCGAAGGCGACCGCAACCAGCGCATCAAGCTCGACAAGGCGCCGATGAGCGCCAACAAGTTCCTGCGCAAACTCAGCAAACACTCGATGTGGCTTTTGATCGGCTTCGCAACCGGCATGACCTTCGTCGGTTATTTCTCGCCGATCCGCGAGCTGACCATCGACTTCTTCACCGGCGCGGCCGATGGCTGGTCATATTTCTGGGTCGGTTTCTTCACCCTCGCCACTTACGGTAACGCCGGCTGGTTGCGCGAGCAGGTGTGCATCTACATGTGCCCGTATGCGCGCTTCCAGAGCGTGATGTTCGACAAGGACACGCTGATCGTCTCCTACGATCCGCGTCGCGGTGAAGCCCGTGGCCCGCGCAAGAAAGGTGTCGACTACAAGGCCCTGGGCCTGGGTGACTGCATCGATTGCACCATGTGCGTCCAGGTCTGCCCGACCGGCATCGACATCCGTGACGGCCTGCAAATCGAATGCATCGGCTGTGCGGCGTGCATCGATGCCTGCGACAGCATCATGGACAAGATGGATTACCCGCGCGGCCTGATCAGCTACACCACCGAGCACAACCTGTCCGGACAGAAAACCCATAAACTGCGCCCGCGCCTGATCGGCTATGCCCTGGTGTTGCTGGCCATGATGGGATTGCTGGCGGGCGCGTTTTTCATGCGTTCGCTGGTGGGTTTCGACGTCAGCAAAGACCGCGTGCTGTACCGCGAGAACGCCGAAGGACGGATCGAAAACGTCTACAGCCTGAAAATCATGAACAAGGATCAGCGCGACCACACTTACGTGCTGGAAGCCGCCGGCCTGCCGGACCTGAAGCTGCAAGGCAAACGCGAGATCAAGGTCGCCGCCGGCGAGATTTTCAGCCAGCCGGTCGAACTGTCCATTGCCCCGGAAAAACTGCCATCGAGTACCAACGAGGTGAAATTCATCCTCAAGGACGCCGATGACGAAAGTATCCACGTTGAAGCCAAGAGCCGTTTCATCGGCCCACAAATTCGTTGAGAGAAGTGATCATGCCCGCAGCAAACGCCGCAAGTCCCTGGTACAAGCACCTTTGGCCGTGGATCATCATCGCCATCCTCGCCTGTTCGGTGACGCTGACCTTGTCCATGGTAACGATCGCGGTGAACAACCCGGACAACCTGGTCAACGACAACTACTACGAGGCCGGCAAAGGCATCAACCGCTCCCTCGACCGCGAGCTGCTGGCACAGACCCTGCTCCTGCGCGCCAGCGTGCACCTGGATGACGTGACCGGCGAAGTCGATCTGCGCCTGAGCGGCAACAGCCAGCCGAAAACCCTGGAGCTGAACCTGATCTCGCCGACCCAGCCGGAGAAGGATCGCAAGATCACCCTCACCCGCAGTGAAACCGGACAGGGCCGCTACATCGGCCAGTTGAGCGACAAGGTCGATGGCCGCCGCTTCGTGGAACTGCTGGGCACTCAGGACGACCACATCTGGCGTATGTTCGAAGAAGAACTGGTCAGCCATGACAAGGAACTGCTGCTGGGCGACGAACCGCTGCAAGGCGCTGAAGACCTGAAGAAATAAATGTGCGAATGCGATCAAATGTGGCGAGGGAGCTTGCTCCCGCTGGGGGGCGAAGCGCCCCCAAAACCTGCAAACCGGTCCTTTCAGTCTTAGCGAGTGCGCCGACTTGCGACTGCTACGCAGCCGAGCGGGAGCAAGCTCCCTCGCCACAATGGTTTTCATGGCAACACACATGACCACGCCACTCCCCTGCTACCACTGCGCCCTGCCCGTCCCGGCCGGCAGCCGCTTCACCGCTGTCGTCCTCGGAGAAACCCGCGAATTCTGCTGCCCGGGTTGCCAGGCCGTGGCCGAAGCGATTGTCGCGGGTGGACTGGAAAGCTATTACCAGCATCGCAGCGAAGCCTCGGCCAACCCCGAAGCGTTGCCGGTACAGTTGGTGGACGAGCTGGCGCTGTACGACCGCGCCGACGTGCAAAAGCCGTTCGTGCGCCACGACGGCGAGCTCGCCGAAACCACCCTGTTGATGGAAGGCATCAGCTGCGCGGCATGCGGCTGGCTGATCGAGAAGCACCTGCGCGGCTTGCCGGCGGTGGCGGAAGCGCGGCTGAACCTGTCCAACCATCGCCTGCACGTGCGCTGGGCCGATGCGCAATTGCCCCTGAGCCAGGTGCTCAGCGAACTGCGGCACATCGGCTACGCCGCACACCCCTATCAGGCCGACCGCGCCAGCGAACAACTGGCCAGCGAAAACCGTCTGGCCCTGCGCCAACTCGGGGTCGCCGGGCTGCTGTGGTTCCAGGCGATGATGGCGACCATGGCCACCTGGCCGGAATTCAACATCGACCTCAGCCCCGAGCTGCACACGATCCTGCGCTGGGTCGCACTGTTCCTCACCACGCCGATCGTGTTCTACAGCTGTGCGCCGTTCTTCAAAGGCGCGATGCGCGATTTACGCACCCGCCACCTGACCATGGACGTCTCGGTGTCGCTGGCGATTGGCAGCGCCTATGTCGCCGGGATCTGGACGTCGATCACCGGGGTCGGCGAGCTGTATTTCGATGCCGTCGGCATGTTTGCGCTGTTCCTGCTCGCCGGGCGTTATCTGGAGCGGCGCGCCCGGGAGCGCACAGCCGCCGCCACGGCACAACTCGTCAATCTGCTGCCCGCCTCATGCCTGCGGCTAAGTGCCGACGGCCAGAGCGAGCGCATCCTGCTCAGCGAACTGCATGTCGGCGACCACGTGCTGGTGCATCCCGGGGCGATCCTCCCGGCCGACGGCAAGATCCTCGACGGCCAGTCAAGCATCGACGAGTCGCTGTTGACCGGCGAATACCTGCCGCAACCGAGAACCCTCGGCGATGCCGTTACCGCTGGCACCCTGAACGTCGAAGGCGCTCTGACCGTAGAAGTCCTCGCCCTTGGCCAGGACACCCGGCTGTCCGCCATCGTCCGCCTGCTGGACCGCGCTCAGGCCGAGAAACCTCGCCTGGCAGAGATCGCCGACCGCGCCGCGCAATGGTTCCTGCTGCTGACGCTCATCGCATCTGCCTGCATTGGCCTGCTTTGGTGGGAACTGGATTCCTCGCGAGCCTTCTGGATTGTCCTGGCGATGCTCGTCGCGACCTGCCCGTGCGCCTTGTCCCTCGCCACGCCGACCGCCCTCACCGCCGCCACCGGCACGCTGCACAAGCTTGGGCTTTTGTTGACGCGCGGCCATGTGCTCGAAGGCCTGAACCAGATCGACACGGTGATTTTCGACAAGACCGGCACACTCACCGAAGGGCGCCTGACGCTGCGTTCGATCCGCCCCCTCGGTGCACTCGACAGCGATCAGTGCCTGAGCCTGGCCGCCGCCCTCGAGAACCGATCCGAGCACCCGATCGCCCGGGCATTCGGCCGCGCGCCGCTGGCCGCGGAGGAAGTCCACAGCACACCGGGGCTGGGCCTGGAAGGCGTGGTCGGCGAGCAGCGCCTGCGCATCGGCCAACCGGGTTTTGTCTGTGCACTCAGCAACGCCGCCGTACCGCTGATGCCCGATGAGGCCGGTCAGTGGCTGCTGCTCGGCGACGGTCAGGGACCACTGGCGTGGTTCGTCCTCGATGACCGTTTGCGCGCCGATGCGCCGGCGTTACTGGACGCCTGCAAGGCGCGCGGCTGGCGGACACTACTGCTGTCGGGCGACACCTCGCCCATGGTCGCCAGCGTCGCCGCGGAACTGGGCATCGACGAGGCCCGCGGCGGTTTGCGCCCGGACGACAAATTGCAGGTCCTGCAGCAGCTGCACAAGGAAGGTCGCAAGGTGTTGATGCTCGGTGACGGGGTCAACGATGTGCCGGTACTGGCCGCCGCCGACATCAGCGTCGCCATGGGTTCGGCCACCGATCTGGCGAAAACCAGTGCCGACGCCGTGCTGTTGTCCAACCGCCTCGACGCGCTGGTGCAGGCCTTCAGCCTCGCCTGGCGTACCCGTCGGGTTATCATCGAGAACCTGCTGTGGGCCGGCCTGTACAATGGCCTCATGTTGCCGTTCGCCGCCCTCGGCTGGATCACGCCGGTGTGGGCCGCGGTCGGCATGTCGATCAGTTCGTTGACCGTGGTGCTGAACGCCCTGCGCCTGACTCGCCTGCCGAGCACGCCGGCCGCCAGCGCCACGCCAGAAACCCGCCCGCTGCCGGCCTGAGCCGCGCGGGCATGGAGCCTCCCATGCCAGCTCTCTACGTGATGATCCCGGCCGCGCTGCTGATCGTGGCCATCGCGGTCTACATTTTCTTCTGGGCGGTCGACAGCGGTCAGTACGATGACCTCGACGGCCCCGCCCACAGCATCCTGTTCGACGACCAGGACCCGAATCACACCGCGGCGGTCGATGAGGCCAGCGGCCACCCGGTCAAACCGGACGACAAGGCGCCCCCGCATGTTTGAGTTGGCGCCACTGCTGGTGTCTGCGGTGATCCTCGGCCTGCTCGGCGGCGGCCATTGCCTGGGTATGTGCGGCGGCTTGATGGGCGCATTGACCCTGGCGATTCCCAAGGAACAACGCAGCCGACGCTTTCGATTGCTGCTGGCCTACAACCTCGGGCGAATTCTCAGCTACGCCACTGCCGGCCTGCTGATCGGCCTGGCGGGTTGGGCGGTGGCGAACAGCCCGGCAGCGATGTTCATGCGCATCCTCGCCGGATTGCTGCTGATTGCGATGGGGCTTTATCTTGCCGGCTGGTGGAGCGGACTGACCCGCATCGAAAGCCTCGGGCGCGGTCTGTGGCGGCATATCCAGCCTGTCGCGAACAAACTACTGCCGGTGTCGAGCGTGCCCCGCGCCTTGTTGCTCGGCGCACTCTGGGGCTGGCTGCCCTGCGGGCTGGTTTACAGCACGTTGCTGTGGTCAGCGAGCCAGGGTAATGCGCTGGACAGTGCATTGCTGATGCTCGCGTTCGGCCTTGGCACCTGGCCGGTGTTGCTCGCGACGGGGCTGGCGGCCGAGCGCGTTACGGCGCTGTTGCGCAAACGCAGCGTGCGCATGACCGGAGGACTGCTGGTCATGCTGTTCGGCATCTGGACCTTGCCTGGACCGCATCAACATTGGCTCATGGGGCACTGAACCGTGGCGAGGGAGCTTGCTCCCGCTGGGGCGCGAAGCGGCCCCAAAAAAAAGGACTGCTGCGTATTCCAGCGGGAGCAAGCTCCCTCGCCACAAAAACCAACCACCGCCCCCCATCGCCGTTGATGCAAATCAAGATGCCCCAACGCCGCCTCCCATAGACTTGCCGACACTGCCAGCCTATCCGGGGGAATGCCCGCATGATGCTCGACGCCATTCGTTGGGATACCGATCTGATCCGCCGCTATGACCTGGCGGGACCGCGCTACACCTCCTACCCGACCGCCGCGCAGTTCGATGGTCATATCGGCTCCTTCGACCTGCTCCATGCGTTGCGGGAAAGCCGCAAGGCCCTGCGCCCGTTGTCGCTGTATGTGCACGTGCCGTTCTGCGCGAACATTTGTTACTACTGCGCCTGCAACAAAGTCATCACCAAGGATCGCGGCCGAGCCCTGCCCTACCTGCAACGCCTGGAGCAGGAAATCCAGCTGATCGCCTGCCACCTCGACCCGGCGCAAAAGGTCGAACAACTGCACTTCGGCGGCGGCACGCCGACCTTTCTCAGCCATGACGAATTGCGCCAGCTGATGGCCCAGTTGCGCAAAAGCTTCAGTTTGCTGGACGACGATACCGGCGACTACGGCATCGAGATTGACCCGCGCGAAGCCGACTGGTCGACCATGGGCCTGCTCCGTGAACTGGGTTTCAATCGCGTCAGCATCGGTTTGCAGGATCTCGACCCGGCCGTGCAACGAGCGGTGAATCGCCTGCAAAGCCTGGAAGAAACACGGGCGGTGATCGATGCCGCACGGACCCTGCAATTCCGCTCGATCAACATTGACCTGATCTATGGCCTGCCCAGACAGACACCCGACAATTTCGCCCGCACCGTCGAAGAAGTGATCAACCTGCAACCGGACCGGTTGTCAGTGTTCAACTATGCGCACTTGCCGGAGCGCTTCATGCCGCAACGGCGAATCAACAGTGACGAGCTACCGACGCCGGCGCAGAAACTGGAGATGCTCCAGCGCACCATCGAACAACTGACCGCCGCCGGCTATCGCTATATCGGCATGGACCACTTCGCCCTGCCCGACGATGAGCTGGCGATTGCCCAGGAAGAATCGACCCTGCAACGCAATTTCCAGGGCTACACCACCCACGGTCATTGCGATTTGATCGGGCTGGGCGTCTCGGCCATCAGTCAGATCGGCGACCTGTACTGCCAGAACAGCAACGACCTCAACCAGTACCAGAACGCCTTGGCCTCCACGCAACTGGCGACCAACCGCGGCCTGCTGTGCAACGCCGACGACCGTGTCCGGCGGGCGGTGATCCAACAGTTGATTTGCCGTTTCAACGTGGAATTCACCGAGATCGAGCAGGCCTTCAACATCGACTTTCGCGGTTACTTCGGCAAGCTGTGGCCACAGTTGCAAGGCATGGCCGCAGACGGGCTGATCGAATTGAACAATGACCGCATCAACGTACTGCCCGCCGGACGATTGCTGGTGCGTTCGGTGTGCATGGTGTTCGATGCCTACCTGGAGGAACAGAACCGCCAACGGTTTTCGCGAGTGATCTAACGCTTCATCGCCCCTCACCGCGCTGTGACAAAACGGCACAGCGCTGGCCTGATTGTCTTCCCGTGAGTTACCCTTACGTCTTATGTGTGTTTTCCCACAAGGATTTAAGAAAATGTCCGAGCCAGTAAAGCTGCGTGCTCATAACCAGGCCCATTGCAAGGATTGCAGCCTGGCTCCCCTCTGCCTGCCACTTTCTCTGAATCTGGAAGACATGGATGCGCTGGACGAGATCGTTAAACGTGGTCGCCCGTTGAAAAAGGGCGAATTCCTGTTCCGTCAGGGCGACGTTTTCGATTCCGTGTATGCAGTACGCTCTGGCGCCCTGAAAACGTTCGGCCTCAGCGATGGCGGTGAAGAACAGCTCACCGGCTTCCATTTGCCGAGCGAACTGGTCGGGCTGTCGGGCATGGACACGGAAAAACATCCGGTCTCGGCGCAAGCACTGGAAACCACCTCGGTCTGTGAAATTCCGTTCGAACGCCTCGACGAACTGGCGCTGCAACTGCCGCAGTTGCGCCGTCAGCTGATGCGCGTGATGAGCCGAGAAATCCGCGACGATCAACAAATGATGTTACTGCTGTCGAAAAAAACCGCCGACGAGCGCATTGCCACGTTCCTGGTGAACCTGTCGGCACGCTTCCGCGCTCGCGGATTCTCGGCCAATCAGTTCCGCCTGAGCATGTCGCGCAACGAAATCGGGAACTACCTGGGCCTGGCGGTGGAAACCGTGTCACGGGTGTTCACGCGCTTCCAGCAAAACGAACTGATCGCCGCCGAAGGCAAGGAAATCCATATCCTTGACCCGATCCAGCTCTGCGCCCTGGCCGGTGGCTCGATCGAAGGTTGATTGCGACGATGGCGGCTGAGCGAAACGGTTCAGCCGCCGGTATACTGCGACGTTTGCAGCCTGCCAGGACAACTCGACGATGGTCTTCGACTCCTTCGACATAAAATCCCTGATCCGCCCTGTGATCGACTTCCCGAAACCGGGTGTCATCTTTCGCGACATTACCCCGCTGTTCCAGTCGCCCACGGCCCTGCGCCTGGTGATGGACAGCTTTGCCCACCGTTACGTCGAGGCTGACTTCACCCACATCGGTGCCATGGATGCCCGTGGTTTCCTGATCGGTTCGGTGCTGGCCTATCAGTTGAACAAGCCGCTGGTGCTGTTCCGCAAACAAGGCAAACTGCCGGCCGACGTGCTGGCCGAGGGCTATGCGACCGAGTACGGCGAAGCCTTCCTTGAAGTGCACGCCGACAGTCTTTGCGAAGGCGATTCGGTGGTGATGTTCGATGATTTGATCGCCACCGGCGGCACGCTGATTGCGGCGGCCAACCTGATTCGGCGTATGGGTGCGCGGGTGCATGAAGCGGCGGCGATCATTGATTTGCCGGAGCTGGGTGGGTCGCAGCGACTGGAAGACATGGGGATTCCTGCTTTCTGCCTGACGCAGTTTGCGTTGAGCGATCAGTAAGCCGAGTCTGGAAGGATGCCCATCGCGGGCAAGCCCGCGATGGGCCAGCCGCCACACCGCCAACTACAACCCCATCTGCTTGCTGATGATCTCGTTCATCACTTCCCGCGTCCCGCCGCCAATCGAAAGAATCCGATTATCGCGGTACAGCCGCTCCACCAGACTCTCGCGCATATAGCCCAGGCCACCGAGAATTTGCACCGCATCCGTGGTAATCCGGTCCGCCGTGTCCGTCGCAAAATTCTTGGCCATGGAAATTTCCTTGATCACGCTCTGCCCGGCAGCCATTTTCGCCGCCTGCCGGTAGGTGAATTCCCGTGACACTTCCAGCGCCGTCGCCATTTCCGCAAGGCGATGCTTGAGCACCTGAAATTTGCCGATGGGTTTGCCGAACGCTTCGCGCTGACGCGCCCACTTCAGGCTTTCCTCCAGCGCCAGCTGCGCGGTCATGTTGGCCATCAGCGCCAAAGCCAGGCGTTCACTCTGGAAGTTGCCCATGATGCAGGCGAAGCCCATGTTTTCGGCGCCGATCAGATTGCCTGCAGGTATGCGGCAATCGTCGAAGAACAGCTCGGCCGTGTCAGACGCCCACCAGCCCATTTTCTTCAATTGGCGGCCGACGGTAAAACCCGGTGTGCCCTTCTCGATCAACAGCAGGCTGATACCGCCGAAACCCGGTTCGCCGGTGCGCACCGCGACGGTGTAGTAATCCGCGCGCACGCCACTGGTGATAAAGGTTTTGCTGCCGCTGACCCGATAGCAGTCACCGTCACGCACGGCGCGGGTTTGCAGGTTGGCCACATCGGAGCCGCCGCTGGGCTCGGTGACAGCCAGTGCGCTGATCTTTTCGCCGGCCAGCACGGGCGGCACGACGCGATCCCGGACCTCGGGCCTGGCCCATTTGAGGATCGGCGGCAAGCCGATGTCCAGCGAGCCTAACCCGGCGACCAATCCACCGGAGCCGCAGCGCATCAACTCTTCGCTGGCGGCGATTTTGGCGAACAGATCACCTTCGTGGCTGCCCCCCAGGGCTTCGGGGTAACCGATCCCCAGAATCCCTGCCGCACCGGCCTTGAGGTAAAGCTCGCGGGGAAAGCTCTCGGCCTCTTCCCACTGGTCGATGTCCGGAAGAATTTCACGCTCGACGAAACGTCTGACGCTGTCACGGACCAATTGGTGGCTGGGGTCGAAGTATTCCTGAAAGGCAGGCATCGGCGAACTCCACTGAGGGGTCCAGCGAAGTTAACCGAGCGCTTGCTTGGTTTTCAATAGGGAGATGGGTGGAGCATAAAAAAGATCGCAGCCCTCGGCAGCGCCTACAGGGTGCACACAAAATTCTGCAGGCGCTGCCGAAGGCTGCGATCTTTTGACTTTGATGTGGTTACAGCGCTATCGGCTTACGCCCGGCAAACGAATGCGCCAACGTCCCGCCATCCACCAGCTCCAGCTCGCCACCCAACGGCACGCCGTGGGCAATGCGCGAGGCGATCAGGCCTTTATTGTTGAGCAACTGGGCAATGTAGTGCGCCGTGGCTTCACCTTCGACCGTCGGGTTGGTCGCCAGGATGACTTCGGTAAACGTGCCCGCCTCTTCTATCCGTGCCAGCAACTGCGGAATCCCGATGGCTTCCGGCCCGAGCCCGTCAAGCGGTGACAGATGGCCCTTGAGGACAAAGTAGCGCCCCCGGAAACCGGTCTGCTCCACCGCGTAGACGTCCATCGGACCTTCCACCACGCACAGCAAGGTGTCGTCGCGACGGGTATCGGCGCATTGCGGGCACAGGTCGTCTTCGGTCAGCGTGCGGCACAAACGGCAGTGCCCCACGCCTTCCATGGCCTGGCTCAACGCCGACGCCAGGCGCGAGCCACCGCTGCGATCACGTTCGAGCAGTTGCAATGCCATGCGCTGGGCAGTTTTCTGACCGACACCTGGCAAAATTCGCAGGGCATCGATCAGTTGGCGAATCAAAGGGCTGAAGCTCATGGGGAAACGTCCGACAAAACAACGAGACGCGGTTTATACCCGCGCCTCGTATGAGCGTCAATTATTCAGTCCTGCGCGACCCGCACCACCAGTTTGCCGAAGTTGCGTCCTTCCAGCAGACCGATGAACGCCTCGGGTGCGTTCTCAAGACCATCGACCACGTCTTCACGGAATTTTACCTTGCCGTCGCGCACCCACGGCGCCATGGCGCTGACAAACTCCGGCTGGCGATCACCGTAGTCATCAAACACGATGAACCCCTGGATGCGCACACGCTTGGTCAACAACGTGCGCTGCAATTGCGGCAGGCGATCCGGGCCGGTCGGAGCTTCGTGGGCGTTGTACGACGCGATCAAACCACAGAGCGGAATGCGAGCCTTGGGGTTGAGCAACGGCACCACCGCGTCGAATACCTTGCCACCGACGTTCTCGTAATAGATGTCGACGCCCTGGGGACACGCCAGCGCCAGGTCATTGGCGAAGTCGGGGCTCTTGTGATCGATGCAGGCATCGAAGCCCAACTCATCCACCACATAACGGCACTTGTCCGCGCCACCCGCCACACCGACCACACGCAGGCCCTTGATCTTCGCCACCTGGCCGACCACCGAACCCACGGCACCGGACGCCGCAGCGACCACCAGGGTTTCGCCGGATTTGGGCTGGCCGATGTCCATCAATCCCATGTACGCGGTCATGCCCGGCATGCCGAGCACACCCAGCGCCATCGATGGGCTCGGCAGCCCGGACGGCACCGGAATGATGTTGCGGCCGTCGCTGATGCTGTGGCTCTGCCACCCGGTAGCGCCGACGACCAGATCACCTTCGTGAAACTTGGGATTCAGCGAACGCTCGACCCGGCTGACAGCCCCGCCGGTCATCACCTCGTCGATTTCCACCGGCGCCGCGTAGGACGGAGCGTCACTCATGCGCCCTCGCATGTAGGGGTCCAGTGACAGAAACAGGGTCTTGAGCAATACCTGACCGTCGGCCAGGTCCGGCAGCGCTTCCCGTTCCAGGCGGAAATTCTCTGGCGTCGGTGCACCCACCGGGCGCGAGGCCAGAACGATACGTTGGTTGAGGGTCAATGCTTCAGGCATGTGAGCGTCTCCTTTGATCGATGAATTCGGCGGTATAGGGGAGCAGACCTTTGTGCCGGTGTCGCGTTCGATGTTTCTGCTTTTCATTGTGGCGAGGGAGCTTGCTCCCGCCAGGTCGCGAAGCGACCTCAAAAAAGGGACTGCTGCGCCCGAGCGCGGACCGGTCCGCGAGGAGCAAGCTCCCTCGCCACAGGGATTTACAAAATCAGGCAGAAACAAAAATGCCAGGCGCAATGCCTGGCATTTTTTAGCTCATCCTACGCGCCCTGGCGAATCAGAATGGCAGTTTCATGCCCGGTGGCAATTGCATGCCAGCGGTCATACCGGACATTTTGTCCTGGCTGTTGGCTTCGATCTTGCGCACGGCGTCGTTGACGGCGGCGGCGAACACGGCCTCCAGCATTTCCTTGTCATCTTCGCTCAGGCCTTCGACCAGGCTTGGATCGATGGTCACGCGCTTGACGTCGTGACGACCGGTCATCACCACAGTGACCATATCGCCACCGGCTTTACCGGTGACTTCGGCGTTGGCCAGTTCTTCCTGCATCTTGGCCATTTTTTCCTGCATCTGCTGCGCCTGCTTCATCAGGCCGGCCATGCCACCTTTCATCATGGGAATCACCTCAAAAGTACTTGGATAAAAACAGCGCCCCGGCCCTTGCGGCCGGACGCCTTCAGTTATTAGCCCTGACTGGCCAGGGCTTCGACAGGTTCAATAGTATCGTTACGGACCACCGCACCGAACTGCTGCATCATTTGCTGGATGAACGGATCACCGTGAATCGACTCCTCTGCCTCGCGCTGGCGGTTGGCGCGGCGCCGGGACGCAGCCTGGGCCGGGGTTTCCTGCTCGGGCTTGATCAGCTCCATGCTCAGGGTCAGCGTGCGCCCGTGAAACTGGTTCAACGCATCGTTGAGACGACGCTGCTGCGTCGCGTTAAACAAGGCGCTGTGGGCCGGATCCAGGTGCATCAGCCAATGGTCGCCCTCCACGGAGATCAGCGTGCAGTTGGCGGCGATGCTGCCGGTCATACCGGAAATCGGCAGTTTCGGGAACAGCTCCAGCCATTGCAGGGCCAGGCCGGTAGCAGGCATGGCGGCTGGCTCAGGCTCGGGCTCCGGTGCTGGTTCGGCAGTATGTTCACTCGCCAGTTCATCGAGGTAGCTGTAAGCCGAATCCATGTCCGGCTCGATGTAATCCTCGTCCAGCGGCGGCTCGTCGTCGGAGTCGACGCCCGGGGTAGCGGCGTCGACGTCGGCCACGGACGGCTCGGGGATAGGCGCAGCGGCCCACTCCGGCGCGTCTGGCACAACGCTGTCAGGCGTCGGCAACGGCATCGGGGGCAATTCGGGTTGTTCGCCGGCTGTTTCCAGCACCGGCTCGACGGCTGGCTGCTGAACGACTTCGGGCTCCACCGGGTCGTTCCATGGCAGATCGACGACGGCTTCAACCGCGACGGGCTCGGGCACGATAACCGGGTCAGGCACGACAACGGGCGCGACCGGCACGGGAGCTGGAGCTGGAGCTGGAGCAACTGCCGCAGCGACGGGTGCAACTGCCGCAGCGACTACCGGCGCAACAACCGGCGCGGCAGCCACTGAGTTTGCGGAATCAACTGTGGCCTGGCTGATCCCCACTGGCTTTAGCGGTTGCCTCGGTGCGTCTTCGGTGTCTGCGGGCCGGAACGCCAGCATTCGCAGCAGCACCATTTCAAACCCACCGCGCGGATCCGGCGCCAGCGGCAAGTCGCGGCGGCCGATCAGGCCCATCTGGTAGTAGAACTGCACGTCTTCGGCCGGCAAGGCCTGGGCCAGCGCCAACACTCGGTCGCGGTCGCCGTGGCCGTTGTCGACGCCTTCAGGCAAGGCCTGGGCGATGGCGACACGGTGCAATACGTTAAGAATTTCCGAGAGCACGCCATTCCAGTCGGGGCCTTGTTCGGCCAGATGACGCACGGCTTCGAGCAACGCCTTGGCATCGCCTTCGATCAGCGCATGCAAAACGTCATACACCTGGCCGTGATCAAGCGTGCCGAGCATTGCCCGCACGTCGGCGGCCATGACTTTGCCTTCACCGAAGGCGATCGCCTGATCGGTGAGGCTCATGGCGTCGCGCATCGAGCCATCGGCGGCGCGGCCCAGCAGCCACAGCGCGTCGTCTTCGAACGGCACGTTCTCGACGCCCAGCACGTGGGTCAAATGCTCGACCACACGTTCCGGGGTCATGTTTTTCAGGGAGAACTGCAGACACCGCGAAAGAATGGTTGCAGGAAGTTTCTGCGGGTCAGTCGTCGCCAGAATAAATTTGACGTAGGGCGGCGGCTCTTCAAGGGTTTTCAGCAGCGCATTGAAGGAATGGCTGGAAAGCATGTGCACTTCGTCGATCAGGTAGACCTTGAAGCGCCCGCGGCTAGGGGCGTACTGCACGTTATCGAGCAGCTCACGGGTGTCCTCGACCTTGGTCCGGCTCGCGGCGTCGATCTCGATCAGGTCGACGAAGCGGCCTTCATCGATCTCACGGCACACCGAGCACTCGCCACAGGGCGTCGAAGTGATACCTGTTTCACAGTTCAGGCATTTGGCGATGATCCGCGCGATGGTGGTCTTGCCGACCCCGCGCGTCCCGGTAAACAGGTAGGCGTGGTGCAGCCGCTGGCTGTCCAAGGCATTGATCAGAGCCTTGAGCACATGGGTCTGGCCGACCATTTCGCGGAACGAGCGCGGACGCCATTTACGTGCAAGAACCTGATAACTCATCGAAAACCGTCGCCACGAAGGAACACAAGCGGCTAATGCTAGCGGAGCAAGGCCAAAATTGCATCCGGCGCGCTCGTCTAATCTGGCTAAGATGCACTTTGGGGCTTTTATCGGCTCGGGTTTCATCAGTACCGGAGCGTTTATGCGGCTGGCCTTGGGGGCACTGCTGTTGATGAGTCTGAACGGCGCGGCTGCCGAAACGCCGTTGCGCTTCGTGGTGCCTGATAGCTGGGCGATGCCGATGGTGCAACTGGAGCGCGGCCAGCCGACCCAGGGCATCCTGCATGACGTGATGGTCAGCCTCGCCACCCAGGTCGGCGTTCCGGCCGAATTTCACGTACTGCCCCGAGCGCGGGTGCAAGGCGCAATGGAACACGGCGAGGTCGATGTCCGCTGCTATGCCGCGCAATCGTGGCTGCCGAATCAGTCAGGGGACTACCTCTGGAGCATTCCACTCTGGACCCAGCCCGACGTGCTGATCAGCCGGCGACAACCGGAGATCGCGGTGACTCCGGCAAACTTGCCGCGACAAACCATCGGTACGGTGCTCGGTTACAGCTACCCGACCCTGCAACCGCTGTTTGACGCCAGCCACCTGCTTCGCGAAGACGCGCGCAACCAGGAACAAGTGCTGGAAAAGCTTCTGGCCGGACGCTATCGCTATGCCGTGAGTAACCAGTGGTCGCTGGACTGGTTCAATCAACGCTTGCTGCCTGAGCGGCAACTGCAAGGCGTGGCGGTGCTACAGGAGCAAAGTGTCGGTTGCTACGTGCGCAACGATCCGAAAGTGCCGGTGCAGCGAATCCTGCGCACCCTGCTGAGGATGAAAATGTCCGGGGAAATCGATGACATCATCCGGCTTTATGTTGGTAAACCCTGAAACCGCTCGCTCCCACATGCCTGACAAACGAAGTCGGGAGATTTGATCAAGCCCCCCGCCATTGCTGTGGCGCAACAAACGCTTCGACCCACTCCGGCACCTCCGCTGCCGGCATCGGCCGGGCGATGAAATAGCCCTGGGCAACCTCGCACCCCAGTTGCAACAGCCGCTCACCATGCTCAATGCTTTCCAGCCCCTCGGCGATCACCTGCCGGCCAAACGCCCGGGCCAGGCCAATGACCGCCGTGGTCAGGGCCAGGTCATCGTGATCATGCAGAATGTCGCGGATGAACGACTTGTCGATCTTGATAGTCTGGGTGCGCAAGCGCTTGAGGTAGCTCAGCGATGAGTATCCGGTGCCAAAGTCACCCAATGAAAACTGCACCCCGAGGGCCTGACAGGCCTGCAAACAAGCGCTGACATGCTGGATGTTTTCGATGGCCACCGACTCGACGATTTCCAGGTCGAGCATCTGCGGCGCGACCCGGGCATGCCGGGCGAGCACCTGGCTGAGGCGATCGACGAAATCGGCCCGCTGAAAATGCCGGGCGGCAATGTGGACGCTGATCGGCCAGCTCTGCCCCGCTTGCTGCCAGCGATCCAGCTGCAGCAACACCTGATCCATCACCCATTCACCAATATCGATGATCAGGTCCGTTTCCTCCACCAGCGGCAGAAACTCCCGGGCCGGCACCGTACCGTTTTGCGGGTGTTCCCAGCGCAACAGCGCCTCGAAGCCAACGACAACACCATGACGCATATTGACCTTGGGCTGGAAATACAGGCGCAGCTCACCGGCGGCCAGCGCCTGGCGTACGCGTTCGACGGTCTGGTGAGTGGCCTTGACCTCTTGATCCCGGAACACATCGAACAAATGGAAGCGATTGCGCCCGCTCTGCTTGGCCACGTACATGGCCTGATCGGCATGACGCAGCAAAGTTTCAGCATCTTCATTGTCGTGGGGAAACAGGGTGACGCCGATGCTGGCATAGACATTCAAGACCTTGCCCTGCAGCGCGTACGGTGCGGAAATCGCCCCCAGCACGCGGTTCAGCGCCGCACGCAGCTCCGGCACATCACGCACATAACGCAACACCAGCACGAACTCGTCACCGGCGAGCCGCGCCACTACATCCTCGCTGCGAACGATGTCGCGCAAACGCTTGGCCACCTCCACCAGCAGCAAATCGCCACTGGCGTGCCCGTAGCCGTCGTTGACCGCCTTGAAGCCGTCGAGGTCGAGCATGCACACCGCCAGCGGAATGTTTTCCTCGCGGGAGAAAGCCAGCGCCTGATCCAGCAGATCCGAGAGAAACGCGCGGTTGGGCAGACCGGTCAGCACGTCATGGCCGACTCGCCATTGCAAGGAATGCAACAGTTGGCGTTTTTCGCTGATGTCGAAGCGAATCGCCAGGTAACGGTGAATCCGCCCGGTGGCGTCATCCAGCACCGGCACCAGCGTGCTTTCAACCCAATACAGACGGCCATCCTTGGCGCGATTGCAGATCTCGCCCTTCCAGACATTGCCCAAAGCGATGGTGCGCCACATCCCGGCAAAAAAATCAGCGGAGTGCAGACCGGAGTTGAGCAGGCGATGGTTCTGCCCGAGCAGTTCGTCGCGGCTATAGCCGGATACGGCGCAAAACTGATCGTTGACGTAGGTAATCCGGCCGGTCAGGTCCGTCTCGGAAAAAATGGCGGCGGCATCCACGGCCCTGCGGTATTTCTCATCCATGAGTCAGGCTCACTGTCGCTAGCGGTGGTACCGCTCGACCAGCGCACAATGCCCGGAAGAGATGTTTTGAATCGTCCTGCGCAGAGCCACGTGATCACTCCATTTACAGCGATTGATGGCCCATTGGCAGCCGAACATCAACTAGGCTCAAAGACCCTGATAAAGGGCAGGAACAACGATTTCGGTAACATTTTGCAAGGCCTCAGGATCGCATCAGGGCTCCGCATACCGCTCGCAGGAGCGCAATGCGGGCTCATCCATATCAGCCGAACTTCCGAAAACAGATCACCGAATACCCCTTTGGATCGGCGATTCTACGAAATGCATCACATTTTGCAAAGCAAGGTGATGGATCATGCAGTTGTCTAATGCAAAAATCTATCGTTAAGTTCTTGATTCTAAATGGGAATTGAGCGATGCAAATTTCAAGTTTGGGTCCAGCCATCCGGCGTTACCGCAAGGTCGCGGGGCTTACTCAGGCTGAACTCGGCGAAAAAACCGGTTTTGACCCCAAAACCATCAGCCGCTTCGAAACCGGCACCTACACTCCCAGCGTGGAAGCTCTGTTCCTGCTTGCCGACGTGCTGGACGTGAAGCTGAAAGCCTTTTTCGCAGATATGGGCGACGAAGACGAACAGCGGGCGTACCTGTTCGCAGTCATACACAAGGCCACCCCGAAGGATCTGGGAAAGCTGATTGCAGCGGTTGACCAGGCCTTGTCCAAGCCTTAGTGGCAGAAATGAAAAAAGGAGGCCGACTTGTCGTGATTCGACAGGTCGGCCTCCTTTTTTTGCGTCCGCTTTTCAAAAACGCAAACGACGAAAATCCGCCCTGGATGAAATCCATGGCAGAGCGACAAGACGGTTTTTTTGATGGATAACGCGAGAGAAGGCTCGCGAGGCGTTATGGAGGCAACCCCACCAGCCACACCCCGGCACACAATGTTCCCGCTGTGGCTGCTTCCTTCCGGATCTGACCAGGTTCACGGGTAATCGTTGCGGGGGGACCGATGGGGTCACCATAACGACGCTCACCTGACGGCGAGCCGCGCCATTGTACCTGTCTGAGACGAAGTTACAACCGTTCGAGCGGATTAAAAATATGAACGGCTTCAAGGACATGCGGTACGCCTGAAAATCCTATTGCGCCAACACCTCATCCGCCCTGCCACCTTCCTGCTGGATCACCAGGTGAATGAAGTGCAACTTGGCGATCACCGCTGGCGGCAGGACGAATGGATAGAAATCCGGCTGGCCCATGCTGCGCGACAGTTCGTTGAGCATGCCGGCCAGTTCGATCCAGGCATTGACGAAGGACAGGAACGCCGCCCCGCCAGGATGTTGCGGATCGTAGAGCGTGTCGAGCGGGAACGGCTGGTAGTCGAAATCCATGTCCCGCGCGCTCATGCCGAAACCCAGGGCCGTGTCCACCGCGTCCATCATGTGCAGGTAATGCGCCCAGGTTTCTGCCCAGTCTTCCCATGGATGCATGGTGGCGTAGGCGCTGACGAACTGTTGCTGCCAGTCGAGCGGCGCGCCTTGCTGGTAATGGCGATCAAGGGCATCGGCGTAACTCGCGCGCTCATCACCAAACAGGTTGCGAAACGGTTCCAGCCACTGGCCGCTGGCGATCAGCCGATCCCAGTAATAGTGCCCGACTTCATGACGAAAGTGCCCGAGCAGCGTGCGATAGGGTTCGTGCATTTGCACCCGGACCTGCTCGCGGTGGGCGTCGTCGGCTTCCTTGATATCAAGGGTGATCAGGCCGTTGGCATGACCGGTGGTCGGCGGTTTGCCTTCGAGATCTACCCCCATGAAATCGAAGGCCAGTCCGGTCTCTTCGTCCACGGTTTTGGGGATGACCTGCAACCCCAGGCTGACCAACTGCGCGACCAGCCGACGCTTGGCGGTTTCGACTTTGCGCCAGCGTTCGTGATTTTCAGGAATCGATAAATCAGGAATGGTGCGATTCAGGCTACAGGCGATACACAACGCATCGTGGTCGTTGGCGGGCAACAGCCAGTTGCACGCGGCAGGGGAATCGAGATTGGCGCAGCGGCGGAACACACCGGCGTCTGGATCGGCATCGAGAATCCAGGTGTCCGCGTGCAAGCCGGGTTGCAGCGACGACAAGCGACTGTGTTCAGGCTGATAGCCCAACGCCGCCGAACAGGCCAGGCACTGGCTGTTGCGAAAGAACAGCGACTGCCCACAGCGGCAATGCCAGACCTTGCTGTTGCGCGAACGCTCGCCGATGAAGGGGGCGGCAATGCGCGAGCTGAGCTGTTCGAAGAAGCGGTGCATGGCGATCTCTCCCTGGGGCTTGCCAAGACTAGATCATTGCCGCGCGAAGATCGTTCCCACGATAAACACACTGGTGTGCATTGCTTTTGTGGCGAGGGGATTTATCCCCGTTGGGCTGCGCAGCAGCCCCAAATCCGGCGATTGCATTATCACAGACAGATTGCGGGCACCGGTTTTGCGACGACTGCGTCGCCGAACGGGGATAAATCCCCTCGCCACAGGTTTTGTGTCAGACCGGGATGCCGTGTTGTTTCAGGAAATCGACAAACGCTTCTTCATCGAGCACCTTCAACCCCAGCTCATTGGCCTTGGCCAACTTGGAGCCGGCCCCGGGCCCCGCCACCACGCAATGGGTCTTGGCCGATACCGAGCCGGCCACCTTGGCGCCGAGGCTTTCGAGTTTGTCCTTGGCGACGTCACGGCTCATCAATTCCAGCGAACCGGTCAGCACCCAGGTCTGCCCGGCCAGCGGCAGTCCTTCGACGACTTTCTTCTCGCTCTGCCAGTGCATGCCAAAATCACGCAACTGCTTTTCGGCGGCCTCAGCGATCTGCCGATTGTCCGCAACCGCAAAAAACTCGCGGACCGAATTGGCCTGTTTCTCCGGCAGCGTCTGACGCATGTCCAGCCAGTCAGCGCCGAACACGCCTTCCAGCGAACCGAATCTGTCCGCCAGTTTCTGCGCCCCGCCCGGTCCGACCGACGGAATGTTCAGCTTGTCGAGGAAACCGCCCAGCGTCGTGCTGGCGGCAAATTCGGCCCCCAGCTCGCCCTGATCCTGAATCTGCAGGCCATGCTTGAGCAACTTCGCAATAACCTGCTGGTTATGCGCATCTTCAAAGAAGCTGTGGATCTCGTGAGCCACTTCCAGGCCGACATCCGGCAAGTACGTGAGCACGTGCGGCAATGCTTGCTGAACCCGCTCCAGCGAGCCGAGAGAGCGCGCCAGAACCTTGGCCGTCTCTTCACCGACATCGGGAATACCGAGGGCGTAGATAAACCGCGCAAGGCTGGGTTTCTTGCTGTCTTCGATAGCGCTTAGCAGCTTCTTGCTCGACAGCTCCGCAAACCCTTCCAGATCAACAATGTCGTCAAACGTCAAGGCATACAGATCGGCCGGAGAACTCACCAGGCCTTCATCGACCAGTTGCTCGACGCTTTTATCGCCAAGCCCTTCAATGTCCATCGCACGACGCGAAACAAAGTGAATGATTGCCTGCTTGAGCTGCGCACCGCAGGCCAGTCGCCCGACGCATCGATACACCGCGCCTTCACTGACGGTCTCGCGCCCCTTGCTGCGTTTGACCAGCTGCGTGCGTTCGACATGGGACCCACACACCGGGCACTCCTGCGGAATCTGCACCGGACGCGCATCATCCGGACGGCGCTCCACGACCACTTGCACCACTTGCGGAATCACATCGCCCGCACGGCGGATGATCACGGTGTCGCCGATCATCAGGCCCAGACGCGCGACTTCGTCCATGTTGTGCAGCGTCGCGTTGGCCACGGTGACGCCCGCCACCTTGACCGGTTTCAAGCGCGCCACGGGCGTTACCGCACCAGTACGACCGACCTGGAACTCGACGTCGAGCAACTCGGTGAGCTCTTCCATGGCCGGAAATTTGTGGGCAATCGCCCAGCGCGGCTCGCGAGCGCGGAAACCCAGCTCACGCTGGGAGGCGATGCTGTTGACCTTGAACACCACGCCGTCGATTTCATAGGCCAGCCCGCTGCGGCGTTCACCGATGTCGCGGTAGTAATCCAGGCACTCATCGATACCGTGCGCCAGTTTCAACTCGCGACTGATGGGCAAGCCCCACGCCTGAAGCTGTTTCAGATTGCCGATGTGCGTGTCGGCAATGTCCGCCGAAACCTGGCCGATGCCATAGCAACAGAACTCCAGCGGGCGGTTGGCAGTGATCTTCGAATCCAGCTGGCGCAAACTGCCCGCCGCCGCGTTGCGCGGGTTGGCGAAGGTCTTGCCGCCGACTTCCAGTTGCGTTGCGTTGAGCCGTTCGAAACCCGCTTTGGACATGAACACTTCGCCGCGCACTTCGAGGGTCGCCGGCCAGCCGCTGCCTTGCAGTTTGAGCGGGATGTTGCGCACGGTGCGCACATTGACGCTGATGTCTTCGCCGGTGGTGCCGTCACCGCGGGTGGCGCCACGCACCAGCACACCGTCCTGATAAAGCAGGCTGACCGCCAGGCCATCGAGTTTCGGTTCGCAGCTGTATTCCACCGCACCGCCGCCGCCAAACAGGTCGCCGGTCGGCAGATCGAGGCCTTCGGTCACCCGACGATCGAACTCGCGCATGTCGGTTTCTTCGAAGGCGTTGCCGAGGCTGAGCATCGGCACTTCGTGGCGCACCTGAGTGAACGCCGACAGCGCCGCGCTGCCGACGCGCTGGGTCGGCGAGTCGCTGGTGACGAGGTCGGGGTTGGCCGCTTCAAGGGCCTTCAACTCATGGAACAACCGGTCGTATTCGACGTCCGGAATGCTCGGCTCGTCCATCACGTGGTAGCGATAGTTGTGCTGATCCAGCTCAGCGCGCAGCTCTAGAATGCGGGTTTTGGCGGCGGTCATGGGTGTTCTCTCATAAAGCAAAAGAGCAGCCGAGGCTGCTCAATCTCATTTCATCAAGATCAGGAGATCGCAGCCTCGTTTCACTCGACAGCTCCTACAGGTATTGCGATTTTCTGTAGGAGCTGTCGAGTGAAACGAGGCTGCGATCTTTTGACCTTAGCGTTTCTGGGTCAGGGCGCGACGTTCGAATTCAACGATGCGCTGACGGTAATGCTCGATCGTCTGTGCGGTCAGGACGCTGCGCTGGTCGTCTTTCAGTTCGCCGTTCAGTTCCTGGGACAGTTTGCGCGCCGCAGCCACCATCACGTCGAAGGCCTGCTTCGGATGACGCGGGCCTGGCAGACCGAGGAAGAAACTCACGGCCGGGGTGCTGAAGTGGTCGATGTCGTCCAGATCGAAGATGCCCGGCTTGACCGCATTGGCCATCGAGAACAGGACCTCGCCATTGCCGGCCATGCTTTCGTGGCGGTGGAAAATGTCCATCTCGCCGAAGCGCAGGCCGCTTTCCAGAATGTTCTGCAACAGCGCCGGGCCCTTGAAGCCGGCAGCGTCGCGGCAGATCACGCTGATGACCAGCACTTCTTCGGCTTGCGGTTGTTCCTTGTCACTGACTGACGGCGAGGCCTTGGTGTCATCCGGGAAATCGTCGTCACGGCTGCTGAAGCTCGGGCCGCCATCCAGATCCAGGCTGAGGTTCATGTCGCCTTGCGACGGTTCGCCATGGCCACGCTTGCCGCGCTTGGAACCCGATTCCCGCGGTTCACGGGCAGGCATGCTCACCGACGGCAGGTCGTGCTCGTCCAGTTGCGGTTCCTTGTGCGTATCCAGGACGCGGGGCGGGCCCAACAGCTCGGCGCTGGTGTCCTCGTCCGGCAAATTGGACAGGCTCCGGTCCAGACGGAATTTCAGTTTTCCCTTGCCGCCGCGCATGCGACGCCAGCCATCGAAAAGAATACCGGCAATGACAATAATGCCGATGACGATCAGCCACTCGCGCAGACCGATTTCCATGTAATCCCGTGCCTCTATAAAAAATGCTGAAAAATAAGGGGTTTACAACTCGCAAACCGCTTTAAAACGTGGCGCCAACTCTATGTTCTGACAGGCGTTTTGCCCACGTATACGAAAAATTGACATTAAACTAGCACGACCCAAGGCAACTTTACACCGTCTGTCACAATGGCTTGCGCGAATATGTCGATTGGCCAGCAAGTAGAAGCGATCAGAAAAGCCCTACAGACTAAAAATACTCGCCCTTCAAGCGCTGGTTCAGGCATCCACCATCGCCATCGCCTCCTCGACATCCACTGCCACCAGACGCGAGCATCCCGGTTCGTGCATCGTCACCCCCATCAATTGATCGGCCATTTCCATGGCGATCTTGTTGTGGGTGATGTAGATGAACTGCACCGTCTGCGACATCTCTTTCACCAGCCGTGCGTAGCGTCCAACGTTAGCGTCATCCAGTGGCGCATCCACTTCATCAAGCATGCAGAACGGCGCCGGATTCAATTTGAAGATCGCAAAAACCAGGGCCAGTGCGGTCAGGGCTTTTTCGCCGCCGGAGAGCAAATGGATGGTGCTGTTCTTCTTTCCGGGCGGCTGCGCCATGATCGTCACCCCTGTATCGAGTAGATCTTCGCCCGTCAGTTCCAAATACGCGCGTCCTCCACCGAAAACTTTTGGGAAAAGCGCCTGTAAACCGCCATTGATCTGATCAAAGGTATCTTTGAAGCGGTTGCGGGTTTCCTTGTCGATCTTGCGAATCACGTTCTCCAGGGTATCCAGCGCTTCGACCAGATCGTCGTTCTGCGCATCCAGATAACGTTTACGCTCTGATTGTTGCTGATATTCGTCGATGGCCGCGAGGTTGATCGCGCCGAGGCGCTGAATGCGCGCGGCAATGCGCTCGAGCTCCTCTTCGGCGTCCTTTTCGCTGGCTTCGGTCGTCAGCGTGGCGAGCACGCCGTGCAGGTCGTAGCCGTCTTCCAGCAATTGATCTTCCAGGGTCTTGCGGCGCACGGTCAGGGCTTGCCATTCCATGCGCTGCGTTTCCATCTGGCCACGAATCAACTGCGATTGCTGCTCGGCCTGGTTGCGACGCTTCTCGGCGTCACGCAGTTCACGGTCGGCGTCTTCAAGGGCAATTTGTGCGGTCTTGAGTTCTTCGTCGACGGTCATGCGCTTGTCGAGCAACTCTTCGAGCTTGAGGCGCAGCTCTTCCAGCGGCGCCTCGCCCTCCTCCAGATTGAGGCTCAGCTGTTCGCGTTTTTCAGTCAGGCGCTCGGACTGCATCTCCAGCCGTTCCAGCGCCTGACGCGTCGAGTCGTGTTGCGCCTTGAGCGATCCCAGACGCACCGCCAATTGATGCGCGTGATCCTTGTGCTGACGGGCCTCCTGGCGCACGCGGTCCAGCCGCTCGCGCAGGCTGTCACGCTGGGCCAACAGCAATTCGCGCTGCTCGGTGTCCAGCGCCATGGCATCGAGGGCCTCCTGCAATTGCAGGCGCGCTTCGCCGATGTTTTCGTGCTCCAGAGCGCGCTGTTCGGCCAGCTCGGTGAGTTCTTCATCGAGCCGGGTACGGCGCAAGGTCAGTTGCTCGACCTTGGCCTTGCCCGCGGACAACTGAGCTTTCAATTCGCCTTGCTGACGCGCTTCGTCTTGCAGCAGACGGCGCAAATGCTCGCGGCCGTTTTCCTGCTGACGCTGTTGCGCCCGCAGATTTTGCAGTTGGGTTTCCAGAGTTTCGACCGTGGCTTCACGCTCTTCACGCTCAACAGTCAGGTGCTGGATTTCCTGACCACGGGCGAGCACGCCGCTTTCCGCTTCGCTGGCCCGGCGCACACGCAGAAAGTGGCGCCCGACCCAATAACCGTCGCGACTGATCAGGCTCTGGCCGGCGCTCAACTGACCACGCAGGGCCAAGGCCTGTTCGAGGCTTTCAACCGGTTTGACCTGCCCCAGCCAGGGCGACAGATCGACCTGCGCCTCGACCTTGTCGAGCAGGCTGCCGGGCACGCGCACGCCATCACTGGCGGGGCTGAGCAAACGCAAATCGCCCTGGGCAAAACCGGCCAGATCGAAATCACCGAAATCGTCCACCAGCACGGCTTGCAGATCGGCACCAAGCACGGTTTCCACCGCCAGCTCCCAACCGGCTTCAACCTTGAGGCCTTCGGCCAGTCGCGGGCGATCAGCCAAATGTTGTTCGCGCAGCCATTCAGCAGTGCCGGTGCCCGGATCGAGCGCGGCTTGCTGCAAGGCTTCAAGCGAGGCGAGACGGCCGTTGAGGCGCTGCAAATCGCCCTGCGCCTGTTGCTGGGCCGACAGCGCTTGCTGCAATTCCTGACGCAGTTGCTCAAGGCGCTCGACCTGGGCCTCTTCACTGGCCTGCAAGTCTTCCAGCGTCGCTTCACTCGCGGCGAGTTGCTCGCTGAGTTCCATGATCGCCAGGTCTTCCGGGTCCGCCGAGAGCAACGCGCGCTCTTCGCCAAGACGCTTTTGACGATCCGCCAGGCGTTCCATGCTGGTTTCCAGCTGCTGGATGCGCGATTGCTGGACTTCAGATTGGCGACGCGGTTCGGCGGCGGTCAGGTTGAACGTGTCCCACTGTTCCTGCCAACCGTGCATGGTGGTTTCGGATTCTTCCAGCGCGGCGGCGGCCTCTTCAGCGGCAGCGCTGGTGACTTCCTGTTCCGGCGTGAGCATGTCCAGCTCTTCGCCGAGGGTCAGCAGCAACGTGCGGTCGTGGCCCAGATGCGATTCGGTTTCCAGGCGCGCGCGCTCGGCTTCTTTCAAATCGTCCTGCAACTGACGCAAACGTTGCTGACCGTGCTGGATGCTCTGCTCGACCCGGGCGATGTCGCCGCCGACCGAATAGAAACGCCCCTGCACCAGATTGAAGCGCTCGGACAGGTCATGGTGCCCGTCACGCAAGCGTTCGATGCTCGCGTCGGCGTTGCGCTGCTCGGCAACCAGCGCTTCGAACGTGACTTCCTGGGTGCCGATGATCGCTTCGCGCTGACCGACCTGTTCGTTCAACGCCTGCCAGCGCAAAGCAGACAATTGCGCCTTGAGCTGACGCTCCTCGCCCTTGTATTCCTGATACTTCTTGGCCGCCTCGGCCTGGCGGTGCAGGCGTTCGAGCTGACGCGTGAGCTCTTCGCGCAAGTCCGTGAGGCGCTCCAGGTTTTCGTGGGTGCGCCGAATGCGGTTTTCGGTCTCGCGCCGGCGCTCCTTGTACTTGGAGATGCCCGCCGCTTCTTCAATAAAGTTGCGCAGGTCTTCGGGCTTGGACTCGATCAGTTTGGAGATCATCCCCTGCTCGATGATCGAGTAGCTGCGCGGGCCCAGGCCGGTACCGAGAAAGATATCGGTGATATCGCGGCGACGGCACTTGGTGCCGTTCAGGTAATACGTGGTCTGGCTGTCGCGGGTGACTTTGCGGCGAATGGAGATTTCCGCATAGGCGGCGTACTCGCCGAGCAAGGTGCCGTCGGAGTTATCGAACACCAGTTCGATGCTGGCCTGGCTCACCGGTTTACGGCTGGTCGAACCGTTGAAGATGACGTCGGTCATCGATTCGCCACGCAGGTTCTTGGCCGAGCTCTCGCCCATCACCCAGCGTACGGCGTCGATGATGTTCGATTTGCCGCAACCATTGGGCCCGACCACCGCCGCCATGTTACTGGGGAAGTTCACCGTGGTCGGATCGACGAAGGATTTGAACCCCGCCAGCTTGATGCACTTGAGCCGCACGCTTAAGCGTCCGTCAGGGCAGAGATCACCAGATCGCAACTGCGCTGGCAATACGCCGTCAGCACGGTCCGGATCAGCGCATCGTCACGGGCGATCACGGCCGCCAGCAAGCGTTCGAACAGTTCCAGATACTCGCTCATCGAGGCCTTGCGCTGCTCCAGGGCGAGGAAATACGCACGGCTCATGGCCGGCTGCAGATTCTCGACGGTTTCCTGCAAGTACGGGTTGTTGGCAAACCCGTACGTGGCACGCATCACATTGAAACTGTCGTCGACGAAGGTGTGAATGTCCTGGCGCTCGTAGCTTGCGGTCAGGCGCTGCTGGATCTGCACGAACGGCGCCAGGTCGGCCTGGACTTTCCACCCCGTGGCCACGGCATTGGCGAGCAGGATGTACATCTCGCCCATCAGCGCGCACAGACTCCGCACCTTGTGCGCGGTGAGTTCGGTCACATGTGCGCCGCGTCGCGGAAGAATCGCGATCAGGTGGCGGCGCTCGAGGATCAGCAAGGCTTCACGGACCGAGCCGCGGCTGACATTGAGGGCCTGCGTGACCTTCTGTTCCTGGATGCGCTCCCCGGGCTTCATTTCGCCACGAATGATGCGTTCGGCGAGGTGGTGAGCAATTTGCTCGGCGAGGCTGTCCGGCGCCTTGAACGTCATGGTTGTCCCTTCAAACTCTTCGATCTGCACAAGCGGCGCAGTGTAGCGCAGATGAAGGGTCATGGCGGAGTGCCCACTCGGCGGTTTTTGGCACGAATCCCGCAAAAAAGCAGGCAATCCCGTGAGGGTCAATAATGAAGGAACAGGTTGTTGATCGACAAAATGCTATTTCCTGACCTTTAAGTCAGAAAATCATTGACCCGAAAGTCAGACCTGATAAATTCGGTCCAAGTCGGTTAACAACAATAATGAGTCTGCGAGGCCTTCCGTGATCCAGTTTTTACTAAACCAGGAACTCCGTAGCGAGCACGCCCTGGACCCGAACCTGACCGTGCTCAACTATCTGCGCGACCATGTGGGCAAACCCGGCACCAAAGAAGGCTGCGCCAGCGGCGACTGTGGCGCCTGCACCGTGGTGGTCGGCGAGTTGCAAACGGATGACGATGGCCGCGAACACATTCGCTATCGCAGCCTCAACTCGTGCCTGACGTTCGTTTCGTCGTTGCACGGCAAACAACTCATCAGCGTCGAAGACCTCAAGCACCAAGGCGAACTGCACAGCGTGCAGAAGGCCATGGTCGAGTGCCACGGCTCGCAGTGCGGTTTCTGCACCCCCGGCTTCGTGATGTCGCTGTTCGCGCTGCAAAAGAACAGCGATCAGCCGGACGCGCATAAAGCGCACGAAGCGCTGGCCGGCAACCTCTGCCGCTGCACCGGCTATCGGCCGATCCTGGAAGCGGCCGAGCAGTCCTGCTGCGGCAAGCAACCTGACCAGTTTGATGCTCGCGAAGCCGATACCATCGCCCGCCTGAAAGCCATCGCCCCCACCGATATCGGCGAACTCAACAGTGGCGACAAGCGCTGCCTGGTGCCGCTGACCGTCGCCGATCTGGCTGACCTCTACGACGCTTATCCACAAGCCCGGCTGCTGGCCGGCGGTACGGACCTGGCACTGGAAGTCACCCAGTTCCACCGCACCCTGCCGGTGATGATCTACGTCGGCAACGTCGCCGAAATGAAGCGCATCGAACGTTTTGACGATCGCCTGGAAATCGGCGCCGCCACCGCCCTCTCCGATTGCTACGAAGCCTTGAAAGCCGAGTACCCGGACTTCGGCGAATTGCTGCAGCGCTTCGCTTCCCTGCAGATTCGCAACCAGGGCACCCTCGGCGGCAACATCGGCAACGCCTCGCCCATCGGTGACTCGCCACCGCTGCTGATCGCCCTCGGCGCGCAAATCGTCCTGTGCAAAGGCGAGGCCCGCCGCACCCTGGCGCTGGAAGATTACTTCATCGATTACCGCGTCACCGCGCGCCAGGAAAGCGAGTTCATCGAGAAGATCATCATCCCGCGTGCCAGTGCCGAACAGCTGTTCCGTGCCTACAAGGTTTCCAAGCGTCTGGACGATGACATTTCCGCCGTCTGCGCCGCCTTCAACCTGCGCCTTGAGAACGGTGTGATTGCTGATGCCCGCGTGGCGTTTGGCGGTATGGCCGCCATCCCGAAACGCGCCGCCCACTGCGAAGCCGTGTTGCTCGGTTCACCGTTCAACAACGCCACCGTCGAACGCGCTTGCGCTGCCCTGGCCGAAGATTTCACGCCGCTCTCGGACTTCCGCGCCAGCAAGGAATACCGCCTGCTCAGCGCGCAGAACCTGCTGCGCAAATACTTCATCGAACTGCAAACGCCGCACATCGAGACTCGGGTGACCGCTTATGTCTAACCATCACGCCGTACAGAAGACCCAGGCCGAACTGGCTGAACTGTTCGCCAAGGACCTGACCACCGGTGTCGGTCGCAGCGTCAAGCACGACAGCGCCGCCAAGCATGTATCCGGTGAAGCGCAGTACATCGACGATCGACTGGAATTTCCGAACCAGCTGCACGTTTATGCCCGCCTCTCGGACCGCGCCCACGCGAAAATCATCAGCATCGACACCCAGCCTTGCTACGCCTTCGAAGGCGTGCGCATCGCCATCACCCATAAAGACGTGCCAGGCCTGAAAGACATCGGCCCCTTGCTGCCGGGCGACCCATTGCTGGCCATCGATGACGTGCAGTTCGTCGGTCAACCCGTGCTCGCCGTTGCGGCGAAAGACCTGGAAACCGCGCGCAAAGCGGCGATGGCCGCGATCATCGAATACGAAGATCTCGAACCGGTACTGGACGTGGTCGAAGCCTTGCGCAAACGCCACTTCGTGCTCGACAGCCACACGCATCAGCGGGGTGATTCGGCCGGTGCCCTGGCCACCGCCGAACATCGTATTCAAGGCACGCTGCACATCGGCGGCCAGGAACACTTCTACCTCGAAACCCAGATTTCTTCGGTGATGCCCACTGAAGATGGCGGGATGATCGTCTACTGCTCGACCCAGAACCCGACCGAAGTGCAGAAACTGGTGGCCGAGGTTCTGGACGTTTCGATGAACAAGATCGTCGTCGACATGCGCCGCATGGGCGGTGGTTTCGGTGGCAAGGAAACCCAGGCCGCGAGCCCGGCGTGCCTGTGTGCGGTGATCGCGCACCTCACCGGCCAACCGACCAAGATGCGCCTGCCGCGGGTCGAAGACATGCTGATGACCGGCAAGCGTCACCCGTTCTACGTCGAGTACGACGTCGGCTTCGACAACACCGGCCGCCTCCATGGCATCGCCCTGGAACTGGCAGGCAACTGCGGTTGTTCGCCGGACTTGTCGGCGTCGATTGTCGACCGCGCAATGTTCCACGCCGACAATTCGTATTACCTGGGCGATGCGACCATCAACGGTCACCGCTGCAAGACCAACACCGCGTCGAACACCGCTTACCGGGGTTTCGGCGGCCCGCAAGGGATGGTCGCCATCGAGGAAGTGATGGACGCGATCGCCCGCCATCTGGGCCTCGATCCGCTGGCGGTGCGCAAGGCCAACTACTATGGCAAGACCGAGCGCAACGTCACCCATTACTACCAGACCGTCGAGCACAACATGCTCGAGGAAATGACCGCCGAACTGGAAGAAAGCAGCCAGTACGCCGAACGCCGCGAAGCGATTCGGCGCTACAACGCCAACAGCCCGATCCTGAAAAAAGGCCTGGCGCTGACGCCGGTTAAATTCGGTATTTCCTTCACCGCCAGTTTCCTCAATCAGGCCGGTGCGCTGGTCCATGTCTACACCGACGGCAGCATCCACCTCAACCATGGCGGCACGGAGATGGGCCAGGGCCTGAACACCAAAGTCGCGCAGGTCGTGGCCGAAGTGTTCCAGGTGGAAATGAACCGCGTGCAGATCACCGCGACCAATACCGACAAAGTGCCGAACACCTCGCCGACCGCAGCCTCCAGCGGCGCCGACCTGAACGGTAAAGCCGCACAGAACGCGGCGGAAATCATCAAGCAACGCCTAGTGGAATTTGCTGCGCGACAGTACAAGGTCAGTGAAGAAGACGTGGAATTCCACAACGGCCACGTGCGGGTTCGCGATCACATCCTGACCTTCGAAGCGCTGATCCAGCAGGCGTATTTCGCGCAGGTTTCGCTGTCGAGCACCGGGTTCTACAAGACCCCGAAAATCTTCTACGACCGCAGTCAGGCGCGTGGTCGGCCGTTCTATTACTACGCCTTCGGCGCGGCGTGCTGCGAAGTGATCATCGACACCCTGACCGGCGAGTACAAGATGCTGCGCACCGACATCCTCCACGACGTCGGCGCCTCGCTGAACCCGGCGATCGACATTGGCCAGGTCGAGGGCGGCTTTATCCAGGGCATGGGCTGGCTGACCATGGAAGAGCTGGTCTGGAATGCCAAGGGCAAGCTGATGACCAACGGCCCGGCGAGCTACAAGATCCCGGCGGTGGCGGACATGCCGCTGGACCTGCGGGTGAAGCTTGTGGAGAACCGCAAGAACCCGGAAGACACGGTGTTCCATTCCAAGGCAGTGGGTGAGCCGCCGTTCATGCTCGGCATTGCATCGTGGTGTGCGATCAAGGATGCGGTGGCGAGCCTGGGCGACTACAAGCATCAACCGAAAATCGATGCACCGGCGACGCCGGAGCGGGTGTTGTGGGGGTGTGAGCAGATGCGGCAGTTGAAGGCGGCGAAGGCCGTTGAAACTGAAACCGAGCTGGCTCCGCTCTAAGGACCGAGGCGCGGCCAATCGCTGGCAGGCCAGCTCCCACATTTGGAATGCATTCCACTGTGGGAGCTAGCCCGCTGGCGATGAGGCCCGGACAGACCACACAGATGTCGAGGTGAATATGTACAACTGGATCGACGCCCTCGCCGACCTGCAAAACCGGGGTGAACCCTGCGTGTTGGTGACCATCATCGAAGAGCTCGGCTCGACGCCGCGCAATGCCGGTTCGAAGATGGTCATCAGTGCCACCCAGACCTTCGACACCATCGGTGGCGGGCATCTGGAATACAAGGCCATGCAGATCGGTCGCGACATGCTGGCCAGCGGCAAACAGGACACGCACCTGGAACGCTTCAGCCTCGGCGCCAGCCTGGGCCAGTGCTGTGGCGGCGTGACCGTGTTGCTGTTCGAACCGATGGGCCAGGTGCAGGCGCAGATCGCCGTATTCGGCGCCGGCCATGTCGGCCGGGCGCTGGTGCCGCTGCTCGCCAGCCTGCCCTGCCGGGTACGCTGGATCGATTCGCGGGAAGACGAATTCCCCGAACAGATCCCCCACGGCGTGCGCAAGATCGTCACCGAAGAGCCGGTGGATGAAATCGACGACCTGCCCGCCAGCAGCTACTGCATCGTCATGACCCACAATCACCAGCTCGACCTCGAACTCACCGCCGCGATCCTCAAGCGCAACGACTTCGCCTACTTCGGCCTGATCGGCTCGAAGACCAAACGGGTGAAGTTCGAACATCGCCTGCGCGACCGTGGTTTTGACAGCAGCGTGCTGCAACGCATGCGCTGCCCGATGGGCATTGGCGAAGTCAAAGGCAAATTGCCTGTGGAAATCGCCATCTCCATCGCCGGCGAAATCATCGCCACCTATAACGCCAGTTTCGGCCAGCAGACCGCCAGCGCCGGATCATCGATTGCCAAACTGCTGCCTGCTTCACGCCGCAGCCAAGCCTCCCACTGAGAAAGCTCATGCCTCTGACTCGCAAAGCCTACCGCGCCGCCATCCTGCACAGCATCGCCGACCCCGCCATCGTTGGCATCGAAGCCTCCTACGAGTATTTCGAAGACGGCTTGCTGGTGGTCGATAACGGCCAGATCAGCGCGCTCGGCCACGCCAGCGAACTGCTGCCAACCCTGCCCGCCGATATCGAGATCACTCATTATCAGGATGCGCTGATCACCCCCGGCTTCATCGACACCCACATTCACCTGCCGCAAACCGGTATGGTCGGCGCCTACGGCGAGCAGTTGCTGGACTGGCTCAACACCTACACCTTCCCGTGTGAAAGCCAGTTCGCCGACAAGGCTCACGCCGACGAAGTCGCGGGCATTTTCATCAAGGAACTGCTGCGCAACGGCACCACCACCGCGCTGGTATTCGGCAGCGTGCACCCGCAATCGGTGAACTCATTCTTCGAGGCCGCCGAACAGCTGGACCTGCGGATGATCGCCGGCAAAGTAATGATGGACCGCAACGCGCCGGACTACCTGACCGACACTGCCGAATCCAGCTACGTCGAAAGCAAGGCGCTGATCGAGCGCTGGCACGGCAAGCGTCGCTTGCACTACGCCGTCACCCCGCGTTTCGCCCCAACCAGCACCCCGGAACAACTGACCCTCGCCGGCCAGTTGCTGAGCGAATATCCGGACCTGTACATGCAGACCCACATCAGCGAAAACCTCAAGGAAATCGAGTGGGTCAAGGAATTGTTCCCGGAGCGCAAGGGCTACCTCGACGTCTACGATCACTACCAGTTGCTGGGCGAGCGCTCGGTGTTCGCCCACGGTGTACACCTGTGCGACGACGAATGTGCGCGCCTGGCAGAAACCGGCTCGGCGATTGCGTTCTGCCCGACCTCGAACTTCTTCCTCGGCAGCGGCCTGTTCAATTTGCCGATGGCCGAGAAGCACAAGCTGAACGTCGGTTTGGGCACGGACGTGGGTGGCGGCACCAGTTTCTCGCTGCTGCAAACATTGAACGAGGCGTACAAAGTCATGCAGCTGCAAGGTGCACGACTGAGCCCGTTCAAATCGCTGTACCTGGCGACCCTCGGCGGTGCACGTGCGTTGCGTCTGGAAGACAGGATCGGCACGTTGCTGCCGGGTACCGATGCGGACTTCCTGGTGCTGGATTACAACGCGACGCCGTTGCTGAGCTATCGCTTGAAGCAGGCCAATAACATTGCCGAGACGTTGTTTGTGCTGATGACGCTGGGGGACGACCGGACGGTTCTGCAGACGTATGCGGCAGGGAATCAGGTGCATCAGCGCTAATTCTTTCAGGCATAAAAAATCCCCCAGTGGTGTTCAGCCCTGGGGGATTTTTGTTGCCGGTCGGATTGCTATCGCTGGCAGGCCAGCTCCCACAGTGATTTGTGGTGTCCACAGTATCTACCGTACATCCAACAACCTGTGGGAGCTGGCCTGCCAGCGATTGGGGCACCCCGGTCCATCAGATTTTCGCTGGCGAACGCCCTGGCTTCTTGGTCTGCAACAAATGCGAGAACACCGCATGCAAATCATCCGACGCACTTTCCTCGTCGAGGTTGAGTTTGCTGTCGATGTGATCCATGTGATGCATCATCAGGTTCACCGCCAACTCACCGTTGCGCGCTTCGATGGCGTCGATCAGTTGGGTGTGCTCGTCGTAGGAACAGTGCGAACGGTTGCCACTTTCATACTGGGCGATGATCAATGAAGTCTGGGACACCAGGCTGCGCTGGAAGCTGATCAGCGGAGCGTTCTTCGCCGCTTCGGCCAGTTTCAGGTGAAATTCGCCCGACAGACGAATGCCGGCACCGCGATCGCCACGGGAGAAGCTGTCGCGTTCGTCGTTGACCATTTGGCGCAATTCGGCGATCTGCTCGGCGGTGGCATGTTGTACCGCCAGTTCAGTGATCGCCCGCTCGACCAGACGCCGGGCGAGGAACACCTGCCGCGCTTCTTCGACACTCGGGCTGGCAACCACGGCGCCACGGTTCGGCCGCAGCAGCACGACGCCTTCATGGGCCAGACGCGACAGCGCGCGGCGAATGATGGTGCGACTGACCCCGAAAATTTCCCCCAGCGCTTCTTCGCTCAACTTGGTGCCGGGCGCCAGGCGCTGTTCGAGGATGGCCTCGAAGATATGCGCGTAGACAATATCGTCCTGGGTCCCGCTGCGGCCGGCTTTGCCTGCTCGCGGTTGTTTCTTGAGGGGTTGCAACTGTTCGTTCATGGGCACTCGAGTCGGGAGAACTGCGGCGAATTGACCGTGACTGTAATACGGCACAGAGGGTCGCTGGCAAGTATCGCGTAAAAAACACCGCGATTGTACACAATGGATGGTGGCAACACGACTGTACGGCTGTTTGTCGCCTTTGCTGTATTGCAACGATTGCTTACGTTTGAGTTTAGGCTTATCCGCAGAATCCGCAGCGCGATCTCCTGCAGTAGCCAAAAACCGGCTCCTGCAAGATTTCTTGCGTTGCTGTGGATATTTTCGTACGCATGAAGGAACACCGCTGTCATGAACGACGCCACGCACACGCAGCTCCGCCCGTTGGCGGATACGTCCCCTTCCGCCATCGTTGCAGGATTTATCGCGATGATGACCGGCTACACCAGTTCCCTGGTGCTGATGTTCCAGGCCGGGCAAGCGGCAGGCCTGACCAGCGGGCAGATTTCTTCGTGGATCTGGGCGATCTCCATTGGCATGGCGGTGTGCTCGATCGGCCTGTCCCTGCGTTATCGCACGCCGATCACCATCGCCTGGTCGACACCCGGCGCGGCGTTGCTGATCACCAGCCTGGGCGGTGTGAGCTACGGCGAAGCCATTGGCGCCTACATCACCTGCGCGGTGCTGGTGACAGTTTGTGGCTTGACCGGTAGCTTCGAACGCCTGGTGAAGAAGATTCCGGCGTCATTGGCCGCGGCGTTGCTGGCGGGGATTCTGTTCAAGATCGGCAGCGAAATTTTCGTCGCAGCCCAGCATCGCACTGCACTGGTATTGGGAATGTTCTTCACGTACCTGGTGGTCAAGCGTCTGTCGCCGCGCTACGCCGTACTCGCTGCATTGCTCATCGGTACGGCGTTGTCAGGGTTCATGGGGCTGCTGGATTTCAGTGCGTTTCATCTGGAAGTGGCGACACCGGTCTGGACCACGCCGCACTTTTCCCTGGCCGCGACCATCAGCATCGGCATCCCGCTGTTCGTCGTGGCGATGACCTCGCAGAACATGCCGGGCATCGCCGTGCTGCGCGCCGACGGCTACACGGTACCGGCCTCGCCGCTGATCACCACGACGGGCATCGCCTCGTTGCTGCTGGCGCCGTTCGGCTCCCACGGGATCAACCTGGCCGCCATCAGCGCGGCGATCTGCACCGGCCCGCATGCCCACGAGGATCGCAACAAGCGTTATACGGCGGCGGTCTGGTGCGGGATTTTCTACGGGATCGCCGGGGTCTTCGGCGCGACGCTGGCGGCGTTGTTCGCGGCGTTGCCAAAAGAACTGGTGCTGTCGATTGCGGCGCTGGCGCTGTTCGGTTCGATCATCAATGGCTTGAGCATTGCCATGGCCGAAGTGAAGGAACGTGAAGCCGCGTTGATCACCTTTATGGTCACGGCGTCAGGGCTGACGCTGTTTTCCATCGGTTCGGCGTTCTGGGGGATTGTGGCGGGGGTGTTGACGCTGGTGATTCTGAATGGGCGTAAAGCCTGAAAGAGCAAAAGATTTTCACATAAAAAAACGGCGACCCGCGGGTCGCCGTTTTTCATGACATCAAGCTACCGGATTGATCGGCTTTTCCGGGTACCAGACGTCGATCAGCGGGCTGACGGTGGCTTCAGTCAGTTCGCTGCGGCCTTTGAGCCAGGCTTCAACAGCAGCACGCTGCTCTTCGGACACCGAGCCACGCTTCTGCAGGCAAACCAGACCGAAGTCGTCGCCGCCAACATAGCCCAGACCGTTGGCTTCCATGGCTTCTTTCAGGAACGCGTCGAGGAAAGCATCAATGGCTTCATCAGCCAAATCTTCTTTGAAATCCAGGTTCAGTTCGAAACCCAGCTCTTGAAATTCATCGACGCACAGTTTTTTGCGCAGACGCTGGGAACGGTTAGTCGCCATTGGAACAATCCTCATAAGTAATAACGGGCGGCACTTTAGCAGTTTAAGCCGCCATTTGCCCGATTCTCTGGGCTCGACACGTTACCGCCGGTAAAAAATAGCGGATTAGGTGGCCAGGGCACGGCACAAGCCGCTACACCTTGGGGCATAATGTCGACACTTTCATGACCACTGAGGGAATTTATCTTCATGCCCTCGTCTTTTTTCCCCTCGGCTGTAGGGTTTTATTTCACATGATCAAATCTTTGCGTCCATTGTTGCTGGCCAGTCTACTTCTCCCCCTGGCCCTCCCCGTTTCCGCCGCCTCCATCAACACCGGCCTGTCGCCCAACGTCGAAAAAGCCCTGAAGGCCAGCAAGCTGCAAGACAACGCCCTGTCACTGGTGATGATCCCGCTCAACGGTCCTGGCACGCCGACCATTTTCAATGCTGACGTCTCGGTCAACCCGGCCTCCACCATGAAACTCGTCACCACGTACGCCGCGCTGGAAATGCTCGGCCCGAACCACCAGTGGAAAACCGAGTTCTACACCGACGGCACGCTCAGCGGCGGCATTCTCAACGGCAACCTCTACCTCAAGGGTGGCGGCGACCCGAAACTGAACATGGAAAAACTCTGGCTGCTGATGCGCGACCTGCGCGCCAACGGTGTGACCCAAGTCACCGGCGACCTGGTGCTGGATCGTGGCTTCTTCGTCCAACCGCAATTGCCCGAGTTCAACGATGACGGCAATGACGAGAACAAGCCGTTCCTGGTCAAACCCGACTCGCTGCTGGTCAACCTCAAGGCCTTGCGCTTCGTGGCGCGCAACGACAACGGTCGGGTGCTGATTTCGGTCGAGCCGCCGATCTCCAGCATCCGCATCGAAAACCAGGTCAAGGCCGTCAACTCCAAGCAATGCACCGGTGGCGTGCGTTACAACCCGGTGACCCAGGCCGATGGCACCGTGAACGTGACCGTCGGCGGTCAACTGGGCGAGGGCTGCAGTTCCCAGACTTACCTGTCGCTGCTCGACCACTCGACTTATACCGCTGGCGCGGTCCGGGCAATCTGGAAAGAACTGGGTGGCAGCATTCAGGGCAAGGACGTTCTGGCACCCACGCCAAAAGATGCCAAGGTACTGGCTCGCGCCTTCTCCCCGGACCTGGCGGAAATCATCCGTGACATCAACAAATACAGTAACAACACCATGGCTCAGCAGTTGTTCCTGAGCCTGGGGCAGAAATTCCGCACCGACGCCGACGGCGACGACGCCAAGGCGGCCCAGCGCGTAGTCCGTCAGTGGCTGGCGAAGAAAGGCATCACCGCGCCGCACCTGGTGATGGAGAACGGTTCCGGCCTCTCCCGCGCAGAACGTGTCAGTGCGCGTGAAATGGCCGCGATGCTGCAAGCCGCATGGCGCAGCCCGTACGCTGCCGAGTTCATCAGCTCGATGCCGATTGCCGGCACCGACGGCACCATGCGCAAACGCCTGAAGACGACGGCGATGCGCGGTGAAGCCCACGTCAAGACCGGCACCCTGAACACTGTGCGTGCGATCTCAGGCTACAGCCGCGACGTCAACGGCAATACCTGGGCGGTGGTGGCGATCCTCAACGACAAGGCACCGTTTGGTGCGTCGTCGGTGCTGGACCAGGTGCTGCTGGACTTGTATCGCCAGCCGAAACTGCCTGATACGGCTTCGGTGTTGTAAACACCGAAAATCCAATGTGGGAGCTAGCTAGCCTGCTAGCTCCCACAGGGGGGGTTGTGTACCGTCGGGGTTAATTCATCTCGCCCTGAACCCGATCCCGTCCCGCCTGCTTCGCCGCATACACCCCCGAGTCTGCCCGCAGCAGCAACGCATCCGCGCCCTCGTCGACGCGCCAGCTGGCGATCCCGAAACTCGCGGTAACGATTCCGACGTCCTCGATCGGCGAGCTGCGCAATCCTTGCCACAGCTCCAGCGCCAACCCATACGCCTGCTCGCCGTCGATATCCGGGCAGAGCACCATGAACTCCTCGCCGCCCAGGCGACAGAACACGTCGGTGCGACGCAGCCGATGGCCGATACGCTCGCAAACGGCCTGCAACACCCGATCGCCCACCGCATGTCCGTGCTGGTCATTGATGCGTTTGAAGTGGTCGATGTCGAGCATGATCACCGACAATTCGCCGCCACCGCGCTCGACTCGGGCCATTTCGGAGGTCAGGCGCTCCTGGAAGTAGCGGCGGTTGTGGATCCCGGTCAGCGAGTCGGTAATCGACAGCGCCCGCAGCTCTTCTTCCACCCGTTTCAGGTCGGAGATGTCCGAAATGTAGCCATGCCAGAGCACGCCACCGCCGGGCAGCTCTTCCGGAGTCGCTTCACCCCGGACCCAGCGCAGGCCACGCACCGGCAGCAGCACACGGTATTCTTCGCGCCACGGGCTGAGCGTGTCTGCCGAGGCCCGGATGGAGGCGCGAACCCGGGTGGTGTCCTGGGGATGGATCCGGGTGAAAATAGCTTCAGCGTTGAGCAGCAACACGTCCGGTTCGAGTTCGTAAATCTCGCGAATGCCATCACTGGCGTAGATCACACTGAAGCGTCCGTCGAATTCCATCTTGAACTGGTAGATCCCGCCGGGCACATGGGCGCTGAGTTTCTTCAATAGCAGATCCCGTGCGGCGAGCGCCTCATGCACCCGCTTGCGCTCGGTGACGTCGATGCAGATTGCCAGGTGCCCGACCCACAGCCCTTGCTCGTCGAGCACCGGGGTCGCCAGCATGTTCACCGTCAAATGGCTGCCGTCGCCGCGAACCAGGGTCCACTCCCGCGCTTCGTGACCGCCCTCCTCGCCGCCCTCGACCAACATGGCCTGGCAGGTCGGAATCGGCTTGCCGTAGCGCGCGCTCAATTCCGCCGAGCGCGCCGCCAATTCCCGGGGCAGGTGCAGGTTTTCCAGGGTCATGTGGCCCACCACGTCCATGCTGGAGTAGCCGAGCATCTGCTCCGCTCCGGCGTTGAACGTGCTGATGACGCCGCGCAGGTCGGTGGCGATGATCGCCACCTGAGTCGCGGCATTCAGCACGCCGCGCAGCTGACCATGGGTGCCGCGCAGTTCCTGCTCACGAGCGCGCAGCTCCTCGGTCCGCTGTTCCACCATGCTCAACGCCCGCTGGCGCTGGCTGACCAGCACATAAAGCAGCGCGCTGAGCATCAGGCTGAGCAAACCACCCAACACCACCACGCTGGTGACCGAAGAATGGTTGGCTTGCAGGAACGCTTCGCTTGGCTGGATATCGACTTGATAATCGTGATCGGCAAGCCCCAGCAACCGGGTCGCGGCCAACTCACTGACGGCAGGTCCGTTGGGGGATTCATAGAGCACTTCGTGTTGATCGTCGGTGGACAGGTCGAGGATGCGCACCGACAGGTAATCGTGTCCCGCCTCCGGCAGCCCGTCGGCCAGCAACTGACGCATGCTGATCACCGCCATCACGTAACCGTAGGGTTTGGACCCCGGACTGTCGCGGGAGATGACCGGCGCGACCAGCAGCACGCCCCGGGCATACGCCGGCTCGATACTGACCAGGTGCAGCGGCTGCGACACCGCCATCCGGGTATTCTGGTCGGCCCGTTCCAGGGTGGAGCGGCGCAGGGGTTGCGCGAGCAAGTCGTAACCCAACGGCGAGCCGAGCCGGCTTTGCGTCTGGCTATATACCACCACCACGTATTCATCCCGTTCGGCCGCCAGTTGCAGCTGGCCTTCGGCGTTGAGCTCACGAATGCTGAAATCGGATAAACCTTCCTCGCGCACCTGGCGCTCGAATTCCGCGCGCTCGGCACCGCTGACCCGCCGCGCAAACGAATACGCCTGGGTTCGGTGCAGCAGAGGTTGGGTGTAACCGTTGAATTCCTCGCGGTCGACGTCATCGGAATTGGCGAAGAACCGGCGCAGGCCGTCGAGGCGCTGCTCCTGATCTTCAAAACGCTCTTCGATACGGCTGTAACGTTCACTGGCCATCAGTTGGAAACGTTGCCGCAATTGCTGGTGAAACAGGTTCAGGGTCGACCAGGCCAACAGCCCCGTAAGCACTCCGCCGATGATCAATACCAGCAGCGCGACCAGCCAGGCCGAAACATCTTCACTGATAAAACCCAGGATCTTGGGGCGCACGGCGTGCAGCGACATAGAGGCAACTCAAAACGCCAGGTGCCGGAAAAGCCCATTGGCCATGCCTTGAGTTATAGCTATTAGCCATCAATTTGACCAGCACTGAAAGAAGCCAAGAGCCTTTAAAAATCAAGGCTCTGTGGATCCAATGCCGGAAAGCGTCAACGTGCCATGATTTTCCAGGCACGGTGGATCTTCCCATTGCGGGCAAAATCCGGATCAATGGTCTGCGCCGTGATTTCCTCGACCGCGTAACGCTCGGTGAGATTTTCCTCAAGGGCGAACTTGCGGAAGTTGTTGGAGAAGTACAACACGCCCCCCGGCGCCAGTCGTGCCATCGCCAGGTCGATCAGTTGCACCTGGTCACGCTGCACGTCGAAGATCCCTTCCATGCGCTTGGAGTTGGAGAAGGTTGGCGGGTCGATGAAGATCAGGTCGAACTCGTCACGGCAGGCGTCGAGCCAGACCATCACGTCGCTCTGCTCCAGACGGTTCTTGTCGGAGAAACCGTTCAGCGACAGGTTGCGACGCGCCCAGTCGAGGTAGGTTTTCGACAAGTCGACGCTGGTGGTGCTGCGCGCGCCGCCTTTGGCCGCGTGGACGCTGGCGGTCGCTGTGTAGCAATACAGGTTGAGGAAGCGCTTGCCGGCTGCCTCTTTCTGAATGCGCATGCGCATTGGCCGGTGGTCGAGGAACAGCCCGGTGTCGAGGTAGTCGGTGAGGTTGACCAGCAGCTTCACGCCACCTTCGTTGACCTCGACGAACTTGCCCTGCGCGGCCTGACGCTCGTATTGCTTGGTGCCGCTCTGACGTTCGCGACGCTTGACCACCACGCGGCTCTTGTCGATGTTCAACGCCTGCGGAATGGCTGCCAGGGCGTCGAACATGCGGGCCGAGGCTTTTTCCGGGTCGATGGATTTCGGCGCGGCGTATTCCTGGACGTGGACCCAATCCTGGTACAGATCGATGGCCATCGAATATTCCGGCATGTCGGCATCGTAGACGCGGTAGCAGTCGATGCCTTCACGCTTGACCCACTTGCCCAGCGCCTTGAGATTTTTTTGCAGGCGATTGGCAAACATCTGCCCGCCTTCGCTCAAGCGCGGCTGCTCGACGACTACCGGGGCCGGTTTGATCGGGTTGCCGTTCTTGTTGTACTTCTCGTACTTGCCCGGCGCCACATCGTTGTCGGCGACTTCGACTTCAGCTTGTTCGCGCTCGACTTGACGCTGTTCCGGGGTGCGACGTTCACCGGTGACGAACTGGTCCGGGGTGACCTTGATCAGCAGCAGCTTGCACGGCAACGCGCCGTTCCAGAACGAATACTGTTTGTGGCTGCGGATGCCCATGCGCTTGCCGAGATCCGGGGCGCCGGTGAACACCGCCGCTTCCCAGTTCAGGCAGGCCTGACGCAGGCGCTCGCCAAGGTTCTGGTAGAGGTAGAGCAAGCTCGCCTCGTCGCCCAGACGCTCGCCATACGGCGGGTTGCAGATCACCAGGCCTTTCTGGTTCTGGTCCGGACGTGGTTCGAAGGTGCCGACTTCGCCCTGGTAGATCTTGATCCACTCACTCAGGCCGGCGCGTTCGACGTTGTTGCGGCCCGGCTGAATCAGGCGGGGATCGGCTTCGTAACCGCGAATCCACAGCGGTGGCCTGGCCAGGCCGGCCGCGGCGCGCTCGGTGGCTTCTTCGTGCAGCTTTTTCCACAGCGCCGGTACGTGACCGAGCCAGGCAGTAAAACCCCACTGCTCACGACGCAGGTTCGGCGCCATGTCGGCAGCGATCATCGCCGCTTCGACGAGGAACGTACCAACACCGCACATCGGGTCAGCCAGTGCGCCGCCCTCGGCCGCAATACGTGGCCAGCCGGAACGGATCAGGATGGCCGCCGCGAGGTTTTCCTTCAGCGGCGCCGCGCCCTGCTGCAAGCGATAGCCGCGCTGGTGCAGGCTGTGGCCGGAGAGGTCGAGGGAGAGGATGGCTTCGCCACGGTCCAGACGCAGGTGAATGCGCAGGTCCGGGTTGAGTTTGTCGATGGACGGGCGGTCGCCCTGCGGGGTGCGCAGTTTGTCGACGATGGCGTCTTTGACTTTCAAGGCGCCGAAGTGGGTGTTGTCGATACCCGAGCCATGGCCGCTGAACTCGACGGCCAGGGTGCCGTCGTTGAGCATGTGGTCTTGCCACTCGATATCGAGCACGCCGTGGTACAGGTCCTCGGCATCTTTCATCGGGAAACGCTTGAGCACCAGCAGTACCCGGTTCGCCAGACGCGACCACAGGCACAGGCGATAAGCGGTTTCCATGGTCGCCATGCCGCGCACGGCAGAGGTGTGCTCACGCGCTTCTTCAAGGCCAAGCCCGACGGCTTCCTCGATCAGCAGGCCTTCAAGGCCTTTGGGGCAAGTGAGGAAGAGTTCGAAACGATCGGACATGGTAATTCCAGAGCCTTTGGCTAAGTGGACCGGCAACGCATTGCCGGCCCGGTTTTCAATCAGGCGCTTTTCTAAAAGAGCGCCCGCGTGGCACGAAGGTGTGCCGTCCCACCCGTGCTGCTCGGGTTAGAAGAGCTTAGATGCACGGGCAGATAAAAAAGTTGAAGCAACAAAATGTCATAAGTTGACCCTTCGTCGAATAATGCCTCGACGCAACACGAGCCATTCTCACTAAAGGATTAACCCCATCATCTTGCGGAGGGCCGATCATACAGGGCTTTGACCAATAAATACGGGGCAAACATCGTGTTACTTATGGCCATAGCATCTTTATGGTTACGTCCTTATGACAAAATGATCATTCCCTCGATGTGACGCATTGGTTAGAACTCAACACAGGTTGGCGCCACAACGGACGTCAACACCCTGGCTCGCCACGCCGGCAGCGAGCCCCCCAACGGCAGACATTTCTGCCAGACCTCGATTGAGGTCAACGCGATAAATTCAGTCAACAAGTGAGGGCAACACCCTATGAGAAGACTTAAGCGTGATCCGTTGGAAAGAGCATTTTTGCGCGGATATCAATATGGCGTTGGTGGCAAATCCCGTGAGCTTTGCCCATTTACTCTACCGTCGGTACGCCAAGCCTGGATTAACGGCTGGCGAGAAGGACGCGGCGACAACTGGGACGGTATGACCGGCACTGCGGGAATCCACAGACTCAACGAACTTCACGCCGTCGGCTAACACAGGGCACACACTCCGACACGACAACCTGATTACTGAACGACTTACCACGCACGCCCCATCCGGGCGGCGGGCTCCGGCCCAGGGGCTCCTTCGAGGAGCCCTTTTTTATGCCTGCAAATTACCTGGAATCCGAAATCTGCTTTTGTGGCGAGGAGCTTGCTCCCGCTGGGCTGCGAAGCGGCCCCGGAACGGGTCAATCCGGAATGTCAGGTAAAATGCGGTTGCAGGGTTTACGACTGCTTCGCAGCCGAGCGGGAGCAAGCTCCCTCGCCACAGATAAATCCCCTCGCCACAAGAGCCCTTCAGCGCAGCGCCGCGATGGCGTCGACGGATTCACGAATCAGCGCCGGGCCTTTGTAGATGAATCCAGAGTAGATCTGAACAAGGCTCGCACCCGCCGCGATTTTCTCGGCTGCATGCTTGCCTTCGGTGATGCCACCCACAGCGATGATCGGCAAGCGACCGGCCAATTCTGCGGCCAGCACTTTTACGGTGTGAGTGCTCTTGTCGCGAACCGGTGCGCCGGACAAGCCGCCCGCCTCGTCACCGTGCTCCATGCCTTCAACACCGACGCGGCTCAGGGTGGTGTTGGTGGCAATCACCGCATCCATCCCGGTTTCGATCAGCGCTTGCGCGACTTGAGCGGTTTCTTCGTCGGTCATGTCCGGTGCGATCTTGATGGCCAGCGGTACGTGCTTGCCGTGGCGCAAAGCCAGCTCCGCACGACGGGTCGCCAGGTCAGCCAGCAACTGCTTGAGCGAGTCTCCGAATTGCAGGCTGCGCAGGCCTGGCGTGTTCGGCGAGCTGACGTTGACCGTCACGTAGCTGGCGTGGGCGTAGACCTTGTCCAGGCAGATCAGGTAATCGTCAACCGCGCGTTCGACCGGCGTATCGAAATTCTTGCCGATGTTGATGCCCAGCACACCCTTGTACTTGGCCGCTGCCACGCGGGCCAGCAGGTGATCGACGCCGAGGTTATTGAAGCCCATGCGGTTGATGATCGCCTCGGCTTCCGGCAGGCGGAAAATCCGTGGTTTCGGGTTGCCCGGCTGCGGACGCGGGGTGATGGTGCCGATTTCGACAAAACCGAAACCCAGTTGCGCAAAACCATCAATGGCCGCGCCGTTCTTGTCCAGGCCCGCCGCCAGGCCTACCGGGTTCGGGAAGTCCAGCCCCATGACCGTCACCGGCATCTTCGCCGGAGCCTTGCACAGCAAGCCGTTGAGGCCCAAACGCCCGCCCGCGCCGATCAGGTCCAGGGACAGATCGTGGGAGGTTTCCGGGGAAAGTTTGAACAACAGCTGACGGGCCAGGGTGTACATGGGCGGGTTTGACTCTGGGCAATGAAAAGTGGCGGCGATTATAGCCGGGGTTGACCGGCACAGGCGATCTCTTTGCCCGGGCTCAAGGAACCACCGTCTCCTGCAGTGTGTAGGTGTTATCGGTGCGTTTGGCACTGCCAAAGACCAGCGGAAAGTAAATAATCATCGCCATCAAAGCGAGACAGCCGCTCATGATATGGCCCTGGTCACCGTCATCGACCCTGGAACTGCTCAGCAACGACGCTACCGCGCCCATGACCAAAGCGATGGCGTGCCCCGCCGAAAGTCGTAACGCCCCGATATCAAGCAGCGCATCCGCCAACTGCGTCCGCGTCGGTCGCCGGACCTCCGCTCGGACCTCCAGGACCATTTGCCGCAAAGCTTCCGGATCGGAAAACACCGAGTCCCACCCAGGGTCTGGAGATAACACGTGCGAACTTTTGCAAAGAATGGAAATGACGTCGTCCACAACAATGCCGAAGCCATTGAGCACGCCCTGGATAGCATCCGCGCCCAGACTGTAACCAAGCTCTGCCGTGGCTCGGGCCGCACCACTCAGCGGTGCCAGCTGCCCCAGTTCTGCCAGAAAAAACTGCGCCGCGCCATAAGCTGCGGTCGCTACGCCGGTGGTTGCCGCGTTGGCGGAGCCGGCATTGTCCTGTAATGGAATGAAAACATTGGCCAAGCCTCTGGCCACTGTATAAATCGACCCGCCGACGACCGCCGGAAGCAACTTGTCAGACGCGCCTGTGAGGTGCGCCGCAATCAGGGCACCCATCGTGATGCTGGCCATGCACACACGCCCCAGGCGCGACGATAGATTCGCCGTACCGTCACACTCATTTCGAATCGCTCCGATCAAGGTCAGCGCCGGGCCGATCATTGTCATTGCGACCATTGCCCACGCTCGGCCGGCCTCAGGTGAATCGCCTTCGCGCAGAGATTGTTCGACGTGGTAGGCAACGACCTGGCGCAGCACCACCGTCAACGCAACGATCAATCCTGTACGCCCAGCGACATTGAGTAGATTGAGTCCGGGCCCCTTGACCGCGTCCAGCCACTCCATGCCCGCCTGAAGCACGGTTTGCATTCGACTTTCATGGGTTTGCCCGGTATCTGCAGCATTCAACTCAATTACCCGTGCAAACAGTGACTCATCGACAAGTTCCTCGGGCAGATGCCCACGCTCAATGAATGCGTTGACCCGCCCAACCACAATCCGTTCTGTCTCACCCAATGGCCTGTAGCATTCCTCCATCTGAAGGGTCACTTCACGATTCACCCGTTGCATGCCAGCAGCCACTTGCCTGGGCGTCCCCAATGCGAGTGCTGAAAAACGCGACGATGCAACGAGTGCTGATGGATCAAGCGCCACCGACTCGTTACGCGGCGTCGGATTACCTGCCGATGTGAGAGTTAAGCCTGGTAATGCAGTACCCCTTACTGCCGAGCCAGCAATCAATGTCATCCTTGTATCCTCTCTTTTATTGTTATGCGGGTTGTTTTCCCTGCCTCACCACTCGCTCTTTTCCCATGCATCGTCGCCGATCGGCTGGAACACATCGCGTGTGTAACTCATGACAAACACATTCATGCTGAAGGCCATACCGTTGGCGCCTTTGATCTCCTTATAGAGCTGTGTTTTTTCCAACCCGTCGTCTTTCAAGCGAACCAATAATTGCAGCGTCACAGCCATCAACGCCTTCGCACTTGGATACGCCGGTGTGACTCCGTCCGTGCCACGCAGCGAACGCAGGAACTCGTAGATGGCCTTTTCCCCCTGCCCCTCCATTGCCAATAGCCGCTGATACAACTCATCGAATTCGGGGTCCGGGCCGGGTCGCTTGCTGCCGTTGACATCGGGCGCTATGCCGGACGCCTGCAACAGGCGTGAGTCAAGCGGCACGACCGCAGACATCTGCTCAAGCCGATGAGTGTTCATCACCGTTTCAATCTTCATTCCACACCTCCGACAGGATTCGTACCGAAACCTGAACACAGCTCACCCAAACGCATCATCGAGGCCTGATCGAGACATCGCACCGACTCGGGCAGATTTCCCAGTCGGGCCAACAACTGTGGCTCCAGTCGTTGGCAGACCGATTCGATATCAAACTCAAGCAATTGATCGGACAGACGGAACACGTAACGCTCCTCGGGTTGATAGTCGAGCACCAGTGCGCCAGGCCAAAGTCCTTGCAAGCGCAGCCGCAGCGCCTGACCTTGAGGTTTGCAGCGCGCAGGCAGCACCACCTGCAGCGGCGCCCCGGTGTCGGACCGCTCCGTCAGCCAGCGCTCGAGCATTTCATCCAGCCATTCAACGCGCGTCAGCAATTCTTGCAGTAACTGACGCGCGGCCTGAGCCAGATCCTTGCGCAACTGCAGCCCGAGCGTCTGCGACTCGAGCAAACCGTTCGCCAGGTTTTCGGCGGCGCGCAGAATGCCATTTGCATAACCCTCCTGAAACGCCTGGGCACGAATGGCCTGGGCTTCAGATTGAGCCTGCTCGACGCATTCACGGGCCCGGCGTTGCGCCTGTTGCTGTAATGAGCGCCGCTGGCGCGCCGCGTCGAGGTCTGCGCGAGCCACGAGGGCATCACTCGATGCCGGCACATCAGTCAGGATTCGGATGGAGTCGAGCATGCTGCACCGCCAGAAAGAAAAGAGCCGGATCGGCTTCTGTCGCCGGCCACTGGGTGTGCAGGCCGACCACGTGTGGAGAGAATTGCAACGCCAGCCGCTCGAGCAGCAGCGGCGGCAGGAACCCGGACAAACCCGACAGCGCGTTGAAGCCCGCCGCTTCAACTTGCTTCAACGGTTCCGATGACGACTCAAGCGGCACGCTGGCGCGAGGCCCCGGTCTGCAATTGGCGAATTGACGTAACGGCATCGGCAACTGCTGCAATGCACCGCCTCGCGCGAGCTGTGGACACAGTCGCCAGGCACCCATCAGGCACGCGATGTAAGGCAATTGTCGCCACTGCCGGATCCACTGCTGTGCGACGGCCGTCAGCGGCATCGGGGGCCATGGTCCTTGCTCGCCAAGCCCTTCCAGAAGCATCCGGTTGAGCACGCGCCGAGCATCGGGGCTGTCAAACCCCATCGGTATGTTCAACCGCTGCGGGTGCACATAATCCAGCGGCTCCGCAAGAATCCGCCGCAGGCGTTCAGCGCACGATGTCACGCGGCGCCCCTTTCAACAGTCGATAACCTAACCCTGCACAACCTGCCAACAGCACCGCAGCCAACGACGCCAGCAGCCAGACCGGGCGCGAATCACTTTGCGTTGCTGACATCGACGGCGCGACGTGCTGCGTGGGCGAGCGCTGTGACAACACCACCGAGATGTTTGCGTACTCGACGGCGGCGAAACTGTTTTTGAGAAAGCGCTTGATGTCGGTAATCAGCAACTGTGGCTCGATGTCTCGCTCATGAATGGCCACGGCCGCCAGGTGAATGGGCCCGGCCTTGCGTCCGCCTTCACCGGCATCCAGGTCATAACTGACATGGACCCGCGCCGACACCACACCTTCGAGCAGACCCAGGGACTGTTCGATTCGCTGTTCCAGCGCCGAGTAAAGCCGTGCCTTTTCAGCCCTGGGGGAAGCGACCAGCGAATCGCTGGGAAACATCTCCGCCACTTGCAGTCGTGGCCTGGACGGCAGCGAATAGAGGTTGAGCAAATCGACAGCGGCGGAGAAATCGACCGGGTTGATTTTCACCGCGTACCCGGTTTTGCCGGCGTCGACTTTCGTCGCCGCGATGTTGTTGCGTTGCAGGACTGAAAGCACTTCGTTGGCCTGCTGTTGATCGAGCCCTTCCAGCAGACTCGGCTGCCGGCAGCCGACCAACGCCAGACACAGGAACATCAGCAACGCACCCGCCCTCATGACGCGCGCAACAACGTTTCGGCGGTGCTCACAGCCTTACGGACCAACACGTTGAGCAAATTGATGTCGACGTTGTATTGCCCCATTTGCTCCTGCAGCTGCGCCAATACTTCGGGGCTGGTGATATCAGGGCGCTGCATCAGTTGATTGATCGACGACACGTCCTGGCCGCTGTTGACCGCTGCACCGGCGAACGCGTCGATCAGTCGATTTTCAAGGGAAACGATCGGGCCTTCCTGCAGGCTGCGCAGTTCAGTAACGGCCGTGGGCTCAATGAACGAACGGGAAATGCTTTGAATAGACATGCAGTGCACTCATGAAAATGGCCACCGAACAACGATGGCCAGTCAAAAGGAATGGAATCAGCGAGCGGCCTGGATGATCGCCATGTCGATGTCCTTGAAGCCCTTGATCGTGTTGGTCTGGGCGTTTCGGAATACGGTATAGGAGGAGAATGCGGTCTGGTAAGCCGCCAGCTTCCCGGGATCTGACGCATCCAGCTTGAGATCCTCCAGTGCCTTGTCCAAAGCAGTCTTGAGCCCTGCTGCACCGTTTTCGAACGCTTCGGCCTGACGTCCGAGAAAATCATCGTGAAAGTCGATTGGGAAATCGATACCAGACATGTGTCACCTTCTAGATTTACTTGGGAAAATGCCAAGACGACGACGTCATCTTGATGTAGCCCTGAGGGCCGGTTTGAAACGACTTGCCCTTGAGCGAGTCATCCTTGAGCGCGACAGCGAAGTTCACGTAGCGGTCACCCCACTGCCGATAAAAGCCGTCGACGTATTGGCGAGCCGCAGCCAACTCGGAATCCTGCAAATCGCCTTCGATGGCGAACGTGACACTGTCGTCGTGCCCGACGCGGTCGAACGCCAGAGAAAGGCGACGCAACCCCTGTTCGGCCAGGTCTGCCAGCAGGTTGTCGTCCTGGACCTGAACCGTCACTTCCCGAGCGTAAGGCGCGGCCTTGAGCAAGACGTCGAGCAGTTGCGCCTGCATTTGCGGCGTGAGCAGATTGCGCTGGGCACTGAGCAGCAGCCGCGGCACCGCGGGGTCCTTGAGGTCGAGGGAATGCCAGGCCAGTTGCGGGTCGTGGTCGACCAGCAGTTTCTCCAGCCGACGGCGCTCCTGATCGATCACCAACACCTTGCCGGACACCCCGTTGTTGCGCATCAACACCTGCCGGCTCCAACCGGCGTCCCGCTCGGAAGCGACAAACACGTAAACCGTTTTGTCCCGCCCCTGCACCACGTCGACCTCGGCACTGGCGCCGCCAATCAGGCTGCGAACATCGGTCTCGGGCGCCGGCTCGGGCACTGACCAAAAGCCTAACGAAGTGATCAGCAGCACGAGGGCCAACCCTGCGCCGCCCCATTTGACGAGGGTTGGCTGCGGCCAGTGGCGGGCAGTCGTTTCGGTCAAAGAAGGGGGCTGTTTGCCGAGGAGTTCAGGTGCCCAGCCTTGGTCTTCACCGCGCAAGGCCACCTGCAAGTCACCGATCTGCTCCAGATGCTGGAATTCGCACTGCCGGGTTTCTCCGTGCTCGTTGAGCAGTCGCAAGGTCACACCGCCCTGCCCGCCGTCTGCCAGCAGCACCTCGAAATTGCAGCCGCCCGCGTCCAAGGGAATGAAGATGGCATCCTCGGGAACGCTGATTGAATGAGCTTCTCGGCCCAACAAATCGAGCGGTGCGACAATGAACAGCGTTCGAGGCTCACCAAGCGGGAATTCGCACCCCTGAAGCGGGCCGTTGAGGATCCGCAGAACACAGGGCTGTAGAGGGGGGGCTGACAGTTCTGTCACCGATCACGTTCCAGGCAGTGAATGAAAACCCATCCTAGAAGCGCTGCCCGGGAAGTTCCTGATCGAATTCTGCCGAACGGCCCCGGGCGGGATCAGAATCCCACCCGAATGGACCGGGCTAACGCCGCGGGGTTTTCTCCAGTAGGTCCTGCGGCTGCGCAAGCGTGTTTGGCATCAAGGTCTGGTAGCGTTGCCAGACCTTGCGCGCATAACGCAGACGGGCCGCCTGCCGACCCGGAGCATTGCCGGCGTTATAGGCCCCCACGGCCGTCCAGTTGTAGCCATAAAGTGATACAAAACCGGCCAGCACCGACGCCCCGACTTCGACCGACAGACAAGGCTCATCCAACAGACGCTGCTCGGTAATGCCCTGTGCGCTCAGTCGGTGCAGATGACTGCTGTTGATTTGCATCAGCCCGATATCGCGGGTGCCATTCTTGTTGTAATTCATCGCGTCCGCCATTTGTCCCGACTCGACGTCGGCAATGGCCTGAAGCAGCTCGGGCTCGATGGCATGTTGCTGCCCCGCCGAGACCCAACAATAGGCATACGCCGGAACCGCACCCAGAGACATCAGCATCAGAAGGCCGCCAGTGCCCCAGCGGATCATGCCAACCGCCTGCCGCTGTCAAACGACGCGGCTTGCCGGTTGCCTTGCATTGCGCGATGCATCATCACGGCTTCCTGGGGATCACCGACAAGGGCGATACGTACCCGAAAAATCTGCGCCCGCATGCAGTTCGCGTCGTGGCGCAGACACTTGTCGATGCTTTGAATCGCCAGATCATGGCGCTGCCAATACCAGTGATGCCAGGCGTGAAAGTAATGAACATCAGCCTGATCGGCGCTCGACAGGCAGCGCTGAAAAAGCACCTGCGCAGCCTCCTCGCATCCGCGAAGGCTGGTCAGCAGGGCTAGCCGCGCGATGGTTTGCGTACTCCCCGGGTCCAGCGGCAACGCCCTGGAAATTGCCAGATGAGCTTCATCCAGCGCATGCCCCTGCTCACATAACCCGAGCATCGCCTGGCCCAGCCAGACATCGGCCACGCCACGCCAGACAGGGGCATAACGGTCATCCAGTTGCAGGCTGTATCGAAACTGCACCAGCGCATCGCGCAGGCTTTGTGGCGTGTGCCGCTCCACATTGCACAAACCATTGAGATAGGCGACCAGGGCCGGATAGGAAGCACAGCCCCTTTCAGAAGGACGCAGTCCCGGTAGGCGCTGGGCAACAAGACAGGTCAATGCACCGAGCCCCTCCCCCAGGTCCCCTCCGCCCACGCTTTGTCCATGAAGCAGCACATGATCGCTGCTACGGATCAACTCGATTGACCATTGCGACGGGTCATCCCGGAGCGTGCAACGACCGCTGAGGTAAAAGTCAGGCTTCAAACGCTCGACCAGATAACGGGCGTCGGTCGACTGGCCATAAGCAGCCATCAAACCTGAGGGGATGACGTGCAGCGCATCGCCGAATGCCATGGACAACTGGCGGGTCATTGCGTCCTGCAAATCCAGTGCGGCTGACTCGTGCAGATGGCGAAAAGGCAAAACGGCCAGCGAGGGTGCTGACGTTCTCGCCTGGCTCGGCCCGTCGAGTTCGACAGCCGGACAAGTGAATCGGTAACCCTGGCCATACACCGTCGCAATGAAATCCTTGTTCTCCTTGAGCAGCTTGCGCAAGGCATAAATGCAGCGAGTCAACGATTCCTCGGCGGCATCGGCATCGGGCCATACCATGTCGAGCAAATAATCCTTGCTGATCACTGTGCCGGCCGAACCGAGCAGCAGGCGCAGTACGTTCAGCTCTTTGGGGGGGACGTGAACTCCATGTCCGTCTCGCATCAGCGTTCCATCGCTTTGCAGTAGCCAACGGTCGAAAACGAACGACCTGAATGGCGATTGATCAGTGGCACTGTCCATACTCGGAGACTTCTCTATAGAAAGGTACTGAAGCGCGATCAAGCCGTTATTGAACCGGCTTGAAGATGAAAGCTGCGCGACTATAGAAAGTTGGTAGAGACAATTCCGTAGGAAAACGCCACAGACAAAAGAGGAATATACGACTAAGCATGTAGGCCGATTTCTACAATAAAAGCCTTTGGAAAATCGCACCACTCAAAGTCACAAAACAGCCTTGCCACACAAAAAATCTGCAGTGCCGTGAGCACTGCAGATTGAAAAGCCTTGGCTCCAAACCAGGCATTCGCCATAACACATTCAATCAGCTCGGCTTACACACAGCCACTGACTACAGGTTAAAACATCCCATCCAAAGATCGACTCCCACTAAACATAGAAGATGTCTCAAACTTTTTCATACCGGCCTTTAATGAATCCGGATCAACAAGCGCTTCGAATGAACGATCGCGATCCAGGCGCAGCCCTCCGTCTTTTACGAAAGTCATCGAGTAAGTTCGGTCAGCCTTTTCTCCCACCGCAGTTACGCTGCTCGGCGTCAGCCCGACTTTTTGCGCCATATCGACAAGTCTTGTTTGGGAGAAAAAATTAGCGGGCGTTTCTTTTTCAACAAACTCATTGAATACAGCCTCCAACTCCGAGCTTGAAATATCGGGATTCTGATGAAGTTCCACATACACTTGCAGCACCATATGCATCAAGTCAAGCTCATGCCCGCCTAAAACGCTGTTATGTTCTGTTATTGTCAGTACGCCTCCATCATTTAGAAGTTCGGAAATTCGTGCCAGGCTTTCCTGCTGAATTTCCGGACTGGGGAAATGATGCAGCGAGTGCTGGTACATTGCACAATCGAAGCCCTTACCATCTGAAAGTGGATTACCCTCATCCTGACCAGATACTCTGCCAGAAGCCATGTCACTGCCGTCGTAATAAATAGTTTTAACGGGGCGAGACATTTCGCTTTGAACAAGTGAAACGACCTTGCTATTGTGATCCCAAGCTATACCTGTTTCGATCTCAAGGACATAGGGGCTGATGGGCACATGCAAATAATCGCCAATATGCGATGCAACATAAGACGTGAGCTTCCCGTCATTACCACCAACATCCAGCAACCGAATTTCATTAGAACCACTGCCAAGATTGTGATTAGCTTGCAAAATCATTTTGGCGATATTTTTTCCTTTATCGCTCAAGTGATCTTTAGCCGCTGTGTAATTATCGACTTTACTTGCACTATCCAAACCCTGATACCAATCGCGTATCGCATCAAGAAAAACACGATTATGCACCTGACTGCCGCCTTCAGGCACAAGGTCCATCAGCGCACTCATCAACTGTTCTTTACACGCTGGAGTAATGGACCAATCACTATTATCTGAATGATAGGTCATCATTTCTCTAACATCGCTATCCCTACCGATCTGTGCACCGTGAAGACTTAAAAAATCACCCAGAAAATATTCACTTCGAACATCCAGTCTTTCATACGATGGCAATACCTCATGCAAAACAGCGCCAGCCAAATGCATATTAGACACCGCTAGAACCTGAGAACTTCCGCCAACACCATTAATCATTTAAACGCCTGTCAAACTTAAAAATAAAAAGCCCGCACCACTCGGCATCATACGTCCCTTACACGTATCACCAAATTTCGAATATCCGCGACCGTGTTCCATTCGGACACCGCGACGGCAGGTAATTCGACGCCAAATGTTTCATTAAGCATCATGACAACCTCGATAATGCTCATGGAATCGAAATACAAATCCTCCACCAACCGCGAACTGGTTTTGATTGCCCCGTGGCCCACCGAAAGATAATCCGACAAGGTTTTTATTACCTGACATTCAATTTCAAGATCACTACTCCGCATCCTGATCACCGCTATCAATCGAAACCACAGAACAACAGACACAGCTCCGACCTGACAGGTTCGAAACCGCGTCTGTTATAAACATTTAAAACCACGTATTTCGTAAAAACTTCTTAGATCAGAAATTCAACATCGCCTTAAGCATGTCCGCATACTGACTAAGATGAGCAGACAACGTCTTGTTGAAGTTGTCATGATAGGAGTTGGCGTTGGAGTACTTCTGGGTGAAGGATTGCAGCATGTTTTTCATGCGTTCTTCCTGGGCATTGAAGCCGGTTTGCCAGGCCTGGAATTTGGCGGTGTCCCAAATAATCTCGTAAACGTCAGGTGGCAGACTGTCCCTCATGGTGATCAACGGGCTAAGGTCCATGACCACGCTGTACGTACCGTCATTGTTCTGGTGGAGGCAGGAGGCCGGCAAGCCTAACGCTTTAAGCCATTTTTCTGCCTCCTCCTTTGTAGCACCGCCCATGCCTGGGGCCGGGAACAATACTGCCGTCGGATTCGGAGGTGAGTACTTTTCAATCAGCTTCTGCAAAGCGATCCTGATCGCGCCCGCGTTTATTTCGACTTCCTTCCCGTCATTCGTGCCTTCAATCCACTCCTTCATCATTGCGGTAATGTCTTTGTTGAAATCGGCAAAGAAGTCCGAGTAAGCCTTGATGATATGTTCATAACCGGCCAGGTAGCCGTTCTTGATCAGGTCGATCAATTCGAGCAGTTTGTCGAAGAAATCATCAGACGAACTGACACTCTGACTGAACTTCTCGTCGATTTGCGTTGGCAGCGGTTGTCCTGCTCCCAGGCCGAGCAAGATAGTTTCCTGCGCAGCATCAAGGCGCTGACGCTGTTCCATCGGCAGGGTTTCCCGGCAATGCGTCATCACCGCACCATATTGGGGTAAATACTGTGCCCACATTTGCCAGCGAAGGTCTTTCGTTTGAACCCGCTCGCCAAACTCCGCGATGAGGGTTTGCGCCGCTCCGCCAGCCAACAGGTTCTCAACCATTTTTTTGGCGGCCGGTTGGCACTTGAGCATATTTTCAAGATTGCGATTCAATACCTTTGCCGAACGCTCCAGCAATTGCGCGAGGGAAAAAGCGGCCTGAGCCTCGAGGGGCATTTCAGTTGGTAAAGGTGCGTTGGTCACAACATTGAAATCGACCGACAGATTAGCCGCTGGTGGTGTGAAATCGGAAATTCTCATATTTTCGTCCCTACTCAGGCCATTTTGCCAATGACTTCAATCCGCGATTGAAACAGCTGCATCACGATATCCATGAGCTTTTGCAACAGCGCCGAATCCGCCGAGTCTTTCTGCCCAATTTCATCGCTCAAGCTCTTCTGCGTGTTTTGCGCACTTTGTTGCAATACCTCTTTCTCCCGCGCCGCATGCTCGGCCATGCGAACCATGCTGGAGACCATCTGACTCATGCCCATCGAAATGGCGTTTAGCGCGCGGCCGATATCAAGTTTCTTCTCAATGCCTTTGCTGCCCATCTGGCTGAGCCAGTCCGACGTCTGGCCAACCTTTTGCGCCTTGAGAATTTCACCGTCGAACCATGCCTGCTCCTTGGGTGTCAGGGTCGAACCCTGAGGTTTGAAATCCACCGATTTCGTCCGGCCAAAGTCATCGAACACCTTGATCTTGTAGGTCGTTTCCGGGTTCCAGTCACCGCGACTGCGATCATGTTTAAGGTCACGTTCGATGTTGCCGGCGTCCAGGGAACTGCGCTTATGCAGGTCGATATCCGTATGCTTGAGCCCTTGCCCCTGAAAGGTCTTGGCCATGGCAAACCCGGCGATGGCACCGGAGACGACTGCTGCCGTAATGGCGCTGTACATGGCGGCCTTGCCGGATTCCATGATGGCGGCGCCCTGGGACTTGGCGGCATCAGCGGCCATCACACTGAAATGCCCGCGCAGTTGGGCATTGGCGACCCGCGCGATGTTCAACGCGATGATCGCGGCGACCAGCACGTTGGCGTGTTTCTCCCAGGCACCTGGGTCAAACACCAAATCTTCGCGGACCTCATCGTTGAGCATCAGTGCGGTTGCGGCAAAATCCTGCCAGTCGGATTCCCCGATCTGGTAGGCGTCAATAGCGCTCTGGAGCTCCACCGTTAAAGGAGTCCGGGTCAAAGAGTCATTAAGAATCTGCTTGTCAGTGAGCGCATTACTAAGGGAAAGCTCTTTGAGCGCGTCGGGTCTTTTCTGAGTAAGAAGCGCATCTTGCTGGCTAATCATTGGGCGTGAAAACACCACCCCGGTGTTGTTGATCGTGGTCATGACAAATACCTTTTATGAGTGGGTTCAGACGTGTCTGACCATTTGCAGGCTGACGGAGTGACTGCGTTGCATATCGGCAAAAACATGTTCGATATGCCGGGTCCGGTCTTGCATCGCCTTGCCGTAGTCTTCGACCAGCCGAGTGAGGTAGGAGGTAATTTCTTCGCTGATTGCCATGCGCACCTTCACGTCCGCCAGGTGTTCGGCCGCCTGGGCCTGATGCACGCCGCTTCGGACTCCCAGCACGCCCTGGGCTGCCACGCCGCCAAACTCGGTGAGGGCTTGAGCGATTTCGAGATTGGAGGTGTAACGGGCCAGGGATACGGCATCTGCGCCTTTGGTAACTAAACTGCGTATTTGGGTCAGCATCTGAGTCAGCGTGTTGCCGACCGAGGAAGCCACCTGTTTCATTGCCTGCACTGCGGCGGGAGCGGCCTGCGCCACCACGGATGCCAGTCTCGAAGCGACTGCGCCGATCATCGGCCCGACTACCTGAACCCCGACGATGGCGGCCAATGCGATGGCAGCAATGGTGGCGGCGATGCCCGCGATCATGCCGGCGATTTGCGCGATTTCCTTCGCCGTTTCGGAATCGACACCAAACGCCACGAGCGCTTTGGTGTAGAGGTCGGTAAAGAACTGGATGGCTTCCTGCATCACCGTCATCAGCGGCTTCATCGCCTCGGCCATGAACGACACGCCCGTGAGTTCCTTGACCACCTCATCGGCAATCATGACCGCGGCCCCGATCACACCTACCGCGATAAGGACAGGGTTGACGGTCAGAACGCCGGCGGCGATGGTGGCGATGGCCACCAAGGCGCCAACGATCTTGCCGATGCAGCCCATGGTCCTCTGCAACGCTTCGGCTTTACGCACTTCTTCCAGGTACTTTTCCGACTCGAGTTGCATTTTCTCCTGCAACTTGGCCTGCAATTCCAGAAACAGCTCCTGATTGAGCTCCTCCTTGTTCTGCGCCGACTCGCCGAGCAACTCGATGATCTTCAAGCGGTTCAGCAGGGCCAGTGCGCTGCTGCTCAGCGCCTTTTCATCCGATTGTTTAACCTGAGGTCCGCCGACGCCTGCCTCGAGGACTTTTGCGGTCACGATCGCGAGGACTTTTGCGGCGGCGTTGGCGGTTTCGATCAATTTCAGATGGGCATCGGTGGCTTTTTCAAAGGTCTGGGTATGAGTCGCCAACTCGCCTTTGAGCTGGTCGCGACGCGCCAACTCACTCGCATACTCGGGTGATTCGGGGTCCAGCTTCGCCAGACGCGCCTCGCTTTCGTCCAGCAAGCCCTGGAGTTGCTGAACCCGCTCGCGCAATTTCTCGAGCTGTTCCTGACTGCCGCCAACTGCGCCCTCGGCGGCTTCCAGAGCCGCGACGGCCTCAGCATAATCAGACGCCAGTTTTTCATGCCCCTGTTGCTTGGCACCGGCCATGCTCTGCAACATCGCCAAACGGTTTTTCAGCTTGTTGACGTCGACCTCGCCAATCAGCTCGCTGATCATCGCCATCAGCAGCGTGAACAAATCGCCTTCCGACTCTTTGCCACTCGTGCGGGCCAGTGGCAGATGCAACTGTGGACGCCCCGGGGTGGCTGTGGATTTACCGTGCTCGCCGTCGTAATTCACCGACATCAAACCGGCCAGCGCGTCCTGGCCAGCCTTCTGAAAATCCACCGTTCTGGCTGCCTGGCTGGCGGCTTTGCCGTAGATCTCAAAGGCTTCGGTACGGCTGAGCCCTCCGGCATAAGCCGGGTTGAATGTACTTCTGATTTCACTCATGTTCAGTCCTCCGAACAGTCCATTTCAATGTGAGCCAAGGTGTCGAGATACACCTGTGCCTGTTTGCGCAGGTCCTCTTCCGTGGCCTGCTCCAGTACGTACCCGAAACACAACCTGGCCTTGCCGATCTTGCCCAGGGCAAGCTGGCACTGACCGCTGTAGAACATCGGTCGGTAATCGTTCTTGCCCTGGGCGAAGGCGATGGCGTACAGGTCGATTGCTTTCTGATGGTTTTGCTTGAGCTGGTACACCGCCGCCAATCCCATCCAGTACTGGCTGTTGTAAAAGTCGTAGATGCACAGGAAGTGAAAGAACTTCTCGGCATCGTCCAGCCGGCCTTGCTCATAAAACTGGTAAGCAAAGGCATAAAGACCGTCCATGTGCTCGTCGCTGAGACCCTGCACGTCCTTTAACGGCGCCCCCGCGAGCACGGCATCCACGATTTCCAGAGCGATTTGCTCGTCTTGTTGGTTGTTGCGACTCATCGGCCACACTCCTGAAAAAACGTCAGCGCCGCTGACGAACGCATTGAGCCAAAGCGCTGGCAGACCCGCTGCCAAATTGCGCTCATGCCAACGATGGGATGGATAAAGAAAGGGGGGGATCAGGCCTGCTCCACCTGCTCGAGCCAGATCAACAGGCGCAGGACTTCCTCGACTTCCTGCACCTGGAGGAAGCTGTAGCGCTGGTGGGTCTTGAAGATCCGTCGGGCCAGGGCGATGTCGTTGATCACTGGTACGCCGACCTCTTTGGCATACGCTCGAACGGCCAGGGCGCGCTGGTTGGTTTCCATCAGGGAGATGAACGGCAGCACGGTGATTTCCGGACGGAAATACACGCCGATGGCAATGTGGGTGGGGTTGGCGATGATCATCCGCGAGCTGCGCACATCGGACTTGACCTGCTCCGACAGCAACTCCCGGTGCAGGTCACGCCGGCGACCCTTGATTTCGGGATTGCCGTCCTGCTCCTTGTGTTCGCGCTTGACCGAGTCCTTGTCCATCATCTGGTCTTTCATGAACAGCCAGTACTCGCTGAGCGCATCGAGCACCACGATCAACAGCACGCAGCCCAGAAACGCCAACACCAGCACCAGCAGCAAGTGCCCCCAGATCGCGAACAGCTCCGGGGTCTGGGCAAACAATTGGGCAAACAGCAATTGCCGCTGGGTGACCCAGACAATCCACAGCGCCAGGGCAAAGCTGCCCAGGTACAACAGCGCTTTGACCGTGTCCTTGACCGTGCGCAGGCTGAACAGTTTTTTGAAGCCATTGATCGGGTTCAGCGCCCCGAGATTCAGCTTCAAGGCTTCGCTGGCCAGGGCAAAACCGCTTTGCAGCAACGCCGGCAACGCGCTGGTCAAGACACACACCAACAGCAGCGGCAGCAGTGCCTTGAGCCCGACCACCACCAACATCGCCGAGTACTTTTGCAGGTCGGCATCAAAGTCGCTGGCGATGATGCGCCGGTAGACTTCCATGACCTCAAGCAACGAGCTGTTGAACACCATGTAGGTGATGCCGCATAGGGTCAGGCAGGTGACGACCAGATCCTTGGCCTTGAACGTCTGCCCCTTGCGCGACGCATCCCGCAGTTTCTTCGGGGTGGGCTTCTCAGTCTTCGAGGCGCTGGACGACATCGCCACCCTCCCCGTCGCCAGCCAGATAGTGCTCCAGCGCCTGGGACTTGCTCCCCATGCGCAGGACTTCGTCGGGCAAGTGCACGCCGAAGTACAGCATCAGCACCACCAGCGCCACCAGGCTCTTGACCGTCAGCGACACCGAGAATGCATTCATTTGCGGTGCATAACGCGAGAGCAATCCAAGGAGCGCTTCGCTGACCAGCAGCGTCGCCACCACCGGCGCGCTGATCACCAGGGTTTTGCTCACCAGCGCATCCAGCAGACTCAGCACGGCTGGCAGGTGCATCTCACAGCCGTTTGCCGGCGTACAAATGCGATAACTGTGGCCGACGGTTTCGAGCATCAACAGCATGCCGCCACCTTCGAGATAAACCGCGGCGGCGAATAACTGGAGAAAATTCGCCAGCTCCGACGTATCGACGCCGTTGGCCGGGTCCACCGTACTGCTGAGCATTGCCCCGCGCTGGTTATCGATCAGGTTACCCATGGCGTGCAACACCCAGAACGGCCAGCACAGCAGGCAGCCCAGCAGTACGCCAATGCCGGCCTCGCGCAGCAACAAGCCTAAGAATGCCAACCCGTCGAGGCGCGGCAGCGGCTCGCCGACAGAGGTCCAGAACCCCAACGCCACCAGCACGATGACAGCCTGGCGCGGTGCCCCGGTCAGCACGCCGCTGTTGAGAAACGGCAACATGAAAAAAATCGGCGCCAGCCGTGCAACCCCCAGGACCGCCGCCGCGAACAGCGCGTACAGATCGAAAAACAGCGTCACCGACATCGGTCTAACCCAATGCCAGACGGATGACTTCACGGCTGAAATCGAGCAGGGTTTCGCCATACCAGCCCGAGAGCAGAAACAGGCACGCCGCCACCGCCATCAACTTGAATCCGAACGGCAGTGTCTGCTCCTGCAACTGGGTCACGGTCTGAATCAACCCCACCACCAGGCCGACCACCGTGGCGACAATGATCGGCCAGGCCACCATCAACAGAATCAGGTACAGGGTTTTATTGCCGGCATAGACCAGATCGTTCATTTCTATTCCCCTATGTCAGCAACGTCAGGTATTGCTTGACCAGACCGGTCGACAGCAACGCCCAGCCATCCAGCGCGACAAACAACACCAGTTTGATCGGCACCGAAATGATCACCGGACTCATCATCATCATGCCCAGCGCCAGGAGGATGCTGGAGATCACCAGATCGACGATCACAAACGGCAGATAGAGATAAAAACCGATCTTGAATGCGCTTTTGATTTCACTCAGCGCATAGGCCGGCAACAGCGAAAACAGTGAAGGTGTGAGTTGTTCATCAGCGGGCAGCTCCACCCCGGCATCACTACTCTGGACCGCTTGTGCACGCTCGAAGAACAGGGCCAGTTCGGGGTCAGTGTATTTGCGCAGGTAATCCTTGTAGCCACCCAGACCGTTCTCGGCAAAGTTCACCACCGACTCGATGTCGGTGAAGGCCACCGCTTCTTCCTTGTAGTAGCCGTAACCCTGCTTCATGACCGGCGTCATCACGAAAATCGCCAGCATCAAGGCGATCGCGTTGAGGGCCATGTTCGACGGCACCTGCTGCAATCCCAGCGCGTTGCGCACGATGACAAACACGATGGAAAACTTGATGTAACAGGTACCGGCGGCCACCAGGAACGGCAGCAGTGAAGCGAACGCCAGCAGCGCAATCAGCGAGACATCATTCATCGCCGCTGTTCCGATAAGTCGTTCCGATAGACTTCGAGCAACTCCACACCCAACTGATCGTCCAGCTGCACCAGTTCCCCACGGGCCACGCGCTTGCCATTGGCGCGAACCTCGATGTGCCGGGCGACATCGGCCGCCAGCGGAATGAGCTGGCCATCGATGATCTGTGACAACGTCCCCAGGTCGATCTCATGAGCGGCGAGCAGGAATTCCAGGCGCACCGGCAAAGCACCCAGTTCGATGTCCGCATCGGCTGGGCCATCCGTCTGTTGATTTGAATCGGCAACCGTCGATTGCATGTGTAATCCCTCTTCAGTGAACGTGAACACACCGATGCATTGATCGGCCAACAGGCATTGGTCTGTCCGGTGGGTGATGCGCAGGACGTCGCCCTGCCCCAGCCGCACTGGACGCAGGTGGCTGAAGCCCAGCAGCAGTTGCAGGCGAAGCGGCAAATCAGCCAGCCATGACCACGGTCCAGGCGAGCGACGGGACGCCTGTGTCGGTGGCAACTGCGTCAACCACACGCGCCCATGAGCCGTGTCGAGCCAAAGCAAATCGTGCGCCGGCAGTTCGGCCGGGGCGTCGATCAATTCGAGATCGACCAACGCTTGATAAGACAGCTCGTCCACCATGGGCAGCGGTCGCGGCACAGCCCGGAACAACTCGACGATGCTCGCCGGCGGGCACTCGACGATCAGCAATGAGCGCAACTGCGGTAATGCTTGATCCAGCCAGTCGCGGGCCAGGATCAGGCCATGCCAGTCCCCTTCCTTGCTGCGAGCGCAAAACCGCAAGTAGCCGGGCATTCGGTCCGGTCTGCCCACGCCGGCACCATGACCGGCATCGCACCAGCGTTGAACTGCTTGCGTACGGGCGTGCGCCGTTGCGTCGACCCGGCGCAACGTCAGCGCTCTCATGCTGGAAATTCCTGCTGCTCCGTCTGCTCTTCATCCGGCGAGTGATGGGAGCCTTGGTGCTGCTGCTCGCCACCGTCGTCGGTCAACCGCCAGCCGGGATCCCGAGCCAGTTCAAAAGGTGCCTTGAGTTGTTCGAAGACCAGGGTGTTGCTCGGGCTGAGCAGCAAGTTCTGAGTGGGCTCGTCGGGCAATCGGGAAATCGTCACTTGCCCGCTGGCGGCGCCTTTGTTGAAGGGCACCTGCAGCAGGCCACGGCTGGAACCGGGCAGCGTTTCGATCATCATGTCGAGGGCTGGCTTGGGCATAGGCATCGGGGGCAAGGGGATGGAAACCGCTGCGGCCGCAGGTGCATGCCGCACGGAGTGAAAGTTCATCAGTGCTTCGGGCGGTGGCGCGTCGGCGGCGAGTGTTGCCGGGGTACTGGCGGTGGCTGTCCGCTCGACCGGCAGCGATTCAGCCGTACTCGACGAATGTGGGTTCACGTCAATGCGCCCTGGAATCCCTTGCGCAGGCATGGCCACCCTGTCGAAGGCCGGGGCAACAACCTCCATTCGTTGTTTCAACGAAGGTTGGACTGGCTGGCCGGGGAACCGGACCGGTTGCGGATGAGACATCAGCTCCGGGACCCCCTGGGCGGAGATCAACGAATGCCCGGCCCCTTTGCGGCCAGCCTCCATGACAGGCCGATGACGCACAATCAGCGTTGCAAGCAAATCCTGCACACCTTGCGGCAGCTCATCTTCTTGCGCCGGTACAAGTGTGTCGCGCAGTTCATCTGCAGAACCCTCGGTAGCAGGTTCCAGCGTTGGCGCCGGTCCCGGTGAAACCGTAGAAACCCCCTTCATCGCTTTACTCCAGTCATCTCTTCTGTCTCCCGTTCTTCCCGGCGCACCTGCTCCAGCCGTTGCGCGCGCACCAGTTGCTGCACCGACCGTTGGTATGTGTCGTGTTTACGCTGCAGGCCACGCAGTTGCTCGCGTTGCGCTTGCAACGACAGCTCGATCTGCCTGCACTGCCCGTCCACGCGGTCGCGCTCAAGGCGTACCAGATCAATCTGCCGCCGGATGACCGCCTGGGTTCGCAGCAACGCCAGCAACTGCCCATGATCCAGAACGCAATCGGTGGCGCGATGGCTGGCCAGCAGGTTTTGCAGCGAGGCCTCTTGCCCCTCGAAACCGGCAAGTTCCCCCCGCAGCGGCTGCAACTGTTGTTGGGTGCGCAGCACGGCCTGTTCACCGCGTTGCTGACGGAACTGGCTGAACACCAACAGGCGGCGCCGGTCAGGCAATGAGTTCATTGAGGCTCCGCAGGGTTTCGTCAGGCTCGCAACATTCGTCCGTCGGCTGACGCAGCCAGTGAGTCAAGGCTTCGCGACGCTGCAAGGCCTGGTCGTTGGCGGCATCGGCGCCCTGGGTGTATTCGCCCATGTCGAGGAAAATCTGCAACTGCTCCAGGCGCGTCAGGGTTTCACGGGTCGACGCCGCCAGTTGTTGCACCTGCGCGCTGGTGACTTGCGTCGCCACGCGGCTGACACTGCGCAGGACATCGATCGCCGGGTAATGACCTTTGGCCGCCAGGGCACGACTGAGGTAAATGTGGCCGTCGAGAATGGAGCGAATCTCTTCGGCGATCGGGTCCGGTTCATCGTCACTCTCGAGCAGGACCGTGTACCAGGCGGTAATACTCCCGGAAGCCGTCACGCCGGGCCGCTCCAGCAAACGTGGCAGCGCATCGAACACCGACGCCGGATAGCCGCGCCGGGCCGGCGCTTCACCCGCGGCCAGGGCCAGGTCGCGGCGAGCACGGGCGTAACGGGTCAACGAGTCCAGCAACAGCACCACACGCTGGCCCTGATCGCGGAAATACTCGGCGATGGCTGTCGCCTGCAACGCTGAATTGCAGCGGTCCACCGAGGAAAAATCCGATGTGGCAAACACCACCACGCAACGTGATCGCTTCGTGGATTGGCGCAGATGTTCAATGAACTCGGTCACTTCACGCCCGCGTTCGCCGATCAGGCCAATGACGAAAACGTCCGCATCGGTGTGGCTGATCAGCATATTGATCAAGGTTGTTTTGCCGGACCCGGCCGCGGCAAAAATACCGATGCGCTGACCGACACCGCAGGTCAACAAGCCATCGATAACGCGGACTCCGGTGCTCAGCGGTTCTGCTACCGGCCGACGCTGGTGGTACGACGGCGGGTCGGCATCCACCGGATAATCCTGCGGCTCGAAGGCTGTCGACGGTGCCAGTCGCTCGACGATATTGCCCTGGGGATCGACCACGCTGCCCAGCAAGGCATCGCTGCAACTCAGGCGCAATGTCGAACCCGTCGGGACAATCATCGACTGCCTGGACAATCCTTTGGCGTCGCCGAGCAAACTGAGCAGTACGGCGCCGGGTTTGAAGCCGATGACTTGCGCCCGGGCCGCCACGAGCGGCGAACGCCAATGACGACGCACTTCGCAGACCTCGCCGACCACCACATCGTCCAGCGCCGCTTCGATCAAAGGACCGCTCAAACGCAAGGGATGGGCGGCCTGCCGTTCCAGCCGGATGCTCATCGGCGCAACAGTTCGCACAGTGTTTCAATCGACTGCACAAAAGCATCCAGGGCCTGCGCGAAACGCTCGGCGTCCCCCAGGGCGTGGTCATTGGCCATCAAGCGCAGTTCGAGCTGCCCCTGGACTTCGCACAGGTGCAGTTGGCCGGTGCGAGAAAAAGCATTGCCTTCCAGCAAGAACTGCATCAATTCGAAGGCGCAATGGTTCATGACGCCGGGGGTCGCCTGCGCGACGGCGGCCCAGATCCACACATCGCCTTCCACCACGGCCACGCTGACATCGGGCAGGTTTTTCATCTGCATTTCAATGGTGCTGTGGCTGTCGAAGTGCCCTATCTGGCTGTCCATGCAGCCGCTGTGTCGCAGTGCTTCACGCAGCAGGTCAGCAATATCGATCGGTCTCATTTACAGGGTTTCCTCAGAGGGTCTTGATGACATTGACCGAGATGGTCTCGGAGATTTCGCCGAACGACATCACGTCCAGCTCCCGGAAACGCCCCTCGATCAGTTTCTTGATGTAGCGCCGCACATCGACCGAACACAGCAGCACCATGTCCTTGTGCGCGATGTGCAGGCTGTCCAGGCCGACGCTCAGGCGGTCCATCAGCTCTTCCGACTCGGCCGGCTCCAGGTTGATGAAACTGCCGCCCGAGGTTTGCCGGATGCCCCGGCGTACCACCTCTTCGAATTCCGCCGATAGCAGCAGGACGCGCAAGTCATTGCCGTGGGCGAATTTGTTGCTGATGTAGCGCGCCATCGCTCCGCGAACGTGTTCGACCAGCGCCAGCACATCCTTTTCCCGTGACGCCCAGTGGGCCAGCGACTCCAGGATCAGCTTCATGTTGCGCACGGAAATGCGCTCACCGATCAGGCGTTGCAGGACCTCGGCGATCTTCTGCACCGTGACATGGCGATAGACTTCCTTGAGCAGGTCGGGATATTTCGCTTCCATTTCGTCGAGCAGTTGCTTGGTTTCCTGCACGCCGAAAAACTCCTGGATATTGCGCGCCAGCAACGTGACCAGGCAGCGGTAGCATTCCTCGTCTGCCGGGCGCAGTTGATAGCCCAACTGTTGCACTCGCTCCTTGTCGACGGCGTTGACCCAGACACCGCCCAGGCGATTGCTGTCGTTGCCGCGCACCAGGGCAAAACCCAGGGGCTCGAGGTCCGGCGAATAGTCGAGCAGACGCCAGTGATCGAAATGGATATCGAATTGCTCGGCACGCACTTCATTGATCAGTACCGCCACTTGATGAGCCGGCAACGCCTCGCTCGCGCGGAACTGCGGTTCGGGTATCCGCAAGCCGTAGTCGACGAAAAACTGACTGCGAAAGCGCGCCGCCCAACGGGCTTTGTTCAGCGCCGCCAGTTGCGACGTGGGCACCAGCAACATCAAGGCGATGGTCTCTGTGGCGATGTTATCGACGTCATCGAGCAATCCCGACCCGGTTTGCAGCACGTCCTGCTCGGTGGCTGCAACACGGCTCTCACCGTCAACAGTGCCCTTGGAAGCCTTTCGATGCCGGATAAACACCACCAGCGCCAGCACCGCGGCAATCGGCAGAAACGTCATCAGCGGGAACCCGGGGAGCAGACCGACACCCACCGCCAGCAGCGCGGTGACGCCCATCACGAACGGATTGCCGAGCATCTGGGCCAGCATGTTGCGCCCCAGGTTGCTGTCGTCGCCGTTGACGCGGGTCACGATGAAGCCGGCGCCGATGGCGATCAGCAGCGCCGGAATCTGTGCGACCAGGCCATCGCCGATGGTCAGCAAGGTGTAGGTCGACAGGGCCGTGGACATGTCCATGCCCATTTGCCCGACACCGATGGCCATGCCGCCGATGAAGTTGACGAAAATAATGATGATGCCGGCGATCGCATCGCCCTTGATGAATTTCATCGCGCCGTCGAAGGAGCCATACAGCTGGCTTTCACGCTCCAGCACGCTGCGTTTTTCCTTGGCTTCCTCGGCCGTGATGGCGCCTGCCTTGAGGTCGCCGTCGATGCTCATTTGCTTGCCCGGCATGCCGTCCAGCGAGAAGCGCGCCGCGACTTCGGCGACCCGCTCCGAGCCTTTGGTGATCACGATGAACTGCACAATGGTGACAATCGAAAAGATCACGAAGCCCACAACAAGGCTTTCGCCGATCACGAACTCGCCAAAGGACGCGATGATCTCGCCCGCATCGGCCTGGCTCAGGATCAAGCGGCTGGTGCTGATCGACAGTGCCAGGCGAAACAGGGTGGTCAGCAACAGCAACGCCGGGAACGTCGAGAAGCTGAGGATGCGTTCGATGTAGAACGAGCCCATGAACACCAGCAGCGAAATGACGATGTTCAGGCCGATGAGAAAATCCACCAGCACCGTCGGCAACGGAATGATCAGCATGGCGATGATCATCACCATGAGAGTCAGGATCAGCAGCTCCGGGCGAGCGCTGACGTTGCGCAAAAACACATTGAACATGGCAGGTCAGTTCCGGAAAAAAATCATGAGCAACCGCCGAGACGACGCTGTTCAATGCATTCGTGGGTGTAGGCAACGTCGGCCAGCAGCGAAAACTGTCGCGCCAGGCGCAGCGGCGCCTCTTCATCGGCAAACAGTTGCAACGGCAACTGCAGGCTGAACCGGCGCACCGTCTGCAGCAGCGTCGAGCGCTCACGGTGCAGGCTCAGCAGCACGCGCTCACCGAGCACGCCGAGCAACAACTGGTCGAGCTCATCGGGCCAGGTCAACAGGCCGAACAGGAACACCAGCCAGTCGGATTCATCGGGGTTGTGCCGGCAGATCAGTTCATCGCCCAGCAGGCCGCCGATGAACAGACCATCGGCTGAACGCAGGCGCTTGAGGTCATTCAGCCGGGCCAGCAGCTGGCCAAACTCTGCGCGCGAGCAACTCGGGTCCTGGGCGCTGATATCGGTGAGCAGCGCCGCTTCGATGAAGGCCAGCACATTCGTGCGCTGCAGTGGGCCGTACAGCGCAATCCAGTCCTGATAACAGCTGACCGGCCCTTCATCGGACTCGAGAAAATCCCGGTACGTTTCGCGCAACAGCGCGGCGCGCACAGCCATGCTCGCGCCGAACATCCTGGCCTTGAGCGCGGCGTTGATGCCGGCGTTCATGCGCTTGGGAGACGCCTGGGCGACCACCGTCTGCAAAAGGGTTTCGAGCCGCTGACGGGTGCTTTTCTCGAGTTTTTTACGACGCAACAGTTCTCGCAGCACCAACGCCAGATCGCTGTCATCGGCAAACAGCTTCCGCGCCATTTGCAGCAACCAGCTGATGGGTTTGTCGCCGAGCCGTGCCAGGCTGAGAATCTGCCGAACCTTGGGCACGGTGTCGTCGTCCAGGACCCTTTCGAAGTTGTCGGTCAAGGTGTCGGACTTCAGTTCGAACTGCCGGCGGCCACGAAACTGCGCCAATGCCGCCGACATTTCATCGCTGATCTGCACGAAACGCTGCAGGACGCCCGCCGTGCCGCTGTCGTCGAGATCAGTCTCCGCCGTCGCCTGTGGCTGCGGATGCTCGGCGGCCTTCTCGGCATTCAGCCGCGCCTGGGCCGCGCGCCCACCGCTGGAAATCGCTGGCAGGATCATTTTATTGCCGCCCGAAAATAGGAACGGCGCAAACGTTCGTGCTGTTCCGGGGTCAGCAACTGTGGAGCCGGTTCAACGGCGTTCGGCTCCAGCGTGTCGCGAATTTCCTTGGGTTGAATCAGGAAGACCCGCACGGTATTGGCCGAGCGACTCTGCCGATAACTGAACAGCCGGCCTATCCACGGAATCGACCCCAGCACCGGTATCCGGCCAATCTGTTCGCCGTGGTCATCGCGGGTGAAACCGCCCACCAGCAGGCTCTTGCCCGGCGGCACCCTCGCCACCGTACTGATGCGGGTGCGGCCGACTGTCGGCAGAGCGCTGGGCCGCTCACCCTGGCCCGGGTTCTCGATTTCGTTGCCGTCTTCGATATTGAGCGACATTTCAATCTCGTCCGCCTGGGCGAAACGCGGCAATACGCTCACCAGCGTGCCGTAGGTCACGTGCTGCAGATCAACACTGCGCTCGCCCACCAGCGGCGCATAAAAGGTGCGGTTATTGTCGAAAATCGCCGGCACATTTTCCTGGGTCAGGATCACCGGTCGCGACACCACATTCGCCCGGCTCGTGCGCTCCAGCGCCATGACCTGGGTGACGAACGACGCACCATCGAGCGTGGTCGCCGAGCCGGCGTTGAGCGACGCGCTGAATTTTCCGCCCGAATTCACGACGCCTTGCCAATTGACGCCCAACTGATTGAGCTCATCCTTGTGCAGATCAATGATCCACAACGACAATTCCACGTGGCGTTTGGGCGTGTCCAGCGCACTGACCAGGTTCTCGATAAAACGCACCTGCTCCGGCAACCCCTTGACCAACAGGCTGTTGGTGTCGGGATAGGCCACGACCCGAATGTTCCCGGCAGCCGTGTCGCGCGCGAGGATTCGCGGCGCGGACGGGTCCTGATCCGAAGGGGAACTCGCCAGGCCTTCCAAAGGAAACGCCGGCATCAAGCCCTGCGGTCGCTGTGCCGGGACGTGCGCCACCGCGGGCTCGACGCCGTTGCGTTCGCCGCGCAGCAAGGCCTCAATCACGGTGGCCAGCCCGGGAATCGTCACCTTGTCATCACGCAACTCGTATTTGCGGTCGCTCACAAAGGTGTTTCGCACCTGGATGACGCCGATCTGCTGCTTGCCCAGCAACAGTTCCGAGCGCTGGTTATCCATCAGGCCGGCCGCTTGCGTGACCAGATCGACATACATCGGCGGGCCGGAGACATGGAACGTACGCAGGCCATCGTGGCGCAACGGATAACGGCGATCGTGCAACCCGGAGCGTTCCAGGAACGCCTGAAGCTTCGCCACGGTCAGGGTTTGCAGCGACACCATCGCGCTTTTGAGTTCCGGGGCGTCATACAGATAAATCGCCTGACCATCGCTGTACCAGATCAGGCCCATTTGCGCGCTGACTCGCTCAAAGGTGCGTTGCGGCGCGAGCAGGTCGAACGTACCGGAAATCCGCTTGGCTGCAGCGGCCTTGCTGACGATGACCGGCTTGCCCAGCGGGCCGGACAGCTCGCTGAAAAAAGTGCGCGCGCTTTGTTCGCGGGCCTCGAAATTATAGACAGAGGCCTGTGCGGCAAAGGGTGCGAGCAGCAACACCGTGGCCAGGCAGACGGGCAAAAGGGATAAGGAGAACGATCGGCGGTTCATCGGCTCACTTGCCTGGAAGGTAGGTGATATCGGCAAGACTGCTGGGCGTGAAGCCCACCAGTTCGCGGATTTCCTTGGAGAAATGCGAAGAAGAGGCAAAGCCGAATTCCAGCGCGACATCCGTTAGCGAGCAGTCCCGCAGACTCATGTTCAACAGCGCCTGGGCCGTGCGCCAGCCGCGCAATGCAGGCTTTGCCGCACTGCCCAGCGCCTGTCGGCACAATCGACGAAAGTGCGATACGGAAACGCCATAGCGTTGCGCCAGGTCGCTCAGTTTTTCACTGCGGGTGCCCTGCTCCAGCAGGAATCGCACAAGCCCGTAGCTCTCTGTATGACGTAGCACGCTGGCGAAAGCGTGGTAGGCCGGACTTGCGCTCATGGCCTGCCCGATGTACCAGCGCTCCAGCGCGCGCTCCGACCGAACGGTCTCGTACGTGACCGGCAACAGCGCCCACGGCGCATGGCCCGGCCGTTGCTCCGTCAACGTGTCACTGAGATCGAAAAAGACCTGCAGTTTCACCAGCCGTGTTTCGGACAGCGGCAGCACCTGCACACAGCCACCGCGCATTTGCAGCGCCTCGCTGACCGCGATCAGCCCCTCCCAACCACCGGGCAACCGGTGGCACTGCGCCGAACCCAGCAGGTCGGTCGACTCGCTGACACGCAGATACAACACCCGCTCGCCGGAACGAGCCTCCGGGAATGTGGGGGCATGAAATGATTCGGTTTGCACGCCAACCTCCTTTGCAGCCTGACGATGAAGGGTCGGCAGGATGAAAGACATGGCGCGGCAAGTCCTGATGGAAAACTGATGAACCCCGGGCTGGCATATGCCTTGCACCCATTGAGGTATCAGCACTCATGCCAACGGCGGGATGAGTGCCAGGACAATGGCGTCGTCACCCGGCCTTGCTCATGCGAGGACCCGGGACGACGCTTTTTTTTGCAAGGTGAAGATGCGATGAACGAACCATCAGCCGGCCCGTTGGCCTGGGTCAACGGCAGCGACGCCCCGGAAAAGACCGACATCAACCTCGGTTTCATGGCCCTGAGCGACTGCGCCTCGGTGGTGGTCGCCGCCACCCAGGGTTTTGCCCAGCCCTATGGACTGACCTTGAACCTCAAGCGCCAGTCCTCCTGGGCCAACCTGCGAGACAAACTGGTCAGCGGCGAACTCGACGCCGCCCACAGTCTTTACGGCCTGATATACGCCGTGCACCTGGGCATCGGTGGCGTCGCGGCCACCGACATGGCGGTGTTGATGGGCCTGAATCAGAACGGCCAGAGCATCAACCTTTCCCATGGCTTGCAGGCGCTCGGCGTGACCGGTCCTGAAGCACTGGACCGCCACGTGCACCAAACTCGCCCAAAACTCACCTTTGCCCAGACATTCCCGACCGGCACCCACGCCATGTGGCTGCACTACTGGCTGGCAAGCCAGGGCATTCATCCGTTGCACGACGTCGACAACGTGGTGGTGCCGCCACCGCAGATGGTCGCGCACCTGCAAGCGGGCCGTATCGACGGGTTCTGCGTCGGGGAGCCCTGGGCCGCCAGCGCGGTGAAACAGCAGCTCGGCTTCACGATGGCGACGACCCAGTCGATCTGGCCCGACCATCCGGAAAAAGTCCTCGGTTGCACCCGTGCGTTTGTCGAGCAATACCCCAATACCGCCCGGGCACTGGTGATGGCCATTCTGGAAGCCAGCCGTTTCATCGAAGACAGCGTCGAGAATCGCCGCAGCACCGCGCAGCTGTTAAGCGCTCCGGATTACCTCGATGCACCGCTCGATTGCATCGAACCGCGCCTGCTCGGCGAATACAACGACGGCCTCGGCAATCACTGGCAAGATCCGCACGCATTGCGCTTCCATGGCGGTGGCGCGGTCAACCTGCCGTACCTGTCCGATGGCATGTGGTTCATGACCCAGTTCCGCCGCTGGGGGTTGTTGCGCGACGACCCGGACTACCTCGCGGTGGCCCGTCAGGTCCAGCAACTAGACTTGTATCGAGAGGCCGCGGCCGCCGTCGGTGTTGCCTCGTCGGGCGAGGAAATGCGCAGCAGCCAGTTGATCGACGGCAAACGCTGGGACGGTTGCGACCCTGCCGGTTATGCCCGCAGCTTCAAGCTGCACGCCATGAGCGACAGCTCGCCCCTACTCGCCAGCCGCTGACAGGAGACTGCGAACATGTTGCGTATCCTGCTGATCAACGACACCGCGAAGAAAGTCGGCCGGCTGAAAGCAGCCCTGACCGAAGCCGGGTTCGAGGTGATCGACGAATCCGGCCTGACCATCGACCTGCCCGCGCGCGTCGAAACGGTGCGTCCGGACGTCATCCTGATCGATACCGAGTCACCGGGCCGCGATGTGATGGAGCAAGTGGTGCTGGTATCCCGCGACCAGCCGCGGCCGATCGTGATGTTTACCGACGAACATGACCCCGATGTGATGCGCCAGGCGATCAAGTCCGGGGTCAGCGCCTACATTGTCGAAGGCATTCACGCACAACGCTTGCAGCCGATTCTCGACGTGGCCATGGCGCGCTTCGAAAGCGACCAGGCCCTGCGCGCCCAGCTGCACGCCCGCGACCTGCAACTGGCCGAGCGCAAGCGCATCGAGCTGGCCAAGGGATTGTTGATGAAGATGAAAGACTGCAACGAGGAAGAGGCCTACACCCTCATGCGCCGTCAGGCCATGAGCCGGCAGCAGAAGCTGATTCAGGTGGCGGAGCAGATTATTGCCATGAGTGAGTTGCTGGGCTGACAAAGCAAAGATCGCAGCCTCGCCACAATTCATGATGTGGCACAGATCTCGCTAGGTAACCGCTACAGGTAACCAACGGCGGTTGCCCCACCTACGACAAAGACGTCGCTCACCTCATTTGCCCAAGGCGAATCCGGTGGCGGCGTTTTTTTGTTTTGGCCCCACAGCCCGGGGCCGGTGGTGCGGCCGTTGCGGCGCCCCACCTGCAAGCTCATGACTCCTTCTCGAGACGACTCACAGCTGAGGTGCGCGATGAATTCAAGCTTCTGGAAATCCGGCCATACCCCGACATTGTTCGCGGCCTTCCTCTATTTCGACCTGAGTTTCATGGTCTGGTACCTGCTCGGCCCATTGGCGGTGCAAATTGCCGCCGACCTGCACCTGACCACCCAACAACGCGGCATGGTGGTTGCCACGCCGATTCTGGCGGGCGCCGTATTGCGCTTCATCATGGGCATGCTCGCCGATCGCCTGTCGCCGAAAACCGCCGGGCTGATCGGCCAGGTGATCGTCATCTGCGCCCTGTTCGGCGCCTGGAAACTGGGCATCCACACTTATGAACAAGCGCTGTTGCTGGGCCTGTTCCTCGGCATGGCCGGTGCGTCCTTCGCCGTGGCGTTGCCGCTGGCGTCGCAGTGGTATCCGCCGCAGCATCAAGGCAAGGCCATGGGCATCGCCGGGGCCGGTAACTCGGGCACTGTGCTCGCTGCGCTGATCGCTCCGGTGCTGGCCGCAGCGTTTGGCTGGAGCAACGTGTTCGGCTTCGCCCTGATTCCGCTGATCCTGACCATTATCGTCTTCGCCTGGCTGGCCAAAAATGCCCCTGAACGGCCGAAAGCCAAGTCGATGTCCGACTACTTCAAGGCCCTGGGTGACCGTGACAGTTGGTGGTTCATGTTTTTCTACAGCGTGACCTTCGGCGGCTTCATCGGCCTGGCCAGCGCCCTGCCCGGCTACTTCAACGACCAATATGGCCTGAGCCCGGTCACCGCCGGTTACTACACGGCGGCCTGCGTGTTTGGCGGCAGTCTGATGCGTCCCTTGGGTGGTGCGCTGGCGGACCGTTTCGGCGGGATTCGCACGTTGCTGGCGATGTACACGGTGGCGGCGATCTGCATTGCGGCGGTGGGTTTCAACTTGCCGAGTTCCTATGCGGCGCTGGCACTTTTTGTGTGCACCATGCTCGGTCTGGGTGCGGGTAACGGCGCTGTTTTCCAATTGGTCCCACAACGCTTTCGTCGTGAGATCGGCGTGATGACCGGTTTGATCGGTATGGCCGGTGGCATCGGCGGTTTCGCCCTCGCGGCGGGCATGGGTGCGATCAAGCAAAGCACCGGCAGCTATCAACTGGCCCTGTGGTTGTTCGCCAGTCTTGGCGTCCTCGCCTGGTTCGGCCTGCACGGCGTGAAACGTCGCTGGAGGACCACCTGGGGCTCTGCGGCCGTCACTGCCGCGCGGGTGTGAGGGCTGAATGAGCCTGCAACTGAGTTTCGCCGAAGCCAGCGCCATGGGGCCGCGCGAGGAGAATCAGGACGCCCTGCGCCTGGTCACTCCCGCGCCGGCGCTGGCGGCGAGCAAGGGCTACCTGTTCGCCATCGCCGACGGCGTCAGCCAGTGCGCCGATGGCGGGCTCGCCGCCCGTTCGACCTTGCAGGCGCTGGCGCTGGACTATTACGCCACCCCGGAAACCTGGGGCGTCGCCCAGGCACTCGACCGCCTGCTACTGGCACAGAATCGCTGGCTGCAAGCCAATGGCGGTGGGCAACCGCTGCTCACGACCGTCAGTGCCCTGGTCATGCGCGGCAGGCGATTTACCCTGGCGCACGTCGGTGACTGCAGGGTTTATCGCTGGCACGCCGATCACTTGCAACGGATCAGCGAAGACCACGTCTGGGACCAACCGGGCATGCAGCATGTGCTCAAACGGGCGCTGGGCCTCGATCAGCATCTGGTGCTGGATTTTCTCGATGGCGAGTTGCGCCAGGATGAGAGTTTCGTGCTGCTCAGCGATGGCATCTGGGCTGTGCTGGGTGACACCGCGATTGCGGCGATCCTGCGCGATCAACCGGATCTGCGCAGCGCGGCACACACCTTGGTGAGTGCCGCGCATCTTGCGGGCAGTCAGGACAATGCCAGCGCTTTGCTGGTGCGGGTCGACGCACTCGGTGAAACGAGTATCGGCGACGCGCTGATTCATCTGCAGCAATGGCCACTGCCGCCGGCGCTGAAACCGGGCCAGTCCTTTGAGGGGTGGCAGGTAGAAACGATACTCGGGCAGAGCCAGCAGTCCCTGCTTTACCGGGTGCGCGACGCTCAGCAACAACCCTGGCTGCTGAAAACCTTGCCCGCGGCACTGCGCGACGATCACCTGGCCGGGCAGGCATTGCTGTCGGAAGAGTGGTTTCTCAAGCGTGTGGCCGGCCGGCATTTTCCTGAAGTCCATGCCGCCCATCAGCGTCAGCATTTGTACTACGTGATGCGTGAATATTCCGGGTCTACCCTGGCACAACTGAGCGCGCGAAACGCAATGCTGCCAATGGCTCAATGGCAGGACCTGGCGGAACGTTTGCTGCGGGCAGTCGGCATGCTGCATCGCCGGCAGATTCTCCATCGCGACATCAAACCGGAAAACCTGCTGCTGGGGGACGACGGCGAGCTGCGCCTGCTGGACTTCGGCCTCGCCTACTGCCCCGGTCTGTCTGAAGACCAGGCCTCGACCCTGCCTGGAACGCCCAGTTATATCGCGCCGGAAGCCTTTCGCGGCGATCCGCCGTCGGCGCAACAGGATTTGTATGCGGTGGGCGTGACCTTGTATTTCCTGCTCACCGGGCATTATCCCTACGGCGAAATCGAAGCGTTCCAGCGGCCGCGGTTCGGTGCACCGGTCAGTGCCAGTCGCTACCGGCCCGACCTGTCCGAGTGGATCGCGCAAAGTCTGGAGCGCGCGGTGGCGGCGAACCCGGATGAGCGATATGAAACGGCGGAAGAATGGTTGCTGGTACTGGAACAGGGCGAGCGGCGCAGTTTGAGTGTGCGGCCAAGGCCTTTGCTGGAACGCGAGCCCGTGAAAGTCTGGCGGACGTTGGCGCTGGGGTCGTTGCTGGTAAATCTGGTGCTGTTGTTTCTGGTTCTCCATTCATCCTGATTCGAACAGATCCTATGTGGCGAGGGAGCGGGAGCGAGCTCCCTCGCCACAGGTTCGCATGCTCCAGTACCGGGCAAGCCGCCTCTAATCAGTGCAGAAAATTTGAATCGGTTCCTCAAATGCCCTCCCGCAGCCCCGTAAATCCCTTCCTTGAATAACTTGGCACAACCACTGCATTACCTCTTTCAACTTACATAAAGCCCAGCCTTCAAAGACGAAGGATGCGCTTCCCGAAGTAACGGGACCAGGACAAAGGCGTCCTCGCTAGGCAACTAGCGGGACGCCTTTTTTTGTTTGCGCGAAATGTGTTCCGAGCACCCGGAGAACCTGATGAAAAAACTAAAACTGGTGATGATCGGCAATGGCATGGCCGGGGTTCGGACCCTGGAAGAGTTGCTCAAGCTGAGCAACGAGCTGTACGACATCACCGTCTTCGGCGCCGAACCGCATACCAACTACAACCGCATTATGCTGTCGCCCGTACTGGCCGGCGAACAAACCTTCGAAGAGATCGTGCTCAACGACCTGGACTGGTACCTCGACAACAACATCAAGTTGCTGCTCAACCGCAAAGTGGTGGAGATCGACCGGGTCAAACGCCGGGTCATCGCCGACGACGGCACCGAGGCCGAGTACGACCGCCTGCTGATCGCCACCGGTTCGACTCCGTTTATCCTGCCGATCCCCGGCAACACTTTGCATGGCGTGATCGGCTACCGCGACATCGCCGATACCCAGGCCATGATCAACACCGCCAAAACCCACGAGCACGCCGTGGTCATCGGCGGCGGCCTGTTGGGTCTGGAAGCGGCCAACGGCCTGATGCTGCGCGGCATGCACGTCACCGTGGTGCACAACGGTGAGTGGTTGCTGGAGCGGCAACTGGACAACGTCAGCGGCCAAATGCTGCAAACCGCGCTTGAGGCTCGTGGCCTGAAGTTTCGCCTTCGCGAGCAAACCCGGGCCCTGCACGATGCCGGCAATGGCCGGGTCGGCTCGGTCGAGTTCCACAATGGCGACATCATTCCCGCCGATCTGGTGGTGATGGCCGCCGGCATTCGCCCTGCGAGCGAACTGGCGGAAAAGTCCGGCCTCCCCTGCAATCGCGGGATTCTGGTCAGCGACACGATGCAAACCTACGATCCGCGGGTCTACGCCATCGGCGAGTGCGCCAGCCACCGTGGCATCGCCTATGGCCTGGTCGCGCCGCTGTTCGAACAGGCCAGGGTCTGCGCCAACCATCTCGCCCGGCTGGGGTTCGCCACCTACAAGGGCTCGGTGACCTCGACCAAATTGAAAGTCACCGGCATCGACCTGTTTTCCGCCGGCGACTTCATGGGCGGCGAAGGCACCGAAACCATCACCCTCTCCGACCCCATCAGCGGGATTTACAAGAAGCTGGTCATCAAGGATGACGTGCTGGTCGGTGCCTGCCTGTACGGCGATACGGCAGATGGCGGTTGGTACTTCCGGCAGATTCGTGAGAACCAGGACATCGGCGAGCGCCGCGATCACCTGATGTTTGGTGAAACCTTGAAGGAAGCCAGTTGATGAACCGCCAGATCACCGCCTCCACCTGCTGCTATTGCGGAGTCGGCTGCGGCGTGCTGATCGAGCATGACGGCGAGCGCATCCTCGGCGTCAACGGCGATCCGGCCCACCCGGCCAACTTCGGCAAACTGTGCAGCAAGGGTTCGACCCTGCACCTGACCGGTGACCTCGCGGCCCGAGCGCTGTATCCGGAACTGCGCCTCGGCAAGGGCCTGGCCCGCAGCCGCACCGATTGGGACACGGCCCTTGATCACGCTGCCAGCGTCTTCGCCAAAACCATCGCCGAACACGGCCCGGACAGCGTGGCGTTTTACATTTCCGGGCAACTGCTGACCGAGGATTACTACAGTTTCAACAAACTGGCGCGAGCACTGGTCGGTACCAACAACATCGACAGCAATTCGCGGTTGTGCATGTCCTCGGCAGTGGTCGGCTACAAGCGCAGCCTCGGTGCCGATGCACCGCCATGCAGCTACGAAGACCTGGAATCCAGCGACTGCGTGATGATCGTCGGCAGCAACATGGCCTACGCCCACCCGGTACTGTTTCGGCGCCTCGAAGAGGCAAAATCCCGCCGGCCACAGATGAAAGTCATCGTCATCGACCCGCGTCGCACCGACACCTGCGACTTGGCTGACCTGCATCTGGCGATTCTTCCGGGCACCGATGTCGCGTTGTTCCATGGGATCTTGTACCTGTTGCTGTGGGAAGGCTGGATCGACCGCGATTTCATCAAGGCCCACACCGAAGGGCTGGCCGAACTGAAAGACCTGGTTCGCGATTACACGCCACCAATGGTTTCGCAGCTGTGCGGGATCAGCGTTGAACAACTGCAACAATGTGCCGAGTGGGTGGGTACCTCGCCGAGTTTCCTGTCGTTGTGGTGCATGGGCTTGAACCAGTCCACCGCCGGAAGCGCGAAAAACAGCGCGCTGATCAACCTTCACCTCGCCACCGGGCAGATTGGCCGTCCGGGTGCAGGACCTTTCTCCCTGACCGGCCAGCCGAATGCCATGGGGGGACGGGAAACTGGCAGTTTGTCGAACTTACTGCCCGGCCATCGCGAAGCGGCCAATGCCGAGCACCGCGCGGAAGTGGCCGCCTACTGGGGCGTTGACCCATTGCCTGAACGCACCGGGCTCAGCGCGATCGAGCTGTTTGAGCAGGTTCGTAGCGGAACCGTCAAAGCCCTGTGGATTGCCTGCACCAACCCCGCGCAATCGATGCCGGACCAGACCGCCGTGCGCGCAGCGCTGGAAGCCTGCCCGTTCGTGGTGTTGCAGGAAGCCTTTCGCACCACCGAAACCGCCGCGTTCGCCGACCTGCTGTTGCCTGCCGCCAGCTGGGGTGAAAAGGAAGGGACGGTCACCAACTCTGAACGGCGGATTTCCCATGTCCGCCGTGCGATTGTCGCCCCCGGTGAAGCGCGTTCCGACTGGGCGATCACGGTAGATTTCGCACAGCGCCTGGAAAAACATCTGCGTCCCGATCAAGCCAGTCTGTTTGCGTTCGAGACCCCGGCGCAGATCTTCGATGAGTACAAGCAATTGACTCGCGGCCGTGATCTGGACTTGTCCGGCATCAGCCATGAGCTGATCGACCGTCTCGGGCCGCAGCAATGGCCATTTCCTGCAAACGCCAGTGAAGGTACGACCCGATTGTACGTGGACGGTATTTTCCCGACCGCCAGCGGACGCGCCCGGTTCATCGCCGATCCGTATCTTGCCGCCCGGGAACAACGTGATGGGGAATTCCCGCTGACCCTGATTACCGGCCGCCTGCGCGATCAATGGCACGGCATGAGCCGCACCGGTACGGCCGCGCAGTTGTTCGGTCATGTCAGTGAAGCCGTGTTGAGCCTGCACCCGGATGACCTGCACCGCCATGGACTGCAACCCGGTGAGCTGGTCAGCCTGAAAAGCCGTCGCGGCGCGCTCATTGTTGCCGTCGGCAGTGACGACAGTGTGCGTCCTGGCCAGGCCTTCCTGCCCATGCACTGGGGCGATCGCTTCCTGAAGGGTGGTGTCAATTCGATCACCCAACCGGCTTTTGATCCATTGTCGAAACAACCGGAACTCAAACACACCGGAGTAAGAGTTGACCCGGTAAACCTGCCCTGGAACCTTTTCGCCTTGGTCGAGGGCGATATCCAACAGCATTTTGAGACGCTACGACCACTCTGCGAGGCGTTTTCCTACGCCAGCCTCAGCCTTGTTGGCCGTGAACGCCCCGCGCTGCTCATACGCGCTTCCAGCGCCACAGCGCCAGACCCGCAATTACTGCGTGATATCGACCACTGCCTGAGGCTCAACGAGGGTCCGGTACTGGCCTACGACGACCCTCGGCGCTCCATCGGTAAACGGGTGCGGATCGAGAACGGCCGAATTACCTCGATTCGTCTCGCTGGCGAAACCCTCGCCCAGCACTGGCTGCAGGACCTCTGGCACGAAGGTCGCGTCGACCAGCAACTGCGGCGCTGGCTGCTTGCACCGCTGAGCGCGCCGCCTGGTAACGCCAGCGCGCCGACCGCCGGCACCAAAACCCTGTGCAACTGCAAAAACGTCAGCCAGAACGCGGTCTGCGCCGGCATCCGTCGAGGCCTGGACTTGCAAGGTTTGAAACAAGAATTGGGCTGCGGCACGCAATGCGGCTCCTGCGTCCCGGAAATAAAGCGTTTGTTGGCCGCCACTGCGCAGCCGATCGCCGTCATCTCGTGAGGAAAACACTATGAACGCAAAAGTCTGGCTGGTGGGTGCAGGTCCTGGCGACCCGGAATTGCTGACCCTCAAGGCTGTTCGAGCGTTGAGCGAAGCCGATGTGGTGTTGATCGACGATCTGGTGAACGAAGCGGTGCTGGAGCATTGTCCACGGGCGCGAATCATTGCCGTGGGCAAACGCGGTGGCTGTCGCTCCACGCCTCAGGCGTTCATTCATCGATTGATGCTGCGTTATGCCCGTCAGGGCAAATGCGTGGTGCGGCTCAAGGGCGGCGACCCGTGCATTTTTGGTCGCGGCGGTGAAGAGGCCCAGTGGCTGCGCGAGCGCGGGGTCGATGTCGAGCTGGTCAATGGCATCACCGCCGGACTCGCCGGTGCAACGCAATGCGATATTCCGTTGACGCTACGGGGCGTTGCGCGCGGTGTGACGCTGGTGACGGCCCACACCCAGGATGGCAGCAGCCTGAACTGGCAAGCCCTCGCCCAAGGCGGCACGACATTGGTGGTTTATATGGGCGTGGCGAAGCTGAGTGAGATTCGCGAGCAGTTGCTGATTGGAGGGATGGCGGCAGATACACCGGTGGCGATGATTGAAAACGCGTCCCTGCCACACCAGCGGGAATGCCGCAGCGATCTGACGGCAATGGAAGAAGATGCCTACGCCTTTGAGCTGAAAAGCCCGGCCATTCTGGTGATTGGCGCGGTGGCGGCTGACGAGCAGATCAAAAGATCGCAGCCTGCGGCAGCTCCAACATTGGCCCTGCGTACATCCTTGTAGGAGCTGCCATAGGCTGCGATCTTCTCGCCACGCCGCAGATCCAATGCTGGAACCCAAATCGCAGGCAAAGAAAAGCCCGGCCTAAGCCGGGCTTTTCTCAGAGCTGCGGGCTAATTACTTAGCTTGAGCTTCAACCTGCGCTTCTACGCGACGGTTTACAGCGCGACCAGCTTCAGTTTTGTTGTCAGCAACTGGGCGGGATTCGCCGTAGCCAACAGACTGAACGCGGGACGATTCAACACCGTACTGGTTGGTCAGAACTTGCTTAACGGCGTTTGCACGACGCTCGGACAGTTTCTGGTTGTAAGCGTCAGGACCGACGGAGTCAGTGTGACCTTCAACAGTAGTGGTGGTGGATGGGTACTGCTTCATGAAGTCAGCCAGGTTCTTGATGTCGCCGTAGCTGTTGGTTTTAACAACAGATTTGTCGAAATCGAACTTAACGTCCAGCTCTACACGAACAACTTCAGCAACTGCTGGGCAGCCATCAGCGTCAACAGTTACGTTGGCTGGGGTGTCCGGGCACTTGTCAACGTTGTCGCAAACGCCGTCGTTGTCGCTGTCGGAGCAGACTTCAGCTGGTGCTGGAACTGGAGCGGCTGCAGGCTTGGAGCCGCCACCGAAGTTCACACCGATACCGACGCTTGGAGCCCACTCGGTGTCACCTTGGTCGATGTTGTACTGAGCTTCAACGCCGGCACGGGCGTAGAAGTTGTCAGTGAAGTACAGCTTGGCACCGCCGCCAACGTTGGCGAAAGTGGAGCCGTTACGACCACCACGGCCGGTCTGGCCGATGCTCTGGTCGGAGAAACCAGCGGATACGTACGGACGTACCATGTCGCCTGGGTTGTTGAAGTGGTACAGAGCGTCCAGAGCGGTGTCGGAGCCCTTGATGTTCTTACCATCTTCGCCACGAACGTTGTGCACTTCGTCGTAGCCCAGACGCAGTTCAACGTCGTCGGTCAGGAAGTAACCGATCGAACCACCGAACAGGTTGCCGTCGTTTTTGAAATCGCGCTGGCTGTCGTAGTACTCTTTCTTCATGAAGCCTTCGATTTCAACTGCGCCTTGGCCTTGTGCCAGTGCGCCGAACGAAGTGGCTGCAATAAGAGAACCAATGGCCAAGCCCAAGGTGTTTTTCAGTTTCATCCGTTAAATCCCCATCTGGTGATTGTGAAGCAGTCCCGCAAACCGGGGGACAACTCGGCGGCAAGTCTATCAGAACTTGCCTACACGTAAGAGATATTTGCGCCGAACTAAGTTTCAGCAATGCCTGCAAATTTCTCACGCAATTTGTCTAGAGCGCGTTTGTAACGCATTTTTGTTGCACTCAAACCCATGTGCATGATGTCTGCGATCTCCTGAAACTCCAGCTCTGCGACAAATCGTAGCACCAGAATTTCACGGTCAATCGGGTTCACATACACCAGCCAGCGATCAAGTCCGCCCTTCTCCTCGGGTTTCGGCGCCTTTTCTTCAGACGCTTCCTCGAGGGGGTCCAGACTCAAAGCGTCCATCAAGCGACGCTTTCGCCGTTCTTTCCGATACTGCGTGATGCACTCGTTGTACGTGATGCTATATAGCCATGTCTTGAACTTCGATTTCCCCTCGAAGTTCTTCAGTCCATACAGCACCTTCAACATCACTTCCTGACAGACATCGTCTGCATCGCGATCGTTCCCAAGATATCGTGCACAGACGTTAAATAATGTTCGTTGGTAACGCCGCATCAATTCTTCATAGGCGCGCGTTACGTGAAACAGCTCGGTATGCGAGCGCGCGACCAACTCCTCATCAGAGAGCTCGCGGGGGTCGTAGCGCGTGGAGAGCGATTGAGCTTTATTCAAAACAAGTCGGGCCGACAGTCAGGTCAATGTCCGCCGCAGCCCTTCAGGGCATTTTGCGGCGGCATACATTAGCAGGGTTTGCCGGGTTAGCGGCTACTCACATGCTGCTCCAGGAGGATCCGATTGGAGAGAGAGACTAGCTCACCCTCATCGGTCAGCAATGTGGTTTTAACCGTGCCGATCTCTTCGATCTGACCTTCGACCTCGCCAACACGCACTTGTTGCCCAACCTGATACAACTCACGCACATAGATTCCCGCAAGAATCTGGCCGGCAATTTCCCGGCTTCCCAATCCCATGGCCAGCGCAACCGCCAGACCAACGGTTATCAATACGATCACGATCACATGGTTCAGCAGGTCAGTCTTGACCTCCAACTGGCTGATCGCGACCGAAATACTGATGATAATGACCAGGCCCTGGGCAATTCGCCCCAACCCTGCAGCGTAATCCAGCCCTACGCCTTCTGCCGCGCCACGCACCAGCCCATTGGCCAGTTGAGCCAGTAAAACACCCACCAGCAGCACCAGCGCAGCGCCGAAAACTTTCGGCAAATACAGAGCAAGCATGTCCAGCGTAGCTGAAACTCGCTCAAGTCCAAGGGATTCTGCGGCCGAAACCAGAAAAATCAGCAGAACGAACCAGTATACGATTTTACCGATCAGCGTCGAAATCGGTACTTGAAGGCCGGCCCGGGACAGCAATTTTGTCAGACCGGTGCCGCCCATCAAGCGATCGAGACCGAGCTTGGCGAGCAACTTCGACAGCAAAGTATCCAAAAGTTTCGCAACGACGAAACCCAACAGCAGCACGACCAGTGCGCCGAACAGGTTCGGAATGAAATTCGCAACCTTGGTCCATAACGCAGTCATTGCAGTGACGAGGCTCTGAGTCCAGAGATCAAGTTCCATATTCAATCAGCCTTATCAGCAGTGCGAACGGTAGGTTTACGGTGACGGGAAACCGGCGAAACGTGCGCCGATCCGTTATTCAGGGCGATCATCAGCGCGGGCAACCAGCGGCCCAGCAGGCTGAACAGATCACCGGCGCCGACCTGGCGATTGGCGGTTTTCAGGACACGGCCCAGACACGCATCGTCGTCCCGAGTGGACGGCGAGGCGTTCAGCATGTCGCGCAAAGACTGTTCAAACGGATCGTGCATACGCACCTCTCGTGATGTCTGTGAAAGACGCGGCCAGATTTGCACGGGTCACATGGCTCATCATCAGACCCAGCGCAAACGTCGGAATAACCACCACTGCCCCAGTGCCACCGAAACCATCATCAGGCAGGCAATCAGGAAGCCGTAGGGGCTGGCAGAGAACGGAATGCCCCCCACGTTGATACCCAAAAGACCGGTCAGGAAACTCATCGGCAAAAAGATCCCGGTGATGATCCCGAAGCGGTACATCGTGCGGTTCATGCGCACGCTCAATCGCCGGTCTTCGGCCTCCAGGACCAGCCCCACGCGCTCACGGGTCAACTCCAGCTCCTCAAGATAGCGGGTCAGGCTGTTGTTCAATTCGTTCCAGTAATCGCCTTCATCTTCGACAAACCAGGGTAGTTTTATCCGCGTCAGCTGTCCGAAAATATCCCGCTGCGGTGCCAGGAAACGTTTCAGCGCAGCCGCCCTCCGACGGATCTGCAAAATGGAGTCATGTTCGGGTGTATACCGTTCGTCGGTATCCAGCTTCTCTTCTTCCTCATCGACCACTTCCGAGAGGCAGCCGACCAGATCCTGCACCTTGTTGGTGAGGTACTGAGCCATATAAAGGATGAGTTCGGAGGCAGTTTTCGGTCCTTTGCCTTCGGCGAGCTGCACCAGCAATTCATCAGTGGCGCGCAACGGGCGCAGACGCAGGGAAATCACCCGCTGTGCCGAAGCAAAAATCCGCACCGACACCATGTCTTCCGGTTCCGCACCCGGATTCAGATTGACGCCGCGTAAAAATAGCAGCAGTTCGCTGTCGGAAAGCTGTAAGAGACGCGGACGGGTGTTTTCTTCCAGCAACAGATCACAGCTGAATTCACTCAGGCCGCTGGATTTGCGCAGCCAGGTCTGGGTTTGCGGGTGACTGCGATCCCAGTGCAGCCACAGGCTTTCGTGCGCCTGCAGCTGCAAATCATCGAGTTCAGTCCGGGCTATCGAACGCGCACCGCCTTTACCATCCAGCACCAGGGCATGCACCAGCCCCCACTGCGCGTTGTCTTCCTCGAACATCCTCACCCCTTTGCCTGGCTCAACGTTTATTCAGGCATCTTCAGCGGACTTGGCGAGATGATCACGCCGTTGTTGTCCGCATAGATGTACTCGCCTGGACGGAACGTCACACCGGCAAAGGTCACCACCACGTTGAGGTCGCCGAGCCCGCGCCGGTCGGATTTCCTCGGGTGGCTGGCGAGGGCCTGAACGCCCAGGTCGGTCTGCGCGATGATATCGACGTCGCGGATGCAACCGTAGATCACCAGCCCTTCCCAACCGTTGTTCGCGGCTTTCTCGGCCAGCATGTCACCCAGCAACGCATGACGCAGGGAGCCACCACCATCGACCACCAGCACCTTGCCATCGCCCTTGAGCTCGACCTGCTCCTTGACGCGCGAGTTGTCTTCGAAGCACTTGATGGTCACGATTTCGCCACCGAAGGAATCGCGGCCGCCGAAATTGCTGAACATCGGCTCCAGCACTTGCACCAGTTCAGGATAGGCGTCGCACAGGTCAGGCGTGATGTAATGGTTCATCGAGAAACTCCTGTAAAGAGGAAGACAATCGAGGATGTCGCAAAGTGACCGGAAAAGCTCAATGCGTCATATCTTAGCCGCAAGCCGATCAGAGCGAAATGCCCTTGATAGAGCATCGGGCTCAGACTGCCGCGGCCAAATCCGGCTTGTCTCCCGACAACGGCGTGTGCTGATCGGCCAACCAGCGTGCCACCAACGGCCAGACCTCAGTCTGCGCCGCTTTACTGACGAGCATTTCCACGTGGCCGAAGTTGTCGCCAAAGCCCTGTTCGCGACCGAGGTTGATGAACTGCTTGTGCTCGGAGCCCACCTGGTCAAACAACTTGCGACAGGCCCACGCGGGATCCTGATGGTCGCCCGCCGCACTCACCGCCAACACGGGCAAGCGGACATCGGCCAATCCGGCCCACCAGTCCTTGTCGGCATCGCCAAAGCGTCCGAACAGACCGTACCAGCGCATGCTTTCCAGGGCCAGGCCAATCGGCTCGTCCTCCGGGCCGCGCTTGAGCCGTGACCCGGACAGCTGGGCGAAACGCTTGAGAATGAAGCGCCCGCTCCACTCAACCGGCGGGATCTTCAACGGCCAGTAGGTGCGACTGACTTGTGTGCCGAAGAACGCCGCAGAGGCCACCACCGGTTCACCGATGTACTCGCCACCCAGCGCCGCCGCCAGGGTTATCCCGCCCAGCGAGTGGCCGATCCAGTGCGGGACCTGGCCACTCTGCTCACGCACGAACGCGCCGATGGCTGGCAGATCGTAACGAGCGTAATCGGCGACGCGGTTTTTGCGGTAGTTCTGGTTGCGCTGGGACAGGCCATGGCCGCGCATTTCCGGAATCCATACATCGAATCCCAGGCGTGTCAGGTAAGCCCCGAGTCCCAGCCCCTTGGGAGAAAACCAGAACCGTCGATTGGAAAAACTGCCGTGCAACAGAATCACCGGCACACCCCCGTGCGCGGGCTCATCCGCCATGCCCAATCGGGTCACGGCCAACTCCACAGTGCCATCGGGACTGTTGCCGGGTTTCAAACGATAAACGTCTTCGCTCAGATCGCCGCGCCGCTCGGCGCTGATCAGGGCGACAGGAAATAGGTTGCTGCTGCTTTGCATAATGCTCTTGCACAAAAAAGGGCGGCATCCAGAGGAGCCCGCCCTACTTGAATCTTAAAGCCCCGGCCACTCGACCGAGGCTTCATTCACGAATCAGGCCGAAGCCTGACCTTCCGCCAGGAAGAACCAGGTTTCCAGTACGGAATCGGGGTTCAACGAAACGCTTTCGATACCCTGTTCCATCAGCCATTTGGCCAGATCAGGGTGGTCCGAGGGGCCCTGACCGCAAATGCCGATGTACTTGCCGGCCTTGTTGCACGCGGCAATGGCGTTCGCCAGCAGCTTCTTGACCGCCGGATTACGCTCGTCGAACAGGTGAGCGATGATCCCGGAGTCACGGTCCAGGCCCAGCGTCAACTGAGTCAGGTCGTTGGAGCCGATGGAGAAGCCGTCGAAGAATTCGAGGAACTCTTCGGCGAGGATCGCGTTGGATGGCAGTTCGCACATCATGATGATGCGCAGACCGTTCTCGCCGCGGGCCAGGCCGTTTTCTGCCAGCAGGTCGATGACCTGGCTCGCTTCGCCCAGGGTACGGACGAACGGCACCATGATTTCAACGTTGGTCAGGCCCATCTCGTTGCGCACACGCTTGAGGGCGCGGCATTCGAGCTCGAAGCAGTCGCGGAACGATTCGCTGATGTAACGCGAAGCACCACGGAAGCCCAGCATCGGGTTTTCTTCTTCCGGCTCGTAGAGCTTGCCGCCGATCAGGTTGGCGTATTCGTTGGACTTGAAGTCCGACAGACGCACGATGACCTTTTTCGGGGTGAACGCAGCGGCCAGGGTGCTGATGCCTTCAACCAGTTTGTCGACGTAGAAGCCAACCGGATCGTCGTAACCGGCGATGCGCTTGTCGACGCTGTCCTTGATGTCCTGCGGCAGGCCGTCGTAGTTCAACAGCGCTTTGGGGTGCACACCGATCATGCGGTTGATGATGAACTCAAGGCGGGCCAGGCCCACACCGGCGTTCGGCAGTTGCGCGAAGTCGAAGGCGCGGTCCGGGTTGCCGACGTTCATCATGATCTTGAATGGCAGATCAGGCATGGCATCGACGGAGTTTTTCTTGATATCGAAGCCCAGTTCGCCTTCGAAGATGTAGCCGGTGTCGCCTTCAGCGCAGGAAACGGTGACGCCCTGGCCGTCTTTCAACAGCTGGGTGGCGTTGCCGCAACCGACCACGGCCGGGATGCCCAGCTCGCGAGCGATGATCGCCGCGTGGCAGGTACGGCCGCCACGGTTGGTGACGATGGCGCTGGCGCGCTTCATGACCGGTTCCCAGTCCGGGTCGGTCATGTCGGAAACGAGAACGTCGCCCGGCTGGACTTTGTCCATCTCGGACACGTCCTTGATGATGCGAACCTTGCCGGCGCCGATGCGCTGGCCGATGGCGCGACCTTCAACCAGCACGGTGCCGGTTTCTTTCAACAGGTAACGTTCCATGACGTTGGCCTGGGTGCGGCTCTTCACGGTTTCAGGACGGGCCTGAACGATGTAGAGCTTGCCGTCGTCACCGTCTTTGGCCCATTCGATGTCCATCGGGCACTTGTAGTGCTTCTCGATGATCATCGCTTGTTTGGCCAGCTCGCTGACTTCGGCGTCGCTGAGGCAGAAACGTGCGCGATCGGCCTTGTCGACGTCGATGGTCTTGACCGACTTGCCGGCCGTGGCGACTTCGCCGTAGATCATCTTGATCGCTTTGCTGCCCAGGTTACGGCGCAGGATCGCCGGACGACCGGCCTCGAGGGTTTGTTTGTGGACGTAGAATTCGTCCGGGTTCACCGCGCCTTGTACGACGGTTTCACCCAGGCCGTAGGCGCCGGTGATGAACACCACGTCACGGAAGCCCGATTCGGTATCGAGGGTGAACATCACGCCGGCGGTGCCGGTTTCGGAGCGGACCATGCGCTGCACGCCAGCCGACAGAGCCACCAGCTTGTGATCGAAGCCCTGGTGCACGCGGTAGGAAATGGCGCGGTCGTTGAACAGCGAAGCGAACACCTCTTTGGCGGCGCGAATGACGTTTTCGACACCACGGATGTTCAGGAAAGTTTCCTGCTGACCGGCGAAGGAAGCGTCCGGCAGGTCTTCGGCGGTAGCGGAAGAGCGCACGGCCACGGCCATGTCAGGGTTGCCGGCCGAAAGCGTGGCGAATGCGGTGCGGATCTCGGCGTTGAGCTTCTCGGGGAATTCGGCTTCCATGATCCATTGACGGATCTGGGCGCCGGTCTTGGCCAGGGCGTTGACATCATCGACGTCCAGGGCGTCGAGGGCGGCGTGGATCTGATCGTTCAGGCCGCTCAGTTCCAGAAAATCACGATAAGCCTGAGCTGTCGTGGCGAAGCCACCGGGCACCGATACACCGGCACCTGCAAGGTTACTGATCATCTCGCCCAGGGATGCGTTCTTGCCCCCTACGTGCTCCACATCATGGACGCCGAGCTTATCGAGGGAAACTACGTACTCTACCAAGGTGATCTCTCCACTAACTGTGTTGGAAAAGCTCAGAAGCCGGCGCTCCGAGGGAGCATTTGCCAGCTGTATGGCCTGGACCTGGAAAATAAGTGAGAATGCGGGCCAAGGGCGGCCGGCAAATCGCGCCTATCATATCCAAGATTCGTTACTAGCTTAAGGCCCAAGGTGCAAATGAAACGATCTGCTTTCTTTATCTCCGATGGCACCGGCATCACAGCCGAAACCCTGGGTCAAAGCCTCCTGGCGCAGTTCGAAAACATTACCTTCAGCAAATTCACGCGACCGTACATCGACAACGTGGATAAAGCGCGGGCCATGGTACAACAAATCAACAAAGCCGCCGAAACCGACGGCTTTCGGCCGATCATCTTCGACACCATCGTCAATCAGGACATTCGTGAGATCCTCGCGACGTCCAATGGTTTCATGATCGACATTTTCTCGACCTTCCTGGCACCGCTTGAACAGGAACTGACCGAGCATTCTTCCTATACCGTCGGCAAGTCTCACTCGATCGGCGGCAACTCCAACTACATGGAGCGCATCGAGGCGGTGAACTTCGCCCTCGACAACGACGACGGCGCGCGCACGCATTATTACGACAAGGCCGACTTGATCCTAGTGGGGGTGTCGCGTTGTGGTAAGACACCGACGTGCCTGTACATGGCCATGCAATTCGGCATCCGCGCGGCCAACTACCCGCTGACCGAAGACGACATGGAACGCCTGACCCTGCCAAACGCCCTGCGCGCCCACCAGCACAAACTGTTCGGCCTGACCATCGACCCGGACCGCCTCACCGCGATCCGCAACGAGCGCAAGCCCAACAGCCGCTATTCGAGCTACGCGCAGTGCGAGTTCGAAGTGCGCGAGGTGGAGAATCTGTTCCGTCGCGAGAACATTGCACACATCAATTCCACGCATTTTTCCGTTGAAGAGATTTCGGCGAAGATTCTGGTGGAGAAAGGCGTGGAGCGGCGGTTCAAGTAATTCTCTGTTGCCTGTTCTGGCCTCATCGCTAGCAGGCTGGCTCCCACAGTTGATCTGCGGTGAACACAAATCAACTGTGGGAGCAGCCTGCTAGCGATTGAACGATAACGCGGTCCTCTAGATAACAAACAAATCCACAAACCGGTTGACCGGCGTCGCCTCAAGCCGCTCCTGATCCTTGCACAACGCAAAAATCTCCTCGCTACGCTGACCCGTGAATCGTGTCAGCAGGTTCGCCCTGAACTTGTCTTCCAGCAGCGGAATACCTTCCGCACGGCGCCGACGATGGCCGATCGGGTATTCAACCACCACCTTCCCGGTGCCGGACCCGTCCTTGAAAAACACCTGTATCGCATTGGCGATCGAGCGTTTGTCCGCCTCCAGGTATTCGCGGGTGTATTGCGGGTCTTCGACGATGACCATTTTTTCGCGCAGCACATCGATGATCGGATGCGCCGCATGGAAGTCATCTTCGTACTGCTCGGCCACCAGATTGCCGAAGGCCAGCGGCACGGCGGTCATGTACTGGATGCAGTGGTCGCGGTCCGCCGCATTGGCCAGCGGGCCGACCTTGGAAATAATGCGGATCGCCGACTCGTGGGTGGTGATGACGATTCTGTCGATCTCGTGCAGGCGATTCCTGACTTGTGGATGCAACGTCACAGCCGCTTCGCAAGCGGTTTGCGCGTGAAATTCGGCCGGGAAGCTGATTTTGAACAGCACGTTTTCCATCACGTAGCTGCCATAGGAGCGGGTGAAACGGAAGGCACGCCTGTCTTCGGGCTTGAGCGCCAGGTCGTTGTTGGTGTGGCTGAACGACACGTCGTAGAAGCCCCACTGCCTGGCGGTCAGCACCCCGGGAATGCCCATCTCGCCACGCATCGCGATGTCCGCCAGACGCACACCTCGACTGGTCGCATCGCCCGCCGCCCAGGATTTGCGTGAACCGGCATTCGGCGCATGCCGATAGGTGCGCAACGCTTGCCCGTCGGCAAAGGCATGGGACAGCGCGGACAGCAACTGCTCGCGATTGGCGCCCATCAGTTTGGCAGTAACGGCGGTCGAAGCGACTTTCACCAGGATGACGTGATCAAGGCCTACACGGTTGAAGGAGTTTTCCAGCGCGATCACGCCCTGAATCTCATGGGCCATGATCATGGCTTCAAGGACGGCGCGAACGGTCAGCGGCGCGTCGCCATTGGCCAGGCGCTTTTGCGACAGGTGATCGGCCACCGCGAGAATGCCGCCGAGGTTATCGGACGGATGGCCCCATTCAGCGGCGAGCCAGGTGTCGTTGTAGTCGAGCCAGCGCACGATGCAGCCGATGTCCCACGCCGCTTTGACCGGGTCGAGACGATAGCTGGTACCGGGTACGCGGGCGCCGAACGGGACGACGGTGCCTTCGACGATCGGCCCGAGGTGTTTGGTGCATTCGGGGAAACGCAGCGCCAGCAAGCCGCAGCCGAGGGTGTCGATCAGGCAGTTGCGGGCAGTGTCCAGAGCTTCCCTGGACTCGATCTTGAAGTTGAGGACGTAATCGGCAATGTCCTGCAGGACCGTGTCGTAGTCGGGGCGGTTGTTTTGGTCGACGTTGGTGCTCATGTTCGATTCACTCGTGAAGTGGTTCGTTGATGGGACCTCGGTTCAGGGCAATCTCAGTTAATGAAAAATTCTTATGATTGAAATGCAGTCCACTGTGGGAGCGAGCCTGCTCGCGATTGCGGTGTATCCGTCGACATGAATGCTGGATGTCAGTCCGCCATCGCGAGCAGGCTCGCCCCCACAGGGTTTTGTGTTTATCTCTGGTTCCGTGTCGGGTTCAGAAAGAATCTCCCGGCACGCGAACAAACCCTTCCATCAACACCCGCGCACTGCGGCTCATGATGGCTTTGTTCACTGTCCATTCACCGTCCACCAGGCTGGCCTCGGCACCGACGCGCAAGGTGCCCGACGGATGGCCGAAACGCACGGCATTGCGCTCGATGCCGCCCGCTGCGAGGTTTACCAGCGTGCCGGAAATGGCGGCGGCAGTGCCGATAGCGACCGCCGCAGTGCCCATCATCGCGTGGTGCAACTTGCCCATGGACAATGCGCGCACCAATAGATCGACATCACCTGCCGCAATCGCTTTACCGCTGGACGCGACGTAATCCGCAGGCTTGGCCACAAAGGCAACCTTGGGCGTGTGCTGGCGCTTCGCGGCTTCATCCAGATTGGAAATCAGCCCCATGCGCAGCGCACCGTAAGCACGAATGGTCTCGAACATCGCCAGTGCTTTCGGATCACCGTTGATAGCGCCCTGCAACTCGGTGCCGGTGTAACCGATGTCTTCGGCATTGACGAAAATAGTCGGGATACCCGCATTGATCATGGTTGCCTTGAACGTCCCGACGCCGGGCACTTCGAGGTCGTCCACCAGATTCCCGGTAGGAAACATCGAACCGCCACCGCCCTCCTCTTCCGCCGCCGGGTCCATGAATTCGACCTGCACTTCGGCTGCCGGAAAGGTCACGCCGTCGAGTTCGAAATCACCGGTTTCCTGCACCTCACCATTGGTGATCGGTACGTGGGCGATGATGGTCTTGCCGATGTTGGCCTGCCACACGCGCACCACCGCCACACCGTTGTGCGGAATGCGGCTGGCGTCCACCAGGCCGTTGCTGATGGCGAACGAACCGACCGCCGCCGACAGGTTGCCGCAGTTGCCGCTCCAGTCCACAAATGGCTTGTCGATGGAGACCTGACCGAACAGGTAATCGACGTCGTGATCGGCCTTGAGGCTTTTCGACAGGATTACGGTTTTACTGGTGCTGGAAGTCGCGCCGCCCATGCCATCGATTTGCTTGTCGTACGGGTCGGGGCTGCCGATCACCCGCAGCAACAGGGCGTCGCGCGCCGGGCCGGGAATCTGTGCCGCTTCGGGCAGGTCTTTCAGGCTGAAAAATACGCCTTTGCTGGTGCCGCCGCGCATGTAGGTGGCGGCGATTTTGATCTGGGGTGCGTGAGCCATGGGTGCTCCTTCAAGACAGACACGGGACTTGAAGTCCCGCGTCCGCACAGCTTGATTTAGACGGCAACCGCCGATTCTTCGAGGAAGTCCTGCGCGAAGCGTTGCAGCACGCCGCCGGCCTCATAGATCGACACTTCTTCAGCAGTGTCGAGGCGGCAGGTCACCGGCACTTCGACGCGCTCACCGTTCTTGCGATTGATCACCAGCGTCAGCTCGGCGCGCGGTGTGCGTTCGCCGATCACGTCGTAGGTTTCGCTGCCGTCGATGGCGAGCGTGTGGCGGTTGGTGCCCGGCTTGAACTCCAGCGGCAACACGCCCATGCCCACCAGGTTGGTGCGGTGAATACGCTCGAACCCTTCGGCGGCAATCGCTTCCACACCCGCCAGACGCACGCCTTTGGCCGCCCAGTCGCGGGACGAACCCTGACCGTAATCGGCGCCGGCGATGATGATCAGCGGCTGCTTGCGTTCCATGTAGGTTTCGATGGCTTCCCACATGCGCATGACCTTGCCTTCCGGTTCCACGCGGGCCAGCGAACCCTGCTTGACCTTGCCGTTTTCCTGGACCATTTCGTTGAACAGTTTCGGGTTGGCGAAGGTGGCGCGTTGCGCGGTCAGGTGGTCACCGCGGTGCGTGGCGTAGGAGTTGAAATCCTCTTCCGGCAGGCCCATTTTCGCCAGGTATTCGCCGGCGGCGCTGTCGAGCATGATCGCGTTCGACGGCGACAGGTGATCGGTGGTGATGTTGTCCGGCAGCACCGCCAGCGGGCGCATGCCCTTGAGCGGGCGCGCACCGGCCAGTGCGCCTTCCCAGTACGGCGGACGGCGGATGTAGGTGCTCATCTCGCGCCAGTCGTACAGCGGCGTGACCTTAGGACCGGTGTCTTCGTGGATGGCGAACATCGGGATGTAGACCTGACGGAACTGCTCAGGTTTGACCGAGGCTTTCACCACCGCGTCGATCTCTTCGTCGCTCGGCCAGATGTCCTTCAGGCGGATTTCCTTACCGTTTGCGTCCAGGCCCAGCACATCTTTTTCGATGTCGAAACGGATGGTGCCGGCGATGGCGTACGCCACCACCAATGGCGGCGAAGCGAGGAATGCATTCTTGGCGTAAGGGTGAATCCGCCCGTCGAAGTTGCGGTTGCCCGAGAGCACGGCGGTGGCGTACAGGTCGCGGTCGATGATCTCTTGCTGGATCACCGGGTCCAGCGCGCCGGACATGCCGTTGCAGGTGGTGCAAGCAAAGGCCACGACGCCGAAACCGAGTTGTTCCAGTTCGTCCGTCAGGCCCGCTTCATCGAGGTACAACGCCACGGTTTTCGAACCCGGTGCCAGGGACGACTTGACCCACGGCTTGCGGGTCAACCCGAGCTTGTTGGCATTGCGCGCCAGCAGGCCGGCGGCAATCACGTTGCGCGGGTTGCTGGTGTTGGTGCAACTGGTGATGGCGGCGATGATCACCGCGCCGTCCGGCATCTGGCCAGGTACGTCGTCCCATTTCCCGGAGATGCCTTGCGCGGCGAGGTCAGACGTAGCAACGCGAGCGTGCGGGTTGCTCGGGCCGGCCATGTTGCGCACTACCGAGGACAGGTTGAAGGTCAGGCCGCGCTCGTATTGCGCACCCTTCAGGCTGTCGGCCCACAGGCCGGTGGTCTTGGCGTAGTTCTCGACCAACTGTACTTGCTCGTCTTCACGGCCGGTGAGTTTGAGGTAGTCGATGGTCTGTTGGTCGATGTAGAACATCGCCGCGGTGGCGCCGTATTCCGGGGCCATGTTGGAAATGGTTGCGCGGTCGCCGAGGGTCAGCGCGGAGGCGCCTTCGCCGAAGAACTCCAGCCACGCGCCGACGACTTTTTGCTTGCGCAGGAACTCGGTCAGCGCCAGCACCATGTCGGTGGCGGTGATGCCCGGTTGCAGTTTGCCGGTCAGTTCGACGCCGACGCTTTCCGGCAGACGCATCCACGATGCGCGGCCAAGCATCACGCTCTCGGCTTCCAGGCCACCGACGCCAATGGCGATCACACCCAGGGCATCGACGTGCGGGGTGTGACTGTCGGTGCCGACGCAGGTATCAGGGAACGCCACGCCATCGCGCACCTGGATCACCGGAGACATTTTCTCCAGGTTGATCTGGTGCATGATCCCGTTGCCGGGCGGAATCACGTCAACGTTCTTGAACGCTTTCTTGGTCCAGTTGATGAAGTGGAAACGGTCTTCGTTGCGACGGTCTTCGATGGCTCGGTTCTTCTCGAACGCGTCCGGATCGAAACCACCGCGCTCGACGGCCAGGGAGTGGTCGACGATCAGTTGTGTTGGCACCACCGGGTTCACTTGCGCCGGGTCGCCACCTTGCAGGGCGATGGCGTCACGCAGGCCGGCGAGGTCGACCAGCGCGGTCTGGCCGAGAATGTCGTGGCACACCACGCGGGCCGGGAACCATGGGAAGTCGAGGTCGCGTTTGCGCTCGATGAATTGCTTCAGGGATTCGGTGAGCGTGGCCGGGTCGCAGCGACGCACCAGGTTTTCCGCCAGCACGCGGGAGGTGTACGGCAGGGTGTCGTAGGCGCCGGGCTGGATGGCTTCGACCGCCGCACGGACGTCGAAGTAATCCAAATGGCTGCCGGGCAGCGGTTTACGGAATTCAGTGTTCATCGTCAGGACTCGGTCACGGTAGTTTCAAAGGGTGGGGCCTGGCACAGCACCTGAAATGCACACAATCCACTGTGGGAGCGAGCCTGCTCGCGAAAGCGGTGTATCAGCCGACATCGATGTTGAATGTCAGTCCGTCTTCGCGAGCAGGCTCGCTCCCACAGGGATCTGCGTAGCGTTCAGATCCCGGTGCAGGCCTTCACCATTCAGCGTTGTTCGATTGGCACGAACTTGCGCTGTTCGACGCCGACATACTCGGCGCTCGGGCGGATGATGCGGTTGTTGGCACGTTGTTCGAACACATGCGCCGCCCAGCCGGTCAGGCGCGAGCAAACGAAAATCGGCGTGAACAACTTGGTCGGAATACCCATGAAGTGGTACGTCGACGCATGGTAGAAGTCAGCGTTCGGGAACAGTCTCTTCTGTTCCCACATGGTTGCGTCGATGGCTTCGGACACTGGAAACAACACGGTGTCGCCCACTTCGTCAGCGAGTTTTTTCGACCAGCCCTTGATTACCTCGTTACGCGGATCGTTATCCTTATAGATCGCGTGGCCGAAGCCCATGATCTTGTCCTTGCGCGCCAGCATGCCGAGGGTGCCCTCGACCGCCTCTTCCGGCGACGAGAAACGCTCGATCATTTCCATCGCCGCTTCGTTGGCGCCGCCGTGCAGCGGGCCGCGCAGGGAACCGATGGCCGCGGTGATGCAGGAGAACAGGTCGGACAGGGTCGATGCACACACCCGAGCGGTGAAGGTCGAAGCGTTGAACTCATGTTCCGCGTACAGGATCAGCGAAACGTTCATCACTTTGACGTGCAGGTCGCTTGGCTTCTTGCCGTGCAGCAGGTGCAGGAAGTGGCCGCCAATGGATTGTTCGTCGCTCACGCAGTTGATGCGTTTGCCGTCGTGGCTGAAGCGATACCAGTAACACATGATCGCCGGAAACGCGGCCAGCAGGCGGTCGGTTTTGTCGTGCTGCTCGGAGAAATCCATCTCCGGTTCGATATTGCCCAGGAACGAGCAACCGGTGCGCATCACGTCCATCGGGTGGGCATCCGCGGGGATGCGCTCCAGCACTTCCTTGAGCGCTTGCGGCAGGTCGCGCAACTTGCCCAGTTTGTTGATGTAGGCGTCCAGTTGCGCCTGGGTCGGCAGTTCGCCGTACAGCAGCAGGTAGGCCACTTCTTCGAACTGGGCGTCAGCCGCCAGTTCGCGAACGTCGTAGCCGCGGTAGGTCAGGCCTGCGCCCGACTGGCCCACGGTGGACAGTGCGGTTTGCCCGGCAACCTGGCCACGGAGCCCGGCGCCACTGAGTACTTTTGCTTCGGCCATTGCTGTCTCCAGTTTTCTTGAATTTGTTAGGGAATCGGCAAATTTGGGTGTTGCCAAAAAGATCGCAGCCTTCCGCAGCTCCTACATCGACTGCGTCCGGCAACATCCCCGTAGGAGCTGCCGGGTGAAACGAGGCTGCGATCTTTGGATCTTTACTTCTTCGCGGCAAACAACGCATCGAGCTTCTGCTCGAAGGTGTGGTAGTCGATGCGATCGTAAAGCTCCATGCGCGTCTGCATGGTGTCGATCACGTTCTGTTGCGTGCCGTCGCGGCGAATCGCGGTGTAGACATTTTCCGCGGCCTTGTTCATGGCGCGGAAGGCCGACAGCGGGTACAGCACCAGCGACACATCCGCTCCTGCAAGTTGCTCGGTGGTGTACAGCGGCGTCGCGCCGAACTCGGTGATGTTGGCCAGGATCGGCGCTTTCACGCGGCTGGCGAACAGCTTGTACATCTCCAGTTCGGTGATCGCTTCCGGGAAGATCATGTCGGCGCCAGCCTCGATGCACGCCGCAGCGCGATCCAGTGCGGACTCCAGACCTTCCACCGCCAGGGCGTCGGTGCGGGCCATGATCACGAAGCTGTCATCGGTGCGCGCATCAACCGCCGCTTTGATGCGGTCGACCATTTCCTGCAGCGACACGATTTCTTTGTTAGGACGGTGACCGCAGCGCTTGGCGCCGACCTGGTCTTCGATATGAATCGCCGCCGCGCCGAACTTGATCATCGACTTGACGGTGCGCGCGACGTTGAACGCCGAGGAGCCGAAACCGGTGTCCACGTCCACCAGCAGCGGCAGGTCGCAGACGTCAGTGATGCGGCGCACGTCGGTCAGCACGTCGTCCAGGCTGGTGATGCCCAGGTCCGGCACGCCGAGTGAGCCGGCAGCCACCCCGCCACCCGACAGGTAAATCGCCTTGAAACCGGCGCGCTTGGCCAGCAGCGCATGGTTGGCGTTGATCGCGCCGACCACTTGCAGCGGATGTTCGCTGGCGACCGCATCGCGGAAACGCTGGCCTGGAGTGCTCTTGTTGGAACTCATGACTCACCTCGTTCAGTGGCTGTCTTAGTGGCGCCGTCCTGGTAATGACGGGCGATATTGCGTTTGGAGGCGCCGATGTGACGGCGCATCAACAACTCGGCCAGTTCACCGTCACGGTCGGCGATGGCGTCGAGAATCCGGTGGTGCTCGGCAAAGGCCTGGCGCGGGCGATTGGGCGTGGTGGAAAACTGGATGCGGTACATGCGCACCAGTTGATAAAGCTCGCCGCAGAGCATCTGCGTCAGGGTGCGGTTGCCGCTGCCCTGGATGATTCGGTAGTGGAAGTCGAAATCGCCTTCCTGCTGGTAATAACCGACACCGGCCTGAAACGCCGCATCGCGCTCGTGGGTTTCAAGGACGTGGCGCAGTTCGTCGATTTCTTCGACGGTCATGCGTTCCGCCGCGAGACGGCAGGCCATGCCTTCGAGGGATTCGCGGATTTCGTAGAGTTCCAGCAGCTCGGCGTGACTCAGGGAAACCACTCGCGCCCCGACGTGCGGCACGCGAACCAGCAGGCGCTGGCCTTCCAGACGGTGGATCGCTTCGCGCAGCGGACCGCGACTGATGCCATAGGTGCGCGCCAGTTCCGGCTCGGAGATTTTGCTGCCCGGGGCGATCTCGCCCTTGACGATGGCCGCCTGAATGCGTCGAAAGACGTTCTCGGAAAGTGTTTCCGAATCGTCCTGAGCAATGATCGGGGGATCGAGTTGATCCAGCATATTGTCGACACCTTGAAAGCTGATGCGGCAAAAACTAGCGAATATAGGTCTGGCAGTCAAAGGATAAATGGATATTGTCGACAATCGTCTAATAACCGGCCGCCCCATAACGAAGCAGCATCTCTGTTTATAGCCGCCTCCCGGCGCTGGCGCCATGAAACCACCGTGCTAGAATGCCGCCCGCATTTGTTTGTGACATCTGCACGGCCTGTCATAAATAGCTGATAGGCATACGAGGGAGCTTGCGCAGCGATGCCAGGGCCTTGAATCGAAACACGGACCGCTGCGCACCAGGATTTATGAGACTCAAGCCCTTCCCCACCTTCCTTTATATGCTCTGCCTGCCCGGTGTCGCCGCGGCGGGGGAAAAAACCGTGTACGGCCTCAACGAGTACGCCTCGCTGGACGGCATCAACCTGGAAGTCGCGGCCAAACTCGACACCGGGGCGAAAACCGCCTCCCTGAGCGCCCGCGACATCAAACGCTTCAAGCGCAACGGCGAATCCTGGGTGCGCTTCTATCTGGCGATCGACGCGGCGCACTCGCACCCGATCGAACGGCCACTGGCCCGCGTCAGCAAGATCAAGCGCCGCGCCGGCGACTACGATCCGGACGAAGGCAAGAAATACACCGCCCGTCCGGTGATCGAGCTGGATATCTGCATGGGTTCGGCTTTACGCAGCATCGAAGTGAACTTGACCGACCGAAGTGCCTTCCAATATCCGCTCCTGATCGGCTCCGAAGCGCTCAAGCGCTTTGATGCGCTGGTCGACCCCAGCCTTAAATACGCTGCTGGCAAACCCGCCTGCGCCACCGACGCTCATACCGCAGAGTAATTCCAATGCGCTCTCTTACCCTCCATCTGAAAATGCTGATCGCCATCCTGGTGGTGCTGGGCATTTCAGTTACGGCCTATCAGATTTTCGTGCTCGGCATTCCCGTGACCGAAGACGCCACCGACGACTTGTGGAACATCGACGCCAAGGTCGAGTTCGTCGCCAGTGCCAAGGACCCGGTCAAGATCCAGATGTTCGTGCCGCCTCTGAGCCGCGATTACGTCAGCCTGAATGAAAGCTTCATCTCCAATAATTACGGCGTGGCCGTAAACCGTGTCGACGGCAACCGCAAGGTCACCTGGTCGGCGCGCCGGGCCAAGGGCAACCAGACGCTTTATTACCGCCTGGTGCTGACCAAGCGCTACACCGGTGAAAAATCCAAGATCAAAGGCCCGACCTTCCGCGACAGCATCGCCGTCGAAGGCCCGGAAAAAATCGCCGCCGAAGCCCTGCTCGCGCCGATTCGCCAGCACTCGGCCGACGTCGAAACCTTCATTGGCGAGGCGATCAAGCGGGTCAACAACGTCAATGACGACAACGTGAAACTGTTGCTGGGGGGTGATCCGTCCAGTGGGCACAAGGCCAAAATCGTTGAACTGGTGCTGTCTATCGCCCACGTGCCGGTGGAAAAGGTCCACACCATCCGTCTGGTCGCCGACCAACCGCAAACACCTGAACTCTGGCTGCGCAGCTTCAACGGCACCGACTGGCTGTACTTCAACCCGGAAACCGGCGAGCAAGGCCTGCCGACCGACCGCCTGCTGTGGTGGACCGGCGATGAAAACCTGATCACTGTCGATGGCGGCAAGAAAGCCACCGTCACGTTCAGCATGAACAACAGCGAAATGAACGCCATTCGCCTGGCCAAGCTGACCGACGAAAACACCGACGCCAACTTCCTCGAATACTCGTTGTACGGCCTGCCGCTGCAAACCCAGCAGACCTTCATGATCATGGTGATGATCCCGATCGGCGTGCTGGTGATCCTGATCCTGCGCAACCTGATCGGCTTGCAGACCCTCGGCACCTTTACCCCGGTGCTGATCGCCCTCGCCTTCCGCGAAACCCAGCTCGGCTTCGGTATCGTGCTGTTTACCATCATCACCGCGCTGGGGCTCTCGCTGCGCTCGTACCTTGAGCACCTGAAACTGCAGATGTTGCCAAGGCTGTCGGTGGTGCTGACGTTTGTGGTGGTACTGATCGCAGCGATCAGCCTGTTCAGCCATAAGCTCGGCCTGGAGCGCGGGTTGTCCGTGGCGCTGTTCCCGATGGTGATTCTGACCATGACCATCGAACGCCTGTCGATTACCTGGGAAGAACGCGGTTCCGGGCATGCGATGAAAGTCGCGATCGGCACCTTGTTTGCCGCCACCCTGGCACACCTGATCATGAGCGTTCCAGAGCTGACCTACTTCGTGTTCACCTTCCCGGCGGTCCTGTTGATTCTGGTGGGCTTCATGCTGGCGATGGGACGCTATCGTGGTTATCGCCTGACTGAACTGGTGCGTTTCAAGGCGTTCCTGAAGAAGGCTGACGTCTGATGTTCGGCTTCTGGAAGACCTGGAAGGCCCTTGAAGCCCGGGGCATCATGGGGATCAACCGGCGAAACGCAGACTACGTGCTCAAGTACAACAAGCGCAGCCTGTACCCGATCGTCGATGACAAGATCATCACCAAGGAACGGGCGATCGCCGCCGGCATTCATGTGCCGGAACTGTATGGCGTGATCTCCACCGAGAAAGAGATCGACAACCTCGACAAGATCATCGGCGGACGCAACGACTTCGTGATCAAACCGGCCCAGGGCGCGGGTGGCGACGGCATCATTGTGGTTGCCGACCGTTTCGAGGGGCGTTATCGCACAGTGTCCGGCAAGATCATCAGCCATGAGGAAATCGAGCACCATATCTCCAGCATCCTGACGGGCCTCTATTCACTGGGCGGTCACCGGGATCGTGCGCTGATCGAATACCGCGTGACACCCGATCAGATTTTCAAAAGCATCAGTTATGAAGGCGTGCCGGATATCCGCATCATCGTGCTGATGGGCTACCCGGTGATGGCGATGTTGCGCCTGCCGACGCGTCAGTCCGGAGGCAAGGCCAACCTGCACCAGGGCGCCATCGGCGTCGGTGTCGACCTCGCCACCGGCCTGACCCTGCGCGGCACCTGGCTGAACAACATCATTACCAAACACCCGGACACCACCAACGCGGTGGACGGAGTGCAACTGCCCTACTGGGACGGTTTCATGAAACTCGCCGCCGGCTGTTACGAGCTGTGCGGGCTGGGTTACATCGGTGTCGACATGGTGCTGGACCAGGAAAAGGGACCGCTGATTCTCGAGCTGAATGCCCGGCCGGGGCTGAACATCCAGATTGCCAATGATTGCGGGCTGACATTGCGCACCCATGCGGTCGAGGCGCGACTGGAAGAGCTGAAGGCTCGCGGGATCACCGAGACGGTGCAGGAGCGGGTCGAGTTTGTTCAGGAGATGTTCGGGCATATTCCGGCCGTCGAAGGCTGACCTTGTGGCGAGGGGATTTATCCCCGTCGGACTGCGAAGCGGCCCCAAAATCAGGCCTGCTGCGCAGTCCAACGGGGATAAATTCCCTCGCCACAGGCCTAGCGCCAGCCGCTGCCAATCGGTCACTTCGCGACATCCCCTCTAGGAGCAATTCCCCGAGGGGACTACAATCGCCACCCCGCCTCGATGGCTGATCTGCCCCGCCCATGCTGACCTGTTCCGTACACCCGCTGCCCTATCGCGCCAACCCCGCCGAGTACTTCGCGGCGATCCGTCATGCTCCTGGTGCCGTGCTGCTCGACAGTGGCCGGCCAACGGCCGATCGCGGGCGTTATGACCTGCTCAGCGCCTGGCCGCTCGAGCAACTGACGGTGTTGCCCGACGAAAGTGGCAGCGATTTCCTTCAGCGTCTGCGCACAAACCTGACACGACTCGGCGAAGCGGCAGTTCCGTTTGATCTGCCCTTCGCTGGCGGCTTGATGGGCTATCTGAGCTATGACTTCGGTCGGCATCTGGAACACCTGCCCAGTCAGGCGCGGGACGATCTTCAATTGCCCGATGCGCGTTTCGGACTCTACGACTGGGCGCTGATCAGCGACCATCAACGGATGACCAGTCAGTTGGTGTTCCACCCGTCACTGATCGACAGCGAACGTCAGCGTCTGATTACGCTGTTCACTCAACCTGCGGTCGCAGCGGTCGAGGCATTTCAACTGAAAGCGCCGATGCAGGCCGATCTGAGCGCTGATCAATATCGCCAGGCACTAGAGCGTATTCAGCAGTACATCCAGGCTGGCGATTGCTACCAGGTCAACTTCGCCCAGCGTTTTCGCGCCGAGTGCGAAGGCGATCCATGGGCCGCTTACTGCGCGTTGCGCGCGGCGTGCCCGACGCCCTTCTCCGGCTTCCAGAGCCTGCCCGCCGGTGGCGCGGTGCTGAGCCTGTCGCCTGAGCGCTTCGTCAAAGTCAGCGAACGCCACGTTGAAACGCGCCCGATCAAAGGCACCCGTCCCCGTGGCCTGACTGCCGCCGAAGATGCGGCGAACGCCGCCGAATTGTTGGCCAGCCCCAAGGACCGCGCGGAAAACCTGATGATCGTGGATCTGTTGCGCAACGATCTGGGCCGCACTTGCCGTATCGGCTCGGTGCGGGTGCCTGAGTTGTTCAGTCTGGAAAGCTATCCGAATGTGCATCACCTGGTGAGCAGCGTGACCGGTGAACTGGCGGATGACCGTGATGCCCTGGACCTGATCGCCGGCAGCTTCCCGGGCGGCTCGATTACCGGAGCGCCGAAGATTCGCGCGATGCAGATCATCGATGAGCTGGAGCCGACCCGACGCGGGTTGTATTGCGGTTCATTGCTGTATCTGGACGTGCGCGGCGAGATGGACAGCTCCATCGCGATTCGCAGCTTGCTGGTGAAGGACGGGCAGGTGTGTTGCTGGGGCGGCGGCGGGATCGTGGCGGATTCGGAGTGGCAGGCCGAGTATCAGGAATCGATCACCAAGGTGAAAGTACTGCTCGACACCCTGCAAAACCTTTAGCTTGTGGCGAGGGAGCTTGCTCCCGCTGAGGTGCGAAGCGCCCCCAAAACCAGACGCCGCACACCTTCAGTCAGAACGCATTCGCCGGTTTTACGGCTGGTCTTCAGCCGAGCGGGAGCAAGCTGCCACAGGGTTGCGACTACAAACTCAACGCCCGATTCGAAGCCTTGATGAACTCCTGCTTCAAATCCTCAAAGGTGTGCACCGCCGGGAATTGCGGAAACTCGCGAATCACGTTATCCGGCGCATGGAACAGAATCCCCGCATCCGCCTCGCCCAACATCGTGGTGTCGTTGTACGAATCCCCCGCTGCAATCACTCGGTAATAAAGGCTCTTGAACGCCAGAACCGACTGACGTTTCGGATCTTTCTGACGCAGCTGATAGCTCGTCACTCGCCCGGCGTCGTCGGTAATCAGACGATGACAGAGCAAGGTCGGGAAGCCCAACTGACGCATCAGCGGCTGGGAAAACTCATAGAACGTATCCGACAGGATCGTCACCTGAAAGCGCTCGCGCAGCCAGTTGACGAACTCGACAGCGCCGTCCAGCGGCTTGAGCGTGGCGATCACTTCCTGGATATCGGCGAGTTTCAGGCCATGCTCGTCGAGGATCCGCAGGCGCTGCTTCATCAGCACGTCGTAGTCGGGAATGTCCCGGGTGGTGGCCCTGAGGGATTCGATCCCGGTTTTTTCGGCGAACGCGATCCAGATTTCCGGGACCAGCACACCTTCCAGATCCAGACAGGCAATTTCCACAAGACACCCCATTTGTATTGATTATTGAGTCGAGCGAGCAAAAGGACTGCCGAACTCTAGCGACTCGGGCGGGCGTGCGCAACGCAGAGGGCGCGCCAGCCACCGCAGGATTTTGTTACCATCAGGCCCACATAGAGCGCCCAGCGCCACCGACCTGTAGGAAGCCGCCCTGATGAGCCCATCGTTCGATGTCGTGGAACTCGCCACGACCTATGCCAACAAATCCGCCCAGGACATCCTCAAACTCGCGTTTGCCGAGTTCGGCGATGACCTGTGGATATCTTTCAGCGGCGCCGAAGACGTGGTGCTGGTAGACATGGCCTGGAAGCTGAACAAGAACGTCAAAGTGTTCAGCCTCGATACCGGCCGTCTGCACCCCGAGACTTACCGCTTCATCGATCAAGTGCGCGAGCACTACAAGATCGACATCGAACTGGTGTCCCCGGACTACACGAAACTTGAGCCGTTCGTGAAGGAAAAAGGCCTGTTCAGCTTCTACAAGGACGGCCATGGGGAGTGCTGCGGCATCCGCAAGATCGAGCCGCTGCGCCGCAAATTGTCCGGCGTGACCGCCTGGGCGACCGGCCAGCGTCGGGACCAGAGCCCCGGCACCCGCAGCGCCGTCGCGGTGCTGGAAATCGACACTGCCTTCTCCACTCCGGAACGCACCCTGTACAAGTTCAATCCGCTGGCGCAAATGACCAGCGAGGAGATCTGGGGTTACATCCGTATGCTTGAACTGCCTTACAACAGCCTGCATGAGCGCGGTTTCATCAGCATCGGCTGCGAGCCGTGCACCCGTCCGGTGCTGCCGAACCAGCACGAGCGTGAAGGTCGTTGGTGGTGGGAAGAGGCGACGCAGAAAGAATGCGGGTTGCACGCCGGTAACATTATCAGCAAGTCGAAGGTGTAATCCCCTACCCTGTGCAATCCCTTGTGGGAGCGAGCCTGCTCGCGATAGCGGTGTAACAGTCGACAATAATGTTGAATGTCAGTCCGTAATCGCGAGCAGGCTCGCTCCCACAGGGTTAGTGTTCCGCCTACAAATGTGTACACACGAATGTCACCATCGGTGCCATTTATGTGTGCACTTTTTGTTTCTTCGACCCAAATTGTTACATCCGCCCTGCCTGAATTCCTTCCTAGGCCTCCCTAGCGAATCCCTCCGAAAAATAAATACCTGTTCATCCGGTCAATTTTTATCGCCTTGATTTCAACCACTTATTTCATATCGATAACAAAACGAAATTAGCAGCAAAAATCATAGACCTGTGGCTGGCATGGATCTGGCTTAAGTGCATACATGTTTTGTATACAATCAGTTCAAAACATACACACACTCAAGATCCGCAAGCCTGAAGCGCCCTATCCCGTACAGGCTGCAGATGCCCCGTAACCAATGATGCTTGTCGCCCGCGACGAAGATTTGTCGAGCCAACGCTCATGCACAGTCATCGCGACGCCAAGCTCGGAGCCTGCCGGAATGCGTACTAGCCTCTCCAACAACATCGCGCTGGATCTGCCCTCCTTTCCACCCACCGCTCACGATCAGACCTTTCAAGAACCTGTGGTGCTCAGCCCGCGACTGCACAACAAAGACCTGGCGCCGACCAAAGCCGAAGGCCGGCGCTGGGGCCGCTACAGCATTTTCGCGCTATGGACCAACGACGTTCACAACATCGCCAACTACTCCTTCGCCATCGGCTTGTATGCGTTGGGCCTGGGCGGCTGGCAGATTCTGCTGTCGCTTGGGATCGGCGCAGCGCTGGTGTATTGCTTCATGAACTTGTCCGGCTACATGGGCCAGAAAACCGGGGTGCCGTTTCCGGTCATCAGCCGGATCAGTTTCGGTATCCACGGGGCGCAAATTCCTGCACTGATCCGCGCCGTGATCGCCATCGCCTGGTTCGGTATTCAGACATACCTCGCCTCGGTTGTGTTTCGCGTGCTGCTGACAGCGGTGCATCCGGGCTTCGCCGATTACGATCACGATTCGATCCTTGGCTTGTCGAGCCTGGGCTGGGTGTGTTTTGTCGCCATCTGGCTGGTGCAACTGGCGATCCTCGCCTACGGCATGGAAATGGTGCGGCGCTACGAAGCGTTTGCCGGGCCGGTCATTCTGCTGACCGTCGCGGCCCTCGCCGCCTGGATGTACTTTCAGGCCGACGCGACCATCGCCTGGTCGATCCGCGAGCCGCTGACCGGCGGCGAGATGTGGCGCAATATCTTCGCTGGCGGCGCGTTGTGGCTGGCGATCTACGGCACGCTGATTCTCAACTTCTGCGACTTCGCCCGTTCATCGCCGTGCCGCAAGACGATCAAGGTCGGAAATTTCTGGGGCCTGCCGGTGAATATTCTGGTGTTCGCCGGCATCACCGTCCTGCTGTGCGGTGCGCAATTTCAGATCAACGGCCGGATCATCGAAAGTCCGACGGAAATCATCGCGTCGATTCCCAACACCTTCTTTCTGGTGCTCGGGTGCCTGGCATTCCTGATCGTCACCGTGGCGGTGAACATCATGGCCAACTTCGTCGCCCCGGCCTTCGTACTCAGTAACCTGGCGCCGAAATACCTGACCTTCCGTCGCGCCGGGCTGATCAGCGCGACCATTGCGGTACTGATCCTGCCGTGGAACCTCTACAACAGCCCGTTGGTGATCGTGTATTTCCTGTCCGGTCTCGGCGCCCTGCTCGGCCCGTTGTATGGCGTGATCATGGTCGACTACTGGCTTGTACGAAAAGGTCAGGTCAACGTGCCGCAGTTGTACAGCGAGGATCCCGCCGGCGCTTATTACTACAGCCGTGGCGTCAATTTACGTGCGGTGGCGGCGTTCATTCCTGCAGCGCTGATCGCCATCGTCCTGGCGCTGGTGCCGGGTTTCCACCTCGTATCACCCTTCTCCTGGCTGATCGGCGCCGGCATTGCCGGGATGCTCTACCTGCTTATCGCCAAGCGGCAGCCCCACTACGCGGACGTCAGCGGTGAAGCCATCGCGGTCGACAACGTCAGCCATTAACCCCACGACGGCCCGGCATCGTCGGGCCGCAGAACCACCCGCTATAAGGACTTCCCATGCGAATTCTCGTGGTCAACGTCAACACCACTGAATCCATCACCCAGGCCATTGCGCGTTCGGCGCAAGCCGTGGCCGCGCCAGGCACCGAAATCATCGGCCTGACGCCACATTTCGGCGCCGACTCCATCGAAGGCAATTTCGAAAGCTACCTGGCCGCCATCGCTGTGATGGACCGGGTGATGTCCTACGACCAGCCTTTCGATGCGGTGATCCAGGCCGGTTATGGCGAGCACGGTCGCGAAGGCTTGCAAGAATTGCTCAACGTGCCGGTAGTGGACATCACCGATGCGGCGGCGAGCACGGCGATGTTCCTCGGTCATGCCTATTCGGTCGTCACTACGCTGGACCGGACGGTGCCGCTGATCGAAGACCGCCTGAAACTGTCCGGGCTCTGGGACCGCTGTGCCTCGGTGCGAGCCAGTGGTCTGGCGGTGCTGGAGCTGGAAGCCGATCCGCAGCGGGCACTGGAAGCGATTGTTCGTCAGGCTGAGCGGGCGGTGGTTGAAGACAAGGCCGAGGTGATCTGCCTCGGCTGCGGCGGGATGGCCGGGCTGGATGAACAGATACGCCGGCGCACCGGGGTTCCGGTGGTGGATGGTGTGACGGCGGCGGTGACCATTGCCGAATCGCTGGTGCGGTTGGGGTTGTCGACGTCGAAAGTGCGGACGTATGCCACGCCGCGGCCGAAGAACATCGTTGGGTGGCCGGGGCGGTTTGGCCGGTAGACCGCGTTATCGTTCATCGCGGGCAAGCCACGCTCCCACAGGGATCTATGCCGTTCACAAATCCCCTATTTGCCCGCGATGGCAGCATCTCGGTCCAAAGCCAGGCTCAAACCGCACTGAACCGCGCCCCCAACCCCTGCTCCGCAAACTGCTCAATAATGAAATCTACAAACGCCCGAGTCTTGCCCGGCAACAATTTGTGCTCAGCGTAATAGATAGAAATATTGCCATCGTCGACATACCAATCGGGCAACACCCGCTGCAACGTTCCGGCCTCCAGATACCCCGCGGCAAACGGCATGCTCACCAGCGCAATGCCCAACCCCTGAGCCGCGGTCGCACAGGCCGCTTCCGAATCGCTCATGGTCATCCGCGCCTTGAGTGTCAGGGGACTGTGTTGCCGAGTGCGACTGGTCAACTGCCAGGAACGCACGCGCCCCGTCTGCGGCGACCGAATGAGGATGCCATCGTGATGCTTGAGATCATCGGGCTCGACGATCGCCTCGCGCTCCGCCAGATAGTCGGCTGAAGCCACCAATACCCGATGGGCTGGCGTCAGCTTGCGCGCCACAACGCCTTGCGGCAGCTCGAATCCCCCACCGATCGCGGCATCGAATCCCTGAGCGATCAGGTCGACCTGTCGGTTATCGAAATGCCAATCCGGGTTGATTGCCGGAAACCGCCGCAGAAACTCGCCCAACAGGGGCACGACATACAAACGGCCGAACATCGTGCCCATGCTGACTTTCAGCGTACCGGCCGGGCGTCCTTCGGCGCTGGCGAGGTTTGCCACCGCATTCTGGATGGTGAGCAGACTGGAACTGACTTCGCCGAGAAACAACTGACCGGCCTCGGTCAACGTCAGGCTGCGGGTGCTGCGCTGAAACAGCCGCACGCCGAGGTGCGCCTCAAGTTTTGCCACACTCTTGCCCACCGCTGCGGGTGTCAGGCTCAGTCGCCGCGCGGCTTCGGCAAAGCTGCCGACTTCCGCACTGCGCACGAAGCATTCGATACTGCTGAAGGTTTCCATAGGCGCCACTATAAACTTCTGGTTTACACAGACTATCGCAATTACCGGCTACTCAGCGTGTAATCGGGAATCGATACTAGGCTCCATCAACCGAGACATCTCGCCTCGGGATTTTGGAGATCGACATGACTACTCAGAACCTCAGCGGCAAAGTGGCTTTGATTCAAGGCGGGTCCCGCGGCATCGGCGCTGCCATCGTCAAACGCCTGGCCGCTGAAGGCGCGACCGTTGCCTTCACCTACGTCAGCTCCACGGCCAAGGCCGAAGAACTGCAACACAGCATCACCGGCAGCGGCGGCAAAGCGCTGGCCATCAAGGCTGACAGTGCCGACGCCGAGGCCATTCGCAACGCCGTGAGCGCCACCGTCAAAGCCTTCGGACGCCTGGACATCCTGGTCAACAACGCTGGCGTGCTGGCCGTGGCCCCGCTGGAAGATTTCAAACTCGAAGACTTCGACCAGACGCTGGCGATCAACGTCCGCAGCGTGTTCATCGCCACCCAGGCTGCCGCAAAACACATGACCGAAGGCGGTCGCATCATCAACATCGGCAGCACCAACGCCGACCGCATGCCCTTCGCCGGTGGCGGCCCTTATGCCATGAGCAAATCGGCGCTGGTCGGCCTGACCAAGGGCCTGGCCCGCGACCTCGGCCCGCGTGGAATCACCATCAACAACGTGCAACCGGGCCCGGTCGATACAGATATGAACCCGGCCAGCGGCGACTTCGCCGAAAGCCTGATCCCGTTGATGGCGGTGGGTCGTTACGGTAAAGCGGAAGAGATCGCCAGCTTCGTCGCTTACCTTGTTGGGCCGGAAGCCGGTTACATCACCGGTGCCAGCTTGACTATCGACGGCGGTTTCGGTGCCTGATACGGATCAGTCAACACACAAACTGTGGGATCGAGCTTGCTCGCTCCCACAGTTGCCTGTGTCTTGCTGCCTGTCGCGTTAAGCCCACTCAAGCGCGGGCAAACCGCAAGCACCTGGCGTGAACGCTTTCAACGTACGAAGAATGCCATCCGCGTGTGCGTATTTTTCGTCAGCCATCGCCGCATCGGGAATCGCAATCGCCGTCATCCCCGCCGCTTTCGCCGCCGTGACACCGAACGGCGAATCCTCGAACACCAGGCAATCTTCAGGCGCCACGCCCAGGCGTCGTGCTGCCGTGAGGAAGATATCCGGCGCCGGTTTGGCTGCGCCAACCTCCGGGTCATCGGCCGTCACAATGAAGTCGAACAGCGCAAACCAGTCGCGGTGCAACGTGGTTTTCTGGCCGAACGACTGACGCGAAGAACTGGTGCCCACCGCAATCGGAATGTTGTTGGCCTTCAAATGCCGAACCAGCTCCTCTGCACCAGGCATCGCCAACGCTGTAGGAAAACGCTCGCGCATCAGCGGCTCGCGGATCACCAGGAACTCCTCGGCGGTGATCGGCAGCTCCAGCGCCTCGACCACATAACGCGCCAGATCGCCCGCGCCGCGGCCGATGATGTTCTGCTTGACGCTCCAGTCGAAGGTCCGGCCATAGCGCCCGGCAATGATCGACGTAACCTCGGTGTAAATGCCCTCGGTGTCCAGCAGCAAGCCGTCCATATCGAAAATCACGGCTTTGATCGGGCCGAACTCTTTCAGCGGTGCATTCATCGCATCTGATCCGTTTTTAATGACATCCCGACCGACTCCAGTACGGCTGAATCGCGGATTTGATTAAAGGGTTCAGCAGCATAACGAGCGCGGCCGACATAGAGCAACGGGCAATCTCCCGACGGTCCAGCACCGGTTCGGAAGTGCTGCCGATTATTTAGCGATTTGCCCTACACCAAACGCCTCCTTTCCCGACTTCTTTCCCCGTTGATCCCCCGCAAAGTCTCGCGATCAAAATTGATCCGCGCGAGGGACTGCGAATGTTCAACCCCGACAAGGTCCTGGCCTTGAACAACGCCATCGGATTGCTCGTGGTCGCCGCCATGAACCCGGGGCAACCGGACGTCGAAGCGTTGCTCGGGGATTTTCGCCTCTGCCTCAACGACTACGAGGCCTGGGCGGAAAACTTCTGGACCGGTTGGGCGCTGGACGTCGAGCAGGTGTTCAAGGTCGGCAACGACGTTCGCTTGAGTGCACCGAAGGACTCCACCGCGCCTGTCAGTTCGACACTCGCCACGTGCCCGGCCAGCGGCCCGTTGACCCTGGTGCACCTGTTTGAAGCTGCGCGTTTCGTGCCGATCGGCGATACGCCGGTGATGCTCGAACCCCTGCTGGCCGAGGACAACGGCTTACCGACGTTTGGCGAGCCGATTCACAAAGTCATTGGCCCCAGCGGCATTCTCGAAATCCCTGAATGCTGGCGTGGCCAGCGTTACCGCATCACGTTCTTTCCCGACGTATCCACCGAACACGTCAAAGCGCTTTACGCCTCTTATCAAAGCGTGATCGACGAACTTGAAGGTTGGTTGCGCAACGAATGGACAACCGAGTTTCAACCGCTGTGGGCGGGTTTTACCGAGGCAGGTTTCACTGAACGCTATGGCCTGCTGCAGCGGGCCGATTGGCGTGGCTTCGAGAAATCGCTGCACGGTTTGTGGGATGACGTGAAGCAGGTATTTGCCCTGATGGCAGACCTGCAAGCCAACAGCGAAAAACTCCTGGAGTACCTGAGCGAGGTTGAGCTCGAAACGCTGTTGAACGCATCGACCGAAGCCATCGCCAACGTCCTGCTGGTGTTAAGCGATGAGCCGTTGATGTTCATTCACCTCGCGGCCTTCACCAGTTGGTTGCGCCTGTTGCCACCGCAGTACGTCGCCGAGGTGGTGGCGGAAATTCGTACAGAGATACTGATCGGTTTCCTGCTGGTGCGCCTCACGGGGCCTGCCGGACTGCACGTCGGCATGAGCGCCAAAGTACTGGGCAAGATCAAGTCCGAACGAGCCCGACAATGGCTGGCGGCGGCAAGTTCGCGCCTGGCCGGGCTCACGGCAAGCGCTGACCTTACCCGTCACGCAGGTGCGCTTAAACCTTTGATCGTCAATGCCCGGGATGCGCCGCTCAAACCTGCGCCAGCGGTTCCAATGCGCATTACCGACCGTCAATCAGCGGTTGTGCAGGTCAACAATCCACTCGCCATTGCCCGCAACAAATCCCAAACCAGGACCCGCCTGACCCGGCAGGAACATCGCGATGATGCCTCCGCCCCGGCGAAAAACCCGAACGGCGACAGTGTCGATTCAGCGGACAACACCGCGACCAACGGCTGCCCGGTGTCGATGGTCACCGGCGAAGAACTGCTGACGCTGATCGATGGCTCGCTGGATGGTCTGTTGCCGTTCGAGTTCACCCGCGTTTATCGCACCAGTGCCGTCGAAATCGACGGCGGGCTCGGATTTGGCTGGAGTCACTCCCTGGCGCACCGGTTGGAAATCGATGGCGACAACGTCAGTTGGATCGACCACGAAAACCGCTGCATCACTTTCCCGCTGCCGAACAGCGAACGACCGGCCATCCACAACAGCCTGTCGCGGGCGGCCATTTATCTGGGGGGTGAGCCGGAAGAACTGGTCCTCGCACTGGCCGGCGAAGCAACGCGCTTTTACCACTTCCGGACAGGACGACTGACGGCGATCAGCGACGCTTATGGCAACCGGCTGACGGTGCAGCGCGACAGATCCGACAGAATCACGCGCCTCGACAGCGGCGCAGGGCGTTCACTGCGATTGCGCTATGAGCGCCGACACCTCGTCGCCGTCGAGTATCAGAGCTTTCACCCAGCTGCCACGCTGGAAGACGCCTGGCGTACCGAGCAGACACTCGTTGCCTATCGCTACGACGCCTGTCATCGCTTGATCGAAGCCACCAATGCCCTCGGTGAAAGCGAACGCTACGACTACGACGGCCAACAGGTCATTTTGCAGCGGCAACTGGCCGGTGGCGCGAGTTTCTTCTGGGAGTGGGAAGGGTCCGGCAAGGCTGTGCGATGCGTCCGACACTGGGCGTCGTTTTCGCAAATGGACACGCGGTATGTCTGGGATGACGCGGGCAGTGTCACGGTCCGCAACAGTGATGGCAGTGAAGAGGTTTATCAACACGACGACCGCGCACGCCTGGTACGCCGGGTCGGGCTGGAAGGTGGCGAAGCGCTAAAGGCCTATGACGATAAGGGCCGTCTGGTTGCCGAGCAGGATCCGCAGGGCGCGGTCACTGAGTACCGTTACGACGATGTCGGACGGCTGATTGCGCTGATTCCATCGGAGGACGAGCCCACGTCCTACGAGTACCGCAACGGTTTCCTGCACGCGCGGTATCGCGGCAAAGCGGTGTGGAAGTACCAGCGCAACACTCAGGGTGACATCACCGAGGCGACCGATCCTGACGGTGAGACGACCCACTATCACTACGACGAAAAAGGTCAGTTGCTGTCGATCCGTTACCCGGACAACAGCCGTCATCTCTTCGTCTGGAATACCTTGGGGCAACGGGTCGAAGAAACCTTGCCGGGCGGTGGTCAGCGGCGGTTTTCCTACGATGCGTTGGGCCGGCAGACGACTCGTCAGGACGAACACGGTGCGGTCACCCGCTATCAATGGGACGCCGTGGGCAGGCTGGTTCTTACGACGCTTCCCACGGGCACCGTCCGCGCCTTCAGCTACAACGCCTACGGCAAGATAACCGCCGAGCGCGACGAACTGGGCCGCGTCACGCGTTACGAATACGCCGACGATTTGCACCTGGTCAGCCGCCGGATCAATCCCGACGGAACTCAGCTGCGTTATCGCTACGACAACGCACAGCTGTTACTCACCGAGATCGAAAACGAGTCAGGCGAAAAATATCGGCTGGACTACACGCCCAATGGCTTGATCCGACAGGAAACCGGATTCGACGGCCGTCGCACCGCGTATGCCTATGACCTCAATGGTCATCTGCTGGAGAAAACCGAGGCTGGCGACGATGGCTCGCAACTCGTCACCGCTTATGAACGAGACTCGGCCGGCCGCTTGCTGGTCAAGACCCTGCCCGACGGCATCAAGATTCGATATTGCTACGACAGCCTGGGACGGCTGGTCAGCGTTGACGACGGTCACGATCACCCGTTGGAATTCGAGTACGACCAACAGGATCGGCTGATCACCGAACACCAGGGCTGGGGCACGCTGCGTTATGGCTACGACGCCTGCGGCCAGCTCAAGCGGATGCGTCTGCCGGACGGCAGCAAACTCGATTATCGCCACGCCAAGGGCGGCGCGCTGACCGCCATCGATCTCAACGGCACGCGGCTCACCACCCACCAATCCACCTTCGGTCGCGAACAGCAGCGCCAGCAAGGCCTACTGCTAAGCGAATTCTCCTACGACGATCAAGGCCGTCTGAAGGCGCATGCCGTCAGCCAACACCAGCAACCGCTGTACCGCCGCGATTATGCCTACAGCCTCAACGGCAATCTCGACAGCCTCGCCGACAGCCGCCACGGCCAGCGCAGTTACCACTACGATCCTCTCAACCGACTGACCCGCGTCCGCCACTCTCGCGACCAGCCACCGGAAAGCTTCGCCCACGACCCGGCCGGCAACCTGCTGATGCAGGACCGCCCCGGCCCGACCACCGTCAACGGCAATCGCCTGCTGAGGCAGGGCGACCGGCACTACGACTACGACGCCTTCGGCAACCTGATCCGCGAACGCCGCGGCACCGGGCAAAAACTGGTCACCGAATACAGCTACGACTGCCAGCACCGGCTGATCGGCGTCACCACCCCGGATGGCCGCTGCGCCAGCTACCGCTACGACGCCTTCGGCCGCCGCATCGGCAAAACCGTCGACGGCAAAACCACAGAATTCTTCTGGCAAGGCGACCACCTCGTCGCCGAAAGCAGCCGCGAGCACTACCGCAGTTACGTTTACGAACCGGGCACTTTCCGTCCGTTGGCCATGCTTGATGGCAAGGGACCGCTAAAGGCATGCCCGTTCTATTACCAACTCGACCACCTCGGTACACCGCAGGAACTGACGGATTACAGCGGCGAAATCGTCTGGGCAGCCCAATACAACGCCTATGGCCGCCTCACCCGCCTTAACCGCGACACCCACCAGATCCTCGACCAGCCCTTGCGGTTTCAGGGGCAGTACTTTGATGCCGAGAGCGGCCTGCACTACAACCGCCATCGGTATTACCAGCCGGATGTTGGACGGTACCTGACGCCGGATCCGAGCAAGCTGGCCGGGGGATTGAATCAGTACCAGTACACGCGGAGTCCGACGGGGTGGGTTGATCCGTTGGGGTTGAGTGAGTGTCCGGGAGGGGACGGGTGTAAGCGGACTTCATCTGGTGACAAGGACCTGGTGGACAGGGTTACGGTTGATCAGGGGGAGCCCAAAACTCCAAATATCAAAAAGGATAACTATTATTTGTACCGAGGTGACGAGCGAGAACCGTGGGAAATTTTTGAGGGGGGATTTGAGCCATGGGGAGACAGCGAAGACCTGTACCTGCACGCAGTAGATAACAAAAACCCTCCAAGCTACTTTGTTAGTACTTCGACAGAGGAAAAACAAGCGAAAAAATTTGCCACGGGCCACTGGATTGCCGACGGTTATGTTTATGTACTAAAAAATATAAGTGGGCTCGATGTAAACAAAGAACTTGGATTAATGTCCCCTCATCGACGCGAAGTAGAAATAGCTGTCCCGGGAGGCATAAAAAACGATGACATCGTCGGTGCTACGCCCGTTTATGAGGATGGTAGCTATAAAGGCTATTCAATACCCAACCCTTTCAGGAAATGACCATGAAAGACCTAGAAATATCAATAGACAATAACGGAACCATTGAAACAGCCACAATTCAATGCAACAGGAGAAAGCTTGAACTAACTTTTATAATGAAAAATGGCCTAACCAAAACTTACAGCGACTATGACATGTATGCGTGCTTCGGTTTATTAAGAGCTGACCACCCTGAAATAAAATTTCTATGCAAAGGCGCCAAACTGAATGTTCATCCCTCTCGCATGTCTTCGCAAATGTCCACCGGACTTGTTGCATACGAACTGAAACTAGGGATCCCTAGTGAGGAAGAGGACCTGGTAAGAATTTTTGATTACGAAGACGAAAACCTCACCAATAATATCGAAGAGCAAAGAACTTTTTACAAACGTTGGCTGGAGTCACTTGGAATTTCATTGACCATACGCGGCCAGGAATCTAAAGGCAATTCTGAAACGCCATAAAAACCCGCCACCCTGGAAACATTTATTACTTAAACTCCACAGCCGCCACATTACAACGAGAACGCAGATGCTCAGACATAAAATAAAACTTAAAACAGGCACAAAAATTGAAAATGCAATAATTGAAGCGCATCTAGACTCTTTAACCTTTATAAGAGAAAACGGATTCAGAAAAACATACAGCGACCACGACCAATTTTTTTGCCTCGCACAAATCCGCAAGGAATTTCCTGAAATAAAGTTTCTTTGCAAAGGATCAAAACTTAATGTATTCCCATCGCGAATGTGCTCTCAGATGAGCAATGGGTCAGTAGCCTATGAGATGACTTTGGGGCAATCAGCATCATTCGAAGATATTGTCCGCACCTTCGATTATGAAGACGAAAACATCGTCAAGGATATTTCCGAACAAATAGCTTTCTTTGATTTATGGAGGAATGATTTTATTGGAAAACAAAAAAAGTCAGCCGAGCTTAAAGACGACGCGGTGAAAGACCACAAAATATAATCTAACTCGGTTCGTGAGCTCCATCTCCCCCTGCAACATCCGGATCATCCGGCAACGCTTCAACATCAGTATCAGTGCGCTTTACATCACTATCAGGCACCTGCTCCACCCCCGCCTCGTCATCATCCGGCGGCCGCTGATCGCGACTCAGCGAGTCGGTCGGCGAAGGCAGTGGGTACTCCGGGGTATCGTCATCGGTGTCTTTCGGGCCAGCGTTCATAAGTCACCTCTCAAGGGGCCTGAAAAACAGGTCCTGACATTTTGATGACAGCGTGACGAACGCAGTTCGATCAGGGGGACGATCGGTCGCCCCGATCGCAGCGACTGATCATTGTTCGTCTTCGTCGTCATCCTCGTCTTCAAACTCTGTCTGGCCCATGTCACCCGCCTCATCGGCATCGTTGAGCGGCACCGTTGCATCATCCATCAGCGACCCCGGATCTTCATTACCCGGATCATTGATAAACGGTAGTCCGCTCGGACCTTTTTCTTCCTTGCCTTCGGTTTCAGGTGTCATGGCATACCTCTCGATATTCAGGTGTGTATGAAGTTCGAGGCAGACTGGGAGCAAACGTTCCGGAGTACTTCTCGCGCAAACGAAAAAACCCGGCGCCAGGCCGGGTTTCTACTGTCATTCGCGATCGGGTCAGCGATGTTTATTCCTGTGTTTATTCTTGTGTTTGTTTTTGTGCCCGTTTCCGGAATGGGAACTGCCGCTGTCGGTGCCCAGGTTATTGCCCACCGCGCCACCCGCTGCACCGCCCAGGCCTGCGCCGATAGTGGAACCGGTCGAGCCACCGAGGCTGTTACCAATCACCGAGCCACCCGCCGAGCCCAAACCACCACCAACGGCCGCTGCGGTGCGACTGCCTTTAGGCGCGCCAACCGCACTGCCCGCCGCGCCACCCACACCTGCGCCAATCGCTGCACCTGTGCTGCCGCCCATTTGCTGGCCGACCACGTTACCCAGTGCACCGCCAATACCACCGCCAACAGCCGCGGTGCCATCACCGGCAGCCATCGCACCTTGAGCGACCAAAAGTCCCAGAACCAACGTGGACAATGTCAAACGCATGATATGAACCTCTAATTCCGCATCGGGGGAAAAGAACGCGCTGCGGGTCGGCGGAGTCTAGCACCTGCCCCACTGAATCCGGTCAGCGATGATGTTTGGACCGCCAAAGATGCGCTAGCTGCGAAGAAGAAACAGCCAGATACAAAAAGCCCGGCATCAAAGCCGGGCTTTTGAACTGATCACTCAGGATCAGTGACGCTTGTGACCCTTGGCCAGATTGCTGCCAACGCCACCGCCCAACGCACCGCCCAAACCAGCACCGATGGTGGAACCGGTCTTGCCGCCCAGGCTGTTGCCGATCACCGAACCACCAGCTGCACCCACACCGCCGCCGATCGCCGCCTTGGTACGGCTGCCTTTGCGTGCTGCCACGGCACTGCCGGCTGCGCCCGCAACACCGGCACCAATCGCTGCGCCGGTGCTGCCGCCCATGCTTTGACCGACGACGTTACCCAGCGCGCCACCCAGACCGCCACCCAGCGCGGCCGTGCCGTCGCCAGCAGCCATTGCACCTTGAGCAACCAAAAGCCCCAGAACCAGGGCGGGCAGTGTTAAACGCATGACAAGAACCTCAAAAATAGGGGGAAATCAAAAAGGGTCGAGATTGAATGCTTTAGCGGCGAGAAAGTCCAGACGCACGAACCCGACCTCGCCATTGGCGACGGTTGGACAACGTTTATGGAAAAGGTTTTATGACAGGCAAAAAAAAGCCCGCTGGGGAGACGGGCCAGGTGTTGCTTTCTAACGGATGAGTTGAGATTACGTAGGACCTTGTGAAAACTTTGTGAAAAGGCCGGACCAAAAAAAACAAGCCTCGACAAAAATCATTCAGGCATAAAAAACCCCGCTCGATGCGGGGTCTATTCATGGAAGCTACTTCCTGACCGGCGTCGCTACCTTGGGTAGAAATTTCGCCTTCGGTCCCTGGCGCACCATGGTTTTCATCTTGCCGAGCTTGACCTTGTCGTCACCAAAGCCCGACTCATAGTCTGTCTGGCCACACTGCACGCAATTGTTGATCGGAAATTCAGCCCCGTCGTCTTCGATATACGGATCAGCCATCTTTTCACCCCTCTCAAAATGCGGGATCGACACCGGCAAGCCCTATTTGCCTGAAACATATCGACCACCAAGCTTTTGAGACTAGCCGGTCATTACCGGACTTGTAATTCATATCACCGATGCCCGACGAATGGGCTACACCGCTTCCTACAAAACCAACACAACAATTCGTACCGGACTCACCTCAGTTTAACCGCCGTCCCGGTGACGAAAACCACCACCATCCCGCCCTTCCCGGCCGGCATGCTGATCTCGAAATCGAGCCCCACCACGGCATCGGCCTGAATCGCCCGCGCCCGTTCCTTGATCTCATCGGTCGCCTGAATCCGCGCTTCTTTCAACGCACGCTCCAATGTCTGAGAGCGCCCGCCGAAGAAGTCGCGCATCCCGGCGAACATGTCCCGAATAACGTTGACGCCCTGCACCGACTCGGCGCTGACAATGTCCAGGTAGGCGGTGATCTGTCGGCCTTCGATGGCGTGGGTTGTGGTGGTGATCATAGGTTTTCCTTTTTCATGGCCCTGGCACTCAAGGCAACCGGGATAAATGTTGAGCCAGCGCATCAAACGCCGGCAACGGGATGGGAAGCGTACCGAACAATCACCCTCTCGGCCGAGGGATCGACCACGGCTTTGGGCGCGATCTGTTGGCCATTGACCCGACCGTCATTGCGTAGCATCTCGCCAAACCGCGCCAGGTCCCGCAGACCGGTATTCAAGCCACCGCCGGCAAACGGAGTGCCGATGGAGTCCACCGTAAAATAGGCGAACGCGCTGCCGTATTCGCCTTGCCATTAGCCACATTAAGCAGTGGTGGGCGGGACATATTCTGGCCTCCGTCCCCTTGTTGCCCAGTGTGACAAGCTCAGCCCAGGATGCCCCTTGAGCCCCATAAAAGTCCCTTGGGACATTTTTCAGACGCCAGAAACCACAAACCCCCGACTTTCTCTAGGAAAATCAGGGGTTTGTGTTTGCAGAATGTGGCGGTGAAGGAGAGATTCGAACTCTCGATACAATTTCTTGTATACACACTTTCCAGGCGTGCTCCTTAAGCCACTCGGACACTTCACCGTATCTCGTCATACATGTTCTGTCTGTCGAGGCGCGCTAATGTAGTCGAAAGCTTTTCTGATGGCAAACTTTTTTTGCAGAATTTTCATGCGGTTAGCGATTTAGACGTTCTGCAGGTCTCTGGGCAAGGCAAACCCGCCAATCTCCGGCTTCGCACTCTCTTATCTATATAGAAGGCGAGGCATGGCGGGCGTGGCGGGTTGGGCTTGCCCGGAGGGGAAAGTGTGACTGGCGGGTCAGTCACGGCGCTTTACCTGGCCTGCGACGGTGGGTAACGTCTGCCTCAACTTTCATACAAGGAATAGCGTCATGAGTGAGTTGATTTCCTACCACCTCGAAGACGGTATCGCGACCCTGACTTTGAGCAACGGCAAGGTCAATGCCATCTCCCCGGACGTGATTGCTGCGTTTAATGCTGCGCTGGATCAGGCGGTGGCTGATCGTGCAGTGGTGATCATTACCGGTACGCCGGGGATTCTGTCCGGTGGTTATGACTTGAAGGTGATGACAGCCGGCCCTAAAGAAGCCGTGGCGCTGGTGACGGCCGGTTCAACCCTGGCCCGTCGCCTGCTGTCGCACCCGTTCCCGGTGATCGTTGCATGCCCGGGTCATGCCGTGGCCAAGGGTGCGTTCCTGTTGTTGTCGGCGGATTACCGCATCGGTGTCGACGGCCCGTTCAGCATTGGTCTGAACGAAGTGCAGATTGGCATGACCATGCACCACGCCGGTATCGAGATCGCCCGTGATCGCTTGGGCAAAGCGGCATTCAACCGTTCGGTCATCAATGGCGAGATGTTCAATCCGCAGGGTGCCGTGGTTGCAGGCTTCCTTGACGTGGTGGTATCGGCTGAAGAGTTGCAGGGCGCTGCACTGGCGGCGGCGCGTCAACTGAAGAAGATCAACATGAACGCACACAAGAACACCAAGCTGAAGGTGCGCAAGGCACTGCTGGATACGCTGGATAACGCAATCATCCTGGATCAGGAACATATGGGTTAAGCCCAAGCGTGCTACACCGAAAAGCCCGACCGTCGTGTCGGGCTTTTTCATACGAGCTCTGTTGAAAAGCCTACAACCGCTCTAGAACACGTCTGACCAATAAGTCGGAAACATGCGCTCAAACATCGGCCATCTCCTACCTTTTAGCGGCAATTGCCGAAAACAGTGCACATCCGTACACTGCGCCACCTTTTGTCCCGGTGGGGCCTGCAAATGCTGTTCGTGCTTCGTATGTTATTGATGGGCTTGCACTTTATCCTGGCCGGTGTACTCGGGGTGATTCTGGGTCTGTGTCGGCCGTTCAATCCTGACAACAGCCGTTTGTGCGCGCGTCTGTATGCGTGGCCGGCGATGTGTATTTTGCGTTTGCGGGTGAAGGCCGAGGTCGGTCCGTTGATGGACAAACCTGACAGCTGCGTGATCATCGCTAACCACCAGTCCAACTACGATCTGTTTGTGTTCGGCAATGTGGTGCCCCGCCGCACCGTGTGCATCGGCAAGAAGAGCCTGAAGTGGGTGCCGTTGTTCGGCCAGTTGTTCTGGCTGGCCGGCAATGTGTTGATCGACCGTGGCAATGCGCACAAGGCGCGCCAGTCCATGTTGACCACGACGCACACCTTGCAGCATGAAGACACCTCGATCTGGGTATTCCCGGAAGGCACGCGCAACCTCGGTGAAGAACTGCTGCCCTTCAAGAAAGGTGCTTTCCAGATGGCGATCGCGGCGGGTGTGCCGATCGTCCCGGTTTGTGTCAGCAGTTACGTCAAGCACATGCGATTGAACCGCTGGCGCAGTGGGAAAATTCTGATCCGTTCACTGCCGGCGATTCCAACCGCCGGACTGAGCCTGGACGACATGCCCCTGCTGATCGCCCAGTGCCGCGAGCAGATGCGCGATTGCATCGCCTCGATGGATCGGCAACTGCAAGCCGCGTGAAACGAAACCCGCCCTGTGCGGGTTTTCTTTTGCCTGCGAGCTTCGAACTCTGCAGATTTCACTGACTCTCAAGCAGCAGACAAGGCTAAGCTGATCAATGCCTGCTACTGCCACCTGCCAAATAAGAAGTGAACCTGAATCATGGGTAGAGTTGTTGCTGCTGCGGTTTACAGCGCTGGAAAGAAAGTCTCCAATATTACCCTCGACGAAGGCGCGGCCTGGGCTGCCAAGCCCGGCCACTTTGTCTGGATCGGCCTTGAAGAACCAAATGCCCAAGAGCTGACGAACCTGCAACGCCAGTTCAACCTGCACGAACTTGCCATCGAAGACGCCCTGGAAAAACACAGTCGACCGAAGCTGGAAACCTTCGGTGATGCCCTGTTTATCGTCACGTATTCGCCGATTCGCAACGAAGGCAAACTGGAGTTCATCGAGACTCATATCTTTGCCGGCAATGGTTACATCATCACCGCCCGGAACGGTCACTCGGCGTCCTACGCCCTTGTCCGACAGCGTTGTGAGGCGCGTCCACTGTTGCTGGAGCACGGGGAAGATTTCGTACTCTATGCCATCCTCGACTTTGTGATTGAAAACTACCAGCCGGTAGGCGAAGCAATCCATGCCGAAATCGATGAGCTCGAGCGAAACGTGCTGTGCAGCGCGCTGAATGAACATGACATCCAGAAGCTTCATGGCCTGCGCCGAGACGTATTGCGCCTGCGTCGTTATGCGGCGCCGATGGTGGAGATCGGCGAGGAACTGCAGAAACTGAATTTTCCGTTTATCGACAAGAACATGCGCCCGTATTTTCGTGATGTGCAGATTCATGTGACACGGCAGATGGAAGACCTGACAACCCTGGCGGATATCGCCAGTCAGACGATTGAAGTCGGGGTGTTGCTGGAGGCCTCACGGCAAAGCGTGGTGCAGCGCAAGTTTGCGGCGTGGGCGGCGATTCTGGCGTTCCCGACGGCGGTGGCCGGGATCTACGGGATGAACTTCCAGAACATGCCGGAGCTGACCTGGCATTACGGATATTTCGCGGTGTTGGGGTTTATAGCGGTGGGGTGCGTGAGTTTGTGGGGGAGTTTCAAGAAGTCAGGGTGGCTTTGACAACCCATTGCTCCCGCTGGGCAGCGAAGGGGCCCCATAGGATGGGCCTGCTACGCAGTCCAGCGGGAGCAAGCTCCCTCGCCACAAGTGTTGTGTCAGCTTGCTAAACCGACTGCGCCTCTGGCTTATGCGCCACAAACCGCATCATCCACTCCGCAACGGTGGTGCCGTGATGCTCATGCTCAAGGCTTGCCATGCCTTTCGAATAAATCTGCTCGCCCAGCACTTCCTGGCGAATATCCAGCAACGCCCGCGAGTAATCGTGAATGAACTCCGGATGCCCCTGGAAGCACAGCACTTGATCGTTGATGTGGTAAGCGGCAAACGGGCAGAAATCGCTGGAAGCGATGACCGTGGCGTTTTCCGGTAGCGACGTCACCTGGTCCTGGTGACTGATCAACAACGTCAGCTCTTCGCGCAGCGGGCTCATCCACGGCGCCTTGGCCGCCAGTTTGTAGCTGTGCGTGCCGACGCCCCAGCCCTGGGTCGCGCGCTCGCTCTTGCCGCCCAGCAGCAACGCCAGCAACTGATGGCCGAAGCACACCCCCAGCAGTTTGTCGCCGCGTTCGTAACGGGTCAGCAGGTAAGCACGGAGGGTTTCGATCCACGGGTCGGTGCCAAAGGAATCGGCCTTGCTGCCGGTGACGAGATAGGCGTCAAAAACCTCATCATCGCTTGGGTATTCGCCCTGCATCACGTTATAGACGGTGAACTCGGCCGCGATAGGCTGCTGCGAAAACAGACGCTGGAACATCTGCCCGTAACCCTGATATTGATCGACCAGTTCCGGACGCAGGATGTCGGTTTCCAGAATGCAGATGCGTAACGACATAAAAAATACCTGACACGTGATGGGAATAATGCACACCCCAGAGCCTGCCTCGAAACAGGGTGACAAGGCAAGCCCCGGAGTGCGTCATCGGTCCCTTAAAACGCCTCCCCGCTGGCGGCTTTTTGCAGCAGCAACGCCGGTGGTGCGAACCGTTCGCCGTACTGTTCGGCGAGGTATTGCGCGCGGGCGACGAAGTCTTTCACACCGTACTGGTTGATGAACTGCAGCGCGCCACCAGTCCAGGCCGCAAAACCGATACCGAAGATCGACCCGACATTGGCGTCCGCCGTCGATGTCAGTACGCCCTCTTCCACGCAGCGCACGGTTTCGAGGGCCTGCACGAACAGCAGGCGATCGCGCACATCCTTTGGCGAAATCTGTCCGTCGGCTTTCTCGAAGCGGGTTTTCAACTCAGGCCACAAATGCTTTTGGCCGCCGGCCGGGTACTCGTAGAAACCACCGCCCGCGGCTTTGCCTGGACGCTTGTATTCGTTGAGCAGCAAGTCAATCACGGCAAACGCGGGATGCTCAATCAGCGGTTTCCCTTCTGCTTGCAGGTCTTTGGCGGTTTGCTGGCGGATATGGCTCATGAGACTGAGGGAAACTTCGTCGGAGATCGCCAGAGGCCCGATCGGCATGCCAGCCTTGCGGGCTTCGGTCTCGATCATCGCTGCGCTCACGCCTTCGCCAAGCATGGCAATGCCTTCGTTGGTGAAGGTGCCGAACACTCGAGAAGTGAAAAAGCCACGACTGTCGTTGACCACAATCGGCGTTTTCTTGATTTGCAGTACGAAATCGAACCCTCGGGCCAGGGTTTCGTCACTGGTGTGGGCGCCTTTGATGATTTCCACCAAGGGCATTTTTTCCACGGGGCTGAAGAAATGCAGGCCGATGAACTTGCTCTGGTCCGGTACGGCGGTGGCGAGACCGCTGATAGGCAAGGTCGACGTGTTGGAAGCAATCACTGCGTCAGGGCCAACGATAAGTTGCGCGGCGGAAGAGACTTTGGCTTTCAGTTCGCGATCTTCGAACACGGCTTCAATGATCAGATCGCAGCCGGCCAGATCGGCATCCTTTTCGGTGGTTTTAATTCGCGCCAGCACTGCATCGCGCTGCTCGGCGCTCATCTGGCCGCGGGCAACTTTCTTGTCAAGCAATGCCGCCGAATGTGCCTTGCCCTTCTCCGCTGCCGCGAGGTTGATGTCCTTGAGCACCACGTCGATGCCCGCCGATGCGCTGACAAAAGCAATCCCGGCGCCCATCATCCCGGCGCCCAAAACGCCCACTCGACGTGTCACATAAGGTGTAAACCCGTGAGGCCGCGAGCCGCCCGCATTGATCTCGTTGAGCTGGAACCAGAAGGTGCCGATCAGGTTCTTCGAGACCTGGCCGGTGGTCAGCTCTGTGAAATAACGGGTTTCGATCAGGTGCGCGGTATCGAAATCCACCTGCGCGCCCTCAACCGCCGCGCAAAGAATTTTCTCCGGCGCGGGCAGGCAGCCCTGGGTTTTAGTGCGCAGGATCGACGGCGCTATCGCCAGCATCTGCGCGACTTTAGGATTCGATGGCGTACCGCCCGGTATCTGATAGCCCTTCACGTCCCAGCGCTGCACAGCCGTTGGATGGGCGATGATCCAGGCTCGAGCCTTGGCCAGCAGCTCTTCGCCATCCGATGCCAGTTCATCGATAAGACCCGCCTGCAAGGCTTGTTGCGGGCGGACCTTCTTGCCTTCAAGCAGATACGGCAAGGCTTTTTCCAGACCGAGCATGCGCACCATGCGCACCACCCCGCCGCCGCCAGGCAACAGGCCGAGGGTGACTTCAGGCAAACCGAGCTGCACCGATGAATTGTCCAGTGCCACGCGGTGATGGCATGCCAGGCAGATTTCCCAGCCACCGCCCAGCGCCGCGCCGTTGATCGCGGCGACGACAGGTTTACCCAGGGTTTCCAGGGTGCGTAACTGGCCCTTCAGCGTCAGCACCATGTCATAGAACGCTTTGGCTTCAGGCTTGCCGACCTTGATCAGTTCATTCAGGTCGCCACCGGCGAAAAACGTTTTCTTGGCCGAGGTGATGATGACGCCGGCGATGCTGTCTTTTTCAGCCACCAAACGGGCGACGCAGGCAGCCATGGCCTCACGGTAGACCGCGTTCATGGTGTTGGCGCTCTGGCCCGGCATGTCGATGGTCAGGACGACGATCTGGTCCTGCCCTTTTTCGTAACGGATTGCTTCGTTCATGGCTCTTGTTTTCCTGAAAATCGGGGGCTCAGAGGCGTTCGATGATGGTGGCAATGCCCATGCCGCCGCCGACACACAACGTCGCCAGGCCATAGCGCAGGCGGCGGGTTTCCAGCTCATCGAGCAGCGTGCCGAGGATTGCGCAACCGGTCGCGCCGAGGGGATGGCCCATGGCGATGGAGCCGCCGTTGACGTTGACCTTGTCCGGGTCGATGGTCATGTCCTTGATGAATTTCAGTACGACAGAGGCAAACGCCTCGTTGACCTCGAACAGGTCGATGTCTTCGACCCGCAGCCCGGCCTTGGCCAGCGCCTTGCGCGTGGCCGGCGCCGGGCCGGTGAGCATGATGGTCGGGTCGGTGCTGGTAACCGCCGTGGCGACGATCCGCGCCCGTGGCTGCAAGCCCAGCGCGCGCCCCTTGGCTTCGGAGCCGATCAACATCAGCGCCGCGCCATCGACGATCCCGGAACTGTTGCCCGGCGTGTGCACATGGTTGATTCGCTCGACGTGGCTGTAGACCCGCAACGCCGTGGCATCGAAGCCCATTTGCCCCATCATCTCGAAGCTCGGCTTGAGCTTGCCCAGGCCTTCAAGCGTGGAGTCGGCGCGGATGAATTCATCGTGATCGAGCAGGAGAATGCCGTTCTGGTCCCGTACCGGCACCAGCGATTTACTGAACGATCCATCGGCCCGGGCCCGCGCGGCTTTTTGCTGGGAATGCAGCGCGTAGGCATCGACGTCCTGACGGCTGAAGCCTTCAAGGGTGGCGATCAGGTCGGCGCCCACGCCTTGCGGTGTGAAATGGCTGTGCAGATTGGTTTCCGGGTCCAGCGCCCAGGCGCCGCCGTCGCTGCCCATCGGCACCCTGGACATCGACTCGACGCCACCGACCACCACCAGTTCTTCAAAGCCGGAACGCACTTTCATCGCCCCGAGATTCACCGCCTCGAGCCCCGACGCGCAGAAGCGGTTGATCTGCACACCTGCCACGCTGACGTCCCAATCGGCCACTTGTGTCACGGTTTTGGCGATGTCGGCGCCTTGATCGCCGACCGGCGTCACGCAGCCCAGCACCACGTCATCGACCTGGCTGGTGTCCAGAGAAGTGCGCTGCTGCAGCGCCCTGAGCAACCCGGCCACCAGGTTCACCGGTTTGACGCTGTGCAAGGCACCATCGGCCTTGCCTTTGCCACGGGGCGTGCGTAACGCGTCGAAAATCAAAGCTTGGGTCATGACGTCCTCGAACCTGACGGTGAAAATACTGAGCCTTCACCTTATGCCGAGCCACCGCCGATTCAATGACCGCAATGCTCACAGACGTTGACGGACACGCTCAGACGGACGGTAGTGTGTTACCGGATTAACCGTTTCAGGACACCGAGCTGTCTAGCAAAAGGGCGGCAAAGAAGCTGGCAATAGGCCTCATGCCTTTTTTAAAGCAATTTGTGCGCGCTCCATACGAAAGGGATCTAAACCACGAGTGACGCGGGCCCTAAGGTGAACATATGCGAAGTTGTCGTCGGGTTTTGCCGAGGCGCTCGCTCTACAGGAAGTGCAACGCGCTGCCGTCATGGAGATATGCAGGCAGGCATCAGGAAATAACAAAAAAGGCGGTCAAGCCATGTTCAAACATTCGAAAGTACGTCAAGCCGGACTTATTCTTTTCGCCACTACGCTGTTGTTGATTTTGCCGAACCTGACCAAGGTGATCGGCTAGTCGGTTATTAAAATACGGCGCCAAGGTTTTTTATCGCCTCATCAAAAATGTGACTGGCTCGCTACCCGGGCCAGCGTGGGTGTGCCAACCTTTGCGGCACTTCCACGACATGGACGGCGATCATTTGAAAACGCTCATTCTGCTCGGGGCCTTGCTGTTCGGCTCGCCCCTTTATGCCGCACAGCTGAACCTGGAGCTGGGCGCGAACAGTCGCACCTGGCAAACCGAGGAATTGCTCAAGCATCCTCAGGTGCAGACCCTCACGATTACCAACGACGTTTCCTATAAACGGGACATGAGCTATCGCGCCGTGCCCCTGGCGGCGTTGTTGACCGGCATCACGCCTGACGATCACTTGCAAGCGGTGGCACTGGATGGTTTTGCCGCTGAACTGGCAGCCGCGCCGTTGCTCAATGCCAAGGGCGCGCGGGCCTGGCTGGCGATTGAAGACCCGGCCATGCCGTGGCCGCCACTGTCCGAAGGCAAGCCAGGTGCGGGGCCGTTTTATCTGGTCTGGACCAACCCGCAGGCGGGCAACATCAGTCCCGAACAATGGCCCTTTCAAGTGGCGAGCATCAAGCGCATGGCGCCGGTGGCAGAGCGCTTCCCTGCCCTGTTGCCGGATCCGGCGTTAAAGGCGGATCATCCGGTGAATCTGGGGTTTGCGCTGTTTCAGAAGAACTGCCTGGCGTGTCATCGTCTCAATGGCGCCGGGGATGCGCAGTTCGGACCGGATCTTAATATTCCGTTTAACCCGACCGAATATTTTGGCGCGGACTTTTTGAAGCGGTATATCCGCGATCCGCAGAGCTTGCGGCAGTGGCCGCAGGCGAAGATGCCGGGGTTTTCGGCGCAGGTGTTGCCCGACGGCGATCTGGAGATGTTGGTGGGGTATTTGAAGCATATGGCTGGACGCAAGCACATCACAGCCAATAAGTAGCAGATAGACCTGTAGCGAGGGAGCTTGCTCCCGCTGGGCCGCGAAGCGGCCCTCAAGTCAGGCGATGCGATCCGTCATGCAAACCACTTTTATCGGATTTACGACTGCTGCGCAGTCGAGCGGGAGCAAGCTCCCTCGCCACAAAAGCGCCTTCTCCCCGATAATTCGTGATTACTGTTGTTGGACCGAGATCACAGGCATCGGCGTCGGCGACACAAACACCTTCGCATGCATCTGCTCACACCCGCCGCCGCGACGCATCCCGCGCACCGGACAGGCATCCAGGTAATCAAGGCCCACCGCCAGCTTCAAATGGCGCTCCGGCCGCGCCAGTTCATTGGTCACGTCAAAGCTGTACCACGCGTCGTCCAGCCAGGCTTCCGCCCACGCGTGACTGGCCAGGTGCTCGCAGTTCTCGCTGTACAAATATCCCGATACATAACGCGACGGAATGCCCAGGCTGCGAGCACAGGCGAGGAACGCGTGGGTGTGGTCCTGACACACGCCAGAACGCCCGGCAAAGGCCTGGGCCGCGCTGGTATCCACTTCGGTGGAGCCTGGCGTGTAGGTCATGTGCTGGTTCAGCCCATGCATCAAGTCGATCAACGCTGTGCGATCCCGGCGTTGCTTGCATTCCTTTTCCGCGAAAGCGCGCAGGGCTTCGTCGGCTTCTGTCAGGCGTGTGAAACGCAAAAACGGCAGCGCCGACTGGCTCTCGTGCTCGGCCTCACGCAGTTCGTCGATGTCGACCTGGCCACGGGCGCCGATGATGATCGCTTCATGCGGCTCGTCCATGGTCAGCACGTGCAGAATGTTGCCGAACGGATCGAGTTGCGCACGCACCGGGCGCGGCAGGTCGAGTTGCCAGCTGAGCACGTGCTGGCGCTCGCTGTCGTGAGGGGTCAGTCGCAGGTACTGGATGCTCGCCCGCACCTGATCTTCATAGTGATAGGTGGTCTCGTGGCTAATGGAAAGTCTCATGCCGCCTCCAGGTAGGAACTGTGTATGGCGTTACCCAACTGGCGCACCAGCGGGATGAACTCGGTCAACCAGGCGTGCAGGCCTTCGTCGAGAATTTCGGTGATGCCGGTGTAGCGCAGGCGCGCGTCCATCTCGGCGGCCAGGCGTTGCGCGGGACGGCCGTTGGCGCCGGGCAGCTGGGCGAGGATCTGGTCGATTTCTTCGGTGCAGGCCCGTAGCGAACGTGGCACATCAGCACGCAATAGCAGCAGTTCGGCCACATGCCGGGCACCGGGCGCATCGCGGTAGATTTCGGTATAGGCCTCGAACGACGACAACGCCCGCAACAAGGCACTCCACTGGTAATAAGCGTGGGCCGTGCCGTCGCTGACCGCTTCGGCCTGATCGCCAGCCATTTCGTAGCGAGCATCGAGCAGGCGCAAGGTGTTGTCGGCGCGCTCGATAAACGTGCCCAGCCGAATGAAACGGAACGCATCGTTACGCATGATGGTGCCGTAGGACGCGCCACGAAACAGGTGCGAACGTTCCTTGATCCACTCACAGAAACGGCTCATTCCGTAGCGGCTCAAGCCTTGCTCGGCGATCCCGCGTATTTCCAGCCAGGTGGCGTTGATGTTTTCCCACATGTCGGCGGTGATTCGCCCCCGCACCGCATGGGCACTGGCCCGTGCCGAACCGAGGCAACTGTAAATGCTCGCCGGGTTGGCCGCGTCCAGGGCGAAAAAGTGCAGCAGCCGTTCGGCATGCAACTCGCCGTGGCGTTCGAGGTAATCGTCCAGGGTGCCGGTAATCAGCAGCGGCATGGCGAGCTCATGCAGACCATCACCGCGACCATCCTGCGGCATCAGCGACAGCGAATAACTGATGTCGAGCATCCGTGCGAGGTTTTCCGCCCGCTCCAGGTAACGCGACATCCAATACAAATCCGAGGCAGTTCTACTTAACATGGCAGGCTTCCTTCAATCCTCGACCACCCAGGTGTCCTTGGTTCCGCCGCCCTGGGAGGAATTCACCACCAGGGAGCCTTCACGCAGGGCGACTCGGGTCAAACCGCCGGGCACGACCCGGGTTTCGCGGCCAGACAAAACAAACGGACGCAGGTCGATGTGGCGTGGCGCGATGCCGTTTTCGACAAAGGTCGGACAAGTCGACAGGGACAACGTCGGTTGCGCGATGTACGCGTGTGGCTTGGCCTTGATGCGGGCGCGGAACGACTCGATTTCCGCCGCTGTCGCCGCCGGCCCCACCAGCATTCCGTAACCGCCGGAGCCCTGGGTTTCCTTGACCACCAGATCCGGAAGATTGGCCAGCACGTGGGACAGCTCAGAAGGATTGCGGCACTGGAACGTCGGCACGTTCTTCAGGATCGGCTCTTCATCCAGATAGAAACGGATCATGTCCGTCACGAACGGATACACCGATTTGTCGTCCGCCACCCCGGTGCCGATGGCATTCGCCAGCACCACATTGCCCGAGCGGTAGGACGACAGCAGCCCCGGCACACCGAGCATCGAATCCGGGTTGAACGCCAGCGGATCGAGGAACGCATCGTCGAGGCGTCGGTAGATCACATCGACCGCTTTCGGCCCGTCCGTGGTGCGCATGAACACCTTGTCGTCACGCACGAACAGGTCCGCGCCTTCCACCAGTTCGACGCCCATTTCTCGCGCCAAAAATGCATGCTCGAAAAACGCACTGTTGAAGCGACCCGGCGTCAGGACCACCACGCTCGGGTTATCGATCGGGCTGGAGCTTTTCAGGGTGTCGAGCAGCAGGTTCGGATAATGATCGATAGGGGCGATGCGCTGGGCCGAGAACAACTCTGGGAACAGGCGCATCATCATCTTGCGGTCTTCGAGCATGTAGCTCACGCCGCTCGGTGTACGAAGGTTGTCTTCGAGCACGTAGTACGTGCCGTCGCCATCGCGCACCAGATCGACACCGGAGATGTGCGAGTAGATATCCCGGTGCAAATCCAGGCCTTGCATCGCCAACTGGTATTGCTCGTTGGCCAGCACTTGCTCGGCCGGAATGATGCCGGCCTTGATGATGCGCTGTTCGTGATAGAGGTCGGCGAGGAACATGTTCAACGCCTTGACCCGCTGGATGCAGCCACGTTCGACAATCCGCCATTCGCTGGCGGGGATGCTGCGCGGAATGGTGTCGAAGGGAATCAGGCGCTCTGTGCCCTGCTCGTCCCCGTAGAGCGTGAAAGTAATCCCGGCGCGATGAAACAACAGATCGGCCTCGCGTCGCCGTTGGGCGAGAAGTTCGTCAGGCGTCTCGGCCAGCCAACGGGCAAACTCCCGATAATGCGGGCGGACCTGGCCGCCGGCATCGTACATCTCATCAAAATAGGTGCGGATCATGCCGTACTCCTTGTCACCCGGACATACAGACCTTCGCAAGGCCCGTGCCATCGGCATAAACGCTTTGATATCAATCGGTTGGATATTCGTCGCGCAGCGACCGCACCATTCCTGTGCGGTAATTGCCCCAACCTGATCGCCCCCGCTTCATTGCGAAGCAATGCTTTCGCCTATCACCAGCATAGTCAGAGTTGATTTCACTGCCCGGCAGTGGCTGTGGATAATTGGCGCATTCGCTGGTAATGCTCACCGAACTTCCCTTTTAGCCGCCTGTTCAGGCGGCTTTTTTTTGCTTCTTTGAAATGTCATGAATCAAAAATACGTCAAAAGATCGCAGCCTTCGGCTGCTCCTACGCATTCCTATGCAGGAACTGCCGAAGGCTTGCGATCTTTTGATGTTCAGACGCACAAACGAAAACGGCCAACCCGAAGGTCAGCCGTTAGTGGATGTTGTCGCTGTTCATAGTGTTATGCGAGTAGCCCTCGTACCTCCTGCTTGACGCCCCATCCTTCGATGATGCCGCCCAAAGGCTCGACCACCGCCTCGAAGTCCTGCTCAAAGTCGCCGATGCCGTCATAGGTGGCGGACATCACTTTACTCAGTTCCAGGGCCCATGCGCCGTCATCGCGTACGCTGATCTGAGCATTCATGGATTCGCCGGAATAGTGCCCTGCCGCCCTGCGTGCCCGCTCCTCGTCCGGGAAAATGGCGTAGAACTCAATGGGATGGAATCGTGAAAAGTCGAAACCGCCTTCTTTCATGCGGCGCAGCACCGAGCTGCTGATGTCTTCTTGATAGGCTGTGCTCATGAAACGTCCTCCTCAAACCGATGGATAGACTTTCCGTACTCCCGACGCCTGCAACCGAATGGTGCAAGCATTGCGGCAACCACGTTGCCGAAGGGAAACAAGCATGTAGCTGACAAGACCAGACCTTAGCGATCCAATCGCTGATCTCGATTGCAGAGTAGCCTCAAGTAAGCGCCGCTGCCAAGGCCTGGTGTTTCACGAGTGTGCCAGAGAGTGTTTCAGACGGGAGTGATGCCGAGGATTTGTATGCTGTTCTGGGACTTGAGATTCTTGACGCTCGCATCAGCAGTGCGCCCTTCCAGATCGTTCAGATCCAGTTCGGCAGCGACAGGAAGGAGACGGGCCTTGATGAGTTTGGCGGCATGCTCGTTGTCCGGGCATTCGTCGCACTCAAAGACTTCATCGACTGTTTCGCCGTGATCATCCACGAAAGTGATTTTCCACTTTTGCATCAGTGCCTCCTCGAACAAACCCGCAAATGGGCGTACATCTATCTGGACTTTTGGCCTGACTGATCGTTCAAACGGATTACGGCACACCCACATGAAAACACACTGACCCTGTGGGAGCTGGCCAGCTTCCACAGGGGATGTGAATAACGTTAGTCGTTGCTTGGCTTGTTCACGGCTTGCAGTACGTATTGCGGCAAGGCAAACGCGCCAATGTGGATTTCCGGATTATAGTAGCGGGTGATGATGCCGCTGCCGGCGAAGCGCTGTTGCAGGGTTTCGCGGGACAATTTGCGATAGGCGGTATTGGTCGCGCCCCAGGCAAATGTCATCGAGCCACCGATGTAGGTCGGCACGGCGGCCTGATAGAAGTGCCAGTCCGGGAAAAGGCTGCGCAGGCGGCCGGCGGTGGTTTTGACTTCTTCGATCTGCATGAACGGCGTGCCGTTCTGGGTCACCAGGATACCGCCCTCGTTCAGGCAGCGACGGCAGGCCTGGTAGAAGTTTTCCGAGAACAGCACTTCGCCCGGACCGATCGGGTCAGTGGAGTCAGAGATGATCACGTCAAACTTTTCGGTGGTGGTGGCGACGAAGCGCATACCGTCGTCGATCACCAGGTTCAGGCGTGGATCATCGAACGCACCCTTGGAGTGGTTCGGCAGGAATTCCTTGCACATGTCGACCACGGTGCCGTCGATCTCGACCATGGTGATGTGCTCGACGCCACCGTGCTTGGCCACTTCACGCAGCATGCCGCCGTCGCCGCCACCGATAATCAGCACGCGTTTGGCGCTGCCGTGCGCGAGGATCGGCACGTGGGTGAGCATTTCGTGGTAGATGAATTCGTCGGCTTCGGTGGTCTGGATCACGCCGTCCAGCGCCATGACCCGGCCCATGCGCGGGTTTTCGAAAATCACCAGGTGCTGGTGTTCGGTGCGCACTTCGTGCAGCAGTTTTTCCATGCGAAAACGCTGGCCGTAGCCTTCGTAGAGGGTTTCCAGGTAATCGCTGGTTGGAGTGTTGCTCATGGGAAGTGCTCCGATGAATGCGGTGGCAACGGACGGTTACCCGCCCATGAAGGCCAATCGATCAGCTCGATTGCCCGGGAAAGGCGCGCATTCTACGTCGCGGAAGATGACAGGTCGAACGTCAGTTGACGGCTCGACGCCGAACCTGTGGGCGCTGGCCTGCCAGCGATAGTATCGCTGCGGTCTATCAGAGACTCCGCAGTGATGCCATCGCTGGCAGGCCAGCTCCCACAGGTTTGGCGGTGTTTAGGGGTCAGATTCGCACGTTGCCCCGCGGCCCGGCGATGGCCCAGATGATCAGGCCCAGGACCGGCAACAGCAGGATCAGCAGGACCCAGACGATTTTCATCCCGGTGTCGGCGCCACTTTTCAGCACGTTGATGATTGCCCAGATGTCCAGGGCAAGAATGATCAGGCCAACCAGGCCGTTGAACGTGGAACCCATGGTGTCGCTCCCTAAGAGTGATGTGCACTCTTAGGATAGCCGGCCGTTGTCAGGGTTCCGTTTTATTCAAACGTGGATCGCCACTTTCAGGGCTTCCAGGGAAGGTGCGGCCGCGATGCCGACCTCGGCACACAACTCGAGCACACGCGGTACGTCGTTGCCATAGACCAGCACCACTTGCAGTTCGTCGTCCAGCAACTGGCTGAAGTTCATCAGCGTGTAGCCGCCGTTTTCCTTGTTCATGCTGCCCATCTGCACCTGGATGCGATTGAGCGCGGTCAGCGCTTCGGTCTTGGCCAATTGCTTGGGTTTGATGTTGAAATCCACGCCCGGGCCGAACGACGCGACGATCTGCGCGAACAAGTCCATATAGGTGTCAGCCTGGAACAGCACGGTTTCCGGCAGGCTGCCGACGACCACCCATTCGCCCAACGGAATCGGGAAGGTGTCGTCGTAGTTGATGTCCGGATTGGCCATCAGAAAAGCCTCTGGATCGGCGTAGGCCTGGGCCGCTTCGTCAGCGACCTTGAGGATTTCGGCTTCGCTCATGCACCCGGAGCTGATTTTGCTGATGAGTTCGACGAGTGCGGCTTTCATGGGGGCGGAATCCTGTAGCGAGGGAATTTTGAAGGCGCGAAGGATAGCGCATTACGCCCCGCAATTCCTGCGCGGGAACACGGTCGGGAATGTTGATGCACATCAAGATCCGCCGACTCGGGTAGCGGCACAATGCTGGCACCTTGCCAATGCTGTTTCCGCTATCAGAGAAGACCTCCATGGGTGCCTGGCTTAGCAACATCTCGCTGAAATATAAATTCTGGGCGGTCAACGCTGTCGCCTTCGTCACCACCCTGTTGTTGGTGCTGTACGCCGTACAACTCGAACAGCAGGCCCGCAGTCAGGCTGCTCAAGCGTCTGCTCAAGCGCAGGCGCGATTGCTCAACGCCTGGCCTGCCGGGCAAGCGCTGCCCAAGGCCGATAACCTGCTGACGTTCAGCCGCGGGCAGGCGCCGTTGCTGAACGAGCAGCCCGTGCTGGAATTGGCGGATGCCAACGGCTGGGTCAAGATCAACTCGATGCCGCTGTTTGGCGACAACCCGCTGATGGGCGCGGAGGTGTTCACGCGCGCCGATGGTCAGCAGGTGGCAGTGATCGCTCATGGCCCGAGCCTGACCCAGGTGTTTGGCGAGCGTTTCGCCAATTACGCGGTGGCGGTGTTCATCCTGATGCTGGCGATGCTCGGAGCGTCGCAACTGTTGATCCGTTTTTTGCTCAGTCAGCTCAACACTTTGAAAGACGTGATGCTCCACGTTGAAAAAACCGGCGATCTGTCTGCCCGTGTGCCGCTGGCCTGCACCGACGAGGTCGGGCAGATGGCCGGCGCGTTCAACGCCATGCAGGCCGGTTACCAACGGGTGGTCACCACTGTTGCCAGCACCGCCCGGCAACTGGATGTCGGCGCGGCGCGCCTGGCATCGAGCATGAACGAGGTCCGTCACGGCATGCTGGGCCAGCAAAGCGAAACCGACCAGGCCGCCACGGCGATCAACGAAATGACCGCCACCGTCTATCACATCGCCCAGCACGCCGGCGCCACCCGCGACCTCTCGCAAACCGCCGACACCTTGGCCGGCAGCGGTCAGGAAGTGGTCAGTCGCGTACAGAAGTCGATTGCCGGGCTGTCCACTGGCGTACAGCAAACGGCCGAGATGATTCAGCGTCTGGCCGAGGACAGTCAGAAGATCAACGGCGTGGTCAATGTGATCCACAGCATCGCCGAGCAAACCAACCTGCTGGCGCTGAACGCGGCGATTGAAGCGGCCCGGGCCGGGGAAATGGGACGTGGCTTTGCGGTGGTCGCCGATGAAGTGCGCAACCTCGCCAAACGTGTACAGGCCTCGACTGACGAAATCACCCTGATGGTCTCGGCGTTGCAGGCCGGAACCCGGGATGCGGTGGATTTCATGCAGGAAAGCTCGTTCAAGGCCGACGACTGCGTGCAACAGGCTCAAGAGGCCGGCGCCGCGTTGGTGGAAATAACCAGCGCCGTGGCGCAGATGCGTGAAAGCAACACGCAGATCGCGGTGGCGGCCGAACAGCAGAGCCAGGTGGCGGAAGAGATGAACCGGGCGGTGGTGAGCATTCGCGATGTGACCGAGAACACGGTGCAGCAGACGGTGGATTCGGCGACGACCAGTCATGAGTTGGCGGCGTTGGCCGGGGAGTTGAGCAAGGCGATAGGGTTGCTCAAGCTGTAAGGGCCCCTTCGCCGGCTCAATCAACATCAATTCTGACCATGGCACCTATCACTGCGATAGCCATCCTTGATTCGCCGCCCGCCCATGCCACGCCTATTCTTCAATCATGTGTTCAACATGGATCGAGGATCAGCATCATGGGCAAACGTCACCCCAACCTTCCCGCCTGGCAATGGCGCGCGTACCCGGACAACCACCAGCACCCGGCCAATCTGGTGTTGCACCTGATTGCCGTGCCGCTGTTCATCGTGGCGTTTCTGCTGCTGGTGTGCGGGGTGTTCAGCCTGAGCTTTGCAAACTTCGCGATTGGCGTCATCGGCCTGCTCGCTGCATTGGGCCTGCAACGCCACGGGCACAGCCTGGAGGCGCAGGCCTCCGAGCCGTTCAGTGATCGCAAAGATGCGGTGTCGCGCCTGCTGGTCGAGCAGTTCCTGACCTTTCCGCGCTTTTTCCTCAGCGGCGGTTGGTGGCGCGCCTGGCGTGAGCGCCACCGTCGTCACTGATCAGGCAAAAATCGTCACGGTCTGGCGACTCATGGCGATCAGCTGACCGTCCGCGCTCCACAGCTTCGCGGCCGCATGACCATAGCCGTCAGCGGCATGTTCGATTTCTACGAGGTATTTGCACCAGTCCAGGGTGCTGAGCTCGAGCAAGGGCTGGACGAATTCGATGGTCCAGGTCAGCGTGCTGCCCATCGCGACTTTATTCAGGTGCGGCAACAGCGCCGGCGGCCAGGCGTCCACCAATGCCAGGATATGCGCCTCAGTGACCGCCTCTTCCTTCACATCACCACGCAAGCGCACCCAGCCGCCCATCTCGCGGGATTTATTGCCCGTGAACGGCAGGCCGCCAACACTCCAGCGCATCGCCAGATGGCGCATGAACTCCGGAGTCATGCCTTTGACATACGGCAGCTCCTGGCAGTCGTCCCAGTGCTTCATGTCGGGAGCCGGCGTGGCGGCTACGGCCACTTCGGACGGCCGCGAGGCGCCAAAGCTGCCTTGGATCAACGTCACCACTTGTCCCTTCTGCATCGCCCGGCCCAGCACCTGGCTGACCGCCTTGCCTTCGCGCAGGACATCGACTTCAAAACTGACCGGCACTTCGGGTTCGACGGGCCCGACAAAGGTGATCGCCAGCGAGCGCACGGGACGATCCACCGGCACCCGTGCGCGCATGGCTTCGTATTGCAAAGCCGCGACCAGACCGCCGAAGCTGGCACGCCCCTGCGCCCATTCGGCCGGAATAGACAGCTCCAGCGGCTGGCTGCGGACGGCGTCGAGCAGATCGGAAAAGCGCATGAAAACCTCAAGGGCAGATATGGAATGAAGCGATGTTAACCAGCCAGCGAGGATGGCACAGCGCTTATTCTGGCCAAAAGCACTGACAGATGGGCCGGATGTACACACTCTTTGTCGGAGCTGCCGAAGGCTGCGATCTTTTGATTTTGGCGTGAATGACGACGCAAAAGATCAAAAGATCGCAGCCTTCGGCGGCTCCTGCTGGGCCGTGGTGGCTTCAGGATTTGAAACAGGCGGCGCTGAGTTTGTCGAGAACAATGTCGGCACGGCCTTCGGCCTTGGCCATGGTGGTTTTCCACACGGCCACACAAGGTTGCAGATCCGCTTCGTGTTCGGCCCGGGCCAGCCATTGCCAGCAATCGTGCCAATCCCCCAAGGCCGCCTGAGCCGACTTGAGCCTCGGCAAGGCCGGTTTCGGCAAACGGTCCAGTTCAGGGTAGGCCTCGATGCCATACCGTACACGCTTGATCAACAAGCGCAGTCGATGGCGATCATGGGCAGGGTCGTGCAAAGCCTCATCGAGTTTTTTCCACTGCTTGCCCAGGCGCTTTTCGATGCGTTTGCGCAGTCCCTTGAGCAACCCCTGTCGCTGGGATGCCCGCAGAAAACGCGGGAAGGCGTCGAAAATCATCAGCAACTGCGCCAGCTCGGTGCTTGCCGCGACCGCCGGATAGGCCACGGCCATCTGCGCCATGCGACGTTGCGCTGCCTCGGGTTGATCGTGCTCGAGCAAATACGCCGCCAGTACTTCGCGATCGCGCAACGGCGTGGTCAGGTCTCCGACCCGGGACGCCGCCACTTCCAGCTGCTCGACCCCAGGCAAGCCGCGCAACGGCCGCAGCAGACTGCGCAAACGGCGAACCGTGGTGCGCAGATCATGCAACGCTTCCGGATCGGTGCGGGCATTCAAACGTGCCTGACACGACAGCAGGCGGACTTCCAGGCCCAGAACATGGGCCACTAACCGATCAACCAAGGCAGACATCGTTTGCTCCCTGAATCGAATTACTGATGCCTACATCATGCCTCAACGCCCGGCGCGTGATTCACGAATATAAAAGCGCGCCTTCTCGGCTTTCTTGGTGCAGCCTTCGAACGCTTCGAATTGCTGCTGGGTCTTGGCGCCGGTCAGCAACGACAGGGCCTTGGAGTAACTGACGGTGCCGGCGAAACCTTCGGCCTTGGCCAGGTCCAGCTCACGCCACGCGGCATCGATCCCGCTACCGCAGCTGTCACGGTACGCAGTCTTGCCGGCACAACCGGCGAGCGCCAGCGCAATCAAAGGCACACAGATCCAGGCTTTCATCACTCACACCTCAAAGATAGGTAAACAGTCGTGCAGGTAAGACGGTCCGGCGCGTGAAAAGTGCCTTGGCCCGCTGCGGAAACTATAGCGCTCGCGAGAATAACCATCTGCCGCCATGGAGTGTCGAAAAAACGACGCGTTCACCCTGCTGAACGACCTTAGCGATTGAAGCACGCCCCTCGTTGGGTGCATTGTTGAACCTTGTCAGACGAGGGCGATTCATGAAAAAGCGTGTCGCATTGGTGCTGGGTTCCGGTGGAGCCCGGGGCTATGCCCATATCGGTGTCATTGAAGAGATCGAGCGGCGTGGATACGACATCGCCTGCATCGCCGGTTGTTCGATGGGCGCCGTGGTTGGCGGGATTTATGCCGCCGGCAAACTGGATGAATACCGCAACTGGATCGAGAGCCTGGATTACCTCGACGTGCTGCGCCTGGTGGATGTCAGTTTTCGACTGGGTGCGATTCGCGGGGAGAAAGTCTTCGGGCAGATCCGCAAGATCGTTGGCGAGATCAATATCGAAGACTTGCGCATCCCCTACACGGCGGTGGCCACCGACCTGACCAACCAGCAGGAAATCTGGTTCCAGGAAGGTTGCCTGCACCAGGCGATGCGCGCCTCGGCGGCCATTCCGAGCCTGTTCACGCCGGTGATGCAGGGCAATCGCATGCTGGTGGACGGCGGTATCCTCAACCCGTTGCCGATCGTGCCGGTGGTGTCGAGCCATTGCGACCTGATCATCGCGGTCAACCTCAACTCCACCAACCAGCGCCACTATCAACTGCCGGTGATCCAGCGCCCGGCCGCGTTCAAGACCCGGTTCGACAGCCTGATGAGCTCGGTCGGCTCGAAGTTGCCATTCCGTCGCAAACAAGCGGAAAAGTTGCTGCTGCTGGAAAAGGAGGCATTGATCGCAGAAGCGGCCGAGATCAACCCCTGGATCGAATCCGCCGAACCCGAAGCCCAGCAACCGGCGGCCGCTCCGGAACGCGATGGCGCGCCGAAATCAGCCACCGGCTCGTTCATCATCGACAACGTGGGGCCGGCGTCCTTGCTGGATTTGATCAACCAGAGTTTCGAAGTGATGCAGACGTCGTTGGCGCAGTACAAGATTGCCGGTTATCCACCGGATATCCTGATCAACGTGCCGAAGCGGGTGTGCCGGTTTTTCGAGTTCTACAAGGCGCCGGAATTGATCGCGCTGGGGCGCGAGATTGCGCGGGATACGTTGGATAGATACGAGAGTGAGCGGGATTCCTGAGGTTTCTCGAGTGAATGTGAGGGCCCCATCGCGAGCAGGCTCGCTCCCACAATTGATCTTTGGTAGACACAAAATTTGTGGATCACCTAAATCCACTGTGGGAGCGAGCCTGCTCGCGATCGGGCCGGATCAAGCAACACAAAACCCTAAAGACCACCTTCACTCAAAAGCCGATACCCAACCCCCGCCTCTGTCACGATAAACCGCGGCTGCGTCGGGTCATCCGCCAGCTTCTGCCGCAAGTGCCCGACCACAATCCGCAAGTAATGACTGTCCTCGGTATGGGTCGGCCCCCAGATGTCCTTGAGCAATTGCTGCTGGGTGATCACCCGCCCCGGGTGCCGCGCCAGTTGCGCCAGCACCGCGTATTCCTTGCGGGTCAACGCCACTTCGACGCCGTCGAGCAGCACCCGGCGATAGGCCAGGTCCACGGTCAACGGGCCGAACGCCAGCGCCGCTTGCTGCGCCTCACCCACCGGCGCCTGACGCAACAAGGCACGCACCCGCGCCAGAAACTCCTGAATACCGAACGGCTTGGTCACGTAGTCATTCGCACCGCCATCCAGCGCTTCCACCTTCTGCCCCTCGCTGGCACGCACCGACAGGACCAGCACCGGCACTGTCGACCATTCACGAAACTCGCGCAGCACTTGCTGGCCGTCCATGTCCGGTAGACCGAGGTCGAGCACGAGGAGGTCCGGTTTGTTTAATGCGGCCTGTGCCAGGCCTTCCGTGCCGGTGCCGGCCTCCAGCACTTTATAGCCTTGGGAAGCGAGGCTGATGCGCAGGAATTTACGGATCTGCGGTTCGTCGTCGATGACCAAAATGGTCGCGGTCTGGCTCATGGTTTCTGATCGTGGCATGGAGAAATCCAAAGGGTATCAGGCTTCACTGTCAGCCCTCACTGTCAACGTCGGGTTGTTCCTGCAAAGGCAAGTGAAGAGTGATGCACGTGCCACGCCCTTCGATACCGTCGCCGACGCTGATTCGCCCGCCATGGGCGCCCACCATGCCCTGACAGATCGCCAGTCCAAGCCCCGTGCCCTGCCCGCCTCGATCTCCACGCGCGGCGGTGTAGAACATGTCGAAAATCTTCGCCCGCTCCTCCTCCGGAATGCCCGGGCCTTCATCGCTGACCGAGAAGAACAGCTCGCTGTCATCGGCGCCGGCGAGTAATTGCAGACGGCCGTGAGGTGGCGAAAAACGCGCGGCGTTTTCCAGTACGTTGACCAGTGCCTGCTCGATCAGCGCGGCATGCACGTACAGCAGCGGCAATTCGGCCGGCACTTGGGTGCTGACCTGCAGCGGTGCCAGCACCGCACGCAGGCGATTGAGGGCGCTGCCGACAATGTCGGCCGGCGACACCCAATCCCGTGCCAGCTTCAATGCGCCGTGGCCCAGGCGGGTCATGTCCAGCAGGTTTTGAATGTAGCGATCGAGGCGCTCGGCTTCATCCCGGGTGCCTTCGAGCAGTTCGCGACGATCCTCCAGCGGGATCGCCTCGCCCAGCGCCAACAGGCTGTCGATGCTGCCGCGCATGGACGTCAACGGCGTGCGCAGATCGTGGGACACCGACGCCAGCAAGGCGCTGCGCAGTTGCTCGGTTTCGCCGTGCAGCCGCGCCGCTTCCAGGTCTTCGGCCAATTGCGCGCGAGCCAGGGCCTGGGCCAGCGGCTGACTCAACGCGGTCAATAACCGTCGACGCTGACCGCTCAAGGTCTGCCCTTCTTTGGCACAGACACCGAGCAATGCCAGCGGCCCGTCTTCCACCGACAGCGGCCACCACCACCAACGCCCGAACGGCAACGTGCCAGTGCCCGCGCCCGCCGGTTGATCGTGTTGCCAGGCCCAGTCGGCGGCCGCGCGCTCGGCTTCGGAAAACTCCAGCGGGCCGCCGGTTTCGACTTTCCAGCCGCTCTGGCCATCGCGATTGAGCAGGCACAATTGCAGATCGCTCCAGCCCTCGAGGTGCTGGGCAGCGGCATTGACCACGGCCTGACGGTCAGTGGCCGCCGTAAGTTTGCGTGACAGGTCGAGCAGTTCGGTGGTTTCCTCCTGGGTGTCGCGCAAGGCCTGCAATTGCCGCCGCTGGCGCGCCGCGAGGTTGCCGGTGAGCGCTGCCATCAACAGGAAGAACAGCAAGGTCAGCACGTCTTCTTCACGCTGGATGCTGAAGGAAAAATTCGGTGGAATGAACAGGAAGTCGTACGTCAGGAAGGACAGCGCAGCACAGGCCAGCGCCGGGCCGAGGCTGCTGCGCACCGCCACCAGCAACACGGCGGCAAGGAACACCAGCGAAATATTGGGCAGCGGCAAGACACTCGCCACTGCCCAGGCCAGGGCAGTGGCGAGCACGGTCGCGACCAGCGCCAGCGCATAGTCGAACCACACCAGCGACTGTACCGGGCGTTGTCGTGGCGGATCCTGTTCGTGATCGCTGTCGATGACGTTGATTTCGAGCCCGCGAGCATGGCGCAACAAACGCGCCGCCAGGCCGCCACCGAACAGCCGACGGCGCAATCGCTGCCGGGACTGGCCGACCAGAACCAGGCTGGCACGTCGTTCAGTGGCGTGCTGAATCAGGGTTTTCGCCACCTCACCGGCCCGCAGCAACACCACTTCACCGCCGAGGCGTTCGGCCAGTTGCTGGGCACTTTGCAGACGCAGGCGTGATTGCTCATCACGCACGCTGCCGTTGTCCACATGCACCAGGCTCCACGGCAGATGCCGACGCTGGGCGACACGGCTGGCGTGACGTACCAGACGCTCGGCCTGGGCATCGCCATCGACACCGACCAGCAAACGACCGCGCACCGTCGGTGCTGCCTGACCAAGCTGACGATACCCCTGGGCCAGGTCGTTATCGACCTGAGCCGCAGCGGTTTGCATCGCCAGCTCACGCAGGGCAGTGAGGTTGGTCTGGGAAAAGTACGCATCGATGGCCGCCCGCGCCTGCTCCGGCACATAGACCTTGCCGTCACGCAGACGCTCAAGCAGCTCCCGTGGCGGCAAGTCGATCAACAGCAATTCGTAGGCTTCTTGCAACACCCAGTCCGGCAGGGTTTCGCGGACTTGCACGCCGGTGATCCCGCGCACCTGATCATTGAGGCTCTCCAGGTGCTGAACGTTGACCGTGGTGTACACGTCAATGCCGGCGGCGAGCAGTTCCTGAATATCTTGCCAGCGTTTGGCGTGACGACTGCCCGGTGCATTGGTGTGGGCCAGCTCGTCCACCAGCACCAGTTTCGGCTTGGCGGCGAGCAAGCCGTCGAGGTCCATTTCTTCGAGGGTCACGCCCCGGTATTCCGAGCGCACCAAGGGTTGCTGCGGCAAGCCGCCCAGCAGCGCCTCGGTCTCGGCGCGGCCATGGGTTTCGACGACGCCGGCAATAAGCTTCACGCCTTGGCGAAGTTGGGTATGGGCGGCTTGCAGCATGGCGTAGGTCTTGCCGACACCAGGCGCGGCGCCGAGGAAAACCTTGAGCCGTCCACGACCGTCACGGGGCAGGTCTGCTAACAGCGCGTCGGCGCGGCCAGAGTCACTCATGCTTTGATATCTCTTTTTTTCAGAGGTTGATGAGGTGATTGTTCTGCCGTCATCGCCTGCAGGCTGGCTCCCACAAGAATTCAGCACTCCCTGTGGGAGCTAGCCTGCTGGCGATTGGCGCCACCACCGATCTACAGTTTTTCCAACGCCATGTTCAATGCCAGCACATTCACTACCGGCGGCCCCACCAGCGGCTGCTCGATGTGCGCATCCAACAGGTTCTGGAGCGTCGCCACCGGCAGGTTCCGCGCCGCCGCAACTCGCGCCAGTTGATAGGCAATTGCGGCCGGAGGCAAGTGTGGATCGAGGCCACTGCCAGAAGTGGTCACCAGCGCCAACGGCACCGGCCCCTGCCCTGGCACTCGCTGTTTGTTGGCATCGTCGATCACCCGAGTGGCCAAGGCCGGGTTACTTGGCGAGAGGTTACTGGCGCTGCTCGATACCGTGGCGAAAGCACCGGCGGATGGCCGTGGATGGAACCAGGCATCACCGGTGAAATCCTGGGCAATCAGCGAGGAGCCGCGGACCTTGCCATCGGCGTCGTGTACGAGGCTGCCGTTGGCTTGATCCGGGAACGCGACCTGGGCGACACCGGTGACCACCAAGGGGTAAGCGACGCCGGTGATCAGGGTCATCAAGACCAGCAGGCTCAGGGCCGGACGTATCATTGTGGACATTTCAAAATCCTCGAATTCATTAAAAACATGCACATCACCCTGTGGCGGGGGAGCTTGCTCCCGCTGGACTGCGAAGCAGCCCCACCTGGACACAGTGTTTATTCAGGTACACCGCATCGGCTGGTTTTACGACTGCTGCGCAGTCGAGCGGGAGCAAGCTCCCTCGCCACAAAGGCCAACGCTAACCATCAAACCAGATGCAACGCCGTCAACAGCATGTCGATCGCCTTGATGCCCACGAACGGCACCAGAATCCCGCCCAGTCCATAGATCAGCAGATTGCGACGCAGCAACGCCGCCGCACTCGCCGCCTGCACCCGCACACCGCGCAGCGCCAGTGGAATCAACACCACGATGATCAAGGCGTTGAACACAATGGCCGACAGAATCGCGCTCTGCGGACTGCTCAGGTGCATGACGTTCAGCACGCCCAATTGCGGGTAGATCGAGGCGAACAGCGCCGGCAGGATCGCAAAGTATTTGGCCACGTCGTTGGCGATGGAAAAGGTCGTCAGCGCACCACGGGTCACCAACAATTCCTTGCCGATCTGCACCACGTCCAGCAACTTGGTCGGATCGCTGTCGAGGTCAACCATGTTCGCCGCCTCGCGTGCGGCTTGCGTACCATCGTTCATCGCCATGCCGACGTCTGCCTGGGCCAGGGCCGGGGCGTCGTTGGCACCGTCGCCGCACATCGCGACCAGGCGCCCGTCGTTCTGCTCGTGACGAATACGCGCCAGTTTTTTCTCCGGCGTGGCTTCGGCCAGTACGTCGTCGACGCCCGCTTCAGCCGCAATGGCTGCCGCGGTCAGCGGGTTGTCGCCGGTCACCATGACGGTGCGAATCCCCAATTTGCGCAGCTCGGCAAAACGTTCGCGGATGCCGGGCTTGACCACGTCCTTGAGGTGAATCGCACCGAGCAACTTACCGTCGACGCAGACCAGCAACGGCGTGCCGCCGCTCTGGGCAATCTTGTCGATTTCACGGGACAGGGCCGGGGCGAGATCAGCGCGTTTCAGGCCGACGAACGCCAGCAACGAATCCACTGCGCCTTTGCGATACACGCGGCCCTGATAGTCAACGCCGGACAGGCGCGTTTCAGCACTGAACGGTACGGCGGTCAACAGCTCGGTGCTCGGCTCAGGCTGCGGATGCAGGCCCCGCAAGTACTCGACGATGGATTTACCTTCCGCCGTGTCATCGGCCAGCGAGGCGAACAGCGCGCCCTCGGCCAGTTCCCTGGCGTTCACACCTGGCGCGGCATACACCGCGGTGCAACGACGGTTACCGAAGGTGATGGTGCCGGTCTTGTCCAGCAGCAGGACATGCACGTCCCCCGCCGCTTCCACGGCGCGGCCGGATTTGGCGATCACGTTCAGGCGCACCAGACGGTCCATACCGGCGATACCGATGGCCGAGAGCAAACCGCCGATGGTGGTCGGAATCAGCGTGACCAATAAAGCCACCAGGAACACCAGCGGCAGGCTGCCGTTGGCGAAGTGGGCGAACGGTTGCAGGGTCACGACGACCAGCAGGAAGATCAGGGTCAGGCCGATCAACAGGATGTCGAGCGCCACTTCGTTCGGGGTTTTCTGGCGTTTGGCGCCTTCGACCAGCGCGATCATGCGGTCCAGTGTCGACTCGCCAGGGTTGGCGGTGATGCGCACCAGCAGCCAGTCAGACACCAGGCGAGTGTTGCCGGTGACAGCCGAACGGTCGCCGCCGGATTCACGGATCACCGGCGCGGATTCACCAGTGATCGCCGCTTCGTTGACCGCCGCGATGCCTTCGATGACTTCGCCGTCACCGGGGATCATTTCCCCGGCTTCGACGCGCACCACATCGCCCTTGCGCAGGCTGGTGGCCGGCACTACTTGAAAGGCGCCGTTGCTGGTTTTGCGGCGTGCGCTCAAGCCTTCGCTGCCAGCCTTGAGGCTGTCGGCGCGGGCCTTGCCGCGACCTTCGGCCAGGGCTTCGGCAAAGTTGGCGAAGAGCACGGTGAACCACAGCCACAGCGCGATTTGCGCGGCGACGAAAGTGGGCACGGCGCTGTCGGGAATAAAGCACAAAACGGTGGTCAGCACGGCGGTCAGTTCGACCACCAGCATCACCGGCGCACGCTGCAATTGCCGTGGGTCTAGCTTGACGAAGGCTTGCACCAGCGCCGGGCGCCACAGGGCCGAGATCGCGGTTTTCGGTTGTTCCGGCGCCTTCACGGCAGCGGGTTTGGTTGCGGGCATATTCATCATTGACTCCTTAGAAGCCCATGCTCAGATGTTCAGCGATTGGGCCCAACGCCAGGGTCGGCAGAAAGGTCAGGCCGCCCACCAGCAAAATGGTCACGGTCAACAGGGTCACGAACAACGGACCGTGGGTCGGGAAGCTGTTCTGGCCAATCGGTGCGGTTTTCTTCATCGCCAGGCTGCCGGCCAAGGCCAGTACCGGGAGGATGTAACCGAAGCGACCGATCAACATGCCAAGACCGAGCATCAGGTTGTGGAACGGTGTGTTGGCGCCGAAACCGCCGAACGCCGAACCGTTGTTCGCGCCGGCCGAGGTATAGGCATAGAGCAACTGGCTGAAACCGTGGGGGCCGGGGTTGGTTACCGACGCCACCGGACCTGGCAGGCTGGCGGCAATCGCACTGAGCACCAGCACACCGACCGGCATCACCAGCAAGGTCACCACCAGCAGTTGCACTTCCTTGGCCTGCAATTTCTTGCCGAGGTATTCCGGAGTACGGCCGATCATCAGGCCGGCGAGGAACACTGCGATCAACACGTTGAGCAACATGCCGTAGAGCCCGGCGCCGACGCCGCCGAAGATCACTTCGCCGACCATCATGTTGACCATCGCGACCATGCCGCTCAGCGGATTAAGGCTGTCGTGCATACCGTTGACCGAACCGTTGGACGCGGCGGTGGTGGTCACCGACCACAGCACCGTGGCGGTAGTGCCGAAGCGTGCTTCCTTGCCTTCCAGCGGCGCGGTCTGTTCGACGGCGACGTTGTTCAGGGAAGGGTTCGGCTGGTATTCAGCCCACAGCGAGGTGGCGCCGCCGATCAGGAACAGCGCCAGCATGCAGGCGATGATCGCCCGACTCTGACGCAGGTCCTTCACGTAATGGCCGAAGGTGAACACCAGGGCGACGGGGATCAGGATGATCGAGGACACTTCGAACAGGTTGCTCCACGCCGTCGGGTTCTCGAACGGGTGCGCCGAGTTGACGCCGAAGAAGCCACCGCCGTTGGTCCCCAGCTGCTTGATCGCAATCTGGCTGGCGGCCGGGCCGAGCGGAATCACCTGATCGACGCCTTGCATCGTCACTGCGTTCACGTACTGCGCGAAGGTTTGCGGCACACCCTGCCAGACCAGATACAGCGCCAGCAGCAGGCACAGCGGCAGCAGGCCGTAGAGGGTGGCGCGGGTCATGTCGACCCAGAAGTTGCCGAGGGTCTTGGTCGATTTGCGACCAATACCGCGGCACAGCGCAACCAGCACAGCGAGCCCGGTGGCGGCGCTGACGAAGTTCTGCACGGTAAGGCCGGCCATCTGACTCAGGTAGCTCAGCGAGGCTTCGCCGCTGTAGGCCTGCCAGTTGGTGTTGGTCATGAAACTGACGGCGGTGTTGAACGCCAGCGTCCACTCCTGACCCGGCAGGTTTTGCGGGTTGAGCGGCAAGTGGTCCTGGAACAACAGAATCGCGAACAACAGCAAGAAGCCCGCAAGGTTGAAGGCGAGCAAGGCCAGGGTGTATTTCTGCCAGCTCTGTTCGGCCTGCGGATCAACGCCGGCCACCCGATAACAGCCCCGCTCCACCGGTCCCAGGATCGGTGTCAGCCAGGTGCGCTGCCCCTCCATGACCTTGTAGTAGAACCGCCCGAGAAACGGTGCCGGAATCAGCACCACGGCGAAGAAGGCCAGGATCAGCCAATAGTCATAACTGTGCATAGCCGCTCCTAGTTCCGGTCCGCGCGCAACAGCGCAACCAACAGATAAATGAACAGCCCCACTGCCAACAGCAGTGACACCCCGTCCAGAACGCTCATGGAAGTTCTCCGTGTTACGGCGTATTGCCGCGTGTGGAGTCATTGTCGGAACGAAGGCTGTAAAGGAGCGAGATCGAGGGTGTTGGCTGTGCATAAAGAAAGCGTAAAGAGTGGGTTTATGGCGTTGTTACAGCGGTGTTTGGGCGAGCCCCATCGCTAGCAGGCTAGCTGTGTAAACCCACCACGTTGTTCACGGATGCTATTCGGCTAATTGGTGGCAAATAACTCAGGCTGGCATGCGGGCGATGCCAGTTGTACTCGTGCAACCACGACGTCAGGTAGGTCGCACGTTGGTCTGAGCTTTCGTAACTTCTGGCGTAGGCCCATTCGCGCAGAGCGGTTTGGATAAATCGCTCTGCCTTGCCATTCGTTCGTGGTGTGTAAGGTTTGGTATAGATGTGTTTAAGCCCCAGCCGTCGACATAGACGCTTGAAACGTCCGGACTTGTAGCAAGGGCCGTTATCGGTCATTACCCGCTCGAAGCAAACGCCAAGGCTTGCGTAGTAGCGCAGGGCCCGGATCAGCGCGAGGCAGGCGCTACGCCCACTTTGGTCTGCGTACAAACCGCTGTGTGCCACTCGACTGTTATCGTCGATGGCAACATGGGCGTATTCCCAACCGACATGGTAAGAGCGGCCTTTTAGGCGGTCTCGTGTCACTCGATGACCTGGTTTGTTAAAACGCCCCAGCTTCTTGATGTCCAGGTGAAGCAGACCTCCGGGCTGAGAATATTCGTAGCGAATCACTGGCGGTGGCGGCTCCAGGTATGCCAAACGGTTGAGGCCGTTACGGCTCAATAACCTGCCCACAGTGCTGTGTCCCACCTTCAAGTCCTGGCTGATTTGGCGATAGGTTTTTCGCTGGCGACGTAGCTCAAGCACTTGTTCCTGGCGCATCTCAGGAAGCGCATGCGGACAGAACTTGGGCCGGGACGAACGATCCTGCAGTCCTTCCTCGCCTTCAGCTCGATAGCGATTAAGCCACTTGTAGGCAGTGCGAACACTGACTCCTTGAGACTGAGCTACCTCAACAGGTCTCAGGCCTTCCTTAAGGATTCGTTGAACAAGAAGGGCTCGACCGGAAACGGTTAATCGGGCATTTTTATGAGCGTTCACTCGGGGCCTCCGGGTGCTTGGTTTGGTTCGCACCTCCAATTTCCCGGAAAAGCCCCGAGTGAACAACCTACAGAGAGATCACAGCTAGCTCCCACAGGGGTTTGATGTTGTTTGGGCCACCGCAGTCCAATGTGGCAGCGAGCCTGCTCGCGATGACGGCAGAACTGGCAACCCTGCCCTCAACTGGCGCACAAAGATGCGTGCATCCATGAGCAAACATCCCCGATACGACACCTTTTTACGCTTTACGACTGCCATCACAACACTGGCACGCCCACTGCACACGCCCTCCCCGAGCTTTCCAAACCGTTCAGGGAGCAAACGATGAACACACAACTCAAACCCACGCTGGGCACGCTGCACCTGTGGGGCATTGCGGTCGGACTGGTGATTTCCGGTGAGTATTTCGGCTGGAGTTACGGCTGGGGCGTGGCCGGGACACTGGGATTTCTGGTGACCTCCTTCATGGTCGCCACCATGTACACCTGCTTCATCTTCAGCTTCACCGAGCTGACCACCGCGATTCCTCATGCAGGCGGTCCCTTTGCCTACAGCCGCCGCGCCTTTGGCGAGAAAGGCGGATTGATCGCCGGGCTGGCGACGCTGATCGAATTCGTCTTCGCCCCACCGGCCATTGCCCTGGCGATCGGCGCGTATCTGAACGTGCAATTCCCGGCACTTGATCCGAAGCACGCGGCAGTCGGCGCGTACATTGTTTTCATGGGCCTGAACATCCTCGGCGTGAAACTGGCAGCGACGTTCGAGCTGGTGGTCTGCGTCCTGGCAGTCGCCGAGTTGCTGGTGTTCATGGGCGTGGTGGCGCCGGCGTTCAGTTTCAGCAACTTTGCGCTGAATGGCTGGGCCGGTTCCGATGTGTTCGGCGCACCGGCGATTGCCGGGATGTTTGCGGCGATCCCGTTCGCGATCTGGTTCTTCCTCGCCATCGAAGGCGCCGCCATGGCCGCCGAAGAAGCCAAGGACCCGAAACGCACGATTCCGAAGGCGTACATCAGCGGCATTCTGACCCTGGTGCTATTGGCCATGGGCGTGATGTTCTTTGCCGGCGGCGTCGGCGACTGGCGCACCCTGTCCAACATCAACGACCCGCTGCCACAAGCGATGAAAACCGTGGTCGGCGAAAGCTCCGGCTGGTTACACATGCTGGTGTGGATCGGCCTGTTCGGTCTGGTCGCGAGTTTCCACGGGATCATCCTCGGCTACTCGCGGCAGTTCTTCGCCCTCGCCCGCGCCGGTTATCTGCCGGCGTCGCTGGCCAAACTCTCGCGCTTCCAGACGCCACACCGGGCCATCATCGCCGGCGGTGTCATCGGCATCGCCGCGATCTACAGCGACGGCTTGATCAACCTGGGCGGCATGACGCTGACGGCGGCGATGATCACCATGGCGGTGTTCGGCGCGATCGTGATGTACATCATGAGCATGCTCAGCCTGTTCAAACTGCGTAAAACCGAACCGAACCTGGAGCGCACATTCCGCGCGCCGTGCTACCCGTTGGTGCCGTTCATTGCGTTGGTGCTGGCGGTGGTGTGCCTGGTGGCGATGGCCTGGTTCAACACCCTGATCGGGGCGATCTTCCTCGGCTTCATGGCGGCGGGTTTCGTGTACTTCATGCTGACGGCACAGCTGCGGGCGGATGCGCCGGCGGATGCGATGTTGACCGGGCTCTGAATCGCAGCAGGTGTTGCGGGCAGATCAGGCATAGAATGGAACCACTGCGAAATTGAATCGCTCAAAGTGGTATGCACGACCGGTTGGCAAAACCCGCCAATCGGCCTGCCCTCAAGGAGAGCCCTATGCCCTGGTATGCCTGGTTGATTCTGGTCGTTGCAATCGGCTCGATTGTGGGTGGTTTGATGATGCTGCGCGACACCGCCAACAAAGTCGAACTCACCGACGAGCAACGCAAGCGAGTCGCTGAACGTAATGCGCAAGCGGACGCCAAGGATGCGCAGGACCGCTGACATATAACTGTGGCGAGGGAGCTTGCTCCCGTTGGGTCGCGTAGCGGCCCTCGATGTCCCTCGCACTTTTTTTTGCGCCCGCTGCGCGGTCGAGCGGGAGCAAGCTCCCTCGCCACAACAGCGCTGTTACTTTTCCCAATCGGCCTTGGCGATGTGCAAGCCATGCAGCCCTTTGTAGGCCGCCCGCTCCGGTTGGCTCCAGCCTTCCAGCAACGAATTCTCTAACTTGTAGATCTCTACTCCAAGCGGGCGACACACGCTGAGCGGGTCCTGCGCATCCGGCCCCCACATCGCCAGCGACAGATCGCCGCCCGGACAGGTCGACAGCGCACACAGCAGATCGATCTCGGCAAAAAACTCCAGGTAATCGCCCTTCTGCGCCGGACAGGCTTTCATGAAATACATGTCGTCGTGGTTGAGGCCCGTGCACTGGAAAATGTTCAACACGTCATGCACGTCGAATTCGGTCAGGCCATGGGGCAACACCGCGCGGGTCAGGTTCGAGTGGCAGTGGTGATGGAAGTCTTCGCCGGTGAGCATTTTGTTCACGTAGGGATCGCAGCGAGTGCCGAGCAAGTCGTGCAGGCGACCACCATGTTCGTCGATGCCGTAACCGGCCAGGCTGTCATCGGTGATGGTCACCAGCGGCCGTAAAAAAGGCAGGTTCGACCAGAGCCGGTCATGGGTGCTGACGTGCGCGCCCTGCAACTGGCGGGTTCGCGCCGCCCACAAGCGTTCACGCGGATCATTGGCATTCCAGACGTTGAAATCACCTACTTGCGGACCGACCGGCGTCGTCACGCGAAACACGTGCCCGGCCGGGACGTTCCAGGCGCGACCGGTGCGGATCGGCACTTCAAACTGCTCGATCAGCGTGCGCCCCTCCTTCGAATCCCGGATCTTCTCGTATAAGGCTTTGTCCACCTGCAACGCCGAGCCTTTGCTCACTTGATAAGCCGCCGGATAGTCTTTGTACATGGCACGAATCCTCGATCAGTGATGGGAGTTTGGAGCAAGCATTTGCAACAGGAGCTGTTCGGAGTCGTCGAGATAGAGGCTCATGGCATCTCCGGCAGCGCGCTTGTCGCCTTCGGCGAGCAGCTCATGGATCTGCCGGTCGCGCGCCAGCCAGGGCGCCTGGAACCTCGATTCATCGGGCGCGGTGCAAAACACCAGGCGCAGTTGCGCGACGACATTGGTGAAGAATTCATCGAACAACGGACTGCGCAGCAATCCGACGATATGTTGATGAAACGCCAGGCTGTGGGTGCCGACGGCGCGCCAGTCCTCGCGTTCACGGGCCAGTTCGGTGGCTTCCAGCGCCTCCAGCATCCGGTCGGACTGATAATCGCGCAGCGGCTGACTCGCGCTGATGGCTTGCAATTCGAGGGTGCGCCGCACGTTGAACAGGTCCCGCACATCCGCAGCCCCCAGCTTGCGCACCATCACGCCTTTGTTGCGCACATAACGGGTCAGACCTTCCTGTCCCAAACGATGCAAGGCTTCGCGAATGGTGTTGCGGGAAGCGTTGTAGGCCGAGACCAGGTCGTTTTCCACCAGCGCCATGCCAGGCAGCAAACGTCCGCCAATGATGTCGGCGCGCAATTCCAACGTGATGTGATCGGCCAGGGACAGTCCGCTGTTCATGCTCATCGCCTCTTGATTGTTCAACAATCGTCAGCGAATGAGTAATCACTATTCGTGCCAGATTATTCAATGCGCTGTGACAGAGTTGGACGCATCTGCATGCTTTTTAGAAGTAGAAGTACAGTCACCATCCCATTTTCATTGGTTAAGATGGCGCATTGTTGCGGAGATTCAAGATGCGTTACTCGCAGGACCATAAAGCCCAGACCCATCAACGCATCATCAAGGAAGCCTCAGCGCGGTTTCGCCGCGACGGTATTGGCGCTACCGGCCTTCAACCTCTGATGAAAGCGCTGGGCCTGACTCACGGTGGCTTCTACTCGCATTTCAAATCCAAGGATGAACTGGTAGAAAAAGCCCTGCAGGCGGCTGGCGAGCAATGTGACGTCACCTGCGCCCAGCTGTTCGCCCAGGAGCATCCGCTGGAGGCGTTCATCGACACCTATCTGTCCGAATGGCACCAGACTTCACCCGATGAAGGGTGTCCGCTGCCAACGATGTCATCGGAACTCGGTTTGCGTGGACAGCCAAGCCCGACCTCGGACGTGGTGCTCAATGCGAGGCTCGAACAAATACAGGGGACGCTTGAAGGCGAGGACGCCGCCGACCAGAGCATCTTTATCATGTCCGCGCTGGTCGGGGCGTTGCTACTGTCACGCAGTGTCGAGAGCCCCGAACTGGCTCAGCGGATTCTCGACATCACACGCACATTTCTCAAACAACCCCGGGATTAACCCTGCCAGCGTTTGAACAATACGCTGGCATTGACCCCGCCAAAGCCGAAACCGTTGGACAGCGCATATTCGATCGCCATCGGCCGCGCCTTGCCGTGGACGATATCCACACCTTGCGCAGCCGGGTCCGGGTTATCGAAATTGAGCGTGGCCGGCGCGATCTGGTCCCGGATCGCCAACAGCGTGAAGATCGCCTCGATCCCGCCCGCCGCGCCGAGCAAATGGCCGGTGGCCGACTTGGTCGACGTGACCGCTATCTTGTTGTCTGACCCGAACAACGACTTGATCGCCGCCAGTTCCCCCAAATCCCCTACCGGTGTCGAGGTGGCGTGAGCGTTGAGATGCTGTACCTGGTCCGCAGAAATACCCGCCTGAGCCAACGCCAACGACATCGCCCGCCGCGCACCACTGCCATCTTCGGGGCCCGCAGTCAGGTGATAGGCATCGGCACTGGTGCCGTAACCGACCAGTTCCGCCAGCGGTTGCGCGCCACGAGCCAGAGCATGTTCCAGGGATTCGATCACCAGAAGACCTGCGCCCTCACCCATGACGAAGCCATCTCGATCACGGTCGAACGGGCGCGAAGCACGTTCCGGGGTGTCGTTGAAACCGCTGGACAAGGCCCGGGCAGCGGCGAACCCGGCGAGGCTGACCCGATCGATTGCCGCTTCCGCGCCGCCACACACCGCAATATCCGCTTCGCCACAACGAATCAGCCGCGCCGCATCACCAATCGCCTGAACCCCGGCCGCACACGCCGTTACCGGAGCACCCAGCGGACCTTTGAAACCATGCTGGATCGACACATGGCCCGCGGCCAGGTTGACCAGGAAAGAAGGAATGGTGAATGGCGACAAACGCCGCGGGCCACGGCTGTCCGTGGTGCGCACCGCATCGGCAATTGCACCGAAACCGCCGACGCCCGAACCGATGATGGTAGCCGTGCGCTCCTGAGCATCGGCGGTTTGCGCCTGCCAACCGGCTTGCTCGATCGCCTGACGCGCCGCTTCCATGGCGAACAATATGAACCGGTCCATCTTCTTCTGTTCTTTGGGTGGGGTGGCCCGGTCCGGGTCAAAACCGGCCTCGGCATCATCGGCCAGCGTCGGCACTGCACCGCCGACCTTGGCCGGCAGATCGGCCACGACGTCGTCCGGTAAATTGCGCAAACCGGAACGTCCGGACAACAGGCGTGCCCACACCGCTTCGACACCACTACCCAGCGGCGACACCAGCCCCATGCCCGTTACAACCACTCGACGATCACTCATACCGCAATATCCTCATGCCAATGCTGGCGCTTTATTTGTAACGCGCAGCGGCTTTGCTTTTGGAAAGGTTTGGCGCCATCACGTGTCGCGCCGCAACAAAGGCGTGCCACTCGCTGGCATCCGGCAACGACGGAATGGTGATCAACTCGCCCTGGTCCAGACCCGCTAGAGCCGCGTCGACCATATCCCCTGCGTCCATGACCATGTCATCCGGAATCTGGCTCGCGTCGATACCGGAGCGCTCCCAGATTTCGGTGCGCGTCACGCCAGGCAATACGGCCTGCACCTTGACCCCCGTGCCATCCAGCTCGGCGTTCAACGACTGCGTCAGACTTAACACATAAGCCTTGCTGGCGCTGTAAGTGGCGTTGAAACGCTCGGGGAATAACGCCACCACTGACGCAATGTTGATGATTGTGCCCCGGCCCGCCTTGGCGAAACTGGCGGCAGCCGCTGAGGCCAGACGCGTGACCGTCGTAACGTTCAGTTGAATCAGGCGCTCCAGCTGATCCAGATCGGAGTTGGCCAGCAAGCCATCCGCCGCGACACCGGCATTGTTCAGCAACAGGCTGATACTCGAATCGCTGCGAAGGCGCTGCTCGAGCTTGAGCACATCATCCTTTTGCGTCAGGTCCGCCTTGAGCACCTCGACCTGAACACCATGCTCGGCGCGTAGTTTGCTCGCCGCCGCCTCCAGCCGCTCCTGATCACGAGCGACCAATAACAAATCAAAACCACGCGCCGCCAACCGCTCAGCGTAGATGGCACCGATACCGGAGGAAGCACCGGTGACTAGGGCTGTGCCTTGGGTCTGGGGAGAATTCATGACAGTGCTCCTGGAAATATGTAGAGGAAGACAAGTGCCTGCGCTTCAGAACGCCTCACGTATTCATTATAGACATAATTTAAATACAATATGATAGTCGTAATTTTTCCTCCGCCGACGGGAGGCAATCCATCTCCACAGACCCCGAAAAGCAAAAAGGCCGGTCAATGACCGGCCCCTGGCGCTGAATTTACAAGCTTAGTTCACCTCGAGCTTTTCGCGGTTTTTATCGAGGATGGCTTTGCCAATGCCCTTCACTTCGAGCAGTTCGTCCACTGAGGAAAATGGCCCATTACTTTCCCGATACGCAACAATCGCCTTGGCTTTCGCTTCCCCTACACCCGTCAGCTCGCGCTGCAGTGTTGAGGCATCGGCCTGGTTCAAATCCACCTTGTCAGACTGAACCTGAGGGGAAATCTCCATGACCAGAGGTGCGTTTTCAGTCCCGGATTTGACCGTCGGCGCAGCAATAGCTGTAAAGGAGGTGCTGGTGAGCAGGGCAAAAACCAGAGAGTAGAAGTAGCCAGTACGCATAAATGAAGCTCCATGACATCGATTGAGAAAGCAGCTTTTCCGAAGCTGCTTTTCAAATTTAGGCGATGGATGGAGTCTGTCAAAAATGTGTTGGTTACAGAATATGAAACAGTCGAGGGTGTCAGGGGGGGGAAGAATGATCTACGACAGCTTTGCCGAGAAAGTTGGCAAAGGCACCCGACGGACCAGTTATACTTGCTCCCATACCTCGCGGGTACTTCAGCACAGAACCGCTCTCTTGGGTAAAAAGACAATTTACCAGCGTCTGTGCGGGTCGTTCCAAGTCGATATCACACATATTCATAAACTTTCAGGCAGCCTCCCATTGAGCGTGAATGAAGCATTGGGAAACACTGCGATGCACTTTCGGGAACATCAATAACAATGATTTACTTGTGGCTGGCAACGGCTCTTGCTCTTCTTTCTCTCGCGTTAACTGCAGCCCTGCGACGATATGCGCTGTCTCGAAGCATCATCGATATCCCTAATGCCCGTAGCTCTCATACCATTCCAACGCCGCGTGGTGGCGGTGTTGCTATCGTAGTGACGTTCCTGCTTTCACTACCGGTTTTTGGGGTATTGGAACTGGTCCCTTGGCAGCAGTCGATCGCAATAGGCGGAAGTGGAGCGATCGTGGCTGTTATCGGTTTTATGGACGATCATGGTCATATTGCGGCCCGGTGGCGACTGCTCGGGCATTTTGCAGCAGGCATTTGGGCGCTTGCCTGGCTGGGTGGACTTCCTCCGATAGTGTTTTTCGGTATCACGCTGAACCTGCACTGGATCGGTCATTGTCTCGCGGTGGTTTATCTGGTCTGGTTGCTTAATCTTTACAATTTCATGGATGGAATTGATGGCATCGCAAGCATTGAAGCATTGTCCGCTTGTCTCAGCGCATGTTTGCTCTATGGGTTAAGTGGCGCCTCGAGCCTTATCTGGGGACCATTGACGATGGCCGTGGCCGTGCTCGGCTTCCTGTACTGGAATTTCCCGCCAGCGCGAATATTCATGGGGGACGCAGGGAGTGGATTCCTGGGCATTTCCTTGGGAGTTTTGTCTTTGCTGGCTGCTTGGGTTTCTTCGGATTTATTCTGGGCCTGGCTGATTCTGTTAGGCGTATTCATCGTCGACGCAACCTTCACATTGATACGTCGGTTGCTTCGCGGCGATAAGGTCTATGAGGCTCATCGCAGCCATGCCTATCAATTCGCGTCACGCCAATATGGCAAGCATTTACCAGTAACGCTCGCCGTCGGCGCCATCAATTTGTTTTGGTTATTGCCAATTGCTTACTGTGTAACTCAATTGGGACTAGATGGTACCTGGGGAGTGATTATCGCTTATGCCCCACTGATTATTCTCGCCTCGAAATATCATGCAGGCCAACTCGAGGCTTGATTGCCTTAGGGTATTTTTGGGAGGAACCGACAGCGAACGAGCAGAACAGTAATAGGCTAATGGCGGTTTCAGGCGGGGCCTTTGCATAGAGTGCTCCGCTTCTCAGTCAACTCAATCCTTTAAGCCGTCTCTTCGCTTGCCTCGGCGCCTGACTCCCTTACCTATAACCAGACTCATTACCGGACCGGCGCCCCAACCGAACAACAATGCCAGGACGATATAAGCTGCTAAAGGAAGTTGCGGAGTGGACCATCCGAAAAAGGTTAACGCTGCAGGCTGATTGTTTTCCAGGATGAATACGATCACCAGCGCAACTAGCAACATTATCAACGTCAGTGCGATTACTCGGTTTGCTCTAGTCATCTACACCTCTTGCCGATCATCAGAGATCATTCTCTTCTTCCTCATTCACCCGATCCCGCAACTCTTTCCCCGGCTTGAAATGAGGAACGAATTTACCGTCAAGACTGACGGACTGACCGGTTTTCGGATTACGCCCTACTCGCGGCGCCCGATAATGCAAGGAGAAGCTACCAAATCCACGAATCTCAATTCTATCTCCAGTGGCCAGGCATTGGGACATTTGTTCAAGCATAGTCTTGATAGCCAGCTCCACATCCTTTGATGAGAGCAGCCCTTGATGGGTGACAATTCGTTCGATCAACTCCGACTTCGTCATATTTTTCCCTTCTTTTTCAAGCAGCTAGGAAAAGCGCTTCAAAGGTTTTAGCATGCCCGGAAGAATTTGAACAGCCCGAGATCTTACATATCTTCAGCGGTATTCAGCGCGAACATTGATCATGCCCCCGGCCCCGCTCATCGGCAGATAACCAGCATGGTGCGTGTCAGGTAACCCGCGGGATTGAAGCCGAAAGGATACTCATCTTCCTCTTTGGCATCATCGGATCGCGTGACCACCTTGTAACCGGCTCCCTTGCACTCCTTGGCAGCGCGCTTGTGACACTTTTCCCACCCTGACCCCAATCCTGAACAATCGACCTCAATACCGCTGACACCGCGCACCGCATGGGTCCTGGCATTAGTGGTACAACCCGCCAATGTCATTAATGCTATTGCGACAATGAACTTGTTCATTCTTTTCCTTATGCCGGGCGCCCTGCCCGACTGCCGTTCGCTTTTTGCTAAAGACTAGCTGCAAATAAGCGATTGATCCGATTAAAGAAAGAGACAGCTTCGCGGGACTGTTGGTTTCATGGGCGAACACTCTGTACCGGACGATCCCTGGCTGCATCAAATCGCAGGCACAAAAAAGGGCGACCGAAGTCGCCCTTTTTCTATGGTCTGACAGAACTTAGTTCTGTTTTTCCATTTGTGCACGCAACAGGTCGCCCAGAGTGGTAGGACCAGCAGCGATGCTATCCGAAGGCTTGTCTTTCAAGCTTTGGATGGCTTCTTTCTCTTCAGCATCGTCTTTCGACTTGATGGAGAGCTGGATTACACGGCTCTTGCGGTCAACGCTGATGATCTTGGCTTCTACTTCCTGGCCTTCTTTCAGAACGTTGCGCGCGTCTTCAACGCGGTCACGGCTGATTTCGGAGGCTTTCAGAGTCGCTTCGATATCGTCGGCCAGAGTGATGATGGCGCCTTTAGCGTCAACTTCTTTCACGATGCCTTTAACGATTGCGCCTTTGTCGTTCTCTTGAACGTACTCGGAGAACGGATCGCTTTCCAGTTGCTTGATACCCAGGGAGATGCGCTCGCGCTCTGGGTCAACCGACAGGATAACGGTGTCCAGCTCGTCGCCCTTCTTGAAGCGGCGAACGGCTTCTTCGCCCACTTCGTTCCAGGAGATGTCGGACAGGTGAACCAGACCGTCGATGCCGCCGTCCAGACCAATGAAGATACCGAAATCGGTGATCGACTTGATGGTGCCGGAGATTTTATCGCCCTTGTTGAACTGGCCAGAGAAATCTTCCCATGGGTTGGATTTGCACTGTTTGATGCCGAGGGAGATACGACGACGCTCTTCGTCGATGTCCAGAACCATAACTTCCACTTCGTCGCCGACTTGTACGACTTTCGAAGGGTGGATGTTCTTGTTGGTCCAGTCCATTTCGGAAACGTGTACCAGACCTTCAACGCCTTCTTCCAGCTCAGCGAAGCAGCCGTAGTCGGTCAGGTTGGTTACACGAGCGGTGACGCGAGTGCTTTCTGGGTAACGGGCTTTGATAGCAACCCATGGATCTTCGCCCAGCTGCTTCAGGCCCAGGGAAACACGATTGCGTTCGCGATCGTACTTCAGAACCTTGACATCGATCTCGTCGCCAACGTTGACGATTTCGGAAGGATGCTTGATACGCTTCCAAGCCATGTCGGTAATGTGCAGCAGGCCATCGACGCCACCCAGATCGACGAATGCGCCGTAATCGGTGAGGTTCTTGACGATACCTTTGACTTGTTGGCCTTCCTGCAAGGATTCCAGCAGAGCTTCGCGCTCGGCGGAGTTCTCGGCTTCCAGGACGCTACGACGGGAAACGACAACGTTGTTGCGCTTCTGGTCCAGCTTGATGACCTTGAATTCCAGCTCTTTGCCTTCCAGGTGCGTGGTGTCGCGCACAGGACGGACGTCAACCAGAGAACCTGGCAGGAACGCACGGATGCCGTTAACGTCGACAGTGAAGCCGCCTTTAACCTTACCGTTGATAACGCCCTTGACCACTTCTTCGGCTGCGAAGGCTGCTTCCAGAACAATCCAGCATTCAGCGCGCTTGGCTTTTTCACGGGACAGCTTGGTTTCGCCAAAGCCGTCTTCAACCGAGTCCAGAGCAACGTGAACTTCGTCACCGACGTTGATGTTCAGTTCGCCAGCGTCGTTGTAGAACTGCTCAAGCGGGATGAGTGCTTCAGACTTCAGGCCAGCGTGAACGGTTACCCAGCGAGCTTGGTAATCGATATCAACGATAACACCGGTGATGATGGAGCCTGCCTGAAGGTTCAGGGTTTTTAGGCTTTCTTCAAAGAGTTCCGCAAAGCTTTCGCTCATTTTAATTCCTGTTGATGAGGGCGAAGAATACGCCCATCTCCACATCCCAGACGATGTGGGTTAGTTTCATTTAAAAGAAGCACCGCAGGACTATGACTGGTCCCCTGCGAAGCTTCTTGGTCACCCGGCGATATCGCGAATGGCGATCTCACTCATGATGCGTTCCAGCACCTGATCGATGGATAATTCCGTGGAATCCAGCTGTATGGCGTCAGCCGCCGGCTTGAGCGGGGCTACCGCTCGCTGGGTGTCACGCTCATCGCGTGCACGTATCTCATCTAGCAGACTCGACAGACTAACACCATCGACTTTGCCCTTCAACTGCAAGTATCGACGGCGCGCACGTTCCTCGGCACTGGCAGTGAGGAATATCTTCAGCGGCGCATCGGGGAAAACCACGGTGCCCATGTCGCGACCATCAGCCACCAGGCCCGGTGCTTCCTGGAAAGCGCGCTGGCGCTGCAGCAGCGCCTCGCGCACAGCCGGCAACGCCGCGACCTGGGAAGCGCCGGAACCAATACTTTCGGTGCGGATGACGTCGCTGACTTCATCCCCCTCAAGAATGATGCGCTGCAACTGACCGTCGGTCGCCGCGATGAACTGCACATCCAGATGAGCGGCCAGTTTTTTCAGCAGCTCTTCGTTGGTAAGGTCGACGCCATGGTTATGCGCGGCAAACGCCAGCAAACGATAAAGCGCACCGGAATCCAGCAGATTCCAGCCCAGACGCTTGGCCAGGATCCCGGCTACAGTGCCCTTGCCGGAGCCGCTTGGCCCATCAATGGTGATGACCGGTGCAATGATTTTCACGACTGAGCCTCTTGTGCAACACGGATACCGACCTGTGCGCACAGCGCCAGGAAGTTCGGGAACGAGGTCGCGACGTTGGCGCAATCATGGATGCGGATCGGCGCAGTGGCGCGCAGGGAAGCAACGCTAAAGGCCATGGCAATCCGGTGATCGCCGTGACCGTGAACTTCACCGCCGCCGATCTGGCCGCCGTCAATGATGATGCCGTCCGGAGTCGGTTCGCATTTGACGCCCAGCGCCAGCAAGCCATCAGCCATGACCTGGATCCGGTCCGACTCTTTGACTCGCAGCTCTTCCGCACCGCGCAGGATGGTGCGCCCTTCGGCACATGCCGCCGCCACGAACAGCACCGGGAACTCGTCGATGGCCAATGGCACCAGCGCTTCGGGAATCTCGATACCTTTGAGTTTAGCCGCACGCACGCGCAGGTCCGCTACCGGCTCGCCGCCGACTTCACGCTGGTTTTCCAGGGTGATGTCAGCGCCCATCAGGCGCAGGATGTCGATCACGCCGGTACGGGTCGGGTTGATGCCGACGTGCTCGAGCACCAGCTCCGAGCCTTCAGCGATCGAAGCGGCCACCAGGAAGAACGCGGACGACGAAATATCGCCCGGCACTTCAATGTGGGTGGCGGTCAGCTTGTGGCCGGACTCGACCGACGCGGTCGCACCGTTGACGGTGACCGGATAGCCGAAGCCGCGCAGCATGCGCTCGGTGTGGTCGCGGGTTGGCGCAGGCTCGGTGACGGTGGTCTTGCCTTCGGCGTACAGCCCCGCCAGCAGCAGGCAGGATTTAACCTGGGCGCTGGCCATCGGCATGGTGTAGGTCAGGCCTTTGAGCTTGTTGCCACCACGAATGATCATCGGCGGACGACCTTCTGCAGCGGTCTCGATCACGGCGCCCATTTCACGCAGCGGGTTGGCCACGCGATTCATCGGACGCTTGGACAGCGAGGCATCACCCGTCAAGGTGCTGTCGAAGTTCTGTGCAGCCAACAGGCCGGACAGCAGGCGCATCGAGGTGCCGGAGTTGCCCAGATAGATCGGGCCCGGCGCAGGCTTCAGGCCATGCAGGCCGACGCCGTGGATGGTCACGCGCCCGTGGTGCGGACCTTCGATCACGACACCCATGTCGCGGAAGGCCTGCAAGGTCGCCAGGGCGTCTTCGCCCTCGAGGAAGCCTTCGACTTCGGTGACGCCTTCGGCGAGGGAGCCGAGCATGATCGAACGGTGGGAAATCGATTTATCGCCCGGTACACGAATCCGCCCAGTCAGGCGGCCACCAGGTTGTGCCAGGAAAATCAGGTCGTTGGAGTTCATAGCGTCCACATAAGCCCGGCGGGCCAGGATTTTACTGAAATGTTCGCGGGCAACCCGGGCGCGAGTGAATACGCCCAACAATTGGTGCCCATCCCCTGCATCGACCGCGTCGCGCAAGGCGTCGAGGTCACTGCGAAATGTATCGAGTGTGCGCAGGACAGCTTCGCGGTTGGCGAGGAAGATGTCGTGCCACATGACCGGGTCGCTTCCTGCGATTCTTGTGAAATCGCGGAAACCGCCGGCAGCGTACCGGAAGATCTCAAGGTTTTCATTGCGCTTGGCCAGCGAATCGACCAAACCGAACGCCAGCAAGTGCGGCAAGTGACTGGTCGCCGCCAGCACTTCATCGTGGCGCTCGACCTGCATGTGCTCGACATCGGCGCCCAGTTCGCGCCACAAACGGTCAACCACTGCCAGTGCCGCCGGATCGGTTTGATCCAGCGGTGTCAGAATCACTTTATGGCGACGGAACAGCTCGGCATTGGAGGCTTCCACCCCGCTCTGCTCGGAACCGGCAATCGGATGGCCCGGCACGAAACGCGCCGGCATGCCGCCAAACGCTTCGGTCGCGGCGCGCACGACATTGCCTTTGGCGCTGCCGACGTCGGTCAGAATCGCTTGCCCCAGGTCCATGCTGGCCAGGCGGCCGAGCATCTTCTCCATGGCAAGGATCGGTACGGCCAGCTGAATCACATCTGCGCCCTGACAAGCGACCGCCAGGTCTTCTTCGCAGCGATCGACCACGCCCAATTCAACCGCAAGCTTGCGCGACTGCGGATCGAGATCGACACCGACGACTTCGCGGCACAGGCCGCTTTCACGCAAACCCTTGGCGAACGAACCGCCAATCAGCCCCAGACCGACCACCACCAGGCGACCGATCATAGGTTCAGCAGATTGCAGAGCAGTGACATCAACCACGAGCCAGGACCTTGGTCAGCGCCTCAAGGAAGCGGCTGTTTTCCGCCGGCAGGCCGATGGTGATGCGCAAGTGGTTCGGCATGCCGTAGTTGGCCACCGGACGCACGATCACGCCTTCGCGCAACAACCCCTGGAAAACCGGGGCCGCCACACGACCCAGGTCGACACAGATGAAATTGCCCTTGGATGGAATCCAGCTCAGCCCCAGCTCACGGAAACCCGCTTCAAGCTGCTGCATGCCGGTTTCGTTCAGGCGACGGCTTTCTGCCAGGTAGTCGGTATCTTGCAGTGCAGCGCAAGCAGCGGCCAGGGCCAGGCTGTTGACGTTGAACGGCTGGCGCACACGGTTCAGCACATCGGCAACCACCGCGGTGGACAAGCCATAACCGACCCGCAGCGCCGCCAGGCCGTAAGCCTTGGAGAAGGTGCGCGAGACCAACAGATTCGGGTAGGCCGCCAGGTAGTCGAGACCATCCGGCAAGTCGCTGCCTTCGGCGTATTCGATGTAGGCCTCGTCCAGCACCACCAGCACGTGTTCCGGTACGTCCTGCAGGAACTCGTCCAGCGCTTCGGCGCCAAACCAGGTCCCGGTCGGGTTGTTCGGGTTAGCGATGAAGACCACGCGGGTATCGGCATCGATTGCAGCCAGCATGGCCGACAGATCATGACCCCAGTCTTTGGCCGGAATCACTTTGGCCGTAGCACCGACAGCTTGCGTGACGATCGGATAGACCGCAAACGCGTGCTCGCTGAATACCGCGTTCAGGCCCGGTGCCAGATAAGCACGAGCGACCAGTTCCAGGATGTCGTTGGAGCCATTGCCCAGCGTCACCTGATTCAGCTCGACGCGGCATTGGTCGGCCAGCAGGGTCTTGAGCGCAAAACCGTTGCCGTCCGGGTAACGAGTCAGTTCGGCCAGCTCTTCACGAATCGCCGCCAGCGCCTTCGGACTGGCACCCAACGGGTTTTCGTTGCTCGCCAGTTTGACGATGCTGGCCGGATCGATATTCAGCTCGCGCGCCAGTTCATCCACAGGTTTGCCCGGAACGTAAGGCGAAAGTTGTTGCACGCCTGGCTGTGCCAGAGCGAGGAAGTTGCCACTCATTTGCTACCCCTTAGAGAACGGCTTTCGGGTAGGAACCCAACACTTTAAGTGCCACTGCTTCCTGACTGATTTTTTCCAGCACACCTTTCACCAGCGGATCGCGATGGTGGCCGACGAAGTCGATAAAGAACACGTAGGTCCATTTACCGCTGCGCGAAGGACGTGTCTCGATTCGCGTCAGGTCGATGCCATTGTCGTGGAACGGCACCAGCAACTCGTGAAGCGCGCCTGGCTTGTTGCTCATGGAGACGATGATCGAGGTCTTGTCGTCGCCCGTCGGCGGCACTTCCTGGCTGCCGATCATCAGGAATCGCGTGGAGTTGTCCGGGCGATCCTCGATTTTCTCGGCCAGACGGGTCAGCCCGTACAGGCCTGCGGCCATGTCGCCGGCAATGGCCGCCGAGTTCCACTCACCCTTGACCCGCTTCGCGGCTTCGGCGTTGCTCGACACCGCCACGCGCTCGACATTCGGATAGTGTGCGTCCAGCCACTTGCGGCACTGGGCCAGCGACTGGGCATGGGAATAGATACGGCTGATGCTGTCGGTCTTGGTGTTTTCACCGACCAGCAAGTGGTGGTGAATCCGCAACTCGACTTCACCACAGATGACCATGTCGTGTTCGAGGAAGCTGTCGAGGGTGTGGTTGACCGCGCCCTCGGTGGAGTTTTCCACCGGGACCACGCCAAAGTTCACCGCACCGGCCGCCACTTCGCGGAACACTTCGTCGATCGCCGCCATGGGCTTGCTGATCACCGCGTGACCGAAGTGTTTCAGGGCCGCGGCCTGGGTGAAGGTGCCCTCAGGGCCGAGGTAAGCCACTTTCAGCGGCTGTTCGAGGGCCAGGCACGAGGACATGATTTCGCGGAACAACCGCGCCATCTCTTCATTGCCCAGCGGTCCCTGATTACGCTCCATCACGCGCTTGAGCACCTGAGCTTCGCGCTCAGGACGATAGAACACCGGCACTTCGCCTTCGGCCAGCGAGGCCATCTTTACTCGCGCAACTTCCTGGGCGCAGCGTGCGCGCTCACTGATCAGCTCCAGGACTTTTTCGTCCAGGGCATCAATGCGCAGGCGCAGTGCCTTGAGTTCTTGCTCAGACATTAGCCATGTTCCTTCTCGAACTCTGCCATGTACGAAACCAGTGCGTTGACCGCAACGATGTCGACGGCGTTATAGATGGAGGCGCGCATGCCGCCCACAGAACGGTGCCCCTTGAGGTTCAACAGCCCACGCTCGTCGGCACCGGCCAGGAATGGCTTGTCGAGACGATCGTCAGCCAGACGGAACGGCACGTTCATCCACGAGCGGTCAGACTTGTTGATCGGGTTGCTGTAGAGGCCGCTGGCATCGATGAAGTCGTACAGCGTGCGCTGTTTCACTTCGTTGAGCTTGCCGATGGCTTCGACACCACCCTGCTCTTTCAGCCACTCAAACACCAGGCCGGACAAGTACCAGGCCAGGGTTGGCGGGGTGTTGTACATCGAGCCGTTATCGGCCGCGACCTTGTAGTTGAGCATGGTCGGGCACAGGGAACGGGCATGACCCAGCAGGTCTTCACGAACGATGTTGACGACGATGCCGCTCGGGCCGATGTTTTTCTGGGCGCCGGCGTAGATCATGCCGAAGCGCGAAACATCGATCGGACGCGAGAGGATGTCCGAGGACATGTCGGCGACCAGCGGAACGTCACCGGTTTCCGGGACCCAGTTGAATTCCAGGCCGCCAATGGTTTCGTTCGGTGCGTAGTGAACGTAGGCCGCGTCTTTCGACAGCTTCCATTCGTTCTGACCAGGGATAGCGAAATAGTCGTAAGGCTTGGCGGTGGCGGCGACGTTGACGTGACCGTAGCGCGAAGCTTCTTCGATGGCTTTCTGCGACCAGATACCGGTATCGATATAGTCGGCGGTGCGACCTTCCGGCAACAGGTTCAGAGGAATCTGAGCGAATTGCTGGCTGGCACCACCTTGCAGGAACAGCACTTTATAGTTCGAGGGGATATTCAGCAGATCCCGCAGATCCTGCTCGGCCTTGGTCGCAATGGACACGAACTCATCACTGCGATGGCTCATTTCCATGACCGAGAGGCCCTTGCCGTGCCAATCAAGGAGTTCACCCTGGGCGCGCTGCAGGACAGCTTCGGGAAGTGCCGCAGGACCGGCACAGAAGTTATAGGCTCTCTTGCTCACATCCAATCTCGCTCTGATTTGGTGGTAGTCACGCAATAAATCTGTAGGAGCTGTCGAGCAGAGCGAGGCTGCGATCTTTTAGAGCCAAGTGAAAGCAAGAGCCAGATCAAGAGATCGCAGCCTCGCTTCGCTCGACAGCTCCTACATTAAAATCAATTCCACAGTTCCTGGAGGACAAACAACAAGGGGGCGAATTTTCATCCGCCCCCTGTTTGTCCGCTTACTCTTGCGGTTCTTCGTCGGCAGCGGCGTCGAGTTGCTGGTCTTCGGCAGCGTCGTCGATCACGACTTCACCGTCGAACACTGCACCTTCTTCGCCCTCTTCGCCTTCCAGCTCTTCACCTTCGACTTCCGACGGCTCCTGAACCCGTTCCAGCCCTACCAGCGTTTCATCGCTGGCCAGCTTGATCAGGGTCACGCCCTGGGTGTTACGACCCAGGCTGGAGACTTCGTCGACACGGGTGCGAACCAACGTACCCTGGTCGGAAATCAGCATGATCTCCTCGCCGTCGAGCACCTGAACCGCGCCGACCAGACGGCCGTTACGGTCGTTGCTGACCATGGCGATAACGCCCTGACCGCCACGCTTGTACTCAGGGAACTCGGTGATCGCCGTACGCTTGCCGAAACCACGGGCCGAGGCGGTAAGGATCTGGCTGCCCTCTTCCGGAATCAGCATGGAAATCAGCTTCTGGCCTTCCGGCAGACGCATGCCGCGGACACCGCGAGCGGTACGGCCCATGGCGCGGACGTCGGTTTCCTTGAAGCGAGTGACCTTGCCACCGTCGGAGAACAACATGACTTCACGATCGCCATCGGTAATGGCGGCAGAGATCAGTACGTCACCTTCATCCAGTTCCAGCGCGATCAGACCGACGCTGCGTTGACGGCTGAAGGATTCCAGCGGGGTCTTCTTCACGGTGCCTTTGGCGGTGGCCATGAAGATGAAGTGACCTTCGGTGTATTCCTCGACCGGCAGCATGGTGGTGATGTATTCATCACTGTCCAGCGGCAGCAGGTTGACCAGCGGACGACCACGGGCTGCGCGGGACGCTTCCGGGATTTCGTAGGTTTTCAGCCAGTACACCTTGCCTTTGCTGGAGAACAGCAACAGCGTGGTGTGGCTGTTGGCGACCAGCAGGTGAGCGATGTAGTCCTCATCCTTGACGCCGGTAGCCGATTTGCCTTTACCGCCACGACGCTGGGCCTGGTACGCAGCCAATGGCTGGGTCTTGGCGTAGCCACCATGGGAAATGGTCACGACGCGCTCTTCTTCCGGGATCATGTCACCCAGGGTCAGGTCGAGACGGGCATCGAGAATTTCGGTGCGTCGCACGTCGCCGTATTCGGCACGGATCACTTCCAGCTCTTCGCGGATCACTTCCATCAGGCGCGTGGCGCTGTTGAGGATGCGGATCAGCTCGCCGATCTGGTTGAGGATCTCTTGATACTCGGCCAGCAGTTTTTCGTGTTCCAGACCGGTCAGGCGGTGCAGTCGCAGTTCCAGAATGGCTTGCGCCTGTTCCGGCGACAGGAAGTACTTGCCTTCGCGCAGACCGTATTGCGGATCGAGGTTTTCCGGACGGCACGAATCGGCACCGGCACGCTCGACCATCGCGACCACGGCGGAGGATTCCCAAGGCGTGCTGATCAGCGCTTCCTTGGCTTCCGACGGGGTTGGCGAGGCCTTGATCAGGGCAATGACCGGGTCGATGTTCGACAGGGCAACCGCTTGACCTTCCAGAATGTGACCACGTTCGCGGGCTTTACGCAGCTCGAACACGGTACGACGGGTAACGACTTCGCGACGGTGGCGAACGAAGGCTTCCAGCAGGTCCTTGAGGTTCAGGATCCGCGGACGGCCGTCGATCAGCGCAACGATGTTGATACCGAACACCGCTTGCAGCTGGGTCTGGGCGTAGAGGTTGTTGAGGATCACCTCAGGCACTTCGCCACGACGCAGCTCGATCACGACGCGCATACCGTCCTTGTCGGACTCGTCGCGCAATTCGGTGATGCCTTCCAGCTTCTTCTCTTTTACCAGCTCGGCGATCTTCTCGATCAGACGGGCCTTGTTCAGCTGGTAAGGGAGTTCGGTGATGACGATCTGCTGACGACCGCCGACCTTGTCGATGTCTTCGATGATCGAGCGGGCGCGCATGTAAATGCGACCGCGACCGGTGCGGTAGGCTTCGATGATGCCGGCGCGACCGTTGATGATCGCGGCAGTCGGGAAGTCCGGGCCGGGGATGTATTGCATCAACTCATCGATGGTCAACTCGGGGTTGTCGATGAGGGCCAGGCAACCGTCGATGACTTCACCGAGGTTGTGCGGCGGAATGTTGGTCGCCATGCCCACGGCGATACCGCTGGAGCCGTTGACCAGCAGGTTGGGAATACGGGTCGGCATGACCGCCGGGATCATTTCGGTGCCGTCGTAGTTCGGCACCCAGTCCACGGTTTCTTTATGCAGGTCGGCCAGCAGTTCGTGCGCCAGCTTGGTCATGCGCACTTCGGTGTATCGCATGGCCGCGGCGTTGTCGCCGTCCACCGAACCGAAGTTGCCCTGGCCGTCTACCAGCAGGTAGCGCAGCGAGAATGGCTGCGCCATCCGAACGATGGTGTCGTAAACCGCGGTATCACCGTGAGGGTGATACTTACCGATCACGTCACCGACAACACGGGCAGATTTCTTGTACGGCTTGTTGAAGTCGTTGCCCAGCTCGCTCATCGCGAACAGCACACGCCGGTGCACGGGCTTCAAGCCATCGCGCGCATCCGGCAGTGCCCGCCCGACAATTACGCTCATCGCGTAGTCGAGGTAGGACTGCTTCAGCTCGTCTTCGATATTGACCGGGAGGATTTCTTTGGCCAGTTCGCCCATGAGAAGCCTGATTCCTTTTTCTGGTGAAACTTCGTCACATCCATATGGGACGAACGAAGCTCGCCGATGCAGGCTGATTGCCAGTGCACCGACTTACGACAAATCAACGAGTTATGCCATGGATCTGCGCAGTAAAGGCAGCCACATCGGGCTACCTTGGAAACCGCCGGATGTTATCACAAGAGCCGCCACGCACCTATCCCCCAGATGCGCATGGAGTGTAGTTAGTTGACTGGTGGCAGGCTTAACGGCGACGAGAGAGGCTCAGAGCCACTCCGAATGCAGAATTCGCGACCGAATTACGGATGTTTATTGGCATTGGGTGCCTCATCGCCAGCAGGCTGGCTCCCACAGGATCGGTGTCGATCACAAAACCTGTGGGAGCCAGCCTGCTGGCGATGGCCACTCACAAGACGCTGAACGCCCTCAATGCAGTCGCTTGCGGCACATCAACTGCGCCATCTTCGCAGTATCCGGACGCTCGACGATGCCTTTCTCGGTGACGATCGCGTCGATCAAATCCGCCGGGGTCACGTCGAACACCGGGTTGAACGCATCGACATCCGCCCCGACTCGCTTGCCGCCCACTTCCAGCAACTCGCGGCCGTCACGCTCTTCAATCGGAATGTCGTCGCCACTGGCCAGGTTCATGTCGATGGTCGAACTCGGCGCCACCACCATGAAGCGCACGCCGTGGTGCATGGCGTTCACCGCCAGTTGATAAGTACCGATCTTGTTGGCCACGTCGCCATTGGCGGTGATCCGGTCGGCGCCGACGATGACCCAGGTAATGCCTTTGGTCTTCATGATATGGGCAGCGGCAGAGTCGGCATTCAAGGTCACGGGAATGCCTTCGTTGGCCAACTCCCACGCCGTCAGACGCGAACCCTGTAGCCACGGACGGGTTTCGTCGGCGTAGACGCGCTCGACCATGCCCTCGATGAACGCCCCGCGAATCACCCCCAGCGCGGTGCCGAAGCCGCCGGTGGCCAACGCGCCGGTGTTGCAGTGGGTCAGGATCGCCTGCGCGTTGCCCTGATGCTTGCGGATCAGGTCCACACCCAGTTGCGCCATGGTCAGGTTGGCTTCGCGATCACTTTCGTGAATGGCAATGGCCTCCGCTTCCAGCGCCGCCAGTGGGTCTGCATCTTCCTTGAGACGATCCAGGCGGTCACGCATGCGACTCAAGGCCCAGAACAGATTCACCGCCGTTGGCCGGGAATCGGCCAGCAACGCGTAATCCTCTTCCCACGCAGCCTGCCAGTCACCGCCTTCTGCAATTCGGGCACGGGCTGCCAGCACCATGGCATACGCAGCACTGATGCCAATCGCCGGAGCACCACGCACCACCATCGAACGAATGGCTTCGGCCACGCCAGCAGCGCTGGTGTAGGCAATCCAGGTTTCCTCGAATGGCAAAATACGCTGATCCAGCAGGTACAGGGCGCCATCACGCCAATCGATGGCCTTCACCTTCTCCGCAGCCAACAGTCGATCGCGCATCCCACACCCCGTACTCAGTAACAAAGCCGCCGATTATAGCGATCCCCCCGCGAAGACGCTCGGGTATACTTCGCCATCCTTTACAAAAGCACTGGAACCGACCCTCGATGCCGAACACTGCCGTTGCGCTCGACCTGTTATTGCTGCCGACCTGGCTGGTACCCGTCGAACCCGCTGGCGTTGTCCTCAAAGAGCATGGCCTGGGCATTCGCGACGGGCGCATTGTCTTTATCGGCCCGCGCGCGGCTGCGCTGAAGCTTGACGCCACCGAAATCCGCGAACTGCCGGACATGTTGCTCAGCCCCGGCCTGATCAATGCTCACGGGCATGCGGCGATGACGCTGTTCCGCGGCCTGGCAGACGATCTGCCGCTGATGACCTGGCTGGAAAACCACATCTGGCCCGCCGAGACCAAGTGGGTCGATGAAGCCTTTGTACGCGATGGCACCGACCTTGCCATCGCTGAACAGATCAAAGGTGGCATCACCTGTTTCTCTGACATGTATTTCTTCCCGAAGGTTGCCAGCGAACGCGTGCATAACAGCGGCATTCGCGCACAAATCGCGATTCCGATCCTCGATTTCCCGATCCCGGGCGCCAGCACGGCGGACGAAGCCATTCGTCAGGGCGTTGAACTGTTCAACGATCTCAGGCACCACGAGCGCATCAAAGTCACCTTCGGCCCCCACGCGCCTTACACCGTGGGCGACGAAAACCTGGAGAAAATCCGGGTGATCGCCGAAGAGCTGGACGCCTCGATTCACATGCACGTCCACGAAACCGCCTTCGAAGTGCAGCAATCGGTCGAGCAGCGCGGCGAACGCCCGTTGGCCCGACTCGCGCGCCTGGGCCTGTTGGGGCCACGCTTCCAGGCGGTTCACATGACTCAGATCAGCGATGAAGACCTGGTGATGCTGGTAGAAAGCAACACCCATGTGATTCATTGCCCAGAGTCGAACCTGAAGCTGGCCAGCGGTTTCTGCCAGGTGGAGCGGTTGTGGCAGGCTGGCGTCAATGTGGCCGTCGGCACCGATGGCTCGGCCAGCAATAATGACCTCGACCTGCTTGGCGAAACCCGCACCGCCGCATTGCTCGCCAAAGCCGTCGCCGGCTCGGCCACCGCGCTGGACGCCCATCGCGCCCTGCGCATGGCCACCCTGAACGGCGCACGCGCCCTGGGCATCGAGGCGGAGGTCGGCTCGCTGGAAATCGGCAAAGCCGCGGACATGGTCGCGTTCGACCTTTCCGGCCTGGCGCAGCAACCGGTCTACGACCCGGTTTCGCAGCTTATATATGCCACCGGTCGCGACTGCGTGAAACACCTTTGGGTGGGTGGCAAGCAACTGCTCGACGACCGTCGCCTGACCCGTCTCGATGAAGAACAGCTTTGCGCCACCGCCAAGGCCTGGGGCCGGCGCATCAGCGGCCACACCGAATCGTAAGCACCCCGGGGCGAACCGCCGGGGCAACAGGATTTTTCAAGTTTTAGAGGATGAACCATGAGTAACGTCGACTACGCCGAAATCGCCAAATTCGAAGCCCTGGCCCATCGCTGGTGGGACCGCGAAAGCGAGTTCAAACCGCTGCATGACATCAATCCGCTGCGGGTCAACTGGATTGACGAACGCGTCAACCTGGCCGGCAAGAAGGTTCTCGACGTCGGTTGCGGCGGCGGCATCCTCAGCGAGGCCATGGCTCAACGCGGCGCGACCGTGATGGGCATCGACATGGGCGAGGCGCCGCTGGCCGTTGCTCAGCTGCATCAGCTGGAATCCGGCGTGAGCGTCGAATACCGGCAGATCACCGCCGAAGCCCTGGCCGAAGAGATGCCGGAGCAGTTCGACGTGGTCACTTGCCTGGAAATGCTCGAGCACGTACCGGACCCGTCGTCGGTGATCCGCGCCTGCTTCAAAATGGTCAAGCCGGGTGGCCAGGTGTTCTTCTCCACCATCAACCGCAACCCGAAGGCGTATCTGTTCGCCATCGTCGGTGCCGAATACATCATGAAGCTGCTGCCGCGCGGCACCCACGACTTCAAGAAATTCATCCGCCCTTCCGAGCTCGGTGCCTGGAGCCGCATGGCCGGCCTGACCGTCAAGGACATCATCGGCCTGACCTACAACCCGCTGACCAAGCACTACAAACTGGCCTCCGACGTGGACGTCAACTACATGATCCAGACCCTGCGCGAGGAGTAAGCAGATGCGTATCAGAGCAGTTCTTTTCGACATGGACGGCACCCTGCTCGACACCGCGCCGGACTTCATTGCGATCTGTCAGGCGATGCGTGCCGACCGCGGCCTGCCGCCGATGAATGACAAGCACATCCGCGACGAGATCTCCGGCGGCGCCAGGGCGATGGTTGCCGTGACCTTCTCGATGGACCCGGAATCTCCGGGCTTCGAAGCACTTCGCCTGGAGTTCCTCGAGCGTTATCTCGCGGGCTGTGCGGTTCACAGCAAGCTGTTCGACGGCATGGTGGAAGTGCTGGCCGATATCGAAAAAGCCAACCTGATCTGGGGCGTGGTCACCAACAAGCCACTGCGGTTTGCCGAGCCGATCATGCAGCAACTGGGGCTGGCCGAGCGTTCGGCGCTGCTGATCTGCCCGGATCACGTGAAGAACAGCAAGCCGGACCCGGAGCCGTTGATCCTCGCGTGCAAGATGCTCGACCTCGATCCGGCCAGCGTGCTGTTCGTGGGTGATGACCTGCGTGATATCGAGTCCGGCCGCGATGCCGGCACCCGAACGGCCGCCGTGACCTATGGCTACATTCATCCGGACGATAACCCGCGGCATTGGGGGGCGGATGTGGTGGTCGATCATCCGCTGGAGTTGCGCAAGGTTTTGGATAGCGCGCTTTGTAGCTGCTAAACCGATGGTTTGCCGGAAACATAGTGGTGAGGGGATTTATCCCCGTTGGGTCGCGAAGCGGCCCCAAACCGTTAATTGCGGCTGCTCCGCAGCCGAACGGGGATAAATCCCCTCGCCACGGCAAGCCCGCTCGCCACTGGTTCGATGCACGATTTTGACGAGGTTTTTATGTTTGATTATTCCGCCCGCCCTGAATTGCTCAAGGACCGGGTCATTCTGGTCACCGGCGCTGGTCGCGGCATCGGCGCTGCCGCTGCGAAAACCTATGCCGCCCACGGCGCCACCGTACTGTTGCTGGGCAAGACCGAAGCCAACCTGACTCAGGTCTATGACGAAATCGAGGCCGCCGGCCATCCACAACCGGCCGTGATCCCGTTCAACCTCGAAACCGCCCTGCCCCATCAATACGATGAGCTGGCGGCGATGATCGAAACCGAGTTCGGCCACCTCGACGGCTTGCTGCACAACGCATCGATCATTGGTCCGCGCACCCCGATCGAACAGCTGTCCGGCGAAAACTTCATGCGCGTCATGCAAGTCAACGTCAACGCCATGTTCATGCTTACCAGCACGTTGTTGCCGCTGCTCAAATTGTCGCAGGACGCTTCGGTGGTGTTCACTTCCAGCAGCGTCGGCCGCAAGGGCCGTGCGTATTGGGGTGCATACGGCGTCTCCAAGTTTGCCACCGAAGGCCTGATGCAAACCCTGGCCGACGAAGTCGACACCGTGGCCCCGGTGCGCTCGAACAGCATCAACCCCGGCGCCACCCGCACCAGCATGCGCGCCCAGGCTTACCCCGGCGAAAACCCGCTGAACAACCCGACGCCCGAGGAGATCATGCCGGTCTATCTCTACCTGATGGGTCCGGACAGCACCGGCATCAACGGCCAGGCGTTCAACGCCCAGTAACGCCGTGCGTCGCTTTTGTGCCGTGGCGAATTTTTGTCATGGCACTCAACAAGTGACATAACTGAAGGTCATGCCAGTCAAATAAATGCCATCCGGCTCGGCAAAAACCGCCGAAAAACGACACAGGTTATTGATTAACAAGCAATTTAATCCGAATGAAACGAATGGCACGAGTTTCGCTCTATATCTGCTCAGACACGCCGTGTGAAAGCAGACGGGCCGACGCTCGCGTCGATAGGTTACTAATCTTCGACAAAGCAGATTAGACTTGCGCCAAATGTCCTACGGGACTGATGGACCAGTACGACGCGCAGCCCAAAGCCGCTCTCACCCAGCCTGTAAGACAGCCTTACTGCTTAGGGGCGCACGCCATATGAAATCACCTTCCCAGACCAACGCAATTGACTTCGATAGCGCCAAATTGCAACGCCTGGGCTTTGGTCAACAGCCCCTGCTTCTGAAGCGGCCGGTCAGTCTTGCGCAAGTGCGCCAGCAACTGAGCCTGCAACTGCAAACCACGCTTGAGCCACAACGCATTCTCGGGCTCTTCTACCGTGAAATTCACCGACTCGTGCCGCTCGACGCCTTAAGCTACCAGCACAAAGCCAGCGACTTGCGGCTGGAGCTCGGTCTGCGCGGTCACCACTCGATCAGTTACACCCTCAGCCATGAAGGCGAGCACCTGGGCGAACTGGTTTTCCGCAGAAATCAGCGCTTCAGCGAGCAGGAGCAGGGCAACCTCGAGTCGCTGCTGTCCGCATTGCTGTACCCGATGCGTAATGCCCTGCTCTACCGCGCCGCCACCCAAAGCGCCTTGCGCGACCCCCTCACGGACACCGGCAATCGCATTGCCATGGACCAGACGCTGCAACGGGAAATCGACATGTCGCGTCGGCATCTGCAACCTTTGTCGCTGCTGATGCTGGACATCGACCACTTCAAACAGATCAACGATACCCACGGCCACAGTGCCGGCGATGATGTGCTCAAAGCCGTTGCAGCCTCGATCAAAGGCCAGTTGCGCAACGTCGACATGGTGTTTCGCTTTGGCGGCGAAGAGTTCCTGATTCTGCTGTCCAACACCGGCCGCGAGGCGGCGGCCATGGTCGGCGAGCGGCTGCGGTTTGCCGCCCAGGCCAAGGATTATCTGGCCGATGGCAAGCTGATCGAGCTGACCGTCAGCCTCGGCTGTGCGACCCTGCTGCCCGGCGAGTCAGTCGAAAGCCTGTTGCGCCGGGCCGACAGCGCGCTGTATGTGGCCAAGCGTGAAGGACGCAACCGATTGGCGATGGCGGGCTGAAGAGTCGCCGGCGGGCTCGCAACCGTAGCGGCCCGCATTGACAGGAATCAGCGCACAGCGCCACGCAGTTCCCCGACCATCCCTTGCAACCTGGCAGGCTCTGCCACCTCGACCGCCACCGCCGGCCCCGCCACCAGGGTCACCCGCGACCACAACCGACGGAACACGCCTTTGTCGGGATCGCGACTGAAGAAACTCCCCCACAGCCCCTGCAATGCCAACGGAATCACTGGCACCGGCGTCTCTTCGAGAATCCGCGTCAGCCCGCCCTTGAATTCGCTGATCTCGCCGTCGGTAGTCAGTTTGCCTTCAGGGAAGATGCACACCAGCTCACCGTCCTTCAGGTATTGGGCGATGCGCGTGAAGGCCCTTTCGTAAATCTGAATGTCTTCCTGACGTCCCGCGATAGGAATGGTCCCGGCCGTGCGAAAGATGAAGTTCAGCACCGGCAGGTTGTAGATCTTGTAGTACATCACAAAGCGAATCGGCCGACGCACCGCGCCGCCAATCAGCAACGCGTCGACAAAGGACACGTGATTGCACACCAGCAGCGCCGCGCCCTCATCCGGAATCGCCTCCAGATTGCGATGCTCCACGCGGTACATGGAGTGGCTGAGCAGCCAGATCATGAAGCGCATGCTGAATTCGGGGACGATTTTGAAGATGTAGGCGTTGACGCCGATGTTCAGCAGCGACACCACCAGGAACAGATGCGGGATCGACAACTTGGCCAGGCTCAGCAACACGATCGAAACAATCGCCGAGACCACCATGAACAGCGCGTTGAGAATGTTGTTGGCAGCGATCACTCGCGCCCGCTCGTTCTCCGGGGTGCGTGACTGAATCAGCGCGTACAGCGGCACAATGTAGAAACCGCCGAAAACCCCGAGGCCGAGAATGTCGATCAACACCAGCCAGGTGTGACCAAAGCCGAGGATTTCGATCCAGCCATGGCCGTTGACGCTGTCGGGAATTGAGCCGGAATGCCACCACAGCAACAATCCGAACACGGTCAGACCGAACGATCCGAACGGCACCAGCCCGATCTCGACTTTGCGTCCGGACAGTTTTTCGCAGAGCAGCGAGCCGAGTGCGATACCCACCGAGAACACGGTAAGAATCAGCGTCACCACGGTTTCGTCACCGTGCATCCACTCCTTGGCATACGCCGGGATTTGCGTCAGGTAAATCGCCCCGACAAACCAGAACCATGAGTTACCGACAATCGAGCGCGATACCGCCGGGGTTTGCCCCAGGCCCAGTTTCAAGGTAGCCCATGATTGACTGAAGATATTCCAGTTCAGGCACATTTCCGGCGATGAAGCCGCTGCCCGGGGAATGCTGCGACTGGCCAGATAACCCAGCACTGCAATGCCGATGATCGCCGTGGACACGATGGGTGCGTAATGCGCGGACGACATCATGATCCCGGCGCCGATGGTCCCGGCGAGGATGGCCAGGAAGGTGCCCATTTCCACCAGCCCGTTGCCGCCCACCAGTTCTTCTTCACGCAAGGCCTGAGGCAGGATCGAGTATTTCACCGGCCCGAACAGCGCCGAGTGCGTCCCCATGGCAAACAGCGCCAACAGCATCAGCGACAGGTGATCGAAGACAAATCCGACTGCACCGACCGCCATGATCGCGATCTCCCCGAGCTTGATCAGGCGAATCAGCGCGTCCTTGGCGAACTTCTCGCCGAACTGACCGGCCAGCGCCGAAAACAGAAAGAACGGCAGGATAAACAGCAGCGCACACAGATTGACCCAGATCGAACGATCACCCTCGATAGTCAACTTGTACAGAATGGCGAGGATCAACGACTGCTTGAAGACGTTGTCGTTGAACGCCCCGAGGGACTGGGTCACGAAAAACGGCAGGAAGCGCCGAGTGCGAAGCAGGCTGAACTGTGAGGGGTGACTCATCTTCCGTGTTCCTGAATTTGGGTAGAGAGTGGCGTGGATACCATTGTTGGAATGTCGATCGTCGATCCAGGCCACACCTTACCTAATCTTTGCCGGTTATTTGTTTAATCCTGCAATGCACGGCGAGACAAACAACTCGCCCCGCCATGCGCCCTGCACGGTGCGTTTGGCGACGATCAGCCACATCACGGCCAGCATCGCCACCAGCACACAGCCAAAGGCACTGAAAAACGTCAGGTTCAAGGTACTGGCCAGTTTCAACGTTGCCAGAGAATAGACGCCCAGCGGAAAGGTGAACCCCCACCAGCCGAGGTTGAAGGGTATGCCGGCGCGCAGGTAACGGCCGGTGATCAACAACGCGATCAGCATCCACCACAGACCAAAGCCCCACAAGGTGATCCCGGCCACCAGCCCAAGCCCGGCGGCGATCTCACCGATTCCCGGTAAACCGTTGGCGGCAAAGATCGCCGGTGCGTCGCCCCCCAGCAGCAACATCCCCAGCGCCCCGGTGCCAATCGGGCCGAGCGCCAGCCAGCTCGAAGCGGCCATGTTTTCGTGGGGCAGTTTGTGCAGCGCCATGCGCAGCAACAGGATCGTCAGAATGCTGAACGCCACCGGCAGGGAAAATGCCCAGAGCACGTAGCTGGTGACCAGCACCATCAGTTGCGAATGAGCGTCGGCCAGATGCGGCGCCAGCAAGCCGCCGCTGGCCGCCGCCACTTCCGCAGCCACCACCGGCAATAGCCAGACGGCAGTCATCTGATCGATGCTGTGTTCCTGGCGGGTAAACATCATGTAGGGGATCAGCACCCCGCAGGCCAGCGACATCGCCACGTCGAGCCACCACAGCGCTTCGGCAACATGAATCACGCCCTCGCCCCAGCGCGGCAGGCCGAACACCAGAAAACCGTTGATGATCGTCGCCAGTCCCATGGGAATCGTGCCGAAAAACATTGATACCGTGGAGTGGCCGAAAATCCGTCGTGCTTCGTCGAAGAACAGCACCCAGCGTGCCGCGTACAGTACCGTGAACACAGCGAACAGAAAGATATTGAACAGCCAGAGGGCTTCGGCAATCGCTTGCAAGCCCGTGCTCGCGACCGGCAACTGCGCCAGCGCCAGCGCTAGAACGCCGGTGCCCATGGTCGCGGCGAACCAGTTCGGAGTGAATTGGCGGATCACTTCGCGCGGATGCTGCAAATGACTGAACGGTTTAAGGCCGGGCTTGGCGGTTTCAGAGCATGTCATGTCGAATTCCTCTCCTCGGTTGAGGTGGAATCCATGGTAGATCCGAATCGAATATCGATATAACGGGTAATATCTCTAACTGTTATCTATTTAGCAGATATAGCATCAGACACTGCCTTCCGATTCGATCACCAATACCCTCGCCACACCCAGCGGATGCGCCACATGCTCGGTGCCTACAGCGGCGTAAAAGATATCTCCTACATTCAACATCACCTCTTTCTCCAGACCTGCTTCGCGGTAGTGCATCTGCACCTGGCCATCGAGCACGACGAACACTTCCTGACCGTCATTGATGTGCCATTTGTAGGGCTGGTCGGTCCAGTGCAAACGGGTGGTGATGCCATTCATGTTCGCGATGTCGAGCGCACCCCAGGCACGGTCAGCGGTGAAGGATTGGCTGCGGATGATTTTCATGGTCGGTCCGTGGAAATGAATGGCAGTGCCAAGGCTAGCGATCATTAAACATCGGCGCTACAGACTTTGATGGGCTGCTCACGCTGCAACGCCAATAAGGCACCGACAGACAGGATGATCAGCACCGCGCCATAACCGTCGGTGGTGGTCACCAGGCCAAACGTCCGCGTCAGGCTCCCCGCCAGCAACGATGGCAAACAGAACGCCAGGTAACTGAGCACATAAAATGCTGACATCAACCCTGCCCGTTCATGGGGCAGCGCCAGTGGTACCAGACTGCGCACCGAGCCGAGGAATCCGGCACCGAATCCGCAACCGGCCACCAGTGTGCCAAGGAAAAACAAAGGCAGGCTGGCGCTGTGCACACCCAGTAAAAGCAACACGACACCTGCTGGCAGGAAGGTGCCCCCTAACTTCAGAGCCTTGGCGGCGGGCTGGTTACGCAGGATGAAGATCATCAGAGCGCCAGTCAGTGTCAATGCCGCTACTGCCGCCCCACCCATCAGATTCGAGGTTGAACCGGTAGCGGTGCGCAACAACGAGGGGGCAAGCGAGGCAAAAAAACCGCCGAGCGCCCAGGTCGAGAGATTCAGCGGCAACACCCGCCACAAAGTGGCGCGTGCCTGGGTCGGTACATGCAGGGTTGGGCGCAACGAGGCCCATGCCCCCGGCTGCGGACTGACGCTTTCCGGCAGGCGCCAGACGTACAGCGCCTGCATCACAAACAGCGCGAGCAGCACCCAATAGGTCAACTGCAACGGCAGCGGCGCAAACTCGGCCAGCAAGCCGCAGCCCATACCGCCAATCGCCATGCCGAGCAGCGGTGCAACGCTGTTGACCAGCGGCCCCTGATGGCGATCGATGTCGAGCAGCGCGGCACTCAATACGGCAGTGGCCATCCCGGTGGCAAACCCCTGAAGGACCCGCGCACTGATCAACCAAACTACGCTGTCAGCATTGATAAACAGCAGCATCGCCAGCAGGTTCAGCAGGACAGCCGTGAAAATGACCGGCTTGCGCCCCAGATGATCCGAAAGCGAACCGACGGTCAGCAGCGCCACCAGCAAACTGATGGCGTACACACCAAAAATCACGGTCAGGGTCGTTGCCGAGAATTGCATTTGCTCCTGATACAAGTGATACAACGGCGTCGGTGCCGTGGAAGCGGCGAGAAAACTCAGTAAAGTGATCGCCAGAAACCACAGGCTTGAACGGTTGGAAGCTGAATTCGACATGCGCACACTCCGCAAAAGCTAATTTTTTGCTTTTGCGGAGTGTGCTATTCGCCAGCGCTTAAAGCAAATTATTAGTGTTAAGGTCCGATGCATGGCTATTAAAGAAGGTTTACGCCCTGGCGGACGCAGCGCCCGGGTGCAAGAGTCGATTCACTCGGCGGTCCGCGCACTTCTTGAAGAGCAGGACCGTTCCACCGTGACCGTCCCGCAAATTGCTGCGCGCGCAGGGGTTACGCCGTCGACCATTTATCGACGCTGGGGCGATTTGTCGACATTGCTGGCGGATGTTGCCCTGGCGCGCATGCAGCCCGATAGCGAACCGGCCAACACCGGCAGCTTGCGGGGAGACGTGCGAGCGTGGGCGGAGCAGTATCTGGACGAAATGAGCTCCGAACCTGGCCGCAACATGCTGCGCGATGTGCAATCGAGCCTGACGCCGGGCTTTTGCACAGCGCTCATTGGCGGGCAGTTGCAAACGATTCTGGATCGCTATCCTGATCAACCGAAACCGAATGTTGATCGACTGATCAATCTGGTGGCGGCGCCTTCGGTGTTTCGCATTCTGTTTTCGGCGGCACCGCTGGAGGTTGAGGAGCTGCATCAGTTGATCGAGATTGCGTTGAGTCAGTGAGGGCTTCTTCGCGAGCAAGGCCCACACATTTAACCGAGTTTTCCTATAAGCATGCAGCCGAATGTGAGAGCGGGCTTGCTCGAGAAGGGGCCTGAAAAAACACCTTGGATACATCCGAAACACCGCCTGCGACACCCCACCACGCCACGACCTTGGTCGACACTGACTAACGCAGACGGTCGTGCGAGACTGTCTGTCCGGGCGGGAGTCCCGGTATCTTTTGTCTGGAGTTCCCATGTCGCTGTCCAGCGGGCTGATCGCCGCCGTTGCCCTGGCCTATATGGCCATCATGTTCGCCATCGCCTTCTACGGTGACCGTCGCAGTACGCCGTTACCGCCGCGGGTGCGCGCCTGGGTGTACAGCTTGTCGCTGGCGGTCTATTGCACCAGCTGGACGTTCTTCGGCGCCGTTGGCCAGGCCGCCGAACAACTCTGGTCGTTCCTGCCGATCTACCTCGGGCCGATCCTGCTACTGGTCTGCGCACCGTGGGTCCTGCAAAAAATGGTGATGATCAGCAAGCAGGAGAACATCACCTCCATTGCCGACTTCATCGCCGCCCGTTACGGCAAATCCCAGTCGCTGGCGATTGTCGTGGCGTTGATCTGCCTGGTCGGTGTACTGCCTTACATCGCGTTGCAACTCAAAGGCATCGTGCTCGGGGTGAACCTGCTGATCGGTGCCGGTGCCGACGCCATGGGCACTCGCGCCCAGGACACGGCGTTGATTGTATCGCTGGTGCTCGCGCTGTTTACCATCGTGTTCGGTACCCGCAACCTCGACGCCACCGAACACCACCGGGGCATGGTGCTGGCGATTGCCTTCGAATCGCTGGTCAAGCTGTTCGCGTTTCTGGCGGTCGGCGCGTTCGTGACCTACGGCCTGTACGACGGCTTCGACGACCTGTTCGATCAGGCGATGCTCGCACCGCGCCTTGAAGCGTATTGGAAGGAAACCATCAACTGGCCATCGATGGTGGTGCAAACCGGCGTGGCGATGATGGCGATCATCTGCTTGCCCCGGCAGTTCCACGTGACGGTGGTGGAAAACATCGACCCACAGGATTTGCGCCTGGCCAAGTGGGTCTTCCCGGCGTACCTGGCGTTGGCGGCCTTGTTCGTTGTCCCAATCGCCCTGGCCGGTCAGATGCTGCTGCCCAGCTCGGTGTTGCCGGACTCGTTTGTCATCAGCCTGCCATTGGCGCAAGCCCACCCCGCGCTGGCGATGCTGGCCTTTATCGGCGGTGCCTCGGCGGCAACCGGCATGGTGATTGTGGCCAGCGTGGCGCTGTCGACCATGGTGTCCAACGACATGCTGTTGCCATGGTTGCTGCGCCGCAATAACGCCGAGCGGCCGTTCGAAGTATTCCGCCAGTGGATGCTCTCGGTGCGCCGCGTCAGCATCGTGGTGATTCTGCTGCTGGCCTACGTCAGCTATCGCCTTTTGGGCTCCACCGCGAGCCTGGCGACCATCGGCCAGATCGCCTTCGCCGCCGTGACCCAACTGGCACCGGCCATGCTCGGCGCACTGTACTGGAAACAGGCCAACCGCCGCGGCGTGTTCGCCGGCCTCGCCGCCGGGACATTCCTGTGGTTCTACACGCTGGTCCTGCCGATTGCCGCCCACAGCCTCGGTTTATCGTTGAGCAGTTTCCCCGGCCTGGCCTGGTTGCACAGCAACCCGCTAAACCTGCCGCTCACCCCACTGACCCAGGGCGTGGTGCTGTCACTGGCCGCCAACTTCACCTTGTTCGCCTGGGTATCGGTGCTGTCGCGCACACGGGTTTCGGAACACTGGCAGGCTGGCCGTTTCATCGGCCAGGAGATCAGTGCCCGCCCCAGCGCCCGCTCGATGCTGGCGGTGCAAATCGACGATCTGCTGCATCTGGCCGCACGGTTTGTCGGTGAAGAACGCGCCCGTCAGAGTTTTATCCGTTTCGCTTACCGACAGGGCAAAGGCTTCAACCCGAACCAGAACGCCGACGGTGAATGGATCGCCCACACCGAGCGCTTGCTGGCCGGTGTGCTCGGCGCCTCCTCGACCCGCGCCGTAGTAAAAGCCGCTATCGAAGGTCGGGAAATGCAACTCGAGGATGTCGTGCGAATCGCCGACGAAGCCTCGGAAGTGCTGCAGTTCAATCGCGCACTGCTGCAAGGCGCGATCGAGAACATCACACAAGGCATCAGCGTGGTCGACCAGTCGTTGCGACTGGTGGCGTGGAACCGGCGTTACCTGGAGCTGTTCAACTACCCGGACGGCTTGATCAGCGTTGGCCGGCCGATTGCCGACATCATTCGCTACAACGCCGAACGCGGTCTGTGCGGTCCGGGCGAAGCCGAAGTGCACGTCGCCCGCCGTTTGCACTGGATGCGCCAGGGCCGCGCCCACACCTCTGAACGACTGTTCCCCAATGGTCGTGTGATCGAGCTGATCGGCAACCCGATGCCGGGCGGCGGTTTCGTCATGAGTTTTACCGACATCACCGCGTTCCGCGAAGCCGAGCAGGCGCTGACCGAAGCCAACGAAGGCCTGGAGCGGCGGGTCACCGAGCGCACCCACGAGCTGTCGCAACTCAACGTGGCGCTGACCGAAGCCAAGGGCACCGCCGAGTCGGCCAACCAGTCGAAAACCCGTTTCCTCACGGCGGTCAGCCACGACCTGATGCAACCGCTGAACGCCGCGCGACTGTTTTCTGCAGCGCTGTCCCATCAGGAAGACAGTTTGTCCAGCGAAGCGCAGAAACTGGTCCATCACCTGGATTCGTCATTGCGCTCGGCCGAAGACCTGATCAGCGATCTGCTGGACATTTCCCGCCTGGAAAACGGCAAGATCAACCCGGATCCGAAGCCGTTTGTGCTCAATGAACTGTTCGACACGCTCGGCGCAGAATTCAAGGCGCTGGCCCGGGACCAAGGGCTCAAATTCCGCGTTCGCGGCAGCACGCTCCGGGTCAACAGCGACATCAAACTGTTACGTCGGATCTTGCAGAACTTTCTGACCAACGCCTTTCGCTACGCCAAGGGGCCCGTGCTGCTGGGGGTTCGTCGGCACAAGGGCGAACTGTGCCTGGAGGTCTGGGACCGTGGGCCGGGGATTGCACAAGACAAACTGAAAGTGATTTTCGAAGAATTCAAACGCCTGGACAGCCACCAGACCCGTGCCGAGAAAGGTCTGGGCCTGGGCCTGGCGATTGCAGACGGGTTGTGCCGCGTTCTGGGCCACACCTTGCAAGTGCGTTCCTGGCCGGGGCGCGGCAGTGTATTCAGCGTCACCGTTCCGTTAGCCAAGGCGCAAATCGCGGCGCCGGCCAACGTCACCGAGCTCAACGGCAAACTCCTGAGCGGCGCGCAGGTGCTGTGCATCGACAACGAAGACAGCATCCTGGTTGGCATGAACAGCCTGCTGACCCGCTGGGGTTGTCAGGTCTGGACAGCGCGCAACCGCGACGAATGTGCGGCCCTGCTGGGCAATGGCATGCATCCGCAACTGGTGCTGGTGGATTATCACCTGGACGATGGCGAGACCGGGACCGACTTGATGGCCTGGTTGCGAACCCGCCTGGGCGAGCCGGTGCCAGGCGTGGTGATCAGCGCCGATGGGCACCCGGAAACCGTGGCCCAGGTGCATGCAGCGGGGCTGGACTACCTGGCCAAACCGGTGAAACCGGCAGCGTTGCGGGCGTTGTTGAGTCGGCATTTGCCGTTGTAAGCCCAAAAGATCACAGCCTTCGGCAGCTCCTGCAGGGTTTTGTGTACATCTGCAGGAGCTGCCGAAGGCTGCGATCTTTTTGATTTTACTCGGGCAACTCTGCCAACCCGTCCACATCGGTCATCGCCCGCTCCAGCAGGTCCGCCGGCAGGCTTTTACTCGCTCGCGCGCCCAGCAACTTGAGCTGCTCACTGCGGCTGACCAGATTGCCACGGCCTTCAGTCAGCTTGTTACGCGCCGAGCTGTAGGCCTTGTCCAGTTGCTGCAAGCGATTGCCGACTTCATCCAGGTCCTGAATGAACAGCACGAACTTGTCGTACAGCCAACCTGCCCGTTCGGCGATTTCCCGGGCGTTCTGACTCTGGCGCTCCTGCTTCCACAGGCTGTCGATGACACGCAGGGTGGCCAGCAACGTGGTCGGACTGACGATCACGATGTTACGGTCGAAAGCCTCCTGGAACAGGCTCGGCTCCGCCTGCAACGCCGCGGAAAATGCCGCTTCGATGGGGACGAACAGCAAGACGAAATCCAGGCTGTGCAAACCGTCGAGCCGCTTGTAATCCTTGCCGGCCAGGCCTTTGACGTGAGTGCGTAGCGACAGCACATGCTGCTTGATGGCGATCTGGCCGATGGCATCGTCTTCCGCCGACACGTATTGCTGATAAGCCGTCAGGCTGACCTTGGAGTCGACAACCACCTGCTTGTCGCCCGGCAGATAAATGATCACGTCTGGCTGGAACCGCTCACCGTCCGGACCTTTGAGATTGACTTGGGTCTGATACTCGCGGCCCTTCTCGAGGCCGGCGTGTTCAAGCACCCGCTCAAGAATCAGCTCGCCCCAGTTGCCCTGGGTTTTCTGCCCTTTCAAGGCGCGGGTCAGGTTGGTGGCTTCATCGCTCAGGCGCAGGTTCAGCTGTTGTAGGCGCTCCAGCTCCTTGGCCAGCGAGAAGCGCTCGCGCGCCTCGGCCTGATAACTTTCCTCGACCCGCTTTTCAAACGACTGGATGCGCTCCTTCAAAGGATCGAGCAACTGGCCCAGACGCTGCTGACTGGTTTCGGCGAAACGCTGCTCGCGCTCGTCGAAGATCTTGCCGGCCAGTTCGGCGAACTGGGCACGCAATTCGTCTCGCGAGCCTTGCAGGTCGTTGAGACGCTGCTGATGGCTTTCCTGTTGCTCGCGCAGCTCGGCGTTGAGGGAGGCGGCCTGGGCGTCCAGACGTCGCAACTCAGCCTCTTTGCCGGCCCGTTCGATATTCCAGGCGTGGGACGCATCGCGGGCGTCATCGCGCTCGATCTGCAACAGTTCGACTTCACGGCGCATCGCGGCAAGGTCTGCCTGTTTGGCGGCGTTGGCCTGCCCCAGATCGGCAATCTCGTCGCGACAGGCTTCGAGCTGGGCGTTCAGTCCATCCTGGGCCAGTTGGGTCATGGCCAGGCGTTCTTCCAGCAGGGCAACATCCGACTGCGAGGCGCTCGCCCGGCGCTGAAGTTGCCAGGCCAATGCCAACAACGGCAGTGCAGCCCCCGCCAGCCCGAGCAATATGCTGGTCAAGTCCATCGCCATCGCCATTCCTGCCCATTCGATAAAGCTTGAAGGTTAACCAAGGTGTCAGGTCTTGGACAGCTCAGTCTTCGATCAGGCCCAGTTCCTGTTGGGCGCGTCGATCCCCTGCCCGCGCGGCCTGACGCAAAAGGTCCTGGCCGATTCGGCGATCCCGGGCATTCCCGCATTCGCGGCACATCAACTGGCCGAGACGGCTTTGCGCGGCCACTACGCCTTCTCGGGCCGGTTGCTTGAGCAATCGCCCGGCGAAGTGTTTGACGTTGCTGTTTTCACCCAGGCGCGGGCTGTCGAGCAGCCACTCGGCCACACGCATCGAAAAGCGCTTGGGCGGGGTAACACGGGGAGGTGTAGAGGTTACAGAAACGGGTACTGAGCGAAACTTCATAAAGCACTGTGGGGCAGATCGGAAGGCGCGCCACTCTACTCTTTTTTTCTTACAGGTAAAGCCTAAAAAAACCCGGCACGCCCGTGCTAGAGCAAGCGCTCGGGACAATCCACAGAAGCTGTGGATAACTCAGTGGACAACCGCCCTTGAACTCTCGCAAAGCCCTGTGGAATGGGGCTCGCAGTCAAACTGACGATTTTTTCACCAGTAAAAAAAAGCGATGTTTTTCATTGACTTAAATTTTGGTTGCAGGCACCCACTGCGCTGGAGGGCAAGATGACAGTGGGGTGACAACTCGCGCAACTTATGTGCACAAGTGCCTCCGAGACAGTTATATCGATGCGCTTTTTCGGCGCATTTTGTTAGCCGGTCTGGGGATAAACCCTGCCAAACCCTTGGTTCAGGCTTACTTTGACCCGATGAACGTCGCAGACCGACCGTCGGATTTTGAGCCATTACAAGGCGATCATGGCTGCCAATTAACACCTGCGAGGTGATACCAGAAGATGTTTTTGGCTAACACACTTCCTTTCTGCAATTCAATCCGTTACTATCCGCGGCGTTAGTACCAAGCTGAAAGTCAATTCTGGTCGAACAAATCCCCCCGATATGCCTTCCAACAGGAAGCATCAATCGAACAAGCGGGATCGACCACCTCGATGGTTTCCAGGTAAAACTTGCGTCAACACTGCCTTTGAATCGAAAACAAAGGGTGTTGCGAAGCTCATTTACTCTGACCGAACCAGCCTGCAAATTGATCAGGATCTTCACCCCGGGCCCAGAACCTTTGCCCTTGATGTGTTGCCTGCCCTCCTAAGTACCTACCTGCCAGCCCAAGCGCGCCAATTTAATCAGCGCTTCAAACTGGCTGCTTTGTTCCAGTCGGGTTCTTCGTTCGACCAATGGTGGTCGTCGTCACTGGAACGTTTTAACTTTGCACGGTTCTTATCCGTGTCGCTTGTAGGAACACCCATTAAATGACTACTCAAATCCACACCCAGGATGCTATCCGCACCCTAACCAACGCTTTTGCCCCAATGAACTGCCTGATCATGGCCGCTCGCAAAGGCTGCTTCAGCTTCACACTGGTCAACGAACACGGCATCGCTCGTCACAGCGAACGCCTGTACCCCGATCAATACTCCAGCGCCGAGCCGCTGCAGGCTGTGATCGAGCGTACCCGTCAGGCACTGGTTGCCTGATACGCCGCAAAGGCTGAAAACCTCAGAAGCCTCGCTGAAAAGCGGGGCTTTTTATTGCCCGATATTTCTGTTTTCGCGCCCGCCGCGTAAGCACTAACCGATATAACGGTTATAACTGGCTGCCGGAAATATTTTAAAAACAGTCCTTTACAGCGCGAATATGACACTACACTTCAACTCAAGCGGCCTGAGCCGCTTCCGGCGAGCCTGATTCGATCCACCCGCTGCCAACGCTACCTTCAGGACTCGCCGACCACTTCATGTTCGAGGGTTTTATGGGTATCGCTGCCAGCGAACTGTGCCGCTATGTGATACGTCCGACATTGATCTACCTTGGGCGCCATAGCGCAACCGCCGAATCCCTGCTGCTGGGCATCGCCGCCAGTCAGTCAGCCTTGGGCTCCGCCCTGCACGATCGCCGTGGACACGGCCTGTACCGAATCGCCGAACCCCGCCACCAGGCACTCTGGGACCATTACCTGGCACTTGATCCGGAGCGCGCCAGCCTGGTCCGCGGCCTGGCCAGCCAGCATGCTTTCCTGAGCGGCCCGCACCTCGAACTGACCGTCAACCTGCGTTATGCCACCGCCATCGCCTGGCTGCTGGTCGAAGAACAGAACACTCCGCTTCCCGAAGCAGACGACCTGCTGGGAATGGCCCGCATCTGGCGCCAGACCTTCCAGCCTCAAGGACGCCTGAGAGACTTCACCTATGCCTGGCAAACCTGTGTTTCACCATTGAATCAGGTTGCCTGCTAATCCCCCCCCTTTTCCGAAGATCGCGCAACACGCCGCGATTTGGTCGGATTGTCCTACAAAACCGCTCTAAATCAAGGCATACAGCCTATGGCGCTGGGACGAAAATGTTGGTAATTTTCGGCCCGGTGATCACCAAGAGTTCTAATAATGAAAAAAGTAATGCTCAAAACCACCCTTAGCCTTGCCGTTGCCGTGGCCTCCACCCAAATCTTCGCAAGTGGCTTCGCCCTCAATGAGCAAAGCATCAGCGGAATGGGGACAGGTTTTGCCGGGCGATCTTCTTCTGCCGACGACGCTTCCACCGTTTTTGGCAACCCTGCCGGTATGTCTCGCCTCAAGCGCGAACAAGTAACCGGTGGCGTTGCATTTATTGACGCACACACAGACATCAGTGATGCCAGTTCCCGCCCTAATGGTGGCTCCAACAAAGGTGACATGGTCCCTTTCATGGGCGTCCCTATGGGTTACTACGTCAAGCCTATCGACGATCATTGGGCATTCGGTCTCGGTGTATACGCACCGTTCGGCCTGGTGACCGACTATGAGAACAACTTTGCCGGTCGTTACTTCGGTAGCAAGAGCGAAGTCAAAATCGTCACCCTGCAGCCAACCGTCAGCTATGCCTTCAACGACAAGGTGTCGATCGGTTTCGGTCCGACCATCAACCGTATTGACGGCACTCTGGAATCGAACCTGTCGGCAACGCAGGCCCGTCCAGACGGCAAGGTCAAGATCGAAGGTGACGACACTGCGCTTGGCTACAACTTCGGTATCCTGGTTCAAGCCACCGATAGCACTCGCGTCGGCCTGACCTATCACTCGAAAGTGAAATACAAGCTCGAGGGCAACACCAAGGTCAACTACCAACTCTTCGCGCTGCAGGGTCAGAACCCGAGCCAGAAGTACGACGCGTCGCTGGACATCACCACGCCTGAATCGGTCGACTTCTCGTTGACTCATAAGCTGGACGACCAATGGACGCTCTACGCCGGTAGCACCTGGACTCGCTGGAGCCGCCTGAAAGAGATCTCCGTCGAGAACGAAGGCGTTCCAGCGGCCCTGCGCCCTCAGTTTGGCACCATCACCGAAGAACAGAACTGGCATGACACCTGGGCTCACGCCATCGGTGCTTCGTATCAAGTGAACAAGCAATGGGTCCTGCGTACCGGTTTCTCCGTCGATCAGGCGCCGACCAACAACGAGAACCGTTCCCCACGCATTCCGACTGGCGATCGCAAGATTTTCAGCCTGGGCGCCGGCTGGAGCCCGACCGACGACCTGACCATCGACGTCGCGTATTCGTACCTGGTCGAAGAGTCGGTCAAGATCAACGAGACCAACGCTCGCAACCAGAACTACACCGCCAAGTATGAAAACTCGGCAAACGGTTTCGGTGTGGGTGCAACCTACCGCTTCTGATGACTCACGGCGAGCCTGAACCGCTCGCCGCTTGAATCAAAAAAGCCCCGCGCTCTTGTACAGAGGCGGGGCTTTTTAGTGGGTATCGATCAGGGCTGCGAGGCCAGTGCTTTCTCCACCGCCTCGATAAACTCGGGGTCATCAGGCTTGGTCAGGCTGGAAAAATTGGCGATCACTTTGCCCTTGCGATCGACCACGTATTTGTAGAAGTTCCACTTCGGCGCATCACTCTGCGAAGCGAGCACCCGGAACAGGTGGGTCGCGTCGTCACCGCGGACTTTCTGCGGTTCGGTCATGGTGAAGGTCACACCGTAATTGACGTAGCACACCTTGGCGGTCTCTTCGCCGTCCTTGGACTCCTGCTTGAAGTCGTTGGAAGGCACACCAATCACCTCCAGGCCCTGGCCCTTGTAACGCTGGTTCAGCGCCTCAAGGCTTTTGAACTGGGGAGCGAAACCGCAAAAGCTGGCGGTATTGACCACCACCAGCGGTTTACCGGCAAAGCGCTGACACAGGTCGATGGATTCCTTGGCGCGCAGCTTGGGCAACGAGCCTTGCAACAGCTCCGGGCACTCGGTGGCTTGTGACAATCCGGTAAACGCCACCAGTAACGCGGGAACGGCCAGCCAGCGCATCAGCATGTCCATACCTCCTTGAAAAGTCGTCTGAAACGAACTTACTCGCCCTCACCTCGTGCTAGCAAGCACCCATACCCAATTGCATCAACGCCAGCCCGCCCTGATGCCAACCCCACCACGCCAACGCCAGCAGTAACACGCCGCCCGTTGCCACGGCGATCCGCGGCCAGAGGCTGTTCATGTCGCACTCATCCGGGTTTGCAGGCGCGCCACCGGCCGCTCACGCACCGGCCAGTTCAGGGCAGCCGCCAACAGACTCAAGAGAATCGCTACCTGCCAGATCAAGTCATAGCTCCCGGTCCGGTCATACACCACCCCGCCCAACCAGCCACCCAGGAATGATCCGAGCTGGTGGAACAGGAAAACAATCCCACCGAGCATGGACAGATTTCGCACGCCAAACAAGGTCGCCACGGTGCCGTTGGTCAATGGCACCGTCGACAGCCACAGGAAGCCCATGGCCATGCCAAACAGATACGCCGTGGTCGTCGTCACCGGCGCCCACAGAAACAGGACAATGACCACGGCCCGCAGTAAATACAGGCCGGTGAGCAAACGCGGCTTGGACATCCGCCCGCCGAGCCAGCCCGCCGTGTAAGTACCGAAGATGTTAAACAAGCCGATCAGCGCCAGCACCGTCGTGCCGACCGTGGCGGGCAAATGCTGATCCACCAGATACGCCGGCAAGTGCACGCCGATGAACACGACCTGGAAACCGCAGACAAAAAAGCCGAACGACAGCAGCCAGAAGCCCGAATGGGAACAGGCTTCACGCAAGGCTTCGGAGAGGGTCTGTTCATGACCGAAAACTGGCAACGGCTTGTCCTTGAGCATGCTCACCAGCGGCACGATCAGCGCGACCAGCAGGCCCAGCGCCAGCAATGCCGCCGACCAGCCGAGCCAACCGATCAAACCCAGCGTGCCAGGCACCATCGCGAACTGGCCAAAAGAGCCGGCTGCGCTGGCGATGCCCATGCCCATGCTACGTTTCTCTGGGGGTACCACGCGGCCAACCACGCCCAGGATCACCGAAAATGAGGTGCCCGACAGCCCGATACCGATCAACAGGCCCGCGCTCAACGACAGGGTGACCGCCGAATCGGACAACCCCATGAACAGCAGGCCCATCGCGTAGAGCACGCCGCCGATCAGCACCACTTTCGCCGCGCCGAAGCGGTCGGCCAGCGCACCGGTGAAGGGCTGCGCCAGCCCCCAGATCAGGTTTTGCAGGGCGATGGCAAAGGCAAACGTCTCACGCCCCCAGCCAAATTCGGCACTCATCGGCGCCAGGAACAACCCGAAGCCGTGTCGCACGCCCAGAGACAACGCAAGGATCAGCGCACTCCCCACTAAAACCCAACCGCAAGTACGCCACATCGATGTCATTCTTATTCTCCGGTAGCGGGTATATACCCGCTTAAGATCGGAAAAACCGGCGTCACGCCAGTTCGTCCAGCAACTTCAGCAAAATTTCGCGTTTTTCGGCACCCAGTCGATCAACCAGTCGCTGCTGCGCCGCCTCCCAGGCTGGCAACGCCGCGGTCAAACGCTCAGCGCCAGCCTCGGTCAGCTTGACGATGCGATTGCGCATGTCTTCGCCCTCGACCAGCCTGACCAGGCCTTCGCCCTCCAGCACTCGCAGATTACGACCGAGGGTACTGCGGTCCAGGCCCATGGCCTCCGCCAGGACGGAAATACTCGGTTCATTCAGACGCTGCAGATTGCACAGCAAAGAATACTGGGCAACGTTGATTCCGAAGCCGTCGAGAGCGCCGTCGTAATGCCTGCTGACGCCACGGGCGGCGCGACGCAGGTTGATGCATAAACATTGGGATTCGAGCATGGTGCGTGTATATACCCGCGGTTAAATGAAAGCAAATTTTTAAAACATGTCACCCGTAGGAGCAAGCGGTGCGGCGATCCTACAAAACTAATGCAAGCCCTACGATCACCGTCATTTCCAGCAACTCTAGCAATGCACCGGCCGTATCGCCCGTGGTCCCGGCCAGTCGCCGCAGCATCACCTGTCGCAACCAAAAGAAGACCAGTAAAGCGATTACCAACGCCAAAACACCGCCGAGACCTGCAATCAGCACACACGCCAACGCACTGACCGCCAGCACCCACTTGCCCGCCAATCGCGGAAGATGATCGGCCAGTGCCTGCCCCAAACCACCGGCCCGCACATAGGGCGTGGTCAGGAACAACCCCAGCAACGCGGCACGGCCAATCAACGGAACGACGATCAGGAAAACGCTGTGTTGTTGCTCGATCAATGCCAGCAGCGCAGCGAACTTGAGCAGCAACACCAGCACCAGCGTCACCACCGCGATCGGACCGCTGCGCGGGTCTTTCATGATCGTCAGCGTGCGTTCACGGTCGCCGAATCCACCGAGCCAGGCGTCGGCGCTATCGGCCAGACCGTCGAGGTGCAACGCTCCGCTGAGCAATACCCAAACCGTCAGCAACAGCGCTGCGTGCAGTATCAAAGGCGTGCCGAGCAACAGCCAATTCAGCGCCCACAAGATCGCGCCAAACAGCAGCCCCACCAACGGATAAAACAGCAGGGAGCGCCCCAACTCCTCGGGCGCCGGCATGCCCGGCAGACGAATCGGCAGACTGCTCAAAAATTGCAGGGCGATCCAGAACGGCAACATGATCAGATCGCTTCCTTGAGGATGACGCCAGTCTCGATGCTCAGAGAAAACAGCGCACCATGGCCGACTTCAACGTTCAGCAACTGCTCACGTGGCAAGCCCCGCGCCTGCGCCAGCAACAAACGCATGACGCCGCCATGGCTGATCAGCAAAACACGTTCGCCCGCATACGCCGCATGCAACCGGGCGACAGCCGCCAATACCCGCGTCGAAAAATCCTCGACCCGCTCCCCTTGAGGTGGCGTAAACGAATAAGGGTCAGCCCAGAACAGGCCCAGCGCTTCGGCATCGGTTTGCATCAACGCCAACGCGCTCTGCCCTTCCCACGCACCGAAATGCAGTTCCTGCAGATCCTTATCCAGCTGCACGGGCAAGCCCAGTTGCGCCCCGAGCTCTTGCGCGAACCGCGCACAACGTTGCAACGGCGAACTGACCAGACGATCCCAAGGCCCCTGCTCGACCACCGCCGCGCGCATCTGCGCCCAACCTGTGTCGGTCAACGCGTCGTCGAGGCTGCCGCGCAGGCCGCCACCGAGTTCGGTTTCGCCGTGGCGCAACAGATCAAGGCGCAAAGTCATGCCGGACGATCCGCCACGGCCGCTTCGGCGAACGTCGCCATTTGTCCGTGAAGGTCGCACGCCAGGCGCAGCAGCGGCACGGCCAACGCAGCGCCGCTGCCTTCACCCAGACGCAGGCCGAGATCGAGCAACGGTTCGGCGTTCAAGGTTTCCAGCACATGACGATGACCCGGCTCGGCGCCGCGATGACCGAACAACAGCCACGGGCGGCAGTCAGGATTCAGGCGCACCGCCACCAACGCCGCAACGCTGCAAATGAACCCGTCGACCAGCACTGCGATGCCTTCCTGGGCACACGCCAGGTACGCGCCGACCAACGCTCCAATTTCGAAACCGCCGAGGCTGAATAGGGTTTGCAGCGCGTCGTCACGCTGAGCGCGGTGCAAAGCCAAAGCGCGTTCGATGACCTGGGCCTTGAGGCTGACACCCGCCGCGCTCAGGCCGGTGCCCGGCCCGGTCAAGTGCAGCACCGGGCAATCCAGCAACGCACAAGCCAACGCGCTGGCCGCCGTGGTATTGCCGATGCCCATTTCGCCACCGATGAACAACTGCGTACCGGCGGCGCTGGCACGCTGCACACTGTCACGACCGGCCTGCAAGGCGAGCGCGCCCTGCGCTTGAGTCATGGCGGGACCTTCAACAAAATTCGCGGTGCCTGCGCCGATGTTCAAGTGCCGCACGCCCGGCAGATTCAACGATGGCGTCACGGTCCCGAGGTCGACCACTTCGAGGGAAGCGCCGAGCTGGCGCGCCAGCACACTGATCGCCGCGCCACCGCTGACGAAGTTGTGCAGCATCTGCCCGGTGACTTCCTGGGGAAACGCCGACACGCCTTCGGCGACCACGCCATGGTCACCGGCAAAAATCGCAATCCACAACTGATCCAGGCTCGGTTTGACCTGCCCCTGCAACCCGGCCAATTGCACCGCTACCGACTCGAGCCGCCCAAGAGAGCCGGCGGGCTTGGTCAGCTGCTGTTGCCGTGCCTGAGCCTGTTCGACGGCTTGAGCGTCAACCGGCTTGCACGGATTCAGCCACCAGGTTTGAGTCATAACGCAGTTCCTTTCAAGGTCAGGGGCAGGCCGGCGACGGTCAGGACGACTCGCTGACAGCGCTCGGCCAAGGCTTGATGCAGCCAACCGGCTTCATCGACATAGCGGCGAGTCAATTCGCCCAGCGGCACGACACCCATTCCGGTCTCGTTGCTGACAAAAATGATTTCACCCGGCAATTCGGCCAGGCAGTCCAGCAAGGCTTCGCGCTCGGCGGTCAGTCGCTCGGCGTCGTCGAGCATCAGCAGATTGGTCATCCACAGGGTCAGGCAATCCACCAGCAGGCAACGATCGGCGCGGGCGGATTCGCGCAGGACGCGGGCGAGTTCAACGGGCTCTTCGATCAGCGCCCACTCGGCCGGACGGCGTGCACGGTGATGGGCGACCCGTTCGTTCATTTCACCGTCCAGGGGTTGGCTGGTGGCGATGTAGGTCACGCTCAGGTGGCTGTCGGACGCGAGTTTCTCGGCCAGGCGACTTTTGCCGGAGCGGGCACCGCCGAGGATCAGTTGCAGCATGGTTCATTCCTTTCAATCTTCGGTGACTGTGCCGGCCTCATCAAATCCCGCAGAGCTCACGCAGCAGCCGGGTATCCAGATGCTTCTCCACCAGATCCGCCAGACGTTCGATATCCCGCTCGCGCAAGCCGTGGTAATCCACGTCCTGCACCTCCTGCAAACCCGCCCAACGCAACAGCGCACTGCACGCCGCCGGCGATTCGAACAGGCCATGCAGGTAGGTGCCGAAAATCTGTCCGTCACCACTTTGCGCGCCGTCGCAACGACCATCGTCCAACTGCACGGCGGCATTTTCCAACGCGGGTCCGGTGGTCACGCCAGCATGAATTTCATAACCGCTGACTTCAGCGTTTTCCAGCGTCAGGCGCCCGCGCACATTGCGCAGTTGCTTCTCTTCTTCGAGCTGCGTTTCGAACGCCAACAAACCCAGACCGGCACTGGAGCCCGGCGCACCTTCGAGGCCCAACGGGTCGTGCACCTGCTCGCCGAGCATCTGCAGGCCGCCGCAAATCCCCAACACCTTTCCGCCATAGCGCAAATGCCGGGCGATGGCGGTGTCCCAGCCATTGGCGCGCAAATACGCGAGGTCGCTGCGCACGCTTTTCGAGCCGGGAAGAACGATCAGGTCAGCGGGTGGAATCGCCTGGCCGGGGCCGATGAATTGCAGGTCCACTTGCGGGTGCAGGCGCAGCGGATCGAAATCGGTGTGGTTGCTGATGCGCGGCAACACCGGCACAACGACCTTCAGCACCTGGTCGGCCTTGTCGGTCTGGCGCTGATCGATGCCGTCCTCGGCCTCCAGGTGCAGGTCCATCACGTAGGGCAGCACGCCGATCACCGGTTTGCCGGTGCGCGCTTCCAGCCAGTCGAGGCCGGGTTGCAGCAAGGCAATGTCGCCGCGAAAACGGTTGATGATGAAGCCTTTGATCCGCGCCTGCTCGGTGGGAGAAAGCAATTCCAGCGTGCCCACCAGATGTGCGAAAACGCCGCCGCGATTGATGTCGGCGATCAGCAGCACCGGGCAATCCACCGCCTCGGCAAACCCCATGTTGGCAATGTCGCCGGCCCGCAAATTGATCTCGGCCGGCGAGCCTGCGCCTTCGACCATCACCACCGGATACGCCGCGCTCAGCCGCTCATGGGACGCGAGCACCGCTTGCATGGCGATGGCTTTGTAGTCGTGATACGCAACCGCGTTCATCGTCGTGACAGCGCGCCCGTGAATGATCACTTGGGCGCCAGTGTCGCTGTTGGGTTTGAGCAGCACCGGGTTCATGTCGGTATGCGGGTCGAGATAAGCGGCCTGAGCCTGCACCGCTTGTGCACGTCCGATCTCGCCACCGTCGGCGGTCACGGCACTGTTGAGCGCCATGTTCTGCGGCTTGAACGGCACGACTCGTACGCCCTGCCGCGTGACCCAGCGACACAGCGCCGTCACCAGTGTGCTTTTACCGGCGTCCGAAGTCGTGCCCTGCACCATCAACGTTGTCATCGGGTTTCCCTGGCGTAGGCGTCGAACGCTTGATCTAGTCGTGCCCAGTCGGCTTCTTCACCGGGCAGGCCGAACCGCAGGCTGCTGTTGTGGGTGAACAACCGCAGCAGAATGCCGTGGCGGGCCATGAATTCATGGAGTGCTTCGGCGTGTTCGGTGGTCAGCCACTGAAACAGGGCACAACCGCCCTGAGGTTTGAAACCGTGCTTTTCCAACAGTGCAGCCAAACGCTCGCTGGCCGCTTCGGTGCGCACACGCTGTCTGGCGTGGCCTTCGGTATCCTGCAGACAGGCTTGCCCCAACACGCGAGTCGGTCCGCTGACGGCCCAGGGCCCGACTTGTTCGGCGAGCAGCTTGAGCAGCTTGCGCTCCGCCAGCACGAACCCCAGCCGGACACCGGCCAGGCCAAAAAACTTGCCGAAGGAGCGCAACACGATCAAGCCGACCTGATGAGCGCACGGCGCCAGGCTCAGCTGTGGCGTGTTGTCCATGAACGCTTCGTCCACCACCAGCCAGCCACCGCGCTGGGCCAGTCTGGAATGCCAGTCGAGCAGACGGCTCGGGGTCAGGCTCAGGCCCGTCGGATTGTTGGGGTTGACCACCACCAGCACATCGAGACTGTCGAGGAAAAAGTCGACCTCTTGCTCCAGCACTTCACGCACGATGTAGCCGCTGCGGCGCCAGGCTTCGGCGTGCTCGGCGTAACACGGCGACAGCACGCCGACCTTGCCGACCCGGCGCAAACGCGGCAGCAACTGGATCGCCATTTGCGAACCGGCCACTGGCAGCACCTGCGCGGCACCGTAGTAATCGCAGGCGGCTTGTTCCAGTCCGTCATCGGTTTCCGGCAATCGCGCCCAGGCGCGCAACGGAATGTCGGGGACCGGAAACGGCCAGGGCGCGAGGCCGCTGGACAGATCAAGCCAATCAGCTTCGGCGATGCCGTATTCGAGCGCCGCCTTGCGCAACCGTCCACCATGCTCAAGCATAGAATTCAGCCCCCACGCAGAGAATCAGCAGCCATAACCATACCCCGCGCTGGACCAATTGCCAGCCTCGGTCGATGGAGTCGGCGTCCGCCGGCGCGCCTTCGCCCAGTTGCGGACGCTGATGCAGTTCACCGTGATAAATCGCCGCCCCGCCCAACTCGACGCCCAGCGAACCAGCACCCGCGGCCATCACCGGGCCGGCGTTCGGACTGTCCCATGTCGGACCCTGGGTGCGCCAGCATTTCAAGGCGAGTCGGGTTTTGCCCAGCAGCGCGTAGGTCAACGCCACCAGTCGCGCAGGAATGTAGTTGAGCACGTCGTCGATCTTCGCCGCGGCCCAGCCAAAACGTTCGAAGCGCTCGGTGCGATAACCCCACATCGCATCCAGCGTATTGCTCAATCGGTAGAGCACCACTCCGGGCGCGCCGGCCACTGCAAACCAGAACAGCGCGGCAAACACCGCGTCGCTGCCGTTCTCCAGGACGGATTCGGTGGCGGCGCGGGCGACCTCGGTTTTATCCAGCTCACTGGTCTGGCGGCTGACCAGGTAACCGACACGCGTGCGCGCTTCCTCCAGATCATCACTGCGCAGCGCCGTGGCCACCGGCGTGACGTGTTCACCGAGGCTACGCAGGCCGAGGGCGCAATAGAGCGCGAGAATCTCGACGATCCAGCCGACATAAGGCGCCCAGGAAAAAGCCGTGGCGAGCAAGGTCAGCGGCACGACCGCGATCACCCAGGCGGTAACGCCGTGGCTGCGCCAGCCGCGTCCTTCACCATTGAAACGTTGTTCGATGCGGTCGGCAAAACGGCCGAACGCCACCAGCGGATGCCAGCGTTTGGGTTCACCCAGCAGCGCATCCAGCGCCACTGCGGCGACACTCAACAACGCCACACTCATTGACTCACTCCCCAATAATTCTCATACAGCAATTCGCTTAGCGGACGCGCCTGCGCCCAGCCTTCGAGTACCAGCATCGGCGCCGGATAGAATTCCTTGACCGGCCCGAGGCAAAGAATCGCCAAAGGTTTGGCCCCTGCGGGCAAACCCAGCAGGTCGGCCAGGGCTTGCGGTTCGAATAAAGAGACCCAGCCCATGCCCAGTCCTTCGGCGCGGGAGGCTAGCCACAGGTTCTGGATCGCGCAGGACAACGAGGCCATGTCCATTTCGGGCAAGGTGCGGCGGCCGAAAATGTGGCGTTCGCGGTCGTCCATCAGCGCGGCGACCAACACTTCCGCGCAGTCGTTGATGCCTTCGACTTTCAGCTTCATGAATTCGTCGGTGCGTTCGCCGAGGGCTTCGGCGGTGCGGATGCGTTCTTCTTCCACCAGCACTTGGATCTTGCCGCGCAGGGTGCGATCGCTGATGCGGATGAATCGCCAAGGCTGCATCAGGCCGACGCTTGGGGCCTGATGCGCGGCTTCGAGCAGTCGCCGGAGCAACTCAGGTTCGACGGTGCCGCCGCTGAAGTGGCGCATGTCGCGGCGTTCGGCTATCGCGCGATACACTGCTTCCCGCTCGGCTTCACTGAATGCGTTGTCGGTCATGGCCTCATCGCTGGCAGGCCAGCTCCCACAGGGATCTGCGTTTCTTCAGGTAATACACGGTCAACTGTGGGAGCTGGCCTGCCAGCGATGGCAGCTTCACGGTCAGGCGCAAACAGCGCAGCTACAGCGTTCGGATTGGACGGGAAATAGAAATGCACATAGGAAGCCGTCATCCGCCCCTGCCGATAAACCGCCTCCGCTCCGCGCCCGCCGTTAGGACTGAGGCCACGGGCAATCGGCTCAAGTTCGGTGCTGGTCAACGAATGATGATAGGTGTGGCCGCGCAGCGAACCTTCGGGCAATTCCACCGCCTGCAACGCCAGCGCCGCCAGCCGTTTCTGCATCACCGCATCACCGGCCAGCAACCCCACCAGTTTTGCGCGAGTACCTTCGACATCGGTCAGCGAATCGAGCAGATACAGCATGCCGCCACACTCGGCCAGCAACGGTTTGCCCGCCGCATGGTGAGCGCGAATGGCGCCAAGCATGGAGGTGTTCTGTGCCAGCGCGACATGGTGCAATTCCGGGTAACCGCCCGGCAGATAGAGACTGTCAGCCTCCGGCAATTGCGTGTCGCGGATCGGCGAGAAGAATGACAATTCGGCACCCATGGCTCGCAGCAAATCCAGGCTCGCGCCGTAGGTGAAAGCGAAGGCTTCATCACGGGCCACGGCAATCCGTACACCGGCCAGCAACGGTTCGGCGGCGATCACTTCTGGAGCGGCGAACTCCACAGGTGGCGGCAGCGCAACGTCACAGCTGTTGGCCAGTGATTCGGCCGCCGCATCGAGACGCAGGTCGAGATCGTTCAACTCGCTGGCCTGAACCAGACCGAGGTGCCGACTCGGCAATTCAATCCCGGTCTCCCGGGACAATGCGCCGTACCAGCGCAAGCCTTCAGTCAGGCTGCCTTCAAGCAACTGCGCATGGCGCAAGGTGCCCACCCGGTTGGCCAGCACGCCAGCGAACGGCAGGTCCGGCTGATACTTCGCCAACCCCAACGCCAGCGCACCAAAGGTCTGCGCCATCGCCGTCCCGTCGATCACCCCGAGCACCGGCACACCGAAATGCCGCGCCAGGTCAGCGCTGGACGGCGTGCCGTCAAACAGCCCCATGACGCCTTCGATCAGGATCAGATCGGCTTCATCGGCGGCTTCCCACAACAGTCGACGACTTTCCTGCTCGCCGACCATCCACATGTCCAGTTGGTAGACCGGCGCACCGCTGGCGCGCTCGAGAATCATCGGGTCGAGAAAGTCCGGACCGCATTTGAACACGCGCACCTTGCGCCCCTGATTGCGATGCAAACGGGCCAGCGCGGCGGTGACGGTGGTCTTGCCCTGACCGGAAGCCGGCGCGGCAATCAAGACCGCCGGGCAATGACGTGGTTGACTCACAATTCGACGCCTTTTTGCGCTTTGATGCCGGCCTGGAAGGCGTGCTTGATGACGCCCATTTCTGTAACGGTGTCGGCCAGTTCGATCATTTCCGGCTTGGCGCCGCGACCAGTGACCACCACGTGCTGCATCGGAGGCCGCGCCTGCAAGTCGCTGAGCACCTGATCGAGATCGAGGTAACCGTGCTTGAGGGCAATGTTCAGTTCATCCAGCACCACCAGGCCAATCGACGGATCCTGAAGCAGTTCACGGGACACTGCCCAGGCGGCTTCGGCGGCGGCGATGTCGCGTTGGCGGTCCTGGGTTTCCCAGGTAAAGCCCTCGCCCATCACATGAAAACGCACCTGCTCGGGAAAGCGCCGGAAAAACAGTTCTTCGCCCGTGCTGTTGCGGCCCTTGATGAACTGCACCACGCCGCATTGCATGCCATGGCCCAGGGAGCGGGCGAGCATGCCGAACGCCGAGCTGCTTTTGCCTTTGCCGTTGCCGGTCAGCACCAGCAGCAGGCCGCATTCATTCGGCGAGTTGGCGATGCGTTCATCGATCACGGCTTTTTTGCGCAGCATGCGCGCCAGATGGCGTTCGTCACGATCGGGAGTATCAGTCATGGGGAGCTCTCCGTTGAGGCTGGATAACGGCGGGCAGGCACAAGAATAGACGGCAAGAAGCCTGGCATCGCCCACCGTGATGCCGCTGGATGGATCAGGCCGGTCTCCGGGCTCATGAGCGGCACTCCGCCTGACTGCGCGCCTTCCCATGCCGATATCGACACAGTGGCAACAATGCTCAGTCTTCACTCATTTACCGTTGCGGGGGCAGCGCCGGGATCGTGATTGTTCATGAATGGAACGAATGCACTCACCGGCTTCCCTGTTTCACTCTGTCGACCAAGGCCACAGAGCACCTGAAACAAGCCGCGAAGGTTAGAGGGTTGGGGGTGGAGCGTCAATTAAAGCCGGGACGCCGTCGGGCGATTAACTGCCGTTGATCAATTAACTGACGCCAATCTTGTGCCACACTCTCAGCAGTGATATCAAAGCGCCACAACCTGACAACACAATAACAAGGGTGAGCCACATGCAAGGCATGATCATCAGCAATCCGAAGCTGGAATTCCTGCGCCCGGTGCTGGAGCGCTGGTTTGACTGTATCGACCGTTACAACGCCGTGCGCGGCGATAACGACACGCCTTACTGGTACGACGAAAAAGCCAACCTCGGCTTGCTCTCCGCCGCCGCATGGACCGCGGAAATGGTCACGCTGCAACAGACACCGACCCGCAAACAGAACGAGGAAGGCGAACGCAACGCCCGCGCCGACCTGTTCATCGCCACCAGCGAAGAACGCGCCTACCTTCAAGCCACGCAGCGTTGGCCACGGGTCAACAACCTGAACCTGACACAGGCGCTGGCCGATATCACCAGCGACGCCAGGCGAATCAGCTACGCCAGTGACCTGAAACTCGGTTGCCTGTTCGTTGCACCGCAAAAAGCCCAGCATGGCGCCACCCCGGAAGAACTCCAGGACATGGTCGACGATCTGCAAAAGGAACACTCCTGCGCCGTCGCCTGGTATTTCCCCTATGCCTACCGCAAGTTGCGTAATGAAACGGGCAACTATCATCCTGGCATCGCCGTGCTGTTCAAGGAAGCCCGCGGCTGACCGGTTGAACCATCGCGGGTGTGCGCTTCTCTATTGATCAGGTCACTGCATTTATAGGGAAGATCAGCATGCACAAGCCCCCGTTCGTTCTCGTCATCGCCCTGGCCGGAGGGCTCGCCGCCTGCGGTGAAACCTCCAGCCTGCAAGTCTCCGACGGCACCGGCCCGTCACCCAAATTGCCAGAACCGAACAAAACCCTGATCCCGACGGTGAACATCGCCCCGGCAATCGGCTGGCCGGACGGTGCGAAACCCACCACCGCAGCGGGCACCCAGGTGGCGGCGTTCGCCGAAGATCTCGATCATCCGCGCTGGCTGTACGTGCTGCCGAACGGTGACGTGCTCGTCGCCGAAACCAACGCGCCGCCCAAACCCGACGATGGCAAAGGCGTTAAAGGCTGGGTCATGAAGAAAGTCATGGGCCGCGCCGGTGCCGGTGTACCGAGCCCGAATCGCATTACGCTGTTACGGGACAAGGACCATGACGGCATCGCCGAAACCCGTACGGTGTTTCTGGAAAACCTCAATTCGCCCTTCGGCATGACCTTGGTTGGCAATGACCTGTATGTCGCCGACACGGATCGCTTGCTGCGCTTCCACTATGAGAATGGCGACACGGCCATCAAGTCGCAGCCGATCAAAGTGGTTGATCTGCCGGGCGGCACACTGAATCACCACTGGACCAAAAACGTCATTGCCAGCAAGGACGGCAGCAAGCTGTACGTCACGGTGGGTTCCAACAGCAATGTCGCCGAAAACGGCATGGACCAGGAAGAAGGTCGCGCGGCGATCTGGGAAGTGGATCGCGCCACCGGCAATCACCGGATCTTCGCCTCGGGGATTCGCAATCCAAATGGCCTGGCCTGGGAGCCGCAGACCGGCGCACTGTGGACGGCCGTCAACGAGCGGGATGAAATCGGCAGCGACCTGGTGCCGGACTACATCACTTCAGTGAAGGACGGCGGATTCTACGGCTGGCCTTACAGCTATTACGGCCAGCACGTCGACATTCGCGTCGAACCGCAAAATCCGGACCTGGTCGCCAAGGCCATCGCGCCGGACTACGCGGTCGGCCCGCACACCGCATCGCTGGGCCTGACGTTCGCTGAAGGCAACTCGCTGCCAGCGCAATTCAAGGAAGGCGCATTCATTGGGCAGCACGGTTCGTGGAACCGTAAACCGCACAGTGGCTACAAAGTGATTTTCGTACCGTTCAGTGCCGGCAAGCCGATTGGGCAACCGATTGATGTACTCACGGGCTTCCTCAATGACGAAGAGAAAGCCATGGGTCGGCCGGTGGGTGTGGTGATCGATCAGCAGGGTAGCTTGCTGGTGGCGGATGATGTGGGGAACAAAGTGTGGCGGGTTTCTGCGGCAAAGTAGCTGCCACACGCAAGACCTGTGGGAGCAAGCCTGCTAGCGATAGGGTCAGCACATCCGACATTGATGTACCTGGCGCACCGCTATCGCGAGCAGGCTCGCTCCCACAGGGGACCGCGTTTAGCGCTTGCGGCAAAGCGTCAATCCATCGCCCAACGGCAACAGCGACAGATCCACACGAGCATCATCCTTCAAGGCGAGATTAAGCGCCTGGATGGCTCGGGTGTCTTCGCTCTCGGGATTCTGCTCCAGCACCCGCCCGCTCCACAGGGTGTTATCGAACACTGCCAGGCCTCCAACGCGCAGCAGACGCAGCGCGTGCTCCAGGTAGGCCGGATAGTTGGCCTTGTCGGCATCAATGAACATCAAATCGAATTGTCCGGGCTGATCCAACTGAGCCAGGGTTTCCAGCGCAGGCGCCAGGCGCAGGTCAATTCGTTCGGCGAGCCCTGCTTCCTGCCAGTAACGGCGCGCCGTGGCGTTGTAGTCACCAGGCATGTCACAGCAGATCAGTGAACCGCCATCCGGCAACGCCGCCGCCATGCACAACGCGCTGTAACCGGTGAAGGTGCCGACTTCCAGCAGGCGCCTGGCACCGGTGAGTTTTACCAGCAATGCGAGGAATTGCCCCTGCTCCGGCGCCACCTGCCAGCGCGCCATCGGCAGGGCCTGGGTTTCATCGCGCAAACGCTTGAGCAGCGGCGTTTCCCTCAGGGAAACGTCGAGCAGGTATTGATACAGGGAATCATCGAGATTGAGCGTGCGAGCGGTCATGACGACCTCTGCGAATCAAGGGTTACGCGCCAGATGCTCAGGTTGCAGGACACGTTTGGCGCTGAGGTAGGCTTTCTGCCAATAAGCTTTGGACAAGCTGTCGAGTTTCACCGTGCCGCCCGTGGCTGGCGCATGGACGAAGCGGCCTTCACCGACGTAGATCCCGGCATGGCTGACCTGAGAGCCGCCATTGGTGGCGAAGAAAATCAGGTCGCCGGTTTGCAGGCCTTCCTTGCCGACACTGGCCGCTTGCATGCTGATCATCTCGCGGGTGGTGCGCGGCAGCGAGATGCCGGTGACGTCACGGTAGACATAACCGATCAGGCCGCTGCAATCGAACCCGGAATCCGGCGTGTTGCCGCCCCAGCGATAAGGCGTGCCCACCAGACCCAACGCGCGAAACAGCACGTCTTCGGCCTCAGGGGAAAAGGGTTGGGGTGACCCGAAAACAATCGGCGCACGAACCACCGGCGCAGGTGGCGGTGTACGGCTGGCGCAGGCGCTGAGCAGCGCTGCGAAGAACATGAGTGCGAGGCGGGCCGACATCGTCATAAGCAGAACATCCTGATCTGGCTGCGGCTTTTTTCTGCCGACAGGGCAGAAAAGAAAACCGCCTGCGCAGGACGCAGGCGGTTTGCCATCAATAATAGATCAGGATTCTAGCGGCTATGCGGCAAACTTCAAGTAAGACTTTAAGTTCGCCTTACAAACTATCCGCCTACTCTGTTGCAGAGAGGCTTTTTGTCGCCACTGACGTGGCGACAGGATCAAGCATTACTTGCGTGCCGTGACCACGGTCGGGGCCATCGCGAGTGCGCGCTTGGCTTCGATGAAGGTCTTGCTCCAGTAGCTGTCGCCCAGGCTATCGACCCGGACCCCACCGCTTTTGCGGCTGCTGGAGTGGATGAACTGGTTGTCACCGAGGTAGATCCCGGCGTGACTGACACGACCGCGGCGGCCATTGGTGGCGAAGAACAGCAGATCGCCCGGCTTGAGCGCACTGCGAGCAACCAGCGGCGCGTCCACGTTGATCATTTCGCGAGTTGAGCGCGGCAGGTTCATGCCGGCCTCTTCCCGGAACAGGTAACCGATGAAACCGCTGCAATCAAAACCCGCCTCGGAGGTGCCGCCGAAACGGTAACGGGTACCGATCAGGGACATGCCACGCTCAAGGATGCTGTCGGCGAGCACCGGAAGCTGGTACGACTTGCCGTCGGCGAAGTCAGCCAGCTCTTTATCGGTGGCCAGCTCTTCCTGGAAAAGAACGGAAGAGGATTGCGCAGTAACTGAATTTTTTACCTGCTGTTGAGGCGCTTGCTCCGACACTGGAGAGTGGGCAGCGCAACCGAACAACAGGGTGACGAGTGCGAGAGGCACGAGGGGTGCAAAGCGATTTAGCATGGGCACGACCGTGGCTGATAGTTGTAAAGAAGCCGAGACTATGCCCGCTATCATCCTCATTTGCAAATTCAATCGAACTTTATGTGACTTTCCGGTTTCGCGTTTCCATCTAAGCGCTTAAGCCCCATTTAGACGCTTGCGCTGCCTACACCCTGTAGGAACGCGAACTTTTTGGCGCCTGAAATATGCCAAAAGCCTTGTAGGACTTGGGCTTTACCAGCCCAGCGTCTCTTTTAGAAACGGAATGGTCAGCTTGCGCTGAGCTTGAAGGGAGGCCTGATCGAGACGCTCAAGCAGCTCGAACAGCGCACTCATGCTGCGAGTGCCACGGGTCAAGATAAAATGTCCGACTTCGTCGGTCAGGTGCAATCCGCGACGGGACGCACGCAGTTGCAGGGCGCGCAATTTGTCTTCGTCGGACAGCGGTCGCATCTGGAAGATCAGCGCCAGCGTGAGTCGGGATTTCAGGTCCGCCAGCTTCACCGGCAGTTCACGCGGTGACGTCGATGCGGCAATCAGCAGGCGCCGACCGCTGTCACGCAGGCGATTGAACAGATGGAACAACGCCTCTTCCCAGTCCGCCTTGCCGGCCACCGCCTGCAGATCATCCAGGCAGACCAGTTCGTACTGTTCGAGGTTGTCGAGAATTTCGATGCCGCGATCCATCAACTCGGCCAGTGGCAGATACACCGCCGTCTCACCCATCTGTTCGAAGCGCAAGCAGGCCGCCTGCAACAAATGCGTACGCCCTACCCCGTGCTTGCCCCAGAGATAAATCAGGCTTTCGGTCCAGCCGGCGTCGGCTTCGCACAGCCGCTCGACATAGCCGAGTGCAGCGGCATTGGCGCCTGGGTAGTAATTGATAAAGGTAGCGTCATCACGCAGACGCACACCTAGGGGCAGCTGAATCGGTTTCATGCTGACTGAACAGTTCCAAAGGAACCGTTAGTGGCCTCTGTGTAAAGTTTGCGAAGTTTATACCCGTGAAGCTGGCCGCACAATGCGACAGACCATAAGCAAAATCAAAGGTTTGCGTTATCGCACTGGTTTCATGAGCGTTTCTTTGGCGGCGCATGTGACAGCCGCCCATGGGACAGAGGCCAGCCTGGCACTGGACCAGGCTGCCCGCGACGCGTCATCGAAGACCTCTAGAGCTCAGGTTCGTCGACGCCACCGTAGATATCCGAATCTTTATACAAATCATGCACATGGCGCACAAGAACCATAATCACCGCCGCCACCGGGAGCGCCAGCAGCACGCCGGTAAAACCGAACAGCTCACCACCGGCCAGGATCGCAAAGATAACCGCCACCGGGTGCAGACCGATCCGGTCGCCCACCAGCAACGGTGTGAGCACCATGCCCTCCAGCGCCTGGCCAACCATGAACACCGCGACGATGCCAACCATGGGGTACAAGTCGCCACCGAACTGGAACAGGCCGGCAATCAGCGCCGCACCTATCCCGATGACAAACCCCATGTACGGCACAATCGCCGCCAGGCCGGCGATCATCCCGATCAGCAGCCCCAGCTCGAGCCCTACCAGCATCAGGCCCGCCGAATAGATCACGCCCAGCGCCACCATCACCAGCAATTGCCCGCGCACGAACGCGCCGAGCACTTCATGGCATTCGCCCGCCAGGATCACCACGCGCTCTTCCCGGTCACGAGGCAACAGGCTGCGGATCTTGGCCATCATCAGGTCCCAGTCCCGCAACAGATAAAAGCTCACCACCGGGATCAGCACCAGATTGGCCAGCCATCCGATCAATGCAAGGCCCGATGCAGTCGCCTGACTCAGCACCACGCCGACGATGTCGGTGGTCTGGCCCATGTGTTCGCTGATCGCCGCCTTGAGCTTGTCGAACTTCCAGAAACCATCCGACAACCCGAACTTCGATTGCGCCCATGGCAATGCGGTGTGCTGCAACCAGTCGAGCATCTGCGGCGCCAGTTCATACAAGCGAAACAACTGCTTGGCGAGCATCGGCACCAGCACCAGCAACAAGGTGGTGAAGATCAAGGTGAACAGCGCGAACACCGCCACTACGCCCCAGGTCCGGGACAGACCGGCCTTTTCCAGCCGATCCACCAGCGGGTCGAACAAATAGGCCAACAGCAGCGCCACCAGAAACGGCGTGAGAATCGGATGCAACAGCCAGATAAACGCGCAGAGCAGAACCACCCCACCCAACCAGAACCAACGCCGCGTATCGGCCATGTACCACTCCATATGCATCTATATAAAGAAAGAAAACCTTACCAACGGAAACGCAACTGCGGCACCGGTGCGGGCGGTGGCGCGACAGCAGGCGCCGAACCCTGGGCCACCGGCTGAACAGGCACGCTCGGTGCCGGGGCCTCACCCGCCGGAACCTCTTGCAACTTCGCCAGCGACAACTGCGACCGCAACTGTTCGGCGCTGCCATTGACCCGGTAGAGAGCCCGGTCAGCGTCAACACTCTGCAGGCGCGCGCCAAACGGCTCCAGCAAACGCCCAAGTGTCGCGTAACGCTCCAGGTTCATGCCCTGCACTTCCAGCAACTGCTCGCCCGAACTGCCGGGCTTGACCACAAAGCGGGGCGCCAGGCGCTGACTGACCGCGAGCAGTACCGCATCGGCGACCGCGGCCTGATCCGCGCCCTGCACGCTGCCCGCTTCCTTCTGATCGCCCAGCCACAAATGCCATTTGGCCTGCCACTGACCACCCTCTTCACGGGCATGCACGGCCAGCAAGGCGTCAGCATTGTAGCGATCCGATGCGCCGCGCAACGGCGTCGCATCGGTGCCTTCAAGATTCGGCGCGGTGGCGACCAGTTGCTCGCTCAGGTCCGCCAGTGGCAGGCGCAGCGGCAGACCACGGTGTTGTGCCGCGCGACGCAGTGGCGCCGCACTGGCCTGGCCATCACCCACCAGGCTCGAACCTTCGGTTGAGTCGTTCAGCCACCACGTCAGGATCGATGGCCGGTTCGCGCCCCACAGCGACAGCCCGGCACGGCGCAACGCCTGCTCGGTGCTGGCCGGGTCGAAATCCACCTTCAGCACTTCCGGCGGACCGGCTTCGAAACCGTACTGGCTGATGATCTGCTGCGGGTCCTTGCGAATGGCCGCCAACCCCGGACTTTGCCCGGCCTTGGGATCGCCGGTCAGGCGCAACACCAGCGTGTCGAGCGCGCGCTGGGTGGCTTGATCACGCTCTTCTGGCGCCTGACTGGTGACAGGCTCGCGCACCTGATAAAGGCTTTTGACGGTTTCGGCATGACTCGCCAGGCTGGCCAGAGACAAACAGCCCACAAACAATGATCTGAAAAAACGCATGGAAGATTCCTGACGACAAGGGCGGCTGGAACTGACCGCATGAAGACAATCGAGCAAGGCTGTGACCATCGCCCGACGTAAAACATTCACGCGTCCCGGTTAAGTTTTTCGCACTGCCATAACGATAGACGGTTAATCGCGATACCTTATACAGCCAAGCGGGAGGCGACCAACACGGGCAATCGTGGTTTTTTTGTATCGATATGCCCCTGCTGTCGGCCTGAGGATGGCCGCTGCCCCTCAAGCCTGATAAAATCGCGCGCCTTCGCAGACCGGCAACAGCCGGGCACCCTGAAATTCGCGCAAGGCACATGCCCTTCGTTTGTTTCGGCGGTCCCACTGGACTCGGTCGTTACCCCTGAATCCCCCCTAAAGGCCTGGATCATGAGCAAGCAACCCTCCCTGAGCTACAAGGACGCCGGTGTAGACATCGACGCCGGTGAAGCATTGGTCGAACGCATCAAGAGCGTCGCCAAGCGCACTGCGCGCCCGGAAGTCATGGGCGGCCTGGGCGGTTTCGGCGCCCTCTGCGAAATCCCGGCCGGCTACAAGCAGCCTGTGCTGGTTTCCGGCACTGACGGCGTCGGCACCAAGCTGCGTCTGGCGCTGAACCTGAACAAGCACGACAGCATCGGCATCGACCTGGTGGCCATGTGCGTGAATGACCTGGTGGTCTGCGGCGCCGAGCCGCTGTTCTTCCTCGACTACTACGCCACCGGCAAACTCAACGTTGAAACCGCGACCCAGGTCGTGACCGGTATCGGCGCAGGCTGCGAACTGTCCGGTTGCTCCCTGGTGGGCGGCGAAACCGCTGAAATGCCGGGCATGTACGAAGGCGAAGACTACGACCTGGCCGGCTTCTGCGTCGGCGTCGTGGAAAAATCCGAAATCATCGACGGTTCGAAAGTCGCTGCCGGCGATGCCCTGCTCGCCCTGCCGTCTTCCGGCCCGCACTCCAACGGCTACTCGCTGATCCGCAAGATCATCGAAGTGTCCGGTGCCGACATCGAAAACATCCAGCTCGACGGCAAGCCGCTGACCGACCTGCTGATGGCCCCGACCCGCATCTACGTGAAGCCGCTGTTGAAGCTGATCAAGGACACCGGCGCCGTCAAAGCCATGGCCCACATCACGGGCGGCGGCCTGCTGGACAACATCCCGCGCGTGCTGCCAAAAGGCGCTCAAGCGGTGGTTGACGTTGCAAGCTGGACTCGCCCTGCCGTGTTCGACTGGCTGCAAGAGAAAGGCAACGTCGACGAAAACGAAATGCACCGCGTGCTGAACTGCGGCGTTGGCATGGTGATCTGCGTGGCTCAAGAGCACGTTGAAACCGCGCTGAACGTACTGCGTGAAGCGGGCGAGCAGCCTTGGGTCATCGGCCAGATCGCCACCGCTGCCGAAGGCGCGGCCCAGGTTGAACTGAAGAACCTCAAGGCTCATTGATGTCTCAGACCTGTGATGTGGTGGTGCTGTTGTCCGGCACCGGCAGTAACTTGCAGGCCCTGATCGACAGCACGCGGACCGGCGACAGCCCGGTCCGCATCGCCGCGGTGATTTCCAACCGCGCCGACGCCTACGGCCTGCAACGTGCCAGGGATGCGGGCATCGACACCCGCTCCCTGGATCACAAGGCGTTCGAAGGCCGCGAAGCCTTCGATGCCGCGCTGATCGAACTGATCGACGCCTTCAATCCCAAACTCGTGGTCCTGGCCGGTTTCATGCGCATCCTCAGCGCTGACTTCGTGCGCCACTACGCGGGACGCCTGCTCAACATCCATCCCTCGCTGCTACCCAAATACAAAGGGTTACACACTCATCAGCGCGCGCTGGAGGCCGGCGACACTGAACACGGCTGTTCCGTGCACTTTGTCACCGAGGAACTCGATGGCGGACCACTGGTCGTACAGGCAGTAATACCGGTAGAGTTGCATGATTCGCCGCAGAGTCTGGCGCAGCGAGTTCACACCCAGGAACACCTGATCTACCCGATGGCCGTACGCTGGTTTGCCGAAGGTCGTTTATCTCTCGGTGAACAAGGTGCTTTACTGGATGGCAAGTTACTCGCGGCCAGCGGCCACTTGATTCGAACCTAGGAGATTTTATGCGTCGCGCCCTGCTCTTCGCTTGCGCTCTGCTTGCCCTGCCTTTCGCGCAGGCCACAGAACTTCAACCCTTCTCCGCCAGCTACACCGCCGACTGGAAGCAGCTTCCAATGAGTGGCACTGCCGAGCGCAGCCTGACCAAGGAAGCCAACGGCGTCTGGAAGCTCAGCTTCAAGGCCTCGATGATGATCGCCAGCCTGACCGAAGAAAGCACCCTGACCCTGGACAAGGACACCCTGCTGCCACAGTCCTACCACTTTGAACGCGGGGGCCTGGGCAAAGCCAAAAAGGCCGACCTGGATTTCGACTGGACCACCAAAAAGGTCACCGGCACCGATCGTGGTGACGCCGTCAACATTCCGCTCAACCGCGGCATGGTCGACAAATCCACCTATCAGCTGGCCCTGCAACACGACGTGGCCGCCGGCAAGAAAAGCATGAGCTATCAGGTGGTCGATGATGGTGAAGTCGATACCTATGACTTCCGCGTGCTGGGTTCGGAAAAAGTCGACACCAAGGCTGGCCAGATCGACGCGATCAAGGTCGAGCGCGTGCGCGATCCGACACAAAGCAAGCGCATCACCGTGCTGTGGTTCGCCAAGGACTGGGATTACCTGCTGGTCCGCCTGCAACAGGTCGAAACCGACGGCAAGGAGTACAACATCATGCTCCTCGACGGCAAGGTCAACGGCAAGGCTGTCAAAGGCAGCTGATCCGGATCGACACAAGAAGCCTCGCTAATGCGGGGCTTTTTTTCGCCTGACGCAAAGTAACCTGTGGCGAGGGAGCTTGCTCCCGCCGGGTTGCGAAGCGCCCCCAAAAAAAGGGACTGCTACACAGTCCTGCGGGAGCGAGCTCCCTCGCCACAGGGAATTGCAATTGCTTCAAACAAGAAAGTGGAACGCGTATCAGGAGGAATGCTCTATACCTTCAAGGTCTTTTTTGATCGAATGACTTTTCCTACTGCCGAGGTTTCCCATGACAGTCACCGTCAATACCGTTTCCGCCGAAGGTTATCGTCACAGCGTACAAATCGATGACCACGAACTCTTTGCCGATGTGCCGACTTCCGCCGGCGGTGAAGGCTCGGCACCCGAGCCACATGATTACTTCGACGCAGCGCTCGGCGCGTGCAAGGCCCTGACCCTGAAGCTGTACGCGAAGAAAAAAGACATTCCGCTGACGGGTGTTGGTGTCGAGGTCAAACGCGACAACAGCGAAGAACAGAAAGGCAAATATGTCTTGCACGTCAAACTGACCCTCAAAGGTGTGCTCACCGACGCGCAACGTGACGAACTGCACCGCGTGGCTGACCGTTGCCCTGTGCACAAGCTGATGACCACCACTGAAGTCAGCATCGAAACCCATCTGTCCGAAGGCGCGTTCAGCCAATAGCGGCAAGGGCCGGGCAAGCGGGTTATGCTCCACGCGTCACCCGCTCAGCCTGGAATGCACCATGAACACTCCCCTCGTGATCCGCCCCCGCGCCGAAGATGTTGAAGGCCAGCCGATTCTTCGTCCGCTACCGTCAGCCAAATGCCGCAGCGTCGGGCCTTTTGTGTTTTTCGACCACATGCTCGAAACCCGTTATCCAGCGGGCAAAGGCATGAACATCCGTCAGCATCCGCACATCGGTCTATCGACCCTCACCTACTTGTTCGAAGGAAAAATCCAGCACAAGGACAGCCTCGGTTCCGATCAGGTGGTAGAGGCCGGAGACGTCAGCTGGATGACCGCCGGCAGCGCGATTGCCCACGTCGAGCGCACGCCCCAGGCATTGAAGGACAGCGGATTCACGATGCACGGCTTGCAGATCTGGCTGGCATCGCCAAAGGAACATGAGCAGGGACCGGGACACTACAGCCACCATCCGGCGGCCACACTGCCGGTCAGCGACAACCTCGGGGTGAAGATCCGGATGATCGCCGGGTCAGGCTTCTGCCTGGAATCGCCGGTGCCGGTGCTTTCTCCTACGCTGTACGCGGAACTGAACCTGCAGACAGCGACCACGCTGCTGATTCCCACCGAGCATGAAGAACGGGCGCTGTACGTGTTGAGCGGCGAATTGCAGCTCGATGGCGAGCTGATAGACCCCCATGCGCTGGTGGTGCTGCCTGCGGGGGAAGAGATGACGTTGTTCGCCGAGAGCGACTGTCATGCGGTGCTGTTGGGTGGTGCGCCGCTGGATGGGCCACGAAGGATCAACTGGAATTTTGTGGCAAGCGATCCGGCGGCTATCGATGAAGCCCGTCGGCGCTGGGCAGCCGGGGATTGGCCGACGGTGCCCGGGGAAGTTGAGCGGATCGAACTGCCCCCCGCCCGCTAAAGCCCAGGAATAAAAAAACCCGCCGAAGCGGGTTTTTTTGTACAACGCCGTTAAACCGACAGTTCAACCAGCAGCTTGTTGAGGCGGCGCACATACGCGGCCGGGTCTTTCAAGCTGTCGCCGGCCGCCAGGGCCGCCTGATCGAAGAGAATGTGCGACAGGTCGCCGAAGCGCTCGTCGCTCTGCTCGTTGTCGAGTTTCTCGATCAGCGGGTGGGCCGGGTTGAACTCGAAGATCGGCTTCGAATCCGGAACCTTCTGACCACTGGCTTCGAGGATCTGGCGCATCTGCAGGCCCAGGTCCTGTTCGCCGATAGCCAGAATCGCCGGAGAGTCGGTCAGACGGTGGGAAACCCGCACTTCAGCAACCGAATCACCCAGTGCAGTTTTCAGACGCTCGACCAGACCCTCTTTGGACTTGGCGACTTCTTCCGCGGCCTTCTTGTCCTCTTCCGAGTCCAGGTTGCCCAGGTCCAGGTCACCGCGCGCCACGTCAACGAAGCTCTTGCCGTCGAAATCGCTGAGGTAGCTCATCAGCCACTCGTCAATACGATCGGTCAACAGCAGCACTTCGATGCCTTTCTTGCGGAAGACTTCCAGGTGCGGGCTGTTTTTGACTTGCGCGTAAGTTTCGCCAGTCAGGTAGTAAATCTTGTCCTGACCTTCCTTGGCGCGAGCCAGGTACTCGGCCAGACCCACGACCTGCTCCCCTTCTTCACCCTGAGTGGACGCGAAACGCAGCAAGCCGGCGATTTTCTCTTTGTTGGCGAAGTCTTCTGCCGGGCCTTCTTTCATGACCTGACCGAAATTTTTCCAGAAGCCCTTGTATTGCTCAGGCTCGTTTTTCGCCAGTTTTTCCAGCATGTCCAGAACACGCTTGGTCAGCGCCGACTTCATGGAATCGATGATCGGGTCTTTCTGCAGGATTTCCCGCGACACGTTCAGCGACAGGTCATTGGAATCGACCACGCCTTTGATGAAGCGCAGGTACAGCGGCAGGAACGACTCGGCTTGATCCATCACGAACACACGCTGCACATACAGCTTCAGGCCTTTCGGCGCTTCACGCTGGTACAGGTCGAACGGAGCACGGGTCGGAACATAAAGCAGCGAGCTGTACTCGAGCTTGCCTTCGACCTTGTTGTGGCTCCAGCTCAGCGGGTTTTCGAAGTCATGAGCGATGTGCTTGTAGAACTCCTGATATTCCTCGTCCTTGATCTCGGTGCGAGGACGGGTCCACAGGGCGCTGGCGCGGTTGACGGTTTCCCACTCAACGGCTGGCTTCTCTTCACCCTCGGCGGCGGCCACTTCTTTCGGCAACTCGATTGGCAAAGCGATGTGGTCGGAGTACTTCTTGATGATGTTGCGCAGGCGCCAGCCATCGGCGAACTCGTCCTCACCGGACTTCAGGTGCAACACGATGCGAGTGCCGCGCTCGGCTTTCTCGACGGTGGCCACTTCAAAATCGCCTTCGCCCTTCGACGACCAGTGCACGCCTTCGCTGGCGGCAGCACCGGCACGACGGCTGAACACGTCAACTTTGTCGGCGACGATGAATGCGGAGTAGAAACCCACGCCAAATTGACCGATCAGGTGCGAATCTTTTTTCTGATCGCCAGACAGGTGTTTCATGAAATCGGCGGTGCCGGATTTGGCAATCGTGCCCAGGTGCGTGATCGCATCTTCACGGCTCATGCCGATACCGTTGTCTTCGAGGGTGACGGTTTTAGCGTCCTTGTCGAAGCTCACACGGATTTTCAGTTCGGCGCCACCTTCCAGCAACTCAGGCTTGGACAGGGCTTCGAAACGTAATTTGTCGACAGCGTCAGAGGCGTTCGAGATCAATTCGCGAAGGAAGATTTCCTTGTTGGAATACAGCGAATGGATCATGAGGTGCAGCAGTTGCTTCACCTCGGTCTGGAAGCCCAGGGTTTCCTTTTGAGTTTCCACACTCATGGTCATCAAACTCCAATCAGATGGCAGTGGCCGCGACCTTCAGGGTCGGCGGCGGGTTGTCATCAAAGTTGGGGGCTCGGATCAGGATTTCAAGGGCTCATCGATTTTGAAGTGGGCACGGGCGGTGGCAATTGGCTCGGCTTCGGTGCTTTGCCAGGCGGTTACCGCCACGTTTGCGACACGTCGACCCTGACGACACACCTGGCATCTGGCCCAGGTGTCGCGAAACTGCCCCGTGCGCAGGTAGTCGAGGGAAAAGTCGATGATCTTCGGCACGCCCGGCGAACCGGTGAGAATCAGCAGGTGCAGCGCGGCGGACAGCTCCATGAACCCGGCAATCACACCACCATGAATTGCCGGCAGCAAAGGGTTACCAATGTTGTCCTTGTTCGCCGGGAGGCGAAACAGCAGGTCATCCCCGACCCGCGAGCATTCGACGCCGATCAGTTTGGCGTAGGGAATCAGGTGCAGCAGCGCGGCGTAGTCGCCCTGCTCATGGGCCTGTTGCAGTTGTTCCTTGAAGTTGTCGATCATTTCGCCCCTCCGGCGATGGCGCCACCGAAGCCTTTGGTGCCTTTGACGCCCTTGCCCATGCGCATGAACGTGCCCACCACATGGGCGATAGGCTGTTCGGGATCATCCTGATAGGCAAAACCACGGGCGAAGATCACGTCCGTGGTGACCCGATAGCACTGGGCAAAGCCATACACATCCTTGTGCGGCTCGGCCGCGTGCATGTAGTCGATGCGCAGATCGAGGGTCGGGCAGACTTCGAACTCGGGCAACACGCAAAGGGTGGACATGCCACACGCGGTGTCCATCAAGGTCGTCAGCGCACCGCCGTGGATCACGCCGGTTTGCGGGTTACCGATGATTTGCGGGCTGTACGGCAGAATCACGGTAAGCCCGCCACTGCTGACGCTGTGAACTCGCAGCCCGAGTACCTGACAGTGTCGCAATGCCGATAAAAATCGCGTCGCACGCTCAAAAACGGGGTTTTCGGCCATTTGATAAAAACTCTTCTTAGTATTCCGACACCGCACTAGGCGGATTCGGTAAAAGTTCCCGTGGGAATTATCTTATATATCTGAACGAATTGAGGAACTTAACCCTGTTGGCTGTGCTCGAAAGGCCAAGTAGATATTTTCCATAAGGAGAAACACCCCATGCGTAAGACTTTAGCTATTGCCTTGATGTTGACCGCTTCCCTCGGTCTCGCAGCCTGCGATAAAAAATCCGAGGACAAAGCTCAAGAAGCCAACGAACATGCTGAGCAGGCTCAGCAAGACATGAACAAAGCTCAGGATAAAGTGAACGACGCAGCGAAAGAAAACGCCGAAGCCGCCAAAGCTCAGGCTGAATCGAACGAAGCCGCTGTGAAAGAAGCACCTAAAAACTAAATCAGTTTTTAGCGTGATAAAGAAGACCCGCCAAGTGCGGGTTTTCTTTTGCCTGTCATTTGCCCTGCTAGAGCAAAATAGTTCTAAAAGTCGGACTAATCATCAGTAGCAACGAACACACTAGCCCGACAACCCACACCAGACTTCGTTGCCAGGCGAGATCGCCCCAATAGCACAGTAAGTAAATGACTCGCGTGATCACAAAGATGATTGCCAGCGAGTCAATCAGCCATCCCGCCGTCTGCGTGGTGTGCGCCATCAACACCCCCACCGCGAACAATATGAAGGCTTCGAAGCAGTTCTGATGGGCCGCTACCGCGCGGGCACCGAAGCCGGTGAGTTGGGCCTGCTGCTGGCGAGGCAGGTGATTGTTGTAACCACCCTGATCTTTCATGGCCTTGGCCACCGGCATGCGGGCCACGTAAATCAGCAAGGCGCTGATCAACACACACCAGAACGGAATACTCATCAAGCAGCCTCTTTGTTCGCTTCAGGCAAGGGCGCCTCTGTAGGGGTATAGACCATCACGTCGAGAACGTCGGAATGAAACTCCCGGCGATAGAGCACCAGCACTACGCCGGCACTCATCAACATGAACAACCAGGGGCTGACGAACCAGGCCAGCATGGTCATGCCGAAGTAATAGGAGCGCAGGCCGAAGTTGAACTGGTTGGCGGCCATCGAGATGACACGCGCCGCCCGGGCCGCAAACGCTTTACGCTCCTGCTCCGAGACATGGCGCTCGCCGACCATGGGTGCCGAACCGATCAGAATGGCCGCGAAGTTGTATTGGCGCATGCACCAGCTGAACGTAAAGAACGCATACACAAACACCAGCGCCAGGCACAGCAACTTGATCTCGGACATCCCCTGGGAGGCCTGCTGCACCATCGGGATATCCGCCAGCAACGACACGGCCCGTTCCGACGCGCCCAGCACGGTGAGAATGCCAGCCAGGATAATCAGCGTGCTCGAGGCGAAGAACGAAGCGTTGCGTTCCAGGTTGCCGACCACGCTGGCGTCGGCGATACGGTTGTCGCGCAGCAGCATGCGGCGCATCCAGTCTTCGCGGTACAGGTGCAGCACACTGGCCAGGCACGCGGTGTCGCGGCCCTTCCATGTCGCATAGCGGGTATAGCCGCCCCAACAGATGACAAACCAGGCGGCGGCGAGAATGTGGATCAGGTTGGCGTGGATGAACGACATGCAGGTCCTTGTGATGTGTTTGCGGAGGTTCCCGCAGGGGATTTGCAGTGTTTCGACGTTAGCTCACAAAAAAAGGCACTGCATCACGCGCATAAAAAATGCCCCGTATCGATTGATACGGGGCATTTCTGTTATAGCTCAAGACCCGCTTGTGGCGGGCATGAAGCGACTTAAGCCAGGGCTTCTTCGCGTTTACCCAGCAGGCGGTCGCATACCACTGCAACCACCAGCGTCATGACCGATGGCACCAGCCACGCCAGGCCTTGCTCGCTCAGCGGCAAGTGAGCCAGTTGCGTCGGCATCCAGTCCGCCAGACCCGCGCCCTTGAGCGCGTCGATCAGACCGAAGATGAACGACACCAGCATCACCGGACCGACGATGCGCCCCTGTTCATGCCAGAAGTCCTTGCAGAAACTCAGGGCGACCAGCGCGATGCACGGCGGGTAGATCGCGGTGAGTACCGGGATCGAGAACGCGATCAGCTTGGTGAGGCCCAGATTGGACACAAACAGGGAAAACACGGCCAGGATAATGACCAATGTTTTGTAGGACAGCGGCAGCACACGGCTGAAGTATTCGGCGCAGGCGCAGGTCAGACCGACCGCCGTGACCAGGCAGGCCAGCGAGATCAGCACCGCAAGGAAACCGCTGCCCAACGAACCAAAAGTGTGTTGAACGTAAGCGTGCAATACCGCCGCACCGTTGGTCGCGCCGGCAGCCACTTCATGGCTGCCCGAACCGAGACGGAACAGGCTGACATACACCAGCGCCAGACCGACGCCGGCGATCAGCCCGGCAATGATCGCGTAGCGGGTGATCAACACCGGCGACTCGACGCCGCGGGAGCGGATGGCGTTGACGATGACAATGCCGAACACCAGCGCACCGAGGGTATCCATGGTCAGGTAACCATTGATGAAGCCCTGGGAGAACGGTGCTGCGACATACTCAGGCGTCGCCACGCCGATATCACCGGCAGGCAAAGCAAACGCGGCAATGCCGAGAACCGCCAGGGCGATGATCTTCAGCGGTGCGAGAAACCGTCCAACGGTATCCAGCAAGCGGCCCGGGTAGAGCGAGATGAAGAACACCAGCAGGAAGTACACCGAGCTATAGAGAAACAGCGCCAGCGGGCTTTCGCCGGTCAGCGGCGCCAGGCCCACTTCGAACGATACGGTCGCAGTGCGCGGCGTCGCGAACAGCGGACCAACCGCGAGGTAGCATGCAGCGGCCAGCAAGCCGCCAGCGACTTTGCCGATGGGACTGCTCAAGGCATCCATGGCGCCGCCGACCTTGGCCAGGGCCACGACGGTAATCACCGGCAGACCGACCGCGGTGATCAGAAAGCCCAGCGCCGCCATCCAGACATGAGGCCCGGACTGCAAACCGACGATAGGCGGGAAGATGATGTTGCCAGCCCCGACGAACAGGGCAAACGTCATAAAACCAAGTGCCAGGATGTCCTGGCCTTTCAACACTTTCATTAAGGAAATACCACACTACTGAATCGGAATTTAGAGAGGGATTTCCCTTTATGGGTGAGGGAAATGCTGTCGGTCCGCATAGGACTGACCCTTTAGCGCGAAGCAACCTTGTGGGTCGCGGACGCAAAATGGCGGCTAGCCTAACGAACTTGAGCTAAAAACGCACTGTTAGAGGGCGAACATTCCGATCTACGACATTTCCGTGTCGCGTTTACATATCTAATTTACCTGCACAGAACCCTGTGGCGAGGGCGCTTGCTCCCGCTCGGCTGCGAAGCAGCCGTAAAACCATGAAATGCGGCGCACCCGACATGCCTCGGTTGCGTGATTTGGGGGCCGCTTCGCAGCCCAGCGGGAGCAAGCGCCCTCGCCACAAAAAGCACTGTGGCCTGTGGAGATATGGAATCACGGAAACGACAAAGGCCACCTGAAGGTGGCCTTTGTTTGGTGAAGCGTCAGCTAAGCGCGAGGCTTACTTGATCGCCCAACCGGTCAGCTCGGACAAAGCCTTGCCGATGTCTGCCAGCGAACGCACGGTTTTAACGCCTGCGTCTTCCAGGGCAGCAAACTTCTCGTCTGCAGTGCCTTTGCCGCCAGAGATGATTGCGCCAGCATGGCCCATGCGCTTGCCCGCAGGGGCAGTCACACCAGCGATGTAGGAAACAACCGGCTTGGTCACGTTTGCCTTGATGTAGGCAGCCGCTTCTTCTTCAGCCGAACCGCCGATCTCGCCGATCATCACGATCGCTTCGGTCTTCGGGTCTTCCTGGAACAGCTTCAGGATGTCGATGAAGTTCGAACCCGGGATCGGGTCACCGCCGATGCCGACGCAAGTCGACTGACCGAAACCGGCGTCAGTGGTCTGCTTCACAGCTTCGTAGGTCAGGGTGCCGGAACGGGAAACGATACCGACCTTGCCTGGCAAGTGAATGTGACCTGGCATGATGCCGATCTTGCATTCGCCTGGAGTGATCACGCCTGGGCAGTTAGGACCGATCAGGACTACGCCCAGCTCGTCGCACTTGACCTTGGCATCCAGCATGTCCAGGGTAGGAATGCCTTCGGTGATGCAAACGATCAGCTTGATGCCGCCGAATGCCGCTTCCAGGATGGAGTCCTTGCAGAAAGGAGCTGGAACGTAGATCACGCTGGCGGTGGCGCCAGTGGCAGCTACAGCGTCTTTCACGGTGTTGAACACTGGCAGACCCAGGTGCTCGGTGCCGCCTTTACCAGGAGTTACGCCGCCAACCATCTTGGTGCCGTATTCGATGGCTTGCTGGGTGTGGAAACTACCTTGCGAACCGGTAATACCCTGGCAGATAACTTTGGTGTCTTTATTGATCAGGACGCTCATTATTTGCCCTCCGCAGCTTTAACGACTTGTTGAGCAGCGTCGGTCAGGCTGGTAGCAGCGATGATGTTCAAACCGCTTTCTGCCAGTACTTTAGCGCCCAGCTCAGCGTTGTTGCCTTCAAGGCGAACAACAACCGGGATTTTCACGCCGACTTCTTTCACAGCGCCGATGATGCCTTCGGCAATCATGTCGCAACGAACGATGCCGCCGAAGATGTTGACCAGTACTGCAGCGACGTTAGTGTCGGACAGGATGATCTTGAACGCTTCGGTAACGCGTTCTTTGGTAGCACCGCCGCCCACGTCGAGGAAGTTGGCTGGTTTGCCGCCATGCAGGTTGACGATGTCCATGGTACCCATGGCCAGGCCAGCACCGTTGACCATGCAACCGATGTTGCCTTCCAGTGCTACGTAGTTCAGTTCGAACTTGGCAGCGTGCGCTTCGCGCGGATCGTCTTGCGACGGATCGTGGAAAGTCTTCAGCTTAGGCTGACGGTACATGGCGTTGGCGTCGATGTTGATCTTGGCGTCGAGGCAATGCAGATCGCCGTCAGCCTTGATCACCAGCGGGTTCACTTCCAGCAGAGCCAGGTCGTGATCCTTGAACAGCTTGGCCAGACCTACGAAGATCTTGGCGAACTGAGCAACCTGCTTGCCTTCCAGACCCAGCTGGAATGCCAGCTCGCGACCCTGGAATGGCTGAGCGCCAACCAGTGGATCGATAGTGGCCTTCAGAATTTTTTCTGGAGTGTCGTGAGCGATTTTCTCGATGTCCACGCCACCTTCGGTGGAAGCCATGAACACGATGCGACGGCTCGAACGGTCAACGACAGCGCCCAGGTACAGCTCTTTAGCGATATCAGTGCACGATTCAACCAGGATCTTGGTGACTGGCTGACCATTGGCATCAGTCTGGTAAGTCACCAGACGCTTGCCCAGCCACTGCTGTGCGAATGCCTTGGCGTCTTCTTTGCTGCGAACCAGCTTTACGCCGCCCGCTTTACCGCGACCACCAGCGTGGACCTGGGCTTTGACAACCCACTCGGTGCCGCCGATTTTGTCGCAAGCTTCTGCTGCTGCTTCCGGGGTGTCTACCGCATAACCGGTGGAAACTGGCAGGCCGTACTCAGCGAACAGCTGCTTACCCTGATACTCGTGAAGATTCATGCTTATTACCGTCTTCGTTAGGTACTGCGCATTCGGTGCTGCACTTGTTCAAGTGCCGCACCACCTGTGACTGCTGCTTGCGTAGCCTTTCCGGACAACCGGTGCAGCTACGCAAGACTGCGTCCAGCGGATATTCCGCGGTGAGTCTTGCATGCAAGGCTCACGACGGGCCATACCGCCGTGGTTTCTTATTGTCTTAACGCTTCTTGCGGTTGGCGATGTGAATGGCGCCGCCATTCACTGCCAGAGCTGCTTCGTGCAAGGCTTCAGACAGGGTCGGATGGGAGAAAACCATCATGCCCAGGTCTTCAGCGCTGGTGCCGAATTCCATACCGATCGCGCCCTGCTGAACCAGTTCTGCAGCGCTCGGGCCAATCACGTGGACGCCCAATACGCGGTCAGTCTTGGCATCGGCAATGACTTTCACGAAACCGCCGGTATCGTTGGCTGCCATGGCACGGCCACTGGCTGCGAACGGGAAGGTGCCAACGTTAACTTCAACGCCTTCAGCCTTCAAGGCCTGCTCGGTTTTGCCGACCCATGCGATTTCCGGGTGAGTATAAATAACCGAAGGGATCAAGTCATAGTTCATCTGGGCTTTGTGGCCCTTGATGCGCTCGACGACCATGATGCCCTCTTCCGAAGCTTTGTGAGCCAGCATCATGCCGCGCACCACGTCACCGATGGCGTAAACGCCCGGTACGGTGGTGGCGCAGTGATCGTCAACGTGCACGAAACCGCGCTCGTCGAGGGTCACGCCGCAATCGGCGGCCAGCAGATCCGTGGTGACCGGACGGCGACCAACGGCTACGATCAGCTTGTCGAAAGTGATGTTCTGTTCGCCATTGGCATCGGTGTAGTTCACAACGACTTCGTCGCCGTTCACTTTCGAACCGGTGACGCGAGCGCCCAGCTTGATGTCCAGGCCCTGTTTGGTCAGGGTTTTCAGCGCTTCCTTGGAAACGGCTGCGTCAGCGGCCATCAGGAAGGTGTCCAGCGCTTCAAGAACAGTCACTTCCGCGCCCAGACGGGACCAGACCGAACCCAGTTCCAGACCGATCACGCCAGCGCCAATCACGCCCAGACGTTTTGGAACCGATTGAAATTCCAGAGCGCCGGTGGAGTCGACGATCACATTCTGGTCGACCGGAGCCGGTGGAATGTCGATCGGACGCGAACCTGGAGCCAGGATCACGTTCTCGGCTTCAATGATTTCTACCGAACCGTCAGGCTTGGTGACTTCGACTTTCTTGCCAGCCAGCAGTTTGCCGTGGCCCTGGATCGAAGTAACGCCGTTAGCCTTGAACAGGGTGGCAACGCCGGAGGTCAGGCCTTTGACGATGTTGGCTTTACGGCCGACCATTGCTGGCACGTCCATGGTCACGCCAGCGTGGTTGATGCCGTGGATCGCGAAACCGTCTTGGGCTTCGTGGAACTTCCAGGAGCTGTCCAGCAGCGCCTTGGATGGAATGCAGCCGACGTTCAGGCAAGTACCGCCGAGGGCCAGTTTGCCTTCCTTGTCGGTGTATTTCTCGATGCAGGCAGTGGTGAGGCCCAGTTGCGCTGCTTTGATGGCAGCCACGTAGCCGCCAGGGCCCGCGCCAATCACTACCACGTCGAATTTCTGAGTCATGTGTCATTCCTTCTCGAATCAAACCGGACGGCCCCTTTTGGGGACCGTCGTGGGACGAAGCTGGTCATTACAGGTGGGCCGCCATCCTGCAGCGGCCCATGCAACGAAATCAGATATCCAGCAGCAAACGAGCCGGGTCTTCCAGCAGGTTCTTGATGGTAACCAGGAAGGTCACAGCTTCTTTGCCATCGATCAGACGGTGATCGTAGGACAGAGCCAGGTACATCATCGGACGGATAACGACCTGACCGTTGATCGCCATAGGGCGCTGCAGAATGTTGTGCATGCCCAGGATGGCCGCTTGTGGCGGGTTGACGATCGGAGTCGACATCATCGAACCGAAGGTACCACCGTTGGTGATGGTGAACGTACCGCCGGTCATTTCATCCATCGACAGTTTGCCGTCGCGAGCCTTCTTGCCGAAGGTAGCGATGCCGCCTTCGATTTCAGCCAGGCTCATCAGTTCGGCGTTACGCAGAACCGGTACAACCAGACCGCGGTCGCTGGAAACAGCAACACCGACGTCGGCGTAGCCGTGGTAAACGATGTCGGCACCGTCGATCGACGCGTTGACAGCCGGGAAGCGTTTCAGCGCTTCGGTGGCCGCTTTCACGAAGAACGACATGAAGCCCAGGCGTACGCCGTTGTGGGACTTCTCGAACAGGTCCTTGTACTTCGAACGCAGGGCCATGACTTCGGTCATGTCGACTTCGTTGAAGGTGGTCAGCATCGCCATGTTCGACTGAGCTTCTACCAGACGCTTGGCCACGGTAGCGCGAACGCGGGTCATCGGTACGCGCTTCTCGATGCGGTCGCCAGCGGCGAACACAGGAGCAGCGGCAGCCGGAGCGGCAGCCTTGGCAGGTGCGGCAGCCGGAGCGGCTTTCTTGGCGGCAACAGCGGCCACCACGTCTTCCTTGGTCACACGACCGCCTTTGCCGGTGCCGGCAACGGAAGCGATGTTGATGCCGTTTTCTTCAGCCAGCTTGCGAGCAGCCGGTGCAGCAACAGGATCGTCTTCGCCTTCGGCGGCAGGAGCAGCAGCCTGTGCAGCGGCCGGAGCAGCAGCGGCAGCCGGAGCAGCGGCAGCAGCGCCGCCCGCTTCGATGGAGCCCAGGACTTCGTCGGACAGAACTGTGTCGCCTTCGTTCTTGACGATAGCGCCCAGCACGCCATCAGCGGTGGCCAACACTTCCAGCACAACCTTGTCGGTTTCGATGTCGACGATCAGGTCGTCACGCTTTACAGCGTCGCCCGGTTGTTTGTGCCAGGTGGCAACGGTGCCGTCGGCAACCGATTCCGGGAAAGTGGGGGCTTTGATTTCGATAGCCATTATCTGTGAGTCCTTAAATTCGGTTTCAGGTGCGCGAGGCGTTAAACAGTAAAGGCGTCTTGCAACAGTTTTTCCTGCTGCTCAGCGTGCATCGATGCGTAACCGCATGCAGGTGCAGCAGAAGCCTCACGGCCCGCGTACTCAAGTACGAGAGACTTGTTGAGATTGCTGATGCTGCGACGCATGTGGTGTTGGCTGCAGTACCACGCACCCTGGTTCATCGGCTCTTCCTGGCACCAGACGGCATTTTTGACGTTGGTGTAAGGAGCCAGGACTTCTTTCAAGTCGTCCTCAGGGAATGGGTACAGTTGCTCGATACGCACGATGGCGATGTCATCACGACCTTCGGCACGGCGTTTTTCCAGCAGGTCGTAGTAGACCTTGCCGCTACACAGAACAACGCGCTCGACCTTTTTCGGGTCCAGGGCATCGATTTCCGGGATAACGGTCTGGAACGAACCTTCCGCCAGATCTTCCAGCGTCGAGATGGCCAGTTTGTGGCGCAGCAGCGACTTCGGAGTCAGGACGATCAACGGCTTGCGCAGCGGGCGAATCACCTGACGGCGCAGCAAGTGGTAGATCTGAGCCGGCGTAGTCGGTACGGCAACCTGAATGTTGTGCTCGGCGCACAGCTGCAGGTAACGCTCCAGACGAGCCGAAGAGTGCTCCGGACCCTGACCTTCATAACCGTGCGGCAGCAGCATGGTCAGACCGCAGAGACGGCCCCACTTGTGCTCGCCACTGGTGATGAACTGGTCGATAACCACCTGGGCACCGTTGGCGAAGTCGCCGAACTGGGCTTCCCAGATCACCAGCGCCTCAGGCGTGGTGGTCGAGTAACCGTATTCGAACGCCAACACGGCTTCTTCGGACAGGAACGAATCGTACAGGTCAAAACGTGGCTGGCCGTTGTACAGGTTTTGCAGCGGGATGTAGGTGCCCGCGTCTTTCTGGTTGTGCAAGACAGCGTGACGGTGCGAGAACGTACCGCGACCGATGTCCTGACCCGTCATGCGAATCGGGTGACCTTCGAACGCCAGGGTCGCGTACGCCATGGTTTCGGCGTAACCCCAGTTGATCGGCAGGCCGCCGGCTTGCATTTTCTGACGGTCTTCGTAGATCTTCGAGACCTGGCGCTGAACCACGAAGCCTTCCGGAATTTCCAGCAGCTTGGCAGACAGTTCCTGCAAGGTTTTCAGATCGAAACGCGTGTCGTGACGCGCAGTCCAGGCGTGGCCCAGATACGGACGCCAGTCCACGAACAACTCTTTGTTCGGCTCTTTGACCAGGCTTTTTACTACATGCAGACCGTTGTCCAGCGCGTTGCGGTATTCATCGACTTTCGCCTGAACACGCTCAACGTCCAGCACACCGCTCTGAGTCAGGCGATCGGCATACAGTTCACGGGTGGTGCGCTGTTTGGTGATCTGCTGATACATCAGAGGTTGGGTGCCGCTTGGCTCGTCGGCCTCGTTGTGGCCGCGACGACGGTAGCAGACCAGGTCGATCACCACGTCACGCTTGAACTGCATGCGGTAGTCGATGGCCAGCTGGGTCACGAACAATACGGCTTCCGGATCATCACCATTCACATGGAGGATCGGCGCCTGGATCATCTTCGCAACGTCGGTCGCGTACTCGGTGGAACGCGAGTCCAGCGGGTTGCTGATGGTGAAACCGACCTGGTTGTTGATCACGATGTGCACGGTGCCGCCGGTCTTGAAACCGCGGGTCTGCGACATCTGGAAGGTTTCCATGACCACGCCCTGACCGGCGAACGCCGCGTCACCGTGGATGGAAATCGGCAGAACCTTCTCGCCGGTAGGGTCGTTACGACGATCCTGACGGGCACGAACGGACCCCTCGACCACTGGAGATACGATTTCCAGGTGGGACGGGTTGAACGCCATGGCCAGGTGAACTTCACCACCGGTGGTCATGACGTTGGACGAGAAGCCCTGGTGGTATTTAACGTCACCGGAACCCAGTTCAACCTTCTTCTTGCCTTCGAACTCGTCGAACAGCTCGCGCGGGTTCTTGCCGAAGGTGTTGACCAGCACGTTCAGACGGCCACGGTGGGCCATGCCGATAACGATTTCCTTGGTGCCGTAGGAACCGGAACGCTGGATCAGCTCGTCGAGCATTGGAATCAGGCTCTCGCCGCCTTCCAGACCGAAACGCTTGGTGCCCGGGTATTTGGTGCCCAGGTATTTTTCCAGACCTTCACCGGCAGTCACGCGCTCGAGCAGGTGGCTCTTGATGTCGGCGGAGTACGTCGGACGACCACGCACGCTTTCCAGACGCTGCTGGAACCACTGGCGCTGCTCGGAATCGGTGATGTGCGTGAATTCAGCGCCGATGGTGCGGCAATATGTCTGCTGCAACGCTTCGTGAATTTCGCGTAGGCTCGCCTCCTCTTTGCCGATGAACAGGTCGCCGGCACGGAAGGTCGTATCAAGATCGGCATTGGTCAAGCCGTAATGATTGATCGACAGGTCTGCAGGTGCAGGACGCTGCCACAGCCCCAGCGGGTCAAGCTGGGCTGCCTGGTGGCCACGCATACGGTAGGCCTGGATCAATCGCAGCACTTCAACTTGCTTCTTCTCGTGCTCACTGCTCACGCTGCCGGCGGAAACCGGTTGTGCGCGGCGCTGGTTCTTTGCCAGCAAGACGAAATGATCGCGAATTGTGGAGTGCGAAACATCGGTGGCAGAGTTGCCGTCAGTAGGCAACTTCTGAAAGTAGGTGCGCCACTCTTCTGGCACAGCGTTAGGGTCGTGCAGGTAGAGCTCATAAAGCTCTTCCACATAGGCAGCGTTTCCACCTGAAAGGTGGGCACTGTTCCACATGCGCTGCATCACGCTTTCTTGCATGCTTGGTCACCCTCGGTTAGGGGAACACCACCGGCGTCGACACCGAGCAAACTTGCAGAAGTCCGAATGCAGCGACCAAAACAAGCCACTTAGGATCACGCTGATAGTCCGGGTACCAGCCCGGATGCCCCTGCTTGTCTCATTTCTTCAAAATAAGAGCCGCAGCCTTGTAAGCTGCTGCCCAGGTTAAAACTACGGCGCCGGTTGAAGCCTGCGCCGTAGCATCTACGGGTACAGCGGTCCTGCAGTTACAGCTGAATCACACGCCGCTTTGCAGCAGCATGTTACGCACGTGACCGATGGCCTTAGTCGGGTTCAGGCCTTTCGGACAGACGTTGACGCAGTTCATGATCCCGCGGCAGCGGAATACGCTGAACGGGTCATCCAGCGAAGCCAGACGCTCGGCAGTCTTGGTGTCGCGGCTGTCTGCCAGGAAGCGATACGCTTGCAGCAGAGCAGCTGGACCCAGGAACTTGTCCGGGTTCCACCAGAAGGACGGGCAAGAGGTCGAGCAGCAAGCGCACAGGATGCACTCGTACAGACCGTCGAGCTTTTCACGCTCTTCCGGAGTCTGCAGACGTTCGATGGCCGGAGCCGGCGTGTCGTTCTGCAGGTATGGCTTAACCTTCTCGTATTGCTTGTAGAAGATGCTCATATCGACGACCAGGTCACGGATAACCGGCAAACCTGGCAGCGGACGAACGATCAGCTTGTTACCTTTTACGACAGAAGACAGCGGCGTGACGCACGCCAGACCGTTTTTGCCGTTGATGTTCATGCCGTCGGAACCGCAAACGCCTTCACGGCAAGAGCGACGATAGGAGAAACCTTCGTCCTGCTCTTTGATCAGGGCCAGCACGTCCAGCACCATCAGGTCTTTACCACCGGTATCGACCTGGAATTCCTGCATGAACGGCGCAGCGTCCTGATCAGGGTTGTAGCGATAAACACTGACTTGCAACATGGCGGCCACCCTTAATAAGTCCGAATCTTAGGTTCAAAAGTCGGAACAGTCTTCGGCGAGAAGTTCACAGCACGCTTGGTCACGCGCTTGTCACCCGGGAAGTACAGGGTGTGGCACAGCCAGTTTTCGTCATCGCGATCTTCGTAGTCTTCACGGGCGTGAGCACCGCGGGACTCTTTGCGGATCTCTGCAGCGATGGCGGTGGCTTCAGCAACTTCCAGCAGGTTCTGCAGTTCCAGCGCTTCGATACGCGCAGTGTTGAACGCCTGGCTCTTGTCGTTGATCTTGACGTTGGCGATACGGCCACGCAGATCAGCCAGTTGAGCGATGCCCTTCTGCATGTATTCACCGGTACGGAATACACCGAAGTAGTTCTGCATGCAGCTTTGCAGCTCTTTACGCAGAGTGGCGACGTCTTCGCCTTCGGTACGCGAGTTCAGGCCATCGAGACGCGCCAGGGCAGCGTCGATGTCGGACTGGCGTGGACGGGCGTAATCAACACCTTCTTTCAGGGTCTGCTCCAGGAACAGGCCAGCGGCACGGCCGAACACCACGAGGTCGAGCAGCGAGTTGCCGCCCAGACGGTTGGCACCGTGAACCGATACGCACGCCACTTCACCTACCGCGAACAGACCAGGAATGATCTGATCAACGCCGTCAGCGTCCTGAGTGATTGCCTGACCATGAATGTTGGTGGCAACGCCGCCCATCATATAGTGGCAGGTTGGAACGACCGGGATCGGCGCAACGGCAGGATCGACGTGAGCGAAGGTCTTGGACAGTTCCATGATGCCTGGCAGACGGCTGTGCAGAACTTCTTCACCGAGGTGATCGAGTTTCAGCATTACGTGGTCGCCATCGGGACCGCAACCGTTGCCAGCGATGATTTCTTTAACCATCGAGCGAGCAACAACGTCACGACCGGCGAGGTCTTTGGCGTTCGGAGCATAACGCTCCATGAAACGCTCGCCGTGCTTGTTGATCAGGTAGCCGCCTTCACCGCGGCAGCCTTCTGTTACCAGTACACCGGCGCCGGCGATACCGGTCGGGTGGAACTGCCACATTTCAATGTCTTGTACCGGCACGCCAGCACGCAGAGCCATGCCGACGCCGTCACCGGTGTTGATCAGGGCATTGGTGGTGGACGAGTAGATACGGCCCGCACCACCAGTCGCCAGTACAGTGGCGTTTGCGCGAACGTAGGAGGTTTCACCGGTTTCGATGCAGATGACGATCATGCCGACAAAGGCACCATCTTCATTCTTCACCAGATCGACGCCGTAATATTCGTTGAGGAATACGGTGCCGGCCTTCAGGTTGGCCTGATACAGGGTGTGCAGCAATGCGTGACCGGTACGGTCGGCAGCGGCGCAGGTACGGGCAGCCTGGCCACCTTTACCGAAGTCTTTCGACTGACCGCCGAACGGACGCTGGTAGATGCGACCCTGTTCGGTACGGGAGAACGGCAAGCCCATGTGCTCGAGCTCGAAGACTGCTTCCGGGCCTACGGAACACATGTATTCGATAGCGTCCTGGTCACCGATGTAGTCGGAACCCTTGACGGTATCGTACATGTGCCAGCGCCAGTCATCGTTTGGATCGGCGGACGCGATGGCGCAGGTGATGCCACCCTGGGCTGAAACAGTGTGCGAACGAGTCGGGAAAACCTTGGTGACAACGGCAGTCTTGTGACCGCCCTGTGCCAGCTGCAGCGCAGCGCGCATGCCGGCACCGCCGCCGCCAATGATGATGGCGTCGAACGAAAGCGTATTAACTGTAGTAGACATGAATCAGATACCCCAAAGAATCTGCACACCCCAGACGAAGTAGGCGAACATCGCAACGCCGCATACTGCCTGGAAGAGGAAACGTATCGCAGTCGCGGACTTGCCGAACGCCATTGGCGTCAAGTAGTCGGTCGCGATGGTCCACATGCCGACCCAGGCGTGAGCGCCGAGGGCAACGAGGGCCAGGAGACTGAAAATACGCATCCAGTTGTTTGCGAACAGTTCATGCCATTGGGCGTAGCCGATGCCGGGATGGGCAACCACGTATCCGATCAGGAAAATGAAGTAAGCCGCGAGAACGACCGCAGACACACGTTGTGCCATCCAGTCATAGAGGCCCGAACGCGACAGGTTCGTGACGTTAGTTACCATATCCAAACTCCTGCCAGAACGATTACCACCACGGAAACGGCGATAACGATTTTCGAGCCCAGTTTGCCGCCTTCAAGCGTCTCACCGATGCCCATGTCCATGATCAAATGGCGCACACCGGCAACCAGGTGATACAGCAAGGCGGACAGGATGCCCCAAATCACTAGCTTGGCTAGCGGACTGGTCAGACACGCTTTCACCTGACCGAAGCCTTCTTCCGAGTCGAGCGACTTGTCCAATGCATAAAGCATGATGGCCAGGCTGACAAAGAGGATGACACCGGAGATTCGGTGAAGAATGGACGTGTAAGCAGTGACTGGGAGTTTGATGGTCCTTAGGTCTAGGTTTACAGGTCGTTGGCTATTCACGGCTTTTTTTCACACTGAAGAGCCCCTAACAATCAGGGCAAAGTTGTTGGGGAGTGCACTGGTCAGGTACCCACCACCCAGGGAGTGCGACCCCCAATAAAGCAGGCCCAAAAGCCCCTGGCGGTCGGAGGCCGAGTATAGACAGTTAGGCTACTAATGACAACGCGTTCCCCTTCCCCTAATAGCGCATTGCACAAGTTGCATAAAAGGCGTAAATGGCAGTCAATTTCGAGGAAAAAGTCCGGTTAAAGCCTTCTGGAGCAAGACTTTAGGCAAATTGACATTCGAATTTATCTCACTATAGTGGTGCGGGCCCTGCGTGGGGGGTCTGTCTGATGATTTCAAGCATAAATAGGAGGCCACATGGCTGACAAAAAAGCGCAGTTGATCATCGAGGGCGCAGCCCCCGTCGAGCTGCCCATTTTAACCGGCACCGTTGGTCCCGATGTTATCGATGTTCGGGGCCTGACGGCCACGGGCCGTTTCACCTTTGACCCTGGTTTCATGTCGACCGCTTCCTGCGAGTCGAAGATCACCTATATCGACGGCGACAACGGCATTCTGCTGCACCGCGGCTACCCGATCGAACAGCTGGCTGAAAAGTCGGACTACCTGGAAACCTGCTATCTGCTGCTCAACGGTGAATTGCCGACCGCAGAACAGAAGGCCCAGTTCGTCAGCACCGTGAAGAACCACACCATGGTTCACGAGCAGTTGAAGACGTTCTTCAACGGCTTCCGTCGCGACGCCCACCCGATGGCTGTCATGTGCGGCGTAGTCGGCGCCCTCTCGGCCTTCTACCACGACTCCCTGGACATCAATAACCCGCAGCATCGCGAAATCTCCGCGATCCGCCTGGTTGCCAAGATGCCGACCCTGGCAGCGATGGTTTACAAGTACTCCATGGGCCAACCCATGATGTACCCGCGCAACGACCTGACGTACGCGGAAAACTTCCTGCACATGATGTTCAACACCCCGTGCGAGATCAAACCGATCAGCCCGGTACTCGCCAAGGCCATGGACCGGATCTTCATCCTCCATGCCGACCACGAGCAAAACGCATCGACTTCCACCGTACGCCTGGCCGGCTCTTCGGGTGCCAACCCGTTCGCCTGTATCGCTGCCGGCATCGCTGCACTGTGGGGCCCTGCCCACGGCGGCGCGAACGAAGCTGTTCTGACCATGCTCGATGAAATTGGCGATGTCTCGAACATCGACAAGTACATCGCCAAGGCCAAGGACAAGAACGATCCGTTCAAGCTGATGGGCTTCGGTCACCGGGTTTACAAAAACCGCGACCCACGCGCCACCGTGATGAAGCAGACCTGCGACGAAGTGCTGAAGGAACTGGGCATCAACAACGATCCGCAACTCGAACTGGCCATGCGCCTGGAAGAGATCGCCCTGACCGATCCGTACTTCATCGAGCGCTCGCTGTACCCGAACGTCGACTTCTACTCGGGGATCATCCTCAAGGCGATCGGCATTCCAACCAGCATGTTCACGGTAATCTTCGCTCTGGCGCGGACTGTCGGCTGGATCTCCCACTGGAAAGAAATGCTCTCCAGCCCGTACAAGATTGGCCGTCCGCGCCAGCTGTACACCGGCTACGAGTCGCGTGATATCACCAAGCTGGAAGACCGCAAATAAGACTTGTCTTGCGATAACGTCTTAAAGTTGTATCGAGAACGGCCTCTTATATAGAGGCCGTTTTTGTTTGTGCGCTTTGAATGTGTGGATGTGGATGTGCATATCCATTCCTGCGGTAACGGCGCCTATTGGTTCCGCTTTTACAGCGGGTTACTTGGAAAAGCGCCAAGTAACCAAGCGCTCTTGCCCCACCACTCGGCACCTCGCTTGAGCTCGGTGTGCCCGAACACAGGCATTGCTCCGCGGGTCGCCGCGATGGGCCATCCCTGGCCCAGCGCGGCTAAACCGGCATCCTTGCCGGTTTACCCGCTGCGCAATACCTGCGTTCGGCCAGCGTGGTTTAACGGGGCGCCTTAGATCAAAATCAAAACCTCGACGGCCTTCGGGCCGACCGGGGTGGCAAGCGACTGTGCACACACTCTCGATTTGCAATGAATCCCTGTGGGAGCGAGCCTGCTCGCGATAGCGTCGTCCCAGTCAACATCAATGTTGAATGGAAGTCCGGCATCGCGAGCAGGCTCGCACACAGTGGGAATTTCGTTGGGCATGGCATTGGTGTTCACCTGCGATCACCTGACCGAACTAACCGTCAGGTCAGCTCGAAACTAGCAGGCGCCGTTACACCAAACACGGATATGCACATATTCAAAAAAACCGGTCGGGACCATCGCCCCAAAGGGTCCGATAACCGCCCACAGAAAAATGCCCCGATCTCTCGACCGGGGCATTTCTGTTCAACCCAACTTACACAAACACTCTCGAAACCTTAGTGCGAAACCGCCCCACTCGCCCCCAGACCCGTCTGCGAACGAACAAACTGCGGGAAGAACAGCGCCCGCTCATTATCCGCAGCAGTCGACTTGTCAGTGATCGAGAAGAACCAGATCCCCACAAACGCAATGATCATCGAGAACAACGCCGGGTATTCATACGGGAAGATCGCCTTCTCGTGATGCAGGATCTGCACCCAGATGGTTGGCCCGAGGACCATCAAGCCTACCGCACTGACCAGACCCAGCCAGCCACCGATCATCGCACCGCGGGTGGTCAGCTTCTTCCAGTACATGGAAAGCAGCAGCACCGGGAAATTGCAGCTCGCCGCGATGGAGAACGCCAGGCCCACCATGAACGCGATGTTCTGGCTTTCGAACAGAATACCCAGACCGATCGCCAGCACCGCCAGTGCGATGGTGGTGATTTTCGAGACACGAATCTCGTCCTTCTCGTTCGCCTTGCCTTTCTTGATCACGCTGGCATAGAGGTCATGGGACACCGCCGAAGCACCGGCCAGGGTCAGACCGGCAACCACTGCCAGAATGGTCGCGAACGCTACCGCCGAGATGAAGCCCAGGAAAATACTGCCACCGACCGCATTGGCCAGGTGCACCGCCGCCATGTTGTTGCCGCCCAACAGCGCGCCAGCCGCATCTTTGAAAGCCGGGTTGGTGCTGACCAGCAGGATCGCGCCGAAGCCGATGATGAAGGTCAGGATGTAGAAGTAACCAATGAAGCCGGTTGCATACAGCACGCTCTTGCGAGCTTCTTTCGCATCACTCACGGTGAAGAAGCGCATCAGGATGTGTGGCAGGCCAGCGGTACCGAACATCAGCGCCAGGCCCAGGGAGAACGCGGAGACCGGATCTTTCACCAGACCGCCCGGGCTCATGATCGCCTCACCTTTAGGGTGAACCTTGATCGCCTCGGAGAACAGGGCACTGAAGTCGAAGTTGACGTGCTTCATTACCATCAGCGCCATGAACGAGGCACCGGACAGCAACAGCACAGCCTTGATGATCTGCACCCAAGTGGTCGCCAGCATGCCGCCGAACAGCACGTACATGCACATCAGGATACCGACCAGGATCACTGCAACGTGGTAGTCGAGACCGAACAGCAGCTGGATCAGCTTGCCGGCACCGACCATTTGCGCGATCAGGTAGAACGCCACCACCACCAGCGAACCGCAAGCGGACAGCGAGCGAATCTGGGTTTGCCCAAGGCGGTAGGACGCCACGTCGGCAAAAGTGTATTTACCCAGGTTACGCAGGCGCTCGGCGATCAGGAACAGAATGATCGGCCAGCCCACCAGGAAGCCGATCGAGTAGATCAGGCCGTCGTATCCGGAGGTGAACACCAGGGCGGAAATACCCAGGAAGGACGCCGCGGACATGTAGTCGCCGGCGATCGCCAGGCCGTTCTGGAAACCGGTGATTTTGCCGCCGGCCGCATAGTAGTCGGCCGCCGAGTTGTTTTTCTTCGAAGCCCAGTAGGTGATATACAAAGTCGCGCCGACAAACGCCACGAACATCAGGATCGCGGCGACGTTCAGCGGTTGTTTGGTCACTGCACCGGTCAGGGCTTCAGCCGCCCAGGCGCCAGGTGCGAACGCTGCGATGCTCAAAAGAGCCATTAGACGCCGGATCATTGCTGAGCCTCCTTGAGAATCGCATTGTTCAGGTCGTCGAATTCGCCATTGGCGCGTCGAACGTAGATCGCGGTGAGGATGAAGGCCGAAAGAATCAGCCCGACACCGATCGGTATGCCCCAGGTTATCGATGACTCAGGGCTGATCTTCGCGCCCAGAATATGCGGCCCGTAAGCGATCAAAAGGATGAATCCGGAGTAAAGCCCAAGCATGATCGCCGAAAGAATCCAGGCGAACCTTTCTCGCTTACTAACCAGCTCCTTGAAGCGCGGGCTGTTTTGAATCGAGAGGTAAATGCTGTCGTTCATTGTTTTTATCCTCGCAGCACAGATTATTGGTGGAACGGTATCCACTCTATGCGGCTGCGGGGCAGGTTCCAGACGACCTTAGTATTAGAACGACATGACAGAATCGCCATTTTCCAGCATGCAGAAAATAAAAGGCCCCCAGGCATTTGTGCCAAGGGGCCTTCAGAGGTGCTGACCCAACGCGTCAGCTCAGATTATTTGATCCAGTCTGCAACGCGCTCCGGGTGCTTGGCGACCCAATCCTTCGCGGCCGCTTCAGGCTTGGCGCCTTCTTGAATGGCCAGCATGACTTCGCCGATTTCGTCTTTCGAAGACCATTGGAAGTTTTTCAGGAACTTGGCCACTTCCGGTGCTTTGGTTGCCAGCTCTTTGCTGCCGATGCTGTTCACGGTTTCAGCCGCGCCATACACGCCTTTCGGGTCTTCGAGGAAGCGCAGTTTCCACTTGGCGAACATCCAGTGCGGTACCCAACCGGTCACGGCAATGGATTCGTTTTTCTTCTCGGCGCGGGTCAGCTCGGCAATCATGCCGGCGCCGGAACTGGCCTTGAGTTGATAGCCAGTCAGGTCGTAGTCCTTGATGGCCTGCTCGGTCTTGAGCATCACGCCCGAACCGGCGTCGATGCCGACGATGCGCTTCTTGAAGCTATCGTCTGTTTTCAGATCTTCAAGCGACTTGGCCTTGACGTACTCCGGCACGATCAGACCGATTTTCGCGTCCTTGAAGTTCGGGCCGTAATCGACGACCTGGTCTTTGTTCTTGGCCCAGTAATCACCGTGAGTCACCGGTAACCAGGCCGACAGCATGGCGTCGAGTTTGCCTGTCGCCACGCCCTGCCACATGATCCCGGTCGCGACGGCTTGCAGCTTCACGTCATAACCCAGCTTCTGCTTGATCACTTCGGCGGCCACATGGGTGGTCGCTACGCTGTCGGACCAGCCATCAACGTAACCGATGCTCAGGGTCTTGCTCTCGGCATTGGCGAATGTGGAGCCAATCGCAAGTACCAGAGCGGCACCTGCGCCTAAAAGTCGTCGCATCTTCATCGTTACTTCCCCGAAAGTGCTGCGCTCGACGGATGCCGAGTCGCGTCAACGTATTGTTATGGTGCACAGCGCCCCCATCACGCCCACCGCAAACTCGTTCGATCATCAGCGCGATTTATCAACAAGGGAACTGACGCCTCGATAATCAACCTGACGCCAACCGGAACCTGTGCTGTCAGCGACCTCAAGGCATCGAGAAACGACATCAGAACGCCATTAATCACGACCACCTTCAGCGCTCCCGCCGATCCGCCCGAACTTTGCATGTCAAAATCATGCAGGCCACCAAGCGCGGGGCAATTGCAGGTAACATGCGCGGCTTTGCTCCCAGACGGCCTGACCATGCCCGCGACATCACGCTTTCCTTTTTTTGCATATTTATTCGCCTGCCTGCTGGGGCTTTTTGCCCTTGGCGGTTTTTGGTACGGACTCGGCAAACCGGTGAGTCTGCCGGACGTGGCCAGCGCAACGCACAAGCTGCAATGCGCCTCCTACACCCCATTCGACAAAGACCAATCGCCGTTCGATCAGCCGTTCAAGTTGCGCCCCGAGCGCATGGACGCCGACCTCGCTTTGCTGGCCACCCGCTTCGAATGCATCCGCACCTATTCCATGACCGGCCTCGAGGCCCTGCCCGATCTGGCGCGAAAGCATGGCCTGAAGCTGATGATCGGCGCCTGGGTCAACAGCAATCCGGTGGACACCGAGAAAGAAGTCGACCTGCTGATTGCCTCCGCCAACGCCAACCAGGACGTGGTGACGTCGGTGATCGTCGGCAACGAGACTCTATTGCGCAAGGAAATCACCGGCGCTCAGCTGGCCAGGCTGATCGGCAAGGTCAAAAGTCAGGTCAAGCAGCCTGTCACTTATGCCGACGTCTGGGAGTTCTGGCTCAAACACCCGGAAATCGCCCCCGCAGTGGACTTCCTGACCATCCACCTGCTGCCCTACTGGGAGGATGAGCCTTCGAACATCGACGCCGCGCTGCAGCATGTTCGCGAAGTGCGTCAGGTGTTCGGCAACAAATTCGCACCCAAAGACGTGATGATCGGCGAAACCGGCTGGCCAAGCGAAGGCCGTCAGCGCGAAACCGCCCTCCCAAGCCGAGTCAACGAGGCCAAGTTCATTCGCAACTTTGTGATCATGGCCGAGCAAGAAGGCTGGCACTACAACCTGATCGAAGCCTTCGACCAACCCTGGAAACGCGCCAGTGAAGGGGCGGTCGGTGGTTACTGGGGGCTGTTCGATGCCGATCGTCAGGACAAGGGCGTGCTGGCGGGGCCAGTGTCGAACGTGCCGTACTGGTCGCAGTGGCTGGTGGTGGGTGGCGTGATCTTCCTCGGCACACTGATCCTGGGCGGACGCGTACGCAGCACCCGCGCGGCCTTGGTTCTGCCGCTTCTGGGCGCGCTGGCAGCCTGTTCGATTGGTGCATGGGGCGATTTGGCGCGGGTTACCACGCGATTTACCAGTGAATGGTTGTGGGTCGCCTTGCTGACCGGTTTGAACCTGCTGGTGCTGGCGCATGCAGCGCTGACATTGAGCGCTCGCACGGGTTGGCGTGGGCAAGCCTTCGCTGCGCTGGAACGTAGGGCGGGCTGGTTGCTGGCAGTGGCAGGTTTTGCGGCGGCGGTGATGATGCTGGAGCTGGTGCTGGATCCGCGTTATCGCAGCTTCCCGAGTGTCGCGTTCATCCTGCCGGCGCTGGTTTACCTGTGCCGTCCGGTGAGCGTGCCACGTCGAGAGATTGCCCTGCTGACCTTCATCGTCGGTGCCGGCATTGCGCCGCAGTTGTATCGCGAAGGTTTGCAAAACCAGCAGGCCTGGGGCTGGGCATTGGTGAGCGTGTTGATGGTGGCGGCGTTGTGGCGCAGTTTGCGGGTGCGCAAGGGCTGATCTTTCAGTGCTGCTACCGGCCCTGACGCGGGCAAGCCACGCGCCCACAGGTTCTTCAGCGAATACAGATTTTGTGTACGACAAAGATCCTGTGGGAGCGCGACTTGCCCGCGAGGGCTGACGATCAGGCGCTACGAGGCGCCCGGACCAGTCGCAAAGCAGCAATCACCACAGCAAACACAGCCATCGTCGTGTTGTACAACGCCAGCGCCGGAAACCCGAACACCAGCGCCAGTATCGCCAACCACCACCCTGCCCGGCCCGGCAACACAAAGCCGATCACCGCTGCCGCCAGGGCGGTCCAGCCCAATACCTGGAAATGAATCATCAAGCCCAGGTTCGAACGGACCACGCATTCCCAGCGGCTCGCGTCGTCGACGCAGAGACCGACCCACTGCGCATCCTCCATGAAGCCATAACGCGCGCCATAACTGGCGGCCAGCCATAAAGGCAGCAAGACAAGCAGCAGAATCACGGGCAAACGGCGGGACATGAGGCACTCCAATAAGCGAAAACGGCGGCCAGCTTAATCCGACGACAGCCTGACGCAAGCGTTAACAACAGTTAACTGGGCAGTCAATCGCTGCAAAGTGTATCGTCCACCTACCATTACTCCGAAATTAGGCCTGATTGGTGCCGATGCATGGCACTTTGACGCAACCCCTGTGGTCATAGCCTGCGAACTTCATCCGGCACCATTCTCTCTAAGGGATCTAGTCATGCTCCGTTCCTTGCGCTTCGCCGCCCTGTTTGGCGGCCTTATTTTGAGTGCGTCCGCACTGGCGGTCGATATCGACGCCGCCAGTTATGGCTACCCTTTGACCAACCCGTTCGAGGCGACTATCGCCACGACGCCGCCGGACCTGCGTCCGGAGTTGCCGCTTGACGATGACATCGACCAGGAAACCCGCAGCGTCACGTTGCGCCCGGAGCGTGAGTTCGAACTGCCGGACAACTTCTGGCCGGTGAAGAAACTGACCTATCGCATCGCCACCCAGGATAAAGCGGCCCCACTGATCTTCCTGATCGCCGGCACTGGCGCGCGCTATGACAGCAGCCTCAACGAATACCTGAAAAAGCTCTACTACAAAGCCGGTTACCACGTAGTACAGCTGTCGTCGCCCACCAGCTTCGACTTCATGAGCGCTGCGTCACGCTTTGCCACACCCGGTATCACCAAGGATGACGCCGAAGACATGTACCGGGTGATGCAGGCCGTGCGGGCACAAAACCCGAAAGTGGCCGTCACCGATTACTACCTGACCGGTTACAGCCTGGGTGCCCTGGACGCCGCATTCGTCGCGCATCTGGACGAAACCCGCCGCAGCTTCAATTTCAAGAAAGTCTTGCTGCTCAACCCGCCGGTCAACCTCTACACCTCGATCACCAACCTGGACAGGCTCGTCCAGACAGAGGTCAAGGGCATCAACAACAGCACGACGTTCTATGAACTGGTACTGAACAAACTGACCCGCTACTTCCAGCAAAAAGGCTACATCGACCTCAACGATGCCCTGCTCTATGACTTCCAGCAGTCCAAGCAACACCTGACCAACGAACAGATGGCCATGCTCATCGGCACGTCGTTCCGCTTCTCGGCCGCCGACATCGCCTTTACCTCGGACCTGATCAACCGTCGCGGCCTGATCACGCCGCCGAAAACGCCTATCACAGAAGGCACGACGCTCACTCCGTACCTCAAGCGTGCGCTGCAGTGCGACTTCGACTGCTACATCACCGAACAAGTGATCCCGATGTGGCGCGCGCGCACCGACGGCGGCAGCCTGCTGCAACTGATCGACCAGGTCAGCCTGTATGCCTTGAAGGATTACCTGCACGACAGCCCGAAAATCGCGGTCATGCATAACGCCGACGATGTGATTCTCGGCCCTGGCGACCTCGGTTTCCTGCGCAAGACCTTCGGCGATCGCTTGACCGTTTATCCACTGGGCGGCCATTGCGGCAACCTTAACTACCGCGTCAACAGCGACGCCATGCTGGAGTTCTTCCGTGGCTAAATACCTCCTGCTTATCGCAGCGTTACTCTGTGCAGGCGTCGCCAATGCCGACAACAGCAAAGCCAACGCGCCAGTTGTCATCGACAATGACGGTTTCAAGGAGCCGTTGAGCAAACTGAAATTCAACCCGGGCCTGGACCAGCGCGAGTTCGAGCGCTCCACCCTCAACGCACTGAACGTGTACGACCCGTTGGAAGAGTGGAACCGCCGGGTGTATCACTTCAACTACCGCTTCGACCAATGGGTGTTCCTGCCGGTGGTCGACGGTTATCGCTACATCACGCCTGGTTTCCTGCGCACCGGCGTCAGCAACTTCTTCAACAACCTCGGCGACGTGCCGAACCTGATGAACAGCCTGCTGCAGTTCAAGGGCAAGCGTTCGATGGAAACCACCGCGCGCCTGCTGCTCAATACCACCATCGGTATTGCCGGCCTGTGGGACCCGGCCACCGCCATGGGCCTGCCGCGCCAGAGCGAAGATTTCGGCCAGACGCTCGGCTTCTACGGCGTACCGGGCGGCGCCTACTTCGTGCTGCCGATCCTCGGCCCTTCCAACATCCGCGACACCGGCGGCCTGGCCGTGGACTTCACCGCCGAAAACGCGATCAACTTCCTGAACGTCGCCGAAGTCAGCTCCAACCACCCTGAAGTGTGGATCCTGCGCAGCATCGACAAGCGCCACCAGACCAGCTTCCGCTATGGCCAGCTGAACTCGCCGTTCGAGTATGAGAAGGTGCGCTACGTGTACACCGAGTCGCGCAAGCTGCAGATCGCCGAGTAATCCGGCAGCAACAAAAAAGGCCATTCGATGCGAGTCGAATGGCCTTTTTCATGCGCGGTACTTCAAACACCACAAATCAACTGTGTCAGGCGTTAGCCTTTCACTGTTTTCCAGATCTTGCTGACAACCATCACACCCGCCAACACCACCGCACCCGCCACAATCCCCGCCACCGCGTTCAACAATGTCGGCACGATAAACCCGGCACCGCCCGCCCCCGCGCTGACGCTTTCGATCCAGTGATGAACCACCGGTACGCCGTGGGTGAGAATCCCGCCGCCCACCAGAAACATCGCCGCTGTGCCGATCACCGACAGGCTTTTCATCATGTAGGGCGCCGCACGCAAAATCCCGCCGCCGATGCTTTTAGCCATCTGGCCGGGCTTCTGGGTCAGCCACAGGCCGAGGTCATCGAGCTTGACGATGCCGGCCACCAGACCATAGACGCCGATGGTCATGACGATGGCGATGCCTGAGAGCACGATGACTTGCTGGGTCAGCGACGCATCCGCCACGGTGCCGAGGGTGATGGCGATGATTTCCGCTGAAAGAATGAAGTCGGTGCGGATGGCGCCCTTGATCTTGTCCTTTTCGAACGCCACCAGATCGACCGCCGGATCGGCCACGGCTTCGACCAATTCCGCATGCTCTGCCTGATCTTCAGCCTTGCTGTGCAGGAACTTGTGCGCGAGCTTCTCGAAACCTTCGAAACACAGGTAGGCGCCGCCGACCATCAGCAACGGCGTGACCAGCCAGGGAATGAACGCACTGATCGCCAACGCCGAGGGCACCAGGATCAGTTTGTTGAGAAAGGAGCCCTTGGCAACCGCCCAGACCACCGGGATTTCCCGCTCGGCGCGTACACCACTGACCTGCTGGGCGTTGAGCGCCAGGTCGTCACCGAGCACGCCGGCGGTTTTCTTGGCGGCCATTTTGGTCATCAACGCCACGTCGTCGAGTACGGCGGCAATGTCGTCGATCAGCAACAGTAAACTGCTTCCTGCCATGAATCAGGTGTCCTTCTTGAATGAATACTGCGCAGCATAGCGTGGCCGAGCACCACACGGGGCATTCTTGAGCGTCGCGCGAGGCCGGTGCTACCATGCGCAACCGCCAGAACAGGCAAGGAACCACCTGGTTTATGAGCACTATCCGCGAGCGCAACAAAGAACTGATCCTGCGTGCCGCCAGTGAAGAATTTGCCGACAAGGGCTTCGCTGCGACCAAAACCAGTGACATCGCAGCCAAGGCGGGATTGCCCAAGCCCAACGTCTACTACTACTTCAAATCCAAGGAAAACCTCTACCGCGAGGTCCTGGAAAGCATCATCGAGCCCATCCTGCAGGCCTCGACGCCGTTCAACGCCGACGGCGTGCCCAGTGAAGTGCTGAGCGGCTACATTCGCTCGAAAATCCGCATCTCCCGCGACCTGCCCTTCGCCTCCAAGGTGTTCGCCAGCGAAATCATGCACGGCGCCCCGCACCTGAGCGCCGACCTGGTCGAACAACTGAACAGCCAGGCCAAGCACAACATCGATTGCATCCAGACCTGGATCGACCGCGGCCAGATCTCCCCCATCGACCCCAACCACCTGATGTTCAGCATCTGGGCCGCGACCCAGACCTACGCCGACTTTGACTGGCAGATCACCGCGATTACCGGCAAGGCCAAGCTGGATGAAGAGGATTATGAAGCCGCGGCGCGGACGATTATTCGGTTGGTGCTTAAAGGATGTGAGCCGGATCATTAAGATTGCGGTGACTTTATCGCTTGCACGCTAGCTCCCACAGTGATCTCTGATGCTCAGATATTCCCCTGTGGGAGCCAGCCTGCCGGCGATGGCGATAGATCAATCAATAAAGATTAAGCACTCACCCCCGCATCCGCCCGCAACCCCAACGCCTCGATTGCATTGATCGCACACTGTTCGTCGACATCCGACAGATCCCCGCTGATCCCCACCGCTCCCAGCACATTCCCGTCCTGATCCCGAATCAACACGCCTCCCGGTGCCGGCACCACACTGCCCTGCCCCAGACCGTTCAAAGCCGCAATAAACGCCGGGCGTTGCTGGGCATCCAGTGCCAGCAGGCGAGAGCCTTTGCCCAGTGCGATCGCGCCCCAGGCTTTGCCGATGGCGATGTGCGGTCGCAGCAGGCTGGCGCCGTCTTCGCGTTGCAGCGAAAGCAGATGCCCGCCGGCATCCAGCACGGCAATGGTCAACGGGGCCGCCGAAATCGCACGCGCGGCGGAGATGGCCTGACTGGTCAGGTTGACTGCCATTTTCAAGGTTAAAGCGCTCATGGTGCCGTCCTCATTTTGTTATAGGGAAAGCGAATGGACTGCGCGTTTGTGCTGCAGACCGATGCAACAAATAGAACACAATGAGTTATTTTTTTGTATACAATAATTATCGAAAAGCGCCCCATGCGACGAAAAGCCACAGCAGAACAGGCTTCCGACGAATGAAACAGTCGCTTGAGAAAATGGATTGACCTGCGCCGTCCGCCGTGAATACACTCTGCGCAAAGCCACTTGTATACAATTACAAAACGTAAGAGGCACAAAACCATGAGCAAAATGAGAGCAATCGAAGCCGCCGTTCTGGTGATGCGCCGCGAAGGGGTTGATACCGCTTTTGGCATCCCGGGCGCCGCGATCAACCCGCTGTACAACGCCTTGCAGAAGGTCGGTGGCATCGATCACGTCCTCGCTCGCCACGTTGAAGGCGCCTCGCACATGGCCGAGGGCTACACTCGCACCAAGGCCGGCAACATCGGCGTGTGCATCGGCACCTCCGGCCCGGCCGGTACGGACATGGTCACCGGGCTCTACAGCGCCTCGGCCGACTCGATCCCGATCCTGTGCATCACAGGGCAAGCACCCCGCGCCCGGATGCACAAGGAAGACTTCCAGGCCGTCGACATCACCAGCATCGTCAAGCCAGTGACCAAGTGGGCAACCACCGTTCTGGAGCCGGGCCAGGTGCCTTACGCGTTCCAGAAGGCGTTCTTCGAAATGCGCTCCGGCCGCCCGGGTCCGGTGCTGATCGATCTGCCGTTCGACGTGCAGATGGCCGAAATCGAATTCGACATCGATGCCTACCAGCCGCTGCCATTGGCCAAGCCGAGCGCGACCCGCGTTCAGGTGGAAAAAGCCCTGGCCCTCCTTGATCAGGCCGAACGTCCGTTGCTGGTGGCCGGTGGCGGCATCATCAATGCCGACGCCAGCGAATTGCTGGTGGAATTCGCAGAGCTGACCGGTATTCCGGTGATTCCGACCCTGATGGGCTGGGGCACCATTCCGGACGATCACCCGCTGATGGTCGGCATGGTTGGCTTGCAGACCTCGCACCGTTACGGCAACGCCACGATGCTGAAATCCGACGTCGTACTCGGCATCGGTAACCGTTGGGCCAACCGTCACACCGGTTCGGTCGACGTGTACACCGAAGGCCGCAAGTTCATTCACGTCGACATCGAAGGCACTCAGATCGGCCGCGTGTTCACCCCGGACCTGGGCATCGTGTCCGACGCCGCTGCCGCGCTGACCGTGTTCATCGAAGTCGCTCGCGAATGGCAGGCCGCCGGCAAACTGAAAAACCGCAGCGCCTGGCTGCAAGACTGCCAGCAGCGCAAAGCCAGCCTGCAGCGCAAGACCCACTTCGACAACGTGCCGGTCAAGCCGCAGCGCGTGTACGAAGAGATGAACCAGGTGTTCGGCAAAGACACCTGCTACGTCAGCACCATCGGTCTTTCGCAGATTGCCGGCGCGCAGTTCCTGCACGTCTACAAGCCGCGTCACTGGATCAACTGCGGTCAGGCCGGCCCGCTGGGCTGGACCATTCCGGCAGCGCTGGGCGTGGTCAAGGCCGATCCGACCCGCAAGGTCGTGGCACTGTCGGGCGACTATGATTTCCAGTTCATGATCGAAGAGCTGGCCGTGGGCGCGCAGTTCAAACTGCCGTACATCCATGTTGTGGTAAACAACTCGTACCTGGGGCTGATTCGTCAGGCCCAGCGCGGTTTTGACATGGACTACTGCGTGCAGCTGTCCTTCGATAACCTGAACGCTCCGGAACTCAACGGTTACGGCGTCGATCACGTCGCGGTCGCCGAAGGCCTCGGTTGCAAGGCGCTGCGTGTGTTCGAACCGGGTCAGATCCAGCCTGCCCTGCGCAAGGCTCAGGAACTGATCGAAGAGTTCAAGGTGCCGGTGATCGTCGAGATTATTCTGGAGCGCGTGACCAACATTTCCATGGGCACCGAGATCAACGCCGTCAACGAATTCGAAGACCTGGCGCTGGTCGGCAACGATGCGCCGACGGCGATTTCGTTGCTCGATTAACTTGTAGGGTCGCTCCCACAAGGATCCGGGAACGACCACCCCACACATACGGGAGACCACCATGCCGCGTTTCGCAGCCAACCTGTCCATGCTGTTCACCGAACAGGATTTCCTCGCCCGTTTTGAAGCGGCCGCCAAGGCCGGCTTCAGTGGTGTCGAATACCTGTTCCCCTACGACTTCAGCTCCGCCGACATCAAGGCCAAGCTCGACGCCAATGGCCTGACCCAGGTGCTGTTCAACCTGCCGGCCGGTGACTGGGCCAAGGGCGAGCGCGGCATTGCCTGCCTGCCGGACCGGGTCGAAGAGTTCCGCGCCGGTGTCGATCTGGCCATCGCTTACGCACAAGTGCTGGGCAACACCCAGGTGAACTGCCTGGCCGGTATTCGTCCACAGGGCATCGACGATGCCACCGTGGAAAAAACCTTTGTCGCCAACCTCAAGTACGCGGCCGACAAGCTGCAGGCGGCGGGTATCAAACTGGTGATGGAAGCGATCAACACCCGCGACATCCCGGGTTTTTATCTGAACAACACGGCGCAAGCCCTGTCGATTCGCGAACAGGTCGGCAGTACCAACCTGTTCCTGCAATACGACATCTATCACATGCAAATCATGGAGGGTGACCTGGCCCGCACCATGGCCGCGCACCTGGGCGAGATCAACCACATCCAGCTGGCCGACAACCCTGGACGCAACGAACCGGGCACCGGTGAAATCAACTACCGCTTCCTGTTCGAACACCTGGACCGCATTGGTTATCAAGGTTGGGTTGGCTGTGAATACAAGCCGCTGACCACCACCGAAGCGGGTCTGGGCTGGCTGAAAACCCATAACGCGATCTGAAGCTGACGCAGAACCACTGTGGCGAGGGAGCTTGCTCCCGCTCGGCTGCGAAGCAGGCGCAAAACCTGAATGCCGCTTCTGCCTGATACACCACAGCGGTTGGTTTTGGGGCCGCTGCGCCCCCCGGCGGGAGCAAGCCCCCTCGCCACAGGGTGTGCTGCACACATTATTTGGCAAGACAAAAACAAGAGGAATTTCTCATGGCTAAAATCGGATTTATCGGCACCGGCATCATGGGCCACCCAATGGCGTTGAACCTGCAAAAAGCCGGTCACAGCCTGTTCCTGTCGGCGCACCACGACGCCGCGCCTGCCGACCTGGTTGCCGGTGGCGCCGTCGCTTTGGCCAACCCGAGAGAAGTCGCGCAAGAAGCCGAATTCATCATCGTCATGGTGCCGGATACTCCGCAGGTCGATGACGTACTGTTCCGCGCCGACGGCGTAGCGGCCGGTGTCGGCAAAGGCAAAATCGTGATCGACATGAGCTCGATCTCGCCCACCGCCACCAAAGCCTTCGCGACCAAAATCAACGAAAAAGGCGCGCAGTACCTCGACGCACCGGTTTCCGGCGGTGAAGTCGGCGCCAAGGCTGCGACCCTGAGCATCATGGTCGGCGGCGATGCCGACGCCTTCGAACGCGCACTGCCGCTGTTCCAGGCCATGGGCAAGAACATCACCCTTGTCGGTGGCAATGGCGATGGCCAAACCGCGAAAGTGGCGAACCAGATCATCGTCGCGCTGAACATCCAGGCCGTCGCCGAAGCCCTGTTGTTCGCCTCGAAAAACGGTGCAGATCCCGCCAAGGTACGTGAAGCGCTGATGGGCGGTTTCGCTTCATCGAAGATCCTCGAAGTGCACGGCGAACGCATGATCAAAGGCACCTTCGACCCGGGCTTCCGCATCAGCCTCCATCAGAAGGACCTGAACCTGGCCCTGCAAGGCGCCAGGGAGCTGAACATCAACCTGCCGAACACCGCGAACGCCCAGCAAGTGTTCAGCACCTGCGCGGCCATCGGTGGCAGCAACTGGGATCACTCGGCACTGATCAAGGGCCTGGAGCACATGGCGAATTTCTCGATTCGCGATAAGCAGTAAGCCCTGCCCTGAAACCTGTGGGAGCTGGCCTGCCAGCGATGAAATCGACGCGGTGCGTCTAAAAGACCTCAGCGCCTGAATCGCTAGCAGGCTAGCTCCCACAGGAACCCGAGTTGCTCTTCCAATAACAAGAATTCCGGGAGCCCGCCATGTCGGTCGATCCGCAACAATTCCTGCGCGAGCTGTTTGCCACAGCCATCGACGCGGCCCATCCGCAGCAAGTACTCGAAGCCCATTTGCCCGCCGATCGCACGGGTCGAGTGATCGTGATCGGCGCCGGCAAAGCCGCCGCCGCCATGGCCCAGGTGGTCGAGCGCTGCTGGCAGGGTGAAGTGTCCGGTCTGGTGGTGACGCGTTACGGCCACGGCGCCCCATGCGAAAAAATCGAAGTGGTCGAAGCCGCGCACCCGGTGCCGGATGCCGCCGGTCAAGCGGTCGCCAGGCGCGTCTTTGAACTGGTCAGCAACCTGACGGAAGACGACCGCGTGATCTTCCTGCTTTCGGGCGGTGGCTCTGCACTGCTCGCACTTCCCGCTGCCGGCATCAGCCTCGCCGACAAGCAATCGATCAACAAAGCCCTGCTCAAATCCGGCGCGACCATCGGCGAGATGAACTGCGTACGCAAACACCTCTCGGCGATCAAGGGCGGTCGCCTCGGCAAGGCCTGCTGGCCCGCCACTGTTTATACCTATGCCATTTCCGATGTGCCCGGCGACCTCGCCACGGTCATCGCCTCCGGCCCTACCGTGGCCGACCCAAGCACCTCCGCCGAAGCATTGGCGATTCTCACGCGCTACGGCATCGAGGTCCCGGCCTCGGTGCGCAACTGGCTGCAAAGCCCCGACTCGGAGACGGTCAAACCCGGCGATCCGAGCCTCGCGCGCAGTCATTTCCAATTGATCGCCCGTCCACAGCAGTCGCTTGAAGCGGCCGCCGTGAAAGCGCGTCAGGCCGGTTTCAGCCCGCTGATCCTCGGCGACCTCGAAGGCGAGTCCCGCGAAGTCGCCAAGGTGCACGCCGGCATTGCGCGGCAAGTGGTCTTGCATGGCCAGCCATTGCCGGCGCCGTGCGTGATCCTCTCGGGCGGCGAAACCACGGTCACCGTACGCGGCAATGGCCGAGGCGGACGTAACGCCGAATTCCTGCTCAGCCTGACCGACAGCCTCAAAGGCCTGCCCGGCGTCTACGCGCTGGCCGGTGACACCGATGGCATCGACGGCTCCGAAGACAATGCCGGCGCGATCATGACCCCGGACAGCTACGCCCGCGCCGCCGCCCTCGGTTTGAGCGCCAGCGATGAACTCGACAACAACAATGGCTACGGCTATTTCGCGGCGCTGGACGCACTGATCGTTACCGAGCCGACCCGCACCAACGTCAACGATTTCCGCGCCATTCTGATTCTCGAGAGCCCTAAACATGACGCCTGATAAAAAGGTCAAAATCCTCGCCACCCTCGGCCCGGCCACCGATGGCCTCGAAGACATCCGCGAGCTGGTGCAGGCCGGAGTCAACATCTTCCGCCTGAACTTCAGCCACGGCGATCACGCCGACCACGCCCAGCGCTATCAATGGATACGTGAAGTCGAGCGTCAGCTGAATTACCCGTTGGGCATTCTGATGGACCTGCAAGGCCCGAAACTGCGGGTCGGCAAGTTCGCCGAAGGCAAGGTGCAACTGCATCGTGGCCAGGCGCTGCGCCTGGATCTGGACCCGACGCCGGGCGACCAACGCCGGGTCAACCTGCCGCACCCGGAGATCATCGCCGCACTGGAGCCGGGCATGGACCTGCTGCTGGACGACGGCAAACTGCGTCTGCGCGTGGTCACCAAGTACGCCGATGCCATCGACACCACGGTGCTCAATGGCGGTGAGTTGTCGGACCGCAAAGGCGTGAACGTGCCGCAGGCGGTTCTGGAACTGAGCCCGCTGACGGCCAAGGATCGTCGAGACTTGAGTTTCGGCCTGGAGCTGGGTGTGGACTGGGTCGCGCTGTCGTTCGTACAGCGCCCGGAAGACATTCGCGAAGCGCGTGAGCTGATCGGTGACAAAGCGTTTTTGATGGCCAAGATCGAGAAACCGTCGGCAGTCACTCAGCTGCGGGAAATCGCTGAACTGAGCGACGCGATCATGGTTGCCCGTGGCGACCTCGGCGTCGAAGTGCCGGCCGAAAGCGTGCCGCAGATTCAGAAAAACATCATCGGCATTTGCCGCGAACTCGGTAAACCGGTGGTGGTGGCGACACAGATGCTCGAGTCGATGCGCTTCTCCCCGGCGCCCACCCGCGCTGAAGTCACCGACGTGGCCAACGCCGTGGCCGAAGGTGCGGATGCGGTGATGCTGTCGGCGGAAACCGCGTCCGGGGAGTACCCGATGGAAGCCGTGCAGATGATGAGCAAGATCATCCGCCAGGTGGAAAACGGCCCGGACTATCAAACGCAACTGGACGTCAGCCGGCCGAAGGCTGAGGCGACCGTTTCCGATGCGATCAGCTGCGCGATCCGCCGTATCAGCAACGTGCTGCCGGTGGCGGTGCTGGTCAATTACAGCGAGTCGGGGGCGTCGAGCCTGCGTGCGGCGCGGGAACGGCCGACCGTGCCGATTCTGAACCTGACGCCGAACCTGCAGACAGCTCGCCGCTTGACGGTCGCGTGGGGCGTGCACTCCGTGGTGAATGATCGGCTGCGGCAGGTGGACGAAGTGTGTTCGACGGCGCTGGAGATTGCGCAGGCGCAGGGTATGGCGCAGCGCGGGGATACATTATTGATCACGGCGGGGGTGCCGTTTGGGCAGCCGGGGTCGACTAACTCGTTGCGTATAGAAACGTTGATTTAAAGAACGAGCTCTGTGGCGAGGGAGCTTGCTCCCGCTCGACGGCGAAGCAGCCGTCGCTTTGGCATGACGGTTCCAACAGAAAAACCGCATTCGCCGAATCGGGGTCGCTTCGCGGCCCAGCGGGAGCAAGCTCCCTCGCCACAACGTTTATGCAAGACCTTGGTTTTTCCCACTGCCCCAGACTTCATCATGCCTGCCCACCACTTCAACACCCACTGCCCCGATTGGGCGACTGCCCTGCTCAACGGCTTCAGTCAGATTTTCCTCCAGCGCCATCCGCTGTGCGGCCTGCTGTGTCTGTTGGCGATTCTTTTTACCGCACCGGCCCTGCTGGGTGGTGCCCTGCTGGGCGGCCTCGCCGGTTTGCTCACCGCGCAACGTCGCAATTATGCCAAGGCCGATCGTCAGGCCGGACTGTTCAGCTACAACGGTGTCCTCCTCGGCTTGCTGCTGAGCCTGTATTTCCCCTGGTCCGCCCTGTTGCCGCCGCTGATCATTGCCGCTGGCGGACTGAGTGCCATGCTCACCCAGCAATGGTTGAAACGCGCCCGCGACCATTATTGCCTACCGGCCTACACCGCGCCCTTCGTCGGCATGAGCTGGTTGCTGCTGTCGTTTGCCGCGCCACAACACCCCGCGCCACTGATCGAAATGAACACGTTCAACTTGTTCGCCGCTGCGCTGAAGGGGCTTGGTCAGGTGATGTTTCTCGGTCATCCGCTGGCGGGGGCACTGATTGCCGCGGGCTTGCTGCTCGCCGACCGTCGCGCGTTTATGTGGGCTTTGCTGGGCTCCGTTGTCGGACTCGGGTTCGCCTTGCTTCATCACGAAACGTCAACCGCGCTGCTGGGGCTCGGGGGTTACAACGCCGTGCTCGCCGCTCTCGCCTTCAGCGGACAACGCCGCCGGCCCTGGTTGCCACTGCTGGGCATTGCCCTTGCCGTATTGCTCACACCGGGCTTCGCCGCGCTCGGTCTGGCCACGCTGACCGCGCCATTCATCCTCGCGTGCTGGCTGATCCGCGCAGGCATTCGCGTGCTGCGTCAGGCCGCCGTCGACAGTGCGCCTTGCGCTACCGGGGAGAATCACCCTAGGCTGCGCTGATTCTCGATTCAGGCGTTTTCCATGGACAGCAGCAAAAACTGGCGTGAAGACCTTTACGTCATGGTTTTCCAGAGCGACACCAAGGCCGGACGGCGCTTCGACGGCATCCTGCTGTTGATCATCCTTGCCAGCATCATCATCGTGATGCTCGACAGCATCGACACGATCCACCAGAACTACGCCAACGTGCTGGCGTACATCGAGTGGGGCTTCACCGTCATCTTCGCCATCGAATATGGCCTGCGGCTCTACTGTTCGCCGAAGCCATTGCGTTACGCGTTCAGCTTTTACGGACTGGTGGATTTGCTGGCGATCGTGCCGGGCATCCTCGCGCTGTATTACGCCGATGCGCAGTATTTGCTGATTATCCGGATCATTCGGATGCTGCGGATTTTCCGCGTGCTCAAGCTCAGCCCTTATCTGAAACAAGCCAATTACCTGATGTCGGCGCTGCGCGGCAGCAAGCAGAAGATCGTGGTGTTTCTGGTCAGCGTCTGCACACTGGTAACCGTGTTCGGCACGCTGATGTACGTGATCGAAGGTCCGGAGCACGGCTTTACCAGCATTCCGAAAGGTATCTACTGGGCAATCGTGACGCTGACCACCGTAGGCTTTGGCGACATCGTGCCCAAGACGCCGCTGGGCCAGGTGATTTCCTCGCTGGTGATGATCACCGGTTACTCGATCATCGCGGTGCCGACGGGGATTTTCACCGCGGAGCTGGCAAACGCCATGCGCGGCGAACAGTTGCAACACGACTGCCCGGTGTGCAAGAAAAACAGCCATGAGCATGGCGCTGCATTTTGCTCGCGGTGCGGCAATGCTCTGTTTAAGAAACAGGAATAAGCAAAGTACTTTTTAATCTTTAAAGGACTATGCAAGCGCAGTTATAGTCGCTGGCAAATCGCCTCATTTTTAAATTAGAACAAGGAAAGCGCAGTGAAAAAACTCTTTGGCGCCTCACTTCTGGCCGCTGGCCTGGCATTGGCCAGCGTGGCTCAGGCTGCACCGACTCTGCTCAACGTTTCCTATGACGTGATGCGCGATTTCTACAAGGACTACAACGCTGCCTTCCAGAAACACTGGCAAGCCGAGCACAACGAAAACATCACCCTGCAGATGTCCTTCGGCGGTTCCAGCAAACAGGCGCGCTCCGTGATCGACGGCCTGCCGGCTGACGTCATCACCATGAACATGGCCACCGACATCAACGCACTCGCGGACAACGGCAAACTGGTCCCGGACAACTGGGTCACACGCCTGCCGAACAACAGCGCGCCGTTCACTTCGGCAACGGTGTTCATCGTTCGCAAAGGCAACCCGAAAGCGCTGAAAGACTGGCCTGACCTGCTCAAGGACGGTGTGCAAGTGATCGTGCCGAACCCGAAAACCTCGGGTAACGGCCGCTACACCTATCTGTCGGCCTGGGGTTATGTGCTCAAAAACGGCGGTGACGAGAACAAGGCCAAAGCCTTCGTCGGCAAACTGTTCAAACAAGCGCCCGTGCTCGATACCGGTGGCCGTGCCGCCACCACCACCTTCATGACCAACCAGATCGGCGACGTGCTCGTGACCTTCGAAAACGAAGCGGAAATGATTGCCCGCGAGTTTGGCCGCGACCAGTTCGAAGTCATTTACCCAACCGTCTCCGCCGAAGCCGAGCCGCCGGTGTCTGTGGTCGACAAAGTGGTCGAGAAGAAAGGCACCCGCGCGGCAGCCGAGGAATACCTGAAGTACCTGTGGTCGCCGGAAGGTCAGGAAATTGCCGCCGCCAACTACCTGCGTCCACGTGATCCGGCGGTACTGGCCAAGTACAACGATCGCTTCCCGAAGGTGGATTTCCTGTCGGTGGAGAAGACCTTTGGCGACTGGCGCACCGTGCAGAAGACTCACTTCAATGATGGCGGAATTTTTGATCAGATTTACAACGGCCAGTAATTCCTGAGCCAATGAAAAAGGCGACCCGAGAAGGTCGCCTTTTTTGTAGGCGTTTTTCGCCACGAATCAGTGTGCAAGCGAGCCTTGTGTGGCGAGGCAGCTTGCTCCAGCTCGGCTGCGAAGCAATCACAAAGTTTTTGGGGCCGCTTCGCGACCCAGCGGGAGCAAGCTCCCTCGCCACACAGGCTCGCTCTCACAGGTTCTGCCCCAAGCAGCTACATCGGCGGTGTGACGCCATCCTTGCCGGCCGAAATCGACTGCGCCGTCAGCGTCCCGTCGGCACTCTGCGTCACGAACGTCACGATCTTCACACCCACTTTCAGCAAGCTGCGGTCCCCTGGCAACAGGTTCACAATCGGCACATCCTCCGGCACCAGAATCTTCTGCTGACCACCTTTGTAGTTGACGGTCAGCACACGACCATTGCTCACCACCAGATCGCCGACGCTGCCATTGGTCATGCTGCTGCCCTTGACCAGATCGAAAGGCCGATGGCCGTCGCCGCTGCCGGCCAGCTCCGGTGGAAAGACATGGACTTCCAGGGCTTTGAGCGAACCGTCTTCCTGCGCAATGGCCGCGGACCCTATGTAGCTGCCCGGTTTGATGTCTTCGATATTGGCCAGGGTTACAGCGCGGACCTTGGTGTCCCTGGTCAAATTGATGACTACGTTTTCGCCGCTGTTGACGTGGACTTTCAGCACCTCTGGAGTCACTCCGGTGATCTCGCCGCGCAAGCCGATGCGCATGCCCGGCGCGTCGGCCGCCTGCGCGAGACTTGCCATAAACAACCCGATCAAAGCGCCGCAAATCAGGTGACGGAACATCGCGTTCATGAAAGTGCCTTCCGGTTATGAATCGTGAAGAGAACATAAGCACGCTATCGAACAAGATGTAAGTGAATGTATCATCAGACTTCAAAATTCTGGCGCAGGGTTCATCGGCAACGGTACACACCGGCGCCTCTCATTCCGCAATGGAATGATTGCTATCACTCCAATCCCACTTCCGCCGTTGCGGCCAGCCGCTTAGCCTGCGCGCATTCCATTTTGCTCAGCGAGACACGTTATGAACCCAGCGAACCAGGCACCTCACGGCGCCACGACAATGACCAAAGGCATGGTGCTGCTGTTCGCCTTTTGCTGTGGCGCCATTGTTGCCAACATTTACTACGCCCAGCCGATCATCGGCCTGATCGCGCCGGACATTGGCCTGACCAGCACCATGGCGAGCCTGATCGTTTCGCTGACCCAGATTGGTTACGCGCTGGGCCTGTTCTTCCTGGTGCCGCTGGGCGATCTGCTGGAAAACCGCCGGTTGATGATCATCACCACGGTGGTGGCGATTGCCAGTCTGTTGGGCGCTGCGTTTACCGATCAACCCAACGTGTTTCTGTTGATCTCGTTGCTGGTGGGTTTCAGCTCGGTGTCGGTGCAGATCCTGATTCCACTGGCCGCGCACCTGGCGCCCGAGGAGACCCGTGGCCGGGTGGTCGGCGGAATCATGGGCGGTTTGCTGCTGGGGATTCTGTTGGCGCGGCCGGTATCCAGCGTTGTGGCTGATCACTTCGGCTGGCGCGCGATGTTCGTGATCGCCGCCGTGTTGATGGCGGCGATCAGCATCGTGCTGGCGGTGACGATTCCCAAGCGCCAGCCCGATCACAGCGCCTCTTATGGCCAATTGCTGGGCTCGCTGTGGACGCTGTTGCGCCAGCAACCGGTACTGCGTCAGCGTGCGTTCTACCAGGGTTGCATGTTCGCCACGTTCAGCCTGTTCTGGACAGCGGTGCCGCTGGAACTGGCACGCAATCACGGCCTGTCGCAAACCCAGATCGCGATCTTCGCTTTGGTGGGAGCCATCGGTGCGATCGCCGCGCCGATCGCCGGTCGACTGGCTGACGCAGGCCACACCCGCATCGCTTCATTGCTGGCCCTGCTGTTCGCCAGCCTGAGCTTCCTGCCGGCGTTCATCCATCCGGCCTACAGCGTCATCGGCCTTGCCGTCACCGGCGTGGTGCTCGACTTCTGTGTGCAAATGAACATGGTCCTGGGCCAACGCGCGGTCTACGCCCTCGACGCCAAAAGCCGCAGCCGCCTGAATGCGCTGTACATGACCAGCATTTTCATCGGCGGCGCCTTCGGCTCCTCGGTCGCCAGTGCAGTGTATGAGCACGGCGGCTGGTTGTGGATCGTGATCGTGGGCAGCGCGTTTCCGTTGTTGGCATTGTTGCGGTTCTTGAGTGTTTCCAAAGAACCTTCCCTGGCAACGGCGTAAGGCTTTTCGCGAGCAGGTTCGCTCTCAAAGGGTTTGCACGAACCTGTGGGAGCGAACCTGCTCGCGATATCGATGGCACTGGCACGATTCAGTGCCGAACCAGCTTCTCCATCGCCGCATCTGCCAGAAAGGAAGAACGGCTTTTGACATTGTGCTCGCGCACATACCGGTCAATCCGCTGGATCACATAGCCGGGCAACGTGACATTGACCTTCTCGGTCTTGCCCATATACGGCGCGATGTCCAGCTCCAGCATTCCCCATCCCATGTCGGCAAAGTCCGGGTTGCCACGATGGACGGCTGCCGAAGTCGGCATCGGAATCGATTCCCCGTCAGCGGCTATTTCCTGAAGCAGGATATGGGCAATCTCGATCGCCGCGTTATAGGCATCTTCAAACGTATCCCCGGCCGTTGCGGCGCCCGGAATATCGGGGATCTGAATACCGATGGCGGTGGTCTCGTCGCCCCACTCGATACAGATTGGATATTGCATTATGGATCTCCTGCGTAACTGGCTGGCGGGCAGTAAAGCCCGGCTCGCCTCCTGATGCTTTTAACCGTCCCGGTCGGTAAATCCTTTTTCGGGTGAGGGACGGGAATCGTGTACGGGTTGTATCGATGGGTGAAGAGATGATGGCTGCCGGTAATACGATCCAGCGTCCAGCCCGCCTCCTCCAGCTCCTTGATCAATAACCTGCTTTGCACCACCAGCCTCCTTGCTCCGGCCCAGACAAAAGTAACTCTAGAGTTATCTTTACTCAAGCACAAAAATCCTGATCACGACGTTCGGTTGTTTTACGAAGTGTGATTGCCGCCAAGATAGAGCGTTTGTGGAGGATGCCTACCCCAAAACCGGCAAGCACCGACGTGTGCACTTTGCCGATTTGATGGACTATAAAACCCGGCGCAACATTGCCAGCGAGCAAGCAATGAAGCTTCTCGCCGAGCAGGCACAAGCGTTAAGGCGTGCGTGACGGGTCACGAAGATTTGATCGAAGGATTAACGTTGCCCGATATGGACGATCGCCATGTGCTGGCGGCAGGCATTCGCTGTAACGCGAGCGTCATCATCACTTTCAATCAGAAAGGCCATGCTCTGATCAATGCCCTACAAGATCAAATGCATAGGTCGGGCTTGCCGATGCAGGTCAGCAGGCTCTCGACGGTATGCTCCAGCGATCCGGAGTTGTCGAGCACGTGCACGCTCGGTTCCTCCGCCAACAGGCGCTCACTGAAATGGGCATTACGCGCCAGCCGCTGTTCGATCTCGGCCTCCGACTCACGTCCGCGCGCCAACAGGCGCTGACGCAACACCGCCTGGTTCACGGTCAGCAACAGCACCCACACGTCTGGATAACGTTCACGGGTTTGCGGCAAATGCGCACGCGAACCGTTGACCATCACGTCGTCCCCCGCCGCCAGCCACTCGTCGATTTCCCGCGGGATGCCATAAGCCAGGCCATGAGCCTGCCAGCTGAGGGCAAATGCACCCTGGTCCCGCATCTCGGCGAACTGCTGCAGGCTGACGCCCAGCGCCGCCTCCCCGGCCGCTTCCGCGGAGCGGGTAATGACCCGCCGCACGATACGACAGCCGCGTTCGGCCAAGCGCGTTCGAGCGGCATCCAGCAGGCTGTCCTTGCCCGAACCTGAAGGCCCGATGAGATAGATCAACCTGCCGGACATCAAAACATCCTCTTCGCTTGTCGCCTGCTGGACCACAACGCCCACAAAAAAGGCGACCCCCGAAGGGTCGCCTTTGCGTTACTGCCCGAATTGCCGTCCCAGCCCACCCGGCACGCCATGGATATCCGTCTCTTCCCAAGGCCCGTTCGGGCTGATCGACCGGCTCCAGCCATTGTCGAAGCGATAATACGTGCGCTGGCGGTAGAAGGTATTGGTCTGGTCATCCAGCACATAAACACCAAGCTTGGGATCCCAATGGCTGTTGCCACCCGGCGGCGGCGCGAAGCTGGCGGAGGTGCGTGGCAGTGGCTTGGCAGGTTTGGCCGGAACGCTCGGCTTGCTCGGGGTCGGCGAGGTAGACGGCGTGGGCTTGGGCTGCGAGGGCGGAATCGGCGGCAGCGACGTCGGCTCCGGCCGCTGGACCGCGCACGCGCTTAACCCCAGGACCAGACTGAGCAGGGTGATACGAGCGATAGCGGTCATGGTTGCGTTTTCCTGTTATTTGTCCGGACTGTCGATGGTCAGTTTTTGTGGCGCGGTGGTGCTGCTGGCCAGCGGCTGGCTGCGACCGATCCATTCGCCGGCAGTCGGTTGGCCGGCACGAGAGATGCGCGCAACCAGTTGGACTTCAGGGAAGTTCGACAGTTTCAACTGCGGCATCATTGCGTCGGCATCGCCCAATTCGACAGTCGCCGGCAAGTCAGCCACGGTCAGGCGCTTGGCGGCCAGTGGCGCCGGTGGGCCATTGGTGGCGCGAGCGAAGATGAACACGCTGTCACCCGGTTGAACCTTGGCCTTGAGCGCTGGCGCCAGATCGACGCTGACTTTGATCAGTGCCGACTTGACCGCAGGCGCCTGGGCAACCTTGCCACCGCTGGCTTCGAGTTTTTCAGTGGCGCGGGCAATACCGCCTTGCAGCGCCGCCCGGGAGTTGTCGTCCGGCGGCAGTTGCGCCAGCAGACGATTCCAGTAGTCGATGGCATCCTGATAACGCGCGCTTTCAAACGCGGCAATGCCGAGCAGACCCAGGCTGGTGACTTCCTTAGGATCGGCTTTCAAGGCTTCGTCGGTGAGGGCCTGAACCTTGTCTGACCACTTCTTGCCGTCGGCGAAGTATTGAGCCTGCGCCCATTGCCCGAGCAATTCCGGCTGACGACCGGCCAGGTTCACCGTGCGTTCGAAGATCTTCGCCGCATCGCCAGGACGATCCTGTGCCATGTAGGTCCGACCGAGGAAGTACAGGCCTTCTGCCGAATCCGGTTGAGCCGCGACGGCGCGCTCCAGGCGACGGGTCATCTCTTCCATGGACTGCGGTGCCTGAGAGAATTCGCGAGTCAGCTCGACCTTGTCGCTCGCCCCGAAATGCAGATACAGCCCAAGCCCCAGTACCGGCACCAGAATCGCCGCCAGCAAGGGCAACGGTTTGCCCAGGCGCGCCACGCGCGGTGCCTCGACGCCTTCAGTGTCGGCGAGCAACTCTCGGGCAGCTTCGGCGCGACCGGTTTCCAGTTGCGACGCGTTGAGCACACCCTCTTCCTGCTCGGTTTGCAACTCGGCCACGCGCTCCTGATACAGCGCGACGTTCAGGGCCGTACGATCTTCTTCCAGCTGAGCGCGACGGCCGCGCAGAACGGGGATCAACAGAAAACTCAGGGCAACCAGAAGCAGCAGACCTGCAGCGAGCCAGAAATCAATCATTCTTGGTTTTATCCAACAAGTGGTCGAGGCGCTCGCGCTCCTCGGCAGAAAGCGCGTCCGGGCTGTCGGCGCGTTGCACGCGACGACGGCGGACGATCACGGCGATGATCACAAAACCACCCAGCAACAGGCCGGCCGGGCCGAACCAGAGCAAGGCAGTCTTGGCGTTCAGAGCAGGTTTGTAGCGGACGAAATCACCGTAGCGATCGACCATGAAGTCGATGATCTGCTGATTGTCCTTGCCTTCGCCCAACATGCGGAAAATCTCTTTGCGCAGGTCAGCGGCGATCGGTGCGTTGGAATCGGCAATGTCCTGATTCTGGCACTTGGGGCAACGCAGCTCTTTGGTCAGCTCGCGAAAACGCTCGCGGTCGCCTTCTTTGGCAAACTCATAGGTGTCGATGGCCGCGTGTGCCACGCCAGCCATGCTCAGCCCCAGCACAACAGCAGCTATCCAGCGCTTCATGGTTTGGCCTCGTCGACCAGCGCCTGATACTTGGCCGCCAGTTTTTCCCGCCAGACCTGTTCGTCGATCACACCGACGAACTTGTCGCGGATGATGCCCTTGGCATCGATGAAGAAGGTTTCCGGAGCGCCATACACGCCAAGGTTCAGGCCCAGCGTGCCCTCGTCGTCGCGGATGTCCAGTTGATACGGGTTGTGGAATTCCTTCAGCCACTTCAAGGCGTCCGCGTTGACGTCCTTGTAGTTGATGCCGTAGATCACCACGCCTTTCTCGGCCAGTTTGTTCAACACCGGGTGCTCGACCCGGCAGGAAATGCACCAGGTGCCCCAGACGTTGACCAGCGCCGGTTTGCCCACGATGTCAGCCTTGGTCAGGGTCTTGTCGCCCTGCACCGCTGGCAGGGAAAACTCAGGGAACGGCTTGCCGATCATTGCCGAAGGCAGCTCGGCCGGGTCCAGGTACAGACCGCGATAAAGGAACACAGCCACCACCAGAAAAATCACCAGTGGCAACAGCATCAACCAACGTCTCATGCAGTCGCTCCCGACATGCCCAGTGCTTCGCGCACGCGGCTTTTTACCTTGACCCGATAACGCCGGTCCATCGCCGCCAACAACCCGCCGAGCCCGGTGAGCAAACCGCCGAACCAGATCCAGCGCACGAACGGTTTGACGTGCACGCGCACGGCCCAGGCGCCATCGCCCAGCGGTTCGCCGAGTGCGACGTAGAGGTCACGGGTGAAACCGGCGTCGATCCCGGCTTCGGTCATCACCGAGTTCTGCACGGTGTACAGGCGTTTTTCCGGGTGCAGCACGCTGATTTCCTTGCCGTCGCGGATCACCCGCACGGTGCCTTTGTCGGAGGTGAAGTTCGGGCCTTCGAAGTGTTTGGCACCTTCGAACACGAACTGGTAACCGCCCAGGTCCATGGATTCGCCCGGCGCCAGGCGCAGGTCGCGTTCGGCACTGTTCTGGCTCGACAGCACGACACCGAGCGCGCACACGGCGATGCCCAAATGCGCAATTTGCATGCCCCAGTAGCTGCGGGTCAGGGTCGGCAGGCCTTTGATCAAGCCTTTGTGTCGCGTCTTGTCGAAGATGTCGCGCACGCCGGCCAGCAACACCCAGGCCGCGAGCATGAAGGTCGCGATCACCGCCCAGTTGAAATCGCCGTAAGCGACGCCAGCCACCACCGCCAGTGCGGCACTGCCGAGCAGCACCGGGGTCAGCATGCTCATCAGCCATTTGACCGGGGTGTCTTTCCAGCGCACCAACATGCCGACCGCCATCACCACCATCAGCAACGCCATCAACGGAATGAACAGTGCGTTGAAGTACGGCGGGCCGACCGACAGCTTGGCGCCGGTCATGGCATCGAGGATCAGCGGATACAAGGTGCCGAGCAGGATCATCGAAGCCGCCACCACCAGCACCAGGTTGTTGCCCAGCAACAGGGTTTCCCGGGACCAGAGGTTGAAGCCGACATGGCTTTTCACCACCGGCGCGCGCAGGGCAAACAGCGTCAGCGAACCGCCGACCACAAACAGCAGGAAGATCAGGATGAACACGCCGCGCTCCGGGTCGGAGGCAAAGGCGTGAACCGAGGTCAACACGCCGGAACGCACGAGGAAGGTTCCCAGCAAGCTCAGCGAGAAGGCGGCGATGGCCAACAGCACGGTCCAGCTCTTGAACACGCCACGCTTTTCCGTGACCGCCAACGAGTGAATCAACGCGGTACCCACCAGCCATGGCATGAACGAGGCGTTTTCCACCGGGTCCCAGAACCACCAGCCGCCCCAGCCGAGTTCGTAATAAGCCCACCACGAACCGAGGGTGATGCCGATGCCGAGGAAGGCCCAGGCGACGATGGTCCATGGACGCGACCAGCGCGCCCACGCCGCATCAAGACGGCCGCCCAGCAGCGCGGCGATGGCGAACGCAAACGCTACGGAGAACCCGACATAACCCATGTAGAGCATCGGCGGGTGGACGATCAGGCCGATGTCTTGCAGCAACGGATTGAGGTCGCGACCGTCCGCTGGAATTTGCGGGAGGATGCGGGCGAACGGGTTGGAGGTGAGGATCAGGAACAGCAGGAAACCGGTGCTGATCATGCCCATCACCGCCAGCACGCGGGCCAGCATCACTTGAGGCAACTGCCGGGAGAATACCGACACCGCGAAGGTCCAGCCACCGAGGATCAACGCCCACAGAAGCAACGAACCTTCGTGCGCGCCCCACACGGCGCTGAACTTGTAGTACCACGGCAATGCGCTGTTGGAGTTGCTGGCGACGTAGGCAACGGAGAAGTCGTCAGCCATGAATGCGTAGGTCAGGCAACCGAAGGCGAACAACAGAAAGGCAAACTGGCCCCAGGCGGCCGGCTGAGCCAGGCTCATCCACAAGCGGTCGCCGCGCCAGGCACCCAGCAACGGCACCACGGCTTGAACCAGCGCGAAACACAGCGCCAGAATCATCGCCAGGTGGCCCAATTCAGGGATAAAGATTCCGGATGTCATCAATTAGCCCTCTTTTGCTGGAATGGGTGCCGACTGACCGCTGTCTTTCAGGGCCTTGGTCACCTCCGGCGGCATGTATTTCTCGTCGTGCTTGGCCAGCACTTCGTCAGCCACCACCACGCCGTCGGCGTTGAGCTTGCCCAGGGCGACGATGCCCTGCCCTTCGCGGAACAGGTCCGGGAGGATGCCGCGGTAGCTGATGGTTACGGACTTGTTGAAGTCAGTCACGATGAACTTCACGTCCAGCGAATCGCCGGAACGTTGCAGCGAACCTTTTTCGACCATCCCGCCGGCACGAATGCGCGTGTCTTGCGGCGCTTCGCCATTGGCGATTTGCGTCGGTGTGTAAAACAGGTTGATGTTCTGCTGCAGGGCGCTCAGGGCCAGGCCGACAGCAGCGCCGACACCGACCAGGATCGCGAGAATGATGATAAGACGCTTTTTGCGCAGCGGATTCACTTGCCGTTCTCCCGGCGCAGTCGACGCGCCTCTTGTTGCAGATACCGCTTGCGGGCCAGAACCGGCGCCGCCACGTTGAGGGCCAGCACCACCAGGCAGATGCCATAGGCTGACCAGACATACAGGCCATGATGGCCCATGGCGAGAAAGTCGCCGAATGAAGCAAAACTCATCGAGCGGCCTCCAGACTGTTCTGTACTTCTGCCTTGACCCAACTGGCGCGGGCTTCGCGCTTGAGCACTTCAAGGCGCATGCGCAGCAGCAGTACCGCGCCGAAGAAACAGTAGAAACCCAGCGCCGTCAGCAGCAGTGGCAGCCACATCTCGGCCGGCATTGCCGGTTTTTCGGTGAGGGTGAAGGTCGCGCCCTGGTGCAGGGTGTTCCACCATTCCACCGAGTACTTGATGATCGGGATGTTGATCACGCCGACAATCGCCAGCACCGCGCAGGCCTTGGCCGCGCTGTCACGATTGCTGATGGCGTTGCCCAGCGCAATGAGACCGAAGTACAGGAACAGCAGAATAAGCATGGACGTAAGTCGCGCATCCCAGACCCACCACGAGCCCCAGGTCGGCTTGCCCCAGATCGCGCCGGTGACCAACGCCACGGCGGTCATCCACGCGCCGATGGGGGCCGCGCATTGCAGGGCGACGTCAGCCAGTTTCATCTTCCACACCAGCCCGACGATCCCGCAGACCGCCAGCATCACGTAGATGGACTGCGCCAGCATGGCGGCCGGAACGTGGATATAGATGATGCGAAAGCTGTTGCCTTGCTGGTAGTCAGGCGGCGCGAAGGCCAGCCCCCAAACGACACCGACGCCGATCAGCAGCAACGCCGCGACGCTCAGCCATGGCAACAGTTTGCCGCTGATGCCGTAAAACCATTTGGGTGAGCCGAGCTTATGAAACCAGGTCCAGTTCATTACTGTTTCCATCACGGGTGCTACTCGCCATCACGAGTAGCGAAGGGTCTGCCTTTCTTACAAGAAAGCGATCAAAAAATGATCAGACCTCATTATTATTCGCCGACGCTGATCTTCAGGCCAGCAGCTATTGCAAAAGGTGTAAGGGTTATCGCCAAGGCGGTCAGGCTACCAAGCCACAGGAGATAACCGGTCGCCGGCATTCCCTGCAAGGCCGCCTGCAAGGCGCCACTGCCAAGAATCAACACCGGGATGTACAACGGCAGAATCAGCAGCGCCAGCAACAGGCCGCCACGCTTCAACCCCACCGTCAGGGCGGCGCCCACCGCACCGAGCAGGCTGAGCACCGGTGTACCGAGCAACAGGGAAAGCAGCAACACCGGCAGACAGGCGGTTGGCAAACCGAGCATCAACGCCAGCAGTGGAGCGAGCAAAACCAGTGCCAGACCAGAGAATGCCCAGTGTGCCAGTACCTTGGCCAAAACCAGAAGAGGCAGGGGGTGCGGCGAAAGGACCCACTGTTCAAGGGAACCGTCTTCGAAATCACTGCGGAAAAGCCCGTCCAGCGAGAGCAAAACCGATAAAAGGGCCGCGACCCAGACCAGTCCCGGAGACAAGGTTTGCAACAATTGAGACTCGGGACCGACCGCCAACGGGAACAGAGCAACCACGATGGCGAAGAATACGAGCGGATTGGCCAACTCCGCCGGACGGCGGAACAACAAGCGAGCCTCACGGGCGACCAACAGGCCGAAAACACTCATACGGCCCAGTTCCCCAGATCAATGTCGCGATAGCCGACCGGCATCCGGGTCAGCGTGTGGTGAGTGGTCAGCACGACCATACCGCCACGCTCACAGTGCGCGGCCAGGTGCTCTTCGAGTTGCGCAACGCCTTGCTTGTCGAGCGCGGTGAACGGCTCGTCGAGGATCCACAGCAGCGGACTGTCCAGGTACAGGCGCGCCAACGCCACACGGCGTTGCTGGCCGGCGGACAGGGTGTGACAGGGAACATCTTCGAAACCGCGCAGTCCGACTGCGGCAAGCGCGGCCCAGATGGCTTCATGGGAGGCCGGTCGATGCAGGGCGCAGAGCCAGCTGAGGTTTTCTTCCGGGGTCAGCAAATCCTTGATGCCGGCGGCGTGACCGATCCACAGCAGGTTGCGCGCCAGTTCACTGCGTTGTTCGTTCAACGGTTGGCCGTTGAGCAGTACTTGACCGGTGGTCGGTTGCATCAGGCCAGACAGCAGACGTAAAAGGCTGGTTTTGCCACTGCCGTTGGGGCCGCTGATTTGCAACATTTCGCCACTGGCCAGTCTCAATTCGAGATTTTCGAAGAGCAGCCGAAGGTCTCGCTCACAGGCGAGGGCAACGGTTTGCAGGACAGGACTGGTCAAGAGATCACGGGCCTTTTGCGGTTCAAGTCGGCGGCGGAGCGGCCGCTAAAGAGATGCAGCATAGATGCATTGGCGGCCTGTTCTAGAGAGCTGCGTCAAACAATTGCAATGTTTTCGCCACTCTCCGAAAGACGGGCGGCATTATACATGCCATGCCCTACTCTAAAGAGGGCAATTTCCTCAGGTTGTGACCGCGTATGACAGGCGAAATGAACATCCTCCCGCTACCACCGACCACGCCCGCGACGTCACGTCCGCAGGTGGTGAGTGGCGATTTGCTGAAGCTGCTGACGCCGATGGAGGGCCTGATCACCGCCGGGCAATCCGCCAAGGCCGAAGTGCTGTCGCTCAAGCAGGCGGATCAGACCTTTCAACTGTTGCTCAAGGTCACCCTCGAAAGCGGCCGTCAGACCACGGTTCAGGCCACCAGCAGTCAGCCGCTGCCTCAGGGCACGAACCTGGCGATCACCCAGCCATCGGCGAGCAACCTTGCCATCACCGTGCAACAGGCCATCGCCTCCAGCGTTGCCACCCTCACCCGCCTCGACACGGCACAACTGCCGGTGGGCACCTTGCTGCAAGGCAAAGTGCTGACTTCCCAGGTAATGCCGCAAGTGCCGGGGCAGCCGACGGTGTTTCGTTCGCTGGTGAGCCTGCTCAACACGTCACTGAGCGGCAATACCCTGAGCATCGACAGCCCGACGCCGTTGCGCATCGGCACGTTGTTGAGCGCGCTGGTGCAAGACACCCAGACCCTGAAATTCGTCCCGCTGAGCAATCGGCAGGAACAATTGGCAGTCACCCAGCAACTGGTCAGCCAGCAAAGCCGCCAGGGCTCGCTGGACGGATTACTCAAACTCTTGCAAAACCTGCCCGCCACGAATCAGACCTCCAGCGATCTGCGAGCCGCCGTGGACAAGCTGCTCGCCGGTCTGCCGGACGTTCAGCAACTGAGCACGCCCAAAGGCCTGGCCCTGGCACTGGCCAGTAGCGGCCTGTTTCTCGAGGCGAAACTGCTCACCGGGCAAAATCCGACACTGGCGCCAGACATGAAAGGCGACCTGCTCAAGCTGATCGCGCAACTGAGCCAGGGGCTGCCGGCCAATACCAACCTCAACGCGATCATTGCTGCCAATACCCTGGCCCAGACGATGCCGAGCTTCGTGCGCAGCGCCCTCGGCATGCTCGGTCAGGTCAGCGCCAAACCGCAGCCGACCGGTTTCCCCTTGCCCGAGCGTTTCCTGCAAAGCCTGGAAGGCGAAGATGATCTGGAGCACTTGCTGCGGTTGGCCGCCGCGGCAGTCTCACGCCTGCAAAGCCATCAACTGTCTAGCCTGGAGCAGACCGGCGTGACGAACGACGGTCGGCTGATGAGCACCTGGCAGCTGGAAATTCCGATGCGCAATATGCAGGACATCGTCCCGCTGCAGCTCAAGTTCCAGCGCGAGGAAGCCCCCGAAAAAGATCAACCCAATGAGCGCCGTGACGAACGCGAGCCCAAGCAGCAGTTGTGGCGCGTGGACCTGGCCTTCGACATGGAGCCGCTGGGCCCTCTGCAGATTCAGGCACAGCTGATTGGCGGCAGCCTGTCCAGCCAGCTGTGGGCCGAGCGGCCCTACACCGCCAGCCTGATCGAGAGCAATCTGGCCAGCCTGCGCGAACGCTTGCTGGCGGCCGGCCTGAACGTCGGCGATCTCGATTGCCACCACGGCACACCACCCCAAGGGCCGCAAACCCGTCTCGAACAACGCTGGGTCGACGAAACCGCATGAGAAATTCCGATACGCCACGCCAGGCCATCGCCCTCAAATACGACGGCACCCACGCACCGACCCTCACGGCCAAGGGCGACGAAGAGCTGGCGGAAGAAATCCTGAGGATTGCACGCGATTATGAAGTGCCGATTTACGAGAACGCCGAGCTGGTGAAATTGCTGGCCAGGATGGAGCTGGGGGACAGTATTCCGGAGGAGTTGTATCGGACGATTGCCGAGATCATTGCGTTTGCATGGAATCTGAAGGGCAAGTTCCCGCAGGGGCATGATCCGAGTGCGTTGATGGTCGAGAAAGACATCACCGAGCGCGGGGATGATTATTGATGTGTGTTGAATGCAAAAGATCGCGGCCTCGTTGCACTCGACGAGGCTGCGATCTTTTGATCTGTCAGTTCTTGTGCAACTTGCTCATCAACTCCGCCTCAGCCTGGGTCAACCCGCAGGACTGAGTCAGTTCATCGACGCTCGCGCCCATTCCGACCAGGCGTGCTGCCTGGGCGAACGACAGGCTCGACGGGTCGCGCTGCTCAAGCTGGGCCAGCTTGTCCGGCAACGGCCCGACGACGGCGCGCAGCTCGTGCAGGTCTTCACCCATGCGCACATTGCCGCTCTGATAGTCGTCAACGCGCTTGGCCAGGTCCTTGATGCGCTGATCACGCAGCGCATCGCCCTGGGCCTGTTGCGCAGCGATCTGCCGCTGGCCCCGAATATACGCCAGAAACATCGCCAGCGTGCCTGCCCAGAAAAGGAACAGGACAATGACCGCTACCTCGAGAATCAATCAGATACTCTCCAGTTCCGACCATTCTTCTTCGCTCATCATCTTGTCCAGCTCGACCAGGATCAGCAATTCGTTGTTCTTGTTGCACACGCCTTGAATGAACTTGGCGGACTCTTCGTTACCCACGTTCGGCGCGGTTTCGATTTCCGACTGACGCAGGTAAACCACTTCGGCCACGCTGTCGACCATGATGCCGACCACTTGCTTGTCGGCTTCGATGATGACGATCCGGGTGTTGTCGCTGATCTCGGCATTCATCAGGCCGAAGCGCTGACGGGTGTCGATCACGGTGACCACGTTACCGCGCAGGTTGATGATGCCCAGCACATAGCTCGGGGCACCCGGGACCGGGGCGATTTCGGTGTAACGCAGGACTTCCTGAACGCGCATCACGTTGATGCCGTAGGTTTCATTGTCCAGCTTGAAGGTTACCCATTGCAGGATCGGATCTTCGGAACCTTTTGCAGACGACGCCTTATCATTCATACCCTGACCCCTCGAAAAACCGCGCTAGCGGTGTGTGTTCGGTGCGATGGCAAGTCACTTGCCCCGCGTGTTGTTATGTCGGTTTGTGGTTCGGCTTGCTGCCGCTCATGTGCTTTGCCCCACCGCTGGCGATCAGCTCGGCCAGTTCGGATACGTCAAGCAACGCACACATGTGTTCAATCACCGTGCCCGCCAGCCATGGCCGTTGACCACGGTGACTGCGCCACTTGATTTCGTTCGGGTCCAGGCGCAACGAGCGGCTGACCTGATGCACCGCCAGCCCCCACTCGTAGCCCTGAACCGAAATAACGTATTGCAGGCCCTGACGGAAGTCATCGCGATAGCGGTCGGGCATGACCCAACGGGCGGTATCGAGCACTTTCAGGTTGCCCGCCTGGCTCGGCAGGATCCCGAGGAACCATTCAGGCTGGCCGAACAGCGGCGTCAGCTCCTGACCAGCCAGGGAGTAAATCGAGCCCAGGCACACCAGCGGCACCGCCAGGGTCAACCCGGCGACATCGAACAACAGACATTCGAACGGCTCGGCGGCCCAGGCAGGACGACCGTCGGTTTCCACCGGTGGCGGCGTGTTGCTCGGTGGCAGATGGACTTCGACGATCGGTGGCACCAGGGCTTGCAGCAGCGGCGCGATGGTCGAGACGGGGGCCAGAACCGGCGCCGGCGCCTCGATCAGTGCCACCGGGGCTTTCACCACAGGTGCTGCGACCGGAGCGGCAACGGCTGTCGGTTTCTCAGCCGGTTTTTGCGCATCACGAGCCTGCTCTTCAAGCACCGCAGCCTGGAACTCGTCCAGCGCCGCTTCAACCTCGACCACCTCGGGAATCGCTTCGATTTCCGGCGACAACTCCTCGGTCGCGTCCATCAGCAAGCTGTCCAGATAGGACTGGAGCGCAAGTTGCGGACGGGACGTGATTTTTACCGGGCGATTCATCTCACGCCACCTGCGCAACGGATTGCTGCGTCAGCATGTGCTTGAGCAGTGCGCGATAGGCCAAAACGCCGCGGCTCTTGCCGTCGAATTGCGAAGGCGTCACACCGGCGCGGCTGGCGTCACGCAAACGCGTGTCCACCGGAATGTAGCCTTGCCAGATTTCTTCGGGATATTTGTCGCGCAATACCCGCAAAGTCCCGAGCGAGGCTTGCGTGCGCCGATCAAACAGGGTCGGAACGATGCTGAATGCCAGCGGCTGTTTACGTGAGCGGTTGATCATCGCCAGGGTGTTGACCATGCGCTCCAGGCCTTTGACGGCCAGGTGCTCGGTCTGCACCGGAATCACCAATTGCTGACTGGCCGCCAAGGCATTGACCATCAGCACGCCGAGCAACGGCGGACTGTCGATCACGGCGTAATCGAAGTCCTGCCACAGTTGCGCCAGGCTCTTGGCAATCACCAGGCCCAAACCACTCTGGCCCGGCGACTGACGCTCAAGCGTCGCCAGCGCAGTGCTCGACGGCAACAGGGAAATACTCGCGTGACTGGTGGGCAACAGCAACTGACCGGGCAAGCCTTGCGGCACGCTGCCCTTGTGCAGGAACAGGTCGTAGCTGCTGTGCTCCAGGCTGTCGGGGTCGTAACCGAAGTAGCTGGTCATCGAGCCGTGGGGGTCGAGATCGACCACGACCACGCGCTTGCCCGCCTCGGCCAGCAACCCGGCTAAAGCGATAGAGGAAGTGGTTTTACCAACACCACCCTTTTGATTGGCAACGGCCCAGACTCTCATTCGGATTGTTCCTCCCGGTCGACTCGACCGGGAAATAGCTCAACGTATTAATGCGGGTGACGGAGAATTGACGGCGTTCTCTCGTCCCGGCGACTTGACCGGTGCAGGTGCAGTTTGTGTGCCAGCGCGCTTCAACGCGGCATCCGGTTGCGCATGGGCGGTTCCGGTGCCGGTGAGGCTGCGGCGTACATCGAGATTTCGTGACACGACCAGCACCACGCGACGGTTGCGTGCCCTGCCTTCCGCCGTGGCGTTGTTGGCCACCGGCTGGAATTCGCCATAACCCACCGACGCCAGCCGACCCGGATTCACACCCTGCATCGCCAGCATGCGCACGATGCTCGCCGAACGCGCCGAGGAAAGTTCCCAGTTGGTCGGGTACTGCGCGGTGCGGATCGGTTGATCGTCGGTGAACCCTTCGACGTGAATCGGGTTGTCGAACGGTTTCAGGATCGCGGCGACTTTATCGATGATGTTGAACGCCATGTCGCTGGGCATGGCGTCGCCGCTGCCGAACAACAGGCTGGAATTGAGTTCGATCTCGACCCACAGCTCGTTACCGCGCACGGTCATCTGATTGGAGCTGATCAAGTCGCCGAACGCGGCGCTGATGTCATCGGCAATGCTTTTCAGCGGATCACTGGCCCCGGCAATGCCGGCGTCGACTTGCTCGCTGTCCTTGACCAACGGCTTGGCCGGGGTCACGGTTTTCGGTCTCTCTTCACCGATGGGGATCGGCTTGAGCGCGCGATCCGAATCGGTGAACACGCCGATCAACGCTTCCGAAATGATCTTGTACTTGCCTTCGTTGATCGAAGAGATCGAGTACATCACCACGAAAAAGGCGAACAGCAACGTAATGAAGTCGGCGTAGGAAACCAGCCAGCGCTCATGGTTTACATGTTCTTCAGGTTGCCGGCGACGAGCCATAGTCCATTACCCCCATCAATCCATGAAGCCTTGAAGCTTCAACTCGATAGAGCGAGGGTTCTCACCTTCGGCGATCGACAGAATGCCTTCCAGCAACATTTCGCGATAACGCGATTGGCGCAATGCAACGGATTTGAGTTTGGCGGCAATCGGCAGCAGCACCAGGTTGGCACTGGCCACGCCGTAGATCGTGGCGACGAACGCCACGGCAATGCCGCTGCCCAGCTGCGACGGATCGGCCAGGTTGCCCATCACGTGAATCAGGCCCATCACCGCACCGATGATGCCGATGGTCGGCGCGTAGCCGCCCATGCTTTCGAAGACTTTGGCGGCTTCGATATCACGGCTTTCCTGGGTGTAGAAATCCACTTCCAGAATGCTGCGAATCGCTTCCGGCTCGGCGCCGTCCACCAGCAGTTGCAGGCCTTTGCGCGAGTAAGCGTCGGGTTCGGCGTCGGCCACCCCTTCCAGACCGAGCAGACCTTCCTTGCGGGCGGTCAGGCTCCAGTTCACCACGCGATCGACGCCGCCGGCGAGGTCCACGCGCGGTGGGAACAGGATCCAGCCGAGAATCTGCATGGCGCGCTTGAAGGCGCTCATCGGCGATTGCAGCAGCGCAGCGCCGACGGTCCCGCCGAGCACGATCAACGCCGCCGGGCCGTTGGCCAGCGCGCCGAGGTGACCGCCTTCAAGGTAGTTGCCACCGATGATGGCGACGAACGCCATGATGATCCCGATAAGGCTGAGTACATCCATCAGATACACGCCTCGACCAGGTGCTTGCCTATGTCATCGAGGCCGTACACCGCATCGGCGAGTTCGGCTTTGACGATGGCCATCGGCATGCCGTAGATCACGCAGCTGGCTTCATCCTGAGCCCAGATCGAGCTGCCGCCCTGCTTGAGCAGACGCGCACCTTCACGACCGTCGGCGCCCATGCCGGTCAGTACGACCGCCAGAACTTTGTCACCGTAGGACTTGGCGGCAGACCCAAAGGTGATGTCCACGCACGGCTTGTAGTTCAGACGTTCGTCGCCCGGCAGGATTTTCACCGCGCCACGGCCATCGATCATCATTTGCTTGCCACCCGGTGCCAGCAGCGCCAGGCCCGGACGCAGGATGTCGCCATCCTCGGCTTCCTTGACACTGATGCGGCAGAGTTTGTCCAGGCGTTCGGCGAAGGCCTTGGTGAACGCCGCCGGCATATGCTGGATCAACACGATCGGGGCCGGGAAGTTGGCCGGCAATTGCGTCAATACACGCTGCAGGGCAACCGGGCCGCCGGTGGACGTGCCGATGGCAACCAGCTTGTAGGCTTTGCGTTTCGGCGCGGGCGACGACGGTGCGTGCGCAGGTGCACGGGCCGGGATCGGTGCCGGGCGTGCCGGCGCGTTGCTGCCATAACTGCCGACGCTGGAGGGCGCTGGGGTCGGGGCTGGCGCGGCGACCGGGGCTGGTGCCGGCGCGCTGTAAGCGCTGACACGACGGTTACTGCGCGAAATGCTGAGAATCTTCTCGCACAGCAGTTGCTTGACCTTCTCGGGATTGCGCGAGATGTCTTCGAAATTCTTCGGCAGGAAATCCACCGCGCCGGCGTCCAGCGCATCCAGGGTGACCCGGGCGCCTTCGTGCGTCAGCGAGGAGAACATCAACACCGGTGTCGGGCAGCGCTGCATGATGTGCCGCACTGCCGTGATGCCATCCATCATCGGCATCTCGTAGTCCATGGTGATCACGTCCGGCTTGAGGGCCAGCGCCTGATCGATCGCCTCTTTTCCGTTGGTTGCCGTGCCGACAACCTGGATATTCGAATCCGCTGAAAGAATTTCCGAGACGCGGCGGCGGAAAAACCCCGAATCGTCCACCACCAGGACCTTGACTACCATAAACACTCCGTTAGGCGGGGGCGAGGCTCAGTCGCCCCGCTCCCCCAGAATCAAATACGCCGTGCGGCGTAACGCTTGAGCATGCTCGGAACATCGAGAATCAGCGCAATGCGGCCGTCACCGGTGATGGTGGCGCCGGACATGCCCGGAGTTCCCTGGAGCATTTTGCCCAATGGCTTGATGACCACTTCTTCCTGGCCGACCAGTTGATCGACGACGAAGCCGATCCGCTGGGTGCCCACCGAAAGGATCACCACATGGCCTTCGCGCTGCTCTTCGTGAGCGGCGGAGCTGACCAGCCAGCGCTTGAGGTAGAACAGTGGCAACGCCTTGTCCCGCACGATCACCACTTCCTGGCCGTCCACCACGTTGGTGCGCGACAGGTCGAGGTGGAAGATCTCGTTGACGTTCACCAGCGGGAACGCAAACGCCTGGTTGCCGAGCATGACCATCAGCGTTGGCATGATCGCCAGGGTCAACGGCACCTTGATGACGATCTTCGAGCCTTTGCCCTTGGTCGAGTAGATGTTGATGGTGCCGTTGAGCTGGGCGATCTTGGTTTTCACCACGTCCATGCCCACGCCACGGCCCGACACGTCGGAGATCTCGGTTTTGGTCGAGAAACCCGGCGCGAAGATCAGGTTGAAGCAGTCGGACTCGCTCAGGCGGTCCGCCGCATCCTTGTCCATCAAGCCTTTCTTCACCGCGATGCCGCGCAACACGTCGGCGTCCATGCCCTTGCCGTCATCGGAGATGGACAGCAGGATGTGGTCGCCTTCCTGTTCAGCGGACAGGATCACTTTGCCGCTACGCGGCTTGCCCATCGCTTCGCGGTCAGCCGGCTCTTCGATACCGTGGTCGACCGAGTTGCGCACCAAGTGGACCAGCGGGTCGGCCAGTGCCTCGACAAGGTTCTTGTCGAGGTCGGTTTCTTCGCCGACCAGCTCCAGGTTGATCTCTTTCTTGAGCTGGCGAGCCAGGTCGCGAACCAGACGCGGGAAGCGCCCGAAGACTTTCTTGATCGGTTGCATCCGGGTCTTCATGACCGCGGTTTGCAAGTCAGCTGTGACCACGTCGAGGTTCGACACGGCTTTGGACATGGCTTCATCGGCGCTGTTGGCACCCAGGCGAACCAGGCGGTTACGCACCAGTACCAACTCGCCCACCATGTTCATGATTTCGTCGAGGCGCGCGGTGTCGACCCGCACGGTGGTCTCGGCTTCGCTGGCCGGTTTTTCCGCCGGCGGCGCGGACGGCGCACGGGCTGGGGCCGGTGCAGCAGCGGCAGCAGGCTTCGATGCTTCGGCTTTTGGCTCGGGCGCCTTGGCGACAGGTGCCGGGGCTTTGGCGACAGGCGCGGCTACCGAAGAAGCGGCAGAACCGGTACCGACTTCGGTGAACTTGCCTTTACCGTGCAATTCGTCGAGCAGCGATTCGAACTCGTGGTCCGAGATCAGATCGCTGCCGGCCGCTTTAGCGGTAGGCACCGCGGCGGCCGGGGCCGAAGCAATGGCCGACTCCAGCGCGTCGACGGCAAAGTTGCCCTTGCCGTGCAGTTGATCGAGCAGTGCTTCGAACTCGTCGTCGGTGATGTCGGAACTGTCGCCTGCCGCTTTCGGGGCAGCCGGTGCGGCGGGGGCTGCAGGTGCCGCCACCGCGTCGACGGCGAACTGGCCCTTGCCGTGCAATTGATCGAGCAACGACTCGAATTCTGCATCGGTGATTTCGTCGCTGGCTGCTGCGTCCGCGGCAGGCTGCGCAGCCGCCACCGGCGCCTCGGCCTGAGCCTTGACGGCGTTCAGCGAGTCCAGCAGTTGTTCGAATTCGTTATCGGTGATGTCGCCTGATTCGGCTTCGGCAGCCGGTTCTTCCACCACTTGAGCCACAGGTGCGGCTTCATCGGCGGTTTGCGGCTCGGCCAGACGGGCCAGGGCCGCGAGCAATTCAGGCGTGGCAGCCGTGATCGGGCTGCGTTCGCGGACTTCGCTGAACATGCTGTTCACCGCGTCCAGCGCTTCGAGTACCACGTCCATCAATTCCGAGTCGACGCGACGTTCACCCTTGCGCAGGATGTCGAACACGTTCTCGGCGATGTGACAGCACTCCACCAGCTCGTTGAGCTGGAGGAAGCCGGCGCCCCCTTTTACAGTGTGAAAACCGCGAAAAATTGCATTGAGCAAGTCCGCATCATCCGGTCGGCTTTCAAGCTCGACCAGCTGTTCGGACAGTTGCTCTAGAATCTCGCCGGCCTCAACCAGGAAATCCTGAAGGATCTCTTCATCGGCGCCGAAGCTCATTAAGGGGGTGCTCCTAACAGGTCTAAAAACCTAAAAAACCTAAAATTCTAAATTTCTAAAATCCCAGGCTGGATAGCAAATCGTCCACATCGTCCTGACCGGACACAACGTCTTCTCTTTTATCGGCATGAATCTGCGGACCTTCACCCTGAGAGAGATGTTTTTGCGGATCTTTTTCAGCAAGCATCGCTTCACGGTCATGTTCGATGCCCGCAAAGCGGTCCACCTGACTGGCCATAAGCACGAGCTTGAGCAGGTTGCTTTCAACTTCGGTGACCAATTGGGTCACACGCTTGATCACTTGACCTGTGAGGTCCTGGTAATCCTGAGCGAGCAGAATGTCGTTGAGGTTGCTCGACACTGCGCGATTGTCCGCGCTGCTGCGTGTCAGGAAACCGTCGACACGCCGAGCCAGTTCGCGGAACTCCTCGGCCCCGACTTCGCGACGCATGAACCGCCCCCAATCCGTGCTCAGCGCCTGAGCTTCATCGCTCAGGCTGTTGACCAGCGGTGTGGAGTTTTCGACCAGATCCATGGTGCGGTTGGCGGCAGCCTCGGTCAGCTTCACCACGTAGCCCAAGCGCTCAGTGGCATCCGTGATCTGCGACACTTCCTCGGCTTGCGGCATGTGCGGGTCAATCTGGAAATTGACGATCGCGCTGTGCAGCTCGCGGGTGAGCTTGCCCACTTCCTGATACAGGCCGCGGTCACGGGTCTGATTGAGCTCATGGATCAGTTGCACAGCGTCGCCGAACCTGCCTTTTTCAAGGCTTTCGACCAATTCGACCGCGTGTTTTTTCAGGGTCGATTCAAAATCGCCCTGTGAAGATTCGTTGTGGTCCATAGCTCCCCCGTGGCGCAGTTTCTCAACCGATGCGTTCGAAAATCTTCTCGATTTTTTCTTTTAACGCCTGGGCCGTGAAGGGTTTGACCACATAGCCGTTAACACCAGCCTGGGCCGCTTCGATGATCTGCTCGCGCTTGGCTTCAGCGGTCACCATCAGCACCGGCAGGTGCTTGAGCTTTTCATCGGCGCGCACGTGGCGCAGCAGATCGATGCCGGTCATGCCAGGCATGTTCCAGTCCGTTACCAGAAAGTCGATGCTCCCGCTGTTGAGAACCGGAATGGCAGTAGTGCCATCGTCAGCCTCCACCGTGTTGGTGAACCCAAGGTCACGCAACAGGTTTTTTATGATCCGCCGCATCGTTGAGAAGTCATCAACGATGAGGATTTTCATGTTCTTGTCCAATTCGACCTCCAAGCAGTCTTAAACGCGCCCAGCACCTGGACGCGCCATTTCAATCAATCCGGCAAAGCACTCAATGACTGTCTGGAGCACAACAGATCGAGACCGGCGCAGTTCAACACCACACCAGCCACGTTCGCAGTGTCCCCACACTGCCTTCAGCGCGCTCGCCACTCCCCCAAACGCCCCCGCAAACGGGCCGCGCACTGGCTGTGTAACTGGCTGACCCGAGATTCGCTGACCCCCAGGACCTCACCGATTTCCTTGAGATTCAACTCTTCGTCGTAGTACAGCGCCAACACCAGTCGCTCACGCTCCGGCAAATTGGCAATCGCGTCCGCCAGCGCCGCCTGGAAGCGTTCATCTTCCAGATCGCGTGACGGCTCGAGATGAGCACTCGCGCCATCCTCGTGCAGCCCTTCGTGTTCGCCGTCCTGCAAAAGATCGTCGAAACTGAATAACCGGCTGCCCAGGGTGTCGTTCAAAATCCCGTAGTAATCGTCGAGACTCAATTGGAGTTCGGCCGCAACTTCGTGATCTTTAGCGTCACGGCCGGTTTTAGCTTCAATCGAGCGAATTGCGTCGCTGACCATGCGGGTATTGCGGTGGACCGAGCGTGGCGCCCAGTCCCCCTTGCGGACTTCATCGAGCATCGCGCCGCGGATTCGAATGCCCGCGTACGTCTCGAAACTCGCGCCTTTGCTGGCGTCGTATTTGGTCGACACTTCAAGCAGACCGATCATGCCGGCCTGGATCAGGTCTTCGACCTGGACACTGGCCGGCAATCGCGCCAGCAAGTGATAGGCAATGCGTTTGACCAGTGGCGCGTAACGCTCGATCAGCTCGTACTGCGCGTCACGTGCCGATTTCTTGTAAAGGTTGTAACCGCTGGCTGTCATAGCACGGGTCCTGCCGTTTGTTGCACGAGGCGCTCGACGAAAAACTCCAGGTGTCCGCGCGGGTTGGCAGGCAGCGGCCAGGTATCGACCTTTTGTGCGATGGCCTTGAAGGCCAGGGAGCACTTGGAACGCGGGAAAGCTTCATAAACCGCGCGCTGCTTCTGAACGGCCTTGCGCACGCTTTCGTCGTACGGCACCGCACCGACGTATTGTAAGGCGACGTCAAGGAAGCGATCCGTGACCTTGGTCAACTTGGCGAACAGGTTGCGACCTTCCTGCGGGCTCTGGGCCATGTTGGCCAGGACGCGGAAGCGGTTCATGCCGTAGTCGCGGTTCAGCAGCTTGATCAGCGCGTAGGCGTCGGTGATCGAGGTCGGCTCGTCGCAGACCACCAGCAAGACTTCCTGCGCGGCGCGAACGAAACTGACTACCGAGTCACCAATACCTGCAGCGGTGTCTATCACCAGGACGTCGAGGTTGTCGCCGATATCGCTGAACGCCTGGATCAGGCCGGCATGTTGCGCCGGGCTCAGATGCACCATGCTCTGCGTGCCGGACGCCGCCGGGACGATGCGGATACCGCCGGGCCCCTGCAACAACACGTCGCGCAGCTCACAGCGGCCTTCGATTACGTCAGCCAGGGTACGTTTGGGTGTCAGTCCCAGCAGGACGTCAACGTTCGCCAGCCCCAGATCGGCGTCCAGCAGCATGACGCGCCGGCCGAGCTCAGCTAGAGCCAGGGACAAGTTCACTGACACGTTAGTCTTCCCGACGCCACCTTTGCCGCCGGTCACCGCGATCACCTGTACGGGATGCATGCTGCCCATGTTATTTCTTTACCTTGTCTTGCATAGACGGAGGCCACATTACTGGCTGCGCGTTCACAAACGGAACAATGCATGGCAGACCATCGATGTAGGTACAAAAACTGTTCATTAATACCTCAGCCAACCTGCTTGGTCGGACTGTGGTAAATATCAGCGAACATGTCAGCCATGGCTTCTTCGCTGGGTTCTTCCTGCATTTGCACGCTGACGGCGCGGCTCACCAGCTGATGACGACGCGGCAGATGCAAATCATCCGGAATCCGCGGTCCATCGGTCAGGTAAGCCACCGGCAACTCATGACTGATTGCCAGGCTCAACACCTCACCCAGGCTTGCTGTTTCATCCAGTTTAGTCAGGATGCAGCCAGCCAGCCCGCAGCGCTTGTAACTGTGATAAGCGGCGGTTAGAACCTGTTTCTGGCTGGTGGTTGCCAGAACCAGATAATTTTTTGATTTGATGCCACGACCGGCCAGGCTTTCGAGCTGCATGCGCAGTGCCGGATCGCTGGCCTGAAGACCCGCGGTATCGATCAGCACTACACGTTTGCGCAGCAACGGGTCCAGCGCCTGCACCAGGGACTGGCCCGGGTCGATGTGGGTGACCGACACGTTGAGGATCCGACCCAAAGTCTTCAGTTGTTCCTGAGCGCCGATACGGTAGCTGTCCATGCTCACCAGCGCGATGTTCTGCGCGCCGTACTTGAGCACGTAACGGGCCGCGAGCTTGGCCAGCGTGGTGGTCTTGCCCATGCCGGCAGGGCCAACCATGGCAATCACGCCGCCCTCTTCCAGTGGCTCGACTTCCGGCGTGGCAATCATCCGTGCCAGGTGCGCCAGCAACATGCGCCAGGCCTGACGAGGTTCGTCAATGCCGGTGATCAGTTCCAGCAGATCGCGGGACAACGGACCGGACAAACCGATGCGCTGCAGGCGACGCCACAGGTTGGCCTGGGCCGGACGGCTGCCTTGCAGCTGATTCCAGGCCAGGGAGCCAAGTTGTACTTCCATCAGTTCGCGCAGGCTGTTGAGTTCGAAACGCATCGAATCGAAAGCCCGCGGATCGACACCGCCGGAGGCTGGCGCAGGGGCCGGGGCTGCACGGCGGGGTTCAGTGTAGGTCGGTTCGATCAGCGGTTCGGCGGCGGTGAGTGGCAGGCCGGCGAACAACTGGCGATTGGTGGACTTGTCGCTCTCGCCCTCGCTACGCAGGCTCAGTTCGGCCTGGGCGGTCACGATCCGCGACTGGGTCTTGCGCAGCTCGTCCTCGAGTTCCATGTTCGGAACACGCGGAGCCAGCGCCGACAGTTTGTAATCAAGGGCAGCCGTCAACTCGACACCACCGGCGATCCGGCGGTTGCCAATGATGGCGGCATCAGCGCCCAGCTCATCACGAACCAGTTTCATGGCCTGACGCATATCGGCGGCGAAAAAACGCTTAACTTGCATAAACCACTACCTCAGCCGTTGGGCCCTACTGTCGCAACGATGGTCACTTGCTTGTTGTCAGGGATTTCCTGGTAAGCCAACACATGCAAACCCGGGACTGCCAACCGGCCAAATCGCGACAGCATCGCGCGAACCGGACCGGCCACCAGCAGAATCACCGGCTGACCTTGCATTTCCTGACGCTGCGCCGCTTCGATCAACGAGCGTTGCAGTTTTTCAGCCATGCTTGGCTCCAGCAGAACGCCCTCTTCCGAGCCTTGTCCTGCCTTCTGAAGACTATTGAGCAATATTTGTTCCAACCTTGGCTCAAGAGTGATAACTGGCAGCTCCGACTCAGTCCCCACAATGCTTTGGACGATTGCACGGGATACGCCGACGCGTACGGCAGCCACCAGCGCGGCAGTATCTTGACTCTTGGCCGCATTGTTCGCGATCGCCTCGGCGATGCTGCGAATGTCCCGTACGGGCACCTGTTCGGCCAGCAACGCCTGGAGCACCTTGAGCAGCTGCGACAACGACACCACGCCCGGCACCAGCTCCTCGGCCAGTTTAGGCGAGCTTTTGGCCAGCAATTGCATGAGTTGTTGCACTTCTTCGTGGCCGATCAGCTCACTGGAGTGCTTGTACAAAATCTGGTTCAAGTGGGTTGCCACTACCGTACTGGCATCTACCACGGTGTAACCGAGGGATTGTGCCTGCGCACGCTGACTGACTTCGATCCAGACCGCCTCCAGCCCGAAAGCCGGATCTTTGGCGGTGATGCCGTTGAGCGAACCGTAGACCTGGCCCGGGTTGATCGCCAGTTCCCGATCCGGATAGATCTCCGCTTCGGCCAGGATCACCCCCATCAGGGTCAGTCGATAGGCACTTGGTGCGAGGTCGAGGTTGTCACGGATATGCACAGTCGGCATCAGGAAACCCAGGTCCTGTGACAGCTTCTTGCGCACGCCCTTGATACGCGCCAGCAACTGCCCCCCCTGATTGCGGTCCACCAGCGGGATCAGGCGATAGCCGACTTCCAGGCCAATCATGTCGATCGGCGTCACATCGTCCCAGCCAAGCTCTTTGGTTTCCTGAGCGCGGGCCGGCGATGGCAGCAGCTCCTGCTGACGCTTGACCTCTTGCAAGGCCTGAACCTTGACGGTGTTCTGCTTCTTCCAGAAAAGGTACGCGCCGCCGGCCGCGAGGGCCGCCATGCTCAGAAAAGAGAAGTGCGGCATGCCGGGCACCAGGCCCATGACCGCCATCAAACCCGCCGCCACGGCCAGCGCCTTGGGCGAGGCGAACATCTGGCGATTGATCTGCTTGCCCATGTCTTCCGAACCGGAAGCACGGGTCACCATGATCGCGGCGGCTGTCGATAACAACAGTGATGGCAATTGCGCCACCAAACCGTCACCGATGGTCAACAGCGCGTAAACCTTGCCAGCATCACCGAAGGTCATGCCGTGCTGGAAAATACCGACGGCCATACCGCCGATCAGGTTGATGAACAGAATCAGCAAACCGGCAATGGCATCACCGCGCACGAACTTGCTGGCACCGTCCATGGAACCGTAGAACTCGGCTTCCTGGGCCACTTCCATCCGACGCAGTTTGGCCTGGTTTTGATCGATCAGACCGGCGTTCAAATCGGCGTCGATCGCCATCTGTTTGCCGGGCATCGCATCGAGGGTGAAACGCGCGCTCACCTCGGAAATCCGCCCGGCACCCTTGGTCACCACGACGAAGTTGATGATCATCAAAATCGCGAAGACCACGATACCAACCACGTAGTTACCGCCGATCACCACCTCACCGAACGCCTGGATCACCTTGCCGGCGGCGGCATGACCGTCCTGACCGTGGAGCATCACCACCCGCGTGGAGGCCACGTTCAGCGCCAGCCGCAACAGCGTTGCCACCAGCAGAATGGTCGGGAACACCGCGAAATCCAGCGGCCGCAGGGCGTAGACGCAGACCAGCAACACGACAATCGACAGCGCAATGTTGAACGTGAAGAACACGTCCAGCAGGAACGGCGGCACGGGCAGCATCATCATGGCCAGCATGACCAGCAGCAACAACGGCACGCCCAGATTGCCCCGACTCAGGTCGGCGACGTTTGTGCGGGCATTGTTGATAAACTGAGAGCGATCCACCGGTTTTCCCCGTTCCTTTAAAGCAAACTTTTGACGCCCGAAGCAGGCGCAGAGCGGCTACTGCAAGAAGCCTTCCAACTTTTGCCGAGGGTTGGAACAGAGGGGTTTATTGAGCGGAATGGGTGATGCCTGGACCGGCCTCATCGCGGGCAAGCCCGGCTCCCACAGAGACCGGGGCTGAACACAGAACCTGTGGGAGCGTGGCTTGCCCGCGATGGGGCCATCACTGTCAGTGCAGGTAATCAGGAATCGCGCCGCAGATCCGGCGGAATCGGCAAATCATCCTTGAGCGGTTCAGGACGCTTGCCCTTGCCAGCGCGGTGCTGGCGGATCTGATAGACGTAGGCCAATACCTGGGCGACCGCCAGATACAACCCACCTGGAATTTCCTGCTCCAGCTCCGTGGAGTAGTAGATCGAACGCGCCAGGGCCGGCGATTCCAGCAGCAACACCTCATTGGCCACGGCGATCTCGCGGATTTTCAACGCCAGGAAGTCACTACCCTTGGCCAGCAGTACCGGTGCAGCACCTTTTTCCGCATCGTACTTGAGGGCCACGGCGTAGTGCGTCGGGTTGGTAATGACCACGTCGGCCTCGGGAATCGCGGCCATCATCCGCCGCTGGGACATCTCGCGCTGCAACTGGCGAATCCGCTGCTTGACCTCCGGCTTCCCCTCCTGATCCTTGTGCTCATCGCGCACTTCCTGCTTGGTCATCAGCAGTTTCTTGTGGCTCTGGTAAAGCTGCACCGGAACATCCACCGCCGCGATCAGAATCAGCCCACACGCCATCCACAACGTGCTCCAACCCACTAGCTGAACGCTATGAATGATTGCCTGTTCCAGCGGCTCATGGGCAATACGCAGCAAGTCATCGATGTCAGAGCGCAGGACGGACAAAGCCACAAACAGGATCAGCAGAAATTTAGCCAGCGCCTTGAGCAGCTCGATCACGGCCGTACTGGAGAACATCCGCTTGAGCCCCGCCGCCGGGTTCATCCGGCTGAATTTGGGTGCAAGGCTCTTGCCGGCAAACAGCCAGCCACCCAGGGAAATCGGCCCCAGAAAAGCCGCCAGCAGCAGCAACAGCAATATCGGCTGGACCGCCAGAAGGGCAATCTTTCCTGAATGCAGCAGGTACTCCCCCATCTGCCCGGGATCCAGCAACACCTCCCGCGGCAGGGAAAAGTTCAGGCGCATGATTTCCAGCAGATCCAGAGCCAGACCGCCGCCATAGATCAACAATCCCCCGGCACCGGCCATCATGGTTGCCAGGGTATTGAGCTCTTTGGAGCGGGCGATCTCGCCCTTGTCCCGGGAGTCCTTTTTGCGCTTCTCCGTGGGGTCTTCTGTTTTGTCCTGACCGCTCTCGCTCTCGGCCATGGCTAGCGCGCCTGTGCCATGTCACGTAACAGCTGCAGGGCCTCGGTGGCCAAGGGCTGATACTGATTGAGAATGTCGCCGAGACCGACCCAGAAAATCACCAGCCCCAGCACCAGGGTCAGGGGAAAACCGATGGAGAAAATGTTCAACTGCGGCGCCGCCCGAGTCATCACGCCGAAGGCAATGTTAACCACCAACAACGCCGTGATCGCCGGCATGACCAGCAGCATCGCTGCCCCCAGCACCCAACCCAGCTTGTTGGCCAGTTCCCAGAAGTGATTGATCAGCATGGCGCTGCCGACGGGCATCGTGGTGAAACTCTCCGTCAGCACTTCGAACACCACCAGATGCCCATTCATGCCGAGAAACAGCAGGGTCACGAGCATCGTCAGGAACTGCCCGATGACTGCCGCCGACACACCGTTGGTGGGGTCGACCATCGAGGCGAACCCCATGCCCATCTGAATCGAAATGATCTGCCCGGCGACGACAAACGCCTGAAAAAACAGCTGGAGCGAGAGCCCCATCAATGCGCCGATTATGATCTGTTCGGCGATCAGCAGCAGTGCGCTCAGATCCAGCGCATGAACCTGCGGCATCGGTGGCAGGCCCGGCACGACAACCACTGTGATTGCCAGCGCGAAATACAATCGCACACGGGTCGGCACCAGGGTCGTGCCAAAAATCGGCATGGTCATCAGGACGGCGCCGATGCGAAACAACGGCAATATGAACGAAGCGACCCAGGTACTGATCTGGGTGTCGGTCAGCTGCAGCAGTGACATGGCTTAGCCGATGACCCGAGGAATATTGCCGTACAACTGCAGAATGTATTCCATGAAGGTCTGCACCAGCCACGGGCCGGCGACGATCAGCGTGACCAGCATCACCAGCAGGCGCGGCAGGAAGCTCAGGGTCTGTTCGTTGATCTGAGTGGCAGCCTGGAACATGGCCACCAACAGACCCACCAGCAAACTCGGAATCACCAGCACGGCAACCATCATGGTGGTCAGCCAGAGCGCTTCACGAAAGATGTCTACCGCAACTTCCGGCGTCATGGAGAGACACCGCCGAAGCTGCTGGCCAACGTACCGATGATCAATGCCCAACCATCCACCAGCACGAACAGCATGATCTTGAACGGCAGGGAAATGATCAGTGGCGAGAGCATCATCATACCCATCGCCATCAGCACACTGGCCACGACCAGGTCGATGATCAGGAAGGGAATGAAGATCATGAACCCGATCTGGAACGCGGTTTTCAATTCGGAAGTGACGAAGGCCGGCACCAGGATGGTCAGTGGCGCCTGATCCGGCGTAGCGATGTCGGTGCGCTTGGACAGACGCATGAACAGCTCAAGATCGCTACTGCGCGTCTGGGCCAGCATGAAGTCCTTGATCGGCACCTGGGCCTTGGCCACGGCATCTTGCGCGGTGAGTTTTTCCGCCAGATAGGGCTGCAAGGCATCCTGGTTAACCCGGTCGAACACCGGCGCCATGATGAACAGCGTCAGGAACAACGCCATGCCGGTGAGAATCTGGTTCGACGGCGTCTGTTGCAGGCCCAGGGCCTGACGCAGGATCGAGAAGACGATGATGATCCGGGTGAAACTGGTCATCAGCATGACGAACGCCGGAATGAAACTCAGCGCGGTCATGATCAGCAGGATCTGCAGGCTGACCGAGTATTCCTGGGCGCCCTGGGCATTGGTGCCCAGGGTGATCGCCGGGATCGACAACGGATCGGCGGCGAAGGCCAGCGGCGCGGCCAGCATCAGGGCCAGCGTCAAGATGATGCGTAGCGCACCCATTACTTCTTATCCTTCTGATCCTTGCCCAACAGCTCCATCAGGCGCTGGGCAAACTCCGGGGTCGCTTTCTCGGTAACCGGCACCTGCACCGGCTCCTTGAGCACATGCAAGGCAGTGATGGTGCCGGGGCTCAAGCCGAGCAGAATCTGCTCGTTGCCAACCTGCACCAGCATCAAACGGTCACGCGGGCCCAGGGCGCGGGAGCCGATCAGTTCGATCACCTGCCCCTTGCCGGCCGGCCCGGCCTGCTGGACCCGGCGCAACAGCCAGGCGAGGAAGAAGATCAACCCCAGCACCAGCAGCAAACCAAGCACCAGCTGCGTCAATTGTCCCGCCACACCACTGCTGACAGCAGGTGCCGCGGCAACAGTCGCCACGGGCTCGGCCGCCAGGACACTGAACGGCAAGGCCAGCACTAACCCCAGAACCTTTTTCACTTAGCGCAGCTTCTTGATTCGTTCGCTTGGGCTGATCACGTCGGTCAGGCGGATGCCGAACTTCTCGTTGACCACCACCACTTCACCGTGAGCGATGAGCGTGCCGTTGACCAGCACATCCAGCGGCTCGCCGGCCAGGCGATCAAGCTCGATCACCGAACCCTGGTTGAGCTGCAGCAGGTTGCGGATGTTGATGTCGGTGCTGCCCACTTCCATGGAAATCGACACCGGGATGTCGAGGATCACATCCAGGTTCGGACCATCCAGCGTGACCGGATCGTTGTTTTTCGGCACGCTGCCGAACTCTTCCATCGGCAGACGGTTGGACGGCGAACTGGCGGCGTCGGCGGCCAGCAAGGCATCGATATCGTCCTGCCCGGCGTCGCCGGTTTCTTCCAGGGCCGCAGCCCATTCATCGGCCAGCGCCTGGTCGTCCTGGGTATTCATGTCGTTAGCCATCATGTGTCCTCGGCGGGCACCCCTTGAACGGGGTGCCGTCAGTTAATAGCGAATGGGAGCAGCGCCGCTTAACGGCGCTCGATCGGCTCGATCACTTGCAACGCGAGGTTGCCTTTGTGCGAGCCCATCTTGACCTTGAACGCAGGCACGCCATTGGCGCGCATGATCATTTCTTCCGGCATCTCGACCGGGATGATGTCCCCCGGCTGCATGTGCAGAATGTCGCGCAGGCGCAACTGGCGACGGGCAACCGTGGCCCCGATCGGCACGTCAACGTCCAGCACGTCCTGGCGCAGGGCATTGACCCAGCGCTCGTCCTGATCGTCGAGGTCCGACTGGAAGCCGGCGTCGAGCATTTCGCGCACCGGCTCGATCATCGAGTACGGCATGGTCACGTGCAGGTCACCGCCACCACCATCGAGTTCGATGTGGAAGGTCGACACCACAATGGCTTCGCTTGGGCCGACGATGTTGGCCATGGCCGGGTTCACTTCCGAGTTGATGTACTCGAAGTTCACTTCCATGATCGCCTGCCAGGCTTCCTTCAGATCGACGAAGGCCTGCTCCAGCACCATGCGCACCACCCGCAGTTCGGTGGGGGTGAACTCACGCCCCTCGATCTTCGCGTGACGTCCGTCACCGCCGAAGAAGTTGTCCACCAGCTTGAACACCAGCTTGGCGTCGAGGATGAACAGTGCGGTGCCGCGCAGCGGTTTGATCTTGACCAGGTTGAGGCTGGTCGGCACGTACAGCGAGTGCACGTATTCACCGAACTTCATCACCTGCACACCACCGACGGCAACGTCCGCCGAGCGGCGCAGCATGTTGAACATGCTGATGCGGGTGTAGCGGGCAAAACGCTCGTTGATCATTTCCAGGGTCGGCATGCGTCCACGGACGATGCGGTCCTGACTGGTCAGGTCGTAGCTTTTGACGCTGCCGGGCTCGGCAGCGGTATCGGTCTGTACCAGACCATCATCGACGCCATGCAACAGCGCATCGATTTCATCCTGGGACAGCAGGTCCTGCACGGCCATGTCGTGTTCCTACTGCAGTACGAAATTAGTGAAAAGCAACTGTTCGATGACCACTTTGCCGAGCTCTTTCTGCGCCACTTCCTGGACGCTGGCCGTCGCCTTCTGACGCAACATTTCCTGACCGACCGGCGACGCCAGCGTCGCGAAATCCTGTCCGGAGAACAGCATGACCAGGTTATTGCGGATCACCGGCATGTGGACTTTCAGCGCTTCCAGATCGGCCTGGTTGCGCCCCTGCATGGTGATGCTCACCTGCATGTAACGCTGACGGCCGTTCTGGTTGTAGTTGGCAACGAAGGCCGGCGCCATGGGCTCGAAAACCGCTGGCTGCTTGCCGACCGGGGCGACTTCAGCCGCGGCGGCAGGCTTGCTCTGGGCGCTGTGCATGAAGAACCAGGTCGCCCCCACGGACAAGCCGATCGCCAGCAGCAGGGCCACCACGATCACAATGATCAGCTTGAATTTGCCTTTGGTTGCGGGGTCTTTTACTGCTGCTTCGCTCTTCGCCATGCCAATAATCCGTCACTATTCGGGTTTTCACAGTCGCACGGCAAGGCAAGAGCAAGTGTTATGCCAGAAGTGTCGGAGGGTATGTGGACTGCGGCAGCCAGCAGCCAAAATCAAAAGATCGCAGCCTTCGCAGCTCCTGCATTTTGAAGGTATATACCCTGCAGGAGCTGACGAAGGCTGCGATCTTTTGAGAGGCACCGCGCTTTATCAGGCGTAGTAGTCGACCGCGCTGGAGCCGATGACGCTGGTCGCACTGGCCGCCACGTCGGCAACGGTCGGCGCGAGCTCTTCATCCATGCCGTCGAGACGACCGCCGCTGGCGTTGGTGCGTCCGCTCTGGCTTTGTTGCGCCTGGTCCTGACCTTGCTGAGAGCCACGGGACTGGTCGGAGACGTTGACGTCTACCTGACCCATGCCCTGTTGCGCGAACATGTCTCGCAAGCGATGCATCTGGCCATCCAGCGCTTCGCGAACGCTTGGGTGCGCACTCATGAAGGTCACCTGGGTCTGCTGGTCCGGCACCATGTTCACCCGAATATCGAGGCGACCCAGTTCGGCAGGCTGCAACTGGATATCGGCCGCCTTGAGGTTGGCACTGGACAGGTACATGACCCGGTTCACCACTTCTTCGGTCCAGCCGCTCTGATGCATGGCAATCGGCTGATTCACCGGTATGGCATTGGCTGTTTTCGGCGTGGCAGCCTGGGTCAGTGCAGCCAGACGATTGGCGAAATCATCGACGCGGGTATCGCTGGTGGCAGACTTCAAATCCTTGAGGCCATCATCGATCAACCCACTGAAAGCTTTTTCGCCCCCCTGGCTGGTACTGTCCTTGTCAGCCTGCACATCGAGCATGCCAGCCATACCGGCGGCAAAGTTCTGCGCCGAGGTAGGCTCGCCATCGGCCTGGGTCTGGGCCGGCGTCGGCGCTGCCTTGGGCTGTGCCTGGCTGGCAGCCGAAATATGACCGCCCTGCTCCATGGCCATGCGCACAGCGGGGAGAGCATCGAGAGGGTCGGCCTCGGGATCGAAATCGCTATCCGCCGCTGCCACAGGTGTCTGCGCCGTCGTCACCGTTGGCGTGACAGGTATTTCCACTTTGGGTTGCTCAGTGGCGACAACAGGTGCCGACTCCGCAACTGGCGCCGCCACAACGGGTTGCAACTCTGGCAGCAATGAAGGATCAAGCGCTGGATCGGCCGGTGCAGCGTCGACCACTGGCGTATCGGCGACATCCTCGTTGGCGGCCTTGTCGTCGCTCGGCGCCGGTTTATCGGCGGGCAAGGATTTGCCGCTATCGGCAACCGTCGGTTCCGGAGCGGCAGACTTGTCGTTGCCGACGTCCGTTTTTACGGGGCTGTCCGGGGTTTTATCGCGCACCGGCTTCGCCGATCCATCAGAGGCCGCAGAGGGTTTGTTCTGGGCCTGAGTGGCGTAAACCTGAGCGAAGCTGGACGCCTTGTCCCCGGGCTCAGCGGACAGCGCCGGTGTATTGGCGGAGGCGGCTTGAGTCTTGGCCTGCGCGGCGGCCTGGAGAAGAATATTGGGGGTAACGGGCATGAACGGTCTCCGCTGCACTGGGATCGTAGGTACAGTTGCGGTGATACGTGCAAGGGTTGAGCCAGTTTTGCTCAAGCGGCGCTAAAAGCGCCGGACGGTCGCATTGTCAGTGAGAAAGCGCTGGCGCTCTGCTTCGTAGAGGGGACGGATAATAGCGAATTCGCCGTCGATTTCTCCGACCAGTTTCTCGATGCCTTCCAAAGACCTCTTCTTGCTTCGCTGCTCGAGCTCATTGCAGAGCTCGGCGAGGCGCAGGGCACCCATGTTGCTGCAACTGCCCTTGAAACTGTGTGCGGCCTCTTCCAGCGACTTGGCATCCGCCCCAGCCTCGTGCAACAGACTCAACCGTTCTTCGGAATCGGCGAGAAAAGTATCCAGCAACGTCGGATACTCCTCCTCCATGACAGCTTGCAACGCACTCAGTACGTCGCGGTCCAGATGTGTGGCAGCCACTTGCTCACTCCTTGATCAAGAATGCGCGGATTATGCCAGAGCCTCCCAGAAAAATTCCACGCGGGCACTTCGACCTTCGTCGGACCAGCTGGCGTTGCGGCCCAACTGGCGGATAAGACTGATACCACGTCCCGACAGACGGATGCCATCAACGGGGCGCGCCATCACTCGCGCGACATCAAAACCCTTGCCACTGTCTTCGACCCGAATCGCCAGGCAACCGCCGTCATCCTTTGGTGCGACCTGCAAATGCACCCGCACATAGCCGTCCTGCAACTCATCCAGACGTGCATTGCGCTGCTGATAATAGAGGGTAAAACCCGAAGCGTCGCGCTTGAGGCTCGAATCCAGACCCAGCACGCCGTGCTCCAGCGCATTGGAATACAGCTCCGCCAGCACACTGTAGAGCGCCCCGCTCTGCGCGCGCAAACCATGGACCTCCAACAGCAATTGCAAAAGATACGGCAGCGGATTGAAGCGCTTCAGGGTCGCGGCACGGAACTCGAAACTCACCGACCAGTCCAGCGGGCAGGACTGACCACTGTCGGAATAGACCAGGGCGGGTGGAATCAGCTGCGCGGCTTCGAGCAGGCTGACTTCGACCATGCTGACATCGTCGCGGGCCTCACCGCGAAAATCCCGCAACGCCTGCTCGATCTCTTCGAAAAGCCGGTCGGGCTGACGGTTGGCCGCAAACACCTGTTGCAATCGCTCGACGCCAAACAGCTGCTCATTGGCGTCGCAGGTGTCGATGACGCCATCGGACAACAGGAAGACCCGATCGCCGACAGCCATCGGAAACACTTCGGTGCGGTCATCGAAGGTCTGCGGACTCAGCACGCCAAGCGGCAAATGCCGGGCCTTCAGCGGCGTGCGCTCACCGCTGGCGATGCTGTGCAGATAACCGTCCGGCATCCCACCGTTCCAGACTTCCACCGAACGCCGCTGGAAACTCAGGCACAGCAATGTTGCGCAACAGAACATGTCCACCGGCAGGATGCGCTTGAGCTTGGCGTTCATCTCGCGCAACGTTTCCGACAGGCCGTAGCCCTTGGCGGTCATGCCGTAGAAGACCTCAGCCAGCGGCATGGCCCCGACGGCGGCTGGCAAGCCATGGCCGGTGAAATCGCCGAGCAGCACATGCATGTCGCCGGCCGGGGTGAATGCCGCCAGCAACAGGTCGCCGTTGAACAGCGCATAGGGCGATTGCAGGTAACGGATATTGGGGGCATTCAGGCAGCCGGAATGGGCGACCTTATCAAAGACGGCCTTGGCCACACGCTGCTCGTTGAGCAGATAGTCGTGATGCCTGGCAATCTGATCACGCTGCTTCAGCACAGTGGCCTGCAACCGCCGCAAACGGTCCATCGCCTTGATTTTGGCGGCGAGAATCACCTGGTTGTAGGGCTTTGCCAGAAAGTCGTCGCCGCCAGCCTCAAGACAGCGGGCCAGCGCCTCGCTTTCGGTCAGCGAGGTCAGGAAGATGATCGGCACCAGGGTTTCCCCGGCCAGCGCCTTGATCTGCCGCGCCGCCTCAAAACCGTCCATCACCGGCATCATGGCGTCCATCAACACCAGTTGCGGGCGTTGTTGGCGAAACGCTTCGACCGCTTCGGCGCCATTGGCGGCCGTCAGCACTTCATGGCCTTGGCGGCGGACAATGCTCGACAGCAGCATGCGGTCAGCCGCGCTGTCTTCAGCGATCAGGATCGTCAGCGGTTCGAACAACGGCTGCATGGCCTTCACGCCACGTCGAAGATCTGTTCGAAGTTGGAGATGGCGAGAATCTTGCGCACATCGGCGTTGGCGTGGGTCAGCCTGATCTCGGCGTGCTCGCCACCGGCGTGATCACGCAGCAGCAACAACATGCCAAGCGCTGAACTGTCGAGGTAGGTGGCGTCCTTCAGGTTCACTTCAAAGGACTCGGGTTTTGGCTGAAGGTTTTCGTAAGATTCACGAAATTCCTGATGCTTGGCGAAATCGAATCGTCCCTTGACCGATATCGTCAGCTTTTGTCCATCCGGAGATACTTCTGTAACGACTGACATTGAACGGCTTCCTTGTCATTGGCGAACGTACGTGTACAAGGTTTAGCACTTGGCGGGGATAGGGGCAAGGCTGGAAAGTTGTGGAATATTGAAGGCCCCCTTCGCGGGCAAGCCGCGCGAAGAACGATAACGCGGTCCCACTGATTCAATACGGATCCTGCCGCGGTAACCGCTGGGACAACTCATCCAGCAGTTTCTGCTCGCGCTTGTCTTCCAGCTGCCGCGCCTCATCCGCATAGCGCTGAACCAGCTTGCGCAAGCCTTCAACCCGGGCAAACGCCTGCTGCCAGGTGTCCCGCGCCTTGTTCAAATTATTCTGATGCCACGCCAGGCTTTGCCGCTGCTGATCGATGGCGACGCCCAGTTGCGCAAGAAAGCCCTGATAGCCCAGCAACCATTGGCCCGAAACGCCGCTGCTGCCGCGAATGATCCACTGTTCCTGGTAGTCGAGACGAAAGGCCTCAAGGTCGGCGAGCTTGCTTTCAGCCAGGCGAACCTGCCCCTGAAAATGGCCCAAACGCTGTACGGCGGTTTTCTCGGCCTTCTCGGCCATTTCGACCACCGGCGCCAGCCGCCCCGCCCGACTCTGGGCCATGATCGATTAGCCGCCAGCCGCGGGCGCGAAGATCGAACCGAGGTAGGATTCGCTTTCGCCCAGGCTGATGTTGTCGTTAAGTCCTTGACGCAGGTATTTGACCAGCTGCGGCTGCAGGGAAATCGCCAGGTCGGTTTCCCGGTCTCCGCCGGCGACGTAGGCGCCCACGCTGATCAGGTCACGACTCTGTTGATAGCGCGACCATAATTGTTTGAAATACTGGGCGCGGGCCATGTGTTCCGGCGACACCACCGACGGCATGACCCGGCTGATGGACGCTTCGATATCGATGGCCGGGTAATGCCCCTCCTCGGCCAGACGCCGGGACAGGACGATGTGCCCGTCGAGTACACCCCGCGCCGCGTCGGCGATCGGATCCTGCTGGTCATCACCTTCAGACAGCACGGTGTAGAACGCCGTGATCGAACCGCCACCCTTCTCCGCGTTACCGGCCCGCTCCACCAGTTTCGGCAATTTGGCGAACACCGATGGCGGGTAACCCTTGGTTGCGGGCGGTTCGCCGATGGCCAGGGCAATTTCCCGCTGGGCCTGGGCGAAACGGGTCAGGGAGTCCATGAGCAACAGGACGTTCTTGCCCTTGTCACGGAAATATTCGGCAATCCGCGTGCAATACATCGCGGCGCGCAGGCGCATCAGGGGCGCATCATCCGCCGGAGACGCCACGACCACCGAACGCTTGAGGCCTTCTTCACCGAGGATGTGCTCGATGAACTCTTTAACTTCGCGACCGCGCTCACCGATCAGCCCGACGACGATAATGTCGGCCTCGGTGAAGCGGGTCATCATGCCCAGCAGCACACTCTTGCCGACGCCGGTACCGGCGAACAGCCCGAGCCGCTGCCCACGCCCGACCGTCAACAAACCATTGATTGAACGAATGCCTACGTCCAGCGGCTCGCTGATCGGGTGACGCTTGAGCGGGTTGATGGTCGGGCCGTCCATCGGCACCCAGTCTTCAGCCTTCATCCCGCCCTTGCCGTCCAGCGCCCGACCGGCGCCATCCAGCACCCGCCCGAGCATGCTCATGCCCATTGGCAAGCGACCGGTGTCAGCCATAGGCACCACACGGGCGCCGGGCGCGATGCCGGCAACGCTGCCGACCGGCATCAGGAAGACTTTGCTGCCGGAGAACCCCATGACTTCAGCTTCGACCTGCACCGGATGGTAACTGTCGTCGTTGATCACCATGCAGCGACTGCCCATGGCCGCGCGCAAACCTTCGGCTTCGAGGGTCAAGCCGACCATCCGCAGCAAACGGCCTTCAAGGATCGGCGCGCCGGCCAGCTCCGTGGCCTCGGTGTAACCGCCCAGGCGCTTGGCGAAGCTGGTGCGGTCAAGGCGCATCGGGTTCTTCCGGTTCGACTTCGACGGCAGGCTTGTCGTCGATCGGCAGCTCCAGGCTCAGATCCGGCGCGGCCGGGTGCAAGGCCTGTTCGTGCAACTGATCGAACAGCTTGTCCATGACCCTGGCGATCCGGGTTTCGACCGTGGCGTCGATGCGACTGTGCTCAGTCTCGACCCGGCAACCGCCAGGCAACAACGCTTCGTCCTCGACGATGCGCCAGGTTTCTTCATGGCGCTCGCGCAGGGCTTTGACCTGTTCGAAATCCTGCGGATTGATGTACAGCCGCACATTGCCCACGCCCAGCGGCAACAGCTTGAGGGCGTCGCGCATGACGTGTTCGATCTGCGTCGAATCGATGGCCAGTTCGCGCTGAATCACCTGTTTGGTGATGTGCTGCACGAGGTCGACCAAGGATTTTTCGATTTGCGTGTCCTGCTCGGCGATAGGCTCGAACAGGTTGGCCATCAGTTGCTCAAGTGCTGCGACTTTCGGCGCCAGCACGGCCTCGGCTTCCTGACGAACCTTGAGCGTGGTGCTGTGAAATCCTTCTTTCTCGCCCGTCGCGAAGCCTTCGTTGTAGGCCTCCTGACGGATGCTTTCGAGTTCTTCGAGGGTCAGTGGCTGAACTTCGTCCAGCGGCACTTCTTCCATTTCCGGCGGCTCGGGCTCAGGTTCAGGCTCGGGCTCCGGGACATGCGGGTCGAAACTGGGCAGCGACCAGACATCGAAACCACCGACGTCCTTGGCACGGATCAGGTCGGTCTGGGACTCATCATGTTTGGACGACATAGTGACCTTAGATCATCTCTTCGCCGCCCTTCCCGCCGAGAACGATTTCTCCGGCTTCGGCCATACGGCGAGCAATGGTGAGGATTTCTTTCTGCGCAGTTTCCACGTCGCTGACGCGCACCGGGCCTTTGGCCTCGAGGTCGTCGCGCAACAGTTCGGCCGCCCGTTTGGACATGTTCTTGAAGATCTTTTCCTTGACGCCTTCGTCCGAGCCCTTGAGGGCAAGAACCAGCACATCGGAGGACACTTCGCGCAGCAACGCCTGAATTCCGCGGTCGTCGACATCGGACAGGTTGTTGAACACGAACATGAGGTCTTCGATCTGACCGGACAGGTCTTCGTCGACTTCGCGGATCGAGTCCATCAACTGGCCTTCGATCGAGCTGTCGAGGAAGTTCATGATGTCGGCCGCACGCTTGATGCCACCCAGGGTGGTGCGCGAGGCATTCGAGTTGCCGGAGAACTGCTTCTCGAGAATCTGGTTGAGTTCTTTCAGGGCCGCTGGCTGCACAGTGTTCAGCGAGGAAACCCGCAGAATGATGTCCAGTCGTACCTTGTGGTCGAAGTTGCCCAGCACTTCGCCGGCCTGGTCCGGGTCGAGATACGCCACGACGATCGCCTGGATCTGTGGGTGCTCGTAACGGATCACGTCGGCGACGGCGCGCGGCTCCATCCACTTCAGGCTGTCGAGCCCACTGGTGTTGCCGCCCAGCAGGATCCGGTCGATCAGGCCGTTGGCCTTGTCTTCGCCCAGGGCCTGGGTCAGCATTTTACGCACGTAGTCGTCGGAGCCGACGCCCAGGCTGGTCTGGTCGCCGACGATGTCGACGAACTCGCTCATCACCTGTTCGACTTGCTCGCGGTGCACGTTCCCCATCTGCGCCATGGCCACACCCACACGCTGGACCTCTTTGGGCCCCATGTGGCGCAGCACTTGCGCGGCATCGGTAGACCCCAGGGACAGCAGCAGAATCGCGGCTTTATCAACCCGGGACAGTTTGGCGACAGCGGCTCGGTTATCACTCATCTGCGTTAATCCACTCTTTCACGACCTGGGCCACACGACCCGGGTCTTCTGCCACCAGACTCTTGATTGCGTTCAACTGTGCATCATAGCCTTCGCTCGGGCTCGGCAGCAGGATGCTGGTCGGGCCACCGAGGCTGACGCGGTCGTTGGCCAGTTCGCCGTCCAGGCCGCCCATGCCACCGAGCTCTACGTCGCTGCCCAGGCCCAGTTGCTTGCCTTTGCCGCCATTGGTGATGTTGTTGAGCACCGGACGCAGCACACCGAACACCAGTATCAGGATGAACAATACACCCAGCACTTGTTTGACGATGTCCCAGAACCATGGCTGGGAGTAGAACGGAATATCGGCAATCACTTCACCGCGCTCGGCGGAGAACGGCATATTGATCACACTGACGCTGTCGCCACGACTGGCGTCGAAGCCGACGGCGTCCTGCACCAGACGGGTGAAGCGTGCGAGCTCATCGGCGCTCCACGGTGCGCGGGTGGTTTCACCGTTGGCTGCGTTGATCTTGACCTGATCGTCCACCACTACCGACACCGACAGGCGATTCAAACGCCCTTGTTGTTGCTTGGTGTGGCTGATGGAACGGTCGAGTTCAAAGTTCTTGGTGGATTGTTGACGCTTGTCCGCCGGGTACGGCGCCAGCATCGGCTGGCCGGTGGCCGGGTCCATGATCTGCTGACCATTGGCGTCCAGCAGTGGCTGGCCTGGCTGCACCATGCCGGCCTGCGCGGTGGCGCCACCGGTGGTTTGCGGCGCCGAAGCAGGTGATGGCGGCTGGTTGCTCAGCGCCCCCGGTACACCTTGCGGGCCATTGCTGGCGGTACGTTGCTCGTTGACCGACTGCTCGCTGCGCAGCGCCGGCTGGTCCGGATTGAACTGCTCGGAGGTCGACTCGACGGCGCTGAAGTCTACGTCGGCGGAGACTTCGGCTTTATAGCGGTCGTTGCCCAGCACCGGTTGCAGGATGTTGTGCACGCGCTGGGTGAGCATGCTTTCCATGCGACGGCTGTAATCGAATTGCTTGCCGGCCATGGTCAGTTCGGAATTCTCCGCCTGATCCGAAAGCAGGTTGCCCTTCTGATCGACGACGGTGATCTGCGACTTGCTGAGTTCAGGCACGCTGGTCGCGACCAGGTTGATGATCGCCAGCACCTGACCCGGCTCCAGTGAGCGGCCGGAATACAGCTCAACCAGAACCGAAGCACTTGGTTTGCGCTCGTCGCGAACGAACACCGAACTCTTCGGAATCGCCAGGTGCACGCGGGCACCCTTGACGTTGTTCAGGCTGGAAATGGTCCGGGCCAGTTCGCCCTCGAGGCCGCGACGATAACGGGTCGCTTCCATGAACTGGCTGGTACCGAGGCCCTGGTCCTTGTCGAGGATCTCGAAACCGATGTTGCCGTCGCTGGGAGTGACACCAGCGCCCGCGAGCTTGAGTCGCGCACGGGACAAGTCATCGGCCTTGACCAGCAAGGCACCGGAATTCGGTTCTACGGTGTAGGGAATGTCAGCGGACGCCAGGGTATCCATGACTTGCTTGGCGTCCATACCGGCAAGGCTGCCGTACAGAGGCCGGTAGTCCGGCTGCTGGGACCACAACACCACGGCGAAGCCAATCGCCACGCTCGCAGCCAGGCCGACCAACAGGCCCACCTGACGCAACATGGTCATCTCGGAGAGGTTTTCCAGGAAGGACAAGCCGAACAGCGGCGGTTTGCCGTCTATCGGAGTGGCCTTGGCCGGAACATTATCGGCGACTGCTTCTGCCATGACTCAATCTCGTCCTTAAACCGGCATCTGCATGATGTCTTGGTAAGCCTGAACCAGCTTGTTACGCACTTGGGTCAACGCCTGGAAAGACACGCTGGCCTTCTGCGAGGAAATCATCACATCGGTAAGGTCCACGCCGCTTTTGCCGATTTCGAAGGCATTGGCCAACTGGCTGGACGCCTGCTGTGTATCGTTCACTTTATTGACGGCCTGACCGAGCATGTCGGAAAAGCTGCTGCCACTCAGTTCAGGGACGGCGGCAGTCGATTTAGGCGCAGACATGGCATCCATTTGCATGGAACGCATATCCAGCATCAATCGATTAAATTCAATACCTTGGCTCATGGTCTACTCTCATTGGCGACCCGCAATTTTTTGACACTCACTCGGCGGGTAGTGAGGTGTTAGCAACAAGGGTGCCAGCTCCGTGGCCGCCCTGAACAAAAGCCTTCCAGGCTTTGCCTTGCCTGCGAATCAGGTGGCGAACAAATAAGCTTCCACATCCATTCCGGCATCGCGCATTTGCGCCAGCTTGTAGCGCAGCGTCCGCGGACTGATTCCCAGACGCTCGGCCGCTTCTTTGCGGCGCCCACGCTCAGAGCGCAGGGTGTCGATGATCATCTGGAATTCGCGACGACGCAGATCGTCCCCCAGCGCCCCAGCCGATTCGGCCTCGACCTCCATCGACCGCATCGGCACCGACGCCAATGTCGGCAAGGGCGCACAGGCAACCGGTCCGGCCAGGCAAAAATCCTGAGGCTGAATCAAACCGCCCTGCTGCAGAATCAACGCACGCTGAATCGCGTTGTCCAGCTCTCGCACATTGCCCGGCCACGGGTAACCGATCAGGCACGCCTGCGCCTCGGGCGAGAGTCTCGCCGCGGCATGCTTCATTTTATTGACGTGCTTGGCCAGCAGGCGCTCGGCCAGCGGCAGGATATCGGCGGTGCGCTCGCGCAATGGACGCCAGGCCAGGGGAAATACCGACAGGCGATAGTAGAGGTCTTCACGAAAACGGCCCGCCGCCACTTCACCCGCCAGGTCACGGTTGGTGGTCGCGACAACACGAATGTCCAGTGCAATGGGCTTGCGTGCCCCCACTCGCTCGACTTCGCGCTCCTGCAGCACACGCAGCAACTTGGCCTGAAGGCCGAGAGGCATTTCGGAAATTTCATCCAACAGGATGGTGCCGCCGTCGGCCTGCTCGAACTTGCCGGCCTGCGCTGCGATGGCGCCGGTGAACGAGCCCTTCTCGTGACCGAACAGCGTCGCTTCAAGCATGTTGTCGGGAATCGCCGCGCAGTTGATCGCAATGAATGGCTGACTGGCGCGATGCGAGTGCTGATGGATGTAGCGCGCCAGCACTTCCTTACCGGTCCCGGACTCACCGGAGATCAATACGGTGGAATCGCTGCGCGCCACTCGCGCCGCCAATTCGAGTAATTGCGCACTGGCCGGCTCATACGCAACGGGCCCTTCGCTGTCGGGAGCGCCGAGGCTGCCCAGCGCATGACGCGCCACCAGATCCAGCAGCGCCTTGGGCTCGAACGGCTTGACCAGATAATCCACCGCGCCCTGACGCATTGCATCGACCGCGCGCTCCACGGCGCCATGAGCCGTCATCAGCAAGACGGGCAATTGCGGCTGACGAGCCCGCAGCAAACCGAGCAACTGATGACCATCCATGCCCGGCATGTTGACGTCGCTGAGCACCAGATTGAACGTCTCGGCGCCGACTGCCTCGAGCGCCTCCTCCGCCGAACCGACAGCCTCGTAGTCGTGCCCCGCGAGCAACAGCGTATCCGCCAGCGCCTCGCGTAACGCGCGGTCATCCTCGACCAGTAAAACCTTGATTGCCATGTCCTTCACTCCGCTCCCTGAGCGCTACGCTTTTCATCAAAAAAAAGCGGCAGAATCACCTGCGCGCAAGTGCCGCGCCCCAGCCGCGAGCGCAGCTGCAATTCTCCCTGGTGAGCACGCGCCACGGCCTTGACCACGGTCAGACCGAGGCCCGTTCCGGTGGTTTTGGTGGTAAAGAACGGCTCGCCGAGACGCGCCAGCACTTTCGCATCGATACCGCTGCCGCTGTCGCTGACCGAGACTCGCAGGGTGTTGTCACGACTGTAGAGATGAACTTTCAAACGGACGTCGCCGGCACTGGCCTGGATGGCGTTCTCGATCAGGTTCAGGATCGCTCCGACCAGGGTGTCGCGATTGCACAGCAATTCTCCCGCATGGCTATCGCACTGCCAGCGAATCGGCAGGTCCTGCACGTGGGTCAATGCGGCCGACTGCAAGGACTGCATGAGCATCTTCGGCGTGACACGGTCAGTCAGCGGCAGTTCGCCGCGCGCGAACACCAACATGTCGCGCACTTGATGCTCCAGCTCATGCAGGCGCTCTTTCAGGCGGCCGGCGAAACGTTGCTGCGTGGCCACCGGCAGCTCTTGCTCGGTCAAATGACTGGCGTAGAGCAACGCGGCGGACAAGGGCGTGCGGATTTGATGAGCCAGCGACGCGACCATGCGGCCGAGTGACGACAGGCGTTCGTGGCGGGCCAGTTGATCTTGCAGGTGACGGGTTTCGGTCAGGTCGTTGAGCAGCACCAGTTGGCCGGGCTCGGCATCCAGCGAGCGAGTGGCGATCGACAGGCGCCGACCGTCCTTGAGCGAGATTTCATGACCATCATCTTCACGCGGCGCAAAGCAACGGGCAATGACATGACGCCACAGCTCGCCTTCGAGGGGCAGCCCCAGCAATTCACAGGCAGCGGGGTTGGCTTCGCGCACGATGCCTTGGCCGTCAATGACGATGACGCCGCCAGGCAATAGATCGAGGAGGTTTTGCAGGCGGTTGGCCAGGCGTTCTTTTTCTGCCAGCTCCTGCATGCGCTGAGCGCTGACCACCGCCAACTCGCCCTTGAGCTCGGTGACCCGTGCCTCGAGCATGCTGTAGGAGTCGGTCAACTGGCTCGACATCTGATTGAACAGCGCGAACGCCTGCTCAAGGCCAAGCCGGCTTGCCTGCTCTACGGACGACGGGTGCCCCGAAGCGTCAGGGACAGGAGACATCTGGGCGGCGTGGGGCATCGTGCTCTCTCGCGTGGCTGACCGTCAGTTAAACGGAACGTTGCGAGGGATGTAGCAATACCCGTGCCTAAAAAAAACTGCCTACAACTGAACGACTTGAAAAACAGGCGTCAATCATCCGCCTGTTCATCACCGTCGCGACGACTCATGCCGTACTTGCGCATCTTCTCCACCAGCGTGGTGCGGCGAATCCGCAGTCGCTCGGCGGCGCGCGCCACGATGCCATTGGCATCATCCAGCGCCTGCTGGATCAGGCCTTGCTCCAGACCACCGAGATAGTCTTTCAGGTCCAGGCCTTCCGGCGGCAGCATGGCATTGGCGGTAAAGTCCGGCGTATGACCGTTGATGGCCACCCGCTCTTCCAGATCGCTGCGCAGGCTGTCGACAAGTTGCTCGTCTTCATCATCGACGTAGCGGAATTTTTTCGGCAGCTCGACGACGCCGATGACCCCGTACGGGTGCATGATCGCCATGCGCTCCACCAGGTTCGCCAGCTCGCGGACGTTGCCCGGCCAGCCGTGCCGGCACAGCGACATAATCGCGGCGGAGTTGAAACGGATCGAGCCACGCTTCTCGTGCTCCATGCGCGAGATCAGTTCGTTCATCAGCAACGGAATGTCTTCGACGCGCTCACGCAGCGGCGCCATCTCGATCGGGAACACGTTCAGGCGATAGTAGAGATCTTCGCGGAAGGTGCCGATCTCGATCATGCTTTCGAGATTCTTGTGGGTCGCCGCAATGATGCGCACATCGACGCTCTGGGTCTTGTTGCTACCCACGCGCTCGAAAGTGCGCTCCTGCAATACGCGCAGCAACTTGACCTGCATCGGCAGCGGCATGTCGCCGATTTCATCGAGGAACAGCGTGCCACCGTTGGCCAGCTCAAAACGACCGGCGCGGCTGGTGATTGCCCCGGTGAAGGCACCCTTCTCGTGACCGAACAGTTCGCTTTCCAGCAACTCGGCCGGGATCGCCCCGCAATTGACCGGCACAAACGGCGCATCACGACGCTTGGAGTGGTAGTGCAGGTTGCGCGCGACCACTTCCTTGCCAGTCCCGGACTCGCCGAGGATCAGCACACTGGCGTCGGTGTCGGCGACTTGCTGCATCATCTGGCGGACGTGTTGAATCGCCCGACTGGTGCCGACAAGACTGCGGAAAAGATTGGGTTCACGGTGGCGCCCGCGCTCACGAGCCTGGTCATACATCTCGCGATAGACCTGGGCGCGGTGCAGCGAGTCGAGCAGTTTGCTGTAGCTGGGCGGCATTTCGAGGGTCGAAAGCACTCGCCGACGCTGGTCTTCGGGCAGGTCAACGGAAGAATTATCGCCCATTAACAAAACCGGAAGGAACTCATCCCAGGTAGAGAGTGTCTTTAACAAGCCCGGAAGTGCGCCAGGAGCATTGACCGTCCCGATGAGGACACAGATCACTTCACGACTTGATGACAAAGAGCCGACAGCCTGCTGCCAGTCATGGCTACCGCAGGGTAAATTTTCTTCGCCAAGAAAATTTAAAATCACCGCCAAATCGCGGCGGCGGACGCTATCGTCATCAATCAGCAGAATTTTGGTTTCACGCCACATGCAATAGCAACTTCCCTAGTCAACTCAATGCCCGAAATGAGGGGGCAAGCTAGACGCTTGCAGACACGTTATGCCTGTAGACGCCTGAAATCTGCAACCAGCCACTAGTTAAGTCAAAAAACCGTGCACAGTCAAATTTATGGCGCACACGGCATGGATTAACTTAGGATTAATTAACCAAACAGATGGTAAACCTTTGCTGCGTTCTGTGCTTGATGGATCTGCGACATCTCATCGACTATTGCCTGCCTCTCCCCCGTCGCCGCCTCAAGAAGCTGTTTATAGACCCCCAGCAACTCTTCAAGGTTGTCGCGCAACGCGGCCTCGTCCACCGAAGCTTCACTCAAGACGTCTTCCATGCAGGAACGGCAAGCCAGGTCCAATTCACCAATGGCTTCCCAGTTTCGCTCGGCCAGGGCACCGACCAGGCCTTCACGGGTTTCTTCGATTCGCTGCAAAACAAGACTCATGGTGATCTCCTTAAAACTGCGGACCCGGCGCGGCGATAGCGTCCCAGCCGTCCTTGACGGTGCGAAGCAGATCGGCGACTTCGTCGAGAATCTTTGGATCGGTCTTGGTGTTGGCTTCGGTCAGACGCTTCATCATGTAGGTGTAGAGGTTATCCAGTTCACCTACAGATTCGGCCTGATTTTCCAGGTCAAGACCTTCACGCAGACCGCCGATGATACCGATGGCCTTACCGATAAGAACCCCTTTGTTCGGAATGTCCTTACGCTCCATCGCGCCTTTGGCCTGGGCGATACGATCCAGGCCGCCTTCCATCAGCATCTGCACCAGACGATGCGGGCTGGCTTCGGAAGTCTGCGCCTGGGCGCCAATCTTCTGGTATTGGCGAAGGGCTAACATTGGATTCATGTTGTACCTCATCAAAAAATCTGTGGTTCGTATAACCAGTGTATCGACGACGCGTCAAAAAACTTTAGCCGCCAAACACAAAAGCCCGGAGCGTTGAACGACGCTGCCGGGCTTTTGGCGCTTTGGGTGTTACGAGTTTTTCTGCTGCGCGGTCATGGCCTCGAACATCGAGGTAATATTACTGGCTGTCGCCTTCAACTTGCCGACCAGCGAGTCCATGTCGTTGTACTTTTTGGTCAGTACCGCAGTCAGCGTCTCGATGCGGCGATCGAGAGCCTCTTGGTCATTGGCCAGCTTGACTTTGGTCTTGTTCAGACTGGTCGTGCGCTGATCCAGAATACCGCCGGTGTCCGCAAACGGCGCGATAGCCTTGCCCATGCGCTCGAGCAGGCCGTTAGTACCGGTGAACAACTCCTGGACTTCTCCGCCCAGTTTTTTGTCATTCATCGCAGCTGTAAACTTTGTACTGTCAAAATCGAGAGCGCCGGTTTTCTGGTTGGTGGTAATCCCCAACTGCGCCAGCACGGTGAGCTTGTCACCCGCGCCGGTTTCCGACAAAGGCCCGCGAATGGCTGACAGTATCGAACGCGGCAATGCATCGCCGGTCAATGCCGCTGGAACGGTCAGCTTGCCGTCGGCGTCCAGCGAGGGTTTGGTGAGCGACGTAACACTGTTGGCGATTGCATTGTAGGCGTCGACAAACTTCTGGATCGATGCTTTCAGGCCGTCGGTGTTAGGAGCTACCGTAACGGTCGTTTGCCCCACCGACACCAGGTTGAAGGTCAACCCGGATACAGCTTTATCCACCGTGTTGGATTTGCTGGTCAATGCCATGCCGTCAACAGTGAAGTTCGCGTCGACCGCCAACGCACCGATGGAACCGGCGGACGCGGCAGTCATCGGCGCACCGCTCGTGCCGACAACTGTCGATCCATCGATGGCCAGCTCAGGAATGCCACTGACCGAAATATCCGAGCCAGCGCCGGTGGCGGTAGAACCCAGCACCAAGCGCGAACCGAAGGAGTCCGTCACGATGTTGGCACTGATCCCGGCACCCTTGAGCGAGGCATCTGCATTGATCGAATCACGAACCGATTGCAGCGTCGCACCCGCCGTGATGTCCAGGTTGAACGTGCCGCCGCCCTGAGTGATGGTGAGCGAGCCTGTTGTAATCGGACTGGTATTGCCGCCGGCAAACGCTGCGCTGGCCACCTTGGAAGCGGTCGCGAGGTTCTTGACGTCAAGTTTGTAGGTCCCGTTGACAGCCGTGTTACCTGCCGTGGCAGTGGCGATTTTCACATCGGAGGAAGTTGCGGCAAATCCTCCAAACTGTGGGGAAGTCTTGCTTCCCAAATCCGTCATGGACTTTTTAAACGCTGCCATCAGGGATTTCAAGGTACCAATACCGGAGATGTTCGCGGTGTTGGTCGTAGTCCCACGGGTGATTTGACCCTGCTTAGCCGCCTTGTCGGAATCAACCAGCGCTTTGACGATAGCAGTGGTATCAAGCCCAGAGCCTAAGCCCAGGCCCGGTAGAATTGGACTTGCCATGTAGATCCATCTCCCTTCAGTGTCTCGCCGGTCTTTTGACCACTACAACGCCCAAAAGAACATAGCAACAAATTTCGTGCCAGCTGTCAGGCTTTGGCGCTGAACAGCAGACTGCTTGCGTCATTCAAGCTATTGGCCAGTTTCAGGACTTCTTCGTTGGGGATCTGACGGATCACCTCACCGGAGCCACTGGCAATGACTTTGACGATAACTTTGCCTGAAGGCTCGTCAATAGAGAACTCCAGATTACGTTTGACCGACTGGACAAAATCTTCAATTTCCTGAACGGCCATCTTAAGTTTGTCCTGCTCGGTTACCGCGTCTTTCGGCTCATCCTTGACCGTTGCCACTGTGGCAGCATCGGCTCGAGGCTTCTCCACCGGCTTGTCAGCAACAGTAGTCGCCGGCTTCGCAGCTGGATAAGACAAGTTCAGCTTCACGCTCATATCCATGTCCATCACCTCTTAAACTAAAAAAGCGAGAGAGCGCGCGTGCGCACTCCCCCGCCAAAACTCACCCAGCTATTACTGAAGCAGTTTCAGTACAGCGGATGGCAGTTGGTTGGCCTGGGCCAGAACTGCGGTGGAAGCTTGTTGCAGAGTTTGTTGCTTGGTCAGCTGTGCAGTTTCAGCAGCGAAGTCGGTATCTTGTACGCGACCCAGTGCAGCACTGGCGTTTTCGTTGATGTTCTGCAGGTTGGAGATGGTGCTGGTCAGACGGTTTTGTGCAGCACCGAGGTCGGCACGGCTGGAGTTGATGGTCGCCAGAGCAGTGTCGATTGCCGCGATGGAAGCTGCGAAGCTAGCTTCTGCGGTATCCGAGTCGGAGCCGGTGATCGCGATAGCGTCGGAGTCAACACCCAGTTGCACAGCGTCGAACGAGTCGGACAGAGTGATGGTAATCTGGTTGTCAGCACCGGAGTTGGAACCGACCTGGAAGGTCATGGTGCCAGCGTCGCCGTTGATCAGGTTTTTGCCGTTCAGGTTAGTGCTGTTGGCGATACGAGTCAGCTCGTCGGACATCTGAGCAAATTCTTTGTTCAGTGCAACACGATCATCAGTACCGTTGCTGTCGTTTCGCGACTGAACAGCCAGTTCACGCATACGCTGCAGAATGTTAGTGGACTCTTGCAGAGCACCTTCAGCGGTCTGAGCAATGGAGATACCGTCGTTGGCGTTTTTGATAGCCATGGTCTGACCGCGGATCTGCGAAGTCATACGGGTAGCGATCTGCAGGCCAGCGGCGTCGTCTTTGGCGCTGTTGATTTTCAAGCCGGAAGACAGACGAGTCATCGAGGTGGACAGAGCATCGGAAGCCTTGTTCAGGTTTTTCTGAACATTCAACGATGTGACGTTAGTGTTTACTGTTAAAGCCATGACGAATTCCTCGTTGGTTGGGTACTGCGGCTTCCGGCCCTGGCAACCGCCGGGTATGGCCTAGAGAACCTTCGTAATAGTTATCGTCGGGAATGCAGGTTGCTTTAGGGGATTTTCAAAAATATTTGCCATCACGTTGCCACCCCCCGTAAATCAAGGGGATGGCGACCTTCCGAAAGCAAAAAATGGCGCCAGGGAAATGTCGGCAACAGGTTGGCGAGATTCGCCGGCACCGACAGAAGCAAAACGACTTAAACAGACTGACTCTCGGTCAGCACCTCGACCAGTTCATATTCCAGGTAATCTGCCAGCGCTAGCCAGTTCTGCGCTTCCTGGCACGCGAACATCTGGTCGAGCACAAATATCCACTGCTGCTGAGTGGCCTGCGACCTGGACTCAAATGTCGCATGCACCGCCCCCATCAGATCGATCATCACCAACCCGGCCTCTACATCACGCCCCAGACGGAATAAGGCTGCACAGTGCTGCACATCGACGACGAAGGTTTCAAGCGCGTTCATGACGCAAACTCCGGATGAAAAACGGTTCCTGCGATCATCGCCCCGGCGCGCCCACTGTTATAGAAACGTACCTGCGGATGGCCCGCGATAAAACGCTCCAGCTCACACAGATAGCTGCGAAAGTTGAGCTGAGTCTTGATGCGCTGACCATGACCATCGAGTACCCAGTGCTTGGCCGCGCCCAGTTGCGGCCCCAGATCGCCATCGTTCCAGTCAGCGTGGGTCTTGTCGCCCGGGAAGGCGAAATCGGCTCCGAACAACGTGATCTGGTTGGCGCCCACTTTCACCGCTAGGTCGACCGCCGGATGAATCACGCTGCCGCCAGCATACAACTCGCCCCTAGGCATTTGCCGACGTAATGCCTGGTAGATCGGGCTCGCCGAAAAACCGGCGTAACGTGGCCCCTGCCAGCCCTCAAGTACCAGCGGATCGAGCATCGGCATGTACACCAGCATGATGTCGGCCGTGTTTTCAGCCGGCAGGTGTCGATCCGAAATGCGCTGGTCGATGCTGACGACGACATCGGGGCGAATGCCATGCTTGAGCAACGGACGATAGGCGGTATCGACGCAGATAAACAAGGGCCGCTCGACTTGATTGCGAATTGCACGCAAGGTCGCAAAGTGCTGTTCCAGGCTTGGGCCGGTGGCGATGACAAAGACCTCCTGTCCTGCTCGCGAACCGAACAACTCAGCCACGTCATGATCAGCCTGCACCCACCCGAGACAGGCCTGCAAGCGCTCGATAATCTCGGGCCGTTGCGGATCGAACTCACGATTGTTAAACGTCAGATGAGTTTCGCTGACCAGGCGATCGCGGATCTTCGCGTTGAAATCGTCGGCCAGCACAAGTTCGGATGGCAAGGCAAAAAATGGCAGCTGGATTTCCCCAAGATCGCCGGCATACAGCAGCTCGACCCGCGGATCACTCAGCCACGGCAGTTGATCAAGCAGCTGCAGTATCAAAGAAAAAACTGCGCCATTCAGGATGTGCACGTACAACCGTTGTAAGCCGGCGCGCGCCAGCAACGCCAATTGCAGATCGCCCAGCCCGGTGCCGTAGACATGCTGCACCGGACTGTCGACAGGCAATCTGTCGGCCTGAAGCTCGGCCTCGCGACGGCGGTCATGACGACTGGTCAGCTGTATGCCATTAATATTCAAAGTCGAACCCAGCCCCTCGACCAGATCGACCTGCAACAGACTCACGTCTTCTACCAGCAAACGCGCCAACAGCGCCGGCCAGCGGCGTTGTATAACCTCGGCGTTGCGCTCAAAGAACTCGCTCATGGAGCCTCGCTTTTTATTCGAGCAAAAAAATAGCGCTCAAGGTTACACCTTGAACGCTTTTTTTGTGCCTGGCTTTTGAACGATCAAGGGCGATAGATAATCGCCGAACCCCATGACAAGCCAACGCCGAAACCGCTCAACGCCACGCGTTTCCATGTGGAATCGAGCACATGTTTTTCCAGAAGCAGCGGGATGCTCGACGACACCGTGTTGCCGGTCTCGACCATGTCCTTGATGAATTTCTCCGGATCGCCTTCGAAACGACGCGCCACGGCATCGACAATCGCTGCGCTGCCCTGATGGATGCAAAAAGCATCGATATCATCAGTGGTCAATTGCGAATCCGTCAGCAGTTCGTGCAAATGCGCCGGGACTTTAAGCAGTGCAAAATTGAACACCTGTCGGCCGTTCATGAAGAACACCCCGTCGGTTACCTTCAGATGAGGCGCCCCGGAACCGTCGGTGCCGAACTTGGCCTTGCCCAATTGCCATGGTGCGTGTTCTCCCATCCACGTGGCAGTGGCGGCATCACCAAACAGCATGGTGGTGTTGCGGTCTTCCGGATCGACGATTTTCGAGTACGGATCAGCAGTGATCAGCAGGCCATTCTTCAAGCCCGCAGCTTCCATGAAGCCCTTGATCGCGTAAATGCCGTAGACGTAACCGGAGCAGCCCAGGGAAATATCGAACGCGGCCACGGTGGTCGGCAGACCCAGTTTGTCCTGGACGATGGCTGCGGTATGCGGCAGGCCTTCTTCATCGCCGTTCTGGGTGACGACGATCAGCACGTCGATGTCTTCACGCTTCAAGTCGGGATTGTTGGCGAACAGCGCATTGGCTGCTTCGACACACAGGTCCGACGTTTCCTGCCCGGCGTCTTTGCGCGGCAGGAAGGCCGAACCAATCTTGCCCAGGATGAACTCTTCATCCTTTTCGAATTTTGCACCTTGTGCGTAATTGTCCACGCCGGCTACAGGAACGTAGCTCGCAATGCTTTTTATGCCAATCATTACGGCTTCCCAATAATAAACAGCCCAATACCACCGCTCGTAATGATTCGAGGGGCGCCGACAAACGGATAAAAACATCGCCTCATCGAGGCGACAATGGGAAGAATAAAAGGCTATCACAGAACCCAAAACAGGCCAGGCGCCACCTTCCCTATTAATACAATACAGTGAAGATGCGCGTTATGACTCGCAGGTCACGCTATTTTGCCGAATCAGACCGATAAGCTGCTGTGCGACAGCTCAAAGTGAGCGGCCAGCACCTCGGGTAATGCGTCAAGGTCAGGGATGGAAACCTGCGCATCGTAGCCCGGCAGAGCCACGACGTTGCGATGCCCACCGGTCTGCACCCGGACAGTCAATGCGCCAAGCGGCTTGAGGTTCACGAAATCCTTGGAGGGGTTGTCACCCACGTAAACCATGTCGGCCCAGCGACAGCCTTCTGCCTGGCGAATAAGCTCGAAGCAGTGAGTGGAAGGCTTCGCATGACGGATACCAAAACGATGCGTGATAAGGACTCGCCGAAACGCTGGGGACAACCCCAGTGCATCGACTTTGTTCTTTTGCACGATCTTGTGGCCGTCGGTGACGAGATAGAGCGGAACTTGCCCACGGTATCGGTCGAGCACAACTCTGGCGGAGGGGAACAATTCGAGGCTCGGGCGATGATGGCGATAAATGTTCACGCACTCGGCAACGCGCGCCTTCGACAATTGCTCATGCGACGCAAGCCATCGATCAAAAACCCGCCCTCGCCCCTCGAACTCAAGCACTTCCAGCATAAAACCCAGGGAACTCTCGGCGTTCCATCCGAAGGCCTCTTCGCCATGAAGGGCAACCGCAGCGAGCCCGCTGGTGACGAAGCTGCTCTCGTCGTAGAGCGTATCGTCAAGGTCAAAGATCAGGATCATGCAGCACCATATCAACGGGCAGACGAACCAGTCTGACCTCGCCTGCAATACGCGTGAAAGGGGGGAGCGCACCGTGTTCGAACGCCTCAATGAGGCTCCAGTAGAGGGCGTCCAGCCCGGCAGCAATGTCGGTGGTGGAAGCACCACCAAAACGAGGATTGCACTCAATGATGCGCATCGTGTCGCCAGTGACGATCCCCTGCATCACCACGGGGCCGCGCAAGTCGAGCAGCGCCAAGGCACGAACGGCTTCACGCTCAAGCGCGTCATTGCGAAACGTGGTCGTGATCTGCGACTCGCCAGCCATCACACGTTCGCGTCTGCGCAACACCACGCCCACGACCGTACCGTCCCGATCAACCCAGCCGTCAATACTGATTTCCGGACCTGGCACAAATGTCTGATAGATCGGCGCCTCAAGAAGCTTTGCGTGAGTGCGAGCGGCAGCCAGTGACAAATCAAGTCCGATCGAACGGCTACCGGCACCGTAACGTTCTTACACCCACATAGGGTCCGGCACCGACGGCCTCGGGAGTCGTCGCCGCATCGATGACCGCAAGCCCGACCTCTCTGCCGAAATCAGCGAAAGCGAGCTTGTCGAGGCAGCGCTCCACGGCCTCGGGGTTAGAGACGATTACGGAGATTCCCGCTTCAGCCAGCACTGCGCTGTGGCGAGCACAAAAGAGTAACTCTCCATCGCGGGTTGGAAAAACCACCGCTATCTCGCGTTCGTGACACCCCTTGATCAACGCAGGCAGCTCTGCGTCGGTCATGCGCGGCATCTGCCAGAACCCGTCAGCCACATAGCGCGCAGGTGCTTCAGGATCGATATCGCCGGCGATCACGCGAGCACCGGGATGTAGCCGCCTGACGGCTTCCTGCATTGCGCGCACCAGCGGTGCCTTTCGCGAAGCCGAGGTGACAAGCACATGCCGAGCCGTACCTTTCAAGGGCGTCTGACTGTCGTTCACTGGCCATTCTTCCATTCGCAGGCGAGCAAACCGTGGGCAAACGAGTCCGTGGGTTTACCGTCAATCAGCACGTGTTCGCGCAAACGTCCCTCACATTGAAACCCCGATGCCTCAAGGGTCGCGATGTGGCGAGTGCGGTGCGCAAACGTTTCGGTGCACAGGCGCCGCAGTCCGAGATCGTCAAAGGCCAGTCGTTTCATCAAATCAAGGAAACGCAAAAACAGGGCGATGAGTTCGTCTGAGTTCTTTTCGAGTTCGGGGGTGAGCAAAATGAAACCTCGGCCCGGCGATTCACCCAGGAAATGTGGACCAGCCCACCGTAGCCGATCAAGACACCAGCACGTTCCAGCGCGACCAACACCTGCGTCGGCTCCAGGCTTTCGGTCTGCGGCCAGACATGCTCGGCAAAATAGTGCGCCTGCTGGTCAGGCGAGATCGGAGCCGTTTGGCGCAGCACGTCCATCTGGGCATTTCGCCATTGCCGGATCGCTTCGATGTCAGCCGGTTGAACCGCTCGGACCTCAAGCACCCCGTCCGATAGCGTCGGGGTCGGCATCACCCGGTATCGAACGGCCGTCGCACTCATTCAATCACCAGATAGGAGGTGAGAGGGTTAGAGGGGTCTCGCCGTATGGCGTAACGAGACAACCCCAGCACTTCGCGCACAGCGATGGTTTCACCGAGAAATTGCTCTGTATTGAGTTCATCAAACGCCAGAATGCTGCCCTTGGTCAGGTAAGGCAGGATTGCCTCGAGACAATCGCGGGTCGGCTTGTAGATATCGAAGTCGAAATAGGCCAGCGCCACGATGGTTTCGGGATGCTCCTTGAGGTATCCGGGAAGTGTCAGCGTGGCATCTCCCTGAACCAGCTCATGCTTTTTCTTGTGTGGAATTGGCGCATTCTGCGTATGGAAGTCGAGGATGTCCTCGAGTTCCTCTTTCCAGTTCTCTACAACGCCGTAGTCACCTGCCTGTACGTTGCCGCCATCCTGAGGTGCCACCGAAGGAAAACCTTCAAAGGTATCGAAGCCGATGATCTTGCGGTTGTAATTGAAGGGCTCGTGTATTCCTCTCAACGTGGAGAACAACGCCATGTTCTGCCCCCAACGCACGCCAAACTCCATGATGGTTCCGTGAACGGGCACGATCATCTGATAGAGCATCTGCATGAAGTTGATCCGCGACAACGTCTGTCGCGTGAGATAGAGGCCGATGTTGTCCAACAGTTCACGATCGGGAATCCGTGAGGCGCGAAGTCGATCGACCAGCATCTGCTTGCGGTCAGTCTCGGACTGCGTCGAGCCGACAAGTGTTCGTATGGTGTTGTCTGTCATGTAGTGACTCCTCAGGGTTTCGGTCTAAAGAACGCGGTCAGGTTGCGACCGAACCCCACATCAGCGAGTGCAGCGTAGAAGCGGTTGGAAGCTTCGATCCCCGCTTGCCCGATCAATCGCTCAAGCGTCAACCGGGCCCGGTGGGCCGCCGGTCCCTGGGAACGATCGGCGATGTAGTTTGATCCTTCATGTGCGAGAAAGAGGTCGATCGGAAAATCGCCCTGAATCGCAAGGCAATCCCAGTCTGTTGCCTCAGCCGTTCGGCGCAGACTGTCAGCGGTGAAGTACGACAGGTGATCGGGCATGGCGATCCAGAACCGGTCAGGTATCGCTCCCTTCGCATAGAGTTCTTCGTGATAAGCCGTGCCATCGTTCGGAACAGTCACAACAAGAAGCCCGTTGGGTGCCACTAAACGGCGCAGTGATTGCAGCAGGCTGACAGGGTCCAGAACATGCTCGAGTACGTTGCCCAGCCAGACCAGATCGTATTGTCTTTCAGACGCGATACGGGCTTCGAGCAGGTCGAAGACATCACCCTTGCTCGACATGACCGACGTAGTCCGGATTGACCTGTTGCACGCCTGCGCGACTGTAGTCGATACCTTGAACCTGCCACCCGAGCCGATCGAAGAACTTGAGCACGAAGCCTTCCCCGCAGCCGACATCAAGGAGGCTACCGGACTGGTCATCACTCAAGAGCGTACGAGCCTGAAGTGCCTTTTGCGCGATTCGCAGCTCAATGACCTCGAGTTCTTCTTCAGAATAAGACCTTCGAAAACTGCTACTGGCCGCGTTCTGAAAATAAGCCTGCGCATAATATTCGCTCAAGGCCTCTGACGTGGGGCGATCCACCACCTCCAGAAAACCGAACTCGTGCCGGCGTAGACGCGGGTCATTCATCCAAACATCCTTTCATGTTTCAGCTCGGCAAGCGCCCAGTCTTCTTCGGTATCGATGTCCTGCACCTGGATCGCGGGCAAAACGATCGAGCCGGTGTTCGCCCCCATCAACACGTGGTCGCGCAAAAACGCCTCGGTGCGGAACCAGTACCACTGACCTGCATCGTGATAGGCAACCGGAAGGTCCTGTGATCTGGCGTTGAGGTTTTCAGGGAAGTTGAGGGCGATGCACCCATCATCCTCACGTTGCAGCGATCGCCAGATCGGATAGGAAAAAGCAGCGACGGGCATGATGACGTCGAACCGGCCTCCCAACAGTTTCTCTCGTCCGTCAGCCAGGTCCTGTGCCCGCACGAAAGGCGCCGTCGGGTAAAGGCAGCAGGCAAGATCGAACTGCACGCCCGCTTCGGCGTATTGATCCAGCACCTCAAGCAGCACTTGCGACGTGGTGGCGTGATCATCCGCCGCGGAGGCCGACCGCAGAAATGGCACGTCGGCACCCAAGGCGCGCGCAATTTCTGCAATCTCCGGATCATCGGTGCTGACCATTACGGTGTCGAAGGTACCGGATTCGATTGCCGCTTCGATTGACCAGGCCAGCATGGGGCGACCGCGAAACAGGCGGATGTTTTTACGCGGGATTCGCTTGCTGCCCCCCCTGGCAGGAATGATCGCGATGGCGGTCTGTGTGCCGGTCATGTATCGAGACCTCCTTCGATCATCGAGGCATCGAGTGGCTCGCCAAAGGCAAGCGCGCGCACCGCCCTGCGCCCAAGCACTGCATCAAGAAACTTGGGTTTGAGCCCGTTACCGGGACGGATAGAGCGCACGTTTTCCTCCGTCAACATCTCGCCCTTGGCGACAGGCGCCACGACATAGAGTGAACGGCGATTCTTCAGGACAATTTCTTCCGACCGTGTGGGCTCGAATGCGGGAGCACCGACCGCCACATGGGCGATGCGCGCCGTCGTCACGAGCTCGGCGAGTTCTGCGGGCTCCAGCGAAAATGCGCTATCGACCCCACCCTCCTCACGGGCCAGGGTGAAATGCTTTTCAATGAACGACGCCCCCAGCCCTACTGCAATGGCAGACACCACCGTGCCAAGCGTATGGTCGGAAAGCCCGGCCACTACGTCGAAACGCCGGGCGATCTCTGCGATCGTCGCCAGGTTCGCTTCCTCTGGCGGCGCCGGATACGCGGCTGTGCAGTGAAGGACAACAATCTCTGTGGCGCCCGCCCCACGCGCAGCCTCTACTGCTTCTGCGATTTCCTCAAGGGTCGCCATGCCCGTGGACATCACGATGGGCTTGCCCGTGCGCGCCACCTTGCGAATGAGTGGCAGGTCGATCAATTCAGGCGATGCAATCTTGTAGGCCGGTGCGCCAAGAGACTCGAGGAAATCCACGGCCGTGGCATCAAAGGGCGATGAAAACACCGTAATCCCCACCTTGCGGCCATGCTCAAAGATCGCTTCGTGCCACTCCCACGGCGTGTGTGCTTCTTCATAAAGCTCATAGAGGCGGCGTCCATCCCAGAGACCACCACTCACCATGAATTCCGGCCCGCTGTGATCGATGGTGATGGTATCGGCGCGGTACGTCTGAATCTTGACCGCATCAGCGCCAGCCAGTTTGGCGGCTTCAATAATGCGAAAGGCACGGTTGATGTCACCGTTATGGTTCCCGGACATCTCGGCAACGATGTAAGGCGGCTCCGTCGGACTGATGCGACGCCCGGCGATACTCAGAACCGGTGGCTTAGCGCTTTGCGCTCCTGTTCCCCGTGCTGCGTGCTGCCCTTTCACAAAGCCACTCCAGTCGTATTGGTCATCAAAAAATAATCGATTCGCTGCCGGATACCGCGGGCCGGCATGTTTGCAATGCCACTCAAGTGTTTCTAAGCCTCAAGCAACAGACGCCGCAGTTGTTCCACCACATAATCCTGCTGTTCATCGCTCAGCAAAGGAAACATCGGCAGGCTGATGGCCTCGGCGTAATACCGCTCTGCCTGCGGGAAGTCACCTTCGGCAAACCCCAGGTTGCGATAGTAAGGCTGCAAATGCACCGGAATGTAGTGCAGGTTCACGCCCGCCCCGGCCGCTCGCATGCCTTCGAACACCTGTCGATGGTTAAGGTTAATCCGGTCTGTGTGCAACCGCACCACGTACAGATGCCACGCCGATTCTGCCTCAGGCTGCGCGCCAGGCAAGGTCAGCGGCAAGTACGCCAGCAAGCGCTCATATCGCGCCGCCAGTTCACGGCGGCGCGCGACGAACCCATCGAGTTTGTTCAGCTGCGACAGGCCTAGAGCCGCTTGCAGGTCGGTGATCCGGTAATTGAAGCCCAGTTCCACTTGCTGATAGTACCAAGGGCCGTGACTGGATTCGGTCATCTGTTGCGGATCGCGGGTCATGCCGTGACTGCGCAGGCGCTGCAAGCGCTCAGCCAGTTCAGGGCGATTGGTCAACACCATGCCACCCTCGGCACTGGTGATGATTTTCACCGGGTGAAAACTGAATACCGTCATCGCCGCGAATTCGCCGCAACCTACGGGACGCCCGGCATAGGAGGCGCCGACCGCGTGGGACGCATCCTCTATCACCGTAACGCCGTAACGTTCGGCCAATCCAGCGATCATCCGCATGTCGCAGCTCTGACCGGAAAACGCCACGGCCACCAGCACCTTTGGCAGTGTGCCATCGCGTTCGGCGGCCTCAAGCTTCGACGCCAGTGCATGGGCATCGAGATTCCATGTCAGTGGATCGATGTCGACAAAATCGACCTCGGCGCCGCAGTAACGACCACAGTTGGCCGAGGCCAGAAATGTGTTCGGCGTGGTCCATAGCCGATCGCCCGGTCCGAGTCCGGCGGCAAGGCACGCAATGTGGAGCGCCGCCGTGGCATTGCACACCGCCACCGCAAAATCAGCCTGACAACGTTGCGCCAATGCCTGTTCGAAGCGTTCGATGGTCGGCCCTTGAGTGAGCCAGTCTGACTGCAACACGTCCACCACCGCGTCGATGTCTGCCTGATCGAGACTTTGCCGACCGTAGGGAATCATGCCGACAGCTTCGCGTGTAGATCAGCAATCTGGCCGACCGACAGGTAGTGCGGATTGGTGTCGGAACGGTACTCGAAATCTTCACTGACCGGCCTGCCCTGCTCCCCCAGTTTGTCGACGGCAAAATCCACGTCGACACTGGTGAAACGAATCGATGGCTGAATGGTGTAGTGATCGGCGAACTCCAGGGTCATCCGCGCGTCATCCAACGGCACCATCAACTCATGGAGCTTTTCTCCCGGGCGAATACCGACGTGCCTGTGCGGTAAATGTTCAGCCATGCCCAGAGCCAGATCGACGATGCGAATCGACGGGATCTTTGGCACGAACACTTCACCACCGTGCATGCGCGCGAAGCTGTCGAGCACAAACTGCACGCCATGATCGAGGGTGATCCAGAAACGCGTCATGCGCTCATCGGTGATTGGCAGCTCTGTGGCGCCCTTGGCAATCAGTTGGCTGAAAAACGGCACCACCGCCCCCCCGCGACCCGGCGACGTTACCTTAACGAACCACTGAAAAACGGGTGTTCTGGTCGCCGGCAATATTGTTCGCGGCGACGAACAACTTGTCCGACAGCAGCTTGGTTGCACCGTACAGGTTGATCGGGCTGGCAGCCTTGTCGGTGGACAGCGCGACAACTTTTTCCACGCCGTTGTCGATGGCCGCTGCGATGATGTTTTCCGCACCGTTGACGTTGGTGCGAATGCATTCAGTCGGGTTGTACTCCGCCGCCGGCACTTGCTTCAGTGCCGCGGCGTGCACCACGTAATCGATGCCACGCATGGCCTGGCGCAAACGGTCAGCATCGCGAACATAACCAAGGAAGTAACGCATGCATGGCGCGTTGAACGTCTGCTACATCTCGTACTGTTTGAGCTCATCGCGGGAGAACACCACCACCCGCTTCGGCTGATATTGCTCCAGCAGCCGGCGGATGAAATTGCGCCCGAACGAGCCGGTGCCACCAGAGATGAAAATCGATTTACCGTTGAACATGCGTTGAGTCCTTGTACCTGTCAGTCAGGCTTATGCAAGCAACTGCGCCCAGTTCACACTGGACGCGTCACCGAAGGTAAAGCCCTTGCCGGTCAAAGCCAGGTTCTGGTTGTAAGCCTCATCGTGCGCAAAGCGCGCCTGCCACTTATCACGCAGGGCGGCGGCCAGTTGCGGCGCATCCGGCAGAAGGCCGGGGTGCAGGACCTGCGCCTGCGGGCACCAGACCGTCAGATAACCGGCATCCGCCACCTTCAGGCACAGGTCGATGTCGGCAAACGCCTCGTCGAAATGTTCTTCGTCCAACCCCCCCACCGCCTCAAACAGTTCCTTGCGGATCATCAGGCAAGTACCCGACACCGCCGAATAGTTCTGCTCGACCTGATTAGCGTTCATATAACCTCTGGCGTTCTTATGCTCACCGACCAACACAGAACCGATCTCGCCATTGCGACCAAGTACCAGGCCGGCCTGCGTGGTAACGCCGCCGATGTTCATCAGTTTGGCACCCACGATGCCGACCTCCGGGCGCTGCGCCTGGTTAACCATGGCATCAAGCCAGTTGGCGTTAAACACCTGAGCTTCCGCCGACAGCATCACCAGGTATTCACCCTTGGCCTCGGCGCCAGCCAGGTTGTACAACGCCGAGTGGCTCAAGCGCTCGCGGGTGCGCAACACACGAATATGCCCGCCCTTGCCCTCCAGGTTGCTCAGCCATTGGGCCAGTTGCGGCGACTGACTGTGGTTATCGGCAATCAACACTTCGTGGCGTTGGTAGCGGGTGCGTTGTAGCACACTGACCAACGCACTTTGCAGGTGCTCGAGGTTGTCCCGGCTGTGCAGGATGATCGAAACCATTGGCCGTTCAGCATGCTGATAGTCAATCTGCCACGTCTGCGGCAACGCCGAGCTGACCTGGCCGCGATAGCCGCGGTTGGCCAAATGACGTATCAGCGTCTGACGCTCATCGGTATTTTCTTCAACTGCCGGCGCGTTGCAGATCAGCAACGGCTCGGCCAGATGCGCCAGACCGTCCAGGCCACCGTCTTCGATCAAGCGCAGCAACAGATCGAATTCCAGCGCCTGTGTGCACTCCCGCGAGAAGCCTTTGGCCCCGGCCAACACGTCACGCCGGATCAACCAGTGCCGCGCCATCAACGACGGCACGGTTTGCAGGAGGTCGAGGTTGACCCCGGGACGAAATACATCTGCCAGGGCGCCGTTGGCCTGACGGTGGATTTCGTCCATCGCCACTGCACGAACGCCCTCGACGCCGATCAACTCAAGGCTGGCGCGCAGCAACCCGCTTGCGGTGAACTGGTCACCGGCCTCGGCCAGCACCAGCCAGTCGGCCGACGATTGGGCGATGACCTGATTGATGCGCTCGACATAATTAGTCGCGCTGACTTTGACGAAGTGCACGGTGTCGCGCACCGTCGTGGTCGCCGGCAAATCACCGGTTGTGAAGACCACCAAGTTGAAGCGCTTGCAGAAGCCGTTGACCAGGCTGTCGAAAGTCGCCTGCAACTTGAACATATCGGCGTCCAGGTCCAGCAACAGAATGCTGAATTGCGGGCCACCGTTGTGCCTGCTCAGATGGCTGGCAATGGCCGAACGTTTAGCAGCATCTGGATTGCGTGCCTCGAGCCAGTCGAGCAAGCGACCGGACGGCATGTTTTCGAGCAGTCCACGGCGCCCCTGTGATCGCACTGATTCCAACTGATTCGCCCATGCCAGCAACTTACGTGCCTCATCCTGCTCCTCGTCAGCACTCAACAGCTGTGCCAGTTGCATGACGGCGGCGCGGTCAAACGCATTGCAACCAATGGTCGCCCACAAACGGCTCTTGATGGTCCTATCAGTATCGTTGACTTGAACACGCATCAGCTCCTGCTGCTTGAGCAACACCCCTTCAAGTTCCTTGAGCTGGAGCCGTCCGGCAGGCTGGGCATGCAGCAAAAACTCGATCTCGGTCAGCAGATCAAATGTTGGCTTGTTATAAAACGGCATTTCCACAAACTGCTGCTCGTCGAAATAACGCACTGGCTCTGCGGCTATTTCGGACCATGCGGAACGGAAGATTCTCGTCGCCTTCAAAGAGCGGTTATTCAACAAACAGTCGGCCATTGCCGCAAAGCTATCAAGAGCAATCTGCTTGGCTCGTTGCGGGTCCTGTCGGCTCAAATCGGTTGGGATCGACGCAAGAAATTCGGCGAATCGCTCTCTATCAGCGACGGAAGCCGGATCTTTGAAAGTCAGCACAGTGAGCACATTGGTGTTGTGGTCGGAACCGCCGTAATTGACCTCACGCAGGACATAAGGAATCGGCAGAATACGCGCCTTGGCACAGGCCAGGAGATAGAAGGAATGACCTATTTCCTGCCATTCAAAACGGGTGCCCTTCGGCATCAGGTCATACCATTGACGCAATAGCTCAGTGCGGGTCACCGCATAGAACGGCGGCAGGAAGTGGCCCATGAAATCAATGAGTCGATTCTCCGCAAGCACCGATGAGTAATCCTCACACCCCTTACGGTCGCGGCGATAGTAAATGACCTCAGTAGCGCGAGCCAAATACATCATTCCGTAGCCATGGCATAAACCGTAGTCCGGATTCGCTTCCAGAAACTCGACTGCCTCGATCAAGGCTCCCTGAAACAGAAAGTCATCGTCTGCGGCAAACGCCATGAACGGTGTGGTGACTTGCTCGACGCCATAGGCAAGCTTGTCTTGAAGTCCCATGTAGGTGAACTGGGGCAGGTGACGATAGTCGACCGCCGGAAAATCAAGCCCAATGCCCTCGTCGATCTGCGCTGACGAATCCAGTACCAGCACTTTGCCAGCGAAACCGCTGTAGTACTGTAACGTACGGCGCAGGAACGCGTTTCGGTTGTGGGTCATCACCACCAATGTGAAGCGATCACTCAGCGGTAAAACTTCTTGTGTCATGTCTTGAACCTGCATATTCCTGTCCCCACAACCGGCAAAAGAACGCCCAATATCCTGAACCGCAAATGATTAACGAACGCGACGCAAGTAACCGTCCGGCGCCACGGTGATCAGCAGCTTGTTTTGCAATTGCCGATCGATTTCGAAACCCTGGTTTTCTTCCAGGTACTTCCACACCGCCGTTTTCGGGTTATCGCCCGGACCCCAAGGACGATCCGGGAACGCATCTTCCGGCATGTCTTCGACCACGGTGTCCATGACGACGCAGTAGCTGTCCACCGATACCAGCGGCGCATACAAACGCAGTTCTTCGAGCACGTGATCGTGGGTGTGGTTGGAGTCCAGCACCAGGATGACTTTCTTGCCTTCGGCCGCGGCACGCACTTGTGCGGCGATAGCCGGGTCGATACTCGAACCTTCGATCATCGAAATGCGCTTGCTCATCGGATGGCTTTCGATGGCTTCGCGGTTGTGCGCACGGATATCGAGGTCGATGCCCAGCACTTCGCCGTGACCTTGCAGCTCCAGCAGGGACGCGTAGTAGATGATCGAGCCGCCATGGGCGATGCCGCATTCAATCACCAGGTCCGGCTTGACCTGCCAGATGATCTCTTGCATCGCCATCATGTCTTGCGGCAGTTGAATGATCGGGCGACCCATCCACGAGAAGTGGTAGCTGTATTTGTGTCTGGCCGATTCGTTGAAGAAATCCCGGGCCAGACCCGTCAGTTTCTGGTCATCGCCCTGACGCGCGATTTCTGCCTGGCACTCGGCTTCGAACGCTTTATTGATGGTGTTGTCGGTCATTTTAAAAGTCTCAATAGTCACTGGAACGAAGCGCTGTCTACGGCGTGATAGACGTAGCGTCCACCGGTCATCCGCTTGATTTCTTCGAGGTAGTTGGAGTTCATCACAAACAGGTTGGCGCCTTCAGGCAAGGCGTCTATCGCCTCTTGGGGCGAGGACACGCGCGCGCCGCTCAGGGGCAGATAGCGCCCCTGCTTGGCCGGGTTGATATCCACCACGCGGTCCACCGCCACACCAGCCCGTTGCAGGAACAGCGAATAGATCACGCCTTTGGACGACGCCCCCCAGATCGCCGAACCCTGTTCCGGGTTTGCCTGAATGATTTGCACCGCGCGCTCGAGGCTGCCGGTGAAAGCTCGCGGCAGGTCCAGGCGTGGCACCGGTTGTTCCGGGGTCAGGCGCAAGGTCGCAAGATCCGCGACGATGTACAGGTATTGGCCACCGAACAGGTGCCCGGCCTCATGCACGGTGCCGAACATCCGGCGCAGGTCATCGAGGCGGAAATAATTGACGTGCTCATAGAACAGGTCGAACCAGGCGCGGTGTTCGAGGATCCAGTCGAAGCACGGCACCTCGATGTAAATCTGCCCGCCCTGATTGGCGTCGGCCATCTCGGCCAGAAAACTCACCGGGTCCTGGATGTGTTCCAGCACATGACGCAGCACGATGGCGTCTGCCGCCAGGCCGAGGCCACGGGTGAATGGCGCCTTGATCACGTCGGCGTTGTTGCCTTCGTAGGCCGGGTCGATGCCGGTGATGGCGTAGCCCAGACCTTTGAGCAGTTCGAGAAAGTAGCCTTTGCCGCAGCCGACTTCGATCAGTTCCTGCCCTTTGAAATGGCGAGCAATGATGCCTTCGACATCGCTCAGGTGCTTCTGGAACTGGCCCGAATGCGCCTGCTCGTTCTGGTAGTCGGCGTCGTAGCTGAGCTTGTCGGCATCAAAGACCTGATTGAAAACCAGCCCGCTCTTTTGATCCTGCACCAGCACCATGTCGGCGCTCGCCGAGGCCCTGGCTGACGCCGGGTCGGCAAAGGTCCGGTTCTGCAACACCGGCAGGTCGGCGACCCGATACAACTCATGCCTCATGCTCTGCTCCCAGTACCTGTTGCAAACGGTCCGCCACGCCCCAGAACGCCATCGGTTCGTGGGTCGGGTATGGGTAATGACCCAGGTTCAATTCGATCGACGCGCCACGTTCGCGCACACGCTGTTCGACCAGCGCCCGCACCGAAACCGGCTGGCCGCTGGCGCAATTGATCACACCGTCGAAGTCACGCTGTTGCATGATCGCAGCGAGGTAACCGGCAGCCGTCTCGATCGCCAGGTAATCGCGCAATTGTTCGCCGCCCGACATGCTGAAACGCTCGTCGCCGGCATCGATCGCCCGGTCCAGCGCTGCGAGCAGACTGTTGGGGTTTTGACCCGCGCCGTGCAGGTAAAACAGTCGCGCCCATTGCAGCGTGAACGGTTGAACCCGCTGCAGGTTTTCGAGGAACAGACGCAGGGTGTTTTTAGCCAACCCGTATGGGTTGCTCGGCTGCGGCGCGGTCTGCTCGTTGAGCGGCCCGCTTTGCATCCCGTATTCGAAGCAGGTGCCGGTGACCAGCACTTGGGGTACGCCCGCCTCGATCGCGCTCTTGATGAAGCGGTAATCGGCCATCAGGTTGTGCTCGAAGTGAAACAGCGCCTGATAGTTGGGCAAGCCAGGCCAGGCCAGATGCGCCAAGGCGTCGATGCCATCGGTCAATACGCCGATGTCCAGGTCTGCGCCGTGAATATCGGCCTTGATGAACTCCACGGCATTGATCCACGGCAAGCTCGCGGCGGTTTCGGCGTTGCGCGCCACCGCGCGAACTGCGCAGCCACGGGCGAGCAACGCCGCGACCAAATGGCGGCCGACGAATCCGGTGGCACCGGTCACCAGCACTTTCACAGGACGGTCAACTCAGGCACGGCGATCACGAAGCGGCCATCCCACTGACGCACCTGAGCCAGTTGCTGGCTGACTTCGTGCAACAGGTTCCACGGCAATACCAGCACGTAATCCGGTTTTTCCAACTCGATCTGCGTCGGCGAAACAATCGGAATGCGACTGCCCGGCAGGTACTTGCCCTGCTTGTGCGGGTTGGCGTCGGCGACCCAGGCCAGCAGGTCCGGCTTGACCCCGGCGTAGTTGAGCAAGGTGTTTCCCTTGGCGGCGGCACCGTAACCGACCACACGCTTGCCGTCGGCCTTGGCCTTGAGCAGAAAGCGCAGCAGTTCGTGTTTGATACGTTCGGCGGCCGGCGCGAGGGTCGCGTAGTACTCGGGGGTTTTCACCCCTGCGACGAGTTCGGCTTGCAATTGCCGAGCAACCGCAGGCTGCACGTCACGACGAACACCCTCACCCCGCTGGACGAAGACCCGCAACGAACCGCCATGGGTCGACAGCTGACTGACGTCAAAGACTTCCAGACCGTTGCGTTCGCACAATGTCTGCACAGCGGTCAGGGACAGGTAGGAATAGTGCTCGTGATACAGCGTGTCGAACTGCTTCCCGGCCATCAGCGTCAGCAGTTGCGGAAACTCGAACGTCGCCACGCCGGTCGGCTTGAGCAAGGTTGCGAAACCACCGAGGAAATCATTGATGTCCGGCACGTGGGCCAATACGTTGTTGGCCGCCATCAGGTCCGCGGACCAGCCTTCGCCGACCAATTGTGCAGCGGTGTTTCGTCCGAAGAACAACTCGCGGATTTCCAGGCCTTTTTCGCGCGCCGCTTGCGCCGTGCTGCGGGTCGGCTCAACGCCCAGGCAAGGGATGCCGCGACCGGCGACGTACTGCAACAGATAACCGTCATTGGCTGCGACTTCCACCACACGGCTGTCGGCGGTCAGGCCGAAGCGCTCGACCATCTCGACGACGTAGCGATCGGCATGCGCCAGCCAGGTGCTGGAGAAGGAACTGAAATAGGCATACTCGGCGTCGAACAGGCTGTCGGCGCTGGTGTAATCCTCGGTTTGCACCAACCAGCACTGCTGACACACCGCGACCTTCAGAGGCACCCATTGTTCGGCCTGTTCCAACTGATCGGCACGGACGTAGGCGTTCGACGGCGGCGAGGTGCCGAGATCGATCAGCGGCAAGGCCAAAGGAGTTCCGCAACCACGGCAGTTCATAGACGCACTCCAGCGAAGCGTTCATCGAGCAAGGGATGGCTGCCGTCCCTGACTGACAAATTATTGACAGGCAATGGCCAGGTAATCGCCAGCCGTGGATCGTTCACCGACAAACCACCTTCGTGCTCCGGCGCGTAGTCGGCGCTGTGCAGGTAAAGCAACTCGGCGTCATCGGTCAGGGTCTGGAAGCCGTGGGCGAACCCGGCCGGAATCAGCAGACTGCGACCGTCGCCAGCCCGAAGGTGTTCGGCGTGCCAGTGCAGGAACGTCTCGGAGTCGGGGCGCAAGTCCACCGCCACATCCCAGACTTCCCCGCGCAGGCAGGTGATCAGCTTGGCTTCCGGTGCGTTGGAGTTTTGGTAATGCAGGCCACGCACACTACCCCGCTCACGGGTGCAGGAATGGTTGATCTGACGAATATGAAACGGCTGGCCAAAGGCACTCAGGCTGCCTTCGCAGAACAGTCGGGCGAAGTGCCCGCGATCATCTTCGAAGCGCTTGTGCTGCACGCTGAACAAGCCGTTCAGCGGCAACGCTTTCAACAGGAATTCGCTCACAGCGCGCCTCGGTACAGGTTCAACTGACCCAACGTGATGGCACGCATGTCGTCGCCGTTTTGCCAGGCCAGGTGCCAATCGAGGGTCTGGGTCAGGCACTCCTGTAACGACCAGCGCGGTTGCCAGCTCAACAGTTGACGGGCGCGGCTGCTGTCCAGGCGCAACAGGCCTGCCTCATGCAAATCACTGGGTTCGATGCGCAATCCGCGCGCTTGAGGCCAGCGGTTGGCGAGCAGTTCAACCACTTCGCCAACGCTGCACATGTCCGCTTCGCTCGGGCCGAAGTTCCACGCACCGGCGAACTCGGGGCCCTGTTCATAGAGACCGGCGGCGAGCTGCAGATAACCCGCCAAAGGTTCAAGCGCGTGCTGCCACGGGCGTACGGCCTGCGGGTAGCGCAGGGTCACCGGCTCGTCCGCCGACCAGGCCTTGAGCACGTCGGGGATCAGGCGTTCAGGCGCGAAGTCACCACCGCCCAGCACGTTGCCCGCGCGCGCCGTGGCCAGGGCCAGGCCGTGCTCGGCATAACGCTCGGACGGGAAGAACGACGCGGCGTAGGACTGCGCCAACAGTTCGCAGCAAGCCTTGCTGCTGCTGTAAGGATCGTGGCCACCGAGGGCTTCGTTTTCGCGGTACGGCCATAACCATTCCTGGTTGGCGTAAACCTTATCGGTAGTGACCAGCACGCAGGCGCGCACGCCACCGACCTGACGGATGGCTTCAAGCAGATTGAGGGTGCCCATGACGTTGCTGGAATATGTCCCCAGCGGATCGCGATAGCCTTCGCGCACCAACGGTTGAGCCGCCAGGTGCAGGACGATTTCCGGTTGGGTTTCGGCAATCAATTCCAGCAACGCGCCCAGGTCACGCAGGTCGCCGCGCTGATCATTGATGCCCTCGTGAACACGCGCCAGCTCGAACAGGCTCGGTTCGGTCGAAGGATCAAGGGAAAAACCGCTGACCTCGGCCCCCAGGCTTTGGAGCCAAAGGGTCAACCAACTGCCTTTGAAACCGGTGTGGCCCGTCAGCAGAACCCGCTTGCCGCGCCAGAATTCCGGACTCAGTCCCATTGCTTCCATGGGGCCTCCCCGCTCAGCCACAACTGCTCAAGGTGGTTTTTATCGCGCAGGGTGTCCATCGGATGCCAGAAACCGTCGTGCTGAAACGCTTGCAGCTGTTGTTCGTCGGCCAGCGCGGCCAGCGGCTCGGCCTCCCAGGAGGTCTGGTCGTCGGCAATGTACGGCAACACTTTTGGCGACAGTACAAAAAACCCGCCATTGATCCAGCCGCCGTCACCGCGCGGTTTTTCAATGAAACCTTTGACGCTGTCGCCGTCGCGCTCCAGGGCGCCGTAACGACCCGGTGGCTGCACAGCGGTGACGGTCGCGAGTTTGCCGTGAGTCAGGTGAAAGTCCACCAGGGCGCCGATATTAAGGTCGGAAACGCCATCGCCGTAGGTAAAGCAGAACGCCTGTTCGCCTTCAAGATAACGTGCGGCGCGACGCAGGCGGCCACCGGTCATGGTGTCTTCGCCCGTGTCGATCAGCGTCACGCGCCATGGCTCGCTGTAATTCTGGTGAACGTCCATGCGGTTATTGCACATGTCGAACGTGACGTCGGAGGTATGCAGGAAGTAGTTGGCGAAGAAGTCCTTGATCGCGTAGCCCTTATAGCCCAGGCAAATCACGAAATCATGGATCCCGTGAGCGGAGTACTGCTTCATGATGTGCCAGAGAATTGGTTTACCGCCGATTTCGATCATCGGTTTGGGCTTGAGATGAGACTCTTCGCTGATACGCGTGCCGAGACCGCCCGCCAATATTACTGCCTTCATAACCTTCCTCTTGTTCTTTGCGCGGTCACACGGCTTAACCGGAGCTGCAGACCGTCAAATTCAAATCGTTGCGCGCAGCCAATGGGTCGTTCACGCAAACAGAAGTGAAGGATTTATGGCGATATGGGAGAGGCCTGCAGGAAATGAGCCAATTGTCCGACACCCACAGGTGGGATACAGAGCGACGTAGAAGGAGAAAGTGGCAGGTCGAGTACAAGGGGCTGAAGGATCTGCCCCCTGTTAGTCAGCCAGCCAGCCCCAGACCCAGTGTTGAAGGTTGTCGTCGCGCAACATGAAGTCCCGTAGCACCGCTTCACGCAACTCGTCACCCATGCGGTAACTGGCAACCGGGTCGGAGAGATGCGTTCGAATCGCCTCCCGCCATTCCTGCGTGCTATTGCTGTATACCCGGGTGCAGGGCAGGTAACCGCGGTAAGCTTCGGTATCGGTACAAATTACCGGGTAACCGCAAGCACCGTATTCCAGCAGACGCAGGTTGCTTTTACAGTCGTTGAAGATGTGAAATTCCAGCGGTGCCAAAGCCAGATCAAGGTTCAGGCTAGCCAGCTTCGCCGGATAATCCTTCAAGCCGACAGCGGGGTGAAATTCGTGGATATAGGGCCTGAGTTGATCCGGGCACATCCCGAAAAACACCCACTCGACTTCGTCTGCCAGCTCGCGCACCACCTCGGCGATCACTTCCAGATCGCCGGTATGACTGGTGCCTCCTCCCCAACCCACTCGTGGTTTGCTCGACGTCTCGCGCCTACTGTGCAGCCCGCTCCACAAATCCTGTGCCAGCATGTTCGGCACCACGCGAATATCGTGATGCATTCCGGACAAGGCCTCAGCCAGAGGCTGAGTGGTGACCACAAGCCGATCACACAAACCGATCCCGCGACGGAGTAAAGCTTCGGTGTTGGCTGGTTTGTTGCGCGCATGGACATTTTTCTTCGGCGCACTGACCACGTAATCGTCGAGTTCAAAAATCCGCAACGCACTGGAGTACTTCTTGATTTGCTCCAGTTGATTAACCGGCCCTTCGCTGTAACGCCCCTGGAAGACGATGACATCTGGCGACATCCGCTCCAGCTCGACAACCGATGGCATTTCGAATGCCAGGCGCCCGACTATCCGCCCAGCCGACTCCAGCTCGTTGAAGGGCTGGCTGACACGGTAATGTCCGACCGCCGTGGTGTTGATCGGCAACCCCAGAATTGACGGCAGCGTGCGCGAACAAAAGGGATTCCAGCTTCCGCGCGCACCGGGCTCCAGACTGAAACTGGAGACCCCAAGGCTCAAGTTAGGGTTGTACGCAGGATCTCTGGCTATCTCTGGCAACCATTTGACGTAAAACGCTTCCTGTTCAAGCTCTCGCACTTGTTGCTCGTGCGGGTCGCCTGGCCCATCTTGGGTATCCAGCAAAACCACAGTGGAATAAGGCGTCCACACCACCAGATAACCGTCTTTGCCAACCCTCAGACAAAGGTCCAGATCACTAAGCCCCAAAGTAAAAGCAGCCTCATTGAACTGCCCGACGGTGTCGAAGACTTCCTTGCGCACCATCAGACAATTGGCACTGACTGCACTCCAGTTCTGCACCACCTGCAACCGTTGCAAATAACCACGGGCGGTCGCTGACTCACCAACGAAAGGTGAACTGGCCGGCCCTTGCAAGCCCAGTACCAGACCAGCTTTAACGATAGCCCCCTGCGGATTGAGCAATTTGGCGCCCACCACCCCGACCTCCGGCCGCTGGGCATGATTGAGCAACTCATCCAGCCAGTCGCTGGAACAGATCACGCTCCGCGCGCTGAGCAGCAACAGGTACTCACCTCGAGCGTGGAGTGCGGCGAAGTTATGGATCGCTGCTTCATCAACTGCACGGGAATAGCTCAAAACCCGCAGCATATCGGAACCCAGCTGGGACATCGCCGCCAGCCAGCCGGCCATGGCCGAATCATTACTGCCCCCATCGACAATCAGTATTTCGTAATGACTGTAGGCGGTCTTTTCAATCAGACTTTCAACGCAACGCTGCAAAGCAAAGAGCTGGTCCCCTGCCTGAATGATGATCGAAACCAAGGGGCGATGGGGATGTTGGTAATCAATACGATTGAGCAACGGCAACGGGTGGTGATGCAGACGATGGGCCACGCCAATGCGCTGGAGGTGCGCAGTCAGCAGACGCGGATTGCCCTCGATCACATCTGCACGTGAAAGCCATTGAGCAAAACTTGAAAGCGACTCAAGCTGGATTTGCGCGATGTGCCCGATAGCCTGAGGCCCGATCTCTTCTACCAAACGCCAAAGCAGATCGTGCGGGGACAGTTCTCCCTGCGCAGGGTCAAAGCCACCCAGGTTGATGACTTGCTGCCGCTCAAACGCCAAGGTGCGCCCAACATAGGGGTACCCGCGCATCAGATCCAGATTGAACCCCGGCTTGAATACCGGCTCGCTCGACTCACCGTCAACAAAAGTGCCTTCATCACTGTATAGACAGCGGACGCCAGGAGAAACAGCGATACGCTCTGCCAGCAGCAGCAAAGCCGACTCGACAAGCCGGTCACCGGAGCGCAACAAATAGAACCAATCAACGCCCTCCAATTGCGGCAAAAACGCGTTCACCTGTTCGACCCAATTACCCTGCAAGGGCAACTGCAGAACAGCGCGATCGAGCTCGCGCTGCGTATTGGAGATCAGTACCACAGCCACGGGTGAATAGAGCTGAGAGGCAAGACTTTCCAGCGTCAACTCCAGCGCCGCTGCGTCACCCGTCTCATCGACAATGATCGGCACTATCTGGGGACGGCTCGACCAGCTGGCGATTTTCTGCGGTAGTAATCGCTTCTGAGTCGCAGAGAACTGTCGGCAGCTCAGCCAGTCACGATAAAGTTCGGCGTAACTTTCACAACCAGCCCCAACCTTGAAACCAATGGCTGTCTGCACATTGTTCAACACTCGCAACAGACCCAGCTCCTCCCACTGCCTCGGCACTTCATCCGTGACCTTTCTCAGTTCCTGATAACGCACCCAGCCATGAGCAGGAGCCGCTTCACCGCTGCGGGCAGCGAGCATTTTCAACAACCAGACCAATTCAACAGCACGAGCCTTGAGAACACCAGGTTGTTTGCCAAGGCGCTCCGGACCAAGACGCTCGACGCTCAGAACCGAATTGAGCATCACCATATTGCCGCGTCGAAGCAGGCATATGAACAACGCAAAATCCAAAAGCGCAATGAATCCTGCTTCCGGTTGCACCAATACCGGCAGTAACTCCAACACGTCAGCCCTGCGCATCAAGGCAGCGCTGAAGTTGCCCATGAAGTTTCTCGGTACGCTCTCCAGAATCGCGAGTATATCGTCGCCTTTAAACAGCGAGTCATTGGTACAAAATCGACTGTTCTCCAGACGTACCGGCAGCATAAAGTCGTTGGTATCGCTCAATAGACGCTGGGCAAAAACCAGGTTGACTTCGGTTCGCTGTATCAAGACTTGCGCCTGCAAACCAATACTCTGGATAAAGAGCCTGTCGTCATCACACAGCACTTTGATGAACTCACCTCTGGCTTCTTTTACACAGCGCAGCAGGTTTTGCTGCAACCCCTGACGCTGAGAGTTGCGCGAGTAACGAATCGGGTGAGCCGGCTCGACAATGGACTGGACTATGTCGCGAATTTCCTCATCGGGCGAATCATCGCAGATGACGATCTCAACGTGCTCATAGGTCTGTGCAAGCGCACTTTCCAGCGCTTGGCGGAAGAAGCGGGAATTGAAGGCAGGAATGACAATGCTGACTAAAGGACGTTGATTCACGATGAAACTCTCGAGCGGCAGGCCTCAACCCTTTCAGGAAAAGGCCCGGAGCCGCTTAGGATAGGGCAGTTAGCGGCTTAACAGGCACAGACTCAGATCTTGTTGAACAAGCCCAGCTGAGCAATCTTGCTGAATGCAAGTTGCGAGGCTTGCAACATGGTTTGTTGCAAGGTCAGACGGGTCATCACTTCGGCGGGATCGGAATCGCGAATCGATGATTGAGTCTGGGCGTTGGCCAGGGTAAGACTTTGGTTGGTGTCGCTTTGGGTCTCCAGGGCCGATCCACGACCACCGACCGAACTCAGCGCGCTGGACAACTGATCGGTACCGCTGGCCAAATTACCCAGGCCCGACGCCAACGAAGCCTGAAGCTTCTGGGCCGCGATCGGGTCGCCATTGGTTGGCGTGCTCAATGCCGTCTTCAGCTGGTTCACCGTGTCCAGAATATTCTGGGTTTCGTGCGTATTGACCGCCACGCTGAACTCGTCGCCCGCACCCGGCGCATCTGGCGCAGCGGTCATGGTAAAGCTCACTCCCGATGCGGTAGCGACGTTGCCCACCATGGTGCCACTGGACACTGGCTTGCTGTTAGCCGTCATCGGCGCTGCGTACAAATCGAACGCAGTGGCGCTGGTGAACTTCACGATAGCCGAGCCGCTCGGGAAACTGGCGTGATAATCGGCCGCGTTGGTGACGCTGCTGGCCGTCACCTGCGCGCCCGTAGCGTTGCTCGGGCTGCGGGACGAGGTGAAAGAATCAGGTTTGGCCGCCAGAGTGAATGTGTGCCCCGGCAAATCGGCCGCCGCGACATCGCCGGCTGCCAGATTAATGTTCAGCGTCAGCTCTATACCACGAAAAGTCACAGCCTGGCCGGCTTTGCTGGTGGGGTCGAACGTGCCGCCCTGGCTGGCTTCCGAGGTCCGGTCGACGCCGCCCGAGTCGGTGATTCTCAACTGGGTGCCGCTGATGATTTCCACGGTATACGGTTCGCCGCCCCGGAATTTGTTGTTGTAAGAGACGTCCGACGAGACCTGACCGTTGCTCAGTGCCACTTTGTTGCCGTTCACGCCGGCAGCCGTCATGGAGGTCTGGGTGCGGCTCGTATTCAACGCCTTCTGGAACGTATCCCAACCCGTGCTGTTAGTGGCCATCGACATGGTGTCGCCGATTGCCAAGTCGAGGGTCACCTGGTCGCCGTTGTAGCTGTAAGTGCCATCACTATTGCGCGAGAACGGCGCGGTTTCGCCTTTGGAACCGGCGAAGATGTACTTGCCGTTTTCGTCCTTGGTGTTCATCAGACTCAGCAACTGCTCTTCAATCTGCCCCAACTCTGCTGCGGTGGACTGACGATCGGCATCGGTGTAACCGGCGTTGCCGGCACTGACGGCCAGTTCCTTGGCGCGGGTCAGCACGTTGTTGATGCTGGTCATTACCGCTTCGGTCGTGCCAAGAGTGGCCTTGAGGGTGTTGGTGTTGGCGGCGTACTGATCAAGCATCGAAGCCTGCTGACCCAATTGCAGCAGACGCGACGCGCCGACCGGATCATCGGCGGCCGTGTTGACGCGAACCAGGCTGCTCGCCTCTTCGCTGCTCTTGACCACGTTGGCGAAGTTCTTCTGATAGTTCGCAGCAGAGGACTCGTAAAACTGGGCGGTAGAAATGCGCATGGGCTACGACTCCTTAAAGACTGTTGATCAGTGTGCTGAAGATTTCCTGCGCAGCCTTGATGATCTGCGAGGACGCGGTGTAGTACTGCTGATACTTGACCAGGTTGCCGGTTTCCTCATCGAGATCGACACCCGAGAGCGAGTCGCGCGCGCCCTTGGCATTGGCCAGGATGGCGCCGGTCGCCGCGCTGTCGAGCTTGCCCTGTGCCGCCTTGGAACCCACGCCCTCGACCAGTTTGCCGTAGGCATCGTTCAGGGAAATACCTTTGCTGGCCGAGCCGGTGTCCACGGTCTGCGCGGTCTGCAAATTGGCCAGTGCGGTGCCGTTACGGTTGTCCAGACTGCCCGGTTGGCTGAGCGAGACGTTGATCGCCGCGCCATTGCTTGGGGCACCGGCGATGGTCATGTTGAAAGCCGCGGTGTACTGAGTGGCCGGCGCAGGCGGGATCGGCGTACCCGTGGCATCCGTGAGCGGAATGCTCAGGTTCAGGGTGTTGGTCTCACCGGGCTTGATGGTGCCGGCACTGATCACCCCACCCTTGGCATCCAGGAACTGGTAGGCCTGGCTGGTGCCATCGGCGGACACCGCACCAAACACGACCTTGGTCGGCGTGGAGTTTTTCAGGCCGTTCTGCATCGCGGTTGTGGTCGCCGCGTCGTAGATGTCGAACTTGGTGGTCAGGGTCGGTTGACCGCTGGCCGGAATCGATAGGGTGCCGCTACCACTGCCGCTCGCTGCAATAGCCGCGCCCAGGGGTGCCGCGATGGCCAGACGCTTGGAGTCGGTCATCTCGGTCTTGATGTTCGCCGCCGCATCGCGGGTCGGAGTGATCTTGAAGGTGTCGCCTGCCGTGGCAGACGCCGCGTTGAACTTCAACTCAAACCCGTCGATGACCGGTGCCGTTGCCGGCGGTGCCGTGCTGAAGGTGCCCATGGGCGTGTTGTCCGGCAGGCGTTGAACGGTGTAGTCGGTCGCGGTGGTGAACGTGACCTTGTAATCGTTAATGGTCAGCTTGCCAGTGTCCTTGATGCTCACATCGAAGTTGCCGGCGCCCACGTTGCTGGTGGCGGCGATGCTGCGTTCAGAGACCAGCTTGGCCGAATTGATGTTGGTAAACAGGTTCGAACCGAAGGCACCGTTCTTGTCGATGCCCTGAGCCTGAAGGCTGTTCATCTGATCGGCGACGACCAGCGCTACACGCCCCAGTTCGTTCATGGCCGGGTCCAGCACCGTGCTGCGATAACGCAGCAGACCGCCGATTTCACCGCCGGTCATGATCGACGTGATGTCGATGGTGCTCGAGCCGCGATTGAGCTGCAGCGCCAGACGGCCCGGGTCTTCCTTGCTTGGCACCGTCTCGAGTTTGCTGGACGTGTTGCCTATGACCAGCGGCTGACCGCTGCCCAGGTAAATGTCGAGGCTGCCTTCACGCTCCACCACTTGCGCACCGGTGAAGGTCGACAGTTGGCGCACGGTTTCGTTACGCGCATCCAGCAGGTCGTTCGGCATGCCGCCGGAGCTGGAAATCTCGGAGATCTTCTGGTTCAACTGGGCCACGGTGGCGGCCAGCTTGTTGACCTGATCCGCCATGCTCGTCAGGTTGCCGTTGATGTTGGCATTCTGTTCGTTGAGCTGTGTGGAGACCGAGTTGAAACGGTTGCTCAAGGCCTGGGCATCGCTGAGCAGCAACTGGCGGGACGCATCGTCACCCGGCTTGGCGTTGACGTTCTGCACCGAGGCGAAAAACTTGGTCAGTGCGCCGTTCAGGCCGGTGCTGGTGTCGGAGAGCAACTTGTCCAGCGGCGTGACCTGATTCAGGTAGGCGGCCGAATCGCTGTTGAGCGAAGTGGTGGTCTGCAACTGCGCATCGAGGTAGCTGTTGTATACGCGGCGCACATCGGCCAGCGTCGTGCCGGTGCCGATGTAGACGTTACCGAAATGCTGAGAGGCTTTGGTGCCCTGCACTGTTTGCTGGCGCGAGTACCCGGCGGTGTCGACGTTGGCAATGTTGTTGCCGGTGGTCATCAACGAGGATTGGCCAGCGGCCAGACCCGACATCCCGATATTGAGCAAACTCATGGTTCGACCTTAATCCTTGTGCCTATAAAGGCGTGGTGGAAACGCCCGCCGCAGCGTAGTTCTGGTAACTCGTCATCTGCTTGGCTATCTGCGAAATCTTGCTCGCGTAGTCCGGGTCGGTTGCATAACCGGCCTTTTGCAACTCGCGTACAAACTGTTCTGGGTTATCGGCCGACTTCACGACATCTTGATAGCGATTGTTGGTCTGCAGCAAAGTCACAAGGTCATGGAAGCTGTCCTTGTAAGAGTCGTAGGAACGGAACTCGGCCGTCTCCTTGACCATCGCGCCATTTCTGAATTCGCTGGTGATCGCGCGCGCCGAATTGCCCTGCCAGTTGCTGCTGGCCTTGATGCCGAACAGGTTGTGGCTGCTGCTGCCATCCTGTGCGCGCATGACCGACTTGCCCCAACCGGTTTCCAGCGCCGCCTGGGCCACGAGGTAACGCGGATCGACCCCGATGCGCTCGGCGGCTTCCTTGGCCATCGGCAGCATGGTGTTGACGAATTCGTCGGCGGAGCTGAAGGCTTTCTTCGCTGGCGCCAGGGGGATTTGCGCCATGGCACGACCATGAATCTGCAGCCCGCCGTTCGATGCGGCCTGGGCATTCGCCAGCCAATCACCGTTGTACAACGGCCCTGAACCGGTAAGCGTGGTGCGCTCCGGCAATGGCGCCTTGTTGACAGTCGTGGCCGTAGTCGTGGCCGAAGGCACCAGGCCTGCCAGCAGACGGTCAGCCAGTTTCGGCGGCAACGCCAGACGTCGCTGATTGATCAGCGCCATGTCATTGCGGTGCGTGCCGTCGCCTGCTGCCTGCGGTGCATGGACCGAGCGCGACGCCCACAACGGACGCTCGCCATTGAGGCGCGACAACGGTCCGTTGGTGGCAACCGTGCCGGCGGCAATCGGCGTTTCTGCGGCGGCTTTCGCGGCCGCCTGCTTGGCCGCCGATGCGGCAGCTGCTTCGCCCGGCGCCATCGGTTTGTTCTTCGACATCTGGCGCATCAGCACGTCCGCCAGGCCGATACCACCACCCTCGCGAGACATGGAAACGGCCAACTGCTGGTCATACATTTCCTGGTATTGCTTGGCGGCCGGGGTGTTGAGCGGATTGTCCTCACCCAGGCTGTCGGTAGCCTTGCGCATGGACTTGAGCATTTCACCGAGGAACAGCGACTCGAATTCCTGCGCCACCTTGCGCATGTTCCCGTCACTGTTCTTGTCACCGACCTTGAGCTGGTTCAGCCTGTTCAGGTCCGAATAGGAACCCGAATCGTTGCTGCTGACACCCAGACCACCCTTGCGCATATCCATGGTCGCCGTCCTCAGATCACGATCAGGTCGGCTTGCAATGCGCCGGCCTGTTTCAGAGCTTCGAGGATGGCCATCAAGTCACCCGGTGCCGCGCCGACCTGGTTCACCGCACGTACGATCTCGTCGAGGGTGGTGCCCGGGCCGAACTTGAACATTGGCTTGGCTTCCTGTTGTGCATTGACCCGCGAGCGCGGCACGACCGCCGTTTGCCCATTGGACAAAGGACCGGGCTGGCTGACGATCGGGTCTTCGGTAATGGTCACGGTGAGGCTGCCGTGGGTGACGGCGGCCGGGGACACCTTGACGTTCTGACCGATCACGATGGTGCCAGTACGCGAGTTGATGATGACTTTCGCCACCGCCTGGCCTGGATCGACTTCGAGGTTTTCGAGGATCGACAGGTAGTCGACCCGCTGACTCGGATCCAGTGGCGCCGTGACGCGAATCGAACCGCCATCGATGGCCTGTGCGACGCCAGGGCCGAGCATGTCGTTGATCTTGTCGACGATGCGCTTGGCGGTGGTGAAGTCGGAACGGTTGAGGTTCAGGGTCAGGCTGTTGCCCTGGTTGAAACCGCTCGGCACTGAACGCTCCACCGATGCACCACCGGGGATGCGACCGGCCGACGGAACGTTGACGGTGATCTTCGACCCGTCGCGACCTTCAGCATCAAAACCGCCGACCACCAGGTTGCCCTGGGCGATCGCGTACACGTTGCCATCGATACCCTTGAGCGGCGTCAACAGCAAGGTGCCGCCCCGCAGGCTCTTGGAGTTACCAATGGAAGCAACAGTGATGTCTACCTGCTGACCGGGTTTGGCGAAGGCCGGCAAGTCGGCACTGATCGATACCGCCGCGACGTTTTTCAGCTGCACGTTGCCCGAACCCGGCGGCACCTTGATGCCGAACTGCGAGAGCATGTTGTTGAAGGTCTGCAGGGTGAACGGGGTTTGCGTCGTCTGGTCACCGGTGCCGTTAAGCCCGACCACCAGGCCGTAGCCGATCAATTGGTTGGAACGTACGCCGGAAATACTGGCGATGTCCTTCAGCCGCTCGGCTTGAGCGTTGAAGGCTGCCGACAACATCAGGGCCGCAACGATGAGACTTCTGAAATTCAACGTAGCCACCTAGAAAGGGAACAGCGGGCTGAGGAAGAAACGGTCGAACCAGCCTGGCTGACTCGCATCGGCAAACGAACCGGTGCCCGAGTAGGTGATGCGTGCATCGGCAATGCGGGTCGACGAAACCGTGTTGTCGGTGGCAATGTCGTCGGCCCGGACCAGGCCGGCAATCCGTACCAGCTCATCACCCGTATTGAGGGTCATCCACTTCTCGCCGCGCACGGCAATGATGCCGTTGGGCAAGACGTCGGCGACGGTCACGGTGATCGAACCGGTCAGGCTGTTGCCCTGCCCGGCCTTGCTGTCGCCCTTGGTCGCGCGGTCGCCACTGTAGCCGGCGTCCAGCGTCAGATCACCGTCGCTGAGCGGGTTATTCGTGTTCGGTATCGCGCCGAACAGCGAGGACAGACCGATGCTGGCTTTGCTGTTCTTGCCGATTTGCGAGTTGGCGTTCTTACTGGCCTGGGTCTTTTCGTTCAGGGTGATGGTGATGATGTCACCGACCCGGAACGCCTTGCGGTCGCTGTACAGGTTCTGTTCAAAACCGGCCTGGTAGATCGAGCCGTTATTCGCGGCAGCCGGCAACGGCGTACGCGGCAACACCGGGGCGTAGTAAGGGTCATTGGGCTTGGGCGTCGGACCGACGCAACCCGCCAGCGCGGCGACTCCACTCAGTGCCAGAACAGATACAAAGCGATTCATGACCCTACCTCACGGTGTTGCAGGCGACCTCAGGGTCGCCTCATAGACTTGATTACAGATTCTGCGTTACGAACGAGAGCATCTGGTCGGCGGTGGAGATCACCTTGGAGTTCATCTCGTAGGCGCGCTGAGTGGTGATCATGTTGACCATCTCTTCAACCGTGCTGACGTTGGACGTTTCCAGGGTGTTCTGCAGCGTGGTGCCGAAACCTGCCAGGCCTGGCGTACCGACTTGCGGCGCGCCACTGGCGGCGGTTTCCAGGAACAGGTTGTTACCCACCGCTTGCAGGCCGGCCGGGTTGATGAAATCGGCGGTCTGCAGGTTGCCGATCACCTGGGACGCCGGGTTACCGGCAATGGTGATGGACACGGTGCCGTCGCGACCGACCGTGAAGGTCTGTGCGTCGTTCGGAATGACAATGGCCGGCTCCAGGGCGAAACCGCTGGCATTGACGATCTGGCCGTTGGAATCGAGGTGGAAGGTGCCGTCACGGGTGTAGGAAGTGGTGCCGTCCGGCTGCAGGATCTGGAAGAAACCGCGACCGTCGATGGCCATGTCCAACGGCTGCTCGGTGGTTTGCAGGCTACCGGCGTTGAAGTTTTTCTGGGTGCCGACGATGCGCACACCGGTACCCAGTTGCAGGCCCGACGGCAGTTCGCTGTCCTGGGTCGACTGGGCGCCTGGCTGGCGTTTGATCTGGTACAGCAAGTCCTGGAACTCGGCACGGTCACGTTTGAAGCCCGTGGTCGACACGTTGGCCAGGTTGTTGGAAATGGTGGTCAGGTTGGTGTCCTGGGCGGACAGACCTGTTTTGGCAACCCATAGAGCCGGAAGCATTCGATTCTCCTCGTGCGCCTGTTTTACGGCGCGACGTTCTGATAATTAGCTGATCTGCAAGACCCGAGCCATGGCCTGGTCGTCGTCTTTGGCGGTGTTCATCATCTTGATGTGCAATTCGAATTGCTTGGCCAGGGCCAGAACAGACGTCATCTCTTCCACGGCATTGACGTTGCTCGACTCCAGGAACCCGGACACCAGTTTGACGTTGGCATCGGCTTGCGCCGGCTGGCCGTCCTTGGTGTGGATCGAACCGTCCAGGCCCTTGGTCATGTTCTTGAAATCCGGATTGACCAGCTTGATGCGGTCGACTTCGGCCATCACGCGAGGGCCTTCACCCATCGCGCGAATGCTGACGGTGCCGTCCTCGCCGACTTCGATCTGCTGCTCGGGCGGCACGGAAATCGGTCCGCCGTTGCCCAACACAGGCATGCCGTTGCCGGCGCGCAATACGCCGAGGGCGTCAACGTTCAGGCTGCCGGTGCGCACGTAGCTTTCGCCGCCGTCCGGGTTCTGCACGGCGATCCAGCCATTGCCCTGCACCGCTACGTCGAGGTCGCGACCGGTTTCCACCAGGGCGCCCGCAGAGAAGTCGGTGGCCGGACGTTCGGACATGGCAAATGCTCGCGCCGGAAAGCTGTCACCGAACACCGGCATCGAACGCGCCTGCTCCAGGTCTTTCTGGAAACCGTTGGTGGAGATGTTCGCCAGGTTGTTCGCATGAGCCTTCTGCGCCAGTGCATTCTGGCTGGCGCCGGTCATTGCCACATAAAGGTACTTGTCCACACTCTTTCCTCTGCATGCCGGACGTTTGCCGCCCACCGCTGTACTGCTGAGCCATAAGCAATTTGCAGACCAACTTTTTTCTGGCGGCGCGGGGCCCGGCAAACAAAGGACTTGAGGGGGTCAGAGGGGAATGGGGGATTGTGTTGAAGACGAAAAACCGGCGGTGTTATGCCGGTAAGTGGCAAGGGTCGGCCTTTCTGATGCACTCACCCCTGTGGCGAGGGAGCTTGCTCCGGCTCGGGCGCGCGGCGGCCGCAAAACCCTCGGCACTATCTGCCTGTCAGACCTCGGCCGTTCTTTTGGGGCTGCTGCGCAGCCCGGCGGGAGCAAGCTCCCTCGCCACAAAGACCTGACGGTCTCTGCTCAGGCGCCAGGCTCTTTACCCACCTCATACTCACGCAACTTGTTGGCAATGGTGGTATGCGAAACCCCCAACCGCTTGCCCAGCTGCCGACTGCTCGGATGCTCGGAATACAAACGCTCCAGCACCGCTTTTTCAAAGCGCCCGACAATTGCATCCAGTCCGCCTTCGAGTGAAAAATCGCCAAGCGGCTGACGCACGCCATAGTCTGGCAGTCGAATATGTTCAGCCTTGACCGTCCCGCCTTCGCACAACGAAACCGCCTGGAACAACACGTTTTCCAACTGCCGGACATTGCCCGGCCAATGATAATGACTGAGCCGGTCCATGGCCGCCGGCGCCAGTTTCGGCAGCGGGCAACCGATTTGCCGACTGGCTTGATCAAGGAAATGCTCCACCAGCGGCGTCAAACCATCCAGGCATTCGCGCAGCGGCGGGATGTGCAGCGACAGTACGTTCAAACGGTGATACAAATCCTGGCGAAACTCGCCTCGCGCGCACAACTCCGACAGATCGACCTGAGTCGCGCAGATCACTCGCACATCCAGATAAACCTCTTCATCACTGCCTACGCGGCGGAAGCAACCGTCCTGCAGGAAGCGCAGCAACTTCACCTGCAAGCGCGGGCTCATTTCCCCCACGCCATCGAGAAACAGCGTTCCCCCCGCCGTCAGCTCCAGCAACCCCAGCTTGCCTTCGGCCCGCGCCCCTTCGAATGCACCGGGACCGTAGCCGAACAACTCGGTCTCGGCCATCGACTCCGGCAGACCGGCGCAGTTGAGCGCCATCAACGGCGACTGCCCCCGTGGACTGGCCAGGTGACAGGCCCGCGCCAGCAATTCTTTACCGGTGCCGGTTTCGCCTTCTATCAATAGCGGCGCGTCCAGTGGCGCCATGCGTCGTGCTTCACGAACCACGGCGGCCATCACTTTTGAACTCTGGAAAATACTGTCGAACCCGCGCAGTTCCTGTTTGCGCACGTTGTAGATGCGCTCCCCTACCCGGTCGGCACGATGCAGCGTCAACACCGCGCCGGCCATGGCTTCGCTGTCGTCATGTTCCGATTGCAGCGGCGCGATGTCGGCCAGAAATACATCGCCCTTGACCTTGACCCGCAGCCCATTGATCCGCGATTTGTTGGCGCGCACCAGCTCCGGCAAATCGAAATCCTCGGCGTACCGCGATAACGGAATCCCCGGCACCTCATCCACCCTCACCCCGAGCAACTGCGCCGCTGCACGGTTGGCTGCGACGATCGAACCGCCCATGTCGATCGATAGCACCGGAAACTCCAGGGCGCCGAGCAACGCATTGAGTTCCATATGCCGACGCTCGCTGGGCATCAGTCCTACGCGCTTGACGCCAAAGACACCGGCAATCGACTCGAATTTCGGACGCAGCGCCTGGAACTGAATGTTGATCAGGTTCGGGCAATGCAGGTAGATCGCGTTGCCATGTTCGCCACCGACCTCGCCGCGAGCGACGTTGATCCCGTACTCGACCAGCAGGTTGAGAATGTCGCGCAGGATGCCGATGCGGTTCTGGCAGTGGACTTTGATACGCATATAAAGGCCCGAAACGTGAGTGATCGAGGCCCATTGCGGGAATTTTTCTGCGCAGGGGCCAACTTAGTCGTCAAGATTATGTGACACCTGTGAGCCTTTTCAAACCCGAAAATCTCAAGCGCTGCGCCATACCGGCCTTTCCGTAACGAAAACTTTACGAAATTCGACGAATTTTCCTACGCGCTATGGCGTTCATGGGCTGCCACATCGAAATTCCTGGGGTATTTCTAGGTCCATGGCAGGACATAACAAGAACGAAATCCCCTAGCAGGAGAGCAGCATGAAGCAGACGCAATACGTGGCTCGCGAGCCCGATGCGCAAGGTTTTATCGACTACCCCGCCGAAGAACACGCGGTGTGGAACACGCTGATCACTCGCCAACTGAAAGTGATCGAAGGGCGTGCGTGCCAGGAATACCTGGACGGTATCGAAAAACTCGGTCTGCCCCACGACCGCATTCCGCAACTCGGTGAGATCAACAAGGTCCTTGGCGAAACCACCGGCTGGCAAGTTGCCCGGGTTCCCGCACTGATTCCGTTCCAGACCTTTTTCGAATTGCTGGCGAACAAGCAGTTCCCGGTGGCGACGTTTATTCGTACCCGTGAGGAGCTGGATTACCTGCAAGAGCCGGACATTTTCCACGAGATTTTTGGTCATTGTCCGCTGCTGACCAACCCCTGGTTCGCCGAATTCACCCACACCTACGGCAAACTCGGCCTGCAGGCGTCCAAGGAAGAACGCGTTTACCTGGCGCGTCTGTACTGGATGACCATCGAGTTCGGCCTGGTCGATACCCCGCAAGGCCAACGCATCTATGGCGGCGGCATTCTCTCCTCGCCGAAAGAAACCGTTTACTGCCTGTCGGACGAACCTGAGCATCAGCCGTTCGATCCACTGGAATGCATGCGTACGCCGTATCGCATCGACATCCTGCAACCGCTGTACTTTGTCCTGCCGAACCTCAAGCGCCTGTTCGATCTTGCCCACGAAGACATCATGGGCATGGTCAAGCAAGGCATGCAGCTGGGCTTGCACGCCCCGAAATTTCCGCCCAAACCAAAAGCCGCGTGATCCGTAGCTTTTAGAATCAAGTGAGCCTGTCAGGAACCCACGCTTTGGTTTAGCGTGGTGACACTGACGGCCGATTTCCAATCATTCGATTTCAGGAACACACCATGTCCACATTGAACCAAGCCCATTGCGAAGCCTGCCGCGCCGACGCCCCCCAGGTCAGCGACGAAGAACTGCCGGTATTGATCAAGCAGATCCCTGACTGGAACATCGAAGTTCGCGACAGCATCATGCAGCTGGAAAAGGTTTTCCTGTTCAAGAACTTCAAGCACGCCCTGGCGTTCACCAACGCGGTCGGGGAAATCTCCGAGGCCGAAGGTCACCACCCGGGCCTGCTGACCGAGTGGGGCAAAGTCACCGTGACCTGGTGGAGCCACTCCATCAAGGGCCTGCACCGCAACGATTTCATCATGGCCGCGCGCACTGACGAAGTGGCCAAGGACGCCGAGGGCCGCAAATAATGCATTTCGACGCCATAGGTCGAGTACCCGGCGACCCGATTCTCGGCCTGATGGAGGCCTATGCGCAGGACCCGAACCCGCGCAAATTCGACCTTGGCGTAGGCGTCTACAAGGACGCCTTCGGCCTGACGCCGATTCCCCAGGCCGTGAAGCTCGCCGAGCAGCGCCTGGTGGATCGCCAGACCACCAAGACTTACATCGGCGGTCACGGCGAACCGGCATTCGGCAAGGTCATCAATGAGTTGGTGCTCGGCGCTGACTCTGCACTGATCGCCGAACAACGGGCCGGCGTTACCCAGACGCCGGGGGGCACCGGCGCGTTGCGCTTGAGCGCGGATTTCATCGCCCAGTGCCTGCCGGGGCGCGGCGTGTGGCTGAGCAACCCGACCTGGCCGATTCACGAAACCATTTTCGCCACGGCCGGGGTCAAGGTTAATCATTACCCTTATGTCGGCAGCGATAACCGCCTCGATGTTGAAGCGATGCTGGCGGTGCTCAATGACGCGCCGAAAGGCGATGTGGTTTTGTTGCACGCCTGCTGCCACAACCCGACCGGGTTCGATCTGTCCCATGACGACTGGCGCCGGGTGCTGGACGTGGTGCGCGATCGTGATCTGGTGCCGCTGATCGACTTCGCCTACCAGGGCTTCGGCGATGGATTGGAACAGGATGCGTGGTCGACCCGTTTGTTTGCTGCCGAGTTGCCGGAAGTACTGATCACCAGTTCCTGCTCGAAGAACTTCGGGCTGTACCGGGATCGCACGGGGGCGCTGATAGTTTGCGCGAAAACCGCTGAAAAACTGGTGGATATTCGCAGCCAACTGGCCAACATCGCCCGCAACCTGTGGTCGACGCCGCCGGATCATGGCGCTGCCGTAGTGGCGACGATTCTTGGCGATCCGGAGCTGAAAAGCCTGTGGGCCGATGAAGTGGAAGCCATGCGCTTGCGTATCGCGCAACTGCGCAGCGGTCTGGTTGAAGCGCTGGAGCCGCATGGTTTGCGTGAGCGTTTTGCGCATATTGGTGTGCAACGCGGGATGTTTTCCTACACCGGCCTGTCGCCGGATCAGGTTAAACAGCTGCGCGATCATCACAGCGTTTACATGGTCGGTACCGGCCGGGCGAACGTGGCGGGGATTGATGCGACGCGTCTGGATCTGCTGGCTGAGGCTATCGCCGACGTCTGCAAGTAATGTGAAACAATGGCCGGCTCCCCTGTGGCGAGGGAGCTTGCTCCCGCTGGGCTGCGAAGCGGCCCCATGCAGGCAATGAGTTTTTACCGATGAACCGCGTTTGCATTCCTTGCGACCGCTGCGCGTTCGAGCGGGGGCAAGCGCCCTCGCCACATTGGTTTCGCGAATCTGGTCCACACCTGTCTAGACAATCCCACCCGTCGCAACAAATGGATATAAAAGTCTATTTGTCATTTCTGCTGCTGTATCCTGCCCAGGCTTTTTAAAAGCGCGGATCTACCAGATCTATCAACAGACTTTGCGAGGAGCGCGAAACATGCACGAGATCCCTAATCTCCCCTTCCCAAGCCTGCACGAAACTGAGCAGACAACCCCGCAGCAAGCCGGTGCCCAACAGCCCGAGCCGAAAGAAGCCACTGAACGCCGCCAGGCCGACAGCGAAGACTGAAACACCCGCAATGCCAGACCGTGTGGAAAGCGCTAACATGCGCTTTCCACACCGCCTGAACCCTTGAGTTGCACAACCATGACCGATGACTTCAGTGAGACCCAGGCCAGCGTCCTGATCGGCACCGCCGAGAAGATGATCGAGATCTGGAATCGCCTTTCCCCCGAGAAACAAGCGGCGTTGCTCGCCCGATTCGGCAGCGAAGAAAATGCCCTGGCCGCCTTGGTCACCACGCAACTGGTCGCTCCCGCCAAGCCCTGAAACACCCCATCCGGCAAATAGTTTTACTTTTCCACGCCTCGCGGCCGCTCGCGCCGCTATCATAAGCAGCCTATCTATCCTGCTTTCCCCGTGGACCTTTTCCCATGTCTGAAAAACAGCGCCCCCTGGCGGTCACGCTGCAAGTTGTTTCCATCGTCCTCTTTACCTTTATCGGCTACCTCAATATCGGCATTCCCCTGGCTGTGTTGCCGGGCTACGTCCACAGCGAACTCGGCTTCGGCGCGGTGGTCGCGGGGCTGGTGATCAGCGTGCAATACCTGGCCACTCTGCTCAGCCGTCCTTACGCCGGGAAAATCATCGATAACAAGGGCAGCAAACTGGCGGTGATGTATGGCCTTGCCGGTTGCGGTTTGAGTGGTGTATTCATGCTGGTTTCAGCCTGGACCCAAAGCCTGCCGGTGTTGAGTCTGATCAGCCTGCTGATCGGTCGTCTGGTGCTTGGCAGCGCGGAAAGCCTGGTGGGTTCCGGTTCGATTGGCTGGGGCATCGGCCGGGTCGGTGCAGCGAACACGGCTAAAGTCATCTCCTGGAACGGCATCGCCAGTTATGGCGCGTTGGCCGTCGGTGCACCGCTGGGGGTGTTGTTGGTGAGCCAGTTGGGTTTGTGGAGCATGGGCGTCAGCATCATGTTGCTGGCCGTCCTGGGCCTGGCGCTGGCCTGGCCGAAGACCGCAGCCCCCATTGTGGTTGGTGAGCGCCTGCCGTTCATGCATGTGCTGGGGCGCGTGCTGCCGCATGGTTGCGGTCTGGCGCTGGGTTCCATCGGTTTCGGCACCATCGCAACGTTCATCACCCTGTATTACGCCACGCAACACTGGGACAACGCGGTGCTGTGCCTGAGCCTGTTCGGCGCCAGTTTCATCGGCGCGCGACTGCTGTTCGGCAACCTGATCAACCGTCTCGGCGGGTTTCGCGTGGCGATTGCCTGCCTGTCGGTGGAAACCCTGGGGCTGTTGCTCCTGTGGCTGGCGCCAGATGCGCATTGGGCACTGGCGGGTGCGGCGCTGAGTGGCTTTGGTTTTTCGCTGGTGTTCCCCGCACTCGGGGTGGAAGCGGTCAATCTGGTGCCAGCGTCGAGCCGTGGTGCGGCGGTCGGGGCGTATTCGCTGTTCATCGATTTGTCACTGGGGATTACCGGGCCGTTGGCGGGTGCGATTGCGGCAGGTTTCGGCTTTGCCTCGATCTTCCTTTTCGCCGCCCTCGCCGCCCTGAGCGGTTTGGCCCTGAGTGTTTACTTGTACCGGCAAGCCCCCAAGCACCTTAATGAAAAGCACCGCGAAGAAAGAGCAGCGCGCTAGAAATCGACCTTGCCGCGCCCGGCCTTGATACTGCCGCGCTTGGTCTTGGATTCGAGCCGACGCTTTTTCGAGCCCAGGGTCGGCTTGGTCGGACGACGTTTCTTTTCGACCTTGGTGGCGCTGAGGATCAACTCGATCAGCCGCTCCAGCGCATCGGCGCGATTGGCTTCCTGCGTCCGGTATTGCTGAGCCTTGATGATCAACACCCCTTCGCTGGTGATGCGACTGTCCCGCAGCGCCAGCAGCCGTTCCTTGTAGAACTCGGGCAAGGACGAGGCCGGGATGTCGAAGCGCAAGTGCACAGCGCTGGAGACCTTGTTGACGTTCTGCCCACCGGCGCCCTGGGCGCGAATGGCTGTCAATTCGATCTCGGCATCCGGCAGATGCACGTTGTTGGAAATCACCAGCATGGAAAAGCGTCCGGGTTGAGGTCTTTCAGGATACCGCGAATGAATGGCAAGAACGCGCTCCCACAGGGCTTTGTGTAGGCCGAAAAAGACAAACCCGGCACATGGCCGGGTTTGTCGTTTCTGCGCGCTGCGCTATTTCACTGCAGCCTGCAACGCATGCTGGGCACTGCGCTTGTTCTTGATGCCGTAGCAAACCCACATGAACGCAACCCACACCGGAATCGCATACACCGAGATCTGAATGCCCGGGATCAACAGCATCACGCCGAGGATGAACACCACGAACGCCAGGCAGATGTAGTTCCCGTACGGGTACCACAGGGCCTTGAACAGCGGCGTTTGCCTGGTCTTGTTCATGTGCTGGCGGAACTTGAAGTGCGAATAGCTGATCATCGCCCAGTTGATGACCAACGTGGCCACCACCAGCGACATCAACAGCTCCAGCGCATTTTGCGGGATCAGGTAGTTCAGCAGCACTGCAATCAGCGTCACGGCAGCCGAGGCAAGGATCGAACGCACCGGCACGCCGCGCTTGTCGATTTTCGCCAGGGCTTTCGGCGCATCGCCTTGCTCGGCCATACCCAGCAACATGCGGCTGTTGCAATAGGTGCCGCTGTTGTACACCGACAGCGCCGCAGTCAGGACCACAAAGTTGAGGATGTGCGCCGCGGTGTTGCTGCCGAGCATCGAGAACACTTGCACGAACGGGCTGCCGCTATAGGAATCACCGGACGCGTTCAGGGTCGCCAGCAGACTGTCCCAAGGCGTCAGCGACAGCAGAATGACCAGCGCACCGATGTAGAAAATCAGGATCCGGTAGATCACCTGGTTAATCGCTTTCGGAATCACGGTTTTCGGCTTGTCGGCTTCCGCTGCGGTGAAACCGAGCATTTCCAGGCCGCCGAAGCTGAACATGATGATCGCCATGGCCATCACCAGACCGCTGACGCCGTTCGGGAAGAAACCGCCGTGGGACCACAGGTTGGTCACCGAGGCTTCCGGACCGCCGTGACCGCTGACCAGCAAGTAGCTGCCCAGGGCAATCATGCCGACGATCGCCACCACCTTGATGATCGCGAACCAGAACTCCGCCTCACCAAAGACTTTGACGTTGGCCAGGTTGATCAGGTTGATCAGGACGAAGAATCCGGCAGCCGAAACCCAGGTCGGGATCTCCGGTGCCCAGTAGTGAATGTACTTGCCGACCGCAGTCAGCTCTGACATGCCCACCAGAATGTACAGAATCCAGCAGTTCCAGCCCGACAGGAAACCGGCGAAACCACCCCAGTATTTGTGCGCAAAATGGCTGAAGGAACCGGCCACCGGCTCTTCGACGATCATTTCGCCGAGCTGGCGCATGATCATGAAGGCAATGAAGCCGCAGATGGCGTAGCCGAGGATCATCGACGGGCCAGCGGATTTGAGTACACCGGCCGAGCCGAGGAACAGGCCGGTACCAATCGCGCCACCGAGGGCGATCAGTTGAATATGACGATTCTTCAGGCCGCGTTTCAGCTCGCCTGAATGCGAGTTTTGTCCACTCATGAAAAGGGTCTCACGCAAGGTTTGATGATGTTCAGTAGACGTTGCTGCTCGGTTGCAACTTTAAGCAGCGCCGATCAAACCCCAGCGCAGGCACCAGGAGTTCAGCGTATTTACAACAGTCATGCGTCACCTGTTTGTTTTTATCTGTGACGAAATCGAACCCGACACGCTCGTGACGTGGCGGAGTGAACAAGGCGGATAGCCTTGAGGTTTGCGCAGCTGCGCAGGAGGTCACAGGTAAAACGCGGCGCATTGTACACCGCCAACCCCCTGCTGCCAGACCCGCTGGATCAGCGTGTCGGTTGCCGGGATTGCCTGTGTCCGCCTCGAGGGTCTCGGGCGGCTGCAAAAAATGAGTCAGACCTTTGCGGGTCATGGGCGTGAACGATGGAAAAACCGTCCCACGGGAAGAGATGGAGATCAGTCACGGCGTACATCGCGCCTCCTTCTTGTTATGCACCTGCACGACAGGCATGGCGCGCATCTCACCCTTCCAGCGCCGCTGAAACAAGCGCGCCAGAGCCTTTTGCGGGGATCAATCGGCGTGCTGGCGGCAGGTTTTCCTTACACCTCTCCCGAAGACGCGAATCCATGGGATTCAGCGCGCAATTTCGTCAGCATTCCTTTACATGCCGTAACGAAACTTTGCCAAATCAGACATAACTGTAGGACGACTGCAAATTGACGATAGGAAGCTTCCTAAGGAAAAAGCCTGCTTAGTTTTTTGTTTTCTATTAATAAATTTCTATTTAAAAAACAGAACAAAAAGTTCAATTAAATCTTATTTAATTATTTTTTTGCGTTTCAAAAACCAGTGAACTAGGTTTTCAGCGACTTGCCGAGCCGCCTCGACTGGCAAGTTGTTCTTACTCAAAAGTCATCTAGGAGATTCACCATGCAAGCAATGGAAAAAGACCTGGAAACTGAACTGCAACTGGACGATTGGTTTGAAGCACCGACCCATGAAGCCGCCGTTGAAATGATGCAAGCCGACGCGGTAGTTCCGTTCGGCACGGCGATGTGGCCTCTGTAAGTCATCCCGGCAGGCACGGTCCGGCCGGTTGTGCCTGCCACTTTCGCTCGGTTTGTCAGGGAGGACTACATGGATAAGCCACGCGCCATTTCGCATTTCCTTTACTACCTCGAACATCACCCGGCCCTTGCCGGCCTCAATCCGGCGAAGATCTTGCTGGGCCACACCGCTGATTACGCAGCACTGACCGGCGCCATTGCCGAACAGGCATCCGACAGCCAGCCATTTCGCTTCAGCTCGCTGCGACTGGACCTCGAACCCGCGGATTTGCTGGCTCAGGCCATTATCGACAGCGATCTGTACATTTTTTTCTACGACTCCTCCACCCTGCCGAATCCACGCCCCGACGGCCCGGATTTTGTCCGCGCCCTGCAAGGCGTGATGGCCGAGAACTGGAGGAAGTCGCTGCTGTTCAAGGATTACGGTGATTACTTCTACGACACGTTCAGTGTCACCCCGCAGCGCATTGCCGGACTGAACAGCCATTTGATCCAGCGCATGTCCCACGCAACAACGTTAAGTTTCAAGGATGACCACGGCTCCTGGTTTGAAACACCGTTGAGCAGTATCAAGAAGTGGACTGACATCAATGGTGTCGGCAACTTTGATCTGGCACCCGGTGAAATTGCCACCCACAGCGAAGCCATTAATGGCCGGGTTAAGTTCATGGGGACATTTCTCAGTACTATTCCGTTTGCGCGCAAATATGGAGTATTGGCATCACCGCTGGAGTTATGGATCGAGAACTCGACCATCGGCAGAATTGCGACTGAAGTGCCGGGACTGGAACACGATTTCAACAAGTACCTGGACGCCAATCCGTCGAATCGGCGGATCGAGGAGCTGGGGATCGGCACCAATGAAGGGATCAAGGCGTTGTATGCGCGCAATGCCGGATTTGAGGAACGCCATTGCGGGTTGCATCTGGGGTTGGGGGGTGGAGCGAAGGGTAGCCATCATTTGGATCTGATCTTCTCCAATGGCGTGTTGGCGCTGGATGATGAGCCGCTGTTTGATGGACGGTTTGTGTTCTAACCCCCCCCTGTGGCGAGGGAGCCTGGAGCCGCTGCGCGACTCAGCGGGAGCAAGCTCCCTCGCCACAGGTTACCTGCACTCTGAAGACCGGTTATTGCCAGACCAAAAAAAACGCCAACCCTGAGGTTGGCGTTTTTCATGTATCGCTTACCGCTTACTCAGGCTTGCGACGACCAAAGCCTGGACGCTGGCCGGAACCGGCTGGCGCACCGCGGCGTTTGCCCGATGGTGCATCCTTGTCGACCAGGACGATGCCCGGGCGTTTCTTCGGCGCCGGTTTGGCCGGGCGCTTGGTGTCGGACGGACGATCGGCCACTGGCGTACCGCGACCGGCTGGAGCACCGCGATCACTGCGACCACCGCTTGGCGCACCGCGGCCTTCGCCACGCTCGGTGCGACCGTTGGCCGGACGTGGCGTGCGTGGACCGCGCTCGCCATCGGCACGCGGAGCAACCGGCTTGCGCGACGGACGCTCGCCTTCGATCTGCGGCTCACGTGCAGGACGCGGACCCGCTGCCGGAGCGCCGGTCGCTGGACGCAGTGTACGCACGCGCTCGGTCTTGCCGACCGGACGGGACGATTTACGCTGCATACGTTCGAGCTTGTCTTTGCTCTTGGCGTTCATCTGCGGCATGGCCACTGGGGTCAGGCCCACTTCAGCACTCAGAATGTCGACTTCGTACTGGCTCATTTCGCGCCAGCGGCCCATCGGCAGGTCCGAGTTGAGGAACACCGGACCGAAACGCACGCGTTTCAGGCGGCTGACCACCAGGCCCTGAGATTCCCACAGGCGACGAACCTCACGGTTACGCCCTTCCATTACCACGCAGTGATACCAGTGGTTGAAACCTTCGCCACCGGGCGCCTGCTTGATGTCGGTGAACTTGGCCGGGCCGTCTTCGAGGACCACGCCTGCCTTCAGGCGCTCGATCATCTCGTCATCGACTTCGCCACGTACACGTACCGCGTATTCACGGTCCATTTCGTAGGACGGGTGCATCAGGCGGTTAGCCAGCTCACCGTCGGTGGTGAACATCAGCAGACCGGTAGTGTTGATGTCCAGGCGACCGATGTTGATCCAGCGGCCTTCTTTCGGACGCGGCATCTTGTCGAACACGGTCGGACGGCCTTCAGGGTCGTCACGGGTGCAGATTTCACCGTCGGGTTTGTTGTACATGATCACGCGGCGTACCGACTCGGCGGCTTCTTCGCGCTTGATCACCTTGCCATCGATGGTGATGGCGTCATGCAGGTCGACGCGCAGGCCAAGGGTGGCGTCTTTGCCGTTGACCTTGATGCGGCCGTGGCTGATCCAGGCTTCTACGTCACGGCGCGAGCCGACGCCGATACGGGCGAGGACTTTTTGCAGTTTTTCGCCTGCTGGGCCGATTTCCTGGTCGTCTTTCTGGTCGTTGATACTCATCTGGGCACCTCCCGGTGTGGTCTGTTCAGGCGGCTCTGAAGTGAGGGTCCTGAAGAGTTGAAAGCTTTTACTCGGGCGAAGGGATCGCCGAAGGGTCGCGAATCATACGCTCATGGGAGCGTTTGCGCATCAGAGACTAGCTGATGAATGGCCAGTTACCTGGATTTCCGCCGACCGGTGGCGCCGAGTTTGATCAAGCGCAACGAAGCTTCAGCGAGGACTGTGCGCTTGTCGGTCTTGTCGAGCTTCTTCCAGGCCTTGATCTCGCGCTTGCTGCGGCCACAGCCGAGGCAGATGTCGTCGGTGAATTTGCAGACGCTGATGCAGGGGTCTTTGGTTGAGCTCATCAATCACTCCATTCGACACCAATCCCTGTGGGATTTGGATCAGTCTTCGAACTCGCGGCGTTCGGCTTCGATGGCTTCGGCGAGAGCCTTGGCTTCGGCTTCTTCGTCACTCAACTCGGGCTCGGGTTTCGCCTGTTCAAGGGCAGCGACAGCCGCCAGGAGTTTCTCGCGCGCCTCGGCGACGCCAAGCACGTCATCCTCAAGCTCTTCTTCAACTGTGGCTTCTGGCTCAACCGGAAGTTCAGCTTCAATCTCCGGTGCCGGCAACTCCAGAACCTCTTCGGTCCCGGTCACCGCGCTATCACGCAGAATGTCATCGAAGTCGGTCTTCAACCCCTCCTCCATGGTGTCCAGTTCCAGCAACAGCGTATGGAAACTGGTTTCTTCCTTGGGCTCCTCCGGCTCAGCGCTGGCATCCGCCAGTTCCTGCAACCCGGCCGGCACCGGCGCGTCGTCGAAATCGAGCACCGGGTCTGGCTCCAGCTCGCGCAGTTCGGCGAGTGGCGGCAAATCGTCAAGATTCTTCAGGTTGAAGTGATCGAGAAAAGCCTTGGTGGTGGCGAACATCGCAGGTTTGCCCGGCACATCCCGGTAACCGACGATGCGAATCCACTCCCGCTCCAGCAACGTCTTGACGATGTGACTGTTGACCGCCACACCGCGCACGTCTTCGATCTCGCCCCGGGTGATCGGCTGGCGATAGGCGATCAGTGCCATGGTTTCGAGCATGGCACGGGAATAACGTTGCGGGCGCTCTTCCCACAAACGTCCTACCCACGGCGAGAACTTTTCGCGGATCTGCAGGCGATAACCAGAGGCGACTTCCTTCAGCTCGAAGGCACGACCGTCGCAGGACTTGGCGAGAATCGTCAGGGCTTTCTTGAAGACTGGCGGCTCGGGGCGCTCGCCCTCTTCGAAGAGTTCGAACAGGCGTTCAAGCGATTGCGGTTTTCCCGAGGCCAACAGAAAGGCTTCAAGCAGTGGCGCCAGCTCGCGGGGTTCAGTCAGGTTCATGATTCAACTCGTTATTCGGCTCGGGCTCGCACGTGGATCGCCGCGAACGGCTCATTCTGCACCAGCTCGACCAAAGATTCCTTGACCAGTTCGAGGATCGCCATAAAGGTCACCACGACACCCAGGCGCCCTTCTTCGGCCGTGAACAGCTCGACAAACGGCACGAAACCGCCGCCCTTGAGCCGTTCCAGCACGTCGCTCATGCGCTCGCGAGTGGACAGCGCCTCGCGGCTGACCTGGTGACTTTCAAACATGTCGCCACGGCGCAGGACCTCGGCCATGGACATCAGCAATTCTTCCAGGCTCACGTCCGGCAACAGCTTGCGCGCCCGGGCTTCCGGGGCATCCAGCTTGGGCACCACCACGTCACGACCAACGCGGCTCAAGCCATCGATACCTTCGGCGGCGGCCTTGAAACGTTCGTACTCCTGCAAACGACGGATCAATTCGGCGCGCGGGTCGTCTTCTTCGTCTTCGATGGTTTCGGCTCGCGGCAACAGCATCCGCGACTTGATCTCGGCCAGCATCGCGGCCATGACCAGGTACTCGGCGGCCAGTTCCAGGCGCACCGACTGCATCAACTCCACATAACCCATGTACTGGCGGGTGATTTCCGCCACCGGGATGTCGAGGATGTTGATGTTCTGTTTGCGGATCAGGTACAGCAGCAGGTCGAGGGGGCCTTCGAAGGCTTCGAGAAAGACCTCGAGTGCATCCGGTGGAATGTACAGGTCCAGCGGCATTTCCATGACCGCCTGGCCATAGACCATGGCGAAGGGCAGCTCTTGCTGGGCACCGGCCTGACTGTCGACAACGGGTTCTACTGCAGACATCTACGCCTCGGCCATGAACGGCGTCGGATCGCCGCAACCCACGCGGATCACTTCCGGCTCGCCGTCGGCGAGATTGATCACGGTGGACGCCTTGATGCCGCCGAAACCGCCGTCGATGATCAGGTCGACCTGATGCTCGAGCAACTGGCGCATTTCATACGGATCGGTCAGCGGGTCGGTGTCGCCGGGCATGATCAGCGTCACGCTCATCAGCGGCTCGCCGAGTTCTTCCAGCAGCGCCAGGGCAATCGGGTGGCTGGGCACGCGCAGGCCGATGGTGCGTTTTTTCGGGTGCAACAACAGCCGCGGGACTTCGCGGGTGGCATTGAGAATGAAGGTATAGGGCCCTGGCAAATGTGCCTTGAGCAGGCGGAAGGTGCCGGTGTCGATCTTGGCAAACAGCCCCAGTTGCGACAGGTCGCTGCAAATCAGTGCGAAGTTGTGCTTCTCATCCAGTTGACGCAACCGGCGAACGCGCTCCACGGCATTCTTGTCGCCGATCTGGCAACCAATGGCGTAGGACGAGTCAGTGGGATAAATCACCACCCCGCCGTTGCGGATGATCTCGACAGCCTGTTTGATCAGGCGCGCTTGCGGGTTTTCCGGATGAATCTGGAAAAATTGACTCACATTCTCTACCTGTTCAGACGGCGGCAATAATTGGGTCATGTTTGAATCGACACCACAGTGGTGGCAGATCCTCCGGGAGCGGGCGGTATTCACCGATCTCGGACCAGCCTCCAGGGCCATGAAAATCACTGCCGGCGCTGACCAGCAGACCGAACTCACGAGCAAGAATCGCCAGACTGCCCACCTGCTCCGCGGGCTGATGGCCATTGACCACTTCGATCGCATGGCCGCCTGCTTGAATATAGTCGGCAATCAGGCGGCGGCGCTTGCTGCGAGTGAAATCGTAGTGCCACGGGTGCGCCAGGCTCACCCAGGCTTTGGCCGCACGCAGGGTTTCGACCGTCTCTTCCAGGGTCGGCCAGTGTTGCTTGACGTCCCCCAGCTTGCCGGCGCCCAGCCATTTGCGGAACGCTTCGGCGCGATCCTTGACGAAACCTTCGCGCACCATCCAGTCGGCGAAGTGCGGACGGGCCGGCGCGTTACCGCTGTCGCCCAGTTCCTGCTGGATCGCCCGGGCGCCTTCCAGCGCACCCGGCATACCCTTCAATGCCAGCTTGCGGCTTATTTCTTCGGACCGTAGCCAACGGCCATCGTGCAATTTGGCGATGGCTTCGACCAACGGCGGTGCATTCACATCAAATCCGTAACCCAACACATGAATGGTCGCGCCACCCCAGGTGCAGGATAATTCGACGCCGTTGACCAATTGCATCCCCAGCGCCGTTGCCGCGTTGCGGGCCTCGTCGAGGCCTTCGAGGGTGTCGTGATCGGTCAAGGCCAGGACTCGCACGCCTTTTTCGTACGCACGCGCCACCAGGACAGCAGGCGCGAGAGCGCCATCGGAGGCGGTGCTATGGCAGTGCAAATCGACATTCACGGGGATGTGTTACCTCAAATCAGCTGACGCTATCGCGCGCCCATATGTTTGTTATTATGCCGCCACATCCTGCTTCTGGCTGCCACTGTGAAACAATTCATCGATTTCATCCCGCTCCTGCTGTTTTTCATTGTTTTCAAGATCGACCCACGGGTCGTTGACATTGGCGGTCATCAACTGACTGTCGGAGGCATCTACAGCGCCACCGCGATGCTGATCATCAGCTCCCTGGTCGTCTACGGCACACTCTTCATCAAGCAGCGCAAGCTGGAAAAGAGCCAGTGGCTGACCCTCATCGCCTGCCTGGTCTTCGGCAGCCTGACCCTGGCGTTCCACAGCGAAACCTTCCTGAAATGGAAAGCGCCGGTGGTCAACTGGCTGTTTGCGCTGGCGTTCATCGGCAGCCACTTCATCGGTGACCAGTTGCTGATCAAACGCATCATGGGCCACGCGCTGACCCTGCCGGACCTGGTCTGGACGCGCCTGAACATCGCCTGGATCGCGTTCTTCCTGTTTTGCGGTGCCGCCAACCTGTTCGTCGCGTTCACGTTCCAGGACTACTGGGTCGACTTCAAGGTCTTCGGCAGCCTGGGCATGACGTTGCTGTTCCTGGTCGCCCAGGGTATTTACCTGTCCCGCCACCTGCACGACGCCGATACCACCACGCCAAAAACCGAGGACTGACATGCTTTACGCAATCATTGCCACAGACGTCGCCAACTCCCTGGAAGCCCGCCTGGCCGCACGGCCTGCACACCTTGAGCGCCTGCAAGTGCTCAAGGGCGAAGGTCGTATCGTATTGGCCGGCCCGCATCCGGCGGTCGACAGCAATGATCCGGGCGCTGCGGGTTTCACCGGCAGCCTGATTGTCGCCGAATTCGATTCCCTGAGCGCCGCCCAGGCCTGGGCCGACGCCGATCCGTACATCGCCGCAGGCGTCTACGCCAACGTTTCGGTCAAGCCGTTCAAGCAAGTCCTGCCGTAAATTCCTCCCGCGCGATGAACCTTGTCGGTTCATCGCGCTCTCAATCGCTCATTATTCTCGTTTGCCTGCCGACAACCTGCCCAATAATCGATTGGAATCAGGAGCTCCGATGCGCAAAGGTCCGTTGTGTCTGATGTTGGTCACGTTGTCGATCGTGGCACCTGCCCACGGTGAAGAAAGCGCAACGCCGCTGTCCTTGAGCGCCGGCAGCCAGATCACCGAGTTGCAGCAGCGCTTGAAGGTGAGCGAACAGCAACGAGAAGAACTGAGCAAACAACTGCAAAATGCCGATGCCGAACGCGAAAGCGCTCAACTGAGCCGGTTGCGCCAGGAGAACCAGCGTCTGAAGCTGCAACTCAAGGAGGCCCAGGCCAGCAGTCCGCTGCCGCGTTTTCTCACAGACCAGCAGCAATGGTTCGTGATCGGCGCGGGAGTAGCGCTATTGGCCCTGCTCTGCGGTATCTTCGCCAGTGGTGCAAGTCGAAAACGTCGACAATGGCTAAATTGAGTGAGTCATGAGCGAGCTGTTATTAATTGATGATGATCAGGAGCTGTGCGAGCTGCTGGTCAGTTGGCTGAGCCAGGAAGGCTTCCAGGTCCGTGCGTGCCACGACGGCCAGAGCGCCCGTCGCGCGCTGGCCGAAACCTCCCCGGCCGCCGTGGTGCTGGACGTCATGCTGCCGGACGGCAGCGGTCTGGAATTGCTCAAGCAATTGCGCAGCGATCACCCGGATTTGCCGGTGCTGATGCTATCGGCCCGCGGCGAGCCGCTGGATCGCATCCTCGGCCTGGAACTGGGCGCCGACGATTACCTGGCCAAGCCGTGCGACCCGCGAGAGCTGACCGCCCGCCTGCGCGCAGTATTGCGCCGCAGTCATCCGACGGCGGTGTCCAGCCAGCTCGAACTGGGCGATCTGTGTTTCAGCCCGGTGCGCGGCGTGGTCAGCATCGATGAACAGGAATTCACCCTCACGGTGTCCGAAAGCCGTCTGCTCGAAGCCTTGCTCAAGCAACCCGGCGAGCCGCTGGACAAACAGGAACTGGCGCAAATCGCCCTCGGCCGCAAACTGACCCTGTACGACCGCAGCCTGGACATGCACGTCAGCAACCTGCGCAAAAAGATCGGCCCCCACCCCGACGGCCGCCCGCGTATCGTCGCCCTGCGCAGCCGTGGTTATTACTACAGTCTGTAAACCGGACAACAGCAACCTGTGGCGAGGGAGCTTGCTCCCGCTGGGCTGCGAAGCGGCCTCAAAAGAAGGCCTGCTGCGCAGTCCAGCGGGAGCAAGCTCCCTCGCCACAGGCCACTGCCAGCTAAATTTGTCAGGTCGGCGAGAAATCGTCTTTACCCAAGCTTTACGCTCCGCTGACCGCCGCTGACCTTGATCTCCGTAATCTGAACTCATCCGGAACGTACCGGGAACGAGACAAGGAGATTCACCATGCGCAAGACTCTTATCGCTCTGATGTTCGCCGCCGCCCTGCCGACCGTTGCCATGGCCATGCCTGAAGGTGCCGGCCCGATGGGTGGTCCGATGGACGGCTCGCGCCACGGCGGCCAGATGCACGGCATGCACGGCAAAGGCCCGTACAGCCAACTGGACCTGAGCCGCGAACAGCGCGAGCAGATCCGCAAGATCATGGGCGAGCAGATGCACGAGCGTAAGCAAGTGGTCGACAAGTACCTGGAAAAACTCTCGCCAGCCGACCAGAAAGCCATGAAGGACGAGATGGCCGCCAACCACAAGAAAGCCGAGGCCGATGTGCGCGCCCTGCTGAAACCGGATCAACAGAAGCAATTCGACGAGATCCAGAAAAAACAGGCCGAGCGCCGCGCCGAATGGGCCGAGTTCAAGGCGTGGAAAGCGCAACAACCGCAAAAAGCGCAATAATGCGCTAACCCTGGACCCAACGGCTGAACCCCGTTGGGTCTGCCCCCTCAATTCAATGTAGAAGCGAGCCTCTGTGGCTCTCTCCCACATGGGATTGTGTTTGTTCGAGGACTTTCTGTGCGTTCATTGTTCTGGCGTATCCTGGCCAGCTTCTGGCTGGCTATCGCTCTGGTGGCAGGGCTTTCCATTCTGCTCGGGCACATGCTCAACCAGGATGCGTGGATTCTCAGCCGCCACCCGGGCCTGAACACTCTGGCCGAGCAGTGGACGCAAACCTACGAAGCACAAGGCGAAGAAGCCGCCCAAGACATTCTGGAACAGCGCAAACGCCAGTATCACATCGACGTTCAGGTGCTTAACGAGAGCGGTGATCCAGTCGTTCGCGGCACCTTCCCTCGTCGCGCGGCGGCCTTCGAAGCGCGACAGAACAACGATGACCGGCGCCTGCCGTGGCGCCGTCTGACCGATGAATACACCAGCGCCAAAACCGGCGATACCTACCTGCTGATCTACCGCATTCCGCACCCCGAGCTGGACGCATGGCACCGCGAAAGCCTGCTCTGGCCACTGAGTGCGCTGGGTATCGCGCTGGTGGTGCTGACCCTGTTCAGCCTGTTCGTGACCCTGTCCATCACCCGCCCGCTTAGCCGCCTGCGGGGCGCGGTGCATGATCTGGGGCAAACCACGTACCAGCAAAACAGCCTGGTGAAACTGGCCAACCGTCGCGACGAGTTCGGCGTGCTGGCCAACGACTTCAACCGCATGGGCGCACGCCTGCAAAGCCTGATCAGCAGTCAGCGGCAACTGCTGCGTGATGTGTCCCACGAATTGCGTTCGCCCCTCGCCCGGCTGCGCATTGCACTGGCACTGGCGGAACGGGCCAGCCCCGAGGAGCGCGAAAAACTCTCGCCGCGCCTGACCCGCGAGTGCGACCGGCTCGAAGCGCTGATCAGTGAGATTCTGGTGCTGGCGCGGGTCGATGCCGATAACGCCAGTGCTGAAGATGTCGATCTGAATGCGCTGCTCAATACGCTGCAAAAGGATGCGCAATTGGGTTCGCCGGAACAGACCGTTCGCCTCGACGCCGAACCGCAATTGAACCTCAAAGGCTGGCCGACGATGATCGAGCGCGCCGTGGACAACCTGCTACGCAACGCTCAGCGCTTCAACCCGGTGGGGCGACCGATCGAGATGCAGGCGGTGCGGCAAGGTGAGCGGATTGTAGTGAGTGTGCGCGACCACGGGCCCGGCGTGGATGCCGAGCATTTGAGCCAGTTGGGTGAGCCGTTTTATCGAGCTCCGGGGCAGACGGCGGCAGGGCACGGTCTGGGGTTGGCCATTGCGCGCCGAGCGGCGGAGCGGCATGGCGGAAGTCTGGTGCTGGCCAATCATCCGGATGGCGGATTCATCGCCAGCCTGGAATTGCCGTTGGTGCCGGGAATCATCGTCCAACCCTGATCCCCTGTGGGAGTAAGCCCACTCCCACATTTGATCGGTGGTGTCAGGCCTTGCCGGGCCAGGCGCTGACGAACTCGGTGAGGTCTGCTTTTTCCGCAACGCGCGGTTCTTTCTGCGGCGTGCCCAGGTAAAGAAACGCAATCACCTCTTCCCCTTCCGCCAATCCCAACCCTTGGGCCACATGCGCCGAATACGCCAGATCACCGGTGCGCCACACCGCGCCAATCCCTTGCGCATACGCCGCCAGCAAAATCCCGTGCGCTGCGCAGCCAGCCGCCAGCAGTTGCTCGGACTTCGGGTATTTGACGTGATCCTGCACCCGCGCGATCACCACGACCACCAGCGGTGCGCGCAGCGGGCCGTTGCGCGCCTTGTCCAGCGCAGCTTCGGACACATCGCCGTCCTGCAGTTTTGCAGCTTCGGCCAGCAACTCGCCCATCTGCTCACGCGCTGCGCCTTCGACTGTCAGGAAGCGCCAAGGCTGCAAATGGCCGTGGTCAGGTGCACGCATCGCGGCACCAAACAGCACTTCGCGCTGCTCGGCGCTGGGGGCCGGGTCGACCAGTCGTGGAACGGAAACACGGTTGAGCAAAGCGTCGAGAGCCTGCATCGGCCACCTCCTGAAAAAAATGTCTGGCTATTCTAGCTGCAAGTGCCTCGGGGATGCCGGTTTACATGCCCTGCCCCACGGGTAGAATGGCGCCCTTCCTACTTTCAGCCCGAGCGGACTTCATGGCGTTGCCGACCTTACGTCTCATTGGTTTCATCATCGGCCTCTTCCTGATCACGCTGGCGATCGCCATGGTCGTGCCCATGGCCACCCTGGTGATTTTCGAGCGCACCGGCGACCTGCCGTCGTTCCTCTGGGCCAGCATGATCACCTTTGTCGCCGGCCTCGCGCTGGTCATTCCCGGTCGTCCCGAGCACGTGCACCTGCGTCCGCGAGACATGTACCTGCTGACCGTCAGCAGCTGGCTGGTGGTGTGCATCTTCGCCGCACTGCCGTTCCTGTTGACCCAGCACATCAGCTACACCGACTCGTTCTTTGAAAGCATGTCCGGCATTACCGCCACCGGGTCAACGGTGCTCAATCATCTGGATGACATGTCCCCCGGCATCCTGATGTGGCGCTCATTGCTGCACTGGATCGGTGGCATCGGCTTCATCGGCATGGCGGTCGCGATTCTGCCATTGCTGCGCATTGGTGGCATGCGCCTGTTTCAGACCGAGTCGTCGGACCGCTCCGAAAAAGTCATGCCCCGTTCGCACATGGTGGCGCGGTTGATCGTAGCGGCTTACGTCGGCATCACCATTTTCGGCAGCCTGGCGTTCTGGTGGGCGGGAATGAGCCCGTTCGACGCGATCAACCACGCGATGTCGGCAATTTCCACCGGCGGTTTCTCCACCTCCGACCAGTCCCTGGCCAAGTGGACGCAACCGGCGGTGCACTGGGTGGCGGTCGTCATCATGATTCTCGGCAGTCTGCCGTTCACGCTGTACGTGGCCACCTTGCGCGGTAACCGCCGGGCCCTCATCAAGGATCAGCAGGTTCAAGGCTTGCTCGGCATGTTACTGGTGACGTGGCTGGTGCTCGGCACCTGGTACTGGTGGACCACCCAGCTGCATTGGCTGGACGCGCTGCGGCATGTGGCGCTGAACGTGACATCGGTGGTGACGACGACAGGATTTGCATTAGGGGACTACAGCCTCTGGGGCAACTTCTCGCTGATGCTGTTCTTCTATCTGGGGTTTGTCGGCGGTTGCTCGGGATCGACTGCGGGCGGGATCAAGATCTTCCGCTTCCAGGTTGCCTACATACTGCTCAAGGCCAACCTTAACCAGCTGATTCACCCCCGCGCGGTGATCAAGCAGAAGTACAACGGCCACCGGCTCGACGAAGAGATCGTGCGTTCGATCCTGACGTTCTCGTTCTTCTTCGCCATCACCATCTGCGTGATCGCCTTGCTGCTGTCGCTGCTCGGCGTCGACTGGATGACCGCCCTGACCGGCGCGGCCAGTACCGTGTCGGGCGTCGGGCCGGGTCTCGGCGAGACCATCGGCCCGGCGGGCAACTTCGCCACGCTGCCGGATGCCGCCAAATGGATTCTCTCGTTCGGCATGCTGCTCGGCCGACTCGAGATCATCACGGTGTTCGTTCTGTGTATTCCGGCGTTCTGGCGTCACTGACCCGATTCGGCGCTTCCATCAGCCGCACCCGGTACTCGCCGGGCGTGGCGTCGAACCAGCGTCGGAAGGCGCGGAAGAAGTTGCTCGGATCGGCGAACCCCAACAGGTAGGCAATTTCCAGCAGGGTCATGGTGGGCTGCGCGAGGTATTGCTCGGCCAGTTCGCGCCGGGTGTCATCGAGCAACGTCTGAAAACTCGTGCCCTCTTCCTGCAAGCGCCGCTGTAACGTCCGTTGTGACAGGTGCAGCGTTTGCGCCACGGTATCGCGCTTGGGTTCGCCCTGGGGCAGCAAGCGGCACAACACCTGCCGCGCCTTGTGGGTCACGCGGCTTTCGGAAAACCGCGCCAGGTATTCGCCGGCAAAGCGGTCATGCAGCAGCGCCATGGCCTCGTTGGCGGTCGGCAACGGTGCTTCCATGTCGGCGCGTTCGAAGATCAGCGCGTCATAGGGCGCGTTGAACACCAACGGCGCATGGAAGGCTTGTTTATAAGGTTCAAGATCGGCGGGCTGTTCGCCCTGCACCAGCACCTTGCGCGGTTGCAGGGTGCGCCCGGTCAGCCAGCCGCACAATGCGAGCGCGCAGGCCAGCGAGGCTTCGGCACTTTGTCGGGTCGGTGGCAGGTGGTCGCCGTGGACCGTCAGAATCAGCGCATAACCCTCGTCCAGCAGACGGAAACTCAGGTCGGCACTTTCGGCGATGATCCGCTGATAACGCACCAGCCGTTGAAAGCCTTCGGCCAGGGTCTGACTGGACATCAAGGCATAACCGGCCACATGGAAGGAGGCCGGTCGTACCACCTTGCCCATGTTCAGGCCGATCGCCGGGTTGCCGGACAGCTCGACGGCGCGCTGCCACAGTCGTGTCATGGAATCTTGCGGGAAGCGTGCATCCGGATCGTCCAGTGACGCGTAGTCGAGCCCCAGCTGTTTGAACAGAACCCGGCAATCCAGGCCGTCCATTTCCAGTGCTTTGACAATCCCCATCGCCCAGCTTGCAGAAGTCGTTCTTTCGCTCATGGCGTTTACTTACATGGTGAGCCGCATGCTACGGCCAATTTCCGAAGGATACTAAAGTGGCGCCCATTGTCACTGGCTGATGCCAATGATCACTCTAGACTCAAATAAGCTACCCGCAGAACAACTTGCAATCAGAACAATAACCACAGAGATCGCAGTCGTGGAAAACTTCAAACGTTTCAATAGCTTCGCCGAGTTTTACCCGTATTACCTGAGTGAACACAGCAACAGTACCTGCCGACGATTGCACTTCATCGGCACGACACTGGTTATTTTCATTCTGGCCCTGACCATCGGCAAAGGCGCCTGGCTGTTGTTGCTGGCCGTTCCGCTGGCCGGCTACAGCTTCGCCTGGGTCGGGCATTTCTTCTTTGAAAAGAACCGTCCTGCGACTTTTCAACATCCGCTTTACAGCCTGCTTGGCGACTTCGTCATGTACCGCGACATGATTCTGGGCCGCGTGCCGTTCTAGGCCCGATTGGCCAGCAATGCGTCCTGCGCAGTCAGTGTGCTGATGGTCACAGGTCCTACACTGGAAAAATCCCTTTCGACAAGAACAAGAGGATAGCCGATGAATGCCAATGCCCGTTTCACCCACATGCAGGACGGTACGCAGGAGGACTGGGCGATCATCGCCGCCGACTTCAGTGCCTATGCGAGACAATTGCCGACACGGATTGTGGCGCACCTGAAACTGCTTGAGGGTGATTTTGGCGGCTTCCCGGTGGATCGTCTGACCCATTCGCTGCAAACCGCCAGCCGTGCCTGGCGCGATGGCCGCGACGAAGAGTACGTGGTGTGCGCCCTGCTTCACGACATCGGCGACACCTTGGGCTCCTACAACCATCCAGACATCGCAGCGGCGATCCTCAAGCCCTTCGTCAGCGCCGAGAATCTGTGGATGGTGGAGAAACACGGGATCTTCCAGGGCTACTACTTCTTCCATCACTTGGGCATGGATCGACATCTGCGCGAGCAGTTCAGCGGACATCCGCAGTATCAGGCGACCATCGAATTCTGCGCGAAGTACGATGCGGCGGCGTTTGATCCGGATTACGACACGCTGCCGCTGAGTTTCTTCGAACCGATGATGGAGCGGTTGTTTGCCCAGCCTAAACATTCAATTTACAAGGCGGCGATGGAAGAGCATATGCCGGCCTAAGATCAAAGATCGCAGCCTTCGGCAGCTCCTACAGAGGGCCACATTTCCATGTTGGAGCTGCCGAAGGCTGCGATGTTTTGATTTTTTACGCGGGCTCCGCGGCCTTGATAGTCTTCAATTCTGCCTCCCGCGCCTGGGCATCCGCCAACCGGAACAACTCGATCGAACCATCCCAATGCTCGATCAGCGCCGTGCACGATTCCACCCAGTCCCCGCAATTGAGGTAGTCCACTTCGCCGACCTTGCGGATTTCGGCATGGTGAATGTGCCCGCACACCACCCCGTGCAATTCGCGTTTGACGCATTCGTGGGCGATGGCTTCTTCGAAGTCGCTGATGAAGCTGACGGCGGTTTTCACCTTGTGCTTGAGGTACGCCGACAGCGACCAGTATCCGTAGCCATAACGCGCACGCCAGTGGTTGAGCCAACGGTTGAGGGTCAGGGTGAATTCGTAGGCCGAGTCGCCGAGAAAGGCCAGCCAGCGGTGATAACGGGTGATCACGTCAAACTGGTCACCATGGATCACCAGCAAATGACGGCCATCGGCAGTCACGTGCACCGCTTCATCCACCAATTGAATGTTGCCCAGAATCAGCTTCGAGTAACGGCGCAGGAATTCGTCGTGGTTGCCGGTGACGTAGATCACCTCGGTGCCGCGCTTGCTCATGGTCAACAGGCGACGGATCACGTTGGTGTGCGCTTGCGGCCAGTACATGCCACTGCGCAGTTTCCAGCCATCGATAATGTCGCCGACCAGGTAGATCTTGTCCGCGTGGTAGCCCTTGAGAAACTGCGACAAGTGCTCGGCCTGGCAATCCCGGGTGCCCAGGTGCACATCGGAAATCCATAAGGTCCGCACACGTTGCTTACGACTGGGTTTGGCGAGCTCGGCGCTGGTCATGGGCAACCCTCTGCGATTGTTTTTGCAAGCTTGCGCCGGCCCGGTTAATTGCCCATGACAATGACAAGTCAGTCCTGTGACAGCGCGCATGGACGGCCTCGGTGTAGACTGACGGCCTTACCCGGGAGACCTGCGATGAGACCGATCCTCACGCTGCGCCAATACACTCACGACCTGATCGTCCACAGTCACGACCACGCGCAACTGGTGTTCGGGCTCTCGGGCGCGCTGGATTTCGAGGTCGACGGGCATGGCAGCCAGGTGGTTCAGCAGAGTTTCGTGGTGGTTCCGTCCGGTTTCCATCATGCCTGTGGCAGCGCCAATGGCAGCCGCTGCCTGGTGCTGGACGTGCCCAGTGCTCAATGGGTGGCTCAGTCGCTTGGCGAGCATGCCGATGCCAGCCGCCGTTTGCTCGACAACGCCGGGCGTCTGCCCCTGGATGCCGGGCAAAATCAATTGGTGAACTGGCTGGCGGGCAGTCAGGTCAGCGACCCGCTGATCGCGCAACAAGGCGCGGTGCTGTTGCTGGCCAGCCTCAACCATGCCAGGCCACACGTGACGGGCGGGCGGCGCCTGCCCTACGCCGCGTTGAACGCGCACATCGATCAGTACGCGGCCTACCCGCTACAAGTCGCCGATCTGGCGCGCATCGCCGGGTTGTCCAGCGCTAGGCTGCATGCGCGGTTTGTCGCTGAATGCGGGCAGACGCCGATGGACTACATTCGCAGTCGTCGTTTGCACATGGCCGTGAGTCTGTTGCGGGATTCGGCATTGCCCATCGGCGAGATTGCCAGCCGGGTTGGCTACAGCTCGCAAAGTGCGTTTTCAGCGGCAGTGTTGCGAGAGTTTGGGGCTTCCCCCGGCAAATTGCGGCGCGAGGCTGGCGACAAATGATGCGAGCCTGACGACAGACATAACTGTTCTCACGCGGTTCAATGTACTCCGTTTGGTTCACTGTCAAGGATCGCAATGACTCCCCGTACCGCCCTCGGCGCTTTGCATATCGGCGCACTGATGTTTGGCCTGACCGGTGTGTTCGGCAAACTCGCCGCCGCCTCCCCCGCCGTCATCGTCTTCGGTCGCGCGGCCTTTGCCGTGCTCGCCCTGGCCGTTTTCGCGCGGTTCGCCAGCCAGACGCGCTGGCAGAAACTGCAAGCCGTGGACTGGCGCCGCCTGCTGCTCAGCGGTTTGCTCCTGGCCGGGCACTGGGTGAGTTTTTTTATCGCGGTGAAAGTCGCAGGTGTGGCGATCGCGACCTTGGGTTTCGCCAGTTTTCCGGCATTTACCGTGATCCTGGAAGGGCTTGTTTTCCGCGAGCGGATTCGCGCCAATGAAATCCTGCTGGTGGTGCTGGTGAGTGTCGGGCTGGTGCTGGTCACGCCTGATTTCGATCTTGCCAGCGGCGCCACCACCGGCCTGTTGTGGGCGATGGGCTCCGGTTTACTGTTCGCGCTACTGTCCCTGACCAACCGGGCCAGTTCCGCGAGAATTCCGCCGGTACAGGCGGCGCTGTGCCAGAACGTGGTGGTCGCGTTGTGTTTGCTGCCAGTGGCGGCGCCTCAGTTGAGCGAAGTCCGTGCCATTGACTGGCTGTGGATCGGCCTGCTCGGGGTTTTCTGCACCGGCGTCGCTCACAGCCTGTTCGTCGCCAGCCTCGCGGTGATCAAGGCGCGCACCGCCGCCGTGGTGTTTGCGCTGGAGCCGGTGTACGGCATCACCATGGCGTGGCTGCTGTTCAATGAAAACCCGACGCTGCGCATGCTGATCGGCGGCGCCTTGATCATCGTTGCGATTGTGGTGACCAGCAGGCTCTCCGGCGGTTCAAGCAAGAAAACGGTCACTGCCGAAGCCGCGTCTCACTGAGTGCGGTCGTTGTGCCCGAGGTCGCGGTCCGGATCGATCTGATCGCGGACCCGTTGCTTCAGCACCTTGGCCTCCGGAAAACCGCCGTCCGCCTTGCGCTCCCAGATCTGCACGTCGTTACAGAAAACGTGAAACACACCACCGGTGCCAGGCACCAGCGACACCTTGCCCAAGTCATGGCCAAAGGTACTGAGCAGCTCTTGCGCCAGCCACGCGGCACGCAACAGCCATTGGCATTGCGTGCAGTAGGTGATGACGATTTCCGGTTTGTGCGCGGTCATGACGAGGAAACTCCTGAACCAGAGGGCGTCGCCATGATAGTGGTTCAGCGAATACCGGCCAACAATGTCCGAGCGGTTTGTTTAAGCGGCTCATCGCCGTCCTTGAGCAATTCGTTCAGCAGCTCGATGGCACTGTTCAGATCGCCGTCATCGATGCAGTTCTGAGCCTGTTCCAGTTTGCCTGCGTTGTCCGGCACGGCGGGTTCCAGGCTCAGCGCTTCAAGCTCGAATGACGGGTCGGCATCCTTGAACTCGTTGAGAAAATCGTCGTCCAGAGACTGTGAGTCAGGTTCCGCGACCCACTCCAACTCAGGCTCGTCCAATGTCGGCTCTTCAGGCATCTCGAACACATCGGGCATCACGTGCAGGTTCGAGGTGAACGCAGGTTCGGCAACCTCGGGTCGTTTGTACGCGGGTTTAGTGTTTTCAAACGGACTGACCAGGTCCCAGTTGGAATCCATCGACAGGTCATCCAGATTCAGCTGGAACTCGTCGCCTGGCGATTCTTCGGATTTCACCGGTGTTGTGATGGCTGTCGCTGCAGCCACTGGCACCGCATTGGCCAGTTTCGGGTAGCGGGCACGAATGTCCTGAAGTTGCTGAGCATCGAACCCGGCCTCTCGCAGGCTGTTTTCCTGGACGTCATAGGCGGGCCCGTCACCTTGCTTGCCGAGGACTTCCAGCAACTGCACGGCCAGATCCGTGCGCTGTGGTTCCTTCGCCAAAGCATCGCGCAACAAGCCAGCCGCTTCGGAAAAACGACCATAGGCCAGGTAGATGCCGACGCCTTCCAGTACATCCCCTGACGGCGTTTCATCATGATGTTCGTGCGCAGATGTCAGTGGGGCGGGCTTCGCTGACGGCTCCACGGATTGATCGAGTACCGGCTCGTGTCGCGACGGCAAAACGGGAGGATCCTCGGCCTGGACGGGAACCTGCTGTCGTTGGCGACGAACGAACCAGCCCAGCAACAGCAATGACACCAACGCCAACAATCCGATGATCATTGGCCAGTTGGAGGTCTCGGGCGCTTGCAACGCGACCGGGGCTGGCGCGATAACCTCAGGCGTAACCGGGGGCGCCTGGGCCTCCGCCAATTGCGTTTGCAGCTCGGTTATCTGTTTTTTCTGACCGGTGATCTGTTCGTCCTGGACCTGAAGTCTTGCATTCAGTTCATCGACGTTTTTTTGCAGTTGCTGGTTTTGCAGCACGCTGGCGGCCAATTGCTCGGCGACGGGATCAATGACGGGCGCGGCGGGCTGTTCAACTTTAGGGGCCGTTTTTTTGGCCGCGGCGGGCGGTGCAACGGCCGGTTTGACGCTCGGGTATGGAGAGTTCGGGGAGTTGGCGACCGGTTCGTCAGTCACCGGCACGATCCCCGGCGTGCCCGGCGGATCGATCAGCACCGTGTACTCGCGCAGCACACGCCCATTGGGCTGATTGAGCTGCACGAGGAAATTCAGGAAAGGTTCGTTGACGACTTTATTGGAGCTCACCCGGATCAGACTGCGGTTGCCCCGCAGGATGGGCGTGAACTTGAGGTCATTGAGAAAGAACACCCGCTCGACACCGGCGCGACTGAATTCGTCCGCGGTCGCCAGACTGACGGACAGATCGCCCTCCTCCAGACCGGCAGCATCCACCAGATCGATGTCGGCACGCAGCGGTTGATTCAGCGCCGAATGCACGGTGATTTCTCCCAGGCCCAAAGCAGGGGCGAATGCAGAGTAAGTCACGGCCCCACCCGCCAGAACCAGCCTGGCGCACCAGCGCATTACAACGTGCCAACTCTCGAGCATGAGCATCCCTTAGATAACCAGAACCAACCGGTGCGTGTTCGCACATCCGGTACGAACACGATATTGCCTAGTAGTTCTTTATAGTCTGCCGAACGGGGTATCTCAAAAACCTTACACCCGGTTCTGCCTCAAGATTTTTCCAGGTTGGCCAGGATGTGCCCGTGAACGCGCATGCAGACCTTCAAATCCGCCTCGTCGACGCCTTCAAACAGCTCGTGACGCAGTTGAGTGGCAATGGTTTCAATTTGTTCGATCAGGGGACGGGCCGGGGCACAGAGGAGGATTTTTTTCGCCCGGCGGTCTTCCACCACGGCCTGACGCTGGACAAGGCCCTGACTCTCCAGACTGTCGAGCAATCGCGCCAGGGTCGGCCCTTCGACGCCGACGCTTTGCGCCAGTTCGCGCTGGGTCGGTGCCTCTTCGAAACGCGCCAGATGCAGCAACACCAGCCAGCGCGCCTGGGACAAACCCAGACCGGCCAGACGGCGGTCCAGTTCGGCACGCCAGCCGCGCGACATCTGGGCCAGTTGCATGCCAAAGCGGTGTTGATCGGTTAACGGCATAAAACACTCATGGTTAGACTGAAATAAGAGAAAAACTAATTATTAGTCAGCTAAGCATGACCCTTGCCCAGAGGCAAGGCTTGCTATGTACTGAATCGTTACATCAATACAACCCTGTCCGGGATTTGAAATTCAGATCTCGAATTCCGATTGCAGCGCGGCTCGAACACAGTACAAAACACCTTCCGGCACGCGACCGGCGAACAGCGCGGCAATCTCCGCCACCGGCGGCAACTCGCCCTCGCCGTCGAGAAACGCATCCTGGACTTCGCCCATCAAGTCTTCGGGCAGGTCCAGCGCCTGTTCCAGCGACAACTGCTGCTTGCCAATGGCTTCGGCGAGCATGGTGTAGACATTCTTTTCCGAGCACTGCAATTGACCGGCAATTTGCAGCGGCGTCATGCCGGCCCGAGCGAGGGTGATCAGTTCGTGGCGCACGTCGGCCACCACTTTCGGTGCCTCGACCTGGCCACCGAGCACTTCGAGGAAGGCCTCGCCATACCGTTCGAGTTTGCGTGCACCGACGCCGCTGACCGTGGCCATTTCCGACAGCGAAGTCGGTTGGCTGCGGAGCATTTCCAGCAACGTCGAATCGGGGAAGATGACATAAGGCGGCACACCGTGCTCTTCGGCGAGCTTGCGACGCAAGGCACGCAAGGCTTCCCACTGTTCGCGCTCTTCGCCACGGACCAGTTGGCTCGCCTGGCTCTTGCTGCTTTTCGCCGTGGTTTGCGGCTTGAGGTCGCGGCGCAATTCCAGCGTCACTTCGCCTTTGAGCAGAGGCCGGCAGGTGTCACTGAGGCGCAGGCCGCCGTAGCCTTCGAGATCGATATCGGCCAGACCACGGGCCACCAGCTGCCGGAACAGGGAACGCCACTCACTCTCGCCCATCGCCTTGCCGACACCGTATACCGACAGATGCTGATGGCCAAAGCTGCGGACTTTTTCGTTGTCCTTGCCCAACAACACATCCACCAGATGGCCGACGCCATAGCGCTGACCGGTGCGGTAAATCGCCGAGAGCGCCTGACGGGCCGGCTCGGTGGCGTCCCAGGTCTGTACGCCGTCGACGCAGTTGTCGCAGTGGCCACACGGCTCGGGCATGTCTTCGTCGAAGTAGGCCAGCAAGGTTTGCCGACGGCAGCGGGTTTCTTCGCAGAGCGAGAGCATCGCGTCGAGCTTGTGCTGCTCCAGACGCTTGTGACGCTCGTCACCTTCGGAGTTCTGCAGCATCTGCTTGAGCATCACCACGTCTTGCAGGCCGTAGGCCATCCACGCATCCGCCGGCAGACCGTCACGGCCGCCGCGCCCGGTTTCCTGGTAGTACGCCTCAAGGGATTTCGGCAGATCGAGGTGCGCGACGAAACGTACGTTGGGCTTGTCGATGCCCATGCCGAATGCCACGGTGGCGACCATGATCAGGCCTTCCTCGTTGAGGAAGCGCTTCTGGTGGTGGGCACGGGTTTCGTTGGCCAGACCGGCGTGATACGGCAGCGCCGGGAAGCCTTGCTCGCTGAGGAACACCGCCACTTCGTCGACTTTTTTGCGCGACAGGCAATAGACGATGCCGGCATCGCTGCGTCGTTCGGCGAGGAACGCCAACAACTGCTTGCGCGGCTGTTCCTTGGGCACGATGCGATAGAAAATGTTCGGACGGTCGAAACTGGAGAGGAAGCGTTCGGCATTCTGCAGATGCAGGCGATCGACGATCTCTTCCCGGGTGCGCTTGTCGGCAGTCGCGGTGAGGGCGATGCGCGGGACGTTGGGGAACAACTCCGCCAACTGACCCAGTTGCAGGTATTCGCGGCGGAAGTCGTGACCCCATTGCGACACGCAATGCGCTTCGTCGATGGCGAACAAGGCGATTTCAAGGCTTTGCAGGAAGGCCAGCATGCGCGGCTGGACCAGACGCTCAGGCGCCAGATAAAGCATTTTCACTTCACCGCGTTTGATCCGCGCGGCGAGGTCGCGTTGTTGCTCGGCGCTCAGCGTGGAGTTCAACGCAGCGGCTGCGACGCCCAGTTCCTCGAGGGTCGCCACCTGGTCGTCCATCAGCGCGATCAGCGGCGACACCACCACCGCCAGGCCTTCGCGCAACAGCGCCGGCACCTGGAAGCACAGGGATTTGCCGCCACCGGTAGGCATCAGTACCAGGGCGTCGCCGCCACTGGCCACGCGCTCAATGATCGCACCCTGACGGCCACGGAAACTGTCGTAGCCGAAGATGTCCTTGAGGACGCGTTGAGCCTGTTCGAGCATAAAAACTCCAAAAATCACCGAAACATCCCTGCAAGGCTGGGTCAGGATCCGCAAGACTGCACTGACAAATCGTAAGTGCACATTGCATGACGCTTCACATTTCAGCCGCGACGCCAGCAGGGCATCACAAAACGCGGGAGTATACCCGAGGCCTCGCTTGCAAAGGGCGCCGCTGAGAAGACACATAAGGACAAACACCGCAATCCCTGTGGGAGCGAGCCTGCTCGCGATGGCGGCATGTCAGGCGATAAATGTATTGGATGTACCGACCTCATCGCGAGCAGGCTCGCTCCCACAGGGATTGCGGTGTTTGTGAGGTCCCAGCGTTGCAAATATCCCGCGCGGCTGGCCTGAGTGCTCAAGAAGGCCTAGAATTCCCGCATCTGTTTAATTCCCAAGGTAGCCCTTTAATGTCCTTCGCTGAGCAACTAACCCGCCTGCAAGTCTTCCTCGACGCTGATGAACTGCATGACGAGGCGCTGGACTACGTGGCCGCCCACGGCTACCTCACCGCCTTGTCGATCTGTTCCGAAAGCGTTCCCGACCGCGAATGGATCGATGCCCTCTTCGCCGAAGAGCCGCATTACGCCGACGACACCGAGCGTGAAGCGATCGAATCCACCCTGCTGGCCCTCAAGGCTCACATCGCTCGCCAGCTGGCATCCGATGAAGAGTTCGAGCTGCCATGCGACCTCGACCTTGGCGACGAGCCGGATGACTCCGACCTGCGCGGCTGGTGCATCGGCTTCATGGAAGGCGTGTTCCTGCGCGAAGCGGCCTGGTTCGAAACCGCCGAAGACGAAGTCAGCGAAATGCTGCTGCCGATCATGGTCGGTTCCGGCCTGTTCGACGAACAGCCTGAGTTCGAAGACATCGCCAAAGACGCCAACCTGATGGACGACATGATCGTGCAGATCCCGGAAGCCCTGACCGCGCTGTACCTGCTGTGCAACGCGCCAGACGAAAAACCGGCGATCCTCAAGCCACGTCACCACTAAGGTTCTGCCTATGGACAACCCCATAGGCCACCGCTCCCTGATGTTGCGTTACGGGCTGCTGGCCATCGGCTGGCTGAGCGTAGCGCTGGGGGTGATCGGGATTTTCCTGCCGGTGTTGCCCACCACGCCTTTCCTGCTACTGGCGGCCGCGTGCTTCGCTCGCAGTTCACCGCGCTTTTATAGCTGGCTGGTGGAGCATCCGCGGCTGGGCCCGTGGATTCGCGACTACCTCGACGGCAACGGCATTCCGCTCAAGGGCAAGGTCTACGCGATTGGCCTTATGTGGGTGAGCATTCTGTTGTCGTGTTACCTGGTGCCCCTGCCGTGGGCACGCGGTTTTATGCTGACCAGTGCGGTGCTGGTGACGGTTTACATTCTTCGGCAGAAAACCCTGCGTTGATCCTGAACATCTCGACGCTGTTAATAGCGGATTAGCCTGCTTTCAACTTCTGCCAGTTTCCCCTCCACTCATCGGAAATACATTCAAACCTGTTATTTCTGACAGTAGCCAACTCAACTGTTCGAGGCCTTAAATCACTCCGTCCCCTTGACCAACCGGAGTCATGATCATGGCTGTTACCCCCTCGAACAGTTCATTGCTTACGCCCCAAGATACTGATGAAAATCAGTTAACGATCAGTACAATCGTTGATCCCGGCGGCTCGACCATCATTAACCGAACTACCTACCAAACATCTTTCAAAGTTGGCGGCATCAACGCCGAACGGAACAGCTTAGTCTGGATAATGTACGGTAACGACAAGCTGGGTGAAGCAACAAGCAACAGCGCCGGTGAGTGGGTGACGCCACTGCTCGATGCGCCGAAGTTCGATTGCTACAGTGTGTTCGCTGTAGGCAAATGGGCTAACCAACCTGTATCGATTCCTAGAAAGTTTACCGTCGCTACCGACACGCCAATCATAAATTCGGTAGTTGCCGACGGAAAGCCGATTGCTGACGGTGACACCATTAGTGAGACTTCAGTCACCATTACCTGCAATGCGCCCCCGAACCAGAATGCCGAAGTGCTTGATGGCGATACTTCACTTAAAACCGAGCTAACCAATGCCTGCGGAATATGCACTTTCAAGCTGGAGGATCTGGATCCAGGCTCCTACAACATCACGGTGAAGGGTGCCAATGGCAAGGTGTCGCCCCCTTTCAAATTTACCGTGAAAGAGGACGTTATCACGCCAATCACCTTAGACAAGGTCACTACCGCTGGCGGAGTTGAAGTTCCCGACGGCACCACAACACCTGAGACTTCCCTGTTTGTGGAAGGCGAAGGCGAACCGGGCGAGAAGGTTGAAGTATTCAAAAATGGTGACACGCTGGGTGACGCGACTGTGGATCAAAACGGTCGCTACAGACATCCAACAGGCTTGTTGACCGAAGCCACCCACGCCTTCACCGTCACAGCAAAATACTCAGGTGGCGGCACGGCTGGGCCATACACGATTACAGTGGAAGCGGCTACCACCGCGCCTACAGAAACCCGTATCTACGATGATGAAGGGAACGTAATTGCTAATGGGGGAGACATAAACAAGAGCTGGCTTATTGCCAGGGGCCTCCATACGCCGAACAGTGCGGTCAAGATCAAGGTCAACGGTGCTATCCGAGCTGATTCAGAGTCCACCGACGATGAGGGCAGGTGGGTCTTTTTCCTAAGCGGTCTGTCAGTCGGGACAATCTATGAGATTAGCGCCCTGACACTAGATGAAAAGGCTGAGTCCAATAAATGGAGTGTCGTGGCCAGAGCCCCTTCCGAAGACTAGAAAAACGTGCAACAGACAGAACGAAAAAAAACCGCTGACAGCGGTTTTTTTTCGTCTCTGACATTTAAAACTGATAGTTCAAACCAAAGGTGGCGGCCACCGGCTGTTCGATATTTTTACCCTTGGCATAATCGACACCGACATCAAAACGCAGGTTCTCGGACACCGAAACTGTCACCCCGGCACCGACTTCGAAACCAGAACCCGACAAGTTGTTGTTGATCGGGTTTCCGTTGACCCGCACGTTGTTGTCGTTCGATGCAAACTCATGGACCGCCGCCACCCGCCCGTATGGACGTACCTGAGTATTACCCAGATCGATGCTTCGACCGGCCATGACGCCCAGCTTGGTGCGCAACGAATGCGTGCGGTCGCCTTCGGCTTCCATGTCATTGTCCAGGCGATAGTTCTTGCCTTGGATGACTGCGGCGGATACCTGGGCAGAAGGTTTGGCGAACCAGCCATCCCCAAGGTCAAAATTACGGCCGCCTTCTACGATCGCACTCACCGCCGAGTTGCTGTAATCGCCTTCGGCACGCTTGCCATCGCTCATCCTGACTTTGGACTCGTTACGGAAATGGTTGAACTTCAAGGCGCCATCAACGTAGTAGCCAGTGTCGCGATCCAGCCAGCCGAAATAGGGACCGAAGTAGTAGCTGTTGACCTCGGCCGAGGTGCCACCATTGAGGTCCACATCGGATTTGCTGTAACCCGCCAGCATACCGACCTTCCAGGGACTGTCACCCAACCGGGTGTCGGCACCCAGGGTGAAACCCTGCTGCTGTTGACGATAACCCACACCCGACGAACCATCGTCAACGTTCCATTTGTTGCCATATGACCGTACCCACAGGCCATGGCGCTTGTCGTCCGCCTGCAACTCGCTCATGCGGTATTCCAGCGACTTCAACTCGCCGTACGACACGGTAAGGGCCGTTTGAAACAGGGCCGCCACTGATTGCGCGCCGGACGTGAGACGGGTGGTCGGGTTCAGGTAATACTCTGCGTCACCGGCTGCGTTGGTTCTTTCGGCCAAATCATACTCAAATGTCCCAACATCGACCCGGCCTCCCAGCAGCGAGAAAGCTGCGTTGTTATTGGCAATTTGCACCAGCGTGAGTTGCTGAGGAGACGTCGCGTCCTTGCCCGAAGCGTTGACGGCCAACTCGTAGCTGCCATTCGCCGTATCGGCTTTCAGCAAGTCGCTTTCACCGGTCTGGAAATTGCCCTGCATGGCAATGATGCCGTTTCCGGAAAGCGTACCGACCTCAAGTTGACGATTCGCACGCTGCGCGCCAGGTGCACCGAAATTGACGATACCGTCGTTCATCGACAAGTTGTCGATGCTGTCATTGTCGACCATGGTCAGGCTCGACTGGTTGAGCGTCAGGTTGCTGTTGTTCAAGCGCCCGGTGAACGATGAGCCATTGTTCAGGGTGACATTGGCGGTGGAGCCGTTTTCACGCAGGATGTCCCCCACCATCGAGGCGCCGTTGAACGAGAGGTCCACTGTGCTGTTCTGCAACACTTGCACGTTGCCTTCCAACGCACTGCCGACGACATTCATTGCCGCAGTGGAAGCGCCTTGTACTTTCAACAGAGTGCCATCAGCCGCCCGCAGAACACTGTTGTTCTGCACTTGAATCGTCGCGCCTTGAACGCCGCCTTCCACCAGGATCGCCGGCCCGCTACGGCCTTCTACAGTGGAGTTGTCCAGCAACAATGTATTTGTGCCCTGGCCGCCAGCGTCATTGGTCATCCGTACGCCTGCGCTGTCGCCGCTGATCAGTGTGCCTGCCAATGCGCGAACATCACCGCCACGACTGTCCAGGCCAAAGCTGCCGGCATTCGTCCCTCTGAGTTCGCTGTTTACCAGCGTCAATGTACTCAGACCGGTGACCAGTGCTCCCGTCTCCCCCCCCAGGAATCTGCTGTCGGTTGCGGTGACAGTCGAGCCTTGTGTGGATGAATTGGGTCGACTGACCCATAGCGCCCGGGTGTCAGCAGTGACGGTGGCCGATCGGATGGTGGCCTGGCTTTCACTCACCAAAATGCCGTGGGAGCCACTGTTGCCGTTGACGATGGCGCCGTCGATGTTCAAGGTCGACCCGGTCTGGATGGTCAAGCTTTGGGTCGTGGCGCCCACGGCATTGAGTACACCGCCATTTTCCACTATGTAGTCGTTAAGCGGATCTGCCGGACCTATCGTCTCGTTTTGGCCAGCGCCGATAGTGATCGCCGCCAGTGCCGAAGGGCTGACCAAAAAAAAAGCCGGTAAAAAGGCCAGCACTTTGAATTTCATAACGGCGGGCTTATGTGTAATTGGACTGTCAAAGTTCATAGGTCTGTCCTTTCGTCTTCTTGTCTCCTGCAAAGAAGCGGAGAACGTTGAGGGCTGCGGACGATACAGAGACTTCCTACAAAAAAATGTAGGATTTATCTCTGAAAGAGTAAGAAGAAACCACTACAGGCCTAACAACAAAACGTGTATCCGGCGCTTGGACACCGGATACACAGTTGGACTCAGCACACAGGCTTTCGCCTGTTGACTCTCAACCTATGCAGGATCAGTCACAGCAGGCAGATCGCAAGTATCCGATCCTCGACTCATGTTGACCCGGACAACAACACCTTTGGTAGAAACGAATTCGCCTTCTATATCGACGGTGTAGTCCACTCGGCCATAAGCATTACGTGTCGCCAGCAAAGGGGCATACTGAACGTACATATCAAAGCCGTCAGTGGCCTGCGCTAAAGTGGGAGTAAATTTCACGTCGAATTCAGACCCAGCAATAAGGTCCGACGGAACAGCATTAGCGTTTGGATAACCGCCATAGATCAGTGTAATTTCCCTATCTGCCAGTCGCGTATCTCCCGGAATACGAACGACCCCCACTACTTCGTTATTAGGCAACACCAATCTTCTCAACGAACTGCATATGAATCCGACTCTGTCATCTGCATTCATATGCCTGAATCCAGCCGCTATCAAAATGGTCGGAGTCGTCCGAACATACGCAGTTTGCTGAGGTGAAACCGCTTCATTAAAGTTCAGACCATGTGTCACTAGGACCTGAAGCTGCGCAGTATCGTCGTCTCCAACATTGTCAAGAAATGCCCATGTAAGATTGAAAGGTATAGGTTGTAACGGGTCTTCGCTGCCATCATCGGGATGTTTCCAGATCCCGCCCGGAGGGGGTACTTCACGACCATTAAAAAGAAACTGTGCCGTATCGCCAACTTTGAAAAGAGGATGAAACGGCAAAAATCCTTTTACAGGACCACCGTCTTGTTTATCGGCGGCCGTCAGCCTATTTTTCACACTGCTTTTTGGGCCCTGAATCCATGGCTGTAACAAAGTTTCATCCGGTGGATTGGGTTTAAGAGGATCAAACGGTGCAGCCGGCTTCCTGACGTCGAGCCAGACTCTCCTGGTAATCCAGTCCTTGGGAAAGAATACGTTTCCGCGTTTGATCTTGTACCCCAACTCTACTTGTCTTCGTCCATGACCTTGCGCAAGAAGAGCCTGGCTATTGAGGTCATGCACAGAAGGGAACCCAATCATAGATTGTTCTGGCTGCTCTACCCCATCGATGGATACAACCAGTTTATCCAACGAAGTGTTTATGTTCGGATACGATTTTTCAAGGCCCGCACCAACGCCGTCAATAAATTGTTGTACCTCAAGAGCATCGCTATCGGCATCTACTATTTGAGGGACGTATAGCGAGTCCGCAACAACTGGTCGAGCATCTTTGAACACCCATACGTTCGTCAGTTCCGACGGTACAGCCGGTACCCCCGGATAACTTTCCCCTTCGACCCAAACAATGTACGCCCCGTCATAACTGTCGACGTGCGCAGCAGTCAAATTGAACACTATTGGAGTATCTTTATTACTTGCATCAACCCTGACAGACCCGACTTCTCGCCTGACTTGCCTACTGGGCCCAATAAAGCATTTAAGCAAATCACCCAGCCTTTTTCCTGTGTAATTCTGGTACGTCAACGGGACAGTCGCGCCCCCTGTAAAATTTTCCGGGCCTATACCATAATCTTGCACGGACTGCGACAACTCTACCGTTTTATCAAGCGTTGGCGGAGCTTTATCGACCATATAGTCCAATGAGTTCACAGTCGCAGGGTTGCCGCCAAAATCCAGGGTATAGCTGATTTTGCGTAGTCCGTCTTTATCTTTATCTATCAGATGAAGCGTCATTGGAATAGGAGGCGGTGGATCGAGAGGCGTTACCTCTTCGTATTTGTACGTAAGAGCATCCTCGGTTCCATCTACTGACATTCGAATAGTGACGAGGGTCGGCACTGGATCAGCGTGATCTGCGAATTCCGGAACAAGAAAATCGAGCGACTTATTGAAATAAGCATAAGGAAGATACCGTGGGCCATCGACTATCAAGGGCGGTAATAACGGATTAGCGGCGCCTGGCACAGGGGCATTCAAATCAACAAGTTTCAGACTGGATCGAAACGCCCGATATTGCGCCCTGTCCCTGCCATTAAAAGGAAAACTTTCTTTTTTGGACATTTTAATACTCCTGTGATGTTGAGCTTTATTGCCCTGACGTTCAGTTATCGCAATGCCAGGCAAAGAGCACCGACACTGATCACTCGCCTTACACTGATGAGTGCTTCACTCATCTCGATGTCTTGATTTAAAGGCAGCCACGCAAGACTGACTACTGTCAGAAATCACAGGTTTTGCTACCACTGGTCGGACACTTTCATAAACTGCGCCCAACAAAAAACCCGCCATCCCTTACGCAGGGATGGCGGGTTTTGTTGTTTAAGGTTTCAGGTCACACGGTATCCACCTTCAACGAGTGGTCATTCAACATGCCGTTGATGATGGTCGCCGTATCTGCCCCGCCGGCAATCACCCCGCCCGCCCCCGGCGACACGCCGTAATGGCTGGCCAGGTCCACACCAGCCAGGTCGATGGTCTGGTTCGGCGCGGCGCCGGCCATGCCGCTGACGTCGATGCTGGTGACCAGTGAATCGCCGCTGCCGGTGACTTTGAAATGCAGGTAGTCATCCAGTGACGCTGCGGTGCCGTTCTCGCCTTGCAGCAGTTGCGACAGGTCGAGTTTGTCGGTGCCCGGGGTGAAGTCGGTGACCACGTCGTGACCGCTGTTATCTTTGAGCCACTGGAAGGTGTCCGCGCCGGCACCACCGGTGAGGGTGTTGTTGCCGAGCCCGCCGATGAGCAAGTCGTCGCCGCCGCCCCCGTTGAGCACATCGTTGCCGAGGCCGCCGGTGATGATGTTGTTGTGGTTGTCGCCGGTGAGTGTGTCGTCGAAGTTGGAACCGGTGAGGTTTTCAATCGCGGTCAGGGTGTCGGTGCCCGCGCCCAGTGTGTTTTGCGCGCCGAGAAGGCTCAGGTCGACCTTGACCCCGGCAGTGGCGTGGAGGTAGCTCGCGGTGTCGAGGCCGGTGCCGCCGTCGAGCAGGTCGTTGCCCGCGCCGCTGTAGAGCAAGTCATTGCCGGCGTCGCCGTGCAGTTCGTTGTTGCCAGCACCGGCGGTGAGCACATCATTGCCGTCGCCGGCGTTGATCACGTTGTCGCCGGTGCCCGCCACCAGCACGTCATCGCCCGCCGTACCGGCGAGCGTGTGACCGTCCTGGTAGGTGATGGTCACGCCGGCGCTGTCGCTGCCGCCGTGGTGGTCGTTGACGGTGTAGGTGCCGTGGTAGTCCGGGGTGGTGTTGTGGGCGCCGGAGTAGTCGACAGTCAGAGTCAGCTGGTAGTTTTCCGCGCCCTTGCCGCTGTGGCCCGGCCCGTCGTTGTCGATGTTGGTGATGTGGATCTGGTAGGTGCCGTCCGTTGCGGCGGTGATGGTCTGGCCATCGCCGATGGCAATGAACGCACCACCGTTGACCGAGTACTCCATGGCGACGTGACCGGCCGCCAGATTGTGGTCGAGGTTAAGGGTTTCACCCTGTTTGAGGGTGACGGTGATGCGGTCCTCGTCGTTGAGGGTGTTGTGTTTGACTTCGCCCAACGCGCCGCTGACCACCAGCACCGCGGTCATGGCGGCGGTGTTGGCGACGAAGGCACTGCGGGCGATGCTGACGGACTGCGCATTGCCGCCGGTGAAGCTGTAGTTCTGGTGGCTGCCGGTGAAGTCCGCACCTTTGGCGATCCAGCCGGTGTTGAACGTCGTCGGTGATGCGGTGAGTGAATCGCCCTTCGAATCGGTCTCGTTGGCCAGCAACGCTTCGCCCGGCACCGCGACGCTGCCCGACAGCACGTTGGTGATGACGGTTACGTCATTATCGCTGGACGCTTTGATGCAACTGTTGTTGACGTCGATGGTGAGGGTCGTGGTGCTTTCGTCGCCGTCGTTATCACGCAGGGTGTAAGTGAACACGTCGGTCGCGCCCGGGCCGTTCACGGAGTTCGGATAGCTGTGGTACTCGGCGTTGCCCTGGGCGTCCAGGGTCAGGTAGCCGTAAGTGCCGTTGATCTGGGTGTTGAGCCCGCCGTTCACCGGCGTCGAAGTGTCCGAGCCGGCGCGCACGCCGACCACGCCACCGCCGAGCAAGGGGCCATCGGCGCCGGCGACATCGTTCCACAGCACGTTGCCGCTGACGACGCCGCCTTCGGTCACTGAAGTGGCGTCAGGGTTGGCGTTCGGCGTGTCATCGACGATGTTGACGTCGAGTTGCCCGGTCGCGGTGCTGCCGTTGACATCCTTGGCCACCACGTCGAAATGCTCGGAAATGCTGTTGGCGCCGCCGGCGTTCGGGTGGTCGCTGTCGTAGTTGAGGGTGTAGCTGTAAGTCACCACGCCGGTGGCCGGGTTGAAACCAGTGACGGTGAACAGCGCACCGGTGTTGGTCTCGGCCGATTGCGGGAAGCCCGCGGCGACGCCAGCGGTGACGATGGCGATACCCCCGACGGTCAGGGTTTGCAGGCCATCCGGCGCATTGACGGTGAAGGTGCCGGTTTGAGTCAGGGCGGGGTTATCGGGATCGGTGCCGTAGGTGAGGTTTTTTTCGTAGACGGTCAGTTCGCCGCCACAGGCGTCGAGGCCGTTGAGGGTGACCGGGGTGATGCAACCGTTGTTGACGTCGATGGTGAGGGTCGTGGTGCTTTCATCACCGTCGTTATCACGCAGGGTGTAAGTGAACACGTCGGTCGCGCCCGGGCCGTTCACGGAGTTCGGATAGCTGTGGTACTCGGCGTTGCCCTGGGCGTCCAGGGTCAGGTAGCCGTAAGTGCCGTTGATCTGGGTGTTGAGCCCGCCGTTCACCGGCGTCGAAGTGTCCGAGCCGGCGCGCACGCCGACCACGCCACCGCCGAGCAAGGGGCCATCGGCGCCGGCGACATCGTTCCACAGCACGTTGCCGCTGACGACGCCGCCTTCGGTCACTGAAGTGGCGTCAGGGTTGGCGTTCGGCGTGTCATCGACGATGTTGACGTCGAGTTGCCCGGTCGCGGTGCTGCCGTTGACATCCTTGGCCACCACGTCGAAATGCTCGGAAATGCTGTTGGCGCCGCCGGCGTTCGGGTGGTCGCTGTCGTAGTTGAGGGTGTAGCTGTAAGTCACCACGCCGGTGGCCGGGTTGAAACCAGTGACGGTGAACAGCGCACCGGTGTTGGTCTCGGCCGATTGCGGGAAGCCCGCGGCGACGCCAGCGGTGACGATGGCGATACCCCCGACGGTCAGGGTTTGCAGGCCATCCGGCGCATTGACGGTGAAGGTGCCGGTTTGAGTCAGGGCGGGGTTATCGGGATCGGTGCCGTAGGTGAGGTTTTTTTCGTAGACGGTCAGTTCGCCGCCACAGGCGTCGAGGCCGTTGAGGGTGACCGGGGTGATGCAACCGTTGTTGACGTCGATGGTGAGGGTCGTGGTGCTTTCATCACCGTCGTTGTCACGCAAGGTGTAGGTGAACACATCGGTCGCGCCCGGACCGTTCACGGAGTTCGGATAGCTGTGGTACTCGGCGTTGCCCTGGGCGTCCAGGGTCAGGTAGCCGTAAGTGCCGTTGATCTGGGTGTTGAGCCCGCCGTTCACCGGGGTCGAAGTGTCCGAACCGGCGCGCACGCCGACCACGCCACCGCCGAGCAAGGGGCCATCGGCGCCGGCGACATCGTTCCACAACACGTTGCCGCTGACGACGCCGCCTTCGGTTACCGAGGTCGCGTCTGGGTTGGCGTCCGGCGTGTCATCGACGATGTTGACGTTGATCTGGCCGGTCGCGGTGCTGCCGTCCGTATCGGTGGCAACAACGTCAAAGTGCTCGGAGATGCTGTTGGCACCGCCAGCGTTCGGGTGATCGCTGTCGTAATTCAGGGTGTAGCTGTAAGTCACCACGCCAGTGGCCGGGTTGTAACCGGTGACGGTGAACAGCGCACCGGTGTTGGTCTCGGCCGATTGCGGGAAGCCCGCGGCGACGCCAGCGGTGACGATGGCGATACCCCCGACGGTCAGGGTTTGCAGGCCATCCGGCGCATTGACGGTGAAGGTGCCGGTTTGAGTCAGGGCGGGGTTATCGGGATCGGTGCCGTAGGTGAGGTTTTTTTCGTAGACGGTCAGTTCGCCGCCACAGGCGTCGAGGCCGTTGAGGGTGACCGGGGTGATGCAACCGTTGTTGACGTCGATGGTGAGGGTCGTGGTGCTTTCATCACCGTCGTTATCACGCAGGGTGTAAGTGAACACGTCGGTCGCGCCCGGGCCGTTCACGGAGTTCGGATAGCTGTGGTACTCGGCGTTGCCCTGGGCGTCCAGGGTCAGGTAGCCGTAAGTGCCGTTGATCTGGGTGTTGAGCCCGCCGTTCACCGGGGTCGAAGTGTCCGAACCGGCGCGCACGCCCACCACGCCACCGCCGAGCAGGGGGCCATCGGCGCCGGCGACATCGTTCCACAGCACGTTGCCGCTGACGACACCGCCTTCGGTTACCGAGGTCGCGTCAGGGTTGGCGTCCGGCGTGTCATCGACGATGTTGACGTTGATCTGGCCGGTCGCGGTGCTGCCGTCCGTATCGGTGGCAACAACGTCAAAGTTCTCGGAGATGCTGTTGGCACCGCCAGCATTCGGGTGGTCGCTGTCGTAATTCAGGGTGTAGCTGTAGCTCACCACGCCAGTGGCCGGGTTGTAACCGGTGACGGTGAACAGCGCACCGGTGTTGGTCTCCGCCGATTGCGGGAAGCCCGCGGCGACACCTGCGGTGACGATGGCGATACCCCCGACGGTCAGGGTTTGCAGGCCATCCGGCGCATTGACGGTGAAGGTGCCGGTTTGAGTCAGGGCGGGGTTATCGGGATCGGTGCCGTAGGTGAGGTTTTTTTCGTAGACGGTCAGTTCGCCGCCCGCCACGTCGAGGCCGTTGAGGGTGACCGGGTTGTTGATACAGCTGTTGTTGACGTCGATGGTGAGGGTCGTGGTGCTTTCATCACCGTCGTTGTCACGCAAGGTGTAGGTGAACACATCGGTCGCGCCCGGACCGTTCACGGAGTTCGGATAGCTGTGGTACTCGGCGTTGCCTTGGGCGTCCAGGGTCAGGTAGCCGTAAGTGCCGTTGATCTGGGTGTTGAGCCCGCCGTTCACCGGGGTCGAAGTGTCCGAACCGGCGCGCACGCCGACCACGCCACCGCCGAGCAAGGGGCCATCGGCGCCGGCGACATCGTTCCACAGCACGTTGCCGCTGACGACACCGCCTTCGGTTACCGAGGTCGCGTCAGGGTTGGCGTCCGGCGTGTCATCGACGATGTTGACGTTGATCTGGCCGGTCGCGGTGCTGCCGTCCGTATCGGTGGCAACAACGTCAAAGTTCTCGGAGATGCTGTTGGCACCGCCAGCGTTCGGGTGATCGCTGTCGTAATTCAGGGTGTAGCTGTAGCTCACCACGCCAGTGGCCGGGTTGTAACCGGTGATGGTGAACAGCGCACCGGTGTTGGTCTCGGCCGATTGCGGGAAGCCCGCGGCGACACCTGCGGTGACGATGGCGATACCCCCGACGGTCAGGGTTTGCAGGCCATCCGGCGCATTGACGGTGAAGGTGCCGGTCTGGGTCAGGGCCGGGGCATCCGGGTCAGTGCCGTAGGTGAGGTTTTTCTCGTAGACGGTCAGTTCGCCGCCCGCCACGTCGAGGCCGTTGAGGGTGACGGGATGGTCTGGCGTTTCAGGATCATTCGGAACATCCGGGGCATCGGCACCAATCGGCGCTGCAGCCGCGTTACCGCCGTTATCCGGATCACCGGCCAGACGTTCCAAGGGAAATTCAGGAATACCGTTGAAGCCGGCGGTAGGGAAACCGACAGTCGGATCGACCCGCCCGGCCACTTCTTCCAGCAATACAAAACTGTGACCACCGCCCGCGGCACCACCAGGTGCGCCCTGTTCACCCGGCCCCGCGGCCGTGGCTTCCGCTGTCTGGGTCGGGTCATCACCCGCCGCGATGGCTTTTTGCACTCGTTCGACGTCGGACAGTTGCGCCTGCGTCGGCGTCGCCGCTTCGGCTGTTTCCACATGGGGCACCTGATGCGCGAGCAGCTGCGAATTCATTTGCAGGCTGCTGCCACGCCCGAGGGTCAGTTCCTGGCCATTTTGCAGATGCACCGCCACCGCGCCTTCGGCACCGGTGACCAGTTGATCGCCGGCGTACAGCCTGTCCCCCTCGATCAAGGCACGTCGGGTGCCGTCGCTCGCTTGCGCGAACACCTGACCAATGACCTTAGTGACGATACCGATGAGCGTTGCCATGTGCATTTCCTCCGCTGCCAACCGCTGTCGGCATCCTGTTGATTGCGAAGAACGTGCTCATGCCGTGAGCGGGTGACCGGCGGAACGTCTACCGGGCGGCGGCTTGCCTGAACAAGCCGCTGCCCTGGCGACTTCTCGCCAAGCGTGTCGCCCATGGGCGAAGTGTCTCGATTCGGCATAAAACCCAATGCAATCAATTACATCGGAATGCTGTTGCGAAACAACCTTACCTACGGGCAATGCGTAACGGTTTTGAACCAACGAGTGACAAAAAACCGTCACCCAAAAAACCGTAGCGCATCCCTCCCCTCCAGCACTTCTTCGCCCCACATCGATAAGTGGATTGAACTTTTCCCAGCCCTCAAGAAGCTCCCTAAGGCTCGTAAATCAAGGGCTTTCGGATTGAACAATGTGCTGGATTTTTCAGAGCGCATAAGTTTTTTTTGACATAACAGTTATGAGAAAAACTTCTAAGGTTCTTTTGAGAATGTTCTTAGCTCTGATGTTACAAGTATGAAACGGTTTCACCCATAAATGCCGTCAAATATTTGGCGACTGATAAGCACCATTGGGACTTCAGGGAGATGTATACATGCGCCGATTGACCCCCGTTTGCAGTGCGATTCTATTGGCCATGGCCTGCACTTCTCAGGCTCAAGCCATGTCGTTGACCGAGGCGATCCAGAGCACCATCGCCACCCACCCGGAACTCGCCTCACGTGTAGACAGCCGCCTGTCGGCGGATGAGGACGTGAAAGTCGCCAAGGGCGGTTTTTATCCCTCTGTTGACCTGAATGCCGGCTACGGGCGCGGGTACAGCGACAACACCAACACCCGCGCCTTCGGCAATCACCACACCGAGATTCTGAACTACACCCAATCGGAACTGCGCTTGCGGCAGATGCTCTTCGATGGTTTCAACACATCCAACGAAGTCGAGCGCACCAAAGGCGTGGTCAACTCCCGGGCCTATTACGCTCAGGGCACCGCGCAGGACCTGGCCCTGCGCACCATCGAGGTCTATCTCGAAGTGCTCAAGCGCCGCGAACTGGTGACCCTGGCCAAGAACAACCTGCAGGCGCACCTGCGGGTCAACGACCAGATCGGCCTGCGCACCCAGCGCGGTATCGGCAGCAACGCCGACTCCGATCAATCCGTGGCTCGCCGGGCACTCGCGGAGAACAACCTCGATACTGCCGAAGTCGATCTGGCCGATGCCGAAGCGAATTTCTATGCCGTGACAGGGCGCATGCCCGATGAACTGGAAACACTGCCGTCGATCAAGGGCGAATTGCCGGCCACGATCCAGGATGCCCAACAGAGCATGGTCGACAACAACCCGTACCTGAAATCGGCCCAGGCGGATGTGCAATCGGCCGAGAGCCAGTACGAAGTCGCCAAGTCGCCGTTCTACCCACGCTTCGACGCTGAAGCCGCGGTGGGGGCAAACAACAACATCGCCGGCGAAGAAGGCCACGACAACGAATGGCGCGTCGGCGTCGTGATGAACTACAACCTGTTCCGTGGCGGCAGCGACAAGGCAAGGCTGGCTTCCGACGCACACAAGATCAATCAGGCCATGGACATCCGCAACAACGCCCTGCGCCAGCTCAACGAGAACATCCACCTGGCGTGGAACGCCATGCTCAACGCCCGGAAACAAACCCCGACCGCCCGCGAATACGCGGAAACCACCACCCGCGTTCGTGCGGCCTACCAGGACCAGTTCGGCCTCGGCCAACGGACCCTGCTGGACGTGCTCGACAGCGAAAACGAGCTGTACAACGCCAATCGCCGCTACACCGAAGTGCGCTACACCGAGGAGTACTCGATGTACCGCGTGCTGGCGAACATGGGCCAGTTGCTGAGCAAACAACGGGTGGTGCTGCCAGCCGATGCGATCGCCCGGACCGAAGTGAAGAACGAAGCCCGTCTGCCTGAATTGCGGTAGTGCAATGGAGCGATCAATGTGACCAGCATGGAACCCGGCAACACCGGTGTCGATCCGCGGCTGAGCTTCGATGACCCGCTTCTGGACGGTCTGCTGATCCTCTGCAAACTTCATGGCGCGACGGTCAGTCGTGCCAGCCTGAGTGCCGGGCTGCCAATGGCACACCAACGCTTGAGCCTGGACCTGCTGCCACGCGCAGCGGCCCGGGCCAGTTTGCAGGCGCGGCTGTTGCGCCGTGACCTGGAAGACATTTCCGCGCTCAACCTGCCTGTGATGCTGATCCTCAACAACGGCCGCACCGCCATCCTGCGTCGCTTCGGCGATGACGGCCGCTTGCTGATTCTGCCGAGCGAAGCCGACGGTGGCGAGCAGTGGGTCAGCCGTGAAGAACTGGCCGAAAACTACAGCGGCCAGGCCTTGTTCGCCCGGCCACGGCATGAACTCGAAGACTTGCGTTCGCCGCTGGTGCCACGGGTGGAGGCGTGGTTCCGCGACACCTTGAAGCTGTCGAAATGGCTGTACAGCGATGCAATCCTCGCGAGTTTCCTGATCAACCTGCTGGGGCTGATGGTGCCGCTGTTCGTGATGCAGACTTACGACCGGGTGGTACCGAACCAGGCGACTTCAACCTTGTGGGTGCTGTCCATCGGTTTGCTGATCGGCACCGGTTTCGAGCTGGCGCTGCGGGTGGTTCGCGCACACTTGCTGGACACCGCCGGGAAGAAAACCGACGTGATCCTGTCCGCAACGCTGTTCGAACGCATCACTGGCATGTCGATGAAAGCGCGCCCGGCGACCATCGGCGGTTTTGCCCAAAGCATCCATGACTTCCAGGGCCTGCGCGAATTCCTCACCGCCGTCACGCTGACCAGCCTGATCGACCTGCCATTCGCCGTACTGATGCTGGTGGTGATCGGCCTGCTCGGTGGCTGGCTGGTGGTCATTCCGTTGCTGGCATTCCCGATCACCATTCTGTTCGCCATGGTGATTCAGGTGCGCCTGCGCGACACCGTGCAAAAAAGCCTGGCACTCGGCGCCGAACGCCAGGCCCTGCTGATCGAAACCCTCGGCGGCCTGGAAACCCTCAAGGCCTGCAGCGCCGAAAGCGAGCGCCAGCACAAATGGGAAAGCACCCACGGCGCCCTCACCCGCCTCGACAGTCATGCGCGCAACCTCTCGGCGCTGGCCACCAACGGTACGCTGTTCATCCAGCAGTTCTCCGGCATGGCGACCATCGTCGCCGGGGTCTACAGCATCATCGCCGGCAACCTCAGCGTCGGCGCACTGGTGGCGACCTACATGCTGGGCAGTCGCGTGCTCGCACCGCTGGGGCAGATCGCCGGGCTGATCACCCGCTATCAGCAAGCGCAACTGACCATGAAAAGCACCGATGCGCTGATGTCGCTTCCGCAAGAACGCGACGCGAAACAGCGGCCGCTGGAACGCACGCAACTGCAAGGCGCACTCGACGTCAGCGGCGTGACCTTTCACTACAACGGCCAGAACGCGCCAGCGCTGGCCAACATCAGTTTCAGCCTGAAACCCGGTGAACGGGTCGGCATCATCGGGCGCAGCGGCTCGGGCAAAAGCACCTTGGGGCGTCTGATCATGGGTTTCTACGAACCGGAGGAAGGCCAGTTGCTGCTCGATGGCCTGGACCTGCGGCAACTGGACGTCGCCGACCTTCGCCAACAGATTGGTTACGTGGCCCACGACCTGCCGCTGCTGGCCGGCAGCCTGCGCGACAACCTGACCCTCGGCGCGCGTTACATCAGCGACTCGCGGATGCTGGAAGTGGCCGAACTGACCGGCGTGACCGAACTCGCGCGGCAACATCCACAAGGCTTTGACCGGCCTGTCGGCGAACGCGGGCAATTGCTCTCCGGCGGTCAGCGTCAGGCGGTGTTGCTGGCACGCGCCTTGTTGCTCGACCCGCCAATCATGCTGCTCGACGAACCTACCAGCGCCATGGACAACAGCAGCGAAGATGTCCTTCGGCAAAAACTTCACGGTTGGGTCCAGGGCAAAACCCTGCTGCTGGTGACCCACCGCACCTCGATGCTCAGCCTGGTGGACCGGCTGGTGGTACTGGACAACGGGCGGATCGTCGCCGACGGTCCGAAAGAAGCGGTCATCGATGCACTGCGCAAGGGCCGTGTCGGCTCTGCGGCCGTCTAGGAGTCCGCTTATGGCATCTTCACAGGGTTCACGCGGCTACTTCGACAGCTTCAGCAAAAGTGCCGAAAGCGAGTTCATGCCGGAAACCGCCGGCGCCTCGTTGCAGGATTCCCCGCGCTGGTCGCGGATCACCGTATGGCTCGCCGCCGCGCTGATCATCAGCGCCGTGGTCTGGGCCAGGTTCGCGGTGTTGCAGGAAGTCACCATGGGTGAAGGCAAGGCCATTCCGTCGAGCAAGGTGCAGGTGATCCAGAACCTGGAAGGCGGCATCGTCACCGAGATCTTTGTGCGCGAAGGACAAATGGTGAACAAGGGCGACACGCTGCTGCGCCTGGATGACACACGGTTTCTGTCGAACAAGGGTGAAAGCGAGGCCGATCGTTACGCGTTGACCGCGCAGGTCGAACGCCTGTCCGCCGAGGCCGAGGGGCGGCCGTTCAAGTTGTCGCCGGAGGTGATCGCCAAGGCCCCGCAAGTGGCCGAGGACGAGCGCTCGCTGTACGAACAACGGCAACGTCGCCTGGCCAGCGAACAGCGCACGCTGACCGAACAACTGCGGCAGAAAACCCAGGAACTGGCGGAGTTTCGCTCGAAACAGAGTCAATTCAGTTCCAGCCTGGCGCTGCTGCAACAAGAGATGAACATGTCCGCGCCGCTGGTGGGTACCGGGGCGGTTTCGCCCGTGGAAATCCTGCGGCTCAAACGCAGCGCGGTGGAGATTCGCGGCTCACTGAATGCCACGACGCTGGCGATTCCCCGTGCGGAATCGGCGATCAACGAGATCAAAAGCAAGATCGACGAATCGGAACAATCCTTCCGTTCGGACGCGGCGAAAGAGCTCAATGAGAAACGTACCGATCTGTCGAAAATCACCGCGTCGAGCATTGCCATTGATGACCGAGTGAGCCGCACGACGGTGGTGTCGCCGGTGCACGGGATTATCAAGGTGCTGAAGGTCAACACCATCGGCGGCGTGGTCCAGCCGGGCAGCGACATGGTGGAAATCGTGCCCATCGAGGAAAACCTGCTGATCGAGGCCAAGGTGCGCCCGCAGGACGTGGCGTTCCTGCATCCGGGGCAGAAAGCGATGGTCAAGTTCAGTGCGTACGACTACACGATTTACGGTGGGTTGAGCGCGAAGCTGGAGTTGATTGGTGCGGACACAATTACGGATGACAAGGGCAACAGCTTTTATCTGATTCAGGTGCGCACCGATAAAAATCACTTGGGTGGGGATGTGAAACCGCTGCTGATCATTCCGGGGATGGTGGCCACTGTGGACATCATCACCGGTGAGAAAAGTGTGCTGGATTACCTGCTGAAACCGGTGCTTAAAGCCCGGACCGAGGCGATGCGGGAGCGATAGATCCGGCCGGAATCTTCATTGGCTGTGCAATGGCTATCGCTGGCAGGCCAGCTCCCACAGGGAACTTGTGAACGCCACAGATCCAGTGTGGGAACTAGCCTGCTAGCGATGGGGCCGGTACAGACACGACTTATCTGTCGCCATGATTACGCTGGAAGATTTCCTCCCCCATCGCCGCAATCTGTCCCTCGATCAGCGCCTCGAACGGTTTCAACAACGGCTCGAAACTGACAGGCGCTTCCAGCACCTGCAACGCCTGAACAATCGCCTCCACCGTCGACAGCGCCCCTGGTCCCGGCGCCTTGCGCAAGCGATACCGCGACACGCCGCCCTCCACCAGAGTCACTCGGGGCAACGCCGCCAACAGCGGATTGAGGTGCAGCATTTTACGCGCCTTGCGCCAAGTGCCGTCCGGTACGACCAGCAACAGCGGCTGATCGTTTGCCGCGTACGCCTGCAGCGGTTGAGCCTCCTCGCCAGGAAACAACAGCCGCGCCTGATAGCCCGGCTGATTCAACAGTGCCGGCAAATCGTCGAACACCTCACCCACCATCAACTCGGCATTCTTCAACCCCAATGCCGCCAACCGCGCGGTGTTCAGCGCATGGTTCACTTCGCTCGGATGTTGCAGCAACAACACCCGAGTGCGGCTGTCGAGGCTCGGGATCAGAGGGCACAGGCAATGGGTTTGCGGACGCAGGCAGCGGGCACACTGGATTCTGGACATGGTTTCAAACCTGATTGAGCTGTGCTTTGAGCAAATCGCGGAAGGTCTGGATCAACGGTTCGCGACTGCGCCCCCGGCGCACGATCATCGAGAACGGCGCCTGGTAGCCGAAGGTCGCCGGCAGCAACACGCGCAAGTCCCCCTTGTCTGCCCAGGCCTGGGCGTAATGCTCCGGCAGATAACCGATGTAGGCGCCGGACAGCACCAGGATCAGTTGCGCCTCCATGCTTTCCACGGTCGCGGCGCTGTGTTTGAAGCCATGGCGCGCCAGTTCGGCCTGGCTCCAGTAACCGCGCCCCACCATGCGTTGCTGGGTGATGACTTGCTCGGGGATGCGTCGCTCGGTGAACAGCGGATGGCGGCTGCTGCAGTACAACCAGTGTTGTTCACGGTACAGCGGCATATAGACCAGCCCGCTCATGCGCGTGGAAAACGCGCCGATGGCGAGGTCGAGACGGTTGTCCTGCACGCCGAGTTGCAGTTCGTACGGGCTCATCACCGAAAGGTGCAAATGCACCGCCGGGTGTTCCTGACTGTAGGCGCCGATGGCCTCGGCGAAAGGCAAGGCCTTGTCGCTGACGGTGGAGTCGATGACGCCGAGGTTCAGCGTGCCGCGCAGTTCACCCTTCAGCGCCGCCGCGTATTGCTCGAAACCTTCGAGTTCGCCGAGCAAGCGCAGGGTTTCCTGGTGGAACAATTCGCCTTTGCTGGTCAGGCTGAAACCGCCCCGACCGCGATGGCACAGCACCAGGCCAAGGGCCGCTTCGAGCTGGCTCATGTAGGTGCTGATCGCCGAGGTCGAGAGGTTGAGCTCTTGCTGCGCGTTGGCGAACCCCTGATGACGGACCACGCTGACGAAGATGCGTAACAGTTTCAGGTCGGGTAAAGCGTTGGCCATGGGGGCACTCCAAACACCAATCGAATTTCAATCCTGTGGCGAGGGGATTTATCCCCGTTCGGCTGCGCAGCAGTCGTAAACCCAGTGTATGCGGTGTATCTGAAGCTCCGGTTTGCAGGGTTTGGGGCGGCTTCGCCACCCAACGGGGATAAATCCCCTCGCCACAGGAGTGCGGCACATGGCCGCAAGTCTATCGTCGTGCCAACCATTAGTTTAGAAAAATCTGAACTAAGTATTTGCCCGTAGCGATTCTTCCCGACCACTGCATTTCGCAGAATCGGTCCCTAGCGGTGCCCGAACCTCCCCGGTTCTGCGCAACCGACATAAATAAAACAACGACGATGAGGCCTTACCCGTGGACAAGATTCTTCACCAACCACTGGGCGGCAACGAAATGCCGCGCTTCGGCGGCATCGCCACCATGCTCCGACTCCCCCATGTACCGACCGCTGCCGGTCTGGACGCTGCCTTCGTAGGCGTGCCGCTGGACATCGGTACTTCCCTGCGTCCCGGCACCCGTTTCGGACCGCGTGACATCCGCGCCGAATCCGTGATGATCCGCCCGTACAACATGGCGACCGGCGCAGCGCCGTTCGATTCACTGTCGGTTGCCGACATCGGCGACGTGGCCATCAACACCTTCAACCTACTGGATGCCGTTCGGATCATCGAAGAGTCCTACCACAAAATCCTCGAACACGATGTGATCCCCCTGACTCTGGGCGGCGACCACACGATCACCCTGCCGATCCTGCGTGCCATCCACAAGAAGCATGGCAAGGTCGGCCTGGTGCACATCGACGCCCACGCCGATGTGAACGATCACATGTTTGGCGAGAAGATCGCCCATGGCACCACCTTCCGTCGCGCCGTCGAAGAAGGTCTTCTGGACCCGGACCGCGTCGTGCAAATCGGTCTGCGTGCGCAGGGCTACACCGCTGACGACTTCAACTGGAGCCGTAACCAGGGTTTCCGTGTGGTTCAGGCCGAAGAGTGCTGGCACAAATCCCTGGCACCATTGATGGCCGAAGTGCGCGAGAAAGTCGGCGGCGGTCCGGTGTACCTGAGTTTCGACATTGATGGCATCGACCCGGCCTGGGCACCGGGGACCGGCACCCCGGAAATCGGTGGTCTGACGACCATTCAGGCGATCGAGATCGTTCGAGGCTGCCAAGGCCTCGACCTGGTCGGTTGCGATCTGGTAGAAGTCTCGCCCGCTTATGACACCACCGGCAACACCTCGCTGCTGGCCGCCAACCTGCTGTACGAAATGCTCTGCGTACTGCCTGGCGTGGTCCACCGCTGAGGATCGGTCATGAACGAACGTGATCAGGTTTTGAAGGCCGCCGCCGATCTGGTGTCCGCCTTTGCCCGTAACGATCGCGAAGCCTACTTCGGCGCGTTCAGCGCCGATGCCAGCTTCGTCTTCTACACCCTCGAGCAGCCGCTGCTGTCGCGCGATGCCTATCAGGCGTTGTGGGACACCTGGCGTTCGGAGGATGGCTTCGAGGTGCTGTCGTGCACCTCGAGCAACGCCTTCGTCAGCCTGCAGGGTGACGTGGCGATTTTCATCCATGACGTGGCCACCGAGCTGCGCATGCAAGGGGAGCAACACTTCAGCCAGGAGCGCGAGACGATTGTTTTCAAGAAACAAGCGTCTGGCCAAGAACAACAAGGCCCATGGCTGGCCTGCCACGAACATTTGTCCGCGATGCCGGAAGGGCTGCCAATCCCTTAGCCAAACAGGTGACGCTCACACACGATGAGCGCGCCTTTATGATCGGAGCAGATCATGAATAACAACAACAACGACCAAAGCCTTACGCATATTGAAACCTACGGGGTCGAACAGATCCCGGACAACGAACGCACCGCAGGCCCGACGGACTTGTTCCGGATGATCTTCGGCGGTTCCAACACCTTTGCCACCGCCGTGCTCGGCAGTTTCCCGGTGCTGTTCGGCCTGTCCTTTCAGGCGGGCGTCTGCGCGATTGTGCTGGGCGTGTTGCTGGGTTCGCTGATCCTCGCGCCCATGGGCCTGTTCGGCCCGATCAACGGCACCAACAATGCCGTGTCTTCCGGTGCACACTTCGGCGTGCACGGGCGGATCGTCGGGTCGTTTCTGTCGCTGCTGACCGCCATCGCCTTCTTCTCGCTCTCGGTGTGGAGTTCGGGTGATGCGCTGATCGGTGGTGCCAAACGCCTGATCGGCCTGCCGGAAACCGACCTGACCCTGGGCCTGGCCTACGGTCTGTTCGCGATCCTGGTGCTGACGGTGTGCATCTACGGTTTCCGCTTCCTGTTGTGGGTCAACAAGATCGCGGTATGGAGCGCCAGCCTGTTGTTCCTGTTGGGGCTCTTCGCGTTCGCCGGTCCTTTCGATGTGAATTACGCCGGCACCGTGAGCATGGGTCAACCGGGCTTCTGGGCCGCCTTTATCGGCGCCGCGCTGGTGGCGATGAGCAACCCGATTTCCTTCGGCGCGTTCCTCGGTGACTGGTCGCGCTACATCCCGCGTGACACCTCCAAGCGCCGGATCATGGCTGCCGTGGTGATCTCGCAGATCGCAACGTTCATCCCCTTCCTGTTCGGCCTCGCCACCGCGACCATCGTCGCGATCAAGGCGCCGGACTACATCGCGGCGAACAACTACGTCGGTGGCCTGCTGGCCGTCTCGCCGAGCTGGTTCTTCCTGCCGGTGTGCCTGATCGCGGTGATCGGCGGCATGTCCACGGGCACCACCTCGCTGTATGGCACCGGGCTGGACATGTCCAGCGTGTTCCCGCGGGTGCTGTCGCGAGTCAAGGCCACCCTGTTGATCGGTGTGATGTCGATTGCCTTCATCTTCATCGGACGCTTTGCGGCGAACCTGGTGCAGAGCGTGTCGACCTTCGCCGTGCTGATCATCACCTGCACCACCCCATGGATGGTGATCATGATCATCGGTCTGCTGGTGCGTCGCGGCTTCTATTGCCCGGATGACCTGCAAGTGTTCACCCGCGGCGAGAAAGGCGGTCGTTACTGGTTCACCCATGGCTGGAACTGGCGTGGGCTGGGTGCCTGGATCCCGAGTGCCTTGGTCGGTCTGTGCTTTGTGAACCTGCCAGGGCAGTTCGTAGGTGTACTCGGCAACCTGGCGGGTGGCATCGACATCAGCCTGCCGGTGACCCTTGGCCTGGCCTCGGTGGTGTACCTGGCGCTGCTGAGCCTGTTCCCGGAACCGGCTGCGGTGTTCGGGCCGAATGATCCACGCAGCAAGGGCACGGATTCGCTCGGTAAACCGGCGTTGCGACAAGCCGCCTGATTCGACACAAACGGTGATCAACGGAACCTCTGTGGCGAGGGAGCAAGCTCCCTCGCCACAAAAAGCGGCCTGATTGCCACATTGATTTTCGCCTCACCATAAAAAAGACAATCGGAGACACGCCATCATGGCATTGGATTTATTCGTCGTTCTCATATACGCCGCCGCGATGCTGGTACTCGGCTACTTCGGCATGCGCAAGGCCAAGACCAACGAAGACTACTTGGTCGCCGGTCGCAACCTCGGCCCGACCCTGTACATGGGCACCATGGCTGCCACCGTTCTGGGCGGCGCATCCACCGTGGGCACCGTGCGTCTGGGTTATGTTCATGGCATCTCCGGTTTCTGGCTCTGCGCCGCACTGGGCTGCGGGATCGTGGCGCTGAATCTGTTCCTCGCCAAGCCGCTGCTGAAGCTGAAGGTATTCACCGTTACCCAAGTGCTGGAAAAGCGCTATAACCCGATGGCTCGTACCGCAAGCGCGAGCATCATGCTGGCCTATGCGCTGATGATCGGTGTGACCTCGATCCTGGCAATCGGCACCGTACTGCAAGTGTTGTTCGGCCTTCCGTTCTGGTTGTCGGTGATTCTCGGCGGTGGTGTGGTGGTGATCTACTCGACCATCGGCGGCATGTGGTCGCTGACACTGACCGACATCGTCCAGTTCGGTATCCAGACCGTCGGCCTGATGTTCCTGTTGCTGCCCATCTGCTTGTACCGAGTGGGTGGCTGGGATCAACTGGTTGCACAATTGCCGGCGGCCAGCTTCAGCTTCACCAGCATCGGCTGGGACACCATCATCACCTACTTCATGATTTACTTCTTCGGCATCCTGATCGGCCAGGACATCTGGCAACGGGTGTTCACCGCACGAAGCGAAAAAGTTGCGAAGTATGCCGGTACCTCCGCGGGCATCTACTGCATCATCTACGGTCTGGTCTGTGCACTGATCGGCATGGCCGCTCACGTACTGATCCCGGATCTGGACAACGTCAACAACGCTTTTGCCGCTATCGTCAAAGTCTCGCTGCCGGACGGCATCCGTGGCTTGGTGATCGCTGCAGCCCTGGCTGCCATGATGTCCACCGCCAGCGCCGGCCTGCTTGCCGCATCCACCACCCTGACCGAAGACCTGCTGCCGAAACTGCGTGGTGGCAAACAATCCAACATGAACGTTAACCGCCTGTTTACCCTGCTGACCGGCATTGCGGTACTCGGCATCGCTTTGGTAGTCAACGATGTAATCAGCGCATTGACCCTGGCCTACAACCTGTTGGTGGGCGGCATGCTGATTCCGCTGATGGGTGCAATCTTCTGGAAACGCGCAACCACCGCTGGCGCGATCGCCAGCATGGGCATGGGCTTCGCCACCGCGCTGTTGTTCATGATCAAGGATGGCATGGACGCCAACACCCCGATCTACTACAGCCTCGGCGTGAGTCTGGTGAGCTTCGTGCTGGTCAGCTTGCTGTCCCGTCGCCCGGCAGTGGCGGCCAGCGCCGCCTAAGCTGAACATAACGACTTGATGCTTTCTTCGACGGGTGTGGCGTCGGTTGCCACACCCGTTTTTTTCGCCTGGAGAAAACCTTTGATGAAGATTGTTTCTCGCGATCAGTGGTTCGAGGTCAAACAGCTCAGCGACAGCATCCGCCTGATCCACGAGCCTTACATCCGTCCGTTCTACCGCTGCAACCTCTGGCACATTCAGGGCCGCGACAAGGACCTGCTGCTGGACAGCGGCTCCGGGCTGGTGAGCCTGCGCGAGCAATTGCCGTGGATTACCGAACGGCCGCTGGTGGCCGTGGCCAGTCATTGCCATTTCGACCACATCGCCGGCCATCACGAATTTGCCGAACGCCTGGTGCATCCCGCCGAGGCCGATATCCTTGAGGCACCTGACGGCGAAAACGATTTGAGCCGGGCATTCGTCGGCGACGACATGTTCGAGGCTCATCCCGATTGCCCGCTGTGCTACGCCGAATACCGGGTGAAAGCCGCACCGGCCACGGGGATGATTGAGGATGGGGATGTACTGGATCTGGGCAATCGCGTGTTGCAGGTGCTGCACACACCCGGGCATTCACCGGGTGGCATCAGCCTGTATGAGGCGGCAACCGAGACACTGTTCAGTGGCGACATTATCTACGACGGGCCGCTGATCGAGGACGCCTACCACTCCGACCTCAATGACTACGCGCGCAGCCTGCAACGCTTGCACGAATTGCCGATCCGCACCGTGCATGGCGGTCATTTCGGGAGTTTTTCCGGGGAACATTTGCGCAACATGATTGACGAGTGGCAGCGCTCGCACGCCTGAAAACTGCTGTACTCAGCGCAGGGAACAACAATACCAACGCCCTTGAAGAACCCTCATGAATAGAGCCGACGTACGTGCCGCTGTGCATTGTTTCATCAGCCGCCTGCTGGAGCGCCAGGATGACGTCGACGATCACGCCAGCCTGATGGAATTAGGGTTGGATAAAGCGGACATCGAAGACCTTATCTTCCATCTGGAAGATGAGTTTGGGTTGACGGCGTTTACGGCGGAGGAAGACCGGATGCTCACGACCGCCAGGACGGCGAACGATTTGAGTCGGTTTTTGATGGAGATCGCGCGGGATTGAGTCGGGTTCGCAAACGCGCCCCAATTGGCAAACAAGATTGTGGCGAGGGGATTTATCCCCGTTCGGCTGCGAAGCAGTCGTAATCCGCCTGAGATGGTCCGCCAGATATAACCCGGTTGAACGGTCTTAGGGCTGCTCCGCAGCCCAACGGGGATAAATCCCCTCGCCACAACAGCCCTTCGGCCCTTCGTTACCGGCGGCGCGGCTGGCGGCGACGCTGTTCGTCGTCGGTGCGAATAGGCACAGGTTGCAGAGGCGGTTCGATTAAACCGAGTGCGACACCCAGGTCATGCAGCCAGTTTTGGATTTTCTCTTTCATGGTGCCCCCTTCAGGGTAGTGCCGAGCGGCTGAAATTCTGTAGCCCCTTCGCACTGATAATAGTCCTAAGTCCTACCTAATGCTCGGCAAAATCCACAATGATCTGTTACTGAATTGATCCAAATACCTGACCATTCGTTCAGGCAATTGCTCGGGCCGGCGTTACCTCCGTCGGATAGACCGCCTGTTGCTGCTCGATCCACGCATTAAGATTGGCCCCGACCATGCCTTTGCGCCACATCAGCCAGGTCGTCGCCGTGGCGAAGGGCTCGGCCAACGGGTGCACCGCCACACTTTCACGACCCGGCAGGCTGGCCAGCATCGACTCCGACATCAGCGCCACCCCCGAACCGGCAATCACGCAGGCGAGCATTCCGGGGTAGGATTCGATTTCCATCGCCCGCCCCATGGCCGCGTGATCATGGGCGAACCAGGCTTCCAGACGCGTCCGGTAAGAACAGCCCTGGCGAAAGGTAAACACCGAGCGCCCCTGCACATCCAGCGCGCTGCGCACCGGCGGATGATCGGCTTCGCTGATCAGCACCAGGCGCTCTTCGCGAAAGGGCACGCCATCGAGCCCGGCCAACTCCAGCGGGCCATCCACCAGCGCCGCATCGAGACGACCGGTGAGCAAGCCCTCCAGCAGCTCTCCGCTGGGCCCGGACTGGACTTGCAGGTTCACCGCCGGGTAAGTGCGGTGATACCGGGCCAACAGTTGTGGAAGGTAAATGGCCGCGGTGCTGTACATCGTACCCAGCACGAAATCGCCCGCCGGTTGCCCGCCCTGCACCGCCGCTTGCGCTTCGTTGCGCAGGTTGAACAGCTTCGCGGTGTAGTCCAGCAAAACTTTTCCCGCAGGAGACAACTGCAAACGCTGACGCTCGCGCAAGAAAAGTTCTACGCCGAGCTGCTCCTCAAGCTGTTTAAGGCGGGTCGACAGATTCGACGGCACCCTATGCAGTCGTTCGGCAGCACGGGTAATCGAGCCCTCTTCCGCCACCGCCTGGAAGATCCGCAGTTGGCTGAATTCCACGACATTCTCCAAATCAGAACAAGTTACTCACTATTATTCATTTCTAAAGAAAGTCAATCAGTCCTAGCCTGACGGTCATTGATCCCCTGCCGGAACTCAGACTATGTCCCCGCTGATTCGCTTACTCGCCAGTTTTATCGCGCTCATGATGGCCATGGGCATCGGGCGATTCGCCCTCACCCCGCAATTGCCACACCTGCTCAGCGAAGGTCAGGTCGACCTCACGGCCGCTGGTCTGATTGCCGCAGCCAACTACCTTGGGTACTTCGTCGGCGCCGTGGACGCAATGTTCTGCCGGCGTCCCGAGCAAGTCCGGCAGCGGTTGCTGGGCGGGTTGTGGTTGTGCGTATTACTCACCCTCGCCTCGTTCTGGGCCAATGGCTTCTGGTCGCATCTGCTGCTGCGTTTCGGCACGGGCGTGGCCAGCGCCTGGGTGCTGGTGATGATCACCGCATTGAGCCAGCCACTGGCCGCGGCAGCCGGTCGACCTCGGCTTGGCGCAGTGGTATTTGCCGGACCGGGTCTGGGGATCTTTCTCACAGGATTGTTGGCGTTGGGCTCGAATCTGTTGGGTCAGACCTCTGCAACCTTGTGGCTGGTATACGCCGGTGTCGCACTGGTGATGCTTTTGGGGATTTTGCCCTTCCTGCCGCAACCGTCCGCCTCCGTGGCAGTCGCCGCCAGCGCTACCGGTTCGGGCGACCAGGGGATCGGCCGTTTGGGGGGGATCTACTGCTTGTACGGTCTGGGCTACATCATTCCGGCCACTTTCCTCTCGCAGATGGCCAACGCGCAGTTCCATGGCCAGTGGCAAGCCGATCTGTTCTGGCCCTGCTTTGGTCTGGCGTCGGCCATCGGTGTGGTGCTGGTGAGTCTTCGTCGGCACAACCCGAACGCCACCCGTCATTGGCTGATGGCTACGTTGTGGCTGCAAGCCGCTGGTGTGTTCGCGTGTCTGTTGGGCAGCGGGTCAGGCCTGGCGCTGGGTGTATTGCTGTGTGGCACGCCGTTCCTGGCCTGCATGCAACTGGTGATGCAACGCTCGCGGGAACTGGCGCCCCACGCCACCCAGCGCAACGCAGGACTGCTGACCGCGTGTTTCGCCGTGGGTCAACTTGCCGGACCGTTGCTGGCCGCATTGAGCAGCCATTTCAGCGGCGGTTTGCAGCCGGCGCTGATCGTGGCGGGCAGCGGTCTGCTTATCGCTGGTGGTCTGTTGCTCCGTCCGGTCAGCGCTGGCCGAGGGCTTTGCGCAAACGACGGCGCACCCACTGTTCAGCGCTGACAAACGTGATGCCGAGCAGCACCAGCACGGCACCGATGACGAAGTTGAGGCTCAGCGCTTCGCCCAGCAATACCACGCCGAACGTGACGCCGAACAACGGCGTCATGAACGAAAACACCGCCAGGTTCGCCGCCAGATAGCGACGCAGCAACCAGAACCAGGTCAGGTAGCTGAAGAACGACACCACCAGTCCCTGGAATAGCACACTGGCCACCGCCACGGTGGTCAGGCTGACGTGGGTGACCTGGCCACTGAGCATCGCGATCAGCAGCAAACCGACGAAACCGACAATCAGTTGGTAGAACAACGTGAGCGTCACCGGTGCTTCCGACAAGCGCGAAGCGCGCACCACGACGGTGGTTGCGCCCCAAGCGGCGCCGGCCAATACGCCAAGCGCATCGCCCATCAACATGCGGCGATCGAGGTTGTCCCACGACACGCCACCGGCAAACGCGATGGCAATCCCGATAAAGGCAAGAAAAATGCCCAACCACTGGACGGGCCTCAAGCGTTCGCTCGGCAACAGCCAGTGCACGCCCAGCGCGGTGAAGATCGGCGCCGTGTAAAGGAACACCGACATGTGCGCAGCCGTGGTCAATTGCAGGCCTTCGGAAATGAAGAAGAACTCCAGTCCAAACAGCGCTCCGGCCAGCAGTCCACCGCGCCACGTCTTGCCTACCTGATCCCAGCCGCCCTTCCAACAGATCAGCAATCCTACAAGCAACGCAGAAATACCCGACCGCCCCGCAGCCTGCATGACCGGCGCGATGTCAGGCGCCGCCCACTTGATCATCACCTGCTGCACGCCCCAGATCAGGCACAACCCCATCATCACTTGCAGGGCAAACGCATCGGCGCTACGCCGAGTGGCGCTCACTGGATCACCTCGTCAACACAATCCATGGCAATGACTCGACAGTTAAAGCAAAGGCCGGCGTGGGATCAGCTCAGTTCAATGCGATCGGCGTGAATAACGATCTGGCCATTCTTGTACAGCGCACCAATGGCTTTTTTGAAGTTGCCCTTGCTGACGCCAAACATGCTGGTGATCACTGTCGGGTCACTCTTGTCGCTCACCGGCAGCGTGCCGTTGTTTTCACGCAACTTGGCGAGGATCTTCGAGTTGAGGCTAGTGGCCGCTTCTTCACCCACTGGTTGCAGGCTCAGGCTGATCTTGCCGTCGGCCCGGACTTCTTTGATGAAGCCCTTCTCTTCCTTGCCGGCGCGCATGAACTTGAAGATTTCGTTCTTGTGGATCAGGCCCCAATGCTTGTTGTTGATGATTGCCTTGAAGCCCATGTCGGTGGCTTCGGCAACCAGCAGATCAACTTCCTGGCCGGGTGTGTAATTGGCCGGGGTCTTGTCCAGATAACGGTCCAGACGCGCGGTCGCAGTGATGCGACGGGTGTGCTTGTCGAGGTAGACGTGCACCACGACATACTCGCCAGCAGTCATCTGACGCTTTTCTTCGGAATACGGCAGCAACAGATCCTTCGGCAAACCCCAATCCAGGAAAACACCGATGCTGTTGACTTCAACGACTTTCAAACTGGCGAATTCACCGACTTGAACTTTCGGCTTTTCGGTAGTTGCGATAAGTTTGTCATCGCTGTCCAGATAAATAAAAACGTTGAGCCAGTCTTCATCTTCGCTGGGAATATCTTTGGGAATATAACGATTAGGCAGAAGGATTTCGCCATCCGCGCCACCGTCCAGATATAAACCGAAGTTAGTGTGTTTAACCACTTGCAAACTGTTGTAACGCCCGACTAAAGCCATGTCCAATACCCTCATTGCGTGGGCGGCATTCTACCCGTTTTTGCACGCGGCGTTCGACGCCCGACCAAGAGGCTCGAGAAAAATCCTGTGAAGGTCTTAATTTTCCTGGGGTTTGTCGGTCGCGTCCGGCCATTCGTCAGGCCGATCAGCGGATTTTCGCCCCTTCCAGCCAGGCAAAAATCCATTTATACGCACTGATGTTCTTATTCAAAACAGCAGGTTACGGGGGTATTTCGAATAATAACTTGCGACGTATCCTGCTTTTGTGATGTGTATTTCAGGGGGATATTTACCAAGCAATTGTCAAGTATTTCCTGTACGATGCGTGGCCAAGTTAATTTTCTACAGGTTAATGGCCGCCATGCGTGTAAAAGCATCCAACAGCAAAGCAAAGCCAGCTCCAGCCGTTGAAACCAGCGAATCGATCAACAACCAGATTGCTGCGTTCCTCAAGTCCGGTGGCGAGATCCAGCAAATTGCCAAAGGCGTCAGCGGCCAGACGTTCGGCCCGTCCAAGCAGATCACGCTCGGCAAAAAGTAACACCGTTACAGATCCTCGCGTCACCTGGTCCGTAAGCGCTTTGAGCTTCGAAGCGCTTGGACTGGAACCCTCTCGCAACACCCCCGATAAATACATCAATATTTCAAAAATCGACGAACGGCCATCGATGCCGAGCATTCGCCGGTATGCTTGCACACGTCTGGATTAAGCGTTTCAGCAGTTTTTCGTTTCTGCTCCTCGCTGTCATGGAGTGACGCATGCTCAAACCCTTTCTGTTTTTGCTCAGCGGCCTGCTGTCATCTTCGGTCGCCAACGCGCAAATCTTCCAGCGTGAACTGGGGGACTTCGATCTCAAGTTGGGCACCACCCCCAGTCGCAGCATGGCCCAGGGGCTGGTCAAACCCTCGACCATCGGCTCCTTTCACGGCGGCCTCGACCTGAGCCATGACAGCGGCTTCTACTTCGGCCAATGGTCACCGAGCATGGGATTGAGCCAGGGGAACAACCTCGAAGTCGATTCCTACATGGGTTTTAAACAACCCTTCGACCAAACCCTCGGATACGAAGTCGGCATGATCCGCTACAGCTATCCGAAGGTGGACACCCTCGACACCCAGGAACTCTTCGGCGGCCTGACCCTGCTGGGCAGCCGTTTCGGCGCAGCCTTCAGCAACGACCCGGACAAACAGAACAGCACCGTGTTCGCCGACCTGGGCGGCAATCAGCCATTCGGCGTCGGGATCAGCATGAAATACACCACCCACCAGCTCAATACTCCGGTGTCGGTGGACGGCGGGTATGTAGGCAGTTTCACCGACTGGTCGTTGACGCTGTCCCGGCCGTTCATGGGCATCGACCTGGACCTGATCTACAGCGACTCAAGCCTCAGCGGCAGCGATTGCTCCGCCTACTCCGGGCACAACAGTCAGTGCGACGGACTCGTCACCCTCAAAGCCGAACACGCGTTCTATTGATCGGCTGAACTGGCGGGCTCATCCTGCGTTCACATGAGAACCTACGCTTTCGCAAGGACTCGCCCATGTCGCGCTGGTTAAAGTGTATTGCCGTCGCCCTCACCCTCAGTCTCGCCCTCGGCGCCTGCAGCCGCGTGGGCCTGGCCTATCGCAACCTCGACGTGATCATTCCGTGGACCCTCAGCGATTACCTGGACATGAACGGCGAGCAAAAAGGCTGGTTCAACGAGCGCCTGAAAGAGCACCTGAGCTGGCACTGCACCACGCAACTGCCGGGTTACCTCGACTGGCTCGACCGTTTGCAGGTGATGGTTGAGACCAATCAGGTGACCGACACCGCACTGCAAACCCGCACCCAGGAAGCCAAACAAGCCATCGCCCAGACCGCACGGGAAATCACCCCGTCGGCCATCGAGTTGTTGCAGGGGCTGGATGACAAGCAAGTCGCGGAGATGAACGACGCCTTTGCCAAGGACCAGCGCAAACGCCAGCAGGATTACCTGAAACCGTCCCTCGATCAGCAGATCAAGGAGCGCGGCGAGCGCATGGAAAAACGCTTGAAAGACTGGCTCGGCCCGCTCAGTCCAACCCAGCGACAACGTGTCGTCGCCTGGTCGAATGCCTTGGGTGACCAGAACACGCAATGGATCGCCAACCGCGCCCATTGGCAGAAGCAGTTCAGTGCCGCAGTGGCACAACGTCAGAGTCCGGAATTCCCACAGCGAATCGAGACACTTCTGGTGAATCGCGAGAGTTTATGGACGGCCGATTACCGCAAGGCTTACGCCAACACAGAAGCACAGGCGCTAAGCCTGTTCGCGGATTTGATGGCCGAGAGCAAGCCGACCCAGCGTGAGCGGTTGTTGAAGAAAATCGAAGGGGTTCGCAAGGACTTCAATGATTTGAAGTGCCTCAAGGCCGCGAAACAGAGCTAAGAATCAAAAGATCGCAGCCTTCGGCAGCTCCTACAGAGTTCTGTGTATACAGGCAGGAGCTGCCGAAGGCTGCGATCTTTTGCTTTCACCACGCAATCAGGCGATCTGCGCCTTGGACGCCACCTCATCAAACGTCACTGCATCGAGCGCATCTTCCTGCTCATCCAGGACCTGCCGTGGATGATCATTGCCAGGAATGCTGCTGTCGATCAGGCTCAATAAACTCGAACCCCGTGGCGTCAGCATGTAGTTCGAACCGGTCCCACCCTGCTCTTCAGGCCGAGGTTCGATATAACCCCGCTCCAGCAGCAACTTTTCATATTCACCGGCCACCGCTTTCAGGTGATCCAGGTTTTCAGTCTGCTCGCCCTCCGCACCTTTTTCTGCCGCGTACTCTTCTGCATAGGGCCGCGGCGTGAAGCTGGGGGCCGCGTTTTGCACTTCGTGCAGCAAGCGTTCAATCAAATCCCAGTTATAAGTCGTCATCCTGTCCAACCTCCAAAGCCCGTGAATGTGATGGCCTTCATAGGTTGTGACCGGCAGCACGCGCAGCCGTTCAGCGTAGGTTTTGAACGGCGCTGACCGGCGGTATGTCGAAATCGGCACAGGTCAAACGACAAGCTTGTGTCAGTCACCTCCCAGCATTGCGCAGGAGAAAACCCGATGAACGTTCAGAACCATCAAATCGTGTCGCGAGAAGAATGGCTCGTGGCCCGCAAACAACACTTGGCCCACGAAAAAGCCTTCACCAAAGAACGGGACAAACTCAGCGCCGAACGTCGCGCCCTGCCCTGGGTGAAAATTGACCAGGACTATCGCTTCCAGGGCCCCAACGGCGAACTAAAAATGGCCAATCTGTTCGGCGGTCGCAGCCAGTTGGTCATTTACCACTTCATGTTCGCCGACGGCTGGGACGAAGGTTGTCCCGGTTGCTCCTTCCTGTCCGACCACATCGACGGCGCAAACCAGCACCTCGCCCATCACGACGTGGCCGTAGTGGCCGTTTCCCACGCGCCATTCGCCGAATTCCAGGCATTCAAACGGCGCATGGGCTGGAAGTTCGATTGGGTGTCGTCAGCAGGCAGCGATTTCAACTACGACTTTGGCGTCTCGGCCCGAGCAGAAGATGTCGCTGCCGGCAAGGCAACCTACAACTACGAAAAATCCGACGGTGCCGAGGAAGAACTCCCCGGCCTGAGCGTGTTTTATCGCAACGAAGCTGGCGATATTTTCCACACCTACTCCACCTATGCCCGAGGATTGGACATGTTGGTGGGAGCCTACAATTACCTCGACCTCACGCCCAAGGGGCGCAATGAAGAAGAAATCATGGAATGGGTAAGGCATCACGATCGCTATGAAGACAAGGCTTCTTCGAGCTGCTGCCATGGGGGATAGAGCGCATTGTTTGCAAGCAAATGCTGTGAGCAAATAAAAAGGGCAACCTGTTGGTCGCCCTTTTGCGTATGTGCAGACACGTGCTGAAAAGCGCTAACTCAGGCATGCCAATCAAATGTTTTGATTGGCGATGGATCACTCATTTACCGCGTACGACTACTTCACCGGAATATACGAATACCCCTTCACCATGGCTTTCCCTTCCTTGGCGTCCCGCACCCGGACCATCTCGGCCGCGTACTCTTGCGTGTATTCAACGAAGTATTCCTTGCCCGGCTCGACCTGCAGGTTCAAGTACACGTTTCGGGGATGCGGGCGCGGTCCGGCTGAGACCTTATGCAAGCCCGGGCTCACCAGAACCCAGGAATAGTTTTTGTCATTGAGCCCCACCACGGCGCTGTCATTGATGCTGAACACGCTGTCATAAAAACTGCCTTGAATGACCTGGGTCCGCATCATGTAAACCAGCGCTTTGCCCTGCGGTGGCGCCGGCGGCTCGAAATACGGCTGGCTGGAGCTGGTATGACCGCATCCGGTCAACAACAGCATGAGCAATAGACCCGGGATACTTTTCATGGCTGCGCTCATTTGTTTTGCCCCAGTAACTGGTTGATCACCGGCCCCATTTTTTCCTCGACCGGCGCGACTTTCGACGGATCGAAGCCGCCCTCACCGGTCAGGTGGTATTGACCAAAGCCGATTTGTTGATCGCCCTTGAAGAGCCGGACACTGGCATCGGACAAGTACGGGGAAAAGTCCCAGGAACGGATGGCGGTGTAGGTCAGACGGTATTCGCAACTGCTCGGAATGGGGGCGGCGTACAAGCGACTTTCGATGTTGTGCTTGCGCAAAAGCGTTTGCAGGCCATCGACGAAATCGCCCACCACCACTTTCGGGTTCTCTTCGATGCAGAGCTGAGAGATTTTGTATTGAGGAGCAACTGGCTCGACGTTGACGTTGGTGCAACCGGTCAATGCCAGTAGAAGGCTTGCCGTGACGGCCCTGAACAGCATGGTCGATCCCTGATTTGCGAGTGATAGCACAATGATACCAGCCTACTAGATTGGCGTCCTTTTTCGGTCAATTGACGGATTCGCTATCAGCCAGCTGCGTGAACAAAAGATGCCAGCGTGCTGAACTTTCCCCTGACCTCAACCCTCAACCGGATAACCCGCCTTAACCGGAACCGAGGCCCACCCCCATGAAAACCCTGCTGAAACTCACCCTCGCCGCCACCCTCGCTTGCGCCCTCCCCGCCTGGGCCTGCACGCCGGAGGAAGCCACCGCCAAACGTGAACAGCTGGCCAAGGAAGTCGCCAGGCTCACGGAGCAGAATCCGAAGAAAGCCAAAGAGATCAACGATGAGTTGCAGAAGATGGATCTGGATACGGCCAGCGCCGATCTACCGGACAAGTGTCAGTTGATAGACCAGCGTTTGAAGGAGTTGGGATCGGCGGAGAAAAAAGCCGAGGGTTGAAGAGAAGATCGTAGCCTCGCTTCGCGCGACAGCTCCGAGGATTCAGGTGCACTCGGAATACCAGGTCGCACACGCTTCATGCAGGAGCTGGCGAAGCCTGCGATCTTTGGACGAAAAAAAACCCGGACAATGTCCGGGTTTTTACTGGATCGCTACCGCGCCTTATTCAGCAGCCGGCGCTTCCGGCTTGCGGCGCTTCAGCGGGGCCATACCGTCCTTGCTGACCAGCGACAGCGCGTCGGTCTTCGGGCGGTTGGCAATTTTGCGCTTGGTCGGTGCCTTGGCGCCGGTTTTCTTCTTCTCGCCCTTGGCGTCGACCTTTTTCTTCTTCACGCCAACGGCTTTGCCCGAGGCCTTGACCTTTTTCGGCCCGCCGTAGGTGCCTTTGACTTCCTTGATGGTGCGGCGCTCGAAGCTCTGCTTGAGGTAGCGCTCGATGCTCGACATCAGGTTCCAGTCGCCATGGCAGATCAGCGAGATGGCCAGGCCATCGTTGCCGGCACGACCGGTGCGACCGATACGGTGAACGTATTCATCGCCACTGCGCGGCATGTCGAAGTTGATCACCAGGTCGAGGCCGTCAACGTCGAGGCCACGGGCGGCAACGTCGGTGGCAACCAGGATTTTCACACCGCCCTGTTTCAGGCGATCGATCGCGAGCTTGCGGTCTTTCTGGTCCTTGTCACCGTGCAGGACGAACGCTTTGTATTCCTGGGCCACCAGGCGGCCGTAGATGCGGTCGGCCATGGCCCGGGTGTTGGTGAACACGATGGCCTTCTGATAGGTCTCGTTGGCCAGCAGCCAGTTCACGATCTGCTCTTTGTGCTGGTTGTGGTCAGCGGTGATGATCTGCTGACGGGTGGTCGCGTTCAGATCGCTGACGTTGTTCAGCTGCAGGTGTTCCGGGTTGTTCAGGACCTTGGCGACCATCTCGCGCAGGCCCGAACCGCCCGTGGTGGCGGAGAACAGCATGGTCTGCTGGCGATTGGTGCACTCTTCCACCAGACGCTGCACGTCTTCGGCAAAACCCATGTCGAGCATGCGGTCGGCTTCGTCGAGCACCAGCACTTCGACTTCTTTCAAGTCGAGGTTGCCGGCGTTCAGTTGCTCGATCATCCGGCCCGGCGTACCGATCAGGATATCCGGCACCTTGCGCAGCATGGCGGCCTGAACCTTGAAGTCTTCACCGCCGGTGATCAGACCGGACTTGATGAACGTGAACTGAGCGAAACGCTCGACTTCCTTGATGGTCTGCTGGGCCAGCTCGCGGGTGGGCAGCAGGATCAGGGTCTTGATGCTGACGCGGATTTTCGCCGGGCCGATCAGACGGTTGAGGATCGGCAAGACGAAGGCGGCGGTCTTGCCGCTGCCGGTTTGCGCTGTCACCCGCAGGTCACGCCCTTGGAGCGCCAGCGGAATAGCCGCTGCTTGCACAGGCGTTGGCTCGACAAATTTAAGCTCGGCCACGGCTTTGAGCAGGCGTTCGTGCAGGGCGAATTGGGAAAACACGGGTGCTACCTCGAAGAAATACAAAAAAACAGCTGCATAGGGTAACGGTTTCGAGCGCCGAGGCCGAGTTTCTTTATGCAAACGACCGTAAACAGTGGCTTTTTTGTTGCCTCTTTTGTCCTCAAACGTCATCCAAAGCGTCTTAAATGCTCTAATCGCCCCGACGCGTCCTATAGAAGAACGGTTTTACCCATGGATATCAAACAGCTCTGGCTCAACGTCCAAGACCTTTGGGGTGCTCTCGACCAGCATCCTCTACTGCATTCCAGCCTCGGGCTGCTTTTGTTGCTGCTGGTGGCACTGGCCCTCGGACGAGTGGCGCGCTATCTCATTCTTCATGCGACCAAAATGCTGGGCCGTCAACCGGCGTTGCACTGGGTCAATGACTTTCGGCAGAACAAGGTGTTTCATCGCCTGGCGCAGATGACGCCGTCGCTGGTGATCCAGTTCGGCCTGCACCTGGTGCCGGAACTGAGCAAAACCAGCCTGATCTTCCTCGGCAACGTGGCGCTGGCCTTCACCATTCTGTTCCTGGTGCTGGCCATCAGCGCCCTGCTCAACGCGTTGCTGGACATCTATGCGCGCACGGAGCATGCCCGAACCCGCTCGATCAAGGGCTACGTGCAACTGGCGAAGATGGTCTTGTACGTGTTCGGGGCGATCATCATCGTCGCCACGCTGATCGACCGCTCGCCGCTGTTGCTACTGTCGGGCCTGGGCGCCATGTCGGCGGTCATTCTGTTGGTCTACAAGGACACCCTGTTGTCGTTCGTCGCCAGCGTGCAGCTGACCAGCAACGACATGCTGCGGGTCGGCGACTGGATCGAGATGCCGCAAGTCGGCGCCGATGGCGATGTGGTGGACATCACGCTGCACACGGTCAAGGTGCAGAACTTCGACAAGACCATCGTTTCGATTCCGACCTGGCGCCTGATGTCCGAGTCGTTCAAGAACTGGCGCGGCATGCAGCAGTCGGGTGGGCGACGGATCAAACGCAGCCTGTTCATCGACGCAAGCGGTGTGCGATTCATCCGTGATGATGAAGAGCAGAAGCTGTCCCAGGTGCATCTGCTGACCGATTACATCAGCCGCAAACAGGCTGAACTCAAGGCGTGGAACGAGGCTCAGGGTAACGTCGCGGCCATGTCGGCCAACCGGCGGCGGATGACCAACATCGGGACCTTCCGCGCCTATGCGCTGGCGTATTTGAAGAGCCACACGGAGATTCAGCCGAATATGACCTGCATGGTGCGGCAGATGCAAACCACGGCGCAGGGGATTCCGCTGGAAATCTACTGCTTCACCCGCACCACGGCGTGGGCGGATTACGAGCGGATTCAGGGGGATATTTTCGATTACTTGCTGGCGGTGCTGCCGGAGTTCGGGTTAAGCCTTTATCAGCAGCCGAGTGGCGGGGATCTCAGGGCCGGGTTGCTCCCGGCCATGCTGGGCGCCAGCCACATTCCAGAGCCTGAAAAACACGTCATGTAACTTCAGGTCTCCCCTTGTGGGAGCGAGCCTGCTCGCTCCCACAAGGGTTTAGTGCGCGACTGCCGGTTGGCGTATACCCAACCGGCTAATCCACACCGCCATCAAAATCACCGAACCACCCAAAAACAAGCGCCCCAGCTCTTCATGCTGATTCCAGATCAGCAGATTGATCAGCAGCCCCACCGGCACATGCAGGTTGTTCATCACCGCCAGCGTCCCGCCATTCACCAGGCACGCGCCCTTGTTCCACCAGTACAACCCCAACGCGGTCGAGACCAGGCCGAGGAACACCAGCACGCCCCATTGCAGCGGTGCTTCGGGCAGGAAATTCTGTTTGCCGAACAGCAGAAAGGCCGGCAACGCCACCGCCAATGCGCCGAGATAGAAAAAACCGAAGCGCCGGTAATGCGGCAGATCGCTCGGATGACGCGCCACCAGATGCTTATAAAGCACCTGCCCGGCGGCGTAGGTGAAGTTGGCCAGTTGCAGCAGCAGGAATCCCATGAAGAAATCCGGGTTGATCCGGTCAAAGCGGATCACCGCTGCGCCGAGCACTGCCACCAGCGCTGCGACCAGCGCCCATGGATTGAAGCGCCGGTTCAGCGCATCTTCAATCAACGTCACATGCAGTGGCGTGAGGATGGTGAACAGCAAGACTTCCGGCACCGTCAGCACCCGGAAGCTCAGGTACAGGCAGACGTAGGTCACGCCAAACTGCAACGCGCCGATCAGCAGCATGCCGCGCATGAACGCCGGTTCGACCGAACGCCAGCGCGTCAGCGGAATAAACACCAAACCCGCCAGCAACACCCGCACCAGCACTGCGAAGTAACTGTCGACATGACCGGCCAGGTATTCGCCGATCAGACTGAAGGAAAACGCCTGGATCAGCGTGACAAAAAGTAGATAGCCCATGCTCGCCTCGTTTTGAATGGCGGCGACGATAGCGGGTTTTGCCGGCGATCGCGAGAACACACATAAACCTGCGGGCAAGCCCGCACACAGGGATCTGTGCCCCCCCATCAAACCGCAGACAAAAAAAAGCCCGATCTCGCTAAAGCGTTCAATCGGGCTACAGCACTCAGGAGCAACAAGTGCAAAGGGAGGTCGATGCGCGTACAGGCTTGAAGGGTTGCGCCAGGTCACTAGACCATCCAGCGATTATCTGGCGATTAACGGGTCAGGCGACCTGGGAAAGCTTGGCGTTGGCCTGGTTCAGTCCCTTCTCCTGGAAGTCGCCGCCCAGATTCATGCCTTCGGCATGGATGAAGGTCACATCGTGAATGCCGATGAAGCCCATGACCTGGCGCAGGTAGGGTTCCTGATGATCCGCGGTGCTACCGGCGTAGATCCCGCCGCGAGCGGTCAACACGTAAGCGCGCTTGCCACTGAGCAGGCCTTGCGGGCCGGTCTCGGTGTACTTGAAGGTCACGCCGGCACGCAGCACGTGGTCGAGCCAGGCTTTCAGCGTGCTCGGGATCGCGAAGTTGTACATGGGAGCGGCCATGACCAGCACGTCAGCGGCCAGCAATTCATCGGTCAACTGGTTGGAGCGCTCCAGGGAAGCCTGTTCGATGTCGCTGCGCTGCTCGGCGGGTTTCATCCAGCCGCCCAACAGGTTGATGTCCAGGTGCGGCACCGGATTGACAGCCAGGTCACGCACGGTGATCTGATCGTTGGGGTGGGCGGCTTTCCACTGGTTGATGAAGGTCTGGGTCAGTTGACGGGACACCGAGTCTTGCTGACGGGCGCTGCTTTCGATGATCAGAACGCGGGACATGGGATGTAGGCTCCATCTGAGAATGCTGTAAGTCGATGGAGTGAAGGTTAAACAGAGTCATATCGATGAAAAAGCGCAAATAATTGCTATAACCCATCAATAAATTCGTTTATAAGCTGGATACACCCTGAGGGAGCTGGCTCGCTCCCTCAGGATTTTGGTGCTTATTTCGGGGTGCAGGTCAGATTGATGCGCATCTTGATGATGGTCCGGTTGAACTTGGCGGTGGCATTTTTGTGCTTGCCGGCAGCCACTTCGATATTGCGGGTGCGCGGCGCTTCCGGACCGTTATTGAAAACCACCTTACAGACTGCATCGGTGCTGCCGTAGTTGTTCACCTGAATGGAGGCGATGTCGGTATCCGTGTCATACGTGTTGTAGTCGATGCTCAAGCCGTTCAACTGTTTTTGTACGTCGATCGGGTAAGCAAAGGCAGTCAGCGGCAGCATCGCCAACACCACACAACAGAATTTTTTCATTCGGCAGTCTCCAATAAGGACTGCCAGCTTAGGACAAGAGGAGCTCAACATGAAAGCGCCCCGCGTGACCCTTGATCAATGGCGAACGCTGCAGGCCGTGGTCGACCACGGCGGTTTCGCCCAGGCCGCCGAAGCGCTGCACCGCTCGCAATCGTCAGTCAGCTACACCGTGGCGCGCATGCAGGACCAGCTCGGTGTGCCGTTGCTGCGCATCGACGGCCGCAAAGCCGTGCTGACCGAAGCCGGGGGCGTGTTGCTGCGCCGCTCGCGCCAACTGGTGAAACAGGCCAGCCAACTGGAAGACCTGGCGCATCACATGGAGCAAGGCTGGGAAGCGGAAGTGCGGCTGGTGGTCGACGCAGCCTACCCGAGTGCCCGCCTCGTCCGCGCCCTGACCGCGTTCATGCCGCAAAGCCGCGGCTGCCGGGTGCGGCTGCGCGAAGAAGTGTTGTCGGGCGTGGAGGAAGTCCTGCTCGAAGGTGTGGCCGACCTGGCAATCACCGGCTTCAGCATTCCCGGTTACCTGGGCGCGGAATTGAGCGACGTCGAATTCGTCGCCGTCGCCCACCCCGAACACGCCCTGCACCGCCTGAACCGCGAACTGAATTTCCAGGACCTGGAAAGCCAGATGCAAGTGGTGATCCGCGACTCCGGCCGTCAACAGCCACGGGATGTCGGCTGGCTCGGCGCCGAACAGCGCTGGACCGTCGGCAGCCTCGCCACCGCCGCGACATTTGTCGGCAGCGGGCTGGGTTTCGCCTGGTTGCCCCGGCACATGATCGAACGCGAACTGAAGGAAGGGACGCTCAAGCTGCTACCGTTGGACCAGGGCGGCAGCCGTAACCCGAGCTTCTACCTGTATTCGAACAAGGACAAACCGCTGGGCCCGGCGACACAGATCCTCATCGAACTGCTGCGCACGTTCGACACCGCGCCGCTGGATGCGCCCTTCGCCGCCCCTGAACAAGCCTGACACGGAGTGAACCCATGGCCTATTTCGAACACGAAGGTTGCAACCTGCACTACGAGGAATATGGCCACGGCACGCCGTTGCTGCTGGTCCACGGGCTGGGTTCCAGTACCTTGGACTGGGAAAAGCAGATCCCGGCGCTGTCCGCCCGCTACCGAGTGATCGTGCCGGATGTACGCGGCCACGGTCGCTCGGACAAACCCCGCGAGCGATACAGCATCGCCGGATTCAGCGCCGACCTGGTCGCCTTGATCGAGCATTTGAACCTTGGCCCGACGCATTATGTGGGCCTGTCGATGGGCGGCATGATCGGCTTTCAACTGGCGGTGGATCAGCCGCAACTGCTCAAAAGCCTGTGCATCGTCAACAGCGCGCCCGAGGTCAAATTGCGCAGTCGCGACGATTATTGGCAGTGGTTCAAGCGCTGGAGCCTGATGCGCGCGCTCAGTCTGGGCGCCATTGGCAAAGCCTTGGGCGCCAAGCTATTCCCGAAACCGGAGCAGGCCGAATTGCGTCAAAAGATGGCCGAACGCTGGGCAAAAAACGACAAACATGCTTATCTCGCCAGCTTCGACGCGATCATTGGCTGGGGCGTTCAGGAACGACTTTCCAGAGTGTCCTGTCCAACCCTCATCGTCAGCGCCGACCGTGACTACACACCGGTGTCGCTGAAGGAGACTTACGTAAAACTGCTGCCTGATGCGCGGCTGGTGGTAATCGCCGATTCGCGTCACGCCACCCCGCTGGATCAACCCGAACACTTCAACCAAACCCTGCTCGAGTTTCTCACTGCAGTCGACACCACTACACTCAGGATCACTGACCCATGCTGAAAAAAATCGCCCTCGTCGCTGGCTCCGTTCTGTTTGCCGCCAACCTGATGGCCGCCACGCCCGCCAAGGCACCGCACGTCCTGCTGGAAACCACCAACGGTCAGATCGAAATCGAACTGGACCCGGTCAAGGCGCCGATCAGTACCAAGAACTTTCTTGAGTACGTCGACAGCGGTTTCTACAACAACACGATTTTTCACCGCGTGATTCCGGGCTTTATGGTCCAGGGCGGTGGTTTCACCCAACAAATGCAGCAAAAAGAAACCAAGGCACCGATCAAGAACGAGTCCAAAAACGGCCTGCATAACGTGCGTGGCACGCTGTCCATGGCCCGTACCTCCGTGCCGGATTCGGCCACCAGCCAGTTCTTTATCAACGTCAAGGACAACGACTTCCTGGACCAGGGCGATGGCTATGCTGTCTTCGGTAAAGTCGTGAAAGGCATGGATGTCGTGGACGTCATCGTCAACTCGCAAACCACCACCCGTGGCGGCATGAAAGATGTGCCTGCCGATCCTGTGTTCATCAAGTCGGCCAAGCGCATCGACTAAGTCCAAAACGCACAGGGAGTGTTGAGCGGCCGCCGGTATCCGGCGCCGTTCAAATCGTTTAAAGGAGAGCCCGCACGCGGGCGGAGAACAAATGCTTTATCGCCGTTTTGAAAAACTGATCGACATATTCCGTGACGCCCCGACGGCGGCTCCGCCCGATCGTGTTCTCCCCTTCTATACCTATTACCTGAAGCAAGTCTGGCCAATGTTTGCGGTGTTGCTGATCGTCGGCCTGTTCGGTGCGCTGATCGAGGTGGCGCTGTTCAGCTACCTGAGTCGCATCATCGATTTGACTCAAGGCACACCCAACGTCGACTTCTTCAAGATCCACGGCGTGGAACTGGCCTGGATGGCAGTGGTTGCGCTGATTCTGCGTCCGCTGTTTCTCGCCTTGCATGACATGCTGGTGCACCAGACCCTGAGCCCGAGCATGACCAGCATGATCCGCTGGCAGAATCACAGCTACGTGCTCAAGCAGAGCCTGAATTTCTTCCAGAACGACTTCGCCGGGCGCATCGCCCAACGCATCATGCAAACCGGCAACTCGCTGCGCGATTCGGCCGTGCAAGCGGTGGACGCGCTGTGGCATGTGCTGATTTACGCGATCAGTTCGCTGGTGCTGTTCGCCGAAGCCGACTGGCGCCTGATGATCCCGTTGTTGACCTGGATCGCCGCCTACATCGGCGCCCTCTGCTACTTCGTGCCACGGGTGAAAGAACGCTCCGTGGTGTCTTCGGATGCGCGTTCCAAACTCATGGGGCGGATCGTCGACGGCTATACCAACATCACCACGCTGAAGCTGTTCGCCCACACCAACTTCGAACAGCAATACGCCAAGGAAGCCATCGAAGAACAGACCGTAAAAGCCCAGCTGGCCGGCCGCGTGGTCACCAGCATGGACGTGGTCATCACCAGCATGAACGGCTTGCTGATCGTCACCACCACCGGCCTGGCGTTGTGGCTGTGGACCCAGTCGCTGATCACCGTTGGCGCCATCGCCCTGGCCACCGGCCTGGTGATCAGGATCGTCAACATGTCTGGCTGGATCATGTGGGTGGTCACCGGCATTTTCGAAAATATCGGCATGGTCCAGGACGGTTTGCAGACCATCTCGCAACCGGTCAGCGTCACCGACCGTGAAGCGGCAAAACCGTTGGCCGTTACCCGTGGTGAAGTGCGCTTCGAGCACGTGGATTTTCACTATGGCAAGAAAAGCGGGATCATCGGCGACCTCAACCTGACGATCAAACCCGGTGAGAAAATCGGCTTGATCGGCCCGTCCGGCGCCGGCAAATCGACCCTGGTCAACCTGCTGTTGCGCCTCTATGACGTGCAGGGCGGGCAAATCCTGATCGACGGCCAGAACATCGCTGACGTCGCTCAGGAGAGCCTGCGCGAGCGCATCGGCATGATCACCCAGGACACGTCGCTGCTGCATCGATCGATCCGCGACAACCTGCTTTACGGCAAACCCGATGCCACCGACGCCGAACTCTGGGAAGCGGTGCACAAAGCCCGTGCCGACGAGTTCATTCCGTTGCTGTCGGACGCCGAAGGGCGCACCGGGTTTGATGCGCATGTGGGTGAGCGCGGGGTGAAACTTTCTGGCGGCCAGCGTCAGCGGATCGCCATCGCACGGGTGCTGCTCAAGGATGCGCCGATCCTGATCATGGACGAAGCCACCTCCGCGCTGGACTCGGAAGTTGAAGCGGCGATCCAGGAAAGTCTCGAAACCCTGATGCAGGGTAAAACCGTGATTGCCATCGCCCACCGGCTTTCGACCATTGCGCGGATGGACCGGTTGGTGGTGCTTGAGAAAGGCCAGATTGCCGAGACGGGGACCCATGCTGAACTGCTGGCGCAGGGCGGGTTGTATGCGCGATTGTGGCAGCATCAGACTGGGGGGTTTGTCGGGATCGATTGAGGCTGTTTTGTTGGGTGAATATCCGTTACCAAAACAACGGATATGCCTCCAATCCCAAGCCAACCCAATAAACCGCCATACCCCACCAACCACAAGCTCTGGCACTTTCCCCATCCGCACTGGAATTCCAGAAAAACCCTGCTGTACTCACCCAAGGTCCTGAAGATGAACCTGTCGTAAACCCGCAGGATGCGTCACTCGATTCAGACTCGATAGCTCGCCTATCAAGGAAGATCTCATGTCTCTGTTCAAACGTTCAGTCACTGAGTTGTTAGGTACGTTCTGGCTGGTGTTGGGAGGTTGCGGCAGTGCGGTCCTGGCCGCGTCGTCTCCGCTGGGAATCGGCGTGCTCGGTGTGGCCATCGCGTTTGGCCTGACCGTGCTGACCATGGCCTTCGCCATCGGCCACATCTCCGGTTGCCATCTCAACCCCGCCGTATCAGTCGGTTTGTTCGTCGGTGGTCGTTTCCCGGCCAGGGAACTGCCGGCTTACATCGTTGCGCAAGTCATCGGCGGGATCATCGCCGCCGCGCTGATCTACTACATCGCCAATGGCAAGGAAGGCTTCGACCTCTCAGCAGGCCTGGCCTCCAACGGCTACGGCGAACACTCCCCCGGCAAATACTCGATGGCCGCAGGCTTTGTCTGTGAGCTGGTGATGACGGCGATGTTCGTGCTGATCATCCTCGGCGCCACCGATAAACGTGCACCCGCCGGGCTGGCACCGATCGCCATCGGCCTGGCCCTGACGCTGATCCACCTGATCTCGATCCCCATCACCAACACCTCGGTCAACCCGGCCCGCAGCACCGGCCCGGCACTGATTGTCGGCGGCTGGGCCATCGCGCAATTGTGGATGTTCTGGGTGGCGCCGCTGCTCGGTGCGGTGATCGGTGGCGTGACCTATCGATGGCTGGGCAAGGAAGGCACTTGAGCCCAACGGAGAAGGATCAGCCTTGCCGATAAGGCAAGGCGGTCCTCGCTTCCTCGGCATACGCCAGCACGCCGAGACGTTCCTGCTGCAGGAAGTCCTTTACCGCCGCTTTCAGGCCGGGATGACGCAAGTAGTGCCAGGAATGGGTGATCACCGGTTCAAACCCGCGAATCAATTTGTGTTCACCCTGAGCACCGGCATCGAAACGCTGATAGCCGTTGGCAATCGCGTAGTCCATGCCTTGATAGAAACACGTCTCGAAGTGCAGCCGGTCGAACTCCGCCAGACAGCCCCAGTAACGGCCGTAAAAACTGTCGCCACCGACGAGGCTGAAGGCCATGGCCACCGGGCGTGAGCCTTGTCTGGCCAGCACCACGCGAATGGACTCCGGCATGCGTTCGGCCAACAGGCTGAAAAATTCCCGCGTCAGATAAGGTCGTTGCCGACGCACTGCGTAGGTGTTGGCGTAACAGGCGTAAACGAAATCCCACTGCGCCTGATCCAGTTGCCGGCCCTCCAGCCATTCGAATTCGAAGCCCTGCCCCGCCACCTGCTCGCGTTCTTTGCGCATCTGCTTGCGTTTGCGTGAACTGAGGGCGTCGAGGAAGTCCTGAAAATCCCGATATCCGCGATTCTGCCAGTGGTACTGACAGCCGATGCGTTGCAGCCAGCCAGGGTGTTCGGCCAGTGCCGCGTCGGTGAACGGGTCCGTGAAGTTGATGTGAGCGCTGGAGAGCTCTTCGATCTCAAGGTAGCCGGGCAAACTCTTCAGCAGTTCGAAACCGTCTTCAACCGTGGCGGCCAGCAAACGCGGGCCGCTGACCGGGCTGAAGGGCACGGCAGTCAGCAGTTTGGGGTAATAGTCGATGCCGGCACGCTCGCATGCATCGGCCCAGGCGTGATCGAACACGTACTCGCCGTAGGAGTGCCATTTGCGGTAGCTGGGCAGCGCGGCGATCAACCGATCACCTTCCATATGCAGCAAATGCTCGGGCTGCCACCCGGAATGCGGACCGACGCTGCCGCTGTCCTCCAGTGCGCTGAGAAAGGCATGACGCAGAAACGGCTGATCATCCGGCACCAGGGCATCCCAGGTGTGCGGCGCTATATCGGACAGACTTTCCAGACGTTGCAACGGCATCACTTCCTTCCCCACTTCTTGGCGTAAAAGCCTCGCGAGTATCGCCTATAGCGTCGCAATCCACACCCGCGATTCGCCGACAGAGCCCGGAATAGAAAGTTCATTCCGATTTTGTATCGTCATCGAGACGCCATCACATTGCCACTGCTTTGTCATAAACCATCGCGATACTGGCGCCTGTTTTTAGAGCGCCGGGTTATAGCACCCGGCCACTGTTTTCCGTCCCTTTGCGGCCGGTTGTGCCCCGGATGGCTCAGTCATCCCCTCTCATCTTCGGAGATTGATATGCGTCTTGCTTCCACGAAAACTGCGGCGGCCCTGTGTGGCGGCCTGCTGCTGGCCATGAGTGTTCCGGCCAGCGCCGCAGTCGACGGCAAACTGCTCGACATGCTGAAGGCTAACGGTTCGATTACCAATGCGCAGTACAGCGAACTGCAAGCCGAACTGGCCCGGGATCAGAAAGAACAGCAAATCGCCCGTCAGGCTCAACAAGAGACCAACGAGCAGATCGCGGCTACCGCGAAGAAAACCGAAGCACTGAGCACCTTCGACCAGAAGCTGGCGTGGGCTGCCAAGACCCAGTTCAAGGGTGACGTGCGTTTCCGTCAGGAGACGGTCAAGAACGATGGCGTATCGAACACCGGCGACCAGGATCGTCAACGTATCCGTGTCCGCCTGGGTGCCTACACGGCAATCAACCCGCAAGTGGACACTGGCATCCGTATCGCCACTGGCAGCGACAACGACTCTCGTTCCACCAACCAGAGCCTGGATGGCAACTTCACCAAGAAGGATATCTGGCTGGACCAGGGTTACGTCGACTACCACCCTGATGCCATCAAGAACCTGCACCTCGTTGGCGGCAAGATGCCACAGCAATGGGTGAGCATGGGCGACATCATCTGGGATAGCGACATCAGCCCGGAAGGTCTGGCACTGACTTACAAATACCCGCTGGGCGGCAGCACCGAGCTGTTCGGCAGCGCCGGCCACTACACCCTCAAGGACAACGTCGACGGCGAAGGCAAGCAGTTCCGTCACGACCTGCGTCTGTACGCAGGCCAGTTGGGCGCTCGTTTCGCGATCACTGACAACCTGAAAATGACCCTGGGTGGCAGTCTCTACGCTTACGACAACGACAACGACATCAACAACACCTGTGCGGCTAACACCTGCCGCCTGGCCATTAACGGCAACACGGCGAACGAGCAGTTCAAACTGTACGAAGGCTTTGGTCAGCTCGACATCGGCGGCCTGCCAATGCCGCTGTCGATCTACGGTCAAGTCGTCAACAACGACGATGCCAGCAACGATCAGGACATGGGCTGGCTGGCCGGTGTCAAGACCAACGTCTTCGGCTTCGGCGTGGACTACAACTATCGCGACGTACAGCGTAACGCGGTGGTCGGCGCCTTCACCGACTCCGACTTCGCCAACGGTTTCACCGGTTCGCGCGGCAGCAAGTTGAAAGTGAGCTACGAGATCGACAAGAACTTCGCCCTTGGCGCGACCTACTTCATGGCTGATTCCGACTACACCAACGCCACGCTGCGGGACTCGAAAATCAACACCCTGCAACTGGATGCTGAAGCCAAGTTCTGATCCCGGCTACACGGCCCGGGCAAGGAAGCCCGGACTGCTTTTACAAACTCGCGTTGCAGTATCGGTCCCCATCATCCGTCCGATACTGCAACGCGAGTTTTTTTGTGCAAAAAAAAGATCGCAGCCTGCGGCAGCTCCTGCATGGGATTACGTAACCCAGTAGGAGCTGCCGCAGGCTGCGATCTTTTAAAGCGAACTCAGCGCTTGCGCAGAATCACGCTGCCAATCGAGTAACCGGCGCCAAACGAGCTGAGCACGGCCAGCGAACCGGCGGCCAGATCGTCCTGGTTCTTGTGAAACGCAATCACCGAACCGGCGGAGCTGGTGTTGGCGTAGGTGTCGAGAATCACCGGCGCTTCTTCTTCGGTGGCTTCGCGACCCAGCAGTTTCCTGACGATCAAGTGGTTCATGCTGAGGTTGGCCTGGTGCAGCCAGAAGCGCTTCACGTCGCCAACATTGAGCTGGTTCTCTTCCAGGTGCGCACCGATCAGCTCGGCAACCATCGGGCAGACTTCCTTGAACACCTTGCGGCCTTCCTGCACGAACAGTTTGTCCCTGGCGCCGATGCCCTCTTCCGCCGCGCGGTTGAGGAAGCCGAAGTTATTGCGGATGTTGTTGGAGAACTTGGTCAGCAATTTGGTGCTGACCACGTCGAACTGGAACTGGGACGTTGCCAGGTCGGCGCGCTCGATGATCACCGCGGTGGCCGCGTCGCCGAAGATGAAGTGGCTGTCGCGGTCACGGAAGTTCAGGTGTCCGGTGCAGACTTCCGGGTTGACCATCAGGACGGCCCGGGCCTGGCCCAGTTGCACGCTGTTGGCGGCCGCCTGAATACCGAAAGTCGCCGAGGAGCAGGCGACGTTCATGTCGAAACCGAAACCCTGGATGCCCAGCGCTTCCTGGACTTCGATGGCGATGGCCGGGTACGCGCGTTGCAGGTTGGAGCAGGCAACGATCACGCCGTCGATGTCGGCGGCGGTTTTGCCGGCGCGCTGCAAGGCTTGTTCGGCCGCGCCGATGGCCATCTGGCAGAGGACCGACCACTCGTCGTTCGAGCGCTCCGGCAGGCGTGGCGCCATGCGTTGCGGGTCAAGAATGCCGTCCTTGTCCATGACGAAGCGGCTTTTGATGCCGGAAGCTTTTTCGATAAACGCTGCGTTGGACTCGGTCAACGCTTCGATTTCGCCACGGGCGATGGCATCGGCGTTGTCGGCGTTGAACTGCGCGACGTAAGCGTTGAAAGACTGCACCAGCTCTTCATTGGAAATGCTGTTGGCCGGGGTGTACAGGCCGGTGCCGCTGATGACGACGTTATGCATGGTCGTTTCTCTAATCTGTTCAGGCAGAAAGCATTGGCACCGACGTACCAATACACAAAGGGTCTGTTCCCGTGAGAGGAATCAAACCTGGCATCGCTTTATTCCGTTCCGCCCGAACCTGTGGAGGCTCAAAACCGCGGGGCCGGCGTTTATAGGCGCGAAGTTTGCCATAAACGTTGGGTTTTGGCGCCTTTTGCGAAGTAGCGGCGTATCTCTGTCAGCCTTTTGTGGCGAGGGGATTTATCCCCGTTCGGCTGCGAAGCAGTCGCAAAACCAGCGCACTCGGTGTAACTGATACATCGAGTGCGCTGATTTCAGGGCGGCTTCGCTACCCAACGGGGATAAATCCCCTCGCCACAAAGTCCTCTCCCACAGGGCCTACGGTTCGACCTGGGTCCATTGTTTGTTCAGGCGCTTGTCGGATATCGGCACTTTGGTCCCCAACTGTTGGGCAAACAGCGAAACCCGGTATTCCTCCAGCCACCAGCGGTACAGCTCAAGCTGCGGATCGCGCTTGCCTTCCTGGGCGTGTTTGCTGGCGCGGGCCTGGTATTGGGTCCAGAGACCGGACAACTCGCCACTCCACACCCGGTCCTTCTGCACCTGCGCCCCGAGTTTCTCGAAGCGTTGCTCGATGGCTTTCAGGTAACGCGGCAGTTCCTTGAGCCACTGCATCGGCGTTTCGCGGACAAAACCCGGATACACCAAATGACTGAGCTGCTGCTTGATGTCATTCAGGGCCACGGCCTGCGCCAGATCGATCTTGCCCTTGAAGCGTTTTTGCAGGCCGTGCCAGAGCTTCAGAATCTCCAGCGTCAATTTGGCCAGCCGCTCGGCGTGCTCGGTCCAGCCGCCGCGTTTGCGCTCGGCCAACGCCGCCAGCCCGGCGCCATCACGCGGCAGCGGGTCTTCGCCGTCGAGGATACAACTGTCGAGACTGGCCAGCAGAATGTCTTCCACCAGACTGTCGACGCGCCCCATGTCGCGGTACATCAAACCCAGTTCGGTCAGCCCCGGCAACTTGCCGCGCAGGAATTTCGCCGGCTCGGCCAGCTGTTGCATGAGCAAGCGCTGCAAGGCACGGCGATGCTGGAACTCGGCTTCGGCCGGCGTCGAGAACCGCCCTTCCTTGACCGTGCCGGCCTCTTCCACCAGCGCCGGATACACCGTCATCGACAGCCCGGCAATCTTCTGTTGGGTTTTTTCCGCCACCGCCGCGAAGACTTTCGCCTCCACCGGCTGCTGACTTTTCGCCGTTTGCGGAACGGCCAAAGCCGCCTGGCTCGCTTCAGCGAATCGTGCGGTCAGTTCCGCCAGATCCCGTCCTTCGCCCAGGAACTTGCCCTGGCCATCGACGATTTCCAGGTTCATCCGCAAATGGCTTTCGACTTGCTGCGCCGCTTCGGCCCAGGCTTCATCACTGACCCGCGCCCCCGTCATGCGCAGCAGTTCGCGACCCAGCGCCTGAGGCAACGAGCCCTCGGCAAAGGTCATGCGCTGCAACGCGGCTTTGACGAAGTCCGGCACCGGCACGAAATTCTTGCGCAGCGCCTTGGGCAGGTTGCGCACCAGCGCGATGCACTTGGCCTCGATCACACCCGGCACCAGCCACTCCAGACGCTCCGGCGGCAACATCGGCAACAGTGGCGCCGGCACCCGCAGCGTCACGCCATCACGCGGATGGTTCGGTTCGAAGTGGTAACTCAATGACAGTTCCAGATCACCAATGTGCAAGGTGTCCGGGTAATGTGCGGCGGTGACTTCACTGGCCTCGCGGGCCAGCACGTCTTCTTCGCGCATGATCAACAGCTGCGGATCTTTCTGGCTGTTGACCCGGTACCAGCTGTCGAACGTCGCGGTCTGATGAATCTCCGCCGGCAGCCGTGCGTCGTAGAAGGCGAACAGGGTTTCTTCGTCGGCCAGAATGTCGCGGCGACGGGCCTTGGCTTCCAGTTCGTCGAGTTGTTCCAGCAGTTGTTTGTTGGCGGTCAGGCATTTGGCCTTTGACTGAATCTCGCCACGCACCAGCCCTTCACGAATGAACAACTCGCGGGAGACCACCGGATCGACCGGCCCGTAATGCACCGGCCGGCGACCGACCACGATCAGCCCGAACAAGGTGATCTGCTCGAACGCAACGACCTGTCCGCGCTTCTTCTCCCAATGGGGTTCGAAGTGGTTTTTCTTGATCAGGTGCCCGGCGAGCGGCTCGATCCAGTCGGCGTCGATCTTGGCGACCATGCGCGCGTAGAGCTTGGTGGTTTCCACCAGTTCGGCGGTCATCAGCCATTGCGGACGCTTCTTGCCGAGACCCGATGACGGGTGAATCCAGAAACGCCGTTGACGGGCGCCGAGGTAATCGCCGTCCTCGGTTTTCTGCCCGATCTGGCTGAGCAATCCGGACAGCACGGCTTTGTGCAGTTTCGGGTAATCCGCCGGCTCTTTGTTGAGGCTCAACTGCATGTCGCGGCAGATCAGGCTCAATTGACGATGAGAGTCGCGCCACTCACGCAGTCGCAGGTAATTCAGGAAGTTCTTACGGCACCAGTTACGCAGCGGACTCGCCGTCAGCGCCTGGCGCTGCTCTTCAAAACCACGCCACAGATTGACCAGCCCGGCGAAGTCCGAGTCCACGTCTTTCCATTGGGCGTGGGCCTGATCCGCCGCTTGTTGACGCTCCGGCGGACGTTCGCGCGGGTCCTGGATCGACATGGCGCTGGCGACGATCAGCACTTCCTGCAAGCTGCCGAGTTTCGCCGCTTCCAGCAACATGCGGCCCATGCGCGGGTCCACCGGCAGCCGCGCCAATTGGCGACCGAGCGGAGTGAGCTGGCTGTTGCGGTCCACCGCCGAGAGTTCTTGCAGCAGATTAAAACCGTCGCTGATGGCCTTGCCATCCGGCGGCTCGATAAACGGGAAATCGGTGATTTCGCCGAGGCGCAGATGGAGCATCTGCAAAATCACCGCCGCGAGGTTGGTCCGCAGGATTTCCGGGTCGGTAAATTCGGGGCGACCGAGGAAATCTTCTTCACTGAACAACCGCACGCAGATGCCCGGTTCGACCCGCCCGCAACGGCCTTTACGCTGGTTGGCGCTGGCCTGGGAAATCGCTTCGATGGGCAGGCGCTGGACCTTGGCGCGGTAGCTGTAACGGCTGATGCGCGCGGTGCCGCTGTCGATCACGTAACGAATGCCCGGCACGGTCAGCGAAGTTTCCGCGACGTTGGTCGCCAGGACCACGCGACGCCCCGGGTGCGACTGGAAAATCCGCTGCTGTTCGGCCGGCGAAAGCCGTGCGTACAGCGGCAGGATTTCGGTGTGCTTGAGCTGGGCTTTGCGCAGCATGTCGGCGGCGTCGCGAATCTCGCGTTCGCCGGGCAGGAACACCAGCACATCGCCAGGGCTCTTGCGTTCGCTGCGTTCGAACGCGGCGATTTCGTCGAGGGTGGCGAGAATCGCCTGGTCCACGGTCAGATCGTCTTCGACGCGGTTGCCCTCTTCGTCCTGTTCCAGGGTCAGCGGGCGGTACCAGGTTTCCACCGGGAAGGTGCGACCGGAGACCTCGACAATCGGTGCATCGTCGAAGTGCTTGGAGAAGCGCTCCAGGTCGATGGTCGCCGACGTGATAATGACCTTCAGGTCCGGACGACGGGGCAGCAGGGTTTTCAGGTAACCGAGCAGGAAGTCGATGTTGAGGCTGCGCTCGTGGGCTTCGTCGACGATGATCGTGTCGTAGCGCTCGAGGTAACGGTCGTTCTGTGTTTCCGCCAGCAGGATGCCGTCGGTCATCAGTTTGATCAGGGTATTGGAATCGCTCTGATCCTCGAACCGTACCTGATAGCCGACCAGCGCACCCAGCGGCGTCGCCAATTCTTCAGCAACCCGGCTCGCGACGCTGCGGGCGGCGATTCGACGCGGTTGGGTGTGGCCGATCAGGCCATGTTGACCGCGACCGATTTCCAGGCAGATTTTCGGCAACTGGGTGGTTTTACCCGAACCGGTTTCGCCGGCAATGATCAGCACCTGATGCTTGAGCAACGCTTCCTTGATTTCGTCGCGCTTGGCGGCGATCGGCAGGCTGTCGTCGTAACGAATCACCGGCAGGCTGGCACGCCGCGCCAGCACCTGATCACAGGACGCCTGCATACGCGTCACCCACTGGGCCAGCTTGGCCTCGTCGGGCTTCTTGCGCAGCTCAAGCAACTGCCGCCGCAGCCGGTGGCGGTCGGCAAGCATGGCGTGATCGAGGTTTTTCAGCAGTTTGTCGATGGAAGGCGATTCGTCAGTCATCAGGTACGCAATAAGTCGTCTAGTGGCGCAGGGGGCGGATTGTCGCAGATTTTACGACCGCTGCGCGGCCGAATCGCGAGCAGGCTCGCTCCCACACGGGCTCTGCGGCGCCCCCAGAATCGGCGGCACCGCGTTCAAAAGTGGGAGCGAGCCAGCTCGCGATTCGGCTGCGCAGCGGACGCAGAGAACTACTCGTTATCCAGGCCCTTGCGTCGATACGGGAACACATCGATTATTTTGCCGCCACGAATCGCCTCTTGCAGGCTCTTCCAGTAATCGGCGTTGTACAACTCGCCATGCAACTGATCGAACAAGCGTCGCTGACCGGAATCGGCGAACAGGAACGGCGGAAACTCCTCGGGGAACACATCCAGCGGCCCGATCGAATACCAGGGTTCGGACGCCATCTCATCTTCCGGCGTGCGCGGTTGCGGGATGTGGCGGAAGTTCGCTTCGGTCAGGAAGCAGATCTCGTCGTAGTCATAAAACACCACGCGACCGTGACGGGTGACGCCGAAGTTTTTCAGCAGCATGTCGCCGGGAAAGATGTTCGCCGCCGCCAGTTGCTTGATCGCCAGACCGTAATCTTCCAGCGCTTCGCGCACCTGCGCCTCGTTGGCGTTTTCCAGGTAGAGGTTCAACGGCGTCATCCGCCGCTCGGTCCAGCAGTGGCGGATCAACACCGTGTCGCCCTCCACCGAAACGGTGGACGCGGCCACCTCCAGCAATTCTTCCAGGCACGCCGGGTCGAACTTGCTCAGCGGGAAACGGAAATCGGCAAACTCCTGGGTATCGGCCATGCGCCCGACGCGGTCGACACTTTTAACCAGTCGGTACTTCTCGATCACCGTCGCGCGGTCGACGTTTTTCGACGGCGAGAAACGGTCCTTGATGATTTTGAATACGGTGTTGAACCCCGGCAGGGTGAACACGCTCATGACCATGCCGCGCACACCGGGGGCCATGATGAACTGGTCGTCGGTGTTGGCCAGGTGGTTGATCAGCGCCCGATAGAACTCGGATTTACCGTGCTTGTAGAAACCGATCGAGGTGTACAGCTCGGCGATGTGTTTGCCCGGCAGAATGCGCCTCAGGAAACCGATGAACTCCGCCGGTACCGGCACGTCGACCATGAAGTACGAACGGGTGAACGAGAAGATGATCGACACATCGGCTTCATCGGTGATCAACGCATCGATCTGAATCCCCCGCCCTTCGCGGTGCAGCAGCGGAATCACCAGCGGCCACTGCTCGTCCCGGGTGTAGATGCGCCCCACCAGGTACGCGCCCTTGTTGCGGTAAAGCACCGAGGAAAACAGTTCGACGCTCAGTTCCGGGTCTTTGCACACCCAGTCCGGCAGGTTCTCGCGCAGTTGCGCTTCGAGACGATGCAGATCACCCGCCAGGTCGGCGTAATCCTCGCTGAAGCGGTAGTCGGCAAAAATGCTCGCCAGCATGTCGGACAGCTTGCCCTGGGGCTTGTAGGTACGGGTCTGTGCGGCGCGTGCCCGCCGCAGGCTCGGCCGGGTGGTGTGGATGAACATGCAGCCGTCGCTGATCAGGTCATGACTGAACAGCCCGCAGAAGATCGAGTTGTACCAGGTCTCGGACAGCTCATCGTCGAAGCGCAGGTCGATCAGGCTGATGTAGGCGCTTTTGACCAGTGGCCAACAGCTGACATCCAGCGTGTCGGCGTCGAACGCGACGTGCAGGCGCTCGACCGTTTCGCTGACTTTCTCTTCGTAGAGGTTGATCCGCGCCGCCGAGGCGACTTGCGCCTCCTGCCACTTGGCCTGCTCGAAGCGCGCTCGGGCACCATCGGTGATTTGCCGGAAATGCTCGCGGTAATCGTCAAAGCCATCGAGGATCATTCGGGCGATGTCGGCGGCTGGCCATTGCTGCGGCATGGTGAGACCTCTGCGGGAATTCGGAAGGCCTGAGCTTAGCCAGTGAACCGGGTGCAGGAGAAGCCTAATTTCGGTCCGACAACGAATGAATCACTCGGGAGCACAGTTTTTTCAGACTTTTTTTAATTGACCGTTCGGTCAGTAATCAACCTTGATAGTCATCCTCTCTGCACTTAATCGATTCACCTACAGCCCTCTGATTATCAGGCGTTCGGATCCAATCCACGCTCAGGCCAATCGCCAGACGCCGGGTATTCCGCTTTTTCCCTGAAGCCAGCCAATCGAAAAACGCATGCGGATTGGTCTTACCAAAATGATGGCACTTTGATATATAGCTCGCTCTCACCCGCCTAAAAACAAGATCCTCGGTCCACGAGGGCTACCTCCCAAAATGCCCAAGGAGCACTTTAGATGCCGATAAGGAACATGCGCATAGGTTTGCGCGCGAGCTTGAGTTTTGCCGTATTGGCCAGTCTTCTGGTAGTGGTCGGGCTGTTCGGACTGGGCCAGATGGCGACCCTGCGCGAAAGTGCGGCGGTCATCGAGGAGTCGTGGATGCCGAGCATCGAGAGCATCCATGACAGCGCGGCCAACATCGCCACCCTCCGTCTCGAATCGTTGCGGCTGATCGCCAACAGCCAGAGCGCCGTGCGGGAAAAGAGCAAAGGCATTCTCAGCGCCCAACGCCAGGAGCTGCTCAAGCGCCTCGATGACCACAAGACGATGCTGTCCAGTGATCAGGAACGGGTGATGCTCGACAGTCTGAACGCGGCCGTGGCCAAGTACCTGGCGATCCTCGACCAGATCCTCGCGCAGATCGATGCGGGCCAGAATGACCAGGCCTACGCCCGCCTCAACAATGAACTGGCCCCTCAGGGCAGCGTGCTGGATAAATCCCTGGAGGCGATGATCAGTTTCAATCAGCAAGGCGCCGATGCCGCCGCGGACGCAGCCGCGTTGATGTACCAGCGTGCGCAATGGGTCGTCGGCGCAATCATCGTCGCCGCGCTGTTCGCCACATTGCTCCTGGCCTGGCTGCTGACGCGCAGCATCACCGCGCCGATCAACCAGGCCCTGAACGTTGCACGCCGGATTGCCTCGGGCGACCTCAGCGCACCGATAGACATCAGCGGCAAGGACGAAGCCGCGCAATTGCTCAACGCCCTCGACGAGATGCAAGGCAACCTGCGCACCACCATTCGCGGCATCAGCGACTCGGCGCGGCAACTGGCGTCGGCTGCCGAGGAAATGAGCTCGGTGATGGAGGAAAGTACCCGAGGCCTGCAACAACAGAACGACCAGATCGAGATGGCCGCCACCGCGGTCACCGAGATGAGCACTGCGGTGGACGAAGTCGCCGCGAACGCCGTGTCCAGCGCCGAAGCTTCCCAGGCGTCGAACGAGGACAGCAAGCACGGGCACGTGCAGGTCAGTGAAACCATCAACTCGATTCAGGGACTGGTCAGCGAAGTGCTCAGCGCGTCGGAACAAGCCGAGGGGTTGGCGGTTCAGGCGCAGGACATCAGTAAAGTCCTGGAAGTGATTCGCGCAATCGCCGGGCAGACCAACCTGCTGGCGCTCAACGCGGCCATCGAAGCCGCTCGCGCCGGTGAAGCCGGACGGGGCTTTGCGGTGGTGGCCGATGAAGTGCGTTCGCTGGCGCAACGCACTCAGAACTCCACCGAAGAAATCGAGCTGATGATCAACAATATCCAGCAAGGTACCGGGGCCACGGTCATCGCGTTGCAAAGCAGCGCCGAACATGCCAGCCAGACCTTGCGCCGGGCCAACGGCGCGGGCCAGGCCCTGGAGAAAATCACCGCGTCGATCTCGCAGATCAACGAGCGCAACCTGGTCATCGCCAGCGCGGCCGAGCAGCAGGCGCTGGTGGCCCGGGAAGTCGATCAGAACCTGGTGAACATTCGCGACCTCTCGACCCAGACCGCCGCAGGTGCCACCCAGACTTCCGCCGCCAGCCAGGAATTGTCGCGGCTGGCGGTCGACCTCAACGGGCTGGTCACTCGCTTTCAACTATAACGGTGGCGAGGGAGCTTGCTCGCGCTTGAGTGCACAGCGCTCACCGGTTTGCGGAGCCGTTGCGCGGCCCGGCGGGAGCAAGCTCCCTCGCCACAAGAATTGAGTGCCGGTTTTTCGGTTGCCATAGGCAAGGCTCTCGGCAACACTCTCGTCCCCATCAAGGAAGGAGTGCGTCGTGAGCCCTGTCGATATCGTTCGTTTACTGTCGCTGGCGGCCATCTGGGGCGCGAGTTTCCTGTTCATGCGCATCATTGCCCCGGTGATCGGCTCGATTCCCACGGCGTTTTTTCGCGTGTCGATTGCGGCGGCGGGGTTGCTGGTGATTCTCGGGTTGATGCGTATCAGCTGGGATTTCAAGGGCAAGTTGAAAACGGTGATGCTGCTCGGGGTGATCAACTCCGGGATCCCGGCGACCCTCTATTCCGTGGCGGCCCAGGTGCTTCCGGCCGGTTACTCGGCCATCTTCAACGCCACCACGCCATTGATGGGCGTATTGATTGGCGGTCTGTTCTTCAGTGAACGACTCACCGCCGCCAAGCTGGGCGGGGTGTTCCTCGGTCTGTTCGGCGTCGGCATCCTGACCCGTGCAGGCCCGGTGGCGTTCGACCTGCAACTGCTGATGGGCGCCCTCGCCTGCCTGCTCGCCACCACCTGTTATGGCTTCGCCGGCTTCCTTGCCCGCCGCTGGCTCGATCAGGCGGGTGGTCTCGACAGTCGTCTTTCGGCAGTGGGCAGTATGCTTGGCGCGACATTATTCCTGTTGCCGCTGTTCGGTTACAGCGTGATCAGCCAGCCGCCGGCGAGCTGGGGCGGCTGGAGTGTCTGGCTGTCGTTGCTGGGGTTGGGGCTGGTATGTACCGCGTTGGCGTACATTATTTACTTCCGCCTGCTCAGCTCGGTCGGGCCGGTAAAGTCGATGACCACGACCTTCCTGATTCCGCCGTTCGGGGTGTTATGGGGGGCGTTGTTGCTGGATGAGCCGCTGTCGATGGCGCACATTTATGGCGGAGTTTTGATTGCTGCAGCGTTGTGGTTGGTGTTGAAGACTTCGGTGAAGAAGGTTGCGGCGGTGGCTGCCAAGTGATTTGTGGTGATGCTGATGACGCCATCGCGGGCTTGCCCGCGAAGGCGCCTGCTCAGGCACTACAAAGCTGACTGACTCACCTCCCCATCCACCAGCCGCCGAATCCCCAGCGGATTCGCGTTTTGCAACGCCTCGGGCAACAACGCATCCGGATAATTCTGGAAGCACACCGGCCGCAGGAATCGATCAATCGCCAGCGTCCCCACCGACGTGCCCCGCGAATCCGACGTCGCCGGATACGGCCCGCCATGCACCATCGCCTCACACACCTCGACCCCGGTCGGATAGCCATTGAGCAAAATCCGCCCGACCTTTTCCTGCAGCGACTCGGCCAGCCAGCGGTATTCCAGCAGCTCCTCGGCCTCGCCGATCAGCGTTGCCGTCAGTTGCCCGCGCAAACCGTGCAGCGCGGCCGCGAGTTGCGCCTGGTCTTCGACTTCAATGACGATGGTGGTCGGCCCGAACACCTCTTCCTGAAGCAGTTCATCGCCCTTGAGCAACAGGCTGACATCCGCCCTGAACACCTGTGGCTGCGCCTGATTGCCCTGCTGCGGTTTGCCCGCCAGGTGCGTCAGTCCCGGCTGTTCGTGCAGTTCGCCCAGGCCTTTGCTGTAGCTGACGAGTGCGCCGGCGTTGAGCATGGTTTGCGCCGGTTGCTGGTTCATGCTGGCGCACAACGTTTCGAGGAAAGTGCTGAACTGCGGCGAGCGCAAACCGATGACCAGACCCGGATTGGTGCAGAACTGGCCACAACCCAGCGTCACCGAACCGGCGAGTTGCGCAGCGATCTGCTCGCCACGCACCTTGAGGGCTTCAGGCAACAGGAACACCGGGTTGATGCTCGACATCTCGGCAAACACCGGGATCGGTTGCGGCCGGGTCGCGGCCATGTGGCTCAGGGCATTGCCGCCCTTGAGCGAACCGGTGAAGCCCACCGCCTGGATCGCCGGATGCTTGACCAGCCACTCGCCAACACCACCGCCATAAATCATGTTGAACACCCCGGCCGGCATTTCGGTGCGCTCGGCTGCGCGGATGATCGCGTCCGCCACCCACTCGGCGGTCGCCATGTGCCCGCTGTGCGCCTTGAACACCACCGGGCAACCGGCGGCCAGCGCCGAGGCGGTATCACCACCCGCCGTCGAAAAGGCGAGCGGGAAGTTGCTGGCGCCAAACACCGCAACCGGGCCGATGGCGATGCGGTACTGGCGCAGATCCGGACGCGGCAACGGCTGACGATCCGGCAATGCGCGGTCAATCCGTGCGCCGTAGAAATCGCCGCGCCGCAGGACTTTGGCGAACAACCGCATCTGACCGCTGGTACGTCCGCGCTCACCCTGAATACGACCTGCCGGCAAGGCCGTTTCACGGCAGACAGTGGCGACGAACTCATCACCCAGCGCATCGATTTCATCGGCGATGGCGTCGAGGAAGGTCGCGCGTTTTTCCGCGCTCAGGTTGCGGTAGACCGGGTACGCCGCGGCGGCGGCTTTGGCGGCGGCATCCACTTCGGCTTCAGTGGCCTGGAAGAAGCGGCTGGGCAACGGTTCACCGGTGGTCGCGTCGAGACTTTGCAGCTGCAACGTACCGTTGGCGCTGCGACGACCGCCGATGTAGTTGTGTCCTGTAAGTGTGGTCATGAGTGATTCCTTGGCCGGCTGACAAGCGCCGGAGGTTGAAAGCTTAAAGCGAACGAACCTGGCCGATGGCCAACGGCCGGGCGCTTTCGCCGATGCCGTTTTCCAGCGGTGCGCCGAACGCATCGAGGCTGATCTGGAAGCGATCACCCGGTTGGGTTTTCACCCCGTCGGCAAATGACAGTGTGGCGGTGCCGAAGTAATGCACGTGGACATCGCCGGGCCGCAGAAACTGCGCGTACTTGAAGTGATGGAATTCGAGGTTGGCAAGGCTGTGGCACATGTTGTCTTCGCCGCTGAGAAACTCTTTTTCCCAGAGGGTTTCGCCGTTGCGGATGATGCGACTGGTGCCCGCCAGATGCCGGGGCAATTCACCGACGCGCAGTTCCGGACCGTAGGCGCAGAAACGCAATTTCGAGTGCGCGAGGTAGAGGTAATTGCGCCGCTCCATGACATGGTCGGAGAACTCGTTGCCCAGCGCATAACCGACGCGATATGGCAGGCCGTCGTCGCCGATCACGTAGAGGCCGGTCAGCTCAGGTTCCTCTCCGGCGTCTTCGGCAAACGGCGGCACCGGGAAGTCCGCGCCGGGGCGCACGACGATGCTGCCGTCGCCTTTGTAGAACCATTCCGGTTGCGCGCCGACCTGGCCGGCGGCAGGTTTTCCGCCCTCCAGGCCCCACTTGAAAATGCGCATGGTATCGGTCATGCCGGCTTCAACGGCGCCGTCCTGCTGGTGCATCTTGTCCCGTGCCGAGGCGCTGCCCAGATGGGTCAGGCCGGTGCCGCTGACCAGGCAATGGGCCAGGTCTTCGTGGTCCAGCGGCGGCAGGACCTGGCCCTGCTGCAACAGCTGCGCGTAATCCGGGCCAGGCTCGGTGCCGCGTGAAGCGACTTCTTCTTGCAGGCTGCGTTGGGCGCGGATCGCCGCGAGTGCCAGTTCACGGGTGCTGCGGGTGCCTTTCAGCACCTGGACCTGTGAGCCTTCGACAACGCCGACCTGGCGCTCACCGACAGAATTTTCAAATTGAATCAGGCGCATGACGGCCCTCCATAAAGTCGGGGATTGGGGTCACTCGATGATGTTGAAGTCGCTCAAATATTCATCGGAGATTTCCAGGCCCAAACCTGGCGTGTTGTCGTCGAGCTGGATGTAGCCGTTGACCGGTTGAGGCTCGCCCTTGAACACGTAATAGAAAAGTTCGTTGCCGACCTCGACATCGAACACCGGGAAGAACTCGGCCATCGGCGAGGCAGTGGTGGACATGGTCAGGTGATAGTTGTGCATCTGCCCGGCGTGGGGGATCACCGGCACCGACCAGGCTTCGGCCATGGCGTTGATCTTGCGCGCGGCGGTGATGCCACCGACGCGGTTGGTGTCGTACTGGATCACGTCGACGGCGCGGCGTTCGAGCAAGTCTTTGAAGCCGTAGGAAGTGAATTCATGCTCGCCGCCGGAGATCGGCATGATCCCCATTTTTTTCAGCTCGATGTAGCCCTCGATGTCGTCGGCAATCACCGGCTCTTCCAGCCATCGCGGTTCGAACTCGGCCAGTTTCGGCAACATGCGACGCGCATATTCGAGGGTCCAGCCCATGTAGCATTCGAGCATGATGTCGATGTCCGGGCCGGCCAGTTCACGCAGGGCGCGCACTTGTTCAATGTTCTTGCGCATGCCCGCCGGGCCGTCTTTCGGGCCGTAGCCGAAACGCATTTTCAGCGCGGTGAAACCCTGGTTCAGATAACCCTGGGCTTCTTCGAGAAACAGGTCGAGGTTGTCGTTGGCGTAGAGCTTGGAAGCGTAGGTCCAGATCTTTTCCTTGGTCCGCCCGCCAAGCAGCTTGAACACTGGCTTGTTGACCGCTTTGCCCATGATGTCCCAGATCGCGATGTCGATCGCCGAGATCGCCGCCATGCCGATGCCTTTGCGGCCCCAGGCGTGGCTCTGGCGGTACATCTTCTGCCAGATGTATTCGTTGTCGAACGGGTCTTCACCGATGGCGATCGGCGCCAGGTAAGTGTCGATGATTTCCTTGGCCACACGTGGCGCCAGCGCACAGTTGCCGATGCCGACGAGACCGGTGTCGGTCTCGACTTCCACCACCAGCCAGCCGTGGAAACGGAACGAGCCCATGGCGTCACCGCGCTCGAACAGGATGTCGCTGGCGTTCGTGCAGAAGTGCGCTTGAGGCGGGACGACTTTACCTTTCCACTCGAAAACGCGGGTACGGATTGCTTTGATTTTCATGGGTACGGATTCCTTGCGCTGCCGGCTTTTTGTAGTTGTTTGAGTCGTGTGCGCAGAGCCGTTCGGGTGATCGGCGCTGGTCATTCGATGGAGCGACTTTAGCCAGCGCTTGGGGGCGGCGGATAATCACTTATGCACATCCGTCGATAACCTGGGGTGATAGGAAAAAGCGGATATCCGTTAGATCGGGTTATCAGCCATCACAAAAAAAAGGTGGGAGATTCTATGTTTGGGGGGAACACCCAAACATAGAATTTGGCTTGTATTCGGTTTGGTTTTTCATCAGGGCAAACATCACTCTGGCCAGCTTGCGTGCCAGGATAACCAAGGCCTGAGTGCCTTTTAGACCTCTGGCCAGATAGCGTTCGTAGTACGGCTTCCAGGTCGGCGAACGGCTGGCAGCCATAGCGCTATTGTGAAACAAGCGCCGGAACTCCGAGTCCCCTCGTTTAGAGAGTCGACGCTTTTGATCCTTTTGTCCTGACTGCCTCACACGCGGATCCATGCCGAGGAAAGCGACGTACTCGTCGCTGTTGGCAAATTCCCCACGCATAAAAGCAGTGGCCGCTGCGGTGGCCGTCAGGAGCCCTACGCCCTCGATGGCCTGGCAACGCTTCACCTGATCATCAATCCCACCTTCCTCAGCAATTTCCTTGAGCGTTTTCTGAATCATCTTTTCGAACTGGGCAATGGCGGCCAGAAGCTGGTTGAAGTGCTCTTTCAGCAAGGATTCGTTTTTCCAGCTCTGCTTGAGTGCAACACAGGCCCGGACCAACTGAGCCCGACGGCGAAGCAGGCTTTTCATTTGAGTGTAAGCCTTCGGTGGCGGATTCCAGATCCTCAATCTGTCGGATTCGCGGCTCAAGTAACGGGCCAGCAGTTCGGCATCCAACGTATCTGTTTTCGCCCTCATGCCTATTCCATCGCGGTATTTGTTGAGGCGACTGCCATCGATGACGTAAACGTCATGGCCCATTTCATGGGCCATTTCCGTTGTATCAAGGTGATAGATATTGGTCGCTTCTAGCGCGATAGCGCTGTGCGCTGGCAGCGTCTTGAGCCATTGCTTCAAGGTTGATCGCTTGTTCGCGATATTTAGGGTCTTTTCCAGGTCGGATCGATAGATAACGATCTCGTCCTTCGCCACATCCACACCGACGACCACCTGCGAATCCAGGATTGTCATGGCACACCCTCCGAGCTAGGGTTTAGATACTTGACGGGGTTCACCGTTGCGCTGGCTTGTTTCTATCGTCGGTCCGAGCCGATGCATTCCTTATCGGCGCATTAGGTGAAGGGGTGGGACGAAGTCTCCCACGGTCTGTACTGGTCAGAGTCAGATGACGAGCTTTAGTCCCACCCACCCCTTCAAGTCTAAACATACAAGCGAGCCTGCTCGCGATTGCGATCTGACAGTCACTTCAAGGGTGTCTGTCATGCCGTCATCGCGAGCAGGCGCGCTCCCACAGGGGTATTGCGGTGAGTCAGTAGGTGTTGCCGCCCATCCGGCACGCGATCTCGAAGGCCTGGCGGATCGCGCCGACGTTGGCCTTGCCCTGGCCCGAGATATCAAACGCGGTGCCGTGGGCCGGCGTGGTAATCGGAATCGGCAAGCCGCCCTGCACCGTCACCCCACGGGAGAAGCCCATCAACTTGATCGCGATCTGTCCCTGGTCGTGGTACATGGTCACCACCGCGTCGAAGGCGCTGGCATCCCCTTGAACCTTGAGGAAAATCGTGTCGCCCGGGTACGGACCTTCTGCCGCAATCCCCAACGTTTGAGCCGAGCGCACCGCCGGCCCGATGATGTCGAGTTCTTCGCGCCCGAACGAGCCGTTGTCGCCGTTGTGGGGGTTCAAGCCACAGACGCCGATGCGCGGCTTTTCCAGGCCATTGCGCTTGAGCGCGGTGTCGATCAGCTGGATCGCTTCCACCACCCGCGCTTGAGTCAACATGCCCGGCACCTCGGCCAGTGCCACGTGGGACGTCACTCGAGACGTCCATAGATTGTCGAGCACGTTGAACTCGCAGAACGGCCCATGGAAATCCAGCAGTTCGGCGAACCAGTGCAGCTCATCGTTGTGGGCCATGCCGGCCATGTGCAGCGAGGTCTTGTTCAGTGGCCCGAACAGAATGGCATCGGTGATGCCGGCCTCAGTCAGGCGCAGGGCTTTTTCCAGGGTGTCGAGGCTGTAGCGACCGCCAATGACACTGGCTTCGCTGCGCGGGAATTCACCGAGGGTGTCGCCGCGAAAGTCATAGAACAGCGGCGTGTCATCGACAAACGACAGCTGCTCCAACGACTCCACACGACGGTAAGGAAACTCCACCCCGGCGATGCGCATGCCGCGACGCATTTCCGCCTCGTCGGCAATCAGGATCACGTTGGCCTGGCTGCGGACCTGAGGTTCCGCGAGCAGGCGTGCGATCAGTTCCGGGCCGATGCCGGCCGGGTCGCCCAGGACCATGGCGATGGTTGTCTTGTTCATGCTTCACTCCTCAAGGGTTCGGGCCGTGTCCGGTCAATGGCGCAAGGCTCGCAGCGATAGACCCGCTGCGCGTTGCCGTAGAACAGTCGCTGCTGATCGGCGCCAGGCAGGTCAGCAACGATGGATTTGAAACCGCTGTAGATGTCGTCGAACGAGCCGCACAGGCTGTCCACGGGGAAGTTGCTGGCGAACATCACTCGATGGGTGCCGAACATGGCGATCACTTCGCGCACGATCCACGCGTTGTCCTTTGCACGCCATGCCCGCCCCGCCACGCCCAGGCCGGAAATCTTCACCTGCACGTTCGGCCACTCGGCCAGCCGCGCCATTGCCAGACGCCAGCCGGCCAGGCCTTCGGCACTGCGGTCATTGGGCAAACCGGCGTGGTTGAGGATCAGGGTGGTACCGGGAAAGTCCCGGGCCAGCCGCTCGGCTTCGAACAGGTTCCACCAGGGTGTCTGCAAATCGAAATGCAGCCCCAACCCTTGCAGCGCGGCGTAACTGCGCCGCCAATGCTCATCGCTCATCAGGCTGCGCAGATGGCCGATCTGTGCGGTCGAGGTCGGTCCGCCGGGTTTGTGGCGCACGCTGCGTACCCCCTTGAAACTCGCCTGTTCGGTGAGCACCGCGATGGCATCCGGATGATCCAGCCAGGCCTGGGCGACGATGGCATTGGGGACGCCGTAACGCGCGGCCAGACTTTCGATGAAACGGGTTTCGCCGATCGGGTCTTGCGGGTCCCATTCGGTCTCGATGTACACCGTTTGCACGACGTTATGCGAGCCGGCATCGGCGAAGTAGTCATCGGGAAAATAGCGCCGCTTGATCGCGCTGTAATCGCCGTAGCGAAACGGGATGTCGGCTTCGGGTGCGAGCCATGGATGGTGATTGATCGTCGGATCCCAGAAGTGGTGATGGGCGTCGATGATCGGACCGTCATACACCTTAGTCATGCCGCACCTCGTCGAGACTGATGAACAATGTGGCCAGCACGAAGACGGCCGAACAGGCGGCGAAGAACCCCAGCACCGGCGCAAAGCCACCGGCCATTTGCAGAATCACGCCGACCAGGATCGGGACTGCAATCCCGCCAGTGCTGCCGGCCATGTTCATCACCCCGCCAATCAACCCGACCCGTGCCGGTGCCGCCAGCAATGCCGGGAAGCTCCAGTAGAGGCTGCCCCACATCAGGAAAAACGCAGTCATGGCCAACAGCGCCACGGCGGCAAACGGGTCAGTCAGGGTCGGCAGCAACAGGAACGCGCCGAGGGCGATCACACCGGAAAATGCCAGCAGGCTCTTGACCGCGACACCGCGACTGACGCCTTTGCGGATCAACCCGTCGCAGAGGAAACCACCGGTCAACGAACCCAGCGCGCCGCAGACGAAAATCACGAACGTCGCCGCGCCAATGCCTTTGATATCGAAGCCTCGGGCCTGCGCCAGATAACTGGGGCCCCAGGTCAGCAAGCCGAAATACACCATCGCCCAACTGGCACGTCCGATGAGCAAACCACTCAGGGAACGGGCGGCGATGCCGAGGCCCTTGACCGGCACTCGCGCCGCTTCGGCAGCAGGCGTCGCGCGCCCGGCGTTGATCTTCTCCAGTTCTTCGGCATTCACTTGCGGGTGACTGGCCGGGTCATCGCGCAGATAACGCCGCGCCAGCCAGGCCAGTACCAGCGTCGCGATACCGGCGATCACGAATGCCAGGCGCCAGGAGTCCAGCGAAGCAATCAGGTAGGCAATGATCAACCCGCCGAGCGCCACGCCCAACGGGCTGCCACTGTCCATCAGCACCGCGCCGCGACTGCGCTCGCTCGGCGCCAGCCACAGGGAAATCAGCTTGCCGCCCGAAGGGAACAACGGCGCCTCGGCAGCGCCCAGCGCAACCCGGGCGAACAGTAACGACAACCCACCGGTGGCGAACGCCGCCAGCACTTGAAACGTGCCCCACAACCCGGTGGACCAACTGATGACCCGATGCGGCCCGAAGCGATCGATCATCCAGCCGCCAGGAATCTGCAGCAATGCATAAGCCCAGAAGAAGCTGCTGAGGATCAGCCCTTGCATGCTCGGCGACAGGGAAAATTCATGGGCGATGGTTGGCATCGCTATCGACAGCGACACCCGATCGATCAGGTTGACCATGGTCAGCGCGAAGATGATCGCGAAGATCCGCCAGCGCACACTGCTGGCCTTGTTCGTGCCGGTCAGCGGAGTGGCCGCTGCGACAGGCTGGGCAACTGCGCCGGGCAGCTGCAGGGAAGCACTGGGACGAGCCATGGTGCGTACCTCGATTTATTATTTTTGTGAGATGCAGCATTGCCGCTTCAGGCGGCGTTGGTGAGCACTATCGAAGGCCCAGTGATAACCGTCTAATCAAAACTTGAAATACGGCGATAGCCTCGGGTTATGTCACGCCATGCTTTCGGGGGGCTTTCAATGGGCAGTACCTGCCTGACTTTCCTATCAAACCGCTCTGGCGCAACGGCCTTGGCGATCATGGCGATATTGGCCCTTCAGACCTATAACCGCAGGCTATCGGTGTATGTATTGTTTTGACTAGACGCGAGGACGGAGGCTTCCCACACTCAGGCCAGGCTTGCAGCTTTTGAACACCGACAAGTCACTCATAACAACTACAAAAACGAGGCCTTCCATCATGCGAAATGCATTCCTCCGTCGCACATCCCGTCTGTTTCTTGGCTGCACGCTGATCGCCGCCGGAACCCTTCCCACTCTCGCTCACGCCGCCTGGCAACCGGACAAGAACGTCGAAATCGTCGTCGCTGGCGGCCCTGGTGGCGGCACCGATCAACTCGGCCGCCTGATCCAGTCGATCATCACCACCCACAAGTTTCTCGATGTGAATACCATCGTCCTCAACAAGGGTGGCGGCAATGGTGCCGAAGCCTTCCTCGACCTGAAAATGAACAAGGGCGATCCGGAAAAACTGGTGATTGGCACCAACAACATTTACCTGCTGCCACTGGTGTCCAAGCTCGGTTATCAATGGCAGGAGCTGACTCCCGTGGCGGCCGTGGCCGAGGACGACTTTATCCTCTGGAGTTACAAGGATGCCCCCTGGAAAGACGCCAAAGGCTTCTACGAAGCTGCCAAGGCTGATCCGTCTAAACTGCGCATGGGCGGCAGCCAGTCCAAGGATGTCGACCAGACCCTGACTCTGCTGCTGAACCAGACCAACAACAGCAAACTGGTGTACATCCCGTTCAAGAGCGGCAGTGAAGCCGCGACCCAACTGGCCGGCAAACACATCGCCGCCAACGTCAACAACCCCAGCGAAAGCATCAGCCAATGGCGCGGTGATCAAGTCGAGCCACTCTGCGTGTTCAGCAAGGAGCGCATGAGCTATACCGACAAGGTCGCCGGCGAAAAATCCTGGGCCGATGTGCCGACATGCCACGAGCAAGGCCTGGGCATAGATCAGTATCGCTTCCCGCGCACGGTGTTCATGCCCGGCGAAGTCACCGCCGAGCAGCGGGCGTTCTATGTCGAACTGATGCGTAAAGTCACCGAGACCCCGGAGTTCAAGGCCTACGTCAAGCAGAACGCGCTGGTGCCGACCTTCCTCGAAGGCGAGCCGCTGACTGCCTACATCGAGAAAGACACCGCCCGCGTCACCCCGGTGTTCAAAGAAGCCGGCTGGCTGAAAAACTGAGTTGCCGACGGCCGTCCGCCTGCGCACGGCCGTCACCTCTGGAGGTGTCTTCATGTCCCATTCTTCGGATTCACCGGCGCTGGTCGGTACCCGCTGGGTCGAACTCGGTCTGGCTGTCTTCACCGCGCTGATCGGCGTGGTGGTGATGTTCGGCAGTGTCGAACAAGGTATCGGCTGGGGCGATTCCGGCCCTGAGCCGGGTTATTTCCCCTTCTACATCGGCCTGATGCTGAGCGCCGCGAGCGTGGCCAACGGCGTATGGACGATGGTGCGCTGGAAAGCCCTGAGCCTTTCATTCGTCAGCCGCAGCGCATTCAAACAGGTGCTGTCAGTGTTCATTCCGATTGCGCTGTTCGTTGGCGCCATGCCGTTCACCGGCATCTATGTGGCGTCAGCCTGTTTCATCGCCTGGTTCATGTGGCGTGACAAGGTCCGCACCAAGCCTTACGGCAAATTGATGATCGCCAGCGTATCCCTCGGCGCGGTGCTTGCCAGTTACCTGATTTTCGCGCTGTGGTTCAAGGTCCCGCTGGATGCCGGTCCGATGGGCGACTGGATTGCCCTGGCCGGGAGAAATTTCAAATGAGTGAGTTCGATTCCCTGCTGCAAGGCATGAACCTGATCCTGACCCCGGGCCATATCGGCCTGATGGTGATCGGCGTGCTGCTGGGCATTCTGGTCGGCGTATTGCCCGGCCTCGGAGCCCCCAATGGCGTGGCGTTGCTGCTGCCGCTGACGTTCACCATGTCGCCGGTGTCGGCGATCATCCTGCTGTCGTGCATGTATTGGGGCGCGCTGTTTGGCGGCTCGATCACCTCGATCCTGTTCAACATACCCGGTGAACCCTCATCGGTGGCGACGACGTTTGACGGCTACCCGATGGCCCGCGAAGGCCGCGCCGCCGAAGCCCTGACAGCGGCGTTCAGCTCGGCATTGATCGGCGCACTGGCCGGGGTGTTGTTGCTGACCTTCCTGTCGACAAAGATCGCCGCATTTGCCATGTCGTTCAGCTCACCGGAGTTCTTTGCGGTGTACCTGTTGGCGTTCTGCACCTTCATCGGCATGAGCAAGAACCCACCACTGAAAACCGTGGTGGCGATGATGATCGGTTTCGCCATGGCAGCGGTTGGCATGGACACCGTGTCCGGCAACCTGCGCCTGACCTTCGACCAGCCGATCCTGATGACCGGGATCAGTTTTGAAGTGGCAGTCATCGGGCTGTTCGGTATCGGCGAGATCCTCTGCACCGTCGAGGAAGGCCTGGTGTTCCGTGGCGAACATGCACGCATTACGCCGATGGTAATTCTGCGCACCTGGGCCAAGTTGCCGCGTTACTGGTGGACGATCGTGCGCAGCACCCTGGTCGGTTGCTGGATGGGCATCACGCCCGGCGGCCCGACGGCGGCCTCATTCATGAGCTACAGCCTGGCGCGGCGTTTCTCGAAGAATCGCGAGAACTTCGGCAAGGGTGAACTCGAAGGCGTGATCGCCCCGGAAACCGCTGACCACGCCGCCGGCACCAGCGCCCTGCTGCCGATGCTGACCCTCGGGATTCCCGGTTCTGCCACGGCGGCAGTGATGCTCGGCGGGTTGATGATCTGGGGCTTGCACCCTGGCCCGACGCTGTTTGTCGAGCAACACGATTTTGTCTGGGGCCTGATTGCGAGCATGTACCTGGGCAACGTGGTGAGTCTGATTGTGGTGTTGGCCACCGTGCCGCTGTTCGCCTCGATCCTGCGCATTCCGTTCTCGATCATTGCGCCAATCATCATCATGGTCTGCGCCATCGGTGCGTACTCGGTGCACAACTCGTTCTTCGACGTGGTGCTGATGCTGGGCTTCGGCGCGCTGGGTTACCTGTTCAAGAAGCTCGGTTACCCGATTGCACCACTGGTATTGGCCGCGGTCCTAGGGGACAAGGCTGAAGATGCGTTCCGTCAATCGATGCTGTTTTCTGACGGGCAGTTGGGGATTTTCTGGTCCAACCCGTTGGTGGGTTGCCTGACCACGGCAGCGCTGCTGATGCTGTTCTGGCCGCTGATTTCCAAGGCACTGGGCGCCCTGACGGGCCTGCGCAAACCGACCGTCGCCAAGACCAAATCGGTGCTGTGACACAGCAATGCTGGCAACGCCTGACATTTGTTGTCAGGCTTGCCGCAGTCTTTTCTGCGAGCGCGGCCCATGACCCGAATTCCTGATGCCAATGTAATCCACAGTCGACTGCGTCTGCGCCAATTGCGGTTGATGCTGGCATTGCAGGAATTCGGCTCATTGCGCCGGGCTGCCGATCACATCGGCATGACCCAACCGGCAGCGACCAAGATGCTCCACGAGGCCGAGGACTTGCTCGGCGTCGAGCTGTTCGAACGTCTGCCCCGTGGCATGCGCTCGACCCCGTTCGGGGAAACCGTCATCTACTACGCGCGCATGGTGTTTGCCGAACTCAGCGGCATGCGTGAAGAACTGGTCGCACTGGAATCCGGCAACCTCGGGCGGGTCGCCGTCGGCGCGATTCCGGCGTTGGCCTCGGGGTTGTTGACCCGCACCATCGCCACCTTGAAGCAAAGCCATCCACGGTTGTCGATGAGCATTCAGGTCGATACCAGTGACGTGTTGGTACAGGCACTGCTGCAGGATCAACTCGACATCGTGCTGGGGCGGATTCCGGCCGGTGCGAGGGCCGAAGAACTGCTATTCGACAGCCTCGGCGAAGAGGCGTTGTGCGTCATTGCCGGCGCGCAGAATCCGTTGGCGCAGGAGAAACACCTGAGCTGGGCGGAATTGCAGAACATGACCTGGGTGCTGCAACAGCAACCGAGCCCGATGCGCGCGATCATCAATCAGGTGTTCCACAATGCACGGGTCGACATCCCCAGCAGCATCGTTGAAACCACCTCGATCATGACCTTGCTCTCGTTGATCCAGCAGACTGACATGCTTGGCGTTACGCCGGTGTCGGTGGTCGAGGATTATCCGGGGCGGGATTTGCTGGCGGTGTTGCCGATCAAGTTTGAAGCGCGGCTGCCGCCGTATGGGTTGATTACCCGGCGTCATCGAATTCAATCGTCGGCGATGCAGGCGTTTATGAATTCGGTGCGGGCGGAGCATGCGTTGACCAAGTAACAGGGCCGGATGGAGGTCTGGTTTTTTGGTGTATATCCGTTTCTTGGGTAACGGCGACTATTGGTTCCGCCCTGACGCCCCTGACGTACGGCCTTCCGACGGGGCAGATCAAGATCAAAAGCCAAGGCGAGGCGACCTGAGAGCCTGCCTGAAGTCCGTCAGGATCATCGGCGCTGAACACCAATGTCATGTCCCCCTCCCCCCCTGTGGGAGCTAGCTGTGTAAACCCACCACGTTGTTCACGGATGCTATTCGGCTAATTGGTGGCAAATAACTCAGGCTGGCATGCGGGCGATGCCAGTTGTACTCGTGCAACCACGACGTCAGGTAGGTCGCACGTTGGTCTGAGCTTTCGTAACTTCTGGCGTAGGCCCATTCGCGCAGAGCGGTTTGGATAAATCGCTCTGCCTTGCCATTCGTTCGTGGTGTGTAAGGTTTGGTATAGATGTGTTTAAGCCCCAGCCGTCGACATAGACGCTTGAAACGTCCGGACTTGTAGCAAGGGCCGTTATCGGTCATTACCCGCTCGAAGCAAACGCCAAGGCTTGCGTAGTAGCGCAGGGCCCGGATCAGCGCGAGGCAGGCGCTACGCCCACTTTGGTCTGCGTACAAACCGCTGTGTGCCACTCGACTGTTATCGTCGATGGCAACATGGGCGTATTCCCAACCGACATGGTAAGAGCGGCCTTTTAGGCGGTCTCGCGTCACTCGATGACCTGGTTTGTTAAAACGCCCCAGCTTCTTGATGTCCAGGTGAAGCAGACCTCCGGGCTGAGAATATTCGTAGCGAATCACTGGCGGTGGCGGTTCCAGGTATGCCAAACGGTTGAGGCCGTTACGGCTCAATAACCTGCCCACAGTGCTGTGTCCCACCTTCAAGTCCTGGCTGATTTGGCGATAGGTTTTTCGCTGGCGACGTAGCTCAAGCACTTGTTCCTGGCGCATCTCAGGAAGCGCGTGCGGACAGAACTTGGGCCGGGACGAACGATCCTGCAGTCCTTCCTCGCCTTCAGCTCGATAGCGATTAAGCCACTTGTAGGCAGTGCGAACACTGACTCCTTGAGACTGAGCTACCTCAACAGGTCTCAGGCCTTCCTTAAGGATTCGTTGAACAAGAAGGGCTCGACCGGAAACGGTTAATCGGGCATTTTTATGAGCGTTCACTCGGGGCCTCCGGGTGCTTGGTTTGGTTCGCACCTCCAATTTCCCGGAAAAGCCCCGAGTGAACAACCTACAGAGAGATCACAGCTAGCCTGCTAGCGATGGAAGTCCGGACAACACGTTCATTCAGACAGCACGCGTTATCGTTGAAGTCCATCGCTAGCAGGCTAGCTATGATATCTCTGTAGGTTGTTCACTCGGGGCTTTTCCAAGTGACTCGCTGTAAAAGCGAAACCGCCAGAAGCCATTACCGCAGAAACGGATAGGTTCCCAACCGCGTCACCCTGTCTTACGAAACACAAACCCCAAACCAACAATAATCAGCACCATCCCAAGCATGCTCAACCCCGCCAGTCTGTTGCCGAAAAACAGGTAATCCATCACCGCGGTCACCGCCGGCACCAGGTAAAACAAACTGGTGACGTTCACCAAATTACCCCGAGCGATAAGCCGATAGAGCAACAGCGTCGCCAGCACCGACACCACCAGCCCCATCCACAACACCGGCACGATAAAACCGCTGCTGTGTTCGAAATGAAACGGCTGGAACGGCACAAAGATCCCGCACAGCAACAACCCCGCGAGGTACTGCACCGGCAACGTGCCGAGGGGATTATCGGTAATGCGCTTCTGCATGATCGAACCGAACGTCATGCTCGCCAACGCCAGCAAACCGAAGAGCATCCCCGCCAGCGACATACCCGCCAGACCGATGCCCTGGTAAACCACCATGACCAGACCGACCAGGCCCAGGGTCAGCCCGAACATTCGGCTGGCTGAACGCTGCCGCTCCATGATCACTACCGTGAGAATCGGCTGCACGCCCATGATTGTGGCCATCACACCCGGCGTGACTTTCAGGTCCAGGGCCAGCAGATAGAAAATCTGATAAGCCCCCAGCAACACCACGCCCGTGGCCATCGCATACAACATCGGCTTACCGCCCTTGGGCCGTTTCAACTTGAGCAACGGCACCAGCAGTACCAACCCACACAGAGCGATAGCAAAGCGGATCAGCAGAAAAGCGAAGGGTGACGCATGGGCCAGGCCCCATTTGGAGAAGATCGCCCCGCTGCTCCACAGCAGAACGAACAGGCTCGTGGACGCCGCCGCGAGCGCGGATTTTTTCGAAAGGACAAACATGAAGACCACCTGTAGTCAGGCAAAAAGCCAACTCAGCCGAAGCTGAAATCCAGTAGTTTTTTCAGGCAGGCGCGGGTAACAGCAACTAGATAGAAACTGATCAGCCCGAAACGCCAACGCCCGGCGGTGATACGACTGCGTACACCGGCGTGCTACGGACAGGTGGGGGGTAATGACTGATCTGCGCAGGCTGCTGATTCCCGCACGGCACGACGCCAGCGTTGACCGCTGAATCGACTACCGCGTTGATGAGGGATGCAGGCATGGGCTGATCTTTTTTGATGAAGTGGACGGTGGGTTGGATAACACCGAGCGCCGACTATAACCAGCGGGCGACCCGGATTGCAATGACTTGGACAAAGGGCCAGTAACGAAAGCTGTCGCGCCGAAACTACCTTCGAGAGAAATGTCGGGCGACCATTAAATCGGCGAAAAAAAACCGCTTCAATGAGCGGTTTTTCATTTCTTGCCCGGAATCACCCAAACAACCAATACCCCAACAACGTCAACACCACCACCGCCAACACCGGCCGCAACACGCGGTAAGCCTTGGGGTTGCGACGCTTCCACTGCTTGACCACACCGCTGACCCTGTCACTGGACTTCTTGCTCCAGGCGTAAGCCTTGTTGATTCCGCCAACCCGTTCGTCGTCGAGATTCTGCGGCGCCGTTGCGCGACCGAGCAAGCCACTGATCCAACGGTTGAGGCGGGTCATGACGCGGTTGCTCAGCGGACGTTCGATGTCGCAGAACAAAATGACCCGGGTTTTCTCGGTTTCGTTCTTCACCCAGTGCACATACGTCTCATCGAACATCACATCTTCACCGTCGCGCCAGGCATACACCTGACCGTCGACGAAAATGCGGCAATCATCGGAGTTCGGGGTCGACAGGCCCAGGTGATAACGCAAGGAACCGGCAAACGGATCGCGGTGCGGGTTGAGGTGGCTGCCGCCCGGCAGTAGCGCGAACATGGCGCCTTTGACGTTGGGAATACTGCTGACCAGGGCCACGGTTTTCGGACACAGCGCTTCGGCCGATGGCAGGGGTTTGTCGTACCACTTGAGGTAGAAGCGCTTCCAGCCTTTCTTGAAGAACGAACCAAAACCGGCGTCGTTATTTTTCTCGGCGGCGCGAATGTAACCCTCATCGAACAGGTGCATCGCTTCGTCGCGGATGACTTCCCAGTTGTCCTTGAGCACATCCAGCTCCGGGAACTTGCTGCGGTCCAGATAAGGTTTGGACGGCACGCTGGAGAACAGGTACATCAAGGCGTTATAAGGCGCGAAGAGCGCGGAGTGGTTGACGAACTGACGCAAGGCCGGCAAACGCGCCTTGCCGCGCAAATGCACATAAAGAGTACTGCCCAGGAACAGCAGCAACAGCGACGCCTTCGCGGCAAAGGAAAAGGTCATCAACAACTCCTTGAGAAAAAACAACTCTGCACAACGCCATTTACCCGACGTTGCAGCCGGCCATGATAAACATTACCGGCCACGGGAAAAACCCGTCTAACTCAACATTCACTGTTAAGAATTATGCAATAAAGCACTTCTTACCATAGCGTTCCTGAACGGGGGCTGATCTGAATCAACCCCCCACCCCACGATCAAATAATCACGGCTTTGGCAACGTCTATTGCTGATTCTCCTGTTCGGTAAACAGGTCACTGAACAGCATGCTCGACAGGTAGCGCTCGCCAGAATCGGGCAGGATCACCACGATCGTCTTGCCCTGCATTTCCGGGGTTTCCGCCAGGCGTACCGCCACAGCCATGGCAGCTCCGCAAGAGATGCCGCACAAAATGCCCTCTTCCTGCATCAAGCGCAGGGCCATGGCCTTGGATTCATCGTCGGTCACCAGCTCGACACGGTCCACCATCGACAGGTCCAGGTTCTTCGGTACAAAACCGGCGCCGATGCCCTGGATCTTGTGCGGGCTCGGTTTGATTTCTTCCCCGGCCAGCTTCTGCGTAATCACCGGCGAAACCACCGGTTCAACCGCCACGGAAAGAATCGGTTTGCCTTGGGTATTCTTTATATACCGCGAAACGCCGGTAATGGTTCCACCCGTTCCTACGCCCGCCACCAGCACATCGACCGCGCCGTCGGTGTCGTTCCAGATTTCCGGACCGGTGGTTTTCTCGTGGATGGCCGGGTTGGCCGGATTCTCGAATTGTGCGGGCATGAAATAGGTGGACGGGTCGCTGGCAACAATTTCAGCTGCCTTTTCGATCGCGCCTTTCATGCCCTTGGCCGGTTCGGTCAGCACCAGTTCGGCGCCGAGTGCCTTGAGCACTTTGCGACGCTCAATGCTCATGGACGCCGGCATGGTCAACATCAGCTTGTAGCCCCGTGCAGCGGCAACAAACGCCAGACCAATGCCGGTATTGCCAGAGGTGGGCTCGACGATGGTCATGCCAGGCTTGAGTTTGCCGGTGCTTTCGGCGTCCCAGATCATGTTCGCTCCGATCCGGCACTTGACCGAATAACCTGGATTGCGCCCCTCGATCTTGGCCAGGATGGTCACGCCACGCGGTGCGATGCGGTTGATCTGCACCAGCGGCGTATTGCCGATGGAATGGGCGTTGTCAGCAAAAATACGGCTCATGGCTGGGTCCTTATGCAGCGTTGAATTAGCCCTTCACGGTATGCCTGTTGCCCGTGGTCGTCCAGTCGGGTCGAACGTCCGGTGACCACCGCAGTCAATGGTCTTACATCGCCGGAGATTTGCCATCATGAAACGTCGATACAGCTGGCCCTTGTGGATCCTCGTCGGCCTCGTTGTGCTACTGATTGCCTTGCATGTGGCCCTGCCCTACATGGTGCGCGACTACCTGAATGACAAGCTCGCCGACATGGGCGACTACCGTGGACAGATCACCGACGTTGACCTGGCACTGTGGCGCGGCGCCTACAAAATCAACGGGCTGAAAATCGTCAAAGTCGATGGCAAGGTCCCGGTGCCCTTCGTCAATGCGCCGTTGATCGACCTTGCCGTGAGCTGGCACTCGCTCCTGTACGACCACGCGGTGGTGGCCAAGGTGCAGTTCTTCAACCCCGAGGTGAACTTCGTCGATGGTGGCGCCAACAAGCAAAACTCGCAGACCGGCCAGGGCACCGACTGGCGCGCGCAATTGAGCAAACTGGCCCCCATCACCCTGGACGAAGTTCGTATCTTCGACGGCAAGATCAGCTTCAGAAATTTCAATTCAAAGCCCCCCGTCAACATGAATGCGACCCAGGTCAACGCCAGCATTTACAACCTGACCAACGTCGTCGACAAGGAAGGCAAGCGCGACGCACGCTTCGACGGCAAAGCGCTGCTGCTGGGGCACGCCCCGTTGGAAACCACCGCGACCTTCGATCCTCTGAGCAATTTCGAAGACTTCCAGTTCCGCCTGCGCGCCAGGGACATTGAACTCAAACGCATGAACGACTTCGCCTCGGCCTATGGCAAGTTCGATTTCAATGCCGGGCACGGTGATGTGGTGATTGAAGCGCAAGCGAAAAAGGCCCAATTGACCGGCTACATCAAACCGCTCCTGAAGGATGTTGACGTTTTCAACTGGCAGCAGGACGTAGAAAACAAGGACAAAGGGCTGTTCCGGTCCATTTGGGAGGCCATAGTCGGCGGCTCCGAAACCGTGCTGAAAAACCAGGGCAAAAACCAGTTTGCCACGCGTGTGGAACTGAGCGGCAACGTTCATAGGCAAGACATCAGCGCGTTCCAGGCGTTTTTGCAGATTTTGCGTAATGGTTTTGTCCAGGCCTTCAATGCCCGGTATGAACGGCCGAAGCCGGAAGCGGACTGAGTCAAGATGTGACGCCCCATTCAGAGACTGAATAAGCCGTCTGCGTTCACAGTCGACCGGGCAGCGCGTTATAGTCGGGTACTACAATTATTGCGCCCCGCCCTGCCCCGTCAGGTCGGCGTTACCGTTCGAGGATTAGCAGATGAAGTTCGAAGGCACCCAGGCCTACGTCGCCACCGATGACCTGAAGCTGGCGGTCAACGCCGCCATCACCCTGGAGCGCCCGCTGCTGGTCAAGGGCGAGCCGGGCACCGGCAAGACCATGTTGGCCGAGCAACTGGCCGAGTCCTTCGGCGCCAGGCTGATCACCTGGCACATCAAATCCACGACCAAGGCGCATCAAGGCCTGTACGAGTACGACGCGGTCAGCCGCCTGCGCGATTCGCAGCTGGGCACGGAAAAGGTTCACGACGTTCGTAATTACCTGAAAAAGGGCAAGCTCTGGGAGGCTTTCGAGTCTGAAGAGCGGGTGATCCTGCTGATCGACGAAATCGACAAGGCCGACATCGAGTTCCCGAACGACCTGCTGCAAGAACTCGACAAGATGGAGTTCTATGTTTACGAGATCGACGAGACCATCAAGGCCAAGAAGCGCCCGATCATCATCATTACCTCCAACAACGAAAAAGAGCTGCCTGACGCCTTCCTGCGCCGCTGCTTCTTCCACTACATCGCCTTCCCGGATCGCGTCACGATGCAGCGGATCGTCGATGTGCACTATCCGGACATCAAGAAGGACCTGGTCAGCGAAGCGCTGGACGTGTTCTTCGACGTGCGCAAGGTGCCGGGCCTGAAGAAAAAGCCATCGACCTCCGAACTGGTGGACTGGCTGAAGCTGCTGATGGCCGACAATATCGGCGAGGCCGTGCTGCGCGAACGCGATCCGACCAAGGCCATCCCGCCGTTGGCCGGTGCTTTGGTCAAGAACGAACAGGACGTGCAACTGCTTGAGCGTCTGGCGTTCATGAGCCGTCGCGGCACCCGCTAAGAGGCTGATGCCATGCTGCTCAACCTGTTCAATGAAATGCGCGCAGCCAAGGTGCCGGTCTCGGTGCGCGAGCTGCTGGACCTGATCAACGCGCTGAAACAGCGCGTGACCTTCGCCGACATGGACGAGTTCTACTACCTGTCCCGGACGATTCTGGTGAAGGACGAAAAGCATTTCGACAAGTTCGACCGGGCCTTCGGTGCTTACTTCAATGGCCTGGAAAAACTCGACGACCACCTTCAGGCCTTGATTCCCGAAGACTGGTTGCGCAAGGAATTCGAGCGCTCGCTGACCGACGAAGAGCGGGCGGCGATCCAGTCCCTCGGCGGCCTGGACAAGCTGATCGAAGAGTTCAAGAAACGCCTCGAAGAACAGAAAGAACGCCACGCCGGCGGCAACAAGTGGATCGGCACCGGCGGCACCAGCCCGTTCGGCTCCGGCGGGTTCAACCCGGAAGGCATTCGGGTCGGTGATGCCGGCAAGCGCCAGGGCAAGGCAGCCAAGGTCTGGGATCAGCGCGAGTACAAAAACCTCGACGATTCGGTGGAACTGGGCACGCGCAACATCAAGGTTGCCCTGCGCCGGCTGCGTAAATTTGCCCGTCAGGGTGCGGCGGAAGAGCTCGACATCGATGGCACCATCGATCACACCGCGAAAGACGCCGGGTTGCTGAACATCCAGATGCGGCCGGAGCGGCGCAACACCGTCAAGCTGTTGCTGCTGTTCGACATCGGCGGCTCGATGGATGCCCACGTGAAGATCTGCGAAGAGTTGTTCTCGGCCTGCAAGACCGAGTTCAAGCATCTTGAGTACTTCTACTTCCACAACTTCATTTACGAGTCGGTGTGGAAGAACAACATGCGCCGCACCTCCGAACGCACCTCGACCCAGGACTTGTTGCACAAGTACGGCGCCGACTACAAAGTGATCTTCATCGGTGACGCCGCCATGGCGCCCTATGAAATCACCCAGGCCGGCGGCAGCGTCGAGCACTGGAACGAAGAAGCCGGTTACGTGTGGATGCAGCGGTTCAAGGAGAAGTACAAGAAGCTCATCTGGATCAACCCGTATCCGAAAGATACGTGGGGCTATACGTCGTCGACCAATATCGTGCGGGATTTGATTGATGACCAGATGTACCCGCTGACGTTGCGGGGGCTTGAAGAAGGGATGCGGTTTCTTTCCAAATAGCACACCGAACTTGCTCCCGCTGGGTCGCGCAGCGCCCCAAAAGCTTGGCGGCTGCTTCGCAGCCGAGCGGGAGCAAGCTCCCTCGCCACAGGGTTCGCATGGCCCCTCTTACAACCCGCGCAAATCCCGCTCTTCAATCGGCCGGCTCTGGCGCAGGCGCTTGCCGCCCAGCACCACCCAATCGATCAGCCTGAACAGGCATTCAATCCCGAACGACAACAGCAACGCGCCACTCATGCCCCAGATCATCGCTTCTGGCGTCAGCAGGATCTGGTAGCTGTAGCCGTTCCAGGTTTCCTTGCGGATGTCCGGGTCGGCGGCCAGTACAACCTGCAGGAAGCGGATGTACCACGGGCCTTGCATGGCCTGGAATTGTTTATCGAGGGCCAGCTGACGGGTGAGCAGGTTGCTCAGGCTGTCGGCATCGCTGCGAAAGATCGGGTCTTCGCTGGCGCGGTAATGGGCGACCAGGGCCTGCATGTCGCCCTTGAAGAATTGATTGGCGGTGCCCTGAAAGCCGCTAAGACCGGTCTGCGCCTCGATCAGGTGGGCCTCGACCCGCTTGGCGTAATCGTTGATGAACCCCGGCACCTGGACACCGATCAACAGGCCCGCCGCGAACAACACCAGCCGTAGATAACTGAGCAACATGTGAGCGTCCTTTATTCGGTCTTGCCCTGGCTGACGCATTCACCGCGTCGCCACAGGCTCCATTGGCCCGGTTCGTAGCGGGTCCAGGTTTCGTTTTCGGTCAGGGGTTCGGTGGCGATCACGGTGACCACATCGTTGGGCGTGGTTTCGGCCTGGAAGTCGACGATCACGTCGACATCTTTCAAGCGCGCAGGGCCGAACGGTGCACGACGGGTAATCTGCGCCAGTTTGGTCGAGCAGTAACAGAAGAGCCAATCGCCATCGCTGAGCAGGCAATTGAACACACCCTTGCCGCGGTATTCGGCGCAGGCGGCCACCAGATCGGGCAAAAGCGCTTCGATCTCTACCGGTTCCGGAAACGCTGCGCGCACACGATTGAGCAAATCACAAAAGGCCGCTTCACTGTCGGTATCGCCGACCGGGCGGTAAAAGCTTGTGATGGGTTGAAAATCCGCGAGCTGGCCGTTGTGGGCGAAACACCAGTTGCGCCCCCACAGTTCGCGCACGAACGGATGAGTGTTGGACAGGCAGACCTTGCCGACATTGGCCTGGCGGATGTGCCCGATCACCACTTCGCTCTTGATCGGATAGCGCTGCACCAGATTAGCAACTTCCGACTCACTGCTGGCCGCCGGATCCTGGAACAGCCGCAGGCCACGGCCCTCATAGAACGCGATGCCCCAACCGTCACGGTGCGGACCGGTACGACCGCCGCGCTGCATCAGACCGGTGAAGCTGAACACGATATCGGTCGGCACATTGGCGCTCATGCCCAATAACTCACACATGTTCGGACTCTCTGTAAGGCAGGGGCAAGGTTACAAACGCGGTTCTACGCGCATACGCTGAGGGTTGCTCGGGACCGGCGGGCGACCATAACGGTCATCACCGGCACCGCCGAAAGGATGATCGTCTTCAGGATCGTCGGCCTTGGCCGCAGCCTTGGCAGCCGCCGTCCGTTCCTTGCGCGCCTTGGCGGCGCGTTCGATCGGGAAGCGGATCGCGACGAGCACCAGATAAAGGCCGAAGGCGATCATGCCGTACATGAGCAGGTCGGAGACCGCCCGCCAGGCGTTGTTGCCAACCTTGAACGCGAGGTCCAGGGCGGTGATGGCGATGGCCGGGGCGACCTTTTCCTTCACCGGATCGATGATCGTCGGACTGAACAGCAACACGGCGACCAGCAGTCGCAACGGCTCCCGCAGCCAGCGCCACATCCAGCGGGTCATGCGCATCCACACCAACAGGCAGCCTAAAGCGGCGAAGGCGTAGAGGCCCCAGGCGATCAGATAGTCGTTCTCGGTCATGGTGTCCATGGCAAGGCAGGCAAAGAGGCGCTTATAGTAACGACTTTTCGCACGTCAGGCTTGTCCCAATGCCAGCCGGTCAAGACTCCCACAGGGATCTGTGTAAGGCATCAGGATGTTTCCTGCCCTCTGCGAAGCCCTAATTCCGTACATCGTCCGAGACCCCTTCATGCCCGTATCCGCCAACATGACCAGCGCCCCGATTGCCCACAAGGCCGAAGGTTCTGACCCGTATGCCTGGCTACAGGAACGCGACACCGACGCGGTGCTCGATTACCTCAAGGCTGAAAACCGCTATCAAGAGGCGCAAACCGCCGATCAGGCCGGGTTGCGCGAAACCCTGTTCGAAGAGATCAAGGGCCGGATTCTCGAAACCGACCTGTCGCTGCCCTCCCCGTGGGGCCCGTATCTGTATTACACGCGCACCACGGCCGGTGACGAATACGCTCGTCACTACCGCTGCCCCCGCCCGGCGGATGACAGCCTGCAGCTCGATGAAGCCCACGAACAACTGCTGCTGGACCCGAACGAACTGGCCAACGGCGGCTTCTTTTCCCTCGGTGCGTTCAGTATCAGCCCGGACCACCAGCGCCTCGCCTACAGTATCGACTCCACCGGCGATGAGATTTACACCCTGTTCGTGAAGGAATTATCCAGCGGCCGCGTCAGCGAACTGGAATTCTCGGACTGCGATGGCAGCATGATCTGGGCCAACGACAGCCTGACGCTGTTCTTCGGCGAACTGGACGACACCCACCGCCCGCACAAACTGTTCCGCTATCGACTGGACGGCACGGCGGCCGAAGAAGTGTTCCATGAGTCGGACGGCCGCTTCTTCATGCATTGCTATCGCTCGAGTTCGGAGCAGCAATTGCTGCTGGCGCTGGGCAGCAAGACCACCAGCGAAGTCTGGGTGCTCGACGCGTCCCAGCCGCAACAGGCGTTCACCTGCATCGCGCCGAGGGTTGAAGACCATGAGTACGACGTTGATCACGGCGCACTCGATGGCCAATGGACCTGGTTCATTCGCACCAACCGCGACGGCATCAACTTTGCCTTGTACACGGCTGTCGATACCGGCGTTGCGCCGACCGAAGCCGACTGGCAGAACCTGATTCCCCACAGCGACACCACGATGATCGACGGCATGAGCCTCAACGCCCGGGCCTTGACCCTCAGCCTGCGTGAAGGTGGCTTGCCGATCATCCAAGTCCACCCGCAAGACCTGCCGAGCTACCGCGTGCAGTTGCCGGATGCGGCCTACAGCCTGCACGTGCAAAACAGCCTGGAATTCATCAGCGACCGCATCCGTTTGCGTTACGAAGCGCTGAACCGTCCGGCGCAGATCCGCCAACTGGAACTGGTCAGCGGCGAACAGAAAGTGTTGAAGGAAACCCCGGTGCTCGGTCCGTTCGACGCTGACACCTACGTCAGTCAGCGCCTGTGGGCGACAGCGCCGGACGGTACGCAAGTGCCGATCAGCCTGGTCGTCAAACGCGAAGCCCTCGGTAAGCCGACGCCACTTTATCTGTACGGCTACGGCGCCTACGGCGAGAGCCTCGACCCGTGGTTCTCCCATGCGCGCCTGAGCCTGCTGGATCGCGGCGTGGCGTTTGCCATCGCCCACGTGCGGGGTGGCGGCGAACTGGGAGAAGCCTGGTATCGCGCCGGCAAGCAGGAACACAAGCACAACACCTTCAGCGACTTCATCGCCTGCGCCGAGCACCTGATCGCCAATGGCTTCACCACATCAAAGCAACTGGCGATAAGCGGCGGCAGTGCTGGCGGCTTGTTGATTGGCGCGGTGCTCAACATGCGTCCGGAGCTGTTCGGCGCGGCAATTGCCGAAGTGCCGTTCGTCGACGTGCTGAACACCATGCTCGACCCGGAGCTGCCGCTGACCGTCACGGAATACGACGAGTGGGGCAATCCTGAAGAGCCGGACGTTTATGATCGGATCAAGGCTTACGCCCCGTACGAAAACGTCACTGCACAGGCTTATCCGGCGACGCTGGTGGTCGCCGGCTACAACGACAGTCGCGTGCAATATTGGGAAGCGGCCAAATGGGTGGCCAGGTTGCGCGCGACCAAAACCGACAGCAACCCGCTGCTGCTCAAGACCGAGCTGGGCGCCGGGCATGGCGGGATGAGCGGGCGTTACCAGGGATTACGTGACGTAGCACTCGAATACGCATTTGTTTTCAAGGTTTTGGGGATTGCCTGAGGAACTTGGCCTGACACGTCGGTCTTAAGACCAGACACCGGGTCTGCTCCCACACAATTCCAATGTGAGAGCGGGCTCGCTCGCGAAGAGGCCAGCACATTCAACATCAATGTTGGGTGTTACACCGCCTTCGCGAGCAAGCCCGCTCCCCCAAGGGATTGAGGACATCCCGAAAACCGGAACCAGACACAAAAAAAAGACCGTGACGACATGTCAGAACCAACCCTGTTGAACAACGAAATCCGTGACTGGCTGATGGACTGCGGCCTGTTCGACCAACTGCTGCCTGCAGACTTCGCTGCCGCTTCCGGCTACTTCAGTATCAGCACCGTGGCCGAAGGCGAAGAGATTTTTCACGAAGGCGACGCCGGCAGCTTCATGTGCATCATCCATACCGGCCAGGTGGCGGTGCAGAAATCCGGCAGCGACGGACAATTGGTGACCATGGCCACCTTGCGCAGCGGTCGGGCGTTCGGCGAAATGGCCGTGCTCGATGGTGAGCGACGTTCCGCCAGTTGCGTGGCAGCGAGTAATTGCCAGTTGCTGAACCTGGGCAAGGACTCGCTGGAAAAGATGCTCAACGACGCGCCGAAAATCGCCGCCAAGATCATCCGCGCCCTTGCCGTCTCCCTGTCCAAACGCCTGCGCATGGCCGATGGGCAACTGTTGTCACAGCAGGTCTAACCGCCCGGCGACTTGATCTTCGTATTGTTCTGCTCCAGGCCCGGCAACGTCTGGTCCTTGGGCGGGCTGGGCACTTCGATCGGTGGCAACAGCGGTGGCCCGCCACCGCCGGGCCCGGCTTTGTGCGGGATGGTCGGGGTGATCTGCGGATACGGCGTCGGCGTCGCGGTGCCGGGCGAACCGGGCAGTGGCGCCGGGCTGGTCGGAATGGTTTGCAGCTCTTGGGCCTGCACTGCAGTTATCGAGAGCGCGGCCAAGGCAATGGCCGTTAGAATGGTGCGCTTCATCAATGGCTCCGTTGGCCTTGTTGTCTGGTTGCAGGCTACTCCCAACGGCGTTCGTTTGCCTCCCCCCTGCCCCTCCTTCTCAAGAGAGCCCCATGAAACGTTTCGTTCTCCTCGACACCGCCCCCATTCCTGAAAACGGCGGCGCCCTGTGCCTGTTCGAATACGGTGAGGATTTCGTCATCAAGATCCAGGGCGGCGACGGCGGACAGCTGATGAACACCCGCATGCACGGCTCCGAAGACGCATTGGCCGAAATCCCCTGCCGCAAGGTCGCTGGCCGGCCGAATTCGCGGGTGCTGATCGGTGGCCTGGGCATGGGTTTCACCCTCGCCTCGGCCCTCAAGCATTTGGGCAAGACCGCAGAAGTCGTGGTCGCTGAACTGGTGCCCGGCGTGGTCGAGTGGAATCGCGGGCCATTGGGCGAGAAAGCCGGCAATCCGTTGCTCGATCAGCGCACGGTGATCCGCATGGAAGACGTGGCCAAAGTACTGCAGGCCGAGCCGCAAGGATTCGATGCGATCATGCTCGACGTCGACAACGGCCCCGAAGGCCTGACCCAGAGGGCCAATAGCTGGCTCTACTCCGCAGGCGGCCTGAGCGCGTGCGCCAAAGCCCTGCGGCCAAAAGGGGTGCTGGCCGTCTGGTCGGCCAGCGCCGACAAGCAGTTTTCCGACAAACTGAAAAAAGCCGGCTTCAAGGCCGAGGAAGTCCAGGTCTTTGCCCACGGCAACAAGGGCACCCGCCACACCATCTGGATTGCCGAGAAGCTCAAGGGCTGAGCTAAACTTCGTTCATAACCGTCATTAGTCTTTTACAAAGGTGAACCCATGAGTTCGTCAACGCCGACCAACACTTCGAAGCTGGACCGCATCCTCGCCGACAACCAGCGCGACAAGGAAATGGGTTACCGCGACAAAGCCCTGAAAATGTACCCGCACGTGTGCGGCCGCTGCGCCCGCGAGTTTTCCGGCAAGCGCCTGAGCGAACTGACCGTGCACCACCGCGACCACAACCACGACAACAACCCGCAGGATGGTTCGAACTGGGAACTGTTGTGCCTGTATTGCCATGACAACGAACACTCGCGGTACACCGATCAGCAGTATTTCGATGAAGGCTCGTTGAGCACGCCGAAGATCGCCAAGGCGACGCATAACCCATTTGCGGCGTTGGCCGGTTTGATGAAGAAAGACGACTGAATATCTTCATTGTCTGACCTGGCCCCATCGCTGGCGGGCTAGCTTCCACAGGGGATCTTCTGCGCACATAAGTATGTGTGAACGCCCCAGATCCAATGTGGGAGCTAGCCTGCTAGCGATTGCAATTGTCCAGTCACCACCAATCTCAAATCAGACACCCCCTCCCCCAATCCCCGTATAATCGCGGTTTTTTCCCCGAAGGCACCCCGCTCGTGGCAGACAAACGGTACAGCTGCATTGGTTTGTTCAATCCAAAATCACCGGAAAACGTCGGCTCGGTCATGCGCGCCGCCGGCTGCTACAACGTGGCGTCCGTGTTCTACACCGGCAAGCGTTATGACCGCGCCGCCGACTTCGTCACCGACACCAAACGCGTCCACTACGACATCCCGCTGATCGGCATCGACGACCTGAAAAAAATCCTGCCACTGGGCTGCGTACCGGTCGCCGTGGAGCTGGTCGAAGGCGCACGCTCGCTGCCCGAATACACCCACCCGGATCGCGCGCTGTACATCTTCGGCCCGGAAGACGGCTCGCTGGATAAAGAGATTCGCGACTGGTGCGAAGACGTGGTCTACATCCCGACCACCGGTTGCATGAACCTCGCTGCCACGGTCAACGTCGTGCTGTACGACCGCATGGCCAAGGGCCTCAACACCCGCTCCGGTCCGAAATTCCGCTGAATCGACGCACATCCGATGGAACAAGCCGCCCGCCTCGGCAGTCAGCTTAATTATCTATTCTTGAAGCAGTCCTTCCCGCCAGGAGACAGATCATGAGCGAACTCAAACGCGTAGAGCGCATCGAATCCACCCCGTTCCAGACCCATTCCGAGCAGAACGTTCAGGGTTGGGAGCGCATCGGCTCCCTGGCCGGTGGCGTGGTGATGGTCGGCAAGGGCCTGCGTCGCGGCGGAATATTCGGTTTGCTCCAGGTGGCCATCGGCGGCGTAGCGCTGGCCCGTGGCATTACCGGCCACAGTTCGGCCAAGAGCCTGCTGGAGAAAAGCCGTCAGGACATGAACAACGTGCGGGCGAAAATCGAGCGTGCCGGGGAAGAGTTGGGTCGGCTGAAGGCGAATGCCGAGGCGGCGACCAAAACCGCGACCGTCACCGGGAATGATTCGTTGAAGTCGCCGAAAACCGGGGTTTGATCTGAGTTTTCGTTGAGGCTTATGGCCTCTTCGCGGGCAAGCCCGCTCCCACAGGTTTTAGTGTTGGGCCACGAATTTGTGGACACCCCTGATCCTTGTGGGGCTTGCCCGCGATGGCAACTTTACTGGAGCAACCCGGTATCCAAGACTTTGGAAGACTCGCCAATCACACTCTCGGCCAGCTGAACGAACGCCTTGGTATCGACACTCTCCAAATGCATCGCCCCGCGCATCACATCGTCCAGCGAACGCTTGTTACGGGTCTTGATACGAATCTCCTGATCCAGCTCACCCAGCAATAAAACTGCTTTGCCTATCTGTGCCGGGCTGATCTGCTCACCCCGCAAGGTCGTGACCTTCTGGCCCTCTTTGGCCAACTTCTTCTGCAAATGTTCATACCGCTCATCACTCATCCCGCCGGCACGTCGTACCAGTTCGATGGCGTAATACTCGGCAAAACCTTCGCTGATCCAGTCACTGCGCTGCTTGTCATTGATCCGCCCGAACACCTGGGCCAGTTCACGTACCAGCACACTGCTGCCGCTTTCGCTGACCAGTGGCAGGCGCGTATTCAGATAGATCGACTCGCGCGCGGCCAGGCTGCCCCGCCACATCGGGTCGTTGGCGCCGACAATCAGCAACTTGGCAGGATGACGCGGGAACACGGCCTGCACTTGCGGCCAGACAAACGTCAGCAGCGTCAGCACATCCATGCGGCGCATGCCCTGGCCTTGGGGCGAGGCGACGGTGACTTCGGTTTCCCCCAATCGGGTGCGACGGGTGCCGAGGTGACCGGCAAGCATCCAGCCGGTAGGCCGATCGAACAGGCGGGAGACGTTATCGATGCGGAATTTGTTCTTGCCGATCCGTGGCCAGGCGGTTTCGACGCTTTTCCAGCCGGTGGGCAATTCGAATTCCAGGCGTGACACCAGCTCGATGCCATCCTGCTGATCGAGTCTGGCAGCGGGCACCAGGTCGTCGCCGCGCATCAGCGCCCAGGTCGGGGTCATGCGCGTGTCGAAGCTGCCGCTCTTGCGGCCATGGCTGATGCGCACACGGTAGGTCAGGCTGGCCTTGTCGGCGGCCGGGCGCCAGACACCACGGGCCGGCTTGCCGGGCGTGAGTTGCCACTGGCCATCGGCCTTGAAATCGCTGTAATGGCTGCCGTCGCCGAGGTCGAAATCCAGGCTGCGCACCGCCGAACCCTGGGCCAGGGTCAGCCGCACTTCAGCCTGATCGCTTTGCGGCAACAGGCGCACGTGGTAATCCAGGTCGACCTTCTTCGCCGCCCACACGGGCGAACCAAAGGCCAGCAGCCCGACGGCCAGCGCCAGCCGCAATCCCACAGCCATACACACTCCTTTGTAAAACTAACCTGCCCGGAAAATCAGATGGTCTTCCCAATCCTCTTCGGCCACGCTGCCTTCGGCGAGCATGCGCCCGGACTGGGAAATGCGTTCGTGGTGCACGGCGTCGCGATCACCGCACACCAAGTGGTGCCAGAGTGGCAAATCCTTGCCTTCGCTGACCAGGCGATAACCGCAGGTCGGCGGCAGCCATTTGAACTCATCGGCCTTGCCCGGCGTGAGCTGGATGCAGTCCGGCACGAATTCACGGCGGTTCGGGTAATCGCTGCACTGACAGGTTTTCAAGTCCAGCAACTTGCACGCGATGCGCGTGTAGTAAACGCTGTTGTCCTCTTCATCCTCGAGCTTTTGCAGGCAGCACAGACCACAACCGTCGCACAGCGATTCCCATTCCTGCTGATCGAGCTGATCGAGGGTTTTGCGTATCCAGAACGGTTCGACTTTGGCGGCCATGGCTCAAGCATCAACATCAGGTAGTGAAAAGGCCGCCAGTCTAGTGTGCAGCGGCCCGCGGGCCAAGCATTGGCGACTGCCGGTAGAACGGGACTTGTCAGTTATTGCGCCGCCAAGTAGCTTTGCCAGTCGCAAGGAGCCAGACCTGCGTGCCATTAACGCCCAACTGCGTTGCATCCAGATGAAGTACCAGGCTCACGAAAAACCTCATCGCCCAGCCTGACTGTGCCCGCCGGTTTTTTACTCGACCCTCTGACTCACATGTCGCAAGGAATCTCTGCATGAGTGCCAATCCACGCGTTGCCGATTACGCCATCCACCCTCAATTTACCGATCGCTGGTCGCCCCGTGCCTTCACCGGCGAAGCCATTCCAGAAGAAACCCTGCTGAGCTTTTTCGAAGCCGCACGCTGGGCACCCTCGGCCTACAACTCGCAGCCTTGGCGCTTCCTCTACGCGCGCCGGGATACGCCGAACTGGGAGCGTTACCTGGGCTTGCTGAACGAATTCAACCGCAGCTGGGCGCAACACGCCTCTGCGCTGGTGATCGTGATCTCGAAAACCACCTTCACCGCGCCCGGCGCCACCGAAGAAACTCCGGCCCTGTGGCACACCTTCGACACCGGTTCGGCCTGGGGCCATCTGGCGTTGCAAGCGAGCCTCAGCGGCTGGCACACCCACGGCATGGCCGGTTTCGATCAGGAGCTGACCCGCAAGGAGCTGAACATTCCTGAAGGTTACGCACTGCACGCAGCAGTGGCGGTGGGCAAGTTGGGGGACAAGGCGACGCTGGCGGATTACCTGCAAGCGCGCGAAGAGCCGAGCCCGCGTCGTCCGTTGAGCGAACTCGCAGCTGAAGGCGACTTCACCCTCTAAGCCACACCGCAAAACAACTGTGGGAGCAAGCCTGCTAGCGATGAGGGAACGTCAGCCAACAATGATGTCGACTGACACACCGCCATCGCGAGCAGGCTTGCTCCCACGGTGGGTTTTGCACACTATTCAAGCAAAGTGGATTCAATACCCGCGATTGAAATCCACTTCCCCGCGCAACGCCTCGCCCGCCTGATACGCCCGCACATTCTCGACGAACAGCTTCACCATCATCGCTGGCGAAGTCGGCGCCGAACTGTGTCCGGTGAGCAGCAAGCCCCAGGCCGTCCAGAACGGGTGACGTTGCGGCAGCGGTTCCTGACGGCAGACGTCGATCACCGCGCCTGCCAGATGCCCTTCCTTCAAGGCCTCCACCAAATCCGCATCGACCACCGCCACGCCACGCCCGACGTTGATGAACAACCCGGTCGGCTTGAACTGCTTGAACAGCGCCGCGTCGTACAGGTCGTGAGTCGTCGGCGTATTCGGCAGCAGATTGATCACGTAATCCACCTCACCAACCAGACGCGGCAAGTCCGCCAGCGCCCCCACTTCGACAAACGGGGCCTGCTCGCGAGCTTCGCTGGCGATGCCATACAACTCGACGCCAAACGGCAGCAGAAACTGCGCCACGGTCTGACCGATGTCACCGGTGCCGACAATCAACACCTTACGCCCCGCCAGGCTTTGGCCCTGGCGGCTGTCCCATTTGCGCTCGACCTGACTGACCAGGCGCGGCAACACTTCGCGCTCGTGGCCGAGCATGTAGGTCAGCACGTATTCGGCCATGACCTGACCGAAAATCCCCACCGCGCGGGTCAGGCGATAGTGGCGTGGCAGGCCGTCGGCCAGCAGCGGCGTGATGCCGGCCCAGGTCGATTGCAACCATTGCGGCTGGTGACCCTGGCGCAACAGGGTCGCCAGAAGGTCCGGCTGCCCCAGCCAGATCGGGCAATCGGCGGCCTGGCGGGCCAGTTCAGCGGAGTCGCCGCTGGTCAGTACTTCCAGATCAGGCGCTGCCTGGCGCAACAGTTGGGCATATACAGGGTGGTCGTGTTCAGCAATCAGAACGCGCATGGTTCAAACCTTTCAAAAGCAGTGCAGACGGCCACCGAGGGGGTATCGCTCCCTCATCGTGGCCATCGCCAAAATCATTCCAGTGTTTCACGCAGACTCTGAACAGAGCCTGTCTGCCGATCACATCGGATCGTTGCGTCGCAACAGTTCTTCCGGCAAATGTTCGATGTATTCGTCTTCGGCCGGCGGCATTTGCAGGTGGTAACCCTGCTTCTCGAGGTTTTCCAGGACCACGGTGATGTCCTCGCGCGACAGCTTGCGCTCGGGGCTCAGCACCAGGTCGAACGCGTGGTGCGGTTTGCCGAAAGCGGCCATCAGACTTTCCGGGACGCGCTCCAGTGCATCGCTTTTGAGCACATAGAGGTACATCTCGTTTTTCTTCAGGCTTCGATAGATGGAGCAAATACGTTTCAAGGCTGTTCTCCGGCGGTGGCCAGGCTGTCGAGCAGCGCCTGGCCCATCAATTCGCGGCGCCAGCCACGCAGCGAATCAGGCAATTGGTAAGGACCATTGGGGAAGCCGCTCTTGAGCAGCGCTTCCAGGGTTTTCTTGCGCAGCATCAGCTCCGGCGCGATGTTCAGGCGCTCGGCTTCGGCCTGGCCAAGTGCACGCAACTGTTTGATCAGGGCTGCCGCATCTACCGGCAACGGCTCCGGCACGGCAGGCGGCCATTGATCTGGCGACACATTGCCAGAGCGCTTGATCAGATCAAGCAGAAATTCGCCGTCCTGACGCACGGTACGCGGGTGCATGTCTTCGATTTTCGCCAGCGCGCCGAGGTTGTCCGGTTGCGTCCGCGCCAGCGGCCACAGGGAGTGTTCACGGAGGATGCGATTGCGCGGCAAGTCACGGGCGCGGGCTTCGTGTTCGCGCCAGGCGCAGAGTTCACGCAGCACGGCGAGTTGGGCACGGGAGAGTTTCCAGGCCAGTTTGGCTTCGCGATAGACCTGGTACGGATCAACTTCACGACGCAGGTTGGCCACCAGCTCGGCGCCGTCTTCCAGGACCCAGGCATATTTATCGTCAGACAGTTTCGGACGAAGCTGTACGAAAACTTCCGCGAGGTGCAAGGCATCTTCGGCGGCGTAGCTGATCTGAGTGTCGGACAGCGGACGTTGCAGCCAGTCGGAACGGGTCTCGCCCTTGGGCAGGTCGATGCCGAGCACTTCCTGCACCAGCCGCGAATACCCCATGGAAAAACCGAGGTTCAGGTACGCAGCGGCGAGTTGAGTGTCGAACAGCGGCGCCGGCAGGCTGCCGGTCAGGCGCAGCAACACTTCGAGGTCTTCGCTGCACGCGTGCACGACTTTGACCACGGCCGGGTTTTCCAGCAACGCCGCCAGGGGTTGCCAGTTGTCGATGGTCAACGGATCAATCAGGTAAGCGCGTACGCCATCGCCGATCTGCAGCAGGCCTGCGATCGGATAGAAGGTGTCGACCCGCATGAATTCGGTGTCGAGGGCAACGTAGGGCAGCTGCTGCCACTCGGCGCAAAACCGGCCGAGGCTATCGTTGTCGCGAATCCAGTGAATATCGATGGCCACACGGCTCTCCCTTGAAGAATGGCGCGCAGTATATATCGCCCCCGGCGATTTCTGCGCCTCCACTGAACAAGAGCTTTAGCGAAAACACCTGCCTGATGGCAAGAAATGTCTGACAGAGGGAGGTTATCTGGCCTTACGCAACACGTAGACGCGCATTCGCTCGCAACCGGGCAGGAAGTCCTGGTGACTGAGCAAGTGAAAACCCGCCTGTTTGAACTCGTCTTCCACTTCGGCCTTACTGGCCAGCGGCCGAGCCTGAACCCCTTGTGTATCCGGCCGCCAGCGCTTGAAACGGGTGTCGACCCGCACCGCCACAATCACCGTATCGCGGCTGACCCGGTGGAACTCCCCCAGCATGGCCAACCGATGCTCGGGGCTGGCGAGCTGCTGAAACAGTTGCATGCAAAAAATGCAGTCCACCGCATTCGCCGACAAGCCGATGGCGAATGCCGAGCTTTGAAAAGTCTTGACCCGTTTCAGCAGGTGTTGCGGGTGGTGGGTCGGTGCGTGATCGAGCATGTCCTGAGACGGGTCGGACGCCAGAATCACCCGGTTCGTGTGTTCGGCCAGCACCGGCCAAAAGCGCCCGGCCCCGCAAGTCACGTCGAGGACCAGGCCTGGCTCGCCAGCCGCCTTGAGCGCGTTACGCACCAGTTGCTCGTCACGCCAGAACGCCAGGCGCCCGGCGAGTCCACGTGAGTGCGGCTGCAGGCAGACGCGGGCGTGTTCCTGATCGTGACGCCGGGCGAACTCGAGCTCGATGGCGGAAGGGGGTTGAGCGGACATGTAAGGGGCTCTTGTAGGAAAAATCTGCCGGGACGCAGATTAACGGCCGGTTCGTGAAAAAAAGGTCGTGGCCCTCACTCTTTGGCCAGGACACCGTCAATCACCGCACCGCGACAGCCGGCAAACATGTCCAGATCCTGGTTGTAGACCTTGCTGTTGACCTCCAGCAAACCGATCATCGAATGGAACAGGTTGTCCTGGCTCAACGGTTTATCACGGCTTAGCTGCAAGCAATGAGTGTCTACCGAGAAAGACTTCTGATAACTGTCAGAGAACCAGGCCAGCATGGCGACATGCTTCTGTTGATCGGGCGCCAGCATGTAAGGCGTACCGTGAAGGAACAGGTTGTATTCGCCGAGGGACTCACCGTGGTCCGACAGATACAGCATCGCTGTATCGACTTTGTCCTGGTTGCTGCGCAGCAGGTCGATCAGGGTCGACAGCACATGGTCGGTGTACACCAGCGTGTTGTCGTAACCGTTGACGATACTTTCGCGACTGCAATTGTTCAGCGCATTGCTTTCACACACCGGGGTAAAGCGTTCGTACTCTTTCGGGTAGCGCTTGAAGTACTCAGGACCGTGACTGCCCATCTGATGCAAGACCAGCACGGTGTCTTTGTCCAGGGTGTCGATGAAGTGCTGCAACCCCTGCAGAAGGATTTCATCGCGGCATTCACTGTTGGCGCAGAGCGTCGGGTCTTTCAGGTTGCTGACATCATCGAGGGTGACGCGGTCGCAAGTGCCTTTGCAGCCCGACTGGTTATCGCGCCAAATGACATCCAGCCCCGCTCGCTTGAGCACATCCAGCAGACCTTCCTCATTCTTTGCCTTGCTCGCGTTGTAGTCTTTGCGGCCCATGTTGGAAAACATGCACGGCACCGAGACGGCTGTTTCCGTGCCGCAGGAGTACACGTCGGTGAAGGCAATCAGGCCCGCCTCCTTGTCCAGTGCTGGCGTGGTGTCGCGGTCGTAGCCCAGCACACCAAAGTTCTCGGCCCGGGCACTCTCTCCCACCACCAGCACGGTCAGGGATTTACGGCCGTGAGCTTGCCAGGCCGGGTTTTTCCTGGCGTCCTCACCAATTTTTACGAAGGGTTGCCGGGCCGAAACGACTTGTTCGCGCAGGAAGCCGAAGGAGGCACCGATATAGTTGCTGGGCACTACCATCAAACGCAATTCGTGGTGATTTCGAAACAATGACGAGAGGCCCTGATAATTAACTAGCGCCACACCACCTAATACCACTACCGACGCAACACTTACCAAAGCCTTACTTAATAGTTCGCGATGCCAGCGGCGGTAATTTACCGATGTTATCCACAATAACCACGATGGCAACACACCGAGCAAAAGAATATAAACCAGCAACTTTATCGAGAGTAAATCACGGACTTCCGTTGCATTGGTTTGCGCAAAATTGCGCAACATGCCGGTGTCTATCAGCACACCGTATTGACTCATGAAATAAGCCACCCCGGCGCTGATCATAAAGATCAACGTCAACAGCGGCTTCATCAACGGCCGAAAAGCCAGCAGTGTCAGCACTATGTTGAAGGCAGCCAGAATCATCAAGCCGAAAGAAACACGCAGGGCGATGCCGTCGCCATCGAAGGCGGTGATTTCAAACAGGTGTTGCCAGAGCACTAAATTGAAGCCCGCCAACAGAAAGGCACTGGCAAACAACGTCACCCATTCCGGGCGCACGGCTTTAATCTTCAACATGATAATCGGCTGTTCCTGTAAAGAAGTGCCGTCAGCAAATGTGAAAAGTTCATTTACCGCGACAGCACTAACCTTAGGCGGCCAACCATCAATTTTTTGTGAAAAAGAAGCCAACGATTAGTTGGCTTCCAGTATGAGGTCAAAACTTAAGTTGTATTTGAGAATGGTTCAGGCCTGGTTCAGGTACCAACGCCAATCCTGTTCACCGACTTCGCCCATGAACTGCCGATACTCGGCACGTTTAACGGCGAGATAAACACCGAGAAACCCTCCACCGAAGGCCTCCCGCGCCCACGTCGAACCTTCCAGCGCGCGCAAGGTGGTCAGCCAGTCGGTCGGCAGCAGCTCCGTGGCCTGGGCGTAACCGTTGCCTTCGACCGGCGCCCCCGGGTCCAGTTGTTCGCGAATGCCGCGATGGATGCCGGCCAGGATCGCCGCTGCCGCCAGATACGGGTTGGCGTCGGCGCCGCAAATGCGATGTTCGATGTGCCGCGAGAACGCCGGCCCGCCCGGCACGCGCAAACTCACGGTGCGATTGTCCACGCCCCAAGTGGCAGCCAGCGGCGCGTAGCTGTTGGTCTGGAAGCGACGGTAGGAGTTGGCGTTCGGACAGAACAGCAGCAACGAATCGAGCAAGGTACTGAGCATGCCGCCAACTGCCTGTTTCAGCAGCGGCGTACCGTCCGTGGCGTCGCTGGCGAACAGGTTGTTGCCGTCCTTGTCTGCGAGGCTGACATGCATATGCATGCCAGTGCCGGCCAGGTCGTCGAAAGGCTTGGCCATGAAGCACGCCGTCATCCCGTGTTTGTGCGCCACGCCCTTGACCAGCCGTTTGTAGCGCACGGCTTCATCCATCGCCTGCAAGGCGTCGGTGCGATGTTCGAGGGTGATTTCCACTTGCCCCGGCGCGTATTCGGAAATCGCCGTGCGCGCCGGAATGCCCTGGAGCTTGCAGGCGCTGTAGAGGTCGGCCAGGAATGGCTCGATCTGCTCCAGTTCGCGCAAACCGTAGACTTGAGTGCTGCGCGGACGTCCGCCGTCAACGTCTCGAGCCGGTTGCGGCCGACCGTTGCTGTCGCGCTGCTGATCCAGCAGGTAAAACTCCAGCTCCGCCGCCATCACCGGGTAGTAACCGTCCGCCTGCAAGCCTTCGATCACCTTCGCCAACAGGTGGCGTGGGTCGGCGATGGTCGCCGGCATGCCCTCCTTCGGGTGCATGCTAACCTGCACCGCCGCCGTCGGAATCAATCGCCACGGCATGCGCGTCAAACTGCCGCTGATCGGGTAGGCCCGGCAATCAATATCGCCCACGTCCCACACCAGCCCGGAGTTTTCAACGTCGTCGCCGTTGATGGTCAGGCCCAGGATGGTACTTGGCAAAGGCCGGCCACTTTCATACACCGCCAGCAATTCATCGCGATGCAACAACTTGCCCCGTGGCACGCCGTTGTTGTCGAGGATGAACAACTCGAACATCTCGATATCCGGATTCTGTTCAAGAAAGGTCAGGGCTTCTTGCTTCGTGGCGAAGGATGTCGTGGCACAACTCATAGGAACTCTCTTGTTTCCGCGTCAGGCAAACGCGCAGGCGCTGCCGATTTGATCCCTGCGTACGGTGCGGGACCTGTAAGAACAATCAACGGGAAAGGTGGGAATCCGGCGGGCGCGCGTGACGGCAATGCCACAACGCCCAGAAGGCGAGTTCGGAAGGAAGTGCGACCGGACAACCGTCCATAGAGAAGACCGCAGTAAACAGATGAACCGCAGCGTCACATGGCAGGATAAGTCGTTAAATCGGGATTTGAAGAACTTTGGTTGCGAAATGGCTAAACATTCTCTGAATACTGACTTAACCCTGTGTTGCAGCAGAACTATTTAATTTCTAGATACCACCCCGGACTTTCTGATTTGCGGCCTCCAGGCCTCGCGCGCCTAATCTGGCCCTTGTCATTCAAGGTCCAATCGATGGAAAACGTCCGCGCCACTTCCCGCCCTGCCCTCTGGCTGATGGTCAGCATCATTCTCGTCGCACTCAACCTGCGCCCCTCCATGGCGGCGGTCGGTCCTTTGCTGTCGGCGATTCGCGGCGATATCCCGCTGAGTTTCAGCCTGGCCTCGCTGCTGACCATGTTGCCGGTGATGGCCATGGGACTGGCGATGTTCTTCGGCCTCAGCGTCAGCCGATGGCTCGGCGCACAGCGCACGGTGGTGGTGTCGCTGCTGATCATTGGCGTGGCGACGGTGTCGCGCCTGTTCCTCGACTCCGCGGCCGAACTGATCCTCAGTGCCGTGCTGGCAGGCATCGGTATTGCCCTGATACAGGCGCTGATGCCCGCGCTGATCAAGTCCCGTTTTGGCGACAACGTCTCTGTGTGCATGGGCCTGTACGTCACGTCGATCATGGGCGGCGCAGCGATTGCCGCGTCCTTCGCGCCGCTGGTGATGATGCGCACGGGTAGCTGGCGGATGGGCCTGGCGATCTGGGCAGTACTGGCGCTGGTCGCACTGCTGGTGTGGCTCGTCCAACGCTCGGGGATGCCGATACGGTCTGCTCAAGCGCAGCGAAATGAGTCGTTCTTCGCCAATTCCCGCGCCTGGTTACTCGCGATCTTCTTTGGCTTGGGTACTGCGTCCTACACCTGTGTACTGGCCTGGCTGGCGCCGTACTACGTGGAAAAAGGCTGGAGCGAACAAAACGCCGGTTTGTTGCTGGGTTTTCTGACGGCCATGGAGGTGTTGTCGGGCCTGCTGACGCCCGCGATCGCCAATCGCAGCCGCGACCGACGCCTGGTGCTGGTGGTGTTGCTGGCACTGATCATGGCCGGTTTCTGCGGGCTGACTCTCAGCCCGCAACACCTGAGTCTGTTGTGGCCGTGCCTGCTGGGGCTGGGCATCGGCGGATTATTCCCGATGAGCCTGATCGTGTCGCTGGATCACCTGGACCAGCCACAACGTGCGGGCGCCCTGACCGCCTTCGTTCAAGGCATCGGCTACCTGATCGCCGGTCTATCGCCACTGATTGCCGGGATGATCCGCGATCAACTCGGCAGTTTCGAATGGGCCTGGTGGTCGCTTACGGGCGTCATGGCGGTGATGCTGCTGATGGTCCTGCGTTTTGACCCACGGCACTACGCCCGTTACATTCACTGATCCGGAGCAGCCGCCATGCAACACACCGGTTTCGCCACCGCTCACCTTGGCATGCTGCTTTGGGCCCTGTTGATCGCCGCTTCGTTTTCCGCGGCGGCGCAGGTCAGCCAGGCCATCGACCCGGTCCTGCTGACCGGTTTGCGCCTGCTGTTTTGCGCCCTGGTGTTTTTGCCGCTGCGGCTATTCAAGGGCGACGCCGCCATGACCCGCAACGGACTGCTCGGCCATGCCGTACTCGGCTTGTTGCTGGCGGTGTATTTCGGCTCATTGTTCGAGGCACTGCGCTACACCTCTGCCGTCAACATCGGGACCCTGTTCACCCTGGTGCCACTGCTGACCCTGTTTTTCGAAGCGGTGTTGATGCCCGACAGCAGCCTCCGGAAACGCGTCGCTCCAATGCTGCTGGCGGCTGCCGGCGCCGTATTGCTCGTGCTCAAAGGTACGGGGCCGGACGAATTGCCTTCGCTCTATGCGGTGTTGGTGTATGGCATCGGTTGCCTGGCGATGGCGCTCTACTCTCCCTTGAGCCAGCGACTCAAGGCTGGCAGCCTCAAAGGTCGCGGTCCGGTGGGCATGACCTTCTGGAACATGCTGTTCGGCGCGCTGTTCTTGCTGGCGTTCTGTGGGTTTAGCGGTGGCTGGCGATCGGCGTCCTTGCTGACCCTGAACGACTTCGGTTGGCTGATCTACCTGGCGCTGTTCGCCACACTGGCGACCTTCTGGCTGTTGCATCGGGCCATCGGCGTCATCGCCCCGTCGTCGGTCATTTCCTACATTTACCTGAGCACACTGTTCATCACGCTGTTTCATTGGCTCTGGTTGCGTCAGTCGCCGCTGCCGCTGGAGATCATCGGTGCCGTGCTGGTCGGCATCGGCATGCTGGCGCTGTTGATGTCCAGCCGCCGCGCCATGCCTGCAACTGTTCGGACCTGAAAGTCGCCGGTACTGCCTCCCAACTATTAGTGAAACTTCCTACAGGGCATTCTCCTGGCACCATCGTTCCGTTAGGATCTTTCGCACGAGTTTGCGCTCAATCAGCGCAAGGATCACAGCGAGACAAATGGATGCTGAACAGTAACTTGCTTAGAAAACTCGACATGCAGGACCTCATGGTGTTTGTAGCCGTGTATGAACAAAGCAGCGTCACCAGCGTGTCCGAAACACTCTGTGTCAGCCAGTCCACCGTGAGTTACTGCCTGAAAAAGCTGCGCACCGGTTTCGAGGACGAGTTGTTCATCAACACCCGCGCCGGTATGCGACCCACCTGCAAAGCCAGCACCATGTACGCCCATGTGCTGAGAATTCTGGAAAGCATCAACCTGTGTCACGCCGGTGCACCGACGTTCGACCCTAGTTTGCAACCGGTCACCTTCAACATTTGCGCACCAGAATACTTCGAGCAGTTGATCCTGCCGCGCCTGTTGAAACGTTTCGATTTCGCCGATTGGCCGGTGATGGTCAACATGCACAAGTTCGAAACCGACATCCCGGCCGAGGAACTGCGCGACGGCAGTCTCGACCTGGTGATTTGCTTCGGCCCGAATTTTCATCGCAATCACACCGACTTCAAATCCCGGATGCTGCTGGAGGATGATCTGGTCTGTGTCTTCGATAAACGCGCCACACCGCTGGAACCGCGCCTGAGCCTGCAAGCCTTTACCGAACGCCGGCATGTATTTCCGACACCCTGGACGTCCAGCACCAACATGGTCGACGGCTGGTTGGCGCAGCAGGCGCAAAAACGGCAGATCGTCGCGCGATCCAACAGCTACAGCGCGGCGCTGAAAATGATCACCGGCACCGACTTCATCGTCACCCTGCCCCGACGCATCCAGCAGTTGCTGGCCAGCGAGGTCATCTTCAATCACTGCGAAGCGCCCAACGGTCTGCCGGGGTTCACCCTCGACATGCAGTGGAGTCAAAGTGCCGATGAAGACGGCGCCAATGCCTGGTTGCGCGAGCAGGTGGTGCAGGCCTGCACCGAGCAGGAAATGACCTGAGACTCAGTTGTTGATGGCGACTTTGCTGTAGGACTCTCGATCAATGTCGAGGATTTCCACGGCCAACTGGACTTCCACGCCCGTTGGCCACTCACACAGTTCCTGCACCACGGCCAGCAGACTTTCGGACAACTGTTTTTTGATCGCCGGCGAGCGACCACTCAACAAGGCCAGCTTTACATGCACGAATGCCCGCTCAGCCAATGCGGTGCCGACCTTGAACGACTCGACCTTTACCGCGCGACTCTTGATGTCGTATTCGGCAGCAAACTGACCGGAAGCCACCAGCGTATTGTTCAGCCTGATCAGGGCCACATCGGCATTCAGCTCGGGCAGGTTGGCGGTGTATTCCATGTGCAGGTGGGGCATGACGTGGCTCCTTGAGGTTGGCGCAAAGGTCGTACATATATCACAGAGTTGCCCTGTTCACTGAAGCGGCGGCGACTCGAAGCGCTCACTCATGAACGCCTCCAGTCGCGAGCGCAACCAGCGTTCGGCAGGGTCGGTGTCGACGTGGCTGAGCCAGACCATGGACAGGTCCAGGGTCGGGGTCTTGAACGGAAAAGGCTCCGTGAACAGCTGACCGGACGCCGCCATCGCCTCGGCGGCGTAATCCGGCAGGCTGGCGATCAGATCGGTTCCGGCGAGCAAGGCGGGTAACGAGCTGTATTGCGGCACGGATAAAACCACCTGGCGCGTACGACCAATCTCCGCCAGCCACTCATCGGCGTAACCACTGACATTGGCGGTGTGCGACACCAGCACGTGAGGGCGCGAGCAATATTCATCGAGGGTCAGCGGCGTGTCGGACGCATCGGCACGCAAGATACTGGGCTGGATGTGCCGCAGCAATTTGCGCTTGGCATTGGCCGGGAGACCGCGGGTCTGGCTGATACCAACGGTGATATCGCCGGACGCCAGCAAATCGGGAATCCGCCAGTAATCGACATGCTGCACCACAAACACCACCTTCGGCGCTTCCTGGCGCAGGGCACGCAACAACGGTGGCAGAAGACCAAACTCGACATCGTCCGACAGCCCGATGCGGAAAGTCATGGTGCTGCTGGCGGGGTCGAAGTCATGGGTCAGACTCAAGGCCACCGACAGCGAATCCAGCGCTGGCGACAGGTATTGAATCAACTCCTCGGCCCTGGCGGTCGGCTCCATGCGATGACCGACGCGAATGAACAGCGGATCATTGAACATCGTGCGCAAGCGGTTGAGCGCCGAACTGATGGTTGGCTGCCCGAGAAACAACTTCTCCGCCACCCGGGTGACGTTACGTTCGAGCATCAAGGTTTCGAACACCACCATCAGGTTGATATCCGCCTTGCGTAGTTCGTTGCGATTCATCCACTGCCCCCCAGTCCCCAAATCTGCTGACAGTTTAGGTAGCTGCCGCAAGCGGCGTCTATGCGACTCAAGCAGTCTGCGTTTGATCCGAGCGCAAGGTTGCTTGCAAAGAAGCTGCCCTCATTGAGCAGCTTCACCACCTGAAGATCAGATTTCCTTTATCGGCGTGTGATCGTGAGTCCCCTTGATCAGGCTGATGGCATGCGCGCAATCCGCCTTGTTGACGTACGCCTCGCCGCTGGCAATCGTTTCATGGTTCCCCGCCCTCAAGCGCCACCGCCATTGACCTTTGCCAGTCTGGGGGGTGCCACGGGTTTGCCTGTAAATCTCAAAATACATTGATCGCTCCTTGCGATGGCTGATGACGGCAGATCAGTGACCTGCGAAACCAGAGTAGATGAGGATTTTTGGCGGTGGGGAGTTTCAGTGTCAGGGGATATTGCGAAGGAAAACCTTGAATGTTCAGAGCGGCAAATGGATTCGGGGGTGGGTAAACAGACTGACTCAGGCAAGTAACTTTTCTCGTGAAACGGTATATCTTTCTTACGCCGGGAGGCGACCGAATCCGACGCAGCAACGCCGCTGACGGTGTTCCTTCCGTAGAATCCAAGCGCGACCAAACACCTGTCTTCGCGTCCGGATTTCCTGGAAATCCGGTCAGTAGAATGCAGGTTTTCTGTTTCATTAAATGGAGTTGTACATGCACTGGGGCATCACGTTTACTCTCATCATTCTGACCACAGCACTAAGTGCATGTACGTCGAACAGTCCCTCCACGGACCCGTCCCTCGTAGGCTCATGGCAAGGAATGCGCGAAGAACACGGCAAATGCCAGTTCCTGTCCTGGAATACGAATTTCGAGCCCAATGGTCGCTTCTCGATCACCTTCTTCCGAGACGCGCAACGGACCCAACCCATTCAAACCGAGCGAGGTTCCTGGTCTGCGGCGAATGGCAAGAATGAAATGAAAACGGACGGTGTCCGGACTCCGGAAATCTATGAGTACAAAATACTGGATGGGAACACCATTCACTACGTAAACACCGTCACAGATCCTACCGCCGACTGCCAAGAGGACTACGCGTTTACGGAACATCGTATTCGCAACTAAGCGTTAACCCCCTCACTCCGCCGAGAACCAAAAAGCCCCGTAGATTTTCATCTACGGGGCTTTTCTATGTAACGTCCAGCCGATTGCAGCAGAGTGAGGGGGACAGTTTCAGTTTTTCCAGTCAGGAGCCGCATCGGTGCGGGAATCCCGGGGATGTGGATGCGTTGATGATTACGCCGCCTTCGTTTTGAGGTTCGTTCACAGATTTTTCTGATGAGTCGAGGCATCGGCTTGCAGGGTTAGCGGTTGATCTGCGACCAGCTCCACATCGCTCTCACGTTCTGCCCGAGGCTCGGGGGCGACAGTGTCAGAACGGGCTAAAAGCCGCTGTACACCTCTTTCAATCAGCGAAAGCAATCCATAGCTGATAAAACCAAAAATCAGCCCGACAACAAAAATGCTCAAAGGATGAATGTGCACGGCGTCCTGGCTTTCCAGCATGTATTGAAAAGCCTGAACAGCCACAGCCACGCAGGCCGCAGCGGCTGCTATCAGCTTTACAGACAACCAAAGACGCTGCCATCTGTTCATGACCTCACCTGTCGTTTGATCAGTTGCTCTGTATTGCAGGATAGACAATGAGCTTGGTTCACGGGATGTCGTGTTGCATTGCTGTGTTCCTCGACGCGATGGCCGCGTTCTTCCCCCAAAAATCCCTCAAAACAAAACGCCAGAAACGAAAAAGCCCCGTAGCTTAATCAGCTATGGGGCTTGATGAGATGGTCAGCCAGAATCCCTGCAGATTTAAGCTTGCAGGGATTTTTTGTTTAATCCTGCGGCAGACTCCGGCATCGTCTGACAGCCCCTTCCTGATTTGTCCAAGCCCCTGGCGGCATCACGCTTAGCCCCTAAGCTCTGCGCCGTGCGGGGCAAAAAGGCCCTGACCATCGACAATCATGCAAACTCAAAAGGAGCCTCTGCAATGGCTAGAGATAAAGCAAAAGACGACACACACTTCAACTGCACCCAGCCCCATGAAGCCGACTAGGTCGCAGGTCTTTACCCTCATGCAAAGGAAGAGGTCAAAACGTTCCTGGCATCGGCCTGCAAGGACAAAACCCTGCATAACTCCACCCACAAAGACGTCTATGAGCTGATCAAGAGGAAACTGGGTCACTCGCAGCCGTAAGATTCACGTTCACGGGATAACTCCTGCTTGTTCAAGGAAAGCCCGAACGCCGCGCCCCTGCAGAGCTGTGCCGATGCTCGAGCTCCACCCTCAAAAAAAGTAAAAAACGCCGCCTTTTTAGACTTAGAGAAGCGGCGTTTTCGCATTCGGGATTTGTCCGTTTTTGTAAGGCCATAAGAATATCGGGGTGACTCTCGGCGCAGTTGTAGGCAAAATCCGGGAGTTGCGTACGAACGTGCTTCTGCTGCGTGTTTCAGTAAGTTAGCGCCTTGATGACGTCAGTTTCAGCGGGATACTCTCAAGACGTCGCTGGAATTCCAGCGATCGGGCTTGGTAACCCGACGAGTTGCGCAACAGCGCCCCCTTCACATTTTCTTGGTGTTTGTACGCCTGAAAACTTGTGTTATGGCGGTTGTGCGCGGGACGCTTTCGAGCGTGCCGGTCTCCGTGACTCCCGGTTTACCAACCTGCGCACAGCTGCCACCCATTCGCTTGGTAACGAAATGGCAGCTCCTCACGTCACGGAGCTAGACATGGATACTTCAAATCCGCACAAAAGCAGTCATTCCCCTCAACACAATTCCAAGTCGTATAAAACCTCACCGCTCGACCTAACCCGCCGCCTCATTGAAGGAGGTGACAAATGAGCGACAAACCCGAGCTGACGACCATTGGCCTCACACCGTTCCACTATTGCTCCAACCAGCCGTTATTCCGCGTAAATTCCGGCGTACCTGTCGGGAAAGCCTTGGCGCAAGCATCTGACCTTCTGTACCTGGCCAAGCTGTTGACTGTCGATGCGGCTTACGCCAAGGACACAGACAGACATGCTTGGGCAGCGCATTACCTGACCGCCATGAGCAAGGCCGTCGTGGATGACGTACACAAGGTGCTGACGAGGTGGCCACCGGTGAACACCGACGCCTGATACGTACATGTAGACGTCCCTAAAAACGCCCTGAAAAATCTACAGAAACGAAAAAGCCCCGTAGCTTGTTCAGCTACGGGGCTTTTTCTATGTAATGGCGGAGAGATAGGGATTCGAACCCTAGGTACCGGTGAAGGTACAACGGATTTCGAATCCGTCCCATTCGGCCACTCTGGCATCTCTCCAACGGCGCGCATCATAACAACACTTTTGCCGGAAGCGAACCCCCTGAGCGAAATATTTCTGTGCTATCAGATGCTTGCGTCGATTAAAGCGGTACGCCCAGACGATTGGCGACTTCTTCGTAGGCTTCGATGACGTCACCGAGGCCCTGACGGAAGCGGTCCTTGTCCATTTTCTTGCCGGTGGCCTTGTCCCACAGACGGCAGCCGTCCGGGCTGAATTCGTCACCCAGGACGATGGAGCCGTCGGAGAACACGCCAAATTCGAGTTTGAAGTCGACCAGCAGCAGGCCGGCGTCGTCGAACAGTTTGCTCAGGACTTCGTTGACCTTGAGCGACAGTTCTTTCATGCGAACCAGTTGCTCGGCGGTGCCCCAGCCGAAGGCCACGACGTGGGATTCGTTGATGAACGGGTCGCCCTTGGCGTCGTCCTTCAGGAACAGTTCGAAGGTGTAAGGATTGAGCTTCATGCCTTCTTCGACGCCCAGGCGCTTGACCAGGCTGCCGGCCGCGTAGTTACGCACGACGCACTCGACCGGGATCATGTCGAGTTTTTTCACCAGGCATTCGTTGTCGCCCAGCAGTTTGTCGAATTGGGTCGGCACGCCGGCGGCTTCGAGTTTCTGCATGATGAAGGCATTGAACTTGTTGTTCACCATGCCTTTGCGGTCGAGCTGCTCGATACGCTTGCCGTCGAACGCCGAGGTGTCGTTGCGAAACAGCAGGATCAAGCGGTCAGCGTCGTCGGTCTTGAAAACCGATTTGGCTTTGCCGCGGTAGAGTTCTTCACGTTTTTCCATGATGGGCTCCGCTTGCTAAGTAGGTGGGCTAGGCGATGTGTCGCCAGTCGAGCCCTGAATCTTGATCGGCCAATTGCAGCCAGTCCGGGTCGCACCCGAGGGTGTCGACAAAACATTGCCGGGCCAGCTGCGGCAGGTTGTTCTTGCTGCTCAGATGGGCCAGGACCAGGTGTTGCAGGCCTTGCCAGCCCAACTCGGACACCAGGAATGCCGCCTGGTGGTTGTTCAAATGTCCCAGTTCACCGCCCACCCGCTGCTTGAGAAAGTACGGATAGTGACCGCGAGCCAGCATGTCTCGGCAATGGTTGGCCTCGATCATCAACGCATCGAGATCCCGATAGCCGTCCAGCACTTTGTTGCAGTATGAACCCAGGTCGGTCAACAGGCCGAAGCGCCGCTCACCGTCACTGAACACATATTGCGTCGGTTCCTGTGCATCGTGGGCCACGGCAATGACGCCGATGCTCAGTGCGCCGATCTGCAATTGCTCGCCGCCCGCCAGAAGGCCGGCCGGTTCAATCGGTTTGCGCATCCCGCGCAGGGTGCCGCGACTGAGGTAGACAGGCAGATTGTAGCGCCGAGACAGCAAACCCACGCCATGCACGTGGTCGGCATGTTCGTGGGTCACGAGTATCGCGCTCAGTTGCGCCGGGTTCACACCCAGGCGCAACAGGCGTTTTTCGGTTTCCCGCAGGGAGAAACCACAATCCACCAGCACGTACGTATCAGCGCTGGCTATCAGCGTGCCGTTCCCTTGGCTACCGCTGCCGAGAACGGCAAAACGCATGTGATCAGCCCAGGTTGTCCTGAATCACGCTCAACACTTTGCGCGCCACGTCAGCCGGCGCCACGGTGTTGATGTTTTTCTCGACGGTGACCTGAACGGTATCGCCTACCTTGCTCAGGCGAACCTGATAACGCTCGGCACGGGCTTCTACTTCTTCCTTGCTCGGCGCGCTGCCGAACAGGCCGCTGAAGAAACCAGGCTTCTCGTCTTTCTTCTCGGCTTTTTCAGACAGGTTGATGTAGTACAGGCCCAGGCTGCGGTTGATGTCTTCAACGCGCCATTCGCCCTGTTCCAGCGCACGACCGACGCTCGACCAGGCACGGTCCAGGTCGTTACCGACGTTCAGAACCGGGTTGCCGCTGCCGTCTTCGCTCAGGCTGACGCGACTTGGCGTATCGAAATCACGCGAAGCCAGCATGGAGACCGAACCGCCCTTCTCCGAGATGCGGCTCATGCTCGCGAGCATGTCGTCGACCAGTGCCGCGTCCAGGCCGGTGTTGACCGAACGGTTGGTGAAGGCTACGTCGGCGGTGCTGCCGGCAGGACGCTCGGCGCTTACCACGTAGACTTCACTGGTGTTGCGCTGCACGCCCGGCTCGATACGCACCCGCACACGGGTTTCGCTGTCAGCGCCGACACCGGCTGCGCTCAGGCGCTTGGCCATCGCTGCGGACAGTTCGTCGGAATGCTGCCAGGTGGTGGTGAATTCGCCGGTTTGCGGACGCTGTTCATCCAGACGGAAACCGTTGTCCTGGAAGAACTGCACAGCCACTGGCCAGACTTCGGCCGGCGGGTTCTGAGCGACGATCCAGCGCGAGTCACCGGTTTTCTGCAGCGAGTAGGCACTGGCGTCGGCAGCGGCGGACAGCGGCTGCGGACGCGGCACGATGTATTCACCCTTGACGGTGTCATCGGCCACGTTGCGCGGGATCGGCAGCAGCGGATCCAGGTGTTTGGAGGTGCTGACGTCCGGTGGCAATTGCATCGGTGCAGTCTGTTGCGCTTCCAGGTAATCGCTACCACGGTCACGGAAATAACCTTCCGGGCCCCAGACCCATCCACAGCCACTGGTGCTGGAGATAATCAAGGCAAGTGCGGAAAGTCCGGCCATTCGCTTCATGCGTTGTACTTCCTCAATTAAACCAGGACGCTGCACTGGCGCAGAGCCGTGCGGAGCGTTTCATGACAAGGTGCGCTCAGCCAGGTCAGCGGCAGGCGAATGCCTTCGTGCATCAGGCCCATTTCAACCAAAGCCCACTTCACCGGAATCGGGTTGGCTTCGATGAACAGGTCCTTGTGCAGCGGCATCAGTTTTTCGTTGATTGCCCGAGCGGTCTCGGCATCGCCCTTGAGCGCGGCCTCGCACAGATCGGCCATTTCGCGTGGAGCAACGTTGGCGGTGACGGAAATGTTGCCCTTGCCGCCCAGCAGGATCAGTTCGACGGCGGTCGGATCATCGCCGGACAGCACGATGAAGTCCTTGCTCACGCCATCGAGGATTGCCTTGGCGCGCTTCATGTCGCCGGTAGCTTCCTTGATACCGATGATGTTCGGCACGGTGGACAGGCGAATCACGGTCTCGGCCTGCATGTCGCAGGAGGTGCGGCCAGGAACGTTATAGAGAATCTGTGGGATGTCGACCGCTTCGGCAATGTGCTTGAAGTGCTGGTACAAACCTTCCTGAGTCGGTTTGTTGTAGTACGGAACAACCAGCAGGCAGGCGTCGGCACCGGCCTCTTTGGCATTACGGGTCAGTTCGACGGCTTCGCGGGTCGAATTGGCACCCGTACCGGCGATGACCGGAATACGGCCGTTGACCTGTTTGACCACGGCACGGATGACAGCGATGTGCTCGTTGACGTCGAGGGTCGCCGACTCGCCGGTAGTACCGACCGCGACAATGGCATGGGTGCCGTTTTCAAGGTGGAAGTCCACGAGTTTGCTGAGGCTGTCCCAGTCAAGACGCCCTTGTGCATCCATGGGTGTGACCAGTGCCACCATACTGCCCGCAATCATGAAACCGCTCCTGCCGGAAAAAGAGAGCCGTAATGGTACTGGCGCCAAGATGCTTGTACAAGCGAAGTACTGCGCTGCTGCCATTCCCCTTGGCGCTGCTTTTCGCTACCCTTCAGACTTTGATCGGTACTGACATGCTCGTACGCCGGGTTTCAGCCTCCATTTTCGGCATCACAAGCCCCGATCCAGCGTTGCCACCCTTCGCTCTTGCCTTGATAGAGCACGTTGCAACCTTCGGCCCGGGTTTTCTGAATTCGCATCCGCAGGCTCGCCCCCGGTAAAAAAAGCCCGTAGAAGTATCGACCGCTCATCGCTTTAGGAATGCTGCATGTCCACCCCCACAGTTCGCGAACAATTCCTTGTCATCAGTGCCCTCGGCGCCAACCCCATGGAGCTGACTAACGTCCTGTGCCGCGCCAGCCATGAAAACCGCTGCGCCGTGGTCACCTCTCGCCTGACCCGCCATGGCGAGTGCAGTGCGTTGATCCTCGAGATCTCCGGCAGCTGGGACGCCCTGGCGCGTCTCGAAGGCAGCTTGCCGACCCTCGCCAAGAAACACGCCTTCACGGTCAACGTGGTGCGCAGCGCGGCGCTGGAGAATCGTCCACAGGCCCTGCCGTACGTCGCCTACGTCAGCTCGGCGTACCGCTCGGACATCATCAACGAGCTGTGCCAGTTCTTCATGGACCACAACGTCGAGCTGGAAAACCTGACCTGTGACACGTATCAGGCGCCGCAAACCGGCGGCACCATGCTCAATGCCACGTTTACCGTGACCTTGCCGGCCGGTGTGCAGATCAGCTGGCTGCGCGATCAGTTCCTGGATTTCGCCGACGCGCTGAACCTGGATGCCCTGATCGAACCGTGGCGCCCACAAAACCCAATGTAAGGAAGCTTTCATGGCCGTTGCCATCGACCAACCGGTTGCCGACTTCGAAGCCCCCGCCACCAGCGGGCAGACCGTCAGTCTCGCGAGCCTCAAAGGCAAGCAAGTGGTCATCTACTTCTATCCGAAGGACAGCACGCCGGGTTGCACGACCCAAGGCCAGGGCTTTCGTGATCAGCTCGACGCCTTTAAAGCGGCCAACACCGAAGTCTTCGGCGTGTCGCGTGACAGCCTGAAATCTCACGAGAACTTCAAGGCCAAGCAAGCGTTCACCTTCGAGCTGATCAGCGACAAGGAAGAAGCGCTGTGCCAGCTGTTTGATGTGATCAAGCTGAAGAAGCTTTATGGCAAGGAATACATGGGTGTTGATCGCAGCACGTTCCTGATCGACAAGAATGGTGTGCTGCGTCAGGAATGGCGTGGCGTGAAGGTGCCGGGGCATGTGGACGCTGTTCTGGCGGCGGCTCAGGCGCTGAACAAGGCCTAATTATCTGGCGCCTGTTCTGGCGCTTTCGCGAGCAAACCCGCTCCCACATTCGATCGCATTCTTACAGGAAGAACTCGGTTGAATGTGTGTGCGGGCTTGCTCCGGGCCGCGTTCCGACGGAGAGCCCCTTACCCTCACTGAAAAAAATCAGGGTGATCCGTTAAAGCAGCGGCGCCACTACTGGCTCCTTGCGCGGCCAGGCATCCAGCACCGCCTTGAACAACGTCGCCAGCGGAATCGCGAAGAACACTCCCCAAAAGCCCCACAACCCGCCAAACAACAGTACCGCGCAAATGATCGCCACCGGATGCAGGTTGACCGCTTCCGAAAACAGCAGCGGCACCAGCACGTTGCCGTCCAGCACCTGGATGATTCCGTAAACCGCCATCAGATAGATGAACTGGTCGCTCCAGCCCCACTGGAACAACGCAATCAACAGTACCGGCACCGTCACGACTACCGCGCCGACGTAGGGCACCACGACCGACACACCCACCAACAGCGCCAGCAGCGCCGCGTAGTTGAGCCCCAGCACGACAAACCCGATGTAGGTCGCACCACCGCAGATAAAGATTTCGATGACCTTGCCGCGAATGTAGTTGGCGATCTGCCGGTTCATTTCATGAGCGACGCGAGTAATCAACGCGCGCTCGCGAGGCAGGTAACCACGTACCCACTGGCCAATCATTTCCCGGTCCTTGAGGAAGAAGAACACCAGGATCGGCACCAATACCAGGTAGATCATGATGTTCACCAGCAACGGCAGACTCGACAGCGAAAACGTCAGCGCCCACTGGCCGAACTTGCCGATCTCACCCCGTGCAACTTCGATGGCTTGCAGCACCTGTTCATCAGACACCAGGTGCGGGTAGCGTTCGGGCAGCAGCAATAACAACGATTGCCACTTGGCGAGCATGCCCGGCAGTTCATTGAACAGCGTGATCAGCTGATGCCAGAGCAACGGCACAACGATCACGATGAACACCAGCAAAACACCCATGAACAACGCAAACACCAGCCCCACGGCCACCCCGCCCGGCATGCGCAAGCGCTCAAGGGTCACCACCAGTCCCTGCATCAGATACGCCAACACCATACCGGCGAGCACTGGCGCGAGCATGCCGCCCAGCGTCAGGACGGCGGTAAACGCCAGAAACAGCAAAACCGCGAGCACCACGGCTTCTTCGTCGGAAAAATAGCGCTGAATCCAGTCGCGTAACACCTTGAACATCAAAAATCCCTTAGAAACGAATGCGCCAGGTTTCAGGCTTTCTTCAACCAATAGCGGTAAACGCCCGCTTCATCTTCTTCACGAAGCAGCGTATGACCGGCCAAACGCGCAAAGGTGCGAAAGTCACGCTGCGAGCCCGCATCGGTGGCGATCACCTTGAGCACCGCGCCGCTGGTCATGCGATTGAGTTCCAGCTTGGCCTTGAGCAACGGCAACGGACAATTCAGGCCGCTGGCGTCCAGTTCGGCGTCATGGTCTACAGCGTCGGTCATTGCATCACTCCGGGTCATGTGGTCGAGGGGCTTAGAATATCTGGTCCGAAGCGTACTGTCCGGCTACAGTAAGGTCTTTGTCGACTAAGGCTTTGTGCATGACTTTTTTGCGCCCTACCCTGCTGACGCTCGCTTGCCTGCTTGCCTCACCAGGCTTCGCCGACGACCTGCCGTCACTCGGGGACGCCAGTTCTGCCATTGTCTCGCCACAACAGGAATACCAGTTGGGCCGTGCCTGGCTGGCGCTGCTGCGCAGTCAGGTTTCCCAGCTCAACGATCCGCAGCTCAAGGACTACGTCGAATCCAGCGTCTACCGTCTGGTGGAGACAAGCCAGGTCAACGACCGCCGCCTGGAATTCATCCTGATCAACAGCCCACAACTCAACGCCTTTGCGGCGCCGGGCGGGATTGTCGGGGTCAACGGCGGTTTGTTCCTTAATGCCCAGACCGAGGGTGAATACGCCTCCGTACTCGCTCACGAACTGGCTCACTTGTCGCAGCGCCACTTTGCACGAGGCGTCGAAGCGCAACAGCGCATGCAGGTGCCGATGATGGCTGCGCTACTGGCCGGCATTGTGATTGCCGCTGCCGGTGCGGGCGATGCCGGGATCGCGGCCATTGCGGGCACACAGGCGGCGGCGATTCAGGAACAGCGACGCTTTTCACGCCAGAACGAACAAGAGGCCGACCGCATCGGCATCCTTAACCTTGAAAAAGCCGGTTACGATCCACGCTCGATGCCAACCATGTTCGAGCGGCTGGCGCGCCAATACCGTTTCGACGCCAAGCCGCCGGAATTCCTGCTGACTCACCCGGTGACTGAATCGCGGATCGCCGACACCCGTAACCGCGCCGAACAGGCCAAACCGGGCGGTATTGAAGACTCCATGCGTTATCAACTGATTCGCGCGCGGGTCCAACTGATCTACGAGGAAACCCCAGGCCTGGGCGCCAAACGCTTTCGCGCCCAGCTGGATGAGAACCCGAAAAACGATGTCGCACGCTATGGCCTGGCCATCGCCCAGATCAAGGGTGGCCAACTGAATGAGGCACGTGAAAACCTCAAATTGCTGCTGGCCAAGTCGCCGAACGAGATCATCTACAACCTGGCGCAGATCGATCTGGACATCACCAACAATCGCCTGCCGGATGCTCAGACCCGGGTCGACCGGATGCTGACTCAGTATCCGGGCAACTATCCGCTGAATCAGGTGCGCGTCGATTTATTGCTCAAGCAGAACCGTGCGCCCGAAGCGGAAAAGGCACTGGAAACCCTGCTCAAGAGCCGCCCGGATGATCCGGACGTCTGGTACATGGTGGCTGAAACCCGCGGCCTGTCAGGCAACATCATTGGCCTGCATCAGGCTCGCGCCGAGTACTTTGCACTGGTCGGCGACTACCGCCAGGCCATCCAGCAACTGGACTTCGCCAAGCGCAAGGCCGGAACCAACTTCCCACTGTCTTCGCGGATCGACGCTCGCCAACGGGAGCTGATGGAGCAGGAGCGGATGATCAAGGACATGATGGGCTGACGCTTTCAGCAGGCACAAAAAAACCGCCTCTTTCGAGGCGGTTTTTTATTCAGCCGACAACCGGTTTATTCAGCCAGTTTGAAGGTGATGAAGCTGGCGCGATTTTGACGCAGAACCCGCATCGACACCGAGCGGTTCTTCGGCAGCGCCTTGGCGATATCAGTGAACTCCTTGGTGGAACCAATCGCCTGATTGTTCAGGTGAGTGATAACGTCGCCCGGCTGCAAGCCAATCATGGAAGCAGGACCGTCCTGGACTTCCTTGATCACCACACCACCTTTGAGGTCGTAGGTTTTCTTCTGCTCGTCGGTCAGCTCGGCCACGGAAACACCCAGGCGATTGCTGCTGCGCTCGATGCTGGATTTCGGCAATGCGTCCAGCTCTTTGCCTTCTTCCGGGATAGCGCCGACCGTCAGCTCGACATTCTTGCGCTTGCCTTCACGGATCACTTCAAGATTGGCTTTCGAGCCAGCTTTCAGTGCGCCCACCAGGTGCGGCAGATCTGCTGACATGACGATCGGTTGATCGTTCATGCTCAGGATCACGTCGCCCACTTGCAGACCACCCTTGGCAGCCGGGCCATCGTCCTGGATCTGAGCTACCAGCGCACCGGCCGGTTTTTCAAGACCGAACGACTCGGCCAGATCCTTGTTCACTTCCTGAATGACAACGCCCAACCAGCCACGGCTGACTTTGCCGCCGCTTTTCAGCTGATTGGATACGTCCATGGCTACGTCGATAGGAATCGCGAACGACACGCCCATGAAGCCGCCGGAACGGGTGTAGATCTGCGAGTTGATCCCGACGACTTCGCCCGCCAGGTTGAACAGCGGTCCACCGGAGTTGCCCGGGTTGATCGGCACGTCGGTCTGGATGAACGGTACATAGTTTTCGTTCGGCAGACTGCGACCGACAGCGCTGACGATGCCCTGAGTCACGGTATGGTCGAAACCGAATGGCGAGCCGATTGCGACCACCCACTGGCCGGCCTTCAGGTCTTGGGATTTGCCAAGTTTGAGAACCGGCAGATCCTTGCCTTCGATTTTCAGCAAGGCCACGTCGGAACGTGGATCGGTGCCAACCAGCTTGGCTTTCAGCTCACTGCGGTCAGCCAGACGAACGAGAATTTCGTCGGCATCGGCGATCACATGATTGTTGGTAAGGATGTAGCCGTCAGACGAGATGATGAACCCCGAACCCAACGACTGGGCTTCGCGCTGGCGATCACCGCGAGGTGAACGCGGCTGTGGTGGCATGCCACGCTCGAAGAATTCGCGCAACATCGGCGGCAAGCCTTCGAGGTCAGGCATCTGCTCGCTCACTTTGCGATCCGGCAGCTTCTGCGTGGTACTGATGTTCACCACAGCAGGCGAGGCCTGTTCGACCAGTTGCGTAAAATCAGGCAACTCGACTGCTTGAGCAGCGACCGCCTGACCGAGCACCAGTACAGTGGCAAAAATGGAGAGGTAAGACTTCAAGCGTGGTATCGACATACGGCTCCCGTTACGACGAGCATGGTTAAGCGATATGGAGCAAGGAACACCGGGAACGATACGCCGGTATTTTTGTTCCGGGAACAACAAACAAGGCCAGAGCCGAGGGGCTCTGACCTATAAAAAATTATGGGGATATTTGCAAATTGAAATGCTCACCAAACATTTCGATATCAGCTCACTACTGGGTTGCAGTGGCATCACTGCGCATGGACAGCGCAATCCGTTCAGCGGTGCCAACAGGAATTTCACCGACCACGGTAACCATCATATCGCCTTGGGGCGTTGTCAAGCGCCGGGATACGGCGACGGTTGGGCCCAACTGAGTGCGAGTATCTGTGACCTTTGCACCATTCAGTGGCTCAAGGAACACCGAGAAACGGGCCAGACCATCGTCATACATCAGACTGTTGACCTGGGTTTTTGTCTCTGGATCCTTGCGCGAGGTACTGCTGGTCAGCTCGAAGCCTGCAGGCAGCCAATCCGAATGCCAGCTCTGGGCAACCTTGACCGCTGAAGCCTTGTCGCTGTCGAGAGCGACGGTTTTGCAATCACTGCCAGGCTGCAGATCACTGTCGGACGGTATGCCAGAGGTATCCAGCTGCGTGAACTGGAAGCGCTCCAGCAACTGCCCCTTATCGTTCAGGAGCAACGATTTGAGCGGCAATCCGGTTTCTTTGTCCAGGTGCAGTTCAAAACCATACCGGTGCTGATCGCGCGGTTTCAGGGAAACGATTACCGCAGCACGCCCGGCAACACGCGACTTGCCGATGACGGCAAGGTCGTACCAATTCTTGAGCTTCTGTGGATCGAGAGCACGAGCAGCGGAATTGCGGGAGTCCCCAAGTCCTGCGATCAGGGTGCCGCTGACGCATTGAGTATGCCCATCAATACGCACGACTTCCTGAGCAGAGCCATCAAGCTGGAGTAAACGCTCGCGGACCTTGCCATCCTGGACGCGGTGCCAGATGTTGTGGGTAGAAAAACTACCGTTTCGCTCGTAGACAAAAGTACCGCGAAAGCTTTGCTGTTGCTCGGCCTGACCAAGACGGGTCAACCAGTCCTGGGCTTCATCGGCGTGGGCTGGAACAATGAACCAGCCACCGAGCAGAAGCGAAAGTAGAGGTATGGCGCGCATGATCCTCCTTAACGGTTTTCCAGGCTTGCTGCACGAGCGTAAGGCAGAGCGCTCTCAGTACCTTTCAGTGCAGCCTGTTGAGCATGTTGGCGCAAGTAGCCTGGCAAACGTTGATCGTGCCAGCCCGGCTGACCTTGCAAAACGCCGTTGGCCATAGGACCAGTGGCTTCCGAACTCTCATTATAGCCGGCCAATACAGCTGGACCCTTGACCTGAGGAACGGCCAGACTCGGTTGGCTGGAATGCTGAGCCAGCTCGACACCCGCGATCTCGTCCTGGTTGTACAGACGAACACCTGCCAATACGGCAACGGTGACGGATGCTGCAACTGCCAGACGACCCAGGCTGCGCCATGGACCACGGGAAGCTTTTGCCGGTACGGCTTCGTCAGCCAGCGCAGCGGAAACGGCCGCGGCGATATCCAGGCGTGGAAGCAGCAGATCCTTATGCATCACTGCCCGAGCGATCTGATAACGAGCCCATGTTTCACGGGTTTCAACATCGTCAAAGGCATTCAACACCCGACGCAATTCCAATTCGTCCGCTTCGTTATCCATCACTGCGGACAGCGATTCCTGCAGGGCTTCACGACTCATGGCGTTCCTCTCTTGGCTGTCGCCGCTGTCTCAGTTTTCCTGCAACAACGGCTGCAGGGCTTTATCGATGGCCTCCCGAGCGCGGAAAATCCGGGAGCGCACGGTACCCACCGGACATTGCATGACGCTCGCAATGTCCTCGTAACTCAGACCATCGAATTCACGTAAAGTTAAAGCCGTACGCAAATCTTCTGGCAGTTGCTGAATGGTTCGATGGACGGTGCCTTCGATCTCATCCCGCAGCAATGCACGTTCTGGCGACTCGAGATCCTTGAGGCCATGATCGCCATCGTAGAACTCTGCATCCTCGGAACTGACATCACTATCCGGCGGCCGGCGGCCGCGTGAAACCAGATAGTTTTTCGCCGTGTTGATGGCGATGCGGTAAAGCCACGTATAAAACGCGCTGTCTCCGCGAAAATTTCCAAGTGCACGGTATGCCTTGATAAAGGCTTCCTGTGCCACATCCTGGGCTTCATGGGTGTCGTGCACGAAACGCACGATCAACCCGAGAATTTTGTGCTGGTATTTCAGCACTAGCAGATCGAAAGCTCGCTTGTCGCCGCGCTGAACGCGCTCGACGAGCTGCTGATCCTCTTCCTGGGTTAGCATGAACTCTCCTCGATAAGCTCGGAGGAAGCTTGCATAACTAAACGACCAGACTTGCAAACATAGACTCGGGCTTTTCGCAAAAGTTCTCCCCCTCCAAGCAAGTTTCCTGCGGGCTCTGATTGGCACGCACGAAAAGCGCAGCTCGAGCTAACCCGGCTGCGCGAATAATCTTGTCATCGGATTCGACAGCAAGGATCAATCCGCAATCCCACGCTGAAGCCGACACTGTCCCTTGATTCAGGCAACGGTCTATTGATCTTGGGCCTTTGGCAAAAGTTCCAAATATTTATAGCTGTGCCATACCGACATTGTGCAACCCTGAACGGAAAAAGACTGTTAAATCCACGATACAGTCTTCTTGTCGCCGAACGGGTCGAAAAACCATCCGACGAAACGTCAGGTCTTTTCTGTCACTGTAGTTTCACAATGCCATGTCAGCCCGGCTATTGTGCCGCTCCCCCCCTCTATATACTAGTGGGCTGTGTGGCCGCCTTGACTCCTCGTTCCAGTAGTCTGGCGCCAACCCCGACCCGGGTCGCTTTGAGCGGAATCCTGAAATGAGCCAACAGTTTCAACACGATGTTCTGGTCATTGGCAGCGGTGCAGCCGGTTTGAGTCTTGCGCTGACCTTGCCCGATCATTTGCGTATCGCCGTACTGAGCAAGGGCGACCTCGCCAATGGCTCGACATTCTGGGCCCAGGGCGGTGTCGCTGCCGTTTTGGACGACACCGATACCGTTGAGTCCCACGTCGATGACACCCTCAACGCTGGCGGCGGCCTGTGCCACGAAGATGCTGTGCGCTTTACCGTCGAGCACAGCAAAGAAGCCATTCAATGGCTGATCGATCAGGGCGTACCCTTTACCCGCGATGAGCAGTCCGGCACCGAGGACGGGGGGTTCGAGTTCCATCTGACCCGCGAAGGCGGTCACAGCCATCGGCGCATCATTCACGCCGCCGACGCCACGGGCGCAGCGATTTTCAGAACCCTGCTCGACAAAGCCAGACAACGTCCCAACATCGAACTGCTGGAACAGCGCGTCGCGATCGACCTGATCACCGAGAAACGCCTGGGCCTGGACGGCGACCGCTGCCTCGGCGCCTACGTGCTCAATCGCGGCACAGGCGAAGTCGACACCTACGGCGCACGCTTCGTGATCCTCGCGTCCGGCGGTGCCGCCAAGGTCTACCTCTATACCAGCAACCCCGACGGTGCCTGCGGCGATGGCATCGCCATGGCCTGGCGTTCGGGCTGCCGGGTGGCGAACCTGGAGTTCAACCAGTTCCACCCAACCTGCCTGTATCACCCACAGGCCAAAAGCTTCCTCATCACCGAGGCGTTGCGTGGTGAAGGTGCCCACCTGAAACTGCCCAACGGCGAACGTTTCATGCAGCGTTTCGACCCGCGCGCCGAGCTTGCGCCACGGGACATCGTCGCCCGGGCGATCGACCATGAGATGAAGCGGCTCGGTATCGACTGCGTTTATCTGGACATCAGTCATAAACCCGAAGCCTTCATCAAGACACACTTCCCGACGGTGTACGAGCGTTGCCTCGAGTTTTCCATCGATATCACCAAGCAACCGATCCCGGTGGTTCCCGCGGCGCACTACACCTGCGGCGGCGTGATGGTCGATCAGCAAGGTCGCACCGACGTGCCGGGGCTGTATGCGATTGGCGAAACCAGTTTCACCGGCCTGCATGGTGCCAACCGCATGGCCAGCAACTCGCTGCTGGAATGCTTCGTTTACGCGCGCTCGGCGGCTGCAGACATTCTTGAACAGTTGCCTCAGGTTTCGATTCCCGCCGCCCTGCCCGTCTGGGACGCGAGCCAGGTCACCGACTCGGATGAAGACGTGATCATTGCGCACAACTGGGATGAACTGCGGCGATTCATGTGGGACTACGTTGGCATCGTGCGCACCAACAAGCGCCTGCAAAGGGCACAGCACCGCGTGCAGTTGTTGCTGGATGAAATCGACGAGTTCTACAGCAACTACAAGGTCAGCCGGGATTTGATCGAATTGCGTAACCTGGCCCAGGTCGCCGAGTTGATGATTCTGTCAGCCATGGAGCGCAAGGAAAGTCGCGGCCTGCATTACACCCTCGACTACCCGAACATGCTGCCGGTTGCGCTGGACACTATTCTGGTGCCACCCACCTACGCCGACTGAACGTAAGCCGGACCCGCAGGCGTCGGTGCAGATCCGCCGCCTGCGAATCCCGTGGCACACAAATCGACCGGATCCGCCGCTCGCCCCGCAAACGAAAACGCAACACCACGACCAACGGCAACGCCAGGCTGTCCCGCCGCAGTTGAATCGCCTGCCAACCGGCCGCCTCATTCCACAGCTGCCAGCCATCGGCATCGCGACGCAAGCCGCTGAACGCCTGCGGATGTGTCAGCAAAATCTGTCTTGGCAATGCCCAAATGCCATGCGCCAGGCAGCAAAAAGCGCCGAGCAAGCTTGCCCAGACTGGTATGGAAAGCAAAAACAACGAACCCAGTGCGAAGAACCGGGCCAACAGATACGCCGCCAGCAACTGCCGTGAGGCATGCCAGCGGCATTCGAACCCATTACTTGGGCTGGACACGATCCAGGATCATGCGAACCATGCGCTGAAGCTCCGGGTCTTCCGATTCGGCGCGTTCCATGAACCAGCCGAACATGTCCTGATCTTCGCATTCGAGCAGCTTGCGGTAGCAATCGCGGTCGACATCATTGAGGTGCGGGTAGACCTCTTTCACGAACGGCACCAGCAACACGTCAAGTTCAAGCATGCCGCGGCGGCTGTGCCAGTAGAGGCGATTCAGTTCAACATCTTCGACCATGGAGCGCTCCTCAAATAGGCGGCAAGTATACAGCCCCGGACACCATCGAACAGTCGGCTTTGGTCGGGCACTGCCGAGCTTTTGTGAACTACCCATTTCATGGGCGCCCCCTTATGATGTCCCCCAGACTCTTTTACCCTGCGATGTCCCATGGCCGATTCTGCTTTTTTCTGCACCCTGTCTCACGAAGGCGTTCTCGCGGTCCGCGGCGCGGATGCCGGTAAATTTCTGCAAGGCCAACTGACCTGCAATCTCAACTACCTGAGCGACACCCAGGCCAGCCTCGGCGCCCGCTGCACCCAGAAAGGCCGAATGCAGTCGAGTTTCCGCATCCTGCTGCAGGGCGACGGCGTGCTCATGGCCATGGCCAGCGAGCTGCTGGAGCCGCAATTGGCGGACCTGAAAAAGTACGCGGTGTTCTCCAAATCCAAATTGACGGATGAAAGCGCCGCGTGGGTCCGCTTCGGCATCGACCATGGCGATGCTGCATTGACCAATCTGGGTCTGGAACTGCCGGCAGACACCGACAGCGTCGCGCGTAATGACGGGCTGATCGCCGTCCGCGTTTCGCCAGACCGTGCAGAACTCTGGGTTACCGCCGATCAGGCCGATGCCATCAAAAGCCGGTTATCCGCCCTGTTGACCGAAGGCGCTCTCAACGAATGGCTGCTGGGCCAGATCCGCGCAGGGATCGGCCAGGTCATGCCGAGCACCCGCGAGCTGTTCATTCCGCAGATGCTCAATCTGCAAGCCATCGGTGGCGTGAGCTTCAAAAAGGGTTGCTATACCGGCCAGGAAATCGTCGCGCGGATGCAGTACCTGGGCAAACTCAAGCGTCGCTTGTATCGCCTGAAGCTGGACGCCAGTGATTTGCCTGAGCCCGGTACGCAACTGTTCTCCCCGACCCACGGCAGTTCCATCGGCGAAGTGGTGCTCGCCGCACACACCGGACAAGACATTGAACTCCTGGCCGTGCTGCAAGCCGAAGCAGCAGAAAGCGGTGATGTTCACCTGGGCACACTCGAAGGGCCTGCCCTGCATTTGCTCGACCTGCCTTACGAACTGGATCGCGATCGTGAAATCCAGCGTTAACGGCAACACTTGTCGCAACACCTAGAGAAAAGAAATGAGTGAGCTGGCGGATAAGGTCCAACAGGATTTGGTTGAGGCCATCGATAACGATGACCTGGTTCTGCCAACATTGCCGGAAGTGGCCCTGCAGATTCGCAAGGCCGCTGAAGACCCGGAAATCAGTGTCAGCACCCTGAGCAAAGTGATCGGTCGTGACACCGCGTTGTCGGCGCGCCTGATCAAAGTGGTCAACAGTCCACTCCTGCGCGCAACCCAGGAAGTCACTGACTTGCACACGGCCATTACGCGCCTGGGCGTCAACTACAGCAGCAACCTGGCCATTGGCCTGGTCATGGAGCAGATTTTCCACGCGCGTTCCGACGTGGTGGAAAAGAAGATGCGCGATGTCTGGCGCAAAAGCCTGGAAATCGCCGGCATCAGTTACGCGCTGTGCCGCAGCTACACGCAACTCAAACCTGATCAGGCGGCTCTCGGCGGGCTGGTGCATCAGATTGGCGTACTGCCGATCCTGACCTACGCCGAAGACCACTACGAACTGCTGTCGGACCCGGTCAGCCTCAACCATGTCATCGACCAGATTCACCCGTTGCTGGGCGACAAGCTGCTGCGGGTCTGGGAGTTTCCGGAAATGCTGGTACAGGTGCCGGGGTTGTATCTGGACTTCAAGCGTGAGTCCGAGCGCGTCGACTATGTGGATCTGGTGCAGGTGGCCAGTTTGTATTGCCACAAGGACACCGACCATCCCATTGCCCGTATCGACCCGCTCAGCGTGCCGGCCTTCAAGAGGCTGGGGATCGATCCGGAGAACGAGGCGATGTGCAGGGATCTGGAAGAATCGCGGTCGATGTTTTATTGATTGTTGTGGCGAGGGAGCTTACCCCGCGATAAAACTCACCCGCACCTTCAACCCCGCCTGTTCACCGTCGTGCAGGCTGATCTGCGCCAGGTGTGCGCGGCAAATCTCACCGACAATCGCCAGCCCCAACCCCGAGCCGGCGACTTGCTGGTTACGTCGATAGAAGCGTTCGAACACCCGGTCGCGTTCTTCCAGTGGAATCCCCGGTCCATCATCCTCGACCTCCAGCACCGCCGGCGCCGAGACCCGCAAGATCACATTGCCGCCGGAAGGCGTATGGGCCAAGGCGTTATCCACCAGATTGCTCAATAGCTCGTTCAGCAGCGTCGGCTCACCACGCAGCCATACCGGCTCGTCCGCCTCCAACGCCAGCGCCACACCGCGGGCATGGGCCAGCGGCGCCATGGCCATGCCGAGTTCGCGGGCCAGCTGACTCAAGTCCAGCAACTGCGCGCCGCCCTCGGCGATCGCCCGCGCACCGTTCTCGACTCGCGCCAACGAAAGCAACTGATTGGCCAGATGGGTCAAGCGGTCCGTGCTTTGGGCCGCCGTTTCCAATGTGTTGCGCCAGGTCTCGGGTTCGGTCGAGCGCAGGCCCAGCTCAAGCCGGGCCTTGAGCGCCGCCAGTGGCGTGCGCAGTTCGTGGGCGGCATCGGCGATGAATTGCGCCTGTCGCTCGAACTGCCCACGCAGACGTTCGGTAAAGTGATTGAGCGCACGCACCAGCGGCCACAATTCGTGCTGCACTTCCACCAACGGCAGCGGCCGCAGATCGTCGGACTGCCGCTCTTCCACCGCCGTGCGCAAACGCTCCAATGGACGCAACGCCGCACTGACCGCAAACCACACCATCAGCAATGCGCCGACCGCCAGCATGCCCAATCGCAGCAACGTGTCTGCTGCCAGGCTGCGGGCCATGCTGACGCGCGCTTCATCGGTTTCCGCCACGCGGATTTCCGCCATGCCGTTCATGTTCGGCTCGCTCACGGGTTTGAGCAGGCTCACCACCCGCACGTTCTGCCCCTGATACGTTGCGTTGTAGAAACGTGCGAGCGCCGGATAGTCATCGGTGCGCGGCGTTCCCGGCGGCGGTGGCGGCAGGTTTTCGTAACCGGAGATCAACTTCTGATTGATGTCATTGACCAGATAGAAAATCCTCCCGGCGCTGTCGTAAGCGAAGGTATCGAGGGCGACGTAAGGCACATCGGCGCTCAGGCTGCCATCGCGCTGGGACACCCCGGCGGCGATGGTGCGTGCCGAAGCCAGCAAGGTCCGGTCGTACGCGGTGTCGGCAGCCTCGCGCCCGTTCCAGTACGCGCTCAAACCACTGGCCAGCATCAACACCACCAGCAACAGCGCCAGATTCCACAACAACCGCCAGCGCAGGCTGCTGGGCTTATGCATCGCGGCTTTCCAGCAAATAGCCGAGCCCGCGGAAGGTCACGATAGCGACCGGTTGGCCGTCGAGTTTCTTGCGCAAGCGGTGGACGTAGATTTCGATGGCGTCGGGACTCGCCTCTTCATCGAGACCGAATACCTGGGCAGCCAGTTGCTCCTTGCTCATCACCCGACCGGGACGCGCTATCAGCGCTTCGAGCACCGCCTGTTCGCGAGAGGTCAGGGTCAGCAATTCTTCGCCAAGGGTGAAGCGCCGGGTGTCCAGATCGTAAGCCAGTACGCCGCAGGTCTGCTGGCGCTCGCCGCCGAGCACGCTGCGCCGCAGCAAGGCTTTGACCCGGGCTTCGAGTTCGGTGAGTTCGAAAGGCTTGGCCAGGTAGTCGTCAGCGCCAAGGTTCAAGCCATGGACCCGGTCCTTGACGTCGCTGCGCGCGGTCAACATCAGCACCGGCAGGTTCTTGCCCCGGGCCCGCAGGCGAGCCAGCACTTCGAAACCATCCATGCGCGGCAGGCCGACGTCGAGGATCGCCATCGCGTATTCCTCGCTACTCAAGGCCAGGTCGGCAGCCACTCCGTCATGCAGCACATCCACGGTCAGCCCGGTGCTCTTGAGCGCCTGGGCGACACTGTCGGCGAGTTGCAGATGGTCTTCGACGAGCAGAACACGCATGGATCTTTACCTCATTCAGGGATGTTCGACGCCATTCTTTGGCGCGGAGTTTACAGCCGCATCCGCCGCTGTGAAGCCCGAAAACCGTGAAAGCCCACTGAAAGGTTAGTGAAAGGTTCGACCGTTACAGTCGGCCCACGGATGGTTTCGACTGTAAGCCACCAACCTTGCTTTGAAATGTAGCTCCCGAAAAACGCCTTGATGCGTTTTCGCCAATAAGAACAATAACGAGGTACGTCGCCATGCTGTCCACACAGCTCCAGGTTTTCCCGCCGCGCCCCTTTTCTCGCTTCCCATCGTTTACGCTCGTCAGCGCCGTTTCCGGCTGCGCGACGCGAAACCGCTGCATCTGAAACATCCCCAAAAACAACAACTCCCGTGGAGAAAACAATGAACCGATCACTGCGCCGTTTCGTCCTCGCCGCCAGCTGCATGCTGGTTGCCGGCCAACTGATGGCCGAGCCGAAACGCCCGGAATGCATCGCCCCGGCCTCGCCTGGCGGCGGTTTCGACCTGACCTGCAAACTGGCGCAGAGCGCGCTGGTCAACGAAAAGCTGCTGACCAAACCGATGCGCGTGACCTACATGCCCGGCGGTGTCGGCGCGGTGGCGTACAACGCGGTGGTCGCTCAGCGTCCGGCCGATGCCGGCACGCTCGTGGCGTGGTCCAGCGGTTCGTTGCTGAACCTGGCCCAGGGCAAGTTCGGTCGTTTCGATGAAACCAACGTGCGCTGGCTGGCCGCCGTCGGCACCAGCTATGGCGCCATCGCGGTGAAAAGCGATTCGCCCTACAAGACTCTGGATGATCTCGTTCAGGCCCTGAAGAAGGATCCGAGCAAAGTGGTGATCGGTTCCGGCGGCACCGTCGGCAGCCAGGACTGGATGCAAACCGCGCTGATCGCCAAGGCCGCCGGAATCAACCCGCGCGATCTGCGTTACGTCGCCCTCGAAGGCGGCGGTGAAATCGCCACCGCCCTGCTCGGCGGCCACATTCAGGTCGGCAGCACCGACATCTCCGACTCCATGCCGCACATCCAGAGCGGTGACATGCGCCTGCTGGCGGTGTTCTCCGAGAAACGCCTGGACGAGCCGGAAATGAAAGACATTCCGACCGCCAAGGAGCAAGGCTACGACATCGTCTGGCCAGTGGTTCGCGGCTTCTACCTCGGGCCAAAAGTCAGCGATGAAGACTACGCCTGGTGGAAAGACTCCTTCGACAAACTGCTGGCGTCCCCCGAGTTCGCCAAGCTGCGCGATCAGCGTGAACTGTTCCCGTTCGCCATGACCGGCCCGGAACTGGACACCTACGTGAAGAAGCAGGTCGCAGACTACAAAGTGCTGGCCAAAGAGTTCGGCCTGATTCAGTGATCGCCTCTGTCTAGCGGCTGCGGCCCCCGTTCCGTGGGGCCGCAGCACAGGAGTTTCCTATGCTCTTACAACGCATTTTTGCGTCGGTGCTGTTGCTGGCCTGTGTGGGTCTGGCACTGATGGCATGGCCGTACCAAGCGGCCTTTTCTTATGAACCGGTGGGTCCTCGTGCGTTTCCGCTGCTGATGCTCGGGCTGATGGGCGCGGCTCTGTTGTACATGGTGTTCCGTCCCGCACCGATCAAGCACAACCCCGACGAACCGCCGATGGACCGCGAAACCCTGACCAAAATCGGCATCTGCGTGGTGCTGTTGCTGGTATTCGCGGGCACGTTCGAACCGCTCGGTTTCATTGTCGCGAGCATCTTGATCGGCGTCCCCATGGCGCGCCTGTACGGCGGCCGCTGGCTGCCCAGCGCGATCATCATCAGCCTGATGGCGATCGGTCTTTACCTGCTGTTCGACAAGTTGATGGACGTACCGCTGCCGCTGGGCGTGCTCGACGTTCTGGAGAACTGATATGGATACTCTTGGCTATTTGGGTCAGGGTTTCGGCGTCGCGCTGAGCCCGTACAACCTGGTGACTGCCCTGTGCGGCACCTTGATCGGCACCGTTGTCGGCTTGTTGCCGGGCCTGGGCCCGATCAACGGCGTGGCGTTGCTGATCCCGATCGCATTCGCCCTCGGGCTGCCACCGGAGTCGGCGTTGATTCTGCTGGCCGCGGTGTATCTGGGTTGCGAGTACGGCGGCCGGATCAGCTCGATCCTGCTGAACATTCCGGGCGAAGCCTCCACCGTCATGACCACCCTCGACGGTTACCCGATGGCCCGTAAAGGCTTGGCCGGTGTGGCGCTGTCGCTATCGGCGTGGAGTTCGTTCATCGGTGCGTTCATCGCCACCTGCGGCATGGTGCTGTTCGCCCCGCTGCTGGCGAAATGGGCGATTGCCTTCGGGCCGGCGGAATATTTCGTGCTGATGGTGTTCGCGATTGTCTGCCTGGGAGGCATGGCCGGTGATCGCCCATTGAAGACCTTCATCGCAGCGCTGATCGGTCTCTTTCTGTCGACCGTCGGCATCGATGCCAACAGCGGTGTGTACCGCTTTACCGGGGACAACATTCACCTGACCGACGGCATTCAGTTCGTCGTGCTGGTGCTGGGCCTGTTCTCCATCAGTGAAATTCTCCTGCTGCTGGAAAAAACCCACCACGGTCAGGAGGCAGTAAAAGCCACCGGCCGCATGATGTTCAACTTCAAGGAAGCCTCGGCGGTGTTCGTGGTGAACATTCGTTGCGGTCTGCTGGGCTTCATCATGGGCGTGTTGCCGGGTGCCGGCGCGACCCTTGCCAGCGCCGTGGCCTACATGACCGAGAAGCGCATTGCAGGTACCAAAGGCACATTCGGCCAAGGCGACATGCGCGGCCTCGCGGCACCGGAAACCGCTATCGGCGGTGCCGCGTGCGGTGCACTGGTACCCATGCTGACACTCGGCGTTCCAGGCTCGGGCACCACCGCGGTGATGATCGGCGCGCTGTCGCTGTACAACATCACCCCGGGTCCGCTGCTGTTCCAGCAGCAACCCGACATCGTCTGGGGCCTGATCGCCTCCCTGTTCGTCGCCAACATCATGCTGGTGATCCTCAACATCCCGATGATCCGCATCTTCACCCGCATCCTCGCCGTGCCGAACTGGGCTCTGGTGCCGGTGATCGCCATCATCACCGGGATCGGCGTCTACGCGGTGCACGCCACCACGTTCGACCTGTTCCTGATGATCGGCATCGGCATCTTCGGTTACATCCTGCGCAAGCTGGACTTCCCGTTGTCGCCTGTCCTGCTGGGCTTCATCCTCGGAGGCTTGATGGAGCAGAACCTGCGTCGCGCCCTGTCGATTTCCAACGGTGCGCTGGAAATCCTCTGGTCGAGCCCGATCACGTTCGGTTGCTGGGTCCTGACGGCGATCATGCTGTTGATGCCACTGCTGCGGATCTGGCGTAAACGTTCGGCTGCTCAACGCGCCATTGCCGATGTCTGATCGAACACCTTTCAAAGCCTGGTGGGGTACGCCGCTGGTCGGCGCGCTGGGCGGTTACCTGGCCAGCCTTGTCGGCTGGCCGCTGCCATGGATGGTCGGCTCGTTGCTGGCGATCATCCTGGTGCGCTGTCTGACACCGTGGCAATTGGCGGAAATCCCCGGTGGCCGCAAGTGCGGCCAATGGGTTGTCGGTATCGGCATCGGCCTGCACTTCACCCCGGTGGTGATGGAGCAGGTGCTGAGCCACTTTGGTCTGATCTTCTTCGGTGCGTTGGTCACCAGCCTCTCGGCCATCGTCGGGGTCTGGTTGATGCGGCGCACCGGTGAGGATCGCGCCACCGCGTTCTTTTCCAGCATGCCCGGCGGTTCCGGGGAGATGGTCAACCTCGGCGCGCGCAATGGCGCCGTGCTCAGTCGCGTAGCGGCCGGGCAAAGTTTGCGGGTGCTGGTAGTGGTGTTGTGTGTGCCGGCGGCGTTCAAGTATTTGCTGGGCGACGGCGCGCCTATCGTTCATCCGACGGCCGTCAACGGGTGGTGGCTGGCCCTTCTATTCCCGGCAGGCGCGTTGGCGGCCTGGCTTTGGGAACGTCTTCGTCAACCCAATCCGTGGCTGTTCGGACCGCTGCTGGTGAGCGCGGCGGTGAGCATTGGTTGGGATTTGCACATCGGCTTGCCCCATGGCGGCAGCCAGATAGGCCAATGGCTGATTGGCAGCGGCCTGGGCTGTCACTTCAATCGGCAGTTTTTCCGGCGGGCGCCTTCGTTTATGGGGCGGACCTTGATCGGAACAGTGCTGACGATGTTGATCGCCACGGCGGCAGCGCTCGGGTTGAGTGCGCTGACACATCTGGATTTGCGTTCACTGACCCTGGGCATGATGCCCGGCGGGATTGCAGAGATGAGCCTGACGGCGGAAACCCTGCAATTGTCGGTGCCGCTGGTGACAGCGATGCAGGTGATGCGGTTGTTGTTTGTATTGTTTCTGGCCGAGCCGTTGTTCAAGTATTGGAATCGGGTGCCGGAGCAGCCCTGACTCGATCCCTGTGGCGAGGGAGCTTGCTCCCGTTGGGTCGTGAAGCGGCCCTCTGCATTCTCCCAGTAAAACCAAATCTGCAGGATTTTACGACTGCTGCGCAGCCGAGCGGGAGCAAGCTCCCTCGCCACAAAAGCCCTCTGTCGTGCCTAAACCGGCGGCAACCGCCAATCAATCGGCGTCTCGCCATTCTGCTCAAGAAACTTGTTGGTCCGACTGAAGTGCCCGCACCCGAGAAACCCGCGATAAGCGGACAGCGGTGACGGGTGCACCGACGTCAGCACCAGATGCTTGGTCGCATCGATCAGTTTCTGCTTGCTCTGGGCATGCGCGCCCCACAGCATGAACACCAGGTGCGGTTGCTGCTGGCTGACCACTTCAATGATCCGATCCGTGAAAAACTGCCAGCCCTTGTCTTTGTGCGCATTGGCGTTGGCACGCTCGACGGTCATGGTGGTATTGAGCATCAACACGCCCTGGTCAGCCCAGCTCTGCAGATAGCCATGATTGGGAATGTCGATATTCAGGTCACGCTTCAGCTCTTTATAGATGTTCACCAGCGACGGCGGCGCCGGCACGCCCGGTTGCACCGAGAAGCACAAGCCATGGGCCTGGCCCGGGCCGTGATACGGGTCCTGGCCGAGGATGACGACCTTGACCTTGTCCAGCGGCGTCGAATTGAGCGCATTGAAAATCATCGGTCCAGGAGGATAGATTTCCTTGCCCGCGGCACGTTCCTGTTGCAGGAAATTGCGCAACTCTGCCATGTAGGGCTGGTCGAACTCAGCACGCAGTGCCTCCTTCCAGCCCGGTTCGAGTTTGATACGGTCGTCAGCAGTCATGGTTACATCCGGTAAAAACAATGGGGCGAACCCTAGGAAAGCCCGGCACGCTTGTCAATTGATCAGACACGGAACCGGCACTTTCCTGCATTGCGATCATACTGAACGCTCAAATTCCCGATCGAGGTCACGATGAATCTGCACTTCGAAGAACTCACCGGCACCGACGGCGCCCGCATCGGCGTCGCCAGCCTGGATGCCGAAAAGTCCCTGAACGCCCTGTCCTTACCGATGATCAACGCCCTGCGCGATCAATTGGACGTCTGGGCCAAGGAGCCGCAAATCGTCTGCGTGTTACTACGCGGCAAAGGTGCCAAGGCCTTTTGCGCCGGCGGCGAAGTGCGCAGCCTGGTGGAAGCCTGTCGCGCGCATCCCGGTGAAGTACCGCCGCTGGCCGCGCACTTCTTCGCGGCGGAATACCGACTGGACTTCAACCTGTACACCTACCCGAAGCCGTTGATCTGCTGGGGCCACGGTTATGTGCTGGGGGGTGGCATGGGCCTGCTACAGGGCGCGAGCACCCGCATCGTCACGCCGAGCAGTCGGTTGGCGATGCCGGAAATCAGCATTGGCCTGTATCCGGATGTTGGCGCCAGTTGGTTTCTGTCGCGGTTGCCCGGGAAACTCGGTTTGTTCCTTGGCCTGACGGGTGCGCACATGAACGGTCGTGATGCGATCGATCTGGACCTCGCCGACCGTTTCCTGCTCGATGAACAACAGGAAGCGCTGATCGAAGGCCTGCTGCAATTGAACTGGCAGGAACAGACGGCCATGCAGCTCAACAGTCTGCTCAAGGCCCTGCAGCAGGAAGCACTCGCGCAGATGCCCGAAGCCCAGTGGCTGCCGCGTCGTCAGCAGATCGATGAACTGCTGGACGTCAGTGACGTGCAATGCGCGTGGAAGGCCATCAGCCAACAGCGTGATAGCACTGACCTGCTACTGAGCCGTGCTGCGCGGACGATGAGTGAAGGTTCGCCGCTGACCGCTCATCTGGTGTGGGAGCAGATCATCCGCGCCCGGCATATGTCGCTGGCTCAGGTTTTCCAGATGGAATACACCTTGAGCCTCAACTGCTGCCGTCATCCGGAGTTCAGTGAAGGCGTGCGGGCGCGGTTGATCGACAAGGATCAGAAACCGCACTGGCATTGGCCAGACATCAATAATGTGCCGGATGCGGTGGTGGAGGCGCATTTTCATAAGGTTTGGGAGGGGCGGCATCCGTTGGCGGATCTTTCCGAGTACTAGAATCCGGGTCTTGCCCGCAATAGCCGTATCAAGAGTTCTATCGCGGGCGAGCCACTCGACCCGCATAAAAAAAGCGGCGCTTGATGCGCCGCTTTTTTGTTGAGGTTTCGTAGGAGGCTACCGGTGACCGCCACGCCCATCATGGCCGTCCCGTCCACCCCGGCCATCGCGTCCACCATGGCCGCCGCGATTGTCGTTGTTCCAGTTGCCACGGTTACGACCATCCCAACCGCCCCGGCCATTGCCGTCCCACCCCCGACTCTGATGAGCCCGGTAGTCGCCTCGTGGCGATGGCTGGTAATAACGCGGTGCCGGTTGATAAACCCGCGGCTGGTGGTAATACCGCGGTGTTGGCTGGTAGTAGCGTGCCGGAGGTGCGTAATACCGGCGCGGGGACGTGTAGTAACCGCCATTCGAGTAGTAAGGCCCGCCACCGGAGTAATAAGGCGCGGGGGACGTGTACACCTCGGAACTGTAGTAACTGCCTCCTCCATCGGCATAGGGCACGCACGCACCGAGAGACAATCCCACTACAGCTATCAGAAGAATTCGACGGAGCATTTTTTGAAGGAGCATGGCGGCCTCCTGGACCGCGAGTGAGCCACACCAGCGACGCTGGCGAGCGACAGTCAATTATTCGGTGACTGTCGAAGGATCAGACATCGATTTCGAAATCTGGTGCGGTCTTGCAACAAGTTGAAACATCTCGCCGATGAAAGGTTTTTCATCTATTCACGTACTGATTAGTGGTGGCCACCGCGATATCCACCGCCGTAATGACGGGGCGCATGCCCGCCCCAATAGTAGTAGCGATAGCCGCCATAAAAGCGTGGGCCATAGTAGTAGCGCGGGCCGTAATAGTAGGGATACGGCGCATAGCCGGGGTAGTAGTAAGGCGTGGAATACACGTCGTAGGAGCCGGCGTAGTAATAGCAGCCGGACAGCCCGACACCGAGCACAACACTCAGCAGCAGTCGACGAAACATGATGGCCTCCTGAAAGACCCGCAGCCGATACAGGCCGGCTGACACCTGTTTTGACTGGCAACGCGGCGGCGAGTGCCGGGCCTCGCAGACCTTCGGATCAGCGGCCGGCCACGCTGCATCTCAGTGCACGGACGCACCATCACAAAGCAGCGAACCGCCCTTCCCTTCAGCCGGCCAAAGGCAATCCCTCGGCCCAGAGCGCTTCGGCCGACTTGGCACGGCTCTCGCTTTAACAAACCCGTGCAGGAGTCATCACAGGTTCGCGGCACCACAATTTGCAATGGCTGACTAGGGTTCCGGCTCGCTGACGCGAGTGGCTGGTCCGAGAGTTGGCGACCTCCAGTTGAGGTTACACGGCGGGACAAAAGCCCGGGAGACAAGCCACCGTTTACGGTGCCGCGTTGACTCCTGCCCGCCCTTGATCAACTGGAGAACCACCCATGCTCAAGCTTCGTTTACCCGCCCTCCTCGCCGCTGCGTTCGCAGCCTTCGTGAGCGTCTCGTCCCACGCTGCGCAAAAAGATCATTTCAGCGTCTGCTGGACCATTTATGCCGGCTGGATGCCTTGGGAATACGCCGGCAGCCAAGGCATCGTCGACAAATGGGCGAAGAAGTACGGCATCAAGATTGATGTGGTGCAGCTCAACGACTACGTCGAATCCATCAATCAGTACACCGCCGGCCAGTTCGACGGTTGCACCATGACCAACATGGACGCGCTGACCATTCCGGCCGCCGGTGGCGTCGACAGCACCGCGCTGATCGTCAGCGATTTCTCCAACGGCAACGACGGCATCGTGCTCAAGGGCGACGGCAAAAAAGTCAGCGACCTCAAGGGCATGGACGTCAATCTGGTGGAGCTGTCGGTTTCCCACTACCTGCTGGCCCGGGCACTGGATTCGGTGGACCTCACCGAGAAAGACCTGAAAGTGGTCAACACTTCCGACGCCGACATCTCGGCGGCCTTTAACACGGATCAAGTCAACGCTGTCACTACCTGGAACCCGATGCTTTCGGACATCAAGGCCAAACCGGGCGTGACCGAAGTCTTCAACTCCAGCCAGATCCCCGGCGAAATCATGGACATGATGGTGGTCAACAGCGCCACCCTCAAAGACAACCCGGCCCTGGGCAAAGCGCTGACCGGTGCGTGGTTCGAAGTGGTCGAGTTGATGAACGCGAAAAACGCCGCCAGCAAAGCCGCCCTCGAGCACATGGCCAAGGCCTCGGGCACTGACCTGGCAGGTTTCCAGGCGCAACTCGACACCACCAAATTGTTCGCCACGCCCAAAGAAGCCTTGGCGTTTTCCACCAGCAAGCAACTGCCGGAAACGATGCGCAAGGTCGCCGAGTTTTCCTTCCAGCACGGCTTGCTCGGTGAAGGCGCCAAGGACACCAGCGCCGTCGGCATGGCCTTCGCCAATGGCGTGACCAGCGGCGACAAGGCCAACCTCAAGCTGCGCTTCGACCCGAGTTACGTGCAGATGGCCGCCGACGCCAAGCTGTAAGAAGAGGACCTGGCCATGCGCCTGATCAATCGTCACCCGGATCGTCCGAGTCGCCTGCTGTTGGTGATCCTGCCGTTCGCCCTGGTGCTGCTGGCCTACTTCATGGGCTCGGCCGAACGGCTGCTGGACAACCCCAACGACAAACTGTTGCCGAGCGCCGTGCAGATGACCGACGCGGTGAAGCGCCTGGCGTTCACCGCCGACAGCCGCACCGGTGAATACGTGCTGTGGCAAGACACCGCGTCCAGCCTGCGTCGCCTCGCCATCGGCCTCGGTATCAGCGCGCTGGCCGGGCTGTGCCTGGGCATCGCCGCCGGGACGTTGCCGCTGTTCGGCGCGCCGTTGTCACCATTGCTGACGGTGCTGTCGATGGTGCCGCCGCTGGCGATCCTGCCGATTCTGTTCATCGTGTTCGGGCTGGGGGAGTTGTCGAAAGTGATGCTGATCGTGATCGGCATCACCCCGTGTCTGGCACGGGACCTGGAACAGCGCGCCCGGGAAATTCCGGTCGAGCTGCTGATCAAGGCCCAGACCCTCGGCGCTTCAACCTGGACGTTGATGCTGCGCGTGGTGCTGCCACAACTGCTGCCGCGCCTGCTGATCTCGCTGCGGCTGATGCTCGGTTCGGCATGGTTGTTCCTGATCGCTGCCGAAGCCATCGCTTCCACCGACGGCCTCGGCTACCGGATTTTCCTGGTGCGTCGTTACCTGGCGATGGATGTGATTCTGCCGTACGTGGTGTGGATCACCTTGCTCGCCTGGCTGATGGACTGGGGCCTCAAGCGCCTGACCCAGCGCGCGTTCCCCTGGTATGAAGGAGCCCGCGCATGAGCTTCATCACGGTAAAGAATGTCTGGCAGCAATACGCCGATCAAGTGGTGCTCGAAGGCTTGAACCTGAACGTCAACGAGGGTGAGTTCTGTACCCTGGTCGGCGCATCGGGTTGTGGCAAATCCACTTTCCTTCGACTGCTACTCGGTCAGGAGCGCGCCAGTCGCGGCGAGATTTTGTTGGACGGTCAAACGCTGGCCGGAGAACCGGATTCGAGCCGTGGCGTGGTGTTCCAGCGCTATTCGGTGTTCCCGCACCTGACGGTGCTCGACAACGTCGCCCTCGGCCTCGAACTGCCACACTCACCGCTGCTTGGGCGGTTGTTCGGCAGCGCTAAAAAAGAGGCGCGGGAACAGGCCTCGGTGCTGCTGCACAAAGTGGGGCTCGGCCACTCGCTGGACAAGTACCCGGCGCAGCTCTCCGGCGGCATGCAACAACGGTTGGCCATCGCCCAGGCGCTGATCATGAAACCCCGCGTGTTGCTGCTCGACGAACCGTTCGGCGCCCTCGATCCGGGCATCCGCAAAGACATGCACGCCTTGCTCCTGGAGCTGTGGCGCGAGACGCAGCTGACGGTGTTCATGGTCACCCATGACCTGTCCGAAGGTTTCAGCCTCGGCACCCGTTTGCTGGTCTTCGACAAGGTCCGCGTCGACCCGCACGCCCCCGGCGCCTATGGCGCGCGCATCACCTACGACATCCCTTTGAACAGCGACCGCCGCGCCTCCCGCGCCGCCGTCGATGCCTTGCCGGCTGAGCTGGCAGGCAGGCACGCTTCGTATCGCTTAGAGGAATCTGCACATGACTGATTCGACCCAACTGTTCCCGCCCTTCGCCGAAGAAATGCTCCCCGGTGGCGGCCATCGTTCGTTCGTCCTGAAACGCGGCCAACTGCTGCGCCTCACCGACCTGCGCGGCGGTGCCAATGTCAGCCTGACGCTGCTCAACGCCAATGAAAAAACCGAACGCCTGAACCTGCCCGACAGCCTCAAATGCCAACACACCGCCAAGCTCACCACTGGCCATTGCCTCTACTCGGACATGGGCCGCGTACTGGCAGCAATCACCGCCGACACCTGCGGTTGGAGCGACAGCCTCGGCGGCGTGCTCTGCGCTGAGGAAGTGGCGGAAAAATACGGCGCAGGCCGTTATCAGGAACTGCGCAACGGCTTCTTCCGCAACGGCACCGACAACCTCTTGGTGGAACTCGGCAAGTGGGGGTTGGGCCTGTCGGATCTGCTGATGACGCTAAACCTGTTCAGCCGCGTGAACGTGGATGAGGCCGGCCATTTCCATTTCGTCGAAGGCCACTCCAAGGCCGGCGACTACATCGAGTTGTACGCGCCGATGGACACGCTGGTGGTGCTCACCGCGCTGCAACACCCGATGGACCCGTCACCGGACTACGCGCCGAAACCCTTGAAGTTGAGCTGGATGAACGCCGACCCCAGTGTCGCCGAAAACTGCCGCACCTCGCGCCCGGAAAACGAGCGCGGCTTCATCAACACCGACCGTTTGTTTGCCTGAGGATCGCTGCCATGTCACTCGCAATCGCCACCGCTCAAAAGCATCCAGAAACGGCGGTCTACCGCGCCACCATCCCCGCCGGTGAACCCTGGCTGATGGAAGTCAAGGCCGGCCAGACCCTGCGCATCCTCGATCTGGAAGGTAACCAGGCCGTCGATACCTTGTTCTACAGCGTCGCCAATCCAAAAGAACGCTACGACGTGCAACGCACCTTGCGCCGGCAAAACAGCGTCTACCTGAGCACCGGCAGCGTGCTGTATTCCAACCTCGGCAAACCGATGCTGACCATCGTCGCCGACACCTGCGGCCGCCACGACACCCTGGGCGGAGCCTGTGCGCAAGAGAGCAACACCGTGCGTTACGCCCTGGAAAAACGCTACATGCACAGCTGCCGCGACAACTACCTTCGCGCCTGCGTCCACGACGGGCGACTGGGCAAGGGCGACATCGGACCGAACATCAATTTCTTCATGAACGTGCCGGTCACGGCGGATGGCGGGCTGACGTTTGAAGACGGCATTTCAGCACCGGGCAAGTACGTGGACCTGCGGGCGGAGATGGATGTGATCGTGCTGATTTCCAATTGCCCGCAACTGAACAATCCGTGCAATGCCTACAACCCTACGCCTGCGGAGTTATTGGTATGGAACTGAAATTAGTGTGGTTGCGCAGATGGTTGTTTGCCCTGTGCCAGGCCCGTTCCAGCCAATGCCTCAAACAGCCAAAACACCACTGAAACATGTGGGAGCGAGCCTGCTCGCGATAGCGGTGTGACAGTCGACATCGATGTTGAATGTTCCGACGCCATCGCGAGCAGGCTCGCTCCCACAGGGGGCTGTGGTGTTTTTGAGTGAACGTTTTTTGCCGTCGGGGACGACCCCGGCGCCCAACGAAAAACTGCGGGACGGCCCGCATCCCCTCCGGGGTCTATGCCATGTTCGAAAAAGTCCTGATTGCCAACCGTGGCGCCATTGCCTGCCGCATCCTGCGCACCCTGCGTGAACTGCACGTCAACGGCGTCGCCGTGTACTCCGAAGCCGATGCCGCGAGCCTGCACATTCTGCACGCTGATGAAGCCCACAGCCTCGGTGAAGGCGCGGCGGCCGGCACCTATCTGGCGGTCGACAAAATCCTCGCCATCGCCAAAGCCACCGGCGCCACGGCGATTCATCCCGGCTACGGTTTCCTTTCGGAAAACGCCGCGTTCGCCGAAGCCTGCGAAGCCGCCGACATTGCTTTCATCGGCCCGACCCCAGAACAGCTGCGCGTGTTCGGCCTCAAACACACCGCACGTGCCTTGGCCAAGCAACACGGCGTGCCAATGCTCGAAGGCACCGAGCTGCTCGACAGCCTCGACGCGGCGCTGATCGCCGGTGAACAGGTGGGTTACCCGGTGATGCTCAAAAGTACCGCCGGTGGTGGTGGCATCGGCATGCGCGTGTGCCGCAGCGCCGCCGAGTTGAGCGAATCCTTTGAAGCGGTAAAACGCCTTGGGCAGAACAATTTCAGCGACGCCGGGGTGTTCATCGAGAAGTACATCCAGCGCGCTCGGCACCTGGAAGTTCAGGTGTTCGGCGACGGTCGCGGTGAAGTGATCGCCCTCGGCGTACGCGATTGCTCGGTGCAGCGCCGCAACCAGAAAGTCCTCGAAGAAACCCCGGCGCCGAACCTGCCCGATGGCATGGCCGATGAGTTGTGTGCCGCCGCGATCAAACTGGCGAAAGCGGTGAATTACCGCAGCGCCGGCACCGTGGAATTCGTCTTCGACAGCGAGGCCCGACGTTTCTATTTTCTCGAAGTGAACACCCGTTTGCAGGTGGAGCACGGCGTCACCGAACAGGTGTGGGGCGTGGACCTGGTGCGCTGGATGGTGGAACTGGCGGCCGGTGATTTACCGCCGTTGAGCGTGTTGAGCCAAGGCTTGAAAGCCGCCGGCCATGCGATTCAGGCGAGGTTGTATGCGGAAGACCCAGGTCGGGATTTTCAGCCGAGCCCCGGTTTGTTGACCGCTGTGAATTTCCCCGTCGCCGATGGCAAACAGCTGCGCATCGACACCTGGGTCGAGGCCGGCTGCGAGATTCCGCCGTACTTCGATCCGATGATTGCCAAAGTCATTTGTTGGGCGCCGACTCGCGAAGAAGCGCGGGCCGATCTGCATCAGGCATTGGGCGACAGCCTGCTCTACGGTGTGGAAACCAACCGCGATTACCTGCGGCAGATTTTGCTCGATGCGCCCTTCGCCAGCGGTCAGCCGTGGACCCGTTGCCTCGAACATCTGGTCTATCAGGCCAACACGTTCGAAGTACTCAGCGCCGGTACGCAGACCAGTGTTCAAGACTATCCCGGACGCCTTGGATACTGGGCCGTGGGCGTGCCGCCGTCGGGGCCGATGGACAGTCGCGCGTTGCGCCTGGGCAACCTTTTGCTGGGTAACGACGAAGGCGCCGCTGCGCTGGAAATCACCATGAGCGGGCCGTTGCTGCGCTTCAATTGCGACGCCGTGGTGGCGGTCACCGGCGCAGTCATTCCGTTGACGTTGAACGGTGAAATCGTCGCGATGAACACAGCGCTGCTGATTCCGGCCGGGGCCACACTGAGCCTCGGGACGATTGCCGGTGCGGGCGCTCGCAGCTATCTGTGCCTGCGCGGCGGGCTGCAAGTGCCGGATTATCTGGGCAGTAAAAGCACCTTCACCCTCGGGCAGTTTGGCGGGCATGGTGGTCGGGCGTTGCGCGCGGGTGACGTGTTGCATGTGCCTGCCCTGAGCGACCGAAGCGCCGGCTCGCAACTGTCTGAAATCGCTGAATTGCCTGCCGTGCGGCAGATCCGGGTGATCTACGGCCCGCATGGCGCACCGGAATACTTCACCGAAAACTACATCGGCATCTTCTTCGCGACTCAGTGGGAAGTGCATTTCAACTCCAGCCGCACCGGCGTGCGGCTGATCGGGCCGAAGCCGGAATGGGTACGTGCGGACGGTGGCGAGGCGGGGCTGCATCCGTCGAACATTCACGACAATCCGTACGCCATTGGCGCCGTGGATTTCACCGGGGATATGCCGGTGATCCTGGGGCCGGATGGTCCGAGCCTGGGCGGGTTTGTGTGCCCGGTGACGGTGATCGAGGCGGATCTCTGGCAGCTTGGGCAACTCAAGGCTGGCGACAAAGTCCAGTTCTTCCCCGTCGATCTCCAGACCGCCCGCACTCTCGCCCTGAAATGGAATCCCCCCTGTGGGAGCGAGCCTGCTCGCGATGAGGGCAGTGCATTCAGCATCAATGAGACTGACACACCGCTATCGCGAGCAGGCTCGCTCCCACAGGGGATTGTGTCGCCTGTGGTTTTGGATTTGGGTCAGGGAGATACGCGGTTGGTTGCACGCCTTTCGGGCGATACGCATTTGCTTCTGGAGATTGGTGCACCGGAACTGGACCTTGTTCTGCGCTTCCGCGCCCACGCCCTGATGCAAGCCCTGGAAAGCAAACACCTGCACGGTGTCATCGACCTCACACCCGGCATCCGCTCGCTGCAAGTGCACTACCAACCCGAGCAACTGTCGCTGACCGATCTGCTCGGTATCGTCGCCGGTGAATGGGATTCAGTGTGCGCCGCCAAGGACCTGCAAGTCCCTTCGCGCATCGTCCATTTGCCACTGTCCTGGGATGACCCGGCCTGCCAATTGGCGATCGAAAAGTACATGACTACCGTACGCAAGGACGCACCATGGTGCCCGAGCAATCTGGAGTTCATCCGCCGCATCAACGACCTGCCGAACCTCGACGAAGTACAGCGCACCGTGTTCGATGCCAGTTACCTGGTGATGGGCCTGGGTGACGTGTACCTCGGCGCACCGGTCGCCACCCCGCTCGACCCGCGCCATCGTCTGGTGACCACCAAGTACAACCCGGCGCGCACCTGGACCGCGGAAAACTCGGTGGGCATCGGTGGCGCCTACATGTGCGTTTACGGCATGGAAGGCCCCGGCGGTTATCAGTTCGTCGGGCGCACCTTGCAGATGTGGAACCGCTACCGGGAGGTCGCCGCGTTCGATGGCAAACCGTGGCTGCTGCGCTTCTTCGACCAGATCCGCTTCTACCCGGTGAGCGCCGATGAACTGCTGCGCATCCGTCGGGATTTCCCCCTCGGGCGTTTCGAGCTGAACATCGAGCACAGCCAGTTGAACCTCGCGGACTATCAGGCGTTTCTGGTGAAAGAAGCCGAGACCATTGCCGCGTTTCGCGAGCAGCAACAAGGCGCGTTCAACGCCGAACGCGAGCGCTGGATCGCCAGCGGCCAGGCGCATTTCGACAGTGAAGAAGCGGTCTCGGAGACGACCGAAGATTCAGCGCTGGCCAGCGGCGAAATGAGCGTCGACAGCCACATCGCCGGCAACCTCTGGCAGGTTCAGGTGCAGACCGGCAGCCGCGTGGCCGTCGGTGATGTCCTGGTGATTCTGGAGTCAATGAAGATGGAAATTCCGCTACTCGCGCCCATGGCCGGCGTGGTGCGCGAGATCCGCGTGCAACCAGGTTCGGCGGTGCGCGCCGGACAGCGCGTCGTGGTGCTGGAACTCGACTGAACCCATTTGAAAAAGGATTAACGCCATGACCATCAATCTACAACTCGACGCCCTGCGCAGTGCTTATCGCGTCGGCAACATCACGCCTCGTCAATTGCTGCTGAACCTGCGCGACAGAGCCGCGGCGCTGAACCCGGACTATCACCTGTTCATCCACTTGCTCAGTGTTGAAGAACTGGAACCGTACCTCGCCGCGCTCGACGGTCGGGACATCGACAGCCTGCCCTTGTATGGCGTGCCGTTCGCGATCAAGGACAACATCGATCTGGCGGGCATTCCGACCACGGCAGCGTGCCCGGCGTTTGCCTATGTGCCGCAGCAGTCGGCGACCATCGTCGAGCAGTTGCTGGCGCTGGGGGCGATCCCGCTGGGCAAGACCAATCTTGATCAGTTCGCCACTGGCCTCAATGGCAGTCGCTCGCCGTATGGCGCCTGCCCGAACAGCGTGTTGCCGGAGTATCCGTCGGGCGGTTCCAGCGCCGGCTCTTCGCTGGCGGTGGCGCTGGGGGTGGCGAGTTTTTCGTTGGGCACGGACACCGCAGGTTCCGGGCGCGTGCCGGCGGCACTGAACAATCTGGTGGGGATGAAAGCCACCAAAGGGCTGATCTCCACGGCGGGTGTGGTGCCGGCGTGTCGCACGCTCGATTGCGTCACGACGTTTACCGCGACGGCGCGGGAAGCGAGCCAGTTGCTGGCGCTCACCGCACACCTTGATCCGCGGGACGAATACAGCCGCAGGAATCCGCTGTGGAATGACGGCTCGGCGTTTGGCACTCCGCGTCCCTTCCGCTTTGGTGTGCCACGTGCGCAGGACCTGGAGTTCTTCGGTTGCCCGCAAGGTCCGCTGTTGTTTGAAGACGCCGTCGATCAGCTCAAAGGGTTGGGCGGTGAAGCGGTGGAACTGGATATGTCGCCGTTTCTCGAAGCCGCGCGTTTGCTTTACGAAGGCCCGTGGGTGGCGGAGCGCTACAGCGTTGCCGGTGAGTTGATGGAGCAGAACCCGCAAGCGGTGTTGCCGGTGATTCGTGCCGTGCTGGCCAAGGCGCCAGCGGTGAGCGGCGTGCAAACGTTCCGTGCGCAGTATCGGCTGCAAGCCTTGAAAGCCCTGTGCGACAAGGCGCTGGAAGGACTGGATTGCGTGGTCACCCCGACCATTGGCCGCCCGGTGACATTGGCGGAACTTGAAGCTGAGCCGGTGCTGCGCAATTCTGAATTGGGTTACTACACCAACTTCATGAACCTGCTTGATTACGCCGCCGTCGCCGTGCCGAGCGGGTTCATGGGCAATGGTTTGCCGTGGGGTGTGACGCTGTTTGGCCGGGCGTTTACCGACCAGTATCTGTTGAGCGTGGCGGATGCGTTTCAGCGTCGTTCGCAGGCGCCTGCCGCTTCGGCAGTCGCCCGTAATGACCGCGCTCGGTTGGTGGTGTGCGGTGCGCATCTGGATGGATTGGCACTGAACTGGCAACTGAAGCGGCGCGGCGCGACGTTGGTCGAGTCAACGTTCAGCTCACCGGACTATCAGCTGTATGCGTTGGCCGGTGGTCCGCCGTTTCGTCCGGGGATGGTTCGGGTGAAGGACGGCGGCGTGGCGATTGCGGTGGAGGTCTGGGAGTTGCCGAGCAGTGAACTGGGTTCGTTCCTGACCGGGATTCCGGCGCCGCTGGGGTTGGGCAAGGTGCAACTGGCGGATGGGCGTTGGGAGAGCGGGTTTATCTGTGAGGCATATGGATTGGAAGGTGCGGTGAATATCAGTCATCTGGGTGGATGGCGGGCGTATCTGACAGATCGGGGTTGATCTCACGATTCGCGGGCAAGCCCGCTCCCGCAGGTTTTGCGCAGTCCTTGTGGGAGCGGGCTTGCCCGCGATGGCGTCCGCACAGACGCTATCGCACCTGATCCCGACCGATTCACCCCACAAATCCCGCAGTTATTTCCCCGCAGTCCCACTAGAATGCTCCCCAACGGGTCACTGCCAACGGAATCGTCATGCCGCTTCACTCGCCGCTGTATTCGCAACGTTCGCTGGTCCTCACGCTGATCGCGCTGCTGGGCGCGGGGTTTCTCGCCACGTCATTCCTGAGCTACTACGCCTCGCGCGCCTCGATCCGCGACAACATCGTCAACACCGAGCTGCCGCTGACGTCGGACACGGTCTATTCGGAAATCCAGAAAGACCTCGTCAGACCGATCCTGATTTCCTCGATGATGTCCCGCGATACCTTCATGCGCGACTGGGTGGTCAACGGCGAAAACGACCCCGACCAGATGACCCGCTACCTCAACGAGGTCATGACCCACTACGGCGCCTACACCGCATTTTTCGTCTCCAACGGCACGCTCACCTACTACCACGCCAAAGGCGTGCTCAAGCAGGTCAAGGCCAATGAACCGCGCGACGCCTGGTATTTCCGCGTGCGTGACATGGCCGACCCCTACGAGATCAACGTCGACCCGGATCTTGCCAACAAGGACAACCTGACCTTCTTCATCAACTACAAGGTCTACGACTACAACGACCGTTTCATCGGTGCGGCGGGCGTCGGCCTGACGGTGGATGCGGTGATCAAGCTGATCGACAAGTATCAACAGCGCTATCAACGCAGTGTGTATTTCGTCGACAGCTTCGGTCGACTGGTGCTCACCGGCGCCGAGGGTGGCCCCCAGGGTGCGCATATCGGGCAAAAACTCAGCGAACTCGAGAGCATGACGGGCCTGGTTAGCCAGTTGCCCAAACCCCACAGCGGCAGCTACGAATATTCCGTCCAGGGCCAGGGGCATTTCCTCAACGTGCGGTTCATTCCGGAGCTGAACTGGTACCTGTTCGTCGACAAGCGCGAAGACGGCGCCCTGAGTGAAATCCGTCAGTCGCTGTACCTCAATCTGCTGATCTGCCTGCTCGTTACGCTGATCGTGCTGATGCTGCTCAACCGGGTGATCAAACGCTATCAGGGCAAGATCCAGGCGCAGGCGACGCTCGACAGCCTCACCGAACTGCCGAACCGTCGCGGCTTCGACCTGCTGGCCGCGCAAGCCATGCACGAAGCCCAACGCGAACCGAAACCGCTGACCGCGTTGCTGCTGGACCTGGACCACTTCAAGGCCTTGAACGACACCTACGGTCACCTCGCCGGCGATCAGGTGCTGATCGGCTTCGCACGGGACCTGGAGAGTTGCCTGCGCCATTCCGACATCGTTTGTCGCTGGGGCGGTGAAGAGTTCATTGTGTTGCTCAAGGACACGGACGGTGAGACCGGTCTGAAGATCGCCGAGAAAATTCGCCAACATGTCGAGGAACAGCGTTATGCCTACAACGATCAGGCCTTGCACCTGACGGTGAGCATCGGCTTGACCACTTTGCAACCGGATGACACCTTGCACACCCTGCTCTCTCGGGCCGATCATGCGATGTATCGGGCCAAGCAATCCGGCCGTAACCGTACCTGCGCGGAAATGCCTCACACCAGTTATGCATAGTCCTACATGAACAAGCCTGAAATCTGCCCCGCTTGCGGCGCCTCCAATGCCTGCACCCTGGCCGACCCGCGAACCGCCGATCGGCCCTGCTGGTGCTACAGCGTCAGCATCGACCCGGCGGTACTCGAAGCGCTGCCCGCCGAGCTGCGCGACCAATCCTGCCTGTGCCCACGCTGCGCGCAGGTCGAGTCGCAGTTGTAAGCAGCGGCCCGGCGGATCGCGTAAGATGCGCGGCCCTTTTCCTGCCGATCTCAATTCATGCGCGTTGACCGCTTCCTCAGCAACCTGCCCCGCTTCAACCGTCAGCAGGTTCGCCTGTTGCTGGTGGAACAACGCGTGCGGGTTGACGGAAAAGTCGTCAGCGACCCGCATGCCGAAGTGCTGGAGTTCAGCCGTGTCGAGGTCGATGAGGAAGTCCTGCAAGTCGGCAAACCCGCCCGCTACTTCATGCTGCACAAACCGCCCGGATGCGTCAGCGCCACCCGCGACCCGGAACACCCGACCGTCCTCGATCTGATCCACGACCGGACAAGCAAGACCTGCACATCGCCGGCCGCCTCGACTTCAACACCACCGGTCTGATGCTGATCACCAACGACGGCAGCTGGTCGCGACGCCTGACTCAACCGCAGACCAAACTGCCCAAGGTCTACTACGTAGAGACCGAACAGGAGATCGGCCCGGAATACGCCCTGAAATTCACAGAAGGCCTGTACTTCGCCTTTGAAGACCTCACTACCCAACCAGCCGAGCTGATCGTGCTCGGGCCGAGATCGGCACGACTGAGCATCGTCGAAGGCCGTTATCACCAGGTGAAGCGGATGTTCGGCCACTTCGACAACAAAGTGCTGCGCCTGCACCGCGAACGCATGGGCCCGCTGGTGCTCGATAACGCGCTAAAACCGGGCGAGTACCGCGCGTTGCGCACCGAAGAGATCCATTTGATCTAAGCAGCCTACCGCTCAGCAGAAGTTGTCGAACAATTTACCAATGGCACTTGCGCGAACCCCTCTCCCCTGCTTGAATCAGGTCGTCAGCCGAAATGTGACTGACGAGTCACAACATACTTCTAAGAAACTTTTTGTCGGTTAGAGAACCCTCAGGTTCCGCCTCAGACCGGCAGACTGCCCGCCAATAACAATACCCGTCGACCGGACTGCAATGGATCGACATGGGCCTCCAAAATTCCAGGCGTATGCCTACCTGTCACAAAGCTCGTGCAATCTCATTTGCGCGCATACCCGCTTGCCAGGAGTCTTATGACATGAGGCCAGAAATCGCTGTGCTGGATATACAGGGTCAGTATCGGGTTTACACGGAGTTCTATCGCGCAGACGCCGCAGAGAAGACCATTATCTTGGTCAACGGCTCGATGGCCACGACTGCGTCGTTTGCACAAACCGTGAAAAACCTGCACCCGCAGTTCAATGTGGTCTGCTACGACCAGCCCTACGCGGGCAAGTCAAAAGCCCACAACCTGCATGAGAAATTGCTGACCAAGGAAGTCGAAGGGCAGATCCTCCTGGAGCTGATCGACCACTTCGCCGCCGAACACGTGCTGTCGTTTTCCTGGGGCGGCGCCGCGACCCTGGTTGCCCTCGCCCAACAACCGCGACGGATCGAAAAAGCCGTGATCAGCTCGTTCTCCCCGGAGATCAACGCGCACATGCTCGACTACCTCGAGCGCGGTGTGGACTACCTCGGCAGCCGTGACGGCGACCGGGTCGGCAACCTGGTGAACAGCACCATCGGCAAACACCTGCCGACCCTGTTCAAGCGCTTCAACTACCGGCACGTCAGCAGCCTGGCCGATCATGAATACGGGCAGATGCACTTCCACATCAGCGACCTGCTGCACAGCGACCGCCAATGCTTCTTCAAAGCCGCTGAGCAAATCAACGTGCCAGTGCTGTTCATGAACGGCGAATGGGACGAATACACCGCCGCCGATGGTGCCCGGTTGTTCGCCGACCACGTGAAACAAGCCACCTTCACGACGCTGGATGCGACGGGCCACTTTCTCGACATGGAACACAAAGCCGCCTGCCGAGACAGTCGCAACGCATTGCTGGGTTTCCTGAAACCTGAGCAGCAGGCAAGCCGACCGCGTTACCACTACGTCCAGGACCACCATGCATTCGCAATCTGAAAAAGCGTCATCGCGAGCAAGCTTCGCCCTATAGCGTTAAACGCATTCCTGTAGGCGCGAGGCTTGCCCGCGAACGACCGTCACCCGGTCCGATGTCTTGATTCACCTGCGCTAAAGCCATTCCGCGCAAAGAAAAACTTCATTTCCACGCGCACATCTGGTACAAAGTCAGCCGCTCTGAGCGGGTGTCGTATAATGGCATTACTCCAGCTTCCCAAGCTGATAACGAGGGTTCGATTCCCTTCACCCGCTCCAATCGAATTTTTGGTCTCGCGTTAAGATGGTTTTGACGGGGATGTAGAAAGAAAAAACCGGCCCATGTGGCCGGTTTTTTTATACCCGTCGATTGAGCTGCAGGAGCGCTTCAAGGGGTGCGGCAAAAACCTGCAATACAGAAAACGCCTCATTTGCGGCCATCTCCGAACTCTATCCTCACGCCCTCCTAGACTCGTTTTTCACACCACCTTTCCATCGTGACCGAGAAGGCTCAGTGGTTATAGTGTTGATCATATAAATTCAGTGGGTATAGTAACCACCTAAGCACACCACACGGAGGTGATGTGAATAGCCGATTTTTGATAAGCCAAATTGTTGCGGATGGCTGGTATCTGGTGCGTATCAAGGGCAGTCATCATCACTTCAAGCACCCGACCAAACCGGGGCTGGTGACAGTTCCTCATCCGAAAAAGGACCTGCTCAAAAAAACCGCCTTGAGTATTTTGCAACAGGCGCTGCTCTGACGAATTCAAAGCGCAGCGCCTCAGAGGACAGTGAAGATGCTTTACCCGATTGCGATTTCAATGGGCGATAACGAACACGCTTGGGGCGTGGAGGTACCGGATATTCCAGGGTGTTTCTCCGCAGGTGAGGATCTGGATGATGCGATGGCCATGGCTCGTGAAGCCATTGAGGGCCATTTCGAAATTCTTGCCGAAGACGGTTCACCGATTCCACCTGCGAATAAAGTGACCCTGCATGCGGCGAATCCGCAGTACGCCGGTTGTACATGGGCGGTGGTGGACATCGATGTTACCAAGTACCTGGGCAAAGCCCAGAAGCTGAACATCACCCTGCCGGGGTACCTGCTCAACCGCATTGACGAATACGTATTGCATCACCCGGAAGAGAAAAGCCGTTCAGGTTTTCTGGCATCGGCAGCACTGAAGGTGTTGCAGCAGAGCTGATGCCCTTGTTTCCAAACAGCAAAAACCGGCCCCAACGGCCGGTTTTTTTATGGTTCGGATTCGGTGACACGCCGCATTCATTGCTCGGCTCCGCCTGCCGTTAAATCCTGCCGCTCGTCAGCTGTCCGGCACACTCCCTCGAACCTGCCTTCCAATGAGTACATCCCTCGGACGGAAGGCTTAAGCATGAACACCAAAATCGCTGCTCTGACGCTTGCGGGCCTACTGTCTTCCTGCTCGTTTTATGCGCTAGCGGCTGAGAAGACGACAGGAACTGCCGTTCCTCCTGCCGCTCTTCCCGGTCTTAATCAGGGGCAAAGCGCTGAATCAAACGAGGAGAAGGCCAGCAAAAAGGGCGAGGAGTCTTCGGGTGCAAATTCCGGAGCCGATTCGAAAACGCTGGAGAAAGACTCAGGTTCTTCGCACAAAGCGGAGGAGTACCAGAAAAAACAACGTGAAAGCCATCCTGGCGGCGTGAAGCAACCGGCCTCGTGAGCATCATTAGCCGTTTCAACACGGAAATTAACGTTTTCCCATGAAGTCGGCGTTTTGTTAGCGTTTTCGCTGGCGAATTAAAGGATTGCCGTCACTGACGCCGCAGAGCCAATGCCCATTCTCCGGGGGTTTAAACGAGGCCGTATGCGGAAAAGGCAAGGTCCTACACTACTCTGGGAATTGTCCGTAGACTTGCGCATTGCTGTGCCTTTGTCATGAGACCTATAGTCCGAGCGCGCCCAAATGGCGTATTGGGTTTGGCGACTCGATGACTGGTACAGAAGCCTCCGAGAATTTCTCGGAGTGCTTTTGAACGCACTTGGCTGCCTCTTTTTTTGGTGGCTGTGCGTGGGAGACCCCACGGTCTGCCGGTTTTACCATGTCCCGGTTCGCCAACCCACGTACAGCTACCACCCTATTGTTTGGCGACGATTGAGTGGTAGGTCTTCCCTCCGATATGGTGATCACTCATGAATGACTACATGGCTTTAACCAGCAACGCCGACGACCTTCCCACCTTCTACGTCAACACCACCCAACCGCTGCATTCCCTTCTCAGCTCCGCCCGTTACAGAATCGGCGCGGTGACACAGGTCCTGGAAAACCTCGCGATGCGCGGCGAAATCGCCACCGATTCGGTGATTCTCAGCGACTTCGCAATGCTCTGCGCCATACCGCTGCGCGATGGCTGCGATGTGCTGGATGTCATTGCTCGACGGATGGATGCGGAATAGTACGCCGTGATTTAGGGGCGCCTTTCGAGGCGCCCTTCGCGTTTCTAGCGTCAGTAACCGGATCAGCAGGAGAAAGTGAACATGCTTTATCCGATAGCTATTTCAATCGGCGATGACAAACACGCGTGGGGCGTGGATATCCCGGATGTTCCGGGTTGTTTTTCCGCAGGAGAAGGTCTCGACGAAGCAGTGGCCATGGCTCGCGAAGCCATCGAAGGCCATTTCGAGATTCTCCACGAGTCCCGATCCCTAATCCCACTAGCCAGCGTTTTCAACCGGCATGCGGCTAATCCGAAATACGCAGGGTGTATCTGGGCAGAGCTAGACATCGACATGACCAAATATCTGGACATGCCTGGTAGCACTGATGGCCAATGCCAGTCCGTTAAGAGATAGAACGAGCGACCCATTACTGTGGCGAGGGAGCTTGCTCCCGCTGGGTCGCGAAGCGGCCCCAAACAAGGACTGCTGCGCAGTCCAACGGGAGCAAGCTCCCTCGCCACAGGTTTTTTTGGCGCCCCACGTATAGTTTCCGTATAGATCCCCGCCCCCCAGTAAAGAAGCCGTAGCCCAGCATCAACCCCAACCAAAAAACCCCTACCCTGCCCTCTCACCTTTCACGCAGAGATCAGCATGGACAATTCAGAGTTGGGGATCATGATCATTTCAATGATTGGGTTGTTCGGCTTTGCGTCGTTTCTATTCGATTACCTGAGTGCCAAACGAAGGGACAGATAACGTTATCTGTCCCTTTCTGGCATCAGCGGGTCGCGACGATGAACAATCGCGGGAACGGCAGCAGCACCGAACCATCACTCAGGGCCGGATACGCCTGCTCGATCGCGGCGTGATATTGCTTGAGGTATTGCGCCTTTTCCGCATCATCCAGCGGTTCGAGAAACGGCCGCAAACCACTGCCCTTGAACCACTCGACCACGCCCGACGCCCCGCCCGCCAGCGGATGATGGTAGGTGGTGCGCCATACATCGACGCGCGCGCAGTGCGGTCGCAGCATCGAGTAGTAATCGCTGACACTGGCCATTTCCGTGCGTTGCCCGGCGGCGTCTACCAACTTGCTGGCCCACGGGCCATCGGCAGCCACTTCGCGCATCAGGCGATGGGACGCTTCGTTGAGGTTGTCGGGCATCTGAATGGCCAGGCTGCCGCCCTGGGTCAGTCGGGCGGCCAGCGAAGGCAGCAACGTCGCGTGATCGGGCAGCCACTGCAGCACCGCATTGGCAAAGATCACGTCGAACGGGCCGCTGTCGTTCCAGGTTGCGATGTCAACCGTATCGAACTGCAATTGCGGCAAACGCTTGCGGGCGGCTTCGATCATGTCGGTCGAACTGTCAACGCCTCGCACTGTGGCGCTGGTGAAGCGCTCCACCAGCAATTCGGTCGAGTTGCCGGGGCCGCAACCGATGTCGATGGCCGAGCGTGCGTCCACAGGCGGGATCGCCGCAAGCAGGTCGCGTGCAGGGCGGGTGCGTTCATCTTCAAAAGCGACGTATTGCTTGGCGGACCAACTCATTGCGTTCTCCTGTCGAATCGTTGTCCGGACCTGGGCCGACAACCGGTTCGCTACGATACATCGCCCCGTGTGCCAGCCCAATCCGACTTATGAATGCTCGAAGGATATGAAGGCAGTTTCTTATCGCCAAATCATCGAAAGCCATAACCAAAGTCGACCGTTCGTCGAGCTACCCACCAAGCAATTTTGACAGCCTGAATTTCACTTCTATAGTCCAATCGCGGCCCATCGGAAGGAACCCGAACCCGTCAGTTTGTACTCAAGGAGCAAGGCCAGCTCATGCCCGTGACAGGTGGGTTCCGCCCGTAGTGTTTGCGCAACGACCGCAAGGCAAGCAAGCGTTGTTGTGCCTGGAAAGATGCCAGGCATTCACTATGAACAAGGAGCTTTACAATGTCTCGAGTCACGGACGTGCTGGTTTCCATCGACACCGAAACCATTCTGAAAAACTACCCGAACATCAGCAAAAACCCGGCTTCGCCGACACTGATCGACGTCAATCACGTGTACATGGTGACCAACCAGAACAACGTGGTGAGCGGCCAGGCCGGTGGCGAACTCAACTTGAAAGCCCAGGTGGGCGACTTGATTCGCTGGCGTGAAACCAGCCTGTCGCAGAGCTTCGAAACCGCCGTGATTTTCTACAAGTTCATCGGCAATGTCGGCAACGATTTGATCTCCACACCCACGCCGCGCAAGGCTACCGCTTGCGTTGCCGTGCCCAACACCAGCAATCCGTCGGTGCCCAGCTGCCAGAAAGTCGATAACCATTACTGGTCTTCGGAAACCCTGTCCTGCGGCAGCGTGACGTATCACTTCCACTTCCTGATCGTTGACCGCGATTGCAAGATCGTCGGCTGCTGCTCGTGGGACCCGTTCATTACTATCCGTAACTGATGCGCGTCCGGCCCCTTGGCAACGAGGGGCTTTGCCGACTTACGTTGCCGCCTCGACAGGAACGGGATGCCTTGCATGCACCGAAGCGGCTGCCGTCATGTGTCACCATCATGAAAGGAATCCATGATGACTTCCGAACCGATCAAATCGCCTTCATCCAGCGTCGCGACCGCCAACAATGTGTTGCTGGTTGTCGATGCCGAATCACTGCTTTTACGTTATCCGCAGCCCAGTCTGGAGGCGGACAATCCAACGTCCATTTCTCACGGATTTGTTTTCGCCATCAACGGATCGCCAAAGCCACAAAGTACGATAAATGACAGCTCAATTACCTTGATCACCGACAAATCCACGACCTTCCATATCCGTGGCAGAACCGTCAGCCTGCTCGCCGAGCACAGCGTGGTGTTTTACGACATGTCCGTTGGCGACGCCGGCGTCCTTTCTGCGCCTGAACTGGTGGTGCAAGGCGACCTGGCAGTGCCTGCACCCGATCCTGAAAATCCGTCTGAACCGGGTACTCACCGGGCCGATGACCATTACTGGAGGTGCAGAAAACTCGCCGCCGGTGTTGAGGCGTGTGAGCTGAGATTCATGCTGATTGATAAAAACTGTGAAGCGCTGGGTTATTTCAGTTGGGTAGTTGAAATGAAGCTGACGGAGTAGCCCTTTACGCACCGTGCGTCGCCTGCCGAATATGAAGATGTAAGTAGAATTTTCAACACGCCGTCGCTGTCTGACATTCAGGCGCATCCAATAAGGAACACGGCAATGAAATTCGCAAAAATCTCGCAGAAACTCGCCTTGTGGGCCGGCAGTCCAAAGACGTTCATGGGGGCGTTGATTCTCATCGGTCTGTGGGGGTTGAGCGGGCCGATTTTTGATTACAACGACACCTGGCAACTGATCATCAACACCTCGACCACGATCATCACGTTCCTGATGGTGTTCCTGATTCAGAACACGCAGAACCGCGACACTGACATTTTGCATTTGAAAATCGATGAGTTGCTGCGGGTGAACAAAGAGGCGAAAAACGCGATGCTCGGGCTCGAGGCGCTGGATCTCAAGCAACTGGAGGCCCTGCGTAAACACTACCGTGCCATGGGCGAAAATGAGGTGCATGACCTGGCGGGGTTAGCGACCAAGGACAAGCACAAACAGAATTTGAACGATTGCTGAGTGCGGGAGCGGCGTGTCTGATACCCCACGGCGATTGGATCGTTGGAACGCCGCCCGCAGCAAGCCGGCTCCTGCAGCAGGAGCCGGTTACCAAACATGTGCGTCAGCGACTGGCCTGTAGCGCTTTGGCCATCTGCAAATGATTCTGCAACTTCGGCAGGGTTTCTTCAGCAAAGGCTTTGATTTCCGGCACGTCGGTCGTCTGCGCAGTCTGCTGAAGCTGCTCGATAGCCTCCTGCGTTGTCTTCACCTGACTGGCGGCGTACGCCTGATCAAACGATGCGCCGTCCTGAACTTCCGGCATCAAGGCTTTGGCCTTGTCGACGACCTCTTCCCGTGGGGCCACCGGCAGATCCAGTTGCTTGGCGATTTTCGCCAGGTGCTGGTTGGCGGTAGTGCGGTCGTTGATGACGACGATGGTGTAATCCTTGACCTCTTTGGACTCGGACTTCTGGTGCGCCAGGCGACTGGCCTCGATATCGGCCATGCCTTTGGCCGAGGCATCGTTGATGAATTCGGCGGGGGACTGGGCAAAGGCAGTGCTGGCGCACAGGCCCAGTAACGTGGCGATACTGGCATTGCGTAATCGGGTGGCCATCCGGCTCATGGTCGCGCCCTCCTCTCTATAAATTCAAACGGGAGCTTTCGCTCCCGCCTCTCAATCAAAACCACCTTCACCACTACTTGGATTTCTGGCCACCTTTGCGGCCCATATCGGGTTTCGCAGGCTCTTTATCGACAGTCGTGGTGGTGGTCTTCCCTCCTTTGCGACCGGCTTCAGACGCCTTCGTTCGATCGTTGGCGAAATTTCCCGAGTTCGAGTTTCTTGAGTTAGGCATGATTCTCTACCTCTTGGTAATGATCGCGGCGAGCAGGAGCCCGCATAGAATCTGAATTTCGATCACTGCAAAGGTTTAGAAAAACTGGGATCGATGCGACGAACGGTGACTGATTTTCAAGCCCTGTACTTCAGGTGATTCTGGCGTTTGGCGCTGTACATGGCCTCGTCGGCATGGCGAAACAATTGCTTTTCTTCCGAACCGTGTTCGGGGTAATGCGCAACGCCGATGCTCGGCTGGATGTTCAGGCTGTGGCCATCCAGACGCAGCGGCTGAGCCAGGATCTGACGGATTTTTCCGGCAACGCCGTCAGCGTCTTCCGCAGCCTGAATGCTGTGCAACAACACCACAAACTCATCACCGCCGATGCGCGCCACGGTGTCGGTTTCCCGCACGCAGCCTTTCAGACGATTGGCGACCGCTTGCAGCAGCATGTCGCCGACGGCATGGCCGTGGGTGTCGTTGACTTCCTTGAAGCGGTCGAGATCGACGTACAGCAGCGCCATGCGCCCGCACTCCAACTTGGCCAGTGTCAGCGAGGCTTTCAGCCGGTCACGGAGCAACTCGCGATTGGGCAGTTGGGTCAGTTGATCGTACTGGGCCATGCGCTGCAGTCGGGCATGCAATTGCTTGCGCTCGATGGCAGTCGCGACCTGGGCGCACACAAACTGCAGCAGTTCCTTGTCTTGCTCGGTGTAGCGCTCGCCGCCCGCCACGCTTTTTACGATCAGCGCGCCGATGGTGCCGTTCTGCGAGTTCAATGGCACGCCCAGCCAGCAGGGCGAGTGCTGGCCGGCGACCAGTAGCTCGAATCCTGCCGGGGCGTCGTCCTGGTCCGGGGTCAGCAAAATCGGCTGGCCGCTGCGGATCACCTCGGCACACAGCCGTCCGGTGACGGTTCCGGGCTGCTCGGGTTGCTGTTCATTGTCATCGACGTGGTAAGGGAAATTGAGCTGCGCGCAGTGCTCGTCATACAGCGCGACGGAAAAATTCAGCGCCGGCAGCCATTCACCGATGATCAAGTGGATGCGTTTGAACAACGCCAGCAAATCTTCTGCCGCGTGGGCCGCTTCGGAGATCGCATACAACGCCGCTTGCCGGGATTCGGCCTGCTTGCGCTCGGTGATGTCGCGGGCCACGGCGATGCGCAGTTGATCGACTTCCGACCAACGCGCAGACCACAGGATGTGTACCACGCGGCCATCTTTGCGCAAGTAGCGGTTTTCGAAGTTGAGTTTGGGGTCACCGCCCATGATTTCCCGCGCAGCGTCGAGGGTGCGCTGGCGATCGGCGGGATGCACCATATCGATCATTGGCAGGCCGACCAGCTCTTCAGGCGTGTAACCGAAAATGCGCTCGCAGGCTGCGCTGACAAAAACAAAGCGACCTTGTTTATCAACCGCGCAAACGGCGTCCAGCAGTAGATCGATGTAACTCGCCAGCGGCGCGGAATTCCTGGATGCCATGGTGCAGAGAGCATGTCCGAACAATGCAACAAAAAAGAACCATCCCTGACCCGTGATGTAGCCGCTGACGCGTCCCTGCGATCAGTTTCAAGCCTTGTTCGGCATCAGCCCCGGCAAGGCATGCGCCAGGGCGTTGATGGCAAAACCGATAAACATCACCCCGCACAGGCGGGTGATCGCCAGTTCATGGCGTTGATACAGGCTGCGCACCTGCCGCGCACCAACGATGCCAATGAGGATAGCGTAGGCGATCAGACCACCGACGAAGCTCAGAACGATCAGCCAGGGCAGCATCGACCAATGCAGCAACTCCGCACGGCTGGACAGTAACGCCGTAAAGGTCGCCACCGCCACCGGATACGCCTTCGGATTGGTCAGACCGAACAGAATGCCGTGCCAGAACGGTTGCCGCGCCGGGCCCTGCGGCGTTTCGGCGCTGCTGCGTTTGGCCCGTACCGCGCGTAAACCGAGCCAGAACAGATACAACCCGCTGAGCACACCCAGCACGTCAAACGCCGTACTGCCGATTTCCCGCGCCCCGACTATCGCGATCAGCGCAGTGCTGCACCAGACCACGTCCCCAAGCAAATGCCCACACAAAAAACCCGCCCCTGCCCGCCGCCCACGCGCCGCGCCGATGCCGAACACCGCCAAAACCCCCGGCCCCGGTGTGATTCCGTAAATGAAGCCCGAGGCGAGAACGGCCATTAGCAGCGATGGGGTCATCGGGGAAATCCTGTTGAACTATTTGGTGAATGGCCGCAAGTCTATATCAGGTCCTTGCGAATCGACTGACTGATCGTCGAAGAACTTCATTCCCGCATAGGGACGCTGCCGGCAGGCTGCCAGTCGAGAGGCCAGATCGCCGACATGGGCTTCAAGCTTGTGACCCTCCGGATCGAGGAAGTAGAACGACGCGCCTTCGCTGCGGTTGTCGCGCCATTCCCGGACATTGCCCGCTCGCAGGCGCTCGACGAATGACGAGAAGTCGGGTTCGCCGATGCTGAAGGCGTAGTGGGTGTAATCGGCGGCGGGCCCGGCGTTGCGCAGGGGGTCGAGGGAAAGGCATAGCCAAAGGCCGGGCAGCGAGAGGTAGGCGCCGCTATCCCAAGTGGCTTCGAGCTGAAGTTGCAGGAGGTCGTGATAGAACGCCACGCTGCGGTTCAGGTCGGTGACGGCGAGGGTCAGGTGGTTGAGGCCAGATAACATTTTTTCAGTAACCCTTGAGTTTTTCAGGCACGACGTAGTTTTTACCGTCATGGTGCGGCAACCTCAATCCGCCCGTTCAACCAGTTCAACGCCTGATCCCCGCCTCGCCGCTTGTGCCACGCCAACACGAACGTAAACGACGGAATAGCAAACGGCGGCGGAACAACGACCAGCGACTGTTCATCAATATTGCGCAAGGCGCGCGATGCAACCGTGAGAATCAGGTCCGTGCCACTGATGAACTCCGGCGCCACGCTCCAGTGCGGCAGGCTGATCGCTACGCGGCGGCGCTCACGTATCGCGGTCAACGCCCGTTCGATCTCCGGAGTGCCGCTGCCGCGCATTTCCAACAAGACATGCGGGCGCGACAGGTAGGTTGGCAAGTCGAGCACGCCATCGGCGGGCAGGCTGTTGCGGTCCACGAGGCAGGCGTAATGTTCTTCGAACAAAGGAGTGCTGCGCAACTCGTTCGGCAGCTCTGGAAAGACGCCCGCCGCCACGTCAATGTCGCCGTTGAGCACTGCGTCGAGCATGCCTTCGCGGCTGGCGTGGCTGATTTGCAGGTCGATGCCCGGTGCTTCCCGGCGTAACGTGCGGATCAGGCCCGGCAGGACGATGGCGGCGCCGTAGTCGGACATCGCCAGGCGAAACGTGCGCTTGGCCGTGGCCGGATCGAAGGCATCGGGCGCCAGCAGCGATTGCACCTGGGCCAGGGCTTCCGCAAGCGGTGCGATCAGTTCGAGGGCGCGTGGGGTGGGTACCAGACCAGCTCCTGCCCTGACCAGCAATGGATCGCCAAGCACATGTCGCAACCGCGCCAGCGCATGACTGACCGCCGGCTGACTGAGGTGCAAACGCTCAGCCGCACGAGTGACATGTTGCTCGCTGAGCAAGGCGTCGAGAATCACCAACAGGTTAAGATCAATACGCCGAAGATCATTCATCCGATGCATGTTCTGGATAGCGATTTGGAATTTAAATCTGCGCGACGAATACTCTAGAGTCCAGCAAAACCTGTTGGAGAATGATCATGAGTACGTTGCATTGGGCCGGTTTGTTGCTGTTGGCAGTGATTGCCGGAGCGGTGGTGCCTTTTCAGAGTGCGATCAACGCCAACCTTACACGTGGGTTGGGTCATCCGCTGTGGGCGACTTTTGCGTCGCTGGTGGTGAGTATTGCGGTGCTGTTGCCGATCATGTTGGCGCTGCGCTTGCCGCTGCCGTCACTGGATTTCATCACTCGGGCACCCTTGTGGATGTGGGCCGGCGGTGCGTTGGGGGTGTGTTTTATTTCACTCGCGCTGATGTTGCTGCCCAAGCTGGGAGCGTCGGGGTTTATTGCCTTGGCGCTGGCGGGGCAAGTGGTAGCCTCGTTGGTACTGGATCACTTTGGATGGTTTGGGTTGGTGGAGCGGCAGATGACGGTGCCGCGGGTGTTGGGGGCGGCTTTGTTGATCGGTGGTGTTGCGCTGATTCAGTTCAGTGATTCACCCGCCAAAGCGGTGATTGCGACGTCTTGAAAATCAAAAGATCGCAGCCTTCGGTAGATCCTGCGGGGATGCGTGGTCCCTGCAGGCGCTGCCGAAGGCTGCAATCTTTCAAAACTTGTCGAGCGTGCGCAGTTTCTGCGGCAATCCCCACAGCAGCAGGGCAACAGCGATCAGCGCGCAGACCCCGATGACATACAGCGCCGGTGTGGTGCTGCCGGTCAGGTCCTTGATCCGTCCGACCATGACAGGGCTGACGATGCCGCCGAATTGGCCGAGGGTGTTGATCACCGCGATCCCGCCCGCAGCCCCCGCGCCGGCACCGGCCAGCAGTTTCGGCGGCAGGGTCCAGAAACTCGGAATGGAGGCGATGATCCCGGCGCCGAGCAAGCCCAGTGCGACGATCAGGAAGGTCGTGTGGTTGGCGAAGATACCGGCGCAGAAGAAGCCCAGCGCACCCGCTGCCACCAACCCTGCGACAAACTTGCGACGCTCGCCGGTCGAGTCGGACAACCGTCCGATCACCACCATGCTGATTGCCCCGCAGATGTACGGAATCGCCGTCAGCAAACCGATCATCACCGGGCTCTCTGTGCCCGCGCTGCGGATCAGTTGCGGCGCCCAGAAATTCAAGCCGTAGGACGCCACTTGAATGAGGAAGTAGATCAGCCCCAGCGTGAGGAAACCGGGAATCCGCAGTGCCGCGAGCAACGAGCCGCCGCTCTTGTGCGGTTCATGGTGGGCGATGCGGCTGGCCAGCAGGACTTTCTCCGACGGTGTCAGCCAGTGGGCGTCTTCGATGCGGTCCTTGAGCAGGGTCAGCACCAGCAATCCGAGGCCGATGCAGGGCACGCCGCCGAGCAGAAACAGCCAATGCCAGCCGCGCATGTCGAGGACGCCGTCGAGGTGTTGCAGCACCAGCCCGGAGAACGGTGCGCCGACCAGCCCGGCAAACGCCGATGACAGGAACAGCATCGAGGTGATGCGTCCGCGATAGTGCTGCGGGAACCACAGCGTCAGGTAATACAGCACGCCCGGCGCAAAACCGGCCTCCATCGCACCGATCACGAAGCGCAGCGCGTAAAACTGCCATTCGCTGTTGACGAAGACCATCGCCGCCGTCGCGAGTCCCCAGGACATCATGATCCGCGCGATCCAGCGGCGGGCGCCGACTTTGTACAGCATCATGTTGCTCGGCACTTCGAAGATCACGTAACCGACCACGAACAGCCCGGCGCCGAGGCCGTAAGCGGTGTCGCTCAGGCTCAGGTCAGTCTGCAACTGGAACTTGGCGAAGCTGATGTTGATGCGGTCGAAAAACGCGAACAGGTAGCAGACCATGATCAGCGGCATCAGGCGCCAGGCGACTTTGCTGACCAGGGCTTTTTCTTCGTCGTTGCTAACGGACGGGCTCGCGCCCGCCTCCAGTACATTGAGGCTCATGGTGCTTTCTCCAGGCGGACTGCCCTTGGGTGTCCGATTGTTTTTGTTGTCTGGTTGAGATGTAGCTTCTGTGGGCGTTGTTCGGTGTGTCAGAAAGGGGTTGGGTGCAAGTCGCAATTGCGTCCGGCCTTGGCCAACTGGCCTGGCACTTCGTGCCCCAACAGCGCGGGTAATCCTCGCGACAACCTCAACAACAGCGGCAGGTCGATGCCGGTGTGAATGCCGATTTCATCGCACAGGTTCACCAGGTCTTCGGTGCAGATATTGCCCGAGGCACCCGGTGCAAACGGGCACCCGCCGAGGCCGCCGAGGGCTGCGTCAAAGCGTCGGGCGCCGGCCTCGTAAGCGGCCAGCACGTTGCACAAACCGAGGCCGCGGGTGTTGTGGAAATGCAGGGTCAGGTCCGCTGGCGAAACCCGCTGCAAGACCCGGCGCACCAGTCGGTCGACCTGACGCGGATTGGCCATGCCGGTGGTGTCGGCCAGGGTGATGCCCTGAATGCCGAGTTCCTGATAGGCCTCGACGATTTGCAGTACACGGTCCTCATCGATCCTGCCTTCGAACGGGCAACCGAACGTGGTGGCGATGCTGCCGTTCAGTCGCACCTGAGTGTCACCCACGTAGTGCACGATCTCGCCGAACGCGGCCAATGAGGCTTCGCACCGCATGCGCATGTTCGCCAGGTTGTGGGTCTGGCTGGCGGACATCACCAGGTTCAGCTCATCGGCCCTTGTCGCCAGCGCCCGTTGCGCACCTTTGAGGTTGGGGATCAACGCGACGTAAATCACTCCCGGTTGACGGGTGATGCCCTTGAACACCAGCTCGCCGTCGCGTAGCGCCGGAATGGCCTTGGGCGACACGAACGAACCGGCTTCGATGCGGCTGAATCCGGCCAGCGACAGCTGATCGATCAGGGCAATCTTGTCGACCGTTTCAACCCACGTCGGCTCGATCTGCAGGCCGTCGCGGGGGGAGACTTCCTGAACGATCAGGGTCTCGGAAAAATCAGTGATCATTGCACCACCCCTTCAGTTTTCAGGCGTTCGATGTCTGCGTCCGTCAGGCCCAACCCCGCGAGAATCCCGTCGGTGTGCTGGCCCAGGCTCGGCCCCGACCAGTTCACGCCACCGGGGGTTTCGGAGAGTTTGGGCACGATGCCCGGCATCGTCACTGTCGCGCCGCCAGGCAGGTCGGCGTTGAGCAGCATGTCCCGCGCCTGATAGTGCGGATCAGCGACGATGTCAGCCACCGAATAGATGCGTCCGGCCGGTACTTCAGCGGCTTCCAGCGCCGACAGGACTTCGTCGATCGGCAGGCTGCTGGTCCAGTGAGTGATGGCAGCATCCAGCACATTGCTCTTGGCTGCGCGACCATCGTTGTGGGCAAACTCCGGCGCGTCGGCCAGATCGCGGCGACCGACGACTTCCATCAAGCGCTTGTAGATCGGATCGCTGTTGCCGGCGATCACCACGTAGGCCCCATCGGCCGTCAGGTAGGTGTTGGACGGCGCGATGCCGGGCAATGCCCCGCCGCTGCGCTCACGCACATGACCGAGCATGTCGTATTCCGGCACCAGGCTTTCCATGACGTTGAACACGCTTTCGGCCAGCGACACATCGACCACTTGCCCGCCGCCCTGCCCGGTCTTGACCCGCAGCAGCGACATCAAGGCGCCGATCACCGCGTGCAGCGACGCCAGTGAATCGCCAAGGCTGACACCGACCCGCGCCGGTGGTGAACCGGGGGTGCCGGTGGTGTAGCGAATCCCGCCCATGGCCTCGCCGATGGCGCCGAACCCTGGACGGTCGCGGTACGGACCGGTCTGGCCGTAGCCGGAAATGCGCACCAGAGTCAGGTTGGGATTCAAGGCGTGCAACACGTCCCAGCCCAAACCGAGTTTCTCGAGAGCGCCAGGGCGCAGGTTTTCGATCAGCACGTCGGCGCTGGTCGCCAGTTGCTTGACCAGTTCAATGCCTTCGGGGGATTTCAGATTCAGCGCCAGGGACTTCTTGTTGCGCGATTGCAGGTACCACCACAACGAGGTGCCTTCGTGCAGCTTGCGCCATTTGCGCAGGGGATCGCCCTGGCCCATGGCTTCGATCTTGATCACCTCGGCGCCGAACTCGGCGAGCATGCGCGCGGCGAACGGCGCGGCGATCAGCGTGCCGATTTCGATCACCTTGATTGCACTCAGGGGGGCAGTCATCGCGGGGTACCTCTGTTGTTCTTGGAATATGCGCCAAGGCTAGAGGAGCGAGGGGACTGGAATCCAACCTTCTGTTGGCAACGGGCGTTCGTGAAACGCGAACGCTCGGGGAGATTACCGCGACCTCAGGTCGGTCATCGCTGGCAGGCCAGCTCCCACAGTGATCTGCGGCGTTCACCAATCCTCTTTAGGAGCGGGCTTGCCCGCGATGAGGCCGGTCCCGGCAATGAAAATCTCAGACCTGCCCCCGCAACTGCTCAAACAACATCCTGCTCACCGGCGACAACGCCGCTTCATCGCGCACGACCAGAATCAACGCCCGATCCGACCAGTCATCGGTCAACGGCACCGCACGCAACCCCAGCGCCCGGCCAAACAATTCGTAAGCCTTCTGCGGCAAAATCCCGATGCCCATGTTGGCCTGGACCATCCGGCACATCGCATCGAACCCCGGCACATGAATCCGCAATCGCAACACCTTGCCCGCCTCACGCGCGGCGGCGTGGGTGCGCATGTTGATGGAACTGGCGGAATGCAGGCCGACGTAATCGCTGCCCAGCGTATCGGCGAACGCCAGGCTGGAACGGCTGGCCAATGGATGATCCGGCAGCATCAGCACCACCAGTTTGTCCTGGCGATACAGCACGCTGTGCAGGCCTTTCACATCGCTGTCGCTGGAACAGATCCCTAGGTCCGCCACGCCATCCAGCACGCCTTGAATCACACCGCCGCTGGGACGCTCTTCGAGATCGGTCTTGACCTGCGGATGTCGTTCGGAAAAGCCCCGCAGGTCTTCCGGCAGAAACTGAATGATCGCCGACAGGTTGGCGAGCATCCGCACATAACCACGAATGCCATGGCTGTGTTCACCCAGTTCAAAGCCCATTTTCTCGACGTTGAACAGCATCTGCCGAGCATGGTGCAACAGGGTTTCGCCGGCCGGCGTCAGGGTCATGCCCTTGGCCTGACGCACGAACAGGCTAATGCCCAGCGCCTCCTCCAACTCCATCAACCGCTTGCTCGCCGCCGACACCGCGATGGCCTCGCGGGTCGCAGCACGGGTCAGCGTGCCTTCTTCGTGGACGGCGACGAATAGCTGGAGGGTGATGAGGTCGAGGCGGCGGATCAGGCTTTTTTGCAGCATCTGGGACTCGCGATGTCGGCTCGGACGAAGACGCAGCATAACGTCCTTTGCGCCCGAGCCGTGCGACCGTCAAAACGCGCTGCGGAAAATCTCCTCGATCTGCCGCTGATCCGCGGCCCGTGGATTGGTCACGCCACACGCGTCTTTCAAGGCGTTGGCGGCGAGGGTCGGGATATCGTTGAGCCGGGCACCGAGTTCGCGCAAGCCAGCGGGAATTTCGACGTCTTTCGCCAGGCTACGAATCGCCGCGATGGCCGCCTGGGCGCCCTCTTCCGGGCTGAAGCCGCGGATATCGGCACCCATTGCATGGGCCACGTCGGTCAGGCGGTCGGCGCACACCAGCGCATTGAAACTTTGCACATGTGGCAACAGCACGGCGTTACAGACGCCGTGGGGCAAGTCGTAGAAACCACCCAACTGGTGGGCCATGGCATGCACGTAGCCAAGAGACGCATTATTGAACGCCATGCCCGCAAGGAACTGTGCGTAAGCCATGTTTTCCCGCGCGGACAGGTCGCTGCCATCTCGCACGGCAAGGCGCAGGTTGTTGCTGATCAACGTGATGGCCTTCAACGCACAGGCATCGGTGATCGGGTTGGCGGCGGTGGACACGTAGGCTTCGATGGCGTGGGTCAGCGCGTCCATGCCGGTGGCGGCGGTCAGGCTTTTGGGCATGGCGACCATCAGCGCCGGGTCGTTGACTGACAGCAGCGGCGTGACGTTGCGGTCAACGATGGCCATTTTCACGTGACGCGATTCGTCAGTGATGATGCAGAAACGCGTCATCTCGCTGGCCGTGCCCGCGGTGGTGTTGATGGCGATCAGCGGCAATTGCGGCTTCTCGGATTGATCGACGCCTTCGTAATCGCGGATCTGCCCGCCGTTGGTCGCGCACAAGGCGATGCCCTTGGCGCAGTCGTGGGGCGAACCGCCACCCAGCGACACGACGAAATCACAGCGACTTTCCTTGAGCAGGCCCAGGCCACTTTCGACGTTGGCGATGCTCGGGTTGGGCTTGGCGCCGTCGAAGATGACCGAGTCAATATCCTTCATCGCCAGTTTCTCGGCGATCATCGCCGCCACGCCGGCCTTGGCCAGCCCGGTGTCAGTAACAATCAGCGCCTTGCGAAAGCCGTACTTGCCAATCGCGTCCATGGCTTCGTCGAGGCAACCAATACCCATGATGTTCACGGCGGGGATGAAAAACGTGCTGCTCATGGCGAATCTCCAGGGCTAGGACCGTATCGGCTGTTCGATTCGGCGAATACTCACAGGATCGCCTCATCGACCAAACGCTAACTTGATCTGGCTCAAGTCCGGGTCGTGATAAAGTCGCCGCCCATCCGACCTTTTGCTTTTTTGAGACAACGACCGCAATGACCGATTTCCAGGATGTCGATGCCCAGCTTGAAGACTGGAACGCCTTGCGCGCCACCACCTCGATCAGCGGCCTGCTGGTGGGCAACGGTGCCAGCCGTGCGGTTTGGGACGATTTCGGCTACGACTCGCTGTTCGAAAACGCCCGCACCGTGGAAGAAAAGCCACTGAGCCAGTCCGAACTGAGTGTGTTCGATGCGATGCAGACGCGCAGTTTCGAGCAGGTGCTGGGCGCTCTGAAAACCACCAGCCGCGTGAACAAGGCCCTGGCTGTCAGCTCCGCCGCGCCGCGCAATCGCTACTATGCGATCAAGGAAGCGCTGATCAACACCGTGCACGCGGTGCACATCCCGTGGCGGCTGGTGGTGCCCTCGACGCTGGCGACGATCAGTCAGGAACTGGGGTGTTACCGGACGGTGTTGACCACCAATTACGACTTGCTCAACTACTGGGCCATTCAACACCAGCCTGATGCCATCACTGACCTCTTCCAGGGCACCGAGCCGGGTTTTGACCTGAGCGCCACGGCGACCGATAAAACCCGCTTGCTGTACCTGCACGGCGGTTTGCATCTGGTGCGCAATCAGGACGGCACGGCGCGCAAACTGATGTCGACCGAGGGCACGTTGCTGGGCAGTTTCGCGATCAACAACACGATCAAGACGCTGGATGACGTGCCCTTGTTTGTGAACGAAGGGCCGAGCGCGGACAAGCTCAAGACCATCCGCAGTTCGGATTATTTGTCGTTTTGCTATGACCAGCTTTTGGGGCATGGCGAGGGGTTGTGCGTCTTTGGCCACGCGTTGGGTGAGCAGGACAGCCACATCGTTCATGCGCTACGCCAGGCGAAACCGAAGGTGGTGGCGGTGTCGATTTATCCGCGCAGCAAGGCGTTTATCCAGCATCAGAAGCGGCATTACGCGAAGGTGTTTGAAGGGACCGGATCAGAACTGCGGTTTTTTGATTCGAAGACGCATGCGCTTGGCAATCCAAAGCTGACCGTTCCCGTCGAGGTCTGAAGCAAACACCGTACCCGTGGCGAGGGAGCTTGCCCCCGCTCGGGTGCGCAGCAGCCGCAAAACTGGACAATGCTTTCTCTCTGAAAAAAGCAGGGGGCCGCTTCGCAGCCCAGCGGGAGCAAGCTCCCTCACCACCAAGGCGTCTAATCATTCTTCCGTGCTATGCACCACCACCAGCAACTGCGCCTTGACCTCGCCTACCGAGCGGATGCGGTGCGGTTTCTGCGCATTGAAGTGCAGCGCATCCCCCCGCTCGAGCAGCACGCGCTCGTTCATGAAATCCACTTCCACCTGCCCTTCGTGGACGAACAGAAACTCTTCCCCCAAGTGTTCCTTGAAGGTTTTGTCCGCGAATTCGAACGGCGGATAAATGATAAACGGCAACAGACTGCGCTCACTCACCTGATGCGCCAGCACCGCATAACCAGGACTTTCGTCATTGGCCGCCAACGACTGGCGCTCATGGCTGCGCACCAGGCTGTAGCTATCGAGGCTGACGCTGTCCTCGGAGAACAATTCCTCGACCTTGACGTTCAGCGCCTTAGCCAGTTTCAGCGCGGCCGCGATGGACGGCGTATTCAGCCCACGCTCGACTTTTGACAGATAGCTCTTGGTCATGCCGGATTTTTCGGCCAAGGCCTCGAGCGTCACGCCTAGTTTTTTTCTCAATAATTTCAAACGGATAGACATGGAGATCGATTAACCCATCAAGGAGGCGACGATTTGCGCTTGCCAATGACACAACGTGTCACATAGCCTCGTTAGTGTCATTTGCGTGAAACACCCGAGGACACTGATATGGCGAAGACCTTAGCACTACCCAAAGAGCAACTGGTCAAGCAAGCACTGACCCAGATGCAAAATACCCTGGCGGATAATACGTGGACCGACCGGCAAAAGCTGGCCCTGACCTGCCGTATTCTGTTCGAGAACGGTCACGACTCCGGCCTGGCCGGGCAAATCACCGCCCGCGGCCCGCAACCGGGCACTTACTACACTCAACAACTGGGCCTGGGTTTCGACGAAATCACCGCCAGCAACCTTCTGCTGGTCAACGAAGACCTGGAAGTGCTTGAAGGCCACGGCATGCCCAACCCGGCCAATCGTTTCCACAGCTGGGTGTACCGCGCCCGGCCGGACGTGAACTGCATCATCCACACGCACCCGACCCACGTCGCGGCGCTGTCGATGCTGGAAGTGCCGCTGCAGATTTCCCACATGGACCTCTGCCCGCTCTACGACGATTGCGCCTTTCTCGAAGGCTGGCCGGGTGTGCCGGTCGGTAACGAAGAAGGTGAACTGATTGCCGGTGCACTCGGCGACAAACGGGCGATCCTGCTTTCCCACCACGGCCAGTTGTCGACGGGCACGACCATCGAGGAAGCCTGTGTCATCGCGCAACTGATTGAACGCGCCGCCAGGCTGCAACTGCTGGCGATGAGCGCTGGGACCATCAAGCCGATCATTGCGGAGCTGGGTCGTGAAGCCCATGACTGGATCTCGAAACCCAAGCGCCATGGCGCCGCTTTCAACTACTACGCTCGGCAGAACCTGCGTCAACACGCCGATTGCCTGAACTGACCCCACTCACTTTGAAGAGGAGCGTCGCCATGTCGACCCCAACGATTCACGGCATCATCGGCTACACCATCACTCCGTTCACCGCCAATGGCGAAGGCGTTGATCTTGACGCGCTCGGGCGCTCCATCGACCGCCTGATCGACGGCGGCGTCCACTCGATCGCACCGCTGGGCAGCACCGGCGAAGGTGCCTACCTCAGCGATGCGGAGTGGGATCAGGTCGCCGAATTCAGTATCAAGCACGTGGCCAAACGAGTGCCGACCATCGTCAGCGTGTCCGACCTGACCACCGCCAAAGCCGTGCGCCGCGCACGGTTTGCCGAAGCCCACGGCGCCGATGTGGTGATGGTACTGCCGACGTCCTACTGGAAACTCAGCGAAGCGGAAATCCTCGCCCACTACCGCGCCATCAGCGACAGCATCGGCGTACCGATCATGCTCTACAACAACCCGGCCACCAGCGGCACCGACATGTCGGTGGACCTGATCCTGCGCATCGTCAACACCGTGGATAACGTGACCATGGTCAAGGAGAGCACCGGCGACATCCAGCGCATGCACCAACTGCAACGGCTCGGCGAAGGTCAGGTGCCGTTCTACAACGGCTGCAATCCGCTGGCGCTGGAAGCCTTCGCGGCAGGTGCGAAGGGCTGGTGCACGGCGGCGCCGAACCTGATTCCGCAGCTCAACCTGGAGCTGTATGAAGCGGTCCTGGCCAACGATTTGAGCACGGCGCGTGACCTATTCTATCGCCAGTTGCCGCTGCTGGATTTCATTTTGAAAGGTGGGTTGCCGGCGACCATCAAGGCCGGCTTGCGCGCGACCGGGCTGGAGGCGGGTGATCCGCGATTGCCGGTGTTTGCGCTCGGTGAGGCTGGGCTTGGTCAGCTTCAAGGCTTGTTGAAAGCATTGCGCTGATCCCCGGGCACACACAAAAACCAATGTGGGAGCAAGCCTGCCAGCGATAGCGGCCTGACACTCAACATCTTCGTCGAATGTTAAGCAGACATCGCTAGCAGGCTAGCTCCCACAGTGGATTTGCATTGGGTTTGAAGGATGCGATCAGAGCACCGGCAAGGTCTTGTCCTTGATCACGGTCGTCGGGCCGTTGGCCTTCACGCTCGCGATGCCTTTGTCCCGGGCGGCATCAGAGGAATAGGTTTCGCTGTTGCCGATAATTTCGTGATTGCCAGCCTTGAGGTTGAAGTACGGCTGACCGTCCTTGGTGGTCTTTTTCTCATAGCGCTCATCCAGCGGGCTGTTCTTCTGCACCGAGGCTATGCCGCCTTCGGCGGCGCTGCGAGTGGTGTAGTGCTCGCTGTTCAGAATGGTTTCGGCATTCGCCGCTTTCAGCACGAAGCGAAACTGGCCGTTGCTGGTTTTGCTTAACTCATACCATCCAGACATGCTCTTTCTCCTTGGCGATTGAGAGGTTTCGCGCTTCAGAGTAAAGACCAGCCCTGTATTTTTGTCGCCTAGCAAGCCCCACACACATTTGGAATGCGATCAAATGTGGGAGTGGGCTTGCTCGCGAATGTGGCAACACGGTTTGTGCTACTTCGCAGCCGTCCGCACCACCGACAACTCCGGCGCCTGCACGCGCCGCTGACTCAAATACCGCGTGCAACTCACCCGCAGGAAGGAGGCGAAATTAACCACTTCGCCGCGGTAGTCCATCACCTCTTCATACAGTTTGGTGATCAACTGGTTGGTGGTCATGCCATCGACCTCGGCGATTTCGCTGAGGATGTCCCAGAACTGATTCTCCAGCCGCAGGGTGGTGACCACCCCGCAGATGCGCAGCGAGCGGGAGCGCGATTCATAGAGAATCGGATCGGCTTTGACGTAGAGCTCGCACATGGAATCGTCCCTCGTTACAGCGTGATTTTGGTGCCCAGCAAGCCGAGGAAACCGGCGAGCCAGCTCGGGTGGGCCGGCCAGGCCGGAGCAGTGGCCAGATTGCCTTGAACGTGACCTTCCGTCACCGGGATATCGATGAACGTGCCGCCCGCCAGGCGCACTTCCGGCGCGCAGGCCGGATAGGCGCTGCACTCGCGACCTTCAAGGACACCTGCCGCTGCCAGCAATTGTGCACCGTGACACACGGCGGCGATCGGCTTGCCGGCCTTGTCGAAGGCGCGCACCAGATCCAGGACTTTTTCGTTCAGGCGCAAGTATTCCGGGGCACGACCGCCGGGGATCAGCAGCGCGTCGTAGTCGGCCTCGGCGACCTTGGCAAAATCGAAGTTCAGGGCAAACAGGTGGCCGGGTTTTTCGCTGTAGGTCTGGTCGCCTTCGAAGTCATGGATCGCCGTGCGCACGGTCTGGCCGGCGGATTTGTCCGGGCAGACGGCGTGCACCGTGTGACCGACCATCAGCAAGGCCTGGAACGGCACCATCACTTCATAGTCTTCGACGTAATCGCCGACCAGCATCAGGATTTTCTTGGCAGCCATGGGGAGGACTCCTCTGTGAAATGCGTAGGAGTATTCAAGGTAGTCCTTATCCGTGAGAGTGGGTAATAACCAGCTACTACGAACAATGAGCTTTTGTGGCGAGGGAGCTTGCTCCCTCACCACAGGGATTACTCGCAACTGTACGGATAACTCTGCGCCCAGCTGTAACAGAGCTATCCCTGAGGTTTGTGGCTAGATGAAGCCATCTCCCATCACCCTGAATTCCGGTCCCCATCATGTCCTCGCGCGAAAACACCGGCATGGCCCTCGGCCTGCTTGGCGTTGTGATTTTCAGCCTCACCCTGCCCTTCACACGGATCGTCGTGCAGGAACTCCATCCGCTGCTCAACGGCTTGGGTCGTGCGCTGTTCGCGGCCATTCCGGCCGCGATATTGTTACTGTGGCGCCGGGAAAAATGGCCAACCTGGAAACAGGTCAAAGGCCTGGCACTGGTGATCGCCGGGGTGATCCTCGGTTTCCCGGTGCTCTCGGCCTGGGCGATGCAAACGTTGCCTGCGTCCCACGGTGCTTTGGTCAATGGCCTGCAACCGCTGTGCGTGGCGTTGTACGCCGCGTGGTTGTCCCACGAACGACCGTCGAAAGCCTTCTGGGCCTGTGCCGCGCTGGGCAGCGCGCTGGTGCTGGGTTACGCGTTGATCAGCGGCGCCGGCAGCATTCAGGCCGGTGATTTGCTGATGCTCGGCGCAATTGCCGTGGGCGGTCTGGGTTATGCCGAAGGTGGCCGCTTGGCCAAGGAAATGGGCGGCTGGCAGGTGATCTGCTGGGCGCTGGTGCTGTCGACACCGCTGTTGATCGGGCCGGTGGTGTACTTGGCGCTGCAACACCAGGGCGAGATTTCGGCCAAGACCTGGTGGGCGTTTGGTTACGTCTCGCTGTTCTCGCAGTTCATCGGTTTCTTTGCCTGGTACGCCGGTTTGGCGATGGGCGGCATTGCCCGGGTCAGTCAGATTCAGTTGTTGCAGATTTTCTTCACCATCGCGTTCTCGGCGTTGTTCTTTGGTGAACACATCGAGCCGATCACCTGGCTGTTTGCTGCCGGGGTGATCGTGACGGTGATGCTCGGACGCAAGACCGCTGTGCGTCCGGCGCAACCGGGCACGTTACCGGCCGGGGTTCAGCTCAAATAGCCGTCGGCCCGCAGCAAGGTTTCGAGGCAATGTTCGCTGATGTGGTAGAAATCCTTCAGCTCCTGAATCTTCACCAACAGCTGGGCCGGGTCCACCGGCTCGGCGCGTTTGACCGCCAGGATCATCTTGTTCTTGTTGGTGTGGTCCAGTGAGATGAACTCGAACACCTTGGTTTCATAACCGCAGGCTTCGAGGAACAGCGCTCGCAAACTGTCGGTGACCATTTCCGCTTGCTGGCCCAGGTGCAGTCCATATTGCAGCATCGGCTTGAGCAGCGCCGGGCTCTGGATTTGCAGGCGGATCTGCTTGTGGCAGCACGGCGAGCACATGATGATCGACGCGCCGGAGCGGATGCCCGTGTGGATCGCATAGTCCGTGGCAATGTCGCAGGCGTGCAGCGCGATCATCACGTCCAGCTCGCTCGGTGCGACGCTGCGCACGTCACCGCACTTGAACACCAGGCCCGGATGCTCCAGTTTCGCGGCGGCGGCGTTGCACAGCGTGACCATCTCTTCACGCAGCTCGACGCCGGTCACCTCACCTTCGGCGTTCAAGGTGTTGCGCAGGTAATCGTGGATCGCGAACGTCAGGTAACCCTTGCCCGAACCGAAATCCGCGACCCGCACCGGTTTGTCCAGCGCCAGTGGCGAGGTGGTCAGCGCATGGCTGAAGACTTCGATGAACTTGTTGATCTGCTTCCACTTGCGCGACATCGCCGGGATCAGCTCGTGCTTGCTGTTCGTCACACCAAGGTCGGCGAGAAACGGCCGGCTCAGGTCGAGAAAGCGATTCTTCTCGCGGTTGTGCTCGGCAGACGGCACTTCGCGCAATTGCTGAGGTTTGCTCTTGAACAGCGAAGACTTGCCCTTTTTGCTGTATTCGAGCTGGGCTTCGTCGGTCAGCGACAACAAATGCGCATTTTTGAACGAGGCCGGCAACAACGCGGCGATGGTCGCCACGCCCTCGGCCAGCGGCAGGTTCTTGGTGATGTCGCGGGTCTTGTAGCGGTAGACGAAGGACAGGCAAGGCTGATCCTTGACGGTCAGTTGCTTGATGATCAGCCGTTGCAGATCCGCTTCGGTGCCGACGTACTTGGCCAGCACCAGCTTGATGAAGGCGTTGGCGTCGAGGCTGGTTTGCAGCAGGTCGATGAACTGGGCGTGGTGATCCGGCGCGAGGCTGGCGGGAGTGGCGGTGACGGACATGAAAAAAACGGCCTCGGGCGGAGCGAATCGGGAATGGCGGGTATTTTAGGGGGGATGGCCGTTCGGGACACGCAGTTATTTACCGAACGGTGCGAATCCTGAGGGAGTCGAGTCCCCTGTGGCGAGGGAGCTTGCTCCCGCTGGGTCGCGAAGCGGCCCCATTCGATTCATCAGTCAGACCGAGTTCTCAGGTTTTACGACTGCTTTGCAGCCGAGCGGGAGCAAGCTCCCTCGCCACAAAAGCCCGCTCACCACAGAAGGTGTATCAGCCCAACACCACCAACCGATTCGGCAACTCATTCCTCACATGCGTCACCGGCACGTGCACCTTGAGCAATTCGCCACACGCTTCGACACACGTCACAAACCCCTGCAACGTCTGCCCCTGCTTCACCTGCTGGGTGAACGCCGCCACAATCGCGTCCCAGTTCTTGTTGTCCAGCCGTTTGGAAATCCCTTCATCCACCAGGATTTCCACATAACGCTCGGCCTCGCAAACGAAAATCAGCATGCCCGTACTGCCCACGGTGTGGTGCAGGTTCTGCTCCAGAAACTGCCGACGCGCCAGGTTCGAGGCGCGCCAGTGACGTACGGAGCGCGGGATCAAATGGGTGGTGACTTTCGGAATACGGAACACCAGGCACAACACGATGAAGGTGACCCATTGCACCAGCAGCAGGCTGTGCATGGTCAGCCAGCCGGTCAGGTAATGCACGACACCCGGCACCACCAGCGCCAGCAAGCTGGCCCATAGCAGCGGGATGTACGCATAGTCGTCGGCGCGGGCCGCGAGCACGGTCACCAGTTCGGCGTCGGTGTCGCGCTCGACCCGGGCAATTGCCTCGGCGACTTTGCGTTGTTCGTGTTCAGTCAGTAGTGCCATTTTACGAATGCCCGTTCATTGTTGTTATCACCAGCCGCCCGACGAACCGCCGCCCCCGAAACTGCCCCCACCGCCGCTGAAGCCCCCGCCTCCACCGCCGCCGCCAAATCCACCACCGCCGAAACCACCACTCGAGCCGCCCGAGCCACCTCGGCCAGCCGGCAGGATCCCGAACATCTGCAAGACGAATATCGTCAGGATGAACAGCAACACCAGGAACACAAACACCCCGGGATGCCGCGAAACGAAGTCACTCTCCTGATTGCCGCCGGAGTCGTACACCGTCGACGGCTCATCCAGCGGACTGCCGCCCAATACCACCAGCATCGCCGCGACCCCGTCGCTGATACCCTTGCTGAAGTTGCCGGTCTTGAATGCCGGGGTGATCACCTGGTTGATGATCACCGAACTCTGCGCATCGGTCAGGCGATCTTCCAGGCCATAACCGACTTCGATCCGCAACCGGCGCTCGTCGCGAGCGACGATCAGCAGCGCACCGTTGTTCTTGTCCTTCTGCCCGATGCCCCAGTGGCGACCGAGCTGATAGCCGAAGTCTGCAATGTCAGTGCCCTGCAGGTCCGGCAACGTCACCACCACCAATTGTTCACCGGTGGCTTTTTCATGGGCGTTGAGCTGTTGCGTCAACTGCTCGCGCACTGAGGGTTCAATCAATTGGGCGTTATCCACCACCCGCCCGGTCAGCTGCGGAAACTTCAGCTCGGCTTGCGCCGTGGCGACAAACACCCAAAGCAACAGCGCCAGGCCCACTTTCAACAAACGCATTGGCAACCTCATCCGTGGTAATGCATCAGGCCGGTCAGAACTTCACTTCCGGTGCTTTCTCGGCACCGGGGCTGGTGGCTTCGAAGGTTTCACGAATCGGCAGATCGCTGTACATCACGGTGTGCCACAAGCGCCCCGGGAAAGTACGGATTTCGGTGTTGTACTTCTGCACCGCGAGGATGAAATCACGACGCGCCACGGCGATGCGATTCTCGGTGCCTTCCAGCTGCGATTGCAACGCGAGGAAATTCTGGTTGGCCTTGAGATCCGGATAGCGTTCGGACACCACCATCAAACGACTCAAGGCGCCGGTCAGCTGATCCTGCGCTTGCTGGAACTGCTTGAGCTTCTCGGGATTGTCGAGGGTGCTGGCATCCACCTGGATCGACGTGGCCTTGGCCCGGGCTTCGATCACCGCTGTCAGGGTTTCCTCTTCATGCTTGGCGTAGCCCTTGACGGTTTCCACCAGGTTGGGGATCAGGTCGGCGCGACGCTGATACTGGTTCTGCACCTGGCCCCAGGCGGCCTTGGCCTGTTCGTCGAGGGTCGGAATGTTGTTGATGCCGCAACCGGCCAGCAACGTGGTCAGCAACATCAAGGCTGCGATCCGCAGGCTTGACCGAGTGTGGTGTCGTACATTCATCTGGTTTGACGCTCCCTTGTACATTCCGTTGAAAAAACAACCAGCGACCTTCTGGACCGCCTCTTGGGGCATAATCTGCCGCCGCCACTGGATTGCATCGAGCCAATGGGCTAAAAGATGCCCCAGCGCAAAGACACGCAGAAGTGTGCTGCATTTACCTGAACAACAATAGTCGCTCCCTAAATTTTGGCTGACCGGCGCGTATTCCCCGCCGTTTAGGCTTTAGAGAAAACCATTCATGAAGAAGCTGTGTTTGCTGGGCCTGTTCGTCAGCCTGGCCAGTCATAACCTATTGGCCGCCACGACCCCTGCACCCCTGGAGAACAAGGACGCCTTCATCAGCAACCTGATGAAGCAAATGACCCTCGATGAAAAAATCGGCCAGTTGCGCCTGATCAGCATCGGCCCGGAAATGCCTCGGGAGATGATCCGCAAGGAAATCGCCGCTGGCAACATCGGCGGCACGTTCAACTCCATCACCCGCCCGGAAAACCGTCCGATGCAGGACGCGGCCATGCGCAGCCGGTTGAAGATCCCGATGTTCTTCGCCTATGACGTGATCCACGGCCATCGCACCATTTTCCCGATCCCGATTGCGCTGGCGTCGAGCTGGGACATGGACGCCATCGGCCTGTCCGGGCGCATTGCCGCCAAGGAAGCCGCGGCGGACAGCCTCGACATCACCTTCGCGCCAATGGTCGACATCTCCCGCGACCCGCGTTGGGGTCGGACTTCCGAAGGCTTCGGCGAAGACACTTATCTGGTGTCGCGCATCGCCGGCGTGATGGTCAAGGCTTTTCAGGGCTCTGGCGCGAACGCAGCCGACAGCATCATGGCCAGCGTCAAGCACTTTGCCTTGTACGGCGCGGTCGAGGGTGGTCGTGACTACAACGTCGTCGACATGAGCCCGGTCAAGATGTACCAGGACTACCTGCCGCCGTACCGCGCGGCGATTGACGCCGGTGCCGGCGGCGTGATGGTCGCGTTGAACTCGATCAATGGCGTACCCGCCACGGCCAACACCTGGCTGATGAACGACTTGCTGCGCAAGGAATGGGGCTTCAAGGGCCTGGCAGTCAGCGACCATGGGGCGATTTTCGAGCTGATCAAGCACGGCGTCGCTCGTGATGGTCGCGAAGCCGCGAAGCTGGCGATCAAGGCTGGCATCGACATGAGCATGAACGACACCCTGTACGGCAAAGAGCTGCCGGGGCTGTTGAAGGCGGGCGAGATCGAACAGAAAGACATCGATAACGCCGTCCGCGAAGTGCTCGCAGCCAAGTACGACATGGGCCTGTTCAAGGACCCGTACCTGCGCATCGGCAAGGCAGAGGATGATCCGGCCGACACTTACGCCGACAGCCGCCTGCACCGTGCCGAGGCCCGCGACGTTGCGCGCCGCAGCCTGGTGCTGCTGAAGAACCAGGGCGAAACCCTGCCGCTGAAGAAAACCGCGAAAATCATGCTGGTCGGTCCGCTGGCCAAAGCACCGATCGACATGATGGGCAGTTGGGCTGCCGCTGGCCGTCCGGCTCAATCGGTCACTCTGTTTGACGGTATGACCCGCGCGCTGGGCGATAAATCGACGCTGATCTACGCCCGTGGCGCCAACATCACCAGCGACAAGAAGGTCCTGGATTACCTGAACTTCCTCAACTTCGACGCCCCGGAAGTGGTGGACGATCCGCGTTCGGCGCAAGTGCTGATCGACGAAGCAGTGAAAGCCGCCAAGGATGCCGATGTGGTGGTGGCAGCGGTGGGCGAGTCCCGTGGCATGTCCCACGAATCGTCGAGCCGCACCGATATCAACATCCCGGCCAACCAGCGCGATCTGATCAAGGCGTTGAAAGCCACCGGCAAACCGCTGGTGCTGGTGTTGATGAACGGCCGTCCGCTGTCGATTCTCGAAGAGAAAGACCAGGCGGACGCAATCCTGGAAACATGGTTCAGCGGCACCGAAGGCGGCAACGCCATCGCCGATGTGCTGTTCGGCGACTACAACCCGTCGGGCAAACTGCCGATCACCTTCCCGCGTTCGGTGGGCCAGATTCCGACCTACTACAACCACCTGAGCATTGGCCGGCCATTCACACCGGGCAAACCGGGCAACTACACCTCGCAGTATTTCGATGACACCACCGGTCCCCTGTTCCCGTTCGGCTTCGGTCTGAGCTACACCGATTTCAGCCTGACCGACATGGCCCTGTCATCGACCACGCTGAACAAGACCGGCAAGCTCGACGCCAGCGTCATGGTGAAAAACACCGGCAAGCGTGATGGCGAAACCGTGGTGCAGTTGTACATCCAGGACGTCACCGGCTCGATGATCCGGCCGATCAAGGAACTGAAGAACTTCCAGAAAATCACGCTCAAGGCCGGTGAGCAGAAAGTCGTGCACTTCACCATCACCGAGGATGACCTGAAGTTCTTCAATGCCCAGCTCAAGTACGCGGCGGAGCCAGGCAAGTTCAACGTGCAGATCGGCCTGGACTCCCAGGACGTGACGCAGCAGAGTTTTGAACTGCTGTAATTATTCAAACACCACAAAAACCTGTGGGAGCGAGCCTGCTCGCGATGGCGGCCTGACAGTCAACAATGATGTTGAATGTTATGGCCTCATCGCGAGCAGACTCGCTCCCACAGTGGTTTTGGGGTGTTGAGGAGACTGGGTTCAGCCCCGTCGATCCAGCAGATTCACCACCAGCCGATCCACCCATCCCCACACCCTCTGCTTCACACGTCGCCACAACGGTCGGCGTTTCCATGCTTCCAGGCTCACCTCCTGGCTCAACGCAAAGTCCCGTTCGAAACTCGCCGCCACCGCCCGCGTCAACCCGGGGTCCAGTGCTTCAAGGTTGGCTTCCAGGTTGAAACGCAGATTCCAGTGATCGAAATTGCACGAACCAATGCTCACCCAGTCATCGACCAGCACCATTTTCAGGTGCAGGAAACACGGCTGGTATTCGAAAATCTGCACCCCGGCCTTGAGCAATCGCGGGTAGTAGCGATGCCCGGCGTAGCGCACCGAGGGGTGATCGGTGCGCGGCCCGGTCAGCAGCAAACGTACATCAACGCCTCGACCGGCGGCCCGACGCAACGAGCGGCGTACTTTCCACGTCGGCAGAAAATACGGCGTGGCCAGCCAGATTCGCTTTTGTCCGCTGTTCAGCGCACGAACCAGCGATTGCAAAATGTCGCGGTGCTGACGGGCGTCGGCATACGCCACCCGGCCCATGCCCTCGCCTGTGGACGGCACGCGCGGCAATCGTGGCAGGCCGAAATGCGCAGCAGGTTTCCAAGCGCGGCGGTGGCGGTTGGCGATCCATTGGCGGTCGAACAGCAACTGCCAGTCGATGACCAGAGGGCCGGTAATTTCCACCATCACCTCATGCCATTCGCTGGTGTCTTCGCCTGGCGTCCAGAATTCATCGGTGACACCGGTGCCACCGACCACCGCCATGCTCTGATCGACCAGCAACAGTTTGCGATGATCGCGATAGAAATTGCCGACCCAGCGCCGCCAGCTCAGGCGATTGTAGAAACGCAGCTCCACGCCCGCCGCCATCAGCCGCTGACGCAAGGTCAGGGTAAACGCGAGGCTGCCATAATCATCGAACAGGCAGCGCACACGAACTCCCCGCTCGGCGGCCTGGACCAATGCCTGAACCATGGCCTCGGCACAGGCGCCCGCCTCCACCAGGTACAGCTCCAGTTCGACTTGTTCCTCAGCGCGAGCGATGGCGACCAGCATGCGCGGGAAAAACTGCGGACCGTCGATCAGCAGCTCGAAGCTGTTGCCTTCACGCCAGGGAAAAATCGCGCCGGCCATGTCAGCGCGCCGTGAAAATCAGTACCGCACCCACCGGCACCGACAGACTGATCGCCGACAAACCGGCGAGCTTGCGCAAACTGTCCAGCCCTGGCGCCAGATCGAAATCCGCGGCGTTGATCACCAGCGGTTCGAGCGTCACCACCTGAAAGCGCCGGTCATCGAGACGGGTCGCCAGCAGTTCGGCGTTGTAGTCGTGTTGTTTGCCATGGAGATTGACGGTCACCGGCAAACGCAATTCGAGTTGCGCACCGGGCGCGAGGTCGTTGATCGGGCGCAGATCAATCTGCGCGGTGATCAAGGCTTCGGGGAAGGTCTGGATCTCGAACAGTTCCTTGCGCATGCGTTCGTCACGCAAAGGGATGCCGCTGTTCACCGATTCCAGCTCGACTTCCACCTCGGCCAGGCCTTTGGGACTGACCTTGCCATGCAGCACCAGAAAGCGCTGCACTTCGGAAATGTTGGCGTTTTTGGTGCTGACGAACGACAGCCGTGAAGACTCGCCGTCCAGGTACCAATTGGCCTGGGCCGAGAGTGTGGCACCGGTCAGCAGCACAAAGGCCAGGGTTTGGATAAGGGACCGCTTGAACATAAAGACTCGTGGGGAAATAAACCTGCACGAACCTTAACCGCCCGTGAGCGCATTGCAAACCGCGAAGATCAAAAGATCGCAGCCTGCGGCAGCTCCTACAAGATCGGGTTACATCACTGTTTGCATGGGTGGACACACAATCCCTGTAGGAGCTGCCGCAGGCTGCGATCTGTTCAAGGCATCAACCGACAGCCCTGGCGTTCGCCGCCCCACTCGGCGCTGTTGCTGCGCCCCATCCCGCTGACGGTAATTCGTTTTCTGGCGGGGTCATCGGTAAAGCTGCTGGTAGGCAGCCACTGTTTGACATAGCCATGGCAATACTCGACGTCGTTATTCATCACATAGCGGCACGAGCAGTATTCCTTGGCGGTGTAGGCGCTGATGATGTCCGGGAACGCCCACAGCGCCACCCGTTCCTGCCAGATCCAGCCGAGCAAGGCGATCAGCAGGATCAACCCCAGCGAGCTGAACGGTCGACGGCGGACAAAAGGGCGGCGATTCATGGCTGCACCTTCCCGGCGACTGCCAGGCGCGCGAGTCTGAGCAGTTCGTTGTGTCGATAACTGCCGTCGCGATCATCGCCGTAACGCACGATCACCAGGTGCTCACTGGGGATCACGTACATCGCCTGGCCCCAATGCCCGAGTGCGGCGAAGGTGTCGGCGGGGGCATCGGGCCAGGGTTGTGCGGCACCCTCCGCGGCACGATTGAGCCACCAATGACCGCCAGGCACCGCCTCGTCCTGATGGGCTCGATAGCGGTCGAAAGGCTGGAGGTTGAAGGCGACCCAATCCTTGGGCAGCAATTGCCGGTCGCCCCAACGACCGTCGCGGGCCATCAACAGGCCGACTCGCGCCAAGTCGCGCGCGGTGAGGTAGGCGTATGACGAGGCGACGAAAGTACCCGTGGCGTCAGTTTCCCAAACGGCGTGGCGAATGCCCAAGGGTTCGAACAGCGCAGTCCATGGATAGTCGGCATACCGGGCCGGGCCGACGATGTTTTTCAGCGCGGCGGCCAGCAAATTGCTGTCGCCACTGGAATACCGAAAGGTCTGGCCGGGTTGCGCATACTCGGCGTGATCGGCCGTGAATGCGGCCATGTCGCGATGACCGCGGGTGTAAAGCATCGCCACCACCGACGACTTCAGCGGGGCGTATTCGTAGTCTTCCTGCCAGTCCAGGCCGGAGGCCCAGTGCAGCAGATCGGCCAGGGTGATTGCCGGGTGGTTTGTCAGCGCCGGATAGTATTTCAGCACCGGGTCCTGGAGCCTGAACAGGCCTTCGCCATAGGCCACGCCGAGGACCGCGGCCATCAGGCTTTTGCTGACCGACCAGGTCAGGTGCGGCGTCTCGGCAGTGGTCGGGCCGGCGTAGCGTTCGTAAATCAACTGGCCGTCGCGGATCACCAGCAAGGCGTCAGTGCGGATACCTTTTCGGTCGCTCTCGTCGCGGGGTGGGAAGGCGTAGGTTTCCAGGGCTTGAATGGCCGGGCCGCTGAGGGCCGGGCCGGTGGACCATTGCTCGGCGGGCCAGTTTTCGGCCTGGGCTGTGAGACTTAGCAGCATGAACAGCAGGGGCAAGCCTTTGAACATGGAGGGGGCTCGGAAAGTTGAACCTGCTGAGCCTAGTCGAGGTAGATGACAGTTTTGAAGTTTGTGTTGACCGTGCCGCCCGCCATCGCGGTCAATTCAGCGAATATCCGGCAAGTGCCTTGGCCAACCGCTTCCCCCGTGCCCCCGCCGCCAGATCCATCACCGCCTGATCCCGCTGCCACATCACCGCCCACTCCGGCGGTCCATCGGCCAACGCTTGATTCACTTCAACCTTCAACCCCTCAAACTGCGCAAACAACCCGCCCAACAACACATGCCCGGCCGGGTTGTTCGGCGCCTGCCGGCTGACTTCCGCGCACCCGGCCAACAGCGCCAGCAAACGCAATGACAAGCCCTGCGGCCAGTCACTGTCCTGACCCACCCCATACAACCACGCCGTCATGGCGCTCAGCACATAGACATCTTCCAGCGTCCGGAACGGTTTGACGTACGCGTCCCAGCCATCCCCCGCCAGCAATTCACACAAGGCGCTCTCGAGAAACAACCGACCGTGGCTGATGTCCGGCATCAGCGGGATCGCCGGGAGCTTTTCCACCCGCACACCCGGTTCGCCGGGATAAACGACGGCCAGGCTCAAGCGCGGAGCCTCGCCGGGTCCTTCACTGCGGGCGGCAATCAATAGCCAGTCCGCAGCATCGCCGGCGGTGACGAAATCCTTGCGCCCGCTCAGGCGCAGGTCAGTCAGACGTGTCTGCATGTCCGCCACCCGCAGGCTGCGCTGTTCGGTCGCGCACAACGCGCCGAGGCTAGGCGGCGCGCTCGGCCAGAGCATGCGCAACGCCGCCTGATAACCCACCAGAAAGGCCAGCCCCGGTGTTGCCATCAGACGTCCACCAACCACCGCCAGCTCGAACGGCGTGACCGCGCCCAACTGCTGCAACAAGGTCGCGAAACCCTCTGCGAGGTCCGGGTTGGCGGGCAAGCGATCGTGACGTTTCAACAGGGTTTGCCAGGGCATAAGAGGCTCCTCATGGGCTGTCATATAAGCATCACCAAAGCTTCATGGCGATGACACCGGGGCTACATAGCCTGACTTTGCACAACACGGCCGCATAAAGAAAGTCGATCGGCTCTAACCCAAGACGGGTGACCAGCCCGCACGGAGATTCGCAATGACTCAGATCGCCCGCATCAGCGACACCGGCAACGAACGCCGCCTGCAAGCCGAACGCCTGGTGGGCGCCGAGGCCTTGCAGGAAGCCCAGGCTTTGCGCTTCAACGTGTTCAGCGGCGAGTTCAACGCCAAGCTGAAGGGCGCGGAACTGGGTCTGGACATGGATGACTATGATGTTCACTGCGCCCATATCGGCGTGCGTGACCTGAACACCGGACGCCTGGTGGCAACCACTCGCTTGCTCGACCACACCGCCGCCAGCAGCCTGGGCAGGTTTTACAGCGAAGAAGAATTCAGCCTGCACGGCCTGGTCCACCTCAAAGGCCCGATCCTTGAAATCGGTCGCACCTGCGTCGACCCGGCCTACCGCAACGGCGGCACCATCGCCGTGCTTTGGGGTGAACTGGCCGAAGTCCTGAACCAGGGCGGCTACAGCTATTTGATGGGTTGCGCGAGCATCCCGATGCAGGACGGCGGCATTCAGGCCCACGCGATCATGCAGCGTCTGCGCGAACGTTACCTGTGCACCGAAAACCTGCGCGCCGAACCGAAAAAACCGCTGCCTGTTTTAGACATCCCCTCCAACGTCATCGCGGAAATGCCGCCGCTGCTCAAGGCCTACATGCGCCTCGGTGCGAAGATCTGCGGCGAGCCGTGCTGGGATGAAGATTTCCAGGTGGCCGACGTGTTCATCCTGCTCAAGCGCGACGAACTCTGCCCGCGCTACGCCAAGCACTTCAAGGCGGCTGTGTAATGAGCCGTCTGCGGGTGTACGCGCGGATTGCGCGAGTGTTGGTGGTGGTTGCGCTGGGCTTGAGCATGGCCAGCATCTTTGGGCTGTTCGAACGCGTGGGCATCGCCCATTCGATGGTCCGCCGTCAGCGTTGGTCGCGTTTCTTCATGGCGCGGCTGGCCAATGCCCTGCCCTTTCGCGTGACCGTGCACGGTGAATTGCCGAAGGAATCGATGCTCTGGGTCAGCAACCATGTGTCCTGGACCGACATCCCGCTGCTGGGCATGCTGACGCCGCTGTCGTTTCTGTCAAAAGCCGAAGTGCGTACCTGGCCGGTAGCGGGCTGGTTGGCGGCCAAGGCTGGCAGCCTGTTTATCCGTCGTGGTTCAGGCGACAGCCAGTTGATCCGCAAACAGATGACCCGTCATCTGGAACAGGAACATGCGTTGCTGATGTTTCCGGAGGGCACCACCACCGATGGCCGTTCGTTGCGCACCTTTCATGGTCGCTTGCTGTCGGCGGCGATTGATTCGCAAGTGAAGCTGCAGCCGGTAGCGATTCGTTATCTGCGCGAGAGTCAAGTGGACTCGCTGGCACCGTTCATTGGCGACGATGATTTGCTCTCGCACCTGATGCGCTTGTTTGCCAATGATCGGGGTGAGGTGGAGATTCATCTGCTCAAGCCGATCGCTTGTGAAGGTCGCGAAAGGGCGGCGCTGGCGTTTGAAGCACAGCAGGCGGTGCAGAAGGCATTGTTTGGGGCGATTCCGGAGAAACAGCAGGTTCCGATGCGGCCGGCTATCGCGGCCTGACGCAATTCCCCCCGGAAAAACACAAATCCCCTGTGGGAGCCTGCTCGCGATAGCGGTGTATCAGTCGACAACTATGTTGGATGACAGACCGCAATCGCGCGCAGGCTCGCTCCCACAGGGCTTATTTTGCTGGATGTTTCTGCACAAAGAGCTGAAGTTGAGGGTAGAACAACCGAAAATCCTCGCTCAACGGCTCATACAACACCCGCAACTCCTGCATCGCCGCCGCCAACTCCTCAGGCTTGGTCAGCCGCCGCGAAATCCCCCGCAAAACCTGCTCCAGCACGTCGAACTCCCGGTAAGAACCCAACCAGTCATTTGCCATCATGTGCGGCGCGATCCTTGCCAATCGCTCCGGCAATTGCGGCTCATTGGACAGCACCCGATACACGTCGCTAGTGAACAGCGCCAGTGGCCGGTCGGCATACAGCGTCCAGTCCCGCGCCAGGCAATGGTCAAAAAACACATCGAGCACGATCCCGGCGTAACGCCGGCGGGTCAGGGAAAACCGCGACAGTGCCACATCCACCAACGGATGGCGGTCGGTAAACACGTCGATGCTGCGATGCAGCTGGATGGCCGCCTCGACCTCCGGGTCGAACTGCCCCTGCAGCCGACCCTTGACGAAATCGCCATACAGACTGCCGAGCAATTGACCGGGACGCTGGCCACCGAGGTGAAGATGTGCGAGATAGTTCATGGGCGCAGCTTAGCACCGCCCAGGCTGGTCTTTACACTCATCGTATCGTTATAACCCGATATACCGATTTACACGGTTATCAGAGCAAAATCATATTGGTATATCGCGAACTAACGATTTAAAGTTCGGTCCATCGCGATATAGCGTTATTCACATCACGAGCCCCCACACCATGAACCTCGACCTCGACGAAATAATAAAAGCCCTGGCACACCCGGTACGGCGAGAAATCCTGCACTGGCTCAAAAACCCGGACGTCGAATTTCCCGATCAGTCTCACAGCAATGAGCACGGTGTCTGCGCCGGTCAGATCGATCAACGCTGCGGCTTGTCGCAGTCCACGGTGTCCGCTCACCTGGCGACCCTGCAACGCGCGGGCCTGATCAGCAGCCGCAAAGTCGGCCAGTGGCACTTTTTCAAACGCAACGAGGAAACCATCCAGGCATTCCTCAGCACCTTCAGCAAAGAGCTCTGACCCTTTACGTCAGTACGCCGATAAGGAATCACCCATGCCCCTCTCGCTCCTCATTCTGGCCTTGAGCGCCTTTGCCATCGGCACCACCGAGTTCGTCATCATGGGCCTGCTGCCCGATGTGGCGGCCGACCTCGGCGTGTCGATCCCCGGTGCCGGCTGGCTGGTGACCGGTTACGCCCTCGGCGTGGCCATCGGTGCGCCGTTCATGGCACTGGCCACCGCGAAGCTGCCACGCAAGGCCGCCCTGGTGGCGTTGATGGGCATCTTCATCATCGGCAATCTGCTCTGCGCCGTGGCCAGTGACTACAACGTACTGATGTTTGCCCGGGTGGTGACTGCCCTCTGCCACGGCGCCTTCTTCGGCATCGGCTCGGTGGTGGCAGCAGGCCTGGTCCCGGCGAACAAACGCGCTTCGGCCGTGGCCCTGATGTTTACCGGCCTGACCCTGGCCAATGTCCTCGGCGTGCCACTGGGCACCGCGCTCGGTCAACACGCCGGCTGGCGCTCGACCTTCTGGGCCGTGACCGTGATCGGCGTAATTGCCCTGATCGGCCTGATCCGCTTCCTGCCAGCCAAGCGCGACGAAGAAAAACTCGACATGCGCGCCGAACTGCGCGCACTCAAAGGCGCCGGCATCTGGCTGTCGTTGAGCATGACGGCATTGTTCGCGGCATCGGTGTTCACCTTGTTCACCTACGTCGCACCGCTGTTGGGCGAAGTGACCGGAGTCTCGCCACGCGGCGTGACCTGGACCCTGATGCTCATCGGCCTGGGCCTGACCGTCGGCAACATCATCGGCGGCAAGCTGGCGGACAAAGGCCTGGCGGCGACGCTGATCGGCGTGTTCATCAGCATGGCGGTGGTCTCCACCGTGTTGACCTGGACCAGCGTTGCACTGATCCCGACCGAAATCACCCTGTTCCTCTGGGCTACCGCGTGCTTCGCCGCCGTGCCAGCCCTGCAAGTGAACGTGGTGACCTACGGCAAGGCTGCACCGAACCTGGTGTCGACCCTGAACATCGGCGCGTTCAACGTCGGCAACGCACTCGGCGCCTGGGTCGGCGGCAGCGTCATCGCCCACGGCTACGGCCTGACCAGCGTACCTCTCGCGGCCGCCGCACTGGCGGTACTCGCCCTGCTGGTGACCCTGATTACTTTCCGTCAGAGCGGTAATCCCGAACTGGCCTCTGCTACCAACTGACTCACTGATACCTCACGAGGGTGCATTTCATGACGACTATTTTCGATCCGATCAAACTGGGCGACCTCGAGTTGGCCAACCGCATCATCATGGCGCCGCTGACCCGCTGCCGCGCCGACGAAGGCCGAGTGCCGAACGCGCTGATGGCCGAGTACTACGTGCAACGTGCCTCGGCCGGCCTGATCCTCAGCGAAGCCACCTCGGTCACGCCGATGGGCGTCGGCTACCCTGATACTCCGGGTATCTGGTCCAACGACCAGGTGCGCGGCTGGGCCAACGTGACCAAAGCGATCCACGGCGCGGGCGGCAAGATCTTCCTGCAACTGTGGCACGTTGGCCGGGTGTCCCACGAGTCGTACCTGAACGGTGAAGCGCCGGTCGCACCGAGCGCCATCCAGCCAAAGGGTCACGTCAGCCTGGTTCGCCCACTGGCCGACTACCCAACGCCGCGTGCTCTGGAAACCGCTGAAATCGCCGATATCGTCGACGCCTATCGCACCGGTGCAGAAAACGCCAAGGCGGCCGGTTTTGACGGCGTGGAAATCCACGGTGCCAACGGTTACCTGCTCGACCAATTCCTGCAAAGCAGCACCAACCAGCGCACCGACAACTACGGCGGCTCCCTGGAAAATCGTGCTCGCCTGTTGCTGGAAGTGACTGACGCAGCGATCGAAGTCTGGGGCGCCGGCCGCGTCGGTGTGCACCTGGCACCGCGCGCCGACTCCCATGACATGGGCGACGACAACCTGGCCGAGACTTTCACCTACGTCGCTCGCGAGCTGGGCAAACGTGGCATTGCGTTCATCTGCTCGCGCGAAAAAGAAGCCGGCGACAGCCTTGGCCCACAATTGAAAGAAGCCTTCGGCGGCCCCTACATCGTCAACGAACGCTTCACCAAGGACAGCGCCAACGCCTGGCTGGCCAGTGGCAAGGCTGACGCGGTCGCCTTCGGCGTGCCGTTCATTGCCAACCCGGACTTGCCTGCACGTTTGAAGGCCGATGCACCGCTGAACGAAGCACGTCCGGAATTGTTTTATGCCAAAGGTCCGGTGGGTTACATCGACTATCCAATGATGTAAGTCCTGCCTGTATAAAAAAGCCCCGGGTAGAAATACCTGGGGTTTTTTATTTAATAACGCTCAACTCATGAAACAACCTCTTCATTGCAGCAGAACTTAGAGCGAGGTTACTTTCAGCGTCCCCTAATTTGATCGAAAGGAATCGATATGAATGACATCAAACAAACCAGTAACCCGCACGAAGACTTGCTATCGTTTTTCAACTACACCTCCATTGGCACACTGTACAACCTGACACCGCTGTTTTTCAGCGAGGAAAATCAGCAGGCACTGGACGAGTTGATCGGGGTCGCCAAGGTCGAGTTAATCGACTTTCTTGAAGGGATTGAGTCAGAGCGTGCGCTGAAACAGAGCATCGAGCTGTGGCGAAATGAAGATAAAAGCACGAAGACCACTCGCGTGATCGTCAAGCTCATTAACAACACGCCGCACACTTTTAAAATTGCACAAACCAGCCTGCCTTTGCACACATCAGAGCGCCAGTCATTCCAGCTTCCCCCTCGCACAAAAACCGCATTGAAATCCGATTTCGCCTATACGTACGGTTACCCTTGGCCCAAAAATAAAATCATGTTCAATCAGTTCGTTGATTTTATCGATCAGAACGTCGGGGTCCGTTTTGACCTGGGCATGATCATGAACAAATCCTTCGGCGTCATTTCGCCAAGACACAGGGCAACGGTAAAAAATACCGTCACTTCCATTGGCTCATCCAGGATCGATTGTTCAACCAGAATCACCCGCATGGCAGAGGAAGAACCGTTCAGCTTCGAGGTGGAAATCACGCTCGGCTGAAGCAGCGACCATTCGGGATCACTCTCACCTTTTCACATCTGCGACACAAATTTCCTACAAAATACGTAGCTCGCTACCTGTCATCCCGGAGCGCGTCCGTATATAAAAGCACTCCATCACAACAACGCGGGCGACGTGTTGATCTTCGCCCGCGTCTATTGACAGATTCGGATCCAATTAAGCATTTTGTTTCATTTGCGCAGGCTGGGGCTCAGGCGCAGCATGTCCAACGCTGCATCGACCCAACGCTCGGCTTCGGTATGCAGTTGAAAGCTGTCGGGCGCCAATAGCCACTGATACAAAATGCCATCGATGTAGGCATGCAGACTGATGGCCGCGCGGGCCGTGTCGAGGTTGTCCGGCAACTGCCCCCGATTCACCGCATTACTCAGGGCCAGGCCGATACGCACATTGCAATCGAGGCTGACCTCCCGGCGCTGCTGGCGCAGATCGCACATTTCATCGGTGAATTCGCACTTGTGAAACAAAATCTCATTGATGCGTCGGGTTTTCGGGTCCAGGGCAACTTGATGAAACAAATGAATCAGCAGCTTGCGCATGCAACCCAGTGGGTCGAGTTCATCTTCGCTTTCACTCGCCTTGGCCATTTCATCCAGCGGCTCATGCAATGTATCGAGCATGGCCTGCACCAGATCCGCCTTGTTACTGAAATGCCAGTAGATGGCCCCGCGCGTCACGCCCGCCAGCGTCGCGATGTCCGCCAGCGTGGTGCGTGCTACGCCCCGTTCGTAAAAGGCCTTTTCTGCCGCTTCGAGTATCTGGCTACGGGTTTCCTGAGCTTCCTCTTTGGTACGACGGACCATGGCAGTACAACCTCAATCAGGGTGCTTCAGCGATGCCTGAACAGCCGCTGAATAAAAGTGGGGCGAACGCTCTTGGGTGTCGTCCCCGGCCTACAATTCGAACCTTTGAAACGGCTTTTGTAACGATGTGGGTACGCAGCCAAGGTATTTACAAACAACCATGAACGTAAGTATATTCCTTAGCAAGCTACTTATCCACTCAGCGCACATTTTTTACCCTTACACATTTCTAGTGCGCAATTTGCGCGCCTGACCCGAGGATTTTCATGCAATTCAAGCCAGCTGTTACCGCTCTGGTCACTGCCGTCGCCTTGGCATCGCTGCTCAGCGGATGCAAAAAGGAAGAAGCGGCACCGGCCGCGCCACCCCCTCAGGTCGGCGTTGTAACCTTGCAACCCCAAGCCTTTACCCTGACGTCCGAGCTGCCGGGCCGCACCAGCGCCTATCGCATCGCCGAAGTTCGCCCTCAGGTCAATGGCATCATTCTCAAGCGCCTGTTCAAGGAAGGCGGCGACGTCAAGGCCGGTCAGCAGCTGTATCAGATCGATCCAGCCGTCTATGAAGCCACGTTGAAAAGCGCCGAAGCCAATCTGCAGCAGACCAAATCGATCTCCGATCGCTACAAGCAACTGGTCGACGAACAGGCGGTGAGCCGTCAGGAATACGACACGGCCCTGGCCAACCGGTTGCAATCGGAAGCCGCGCTGCAAAGCGCCCAGATCAATGTGCGCTACACCAAAGTGTACGCGCCACTGTCCGGTCGCATCGGCCGCTCCAACGTGACCGAAGGCGCTCTGGTCACCAGCGGTCAAGCGGACGCCATGGCGGTGATCCAGCAACTCGACCCGATCTACGTCGACGTCACCCAGTCTTCCGTGGAGCTGCTTGAACTGCGCCGCGAACTGGAAAGCGGTCGCCTGCAAAAGGCCGGCGACAACTCGGCCGCGGTCAAGCTGACCCTCGAAGACGGCAGCCAGTACAAGCTGGACGGCAAGCTCGAGTTCTCCGAAGTCTCGGTTGACCAGACCACTGGCTCCGTGACCTTGCGTGCGGTGTTCCCCAACCCGGATCACACCCTGCTGCCTGGCATGTTCGTTCACGCCCAGCTTCAGGCCGGCGTCAACGCCGCCGCCATTCTGGCACCGCAACAAGGCGTGACCCGCGACCTCAAAGGCACCCCGACCGCGCTGGTCGTCGGTCCGGACAACAAGGTCGAACTGCGTCAGCTCAAGGCCAGCCGCACTGTCGGCAGCCAATGGCTGATCGAAGACGGCCTGAAGGCCGGCGACCGCCTGATCACCGAAGGACTGCAATTCGTCAAACCTGGCATTGAAGTCAAGGCCACCGAGGCGACTAACGTTGGCGCAAAGAACCCGGCCCCCGCACAGGCAGCTAGCAAGGCTTCCAGCGGCAAAGGGGAGTAAACCATGTCCAGATTTTTTATCGACCGTCCGATTTTTGCCTGGGTCATAGCCCTGGTGATCATGCTGGTCGGGGCTCTATCGATCCTCAAACTGCCGATCAACCAATACCCGAGCATTGCGCCTCCGGCCATTGCAATTCAGGTGACTTACCCAGGCGCGTCCGCACAAACCGTGCAGGACACCGTGGTGCAGGTCATCGAGCAGCAGCTCAACGGTATCGACAACCTGCGTTATGTCTCCTCGGAAAGTAACTCCGACGGCAGCATGACCATCACCGCGACCTTCGAGCAAGGCACCAACTCCGATACCGCGCAGGTCCAGGTCCAGAACAAGCTGAACCTGGCCACCCCGCTGCTGCCGCAAGAAGTGCAGCAACAGGGTATTCGCGTGACCAAGTCAGTGAAGAACTTCCTGCTGGTGATCGGCGTGGTGTCGCGCGACGGCAGCATGACCAAGGACGACCTGTCCAACTACATCGTGTCGAACATGCAGGACCCGATCTCGCGGACCGCCGGTGTCGGTGACTTCCAGGTCTTCGGTTCCCAGTACGCGATGCGTGTCTGGCTCGACCCGGCCAAGCTGAACAACTTCAGCCTGACGCCAGTGGACGTGAAAGCGGCTATCGCGGCGCAGAACATCCAGGTGTCCTCCGGTCAGCTGGGCGGCCTGCCTGCCGCGCCCGGCCAGCAGTTGAACGCCACCATCATCGGCAAGACCCGTCTGCAGACCGCCGAGCAGTTCAACAAGATCCTGCTCAAGGTCAACAAGGACGGTTCGCAAGTGCGTCTGTCCGATGTCGCCGATGTGGGTCTGGGCGGTGAAAACTACAGCATCAACGCTCAGTTCAACGGTGCACCGGCTTCCGGCCTGGCGGTGAAACTGGCCAACGGTGCCAACGCCCTCGACACGGCCAAAGCGCTACGCAACACCATTAACACGCTCAAGCCATTCTTCCCGCAAGGGATGGAAGTGGTGTTCCCGTATGACACCACGCCGGTGGTGACCGAATCGATCAAGGGTGTGGTTGAAACCCTGGTCGAAGCGATCGTGCTGGTGTTCCTGGTGATGTTCCTGTTCCTGCAAAACTTCCGCGCCACGGTCATCACCACGATGACGGTGCCGGTGGTATTGCTGGGTACGTTCGGCATCCTCGCGGCGTTCGGTTTCAGCATCAACACCCTGACCATGTTCGGCATGGTGTTGGCCATCGGCCTGCTGGTGGATGACGCCATCGTCGTGGTGGAAAACGTCGAACGGGTCATGAGCGAAGAAGGCCTGTCACCCAAGGAGGCCACCAAGAAATCCATGGGGCAGATCCAGGGTGCATTGGTCGGTATCGCCCTGGTGCTGTCGGCAGTATTGCTGCCGATGGCGTTCTTCAGTGGCTCCACGGGTGTGATCTACAAGCAGTTCTCGATCACCATCGTGTCCGCCATGGCCCTGTCGGTGCTGGTTGCCCTGATCTTCACACCGGCGCTTTGCGCGACCATGCTCAAGGCCATTCCGAAAGGCGAGCACGGCACACCAAAACGCGGCTTCTTCGGCTGGTTCAACCGCAGCTTCGACCGTGGCGTCAAAAGCTACGAGCGGGGCGTGGGCAACATGCTGGCGCACAAGGCGCCATACCTGCTGGCCTACCTGATCATTGTCGTCGGCATGATCTGGCTGTTCACCCGTATTCCAACGGCGTTCCTTCCGGAAGAAGACCAGGGCGTTCTGTTTGCCCAAGTGCAGACCCCGGCCGGTTCCAGCGCCCAGCGCACGCAGGTGGTGATCGATGAAATGCGCTCTTACCTGCTGGACAAGGAATCGAGCGCCGTGGCGTCGGTGTTTACCGTCAACGGCTTCAACTTCGCCGGTCGCGGCCAAAGCTCGGGCCTGGCGTTCATCATGCTCAAGCCGTGGGATCAGCGGGATGCGGAAAACAGCGTGTTCAAACTCGCCGCCCGTGCCCAGCAACACTTCTTCACCTTCCGCGATGCCATGGTGTTCGCCTTCGCGCCACCTGCGGTATTGGAGTTGGGTAACGCCACCGGTTTCGATGTGTTCCTGCAAGACCGCGCCGGTATCGGTCACGAGAAGTTGATGGAAGCTCGCAACCAGTTCCTCGGCATGGCGGCACAGAGCAAGGTGCTTTACCAGGTGCGTCCGAACGGACTGAACGACGAGCCGCAATATCAGCTGGAAATCGACGACGAGAAGGCCAGCGCGCTGGGCATTACCCTCTCTGACATCAACAGCACCTTGTCGATTGCCTTGGGCAGTAGCTACGTCAACGACTTCATCGACCGTGGTCGGGTGAAGAAAGTCTACGTGCAAGGCCAACCCGATTCGCGGATGAGCCCGGAAGACATCAAGAAATGGTATGTGCGTAACAGCGCAGGCACCATGGTGCCCTTCTCCGCCTTCGCCAAGGGGCAGTGGATCTACGGGGCGCCGAAGCTTTCGCGTTACAACGGCGTAGAAGCGATGGAAATCCTCGGTGCCCCGGCGCCGGGCTACTCCACCGGTGAAGCCATGGCGGAAGTCGAAGCCCTGGCCAAAAAACTGCCGGCCGGTGTCGGTATTTCCTGGACAGGTCTGTCGTACGAAGAACGGCTGTCCGGCTCACAGGCACCGGCGCTTTACGCCCTGTCGCTGCTGATGGTGTTCCTGTGTCTGGCAGCGCTGTACGAAAGCTGGTCGATCCCGATCGCGGTGATGTTGGTGGTGCCGTTGGGGATCATCGGTGCACTGTTGGCCACCAGTCTGCGCGGCCTGTCGAACGACGTTTACTTCCAGGTGGGCCTGTTGACGACGATCGGTCTGGCGGCGAAAAACGCCATCCTGATCGTCGAATTCGCCAAGGAACTGCATGAGCAAGGGCGCAGCCTGCGCGACGCGGCGATCGAAGCCTGCCGCATGCGTTTGCGACCGATCATCATGACCTCGCTCGCTTTCGTCCTCGGCGTGGTGCCACTGGCGATTTCCACTGGTGCCGGTTCAGGCAGCCAACATGCGATCGGAACCGGCGTTATTGGCGGTATGATCACGGCCACGGTTCTGGCGATCTTCTGGGTCCCACTTTTCTTTGTCACCGTGTCGTCGATTGGTCAGCGTAAAACCGCCGATCAGGACGACGCTATTGAACCTTCTAAAGAGGCTGGCTAATGAGCAAGTCGCTACTCTCCATCGCAGTCGCGGCCTTCGTGCTGAGCGGCTGCTCGCTGATACCCGATTATCGGCAGCCTGAAGCACCGGTGGCAGCGCAGTACCCGCAAGGTCCGGCGTATTCGCCGACCCAGGCGCCTGCACAGGCCGCCGCCGAACAGGGCTGGAAGCAGTTTTTCCATGACCCGGCGTTGCAACAGCTGATCCAGGTCGCCCTGGAAAACAACCGTGACCTGCGTGTCGCGGCGCTGAACATCGATGCGTTCGCGGCGCAGTACCGCATCCAGCGTGCGGACCTGTTCCCGGCCGTGTCGGCCAATGGCACCGGCAGCCGTCAGCGGGTTCCGGCGGATGCATCGCAGACCGGTCAGGCAGGCATCACCAGTTCCTACTCCGCCACCGTCGGCATCAGCGCTTATGAACTCGACCTGTTCGGTCGGGTTCGCAGCCTGAGCGAAGAAGCGCTGCAGAAGTACTTCGCCACTGAAGAAGGCCGTCGCAGCACGCAAATCAGCCTGGTCGCCAGCGTGGCAAATGCCTACCTGACCTGGCAGGCTGACAAAGAGCTGCGCAAGCTCACTCAAGACACCCTCGGTGCGTTCGAGGAGAGCTACAAGCTCACCTCCCGCAGCAACGAAGTGGGTGTAGCTTCGGCCCTGGATCTGGCTCAGTCGCGTACCTCGGTGGAAAACGCCCGTGCACAACTGGCCCGTTACACGCGTCAGGTTGCCCAGGATGAAAACAGCCTGGTGCTGCTGCTCGGCACTGGCATCCCGGCCAATCTGCGAGAAGCCAAGCCGCTGTCTGACGACCTGCTGAGCGACGTACCGCCCGGCCTGCCGTCGGACTTGCTGCAACGTCGTCCGGACATCCTTCAGGCCGAATACAACCTGAAAGCGGCCAACGCCAACATCGGCGCGGCACGGGCGGCGTTCTTCCCGAGCATCAGCCTGACCGCCAACGCCGGTACCCTGAGCCCTGATCTCTCCGGCCTGTTCAAGGGTGGTTCGGGTACGTGGTTGTTCCAGCCGCAAATCAATCTGCCGATCTTCAACGCCGGCAGCCTGCGCGCCAGCCTGGATTACTCGAAAATCCAGAAAGACATCGGCGTGGCGAACTACGAGAAGTCCATTCAAACGGCCTTCCAGGAAGTCGCCGACGGCCTGGCCGCCCGCCAGACCTACACCGAGCAGTTGCAGGCCCAGCGTGATTTCGTCACCGCCAACCAGGACTACTACCGTCTGGCCGAGCGTCGTTATCGCATTGGCGTCGACAGCAACCTGACCTTCCTCGATGCCCAGCGTCAGCTGTTCAGTGCCCAACAGGCGCTGATCACCGATCGCCTGGCGCAACTGACCAGCGCCGTGAATCTGTACAAGGCACTGGGCGGTGGCTGGAATGAGCAGACGGCGAAAGTCGAGCCACTGAAAGAAGAAGCGCCGAAGCTGAAATTGTTCTGATCACGCCGTAAATAAGAAGCCCACCTTTTGGTGGGCTTTTTGTTGGCTGCGGGAAAGGGTGTGCCGACCACATTGGCCGCGATGAGCCGGCGCAAACAACACCAATTCCCCAGCCCAATCTTGCGTTCGATAACCGCCCAAAACCCGCTTTCCCCGATTGAACCATCCAGTTCATTCCCCGCACCATTCGCCTCACAAAACCAATAACAACAGGTTCTACACCATGCCCCCGCGCCCTGCCCTGTCCGGCTGATCTCGTCCCGTTCCATTCGAATCCGAAGCTTTTGTCTGCAACCCGTCGGTTGCGGCATCAACCCGTTTCATCCCCAAGAATCAGAGAGACCCGAGCACATGACCCCTTCCACTGCGCAGTACGTCTTTCCCGGCCTGATCGCCATCGCGCTGACCGGCGCGGCCCTTCCCGCCACGGCCGAAGAGTCAGGTTTTGTCGAAGGTGCCAAGGTCAACCTCAACCTGCGCAACTTCTACATCAACCGCAACTTCACCAACCCGACCAAGGCCCAGGGCAAGGCTGAAGAGTGGACGCAAAGTTTCATCCTCGACGCGAAGTCCGGGTTCACCCAGGGCACCGTTGGGTTCGGCATGGATGTGCTGGGGCTGTACTCGGTGAAGCTCGACGGCGGTAAAGGCACCGGCGGTACGCAACTGCTGCCGCTGGATCACGACGGTCGCCCGGCAGACAGCTTCGGTCGCACCAACGTAGCGTTCAAGGCCAAGCTGTCACAGACCGAAGTGAAGGTCGGCGAATGGATGCCGGTGCTGCCGATCCTGCGTTCGGACGATGGTCGCTCATTGCCGCAAACCTTTCGCGGCGGCCAGATCACGTCGAAGGAGATCAATGGCCTGACGCTCTACGGCGGTCAGTTCCGCCAAAACAGCCCGCGTGACGACAGCAGCATGAGCGATATGTCGATGACCGGCAAAGCGGCGTTCACCTCGGACCGCTTCAACTTCCAGGGCGGCGAATACCTGTTCAACGAAAAGCGCACGCAAATCGGCCTGTGGAACGCCGAGCTCAAGGACATCTACAGCCAGCAATACCTCAACCTGATTCACACCCAACCCATCGGCGACTGGACCCTGGGCGCCAACCTCGGTTTCTTCTACGGCAAGGATGACGGCAGTGCCCGCGCCGGTGATCTGGACAACAAGACCTGGTCAGGGATGTTCTCCGCCAGGTACGGCGGCAACACCTTCTACGTCGGTCTGCAAAAACTCACCGGCGACAGCGCCTGGATGCGGGTCAACGGCACCAGCGGCGGCACCCTGGCCAACGACAGCTACAACGCCAGCTATGACAACGCCCAGGAAAAATCCTGGCAGGTGCGTCATGACTACAACTTCGTCGCGCTCGGCATTCCCGGCCTGACCCTGATGAACCGCTACATCAGCGGCGACAACGTCCACACCGGCACCGTCACCGACGGCAAGGAATGGGGACGCGAAAGTGAACTGGGCTACACCGTGCAGAGCGGCGTGCTGAAGGACCTGAACGTCAAATGGCGCAACTCGACCATACGCCGCGACTACAGCAACAACGAGTTCGATGAGAACCGGTTGATCGTCAGCTATCCGATCAGCCTTTTGTAAACCTCACCATCGCCATCGCGGGCAAGCCCGCGATGGCGTCAGATCAAACACCCCACATCGCGAGGAGTCACTCCCGCGATTCAACCCCCAACTCATCCCAAACCGACTCCGCCAGGTGGAACGTCGCATTCGCCGCCGGGATGCCACAGTAGATCGCGCTCTGCATGATCACTTCCTTGATCTCGCCGCGGGTCACGCCGTTGTTGGCGGCGGCGCGCAAGTGCAACTTGAGTTCCTCATTGCGGTTCATGCCGATCAGCATGGCCAGGGTGATCAGGCTGCGGGTGTGCCGTGGCAGGCCCGGACGCGTCCAGATGTCGCCCCAGGCGTGGCGGGTGATCATTTCCTGAAACTCCGAGTTGAACTCGGTCAGCGCGTTCAGGCTGCGGTCGACATGGGCGTCGCCGAGCACGGCACGGCGGACGTTCAGGCCCTCGTCGTAACGTTGTTTCTCGTCCACAACAAATCCCCTCAATCAGCTGACAGAAACGCCAGCACCCGCTTGCTGAACTCAGCACCGGCCTGAACGTTGGACAGGTGTGCGGCGTAGAACTCGGCGTACTCGGCGCCCTGCACGTGTTCCTGGATAAAGTGTCCACCGGATGGCGGCGTTACGGCGTCTTCAGTGCCGGCGATCACCAGCAACGGTACCTTGATCGAGGACAGCTGATCACGGAAATCGGCATCGCGTACCGCCGCACAATTGGCCGCATAACCTTCTGGCGAAGTGGCCGCGAGCATGTCGGTAATTTTCTTCGCCGCCGCAGGATTGGCTTGGGCGAAATCCGCGGTGAACCAACGCGCAATCGACGCATCGCGCAGCGCGACCATGGCCGCCGCGCCGTCACGCAGCACGGTTTCGATACGTGGGTTCCAGATCGACGGATCGCCGATTTTCGCCGCGGTGTTGCACACCACCAGCTTGTTCAATCGATCACCGGCATGGATGCCCAGCCACTGGCCGATCAGCCCTCCCATCGACAGGCCGCAGAAATGCGCTTTTTCGATGTGCAGCGCATCCAGCAACGCGAGCACGTCACGGCCCAGTTGCTCGATGGTGTACGGCCCCGGTGTGACCAGCGATTTGCCGTGCCCGCGCGTGTCGAAACGCAGCACCCGGAAATGCTCGGTGAATGCCGCCATCTGCGCGTCCCACATGTGCAGGTCGGTGCCCAGCGAGTTGGACAGCACCAGCACCGGCGCGTTTTCAGGTCCGTCGAGTTGGTAATTCAGTTCGCCCTCGGCGAGTTGTACGAAAGCCACAGCAATCTCCTTCAGGCAGTCAACGCAGAATGTTCAGCCACCGCTCGCTCGACCCATGTACGGGATTGACCGAGGTAGTGGGCGGGATCCAGCAGATCATCGAGTTCAGCAGGTGAGAGTTCGGCGGTCACTTGCGGCTCGTCGCCGAGGACCGCACGCAATTGCCGTTGCTCGGCCACGGCACGTTTGCAGCAGTGTTCCAACAGATGGTGTGCGGTGTCGCGGCCGACCCGTTGCGCAAGGACGATGCTCACCGCTTCGGCCAACACCAGGCCCTGGGTCAGGTCGAGGTTGCGGGCCATGCGTTCGACGTCCACTTCCAGTCCGTCCGCCACCAGCAACGCTTGTTTGAGGCTGCCGGACACCAGGCAGCAAATCTCCGGCAGGGTTTCCCACTCGGCATGCCACAGGCCCAGACTGCGCTCATGTTCTTGCGGCATCGCGCTGAACAGGGTCGAGAGCAAACCGGGCACGCGCGTAGCGGCACCGATCAGCACCGCAGCTCCCACCGGGTTGCGTTTATGCGGCATGGTCGAAGAACCGCCCTTGCCCGGCGCCGACGGTTCGAACACTTCGCCCGCTTCGGTCTGCATCAACAGGCTGATGTCGCGGCCGAGTTTGCCGAGGCTGCCGGCGATCAATCCCAGTACCGAAGCGAACTCCACCAGACGATCGCGCTGGGTGTGCCAGGGCTGGTCGGGCAAGGTCAGTTGCAGTTCCCCGGCCAGCGCTTCGGCAATCGGCATCGCCTGTGAGCCGAGGGCCGCGAGGGTTCCGGAGGCGCCGCCGAATTGCAGCACCAGCAAACGCGGTTTGAGCGCTTGCAGGCGTTGCCGGCTGCGGGTGACCGCGCCCAGCCAGCCGGCGATTTTCATGCCCAGGGTGACCGGTGTCGCATGTTGCAACCAGGTGCGCCCGGCCAGCGGCGTGGCGACGAAGCGTAACGCTTGGGTCGCCAACGTTTCGCCCAGTTGTGCCAGATCGCCTTCAATCAGTTCCAGCGCCCGGCGCAGTTGCAACACCAGGCCAGTGTCCATTACGTCCTGACTGGTCGCGCCCAGATGCACATAGCGCTCGGCTTCGGCGTCGGTGGTTGCGATCTGCTTGCCCAACGCTTTCACCAGCGGAATCGCCGAATTGCCGGCCGTGGCAATCGCCTCGCCGAGGGCCGCGAAATCAAAATGTTCGGCGCGGCAGGCGGCTTCGATAGACGCCACAGCCGTCTGCGGAATCAAGCCAACCTTCGCCTCGGCCCGAGCCAGCGCCGCTTCGAAATCGAGCATGGCCTGAACCCGGCCCTGATCGCAAAACACCTCACGCATATCGCGGGCAGTGAAATAGGCATCGAACAATTGATTGCCCGGTCGCTGGTTCATAAACAGTCCCTGAAGGCGTGGGCCGGTGCGGCCCACGCAGATGGATCAAAGGTCGTGATGCAGGTATTTCGCCTGTCTCGGCAAGCGCAGGCTGAACAGGAACGCCACCGCCATCATCACCGTGACGTACCAGTAGAAAGAGTTTTCCATGCCTACGGCTTTGAGGCTCAGCGCCACGTATTCTGCCGAGCCGCCGAAGATCGCATTCGCCACCGCGTACGCCAGGCCTACGCCCAATGCGCGCACTTCCGGCGGGAACATTTCAGCTTTCACCAGACCGCTGATGGAGGTATAGAAACTGACGATTGCCAGCGCCACGGTGATCAACACAAAAGCCAGGAATGGACTGCTGACGCTTTTCAGGCTCAACAGAATCGGCACGGTGAACAACGTACCCAAGGCACCGAACCACAGCATCGAATTACGTCGGCCGATCTTGTCGGCGAGCATGCCGAACAGTGGCTGCATGCACATATAAAGGAACAGCGCGCCGGTCATGATGTAGCTCGCCGTCTTGGCGTGCATGCCGGCGGTGTTCACCAGGTATTTCTGCATGTACGTGGTGAAGGTGTAGAAAATCAGCGAGCCCCCGGCGGTGTAACCCAGCACGGTAATGAATGCGGCTTTGTGGTCGCGGAACAACGCGCGGATGCTGCCGGCGTCTTTGTTCTCGCGCATTTCCTTGCTGGTGGTTTCTTTCAGCGAGCGACGCAGGAACAACGAAATCAACGCGGCCACCGCACCGACCACAAACGGGATCCGCCAGCCGTAGGCACGCAGGTCATCTTCGGTGAGGAACTGTTGCAGGATCACCACCAGCGACACCGCCAGCAGTTGCCCGCCAATCAACGTCACGTACTGGAACGAGGCAAAGAAACCGCGCTGGCCCTTGAGCGCAACTTCGCTCATGTAGGTCGCCGTGGTGCCGTACTCGCCGCCCACCGACAAGCCCTGAAGCAAACGGGCGAACAGCAGCATGATCGGCGCCCAGACGCCGATGTCCTTGTAGGTTGGCAAGCACGCGATGAGCAACGAGCCGAAGCACATCATCAGAATCGAAATCAGCATCGAATTCTTGCGCCCGTGCTTGTCCGCGACACGGCCGAAAATCCAGCCGCCGATCGGTCGCATCAGGAACCCGGCGGCGAACACGCCTGCCGTATTGACCAGTTGCACGGTCGGGTTATCGGACGGAAAAAACGCGGGCGCAAAGTAGATCGCGCAAAAGGCGTAGACGTAGAAATCGAACCATTCGACGAGGTTGCCGGACGAGGCGCCGACAATCGCGAAGATCCGCTTGCTGCGCTCTTCGCCGGTGTAATGCGCTGGAATCGCGGTTGGGGTTGTCATTGTTCTTCACTCTTTGGGGACAGTGACAGTCTAGACACACTTTGCAACAGTCCCGTTCCACAGATCACTCATCAGAAGCCTGCTACACATTCGGTGGCGAGGGAGCTTGCTCCCGCTGGCTTGCGGAGCAAGCCCAAAACCTTCAAACGTGCTCTGTCACTCGCCAGCCGGTTTTACGACGGCTTCGCAGCCGAGCGGGAGCAAGCTCCCTCGCCACAGGTGTAGTGCTTTCACTCAATAATCGAAGAACACCGTCTCGGCGTCGGTGCCCTGCAAAATCACATTCCACTGATACACACCGCTCGCATCCTGCTTCGCCAGCAAGGTACCGCGACGCTCAGCCGGCACGCACTCCAGCAGCGGATCCGATACGTTCGCCGGCTCGCCCTCAAAATAAATCCGCGTCAGCAAGTGCTTCACCAACCCGCGAGCGAACACCAGCACCACCAGGTGCGGCGCCTGGGTCGTGCCCTTCAGCCCTTGCACCGTGCCCGGCTTGATCGTAGTGAAGCGGAAGCGCCCTTCGGCATCCACCGGAATCCGGCCAAAGCCTTCGAAGTTCGGGTCCAGGGGTTTGTCCTGATCGTCTTCGGGGTGGTCGTACTTGCCGGCGGCGTTGGCCTGCCAGACTTCCAGCATGGCATCGTTGACGATGTCACCGTTGCCATCGAGGACTTGCCCGGTGATCGCCACGCGCTCGCCCAGGGTTTGCTCGACGGTCAGGTTTTCGCGGTTCAGCCAGGTCAGGCCGATGTGGTAATACGGCCCGACGGTGTGGGACGTGGTCGCAGTCAGCGTCATCTTATTTCTCCATCGGCGTGGCATCGCGGCCGCGCAAGACGATGTCCCAGCGATAACCGAGGGCGTAGGAAGGGATGGTTTTTTCCAGGTCGAAACTGGCGATCAGGCGCTCTTTGGCGCGGGTGTCCGGCACGCAGTTGTAGATCGGGTCATACGCAAGAAGCGGGTCGCCGGGGAAATACATCTGCGTGACCAGCCGCGTCAGAATGCTCGGCCCGAACAGCGAGAAATGGATGTGCGCCGGGCGCCAGGCATTGTGGTGGTTGCCCCACGGGTAAGCGCCGGGCTTGATGGTCTGGAATTGATACCAGCCATCGGCGTCGGTCACCGTGCGGCCGGTGCCGGTGAAGTTCGGGTCCAGCGGTGCATCATGCAGGTCGCGGGCATGGTTGTAGCGCCCGGCGGCGTTGGCCTGCCAGATCTCCACCAGAATCCCCGGCACCGGCAGACCGTTTTCATCCAGCACGCGGCCGTGAATGATGATGCGTTCGCCCAATGGCTCGCCCGTGTGCTGCGCGGTCAGGTCGTTGTCCTTCTCGCTGACGCGCTCGGCACCGACCGTCGGGCCGGTAATTTCCGACAACGAATGGGGCAGAAACACCAACGGCTTGGACGGCGAGCGCAGATTGGTCGATTGATAAGTCGGGTGCAGGTAGTCCGGCTGGGTGCCTTCCTGCGGGCGACGGTAACCAGGCTTGTCAGTCATTTCGCTTTCCTCAGTTCTTATTATCACAGCTGCGCGTCAGACGCGTTCGATCGCCAAGGCCAGCCCCTGGCCGACGCCGACACACATGGTCGCCAGACCTTTCTTGCCACCGGTTTTTTCCAGCTGATGCAGCGCCGTCAGCACCAGACGCGCACCGCTCATGCCCAACGGATGGCCCAAGGCAATGGCACCACCGTTCGGGTTGACCTGAGCCGCGTCGTCCGCCAGCCCCAGTTCTCGCAACACCGCCAAGCCTTGGCTGGCGAAGGCTTCGTTGAGTTCGATCACGTCGAAATCGCCGACGGCAAGGCCCAGGCGCTCAGTCAGCTTGCGCACCGCCGGGACCGGGCCGATGCCCATGACCCGCGGTGCAACGCCGGCACTCGCCATGCCCAGCACTTTGGCGCGAGCGGTCAGACCGTGTTTTTTCACCGCCTCGGCCGAGGCCAGGATCAGCGCTGCGGCACCGTCGTTCACACCCGACGCGTTGCCGGCGGTGACGGTTTTTTCGGGACCATTGACCGGTTTCAGTCTGGCCAGGGTTTCCAGCGTCGTGTCGGCGCGAGGATGCTCGTCCTGGCTGACGACGGTTTCACCCTTCTTGTGGGCAACGCGCACTTCGACGATTTCTTCAGCGAAAAATCCTGCCGCTTGCGCGGCGGCTGTCCGCTGCTGACTGCGCAGTGCAAAAGCGTCCTGATCCTCGCGGGACACTTCGTAATCGTCCGCCACGTTGTCGGCGGTCTGCGGCATCGCATCGACACCATATTGGGCTTTCATCAACGGGTTGATGAAGCGCCAGCCGATGGTGGTGTCTTCCAGCTTCATGTTGCGCGAGAACGCCGCATCCGCCTTGCCCATCACGAACGGCGCGCGGGACATCGACTCGACGCCGCCGGCAATCGCCAGTTCCATTTCGCCGCTGGCGATGGCGCGGAACGCGGTGCCGATGGCATCCATGCCCGAAGCACAGAGGCGATTGAGGGTCACGCCCGGAATCGTTTCCGGCAGGCCCGCCAGCAGCAGCGCCATGCGCGCCACATTGCGGTTGTCTTCGCCGGCCTGGTTGGCGCAGCCGAGGAACACCTCGTCCACTGCATTCCAGTCCACCGACGGGTTGCGTTCCATCAACGCCTTGATCGGCACGGCGGCCAGGTCGTCAGCGCGAACCGTCGACAGGCCACCGCCGAAACGGCCGATGGGGGTGCGAATCGCGTCGCAGATATAAACGTCACGCATCACGCTTCTCCAGGTGCTTGGCCGTGGGCGGCAGCGGTGCGGGCTTCCAGATCCCGCAGCGCTTTCAGTTCGACCTCGGTGGGCTCGGCGGTGTTTTCAACCGTCTCGGCGAAACGAATGGCCCAACCTGTCGCGGCGGTCACTTGCTCACGGGTCACGCCGGGGTGCAACGCAGTGACCACGAATTCATGAGTACCCGCTTCCGGTTCCATGATGCACAGGTCGGTGATGATGCCAACCGGACCGGCGCCTGGCAGACCGAGACGCTTGCGCGAATCACCACCCTCGCCATGGCCGACCGAGGTGATGAAGTCGAGCTTGTCGACGAAGGAACGCGCCGACTGTTTAAGAATGATCAAGACGCTTTTGGCCGAACCGGCAATCTCCGGCGCACCACCGGCACCCGGCAGACGGACTTTTGGTGCGTGGTAGTCACCCACCACCGTGGTGTTGATGTTGCCGAAACGGTCGACTTGCGCGGCGCCGAGGAAACCGACGTCGATGCGCCCGCCCTGCAGCCAGTAGCGAAAAATCTCACCGGTCGGCACGACGGTGTCAGCGGTTTCCGCCAGTTCACCGTCACCGATCGACAGCGGCAGTACGCTCGGCTTGGCACCAATCGGACCCGATTCGTAGATAAGGACTACATCCGGCGAGGACGTCAGCCGCGCCAGGTTGGCCGCTTTCGACGGCAGCCCGATACCGACGAAGCACACCGAACCGTTCTTCAATCGGCGAGCAGCGGCGACGGTCATCATTTCATTGGTGGTGTAAGTCATTACTTCGCCTCCGATGCAGCGGCCAGCTTGGCCTGGAACTCGCTGAAGTCAGCGCAGCCATGGATGTATTCGTTGATCCACGCGGTGAAGGTGTCACGGTCGCGGGCAATCGGGTCCCAGGCCTGATAGAAACGGTTATCGCGCTCGTTGTAACCGTGAGCGTAGGACGGATGCGCGCCGCCAGGAACGTGGCAAACCGCGCTCAAGGCCCACGTCGGCAGTACACAGGAGTTCATCGGTGCGTTGAGGTCGTCGACGATTTCTTCGACGGTGACGATGCAACGCTTGGCGGCCAGTGCGGCTTCTTTCTGCACGCCGAGAATGCCCCACAGCAACACGTTGCCTTTACGGTCGGCTTTTTGCGCGTGGATCACGGTGATGTCCGGACGCACCGAAGGCACCGCCGCCAATACTTCACCGGTGAACGGGCAAGTGACGCTCTTGATCAGCGGGTTGACCTTCGGCAGGTCGGAGCCGGCGTAGGCACGCAACACCGCGAACGGCAGGCCGGAGGCGCCAGCGACGTAGGCATTTGCCAGGTCGGCGTGGCTGTGTTCTTCGATTTCCAGCGCGTGCGGCCACTGCTTCTCGACTGCGTCACGCAGACGGTGCAGCGAACCGACGCCCGGGTTGCCGCCCCAGGAGAAAATCAGCTTGCGAGCACAACCGGCGCCAATCAACTGGTCGTAGATCAGGTCAGGCGTCATCCGTACCAGCGTCAGATCTTTCTTGCCCTGACGAATGATTTCGTGACCCGCCGCCGTAGGGATCAGGTGAGTGAAGCCTTCGAGCGCGACGGTATCGCCGTCGTTGACGAATTGCTTCACCGCGTCGTGCAGCGAAAGGATTTCAGCCATGGGGCAGGCTCCCGTTTTGTTGTGAACCGACAGTGGTAGGAAACGACGCGATGCGCGCGCCGGAATGACTGAAGGTTAAGCCTGTGCAAAACGCCAAACAATCCGATAATCGACTAAGTGTTCGTTTATCGAACATATTGTTGTCTCGCTATCGTTCTCCATCGCCTGTCAAAAGATCAATTTCAATCCAGAATCAGGTCGCATCCGCATGACTGACCATACCCTTGATCACCACCGCCGTGGTCGCCAAGGCCGCCGGAATCACCAATGCCGTCAGCACTTGTTCAAAGTTCCAGCCCAACCCCAGCAAGGTCGCGCCCATCCACGCCCCCAGAATTGCGCCGAACCGGCCAATCCCGAGCATCCACGACACACCGGTCGCCCGACCTTGAGTCGGGTAAAAACGCGCCGCCAAAGAAGGCATCGCCGATTGCGCGCCGTTGACGCACATCCCGGCCACCAGCACCAGGGTTGCCAATAGCGTGATGTTGCCCAGGCTCTGCCCTACCGCGTAGGCAAACACCCCGGCCAGCAAGTAGAAAGTACCGATGACCTTGTGCGGATTGAACCGGTCCATCGCCCAGCCCACGCCCACCGCGCTCAATACGCCGCCGAACTGGAACAGCGCGCCGATGAATGCCGCCTGTTCCATGCTCGCGCCACTGTCACGCATCAGCGTCGGCAGCCAACTGGTCAACAGGTAAACGATCACCAGGCCCATGAAGTAGGTCAGCCATAACAACAAGGTGCCGGTGCTGTAGGTGCCGGAGAAGATCACCGCAAACACGTTACGGGCCTTCACGGTTTTCTGTTCGGGTACGCTGAAGCTGGATGCTTGAGCGACGACCGTCGGATCGATTGGCGCCAGCGCCTGGCGCACTTTGTCGGTGCCGCGATTGCGCACGACCAGGTAACGCGCCGACTCCGGCAGCCAGAACAACAAGACGACGGCAAGGATCAGCGGCAGAATTCCGCCGATCAACAGCAGGCTGTGCCAGCCGAACGCCGGAATCAGCTTGGCCGAAATGAATCCGCCACCGGCCATGCCGAGGTTGAAGCCGCAGAACATGCTGGTCACCAGCAGGGATTTTTTGCGCTCCGGGGTGTATTCCGACAGCAATGTCGTAGCGTTCGGCATCCCGGCGCCAAGGCCCAGGCCGGTCAGAAAGCGCAACACCAGCAACTGATCGACGTTGCTGCTGTAGGCCGAGGCCAGGCTGAAGGCGCCGAACAACAGCACCGCGCCCACCAGTACGACTTTTCGTCCGAAACGGTCAGCCAACGGCCCGGAACCCAGTGCGCCGAAGACCATGCCGATCAACGCCGCACTCATCACTGGGCCAAGGCTGGCGCGATCGATGCCCCAGTCCTGGGAGAGTGCCGGCGCGATGAAGCCCATGGCCGCGGTGTCGAGGCCATCGAGGAAAACAATCAGGAAACACAGGATCACCACTCGCCACTGGTAGCGCGAGATGGGTTGAGCATTGATGAAGGACTGCACGTCGAGGCAGTTACCTACAGCAGACTGAGGCTGGTTCATTATTTTTATTCCACGCAAGAACGCAGTCGGACAGGTGCCAGCCTGAGCTGGCGCTGCCGCGACATTAGTGAGCCTGGGGAAAGTGCGTCAATTCGTTAAACGCGAGTCTGGGCGATTATCGAACAGCTTAGGCAAACAGCTGGGCGCTGAGGTTACGGCTGGCCGCCAGCAGACCCGGCAGGAACCGTTGCTCCAGCTCGTTGCGGCTGACCCGACCGGCGTGCGTGCTGACGTTGAGCGCCGCCACGACTTGCCCGGAAGCGTCGTACACCGGAACGGCAATCGAGCGCAGGCCTTGTTCCAGTTCCTGATCGACGATGCACCAGCCTTGCTGCCGCACTTCCTGCAGGCATTCGAGCAACGCTTCGGGAGTGTGCAAGGTGCGGCTGGTCTTGGCTTGCAGGTCTGCGTGGTCGAGGTACTCGCGCAGCGACGTGTCATCCAGTGCCGCGAGAAGAATCCTGCCCATGGACGTGCAATAGGCCGGCAGGCGTCCGCCTACCGACAGGTCGACGGAAATCAGCCGCTGAGTCGTCGCCGAGCGAGCGATGTACAAAATGTCATCGCCTTCCAGCGTGGCCATGTTGCAGGCCTCGTGGAGTTGTTCGCTCATGCGGTCGAGGTAAGGTTGGGCAGAGACCGCCAGCGGGGTCGAGGACAGGTAGGCATGACCGAGGGTCAGCACTTTGGGCAGCAGCGAATAGGTGCGACCGTCGGTGGTGGCGTAGCCGAGTTTGATCAGGGTGTGCAGGCAACGTCGCACGGCGGCGCGGGGAATTTCCGTGCGGTGACTGATCTGGGCGATGGTCAGGTGCCGTTTGCGCTCCTGGAACGCTTGCACCACGGCCAGGCCTCGGGCCAGTGAAGTCATGAAATCCGGGTCGCCGGTCAGGGCCTGGATTCGCTTGGCGGGCGACGCGACGATAGGCGGCGCCACTGAAGCGAAGGAATTGCGCATTTGCTCGTTCATATCAGGTCCTTTTCCCACACGGATCAGCGACGGCTATTACAGGCGGCTCCGATTCGACACACAAGCCAAAGGCAGCCGAGACTGGGCGATTATCGAACCCTCGACCGATAATCGCAATCGGTTGCCGTTATAGAGCCTTGGTCGGACACGCGTGCGCCCTTCTCTATTACATGGTTTTACCCCGGGCTTGAACCCTGAGTTAAAGTCCCCATGTAATGTCCTAACTTGTTCGACTTAATGACGCCAGAAAGACAGCGCGGCCAAGTGAAGGTAAAAACTTGCAAGTAATAAAACGATCACACATGAACATCCATTTTTAACTCTTTGGCGATAGTGTTCTTCAAATCGACCGCTATAATGCAATTCAGTGACGAACCGGTTTCTCTATTCGCCGGTTCCGTCATCCGGCAGCACGATGTTCCATCGTTGCTGCCCGCAGCAAGCGCCTGACGCTCATTTCAAATGCTCTGACAGCGCGCTCGCTGAAACAGGAAACTGATGCTACGTCAGCTGTTTTGCTCTGGTGCCGTGGCCGCCTGCAACATGGAAGTATTGATCGCCGTGCCGTAAAACGATGCCTTTGCGGGCATTGTCCTTTCGACGAGCGTGGTCGGTGCATTTGATGCAGCGCGATTTACCAGAATTAATCTCAACCTATACAGGTAGCACTGTGACGAAAGACGAACTGCGCGCGGAACTTGAGCGCCAGGAACAACGTTACAAGGAAGTTTACGGCGGGGAAGTCACCACCTACGCCGCTCAGCCCGAACCGGAACGCAAACCCTGGCGTAAACGCGCCACCGTTCAGGACCAGGCTTTCACGCAAGAACTGCAGAAGATGGAAAAGGAACTCAAAGCCGAAGAGCCATGATCGCCTCGGCCTGACTCCCTTCAAGGGCCTGCGTCTGCCCCCGTTAAAAGCGGGATGCATTGATGTTGCCATTCGCGCCCGCTACGAGCGGGCAGCGGTTACCTCATCTATCTGATGAGGCAATTGGCTCATGTCTGGCCCTCTTCTCAGAAATTTCATACAAGTCTTTGCTTCTCTTGCCGTTTCGAGAGAAACCCTTGTGCCTGCGGGCTTTTCAAGGCAATTCAACGACTTGCAAAACCCGCTAAACACCCGGAACTTAGGGCGTCGTCTCTTACTAATTCGTTGAAGAATGTTACCGATGAGCAGCTAGTGCATCGATTTACAGTCTTTTCTGGCATAATCGCGCCCCCTTACGACCGGGTCAGAAAACCTTCATGATCGATTTATTCAGCGGACTGGATGCTTGGGTGCTTGTGAGCCTCTTGCTCGCCCTCGCCTTTGTCCTCGCCTTCGAGTTCATCAACGGCTTTCATGACACTGCAAACGCGGTGGCCACTGTTATCTACACCAAAGCAATGCCGCCGCATCTGGCCGTGTTCTTTTCCGGTGTGTTCAACTTCCTCGGCGTGCTGCTGGGCGGTGTTGGCGTGGCGTATGCCATCGTCCACCTGCTGCCGGTAGAACTGCTGATCAATGTGAACACCGGTCACGGACTGGCCATGGTGTTCTCGTTGCTTGCCGCCGCCATTACCTGGAACCTGGGCACCTGGTACTTCGGTATCCCGGCCTCCAGCTCCCATACGCTGATCGGTTCGATCCTCGGGGTTGGCCTGGCCAACGCCCTGCTCAACGACATTCCATTGGCCGATGGCGTCAACTGGCAGAAGGCGATCGATATCGCGGCTTCGCTGGTGTTTTCGCCGATGGCCGGGTTCCTGATCGCTGCGCTGATCCTGATCGGCCTTAAATGGTGGCGTCCACTGTCGAAGATGCACAAGACGCCGGAACAGCGCCGCAAGATCGACGACAAGAAGCATCCGCCGTTCTGGAACCGCCTGGTGCTGGTGATTTCGGCCATGGCCGTGAGTTTCGTGCACGGCTCCAACGATGGTCAGAAAGGTATCGGCCTGATCATGCTGGTGCTGATCGGTATCGTTCCGGCACAGTTCGTACTCGACCTGGGCAGCACCACCTACCAGATCGAACGCACTCGCGATGCGACTTTGCACCTGAGCCAGTTCTACAAGCGCAATGCCGATACGCTGGGTGAATACCTGGCCCTGGGCAAAAGCGTGGATGGTGATCTGCCGGAGAAATTCCGTTGCAACCCGCAACAGACCGAACCGACCATCACCGCCCTGCTCGACACCCTTAAAGGCGTCGCGGACTACCATTCGCTGTCGGCGGAAAGCCGTATCGAAGTGCGCCGCTACCTGCTCTGCCTGGATGACACGGCGAAGAAAGTCGGCAAACTGCCCGGTCTCGCTGCCCGTGAAAAGGCTGACCTGGACAAACTGCGCAAAGACCTGACCACCACTACCGAATACGCCCCGTTCTGGGTGATTCTGGCGGTCGCACTGGCCCTGGGCCTGGGCACCATGGTGGGCTGGAAACGCGTGGTACTGACCATCGGCGAGAAGATCGGCAAGCAAGGCATGACTTACTCCCAAGGCATGTCGGCGCAGATCACGACCGCCAGCCTGATCGGCATGGCCAACATCTTCAGCCTGCCGGTTTCCACCACCCACGTCCTGTCTTCAGGTGTGGCCGGTACCATGGTCGCCAACAAAAGCGGCCTGCAGGGCGGCACCGTCAGAACCATCCTGCTGGCCTGGGTCCTGACCCTGCCAGCGACCGTGGCCCTGTCGGCCGGCCTGTTCTGGCTGGCGTCGAAGGCACTGGGCAGCTGATAGATCGCTGCAACGAAAAAGGCGCGTTCCGTGAGGTTCGCGCCTTTTTCATGCCTGCAATTCTCTAAACACCAAAAATCCCTGTGGGAGCGCACAACGGTCGTTTCCCGCACGCAAAAAAAAGGGCAACCGAAGTTGCCCAAAATGCCTTGCGTGCTCATTGCATCAAGAAAGACCTACGGTTTTTTTCCGCTTGTGCGAGTCCTTCCAGATAAAAAATCCAAACCCTGCAAAAAACAGAACCATGAGGCCGACTGTCAGCACTCCGGCGATCACCACGTTGTCGAAAAACATGACTGGCCTCCTGGACTTGCCCTGTTGCGATGGGGCTAAGTTAACCAATCAGGCAGAAGAGAAAATTGATCGAGGTCAATATCGCCCGAGACAGGGCGCAAAGGAGGGGGAAAACTGATCTACATCAACAGATGCAGGGGGATTAACGCTTTTTCGGTTTGTTTTTCGGCTTTTTCTTCGCTTTACCCAAAGGCATCGCTTGCTCGAATGCCTGGCGCACTTCATTCAGGCGTTTGTCGTTGAGGTCGTGAATTCGCTTGGCGCGTTCGGCGTTAAGGTCGATCAGCTTGTCGTCTTGGCTCATGGTGTTCAGTGCATCGCGTGAAGGAAAATTACACTGCCGCATCGCTCGACAGGATTGCGCCAATAATGCGGTCTGGCGCCGGCGCTGACCAGTCACTCGCGTAACGACGGCTTAACAAAATATGTACCGAAGCGGTTTTTTCACCGCACAATCGCGTTTTTGCGATGGACCCAAAGGACCCGCGCCGTGGAATTGCACCAGGATCTGCCGCCCTTGATGGCCCTGCGCGCCTTCGAGGCCGTGGCTCGCCATTTGAGCTTCATCAAGGCCGCCGATGAGTTGTCGGTGACCCAAAGTGCAATCAGCCATCAAGTGCAGAAACTGGAGCAGTATCTGAATCAGCGGCTGTTTATCCGCCGCACCCGGGCCATCGATCTGACGCCGGCCGGCGAAGCGTACTACCGGCAGATTCAGCCAGCCCTGGAATCCATTGCCCTGGCCACCCGCGGACTGCGCGGCAACGATCATCATGAAACCACCCTGCGCATCGGCCTCCTCGCGTCATTTGCCACGTTGTGGCTGGTGCCGCGTCTGGCCGACTTTAACGCGCGCTATCCACACATCCATGTCGAGCTGCTGCCTTCGGTAGAACTGTCCGACGTTGGCGGCGGCGAAGTTGACCTGGCGATTCGTTATGGCAAGGGCGGCTGGCCGAAAGTCCGGGCTCGCCGCTTCATGGCAGAAACACTGGCACCGGTTTGCAGTCCCACATTCAAAACCCAGGGCACCGGCATCGGCCCGTTACTGATGGCCAAATCCCTTCAACCGTTCGAGTGGACTGACTGGAGCGCGCGCAATGGCATCGACCTCAGCCACTACCCCAGCGTGATGCTCCACGACTACAACATCGTCGTCGAAGCCGCCGTGGCCGGTCAGGGCATTGCCATGGGTCGTGGTCATTTGATCGAACGCCGACTGAAGGAAGGTGCGCTGGTAGATGCTTTCGACACCCCGCCCTTCATCAGCGAAATCGGTTATTGGCTGGTCACTCCCGATCGGCCTGCCAGCGACGCAGCGGAATGTTTCGGCGAATGGCTGAATGAAATGGCCCATGCATGAGTTATTTGAATACGTCGAATTAGATCTATCCGTTTGTCGCGCTCCCCGGACGCAAACATGCTGAAGCCTTCATTCAGGAGGATTCACCATGACCGATTCACTCGCCCACCGCGTCCAGCAACTGGGCCTGTGCCTGCCAACGCCGAGCCAGCCCATTGCCAACTACGTCAATCATGTGGTCAGCCAGAACCAGCTGTTCATTTCCGGGCAGATTCCTTTGCAGGACGGCAAACCGGCGTTCATCGGGCGACTTGGCGAATCGATCTCCGATGAAGAGGGGGCTAACGCCGCCGAACTCGCTGCCCTGGCCCTGCTGGCACAACTCAGCAATGCGCTGAACGATGACCTCTCGAATCTGGTGCGCATCATCCGCCTGGGCGTGTTTATCGCCAGCGCTCCTGACTTCCAGAAACACGGCGCGGTTGCCAATGGCGCGTCCAATCTGTTGGTCAATGCTCTCGGCGAGAAAGGCCGGCATGTACGCACGGCCGTGGGTGTATCGAGCTTGCCCGGCGGCGTGGCGGTGGAAATCGACGCAATATTCGAGTTGCGGCCGTGAATCGTGCCGAGGTGGAGCATTTGCGCGCGGCTACACCGGGTTGCTACAGCGTGATTCACTTCAACCATGCCGGCGCTTCCTTGCCCAGCCAGGGCACCCTCGACGCGATGATCGAGCAGTTGCAGCGCGAAGCCACCGGCGGCCCGATGGAGGCCGCCGACCAGAGCATCCAGGCCCGCGCCCGCCACGCGGCCGCGAAATTGCTCAACTCCAACACTGAAAGCATCGCCTTCGCCAGCAGCGGCTCGGCGGCGTGGGGCATGGCGTTCAATGCGTTGGGGCCATGGCGGGTCGGCGACCGGATTCTTGTCGGGCGCCATGAATGGGGCGGCAACCTGGCCTGCATGGCCCGGGCTGTCAGCGCGGGCGCGCGGCTTGAGGTGATTCCCTGCGATGAGGCAGGCGCGGTATCCGTCCCTGCCCTCAGGCAGATGATCGACTCGAAGGTAAAGCTGATCGCGCTGACCTGGCTCCCGGCCAATGGCGGCCTGATCAACCCGGCCGAGGCCATTGGCGCCGTGGCGCGACAGCACGGGATTGCCTACTTCATCGACGCAGGCCAGGCACTCGGTCAACTGCCCTGCGATGTGCAGGCGCTGAACTGCGATGTGCTCAAGGGCGCCGGGCGCAAATTTCTTCGTGGTCCGCGAGGTACGGCGCTGATGTATGTCAGGCAGGGGTTCCTCGAACGACTCGTGCCCGGCCATCTGGACGTGCTGTCCGCCCCCTGGGACGGCGAAAGCTTTTCCGTGCGCGACGATGCGCGGCGCTTTGAAACCAGCGAAGTGTCGGTGGCCTTGCTGGCGGGATTGGCCAATGCGCTGGAGGAATTCAACCGGCTGGGAGCGACCCGCATTCGTCAGCGGATCGATGGGCTGTGTCGGTACCTGCGCGAACGCCTCGGCACTATCAGCGGGCTGACGCTGCACAACCTGGGGGACACCGATCAGCAATCAGGCCTGATCGCCTTCACGCTCAAGGGTTGGGACAGTGTCGATTTGAAGCAGCAACTGGCGCTGAGGGGGATCAACATCGGCGCCAATGGAGTGGCCTATACGCCACTGGACATGCAGGCAAGAGGACTGGAAAGCATCGCACGGATTGCCGTCAGTCACCTCAACACCGAAGAAGAAATGGAGGTATTGCTGAACGCCCTCAACCAACTCTCCAAGGCTTAGATCTGAATGTCGACCCACAAGCCCTGGCGCGGCTCGTCTTCAATCAGCGGCGCGACCGGCACGGTGTTGTCGGCGTTGAGTTCGGTGCCAGGAATGGCCAGATGCACATCAGGATCTTCATCGGCTTCACGACGACGCCGTTGCTGTTCCTGCTTGCGGCGCTGTTCCTCGCGCAGCTGAAATGCCGCCTCTTCCGGATCGCGCTGTTGCAGATCGATCGTGCTTTCGTTGGAGCTTTCCTGCACCGGCACAACGGGCGGAATATCCGGGCGCTGGCGGATCGGGTCGTGCTGGGAAGTGATCGGCACGGCACTCAATGGGAGCATCGGTGGCAGCATAATTAGTTGTCTCCTGTGAGCAGGCTGTCGGCTGCGGGGATGGCGACTTGAGCCATCGGTCGCAAACTGTGACCTGATTGGCACTTGCAGGAGCTGCCGCAGGCTACGATCTTTATCGGACAACATAGAACTCAAGCGTTCCCCAAGATCAAAAAATCGAAGCCTTCGACAGCTCCTACGCCGTAAACCTTTTGGTCTGGAGGGCCGATTCCGTTAAGATAGCCCGCTTTTTCAAGGTGGGAGTCAGGCAGCATGGCGCAGCAGTATCAACCGGGGCAACGCTGGATCAGTGACAGCGAAGCCGAGCTGGGTTTGGGCACCGTTCTGGCACAGGACGGCCGCTTGTTGACCGTGCTCTATCCGGCCACTGGCGACACTCGCCAGTACGCGCTACGGAATGCGCCCCTCACCCGCGTGCGGTTTTCGCCGGGCGACTCGATCACTCACTTCGAAGGCTGGAAACTGACTGTCCAGGAAGTCGACGACGTCGACGGCCTGCTGGTCTACCACGGCCTCAACGCACAGAACGAAGTGGTCACCCTGCCGGAAACCCAGCTGTCGAACTTCATTCAGTTCCGTCTGGCCAGCGACCGTCTGTTCGCCGGGCAGATCGACCCGCTGGCCTGGTTCTCCCTGCGCTACCACACGCTGGAACACACCAGCCGTCAATTGCAATCCTCGCTCTGGGGCCTGGGTGGCGTGCGTGCGCAACCGATCGCGCACCAGTTGCACATCGCCCGTGAAGTGGCCGACCGCATTGCGCCGCGGGTCCTGCTGGCGGACGAAGTGGGTCTGGGCAAGACCATCGAAGCCGGTCTGGTGATCCATCGCCAACTGCTGTCGGGCCGCGCTAACCGCGTACTGATCCTGGTGCCAGAGAACCTGCAGCACCAGTGGCTGGTGGAGATGCGCCGCCGCTTCAACCTGCAAGTCGCGCTGTTCGACGAAGAACGCTTCATCGAAAGCGATGCCGCCAACCCGTTCGAAGACACCCAGCTCGCACTCGTTGCGCTGGAATGGCTGGTGGAAGACGAGAAGGCTCAGGACGCGCTGTTTGCCGCCGGTTGGGACTTGATGGTCGTCGACGAAGCCCACCACCTGGTGTGGCACGAAGACAAGGCCAGCCCGGAATACTCGCTGGTCGAACAACTCGCCGAAGTCATTCCTGGCGTATTGCTGCTGACCGCAACCCCGGAACAACTGGGCCAGGACAGTCACTTCGCCCGTCTGCGCCTGCTCGACCCGAACCGTTTCCATGACCTGCACGCTTTCCGCGCCGAGAGCGAAAATTATCGCCCGGTCGCCGAAGCCGTTCAGGAGCTGCTGGAAAAAGGACGCCTGTCGCCTGAAGCGCACAAGACCATTCACGGCTTCCTCGGCAACGAAGGCGAAGCGCTGCTGACCGCCGTCAACGATGGCGACACCGAAGCCAGCGCCCGTCTGGTCCGCGAACTGCTCGACCGCCACGGCACCGGCCGCGTGCTGTTCCGTAATACCCGCGCCGCGGTGCAAGGGTTCCCGGAACGCAAACTGCACCCGTACCCGCTGCCCTGCCCCGACGAATACCTCGAACTGCCGCTGGGCGATCACGCCGAGCTGTACCCGGAAGTCAGCTTCCAGGCCCAGCCGGACGCCAACGAAGAAGAGCGCTGGTGGAAATTCGACCCACGCGTCGAGTGGCTCATCGATACGCTGAAGATGCTCAAGCGCACCAAAGTGCTGGTGATCTGCGCCCACGCCGAAACCGCCATGGACCTGGAAGACGCCCTGCGCGTGCGCTCCGGCATCCCGGCCACGGTATTCCACGAGGGTATGAACATCCTCGAGCGTGACCGCGCCGCCGCTTACTTCGCCGACGAAGAGTTCGGCGCGCAAGTGCTGATCTGCTCGGAAATCGGCAGTGAAGGTCGCAACTTCCAGTTCTCGCACCATCTGGTGCTGTTCGATCTGCCGTCGCACCCGGACCTGCTGGAACAGCGGATCGGTCGTCTCGACCGGATCGGCCAGAAGCACATCATCGAACTGCACGTGCCGTACCTGGAAACCAGCCCGCAAGAGCGGTTGTTCCAGTGGTATCACGAAGCACTGAACGCGTTCCTCAACACCTGCCCGACCGGCAACGCCCTGCAGCACCAGTTCGGCCCGCGTCTGCTGCCGCTGCTGGAAAACGCCGACGATGGCGAGTGGCAAGCGCTGATCGACGAAGCCCGCGCCGAGCGTGAGCGTCTGGAAGCCGAGCTGCACACCGGCCGTGACCGTTTGCTGGAGCTCAACTCCGGCGGCGCTGGCGAAGGGGATGCGCTGGTCGAGGACATTCTTGAGCAAGACGATCAATTCGCCCTGCCGATCTACATGGAAACCCTGTTCGACGCCTTCGGCATCGACAGCGAAGACCATTCGGAAAACGCGCTGATCCTCAAGCCGAGTGAAAAAATGCTCGACGCCAGCTTCCCGCTGGGCGACGACGAAGGCGTGACCATCACCTACGACCGCAACCAGGCACTGTCTCGCGAAGACATGCAGTTCATCACCTGGGAACACCCGATGGTGCAGGGCGGTATGGACCTGGTGCTGTCCGGTTCGATGGGCAACACCGCCGTGGCACTGATCAAGAACAAGGCGCTGAAACCTGGCACCGTGTTGCTGGAGTTGCTCTACGTCAGCGAAGTGGTTGCGCCGCGCTCGCTGCAACTGGGCCGTTACCTGCCGCCGGCCGCGCTGCGCTGCCTGCTCGATGCCAATGGCAACGACCTGTCGGCCCGGGTCTCGTTCGAAACCCTGAACGATCAATTGGAAAGCGTGCCGCGCGCCAGCGCCAACAAGTTCATCCAGGCCCAGCGCGATCAGCTGACGCCACGGATCAACGCCGGTGAAGAGAAGATCTTCCCGCGTCACGCCGAGCGTGTGGCTGAGGCGCAGCGTCGCCTGGCGGCCGACACCGACGAAGAACTGGCACGCCTGACGGCGTTGCAAGCGGTCAACCCGACCGTACGCGACAGCGAACTGGTTGCCTTGCGCAAACAGCGCGAGCAAGGCCTGGCCATGCTCGACAAGGCTGCGTTGCGACTGGAAGCGATTCGGGTGTTGGTGGCGGGTTAATCGCCCCCTGCACCACCTCGTGCAATGAAAAGGGCCCGCAGCGATGCGGGCCTTTTTATGCTTCGAGACAAACCATTGTGGCGAGGGAGCTTGCCCCCCGCTCGGCTGCGAAGCAGTCGTCGCGTTGAGATTTCAGGGCTGCTTCGCGCCCCAACGGGAGCAAGCTCCCTCGCCACAGGTTTTCTGTTCGCTCCTGTTATGCGGTGACAGCAGAAACCCCAGGCTCAACCACCGCCACCAACCCTTCCTTCATCCGCTTCGCATCCCGCACAAAACACCGCGATGCCAGAAACAGAAACACCATCGTCAGGAACAGCGCTACCGGGATCAGGTACATCGCGTCATGCAGCCCGACGGCCTTGAACGCTTCGGTCATCTGCCCGGCACCAGCCGCCAGCATGGCCGTGTGCGCAAAGTGATCGGACAGAGCGCCCACCACCACCGGCCCCAATCCACCGCCGAGCAAATACAACCCGGCAAAGAACAACGCCATGGCCGTCGCCCGCAGGCGAGGTTCGACCACGTCCTGAATCGCCGTGTAGACGCAGGTATAGAAGTTGTAGGCAAATAACCAGCCGACGCTGAACACCGCCACGAATACCCCGATTTCGATCCGTCCCGCATGCAACGCCCAAGCCGTACACACCGTCGAGATGATCAGGCTGAACGCTGCAAACAGCAGTCGTCCATTGGCCACGCGCTGGTGAATCTTGTCCGCGACCCAACCACCCAACGTCAGGCCGAACAGCCCCGTCACACCGACGATGACGCCCGTTGCCACGGCGGCCTCATGCAAGGGCATCAGGAAATAACGCTGCAACATCGGCACCAGGAAGGAGTTGCAGGCATAGGTGGCGAAGTTGAAACACAACCCCGCCATCACCAGCCAGAGGAATGTCGGCACCGCCAGCACCCGGCGGATCGGCCGGTCCACACGCTCCTGCGAAACCTGCACACTTTCGGCCGCGCCGCGTTTCGGCTCCTTGATGAAAAACATGAAGATCGCCAGGACAAGCCCCGGCACTGCCGCGATGAAAAATGGTGCACGCCAGCTATCGAATGCCTTGACCATCCAGCCGATGGTGAAGAACGCCAGCAGCAGGCCCAGTGGCAAGCCCAGCATGAAAATGCCCATCGCACGCGCGCGGCGATGGGCCGGGAACAGGTCGCCGATCAATGAATTGGCGGCGGGTGCATAACTGGCTTCACCAATCCCGATGCCCATGCGCACGATCAGGAAACTCCAGAAACTGCCCACCAGCCCGTTGACGGCGGTCAGCGCGCTCCACGCTGCCAGGCCCCAGCCCATCAGTTTGGCCCGCGAGCCGGTATCGGCCATCCGCCCCAGAGGCAGGCCGGCAATTGCGTAGACGATGGTGAATGCAGTCCCGATGATCCCCAGTTGAAAATCGCTGAGGCTCCATTCCATTCGGATCGGCTCGATGATGATGGCGGGAATGGTGCGGTCGAAGAAGTTGAACAGATTGGCCAGGAACAGCAGGAACAGAATGCGCCAGGCATTCGCCGCTTGGGTCGAGTTCTGCATGGGTCCGTCTCTTTTATTGTTATTGGGGCTTCACTGCCGATGCATCCGAGCCCGGAACCTGCAATCTAGTCAGGCCCGCCAGAGCTGTCTGTAATTATTCGTAAAGCTGATACCGCCCCATGGAACCCGGCGCGGTGCATGCAACAATTTATGTCTAAGCAATCCAAAACTCATTCCAAAAAGATCGAAATCAATATGCCACTACGGCTTGCGGCCTTTCTATGAGTTCTATACTCCCAAGCATTCGCCAGCGTGCATGACGCGGCCAGGACAAGACGAGGAATGCTATGGAGTGGCTTGGTTTGCGTTTTATTACCGAGCTGACCGCAAACGGGCAGGTTTTCCTCAATTGCACACATGACCCCTTTCTGGTGCTACTGGCCTATCTGGTCGCCTGCGTGGGCGGTTTCGCCACACTGGACATGGCCGAGCGAGTCGGTCATTCGGAAAATCCCGCCTCTCAACGACTCTGGCGCTGGGTGGGTTCCGCCTGCCTGGCAGGCGGGATCTGGGCCATGCATTTCATCGGCATGCTGGCGTTTCAGGCGCCCGTCGAGATTAACTACGAACTGCCCATCACCATTGCCTCTCTGCTGATTGCACTGTCCGCCTCGTGGCTGGCGATGCTCGTCCTCAGTCACCCTCACCTGAACATCTGGCAATACGCCCAGGCTTCGATCTGCATCGGGCTGGGCATCGCCACCATGCATTACGTGGGCATGGCGGCCATGCGTTCGAATGCGATGACCTATTACCAGCCGGCGCTGTTCACCCTCTCCATCGTGATCGCCATTGCCGCCAGCTTCGCGGCACTGTTGCTGTCGAGTCGCCTGCGCGATGGCTCTGGCACGACCCATCAATTGGTCAAGTTCAGCGCCAGCCTGGTACTCGGGGCAGGCATTATCAGCATGCATTTCACCGGTATGGCCGCCTTCAACCTGGTGCTGCCAACCGGCAGCCCGCTGACACTGCCCGGTGACAACAATCACCTGCAACTGGGGCTGACGGTGGCGGTGATGACGCTGCTGATCATCGGCAGCAGCATCAGCGCGGCATTGGCGGACAAGAAACTGCAACACAAGGAACGCGACCTGCAACGGGTCAACAGACTGCTCGGCCAACTGGACCAGGCACGCCTGTCGCTACAACACGTGGCGAACTATGACGCGTTGACCAACCTGATCAACCGGCGAGGCTTCAACCAGATCTTCGCCGAAAGGCTGCTCCAGAAAACCAATGAAGGCGGCATGCTGGCGGTGATGTTTCTCGACATCGACCATTTCAAGCGAATCAATGACAGCCTCGGCCATGATGCCGGCGATGAACTGCTTAAAGTCCTGGCCCAGCACATCAAGGGTTCGGTACGCGGCCACGAAAATGTGGTGGCGCGCTTCGGTGGTGACGAGTTCTGCCTGCTCATCAGTCTGCGCGATCGCGAAGAAGCACGGCACATGGCCCAGCGCATCATGCTGAAAATGAAGGAGCCGATCGAGCTGTCAGGGCGGCGCATGGTGATGACCACGAGCATCGGTATCAGCCTGTTTCCCGACGATGGCACCACTTGCGAAGAACTGCTCAAACACGCCGACCTGGCGCTGTACCAATCCAAGGGCAACGGTCGCAATGGTCTGAATTTCTTCAGCTCAAACCTGAAAACCCGTGCCACGCTGGAATTGCAGCTGGAAGAAGAGCTGCGCCAGGCCCTCAGCGAAAACAGCGGGCTGGTGCTCCACTACCAACCCGTCCAGGACCTGAAAACCGGCCAGGTCAGCAAGCTTGAAGCCCTGGTCCGCTGGCAACATCCGGTTCACGGACTGCTGGCGCCGGACCGCTTCATTGCCATTGCCGAGGCCAACGGCCTGATCGCCGAGCTGGACAACTGGGTCCTGCGCAAAGCCTGTGAGGACTTGGCCACATTGTCGCGCGAAGGCTGTGAAACCCTGCATATCGCGGTGAACTGCTCGCCCCTGAACCTGGCGCGTGAAGAGCTGGCCACTGAAATCGAACAGGCACTGTGGGCAACCGGGATTGCGCCGCAGCGCCTGGAACTGGAAGTGACCGAGAACGCACTGATGAACAACATCGCCGAGACGCTGGTGTTGCTGCGCCAGATTCGCGCCCTCGGCGTTTCGCTGTCGATCGACGATTTCGGCACCGGCTACTCATCGCTGGCTTACCTCAAGCGCCTGCCGCTCAACACGCTGAAGATCGACCGCTCGTTCCTTCAGGACATCCCCAATGCGACCCAGGACATGGAAATTGTCCAGGCGATCATCGTCATGGCCCACACGCTGCATTTGCAGGTCGTCACCGAAGGCGTCGAAACCCCCGAGCAATTCGCGTTTCTGGAGCGCAACGGCTGCGATTTCGTGCAGGGCTTCCTGCTCAGTCGCCCGGTGCCGCTGACGGAGTTGCGTCCTGTGCTGGACGAGATCAACCAACGCAAACATACGCGCGGGTTCACTCCTTTGAATCTGGCTCGCGGTACAGCTGCACTAACGTTGACGGGTCCTTTTGCAAAAAGCCCTGAGCCCCATGCAGGCGCATCAGTTGCGCAGCCAATCCGCTGACTGGCGTGGCCGAGCCCTGTTCACGGGAAAATTTCACCGCGGTGTCGAGGTCCTTGAGCAGCGTGCGCACGTGCCATTTCACGGGTTCGAAGCGGCTTTCGGCCATTTGCGGGGCGAGGATCTGCAAGGGTCGGGAATCGGCAAAACCACCTGCCAGGGCTTCGGCGATCAGGCTGGCCTGCACACCGGAACGCTCGGCCAGCGCCACCACTTCGGCGATGACCAGGGCGTTGCAAGCGACAATCATCTGATTACAGACTTTGGTCACCTGCCCCGCCCCGACCGCGCCCATATGGGTGACGCGCTGGCCGAGGTTCAGCAGTACAGGCATGACACGCTCAAGGTCCGCCGCTTCGCCGCCCACCATGATGGCCAGGCTACCAGCCTCGGCACCGACCACACCGCCGGACACCGGAGCGTCCAGCCAGCTCATGCCGGTCTGGCTGGCCAGCCGCGCTGACATTTCCCGCGTCGCGGTGGGTTCCAGGCTGGAAAAATCCACCAACAGCTGGCCGCTTCTCCCACCCTCGGCAATCCCGCCCGGACCAAACACCACCTCGCGCACCACTGGCGTGTCCGCCAGACACAGCATCACCACCTCCGCGTGCCGACAGAGTTCGGCGGGCGTCTTCACCTGCCGCGCTCCTGCTTCTACCAAAGGCGCGCACTTGTCCGGATTACGGTTCCACACCGCCAGCGGATAGCCCGCCGCCAGCAAGCGCCGACACATCGGCAAACCCATCAGGCCGATCCCGGCAAAACCCAACGAAGGTAGCGTTGACATCATTTGGCCTTCTTTTCGATTAAAGATCGCCAAATATTGGCCGATTCATCATGACTAAGGAAAGGATTCCCCCGAGTGATGCTCAGGCCACCCCCTGACGCTTGGGCCAATGACGCGCTGAAAACAAGACGCGAGAACCCATCCGTGACGGTTCGACGACAGTAGTCGCCCGACCGACCAGCCCAGGTACATGGCGCACAATGACTTCCAAAAACAATCCGGCCACTGCGATATCCGATCTGACGCTGAGCCCCGCGGCGAACAGCCCCGCACCGTCGAAGCCATTGACGCCGTCGCGCCCGCTGGCGACTCAGCAATACCTGTACTTCACCGAAACCAACACCGACCGCATCCTCGATAACCTCGACGGCCTGCGCGACCTGGTATTCCCGCGCCCGCCGCACCTGGAAGGCGATAACGAGCAACACAGCGACCAGGAATTCCCGTCGGTGTGCCTGATCGGCCTCGGTCGCTGCGGCTCGAACATTGCGCTGGACGTCGCGGAGCTGGTGTACAACGCGCGCAAGTTCTACCTCAACGAATTCAACAACGAAGACCGCCTGTCGCCGGACAAACGCTACGCCGAAAAGGGCTACAGCCCGGCCCAGTGGATCCGCAACAACCTGCGCCTGGGGACGAACAAGGCCACCAAACCGGTGTTCCTGGTCGAGCCGCTGGTGATGCTCGGCGACCTGGACAAAGACATCGCCGGTCGCATCCGTTTCTCGCGCAAGGGCGAAAAAAGCGGCTTCCTGCGCGACTACAGCAAAATGAAAATCATGGACTTGTCGGAAGTCCACGCCGGTGGTGCCGGTAACGCGCCGATCCTCGGCCAGTACCTGGCCAAGATCATCCTGAACAAGGACACCCAGCGTTTTTCCAGCCCTGACTGGAAGATGATTCACTCGTACCTGATCGACAGCTGCGGTATCAAGGCCAACCAGTCGCGCCTGTATTTCTCGATCTTCAGTGCCGGCGGCGGTACCGGTTCGGGCATGGCGTCGGAATTCGGCCTGGCCCAGCAGCACTCGTACATGAACAAAACGTTCGACACCAAACCGATGGACGAGCATGACGGCAAGAGCGGTCATTCCTTCGTCTTCGAACCGATCTTCACCAGCGGCATTTGCGTACTGCCGAACATTTCCGATCACCGCAGTGAAATGTCCGAGGCGCTGCACATCAACGCCGGTCGTCTGCTGTGCAAATACCTGTCGGAAGAGTGGGACTTCTCCTACAACTTCGCCAACGAAGACAGCAGCGAAGCGAGCGTGATGGGTCGTATCCGCCCATGGAACGCCATGATGCTGATCTCCAACGACATCATGCGGTATGCCGAAGAAAGCGATGACGGCAACATCCAGAACATCGACGTCAACGCGATGGAAAAGCACGCCAACCAGTACATCTCGCAGCAGATCTTCAACATCCTGACGGCGCAGGCGGTCACGACCGACTACGACCAGAACTATTTCCGTCGCGCCGGCATCGACATCGGCGAGACCATTCGCCTCGACGCCAACGACCTGTTCATGAGTCTGGCTGGCCCGGTGGCGATTGCCTACGCCGAATCCGTGGTACCGGAAACGCCGCCACCGAGCAGCGACAAGTTCAAGGTGTTCGAAAAAGAACCGCAGCGCCTGAACATCGATGACCTGTTCTTCCGCTCCATCGACCTGCCGCACTTCAATAAAGTCACCCAGGCCATCGAAGGCATCAGCCTGTTGCCGATCGAATCCAAGCGCTATCGGGCGTCGCTGGAGCAGTACAAGAATTCCGGTTATGACGCGGCCGCGTTGCACGACCTGCACTTCTTCAAGAACTGCTCGTCGGTGGTCTCGATCGTGTCCCTGCCCAAAGACTACAAACTGTCCTACATGGACCTGAACCGGTTGAAGACTCACCTCAACAGCCTGTTCCCGAACACCACGCTCAAGCGCTACGCGCTGGTGATCGGCGCGTCGGCCAACTTGTCGCTGACCACATTGATCGCCAAGAGCCCGTGCCTGTCGGACGATTTCCTGACGCTGATCGTCGCGTTCATCAAGCGCTGCTTCGCGAAGAACCCGTACCGCTTCGACGATACCCTGGATAACTCGATCCTGGACTTCATCATCAATGAAGAGTTCGACGAAGACCTGATCGACGACTTGCTCAACGAGTTCGAAAACCCGGCGAAGATTCTCGATACCAACTGGTATGCGATCAAACCGATGTACGAGAAGAAGTACCGCGAGCTGATCAGCGACAAGGACAAGTTTGTCTCGATCAACGACATTCGGCTGTCGCGTGATTGCGTGAAGAAGGCGATCAAGTATCTGCGCGAGATCTACCGTCACCGGATCGGCAAGACCAAGGTTATTTCGCTCAATAACCATACTGGTAAAACCTTCTAAAACCGCGTCGCGCCCAATCGCGAGCAGGCTCGCTCCCACAGGGATCGCATTTCTTCTGAAGAAACGCGGTTAACTGTGGGAGCGAGCCTGCTCGCGATGGCGGCGGCACATTCACCACGAAATCCAACATCCAGAAACAATTAAGCAGCCCATCGGCTGCTCAATAAACTGTTCCCGTTACGTTTACGTCACCGTGATGCTGGCCACGCCTGTGGCCTTTCTCTACGGCAACATGCCATCACGCTACTCGGCTACACACTTTTGTTCGGCGAACTCGCGCACTCATTCGGTGCAGAGATTCACTTCGTCGCCCTTTCCTGGATCATAATCCACGGCGAAACCACCACTGCCCACAGCTCCGGGTCACGTTCAAAAAGATCCAGCGCCCGCGTTTCAGACAGCTTGGCGACCTCGTCGGCGGCCAGCCAGGCAGCCACTTTCTCACCGTCATCGGTCGCTACAGCCTCCGCCGCCGCAATCAAATCCAGCTCAGGACTGACCCACAATAGGGCACCCTTGGCGAAGAACGGCTCCAGCTCTTTCCAGGTAATAGATGCGGTTTCACCAAGCAGCTTGGCATAGAGGGTGCTAGGTTCTTGAGTCATGGGTCCTGTCCGGAAAAGAAATCGACGTGGATGATAACGTTGGTGGTCTGGCAGAAAAACCCGGAAGCAATTGAGTCGCCGATTGAAAACTGCAGGAAAGCCAAGGATTGCTGATATTTCAGCTGAAGCCCCCGCCGCAATTCTGTCTTTTTCTTTCAAAAAAGCGACACCCCCTGATTTTGCCCCCTGGCGCCAGCTTCCCAGGCTAACAATCGGCGCTCTACACTGTACCGGTACAGTTGCCGGGGGCATTTTCCGGAGGATGTCGAAGATATCTGACCCGGTTCTGCTGCTACGGCGCCAGGACTATAAAAACTACAACAGTAAGAGTGGAGCACTATGACTAAGGCTACTAAGCAGATTTCCAAACTGTTTGCCGCTATGGTTCTGGCCGGGGTTGCCAGCCATTCGTTCGCAGCTGACACCATCAAGATCGGCATCGCCGGCCCTAAGACCGGTCCTGTAGCCCAATACGGCGACATGCAGTTCAGTGGCGCCAAAATGGCCATCGAACAAATCAACGCCAAGGGCGGCGTAGACGGCAAGAAACTCGAAGCCGTTGAGTACGATGACGCCTGTGATCCAAAACAAGCTGTGGCTGTCGCGAACAAGGTCGTCAACGACGGCGTCAAGTTCGTGGTCGGTCACCTGTGCTCCAGCTCCACTCAACCGGCTTCGGACATCTACGAAGACGAAGGCGTGATCATGATCACCCCGGCTGCCACCAGCCCGGACATCACCAACCGTGGTTACAAAATGGTGTTCCGCACCATCGGTCTGGACAGCGCCCAGGGCCCTGCCGCCGGTAACTACATAGCCGATCACGTAAAACCGAAAATCGTTGCTGTCCTGCACGACAAACAGCAATACGGTGAAGGCATCGCCACCGCCGTTAAACAGACCCTCGAGAAGAAAGGCACCAAGGTCGCCGTGTTCGAAGGCATTAACGCCGGCGACAAGGACTTCTCCTCGATCATCGCCAAGCTCAAGCAAGCCAACGTCGACTTCGTCTACTACGGCGGCTACCACCCTGAGCTGGGCCTGATCCTGCGTCAATCCCAGGAAAAAGGCCTGAAAGCCAAGTTCATGGGTCCGGAAGGCGTGGGTAACGACTCCATTTCGCAGATCGCCAAGGATGCTTCCGAAGGTCTGTTGGTCACCCTGCCGAAATCCTTCGACCAGGATCCGGCCAACGTTGCCCTGGCTGACGCCTTCAAAGCGAAGAAAGAAGACCCGAGCGGTCCGTTCGTATTCCCGGCCTACTCGGCTGTGGAAGTGATCGCTGAAGGCATCAAGGCTGCCAAGTCCGAAGACACCGCCAAAGTGGCTGCTGCCATCCACGCAGGCACCTTCAAGACGCCTACCGGCGACCTGAGCTTCGACGACAAGGGCGACCTGAAAGACTTCAAATTTGTGGTTTACGAGTGGCACTTCGGCAAACCAAAAACTGAAGCCAAGCCTCAGTAAGGCGTTGCCTGACTGACTGCCAATAAAGCCCACGGCGTGCCGTGGGCTTTGTTTTACGAACGTATTGGGCCGCGCTGGCGTGATCCGCCAGTCTCCCCACCTGAAAATCTCAAAACCGTCATCAGCGGTTCGCTGGCAAACCTCGCGTTCGAAGTGGATGCAGATCCACGGGGCTCGAGCGGGAAAATGACTCCACCAGTGAAATGCGTATCAGGTTTTTAGGAGCGCTGTAATGCCTGACATCTATCACTTCTTCCAACAGCTGGTTAATGGTCTGACCATTGGCAGCACGTATGCCCTGATCGCCATCGGCTATACGATGGTTTACGGCATCATTGGAATGATCAACTTCGCCCACGGCGAGGTGTACATGATCGGCTCCTACGTGGCGTTCATCGCCATCGCCGGGCTGGCCATGATGGGACTCGACAGTGTTCCGCTGTTGATGACCGCCGCTTTCCTCGCGACCATTGTCGTGACCAGTGCCTACGGTTACAGCATCGAACGGATCGCCTACCGCCCCTTGCGCGGCAGCAACCGTCTGATCCCGCTGATTTCCGCCATCGGCATGTCGATTTTCCTGCAGAACACGGTTCTGCTGGCGCAAGACTCCAAGGACAAATCCATCCCCAACCTGATCCCCGGCAACTTCACCATCGGGCCAGGTGGCGCACATGAAGTGCTGATTTCCTACATGCAAATCGTGGTGTTCGTGGTGACGCTGGTCGCCATGGTCGGCCTGACGCTGTTCATCTCCCGCTCTCGCCTGGGTCGCGCCTGCCGCGCCTGCGCCGAAGACATCAAGATGGCCAACCTGCTGGGTATCAACACCAACAACATCATCGCCCTGACCTTTGTCATCGGTGCCGCACTGGCCGCCATCGCCGCCGTGCTGCTGAGCATGCAATACGGCGTGATCAACCCGAACGCCGGTTTCCTCGTCGGCCTCAAGGCCTTCACCGCAGCGGTACTGGGCGGTATCGGCAGCATCCCGGGCGCCATGCTCGGCGGGCTGGTGCTTGGGGTCGCGGAAGCCTTCGGTGCCGATATCTTCGGCGACCAGTACAAGGACGTCGTGGCGTTCGGTCTATTGGTTCTGGTGTTGTTGTTCCGGCCAACCGGCCTGCTGGGCCGTCCGGAGGTTGAGAAAGTATGACTAGGAATCTTAAACAGGCGTTGTTCAGCGCCTTGCTGGTGTGGGCGGTTGCCTACCCGGTACTCGGTCTGAAACTGACCATCGTCGGTATCAACCTGGAAGTCCACGGCACCAGCACTGCAACGCTGATCACCATCGCCGTGTGCTCGGTGCTGATGTTCCTGCGGGTGTTGTTCGATCAGCAGATCAGCTCGGCCTGGCGCTCTTCGCCAAACATGCCGTTGATGCCGGCCAAGGCCAGTAACTTCCTGACCCTGCCGACCACCCAGCGCTGGATCATCATTGCGTTGATCGCCGGTGCCCTGGTCTGGCCGTTCTTCGGCTCTCGCGGCGCGGTGGACATCGCCACCCTGGTGCTGATCTACGTGATGCTCGGCCTCGGCCTGAACATCGTGGTCGGTCTGGCCGGCCTGCTCGACCTCGGTTACGTCGGTTTCTACGCCGTCGGGGCCTACAGTTATGCACTGCTGTCGCATTACTACGGCTTGAGCTTCTGGATCTGCCTGCCGATCGCCGGCCTGATGGCGGCCACCTTCGGCTTCCTGCTCGGCTTCCCGGTCCTGCGTCTGCGCGGTGACTACCTGGCGATCGTGACCCTGGGATTCGGTGAAATCATCCGTCTGTTCCTGCGTAACCTCACCGGCCTCACCGGTGGCCCGAACGGCATCAGCAACATCGAGAAACCAACGTTCTTCGGTCTGACCTTCGAACGTAAAGCAGCCGAAGGCATGCAGACGTTCCACGAGTACTTCGGCCTGGAATACAACTCGATCAACAAGGTGATTTTCCTCTACCTGGTTGCGCTGTTGCTGGCCCTCGGCGCCCTGTTCGTCATCAATCGTTTGCTGCGCATGCCGATCGGTCGCGCATGGGAAGCGTTACGTGAAGACGAAATCGCCTGCCGTGCACTGGGTCTCAATCCTACGGTCATCAAGTTGTCGGCCTTTACCCTGGGCGCCAGCTTCGCCGGTTTCGCCGGCAGCTTCTTCGCCGCCCGTCAGGGTCTGGTGACGCCGGAGTCCTTCACCTTCATCGAATCGGCGATCATCCTCGCCATCGTCGTGTTGGGTGGCATGGGCTCGCAACTGGGCGTGATCCTCGCGGCCGTGGTGATGATCCTGCTGCCTGAAATGATGCGTGAGTTCAGTGAGTACCGCATGTTGATGTTCGGCGCCTTGATGGTGCTGATGATGATCTGGCGACCTCAAGGCCTGCTGCCCATGCAACGTCCTCACATGGAGCTGCGCAAATGAGCCGCGAGATCCTTAAAGTCGAAAATCTGAGCATGCGCTTCGGCGGCTTGCTGGCGGTCAACGGCGTAGCCCTGACCGTGAAGGAAAAACAGGTGGTTGCGCTGATCGGCCCCAACGGCGCCGGCAAGACCACCGTGTTCAACTGCCTGACCGGTTTCTACAAACCGAGCGGCGGCAGCATCCTGCTGGACGGCGAGCCGATCGAAGGCCTGCCCGGCCACAAGATCGCCCTCAAAGGCGTGGTGCGTACCTTCCAGAACGTGCGGTTGTTCAAGGACATGACCGCGGTCGAGAACCTCTTGATCGCGCAGCACCGTCACCTGAACACCAACTTCCTGTCCGGTCTGTTCAAGACGCCGGGGTTCCGCAAGAGCGAACGCGAGGCGATGGAATTCGCCGAGTTCTGGCTGGACAAGGTCAACCTCACGGCGTTCGCCAACCGCCCGGCCGGCACCCTGGCCTACGGTCAGCAACGCCGCCTGGAAATCGCCCGTTGCATGATGACCCGTCCGCGGATCCTCATGCTCGACGAACCGGCCGCCGGCCTGAACCCGAAGGAAACCGAGGACCTCAAGGCGCTGATCAGCATGTTGCGTGAAGAGCACAACGTCACCGTGCTGCTGATCGAACACGACATGAAACTGGTCATGAGCATTTCCGACCACATCGTCGTGATCAACCAGGGCACGCCTCTGGCCGACGGCACGCCGGAACAGATCCGCGACAATCCTGAAGTGATCAAAGCCTACCTGGGGGAAGCGTAAATGCTGCAATTCGAAAACGTTTCCACCTTCTACGGCAAGATCCAGGCCCTGCACAGCGTCAACGTCGAAGTCCGTCAGGGCGAGATCGTGACCCTGATCGGTGCCAACGGCGCCGGCAAGTCGACCCTGCTGATGACCCTCTGCGGTTCGCCGCAAGCCCACAGCGGCAGCATCCGCTACATGGGCGAAGAGCTCGTCGGCCAGGACTCGTCGCAGATCATGCGTAAAAGCATTGCGGTCGTACCGGAAGGTCGTCGGGTGTTTGCCCGTCTGACCGTGGAAGAGAATCTGTCCATGGGCGGATTCTTCACCAACAAGGGCGATTATCAGGAACAGATGGAAAAGGTTCTCGGACTTTTCCCACGTCTGAAAGAACGCTTTGCCCAGCGCGGCGGCACCATGTCCGGCGGCGAACAGCAAATGCTCGCCATCGGCCGTGCGCTGATGAGCAAGCCCAAGCTGTTGCTGCTCGACGAGCCATCGCTGGGCCTGGCACCGATCATCATCCAGCAGATCTTCGACATCATCGAGCAACTGCGCAAGGATGGCGTGACGGTGTTCCTGGTGGAGCAGAACGCTAACCAGGCGCTGAAAATCGCTGACCGCGCGTACGTTCTGGAGAATGGCCGGGTGGTGATGCAAGGCACCGGCGAAGCGCTGCTGACCGACCCGAAAGTGCGCGAAGCGTACCTTGGTGGTTAAGCGTTTGCGGTAAACAAAAAACGGCCTGCGGGCCGTTTTTTTATGCCTGGCACAATCTCACCAACAATGAAGCCCCTTGTGGGAGGCAGACATTATCGTTAAAGCCTGTCCAGTGCCTCCCCACTGCGCTTGAACCACCCAATCAAATAATCCGCCAGCACTTGCGTGCGCTTGGGCAACCCACCCTGATACGGATGCACCAGGTACATTGGCATGCGACGTGTCTGATAGTCACGCAGGAGCCAGCGCAAACGCCCGTCAGCCAATTCCTTTTGCAGCAGGTAGGACGGCAGACGCGCAATACCCGCGCCACCCAATGCGGCTTTCTTCAACAGGCTGTAGTAGTTGCTGGCGAACGGTCCCGACACCCGCACGCGCAATAACTCGTGCTGCTGGTGATACAACCATTCTTCACGGCCGCTGTAGTGACTGTTGAGTAAACACTGATGTTCGGCGAGTGCCTGCGGCGTCAGCGGTTCGCCGTGCTGCTCAAGGTAGGCCGGGCTGGCGCAGGTCAGTTCGTGCCAGGCCAACAGCGGCCGCGCCACCAGACGCTCGTCATTGCCCACATCGGAACGCACCGCCAGATCAAAACCGTCCCGGGACAAATCACGGTAGTTGTTGTCGAGGTCGAGTTCGATCTGCACTTCGGGGTACTGGTGGGAAAACTCCAGCAACAAGCCATCGAAGAAGGTTTCCCCCAACGAGACCGGTACCGTCATCCGCACCGGCCCGGCCATGTCGTCCTTCAACCGTGCCAATGCCTGACGCGCCCTTTCCACTTGCACCACCAAGGCCTGAGCCTGCGGCAACAGCGCCGCCCCTGCCGCCGTCAGACTCAAGCGGCGGGTGGTGCGTTGCAACAGCACCACCGAAAACCGCGTCTCCAGCAGGCTGATGCGCTTGGACAACTGGCCTTTGCTGCAACCCAGTTGCTGCGCCGCCAGGGTGAAACTGCCCGCTTCGATCAACACCGCAAACGCCGCCAGATCATCCATCTCGCTCATGGATTGTTTCCATTTGAAAACCAAAGGTTGCCTATTAGCGCGCTTATCCGCAGAAAAAACCACTCTAGACTGAAGCCACTTTCAACACACATGAGGATAAACAGCATGAAGATTCTTTTGATTGGCGCAGGCGGCACCATCGGTTCGGCGATCGACAAGGAATTGTCCGAGCGTCACGAAATCATCCGCATCGGTCGCAATAGCGGCGATCTGCAGGTGGATATCAGCGACAGCGCCTCGATTCGCAAACTGTTCGAACAGACCGGCAAGTTCGACGCGCTGGTTTGCGCTGCGGGAAACGTGACCTTTGCACCGCTGGGTGAAATGACCGAAGACAGTTTCTCCCTGGGTCTGAAAGACAAGCTGATGGGCCAGGTCAACCTGCTGTTGATCGGCCGCGAATTTGCCAACGATGGTGCATCGTTCACCTTCACCACCGGCGTGCTCAGCCACGATCCGATTCGCAGCGGCGTCTCGGCTGCACTGGTCAACGGCGCCCTCGACAGCTTCGTGCGTGCCGCCGCGATTGAACTGCCGCGCGGTTTGCGGGTGAACTCCGTGAGTCCTAACGTTTTGCTCGAAGCAATGGGCAAATACGCGCCGTACTTCCGCGGCTACAAACCGGTTCCTGCAGCCGATGTGGCACTGGCCTACGCCAAAAGCGTGGAAGGCCTGCAAACGGGCCAGACCTTTCATGTGGGCTGAGCCCTTGTGATGAACGGTCAGGCTGAGTAACGTGGCGGCACTTGTCTGGAGAGCCAAAGATGCGTGTTGCCCGTTCCTTAGTCCTTGTTGCCCTGCTTCCGCTGTTCGCCGCCTGCCAGTTATTGGATGGCCCGCGTGAAAGTGCTTCCCACGTGGGCCAGACCCGAATGCAGGGTCAACTGACGGCAGCCGACGGCAAGCTGTTGTTCCAGCCATGCAATGAGCAGCGCAGTTTCGTGGTCAACGACACCGGCGGCACCAGCGTCCTGCAGGAGGCCGCGAGCCTGGCCGATGACCGGGGCAAACTATTCGCCGACGTGCGTGGCCGGGTCGAGGGCAGCCGCCTGGATCTTGCGCAGTTGTACCGCGTCGAACGCTCGGGCACAGCGTGCGACGATCCGAATTTCAAATTGCTGATCCTGCGTGCCGCCGGCCATGGTCCGGAGTGGAACGTAAAAGTCAGCGGCAAAGGCATGGTCATCGACCGTGCGGGCCAACCGCCATTGGCCGTCCCTTATGTTGAAGAACAACTGGGTGATGGACGCTTCAACCTCAGCACTGAAGCCAACAACCAGCACATCGAACTGTGGGTCGCGCCGCAACGGTGCGTCGACAGCAGCACCGGCAGCGTCCAGCACATGAGCGCCGAATTGCGCATCGATGGCCAGGTACAACGTGGCTGCGGGTATTTCGGCGGATCGCGCGACGACTGATCGTTTAGGCCTCACGGGATTCATTCTTTGAGGCTTATAATCGCGGGCTTCAAACGCCTTGGCGCAGTTGTGCGCCCCGCGAACCGGATCCTGTCATGTTACGAATCACCGAACTCAAGCTGCCGATCGACCATCCCGATGAAGACCTGCGCCCTGCCATCGTGCAGCGCCTGGGCATCGCCAGTGATGACCTGCTCGATTACACCTTGTTCAAGCGCAGCTACGATGCGCGCAAAAAGTCCTCCGAACTGTGCTTCATCTACACCATCGACCTCACTGCGAAAGATGAGGCGGCGTTGCTGCACAAGTTCGCCGATGACCGAAACGTCAACGTGGCGCCGGATGTCAGCTACAAAGTGGTCGGCCAGGCGCCGGCCGATCTCGAGCAACGTCCGGTCGTGGTCGGTTTCGGTCCGTGCGGGATTTTCGCCGGGCTGCTGCTGGCGCAGATGGGCTTCAAGCCGATCATCCTCGAACGCGGTACCGAAGTTCGCCAGCGCACCAAGGACACTTGGGGCCTGTGGCGTAAAAGCGTGCTCAACCCCGAGTCCAACGTACAGTTTGGTGAAGGCGGCGCGGGGACATTCTCCGACGGTAAACTTTACAGCCAGATCAAGGACCCGAAATTCATCGGTCGCAAAGTCCTGCATGAATTCGTCAAAGCCGGTGCGCCGGAAGAAATCCTCTACGTCAGCAAACCGCACATCGGTACGTTCCGTCTGACCGGCGTTGTGGAAAACATGCGTGAGCAGATTCGCGCCCTGGGCGGCGAAGTGCGCTTCCAGCAGCGCGTCACCGACGTGTTGATCGAAGACGGCCAACTGGTCGGCGTCGAGCTCAACGGCGGCGAGCAGATCCATTCGAAACACGTGATTCTGGCCCTCGGCCACAGCGCCCGCGATACTTTCCGCATGCTTCACGGTCGTGGCGTGTTCATGGAAGCCAAGCCGTTCTCGGTGGGTTTCCGTATCGAACACCCGCAGTCGCTGATCGACCGCGCGCGCCTGGGCAAATACGCCGGCCACCCGAAGCTGGGGGCCGCCGACTACAAACTGGTGCACCACGCCAAGAACGGTCGTTCGGTCTACAGCTTCTGCATGTGCCCGGGCGGCACCGTGGTCGCGGCGACGTCCGAGCCGAATCGCGTCGTGACCAACGGCATGAGCCAGTACTCGCGTAACGAACGCAACGCCAACTCCGGGATCGTCGTCGGCATCACCCCGGAAGTCGATTATCCGGGCGGCCCGCTGGCCGGTATCGAGTTGCAGGAACGCCTGGAATCCCACGCCTTTGTGCTGGGTGGCAGCAACTATGAAGCGCCGGCGCAACTGGTGGGCGATTTCATTGCGGGCAAACCGTCCACCGAGCTGGGCAGTGTTGAACCGTCCTACAAGCCAGGTGTTGCACTGGGTGATCTGGCGCTGGCCTTGCCGGCTTTCGCCATCGAAGCCATTCGCGAAGCCCTGCCGGCGTTCGAGAAGCAGATTCGTGGCTACTCGCTGCATGACGCGGTGTTGACCGGAATCGAAACGCGTACATCGTCGCCGCTGCGCATTACCCGTAACGAGTCGATGCAGAGTCTGAACGTGAAGGGCCTGTTCCCGGCGGGTGAAGGTGCAGGTTATGCGGGCGGGATTCTGTCGGCAGGTGTGGACGGGATCCGCATCGCCGAAGCAGTGGCTCGCGACATCCTTGGCCTGGAGGCTTAAGCCTTAACATCAAAAGATCGCAGCCTTCCGCAGCTCCTGCATGAGCATGCATTTCTATGTAGGAGCTGCCGAAGGTTTCGATCTTTTTTTAGATATTGGCGCGCAACACGGTGTCCGGCAACGGCTCGCCCCGCTCGACACTCGCCGCCACGATATCCATCAACCCACTCAGCTCATACCCTTGGGCCTTGAGCCAATCCTGATCGTAGTAACTGGTCTCATATCGCTCGCCGCCGTCGCACAGAATCGCCACGATCGACCCCGACTCCCCCGCCGCTACCATCTGTTGGGCCGCCATCAACGCGCCGATCAGGTTGGTCCCGCTCGAGCCGCCGACACGCCGCCCCAGGCGCTGCGCCAGGTAATGCATGGCGGCCAGTGACAGATCGTCCGGTACCTTGACCATCGCATCGATCACCTTCGGCAGGAACGATGCCTCGACCCGTGGCCGTCCGATGCCTTCTATCCGCGAACCGTGATCCAGGCGCAGGCTGGCATCGCCGGTCAGGTAGTAATCGAAAAACACTGAACGCTCGGCATCGGCGCATAGCACGCGGGTGCAATGCTGGCGATAGCGCACGTAACGGCCGAGGGTCGCGGTGGTGCCGCCGGTGCCGGGGCTGGAAATCAGCCAGCTCGGCTCGGGGTACTGCTCGAAGCGCATCTGATGGAAGATCGATTCGGCAATGTTGTTGTTTGCCCGCCAGTCGGTGGCGCGTTCGGCGTAGGTGAACTGATCGATGAAGTGCCCGTCGTGCTCGCGCGCCAGGCGCTCGGACTCAGCGTAGATCTGCGTCGGGTCGTCCACCAGATGACTCTTGCCGCCGTAGAAAGCGATCTGCGCGATCTTCTCTTTTGAGGTGGTCGCCGGCATCACCGCAATAAACGGCAGGCCCAGCAACCGGGCGAAGTACGCCTCGGAAATCGCCGTCGAACCGCTGGACGCTTCGATCACCGGCGCACCGGGTTTGAGCCAGCCGTTACACAGCGCATAGAGGAATAACGAACGCGCCAGCCGATGCTTCAGGCTGCCGGTGGGATGGCTCGACTCATCCTTGAAATACAACTCGATGCCCGGCAAACCCGGCAGGGGTAACGGGATGAGGTGGGTGTCGGCGCTGCGCTGGAAGTCGGCTTCGATGATGCGGATGGCTTCGCGGGCCCACTGTCGATTGTCGCTCATGGTGGTTTTCTCGTTGAGTCGGCCTTGTCACAAGGCTCAGCCCTGAAGCTTAGGAAAAATCCGACATCCCGCACAGATACAGCTGAGCTTCAATACGTCCGACAACTGCTAGGCTCAGGTCCGTGTCGATCTTTCGGCTGTAACGGCATATAACAAAAAAGAATATAACTTTTGTTTTAACAACCAACGGTACGGGTTAGGGTGTGCCACCTTTTTGATAATTCGATGGAGAGCGACCTTGCCTCTGCGTAGCACTTTCACGCGTTTCTTTCAGTTGGAAGCTGCCAGCGGTCTGTTGTTGATCGCCGCTGCTGCCTTGGCACTGATCATTAACAACTCATCGTTGTCGTGGCTCTACAACGGTCTGCTGGACACCCCCGTGGTCGCCCAGATCGGCGCGCTTAAAATCGCCAAGCCATTGTTGCTATGGATCAACGACGGGCTGATGGCACTGTTCTTCCTGCTGATCGGTCTGGAAGTGAAACGCGAAGTCCTTGATGGTCAGCTGTCGAAACCTTCGCAGATCGTGCTGCCAGGCGCGGCCGCGATCGGCGGCATGGTCGTGCCGGCGCTGCTCTACTGGTTCCTGAACCGCGACAATCCCGCAGCGCTGGGTGGCTGGGCCATCCCGATGGCCACCGACATCGCCTTCGCCCTCGGTGTCCTCGCCCTGCTGGGCAAACGGGTGCCGGTGTCACTGAAGCTGTTCCTGATGACCCTGGCGATCATCGACGACCTCGGCGCCATCATTGTCATCGCGATCTTCTATTCCGGCACCCTGTCGACCCTGTCACTCGCGCTCGCGGCGGCCTGCATCGTGGCGCTGATCGCGATGAACCGGCTTGGCGTGGTCAAGCTCGGGCCGTACATGATCATCGGTCTGATCCTGTGGGTGTGCGTGCTCAAGAGTGGTGTGCATGCAACGCTGGCCGGTGTCACCCTGGCCTTCTGCATCCCGCTGCGCACGAAAAACGCCGAACCTTCACCGCTGCTGACCCTGGAACATGCCCTGCACCCATGGGTGGCCTACGGCATCCTCCCGCTGTTCGCCTTCGCCAACGCCGGCCTGTCCCTGAGCGGCGTGACCGTCGAAAGCTTCACCCACCACGTGCCGATGGGCATTGCGGTCGGCCTGCTGCTGGGCAAGACCTTAGGCGTGTTCGGCCTGACCTGGCTGGCGGTGAAAATCGGCATCGCCGCCCTGCCCCAAGGCGCCAACTGGGGTCAGGTGCTGGGGGTGGCGATCCTCTGCGGGATCGGCTTCACCATGAGTCTTTTTGTCGGCTCTCTGGCGTTTGAACCGGGCGTCAGTGACTACGCCGGCATGGACCGAATGGGGATTTTGACCGGTTCGATACTGGCGGCACTGATCGGTTACGCGGTGACGGCGGCGTCGAGTCGCAAGAACGCCGCGCTGCCAGCCTGATCGACAGAGACGACTCCTGGCGTCATTCGAGACGCGTCCTACCGCCAGGATCAGCCAGGCCGGTCGGTAGGCCGCCTCGGTGGGCTGTGGCGGTAGTCGCCCCCCTCACGCCCTGAGCCTGTCCGTCAACTTGTGAGTGCCTCCATCGGCGCTTCTCCAAGTGACCCGCTGTAAAAGCGGAACCGCCAGCAGCCGCAACCGCAGAAACGGATATGCCCCCCAATCAAAATCGGCGTTTCTGTATTGCTCCGGGATGCCATGAAAAACCAAATAAAAACCCCGACCAGTCACCTGATCGGGGTTTTCTTTGTAACCATTTCCGCTTAGTGCGAAACGCGGCTAGTCCCATCAACAGTAGCAATCCGTACCCGCTCACCCACACGGAACACTTCATTCTCCTGAACCTGCTGAACATAGGCGCGCATGCTGCCGTCGTCTTCGCGAACGGTGATTTCCACGCCCTGGGCGCGGGTCAGGCCTTCTTCAGTGGCCGAGCCGATCAAGCCGCCGGCAACGGCGCCGATGACCGCTGCAACGATACTGCCGCGACCGCCGCCAATGGCGCTGCCGCCGACACCACCAACCGCCGCACCGGCCAGGCCGCCGATCGGGGTCTTGGTGCCTTCGATTTTCACCGGACGCAAGGATTCGATGGTGCCCATGCGAACGGTCTGCACACGACGCGCTTCGTCACGGGAATAGGAGTCACCGGTCAGGCTCGATTGGCAACCAGTGAGCAACATCGCCATGGTGGAAAAGGAAGCAACCAGCAGAACAGACTTACGCATAGCATCAACTCCAAAGGACAGGTAGCCATTAAACTCCGCTGCTTGACGCCTGTCACGACGTCGCCCGGATAAAATTGGTTTGATTCAGGCCAGGTACAGGCGCCTCCACGAACTCAGCACACAGTAGCGGCAAATGATGGTATCTGCGCCGCTGAACCAGGAATTGTCATGGATTACTTCATCATTGTCGTCACCACTGTCGCCGGTCTGTACTTCCATGGGTGGTTGTACGTACGGATCAAACGCTGGATGGACCGCGACCTCGCGTTAGCCTTGGCTGGTGACGACGAGCATAAGAAAGTCTTCATGCTCCAGCAACTGGCGAACGCTCAAGCGCAGAAAATCAAGCGTCGGGACCTGCCGCAGTGGCTGGAGGCCGCGGCAGCAGGCTATCCCGGTCGGTAGACTGCTCAGGGTGCCAGACGTTCAAGAATCCAGTCGGCGCCCTGTAGGCGGTAGTTGAGGCGATCGTGCAGGCGGCTCGAACGGCCCTGCCAGAATTCGATGCGCTCAGGCAGCAGGCGATAACCGCCCCAGTGCTCGGGGCAATGGGGCTGTGTATCGCTGAAACGTTGCTCGGTGTTCTTGAGCAGCGCTTCCAGTTCGGCGCGATCGGCGATCACTCGGCTTTGCGGTGAAGCCCAGGCGCCAAGCCGGCTACCCAACGGCCGGACCTGAAAATAGGCGTCGGACTCTTCAGGCGTGACTTTCACCACCCGACCTTCGATGCGCACCTGACGCTCCAGGGCCGGCCAGAAAAAAGTCATGGCTGCGAACGGATTCGCGGCCAGGTGCTGGCCCTTGGCGCTGTCGTAGTTGGTGAAGAACGTGAAGCCGTGTTCATCAAGGCCCTTGAGCAGCAGAATGCGGCAATGCGGCCGACCGTCCGGGTCGACGGTGGCCAGGGTCATGGCGTTGGCTTCCACCGGCGCCTGCTCGGTTTTCACCGCGTCGGCGAACCAGTGGTGGAACAGCGCGAACGGCTCGCTCGGGGCTTGTGCCTCGGTCAGGCCATCTCGGGTGTAGTCGCGACGCATATCAGCCAGGCCCTGGGTCATGGCGCATTCCTTTTGGTTAACGAATCACTTTTTCACAGCATCGGCGGCAGCGACTTTCTTGTCAGTTGCTGCGGCTTTGGCCGGCGCGGTCTTTTTAGCCGGCGTCGCTGTTTTGGCTGGAGCCTTCTTGGCGGCAGCTTTCTTGGCCGGCGCTTTTTTCGCGGCAGGCACAGCGGCTTTCTTCGCGGCAGGTGCGGGAGTGACCGGCTTGACCACTGGCTTCACGTCCTGGGCTGCGACCAGTTTGACCGGCGCCGGGGCTGGCATGTTGTATTTGCTCAGCAGCGCGACCATGGTGTTTTGCGGGGTCACCAACAGTTCAACGCGACGGTTCAAGGCACGGCCTTCAGTGCTGTCGTTCGCTGCACGCGGGGCTTCGCCGCCCATGCCGCGCAACATCAGACGATCACGCTGCAAGCCGCTGAGACGGAAGATTGCCGCCACCGCTTGTGCCCGCTCCTGACTCAGTTTTACGTTGGCCGGTGCGGCGCCCGAGGTATCGCTGTGACCCAGTACCAGCACGGCAGTCTTCGGATCGACTTCGAGGATTTTCGCCACGCGAGTGAACGGCCCCAAGGTGACCGGCAGCAACATGGCCGGGCGGTCGGGGTTGAACGAGCCTTCTACCGGCGCGGTCACCACCAGCACGTTTTCACGGCGCTCGAGTTGCAGGTTGCTGTCCTTGATCGCCTCGCGCAGGCGCGGTTCGTAGTCGTCGAGCCAGGCCTGGGTGACTTTCGGATCCGGCATCGGTACAGCTTTAGCGGTGCTCTGATCCTTGCCGCCGAACGGCCACCACCATTTGCCACCTGCTTGCGCCTCAGCCTTGGCCACTTCGACCGGTTTGGCTTCAGGTTTCACCTCTGGCTTCTTGTCCAGAACTTCCTCAGAGCCAAACGGCCAGTACCAGGGACTGGAGCTTTCAGCCTTGGCCACCGGAGCCGCAGCGACTGGTTTCACAGGTGCTGGCGCCGGCGCCGGCTCTTTTGCCGCAACTTTGTCGGAGGAACCGAACGGCCACCAGCTGCTGCCATCCGAATCATTTTGTGGAGTCTGCGCACAACCGGTAACAGCGACACACAGGGCCAAAGCGAGGGTGGTTTTATTGAATGACATTGGATATCCACAAAAATGAAGTCATAAAAAATCAGGCCGGCTTGACCCGGATAAACAGACGCTTGGAAAACATAAAGGCCTTCAGGTTCCGGCCCTGGAACCCGTGAGCGCGTTTTACAGACAAGTGGCCAGTACCCGCGCAAGGTTTTGCGCGCGCGGATCCATCAAGACGTAAGGCCCCAGTGTATTTGTCACAAAACCGAAGGCAACATCGTGCTCCGGGTCAGCAAAACCGATGGAACCGCCCGCCCCCGGATGGCCGAACGCACGTGGGCCGAGGCCGTAAGTGGCGTTGGGGACATCCGGTTGATCGAGCATGCAACCCAGGCCGAAACGGGTCCGGGTCAGTAAAGTCTTGTCTTCGCCGAGGCTGTGTTCGCGGGTCAGCTCGTCGAGCATTTCGCTTTCCAGCAGGCTGCCGTCGAGCAGGCCGGCGTAGAACCCGGCCAGGCTGCGGGCATTGCCGTGGCCATTGGCCGCCGGTTGCTGCATGCGTCGCCACTCGGGTTTGTTGGTGCTGGTCAGGACCGACGGTGGGTTGGTGAAGGCCCGCGTGGTCATGGCCGTGGGTTCGCGCATCGTCACTTGCAACAAGCGCTGGGCCGCGGCATCACCGACGTTGCCCTTGCCGCGGGCGATGTGCGCCACGCGCTGGAATTCTTCATCCGCCAGACCGACATGGAAATCCAGCCCCAGCGGTTTGGCGACGCGGGCCACGATTGACTCGCCAGGCCCACGACCGTCAGCCCGCCGCAGCAACTCGCCGACCAGCCAGCCATAGGTGATCGCGGCATAACCGTGCGCGGTGCCCGGCGTCCACCACGGCGATTCGGCCGCCAGGGCATCGACCATGGCCTGCCAGTCGTAAAGCGCCTCGGGGGCCAGCAATTCACGCAGCGCCGGCAGACCGGCCTGATGGCAGAGCAATTGACGCAGGGTGACGGATTCCTTGCCGGCGGCGGCGAATTCGGGCCAGTAGCGGGCAACCGGGGCGTCCAGTTGCAGCTTGCCTTCGGCCACCAGTTGCAGGGCCGTGACGGCGGTGAAGGTCTTGGTGCAGGAGAACAGGTTGGCGATGGTGTCGCTGTGCCAGGCCTCATGGCCATCCTTGTCGGCGGTGCCGGACCAGAGATCGACAACGGTTTCGCCACCGACCTGGATGCACAGCGCTGCGCCACGTTCCTGGGGATCGTCGAACAACGCGGCGAACGCTTCACGCACCGCTTCGAACCTGAGTTCGTAATGACCCTGAATCTGCACCCGCTACTCCCTCGGACAAAGCTCTACAAAGTGGCCCGCATTGTTCCAGCCATTGGCGGTTTTGGGAACAGGGGCGGGCTGGGCGGTCGGTTTGCCCATGGAAATGATTTGTGGCGAGGGAGCTTGCTCCCGCTAGGCTGCGCAGCGGCCCCAAAAAAGGCCTGCTGCGCAGTCCAGCGGGAGCAAGCTCCCTCGCCACAGGGATTTCAGCGATTAATGGCCTTTGCCTGAATGCCCGCCCGCCTGCCCGGCACCCTGCCCCGGGCCCTTGCCGGCTTCGGCTTTTCGCCCACCCACGGCATCGTGACTGGCTTTATCCGCCTCAGCCCTGGCCTTCTCGGCCTCTTTGCCCAGCTGATCAACGGCCGCCAGGTTGCTCTTGCGCACACTGTCGACAAAGCCCTGGAACGGCAGATCGGTAACGCCCACCAAACCGAAGTGGCCGTTTTCACCGTCCAGCAGACGGCCGGTCACCGGTTGATCGAGGTACTGGAACCAGTGCACGCCAACAATCGACGGTTCACCGAGCGCCTGTTTCAGGAAATTGGCATAAGCCGGGCCGCGGTCTTCTTCCTTGGCCAGTTGCGTCACGCCACCCCAGAACGGGCCACGATCGGCGGAGCCGAAGTTGAACTCGGTAATCAGCACCGGCTTATCCAGGCTGCGCAATGTCGCGAAGTCGTAACCGTCCTGCGGTTGCAGGGTGTACATGTTGAAGCTCAGCACGTCGCAATACTGCGCGCAGGATTCCACGGCTTCCGGCGTGCTGATGGCAAAGCGACCGCCCAGCAACAGCTGGTTCGGCGCGTGCCACTTGAGCGAGTCGGAAATGGTTTTGAAGTACGTGTCGGCAAAGACCTTCTGGAAGTATTTGAAGTCGGCTTCGATTTCCGGATGCTCGGCGCTTGGCAGCGGCGGTACGAAGCCGGGATCTTCCATCAATTCCCACGCCGGCAAGTCGATGCCCCAGGCTTTGGAAAGGCCTGCCTGATTGCGGTATTTGTCGCGCAATTGCTTGAGGAACGCGCGCTTGGCCGGCACGTCGGTGGTCATTTTCAAAGTGCCGTAGGCCAGCGCATAGCGGGCTTTCGGGTCGTCACCGGGACCGGCCCAGGCCAGTTCGTTGTCGGCAAAGTAACCAATCAGCCACGGATCGTCGCGATGATCGCGGGCGGCGATGGCCACGGCACGCTCGGTGGCCATGGCGAAACGCGGGTCGAACGGATCGGGCATGCCGCCCCACCAGTCGGTGCCCGTGCTGATACTGGCGTAATCGCCGACGATTGACAGCGGCAAGGTGTAGGGCAGGCGATCAGCGTTGGCCAGTGCCGGGGCGCTCCAGTTGCCGATGGTGTTGAACCCCCAGGCTTGCAGGCGATCCAGGGTGTGGCTGGCCCATCGTTGTTCATCAATCACCGCGGTGCAGGGCTCGGCGGGTTTCTGCTCGACCGCGTTCGCGACCTTTGCTTCCTCTGCGCCAGTCTTGGCGGCTTCGGCAACACCGGATTCGGCGGTGGCAGGCACGACGGGTTGCTCAGCGGCTTTTTCGACCGTCGCCTCAACTGCGTCGGCCTTGGCCGCTTCGGCGACACCGGCCTTGGTGTCGCTGCCCAGTGCGCAAGGGGCGCCATACAAACGCTGCAGGTTGGCGCCATAGAAGTCGTACCAGCGACCGGCGTTATAGGCACGGCCCTGATCGACGCCATTGCCGCCACGGTTGTCGCCTTCGCCAAAGTGACTGGCCAGCGGCTCGTCGGGTTTTGGCAACGCCTCGAACATCCACTCGCGGCCGGCGATGTAGGTCTGGTTGACGTCCGGGGTAACGGTGTTGACCCCGAGCGAGTAGAACGGATGGCCTTCCGGCGTCACGAGGTACCAGCGACCGTCACGTTTCTCGGTGCGGAAAAAGCCGCTGGCCTTGAACGACGGGCCTTTTATCCAGCCACCGAATTTGTCCAGCGACGCCTTCTCGCGCTCGGCCAACCAGGTTTTGGTTTGTTGCTGTTCCTTGGCGGCGGCGCTTTTGAGTTGCTCGTCGCTGCCGACCTTTTCCGGCCATTTGGCCCGGGTAGATTGCCCGAAAGCGTCCACCAGACCGCCGTAAACGGCCTGAGTCACAGCCTCGCCGTCCTGCACGCCAAAGCGTTCCAGCAGGATGCTTTGGGCGACTTTCGGCTGATCCATCGACAAGGTCACCGACACCACCTGGCTGCGCTCCAGTTCGCCAGCGCTGCTGGCCAGCAGGATACGTTGACCGTCGACGGTCATCGGCATCGGCGGCCCGGCCTTCATGCCCAGGCTCAGCGGTGAAGTGGCGACCAATGGCACCAGCAGCGTCTGCGCAGGACCGGCCGGCAGGTCGACGCGACTGATCAGCGTCTTGCCATCGTTGCTCTGGATTTTCACATAGAGGGTCACGGCCCAATTCATCGCGCTCTGGATCCGCAGGCTCATCATGGCCGACTGCGACCAGTCCCAGGCACCGGTTTGCGGAGTCAAACGCAGGGTTGGCTGTGCCACAGGGTTGAACGTCACCCGACGCAGCACTTCGCCTTCGGCTGTTTGCTCGGCATTGGATTGCGGCAGGCTGGCGTCCTGAGTCGCCACCTGGACCACGTCGGCGGGGCGCACAAAGTTGAACAGCGTCTGCTGGCCTGCCGGAGCGGCCAACAAGGGCGTTGCGAACAACAGGGCAAATACGGCGGGCAAGGAACGGCGAATCATGAGAACGAAATTCTCCCTAACGACCTCAATGGGCCAATGGAAAAGCGGTGGCAGAGAGATAGACAACGCGGCGGGCAGATTTGCCCACCGCTGTATCAGGAAATTTCTCGACGGAATGGCGGCAACGCATTGAGGATCGCTTTGCCGTAACGCTGGGTGACCAGGCGTCGGTCGAGCAACGTGATGGTGCCGCGGTCTTCTTCGGTCCGCAGCAAGCGACCGCAGGCCTGGACCAGTTTCAGCGAGGCGTCCGGGACGGAGATCTCCATGAACGGATTGCCGCCCCGTGCTTCGATCCATTCGGCCAGTGCCGCTTCGACCGGATCATCCGGCACCGAGAACGGAATCTTCGCGATCACCACGTGTTCGCAGTAAGCACCAGGCAAGTCGACCCCTTCAGCGAAACTCGCCAGGCCGAACAGCACGCTGGAATCGCCACCGTCGACCCGCGCCTTGTGCTTGTTCAGGGTTTCCTGTTTCGACAGGTTGCCTTGAATGAACACTTGCTTGCGCCAGTCGCGGTCGAGGCCGTCGAACACGTCCTGCATCTGCTTGCGCGAGGAGAACAGCACCAGCGTGCCGCGCGAACCTTCGACCAGTTGCGGCAGGTCTCGGATGATGGCGGCGGTGTGCGCCGGCGCATCACGCGGGTCGGCTTTCAGGTCGGGCACCCGCAACACACCCGCGTCGGCGTGATGGAACGGGCTCGGGACCACGGCGGTCACGGCCTTTTTCGGCAGGCCGGCACGCATGCGGAAACGGTCGAAAGTGCCCAGCGCGGTCAGCGTTGCCGAGGTCACCAGCGCCCCATAAGCGACGTTCCACAGGTTGCGCCGGAGCATTTCCGCCGCGAGGATCGGGCTGGCGTTGACCTCAATGTCGAACAGCGAACCGCTTTCGGCCAGGGTCAGCCAGCGCGCCATGGGCGGGTTGTCTTCCGGGTCTTCTGCGGTGAACGCGACCCACAATTCCCAGTTGCCCGAAGAACGCGACAACAGGCTGCCGAACAGCGGATACCATTCTTCGGCCTGGTTGCTGGCGATGCCGATGTTGACCTCGCCGTCCATGCCTTCCTTGAGCAATTCGGTGAGCCGGGTGAACAGGTCGGTGAGACGGGCGAAGCCTTTCTTCAGCTCAACGCCCATTTCGCGCATGTGCTCGGGAATCACCCCGCCGACGAAGCGGTGACGCGGCCGTTCTCGACCTTCGACGTCTTCGCCGGGTTTGAAATCGGCGACCTGTTCGCAGGCAGAAAACATGAACTGTTGCTGGGTCTTGATCTCACGGGCCAGTTCCGGCACCTGTTCGATCAACTTGCCCAGATCGCCCGGCAGCGGGTGCTGGGCAAGCAATTTGGTGAGGTTCTTGGCGGTGGTTTCCAGCCAGTCGGCGGTGGAACGCAGACGCGTGTAGTGAGCGAAGTGGCCGATGGCCTTGTCCGGCAGGTGGTGACCTTCGTCGAACACGTAGATGGTGTCGCGCGGGTCCGGCAGAACCGCACCGCCGCCCAATGCCAGATCGGCCAGGACCATGTCGTGGTTGGTGACGATGACGTCGACCTTGCCCATGCCTTCGCGGGCCTTGTAGAAGGCGCACTGGCCGAAGTTCGGGCAATGACGGTTGGTGCACTGGCTGTGGTCGGTGGTCAGGCGCGCCCAGTCGGCGTCTTCCAGAGCGGTGGACCAACTGTCGCGGTCGCCGTCCCATTTATTGCCGGCGAGTTTCTCGATCATGCTGGTGAACAGCTTCTGACTGGCCTCATCGACCTCGATCTTGAAGCCTTCTTCCTCGAACAGCTGCGCCGTGGCGGTTTGTGCGTGACCTTCCTGGAGCAACATGTCGAGCTTGGACAGGCACATGTAGCGCCCACGGCCCTTGGCCAGGGCGAAGCTGAAATTCAGCCCGCTGTTGCGCATCAGGTCGGGCAGATCCTTGTAGACGATCTGTTCTTGCAGGGCCACGGTGGCCGTGGCGATCACCAGGCGTTTGCCGGCGGCCTTCGCGGTCGGGATCGCTGCCAGGCTGTAGGCCACGGTCTTGCCGGTACCGGTGCCGGCTTCCACCGCGACAATCGCGGGGTCGCCACTGCGCCGGCCTTCGTCGTCGGTGTCGATGTCACCGAGGACTTTGGCAATTTCGGCGATCATCAGGCGTTGGCCGTAGCGCGGCTTGAGGCTCTTGGCTTCGAGAAAACGCGAGTAGGCGCCCTGGATCGTGGTTTTGAGTTCGGTGCTGATCATGGATTGTCGGGCGCAAAAAACGCTGGATAAATTTTCAGTGGTTCGGTTCGGCGGCTATCATACCCCGCTAATTAATCCCGCGCAGAACGGAGTACCTCAATGACACCTTTTGGCATCGTTTACACCCTGCATCTCCTGTCCGCCCTGGTGTGGGTCGGCGGCATGTTTTTCGCGTGGATGGTCTTGCGTCCTGCGGCGATGAAGGCGCTGGAAGGCCCTGCTCGCTTGAAACTGTGGGTGGAAGTGTTTCAAGGTTTTTTCCGCTGGGTCTGGGTGGCGGTGGTGCTGTTGCCGATCAGCGGGGTGGGCATGATCCATCTGCAATACGCCGGTTTTGAGGCCGCGCCGCGTTATGTGCAGGTGATGATGGGCTTGTACGTGGTGATGACGGCGCTGTTTATCCGGATTCAGGCGTTGCTGTTGCCCGAGTTGCGCACGGCGGTGGCGGCGCAGGACTGGCCGACGGGAGCTGCGGTGCTGGGGCGGATTCGCAAGCTGGTGGGGATCAATCTGATCGTTGGGTTGGTGTTGGTAGCCATTGCCGCGGCGCGGCCGATGTTCTAAGGCTTCGCCAACTTTGTGGTAAGGGACTCCGTGGCGAGGGGATTTATCCCCGTTCGGCTGCGAAGCAGTCGTAAAACCAGGCAACGCGGAGTCCGGATTGGGGCCGCTTCGCAGCCCAACGGGGATAAATCCCCTCGCCACAAAGCTCCCTCGCCACAAGGGTTCTCGGTGGTTCTTACAACCGCTGAACAGTCACCGAGCCCGCCGCACCCGCAGGCCCCGGCTGGCCGTCCACGCCAGGTTTGCCGCTCTTGCCGCCATCGGCCTTGTACACCAGGCATCCTTTGGCCTTGCCGCCCGCGCCCGGCTTGCCGCCAGGACCGGCCAGACCACCCGCGCCGCCCGCCACTTGAACCTTGATCTGCTCCGCCGGATAGTCCCGCGGCACTTCCAGCCTGACCAGCGCGCCCGGCGCACCTGGCTGACCATCGCTGCCATTACTGCCATCCGCTCCGCGGCCAGCCTGGCCCCAAGTGCACCCCGGCGCCTGACCGTTGGCGCCATCGAGACCGACAAAACCCGGCGCCCCTGCGCCGCCGCGTGCATCGAGCGACAACTGCGGTGCGTTCAGTGCCTTGATCTGCACGTTCAGATTGCGCCCCGAGCGGGCTGCCTTGAGGTAAGTGCCCGGCGCGCCGCGAGCGGTGATCTGGCTGCCTTCGGAGAGTTCGGCACGGTTGATCTTCAACTCCAGGGCATTCTCGCTCGGCACGATGGCGATCCGCGCTTCACGCCCCAGGTGCAATTCGCCCACGGTGACTTCGGTCACGTTCGAGGGAATCAGCAGCGTGCCGTAATCGGCCACTTCCAAGCGTTCCAGCTGCATGGTGCTGACAGTGTTGGGCAGGCGCATCAGCGAGTTGGTTTCGACGCTGATCACTTGGGCGCAGGCGAGCGGGCTGATGAAAGCGGCGAGCAGACAGAGTTTACGCATGGGATGCCTTAGAGACGGCGGGAGCCGGAAGGGTTTGCAGGTGGAAAACACCGAAAAAGACAATCTTCAAGCGATCGCGCCAAGGGTGGGCACGACCTCTGAGGCTGCGGAAACAGAACACCGCCTCGAGAAGATGCAGGAACGCCAACAGACCGCCGGCCAGATTGACCAACAGGTGCAGCGGATTGACAAACGGCGTCATCAGATTGACCAGGACCACCAGCCAGAACAGCAGGGTCAACAGCTTCCCCAGCCCCCAAAACACCTTCATACGCGCCCCCGTTGAGAATTATTCTTTGCGCGCACAGTAACGGCTTCCACGCGGGATAAGCCAGAGGGCAACGGAAAATTCTTCATGAAGGCCGCCGAATGGCCATCGGAACAACCGAAATGGCTGTCCGACGGCTCTATCACGTGGCTCAGCGATTGATGTGCAATTCCACGCGACGGTTTTTCGCGCGGCCTTCGTCTGTTTCGTTATCAGCCACGGGCTGACTTTCGCCCCGGCCTTCGCTGGTGAGTTTGTTCGGCGCCAGGCCCATGCCCAACAAGTAAGCCGCCACGCTGCTGGCGCGTCGTTCTGAAAGCGCCTGGTTATAAGTGTCCGAACCTACGCTGTCGGTATGGCCGATCACTTTAATGCTCACCACATCGGCGCTTTGCAGTGTGGGCATCAGCGCATCCAGCTGACTTTGCATCGAGGGCGTCAGGTCGGAATTATTGAAGGCAAACAGCACGTCGCCCGCATCGCTCAGAGTGATGACTTCGGTTTGCACAGGTTTCACGCTGGCCGGGTATTGCGGCAACGGACAACCATGATGTTCAACCGGGGTATTGGCCGGGGTATCAGGGCAGCGATCGCGTCGATCGAATACACCATCGTCGTCTTCATCGCCGTCCTGGGCATAACAGATCAAGCCCCCGGTCAAGATCCCCAGTGCCGCTCCGCCCGCCGCCCATCCGCTACTCTCCAGAGCGCCCAGGCCTCCACCGACCAGACCGCCGATAACGCTGCAGACAGGCCAGGTACGTTGATTGAGGGGGGCAGTGCCATCGCTGTGAGTCGCGCAACCGGTCAATACGCCGCCAAGCAGCAGCACCGGCAAGAGGGTTCTGGGGAGAAGGCTCATGGTTGAAAGCTCCTGTGTTACCGGCAGATGCCGGTCACACAGGAGTAAAGACCCGCATCCGCGACTGCACAAGCCGCGGAGCGGAAGGGACTCAACGCTCGATCTTGATTTCGGTACGACGGTTCAACGCACGGCCGTCAGCGGTTTTGTTATCGGCAACAGGCTGGCTTTCACCGGCACCGGTCACAGACACGAAGCTACTGCGCGGCACGCCATCCTTGACGAGGTAATCAACCACCGAGTGCGCGCGACGATCAGACAGTTTCTGGTTGTAGGCATCGCTGCCCACGCTGTCGGTATGGCCAGTGACGGTCAGGCGTGCGGTGGTAGATTCCTGTTTCAGGCGAGTGGCGACTTTGTCGAGTACCAGCTTGTCGGAAGGAGTGAGTGTGGCTTTGTCGAACTGGAAGTGAACATCGCGGATGACGATGGTTTCTTCCTTGACCACAACCACCTCTTCAACCACTGGCGCAGGGACTGGTGGTGGGCAGCCATCGGCATCGACCTGCACGCCTTTAGGCGTACCCGGGCACTTGTCGCGGCTGTCCGGCACGCCATCGCCGTCTTCGTCGCCATCACCGTGAACCCAGCAATAGGCTGCGGCCGTACCGCCAACCAACAGCGCGCCGTACCCTGCCCATGCCGTGCTCTCGGTCGCGCCGAGACCCGCACCTACCACACCACCGACTGCCGCACAGGTCGGCCAGTCGGTTTTCTGCAAACCTGCGCAACCAGTCAACACACTGGTTAGCAGAACCAAGGGTAATGCTGTCCGAACTATGCTCATCTAGTTTTCTCCTGAGGGATCGGCTTAGAACCGATTCAGGGAGTAAAGACCCGAGTTTTAATCTCCGCCAGCAATAGGCCATGCCTGTTTTGTCCCGTGTTCACGGGTGATCGGCACTTTTGGCGCTAAGCCGCTCTATATCTGGGCGTTTGGGCAGGCTAGTCTTGGCGCTCTGATTGAGGATCTTCGATGATTTCAGGTATTTCTTCGCGCACGCCGCAGCAGGCGCTGGCCGCTTTGCTCGATCGCTACGCCCCGCCGCGCCTGTTGCTGATCGGCGCCAGTGAGTTTCCCGCGCTTGAAGCGTTCAAGCTCGCGCACCCGGACACCTGCGTCGCCCATGCCGCGCCCGGGCCGTTGCCGGTCGAGCTGGCGGCGCGCCGCTTCGATCTGGCGCTGGTGGTCGACTGCCTCGAACACTTGCCCAAACGCGAGGGTCTGAATTTGCTCGGCGGAATCCGCAACCTCAACGCCAGTCGCATTGCGGTGCTGGCGGACTTGCCGGCCAGCGGCTGGCAGGAGACGGACTTTTTCTCCCTGGCCCTGCAAGCCAGTGAACGTTTCCAGCGCGACGATCAGGTGCTGACCCTGTTCACCTACGATCTGCTTGACTACAAACAAGTGCCCGACTGGCTCAACTCACGGTTCTGGGCCAATCCGGAAAACTTCGGGAAATATTGGTGGTAACGCAATGAGTACATCCATTTGCCCTTGCGGCAGCGGCACCCTGCTCGACGCCTGCTGCGGTCATTACCATGCCGGTCACCCGGCGCCCTGCGCCGAAGCCTTGATGCGGTCGCGCTACAGCGCTTATGTGCTGGGGCTGATTGACTATCTGGTGGCGACCACCCTGCCGGCACAACAGGCCGGCCTCGATCGTCAGTCCATCAGTGACTGGAGCGCCAAGAGCACCTGGCTGGGCCTGGAGGTGGAAAGCTCCGAGGTGTTCGGCGGTCAGCCGGAACACGCGTTCGTGACATTCACCGCACGCTGGCACGACGGCAGCGGCGAACACAGCCACCGCGAGCGTTCGTCATTCGTACAGAACGCCGGCCACTGGTACTTCATCGACCCCACCGTGCCCCTCAAGGCCGGACGCAACGATGCCTGCCCTTGCGCCAGCGGGCAGAAGTTCAAGAAGTGCTGTGCGGGGTATTTCGCGAGCTGAAGTGATCCGTGAAGGGCTAGACTGGGGGTCAAGGGAGAAACACAACCATGATCACCAGGCGATTCGCACTTTTTCTGCTCACCCTGCTCCTGTTTCTCGGGCTTGGCGGCTGTGCGTCCTGGTTCAGCGACGATGAGCCGGAACCTCAAGTGCATCTGGTCAAGGTCGAAGTAGTCCGGGCGAAGCTGATGGAGCAACGCTTCCTGTTGTTCTTTCGCGTCGACAACCCTCGAGACAGCGACCTGACGGTACGCGGCCTCGAATACCGGATTCACCTGGGCGACATGCTGCTGACCGAAGGCGAGCATGAACACTGGTTTACGGTCAGCCCCAGGCGCAGCGCGTATTTCAAAGTGCCGATCCGCACCAACCTGTGGCCGAAGGTGCGGGATCTGGTGAAACTGTTGAAAAAACCCGAGCAACCCATCCCCTATCGTCTTGAAGGTGAGCTGGAAACCGGTGTGTTCATCGCGCACTACGTGCACCTGGCGCGCAAAGGCGTGATAATCCCCGCCGATTTAATTCCGGAGCACACCCGATGACCCAGCAACCCCACGTCCATGGCCCTGACTGCAACCACGATCATGACCATCACGACCACCATGATCACGACCATGGCCATGTTCACGGCCCGAACTGCGGCCACGCGCACCAGGAACCGGTACGCAACGCCTTGAAGGACGTCGGCCGTAACGATCCTTGCCCGTGCGGCAATGGCAAGAAATTCAAGAAGTGCCACGGCGCTTGATGTTTCAGGCGAAAAAATTCTTCGCCTCTTGAATCGCTATCGCGGGCTTGCCCGCGATGGCAGCCGTACTTTCACCCTCAATTTGTCAGTTAACGCACAGGCTTTTCAGTTTGCGTTCAATACCTGCGCCGTGCTGACAACCGTCGCATACTCCCCCTGCAGATTCCCCAGCGACATGGCATGCACGTCCTCGGCAGAACGGGCATTACCAAAGTAATCCGCCTTGTCGAACGTGAAGCACGCATCCTCCGCCACCCATGTCTCGAACCCCAGATTCCCGGCCGTTCGCGCCGTGGACTCCACCGAATTGTGGGTCGCTACGCCAACGATGACCAACTGATCGATCCCCTCTTCGCGCAATCCCGCCTCCAACCCCGTTGCACAAAACGCATCCGGTACCTGTTTCTGAATCAACTGCTCGCCGGCCAATGGCTGGAACCGCTCCTGAAATTCCACGCCCGACTGCTGCGGCCAGAACACCGAGTCCGGCGAACGCGACAGATGCTGGACGTGAATCACCGGGCGCCCGGTTTCACGCCAATAACCCAGTAGTTCCAGAATCCGCGCCTCGGCCTGAGGATTGTTTCGCCGGCCGAGCCGGGGCTCCAGGATGCCTTTTTGTTGATCGATGATGATCAGTGCCGCGTTGGTCTTGAGCTCCATGCCGACTATTCTCACGCAAGGTCATTGAATTTCACGCACTTCAGCATCACCTCCTCCTGCAGACAAGCCTTCGATCGCAAACAGGACGACCTGATGCCCGCGGTTGCTGTCCATTCCTGACAATGTCTCTTGATGTGGAGTACTTCATGATCGACCTGTATTACTGGACCACCCCCAACGGCCACAAAATCTCGATTTTCCTGGAAGAAGCCGGCCTGCCTTACAACGTGCACCCGATCAACATCAGCCAGAACGAACAGTTCCAGCCGAATTTCCTGAAAATCTCTCCGAACAACAGAATTCCAGCGATCGTCGATCATGAGCCAGCCGATGGCGGGCAACCTCTGTCGCTGTTCGAGTCCGGGGCGATCCTGCTGTACCTGGCGGAAAAGACCGGCAAGTTCCTGCCCAAGGACCTGCGCGGTCGCCAGCAGGCGCTGCAATGGTTGTTCTGGCAGATGGGCGGGCTGGGGCCGATGGCCGGGCAGAATCATCACTTCAGCCAGTTCGCGCCGGAGAAAATCCCTTACGCGATCAAGCGCTACATCGATGAGACGGCGCGCCTTTACGGCGTACTCGACAAGCAACTGGCGAACAACGAGTTTGTCGCCGGCAACGAATACAGCATTGCCGACATGGCGATCTACCCCTGGATCGTTTCCCACAAATGGCAGAGCCAGAATCTGGAAGATTTCCCGAATATTCTGCGTTGGTTCAACCACATCCAGGATCGGCCGGCGACGATGAAGGCGTATGCCCTTGCGGCGAAAATCAACCCACCCAAGCCCTGAGGAACACCACAGTCCCTCAGCATGTTCAAAACCCCTGTGGCGAGGGAGCTTGCTCCCGCCCGGCTGTGCAGCAGACGCAATCCAGGCACCTCTGTTTCCGATGAGCCCGGTTTGGGAGCGCTGCGCACTCCAGCGAGAGCAAGCTCCCTCGCCACAGGGACATCGCTGACCTCGGTTTATCAGACAAATCCTGAAATAACCCCATACCCCGCTTGCGCGGCCACCTCCTGCTCTCTAACGTAGCGCCTTTATTGCGCCTCTACCCCCGCAGGAGCTTTGCCATGGCCTCGCCAGCCCTCACACATTTTCTTCCCCGGTTCGGCGTTGCCGCAGCAGTGGCCGGTGTTTTGAGCCTGACCGGTTGTCAGACCTGGAACACCCAGGACACCCTCCCGCCGACGACTGGCGTGCAGCCGCTCAAGGGTCTGGCGCAGAACGTTTCAGTGCGCCGCAATGCCATGGGCATGCCGTTGATCGAAAGCAGCACGTTCCACGACGCACTGTTCACCCTCGGTTACGTGCACGCGAGCGACCGCATCACGCAAATGGTCACCCTGCGCCTGCTGGCCCAGGGCCGTTTGTCGGAGATGTCCGGCTCGGACCTGCTGGATGCCGACCGTTACATGCGCGCCGTCAACCTGAAGAAAAGCGCCGGTGAGTTGTACAAGGCCTCGTCGCCGCGCCTTAAACGCTTCTTCGAAGTCTATGCCCGCGGGGTCAACGCCTACCTGTTCCGCTACCGCGACAAGCTCCCGGCAGACCTCGCGGCCACCGGCTACAAGCCCGAGTACTGGAAACCGGAAGACTCGGCGCTGATTTTCTGCCTGCTGAACTTCAGTCAATCGGCGAACCTGCCCGAGGAAATTTCCTCGCTGGTGCTGGCCCAAACGGTCACCACCGACAAACTCGCCTGGCTGACACCGTCCGCTCCCGACGAAAAACTGCCCGTGGCCGAAGCCGAAAAACTTCAGGGCCTCAAGCTGAACGGTGCAATTGCGGGGCTCGCCGACATCAGCAAGGCCACAGCTCAACTGTCCGACCTGAATCTGCTGGGCGCCACGTCATCGAACAACTGGGCGATCGCCCCGCAACGCAGCCGCAGCGGCAAAAGCCTGCTGGCCAGCGACAGCCATGGGCCGCTGGGCGTGCCGTCGTTGCTCAGTTACGTGCAGATTCGTACGCCGAAATATCAGGCGTCCGGCGTGACCATCGCCGGTTTGCCGATGGTGCTGGGCGGCTTCAACGGCAAAGTGGCGTGGAGCATGGCGTCGGTCATGGGCGACAACCAGGACCTGTTCCTGGAAAAAATCAAACGCCAGGGCAACGGACTTTCCTACGAAGTCGGCGGCAAATGGCAGCCGGCCATCGTTCGCAACGAAACCTACTTCGTCAAAGGCCAGCGGCCGATTCGCGAAGCGGTGTACGAAACCCGCCACGGACCGCTGCTCAACAGTGCCAAAGGCACAGCGTTGGATAACGGCCTGGGTCTGGCATTGCAGACGCCGAACTTCACCGATGACAAATCCCTGGACGCGTTTTTCGACCTGTCCCGGGCGCAGAACGTCGAGAAAGCCTCGGACGCCAGCCGTGAAATCCGCGCGATCACGCTGAACCTGGTCTTCGCCGACGCCAGCAACATCGGCTGGCAAGTCACCGGCCGTTACCCGAACCGCCGCGAAGGCGAAGGCCTGCTACCGTCGCCGGGCTGGGAAGGTCGTTACGACTGGGACGGTTACGCTGACCCGATGCTGCACCCGTACGATCAGGATCCGGCGCAAGGCTGGCTCGGCACCGCCAACCAGCGGGTCATTCCCCATGGCTACGGCATGCAGCTGTCCAACTCGTGGTCGGCGCCGGAGCGCGGCGAACGCATGGCCGAACTGGCCGGCGCGGGCAAACACGACACGCGCAGTGTGATCGCCATGCAATACGATCAGACCACCACCTTCGCCGCCAAACTGAAGAAGATGTTTGCAGCGCCGGGTATGGCCCAACCGCTGAAACAGGCTATCGAGGCGCTGCCGGTCGCTGATCGCGGCAAGGCTCATGAAGCGCTGACCCGCCTGATGGCATTCGACGGCAAACTCGCGCCGACCTCCGCCGATGCGGCGATTTACGAGTTGTTCCTGCAGCAAAGCGCGCAGCAAATTTTCCTCGACGAATTGGGCCCGGAAAGTAGCCCCGCATGGAAAGCCTTTATCGCCAACGGCAAGTTGTCCTACGCGGCCCAGGCCGATCACCTGCTGGGCCGTGAAGACAGCCCGTTCTGGGATGACGCGCGCACGCCGCAGAAAGAAGACAAACCAGCGATCCTCGCCCGCAGCCTTGCAGCCGCCATCACCGCCGGCGACAGCCAGTTGGGCGGCGACCACAAAGCCTGGCAGTGGGGCAAATTGCACCGTTATGAGTGGAAAAACGCCAGTGGCCAGACCGTGCGCGGCCCGCTCGCGGCCGGCGGCGATCACACTACGCTGAACACCGCGGCGTTCGCCTGGGGCCAGGATTTCAACACCACGCTGGCGCCGGCCATGCGCTTCATCGTCGACTTCGGCCAGGCCGAACCGCTGATGGGCCAGAACGGCACGGGTCAGTCCGGTAATCCGGCCAGCCCCCATTACCTCGACAGCGTGCAGCCGTGGCTCAAGGGGCAATACGTGAGTCTGCCGATGCAACCGCAGAACTACGACAAGGTGTACGGGACCAAGCGATTGACGCTGACACCCGGAAAATAAGAGCAAAGAAAAGATCAAAAGATCGCAGCCTTCGGCAGCTCCTACAGTGGATTCGCGTTCATCTGCAGGAGCTGTCGAAGGCTGCGATCTTTTGCTTTTGATCGTTGCAAAAAACCCATAGAACTTCTGACCTCGGCCAAACCTCATAGCTAACAAGTCCCTCCATTTTGGTAACAACATGGATCTTGTTATCGCGCGTCCCGAAGGCTTGTATTGCCCCGCCGGCGATTTCTATATCGACCCGTGGCGGCCGGTCGAGCGTTCGGTTATCACCCACGCCCACGGCGATCATGCCCGAGGCGGCAACCAGCACTATCTGGCGGCCGCCCCCGGCGAAGGGATATTGCGCGCGCGACTGGGCCAGGACATCAACCTGCAAACCCTGGCCTATGGCGAACGGCTGCTGCACCACGGCGTCACCCTGAGTTTTCATCCCGCCGGCCATGTGCTCGGCTCGGCACAGGTGCGCCTGGAATACGGCGGCGAGATCTGGGTCGCTTCAGGAGATTACAAAGTCGAGCCCGACGGCACTTGCGCGCCTTTCGAACCGGTGCGCTGCCACACCTTCATCACCGAATCGACATTTGGCCTGCCGATCTACCGCTGGCAACCCCAGGCGCAGGTGTTTGCAGAGATCAATCAGTGGTGGCAAGCCAACGCCGTCGAAGACAAGGCCAGCGTGCTGTTTTGCTATTCCTTCGGCAAGGCACAGCGGATTCTCCACGGCATCGACGCCAGCCTCGGCCCCATTCTGGTGCACGGTGCCGTCGAGCCGCTCAACCGGGTGTATCGCGAGAGCGGCGTGTATTTACCGCCAACGATCTACGCCGGCGATGTCAAAAAGAGCGACCCGATGATGCGCAACGCGCTCATTCTGGCCCCGCCTTCCGCTGGCGGTAGCACCTGGATGCGCCGCTTCGGTGACTACAGCGATGGCTTTGCAAGCGGCTGGATGCGTTTACGCGGCACACGGCGCCGGCGCGGTGTCGACCGTGGCTTCGTGTTGTCCGACCACGCCGACTGGCCAGGCCTGCTCTGGGCCATCGAGCAGACCGGCGCCGAGCGCGTCATGGTCACCCATGGTTCGGTGGCGGTCCTGGTGCGCCATCTGCGCGAACAAGGTCTCGACGCCCAAGGGTTCACCACCGAGTACGGCGACGATGAAGAAGACATTACAATCACCGAACCCGAGAGCACCGAGGTGCTGCCATGAAGGCCTTCGCCGAGTTGTATGCGGAACTTGATGCCACGACCTCGAGCAACGCCAAATTGGCGGCCATGCAACATTACTTCGCCCAGGCCGCGCCGGAAGACGCGGCATGGGCGGTGTATTTTCTGTCCGGCGGACGCCCTCGCCAACTGGTGCCGGTGCGCATCCTGCGTGAACTCGCTGTAGCGTATTCCGGCCTGTCGCCGTGGTTGTTCGAAGAGAGTTATCAGGCGGTCGGTGATCTGGCGGAAACCATCTCGCTGGTACTGCCTGAAACGCCCCACAGCTCCACCGACGGATTGGCGGTGTGGATCGAAGAAAAACTGCTGCCGTTGCGCGGCGAATCTCCCGAAGTGCTCGCCGAACAGTTGCCAACACTCTGGTCGCAACTGGACCGCCCCAGCCTGATGCTCTGCATCAAACTGATCACCGGCAGTTTCCGCGTCGGCGTCTCAAAGTTGTTGGTGACCCGCGCCCTCGCGGCGATGGCACAGCTCGACAGCAAACGCGTGGCCCAGCGTTTGGTGGGTTACACCGACCTGTCCAATCGCCCGAGCGCGGCCAGTTACCTGAAGCTGATTGCGGCCGAATCGTCGGATGAACATGCTCAGCGCGGCGGTCAGCCCTATCCGTTTTTTCTGGCGCATGCGCTATCCCAACCGGTCGAACAGTTCGACGGGTTGCTCGGCCCGGCCAGCCACTGGCAAGTGGAATGGAAGTGGGATGGTATCCGTGCCCAAGTGGTCAAGCGCGACGGCCGACTGTGGATCTGGTCCCGCGGTGAAGAGTTGGTCACCGAACGCTTTCCCGAACTCGACAGCCTGGTCCACGGCCTGCCCGACGGCACGGTGATCGACGGTGAAATCGTTGCCTGGAAAACCGCGCCACCGGACACCGAGGATGCCTTCGATCCACTGGCGCCAACGCCGCCCGCGGTCCAACCGTTCGCCCTGCTGCAACAGCGGATCGGCCGTAAAACCCTGGGCAAGAAAATCCTCGAAGAAGTCCCGGTGGTTGTGCTCGCCTACGACTTGCTGGAATGGGCGGGCGAAGACTGGCGCAACCAGCCTCAAGCCAGGCGTCGCACCCAACTGGAGCACGTCATCGCTGACTGCAGCAACCCGGTGTTACTGCCCTCCCCCGTGCTCACCGGGGAAGACTGGTTCGACCTCGCCCGCCAACGCGAAGCCTCCCGCCGCCTCGGCGTCGAAGGCATGATGCTCAAGGCCCGCGATGCGTTGTATGGCGTCGGCCGCACCAAGGACATGGGCGTCTGGTGGAAATGGAAAGTCGACCCGTTCAGCGTCGACGCGGTGCTGATCTACGCGCAACGCGGGCATGGCCGTCGGGCCAGTCTCTACAGCGACTACACCTTCGCCGTGTGGGACGGCCCGCCGGACGCCAGCGAACGCACTCTGGTGCCGTTCGCCAAGGCCTATTCGGGGCTCACCGACGCAGAGATGCGCCAGGTCGACAGCATTGTGCGCAAGACTACCGTCGAAAAATTCGGACCGGTCAGCAGCGTGAAACCGAGCCTCGTGTTTGAGCTGGGGTTTGAAGGGATTGCCCTGTCCAAGCGACACAAGAGCGGGATAGCGGTGCGGTTTCCGCGGATGTTGCGGTGGCGGCAGGATAAATCCGTTGAAGAGGCTGACAACCTGGCCACATTGCAGGATTTGTTGGGCTGAAAGAGGCCTCGTGGCGAGGGCGCTTGCGCCCGCTGGAACGCAAAGCGGTCCCGGTTTACAGAGATTTACGACGGCTGCGCAGTCGAGCGGGAGTAAGCTCCCTCGCCACAGGATTGCGTCCGCCCGACCTGATTTGGTGCAACCTGTTTGCGACGCCCGTTTTCGTGCACAAATCCCGCCTTGCCATTTCTCGTATCACCTTTTAAAACGCTTGTTCGGCACTCTGGTTCGGAAATTGCTACTTTCAATGGGTCTTACGCTTTCCAGTAACAATAATTCTGCGCCACAAGCGCTCATATTGGTTCTTAGGGATTGAATAATGAAAAAAGCATTGCTGACCCTTTCTGCACTGGCGTTGTGCATGGCTGCCGGCTCCGCGCTGGCCAAGGAATACAAAGAACTGCGTTTCGGCGTTGACCCTTCCTATGCACCGTTCGAGTCGAAAGCGGCCGACGGTAGCCTGGTGGGCTTCGACATCGATTTGGGGAACGCGATCTGCGCCGAGCTGAAGGTCAAGTGCAAATGGGTCGAAAGCGATTTCGACGGCATGATTCCGGGCCTGAAGGCCAATAAATTCGACGGTGTGATCTCTTCGATGACCGTCACCCCGGCCCGCGAAAAAGTCATCGACTTCTCCAGCGAGCTGTTCTCCGGCCCAACCGCTTACGTGTTCAAGAAAGGTTCCGGCCTGAGCGAAGACGTCGCGTCCCTGAAGGGCAAGACCGTAGGCTACGAGCAAGGCACCATCCAGGAAGCCTACGCCAAGGCCGTGCTGGACAAGGCTGGCGTGAAAACCCAGGCTTACCAGAACCAGGACCAGGTGTATTCGGACCTGATGTCCGGTCGCCTCGATGCGGCAATCCAGGACATGCTGCAAGCCGAACTGGGCTTCTTGAAGTCGCCTAAAGGCGAAGGCTACGAAGTCAGCAAGCCGGTCGACAGCGAATTGCTGCCAGCCAAAACAGCTATCGGTATCTCTAAAGGTAACAAAGACCTCAAGGCACTTTTGGATAAAGGTATCAAAGCGTTACACGACGATGGCACCTACGCCACCATTCAGAAGAAACACTTTGGCGATCTGAATCTGTACAGCGGCAAATAATGCCCGGCGCCCATCTCGCGATGGGCGCTTTTTTCATCCGATCAGGTTGCTGATTTATGTTCGAAAACCTCTTACAAAATCTGGGGCTCTCTGCCTTCAGCCTCAAGGGCTTCGGCCCGTTGCTGATGGAAGGCACCTGGATGACCATCAAATTATCGGCGCTGTCGCTGCTGGTGGCCGTGTTGCTCGGCCTGCTCGGCGCCAGTGCCAAACTGTCAAAAGTCAAACTGGTGCGCGTTCCGGCACAGATCTACACCACGCTGATTCGCGGCGTGCCAGACCTGGTGCTGATGCTGCTGATCTTCTACAGCCTGCAAACCTGGTTGACGTCGCTCACCGACTTCATGGAATGGGAATACATCGAGATCAACCCGTTCAGCGCCGGGGTCATCACCCTGGGCTTCATTTATGGCGCGTACTTCACCGAAACCTTTCGTGGCGCGATTCTCGCGGTGCCACGGGGCCAGGTCGAAGCGGCGACCGCCTATGGCCTCAAGCGTGGCCAGCGGTTCTGGATCGTGGTGTTTCCACAGATGATGCGCTTTGCCCTGCCGGGCATCGGTAACAACTGGATGGTGATGCTCAAGGCCACCGCGCTGGTATCGATCATCGGCCTCGCCGACCTGGTCAAGGCCGCGCAGGACGCCGGCAAAAGCAGTTATCAGCTGTTTTACTTCCTGGTGCTGGCCGCGTTGATCTACCTGCTGATCACCAGCGCCTCCAACTTCATCCTGCGCTGGCTTGAACGCCGCTACTCCGCCGGCTCCCGGGAGGCCGTACGATGATCGAACTCCTGCAGGAATACTGGAAACCTTTCCTCTATACCGATGGCTACAACATCACTGGCCTGGCCATGACCCTGTGGCTGCTCAGCGCGTCGATCTTCATCGGGTTCCTGGTGTCGATCCCGTTGTCCATCGCCCGGGTGTCACCGCATTTCTACATTCGCTGGCCGGTGCAGTTCTACACTTACCTGTTCCGCGGGACGCCGCTGTATATCCAGCTGCTGATTTGCTACACCGGCATTTACAGCCTGGCCGCCGTGCGCGAGCAGCCGATACTCGATGCGTTCTTTCGCGACGCGATGAACTGCACCATCCTGGCGTTCGCCCTGAACACCTGCGCCTACACCACGGAGATTTTCGCCGGGGCGATCCGCAGCATGGCCCATGGTGAAGTCGAAGCGGCCAAGGCCTACGGTCTGACCGGCTGGAAGTTGTATGCCTACGTGATCATGCCGTCGGCGCTGCGTCGCTCGTTGCCGTATTACAGCAACGAAGTGATCCTGATGCTGCACTCGACCACGGTGGCGTTCACCGCGACCGTCCCGGACATCCTGAAAGTCGCGCGGGACGCCAACTCGGCGACCTTCCTGACCTTCCAGTCGTTCGGCATCGCCGCGCTGATCTACCTGACCGTTACCTTTGCGCTGGTCGGACTGTTCCGCCTCGCCGAACGCCGATGGCTGGCGTTCCTCGGGCCGACCCACTAGGACTTCTTGCAAATGCGCCACCAGATACATGACCTGCTGGCCCCGCTGCCGGGGACCGCACGACAGATTCACAGTTTCCACTTCGGCCCGACGACGGCCCAGGGCAAGATCTATATCCAGGCGTCCCTGCACGCCGATGAAATGCCCGGCATGCTGGTCGCCTGGCACCTCAAGCAGCGCCTGGCGGAACTCGAAGCCTCCGGTCGCCTGCGCAGCGAAATCGTGCTGGTGCCGGTGGCCAACCCGGTCGGCCTCGAACAAGTGCTGATGGATGTGCCGCTGGGGCGCTACGAGCTCGAAAGCGGCCAGAACTTCAACCGCTGGTTCGTCGATCTGAGCGAAGAAGTCGGCAACGAAATCGAAGGCCAACTGGGCGACGATCCGCAGCGCAACCTCGAACTGATCCGCAGCAGCCTGCGTCAGGCGCTGGCGCGACAGACCGCCAGCACTCAACTGCAATCCCAGCGCCTGATCCTGCAACGACTGGCCTGTGATGCGGACGTGGTGCTGGACCTGCATTGCGATTTCGAAGCGGTCGCGCACCTCTACACCACGCCCGAAGCCTGGCCGCAGGTCGAGCCGCTGGCCCGTTACATCGGTGCCGAAGCGAGTCTGCTGGCCACCGATTCCGGCGGCCAGTCGTTCGACGAGTGCTTCACCCTGCTCTGGTGGCAGTTGAAGGAGCGCTTCGGCGAGCATTTCGATATTCCGCTGGGGAGTTTTTCGGTGACCGTCGAATTGCGCGGCCAGGGTGACGTCAATCATCCATTGGCCAGCCTCGACTGCCAGGCGTTGCTTGATTACCTGATTCACCACGGCGCCATTGCCGGCGAACCGGCGCCCCTGCCGGAGCTGCCGTATCCCGCCACGCCGCTGGCCGCCGTCGAACCGGTGGCTACGCCCGTGGGCGGCTTGCTGGTGTTCACAGCGCTGCCGGGGGAATACCTCGAAGCCGGGCAACGGGTCGCCGAAATCATCGACCCGGTCAATGACCGCGTCACCCCCGTTCACTGCACCGTCGCCGGGCTGATGTACGCCCGCTCGCTGCGGCGCATGGCCACTGCCGGCATGGTGATCGCCCACGTCGCGGGCACCGAAGCCTATCGCAGCGGTTACCTACTTTCGCCTTGAGGATGCATGTCCCATGTACAAACTGACCATCGAAGGCCTGCATAAAAGCTATGGCGATCATCATGTGCTCAAAGGCGTTTCACTCAAGGCCAACACCGGCGACGTCATCAGCCTGATCGGCGCCAGCGGCTCGGGTAAAAGTACTTTTCTGCGCTGCATCAACTTTCTTGAACAACCCAACGACGGCACCATGACCCTGGACGGTCAGAACATCCGCATGATCAAGGACCGCCACGGCATGCACGTGGCCGACGCCGATGAACTGCAAAAAATCCGCACGCGCCTGGCCATGGTGTTCCAGCACTTCAACCTGTGGAGCCACATGACGGTGCTGGAAAACATCACCATGGCCCCGCGCCGGGTGCTGGGCTGCAGCAAGCAGGAAGCCGAAGACCGCGCCCGTCGTTATCTCGACAAGGTTGGCCTGGCTGCACGCGTGGCAGACCAGTACCCGGCGTTTCTTTCCGGGGGTCAGCAACAACGTGTGGCCATTGCGCGAGCGTTGGCCATGGAACCGGAAGTCATGCTGTTCGACGAACCGACCTCGGCGCTCGACCCCGAGCTGGTGGGTGAAGTGCTCAGGGTGATCCAGGGTCTGGCCGAAGAAGGGCGGACCATGATCATGGTCACCCACGAAATGAGCTTCGCCCGCAAGGTGTCGAGCCAGGTGCTTTTTCTGCATCAGGGACTGGTCGAGGAAGAAGGCGCGCCGGAAGACGTGCTGGGCAATCCGAAGAGCGAGCGGTTGAAGCAATTCCTCAGCGGTAATCTCAAGTAAACGTCGCCGATAAACCTGTGGGAGCCAGCTTGCTTGCGTGAGGCCATGTCATCCGCCACATAAGGTGACTGACACACCGCTATCGCGAGCAAGCTCGCTACCACGGGGTAAGGTGTCAATCGCTGACACGACAGCAAAGCAATTAAACTTGTCGCATTCCCCCGCGGTCACTGAAAGAACACGTTCAGAGCGCACACCGCCGGCATGGGAACCTCCTCCGACTTCGCAAAGCACTGGTTCACCGCTCGCGGCTGGAAACCGTTCGCCTTTCAGAAACAGGTGTGGGCCGCGGTCAAACAAGGGCAATCCGGGTTGCTGCACGCCAGCACGGGTGCCGGCAAAACCTACGCCGTCTGGTTTGCCGCCCTCAACCGCTTCGCCTCTGCCGCCCCTGTTGAAAAATCCCGCAAACGAAAACCGCTTGCCGAACCACTGACGGTTCTGTGGATAACGCCCATGCGCGCCTTGGCCGCGGACACCGCCCGCGCACTGGAAGCGCCGTTGCGCGACTTGCAGCTCCCGTGGAGTGTTGGCCTGCGCACCGGCGACACCAGCAGCAGCGAACGCGCGCGGCAGACCCGGCGGCTGCCCTCCGCGCTGATCACCACGCCGGAAAGCCTCACCCTGATGCTCGCCCGTGCCGACGCGCAAACCGCGCTGTCGACCTTGCGTATGGTGGTGGTGGACGAATGGCACGAATTGCTCGGCAACAAACGCGGCGTACAACTGCAACTTGCCCTCGCTCGCCTGCGTCGGTGGAATCCCGAACTGATCGTGTGGGGTGTTTCCGCAACGCTGGGTAATCAGTCCCACGCCGAACAGGTCCTAATCCCACAAGGCGGTGGCATTAGCGTTCAGGGCGAAACCCGCAAGGCGCTGCTCGTCGACACGCTGTTGCCGCCAGCCATCGAGCGTTTTCCATGGGCCGGGCATATCGGGTTGAAGATGTTGCCGCAGGTGGTCGCGGAACTGGATGCCAGCCCCGCAAGCCTGGTCTTCACCAACACCCGTGCCCAGTCCGAAATCTGGTATCAGGCGCTGCTGGAAGCACGCCCCGACTGGGCCGGCTTGATTGCCTTGCATCACAGCTCGCTGTCACGCGACACCCGCGACTGGGTCGAACGCGCACTCAAGGACGGCCAGCTCAAAGCGGTGGTCTGCACCTCCAGCCTGGACCTCGGCGTAGACTTCCTGCCGGTGGAGCGGGTGATACAGATCGGCTCGGCCAAAGGAGTGGCGCGACTGATGCAGCGTGCCGGGCGGTCCGGCCATGCACCGGGACGCGTGTCGCGGGTGACGCTCGTGCCAACGCACAGCCTGGAGTTGATCGAAGCCGCCGCCGCTCAGGACGCCGTGGCGCAGCGCCGGATCGAACCCCGAGAATCGCCGCATAAACCGCTGGATGTGCTGGTTCAGCATCTGGTCAGCATGGCCTTGGGCGGTGGTTTTTTGCCCGATGAGTTGTATGAAGAAGTCCGCGGGGCCTGGGCTTATCGTGATCTCACGCTGGAAGACTGGACCTGGGCGCTGGCTTTCGTACGCCACGGAGGGCTTTCCCTGACGGCGTATCCGGATTATCGCCGCGTTGAACCGGATCAACAGGGTGTCTGGCGCGTGCCGGATGCGCGCTTGGCCCGGCGCCATCGCATGAGCATCGGCACAATTGTCAGCGACGCAAGCATCCAGCTGAAGTTCTGGAGCAAGGGCGGCGGGGGCAAGCAACTGGGCAGCGTCGAGGAAGGGTTTATCGCACGTCTCAAACCGGGCGACGGCTTTCTGTTTGCCGGCCGACTGCTCGAATTGGTGCGCGTGGAAAACATGACCGCTTACGTCAAACGCAGCACGGTAAAAAAAGCCGCGGTGCCACGATGGAACGGTGGGCGCATGCCGCTTTCCAGCGAGTTGGCCCGGGCGGTAGTCGAGCGTTTCGGTGCAGCGGCGCTGGGCGAGTTCATCGGTCCTGAAATGCAGGCCTTGCGTCCGTTACTGGAGGTGCAACAGCGCTGGTCGGGATTGCCAACCGAGAACAGTCTGCTGGCTGAAACGCTGAAATCCCGCGAGGGTTGGCACCTTTTCCTCTTCCCCTTCGCCGGGCGCCAGGTGCATTTGGGGCTGGCGAGTCTGCTGGCATGGCGTGTCAGTCAGCAACAGGCGGTGACGTTTTCCATTGCGGTCAACGATTACGGGCTGGAATTGCTCAGCGCCACCTGTGTGGAGTGGTCCAGTGTCCTGAACCCCGGACTGCTGAGTCCCGAGCAGTTATTGAACGATGTGCTCGCCAGCCTGAACGCTGGCGAACTGGCGCTGCGGCGCTTTCGGGAAATCGCACGGATTGCCGGGCTCGTGTTCGCCGGGTATCCCGGCGCCCCGAAAAGTACGCGGCAGGTTCAGGCCTCCAGTGGTTTGTTTTACGAAGTGTTCAAGCAATACGACGCCGGGAACCTGCTCCTGGCCCAGGCCGGGGAAGAAGTCCTGCGCAACGAGCTGGATATTCATCGTCTGGAAAAGACGCTGGAGCACATCAGTCGACTCAGGCTCGACGTGCATCCGGTCAAACGTCCTACGCCCCTCGGGTTTCCACTGCTGGTAGAACGCATGCGCGAAAGCATGAGTTCGGAAAAACTCGCCGATCGCATCAGGCGCATGGTCAGCGACCTTGAGAACACCGCGGAAACCGGAAAAGTCTGATGAGTACGCCCTATCCCGTAAGCCTGGCTGGTGAAGAACTATGGTTGTTGCCGGAAAAGGCCCTCTACTGGCCTGCGCAACAAGCCCTGCTGATTGCCGACGTGCATTTCGGCAAGGCCGCCGCCTACCGAACGCTCGGCCAGCCGGTGCCCCGGGGCACCACCTCCAGCAATATCGCCGTGCTCGACGGATTGCTGGCGGCCCTGCCCTGCCGCCAGCTGATTTTCCTCGGAGATTTTCTTCACGGGCCCGGCTCCCATGCCACCGAGACGCTGAAGGCCTTGGCCGACTGGAGAGCGCGACACTGCCAGCTGCCCATGACACTGATTCGGGGAAATCACGACAAACGTGCCGGGGATCCACCGGCGTCGCTGAACATTCGCGTGGTGCCTGAGCCTTTGCTACTGGGGCCGTTTGCGTTGCAGCACGAACCTCAACCGCATCCGCAGCGGCACGTGCTCGCTGGCCATGTGCATCCGGTCTATCGGTTGAACGGTCGAGGTCGGCAAAGCCTGCGGCTGGCGTGCTTCAGATTTGCCGGGGAAATCAGCCTGCTTCCGGCCTTCGGTGCGTTCACCGGTGGGTATCAGGTCGAAAGGGACGACAGCTGTAGGATTTTTGTCATCGGTGATAACGAAATATGGCCAGTCAGCTGAAGTCTTCAAGGACATCAGCTGACTGGCCATTCGTCTACAACCTGTCAATCAGGCAACCGGCGCGGGAGGCGGCTCATCCGGCAGGGTCGGCTCACCGGGTTCGGTGGGTTGTTCGTTAGGGGTATCGGGATCAGGCTGGCCGGGGATGCCCCCCGCCATGCTGATTGGCGGATGTGCCAACAAGGACCAGGCCAAGACGCCAACCTGATTGGGCTCAAGCCTTGCCAGTTCGGCACTTATTCGCGGATCGATCTTCATAAAGCACTCCTGAGCAAAGGCCTGGTTCGCTGTGCGCGAACCGGGCAGTACACCCAGTAGAGTGTCTACCCGCTCAAGAATTCCCGCTAGCTGCCAGATGAATCGATCAGGTACGTGGCAGGGTCACGCCGCGTTGGCCCTGATACTTGCCGCCACGGTCTTTGTAGGAAACTTCGCACTCTTCGTCTGATTCAAGGAACAGCATCTGTGCCACGCCTTCGTTGGCGTAGATTTTCGCCGGCAGGTTGGTGGTGTTGGAGAATTCCAGGGTCACGTGCCCCTCCCACTCAGGCTCGAGCGGGGTCACGTTGACGATGATGCCGCAGCGGGCGTAGGTGCTTTTGCCCAGGCAGATGGTCAATACGTTGCGCGGAATACGGAAGTATTCGACGGTGCTCGCCAGGGCGAAAGAGTTCGGCGGGATGATGCAGACATCGCTGTGGATGTCGACGAAACTGCCAGCATCGAAATTTTTCGGGTCGACGATAGCCGAGTTAATGTTGGTGAACACCTTGAAATGATTAGTGCAACGAACGTCGTAGCCGTAACTCGACACGCCGTAGGAGATCACACGGCTATCGTCGCTGCCGCGCACCTGGCGCTCGACGAACGGTTCGATCATGCCGTGCTCTTGCGCCATGCGGCGAATCCACTTGTCCGATTTGATGCTCATGGCGGGTGTCCTGAATAGCGAGGTGGAAAAAATCTGTCCGGCATCTTACCGGGCGCGCGCTTCGGGTTCAAAGACCGTGGCGCAATTCTCGCCGATCCCCCGTAAATTCCGGCGCTTCGCCGCAATACGATGCACCGTCAGTCACGAAAACAGAGAAACCTTCGCAGGAAGCATTGGCACGTCCCGGAAAAAGGGTTAAGGTGGCGCCACTGTGCTGCTTGTGTCACTGAGAATCTCTACACGATATGTTGAATTTCGATCCAACCATCTACAAGAATTTTTCCTGCTCTTTGCACTCAGTCTCGGCCAGGGTTCTTCCTGTGTCGCAGTTATCTTTGTTCAAGGAGTTACACCATGTCTAATCGCCAAACTGGTACCGTTAAGTGGTTCAACGATGAAAAAGGCTTCGGCTTCATCACTCCACAATCCGGTGACGACCTGTTCGTTCACTTCAAAGCTATCCAATCCGACGGCTTCAAAAGCCTGAAAGAAGGCCAACAGGTTTCTTTCATCGCTACCCGCGGTCAGAAAGGCATGCAAGCTGAAGAAGTTCAAGTTATCTAACTTGTACTTGCTTTAGTAAAAAGCCCCGCCCTTAAAAGCGGGGCTTTTTTGTGCCTGTGTGTTTTGCAGGCAAAAAAAAATCGCAGCCCGTGGGCTGCGATTTTTTGTGGCTTACCAGGCCACACCGAATCCTGCGGTGTAGCGGGTCTTGTCCAGATCGGCATCGTCATCGGTACCGCTGATGATGTCTCGTTCGGCCTTCAGGTTAAGCGACGCCCATTCGGTCACTTTGTAGCGCAGGCCCACTTCCGCATCGAGCGCATAATCTGCCACGCCCGACAACGGCTTGCCCACTTCGCCATTGGTGAAGAACTCCACCTTCTTGCCGATCAGGTAGCGGTTGTAATCCCACTTCATCGCCAGGGAATAGAAGTTTTCTTTCCTGCCGTCGTCGAATTGGTAATCCGTGCGGTTGACCAGCGAGCCCAGCGAGAATGCGCCCAGCTCGTCATCCCAGAACTGGTAACCCGGCCCGGTACCGACGGTGCGCTGACGGGAGAGCTCTTCAACCTTGTCGCGCTTATAGACCGCGCGGCCCTGCCAGAACCATTTCTCGGTCAGGAAGCGGTCGAGGGAGTACTCGCCCCGCCAGTTGTCGGTGGTAACCACGTCATCCTGGAATTCACGGTTGTACTCGCCTTCCGCGATATGCCGCCATCTGCCATGACGCGCAGTGGTCTTGAAGTCGATGTCGTAATCGTCGGTGTCTTTTTCCGCCCGCTGGTAATCCAGCGCCGCATCGATATTGCCTTTCCAGACCAGATCTTCGACGACCGGCTTGGGTTTGAGAATCTGCTGGATACTCGCCAGCTCGACCGTCTTCGGTGCCTCGCCGTTTTCCAGCGTCACCTTGCCGTCGTCTGCCGCGTGCAGCGACTTGGCTTTCTCGCCTTTGTAGGTTTCCTGCTTGACCAGCAACTCCTGATCGCTTTCCAGGGTTTTGACCTGCTTCCAGTCGATAGGCACCGAGCCGGCGTACTCGGTCTGAATCAACAGTTTGCCGCCGTCAAACAGCTTGATCTTGCCGCTCAGTTTGTCGCCGTTCTTCAACCAGACGGTATCGGCGAGCACGGGCGAGGAAGCACTCAAGACAGCGAGGCACAGCAGGGTTCTGGACACCATAAGCAAATACAGGCTCAAGTTTGCGAAAAAAGTCGGCATTATCCCAAGGAACAAGGCCCTAGCTTGGACTGACACGACTATTCCCACCGAGTTCATTTCTCAGTAAGCGATCAAGGATTTACTCTACAGACGGTAATGCGAACCTCTTCAGGAAGCCCGAACGTGACTGACCCCACCCTCGAAACAGAAAGTGCCGCGCAAATCCGACGCACGGCGCTCTATCTGACCCTGGCGCAGGTGCCCGAGGGCAAAGTCGTGAGTTATGGTCAGCTGGCCGAACTGGCAGGACTCGGCCGCGCGGCGCGCTGGGTCGGTCGTACCCTGAGCCAGTTGCCCGGCGACACCAAACTGCCCTGGCACCGCGTGCTCGGCGCCGGCGGTCGAATCAGCCTGCCGGTGGGCAGTCCCTCAGGGGATGAGCAGCGCGCGCGATTACGCTCCGAAGGGATCAGTGTCCTGAACAATCGTGTTGATATTCAGCGCCATGGCTGGCGCCCGGTAGAGCACAGCGGTTAGAGTGCGCGCTTTGTTTCCGTAATCTTGAGGCAGACTTCAGCCCATGCCCCGTAAAACCTGGCGCGCCGCGCTCGCCGCCTATGCCAGCCCTTCAACACTTGTGCTGTTGTTGCTTGGTTTCGCCGCCGGCCTGCCCTACATGCTGGTGTTTTCGACACTGTCGGTCTGGTTGCGTGAAGCCGGTGTGGCTCGCGAAACCATCGGCTATGCAAGCCTGATCGGCCTGGCCTACGCCTTTAAATGGGTCTGGTCGCCGCTGCTCGACCAATGGCGCCTGCCCTTGCTTGGCAAGCTCGGTCGCCGTCGCTCGTGGTTGGTGCTGTCCCAGGCACTGGTAATCCTCGGCCTGATCGGGATGGGTTTCTGCGACCCGCAAAAACATCTGTCCTGGCTGATCGCAATCGCCGTGGTCGTAGCCTTCGCTTCGGCGACGCAGGACATCGCGGTCGACGCCTATCGCCTGGAAATCGCCGACGACACCCGTCAGGCCGCCCTCGCCGCCAGCTACATGTCCGGCTACCGGATCGCGGCGCTGCTGGCCACTGCCGGCGCCCTGTTCTTCGCCGAAGGCTTCGGCTCCACCGGTTTCAACTATAAGCATTCGGCATGGGCCGGCACTTACCTGCTGTTCGGCGCCCTGATGGTTCCGGCGTTGCTCACCTCGTTTTTCATGCGTGAACCGCCAGTGCCGTTACGCACGCAACTCCAGGCCGGGCGCTACAGCTTTGCGCATCAACTGGCCTCGGTGTTCGTGCTGATCGTGCTGCTGGTGTCCGTGCCGGCCATGTTTACCCAGCTCTACAACACCGACTTCGCCAGCGTGCTGTTCCAAGGCACGAGCCTGCTCGACCTGCTGCTGGAAGATCGCGCGTTCCTGCGGGCGATTCTCTACACCACGCTCACCGCGCTGTGCCTTTCGGCCATAGGCCGCCGAGGCCTCGCGCCCGTACTCACCCCGATCAACGACTTCATTCTGCGTTACCGCTGGCAGGCACTGCTGCTACTCGGACTGATCGCCACGTATCGGATGTCGGATACGGTAATGGGCGTGATGGCCAACGTGTTCTATATCGACCAAGGCTTCACCAAGGATCAGATTGCCAGCGTCAGCAAAATCTTCGGCCTGATCATGACCCTGGTCGGCGCCGGCATGGGCGGACTGCTGATCGTGCGTTTCGGCATCCTGCCGATCCTGTTCATCGGCGGCGTGGCGTCAGCGGGCACCAACATCCTGTTCCTGATGCTCGCCGACATGGGCGCCAACCTGAACATGCTGATCCTGACCATTTCCCTCGACAACTTCAGCTCGGGCCTGGCGACCTCGGCGTTCGTCGCCTATCTGTCGAGCCTGACCAACCTCAAGTTCTCGGCCACCCAATACGCCCTGCTTAGCTCGATCATGCTCCTGCTGCCACGCCTGATCGGCGGCTATTCCGGGGTCATGGTGGAAAAGTTCGGCTATCACAATTTCTTCCTGATCACCGCGTTGCTGGGTGTTCCGACACTGCTGTTGATCGCCCTGCACTGGTTCCAGGAGAACCGCCGCGAAGGCCCGACACCGACGCCAGAACCGGTGCCGACCCAGGTCGCGGAAGAATCGTAGGACGCTTCGCCGAGGGCGTGGAGAATCCTGCCCTCGAGCCACACCACCGACCGCACGCCTGTACGCCAGCAGATCTCGCCCGTACAATGCTCCGTCATTTCTCGTCATCAGCAACCGACAACGGCCAACCATGCGCACCAGTCAATTTTTGCTCGCCACACAGAAAGAAACGCCTTCCGATGCGGTCGTGATCAGCCATCAGCTGATGCTGCGCGCCGGCATGATCCGCAAACTCGCCTCGGGCCTGTACACCTGGCTGCCGATGGGCTTGCGAGTGATGCGCAAGGTCGAAGCCATCGTTCGTGAAGAAATGAACGCCGCGGGCTCTCTCGAAGTGTTGATGCCGAGTACTCAACCGGCTGAGTTGTGGCAGGAATCCGGTCGCTGGGAAGAATACGGCCCTGAGTTGCTGCGCTTCAAGGATCGCCACGGTCGCGACTTCTGCGCCGGCCCGACCCACGAAGAGGTCATCACCGACCTGATGCGCAACGAGCTGAGCAGCTACAAACAGCTGCCGATCAACCTGTATCAGATCCAGACCAAATTCCGTGACGAAATCCGCCCACGCTTCGGTTTGATGCGCGGCCGCGAATTCATCATGAAGGACGCCTACTCGTTCCACGCTGACCAGCCTTCGCTGCAGGTCACGTACGACCGCATGCACCAGGCGTACTGCAACGTGTTCACCCGTCTGGGCCTGAAATTCCGCCCTGTTGAAGCCGACAACGGCTCCATCGGCGGCGCCGGCTCCCACGAGTTCCACGTACTGGCCGAATCCGGCGAAGACGACATCGTCTTCAGCAACGGTTCCGACTACGCCGCGAACATCGAGAAGGCCGAAGCCGTGCCACGGGAAACCTCCCGTCCGGCGCCGGCTGAAGAGCTGCGCCTGGTCGACACGCCAGAGACCAAAACCATCGCCGCGCTGGTGGAAAAATTCAATCTGCCGATCGAAAAGACCATCAAGACCCTGGTGGTGCACGCCGAAGAGAAAGGCAAGCTGATTGCCTTGATCATCCGTGGCGACCACGAGCTGAACGAAATCAAGGCCGCCAACCAGCCAGGCGTTGCCAGCCCGCTGGTCATGGCGTCCGAAAGCGAATTGCGTGACGCGATTGGCGCCGGTGCCGGCTCGCTCGGCCCGTTGAACCTGCCGCTGCCAATCATCATCGACCGTTCCGTCGAGCTGATGAGCGACTTCGGTATCGGTGCGAACATCGATGACAAGCACTACTTCGGCGTGAACTGGGAGCGTGACCTGCCGGTTCCGACCGTTGCCGACCTGCGCAACGTCGTGGCGGGCGACCCTAGCCCTGACGGCAAAGGCACCCTGGAAATCAAGCGCGGCATCGAAGTCGGGCACATCTTCCAGCTGGGCAACAAGTACAGCAAGGCGATGAAGTGCGAAGTGCTGGGCGAGAACGGCAAGCCGGTCACCCTGGAAATGGGTTGCTACGGCATCGGCGTTTCCCGCGTGGTGGCCGCCGCCATCGAGCAGAACAACGACGAGAACGGGATCATCTGGAGCGACACACTGGCGCCATTCCAGGTTGCCCTGGTGCCGCTGCGCTACGAAACCGAGCAGGTTCGCGAAGCCACCGACAAGCTGTATGCAGAACTGACTGCGGCCGGCTTCGAAGTGCTGCTGGACGACCGCGACAAGAAAACCAGCCCGGGCATCAAGTTCGCGGACATGGAGCTGATCGGCATTCCTCACCGGATCGTGGTCAGTGACCGCGGCCTCGCCGAAGGCAATCTGGAATACAAGAGCCGCACCGAGCCCGAGGCGCAAGCGCTGCCGGTCGCTGACGTGCTGTCCTTCCTCCAGGCCCGTATCCGCCGCTGACACCAGATAGAGAAGTCATGTTCAAGCGAAACACCTTAGGCCTCGGTGGTGCCGCCCTGTGCGGCACCCTGCTGGTCAGCGGCTGTGCCAATCACATGTCACAACGCAGCGAGCACGAGGAACGTGTCGAGCGCAAATTGCTCGACCACAGCCTGCAGATCGATGTCGGTGAGCCCAAGGTGCTTGAGCTGCCGCAACGCCGGGTGAAAATCCACGAGCAGAAGACCTTCGAAGTCACCGAGTTCGAAGTCACGCGACATTACGACCGCTACACGCCTTACCAACCCTGGCGGGAGATCTACGAGATCCCGCTGGGCGCGGTGGCCGTGGTGGCGGGTGTAGGCGCGAACGTGGTCAACGTGTTCACCCTCGGCAATTTGCCGGATAGCGTGACCAAGGACTGGTTCAGTTACGGTTTTGCCGGGCTAAATCCGTTCATGAACGCGCCGTCGCACGGTCGTGCGCAGCAGAACCTGGCGGGTATCGACGAGGTCCAGCTCGACAAGCGCACGGAATACTCGAGCCTGCCGTGGAGTGAGCGCCCGGTGGAGGTCAAGGCCGGCAAGGAAACGTTCGAGCTGAGCACTGACAAAAACGGTGTGTTGCGCCTGAACCTGCTGGACAGCCCGTTCGCCGAACATGACATCAACCATCTGAGCCGGCTGCTGATCAAGGTCGAAGATGGTCAGGACGATGTGCATACCGACTCAACCCTGGCGGTCAGCAGCTCGTTGCGCGGCAAACTGCTTGAAGCCCATGGGCTGATTTACGACGACCTTGAAGACGACGAAGTGAGCCAGTGGGTCCACCGAGTCAAACGTCTGTCGGAGCTGGGCCTGGAAGAAGAAGCCAGCGAGCTGGAACAGAGCCTGATCGAGCTGACTCGCAACGATCCGGAGTTGCAGACTGAATTCCTCAAGTCATTGACCAAGGATGCCGGGCGATTGGTGGCGGATCCGGGACCGAATTAAGCCTCCTAAAAGATCGCAGCCTTCGGCAGCTCCTACGCGGTATTTTTCCTCTGCCGGAGCCGCCGAAGGCTGCGATCTTTTGTTTTTAGAGGTTATCGCTCAAACAACTCCATCTGCTCAAACCCGCCGCGCAAATCCTCCAGCCTGACCCCAATCCCCAACAACCGCACCGGCTTCCCGCCGCGATTGAACGCCTGGGTCAGCAACAACTGATAACTCCCCAGGTCCCGCCCTGCCCCGGCCTGCTCAAGGGTGGTCTGGGTAAAGTCATGAAACTTCACTTTGACGAACGGCTTGCCCGGTCGATAACTGTCGTCAATCCGAGCCATGCGGCCCGCCAGGGTTTCCAGCAACTCCGGTAATTTATCCAGGCAGCTCACCAGATCCGGCAGATCCACGTCATACGTGTTTTCGACACTGATCGATTGCCGCCGACTGTCGTTGTGCACCAGCCGCTCATCGATCCCACGGGCCAGACTCCAAAGTCGTTCGCCAAAGCTGCCGAATTCACGCACCAGCGCCAACTTGTCCCACTCGCGCAAATGCGAGCAATCGACAATGCCGAGCCTGCCCAGTTTGTCGGCCGTCACTTTGCCCACGCCGTGCAACTTGCTCACGGGCAAGCCACTGACAAAGTCCTCGACCTGATCCGGCGTAATGACGAACAAACCATTGGGTTTCTTCCAGTCGCTGGCAATCTTGGCCAGGAATTTGTTCGGCGCCACGCCGGCCGAAACCGTGATGTGCAACTGATTGGACACCCGTCGGCGGATGTCCTGGGCAATTCGTGTGGCGCTGCCGCCGAAGTGCGCACTGTCCGACACATCGAGGTAGGCCTCATCGAGGGAAAGCGGCTCGATCAGGTCGGTGTAATCGCGAAAGATCGTGTGAATTTCCTTCGAGGCTTCTCGATAGGCGTCCATGCGCGGCTTGACGATGGTCAGGTCCGGGCACAACTTCAAGGCATGCCCGGAAGACATCGCCGAACGCACGCCATACGCTCGCGCTTCATAGTTGCAGGTGGCAATCACTCCGCGCCGATCCGCCGACCCGCCCACCGCCAGCGGTTTTCCGGCCAGGCGCGGGTCGTCACGCATCTCGATGGCAGCGTAGAAGCAGTCACAATCGACGTGGATGATTTTTCGCTGGGTCATATGAAAGCGGTGTTCATGGCGTAGAAAAGGAGACATGGCAGGCCGGGTTGGCAGTATCTCACTGACACCTGTATATAGCACCAGTAGTCTGAATGTTCTTTCCTGCCAGTAGGAAAAGTCGCAGATGAATTTATTTTCTCAATCGAAAGACAGCCTGCGATAGAGCTGGAAGCCTTGCCACGCTTGACTCGCAGCCGATTACACTGGCGTGCTTTCAAGCTAACCGATTGAACCAGAACAGGTTTTATCCAGATTGAAGGTTGACAGCCCGGCGATCCTCTGTAGAATGCCGACACACAGACGCGGGATGGAGCAGTCTGGTAGCTCGTCGGGCTCATAACCCGAAGGTCGTCGGTTCAAATCCGGCTCCCGCAACCAAACATCAAAAAAGGCTACTCGAAAGAGTGGCCTTTTTTGTGCGCGCCTGTTTTTGCCCCCTCTTTTCACCGGAACCGAGAAATCGTTCTGCTTCCGAAACTTAGCGCTCCCCTGCGACCGTTCGCCGCTTATTCACGCTTATTTGACCCGGTTCCGGATTAACGGTTGACACACAGGCGTATCTCTATAGAATGCCGCCACACAGACGCGGGATGGAGCAGTCTGGTAGCTCGTCGGGCTCATAACCCGAAGGTCGTCGGTTCAAATCCGGCTCCCGCAACCAAACATCAAAAAAGGCTACTCGAAAGAGTGGCCTTTTTTGTATCTGTTGAAAAAGTCCTTTCGCAACAATGACCTGTCACTCTGTGGGGAAGTGTTCGGGATCACTGAAGCGCTGAGATCAGACTATGCTGGATCGCAGACGGAATCCTCCACGACGGATGACCTGCCATCGCCGACACCCGGCGAGAGGCGTTAATATTTGTGATTATTTTTTTCTACAGGGATTGGTAACTTGGCTGGATACCCCCATCCTGTCGCGCACAATCCAAGAGGTGATTGATGCGCGCCAACTCGTCTGATCCACAAGACACTGTCACAGCGACACAACCCATCAAGCCCGAGCGTTTGCGCTTGCTTGATCAGGTCAGCAAGTATCGCCAGCCCATCGGCCTGGCGGTCACCCTGCTGTTGTTCGCGATCGCGCTGATTGCCTGTCGCCATCTGCTGAGCGAACTCGATCTGTACGCTCTGCACGACTCGATTCTTGAAGTACCGAAACCGGCACTGTTGGGCGCACTGGCAGCGACGGTCGTGGGCTTCATCATATTGCTCGGCTATGAATGGTCGGCCAGCCGCTATGCCGGCGTAACGCTGGCGCCGCGAATTCTTGCCCTCGGCGGATTCACGGCATTCGCCATCGGCAATGCCATCGGTCTGTCGATGCTCTCGGGGGGCTCGGTTCGCTATCGTTTATATGCACGTCATGGTCTGGGGGCTTCCGAAGTCGCGCACATGACGCTGTTCGCCAGCCTCTCGCTTGGCTGCGCCCTGCCCCCGCTGGCCGCCCTCGCGACACTGAGTAACCTGCCAGCCGCGTCCGCCGCCCTCGGTCTCTCCGAGATATTGCTGGGTGTGATCGCTGCCGCCGTGCTGCTGCTGTTTATCGTGCTGGCGGTCGGGATCTACCGTCGTCGCCTGCCGGAGCAGCCTTATGCGGACAACCTGCTGGTCAAGGTCGGTCGTCGCACCTTGCGCCTTCCGGGCCGCCGCCTGACGTTCCTGCAACTGATCATTACCGCCCTTGACGTCGCTGCCGCCGCAACGGTGCTGTATCTGTTGTTGCCGGAAGCGCCGCCCTTCGGTGCGTTCTTGCTGGTGTACCTGCTGGCGTTGGCCGCAGGCGTGCTCAGTCATGTGCCCGGCGGTGTCGGGGTATTCGAAGCGATTCTGCTGGCCGCCTTCGCCGACAAACTCGGCGCTGCACCACTGGCCGCCGCACTGCTGCTCTATCGCCTGATCTACGTGGTGCTGCCGCTGCTGGTGGCTTGTCTGCTGCTGCTGATCAACGAAGGCCAGCGCCTGTTTCAGACGCGTCAATCTTTGCGCGCCGCGTCCGGCCTGGCCGCGCCGATTCTGGCGGTGCTGGTGTTCCTGTCTGGCGTGGTGCTGCTGTTCTCCGGCGTAACTCCGGAAATCGACACGCGCCTGGAACACATCGGTTTTCTGATTCCCCATCGACTGGTCGACGCCTCGCACTTCGGCGCCAGCCTCGTCGGCGTGCTCTGCCTGCTATTGGCTCAGGGCCTGCGCCGCAGACTGTCGGCCGCCTGGATGCTCACCACCATTCTGTTGCTGGTCGGTGCCGTGCTCTCGCTGCTCAAAGGTTTCGACTGGGAAGAAGCCTGCCTGATGACCCTGACCGCGAGCCTGCTGGGGGTTTTCCGCCGCTCGTTCTATCGCCCGAGCCGATTGACTGAATTGCCGTTTTCGCCGCTGTATCTGGTGTCGAGCCTGTGCGTGCTCGGTGCGTCGATCTGGTTGCTGCTGTTCGCTTATCAGGACGTTCCGTACAGCCATCAACTCTGGTGGCAGTTCACCCTCGACGCCGACGCCCCGCGTGGCCTGCGCTCGTTGCTGGGCGCCGCCGTGCTGCTGGTGGTGGTGTCCCTGACCTGGCTGCTGCGCACTGCGCGCCCGGTGATTCACCTGCCGACGCCGGATGAGCTGGACCGCGCGGTAAAAATCCTGATGGCTTCCGCACAACCGGATGGTGGCCTCGCCCTGACCGGTGACAAGGCGCTACTGTTCCACCCCAACGACGAGGCGTTCCTGATGTACGCCCGCCGTGGGCGTAGCCTCGTGGCCTTGTACGACCCGATCGGCCCGACCCAGCAACGGGCCGAAATGATCTGGCAGTTCCGCGACCTCTGCGACATCCACCACGCCCGGCCGGTGTTCTATCAGGTCCGCGCGGAAAACCTGCCGTACTACATGGACATCGGCCTGACCGCGATCAAGCTCGGCGAAGAGGCCCGGGTCGATCTGCAGCGCTTTGATCTCGAAGCCAAGGGCAAGGAGATGAAAGACCTGCGCTACACCTGGAACCGTGGCACCCGCGATGGCCTGTCGCTGGAAATCCATGAACCAGGACATGCGCCAATGGATGAGCTCAAGGTGATTTCCGATGCCTGGCTGACCGGCAAGAACGTGCGCGAGAAAGGTTTCTCCCTCGGCCGTTTCAGCGATGACTACCTCAAGCATTTCCGCGTCGCGGTGATTCGTTTCGAAGGGCGTCCGGTGGCGTTCGCCAACTTGCTCGAGACTTACGGCCACGACCTGGCCAGCCTCGACCTGATGCGCGCGCACCCGGATGCCCCCAAGCTGACCATGGAGTTCATGATGGTCGGCCTGATTCAACATTATAAAAATCATGGATACGCGCGTTTCAGCCTGGGCATGGTGCCGCTGTCGGGGTTGCAACCCCGTCGCGGTGCACCGCTGACCCAGCGCCTGGGCTCGATGGTCTTCCGCCGTGGTGAGCAGCTTTACAATTTCCAAGGTTTGCGCCGCTTCAAAGACAAGTTCCAGCCTGACTGGGAACCCCGTTATATGGCCGTGCCCGCCGGACTCGATCCGCTGGTTGCCCTGGCCGACACTGCTGCCCTGATTGCGGGCGGCTTGACTGGATTGGTGAAACGCTGATGATTCAACGCTCCCTGCGGTACGTACTGGCCACACTGGTAGTGCTGGCCCTGATTCTCGGTGGCGGTTACTGGTACCTCAAACGTCCGGCGCCAGAACCGACCCTGGAACAGCTGACACCGGCCGGCGGCGCGGCGATGACCCGAGTCATTCCCGGCAACACGCCCCGCGCCCAGGTGCTGGTGGCGGTCAATGAAGACCAGAAACTCAGCGACAAGCAATTGATGACCCTCAGCCGCAGCGGTTCGGCGCAGATCGTTCAGGTGATCCTGCCCAAGGAATGCCTGCTGCAAAGCCGCGCCCTGCAAGCGGGCCTGAGAGAACTCAAAGGCCCGGCGACCCTGGTCAGCGGCATCGGCCCTGGCGCCGTGCTGGCGTGGCGCTGGTTGTCCGAGCAGAAGGACGACAAGTCCCAGGCCGTTTCGGTGGACCTGGCCCTGGAAAAACCCGGCTGTACCCACCTGCTGCCGAAAAGCGCCGCTCACGGCCACTGGCTGGTGGCGTGGAACGACAACCCGGACGACACCAGCGCCGGTTTCGTACGCGATCAGCCCAACGCCGAAACCAGCATTAGCGACTACGACATCAACCTGCCACAAGTGCTGAACAACGAACTGCGCAAGCTCCTCGTCGGTGGCGACAAAGCCGCTGGCGGCCTGCAGATTCCAGTGGTTGAAGTGCCGGCCGGCCAGGCCAAGGATACGGTCACCCTGTTCCTCTCCGGCGACGGTGGCTGGCGCGACCTCGACCGCGACGTGGCGGGCGAGATGGCCAAGATCGGCTACCCGGTGGTCGGCATCGACACCCTGCGCTACTACTGGCAGCACAAGAACCCGGAGCAAAGCGCCCTGGACCTCGCCGAACTGATGCAGCACTACCGGCAGAAATGGGGCACCAAGCGCTTCATCCTGACCGGCTACTCGTTCGGTGCTGACGTATTGCCGGCGATCTACAACCGCCTGGAAGCCTCGGAACAGCAACGCGTCGACGCAATCATCCTGCTGGCCTTCGCCCGCACCGGCAGCTTCGAGATCGAAGTCGAAGGCTGGCTCGGCAACGCCGGCAAAGAAGCCGCCACCGGCCCGGAAATGGCTAAGCTGCCCGCCGAGAAAGTGGTGTGCATCTACGGTGAAGAAGAAACCGACGAAAGCGGCTGCACCGACAAGACCGCCGTGGGCGAAGCGATCAAACTGCCCGGCGGTCACCACTTCGACGAGAACTACCCGAAACTGGCCCAGCGGTTGGTGGAGGTGATTGAGAAGCGTCAGGCGAAGGAGACAGCGGCGCAGGAGTGATCTGAACCCGCCCACAAAAAAGCCCTCGTTGCCTTACGGTAGCGGGGGCTTTTAAATTCCAGCAGACACACTGCCCCTGTGCGGGCTTGCTCGCGAAAGCGGTGGGTCAGTCGATATCAGTCTTGAATGTCAGTCCGCATTCGCGAGCAAGCCCGCTCCCACATTGGATCTCCACCGTCTTCTCCAGCGGCGTGTGAAATCGCGCTTCGCGTTTAGTTTTGTTTACTTAAGGTGACGCAATATCAGATGACGCCCGCAGACCTTGTAGGCAAACTCCGAATCGTGTTTTTTGGGCACTTTGATGCCTTGTTGCGCTTTTCTTTGACGGGATAGTCTCCGGACGTCGCTGACCATTCAGCGATCGGGCTTGGAAACCCGTCGAATCAAAGCGCTAGAGCCCCCTGCATGAATGCAACCGATTTTATGGCTGCAATCTAGAGTAATGGCGGCTGTGCGTGGGACGCCCTCGGGCGTGCCGGTTCCTTGGTTCCCGGTTTTCCAACCTGCGTACAGCTGCCACCCATTCGCTTGGAAACGATTGTGGCAGCTCCTCGAACCCTGGAGTAAAACCATGACAAATACAAAACAGTCCGAAGCCTCAGAATTAAAAACCATCGGCCTCACCCCCTTCATCTACTGTTCAAACCAACCGCTGTTCCATGTCACGCGAGACGTTCCCCTCGGCGATGCGCTAGCCATGGCCTCCGATTTTCTGTTCCTGGCCAAGGAACTGACCCGAGATGCTGCCTTTAATCGTGATACCGACCGCCATATCTGGGCCGCACATTATCTGACGGCGATGAGCAAGGCCGTGGTGGATGATGCGGTGAAAGTGTTGGAGCGACCGGCTGCGACGAATACCGAATCTAAAAAATGATGGCATGAGCCCAATTCAGCAGGCGCCAAGATTCCTTGTGGGAGCGAGCCTGCTCGCGATGACGGCGGTACATCCAATATACCTGTGACTGACAGAATGCTTTCGCGAGCAGGCTCGCTTGTATGTTTAGACTTGAAGGGGTGGGTGGGACTAAAGCTCGTCATCTGACTCTGACCAGTACAGACCGTGGGAGACTTCGTCCCACCCCTTCACCTAATGCGCCGATAAGGAATGCATCGGCTCGGACCGACGATAGAAACAAGCCAGCGCAACGGTGAACCCCGTCAAGTATCTAAACCCTAGCTCGGAGGGTGTGCCATGACAATCCTGGATTCGCAGGTGGTCGTCGGTGTGGATGTGGCGAAGGACGAGATCGTTATCTATCGATCCGACCTGGAAAAGACCCTAAATATCGCGAACAAGCGATCAACCTTGAAGCAATGGCTCAAGACGCTGCCAGCGCACAGCGCTATCGCGCTAGAAGCGACCAATATCTATCACCTTGATACAACGGAAATGGCCCATGAAATGGGCCATGACGTTTACGTCATCGATGGCAGTCGCCTCAACAAATACCGCGATGGAATAGGCATGAGGGCGAAAACAGATACGTTGGATGCCGAACTGCTGGCCCGTTACTTGAGCCGCGAATCCGACAGATTGAGGATCTGGAATCCGCCACCGAAGGCTTACACTCAAATGAAAAGCCTGCTTCGCCGTCGGGCTCAGTTGGTCCGGGCCTGTGTTGCACTCAAGCAGAGCTGGAAAAACGAATCCTTGCTGAAAGAGCACTTCAACCAGCTTCTGGCCGCCATTGCCCAGTTCGAAAAGATGATTCAGAAAACGCTCAAGGAAATTGCTGAGGAAGGTGGGATTGATGATCAGGTGAAGCGTTGCCAGGCCATCGAGGGCGTAGGGCTCCTGACGGCCACCGCAGCGGCCACTGCTTTTATGCGTGGGGAATTTGCCAACAGCGACGAGTACGTCGCTTTCCTCGGCATGGATCCGCGTGTGAGGCAGTCAGGACAAAAGGATCAAAAGCGTCGACTCTCTAAACGAGGGGACTCGGAGTTCCGGCGCTTGTTTCACAATAGCGCTATGGCTGCCAGCCGTTCGCCGACCTGGAAGCCGTACTACGAACGCTATCTGGCCAGAGGTCTAAAAGGCACTCAGGCCTTGGTTATCCTGGCACGCAAGCTGGCCAGAGTGATGTTTGCCCTGATGAAAAACCAAACCGAATACAAGCCAAATTCTATGTTTGGGTGTTCCCCCCAAACATAGAATCTCCCACAGGGGGCTGCGTGAAGCTCGGATCAGGACACAAGACACAAAAAAGCCCCCGCTGCCGCACTGGCAACGGGGGCTTTTTGATGTCGCGGGCTTACATCTCGACCTGCGTCCCCAACTCAATCACCCGGTTCAACGGCAGATTGAAGAACCGCAGATTGCCATTGGCATTCTTCAACATGAACGCAAACAACGCCTCGCGCCAACGCGCCATGCCTTCAAGCTTGGAGGCAATGACCGTCTCGCGACTGAGGAAGTAGGTGGTGCGCATCGGGCTGAAGTCGAGGTCATCGAGATGACACAGCTTGAGCGCTTGCGGCACGTCCGGCTCGTCGACGAAGCCAAAGTGCAGGATCACCCGGAAGAACCCTTCGCCGTAGGAATCGACCTCGAAGCGCCGCGTCGGCGGTACTCGCGGGATGTCTTCGTACACCACGGTCAACAGCACCACTTGCTCGTGCAGTACCTGGTTATGCAGCAGGTTGTGCAACAGCGCATGAGGCACAGCATCCGGGCGCGCAGTCAGGAACACGGCGGTGCCCTGAACACGATGCGGCGGTTGTACCGCAATACTGCTGATGAAAATCGGCAGTGGCAGCCCGCCTTCGTCCATGCGCTCTACCAGCAACTGCTTGCCGCGTTTCCAGGTGGTCATCAGCACGAACAGCGCAATACCGGCGATCACCGGGAAGGCCCCGCCCTGAACGATTTTCGGCACGTTGGCCGCGAAGTACAGACCGTCCACCAGCAGGAAACCAATCAACACCGGCACGGCAAGGACTGGCGGCCATTTCCACAGCAGCAACATCACCGCCGACACCAGGATGGTGGTCATCAGCATCGTACCCGTCACCGCCACGCCATAGGCCGAAGCCAGGGCGCCAGAGGATTCGAAGCCGAGCACCAACAGGATCACGCCGACCATCAGCGCCCAGTTCACCGCACCGATGTAGATCTGGCCCTGTTCGGCGCTGGAGGTGTGTCGGATGTGCATGCGCGGAATGTAGCCGAGCTGGATCGCCTGACGAGTCAGGGAGAACGCACCGGAAATCACCGCCTGCGAGGCAATCACCGTGGCCAGGGTCGACAATCCCACCAATGGAATCAACGCCCAGCTTGGCGCCAACAGATAGAACGGGTTACGCGCCGCTTCCGGATCACCGAGCAGCAACGCACCCTGGCCGAAGTAGTTCAGCACCAGCGCCGGCAGCACGAGGATGAACCAGGCGCGGGCAATCGGCTTGCGCCCGAAGTGGCCCATGTCGGCGTACAGCGCTTCGGCGCCGGTCAATGCCAGCACCACTGCGCCGAGGATCGCCACGCCCATGCCCGGATGCTGGGTGAAGAAACGTACACCCCAGACCGGGTTCATCGCTTGCAACACTTCCGGGTGCTGCACGATGCCGTAGACGCCCAGCGCGCCCAGGACCAGGAACCAGGTGACCATGATCGGCCCGAACAGAATGCCGATACGCGCGGTGCCGTGGCTCTGGATCAAAAACAGCGCCACCAGCACGATCAACGACAGCGGCACCACCCAATGGTCGATGCCTTCGAAGGCCAGTCCGAGGCCTTCAATCGCCGAGAGCACGGAAATCGCCGGGGTGATCATGCTGTCGCCATAAAACAGCGCCGCGCCGATCAGCCCGCAGACCACCAGCAACGTCCGCAATTTCTTATGCCCCGACGCCGCCCGCCGGGCCAGCGCGGTCAACGCCATGATCCCGCCTTCGCCCTGGTTGTCGGCACGCAGCACAAACATCATGTACTTGATCGAGACGACCCAGATCAGCGACCAGAAGATCAGTGCCAGGATGCCCAACACGCCGTCATGGTTGACCGGCACACCGTAGCCACCGGAAAACACTTCTTTGAGGGTGTACAGCGGGCTCGTGCCGATGTCGCCATAAACCACCCCGACCGCCGCGACCAGCATGCCGATCGGCTTTGCCGCCGAATGCCCGGCGCTCGCTGCCTGACTACTTGCCTGACCCATCCAACACTCCCACTACCCAGACCGGACTTCTTTAAAGAAGCACTATGCTTTGTCATGCAGCATGCGCTGTTTTACTTATGGTTACAGACGTTTTGTTGACTGTAAAAAATCGGTAAAGCGTAACGGCGCGAAGCATAGCGCAGCACTCGTCGTATTTCCCTCCATAAAGCTGGTCAATTGAACGTCTCATCGCTAGAATTGCGCACTTTTTGATCAGAGGCGCAGCAAGCGCCCGTTTGTCGCCTTGCCGTCTTCGGCTGGAGGCGTCACAAATACCGAGGTTAGACATGTCCACCACTCCTGCGCCGGCCAATCCAAAGGTTGGCTTCGTATCCCTGGGTTGCCCCAAAGCACTCGTCGACTCCGAGCGCATCCTTACCCAGCTGCGCATGGAAGGTTATGACGTTGTGTCCACCTACCAGGACGCCGATGTCGTGGTGGTCAACACCTGCGGCTTCATCGACTCGGCCAAGGCCGAATCCCTGGAAGTGATCGGTGAAGCCATCAAGGAAAACGGCAAGGTCATCGTGACCGGCTGCATGGGCGTCGAAGAAGGCACCATCCGCAACGTCCATCCAAGCGTGCTGGCCGTGACCGGTCCGCAGCAGTACGAGCAAGTGGTCAATGCCGTGCACGACGTCGTGCCGCCGCGTCAGGATCACAACCCGCTGATCGACCTGGTACCGCCGCAAGGCATCAAGCTGACCCCGCGCCACTACGCGTACCTGAAGATTTCCGAAGGCTGCAACCACAGCTGCAGCTTCTGCATCATCCCGTCGATGCGCGGCAAACTGGTCAGCCGTCCGGTCGGTGACGTGCTCGACGAGGCCCAGCGCCTGGTCAAGGCCGGCGTCAAAGAGCTGTTGGTGATCTCGCAGGACACCAGCGCCTACGGCGTCGACGTGAAATACCGCACCGGTTTCTGGAATGGCGCGCCGGTGAAAACCCGCATGACCGAACTCTGCGAAGCCCTGAGCACCCTCGGTGTCTGGGTGCGCTTGCACTACGTCTACCCGTACCCGCACGTCGACGAGCTGATCCCGCTGATGGCTGCCGGCAAGATCCTGCCGTACCTGGACATCCCGTTCCAGCACGCCAGCCCGAAAGTCCTGAAAGCCATGAAACGCCCGGCGTTCGAAGACAAGACCCTGGCGCGCATCAAGAACTGGCGCGAGATCTGCCCGGACCTGATCATCCGTTCGACCTTCATCGTCGGTTTCCCCGGCGAAACCGAAGAAGACTTCCAGTACCTGCTGAACTGGCTGACCGAAGCCCAGCTCGACCGCGTCGGCTGCTTCCAGTACTCGCCGGTCGAAGGCGCACCGGCCAATCTGCTGGACGCGGCCATCGTTCCGGACGACGTCAAGCAAGACCGCTGGGACCGCTTCATGGCGCACCAGCAGGCCATCAGCTCGGCGCGCCTGCAAATGCGCGTCGGCCGTGAAATCGAAGTGCTGGTGGACGAAGTCGACGAGCAAGGCGCGGTCGGCCGCTGCTTCTTCGATGCCCCGGAAATCGACGGCAACGTGTTCATCGACAACGGCAGTAACCTGAAGCCGGGCGACAAAGTCTGGTGCAAGGTCACCGACGCCGACGAATACGACCTGTGGGCTGAACAGATCTAAACGCAAAAAATACGAAAAGCCCTGCTCTCTTGACGAGATGCGGGGCTTTTTTACGTCTATCGTTTTGTGGAAGAAAGGACTCGCACAACCATCGGTGAAAAGGGGCATTCGGCCATGCGCCAACATTCGGTCATTCACACGCCGAAACAGAGCGATTATCAGGAACTGACGCAAGTCTGGGAGGCCTCGGTGCGCGCCACCCATGACTTTCTGCCGGACAGCTACATCGAACTGTTGAAGAACCTGGTGCTGACCCGCTACCTCGACGCGGTCATGCTGATCTGCACCAAAGACCCGCGCCAGCGCATCACCGGGTTCGCCGGCGTCGCGGCGGGCAAGATCGAAATGCTCTTCATCGACCCTGCTCATCGCGGCCAGGGCCTGGGCAAACAGTTGCTGCGTTACGCCATGGAACACCTGAACGCCGATGAACTGGACGTCAACGAGCAGAACCCGCAGGCGCTGGGGTTCTACTTCAAACAAGGGTTCGAGGTGATCGGCCGCTCGGAGGTCGACGGCATGGGCCAGCGTTATCCGCTGTTGCACATGCGGCTGCGCCAGGCGCAACAACGGACGCGCAATGGCTGACACCATAGAACCCCAGTGGGAGCTGGCCTGCCAGCGATTGCATCACCTCGGTGTATCCGACAAACCGTAGCCTCTGCATCGCGGGCAGGCCAGCTCCTACAGGAAATTCAACCGTACTGAAATGGAGCCGGGATTAACCGGCGCCCAGCAGGTACAATGCTCACCCCTTTTTTGTTACGGCCCTGTCATGACTGACCCGATTCGTCTCTCCAAACGCCTCATCGAACTCGTCGGCTGTTCCCGTCGGGAGGCTGAGCTGTTCATCGAGGGCGGCTGGGTCACCGTGGACGGCGAAGTCATCGACGAGCCGCAGTTCAAGGTCGACACCCAGAAAGTCGAGCTCGACCCGGAGGCCAAGGCCACTGCGCCGGAGCCGGTGACCATCCTGTTCAACGTGCCGGCCGGCATGGACGCGGACACCGCCATGGCGTCCATCAGCGCCGACACCCTGAGCGAAGAGCACCGCTTCAGCAAACGTCCGCTCAAGGGCCATTTCCTGCGCCTGACCGCCAGCACCGACCTGCAGGCCAACGCCAGCGGGCTGCTGGTGTTCACCCAGGACTGGAAGATCCTGCGCAAGCTCACCGCCGACTCCGCGAAAATCGAGCAAGAGTATGTGGTCGAGGTTGAAGGCGACATGGTGGCCCACGGCCTCAACCGCCTGAACCACGGCCTGACCTACAAGGGCAAGGAACTGCCGCCGGTCAAAGCCAGCTGGCAGAACGAAAACCGCCTGCGTTTTGCGATGAAGAACCCACAACCGGGCGTGATCGCCCTGTTCTGCCAGGCCGTCGGCCTGAAGGTCGTCGCCATCCGCCGCATCCGCATCGGCGGCGTGTCCATCGGCAAAGTGCCGTTGGGTCAATGGCGCTACCTGTCCGGCAAAGAGAAGTTCTAAGGCTTTTCACGCCGCCATACATTTCGGCGCCGCGGCTTGTGCGGCGCCCACTGCTGAATATCAGGATTGCACACCATGATTCATAACGACGTACTGCGCAGCGTGCGCTACATGCTCGACATCAGCGACAAGAAAGTCATCGAGATCATCAAGCTCGGCGGCATGGACGTGTCCCTGGAAGACCTGTTGACCTACCTCGACAAGAAAGAAGAAGACGAAGAAGGTTTCGTACGCTGCCCGGACGAAGTCATGGCGCATTTCCTCGACGGTCTGGTGATCTTCAAGCGCGGCAAGGACGAAAGCCGTCCGCCGCAGCCGATCGAAGTGCCGGTGACCAACAACATCATCCTGAAGAAACTGCGCGTGGCCTTCGAACTGAAAGAAGACGACATGCACGCGATCCTCAAGGCCGCCGAGTTCCCGGTCTCCAAGCCTGAACTGAGCGCGCTGTTCCGCAAGTTCGGCCACACCAACTATCGCCCGTGCGGCGACCAGTTGCTGCGCAACTTCCTCAAGGGCCTGACCCTGCGCGTTCGCCCGCAGTAAGCGCGCCCCGCGGATCTTCTGTGTAGGCGCTGCCAAAGGCTGCGATCTTTTGATTTTCGAAATCAAGATCAAAAGATCGCAGCCTTCGGCAGCGCCTACAAGGCTGTATAGAGCTTCATTCCTCGCAAAAATAGTGGCTCCGCTTCGGGCGGCTGACGACTAGGGTGTATTGACCCTCAGCTCTCAGGATTCGCCATGCACCCGTACTTTTCCCTGCAAGGCCGCACCGCTCTGGTGACCGGCGGCACCCGTGGTATCGGCAAAATGATCGCCAAGGCCTATGTCGAGGCCGGCGCCACCGTGTACGTCTGCTCGCGGGACGCCGAAGCCTGCCTGCAAACCGCCGAGGAGCTGAGTGCCCTCGGTCACTGCCACGGCGTGGCGGCCAATCTGGCCACCGAAGAAGGTGTGCTTCAACTTGCCACGCGACTGGGCGAACAGATCAACCATCTGGATATTCTGGTGAACAACGCTGGCACCACCTGGGGCGCGCCCCTGGAAAGCTACCCGGTCAAGGGCTGGGAAAAGGTCATGCAGCTCAACGTGACGTCGGTGTTCAACTGCATCCAGCAGTTCTTGCCGCTGTTGCGCAAGGCCGGTTCAGAAGCCAATCCGGCGCGGATCATCAACATCGGCTCGGTGGCGGGGATTTCTTCCTTCGGCGAACAGGCGTATGCCTATGGGCCGAGCAAAGCGGCCTTGCACCAATTGTCGCGGATTCTGGCGCGGGAGCTGGTGAGCCAGCACATCAACGTCAACGTGATCGCGCCGGGACGTTTTCCGAGCAAGATGACGCAGCACATAGGCAACGATGAACAGGCGCTGGCGGACGATACGGCGCTGATTCCGATGAAGCGCTGGGGCCGCGAGGAAGAGATGGCGGCGTTGGCGATCAGTCTGGCGAGTACGGCCGGGGCGTATATGACCGGGAATATCATTCCGCTGGATGGTGGGTTTAGTCTCTGATACCCGCTTTTGTGGCGAGGGAGCGTGCTCCCGCTCGGTTGCGAAGCAACCGCCTACAGCACCGAGTTTCCCCTGGAGAAAACCGGTGAAGGTGGTTGGGGGCGCTTCGCGCCCCGGCGGGAGCAAGCTCCCTCGCCACAGGGTGCGCATGGGCTATCATGTTCGCCCTCATCCCCGCCTCGATCGCAAACCATGACCTACAGCGTTTCCCCCATCGGCTTCGTTCGCTCCTGCTTCAAGGAGAAGTTCGCCATCCCGCGCCAGCCACAACTGGCCCCGGCCGCTCGCGGCGTGCTGGAACTGGTGGCGCCGTTCGATCAGGGCGATGCGGTGCAAGGCCTGGAGCAAGTGAGTCATATCTGGCTGCTGTTTCTGTTCCACCAGGCGCTGGAAGAAAAACCCCGCCTGAAAGTCCGCCCTCCTCGCCTCGGCGGCAACAAGTCCATGGGCGTGTTCGCCACCCGCGCGACGCACCGACCCAATGGCATCGGCCAATCCGTGGTGAAGCTGGACAAGGTCGAAGCCAATCGCCTGTGGATATCCGGCATCGACCTGCTCGACGGCACGCCGATTCTCGACATAAAACCCTACGTGCCTTACGCCGACATCATCGACACGGCGTCCAACAGCATCGCCAGCGCGGCACCGCGACTGATTCCCGTGCAGTGGACGGACTCAGCGCTGCAACAGGCTCATGGCCACGCTCAGCGTCTTGAAGAGCCGCTGGTGGAGTTGATTGAACAGTGCCTAGCGCAAGATCCACGGCCGGCGTATCAGACGCCTGCGCCTGAACGCGAATATGGGGCGCAGTTCTGGGATGTGGATGTGCGATGGCATTATCCCGAGGCGGGCGTCATCCGCGTCCGGGAAGTCATTCCCGCAAAAACCTGAACGCCAGAAACCACTGTGGGAGCGAGCCTGCTCGCGATAGCGGTGTGGCAGTCGGCAATAATGCTGACTGATACACCGCTATCGCGAGCAGGCTCGCTCCCACAGGGAAAGCAAAGCCGTCAGGCGTTGTGCTTACTTCTCGACGAACGCACGCTCGATCAGGTAATCACCCGGCTCGCGCATCCGCGGCGAAACTTTCAGGCCGAAGCTGTTCAACACTTCGCTGGTCTCGTCGAGCATGCTCGGGCTGCCGCACAGCATGGCTCGGTCGTCCTGCGGGTTGATCGGTGGCAGACCGATGTCGCTGAACAGCTTGCCGCTGCGCATCAGGTCGGTCAGGCGACCTTCGTTCTCGAACGGCTCACGGGTCACGGTCGGGTAGTAGATCAACTTGTCACGCAGGGCCTCGCCGAAGAACTCGTTCTGCGGCAAGTGCTCGGTGATGAATTCGCGGTAAGCGACTTCGTTGACGTAACGTACGCCGTGGCACAGGATCACTTTTTCGAAACGCTCGTAGGTTTCCGGGTCCTGGATGACGCTCATGAACGGCGCCAGGCCGGTACCGGTGCTGAGCAGGTACAAATGTTTGCCAGGCTTCAAGTCATCCAGCACCAGCGTGCCGGTAGGCTTCTTGCTGATGATGATCTCGTCGCCTTCCTTCAGATGCTGCAACTGGGAAGTCAACGGGCCATCAGGCACCTTGATGCTGAAGAACTCGAGATGCTCTTCCCAGTTCGGGCTGGCAATCGAGTAAGCGCGCATGAGCGGCCGGCCGTTGGGCTGTTGCAGGCCGATCATCACGAACTGACCGTTCTCGAAGCGCAGGCCCGGATCGCGGGTGCACTTGAAGCTGAACAGAGTGTCGTTCCAGTGGTGAACACTGAGGACACGCTCGTGGTTCATGTTGCTCATGTACGTGGGACTCCTGGAGATTTTGCCTGCGCCTATGATGTGCGCAATTGCATAGCATTCTAATGGCAGCGACAATATCTGTTAAATGGATTATTAAGATAAGGGTTATCGGTTATATAGATATGCGATTTACTCTCCGTCAACTTCAAGTCTTTGTCGCCGTCGCCCAGCAGGAAAGCGTATCCCGTGCTGCGGGCTTGCTCAACCTGTCGCAATCGGCGGCGAGCACCTCCATCACCGAACTGGAACGCCAGTCGAGCTGTCAGCTGTTCGATCGCGCGGGCAAACGGTTGAGCCTCAACGCCCTCGGCAAACAGCTGTTGCCGCAAGCGGTGGCGCTGCTCGACCAGTCCAAGGAAATCGAAGACCTGCTCAACGGCAAGTCCGGCTTCGGCTCTTTGGCTGTCGGCGCGACGCTGACCATCGGTAATTACCTCGCCACGCTGCTGATCGGCAGCTTCATGCAGCTCCACCCGGAAAGCCAGGTGAAGCTGCACGTGCAAAACACTGCCAACATCGTGCAGCAAGTTGCCCACTATGAAATTGATCTGGGTCTAATCGAAGGCGACTGCAGCCATCCGGACATCGAAGTACAGAGTTGGGTCGAGGATGAGCTGGTGGTGTTCTGCGCGCCCCAGCACCCGCTGGCCATTCGGGGCACGGCGACCATGGAAGAACTGAGCCATGAGGCGTGGATCCTGCGGGAACAGGGCTCTGGTACGCGGCTGACCTTTGATCAGGCCATGCGTCACCATCGCAGCGCGTTGAATATCCGCCTGGAGCTGGAACACACTGAAGCGATCAAGCGCGCGGTAGAGTCGGGATTGGGCATTGGCTGCATTTCACGGCTGGCCCTGCGCGATGCATTCCGCCGCGGCAGCCTGGTGCCGGTGGAGACACCGGACCTGGACCTGGCGCGGCAGTTCTACTTCATCTGGCACAAACAGAAATATCAGACGTCAGCGATGCGCGAATTCCTCGACCTGTGCCGCGCCTTCACCGCCGGGGTGCAGCGCAGCGACGAGATCGTGCTGCCCACCATCGCTTAAAGCAGGATCACCGCCCACACCAGCCCGATCATGGTCAACGCTACGAACTGGGCGGCGCTGCCCATGTCCTTGGCGTTCTTGGACAGCGGGTGAAGCTCAAGGGAGATGCGGTCAATGGCCGCTTCCACCGCAGAGTTGAGCAACTCGACGATCAATGCCAACAAACAGACGGCAATCAACAGCGCCTGCTCGACGCGGCTGACGTTCAAAAAGAACGAAATCGGGATCAGGATGACATTGAGCAACACCAGTTGCCGAAAAGCCGCTTCGCCGGTGAAGGCTGCGCGCAGGCCGTCCAGGGAGTAACCGGAAGCGTTGAGGATGCGTTTCAGGCCGGTCTGGCCTTTGAAAGGGGACATAAAGTGGCAACTGACCAAAAAAGGAGTGGGAAAGCTAGATCAACCGAAGTCAAAAAAGCGTGAAGGGGCCAACCTTTAGTGGCTTGAAATTGACTCAAGTTGTTGCAGGAGCAACGCCGCCTGGGTCCGGGTGCGCACATTCAGCTTACGGAAAATCGCCGTGACGTGTGCCTTGATTGTTGCTTCGGACACGCTCAGTTCGTAGGCAATCTGCTTGTTCAACAAACCTTCGCAGACCATGGTCAACACCCGGAACTGCTGCGGCGTCAGGCTGGCAAGGCCTTCGCTGGCGGCCTTGGCTTCGTCGGAAACGCTGACTGCTTCAAACGCCTGGGGCGGCCAGAACACATCGCCATCCAGCACCGCACGTACGGCTTTCTGGATAACGCTCAGGTCACTCGATTTGGGAATGAAACCGCTGGCCCCGAACTCACGGGACTTGACCATGATCGAGGCCTCTTCCTGGGCCGACACCATCACCACTGGAATTTGCGGGTACTGACCGCGCAACAGCACCAGCCCGGAAAAACCGTAGGCTCCCGGCATGTTCAGGTCCAGCAGCACCAGATCCCAGTCGGACTTTTCGTCCAGACGGGTTTCCAGCTCGGCAATGCTAGCCACTTCCACCAGACGGACGTCCGGGCCAAGGCCAAGGGTCAACGCCTGATGCAGGGCGCTACGAAAAAGAGGGTGGTCATCGGCAATCAGGATTTCGTATGTGGCCATTTTTCAAATGATCCTGTTTTTCTAACAACTCGAGGTACAGCCACGGAGCTGCACCAACAGGGCACGTTCAACGCCAATCACGTGGCAATTCACGTAAAGAAACGGCGTATCAAACTTTGGCCGCGCCCTAATCGGCGCCAAGCATGCCCAGCGAAACCGGGGTGGTCAAGGTGTCTGGCCGGTACAGTTCTTTGCAGTATGGGCGACAATCAGGCCGAGACAGCAGCCGTTTTCTGCACGAAAGGCATCAGCTCGGCATGTGCCGGTGTCGTGACGTCCATTTCCAGCTGGCGTTTGGCATCGAGGTAATGCTGGCTGAACACATCAAAATAAGCGTCCAGTGCCGACGCGGCAGCGCCATCTCCCGCCAGATCGAGGCACAGCGCCGCCACTTCGGCCGTGCACAAATGCTCGCTGCGGGTCGACCGGCGCAGCCGATAACGTGAAAGCTTCTCGGGCAACAGGCTCAGGATCGGCAGCGCATCGAAATAAGGACTTTTGCGGAATATCTTCCGGGCTTCGGTCCAGGTCGCGTCCAGCAGAATGAACAGCGGCCGCTTGGCGCTATCGACTTCGACCGTGTTCGTCACTCGTTCAGGCGCAACGTACTCGCCGGGAAAGACCAGATACGGTTGCCATTGCGGGTCGGCGAGCAATGCCAGCAACTGCGGATCGGTTTCCGTACGCGACCAGATGAACGCATGGTTGTCGCGCACCACGTCAGCGATCAGCCACCCCGTATTGCTCGGTTTGAACACTTCCTTGTTGGTCATGATCAGGCACACGCCAGAGCGGGTCTCGACCTGCGGACGCCACGCGCACAGGCAATGGCTCTCGATCACGCGACAGGCACGGCAACGGGGTGCCCGCCAGCCACGGGCCTGAATCGGCTTGATGCCCTCCTCTTCGCGCTGGTCACGCAAGCGGGCTACGGCGTTGGGGGCGTGGTTCATCGCAGGAAACACCGGCAGACAGGAAAACTCGGCACGAATAACACTCAGGGGGCCATAAAGGCCGGCAGTTTACCAGAGCGGCCGGCGCAAGCCTGTACCGTCCAGACAGGCTCCCCTATAATTCGTCACCACTGAACGCACAGTCATGTGACGGGTCGAAGCACCAGTCACTGAACCAGGAGAGTTTCATGTTGCGCCTTATCGTTCCCACCGCTGCCATTCTGCTGGCGTCGTCCTTCAACGCTCAGGCTGCGTCCTTGAGTGAGCAGAATCTCAACAGAGAGCTGCGCAACGTCGCCGCCCAAAGCAGCGTCGGCACGCCACGGGCGATCAACGAAGACATTCTCGATCAGGGCTACACCGCCGAAGGCAATGTGTTGATCAACCACTTGAGCGTGCAAAGCAGCCACGCCAACAAGATGCGCGCTGACCCCAAAGCCGTGTATTTCCAACTGGGCGCCTCTGTGTGCAACAACCCGTCGTTCCGCAAACTGATGGCCAAGGGCGCGGTCATGCGTTACGACTTCACCGAGGTGAAGACCAACCGCTCGGTCGGCTCCGCCAGCTATCAGGAATCGGATTGCCCGAAAGCGACACCGGCGAAGAAAAAGTAATTCAAGGGGAATGGGAATTGGCGCGCCGCTGTTCATCCTCGGCGCGCAGTTCTGCCAGAAGCGCCTGCAAATAGCGTGAGCGCCGGTCGGCTCCCTCCAGACGCCGGCAGCACTCCTCTTCAAGACTCAAATGATTGGTCTCGGCCGATGACTTCAATAATCGATACAGTTGCGTATCGATCTCCAGAATGACTCTGGCCATAGCATCCCGCCTCCTTGCACTTCGCCCTTGCTTGAGCGACAAAATCCTTGAACCGCTTGTATCGTGCGCCCTGCCATTGACGCAAAGTTGTCATGTCACGCCTGTTATTCAGTAAATCAGAGTACAGCTCACTCGGCGTGCGTTCAGACGAGCGGTGAAATCACCTTGCAAATCGTCATTAAGCGGTTGCCAGGAAAGACTTTGCAGCGCAATGATCAGGCCAGCGCAAATCACCGCGAGGGTCTAGATTCATAGTATTCCCGTTCACTTTTCAGGGCAGAAAAGGGGCTGCCTGGTTTGCGATGTTTGATGCGAATGTTTCCTTCATCCAAAGGAACAACAGAGCCTGTATGGAAGGAGAAGTTGATGCCTTACCAACCGAATGACCTCCTGAGCCGTCATTTCGAAGAAAGCGGCCACGACCTCATCAGCAAGGTCGAAGAACAACTCAACCTGGTTTCACCCAACAGTCCGAACATCCCGATCTACCGAGACATGATCCTGACCGTGCTGCGCATGGCCCAGGAAGATCACAATCGCTGGAATGCCAAAATCACCCTGCAAGCCCTGCGCGAACTGGAACATGCCTTCCGCGTGCTCGAACAATTCCGGGGGCGGCGTAAAGTTACTGTGTTCGGCTCGGCCCGAACGCCGATAGAACACCCGTTATACGGTCTGGCCCGAGAACTCGGCGCGGCACTGGCGCGCTCGGACCTGATGGTGATCACCGGTGCCGGCGGCGGCATCATGGCGGCCGCCCACGAAGGTGCCGGCCTGGAACACAGCCTGGGGTTCAACATCACCCTGCCCTTCGAGCAACATGCCAATCCCACTGTGAACGGCACCGCCAACCTGCTGCCGTTCCACTTCTTCTTTACCCGCAAGCTGTTCTTCGTCAAGGAAGCCGATGCGCTGGTCCTGTGCCCCGGCGGTTTCGGTACTCTGGACGAGGCACTTGAAGTGCTGACGCTGATCCAGACCGGTAAAAGCCCGCTGGTGCCGGTGGTACTGCTGGACGCTCCGGGAGGCAAGTTCTGGCAAGGAGCCCTGGACTTCATTCACCATCAACTGGAGGAAAACCGCTACATCCTGCCCACCGACATGAAGCTGGTGAGTCTGGTCTATAGCGCCGAAGAGGCGGTGGAACAGATCAATCAGTTCTACAGCAACTTCCACTCCAGCCGCTGGCTCAAGCATCAGTTCGTGATCCGCATGAATCACCAGCTCAGTGACGATGCGCTGGAACACATGCAGCACGCCTTCGCCGACCTGTGCCTGAGCGATCACTTCCATCAGCATGTCTACAGCGGTGAGGAGCACGACGAGCCGCAGTTCAGCCACCTTGCACGCCTGGCCTTTACCTTCAACGCGCGTGACCATGGACGCCTGCGGGAACTGGTGGATTACATCAACCTGCCGGAAAACTGGGCGCAGCCCAAACCTCAGGCACAACAACGCACGCGGGAACCCTCAAAGGTTACGTGAGGCAAAAAAAAACGGCCCGCTATCGAAATAGCGAGCCGTTTCAGTCAATCGTCCATCCCTCGGCCGCTGAACAAGCGGCTGATCATTTCCATGGAATAGCCCCGATAACTCAGGAACCGCCCTTGTTTGGCACGTTCCCGGGCGTCGATCGGTAAATGCCCGGAAAACTTGCGCCGCCAGGTGTCTTCCAGTTGTTCCTGCCAGTTAATACCGCTCTCACGTAACGCGAGTTCGATGTCGCTGCGTTGCAGGCCACGCTGGCTCAACTCTTCGCGGATACGCAAAGGGCCATAGCCGGAACGGGCACGGTAGGAAACGAAGCTTTCGAGGTAACGGGATTCGGACAGCAGGCCTTCTTCCGTCAAGCGGTCGAGTGCAGTGTCGATCATTTCAGGGAGGGCGCCGCGCTGACGCAGTTTACGCGTCAGCTCGACTCGACCATGCTCGCGGCGTGCGAGCAGGTCCATTGCGGTTCGCCGCACTGCGACGAGTGTATCGAGTACGGCGGTCATCGGATCAATCAGATATCAGCGTCAGCCAGGTCATCTTCAGTCTCTTTGACTGGCGATGCTTTGACGTCCGGCGCTGGAGTCAGCAGTTTGTCGCGCAGCTGCTTCTCAAGTTTCGCGGCGATTTCCGGGTTGTCCGCCAGGAACTTGGCCGAGTTGGCCTTGCCCTGACCGATCTTGGTGCCTTCGTAGGCATACCAGGCACCGGACTTCTCTACGAAACCGTGCAGAACACCCAGGTCGATCATCTCACCGTTGAGGTAGATGCCCTTGCCGTAAAGAATCTGGAACTCCGCCTGGCGGAACGGCGAAGCGACCTTATTCTTCACAACCTTGACGCGGGTTTCACTACCGACGACTTCATCACCTTCTTTCACCGCGCCAGTACGGCGGATGTCCAGACGAACCGACGCATAGAACTTCAGCGCGTTACCACCGGTGGTGGTTTCCGGGCTGCCGAACATCACGCCGATTTTCATACGGATCTGGTTGATGAAGATCACCAGGCAGTTGGCGTTCTTGATGTTACCGGTGATTTTACGCAGCGCCTGGGACATCAGACGGGCTTGCAGGCCCACGTGCATGTCACCCATTTCGCCTTCGATTTCAGCCTTGGGTACCAGGGCAGCCACGGAGTCGACGATGATCACGTCAACCGCGTTGGAACGCACCAGCATGTCGGTGATTTCCAGGGCCTGCTCGCCAGTGTCCGGCTGGGAAACCAGCAGGTCGTCGACGTTGACGCCGAGTTTGCCGGCGTACTCAGGGTCGAGAGCGTGTTCGGCGTCGACGAATGCGCAGGTCGCGCCGGCTTTCTGAGCCTGGGCGATCACCGACAGGGTCAGTGTGGTTTTACCGGAGGATTCAGGACCGTAGATTTCAACGATACGGCCTTTTGGCAGACCGCCAATGCCGAGCGCGATGTCCAGCCCCAGAGAGCCCGTGGAGATAGCCGGGATCGCCTGACGGTCCTGATCGCCCATACGCATTACGGCACCCTTGCCGAATTGACGTTCGATCTGACCCAGGGCCGCAGCCAAGGCTTTCTTCTTGTTGTCGTCCATTAAAGTCCTCACGTAATCAATAAGGCCTGACGGCCAACACCTGTATAAGTAGACAGTATTATTCCACAGCGATTCAGTATCGCCTACCCCTGATTTGAGATTTCTCCAGAGGCATGGCGCAGCAGCCCCTCTAGCGCGGCCTTCACCGTTTGTCGGCGGACCTCGTCGCGGTTACCGGGGAAGTGCTGCACCTCGCTGAAGACCCGCTCACCCACCCCCCACGCCAGCCAGACCGTGCCTACCGGCTTGTTCGGCGAACCACCGTCCGGCCCTGCTACACCGCTGACCGCCACGGCAAAAGACGCCCGGCTTTTTTCCTGCGCACCTCGCACCATGGCCTCGACCACCTCGCGACTGACCGCCCCCACCGTCGCAAACAACTCGGCCGGGACATTCAATTGCTCGGTTTTCTGACGGTTGGAGTACGTGACATAACCCGCCTCGAACCATGCCGAACTCCCGGGAATGCGCGTGATGGCCTCGGAAATCCCACCGCCGGTACAGGACTCGGCCGCCGTGACGTGAGCATTGAGAACCTGAAGGCGCCTGCCAAGTTCAGCGGCCAGTTGGGTGATTTCTTTCACGGTCATCTCCTGAGCGAGCGGAATGGGAACTACCGTACACGAGCGGATCGCGCTTGCAAGTTACAGGATCGATCAAAATGTTAGCGCCGCAGCGCCCGGATATAGGCCTGACACGCCTGCAAGGCAATCAGTGCACGGTCGCCGGTGTCGGTGATGGCGATAATTCGTTGAGCATGCGCCGGGTCAAGTCGGGCGCGTAGGGGGCCATGATCCACGCCGCCGGTGCCGGAGGCGGTTGGCACTGCGCAGCCAGTGGCAGTGTCGCTGGCATCGAGGAGGACTGACAGCCGCACATCAGCAGTGGCAAGACGGTCGCGCAAGCGACCTTGATCACGTTGGGCATCGCTAAGCGCTCGATAATGGGTGTGTTCGCTGACCGACAGCCGTTGCTCCAGCGCCAGGCGCTTGTCCTGCTCGGCCTGTTGCCGGGCGGCGGCCGCCAGGGTTAGCTGGTTGAGCGTCGCCGCGTGCTGCCTGTCGAGCTCCGCCAGTTGGCGCCCGTAACGTCCATCCTGAAATCGCCAGGCCACCGCCGCCGAGCCACCGGCCAACACGGCCAGTAACACAACAACTCCAGCAACCCGCCACGGTAAAGGGATCAAACCGAAGGCTGGCATAACACCGCCCTCGCCCGCGCCCACAGTTGCAAACGGTCTTGCAGCCCGTTCAGCCCACCATTGATCCGGCGGGTGATGCTGTTGAACTGGTCACGATCAGCCAGTTCGTTGAGGCCGTTTTGTGCCCAGAACCAGGCGGCAGATTCAGCGGCCCATTGCGGTAGCTCCAGCAGTTCCGGCCATTGGAGCAGTCGCTCGTCGCCGAATACACCGACACTGCACTGTTGATAGTTGTGGCGGCCAGTGATCTGAATCAAGCCACGACCGCGGTACTTTTGACCGTCGCCGTCGAGCGCTGCTGTATTACCCAAACGAGCGGCTAACAGGCCGGTGTCGTATTTGCTCAAATACCGGTCACTGCCGAGTTCGCGCACATACTGCAACTGCCCCGATTCGTGACCCACTTGCGCAAGGAAAGCGGCGCGGCGTTTGGGCGTGTTTATGGAATGGCCATCCATGGCGCCATTGAGGGCGGAAATGAAAACGCCCGCTTGGCTGCGGGCGTCTGGAAGTATTTGCTGTAATTGCAGAACCGTCAGCGGCATGAGTCGTGTTCCCTTCGCCATTTGATTAGCCAGACCGCGCCAATGCGTTATTGGGTGGCGTCCAGGCAGGTCGCGTCGATCACGCAGCGATAGCTTTGAAATTTGTCGCCGCTGGCAGTGACCTTGTCGATTGACCAGTAACCGCGCATGAAATCCGGCCAGGAAGGGTCCAGCAGCAAAACGCCCTCGGCGGACAGGGCCGGATTGCCAGGACAGGCGATTTTTACCTTGAGTTTTTCACGCAACAATTTGCGCACCTCACCCTCTCCGACGTCCCTGGCCTCTTCTTCATTCTGACAAAGCCGGCCGATGACCTTGAACGGCGCGCTACCGGTTTCAACCACCCGCACCACCCCGGCCGCCGCGTCCCACCAACTCGTCTTGCAGCCCTGGTTTTTCGCCCGGGCAGTGTCATCGAGCGTGGCGGAGATGAAGGCGCGATCGCCTGGACGATTGTCCGTTGTCACCGACAATTTCACCTCGGGCAACACCTTGCCCGACAGCGACTTGATCTGACCGGGAAGCGCCAGCACATACAGTTCATTCACCGGTTTGGCGATTGCGTGATGCCTGAGGGCAAGGCGTGTCAGGAACGCCATGTCGCTTTCGTTGGACTGATCGATGTGATCGATTTTTTTCAGTGCCAGTTGGGGAGCCACACGTGGCGAAAAGCCGTGCCGGGAAGCTATCTCGCGAAACAGCGCACCCAGGGTGGTCGGGCCGTGACTGGCGGATCGACGCAGCAGGAACCCGGTCTTGTCCGCGACACTGAACGGCGCCGCGGTGGCCACCAGTGTCAAGCGAAGCGGGAACAGCGTCGGTGTCAGGCGAGACACCATGAACTGGCCCTTGTCCACCCACCCGGACTCCACGTAACCAACCCGCAAGCCCACCTTGCCGCCCAGGATCGGCAGCCCTTCGAGCCCTTCCAGGTCGAGCGTCAAGGTCAATTGATCGGACTCGATACCGGCGGCATCGATGTGCTCCCAGCTGATCAGGCGCTTATTGATCAGGGCCTCATTGGCCCCATAAATGTATACCGCTGGCGTGAAACCCAATGCCATGGAGCCTCCTTAATCCCACGCGGTAACCGGCGTGGTCACAACGGGTTTTGCGTCAATTTCCGGCAGTACCACCCAGACGCCCGCAGGCAATACCGGCCCCGGTTCCGCCAGTGTGGGGTTGAGCCGCCACAGTGCTTCTTCGACGGCATCGTCACAGCGACCCAGTTCGCGGTACAGCAACAGGTTCACCGAATCACCGGCCAGACTTCGAACTCTACGCATGGATGAACTCCGACAGGTCTACTGCCCAACTGACGACCATCGCCGTGCCGTCATCGATGATCATGCTCTGGGTTTCCGTCACCGTGTTGATTCGCCAAAGCCCCCAGCTGCGTCCGATGCCATCTACCAACGGCACCGGTTTGCGCTGTTCCTGTAGCGTGCGCAGCTCATTGAGCCGGTCCATGGCCACCGCGTACATCGACGTCCCCGTAATCTTCAGCGTCTGGGCCTTTTGCCCAGTCTGACTGGATTTCGGCTTGCCGGTCACAATGTCCAGCTCCACCCAGCCTCCGTCCGAGCTGTGCACGATGCCGCTGTACGCGAAGTGACGGGACAGGCCGAAAATGAAACTGCCCAATGCCATTTGCTGGCGCATTACAGACCTCCATCGGTCAGGGCCGCACCTCGTCGAGTGGCGAGGGCGTTAGTGGTTATCAGGGGGACAAATTCACCGTGGAACTGCGTCTGCAGTTGCTGCGCCACGATTGTTCGGATGTGCTCGGAGTTATCCGCCCCCGTGCAGGTGACCTGGATTGACGGTGAATAATTGATCTGCTGTGTTTGTGTCTGTGTCGAGGCGCTGGTCAGGTCTTTGCTGACTTGATCAGGGGCACCGAGCTGGTCGGAAGGTGTGGCCAGTTTTTCGCCCAGCCAGGATCCGGCGATGCCGCCGAGAAAACCTCCGATGGCTGTGCCCACGCCTGGAAATATCATCGTACCGAGCGCTGCGCCCGCATAAGAACCGGCCACCATCCCGGCAGAGGACGCGACGGCTTTGGTGTCTCCAGTGGCGACACCTTGTGCGATATCGACCCCAGCGCTGAGCAAGTTCAGCCCTGGTGCTCTTTTAGGGAGGAAGGAGCCGACCTTGGCGGCTTTGCCGAGCAACGGGCTGGCCGGACTGGAGCCAGCAAATTGCACCAGACGCTGAGCTGGAGCTGGAGCTGGAGCTGGAGCCAGAGTTTGAGCCTGAGCCAGAATCGGGGCCACCGCCGGTCTATCGACCCGAGGCTGCACAGTGACATCAAATTGCGATTGACCCTTCGGATTGCCCTGCCCCTTGGCTTTGTCCGGTTTTGCGTTCCTGCGTTTCTTGCGTGCCTGATCACCCGTGTAACCCAGGCTGCTTTCCGTCCTCTTTTTCGGTGGAGGAGGCTTGTTGTCCTGGTCGGCGCCGCGATTGTCCTCGCCGATCAGATCCCCCAGGCCCCAGGGCAGGCGTGGCGCCGTTCGCTTCAGGATTTTCTTGGCAACGTTGGTCAACGCTTCGGTCGCGACGGCTTCGCCCACGACGGACGCGATGGAAGAGAGCGTGACGGCAACAGCCGCCAGCCCTGTGGCAATTACGGGATGTTGCTCGGCAACTGAACTGAGCTTGTCGACTTGAGCAGAAAGAGACGTCAGCGGGCCGGACATGTCTGGCGTTACTGCGCGCCCCAGGCGACTGAGACTCGCATCCAGCACGTCCCTGCCGGGTGTCGAATTGCGCCCTTCGTCTTTGACGGTCTGCCCTGTCGAGCCATTGCTTTCGACCGTTGACGTCGCAGTGGCGGCTTTATCGGACGCGTCCTTGCGCACAACGGGGTTCTGAGGCGTGGCGGCGATTGCAGGCGTCCGCTCGGGCGCCGTCACCGCCACCACACCGGCCTCGCCACTGCTGCGCAGAGTGGAGCGCAGGCCTGCCCCATCGACATTCAGGTTGGGGGCGCCCAATTGATCGGGCGTTTCAGTCGCCGCCATGCCATCGAGGTTCGATGGCGATGGGCTGTCAGCGGCAGGTCCCACTCCGAGCCGTTTGAATGCCGAGCGTGCTGAAGACACTACCGCTGTCAGCGACGTCAGCGCTTCACCCAGCTTGTTCTGCCCTGCCGTCAGTAAGCGTATGTCCAGGCTGACCGTGTTCAGTGCCTGGTTGAGCTGCGCCAGCGGGGCGATGAAACCGGCCAGCCCGAGGGTTGCTGACCCGCCGCCCATTGCCGGCGACCCCATGCTATTGATCGCCGCACTGGCCAGCGAATATTGACTGTCTGCCATCCCGCTCTACTCCTGTTTCACGCCAAGGCGAGTGATCGCGATGTCGTAGCGGCGCAATGCCTTGCCGACGTCCCACTCCAGAATGTCCGCTTCACTTACCGGGTAAATGAGCGGCACCACATCGAGGATTACTTCGATGTCGCGCTCCGAAAGAAGGCCGCCGGTTTGTTTAAAAAATCGTCGATGCGTACCTGAAGCTGTGTCCAGTCGGGCACGGTCAGCAGGGCCAGATCGGGAATCATCAGCCCGGTGCAATGGGCGGTGATGAACTCGGCGCGTTCCTTGGGCGTCTTGAGTTTTTTCATCGCTTTGGTCGCGCGCAGCACCGGCATTTCCAGAGTCAGCGTGGTGAGGGTTCGACCCGCCACGGCGAGCGGTTGCAACAAGGTCACGTCGTCGGGATCGGCCGACGGTGGTTCACCCTCGTCCGCTTGCTCAAGGAAATGCGACGTCGGCAACGTCGACATCTCGTGCACGTACTGCGCGATGCTCACGTAGTCCGGGCGCTTGAGTTGATCGAGTTCCTTGACCGACAGGCCGGTGGCCAGCAGCGCCAGTTCGAAGAACTGATCGTCCTCATCGTCGCCGGCACGGGTCAGGGCTTCTTTCTGTGCGGCGTAGTACAACGGTTTGAGCTGAATCTGCTCGATCGACGACTGATCGTCGGCCGCGATCGGCGACAACAAGGCGTGAACAGGAGGTGTCCAGGACATGAAATGAATTCCTTGGTGAATCATGAGACCAGCAAACCTTGTGGGAGCGAACCGGGGTGGGCTCGCTCCCACAGGTTCAAGGGATCAGCACTGCGCGGCGGGCGTCGCCGAGAATGTCGACGCCGTTGAGCACGAACTTCTGGGTGCGCACGTCGATGTCGATCACCGGGATGCCGTTTTCCAGACGGTTGTAGGTGCGGCAGGAGAGCTCAAGCGTGGTGGTCGGTTTGTCATTCATTTTGAGCGCCGTCTCGGCCAGGGACTTCAACTTGCCGCCGACGGTGTGGTAGGTGAACCAGGTGTTGCCATCCTGATCCTGACCGGCCTCACGGACGTTCAGCAAAATGTCGTCGCCCAGTTTCACACCCAGGGCGAGCATGACTTCTGCGCCCACGCCTTGCAGCTTGAGCGTGGCGGTGAGGGCTTTGCCGCTCTTGGCCATTTCCTCGCCGATGAAGCGCCCGCCGGTCATGTTCTCCATCTCGAACTCGATCTTCGGCGGGGTGAACTCTTCCACCGTCGCCGACAACGGCAGGCCTTGCAGGGTGGCCGCGATGGCCTGTCTTACGCGGTTGGTAAACATTAGAGAACGTCCTCCAGGAACTGCTCGATGATTTCATCGCGGGCATTGAGTTGATAAACCATGTGTTCGTTCGGCGCGTAGCGGCCGTAGTCGATGACCACGTACCAGGTGCCGTTCTTGTACTTCTCGACGCTGTTCAATTCCGGGTGCAGGTACACGCTGCCGCCTGGAATGGTTTCGTCGGCGACCAGGGTTTGCAGCCAGTCATTGATGCGCTTGACCTCCTGGTCCATGAACGACTTGGTCAGGTTCTTGGCCATGGCTTTCTGGCCGGCCTTGACCAGCTTGCGGCTGATCGCGTCTTCGAGGCCGACGTAGCTGATGAACTTGCCGGTGATCGAGCGGTTACCCAGCAGCGAGAAGCCGCCGAGGATGGTGCGGGCGTAGTAGCTGATGCCGTAGCGGTTGAGCAGATCGCCCTCGGTGGAGGTGTCGAGGATGTTGTATTCCACGACCCGCGAAACGTCCTCGGCAAAGGTCACCTGATTGCCCGGGCTTTCCCATTGCTTGACCTTGGCCAGTGCTGCGATGGCCAGGCTCGACGGCGACAGGAACACGTTTTTCTTGGCGGCCTTGGAGTACACCGACGGCATGTTGTGCACCAGCAGGCAGCGGTCGAAACCCAGCTCCGCGCCGCCCAGTTCCTGGCTGTAAGTCACCTGATCGGCGACCGCGGCGTCCTTGCCGTCGAGCACCACACGGGCCTTGATGCGCTTGCCGAAAGACGCGAACTCACCGGCCACGGCTTTGGTGCTGGTGAAGCCCGGCGCGCCGATGATGGTCAGGTCCTCAGGCACGCTGCCCAACGCCGCGAGGCCGAGCTTGCGACCGGTCAGCGGATCGATGCCGCCGATGACGTTATTCAGTGTGTCCGCCGGGGTCGCGCCCTCTTCGACGATGACCACGTAGACCGGCACCTTGACCACTTTCAGGATCTGGAAGACCGCGTGATACAGCGTGCCCGCCTCGGTGCCGGTCGGATCGAGCAGCGCCTGGGTGGTGAAGCTGTTGATGCGAAACGGCGCATTGCGTGGAATCAACGGATCCGCCTTCGGCGCGGTGCCGATCAGACCGATGACGTTGTCGCCCAGGCCACCCATGGCCTCGGGGGATTCGGTGGCATTGACGGTAATGCCGTTGTGCTCGAAGTTCAGAACCTCAGCCATGGTTATTCAGCCTTCTTGGCAGCGGCCTTCTTGGCCGGGGTGGAGGATGCGGCCGACTCGGCAACCGCGGTATTTTTCAGCTCCAGACGACCAGCGCTGCGCAACGCACTGGCCTCCACATCGAGCAGTTGCAATTCCTGGCCGATGCTCGACCAGTGACCACCCCCGGTGGGGAATGGGAGGAGCACGGTGTACGTTTGGCGTTCTGCCATTTCTGTTTCTCCTTGAACGAAAAAGCCCCTTGGGGAAGGGGCTGTCGGGTGTTGTGTGGGTTGTATTGCGGGAAAGAAAACGCCCCGACGGTGCGGGGCGTTTATTGGGTTTGTTAGGCGATCCAGAGTGGGGCGACCGGGCGGTATTGGCTGTCAGGGAAATCTGCTGATTGTGGCCAGTCGCGTAGCGTTTGCATGTATACAAGCAACTCCGTGAACTGCTCAGGCGTCAGGGCGGTTTCGGTTCCAAGATCCAGTTGATCGCGGTGGCGATCACGCAGCCAAATCACCGACGACAGTTCTCTGTCCCGCCAATTGCGCTCATCTCCCGCAACGTCAGGCGCTGGATCGATGAGGATTGGCAGCCCCTCTGCGTCGTGACCGCGCACCTTGCCTGACACAGGATTGGCGATCATTGCGTCATAGCGATCTGCGGAAATTTCAACCGCATCCGACGGCATGATTTGATGAATGCCGACGATGTATGCACAACCCGTTGACTGACTATAAAAACGCTTCATCTACTTCCCCTTAGCTGCCGAGTGCAAACCAGCGGTACGTAAAGTTTCCGGTGCCCCACACGTAGACTGTTGCCCCCGTGCGTGAACCGACTGAAATTGCCCCCCCGCCTGCCGCCGAGGAGGAGGTGCTGCTGATAGGGCTTCCTGTCACCGTATAAAGAGCGGCCGGGAATTCAATAGGAAATGTGAACACCGCACTTGTAGCGCCGACCACGACATTTCCCCACTGCAAAACAAGACCGCCAAGCCAAGGTGGGAGCACGATGTAGCCATTCGTCCCGAGACTGAGTGAAAAGCCCTTGCGCAGTTTTTTTGGCGTGGCGATCACCTGATCGTTTGCGCTGTCGAGCATCTGCGCATCGGTGGCCACCTTTGCCGTGCCCTGATTGATTTCCGTGGCTTGCGCCGCCGAAGCGGCCAGCGCGGCAACATCAATGTTTCCCTGATTTATCGGTGTATTCCAGGCCTTGATGCACCACATCACGGCCATGTTGCGAGACCTTGTGGAACCAAGGCCAAGTCCTTGGGTGGTCTGTTCCCCGGTACCATAAATGGCATAGCTGGCTGAATAGTTCGCTGTATTCACAACATCCAAACCATGTGAGGCGAGAGCATTCGCGTCAGCACCCGTATGCCAAAGACCAGAAACAGCAGGGGAAGCCGAGCTGTAATCGAATGCCTGTAGAGTGCCCTTCTGCCAGCTCCCAATGGTCCGTCCAGTGTCAACACCGCGCCCATGGTCCCAGCCCCGCAGGAACTCGCCACGCGACTCAGGCAAACGGAAGTTGCCAGCCCCCTCGCCGCCCGTATTAAAAGAAGTACCCAGATACGCAAACAAATCCGGATAAATCGCGATGCTTTGTACACTGCCATCAATTTCAAGGAAGCCCGGTGGTACTGCGGACTTTGGAAAGGCGATCACAGCACCAACCGGCAACGCCGAAGCCTGCGCAATCAGCGCCTCGATTTCAGGCTTCGTATAAGTGTCCTTGATCCCAAAACCAGCCAACGTTTCCGGATTCGTGCCCGCAGTGGCGCGACCGTATTTATCAACCGTCAAACTCTTGTAAGTCCCCGCCTGAATCCCCGTTCTACCCGCCAGCATTTCAAAGCTCAGCGCCGTAGTGCCCAGCGTGATCGGACCATTCGTGACCAGGTGCCAAAGCGAATCGCCGTTCGCCGTGCCCTCTTCAACCATCACGCTCAGACCCGGCGTCACCTTGGCGCTGGTGTTCGAGTCAACCGAACGCAGCCAGTCACCATTGGCGGCAACATAAATACCGTTATCCTTCGCCGCCGTTTGCGCCGCCACCAGCACCCGCTGACCCGCCACCACCGCGACACCATCAATCTGCTGCGCACCGCTTAGTACGATGTTCCCGGTGGAGACCACGCGCACCGACTGTTTGCCATCCAGCTTCGCCAGCTCATCGGCGAGATACCCCATCACCCAGGCCCGTGTCGCCTTGACCACGGTGTCGTCGATCAGCAGCGTGACGTTCGACGCATTGCTGGTCTCGAAAATCGAGCGAATGTAGAACTCTTTCCCCGAGCCCGACGTCGCCAGCACCGGCTTGAACGACTCCGGGTATTTGACGATGGCGTACAAAATCCCGGTGTCAGTCCAGAGCCCCGCTTCGCGCACATACCAACCGCCCTCTTCTGGCGGGATGGTCACTTCGGCCAGCAGCCAGCTCGGATTCTTCTCGTCCTGGAACAGCGCATTCAGTGGCCCGCGCCACACTTCTCGTTTAAGCGCAGTGGCGGTCGCCGCCGGGTTGTAGACCGTGCCGCCGCCGTCACCGACCGAAATCTGTGACAACTTGATCGGCACGCCCGCCGCCTTGCAGGCGGTTTCGTAGGCAATCCCTGCATTCGTGAGCAGGGTGTAATAGTCAGCCATTCAGGCCCCCTGAGGATAAATAGTGGATGTTTCAACGGCGTAGAGCCCGGCAGCCATAAAGGCCTGACCCGAGGCTTCGAGCCCTTCGATGACAATCGGATACACCGTGGTGAGTTCGCCGCACACCGTCGCCGCGCCGATGACGTGACTGCCGAATGCGCTCAACCCAACGGACACCGACAGGATGTCGCGTTCGCTTTTGGCGTCCGCCAGGCGTCGGTCGAGACGGGCGTCGATTTCTTCGCTGTAGGGTTGCTCGGTAAACGCCCTGACGGAAAAGCTGTAGGGCTGGCCCGGTGGCGTCTGCTCGTACCAGGCCCGCACTTCAGGCATCAAGCGCAATCCTTTCGCGGCGTTTTCCAGCGCCAGTTGCGTCCCGGCCTGCCGCGCCGTGGGCCAGGCAAGTTCGACCGTCAGGCGCTTTTCCGCCTCGGCCGCCTCGGAGCTCCATTCACTGACACCTCGATCGGCGGCGAGATACGGCAGAAACGCCAAGGGCGTCACCGTCGGGTTCATCAGCTCGGGAAACGGCGGCGTGATGCGATCAAGCAACGTGCCGAAACCGAGGTCCAGGGCTTTTTCCAGCGCTGAGCTGTTGGACGGCAACAGGCTCGGACGAGGTTTTGGGTCACTCATAGCGTGAGCACCTCGACCTCGACCCCCGTGCACCAAGGCGCTTCGAAGGCGGTCGTGACAATCGGTTCGACCGGCTCGAGAATCTCGAGCTGAACCGCGCCAGCGTTGTGCAGCGTGTAGTCGATCCAGCTCGGGTCGACCCGCCCTTCCAGCCGATGACAACTCTGGGCATACGCTTGCAGTTGTTGTTGTGCGGCGACCTTGGTCAGCCCCGAATCAGGGCCGGCGTTGATCCTCGCGACGACGCGGATTTTGTAGTTCTTGATGTGGGCGCCCTGCACCGTGACCCGATCCGTTTCCGGTCGCACATCAGGTCGGGCGAAGTGTTCGCGCACACCTTCGAGCAGTTCCTCTGACGCGGTGCCATCGCCTTCCCGTGCCAGCACCGTGACCATCACCTCGCCCGGTGCCGTGCGACGTCCGTTGCCATCCTTGACCTGCGCCGCATGGCCGTCCGGATCGAAGGTGTACGTGACCGTCACCTCGCCCGCCGCCGCGCTTTCCACCTTCACCGCAGGACGCTCGCCGAGGGTGAACACCTCGCGGCGATACTGCATGCGCGAACCGGCGGCCGGTGCGTGCGGCGCCAGGTAGTAACGCAACCGGGCGTCATCGTCGCTTTCATACACGGGCGCTACCGGCGGGTACGCTGCCGGATCGCCCGGGTCGAGCAACTGACGCTCAAGGCCCATGTCCGCGAGACGGGCATCCAGATTGCTGCCGGTCGCCCACCAGGCCAGCATCTGCTTGATGCGGGCGTTGTATTTTCGTTCGTGGATTTGCAGGCGCACACAAAACGCCTCAAGCGCCAGGGTCAGTAACTCGCTTTCGTTTTCAAGACTGGCCTTGAGTTTCGCCGCCGTCTCGGGAGACCGGGCGCCGACGTACTCGACGACAAACGTCTTGAACTCGGCGAGCAGGTCTTCGAACGCGTCGACGGTGACGATCGACGGTTCGGCCAACTGGTTCTGGCCAGGGATCAACATGCTCATGTCACCACCTCGAAGGTCTGGTTGCGGTTTTTCCAGATGCCGGCGAATCGCAACACCAGCCCGGCGCCTCGCCGGCCGGCGACAATGACCTGCGGCTGGAAATCACCGATACCGTTCTGTTCGTTGTAGAACGCCTGCGCCGCATGACTCTGGGCAAGGATCAGCAGGTCGTCGCCAAGGTTGCGGCCGAGCAGATCCGGGATCAGCGAGCCATACAAAGGACGCTTCTGACGGGTGCCCAACGGCGTGGTCAGCGCCCGGGTGGCGCGCTGCACGAATTGCGGCCAGTCGTCGACCGCCGCCCCGGTGTTTCTATCGATTCCGATCATGGGAAACTCTTTATGCGGTACTGATGACGCGTCCCTGGTGATCCACCACCGGGCCGCTCAGGTGCACACCGGAAGCGTCGAGTCGCAAGCCGACCGCGCCCAGTTGCAGTTCGATGGCCTCAGGCGTGATCGCAAGCCTCGCCGGGCCGAGATTCAACTCGAGCGCTTCGCGAGAGCCACTGAACGCCGCCGGGCCGTTCTTCCAGTGCAAGGCGTGACGGGCATCGTCGTAACCGCTTTCAGTGCCATCCAGATAGAGGCGACGCGTCAGCGACGCCTGTGTCGAAGCGGGTGGAAACTGATTGCCGTTGAGCCCGAACAACGCCACGGATTGAGCGCCGCCCTCGCCACCGCCATGGTTCAGCAGCAGGCATTGCTCGCCGACCGAGGGGATCCGCGACTCGCTTTGCGCCCCGGCGCTGGGATTGAAAAAGCGGATGGCCGGGCTCAGTAACTCACCATGACTGACCCGGCACGTGTTACTGGCCGCATCGACTTCCTGGCACACGCCGATGCGACACAAGCTGTCGGTTCGCCGGTGCAAGTCTTCAAGTTCAGCCTCCATCTCGGCCAGGCGCTCGATGATCGGGCCGAGCTGCTGACGTAAAAGCGCATCGAACATGGCTCAGCCCTCGAGTGCGGTGTATTGGTCCGGGTCGTCGATGTTCGAGACTTCCCAGGTTTTGGCGAATTTCGGGATGCCCAGCGGGTCGTCCAGCAGTAATGCGCCGAGGTAAATCGTCTGGGTGAAGGAAAGGGTCCAGGCGAGGTACTCCTGCGAACCGCTGATCAGCGTCGACGGCAAGGCATCGATGTTCACGGGCAAATCGCATTGGCTACCTGGCAGCCCCCATCGGTTATCCGTCACCCATCCCTTGAGGACGGCTGCCAGATCGCAAGCGGCCAACCCAGGGTTATCCAGCGTTGGGGGTACAACGATTTGCAGCGAGAACGTCAGGACATGAGCGATGCGTCCGTCCTGGGCGCGCTCGCCGCTTGCATTGCGTTCGAGGGCGATCAGGATCCACGCCTGATCGAACGTGCCGTCGAAGTCCTGACGAGCTCCGACTTTCAAACCCGGGTCAGCCGAGCGCAGCGCTTCGGCAATGGCAAACAACAGCCGCGACGGCTTATCGATGTCGAGGGACATAGGGGGTTTCCAGTTCAAAGATTGAAGCGTTCGGCTGCGCGGGGGATGCAGCGTGTCGGCGTTGCCAGAACGGCAACGGGGATTGGTTTTATTGATCCGGGCGGGAATCACGCGGCGGTACTTCGCACACGCCGATCCGCTTGGCCGCCCAGCGCTCATAAAGGCCGATGGCGACGTCGGCGCCGGCCATTGCCGTGAGGCAACCGAACGCGCCAGCCGCCCAGATCGACATGCCGGCGGCGTACAGCAGCATGATGGCCGAGACCCCGCAGATCATGCAGGCCCCGGAACGCAAGGCCAGGCGCCGCAGCAATGACCAGCCCCGGGCGCCCTCCTTGTCGGCACGCCACATTTCGCCAGACACCCCGCCCATCACGGCGAGCACGATGACCAGCCAGATCGGCATGTCCAGCAACGCTTGTTGCTCGTTTGTCATGTCACGCCTCCTGCGGGGTGATTGATGAGTGATGTGCTTTCTACTGGCAAGCACATCCAGCCCTGCGAAGGCCGAGCTGGATGCAGTCGCTGCTTTATTTGAGCAACGCAGTGGCGCATAGCGCCCTGCGGCTCAGACAGCCCAGGTCCAGATATCAAAGGTTTTGAAGGAAGAGCCATCGATCAGGCGGATTGGACGGTAGGTAGGCTTGTACCCGAATCGAGCCCAGACAGGCGTCTCTTTCACGACGGAAAAGCCGCCATTCGGTTGCAGTCGCAGCACGACGCCGGAATGACCCGCTGTGCCGGAGTTCCACAAAGGCACATCGTTGGCGGCATACACAACGAAGTTGCCATCCGCCTGCATGACGGCTTTGACCGCCCCCTTGTTCTGCGTATAGCTGGCCCAGCGAACGCTCCAGTTCGGACCGTAGACCACTACGTTCCCGTCACCCTGGAAAATCAGCGCGCTATCACCGGAAAAATACGGCATGCCCCTGGCAAGCTCGGCGGGACCACTGATGACCACCGAAGCGTTAGAACCGGCAATCGGCGGAATCGACGGGGTGCCGCTCCAGATTGCCTGAGAGTCAACCAGCACGATGTTGCCGTCGTCCTGCAGAATCAGGTGGGTCCGGTTCCACTGATCTTCACTGGTAAACGTGCTGTTGTTCGACAACCAGGCACGCGCTCGGGCCGGGTCATAAAGAAAGGCGCCGTACTGAATGAAGAATTGCGTCGCCTCATTGTTACGCAAGGGAATGGTTGAACTGTAAGGCTGAGCCTCGTTAGCGACCCATGCCACCGCGCCGTTATCCAGCAGCACCAAATTACCGTCAGCTTGAAGCAATAGCTTGAACCGGCCATTTGGGGACAGAAGGAACTGACCCGGCGTCATGGTTTGGTAGGCTGGGAGAATCGAGGTGCCGCTGCCTTGAAATGGAATACGTGTGCGTCCTGCCATGTTGTTCACCTATTGAGTCGAATGATTTTGTGCGCTGAATTGCGCGTTCATGTCGCTCAACGGCGATCGCTCAAGGCTCGCGGCCTTCACATGATTCAATGTTCCGCATCGGGAGCATTTGATCTGGAGCTCGGTGTACTCACCCACCCGGGCGAGCAGTCGTTTGCACTGTCCACATCTGTAATCTTTCAACATCGAGAGGCCTCCTGGCTTCTGTCGAATCCTTTCTGTCGTTGAGGTTTATAAGCCTCGTACGAGGTAGGCATTCCAAAAAGCCCGGCGCTGCCGCAATGTTGTTCACTTAAGAGTGTCTTGAATCAAAGGAAACTTGTGGCGAGGGAGCTTGCTCCCGCTTGAGTGCGTAGCACTCACAAAACTCGGCAATAGTTGTCAGATTTTTGGGGCCGCTACGCAGCCCAGCGCGAGCAAGCTCGCTCGCCACAAAGGTATGCACGATCCAAGAGCGCGCTTAAGTGAACAGCATTGCGGCGCTAACCGGGCTTTTCAGTAATGCGATCCTTCGCGTTGACCTTTCGGCGCTACTGGCGCGGTACGGGTCCATTCAGATTGTTTTTCCGACCGCGGTCCCTGCCCGCCGGATAACTGCTTCTGGTGCTTTACGCTGCACACCCGGGTCAGTTGCCAACCCTCTGAACCGTTGAGGCCGGTTCATCGCTGCCTTTGTGGTGGAACTAAAGAACTTCGTTTCGAGCTGCTTTGTTGAGCGGCTTGAGACAAAGAATATGCATGGATGCATATACAGTCAATGCACAAATGCATTTATTTATGCGCTTTAAATGCATTTACGCATGAAAGCCCCACAGACAAAGGCGTTGACGGTTTTCAGCAGGCGAAAAAAAACCCGCGCAGTGGCGGGTTTTATCTGACAGCGATGAGGTTAACGGGCGTACATGCCCCACCAGAAGACGTGGCCGAGGATGACAATCTGTTCTTCCTGGATCTCCTGGAAGGTGTAGTCCTCGTCCGGATGCTCATCGCGATTGAAGCTGCGCAGGCGAATTCCCGTCGGCAGGCGATAAAGCTGTTTAACCCGCAACTGGCCGTTATGGTTGATGGCATACAGGTCGCCATCGACGATGTCGCCAATCCCGCATTTGCCGGCATTGACCCCCACGGTGGCGCCGTCGCGCAGTACCGGCAACATACTGTTGCCACGCACCGTCACGCATTTGGCCTGGTCGAACTGCACACCGTTGTGGCGCAGGCTGCGTTTGCCGAAGCGCAGGCTAGAGCGCTCGCTTTCTTCGATGACGAATCTTCCTGATCCAGCAGCCAATTCAACCTCGCGAAGAAAGGGGACGGACACCTCGTCGTCATCGACGGGCGTATCGTCATCCCACAGGCTTATGTCCTTGAGTTCCGAATGCAGTTCATCGCGACTGGAATTGACGGTAGGCGCGACATCCGCACGGCCCCGCAACTGGTCGGTGCTCACGGCGAAGTATTCGGCGATCTTCGAAATGTGTTTGTCCGAAGGATCGACGATCTTCCCGCTGAGGATGCGCGAGAGAGTGGATTGAGGCACGCCCGTGCGACGGTGAAGCTCCGTGGGGGAGATCCCGTGCTGATCGAGCAGCGCTCTTAATACGGTAGAAACATTGCGTTTTTGCATAACGCGCATAGTGCTTGATCTTTTTTTCGTAGGCAAATGCAGAATTGCATAAACAGCGCATAAATTGTGTATGGACGGCAGAAAGGTATCCCGCCGCTTTCATGCCTGCGTCGGGTGGACCGCCCATGTTAACCTTGCGCCCATCGCGGAAAAGCCGGGCCGATGTCCCTCCTTTGCCCTACACCTTTCAACGAATTTGCCTGATATCCGATGAATAAAGCACTCACCGATCTGTCCTCTCACACGCCAATGATGCAGCAGTACTGGCGCCTGAAGAACCAGCACCCCGACCAGCTTATGTTCTACCGCATGGGTGACTTCTACGAGATCTTCTATGAAGACGCGAAGAAGGCCGCCAAGTTGCTGGACATCACCCTGACCGCCCGTGGGCAGTCGGCCGGTCAGGCGATTCCGATGTGCGGGATTCCCTACCATGCCGCGGAAGGTTACCTGGCGAAACTGGTGAAGCTTGGCGAATCGGTGGTGATCTGTGAGCAGGTCGGCGATCCGGCCACCAGCAAGGGGCCAGTGGATCGCCAGGTGGTGCGGATCATCACGCCGGGTACGGTCAGTGATGAGGCGCTGCTGGATGAGCGTCGGGATAACCTGATCGCAGCGGTGCTGGGTGACGAGCGCCTGTTCGGGCTGGCAGTGCTGGACATCACCAGCGGCAACTTCACTGTGCTGGAGATCAAGGGCTGGGAAAACCTGCTGGCGGAACTGGAGCGGGTCAATCCGGTGGAGCTGATGATCCCGGATGACTGGCCGAAGGATTTGCCGGCGGAAAAACGCCGTGGGGTACGTCGCCGTGCGCCGTGGGATTTCGAGCGTGACTCGGCGCTGAAAAGTCTCTGCCAGCAATTCTCGACCCAGGACCTGAAAGGTTTCGGTTGCGAGAACCTGACCCTGGCCATCGGCGCCGCCGGTTGCCTGCTCAGCTACGCCAAGGAAACCCAGCGCACCGCCCTGCCCCATTTACGCAGCCTGCGGCATGAACGCCTGGACGACACCGTGGTGCTGGATGGCGCGAGCCGCCGCAACCTGGAACTCGATACCAACCTCGCCGGTGGTCGCGACAATACGCTGCAATCGGTGGTTGATCGCTGCCAGACCGCGATGGGCAGTCGCCTGCTGACCCGCTGGTTGAACCGGCCGTTGCGCGACCTGAAGGTTTTGCTGTCACGCCAGACCTCGATCACTTGCCTGCTCGACGGCTACCGTTTCGAAAAGCTGCAACCGCAGCTCAAGGAAATCGGTGACATCGAGCGGATTCTGGCGCGGATCGGTCTGCGTAACGCCCGTCCTCGCGACCTCGCTCGTCTGCGCGATGCACTCGGTGCACTGCCTGAGTTGCAAGTGGCGATGACCGAGCTGGAAGCGCCGCACATCATTCAACTGGCCAAGACCACCAGCACCTACCCGGAACTGGCGGCACTGCTGGAAAAAGCCATCATCGACAACCCGCCTGCGGTGATCCGCGATGGCGGCGTGTTGAAAACCGGTTACGACAGCGAGCTCGACGACCTGCAATCGCTGAGCGAAAACGCCGGACAGTTCCTGATCGATCTGGAAGCACGCGAGAAGGCCCGCACCGGCCTGTCGCACCTGAAAGTCGGTTACAACCGCATTCACGGTTACTTCATCGAGTTGCCGAGCAAGCAGGCCGAATCGGCGCCGGCCGACTACATTCGTCGCCAGACGCTGAAAGGTGCAGAGCGTTTTATCACGCCGGAACTCAAGGCGTTCGAGGACAAGGCACTGTCGGCCAAGAGCCGCGCCCTGGCTCGCGAAAAGATGCTTTACGAAGCGCTGCTCGAAGACCTGATCGCCCAGTTGCCACCGCTGCAAGACACCGCCGCGGCATTGGCCGAACTGGATGTACTGAGCAACCTCGCCGAACGCGCATTGAATCTCGATCTGAATTGCCCGCGCTTCGTCGACGAGCCCTGCATGCGCATCAGCCAGGGCCGTCACCCGGTGGTCGAGCAAGTGCTGACCACGCCGTTCGTGGCCAACGACCTGAGCCTCGACGACAATACCCGCATGCTGGTGATCACCGGTCCGAACATGGGTGGTAAATCCACCTACATGCGCCAGACCGCACTGATCGTGTTGCTGGCACACATCGGCAGTTTCGTGCCGGCGGCCAGTTGCGAACTGTCGCTGGTGGACCGCATCTTCACCCGGATCGGTTCCAGCGATGACCTGGCCGGTGGACGTTCGACCTTCATGGTCGAAATGAGCGAAACCGCCAACATTCTGCACAATGCCACCGAGCGCAGCCTGGTGCTGATGGACGAAGTCGGTCGCGGCACCAGCACCTTCGACGGTCTTTCCCTGGCGTGGGCTGCGGCCGAACGCCTGGCGCACCTGCGGGCTTACACGCTGTTCGCCACCCACTACTTCGAACTGACGGTGCTACCGGAAGCGCAACCGCTGGTGGCCAACGTGCACCTCAATGCCACCGAGCACAACGAGCGCATCGTGTTCCTGCACCACGTGCTGCCCGGGCCTGCCAGCCAGAGCTATGGCCTGGCCGTTGCGCAGCTGGCCGGCGTGCCGAGCGAAGTGATCGTGCGCGCTCGCGAGCACCTGGGTCGCCTGGAAGCCACCGCGCTGCCCCATGAAGTGCCCAAGGCTGCCAAAGGCAAAACGGCCGCGCCGCAACAGAGCGACATGTTCGCCAGCCTGCCCCATCCGGTGCTCGATGAACTGGCCAAACTGGATCTGGATGACCTGACGCCGCGTCGCGCGCTCGAAATGCTCTATACACTAAAGACACGGATCTAACGCACTTGCCTGCAAGCTGTTAGAATCTCGCGCGGTTTGGGATGCTGCAGGCCAATAGCCTGGCCTGCAGACTATCGCTCCCAAACCTGGCGACCCCAACGTGAAGGGGCTCCGCTGCCGCCGCCTGAGGAGAAAATTAGAAATGACCTTCGTCGTCACCGACAACTGCATCAAGTGCAAGTACACCGACTGCGTAGAAGTCTGTCCGGTGGACTGCTTTTACGAAGGCCCGAACTTCCTGGTGATTCACCCGGATGAGTGCATCGACTGCGCACTGTGCGAACCAGAATGCCCTGCCGTGGCCATCTTCTCTGAAGATGAAGTCCCGGAAGAGATGCAGGAATTCATTCAGCTGAACGTTGAGCTGGCCGAAATCTGGCCCAACATCACCGAGAAGAAAGAATCGCTGCCCGATGCCGAAGAGTGGGATGGCGTCAAAGGCAAGATCAAAGATCTCGAACGCTGATTTCCCCCGCGTTCCCGAAAAGGCCCCTTGCGGGCCTTTTTTGCTTTTCTGCAGGCAAAAAAAGGGGCGGTTTGACCCGCCCACATTTTTTCCCTATTCCCTGTGTTCCTTTTCATCGTCCTGATGAATCGCGTCCTGCAATGTCCTTTCCCCTCATCCTTGAAGGGCGTGTCTGTCCGTCGACACAGCACCGATACTAGAGGGTTAATGGCGTAACGCAATCGGGACCCGCGGCGAAAAAAACGTGGCCGTGTAGCGTTAACGTTGACCAACACCCCGTTAAATCGGGGAGGCAGGTCTCATACCCGACTCCCTTGGGCACTTTGGCCGGGTGTAAACACAACGAACACTTACGGAAGAGTAAGCCAAGACCTACAACGCTTTAGGAAGGTCACCAACCGTTATGCTCTATCGCTTACACGCCTCCATACCTACATCAATGGAATCGTATAGCTCACGATCAGACGATTCTGATCCTGGTCGCGAGCGATATCGCTTCGGGCCATGCCGTTACGCCAGCCAAACCCCACATTTTTCAGTGCGCCACTCTGAATCACATAGTCCAGCGAGATATCGCGCTCCCATTCGCTGGCATCATTGCCGCTGACAGTCTTGATATTGTCGCCTTTGAGGTACATCACGGACGCCTTCAACCCAGGAACGCCCAGCGCGGAAAAGTCATATGCGTATTGTGCGAATGCGGTGCGCTCACCGGCCTGGATGAATGTTTGAATGGTACGGTCGGTATAGAGATAAAGACTCGCGCCGCCTTCACCTTTGCCCACCAGCCCACCTTGATTCAGCTGTGCAAAGTTGCTGTCGTCGGAAACGCTTTGATAGCCCGCGGTAATCGCATGCCCGCCCAATGAATAAATGAACGCCGCGCTCCAGGTATCGTTGTCGATTTCACCACTACGGTCTTTGCTGTAGCCGCCCATTTTATAGCCACCGGCGCGACCGGCCACGGTGCTGTTTTTACCGTCGGAGGTGGTCTTGAAATAACGCAAGTCGGTTTTCAATGAACCGTATTCGTCCAGGGGCAAAACATGCAGTAACCCGACGAAGTGCTGATTGTAATAGTCTTCAAGATTGGCGTAGTAATACTGGGCGGTCAGATCCTTGGTCAGTTTGTAGTCGCCACCGGCAAAGCTGAATTTATTACTTTCCTGAGTGGCGCCCGCAACGGCCAGCCCCGCGCGATCACTGGAAGCACGCCCGGTGGCGTGCTCCAGTTGACCGGCGGTGAGGGTCAGATTGTCGATTTCATTGCTAGTGACTTGTCCGCCTTCAAAAGTTTGAGGCAGGAGACGCCCGTCGTTGGAAACCAGAATGGGCAACTTGGGCTGCAAGGTCCCGTAGCGCAGTTCGGTTTTGGAGAAACGCATCTTGGCCGTCGCGCCCATACGGCTCCATTGATCTGCCGCTTTGTCGCCATCGTTGGGAAACATTGACCCGCCGACATGGCGCCCCGCGCCGCTGTCGAGCTTCAAACCCAGCAGGCCTATGGCGTCCAGACCGAACCCCACGGTTCCATCGGTAAATCCGGATTGATAATTGAGCATGAAGGCTTGCCCCCACTCTTCGGTCTTCGAAGGAGCGGCGGCACCGTCGCGGTTATCGTTGTTGAAATAGAAGTTACGCAAATTCAAGTTGGCTTTGCTGTCTTTGATAAATTCAGCACTCGCCAACGGACTCATGGCAACACCCAGAACGCCGGTCAAACAACTCAGTACTTTTAACGTGGTTTTCATCAGGACGAACTCCAGCGCGGAACTCTGTTCCGGGTCTATTAAAATGGCAGCAGGAAGCACCCCGCCAATCAAAGGATTGGCCGATGCATTAAATAGTCTTCAAAAAACTTGCGAATCAGCAGAAGTAATAGTGGTTAAAAACCTCCGAAGAACCCTGTCAGGAAAGCGCCTTGAAAGTCCCTTTGTTTCAGTCGATCAGTCCATGAGCGTCATAAAACGGATACGGGCCGGGATACTCGCCAACAACGACGTTGTGGGTCGTCAGCGCCTGTGCATCCCAGCGATGCAGCAGATAACCGGGTGGTTCAAGATTGAAATGCGCCGGCGCCGTGGGCTGCAGATCCAGCACGATCTGATGTGAGGTCCCCGGGCATACGCAACTCAGACTGCCGCCGAAACGCCGCTGCATTGATCGATGTAAATGCCCGCACAGCAAGCGCTCCACCTGCGGGTGCCGGGCAATGACCCGCTCCAGCGCCAAGGCGTTGATAAACGGTTCACGATCCATGTGGCCAATACCGCTGATGAACGGCGGGTGATGCAGGATCAACAGCGTCGGGACGTCGGGGCGACGTACCAATTGTTCGTCGAGCCAACGCAATTGACTGTCCAGCACACGGCCACCATGGGCATCGGGAATGGTCGTATCCAAACCGATAAGGCGCACCGGATGCTGCTCCACCACCCAGTCCAGCGGAGCACCCGTCGATGTCGGCAAATAGGCGTGATCTGTAAAGGCCGCCTGCAAATGCTCGCGAATGTCGTGGTTGCCAGGCACCAGGTAGCAAGGCATATGCAGCCGCTCCAGTTCGGAACGCAGCACGGCATATTCATCAGGACGGCCGAAGTCCACCAGATCGCCGCTGATCACCACAATATCCGGGCGCGGATGACTGGCATTCAATTGATCGACCGCACGACGCAGCGCGCCAGTGGTATCAACGACGCCGTAGGTCAGCTTGTGATCAGCTTTCAGGTGCAGATCACTGAGCTGCGCAATGAGAAACGAACGATTCAAAATTCACTCACTAATGACCAGAACATTACGGTTGCAGGGTGAACAGCTGCTGCGGCTCGATGCCCAGAGCAATCAGCGCGCCAAAGTCGTGGATCACGCCGTCTGCGCTGTCCACCATCAGCGGCTGTGCAGCGCCGACATCGACCAACAAGCGGCTTTGTGCCCCCTGGAAAAATTGCCCTACCAGGCGCCCGGACAGATGACCGCCGCCGGGCATCACCCGTAAGTGTTCAGGGCGGCAATATACGGTGGAAGGGGGATGCGCGCCCCTCCACGGCAATTCACCGCCGCTGACTTTCAAGCCCGAGGGCGTGTGCTCGATCACCGGAAAAGCGTTGAGATTGCCGACGAAACTGGCGACAAACGTGTTGGCCGGCTGCCGATAGATTTCCCGTGGAGTGCCCAATTGCGCGACCCGACCGCGCTCCATGACCAGAATGCGATCGCCCAGCGCCATCGCCTCGCCCTGATCATGGGTGACAAATACCGAGGTCACCCCCAATCCGCGGAGCAACTGATCCAGCTCGCTGCGCAGGCGTTCACGCAATTGTGCGTCCAGCGCCGCCAGAGGTTCGTCGAGCAGCAGCACTTTGGGTCTGGGTGCCAGGGCCCGAGCCAGGGCGACTCGCTGACGCTGCCCCCCGGACAATTCGTGAACACTGCGTTTTTCGTGACCTTGCAGCCCCACCAGCTCCAGCAACTCCGAGCACCGCTTGTTGCGCTCGGCGGGTGAAAGGCCGCGAATTTTCAGGCCGTAAACAATGTTGGCGGCCACGTCCAGATTCGGAAACAAGGCATAATTTTGAAACACCATACCCACATCACGACGCTCGATCGGTAAGCGCGTGACATCCTTGTCAGCGAAAAATACATGGCCCACATCCGGCCGTTCCAGGCCGGCGATGAGGCGCAGGGTGGTGGTTTTACCGCAACCCGAAGGGCCGAGAATCGCCAGCGTTTCCCCGGCTTCAATGGTCAGGTTCAGATCATGTACAGCAACGGTGCCATCGGAAAATGCCTTGCGGCACCCTTCCAGGCGAATGGTGATTCCGCTCATCGACTTTCTCCGCGGGAGAGACGGGCACTGATAGCCTGCAACGCAATAAGCAGCGGCACGATCATCAGTAGAAATAGAAGTGTGTAAGCACTGGCGACCTCCAGTCGTGCCGAGGCATAACTGTCAGCCAGGCCCACCGGCAACGTTTTGGTCATCGGCGTGTGCAGCATCCAGGTCAGGTTGAACTCGCCCAGCGACAACGTGACGACCATCAGCACCCCGGCGAGAATCCCTGCTCGGCAGTTGGGTATCACCACGCCGAAGAATCGCCGCAACGGTCCCGCGCCAAGGCTCGCCGCAGCCTCTTCCAATACCGGCAGATGCTGGCGTTGCATCACCGCCATGACCGGACGCACCAGAAATGGCAGAGTGAACAACACATGACCTACAAGGATGAATAACCAGCTGCTGCGAAACCCACCGAACTGGCCGTAGGTAAGCAGCAAGGCCAAAGCGCTGGCCAGTCCCGGCATCGCCACTGGCAACACCATCAGTTCCTCGAACCCGCGGCTGAAGCGGTTGTTCATTCGCACCAGCGCATACGCCGCCGGCACGCCAAGCACACTGACGCAGAGCGCACAGGCTAGCGCCAATTGCAGGGACAACCAGACCGTGGATGAGTAAGCGAGCCAGACCTGCACCAGCCAATCGAACGTCAGGCCGCTGGACATCCCCTGAAAATAATTGCGCGTCAATCCGGCCATCAGCGACATCAATACCGGCACCAACATGAAGGCGCACACCAGCAAGGTGAAGACCAGTTGCCCGACAAACAGTGTGGAACGCTTCACAAGATTGTCCTCGATGGAGTGACCAGTCGCCGGCCCAGCAGGAGCGCGATCCAGGTCACCGCGCCAAGCACCACCGACAGCGCTGCGGCCACGGCAAAATTGGCGTAGTTGGTAAATACGTTATAAATCGCGACCGGGGTTACGTTGAGGCGCGTGCCCAGGGTGAACGCCGTGCCGAACGCGCCCATGGAGGTCGCAAAGCAGATAGCCGCGCAGGAAACCAGGGCCGGCGCCAAACCGGGAATAATGACGTCCACGACCACTCGCCAGGAACCCGCTCCCAGCGAGTGGGCGGCTTCCTCAAGGCTGCGATCCAGGCTTTCGCAAGCGGCCATCACCGTCAGGATCACCCTCGGAATCGAGAAGTACAGGTAACCAACACACAAGCCCGCCAACGAGTAGGCAAAGACCCAGCGCTCCCCCGCCAGCGTGACGCCCAGGGCACTGAACAATCCCTGGCGCCCCGCCAGCAGAATCACCAGGAAGCCGACGACCACACCAGGAAACGCCAGTGGAAAGGTCAGCAAAGCCACCAGTGTCGAGCGTCCGAAAAAGCGCTGACGAGCGAGGAACACGCCAGTGATACCGCCCACCACGAGCGCCGCCAGGGTCACCACAAGCGCAAGCAGGCAGGTTTGCGCCAGGCTACTCAGGTATTGCGCGCTACTCAGCACCTGCCAGTAACCGCTTGCACTGCCATCTCGCCCCTGCCCGCCCAGAACAATCAGGTGCGCCAGCGGTAGCAGCCAGAACGCGAACAACAGGGCTGCGGCCGGCGCCAGCGCCCAAGCAGCGGTCGGGCGCCAGCGCGGAAAAATGGCGCGCCCCGACCGGACCTCCCGAACTTTCAAGAACGAGGTCGTCACTTACTTGACCTCTCTCAAGTAGCGTGCCGAAAAGGCTTCCTGGACCGCGGCCATTTCCTGGTAATCGACCACACCCGCCCGGGCATAATCGCTATCCGGCAAGAACTGCGCGGCCACCTCGACGGGCATTTTTATCGCGCGCACAGGGCGCAGATAAGCCTTGGCCCAGAGTGCCTGGCCTTGATCGGACAGGACGAAATCCAACACCTTCTGCGCATTGTCGCGATGCGGGGCGTTGCCCACCAGGCTCATCACGTAAGGCACGCTGATGCTACCTTCCTTGGGAATGACGAAGGCGACGTTGGCGTTGTCCTTATAGCGCGCGCGATAAGCGTTGAAGTCGTAATCGACCAGAATCGGCAGTTCGCCTGACAGCACTCGGGCGTACGCCGTCTGCTTGGGCACGATCGGCGTATTTTTCGCCAGCTTCTGGAAATAATCGATGGCAGGCGCGAAGTTATCCAGGCTGCCGCCCATAGCCCGATTGATCGCTACGGCAGAGACATAACCGACGAAAGCGCTTGAGGGGTCGAGGTAGCCGACCATGCCTTTGTATTCGGGCTTGAGCAGATCGTTCCAGCCTTGCGGCACCGGCAATCCGCCCAGTGCGTCGACGTTGACCATGATGCCTAACGTGCCGGAATGAATCGCGAACCAGTGACCGTCCGGGTCCTTCAGGCCAGCGGGAATCTGGTCCCAACCCTTGGGTTTATACGTGTCGACCACGCCGGCTTTTTGAGCCTGCAAACCGAAGGTGACGCCGTAATACACCACGTCAGCCACTGGAGCGGCTTGTTCGGCGACCAACTGCGCCAGGGCCTGACCTGAATTCTTGTTGTCCAGCGGCACCTGCACGCCGGTCGCGTTGGCAATTTCCTTGAGCTGCGTGCCCCAGTCCGCCCATTCCGGCGGGCAGTTGTAGCAAATCGCAGTGTCAGCGGCCTGGCTCAGGTTGGCCAATCCGCAGAGCAACAATGTCGCCAGTGTTTTACGCAAAGGGAACATCAGACATCTCCAGGTATGATTTCGTAGGGTTGGATACTGTCGCCCGGCCTGATATGGCAAGACAGACAATGGGAATTCGGCGCTGCACCGGCGATCTGTGCCAACAGTTGCTCGATCACCGTGCAGGCCAGTTCCGAAATAGGTTGAACGACGCTGCATAGCGTCGGGTGCATCTGAGCGCCAAGGGCGATGCCGTCGAAACCAATGATTGAAAGTTGCCCGGGAACGCTCCAACCATTGCGCCGTAATTGCGCGATCAGGCTGATGGCGAGCAAATCGTTGGAGCAGACCACCGCGCTGATCGCCTGGGGGCCTCGCAGCAGAGGCTCGATGGCGGCGAATTCCGCCTCGGTGTGAGCAGGCATTTCAATCACGGGCAAACTGTCGAGGCCGGCCTCGCGCATCGCGTCGCAATACCCGGCATACCGCAGACGAGCACGGTCGGACTGCAACGCGGGGCCCGCGACCATGCCGATCCGGGAGTGCCCGGCGTCGAGCAGATACCGGGTGGCCATCGCCATGCCGGCGCGGTTATCGACCGACACGGTGCTGTAATCCGGATGACCCGGCTGGTGATAGGCCAACACAAACGGGGTGTCTTCGCTGGCAAGGCTCTGCAACACGCGGTTGCTCTCGGCGTCCGTCACCGTGAGAACAAGACCGTCGACCCGCTGTCGCAACAACTCCTCGACCACCGAGCTTTCGCGCTCACTGCTGTAGTCGGTAGTCGCCAGCAACAGGTTGTAACCTCGTGAACGTGCGGCACGCTCCATCGCCTGGATTTGCTCAGCGAATACCGGATTGAGCAGATTGGGCACCACGACCCCGATCAGGTTGGTGGTTTGCAGGCGCAACTGCCGGCCAAGCCGATTGGGCCGAAAACCCAGTTGACGCGCCGCTGCCATGACTTGCTCTCGGGTCGCCGGGCGCACCACTTCCGGGGAGGAAAAGGTCCGGGCCGCGGTCGCCCGCGAAACGCCTGCCAGCCGTGCAACTTCAATTAAATCAGTCATTGTCACTCGCTTGAGATCGATCTCATTGACGAGCACATTACTTGGCGAATATGGCGTTCCCAGTTAAGGAACATGACATTTCTATTGCAGAAGCGACGTTCGATGGGCCGACCCGCGATTGAACAGCACTGTGCTCAGGCAGACAGCCGCGGAATGACCGGCAGGATTTACAGACACAAAAAACCCCGAACCAGTCGGGGTTGTTTGTACTTGCTCAAGCGCTGTGCTTATTGGAAAAGCGACTCGCTCGACAAGCCATTTTTCTCCAGAATCTCCCGCAGACGCTTCAGGCCTTCCACTTGGATCTGTCTGACGCGCTCACGGGTCAGGCCAATTTCCAGGCCCACATCTTCCAGCGTGCTGCTCTCATGACCGCGCAGACCGAAGCGGCGTATCACCACCTCGCGCTGCTTGTCAGTCAGTTCCGAGAGCCATTGATCGATGCTCTGAGACAGGTCGTCATCCTGCAACAGCTCACACGGATCGGTTGGACGGTCGTCGGTTAGGGTGTCCAGCAGGGTTTTATCCGAATCCGGACCCAGCGAGACGTCGACCGAAGATACCCGCTCGTTCAGGCCGAGCATGCGCTTGACCTCTCCCACCGGTTTTTCCAGCAGGTTGGCGATTTCTTCGGGTGAGGGTTCGTGATCGAGTTTTTGTGTCAGCTCCCGTGCGGCCCTCAGGTACACGTTGAGCTCTTTGACCACATGGATCGGCAACCGGATGGTCCGGGTCTGATTCATGATCGCGCGCTCGATGGTTTGACGAATCCACCAGGTTGCGTAGGTCGAAAAGCGGAAGCCACGTTCGGGGTCGAATTTCTCTACCGCCCGGATCAGCCCGAGGTTGCCCTCTTCGATCAGGTCCAGCAGCGACAAGCCACGATTGACATAGCGTCGGGCGATTTTCACCACCAGCCGCAGGTTGCTTTCAATCATGCGTTTGCGCCCGGCCGGATCGCCACTTTGCGACAAGCGTGCAAAGTGAACTTCTTCTTCGGGGGACAGCAGAGGGGAAAAGCCGATTTCATTGAGGTACAGCTGCGTCGCATCGAGTGCACGCGTGTAGTCAATGTACTTGTGCTGCTTTAACGAGGCGGAGTGTTTGGATTTGGCACGAACGGAAGGTGGAGCAGCCCCTTCATCATTCGACATCGAATCCGTACCGATGCCGGTCTCCATAAGGAGAACCTCATCGTCGATGTCAAACTCCGGCACTTCTTTACTGAGAGCCATTGTTATAGTCCTTTGGTGAGTTCGACCTCAAGCTCGAGCGGCGCCTTTATCCCTGGCAACGCTGGAGCCTGTTCCCTCTACGTGACGGAACAGGCTGGTAACAAATCAACGACGTGGCAGGAACTGCAGCGGATCTACAGGTTTACCTTGTCGGCGAATCTCAAAATGCAGTTTCACCCGGTCTGTACCCGTTGACCCCATTTCGGCAATTGTCTGTCCGACCTTGACCTGCTGCCCCTCCCGAACCAACAGCCTGCGGTTGTGACCGTAGGCACTGACGTAGGTATCGCTGTGTTTGATGATGACTAATTCGCCGTAGCCCCTTAAGCCACTCCCGGCGTATACCACCGTCCCATCAGACGCAGCTAAAACAGGCTGTCCCAAATCTCCGGCGATATCAATTCCTTTATTCAAACTACCGTTTGAAGAGAATTTTCCAATCAGGATGCCATTAGAAGGCCATCCCCAGCCGGTCGGGGCCGGGCCTGCGGGAGGCATCGGAGCGGGTGCTGGCTTGTTGGCGACGGACGGTGCAACCACCGTTGTCGTCGTAGTTGCGCCATTTGGCTGGCGCCGGATTACAGTGGTTTTACTCGACGAAGAAGGCGCCGAATCGGCCGGGCTGACCACCGCCGTCGGCGTTGAACCGGTGCGACCGTCAAAGCGGATCGTCTGACCCGGATGTATCGTGTACGGCGTAGGAATGTTGTTGCGCGCCGCGAGGGCTTTGTAGTCCCAGCCGTAGCGAAAGGCGATCGAGAACAGCGTGTCTTTAGGTCGAACCACGTATTGGCCCGTGGTTACTGCCGGACGCTGGGCGACGGCGTTGTTGCGATCGACGACGCGCACCGCGCCCGATTTGGTGCTGGAACAACCGACCAGCAAGGTGCTTAAGACAAGGCCAGTCACCAGGCGCTGAAAGCTCGTTATACCCATTCGCTGCGCAATGACTGTGAGACTCACCCGCCGCTCCCTTTGTGGTGGCTGAAATGTGGAATTGCCGTGCTCCCGGCATGAAGTGTCGTCAGTATAACGAGCGGTGCAGGCTTTACCTTTAATGAAGCGAAGCACACGTTTGCTACCTGACGATGAATCCCGTTTAACTGATCGACGCCGCTGTAAGACAGGGGCAATCGAAGAGAATTCACCGGGACGAAACAAATGCTCAGGCCAGTGGCCCGTTGAGCAGTGGAACGAAACGCACCGCCCCCAGAACACGCCTGGAAAACCCGTGTTCTTCACGGATGATCAGCATCAACTGCTGAACCTCACCCGACCCGACCGGTATCACCAGTCGCCCTCCGGGTGCCAACTGATCGAGTAATGCCTGGGGCACATCGGTCGCCACCGCCGTCACGATGATGCCGTTGTACGGTGCCAGCGCCGGCCAGCCTTCCCAACCATCGCCCCAACGGAAGACCACGTTGCGCAGGTTGAGGTCGACCAGACGTTCCTTGGCCCGGTCCTGCAAAACCTTGATGCGCTCGACGGAAAAAACCCGCTCGACCAATTGCGACAGGATTGCAGTCTGATAACCCGACCCCGTGCCGATTTCCATCACCTTGTCCAGCGGACCCGCTTCCAGCAGCAGCTCGCTCATGCGGGCCACCATGTAAGGCTGGGAGATCGTCTGGTTGTTGCCGATCGGCAACGCCGTGTCTTCATAGGCACGGTGCGCCAGTGCCTCGTCGACGAACAGGTGACGCGGCGTACGACGGATCACTTCCAGCACCTTGGCGTTGGAAATGCCCTCTTCATACAACCGCTGAATCAGACGCTCGCGGGTGCGTTGCGAAGTCATCCCGATGCCGCGATGCATCGGGTCTTGTTCACGAGCCATTAGCGCAATCCCTCCAGCCAGCCATCGAGGCTTCGGAAGGCATCATTGAAGGTGCGATCCAGTTGCAGTGGCGTGATGGACACATAGCCTTGCATCACCGCATGGAAATCGGTGCCCGGACCGCCGTCTTCGGCATCGCCCGCCGCAGCGATCCAGTAACCGGACTTGCCACGCGGGTCGACCACTTTCATCGGTGCCGCCGCGCGGGCGCGATGACCGAGGCGAGTCAGCTGGATTCCGCGAATGTGGTCCAGCGGCAAATTGGGAATGTTCACGTTCAGTACCGTGCGCGGTGGCAGGTCAAGGTCGGCGTAGGCTTCCACCAGTTTGCGCGCGTAGTAAGCGGCCGTGGGAAGGTTCTCGACTTGCCGCGAGACCAACGAAAAGGCGAACGAAGGACGCGCCAGGAAACGCCCTTCAAGGGCCGCGGCCACGGTGCCGGAATACAACACATCGTCCCCCAGGTTGGCGCCCAGGTTTATACCGGAAACCACCATGTCCGGTTCGCGCTCCAGCAAGCCGTTGAGGCCCAGGTGCACGCAATCGGTCGGTGTGCCGTTGAGGCTGATAAAGCCGTTGGCCAAGGTTTGCGGGTGCAAGGGACGGTCGAGCGTCAGCGAACTGCTGGCGCCGCTTTTGTCCTGGTCCGGGGCGATAACCACGCATTCGGTGTAATCCGCCAGCGCAGCATAAAGCGCGGCGAGACCGGGTGCGGCTACCCCATCGTCGTTAGAAATCAGAATACGCATGGGCTGTCCGTCTGCCCCACCGGCACCAGATCAACGAGCTCACGCACCAATACGGTAGCGAAGCATCCGGCCGGCAGGACGAATTCCAGTTGCAGAATGTCAGGCTCGGGATAATGCCACGTCAACCCACCAATGGGCAGTCGCAGGATGCGACGTTCGTGGCTCATACCGGCGTTAATCAACCAATCGCGCAGATCCGCTTCGCGCGCGGCGATTGCCTGCTCCAGTTCATGGACTGCGCCCATCGCCGGCGAGTCACCTTCGCCCCACTGCGGGCCGGTCGGGTGCAGGTCGAGAATCGCCAGTCGCGGGTCGCTGCACTCGGCTTCACCGGCCGGGAAGAAGCTTCGGCTGTCGGTGAACGCCAGCAGATCTCCGACTTGAGCCCGCTGCCACGTACCATCGGCGACACGCGCCGCCAGCACTTGGTTGAACAGGAAACTACGGGCAGTGGAGAGCAAGCGCGAACGGACGTTACGCTGCTCCGGCAAGGCCTTGCGCGCGGCCCAGCCACGGGCATCGACCACGTTGCCGCCATCGAACCCGAACCGCTGGGCGCCGAAATAATTGGGGATACCTTGTTTGGCGATCAGTTGCAGGCGCGCTTCGATGGCCGCTTTGTCGCCCGCGAACTGGGTCAGGCGCAAGGTGAAACCGTTGGCCGAATGAGCACCGCGCTGCAGCTTGCGTTTATGTCGACCGGTCTTGAGGATTTTCAGCGTCTCGTTTTCCGCCGACGACAAATCAGGATCAGCCTTGCCCGGCAGCTGCACGCTGAACCACTGGCGCGTCAGCGCCTGACGATCCTTGAGTCCGGCGTAACTGACGGTGCGCAATGGCACACCCGCTGCCTTGGCAATTCGCCGTGCCGCTTCTTCGGTGTTCAGGCCGCGCTTTTCCACCCAGATCCACAAATGTTCGCCATCGCCACTGAGCGGGATGTCGAGCACTTCATCGACCTGGAAGTCTTCCGCCGTGGCTTTCAACACTGCGGTGCCGAGGGCTTCACCGTAGGCACGCGGGCCGAGCAATTGCAGGTCGTTCATGCGCGCAGCAACAAGGCAACGGAATGCACGGCGATACCTTCTTCGCGACCGACAAAGCCGAGCTTTTCGGTGGTGGTAGCTTTCACGTTCACTTGATCCAACTCAACTTGAAGATCCGCGGCAATCAGCGCGCGCATCGATTCGATATGCGGGGCCATTTTCGGCGCCTGGGCGACGATGGTGTTATCGACGTTGCCGACTTTCCAGCCTTTGGCGTGGACCAGTGCGACGACGTGACGCAACAGCACACGGCTGTCGGCGCCCTTGAATTTTGGGTCGGTGTCCGGGAAGTGCTTGCCGATATCACCCAGCGCAGCGGCGCCGAGCAAGGCATCGCTCAAGGCGTGCAGCAGGACGTCACCGTCGGAGTGAGCGAGCAGCCCGAAGCCGTGTGCAATGCGCACGCCGCCCAGAGTAATGAAATCGCCTTCAGCGAAACGGTGCACATCATAGCCGTGGCCAATACGCATAAAAAAACGCCCCGATTTTTGTCAGGGCGTGATTCTACCTGCATTAGACGCCTAGGGCGCGTCCGTGATGTTGCAAGTGGTCGTCGATGAAGCTGGCGATGAAGAAATAGCTGTGGTCGTAGCCGGGTTGCAGGCGCAACGTCAGCGGATGACCGGCCAGCCTGGTTGCTTGTAGCAAGGCTTCTGGCTTGAGCTGGGTAGCCAGGAAATCATCACGATCCCCTTGGTCAACCAATAGCGGCAGCTTCTCCTCGGCCTCGGCGATCAACGCGCAGGCATCCCATTCGCGCCATTTCGAACGGTCTTCCCCCAGGTAACGGGAAAAGGCCTTCTGGCCCCAAGGGCAGTCCATCGGATTGTTGATTGGCGAAAACGCCGACACCGACTGATACCGACCCGGATTGCGCAATGCGCAGACAAGAGCGCCGTGGCCGCCCATGGAATGACCGCTGATGCCGCGCTTGTCCGAAGCAGGGAAATGAGCCTCGACCAATGCCGGCAATTCCTGCACGACATAGTCATGCATCCGATAGTGGCGCGACCACGGCTCCTGCGTGGCATTCAGATAAAACCCGGCGCCGAGACCGAAGTCCCAGGCGCCATCCGGGTCACCCGGCACATCAGGACCGCGTGGGCTGGTGTCCGGCGCAACGATGATCAGCCCGAGCTCCGCGGCCATGCGCAGGGCGCCGGCCTTTTGCATGAAGTTCTCGTCGGTGCAGGTCAGGCCGGACAACCAGTACAGCACCGGCAGTTTGCCGCCCTGCTCCGCTTGTGGCGGCAGGTACACAGCGAACACCATGTCGCAGCCCAGCACATCGGAGCGGTGCCGATAACGCTTGTGCCAGCCGCCGAAGCTTTTCTGACAGGAGATATTTTCCAGGCTCATGGCGGACCTCAGAAATGGATGACGGAACGGATGCTTTTTCCTTCATGCATCAGGTCGAAAGCCTTGTTGATATCTTCCAGGCCCATGGTGTGGGTGATGAACGTATCCAGCGGGATTTCGCCGGATTCAGCCATTTCGACATAGCTTGGCAATTCGGTGCGACCACGCACACCGCCGAACGCCGAACCGCGCCAGACGCGACCGGTGACCAACTGGAACGGACGGGTCGAAATTTCCTGGCCTGCACCGGCCACGCCGATGATCACCGACTCGCCCCAACCTTTGTGGCAGCACTCAAGTGCGGCGCGCATCAATTGGACGTTGCCGATGCATTCGAAGGAAAAGTCGACGCCGCCATCGGTCATGTCGACGATGACTTCCTGGATTGGGCGGTCGAAGTCTTTCGGGTTCACGCAGTCGGTTGCACCGAGCTGCTTGGCGATCTCGAATTTGGCCGGGTTGATGTCGATGGCAATGATCCGCGCCGCCTTGGCTTTTACTGCGCCGATCACCGCCGACAGACCGATGCCGCCGAGGCCGAAAATGGCCACGGTATCACCCGGTTTTACCTTGGCGGTGTTGAGCACCGCACCGATGCCGGTGGTGACGCCGCAACCCAGCAGACAGACTTTTTCCAGCGGAGCTTCTTTAGGAATTTTGGCGACGGAGATTTCCGGCAACACGGTGTACTCGGAGAACGTCGAGGTGCCCATGTAGTGGAAAATCGGCTGACCCTTGTAGGAAAAACGCGTAGTGCCATCTGGCATCAGACCTTTGCCCTGGGTCGCACGAATCGCCTGACACAGGTTGGTCTTGCCCGACAGGCAGAATTTGCACTGGCGGCATTCCGGGGTGTACAGCGGAATGACGTGATCGCCGACCGCCACGGAGGTCACGCCCTCGCCGACGGCTTCAACCACCGCGCCACCTTCGTGACCGAGGATCGACGGGAAGATACCTTCCGGATCAGCGCCCGACAGTGTGTACGCATCGGTATGGCAGACACCGGAGGCAACCACACGCAGCAAAACTTCACCGGCCTTGGGCATGGCGACATCGACTTCAACGATCTCGAGGGGTTTCTTGGCCTCGAAGGCAACGGCAGCGCGCGACTTGATCATGTGGATTCTCCAGTGAATAAAAACGAGACAGGGAGTGTAATACAGCGCTTTACGATGAATAATCAGGGCAAAAGCAAAACATTATTGCCATACAGGGATAATCCTCGATGTCCGAGAACCGTTGGGAAGGTATCGACGAATTCGTCGCCGTGGCCGAGTGCAGCCAGTTCACGGCTGCCGCAGAACGGCTTGGGGTTTCTTCTTCCCACATCAGTCGACAGATAGTACGCCTCGAAGAGCGCCTTCAGACGCGACTGCTGTACCGCAGCACCCGTCGCGTCACGCTGACCGAAGCGGGCCAGACCTTTTTGCAGCATTGCCAGCGTTTGCAGGACGGTCGTGAAGAAGCGCTAAGAGCGGTCGGCGACCTGACCAGCGAACCCAAAGGCATGCTGCGCATGACCTGCGCCGTGGCATACGGCGAACGGTTCATCGTGCCGCTGGTAACGCGATTCATGGGGATTTATCCGCAACTTCGAATCGATATCGAACTGAGCAACCGGCAACTGGACCTGGTGCATGAAGGCCTGGACCTGGCGATCCGCCTCGGCCGCCTTCAGGACTCGCGGCTGGTGGCAGCGCGACTGGCGCCGCGGCGCATGTATCTGTGCGCGTCGCCTTCCTACCTGGAACGGTACGGACGCCCACACAGCTTGTCGGAACTGAGCCGCCACAACTGCCTCATCGGCAGCTCGGATCTCTGGCAACTGGAACAGAACGGGCGGGAATTTTCCCAGCGCGTACAGGGAAACTGGCGCTGCAACAGTGGGCAAGCGGTACTGGATGCGGCGTTACAGGGTGTCGGGTTGTGTCAGTTGCCGGATTACTACGTGCTGGAATACCTGAAAAGCGGCGAACTGATTTCGCTGCTGGATGCCCACCAACCGCCGAACACTGCGGTTTGGGCGCTTTATCCACAGCAACGACACCTGTCGCCGAAGGTTCGCAAGTTGGTGGATTATTTGAAGGAAGGGTTGGCCGAGCGGCCGGAGTATCGGATTTAAGATCAAAAGAGCGCAGCCTGCCGCAGCTCCTGCATTGGAAATGCGGTCTGCTGTTGGAACTGCCGCAGGTTGCGATCTTTTAGCGACGATTAGCCCAGCGCTGCCGCAGCCAGTCGAGGTCTTCAGGCCGGGTGACCTTGAGATTATCGGCACGCCCTTCTATCAAGCGTGGCGCCAGCCCGGCCCATTCCATGGCCGAAGCCTCGTCGGTGATAACCGCGTCAGCCACCAGGCTGTCAGCCAATGCCCGATGCAGCGCACCCAGGCGAAACATCTGCGGCGTGTAAGCCTGCCAGATCACACTGCGATCCACGGTTTCAACGACACGCCCGAGTTTGTCGACCCGCTTCAGGGTATCGCGAGCCGGAACCGCCAGCAGTCCGCCGACCGGGTCGTCAGCCAGTTCAACCAGCAACTTGTCCAGATCATCACGACTCAGATTGGGCCGTGCAGCATCGTGCACCAACACCCAATCCTCATCGTCAGCGCCCTGCGCATGCAAATGCAGCAAGGCGTTGAGCACCGACCCGGAACGTTCGGCGCCGCCGTCAACCCGCTGTATACGCGAATCACCAGCGCACGCCAGATTCGGCCAATAAGGATCATCCACAGCAAGACTGACCACCAACCCCTTCAGGGAAGGATGATCAAGGAAACAACCAAGGCTGTGTTCGAGAATAGTGCGCCCGCCCAGTTGCAAGTATTGCTTGGGACGGTCCGCGGCCATACGGGCACCGACGCCCGCGGCAGGAATCACGGCCCAGAAGGCCGGTAACGGGGAATTCATTGAGCCAACTGGTAAAGGGTTTCACCGTCCTTGACCATGCCCAGCTCATGGCGAGCCCGCTCTTCAACGGTCTCCATGCCTTTTTTCAATTCACTGACTTCGGCGTCCATCACCCGATTGCGCTCAAGCAGCCCTTCGTTCTCAGCGTGTTGATCCGCGATCTGCTGAGTCAGCTCGGCCACTTGCGCAAGACTGCCATTACCCACCCACAGGCGGTATTGCAGGCCAGCCAGCAACAAGAGCAAGACGAGGAACAACCAATTGGGACTGCGCATCGAATATCAGGTATCCAGTGAAAAAAGACAGCCATGCCAAAACTTTGAAGTGTCTGATAGCACGAAGCCTGGAATCTCCAGGCTTGTGCTCTTAAGGCATCAGATTAGTGGCAAATCCGTCGCTGTCGCGACTTTTCCGACACAATCCGCTGACTTTTTACCCTCTACAGCTTAACCGCGGAACTCGCTGCGGCCGTTGTACTTGGCTTTGCCGTTCAACTGCTCTTCGATACGCAGCAGTTGGTTGTACTTGGAGACGCGATCGGAACGGCACAGTGAGCCGGTCTTGATCTGGCCAGCCGAAGTGCCCACAGCCAGGTCGGCAATGGTCGAATCTTCGGTTTCGCCGGAGCGGTGGGAGATCACCGCGGTGTAACCGGCAGCCTTGGCCATCTGGATGGCTTCCAGGGTTTCGGTCAGAGTGCCGATCTGGTTGAACTTGATCAGGATCGAGTTGGCGATCTTTTTATCGATGCCTTCTTTCAGGATCTTGGTGTTGGTCACGAACAGGTCGTCGCCTACCAGCTGGGTTTTCTCGCCGATCTTGTCGGTGAGGATTTTCCAGCCAGCCCAGTCGGACTCGTCCAGGCCATCTTCGATGGAGATGATCGGGTAACGCTCGGTCAGACCTTTGAGGTAGTCGGCGAACCCTTCAGCGGTGAACACCTGGCCTTCGCCGGACAGGTTGTACTTGCCGTCTTCGTAGAATTCGCTGGCCGCGCAGTCCAGTGCCAGGGTCACGTCGGTGCCCAGTTTGTAACCGGCGTTGGCCACCGCTTCGGAGATCACTTTCAAAGCATCTTCGTTGGACGCCAGGTTCGGCGCGAAACCACCTTCGTCACCTACGGCAGTGCTCAGGCCACGGGCCTTCAGTACGGCTTTGAGGTGATGGAAAATCTCGGTACCCATGCGCAGACCTTCCGAGAAAGACTTGGCGCCAACCGGCTGAACCATGAATTCCTGGATGTCGACGTTGTTATCGGCGTGCTCGCCACCGTTGATGATGTTCATCATCGGAACCGGCATCGAGTACACACCCGGGGTGCCGTTCAGGTTGGCGATGTGTGCGTACAGCGGCAGGTCCTGGTCCTGTGCTGCTGCCTTGGCCGCGGCCAGGGAAACGGCGAGGATCGCGTTGGCGCCCAGGGAACCTTTGTTTTCAGTGCCGTCGAGCTTGATCATCGCGTGATCGAGTGCTTTCTGGTCGCTTGGGTCAGTACCTTTCAACAGGTCGCGGATCGGACCGTTGATGTTGGCGACGGCTTTCAGAACGCCCTTGCCCAGGTAACGGCTCTTGTCGCCATCACGCAGCTCGAGCGCTTCACGCGAGCCAGTGGAAGCACCGGACGGCGCGCAAGCGCTGCCGATGATGCCGTTATCGAGAAGCACGTCCGCTTCCACGGTGGGGTTGCCACGGGAGTCGAGAACTTCACGACCTTTGATGTCGACGATTTTTGCCATTGTTGTAAACACTCCAAAGTTGACGAAAACGACGCAGCTGAAGGAAATCTTTTATCGCCGGCAAGTGATGTGCAACGGGCAGACTTGCGGACGACAAGGCTCAGGCCCAAGGGCCTGAGCAACAAATCGTGCGGTACTTTACCGGAGAAATGAGGATTACGCGGTTTCTACCGTCGGAAAACTCTTCACCAGTTCGTCCAAAGCTTTGAGCTGGGCCAGGAATGGCTCCAGTTTGTCCAGACGCAAGGCGCAAGGGCCGTCGCATTTGGCGTTGTCCGGGTCCGGGTGCGCTTCGAGGAACAGACCGGCCAATGACTGGCTCATGCCAGCCTTCGCCAGATCGAGGACCTGGGCGCGGCGACCGCCGGCGGAATCGGAGCGACCGCCGGGCATTTGCAGCGCGTGGGTCACGTCGAAGAACACCGGGTATTCGAACTGCTTCATGATGCCGAAGCCGAGCATGTCGACGACCAGGTTGTTGTAGCCGAAGCTCGAACCGCGCTCACAGAGGATCAACTGATCGTTACCCGCTTCCACGCACTTGTTCAGGATGTGTTTCATCTCCTGAGGCGCGAGGAACTGGGCTTTCTTGATGTTGATCACCGCACCGGTCCTGGCCATCGCGACCACGAGGTCGGTCTGGCGCGACAGGAAGGCCGGCAGCTGGATGATGTCGCAGACTTCAGCGACGACCGCGGCCTGCTCAGGCTCGTGGACGTCGGTGATGATCGGCACGCCGAAGGCTTGCTTGATGTCCTGGAAAATCCGCATGCCCTCTTCCAGGCCGGGGCCACGGTAAGAGGTCACGGAGGAACGGTTGGCCTTGTCGAAGCTGGCCTTGAACACGTAAGGGATACCGAGTTTCTCGGTAACCTTCACGTACTCTTCGCAGACCTGCATCGCCATGTCGCGGCTTTCCAGCACGTTCATGCCACCGAACAGCACCATTGGCTTGTCGTTGGCAATCTCGATTTCGCCTACGCGGATGATCTTCTGCGCCATAAGGTTCACGCCTTCTTCTGGTGTTGAGCCAAAGCTGCTTTGACGAAACCGCTGAACAACGGGTGACCGTCGCGTGGTGTCGAGGTGAACTCAGGGTGGAACTGGCAAGCGACGAACCATGGATGATCCGGCGCTTCAACCACTTCAACCAGCGCGCCATCACCGGAACGACCGGAGATTTTCAGGCCGGCTTCCATGATTTGCGGCAGCAGGTTGTTGTTCACTTCGTAGCGATGACGGTGACGCTCGACGATCACGTCCTTGCCATAGCAGTCGTGAACCAGGGAACCCGACTCCAGCAGGCAATCCTGCGCGCCAAGGCGCATGGTGCCGCCCAGATCGGATGTTTCGGTACGGGTTTCGACAGCACCGGTGGCATCTTCCCACTCGGTGATCAGACCCACGACCGGGTGACCGCTTGCACGATCGAACTCGGTGGAGTTGGCGTCTTTCCAGCCCATGACGTTACGAGCGAACTCGATCACGGCCACTTGCATGCCCAGGCAGATGCCGAGGTACGGAATCTTGTTTTCACGAGCGTACTGGACGGCGGTGATCTTGCCTTCCACGCCACGCAGACCGAAACCGCCAGGAACCAGGATCGCGTCGACGCCTTCCAGCAGCGCGGTGCCCTGGTTTTCGATGTCTTCGGAATCGATGTAGCGCAGGTTGACCTTGGTGCGGTTGCTGATGCCGGCGTGACTCATCGCTTCGATCAGCGACTTGTAGGCGTCCAGCAGCTCCATGTACTTGCCGACCATGGCGATGGTGACTTCGTGCTCAGGGTTGAGCTTGGCGTCGACCACGGCTTCCCACTCGGACAGATCCGCGCCGCCGCATTGCAGGCCGAAACGCTCGACGACGAAATCATCCAGGCCTTGCGAATGCAGGATGCCCGGGATCTTGTAGATGGTGTCGGCGTCTTCCAGCGCAATCACCGCACGTTCTTCAACGTTGGTGAACTGCGCGATCTTGCGACGCGAGGAGATGTCGATCGGGTGATCGGAGCGGCACACCAGCACATCAGGTTGCAGGCCGATGGAACGCAGTTCCTTGACCGAGTGCTGGGTTGGCTTGGTTTTGGTTTCGCCGGCGGTGGCGATGTACGGCACCAGTGTCAGGTGCATCAGCATCGCGCGCTTGGCACCGACTTCGAAACGCAGCTGACGGATGGCTTCGAGGAACGGCTGGGATTCGATGTCACCCACGGTGCCACCGATCTCGACCATCGCCACGTCGGCATCGCCGGCGCCCTTGATGATCCGGCGCTTGATTTCGTCGGTGATGTGGGGAATGACCTGGATGGTGGCGCCCAGGTAATCACCACGGCGCTCTTTGCGCAGGACGTGTTCGTAGACACGGCCGGTGGTGAAGTTGTTGTTCTGGGTCATGGTCGTGCGGATGAACCGCTCGTAGTGGCCCAGGTCCAGGTCGGTCTCGGCGCCGTCGTGGGTGACGAACACTTCACCGTGCTGGAACGGGCTCATGGTGCCCGGGTCGACGTTGATGTACGGATCCAGCTTCAGCATGGTGACCTTAAGTCCCCGCGCCTCCAGGATGGCCGCCAATGAAGCCGATGCAATGCCTTTCCCCAATGAAGAAACAACACCGCCCGTGACGAATATGTAGCGCGTCATGAAAAACCCTAGAAGTCTGCGTTAAAGCGGTCCGAGCCGCCGGGGAAAGCGAAGGAAGGCCGAAGCCCCCGATCACCTGCATTAATCACAGTGCACCTTTCAAAAAAACCGCCGCGTTGGGACAGACCGGGAGTTGAAACACCGGTACGTTGCTCGCTACACATTTTTTGGAATCGCCCAGCAAAGACTGCTTGGTAATCGGCAACTCCTGCAATTCAGGCGAATCCACAGAAGTTGTATCAAGAAGGGAGCGTAGTCTACCGGAAAGCCCCTTTCAGCTCAAACCTTGATCTTCGCTCGGTGGCTGCCAATGTAAATTCCAGCCGTCCTGCTCACTGCCATTCAAGCCCCGCAGGTTGGCTACCGCCAGCAATTGCTCGCCCCGGTACAGCAGCGGCAATCTGCCACGGACGAACCCTGGAACCCCGCGCTCATTGAGCAAGCGCTTCAGGTCCCGATGGCCGCGATCGGGCAGGCTCATGGCCTCGCCGCCCTCGCGATAGCGGATATGTAGCGGGCCTTCCGGGGGTTGCCCGGTGAACCTGAGTTCGCCGTTGCCAGGCAAAACCAACGCTTGCGAGGGATCAGTCCAGCTCCCGATGCCAAGTACAGGTCTCAGCCAATGACCGGATAACCACCAGAGGCGTCCGCCCGCCCGATGCAGCTCACCGTCCGCCAAACGCCAAATCGGACGAGCATCGCCGGTGGCATCACGCAAATCCTCCCAACCCGACCAGTGGTCACTGTCTGGCAGACGCGTCAGCGCGGCGAGCCAGTGACTCACTGCATTTCGCTGGCGAGCGGCCGACAGCTTTGCAATCGGCGACAGCTCAAGGGACGGCACACCCAGCCAATCGAATTCACCGACGGTGCGGGCATGCGCCAGATCGATTTGCGCCAACTCATCAAGCAATCCCCGGGCTTCACTCAGATGCGCAGCGCTGCGGGCCATGCTCGCCACGGCTTGAGGCCAACGCTTGGTCATGGCCGGCAACACCTGATGCCGCAGGTAATTGCGCGAGAATTGATGATCCTGGTTCGAAGGGTCTTCGATCCACCTCAATTGATGCTCGGTCGCGTAAGCCTCAAGCTCTGCGCGCGAAACATCGAGCAGCGGCCGCAGCAGATGCCCCCGACCCAACGGGCGTTGGCTCGGCACCCCCGACAAGCCTCTTACCCCGGCCCCACGCAGCAATCGGAACAACAGGGTTTCGGCCTGGTCATCGCGGTGTTGGGCGGTCAGTAGCACTTCGTTGGTTTGCGTGGCCTCGATAAACGCGCCATATCGCGCATCACGGGCTGCACGCTCGAGGCTGGCGCCGGGCCGAACCTGAACGTGAACGACCTGCAAAGGTACACCCAGCTCATCACAGACCGACTGGCAGTGTTCCGGCCACGCATCAGCCACAGCCTGGAGGCCGTGATGAATGTGTATGGCGTTGAGATCGGGGAGGATTTCGGTTTTTGCGAGACAGGCGAGAAGGTGCAGCAGGACGGTGGAATCAAGGCCGCCGCTGAAAGCGATGCGCCAAGCCGGGGCGTTGCGCCACGGTTTCAGATTCAGCAAAAGCCGGGAAGGCAAATCAATCGAGGGCCGATCCATATCTTTCCCTTTGCACAAATCAAATGTGGGAGCGAGCCTGCTCGCGATAGCGGTACAACAGCCAACAAATTTGTTGAATGTTAAACCCTCATCGCGAGCAGGCTCGCTCCCACATGGGGTACAGCGCAGTCAGGTCAGAGACCGTAGCTCATCAGACGCTCGTAACGACGGGCCAGCAGCGCTTCGTTATCAAACTTCTTCAACATCGCCAGCTGCGAGCTCAGCTCGGCACGGATCGATGCAGCGGCCGCAGCCGGATCACGATGAGCGCCGCCCAAAGGCTCGCCGATCACTTTATCCACGATGCCCAGGCCTTTCAGGCGCTCGGCAGTGATGCCCATGGCCTCAGCGGCATCCGGTGCTTTTTCTGCGGTTTTCCACAGAATCGAAGCACAGCCTTCCGGCGAGATCACCGCATAGGTCGAATACTGCAACATGTTCAGCTGATCGCACACACCGATGGCCAGTGCACCACCGGAACCACCTTCACCGATCACGGTGGCGATGATTGGGGTTTTCAGGCGGGCCATGACGCGCAGGTTCCAGGCGATCGCTTCGCTCTGGTTGCGCTCTTCAGCGTCGATGCCCGGGTAGGCGCCCGGCGTATCGATGAAGGTCAGGATCGGCATCTTGAAGCGTTCGGCCATTTCCATCAGGCGGCACGCCTTGCGGTAGCCTTCCGGACGCGGCATGCCGAAGTTGCGGCGAACCTTCTCGCGCACTTCGCGGCCTTTCTGGTGACCGATGATCATCACCGGCTGGTCATCCAGACGGGCCACGCCGCCAACGATGGCAGCGTCGTCGGAAAAGTGACGGTCGCCGTGCAGTTCGTCGAACTCGGTGAAGATGTGTTCGATGTAGTCCAGGGTGTATGGACGTTTCGGATGACGCGCCAGACGCGCGATCTGCCAGCTGGTCAGCTTGCCGAAGATATCCTCGGTCAGCGTGCTGCTTTTGTCCTGCAGGCGGGAGATCTCATCGCCGATATTCAGCGAATTGTCGTTACCGACCAAGCGCAACTCTTCGATCTTGGCTTGCAGGTCGGCGATCGGCTGTTCGAAATCTAGAAAATTCGGGTTCATAGGCGTCCGTCTAGGGTCGACGTCCAAGAGAGCTTGGGCCGGCCGGTTGTCTATTCGCGCCCTACCTTAAGGGACAGGCGCGTTCAGGTCGAGATTAAAAATTCAGGTCGAGATCAGGGCGTATGGAAGGCACCTGACCGTCAACGGTATTGGAGGAAGACGTTGTCTCGCCCGAACTGGTCACGCAGGGCTTGAATCAACGCATCCGCCGGGTCGATTCGCCAGGTCTCGCCGAACTGCAGCAAGGCCTTCGCATCGGGGCTCGTGTATTCCATGGTGATCGGGCATGCGCCGCGGTGACGCTTGAACAACTCACCCAGCCAGCGTAGCTGATCGCCTTTCAAATCCTTGGTCTGCAGCTTCAATCGCAGGCTTTCGGCCAGGTTGGTGCGCGCGTCCTCCATGCTCATCACCCGCTTGACCCGCAGGCGCAAACCGCCGGAGAAGTCGTCGTTGCTGACCTCGCCTTCGACCACCACCATCGCGTCAGTCTGCAACAGCGACTGCGCGGAATGGAACGCGTCGGCGAACAGCGAGGCTTCGATCCGGCCAGAACGATCGTCAAGGGTGATGAACCCCATCTTGTCACCCTTTTTGTTCTTCATCACCCGCAGGGCGATGATCATGCCTGCGACGGTCTGTGTATCACGAGCCGGCTTCAGGTCGATGATCCGCTGGCGGGCGAAACGGCGGATTTCGCCTTCGTATTCATCGATCGGGTGACCGGTCAGGTACAACCCCAGGGTGTCTTTCTCCCCTTTAAGGCGTTCCTTCAGGGTCAGCTCTTTCGCCTTGCGGTGATTGGCATAGACGTCCGCGTCCTCTTCTACGAACAGCCCGCCGAACAGGTCGGCGTGACCACTGTCGTGGGTGCGGGCGGTTTGTTCGGCGGCCTTGATCGCCCCTTCCATCGCATTCAGCAAGACCGCGCGGTTCTGGTCGATGCTCGCTTGATAGGCTTTCGGCTCGTCATGGAAACAGGGCCCCAGACGATCCAGCGCACCGCTTCGGATCAAACCATCCAGCGTGCGCTTGTTGATGCGCTTGAGGTCGACACGGGCGCAAAAATCGAACAGGTCCTTGAACGGCCCGTCCTGACGCGCCTCGGTGATCGCTTCCACCGGCCCTTCGCCCACACCCTTGATCGCGCCGAGGCCATAGATAATGCGGCCTTCGTCATTCACCGTGAACTTGAACTCCGAAGTATTCACATCCGGCGCGTCGAGACGCAGCTTCATGGTGCGAATTTCTTCGATCAAGGTCACGACCTTGTCGGTGTTGTGCATATCCGCCGACAGTACCGCGGCCATGAACGGCGCCGGGTAGTGCGTTTTCAGCCACGCGGTCTGGTACGAAACCAGGCCGTAAGCAGCGGAGTGGGATTTGTTGAAGCCATAACCGGCGAATTTCTCCACCAGGTCGAAAATGTTACCGGCGAGGTCAGCATCGATGTTGTTGGTGGCGCAACCCTCAATGAAACCACCGCGCTGCTTGGCCATTTCCTCGGGCTTTTTCTTACCCATGGCCCGACGCAGCATGTCCGCACCACCGAGGGTGTAACCGGCCATGACCTGGGCAATCTGCATCACCTGTTCCTGATACAGGATGATGCCGTAAGTCGGTGCCAATACCGGTTTCAGACCTTCGTACTGGTAGTCCGAGTGCGGGTACGCGAGTTCGGCGCGACCGTGCTTACGGTTGATAAAGTCGTCAACCATGCCCGATTGCAAAGGGCCCGGACGGAACAGGGCCACCAGTGCGATCAAGTCTTCCAGGCAGTCGGGCTTGAGCTTTTTGATCAGCTCTTTCATGCCGCGCGACTCGAGCTGGAACACCGCGGTGGTTTCAGCTTTTTGCAGCAGCTGGTAGGTCGGTTTGTCATCGAGCGGGATGAACGCAATGTCCAGCGGCGGCTCATCGACCTTGGCGCGGTCGCGGTTGATCGTTTTCAGCGCCCAGTCGATGACCGTCAGGGTCCGCAGGCCGAGGAAGTCGAACTTCACCAGGCCGGCAGCTTCAACGTCGTCCTTGTCGAACTGGGTCACCAGGCCGTCACCGGCCTCGTCGCAATAGATCGGCGAGAAGTCGGTCAGCTTGGTCGGTGCGATCACCACACCACCGGCGTGTTTGCCGACGTTACGCACGACCCCTTCGAGCTTGCGCGCCATTTCCCAGATTTCCGCGGCCTCTTCATCAACCTTGATGAAGTCGCGGAGGATTTCTTCCTGCTCGTAGGCTTTTTCCAGGGTCATGCCGACTTCGAACGGAATCATCTTCGACAGACGATCCGCCAGGCCGTAGGACTTGCCCTGCACCCGCGCCACGTCGCGGACCACAGCCTTGGCGGCCATGGAACCGAAGGTGATGATCTGACTTACCGCGTTGCGCCCGTACTTTTCGGCCACGTAGTCGATGACCCGGTCACGACCGTCCATGCAGAAGTCGACGTCGAAGTCGGGCATCGATACCCGTTCCGGGTTAAGGAAACGTTCGAACAGCAGGTCATATTCCAGCGGGTCGAGGTCGGTGATCTTCTGCACATAGGCCACCAGCGAACCGGCACCCGAACCACGGCCCGGACCTACCGGCACGCCGTTGCTCTTGGCCCACTGGATAAAGTCCATAACGATGAGGAAGTAACCGGGGAACCCCATCTGGATGATGATATCCAGCTCGAAATTCAGCCGGTCGACGTAGACCTGACGCTTGGCTTCGTAGTCTTCGGTGGTGTCCTTGGGCAGCAGAACGCTGAGGCGCTCTTCCAGGCCATCGAAGGACACCTTGCGGAAATACTCGTCGATGGTCATGCCATCGGGAATCGGGAAGTTGGGCAGGAAGTGCGTGCCCAGTTTCACTTCAATGTTGCAGCGCTTGGCGATCTCGACGGTGTTTTCCAGCGCCTCGGGAATGTCGCTGAACAGCTCGGCCATTTCCTCGGCGCTTTTGAGGTATTGCTGATCACTGTAATTCTTCGAACGCCGCGGATCGTCGAGGGCGCGGCCCTCACCGATGCAGACGCGGGTCTCGTGAGCGGCAAAGTCTTCCTGCTTGATGAAGCGCACGTCGTTGGTCGCGACCAGTGGCGCGCCGATCTTCTCCGCCAGGGCCACCGCGCCGTGCAACTGCTCTTCATCGTTGGGGCGATTGGTGCGCTGGATTTCCAGGTAAAAGCGATCCGGGAACACCTCCATCCACTCGCGCGCCAGATTTTCCGCTTCAGCCGGATTGCCGCTGAGCATGGCCAGGCCGATCTCGCCTTCTTTTGCCGCCGACAGCATGATCAAGCCTTCGCTGGCCTCGGCCACCCACTCGCGCTCGATGATGACCGAGCCATTGCGCTGGCCGTCGATGAAGCCGCGGGAGATCAGTTCAGTGAGGTTGCGATAGCCGACAGCGTTCATGGCCAGCAGGCTGATCCGGCTCAGGGCGTTGTCCGGATCCTTGTTCGACAGCCACAGGTCGGCGCCGCAGATCGGCTTGATACCTGCGCCCATGGCGGCTTTATAGAATTTGACCAGGGAACACATGTTGTTCTGGTCGGTGACCGCCACGGCAGGCATGTTCATGCCGACCAGGGTCTTGACCAGCGGTTTGATCCGCACCAGACCGTCGACCAGGGAATATTCAGTGTGCAGGCGTAGATGAACGAATGAAGCCGGCATAGTGATCCTGCGTTATGTCATGAAAACAACAAGGCCCGGATTGTACCGGGCCTTGGGAAAAACATCAGCCTTGCAACTAACTCTCGATCAGGCTTTCCCGAGCTTCATATGCCAACCGCACTGGAGCAAACGAGCGGCGGTGAATCGGGGTCGGGCCCAAGCGTGCCAGCGCTTCCAGATGAACGGGTGTCGGATAACCTTTGTGACCACCGATACCGTAACCCGGGTAAATCAATTCGAAGGCAGCCATCTCACGGTCGCGGCTGACCTTGGCAAGAATCGATGCCGCAGCGATGGCCGGAACCTTGCCGTCGCCCTGCACCACTGCTTCGGCGCGCATGGACAGTTTCGGGCAGCGGTTACCGTCGATCATCGCCAGTTTCGGTTGAATGTGCAGGCCTTCGATCGCGCGTTGCATGGCCAGCATGGTGGCATGAAGGATGTTCAACTCGTCGATTTCTTCGACTTCCGCGCGCGCGATGCACCAGCTCAAGGCTTTTTCGCAAATTTCGTCGTAGAGCTTTTCGCGGCGGGCTTCGGTGAGCTTCTTCGAATCGTTGAGACCGAGGATCGGACGGTTCGGATCGAGGATCACAGCCGCGGTTACCACGGCACCGCAGAGCGGGCCGCGACCGACTTCGTCAACACCGGCAACCAGATCTTCGACTTCAGCGACCAAGGTGAAATCCAGCCCCATTTGCATGCTTGTTTTACTCATTGTACTTGGCCGATCAGCTTCAGCACTGCATCTGCAGCCTGGTTGGAGGCATCCAGACGAAGGGTCCGGTGAATTTCATCAAAGCCGCGAGTCTGCTCTTCGCCACCTTCGATCAATGGCGACAGCGTCTGGGCCAGCGCTTCAACGGTCGCATCGTCCTGCAGCAACTCGGGCACCAACAGGCGCTGGGCCAACAGGTTCGGCAACGAGACGTAGGGACTCTTGACCATGCGTTTGAGAATCCAGAACGTCAGTGGCGCCAGACGATAGGCAACGACCATCGGCCGCTTGTACAACAAGGCCTCGAGGGTAGCCGTACCGGAGGCGATCAACACCGCGTCGCAGGCGGCCAGCGCCAGATGGGACTTGCCATCGAGCAGGGTCAGCGGCAGATCGCGACCGACGAGCAACTCTTCAAGCTGCGCACGTCGCTGAGGACTGGCGCAAGGCATGACGAACCGCACGCCAGGACGCAGGGCGCGCAGACGTTGGGCGGTATCGAGGAACAACGCCCCCAGACGCCCCACTTCACCGCCGCGACTGCCGGGCATCAGCGCGACCAACGGCCCGTCCGGCAGACCGAGCTCGGCCCGTGCAGCAGCGCGATCCGCTTCAAGCGGGATCGCATCGGCCAGGGAATGCCCGACAAACCGCACCGGCACGCCTTTCTCTTCATAGAATTTTGCTTCGAACGGAAACAGCGTCAGCATCAGGTCGCAACCTTCGCGAATCTTCAGCACCCGCTTCTGCCGCCACGCCCAGACCGACGGGCTGACGTAGTGCACGGTCTTGATTCCGGCCTGACGCAGCTTGAGTTCGATATTCAGGTTGAAGTCCGGGGCATCGATACCGATGAACACATCCGGCTTCTCGGCAATCAGGTCGGCGATCAGCTGCTTGCGGCGCTTGAGCAACTCGCGCAGCCGACCCAGCACTTCCACCAGGCCCATGACCGAGAGACGTTCCATCGGGAAATACGAGGTCAGGCCTTCGGCCTGCATCAGCGGACCACCGACACCGATGAACTCGACCGCCGGATGCTGTGCCTTGAGCGCACGCATGAGACCGGCGCCCAGAATGTCACCGGAAGCCTCACCCGCCACCAGCGCAATACGCAGATTAGCCATGATTAACGCGTGATGCCGCGGGTCGAAGACTGGATGGAATCACGGAACACCGCGACTTCCGGAAACTGCGCCGAAGGTTCGGCCAGTTCGGCGAGCGCCTGCTCGACGGTCAGGCCCTGGCGGTAAACCACCTTGTAGGCACGACGCAGGGCGTGGATCGCGTCTTCGCTGAAACCACGGCGACGCATGCCTTCGAAGTTCATGCTACGGGCTTCGGCCGGGTTGCCGAACACCGTGACGTAGGCGGGAACGTCCTTGCCAATGGCGGTACCCATGCCGGAAAAGCTGTGGGCGCCAATGTGGCAATACTGGTGAACCAGGGTAAAGCCGGACAGGATCGCCCAGTCTTCAACGTGCACATGGCCAGCCAACGCAGTGTTGTTGACGAGGATGCAGTGGTTACCGATGACACTGTCGTGGCCGATGTGGGCATAGGCCATGATCAGGTTGTGATCGCCCAGGGTCGTTTCCGAACGGTCCTGAATGGTCCCGCGATGAATCGTCACGCCTTCACGGATGACGTTATGGTCACCGATGACCAGACGGGTTTCTTCGCCTTTGTATTTCAGATCGGGCGTGTCCTCACCTACCGAAGAAAACTGGTAAATGCGGTTGTGCTTACCGATTCGGGTCGGGCCCTTGAGAATCACATGCGGCCCGATCACTGTCCCCTCGCCGATTTCCACACCTGCGCCGACGATCGACCATGGGCCGACCTCGACACCTTCAGCCAGAACGGCCGTCGGATCGATGATTGCGCGAGGGTCAATCAAACTCATAGTTTGCGTTCCGCGCAGATGATTTCAGCGGAGCAGACTGGCTTGCCATCGACCGAAGCCTGGCACTCGAACTTCCAGATCTGACGCTTGCAGCTGATGAAACGGGCTTCGAGGATCAATTGATCGCCTGGAGTGACGGGCTGGCGAAAACGCAGCTTGTCGGAGCCGACGAAGTAGTAGAGCGTGCCGTCGGCAGGCTTCACGTCGAGCATTTTGAAACCAAGGATACCGGCAGCCTGAGCCATCGCTTCGATGATCAGTACGCCCGGCATGATTGGATGCGCGGGGAAGTGACCATTGAAGAACGGTTCGTTGATGCTGACATTCTTGTAGGCGCGAATGCGCTTGCCTTCCACGTCCAGTTCCACGACCCGGTCCACCAGCAGGAACGGGTAACGGTGAGGCAGGTATTCGCGAATCTCGTTGATGTCCATCATTTCGGGGGGAAGCCTATGTAAAGATTGGAAACGCGCGACTGACGCGCGTTCCTCTAGCAAATCAAGGAGGCAGTCTAGCGGCTGTGCACACTTGATATGGAAATGGTATCAGCCATCTGATGAAGCATTACCGTCAGGGGTCACTTCCCCTGTCCGCTTTTCCAGCTGTCGCAGCCGCCGCGCGATGTCATCGAGCTGACGGATACGTGCCGCGCTTTTGCGCCATTCGGCAGCCGGTTGCATGGCCGTACCGGAAGAGTAGGAGCCCGGCTCGGTAATCGAGTGGGTCACCATGGTCATCCCAGTGATGAAAACCTTGTCGCAAATTTCGATATGCCCCACCAGCCCGACGCCACCGGCGAGCATGCAATGCTTGCCGATCTTGGTGCTGCCGGAGATCCCCACGCACGCGGCCATGGCGGTGTGATCACCGATCTGGACGTTGTGAGCGATCTGAATCTGATTGTCGAGCTTGACGCCATTACCAATGACGGTATCGGCCAGCGCACCGCGGTCGATGGCGGTATTCACGCCAATCTCCACATCGTCACCGACCAGAACACCACCGATCTGGGCGATTTTCTGCCAGATGCCTTTCTCGTTGGCGAAACCGAAACCTTCGCCACCCAGTACCGCACCGGATTGAATCACCACCCGCTTGCCGATACGCACGTCGTGATACAGCGTGACGCGCGGTGCAAGCCAGCCACCTTCGCCAATGACACTACGAGCGCCGATGAAGCAGTGCGCGCCGATGGTTGTCCCGGCATCAATTCGCGCCCCGCTTTCGATGACCACAAATGCACCGATACTCGCCGCCGGATCGACCACCGCGTCCTCTGCCACTACCGCTGTCGGATGAATACCGGCAGCCGCCTTGGGCTTGGGATCGAAGAGGTGGGAAATGCGTGCATAAGCAAGATACGGGTCGGGCACGATCAGCGCCTCACCGGAAAAACCTTCTGCGTCAGCGGCTTTCAGCAACAAGGCTGCAGCCCGGCTATCGGCCAGGTATTTACGGTATTGAGGATTTGCCAGAAAGCTCAACTGAGCTGGGCCAGCCTCTTGCAAAGTGGCCAGCCCAGTTATTTCCTTCTCCGGGTCGCCACGCAGGGTGGCGCCGAGGAACTCGGCCAACTGGCCGAGTTTTATGGTCGCTGTCATGGATTACTTCAGCTGATTCATGCGCTCGATAACCTGGCGAGTGATGTCGTACTGAGGCTTGACATCAATCACTGCGCCACGCTCGAAGACCAGGTCAAAAGCACCTTTCTTGATGACTTCTTCCACAGCACTGTCCAGTTTCGGCTTGAGCTGCTTCAGCATTTCACGGTCAGCAACGGCTTTGGCTTCGTTCAGCTCCTTGGACTGGAACTGGAAGTCACGGGCCTTTTGCTTGAATTCAAGTTCCAGGCGCTCACGCTCGCCTTGCTGCATCTTGTCGCCGCCCGCCATCAGACGGTCCTGAATGCCCTTGGCGCTGCTTTCCAGCGACTTGAGTTTGGTCAGCTGCGGACCGAACTTTTTCTCGGCATCCACGGCGTATTTCTTGGCCGCGTCGGATTCCAGCAGAGCCATCTGATAGTTCAGAACGGCGATTTTCATGTCGGCAAAAGCCGGACCTGCTACCAGTACGGTCGCCAGGAGAACCAATTGAGTCAACTTACGCACGATGCACTCCTACAAAATCCATTGTCGTTATCTTGGGTCAGACGCTTAGAACGTCTGGCCGAGGGAGAATTGGAACACTTGAGTTTCAGCCTCATCCGGTTTCTTGATCGGCATGGCCAACGCGAAACTCAGAGGACCCAGCGCGGTAACCCATGTCACACCCACACCGACAGAGCTAGCCATGTTGCTCAGGCTGATGTCGTTGCACTTGGTGTTGGACGACGAACCGTTCGCATTGGTGGTGTCTTTGCACGTTGAGTCGAAAACGTTACCCACATCCCAGAATACCGAGGTGCGCAGGGAGCGCTGATCTTTTACGAACGGCAGAGGGAACAGGACCTCTACCCCGCCCTGGATCAAGACGTTACCACCGAACGGCAGCGGATCCTGGTCCGGATCAAGTGCCGTACCCGGGTTGGTGCCGCGGCTCGGCGTACTGCGAGGACCCAAGGTGCTGTCCTTGAAACCACGAACCGAGTTGAAACCACCAGCATAGTAGTTTTCATAGAACGGCAAGCCATCGGTCGAACCGTAGCCATCGCCATAACCCAGCTCGGTATGCAGGCGCATGGTGTAGTTTTCGGTCAGTGGCTGGAACAACTGGCCACGGTAATCGAGTTTGAAGAACGACAGGTCGCTGCCCGGCGTCGTGGTTTCCAGCACCAGGCTTTGGGAATGACCACGTGTCGCCAGTACGCCCTTGTTCAGGGTCGATTCCGACCAACCGGCCGAAGCCTTGAAGTTCAGGTAGTTGTCGCCTTCCTTGTTAACGAAGTCGAAGATCTCGTCAACGGTGTACAGGCCAGTCTTGATCTTGTCCTGTTGCGCAGTCAGGCCGAAGGTCAGGCGCGACGTTTCGCTGATCGGGTAGCCGACGCTCACGCCCGCACCCAGGCTGTCCACGGCATAGCTGGCTACGTCGACGTCGAGGTCTTTGTAGTCAGTGGTGCGATAGAACGCGTTGTAACCCAGGCTCACGCCATCAGCAGTCCAGTACGGGTCGACATAACCGAAGTTATAGCGGCTCTGGTATTCGCTGCGGGTCAAGCCGACGCTGACCTTGTTACCCGTACCCAGGAAGTTGTTCTGGGTGATCGAACCACCGAGGATCAGACCGGCACTCTGTGCGAAGCCGACGCTGGCGGTAATCGAACCGGAAGCTTGTTCTTCAACGCTGTAGTTCACGTCAACCTGGTCATCGACACCCGGTACAGCAGGGGTTTCGACGTTCACTTCTTTAAAGAAGCCGAGACGCTCAAGACGGGTCTTGGACTGGTCGATCAGGTAAGTCGAAGCCCAGCCACCTTCCATCTGACGCATTTCACGGCGCAGCACTTCGTCTTCGGACTTGGTGTTGCCTCGGAAATTGATGCGGTTGACGTAGGCACGCTTGCCCGGATCGACGGCGAACGTGATATCGACGGTGTGGTCTTCATCATGCGGCTGAGGCACGCCGTTGACGTTGGCGAAGGTGTAGCCCTCGTTACCCAGACGGCGGGTGATCAGTTCGGAGGTGGTGGTCATCAGCTTGCGCGAGAACACCTGGCCTTTCTGAACCAGCAGCAACGACTTGACCTGGTCCTCAGGGACTTTCAGGTCGCCGCTCAGCTTGACGTCACGAACGGTGTACTTCTCGCCTTCGTTGACGTTGACGGTGATGTAGACGTGCTTCTTGTCCGGCGTAATGGACACCTGGGTCGAAGCGATATCCATGTTGATGTAGCCACGGTCCAGGTAGTAGGAACGCAGACGTTCCAGGTCACCGGAAAGTTTTTCACGAGCGTACTTGTCGTCGTTCTTGAAGAACGACAACCAGTTGGTGGTCTTGAGTTCGAACAGGTCGATCAGGTCTTCGTCAGGAAAGACCGTGTTACCCACCACGTTGATGTGCTGGATAGCAGCGACGGTGCCTTCGTTGATATTGACCTTCAGGCCGACGCGGTTGCGCGGCTGCGGCACCACTTCGGTGTCGACGGTAGCCGAGTAGCGACCCTGCGCGACATATTGGCGCTGCAGTTCGTTACGTACACCTTCAAGGGTGGCACGCTGGAAGATCTCGCCTTCGGCCAGACCGGACTGTTTGAGGCCTTTCATCAGGTCTTCAGTGGAGATCGCCTTGTTACCTTCGATCTCGATACTGGCGACTGACGGGCGCTCGACTACCGTGATGACCAGGACGTTGCCATCGCGGCCCAGCTGGATATCTTGAAAGAACCCGGTTTTGAACAGCGCACGAGTGGATTCCACCAGGCGACGATCATCCGCCTGTTCACCGACGTTCAACGGCAAGGCACCAAAGACGCTACCCGCGGAGACCCGCTGGAGGCCATTGACGCGAATATCAGAGATAGTGAAGGACTCGGCGTGAACTTCGGCGATCATCAATACGGTGAGAACCGCAGTTAGCAGCAGACGTTTCATGAAGTCCTTTCTTATTCCAACTGGCAATAAACAAACTGCCGCAAAATGCGGCAGATTCGCAATATCAGCGAAGTGTTACAGACGGCCCAAATCATTGACCAGAGCAAGCAACATCACCCCGACCACCAAACTGATGCCGATCTGTATCCCCCAACCCTGCACCCGATCCGACAAGGGACGACCACGCGCCCACTCGATCAGATAAAACAACAAATGCCCCCCATCCAGTACAGGAATGGGCAACAAATTCAGAACCCCCAGGCTAATACTCAGATAAGCAAGGAAATTCAGGAAATCAGCGACGCCCGACTGGGCAGAAGCGCCCGCCACTTTAGCAATGGTTATCGGTCCACTCAAGTTTTTTACCGAGAGCTCACCGAACAACATTTTCTTGAGTGAATCGAGGGTCAGTACGCTCATGGTCCAAGTGCGTCGAGCCCCCTCGCCAATCGCAGCCAAAGGACCGTAACTGACCTCGCGAATCATCTCCGGTGGCCAATCGATCGCTTTCACCCCAGCCCCCAGATAACCGCTGGGGGCTTTCTTCTCGCCACGAGCGGCCAGCGTCACGGGGACGTCGATTTGAGCACCATCGCGCTCGATGCGCAGCATGATTTTGGTATCTGGTTGCGTACGAACGGTATCGACCACCTGCTGCCAGTCATCCAGCGCCTTGCCATCAAGCGCCAACAACCGGTCACCGGTTTTCAGGCCCGCTGCCTGCGCCGGACCTTTCGGGTCAAGCTCGGCCAGCACTGGCGGCAACGCCGGACGCCAAGGACGAATACCCAACGAGCGAATCGGATCCGGCTCATCCGCGCCCTTGAGCCATTTATCCAGGACCAGTTCACGAGGCGAATCCGCTGTGGACCCCTGATCGCGCACCAGCACCTGCAGCGAACCGCTCTCACCCAGACGACGAACCAGCTGCAGATTGACCGCACCCCAACCCGACGTTGGCTCACCATCGATGGCGACAATTTCCTGACCCGGGCTCAAACCGGCCTTGGCCGCGATACTGCCGGACTCTACGGCACCGATGACAGGCCGCACCTGCTCGCTGCCGAGCATCGCGAGCACCCAGAAAAAAATCATCGCCAGTAAAAAGTTGGCAATCGGCCCCGCCGACACGATTGCGATGCGCTGACGGACGGATTTGCGATTGAAGGACTGATCGAGCTGATCGGCCGGCACTTCGCCTTCGCGCTCGTCGAGCATTTTCACGTAGCCACCCAGCGGAATCGCGGCGACGACGAACTCAGTGCCTTTCTTGTCGTGCCAGCGCAGCAACGGCATGCCGAAGCCCACGGAGAAGCGCAGCACTTTGACCCCACAGCGACGCGCGACCCAGAAATGGCCGAATTCGTGGAAGGTGACCAGCACGCCCAGGGCTACCAGGGTGCCGACAATCATATAGAGCGCGCTCATCTACTTTCTCCGCAATCCTATCCAGTGCTGCATGGGCCAACCTGTTGCAGCACTTACCGCCCGTGGCGACTCAACCATTGCTCCACCAGGGCTCGCGCCTTCGCGTCAGCCGTGAACACCGCCTCGAGATCATTCACCGCTACCACAGGCTCGAGATTCAAGACTTCCTCGATGATACTCGCGATTTCCAGATAGCGAACCCGCCCGTCGAGAAAGGCGGCGACTGCTACTTCATTTGCCGCATTGAGCATGGCTGGCGCGCTATTGCCCGCCTCGGCGGCCTGACGCGCCAGGCGCAGGCATGGGAAACGCTCTTCATCGGGCGCCTGGAAGTCCAGGCGTGCGATGGCGAACAGATCCAGCGGAGCAACGCCCGAATCGATACGCTCCGGCCAGGCCAAGGCGTTGGCGATCGGTGTGCGCATGTCGGGATTGCCCAACTGCGCCAATACCGAACCGTCGATGTAGTCGACCAGCGAATGAATCACACTCTGCGGGTGAATCACCACTTCGACCTGGGAAGGCTTGGCGTCGAACAGCCAGCAGGCTTCGATCAGCTCGAGTCCCTTGTTCATCATGCTCGCCGAATCCACGGAGATCTTGCGCCCCATGGACCAGGTCGGGTGCGCACAGGCCTGCTCAGGCGTTACATCGGCCAGTTCGGCCAAGGGTGTCTGCCGGAACGGACCGCCAGAGGCTGTCAGCAAGATCCGACGAACGCCCACGACCCCGAGCCCACGGGAAAAATCCTGTGGCATGCACTGGAAAATCGCGTTGTGCTCGCTGTCGATCGGCAGCAGCACCGAACCGCTTTTGCGTACGGCCTGCATGAACAGCGCGCCAGACATCACCAGCGCTTCTTTGTTGGCCAGCAGAATTTTCTTACCGGCCTCAACTGCCGCCAGGGTCGGACGCAAGCCCGCCGCACCGACAATGGCCGCCATGACCGTGTCGACGTCAGGATCGGAGGCGACCTGACACAGGCCCGCCTCCCCCACCAGCACGCGAGTCGACAGACCGGCTGCACGCAAATCGTCCTGCAACACCCGGGCGGCGTTGTGCTCTGGCACGACGGCGAACCGCGGCACATGCCGGACGCAAAGCGCATGCAACTCGCTCAGACGCGTGAAGCCGCTCAAGGCAAAAACCTGATACCGCTCGGGATGTCGGGCAATGACGTCCAGCGTGCTCAGACCGATCGAACCGGTCGCACCCAGGACCGTAATCTGCTGCGGGCGGCTCACGGTGCCGCCATCCACAGCAGCACAGCAAATACAGGGATCGCGGCCGTCAGGCTGTCGATGCGATCCAGCACACCGCCGTGACCGGGCAGCAGATTACTGCTGTCCTTGATCCCGGACTGGCGCTTGAACATGCTTTCGGTGAGGTCGCCCACCACCGAGATGAACACGATAATGGCCGCACCGATCAACCCTTTGAAAAGCTCGGCAACCGTCCAGTCGCGAACCAGGCCGACAATGACGGTGATGACCAGGCTCAGCGCCAGGCCGCCATACACGCCTTCCCAGCTCTTGCCGGGGCTGACCAGCGGCGCGAGCTTGCGCTTGCCGAAGGCCCTGCCGGAAAAATAGGCGCCAATATCGGCACCCCAGACCAGCACCATCACGGCCAAAATCAGTAGATTGCCATTGCCGGAATCGTGTTTTTTGATTTCGACCAGACCTTGCCATGCCGGCAGGAGAATCAACAGGCCGATCACCAATTTGGTCGCTGCTGCGGACCAATGCTCGCTCGAACGCGGATAGGTCAGCACCAGATACGTCGCCACGCCCCACCACAGCACCGAGGCACCCAACACCCAGGGCGCAAGTCCCGGCAGGATGTGCATGACAAACAACATCAACGCGACCACTGCTGCGTAGGCGACGCGAATCGGTTGAGCGGCGAAACCCGCCAGGCGCGCCCATTCCCAGGCACCGAGGGTTACGACCAACCCGATGAACAGCGCGAAGCCGGAACCTTCAAGCAGGAAAAACCCGCACAAGGCAATCGGCAGCAGTATCAGCGCAGTGATGATTCGTTGTTTAAGCATTAAACCCGGGCTCCAGCCTCGACCTGCTCGCTCGTTTTACCGAAGCGACGCTGACGAGAAGCGAAATCGGCCAGCGCGGTGCGCATGGCGTCGTGTTTGAAGTCCGGCCAGAACAGGTCGGAGAAGTACAACTCGGCGTAGGCCAGTTGCCACAACAGGAAGTTGCTGATGCGGTGTTCGCCACCGGTGCGAATGCACAGGTCCGGCAACGGCAGGTCGCCGGTGGCCAGGCAGGCTTGCAACAGTTCCGGGGTAATGTCTTCCGGACGCAGATGACCGGCCTGAACTTCCCGCGCCAGACGCTGCGCGGCTTGCGCGATGTCCCACTGACCGCCGTAGTTGGCGGCGATCTGCAGGACGAAGCGATTGGCACCCGCGGTCATGGCTTCAGCCTCGCGCATGGCCGCCTGAAGCTCTGGATGAAAACGCGAACGGTCGCCAATGATGCGCAGACTGATGTTGTTTTCGTTGAGGCGCTTGGCCTCGCGACGCAATGCCTTGAAGAACAGGTCCATCAAGGCACTGACCTCATCGGCCGGGCGCTGCCAGTTCTCGCTGGAAAAGGCGAACAGGGTCAATACCTCGACCTTGGCCTCGGCACACACCTCAATCACTGCACGAACCGCATCCACACCCGCTTTATGCCCGGCGACACCCGGCATAAAGCGTTTTTTCGCCCAGCGATTATTGCCATCCATGATGATCGCGACATGGCGCGGCACCGCGGACGGCGCAACCTGCTTGGTCTTTTCCATGAAAACGCGACCCTTATACGGCCATCAGGTCTTTTTCTTTCTGCGCCAGATTCGCGTCGATTTCAGCCACGTACTTTTTGGTCAGATCATCGATCTCGCCAGTGGCGCGACGCTCTTCGTCTTCGCTGATTTCCTTTTCCTTGACCAGATCCTTGAGCTGGCTGTTCGCGTCACGACGGATGTTGCGCACGGCAACACGGGCGTCTTCAGCAACATCGCGGGCCTGCTTGGTGAAGCCCTTGCGGGTTTCTTCGGTCAGGGCCGGCATGGAGATCAGCAGCAGCTCACCCAGGTTGGTCGGGTTGAGGTTCAGACCGGCGCTGCCGATGGCTTTATCGACAGCACCCAGCATGTTGCGCTCGAAGGCAACGACTTGCAGGGTACGGGCGTCCTTGACGGTGATGTTCGCCACTTGCTTGATCGGAGTATCGGAACCGTAGTACGGCACCATCACGCCTTCCAGAATGCTCGGGTGCGCCTGACCGGTACGAATACGGCCGAAGTTGTGCATCAGCGACTCGACGGATTTCTGCATACGCTCTTTAGCGTCTTTCTTGATTTCGTTGATCATTGTTGGCCTTCCTCGATCAGGGTCCCTTCAGCGCCGCCATGTACGATGTTCAGCAGGGCGCCGGGCTTGTTCATGTTAAATACGCGCAACGGCATCTTGTGGTCGCGGCACAGGCAAATGGCCGTCAGATCCATCACGCCCAGCTTGCGATCCAGCACTTCATCGTAGGTCAGATGATCGAACTTCTCGGCATGCGGGTCCTTGAATGGATCGGCGGTGTAGACACCATCGACCTTGGTCGCTTTCAACACGACGTCAGCGTCGATTTCGATCGCACGCAAGCAGGCTGCCGAATCCGTGGTAAAGAACGGATTGCCGGTGCCAGCCGCGAAGATCACGACTTCCTTGGCGTTCAGGTGGCGCATGGCTTTGCGGCGATCATAGTGATCGGTCACGCCAACCATGGAAATGGCCGACATCACGATGGCCGAGATATTGGCACGTTCCAGCGCGTCGCGCATGGCCAGGGCGTTCATCACAGTGGCCAGCATGCCCATGTGGTCGCCCGTGACCCGATCCATGCCGGCTGCGCTCAGCGCTGCGCCGCGGAACAGGTTGCCGCCGCCGATCACCAGACCGACCTGGACACCGATGCCGACCAGTTGGCCGACTTCCAGCGCCATGCGATCCAGAACTTTCGGATCGATCCCGAACTCTTCCGAGCCCATCAGGGCCTCGCCGCTAAGCTTGAGTAGAATGCGTTTATAGCGAGCCTGATAACCACTGCCCTGCTGAGCCATTGCGAATCTCTCCTGCGGCGTATTTTAAAAATTCTTTGCGAGCTGTTTACAGCTGGCGTTCACTCTAGCTTGGCGCTGCTTCAGCGCCATCGGAACATGGCTTTGTAAGCCAGTTCCAAAGGGAAACCAATAAAAATTGGTGCCCCATCTGAAAAGAGGCTGCGCGCGTAAGCGGGCAGCCTCTTCAGGGCGACAGTTGAAAAACCGTCTTATTGCTTGGCGGCAGCCAGCTGGGCAGCAACTTCTTCAGCGAAGTTGTCGACCGGCTTCTCGATGCCTTCGCCTACTTTGAAGTAGGTGAAAGAAACGATTTCAGCACCGGCTTTCTTGGCCAGTTCGCCGACCTTGACTTCAGGGTTCTTGACGAACGCCTGCTCAACCAGGCTCGCTTCAGCCAGGAACTTGCTGATACGGCCTTTGACCATGTTCTCAACAATGTTTTCTGGCTTGCCTTTGATTTTTTCTTCGTTCAGCTGCAGGAACACAGCTTTTTCGCGCTCGATAGCTTCAGCCGAAACTTCCGATGGCAGCAGGAACTCAGGGTTGCTGGCCGCTACGTGCATAGCGATGTCTTTGGCCAGCTCAACGTTGCCGCCCTTCAGAACAACCGCAACACCGATCTTGTTGCCGTGCAGGTAACCACCAACCACATCACCTTCAACGCGAACCAGGCGACGGATGTTGACGTTTTCGCCAACCTTGCCGACCAGAACCAGGCGATCGGCTTCTTGAGCTTCGATCAGCGGAGCGACGTCAGTCAGTTTGTCAGCGAACGCCTTTTCAACGCTGGAAGCGACAAATGCCTTGAAGTCGTCCTGCAGAGCCAGGAAGTCGGTCTGCGAGTTCACTTCCAGCAGAACGGCGGATTTACCGTCTTCCTTCAGTGCGATCGCGCCTTCAGCAGCTACGTTGCCTGCTTTCTTGGCAGCCTTGATGGCGCCCGAAGCGCGCATGTCATCAATGGCTTTTTCGATGTCGCCGCCAGCCTTGGTCAAGGCTTTTTTGCAGTCCATCATGCCTTCGCCAGTACGCTCGCGCAGTTCTTTGACCAACGCTGCAGTAATCTCTGCCATTTCAAAATTCCTCTTGGATAGGTTTTCAACCATTCCACCCGATCGAACGGGCGTTCAATTCTTCCCGAACCACCCTTGTTAGCAGCTGCAAGTTACAAACGCTGTAATTGCGCCACCAGACAAATGGTTTTCGAGGTGGCAAAAAGGGGGCCAAGCCCCCTTTTTGCTTACTGAGTCAACGCCAAGGCGTCAATTACTCAGCTGCAGCTGCCGGAGCTTCTTCAACGAACTGCTCGGTGCCGCCAGCAACGTGGTTGCGACCGCGGATTACAGCGTCAGCCATCGAACCCATGTACAGCTGGATAGCGCGGATTGCGTCATCGTTGCCTGGGATGATGTAGTCAACGCCTTCCGGGCTGCTGTTGGTATCGACTACGCCGATAACCGGGATGCCCAGCTTGTTGGCTTCGGTGATCGCGATGCGCTCGTGATCAACGTCGATAACGAACAGAGCGTCTGGCAGACCGCCCATGTCCTTGATACCACCCAGGGAACGATCGAGCTTCTCAAGATCGCGAGTGCGCATCAGCGCTTCTTTCTTGGTCAGCTTGGCGAAAGTACCGTCTTCGGCTTGCACTTCAAGGTCACGCAGACGCTTGATGGAAGCACGGATGGTTTTGAAGTTGGTCAGCATGCCGCCCAACCAGCGGTGATCGACGTACGGCGAACCGCAACGTGCTGCTTCTTCAGCAACGATCTTGCCAGCGGAACGCTTGGTGCCAACGAACAGAATCTTGTTTTTGCCCTGGGCCAGACGCTCTACGAAAGTCAGAGCTTCGTTGAACATTGGCAGGGTTTTTTCAAGGTTGATGATGTGGATCTTGTTACGCGCGCCGAAAATGTACTTGCCCATTTTCGGGTTCCAGTAACGGGTCTGGTGACCGAAGTGCACACCGGCCTTCAGCATATCGCGCATGTTGACTTGGGACATGATAGTTCCTTAATAAGTCGGGTTTGGCCTCCACGTATCCCAATGACCAACCAACAGCATCAGCTGAAGGCACCCAGGTCATCGTGTCGACACGTGTGTGGATTTAAGCCTTTCGGGGCATCCCCGGAAAGCGGCGCATTTTATACCACAGGGCTCGCAAAAACGGAACCCGGATTCTCAATTCCTGACGCGCGCCTTCATCCGCGCCCTTGGAATCGCTCAAGAATGCGCCCATCTATAGAGAGAAGCGATGCACAGAGGCTCAGATTTGCGTTGATCGTCTGTTAGAATCGCGTTTTTCAGGGCGGCGAACATCGATCGCACATTGCCCATTCCGTGTTAGCAAGCGCCATCGAGCGCAGAGAGAGCCTGTATGACCGTCACCCTCAAAACCCCGGAGGACATCGCAAAAATGCGTGTCGCCGGCAAACTGGCCGCCGATGTCCTGGAAATGATTGCTGAACACGTCAAGCCGGGCATCACCACCGAAGAGCTGGACCGCATCTGCCACGACTACATCGTCAACGTGCAGCAGGCCATTCCTGCCCCGCTCAACTACAAGGGCTACCCGAAGTCGATCTGCACCTCGATCAACCACGTGGTCTGCCACGGCATTCCGAACGAGAAGCCATTGAAGGACGGGGACACGCTGAACATCGACGTCACCGTGATCAAGGATGGCTTCCACGGCGACACCAGCCGCATGTTCCACGTCGGCACCGTGCCGGTCTGGGCCGAGCGCCTGTCGCAAGTGACCCAGGAATGCATGTACAAGGCCATCGAGATCGTCAAACCCGGCTGCCGCCTGGGCGACATCGGTGAAGTGATCCAGAAGCACGCCGAAAAGAACGGTTTCTCGGTGGTTCGCGAGTTCTGCGGCCACGGTATCGGCAAGGTGTTCCACGAAGAGCCGCAGATCCTGCACTACGGCCGCGCCGGCACCGGCATGGAACTGAAGGCCGGCATGACCTTCACCATCGAGCCGATGATCAACCAGGGCAAGGCCGACACAAAAGTGCTGGGCGACGGCTGGACCGCGATCACCAAGGACCGCAAGTTGTCGGCACAGTGGGAGCACACGTTGGTAGTGACCGAGACCGGTTACGAGATCTTCACCTTGCGCAGCGATGACACCATCCCGCGCGTTTCGGCCTGATCCGGACCGCGCCGCTCCCAGCCTTATAGAAAGGAAAGCCAATCGATGCCGCAGGTGGATCCCGAACTCTTCGACCGTGGCCAGTTCCAGGCTGAACTGGCCCTGAAGGCCAGCCCGATCGCTGCTTTCAAAAAGGCGATCCGCCAGGCCCGAGAGGTCCTTGACGGACGCTTTCGCAGCGGCCGGGAGATTCGCCGACTGATCGAGGATCGCGCCTGGTTCGTCGACAACATCCTGCAAAAGGCCTGGGAGCAGTTCAACTGGAGCGAAGACGCCGACATCGCGCTGGTCGCGGTCGGCGGCTACGGTCGTGGGGAGTTGCATCCTTTCTCCGATATCGACCTGCTGATCCTGCTGGACAGCGCCGACCACGAAGTTTTCCGTGATTCCATCGAGCGTTTTCTGACGCTGTTGTGGGACATCGGCCTGGAAGTCGGTCAGAGCGTTCGCTCCGTCGACGAATGCGCGGTAGAAGCCCGCGCCGACCTGACGGTGATCACCAACCTGATGGAAAGCCGCACCATCGCCGGTCCCGAACGCCTGCGTCAGCGCATGCTGGATGTCACCAGCACCGCGCACATGTGGCCGAGCAAGGACTTCTTCCTGGCCAAGCGCGCCGAGCAGAAGGCCCGTCACCACAAGTACAACGACACCGAATACAACCTGGAACCCAACGTCAAAGGCTCGCCCGGCGGACTACGGGATATTCAGACGATTCTGTGGGTGGCCCGTCGCGAGTACGGCACCCTGAACCTGCGGGCACTGGCCGGGGAAGGTTTCCTGGTCGAGAGCGAAAATGCCCTGCTGGCCTCTTCTCAGGAATTCCTGTGGAAGGTTCGTTACGCGCTGCACATGCTCGCCGGTCGCTCCGAAGACCGCTTGCTGTTCGACCACCAGCGTTCGATTGCCGGCCTGCTGGGCTTCGAGGGCGATGACGCCAAGCAAGCCATCGAAAACTTCATGCAGCAGTATTACCGGGTGGTCATGAGCATCGCGCAGCTCAGCGACCTGATCATCCAGCACTTCGAGGAAGTCATCCTGGCGCCGGAAGATGAAGCGCCGCCGCAACCGATCAACTCGCGGTTCCAGTTGCACGACGGTTACATCGAGGCACGCAACGACAACGTATTCCGCCGCACGCCGTTCGCCATGCTCGAGATTTTCGTGCTGATGGCCCAGCAGCCGGAAATCAAGGGCGTGCGTGCCGACACGATTCGTCTGCTGCGGGAAAACCGTCATTTGATCGACGACGATTTCCGCAACGATATTCGTAACACCAGCCTGTTCATCGAGCTGTTCAAGTGCAAGATCGGCATCCACCGCAACCTGCGACGGATGAACCGTTACGGCATTCTCGGGCGTTATCTGCCGGAGTTCGGCTTCATTGTCGGGCAGATGCAGCATGACCTGTTTCACATCTACACGGTCGACGCGCACACGCTGAACCTGATCAAGCACCTGCGTAAGTTGCAATACACGCAAGTGTCGGAAAAATTCCCGCTGGCCAGCAAGCTCATGGGCAAGCTGCCCAAGCCCGAGCTGATCTACCTGGCCGGGCTGTACCACGACATCGGCAAGGGCCGGCATGGCGATCACTCGGAAATCGGCGCCGTGGATGCCGAGGCCTTTTGCCAGCGACATCAATTGCCAGTGTGGGACAGCCGCCTGATCGTCTGGCTGGTGCAGAACCACCTGGTGATGTCGACCACTGCCCAGCGCAAAGACTTGTCCGACCCGCAAGTGATCCACGATTTTGCGCAGATCGTCGGTGACGAAACCCGCCTTGATTATCTGTACGTGTTGACCGTCGCCGACATCAACGCCACCAACCCGACACTGTGGAACTCCTGGCGCGCCAGCCTGTTGCGCCAGCTCTACACCGAGACCAAGCGCGCCTTGCGCCGCGGCCTGGAGAATCCGGTGGATCGTGAAATGCAGATCCGCCAGACCCAGAGCGCCGCCCTCGATATTCTGGTGCGGGGCGGCAACGACCCGGACGACGTCGAACAGTTGTGGTCGCAATTGGGTGATGATTATTTCCTGCGTCACACTGCCGGCGACGTGGCCTGGCACACCGACGCGATCCTGCAGCAGCCGGCCGATGGCGGGCCGTTGGTGCTGATCAAGGAAACCACCCAGCGCGAGTTCGAGGGCGGTACGCAGATCTTCATTTATGCGCCGGACCAGCACGACTTCTTCGCCGTGACCGTGGCGGCGATGGATCAGTTGAACCTGAACATTCACGACGCCCGGGTCATCACGTCCAGCAGTCAGTTCACCCTCGACACCTACATCGTGCTCGACACTGACGGCGATTCGATCGGCGATAATCCGGCACGGGTCAAACAGATCCGCGAAGGCCTGACCGAAGCCCTGCGCAACCCGGACGATTACCCGACGATCATCCAGCGACGGGTGCCGCGCCAGCTCAAGCATTTCGCGTTTGCACCGCAGGTGACGATCCACAACGACGCCCAGCGGCCGGTGACGGTGCTGGAGCTCAGTGCCCCGGATCGGCCGGGCTTGCTGGCGCGGATCGGTACGATTTTCCTGGAGTTCGACCTGTCGCTGCAGAACGCCAAGATTGCGACGCTCGGCGAACGCGTGGAAGACGTATTCTTCATCACCGACGCCAATAACCAGCCATTGTCCGACCCATTGCTGTGCAGCCGCTTGCAGGATGCGATCGTTGAGCAGCTGACCGTCAGTAACGAACCCGATATCAAGATGTCGCGAATCAGCATCTGAATTAACAAATTTCCCCCTGTGGGGGCGAACCCTGTGCCGAGGGGATTTATCCCCGTTCGGCTGCGAAGCAGTCGTGAACGCGGTTTAACTTTGAAATGCCGGGGCCGCTTCGCGCCCCAACGGGGATAAACCAACTCGCCACAGGGCTCGCCCCCACAATGAAAGAGGCCCCCGATGAACAACGCTCTGACCCAGCTCCAGCCCTACCCGTTCGAGAAGCTCCGCGCCCTGCTCGGCAGCGTCACGCCAAACCCGGACAAACGCCCTATCGCCTTGTCCATCGGCGAGCCGAAGCACCGTTCGCCAAGCTTTGTCGCCGAAGCCCTGTCCAGCAATCTGGATCAGATGGCCGTTTACCCGACAACACTCGGTATTCCGGCGCTGCGTGAAGCCATCGCCGCGTGGTGCGAACGCCGCTTCAACCTCCCGAGCGGCTGGCTCGACCCGGCGCGCAACGTGCTGCCGGTCAACGGCACGCGTGAGGCTCTGTTCGCCTTCACCCAGACCGTGGTCAACCGTGGCGACGATGCGCTGGTGGTCAGCCCGAACCCGTTCTATCAAATCTATGAAGGTGCTGCGTTCCTCGCCGGCGCCAAGCCGCATTACCTGCCGTGCCTGGATGAAAACGGCTTCAACCCGGACTTCGATGCCGTTTCCCCGGACATCTGGAAACGCTGCCAGATCCTGTTTCTGTGCTCGCCAGGCAATCCGACTGGCGCGTTGATCCCGGTTGAAACCCTGAAAAAGCTGATCGCCCTCGCCGACGAATACGACTTCGTGATTGCGGCGGACGAGTGCTACAGCGAACTGTACTTCGACGAACAAACCCCACCGGCCGGCCTGCTCAGCGCCTGTGCGGAATTGGGTCGCAAGGACTTCAAGCGTTGCGTGGTGTTCCATAGCCTGTCCAAGCGCTCCAACCTGCCAGGCCTGCGTTCGGGGTTCGTCGCGGGTGACGCCGACATTCTCAAAGGTTTCCTGCTGTACCGCACTTATCACGGCTGCGCGATGCCGGTTCAAACGCAACTGGCGAGCGTTGCCGCCTGGAATGACGAAGTGCATGTGCGGGCCAACCGTGCGCTGTATCGCGAGAAGTATGATGCGGTGCTGAAAATCCTCGGCCCGGTGATGGACGTGCAACGCCCGGATGGCGGTTTCTACTTGTGGCCGAACGTTGCTGGCGATGATGAAGCGTTCTGCCGCGATCTGTTCGTTGAGGAACATGTGACTGTGGTGCCAGGCTCGTATCTGTCTCGGGAAGTTGATGGTTTCAATCCGGGTGCCGGCCGAGTGCGGATGGCGCTGGTGGCTCCACTGGCGGAATGTGTTGAAGCGGCCGAACGCATTCACAACTTTATTTCTCGCCGCCAGTAATATCAGTCAAGCCTGCACTGTGCAACGCAGTGCAGGCTTGTTCAAATACAAAGTTACAGCACAACCAAAAAACAAACTTTATTTATACACACTCTCAGATTAACCTCTTTAGCCACAACACCCTCCCGCTTAAATACATAACTAACATGGAAGTTATAATGACAACTACCACTCCTTGCCTCATCGAAACACCCGCAGATATTACGGCTTCTTATGAAGCCGCCATTAGCGAAAACCCGGCCAATTCACCCAACACGTCATCCGGGCGCAACAAGCGATCTATCGGCAAACACACTAAATACTGGGCACCCGGCAGAACGTTAAAAATCGCTATCAGCGACTATGACGATGGCGGGTTTGAAATAGTCAAAAATGCCATCAAGCAATGGCTACCCTACGTCAATCTGACTTTCGAATTCGTTGAACTGGTTGACGACGAAGACTTGTACGAAGGTGATATCCGGATTTACCTGTCCCGGCTGTACAACGGCACCGGACGCTCGGCACTTGGTACCGACGCGCGAGCAACCCCCGCTACGGAGCCAACATTGCTGCTGGGAACAAATTACACCTCCATCGGCTATGAAGCGCTTGTCATTCATGAATTCGGGCATGCCTTGGGCTTGACCCATGAACATCAACATCCCGATGCGACTATTCCCTGGAACAGGGAAAACACCTACCAGTTATACAAACAGAATTTTGGCTGGTCGAAAGAGACTGTTGATAAAAATCTTTTCCCCCTCCCTCGTAACAGCGATCAAACTTACACCGCCTACGACCGACACTCCATCATGCACTACCAAGTGTTAAATATATGCACTATCGGCGATTGGGAGCAGCCAGAGAATCGTCAACTCAGTGCAGGTGATAAAGCCTTCGCTCGTCAAATTTACCCCTGAGTTATCATCCAGGACCAGTACACAGAACTCATTACTTCACTTACCCAAGTTAGCCTCACTCAAATCCAGCTCACCCAGCACTTCCCTCAATACGTCATCACCAATCTGGTGGTGACGACTGAGCTTATATAACTCCAGGCGCTGCGCCCGTAGCGCCTTCAAACGCAGACGCCGTTCCAGCAAGTCCATCTGAAACGCCAATGCCTGGGCTTCCGCCGAATCGTTGAACACCTCCAGTTGATGCCGATACTCGGACATGATCCGCGCCTTGAGTTCGACGGCGAGCGCCGCCTGCCCGGCGTCCTGTGGATTGGCTTCTTCGGCTTCGAGGGCATGAATGGCCGCTTCGGCGGTTTTTCGCCAGGCCTCGCGCACCTCACTGCGACGTTTGTCGTCCGGGCTCTTTTCGATGCCACGCAACAACAGGGGCAGCACGATACAGGCTGCAATCAGCGACAGCAGAATGACCCCGGCCGCAATGAAGATAAGCAGATCTCGTTCAGGAAATGCATCACCCGCTACCAACATCGGAACAGACAACACGCCCGCCAGCGTCACCGCTCCGCGCACCCCACCCACCGTCAGCAACCAGCAGGATCGCGCGGTCGGCACGTTGACCATTTCGCCCTTGCCGCGCCAGCGACGCAACAGTCCCGACAGACGCCAGATGCTCTGTACCCAGACGAACCGCAACACCACCAACACGACGAAAATCGCCAGCACGTCGAGACAACGGTAAAGCAACGTCGGCCACAAAGACGTTTCGTGGCTGACCACGGCTTTGATGATGTCTGGCAGTTGCAACCCCAGCAGCAGGAAGATCAGGCCATTGAAGGCGAACTCCAGCAGCGACCAGACGCTGCGATTGAGCAACCGGGTGCTGGTCTGGCGCGGCAGCAGATCGAGCCAACTCTGCATCATCCCCGCCGCCACGGCAGACAGAATGCCCGATGCGCCAAGTCGTTCCGCCAGCACGTAAGCCGCAAACGGCAGCAGCAACATGAAAACCACATGAGTGGCAGGATCATCCCAGCCGCGAGCGATCATCCACGAGCGCAAGCGCCCGACCAGCCAGCTCAGCGCCACACCGACAGCGAGGCCGCCGACCGCCACCAACACAAACGTCACGCTGGCGTTGGCCAGGGAGAACACGCCGGTCACTGCTGCTGCCAGGGCAAACTTGAACGTCACCAGGCCCGAGGCGTCATTCATCAGCGCCTCGCCCTGCAACATATGCATCAACGGCGTCGGCAAGCGGTTCTGCGAAATCGCCGAGACGGCCACCGCGTCCGTCGGCGATAACACCGCCGCCAGGGCAAAAGCCACCGGCAGCGGGATGCCTGGCAGTAACCAATGAATGAAATAACCGGCACCGACGACGGTGAACAGTACCAGGCCCACCGCCAGGGTCAGGATCGGCCCGCGCAAACGCCACAACTCACGCTTGGGCATGCGCCAGCCGTCGGAAAACAACAGCGGCGGCAGGAACAGAAAAAGAAACAATTCGGGATCCAGCGCCACATGCAGCCCCAGCGTCGGCCAGGCCAACAAGGCACCCGCGGCGATTTGCACCAGTGGCAACGGTAACGGGATCACGCGTCCGACCAGACGCGAAACGCTGACCAGCATCAACAGGATCAGGACGGTGTAAGCGGTTTGCATAAAGCGTGGTTCCCGGACAATCGACAGCATTGAAGTGCCATATTAGCCGCTTACCCTACTGCCTGACCGTTGCACCAATGTCGCACGCAGGCACGGACAGCCTGATAGCCCTGTAGGAACACGCCCGGTCCCACAGGGTTTCGCGCTTTAACCGGACGGTCATGGCATAATCCTTCACCTTTTTTTTCCAGCACCTGTAAAGGGGGCAATTCCTTGACCGTTTCAAGCAAAACGTTGCACCTTTTCGGCATCAAAGCCTGGGATGCCGCATAAAAATAGATCAAGGCCTTTTAAATCAAGGCCTTGAGTTCGAAATCACCCTCCAAAACCACCCACTTTTGCGACTCTTTTGAACCCAATAAACATTGGTCCAAACGGTTGCGTTTTGGGGAATAATTGTCAGCAGCTTTCCACCCTCTCCGGCGTCCTGCCGAACGCATACCAATCCTTCCTTGAATTACTTTCGTAAGGTATGGATACTCCCGGCCCGGCGCCAGAACGGCCTTACATGACCCATCGATCATGGCTCCGCACACCAACCGTTATTAATTAAAACGGCCAGCGGGGCCATTCGCCATGTCAACTACAGCTCACTCCTTGTCTCACCTGAAATATCGACCAGATATCGACGGGTTGAGAGCCATCGCAGTTTTAGCAGTGGTTGCCTACCATGCATTCCCCGGAAAGCTCAAAGGCGGGTTCACCGGCGTAGACATATTTTTCGTGATCTCTGGATTCCTAATTTCAGGCATCATTCTCAAATCGCTCAACGAGGGGACGTTCTCGTTTGCCGAATTTTATGCGCGTCGCGTAAAACGGATTTTTCCTCCCCTGCTCCTGGTTATGGGCAGTTGTTACGCCTTCGGCTGGTTCGCCTTGCTCGATGGAGAATTTGCGCAACTGGGCAAGCATATTGCTGGCGGCGCTGCGTTCGTTGCGAATTTCGTATTTTGGCAAGAAGCAGGTTATTTCGACAGCATCGCTGAAACCAAACCCCTACTCCACCTTTGGAGTTTGGGAGTGGAAGAGCAGTTCTACATTCTCTGGCCGGTAATGCTGTGCTGCTTATGGCGCGTTCGAAAAGGGGTAGCAGCGGGCGCCCTGGTGGTCGTGAGTATTTCCTTCGCGCTAAACCTTTACTTCGTTCGTTTAAATCCGGAAGCAACCTTCTATCTGCCGCATACCCGGTTTTGGGAGCTAATGCTTGGCGCTGTTCTGGCCTGGGTGGGCAGTGACCGCCTATTGGTGGCTGGCAATTGGGTGTCAGCCCAGCGGGCACGGTTAATCTTCAATATCGCCGCCTTTTTCGGCATGTCATTGATCGTCACAGGAATCCTGACCATCACAAAGCAGCACCAGTTCCCCGGGGGCTGGGCGCTACTTCCGGTATCAGGTGCGGTACTGATTATCGGCGCCGGACCGAATGCTTGGATTAATCGAGTAGTGCTCGGTCACCCCGTAATGCGCTGGTTCGGACTGATCAGCTTTTCACTTTATCTATGGCACTGGCCGCTATTGTCGTTTGCTGCAATCCTCGAAAACGGCGTGCCATCGCGTAACTACCGAGTCGGTGCAGTTGCAGCCTCCATCATCCTCGCCTGGCTCACTTATCGATTTGTTGAAACCCCTTTCAGGCGCAGCCAGCACAGCGCAATGAAAGTGCAACTTTTATTGGCAAGTATGGCGATCCTCGGTGCCGCTGGGTTTGCTTCTTATAAGTGGTCGCTTCCAGAAGCTCGACTGGCCAATCTCCTGCCCGAGAATATCTTGCTAGCCATCAACGACTGGGGTTACCCGGGCAACCTGAAATCTGAAACCTGGCCGGGAGCCTCGGTCTATCGAAATATCGACACACCTCCCGAGGTGCTAGTCGTAGGTGACTCACACGTCGAGCAATACGGACCACGCGCTATCGCCTTGACCGAGATGAAGCGTGCAAAGAGCATCGCATTCATGACTGGTGGTGGATGCCCAGCTATTCCAGGCGTACGAGAAAACCAGCACCCTCACTGCGCCGCTTTGACCAATGAAGTTTTTGCCTATCTTCGCCAATACCCGACCATCAAGGCTGTCGTAATCGGCGGCTACTGGAATGGGTACTTCATCGAACACTCAAAACCCACGACCAACAGTGCAAGTCTTGACTACGTTTACCAGAAGGGTCACGCCACCTATCGCTTCAGAGAGGGTGGTGATTCGCTAGCTATGCAAGGACTGCGAGAGTTCCTGCAGGAGCTGTCCAAAACGACAGAGGTATATCTGCTTCTGGACAATCCACAAAGCGACAGATTCAACCCACGACGCATGCTTCCAGAAAGTTACAACAGCCGCTGGGAGACGCTACTTCTCAAAAGTGATGCGCTGCCCCGAGCCACAATCAACTCAGAGGAGTTTTCAATACCGCAAAACCAGTTGGACCTGATCACGAAATTGCAAAAACTAACTGAAGATAGCAGCGTGCAAGTACTGAACCCGATGATAGAAGTATGCCCGCAAGGCAAATGTCACTCGCTGGATGAAACGGGGCATCCGATTTATAAAGACAGTCACCATTTGAGACCCTCCTTTGTCAGAGACAATATTGGTGTACTGGATAACGTTTTGCTCGCGCACTAGATAAATTTTTCAATGTATCTAAAGTGGCTAGGCAAGTAGTTTTCAAGTGAAATAGCGAGTCAACATTGGTACCTGTACGCATGCTCGCGATGGCTAAAGGCAGGCGGAAGGCCCGAACATAACGCTGGTCTTCTGGTCGACAGAAGTAGCCTTCGGATTTTTCGTGAGCCACACTTTGTACTGATCAAAGATGACCTGGTGCCCGGCATCGTTCGGATGCGCGTAATCACGCATCAGGTCTGGCCTGTTTCTTGTCGGGGTGTAGGTGTCAATCACCTCAACCTTCATGTCCGTGGCAATTTCAGATATGCAAGCCTGATACCGCGGGTAATCCCTGATCGCGGTGTCGTTTTCCTTGACGATGACCGGCTGCATCCCGAACTTTTTGATGATGGTCACAATGCGTCGAGTGTTGGAGGCGAAGACGGGAACCGGAACCGAGTGGTTGGCATCATTGATCTGCAGCGGGATAAACACGAGGCTGGGCTTTGGCTTCAGGCTGATGAGGGTCAGCGTGGTGCTTTTATGCGCCGGCACACTGCTCGACGGCAGAGAAATCCCGAGGTGATCGTTTGTATCCCACCCATCACCGCTGAGATTGATCAGGTTCGAATTAGGGTTCTTGCTCTTGAGGAAAGCCCTCAGCATCCTCGGATTGCCACCCGGGAGATCACTCGTTCTGTATTCGGCGGCAAAGTTCCGGCTTGGGCCGTACAGGGTTTTGATGACTTCAAAGTCGGTGGCGTAGTACCCCATCCCGACGCTGTTGCCCAGCATTACTGCCAAGACAGCCTCGCCAGCCTGGAATTTATCGATGAACAAGATTTCCTATCCCGTGCTGATTATTGGTGTGGGGCGGTTTCAGCGCCCCGTTTCGGGCTGAAGGATACTAGGGATGCGGCACGCAGTCATTTGCCAAGGCCATCATAAGCCTGTTCGCAGGTCAGGCCCCGGGCTCTGGACTGGTCAGCTGCTTCAGCCAGGTCGCCCGCTCGCTGGTCAGCGCGCTTGAGCACGTCGGCAAGCACCATTGCGGCGCGGGCAGCTGCCTTGCTTGCGGCGGCAGCGCAGGAATTGCCGCCGGCTTGACTGGCTGCGAGTCGAGCGGCAAGGGTGTCGGCTGCGCGGCGCAGGCTGTCAGCAGAAGCGCGAGCAGCGGCAGCATCAGCAGTGGCTTGATCGATCGTGCGTTGACCATCCTGGATCGCCTTGTTGATGGATAGTTGAACATCAAGCGCGAACGGCTGACGCTGGAGCTGTGGAAAGCAATCTACGAAGAAGCCACGAAGCCATGGCTGCGCCGGGCCATGGAACTGGCGGTCCTCACCGGCCAGCGCCGGGACGATATCGCCTCGATGCTTTTCAAGGATGTGCACGATGGTTTCTTGCACGTCGTCCAATCCAAGACCGGCGCCAGGCTCCGGATCAGCACGACGCTCCGACTCGAGTCTGTCGGTTTGGACCTTGCCATGGTGGTCAAGCAGTGCCGCGATCGCGTTCTGTCACAACACCTGGTGCATCATGCTCAAGCGTCGGGCCGGGCGAAGGCTGGTCAGCCCGTCGTGCTGGATACGCTCAGCTCTGCATTTGCCGAAGCCAGGGACAAGGCGGGCGCGAAGCTGGGGATAACTTTTGGTCGGCAACCACCGTCCTTTCATGAACAGCGGTCGCTTGCTGCACGCCTGCACGAAGTCGAAGGCCGCGACGCCCAGAAACTGCTCGGTCACCGTTCGGCCACAATGACCGATCTGTACCGCGACAGTCGAGGCGCAGAGTGGATCGACGTGGCATAATTGACGGCTGAATTTTTGGGCGGTATTGGGGAAGTTTTGGGGAAGAATTTATGCCCAATGAAAACAAGCACTTACAGCTTTACGGCATCAAAGCCTGCGACACCATGAAAAAGGCGCGCACCTGGCTCGATGAACACGCTGTCAGCTATGACTTTCACGATTACAAAACGGCCGGAATCGACCGTGAACACCTGACCCAATGGTGCGACGAGCACGGCTGGCAAGTGGTGTTGAACCGTGCAGGCACGACCTTTCGCAAGCTCGACGACGAACGTAAAGCCGATCTCGACCAGCCGAAAGCCATCGAACTGATGCTCGCACAACCCTCGATGATCAAGCGCCCGGTGCTCGATCTCGGTGACCGAACCCTGATTGGCTTCAAGCCAGACATCTACGCGGCAGCGCTCAAGTAAGCCCGCCCGTTCAATTTTGTTAGAGGTATTTACATGTCCACTACCGTATTCAGCCTGGCCTTTGGTGTCGGCACTCAAAACCGTCAAGGCGCGTGGCTGGAAGTGTTTTACGCACAGCCATTGCTCAATCCTTCGGCCGAACTGGTCGCGGCCATCGCCCCGGTCCTGGGCTATACCGAAGGCAATCAGGCCATCGCCTTCAGCACCGCTCAGGCCTCGCAACTGGCTGAAGCCATCAAAGGCGTCGACGCGGCGCAGGCTGCGTTGCTGACCCGTCTGGCCGAGAGCCACAAACCGCTGGTCGCGACCATTCTGGCCGAAGACGCGCAACTGACTTCCACGCCTGAGGCTTACCTCAAGCTGCACCTGCTGTCCCATCGCCTGGTCAAGCCGCACGGCCTGAACCTGGCCGGCGTGTTCCCGCTGCTGCCGAACGTCGCGTGGACCAGCCAGGGCGCCATCGACCTCGCCGAACTGGCCGAGCATCAACTGGAAGCCCGTCTGCGCGGCGAGCTGCTGGAAGTGTTCTCGGTGGACAAGTTCCCGAAAATGACCGACTACGTGGTACCGGCCGGCGTGCGTATTGCCGACGCGGCACGTATTCGTCTGGGCGCCTACGTCGGCGAAGGCACCACCGTGATGCACGAAGGTTTCGTCAACTTCAACGCCGGCACCGAAGGCCCGGGCATGATCGAAGGCCGCGTTTCCGCGGGTGTCTTCGTCGGCAAGGGTTCGGACCTGGGCGGCGGTTGCTCGACCATGGGCACCCTGTCGGGTGGCGGCAACATCGTGATCAAGGTCGGCGAAGGCTGCCTGATCGGCGCCAACGCCGGTATCGGTATCCCGTTGGGCGACCGCAACACCGTTGAATCGGGCCTGTACGTGACCGCCGGCACCAAAGTGGCACTGCTGGACGAGAACAACAAGCTGGTCAAGGTCGTGAAGGCCCGTGAACTGGCCGGTCAGCCTGACCTGCTGTTCCGCCGCAATTCGGAAACCGGTGCCGTGGAATGCAAAACCCACAAATCGGCGATCGAACTGAACGAAGCGCTGCACGCTCACAACTAAGCGTCACGGTCGACGAAACTGAACCTGTGGGGGCAGGCTTGCCCGCGAAGGAGCCTTTGAGGCTGCCAAAAAGCTTCGCGGGCAAGCCCGCTCCCACAAGGTCAGGCGCATATCCGCCCATGTTCACCAGGGCCGAACAACATGATGATTCCCTCTCCCTGGCGCGCCGATTTTCCGGCCATCGCCGCTCTGCAACGGCAAGACCAGACCTATCTGGACAACGCCGCCACCACTCAAAAACCTCAAGCCCTGCTGGATGCCCTGGCGCATTACTACGCCAATGGCGCGGCCAACGTGCATCGGGCGCAACACTTGCCCGGCGCGCATGCCACCCAGGCATTCGAGGACAGCCGCAGCAAAGCCGCCCACTGGCTGAATGCCGGCGATTGCGGGCAGATCATCTTTACCCACGGCGCCACCTCCGCGCTGAACCTCCTGGCCTATGGCCTGGAACACGTGTTCAATCCGGGCGACGAGATTGTCATCAGTGCCCTGGAGCATCACGCCAACCTGCTGCCATGGCAGCAACTGGCCCACCGTCGCGAGCTGAAGCTGGTGATCCTGCCACTGGCTACCGACGGTTTGATTGACCTCGATGCCGCCGCGTCGCTGATCGGCCCTCGAACCCGCTTGCTGGCGGTCAGTCAGTTGTCCAACGTGCTCGGCGCCTGGCAACCGCTGCCCGCCTTGCTGGCGATGGCCAAGGCACACAGCGCGTTGACCGTGGTCGATGGCGCTCAAGGCGTGGTCCATGGTCGGCATGACGTGCAGGCACTGGGCTGCGACTTCTACGTGTTTTCCAGCCACAAGCTCTACGGTCCAGATGGTCTGGGCGTGTTGTTCGGACGCCATGAAGCGCTCAAGCAACTGCGCCATTGGCAATTCGGCGGCGAAATGGTGCTGGACGCGGATTACCAGCACGCACGCTTTCGCCCGGCGCCGCTGGGATTCGAGGCGGGCACGCCGCCGATTTCCAGTGTGATCGGCCTCGGGGCGACGCTGGATTACCTCGCGGGACTCGACCAGGACGCCGTCTCGGCCCATGAAGCGGCACTGCATGACTATTTGTTGAAAGGCCTTGAGGCCCGCAACGGCATCCGGCTGCTGGGCAAACCGCAACTGGCGCTGGCGAGTTTTGTCGTCGAGGGTGTGCATAACGCTGATCTGGCGCATTTGCTCACCGAACAGGGCATCGCAGTACGCGCCGGTCATCACTGCGCCATGCCACTGCTGAAAAGCTTTGAACTGGCCGGGGCGATTCGGGTGTCGTTGGCGCTGTACAACGACTCCGAAGATCTTGAGCGGTTCTTTGAAGCACTGGATCAGGCGCTGGAGTTGTTGCGATGAACTTGCCGGCTGACGCCATCACGGCGCTGGATACTTTCCAGAAGACGGCGAGTTGGGAACAACGGGCGCGGCTGCTGATGCAATGGGGCGACCGTCTGCCCGTGTTGAGCGATGTGGACAAGGTGGAGGCCAACCGTGTGCATGGCTGCGAAAGTCAGGTGTGGTTGGTCGGCGCGTTGCAGGACGGCCATTGGCAGTTCAGCGCGAGCAGTGATGCACGCCTGATTCGCGGGTTGGTGGCGTTGTTGCTGGCGCGGGTTAACGGGCTGTCGGCGGTTGAGTTGCAGCAGGTGGATTTGCCGGAGTGGTTCAACCAGTTGGGCTTGTCCCGACAACTGTCGTCCTCGCGGAGTAATGGCCTCAACGCCGTGTTACAGCGGATGAATGAGTTGGCTCAGTAGCCCTGTGGCGAGGGAGCTTGCTCCCGTTCGGCTGCGAAGCAGTCGTACATCGTTGTACACGAGGCTCCTGAAACACCGAAATTCCCGGATTTGGGGCCGCTTCGCAACCCAGCGGGAGCAAGCTCCCTCGCCACACAAGTCCGTTTACGGTGCTGGCTTCAACTTATCCGCCGGCCGTCGCACCCCAGCCACAATCTTATCCACAGCCTTGGTCGCCGCGACCATGCCAAACGTCGCCGTCACCATCATCACCGCGCCAAACCCGCCGGCGCAGTCGAGCTTCACGCCATCCCCGACAAAACTCTTCTGCAAGCAAATGCTGCCATCCGGTTTCGGATAGCGCAGCTGCTCGGTGGAAAACACGCACGGCACGCTGTAATGACGGGTCACGGTGCGGGAGAAGTTGTAATCGCGGCGCAGGGTCGAACGTACCTTAGAAGCCAATGGATCATTGAACGTTCGGTTCAAGTCGCAGACCTGAATCAACGTCGGATCAATCTGCCCACCCGCCCCGCCAGTGGTGATGATCTGGATCTTGCGGCGTTTGCACCAGGCGATCAGCGCCGCTTTTGCGTTGACGCTGTCGATGCAATCGATCACGCAGTCGATATTTGGCGTGATGTACTCGGCCATGGTCTCGCGGGTGACGAAGTCCGGCACTGCGTGCACCGTGCAGTCGGGATTGATTCCGCGCAAACGCTCGGCCATCACCTCGACCTTGGGTTTGCCGACCGTGCTGTCCAGCGCGTGCAGCTGGCGGTTGGCGTTGCTGACGCAGACGTCGTCGAGGTCAAACAGGGAAATCTCGCCAACGCCGCAACGGGCGATGGCTTCCGCCGCCCAGGAGCCGACGCCACCGACGCCGACGATCGCCACGTGGGCCGCACGCAAGCGCTCAAGCCCTTCGATGCCATACAAACGGGCGATGCCTGCAAACCGCGGATCTTCTGTACTCATGACCATTACCCCAAAAACCGGCGCGCATTATAGGGCCGTCGGCGGCCAAGAGCATCTTTGAGCTATGAACGGGCGTCCTGACCTCATTATTCAGCCTGCACAGAACCAAGATTTAACCTGCAGGGTCCAACGAAAGAACTTAAGCCAAGTTGGATTGCCCAACGTCCGGCTTTTCCCTGTCCGCTGTACGGTCAGGGAAAGCACGGTGTAGGATGCGCGCCCCTTGGCAGTCGCCGACCGTAACTTCGTTCCACAGCCTTTGGAACCCGAAATAGCTATGTCATCGCGTAAATTTGGACTCAACCTGGTCGTGGTGCTCGCCATCGCAGCCTTGTTTACCGGCTTCTGGGCGCTGATCAACCGCCCGGTCACCGCCCCCAACTGGCCCGAACAAATCTCCGGGTTCTCCTACTCGCCGTTCCAGCAAGGCCAGTACCCGCAGAAAGAGCAGTATCCGACCGACGATCAAATGCGTCGGGACCTGGAGATCATGAGCAAGCTGACGGACAACATCCGTACTTACTCGGTCGATGGCACCCTGGGCGACATTCCCAAGCTGGCTGAAGAGTTCGGCCTGCGGGTCACCCTCGGCATCTGGATCAGCCCGGACCTGGAACGCAACGAGCGCGAGATCACCCGAGCCATCGAAATCGCCAACTCCTCCCGCAGCGTGGTTCGCGTGGTGGTAGGCAACGAGGCGATCTTCCGTAAGGAAATTACCGCTGCGGAACTGAGCGTGCTCCTTGATCGCGTCCGTGCCGCCGTGAAGGTCCCGGTCACCACGTCCGAGCAATGGCACGTCTGGGAAGAACACCCGGAACTGGCCAAGCACGTCGACCTGATTGCCGCGCACGTTCTGCCTTACTGGGAATACGTGCCGGTGGACAAGGCCGGCCAATTCGTCCTCGACCGCGCCCGCGACCTGAAAAAGATGTTCCCGAAAAAACCGCTGTTGCTTTCGGAGGTTGGCTGGCCGAGCAACGGCCGCATGCGTGGCGGCACCGATGCGAGCCCGGCGGATCAGGCGATCTACCTGCGCACGCTGGTGAACAAGCTCAACCGCCAAGGCTTCAACTACTTCGTGATCGAAGCGTTTGACCAGCCGTGGAAAGCCAGTGACGAAGGTTCGGTGGGCGCGTACTGGGGCGTTTTCAACGCCGCGCGTCAGCAGAAATTCAACTTCGAAGGCCCGGTGGTCGCGATTCCGCAATGGCGCGTGCTGGCCATCGGCTCGGCGGTACTGGCCTTGCTGTCCCTGACCTTGCTGATGATCGACGGCTCGGCCCTGCGTCAACGTGGCCGTACCTTCCTGACCTTTATCGCGTTCCTGTGCGGTTCGGTACTGGTGTGGATCGGTTATGACTACAGCCAGCAATACAGCACCTGGTTCAGCCTGACGGTCGGATTCCTGCTCGCACTCGGCGCGCTCGGGGTGTTTATCGTTCTGCTGACCGAGGCCCACGAACTGGCCGAAGCGGTCTGGACCCACAAGCGGCGGCGTGAATTCCTGCCCGTTGTAGGCGATTCGGACTACAGGCCGAAAGTGTCGATTCACGTCCCTTGCTACAACGAGCCGCCGGAGATGGTCAAACAGACCCTCAATGCCCTGGCCAACCTTGATTATCCGGACTTCGAAGTCCTGATCATCGACAACAACACCAAGGACCCGGCGGTCTGGGAACCGGTGCGCGATTACTGCGCAACCCTCGGCCCGCGCTTCAAGTTCTTCCACGTCGCACCGCTGGCCGGTTTCAAGGGCGGCGCGCTGAACTACCTGATTCCGCACACCGCCAAGGATGCGGAAGTGATTGCGGTGATCGACTCCGATTACTGCGTCGACCCGAACTGGCTCAAGCACATGGTGCCGCACTTCGCCGATCCGAAAATCGCTGTGGTGCAGTCGCCGCAGGATTACCGCGACCAGAATGAAAGCACCTTCAAGAAGCTCTGCTATGCGGAATACAAAGGCTTCTTCCACATCGGCATGGTCACCCGAAACGACCGCGACGCGATCATCCAGCACGGCACCATGACCATGACCCGTCGCTCGGTGCTCGAGGAGCTGGGCTGGGCCGACTGGTGCATCTGTGAAGATGCCGAACTGGGTCTGCGCGTGTTCGAGAAAGGTTTGTCTGCGGCGTATTACCACACCAGCTACGGCAAAGGGCTGATGCCCGATACCTTTATCGACTTCAAGAAACAGCGTTTCCGCTGGGCCTACGGTGCGATTCAAATCATCAAGCGTCACACCGCGAGTTTGCTGCGCGGCAAGGACACCGAGCTGACCCGCGGCCAGCGTTACCACTTCCTCGCGGGCTGGTTGCCGTGGGTGGCAGATGGCATGAACATCTTCTTCACCGTCGGCGCACTGTTGTGGTCGGCGGCGATGATCATCGTTCCGCAGCGAGTCGATCCACCGTTGCTGATTTTCGCGATCCCGCCATTGGCGCTGTTCGTGTTCAAGGTCGGCAAGATCATCTTCCTTTACCGTCGCGCCGTTGGCGTGAACCTGAAGGATGCGTTCTGCGCGGCACTGGCAGGCCTGGCGTTGTCGCACACCATCGCCAAAGCGGTGCTGTACGGATTCTTCACCAGCAGCATTCCGTTCTTCCGTACGCCGAAAAACGCCGACAACCACGGCTTCTGGGTGGCGATTTCGGAGGCCCGTGAAGAGGTGTTCATCATGTTGCTGTTGTGGGGCGCGGCGCTGGGGATCTTCCTCGTGAACGGGCTGCCGAGCAACGACATGCGCTTCTGGGTGATCATGTTGCTGGTGCAGTCGCTGCCGTACCTGGCGGCGCTGATCATGGCGTTCCTGTCCTCGCTGCCGAAACCGGCGGTCGAGGCCGAAACGGCACCGGCAGTCTAAATCTTTGCAGATGCACTAAACGGCGGCCAATGGCCGCCGTTTTGCTTTAAGATAACCGCCATTTTGCAGGGCTTGGCGTGATATCCATCCCTGTGGGAGCGAGCCCGCTCGCGATGGCAATGTAACAATCACCGTTTATGTTGACTGCCACACCGCCATCGCCAGCAGGCTGGCTCCCACATTCAGTCCGCGCCCACATTCATGATCTCCGGAGTTTTCCATGACGGCCCACGCCGACCTTTCGCCGACCCTTCAACTCGCCATCGACCTGATCCGCCGTCCGTCCGTGACGCCGCTCGACGCCGATTGCCAGAAGCAGATGATGCAGCGCCTGGGCGATGCCGGTTTCACCCTGGAACCGATGCGCATCGAAGATGTGGATAACTTCTGGGCCACCCACGGCAAACACGACGGCCCGGTGCTGTGTTTCGCCGGTCACACCGACGTGGTCCCGACCGGCCCGGTAACGGCCTGGCAGATCGACCCGTTCAACGCGCTGATCGACGAACACGGCATGCTCTGCGGCCGTGGCGCGGCGGACATGAAAGGCAGCCTCGCGTCCATGACCGTGGCCGCCGAGCGCTTCGTCGCCGACTACCCGGATCACAAGGGCAAGGTCGCGTTCCTGATCACCAGCGACGAAGAAGGCCCGGCGCATCACGGCACCAAGGCGGTCGTCGAGCGCCTCGCCGCTCGCAAGGAGCGTCTGGACTGGTGCATCGTCGGTGAACCGTCGAGCACCACGCTGGTGGGTGACGTGGTCAAGAACGGCCGTCGCGGTTCCCTTGGCGCCAAACTGACCGTGCGCGGTGTGCAGGGTCACGTCGCTTATCCACACCTGGCCAAGAACCCGATCCACCTCGCCGCCCCGGCGCTGGCCGAACTGGCCGCGGAACACTGGGACCACGGCAACGATTTCTTCCCGCCGACCAGTTTCCAGATTTCCAACGTGAATTCCGGCACGGGCGCGACCAACGTGATCCCGGGTGATCTGGTGGCGGTGTTCAACTTCCGCTTCTCCACCGAATCCACCGTCGAAGGCCTGCAAAAGCGCGTCGCCGACATCCTCGACAGGCATGGCCTGGACTGGCACATCGACTGGGCGCTGTCCGGCCTGCCGTTCCTCACCGAACCAGGCGCGTTGCTGGATGCCGTGGCATCAAGCATCAAGGACGTCACCGGTCGCGACACCAAGGCGTCCACCAGCGGTGGCACCTCCGACGGCCGCTTCATCGCGACCATGGGTACACAAGTGGTTGAACTGGGCCCGGTCAACGCGACGATCCACCAGGTCAACGAGCGTGTGCTGGCCGCTGATCTCGACGTACTGACCGAAATCTACTACCAGACCCTGATCAAGTTGCTCGCCTGATGCTCGCCTGCCCGATCTGCAACGAACCGTTGAACGCGGTGGACAATGGTGTGGCCTGCCCCGCCGGGCATCGTTTCGACCGTGCGCGCCAGGGTTATCTGAACCTGTTGCCGGTGCAGCACAAAAACAGCCGCGACCCAGGGGATAACCTGGCGATGGTTGAAGCCCGACGCGACTTCCTGAACGCCGGCCACTACGCGCCGGTGGCCAAGCGCCTCGCTGAACTGGCGGCTGAATACGCGCCGCAGCGCTGGCTCGACATCGGTTGTGGGGAGGGTTACTACACCGCACAAATCGCCGAGGCCTTGCCCAACGCTGACGGTTACGCGCTGGACATCTCCCGGGAAGCGGTCAAACGCGCCTGCAAACGCAACCCGCAGCTGACCTGGTTGATCGCCAGCATGGCGCGGGTGCCGCTGGCCTCTGGCAGCTGTCAGTTTCTCGCCAGTGTCTTCAGCCCGCTGGACTGGGAAGAAGCCAAGCGCTTGCTCAGTCCCGGCGGCGGCTTGATGAAAGTCGGGCCGACCAGCGGCCATCTGATGGAATTGCGCGAACGGCTGTACGATGAAGTGCGTGAGTACACCGACGACAAGCACCTGGCGTTGGTCCCGCAAGGCATGGCTTTGCAGCACAGCGAAACCCTGGAATTCAAACTGATGCTTTCAAGTGGTCAGGATCGCGCCAACCTGTTGGCCATGACACCCCACGGCTGGCGCGCCAGCGCCGAACGCCGGGCGGCGGTCATCGAACAGGCCGAGCCGTTCGAGGTCACCGTGTCGATGCGTTACGATTACTTCGTACTTCAATAATTTTTTGGTCTTGAGCAACGGCTTGAGGCCGGCTAAATCCGCGAATGGATTTTTCAGACCCGCAGTGAGGACATCCATGCGCCAACCCGATATCGAGATTTACCTGAAAGACGCCGACGTCGACTACAAGGCCGTTGCCACCTGGCTCGGTGAAGCTTTGGGCCCGTGTACCGACTGGGTTCAGAAAGGCCAGACCTACAAGTGCAAGGCCGGCAACGTGCCGGTGACCTGGTTGCCGAAAGCCGTAGGAAAATGGAACAGCCTTTACCTGGAAAGCGACCAGACGCCGTGGGAAGACGACATCGCCTGTGCCCGCGCCGCGTTTGCTGCGCTGAATGTAGAAGTACGTTGTGCGCCGGGCAGCTGGGTCGAGGAAGAAGGTGAAGAGACAGCGGATCGCTGGATGCGCATCAGCGCCGACGGTGAAGAAGAGATCACCTGGAAAACGGCTTAAAAAGCAAAAAGATCGCAGCCTTCGGCAGCTCCTACAGAGTGTTCATCCTTCAATGCAGGAGCTGCCGAAGGTTGCGATCTTTTGATCTTAAGGCTTAAAGCCCCACCACATCCTCAGCCTGCAACCCCTTCTCGCCGGTCACTACCGCGTACTCGACCTGCTGACCTTCCGTCAACGAGCGGTGGCCTTCACCGCGAATCGCACGGTAGTGCACGAACACATCCACCCCGTCCGCGCGCTGAATAAAACCGTAGCCCTTGGCGTCGTTGAACCACTTCACATTGCCGGTTTCACGTGTTGCCATTTGTTCATACCCCTTTTTTATTATTGATCGGGCTTTTCGCAGGAAAGCCTCGGTAACAGTGCTTGCGCGGACCAGGTGCCACTATCTAGCCAGTGCGGGCTCGCCGAGTATATGACAGCTGCCAAAACTCTCAACTCAACTTTACTTAGGCGCTTTTTTGCCGATTTTCGGTGAATCCGGCACACTATCGGCCGCCCGAGCAAACGCTCGGTTTTATTCACTCATGCAGATGCCGTATGACCCGTTCCCCGTTCCGCCGTCTTGTGTTTGGCACCCTGCGCCGATTGCTCTATCTCTGGGTTCGCTCCGAGACGATCAATCAGTCGTCGTTCACCCTCAACCTCGACCGCAGTCGTCCGGTGTTCTACGTCCTGCAAAACCCTTCACTGACCGACCTCGCCGTGGTCGACACCGAATGCAGCAAGGCTGGCCTGCCTCGCCCGGTGTTACCGGTGTCTGTCGGCAATCTGCTGGAACCCGCCGCGTTCTTTTACCTGACACCGGACCCCGACTGGCTCGGTCGCCAGGACAAGCGCGGTGCGCCGCCAACCCTGACCCGCCTGGTCAGCGCCCTGAGCCAGAATGCCGCCGAAGACGCGCAGATCATCCCGGTCAGCGTGTTCTGGGGGCAATCGCCGGACAGCGAATCGAGTCCGTGGAAACTGTTGTTCGCCGACAGTTGGGCCGTTACCGGACGTCTGCGCCGCTTGCTGAGCATCATCGTGCTCGGACGCAAGACCCGCGTGCAGTTCTCCGCGCCGATCCACCTGCGCGAACTGATCGATCACAACAAAGGTCACGAGCGTACCGTACGCATGGCCCAGCGGATTCTGCGGGTGCACTTCCGCAACCTCAAAGCCGCCGTCATCGGCCCGGACATTTCCCACCGGCGCAATCTGGTCAAGGGCCTGCTGAATCAGCCGCTGGTCAAGCAAGCGATTCTCGACGAAGCCGAGCGGGAAAACATCTCCCCGGAGAAAGCCAAGGCCCAGGCCCTGCGCTACGGCAACGAGATCGCCTCGGACTACACCTACACCGCGATCCGATTTCTGGAAGTGGTGCTGAGCTGGTTCTGGAACAAGATCTACGACGGGATCAAGGTCAACCACATCGAAGGCGTGCAGAAGGTCGCCCAAGGTCACGAAGTGATCTACGTGCCGTGCCACCGCAGCCATATCGACTACTTGCTGCTGTCCTACTTGCTGTTCCGCAACGGCCTGACCCCGCCGCACATCGCCGCCGGGATCAACCTCAACATGCCGGTGATCGGCAGCCTGTTGCGTCGTGGCGGTGCGTTCTTCATGCGTCGCACGTTCAAGGGCAACCCGCTGTACACCTCGGTGTTCAACGAATACCTGCACACCCTGTTCACCAAAGGCTTTCCGGTCGAGTACTTCGTCGAGGGCGGCCGTTCGCGCACCGGGCGCATGCTGCAACCGAAAACCGGGATGCTCGCGATCACCCTGCGCAGCTTCCTGCGCTCGTCGCGCATGCCGATCGTCTTCATCCCCGTGTACATCGGCTACGAACGCGTGCTGGAAGGCCGGACCTACCTCGGCGAACTGCGCGGTGCGAGCAAAAAGAAAGAATCGATCTTCGACATCTTCAAAGTCATTGGCGCGCTCAAACAGCGCTTCGGCCAGGTGGCGGTGAACTTCGGCGAGCCGATCAAACTGGCAGAATTCCTCGACAGCGAGCAGCCAGACTGGCGCCAACAGGAACTCGGCCCGCAGTTCAAACCGGCGTGGCTCAACGAAACCACCAACCGCCTCGGCGAAAAAGTCGCGCAGCACCTGAACGAAGCGGCAGCGATCAACCCGGTCAATCTCGTGGCGTTGGCATTGCTGTCCACCAGCCGTCTGGCTCTGGATGATCGGGCCATGGCACGGGTGCTGGATCTGTATCTGGCGCTGTTGCGCAAGGTGCCGTACTCGCCGCACACCACGCTGCCGGAGGGTGACGGGCGCGCACTGATCGAGCATGTGAAAGACATGGATCTGCTGTCCGAACAAAGTGATGCACTAGGCAAGATTCTGTACCTGGACGAGCAGAACGCCGTCCTGATGACCTATTACCGCAACAACGTGCTGCACATTTTCGCGTTGCCGGCGCTGCTGGCGAGCTTCTTCCAGAGCGCTTCGCGCATGAGCCGTGAGCAGATCCTGCGCTACACCCGCGCACTGTATCCGTACCTGCAATCGGAGCTGTTCATTCGCTGGTCGCTGGACGAACTGGATGCCGTGATCGATCAATGGCTGGAAGCGTTCGTCGAGCAGGGCCTGCTGCGTTTTGAAAATGACGTTTACCTGCGCCCGGCGCCGAGTTCGCGGCATTTCGTGTTGCTGACCTTGCTGTCGAAGAGCATCGCCCAGACGCTGCAACGCTTCTACATGACCGTTTCCCTGCTGCTCAACAGTGGCCAGAACAGCATCAGCGCCGAAGAACTGGAGGACCTGTGCACGGTGATGGCCCAGCGCCTGTCGATCCTGCACGGGCTGAATGCCCCGGAGTTCTTCGACAAGAGCCTGTTCCGCCACTTCATCCAGACCCTGCTTGACCTGGACGTGCTCAAGCGTGACGAAGCCGGCAAGTTGAGCTATCACGAACTGCTCGGCGAACTGGCCGAAGGCGCGGCCAAACGGGTATTGCCGGCAGAAATTCGTTTGTCGATTCGTCAGGTGGCATTGCATCGTAGTGAAGATGCCGCGGATCTGGTCACCACCCAGCCCGAGACTTGACGAAAAAATCTGTGGGAGCGGGCTTGCTCCCACATCAGATTGGAAATATCAGATGAAAAAACTCTCTCTATTGGCCATCGCCGCTTTGCTCGGAGCCTGTCATTCGATGCAGCCCGCCGCCAAAACCAGCCTCGATGGCGAAGTCTTCTACCTGCAACGCATCGCCCTGCCGCCGACCGCCATCCTGAGCGTCAGCTTGCAGGACGTGTCTCTGGCCGACGCCCCCGCCGTGGTACTCGACGAACAGATGGGCCCCGTCAAAGGTCAGGTGCCACTGCCATTCCATCTGAGTTACGATCCGGCTCAGGTCAAACCCGGACATCGATACTCCGTCAGCGCGCGCATCGAGGTGGATGGCAAACTGGTATTCATCACCACCGAACACCATGCCGTGCAACTGGATGGCAGCGATCCGCAGCCACTGAAAATCCGCGTCGACGCTGTCCGCTAAATGTCTTTTGCTCAATTTTTCCGAACAAGGAAGCCGCCATGTTCCGCCCTACCCTTCGCTTCGCCGGCCTCTGCGCAGGCTTGATGATTTCCGCCAGCGCCATGGCGCTATCGCTCAGTGACCTGTCGCAAAAAGACGCCACCGGCGGCCTCAAGGACGCCCTTACCCAAGGCGCGCAACTGGCCGTCAAACAACTCGGTACACCGGGCGGGTTCAGCAACAACCCCGACGTGAAAATCGAACTGCCAGGCAAACTGGGCAAGGTCGCCAGCAAGATGAAGCAGTTCGGCATGGGCGACCAGGTTGATCAACTGGAAACCAGCATGAACAAAGCGGCAGAAACCGCCGTGACCCAGGCCCAGCCGATCCTCGTGGACGCCGTGAAGAAAATGTCCGTTGAAGACGCCAAGGGCATCCTCAGCGGCGGCAACGATTCGGCCACCCAATACCTGAACAAAACCAGCCGCGAACAAATCCGCGCCAAGTTCCTGCCGATCGTCAAGCAAGCCACCGACCAGGTCGGCCTGGCCAAGCAGTACAACTCGTTCGCCGGCCAAGCCGCGACCATGGGCGTGATCGATACAAAAAATGCCAACATTGAAAGCTACGTCACCGAACAGGCACTGAACGGCTTGTTCGAAATGATCGGCAAACAGGAAGAAACCATTCGCCAGAATCCTGCAGCGGCAGCGACCAGTCTGGCGAAGAAGGTGTTTGGCACCCTCTAAGCCTCAACGCCGATCCTGTGGGGCCTAGCCTGCTCGCGAAAGCGGTGTGTCACTCGAATTTGATATCTACGACACACCGCCATCGCGACCAAGCCCGCTCCACAAGATCAGCGTATATCCGAGAGAACAAGTCGACTGTCAGCCCGCCATCGCGACCAAGCCCGACGCCTACACAAGCAGATACCCCCCCACCCCCCACCAAACCACGAGGTCGAGCGTTAGCTCGCCTTGCGCTCTTGATCTTGATCTACCCGCCCCTTCGGGAGGCTGAGTGGAGGTGTTCATCCGGGGAGTGGCGCACAGCGCCGTTCGACGCAGTCGAACTCATCGCATGTAGGTGCCAGCGAAGCCAACCGGAGGGCGATGCCCCCGGATGAATGCCGGAGCGAAGGAACGCCGAGCCTTAGCGAGGGGCCGGACGCTCGGGGCGAGACCTTTTGGTTCCTTTTGGGGCGTTTGCCAAAAGGGACTCGCCGTAAGGGCGAAACCGCCAGCAGCCGTTACCGCAAAAAAGGATATGTACCCAGCCAACAAAAGCCTGGTCGGCCCAAAGGCCGCCAAGACCTCAAACCGGTTCTTTCTTGATGCGGAACCAAGCCGCATACAGCGCCGGCAAAAACAGCAGCGTCAACGCCGTCGCCACAATCAGCCCCCCCATGATCGCCACCGCCATCGGCCCGAAGAACACGCTGCGTGACAGCGGGATCATTGCCAGCACCGCAGCGAGCGCGGTCAGGACGATCGGCCGGAAACGACGCACCGTGGCCTCGATGATCGCCTGCCAGGGTTTGAGCCCGGCGGCGATGTCCTGCTCGATCTGGTCCACCAGAATCACCGAGTTGCGCATGATCATCCCGGACAGCGCAATGGTGCCGAGCATGGCCACAAAACCAAACGGCTGGCGGAACACCATCAGGAACAGCGTCACGCCGATCAATCCCAATGGCGCTGTCAGAAACACCATCACCGTGCGTGAGAAACTGCGAAGTTGCAGCATCAGCAACGTCAGCACCACCACAATGAACAGCGGCACACCGGCCTTCACCGAGTTCTGGCCACGGGCCGAGTCCTCCACAGTCCCGCCGACTTCCAGCAAATACCCATCAGGCAGCTCAGCACGGATCGGATCGAGCGTCGGCATGATCTGCTGCACCAGCGTCGCCGGTTGTTCCTTGCCGTAGATGTCGGCGCGAATCGTCACGTTCGGCAAGCGATTGCGGTGCCAGATGATGCCTTCTTCAAAGCCGTATTCCAGCGTCGCGATTTGCGACAGCGCCACGCTGCGACCGTTGTCGGTCGGCACCGCCAGGCTTGGCAGCAACGACAGTTCAGTACGCTCATGCAACGTTCCGCGCAAAAGGATCTCGATCAACTCGTTGTCTTCGCGGTACTGGCTGACGCTGGAACCGGTCAGTGAACTTTGCAGGAACTTCGACAGGTTCGCCGTGCTAACGCCCAGCGCTCGGGCGCGGTCCTGATCGACGTTCAGATAAACCACTTTGCTCGGTTCTTCCCAATCCAGATGGACGTTGGCCACGTGGGGATTTTCGCGAACCTTGGCCGCCACTTTGCGGGCCAGGGCGCGGACGTCCTCGATGTGTTCACCGGTAACGCGGAACTGCACCGGATAGCCAACCGGCGGGCCGTTTTCCAGACGCGTCACCCGCGAGCGCAGGGCCGGGAATTGCTCGTTGAGGGTTTCGATCAGCCAGGTGCGCAGGGTTTCGCGATCCTCGATGGTCTTGGCCAGGACGACAAACTGGGCGAAGCTCGCCGCAGGAAGTTGCTGATCCAGCGGCAGGTAGAAGCGCGGCGAACCGGTGCCGACGTAGGCCACGTAGTTATCGATGCCGGCGTGATCCTTCAGTAAACCTTCAAGACGTTTAACCTGGTCGGCGGTGTTGCTCAACGAAGCACCTTCGGCGAGTTTCAGATCGACCATCAGTTCCAGTCGCCCGGAGGCCGGGAAGAATTGCTGCGGCACAAAACGGAACAACACAATGGAGGCAATGAACAACAGCACCGTCAGCGCGATTACCGTCTTGCGCCAGCGCACGCACCACTCCACCAGACGTCGGACACGTTCATAAAAAGGCGTGGCGTAAGGATCCGGTTGCCCCGAGCCGTGTTTGGCGGCGTGAATCTTCGCCAGATCCGGCAGGAGCTTTTCCCCCAGATAGGGCACGAAAACCACGGCGGCAATCCATGACGCCAGAAGTGCGATGGTCACGACCTGGAAGATCGAGCGGGTGTACTCGCCAGTGCCCGATTGCGCAGTGGCAATCGGCAGAAAGCCTGCAGCGGTGATCAGCGTGCCGGTAAGCATCGGGAACGCGGTGCTGGTCCAGGCGTAACTCGCGGCTTTGATCCGGTCGAAGCCCTGCTCCATTTTGATCGCCATCATTTCCACGGCGATGATCGCATCGTCCACCAGCAAGCCCAACGCCAGCACCAGCGCACCGAGGGAAATCTTGTGCAGGCCGATGCCGAGGTAATACATGCAGGCGAAGGTCATCGCCAACACCAGCGGAATCGCCAGCGCCACCACCATGCCGGTGCGCACGCCGAGGGAGAAAAAGCTCACCAACAGAACGATGGCCAAGGCTTCCACCAGCACCTGTACAAATTCACCGACCCCGGTTTTCACCGCAGCGGGCTGATCGGAAACCTTGCGCAGTTGCATGCCGCCCGGAAGGTTTTTCTGGATTCGGGCGAACTCGATCTCCAGTGCCTTGCCCAGCACCAGAATGTCGCCACCGTCCTTCATCGCCACGGCCAGACCGATGGCGTCTTCGGCCATGAAGCGCATGCGTGGCGCCGGTGGATCGTTGAAACCACGGTGCACGTCCGCGACATCGGAGATACGGAACGTGCGATCACCGACGCGAATCGGGAAGTTCTTGATCTCTTCGACCGTCTGAAAATTCCCCGAAACCCGTAGCTGCAATCGTTCGCTGGTGGTTTCAAAGAAGCCAGCCGTGGACATCGCGTTCTGCTCTTCAAGCGCCTGCTGCACCGCTGCCAACGGCAAGCCGAGGGTGGCGAGTTTGACGTTGGAAAGCTCGATCCAGATCTTCTCGTCCTGCAACCCGAGCAGGTCGACCTTGCCCACGTCCTTGACCCGTTGCAGCTGAATCTGGATGCGGTCGGCGTAGTCCTTGAGCACCGCGTAATCAAAACCGTCGCCGGTCAGCGCATAGATATTGCCGAACGTAGTACCGAATTCATCGTTGAAAAAAGGCCCCTGAATACCTGGCGGCAGGGTATGACGAATGTCACTGATCTTCTTGCGCACCTGATACCAGAGGTCCGGGATTTGCACCGAGTGCATGGAGTCGCGAGCGACAAACGTCACCTGGGATTCGCCGGGGCGAGAGAACGACACGATGCGCTCGTACTCGCCGGTTTCCATCAGCTTCTTTTCAATGCGTTCGCTAACCTGGCGGGACACTTCCTCGGCAGTGGCCCCCGGCCAGTTGGTGCGGATCACCATCGCCTTGAAGGTGAATGGAGGGTCTTCGCTCTGGCCGAGCTTGGTGTAGGAAAGTGCGCCGACGACCGCCAGCAACAGCATCAGGAACAGTACGATCTGGCGATTACGCAGCGCCCATTCGGAAAGATTGAAACCCATCGGGGATTACTCCTTGTCCGCCAGATTGACCACGCGGTTGGAGCGATCCACCGGGCGCACTTGCTGCCCGTCATGAAGCACATGGACACCGGCGGCCACCACCCAGTCGCTGGCGTTCAGGCCTTCGAGCACCGGCACGGTTTTCTCGCCGAATGCACCGACCCGGACCGGGGCTTTTTTCAGGGTGTTGTTGGCGCCAAGGACCCACACGTAGGTGGCGCCGTTTTCCGCAGTGAGGGCCGACAGTGGCACCGACAGCGACACCACATCGGCGGTCTGGATGAACACCCGGGCGCTCTGGCCGAGTTCGGCCGGGACTTTGCCGGCAGTGAATGCAATGCGGGCGGCGAAGGTGCGGGACTTTGGATCAGCGGCGGGCGACAGCTCACGGATACGTCCGGCGAATCGTTGATCGGGTTGGGTCCAGAGTTCCACCGACACCGGCTGCCCGACCTTGAAACGACCGAAGCTCTGCTCCGGCAGGCTGATCAACACTTCGCGCTCGCCATCGGTGGCGAGGGTGAACACGGTTTGACCGGCGGCGACGACTTGCCCGACTTCCACCGCGCGCTTGGCCACGACGCCATCCTGAGGCGCGCGCAGCACCGCATAGCTGGCCTGATTGGTAGACACGTTGAATTCGGCCTTGATCTGCTTCAGGCGCGCTTCACCGGATCTGTAGAGATTTTCAGAATTGTCGTACTGGGAACGGCTGACCATCTGACGGTCCATCAGGGTCTTGTAGCGATCACGCTCGGCGCGTACGAGATTGAGATTGGCTTCGGCAGCCGCGACCTGAGCGCGGGTCGCTTCCAGTTGCAGGCGCACGTCCTGGGGGTCGAGCTCCGCCAAGGGCTGGTCGGCCTTGACCCGCTGCCCTTCTTCGACCAGTCGTCGGCTGACTTTGCCGCCGATGCGAAAGGCTAGGTCCGGCTCGTAGCGGGCACGGACTTCACCGGGATAGCTTTCCATCGCCTGGGCCGAGGGCTCTGGCTGCACGACCATGGCCGGCCGAACAGTGACTTGCGGCGCCTCTTCGTGACCACACGCAGACAATAAAAACGCCAGACTGATTGGCAACGCGAGGGGCAAGGCATAGCGGAACATGGCGAAGGACCTTTCGCTAATGGTGCTTGGAATAATTATACTTGCCAGTATGTTATTAATAGCAAACTCACCAGTCCAGTATTAAAAACGAATATGCCGAACAATCTTTCAACACCCAATGGCCCGGGCCGCCCCAAGGATCTGGCCAAGCGCCAGGCGATCCTCGATGCGGCGAAAATCCTGTTTCTGAGCAATGGTTATGCGAGCACCAGCATGGACGCCGTCGCGGCCGAGGCTGGCGTGTCGAAACTGACCGTCTACAGCCATTTCAACGACAAGGAGACGCTGTTCTCCGCCGCCGTGGTCGCCAAGTGCGAAGAGCAACTGCCTACGCTGTTTTTCGAATTGCCCGACGGCGTCTCAGTGGAAACGGTGCTGTTGAACATCGCGCGCGGTTTTCATCACCTGATCAATAGCGATGAATCGGTGAACCTGCACCGGTTGATGATGACGCTGGGCAGCCAGGACCCGAAGCTCTCGCAAATTTTCTTCGAGGCCGGACCGGAGCGCATGCTGCATGGCATGGAGCGCTTGCTGAGCAAGGTGGATCAGAGCGGTGCGTTGAGCATCGACAAGCCTCGCAATGCGGCGGAGCATTTCTTTTGCCTGCTCAAGGGCGCGGGGAATTTTCGCTTGTTGTATGGCTGTGGTGAGCCGCTGACCGGTGATGCGGCCGAGGACCATGTGCGGGAAGTGGTGGGGTTGTTTATGCGGGCTTATCGGCCAGAGGCAGTCTGATAGATCTTGTGTCTGAACCGACGCTATCGCGGGCTTGCCCGCGATTGGAACGCATCGGACTTAAGGCTTGAGCGCCTTCTTCGGATAAATGTCATACCGACTGGATTTCCCGTCCAGCGCATGACTCGGCTTCGGCCCCGCAATGCACGGCGCCTTGCGCGGGCGCTTCACCACCACGCGATGGCTGGCCAATGCCAACGCCGCCTCCAACAACGCGGGCGCATCCGGGTCATCCCCCACCAATGGCCGGAACAGTCGCATTTCCTTCTTCACCAACGCCGTTTTCTCACGATGGGGAAACATCGGGTCGAGGTAGATCACCTGCGGTGGTTCGCCTTCCCAGTTGCGCATGACCTCGATCGAGTTGCCCTTGAGCAAACGCATGCGCGCCACAATCGACGCCACGTCGAAATCTTCCGCGCCCCGCGCCAAACCATCCTCAAGCAACGCACCGATCAACGGCTGGCGTTCGATCAGGCTCATCTCGCAGCCCAGGCTCGCCAGCACGAACGCATCCTTGCCCAGCCCCGCCGTGGCGTCCAGCACCCGCGGACGCACGCCCTGCGCGATGCCAACAGCCTTGGCGATCATCTGACCGGTGCCACCGCCGAACAACCGGCGATGAGCCGCGCCACCCTCAACGAAGTCCACCCGTACCGGCCCCGGCGCGTCCGGCCCCAGTTGTTGCAACTGCAAACCCTGCTCGCCCACCTGCAAGGCAAACTCGCCATCAGTCACTTGCAAAGGCAGGCCCAGGCGTTCGGCCCATTGCTCGGCCTGTGGCTGAAAAGCCGTGCCCAGGGCCTCGACATGGATGCGGCAAGCCGCCGGTTGCTCAATCATGGGAAAACACGCTCAAAAAATTAATGATCGGCAAAAACGGCCGATAACAAAACTAACGAGCATTTTGCCAGAGCTGAGCGTCGACCGAGAGAAATGTCAGACATTCAACGCACATCGATAGGTTACATCTCGCCCCACGGCGATTTTGGCCTGCGAAATTCCCAGGCACTGAGCGGCGTCAGTCACCTGTGGCAAGATTTTTTTGCCCAGGCCCTGGCCGATCAGTCGGGCGATGTCGTGCCGGCTTCTCTCGATTTTCCAGCGGTCGATCTCGAGAGCCCGGTCGAACCTACGATCGGCAGCGAGCTGCTGGCACACATCGTTTCCCAGCGTGAATGCGATGTGAAGGAAACCCAGGTCAAGCCACCCGAGCCGCTGTTCCTGCCGATTGCCGAGTTCGAAATGGAGCTGGCCGACAAACCGTTCCCGCCGTTCCCGCCGGAAGAAATCGTCGCTCAGCAGAAGCAGCAGGACTTCGAAAGCGGCTGGGTTCGCCCGATCGTGCTGACCCACGGCCAACCGCTGCCGGTCCCAGGCGCTGCACCACAACCGCGTCCACTGCACCTGCCGATCGCCGAGTTCGAAATGGACCTGCTGGACAAACCCTTCCCGCCGTTCCCGCCCGAAGAGCTCGCGGAACAACAGAAGAACTTCGATTTCGACATCGGCTGGGCGCGCCCGATCGTTCTGCAGAACCTGCGCATCGCTGCCTGACCGTCAATAACAAGCCCTCAGCGACATACCCACCACGGCCCGACATCCACGTGAAAATGATTGCGATGGGCGGCGTTATAGTCCGGGCTCAACACCACACTGAACACGTCGCAGGCACCGTCGCGGACCTGACGTAAAAACCGTGCGTCCTGATTATCCTTCGGCCAATCCTTGAGCACGCTGATGGAACGCCCGTTGGCCAGGCGAAAACCGGCGATATCCAGCGCATTCGCCGTGGCATGCTGGCTGAGTCTGCCATTCTCACGGCCGTAGACGTTACGGCAGGCAAAGCTCCCAAGATGGTCGACGCGGGTGACTGCTTGCCCATAGACCGCCTGCGCCGCAGGTTGCAGCGCGTGATGCTCGAACAGGGCAAACGACACTGCAAGGCGGCAACTGGCGAGGAAGCTGCTGCTCAATGCGACGTCGCCGCCCTGCACGCGCAAGGCGTCGTTCAACGGACACTTTGCGTCAGGACTGTCGGCTTGAGGGGCGACGCGCAATCCGGAACTGCTCAGGGCTTGCTCGCACAATTGCGGATCATCGCGCAGCCGCATCAGTTTGTAGCGGGTCAACAGGTTAGGTTCGGCCTTCACGTCCAGCGGTGCCCAAGGGTTCCACTGCGGCGGCAGCGAGATCCAGCCGCGCCAGACGCTCACGCCCGCCACACCGAGCATCAGCACCAACACCAGCAGCACCCGCAAAAACCGCATTGTCAGCCTTTGAACAATTGATTGGCCTGCGCGTACGGCATCGACCGCGACGTAAAGCTGAACGTTCCCGAAGTCTTGATCTCTTGGGCAGCCCGGTAGAACTCGCCAAGCGCTGCCAACGCCAGTGCCGAACCGACACTGATGCGTTTGACGCCCATCTCGCTCAACTGCTCGACCGTCAATTTCAGCCCGCCAGACATCAACACATTCACCGGTTTGGGCGCCACGGCGCGGACCACCGCCAATACGTCTTCAGCGCTGCGCAGACCCGGCGCATACAGCACGTCGGCGCCTGCTTCGGCGAAGGCCTGCAAGCGGCGAATGGTGTCGTCCAGATCGGGATTGCCATGCAGGAAGTTCTCGGCTCGTGCCGTCAACGTGAAGGGGAACGGCAAACTGCGAGCGGCGGCGACAGCGGCTTCGATCCGTGCCACAGCATGCTCGAAGCAGTAGATCGGCGCCGCTTCCCGACCCGTGGCATCTTCGATCGAACCGCCCACGGCGCCGGCTGCGGCGGCTCGCAAAATACTTTGCGCACACTCGGCCGGATCGTCGGAAAAACCGTTTTCCAGATCGACCGCCACCGGCAGATCGGTCGCCGCGACAATCGCCCGAACATTCGCCAGGGTATCGTCCAGCGTCAGTCCGCCATCGGGACGGCCTTGGGAAAAGGCATAACCGGCACTGGTGGTCGCCAGCGCCTCGAAGCCCAGGCTGGCGAGCATTTTCGCCGAGCCGGCGTCCCACGGGTTGGGAATGACAAAAGCCCCGTCGCGTTCATGCAGCGCTTTGAACGCCTGGGCTCGAAGGGTTTGCGCATCCATTGGCAGGCTCCTGAAAAGGGCGGGGAAAACGCCTCAGAGCAGGCCAAGTTGCTCGGCGGCGGGCTCTCTGTATAGCTCAGGCAGCGGCGGCAATCCAGGCAAACGCAGCATCAGTTGTGCGTGAAAACGTTGCGCCAGCTTCGCGGCCAGCAGGTTGTCGGCGGTGTGCAGGAAAATATAAGGCGTGCGGCCCTCTTCGATCCACAGGGCGATTTTCTCGACCCAGGGCACCAGGAACGGATCGTTGGCTTCCAGTTGCGGATGGCCGATGAACCGCACTTGCGGGAACCGGGTGAACGCCGCCGGACGGGGCGGAACCCTGGGTTTCTTCGATTGAGCGTGAAGGACGGAAGGATCGGTCGAGATACAGCTGAACAGCGCACGCGGATCGAGGCAGATACGTTCGACGCCACGATCGAGCAGCAGACGATTGAGCGAGCGCTCGGCATCCCCCTTGGCGAAGAAATCGTCGTGACGCACTTCGATGGCCAGAGGCCGGTCCACGGCGTCGATAAAACCCGCCAGCTCGTGCAGTCGTTGGGGTGTGAAGCTTTTCGACAGCTGCAACCACAATGGCGAGACTCGTTCGCCCAAGGGGCTGAGCAGTTGCAGGAAAGTTTCCGTGGCGGTCAGCTGTTCGCGCAGGTCACCGCCGTGGCTGATGTCGCCGGGGAACTTGGCAGTGAAGCGAAAGTGTTCGGGCATGGTCTCGGCCCAGCGCTGCACGGTGCTGGCAGCCGGGCTCGCGTAGAAGGTCGTGTTGCCTTCCACGGCATTGAATACTTGAGAATACAGATGAAGAAAATCAGAGGGTTTCGCGTCTTGCGGATAGAGGTAATCGCGCCAGGCGTTTTCACTCCAGGACGGGCAGCCGAGGTAGTAAGGCAGTCGCATCAGATGTACAGGTCGAGACCCATCACATCCGAATCCCAATCGACAAAACCGGCGGTGCTGAGGTAGCTGGCCAGCGCCATCGCGACGGTTTTGCTCATGGCGCGGTGGTAAATCATGTCTTGTTGACGCGCGGGAAGATTGCTCAGGCGCTGCGCGGAGGCTTTGGCGGCGCGGGCGGCCAGTTGCTCTTCGGAAGGGAGTTCCAGCTCGCCCTCGATATCGACGGATTCGTCCTCAACCACATGCCCTTTGCGAGGCTTGCGCTTGATGGGGTAGGACTGAGAGGAAAGGCCGTCTATACGCATAAAGTCATGCTCGGTATCGATGATGGCAGTCTAGTGGCACATGACCCACTTCGCAAACCGCCGAGTGATAACTAGAACACAGAAAAGCGAAAAGGTTTAAAAGGCGGGGTTAGAAAACGACGATTGGCTGAAACTGACAATAATTTGTGGCGAGGGGATTTATCCCCGTTCGACTGCGAAGCAGTCGCCAACCGGCCGCCTTCTGTCCACCTGATGAACTTGGGGTCGCTTCGCAACCCAACGGGGATAAATCCCCTCGCCACAGGAACAGAGGGAATCAACGGGCTTTCGGCGTCGCAACCTTGTCACGCAGGTAAACCGGCTGCGCCTCATCTGCCACGATCGCTTCACCCCGTGCCCAGGCAAATCGCGCCAGGGTCAGCAGGTCTTCGGCGTGAGGCAACATGCCTGCGTCCTGCCCCTTCAGGCTGACGGCAATGCGCTCGGCATACCCCCAACCGGTGCCCGCGCCAAACCACTCACCGCTGGCATCGGCCGGCAATGCCGCCACTTCCGGCGGCAACACGGCTTCGTTGCCGACCAGTCGCATTTCCCCCGCCGTTTCGCGGTAGCAACCCCAATACACTTCATCCATCCGCGCATCGATGGCCGCCGCGACCTGGCTCACACCGTGTTCGCGATACGCCCGTTGCGCCAGCACTGCCAGGTTCGACACCGGCAACACCGGACGATCCAGCGCGAACGCCAGGCCTTGCACCACGCCAATGGCAATCCGCACGCCGGTGAACGCGCCCGGCCCACGGCCGAAGGCAATCGCATCAATCGCTTGCAGGGTGGTCCCGGCATCGGCGAGCAATTGCTGGATCATCGGTAGAAGCTTCTGCGCATGCAGGCGCGGGATCACCTCGTAATGGCTCGTCACTTTGCCGTCATGCAGCAAGGCAACGGAGCAAGCTTCAGTCGCGGTGTCCAGGGCCAGCAAGGTGCTCATCGATGTTTCCGTAAGAGAGGTCAGAAAAAAGTGCGCCAGTATAAACAACTACGGCCCGCAAGCGGGCCGTAGAAGATAAAGCGTTTTTTCAGCGCAGTGCTTCAAGCACCTTGCCGGTGATCGCTTCAACCGAGCCGACACCTTCGATGTGACTGTACTTCGGTTTGCCCTGAGCAGCAGACAACTGCTGGTAGAACTTCACCAGTGGCTCGGTTTGAGCGTGGTAAACCGAGAGACGGTGACGCACGGTTTCTTCGGTATCGTCCTTGCGTTGCACAAGCTCTTCACCGGTGATGTCGTCTTTACCGGCGGTTTTCGGCGGGTTGTAGACGATGTGGTACACGCGACCGCTGGCCTCGTGAACGCGACGACCGGCGATACGCTGGACGATGTCTTCGTCCTTGACGTCGATTTCCACAACGTGGTCCAGCTCGACGCCGGCCTTCACCAGGGCTTCAGCCTGAGGAATGGTGCGCGGGAAACCGTCGAACAGGAAACCGTTGGCGCAATCCGCCTGGCTGATGCGTTCCTTGACCAGATTGATGATCAGGTCATCGGAAACCAGGCCACCGCTGTCCATCACGCTCTTGGCGATCAGGCCCAGCTCGGTGCCGGCCTTGACCGCGGCACGCAGCATGTCGCCGGTGGAGATTTGCGGGATGCCGAACTTTTCGGTGATGAACTTAGCCTGAGTACCTTTACCGGCCCCGGGAGCTCCCAGCAGAATGACGCGCATCGATGTGCTCCTCAATTTTTTATATAGATAACAACGGATTCGCCTCGTGGGGCCAATCTCAAAAACAGGGTCGTGACCGCCCAAACGGCCAAAGGCTGATCAAGATACACAGCAGGCCCGGACCACACAAGCCGCCGAAAGTCGGAGAAACCCGCGCCTCGCGTGCCCCTGCGACGGAGTACTCCAAGTCGCAACCCCATCATTAACTGTCGCCTGGCAGCACTTTCCAGCCCTGCACAAACCGGCACTCAACGCCCGCGCCGAGTGCCCGAACCCACGACAAAAACCTTAGCCGGTATTTCGCAAACCGGCGGCAATCCCCGCCACAGACACCAGCAACGCCTGTTCTACCGGGCTGCCCTGTGCCACTTCCTGCTGTCGCGAACGCGCCAGCAACTCGGCCTGCAATAGATGAAGGGGGTCGAGGTAGGTGTTGCGCAGGCGGATGAATTCGAGGGTGTCTGGGCTATGTGCCAGTAGCTGCGACTGACCGGTCAACCCCAGGACAACCGCACAGGCCTGCGACAATAGGTCGCGTAAATGCGCACCCAAAGGCAGCAGATCCGGCTCGACCAACCGCTCATCGTAGGAGCGGGCGATGTCGGCGTCGGCCTTGGCGAGGACCATTTCCAGCATGTCGATGCGCGTACGGAAGAACGGCCATTGCTCTCGCATCTGCCCCAGCAACGCCCCTTCGCCACGCTCCAGCGCCTTGCTCAGCGCGGCTTCCCAGCCAAGCCAGGCCGGCAGCATCAGGCGTGTCTGGGTCCAACCGAAGATCCACGGAATCGCCCGCAGGCTTTCGATCCCGCCGGCGCGACGCTTGGCCGGGCGGCTGCCCAACGGCAGGCGCCCCAATTCCTGCTCGGGGGTGGACTGGCGGAAATACTCGACGAATTGCGGATTTTCCCGCACCACGGCGCGGTAAGCGCTGACACCGTCTGCCGCCAATTCATCCATCAAGTGGCGCCAGGCAGGCTCCGGTGGCGGCGGCGGAAGCAAAGTCGCCTCCAGCACGGCCGCGAGGTACAGATTGAGGTTTTGCTCGGCGATGTCCGGCAGGCCGAATTTGAAACGAATCATTTCCCCTTGCTCGGTGGTGCGGAAACGCCCCGCCACCGACCCCGGCGGTTGCGACAGAATCGCCGCGTGTGCCGGGCCGCCGCCACGGCCTACGGTGCCACCGCGACCGTGGAACAACAGCAACTCGACTTGCTGCTCACGGCAAATATCGACCAGTCGTTCCTGCGCCCGGTACTGCGCCCAGGCCGCCGCCGTGGTGCCGGCGTCCTTGGCCGAGTCGGAGTAGCCGATCATCACTTCCTGAGGCCCTTGCAGGCGCGTGCGATAACCCGGCAGCAGCAACAGTTTTTCGATCACCGGGCCGGCGTTGTCCAGGTCGGCGAGGGTTTCGAACAGAGGCACCACGCGCATCGGTCGCAATACGCCAGACTCTTTGAGCAGCAACTGCACGGCGAGCACATCGGAAGCGGCGCCGGCCATGGAGATCACGTACGAACCGAGCGAAGCCTCCGGCGCGGCAGCGATTTCCCGGCACGTCGCCAGCACTTCAGCGGTGTCGGCGGAGGGTTTGAAGTACGCCGGCAACAGCGGCCGACGGTTGTTCAGCTCGCGCATCAGGAAGGCAATGCGTTCCTCTTCGTTCCAGTCTTCGTAGCGACCGAGGCCGAGGTAATCGGTGATTTCAGTCATCGCCGCCGAGTGCCGCGACGAGTCCTGCCGCACATCGAGACGCACCAGAAACAGGCCAAACGTCACTGCCCGGCGCAGGCAGTCAAGCAACGGCCCATCGGCGATCACGCCCATGCCGCACTCATGCAGCGACTGGTAGCAGAGCTCCAGCGGATCGAGCAGGTCGCGATTGTTTTGCAATACATCGGCGGGCGCCGGCGTCGCCGTCGTCAAGGCGGCATGCGCCCAGTTTCGGGTAGCGCGCAGGCGTTCACGCAACTGTTTAAGGACGGCGCGATACGGTTCGGCACTGTCGCCGGCCTTGGCTTTGAGCGCGTCGCTGGCCTGTTGCATCGACAGTTCGGCGGCCAGGTGATCGATATCGCGCACGTACAAATCAGCAGCCATCCAGCGCGCCAGCAGCAAGACTTCGCGCGTCACGGCAGCGGTCACGTTGGGGTTGCCGTCGCGATCGCCGCCCATCCACGAAGCAAAGCGAATCGGCGCGGCCTCCAGCGGCAAATGCAGGCCAGTGGCGTCATGCAGGGCTTTATCGGCCTTGCGCAAATAGTTCGGGATTGCCTGCCACAGCGAATGCTCGATCACCGCGAACCCCCACTTGGCCTCGTCCACAGGCGTTGGGCGGGTGCGGCGGATTTCTTCGGTGTGCCAGGCTTCGGCGATCAGGCGCTGGAGCTTTGCCTGGATCTGTTCGCGTTCGGCGGTGGTCAGGTCGCGATGGTCCTGTGCCGCGAGTTGCGCGGCGATGGCGTCGTATTTCTGGATCAGCGTACGGCGCGCCACTTCGGTCGGGTGGGCGGTCAGGACCAGCTCGATTTGCAGTCGTCCCAATTGCCGCGCCAGGGATTCGGCACCATGGCCTTCGGCAAGCAGGCGCGCGAGCAATTCGGGCAGCACACGCGCTTCGAACGGCGCGGGCTGCGATTCTTCGCGGCGATGAATCAACTGATACTGCTCGGCGATATTGGCGAGGTTGAGAAACTGGTTGAACGCCCGCGCCACCGGCAACAACTCGTCTTCGCTCAACTGGTTGAGGCTGGCGCTCAGCTCGGCATCCATCGAACCGCGACGGTCCGCCTTGGCGCCCTTGCGGATCTGCTCGATCTTGTCGAGAAAACCGTCCCCGTACTGCTCACGAATGGTATTGCCCAACAGCTCACCCAACAGGTGAACGTCCTCGCGCAAGCGTGCATCAATATCGGTCATCAGCCGTTCTCCAGCGAAAAATCCGGTGTGCTTCGTGCGTTAAAGAGTGCCGCCGTAAAGCACTTCTTACAAGCACACGACGAAGGGACTTTAAACCTTGGGCGCGCAAGCTAGTCTGAAGAGTAAGCCGTACAACGGCTTTCGCCGGCCATGGCCGGACACTCACCCTGCCTGCCACGAGCTGGCGCGCCATGAGGTTTTTATGAAAATCCGCGAGCTTGCCCATCATTGGGAAGAAAACGCCAAGGGTCGCCTGACCGACACCGGCTACTCGATTCATCTGGATGTGGAGGCCGCCGCACGGCTGGCGGCAATCATCGAGATGTACCCCAAACGGCATCCCGAAGAACTGCTCGGCGAACTGATCGGCGCTGCGCTGGAAGAGCTGGAAAAGAGCTTTCCATACGTGAAGGGCTCGACCATCGTGGCCACCGATGAAGAAGGCGATCCACTGTACGAAGACATCGGCCCAACCCCGCGTTTTCTCGCGTTGTCCCGTCGTCATTTGCATGATTTGTCTTCCGGCGAAGACAAGCAGAAGCACTGAATTCACCTCGGTAACTTGTGGGAGCGAGCCTGCTCGCGATAACGGTCTGACATTCAACATTTCTATTGACTGACACTCCGCTATCGCGAGCAGACTCGCTCCCACAGGGGTCGCAGTCCCCTTCAACAATTGCATGTTCCCGCACCTCGAAACAGCCGGGAATACCGCTGCACATCGCCAAAGTTCCCGATTTAGAGCCTTGTCCGTTCGGTCAAAGTTTTTTCCGGCGATAGGCCATCTTCTCTGAACTTTTAAAAAATGCCTCGGGTCGTAACCAGTAACCACGCCTGGGATGGCCGTTTCAAAAGGCTTCGAAATTTGATGGTTGCGGCTCCTTGCCCAGGATGGATTTTTAGTTGTTCAGGAGTTTTTCCAATGGAGTTGAAGACCATGAAAATCAGCACTGCCACGTCCTCGTTCACCCACCTGCGCGGTCTGAAAATGGCTGCCCTGGCGATCGGGACCAGCTTCGTTCTGGCCGGTTGCGCCGGTAACCCGCCAACCGAGCAATACGCCGTGACCCAATCGGCCGTGAACAGCGCCGTCAGCGCGGGCGGTACCGAGTTCGCCGCGGTTGAAATGAAGTCCGCCCAGGACAAGCTCAAACAAGCCGAAATCGCCATGCACGACAAAAAGTATGACGAAGCCCGCATGCTCGCCGAACAGGCCGAGTGGGACGCTCGTGTTGCCGAACGCAAAGCCCAGGCGATGAAAGCCGAACAAGCGGTGAAGGACTCTCAGAAAGGGGTTCAGGAACTGCGTCAGGAAAGCCAGCGCACCGTGCAATAAGCGCCGCTACGACGTACTTCTTTCTCGACTTAAAAGGACGAAACCAACATGCGCAATCAATTGATGATCCCTGCCCTGCTGGCCGCAAGCGTTGCACTGGCTGCCTGCTCCACGCCGCCTAACGCGAACCTTGAACAGGCCCGCACCAACTACAGCGGCCTGCAAGCCAACCCGCAGGCGAGCAAAGTCGCCGCGCTGGAAACCAAGGACGCCAGCGATTACCTGGACAAGGCCGACAAGGCTTATCTGGACAAGCAGGACGAGCATACGGTCGATCAACTGGCCTACCTGACCAATCAGCGGGTTGAAGTGGCGAAGCAGACCATCGCCCTGCGCACCGCTGAAGCCAACCTGAAGAACGCTTCTGCACAACGCGCCCAGGCTCGCCTGGATGCTCGCGATGCGCAGATCAAGCAATTGCAGGACAGCCTGAACGCCAAGCAGACCGATCGCGGTACGCTGGTGACCTTCGGCGATGTGCTGTTCGCCACCGATAAGGCCGATCTGAAATCCAGCGGCCTGGTGAATATCAACAAACTGGCGCAGTTCCTTCAGGAAAACCCGGACCGCAAGGCGATTGTCGAAGGCTACACCGACAGCACCGGCACGGCTTCGCATAACCAGTCGCTGTCCGAGCGTCGCGCCGGTTCCGTGCGCATGGCGCTGGTGAAGATGGGCGTAGATCCTGCGCGCATTGTTGCCCAGGGTTACGGCATGGAATACCCGGTTGCTGAAAACAGCAGCGTCTCGGGTCGTGCGATGAACCGTCGCGTGGAAGTGACCATTTCCAACGACAACCAGCCGGTGATCCCGCGTTCGGCAGTCAGCTCGAACTAGGCTGAACCCGCTGAAACGCAAAAGCCCCGCCTGATCTGATCAGGCGGGGCTTTTTTACGACTGTCATTTATGACAGTTGTCGAGTTCTCTATTCGCATTTAGTTTGGCTCACGTACTTTTTGAGTGCATAGGGAGCCGAATCATGCGTAAAACAGTGATGTTTTGTATAGCGTCAATCCTTGCAGGCTGCGTGCAGCACGATGGACGTCTGAATGATTTTGCGTATGACGATAGAGACGCCATACCCAACGACATTCCCTTGCCCAAGCCGGGCGTCAATCAGCGACCCGTTGTAGGGGTCAAAAAGGTTCTGGTCAGCGTGGTTAACTGGCAAGGTGAAACCATTCTGGATACGCCTCTAACCCTAAAAGATACCCTTTCTACAGACCCAAATTCATTACGCACCTACATCCTGGCTGCGTCAGGCGGAAAGTTGACCCTGGAAGGCCAGGTAATCTCCTATACCTCTGGTCCTCGGCCGGAAGAATGTCAAAGCGGGGGGCCGTCTTATCCGATGGCATTGTCCATTGCAGAAGGAGAGAAAGCTGCGAGGGCACATGGGCTTGATCCGAAAAATTTCGATTATCTGATCAATGTCATTTCTTGTAGGGGGATGGCAAGTGCTTATGTACCTGGGCGGTACATGGGTGTTTACGGTCAAGGTAGCCCACATTTGTTCAAACATGAGTTCGGACATAACCTGGGATATTCCCATGGGTACACGTACTCCCGATGCCCGACAGACGGCGACACTGTGACAGCCCCAGCCAACTGCACCAGGAATGGGTATGGCGACACGGGAGATACGGTTTCAGGTGGAGCAACACTCTACCCTGCGAACAACCGCTGGTATTCCGGCTGGCTGGATAACAAGCAAGTTGCCGTGATCGAACGTACCGGCCTCTATCGCCTGGGTGTACTGGGTCAGGAGGGTCCGCAGTTGTACCTCATCAATCGTCCGGGGTTGGCGCCAACACAACTGGCTTTTGAATACCGCAAACCGACGCCTTTCGACAACTTTCCACCTTCTGACAATCGAGTCAACGGCGTCTGGGTGAGGTACACCAATATGGGAACGGCTGTTTTGAACACACAACTGGACGCCACACCGGAAACAGCTTCCACAGCTGATCCGACACTGTTAGGAAACAGAATTTTGAAAGATGAGGAGGCAAAAATCTCTGTCGGGTTTTGTTCACGTTCTGATCAAGGAGCGATCTTTGCCGTTGCGGTGAACGGAGAGGCACTGCCTGGTTGCTTCACGGCTTTACCGCCGCCCAACATTCAAAAACCTGTAGCGGGAGCGCCAGCCGCTCAAAACCCCATCGTTTTTTCAGGCACGGGTTCTCCCGGCGCCTGGATGGTCATTGGCTATAGAAAGTCTGGGGAAAGCAAGTGGAACGTGATCAACACCGTTGCAGACGCCACGGGAGTCTGGAGTTCAACACTAGCGCAATTACCAGCCAGCAAGTACGAGGGGCGCGTACAGCAAGTCATGGGCCTCAACCCATCGCCGTACAACTACGTCGACTTTGAAGTCGCCCCCTAGGTTGTTTTGCTCGTACGGGTAAATAAATGAACCAACGGTCCCCTTCAATCACTGTTGACCGAAGGGGAGCCGTTATGCCGCTTTCTACGGCTCCAGCTTCTGTGGCGTTTCCTGCCCCATGCAGCGCACGGCTTTTCTCTTGCTGTTGACCAACACACCGGTCAGGCCTTTCTGCTCGGTGTCGAACATGACCAGCACGCCATCGATGCACTGCGCCACTTGCGCCGCCGGCTCCAGGGAAACTTTGTAGTCTTCGCCCGGCACGGTCTTGAGCATGGTGAATTCGCTCAGCAGCAGCGCGTCCTCGGGTTTGGCGAAGTGCAGGTAGCCGTACCACCACAGGGCCCCCACGGTGCCGAGGATGCTGCAGATACCGGTGATGATCAGCGGGATGGCGTTACGTTCTTCACTCATTGCGGGCTCTCTGGTGGTTCATCTTCTGAATTCGGGGGTGCCGGGTAATTGGGGATTTCACCCAGGCGGCGCAGACCGTTGAAATGCTGCGGGTCATCGAGGTATCGCAGCATGACTTTGCGCCAGACCGGGTCGGCGAACGTCTGCACATGCCCACCACGGGTCAGTTGCAGCACCCGCGGCGGCGGCGCAGCTTGATACAGACGGATGCCATTGGAAAGAGGCACGATCGGATCGTCGATGCTGTGGTAGATCAGTTTCGGCACGCCATTGAGCTGCTCCATGGAGTGGATCGCGCTGTCACCGTCCGGTACCAGCCACGACAGCGGCACCTGGAACGCCCAGGTCAGCCAGGAATTGCTGAGGGCGAACTGGCCGATGCTGCGATAACTGGCGGGCACCCCGTCGAGGACAAAGGCCTTGAGTTGTTTCTGGCGTTCGGGATGCTGAACCAGGTAGTGCACGGCCATTGAGCCACCGAGGCTTTGCCCGAGCAGGATCAGCGGTTTGCCTTTGACCTCCGGCGCCTGGTCGAGCCATTTGAACGCGGCGTCGATGTCCTGATAGATCGCCGGCAAACTCGGTTCGCCTTCGGACAAACCGTAGCCGCGATAATCGATCAGCAGCACTTGATAGCCCTCTTCCGGCAACCACCAGCTGCCGCCCAGATGCATGGGCAGATTGCCGCCGTTGCCGTGCAGGTGCAGCACCGTGCCTTTGACCTCGACGCCTTTTTTCGCCGGCAGCCACCAGCCGTGCAGCTTGAGGCCATCAGCGGTGACCAGGGTCACGTCACGGTATTCGAGTTTGGCTTTTTCCGGGGTGAACAACTGGCCGGGTTCGGGGTAGAACAGCAAGGAGCTGCAACCGCCGAGGGTCAGGAGAAGGCAAAGGATGCCGAGGATTCTCATCCGTTGAAACTCCGCGAAAATTTGGGTGGAAATACACCTTTCCCCTGTGTGCGAGCCTGCTCGCGATAGCGGTGTATCAGGCAACATCAATGTTGAATGTCAGGCCGCTATCGCGAGCAGGCTCGCTCCCACAGTAGATTGCATTATCGTCACAAAATATTGGAGTAATCCGCTTCGATCCGGTCCAGGCTCAGGTGGTTCAAGAAGTTGGAGAAGCACATCCACGCCGACAACGCATTCATGTCGCGGAACTGTTCCGGCAGATATTTGGGCGGCACCACCAATCCTTCATCGACCAACTGGCGCAAGGTGCGCATGTCCTCCAGCGTGGTCTTGCCGCAAAACAGCAACGGCACTTGCTCAAGCTTGCCCTTGCGCACGGCCAACTGAATGTAGTTGTAAACCATGATAAAGCCCTTGAGGTAGGACAAGTCTTTGGTAAATGGCAGACCGTTCGGTACCGAACCACGGAAAACCCGACTGGCGTTGCCGTAGCTTTCCGCCATCTCAAAGCCCTGTTCGCGGAAGAACTCGAAGATCTGCAGGAAGTCTGCGCCCTCCTCCACCATGTGAATGGCGCGGGTGCGGTTGGTCAGTTTGCGCAGACGGCTCGGGTAGGAGGCGAAGGTGATGATTTCCATCAGGATCGCCAGGCCTTCCTGGGTCACGGTCGACGACGGAGGCCCCTTGGACAGGAAGGTGCAGATCGGTTGGTTCAGACCGTTGAGCGTAGTGCCGACATGCACCAGCCCTTCATGGACTTCGAGGGCGCGTACGTCGCGCTCGTTGAACATCGCGTCAGTGCGGATCTTGATGTAGTCGGCGCCGGCCGCCGCATCGGCAACAATCCCGTCGGACTCGAACACCCGAATGGTTTCCTCGGCCTCGCCAAACACTTTGCTCAGCCGGGTTTGCAGCAAATGCACGGCATCCTTGGCGGTTAGGATCTTCGGTTCATCCTTCAGATCGCCCCGGCCATCGATGTTGTTCAGGTAATCGGAGAGCATCAGGCCCAGGTCGGACAGGGTCGGGTCCCCCGCGTGAAACGCATCGGACGCCGCGCCGTACAACTCTTGGGAAATCAGGCCGAAGTCCTCGGTGCCGCGTGCTTCGAGCATGCGCACCACCATCCGGTATTCCTTGCACATGCGCCGCATGATCTGGCCGACCGGGTTGAACTGGCCGAGCTGGCGGGTGATGTCACGCTCGATGTTCTGGAACTCCAGCTTCACTTTGCTGGAATCGAACGACAGCGGGCGATTGAGGTAGTAATCGCGGTCCACCGCCGGCATTTCCTTGCCCTTGCCCTTGAGGAAACCCTTGCGGATGCTTTCGTCCCACTTCACCGCATCCAGGACGCGAATCGGCGTCTGCGCCAGCACAATGCGATCGGACAACATGCGTATCGTCTGCTGGTAATCGTCCACCCGAAACTCCTGTAAGAAACCGTTATGTGCTGGGTTTATTTGGCTTTGGCCAGGCGCTGATAGCGCACGGCCTCGACGAAGACATCGGAGTTGGCCGGATCATCGAGGTAAGCGAAGACCTGATCCATGTCGGTGTTGATCAGCACGCCGTCGCCATCGTCCGTCTGAAAGCCCTCGCCGCTGAGAGCTTTCTGCCCCAGGGCCTGGTTGATCTGCTCGAGGTCGAGGTTGTAGACCACCAGTTCGTGCTTGTCGGTGAGTTCAAAACCGGCAATGGTGAAATGCCCGCCGAACTGCGCCGGCACTTTCGCCGACAGGTACCAGCGGCTGCCATGGCGCGAGACGGTGAAGGGATAGGCTTCGCGCTCCTTGGGTTTGGCCTTGAAGTAGCTGACCGCCTGATAGCGATTGTCGCCGATACGTGTCAGCTCCAGGTTCATCGGTTCGCCCCAGGCGTTGGTGCTGGTCCATTTGCCGAGTAATCCCTTGGGCGCAGGGTCGCTCGTGGGCAGTGGCTCCTTGAAAGTCACCAGGCAGCCACTGAGCAGCAGGAACGACAAGGCGATCACAACGACGCGCCAGGCTTTCATTCAACACTCCCTTTGAAACATACGCCGGCTTGATGTGGCCACCGAACCTGTGGAAGCGGGCACCACAATGGATCACACCGATGCCAATACCAAATGCATGTACCGCGTCAGGATGCCGAGCATTTCGGCTTCGGCGGCAGGCTCGGCTTCGTTGAGCAGCCCCTGATATTCCATCCGTCCGATAATCGCCGTCAACACTTTGGCATCTTGTTGGGGTTCACGGGAACCCAAAACCTGGAAAAGCTGACACGTGCCCTGCAGGAGAATTTGCTGGTGCGAGCGCACCAACTCCGCCAGGCGGGGGTTGAGCAACGCTTCCTGACGAAACGCTTGCTCGGCCATCAGGTGTTCGCGGCGGTTGATCAGTTGCCGATGGACATAGTCCGCCATCAACCGCGCAATATCATCCGCCAGTTGCGAGCGCGATTCGGCACTGCCGTCGCCGCTGACGACCATCTCGCGCAGAAGGCCTTCATTGTTGACCCACAACTTGGCCATGAACGCCGCGCTGCGCTCCACGTATTGGGCGAAGGTATCGGTGAGCAGGTCATCGATGTCCTTGAAATAGTAGGTGGTGGCCGACAATGGCACACCGGCTTCAGCGGCGACCGCACGGTGACGAACGGCCCGCACGCCATCGCGCACGACAATACGCATGGCGGCATCGAGAATGTCCTGTCGACGCTGCTCACTGCCCTGGCGGCTGGCCTTGCGGCCCTGGTACTGAACACTTTCAGCGACCGCAGTGGCGACACCCGCTGCACCTTCTTGAGCCATTGCGCGATTCACGGCAGGTATTCCTCTCTTACTTCAAAAGTAACCAATTGATACGTTTGTACCAGACAGGCAATAAAAAGCCGCCCATTTCAGGCGGCTTTTTAATTGAAACACTTACGCTTGCGGCCGCATGTGCGGGAACAGGATCACGTCGCGGATCGACGGGGAGTTGGTCAACAGCATCACCAGGCGGTCGATGCCGATCCCTTCACCCGCCGTTGGCGGCATGCCGTACTCCAACGCGCGAACGAAGTCAGCGTCGTAGTGCATGGCTTCGTCGTCGCCGGCGTCCTTGTCGGCCACCTGCGCCATGAAGCGCTCCGCCTGGTCTTCCGCGTCGTTCAACTCGGAGTAGGCGTTGGCGATTTCACGGCCGCCGATGAACAGCTCGAAACGGTCGGTGACGTTCGGGTTGTCATCGTTACGACGGGCCAGCGGCGACACTTCGAACGGGTACTGGGTAATGAAGTGCGGCTGCTCCAGCTTGTGCTCGACCAGCTCTTCGAAAATCATCACCTGCAGCTTGCCCAGGCCTTCGAAGCCCAGCACCTTGGCGCCGGCCTTCTTGGCGATGGCGCGGGCCTTTTCGATGTCGGTCAGGTCGTCAGCGGTCAGCTCAGGGTTGTACTTGAGGATCGAGTCGAACACCGACAGACGCACGAACGGTTCGCCGAAGTGGAACACCTTGTCGCCGTACGGCACGTCGGTGCTGCCCAGCACCAGCTGCGCCAGCTCGCGGAACAGTTCTTCGGTCAGGTCCATGTTGTCTTCGTAGTCGGCGTACGCCTGGTAGAACTCCAACATGGTGAATTCAGGGTTGTGGCGAGTCGAAACGCCTTCGTTGCGGAAGTTGCGGTTGATCTCGAACACTTTCTCGAAACCGCCAACCACCAGGCGCTTGAGGTACAGCTCAGGCGCGATACGCAGGAACATTTCCATGTCCAGCGCGTTGTGGTGCGTTTCGAACGGCTTGGCGGCCGCGCCACCCGGGATGGTTTGCAGCATCGGCGTTTCGACTTCGAGGAAGTCGCGCTTCATCAGGAAGCTGCGGATGTGCGCAATCACTTGCGAACGCACGCGGAAGGTCTGGCGTACGTCATCGTTGACGATCAGGTCAACGTAACGCTGGCGGTAGCGCTGTTCGGTGTCGGACAGGCCATGGTGCTTGTCGGGCAACGGGCGCAGGGATTTGGTCAGCAGGCGCACGCTGGTCATTTCAACGTACAGGTCGCCCTTGCCGGAACGGGCCAGGGTGCCTTCGGCGGCAATGATGTCGCCCAGGTCCCAGGTTTTCACCGCCGCCAGGGTTTCTTCGGACAGGGTTTTACGGTTGACGTAAACCTGGATGCGACCGGACATGTCCTGGATCACCATGAACGAGCCACGGTTGAGCATGATGCGACCGGCAACCTTGACCGGGATTGCAGCCTCTGCGAGCTCTTCCTTGGTCTTGTCCGCGTACTGTTTCTGCAAGTCTTCGCAGTAGTTGTCGCGGCGGAAGTCGTTCGGGAAGGCATTGCCCTTGGCGCGCTCGGCGGCAAGCTTTTCCTTGCGCAGGGCGATCAGGGAGTTTTCTTCCTGTTGCAGGGCTTGCGGGTCGAGTTCTAGGTCGCTCATGTCTTTAAAAATTCCATCACAGGTTCGTTGCCCCCGCCGATGACGGGGGACTTGAGGTCTTGACTGGCGGTTACAGCCCTTGTTTCAGGCTCGCCACCAGGTATTCGTCGATGTCGCCGTCGAGCACCTTGTCGCAATCGCTGCGTTCGATGTTAGTGCGCAAATCCTTGATTCGCGACGCATCGAGAACGTAGGAGCGGATCTGGTGACCCCAGCCGATGTCCGACTTGGTCTCTTCCAGGGCTTGCGAGGCGGCATTGCGTTTCTGCACTTCCTGCTCGTACAAGCGCGCCCGCAACATTTTCATCGCGGTGTCTTTGTTGGCGTGCTGGGAGCGTTCGTTCTGGCAGCTGACCACGGTGTTGGTCGGTACGTGGGTAATCCGTACGGCCGAGTCGGTGGTGTTTACGTGCTGACCACCGGCACCGGAGGAGCGGTAGGTGTCGATGCGCAGGTCCGACGGGTTGATGTCGATTTCGATGTTGTCATCGATTTCCGGCGACACGAACACGGCCGAGAACGAGGTGTGACGGCGGTTGCCCGAGTCGTACGGGCTCTTGCGCACCAGACGGTGCACGCCGATTTCGGTACGCAGCCAGCCAAAGGCGTATTCGCCCTTGATGTGCACGGTGGCGCCCTTGATCCCGGCGACTTCACCGGCCGACAGTTCCATGATGGTCGCGTCGAAACCGCGTTTGTCAGCCCAGCGCAGGTACATGCGCAGCAGGATGTTGGCCCAGTCCTGGGCCTCGGTGCCGCCGGAGCCGGCCTGGATGTCCAGGTAGGCGTTGTTGGCGTCCATTTCACCGCTGAACATGCGACGGAATTCGAGTTTTTCCAGGGACTCGCGCAGACGCTCGACTTCGGCGGCGACGTCATCGACGGCGGCCTGGTCTTCTTCCTCTGCGGACATCAGCAGCAGGTCTTTGGCGTCGGCCAGGCCGGTGTGCATTTCGTCGAGGGTTTCGACGATCTGCGCCAGCAGGGACCGCTCGCGGCCCAGTTCCTGAGCGTACGACGGGTTGTTCCAGACAGACGGATCTTCAAGCTCGCGATTGACTTCAGTCAGACGCTCATGCTTTTGATCGTAGTCAAAGATACCCCCGAATAGTTTCGGAGCGCTCGGACAGGTCCTTGATACTGTTAAGGATCGGGTTGATTTCCATGGCGGGCAGCACTCGTTGGCGAACTTTTGAAAGCCGGCGAGTATAACGTAATCAGACTGTCTCGGCAGCCCGCCTGGCGGCTTTAGCGGCGATTGATTAAAGCGGACACCGAGCAACCTGTGGCGAGGGAGCTCGCTCCCGCTGGACTGCGCAGCAGTCCCTTCGGTGAAAAAGGCCGCTGCGCGACCCGGCGGGAGCAAGCTCCCTCGCCACAGGGGGAATTTGCCAGGCGGAGATCCGGTCGCGGGTTACTCGATGCCGACCTGATTACGCCCATTGTTCTTCGCCAGGTACAGCCCCTTGTCCGCCGCCGAGATCAATTGCCGGCAATCGGCGCCCGGTTGTGGGGTCATGGTCGACAGGCCGATGCTGATGGTCAGGCTTGAGCCTTCGGTCGGTGAAATGTGCGGGATCTTCAGCGCGGCCACGGTCTGGCGCAGTTTCTCCGCGACCAGTCGCGCGCCCCCCGGCGTGGTGTTGGGCAGGACCAGCGCAAATTCTTCACCGCCATAACGGGCCGGCAGGTACGAAGGCCGGGCGCTGGCGTCACGGATGGCTGTGGCGACCTTGCGCAAGGCTTCGTCGCCTTCGAGGTGGCCAAAGTTGTCGTTGTAGGACTTGAAGTAGTCCACATCGATCATCAGCAACGACAATTGGCTCTGATCACGCAACGAACGGCGCCACTCCAGCTCCAGGTACTCGTCGAAGTGACGACGGTTCGACAGCCCGGTCAGGCCGTCCGAGTTCATCAGGCGTTGCAGCACCAGGTTGGTGTCGAGCAATTGCTGCTGGCTGACCCGCAACGCGCGGTACGCCGCATCGCGTTGCAACAGGGTCATGTAGGAGCGCGAGTGATAGCGAATACGCGCCACCAGCTCGATGTTGTCCGGTAGTTTCACCAGATAATCATTGGCCCCGGCCGCGAATGCCGCGCTTTTGATCAGCGGGTCCTCCTTGGTCGACAGCACAATGATCGGAATATCCTTGGTGGCCGGGTGATTGCGGTATTCACGCACCAGACTCAGGCCGTCGAGGCCGGGCATGACCAGATCCTGCAGGATCACGGTCGGCTTGATCCGGATTGCCTGGGCAATCGCCTGATGCGGATCGGCGCAGAAGTGGAAGTCGATGTTTTCTTCATTCGACAACCCGCGGCGAACCGCCTCGCCGATCATGGCCTGATCGTCCACCAACAACACCATCGCGGCGTTTTCGTCGGTTTTGAAGCCGTCGAGCTGTAAGTCAGTCATGTTCGGTCACCTGAGTACTACCTGGACCAGGATTGCTGCTAAGCGTAGTCATTTGGCGAAAATCTCCAGCAATCGTGGCGCTATCTTGTCCAGCGGGCGAATCTCCACAGCCGCGTCGATGGCCGCTGCCGCTTTCGGCATGCCATAGACTGCGCTGCTTTGTTGGTCCTGAGCGATGGTCAGGTAGCCCTGTTGACGCATGAGTTTAAGCCCCTGCGCGCCATCGCGCCCCATCCCGGTCAACAAAACACCCACGGCATCGCCGTTCCAGTAACTGGCCACGCTCTCGAAAAACACATCGATCGAGGGCCGATAGATCTCGTTGACCGGCTCGGCGGTGTACGCCAGCGTGCCGTTTTTCAGCAGGCGAATATGGTGGTTGGTGCCGGCCAGCAACACGGTGCCCGGCTGCGGCGGCTCCCCCTCCTGGGCCAGGCGCACGTTAAGGCCGCTGGCACTGCTGAGCCATTCGGCCATGCCGGCGGCGAACACCTGGTCGACATGCTGGACCAGCACAATGGCCGCCGTAAAATCTCGCGGCAAGCCCTTTAGCAGCACTTCCAGCGCCGCAGGGCCGCCCGCGGACGAACCGATGGCGATCAATTTCTGTCGGGAGCCCGAGTGGCGCAACGGACTCGGCGCGGGTCGCACCTGATTACCCTTGCCGCCGATCAGCCAGCTGATGTTCAGGATCTTGCGCAGTAGCGGCGCCGCGGCTTCCTGGGCATTGCCGGCACCGATCGCGGGCGTATCCACCACATCCAGCGCCCCATGCCCCATGGCCTCGAACACCCGATGCACGTTCTGCTGGCGGTCGACCGTGACAATCACAATGGCGCACGGCGTCTCCGCCATGATCCGTCGGGTCGCCTCGACGCCATCCATCACCGGCATGATCAGGTCCATCAGGATCAGGTCCGGGGTGTTTTCCACGCAACGTTGCACCGCTTCGGCCCCATTGCCGGCGACCCAGATCACCTCGTGCGCTGGCTCAAACGCCAAGGCACGGCGCAAAGCCTCTACCGCCATGGGCATGTCGTTGACGATTGCGATTTTCATGCCCGCGCTCCTCCGATGAGCTCAACCACTGCATCAAGCAGGGCGTCGTCATGAAAACTGGCTTTGGCTAGATAATAGTCGGCCCCGGCGTCCAGTCCACGACGACGGTCTTCTTCACGGTCCTTGTAAGACACCACCATAACCGGCAGCGATTGCAATCGATTGTCCCGGCGCAATAAAGACACCAGTTCGATGCCATCCATGCGCGGCATGTCGATATCGGTAATCAGCAGATCGAAATCCTCCGAACGCAGGGCGTTCCAGCCATCCATGCCATCCACCGCCACGGCCACGTCGTAGCCGCGATTGACCAACAATTTGCGCTGCAACTCGCGAACGGTCAGCGAATCGTCGACCACCAGCACCCGTTTGCGCGCCGCTTCGGGCGCCTGATTACTATGGCGGGCAATACGTTCCAGGCGACCGGTATTGAGCAGTTTATCCACGGACCGCAGCATGTCTTCGACGTCGACAATCAGCACCACCGAACCGTCGTCGAGCAAGGCGCCGGCAGAAATGTCCTGCACCTTGCCCAGACGTTCGTCCAGCGGCAAAACCACCAGCGTGCGCTCGCCGATGAACCGCTCGACCGCGACGCCGTAGATCGCATCACGCTCGCGGATCACCACGACCTTGAGCGTTTGGTGACTGTTCTGATTTGCCGGGCGCTGGAGCAATTGGCTTGCGGCGACCAATCCGACGTGCCGGCCTTCGTACCAGAAGTGCTGACGGCCTTCGACCTGCACGATGTCCGCCGGCTCCAGATCGCACATGCGCTCGATGTGAGCCAGCGGAAACGCATACGCCTCGTCGCCGACTTCCACCACCAGACTGCGCACCACCGACAGCGTCAGCGGCACTTCGAGGTGGAAACGGCTGCCCTCGCCCGCCGCCTGCTCCAGCACCACCGCGCCGCGCAGCTGACGAACCATGTGCTGAACCGCGTCCAGCCCGACGCCGCGCCCAGACACTTCGGTGACCTTGTCCCGCAGGCTGAAACCCGGCAGGAACAGAAACGTCAGCAGTTCCTCTTCGCTCAACTGCGCGGCGGTTTCCGGCGGAGACAACTGACGTTCGATGATGCTGCGGCGGACCTTTTCCAGATCGACGCCGTTGCCGTCATCGCTCAATTCCAGTACCAGCAGACCGGCCTGATGGGACGCGCGCAGGCGGATCAAACCTTCTTCAGGTTTGCCGGCCAGCAACCGTTGCCCCGGGGATTCAATGCCGTGATCGACGGCATTGCGCAGCAGGTGCGTCAGCGGCGCTTCGAGTTTTTCCAGAACGTCGCGGTCGACCTGGGTTTTCTCGCCCTCGATCTCCAGACGTACCTGTTTGCCAAGGCTGCGACCCAGGTCACGGACCATGCGCACCTGGCCGGTCAGCACATCGGCAAACGGCCGCATGCGACAGGCCAGCGCAGTGTCGTACAACACCTGCGCCCGTTGACTGGCCTGCCAGGCGAACTCATCCAGTTCGGCGTTTTTTTCCACCAGCAATTGCTGGGATTCCGCCAGCAACCGCCGAGCATCTTCGAGGGCTTCCCGGGCCTCCAGGCTCAAGGCCTGCTCCTTGAGGTGGACGTTGAGGTTTTCCAGTGCCCGCAGGCCGTTGTTCTGCAGGCGTTTCAAACGCTGCATGGTGGCCAGGTGCGGTTTGAGCCGCAGGGTTTCCACCAGGGATTTACTCGACAGGTCGAGCAGGCTGTTCAAGCGTTCGGCCGTGACCCGCAAGACACGCTCGCCGTTTTCGGTGGTGCGCTTGGTGTTACGCGGTGCGACGGGCTCGGCTGGCACCTCCGGCGCTTCGGGCGCGGCGATGACTGGCTCGATTTCTGGAGTCAACCGTTCGAGGGATGGGACTTCCGGACCGGTCATGAATGGCGCAATCGGCGTGCTGATCGGCGCGGCAAGTGCCAGCGGATCCAGCAGACGCCCCATCAAGCCCACATAACTATCGATGTCCGCCGGCGTTGGCCCGTTGTTCGGCGTAGCGATGCGCATCAGCAAATCGGTGCCCTGCAGCAAGGCATCAATGTGCTCGGGGCGCAGATACAATCGGCCTTCCTGGGCACTGACCAGGCAATCTTCCATCACATGGGCAACGCTGACCCCGGCATCGACCCCGACGATCCGCGCCGCGCCCTTGAGCGAGTGGGCCGCACGCATGCACGACTCGAGGTGCACGGCCTGGGTCGGATCGCGTTCAAGCGCCAGCAGACCCGCGCTCAACACCTGGGTCTGGGCTTCGGCTTCCAGGCTGAACAGTTCCAGCAACGAGGCGTCGCGCATTTGCTCGGGGGTCATGTGAGGCTCCGGGTCACGGCGGACAGCAACTGTTCTTCATCCAGCCAGCGCAGGCTGCGACCTTTGAATTGCAACACGCCACGGGTGTATTTGGCGCTCGCCTGGCTACCGGAGAGGGACGCCGCGTCGAGGGTGCGTTCGTCGATGGCATGGATGCCGTCGACTTCATCCACCGGCACCACCACCGGCCCCCCGTGGGCGGCAATGATCAACATGCGCGGCATCACGCGCGCGCCTGAAGCCACGCTGCTGGTGGCGTCCAGCCCCAGCAGTTCCACCAGCGAGAGGCACGCCACCAGCGCGCCGCGCACGTTCGCCACGCCAAGCAAGGCCCGGGAGCGCTGGTGCGGCAGGGAATGGATGGCTTGCAGCGGCGCCACTTCCACCAGGCTGCGGGTGGCCAGGCCCAGCCATTCTTCACCGAGGCGGAACATCAACAGCGAGCGGGTTTTCACATCGCTTTCGACCGCGACCGAGACTTGCCCGCAGTCATCCTGCTGCAACGCGTAGCGGTCAAGCAAACGCGTGGCGGCGGCCGAATACACCGCGCAGTTGCGGCAGTGAATATGGTCGATCAGCAGCGGGCAGGACTTGTCGCCGTGGATACCGATGCGGTTCCAGCAATCGTCGATGGCCTGGGCATCTTCATGGGTGAGGCTAAAGGTGTCGGCGGTCATCGTTTGCGCTCACTGTCTACGCGCTCGCTGCGGGCGGCGCGGTCCTGCAATCGTCGGGCGCCCGCCGTGTCGCCCTGGGATTGCAGCAAGGCCGCCAGGTGCATCAACGCGTCGGGATGTTGCGGTTCGAGGTACAACGCCTTGCGATAGAAACCCTGGGCTTCGAAAGCACTGCCGGCAACATCGCTGAGCAGGCCGAGCCAGTAAAACACCTGGGCCACCGGTTCATGGCTGCGCAAATAGCGTTCGCACGCGGCGCGAGCTTCGGCGCTTTTGCCTTCGTTGGCCAGTGCGGCGATGTTGGCCAGCAACGTGGCGGCGTCCGGGTTGACGGCTTTCACCACCAACGGCAGCGGCGTCACGGTTGCGAAAGGCCGGTTGCGAACGGGCGGCGGCGTCACGCTGCGCACCGGCTGGCGCGCCGGCAGCCGTGTCGGCACAAAGGCTGGAACAGGTTCAGGCGCCGGGGCGCTCTGGCGACTGAACGCGAAAGACTGCGCAATGCCAATCGAGCGCATGCCAAAGCGCCCCAGCAAACTGCCCTCGGCCGGGCCGATAAACAGCACACCATCGACATGGGTCAGACGCTTGAGCACTTCGAAGACTTGTTGTTGAGTCGGCTGATCGAAATAGATCAGCAGGTTGCGGCAGAACACGAAGTCATACGGTGGTTCGTTGGCCAGCAACGCCGGATCCAGCAGATTGCCGACCTGCAAACGCACCTGTTCCAGGACTCGCTCGCTGAGGCGGTAGCCATCGTCCGCAACGCTGAAATGCCGTTCGCGGAAAGCAAGGTCCTGGCCACGAAACGAGTTCTTGCCGTACAGCGCGCGCCTGGCTTTTTCCACCGACAGCGGGCTGACGTCCATGCCTTCGACTTTGAACTGGTGTGGCTTGAATCCGGCATCCAGTAACGCCATGGCAATGGAATAGGGTTCTTCGCCAGTGGAACACGGCAGGCTGAGGATTCGCAGCGCACGCATGTGGTTGATGTCGGTCAGGCGTTTGGTCGCCAGTTTCGCCAGGGTGGCAAAGGATTCCGGGTAACGGAAAAACCAGGTTTCGGGAACGATCACCGCTTCGATCAGCGCTTGCTGCTCATCCAGCGAGCTCTGCAAGGTGTGCCAATACTCATCGGCCGTCTGCGACCGCGATGCAGTGCTGCGCTGGCGCACGGCACGCTCGATGATCGCCGGGCCCACCGAGGTTACGTCGAGGCCGATGCGTTCCTTGAGAAAATCGAAAAACCGCTGGTCGCTGCTCATGGCCGCTCCTCAAACAACGCCGGATCCAGTGGCGGTGACGGAAACAGCAGTGCGCGAACCTGTTCATCCAGCAGGTCAGCGACACGCACCCATTGCAGCAAACCTTGCGCATCTTCGCGAACAGGTCCGAGGTAAGGCGCCTGGCGATTGTCGAGGCCATAAGGCTGGAAATCCGCCGGGTTGCAGCGCAGCGTGTCGGTCGCCTGTTCCAGGATCAGCCCGAGCAACTGCGCGTCAACGGTTTCGTCCGGGCGGTAATTGACCAGCACCAGGCGCGTGCTGGTGCGGGCCTGAGCCGGCAAACCGAACGTCAGCGCACTGAGGTCGATGACCGGCACCACCGCGCCGCGATAGGCGAACACTCCGGCGACCCAGTCCGGTGCGCGGGGAATCGGCTTCAACGGCAGACGCGGCAGCACTTCCGCCACCTCGATCGCTTGCAGGGCATAGCGTTCGCTGCCGATGCGAAACAGCAGAAACAACGCCTGCATCGCCGGCTTCACGGCGGTGCGTTTGGCCGTGAGTTCGCTCATCAGACTTTGAATCGCGAAACGCCGCTACGCAGCCCGACGGCCACCTGGCTCAGTTCGTCGATGGCAAAACTGGCCTGGCGCAGGGACTCGACGGTCTGGCTGCTGGCATCGCCCAACTGCACCAGCGCGTGGTTGATCTGTTCGGCACCGGTGGCCTGGGCCTGCATGCCTTCGTTGACCATCAACACCCGCGGCGCCAGCGCCTGAACCTGATGGATGATCTGCGACAGCTGTTCGCCGACCTGCTGCACCTCGGACATGCCGCGGCGCACTTCTTCGGAAAACTTGTCCATTCCCATGACCCCCGCCGATACCGCCGACTGGATCTCGCGCACCATCTGCTCGATGTCATAAGTGGCCACGGCGGTCTGGTCCGCCAGACGCCGCACTTCGGTGGCGACCACGGCAAACCCGCGGCCGTATTCACCGGCCTTCTCGGCTTCAATGGCCGCGTTCAAGGAAAGAAGGTTGGTCTGGTCGGCGACCTTGACGATGGTCACCACCACCTGATTGATGTTGCCGGCCTTTTCGTTGAGGATCGCCAGTTTGGCGTTGACCAGATCGGCTGCGCCCATCACCGAATGCATGGTTTCTTCCATCCGCGCCAGGCCCTGCTGTCCGGAACCGGCAGCCACCGAGGCCTGATCGGCAGCGGTGGACACTTCGGTCATGGTGCGTACCAGATCCCGCGAGGTGGCGGCGATTTCACGGGATGTCGCGCCGATTTCCGTGGTGGTGGCGGCGGTTTCCGTAGCGGTGGCTTGTTGTTGCTTGGAGGTGGCGGCGATCTCGGTGACCGACGTGGTGACCTGCACCGACGAGCGTTGAGCCTGGGACACCAGCGACGTCAGCTCGGTCATCATGTCGTTGAAGCCGGTTTCCACGGCGCCGAATTCGTCCTTGCGCTCCAGGTTCAAGCGGCTGCTGAGGTCGCCGGTGCGCATGATTTCGAGGATCTGCACGATGCGGTTCATCGGCGCCATGATCGCGCGCATCAGCAACAGACCGCAGAGGCCGGCGGCCAATATCGCCACCAGCAGGGAGATGCCCATGATGACTTTCGCGGTGATCACGGCATCATCGATGTTCGCAACATCAACATCTGCCACTGCTTTGTTTTCGCGAATGATGTCGTTGAGCTTCATGCGACCTGCGGTCCAGGCCGGGGTCAGCTGCTCGTTGAACATCTTGATGGCTTCGACCTCCTGATTACGCTTGTGCAGGTCGTGCACTGCGGCCAGGACTTTGTGGTAGTTCTCATGGAGCTTTTCGAAGACGGCGTACTCGACCTTGTCTTCATCGGTCGTCACGGTTTCCTGATATCGGGCCATCTGCTCCTGCAGGTGCGCTTGATAGGTTTTGGATTTTTCGGCCTCTTCAGCGCTAAAACCCTGCCCTTCTTTCAAGCCGAGCATTTCCTGGGTTTGCAGGTAAGTGTCTACCCAGGCGCTACGCACCATTGAGCTGTAATACAAACCGGGCAACGCGTCGTCGCGAACGCTGGCTTCGCTCGCTTCAATCTTCAGCAACCGCGAATACGAGACGACGACCATCAGCAGCATGATGGCGATAATCACCGCAAAGCTCGCCAAAATGCGTTGGCGCAACGTCCAGTTCTTCACAGTCAGTCCTCGGGGCCATTTCAAATGCCGGGGAGTATAGCCGAGGGCGGTGTTTCATTTATAAGACGGATGCGTGGCGCTTCTCATCTCGAGGAAAAACGTTGGCGGTGGCTTTGAATGAAGTGACGCGCCTGGTGACGCCATCGCGGGCTAGGTCTGGGCGGCATTCCGACGATGGCGATCTTGAGCCTTAAAGGGCAGCCTGGCGTACCTGCTTTTCCAGCTCGGCCTTCAAACCCGGCTCCAGCTTCAGCTGCCGAGCGAGTTCATCCAGGTAGGACTTCTCCATGAAGTTCTCTTCGTCCACCAGCATCACGCTGGCGATGTACATCTCGGCGGCCATTTCCGGGGTGCTGGCGGCGCGCGCCACATCGGTTGGATCGAGCGGCTTGTTGAGCTCGGCGTGCAGCCAGTGTTGCAGCTCCTGATCGTTGTCGAGCTTGGTGAACTCGCCTTCGATCAACGCGCGCTCGCGCTCATCGACATGACCATCAGCCTTGGCCGCGGCCACCAGCGCCTTGAGGATCGCCTGACTGTGTTGCTCGACCTGGGCGGCCGGAACCCGGTCCACCGTTTGCGGTTCGCCCCGAGGTGCAGCGCCCTGCTGGGCCTGCCAGTTACCGTAAGCCTTGTAGGCAATGACGCCCAGCGCTGCGAGGCCGCCGTAAATGGCGACTTTGCCGCCGACTTTGCGAACCTTTTTGTTGCCGATCAACAGCCCCATGGCGCCCGCCGCCAGTGCACCTCCACCGGCGCCCGAGAGCAAACTGCCAAGGCCGCCCGAGCCACCGCTGCCGCCGAGCAGCCCACCCAGGCCGCCGCTGGAAGCCTTGTTCTGTGCACCACCCGCCTTGTTCTGCAGCAGGTCCTGGCCGGACTTGAGTAGTTGATCGAGCAATCCACGGGTAATCATTTTTGCCACCTCCACGAAAGGGGTTTACCGACACTTAAGGCCACCAGCCTAGATCGAAAGTGCCCAACCCTTCCCGGTGAGAGTGCTTCCAGATGTTGCTCATCTCCTGTAACGCAAAAAAGCCCATCGATTAAAAAGATATACACTCGAGTGAATCTATAAAAACCGCCCACCGGGTAATTCTTCATGATGACCTTGCGTCAGATTCGCCATTTCATCGCCGTGGCCGAGACCGGCTCGATCTCGGCCGCCGCGCAAACTGCGTTCATTTCCCAATCGACACTGACCCTGGCCATCCAGCAACTGGAGCAGGAAATCGGCGTCGGACTGTTCAACCGTCATGCCAAGGGCATGACTCTGACCCACCAAGGACATCAATTCCTACGCCAGGCGCACTTGATTCTGGCGACGGTGGACAACGCCAAGCGCAGCCTGCAACAAAGCACCGACCAGGTCGCCGGGCAATTGATCATCGGCGTGACCAGCCTCGTCGCCGGTTACTATCTCGCGGATTTGCTCACCCGTTTTCAACGCGCCTACCCCAACGTCGAGATCCGCGTGATGGAGGACGAGCGCCCGTACATCGAGCATTTGCTGGTCAGCGGCGAGATCGATGTCGGCGTGCTGATCCTCTCCAACCTCGAGGACCGTCACGCCCTGCAAACGGAAGTGCTGACCCATTCGCCCCATCGATTATGGTTGCCGGCCCAGCATCCGCTGCTGGAACACGACAGCATCAACCTCGCCGACGTCGCCCGTGAGCCACTGATACAGCTGAACGTCGATGAAATGGATCGCAATGCCCAGCGCATGTGGTCGGCGGCGTCGCTTCAACCGCGCATCACCCTCAGGACCGCTTCGACCGAGGCGGTGCGAAGCCTGGTCGCCGCCGGATTGGGCGTGTCGATCCAGCCCGACATGACGTACCGCCCATGGTCATTGGAGGGCGACATCATCGAAGCGCGGCCCATCGCCGATCTCAGCCAGACCCTCGACGTCGGCCTGGCCTGGCGCCGTGGCACGGCGCGCCCGGCGCTGGTGGACCCGTTTCTGACGGTCGCTCGCGAGCAACCCCACGGCGGGCGCAAGCCATCTATTTAATCGAACGCCACCTTCAGTATTTAGTATTTGTCGACCTCGGGTCCGGGCACTAGTCTTGGTGCATCTATAAGACGGCCGGCCCCAGTCACTGGGAGCAGCATGGCCACACAAGAAAAGAGATCCCGAAAAATGGCTGGCACGCAGACCCCGTTGTTCACCGCGTTGTTGATCGATGGCGAACTGGTCGCGGGTCAGGGTTTTGTCGAACCGATCCTCAATCCGGCCACCGGCGAGGTGCTGACGCACATCGCCGAAGCCAGCACCGAGCAAGTCGAAGCCGCGATCCTCGCGGCCCATCGTGCGTTCGCCAGTTGGTCGCGGACCACGCCGCAGCAGCGCTCGAACCTGCTGCTGGACATTGCCAACGCCATCGAAAAACAAGCCGACCTGCTCGCCCGCCTCGAATCCCTGAACTGCGGCAAACCCTTGCACCTGGCCCGTCAGGACGACTTGAGCGCGACGGTCGACGTGTTCCGCTTCTTCGCCGGTGCCGTGCGCTGCCAGACCGGCCAGCTCAGTGGCGAATACTTGCCGGGTTACACCAGCATGGTGCGCCGCGATCCTATTGGGGTGGTTGCGTCCATCGCGCCGTGGAATTACCCGATCATGATGGCCGCGTGGAAAATCGCCCCCGCCCTCGCCGCCGGCAATACGCTGGTGTTCAAACCGTCCGAGCACACGCCGCTGTCGATTCTGGCCCTGGCGCCCGCACTGGCGGAGATCCTGCCGCGCGGCGTGATCAACATCATTTGTGGCGGTGGTGAAGGCGTTGGCAGCCACTTGGTCAGTCACCCGAAAATCCGCATGGTGTCGCTGACCGGCGATATCGTCACCGGGCAAAAAATCCTGCAAGCCGCTGCGAAAACCCTGAAGCGCACGCACCTCGAACTCGGCGGCAAGGCGCCGGTGATCGTCTGCAACGATGCGGACATTCAAGCCGTGGTCGACGGCGTGCGCACCTACGGTTATTACAACGCCGGCCAGGACTGCACCGCCGCCTGCCGGATTTATGCACAGGCCGGGATTCACGACCGACTGGTGGCCGAACTCGGCGCAGCGGTCAGCAGCCTGCGCTTCGCCGGCAAACGCGACGCCGACAACGAAATTGGTCCGTTGATCAGTACCCGCCAGCGCGACCGCGTGGCCAGTTTCGTCGAACGTGCCCTCGGCCAGCCGCACATCGAGCGGGTGACCGGCGCAGCCGTGCATTCCGGCGCCGGCTTCTATTACCAACCGACGTTGCTCGCCGGTTGCAAACAGAGCGATGAAATCGTCCAGCGCGAAGTGTTCGGGCCGGTCGTGACCGTGACCCGTTTCGACCAACTCGAACAAGCCGTGGACTGGGCCAACGACTCGGAATACGGCCTCGCATCGTCGGTCTGGACCCAGAACCTCGACAAAGCCATGCAGGTCGCCGCGCGCCTGCAGTACGGCTGCACCTGGATCAACAGCCATTTCATGCTGGTCAGCGAAATGCCCCATGGTGGCCTGAAACGCTCGGGCTACGGCAAAGACCTCTCCAGCGATTCGCTTCAGGACTACAGCGTGGTGCGGCACATCATGGCGCGCCACGGACAACATCTCTGACTACGCTAATAACAAGCCGCCAACGGCATGCTTCACCACGTTCACAACTGCCCCGACCATAATTAAAGAAGAGGGAATTCCCATGTTCGTGCACAAGACCGCACTGCTCAGTGCAATCACCACGGCGCTGCTGGCGAGCGCCAGCATCCAGGCCGCCGAACCGCTGAAAGCCGTCGGTGCCGGCGAAGGTCAGCTGGATATCGTCGCCTGGCCCGGCTACATCGAACGTGGCGAAAGCGACAAGGCCTACGACTGGGTGACCGATTTCGAGAAGGAAACCGGCTGCAAGGTGAACGTGAAAACGGCCGCCACTTCCGATGAGATGGTCAGCCTGATGTCCAAGGGCGGCTACGACCTGGTGACCGCGTCGGGCGATGCGTCGCTGCGGTTGATCGTCGGCAAGCGAGTACAGCCGATCAACACCGCGTTGATTCCGAACTGGAAGAACCTTGACCCGCGTCTCAAGGATGGCCCGTGGTACGTCGTCAACAAACAAACCTTTGGCACTCCGTACCAGTGGGGGCCGAACGTGCTGATGTACAACACCAACGTGTTCAAGACTGCCCCGGACAGCTGGAGCGTGGTGTTCGAAGAGCAGACCCTGCCGGACGGCAAGTCCAACAAGGGCCGGGTCCAGGCTTACGACGGTCCGATCTACATCGCCGATGCGGCGCTCTACCTCAAGGCGAAACGGCCGGAACTGGGGATCAAGGACCCGTACCAGCTCAACGAAGAACAATACAAAGCCGCGCTGGACCTGCTGCGCAAACAGCAGCCGTTGATCCACCGCTACTGGCATGACGCGACCGTGCAGATGAGTGACGTCAAGAACGAAGGCGTCGTGGCGTCCAGCACCTGGGGCTACATGGTCAACGGTCTGGTGGCGGACAAGCAGCCGGTGGCCTCGGTCATTCCGAAAGAAGGTGCCACGGGTTGGGCCGACACCACCATGCTGCACGCCGACGCCAAACACCCGAACTGTGCCTACAAGTGGATGGACCATTCGCTGCAACCGAAGGTCCAGGGCGACCTGGCCGCCTGGTTCGGTTCGTTGCCGTCGGTTCCCGCGGGCTGCAAAGAGAGTGAATTGCTCGGCGCCGAAGGCTGCAAGACCAACGGTTTCGACCAGTTCGAAAAAATCGCCTTCTGGAAAACCCCGCAGGCTGAAGGCGGCAAGTTCGTGCCATACAGCCGCTGGACCCAGGACTACATCGCGATCATGGGCGGCAGATAACACACCGCCCCCCCGTGGCGAGGGAGCTTGCTCCCGCTGGAGTGCGGAGCACTCCCAAAAGGGCTGATGCGGTCTGCATGACAGGCCGCATGACTGGTTTTGGGGCGGCTTCGCCACCCAGCGGGAGCAAGCTCCCTCGCCACACACGCCAACTGATTCAGATTTTTCAGATGTCCTGGCGGGGCCGCTGTGACGGCCCTCGCCTTTTCGGAGCACCGCACCATGACGCTTGCAGTCCAGTTCACCAACGTTTCCCGTCTATTCGGCGAAGTGAAAGCCGTAGACCGGGTTTCCATCGACATCCAGGACGGCGAGTTCTTTTCCATGCTGGGCCCTTCCGGCTCGGGCAAAACCACGTGCTTGCGCCTGATCGCCGGTTTTGAACAACCGAGCGCAGGCTCGATCCGGATTCATGGTCACGAAGCCGCCGGGCTGCCGCCGTATGAGCGTGACGTCAACACAGTGTTTCAGGACTACGCGCTGTTCCCGCACATGAACGTGCTCGACAACGTGGCCTACGGTTTGAAAGTCAAAGGCGTCGGCAAGGCAGAACGCCGCAAACGCGCCGAAGAAGCCCTCGACATGGTCGCCCTCGGCGGCTACGGCGAGCGCAAGCCGGTGCAGCTCTCCGGCGGTCAACGCCAGCGTGTGGCCCTGGCCCGCGCATTGGTCAATCGCCCACGGGTGTTGCTGCTCGACGAACCCCTCGGCGCCCTCGACTTGAAGCTGCGCGAGCAAATGCAGAGCGAGCTGAAGAAGCTGCAACGCCAGCTCGGCATCACGTTCATTTTCGTCACCCACGATCAGACCGAAGCGCTGTCGATGTCTGACCGCGTGGCCGTGTTCAACAAGGGGCGCATCGAGCAGGTCGACACGCCACGCAATCTCTACATGAAACCGGCGACCACCTTTGTCGCGGAATTCGTTGGCACCTCCAACGTGATTCGCGGCGATCTGGCGCAGCAACTCAGCGGCAATCCGCAGCCGTTTTCGATCCGCCCGGAGCACGTGCGTTTCGCCGAAGGCCCGCTGGCCAGTCACGAAATCGAAGTCAGCGGCTTACTCCACGACATTCAGTACCAGGGCAGCGCCACGCGCTATGAACTGAAACTGGAAAACGGCCAGACCCTGAACATCAGTCAGGCCAACAACCAGTGGCTGGACGTCAGCGCGCAGCATCAGACCGGGCAACGCCTCAGCGCACGCTGGGCGCGGGAAGCGATGATCCCGCTGCACGACACCGTTGCCGGCGGGGTGTGAGATGACCAGCGTAGCTCTCCCTCAAACGCCGGCCGGCGGCTCGCCGTTGCGCAGGTTTTCCAACCTGCTGTATCGCCGACCGAATTTTTACCTGGCGCTGCTGCTGGTGCCGCCGCTGTTGTGGTTCGGCGCGATCTACCTCGGTTCGCTGCTGGTGCTGTTGTGGCAAGGCTTCTACACCTTCGACGACTTCACCATGGCGGTCACGCCGGACCTGACCCTGGCCAATTTCGCCGCGCTGTTCCAGCCCTCGAACTTCGACATCATCCTGCGCACCTTGAGCATGGCAGTCGTGGTGTCGATCGCCAGCGCCATCGTCGCGTTCCCGATTGCCTACTACATGGCGCGCTACACCACGGGCAAAACCAAGGCGTTTTTCTACATCGCGGTGATGATGCCGATGTGGGCCAGTTACATCGTCAAGGCCTATGCCTGGACCTTGCTGCTGGCCAAGGGCGGCGTGGCGCAGTGGTTCGTTCAACACCTTGGACTGGAGCCGGTCTTGCAGTTCGTGCTGGGCATTCCGGGCGTGGGCGGCAGCACCTTGTCGACATCGCACCTGGGACGCTTCATGGTGTTCGTCTACATCTGGCTGCCGTTCATGATCCTGCCGATTCAGGCCTCGCTGGAACGTCTGCCGCCCTCGCTGCTGCAAGCCTCCGCCGACCTGGGTGCCAAGCCACGCCAGACCTTCATGCAGGTGATTCTGCCGCTGTCGATTCCGGGCATCGCCGCCGGTTCGATCTTCACGTTTTCGCTGACCCTGGGCGACTTCATCGTGCCGCAACTGGTGGGCCCGCCGGGGTACTTCGTCGGCAGCATGGTCTACGCCCAGCAAGGCGCGATCGGCAACATGCCGATGGCCGCGGCCTTCACGCTGGTGCCGATTGTGCTGATCGCCATTTACCTGACCATCGTCAAACGACTGGGGGCCTTCGATGCACTCTGAGAAAGCTTCTTTAGGCCTGAAAATCGCAGCCTGGGGCGGACTGGTGTTCCTGCACTTCCCGATCCTGATCATCTTCCTCTACGCCTTCAACACCGAAGACGCAGCGTTCAGCTTTCCGCCCAGGGGCTTCACCTTGAAGTGGATCGGCGTGGCGTTCTCACGGCCGGACGTGCTGGAAGCGATCAAACTGTCGCTGCAGATCGCCTCCGTTGCGACGCTGATTGCGATGGTGCTCGGCACGCTGGCATCGGCCGCGTTGTACCGGCGGGATTTCTTCGGCAAGCAGGGCATCTCGCTGATGCTGATTTTGCCCATCGCGTTGCCAGGAATCATCACCGGGATCGCGCTGCTGGCGACGTTCAAGACGCTGGGCATCGAGCCGGGGATGTTCACCATCATCGTCGGCCACGCGACCTTCTGCGTGGTGATCGTCTACAACAACGTCATCGCCCGGTTGCGCCGCACGTCGCACAGTTTGATCGAAGCCTCGATGGACCTCGGCGCCGACGGTTGGCAGACCTTCCGCTACATCGTCCTGCCGAACCTGGGCTCGGCGATGCTCGCCGGCGGCATGCTCGCGTTTGCGCTGTCGTTCGACGAAATCATCGTCACCACCTTCACCGCCGGCCATGAACGCACCCTGCCGCTGTGGCTGCTCAACCAGCTCAGCCGCCCACGGGACGTGCCGGTGACCAACGTCGTCGCGATGCTGGTGATGATGGTGACCATGCTGCCGATTCTCGGCGCCTATTACCTGACCCGTGGTGGTGAGAGCGTGGCGGGCAGTGGCGGGAAATAACTGACAACGACTACTCACTGTAGGGACCCGCGCCCACATTTGGGCCGGTTCCTACAGAAGAAAACAACAGTTCCGAAGAGGACAGAACCATGCAAACCCAACTCTTGATCAACGGCCAACTTCTCGACGGCGAAGGCCCCGCCCAACCGGTGTTCAACCCGGCCCTCGGTCGCGTGCTGGTGGAAATCAACGAAGCCAGCGAAGCCCAGGTCGATGCCGCCGTGCGCGCTGCCGACGCCGCGTTCGACAGCTGGTCGCAGACTCCGCCCAAGGAGCGCTCGCTGCTGCTGCTCAAACTCGCCGACGCCATCGAAGCCCACGGCGAAGAGCTGGCCAAACTCGAATCCGACAACTGTGGCAAACCCTACAGCGCCGCGTTGAACGACGAGATTCCGGCGATTGCCGACGTGTTCCGTTTCTTCGCCGGCGCCAGCCGTTGCATGAGCGGCTCGGCCGGCGGTGAATACCTGGCCGGCCACACCTCGATGATCCGCCGCGATCCGGTGGGCGTGATCGCCTCCATCGCGCCGTGGAACTACCCGCTGATGATGGTCGCCTGGAAAATCGCCCCGGCCCTCGCCGCCGGTAATACCGTGGTGCTCAAGCCGTCGGAGCAAACCCCGCTGACCGCGCTGCGCCTGGCGCAACTGGCGTCGGAAATCTTCCCGGCCGGCGTACTCAACCTGGTGTTCGGCCGTGGTCCTTCCGTCGGCAGCCCATTGGTCACTCACCCGAAAGTGCGCATGGTGTCGCTGACGGGCTCCATCGCTACCGGTTCGAACATCATTTCCAGCACTGCCGACAGCGTCAAGCGCATGCACATGGAACTGGGCGGCAAGGCCCCGGTGATCATCTTCGACGACGCCGACATCGACGCCGCCGTGGAAGGCATTCGCACCTTCGGTTTCTACAACGCTGGCCAGGACTGCACCGCGGCCTGCCGTATCTATGCGCAGGAAGGCATCTACGACAGATTCGTCGAGAAGCTCGGCGCGGCGGTCAGCAGCATCAAGTACGGCCTGCAGGATGACCCGTCGACCGAACTCGGGCCGCTGATCACCGCGCAGCACCGCGACCGGGTGGCCGGTTTTGTCGAACGTGCCATGGCGCAATCGCACATCCGTTTGATCACCGGCGGCAAGGCGGTTGAAGGCAATGGTTTCTTCTTCGAGCCGACGGTGCTGGCCGACGCGCTGCAGGACGACGAAATCGTCCGTCGCGAAGTGTTCGGGCCGGTGGTGTCGGTGACCAAATTCAGCGACGAAGCGCAGGTGCTGGGCTGGGCCAACGATTCGGACTACGGCCTGGCGTCATCGGTGTGGACCGCCGACGTCGGTCGCGCGCATCGCCTGTCGGCGCGCTTGCAGTACGGCTGCACCTGGGTGAACACGCACTTCATGCTGGTCAGCGAAATGCCCCACGGCGGTCAGAAATTGTCCGGCTACGGGAAGGACATGTCGATGTACGGGCTGGAGGACTACACCGTTGTGCGGCATGTGATGTTCAAGCACTAAAAGCTTCGCGAGCAAGCCGGCTCCTACAAGGTTTTTGTGCACGACGCGGACCTGTGGGAGCTGGCTTGCCAGCGATGGCGTCAACTCGGTTTCAGGGCCGAAACCGGCAACACGCACCACCAGGTTTCAACGCAGACAACCAAAACAATAACCACCGATCCGGGCAGCGCCGCCAAGGCCCCGCCACGGTTTCGGACATCCGAAATCTGCCGATTTTCCGGAGCTAACACACCATGAACGCCATCCCCGAACTCTCTGCAGCCGCTGCCGACAGCGATGCCGAGCAACTCCTCAAGCTGGGTTACACGTCCAACTTCAACCGCAGCATGAGCCTGTGGGAAAACTTCGCCCTGGGCTTCACTTACCTCTCGCCGGTCGTAGGGGTTTATACCCTCTTCGGCCTGTGCCTGGCCGCCGGTGGGCCACCGATGTTCTGGGCCTATTTGCTGGTCGGTTGCGGCCAGTTGCTGGTGTGCCTGATCTTCGGTGAAGTGGTCTCGCAGTTCCCGATTTCCGGTGGCGTCTACCCATGGGCTCGCCGCTTGGTGGGCAAACGCTGGGCGTGGATGGTCGGCTGGATCTACTCCATCGCCCTGTGCGTCACCATCGCTGCCGTTGCCGTGGGTGCAGGACCTTACCTGGCCGCGATGATGGGTTTTGAACCCAGCGGTAACACCAACATCGTCATCGCTCTGGTGCTGACGCTGTTCGCCACACTGGTCAATCTCAGCGGCACCAAAGTGCTGGCGCGGATCGCCATGTTCGGCTTTCTCTGCGAGCTGGTCGGCGCGGTGATCGTCGGCGTGTACCTGCTGATTTTCGAACGCCATCAACCGATCAGCGTGCTGTTCAACACCTTCGACATCAGCATTGATGGTTCCTACCTGCCGGCCTTCCTGACAGCCTCGCTGGCGGGGATGTTCCTGTACTACGGCTTTGAAGCCTGCGGCGACGTGGCTGAAGAAACCCCGAACCCGAGCAAGCAGATCCCGGTGGCCATGCGCATGACCATCTACATCGGCGGCATCGCGGCGATGTTCGCCTGCCTGGCGCTGATCCTCGCCGTGCCGGACATGCAAGCGGTGATCAACGGCACCGACAAAGACCCGGTCACCACCATTCTCAACAACGCCTTCGGCCCGATCGGTTCGAAAGTGGTGATGGGCGTGGTGATGATTTCCTTCATCTCCTGCGTCATCAGCCTGCAAGCGGCGGCGAGTCGTCTGCTGTATTCCTACGCCCGGGATGAAATGGTCATCGGCAGCTCACTGCTGAAGAAGATTTCCCCTACAACCCAGGTTCCGGTTGCCGCGTTGTTCGTCTCCGGCGTCCTGCCGGCGCTGATCATCATTCTCGGCTTCTTCCTGCAAGACGCGGTGGCCACCATCGTCAGCTTCGCCGCCATCGGCATCTACCTGGCGTTCCAGATGATCGTCCTCGCCGCGCTTTATGCCCGCCTGAAAGGCTGGAAACCGAGCGGCAAATTCACCCTCGGTGCATGGGGTTGGCCGGTGAACATCGGCGCGCTGGTTTATGGTGTCGGCGCCATCATCAACATGGCCTGGCCACGCACGCCGGATGCAGCGTGGTACATCAACTATGCGATGGTGTTGAGTACGGCGATCGTGATTGGGTTGGGGCTGCTTTACATGTGGATTGCCAAGCCGTATGACCATGGCGCGGCGCCTGCGGGGGATGCATGGAAGGTTAGTCGCTAAGGCTGATTGCCCCGGGATCCAGTGAGTTCCCGGGGCAAGCTTGGCGCCTCAGACTCCAGTTTTACGCTTCGTGCAAAAACAGGAAAATCCTACAGACCAAGCCTTCTCGCAAAGGCTCTAATTCCTACGACACGCGTCGCCAGAGTAGACTTGGCGCCGCGAGCGCCTGACCGATAGGCTTTACCCCGTCGCTGCAAAATCAGCGATCCGGGGTCGAAGCCGGAAACTCCTCAACATGGCGCATCTGCGCTCCCATATGAACTGGGGCATTTTTTGCCTTTCAGTTTCACTTTATGGCGGGCCGTGTGACGCGGGCCTCTTGGCTTACATGTTGATCGAGAATGTCCCGACTTCGAACGCCACACGGTCCGCCACCCAAATCTGTCGAAGGATTAGTGGCGGCTCCTTTTTCAACATGGAGTCGAAGAAATGCACACGCTAAATCCGTCTGAAGTCCATCCTCATTTCATCCCCACCGTTTTCCCCCGCCACAACCGATTCCTCCACGCGATCACGCAAGCAAACCAAGCCTGGTTCTGCGTTCATGACCTGGGACGTTTGATGGGCCGCCCGCTGGACCAACGACTCACACAAAAACTCGACCCTGATCAACGCCGATACATCTGGCTACTGAAAAACGGCAAAACCGTCGAATCACTCATGGTCAGCGAGTCTGGAATGTACGCATTGCTGGTCCACCATTTTGTCCCGGAAAACCGCAACCTGCGCCAATGGCTGAGTAACGAAGTCATACCTGCGCTGCGTGAGTCGAACGCGGCACCTGTGGAAAACATGCCTAGCCTGAGTTCGTTGCAATGGGGCGGGCTCTCGGTGCCGCTGCTGCACTGGCAACAGTCGGCCTGGATCAAGTGGCGGGACATGCCGGATCTGGTACAGGCGCAGCGGCCGTTTCCAATCATGGGCACTTGCAGCTGAAGCACAGCCAATGAAAAGGGGCAGACTTCACAGTCCGCCCCTTCAGTTTGGGTACATCTATTAAATGGCTTTCACGGTAACCACCTCGACTCAAAACCGCGAAACACTGCGCATCGCATCCACCAGATACCGCATCGCGATCCGGTCACTCTCCGACAACTCGCGATACCGCTCCACCAGTTTCAACTCCTCAGAATTAAGCCGACGCCTTCGCCGCCCGATACCCAGGCAAGGGAAGATCCCCAACATTTCGGTAATGCCTTGTACTTTCGACATGGACGATGTCCCTCTTTAAGTCAAAGAAAACTTCAGATACCGCATCGCCCTTCTCTTTTTCAGCCGCGTCCTTGTACAACTGAATCCCACCGGCCTGAGGGCAGAAACCGGTCATGCCCATAGAATAGGAAGTAAATTGGCGCTGAAAAGCGGTTTTTAGAGTAATTAGTCGAAAAAAGCAGAAATGCCCTGTAAATCAGAAATCTCTGTGGGAAACGTTAACCGAAACGTCTTGTTTCATTGCGATGCTATCGTCACGCCATCAATCATTTTTGCTCTGCCACCGAACGGTTTAAGCTATTTGGCATCTGTTTAAAGTCCGTTGCGTTTGGCCGAAGGCATGTCCGAACCTCCATTTCTGATCCAGCACGTGCCAGGAACGGCGCGGGATTGTTCACGACAGGTTGTACTTATGCACCGCAGGAATTTGCTCAAAGCGTCCATGGCCATCGCTGCCTACACTGGTTTGTCCGCCACTGGCCTGCTCGCTGCCCGCGCCTGGGCCGGGAATGAAACGGCGGATGGCAAGGCTCAGGCCTTCGACTTCGAAACCCTGAAAATCCAGGCCAAGCAACTTGCCGGCAACCGCTATCAGGACACCAAGCAGGTGCTGCCGCCGACGCTGGCGACCATGACCCCGCAAAATTTCAACGCGATCCGCTACGACGCCAATCATTCCTTGTGGAAGGATTTGAAAGGTCAGCTGGACGTGCAGTTTTTCCACGTCGGCATGGGTTTCAAGCAGCCGGTGCGCATGTACAGCGTCGACCCCAAGACGCGTCAATCGCGCGAGGTGCATTTTCGCCCTTCGCTGTTCAACTATGAAAAAACCACCGTCGATACCAAGCAGCTCACGGGTGACCTGGGTTTTTCCGGTTTCAAGCTGTTCAAAGCGCCTGAGCTGGACCGGCATGACGTGTTGTCGTTCCTCGGCGCCAGTTATTTCCGCGCGGTAGATGCTACGGGCCAGTACGGTCTGTCGGCCCGTGGTCTGGCGGTCGATACCTACGCGAAGAAACGTGAGGAATTCCCGGACTTCACCAAGTTCTGGTTCGAGACCCCGGACAAGGACAGCACCCGTTTCGTGGTGTACGCCCTGCTGGACTCGCCGAGCGCGACCGGTGCCTACCGGTTCGACATCGATTGCCAGGCCGAACGCGTGGTGATGGAGGTTGACGCTCACATCAATGCACGCACCGCCATCGAACAACTGGGCATCGCACCGATGACCAGCATGTTCAGCTGCGGCACCCACGAGCGGCGCATGTGCGACACCATTCACCCGCAGATCCATGATTCGGATCGCCTGGCGATGTGGCGTGGCAATGGCGAGTGGATTTGCCGTCCACTGAACAATCCGGCCACCCTGCAATTCAACGCCTTCGCCGACACCGACCCGAAAGGTTTCGGTCTGGTGCAGACCGATCACGAGTTCGCCAATTATCAGGACACCGTCGACTGGTACAGCAAACGCCCAAGCCTGTGGGTAGAACCTACAACCGCGTGGGGCGAAGGCTCTATCGATCTGCTGGAAATTCCTACAACCGGCGAAACCCTCGATAACATCGTCGCGTTCTGGACCCCGAAAAAACCGGTCGCCGCCGGCGATTCCCTGAATTACGGCTACAAGCTGTACTGGAGCGCGCTGCCGCCGGTCGGTACGCCACTGGCGCGGGTCGCCGCGACCCGTTCGGGCATGGGCGGCTTCACTGAGGGCTGGGCACCGGGCGAACATTATCCGGAGGTCTGGGCACGCCGGTTTGCGGTGGACTTCACTGGCGGCGGTCTGGACCGCTTGCCTGAAGGCACAGGCATTGAGCCGGTAGTGACGTGCTCCAACGGTGAGGTCAAAGACTTCAACGTGCTGGTGCTGGATGACATCAAGGGCTACCGGATTACGTTTGACTGGTTCCCGACCAATGACAGTGTGGCCCCGGTGGAGCTGCGGTTGTTCATTCGCACCAATGACCGGACGCTGAGCGAGACCTGGTTGTATCAGTACTTCCCGCCGGCGCCGGAGAAGCGTAAGTACACCTGAAGCAAGAGGGTTGTCTGGGCAGGTCTTTTCGCGAGCCTGCTCGCGAAGACTGCAGCACAGTCAATGAATACCCCCCCAGACAAACAAAAGCCCCGATCAACCTGATCGGGGCTTTTTGCTTTTACCGCATCACTCAGTCACGCAAATCCGACTCATGAATCGGCTGATCCCTGTGCGTCGCCCGTTGATACTGCGCCGGCCAAATGGCCTTGCGCCCTCCCAGGTCGTCATCGGCATGCAACGGCCAGTACGGGTCGCGCAGGAGCTCACGGGCGAGGAAGATGATGTCGGCCTGACAGGTGCGCAGAATGTGCTCGGCCTGCGCCGGTTCGGTGATCATTCCTACCGTGCCGGTCGCAATGCCTGACTCTTTGCGCACACGTTCGGCGAAGCGGGTTTGATAACCGGGACCTGTAGGAATTTCCGCGTTGGCCGCCGTGCCGCCCGAGGAGACGTCAATCAGGTCCACGCCCAGGTCTTTGAGGCGTCGCGCCAGTTCAACGGTTTCATCAGGATTCCAGCCGTCTTCCACCCAATCGGTGGCCGACACGCGCACGAACACCGGCAACTCCTCTGGCCACACCGCACGCACTGCTTCGGTGACTTGCAGCACCAGCCGAATACGATTCTCGAACGAACCGCCATATTGATCGCGCCGCTGATTGCTCAAGGGCGATAGAAACTGGTGCAGCAGGTAACCGTGGGCGGCGTGGACTTCGACGACTTTGAAACCGGCGGTCAGCGCGCGCTTCGCTGAGTCAACGAACGCCTGAATGACCTCGGCGATCTGGCCCTCATCGAGCTGCTTCGGCGGTGTGTGCTGCGGGTCGAACGCAATCGGCGAAGGGCCAACGGGTGTCCAGCCGCCGTCTTCAGGTTTGACACTACCGTGCTTGCCAATCCAAGGCCGATGGGTGCTGGCCTTGCGCCCGGCGTGGGCCAACTGAATGCCGGCGACGGCGCCTTGGGCGGCGATGAAGCGAGTGATGCGTTGCAACGGCTCGATCTGTTCGTCATTCCACAAGCCGAGGTCTTCGGCGGTGATGCGTCCATCGGCGGTGACGGCCGTGGCTTCGGTAAAAATCAGACCGGCGCCGCCGACAGCACGGCTGCCGAGGTGTACCAGATGCCAGTCATTGGCCAGGCCATCGACACTTGAATACTGGCACATTGGTGATACGGCAATGCGGTTCAGCAAGGTCAGTTGGCGAAGGGTATAGGGTTCAAGCAGCAGACTCATGGGGCACCTCTCGTCTCAGTGGGCAGGCTCCAGGGTTCTGTTTGAAAAGTCGACGAGTGACAGGAAAAAGGTGCAGCACCCGCCCCCGCGGGCAAAAAATTGACAAGACGTCACAAGGATTATCAAGCAGTGCTTAGAGCCTAGTCGACAATGGGGGATGAGGGAGGGTTCCGAGAGATTCGGCGACCGCAAAATCGCTATCGCCAGCAAGCCGGCCCCTGCAGGGTGTGCGCAAATCCCCCAGGAGCCGGCGTGCTGGCGATGGGGTCAACGCGGTTCGATGTGGGCAATCATCAGCTGAACCGTCTCATTCCCGCGAAACTCGTTAAGGTCGAGTTTGTAGGCCAGTTCCACCCATTTGATCGTCGGGTTCGGCCAGATATCGCGGTCGATTCCAAAAGCGATGCCGTCCAGCTTCACCGAGCCGCATTCGCTTTTCAGCACCACTTTGAGGTGTCGTTCGCCGACAACCCGTTGTTCGACCAACTGAAACACCCCATGGAACAATGGCTCCGGGAAGTGCTGTCCCCACGGCCCGGCATGCCGCAGCGCACGCGCCAGTTCGAGATGAAATTCCTCGACGGCCAAAGTCCCGTCCGACAGCAAACGCCCGGTCAGGTCTTCTTCGCGCAATTGCCTACGCACTTCGGCGTCAAAGGCTTCGGCAAACAGCGGAAAATTCGCCTCCGGCAAGGTCAACCCTGCCGCCATGGCATGGCCGCCGTACTTGCTGATCAGGTTTGGGTGCTGCGCCGCCACCACGCTCAAGGCGTCGCGAATGTGGAAGCCCTGAACCGAACGCCCCGAGCCCTTGAGCATGCCATCGCCTGCGTCGGCAAAGGCAATCGTCGGACGGAAATAGCGCTCCTTCATACGAGAAGCGAGGATTCCGATGACGCCCTGGTGCCACTCGGGGTCAAAAAGGCATAAGCCGAACGGCATCGATTCAACCGGCAAGTCCTTGAGCTGGGCCAGCGCCTCGCGCTGCATGCCTTGCTCGATGGATTTGCGGTCCTGGTTCATGCCGTCGAGCTGTACGGCCATTTCCCGGGCGAGAGCGGCATCTTCGGTGAGCAGGCATTCGATGCCCAGGCTCATGTCATCCAGCCGCCCTGCCGCGTTCAGGCGCGGGCCGACGATGAACCCGAGATCGGTCGAGGTAATACGCGTGTGGTCGCGCTTGGCGACTTCGAGGATGGCTTTGATCCCCGGTCGTGCACGCCCGGCGCGAATTCGCTCCAGGCCTTGGTGGACGAGAATCCGGTTATTGGCGTCCAGTGGCACCACGTCGGCGACGCTGCCCAACGCCACCAGATCCAGCAACTCACCGATGTTCGGCTGCGGTTTGCTCTCGTACCAGCCAAGGCTGCGCAGACGCGCGCGCAGGGCCATCAACACATAGAAAATCACCCCGACACCCGCCAAGGCCTTGCTCGGAAACCCGCAACCCGGCTGGTTGGGATTGACGATGGCATCGGCCAGCGGCAGTTCGTCGCCGGGCAAGTGGTGATCGGTGACCAGCACCTGAAGGCCTGCCTTTTTCGCCGCCGCCACACCCTCGACGCTGGAGATGCCATTGTCCACGGTGATCAGCAGCTGCGGTGTGCGGGTCAGCGCCACTTCAACGATTTCCGGCGTCAGGCCGTAGCCGTACTCGAAACGGTTCGGCACCAGATAGTCGACATGCGCCGCGCCCAGCAGGCGCAAGCCCAACATGCCGACCGTACTGGCCGTCGCGCCGTCAGCGTCGAAGTCGCCGACGATCAGAATCCGCTGCCGCTGCTCCAGCGCCGTCACCAGCAAATCCACCGCGGCATCGATGCCTTTGAGCTGCTGGAACGGAATCAGCCGCGCCAGGCTCTTGTCCAGTTCAGCCTCGGACAGCACGCCCCGCGCCGCATACAGGCGGGTCAGCAGCGGCGGCAGATCACCGAGGAATGGCAGGGTATCGGGCAACAGGCGAGGTTCGATGCGCATGGGGTGACAGGTGCTTCTCTTGAATACGTAGGATAAAACCGGATGACGCGGTGAACACTCAGCCGCGTTCGCCGCTCAGCCACTGCAACTGGACTTCGTGCTGACCACGGTCGTCGGTGACGAAAATCGTCCCTTCGCTGATCATCACATCCCACTTGATAACGCGCGGCATGTCTTTGGCCAGGGTTTCCAGGACTTCCTGGGGAACCGCGGCGATGTGTACGTTTTTCAGGTTCTTGATCGCCGGGATGACTTTGGTTTCCCAGACGCGCAGGCTGCCGTAGGCCAGCAGGCTGGTGCGCTCGGTGCGGCGCGAGCACCACGTCAGGCGATCGGCGTCTGGCTGGCCGACTTCGATCCAGTGCAGGACGCGATCATCCAGGCTCTTTTCCCACAGGGCGGGTTCATCCACGTCTGACAGACCACGGCCAAACGACAGCTGCTCGTTGTACCAGAAGGCGTAGGCCAGCAGCCGCACGGTCATGCGCTCTTCGGTTTCCGACGGGTGACGGGCGATGGTCTGCTTCACCGTCTCGTAAACGCTGCGGTCGAGGTCGGTGAGGTTCAGTTCAAACTTGTAGGTCGTGGACGGCTGGGCCATGAACGGGCTTCTTGATACGTGGAAAGGCGGCAAGTCTAACCGATGCGACAGGCTTCGCGGCCATCAACCTTGAGCGACTGACAGCGGGCTGTGCTAAAACGCTCTATCAGCCAAGCCTTTGTCCTACAGGATCCAGTATGCCGTTCACCGCCAAACCACTCTCAGGTCTGAAAGTCATCGAATTGGGCACTTTGATCGCCGGGCCGTTTGCCTCGCGCATCTGCGGCGAATTCGGTGCCGAAGTGATCAAGATCGAGTCCCCCGACGGCGGCGATCCGTTGCGTAAATGGCGAAAAATGTATGAAGGCACGTCGCTCTGGTGGTTCGTTCAGGCGCGTAACAAGAAGTCCCTGACCCTGAACCTGAAACACCCGGATGGGCTGGCGATCCTGAAAAAGCTGCTCGGTGAAGCCGACATCCTGATCGAGAATTTTCGCCCCGGCGTGCTGGAAAAGCTCGGTCTTGGCTGGGATGTCTTGCACGCACTGAACCCGAAACTGGTCATGGTGCGCCTTTCAGGTTTCGGCCAGACCGGGCCGATGAAGGATCAGCCGGGGTTTGGCGCCGTCGGTGAATCCATGGGCGGCCTGCGCTACATCACCGGTTTCGAGGATCGCCCACCCGTGCGTACCGGGATTTCCATCGGCGATTCGATTGCCGCGCTCTGGGGCGTGATCGGCGCGTTGATGGCCTTGCGTCATCGCGAGGTCAACGGCGGTCTGGGTCAAGTGGTGGATGTGGCGCTGTACGAAGCGATCTTCGCCATGATGGAAAGCATGGTCCCGGAGTTCGACGTGTTCGGCTTCATCCGTGAACGCACCGGCAACATCATGCCCGGCATCACCCCCTCCTCGATCCACACCAGCGCTGATGGCAAACATGTGCAGATCGGCGCCAATGGCGATGCGATTTTCAAGCGCTTCATGCTGATCATCGGCCGCGAAGACCTGGCCAACGACCCGGCCCTGGCCAGTAACGACGGGCGTGACAGCCGGCGCGACGAGATTTATGGGGTGATTGATCGGTGGGTCAACGCGTTGCCGCTGGACACCGTCATCGAGCGGTTGAATCAGGCCGATGTCCCCGCCAGCCGGATCTTCAGCGCCGAAGACATGTTCAGTGATCCGCAGTACCTGGCGCGGGAAATGTTCCTGAAAGCGAAGCTGCCGGACGGCAAAGATTTCAAGATGCCGGGAATCGTGCCGAAACTCTCAGAGACACCCGGCAGTTCGGAATGGGTCGGGCCGCAGTTGGGCGAACACAATGCGCAGGTACTCACCGATCTTGGCTATGACAAGGAACAGATCGCAAAGCTGCGTGAAGACGGGGCCATCTAGGCTCAAGCGCCTGCTTTCGCTGCATATCACAGACAGCCTGTCGCACAGCAGGAGGGTGATGTGCGCGTTCGCGACGACAGTTCTGCTCGTCGGTTCGACCTCGTCGGCGATGGCGCAGCCCAAGGAAACCATAATCTGGCTGTTGCGGGATCTGCCACCGCTGACGATTTTCGAAGGACCGAAAAAGAACCAGGGCGTCATCGATCAACTGTTGCCGCTGTTGATCGCGGGCATGCCGCAATACGAACACACCTTGATGCGGGTCAACCGTGCTCGCGCCTTGCAAATGCTCTACGAGCCGTCCCTTACCTGCGATGCGGCGCTGAACCGAAGCAAGGAACGCGAACGCTGGATCGCGTTTTCCACTCCAGTGTTTCGAGCCATGGGTAACGGCGTGGCCGTACGGCGCGTTGACCGCGAAACGCTCGCGCCCTTCATCCAGGACGGTGAACTGGACCTGGCAGCCTTCCTGGCGAATGGTGGCGAGAAGCTGGGCATTATCGCCGAGCGTAACTACGGCGATTACCTCGACACACTGCTCAAGCAAGCACCGGCTGACTCTCTTACCTCGCACTACGGCAACGACGCCTTAGGCAGTCTGTTGCAGATGCAGCGGCTGGGGCGCTTGCGGTTGCTGCTGGGATACCGTCCGGAAATCCGCTACCAGGCCCAACAGCAAGGGATCGCCGAGGATGAATTGCAGTTCTACCCGATTCGCGGCGCCGAGAAATTCTTGTCTGGATACATCGGCTGCACCGACACGCCAAAAGGCCGGCAGGCGATTATCGAGATCAATCAACTGCTGCGCAAAATGCCCCATGAACGCTTGAGCGAGGCTTACGCTGCGTGGCTCGACCCGGAAAGTCGCGGTGCCTACCTGGAGGAATCCAGGAAGTATTTCGAGCAACAGGCCCAGCAATGACAAATCGCGGGCAAAAAGAAACCCCGAGAAGTGGGGAGACGACTCGGGGTTAAACGTGGTCTACAAAAAGACCAGTAGCAACAGGACGACAAGCACCGGAGCACAATGCTTGATCCTGCTGTTACATCCTCTGACTGACCTTGGGCCCGTAAGGTTCCCTTAAAACATAATTCACTTACGGCCGGCCCAGGACCTTGTCCTGTGCCGCATTGCGCAACGCCGCGATAACGCAAGGTTCCAGGCGTCCTTCGGCAATCATCAGGTCGCGATGCAACCCGTCGACCACATCCGTGAGCAGACGTTTGTCGCTCAACTGAGCCTGATTGAATTCCCGTTCGACCACGATGGCGCCGGTCGAGCTCTTCAGTGTCACCAGGTATTCGCCGTGGGTGCCTGATGGGGTCAACGTTACCTGATACGGGCTCAGCGCCTCACCGAGCAATAGACTGATACTTTCCATCTCGATCACCACTCAATAGTCCGAAAACGAAGTGCCTGGGGCAGGTCTACAGTAAATGACCACCGGCCCGAGAAGAAAGTTCTGGATTCCAGATGCAGACGCGTCGGCGTCTCTGGTTGATGGAGCATGCATGGGGGAGATGACAGGTTTGTGTATGTGGGCAGTGAGGATTGGGATTGGGTGTATTTCCGTTTCTTCGGTAACGGCGGCTATGGGTTCCGCCGTTACCGAAGCAATGGATATGTAAAAGGCCTGGTTAAAGCGGCTTTCCACGATTGCCATGCTGACTGACAAACGCCTGAACAGCCTTCAAGTCATTCGGCAACACGGTGCACCGCTCATCCCGCTCAAACAGATCAGCCAGGTGAACAGGCAACTCCAGCGCTTTACCGACGCCAGCCTTCTCCACCGCATCCGGGAATTTGACCGGGTGAGCAGTGCCAAGAATCACCATCGGAATATCCAGGCTGCGACGGCATTCACGCGCAGCCTTCACGCCGATAGCCGTGTGCGGATCCAGCAATTCACCCGTCTGCTCGTAAACCTCGGCGATGGTTTCGCACGTTTGCGCATCATCCACAGCCAGCGAATCGAACAGTTTGCGCGCTTCGGTCCAACGCTCTTGTTCAACGCTGAAACCACCGCCCTGTTTGAACGAATCCATCAACCCGGCGATCGCCGCGCCGTTACGACCGTGCAGGTCGAACAGCAAACGCTCGAAGTTCGACGACACCATGATGTCCATCGACGGCGACAGTGTGGCGTGCAGGGTTTCCTTGACGTACTGGTTGCCACTCATGAAGCGGTGCAGGATGTCGTTGCGGTTGGTGGCGACGATCAACTGGTTGATCGGCAGGCCCATGTTGCGCGCCAGGTAACCGGCGAAGATGTCGCCGAAGTTGCCGGTCGGCACCGAGAACGACACCGAGCGCGCCGGGCCACCCAGCTGCAGGGCTGCGTGGAAGTAGTAAACGATCTGGGCCATGATCCGCGCCCAGTTGATCGAGTTCACCGCCACCAGGCGGGTGCCTTTGAGGAAGCTCTGGTCGGCGAAGCTCGCCTTGACCATTTCCTGGCAGTCATCGAAGTTGCCTTCGATGGCGATGTTGTGGATGTTCTCGCCGAAGATCGTGGTCATCTGCCGACGCTGCACTTCGGACACGCGGTTGTGCGGGTGCAGGATGAAGATGTCGACGTTTTCGCAGTGCTTGCAGCCTTCGATGGCGGCCGAACCGGTGTCGCCGGACGTCGCACCAACGATCACCACGCGCTCACCGCGTTTTTCCAGCACGTAGTCGAGCAGACGACCGAGCAGTTGCAGAGCGAAGTCCTTGAACGCCAGGGTCGGGCCGTGGAACAGCTCCAGCACCCATTCGTTGCCGTTCAACTGACGCAGCGGTGCGACGGCGCTGTGCGAGAACACGCCGTAGGTTTCTTCGAGAATCTTTTTGAAATCGGCATCAGGAATGCTGCCGGTGACAAACGGGCGCATTACCCGGAAGGCCAGCTCGTGATACGGCAGGCCGGCCCAGGAAGCGATTTCTTCCTGGGTGAAACGTGGCAGGTTTTCCGGGACGTACAGACCGCCGTCGGTGGCGAGACCGGCCAGCAGGACGTCTTCGAAATTCAGGGCCGGTGCCTGGCCGCGGGTACTGATATAACGCATGACTGGCTCCAATAGACAGTGTTCGCAAACCCGGGCCTGCACGCAGGCCCGGTGAACGATAACGGCTTAGTTCAGGTGCTCGACGCGGATCCGTACAACCGGACCGACTACGCCTGTCAGGGCTTCGAGGGCGGCGATCGCGTCGTTCATGTGCTGTTCCAGCACACGGTGAGTCAGCAGGATCATCGGCACCAGACCGTCATGCTCTTCGACTTCTTTCTGCATGATCGATTCGATGTTGATGCCGCGCTCCGACAGGATGCTCGCGACCTGAGCCAGCACGCCCGGATGGTCCTTGGCCTGAATGCGCAGGTAGTAAGCGCTTTCGCAGGCTTCGATCGGCAGGATCGGATGCGCCGACAGCGAATCCGGCTGGAACGCCAGATGCGGCACGCGGTTTTCCGGGTCGGAGGTCATGGCGCGAACCACGTCCACCAGGTCGGCGATCACCGACGATGCGGTCGGCTCCATGCCGGCGCCGGCGCCGTAGAACAGGGTCGAACCGGCAGCGTCACCGTTGACCATTACCGCGTTCATCACGCCGTTGACGTTGGCGATCAGGCGATCGGCCGGGATCAGCGTCGGGTGCACGCGCAGTTCGATACCGGCCGCGGTGCTGCGCGCCACGCCCAGGTGCTTGATGCGGTAGCCCAGCGCTTCGGCGTAATTCACGTCAGCCGTGGTCAGCTTGGTGATGCCTTCGGTGTAAGCCTTGTCGAACTGTAGCGGGATGCCGAACGCGATGGAGGCCAGGATCGTCAGCTTGTGGGCCGCGTCGATGCCTTCAACGTCGAAGGTCGGATCGGCTTCGGCGTAACCCAGGGCTTGCGCCTCGGCGAGTACGTCTTCGAAGGTGCGACCCTTCTCGCGCATCTCGGTGAGGATGAAGTTGCCGGTGCCGTTGATGATGCCGGCGACCCAGTTGATACGGTTGGCGGACAGGCCTTCACGGATCGCCTTGATCACCGGAATGCCGCCGGCTACAGCCGCTTCGAATGCCACGATCACGCCTTTCTCGCGAGCCTTGGCGAAAATCTCATTACCGTGAACGGCAATCAGTGCCTTGTTCGCGGTGACCACATGCTTGCCATTCTCGATGGCCTTGAGTACCAGCTCGCGGGCAACGGTATAGCCGCCCATCAGCTCTATAACGATGTCGATCTCAGGGTTCGTGGCCACTTCGAAGACATCGTTGGTAATCGCAATACCGGTCGTTTGGAACTGAGGCTTTGGCGTGCGCATGGCAATTTGTGCCACTTCGATTCCACGCCCGGCACGACGAGCAATTTCCTCGGCGTTGCGCTGAAGTACGTTGAAGGTACCGCCACCGACGGTCCCTAACCCACAGATGCCTACTTTGACCGGTTTCACTGTGAACTCCCCATGAAACGGCCGACTCAAGGCCGGCCGTGAAAACAGCCGCATGCTCGCGGCTCTCTATTGATGACCCGGCAAATGTTGCCGCCGGACCATGATCGTCAAAGGCTGGCCGTGACGATGCGAATTTACTTCGCGCCCAGCGCCAGTTTGGCGACTTGTGGCGCAGGCTGGTAGCCCGGAATGACCTGACCGTCGGCCAAAACGATGGCCGGTGTACCGTTCACGCCGATCGACTGACCGAGGGCGAACTGCTTGGAAACCGGGTTATCGCACTTGGCGGCCTTGATTTCCTTGCCGTCGACCATTTTGTCCATGGCGGCTTTCTTGTCTTTCGAGCACCAGACCGCTTGCAGCTGTTCGTCACCCGGCGAGCCCAGGCCCTGGCGCGGGAACGCGACGTAACGCACTTCGATGCCGCGCTTGTTCAGCTCAGGCACTTCGGCGTGCAGTTTGTGGCAGTACGGGCAGGTGGTGTCGGTGAACACGGTGATGTGCGATTTGGTTTCGCCGATGGCCGGGTAGACCACGGTTTCCGCGACCGGAATCGCGTTGACCAGTTTGGAAACGCCCAGGCGTTCGGTTTTTTCGGTCAGGTTGACCGGTTTACCGTCCTTGAGCTGAAACATGTAGCCCTGGACGACATACTGGCCATCGGCGCTGGCATAGAGCACGCGGCTGCCTTGCAGTTTGACTTCATACAGTCCGGGCAGAGGACTGGCGGAAATGCTTTCTACCGGCACTTCGAGCTGGAGGGTTTCCAGGCTTTTACGAATGGCTTTGTCGGCCGCGTCATCGGCGACGGCAAAGGTGCTGACCAACGCAATGGCTGCGGCGGCGAAAATCTGGGTCAGACGCATGAGAACTCCTGAAGGCGGACAAATGGGACGATCAGAACGCCCGTGCCGAAACACCGGGTCATAACCGCCCATCGTGCAAACCGGCAAAGCCTACCACATAAGGCCCGTGGGGCCGAATGCGGGTGACGCAGGACATCTCACGGTGCAATTTGGCAATACTCACTTGCTCCCGTCGACCGATCCGCGCCCGGGCACAGCAGTCGCTGAACGGACACCCGATGCTTCTGAATGACCGATATATATGGTTTTGGGGCCGCTGCGCGACCCAGCGGGAGCAAACTCCCTCGCCACAGAGGCCACCGCTCATCCATTGGGAAACGACTATCCGCGCGGGTGGTGTTTGGCATGCAGATCCTGCAAACGCGCACGGGCGACGTGGGTGTAGATCTGAGTGGTCGACAAATCGCTATGGCCGAGGAGCATTTGCACCACCCGCAAATCGGCGCCATGGTTGAGCAGGTGCGTGGCGAAGGCATGGCGCAGGGTGTGCGGCGACAGTGATTTGCCGATTCCGGCGACCTTGGCTTGGTGCTTGATACGGTGCCAGAAGGTCTGGCGCGTCATCTGCTCGCCGCGCTGGCTGGGAAACAGTACATCGCTGGGACGTCCACCGAGCAGTTCGCCACGGGCGTCGCGCATATAACGCTCGACCCAGACAATCGCCTCCTCGCCCATCGGCACCAGCCGCTCCTTGCTGCCCTTGCCCATCACTCGCAACACGCCCTGGCGCAGGTTGACCTGCTCCAGCGTCAGGCTGATCAGCTCCGTCACCCGCAGGCCGCAGGCGTAAAGCACTTCCAGCATGGCGCGGTCTCGCTGGCCGATCGCCTCGCTCAAGTCCGGAGCCTTCAACAGCGCTTCCACGTCTGCTTCCGACAGAGATTTTGGCAACGGCCTGCCAAGTTGAGGCATATCGACGCGCAAGGTCGGATCAACCGCGATCAACTTTTCCCGCAGCAGGTAGCGATAAAAGCCACGCACGCCCGAGAGAAATCTCGCGGTGGAGCGGGGTTTGTAGTTCTGCTCCAGACGCCAGGCCAAGTGATCGAGGATCAATTCGCGGCCGGCGTTGATCAATTCCAGCCCCTTCTCCTGCAACCAGCCGTTGAACAGGGCCAGGTCACTGCGATAGGCATCCCGGGTGTTATCGGAGAGACCTTTCTCCAGCCACAGCGCGTCGAGAAACTGGTCTATCAGTGGGTGATCGATGGCGGGCATAAAGGCTCAGGCAAGACCGACAGTACGGCCATGGAAGATAAATCGCAGACAACAAAAAAGCAGCCCGTAGGCTGCTTTTTTCTGCATCGGAAGCTGGACTTAAGCCAGTTTTTCCTTGATGCGAGCTGCTTTACCGGACAGGTCACGCAGGTAGTACAGCTTGGCTTTACGTACGTCACCGCGACGTTTAACGGCCATGCTGTCGATTTGCGGGCTGTAGGTCTGGAAAGTACGCTCTACGCCAACACCGTTGGAGATTTTACGAACGGTGAAAGCACTGTTTACGCCGCGGTTACGCTTGGCGATAACAACACCTTCGAACGCTTGCAGACGCGAACGGTCGCCTTCCTTCACTTTCACCTGAACGACAATGGTGTCGCCCGGGGCAAAGGTAGGGATTTCTTTGGTCATCTGCTCTGCTTCGAGTGCAAGGATGATTTTGTTAGTCATGCTGTGCTCCTAAGGTAAATCGTCGGATCTACCATCGATACGTTGTTAACTATCGTCCCGCTCGCGGATGTATTCCTCGAGCAGCTTCTTCTCTTCTCCAGAAAGCGAGCGGCTTTCCAGAAGATCGGCGCGTCGTTCAAAGGTCCTACCAAGGGACTGCTGTAAACGCCAACGCCGGATGTGCGCGTGATTGCCACTTAGCAATACGTCGGGAACACGCTGATCCGCATACACCTCCGGTCGGGTGTAGTGCGGGCAATCCAGCAAACCATCCGTAAAGGAATCTTCCTCGGCGGAGTCCGCATGCCCTAAAGCTCCAGGCAGCAGTCGTGTAACCGCATCGATCAGGACCATCGCCGGCAGCTCGCCGCCAGACAGTACATAGTCGCCAATCGACCACTCTTCATCGACATGAGCATCAATAAAACGCTCGTCAATGCCTTCATAGCGGCCGGCAATCAGGATCAATGCATCCAGATTCGCCAACTCGCGTACCGCCGACTGAGTCAGTTGACGGCCTTGGGGGGACAGGTAAATCACCTTCGCCGCCTCCCCGGCTGCTGCCTTGGCCTGAACCAGAGCATCTTCCAGGGGCTTGATCTTCATCACCATGCCCGGACCACCGCCAAATGGGCGATCATCCACAGTGTGATGTCGATCCGTCGTGTAGTCTCGCGGATTCCAACAGGTGAGCTGCAAGAGCCCCTGTTTCACCGCCCGACTGGTGATGCCGTACTCGCTGATGGCGGAGAACATCTCGGGAAACAAACTGATCACTTCTACGCGCAAATTAGCCACGTTTAGAAGTCCGCGTCCCAATCCACCTTCATCTCGCCTGCTGCCAGGTCGATGGCCAACACGCATTGCTCCGTATAGGGCAACAGGCGTTCGCGATCATCCAGGCTGCCAGCGCAAGGCTTGACCACCATGACATCGTTCGAGCCGGTCTCCAGCAGGTGATCGATCTTCCCGAACAGTTGCCCGAGGGTGTCGATGACCTTGAGACCTTCCAGCTGGTACCAGTAGTACTCGCCGTCGGTCAGTTCAGGGAACAGGTTGCGCGGCACGCAGATCTCATAACCGGCCAGAAGACGAGCTTCTTCACGATCATCGAGGTCCTTGAGCTTTGCGACCAGGAACTTGTCATTCCCGCGTCCGCTGACCAGCTCGACCTGCTTTACATTGCCGTCACGCTTGAGCGTCCAGGTTTTGTAGTCCAGCAGGTTCTTGATTGGATCAGTAAAGGAATACACCTTCACTTCGCCGCGAACGCCATGAACAGAATAAATTTTGCCGATAACGATCAAATCATCAGCAACAGCTGGCGTCGCGTTCATATTGCTCAGGCCGCAGCCTTAGCAGATTCCTTCAACAACTGAGCAACGCGCTCAGAAGGTTGTGCACCAACGCTCAGCCAGTAGGCTACGCGCTCTTGGTTCACGGACAGACGAACTTCTTGACCACGAGCAACAGGGTTGAAGAAACCAACCTGTTCCTTGTGCGAACCGTCGCGCGGGTTGCGGCTGTCGGTTACGGTCAAGTGGTAAAACGGGCGCTTTTTGGAGCCGCCAAGGGCAAGACGGATTGTTAGCATGTGAACATCGTTCCTGTAGTCGGTGCTGCAAATCTAAAGGCACAGCGGGCATAGGTGCCCGAAAGGCCGCATATTCTAAGGAATATCCGGACTTTTGCAAATGACTTTTTCCGGCGGTCTATCGGCCGCCATCCAGATTTGCTATAGAGCCGTCGTTGAAAACGGCCAGTCAGCTCCCGCCAAGTGCGGGTTTGCTGGAGATCCCGCATCCCTGCGGGTCTGCGCCGACATGACTGCCGGCGCGGATTTTTTACATTTTCGGCATGCCGCCGCCGGGCAACATACCGCCCATGCCGCGCATCATTTTGGCCATTCCGCCTTTTGCGGAGAACTTCTTCATCATCTTCTGCATCTGCTTGTGCTGCTTGATCAAGCGACCGATGTCCTGCACCTGGGTCCCGGAACCCATGGCGATCCGGCGCTTGCGCGAACCGCTGATCAGCTCAGGGTCGCGCCGCTCGGCCGGGGTCATGGAATTGATGATGGCTTCCATCTGCTTGAATTGTTTCTCTGCCGCACCTTGGGCATTGCCCATCTGCGCCAGGTTCACGCCACCGATATTCGGCAGTTTGTCCATGAGGCCACCGAGGCCGCCCATGTTCTTCATCTGTTGCAGCTGATCACGGAAGTCTTCGAGGTCGAAGCCCTTGCCCTTCTTCAGCTTCTTGGCCAGTTTGTCGGCCTTGTCCTTGTCGAGAGTCGCTTCAGCCTGTTCGATCAGGCTGAGCACGTCGCCCATGCCGAGGATGCGCGACGCGATACGCTCAGGGTGGAACGGTTCGAGCGCTTCGCTCTTCTCGCCCATACCGATGAACTTGATCGGCTTGCCGGTGATGGCGCGAACCGACAGCGCGGCACCGCCACGGGCGTCGCCGTCGACCTTGGTCAGGATCACACCGGTCAGCGGCAGTGCATCGCCGAAGGCCTTGGCCGTGTTGGCGGCGTCCTGGCCGGTCATGGCGTCGACCACGAACAGCGTTTCGACCGGGTTGATCGCGGCGTGCAGCGCCTTGATCTCGCCCATCATCTCTTCGTCGATGTGCAGGCGACCGGCGGTATCGACGATGACCACATCAATGAACTTGAGCTTTGCTTCTTTAATGGCCGCTTGCGCGATCTCGACCGGCTTCTGGCTCAGGTCGGACGGGAAGAAGGTAACACCCACTTCACCGGCGAGCATTTCCAGCTGCTTGATTGCCGCAGGACGGTAAACGTCCGCGGACACGACCATGACCGACTTCTTCTTGCGCTCTTTAAGGAAGCGCGCAAGTTTGCCGGCGGTGGTGGTCTTACCCGCACCCTGCAAACCGGCCATCAACACGACGGCGGGCGGAACGGCGCTCAGGTTCAGGTCTTCGTTGGCCGCGCCCATCAGGCTTTCGAGTTCGGCCTGGACGATCTTCACGAAGGCCTGGCCCGGCGTCAGGCTGCGCGACACCTCGGTGCCGACGGCGCGTTCCTTGACCGAATTGACGAAGTCCTTCACCACCGGCAAGGCGACGTCGGCTTCGAGCAACGCCATACGCACTTCGCGCAGGGTGTCTTTGATGTTGTCCTCGGTCAGCTTGGCCTTGCCGGTGACATGGCGCAGCGTCTGCGAGAGACGGTCGGTTAAGTTTTCAAACATTGCGCGATCCTTTCAGGCCCTGTGTAGACCGGGATAATGGCGGCCCAGACCGGAATCAACATGTGCTCGGCGAGCCTGCGGCGTGGGCAGGTCGCGGATTATAGCGAAGACTGCGACTGGCGGACACCTCGCACTTTCGTGACGCGTCGGTTCTATGCCAAACTCAGCGCCTTTCGGGCTTGCCTAACAGGATTTATGCTCCCCTTGTCACCCAGTTTACTGACCACTCTCGCCGCCGCCTGCTTATATGCCGCTGCGACCCTCTATCAAGGCACTCGCTTGGCCACCGGCGCCAAGGCGAACAAGCGCCTGCTGGTGACGCTCGGCGTGTTGGCCGTGCTGGCTCACAGCGCCAGCCTGTTCAACCACCTGCTGACGCCCATAGGCCTTGGCCTGGACTTCTTCAGTGCCGCCAGCCTGATCGCCGCCGCGGTCATCGCCCTGACCCTGCTGGCCTGCTCGCGGATCCCGGTGGAAAACCTGCTGACATTGCTGTTCCCGCTGGGCGCCGCGACCGTGCTGCTGGCGCAGTTTGCCCCGGCCGGTACGGTGCAGATCATCGACGAAGAGCCGGGCATCCTCGCGCACATCCTGTTGTCGATCCTGGCTTACGGCATGTTCACCATCGCGGTGTTCCAGGCCTTGCTGTTGCTGGTTCAGGACCATCAACTCAAGCACAAGCATCCGTCCGGACTGATCAAGAACTTCCCGCCGCTGCAAACCATGGAAAGCCTGCTGTTCGGTTTCCTCTGGGCCGGCTGGACGCTGTTGTCGATGTCACTGATCTCTGGCTGGCTGTTTGTCGACAACCTGTTCGCCCAGCATCTGGTGCACAAAACCCTGCTGGCGTGCCTGGCCTGGATTGTCTTCAGCGTGCTGCTATGGGGTCGAAACCGCCTCGGCTGGCGCGGACACAAGGCCATTCGCTGGACCCTCGCCGGTTTCTGCCTGCTGATGCTGGCGTATTTCGGCAGCAAGCTGGTCCGTGAATACATCCTGCACATCTGACGGGCGGCATTAATGGACGACTTGCCCATAGGGCCGATGCTCGCTGTAGTGGCCCTGTTGATTTTATGGGCGGGGCTGTTCACCGCCATCGAAGCGGCACATCAGCACTTGCTGGCCCAACGCACGGCCTCGCGCGCCAGTGACAAGCCGGTGGCGAGGCTGAGTTTTCCGCTCAACAGCCTGATTTTCTGTAACACCCTGTGCCGCGCGCTAGTGGTGGTCATCAGCACCTTGCTGGCGATTTTCACCTGGGCCGAAAATGGTCCATGGGCGGCTTGCGTCGGCGCCGGCGTGATTCTTCTGATATTCGCCGACTACCTGCCTCGCACCCTCGCCAGCCGCTACCCTGACGCGATCCTGTCCCTGGGCAACACCCTGCTCGGCGCACCACTGAAAATCATTTACCCGGCCGCCTGGCTACTCAATGGCACCAGCCAGTTGCTGATGCGACCGTTTGCGCGCAAAGCCAACGTGGTGCAGCAGAGCGAAGACGAAACGCCGAATGATCGTCGCGACGACCTTGAACACCCTGTCTGTCGCCCGCATCCGGTGGCGGGCATCCATGCGCTGGACAACATTACGGTCAACGACATTCTGGTGCCGCGCAGTGATGTCGACGGAATCAACCTCGACGACTCGATCGAAGAGATCATCGAACAGCTGCGGGCCAATCGGCGCACGCGCCTGCCGGTTTTCCACAGCGACATCAATCAGGTCGAGGCGGTGCTCAACACCCGACAGATCCGCCACCTGCTGCCCGATGGCCAACTCACTCGCGAAGCACTGCTGGCCGCGTGTCACGACCCGTATTTCGTACCTGAAAGCACGCCACTGCAGCTGCAACTGCTGAATTTCCACAAGCAACAGCGCCGCCTGGGCATGGTGGTCGACGAGTACGGCGAGGTGCTGGGCATCGTCACCCTGGAAGACATTCTCGAAGAAATCGTCGGCGAATTCGAAAGCCAGCACAGCCTGCACAACCCGCACATTCATCCGCAGGCCGACGGACGCCTGGTGATCGATGGTGCGGCATCGATTCGCGACCTGAACAAAAGCCTCGGCTGGCACTTGCCCAGTGATGGCCCGAAAACCCTTAACGGGCTGGTGACCGAGGCGCTGGAGACGATTCCGGACAGCGCGGTGTGCCTGAAGATCGGGCGTTACCGGCTGGAGATTCTGGAGACCGAGGACAATCGCGTCACTCGGGTTTTGATCTGGCATACCAGCTCGGTGCCGGTTGTTATCTAAGGCCTGACTCAGACCTCCGTGGCGAGGGAGCTGCTCCCGCCGGACTGCAAAGCAGACCCAATCACAACAGCAGAATTATCCTGATAAAACGCATCCAGCCATTTTGCGGCCGCTGCGCGCCCGAGCGGGAGCAAGCTCCCTCGCCACGAAAGCCATCACCCGCCTCTGGCCCTTGTTTGATCGTTAGCCTCCTTCCTATAATCGATCCAGCTTACCCAAGCCCCGCCCCACCCCCGTGCTACCCGCACTTCGCTTCAAACCCACATCCCTGGGTGTTCGACCATAATAATTCGCTCCACTGGGGCACATGACTGTCAGGGATAACCGCATGACGACCAGCACGACTTACACCGAAACCACGCCCGCCCAACCGACGAACTCCGCTACCCGCGTGGCGACCGCGAGTTTCATCGGCACCGCCATCGAGTTCTACGACTTCTACGTGTATGCCACTGCCGCGGCACTGGTGATCGGGCCGGTGTTCTTTCCGCAGACCTCCGGCACCGCCCAGATGCTCTCGGCGTTTCTCACCTTCGGTATCGCCTTCCTGGCTCGACCGCTGGGCTCCGCGCTGTTCGGCCACTTCGGTGACCGCATCGGGCGCAAATCGACGCTGGTCGCCTCCTTGCTGCTGATGGGCGTGTGCACCACGCTGATCGGCGTGCTGCCGGGTTACGACGCCATCGGGGCCTGGGCACCGATCCTGCTCTGCGTGCTGCGCTTCGGCCAGGGTTTGGGGCTGGGCGGCGAATGGGGCGGCGCGGCATTGCTGGCGACGGAGAATGCGCCCAAGGGCAAGCGCGCCTGGTTCGGCATGTTTCCACAGCTCGGCCCTTCGATCGGCTTTCTCGCCGCCAACGGTTTGTTCCTGACGCTGGCAATGACTTTGGACGATGAACAGTTCCGTTCGTGGGGCTGGCGAATTCCGTTCCTGCTCAGCGCCGCCCTGGTGATGGTCGGCCTGTATGTACGCTTGAAACTCCACGAAACCCCGGTTTTCGCCAATGCCATGGCCCGTCAGGAACGGGTCAAGATCCCCCTGGTCGAGCTGTTCAGCCAGTATTGGGCACCGATGCTGTTGGGCGCGGGCTCGATGGTGGTGTGCTACGCGCTGTTTTACATTTCGACGGTGTTTTCGCTGAGTTATGGCGTGTCGACGCTCGGCTACACCCGCGAAACCTTCCTCGCGCTGCTGTGCTTCGCCGTGCTGTTCATGGCCGCAGCGACGCCGCTGTCGGCGTGGGCCAGTGACCGTTATGGACGCAAACCGGTACTGATCATCGGGGGAGTTCTGGCGATTCTGTCCGGATTCTTGATGGAGCCGCTGCTGACCCAAGGCTCGACCTGGGGCGTGGCGCTGTTCCTGTGCATCGAGTTGTTTCTGATGGGCGTGACGTTCGCGCCGATGGGGGCGCTGCTGCCGGAGCTGTTTCCGACACACGTGCGCTATACCGGCGCGTCAGCGGCCTACAACCTGGGCGGCATTGTCGGAGCCTCGGCAGCGCCGTTCTTTGCGCAGAAGCTGGTGGCGATGGGCGGTTTGAGTTATGTCGGCGGGTATGTGTCGGGGGCGGCGGTGCTGAGTCTGATTGCGGTGCTGTGCCTGAAAGAGACGCGGCATAACGATTTGAATCGGGTTGCCTGAATCCGAAGCATCGCCAGCAGGCTGGCTCCCACAGGGCTATTGATTGGTCACAGATTTGTGTAGACCAATTCTCCATGTGGGAGCCAGCCTGCTGGCGATAGTCGCGCCTCGGTTTACAGCTCTACGACAACAGCCTGAGAAGCACGGGTCGCTTTAGCGCGAGCAGCCTCGATCGACTCATCCCGCGCCAGCGCCACACCCATCCGCCGCTGGCCATTCACCTCAGGCTTGCCAAACAGACGCAACGCCGTATCCGGCTCGCTCAACGCAGCACCCAGATTGGCGAAGGCGGTCTGGGTCGATTGCCCTTCCACCAGGATCACTGCCGAAGCCGAAGGCCCGAACTGACGGATCAATGGAATCGGCAGCCCCAGAATCGCCCGCGCGTGCAGCGCGAACTGTGACAGGTCCTGAGAAATCAGGGTCACCAGGCCAGTGTCGTGCGGACGCGGCGAGACTTCGCTGAACCACACCTGATCGCCTTTGATGAACAGCTCGACGCCAAACAGACCACGACCGCCCAAGGCTTCAGTGACCGCTTTGGCCACACGCTCGGATTCCGCCAGGGCAACCGGGCTCATGGCTTGCGGCTGCCAGGATTCCTGGTAGTCGCCCTTCTCCTGACGGTGACCGACCGGCGCGCAGAATGTGGTGCCACCGACGTGACGCACGGTCAGCAGGGTGATTTCGTAGTCGAAGTCGATGAAGCCTTCGATGATCACGCGACCTTTACCGGCGCGGCCGCCTTCTTGTGCGTAGTCCCACGCGGTTTTCACATCGTCGGTGCTGCGCAGCAGGCTCTGGCCTTTGCCCGACGAACTCATGACCGGCTTGACCACACACGGGAAACCCAGATCCTGAACGGCCTTGCTGTAATCCTCGAACGTGTCGGCGAAGTAGTACGGCGACGTCGGCAAGCCCAGCTCTTCAGCCGCCAGGCGACGGATGCCTTCACGGTTCATGGTCAGTTGCGCGGCGCGCGCGGTCGGGATCACGGTGAAGCCTTCGGCTTCCAGTTCGACCAGGGTCGCGGTGGCGATGGCTTCGATTTCCGGCACGATGAAGTGCGGTTTCTCGGCTTCGATCACTGCACGCAGGGCGGCGCCATCGAGCATGTTGATCACATGGCTGCGATGAGCGACTTGCATGGCCGGCGCGTTGGCGTAACGGTCGACGGCAATCACCTCAACGCCCAGGCGTTGCAGCTCGATTACCACTTCCTTGCCCAACTCACCACAGCCACACATCAATACGCGGGTCGCGGTTGGCGACAATGGAGTTCCGATACGGGTCATCTCAGGTCCTCAAAGGAGCGGATCATCGAGGGAGCAGTGCCTGGCACGCTTCCCATGGGGAGAAAGCGCGGCATTTTACATGAACCTGAGGGTTTGGCTTCAGCTGGCGACAGCCTGTTTGCGCAAGCGCCAGGCCATGATCAGCCACACTGCAGTCACGCCGGCGAACTTCGAACCCATGGCGGTGAGGATCACGGCCGGGGTGAAGGCGTCGATCATGCAGAAAAAGATGAAGGTATCGAGGGGAATGCTCAGGGCCGAACTTATCCACAGGCGGTCGTGCAGCGGACGCTTGGTGATGCTGAATACCAGCCAGTCGATGCATTCGGACACGGCGAAGGCCGTGGCACTGGCCAGTGCGATGGAAGGATCGGACGTGACGTACGACAGCACCAGCGCCGCCAGCATGGCCACGATCGCACCATGGCCGAAGCGGGTTTGCACCATGTCGCGCAGCACAAACACCAAACCGCCCCAGGCGGACCAGATGATGTCCAGGTGCGGCGCGGTGGAGAAGGCGTAGTTGATCAGTACGACGCTGCTGATGTAGGCGATCAGGAAGAACATGGGGCGGGGGGATACCTGTCAATTTGGCGCACAGATTACCATTTCGGGTTTACAAATAACCTGTGGCGAGGGCGCTTGCTCCCGCTGGGGCGCGAAGCGGCCCTGAAATCAGCGAATGCGGTGTCAGAGATCGTTTGGGGCTGCTTCGCAGCCCAGCGGGAGCAAGCTCCCTCGCCACAAGGACCTCGTTGAGCAAAGAAACCAACAAGGCTCAGGAATCGGATCTGGGAGGCAGCATCCAGAGCAATCCGCTGGACTTGGCCCGTTCATGGCACAACCCTAACACCACCCGGCGCTCTTCGTTGCTCATCCGGCTCCAGCGCGTAATCTCTTCCACGGAGCGCTGACACCCGGTGCAAATGTCATCGTCGTCCAGCGCACAGATATTCACGCAGGGCGATAGGACCGGGCGTTCTGGCGTGCTCATTCTTCCTGCTCGACCAGATCGCGGGCATAACGCTGCGAGTTATGCACATAGTGTGCAGCGCTGGCCTCCAGCATTTTCTTTTGCGGCTCGGTCAGTTCGCGCACGACCTTGCCAGGCGAGCCCATGACCAGCGAACCGTCCGGGATTTCCTTGCCCTCACCGATCAGAGAGTTGGCGCCGATGATGCAGTTCTTGCCGATCTTCGCGCCGTTGAGAATCACCGCATTGATGCCGATCAGACTGTAATCACCCACGGTGCAGCCGTGAAGCATGGCGTTGTGGCCGATGGTTACACCGGTGCCGATGGTCAGCGGGTAACCCATGTCGGTGTGCATCACAGTGCCGTCCTGGACGTTGCTGTTCTTGCCGATCAGGATCAGTTCATTGTCGCCACGCAACACGGCGTTAAACCAGACGTTGGCGCCCTCTTCCAGTTTGACCTTGCCCACCAGCACGGCGTTGGGGGCGACCCAGCTCTGTGGGTGGGTCTCGACGCGGGCGTCGCCCAGGCGGTATTTCATCTTGTTGTCCTCAAGGCTCAGGCAGCCGCGTCTCACGCCATATGATGGCTTCAGGTGTTGATAAAATTCTTGGGCGGCTGGTGCAGGCTGATTTTGGCGTCATAGAGCAGGTTGATCAACTCGACGATCATGATCGCCGTCAGGCCCCAGATCTTGTACTCGCCATAACGATAACTCGGCACGTACCAGCTGCGGCCCTGGTAATCGATACGGTGGGTATGTTCACGAGGGTCCTTGCGGAAGAACTCCAAGGGAACACTGAACACCGCAGCGATCTCGGCGTCGTTGGCCAGGTACTCGACGAAATCCGGAATCACGCCGACATAAGGGGTGACCTTGATGCCGTGCAGGGAGATCAGCGGGCTCAACGGGCCGATCACTTCGACCAGCCCCGGCGGCAAGCCGATTTCTTCTTCGGCTTCGCGCAGTGCGGTGAAAATCAGGTCAGGGTCTTCGGGGTCCCGTCGTCCGCCCGGGAAGGCGACTTCACCGCCATGGGTCGAGAGCCCGCTGGCGCGCAGGGTCAGAACCAGTTCCGGTTCATCACTGCGAGTAATGGGCACCAGTACCGCAGCCTCAGGGAAACGCTTGTCGGTTTCCAAAGTGCGGGGGGTGTGGTTGCTTACTCGATGCAGTATCTCGTCCAGCATGAGTCTTCTCGATTTATTCTCTACCTCGCATCATGCACCAATCACATCGACCGCCCAACCCCCGAACTGCCGCGTGTCGCGAAACGACAACTTGCCGACAGACACCGCCGCACGCCAAGATAGGCGCAGCATTCAGGAACCCAAGCATGAAATTTTGCAGTCAGTGCGGCAACCCGGTGGCCCAACGCATTCCGGAAGGCGATTCGCGTCTGCGTTTTGTCTGTGACAGTTGTCACACCATTCACTACCAGAACCCCAATATCGTCGCCGGCTGCGTGGCGACCTGGGGCTCGAAAGTGTTGCTGTGCCGACGCGCCATCGAGCCACGGCTCGGTTACTGGACCCTGCCCGCCGGTTTCATGGAGAACGGCGAAACCATCGAGCAGGCGGCCATTCGCGAAACGGCTGAAGAAGCCTGTGCGCGGGTACGCAACCTGAGCATCTATACGCTCATCGACGTGCCGCACATCAGTCAGGTGCATGTGTTCTTCCGCGCCGAACTGGTCGACCTGGATTTTTCCGCCGGCCCCGAGAGCCTGGAAGTGGGACTTTTCGACGAAGCTGACATCCCGTGGTCCGACCTGGCTTTCCGCACGGTGGGCCGTACCTTAGAATGCTTCTTCGCTGACCGGCGGACCGAGGTCTACCCCGTACGGTCCGAGTCGATCCCGCCACTTGCTCAGCCTGCCATTACTTGATTTCAATTCGGAACTTCTGCAGGTCGCCAAAAGATCGCAGCCTGCGGCAGCTCCTGCAAAGACATCTATAACTAATATAGTCGCGACACTCTTAGGGATATCGTTTCAATGCGCTGGTTGCTTGCCCTGTTTTGCCTGTCGTTCGCTGTCGTGTCCCAGGCGTCCACCGTGGTCACCCTGGATGGCAAATCCATCGAAAAAGTACTGGTGCTCAAATCCGCCCATCAATTGCAATTGATCGCCGACGGCAAACCGCTGCGCACCTACCGCATTTCCCTGGGCAAACAGCCCAAGGGTGCCAAGCTGATGGAAGGCGACAAGCGCACGCCCGAGGGGTTTTACTGGGTGGACTGGCGCAAGGTCAGTGACCGGTTCAACCTGGCGATGCACATTTCCTATCCGAACGTCAGCGACTCTGCCCGCGCCCGGCGCGAAGGCGTCGAGCCTGGCGGCATGATCATGATCCACGGCACGCCCGACACCTACGACTACCCGGAAAACCTGTTCCACACGCTGGACTGGACCGACGGCTGCATCGCCATGCGCAACATGGACATGCGTGAAGTCTGGGGGTTGGTGCCTGACGGCACGATGATCGAAATCCGCCCGTAACCCCCTGTGGCGAGGGAGCTTGCTCCCGCTGGGTCGCAAAGCGGCCCTAAAACCAGAAAATGCGGTGTCAGACAGAATTTGGGGCCGCTTCGCAGCCCAGCGGGAGCAAGCTCCCTCGCCACAATGGATCGCATCGCTGGCGGCTTCGTGTTCTGACCGCTACCTTCGGTCGCCTTCGAAAAATAAATTCAAAAGATCGCAGCCTTCGGCAGCGCCTGCAGGGTAGATACCATTCCCCCTCGCAGGCGCTGCAGAAGGCTGCGATCTTTGCTTTAAAAAACCCCACCCCTAATACCACTTGAAACCAAAGCGCATTTACGCCGCACAACGGGGCGGGCCTCCCCACGTCCAGAGCAAAGTACTGGCATTGACATGGTATTTAAGTGGTATTAGTTTTCGCTGCACTACCGGGCGACAACATTCCAATATCCGCATCGGACATCTCACATGAATGACCTCCAGGCACTCCGTCCTGACGACACCCAGCCCACGCCGCTGTACCTGCAACTGGCGCGCAATCTGGAAGCGGCGATCCATGCCGGCCAGTGGAAAGCCGAGCAGGCGATGCCGTCGGAGCGCAACCTGAGCGAACTGCTGGGCATCTCCCGCGTCACCGCGCGCAAGGCGTTGGAGGTTCTGTTCGATCAAGGACTGATCCGTCGCAATCAGGGCTCCGGCACGTTCATCACCCCACGCCTGGAACAACCGCTGTCGCGCCTCTCGGGTTTCAGCGAGATGTTGCGGCTCAAGGGTTTTGTCCCCGGTTCGCAATGGCTGGAGCGTGAAATCACCCCGCCGACCCACGAAGAACTGATCCGCCTCGGCCTGTCACCGAATGACAAGGTCGCGCGGCTCAAACGCCTGCGCAAAGCCGACGACACGGTGATGGCGATCGAGATGAGCACCCTGCCCGCCTCGGTCATTCCCCAGCCGCAAGCCGTGGGCGATTCCCTTTACGAATACCTCGACGGCATCGGCAAACCGATCGTCCGCGCCTTGCAGCACATTCAGGCGATCAACGCCTCGGACGAATTCGCCGCGCTGGTCGGCATCGCCCCCGGCACCGCCATGTTGCTGATGACCCGGGTCGGCTACCTCGAAGACAACACGCCGATCGAAGTCACCGACACCTATTGCCGCAACGACTACTACGACTTTGTCGCAGAGCTTCGTAGATAAAGCGCTTCGCTGCTCAAACCAAGAACCGATCATGTCCGAAGACAACATCCTCACCGCCGGCGGCTGGATACGCGGCCGGCTGATTCACGAACACGGCAAGGTCGTGTCGATCCAGGGCGAGCCCTGTGATCCGGCAGACAACGACCTGCCTTACCTGCTGCCAGGTTTCATCGACCTGCACGTTCACGGCGGCGGCGGCAAAGACATCATGGAAGGCGCGACCGCCTTCGAAACCATCACCCGGACCCACGTACGTTTCGGCACGACATCGCTGCTCGCGACCACCATGACCGCGCCAAGCGAAGAGATTTCGAGCGTGCTCAAAGCCGTCGGCGAATTCTGTGAGCGACGTCCCGGCGGCAGCGCCCGGGTGCTCGGCGTGCATCTGGAGGGCCCGTACATCAACCCCGGAAAACTCGGAGCCCAACCGAATTTCGCCCACACCGCGTTGATGGCCGAAGTCGAAGAGTACCTGGCGCTGGCGCCGATCCGCGTCATCACCATTGCCCCGGAAATCGCCGGCCATGACGCCTTGATCCGTGCCCTCAGCGCTCGCGGCGTGCGCATGCAAATCGGCCACACCCTCGGCAGCTATGAGGAAGGCGTGGCGGCGCTGAACGCCGGCGCGACCAGCTTCACCCACCTCTACAACGCCATGAGCCCGCTGCACCACCGCGAACCCGGCATCGTCGGCGCGGCGCTCGCCCATGCCCAATATGCGGAACTGATTCCGGACTTGCTGCACGTACACCCCGGCGCGATGCGGGTGGCCCTGCGTTCGATCCCGTGCCTGTATTGCGTCACCGATTCCACCGCCGCTGCCGGCATGCCCGACGGTGAATACAAACTCGGCAGCCACACCGTGACCAAATGCCTGGGCGGCGTGCGCTTGCCCGACGGCACCCTGGCCGGCAGCACGCTGACCATGGATCAGGCCCTGCGCAATCTGGTGAAGATCGGTTTGCCGATCAGCGAGGCCTCGCAACGTCTTTCGCAATTTCCCGCCGACTACCTCGGCCTCACTGAACGCGGACGCCTGCAACCCGGCGCCTGGGCCGACTGCGTGCGGCTTGATCGCTCACTCACACTGACCGCCGTCATGGTCGAAGGAGAAGACATTGACTTCAAAAATGCTTGAAGAGGCGCTGTCCTCGTTCGAAGCCGTGCAAGCGCAATTGCAGCAGCTCGACCCGCAGATGATCGAGATCGCCGGACGCCTGCGCCGTCAGCCGCCGCAAGTGGCGATGACGGTCGCTCGCGGCAGCTCCGACCATGCCGCCAGTTACTTCGCCTACCTGACCATGCAGCAACTCGGGATTCCCGTGGCGTCGATGCCGATGTCGGTGGTGACCATGCAGCAAGCGCCCTTGAAGGTCAGCGGGCAGGTGGCGTTCGCGTTCTCGCAGTCCGGGCAGAGTCCCGATCTGGTCAACAGCCTGCGCTTGCTGCGCAAGCGCGGCGCCTTGAGCATTGCCATGGTCAACGCCGAGAGCTCGCCGCTGGAAGCCGCGTGTGAGTTCAGCCTGCCGCTGTGCGCAGGGACGGAAAGCAGCGTCGCCGCGACCAAGAGTTTTATCGCCACCCTCAGTGCCAGCGCCCGCCTGATCGCGCACTGGAAACACGACGAGGAATTGCTGGAGGCCGGCCTTGCGCTACCGGACGGTTTGCGCGAGGCCGCCCGACAGGACTGGAGCCTCGCCATCGATGCACTGCGCGATTGCCAGCGTCTGATGGTGATCGGTCGGGGTGCCGGTTTTGCCATCGCCCAGGAAGCGGCGCTCAAATTCAAGGAAACCTCGGCGATCCAGGCTGAAGCCTTCAGCAGTGCCGAAGTCCGTCATGGGCCGATGGCGCTGATCAACGAGAACTATCCATTGCTGGTGTTCGCCCCACGCGGCGCCGAACAGGCGGGTTTGCTCAGCCTCGCCGCCGACATGCGCCAACGCGGCGCCCGTGTGTTGCTGGCCGCGCCGGATGACATCGCCGAACGCGACCTGACCCTGACCCGCGCCGAACACCCCGCCCTTGACCCGATTCTGGCGATCCAGAGTTTCTATGTCATGGCCGCCGGTTTGGCAGTCGCCCGTGGCATGGACCCGGATCAGCCACGGCATTTAAGCAAAGTGACGCGCACGCACTAAGCGAAGAACCGCATTTTTAATGAGACCGAGCCATGCACAACAATAATAAAGAGCTGACCCTCAGCGCCCCGCTCAGCGGCCCGGTGCTTACACTTGCCAAAGTCCCGGACCCGGTGTTCGCCAGCGGCGCGATGGGCGACGGTATCGCCATCGATCCGCTGAACGACACCCTTCACGCGCCCTGCGCCGGCGTGGTGGTGCATGTCGCCCGCACCGGCCACGCCATCACCCTGCGCGCCGACAACGGTGCCGAACTGCTACTGCACTTGGGCCTCGACACCGTCGAGTTGCAGGGCGAAGGGTTCTCGATGCTGGTCAAGGAAGGCGCACGGGTGAGCAACGGCCAACCGCTGTTGCGCTATGACCTGGACAGGGTAGCGCAGCAGTGCAAAAGCCTGGTCAGCCTGATGATCCTGACCAACAGCCAGGACTTCCAGGCCCGGCCGATCACGCTGAAATCAGTGAAGGTCGGCGAGCCGTTGCTGCACATCATTCGTCGGCAGGCACCGGGGGCGCAGGCTGAAACGGATTTGTCCGGGGAAGCGTTTGTCGGCCACATACGTATCGCGCATCGCGGCGGCCTCCACGCTCGCCCGGCAGCGCTGATTCGCCAGACCGCTCAGGGTTTCAAAAGCAAATCGCAGCTGCACTTCGCCGGTAAATCGGCGACCTGCGACAGTCTGATCGGGCTGATGGGCCTGGCCGTCGGCGAGCAGGATGAAGTGCAGGTCAGCTGCCAGGGCACGGACGCCGAAGCGGCGCTACAAGCGTTGTTGATCGCGTTATCCACCGCGCTGGCCGAAGACAGTCACGCGGTTGCGCCAGCACCGGTTGACCGACGCAACCGGACGGCTGAAGCGGGTGTACTGCATGGTGTCTGCGCCGCTCCCGGCCTGGTCAGCGGGCCATTGTTTCGCTTGAACGCCATCAGCCTGCCGATGGATGCCGGCAGCCACGACCCCGCACAACAACTGCATGCCCTCGATACCGCGCTGACCGTCGTGCGCAGCGAAATCGGCAGCACCCTGGCCCAAGCCAAAAAGCACAAGCGTACCGACGAAGAAGCGATTTTCGCTGCCCACCTCGCGCTGCTCGAAGACCCCGCGCTGCTGGATGCGGCGAACGCCTCCATCGACCGGGGCATGGCCGCGACGCACGCCTGGAGCCAGTCGATCGACCTGCAATGCGAGGTGCTTGCGCAACTCGGCAGTCCGCTGCTGGCCGAACGCGCCAACGACCTGCGCGACCTCAAGCAACGGGTGCTGCGAGCCTTGCTCGGCGAAACCTGGCATTACGAAGTACCGGCCGGCGCCATCGTCGCCGCCCATGAACTGACTCCATCCGATCTGTTGCAACTGAGCCATCAAGGCGTCGCCGGGGTGTGCATGGCCGAGGGCGGGGCAACGTCCCACGTAGCGATTCTCGCCCGCGGCAAAGGCTTGCCGTGCATGGTCGCGCTGGGTTCGACACTGCTGGATCAGCAACAGGGCCAAGCGGTGGTGCTGGATGCCGACAGCGGTCGCCTGGAACTGCTGCCGACTGCCGAACGTTTATCTCAAGTGCGTCAGGCACAACTCGACCATCAGCAGCGCCGCGCCGAGCAACAAGCCCAGGCACATCACCCGGCATTGACCCGCGACGGCTTGACCATTGAAGTCGCCGCCAATGTCGCTTCCAGCACTGAGGCCGCCGACGCGCTGGCCCATGGCGCCGATGGCGTCGGCCTGCTGCGTACCGAGTTTCTGTTTGTGGACCGCAACACCGCACCGGACGAAGAAGAACAGCGCAGCGCCTATCAAGCCGTGCTCGACGCCATGGGCGAGAAGTCGGTGATCATCCGCACCATCGACGTGGGTGGCGACAAGCAACTCGACTATTTGCCGCTCCCCGCCGAAGCCAATCCGGTGCTCGGTCTGCGCGGCATTCGCCTGGCGCAGGTCCGCCCGGAAATCCTCGATGAGCAACTGCGAGCGCTGCTGCACGTCAGCCCGCTGTCGCGCTGCCGGATCCTGCTGCCGATGATCACCGAAGTCGACGAGCTGCTGCACATCCGCCAGCGCCTCGACGCCTTGTGCTCTGAACTGGGTGTGAGTGAACGCCCGGAGCTGGGGGTGATGATCGAAGTCCCGGCCGCCGCGTTGCTGGCCGAGCAATTGGCCGAGCATGCGGACTTCCTGTCCATCGGCACCAACGACCTGTCGCAATACACCCTGGCCATGGACCGCGACCACGCGGGTCTCGCTTCGCGGGTCGATGCGATGCACCCGGCGCTGCTGCGCTTGATCGCTCAGACCTGCGCCGGTGCGGCGGTGCATAAGCGCTGGGTCGGCGTGTGCGGTGCGCTCGCCTCTGACCCGCTGGCCACGCCGGTCCTGATCGGCCTGGGCGTCAGCGAGCTGTCGGTCAGCCCGGTGCAGGTTGGCGAAATCAAGGACCGCGTCCGTCACCTCGACGCCGCCGAATGCCGACGCATCAGCCAAAGCCTGCTCAAGCTGAGCAGCGCCGCAGCTGTGCGTCATGCCTGTCACCAGCAATGGCCTCTGAGCTGAACAACAAAAAGAATCCAGGGAGATCCGCCATGTACCAATATTTCATCGAAGGCCTGCAACGCCTCGGCCGGGCGCTGATGCTGCCGATCGCGATCCTGCCGATCGCCGGCCTGTTGCTGCGTCTGGGCGACACCGATCTGCTGAACATCGCAATCATCCACGACGCCGGCCAGGTCATCTTCGCTAACCTGGCGATGATCTTCGCCATCGGCATCGCGGTCGGTTTTGCCAAGGACAACAACGGCACCGCCGGCCTCGCCGGGGTGATTGGCTACCTGGTGATGATCTCCACCCTCAAGGTGCTCGACGCGAGCATCAACATGGGCATGCTCGCCGGGATCGTCAGCGGCTTGATGGCGGGTGCGCTGTACAACCGCTTCAAGGACATCAAGCTTCCGGAATACCTGGCGTTCTTCGGCGGTCGGCGTTTCGTGCCAATTGTCACCGGGTTCGCCGCTGTTGGCCTGGGCGTGGTTTTCGGCTTGATCTGGCCACCGATCCAGCACGGCATCAACAGCTTCGGCACCTTGATGATGGAGAGCGGCAGCTTCGGCGCTTTCATCTTCGGCGTGTTCAACCGCCTGCTGATCGTCACCGGGCTGCACCATATCCTCAACAACATGGCGTGGTTCGTCTTCGGCAACTTCACCGACCCGACCACGGGCGCGGTCATCACCGGCGACTTGACGCGCTACTTTGCCGGTGACCCGAAAGGCGGCCAGTTCATGACTGGCATGTTCCCGGTGATGATCTTCGGCCTGCCCGCCGCCTGCCTGGCGATGTATCGCAACGCCTTGCCGGAACGGCGCAAAGTCATGGGCGGGATTTTCCTGTCGATGGCGCTGACCTCGTTCCTGACCGGCGTGACCGAGCCGATCGAATTCGCCTTCATGTTCCTCGCGCCGCTCTTGTACCTGCTGCATGCGCTGCTGACGGGGCTGTCGATGGCGATCACCAACCTGCTGAACATCCACCTCGGTTTCACCTTCTCCGGCGGCTTCATCGACATGATTCTCGGCTGGGGCAAATCCACCAACGGCTGGCTGGTGGTTCCGGTCGGGTTGGCGTATGCGGTGATCTATTACGTGGTGTTTGATTTCTGCATTCGTCGGTTCAATCTGAAAACGCCGGGCCGTGAAGAGGTCGCCACGGCCGAGAAAGCGGTGGTGGCCGAAAACGAACGGGCCGGGGCGTACATCAAGGCGCTGGGTGGTGCGCAAAACCTGATCACCGTGGGGGCCTGCACCACCCGGTTGCGGCTGGACATGGTCGATCGCACCAAGGCCAACGATGCAGAGTTGAAAGCCCTGGGCGCGATGGCCGTGGTGCGCCCGGGCAAGGGCGGGAGTTTGCAGGTGGTCGTCGGGCCGATGGCCGACAGCATTGCCGACGAGATTCGCTTGGCAATGCCGGCGCTGGGCCGCGCGGTGATTTCCACGCCGCCAGCCGCGATTGACGCGCCTGCACCGGCCGCCGTGGCGACGCCGGAAGCACAGCAATGGCTGAACGCGCTGGGTGGCGGGGATAACGTGCTGCAGATGGATTGCGTGGCCATGACCCGGATTCGCCTGCAACTGGCGGATGGCAGGGCGCTCTCAGAGTGTGATTTGAAGGCGCTGGGTTGCCAGGGGGTCAGTCAATTGGAGGGCGGCGTCTGGCATCTGTTGGTTGGCGACAGGGCCGCGAGTCTGAGTGATGCACTGGAGGTATTGGTCAATCGCAGCGAGGTGAGCGCCAAGGTTTGAGCGGGACTGCCACGTTTATTATCGAATCCGCATGACGCAACGGAACGGAACGGAACGGATGACACCGCTGAAGGATACGCGCAGCGGTGTCTTTTTACCCCGACAGACTTGATGCTTCAGTCCATCATCAATTACTTCAATGTAAAAGTGCGGCTTTGCTTTTCATCCAGGTGGACAAAATGGAACTGCGCGGTATAGCGCCCTGCCTTTAGTGGAATGGTAATCACTGGAAGTTGTCCATCCGGACTGCTGAAGCTGAATTTACGATCTCCAACCTCCACATAAACTTCTTCGTCGGATTTCGTCGTACCACTAAAACTTACATCGCCTGCAGGGGCAGTGGCGCCGTCAGGAATTTCCTTCCCGTTGGAATCGTGCATAGAAATTGAATTTTTGGTAGCCATGGTAAGAGTCCTTGAATGTTTTATATGGAAGCCGTATCAAATCCTTTGCTTACATTTCTAACAACTGTCAGAAGTAACAGGATGGGATCATTTTCCGATACACGGTATGCAGTGACTAACCTCAGAGAGAGGCACCGATTCACGATTCATCACCCAGCCAAAAATCAGCCTGTTAAAACCTGAACGCCGATCACGAAATACCCGCTGACAATCGCCTGCCATTGAAACCACCCCCCACCTGCCCCATCTAAGACCCATACCCCATTGCGCAGGTGCCCCATGAGCGACCAGCAAGAATTCCCCGAAGACCCGAGCGAGTACGCCGACCCCGAGAACGCCGAACACCACTCCACCGGCAAAGGCCTCGCCCTGCCCGGCCAGAACCTGCCGGACAAGGTCTACATCATCCCGATCCACAACCGCCCGTTCTTCCCGGCCCAGGTGCTGCCGGTCATCGTCAATGAAGAACCGTGGGCTGAAACGCTGGATCTGGTGAGCAAATCCGATCACCACTCCCTGGCCCTGTTCTACATGGACACGCCCCAGGAAGACCCGCGCCATTTCGACACCTCGGCCTTGCCCCTCTACGGCACGCTGGTCAAGGTGCATCACGCCAGCCGCGAAAACGGCAAACTGCAATTCGTCGCCCAGGGCCTGACCCGCGTGCGCATCCGCACCTGGCTCAAGCACCATCGCCCGCCGTACCTGGTGGAAGTCGAATACCCGCACCAGCCGACCGAGCCGACCGATGAGGTCAAGGCCTACGGCATGGCGCTGATCAACGCGATCAAGGAACTGCTGCCGCTCAACCCGCTGTACAGCGAAGAGCTGAAAAACTACCTCAACCGCTTCAGCCCCAACGATCCGTCGCCCCTGACCGACTTCGCCGCCGCCCTGACCTCGGCGACTGGCAGCGAGTTGCAGGAAGTGCTCGACTGCGTGCCGATGCTCAAGCGCATGGAGAAAGTCCTGCCGATGCTGCGCAAGGAAGTCGAGGTCGCGCGTCTGCAAAAAGAGATTTCCGCCGAAGTGAACCGCAAGATCGGTGAGCACCAGCGCGAGTTCTTCCTCAAGGAACAACTGAAGGTCATCCAGCAAGAGCTGGGCCTGACCAAAGATGACCGCAGCGCTGACATCGAACAGTTCGAGCAGCGTCTGGAAGGCAAGGTCCTGTCGACGCAAGCGCAGAAGCGCATCGAGGAGGAAATGAACAAGCTGTCGATCCTCGAAACCGGGTCGCCGGAGTACGCGGTCACCCGCAACTACCTCGACTGGGCCACCTCGGTGCCATGGGGCGTGTACGGCGAGGACAAACTCGACCTCAAGCACGCGCGCAAGGTCCTGGACAAACACCACGCCGGCCTGGACGACATCAAGGACCGCATCCTCGAATTCCTCGCGGTCGGTGCCTATAAAGGTGAAATCAGCGGCTCCATCGTGCTGTTGGTGGGTCCGCCCGGCGTGGGCAAGACCAGCGTCGGTAAATCCATCGCCGAATCCCTTGGCCGGCCGTTCTATCGTTTCAGCCTCGGCGGCATGCGCGACGAAGCCGAGATCAAGGGCCACCGCCGCACCTACATCGGCGCGCAACCGGGCAAACTGGTGCAGGCGTTGAAAGACGTCGAAGTGATGAACCCGGTGATCATGCTCGACGAGATCGACAAGATGGGCCAGAGCTACCAGGGCGACCCGGCCTCGGCGCTGCTGGAAACCCTCGACCCGGAACAGAACGTCGAATTCCTCGACCACTACCTGGACCTGCGTCTGGACCTGTCGAAAGTGCTGTTCGTCTGCACTGCCAACACCCTCGATTCAATCCCCGGCCCGTTGCTGGACCGGATGGAAGTGATTCGCCTGTCGGGTTACATCACCGAAGAAAAAATCGCCATTGCCAAGCGCCACTTGTGGCCCAAGCAACTGGAGAAGGCCGGCGTGTCGAAAGGCAGCCTGGCCATCAGTGACAGTGCCTTGAAAGCCCTGATCGATGGCTACGCACGTGAGGCCGGGGTGCGCCAGTTGGAAAAACAACTGGGCAAACTGGTGCGTAAAGCCGTGGTGAAGTTGATCGACGAACCAAAAGCAGTGATCAAAATCGGACCGAAAGACCTCGAAGCCTCACTCGGCCATCCGGTGTTCCGTAACGAGCAAGTGCTGTCGGGTACCGGTGTGATCACAGGCCTGGCCTGGACCAGTATGGGCGGCGCGACCCTGCCGATCGAAGCGACGCGGATTCACACGCTCAACCGGGGCTTCAAACTCACCGGGCAACTGGGCGACGTGATGAAAGAGTCGGCGGAAATCGCCTACAGCTATGTCAGCTCCAACCTGAAGTCGTTTGGCGGGGATCCGAAGTTCTTCGACGAAGCCTTCGTCCACCTGCACGTCCCGGAAGGCGCCACCCCGAAAGACGGCCCAAGTGCCGGCGTGACCATGGCCAGTGCCTTGCTTTCGCTTGCACGCAATCAGCCGCCGAAAAAAGGCGTGGCCATGACCGGCGAACTGACGCTGACCGGGCATGTCTTGCCGATTGGCGGGGTGCGTGAAAAGGTCATTGCGGCGCGGCGGCAGAAAATTTTTGAATTGATCTTGCCGGAGCCTAACCGTGGAAGCTTTGATGAGTTGCCGGATTACCTGAAGGAAGGGATTACCGTGCATTTCGCCAAGCGTTTTGCGGATGTGGCGAAAATTTTGTTCTGACAGGATGTTCGCCATCATGCATGCACTGCAAGTGTGCTGGCGAACTACTCTTATTCCTACATCTACGGGCGCTAAACAGGTACCAGAGGATCGCGCCCGTAGCTCCTCCCGTCACAATTTGTCTCATCTTCAGTTATGCTCGCCGTTCGTCGTGAATGCCGGAGCCACTGACCTTATGTCCCCCACCCGCTTGTTTGTCCCCCTCGCCCTCGCTTTGCTGGCCGCCTGCGCCACGCAACCGAAACAGAACGTGACCGTGGAAAAACAAAGCGAATGCCCGGTGAAACTCACCAGTGGGCAAAACCTGATCCTGACCCTGCCGAGCAACCCGACCACGGGTTACCGTTGGGCGATCCAGGATTCGGCCGGTGGCGTATTGCGCTCGCTGGGGCCGGAGGTGTATCGCAACCCGGAAGATGCCGGTGTCGTGGGTGCGGCCGGCGTATCGACCTGGCGCTTTCAGGCGTTTGCCGCCGGTTCGGGGCGCTTGCGCCTGACTTCTCAACAGCCTTGGGCCCCGGAAGTGCCGGCGGTGGAAACCTTCGACTGCGCGATTTCGGTTAACTGATCGTGGGCTGGCTGATTCTGGCGCTGATGGGCGCGGTGACTTTTCTCTACGGCCTGAGCGTGCATGCTGCGTTGCTTTGCCTGCTGGTCAAACCGCTGCCCGTGCTGGCCTTGCTCGGCTGGCTGCACGACGCGCCGCCCAGCGAATATCGGCGCTGGATCAGCCTGGGCCTGATTTTTTCCCTGCTCGGCGATGTGTTGCTGGCGTGGCCGGGGGATTTGTTCGTGTTCGGCCTCGGGGCGTTTTTGGTCGCGCATCTGGCGTATCTGAAAGCGTATTTGAGTGATTGCCGACGATTGGCGGCGTTGCCATTGATCATCGCACTGGGCGTTGGCGCTTTGCTGCTTGGGATTTTGATTGCCAATGGTCTGGGCCCGCTGCTGATCCCGGTGATCGTCTATGGCCTGGCCATCAGTGCGATGCTTTGGCGGGCGCTGGCTCGCCTGGGCACCGATGTGCCCAAACGCTCGGCGCTGCTGGCGGCGGCGGGTGCCTTGGCGTTTGTTTTCTCGGACAGCGTGATTGGCATCAACCGGTTTGTCGCGCCGTTTCATGCCGCGCCTTACGTGATCATCCTCAGCTATTGGCTGGGGCAATGGGGGATTACGGCGTCGGCGTTTTCTCAAAAACAACGCTGATCCCTGTGGCGAGGGAGCTTGCTCCCTCGCCACAACAGCCCTTTCACCACTCAAACTGCATGAGCCAGGCGGTTTATCAGACAACCCGCGCATCCCCGCGCCAAGTTGGCTAAAATGCCGGCCTTTTCCACCTACGCCGCTGGAACCGCCGTGAGCAAAGAACCCGATCGCCTTTTCGCCCAGCCTTTGGCCCAGGTGCCCGACTTCGCCTTTAACGAGGACGTGGTGCGGGTGTTCCCGGACATGATCAAGCGCTCGGTGCCCGGCTATCCGACCATCGTTGAAAACCTCGGCGTGCTCGCTGCGCAATTCGCCCAGCCCAACAGCGTGCTCTACGACCTCGGCTCGTCCCTCGGCGCAGTGACTCAGGCGTTGCGCCGTCACGTGCGCACCGATGGCTGCCGCGTCATCGCTGTGGATAACTCCGTGGCGATGGTCGAGCGCTGCCGCGAGTACCTCAACGGCCAGGACTCGATGTTCCAGGAATTGCTGCCGGTCGAAGTGATCGAAGGCGACATCCTCGCTTTGCAATTCCAGCCAGCTTCGGTAGTGGCGCTGAACTTCACGCTGCAATTCATCGCCCCCGAGCAGCGCACCGCGCTACTGAGCCGCATCCGCCAATCGCTGTTGCCCGGCGGCGCGTTGATCCTCTCGGAGAAGCTGCGCTTCAACGACCCCGAAGAGCACGCACTCCTCACCGACCTGCACGTCGCGTTCAAACGCGCCAACGGCTACAGCGAACTGGAAATCGCCCAGAAGCGTAGCGCCATCGAAAACGTCATGAAGCCCGACAGCCTCGAAGAACACCGCGAGCGCCTGCTGGCCGCCGGGTTTTCGAAAGTCGTGCCGTGGTTCCAGTGTCTTAACTTTGCCTCGTTGATTGCCTTGCCATGATTGATCTGTCCCCTCTCGCCCGCCGTCTGGCCGGCACACCGCTGGCCGACTGGGCCAACACCTTGCAAGCGCAACTCGACAAGAAAATGGAAAAGGGCCATGGCGACCTTGAGCGCTGGCAAAGTGCGCTGGACGCCTTGCCGAAGATCCAGCCGAGCGAGGTCGACTTGCTCAACGGCCTGAGCCTGGACACAGATTGCGACGATGCAACCCGTGCGCAAATGCGTACGGCGCTGATGGGTTTGTCGCCGTGGCGTAAGGGTCCGTTCGATCTGTTTGGCGTTCACGTCGACACCGAATGGCGTTCGGACTGGAAGTGGTCGCGCGTTGCTCCGCATCTGGACCTGAAGGGCAAACGCATCCTCGATGTCGGTTGCGGCAACGGATACTACATGTGGCGCATGCTTGGCGCCGGTGCAGACAGCGTGATCGGCGTCGATCCCAATTGGCTGTTCTTCTGCCAATTCCAGGCCGTTCAGCGCTATTTGTCCGAGCCCAATGCCTGGCACCTGCCCTTCCCCTTCGAAGACCTGCCACCAGAGCTCGAAGGCTTCGACACGGTGTTTTCCATGGGCGTGTTCTATCACCGCCGCTCACCGATCGAGCATTTGCTGGCCTTGAAGGACTGCCTGGTCAAGGGCGGTGAACTGGTGCTGGAAACGCTGGTGATCGAAGGCGATCAGCAGCAGGTGCTGGTGCCGGAAGATCGTTACGCGCAGATGCGTAACGTGTGGTTTTTGCCGTCGGTGCCGGCGCTTATGCTCTGGTTGCGGCGTGCCGGCTTCACGGACGTGAAGTGCGTGGATGTCAGCGTGACGACCGTCGAGGAACAGCGCGGGACGGAGTGGATGAAGTATCAGTCGTTGAGTGATTTCCTCGATCCGGAAGACCACAGCAAGACGATTGAAGGACTGCCGGCGCCGATGCGTGCCGTCATCATCGCTCGCAAGTAAACACCAGCTCCCTGCCACTGGAGATCAAAATGTGGGGCTTGCTCGCGAAAGCGGTGGATCAGTCAACACATCTGTTGAATGTTAATCTGCATTCGCCAGCAAGCCCCCACGTTAGTTTTGTGTTGAGTCTGAAGGCTTGGCTCTTCGGGCCTTGAAGAACTCGCTCAAAACCGCCCCGCATTCTTCCGCCAACACACCGCCCTCATACAACACCCGATGATTCAAAAAGCCTTGGGTGAAGAACTGTCCCTGGCTCTGCACAATCCCCGCCTTGGGCTCCAGCGCGCCATACACCACCCGCGCAATCCGCGAATGCACGATCAGCCCGGCGCACATGCTGCACGGCTCAAGCGTCACGTACAGCGTACTGCCCGGCAGGCGATAATTGCTGGCCGCCAACGCCGCGGCGCGGATGGCGACCATCTCGGCATGCGCACTCGGGTCGTTGCCGCTGATCGGACAGTTGAAGCCTCGACCGATGATTTCCCCGTCCTGCACCAGCACCGCGCCCACCGGCACTTCACCCAGCGCCGCGCCTTGAGCGGCCAGCGCCAGGGCTTCGCGCATGAAGTCGCGATCACGACTGCGGTCAATGATCGCCGCGGGACGAATCTGTCGCATCACGCCACCTCGATGGCGGCCATCAGGCCGGTTTCCATGTGGTCGATCACATGGCAATGGAACATCCACACCCCAGGGTTATCCGCCACCAGCGCCACTTGTGCACGCTCGTTCTTGCCCAGCAGGTACGTGTCGGTGAAATACGGGATGACCTTGTGCCGGTTCGAGGCAATGACCTTGAAGCTCATGCCATGCAGGTGAATCGGGTGCTGATACTGAGTCATGTTTTTCAATTCAAAAATGTAGCTCTTGCCCTTCTCGAGCTTGGCAATCGGGCGGTCGGCGCAGGTCTTGTCGGTGATGTCCCAGGCCTTGCCGTTGATCTGCCACAGGCTCGGCGGCTTGCCGTTGTCGACATTCACCGACACCGAGCCGACCCATTCGAAATTGAAGTTGAGTTTCTCGGCATTGGCCAGGTCCGGCTCGGCCACCGGGTTGGCGGGCAATGCGGGCGGCCACTGGGTCTGTGCATCGCTGTTCGCCACTGAGCGGAATGTGCCCAAACGCACCGGGCCGTTGCGCAGTGATAATTCTTCGCCGGCCGGCGGCGCCTTGATCGCCAGGCAAATACGCATGCCCGGGCCAAGCCAGTACTCCTTGCCCAGCGGACGTGGCTCGACAGGATTGCCATCCAGCGCGTAGATCTGCGCTTCGACGCCGGGGATGTTGAGGCGATAGGTCAGCGTATTGTCGAGATTGAGCAGACGCACGCGGGTGATCTGCCCGGCGGGCAAGTCAATCACCGCTTGCGCGACACCATTGATGGTCGACAGGCGCCCCGCCGTGCCGCCTCGGGCCGCCTCGCGAGGAATACTGAACGCGACGAACGCACCTTCTTCATCAACGTGCCAGCTCTTGAGGCTCAGAGTCTTTTCGTACTTGAAACCGGTCGGCTCGCGTTCTTCGACGATCAATGGGCCAACCAGCCCGCGACCGAGTTCTTCGCTGCTGTTCACGTGCGGGTGATACCAATAGCTGCCGGCATCCGGCACGCGGAATTTGTAATCGAAGTATTCACCCGGCAGCACCGGCAGTTGCGACACGTAGGGCACGCCATCCATTTCCAGTGGCAAACGGATGCCATGCCAGTGAATGGTGGTCGCCACCGGCAGGTGATTGATGAAACGCACCCGCAGCCATTCACCCTGACGAACCCGCAACTCGGTGCCCGGCGCCGATGGGCCGAACGCCCAGGCTTCGGTCTTGTGCCCGGCCACCAGTTCGATGTCCAGCGGCGCGGCGATCAGCTCATAGTCGTGGCCCGCGTCGGCATCGGCTATCTTGCCCAGCCAGTACCGCGACGCGCCTCCCACACCGACGCCAACGACAACAAGACCGGCCAGGCCACCGAGGATTTGGCGACGGGTAAAGGACATGAACTCAACTACCTCACGTATCAGCGACAGGTCCGCAGACCTGCAAAAGGCGAATACGATACACCTGCGGATGAGAAACAGTAAGGGCGACCGAGAGACGCACATCATCGGTGGCGAAGGATCGGTTATGGCTGAAGACCAATGATCAGGTGCACCACCCCGCCCTCCAGCATCATGACGCCAGGCACACCGGCCAGATTCAACGCCTGCCGATTCATCCGCCCCACGTCGCGCAATTCCACGCGAACCCGGGTCAGCGCCACAGGCTGCTGCGACGTGAGGTTATCCACACCACCCAACGCGGCCACCACATTCGCTGCCAGGCCAGGCACCGATGGCACTGCCACCTTCGGTTCATCCACGATCAGATCCGGCGTCAAGGCTTTCCAGAATGCCTGCTGCATTTTCTCGAACATGTTCAGTTCTCCATCACCAATGAGGTTTCGACCGCCGCGTCGCAATACAGCCGCAAGGCCTCGCGCACTTGTCCGGCACTTTCCAGGCCCAGGACCTGTTGGGCGATGGCCTGGCAATCCACCAGGTCCACTGTGCGAACCGTCGCTTTGACCGCCGGAATCAACGGCACACTCACCGATAACTCGTCCACCCCCAGGCCCAGCAAGAGCGGCGTGGCCAAGGTTTCCGAGGCCAGCGCGCCGCAAACGCCCACCCACTTGCCGTGGGCATGAGCGGCTTTCACGGTGCTGGCGATCAGTCGCAGCACCGCGGGATGAAAACTGTCAGCCTGACTGGCGAGCCGCGGATGATCACGGTCCATGGCCAGGGTGTATTGGGTCAGGTCGTTGGTGCCGATGGAGAAAAAATCCACTTCGGGCGCAAACAGGTCCGCCATCAACGCGGCCGCTGGCACTTCGATCATGATCCCCAGCTTCGGCAGTTCCGTGAGGCCCAGGGCCAGCGCCTCCTCTTCGAGCAGTCGCCGGGCCTCACGCAACTCCGACAGTTGCGTCACCATCGGCAGCATGATGTGCAGACGGGTCTGGCCCGCACAACTCAGGATTGCCTTGAATTGATCGCGCAACAGTTGCGGACGCTCCAGGCACAGACGAATCCCGCGCACGCCCAGAAAGGGGTTGGTTTCACTGTCCATCGGGACGTAGGCCAACGGCTTGTCACCGCCAACATCCAGGGTGCGCACCACCAGGTTCCGCGCAGGCCCGAGGGCTCGGGCGATGGCGCTGTAGGTGGATGCCTGCTCGTCATGGCTCGGCGCATGATGGCGATCCAGATACAGAAACTCCGAACGCAGCAAACCGACACCCGCCCCTCCCAGCGCCATGGCCTGTTCGGCTTCCGCCAGCGAAGCGATGTTGGCCGTCACCTCGACAGGGTGTCCGTCGCGGGTACAGGCAGCCAGTGACGCCTGCGCCAACTCCTGGTGTTGGCGTTGCTGTGCAAGCTTGCGTCTGGCTTGAAGGTGTTCGATGGCGGCCAGGTCCGGGTCGATCTGCAACTCTCCCTTATCGGCATCGAGCAACACCTGGGTGCCGTTGACCAGCGCCAGCACTTGCACCGGCAACCCGCAAATCGCCGGCAAACCGAATGCCCGCGCCAGGATCGCGACGTGGCTGGTGGCGCCACCACCGACCGTGGCAAAACCCAGCACCTTTCGGGTATCAAGCCCGGCGGTCTGGGACGGCGTCAGTTGTTCAGCAATCAGGATGGCCCCATCAGGCAACTCCAGCTCGCGTTCCCGCACGCCGAGTAGCAACTTGAGCACTCTCTGACTGACATCGGCCAGGTCTGCCGCCCGTTCGGCCAGCAGCGCATTGCCCAGGCTTTTGAACAAGGTCGCTGTCGATTCGGTGGCCGCGCGCCAGGCGAATCCGGCACTTTTGCCTTCGTCGATCAGCACCTGAGCCACTTCCAACAAACCCGGGTCTTCCAGCAGTTCCTGATGAGCCCTGAAAATCTCTGCCTGGGCATCGCCCGCGGCGTTGTCGCGCATCTGCTGCAAAGCTGAAATGGCCTCGGTCAACGCGGCGGACAGATGATCGCGCTCAACCTGCGAACCCTCCCCCCATTCGCTCACCTCAAGGGCCTGCTCGGCGATCTGCACCACCCGGCCAAATGCCGCCCCCGCCGAAGCACACACCCCAAGCAGCACCTTGGGCGATGAAATCTCCAGAGGCACCGGCGCAACATCCGCCATCACAGTCACTGTCTCGCCACAGCCCGCGGCCAGCAGCTCCGCCAGCGTCTTGATCGCCGCCTCGGCATCCGGGCCGACCGCACTGACTTGCACAACGTCGTGGTGAGCTGTCTGCAACGCCATGATCGCCACCAGGGATTTCGCGTTCGCACTCGCCTGCTGTTTATGCAGATGAATGCTGGCCGAGAACCCTTTCGCCGCCTGGGCGAACACCGCCGCAGGACGGGCGTGCAAACCGTTCAGGTTGGGTAACGTCACCGGTTTGGAGAACAGCGCCTCGCCCTCTTGCGCCACGGACACACCCGCTGTCTGCTCGACAGCGTTCAACCCCAGCAGCGGCTGACCACTGTCTACCCACCCCGTTTGCGCCGCCAGCCAAGTGAACGGCTCGCCGCTGACCACCAGCATCAAGGTCAGCAGGCTGCGTGCATTCAACGCAACAAAATCGGCATCGAACTCGATCAGCGCCTGCCCGACGTCAACCTGCTGCCCCTCCTCCACCAATCGCGTGAACCCTTTCCCGGCAAGGTTCACCGTGTCGAGCCCGATATGCATCAACACCTGCACGCCATTTTCATTGGTGATGCTCACCGCATGCCCACTGGCCTGCACATTGCTGACAACCCCCGCCAGCGGCGCACACAATGTTGTTGAAGCCGGATCGATGCACAGCCCATCGCCGATGATCCGGCTGGAAAACACCGGATCGGGCACAAGGTCCAGAGGCATCAGTACGCCGGACAGGGGTGCGTGGAGCTGCAATTGTTGGGGTATGGCCATGACGTCACCTGCTGTTTTGTTCTTTGAAGTGCCGATGGAGCGCGACGCCCCGACAGCATCGCTTATTTCCACCAGTACTCGACCTGCAATCCGACGTTCGCACCGTGCCGCGCCGTGCCGAAGGCTCCGGTGTCGGACAACGCTGAACCCGCTGCCAGTTCATTGGCCGCACGCTTGGCCGCCTCGTTCCAGCTGGCATAGGTGTAATACAAGCGCACTTCGGGTCGAGCCCAGAATTCAGGGCCCTTGGGCGACCAGGTCGGGGCGAAGGTGAACTTGCTCAGTTTGCGCGTGCCACCCGTGGCGTCGACCTGATCGTGGCCCAGTTCGGTCACCAGTTTGAACTGCTCGGTGATCGCGTACGCAGGGCGAATCCCCAGGGAAATCCAGTTCTGGTCGGCACCGTCCGGGCGAATGTCTTTCTGGTAAACCGCCTCGACCTGCCCACCAAATCGTGGCGTCACTTGCCAGTCGAAGAACTCCACCACCCGGTAACTTTTGTTGCTGTCGTCCAGCTTTACGTTACCGGTATAACCCAATCCGGTGCCTGGGCCTTCGCCATACTGGAAAGCCAGTTTGTTCTTGCCGCCCAGAAAACCCTTTTGCACATGCTGGGTGGTGATTGCCCAGCCGCGATGAGCGTCGCGGCTGTCAGGTTTGTCGATGTAGCTCAGGCCAAACTCCAGCTCACCGCCGGGGTTGGTGTTGAATCCGGCCACGTTGAAGTCGTGACGATTGATGTAATCCTTCTGGTACAGGTTGTCCTTGCGCGAAAAGGCGTAGCTGTATTTCAGATCGCCGATCAGCACGTCCTCGATGCCGCCGCCGGTGGCGCTCTGGTTCCAGTAGTAAAAGTCGGAAATGTGGATGTCGTTCCGTTTGTAATAGCGGCGACCGGCCCACAGCGAGCCGCCGTTGAGGCCGGGCATGTTCGACCATTGCCCGTACAGCTGCGGCAGGCGCACCGAGCCGTTGTCGCCCTTGAACGTCAGGTCCTTGTCGTATTGGTTATACAGCGAGGCCATGCCATCGACACTGAGCACCGAACCGTCATCCAGGGTGTACACGTCCTGACGAAGTTCCAGTTCCCCATAGTGCTCGCACTCGTTACCGAGGCGGTATTTGGTCTGTGCTCCGGGCAGCTGGAAACACTGTTGTTTACCACTGTTGACCGATGTCCCGACACCGCTGCGCAGGTAACCGCCGAACTCCAGCGCATGGGCCGACCAAGGCAATGCCAGGCAGACACTCGCGGCGACAAGGCTGCGATTTATTGTTGTTTTCAAGAACCACCCCATTATTTTTATTGTGTCGTTCCGCAAAATCAGCGCGCAAAACTCCCCCGCGCAGCGTTCTGCGTGTTTTTTTGAAGTCGGTGTTTTTAGTGGTCGGTCAGGTGCAAAACAAACGATTCATACGGTCGTAAAAACACCTGTCGATTTCGCGGCGGACAGTCCGGGTAGTTGCAGATGACCAGGCGCTGGGTCATGAATTCGGTGATCACTCCATCCGGCAATTCAACTTCGCAAGGCGTCCCGTAGAAGTTGTTCAGTACCAGCAAACGTTCGCTGTTTCCTTCCCGTACATACGCCCAGACATGCGCATGCTCAGGCAGCAACTGACGGTAAATACCATCGGACATCAGCGCTTCGGTACGCCGCAAGTTGATCAGCAGACGGTAGTGATGCAGCACTGAATCCGGGTCGTCGAGTTGAGTGGCGACGTTGATCTGCGCCGAGTTGGCCGGCACGCCGATCCAGGGTTCCACCGCGCTGAAACCGGCGTTCGGTTCGCCATTCCAATGCATCGGCGTACGGCCGTTGTCGCGGGACTTCTGCATGATCGCCGCCATGTTGTCGGCATCGCTCGCACCCGCCTCGCGCTTGAGGCGGAAGATGTTCAGGGTCTCGACATCGCGGTATTGATCGATGTGATCGAAACCCGGATTGGTCATGCCCAGTTCTTCGCCCTGATACACAAATGGCGTGCCCTGGAGAAAATGCAGCGCAGTGCCGAGCATCTTCGCCGACACCACACGATGCTCGCCGTCATGACCAAACCGCGAGACCACCCGCGGTTGGTCGTGATTACACCAGAACAGCGCATTCCAGCCTCCGCCGGCCTGCATGCCGGTTTGCCAGTCGGAGAGGATGCGCTTGAGTTCAAGGAAGTCGAAATCAGCGCGAATCCACTTCTGCAGGTTCGGGTAATCGACCTTCAGGTGATGGAAATTGAAGGTCATCGACAGCTCCTTCGACTCCGGTCGCGAGTAGCGAATGCAGTGTTCGAGGCTGGTAGACGACATCTCGCCGACATTGATCAGGTCATGGCCCTCGAACACTTCGCGGTACATTTGCTGCAAGTATTCGTGAACATTCGGGCCGTCGGTATAGAAGCGTCGGCCGTCGCTATCGTCGTCGGGAAAGTCCGCCGGTTTCGAGATCAGATTGATCACGTCCAGACGGAAACCGCCCACGCCTTTATCGCGCCAGAAACGCATCATTTTGAAGACTTCGGCGCGTACCTTCGGGTTGTCCCAGTTCAGGTCGGCCTGGGTGTGATCGAACAGGTGCAGGAAGTACTGACCGGTCTGCGCCTCGTATTCCCACGCCGAACCGCCGAACTTGGATTCCCAGTTGTTTGGCTGATCGCGCCAGATGTAGAAGTCGCGGTATGGGTTGTCGAGACTGCTGCGGGCCTGTTGGAACCAGGCGTGTTCGATCGAGGTGTGGTTGACCACGATATCGAGCATCAACTTGATCCCGCGCTTGCCGGCCTCGGCAATCAGCAAATCACAATCGGCCATGGTGCCGTAGCTCGGATCAATGGCGTAGTAATCGCTGATGTCGTAACCGTTGTCGCGCTGGGGTGAACGCAGGAACGGCGTGATCCACAGGCAATCGACGCCCAGCCAGTGCAGGTAATCGAGCTTGGCCACGACGCCGAGCAAATCACCCGTGGGGTTGCCCGCGTGGCTGTGAAAACTCTTCGGGTAGATCTGGTAGATCACCGAACGTTGCCAGTCTTGCATGGCGGATTCCTTCAGTAAGATTTGTACTGGCCTTTCGGGCCTCTTCGCGGGCAAGCCCGTTCCCACAGTGACCGCATTCCATGTGGGAGCGGCGGTGCGACGATTCGATCTATCAGGCGACCCGATACCCAGGCCGAACAATCTTCATGCTCAACCCGCAGGTCAAAACAAACGGCACGACCATGGCGATGATCATTCCGATCACAAACATCGGGATGAACTGCGGGATGATCGAGATAAATCCGGGCAAGCCGCCGACACCGATGGCCGATGCCTGGACCTTGTTCAGCGACAGGAAGATGCACCCCAGCGCCGAACCAATCAGTGCGGCGTAAAACGGAAACTTGTAGCGCAGGTTGACCCCGAACATCGCCGGTTCGGTGATGCCGAAATAGGCCGAAATCGCTGAAGTCGACGCCATGGATTTGTCCCGCGCATTACGGGTCATGTAGAACACTGCGAGCGCCGCGCTGCCTTGGGCGAGGTTGGACATAACGATCATCGGCCAGATAAAGGTGCCGCCCTGGGTCGAGATGAGCTGCAAGTCGACCGCGAGAAACATGTGGTGCATGCCGGTGATCACCAAGGGCGCGTAAAGCAGGCCGAAGATTGCACCGCCGACCATCGGCGCCAGATCAAACAGGGTGACCACACCTTCAGTGATGAGAATCCCCAGATGCCGGGTCACCGGGCCAATGACCGCCAGGGCCAGCACGCCGGTGACCACGATGGTGGTGATCGGCACCACCAGCAATTGCACGGCATTAGGCACTCGCGCCCGCAGCCATTTTTCGATGACGCTCATCACGTAGGCCGCCAGCAGAATCGGCAGGATCTGCCCCTGATAACCGACCTTTTCGATCTGGAACAAGCCGAGGATGTCGAAATACGGCAGGCTCTGGCCGTCGAGACCTGCGACGGCCTTGCCGTAGTTCCAGGCATTGAGCAGGTCGGGGTGAACCAGCATCAGGCCGAGCACGATGCCGAGAATTTCGCTGCCGCCAAACCGCTTGGCGGCTGACCAGCCCACCAATGCAGGCAGGAACACGAACGACGTGTTGGCCATCAGGTTGATCAGGCTCCAGAGCCCGTCAAGCCTGGGGTAAGCATCCAGCAGGGTCTGGCCTTCGATGAACATGCCCTTGGCGCCGATGAGGTTATTGATGCCCATCAGCAGGCCCGCAATGATCAGCGCCGGCAGGATCGGCATGAACACATCGGAAAACACCCGCACCAGACGTTGCACGGCATTTATCTTGTCGGCGCTTTTCTGTTTGACGTCGGCGATTGTTGACGCAGCAAGACCGGTTTGTTGGCGCAGTTCTGCGTAAACCTTCTCCACCTCGCCGGGACCGATGACCACCTGGAACAGACCGCCGGTAAAGAATGAGCCTTTGACCAGATCAATCTGGTTAAGCGTGGCGCTGTTGACCCGGCTCGGGTCCTTGAGGGCAAGGCGCAGGCGTGTGACGCAATGCGCGGCCTGCTCGAGGTTGTCGCTGCCACCGAGGCTTTGCAGCAGCTCGCTGACGATGTTCGGATAGTCGTGGCTCATGCTTGTTTTTCCGCTGTGGTTTTTTGTTATTGGCAGCACGCCGAAGCGAAAAGTACTCGTCTGTACGAGTTAAATCAACAACTCGTACAGACGAGTTTGAATTTGTTTATTTACAACCCGACAGGCGGCGATTTTTCCTACCCTCACAAATGCTGAAATCCCAAAGCCGCATGGACAAACCCCTACCCTGCCCTTAAGGTTCGAAACCTTGAGTACATTGCGGCACAGAGCCATCCCCATGAGTAAATACAACCAGATCTACAGCGATCTGCTTGCCAGCATCACGACCGAACGTCTGGAGCGCGGCGCCCGGTTGCCCTCCGAAACCGAATTGATGGACAGCTATCAGGCCAGTCGCGGCACCGTGCGCAAAGCCATCGAACAATTACAGGAGCGCGGTTTCGCCCAGAAAGTCCACGGAAAAGGCACCTTTGTGTTGTCGACCGACCCGATCGAATTTCAGTTGGGTGGCATCGTCAGCTTTCAGGAAACCCATCCGCGATTGGGCAACAACGTCAGCACCGAGGTGGTCGAGTTCAGCCAGATCCCGCTCGAAGGTGCGTTGCTGGAACATATCAAGGCGGAAGAAGGCAGCCTGATCACGAGGATCAAACGCGTACGGCGGATCGATGGAAAACGAGTGATCCTCGACATCAACCATTTCGTCAGCGACGTCATTCCCGGACTCTCGCGGGACATCGCCGAACACTCGATCTACGCCTTCATCGAACAGACCCTGCAACTGCAAATCGCCTACGCCCAGCGCACCATCGAAGCCGTGCCCTGCAGCAAGGATGACCAGCAACACCTCGACCTCGACGGCCAGAGCCATGTGATCGTGGTCAGCAACCAGACGTTTCTGCAGGACGGCCGGCAGTTCGAGTACACAGAATCACGGCACACCCTCGACAAGTTCTATTTTTCGGATGTGGCACGGCGCTGACCCTGCACGGTAGAAAAATGCGTTTGGGCATAACTATGTAGTGCACTTCCTTTGAGCAAGCGGGCGATCATCGCTGCCCATTTCTCAAGGAGCGAGACCATGTCCACCGAACAAAATACCCCCGCATCACGCAATGCCGCCGACCAGGAAAAACTCAAACTCATCGCGCCGGTCGTTGTGACAGCCTGCCCCGGTTTGCAGGAGGAAGCCCATGCGGTAGCCCGTGAAATCCTGCAAAAACACGGCATCACCCACCTGGACCCCGATCAGGTCTGGTGGCATCGCTTCGACAATGTCTCGGCCAGCAGCAGCAAGGCCTTTCTGGGTTGGGAGCACGCGCCAAAACCCAGTGAATCCTTCACCCTGACGCAACTGGTGATCCATCGGTACCGCGTGACCGACCAGGACGACGCCCTCGAACTGAACAGCAATGGCGGTTTTTACACCGCGGATGCCGACGCCAGCATTTACAACGAAACCAATGAAGTGCGGATGTACCCCAGCAAGGTGCTCGCCGACCTGTGGGAGAAGAACCTCAGTGAGCGCTATCTGCATAAACTTAATGCCTTCTGGGCCACCCATTTCGATGACTACCGGACCCTGGCCAAATGTAATTACCTGAGCAAAGCCATCGAGGCCCGCGAAAGCGGTCAGCTGGGGGAAGAGGATTTCCAGACCGCCATCAGGGCCGTCGTCGATGGCGCATCCTGGCCGATCACCCTGGCGACCCTGCAAGCGCAAACCGCTACGCCTGCGGATCTTCGTGTCTGCGCGCTGGATGTCGCCGGGCATGTCGCCACCGATATTCTGCGCATCGTTGAGAGCAACGGTCGGCAGATCACGTACGTTCCCGGCGCCGCTGAGCCCTTCCACGTGCACCCGACAGTGACGGACATGCACTGGTGGATGTTGCTGCAAATGAACGAAGAAAAGCCCCGTACCGAGTTCATGACCCATTTCCCGCTGTCGGTGCGCAAGGAAGTGCAGGACAACATCACCCCGTTGATGAATCAGCTGGTCGGCACCTGGGGCAAATACGACCACCATTTGATCAATCAAAAAGACATCACCCTCAGCGGTGACGTATTCACTTGGCAGAGCCAGGCGGTCAAGAGCGCGATGCTGGAAGAGGCCAATCTGACCCTGGTGACCAATGGACAGATGCGCGAGCACCTGTGGCTGGGTTATCTGACCGTCGGCCTGAAGGTCTTCGGCCCGTTGGCAGTACTCGGCTGGCCAATCGCCCTGCCGGTGATCGGGGCCAGCATCGCAGCGATGGGTTTGAACATCGACAAGGCCGTCAATGGCAAGACGGCAGCGGAACGCAAGGCGGGGGTCATCGGCGCGGTGCTCGCCGGCGTCAACACCCTGTTCAATATCCCGTTACTCAAGGAAATCAACGTATTGGACGACGTCGGGGCGGCGGCCGAGGCGGCAGAAGCGGCCGAGATGGCGGATTTGAACAAGACGCTCGACCCGCAAGAAACCGTCGACCCGCAGGCGCCCGTAGAGCCAGAGGAAAGTCCTCTGCCAGCGGGTCTGTTGCCCACCCTGCCAGATGAAATCGAGCAAGCGTTGGAATTGCCGGAACACTGGCAAAGCAATGAAATCCTCGAAAGCTACACCATGGCCACCAGTGGCAAATTCCAGGGTGTCTACACGCTGGATTCACAGCCTTCCAACGCTATCCTGATAAACGATCAGGCCTACTACGTGCGTTATGAGGCAGACGTCAACGGCGGCGGAACCTGGGCCATCATCGACCCGGAGAACCCGAATGCCTTTACCGGATCGATTCCCGTACGCCTGAATGCCGAGGGGGAATGGGAGCTGACGGCGAAACGAGGGTTGACCGGTGGCGGCAAAGGCCTGAGCAAGCCTGTTCCCGGGCCATCCAGGCCGCTCCCCCATGTCCGGCCACGTCATTCCGTCGAACACTTGACGAGATACGACGCCCCCAATGGACGTTCGCTGAACTTCCTGGCGTTGGGAGAGCAAGAGACTCACATAAAAATCATCACGTTGCCTAACGGGTATCTCAAAGGGGTCACCCCTTATGAAGAGTTCGTCGCGGGACGTCGCACGGTACTGGTCAGGGATGCGACCGGTTTCCAGCGTCCGGAGGGCTTTTTCGCTTCGCTGCCCCCTCGCCCGACTCAGCCCGTGATCACTCCCTCCACCACTGTTACAGAACTCATCGAGAAAGTATTCGACGCAGCGCCGGGGCTGGTGGTCGGTGAAAGCCAGGATCGCATCGCCAGTATGCGGTTCCTGATCGAAAACATGCCGACATTGGCCAGGCAAGGCGTCAAGACGATCTACATGCATCGGCTGCTCAACGACTTCAATCAAGTCGACCTGAACGACTTCGCCGATACCGGGCAGATGCATGGCATGCTGGAAAAGTATCTGCAAAAACTGCCGGGCGATCCTGCCGGACAGTACACGCCTCTGGAAGTCGTCAGGACAGCCCAACAGAACGGCATTCGAATCCAGGCCACCGATTGCCTGGCAAGCTATCGCCACACCGACTCGAACTTCCGCGCCCTGTCACGACAATCCGTCAAGACCTACCTCACCCATACCATCATGCGAGCCACTCAAGCCCGCAACGGCGGCGGAAAATGGGTGGTGCTCACCGATCAGGAGAGTACCAACACGTTCAGGGGAATGGCCGGCATCAGCGAAACAGAGGGAGGGATCGGCTTACGCATCGAAGAAGTGGGCCCTGACCAGAACCTGCACCTGGACATCGACCAAGGCATCGACGTTGGCCGTGACTTTGCAGAGGTTACCACCCAGATGCGCGGCAATGTCGACACGTTGTACGCCGACATCAGCCTGCAGATGCCGACTCAGGCCATTCCAAGAACGCAACAGCAAATCAATCAGCTGCTGTTCCGCCAAGGCATGTTTACCATTGAAAGGTCAGACGAAACCTTGACGCTGATCCATCGCAGCCGGACCAACCTGATTATGCGAACGATGATCGAGCGCACAGCGGATGGCGGCTTTCGCATCGACCGTCCGGCCTGGGCCGCCGTGCATCAGGTGACCTACGCGAATCTGATCAGCCTTGTCCACGCACTCAACCGCATGGGCCTGACGCTGGAAGGACGCCTGCCCACTGTAGCGGCCTGATCGAAAAAAAAGCCCCGTGAACTCACATTCACGGGGCCTTTCGGGTGTTACAGACGATCGGTCAGACCGGGATCATTCCCACTCAATCGTCGCCGGCGGCTTGCTCGACACGTCGTAGGTGACGCGGGAGATGCCTTCGATTTCATTGATGATGCGGCCGCTGACGGTTTCCAGCAGTTCGTAAGGCAGGTGCGCCCAACGCGCGGTCATGAAGTCGATGGTTTCCACGGCACGCAGGGCCACGACCCAGGCGTAACGACGGCCATCGCCTACAACGCCAACGGATTTCACCGGCTGGAACACCACGAACGCCTGGCTGACTTTGTGGTACCAGTCGGCCTTGCGCAGTTCTTCGATGAAGATGTGGTCGGCGCGACGCAGCAGGTCGGCGTATTCCTTCTTCACTTCACCGAGGATCCGCACGCCCAGGCCCGGGCCCGGGAACGGGTGACGGTAGACCATGTCGTACGGCAGGCCGAGTTCCAGGCCCAGACGACGGACTTCGTCCTTGAACAGCTCGCGCAGGGGTTCAACCAGCTTGAGGTTCATTTCTTCCGGCAGGCCGCCCACGTTGTGGTGCGACTTGATCACGTGGGCCTTGCCGCTTTTCGCGCCAGCCGACTCGATCACGTCCGGGTAGATAGTGCCTTGGGCGAGGTACTTGATGTTGTCCAGTTTGTTGGACTGGGCATCGAAGACGTCGATGAAGGTACGACCGATGATCTTGCGCTTTTTCTCTGGATCGCTTTCGCCGGCCAGGTTGTTCAGGAACTGGTCTTCAGCATTGGCGCGGATCACCTTGACGCCCATGTTCTCGGCGAACATGGCCATCACTTGCTCGCCTTCATGCAGACGCAGCAGGCCGTTGTCGACGAAGACGCAGGTCAACTGGTCGCCGATGGCTTTGTGCAGCAGCGCGGCAACCACCGAGGAGTCGACACCGCCGGACAGGCCGAGCAGGACGTTGTCGGTGCCGACCTGGGCGCGAACCTGAGCGATGGCGTCTTCAGCAATCTTCGACGGCGTCCACAGCGCTTCGCAACCGCAGATGTCGAGGATGAAGCGCGAGAGGATGCGACCGCCCTGTTTGGTGTGGGTCACTTCCGGGTGGAACTGCACGCCGTAGTAGCCGCGAGCGTCGTCGAACATGCCGGCAATCGGGCAGCTCGGGGTGCTGGCCAGGATGTGGAATTCCTCTGGCATCCGGGTGACTTTGTCACCGTGGCTCATCCACACGTCGAGGCCGAACAGGCCGTCGGCGTCGATATGGTCTTCGATGCCGTCGAGCAGGCGGCTCTTGCCGACCACGTCAACGCGAGCGTAACCGAACTCACGCAGTTCGGAACCTTCAACCTTGCCACCCAGCTGTTCAGCCATGGTCTGCATGCCGTAGCAGATACCGAAGACCGGTACGCCCAGGTCAAATACGGCTTGCGGGCAGCGCGGACTGTCGGCTACGTGCACGGACTCGGGGCCGCCGGCGAGAATGACGCCTTTTGGAGCGAATTCGCGAATCGCTTCTTCATCCATGTCGAACGGATGCAGTTCGCAGTACACGCCGATTTCACGCACGCGGCGGGCAATCAGCTGGGTGTACTGGGAACCGAAATCGAGGATCAGGATGCGGTGAGCGTGAATGTCGAGGGCCATGATTCAGTCTCGTCTAAGTAATTCAGAAACAGTCGTGATTCAGAAACAACTCGGGGCTGAATCGAACAGCCCCGGGTTACTTAACGTTTTGCTTGAAGCCTCAACCTACGCGGTAGTTTGGCGCTTCTTTGGTGATCTGCACGTCGTGGACGTGGGACTCGGCCATGCCAGCGCCGGTGATCCGCACGAACTCAGGCTTGGTGCGCATCTCTTCGATGTCGGCACTGCCGGTGTAGCCCATCGAGGAACGCAGGCCGCCCATCAGTTGATGGATGATGGCGCTCAGGGAGCCCTTGTAAGGAACACGCCCTTCGATGCCTTCCGGAACCAGCTTCTCGGCACCCGCGGAGGAGTCCTGGAAGTAACGGTCGGAGGAACCCTGGGCCTGGGACATGGCGCCCAGCGAACCCATGCCGCGGTAAGCCTTGTACGAACGACCCTGGAACAGTTCGATCTCGCCCGGCGCTTCTTCAGTACCGGCGAACATCGAGCCCATCATCACGCAGGAAGCACCGGCAACGATGGCCTTGGACAGGTCACCGGAGAAACGGATGCCGCCGTCGGCGATCAACGGAACGCCAGTGCCTTCAAGGGCAGCGGCGACGTTGGCGATTGCACTGATTTGCGGGACGCCGACACCGGCGACGATGCGGGTGGTGCAGATCGAGCCAGGGCCGATACCGACCTTGACGGCGTCGGCGCCAGCTTCGGCCAGGGCCTTGGCGGCAGCGCCGGTGGCGATGTTGCCGCCGATGACCTGCACTTCAGGGAAGTTCTGTTTGACCCAACGAACGCGGTCGATCACGCCTTTGGAGTGACCGTGTGCGGTGTCGACCACCACCACGTCAACGCCGGCATTGACCAGTGCAGCGACGCGGTCACCGGTGTCTTTACCGGTGCCGACCGCAGCGCCAACTCGCAGACGACCTTGATCGTCCTTGCTGGCCAGCGGGTAAGCCTTGGCTTTCTCGATGTCTTTGACGGTCATCATGCCTTTGAGGGCGAATTTGTCGTCGACGATCAGGACTTTTTCCAGGCGGTGCTTGTGCAGCAACTCGCGGACTTCGTTCTTGTTGGCGCCTTCGCGGACGGTGACCAGACGCTCTTTAGGCGTCATCACTTCACGTACGGTGGCTTCCAGACGGGTTTCGAAGCGCACGTCACGGGAAGTGACGATGCCGACCAGGTCGCCATCGTGCAGTACCGGAACGCCGGAGATGTTGTGCATGCGGGTCAGTTCGAACAGATCACGAACCGTGGCGTCAGCCTCGATGGTGATCGGGTCCTTGACCACGCCGGCTTCGAACTTCTTGACCTTGCGCACTTCGGCAGCTTGCTGCTCGATGGTCATGTTCTTGTGGATGATACCGATGCCACCTTCCTGAGCCATGGCAATTGCCAGACGGGCTTCAGTAACGGTGTCCATGGCGGCAGAAACCAGAGGAATATTCAGCTCGATGCCACGGGTAAGGCGGGTCTTGAGACTGACTTCGTTAGGAAGCACCTCGGAATAACCAGGCACTAGTAGAATGTCGTCGAATGTCAGAGCTTCTTGGCTGATACGCAGCATCGCGGGGGCTCCCGAGCGGGAAAATGGAAGCGCGCCATTATAGTCAGACACCCCCTCGGGTTCAATGTAAAACTCTGTCTATTATTGGCATTACTGATATACGGGGATTGTCGCCGCCTACAACTCGACTTTCACCCAACTGACCGGTTGATCCAGCCAATCGGCGAACTCATCGATGAAGCTCTGCTTGAACCCCGCCTCGGCCCAGTTGTTGAAAATGAATCCCAGGTTGGAAAAGCCGCACTCCTGCAGGAAAAGAAAGCCGTTGATGTCGTCTTCATGCCCGCACTCCGGGCAGGTGAAGTTATCGGTGCGCCCCGGCATCCAGTCTTCCAGGCTTTCGAACAGCGCTTCGCCGACTTCCTTGCGGCATTCGGCGCAGCCCGCTTCTTCAAGGAAACCCTTGGCCGGCGTGTAGATGCAGCGTTTGGTAATGATCTCGAGGCCATTGATCGGCTCGCCGAACGGCAATGCTTCCGGGTGCAGGACCACGGCACGGGCACCGTCGGCGATCGCGTGGCCCATGCGGTTGCCGGTTCGGCCGCAGGTGGTCAGCTCTTCCTTGACGATGTTCTTGCGCACCAGCCACCGCACGACCGCCCTTGCCCGGGGTTCGTGCACCGGCAGCGTGGAGATTTTAGGGACGATGATGCTTTGCGAATTCATGGGTGCAAGCCTGCTGCGTCGAAATGGGGGTTCTGCGGCGTACCGTTTGACGCCTTCGCGGACATAACAATCATGTTCACCCCGCTCACTGTGGGAGCGGGCTTGCCCGCGAAGGCGTCGGAGCGGCGGGCAGCTTAATCCCTGACGAAATCCGGTCAAGTACTCAAATACCGGCCGACCAGCGCAATCCCGCTGGCCAGCACCAACCAGGTCACCAGCCGCACGAATGCCTCGCGGGACAATCTCATGGTCAGCCGCCGGCCAATCCACAGCCCCAACGCCATGGCCGGCAACAAACACAGCGCCAACATCAACAAGGGTAGCTCGGCGTACACACCCGCGACAGCAAACAGGCTCAGGCGCACCACGGTGCTGCAACTGATCAGAGCGCTTTGGGTCGCCCGCGCCGCGTCTTTTGGTAACCGACTGTTCAAATAGATCGCATATAAAAAGCCGCCACTGCCAAACAGCGCACCGAACATCCCGCCGACCGTGCCCATCGGCACCGCCCAACCTGCCGACAACTGCGTCGGGCGGGTTTTGACCCACAGGCTGTAAACCGCATAGGCGCTGATAAACACCCCCATCAACAGCAACAACAGATCGGATTTCAGGTTCAGCAGAAAGATCACACCCACCGTGCAACCCACCGCCATGCACGGCAGCAGCCGCAGCAGTTCCGGCTTGGCCACATCCCGACGCGAGGGCAGCAGATTGCCGAACGCCGCGACAAAATCCAGTAGCACCAGCAACGGCACGATCTTCGATAGCGGCATGAACAGAATCAGAATCGGCCCGGCCACCAGTGCGGTACCGAACCCGGCAATGCCAAACACGATGTAAGCCAGGGCAATGCCCAACCCGATCACCAGCCAATCCGTCGCGCCAAATGGCCATTGGTGCAACAACTCAAACGCGTTCATCGGCACGCCTTCATTAAATACTTGTGATGACTTTAGCCAGCGCGGAGCCTTGCGACTAATATCTTCAAAGCCCATCTCTCATCTCAAAAAGGCATGCCTCGTGCTTTCAACCCGTCAATTGCGTTACTTCGTGGAGATCGCCGAGTGCGGGAGTTTCAGTGCAGCCGCTGAGCGTTTGTTTGTTGCGCAGTCAGCGTTGAGCCGGCAAATAAAGGACATGGAAACCCGCCTGCAAACACCCTTGTTCGAGCGCACTGCACGCCAGCCTCGACTGACGGCCGCCGGTGAAGCCTTCCTGCCCCGGGCCAGAAACCTGCTGAACGAATTGGCCAAAGCCAGCGAGATGGCCACCCAGGTCGGCAATGGAGAACTCGGCACCCTGCGCCTAAGCCATTCCAGCACCGTCCCCATGAGTGGCCGTCTGCTGCGAGGCATCAGCGACTATTTGAGCCAGCATGTCGGTGTGTCCATGGACATCGCCAAGCTGTCTTCCGAAGCGCAACTTGAAGCGTTGGCCGACAACCGGCTTGATGTCGGGCTGCTGCGCCTGCCGGTGTTGCGCCAACGTGAAGGCGTGCAGATTGCTCCTTTGTACAACGAACGATTGCTGCTGGCCGTTCCGCCCAATCACCGGCTGGCTGTGGATAAGTCCGCTCAGGGCATCGACCTGGCGCAACTGAAGGATGAGGCGTTTATCTCTATTCCCCATCCCCAACGCGGCGGGCTGAGTTATTTGTCCGCCGAGCTGTGCATGCGTCAGGGTTTCTTTCCAAAAGCGGCCCGAGTGGTGTCGCGCAAAACCACGCAACTGCAGTTGATTCAGGCCGGGTTCGGCATCGCCCTGCTGCCGGAGTCGATGCAGGACATTGCGCCACCCGACATTCATTTCCTGCCCTTGGCCGACCCGGATTGCCACAGCACCGTCGCCCTCGCCTGCCGGCAGAATCCGACGGCGCTGGTTCAACACTTCATCAACACCTGCACAGATCATTGTGGGGGCGAGCTTGTTCGCGAAGGTGGTGTGTCAGTCGACATGAAGGTTGAATGTTAAACCGCTTTCGCGAGCAAGCCCGCACACAGGGGGATTTGCGTTGGCTCATGGAGATTCGCATGCGAATGCCTTTAAACTGCGCCCCATGATTAAAGATCCCTTTGCAAGACTCGGCCTGGACCGTGAAGTCCTGACTGTCAGCCAGCTCAACGGCCGCGCGCGGGTGTTGCTCGAAGACGTGTTCAGCAATATCTGGGTCGAAGGCGAAATCTCCAACCTCGCCCGTCCGGCGTCCGGCCACGTGTATTTCACCCTCAAGGACAGCGGTGCCCAGGTGCGTTGCGCATTGTTCCGGCAGAACGCGGCACGGGTTCGTCAGGCGCTGAAGGACGGCCTGGCGGTCAAGGTGCGCGGCAAGGTTTCGCTGTTCGAAGGGCGTGGCGACTATCAACTGATCCTCGATACCGTTGAGCCGGCCGGTGATGGCGCGCTGCGCCTGGCGTTCGATGCCTTGAAAGAGAAACTCAGCGCGGAAGGCCTGTTCAGCGCCGAACGCAAAGTACCGCTGCCGGCGCATCCGCAGCGCATTGGCATCATCAGTTCACCGACCGGCGCAGTGATCCGCGACATCATCAGCGTGTTCCGCCGCCGTGCGCCGCAGGTGCAGCTGACACTGATCCCCACCGCGGTGCAGGGCCGCGAAGCGACGGCGCAGATTGTCCGTGCGCTGAAACTGGCGGACGCCCGTTGTTTCGATGCATTGATCCTGGCCCGTGGCGGCGGCTCGCTGGAAGACCTGTGGTGTTTCAACGAAGAAGCCGTGGCCCGCGCCGTGGACGCTTGCGTGACGCCGATTGTCAGCGCCGTCGGCCATGAAACCGATGTCTCGATCAGCGACTTCGTCGCCGACGTTCGCGCCCCGACCCCTTCCGCCGCCGCTGAACTGCTGGCGCCGGATTCCAGCGACCTGGTGCGTCGGGTCGAGAGCCTGCATCGACGGCTGGTGATGCGCATGCGCGACCGCCTGATGCGTGATCGCCTGCGCCTTGAAGGCATCTCTCGCCGCTTGCGTCATCCCGGCGAACGCCTGCGCCAGCAGGCGCAACGGCTGGATGATCTGGACATGCGCATGCGCCGCGCCTTCGAACGCAGCCTCAATACCCGTCGCGAACGCTTGATCCGCCTGGAGACCCGCCTCGCGGCGCAACATCCGGGGCGCCAACTGGCAATGCTGCGCCAGCGTCTCGACAGCCTCGCCGAACGTCTGCCCCGGGCCATCCGCGAAGGCCTCAAATCCCGTCGTCTGCAACTGCAAAGTCAGGTGCAGACGCTGCACGTGGTTAGCCCGCTGGCGACCCTCGGCCGTGGCTACAGCATTTTGCTCGACGAGCGCGGCAATGCGATCCGCAACGCCGCGCAAACCCACAACGGCCAGCGCCTGAAAGCCAAACTGGGCGAAGGCGAACTGCAAGTGCGGGTCGAAGACAATCACCTGACGCCCGTCACCCTTTCTTTACTGGATTGATCCATGCCGCGTTTTTTAGCTCCACTGCTGTTGCTGTGCCTGACCTTTAACGCCCACGCCGACAGCTACATCACCCGCCTGTTGAACAAACCGGTGCCGGGCGGCGTGGCGGTCTTGGATCTGGGCAGCGCTGCCCAGGCGCCGAAAGCCAGTTATCAAGGCAAACCGGTGTTGGTGGTCAAGGAGCAGAACAATTGGCTGGCGATTGTCGGTGTGCCGTTGACGGTCAAGCCGGGCACACAGCAGGTCAGCAGCGGCGGTCGCACGTTGAGTTTCACCGTCGGCAACAAGAAGTATCCGGAACAACGCATCACTTTGAAAAACACTCAACAGGTCAATCCGGACCCGGACAATCTCAAGCGCATCGAGCGCGAACTGGCGGAGCAGATCGCCGCGTACCGCACGTTCAGCCCGAATACCCCAAGCAACCTGCTGCTGGACAAACCGGTCAACGGCCCGCTGTCGAGCAAGTTCGGTGTGCGCCGCTTCTTCAATGGTGAAGAGCGCAATCCACACTCGGGCCTGGACTTCGCCGTAGGCGCTGGCACACCGATCAAGACCCCGGCCGCGGGCAAGGTGATTCTGATCGGTAACTACTTCTTTAATGGCAACACGGTATTTGTCGACCATGGGCAGGGCTTTATCAGCATGTTCTGCCACATGTCGAAAATCGATGTGAAGGTTGGCCAGCAATTGGCGCGTGGCGCAGTGGTCGGGAAGGTTGGCGCCACCGGGCGGGCGACCGGGCCGCATATGCACTGGAATGTCAGCCTGAATGATGCGCGGGTGGATCCAGCGATTTTCATTGGCGCGTTTCAGCCTTAAGGCATTTGTGAGGCGACTGGCCTCTTCGCGAGCAAGCCCGCGAAGACGGCCTCATAGTTGCCGAATCGCCGCCGGATAAATCGCGCAATTGGAATCGACACAGTCCAACGTCCTCAATTGCGCATCCCTCAACCCCCACGCAAACATCCACACAATCACGCTATTTCACCGCAATAAAATCTCGATAAATCTCTCCATTCGAGTATTCCTCTCAATTTTTTTCGACTGCTTGCCATCCTTCACCCTCGCGGTTAGGGTTGAAGGCATGAAAACCTCTCACACCCTCATTCAGCTTCGCCAGCACCGCAGCCTGTGCCTCGTCAGTGCACGACTGCCGGGCTGAATTGCGGCGCCTCGTCTTACGCTTTTCCCCAAGAACATTTGATCCACCGGCAGGCCGCCTTTTTTCGGCCCACACAATAAGGATTTCCCGATGAGCATGCTCAAAGACCCGTCTTCGAAATACCGCGCGTTCCCGACCATCGACATTCCGGACCGCACCTGGCCGTCGAAGACCATCACCGCCGCGCCGATCTGGTGCAGCTCCGACCTTCGCGACGGCAACCAGTCGCTGATCGAGCCGATGGACGCGGTCAAGAAGCTGCGTTTCTGGAAAACCCTGGTGCAGGTCGGCGTGAAAGAAATCGAAGCGTCCTTCCCGGCGGCGTCGCAAACCGACTTCGACTTCGTGCGTACCCTGATCGAAGGCAACCACATCCCGGACGACACCACCATTCAGGTGCTGACCCAGGGCCGTGAAGACCTGATCGAGCGCACCTTCGAATCCCTCCGTGGAGCGAAGAAAGCCATCGTTCACCTGTACAACGCGACCTCCCCTTCCTTCCGCCGCATTGTCTTCAACCAGGACAAGGACGGGATCAAGGCCATCGCGGTCAACGCTGCCAAGCTGTTCGTCAAATACGCCGCCCTTCAGCCGGACACGCAGTGGACTTTCGAATACTCGCCGGAAACCTTCAGCGCCACCGAACTGGAGTTCGCCAAGGAAGTCTGCGACGCGGTGATCGACGTCTGGAACCCGACGCCTGAGCACAAGGTGATCCTCAACCTGCCAGCCACCGTCGAATGCGCGACCCCGAACATCTACGCCGACCAGATCGAGTGGTTCGGCCGTCATATCAACCGTCGTGACAGCGTGATCATCAGCCTGCACACCCACAACGACCGTGGCACTGGCGTGGCCGCCACCGAGCTGGGCCTGATGGCTGGCGCGGATCGTGTCGAAGGCTGCCTGTTCGGCAACGGCGAGCGTACCGGCAACGTCGATCTCGTGACCGTGGCATTGAACCTGTACACCCAGGGCATTCACCCTGAGCTGGACTTCTCCGACATCGACGGCGTGCGCAAAGTCGTCGAAGAGTGCAACCAGATCCAGGTGCATCCGCGCCACCCGTACGTCGGCGACCTGGTTCACACCGCGTTCTCCGGCTCCCACCAGGACGCCATCCGCAAGGGCTTCGCCCAGCAGAAACCGGACGCCCTGTGGGAAGTGCCATACTTGCCGATCGACCCGGCCGACATCGGCCGCAGCTACGAGGCCGTGATCCGCGTCAACAGCCAGTCGGGCAAGGGCGGTATCGCTTACCTGCTGGAACAGGAATACGGCATCAGCTTGCCGCGTCGCATGCAGATCGAGTTCAGTCAGGTCGTGCAGCGCGAAACCGATCGCCTGGGTCTCGAAATGACCGCCCAGCAAATCCACGCGTTGCTGCACAGCGAGTACTTGCAGGCCAATACCCCGTACGCGCTGGTCAGCCATCGCCTGCAGGAAGAAAACGGTCACAGCGCCGTGGAAGTGGAAGTCTCCGGCAAAGGCCAGGGCGAAACCAACCTGCACTGGCGCGGCAAGGGCAACGGCGCGCTGGAAGCGCTGGTGGCCGGCCTGCCGATTCCGGTGGAAATCATGGACTACAACGAACACGCGATCGGCGCGGGCACCAACGCCAAGGCAGCGGCCTACATCGAGCTGCGCGTGAACGGTGAACGTGCCGTGCATGGCGTCGGCATCGATGAAAACATCACCACCGCCAGCTTCAAGGCCCTGTTCAGCGCGCTGAACCGCTCGTTGAGCCAGCCGGAAGCGAAAGCGGCGTAAGCATTCGCTGAAATGCAAAAGGCCCCGGGATGCAAACCTCGGGGCCTTTTTGTTTGCCTGCTGTTTTTGTGTTGCCTGTTATGGCCTCTTCGCGAGCAAGCCCGCGATGGGGGCCGCTCAGGCAACAACAATGTCAGGCATGAGTATCAACGCTAAACATCGCCTGCAACAACGCCGCCTGCAGCACCTGCAAGTTGCTGCTGGTCACGGCGATCTGGTTCTGGATTTCCATCACCTGCTGCGCCTCCTGCTCGTTGTCCTGACTCTTCTGCGCACTCGCCAGTTGAGCTTGCTGTTCGGCCAGCAATTTTTGCGTTTCTTCGATCTGCTTTTTCAACGCGGTAACCGGGTCGCTGGCGCTGCCGACCGAATCAATGTTGGCTCCGGCACTGTTGACGCGCAGCTTGCCATCCTCGCCAGTCGCGTCTTCAACCGGGACCAGCTTGCGTTCGTCAGGTTGACCGGTCGCGACGTTCGGCGACGACACAGCGTACGCGTTAATAGTGATGGTGCTCACGTTGATCATGGGTCACTCCTCCTTGGTTGACCTTGCTATCGGCCAGGCTGGAAAAATCTGCACTCATAAATCATCAAGACCTATCCGATCAGGTGAACTCAAACGTGTCAGCATCCAGATTCGCCGGAAAGCGCGTGCGATAAGCCTGAAGGTCGGCGGCATTCAGAACCACTTGAAACACGCCATCGGCTTCGCCGGCACTGAGCAACGTCTCGCCCTGGAAATCGAGCACCTGACTGTCACCGGTATACGCGAAGCCTTTTCCGTCAGTCCCGATGCGATTCACTGCGGCCACATAGCAAAGGTTTTCGATCGCCCGTGCCGGCAACAAACGGTTCCAGTGCTGACGCCGCGCGCCCGGCCAATTCGCGGTGTACAGCAACAGGTCAGTGTCCTGGGCATCGCGGCTCCACACTGGAAAGCGCAAGTCGTAGCAAATCAGCGGCCGCACACGCCAGCCTTTGAGTTCGAACTGCACCTGGCGCTCGCCCGGCGTGTAGTGATTGTGCTCGCCCGCCATGCGGAACAGGTGACGCTTGTCGTAGTGCCAGACTTCACCGTCCGGCCGTGCCCACAACAGGCGATTGCGATGACTGCCATCAGCGGCCTGAACGATGACGCTGCCGGTGATCACCGCATCGAGTTGCGCAGCCTGGGCGCGCAACCATTTGCTCGCAGGACCGTTTTCCGGCTCGGCGAGCGTCTCGGATTCCATGGAGAAACCGGTGGTGAACATCTCCGGCAGGATGATCAGGTCAGCACCGCGAGCCTGTTCCAGCAGTTGTTCGAAATGCTCCAGGTTGGCCTGGCGGTCATGCCAGGCCAGGGTCGTCTGGACCAGCGCAATGTTCAGATTCGGCAGTGCACTCAGATCACGCATAATTTTTCCGCTGCTTCACGCAGGGTCTCCTCACGCTTGGCAAAGCACAGACGCACCAGGCGCTGGCCTTCGGGTGGCGTCTGGTAGAACACCGAGATCGGGATGCTCGCCACACCGTGTTCGCGGGTCATCCACAGCGCCATCTCGACGTCGTTGAGGTCCGGGCGGATCTGCGAGTAATCGACCAACTGGAAATAGGTGCCGGTCACGCGGGTAAAACTGAAGCGCGATGGCGTCAGCAAGTCGCAGAACAGGTCGCGCTTGGCCTGATAAAAAGCCGGCAGCTCTTCGACATGCTCCGGGTGCTCGGCCATGAAATCGGCCAAGGCAAATTGCAGCGGGGTCACGCCGCAGAAACTGACGTACTGGTGCACCTTGCGCAGTTCCGCTGTGAGGGCCGGCGGTGCAACCACGTAGCCGGTTTTCCAGCCGGTGACGTGATAGGTCTTGCCGAACGAGCTGACCACAAAGGCTCGCTGATACAGCTCTTCGTGGTTCAGCACGCTGACGTGAGGTACACCGTCGAACACCAGGTGTTCATAAACTTCGTCGCTGACGAGGTAGATGTCGCGATCACGAATCAGATCCGCCAACTGATCCAGTTCGGCACGGCTGATCAGTGCGCCACTCGGGTTGTGCGGAGCGTTCAGCACAATCATCCGCGTGCGCGGCGTAATGGCCTCGGCCAGTTTCTGGAAGTCGATGGAGAAATCATTCAGCCCGAGCTGCACATGCACGCAACGACCACCGGCCAGCTCCACCGACGGCTCGTAACTGTCGTAGCACGGATCGAACACGATCACTTCGTCGCCGCTGTGGATCACCGCCTGAATCGCGCAGAAGATCGCCTGGGTGGCGCCGGGCGTGATGGTCACTTCGTTGTCGGCATCGACATTGACGCCATAGCTGCGAGCGATTTTCGCTGTCACTTGCTGACGCAGCGCCGGCAGGCCGGTCATCGGCGAATACTGGTTATGGCCATTGGCAACATGCCGACCGACCGCATCGCACAGGCCCTTGGGTGCATCGAAATCGGGAAAACCCTGGGACAGGTTGATCGCCCCGGTTTGCGCCGCGAGCTGAGACATCTGCGTGAAGATAGTGATGCCGACATTCGGCAGCTTACTGGTGATCATCGGTGATTCCCTGCTCTACACCCGGCTCTAACGGCGGCGCGGGAGAGCCCGAGGATAGCCCAAACGGCGCCCATAAAAAAAGGGCGCCAACCGGCACCCTTCTTTCTCAACATCACCGCATTACCTGTGGCGAGGGGATTTATCCCCGTTAGGTGGCGTAGCCGCCCCAAAACCATTCACTGCGGTTTGTCAGATAAACCGCGGCGCTGGGTTAACGACTACTTCGTAGCCGAACGGGGATAAATCCCCTCGCCACAACAGCCCTACACACAAGATAGTGCAAGGCTGCAAATCAACGCTTGTCGCGGCGCTTCTTGTCGGCCTTCTTGTGGTGCGACATCAAGCGACGCTTCTTGTTGACCTGGCGGTCTGTCAGCGAGTTCTTGTTGCCTTCGTACGGGTTCTCGCCGCCCTTGAACTCGATGCGGATCGGCGTACCGACCAGCTTCAAAACACGACGGTAAGTGTTTTCCAGATAACGAACGTAAGACTTCGGCACCTTCTCGATCTGGTTACCGTGAATCACGATGATCGGCGGGTTCGCGCCACCCAAGTGGGCGTAACGCAGCTTGATCCGGCGGTTGTTGACCATCGGTGGCGCGTGCTCACCGACCGCATCTTCCAGGATCTGGGTCAGGCGGTTGGTCGGCCAGCGGGTGACCGCGGACTTGAACGAGTTCTGTACGGAAGCGTAGAGGTTGCCCACGCCAGTGCCGTGCAGGGCCGAGATGAAGTGGATGTCGGCGTAGTCAACGAAGAACAGTCGACGTTGCAGCTCGACCTTCACGAAGTCACGCTCGCTCGGCGTCATGCCGTCCCACTTGTTGATCGCGATCACCAGCGCACGACCCGATTCGATGGCAAAGCCCAGCAGGTTCAGGTCGTGGTCCACCACGCCTTCGCGGGCGTCCATCACGAAGATCACGACGTTGGCGTCTTTGATCGCCTGCAGGGTTTTGACCACGGAGAATTTTTCGACTTCTTCGTGGATCTTGCCGCGCTTGCGCACACCGGCGGTGTCGATCAGCGTGTACTTCTCGTCGTTACGTTCGAACGGGATGTAGATACTGTCGCGGGTGGTGCCGGGCTGGTCATACACGATCACCCGGTCTTCACCGAGCATGCGGTTGACCAGGGTCGACTTGCCGACGTTCGGGCGGCCGATGATGGCGATCTTGATCCCGTCTTTTTCGCTCGGGCCAGGAATGCGCTTGGCTTCCTCGCCTTCGGCAACGATCTCTTCTTCGCCGTCTTCCGGTTCTTCTTCGTCTTTCGGGAAATCGCTCAGGGCGATTTCCAGCATCTGGGTGATGCCACGACCATGAGCACCGGCGATCGGGATCGCGTGGCCCATGCCCAACGGAGCGAATTCGGCGCGGGCCATTTCAGGGTCGATATTGTCGACCTTGTTGGCAACCACGTAGGAACGCTTGTTACGTTTGCGCAAATGCTCGGCGATCATCTGGTCGGCGGCGGTGAAACCGGCCTTGGCATCTACCAGGAACAGAACGACATCGGCTTCTTCAATGGCCAGCAGCGACTGCTCGGCCATTTTTTCGTCCATACCGTGCTCGTCACCGGAGATACCGCCGGTGTCGACCAGAATGTAGGAACGCCCTTGCCACTTGGCCTCACCGTATTGGCGATCACGGGTCAGACCGGACAAGTCGCCGACGATGGCGTCGCGAGTCCTGGTCAGGCGGTTGAACAAGGTGGACTTGCCGACGTTCGGTCGGCCCACCAGGGCGATTACGGGAACCATGCGGCTCTCCACTTCGTTATTTCAGAAAATACAAAAGCCGCTGCGAGGCAGCGGCTGGTGCTCGGGGCAGCGTTTGAAAACGCTGCGAGCCCCGCAGAACGGGGCCGCTTGGGGGTTAAACCCCAAGCATAGTCCTTACTTGATGGTCAGGGCTTCCAGTTTGCCGCTGTTGCCATACAGATAAATCGTGTCACCCACCACCAGCGGACGGGCACGCAGGCCGTCGCTGTCGATGCGCTCGCGGCCGACAAAGCGACCGTCCACCTGGCTCAGCAGGTGCACGTAGCCTTCCATGTCACCGACCGCAACATAGCTGGAGAACACTTCCGGAGCCGACAGTTGACGGCGAGCCAGCGAATCGTTGCTCCACAAAGCCGTGGTGGAACGCTCGTCGACGCCTTCAACGGTGCCCGAAGACAGGCTCACATAAACAGTGCCGAAACCCTGGGCCACGCCGGCGTAGCTGGAAGCATCACGCTGCCAGAGTTGACGCCCGCTTTCCAGGTCCAGTGCCGCAACGCGACCCTGATAACTGGCGACATACAGCGTACCGCCGGACAGCAGCAAGCCACCGTCGATATCGACAACACGCTCCAGCTCCGAACGACCTTGTGGAATCGCTACCCGCTGTTCCCACACCGGCACGCCGTTGGAGATATCGAGCGCGACCACTTTACCGGTCGACAAACCAGCCACCGCGAGGCGGTTGGTGACGATCGGCGCACTGGTGCCACGCAGGGTCAGGACGGCAGGCGTGCTGTCATACAACCAGCGCTGGTTGCCGGTAGCGGCATCCAGACCGATCAGACGGTCGTCCTGAGTCTGGACCACCACCACGTCACCGTTGTTGGCCGGCGGTGCGAGGACTTCGCTGGACACGCGAGCGCGCCATTTCTCTTCACCGTTGGTAGCGTCCATGGCAACGATTTCGCCCTTGGTCGTACCGATCACGAGCAAGCCGTAACCCACGCCAACGGCGCCGGAAACAGGCAGTTCGAGGTCTTTCTTCCATTTGACGTCGCCATTGCTGCGATCCATCGCCATCACCACGCCGGTGACGTCGGCGGCATAGATGGTATCGCCATCGATCGCCGGAACCAGCATGTTGTAGGTTTCGCCCTGACCGTCACCGATCGAACGACTCCACTGCTTTTGCAGGACCACTTCTTCTTTGAAGTCGACCAGCTCGGCAGGCGGCAATTCTTTTTTGCTGTTGCTGCTGCAACCCGCGGCCAATACGGCCAGAGCCAGCAATGCTGCATGTTTCCAACGGATCACGTCACGCATCCCCTTTGGCCAGATCGTCCAGCTTGATTTGTAGGCCACCGACTGCCGCTTCATCCGACAGTGCCGCCTTGGCTTTTTGATACGCAGCGTTCGCTTCATCGGTACGACCCAACTGCACCAGCAGGTCGCCCTTGAGTTCTTCGCGAGTGGCGAGGAATGCTTTATCGGCATCGCCTTCGAGCAGTTTCAGGGCTTCATCGGCCTTGTTCTGCGCGGCCAGTACCTGCGCCAGGCGCTGACGGGCGATTTCACCCAGTGCCGGGTTGGCCGGTTTGGCAACGATGGCTTTCAGCTCGGTGGCAGCGTCGTCCAGCTTGCCGCTGTCGACCGCGACTTTCGCCACGAACAGGCTGCCGTACTGCGCGTAGGCGGTGCCGCCGAACTCGCTGTTAAGCTTGCCGGCCAGGTCCGAAACACGGGCGGCGTCAGGCTTGCCGTCAGGCGTCAGCGTGGTTTCGAGCAATTGCTGATAGAGAATCGAGGCGCTTTGCGACTGATTGCTCTGATACTTGTGATAGGCCTGCCAGCCGAACACGATGACCAGCGCCAACAGGCCGCCAGTGACCAGGGGCTTGCCGTTGCGTGACCACCAGTCCTTAAAATCCGCCAGCTGTTCGTCTTCGGTACTCGACACCCCAATACTCCTTAATCGCTAAATCGGCTGTTTGACAGCTTCAACCCTGCACGACGCAGGTGGCCAGGTGTGCAGCAAGCGCATCCCAGGCAATGCTTTGTTGTTCGCCCTGGCCACGCAGGGGTTTGAAACCTACCACTTGCTGGGCCATTTCGTCGTCACCGAGGATCAGCGCGTACAGCGCACCGCTCTTGTCGGCCTTCTTGAACTGGCTTTTGAAGCTGCCGGCGCCGGCATTGATCTGCAGGCGCAGGTTGGGCAATTGATCGCGAACCTTTTCGCTCAACGTCAGCGCAGCCAACTCGGCAGCCTCGCCGAATGCGCAAAGATAGACGTCGACCTGACGGGAGATCTCTTCCGGGATCTGCTCCAGGGTTTCCAGCAGCAGCACGAGGCGCTCGATGCCCATGGCGAAACCGACGCCCGGGGTCGGCTTGCCGCCCATCTGCTCCACCAGACCGTCGTAACGACCGCCGGCACACACGGTGCCTTGAGCGCCCAACTTGTCGGTGACCCATTCGAAAACGGTCTTGCTGTAGTAATCCAGCCCGCGAACCAGCTTCGGGTTGATCACATAAGGAATGCCGGCGGCGTCCAGGCGAGCCTTGAGCCCCTCGAAGTGCACGCGGGATTCGTCATCGAGGTAGTCGGCCATTTTTGGCGCGTCGACCAGGATCGCTTGAGTGTCGGCGTTCTTGGTGTCCAGAACCCGCAGCGGGTTGGTCTTTAGACGGCGCTGACTGTCTTCGTCGAGCTTGTCCAGGTGAGCGGACAGGAACTCGACCAGCGCTTCGCGATAACGACCGCGGGATTCGCTGGTGCCCAGGCTGTTGAGCTCGAGCTTGACTGCATCACGGATACCCAGCTCGCCCCACAGGCGCCAGGTCAGCACGATCAGCTCGGCGTCGATGTCCGGACCGTCGAGGTTGAACACCTCGACACCGATCTGGTGGAACTGGCGATAACGGCCTTTCTGCGGACGTTCGTGGCGGAACATCGGGCCGATGTACCAGAGTTTCTGCACCTGGCCACCGCCGGTGATGCCGTGCTCGAGCACCGCACGCACGCAGGCCGCCGTGCCTTCGGGACGCAGGGTCAGCGAATCGCCGTTGCGGTCTTCGAAGGTGTACATCTCTTTTTCGACGATGTCCGTCACTTCGCCGATCGAGCGCTTGAACAGCTCGGTGAACTCGACGATCGGCATGCGGATCTGCTTGTAACCGTAGTTATCCAGCAGACGCGAAACGGTGCCCTCGAAATGACGCCACAGGGGAGTCTGTTCGGGCAGGATGTCGTTCATGCCACGTATGGCTTGCAGAGACTTGCTCACTATCAATCCTTAAATTTGTCCGGCTCTTTAGTCAGGCTCAGCCACGCGCAATAACGGCAGCGTCGGCTTCGACCTTTTCGGCCGCTTTCTGGCGGATCAAGCGTTCGAGCTCATCCACCAGATTGTCATTCGTCAGTTTCTGCGACGGCTTGCCGTCGATGTAAATCAGGTTTGGCGTGCCGCCGGTCAAGCCGATATGGGCTTCCTTGGCTTCGCCCGGCCCGTTGACCACGCATCCGATGACCGCGACATCCAGCGGCACCAGCAAGTCTTCGAGGCGCCCTTCCAGCTCGTTCATGGTTTTGACCACATCGAAGTTCTGCCGCGAGCAGCTCGGGCAGGCGATGAAGTTGATGCCACGGGAACGCAGGTGCAGGGATTTGAGAATGTCGTAGCCGACTTTCACTTCCTCGACCGGGTCGGCCGCCAACGAGATGCGGATAGTATCGCCAATCCCTTCGGCGAGCAGCATACCGAGGCCCACGGCAGATTTCACCGTGCCGGAACGCAAACCACCGGCTTCGGTGATGCCCAGGTGCAGCGGCTGGACGATTTCCTTGGCCAGCAAGCGGTAGGCGGCGACGGCCATGAACACGTCGGACGCTTTCACGCTGACCTTGAAGTCCTGGAAGTTCAGGCGTTCGAGGTGTTCGACGTGACGCAGGGCGGACTCGACCAGCGCGGCCGGGGTCGGCTCGCCGTATTTCTTTTGCAGGTCTTTTTCCAGGGAACCGGCGTTGACGCCGATGCGGATCGGAATCCCGCGGTCACGGGCGGCATCGACCACCGCACGCACGCGGTCTTCACGACCGATGTTGCCCGGGTTGATCCGCAAGCAGTCAACGCCCAGTTCGGCGACGCGCAGCGCGATCTTGTAGTCGAAGTGAATGTCGGCCACCAGCGGCACTTTGACCAGTTGCTTGATCTTGCCGAAGGCTTCGGCGGCGTCCATGTCCGGCACGGAAACCCGCACGATATCGACACCAGCGGCTTCCAGACGATTGATCTGGGCCACGGTGGCGACGACGTCATTGGTGTCGCTGTTGGTCATGCTCTGCACAGCGATGGGCGCATCGCCGCCAACAGGCACGTTACCGACCCAGATTTTCCGGGATTCGCGACGCTTGATTGGAGATTCGCCGTGCATGACTTATTGACCCAACTTCAGGCGAGCAGTCTCGCCACTGGTGAACGGAGCGACATCGACCACCTGCCCGTTGTAGCTGACCTGCGCGCCACGGGCGAAGCCCAGGCGCACGGCAAACGGCGGCTTGCCGCTGACGGTAACGTTTTCGCCTTTACGCTTGAGACCACTGAGCAGCACTTTGCCAGTGCCGTCGGTAACCTGGGTCCAGCAATCGGCAGTGAATTGCAGTTGAACCTGACCCTGGCCGGCAGCTGGAGCAGCCGCCGCAGGAGCGGGAATGGTCGGCGTGACCGAAGCGCTCGCAGGCGGGGTCGATACCACAGGTGCCGTCGGAGCTGGCGCTACCGGCGTCGAGACAACCGGCGCGGTGCTGTGCGCCGGTGCAGCAGGTGCCGGGGCAACCGGTGCGGTTGGAGCAGTTGCTGGCGCAGTGGCTTCAGGTTCGGCTGCTGCTTCAGTGGAATTCTCGACTTGCGGCAATGCCAGCGACGTCGTGCCTTGCGCCTGACCTTCCACGACAGCCTGGTCTTCCGGCTCGTCCAGCGGATGGATCTGGGTGGTGCCGTCGGCGCCTTCGACTTCAACGTGTTCCGGGCTCAGGCTGACCTGCTCTTTGCTGCGCAAGGAGGTCTGATCCTGCCACCAGACAAAACCACCACCGATCACCGCAATCAGCAGCAACAGGCTGACGATTCGCAAAATGGTGTGGGAAACGCGGACAGGTTCTTCGATGCGACCCAGGCTATGGACGTTGCTGCCCTGGGAGTCGGTGCCGGTGGATTGGTCGAACTGCTGAACCAGAACGGTCTGGTCCATGCCCAGCAATTTGGCATAGGCGCGAATATAACCGCGGGCAAAGGTATGCCCAGGCAGCTTGTCGAAAGCGCCGGCTTCAAGATTGCTCAGGGAATTGACGGTGAGGTTGAGCTTGAGGGCCACTTCGGCCAGCGACCAGCCATTGCTTTCGCGGGCCTGGCGCAAAGTCTCACCGGGGTTAACGCGATTCGCTGCTACAACTTCGGGATGCGCCGCTTTCATCATTGCTCCGACAGGTATTGCTGATATTCCGGCGTACCGGGATAGAGTCGTTTTAGTTGCAGGCCAAAACTGGCGGCCTTGTCGCGATCTTCGAACACTTTTGCCAGCCGAACGCCGAGCAATAGACTACGTGCATTTTGCTCGGTGAGCAGGCTAAAACGGTCGTAATAGTCACGCGCGGGCACATAATGCCTGTCTTCGTAAGACAACTCAGCCATTTCCAGCAATGCACGTGGCTGTTGGCGGTTCAAACGCAGGGCTTTTTCCAGTTGCTGCCGGGCCAGATCACGCTGGCCAAGCTTGGAAGCGGTCATGCCCAGGTTCTCGAACACCCTTGAACGCTCAGGATACAGGGTATCGGCGGCGGCCTGTTCGAAGCGCTCGTAAGCCTCTTTGTAACGTTTCTGCTCGAAAAGAAAACTGCCGTAATTATTCAGGATGCGTGCATCGCCAGAACGGGAGGACAGCGCCTTGCGAAAATGCTCGTCCGCCAGCTCCGGCTCCATCTCGGCCTGAAACACCAGACCCAAAGCGGCGTTGGCGTCAGGGTCCGAGCTGTCCAGCTCCAAGGCCTTTTTCAGTGGGACCTTGGCGCGTTCGGTCATGCCCTGCTGCAAGTAGCCCAGGCCCAGTTGCACATAGGCGACACGCGCTTCGTCGCGGCCCTTGCTGGTCTTCATCGGGTTGAAATCGCCCGACAGGACGCAGCCAGTACAAAGACTGGCCAACAGCACAAGCAGCGCGAAGCGCAGGGACATAGAGATCCTCTCTTGAGTTATTTCGCGGCGTTTTGCGCCATATCGCTGTCGGCGCTCAACTCGCGCACGGCAATATAACGTTCGCTGCGACGGGTGCGATCCAGCACCTGCCCTACCAATTGGCCACACGCGGCATCGATGTCTTCACCGCGAGTGGTGCGTACGGTGACGTTGAAACCTGCATGGTGAAGCTGATCCTGGAACCGGCGAATCGCGTTGTTGCTCGGGCGCTCGTAACCGGAATGCGGGAACGGGTTGAACGGAATCAGGTTGATCTTGCACGGGATGTTCTTGAGCAGCTCGATCATCTCGACCGCGTGCTCGACCTTGTCATTGATGTCCTTGAGCAAGGTGTACTCGATGGTCAGCACGCGTTTTTCGCCCAGGGACGACATGTAGCGCTGGCACGACTCGAGGAGCATCTTAAGCGGATATTTCTTGTTGATCGGCACCAATTGGTTACGCAATGCGTCGTTCGGTGCGTGCAGGGACAACGCCAGGGAGACGTCGATGTGCTTGGACAGCTCATCGATCATCGGCACCACGCCGGAGGTCGACAGGGTCACGCGGCGCTTGGAAATGCCGTAGCCCAGATCGTCCATCATCAGATGCATGGCCGCAACGACGTTGTCGAAGTTCAGCAGCGGCTCGCCCATGCCCATCATCACCACGTTGGTGATGGCACGGTCGGCGGTCGCCGGGATGCTGCCAAACGATTTATTGGCAATCCACACCTGGCCGATGACTTCGGCGGCGGTGAGGTTGCTGTTGAAACCTTGCTTGCCGGTGGAGCAGAAGCTGCAATCCAGGGCACAGCCTGCCTGGGACGAAACGCACAACGTGCCGCGTTTGCCCTGGGGAATGTAAACGGTCTCGACGCAGCTGCCGGACGCCACGCGCACCACCCACTTACGGGTGCCGTCGGTGGAAATGTCCTCGCTGACGACTTCAGGACCGCGAACTTCGGCAATAGCCTTGAGCTTGTCGCGCAAGGCCTTGCTGACGTTCGTCATGGCGTCGAAATCATCGACGCCAAGGTGGTGAATCCATTTCATTACCTGACCGGCACGGAAACGCTTCTCCCCGATCGAGTCGAAGAATTTTTCCATTTCCTGTTGAGTCAGACCCAGCAGGTTGGTTTTTACAGTCGATGTAGTCATGGATTCACCTTCACTCTTAAGCCAATGCTTAGCGAGTGGTTACTTCAGTAGCTGCGAAGAAGTACGAGATTTCGCGAGCAGCAGCGGCTTCGGAGTCCGAGCCGTGTACAGCGTTGGCATCGATGGAATCAGCGAAGTCAGCACGGATGGTGCCGGCAGCAGCTTCTTTAGGGTTGGTAGCGCCCATCAGCTCACGGTTCAGAGCGATAGCGTTTTCGCCTTCCAGAACCTGAACGACAACCGGGCCGGAGATCATGAAAGCAACCAGGTCGCCGAAGAAACCGCGAGCGCTGTGCTCAGCGTAGAAGCCTTCAGCTTCGGCTTTGGACAGTTGCTTCAGTTTCGAAGCTACAACGCGCAGGCCTGCTTTTTCGAAACGAGTGGTGATCTCGCCGATGACGTTTTTTGCAACAGCGTCAGGCTTGATGATGGAGAAAGTACGTTGAACAGCCATGGTGTAACTCCAGAAACGGTAATTTGTGAAAAATTAAACCCGCGAATTATACGCGGGTTCTTGGGTATTGCCTAACTGCGTACGGTGCAGACTCAGTCTGCTTCTTCGATCCAGGCGGCCTGAATGGCTTCAAGCACCTTCTCGCCACCGCGTGTCGGATCATCACTGAACTCCGGCAATGCCAGCACCCATTTGTGCAGATCGACGAAGTTCACGTAACGCGGGTCCACTTCCGGCTTGGATTCAGCCAGCTGGATCGCGATTTCCAGCACATCAACCCATTTCAGACTCATGACAGTTCCTTGAATCAGTGCGGCGCTTCGGCGGCATGGTTGAGCGAGTATTTCGGAATTTCGACAGTCAGGTCTTCAGTCCCGACGATCGCCTGACAGCCTAGACGCGATTGCGCTTCCAGACCCCAGGCCCGATCAAGAAAGTCTTCCTCCAGCTCATCAGCCTCTTCCAGCGAGTCAAAACCTTCGCGGATGATGCAGTGACAAGTGGTGCAGGCGCAGACGCCGCCGCAGGCACTTTCCATCTCGATGTGGTGTTCATGGGCCAGCTCGAGAATGGAGATGCCGGGCTCAGCCTCGACAACCATGCCTTCCGGGCAGAACTTCTCGTGGGGCAGAAAAATGACCTGCGGCATCAGTTATCCTCGATTTCATTCAGGTTGCGCCCCGCCAGCGCGGCTTTCACCGTCGAGTCCAGGCGGCGGGCAGCAAAGGCATCGGTCACTTGCGACAGACGCTTGGTCTGCTGCTCGATGGCGTAACCATCGGTACCTTTCATCAGTTCGGTCAGTTCCTGCATCTGCAGTTCGATGACCATGCGCTCTTCGGCGTCGAGCAAACGCTCGCCGTCAGCCTCGAGGGCGGCTTGCACCGCTTCGATCAGGCGCTGGGCATCAACCTGCTGCTCCCGCAATACGCGAGCGACCTTGTCGTCATTGGCGTGCTGGAACGAATCCTTGAGCATCTTGGCGATTTCGCCGTCGGTCAGGCCGTAGGATGGCTTGACCTGAATGCTGGCTTCAACGCCCGAACCCAATTCACGGGCCGAAACGCTGAGCAGACCGTCGGCATCGACCTGGAAGGTCACGCGAATCTTCGCCGCACCGGCCACCATCGCCGGAATACCGCGCAATTCGAAGCGCGCCAGGGAGCGGCAATCGCTGATCAGCTCGCGCTCGCCCTGCAATACGTGAATCGCCATGGCCGACTGGCCATCTTTGTACGTGGTGAAGTCCTGGGCACGAGCGACGGGGATGGTGGTGTTGCGCGGAATCACCTTCTCCATCAGGCCGCCCATGGTTTCCAGCCCCAGGGACAACGGAATCACGTCAAGCAACAACAGTTCGCCACCATCGCGTTTGTTACCGGCCAGCGTATCGGCCTGGATCGCGGCACCGATGGCCACCACTTGATCCGGATCGATTTCAGTCAGCGGCTGGCGACCAAAGGCTTCAGCGACCGCCTCGCGAACGCGAGGTACGCGGGTCGAACCGCCGACCATGACCACAGCGTGCACTTCTTCCAGCTCGATGCCGGAATCTCGCACTGCACGGCGGCAGGCTTTCAGGCTGCGAGCGACCATCGGCTCGATCAGCGCATTGAAGGCTTCGCGGGTCAGTTCGGCTTTCCAGTCGCCATAAGCGACTTCTACGGCAGCAGCATTGGTCAGCGCTTCTTTGGCCGCGCAAGCGGTTTGCAGCAGGTTGCGCTGTGCACCCGGGTCGAGGTCGGCGGACAAACCGGCGCTCTCGATGATCCAGCCAGCGATCGCGTGGTCAAAGTCATCGCCGCCCAGGGCACTGTCGCCGCCGGTGGCCAGCACTTCGAACACACCGCCGGTCAGGCGCAGAATCGAAATATCGAAAGTACCGCCGCCCAGGTCATAAATCGCGACCAGGCCTTCAGCATGCTGATCCAGACCGTAGGCCACCGCCGCAGCGGTCGGCTCATTGAGCAAACGCAGCACGTTCAGGCCGGCCAGTTTGGCCGCATCCTTGGTGGCTTGACGCTGAGCATCGTCGAAATAGGCCGGGACGGTGATCACCGCACCGACCAGCTCGCCACCCAAGGTCGCTTCAGCGCGCTGACGCAGCACCTTGAGGATATCGGCGGAGACTTCGACCGGGCTTTTCGGGCCCTGGATGGTGTCGATGAACGGCATGTGCGATTCGCCGCCGACAAAGCGGTACGGCAGTTGATCGCCCAATTGCTTGACGTCGGACAGACCACGACCCATCAAGCGCTTGACCGACAGCACGGTGTTCAACGGATCGGTAGCGGCAGCCAGCTTGGCGGACTCGCCCACTTCGACGCGATCGGCGTGATAGCGCACGGCAGACGGCAGGATGACTTGCCCGTCAGCGTCGGCCAGGGGCTCGGAAAGACCACTGCGCAATGCAGCGACCAGCGAATTGGTAGTGCCCAAGTCGATCCCCACAGCCAGACGACGCTGGTGCGGTTGAGGACTTTGGCCGGGTTCGGCGATCTGCAGTAGGGCCATCGTGATCAGGACTTATCTGTATATCAGGCGTGCGACCGGAGCGGCACTGGGTTAATCGTCGAGGCGCTCTTCTAACTGGCGCACTTCGTAGGTGAGCTTGTCGAGGAACTGCATGCGCCGCATCAGGCGTTCGGCCTGCTCACGTTGCGCTGCGTCATTCCAACAGGCTGCGAAGCTTTGGTTCAGTTCTTCCTGAGCGGTTTTCAGGCGACGCTTGAACGCTGCAATACCGGCCATGTCGGCACTGTCTTGCAGGTCTTCGAGCTCTTCACGCAGCTCCATCTGCTGCAGGAGAAACGCCGGATCATGCACCGTGACCTCCAGCGGCAGCTCGCCACCATTCAGGGCGAGCAGGTATCGCGCGCGCTTCGGGGGGCTTTTGAGCGTCTGGTAGGCCTCGTTGAGGCTCGCGGATTGCTCTAGCGCCAGCCGTTGCTCGCGCTCGGAAGCGTCCGCAAAACGGTCCGGATGAACACTGCGCGCCAACTCACGGTAGCGCGTAGCCAGCTGCTCGAGGTCCAGATTGAAACTCGGTTGCAGCTCGAATAAAGCGAAATGACAAGGAGTACCCACAAGAAGCCTCAGATATTGAAGCTTTCGCCGCAGCCACATTCACCGCGTACGTTGGGGTTGTTGAACTTGAAGCCTTCGTTCAACCCTTCCTTGACGAAATCGAGCTCGGTGCCGTCCAGGTAGGCCAGGCTTTTCGGGTCGATGATCACTTTTTCGCCGTGACTTTCGAACACCTGATCCTCTGCAACCACCTCGTCGACAAACTCCAGCACGTAGGCAAGGCCGGAACAGCCCGTGGTGCGAACACCCAGACGAATCCCTTCACCTTTGCCGCGCCCATTGAGGGAGCGTCGCACGTGTTGAGCAGCCGCTTCTGTCATGCTGATAGCCATCGGTGACTCCTTACTCGTCGCCAAAAATCAGATCAAGCCTTTCTTCTGCTTGTAGTCGCGAACGGCCGCTTTGATAGCGTCTTCAGCAAGTACGGAGCAGTGAATTTTCACTGGCGGCAGGGCCAGTTCTTCGGCCAGTTGAGTGTTCTTGATGGTCTCTGCTTCATCCAGAGTCTTGCCTTTCATCCACTCGGTCGCCAGGGAGCTGGAGGCGATAGCCGAACCGCAACCGTAGGTCTTGAACTTGGCGTCTTCGATGATGCCTTGCTCGTTGACCTTGATCTGCAGGCGCATCACGTCGCCGCACGCCGGGGCGCCGACCATGCCGGTGCCGACATCCGGGTCTTCGGCGTCCATCTTGCCGACGTTACGCGGGTTTTCGTAGTGGTCGATGACCTTTTCGCTGTAAGCCATGATTCTTAATCCTCACTCATCAGAGAGTCGCTCTTGAAGCCCTGGGAACCTGGGTTCGACAGGGCCGGTTTGCGGCGACTTGAAATCAGTGTGCCGCCCACTCGATTTTCGAAATGTCGACACCGTCTTTGTACATGTCCCACAGCGGCGACAGAGCGCGCAGCTTGGTAACGGCCTCGCAGACTTTCTGCGCGGCGTAGTCGATTTCTTCTTCGGTAGTGAAACGACCGAAGGTGAAGCGGATCGAGCTGTGTGCCAGTTCGTCGTTGCGGCCCAGGGCGCGCAGTACGTACGAAGGCTCCAGCGAAGCCGAGGTGCAGGCCGAACCGGACGAAACCGCCAGATCCTTGAGCGCCATGATCAGCGACTCGCCTTCAACGTAGTTGAAGCTCAGGTTCAGGTTGTGCGGAACGCGGGCGGTCATGCTGCCGTTGACGTACAGCTCTTCCAGGTCTTCGACCTGCTTGAAGAAACGGTCGCTCAGGGCTTTGATGCGTACGTTCTCGGCAGCCATGTCTTCCTTGGCTACGCGGAAGGCTTCGCCCATGCCGACGATCTGGTGGGTCGCCAGGGTGCCGGAACGCATGCCGCGCTCGTGACCGCCGCCGTGCATGGTCGCTTCGATGCGCACACGCGGCTTGCGGCTGACGTACAGCGCGCCGATGCCTTTAGGGCCGTAGGTCTTGTGGGCGGAGAACGACATCATGTCGACTTTCAGTTTCTGCAGGTCGATCTCGACCTTGCCAGTGGACTGAGCGGCATCGACGTGGAACAGGATGCCCTTGGAGCGGGTCAGTTCGCCGATGGCTGCGATGTCGTTGATGGTGCCGATTTCGTTGTTCACGTGCATGACCGAAACCAGGATGGTGTCGTCACGCAGCGCTGCTTCGATCATCGCTGGCGTAATCAGGCCATCGGTCTGCGGCTCGAGGTAGGTCACTTCGAAGCCTTCACGCTCCAGTTGGCGCATGGTGTCGAGGACAGCCTTGTGCTCAATCTTGGTGGTGATCAGGTGTTTGCCTTTGGTCGCATAGAAATGCGCCGCACCCTTGATTGCCAGGTTGTCGGACTCGGTGGCGCCGGAGGTCCAGACGATTTCGCGCGGGTCGGCGTTGACCAGGTCTGCGACCTGACGACGGGCGTTTTCGACGGACTCTTCAGCTTTCCAGCCGAACACGTGGGAACGGGACGCCGGGTTACCGAAGTTTCCGTCGACCAGCAGGCATTCACTCATTTTTTGCGCAACACGCGGATCAACCGGGGTGGTCGCAGAGTAATCAAGGTAAATCGGCAATTTCATGGACTATCTCCTAAATCAGGCTGGCTGGCGTGCCGCTAGCTCTTTGGCTGTCATTCGACGGCGGACGCTTCAATCTTGTCCAGGCGTGGCGCCTTGCTGTTGCAACGGCGCTGGTCCTGACGCTGGGCTACTTCTTGTACCTCACGGCGAGTGACAAGATCAGCCAAGCTGATACCGCTCAGAAACTCGTGAATCTGCAGGCTCAGGTCGCACCACAAGTGGTGAGTCAGGCAGGTGTCGCCTTGATGGCAATCGCCCTGGCCCTGGCACTTGGTCGCATCGACCGATTCGTTTACCGCATCGATCACCTGGGCGACCTGGATGCCCTGCATGTCGCGGGACAGCTGATAGCCGCCGCCGGGACCGCGGACGCTGGACACCAGATTGCTGCGGCGCAATTTGGCGAACAGCTGTTCGAGGTAGGACAGGGAGATGCCTTGGCGCTCGGAGATATCGGCCAGGGACACCGGCCCGTGCTGCGCGTGCAACGCCAGATCGAGCATGGCGGTCACGGCGTATCGGCCTTTTGTAGTCAGTCGCATGGACAATTACCACGGAGTTCGGAATGGGGCGAGTATGCAATTCCCGAGTATTTAAGTCAACTATAAGACCTAGTACTTTAGTCAGGTTTACCCGCAAAAGAGCGGCAGCATCATAGCAGGGTCCGCGGCTTAATGGCACACCGGCCGGCGTACTGCACCTTTCTGAATACGACCCCCTGTAGGAGCTGCCCGGGGCTGCGATCTTTTGTTTTTCAAGATCAACAGATCGCAGCCTTCGCAGCTCCTACGGAGAATCAGCTGGCCTGGCTCTGATCCTTGTCCTTCACACACGCAAAGTCTTCTTCGCGCAGCTCAGGCAGATCTTTCGCACAATAATTACTGCCCAGGTCCTTCAGCGCCCCGCACATCCCCTCCAGACGCCCATCAACCGCCTGCAAGTGATCGAGCAACTGATTGATGGCGCGAGCCACCGGGTCCGGCATGTCTTCGCCGACACCGTAAGCGTCAAAGCCGATCTTCTCGGCCATGGCCTTGCGCTTGGCGTCCTGCTCTTCATCGGACTTGACGATGATCCGCCCCGGAATGCCGACCACTGTCGCACCGGCCGGCACAGCCTTGGTCACCACGGCGTTGGAACCGACCTTGGCTCCCGCGCCGACGGTGAACGGGCCGAGCACCTTGGCACCCGCCCCCACCACAACGCCATCTTCCAGCGTCGGGTGACGCTTGCCTTTATTCCAGCTGGTGCCACCGAGCGTCACACCCTGATAAAGGGTGACGTCATTGCCGATCTCGGCGGTCTCACCGATGACAATGCCCATGCCGTGGTCAATAAAGAAACGGCGACCCACCTTGGCCCCCGGATGAATCTCGATCCCAGTCAACCAGCGACCGAAGTTCGACACCAGCCGCGCCAGCCATTTCAGGTCCGCCCGCCACAACATCGAGGACAAACGATGGATCCAGATGGCGTGCATGCCCGGGTAGCAAGTCAGGACTTCAAAAGCGTTACGCGCCGCCGGGTCACGATGGAAAACACTCTGGATATCTTCACGCAAACGCTCGAACATCATTAATCCTTCCGCTTTAGAAGCTCGCCACGGGCCGCTTTCTGGGTTTCCGTGAGGATGCCACGCAATATATTCATTTCCGCCCGGCTGACCGAGCTTCGTCCGTACAACCGACGCAGGCGCGCCATCAAGTGCCGTGGCTTTTCCGGATCGAGGAATTCGATGGCCACCAGGGTTTGCTCCAGGTGTTCATAGAATCGCTCCAGCTCATCCATGGTCGCCAGCTCAGCGCTTTTGACGGAGGCCACTTCTTCCTTCTCGACCTTGCTCGGCTGGCCTTGGGCCGCGAGCCAGGACATGCGCACTTCATAACTCAACACCTGCACCGCTGCCCCAAGGTTCAGCGAGCTGAACTCAGGGTCTGATGGGATGTGCACGTGATAATGACATCGCTGCAGCTCTTCATTGGTCAGGCCGGAATCTTCACGACCAAAGACCAAAGCGATTTCGGCGCCCTGCCCCGCCTCCTCGACCACTTTCGTCCCGCATTCGCGTGGATCGAGCAGCGGCCAGGGAATGCGTCGGTCACGAGCGCTGGTACCGAGCACCAGATTGCAGCCAACCAACGCATCTTCCAAGGTGGCGACGACTTGCGCGTTTTCAAGGATGTCCCCGGCGCCGGAGGCACGGGCATCCGCCTCGTGGTGCGGGAACAGCCGTGGTTCGACCAGCACCAGCCGCGACAGGCCCATGTTCTTCATGGCGCGCGCAGCCCCTCCGATATTGCCGGGGTGGCTGGTATTGACCAGGACGACACGAATGTTTTGCAGCACGGGAGGCGTTCTCGAACACAATAAAGGGGAGCCGAATCTTACAGCGCCGACTACCGTTAAGCTACGAAAGCGAACACCGACCTTCACCTGTAGAAAAGTTCTGATAGAATGCCCGGCTTTCTTTAACAACCTTAGGTGACACATCCATGCAGCCCATGCTGAATATCGCGCTGCGCGCCGCCCGCAGCGCCAGTGAATTGATCTTCCGCTCCATCGAGCGCCTGGATACCATCAAGGTCGACGAAAAAGACGCCAAGGATTATGTATCCGAGGTGGACCGCGCCGCTGAACAGAAAATCATCGACGCGCTGCGCAAGGCTTACCCGAACCACTCGATCATGGGTGAAGAAACCGGCATGCACGCCGGCACCGGGATCGAAGGCGAAGAATACCTGTGGATCATCGATCCGCTGGACGGCACCACCAACTTCCTGCGCGGCATTCCTCACTTCGCTGTCAGCATCGCCTGCAAATACCGCGGTCGCCTGGAACACGCTGTTGTCCTGGACCCGGTTCGCCAGGAAGAATTCACCGCCAGCCGTGGTCGCGGCGCTCAACTGAACGGTCGTCGCCTGCGCGTCAGCGGTCGCACCAGCCTCGACGGCGCCCTGCTGGGTACCGGCTTCCCGTTCCGTGACGACCAGATGGACAACCTCGACAACTACCTGGGCATGTTCCGCGCCCTGGTTGGCCAGACCGCCGGCATCCGCCGTGCCGGCGCGGCGAGCCTGGACCTGGCTTACGTGGCAGCGGGCCGTTTCGATGCATTCTGGGAGTCGGGCCTGTCCGAGTGGGACATGGCTGCAGGCGCCCTGCTGATCCAGGAAGCCGGCGGTTTGGTGAGCGACTTCACCGGCGGTCACGATTTCCTTGAGAAAGGCCACATCGTTGCCGGTAACACCAAGTGCTTCAAGGCAGTGCTGACGGCGATCCAGCCGCACCTGCCAGCCTCGCTGAAGCGCTAAGCTTCTCGCGACAGAAAAAGCACCCTTCGGGGTGCTTTTTTTTATGCCTGGAATCCAACCTCAAGAACACCACAAACCAAATGTGGGAGCCTGCTCGCGATGGCTGAGCCACATTCAACATTGATGGAGGCTGACACACCACTATCGCGAGCAGGCTCGCACACAGGGGATTTGTGGTGATGCATGAATTCCGGGCATCGGCATAGGGGACGGCTTCATAGGCCGCTCCCCTGCCACACCACCCGGCATGCGGGTCCGCACCGGGCGGTTCGAGAGATTGAGGTTATGAGAGGCGCGCCAATCCCAGCCTGTCGAACCACGCAATATTCAGCACACGATTCAACTCAAAACGGCTATTACGCCACCAGCGATGAGAGTTACTGGCCACCCTCTGCGCCACCTGCTGGCTCGCCCCCAGTGTCCGCAGCTCTCGATAGATCGTAGGGCCACGCTTCCACTGCCTGAGCTGGATCGCTCTCAGTCGATGTCGTATCCATTCGTCCAGCTTGCGCCAGACTGCCGGTGTTTGCGACAACGTGAAGTAGGCTTTCCAGCCCAAAAGATAAGGCCGGAGATTATCTGCGACCTGTTGCAAGCTACGCCCGCAGGAGCGCCGGGTAAGCCAGCGGATACGCTGCTTGAACTGTTTCTGCGCCTTATAAGAGACCGCGCGCTTGACTTCACTTCGGGCTGACCACAACTCATAGCCCAGAAACTTGCGACCAAACGCGCTCGTCACTGCACTCTTGCTCTCGTTGACGCTCAAGTGCAGCTTTTCGTACAGCCGCCTCAGCAGGGCCATTACCCGCTGCCCCGCCTTCTGACTGCGCACATACACGTTCGCATCGTCGGCATAGCGCACGAAACAATGGCCTCGGCGTTCAAGCTCCCGATCCACTTCGTCCAGCAGCACGTTCGCCAACAACGGCGACAGTGGGCCGCCTTGCGGCGCCCCGCAGCGGCTTTTCTCGACCACGCCATTGATCAGCGTTCCCGCATCCAGATAGGCGCGAATCAGCCGGATAACCGCCTGATCCGTAATCCGTTTGCGCAAACGATCCATCAAGATGTCGTGATCGACCCGGTCGAAGAACTTCTCCAGATCAACATCCACCACCACTTTACGTCCTGAAGAGGCATAGCGCTGAGCCGCTAAAACGGCGTCCTGCGCACAGCGTCCCGGACGGAAGCCGTAGCTGTGTTCACTGAAGGTCGGATCGAGTAATGGCTGCAAGGCTTGCAGCAACGCTTGTTGGATCAAACGGTCGGTGACCGTTGGGATACCCAACTCGCGTTGACCGCCGTCAGGTTTGGGAATGACCACACGCCGTACCGGACTGGGCCGGTAGACTCCTGAAAGAAGCTGTTCACGAATCCCCGCCCATTGGGTCAGCAGGTACTCGGCCGTCTGATCAATATCCAGACCGTCGACTCCCGCTGCACCTTTGTTGGCCTTGACCCGTTTCCACGCCCGTTTCAGGTTTTCTCTCGCAAAGGCCCGTTCCAGCAGCCCTTGTCCTGCGTTATCGGGTTCATTTTGCGGGCGATTGACCTCGTCGCTGACAGGATTTCTCACGGTTTCACCGCTCGTTATCTCCGTCCGCCCCGCGTTTGGCAGGCATCTGACTTCCGGTCTTTCGCATCAACATGGCCTATGACGCTTTCTCTCGTTCGGCCCTTCGTCAAAAAAAAGACTACTACGGCCTCTGCTGACTTCTCGCTCCGACTCGCGCCGTCGCCCTTTCAGGCACAAGGCGAGATCTCCCCAGGTAAGAACGCAATCCTTCACCGCACAACCGCCGGATTTACGCTGCCTGACCCTTGACCACAAGAGCTTCGCGGTTTTATGCCCGCTCGCCCTGGTCGGCTTCGCCTTGTATCCGGTTCTTGTACATCGGCTCGCGGTTTCGATTCACGCTTCCTCCCCACACTCGGTCGCCCTCATGCAGTTGCGCTTCACTTCGTTCGCTGTGGTCAGCTTACGGCGGGACTTTCACCCACAAGATTGCGCCCATGCTGGGCGCACACAAAAAAAGCACCCCGAAGGGTGCTTCTTTTTGAATCCGAGCGATTTATTGACCCTGCTGATTCTGCGACAGGATCAACTTGCCTTCCTTATCGACCGGAATCTGGTTGCCCGGATCACGGTCCATCCGCACCTTACCTTCCTTGCCATCCAGCGAATAACGAACGTCATAACCCACAACCTTGTCGCTGATGTCATTCACAGTGTTACAGCGAGTTTGAGTCGTGGTGTAGGTGTCACGCTCCTGCATACCTTCCTGAACCTTGTTGCCGGCGTAACCACCACCGACCGCGCCCGCAACCGTGGCAATTTTCTTGCCGGTGCCGCCGCCGATCTGGTTACCCAACAGACCACCAGCCAGTGCACCTACCACCGTACCCGCGATCTGGTGTTGATCTTTCACCGGCGCTTGCCGGGTTACCGTGACGTCCTTGCACACTTCACGTGGCGTCTTGATTTGTGTCTTGACCGGTTCAACGGCTAGAACTTGCGCATACTCAGGGCCGCTTTTAACCAGGCTGTAGGTGGCAACAGCACCCCCGGCAGTCACACCGACAGCACCCAATACCGCACCAACCAGCAACGACTTGTTCACATGAACCTCCTGACCATCACCCGCGGAACATGTCCGCGCTTCTCCCAGCCTTGGAGCACAAAAAAAGGCGCGAGTTCAACTCGCGCCTTTTTCGGGCTGACAGCCGGAAAACGATGGCCGTTATGGACGGTCGTCGATTTCCTTGTCAGTGGCCACTGGAGCAATCAGGTCTTCGGTGCTCAGGTTCAGCCAGATCAGCACCACGTTGGCGATGTAGATCGACGAGTAAGTACCCGCCAGAACACCGATAAACAGGGCGATGGAGAAGCCGAACAGGTTGTCGCCGCCGAAGAACAGCAGGGCCGCGATCGCCAGCAAGGTGGAGATCGACGTCGCCATGGTCCGCAGCAGGGTTTGCGTGGTCGAGATGTTGATGTTCTCGATCAGGCTGGCCTTGCGCAGCACCCGGAAGTTCTCACGAACCCGGTCGAATACCACGATGGTGTCGTTGAGCGAGTAACCGATGATCGCCAGCACCGCCGCCAATACCGTCAGGTCAAAGGTGATCTGGAAGAACGACAGGATACCGATGGTCACGATCACGTCGTGGATCAGCGAAACGATGGCACCGACCGCAAACTTCCACTGAAAGCGGAAAGCCAGGTAGATCAGGATGCCGCCCAGCGCCATCAGCATGCCGAGGCCGCCCTGGTCGCGCAGCTCTTCACCGACCTGCGGGCCGACGAACTCGACGCGCTTGACCGTCGCCGGGTTGTCGCCGCCGACTTTCAGCAGCGCTTCAGCCACTTGATGGCCCAGCTGCGGGTCTTCACCCGGCATGCGCACCAGCAAATCGGTCGTTGCACCGAAGCTCTGCACGATCGCCTCGTGATAACCCGAAGTAACCAGTTGCTCACGCACCTTGGTGACATCGGCCGGACGCTCGTAGGTCAGCTCGATGAGCGTACCGCCGGTGAAGTCCAGGCCCCAGTTCATGCCCTTGGTGGCGACGCTGAACAATGCCAATGCCGTGAGGAACAATGTGACGCCGAACGCAACGTTGCGAACGCCCATGAAGTTGATTGTACGTAACATGGCAGCCCCTTAAATCCACAACTTCTTGAAGTCACGACCGCCGAAGATCAGGTTGACCATCGCGCGGGTCACCATGATGGCCGTGAACATCGAGGTAAAGATCCCGAGGGACATGGTCACTGCGAAGCCTTTGACCGGGCCTGTGCCCATCGCAAAGAGAATCCCGCCGACCAACAACGTTGTCAGGTTGGCGTCGAGAATCGCGGTGAATGCCCGGCCGAAGCCTTCATTGATTGCCCGCTGCACGGTCATGCCCGCCGCGATCTCTTCACGAATCCGCGAGAAGATCAGGACGTTGGCGTCGACCGCCATACCCATGGTCAACACGATACCGGCGATACCCGGCAGGGTCAGCGTTGCACCCAGCAGCGACATCAGGGCCAGCAGCAGCACCATGTTCACCGCCAGCGCGACGGTGGCGATGATGCCGAAGAAGCGGTAGATGGCGATGATGAACAGCGAGACAAACAGCATGCCCCACAGCGATGCATCGATACCCTTGACGATGTTGTCGGCACCCAGGCTCGGGCCAATTGTGCGCTCTTCAGCGAAGTACATCGGTGCAGCCAGACCACCGGCACGCAGCAACAGCGCCAGTTCGGACGACTCGCCCTGACCGTTCAGGCCAGTGATGCGGAATTGAGCACCCAGCGGCGACTGGATGGTCGCCAGGCTGATGATCTTCTTCTCTTCCTTGAAGGTTTGAACCGGTACGTCTTTCTCGACGCCGTTAACCACTTGCTTGACGTAAGTGGTAACCGGACGCTGCTCGATGAAGATTACCGCCATGCTGCGACCGACGTTGCTGCGCGTTGCGCGGCTCATCAGCTCGCCACCGTGACCATCCAGACGGATGTTCACTTCTGGCGTGCCGTGCTCGCCGAAGCCAGCCTTGGCGTCAGTCACCTGGTCACCAGTGATGATCAGGCCACGCTCGATCTGTGCCGGAGGACGGTTGCCTTCACGGAACTCGAACGTCTCGGAAGTGGCTTTCGAAGCGCCAGGCTCTGCAGCCAGACGGAATTCAAGGTTGGCCGTCTTGCCGAGGATACGCTTGGCTTCTGCGGTGTCCTGCACGCCCGGCAGCTCAACCACGATGCGGTTGGCGCCCTGACGCTGAACGATCGGTTCGGCAACACCCAGCTCGTTGACGCGGTTACGGACCGTGGTCAAGTTCTGCTTGATGGAGTATTCGCGGATTTCCGCCAGCTTGGCCGGGGTCATCGCCAGACGCAGCACCGCCTGACCATTCAGGTCGGCCGGCACAATGTCGAAATCGTTGAAGTTCTTGCGGATCAGTGCGCGGGCCTGTTCGCGGGAAGCTTCATCAGCGAAGCCCAGCTGGATGGCACCGTTGAGTTGCGGCAGGCTGCGATAGCGCAGTTTCTCTTTACGCAACAGGCTCTTCACATCGCCTTCGTACACTTTCAAGCGTGCGTCGAGGGCTTTGTCCATGTCCACTTCCAGCAGGAAGTGCACACCACCGGACAAGTCCAGACCCAGCTTCATCGGGTGCGCGCCGAGGCTGCGCAGCCACTGCGGAGTGGTTTGTGCCAGGTTCAGTGCAACGACGTAGTCATCACCCAATGCCTTGCGCACGACGTCTTTGGCCGGCAGCTGGTCTTCAGCCTTGGTCAGACGAATCAGACCGCCCTTGCCGTTGGCCGCCAGCGTGGCTGCCTTGACGTTGATCCCGGATTCCTTGAGCGCAGCGCTCACACGGTCCAGATCAGCCTGATTGACTTGCAGCGCAGTGCTTGCGCCGCTGACCTGAATGGCCGGGTCATCAGGATATAAATTGGGAGCGGAATAAATCAGACCGACCGCCAGCACCGCCAGGATCAGAATGTATTTCCACAGAGGGTATTTGTTCAGCATCACGCCGCCCGCTTATGACGCGGGGCGCCTTGCGCGCCCCGTCGATTGAGTAGAAGTTGAAACTTAGATCGCTTTCAGCGTGCCTTTTGGCAGCGTGGCGGCAATAGCGCCTTTCTGGAACTTCATTTCGACGGTGTCGGAAACTTCCAGAACCACGAAATCATCAGCCACTTTAGTGATCTTGCCGGCGATGCCGCCGGTGGTCACAACTTCGTCGCCTTTCTGCAGGCTGCTCAGCAGGTTCTTCTGCTCTTTGGCGCGCTTGGCCTGTGGACGCCAGATCATCAGGTAGAAGATGACCAGGAAACCGACCAGGAAAATCCACTCAAAACCGCCACCCATAGGGCCGGCAGCGGCCGGTGCAGCAGCGTCAGCCATGGCATTCGAGATAAAAAAGCTCATTTAGCACTCCAGTTGCAAATGTTGAATCTTGGGGTCAGAAAACTCAGTCCAAAGGCGGAACAGGTAACCCGCGTTTGGCGTAGAAGGCATCGACAAAGGCGGCCAATGTACCCTGTTGAATAGCCTCGCGCAAACCAGCCATAAGCACTTGATAATGACGCAAGTTATGGATGGTATTGAGCATGCTTCCCAGCATTTCGCCGCACTTGTCCAGGTGATGCAGATAAGCGCGGGAGAAGTTCTGGCAGGTATAGCAATCGCAGGTCGGATCGAGCGGCGAATCATCATGGCGATGGAACGCGTTACGGATCTTCAGCACACCAGTATCAATGAACAGATGCCCATTGCGGGCATTACGGGTTGGCATCACGCAATCGAACATGTCCACACCGCGGCGCACACCCTCAACCAGATCTTCCGGTTTGCCAACGCCCATAAGGTAACGAGGTTTGTCAGCCGGCATCTGGCCCGGCAGGTAATCCAGCACCTTGATCATCTCGTGCTTCGGCTCGCCTACAGACAAGCCGCCGATGGCCAGGCCATCGAAACCGATCTGGTCGAGGCCTTCCAGCGAACGCATGCGCAAATCCTGGTGCATGCCACCCTGAACGATGCCGAACAGCGCCGCCGTGTTGTCGCCGTGGGCTTCTTTCGAACGCTTGGCCCAGCGCAACGACAGCTCCATCGACACACGAGCGACGTCTTCATCGGCCGGGTACGGCGTGCATTCGTCGAAAATCATCACGATGTCCGAGCCCAGGTCACGCTGGACCTGCATCGACTCTTCCGGCCCCATGAACACCTTGGCGCCATCAACCGGAGAGGCGAAGGTCACGCCCTCCTCCTTGATCTTGCGCATAGCGCCCAGGCTGAACACCTGGAAACCGCCGGAGTCGGTCAGAATCGGGCCTTTCCACTGCATGAAATCGTGCAGGTCGCCGTGCTTCTTGATCACTTCGGTGCCCGGACGCAGCCACAAGTGGAAGGTGTTGCCCAGAATGATTTCCGCGCCGGTCGCGACGATATCCCGCGGCAGCATGCCCTTGACGGTGCCGTACGTGCCCACCGGCATGAAGGCCGGGGTCTCGACAGTACCGCGTGGAAAGGTCAAACGACCGCGACGAGCCTTGCCGTCGGTAGCAAGCAACTCAAACGACATACGACTTTGGCGACTCATTCTTTGTCCTCAGGGCCACGTGGTGCGGGGTTACGGGTGATAAACATCGCATCACCGTAGCTGAAAAAGCGGTATTCATGCTCCACGGCAGCTTTATAGGCGGCCATGGCTTCGGGATAACCGGCGAACGCCGAAACCAGCATCAACAGCGTGGATTCGGGCAAATGAAAGTTGGTGACCAGGGCATCGACCACATGAAACGGCCGGCCCGGGTAAATAAAGATGTCCGTGTCGCCACTGAACGGCTTGAGCACGCCATCGCGCGCGGCACTTTCCAGGGAACGCACGCTGGTGGTCCCCACGGCCACCACGCGACCACCGCGAGCACGGCAAGCGGCGACGGCATCGACCACGTCCTGGCCGACTTCCAGCCACTCGGTGTGCATGTGGTGATCTTCGATCTTCTCGACCCGCACCGGCTGGAACGTGCCCGCGCCCACGTGCAAAGTCACGAACGCCGTCTCGACGCCCTTGGCGGCAATCGCCTCCATCAGCGGCTGATCGAAATGCAACCCCGCCGTCGGCGCCGCCACCGCGCCCAGGCGCTCGGCGTACACCGTCTGATAACGCTCGCGGTCCGAGCCTTCATCCGGGCGGTCTATATAAGGAGGCAACGGCATGTGCCCGACGCGGTCGAGCAGCGGCAACACCTCCTCGCTAAACCCCAGCTCGAACAACGCATCGTGACGCGCCAGCATCTCGGCTTCGCCACCGCCGTCGATGAGGATCTTCGAACCCGGCTTCGGCGACTTGCTGGAGCGTACATGGGCCAGCACGCGATGGCTGTCCAGCACCCGCTCCACCAGGATTTCCAGCTTGCCGCCGGAAGCCTTCTGGCCAAACAGCCGCGCCGGAATCACCCGGGTATTGTTGAACACCATCAAATCGCCCGGGCGCAAATGCTCAAGCAAATCAGTGAATTGACGGTGTGCCAGGGCGCCGCTGACCCCATCAAGGGTCAACAGGCGACTGTTGCGACGCTCGGCCAAAGGGTGGCGAGCAATCAGCGAATCAGGGAGTTCGAAAGTAAAGTCAGCAACGCGCATGATGGGGTTCGTCTAGCAGGGCCCGGAAGTCTAGCGGAAATAGTGAAAATTCTCCATGTACCTGATTGACCGACGGTTATCTCATCTCTATACTTCGCCGCCATTGAGCCCTGATGGCGGAATTGGTAGACGCGGCGGATTCAAAATCCGTTTTCGAAAGGAGTGGGAGTTCGAGTCTCCCTCGGGGCACCATTTGCAGTACATAGACGACTACCAGCGTCTACGCAACACCCCTAGAGCCCGCTAACTGCGGGCTTTTTGGTCTCTGGGGTTCCACCCCCATCTCTTGCAAGCCAGCGTCTTTTTGGTACATTTTTGAGTACAAATCCAGTTCGAGAACGGGAGATGTACACAGATGCCACTGACCGTCTTGCAGATCAAAGCTTCCAAGCCTGCCGAAAAGGCATTTACCCTGAGTGATAGTTCGGGTCTTGCCCTGCTGGTGAAACCGAACGGCAGCAAGTATTGGCATTTCCGTTATCGCTTCCAGGGCCGCGCTGCCCGCATGTCTCTGGGTGTCTACCCGCATGTTTCCTTACAGGAGGCTCGTGAACTGGCGACAGAGTGTCGCAGCCTGCTCAAACAAGGGACCAACCCCGGAACAAAACGCCGCGATGACAAGCTGCAGCAGCAAGAAGCGGGACTCAACACCTTCAGTCGCGCGGCGGAATACTGGTATCAGTTCAAGTCCGACTCCGGACGCAGCCCCGCGACGCTGAAGAAAATCCGCGACTACCTCGATAAAGATTTGCTGCCCTCCCTGGGTGAGAAGCAGTTGAGCGTAATTACCCGAGGTGACTGCGCCAACCTACAGGCCAGCATCGAAAAACGGGGCGCCTTCAACGTCGCAGACAAAACCCGAACCTGGCTCAAACAGATTTTTAGTCAAGCGATCGCACGCGGCCTGTGCGAACACAATCCAGCCTCCGAACTCCATGCCATTGCGATAGCTCCACCGCCAACTCAGCACTACCCACATCTGCACGAAAACGAACTGCCTGAATTTCTCCAGGCCTTGAGCAAGACCACCAGCCGGTTACCAGCGAGGATTGCGTCATGGATGACGATTTTGACCGCTAGCCGCCCCGGGATGGTTCGCTACGCAAAATGGGAGGAAATTGATTTCGAGGAAGGGATATGGACCATCCCAGCCGCCCGCATGAAGATGCGCAGAGACTACGTCAGCCCTCTACCTCATCAACTGATCGCTATGCTCATCAAGCTGAACCAAAGCACTGGACGCAGCCAATATCTATTCCCGGGCAATGGCGAAAAACAGCCGGTCATCAGTGAAAACACGATCAATCTGGTGTTCGCCAAGATCGGCTATAAAGGACGACTCGTCAGCCATGGCACTCGCCATACAGCAAGCACGCTGCTGCGCGAACATGGTTGGCTGAAGGACCATGTCGAAAGCCAGCTGGCTCACGTCGAGGGCGGCATCTCTGGTGAGTACAATCAAGCCCTATACCTACCGCAACGTCGGATCATGATGCAGTGGTATGCAGACTATCTCGATGCCCTCAAAGAAGGCATTACAGCCAACCTTCGCGATCAATTTGATACTCGCGTTAATCAGTTCCTCGCTCGCCCTTCTGCACCGCCTCTAACAGCATCCCATGCACACAAAGATGATCCTCCCCAAAAGTTGCCTATCGAGACAGAATCAACGGCGACTCAGTGATCACTTGATGCCTCACGAATTCGACCCGCTCGACGACAACCTTGCAAAACTACCGTGGCGCATTCCAACACTGGTAAGCCAATGAGATCACCGCAGTCCGCCCTTCCACGCGGGTCCATCCAAACAGGGCTGCAAAGCCGCCCTGTTTGGATGGACCTCACTTAAGAAATCTAAAGCCCGCGCAAACTGTCTGTGGAAAACCACTGATTTCCACCGGTGGATAATTTCATCCACCGCCGCAGAACTCCCGAAAATTGGAGTCTTGACCTCAATTATCCACAGGCGTAGAAAAGATCGGGCAAAGCGCTGTCGTTGACAGCAACCCAGGTAGCCAGAACCTTTAAGGCTACGCCACACCGTGGTGGTTCTCCCAAAGTGCGATGAGCGTCCGGCGGCTCGCACGGTCACAGCGATGTGATGGATGCCTACTTTTACCAGCGTGCCCACTGCGGCAACTCATTCCCTTTCATAGCTGCCCTGCAGCAACCTATCCGCTTGGCCATTTCCTTGCGCCAACCTGCGCCCGTCTCTTTCTCCCGGAAAGAGACGGGCGCTCCTACCGCTGCTGCAGCCCAACTCGTACAAGGCTTTGCGGCATTTCCCCTCGTGACAATCGGCGTGACAAACACCGAAGTCACCAGCAACAGCGATGCAGATGATGGTGCCGCAGCCCAAGGAATGGACTGCACCTGACTGACAGTCAGGGATGCCCCGGTCATCGCCTCACTGCCTTCACCTGACTCAGGATCCCACGGCGCTGGTCTCGTCAGCCAATGCAACCTCCGCCCGCCCACCGGTAACGGTGTTCAGGAGGCCAGATCATGAGATGCCCAAGCTCCCGGTCGTAAAGAGCCGTCAGTCCCGCGTTAGTGGACAACCCTCACAGGTCGCAGGGGCCTTGATCCCTGATAACACTCAACATTCTTGGCGGGATGACGTGGGGAAAGTTTTAAAAGTTTTGGCTTCGAGAGGAGTTTGATCATGGCATTGGTCGGTAGACGGGACGGGCGCAATTTTGGCTATGGCCGACAACTGAGTTATGCCGGGCCGCAGGCCCTCCGCGACCTGTTTGGCGGTGAGCATTACGGCACGGTCAAAGCGCACAGTGATCGCTGGCAGGCGTTTGTGCGGTGGTGTCGGTCGGAGGATGGGCCAGGGTTCAACGATGCGCGGCAGATTGATCGGCAGATCTTGTTGGACTATCCCGAATCGCGTTTTGCCAATTATCCGTACATGTATAAAAGGTCATCGATCAGCTCAAGCTCTTGTTGTGTGTACGGCGCTTTTTGGTATCGGCGAATGGCCTCAAGTACCCCTTTGATAGGCACTTGCCGCGCTGGATCATGAATGACTTCGATCAGCCGACCATAAGCAGGATCTCTTCCCTCTAAGTATTTTTCGGCTAGCTCTGCGAGTGATAGACGAGCTTGTAGATCGGTTAGCATTGGTACTTCTCCGGTCCAGCATTACCTTCAACTACCTTGATGCGAATTGGGAGGTTATGAAATTCTCTTTCTTCGCACAGTGAGCGCCATCATTGGGCCATTGTGCGCAAGAAGTTGCGCAGTGGTGCGCAATTTCTTGCGCACTTTCTTCCGATTATGGTTGTAAAAAACTCGCTGAACGGCGAGCCAGGGCCGGCAGGCCACCGGCGTCTGGCACTTCACAAAAGCTGGCACGCTCCTTGATAACAGTCAGGCACCCACCGGGCGATACCGCCTCCCGGGCACCCTAACTTTTAGCAAGGAGCACATCCATGGCTACACCAGCGTACATGTCCGTCACTGGCGAAAAACAAGGTCTGATCACTGCCGGCGCGTTCACCGCCGACTCGGTTGGCAACACCTACCAGGAAGGTCACGAAGACCAGGTCATGGTTCAGGCTTTCAACCACGACGTAATCATCCCGCGTGACCCGCAGTCCGGCCAACCGACCGGTCAGCGCGTACACAAGCCCGTCGTGATCACCAAGGTCTACGACAAGTCTTCGCCACTGCTGCAAGCTGCGCTGACCTCCGGCGAGCGCATGAGCGAAATCGTTATCCAGTGGTTCCGTACTTCAGCTCAGGGTACCCAAGAGCACTACTACACCACCAAACTGGAAGATGCGATCATCGTCGCCATCAACAACAAAATGCACAACTGCCAGGATCCGTCGAACTCCCACTTCACGCACCTGGAAGAAGTGCAGTTCACCTACCGCAAAATCACCTGGACCCACGAAGTATCCGGTACTTCGGGTTCCGATGACTGGCGTCAACCAGTCGCTTAATCGCGGCTGACCGCTTCACGCATCGGCCAGCTCTGCTGGTCGATGTTGTTTACGCCTTTCCAGAATTTTGCGTCTGCTAATCCTTGATCGGGTATTGGTTTACGCCGCAGCACTGCACGAGGAACAAGGGATGTTCGCGCCGGCCAATCAGACTCACTTTGTCTTGACTATCGAAGGTCTGGATAACGATCTCCAGGTCCTTGCCCTGCAAGGTCGGGAAGCCATCAGCCAGCCTTTTGTGTTTGAGGTGGACTTGGTCAGTGAACAGCCGTCCCTGGACCTCGAAACCCTGCTGCACAAACCGGCCTTCTTGCAGCTCTCGCCTGACGGCAGCGGCATCCATGGCCAGATCTATCGCGCCGCCCAGGGTGATTCCGGCAAACGCCTGACCCGCTACGCGGTGACCCTGCGCCCGCAACTGTCCTACCTCGCGCACCGCATCAACCAACGCATCTTCCAGAACCTCAGCGTGCCGAAAATCATCGGCATGGTCCTTGAAGAACACGGCATCCAAAGCAACACCTACGAATTCAAAGTCGGGGCGATCTATCCCGAGCGCATTTACTGCGTTCAATACGATGAATCGGACCTGCAATTTGTCCAGCGCCTGTGCGAGGAAGAAGGTATCCACTACCACTTCCAGCACAGCACCACGGCCCACAAGCTGGTGTTCGGCGATGACCAGACGGTGTTCCCGAAACTCGCACCCGTGGCCTACCAGCAAGACTCCGGCATGGTCGCCAACAACCCGGTGATCAAACGCTTCGACCTGCGTTTGGAAACCCGCACCAGCCGCACCACCCGCCGCGACTACGACTTCGAAAAACCGCGCCTGACCCTCGAAGCGGAAAACCGCGGCGACGCCCTGCCCGACCTCGAAGACTACGACTATCCCGGCCGTTTCATCGACCGCGAGCGCGGCAAGCACCTGGCCAAACGCGCCCTCGAACGTCACCGCAGCGACTTCCAGTTGGCCGAAGGCCGAAGCGATCAGCCGTTGCTGGTCAGCGGCCACTTCCTGGCCCTGACCCAACACCCCAAAGCCAAGTGGAACGACCTGTGGCTGCTGACTGAAATCCTCCACGAAGGCAAACAGCCGCAAGTGCTGGAAGAGTCGGTAACCAGCAGCACCACCAACCTCAAGGACGATTTCCATCAGGGCTATCGCAACCGCTTCCAGGCCACCCCCTGGGACGTCCCGAATCGCCCGCCGCTGAACCACCCCAAGCCACGCATCCTCGGCAGCCAAAGCGCCGTGGTCACCGGGCCCAAAGGTGAAGAGATCCACTGCGACCAGTACGGCCGCGTCAAAGTGCAATTCCACTGGGACCGCGAAGGTCAGGCCGACGACAAAACCAGCTGCTGGCTGCGCGTCTCCTCCGCCTGGGCCGGCGCCCACTACGGCGGCATCGCCATCCCGCGCATCGGCATGGAAGTGCTGGTGACCTTCCTTGAAGGCGACCCGGATCAACCGCTGATCAGCGGCTGCCTGTACCACAAGGAAAACGTCGTCCCCTACGACCTGCCGGCGAACAAGACCCGCAGCACCTTCAAGACCCTGAGTTCCCCAGGTGGCGGCGGTTACAACGAACTGCGCATCGAAGACAAAAAGGGCCAGGAACAAATCTTCCTGCACGCCCAGCGCGACTGGGACGAAAACGTCGAGCACGACCAGAAGATCCGCGTCGGCAACGAACGCCACGACACCGTCGAACAAAACAGCTACAGCGAATTCAAGGCCGAAGAACACCACACCGTCTACGCCGATCGTAAAGTCGAAACCCGCGCCAACGACCACCTCACCGTCGGTGTGAACCAGCACATCAAGGTCGGCACCGGCCAATTCATCGAAGCCGGCCAGGAGATCCACCTGAGCAGCGTCATGAAGGTCGTGCTCGAAGCCGGCAGCGAACTCACCCTCAAGGGTGGTGGCAGCTTCATCAAGATCGACGGCAGTGGCGTCACCCTGAGCGGGCCGGTGATCAACATGAACTCCGGCGGCAGTCCTGGCAACGGGACTGGCGCGGCACCGTTGATGCCGGGGGTGTTGAAACAGGCGGATGCGGATAAGGCGGGGGCGGTTCTGAGCCCGGCGCAGATCAACACCCTGAAACGCAACGCGCCATTCTGTGAAGAGTGCGAGAAGTGCAAGGCAGGTGCTTGTGCGATCTGATCTGTTGACTCCACAGGCTTGGCTGGCTGAACGGCCGTTGCAGACGGGTGAGCTGTTGTACTTGATCGTTAGCGCGGCCAGCGATGCCGAGCCACTCAAGGCCTTCTACCAGCAAGACATGGCGCCGGAATTGATCCCGATCTGGAGCGGCACGCCTTACGCCGATTGGCAGCCCGTCATGCCCTACCTCGCCGAGCTGAAACCCAATGCCGGTTTTCTGCAATGGATCGCCGAAACCGATGCTCAGGACTGGGGTTGGCTGGCAGTGTCCACCAGCACGCCGGACGTGGTGTTCGAGCACCTGCGCAGTTTGACCCAGGTACGCATGCCCGATGGGACCGAAGTGTTTTTCCGGTTCTGGGACGGGCGGCATATTTACCCGATTCTTGAAGGGTTGGGTGCTGGCGCAGGTGAAGTATTGCCGGTGTTTGACCGCTATCTGATCAATGGCCAGAGCCTGGACGCTGGGCCGAGGGCCGTGCCGCCAGCGAAGGAATGGCCGTGGTGGGAGGTGCCGCAAAAGTTGCTCGATAGTTTGGCGGAAAAAGACCACACCACCGTCGTCGACAACCTGATGCAGTGGCTGGGAGAGGACTGCCCGGAACTGTTCTTCGCCTTTCCCGAAAATAACTTGCGCCACAAGGTCGAGCGCTTCGTGCGCCAACAACCCAATACAGAAGATTTGGCAGAGCGTCTCGCTGCTCAGCTGACAAAGGAAGTCACGTCATGAATACCCCGATCGGTACCTTGGTCCTACACGTGCTGGACGCCAAAACCCCTGACGTGAACCTGATTCTCAAAGACTTCAAGAACTGCCTGAGCGATTACAAGGAATGGGCGGACGGCTTCCTGACCGGTTGGGCATTGGATGTCGACCAAACCTTCAAGGTCGGTAATGAAGTCAGCGTGACCAAACGCAAGACCAAAACCGGCAAGGTCGAGACCTACGCGACCTGCCCTCTGGCGGGCGACTTCACGCTGATCCACATGTTCGAATCAGCACGATTCGTACCGATCGGCAACACGCCAGTGAAACTGGAACCCGTCACCAAAGGTACTTTTTACGACGACGTCACTGGCCCCGTCATTGAAACAACGATCGGCCCGAGCGGCATCAAGGTGATCGATGGCTGCAAGAAAGGCCAGATGTACCGCATTACCTTTTTCCCGAACGTATCCCAAAGCAATGTCAAAGCACTCTACGACTCCTACCAGGGTGTAATCGGCAATCTAAACGGCTGGTTGCAAAGTGAATGGTCGAGCAAGTTCCAGCCTCAGTGGGCCAGTTACTCGGCGGCTGACCGCGCGGGCCGCTCTGTCATTCTGTTAAAACGAGCGATGGATGGTCTGGAAAAGGCGCTGCTCAGCCTGTGGGATGACATCAAAAGCCTGTTCGAACTACTCGCACACCCAAAGGAAAACCTCGAAAAGCTGCGCAAGTACCTGTCGGATGTCGAGATCGACAAGCTCTATGCCGCGTCCAAGGAGTCCATTGCTTCGGGTCTGTTGATCCTCAGTGACGAACCACTGATGTTCATTTACGTCTCGGCGATTGTGGCGTGGGTCGGCATGCTGCCGCCGCAAGTCATCGTTGACGTGGTGACGGCCATTGCGTCGGAATTCCTGATCAACGTGGTATTGGGTATTTGCCTCACTGGCGGTGCCGGGATCGCAGTGCGGGTGGGGACCAAAACTCTGTCCACGGTCAAGTCCGGTACGGCGCTCAAATACCTTGAAGAGCTGGCCGCAAAACTGATGAGCCTGAGCGGCAAGCACAGCCTGCCAGCGCACGCGGAGGTTTCCAAGCCACTGATTGCCAGTGCCAAAAGCGTGCCGATGAAGCCGACCAAAACGGCGGCGCTCAAAATCGACGAGGCCGCCGCCAACGGTTCTAAAAGTCAGGTGCCGAAAACCACGGATACGCCGAAGCAGGAAGTGAAAGACGCTTCTTCATTTCCGCGTGGCAAGAAAGACAAACAGACCACCCTCGCACCAAAGGAAAAGGTCGACGACGCTCCTACTCAGTCAAAAACGCCTGACGACAAAAGCGCCGCCTGTGCCAAGAAAACCTGCACCAATGGTTGCCCGGTATCGATGGTTACCGGCGAAGAGCTGCTGACCCTGACCGACGGTGAACTCGGTGGTCTGCTGCCCTTCAGCTGGACGCGCCTCTATCGCACCAGCGCCGCAGAAATCGACTGCGGCCTCGGTTACGGTTGGAGCCACGCCCTGGCGCAACGCGTCGACATCAACGGCGACGAAGTAATCTGGACCGACCACGAAAACCGCGTCACCACCTTCCCGTTGCCCAGTGTGCAGCGCCCGGCGATCACCAACAGCCTGTCGGAAGCGGCGATTTTCCTTGGTGACGATCCGTCCGAACTGACCCTCACCCAAGCCGGCGAACGCACCCAGTTCTACCACTTCCGCTACAACAGCAAAGGCGCGACGCTGATCGCCATCAGCGACAGCTACGACAACCGCCTGCACATCACCCGCGACATTCACGGACGAATCAAACGTGTCGATAACGGTGCCGGTCGCGCCCTCCTCGTGCGTTACGACCGCAAACACATCGTCGCCATCGATTACCAGCAGTTCAGCCCGGCGGACAACCTGGAAGATGCCTGGAGCACCGTCCAGACCCTGGTCACCTACGGCTACGACGCCCAGCACCGCCTGATCGAAGCCAAAAACGCCGCCGGTGAAGCCGAGCGTTATGCCTATAACGACCAGAACGTCATTCTCGAACGGCAACTGGCTGGTGGTGCCAGCTTCTACTGGGAATGGGAAAAAGAAGGCAAGTCAGCCCGCTGCATCCATCACTGGGCAAGCTTCTCGCAGATGGACGCGCACTACGCTTGGGATGACAAGGGCAGCGTCACGGTTACCAACGCTGACGGCAGCGAAGAGGTCTACACACATGACGACCAGGCTCGACTGGTCGCCAAAGTCGACCCGGATGGTGCCGAACACCTGAAGGCCTACGATGACAAGGGCCGCCTGATCGCCGAAAAAGACCCACTCGGCGCCGTCACCGAATACCAGTACAACGAAGCCGGTCGACTGGTTGCGGTGATTCCGCCGGAAGACGCCCCCACCACTTACGAGTACTACCACGGCTACGTCCGTGTGGTGAACCGTGGCCCGGCAAAGTGGACATACTGGCGCAACGATCAGGGCGACATCACCGAACAAGTCGACCCGGACGGCAACTCGACCCACTACAGCTACAACCGCCAAGGCCGTCTGCTGGAAATCCGTCACCCGGATGGCAGTCGTCATCAACTGGGCTGGAACAACCTCGGCCAACTGCTCGAAGAACAGCTACCGGACGGCGGCCAGCGCAAATATCGCTACGACGCCTTGGGCCGGCAGATCACCCGTCAGGACGAAAGCGGCGCGATCACCCACTACCAATGGAACGCTGCCAACCGCCTCGCGCAAATCACTTTGCCGGGCGGCGCTACGCGCGCCTTCACCTACAACGCCTACGGCAAAGTCACTGCCGAACGCGATGAACTGGGCCGCGTAACCCGCTACGAATACGCCGATAACCTGCACTTGGTCAGTCGTCGCATCAATCCGGACGGCAGCCAACTGCGTTATCGCTACGACAACTCGCGCCTGCTGCTCAGCGAGATCGAAAACGAACGTGGCGAGCACTATCACCTCGATTACTACCCGAACGGCCTGATCCAGCAGGAAACCGGCTTCGACGGTCGCCGGACGGCCTACGAGTACGACCTCAACGGCCAACTGCTGAAGAAAATCGAATTCGGCGACGACGGCAGTGAGTTGTTCACCGAATACCAACGCGACGCCGCCGGCCGCTTGCTGGTGAAAACCCTGGCGGATGGCGACGAAATTCACTACAGCTACGACGCCCTCGGCCGCCTCGTCAACGTCGACGACGGCCACTGGCCCCTCGCCTACGAATATGACCTGCAAGACCGCCTGATCACCGAACACCAAGGCTGGGGCACTCTGCGTTACGAGTACGACAACCTGGGCCAGTTGAGTCATTGCCGCCTCCCCGACGGCAGCAAACTCGACTACCGCCACCAACCTGGCGGCCGCCTGAGCAGCATCGACCTCAACGGCTCGCGCCTGACCACGCACCAGTTCAGCGCCGGTCGCGAACAACAGCGCCAACAAGGCCTGCTGCTCAGCCAATACCAGTACGACGAACAAGGCCGCTTGCAAGCCCACACCGTCAGCCAGCAGGACCGCAACCTGTTTCGCCGTCGCTACGCCTACGATGCCAACGGCAATCTTGCGGGTATCGACGACAGCCGCAAAGGCAAGCGCAGCTACCATTACGATCCGCTCGATCGCCTGATCAACGTCCGTGGCACCACCCCGGAAAGCTTCGCCCACGACCCGGCGGGCAACCTCCTCGGCCAAGGCGACCAGCCGTCCGCGAACCTGGTCAACGTCAAAGGCAACCGCCTGCTAATGCAGGGCGACCGGCACTATGACTATGATGCCCATGGCAACCTGATCCGCGAACGTCGCGGCACCGGGCAAAAACTCGTCACCGAGTACCGTTACGACTGCCAACATCGCCTGATCGGTGTCAGCCTCCCCGGCGGCAGCATCGCGAGCTACCAGTACGACGCCTTCGGCCGACGCATCGCCAAAACCGTCGATGGTCACACCACCGAATTCCTGTGGCAAGGCGAACGCCTCATCGCCGAAAGCGCCGACAACCGCTATCGCAGCTACATCTACGAACCGGGTAGCTTCCGCCCGCTGGCGATGCTCGATGGCGAAGGCTCACTGAAAGCCACGCCGTTCTACTACCAACTCGACCACCTCGGCACCCCGCAGGAACTCACCGACTACAGCGGCGAGATCATGTGGTCGGCGAAATACCGCGCCTACGGCAACCTCGCCACCCTCGACGTTGCAGAAATCGACAACCCGCTGCGCTTCCAGGGCCAGTACTTCGATGCCGAAACGGGCTTACATTACAACCGACATCGCTACTACAATCCGGGGACTGGACGGTTTTTGACGCCGGATCCGATCAAGCTTGCGGGTGGGTTGAACAACTACCAGTACGTACCTAACCCTACGGGGTGGGTGGATCCGTTGGGGTTGAGCTGCGTTCCGAGTAACTGCCCAGATGACAGACGAGCTGAGCTGAATCAAAAATACGGCCGGACAGGGGATATCAATAACGATATCAATGCCCGCGGAAGAAAAGAGACCGCTACGGAGTTTTACCGAACACAAGGCTTTGAAGAGACAAGCATTCCAGGGCATTTAAACGGCATAGATTTTAATCAACCGGTAAATGTAGAAACGTTAAACCGAGGAAAAACCGTTTATCAATTCCAATCACCGGGTGCTCCACAAGGCAACTACTACTCTCTGAACCCTGCTACAACCCCATCAGAGCTAGGAATTGGTCCACTCGGAGATAATCGTGCAGCAGGGACAGTCGAACTAAAACTGCAAGGTATTTATCGAACAACCGAAAAAACGCCCGTATTGAAATCGACAGCCAAACAGATAGATGATACTTGGTCTGTGAAAGGTGTGACACAACCGTCGTCAGGGGGTGGTACTCAAGTTTTTAGCAGCGCTAAAGGAAACTTCGAAAAAATCCCGTAAACTGTAATAACATTTAGGAGGCCACAAATGAAACAATCCGATCTATATGACATGGCAAGTCGTTGTGGCTTTACGGTAACAGTATTTTCGGATCACCCCGATTTTTTCTCATCTTGGTCTTTGAGTATCAAAAAAAATGAACAAAAATACATGATCGAACATGAAGGCAGAGACAACTGGTTAATATTTTACAAAGAAAACGAACCGAATAAATTCAAAGAGATAGACAAAAAAATATCTCACGCAATGAACGACAATGCAAAACTGAAGCAGTGTGAGTCTTGGCTTTTAAGTGTTTAACAAACAAAAAGTTAGCCACAAAACAAAAGGGGATAGCCGTGCCTGAGTTCAGGCGATCAGAAAATCCGACTTTTTCAACAGAATCGGCCGATTGCTGCATGTCGCCAGGTACTTTTCGACCCATAGCGCATGTCATTACGAGGGCGAGGGATGACCGCTAGAGATGATGCAGCTTGTCGTGATCTCAGTCAACACCGAGCAGGTTGTCTATGATTACTGAACAGAAACTCAAACCACCTTTGAGGTTGAGGACATAGGTCATGATTTCCATCCTTGAACTTCGCCACATCATTGAGTGCGGTTTTCTGCCTCTTTCTTGCGTCTGCACTGTTGGCGCTGATGCGATTTTGACCCAAGCCGCCGGAAATCATTGACCCATTCGAATATTCAGCAATCGATGACCTTGCGTGGGATTTCAGAGGCTGCACATGGGTCAGCTAAAATCAGTAACCTGGGTCAAAATCGCATCAGCACCAACAGGTTCGGCATTTTTTGGCAGACCAGGGAGTCTATCCGTAACCAGTTTCTTGTAGATATTACTCACAGCTCATCGGAAACTTGATGGAGAAATCCGATCAAGCTTCCATCCACACCAGTCCTTATTGGAGGCAGGTAGGGTGTACACTTCACGGTACAACGTGGAAGTGTACACATGCAAAAAACTATGTTAATTATACAGTTATGCTATTATTCGAGTCTCCCTCGGGCACCAAAATTAAGAAAGGTCTTGCTTTAGCAAGGCCTTTTTTTTCGTCTGCGATAAAGTGGTTGGCACCCCGCCAGCCTGTAGGAGCTGCCGAAGGCTGCGATCTTTTGATCCTGCTTTTCAACGCCACAACACGAAACCGCTCGGCTAACGAATCAAGGATTCACACGATGGAATTGCCACTGGAAACCGTTGCCCTTTTCGCCCTCAAGCTGGCTTATGAGACGGAAGATGGAAGTCCGATTTTGCGGGACGATCCGATCATGAGCGACTATGAGCGGGAGGTATTCGGCTTGCTAGTGCGCAGGGGCGATGTCGACGCGATCCAGTTCAGAGTGGCGCACTGCGTGGGTTTGGCGATGGAAGCTTTAGGCGGTGTTGATACGCCACTGGGGCGTGAGTTGCACAGGTTGGCAGATGATTTCAGCAATGCGCGGGCGATGGAGCAGCTTGAAGAGCCGCTAATCGCGCTCAAGGATTATCTGAAAGACATTCAATGAAGGAAGGCATGCAGCCTCAAAAGTGGGGACACCCAATAGGCAGATCGCCGCTGGCCACCTTATCCCTTTTCCAAGCCCCCTCTCCCCAGTTTTTAACTTTCGACCAAAGTTAACAACGTCCGCTTCCAGCCACTAGCTTCCACTCGCGACGGACAGCTATCGGCCGATTGTGTTGAAAAAGTCGGCTTTTCCGAAACACTCGAATATTGATGGACGAAAACACCTCAGTTGCACGCGGCTATGCGAAATCCGAGTCCTGAACTGTCTGCCAAAAATTCAGATTTCAATCTCAGGCGCGTACTTTTCTCGCGCGGAATTCGAAGCCGACTTTTTCAACAGAATCGGCCGATAACGGCCTTTGAGTGTAGCGGCTGCCCATGCCAAAAAGGGTGCAGCACATTTTTTTCGTCTTGGGGTCTTGGGGTCGAAGCCTTCGAAGGTTGCAGGAACAGAATCTGCACGATAACCTCCCACCGTCGCTGCCAATTCAGCGACCGGGTGTGGTAACCCGAGTTATTCAAGGCGCAACAGCGCCCCCATCACGATTGCCGGCGCTTTTTTTATGCCTGCAAGCGTGAGTTATGGCGGCTGTGCGTGGGACGCCCTCGGGCGTGCCGGTTTCCTTGATTCCCGGTTTACCACCCTGCGCACAGCTGTCACCCATTCGTGTGGTAACGAATCTGGCAGCTCCCTATATCAAGGAGTCTGATAATGCGCAGCATCAATCCGTACAAAATTTGGCTTTCCCCTCAACACAATCCCCAATCGCGTAACACCCTCCCCCACCACCTCTCCCTCATCGGAGGTGGCCAATGACCCATCAACCCGAACTCAAAACCATCGGCCTTACACCCGCGATCTACTGCGGCGATCAATCGCTGTTCCATGTCACGTGTAACGTGCCCGTCGGCGATGCGCTGGCCATGGCTTCTGATTTCCTCTTCCTCGCCAAGGCGCTGACCAAGGATGCGGCTTATGCCAAGGACACGGATTACCACGCCTGGGCCGCGCATTATTTGACGGCGATGAGTAAGGCGGTGGTGGATGATGTAGCGAAGGTGCTGACTCGGGATCGAGATAACGAGTTGGCAAATAAGCGGGCTGAGGGGATGGCTGAGGGGTAGCAAGCAAAAGGGCGGGACTCTGCCAGGCGTTTTGTAACTATGCAGGCACTCGCTCGCGAAGACTACGGCCATTCTGCGGGAATGGTGGTTGGCTGTCGTTTTTCGCGAGCGAACTCGCTCCTACAGAGGCTGCGGTGAATAGGTAGCTGTTGTCAGCCCGGAATATTTCGGGGACTTTTGTTACTGAGGTAGGCACGCAGCTCGATGACTAGGCTCAGGCTTACGAAGCTAGATGCTAGAGGCGGCTGACGATTTCCTTCCAGACATACCCGTAGTGATAACTCAGCCAGCGAACAAGCAGCTTATCGAATTGCCTGCGAAACCAATTGTTTTCCCTGGCTGCAAGTCTTTCTTCAATCATGGCGTTGAGCGAGTCAGGATCGAAACCTGTCCAGACCGATGGGACGGCCGATTCAATATTGGTAAAGCAAACAGGCGCGACTTCTGAGTAAAGAATTTCGTGTAGCGTCTGACGATCAACACCCTTCACCTGCTCTGCTATGTAGTCGTAATCGACCGGCGAGTCATTGAACGGATCCGAGAGTGCGGCTCTGATTTTGGTCAGTTCGGATCGACTCAAAAGATATCCCAATGCGAAAACTCCTCTAGCTCCTCATCGAGAGAATGGGCGACTGCTTCACCAGCCACACCCCCTGCAATGCTTCCCACCAAAACAACAGCAATTGCACAAATGGGAGCACCCGGACCACAGAGAGCGCTCACGCCAAGCCCCGCGAGCAAACCTCCCACTGCACCACTGCCCACTATGATGCCCTGCCGCGCGGTTTCCTTCGGCTTGTTATCAGCATTCAGGATTTGATAGGTCGCAAGGGCGGCGGTGACTAGAATTCCGAGCTTCCCCATCATGCGCATTTTTTGGGTGCCTTTCGTGAACGAGGCATCGTCCCGACCGGCCGCTTCCAGGATTGTGTAGTGGATTTTGGTTTGTTCTGTTGGCGAAAGGCTGTTGTATTTCTTTTTAAAGAGGCGCTCGGAGTAGCGATCGAACAGTGAGTCAAGCGTCCTGCCGTCGGGCTTCTTTTTTTGGACGATAGCCAGGCCTTGAGCGGATGTGAATTTGCGATGTTCCATCATGATCTTGTTTCTCAATTCATTACTGAACTGTACGCCTTCATGTGCAGTAATTATTCCTGCCTTGACGTCTGCCAATGTCTGCTGAGACATGCGCTTGATATTTTTCATGTAGCTGGCCCGGACCTTTTCGTCTGAGATAGCATCCAGCGAAAATCTGAGTGCTGTCCCCTCCATCAATTCCAGTGCTCTGTCGAGCGGAGAGTCCATCAACGCGTGCTCACGTTGAATGACATAGCTACCGGTGACAAGGTACGGCTCGGTCATAGGATGCTCCTTATCCCAATATTTTATTCAAAAGGCTTTCTGTAAGAGTCGAAGTGGCGGTAGTCGATCCCTCCTCGAACTTGAGCATCAAACAAACTTTCCCTGAGGGGCTATTAAATTTAACAGCGTTGTCCCTGTTAAATACGCCTGGAAGGGTTGATCCGTCCTCAAAATGCGCCGTGCACGATAAACCTTCGTAACTTTCGGTGGCAGGGATTTAGAAGCCGATCCAGCTAGCGCCAAGAACGAGAGGCACTGGGGAAAAAAATGGGCAGGCTGTATGAGAATCACCAATTATCACCGTCCCGGAACCACCAATGACAACACTGCCGTGGGTTCCGCCTGTATCAATCGTCGCGGCATTCTTGCCATTGATGAAAACAGTGGAGGACAGACCAGAGGACAATGCACTGCCACACGTACAGGTATCACCTTGGCGTGCAGCTGAGAGCCCATCGAAGAAAACGTCTGGCGATCCTGTCGCGATGGGATTGGTGCCGTGCCCCGGTAGCGGGCAACTTGAAGGGTCGGTTTTACGCGCGGCTGGCTTAGCCAAGATGACCTCCTGTCATTGGATCCTGATGTGGCAAATAACCTAACAGATTGCTGCGGCTGTTGCGTACCTCTCAGCGAGGAATGAGCCCCCTGGCCGGTAGCGCAAGATGTGTGCGCCACGGAAAGATATCGCAACGGTTTCCTCTTTGATGGCTGTCCTTCCCACCTGCAATATCACCGGCTCTGGTGCACTGAAGGGACATTCAGCGCCAGCAGACAACAACGAATGTTTTTTCGGTATCGCAAGGATGTATCAATGCGGCAAATCGCTCTCAGCAACAAAAAACTCAGAGGCATTCCCCGCCGTCTTCGCGCTTTGGAACGTTGGGCTGCCAGTTTTCGCGACGAGTTTTATCCGCGATCCGGGCGCATGGAGCGCTACACACATTGGAAGATTCCGGTGCACGAGGCTCTTGTTGAAGGCCCTCAAGCCAGGATCGAAGTTCAAGCCTTCTGTATCCAGCAACTGCTCGAAGCCGCTAGCCACCTGTCCAACGCGGCTGACCACTCACAGGGTTACTATCGGGTCGCTTGCCTGCTGACGTGGCCATGGGTCCATCAGAGCGAGGTCACCCTCTTCTATGACCGGGACTATTACATGGGTTTTCTCGGTAAAACCAACGCCCTCAAGCCAGATCGGATCAGCCACGATCTTGCGTTGCACACGCCTGCGAATTTCATCGAGCATGGGCATGACGTCACTCAAGCAGACGATGAGGTCGCCGTTCAGTGGTGGTGCATTGGGGAACCGGCGTGAGGGCTTTCATCCTCGGTCTACTGCAGGGATCAATGATGTGGCTTGCGCCTAGGACACGGACCCCGAGTTAGTGGGGCTCTCAGATACGTAACGTTTGGCGACCAAATACCCGAGACAGCCCCCCGCCCTTGTAGTCAGATACGGCTATCGTTTGAATTGGCTGTGTAGGGGCATTTTGCGGAAACGGTTATGACACCCAAATGGAATCACACATGGAAGCGCTGATTAATCCGGACCTGCTGCGATGGGCGAGGGAGCGTGCCTCCCTGAGCACGAGCGCCCTGGCCAAAAGTCTGGGTACGCAGGAAGACAACGTGTTGGCGTGGGAGCAAGGCACGAAAAGGCCCTCCTTCAACCAGGCCATAAATTACGCCCGGCAGACGTACATCCCGTTTGGGTACCTTTACCTGCCTCAGCCGCCGGAGGAAAACCCTTCTCTGCCGGATCTCAGAACGATCAATGGCAGGCGTAGCCGCGGATACAGTCTCGCCCTCATGGACACTATCAGGTGGGCGGCGGAACGACAGGAATGGTATCGCGACTACCTGATCAGCCAAGGCATCACAGAAAATAGCGTTGTCGGGAAGTTTTCGGTGAGTGACAGCTTCGAAGAAATCGTTGCGGACATTCGTGCAGTCTTAGGCTTATCCAACATACCCAAGCGCGGCGATTTTGAAGACTACTTTAAAAGTTTAGTCGGCAACATTGAAAGCACCGGGATACTTGTGATGCGCAATAGCGTTGTCAACAACAATACGAGCAGGCCATTGCTTGTTGAAGAATTTCGAGGCTTCGCAATCAGCGACAAATTGGCACCCGTCATTTTTATCAACACCGCCGATTGCCCCGAGGCAAGGCTGTTCACTTTAGCTCATGAGCTGTCTCATATCTGGTTAGGTCATTCTGGTGTGTCTGATGGTGACCCTGCGAACCATAGATCGGAGGAAATCCTGTGCAACGCAGTCGCAGCAGAGCTGTTAACGCCTGGCCGTGAATTCCTTTCCTTTTGGGATGCTGAGATCGAGTGGCAAGAAAACATTCCTCGTTTAACAAATATTTTCCATGTGAGCGGCTGGGTGATCGCCAGGAGAGCCCTGACTTTTAACCTCATAACGGCATTCGAATATGAAGCATTTGTTGCCAGAAAAATCACCGAGTACAAAGCTCGCGACAAAGAGGGAGCCCCTCCCTACAACAGGCTGCAGACCGCCAGAGTTAGCAAAACGCTCGCCATAGCGGTGGCAAGTGAAACATTAAGCGGAAGAATGCTTTATCGAGACGCAGCACGTCTGATTGGTGTGAAGCCGCACAAACTCTCTGATTATTCTAAGAAGGAACTTGGATTTTGAGTTATCTGCTGGATGCGAACTCCTACATACAGGCGAAAAACACTCACTACCGCATGGTTTTCTGCCCTGGCTTCTGGGACTGGCTGGACAGCGCCTCTGATGCGGGGAAAATATCCAGCGTAACGTCGGTGTACAAGGAACTGGTTGACTATGGGGACGAATTATCGGAATGGGCGAAAGAAAGAACAAACCATTTCTTGTCGGTAAATGACGCCAGTACACAGATAACATTCGCGCAGATCGCTACGTTTGTCATGGACCTGCCGCTGCCTAAAAAAACAGAAAAAATACGCTTTCTTGAAGGCGCCGATCCATGGTTGATTGCTAAAGCCGGTGCAACTGGACAGACCGTTGTAACCCACGAAGTGTTGGTACCTCCAACGAGTCAGAAAATCAAAATCCCAAATATTTGCCAGCAGTTCAATGTGCCCTACATGAGCGCATTCGATCTGCTCGAAACACTTGATGCCAAACTCGTTCTTGGCACGCTGAGCTCAAATCCGTCGGCCTGACACCCGCTATCTACTGCGGCGATCAGGACCTGTACCCGCAATGTCCCACTCGGCCATGCCGGTTTTGTGGTGAGTGGGCTGGCGTCTTCGCGGGCAAGCCCGCTCCCACAGGGATTTCGGGTGGCTGAAGTCTGTTATTGGCCTTGGGGTTTCGGGGCCTTTGGGCTCGCGGGTCAGAGGACGTGTTGGGAAATCAGTTTCGAGATTTCCACCACCGACGTCCGGCCGGTGAATTCGAATTTCACTTTGCCCAGCGACGAGAAGTAGATTTCCAGTTCCGAATCCAGGTCGAAGGTGCCGGAGGTTTCTACCGAGTAGGCGACGATGTTTTTGTAGGGCAGCGAGGTGAAGTCTTTTTTGCTGCCAGTGAGGCCCTGGACGTTGACGGCGATGATGCGTTTGTTGGTGAAGACGACGCCGTCGCGCATGGATTTGTACGAGTCGATGACGTGCTCGCCTTCCAGCAACAGTGCGCTGACGCGTTCTGCGTACTCTTCGTTTTGCTTGAGTTTGAAAAAGCCTTTGTTGTTGAAGTCGATCATCTGTCCATCCTCCGTTCGAAGAAAAATCCCTGCGGGTTACTTCAGCACCTTTACGACTCGAATGTTGATGGGAAATCCATCCTGTCCGGGCAGTTTTTTCCATCCCACGTACTGAAAAACCTCTTCCTCATCAATGTACTCGCCCCACTCCGCGGCTTTGCCGCCCAGCACGGCGACGTTCCTGTTAATGGCGCATCTGCCATCCGAAGGACCGACGGTGTAGATCACATAAGGTTCGACGTATTTCGCGGCGCGGAAATGGCGGCCGCAACCAGAATCGACGCGGATCATCAAGGTCTTCAGATTGGCTTCACCATCCAGCTCGGCGTGCTGGTCGAGTTCCCCGATTTCGCCGACGTCGCTGAAGCCCAGAGAGCGAGCGCGCTCGTAATCCGAAGATTTCAGGTGTTGGGTCTGGGCTTGCTGGAGCTGCTGATCTACCTCCTCGCCGGTTTCAATACGGCCCTTGATCGCGATCTCTGTCGCTTGGGGAAAGACGCTCTCACAGCGGGCGTAATCGGGGGAGCCGAGGTTTGCCTGGGGAAGGTTCTCGCGATGTACAGTAAACGTCCGCAGGTAACTCTCGATAGTGGGCAAAGCATCCTTGGGCGTCTGGCGCCCACTCTGCACCTCGGTCACTGCCCGCTGTAATTGCTGGCAATCGGCGAGGTAGGCCTTCCTGGCGTACTCCGGGGATTCATCCCATTCGGCGGCGAGCGCCGGGGTCGTCACGACGGCGACAGCGATTGCGCAGAACAGGCGCGAGGTTCGAGCGACAGTGGGCATGTGTAGTCCGTTACAAAGATGAAATAAGTGGCGCAACGCTACTGTTTTGCCGCCTTACCGTCCACTGGCAGCGAAGGAGACAGGCCTTGTTTCCTGGGCTTTTCGCGAGCTCGCTCCTACAGGGGTTGTGATTCTGATCCGTGTTTTGCGTGAACTGATCTGGCGCTATCGCCAGCAGGCTGGCTCCCACAGGGAATTTTGTGTGGTGGTTGGGGTTTGGGATTGGCCTTGAGGTATTGGGCTCGGGTGAATGGCTTTCGGTTTACGGCGAGTCAGATCAACGCATCTGCGCCCTGAATTGCCCACGGATCTGATGCTGTTTCTTATCTGTAATGCTTGCTATACATCATCCATCGACAGGCCCTCCGGGCATTAGGCCGGTGAGTGAACGCCCCACGCCGCACTCATCTAGACTTAAGGGATAGTCGTAGGCAGAACCGAACACGTCGCTTTGGTGCAGTTCAATCAAAAGCGCCGTGGCAAGCTGCCCTTTATGCCCAGTAGAGGTGCGGCGAAGACCGTGCCGGGCACAACAAGATGCCCGCCAAGGGTGCCCTGGCCAACGGCCTGAAATTGCCACGATTCCGTGACGTGGTGTGAGTGCCGCAGCCGACACTTTCGGACGACCGACAACCATCTGGTTTGTCCGTGACCGTGAGGATTGCTGAATGCCTGATGAGAGTTTGCACCTGCCTTTGGTCAACAGTCTGCTGGAGCGCCATAAGGGCTCTGCGGGTGCACTGTTGCCCATCCTTCATGATATTCAGGAACGCATCGGTTACATCCCCGATGCGGCCGTTCCCGAGATTGCTCACGCCCTCAATCAGAGTCAGGCCGAGGTTCGCGGGGTGATCAGCTTTTACCATGACTTCCGTACCGCGCCGCCGGCCAAGCATATCCTGCGGCTGTGCCGGGCTGAGTCTTGCAAAAGCCGTGGTGCCGAAGCGCTTGCCGCGCAGTTGCGCGAACGGCTGCAACTGGATGACCACGGCAGCAGCGCCGACGGCAGCATCAGTTTGCGGCCGGTGTATTGCCTCGGCGCCTGTGCCTGCTCGCCCGCTCTGGAACTCGATGGCCGGGTGCATGCGCGGCTCAGCGCTGAGCGTCTCGATGCCTTGCTCGACACTTGCCGGGAGGACGCATGATGCCGACTCTTTATCTGCCCACTGATTCCCTTGCCCGTGCCGTGGGTGCCGATGAGGTGGCGGTGGCCCTGATCACTCAGGCCCGGGAACGCAATGTGCCGCTGGAGTTGCAGCGCACCAGTTCGCGCGGCTTGTATTGGCTGGAGCCGCTGCTGGAAGTGGACAGCCCGCAAGGCCGGATCGGCTTTGGTCCGCTGACGGCTGCCGATGTGCCGTCGGTGCTCGAGGCGCTGCAAGGTGAACCGTCATCGCATCCACTGGCATTGGGGCTGGTGGAAGAATTGCCTTATCTCAAGTCTCAACAACGCCTGCTGTTCGCCCGCGCCGGTATTACCCGGCCGCTGTCGCTGGACGATTATCGGGCCCATGGCGGTTTCGAAGGTTTAACCAGGGCCGTTGCCATTGGTGGCGAACAGACTGCCACGGCGGTGTTCGATTCGGGCCTGCGTGGCCGTGGCGGCGCGGCGTTCCCGGCCGGGATCAAATGGCGCACGGTGCGCGCCACCGAGGCGGCGCAGAAGTACATCGTGTGCAACGCCGACGAAGGCGATTCCGGCACTTTTGCCGACCGCATGCTGATGGAAGGCGACCCCTTCCTGCTGATCGAAGGCATGGCGATTGCCGGCATTACCGTCGGCGCCACTTACGGCTATATCTATGTGCGCTCGGAATATCCGGACGCCGTCGCTACGTTGCGTCAGGCGCTGAGCCTTGCCCGGTCCGCCGGTTACCTGGGCGCCAATGTCGGCGGCAGCGGGCAGGCGTTCGATATGGAAGTGCGGGTCGGTGCCGGCGCTTACATCTGCGGTGAGGAAACCGCGCTGCTGGACTCGCTTGAAGGCAAGCGCGGGATCGTCCGCGCCAAGCCGCCGATCCCTGCGTTGAAGGGGCTGTTTGGCCTGCCGACGCTGGTGCACAACGTGCTGACCCTGGCCTCGGTGCCGTTGATTCTGGCCAAGGGTGCGCAGTTCTATCGTGATTACGGCATGGGCCGCTCCCTGGGGACCATGCCTTTCCAACTGGCGGGCAATGTTCGTCACGGCGGTCTGGTGGAACGGGCCTTTGGCCTGACGCTACGGGAGCTGGTGGAAGACTACGGCGGTGGCACGGCGAGTGGCCGGCCGTTGAAGGCTGCGCAGGTCGGCGGCCCGCTCGGTGCCTGGGTGCCGCCGTCGCAATTCGACACACCGCTGGATTACGAAGCCTTCGCAGCCATGGGCGCGATGCTCGGTCACGGTGGTGTGGTGGTGGCGGACGACACGCTGGACATGGCCCACATGGCGCGCTTCGCCATGGAGTTCTGCGCCGAGGAATCCTGTGGCAAATGCACGCCGTGCCGCATCGGCTCGACCCGGGGCGTTGAGGTGATCGACCGCCTGCTGGCCGCGCCAGATCAGGCTGGTCGTGATCAGCAGGTGATCATCCTCAAGGACCTGTGCGACACCCTGCAATACGGTTCGCTCTGCGCATTGGGCGGCATGGTGTCCTTTCCGGTCGCCAGCGCCCTCAAGTACTTCCCCGCCGACTTCGGTCTGCAAGCCTCGGAGGCCGAGCAATGATTACTCTCTTCGACCCGAAAACCGATATCGATCTGGGCACCCCGGCCCGCGAAAGCGACGTGCAGGTCACCCTGAACATCGACGGCCGCAGCATCAGCGTGCCCGAAGGCACCTCGGTGATGCGCGCCGCGGCGCTGCTGGGCACCACCATTCCGAAACTGTGCGCCACCGACAGCCTGGAAGCCTTCGGCTCCTGCCGCATGTGCCTGGTGGAAATCGACGGGATGCGCGGCTATCCGGCGTCCTGCACCACGCCGGTCACTGAAGGCATGACCGTGCACACGCAGACGCCGAAACTCGCGATCCTGCGGCGCAACGTCATGGAGCTGTACATCTCCGATCACCCGCTGGATTGCCTGACCTGCTCGGCCAACGGCAACTGCGAACTGCAAACCGTGGCCGGCCAGGTTGGCCTGCGGGAAGTGCGTTACGGCTATGAAGGTGACAACCATCTGGACGACAAGAAAGACACGTCCAACCCCTACTTCGACTACGACCCGAGCAAGTGCATCGTCTGCAACCGCTGCGTGCGTGCCTGCGAAGAAACCCAGGGCACCTTTGCGCTGACCATTACCGGGCGCGGCTTTGAGTCCCGCGTGGCCGCCGCGGGGGGTGACAACTTCCTCGACTCGGAATGCGTGTCCTGTGGCGCTTGTGTGCAGGCCTGCCCGACTGCGACGCTGATGGAAAAAAGCGTGGTCGAGCTGGGTCAGCCGGAACGCAGTGTGATCACGACTTGCGCCTATTGCGGCGTGGGCTGCTCGTTCCGCGCCGAGATGAAAGGCGACCAGCTGGTGCGCATGGTTCCGGACAAGAACGGCCAGGCCAACCATGGCCACTCGTGCGTCAAAGGGCGCTTTGCCTGGGGCTACGCCACTCACCCGGATCGCATCACCAAACCGATGATCCGCCAGCACATCAACGACCCGTGGCAGGAAGTCAGCTGGGACGAAGCGGTGACCTACGCCGCCAGCGAATTCCGCCGGCTGCAGCAAAAATATGGCCGCGATTCCATTGGTGGTATTACCTCCAGCCGTTGCACCAACGAAGAAACCTATCTGGTGCAAAAACTGGTGCGCGCCGCGTTCGGCAACAACAACGTCGATACCTGTGCGCGGGTTTGCCACTCGCCGACCGGTTATGGCTTGAAACAAACCTTGGGCGAGTCTGCCGGCACCCAGAGTTTCGACTCGGTGATGCAGGCCGACGTGATTCTGGTGATGGGCGCCAACCCGAGTGACGCTCACCCGGTGTTCGCCTCGCAGCTCAAACGCCGCCTGCGTGAAGGTGCGCGGCTGATCGTCATCGACCCACGCCGCATTGATCTGGTGGACTCGGTGCATGCCCGCGCCGAGCTGCACCTGGCCCTGCGTCCGGGCACCAACGTTGCCATGCTCAACGCACTGGCTCATGTGATCGTCACCGAAGGTTTGCTCAATCAGGCGTTTATCGATGCCCGTTGCGAGGGCAGTGATTTCGCCCGCTGGAGCGAGCTGGTCAGCCGGCCGGAAAACTCGCCGGAAGTGCTTGGCGCCATCTGCGGCGTGGAACCTGCCGACATCCGTGCCGCCGCCCGCCTGTATGCCACCGGCGGCAATGCGGCGATCTATTACGGCCTCGGCGTCACGGAGCACAGTCAGGGCAGCACCGCGGTCATGGGCATCGCCAACCTCGCCATGGCCACCGGCAACATCGGCCGCGAAGGCGTGGGCGTGAACCCGCTGCGGGGGCAGAACAACGTTCAGGGCTCCTGCGACATGGGCTCGTTCCCCCACGAGCTGCCCGGTTACCGGCATATCTCCAACGAGGTGGTTCGGGCGCAGTTCGAACAGGCGTGGAACGTCACGCTTCAACCTGATCCGGGCCTGCGCATTCCCAACATGTTCGAGTCGGCGCTCGCCGGCAGCTTCAAGGGTCTGTATTGCCAGGGTGAAGACATCGCCCAGAGCGATCCGAATACCCAGCACGTCACCGCGGCGCTGTCGGCCATGGAGTGTGTGGTGGTGCAGGACATTTTCCTCAACGAAACCGCCAGGTTCGCGCATGTATTCCTGCCGGGCGCTTCGTTCCTGGAAAAAGACGGCACGTTTACCAACGCCGAGCGACGCATCTCCCGGGTGCGCAAGGTCATGGAACCGCTGGGCGGCAAGGCCGACTGGGAAGGCACCGTCGCGCTGGCCCACGCCTTGGGCTACCCGATGAACTACAAGCACCCGTCGGAAATCATGGATGAGATCGCCAGCCTGACGCCGACTTTCACCAACGTCAGCTACGCCGAACTGGATCGCCACGGCAGCCTGCAATGGCCGTGCAACGCCGCGGCACCGGACGGCACGCCGACCATGCACATCGATGAGTTCGTGCGCGGCAAGGGGCGCTTCATGCTCACCGGCTACGTGCCGACCGAGGAGAAGGTCAACAATCGCTATCCGCTGCTGCTGACCACCGGCCGCATTCTCAGCCAGTACAACGTCGGCGCGCAGACCCGGCGTACCGAAAACGTGGCCTGGCACGATGAAGACCGCCTGGAAATCCACCCGACCGACGCCGAGAGCCGTGGCATCAACGAAGGTGACTGGGTCGGCATCGGCAGCCGCGCCGGCCAGACCGTACTGCGTGCGCGGGTCACCGAACGTGTGGCGCCGGGCGTGGTGTACACCACGTTCCACTTCCCTGAATCGGGGGCCAACGTCATCACCACCGATAACTCCGACTGGGCCACCAACTGTCCGGAGTACAAGGTCACCGCCGTGGAAGTCAGCCGCGTCTACCACCCTTCCGAGTGGCAAAAACGCTATCAGGCCTTCAGCGACGAACAGGACCGTTTGCTCAGGGAACGCCGTCAGGCCCGTGGCGCTAAAGCGGAGGTGCGCCGATGAGTACTGAAAACCTGATCAAGATGGTCAACCAGATCGCCCAGTATTTCGCCAGCGAACCGGACCAGAAAGCGGCGGTGCTCGGTGTGCGTAATCATCTGCAGATGTACTGGACGCCCGGCATGCGCAAGGAGTTGCTGGCCTGGCAGACCGAGCATCAAGGGGCGGACTTGCATCCGTTGGCGCAAGAGGCGGTCAGCGGGGCCGGTTGGGAGGCGTAGGTTTCTTCATCTGCTGGCTGAAAACCTGTAGGAGCGAGCCCGCTCGCTCCTACAGGGGATTGTGTAGTGTTCCGCCTTATTTATCTCCATCGGTCACCCGCACCGCGATCTCAATCGAGCGCACGCTGATCGCCGCAAAGATCGCCGTGAGCAGCACGCCGTTGAACCCGAGCAATATTGCCAATATCCGCGAAAGCGGCAACTTCGGCACGAGCTCGCCATAGCCGATGGTCAAGCCGGTCACGAAGCCGAAATAGATGCCATCAAAAGGATCCCAACCTTCCAGATAGCTGATGATCAGGCCGCACATGACGATGACGATCAGCATGGTGGAAAGGATGGGCCAGACAACTCGAAGGTAGTAGCCGACAGCTTTGTAGAACTCTCGACGGATGTTCGACGTATTGGCAGGCTTCATGTCGTGTGTTTCCTGAGGGCGGCAGGCGGATTGACACTCTTCAGCTTGGCACAAGTATTGGGAATCGATGGTCGGACCAACGGAAAGTGGCACGCGCGGAACAGGGATTAAGCTGAAATGACCCGGCACTGGAGAACATCCATGCTCAAGCACCTGATCCTGCCACTCCTGATCGCCGTGTTCGTGGCCCTCAGCGGTTCGTCCTGCCATGACACGAGCCAGGACGGCCAGGTGAGACCGCCCGCCAACGGTGACAGTGGCAGGATTATCCCCTCCCAACAACGCATGCCCTCAACGATGCCGCGTCCCAGGATGTAATGGTTACTCGATCTGAATCGGCCCTTTGGTCCCGGCATCGCTGTCGGTCCAATAGTCTTCATTCTGTAACCGCCGATCACCCTGAATCGTGAAGGTGACTTTGCCTTGGCGAAACTGCAGCGTGCCATCGGTGCGCTGGGCATTTACCCGTTTGCCATTAACCCAGACTTGCTCCTTGGCATCGATACGAATCGTGGCAACGGTCGCGCCGGCATCGCTCTTCGCGACCCATTGCCCGGCGTAAGGCGTTTGTGTATTGGCGCTGTCCGTCGCGGGGTTGGTGAACCCGGCCTTGGCATTTTCCGCTTTGCTCTTGTGGATATCGCAGCCCTGAAGTTCGCTCACTTGGGTGCAACCGGATTGCTCGAGTTGTTTGCGGTATTTGTCATTGATCGCGTGGGCGGGGAATTGCACCAGCATCAACAGGGCCAGTGTTGGCAGGATGATTTTGTTCATCAGTTCTCTCCTTCGATCAGCGCCTTTGCGCGCCCCTGGATAATTCACTGTAGTCCGAACCCGGTACTCGGTTATACCGGCAAAATCACCCGTACTTCCAGCCCGCCCTTTGACCGATTGCGCAGTTTCAATTCTCCGCCATGCTCCAACACAATCGCCCGCGACGCCGATAATCCCAATCCCACGCCGCCGGTGCTTTTGTTACGCGAGCCTTCCATGCGGAAGAACGGCGCAAATACTTGCTCAAGGCTGGCCTCCGGAATGCCCGGCCCACGATCCAGTACCTTGATCCGCACTTCTCCGGCATCAGGCATCAGTTCAATCGCCGGCTCGCGTCCATACTTGATCGCGTTATCCAGCAGGTTGGTCATCACCCGCTTGAGTCCCAACGGCCGCCCGAAATACACCAGCCGCAACGGCCCGCTGAAGGCAATCTCGACCCCCTGATCCCGGTAATCATCCAGCAAGGTCTGGAGCAGTTCCGCCAAATCAAACTGGGTCGCCGGTTCAAGCCGTGCGTCATCGCGAAAAAAATCCAGCGCCGAATTGATCATCGCCTGCATTTCATCGACGTCACGAAACAGCCGCTGTTGCTGCTGCGCGTCTTCGATGAATTCACCGCGCAAACGCATCCGCGTCAGCGGTGCGCGCAGATCGTGGGAGATGGCGGCGAGCATTTGCGTGCGGTCGCGGATGAAGTGTTGCAGCTGAGCCTGCATGGCGTTGAACGCGAGGATCGCCTGGCGGATTTCCTGGGGGCCCAAGGGTTCGATGGGCGGGGCGCGGAAGTCCGAACCGAAGCGTCGGGCGCCTTCGGCGAAGCGTTGCAAGGGTGTGGCGAGACGGCGGGTGGCGATCAGCGCAACCAGCGCGGTAGAGATCAGCACCAGCACAATGACGATCAGGTAGCGCGGCGTTTCGTCGAGGCCCCAACTGCGCGAGGGCGCGGAGAACATCAGCCAGGTCGAGTCGGCCAGTTCGATCAACAGCGCGTAATGCGCGTCTTCGGTGTGTTCGGTCCAGTCGGCGGGCTCATAGGCCTCGATCCGTCGGTCAGGGGCTTTGAGCATCGGCTGGAGGATCTGCGCGCCGATGTCGGACTTCGCATCTTCCGTTTCCGGCAGATTGAGATCGCGCCGGTCGGGATGCCAACTGACGGTGAAGCCGCTTTCGCTGGCGGCCTGTGCCAACGGGTTGCGCAATGGCGCTGGCGCGGCCTCGATGACGCGGGTGATGGCGGCGGCTTTTTCCAGCAGACCGATTTCGGTCAGGGGCGGTCGTGCCCAGACGCCGGCCAATTGGATAAACAGCCCGTTGAGCGCCAGCGAAATGAGCATCGCCAGGATGATGGTCAGGGCAATCCAGCGCGCCACCGTGTCGCGGCGAATCCGCTTCAGCCAGCTCATCGCCGAGTCACGCTGGGAGTGAACAGGTAACCGCCATTGCGCACGGTGCGAATCATCGCCGGGCGCTTGGTGTCGGACTCGAGTTTGCGTCGCAGGCGGCTGACTTGCACATCGATGCTGCGATCGAACGCGTCGTGGCAATGCCCCCGTGCCAGGTCCAGCAGTTGTTCACGGGTGAGGATGCGTTGCGGGTGTTCGACGAAGACCAGCAGCAAATCGAACTCGCCGGCCGAGAGCGGAATCATCACGTTGTCCGGCGAGCGCAGTTCACGGCGGGTGACGTCGAGGTGCCAGTCGGCAAAGTCGATCAAGGGTCGCGGACGTTCCTGTGTCAGTGGGCGGCGGTCGTCCACGCGGCGCAGCACGGCACGGACCCGGGCTAACAACTCACGGGCGTCGAAGGGTTTGGTCAGGTAATCGTCGGCGCCCAGCTCGAGGCCAACCACCCGATCACTGAGTTCGCCCATGGCGGTGAGCATGATCACCGGTATCGCGTGGTGGATGCGCAATTGCTGGCACAGGATCAGCCCGCTGTCGCCGGGCAACATCACGTCGAGGATGATCAAGTCTGGCGCCTGGCGCTCGATGGCCGCCCACAGCGATGCGCCGTCGGTGGCGACCTCGACACGGTAGCCGTGCTGGACGAAGAATTTTTTCAGCAAATCGAGGACTTCGAGGTCGTCATCGACAATTAGCAGGCTGTTCACCGAAGGTCACTTAAGAGCGAATGGAACCGCCATCTAAAACCATTCACGGCAGCGCGTCATATATTTCAATCCTGCAATAAAACGACAGCGGCGCAATAAAGCGGACATCTTTGCGCAAGGCCCGGGGCCCAGCATCACCGCGAATTCCTCCCGAGACTCGCGTCCATGTTGCCTTTCAAATGTGCTCCCTGGCTGGCCCGCAACACCTCGATTGTCGTGCTGGCCGCCGGGTTGGCCGGTTGCAGCAGCCAACCGTCGTCCACCGCCCAGGTGAGCTGCGCCGACATTGCCTATTCGGTGAACGACCCGGCGGAACCGTTCAATCGCGGGGTCTTTGCGTTTAACCGGGTTGTTGATAACTACGCCCTCGCACCGGTCGCTCGCGGCTATCGCTACTTGCCGGACTTTTTCCAGACGGGTGTGCATAACTTCGTGGAGAACTTCGGTGAGCCCAAGGTGTTCATCAATGACGTGCTGCAAGGCAACCCGGGACGCTCGGTCAATACCCTGGGGCGTTTCGTGCTGAACACAACGGTGGGCGTGGTGGGCTTGATCGACGTTTCCGGCAAGGTCGGCATCCCGCGCCACGACGCCGACTTCGGGCAGACCTTCGGCGTGTGGGGCATCGGTAACGGCCCGATCGTCGAGTTGCCGTTGTTCGGCACGTCCAACAGCCGCGATGCGGCCGGGCGCGTGCTCGGTTTCGTCGTCGATCCGTTTGGCAGCCATAGCGACACCGTCGACACGTTGTCCACGATCAACACGGTCGGCGGCATCGTCGACGGTCGAGCCGAAGCCTTGCCGCTGACCGACAGCCTGCAAAAACTGCCGGACTACTACAGCGCGTTGCGCAACGTGGTGGCCGAGCATCGGGCGGCTTATGTGGCCGATGGCAAACAAGGCTCGCCCGACAACACCAAGCCTCAATGCACAGGAGCACCGGCCGATGGTTTCTGAACGCCTGATTCTTCAACAAAGGATGACCCGTGACGCCGAGGCGAATCTGCGCTGTCGGGAGATCACCCTGCGCCTGTCGGCAGATTGCCGCCAACTGGTGCTCACACGTTACACCGAACACTACGGCCCGGCCGTGGTGCGCTGGATCGAGCGTAGCCATACGGTGTCAGTGAGCGAGGTGTTTCGCTGGTTGGTCGCCAACGGCGAGGCGGATGTCAGTCAGCAGCTATCACTGCCTCCAGCACCCGCGCCACACACTGCACCGCCGCGTCTTCATCGCGTCGTTTATGCCAGGCCAGATGCAACGCAAACCCCTCCACCTCAATCGGCGGCTCCGCGGTGTGCAGCGCCTTGGCCATCGGCATCGACAGGCACTGACTGGGCAGCATCGCAATCAGGTCCGAGCCCAGCAGCAGATCCGGAACCATGACAAAGCTCGGCACGACAATACCGATTCGCCGCGACCGTCCTCGGCCCTTCAACTGTTCATCGAGCGGGCCCCAGGTGGCGCCCCGCCCGGACACCAGCACGTGTGGATAACTCAGCCAGCGGTCGAGATCGAAGTCCGCGATTGCCGGATGCCCGGTGCGCATCGCCACCACGAAATGTTCGTGCAACAGCAAGCGTCGGGTGAAGTCCGGCCCGAGGGGCGGGAACACCGACATGGCCAGATCGCTTTGGCCGCGACTCAAACTTTCCTGAGCCGCCTCACCGCCCTGCCAGGGTTGGATTACCAGGTCGATGCCCGGTGCCAGTTCTGCCAGTCGTTGGTGCAATCGCTGGGCGATGACGATCGCCGGGAAGTCGGCCATGACGATGCGCACGGTCTGGCGCAGGGTGCTCAGGTCGGCACTGGCGGCGCCGACCAAGGTGCTGACCGAGCCCAGGATCTGTTTCAACGGCCCGCGCAAGGCCTGCGCTTTTGGCGTCAGTTGCATGCCGCCCGGTACGCGCTCAAGCAAGCGATCCTGGAACAGGTGCCGGCAACGCTCCAACGCATTGGACGCCGCCGGTTGCGACAAGCCCACACGCTCGGCGGCGCGGGAGACGTGCGCTTCGTCGAGCAACGCATCGAGCACGGTCAACAGGTTGAGGTCCACTGAACGTAGATTCATTGAATCAATACCTAATTAGACAAACCATCCATTGGAGCAATGTACAGCAGGCTGGCACGCTGTGGCTCCCTTCACTTGAACCGGAGAAGCCATGAACGACACCACTTTGATTTTGAGTTTTCACCCTGACTTGAGCGAATCCCGAGCCAACCGCTCGATGCTGGAGGCGGTGAAGGATCTGCCGGGGATCAGCGTCGTCGATCTGTATGGGGTCTACCCCAGCGACCAAGTGGATACGGCGCTGGAAACGCAACGTTTGTTATCGGCGAAACGGCTGGTACTGCAATTTCCCGTGCAGTGGTACTCGACACCGGCGCTGCTTAAAACCTGGCAGGACAGTGTGCTGACGCGGATGTATTACATCGCTTATGAAACCGAGGGTCGCCGGCTGGAGGGGATGCCGATCATGATCGCGGCCACTGCTGGTAATACGCCTGAGGCTTACAGCGAAAACGGGGCGAATGGCTTTGCCCTTGAGCAGTTGTTGCAGCCTTTGCGCGCGACGGCGCACCGCTGCCAGTGGGCCTGGAGCGAACCGTTTCTGGTTTATCGGGCGAATAAGTTGTCAGGGGCGGAGCTGGATGTGATCGCCAGTCAGTATCGTCGGTGGATTGAGCGATTTCAGTGTGTTGATGTTTCGTAAAACACTGACGTTCATCCGAGGATGTTACTCGACAGGATGGTTTCCTGGCCATGCAGCAGATGCTTATCGAATTTCAAGTACGGCAAGACATTCATCTTGCCGCTCTATCACTGACTAAAGCTGGGTCACCGCAAAGGCAACAACCAAGTAGCTAGTTCAATTATTCCCACTCTCTAGTTTTATCATTCCACGCCCGTCCTCCGTCTTCGCCTTTGGTATCAGGAGTAAATTTCACACCATTTTTTTCATAATTATCACTTAGATTTTTTAGTTCACAAAAATCCGCCTGCACCTTCTTCGCGTATGAGTCCAATTGCCGCTCCTTAAAGTCGTTGTAGAGATTAGACCCATTGGGTGATTCAGCTTTATGACTATTAATATCTGTCAAGCCATCTGCCATCTTGGTAAGCAACGGCTTTGACTGCTCAGCGAGCATGGTTTTCTGCATATTTGACAGTCTCGGATCGTTAAAACTCATGACCATTTTGGAAACGCCTTGACTTACCTCAACCAGCCTATCAACCAACTTGTTTATATCGCCCGCGCGAGCATCTTTGCGATCGGTGCTTATTGAACATGAAGAAGCCGCATTATTCGAAACCTTCACTACTAGCCTTCCTGAAAACAACTGAATGCACAAAGCCTTACTCACCAACCGAGAAAGACAAACCATCACCAAACAAGTGACTAACTTAAACCCTATAACGCCAGATAGCAGTTATCTGTCAGTTTTCGCTCTTTTTTTAAAATATTGCTTCACCCTGCAATTCTGTCGGGATCAGACCCTGCCCCCACAAACAAAGATGTATAGCGTTATCATCACCCCCCTACGCGCCAAGAGCCTTGACCCCGGATGTCCGAACCGCAGCCATTGCCTGACCATCAAACCCCATTGCCACCCGTCCTCGTCGGCCCAATGCTGCGGCGCCTGGAGCCGTCGCGCCTGGTGCTTTGGCTGGTAGGAACCCGAGCGCTGTCGCTGACGTTACGTCTGCAAGGTGTGGGCGACATTCGCCTCGACGCCGGGCAATGCACGATCATCCCGGTCGGTACTCGCGCCTTCATTCATTTGATCGATGTGCCACTGGACGCCCCCCTGCCCTGCGACACGCTGATCGAGTACGACCTGCTGATAGGTGACGCTGCAACGGGCATCGCCGAGTGGGCGCCGCATCTGTTGTATGGCGAAGCACGTTGCCCGAATTTTGTTTTGCGTTCCCGGATCGATCAGTTGCTGCATGGCTCCTGTCGCAAACCTCACCATCCCGCCGCCGACGGTTTGCTTTGCGTTGATCGCTTGCTGGAGTCGGAGCACGAAGCCACAGAACGCCCGGCACTGCTGATGATGAGCGGCGATCAGGTATACGCCGACGATGTCGCCGGGCCGATGTTGCGGGCCATTCATGCCTTGATCGCGCGCTTGGGACTGTTCGGCGAATACCTGGAAGGCGCGGTGGTCAGCGACAGCGCCAGGCTCTATGAGCATGCGGCCAGTTATTACCACCGTGCGGATTTGTTACCGGCGCTGCAGAGCAACGAAACCCTGCGTGAGCGATTTTTCGGCGGTGCGCGCAAGCCGATTTTCACCAGCAGCAGTGCCGACAATCATCTGGTGACGTTCGCTGAAGTCATGGCGATGTACCTGCTGGTGTGGTCGCCGACACCCTGGACGCTGATCGCACCGAAACCGCCGAAACTGATTCCCGAACGACGCGAGCGTTATGCGCTGGAGCAGACGCGCATCGATGGTTTCAAGGCTGGCCTGGGCGGTGTTGCACGGGCCTTCGCGCATCTGCCGTGCCTGATGATTTTCGATGACCACGATATTACCGATGACTGGAACCTTTCCGCGCAGTGGGAAGAAACGGCCTACGGCCATCCGTTCTCCAAGCGCATCATCGGCAACGCGCTGATCGCTTACATGTTGTGCCAGGGCTGGGGCAACAATCCGGATGCGTTCGGTGCGTTGCTGGAGAAGACGGACGGTTTCAGCGCGACCGGGGAGGATGGCTATCTCGACAGCCCCGTGCAGGACGCCTTGATCGATGAGTTGCTGAAGTTTCAGCACTGGCACTACGTGTTGCCGACCACGCCTGCGATGGTGGTGCTCGACACCCGCACCCGACGCTGGCGCAGTGAGATGACGCTCAAGCAGCCCTCGGGCCTGCTGGACTGGGAAGCCCTTAGCGAGCTGCAACAGGAATTGCTCGATCACCCTTCGGCGATCATCGTTTCACCCGCACCGGTTTTCGGCGTGAAGCTGATCGAAACCGTGCAACGGGTGTTCAGCTGGTTCGGTTATCCGTTGCTGGTGGACGCCGAAAACTGGATGGCCCATCGCGGCGCGGCGCAGGTGATCCTGAACATTTTCCGACACTCGCGCACACCGGGTAACTATGTGGTGCTGTCGGGTGATGTGCATTATTCCTTCGTCTATGAAGTACTGATCCGACACCGCAAGGCTGGGCCGAGGATCTGGCAGATCACCAGCAGCGGCATCAAGAACGAATTCCCACCGGCGCTGCTGGAATGGTTCGATCGGCTCAATCGCTGGCTGTATTCGCCGCGCTCGCCGCTGAACTGGCTGACCAAGCGCCGGCGGATGCGCATCGTGCCGCACGTTCCGGAGCACGCCGAGGCGGGTGAACGGTTGTGGAATTCGGCGGGGATCGGGCAGGTGTTCTTTAATGAAAAAGGACAGCCACAGGAGATTTTCCAGCACAACTCGGATGGGTCGCCGAAGACGCGGATGGTGGCGCCTGAGGTTGAGGATTGACGGTCATCGCTCCCGCCCCACGTTAACGCAGGCCACCGGATATGAATCTCGCTCGGACACTGATCATCGGCAACTCCGGCTCGGGCAAAAGCTGGCTGGCCGAGCGGTTGGCTGGACATCTGCAATCACCGTGGATCGATCTCGATTCGATCCACTGGTTGTCCGACGAACACAGCATCGCCCGCCCACGCGCCGAAGCATTGGGCATGGCGCGGATCGCGGCAGACGAAAAACGCTGGGTGATCGAAGGTGTTTACGGCTGGATCGTCAGCGAAATTATCCACCGCGCTACAGCGTTGATCTGGTTGTGTGTTGATGATGAACAGTGCGTTGCCAATATTCGCCAGCGAGAACACAGACCGGAGGAGGATGAGTTGTTGATGGCGCTGCTGGCGTGGGCCGGCAGTTATCGTTCCCACGAAGACTCCAGTGGTTTTCTGGCGCATCAGCGGCTGTACGAAGCTTTCGCGGGTTCAAAAATCAAACTGATGAATGGGAATGAGATCGCGGCATTCGTGAAAAGCCTGAAGCGGCCAAAGGATGGCGTTTGAATCGGACGTGCAGATATCATTATTGAGTAAAAACTGAGGCTGCACTCACCGCCCGACAAACCCCTCTGACAATCATCTCCACCTCTCGCTCATCAATCGTCAGCGGCGGCAGCAAGCGGATGGTCTTGCCCCGCGTCACGTTGATCAACAAACCGTGATCCCGCGCGGCGATCAGGGTCAGGTCGCGAATCGGTTGCTTGAGTTCGATGCCGATCATAAGGCCTTGGCCCCGAATGGCCAGCACGTTCGGGTCATCGGCCAGCTCTGTGTGCAATCTGTCGAGCAAGCGTTTGCCCTGTACTTTGGCGTTTTCCAGCAAGCCCTGTTCTTCGATGATGTCCAGCACGGTGCAACCCACGCGACAGGCCAGCGGATTGCCGCCGAAGGTGCTGCCGTGGCTGCCAGGGGTGAAGAGGTTGGCGGCTTTGCCCCGGGCCAGGCAGGCGCCGATGGGGACGCCATTACCCAAGCCCTTGGCCAAGGTCATGACATCCGGAACGATGCCTTCGTGCTGGAACGCGAACCACTGGCCGGTGCGACCGATGCCGGTCTGGATTTCGTCGAGCATCAGCAGCCATCCGCGCCGGTTGCACAGTTCACGAACGGCCTTGAGGTAACCCGGCGGGGCCAGTTGCACACCGCTCTCACCCTGAATCGGTTCCATCAGGATCGCCACGATGCGCGGGCCATGGGCCTGCTGCACCTTGTCCAGTGCCTTGAGATCGCCAAACGGAACTTTGACGAAATCTCCCGGCAGTTCATTGAAACCCAGGCGTACCGCAGGGCCATCGCTGGCGGACAACGTACCGAGCGTGCGGCCATGAAAGGCATTTTCCATGACCACCACCAAGGGCTGCTCGATGCCTTTGTGCCAGCCATGCAGCCGCGCCAGTTTCAGCGCGGTCTCGTTGGCTTCGGCCCCGGAGTTGTTGAAGAACGCCCGCTCCATGTCCGCCAGCCGGGTCAGTTTCTGCGCCAGACGCTGCTGCCAGTCGATGCTGTAGAGGTTGGAGGTGTGCAACAACAGCCCCGCCTGTTCGCTGATGGCGGAGACAATTCTGGGGTGGGAGTGGCCGACATTGGTCACCGCCACGCCCGCCACCGCGTCCAGGTATTCACGACCGGCCTGATCCCACAGGCGTGTGCCCAGGCCTTTGGTGAAACTCAAGGCCAGTGGTTGGTAAGTGCTCATCAGGCAAGCGGCGGTCATGACATCAAGCTCCATCAATAGTCGGTGTTTTTGCAGTATGGTTAGCCACCTGAGCTGGATAAACGCTGCAACACTTCAATCATTTTAAAGTCGGGCTTGATAATGGACCTGTTCCAGGCAATGACCGTTTACGTCCGAGTGGTGGAATCCGGCAGCATGACCGCCGCCGCTTTTCACTGCGAAATGTCGACCACCATGGTCGGCAATCACCTGCGGGCACTGGAGCAACGCCTGGGCGTGCGCTTGCTCAACCGTACGACGCGGCGCCAGCGGCTGACGGAATTCGGCACCGCGTACTATCAGCGCTGCCTCGAAGTACTGGGGCTGGTGGCCGATTCCGAACGCCTGGCCGAGCAAGCCCTGGACGAGCCGAGCGGCACCCTGCGCCTCACCGCACCGCTGACGTTCGGCACCGAAAAACTCGCGCCCGCGTTAAGCGAGTTCGCCCTGCTTTGTCCGCGCGTCAAACTGGACGTGGTCCTCACCAATCGGCGCCCGGACTTGCTGGAAAACGGTTTCGACGTGGCGTTTCGGCTGGGCAACATGGAAACGACCAACCTGATCGCCCGCCCACTCGAGGATTACACGCTGACCATGTGCGCCTCACCGAGCTACCTGGCGCGCCGGGGCAACCCGGAAAAACCGGATGACCTGCGACACCACGACTGCCTGTCCTTTGCCTACCCGGCCGGCGATGACTGGCACTCGGTGGAAAAGGAATGGCGCCTGACCGGGGCCGAAGGCGAGGTGACTGTGGCGGTCAGTGGACCCATGCTGATCAACAGCTCCGCAGGCTTGCATCAGGCGGCACGCACCGGCATGGGCATCGTGTTGTTGCCCGACGCCTTGGTGGAGCAAGACCTCAAGGACGGGAAACTGGTGGCCGTGATGCCGGATTACCTGCCGCCGAACCGGCCGATGAGCCTGATGTACGCTCAGGATCGCTACCGTTTGCCGAAATTGCGCAGTTTCGTCGACTTTGCCATGCGGATGTGGGGCAAGCACTAGCGGGCTGAAGGCGCCATCGACTAATCTCCTCGACTGACGAGTCACTTTGGTCAGGGAGAGCAATGATGGGTGGGGACTCGGATATCGAAGCGTTGAAGTTCAATCTGTCTGATTTGAACGAAAACATGCTTCATACCATTATGGAACTGGTCAGTGACGGCATCTGGGACTGGAACGCCAATACCGGTTTCGTTTACCGCAACCCCGGCTGGTACGAAATGCTTGGCTACGCACCTCACTCCCTCGACAACACGGTGTTGACCTGGGAAAACGTGATGCACCCCGACGATTACCCGCGGGTCATGGCCCTGTTTGACGACTACCTGAGCCAACGGGCTCCCGGTTATCAAGCCGAGTATCGCTGCCGCACACAGGACGGGCGCTATATCTGGATCGAAGATCGTGGCCACGTGCTTGCACGTAATGCCGACGGTTCGGTCGCGCGCATGGTCGGTGCGCACCGCAGCATTGAGGACAAGAAACTCCTGCTCGAAGCGCTTGAACGAAGGAATCAATCCCTCGAAGCCATCGTCGAAGAACGCACTCGAGAGTTATCCCGGGTCAACCAGCAGCTACAGATCCAACTCGAAGAAAACCGCAAACTGGCGGAAACCGACGCGCTGACCTTAACCGCCAATCGATATCGCCTGAGTAAAACCCTTCCCCAGGCATGTAACCGCGCCCAACGCTTTCGACAGCCGCTGTCGCTGATTGCGATGGACATCGACGACTTCAAGAACATCAACGATCATTACGGTCATGCGTTGGGTGATGCCGCATTGGTGCAGGTGGTCGAGAGTGTGAAGCGCTGCGTCCGCGACGGCGATTTGCTGGCGCGCTGGGGTGGCGATGAATTCATCATGGTCCTGCCCAACACGCCGCTGGCCGAGGCCAGAACCCTTGCCGAAACCATCCGCCAAAGCCTCGCCGACTTGCCGCCCGTGGGAGACTTTCAACTGACCCTCAGTTTTGGTGTGGTTCAGCGCTTCGATGAAGAACAGCAGACCGGACTGCTGGCCAGGGCAGATCAGTCGTTGTATCGGTCAAAGGTGGCGGGCAAGAATGTGATTACGGGGTGAGCGTTGTGCTCGCCCCTCCTCTCACATCCCCGACTTCACCAGCACCGGTTTTTCCTGATACCGCTCCGGGTACAACTGTTTCAACTGCGCCACTTTCGGCAGGTCGTTGATCACGATGTACGGGTAGGTTGGATGCTCGGTCAGAAAGTCCTGATGTTCCTCCTCCGCCGGATAGAAACCGTTATAGGTTTCCAGTTTGGTCACTATGGGTTTGTTGAAGGATTTGGCAGCATCGAGCTGGGCAATGTAAGCCTGGGCGACACGCTGCTGTTCGCTGTTTTCCGGAAAAATCGCCGATCGGTACTGAGTACCGCGGTCAGGCCCCTGACGATTGAGTTCGGTCGGGTTGTGCGCGACGGAAAAGTAGATCTGCAACAGGGTGCCGTAGCTGACCTGAGTGGGGTCGAAGGTGACCTCGACAGATTCTGCGTGCCCGGTATCACCGTCGCTGACGCGTTCGTATCGAGCGGTGTTGGCGGCACCGCCGGCATAGCCTGAGACCGCCTTCTTCACGCCTTTGACATGCTGAAACACCCCTTGCACACCCCAGAAGCAACCGCCGGCGAAGACCGCCGTTTCGCTGTGGGCCTGACTGGTTTCGTCGAGGGCCGGAGGGGGAATGATGACCGCTTCTTCGGCTGCACCGAAGGATAATGCCGAACATTGACCGATGATGCCTGCGGCAGCCAGCCCCAACAGGGTGCGGCGCCAGGTGAACAGGGTTTTCATGAGGCTGTTTCCTGAGTAAATGAAGCGGCTATCAGCCGAAGGTAAAGGCATACGCCGAGACGCCGGGGTCGAGAAACTCGATGCTGAAGGTTCGATCCGTGACACCGTCGGGTTGGCGCACCAATTGATACAAACGTTGCTCGGTCACGCTGCCACTGCCATCGGGGGCGACGTCCGTACCGTGGGCATCACCGGGGGATTTTCCGTCAATCAGGACTTTGAAGCGCACCGGTTTACCATCGGCGGCAGGCCCCAACACCAGGTGCAGATCGCGAGCGTGGAAGCGGTAGACGATGCGACTGGCCGGCGCGCTTGAGGTGGCTCGCTCCGAGCCGACAGTCCACTGACCGCCCAGGCTCCAGTCATTCAGGGCCAGTTGCGACGGCGGGTTATAGGTCGTCGACTTGTCGGGAACCAGACTGGTTTCGGGGACGAAATGCTCCGAGCGCTGGTAGCCGACATAGGTTTCCGGTGACAGCACTTCGTTCATGTCCGGCGCGCGTTGAACTCCCTCGGCATTGGCATTGATCAACCCGTCGGCCACCTTGGCGGCGCCCGCCTCACGCAGCAATTGCTGGATCACCCGCTCCGACTCGGCGTAATCGCCTTCGCCAAAGTGGTGGTAGCGAATGCGCCCCTGAGCGTCGGCAAAATAGTGGGCGGGCCAGTATTCGTTGTTGAAGGCACGCCAGATCTTGTAGTCGTTATCGATGGCCACCGGGTAGGTGATGCCCAGGTCCTTCATGGCTTTGGTGACGTTGCCTACATTGCGTTCGAAAGCGAATTCGGGCGCATGGACGCCGATCACCACCAGGCCCTGATCACGATACTTTTCGGCCCACGCCTTCACATACGGCAGGGTGCGCAGGCAGTTGATGCAGGAGTAGGTCCAGAAATCCACCAACACCACTTTGCCCTTCAACGCCTGAGCAGTGAGAGGGGGTGAGTTGAGCCATTGCACGGCGCCGTCCAGCGGTGGGAGGTTGCCTTCGATCGGCAGCGCGCCCGGCTTTTGGTCTGCCGCTTTCATTGCACCACCGGGATCACGTGCCATCATTGTCCCGCTTTCATTGGGTGACCTGGCCAACCGCCCAACCAGCGCCTGCTCGATACCGCCCGTGGACGCCGTCGAAACCCGCGCCAGAATCCCCGTATCAAGCCCCAGGGCAATCGCCGCCACACCTGCCAGCATTGCCGCGCCCAAACCTCGACGGACCCACTCGCCAGCACCGATGGAACGCTTCATCGCGGCGAAGACTTTGCCGCCCAACAGCAATGCCACCGCAAGGGAAGTGGCGGCGCCGGCGGCATAGGCCAACAGCAACAGGGTGGTTGCGATGCTTGCCCCTTGCAGCGCGGCGCCGGTCAGTACCAGCCCCAGAATCGGCCCGGCACATGGCGCCCAGAGCAGGCCGGTTGCAACGCCGATCAGGAACGAAGCGCCGGGACGCGGCCGCGAATCGGCACCGGCGGCTTCCGACAAACGACTGCCAGCCGCCACCAGCGGACGCGTCAGGCGCTCAGCCAGTTGCGGCAGCAACAACGTCAAGCCGAACAATGCAACAAATACCAATGCGAGCCAGCGCCCGTACTGGTTGAGTTGCACCACCCAGCCGCCCCCCACCGCGGCCAACGAGGCGACCAGCGCGAAGGTCAGTGCCATCCCCGCCAGCAGCGGCAAGCTGCTCTTCATGAACGGCTGCCCGGTGCGAGCGAAGACAAACGGCAGTACCGGCAAGATGCACGGGCTGACGATCGTCAACACACCACCGAGATAAGCGAGAACCAGAAGCCACATTGCGTCGACCTGCATGAAATGAAAGAGAGGGTTAAGCCGCCTGTGGCTTGAAGGTCATCGCCAGACCGTTCATGCAATAACGCAGGCCGGTGGGCTTGGGCCCGTCATCGAAGACATGCCCCAGATGACCACCGCAACGCCGACAGTGAACCTCTTCGCGCAGCACGCCGAAGGATCGGTCCTGACGGGTCGCCACGGCCTTGTCCAGCGGCGCCCAGAAACTCGGCCAACCGGTGCGGCTGTCAAACTTCGTGGTGGATGAAAACAACGGCAGGTCGCAACCGGCACAGGCAAAGAGGCCCTCACGGTGCTCGTTGTTCAGCGCACTGCTGTAGGCCCGTTCGGTGCCCTCCTCGCGCAGTATTTCGTACTGCTCGGCGCTGAGCAGGGCACGCCACTCGCTGTCGCTGTGGGTCACCTCGAAAATCTCCTCGGCACTGGCCTCACTGACCAGTGCGGAACGGGCGGCAAATTTTGGCAATACACCGATCACCAGGGCTGCAGCCCCCAGCCCGCCGCTCGCCAGTAGAAATTGTCGCCGTGAAAACATGGCCGTCTCCAATAATCCAAAGTGCCTTTCATGGAACACAGCCTAGGCTTGGGTTGATCGCCAAATCCTCACGGGAACTTAAACAATTCGTGATAACTCTGGCCCCGGAAAACCCGCACAATGCGCTCATTGCGCCGAAGGATTGAGCTTGATGGAACCGACCAAACGCGTCCTCGTGGTTGAGGACGACCTGCATATCGCCGACCTTATCTGCCTGCATCTACGCGATGAGCAGTTCGAGGTGGTGCACTGCGCCGATGGCAATGAAGGCATGCGACTGCTGCAGCAGGGAAACTGGGACGCACTGATCCTCGACCTGATGCTGCCGGGTGTCGACGGCCTGGAAATCTGTCGCCGCGCCCGCGCCATGGCCCGCTACACGCCGATCATCATTACCAGTGCGCGCTCCAGCGAAGTGCATCGGATACTGGGCCTGGAACTCGGTGCCGATGATTACCTGGCCAAACCCTTTTCCATGCTCGAGCTGGTCGCCCGGGTCAAGGCGCTGCTGCGCCGGGTCGACGCCATGGCGCGCAACCTGAAAATGGACGCCGGCAGCCTGATCATCGACGGCCTCTCCATCGATCCGATCACCCGCGAGGTGTCCCTTGACGGTCGGCGTCTCGACCTCACGCCACGGGAGTTCGACCTGCTGTATTTCTTCGCCCGCCAGCCTGGCAAAGTGTTTTCGCGCATGGACCTGCTCAATGCCGTGTGGGGTTACAGCCATGAAGGCTACGAGCACACGGTCAATACCCACATCAACCGCCTGCGGGCGAAGATCGAGGTCGATCCCGCACAACCGGTGCGCATCCTCACGGTGTGGGGCCGTGGCTACAAATTCGCCGCCCGGGAAGAACAGCCATGAAGCTGACCCTGACGCAACGGCTGTCTCTGGTTTTTGCCGTGTTGCTGTTGGTGTGCTGCGGCACCTCGGCCTGGATGCAGGTGCGTTCCAACCAGATGCATGAACAGGAAGTGGTGCAAGGGCTGTCCCGGGACCTGGCCCAACATATCGCCAGCGACACGGTGCTGATGGACACCCGGGGCCTGATGCCCGACGCCGTGCGAGACCTGTTCAGCAAGCTGATGCTGGTCAATCCCAGTGTCGAGGTCTATCTGCTCGACATCGGGGGCAGGATTGTCGGCAGCGCGGCGCCCGAAGGCCGGATTCACCGGGAACGGGTCGACCTGGCGCCCATCCAGCGCCTGCTCAAGGGTGATCCTCTGCCGATTCTCGGCGACGACCCGCGCAGCGTCGATGCGCGCAAGGTGTTCAGCGCGGCACCGCTGAAGGTCGACGGCAAACCTGTCGGTTATCTTTACGTGGTGTTGCTCGGCGAAGACCACGATCGCCTGGCGGAACGGGGCGCCACCAGCGCAGCCCTCAACACGGCCCTGCTGTCCATCGGACTGGTCGCATTGCTTTGCCTGATTGCCGGCCTCACCGCATTTGCCCTGATCACCCGGCCATTGCGCCGTTTGACCGAAACCGTCAGCCAGTTCGACATTGATGGCGTCCCGGCGACGCCACCCGTGCCAGCGCCGGCGGAAAAAACCGCCAGCCACGACGAAATCGCCATCCTCGACGCCACCTTCCGGCAGATGCAGGCGCGCCTCAGCGAACAATGGCGCTCGCTGACCCGCCAGGATCAGGAACGCCGCGAACTGGTGGCGAACATTTCCCACGACCTGCGTACGCCTTTGGCGTCGTTGCACGGTTATCTGGAAACCCTGTCGCTCAAGGACGCCACGCTGTCCCCCGCCGACCGTCGCCGCTACCTGGGCATCGCGCTGGATCAAAGCCGCAAGGTCGGTGGCCTGGCGCAATCGTTGCTGGAGCTGGTGCGCCTGGAACACGGTTTCGTGCAGCCCGTGCTGGAGCGCTTCTCCCTGACCGACCTGGTGCAGGACATCTTCCAGAAATTCGAACTCACCGCCGAAGCGCGCCAGGTTGAACTGAAGGCCAGCTTCGCGCCCAACGTGGCGGCTGCTTGCGCAGACCTGGGGCTGATCGAGCGGGTTCTCACCAACCTGTTCGACAATGCCCTGCGTCATACCCCTCAAGGTGGGGACATCGAACTGAGCCTGCGCCCACAAGGATCGTTTATCGAAGTCACCGTCAGCGACACCGGCCCCGGCATCGCACCGGAACTGCGCGAAGGGTTGTTCCTGCGCCCGTTCAACATTGGCGGTGCACGACGCGATGGCGGACTCGGGCTGAGAATCGTGCATCGGATCCTGCAACTGCACGGTCGCGATATTCAGCTGATCGATGTGCCCGGACGTGGCGCGACCTTTCGCTTCACGTTACCGGTCGATCAACAGACCGCAGAGCAATGGGCGGTGCGCTCCATGAATCTGAATTCGCCAGGGAAATAGTTGCCGCAACCGATCCCGACATCACTTTTCGGCAAGGACGCTGTTCGATGCTCAATACCCAGCAAAACACCCCGCTGTGGGTTTACGCACTGTTTTTACTGCTCTGTTACTACGGCATCAAAGCCCTCTCCCCGACTCACGAAAGCAAAACTTCATTGCTGATCACACCGCCGATTTTGTTGGGTTGGTCGCTGTATTCGCTGAATCTGACGCTCAACCCGTCACTTACAATCAGTTGCTGGTTGGCTGCGGTCATCGCAGGTATCGGCGTCGCACTGCTGGTTTTTTCTCACAAGGGTATCGAGCTGGATCAATCGCAAACCGCGCTGATCGTGCCGGGCACCGCAAAAACCCTGTTGCTCTACCTTTTGTTTTTCGCCGTTAACTATTTCTTTGGCTATCAGGCCGAGGTTGATCCGGAGCACTCGGCCACGCTGCCGATGGTGTTGCTCAAGGCCTGTGCATCAGGCTTTGCGAGCGGTTTGTTCTGCGGACGTTCGATCCGGTTTCATCAGGTGTTCCGGTCCCTGAAGACCGCGCCCGCCGGGAATCCGTGACAACGCCGCCTCGGTCCAATAGATTAGGCGGCCTGAAAAGGCCCAGCGCTTTCTCGCCTCAACCCAAGTTTAAAGAAGTAGTGAAATTTCAATGTCCGATTCCAATACCGCTGAATCCGTAGTCACCTTGTCGTCCAAAGCGGAATACGAAAACTCCATCAATCTTTCACAGCACGTGCCCCAGGCCAAGACCATCAGCGAGATGGTTCTGGATGCTTTCCAGTCAACTCGTGAAAGCGATCAGATCCGCGAGCTGCGCGCCGCGATTCGCCAGGCCCACGACCGCTTCGACGACGACAAAGCCTATGAACTGATGGGCGAGCTCAAGCAACTCAAGGACGCCGAAGCCGCCGACATCGCGGCCCTCGAAGACCTGAGCAGCAAATTCTCGATCAGCCGCATTCTTTCCAGCTTCAAGGACGATCCGGCGTTTCAGGAAATCGTCTACGGCCTGGCATTGAAGGTGCTGAACCAGACGCATCTAGCCATCAGCAACCCGGCCAGTGGCAAGAGCAAAACCGCCCGAGCCAAGAAAGAAGTCGAAGTGTTCACCATCAGCAAGGATGGCGTGAGCGTCACCCTGCCGCTGCGTACTCCACGCTCGCGACTGAACGTTGACCGTGAAGCACTGGAATTCCTGGGCTTCACTTTCGTCGGCGAGGGCGATGAAGCCGAACTGGAAAACGAGACGTTCCTGGACAGCGCCGGGACAGAACAAGCGGTCAACCGCAAAAACATCATTACTGCACTCCAGCAGCAAACCGCATTCGATGGCTACAGCATCGCCGCGCAGTAACACGATTCATTGTAGCGAGTGAGCTTGCTCCAAGCGTTCCGACGTTGGGCTGCGTAGCGGCCCCAAGAATCTGACTGCAATTGTCGATTTTTGTGAGTGCTGCGCACTCAAGCGAGAGCAAGCTCCCTCGCCACAGGTAGCTCACTTGCACACTCGAGAGCCCCGCCCTAGAGCGGGGCTTTTTATTGCCCGCGATTCCGCTAAAAGCACGATTACTCTCACAGTATCGACACCCGAATAAACACTTCCCTTCACCCTTGAGCACCACGGGTCCGCCTGCGGGGAGCGTCAACTCACTTTCCAGCTCAAGACTTCAGTGGTGCGATTGCTGAGGTCATCATGCACACGACCCCTTTGTACCGTCAGTTAGCCAACCACTACCTCGACGCGATCCGCAGCGGCACCTTGAAAACCGGTGAACGGTTTCCCTCCATTCGGCTGATGATGGAAAAACACGCCGTCAGCCTGTCGACCGCCGTGCAGGTTTGCCGGGAGCTGGAGGACTACGGCGTGCTGGAAGCCCGCCCGCGTTCCGGCAACTACATTCGCCAGCCGGACACCTTGCCCAAACCTGTCGCGACCACGCCCCCGCCTCTCGACACCGACGTCTATCTCGGCATTCACGAGCAGGTGTCATCGGTACTCAAGGCCAGCCAGCGTGCGACGATCAAGGTCAATTTCGCCAGCGCGTACTGTGCGCCGGCGCTCTATCCGTTGAAGATTTTGCAGGAGCATATGATCAAGGCGCTGCGTCAGGATCATCATTTGCTGGGGGTTCAAGGCTCGACCTGCGGCAACCTCGCATTGCGCAGCATCCTGGCGCGACGGGCGCTGACCGCCAAAGCCAATTTGACTGCCGAGAAGATTGTGATCACCAACGGCGCAACCGAAGCCATCAACCTGGCCTTGCGTGCCGTGACCCAACCCGGTGACACCGTGGCCGTGGAGTCGCCGACCTTCTACGGCCTGCTGCAAATTCTCGAAAGCCTGAACCTGCGGGTACTGGAAGTCCCGGCAACGGCCCACGCGGGCATCAATCTGTTCGCACTGGAACAACTGCTGCAAAGCCCCGAACGGATTCGGGCGCTGATCGTCATTCCCAACCTGCAAAACCCCCTGGGCAGCATCATGCCCGACGCCAACAAGGCGCGGCTGGTGCAACTGTGTGCCGAGCACGGCACCGTGCTGATCGAAGATGACACCTATGGTGACCTGGTGGATACCGAGCAGCCATTGTCCACGCTCAAACACTGGGACTGCAGTGACAACGTGATCTATTGCGCCTCGCTGAACAAAACCCTGGCACCGGGCCTGCGCCTGGGCTGGATCAGCGCGGGAAAATGGCACGAGCGCGTGGAAATGCTCAAACACACCCAGACCCGAGGCTGTGAGACGTTGTCGCAACTGGCAGCAGGTGCGTTCATGAAAACACCGTCCTATGAGCGTTACCTGCGTCGTCTGAGGAAAACCCTGACGCAACAACGCCAACAGATGAGTGCCGCGATCACCCGCTATTTCCCACCCGGCACCTGCGTGACCGCCCCTCGGGGCGGTACATTGCTGTGGGTGGAACTGCCTGGACACTGTTCGGCCATGGCGCTTTTTCGTGAGGCGCTGAAAGAGGGCATTCAGATTTCACCTGGGGATATCTTTTCCAATACCCAGCGCTTTGGCCACTTTGTGCGGATTGGGTGTGGGGCGCCGTATTCGCCGAAGATCGATGAGGCGTTGCAGACCCTTGGCCGCTTACTGGCAAAGCAAGGCTGACACCCACGGGGGGATTTTCAAATCGCTGGCTGGTGCAGACAAATGATATGCGGATCGTTATTCCAGTGCGGGAATCGCTCGGCGATCAGTGGGTCATGCCCGGGAATAACGTGGTCCTCGCTGTCAGCCAAACGGTCGATTTCAATAAACGCCTCAAGCGACTGCGCCAGATCATCAATGATCGGAAACGGACTGCGCTGGCGAATGTTCGCCCACAAATGCGCCGCATCCGACGCCAGAACAATCCACCCTCGCCCTGTATTCACCCGCACCACCTGGCTACCCGGCGTATGGCCGCCCACCGGGTGCAGCGTCACCCCGGGAACGACCTCGACCGTGCCGGTATGCAAGCGCAACCGGCCTTCGAACAGCGGTGGCAGCGCCGACATGACGTCTTCGACTTCATAGGTTTTGTTTACCGTGCGATGGGCCATTTTCGGGCCGGTGCAGAAGCGCAGTTCCGCTTCCTGCAAATGCACCGTGGCTTTTGGAAACAGCCCCAGGTTGCCCGCGTGATCCCAGTGCAAATGGGTAAGAATCAGGTTCTCGACCTGCGCCGGATCGATGTCCAGTTGGCGCAGGGATTCTTCCGGCAGGCGATACATCTGACGGTTGCGCCGATCCGCCGTAGCCGGTTGAAAACAGGTGTCGACCACGATGACCTGCTGCTCGTTGCGAATGACCCAGAAGTAGTAATCCAGTGGCATCGACGCATTGGGATCACCGCAGCAGGCGTCATAAAGAAAGTTCTCCCGCGCGGTGCGCTGGGCATTGGCGCCGACACGGATGGCGAACACTTCGTACACAGGAACGGACATTTTCACCTCCTGAATCAGGCCACAGCCGCTGTTTTGAGGGTCGGACGGAAGTCGAAATCGATCTCGTCGCTGATTCCCAGATCCTGCGCCAGACGATGCAGGCCGCTGTAGTCACGCATGATCGTGGCGTTCTTGTTGCTCTCCCGGGTGTCGGCAATGATCAGCGCCGCATCCTCGACACCGAGTTGCGTCAGAATCGCCTCCCACATCGAGTAGTCCTGGGCGACAAAGGCACTCAGCGCCACAGACAACGTCTGTGCGAAAAATGCCCGCTGAGTCGGCTGCATGTTCGCGTACATGACCTTCGCCACTTCAGCGAGAATCTTGCTGTGAGCGTATTCGTCGCGGTTGTGCAGCTCTGCCACGCGGCGGTTTTGCGGTTGAATGGTTTGATCGTCGGCCAGCAGATCCAGGTAAGCGTTGACACTGATCTCGGCCACCACCGCAAAGGTGATCGCCGCCAGGTCACGCTGCCATTGCTCGGGCAATTTTTCACGCAATGCGACAAGCCGCAAATAGGTCACCGACGGCGGCAATTCCAGATCCTGATCGAGTGCGCGGTCCTCTTTGGTTCGCTCGATGGCGCGAAGATGCATGAGCGTGTGGTAGTGCTCGTCGATCAACGTCTGCTGCATCGCCTCGCGAAAATGCCAGTCGTTTTTGCCCAGGTACTGATTGGCAATGACGCTCAGCGCCGGATTCACGACGTGCTCTTCCGCCGTAACGGTACGCAGGTTGTAGCCGATCCAGCCCCAGGTCACCACGGTGCTTTTGAGCTCGTCGCTCAGGGCCTGGAATTTCGGGTGATGGAAGAACGGCACCATGCACTCTGGATAATCCGGGCGTGCCGGATCGAACGCTTCGCTGGCCGAGGCCTTGTCCGGCGCGCACACCGTGGCCCTTTTGGTCCAGGCCTGATTAAGCCGCACGACCAGTTGATGATCGACCTTGGCGATCTCGATTGCTGTTTGCATGACGCGATACCTGTAGGACGCGTACCCGCTGAGGGGTACGCCGATGAAATAGTGAGCGACGGATGAATCAGGCCAGCCAATAGCGGGTCAGGTTTCGCGCCGGGTCAGTGTATCGACTGCGGGCGTGGATCATTCGCCAGTTGTCCCAAATCAGCATGCAGCCGTCGGGAATCAGCACCGGCGTGTTGTGCTGGATGAAATATTCCTCGCCGAGCAGCGCGAACCTGGCCAAGGGCGATGAACTGCTCGTCACCTTCGATTGCTGCAAATCGTCCTCGGAAGGATTCACATCGCCGTAGTGAAACTGGTTGTAGCTGAAACGGAAAATGTCCCCCTCCTCTGTAGGCGTCAGGATGTACTCCTTGACCCTGGTTTGCGCCGCCTCACCCGGTTTGGCGGTGGCGACGAACTCCACGGGTGTGTCGTCGATCCATTCACGCAGCTCGGGTTCGGTGCGTTCAAGGAACCGCAGGAGTTCATACCCGTCCACCAGCCCCGTATGCCCGCCACCGCATGTCGCTTGTTGGTGACAATGCAACGCCAGATAACGCGGCGGCGGTCCATAGACCGGCGCTTCGGTGTGCGGGCCGATGCCGTTCATGCTCTGGGAGTACGGCAACGCTTCATACCCCGGCTTGCGGGTAATGGCGAACGCCGTCTGCCCGTTGAATTGCGGAATGATCCGTCCGAACTCCAGCAGCGTGCCGACGACATCGTAGGCAAATTCGGCAGGGGTCAGCACCGTCCAGCCACGGGACGACAATTCATCATGGCGATGGCCCAGTGAAACGTAAGGTGTAGACGCAACAATCCCTTGATCTGACATGGTGGTGTTCCTGGCGGTTTATCAGGCGTTAACGGTTGAGGTGTAAGCGGCAATGAATTCGCGACAGGCGTTGCCCGGTCGGTAGCGTTGTTCGTCGATGCTTTGCACGGGCGTGATTTCGGCTGCGGTGCCCGTCAGAAAGCACTCATCGAAGTCGCCAAGCTCCGTAGGAAGAATCGTGCGCTCCACCACCTGGTAATCCAGCGCGCCGGCCAATTCGATGATGGTCTGACGGGTGATGCCATTGAGAAAACAATCGGGCAGCGGCGTGTGCAACGTCCGGTCCTTGACGAAGAACACGTTGGCGCTGGTGGCTTCGGCGACGTGGCCGCGCCAGTCAAGCATCAGCGCATCGTGATAGCCGTTGTTTTCCGCGTCGTGCTTGCTGAGTGTGGCGATCTGGTAATGCCCGGACGCCTTGGCTTCGAACGGGCTGCTGCTGGGTGGCGGACGACGCCACTCGGCGGTCTTCAAGCGAATGCCGCCCATGTGCCCCGCCGGGTCGAAGTAACTCGGCCATTGCCAGCAGGCGATCGCCACGTGCACACGGTTGAAGCGCGCCGACGTGGAGATCATTTCACTGCCGCGCCACGCCACCGGCCGTAGATAACCGTCGACCACGTTGTTGCGTTGCAGCAGTTCATGGCTGGCCGCTTCCAGTTCGGCCAGCTCGTAGGGAATCGCGAAATCCATCAACTGCGCCGAGCGATACAGGCGCTCGCTGTGTTCACGCAGTTTGAAGATCTTGCCGTTGTAGACACGCTCCCCTTCGTACACGGTGCTCGCGTAATGCAAACCATGGGTCAGCACATGCAAGCGCGCCTCGGACCACTCGACGAACTCGCCGTCGAGCCAGATAAAACCTTCTCGCTGATCAAACGGAATACTGCTCATGTCCCTATCTCCTGATTAATCGTCCTACGCCGTTTCGAGCAGGACCGGTATCAATTCGGGCACCGCTACTGGCTCCGGCTGAAAGAAAAACGAGCGCTCGCCAAACGCCGGCCGCAGCTCATCGAACCAGGTCGCGTGCGGATCGAACCGCGCATAGAAGGTGCGCAATACCCACTGCGGATCGCGTGCCTGAAGAAACTGCAACACGAAGACTTTTTCCCCGGCCAGGGTCTCGATGCCGTTGATCAACACCTTCCCGTAAAACGTGCTCATGGATGGCCCGCGCACCGTACGCGCCAGCCCGGACACCGTTCGGTAAGCCGCCTGGAAAATCTCGAAAGCCCGTGCCAGCGGCATCGCGAAGTAGTGGCTCGGCCCGGTATCGCGCTCGACAAACATGTAATAAGGCACCGCTCCCAGCCGCACGCCCTCAGTCCAGAGCGCCGCCCAATCGGCGGGGTTTTCGTTGATGTGGCGGATCACCGGCGCCTGCATGCGCAAGGTCGCCCCGGTGGAGCGAATGCGCTCGACGGCCTCGCGGGCGATGCCCTGGCGGATCTCCACCGGGTGGTTGTAGTGCCCCATGACCGACAGGTGTTTGCCCGCCGCGACGATCCGTTTAAACAGCTCCAACAGTTCCGGCGCGTCCTTGTCGCTGACAAACCGTTGCGGCCAGTACGCCACGGATTTGGTGCCGATGCGGATGCTTTTGAGGTGAGGCAGCTCCAGCAGCGGCTCGATGTACCCCGCCAGCGATCGGGTGTTCATGATCATCGGATCGCCCCCGGTGATGAGCACGTCGGTCACCTCGGTGTGCACCCGCAGGTAATTCACCAGCTCCTGGGACTCACGCGCGTTGAACTTGAGTTCTTCCTCGCCGATGAACTGCGCCCAGCGGAAACAGAACGTGCAGTACGCGTGACACGTCTGACCGGCACCGGGGAAAAACAGCACGGTCTCGCGGTACTTGTGCTGTATGCCTGGCAGGACTTTTCCGTCGAGGGTCGCGCCGTTGTGTGTCAGCTGCCCGGCCGGATGCGGGTTCATGCGCAGCCAGATCGCCTCGATCCGACGCTTGATGGCGACGGCGTCATCCCGTTCGATCAGTTGCTTGAGCGACGCGTACTCGTCCGGCAGCAACATGTCCTTGTGGGGGAAGGTCATGCGGAAAATCGGGTCATCCGGAATGTTGCTCCAGTCGATCAGCGTGCCGAGGACGTAGTCATTGGTGCGAAATGGCATGACCCGGGCCACTACGGTCATGGCCTCCTGCAGCGCTGGCGTCAGTTTTTGCCAGTACGGCGTGTCGCGAATGGTGCGTGAGTTATAGGGTTTGTATCTTTCCTGCTCCGACAGTCCCTGCATGGCAGCGCTCCTGGTGATTGCCTGGCGGTTTTTACTGAATGGCCGGCGCTACGCGCTCTATGTCCATCCAGGCCCGGACGCTGTCGCGATCCCATTGCCGGCGCACATAGGCCGCGAGCCGCGCAGGAACGCGATCGCCATTGGCAACCAGTCGGTTGAGCATGATTGCCAGGTCCGTGTCGGCGATGCTCCAGTCTCCGAACAGATGGTCCGCGCCCTCCTCCAGCAACCGGTCGGCGACAAAGAACAGCCTTGCGACAGCTGCCTGGGCTTCATCCGACAACGGGGTTTCTTTCTTGCCGAAGTAAATGAGGTCGGCCGGACGCTCTTTGCGAATGACCAACAGATCACTGCGCAACCAGGCCTGGAGCTGACGGGCGCGGGCGCGTTGCTTGATGTCCAGCGGGAACAGTTTGGGATGCCCCGGCGCTATTTCATCCAGGTATTCGGCAATGGCCGAGGATTCCGACAATGCGAAACCTTCGTGAACCAAGGTGGGGATCTTGCAGGTCAACGAGACATCTTGATAACTCGCCTGATAGTTCTCACGCGCTTTCAATTCCAGCGTGACAAGTTCAAACGAAAGTTGCTTTTCTTTCAACGCCACATAGGCCGACATTGCAAAAGCACTGACAAAATCCGCGCCAACATAAAGTTTCAGCTTCGTACTTTCCATAGAACGCTCCCTTGCTTAACCACAATAATCCGTTGCATTGGAAACGATCGTAGTTAGTTGGTTAAGCGCTGAACAGATACAGAAATTATCTGTTTCTACGGATACAGAACTTCAAAAATCCAGCGGACAGAAACAAAAAAGGGAGTCTGCGAATGCGGACTCCCTGGTGGGTAACAGAGGGGAAGATCGAGCGTGTCAGACCGTGGCGTCTGCCGCACTGGAGAGCTGCGCCATCTGGGGCATGTTGCTCATGTTGAGCATCGCCAGCGGCTCAGTGGCGCTGGTGTTGACGAAGCCGTGGCGGGTCCAGGCTGGCACCAGCAACACGTCGCCGGGGCTGACGTTAACTGCATCGGCATCGCCCAGGGTCAACGCGCCGCTGCCAGACTGAATGATGAACAGGTGCCACCACGAATGCGCATGGCCATTCAGCGTCGTGCCGGGTTTCAACCATTGCATGGACACCGCCATCCCTGGCGTCAACTTGCAGCCTTCGGTGCTGTCGTCGTGGGCCAGCGCGACAATATCGACCTCGCTGTCCTTGAGGTTCTGACGCATGCCTGTGAGTTCATCCCCCTTCCACACCCGGGCATTGACCGGCGGTTGGTTCAAACTCTGGCGAAAGTCCTTATATGAAAAAAACCCACCTTGAATGTTATTCATCCGCACACACCGACTTATTATCGACTTTGAGTGACCAGACACTAGGCGAACAATCAATCACTGTAAAGCCGAGTAACTAACACTCACAACACCGAAGGCCGCAGCGCCACAATCATGTCAACTTCCACGGCGGCATTTTTCGGTAACTGATAAACGCCGACAGTGGTTCGCGTATGTTTCCCCGCATCGCCCAGCACATGACTGAAGACATCCGATGCACCGTTGGCCACTTCACTCAGGTCAACAAAGTCCGCCGTACACTTCACGTACACCGTGACCCGTATCAACGACTTGATCTTGTCCAGCGAACCGATGGCATCGACGATCAGTGCCAGCCCGCGCATGGCGCTGATGCTGGCGGCCGCTTGGGCATCCGCCAGGCTGAGCTCAAGCCCGACCCTGCCCGGGTATTGCATTTTGCCGCTCATGCGCGGGACCAGGCCGCTGACGTAGATTTCATCGTGATGCCGCACCAGCGGTGCGTAACGTCCGCCCACGGTGTTCTCGCCGTAGATGTCGTAGTTGAGTTCTTTCGCCAGGGCGATGAACCGCTCGTCACACGACATTTTTTGCTCAATCATTCACTCAACCCTCTTAAACCAATAATGCTTGGAACTTTGATCCCGAAGGCTCAACCCACGGCTCTCGCCGGCGCCGCCAGGCAGGTGACTTCGACGCGCGACTCGATCGCCTCTGCCAGGCGCAGCAGGTTGTCGCTGAGCTGCCCGTAGTTTTCGTCGAACAAAACGATGTGGCCGATAAACGACGTGTTGTCCTTCACCAGTGCGGTGACTGAATCACTGAGGCGCTTGGCGTACACCGCCTCGACCAGCTCGATGTCCAGCTCCCGGGCCAGGGTTTCGATGTCCGGCACGTAGCGCAAAAGACCACCGGCCGGCGCCCGGAGCAGACGAATGCCGCAATAGCCACGGGCAACGGGGTCGCGATGGTCGACCTTGCCTTCCACCGCCCAGCGGACCCAGCGTTCCCATGGATCGAAATCGATGAACGCCAGACGCGCCAGGTCCCAGATGTGCATGCCGCCGGGGCGCATGTTGGTTTCCACCGCCGAGGTCAGGCCGTCGCGGCGCAGGAAGACCTCGTTGTGATAGGCGCCGTTTTCCAGCGACACCAGTCCGGACATGTGTCGGCCGGCAGCCGCCAGGCGCGCCTGTACGTCAGCCGCCAGCGGCGCCGGCACCACTTGCTGGATCTCCGCGCGATAGGCGCCTTCGGTGGTGGTTTTCTCGGTGACCCAGGTGCTGCCCGCGACGTAATCCCAGCTGTATTCACGGGCGTTCTGAATCAACTCTTCGAGGACGATGCCGCCTTCGCGATAGGGCTTGAGCGCCTGCCAGGCGTCGTCACATTCGGACGGATGATGGATAACGCGGCAACCTCGGCTGGCGCCTTCGCAGGCCGGTTTGATGAAGGCCTTGCCGCCCAGTTCGACCACCCGCTGACGCAGTTCCCCCAGGCTTTCGATACGTGCGGAAAACACCGGGCGGTAGTCCTCCGGCGCTGTGTCGGCGGCCGCTTCCAGCTTGCGAAAGATCTGTTTGTCCAGCCCCGCCCGCGCCTCGCCGGGGGTAATGCCGGGAAGGTCGAAACGGGTGGCCAACGCGGCACCCAGCAACACACCACGGTCGGAAAATGGCAGGACGCCGATCAGCTTCCAGCGATCGGCACCCAGGCAACCGACCAGCAGATCGACGGAATCGGCGATGTCCTGCGGCGCCATCGAGGCCGTGCAGACGTGATCCGCGACCTGATCGTCATCGGGCTGAATCTGCTCGACCACCAGGATCAACCTGGCGTTATAGAGTGTCTTGCAGAGGTCGCGCAGCTTCTGGATATCGTGAACCCGGTTGCCGTTGTACCCGACCACTACTACGCATGACGTGGTGTTCATGAAACCTCCGACCTGTGGAGTAAAAAACGCAAACGCGGTGACTCAGTCGTGCAGTGACGCGTTGGCCCTACGGTTGAGCCAGTACCAGGCGAGGATGCCGCCCGCGCCGATAGCGGCCAGTACCAGTGCGCTATAGGGCGGTGGCATGACTCGCATGATCAATACCGTCAGCCCGGCGCCAACGCCCAGGGACACTTCCTTGACGAACATGTTGTTTTGCTTGACGGAGAAGTAATCGAGATAGCTGAACGCGCACTCGGCGATGGACAGCAGCGCCACCCAGATCAACGCGCCGGCGAGGGTTTCGACGTGGAACGCATCCGGCGACGAGAGCACGGCGAAGCCGCCGATGATGATCCCGATGACAGCAACCACTTTGAAGCGCCCGGTACGCTCGATCAGTTTCATCACCGGCACCTGGGCGAACACCACCACGGCGCTGTTGAGGATCAGCATCAAGCCGTACCAGGCCGGCAATTCACCGGTCTTGAGCAGGATCGCCTGGGGCAGGATCGAGAACACGCCGAACAGCTTGATACCCATGATGACGCCAGCGATCACCCACGGCAGCTTGTTGCGCCAGCCGCTGCCGTCGTGGGTGTTTGGTTGGGCGACTACCGACTGCGTGGTGAAGGTCGCGCCCATGGCGATGGGCAGGCACAGCAGGACGAAACCCGCGGCACCGAGGAAAAACAGGGTTGGGGTCAGCAGCGGGGAAAGCAGGATCAACCCCGCCACCAGACTGCCCATGTTCATGGCGACACGGTTGTAGGCCGCGCCCTCTTTGGTCTGGGCGGCTTCGCTCTTGATCAGGTAACCGGCAATGGCAATGCCGTAGGCGAACAACGCTGCGGCAAACATCACAATGCCCTGGTTGCTGGTGACTGCCAGCAACACCAATCCGAGGGCGGCGCACATGAGCGTAACGCTCAGTGACCGACGGCCGAGCACCAGCAATGTCAGCGGCAGCAGCAACAGCAAGGCCCGATACCCGAGGGCGAGGATGCTGTTGGTGGCGGTGTCGAGCCAGACGTTGGCCTTGCCCAGCACGGCAAACAGCGACACGGCGGTGATGATCCGGATCGTGAACAGGCGAATGTTGATCACCGGTTTGGCGACGGCGACCGTTGTTTGAACACTCATGCAACACCTCTGGAACCAGCGACTGTTCAGGCGTCCAGCGCGAACAATCAGGAAAGTCTGTAAGGTGATGGTAGAGAGAGTCGCTTGTTTTCATCAGAGCAAGTTCGTATAGAATCAAACGAACTTTACTGCCGGAGAGACCAGTAAAATGCAGGTTCAGCGAGCAGTGATCGCCGCCATCGAGTTCCAGCCGGGAGTGCCGCTGGTCCAGCAGATCGTCGATCAATTGTCGGTGGCGATCAGCCAGGGCGGGCTGCCTCACGGCTCGCGGCTGCCGCCGATTCGCGAACTCTCCGAGCTGATGAACGTGGGCAAGTCCACGGTGGTGGATGCGCTGGATCGCCTGCGGGCCAAGGGTCTGGTGGTTTCACGCCAGGGTTCGGGGCATTACGTGCACCGTTCCAGCCTCACGCTCAAGACCGATGCCGGCCCGGACCTGCAACCTCAAGACACACTGAGCGTGGTCCGCCGCGCGGTACTGCAGGACAATGGCGCGCTGCGCCCGGGTGCCGGTTTCCTGCCTTCCTCGTGGCTACCGGCAGAAGAATTGCTGAAAGCCGTGCGTGGCACCCTGCGCGCAACCTCCCTGCGCATGGGCGAATACGGCGTCGCTGCCGGTTACCTGCCACTGCGCGAAGCGTTGCGGGTCAAACTGGCGACCTTGGGCATCGAAGTGCCGGTGGACCAGATCATCACCACCGCCAACACCGTGCAGGCCATCGACATGCTGATGCGTCTGCTGGTCAAACCCGGCGACACGGTGCTGCTCGACGATCCGTGCTACTTCACCATGCACACCAACCTGGCCTTGCATGGCGCTCGGGTCATCACCATTCCCCGTGCCGCCGAGGGCATGGACCTGGACGCCTTGGAACAATTGCTGATTACCCATCGGCCCGTGCTCTACATGACCAATAACACCCTGCACAACCCGACCGGGCACTCGTTCTCCCCGGCGCAGGTCTATCGCTTGCTGGAGTTGAGCCACCGTTATGGCTTTCACATCGTCGAAGATGATTTGTATTGCGATATGCAACAACGAACCACGCCGCGCCTGGCAGCAGGTGGGCTGGACAATGTCAGTTATGTCTCCGGTTTCTCCAAGACCCTGACGGCGAACAGTCGGGTCAGCTATGCGGTGCTTTCGCCGCAACTGGCAGCCCGGATGGTCACCCTGAAAATGGCCTGCGGTGGCATGACGTCGGAACTGGCGGAACAGATTATCTGCACCATGCTCAGTGATGGCAGCTACGCCAAACACACGCGGCGCACGGTGGATCGGCTTTACGAATCGAGCAGTCGGGTGTCGAGCTGGCTGGTGGAGGCGGGTTGTTCCGTTTCTTCGCTGCCGCATGAAGGGTTGTTCATCTGGACGCGTCTGCCCGAAGGGCATCATGCCGAAACGTTGGCGAGGAAGGGTCTGGACATCGACCTGGTGCTGGCGCCTGGCACCCTGCTCAGCAAAGCGCCGGATGCCAGTCACTTTCTGCGTTTCAACGTGGCGCACAGCGATAACCTTCAGGTGCGGGAGCGGTTTCTCCGGTTGCTAGACGATTGCAAAAAGTAACCGCATCACTCCCCTGTGGCGAGAGAGCTTGCTCCCGCTGGAGTGCGAAGCGATCCCCTGCATTTTCTTCTGATATACCGAATTTATAGGCCTAAGCGACTGCTGCGCAGCCGAGCGGGAGCAAGCTCCCTCGCCACAGGGGACCGCGTCGGACATAGCAATTGCTGGCGGCATGACATCCACCGCCAGATCGCTACGATTGTGATCCCCGCCTCCCGCACGCTAACTTCGATGCATCGCTGCCAATTCAGCGACCGGGCCTGATAACTCGAACACGATGTAGGCACCCATCGGAGTTCTCCTTTATGCACGCCCACAATCCGTTCAAAATTTATGCATCTGTGCCAGCTGTCCCCCGTCACCTCCCAACCACAGGAGGTGCCCAATGACCAACCCTCAAGACCTGGAAACCATCGGCATCACCCCTTCTCCTTCCACGCCACCCAACCGCTGTTCCGCATCAACCGTGGCGCCCCGCGATAGCGACCGGTATGCCTGGGCATCGCATTTTCTGCAGGATATGAGCAAGGCCATCATCGATGATGTGGCGAAGGTGCTCGATGCACCGTGTAACAACGGGACGTAAATGAAAAAGCCCCGCCCTTTTCTCAAAGGGCGGGGCTTTTTTAGCAATTCCATCATTTGCTCAAACAGCTGCCAGTCGATCAACCATGTCTGGGAATTTCTCCACCAGCCTGATCAGCAAGGCAGCTTGGGCATTAGGTCTCGATTTTTCCTGCTCCCAATTCCTCAGGGTGCTCGGACTGGTTCGAATACGCTTGGCAAAAACGGCTTGAGACATATGTAACTTTTCTCGCAGTGCAACGATCTCTTGCGCCCCTACCTCAGGCGCAGGGATGTCCTCAATTGACGTATTGCGCAACGTGATCTTGCCTTCGCGTTGAGCCGCCATCTCATCAACGCCCTGCATCAATTCTGCAAACAGGTCGCGCTTTTTCATGGGGTACCCCGTACTTTCAACTCTGTCTCTATGGCTTTCTTGAGCGCTTTCTCTTGGTCGGCGCTCAAATTCTCAAGCTCATCTTTGTCATAAATTGCAAACATCCAGAACTGGCCATCATTCATAAGCCAATAATAGATAACCCGCAAGCCACCTCGCCTGCCTTTACCTCGACGGCCATCTGCCCAGCGCAACTTTCGGAAGCCGCCTGTTCGAGGCATGACGTCGCCGGCCTGCGGATTCAGCTGCATATGGGTTTGCAACGCGCGATACGCATCGTCCGTCAGATAATTGCCAACGGTGGCAGTGAAGGAAGAGGTTTCGAAGAATACGGTTCGCACTGACAAACTATAGGCAATTTGCTTATAGTCAGGCAACCGATGAATGATCTACCTGACGAGCTGTCCTGGCTTTCAATCCACTGGAAAACCCTCAATAAAAAACCCCGCGCCTTTTCTCAAAGGGCGGGGTTTTTCGTTACAGCATCCGACACTTAAGGCGCGTACGTCAGCAACAACTCGCTCGGCACTTTGAAGTCCAGGGACATCATCACGCTCAACGCGGTAATGGTGAAGATCGAGAACACGAACAGCTTGCGTGCCCAGACCGTGTCATCCACTGCCTTGTAGCCGGTCCAGGCCATGTACAGCCAGTACATGCCCATGGCCGCGGCGACGGCGAGGTAGCTCATGCCGGCGTAGCCGCTGAAGGTCAGCATCAAGGTCGCCACGAGGAAGGCCAGGATGTAGATCAGGATGTGCTTCTTCGCCACTTGAATCCCGCGCTTCACCGGCAACACCGGAATCGAGGCGGCCAGGTAATCGTTGAAGCGGAAGATCGCGATGGCGTAGGAATGCGGCATCTGCCACAGGCTGAACATCACCAGCAGCGTCAGTGCGGCCATGTCGAAGCTGTTGGTCACAGCGACGTAACCGATCACCGGCGGCATCGCCCCCGACAGACTGCCCACCAGCGTGCCGTGAACCGACTTGCGCTTGAGGTACAGGCTGTAGAAGCCGACGTAGATGACGAAACCGATCACCGCGAACAGCGCAGCCAACGGGTTGGCCACCTTGTACAACAGCGCAACGCCGGCAACACCCAGGACGGTCGCGAAGACCAGGGCCAGTTTCAGGGAGATCAGGCCCTGGACCAGCACCCGGTTCTTGGTACGTTCCATCTTCAGGTCGATGTCGCGGTCGATGCAGTTGTTGAACACGCAACCGGAAGCGACCACCAGGGACGTGCCGATCATGGCGGCCAGGAAGATGGCCAGATCGACATGCCCTTTCGAGGCCAGGAAAAATCCGCCTGCCACTGAAAGCACGTTACCGAAAATGATCCCCGGTTTGGTGATTTGGATAAAGTGCTTCAAGGACATCCGGATTTACCTCACTTCGCCATCATGTTGGTGTGGATGCTGAACATGATCCACAGCGACAGGCCAACCAGCAGGACAATCACGATCGCGGCGAACACAAATGCAATCACGTTGTTACGCTGCGCGGCGGAACGGTCCAGGTGGAGGAAGTACACCAGGTGCACCAGCACCTGGATCACCGCAAACGCCAGGACGATCCACAGGGTGAGCGATTTCGGCAGCGACGGGTACATCACCAGGCCGAAAGGAATGACGGTCAGGATCACCGACAGGATGAAGCCGATAGCGTAAGACTTGACGCTGCCGTGGCTAGCGTCGTGGCTATCGTGGGAATGAGCGTTAGCCATTTACATAGTCCCCATCAGATAAACAACGGTGAATACGCAGATCCACACCACGTCCAGGAAGTGCCAGAACAGGCTCAGGCAGCTCAGACGGGTCTTGTTGGTCGCCGTCAGGCCGTTTTTCTGTACCTGGTACATCATGATCGCCATCCAGATCAGACCGCTGGTCACGTGCAGACCGTGGGTGCCGACCAGGGTGAAGAACCCGGACAGGAAGCCGCTGCGGCTAGGACCGAAGCCCTCGGAGATCAGCATGTGGAACTCGTTGATCTCCATGCCGATGAAGCCGGCACCGAACAGGAAGGTCATGGCCAGCCAGCCCAGGACCTGGTTCTTCTTGCCCTTGAACAACGCCAGCATGGCGAAGCCGTAGGTGATCGAGCTGAACAGCAGCAGAGCGGTTTCGCCCAGTACGTATGGCAGCTCGAAGATGTCGTGGCCCGACGGGCCACCCGCTACGTTGTTAACCAGTACCGCGTACGCCGCGAAGATCGACGCAAACAGAATGCAGTCGGTCATCAGGTAGAGCCAGAAACCGAATACGGTCATCTCGCCCGAGTCGTGGTGATGGTCATCGTGCCCATGTCCATCGACATGGGTGTGTCCAGCATTGGTCACTAAGTTCGACATGGTTTAAGCCTGTTCCAACGAGGTTTCAACACGGGTGGCGGAGGCTGGGATTTTCCCGGCCGCGACCAGACGCTTGTGCTGCTCGGCTTCAATGCGCTCGATCACGTCGACCGGCACCATATAGCCTTGATCATCGCGGGCAGCGTGGATCACGAAGTAGCCCACGGTGCCGACCAGGCCAACGATGGCCAGCCACCAGATGTGCCAGATCATCGCGAAACCGAACACGGTCAACAGAGCACCCATGACCAGGCCGGTCGCGGTGTTGTTTGGCATGTGGATCGGTTCGTAACGAGCAGGAGCCTGGTACGCGGTACCGTTTTCCTTGGCTTCGGTGAACGGATCGATGGTTTCCGCTTTTGGCAGCACGGCGAAGTTGTAGAACGGTGGTGGCGACGAGGTCGACCATTCCAGCGTGTGGGCATTCCACGGGTCGCCGTGTTCGCACATGTTTTCCGGCTTGTTGCGGTCACGCACGCTGACGTACAGCTGAATCAGCTGGCAGGCGATGCCTACAGCGATCATCACCGCACCGAACATGGCGACGTACAGGTACGGCACCCACTCAGGGTTGGTGGTGGCGTTCAGACGACGGGTCATGCCCATGAAGCCCAGTGCATAGAGCGGCATGAACGCGACGAAGAAGCCCGAGATCCAGAACCAGAACGCTGCCTTGCCCCAACCTTCGTGCAGCTTGAAGCCGAACGCTTTAGGGAAGTAGAAGCCGAAGCCGGCGATGTAACCGAATACCGCACCGCCGATGATCACGTTGTGGAAGTGAGCGATCACGAACAGGCTGTTGTGCAGGACGAAGTCCGCACCCGGAATGGCCAGCAGTACGCCGGTCATGCCGCCGATGGCGAAGGTCACCATGAAGCCCAGGGTCCACAGAACCTGGCTGGTGAAACGCAGACGCCCTTGGTAAATGGTGAACAGCCAGTTGAACAGCTTCACCCCCGTCGGGATCGAAATCAGCATCGTCGCCAGACCGAAGAAGGCGTTGACGCTGGCACCCGAACCCATGGTGAAGAAGTGGTGCAGCCAGACCATGAAGCCCAGGATCGAGATCGCGCCCGATGCATAGACCATCGAGTGGTGGCCGAACAGACGCTTGCCGGTGAAGGTCGAGATGACTTCGGAGAAGATCCCGAACGCCGGCAGAATCAGGATGTAAACCTCGGGGTGACCCCAGGCCCAGAACAGGTTGACGTACATCATCGGATTGCCACCAAGTTCATTGGTGAAAATGTGGAAATCCATGTAACGGTCAAGTGTCAGCAGTGCCAGGGTAGCGGTCAGGATCGGGAACGAAGCCACGATCAGGACGTTGGCCCAGGTGCAGGTCCAGGTGAAGATCGGCATGTCCATCAGCTTCATGCCAGGGGTACGCATCTTCAGCACGGTGGCCAGGAAGTTGACCCCCGTCAGCGTCGTACCCAACCCGGAGAGCTGTAGCGCCCAGATGTAGTAATCCATCCCCACGCCCGGGCTGTATTGCAGGCCCGACAGCGGTGGATAGGCAACCCAGCCGGTCTTGGCGAATTCGCCGACGCCCAGGGACAGGTTGATCAGCACGACGCCGGAGACCAGCAGCCAGAAGCTCAGGGAGTTCAGGAACGGGTAGGCAACGTCACGCGCGCCGATCTGCAGCGGCACTGCAAGGTTCATCAGGCCGGTGAAGAATGGCATCGCCATGAAGATGATCATGATCACACCGTGAGCGGTGAAGATCTGGTCATAGTGTTCAGGTGGCAGGTAGCCAGGCGAACCCTCGGTGGCCATGGCCAACTGGGTACGCATCATGATGGCGTCGGCAAAACCGCGCAGCAGCATGACCATGGCAACGATGATGTACATCACGCCGATTTTCTTGTGGTCGACCGAGGTCAGCCACTCGGACCACAGGTAGGTCCACTTCTTGAAATAGGTGATTGCAGCGAACAGCGCCAGACCACCGAGCGCGATCATGGCGATGGTCACCATCACGATCGGTTCGTGAAACGGGACCGCTTCCCAACTTAATTTACCAAACATCGTTTACTCCTCTGCCCCGGCAGCTGAATGCGAACTCATGTCCATCCCTTCCGTGGCGGCCACTTCGTGCTCTTTCTTCTCGTGGTGCAGCGGCTTGCCCGGTTTCATGCCTTCGTACTTGTCGACGATGATCTGGAACAGGTTCGGCGTGACCGAGGAGTAGAGCTCGACTGGGTTGTTCTGGCTTGGCTTGGAAAGGGCTTCGTATTCAGCTTTTTCAAGCTGTTTAGGTGCCTTTTTGACTTCGCTGACCCAGGCGTCGAAATCTTCCTGGGAAGTGGCGATAGCTTTGAACTTCATACCGGTGAAACCAGCACCGCTGTAGTTGGCGGAGATACCGTCCATTTCAGCGTTCTGGTTGGCGATCAGGTGCAGTTTGGTCTGCATGCCGGCCATCGCGTAGATCTGGCCGCCCAGCGCCGGGATGAAGAACGAGTTCATCACGGAGTCCGAAGTCACCTTGAAGTTGATCGGCGTGTGCGCCGGGAACACGATCTTGTTGACGGTGGCGATGCCTTGCTCCGGATAGATGAACATCCACTTCCAGTCCAGCGCGACCACTTCAATGGTGATTGGCTTGACGTCGGATTCCAGCGGCTTGTACGGGTCCAGCGCGTGGGTCGACTTGTAGGTGACGTAACCCAGGGCAATGATGATCAGCACCGGAACAGCCCACACCGCGATTTCGATCTTGGTGGAGTGCGACCACTTTGGCGTGTAGACGGCGTCAGTGTTGGACGCGCGGTATTTCCAGGCGAACAGGAACGTCATGATGATGACCGGAACCACGACCAACAGCATCAGCAGCGTTGCGGTGATGATCAGGTTTCGCTCGTCCAGGCCAACCTGGCCCTTGGGATCGAGCAAGGTCATGTTGCAGCCTGACAGCAGCAATGTGCCGATCAGCGGCAATAAGCCTAGTAGTCTGGGGTACCTGTTTTTACTCATCTCACGACCTCTAAAGCAGCTTGCGCAATGCAGTTGGGTTTTGATCGCCAACACTTCACCCTGCCAAGGGTTGGCATTTTCTTGGATTGAATAAGTGGCTGCCCGTCGCGCGTCAGACGCTGCTCGACAAATCCTGGGCCAGCGGTGAGTTCTTATTCGAATTCGTGGTCAAAGGCCTTGTTACAGACCAATTCCATTTGGTGCGGATAGTTGGAAGGCACCGACACCAGAGGCATCGCATGAAGCCATCCGGCTTCTCGACGTCCTATTGCTGCTCATGCACCTGAGTCAGGGTGAGCAGTGCCGGGAATTCAGTGCGGGCGATTGTAGATATGTAACGATTCATAAACCATGTCTCATCCCGAAATAATTTTTATCCATTCCAGCAACAATCCTTGACGTTTTTTGCAAAAGTGCGCCATGTTATCGAAATTGATTCTCAACAAAAACACCAAAAATAGTAGGTCTACCGCACGCAGTTCAGACAGTATCGAAGGCTCTGCCCTCCCCTTAGACCCAGCCCAAGCCCCCATGTGACAAGGGTTCTGGCAATTTGCCAGAGCCTGTTAAAACGGCCTGTTCCAGGTTGAGAGCGTTGAAGCCAGCAGCGAAATAATCAGGCCAATTTCATTGCGTCTACACGTACCAATGCGACTCGTTGAAACGTCTTGCGACACTCGCACTGTGACAACATGTCGCACATGTGCCGCACCCGTTCTTGTCGCGCATCAAGGTCTTTTTTTCCGCACCCCTGAAAGGCAAAACGCCCCGGCCCTCTCAACGAGGGCCGGGGCGTTTTCAGGTGTTATTCAGCGATGCGGCGAATGATCTCAGTGCAGCGTCTTGCGGTTACGCGAAGTGAGCAACGGCACCAGCACCACCACCAGTACAAAAGCGATCAACGCCCACTGTGCCAGCGACAGACCGAGGATCGGCGGGTACGGCGTGGAGCAGAAACCATCGACCTGGAACCCCAGCGGGAAGATCTTCGCCAGCGGCAGGCCATCGACAATCGGCTGCAACACATCGATGCCGCAGCTCACCGCCGGATAGAACTGGGTGTAGACGTGATGCCCGGCTACGCCGACGCCTGCCAGGGCGCAGATCACCACCAGAGTTTCAAACACCGTGATGCTGCGGCGGGTGCGCATCGCCGCACCGATGAACGCGAAGATGGCGATCAGCAGCAAGGCATAGCGTTGCAGGATGCACAGCGGGCACGGTGCCTCGCCCAGTACGATTTGCATGTACAGCGCGCCACCGATCAGCGCCAGGCAGATGATGCCCAGCAACACCAGGTAGCGCCGCTCACGGCCCAACCGCATCGTTTCCTCGCTCATTGCGTTTCCCTTCTAGATATCGATTGACCGGAAGTCTACACGCTGGCCCGGACCTTGGAGAGCCCGGGGCGCATGGAATAGATGTCGGGAAATAAACGATAAGGCGGTTAAGAAGGGATTAAATTCGGGCTGTTTCCAGAGATTTGCATGATCCCACGACCGCATCGCCAGCAGGCTGGCTCCCACAGTGGCGGGCTCTCACCCTGGAATGTACTCACAGGCTGGCCCACCTTGGAAATGCATTCAACTGTGGGAGCCAGCCTGCTGGCGATGCGATTGCTCAGTCGCCGTAGATATCAGACTTGAAATACTTGTCCGAAATCTTCTGGTACTCGCCACTGGCGCGAATGCCGTCGATGGCCGTGTTCAACTGGCTGACCAACTCGGTGTTGCCCTTGCGCACCGCAATCCCGGCACCCTCACCCACGTATTTCGGGTCCTTGAGCTCCGGGCCAACAAAGGCGTAACCCTTGCCACGGGGCATCGACAGGAAGTCGTTCAGCGGGATGGTGTCGGCAAAAATGGCATCGAGGCGACCAGCCGCCAGGTCCATGTAGATCTCTTCGTTGTTGCCGTAACGCTTGACGTTGATGCCCTTGGGTTCAAACACCTCGGTGGCGTAACGATCGGTGGTGGTCGCACGCTGCACGCCGACGGTCTTGCCCTTGAGGCTGGCGTACTGATCATCCACGGTTGCGCCTTCTTTCATCACCAGACGCGATGAGGTGAAGTAGTACTTGTGGGTGAAATCCACCGACTTCTTGCGGTCTTCGTTGATGGTCATGGACGACAGCGCCATGTCGATTTTCTTCACTTTCAGGGAAGGAATCAGGCCATCGAACTCACCTTCGACCCAGACGCACTTGACCTGCATCTGCGCGCACAAGGCATTGCCGATGTCGTAGTCGAAACCGACGATTTCGCCTTTGTCGGTTTTGGACGCAAACGGCGGGTAGGCCGCTTCGATGCCGATACGCAGGGTTTTCTCGGCGGCGAACAAAGTGCTGCACGCCAACAGGCTCAGGGCCAGACCGGTGATGAGGGGGAATTTCTTCATGTTCGTTCTCTCGCGGGTTGTTGTTGGTTTGGCAAGACAGAAGAAAGAGCAGAAACGGGGGAATGCGTTTTTTTGTACTTATAATTCCATACTGGACTTTTATGTATGAAGCGTCAATTAGAGGAAGGAAAATGTGCCGGCCGATAGTCGGGTGGTGAGCAATGAAGGTATTGGGTGAAGCTAATGACCCCATCGCGAGCAGGCTCGCTCCCACAGGGGAACGTCGTCGTACACAAATTTTGTGTTCATGGCGATCAACTGTGGGAGCGAGCCTGCTCGCGATGGGGTCAGAGCAGCCGACAAAAACGTTTGATCACTGCTTCCAGCGATCCGCCGCCGCATGATCACTGTCACGCCCTTCAACCCAACGCGCACCATCGCTGGTGTTTTCCTTCTTCCAGAACGGCGCACGGGTTTTCAGGTAGTCCATGACAAAGGCGCAGGCGTCGAACGCCGCCTGGCGGTGGGCGCTGGCGGCGCCGACGAAGACGATCGGCTCGCCAGGCTCCAGCGCGCCGATGCGATGCAGCACTTCCAGCTTGAGCAACGGCCAGCGCTGCTCGGCCTCGGCGACAATCTTGCCAAGGGCCTTTTCGGTCATGCCCGGATAGTGCTCAAGAAACATCCCGGCAACGTCTAGCCCGTCATTGAAGTCGCGCACGTAGCCGACAAAACTCACCACCGCGCCGACACCGACATTGGCGGCGTGCATGGCGTTGACTTCGGCGCCCGGATCGAACGCCGTGGATTGCACACGAATGGCCACGGCTCAGCCCCCGGTCACGGTCGGGAAGAACGCCACTTCGTCGCCCTCGCTCACCGGTTCGTCGAGTTGGCAGAGGTCTTCGTTGCGGGCGCACATCAGGTTCTGTTCGCTCAACACCTCGGCGCCATCACGCTTGGCCAACAGCGCGCGAACGTCATCGACGGTGGCGAAATCGCCTTCGACCTTCACCGAGTCGACGCCCAGTGCTTCTCTATAACGAGCGAAAAACTTCACGGTAACGTTCATGGTTGATCCGCCAGGAAATGGCCGCTCTTGCCACCGAGTTTCTCCAGCAGGCGCACGCTTTCAATGGTCATGCCGCGATCGACGGCCTTGCACATGTCGTAGATGGTCAGCGCGGCAACGCTCGCGGCGGTCAGCGCTTCCATCTCGACGCCGGTCTGCCCGGACAACTTGCAGCGCGCGACGATGCGCACGGTGTCGTCACCTTCAGCGCTGAGTTCGACTTTGACGCCAGTGAGCATCAACGGGTGGCACAGAGGAATGAGGTCGCTGGTTTTCTTCGCGGCCTGGATGCCGGCGATGCGCGCCACGGCGAACACATCACCCTTGGGATGGCCGCCGTTGACGATCATTTGCAGGGTTTCGGGCAGCATGCGCACCAGCGCCTGGGCCGTCGCTTCACGGAACGTCACGGCTTTTTCGGTGACGTCGACCATGTGGGCGCGACCTTGGGAATCGAGATGAGTCAGCACAGGGTTACTCCTGATCAAGAGCCTCGATTGTAAACCTGTGGGTCAAATTTCCGCACGCAAGATTATCCGTTGGCTGACATCCCCCTGTAGGAGCTGTGTCAGGCATAAAAAAACCGGGCGGCTTTGGGGCCGCCCGGTTTCGGTGACGTGGTTACAGATGCGATTCGGCGTATTCGGCCAGAATCGAACGCGGCACCCCTTGCAGGGTGATGTGAACGCCGTTCGGGAAGTCCTTGAAGCGTTCAGTCAGGTACGTCAGCCCGGAGCTGGTCGCGGACAGGTAAGGGGTGTCGATCTGCGCCAGGTTGCCCAGGCACACCACTTTGGAACCGGCGCCGGCACGGGTGATGATGGTTTTCATCTGGTGCGGCGTGAGGTTCTGGCATTCATCGATCAGGATCAGGCTCTGCTGGAAGCTGCGACCCCGGATGTAGTTGAGGGATTTGAACTGCAACGGCACTTTGCTGAGGATGTAGTCGACGCTGCCATGGGTGTTTTCGTCATCCATGTGCAAGGCTTCAAGGTTGTCGGTGATGGCGCCCAGCCAAGGCTCCATTTTTTCCGCTTCGGTGCCGGGCAGGAAGCCGATCTCCTGGTCCAGGCCCTGCACGCTGCGCGTCGCGATGATCCGGCGATAGCGTTTGCTGACCATGGTCTGCTCGATGGCCGCCGCCAATGCCAGGATGGTTTTACCGGAACCGGCCGCACCCGACAGGTTGACCAGGTGGATATCCGGATCGAGCAAGGCGTACAGCGCCAGGCTCTGATAGATGTCACGCGGTTTCAGGCCCCAGGCTTCCTGGTGCAACAGGGGTTCCTGATGCAGGTCGAGAATCAGCAGTTTGTCTTCGTCGATCTCCTTGATCCAGCCGACAAAACCCTGTTCGTCAATGATGAACTCGTTGATATGCACTGCCGGCAGATTGTCGATCATCTTCACCTGGTGCCAGGTGCGGCCGTGATCCTGACGGGTTTCGACATTCCTTACGAGGTCCCAGAAAGACCCGACCATGTTGTGATAGCCGTTGGGCAGCAGCGATACGTCGTCAACCAGTTGGTCGGTGCTGTAGTCCTCGGCCGCGATCCCGCAGGCACGGGCCTTGAGGCGCATGTTGATGTCTTTGGTGACCAGCACCACGGGCAACTTGGGTTCGCGCGCGTGCAGGTCGATCAACTGGTTGATGATGATGTTGTCGTTCAGGTGCTCGGGAAGAATGATGTTCGGTTCAGTACGTTTGCTCATCAGAATTGACAGCAAACCCTTCGGCCCACTTTTGCCACGCTGGATCGGTACGCCCAGTTCAACGTCTTCAGGGCTGGCATCGCCCAGGGTCTTGTCGATCAGGCGAATCGCCTGGCGGCATTCCGCAGCCACGCTGTGATGCCCGCTCTTGAGCTTGTCCAGCTCTTCAAGCACGGTCATCGGGATCGCGACGTGGTGTTCTTCGAAGTTAAGCAGGGCGTTTGGATCGTGAATCAATACGTTGGTATCGAGTACATAAAGGATTGGCTGGTTGGAGGAAGAACTACGTCCGTGATCATCCATACTCGGTCACCTTTGTGGGAGCCATTCGACGCAATACCTTGGCGGTGCTGCGCCTCGAAGTGACTGCCGAATCCACCTGTGATGATTCAAGTGAACTGCACACAAACTGGGGTCTTGGGAGACGCCACCTGTGTTGCAGGTTTCGGCGGTCTGTCTTCGTAATACTCCAAAACCTGTGACAGAAAAAAGCACTTTGACGCTTTTTTGAAGTTTATTTTTCAGAGTGACGAATAGCCCTTGGCGTGAAGGCAATGTGCCGTTAAAGTCGGAAGTCCGCCTGCACCGAATTCTTGCCTGAAATCACCCCTCGCCCAATGTTTACGGGCTTTTCCCGTTTCAGCGAAACGCGTCCTGACAGTCTTCCCAACCGATCCCGCTTGGCGCCGTTTGCGTAATGAGCCAGGGCATCGCCGTTTTCACCCCGTCCTGCTTGATGTTGAAGTTGATCACCCCGTGCCGCCACAACAGCATCAGGGTCAACACACGCTGGGCGCTCTGGTTGGCCTTGAGCTTGCCGGCGCCGTCCTGGGCATCGATGTCCCATAGCGCCACCTGCAAGCCCTGGGACCTGAAGAAGCCTTCCGCGTCAGAACGGCGCTGGCCATCGGGCGGACGGAACAGCGGTACATAGTTCTCCGGCAATTTGCTTTTGACCAGTTCGGCACTGCGCCGCACCGAGTCCTGCCAGTCCTGCCAGTGGCTGTGGGAGCGAAACTCCCAGCCTTGCACGCCGATGCACTGCGTCGAATAAGTGGCCTGCAGGCTCGCCACTGAGCGCTCGCTCAAGCGCGCCTGAATATCCTTGCCGAGGACGAAGAACGTACCCGTCATCTTCGCCTTGCGCAGGTACTCGGTGACCCACTCCGTGTTGTCCGGCGCGGCATTCGCGGCGCTGTCGAAGGTCAACAGGAACAGCCGGTCATGCATCTGTTCGCCGTTGCGCTCGTAGTCGCCAAAACGATCGACTTCGCTACTGGTTTGCGGAAACAGCGCAGCCTTGCGCAACTGCTCGTCGAGGTACTGCGCATGGAACAGCCGGCTCGGTTCCGCCCACTTTATGTAGTAGCTGTCCTCGCTGACCTGAAACTTGGCGGCTTGCTCGCGCAAGGTGGCCATGTCTTCGACCAGAAAACAGAAGGAAGCATCCTGATCGCAGCTTTGCTGGGCAAAGTTGTAGTTGGTCAGCAAGCGTTGCCACAGGCGCTGACGCAGGTTATTGACCGAATCCAGGTTGATCGTGCGCAGGCCCAGGCGCTGGGCCAGGCTCGCCTCGTCCAGCGATTCACTGGCCAGCAGCACGCGAGCGAACATCAGAATCTCTGCGCGCGAGGCGACATCGAACAGCGTCGGATTGCTGAGCTGTTCAGGCCAGGTGCTGCGATCGAGCGTCGCCACATCGCCCGGCGCCGCCACGGCACCGAAACTCAACAGCCAGGCTGATAAAAGAAAAACGATACGCAATGGGATGTCTCCATAACAAAACCCGCGCGGCACTATAGCCGATACAGTGCGTCCCACCGGCCAAGAAAAACGGGCTCACCGCCGATCACCTATGGCCTTGATAGCTGGAGTCATTAGGGACAACCCCCTAGAATCGCCCCACGATTAAAGGAGACGACTTCATGCTGATGGTGATTTCCCCCGCCAAGACCCTCGACTACGAAACACCGCCGGCGACCCAGCGCTTCACCCAGCCGCAATACCTCGACCATTCCCAGGAGCTGATCCTGCAGTTACGCGACCTGACGCCAGCGCAGATCAGCGAGCTGATGCACGTCTCCGACAAGATCGGTGGGCTCAACGCCGCACGTTTCGGCAGCTGGACCCCGGCCTTCACACCGGAAAACGCCAAGCAGGCATTGCTGGCGTTCAAGGGTGACGTTTATACCGGGTTGAACGCGCAAACCTTCAGCGAAGCCGATTTCGATTATGCCCAACAGCATCTGCGCATGTTGTCCGGCCTGTATGGCCTGTTGCGCCCACTGGACCTGATGCAGCCGTATCGCCTGGAAATGGGCACTAAATTGCCCAACGCCCGCGGCAAGGACCTCTATGCCTTCTGGGGCACGCGCATCAGCGAATGGTTGAACGAAGCCCTGGCCGACCAGGGTGATGACGTACTGCTGAACCTGGCGTCCAACGAGTACTTCTCGGCGGTCAAACGCACGGCCTTGAAGGCTCGCATCATCAATACCGAGTTCAAGGACCTGAAAAACGGCCAGTACAAAATCATCAGCTTCTACGCGAAAAAAGCCCGGGGCATGATGAGCCGCTTTGTCATCGAAGAACGCATCAACGACCCGGCAGCCCTCAAGCAATTCGATATTCAGGGCTATCGATACAGCGCCGAACAATCCAAACCGGACAACTTGGTGTTTCTTCGCGATCACGCCCCCGAGTAACGCACCTGATCGGCGCACGACCGCAAATTTTCCGTCGTGCGCCTGCGTCTGATCGTCCAACAATTTCCCGCCCGAATCGCCAACCTCTTGGCGCCAGAAAACCATCGGTCACTTTCCTAACTTTAGTTTCACTCGACGCCGATGAATTTTTTCAGTAGTGGCACTGAAATTTTTTATCGGTAGTGGCACAAAACTATCTTTCTTGCTTATCGCCCCGTGTAACAAGGGTGAGACAGCACGTGCCATCAATTTGAAAGTAGTGCCATCTTTCTCAATATTTCAAGAAATTTCAGAATTCGCGATGGGCGGACAGGAACTATGTCCAAATGCGTAGCTCATACCACCGGTAACGATTATCTCTGAACATGTACGAGATAACTTACGCAGAGAAGAGACCACGTAGCGAAGTTGTCACAATAACTTCGGCTAAATAATCCCTGATTTGGGCAACACATGAAGGACAGGAGATAACGCATCACTACTATCCCCTACACGGCCAAGGCTGCGCCCCTATAAACGTGCTCTCCCGAGCACCCGAACCGCTTGATTTACGGGCTTATGGCCTGGCATTGAGCGCGCAAGACCTTTGCACGGATGACCTCTGACCAGAGGACTCGGCTGCATAACAGGGCAGACCATAATAATAAGGCCTAGTTGCGCACACCTTGAGTGCACTTATTTAGACACTCGGAACTTAGTATGCCTGCACACGGCATTGCGGCGCCTGTCGCCCAAACTTCCGAGTGCACTATGACCGCTGAACACCATTAACTCCGGCCATGTAATGGCTTGATAAATACAGAGGTAAATGCGATGCGCATCAGCATATTTGGTTTGGGTTACGTCGGTGCAGTATGTGCCGGTTGCCTGTCTGCACGGGGCCATGACGTCGTTGGCGTCGATGTCGCCAAAGACAAGATCGATATGATCAACGCCGGCAAATCGCCGATCGTTGAACCGGGTCTGGGCGAACTGCTGGCCAAGGGTATCGAAACCGGCCGCCTGCGCGGTACGACCGACTTCGCAGAAGCGATTCGCGACACCGACCTGTCGATGATCTGCGTCGGCACGCCGAGCAAGAAGAACGGCGATCTGGAACTGAACTACATCGAAGCGGTATGCCGCGAGATCGGTTTTGTCCTGCGTGACAAAACCACCCGCCACACCATCGTGGTTCGCAGCACCGTACTGCCAGGCACAGTCGCAAACGTTGTCATCCCGATTCTCGAAGATTGCTCCGGCAAGAAAGCCGGCGTCGATTTCGGTGTGGCGGTGAACCCTGAGTTCCTGCGTGAAAGCACCGCGATTGCCGACTACGACTTGCCACCGATGACCGTCATCGGCGAGTTCGACAAGGCATCCGGCGACGTTCTGCAATCGCTGTACGAGGAACTCGACGCGCCGATCATCCGCAAGGACATCGCCGTTGCCGAGATGATCAAGTACACCTGCAACGTGTGGCACGCCACCAAGGTGACCTTCGCCAACGAGATCGGCAACATCGCCAAGGCGTGCGGCGTCGATGGTCGGGAAGTGATGGAAGTGGTCTGCCAGGACAAGACATTGAACCTGTCCCAGTACTACATGCGCCCCGGTTTTGCGTTCGGCGGCTCGTGCCTGCCGAAAGACGTGCGGGCCCTGACCTACCGCGCCGGCGCCCTCGACGTGGAATCGCCGTTGCTGAACTCGCTGATGCGCAGTAACGAATCCCAGGTGCAAAACGCCTTCGACATCGTTTCCAGCCACGACAAACGCAAAGTTGCCCTGCTGGGCCTGAGCTTCAAGGCCGGCACCGATGACCTGCGCGAAAGCCCGCTGGTTGATCTGGCAGAAATGCTGATCGGCAAAGGCTACGACCTGAGCATCTACGACGCCAACGTCGAATACGCCCGCGTTCACGGCGCGAACAAGGACTACATCGAGTCGAAGATCCCTCACGTCTCGTCCTTGCTCAATTCCGACTTCGACGAAGTGATCAACAACTCCGACGTGATCATCCTCGGCAACCGTGACGAGAAATTCCGCGCCTTGGCGCAGAACGCTCCGCACGGCAAGCAAGTGATCGACCTGGTCGGCTTCATGTCTCAAGCCACCAGCGTGAGTGGCCGGACTGAAGGCATCTGCTGGTAACAAGCGGCATCGGGAGGGTTTGCGGCGTTCCCCAGCCTGCAAACCCTCCCGGCTTTTTCGCCTGCCTTAACCCCATCGGGCCACCCCACAGGCTCGCCCGAGATCGAGACGGATGCAGATTATGCACAGGCTAAAGCACGGCCTACTTCAGGCCGCCGGTTGGCTGTTTTACCTAAGTTTATTGATGGGCATCGCCATGGCGTTGCCTGCGTCCACATTCGATTCCGATTCGAAGGACTTTATCTTCCTCATCGGCTTCATCGGGATCTGGCGCTATTCGATGGGTGCCACGCACTTCCTGCGCGGCATGCTGTTTCTGTACGTGGTCTACCCGCACCTGCGGCGCAAAGTGCGCAAGCTGGGTAAAGCGGCAGACCCGTCCCATGTGTTTTTGATGGTCACCAGTTTTCGTATCGACGCGCTGACCACCGCCCAGGTCTATGCCTCGGTGATTCGCGAAGCGATCGACTGCGGCCTGCCGACCACCATGGTCTGCTCCATCGTGGAAATGTCCGATGAGAAGCTGGTGAAGAGCCTCTGGACCAAGATGAATCCACCGGAGCGGGTCAAGCTCGACTTCGTGCGCATTCCCGGCACCGGCAAGCGTGACGGCCTGGCCTACGGTTTCCGCGCCATCTCCCGCCACCTGCCGGACGACCGTGCCGTGGTTGCCGTGATCGATGGCGACACCGTGCTTGCCGAAGGCGTCGTGCTCAAGACCGTGCCGTGGTTCAAGCTGTTCAGCAACGTCGGCGGCCTGACCACCAACGAGTTCTGCGAAGTGCGCGGCGGCTACATCATGAGCGAGTGGCACAAACTGCGCTTCGCCCAGCGTCACATCAACATGTGCTCGATGGCGCTGTCCAAGCGCGTGCTGACCATGACCGGCCGGATGTCGGTGTTCCGCGCAACCGTGGTCACCGACCCGGACTTCATCGCGGACGTGGAAAGCGACTCGCTGCAACACTGGCGCCTGGGTCGCTTCAAGTTCCTGACCGGTGACGACAAGTCGAGCTGGTTCAGCCTGATGCGCCTGGGCTACGACACGTTCTACGTGCCGGACGCCGCGATCCACACCGTGGAACACCCGCCGGAAAAAAGCTTCATCAAGGCCAGCCGCAAACTGATGTTCCGCTGGTACGGCAACAACCTGCGCCAGAACGCCCGCGCCCTGGGCCTGGGTGTCAAACGCCTCGGCCTGTTCACCTCGGTGGTGCTGTTCGATCAGCGCGTGTCGATGTGGACCTCGCTGCTGGGCCTGACGGTCGCGATCATCGCGTCCTTCAAGTACGGCACCGCGTTCATCCTGGTGTACCTGCTGTGGATCGGCATTACCCGCCTGATCCTGACCCTGCTGCTGTCCTGCTCCGGTCACCGGATCGGCCCGGCCTACCCGGCGATTCTCTATTACAACCAGATCGTCGGCGCGCTGGTGAAGATCTACGTGTTCTTCCGCCTCGACCAACAATCCTGGACTCGCCAGGACACCAAACTGACCCGTGATCTCGCCAGCTTTCAACGTTGGTTCAACACTTGGTCGTCTCGGACCATGACCTTCTCCGCCGGCAGCATTTTTGTTGCCGTGCTGCTGATGATGGTCTGACCGCCCCCTTATTGAATTAACCAGGAAATCGCCCCTATGAATACCGCCGTCAACGCCAACGTAGTGCATGAGTCAGAAGCCCAGCGCCAACACGCCCGAGTGAAAATTCCGGCCAAGCTGCGCTTCTTCGGTCCGGACCGGACCCCGATGGAAGCTCGAGTGATCGACCTCTCTGCCGGCGGCCTGGCCTTCAACGCCGGTCAACTGCCACTGAAAATCGGCGACGTGTACAAGGCTCGCCTGCAGTTCGTCATCGATAACCTTGGCCTGGCCATGGACGTGGAGCTGCAAGTGCGCTCCGTCGACCGCCAGACCGGTCGTGCCGGCTGCCAGTTCCAGAACCTGGAACCGCAAGACATCTCGACCCTGCGTCACCTGATCACCTCTCACCTGGCCGGCGATATCGTCAGCATGGGTGAAGTGCTGGCGACCCTGCAGCGCGACAACTTCACCAAGGCGCGCAAGGTCAAGGATGGCGGCCACGGCATGACCGCGTTCGGTCGTCTGCGTGCAGTGACCTTCAGCCTGGCGATTTTCATCGTCGGCCTGGCGGCGTTCGGTTTCATCTTCAAATCGGTGTACGGCATGTACTTCGTCAGCCATGCGCAGGCCGGTCTGGTCAGCGTGCCGGGCATGAACATCACCATGCCGCGTGACGGCACCGTGCAGAGCCTGATCAAGGCTGACGGCATTGCCGCCAAAGGCGCTCCGCTCGCAACGTTCAGCACCAGCATGCTCGACGTGCTCAAGGGCCATCTTGACGACAATCAACTGCAACCGGCCAAGGTCGAAGAACTGTTCGGCAAGCAAATGACCGGCACCCTGACGTCGCCGTGCGATTGCACCGTGGCCCAGCAGCTGGTCGCCAACGGTCAGTACGCCAGCAAGGGCGACGTGATCTTCCAACTGGTGCCGCGCAACAGCGAAGCCAATGTCGAAGCGCGCTTCTCCTATCGCCAGTTCGGCGACGTGCGTCCAGGCACCAACGTCAGCTTCCAGATTGCCGGCGAAGACAAAACCCGCACCGGCAAGATCGTCAGCAGCACCAGCCTGAAAAGCGCCGACCTGTCGTCCGACATCCGCGTGCTGATCCAGCCTGACGAGCCGCTGGACAGCAAATTCGCTGGCCGCCCGGTTGAAGTGAACAGCGACCGTGGCCCGAACCTGAACTGGCTGATCGATAAAGCCATGGCTTCCGGTATCTAAGCAGAGGACATGCCCGTGACCATCACAAAAATCTCGAATACGCCGCAGTCCCTGTGGGAGCGAGCCTGCTCGCGATGGGATCGCCGCGGTTTGTCTGATGTACCGAGCCGCTTGAATCGCCAGCAGGCTGGCTCCCACAGGGGGGCGGTGTGTGCTTTGGCCCTGGCCGTGAGCCTGGCCGGTTGCGCCGGCCTGCCCGACCAGCGCCTGGCCAATGAAGCCCTGAAGCGCGGCGACACCACGCTGGCGCAGCAGAACTACAAGCAACTGGCCGACCTGGGCTACAGCGAGGCGCAAGTAGGCCTCGCCGATATCCAGGTCGACAGCCGCGACCCGGCGCAGATCAAACAGGCCGAGGCGACTTATCGCGCCGCGGCCGACGTTTCGCCGCGCGCCCAGGCTCGCCTGGGTCGCCTGCTGGTGGCCAAGCCCGGTTCCACCGAAGCCGAACAGCACGAAGCCGAAGGCCTGTTGAAAAAAGCCTCGGCCAATGGCGAAGGCAATACCCTGATTCCGCTGGCGATGCTGTACCTGCAATACCCGCACAGTTTCCCCAACGTCAACGCGCAACAGCAGATCAGCCAATGGCGCGCCGAAGGCAAACCGGAAGCGGGCCTGGCCCAAGTGCTGCTCTATCGCACCCAGGGCACCTACGACCAGCATCTGGACGAAGTCGTCACCATCTGCAAAGCCGCGTTGAACACCACCGACATCTGCTATGTCGAGCTGGCCACGGTTTACCAGAAGCAAGGCAAGCCGGAACAGCAGGCCGAGCTGATCAAGCAGATGCAAGCGGCGCATACCCGCGGCACCGTTTCCGCTCAACGCGTGGACAGCGTCGCGCGTGTGCTCGGTGATGCAAGCCTGGGCAAGACCGACGAAAAAACCGCTCAGTCGCTGCTCGAAGACATCGCCCCCGCCTACCCCGCTTCCTGGGTCAGCCTGGCGCAATTGCTCTACGACTTCCCGGAACTCGGTGACGTCGACACGATGATGAAGTACCTGGACAACGGCCGCGCCGCTGACCAGCCGCGCGCCGAACTGTTGCTCGGCAAGCTGTACTACGAAGGCAAATGGGTGCCGGCCGACGCGAAAGTCGCCGAAGAGCACTTCCAGAAAGCCGTCGGCAAAGAAGTCGCCGCCGATTACTACCTCGGCCAGATTTACCGCCGCGGTTACCTGGGCAAGGTCTATTCGCAGAAAGCCCTGGATCACCTGCTGACCGCTGCGCGCAACGGCCAGAACAGTGCCGACTTCGCCATCGCCCAGCTGTTTTCCCAAGGCAAGGGCACCCGGCCCAACCCGCTTAACGCTTACGTCTTCAGCCAATTGGCCAAGGCACAGAACACGCCGCAAGCCACCGAGCTTGCACAAACACTCGAAACCCAACTGCCGCCTGCCCAGCTCGCCGAGGCCCAACGCCTGTTGAAACAAGAACAGGCCGTTCGTGGTGCCTTGAGTCAGAACACGCTGGAACTGCATGCCCTGGAAGAAGAAGACGGCGAGGAATCCCTATGAAGTTGAATCCATTCGTGAAGGCCGGTATCGGCCTGTCATTCGCCCTCTTGTGGTCGTGCCCAACCCTGGCGGCCTTGACCGACACCAAGAACTACGGTCTCGACGTGAAAGTCACCGGCCAGTCCGAAGACGACCGTGACCTCGGCACCGCCAGTGGCGGCGACGTCAGCGGCGTCGGCCTCGACCTGCGCCCCTGGGTCTATGGCGAGAGCGGCGCGTGGAGCGCCTACGCGATGGGTCAGGCCGTGACGTCCACCGACATCATCGAAACCGACACCTTGCAGCAGTCCGACAACGACGGCACCCAGACCACCGACAACGGTGATCGCAAGACCAAGAAAAACTACCTGGCCATGCGCGAATTCTGGGTCGGCTACAGCGGCCTCACGCCGTACCCGGGCGAGCAGTTGAAGCTCGGTCGCCAACGCCTGCGCAACGACGACGGCCAATGGCGCGACACCAACATCGAAGCCCTGAACTGGACCTTCGACACCACCCTGTTGCGCGCCAACGTCGGTATTGCCGAACGCTTCAGCGAATACCGCACCGACCTGAAAGAGCTGGCACCGAAAGACAAGGATCGCCTGCACCTCTACGCCGATACCGCGTACCAATGGACGCCGGGCAACTGGGTCGGGATTCGCGGTCATCACACCCACGATGACGGCAAGCTCGACTACCCGGAACCGGGTGTGGCCGGCGACTCGCTGGACAAGAAACAGAACGGCGACATCAGCTGGCTCGGCCTCACCGCCGACAGCGACGCCTACAACTACCGCAACACCAACACCGTCAATTACTGGGGCAGCGTCACCGGCATGAGCGGCGACACCGACACGGTGAATCAGCTCAACGCCGACGGTACCCGTCCGACAGAAGCCAAGCGCGGTGAAGACCTCAACGGCTGGGCCACCGATATCGGCGTGCGCCTGCGCCTCGATCCGCAATGGCAAGTGGGTGCAGCCTATGCCCGCGCCAGTGCCGATTACGAGCAGAACGGCCTGGAAAGCAACCGTTCGAACTACACCGGTACGCGATCGCGGGTTCACCGTTTCGGCGAAGCGTTCCGTGGCGAAATGAACAACATGCAAACCGCAACGTTGTTCGGTTCGTGGATGCTCAACGACGAATACGACGCCAGTGTGATCTACCACAAGTTCTGGCGCGTCGACGGCAACAAGCCGGTCGGCAGCAACGGCATCAACGCCGTCGAGAACGACACCGACCCGACCGGCGCGATTCTCTCCAGCACGTCCCTGCCGCTGGAAGACGGCAACAAAGACCTCGGCCAGGAAATGGACCTCGTGGTCACCAAGTACTTCAAGCAAGGCCTGTTGCCTGCCGCGTTGAGCCAGTCGATCGATGAGCCTTCGGCCCTCGTGCGCTTGCGTGGCGGTGTGTTCAAGCCAGGCGATGCCTACGGCAAAGAAGTCGACTCGTACATGCACCGCGCGTTTGTCGACGTGATCTGGCGCTTCTGATGCGAACCGCTAAGGGAGTTCCTGACATGAACAGTCCGAAGAGAGGCTCACTGACCTTGCTGGCCGGCGCGATGCTGCTGGCAAGCTCGGCGTGCTTCGCCAATGTGGAACCGGTCAAGCCGGTCACCACGGCCAAGGAATTGCAGCAGGCCAAGACCTACACCGTCAGCAGCGCGCCAACCGCGCCGCTGGAGCTGGAAAAACCGAAACTGCCGGACACCTCCGGCTACACCGCCGAAGCCATCGCTGCGAAAGTCGTGCGCACCAAGGCCGGCAAGATCAGCGTACGCCGGATGATGCAGGAAAACGCCCTGAAGGACTTCATCGGCGGCGATAACAAAATGGCCGAATGGGTGGTGCGTCAGCACGGCATCCCGCAGGCGATTTTCATCGACGACGGCTACATGAACCTCAAGGACCTGACCAAGAAGCTGCCCAAGCAGTACTTCAGCGAAACCTCGCCGGGCGTGTTCCTGGCGAAGTTGCCGATCGTGGTCGGTGAGAAAGGCATCCTGGAAATCGACAAGCAGACCCAGGAATTGCGCCTGTCCCAAGAGGCCGGTTCATTCCTGGTCAACGACGGTCAGCTGTTTGTGCGTGATACCAAAATCACGGGCTGGAGCGAGAAGGCAAACGGCCCGGCGGCCTTCAAGTCGCCGAAGGAATTCCGTCCGTTCCTGCTGTCCTGGGGCGGCACCCAGACCTACATCGCCAACAGCAAGATCGCCAGTTTCGGTTACGCCAACAGTAAGTCCTACGGGGTGAGTATTTCCCAGTACACGCCGAACATGGCCAAGGTGCTCAAGCGCCCAGAACCGAGCGGCTGGATCGTCGGCTCCGAGTTCTCGGACATGTGGTACGGCTTCTACTGCTACGAAACCCGCGACTTCGTGGTCAAGGGCAACACCTACAAAGACAACATCGTCTACGGCATTGACCCGCATGACCGTTCCCACGGGCTGATCATCGCCGACAACACCGTCTACGGGACCAAGAAGAAGCACGGGATCATCATTTCCCGTGAGGTCAACGACAGCTTCATCTTCAACAACCGCAGCTACGACAACAAGTTGTCGGGCCTGGTGATCGACCGTAACAGCGTCAACAACGTCATCGCCTACAACGAGATCTACAAGAACCACACCGACGGCATCACCCTCTACGAGAGTGCCGACAACCTGCTGTGGGCCAACAAGGTGATCAGCAACCGTCGCCACGGCATCCGTATTCGTAACAGTGTGAACATCCGCCTCTACGAAAACCTGGCCATGGCCAACGGGCTGACCGGCGTCTACGGCCACATCAAGGACCTGACCGACACCGACCGCGACATCAAGCTCGACCCGTTCGACGCCCAGGTGTCGCTGATCATCGTCGGCGGCGAACTGGCCGGTAACGGCAGCGGGCCGCTGTCCATCGACTCGCCGCTGAGCGTCGAGCTGTATCGCGTGTCCATGCTCGCCCCGACAAAATCCAGCGGCATCAGCTTCAACGGGATTCTCGGCGAGCGTCAGGATGAAATTCTCGACCTGCTGGTACGCCAGCAGAAAGCCGTGCTGATCGACCCTGTCGAACGCCAGACCGAAATGCGGGACTGAGGATAATCTTATGCACCCACACTTGATCAAATTACTCAGCTTGTCGGCCCTGACCGCCGGCATTCTCGCAGCCAGCGCTGGCGTCCGTGCCGATGAAGCTGCCAGTAAAGCAAGTCCACCGGCATTCAACGCCGAGCCGTGCTGCAACCTGTGCCCGGAAGCCCACGACGCGAAGAACTACACCACGCGTTATCAGCAGAACTTCACCACGCTGGTGCAGGCCCAGGGCGACTGGCTGTTCCGTACGCAGGAAGACTTGCGCACCGAATTCAACACCACCCCCGCCGGCTACAAACGCATGAAAGAACTGCACGATGCGTTCAAGAGCAAAGGCGTGGAGCTCGTTGTTGTTTATCAACCCACGCGTGGCCTGGTGAACCGCAACAAGCTCAATCCGGAAGACAAGGCCAAATTCGATTTCGACAAGGCTTTGAAGAACTACAAGACCATGCTCGGCCGTTTCGAGCAGATGGGTTACGTAGTGCCAGACCTGTCGCCGCTGACCAACGAATCGCTGCCCGACACCCTGCCCGCCCACGACTTCTACTTCCGCGGCGATCAGCACTGGACGCCGTATGGCGCCCAGCGCACGGCGAAAATCGTCGGTGAGAAAATCAAGCAACTGCCTGAGTTTGCCGGCATTCCGAAACGCGAATTCGAGAGCCATAAGTCGGGTCGCATGGGCAAGACCGGAACGTTACACAACATGGCCGGTCAACTCTGTGGCACCAGCTACGCGATCCAGTACATGGATCAATTCACCACCGAGCCGAAAGGCGAAGCGGCGGACGGCGACCTGTTCAGTGACTCCGGCAATCCCGAGATCACCCTGGTCGGCACCAGCCACAGTGGCAAGAACTACAACTTCGCCGGTTTCCTCGAAGAGGCCATCGGCGCCGACATCCTCAACGTGGCGTTCCCTGGCGGTGGCCTGGAAGGTTCGATGCTGCAGTACCTGGGCAGCGAAGAGTTCCAGACCAAGCCGCCGAAGATTCTGATCTGGGAATTCTCGCCGCTCTATCGCCTCGACCAGGAAACCATCTACCGCCAGATGATGGCGCTGCTGGACAACGGCTGCGAAGGAAAGGATGCACAGATGAGCGGCAGTGCCACGTTGAAACCGGGCAAGAACGAATTGATGGTCAACAGCAAGAACCTGAACCTGCAAAACAGCGGTCACCAGGTTGACATCCGTTTCGCCGATACGTCGGTGAAAACCCTGCAAGCCACCCTCTGGTACATGAACGGTCGCCACGAGGACATCAAGATCGAAAAACCGGAAACCTCCGAAACCGACGGGCGTTTCGCTTTCGAGTTGCGCACGGACGAAGACTGGGCCTCGCAGAATCTGCTGGCCGTCGAAGTCCAGGGCCCTGAAGCAGGTGCCGCGCCACAGAAAGTCGAAGCGAAAATCTGCAAACGCAACGTGTTCCCAGGCGCTGAGCAACGTACCGCTCAAGCCGGGCAATGAGGCAATCATGCAAACCCGAACTTTGAAAAGACTGATCGCACCGTCCCTGTTGAGCCTGGCCATGTTTGCCGGTGCGACCCAGGCCGCCGCGCCCCTGCGTCCACCCCAGGGTTACTTCGCGCCGATCGAAAAAATCAAAACCGGCGACAAGAGCGAAGGCTGTGACGCCATGCCGACGCCCTACACCGGTTCGCTGCAATTTCGCAGCAAATACGAAGGCTCCGACAAGGCACGTTCGACCCTGAACAAAGCCTCGGAAAAAGCCTTCCGCGACACCACCGCCGACATCACCAAGATCGAGCGCGGCACCAGCAAGCGCGTGATGCAGTACATGCGTGACGGTCGCCCGGAACAGCTCGAATGCACGCTGAACTGGTTGACCGCGTGGGCCAAGGCCGATGCGTTGATGTCCAAGGACTTCAACCACACCGGCAAGTCCATGCGCAAATGGGCGCTGGGCAGCATGGCGTCTTCGTACCTGCGCCTGAAATTCTCCGACTCGCATCCGTTGGCCAACCATCAGCAAGAGTCGCAGTTGATTGAAGCCTGGTTCAGCAAAATGGCGGATCAGGTGGTCAGTGACTGGGACAACCTGCCGCTGGAAAAAACCAACAACCACTCGTACTGGTCCGCCTGGTCGGTGATGGCAACGTCCATCGCCACCAACCGCCGCGACCTGTTCGACTGGTCGGTGAAGGAATTCAAGGTCGGCGCCAATCAGATCGACGCCCAGGGTTTCCTGCCGAACGAACTCAAGCGCCAGCAACGCGCCCTCGCCTATCACAACTATGCCCTGCCGCCATTGGCGATGATCGCCAGTTTCGCTCAGGTCAACGGTGTGGACTTGCGTCAGGAAAACAACGGCGCATTGAAACGCCTGGGTGACCGAGTGCTCGCGGGTGTCAAAGACCCGGAAGAATTCGAGAAGAAGAACGGTAAGGAACAGGACATGACCGACCTCAAGGTCGACTCGAAATTCGCCTGGCTCGAACCGTTCTGCACGCTCTACACCTGCTCGCCGGATGTGCTTGAGAAGAAGCACGAGATGCAGCCATTCAAGACCTTCCGCCTCGGGGGTGACCTGACCAAGGTCTACGATCCGGCCAACGAAAAAGGTAAAGGCTCTTAACGTTCACTGTATTCCCCTGTGGCGAGGGAGCTTGCTCCCGCTCGGCTGCGAAGCAGTCGTAACCCAGTAAACGCGGACTGACTGACACACCGCGTTCATCAGGTTCAGGGGCGCTTCGCACCCCAGCGGGAGCAAGCTCCCTCGCCACAGGCTAGTGCGCAACATGCAATACAACCGTCCCGAATTCTATGGGGGGGTTTGGGGGGGCTGCGGCCCTTGACTGTTGGTTAAACATGGAGAGACCGGGATGGTATTTTCATCCAACGTGTTCCTGTTCTTGTTCCTGCCGATCTTTCTCGGCATGTATTACTTGAGCGGAATACGCTATCGCAACCTGCTGCTGCTGATCGCCAGCTATGTGTTCTATGCCTGGTGGCGCGTGGACTTCCTCGCGCTGTTCGCCGCCGTCACGCTGTGGAACTACTGGATCGGCCTCAAAGTCGGCGCCGCAGGCGTTCGGACCAAACCGGCCCAGCGCTGGCTGCTGCTCGGCGTGGCTGTCGACCTGTGCATTCTCGGCTACTTCAAGTACGCCAACTTCGGCGTCGACAGCATCAACGCGATGATGACTTCGGTCGGTCTGTCGCCGTTCATCCTGACCCATGTGCTGTTGCCGATCGGGATCTCGTTCTACATCTTCGAGTCCATCAGCTACATCATCGACGTCTACCGTGGTGACACCCCGGCAACGCGCAACCTGATCGACTTCGCGGCGTTCGTGGCGATCTTCCCGCACCTGATTGCCGGTCCGGTGCTGCGTTTCCGCGACCTCGCCGACCAGTTCAACAACCGCACCCACACCCTCGACAAGTTCTCCGAAGGTGCCACGCGGTTCATGCAGGGTTTCATCAAGAAGGTCTTCATCGCCGACACCCTCGCGGTGGTGGCCGACCACTGCTTCGCCTTGCAGAACCCGACCACGGGTGATGCCTGGCTCGGCGCCCTGGCCTACACCGCGCAACTGTATTTCGACTTCTCCGGCTACAGCGACATGGCCATCGGCCTGGGCTTGATGATGGGTTTCCGCTTCATGGAAAACTTCAAGCAGCCGTACATCAGCCAGTCGATCACCGAGTTCTGGCGTCGCTGGCACATCAGCCTGTCCACCTGGTTGCGTGACTACCTGTACATCACCCTCGGCGGTAACCGCAAAGGCACGCTGATGACCTATCGCAACCTGTTCCTGACCATGCTGCTCGGTGGTCTGTGGCACGGCGCGAACATCACTTACATCGTGTGGGGTGCATGGCACGGCATGTGGCTGGCAATTGAAAAAGCCCTGGGCCTGAACACCTCGCCACGCAGCATCAACCCGATCCGCTGGGCACTGACGTTCCTGCTCGTGGTCATGGGCTGGGTGATCTTCCGCTCGGAAAACCTGCACGTCGCCGGTCGTATGTACGGCGCAATGTTCAGCTTTGGCGAATGGTCGCTGTCGGAACTTAATCAGGCCAGCCTCACCGGTCTGCAAGTGGCGACCCTGGTGGTGGCTTACATGACCCTGGCGTTCTTCGGTATCCGTGACTTCTACAGCAACCTGCCGCCTGAGAAGACCAAGCCTGTTGTGAACGTCGAGGCCGATGGCCCGGCTGCCGCGACGCCTGGAATGATCAAAGCCGTACCGGGCGACAACCCGGCCAGCATCCACGAACCGGGTTACACCGTCGGCGTTGAAGCCACCGTGCAACCGGCCTACTGGACGGCGGACTGGTCGCGTTACGTGATGCGCACGCTGGTACTGGTGTTGTTCATCGCCTCGATTTTCAAACTCTCGGCGCAAAGCTTCTCGCCGTTCCTTTACTTCCAGTTCTGAGGGATCTGACCATGACCCGCTCATTACGTATCTTCTACATCACCTTGTTCATGGTGACCCTGCTGGTGCTGGGCCTGTGGTCGACGCGCAGCTTCCTCGGCTTCAGCACCAACGCCGACGCGACGGTGCTCAACGGCCGCTGGGCGAAAGCCGTGGAAACGCATTACGACGACGAGTTCCCGATCAAGCGCCTGGGCACCAATCTCTGGGCCGCGCTGGATTTCAAACTGTTCAACGAAGGTCGTCCGGGCGTCGTGCTCGGCCGTGACCAGTGGTTGTACAGCGATGAGGAATTCAACCCGATCGTCAACGAAGAGCTGAACCTGCAAGGCAACTACGCGCTGGTCGAAGGCGTACGCCAGGCACTGAAAGCCAAAGGCGTGAAACTGGTGATGGCGATTGTGCCGGCCAAGACTCGCCTGTACCCGGAACACCTGGGCGAAGAGAAGCCTTCGAGCATTCACGCCAACCTCTATGAGGACTTCCACGCCCGTGTGGCGGCGAACAAGATCCTCGCCCCCGACCTGTACGGCCCGTTGCTGAAGGCCAAGCTCGACGGTCAGCAAGTGTTCCTGCGCACCGACACCCACTGGACCCCGGAAGGCGCACAAATCGCCGCCGAGACCCTGGCCAAGACCATTGCCGAAAAAACCCCGCTCAGCGGCGAGCCACAACGTTTCGTCACCGAGCCGGCAGAGACAGTGACCCACAAGGGAGACCTGCGCTTGTTCCTGCCGCTCGATCCGCTGTTCGAAAACCTGATGCCGGCGACCGAGCCGTTGCAGAAACGCAACACCGTGGTGGCCGACGATCAGGCTGGCGGTGATGACGCGCTGTTCGCCAACACCGAAGTGCCGGTGGCCCTGATCGGCACCAGCTACAGCGCCAACCCGAACTGGAACTTCGTCGGTGCGTTGAAACAAGCGCTGAAGAGCGACGTGGTCAATTACGCCGAAGACGGCCACGGCCCGATTCTGCCGATGCTCAGCTACCTGAAAAGCGATGCTTTCAAGAACAGCCCGCCACAAGTGCTGATCTGGGAGTTTCCTGAACGTTATCTGCCTGTGAACAACGAAATCGGCGACGCCGACCCACAGTGGGTCGCAGAGCTCAAAGAAGCCGGCGCCCGCCAACAAAACGTAGCCGCAAACACTAAATCCGAGACGCCCGACCGGGCGCAAAACTGAAAGAGAGGTACACCATGACTTTCACTACTACTCCTCGCCGTCTCGCCAAGACCTTTGCACTTGTTGCTGGCATGAGCGTGTTGTCGATGTCCGCCTTCGCGGGTGACTCCGCGCTCTACGGCCCGACCGCACCGAAAGGCTCGAGCTTCGTGCGTGTCTACAACGCCGGCAACGCTGAAGTCAGCGCCACCGTCGGCAGCACCAACCTGGCCGACGTCGCGCCGCTGTCCAGCACCGACTTCAGCTTCATGCCGGGCGGCGACTACAGCGCCAAGGTCGGCAGCCAGACCCTGCCGGTGAAACTGGCCGGTGATCACTATTACACCCTGGTCAACAACGCCAGCGGCGCACCACAACTGATCGAAGAACCGCCGTTCAAGAACAAGCAGAAATCCCTGGTTCGCGTGCAGAACCTGAGCGACAAGGCCTTGACCCTGAAAACCGCTGACGGCAAGACCGAAGTGGTGCCATCCGTGGCCGCCAAGGGCCGTGGCGAGCGTGAAATCAACCCGGTCAAAGTCAGCCTGGCGCTATACGATGGCGCCACGAAAGTGGGCGACGTGAAGCCGGTTGCCCTGGAACGCGGTGAAGCGGCGGTGCTGTACGTCACCGGCAACGGCAGCAGCCTGTCGCCAGTCTGGGTAAAACGCCCGGTTTCGACGCGCTAAAAATTTGCCTGATTGACCCCGTCCCCCTGTGGGACCGGGTCGTCAGTCGGGCTACGGAATAAGAACAAGAGTGAAACGACAGAACGCAGTAGCTCTGACCCATACGATTTTCAAGGAGTAACAACATGATTCCGGTGATCTTGTCAGGTGGTAGTGGCTCACGTCTTTGGCCGCTTTCCCGTAAGCAGTTCCCTAAGCAATTCCTCGCCCTGACCGGCGAACACACGCTGTTCCAGCAAACCCTGGAACGCCTGGTGTTCGAAGGCATGGACACCCCGATCGTGGTCTGCAACAAGGACCACCGTTTCATCGTCAACGAGCAACTGGCCAACCGTAAACTGGACACCCAGCGCATCCTGATGGAACCGTTCGGTCGCAACACCGCGCCGGCCGTTGCCCTGACCGCGATGATGCTGGTCAATGAAGGTCGTGACGAGCTGATGCTGGTGCTGCCAGCCGACCACGTGCTGGAAGACCAGAAAGCCCTGCAACGCGCCCTGGCCCTGGCCACTGTCGCCGCCGAAAACGGCGAAATGGTGCTGTTCGGCGTCCCGGCCACCAAACCGGAAACCGGCTACGGCTACATCAAGTCGACCAACGACTCACTGCTGCCTGAAGGCGTCAGCCGCGTCTCGCACTTCGTTGAAAAACCTGACGTCAAACGCGCCACCGAGTTCGTCCAGTCCGGCGGTTACTTCTGGAACAGCGGCATGTTCCTGTTCCGTGCCAGCCGCTTCCTGGAAGAGCTGAAAAAACACGATCCGGACATCTACGACACCTGCCTGCTGACCCTTGAGCGCAGCGAACAGGATGCCGACACGGTCACCATCGACGAAGCCACCTTCGCCTGCTGCCCGGACAATTCCATCGATTACTCGGTCATGGAAAAAACCCAGCGCGCCTGCGTCGTACCACTCACTGCAGGCTGGAGCGATGTCGGTTGCTGGGCGTCGCTGTGGGAAGTGAATGACAAAGACGTCAACGGTAACGTCACCAAAGGCGACGTGGTCATTCAGGACAGCAAGAACTGCATGATCCATGGCAATGGCAAACTGGTGTCGGTGATCGGCCTGGAAAACATCGTGGTCGTCGAAACCAAGGACGCCATGATGATCGCGCACAAGGACTCGGTCCAAGGCGTGAAACAGATGGTCAACACCCTCAACGAACAGGGTCGCAGCGAAACCCAGAACCACTGCGAAGTCTATCGTCCGTGGGGCTCCTACGACTCGGTCGACATGGGCGGGCGCTTCCAGGTCAAGCACATCTCGGTCAAACCGGGCGCGTGCCTGTCGCTGCAAATGCACCACCACCGCGCCGAACACTGGATCGTGGTCAGCGGCACCGCCGAAGTGACCTGCGATGAGAATGTGTTTCTGCTGACTGAAAACCAGTCGACCTACATTCCGATTGCTTCGGTTCACCGTTTGCGCAACCCGGGCAAGATTCCACTCGAGATCATCGAAGTGCAATCGGGCAGCTATCTGGGTGAAGACGATATCGAGCGGTTTGAAGATATCTATGGTCGGTCTACGCCGATCGAGCGCGGCGTGTCGGTGAAAACCATCGCGCAGTAAGTAGTTGGTAAAAACAAGCCCCCGTCCAGACCACTGCGTTCCCTATCCGCAGTGGGTTGGGCGGGGGCTTTTTCACGGCTCACCAAGTAGATAGTTTTTACTTCACAACTTGTAAATCTTTTCCAAACCGAGCTGACAACTTGGACTTTTTATTTTCATATTCCTGAACAGAGATCCACCCACCCTCATAATTAACTTGAACAGCCTCACTCGGGATATCCCCTCCCATATAAAAAGTCTCAATCTCCCCCTGCCCTAAATACCCCAACACATTAACCAGACTGGGAATTCTAATTACTCTATTTTCAATCAGTCGCTCGGCGTCTGTCAGAACTATATCGGCAGTAGTTCTAAACCCCGCTTTTACCGAATCCGAGCGGGTATTAACACGAACCAAAATATTCCCATCTCTTTTCGAGAATCGCCTAGCAACATTAATATCAGGAGTGAAAGACAGTACCTTTCCTGCAAGCCCAGATTGCATTCCACTGTGCTGAAAAATCTGCGCAAAGAATTCGTCACCGCTTGGCTCTGCTGCTCCATTTGCTCTTATCAGCCCCGTAGAACTAATTGCACCAACGTGGTGACTACGATAAAGAAAACCTTCAATCTTCAAGTTCTGCTGCGCGACGTTATTGTTAATATTCCCCTTAAATACATTCAAATCCGCAATACTGCTCGCCTTACCCTCCCTTTGCGCAAGAGTAAAGATTGCACGGTCATATACAGAGGCACTCGGTCCTGGCGCACTTGGCTTTCTTGACTGGTCAGCCCTCCCGCCCTTCCATTTTGAAACAACCCATTTACGCAAACTAGCAAAGGTACTTCTCAGACCATTAAAATTTCCAGATGATGCCAACCCCATGACATCGATCTCATTTATCGGTGCGTTTCTAATCATCCGATATAAATTAAGACCATCAACAGTTCCCGCCGGATCGGGATTCAACCACCGCTGCAACCACGGTATGTAATACCTGAACCCATAGCAATAAAGCCCTGTCGCGTCCCGCTCCTTCCCCGAATACCGCACGGTTTTGTAACTGACCTGCACCGCTTCGCCATTACTCCACGCCGTGCCGCCAAACGGGTAATACCGTTCCTGGGTGATGACGTTGGCGTCCTGATCCAGCTCCAGCGTGCTCGAGCCCAGATGATCCGTCAGGCTGTAGCGCTGCTGATTGTTGGTGATCTCATTCGGTATTCCCACCTCCCAGTGCAACACCCGCACGCTGCCGCGCCCGGTCGCTACCTCGATGACGTGCAGCACTTCGCCAGTGCCGCTGTGGGTGCGGATTTCCAGAGCGGGCAGATAGAGCGTTTGGGCGAAAACCGTTCGGGCGTTGGTTTGCAGAGAGCGCACCTTGCAAACGCGCATTCCATCAGCACCGTAGACATAGCGCTCGCTGTCGCTTTCGGCACCGTCGCGCTCCACCGGCCGGACCTCACACAATTGATTGCGCACATCCCAATGCAATGTCCGCCCCGGTTGCAGCTTCAGCAAGTTGCCATTGGCGTCGAAGTTGTTGCGGAAATCCTCCTCACCCGGCTCGATACCATCGCGCACCGGCAGGCAGCGGTTGCTGTGGGCATCCGCAACCAGCCGATGGCCGTGGTTTTGTGGGCCGACGTGGGTCAGTTCGAGCAGGTTGTTGCCGTCGTCATAGCGGTAGGTCTGGCGGTAGTTGCCAGGCATGGCGGGGTCCGCCGTCATCGCCGATAACGGGCCGTGTTTGACCCAACCGGCCTCCCAGCCTGTGGCCTCGATCAGCCGGTAAAGCGTGTCATAAAAGTAATGACTGACCGGCTCGATGCGCTGATTGGCGAAGTAGCGGATCGGCAGCGCGGCGTCTTCGATGCTTCGCACATTGCCGACCGGGTCGTAGGTATAACGCAGGTCCTGCAACGGATCATCCTGACCGAGTCGGGACAGCAGGCGTTTCAAGCGTCCGTCTTCGGCGGCGTATTCGAGGGTGGTGATCACGCCATTGCCGGCGACTTCCCTCTCGACCTGGCCGTGGGCGTTGTAGCTGATGGCGCTGATGATCGGCAGGTGTTGGGGCGTATTGTTCAAACGCAGATCCACGGTGCATAACTGACCGTCCACGGTCTGGCTGAAGCGTTGTTCGTTGCCTTGGGCATCGGTCCGGGACAACAGGTCGCCCAATGGGTTAACGCGTGAATACGTTGAAAAAGACTGCGCGCTTTCGCCAAAACCCCGCTCCTGCTCGAGTACCGCGCCGGTCAATCCGTAGTCATTAAACAGCACAGCCCCGGCCGGGTCCTCGTGACAGATCGATCGGCCGCATTGGTTGTGATCAACGAACGCCTGATCGTTGGCCGCGTAAGTCAAACGCTCAGCGCAAACCGCGTCGCCCGCCGCAGCTTGCTCGAACAGCGCCGTCAATCGCACTTGATCGTCGTAGTGCATCCAGCGTTGCGAACCCCGGCCGTCCCAGCTGTGAACCGCCTGACCTGCCTCGCCGAACAGGCTTATGCGCAAACCTGCATCGACACTGACAGTGCACAGAGCAGTTCCGGAGAGTCCGTGAATCATGCTCAGGTTGGCCGGCGCCGAGGCATGCAGGAACAACCGCGGATCCCACTGCGCGTTCTCTCGCCCTGCCGGGTCATGGACCGTGCGATTGACCCGCGCTTCGGCATCCGCCCCCTCCTCTGCACGGTAATAATCCACCGAGCGCACAGCCAAGCTGCGCGGTTCAATGACCATCAGTTTTGGGGTGTGGCGGTGTATGGCCGGTGTGGGAGCGCGCATTGTGGTTGCCTTTTACGATGCTTGCATGTGAGTCAGTATGGCAAGCTCTAGATCTTGCCCACCGCTTCATTTTCTCCATATTTTTTGTAACTCAGCAGCGTGACCCAGTCGCTCCTCGACATACGCAGCTGACAATGAAGAAATCTTAGTCCTGGAAGGAGACCGATAATTGTGCAAGTTCGATCTATCGCTCCCAGAGAACCATACATTGAACATTTTTCTTTCCAACACTGATTGTTTTATCTGACGAACGATGCGCGCATCCAGTTCTTTATTACCTGACTTCAACGGAAATTTTATTTCGGCATTTCTCTCTAGAAACCAATCCTCGATAGAGTTATCCAACGGAACAGGATCAGGGCCAATGACTTCAAGAACCTTACCAATGGCAAAGTTCTTATGAGCCCCCGTATGCGCCAAAGGGAATATCGGCCACGCATCGGCGTACACGACTTCCCCTACGCGAGAGTCGCCAATCACCACAAAGTTATGATCTACACCCTCAGCCGCTACTCGATAAATTGGATCCCGTCGCGATGAAGCGCTTGCCAGCAATTGGAAGTTGACTTTAGCGAACTCCGCACAATTCCCTGCACCATGGTACACAATCTGAGGGACCGGGAGGTCTTCAGCTCGAATCATATGCATTCGATTGTGAGATTGTCCCCTCGTTCTCCAGGCTTCAAGAGCTTGATTATCAGAACCTAAATACAGCAACACTTTAGAAACTTTATTCGCTGTATCAGCCAGTATCAGATTATCCATGACGCGTTCTTCGACGTGGTGTGTACGCACGACAGGATGAGCATCCGTATGTTGCATCGATATACTCTTAATGTGCATTTGCTCGGCAGGAATGACCTGACGACCATTGAGCCCAATCAAGTTTGCCTGCCAAGGAGTGACATTCGAAACATCAATGAGCCCTAACCCTTGAACATCCTTGTAAGAAACCGGATTTCCATTAACAAAAGCAAATACATTCGGACCATCCTGCATTCCCGCCGGATCCGGATTCAACCAGCGCTGCAGCCCCGGTACGTAATACCTGAACCCATAGTAATAAAGCCCTGTCGCATCCTGCTCCTTCCCCGAATACCGCACCGTTTTGTAGCTGACCTGCACCGCCATACCGTTTGACCAGGCCGTTCCGCCAAACGGGTAATACCGTTCCTGAGTGATGATCTTCGCGTCCTGATCCAGCTCCAGCGCGCTTGAGCCCAGATGATCCGTCAGGTTGTAACGCTGCTGGTTGTTGATGATCTCATTCGGTTTTCCAGCCTCCCAATGCAATACCCGCACGCTGCCGCGGCCGGTCGCTATGTCGATGACGTGCAGCACTTCGCCGGTGCCGCTGTGGGTGCGGATTTCCAGACCGGGCAAGTAACGGGTTTCAATGACTACCGTTTGCGCATTGGTTTGCAGCGAGCGGACTTTGCGCACGCGCATGCCGTCAGCGCCGTAGTCGTAGCATTCGAAATCGTCAGGACCAGCGTCGCGTTTGACCGGCCGGACTTCGCGCAGTTGATTGCGCAGATCCCAGGTCAGCGCTTGTCCCGGTTGCAGGCTCAGCAGGTTGCCGTTGGCATCGAAGCCGCTGCGGAAATCGTCTTCGCCCGGTTCAATGCCATCGCACACCGGCAGGCAGCGGTTGCTGTGGGCATCCGCAACCAGCCGATGGCCGTGGTTTTGCGGGCCGACGTGGGTCAGTTCGAGCAGGTTGTTGCCGGCGTCATAACGGTAGGTCTGGCGGTAGTTGCCGGGCATGGCGGGGTCCGCCGTCATCGCCGATGACGGGCCGTGTTTGACCCAACCGGCCTCCCAGCCTGTGGCCTCGATCAGCCGGTAAAGCGTGTCATAAAAGTAATGACTGACCGGCTCGATGCGCTGATTGGCGAAGTAGCGGATCGGCAGCGCGGCGTCTTCGATGCTTCGCACATTGCCGACCGGGTCGTAGGTATAACGCAGGTCCTGCAACGGATCATCCTGACCGAGTCGGGACAGCAGGCGTTGCAGGCGTCCGTCTTCGGTGGCGTATTCGAGGGTGGTGATCACGCCATTGCCGGCGACTTCCCTCTCGACCTGGCCGTGGGCGTTGTAGGTGATGGCGCTGACCATGGGCAGCCATTCCAGCGTGTTGTTCAAGCGCAAGTCCACGGCGCATAAATGGCCGCCCACGGTCTGGCTGAAGCGTTGTTCGTTACCTTGTGCATCGGTTCGGGACAGCAGATCGTTCAACGGATTGAATCGTGAGTGCGTGGCGAAACCGGGAGACGACTCCTTGGCAAAACGCCGCTCTTGCTCGAGTATCGCGCCGCTCAATCCGTAGTCATTGAACAGCACAGCCCCAGCCGGGTCCTCGTGGCAGATCAATCGGCCGCATTGGTTGTGATCGGCGAATGCCTGATCGTTGGCCGCGTAAGTCAAACGTTCCGCGCAAAACGCCTCGCCCTCCGCCGCTTGCTCGAACAGCGCCGTCAATCGCAGCTGATTATCGTAGTGCATCCAGTGCTGCGAACCCCGACCATCCCAGCTGTGAACCGGCTGCCCCCCCTCGCCGAACAGACTCACATGCAGACCGGCATCGACACTGAGGGTGCACAAAGCCGTGCCCGACAGGCCATGAATCGTAACCAGATTGGCCGGCGCCGAGGCATTCAGGAACAACCGCGGATCCCTCTGCGCAATCGCCCGCCCCGCAGGGTCATGGACTGTGCGATTGACCCGCGCTTCGGCATCCGCCCCCTCCACGGCACGGTAGTAATCCACCGAACGCACAGCCAGCCCCCGCGGTTCAACGACCATCATTCTTGGGCTGTCGCGGTGTATGAAAGCCAGGTGAGGCCGCATCAGGCGTCTTCATGTCGATTTGCACCAGCTAATGCTGAAAACCCACGCATGGCTACTGTCACAAATTACAGGCTCGACAAACGGTCGCCCTCACCACGCCCATCGCCAAGTCCACCCTCCCTTAGGTAGGATGAGCCTCTCTCCTGCGAGGTTGTGCGACATGTTTATCGGCGTCCTGTTGGTCATCACCTGGCTGATCCTGTTGCTGCGTTACCCGGCCAAGGCCTTGCCTGTCTCGGTGGCGGCCGCCATTGGACTGGGTGTGGTAGCCACCTGGGTGATCTGGATGGACAACCGCGAGGTCAAGCAACTGGCGCGGCTTGAGTTGCGCATCACTTATGCGCCGGAGCACTGCCCGGCGGATCGCCCGCTGCTGTTGAAAATGAACAACGGCAACGACGTGCCGCTGACCGAGCTGCGTTGGCGCATCGCCGCGTACGCACCGGGCGACACAGTCAATCTGGCCGACAACCAATACACCGCGCCGCGTTATCGCGGTCCCGGTGAATTGCAGGCCGGCGCGAACTGGGAAGACTGTTTGCCCATGCCGCCGCTGCGCCCCGGCTATCGCCCGCAAACCCTGGAGTTTCGCGCCGAGCGTTTGCAGGGTAGTTTCTCCGACTGATCCCTTTTCTCTCTTCTGCACAAGGACCGCGCCATGCCCGTTGCGTTGATTACCGGTTGTTCCAGCGGCATTGGCCGCGCCCTGGCCGATGCCTTCAAAGGTGCCGGCTATGAAGTCTGGGCCAGTGCGCGCAAGGCTGAGGACGTGGCGGTTTTGACCGCCGCCGGGTTCACTGCCGTGCAGCTGGACGTCAACGATGGCGCGGCACTCGAACAGTTGAGCGAACAGATCAATCAACGGCATGGCGGCCTCGATGTACTGATCAACAACGCCGGTTATGGGGCGATGGGCCCGCTACTGGACGGTGGCGTACCGGCCATGCAACGGCAGTTCGAAACCAATGTGTTTGCCATCGTCGGCGTGACGCGCGCGCTGTTTCCGGTGTTGCGCCGGGCCAAAGGGATCGTGGTGAATATCGGCAGTGTGTCCGGCGTATTGGTCACGCCGTTCGCGGGCGCGTATTGCGCGTCGAAAGCGGCGGTACACGCCTTGAGCGATGCGTTGCGCATGGAACTGGCGCCGTTTGGCGTGCGGGTGATGGAGGTACAACCGGGTGCTATCGCCTCCAGTTTTGCCAAGAATGCAGGAGCTGAGGCCGAGCAATTGATCAGCGAGCAGTCGCCGTGGTTTCCACTGCGAGAAGGCATCCGGGCGCGAGCCAAGGCGTCTCAGGACAACCCGACGCCGGCCAGTGAATTTGCTGCCGGGTTGCTCAAGGCTGTGCAGCAGGGCAAGCCGCCGCGGCTGATTCGTTTGGGCAATGGCAGCCGGGCGTTGCCGTTGTTGGCGGGGTTGTTGCCCAAGGGGTTGCTGGAGTCGGGGTTGATGAAGCGGTTTGGGTTGCGTGGGCAGCTCTGAGACCGAGTTGACGCCATCGCCAGCAGGCTGGCTCCCACAGGTCATGCACAGATTTTGAAATAGCGCTAATCCTGTGGGAGCCAGCCTGCTGGCGATGGCGTCAGAACAGGTTCTGCACATTTTTCAGGAAACAACATGACCGACTACACCGAATACTTTGACGAAGTGATCCAGGCCCATGTGGCCATCGAACAATGGCTGGCCGAAGAACGGGATGCCACTGAACTTGAACGCCTGCTGACACGTTTTTCGCCGCAGTTTTCCATGGTCTCGCCGTTGGGCCGGGTGCTGGATTTTGCGGCGTTGAACGAGTTGTTCACGCTAGCGGGCGGCAAGAAACTCGGGTTCCGGATCGAGCTGAGCGAATTGCGTGGCCTCGCGTTACATGACGGTGGTGCAACCGTGAGTTACCGCGAGCAACAGACCGATGCCACCGGCCTGCACTCCGATCGTCGCTCGACCGTGGTGTTCGAGAAGGTGGAAGGCAGAATTCTTTGGCGGCATTTGCATGAAACTTTCTGCAAGGCGTGAGACCGAATCGCGCCCTTCGCGAGCAAGCCCGCCCCCACATTCGATCGTATTTATCCAGGAAAAACTCGGTCAAGTGTGGGAGCGGCGGTGCGAAGATCAGTTAACCACCACCGTGCACGTAATCCCCGCCGCCAACAGCACCCCTTCCGGCACTTCATCAATGTGAATCCGCACCGGCACGCGCTGTGCCAAGCGCACCCAGTTGAAGGTCGGGTTTACATCCGCAATCAGCTCACGACTTTCCGGATTGTCGCGGTCGTAGATACCACGCGAGATGCTTTCCACATGCCCCTTGAGCACTTCGCCGCTCATCAGTTGCATGTCGGCCTTATCACCGACGCGCACGTGGGGCAGCTTGGTTTCTTCGAAGAAGCCGTAGACCCAGAACGAATTCATGTCGACCACGGCCATTTTCGCTTCGCCGATGCGCGCGTAGTCGCCGCGATGGACGTTGAGGTTGGTCACATAACCGTCCACCGCCGCCCGCACTTCGGTGCGTTTGAGGTTCAGTTCGGCCGCTTCCAGCTGCGCTTGCGCATGCTGGTAATCGGCGAGGGCCGAGTCGGCGATGTTGCTGGCGTCGTCGCGGTTTTCCCTGGAGATCACCAGGGCATCCATGTCGGCGCGGCGATGGGCGTTGACCTTGCGCATCTCCCACGTCGCCTTGCGTGAAGCCACCATCGCCTGCGCCTGTTTGACCGCGATGCGGTAGTGCTCGGGGTCGATGCGCATCAGCAGGTCGCCCTTTTTCACCTGCTGGTTGTCGCGCACCGGCACGTCCACCACTTCACCGGTGACGTCGGCGGCGACGTTGATGATGTCGGCGCGCACCCGGCCGTCGCGGGTCCACGGCGTGTCCATGTAATGCACCCACAGGGTCCGGCCGATCCATAGCGCGAGGGCCAGCACCAGCAGGGTCGCAAGCAGGCTGAAAAGCTTTTTCATCAGGGCCTTCTTCAGTGATAGAGAGTCAACGGTAGACAGTCAGCGCCAGGGCGCCGAACAGACAGGTAAAGAGGCTCAGGCGCAGCAGCGCCGGGTGCCAGAAAAAACGGTACAGGTCGAACCCGGACAGGAACCGGTCAAGCGCCCAGGCCAGCGCCGCGGCAATGAAAAACATCAGCGTCATGGTCGGCATGTACACGCCGTGGAAGGCGATTTCACGAGGCATGTTCAAGTCCTTGAGGCGGGGTGTTCACGTAAGCAGCGAGCGGTGATTGCGGGTCGAGCAACGAAGTGCGGATGAAGTGCAGGTAGCTCTTCACCCGACGTAATGCCGAGGTATCGAAGTGCGGGGCGAAGGGTTCGTCGGTGGCTTGTACGCGGCTGATCGCATGGTCCACCGCGATCAGGCCGCGCTCCAGATTGCTCTGGCTTGGTTGCAGGAACAGCCGCACCAGCGAGCGGCCCATTACGCGGATGGCCTGGCGCCACGGCTGCGATTCGGCATACGCCGGGTGCACCGGCAGAATCGCCTGTTCCTTGCGCAGTTCGATGATCGCGTGACCGACTTCCAGCACCACGAACATCCAGCGCAGCAAGCCCCGTTGCACCTGCGGCTGGCCGGCCGCGAGACCATAGGCCTGATGCAGCAAGTCACGCGTGCGGCTTTCGAAACTTGAGGCCAGGCCTTTGAGCTTGCCGCTGATCGCGTACACCACCTGTCCACGCAGATCCTGCTCCAGCCGACGCCACAACCAGCGACTGTTGGGCGGCAGGATGATCGCCCCCGCCGCCGCGCACACCAGCATGCCGAGCACCATGGCGATGTAGTCGTTGATGAAGGCGTAAGGGTTGTAGACGGTGAGGTTATCCGGCACCGAACCGGTGCTGAAGAAGATCAGCAAGCCGAGACCGACGCCGGCGTATTGCGGGCGCGAGGTCAGGAACGAACCGAGCACGATCACCGGCGCAAGCATCACGCACAGCAAGGGAAAACCGTCGATCCACGGGAAGATGAAAAACATCTCGACGAAGCCGATCAGCGCGCCGAGGAACGTGCCGCAGGCCATCTGGAACGCCATGCGTTTTGGATTGGGCGTTGCGGCGGACAACCCGACAGTCGCCGCTGCAATCAGGGTCATGGTCGCCCCGCTCGGCCACGCCGTTGCGACCCAATAGCTGCCGAGTACAACCAGAATGAATGCCGCGCGAATCCCCGAAGCGGCGGATGCCAGCCAGTTGGTTTGCGGGGTGAACGGCTCGTCCCATCGCTCGCGCTCATGGCGGTGATCGGCCAGGGACGCGTGGGTCTGCGCATAACTGTGCAGGTCGTCGACAAAACGGTAGAGCAGCTCGTACGCGGTGTGGAAATCGAGCAGTTCGGCGTCGCTCGGGTTGCGCTCCTGAAAGCTCGCCCGCAGGCTGCGAACCCTGGCCGGCAGCCCTTCCTTGTAAACGCTCAGCGCGATGACCAACCGTGCCGCATCGGGGCTGGTCAAGGCACGACCGCTGAAACCGTCAAGCACTTCCGCCAGGTCTTGCAAGCCCGGTTTGATGGCTGCGACCACGTGATCGGCATCGCAGCTGCGCAAGCGTTCAAGCAGTTGGTGCAAGGCGTTGAAGCGCGTCGTGATGCCCATGAACTCGCTGTTCAGACGACTGAGTCGACCGTTGCGCCGACGCATGTGCGGGTCTTCGAACACGGTGACGCTGCGCAGCCCTTCCAGGCCGACCGCCTCAGCGATGAAGCGCACATTGCTCGCTTCAAAAGCGTCCCGCTTGCTACGACCGCGCAAACCATCGGTGACGAACAAGGCGAACACACCGAAGCGCTGATACAAGGCGTTGCGCATTGCCGCACTGGCGGTTTGCGGCAGGATTGCGGCGCTGACCACGGTGGCGCAGAGAATCCCCAGCGAGATTTCCAGCACGCGCCAGACCGCCGCCATGAATGCGCCGTCCGGATGTGCAAGCGCGGGCAACCCGACCATCGCCGCCGTATAGCCGGCCAGGACAAAACCATACGCACGGAAGTTGCGATAACGTGCGGCACCCGCCGAGCAGATGCCGACCCAGATCGCCAGCGAACCGAGGAACAGTTCGGTGTTTTGCGCGAACAAGGCAATCAGCGCGACCATCACGGCCGACCCGGTCAAGGTGCCGAGAAAACGGTAGAAACTCTTGGCGAACACCTGACCGCTTTGCGGCTGCATGACGATGAACACCGTGATCATCGCCGTGCGCGGCTGCGGCAATTCCAGACGCATCGCCAGCCACAGGGTCATGAACGCGGCGATCAACACCTTGAAAATGTAGACCCAGGTCACGCCGTCACTGCGTGCCCAGTCAAAGAAACCCCGGCGCCATTCGAGGGAATACAGCCAGCGCAGAGGTGCGGGCAAGGGGGTCATGGAATCCTGCTCAGTAAAACCTGTGGGAGCCAGCCTGCTGGCGATAGCGGAGTGTCAGTCGACATCAATGTTGGTGGTGGCCCCCTCATCGCCAGCAGGCTGGCTCCCACAGGTAGTGTGTTCAACGCAAAAGGCTCGGGGTCTTCGGGGCCTGGGTCTGTTCGGCGGTCGGCACATCGTTGCCCGTACCGAGTCCACCGCCGAGCGCCGTCACCAGTTCGGCATGCGCACTGAGCCGCGCAGCCTGAACCTGTTGCTGCACCTGCTGCTGTTTGAACAACAACGTCTGGGCGTTGAGAACGTTGAGGTAATCGGTGAGCCCGCGTTGCCAGGCGATCATCGCGATGTCGTAGGTTTTCTGCGCGGTGGCCACGGACTCGGCGGCGAAGGTTTGCTGCTTGTCCATGGACTCGCGGCGGATCAACTGGTCGGAGATGTTCTTCAGCGCGTTGACCAGCGTCTGGTTGTACTTCGCCACAGCGATGTCATAACCGGCGGAGGTTTCACCCAGTTCGGCCCGCAAACGGCCACCGTCGAAAATCGGCAGCGAGATCGCCGGGCCGACGCTGTAATTGAGTTTCCTGCCGGTCAAAAACTCCAGCGCTCCGCCGCCAGTGGCCATGTAGCCGAGGCTGCCGACCAGATCGACGTTGGGGTAGAAACCGGCGTGAGCCACATCGATGCCCCGCGCTTGCGCCGCGACTTGCCAGCGACTGGCGACCACGTCCGGGCGTTGGCCGAGCAATTGCGCGGGCAGCGACGACGGCAATTTCAGCGCCGTGGCCAACGCCAGCGTCGGCCGCTGCAACTGCGCACCGTCGCCCGGCCCCTTGCCTGCAAGGGCTGCGAGCTGGTTGCGGCTGAGGGCTATCTCCTCATCAAGGGCATCGAGCTGGCGGTGGGTTTCCGGCAGCGGCGTTTCGGCCTGGCTGACTTCGAAGTGCGTGCCGATACCGCCGCTCAGACGCTTCTGTGCGAGGTCGAGAATTTGCTGTTGCTGTTTCAGGGTCGCAGCGACGATGTCCCGTTGCGCGTAATGCAGCGACAGTTCGATATAGGCGCGCACGATATTGTTCTGCAATTCGAGCTGGGCCAGGCGCGCTTCGGCGACGCTCATGTGCGCCATGTCCACGGCACGCTCGGTGGCATTGCTTTCGCGGCCCCAAAGGTCGAGGGCGTAACTGAAGCCCAGTGCAGCGTTGTTGTCCCAGGTCGTCGTATTGGCCAGCTCGCCCGGCCCGTAGAACTGATCGGAGGGCCAGTTGTGGCGCTTGAGGGTGGATTGGCCATTGATCTGCAGCGACTCGGCGGATTCGGCGATGCCGGCCATGGATCTGGCCTGACGCACTCGCGCGGCCGCCATGGCCATGGTCGGGCTGCCTTGCAGGGCGAGGTCGATCCAGCGATTCAGTTGCGGGTCGCCGTAGGCTTGCCACCATTGTGCGGTGGGCCAGTGAGCGTCCTGCGCGGCGCTCTGGATGGCTTCGTCGGTGGCCAGTGAATTGGCCTCCAGTGCCTTGCCCTGCGGGGCAATACCTCCGGTTCCGATGCAGCCGCTGATTGCCAGGGTTAAAGCCAAAACACTGAGCGTCTGAAGCGCTCTGCTGATGCGACGCGGCACTGCTGCGATTTCCTGAGAGGGGGAGAAGTCTCCCCTGTAGGAGCTGCCGAAGGCTGCGTCTACAGGAGTGCCCGCAATTCTAGGGGTGGGTCCTGGTCGCGATAAGCCGGGATTCCTGTGAATCTTTGTTACCGTTCACGCGATAATCCCTTGGTCGGGGTCTCAGATCCTGAAACGTTGTGTCACAATTTGCCATCGCACCCGAGAGCACCCCATGGACACTTTGCAAAACATGCGCGCCTTCAGTTACGTGGCCGAGGCCGGCAGCTTCACCGCCGCCGCCGTGCAACTCGACACCACCACGGCCAACGTCTCGCGCGCGGTCTCCAACCTGGAAGCCCACCTGCAAACCCGCCTGCTCAACCGCACCACCCGCCGCATCGCCCTGACCGAGGCCGGCAAGCGCTACCTGTTGCGCTGCGAGCAGATCCTGGCCTACGTCGAAGAAGCCGAGGCCGAGGCCAGTGACGCCCACGCGCGCCCGGCCGGGCAGCTCAAGGTGCACACCATGACCGGCATCGGTCAGCACTTCGTGATCGACGCCATTGCCCGCTATCGCAAGACTCACCCTGACGTGACCTTCGACCTGACCATGGCCAACCGTGTGCCGGACTTGCTCGACGAGGGTTACGACGTGTCGATCGTCCTTGCCAGCGAACTGCCGGATTCGGGTTTCGTCTCCCAACGCCTGGGCATCACCTACAGCATCGTCTGCGCCTCGCCGGCGTATGTGAAAGCCAACGGTTGCGCGCATAAACCCAGCGACTTGCTGAACCATGCGTGCCTGCGCCTGGTCAGCCCGGTGATCCCATTGGAGAAGTGGACCTTCGACGGGCCTGAAGGTCAGGAAATGGTCACCATCCACAGCTCGCCGTTTCTGGTGAACTCGGCGGACGCGATGAAGACCGCGATCACCAGCGGCATGGGCGTCGGCGTGTTGCCGGTGTATGCGGCGATTGAAGGGTTGCGTAACGGTTCGCTGGTGCGGGTGATGCCGAATTACCGGTCGCAGGAACTGAACCTGTACGCGATCTACCCCTCGCGGCAGTACCTGGATGCGAAGATCAAGACCTGGGTCGAGTATTTGCGCGGTTCGTTGCCGGATATCCTGGCGGCGCATCAGGCGGAACTGGCGGCGTATGAGTTGAGCGGGAGTCTGGCAGGGGCTCGACTGGCGAACTAACCCCACCCACCTGTAGGCGCCGGCTTGCTGGCGCCTACGAAGGGCTGCGGACGCCCGGTAGCTTCGGGGGACTCGCACACTATCCGGGAAGAATGTTAGCGTGCTTGGCATTCTCCCCGCCCGACGAGCCCTCCTCCCATGAAAAAAACCGTCCTCGCCTTCAGCCGCATCACGCCAGACATGATCGAACGCCTCAAGCAGGACTTCGACGTCATCGTGCCCAACCCGAAAAACGGCGACATCAACGCTCAATTCAACGAAGCCCTGCCCCACGCCCATGGCCTGATCGGCGTGGGTCGCAAGCTTGGCCGGGCGCAACTGGAGAACGCGAGCAAACTGGAAGTGGTGTCCAGCGTGTCGGTCGGCTACGACAACTACGACGTCGCCTATTTCAACGAACGCGGGATCATGCTGACCAACACGCCTGATGTCCTCACCGAAAGCACCGCGGACCTGGCCTTCGCCCTGCTGATGAGCAGCGCCCGCCGTGTTGCCGAGCTGGACGCCTGGACCAAGGCCGGCCAATGGCAAGCGACCGTCGGCGCCCCGCTGTTCGGCACCGACGTCTATGGCAAAACCCTGGGCATCGTCGGCATGGGCAATATCGGTGCGGCCATCGCCCGTCGCGGTCGGCTCGGCTTCAACATGCCCGTCATCTACAGCGGCAACAGCCGCAAAACCGCGCTGGAACAAGAACTCGGCGCGCAGTTCCGCAGCCTGGATGAGCTGTTGGCCGAGGCCGATTTTGTCTGCCTGGTGGTGCCGCTCAGCGAGAAAACCAAACACCTGATCAGCCGCCGAGAACTGGCGTTGATGAAGCCCAGTGCGATTCTGATCAACATCGCCCGTGGCCCGGTGGTGGACGAACCGGCGCTGATCGAAGCGCTGCAAAACAATCAGATCCGTGGCGCCGGGCTGGATGTCTACGAGAAGGAACCGTTGGCCGAATCGCCGCTGTATCAACTGAAAAACGCAGTGACCTTGCCGCACATCGGCTCGGCGACCCACGAAACCCGCGAGGCCATGGCCAACCGTGCGCTGGCCAATCTGCGCAGCGCACTGCTGGGCGAGCGGCCGCAGGATCTGGTCAATCCGCAAGTCTGGAAAGGCTGACTGACACGGGCAGACGTGGTTGACGTCTGCCCGGCCAATTACGCCAGCTTGCCGTTCCCCTGCACCATCGGCGCCTTGGGTTTACGAAACACCAGCACGTTACCCAGCATCACCAACACCAGCCCTGCCAGCGCCGGTGCGGTCCATTGGTAGCCTTCGACAAACGCCGACACATTGAGCGCCACCACCGGGAACAACACCGTGCAATAGGCTGCACGCTCAGGGCCCATGCGCCCGACCAACGTCAGGTAGGCCGTGAAACCAATCACCGAACCCGGAATGACCAGGTAAAGCAGCGAGCCGATATAACGTGCATTCCATTCGATGTCGAAGGGAATGCCTTTGACCAGGCACCACACCGACAGCATCGCCGCGCCGTAGGCCATGCCCCAGGCGTTGGTGGTCAGCGGCTTGAGACCGGCCTTTTGCTGCAGGCTCGACAACATGTTGCCCGCCGAGAAACACAGCGTTCCAAGCAACGCCAGCCCCAGGCCAAGCAAGGTTTCGGGGCTGGCGGTGTGGCCAACCAGTTCTGGCCAGAACAGCAAACCCAGCCCCAGCAAACCGAGTGCACCACCCAACAGAACGTTGCGGGCGATCTTCTGGCCGAAGAACACCCGCGCATTCAGGGCATTCCACAGCGTGGCAGTGGAAAACACCACGGCCACCAGGCCGCTGGGTATCCACTGGCTGGCGGTCAGGAAGCACATGAAATTGATGCAAAACAGGCACAGCCCTTGCGCCAGGCAGATCAAGTGCCCGCGACGGTTCATCACTTGCAGCTTGCGGCTGAGCAACAGCAGCACGAACAGCACCAGTGCGGCGAGGCCGAAGCGATAGACGATCGACACCGGAATCGCCACCACCCCCAATTGCCATTTCAGGGCAATCCAGGTGGTGCCCCAGATCAGTACGGTCAGCAGGTACAGCGAAAGGTTCATGGCGAAGGCTCCGGATGGTGCAATGCGGTCTGCTTTTGTGGCGAGCGAGCTTGGCTCCGGGCGGCGATCCGACGCGGGGCTGCGAAGCGACCCTTTTTTGTGAGTGCTGCGCACTCAAGCGGGAGCAAGCTCCCTCGCCACAGGGCATTGCCTGATTAAGGATCCAGTGTGCTGCGCCGAACGCGCACGCACTTGCATAAACTTGCGCTTTTGTCGGCCCGGAGGCTGGCAGGCCAATGTCTACGGAGTAGGATGCGAAGCGTTGGAGAAACGATCATGCCCGCACTGGAAACCCTGCAAGTCTTTCAAGCCCTCAACCGCTCGCCCAATGCTCGCCTCGAGCACAGCGCCGAGCTCGGTGACGGCATGGCTGCAGCCTTGTGGAGCAACCATCACGATGCCCAGGATTACGAGGCGCCGAGCCATCACACCTTGTCCTGTTACATCGCGGGCGGCACCGGTACCTTTCGCCGTGACCAGCCCGGCACCAAGGGCGGCCCGGACAAACTGTGTATCCTGCCCGCCGACCATCAGTCAGGCTGGGTGATCAACGGCGACATTCGCCTGGCGCACCTGTATTTCAGCCCCGAACAGTTCGCCCTCGGCTGCGTCACCCTGCTGGACCGCGAGCCTCGCGAGCTGCAATTGCGCGAAGGGACGTTTCTCGACGACCCGCAACAAGCCCGACGCTTTCACCAGATGCTCACGCTCAACTGGGATGAACCCGGCGAACGCCTGCTCACCAGCAGCCTGGCCCATGAGATGCTCAGCCACGTGTTGCTCTGCCAGGTCGGGATGCGCGAGGGTTTGCGGCTCAAGGGTGGTTTGGCTGCACATCAGCGACGGCAGTTGGTCGAGTTCATCGACCATCAGTTGGCCGAAGCCATCAGCCTGGGGCAGTTGGCGGGCTTGTGTGCGCTGTCGGAATATCACTTTGCGCGGATGTTTCGGGAGAGCTTTGGATTGCCGCCGCATCAGTATGTGTTGGCGCGGCGCTTGAGCCGGGCGCAGGAATTACTGCGCGCGACATCGCAGCCGTTGGGGGAGATTGCGCTGGCCTGCGGGTTTGCCAGTGCGAGTCACTTTACCAACCGGTTTCGGCAGGTTCTCGGCGGGACGCCTGGCGAGTATCGGCAGGCGTTTTTGCGCTGATTGAGAGTCCGCCATCGCGGGCAGGCCCACGAAGAACGATGAAGCGGTATCCGGTCAGAATTCCAAAGTGCTGGATAGCGAAATCTGCCGCGCATCCCCCATCGACACAAAGAACCGGCTCGCCGCCGACGTGTAGTAAGTGCGATCAAACAGGTTTTTCACGTTGAGCTGAAACTTCACCTTCTGCCCCTCGACCTTGGTGTCGTAGGTGGCGAAGGCATCGGCCACGGTATAGCTCGGCAGGTCGAAATCATTCACTGCGTTGCCCGCCCGCTCACCGACATACCGCGCGCCCGCGCCGACCCGCAACTGATCGCCACCGACAATGGTGCCGAAGTCGTAGACCGCCGACAGCGAGCCGGTGTTCCTGGCGACGTTTTGCAGTTTTTTACCTTTGTAATCCGGGTCTTCAGTGACTTCGGCATCGGTGTAGGCATAGCTGCCGATCATGCTCCAGCGGTCACTGAGCTGGCCGGTCAAATCCACTTCCAGCCCACGGGAACGCACTTCGCCGGCGGCGCTGTAGATCGTCACCGGTCCTTCGGAATTGGCCACCAGCACGTTGCGCTTCTTGATGTCGAACAACGCGACGTTACCCGTCACACGCCCCGGAATGTCCAGCTTGGCGCCGACTTCCCAGGACTTGGCTTCTTCCGGCGCAACGCTGCCGTCGAGTACGGTGCTGCTGCCGCTCAACGGGGCGATGGTCGAGTTGGGTTTGAACGATTCGGTGTAGCTGCCATAGAACGACAACGCGTCGGTGTAGCGATACACCAGTCCCGCACGTGGCACCCATTTCTGACCATTGCTGTCGGTGTTGGCCTTGAACGGCACGCCTTTGCCGGCGTACTGGTCGTACTCCTGGAAACGGCCGCCAGCCACCAGAATCCACTGGTCGGTGAGGTGGATCGAGTCCTGCAGGAACAGCGAATCGCTGCGCAGTCTATCGGTCTGCGCGCTGTCGGCCGGGCTGACGGTGGTGCCGGCGACTTCACGGCCATAGACCGGGTTGAGGTAGCTGAAGGTGGTCAGGCTTTTCTGGCGGATCAGGTCTTCGCGGTAGATCTTGCGGTACTCGTCATCGACGCCGAACACCAGGTCGTGCTGCATGCCCAGCACATTGACCTTGCCTTCGAGGCTGGCGGTGGTGAAGCGGTCGGTGCTGATCGCGTTTTGCGTGCCGTCCATGCTGCGGGTCAGCGTGCCTTTGGCGGTGTTGATGGCCGTGACGCGCACCTGGCTGGCGTCGTAGGTTTCACGGTTCCAGCTGTAGCCGAAGTGCGCTTTCCAGTTGTCGTTGAGCTCGTGGTCAGCCTCGAAGTGATACAGGTCCGAGCGCCCTTCCATATTGTTGAACGGCTCGTCGAGGCGTCGATTGCGGGAGATGTCCAGCGGATGGTTGTCGCGCGGGTCGATCAGCGTTCCGCGGTCGAACGGGGTCAGGAATTCACGGTGTTCGTAGGCGAACAACAGCTTGGTGCTTTCGCCGAACCAGGCCAGCGATGGCGCCACCAGGGTTTCGCGGTGGGTGCCGAAGTTGCGCCAGTAATCTTCGTCTTCGTGGTCCAGCACCATGCGGTACGCCAGCCCGGACTCACCGAGTGCGCCGGTGCTGTCGAGGCCACCACCGCTGCCGTTTTTGCCGTCGCCGTAAGTCGAGCCGCGCAGGGTCAACGCGTTGTACTGCTCGAGCTCAGGTTTCTTGCTGACCATGTTGACCACACCGCCCGGGTCCTGAATGCCGTAGAGCAACGAGGCCGGGCCCTTCAGCACTTCGACCCGATCGACTGTGGCGTTGAGGCCACGCCCCTGAATCACCGGCATGCCGTCGCGCATGATCGAGCCGTTGCGGTTATCGCCGAAGCCACGGGTCATCACCGAATCCTGGGTGCTGCCCAGCGTGTTGCCCTGGGTGATGCCGCTGACGTTGGCCAGCGCGTCGTCGAGGTTGCGCGGCGCCTGATCACGAATGACCTGTGCCGGGATCACGTTGACGGTCTGGGGGATTTCCTGGAGCAAGGCCGACGAGCGCATCACCGAACTGGTGGGCGGCGGCTGGTAACTCATGGTTTGATCCATCACCGAGGTGATGGTGGTCGCGCCCAGGTTCAACGCGCCTTCGGTGGGCTGCGGTTCCAGCGCCAGGGTGTGAGTATCGGTGCGACGGAAGGTCAATCCCGAACCGCTGAGCAAACGCTGGATCGCTTGTTCGGCGCTCATCTGCCCGCTGACCGCTGGCGCGGTAACGCCGTACGGTGCTTCGTCGGTATAGACCACGCTGATGCCGGTAATCCGGCTGAAGTCGCTCAAGGCCTGGGGTAGCGGTTTGGCATCCATCGCAAAATTGAACTGCGAACGCTGCTGCGCCGTGCCGGCCTCAGCGGCCAATGCCACGCTCAATGGCAACAACGCCAATGCCGAAATGCTCAGTGCTGAGGCACCCAACCACTGTTTGACCGAACCCGATTTTGCCCTGGACTTCATTGCTCATGACCTGTGTAGAACCGTACGGATGCGAATGACTCGCAGTTTCAGTCACTACACGGATGGCGCCCGGGTTTACCTCACCCTGATTTTGAAAATATTTGAAAAGATCTTTTGACTTTGCTTCACCGCAAAATAATCAACGGCCCCACAGAGTGCTGCTCAAATCCCATCACCCCCTGCAACGAACTCAACACCGCCTGCGGGTTCTTGCCTGGAAAACTGCCACTGATGCGCCGCGCCGCCAGTTCATCATTGAGCAGCACAATCCGCCCCGGGTAGTAACGTCGCAGATCCTCCACCACATCAGCCAGTGGCGCCTTGTAGTAATTGAGCCAGCCCTGGCGCCACGCCAACTGCGCTTCGCTGTCCACGGCTCGCAGTTTGTCCGCCGAGCCTTCGCCATACGCCACTTGCTGGCCGGCGGTCAGAATCTGCTGTTCGGTGTGATTGTCCGCTGTCACGCCGACCCGGCCGGACAACACCGTCACTTGTGCACCGTGAGGTTGCAAACGCACTTCAAACTGCGTCCCCAGCACCCGCGCCTGCCCCTTTTCCGCAGCAACCACAAACGGTTCGCCCGTATGCGTGACGCTGAAGAAACCAGCGCCGCGCCGCAACTGGACGCGGCGCTCGCCCCGAGTGAAATCCACGGCGATGGCACTGTCGGCATCCAGGGTGACTTGCGATTGATCCGCCAACGTGACGGTGCGAATTTCCCCCGGTGCCGACACATAATCAGCGCCAAGATCATCGACCCAGCGCAGCGGCTGCCAGCCTGAACCGAGGCTGAGCATCAACAACAGGCACGCCGCCATCGCCAGCGCACCGGACCAACGCCGAACACCGCTGCGACGCGATTGACTCATGCTGTTGAGGTAGCGCTGCAAGGCGAATGCGTCTTCGTTGGCCAGCGTGCGCGCCGGGCCTTCGCTCAACTCCCACACCACTTGCGCCCGGGCGTAGGCCTCGGCATGCGCGGGATCGGCCTGCAACCAATGGCTGAACGTGGCCTGGTCGCCACTGCTCGGCTGGTCATGCAACAGACTCAGCCAGGCGAAAGCGGCCTGCTCCTGAGCGAGCGTCGGGGTGACGCGGTCAAGCTGGTTCACGGTGCTTTCCCTGGCGTGCGCGGTTCGGGATCCCGCAGGCTGGCCTTGCAGGCTTCGAGGGCGCGCATCATATGTTTTTCCACGGCACTTTGGGACAACCCCATGGCCTTGGCGATCTCCGCGTATTTACGGCCGTGGATGCGATTGAGCAGAAAAATCTGCCGCGTGCGCTCGGGCAACGCCCGCAACGCGGCTTCGACGTGGCGCAAATCATTGCCGGCCTCCAGTGCGGCCTGGGGTTCACTGCCATGGCTGTCGGGTTGATCCGGTTGCCAGCCTTCATTGACCCGAACCCGCGCGCCCTCGCTGCGCAAGTGGTCGATGGCGATGTTGCCGGCGCAGCGCAACAGGTACGTGCTGAGCTCTTCGACCTGCACCAGCGGCCGGCGCCAGAAGCGCAAAAACAAGTCCTGCACCAGGTCCGCTGCCGTTGCCCGGCACCCGACACGACGGTTCACCAGCGCTTCCATTTGCGAACGCTGGGACAAGAACACCTGCAGGAAATGCGCGCGCGCGCCGCGAGGCTCTTCGTCGTGGAAATCAGGAGGACGGGTGATCATCAGGTCAATACTGCGCAAACGCGGCAACAGGGCTGACGAGCAGACTCAGACCGGCCAGTGACAACGCCAGACGCGGTCGATAGGGCATCAACAGCACCAGCAGCAATGCACTGAGCATCAGCACCGCAAACCACTCCACCAACCCAAGCCCCCAACCGGTCGAAGCCACCGCCGCCCACAGCGACAAGGCCAGTAACAGCCAGCCACCAAGTTTCATCAGTTGGCGGCGACGGGCCGACGGCTTGCGGCCCAACAGCTCGGCATGATGCCGGTCCATCGATAAACACAGCGCGGTGAAACTACCGTAACAGAGCAACAGGGCCAGCAACATTCAGTTCGCCTCACGCTCAAGGGTGATCGGTTGCGCACGCTGTCGGGTGACGACTGCAGCCTGTGCCGAACGCTGCATTTTCCACGCAGCCCAGGCGAAAAACACACCGCTGCCCAGGCACGTCAGGTCGAAACCGGCCATCGCCCAATCGCCCTGCACCAGCGTGACGCCCAAGTGATAGGGCGTGGTCAGGGCGTTCAGCAGCGGCACCGCGCCAAACAGCAGCGCCGCCAGCGCCAACTGCTCGACCCACGCCGCACGGCCACGACGGACCATGGCATGCAACACGCTCAGGCCCCAGACGATAAAGAAGCTGTTCACTTCCCAATCCGCCCGCCCGGCCATGTCCACCGGCAATCCGCGATTGGCCCAGAAGAACGCGGCCACGGCGACCATCAGCCCGGACATGCTGGCGATGTTCAGCACCTCCACCAGCCGCAACTCGAAGGGCATCACGCCGCTTTTCGCATGCTTGAGCTGACGCTTGCCGAGCCAGACCACCAGCCCGGTGCCGATCATCGCCGTGCCGGCCAACCCGCAGATAAAGTACAGCCAGCGCAGCACCGGGTCGGCAAAACGGCCCATATGCAAACCGTAGAAACTGCCGGCAATCGCCCTCGGCAGCGATTGCTCCGGCGTGGTGCCGAGCAATTGTCCGGTCACGCCGTTGAAGGTCGCCGCGCGGCCAAAGTCATGGACCACGCGATCGGCACCGTCACGCACGAGCACCACCGAAGCGTTCGCATCGCCTGGATTGTTCACGGTGAGCCGCCCGACCCGCCCGCCCGACCACTGCTCCCGAGCCTTTTCCAGCAGCGGTGCCAGCGGCGCCAGTTCAGCCGGTTTGCCCGCCAGCTCCGGGGTAGCAGATGCCGGGAACACCTCATCGAAAAACGCCCGCACATCACCGTTGTACGAAGCCAGAATGCTGGCCGGCATCACCATCGACATGAAAATCACCAGGCTGCTGTAGGTGATCATCAGGTGAAACGGCAGCACCAGCACACCCACCGCGTTGTGCCCGTCGAGCCAGGAGCGCTGGCCCTTGCGCGGACGGAAGGTGAAGAAGTCCTTGAAGATTTTCTTGTGGGTGATGATCCCGCTGATCAGCGCGACGAACATCGCCATGGCCGCGATGGTCGACAACCAGCGGCCCCACGGATAGGGCATTTGCAGTTGAAAGTGGAAACGGTAGAAAAACTCGCCGCCCATGGTTTCGCGGCCCTGCACTTCGGCGCCGGTTTGCGGGTCGAGAAGTTTTTCCGTGAACTGACCACGTTCGCCACGCTTGGCCGGGGTCTGCTGCCAGCGTACTGACAGGCCGGGCTCGCGGGCATCGGGCAGGTCGATGAGCCAGCGCGAGGCACCGGCGGCGTGTTGCTGAAGGTAGTTCTGCGCCAGGGTCAGACTGGCTTCGGAGGTCACCGAACGGGCAGGAATTTCCGGTTGCATCCAGTGGCTGATCTCGTCCTTGAAGTAGGCCAGTGTGCCGGTCAGGAAAATCGCGAACAGCAACCAGCCGAAGATCAACCCGGCCCAGGTATGCAGCCAGGCCATCGCCTGACGAAAGCCCTCTTTCATGAATGGCCCACCCAGTAAGCCAGCCCTGACACCGCGGCCAGCATCAGGCTCGCCACGATCACCCCGAACCAGGCTCGCCACGCGCTCTGACAGGCAAAGCACCAGATCACCGCGCACAGGTAGGCCAGAAACGAGGTCATCATCCCGGTCACCACGGCGTCGGCGCGGGCCATTGGCACCCACAGACTCAGGCTGACACTGGCGAGCGCCGCAACGATATAGCCGCCCACCACGGCAGCGAGCACTCGCGACGTGACGGCCAATCGATAGGAAACGGGGAGTGCTTTCATGTTTCGACCTTGAAACGGGTGAGGCCGCGAGAAAGTCAGGGGGCCAACAAGGTCGCAATATTAATGATAAATATTCTCATACGCAAAAAAGATCCGGTTTTTCCTGCGTTTGATCCAACGATGCCTGGAGGCAAACATCACTGTGGCGAGGGGATTTATCCCCGTTGGGCTGCGAAGCGGCCCCAAAATCTGCAATCACGGGGTGCCTGATATCCATTTACGACTGCTTCGCAGCCGAACGGGGATAAATCCCCTCGCCACAGGTATTGATCAACCTGAGAATTAGCCAACCCCTGAAACAAGAACGGGCCTGCATCAGCAGGCCCGTTTTCAGAGGTGGAAAGACAAATAGTGATTCAGGCGTCAGCCGTTTTGTGCAGCCTGTTCGTTCTCGAGAAACTCGTCTTCCAGCAGCGCATCGGCAGTGGGCCTTTCGAACGGCACTATAGCGGCACGTGGTTTGCCCCGCAGTTTGCCGAACAGGTGTTCCAGCGCGTGTTCGAGTTTTTCAGCCGCACCGTCGATCGCCAGTTCCAGGTTTGCGGCTTTGTGGGTAACAGAAATCGGTTGGTGGCCTTTTGGCCGCGCTTCCAGCTGGCAGCGCATGTCGTGGGGACCGGGCTTGTCGCCGTTCTCGTCCCGCAGGTGGACCTCGACGCGTGTCAGGTCCTCTTCATAACGTTCGAGCGTGCTCTCAATGGTAGTACGTACCCACTCCTCCAGTCGGATGCTGCTTTGAATATGGTTATCGCTGTTGACTTGGATTTGCATAGTTCATCCCTTATTTCAGCTAGCTCGCGAGAGGCCCTTCGGCTGGCCCTTGGGCGTCATCACCGTGACCTCTTACCTACACAATCGGTCTGTGCGCCGAACATTTCAACCCCTGAAAAAAGATAAATTTTCATTCGCAAAAAAAGCCGGACAAGGAGCAAAAGCGCTGTTAAGGTCGGGAGTTGGGTCGCTTCACTTCTTTGTCACAAATACTCACATCTGCCGCTCTGCCAGCGGGTGCAGGCTTCGAAAAACGCCCGCCTCCTCCACCAGCCAGTCATGCACTGCACGCACGCCCGGATGGCTCAGCGCCCCCGGCGCATACAGCAGCATGTAACGCTTGTGATTCGGCACCGCCAGACCAAACGGCACAATCAACGCTCCGCGTTCCAGCTCATCATTCAGCAAGGTGCGCCGCGCAATCGCCACGCCCATACCGGCAATCGCCGCCTCGATGGTCAGGTGGTTGCGATTGAAGGTGTGCCCGCGCCGCACATCCGCGCCTTCGTAACCGATGGCGTTGAGATAAAACTCCCATTCCGCGTACTCATAACTGCCGCGCCAGGCCGTGATGTCGTGCAACAGCGGAAAGTGCGACAGGTCTGCCGGGCCATGCAACGGCGGCCGCCCGCGCAACAGACTCGGCGCGCAGACCGGGAAGATCTGCTCGTCGAGCAAAGCCGTGGACATCAGGCCGGGGTAACTGCCATCGTTCAGATCGATCGCCAGGTCGAAGTCGCCCTCGTGCAACGGCACGCTGCTGTCCTCCGCCACCAGGCGCAATTGAATGTCTGGAAACCGCTGCTGCAAGCGCGGTAGACGCGGGGTCAGCCATTTGCTCAGGAACGAGGGAATCGAGCGCACCCGCAAAATCCCGCTGATCATTCCGGCGTCCAGTCGTCGCAATTCGGCGTCGATGCTGCCGTAAGCCTCGTTGACGGTAATGGCCAGTCGCTGGCCATGCGCGCTCAACTCCACCCCCCGCGCACGCCGGTGAAACAGTCGGAACCCTAGCCGTTCTTCCAGTTGGCGGATTTGCTGACTGACCGCACCCGGTGTGATGTGCAGTTCTTCGGCACAACGGGTGAACGACAAGTGCCGCGCGGCACAGGCAAACACGTGCAGCCAGACGTAAGTCTGGGCGTGCAATTGGCGACTCATTGTTTAGTCCTGCTAAAGGCTGTCTTAGGAAGTTTCGTTAGTCACGTAGGACCGAGACGCGCAGTATCGCTGACATTGCGCTTGTCCTACAAAAATGGCGGCGATTTCTCTTCCATTGCTTGTATAGGCTTTAGCATGGCTATCAGTGTTTTTGATCTTTTCAAAGTCGGCATCGGTCCGTCCAGTTCCCACACCGTCGGCCCGATGCGCGCCGCCGCGACCTTCGCCCAGGCACTGATCGAGCAGAATCTGCTCAATGCCGTCCGTCGGGTGGAAATCCGTCTGTACGGCTCCCTGTCCGCAACCGGAGTCGGTCACGCTACCGACCGGGCCTGCGTCATGGGCCTGATGGGCGAATGGCCGGACAGCATCGATCCGACCTGCATCGACAGCCGCATCAACACATTGCTGGAGACCGGCGAACTGAATCTGGCCGGCCAAACCACCATTGCCTTCGACTGGCACCGCGATTTGCTGCTGCTTGATGAGAGCCTGCCCTACCACCCCAACGCCATGTCTCTGACAGCCTTCGGCGAAACCGGTGAGCTGTCGGAGCAAACGTACTACTCGATCGGCGGTGGTTTCATCATCGAAGCGGCCGAAGCCGAATCCGGCATCGTTCCGACCAGCGACGTAGTGCTGCCGTACGATTTCTCCAGCGCTGCCGAATTGCTCAAGCTGTGCAATCAGCATGGACTCAGGGTTTCCGAGTTGATGATGGCCAATGAACTGGCCTGGCGCAGCGAAGCCGACATCCGTCAGGGCTTGCTGCATATCTGGTCGGTGATGCGCGAGTGCGTCGAGCAGGGCTTGCGCCACGAAGGGATCCTGCCCGGCGGTCTGAATGTTCCGCGTCGGGCGGCGAAATTGCACCGCAGCCTGTTGGAAATCGGAAAGCCGAATGTCATCACTTCGACGCTGTCGGCGATGGAATGGGTGAACCTGTTCGCCCTTGCCGTGAACGAAGAAAACGCCGCCGGCGGACGGATGGTCACCGCGCCAACCAATGGCGCGGCCGGGATCATTCCCGCCGTCCTGCACTACTACATGAAGTTCAACCCGGACGCGTCGGACGATGATGTCGTGGCGTTCTTTTTGGGCGCTGCAGCCGTAGGAATTCTCTGCAAGAAAAACGCTTCCATCTCCGGTGCCGAAGTTGGCTGCCAAGGCGAAGTCGGCTCGGCCTGCGCCATGGCCGCCGCCGGTTTGGCGGACGTACTCGGTGCTACCCCGGAGCAACTGGAAAACGCCGCCGAAATCGGCCTGGAACATAACCTCGGCCTGACGTGCGACCCGGTCGGCGGCCTGGTGCAGGTGCCGTGCATCGAGCGCAATGCCATCGCTGCCGTGAAGGCGATCAACGCCACGCAAATGGCCCTGCGCGGCGACGGCAAACACTTCATTTCCCTGGACCGGGTGATCCGCACCATGCGCGACACCGGCGCCGACATGCACGACAAATACAAAGAGACTTCACGAGGCGGCCTGGCTGTCAGCTGGGTGGAGTGCTGATCGGTCTGATTGCACTGTCAGCGATCATCGACTCATTCATGCCCTGAAACGGGCAGGCAAAAAGAAGGCGGGCCATAGAGCCCGCCTCTTTTATCCCGCGATCATTGTCCGACAACCTTTCCGGCATGCCCCTTGCTACACCCCTGACGAGGCAAAAAGGATTTTTTGAGAACCTCAGCGAGCGCCTGCCGATGGTCCGGTATTGCGAACCAACCCGACCATGGCCGGTCAACAACTGCACGTTCAATCAGGCGGTGACGCATCATGGACAACCCCTTTCAGCTCATTACCGATGCCTTTGCACCGGATTACCAGATCAACCTGAGCATTCAGGGTCTGGACGGCAGCATCATGCTGACCCTCTCCAACAGTGGCCGTATCGTGGCCAAACGGATGATCAGCGCCGAACAACGCAATGACCCCAAGCGCCTCAAACGTTTGGTGCAAAGCATCCAGTTCGGCATTGCCATCGAACAGGGCCAGTGCGCCATGACCATCCTCGAAGCCATGACCGACGGCGACAACCACAAGCTGCCGCCGCCAGCCAAAGGCCAGCCGCGGCCCGCCATGCGCCTTTAAATCTCGCCCTTTTCCACTTCGGGATGCTCACCGGAACCCGCACCGATCTTGCGTTGCGGGTGTTCGATCTTCACCGAAGGGAATTGCGACGAGGCGTAACGCACCACCAGAATCGCAAACGCCAGTAGCAGAATCCCGCCGCACAGGTAAATGATGCCCAGGTCAGGCGGGTTGTGGTGCGAGACGTTGGAGATCAGCAGCCGCGTCAGCGCAGTGATCGCCACGTAAATCAGGAAGCGCACCGGCATGTGGTTGGTCTTGAAGTAAATCCCGACCATCGCGCCCAGTTCGAGGTAGATGAACAGCAGCAAGATATCGTCGATCTTGATGTGCCCCTCTTCGATCATCCCCAGAAATTCCATCACCGCTGCCCACGCGGTCACTGCACCTATGGCGAACAGCGCCAGGTAGTGGAAAGTCTCGACGAACAGATTGCCCAGGGACTCGGCCAGTTGGTGCACGTTTTGCCGCAGGTTCTCGGCCCAGTTGATTTTCACGATGATTCTTCCTTAGCTCGGTTCGAGCGGATGATGCGGGTTGGACGTGACGGTTGTTCTGCATGCAGAAAAAAGGCCAGAGGCGCCTGCGACATGATGGCGAGGTGCTCTAAAACGCGCTCCGTGGCGTTTGGTCGCACCCTGTGGGGGCTAGCCCTCGCGATTGGAGCGCCACGGCCCACCTGACAAACCCTGAATTCGGTCTACATTAAAAAGCCACTACCCAAAGCGCAGGGATTCGCTTATCCTTTTCGCTGTATATAAATACAGTGGTCGAAACAGACAACTATCGTGAAGGCATGTGAGGTGGTGAATGGCCGTCGAAGTGGTATACCGCAGCAGCCGAGATCTGGAGCGCTTGTTCATGGATAAAGCCGAAGCTGACCGTCATGACAAAATGCTCGAACTGGCCGAATTGCTGGCTGAAGTGTTGCAAAAAGCCGTTCCGTCCCTGACCGAGCAGCAAGTGGAAGAAGCCGGGATCTACATGGCGAAGAACCGCGATGTGTTCGCCAAGGCATTCAAGAGCCAGCCGGATGCGTTGTCCGAACTGCTGAGTGCGCCGGCTGAAATAGCGGAACCCGTTGTTGAAGCAGTCGAAGCCGCTGAGCCTGCCAAGCCAGCTAAAGCAGCCAAGACACCCAAGTAAGCGACACCCGAATTGAATAGGCCCTGAGTCGAATGACTCAGGGCCTTTTTCATGCCTGCGAAAAACCGGGGATCAGGCCGTTCGCGGGGTTCTCTTGTCCGCCGCTGTCGAACCTCCGCGGAATGAAGCCCCCGATGGCCCCTGCGAAGAAAGCCCCTGGATGACGTAGAGGTAAGTCTCTTGTGCGCCGTAGTCGAGCATGCTGATCAAACCGCCGACATAGCTGCCGTTGAAAAGAAAACCATCAAAGTTATAGGTCACGGTGAAGGTGATCTGTGCCTCGGTACTTTTACCCGAGGCCTCGATGGTCGTGCCTGCCGACGTTGACGGTGATACGGCGCTTCCCTCGTATGGGATCGGATCTTTGTAAAAACCCGGTAGCGCCAATGCGCCCGTCATCGAATCGGTGTCGAACGTCAACGTGCCGCTCTGCCAAACCTGCAACCCCTTCGGGTTGGCGCTCGCGTCGAACAGACTGACGGAGAACGTGTAAGTAGTCGTCATGATTTCACCCATGGCCGTTCAACGACGTTCAGCAGGTAGACCTCATCACTGTCGGGCGTCAGTGAAAACAGATAGCCATTGTTGAGGAAGTCCTCGTGATCGCTGACATCGATGGGCCAACCGGGATACTGATTCCCGTCGGCGTCCAGCACCCACATGAACTTGACGTTGTAATCCGTCGGGGTGTCGGACTTGTAGACCCCGCCTGCCACCTGTGTCCCGTCGTCAAACCGCGCCCACGCCATGACAACCGGTGAGCCAACGCTGATGTCATCGGGCACCGCAGCATTGCCCTGCATGATCAGCGTCCATGCCTCTTTGCCGCCCGCAGGAAGCAACATTCGCGCTACGTGTTGAGGCGTCGGCGATCCGGCTGCCTGAGCCGTCACGGCGCCCTGACCAACGCCGGCGCTCGGCACTACGTCGAGGGTATAGCCAAATGTGTTTTCACCGGGTTGTGGCACTGGGCCGGTGATGGTGCAGGTCAGGCCGTTTTGCTGGGCAACCTCGATATAGGGGTCCCAGGAACCGGGCGTCGAACCCGAGTTGATCACGCAGTTGATGGCCGGGTTTTCAGACTGGTAGAGGGTGAAGAAGACGTTGCCGTCGCTGTCCCATAAACCGGTGCTCACCGGACCTGCGGTGCCAGGGGTGAAAATAGTGATCTGCCCGCCGTAATTGGCGCCGTTATCGTCACTGACAAACGACACGCCAATATCGAGACTGGAGTTGATCGTGAAATTGCAGGTGAGAGATGAACTGGAAGACATGATTCGCTCCTTGAAATCACGAAAAAGCATTGCGCCAGTCATGATTGCCCCAGACGCAGGCAGGCCTTCATCAACCGGGCGGGTGGCGTTGCGCCATCCCGCTTGCAGCGTAGTCAGGACTCTAGAATTTGCCAGCGGCATGAAGGACGCTGTGAGCCTTCATTGGTACAACACTTTCTCCGCCAACTCGTCCGCCACCCGCGCCGGGGAACGTTTCTCCGCCTGGGCATGGGCAAAGACTTCGGTCAGCCTCGAGCTGATTTTAGACAAGTGGGCGGTAATGGTCGTCAGCTCTTCGCCGCGGTGTTTGAGCGAGACGTAGATCAGCCCGCCGGCATTGATCACATAATCCGGTGCGTAAAGAATGCCCCGCCGTTCCAGTTGATCCGCAACGTCCAGATGAGTCAGCTGGTTATTCGCCGAACCGGCCACGGCCGAGCATCGCAATTGCGTGACGGTATTGCTGTTGAGTACGCCGCCGAGGCCGCACGGCGCGAGAATATCGCAAGGCGTGCTGAGCAGCGCGTCGTTGGCGATCGGATGAGCACCAAGTTGCTCCATGGCCAGTTGCACCTTGCCGTGATCGATGTCGCTGACCAGCAGTTCGGCTCCGGCGGCATGCAGTTGTTCGGCCAGGGCGAAACCGACATTGCCCAGGCCTTGAATGGCCACGCGCAGGCCTTCTAGGTTATCGCTGCCCAGGCGAGCCATGGCGGTGGCACGAATGCCGGTGAACACGCCCATCGCCGCGTGAGGCGCCGGGTCGCCCGCCGAGGTGGTGCTGGTGACATGTTGGGTCTGTTGGGCGATGCAATCCATGTCCGCCACCGAAGTGCCGCTGTCGATGGCCGTGATGTAGCGGCCGTCGAGTTGATTGATGCAGCGGCCGAACGCTTCGAACAGGGCCGCGCGGTTTTCCACATGGACCGGTCGCACAATCACCGCCACGCCACCGCCCTGCGCCAGACCGGCGAGCGCCGCTTTGTAACTCATGCCTTGGGCGAGGCGAATGGCATCCTCGACCGCGGACTCGTCATCGGGATAGGCAAGGTAACGACAGCCTCCCAGGGCAGGCCCCAGACGGCTGTTATGAATGGCAATGACCGCCTTCAACCCGGTGACCGGGTCGACGCTCAGATGCAGCGATTCAAGGCGAGTGCTTTGCATGAGAGCGAACATCGTAGGGGCTCCCGAATCACTTCTTGTAGTCGCCAGTATAGGCTCGCGCCCAAAAATTGCAGAAGCGCACCGGAATAAGGATTGCCGCGACTCAGCGCTTTCGGACATAACCCGGCGTGCCACTGGACGAACGCCGCAGACGAGGCTAAAACGAGGCATTCCCCGGAGATTTTGATGACGCCTCGCCAACACTTCTTCGATTGTCTGCAACGATCACCGCCCGCGCTGTTCGAGGCAGCGCTGTGGATGTCTGTCGAGCATGACAAGGAAGTGAATCCAGCGGCGGTCCTGGCCCATTTCAAGGACCTGCAACAACGCGTCAGTTACGGTCTGCCGATGCTGCCCGTGAGCGAACTGGCCCAACCGCTGCTGCGACGCCTCAATGACCTGGGCTTCGCCCAGGACGACTTTACCCCCTTGCGCCCGCAAGCAGCCTTACTCGACAAAGTGCTGGAACGCCGGCGGGGGCAACCGCTGGCACTGGGGCTGATTGCGCTGGAACTGGCCAGAGGCCTGGAAATCCCCATGGTCGGGGTCAACTTTCCCGGGCATTTTCTGCTGCGGGTTCCGGGAGCCGATCATTTGCTCGACCCTTGCGGTGGACGCCGGTTGTACCCCAACGATTGCCGTGAACTGTTGCAACGCCAGTACGGCCCGAACATGAAACTCAACGCCGAGCATTTACTCACCGCCGAGCCCGTGCAGATGCTGCAGCGACTGTCGCGCAACCTGCGTCAGTTGCACCTTTCTCACGATGATTACATTGGTGCGTTGATCGACGCCGAGCGTGTGCTGGAGCTGGGCAACGCGAGCGCCTCCGATTACCTGGCCCGGGCCAGCCTGTATCAACGGCTGGACTGCCCGAACGCCGAGCGTTTCGATCTGGAGCATGCACTGCTGCTCAGCGACGACCCGATTCAGCGGATTCGCCTGACCGAGCGATTAGGCCACCTGCCGCCCAACTCGGTCGTCCATTAAACGCAAAAGATCGCAGATCTTCGGCAGCGCCTACATTGAGAGGGTGTACACCCGGCAGGAGCTGCCGAAGGCTGCGATCTTTTGCGCTTGTTTATGACTCAAGGGGTGTCTGGCTGGTTCGCCGGGTGAGCCTTGATGAAGGCCGGGTGAGACACTGCAAGTGCCGCCACCCGACGAATCCGCGGATACGCCTCAAGGGAAATGCTAAAGCGCTCAGCCGCGTACAACTGCGGGATCAGGTAAACATCCGCCAGGCCAGGTGTCGGACCAAAGCAATAACCCTCATCGCCAATCAACTGCTCGACCGTCGCCAGGCCCTGGCCGATCCAGTGTCCAATCCACTCGACCACCTGCGTTTCATCGTGCCCCGACTGCCGCAGCCGGTTGAGCACGCTGACGTTGTGCAGCGGATGCACATCGCAACCAATCACCGCTGCCACACCCCGTTCATGCGCGCGGGCGGCGAGGTCTTTGGACAGCAGCGGCACCTGTGGATAACGTTCCTCCAGGTACTCGATGATCGCCGGAGACTGAATAAGCAACTCGCCTTCATCGGTACGCAAGGCCGGCACCCGGCCTTGCGGGTTGATGCCCAGATACGCTGGCTGGCGATGTTCGCCACCCGGCGGTGCGATCAGGTTGACCGGCAGTGCCTGGTAATCCAGCCCCTTCAACGCCAACGCGATGCGCACCCGGTAAGACGAGGTCGAGCGGTAGTAGGTATAGAGCTCCATGACCCGATCCTCTTAACGCGCCGGCAGCACTTTGCCGCGGCACTCGCCGAAACCGATGGAGGCAAAACCGTCGCGGCTGCAACGGGCACGCAGAATGATTTCGTCGCCGTCCTCGAGGAATTTACGCACTTCGCCAGAGGCCAGTTCGATCGGTTTTTTACCGCCTTCGGTGATTTCCAGCAGACTGCCGAACTGACCGTTCTCCGGCCCCGACAATGTGCCCGAACCGAACAGGTCGCCGGCCTGCAACTGGCAGCCGTTGACGCTGTGATGCGCCACCAGTTGCGCCACGGTCCAGTACATGTGTCGGGTGTTGCTCAGGGTCAGGCGATGGGCCGGTAGGTTCTGCTCGCGCATGGCTTCGGTGAGCAGCAGCACTTCCAGTTCGATGTCGAAGGCGCCAGCGGCTTGATCGCGTTTGTCGAACAGGTACGGCAGCGGCTGCGGATCGCCTTCAGGACGCGCCGGTTGCGCACGACGGAACGGCTCAAGCGCTTCGGCCGTCACCACCCACGGCGAGATGCTGGTGATGAAACTCTTCGACAGGAACGGCCCCAGTGGCTGGTATTCCCACGCCTGGATATCCCGGGCCGACCAGTCGTTGAGCAAGCAGAAACCGGCGATGTGATCGGCGGCATCGCCGATGGCGATCGCGTCACCCATCTCGTTGCCCTGGCCGATCCAGATACCCAGTTCCAGTTCGTAATCCAGGCGTGCGCACGGGCCAAAGGTCGGCTCGGACTGACCGGCCGGCAAGGTCTGGCCTTTCGGCCGGCGAACATCGGTGCCGGACGGGCGAATGGTCGATGCACGGCCGTGATAACCAATCGGCACATACTTGTAGTTCGGCAGCAACGGGTTATCGGGACGGAACAGTTTGCCAACGTTTTGCGCGTGCTCGATGCCGACGTAGAAGTCGGTGTAATCGTTGATCTTCGCTGGCAGGTGCATTTCGCAGTTTGCCGCCAGCGGCAGCAGTTTCGCGCCTTGGGCTTCGATCTTGCCGTGCAGGGTGCTGCCTTCCTTGAACAGTTCGATCAAGCGTTCACGCAGGGCGACGCGAGCCTCACGGCCCAGCTCGAAAAACCCATTGAGCTGACCGCCACGGGTGGCTTCGACAGCCGTTTTTGCCGCGCCGTCGAACAGCCCGGCATCGAGTGCCGCCTCCAGATCAAAGATGTGGTCACCGATCGCCACACCGCTGCGCGGAGCAGAGCCCTTCACGCTGAACACGCCCAGCGGCAGGTTTTGCAGCGGGAAATCCGCATGACCGTTGGCAGAGGCAACCCAGCTACGAGTGATGGAAGTCTGAGTCATGGGTTATCTCCGGGTCGGGTCGAAAGTGGCGGGCAGCGTGGCCCAGCAGGCGTCGTAGTTGGTTTGCAGTTGCGGGCAATCGAGAGCGAATCGGCTTGGGCGCAGCACCTGGCTGGTCTCGAACATGAAGGCCATGGTGTTGTCGATTTTCGCGGGTGCGAGCTCGGCGTTGACCGCTTTGGTGCAGGTTTCGCCGTCCGGGCCGTGGGCGCTCATGCAGCTGTGCAGCGACGCGCCACCGGGTACGAAGCCTTCGGCCTTGGCGTCGTACTCGCCCTTGATCAGGCCCATGAACTCGTTCATCAGATTGCGGTGGAACCACGGTGGCCGGAACGTTTTCTCGGCCACCATCCAGCGTGGCGGGAAGATCACGAAGTCCAGATTGGCCAGACCGTGGACACTGGTCGGCGAGGTCAGGACGGTGAAAATCGACGGGTCCGGATGGTCGAAGCTGACCGTGCCGATGGTGTTGAAACGGCGCAGGTCATACTTGTACGGCACATTGTTGCCGTGCCAGGCGACCACGTTGAGCGGCGAATGATTGAGTTCGCAGCCCCACAACTGGCCGAGGAATTTTTGCACCAGGGTGGTCGGCTGCTGGAGGTTTTCGTAATGGGCGACCGGGGTCAGGAAGTCCCGCGGATTGGCCAGGCCGTTGCTGCCGATAGGTCCGAGGTCCGGCAGGCGCAACGGCGCGCCGTGGTTCTCCGCAATGTAGCCGCGCGCCTGCGGGTCGAGCAGCTCGACGCGGAATTTCAGACCGCGCGGCAACACGGCGATTTCCAGCGGTTCAAGTTCCAGCACGCCCAGTTCGGTGGCGATGCGCAGCCGTCCCTGTTCTGGCACCAGCAAAAGCTCGCCGTCGGCGTTGAAGAACACACGCTCCATGGAGCGGTTGGCGCGGTAGCTGTAGATGCTGATTCCGGCCGGTTTTTCCGCCGCCGAATTGGCCGCCATGCTCACCAGCCCGTCGATGAAGTCGGTGGGCTCGGTCGGAATATCCAACGGGTTCCAGCGCAGGCGATTGGGCGTCACTTCACCCAACGGGCCACCGGCCAGTTGCCGATCCAGTTTGACGAACGCCGGGTGATTGGCCGATGGCTGAATGCGGTACATCCAGGTGCGCCGCGCTTCGCTGCGGGCCATGGTGAATGCAGTGCCGGAGAACAGTTCGGTGTAGAGACCGTATGGCGCCTTCTGCGGGGAATTCTGGCCGACGGGCAATGCGCCAGGCAACGCCTCGCTGCTGAATTCGTTGCCGAAGCCGGACTGGTAGGCCAGCGCTGGCGCCGTTGAATCGAGGTTCATGGAGCCTCCTGAACAGGGAGTAGGCAATGGCCTGTCACTCTGTTTCAGAGGTTCCGGCACGCCTGGGTTATTTTTGTCGTAATTCGATTACGCACAACGTAATTTGATTGGTATTGACCGTCAAGCTATAAAGACGCCCATTCGTCCCGGAATCAGACCGCCTCCATGGAAACGCCGCGCAACAACGACAAACAGAAAGTCCGCTCGGCCGAGGTCGGCACCGACATTCTCAAGGCACTGGCCGAGCTGTCACCGTCGACGTCCCTGTCGCGCCTGGCCGAGCACGTGCAGATGCCGGCGAGCAAGGTCCACCGCTATTTGCAGGCCTTGATCGCCAGCGGTTTTGCCGAGCAGAACACCGCCACCAATCATTACGGCCTGGGTCGCGAGGCCTTGCGTGTGGGGTTGGCCGCACTCAACAGTATGGACGTGCTCAAAGTTGCCGCCCTGCCCCTGGCCGAGTTGCGCGATGAATTGAACGAGACGTGTTTTTTGGCGGTGTGGGGCAATCAAGGCGCGACCGTGGTGCATATCGAACCGGCGGTGCGCGCAGTGACGGTGGTGACGCAATTGGGCTCGGTGTTGCCGTTGCTCAGCTCGTCGACCGGATTGGTGTTCGGCGCCTATTTGCCGAAACGAGAAACCGTGGACCTGCGCGAGCAGGAACTGCGCAACGCTACTCCCCATGCGCTGGCGGACGATCAGGCGTATGCCGCGCTGTGCGAACAGATCCGTGAGCGCGGTTTGCATCATGTCCATGGTTTGTTGATGCCGGGCGTCGATGCTCTGTCGGCACCTGTTTTCAACGCCGTCGGCAACGTGGCGGCGGTCATGACCATCGTCGGTCCGGCATCATTGTTTCACGCCGACGAAAACGGCCCGGCGGCGCAGCGATTGCTGACGACGACGCGGGCCGTAAGTTGGCGAATGGGATATGAGCCATCCGCCGTCACAGGTTAATCAAGTTGATCGCCTACTGGAGCGATTACTTGTTTCGGTAGGATTCGACTACAACCCGACCTGCTTGATTAAGGTCGGCGATATCCAACTCGGTCACTCGATCATTTTTATCAAAAGTCCATCGCTTGAAGAAAACACCTGCGTACTCATCATTGAACGCCGGCAGTTCATTCTCTTGCACTTTCTCCATGATCGCCCAGCTCAAGCTCTCGGAATAATCAACCACCTGCTTTCCTTCGTCGTTGACCACTACCGAATTCAGGTAGGTTTCATCGGCATTGATCGCAATACTCATATCACCGAAAACCTCAGCCAACTTTTTACTGACTTCTTCCAACAAATAATTTTTCACAAACAGCATCCTTTCCATAAATAAGGGATCGGCCAAGATACATTCAAAAAGACAAATACAAATTGACGGGCCGACGCCCACTTTATAAAACACTCCAACAACACAAGTAACTCTAAAACTTGTATGCATTCGTAAACATATAACCACCCATCAAACAACGATACCCAACGTTTTTGCCTTGGCCACTGCTTGAGTTCTACGCGCAACCCCCAACTTCCCGTTAATCCGGCGCGCATGGGTTTTAACTGTATGTAACGATATGAACAACAGATCGGCTATTTGTTGATTGGAGTTCCCCAGGGCAACCAACTCAAGGACTTCTATTTCACGCTGACTTAACCGGTTCTGGCCCAAAGCCGCCGATTCAGGGGTAAGCGCTGAATCAGTACGACCAATCGCCTCCGGCAAGCGTGGCTGGCGTAATCGAAAGTCGCGAATAGCCTGTTGAAGGTTACAACGCTCGACCATTGCCAGGCCTTCCTGCAACGACTGGCGGGCAGCAGGCGTATCGCCCGTCAGCCAGGCTACTTCTGCCAGTGCCAGGTGCAATTGCGCTTGCAGCCCCGACATTCCCCGTTGTCGTGCCCAGTTCAACTGGGCCTCGAGCTGCACCAGAGGGGCTTGCGCCTGCCCGCGATACACTTCGGTCAGCACCAGCAGGTATTCAAGGCCGGGAATCAGCTCCAGCGTCGCCGGCGGAGCCTGTCGTGCATGGGCACCATGATAGTGGCGCAGCACCCGGGTCAGGGCTTCATGGGCCAATTCCGGGCGGCCCTGCTGTAGCCAGAAATGGCAGCTGATTTGCAGCAGGACACTGCGGTAGACCGAGTCTGGAATCCGCCGCTGTTGCATCAACCGCTCGGCGTCACGCAGCAGGACAAAGGCCTGGGCGTAGTCCTGGCGATTGGCGGCCAATTGCGCGAGGCCGAGAAAGCCATAAAGCACGCGCTTGTCCTGACTGCGCAGGCACATCTGTAGCCCGCTTTCGAAGTACTCGGCCGCTTGTGCATCCTGTCCCTGAGACAAGCTCAAACGCCCGCGACGCAAGGCAATCCGCCCGAGCAACGGTTCGGCCAGCGGTTGCCGCTTGGCAAGCAAATCGTTCATGTTCGCCAGCAAGTGCTCGGCCCTGCCGGGCGCTCCCCGTTGTTCGAGCACTTGCGCGTGATCGAGCTCCAGCAACCCTTCGAACACCAGCGAATCGTGCGCGCGCGCCAGGCACAACGCCTCACGGTTGAGGGCCTGCGCCACCTCAAGCTCGCCCCGCAGCAACGCTTGCTGGGTCAGGCCGGACAGGCACATCAGCCGGGCGCCCCACAGCGGGGGGCCGAGCTCGCTGAGCGCCTCCAGCAAATGCGTCCGCGATGGCTCCATGCGCCCCTGCAAATGCAAGAGCCAACCCTGCAAGGCTTGCCAGCGCGCGATCAGTTGCTGTTGCTGGAGCGCCGACGGCTGAGGCATGAAGCGCGACAAGTGCTCGATGCATTCGCCCGCCTGCTCGAACCGCCCGGCGAACAGCAACGCTGCGGTGATCAGCCCCACCAGTTGCGGCGAGCTCAGCGTAAGCTCCTCGCCTTGCCGTTCATGCAGACGCAACAACAGCACCACTGTCTGCTCCTCGAACAGGTGCTCGAAACTGAAATGCTGCAACAGGCTGACCGCAACTTCGAACTCTTGCGCCAGCAAGGCCTGTTCAAATGCGGCTTTCCAGTCCAGTTCAGCGGCGAACCACTGACAGGCGCGGCGATGCCAGGAGCGTCCCTCCGGCCATTGTTCTTCGCGCATCAAATGCGTGAGTGGCGCGAAAATCTGCAGCCAGTCTGTCGAGTCCTGCCAGGGCTCGATAAAGCAACCCAACGCCTGCAACGTATTCAGGTACTGCGCGCCCTCCCCCGCACCGAACAGGTGGTCGCACAGCCGGGCATTGAAACGCGGCAGATGGGCGAGCACCCGCCAGGCTTCCGTGAGCTCCGGGGTCAGAATGCTGAACAGTTCGTGCTCAAGGTAATCGTGCAGCGTGTCCGGCCGAGCATGCAGCGGCTCGTTGCGCGACCCGTCGCATTTTTGCAGCAACGCAATCCGCACACCCGCGCACCAGCCGCCGCTCAGTTCGACGATCCTGCTGGCACGCTTGGCGGCCTGCTCCGGCTCCAGGTGATGCAACAGTCGGGCGATTTCAGTTTGAGTGAAAGCCAGCGTGGCGCGCTCGCAGTCGTACAGTTCGTCGGCGAGCAACAGGCGTGGCCAATTGCAGGGAGGGCGGCGGCGACCACTCAGCCACCAGGTAATCACCGGGTTACTGATCGCCAATAGCCGGTCGAGCAAAAGATCCAGCTCCGGGTCGGGTGTGCGGCAATAGTCATCCAGGCAGACCCAGGTCGGCGTTTGCAATTGCGCCAGATACGCCAGCAATCCTTGTTCGTCCGCTGAGCTCGATCCCAACGCCCGAGCCAGCCGCTGAAGAAACTCGCCGACACTCAATGACGCACCCGCCAATGGCAGCCAACAGACGTGACACGGTTCGGGCGCCCGCAGCAGGCATTCGATGAGCAGCGCACTCTTGCCACTGCCGGCCGGCGCACAGAGCAGTTTCACCCGCGCTGTCGAGGCCAGTAACGGCTCGATCAACCGCTCGCGAGTCAGGTGATGGGAAGACAAGCGGGGCAAGAGTCCAGTACGGTCCAGACACGGGGCCATGGCAGTCATAGTGGTGCGCCTTTTTATAATTGTGGCGCCACCCTAGTCCTCCCCATACGACTTGTTGAAGAAGTATTCAACACGCTGATCGACACCTATAAAAAAGGTGACCGCAAAGTCACCTTTTTCCGTAGGGGCTGTAGGAATGATTACCTTACCCCTGTACTCCGCAGCGCTGCCGGCGTGTAGTCACCTGCCTTGGCATCAATACCGAATTCGAAGCTGCGCTTCTCTTCGTTCTTCATCCCCAGTGCGATGTAGCGACCGGCAATCAGGTCATACAGCGCTTCAACGGTATAGGCCGGCACCTGGTGATCGTAGTAGAACTGGGCATGCCCTTCGGCGACACGCCAGAGCTGGCCGCGACCGTCGTAGTGATCCGCCAGCGCCACCTGCCAACTGTCTTCGTCGATGTACATGTGCCGCTTGGCATACACGTGCCGTTCGTTGGGCTTGACCGTGGCGACGACCTCCCAGACCCGGTGCAACTCGTAACGTGTCAGGTCCTGATTGATGTGCCCGGCCTTGATCACATCGGTGTACTTGAGGTTGGGCGAGTCAAGCTTGTAGCTGTTGTAAGGGATGTACATTTCCTTCTTGCCGATCAGCTTCCAGTCGTAGCGATCCGGTGCGCCGGAAAACATGTCGAAGTTGTCAGTGGTGCGCAACCCGTCGGACGATGTACCGACGCCGTCATAGGCTACTTGCGGTGCACGCCGCACGCGACGCTGGCCGGCGTTGTAGATCCAGGCCTTGCGCGGTTCCTTGACCTGATCGAGCGTCTCGTGAACCAGCAGCACGTTCCCCGCCAGCCGCGCCGGTGCGGTCACTTCCTGTTTGAAATAGCTGAGGACGTTCTCGTCGCTGCCCGGTTTCAAATCCCCCAGCAGCGAAGGCACCGCGACCTCATCCTTGAAACGGATCACCGTGAAGTCGCCATTGGATTGCGGCGTGGCCTGGGTGATGGTGCGACGCAAATTGCCACCGTGATAACGGGTGACATGGTTCCAGATGACCTCGACGCCGTTCTTCGGAATCGGAAACGCGTAGTAGCGATTGCCGGTGAAATTGGCCAGGCCATTGCCGTCGTTGATCGGCGTCACGTTCAGCGCGCTGCGCTTGGCCGACTCGTAGATGTCCGCTGGCAAGGCCACCGTACGATGGGTCGGGTAGACCGGGATCTTGTAGGTCTCCGGGTAGCGCTTGAACATCGCAATCTGACCGTCGGAGAGTTTGTCTTTGTACTTGTCGACGGTTGCTGCGGTGATGGTGAACAGCGGCTTTTCATTGGCGAACGGGTCGGCGAGGAAACCTTTGCTGTCCACCGCACCGGCGTTTTTCGGCAGGCCGCCGGTCCAGGCCGGAATCGAACCGTCGGCATTGCCAGCCTTTTCACCGCCCAGTGGCGTCAGGCTGGTGCCGAGTTTGTTGGCTTCTTCCGGCGACACTGCGGCCATTACATCGACGGCCAACAGGCTCAGAGCCAGAACGCTGCATTGCAGAATCATTTTGCGCATTGAAATCATCCTTCTCAGCCAGATCAGAAGTTCACGCCAAAGCTCAGCGCCAGGAAGTCGCGATCTTCCAGAGTGTTGTAGTCACCGCCGAAGAAGTCGGTGTAACTCAAGCTCGCGGTATAGGTGTTGCGATAGTCCGCATCGACGCCGACGCTGATCGCCTTGGCGCCTTCGTTGAACAGACCGTTGGGGCCGTAACCGGCGACATCGTGGGACCACGACAGGTTGGGTTTGAAATTGATCCCGGCGATGACGTTGTTGTAATCAAGGATTGCGCGGGCGCGGTAGCCCCAGGACGTCGAGGTGACGAAACCGTCGGTATCGCCACGGAAACCGTACTGTCCGTAGACCGAATCGCGGCCATAACGCAGCTTGCTTTTGTCCTCCAGCCCGCCGACGTGAACAACGGCCGCTTCACCCACCAACGTCAGACGGTCCGCCCCCGCGACCTGATCGATGAAGTGCGTCAGGGTGCTCTGGATCTGCGTCACTTCCTTGCGGCGATAGCCTTTGTTGTCCGCGCCGGGCGTCGTGGCGATCGGCGAGGCCGCGCCGCCGGCAATCGGGTTGAGCATGGCCAGTGTCAGATCGGTGCTGTTGACCTGCACCGGCAAGTTGGGGCGATAGCTGATCTCGCCGGTCCATGCGGTGCCGGTGGGCAAGGTGGTAGAGAAGCTCGCGCCGTAGAGACGGATGTCTTCCGGATATTCGAGGTAATACTGGCCACGACCGAGCATCACACTCTGGGCCAGCGCCGAACCGGTGCCGGGGGCAATGGCGTTGGCGGTACCGACGATGGCCGGAATCCGTGCAAGCGTTCCCAGCCCGGCGGTGGTGGTGCCGACGTTCGGCGTGCGGCTGTGGTAGTTCATGAAGTACAGGCCGTACTCGGTGTCGTCGCCCAGCCAGCGCAACGCGGTGCCCCATTGCCCGGAGTCGCGGGCATCGCGGTCGCCGCCACGAGGTACGATCACGCCTTCCCTGCCGACCTGGAACCCTTGGCCAAAAGCGGCAGCGATCGGTTGCAACGGCGCAATCGCCGGGCTGGCGACTGTATAGCCTGTGGTGCAGCCGTCTGCCGCCACGTCCCCGCCGAAGAAGGTGCCGCAGTTGTCGAGAACGGTCTGGTCCCACTCCAGTTGATAGAAACCTTCCACCGTCATTTTGTCGGTCAGCCCCTGAGAAGCGAACAGCATGTTCACCGGAATCAGGCCTTCCTTGATCTCCGCACCAGGACGGCGGAACGCTGAAACGTCGACCGGGTTGATGCTGTTGATCGAGTTGCCGATGAAGGTACTTTCGCCCCAACTGACCACCTGTTTGCCGGCGCGCACAGTGCCCGGCAAATCGGCGATGGAGTAGTTGTGATAGACGAACGCATCGAGGATCTGCGCACCGGAAGACTTGGAGCCCTCCTTGCGATTGTGGTCGCTGATCGGTTTGAACTCGCGGTCTTCGTCCTTCAATTCGAAGTCGTACCAATACTTGCCACGGACGAACACCCCGGTGTCACCGTACTTCAGCTCCAGGTCGTGAATACCCTTGAAGATCTTCGAGAAGGTTTCGCCCTTCTTGAAGTTCAGCCGCCCGTCGTCACCGGTGGACGCCTGGCCGGTCCCGCCGTTGACGGTGCCCACCAGCGACCTGTCGGCATCACGCATGCCCCAACTCGCGCCGACGGACAGCGAGGAGTCGAATGTCCCCTCGATTTCGCCAATGTTGAATGAAACGGCCTGCGCCTGGGCACAGCAACCCAAGGCAACCGCAGCGGCCAGCGCCTGCGGTGTGAAGATGGCGCGCATTGTTGTTTTTGTCATGCGTCTTCCCCGGTGAGTGACAGAAGGCCCCACCCTACTGCCGCAGCTCGGGAGCGATAAGCGCACGAAGGAGGTATTCGTTGTGTACCTCTAAAGGATGAATGGCCTTGCCGCGTGGAGTGATGCGCGAGGTATGGATGAAGTGGATGGAGGCTCATCAGCCGGATGCATGAACGCCAGACTGTTACCCGGACTGCAACACTGCATGTTCAGAATCGCTATTTTTCCTTTCGGTTCAAGCGCTTATTCTTCGCGGGCTTTCACAGCAAACGGCCTGACGACACACAGCGATAGCGTGTGATCAGCTCGCGCCCATTGGCGACAGATTTCAGATGAATCGAAGGTTTCGACTCATCGCCCCGTGTTCACTGACGTTGATTTGTAGCTCCTTGATCCAACGTCTTACCTTGGCCGCTGCGTTTGCAGCGGCCTTTTTTATGGGCGATGGTTTTTTGAGGGATGGCAGGTCTCAGGCGAGCCCTGGCGAAAGCGAAGGAATCAGAGCGCGTACTTCTGCAAATTCCCCATCATTTCCTTCAGCGCTTCAATGTTGTCCTTCGGATGCGCCGCGCCTTCGAAATCACAGATCTGCTGCCAGTGCGCCGCGACGTCTTCCGGAGAAAAACCGACCCGTGGATCGAACCCTGCACCCAGGCTACGCTCCCAGCGCACCTTGCCCATCCAGCCGCCGCCGACCTCAAACAACCCGGACGTTTCCTGGCAGTTTTCGCTTGCGAGGTACACCACCAGCGGGCTGACCAGCTCCGGCTTGAGTTGCTCGAACACTTGCGGCGGAATCAGGCCTTCGGTCATGCGGGTGCCGCCGGTGGGGGCGATGGCGTTGACCAGGATGTTGTTTTTGCGGCCTTCGATAGCCAGCGTGCGGGTCAGGCCGTAGAGGCCGAGCTTGGCCATGCCGTAGTTGGACTGGCCGAAGTTGCCGTAGATGCCCGAGGTCGACGCCGTGAAGATCACACGACCATAGTTTTGCTCGCGCAGGTGCGGCCACGCGGCGCGGGTCACTTTGTAGGCGCCTTCGACGTGGACGCGGTAAACCACGTCCCAATCGGCGTCGTCCATTTTGTGGAAGGTCTTGTCCCGCAGGATCCCGGCGTTGTTGACCACTACGTCGACACGGCCAAAGGCGTCGAGGGCGTGTTGCACCAGTTTGTCACCCTCGGTGACGGAGTCATGGTTGGCCTCGGCGGTGCCACCGGCCTCGCGGATCTCAGCCACGACACGGTCTGCCGCAGATGCGTTGGCGCCTTCGCCTTGGGCCGAGCCGCCAAGGTCGTTGACCAGCACCTTCGCGCCCTGTTTCGCGAACAGCAGCGCATGGGCACGCCCGAGGCCGCCACCGGCTCCCGTGATGATCACGACTTTATCTTCGAAGCGCACAGGCTCATTCATTGGGGGAACTCCAGCAGGCCAAGGGACAATGAGTCCGAGTGTCAGGCAAGGCGCCGCGGGTCACAATAAACACGGGGGAGGCTGAATGGTGCGCGATAAGGCTGGGGGATGATGACGCTGGGGAATGGGGTGATAGGGGAAAGATCGCAGCCTCGTTTCACTCGACAGCTCCCACATTTGGATCGCTGTGTAGGAGCTGTCGAGTGAAACGAGGCTGCGATCTTTTCAGACCTGACTCACGAGCAGGCCGCCTTCAACGGCAGCGAAATCAACCGGTCGCGAAACGCCAGATAGTGTTTCAGCACCTGCGCGGGCGCTTCCGTCTGCGGATAGTGGCCGATGCCGGGCAACAGCACGGTATCCGGCTCAGGGATCAACTCCCGATAGCGCTCGACCATGTGCCGGCCCGAAATCGGATCGGCCTCGCCATCGATCACCCGCAACGGCACCTCACCGCGCTGCATCGCGCTGACCCAACGCTCGCGCTGGACCCGACGTTCGGGAATGTAGGCAATCAGCTTGTGCATGATCCGGGGCCCGTGATTGCTGTCCACCAGGCTCCAGAAGTCATCCATCTCACTCTCGCTAGGACGGCTCTGCGGCCCGAAGATCTGCCGGAAACTCTTCACCAGCGCATCCCGGGAAAAGGCTCGGCCGATCATCCAGCCCAGCGGGCTGAGCAACAGTTTTTGCATGAGTACCGGGCGGTGGGCTTCCGGAAACAGGCCGCCATTGAGGAACACGCAGCTGGCAAGATGAATGCGCGATTCATAATGCCGGGCCAGCAGTTCCTGTGCCACGCTGTCGCCATAATCGTGGGCCAGCACGTGCACCGGCTGTTCGACATTCAAATGCGCCAGCAATGCCTGTTGCAGATCGGCTTGATCCAGCAGGCTGTATTCGTGGTTCACCGGTTTGGCGGAATCGCCGAAGCCAAGCATGTCGCAGGCGATCAGCCGATAGCGCTGGGCCAGCGGCTGCCACAGGTAATGCCAGTCCCAACTGGCAGTCGGAAAGCCATGGATGAGCAACAGCGGCTCACCCTGCCCCGCCGTCCAGTAACGGAGGTTCTGGCCACGGAACACGAACGTCTGGCCGCGTTTGCGCCAGACACACAGAGGGATCTCGGCAAGTGGCATCAGAATTTATAACCCGGGTCTTGTTGATCGAGTTTGCGCAGCAACGCTGGCCAGGCCAGTGCGCCGCCCATGCCTTGTGCACTTTTGGTGACACCCGCGATCATCGCCTTGGCGCCCGCCAGAATCTGCGGTTCGATGGCGATCAGTTCCGCGCCACCGTTCTGCGCCATCACCTGGATATCGCAGGCGCGCTGAAAGGTGAACATCATCAGGAACGTATCGGCAATGGTGCCGCCACAGGTCAGCAGGCCGTGGTTGTGCAGCATCAGGAAATTGTTTTCACCGAGGTCGGCTTGCAACCGCGCCTTCTCTTCATGGTTCAGCGCTACGCCTTCGTAGGCGTGGTAGGCCAGGCTGGACAGGACAAACAACGACTGCTGGCTGATTGGCAGAACGCCTTGCTTCTGCGCCGAAACCGCAACGCCTGAGGCCGTATGGGTATGCAGCACGCACACCACGTCGTGACGTACTTCATGCACGGCGCTGTGGATGGTGTACCCCGCCGGGTTGATCTCGTAAGGGCTGTCCATCAGCTTGTTGCCGGCCTGATCGACCTTCACCAGGCTCGACGCCGTGATCTCGTGAAACATCAGCCCGAACGGGTTGATCAGGAAGTCTTCGGTGCCGGGCACCTTCGCGGAAATGTGGGTGAAAATCAGATCATCCCAACCGTGCAGGGCGACCAGGCGATAACAGGCCGCCAGATCGACGCGGGTCTGCCACTCGGCGGCGCTGACCTGGTCTTTGACGCTGGGGGACGATTGGAGGGGGGCTACGCTCACGGCAGGGAACCTCGTTTTTTTATTATGGAGTGTTTCCAATGACTACCGAGTCTAGTCAGCCCTCGAGGTTCGCGTAGTTGCATTGGCAGCCAGCTTGATGGCCTAACGAGTCAGTGCGCGAACAAGCATGGATCCATGTCAAGGTACCGACGCCAGCAAAGGCGCAGCGAGCCTCTACAACGCCCCCTCCTCACCGTCATAAAATCCGAGCCTTGTAAGGCTGGGCGAACGGCCAGTCAGCCGCGCAGGGCCGTGACCAGTTCCGCCAGCCAAGGCTCGGCATCGGTTTCCGGTGTAACGCTTTCGCTGGCATCCAGGCGCAGCATCGGCAGCACTTCGCGGATGCCCAGTTCGCCGAACAGTTCACGCATCAGTTCGCCGCCGCCGCAGAACGTGTCGCCATAGCTCGCATCACCCAGACCGATGACAGCACCGGGCAAACCACGCCAGGCCGCTGGCAACTGATCGCGAATGGCGAAATACAGGGGTTGCAGGTTGTCCGGCAGTTCACCCATGCCGGTGGTCGACGTCACCGCCAGAAAGACATCGGGGCCGAATGCCTGAACATCGGCGAGGCTCGCACGCGGGTTGTGAAAGGTTTCGAATCCCGCAGTTTTCAAAATGTTCGCGGCGTGGCGGGCGACTTCTTCAGCCGTGCCGTACACCGAGCCGGAAAGGATGGCGACTTTCATCAATCTGATCCTGAAGCTTAAAAGACCGGGATATTAACAGCACAGACCTCATTGTTCTTTTAGAATGCAGAACGTCAATCAATCAGGAAGGGATTCTTCAATGATCAACGCGCAATTGCTTCAAATGGTCATCAACGCCTCCAATGACGGCATCGTGATCGCCGAAAAAGAAGGCGAGCAAGACAACATTCTGATTTACGTCAACCCGGCATTCGAACGCCTGACCGGTTACACCAGCGAAGAAATCCTCTACCAGGATTGCCGCTTCCTGCAGTCAGGCGACCGCGATCAGGACGCACTGCAGTTGATTCGCGAGGCGCTGGACAGCGGCGGCTCCTGCCGGGAAATCCTGCGAAATTACCGCAAGGACGGCACCCCCTTCTGGAATGAGCTGTCGCTTTCGACGGTGAAAAACCCGAGCGACGGCCAGACTTATTTTGTCGGCGTGCAAAAAGACGTGACTGTTCAGGTCAAGGCGCAGCAGCGGGTTACACAGTTGGAGGCGCAAGTCGCCGAGCTTGAAAAAGAGCTAGCCGCGCTAAAAGCGACGAACGGCGAAAACAAATCCAAGAATTGATTGTCATTAACTACAATCACCGGTGACTTTGTAACTATTTCATTCGAGCAGATCATGCAACGCGACGCACTCCTGACCCAGGATGAGCTGGATTTCATCCAGACCATGCAACACAACCCGCAACTCAATGTGCGGGATGCGACGTCGAGCCTGCTCGTCAACGGTGGTTCGCAAATCCGTGACTTGCTCACGCGCCTTGCCGCACATGAGCAAGTCACCATCCAGGCCAATTTCGAAAATCAGCAAATGACCTTCCCGCTGCATCTGGTGGAAGACGAGTTTCATGCGCTGCATTTGCGCCTCGGCGTCCCCAGCATCTATGAAGACGGGCCGATGGTCCGGCCATGGCGCCTGGTACTCGACGAGCCGGTCGCGCTGGAAAATGCCAGTGGCCAGCCGGGTACGATGTGGGTGCACGAGGTGTCGTTCAAGGGCGTCCTTCTGGAAGTCCGCAACAAGACCAAACCACCCAAACATTTCGCGTTGTGGTTCAGCCCTTCAGGCTATGAGCGGATCGCGATGCGCGGCACCTTCGAGAAGGAAACCGATAACGGTTTCTACGCGTATCAGTTGAGCCAGAGCGACACCGACGAAACCGAGCGCCTGCGCCAGTACATCCTTCAGCAGCATCGGCTGACGCATCCCGCCCTGCACCTCTGATTCAGGTATCCAGGTTGCCTGCCAGGAACTGTTTCAGACGCTGGCGCATCACCATTCCCTCGCTCCCCAGACAACCAATGGACGAGCCGTTCAGGCTCTCTTGCGCCAGATCCGACGCATCGCCGGCGAGCATCAACTGGCAATCCAGGCTCATGGCCAGCCGGTTCAAACGCCGCGGCAGCTCAGGGGCAGGAGCATGACTGGACACCAGCACCAACGCCTGTGGCTTGACTCTTTCGCAGATCAGGGTCAATTCGTCGAAGGGCTGTCCGAGCGCCAGCACTTGAATCGCCGAATCGACACTGCTCAGAAACAGCGCCGTGAGCAGCACTTCCAGCTCGCGACATTGATCGTTAAGGGCAGCGACAATCACGCGGCGCGGCTGCATGACACGTACCAACAGCAGACGCTGCAACACGCGAGAACGCAGAAAGCCATCCAGGAATAGCCACTCGCTTGTCTGACCGAACCCTTCATGGCGTTGCAGCAATTGCTGCCAGAGCGGAATCAGAATGTCCTGGAACGCCACCGTCAGGGGATAACTGGAAAAAATCTGCCCATAAACCTGCTCCAGTTGCACCTCATCAAACGCACTGACGGCGACTTTGACCTGTTCCTGCCACTGCGCGTAATCCGCTTGCACCAGTTCATTGGGGATGAGGTGCGCCAGCGCCTGAAGCGGCGCGGTCCTGGCCAGGATCTTGGCGACCTTGCTGACGGCAACGCCGCGGTCGATCCAGCCAAGGATACTGTGGACCCGCTCGATATCGGCCACCGCGTACAAGCGATGCCCGCTTTCGGTGCGCTTGGGCTGGATCAGACCATAACGGCGCTCCCATGCCCGCAACGTGACCGGGTTGACGCCTGTCAGCCGAGACACCTCGCGAATCGGAAACAGCTCTTCCTGTTCAAGCGGAACAGAGGTCTGAGTACCAGCGACATCGTCAGTCAGAACAGGCATAAGGCAGGTCAACGTCCTTGCAAGGATTGGATCCCATTCTAACTCGGTTGCCCCATGATCATTCAACACATAGATGAACAACGATTATCAGGGGCACAACCTGTAGAATCGGAATAATCCTTGCTTGTTCCGAGACGCAGCCCACCACCCCGGCGCTGCGCCTGGCGAAACTCCTACCCGGAGTGACGCGTTAGTCCATACGGAGATACACAATGTCTACCCCACCCGTCACGCTGATGGTTGCGCGCCGCGTCGCCGATGGGCGTTATCAGGACCTGATGGCCTGGTTGCGCGAAGGCGAACAACTGGCCACCGACTTCCAGGGTTATCTCGGCTCAGGCGTGCTCGCCCCGCCGCCCGAGGATGACGAATTCCAGATTATTTTCCGCTTCGCCAACGAGCAGACGATGCACGCCTGGGAGCATTCCGCCTCGCGTACCGCTTGGCTTGCACGCGGCAGCGACCTGTTTGCGCACAAGACAGAACACCGGGTGAGCGGCATCGAAGGCTGGTTCGGCGCTGCCGGCCAACGTCCCCCTCGCTGGAAACAGGCCGTGGCGATCTGGCTGGCGTTCTTCCCGGTGTCGCTGATGTTCAACGTTGTACTGGGGCCGCTGCTCGGCGAAATGAGCCTGCTGCCTCGGGTGTTGATCAGCACGCTGTGCCTGACGCCGTTGATGGTCTACTTCTTCATTCCGCTGTCGACCCGAATCCTTGCAGGCTGGCTGAACAGCACTCCCGCGCGTCCGGTGCCCGCCGATGCCTCGACTCTAAACCACTAACAATCCTCCTGTGGGCGCGAGCTTTTTGTGGCGAGGGAGCTTGCTCCCGCTGGAATGCGCAGCGCTCACGACAGGGGGCCGCTACGCAGCCCAGCGCGAGCAAGCTCCCTCGCCACAAAAGCTCGCTCGCACAAAGGAGGCTCCACGATAGGTACACCGCTCCCGTCGCTGGTATAGTTTTGCTCTTACCGCGACGCGAGCCGTTCATGACTTCTTCATCCGCCCCGATCCTCATTACCGGTGCCGGCCAGCGTGTCGGCCTGCACTGTGCGCAGCGTTTGCTCGAAGACGGCCATGCCGTGATCTTCAGCTATCGCACTGAACGCCCCGGCGTACAGGCGTTGCGCGACTTGGGGGCGACGGCGGTATTCGGGGACTTTTCCACCGAAGCCGGGATCTTCGCGTTCATCAGCGAACTGAAAAACCACACTGACCACCTGCGCGCGATCATCCATAACGCCTCCGAATGGTTGGCCGAAACGCCGGAAACCGACGCCGCTGCCTTCACCCGCCTGTTCAGCGTGCACATGCTGGCGCCCTACCTGATCAACCTGCACTGCGCCGACTTGCTGCTACGCTCGAGCCCCGCCGACATCGTGCACATCAGCGATGACGTCACCCGCAAGGGCAGCAGTAAACACATCGGCTACTGCGCGAGTAAAGCCGGGCTCGACAGCCTCACGTTGTCCTTCGCCGCGAAGTACGCACCGGACATCAAGGTCAACGGCATCGCCCCAGCCCTGCTACTGTTTAACCCCGACGACGATGAAGCCTATCGCACCAAGGTCCTGGCCAAGTCCGCGCTGGGCATCGAACCCGGCAGCGAAGTGATCTACCAGAGCCTGCGTTATTTGCTCGACAACCCTTATGTCACCGGCACGACCCTGACCGTCAACGGCGGACGGCACCTCAAATAGATCGCCCCGCGAGGATGTTCCATGACGTTATCCCTGTCCCAGAACTATCGCGAGATCCTCATCGGCCTCGGCGAAAATCCCGACCGCGAAGGCTTGCTCGATACACCGCTGCGTGCGGCCAAAGCCATGCAGTACCTGTGTCACGGTTATGAACAGTGTGTCGAAGAAATCGTCAACGGCGCGTTGTTCGCCTCCGACAACGATGAAATGATCATTGTCGACAACATCGAGCTGTATTCGCTGTGTGAACATCACCTGTTGCCCTTCATCGGCAAGGCGCATGTGGCTTATATTCCAACGGGTAAAGTGCTGGGTCTGTCGAAGATTGCACGGTTGGTGGACATGTTCGCCCGTCGTCTGCAAATCCAGGAAAACCTCACCCGGCAAATCGCCGACGCGGTGCAACAGGTGACCGGTGCCGCGGGCGTCGCGGTGGTCATCGAAGCACAGCACATGTGCATGATGATGCGCGGCGTCGAGAAACAGAATTCGACCATGAACACCTCGGTGATGCTCGGCGCCTTCCGCGAGTCGAGCAACACCCGTCAGGAGTTCCTGCAATTGATTGGACGGAGCAAGTAGCAATGCCACAACTTCAACCAGGAATGGCACGCATCCGGGTCAAGGACCTGTGCCTGCGGACATTCATCGGGATCAACGAGGATGAAATCCTCAACAAGCAGGATGTGCTGATCAACCTGACCATCCTGTATGCCGCTCAGGAAGCCGTGCGTGACAACGACATCGATCACGCGCTCAATTACCGGACCATCACCAAAGCGATCATCGCCCACGTCGAAGGCAATCGCTTCGCCCTGCTTGAGCGACTGACCCAGGAAATTCTCGACCTGGTCATGGCGAATGAATCGGTGCTGTACGCCGAAGTCGAAGTCGACAAGCCCCACGCCTTGCGTTTCGCCGAGTCGGTGTCGATCACCCTCGCCGCAAGCCGCTGACCGCGTCTGGCGCATCGTGCGCCAGGCTTTTATCATCCGCGCCACGATTCGATTGCACAGAGCCCGCCATGAACGATCAACAACGCCTCGAACTTGAAGCCGCCGCTTTCCGCCGGCTGGTCGCGCACCTGGACAGCCGCAAGGATGTGCAGAACATCGACCTGATGAACCTCTCGGGTTTCTGCCGCAACTGCCTGTCCAAGTGGTACAAGGCCGCGGCAGATGAGCGCCAGATCGAGGTCAGCCTCGATGATGCCCGCGAAGTGGTCTACGGCATGCCGTACGCCGAGTGGAAAGCCCAATACCAGCAAGAAGCCAGCGCCGAACAACAAGCGGCGTTCGCCAAAGGAAAACCCAATGAGTGATTTGAACACCCTGCGCGCCAGCCTCAAGAGCGGCGAACACGTTTTTGCCGACACCCTCGCGTTCATCGCCGCGGGCTACGATTACCAGCCTCAGGCCTTCAACAACGGCGGTGTGGACAATGCGGCCGGGCAGAACGAAGGTTCGTGCAAGACTCTGGGTCTGGCGTTGCTGGAAGGCCTGAGCGATGAAGAAGCGCTGTTGGCGTTTGGCGAGCATTACCGTTCTGTCGTGGCGACGCCTGAAGGCAGCGATCACGGAAATATTCGTGCGTTGATTGCCCACGGTCTGGCCGGTGTGAAGTTCACCCAGCGCCCCCTGACACGCCGCTGATCAAATCCCGCAAAAAACCTGTGGCGAGGGAGCTTGCTCCCGCTGGACTGCGTAGCTGTCCCTATTTTTTGGGGCCGCTGCGCGACCCAGCGGGAGCAAGCTCCCTCGCCACAGGTTGCGTTTTACCTGCCCAGCACACATCCCGACTTTTAAGATTGACCCGCCCACTTTATTTCGTTTGCCGGGCACCGCTGCTCGCGGCTTAGATAAAAAGAAGCCTCCCTTCTTCAGAGTCGGTCATCCATGAGCAGCGAATCCATCAGCCGGTCGATCAACATCGTTCATCCTGTCACGCTCAGCCACGGCAAAAACGCCGAGGTCTGGGACATCGACGGCAAACGCTATATCGATTTTGTCGGCGGCATCGGCGTGTTGAACCTCGGCCATTGCCACCCGCGCATCGTCGAGGCCATTCGCGAACAAGCCACCCGGCTGACCCACTACGCGTTCAACGCGGCGCCGCACGTACCCTATCTCGACTTCATGGATCGCCTGGCTGCGTTTATTCCGGTGGATTACCCGGTCAGTGGCATGCTCACCAACAGCGGCGCGGAAGCGGCGGAAAATGCGTTGAAGATCGTCCGTGGCGCGACCGGTCGCACGGCGGTCATTGCCTTCGACGGCGCCTTTCACGGACGCACGCTCGCCACGCTCAACCTGAACGGCAAAGTCGCGCCCTACAAACAGAAAGTCGGCGTACTGCCCGGTCCGGTGTACCACCTGCCCTTCCCCAGCGAAGACAACGGCGTGACCTGCGCCGAAGCGCTGAAGGCGATGGATCGACTGTTCAGTGTCGAAATCGATGTCGACGACGTAGCGTGCTTTATCGTTGAACCGGTGCAGGGCGAAGCGGGCTTCCTGGCCATGGACGTCGAGTTCGCTCAGGCGCTGCGACGCTTGTGCGATGAAAAAAACATCCTGTTGATCGCCGATGAAATCCAGTCCGGGTTCGGCCGCACCGGTCAGCGTTTTGCGTTTTCGCGTTTGGGAATCGAGCCGGACCTGATCCTGCTCGGCAAAAGCATTGCTGGCGGTGTGCCGCTCGGTGCGGTGGTCGGGCGCAAGTCGTTGCTCGACACCTTGCCCAAGGGCGGACTGGGCGGCACTTACTCAGGCAATCCGATTGCCTGCGCTGCCGCATTGGCGACACTCGACGAAATGACCGATGCCAACCTGCATGCCTGGGGCTCGCAGCAGGAAGAAGCAATCGTCAGCCGTTACCACTCCTGGCGCGCCAACAAGACTTCGCCCTTTCTCGGGCGACTGACCGGCGTCGGCGCCATGCGTGGCATCGAATTGGCCCATGCCGACGGCACACCGGCCCCGGCGCAGCTGACGCAACTGCTGGCCCTGGCGCGAGAGGCCGGGTTGCTGCTGATGCCCAGCGGCAAGTCGCGCCACATCATCCGGTTGCTGGCGCCACTGACCACCGAGGCTGCCGTGCTGGAGGAAGGTCTGGACATCCTCGAAGCGTGCCTGGCGAAACTGACCTGACAGCAAACTGCGATCCGGGACTGACATAGCGAATTATGTTCGCTTGTCGTCCCCGATTTTGCGTCGCAATACTGGCCAAAGACCCCTTTCATCTAGCGAGATCATCACCACCTACAAGCCGAGGCATGCATGTATCACGACAATATAATTTATAAGAAAAAGTCCAACGATCCTCAATTCCTGCTCGGCGTAGCCGTGGTGCTGTTCCTCGGCGCCTACCTCATGAACCTGGGCAACAGCGCCCTCAGCCATTTCCTGCAACCCTTGCTGGGCGATGCCCCGGACAGCCTGACCGCGCGCAACATCGCCATCGGCCTGGGAATTGCGGTACTGGGCACGCTGAATTTCCACGTCCTCGGGCGCTTGAAGTTCAAGGTGCAAACCACGGTGGTATGGATCGAACTGCTGATTCTGTTCCTCGCGTTCTTTGACACCTTCGACCTCTCCTACAGTTTCATCCTCGACAAGGTCGGCTTCCTGATCATCCAGGGCGCTGCGACCACCTTGTACATCTCCGCCGTGGCCATCGTGATTGCCTTCGTGCTGGCGCTGATCGGTGCGGTGGCCAAGCTGTCGAACAACGGGCTGGCCAATGCCCTGGCCTCGTTCTACACCTCGTTCTTTCGCGGCGTGCCGCTGCTGATCCAGATCTACCTGATTTACCTGGGTCTGCCGCAACTGGGCTATGTGGTCGATGCGGTGCCCGCCGGCATCCTCGCGCTGTCGCTGTGCTACGGCGCCTACATGACCGAGATCTTCCGGGCGGGTATCCAGAGCATTCCGGTCGGCCAGTGGGAAGCGTCACGCGCGCTGAACATCAGCCCGTTCAAGACCCTGAGCCGGGTGATCATGCCCCAGGCCTTGCGGGTGATCATTCCGCCCACCGGCAACCAGTTCATTGCCATGCTCAAAGACAGTTCGCTGGTGTCGGTGATCGGCGTCTGGGAACTGATGTACCTGGCCAAGACCCAGGGTCGCGCGGACTTCCGCCACCTGGAAATGCTGATCACCGCCGCGATGATTTACTGGGCCCTGTCGTTCATCCTGGAACGGGTACAGGCGCGAATCGAAAAACGGGTCAACCGATCCGTGGCAAGGGGTTGATGCGTGATGACTCAAACCAATACTGCTGAGCGACTGGACCTGGCCTCTGCTGCGCCGGCCAGCCCTTCGATGATTTCGATCACCGGCCTGAACAAGTGGTACGGCAACTTTCACGCCTTGCGCGATGTCGACCTGAACGTCGCCACCGGCGAAATCCTGGTGGTGTGCGGGCCGTCGGGCTCGGGCAAATCGACGATGATTCGTTGCATCAACCACCTGGAAAATTTTCAGAAAGGCCACATTCAGGTCAACGGCATCACCCTCACCAGCGAAGCGGAAAGCGTCAGCGCCGTGCGCAGTGAAATCGGCATGGTGTTCCAGAGCTTCAACCTGTTCCCGCACTTGAGCGTCATGGACAACCTGACCCTGGCCCCGCAACTGGTGCAAGGCGTGTCGGCCACCGAGGCGAAAAAACGTGCACAGGGTTACCTGGAGCGGGTGCGCATTGCCGAACACGCGCACAAATATCCGTCGCAATTGTCCGGCGGACAACAGCAGCGCGTGGCGATTGCCCGGGCGCTGTGCATGAATCCCAAAGTGATGCTGTTCGACGAACCGACCTCGGCGCTGGACCCGGAAATGGTCCACGAAGTGCTGGATGTCATGGGCGAACTGGCCACCGACGGCATGACCATGATCTGCGTGACCCATGAGATGGGGTTTGCCAGCAAAGTGGCTGACCGCGTGCTGTTCATGGACCAGGGCCAGGTTATCGAACAAGCCACCCCCGCCGAGTTTTTCAACAACCCACAGACCGAGCGCGCGCAGAAATTCCTGTCGCAGATCATCGGTCACTGAAGACCGCTTTGCCCCCATAAAACAATAACGAAACATGGAGATGGACATGGTCAGAAGTAAAAGCGTAACCACCCTCGCCGCCGCACTGTCGCTGTTGTTCGTCGGTGCCGCCAATGCCGGTGCCGTGCTGGACAAGATCCAGAGCAGCAAGACGTTGACCGTCGCCACCTCGGCGACCTGGCCACCCCAGGGGTTCATCAACGACAAGAATGAAATCGACGGCTTCGATATCGACGTATCCAAAGAGATCGCCAAGCGACTCGGCGTCGAGGCCAAGTTCATCACGCCCGACTGGGATGTGATCACCGCAGGCAAGTGGAACGGCCGCTGGGACGTGTCCGTGGGTTCGATGACCGCGACCAAGAGCCGCGCGCGGATTCTCGACTTCCCCGGGACCTATTACTACGTTCCCTACGTGTTCGCGGTGCATGACAAATCCAAAGTCACCGACCACAAGGCGCTGAATGGCAAAACCATCGGCGTTGAAGGGGGCACTACGTCCGAGGACTATTTCAGCCAGGCGCTGGCCATTGAAACCACGGACGTGCCGCCCGTCGTCTATGACGTAAAAACCGAAAAAATGAAGACCTACGCCGGTTCCGTCGGGCCGCTGGACGACCTGCGCCTGGGCGACGGTGCCCGTCTGGACGCCATCCTCACGCAACGCAGCACACTGGATGCCGCCGTCAAGAAGGGCTATCCGTTGCGGGCCGTCGACGACAACATCGCGTTCTATGAACCGCTGGCCGTCGCCACCGACAAGGGTGACCCGGAACTCAAGGCCAGGCTCGGTGAAATCATCGCCGCGATGCACAAGGACGGCACGCTGACCAAGCTGTCGGACAAGTGGTACGGCGTCGATTACTCGACCATCAAGTAATCACCCGCCCCTCCCCTGTAAGAGCGAGCCATGTGGCGAGGGGATTTATCCCCGTTGGGCTGCGGAGCGGCCCCGGCATTTCAACGTTAAAGCGCATCTACGACTGCTGCGCAGCCGAACGGGGATAAATCCCCTCGCCACACAGGCTCGCTCCCACATAGGTAAGGCAATTACCCAAGGATTGACCATGTCCTTTCCCAACACCTGGTATTCCCAAACCTCGCTGCCCCGCGCGGCCAGGTCCGAATTGAACAGCGACGAAAGCTGCGACGTCTGCATCATCGGTGCCGGCATCGCCGGGCTCACCGCCGCTCTGGAACTGACCCGACGCGGCAAACGCGTGATCCTTCTCGAAGCCCATCAGGTGGCGTGGGGCGCGTCGGGCCGCAATGGCGGCGTGGTGTCGCCGGGTTGGGCCGAAGGGTCTGGCGCGATCCGCAAAAAAGTGGGACTGGAACAGGCTCGGACGCTGTTTCAGATGTCGGTCGAAGGTGTGGAGATTGTCCGCCGCAACATCGCCGAACTGGCGCTGGCAGGTTGTGCGCCGTCCGCCGGTACGATTCGGGTCAAGCGTTACGACGATGGCGCCGGTGTGAAAAACCACATCGAAACCATGCGACGCGACTTCGGTTATGAACTCAACTTCCTCGACACCGCCAAGGTCCGCGCGCAGGCGCACACCCTTCGCTATTTTCAGGGTGTCGAAGATCCCAACGCCATGCACTTCCACCCGCTTAACTATTGCCTGGGCCTGGCCCTAGCCATTGAAACTGCGGGAGGCAGGATTTTCGAGCAGTCAAAAATGCTCGCCTGGCAGCGCGAAGGCGCCGACAAAATCGTCAGGACCGCTCATGGCAGTGTCCGCTGTCAGGACCTGATATTTTGCGCCGGCGGCTACGGCGGCCCGGAACTGCAAAAACTCAGTCGCGCCTACCTGCCGATCGCCACCTATGTGGTGCTGACCGAACACCTGGGCGACTCGATCAAAAACGTCCTCTATTCAGGCGCCGCATTCTCTGACGACCGCCGCGCTTCGGATTACTACCGCGTCGTCGAAGGCGACCGCCTGCTCTGGGGCGGACGCATCACCACCCGCAACGAACAGAATGAAAAGGCCCTGGCGGCCATGCTCAAGGCCGACATGGTGTCGGTCTATCCGCAGCTGGCGCCAGTGAACATCGAATTGGCCTGGTCTGGCCTGATGGGTTACTCGACCAACAAAATGCCCAACCTCGGGCTACTGGAACCGGGCGTCTGGGCTTGCACATCGTTTGGCGGTCACGGGCTGAATACCGGGTCAATTGGAGGCCGGGTGATCGCCGAAGCGGTGTGCGGGGAAAGTGTGCGGTATCAGTCGTTCAAACCGTATCTGCTGGACTGGAACGGTGGGCCGTTCGGGCGGGTGGCTGCCAATGCGATCTATCAATCGCTGAAGGTCATGGATTATGTTCAGGAGCGCTTCCGCGGTTGATCGCCATTTCCGCAAACCCTGTTAACCCTTGTGGGAGCTAGCCTGCTAGCTCCCACAAGGGTTTGTGTTGACCGCATTTTTCGTGAGCAAAAAAAACCGGCCAAAGCCGGTTTTTTTTCATTTCAACGCTCTCAGAACTTGGCGTTCTGCAGGTCATCCAGATAACGCTCGGCATCCAGTGCCGCCATGCAGCCAGCACCCGCCGAGGTGATCGCCTGACGGTAAACGTGGTCAGCCACATCACCGGCCGCGAAGATCCCTTCGACGTTGGTCGCCGTCGCATTGCCTTCACGACCGCCGTGCACCACCAGGTAGCCATCTTTCAACGTCAGCTGACCTTCGAACAGCGAGGTGTTCGGGGTGTGGCCGATGGCGATGAACACGCCGTCGACTTTCAGCTCGTCGAAGCTGCCGTCGTTGTTTTTCAGGCGAGCACCGGTCACGCCCATGTTGTCGCCCAGGACTTCGTCCAGGTTCGAGTTCAGCTTCAGGATGATCTTGCCTTCGGCAACGCGGGCATTGAGCTTGTCGATCAGGATCTTCTCGGCGCGGAAGGTTTCGCGACGGTGGATCAGGGTCACGGTGCTGGCGATGTTGGCCAGGTACAGCGCTTCTTCGACAGCGGTGTTACCGCCACCGACCACAGCCACTGGCTTGTTGCGATAGAAGAAACCGTCGCAGGTCGCGCAGGCCGAAACGCCTTTGCCCATGAACGCTTCTTCCGATGGCAGGCCCAGGTAGCGAGCGCTGGCGCCGGTGGCGATGATCAGGGCATCGCAGGTGTACGTCGCGCTGTCGCCGGTCAGGGTGTAAGGCTTGGCAGCGAAGTCCACGGCATTGATGTGATCGAAAACGATCTCGGTTTCAAAGCGCTCGGCGTGCTCTTTCATGCGTTCCATCAGCGCCGGGCCGGTCAGGCCGTGGACGTCGCCCGGCCAGTTGTCGACTTCGGTGGTGGTGGTCAGTTGACCGCCGGCTTGCATGCCGGTAATCAGCAGAGGCTTGAGGTTGGCACGGGCGGCATAGACCGCGGCGCTGTAACCGGCAGGGCCGGAACCGAGAATAATCACTCGCGAATGACGGACTTCAGACATGACCTGCTCCTGTTGACCGGCCCGGAACACCTGGCGCGGAACGCCGGGTTGCCGGCGGGAATAAAAAAGGACTGTTGAAAGCACTTGGGGAAGGCTTGAACTCGACAGTCCTGTAAAAAGATTGGGTGCAGCGTATCGAGGGGGCGAAGATTAAGGAAATACGGTTTAACAATCCAGCTCATAGGCAGTCTCTATCTGGTTGCCGTCTATATATAGGCGCCTTTGTTACAGTTGATGTCGATGCTGCGACCGCGCTTTCGCCCGTCAGGCAAAGCCGGTAAGGTCGGCGCGTTTCCCCTCTGCTCGGAGCACGATATGCCCGCCCCTGTTCTGTCCGGCCCGCAATACCTGCGCGAAGGCCTCAAGCTGGTCCTGAGTCCCAGCCTGCGTTTATTCGTGTTGTTGCCGCTGGCAATCAATCTGGTGCTGTTCGTCGGATTGATCTATCTGGCCGGCCATCAATTCAGCCTGTGGGTCGATACGCTGATGCCGTCCCTGCCCGACTGGCTGAGTTTTCTCAGTTACGTGCTCTGGCCGATCTTTGTCGTGCTGGTGGTGTTGATGGTGTTCTTCACCTTCACCATGCTGGCCAACGTTATCGCCGCGCCGTTCAATGGTTTCCTGGCGGAAAAAGTCGAAGTGGTGGTACGCGGCACCGACGACTTCCCCTCTTTCAGCTGGGGCGAACTGATCGCCATGATCCCACGCACCCTGGCTCGGGAAATGCGCAAACTCGGCTACTTCCTGCCGCGGGCGCTCGGGCTGTTCATCCTCTCGTTCATCCCCGTGGTGAACATCATCGCCGCGCCGTTGTGGCTGCTGTTCGGGGTGTGGATGATGGCGATCCAGTACATCGACTACCCTGCGGATAACCACAAGCTGGGCTGGAACGAAATGCTCGCCTGGCTGCGCGAGAAGCGCTGGCAGAGCATGAGTTTTGGCGGCAGTGTTTACCTGGTGCTGCTGATTCCGGTGGTCAACATTCTGATGATGCCGGCGGCGGTGGCGGGGGCGACGTTGTTCTGGGTGCGTGAACGCGGCGCGGAGAATCTGGTGACGCAACGCTGAGCCTGTCACAAATCCATCATCAAAACGCCACAACGACGACATGGCCTCAGCCGACACTGAGGTCATGACGACAGCTCTGCATATCACTCTGATCACCGAAACCTTCCCTCCCGAAATCAATGGCGTGGCCAATACCCTTGGCCGCTTGTGCGACGGTTTGCGCGCGCGCGGGCATCAGGTTGAACTGGTGCGGCCACGGCAGGGTTGCGATCAGCAGTTGGGCAGCGACGATGGGTTGCTGCTGTGCCGGGGCTGGCCGCTGCCGGGGTATCCGGGTTTGCAATGGGGTCAGTCATCGATGCACAAGCTGCTGCGACGCTGGAAGCGCCAGCGCCCGGACGTGCTGTACATCGCCACGGAAGGACCGCTGGGCCTGTCGGCGCTGCGCGCGGCACGGCGCCTGGGGATTTCGGTAGTCAGCGGCTTCCACACTAATTTCCAGCAATACTCCAACCAGTACGGGCTCGGCTTGCTCACCCGCCTGCTGACCCACTACCTGCGCTGGTTTCACAATCGTTCGACGCTGACCCTGGTGCCAAGTATCAGCCAGCGGATGGAACTGGAGCGCCGGCATTTCGAGCGCCTGGCGTTGCTGTCTCGCGGAGTCGACAGCCAGTTGTTTCACCCGACCAAACGCCTGCCATCGCTGCGCGAACAGTGGGGTCTGGGCGAGAAGGATATTGCGCTGATTCACGTAGGGCGTCTGGCGCCGGAAAAAAACCTTGGCTTGCTTAAACGCTGCTTCGACACGCTGGCAGCGACTTATCCACAGCGAAACATGAAACTGATCATCGTCGGCGACGGCCCGCAACGAGCGTCGCTGGAGCAGGAACTGCCCGAAGCGATTTTCTGCGGCTCACAACGCGGCGAAGCCCTGGCCAGCCACTATGCGTCCGGGGATGTTTTTCTGTTTCCGAGCATGACCGAAACCTTCGGCAATGTGGTGCTTGAGGCGTTGGCCTCGGGGCTGGGCGTGGTGGCTTACGATCAAGCGGCGGCGGCGCAGCATATCCGCCATGGCTACAACGGCGTGCTGGCGATGCCGGGGGATGAAGAGGCGTTCAGCGATGCGGCTGCGTGGTTGCTGGAGGAACGCGAAACCTTGCGTTGCATAAGGCTCAATGCGCGCCAGCATGCGAGTCGCCAGGGTTGGGCGGCGATTATCGAGCAGTTTGAAGGGCAGTTGCGGGGGGCTTGTGTGGGGGAGCACGTGGTGCCGAATGCACCGACCTTGCCCTGAGCCTAGGGAGTCATCGCCAGCAGGCTGGCTCCCACAGGGGGTCTGCGGTGTACACAGAACATGTGGGAACCAGCCTGCTGGCGATGGGGCCTTGCCTGTCGCCGCTTAAACCAAGGTCATCAACGCCTCACGGCTGAACGGCAGGATGTCTTCCTCACGCCCGTCACGCACTTTCTGCGCCCAGTCCGGGTCCACCAGCAGCGCACGCCCTACCGCCACCAGATCAAACTCATCGTTGTTCAAACGCTCCAGCAGTTTCTCCAGGCTGGCCGGCTGCGCGATCTTGTCGGTGTTGACCATGAACTGCAGGAACTCGCCATCCAGGCCGACGCTGCCCACGGTGATGGTCGGCTTGCCGGTCAGTTTGCGCGTCCAGCCCGCCAGGTTCAGTTCAGAACCGTCGAACTCCGGCTCCCAGAAACGGCGCGTCGAGCAGTGGAAAATGTCCACACCCGCGTCGGACAACGGCTTGAGAAACTCACCCAACGCTTCCGGGGTTTGCACCAGACGCGCGGTGTAATCCTGCTGCTTCCACTGGGAGAAACGGAAAATGATCGGGAAACCTTCGCCGACCGCAGCACGCACGGCCTGAATCAGCTCAATGGCGAAGCGCGAACGGTTGGCCAGGCTGCCGCCGTATTCGTCAGTACGCTGGTTGCTGCCTTCCCAGAAGAACTGGTCCACCAGGTAGCCGTGTGCACCGTGGATTTCCACACCGTCCATGCCGATGCTTTGCGCGTCTTTGGCGGCTTGGGCGAACGCGGCGATCACGTCCTGGATGTCCTGTCTGGTCATGCCGTGAACCACAACCTGGCCGTCCTTCAGTTTTTCCGACGGACCGTAACCCGGCACACTCGCGTCCGGCTCGGTGCCGATGCGACGCACGCTACCGACATGCCACAGCTGCGGAACGATCTTGCCGCCTTCGGCGTGCACCGCGTCGACGACTTTCTTCCAGCCGGCCAGCGCGGCCTCACCGTAGAAGTGCGGCACGTTCGGGTAGCCATTGGAGGCCTTGTGGCCGACCGTGGTGCCTTCGGTGATGATCAAGCCAACGCCGGCAGCGGCGCGGCGACGGTAGTACTCGATCACTTTGGAATTGGGCACGCCGCCCGGCGAGAACGAGCGGGTCATCGGGGCCATGACAACGCGGGTCGGCAGTTCAAGGGTGCCGAGGTGGAACGGTTTGAACAGGGCTTTGACGGGCATGGGGCGCTCCACAAAAACGATATCGACGGGATGGAATTTTATGACGGCGATAATATGTGCAGTGGCGAGCGATGCACAGCACTATTGATCTGGGTGATTAAGGGTCAAAAGGCAGAAGCAAAAAGATCGCAGCCTACGGCAGTTCCTACAGAGGAATGCGAACACCTGTAGGAGCTGCCAAAGGTTGCGATCTTTTGATCTTGATTCGCGAAAATCAGCTCAGGGCTTTTTCGATGGCCTGGATGACAGAAGGATCATCCGGCGCCGTACGTGGCGAGAACCGCGCCAGGACACGACCATCCTTGCCCAGCAGGAATTTTTCGAAGTTCCAGGTAATGTCGCCTGGAAACTCGGCGCCTTCACCCGCCAGCAGGCGGTACAGCTGATGACGATCATGGCCGTTGACTTCCAGCTTGCTGGACAACGGAAAGGTCACGCCATAGTTGAGGCTGCAGAATTCCTGGATTTCTTGCTCAGTGCCCGGTTCCTGCCCGGCAAACTGGTTGCACGGCAGGCCCAGCACGCTGAAGCCTTTACCTTTGTATTGCTGGTAAAGGTTTTCCAGTGCCGCGTACTGTGGTGTCAAGCCACATTTGGAGGCGACGTTGACTACCAGCACGACGTTCCCCTTGAAGGGCGCCAGCGGTAGCTCCTGTCCATCCAGGGCTGTCAATTTAAGGTCGTGAAAAGCACTCATGACGAACTCCAGATTCCCGTGTTCTACTCGAAACAGCCACTTGGCGATATCACCAGGGACAGCCGCGGACTAAAAAGGCGCCCTCGGGCGCCTCTCCAGTTCTCTGAGCTTAGCGCAGAAAATCAGTGGTGATGGCCACCTTCGCCATGGACGTGACCATGAGCGATTTCTTCCTGGCTGGCGTCACGGATGTCGATGATCTTGACCTGGAAATTCAGGCGCTGACCGGCCAACGGGTGGTTGCCGTCGACGGTGACATCGTCGCCGTCCAGATCACGAATGGTGACGATCTGCATCTGGCCGTCCGGAGCGGAAGCATGGAACTGCATGCCCACTTCCAGTTCGTCGACGCCTTCGAACATGCTGCGGCTCAGGGTGCTGACCAGTTCGGCAGCGTATTCGCCGTAAGCATCTTCAGGTTCAACTGCTACGGTCAGCTCGTCGCCGACTGCTTTGCCTTCCAGAACCTTTTCCAGGCCCGGGATGATGTTGCCTGCACCTTGCAGGTAGACCAGCGGCGCGCCGCCGGCGGAGCTGTCGATGACCTCACCAGCGTCGTTGGTCAGGGTATAGTCGATGGAGACAGCCTTATTGGCGGCGATCAGCATGGGGCGAGACCTTTTGCATAAGAATTTAGAAAGGCCAAGTTTAGCGAAGCAATCGTCCGAAAGCGAACACAACCCGGACAGACGGATCGTAGCGAAAAGCTCGACGGTCACCGGTTTTCATCAGGACGAGGACGGGCATTGGGTGGTCGAACTGTCTTGTGGCCATACCCAGCACCTGCGCCACCAGCCACCCTGGCAATCGCGCGCATGGGTCCTGGACCCTGCGCAACGTATTGAAAAAATAGGCCAGCCCTTTGAATGTGGTTGGTGCGCACAGGGCTCGGTTAGCGATAACCTTGGCGACTGAAATTCGGTAGATCGTCAGCTATAGATGATCACCTTTGTCATGCTCCTCCAGAGAATCCGCATGCAAACTTTTTTTATCGCGCCCACCGATTTTGGTGTGGGTCTGACCTCCATCAGCCTCGGGCTGGTACGTACGCTTGAGCGCGCCGGCCTCAAAGTCGGCTTTTTCAAACCGATCGCCCAGCCCCATCCGGGCGACACCGGGCCTGAACGCTCCACCGAACTGGTGGCGCGCACCCACGGTTTGAAACCGCCTCAGCCATTGGGCCTGGCCCACGTCGAGCGCATGCTCGGCGACGGTCAGCTCGATGAACTGCTCGAAGAAATCATCACGCTCTATCAGCAAGCCGCCATCGGCAAAGACGTGTTGATCGTCGAAGGCATGGTCCCGACCCGCAGCGCCAGTTACGCCGCGCGGGTCAATCTGCATTTGGCCAAGAGCCTGGATGCCGACGTGATCCTGGTCTCGGCGCCGGAAAACGAAGTGCTGACCGAACTCTCCGGCCGCGTGGAATTGCAGGCGCAATTGTTTGGCGGTCCGAAAGACCCGAAAGTCCTCGGCGTGATCCTCAACAAGGTCAAGACCGACGAAAGCATGGACGCCTTCGCCTCGCGCCTGAAGGAGCATTCGCCCTTGCTGCGCAGCGGTGATTTCCGTCTGCTTGGCTGCATCCCGTTCCAGCCGGAACTGAACGCCCCGCGTACCCGCGACGTCGCCGACCTGATGAGCGCGCAAATTCTCAATGCCGGCGATTATGAAACCCGGCGCATGACCAAGATCATCATCTGCGCCCGCACCATGCGCAACACCGTGGAGCTGCTCAAGCCCGGCGTACTCGTGGTAACGCCAGGCGATCGCGACGACATCATCCTCGCCGTCAGCCTCGCGGCCATGAACGGCGTGCCGCTGGCCGGCCTGCTGCTGACCAGCGACACCCTGCCCGACCCGCGCATCATGGACCTGTGCCGTGGCGCGTTGCAGGCCGGTTTGCCGGTGTTGTCGGTGAGCACCGGTTCCTACGAGACCGCCAACCTGTTGAACGGTCTGAACAAGGAAATCCCGATCGACGACCGCGAGCGTGCGGAGATCATCACCGACTTCGTCGCCAGCCACCTGGATGCCAACTGGCTGCACCAGCGTTGCGGCACGCCAAGGGAGATGCGCCTGTCGCCTGCAGTGTTCCGCTACCAGTTGATCCAGCGCGCCCAGGCCGCCAACAAACGCATCGTGTTGCCCGAAGGCAGCGAACCGCTGACCGTGCAAGCGGCCGCGATCTGTCAGGCGCGCGGCATTGCCCGTTGCGTGCTGCTGGCGAAACCGGAAGATGTCGAAGCCGTCGCTCGAGCGCACGATATCGAGCTGCCGCCAGGGCTGGAAATTCTCGACCCGGACCTGATTCGCGAACGCTATGTCGAACCAATGGTTGCCCTGCGCAAAAGCAAAAGCCTCAATGCGCCGATGGCCGAGCAACAACTGGAAGACACCGTGGTGATCGGCACGATGATGCTCGCGCTGGATGAAGTCGACGGCCTCGTGTCCGGCGTCATCCACTCCACCGCCAACACCATTCGCCCTGCCCTGCAGCTGATCAAGACCGCGCCGGGCTGCACCCTGGTGTCGTCGGTGTTCTTCATGCTGTTTCCCGAAGAGGTGCTGGTCTATGGCGACTGCGTGATGAACCCGCATCCGAGCGCCAGCGAGCTGGCCGAGATTGCCCTGCAAAGCGCCGACTCGGCTGCCGCGTTTGGCATCACCCCGCGCGTGGCAATGATCAGTTACTCCAGCGGTGAATCCGCCAGCGGTGAGGAAGTCGAGAAAGTGCGTGAAGCGACATTGCTCGCCCATGAACAACAGCACTCGCTGCTGATCGACGGCCCGTTGCAATACGACGCCGCGGCCAACGAAACCGTCGCCCGGCAACTGGCGCCGAACAGTCAGGTGGCCGGGCGTGCCACGGTGTTCGTGTTCCCCGATCTGAACACCGGCAACACCACGCACAAAGCCGTGCAGCGCAGCGCCGATTGCGTCAGCCTCGGGCCGATGCTGCAAGGCCTGCGCAAACCGGTGAACGACCTGCCGCGCGGCGCGCAAGTCGATGACATCGTGTACACCATCGCGTTGACCGCGATTCAAGCTGCCAACCGACCTCTGGATCTTTAAATGCTGGATTTCCTGCCTGCCGCCGTGCGCGGCGTGATTGCATCGTTGTTGCTGGCGTTGAATACGATTTTGCTCTGCTCGTTTCTGTTCTGCGTGGCGATCTTCAAAATCTTGCCCTTTGCCCTCACCCAGCGTTTCACGCTCTGGTTGATGAGCCATACCCATGAAGCCTGGATCAGTAACAACAAAGCCTGGATGAACCTGGTCTGCCGTACGCGCTGGCACCTTAGTGGCCTCGAAGGTCTGGACTATCAGCACTCGTACCTGATCACCAGCAACCATCAGAGCTGGGTCGACATCATGGTGCTGCAGTACGTGCTCAACCGTCGCATCCAGCCGCTGAAGTTTTTTCTCAAGCAAGAGCTGATCTGGGTGCCGGTGATTGGTCTGGCGTGGTGGACGCTGGGCTTTCCGTTCATGAAACGCTACTCCAAGGCTTACCTGGAAAAGCACCCTGAAAAGAAAGGCAAAGACCTGGAAACCACCCGCAAGACCTGCGCGAAGTTTCGCAACAACCCGGTGGGGATTTTCAATTTCGTTGAAGGCACGCGCTTCACCGAAGGCAAGCATGCCCAGCAGAAATCACCGTTCAAGTATCTGCTCAAGCCCAAGGCCGGTGGCATTGCGTTTGTGCTGGATGCGATGGGTGAGCAGCTGGAGTCGATCGTCAACGTGACCATTCACTATCCGGGCGGGCGGCCTGGGTATTGGGATTTGCTCTGTGGCAACGTGAAAGATGTAGTGGTGCATTTTCAGGAGCTGAAGATTCCGCCGCAGTTTATCGGCAAGAACTATGACCAGGATGGGGAGTATCGCTTGCAGTTTCAGGGGTGGATCAATCAGCTTTGGTTAGACAAGGATGCGTTGCTGGAGCAGATGCATCGCAAATACCCCGATAAACACTGACCTACTGTGGGAGCCAGCCTGCTGGCGATAGCGGGTTCACATTCAGCAGATTTATTGCCTGAATCACCGCAATCGCTAGCAGGCTAGCGCCCACAGTTGACCGAGTTGAGCCACAAACCCGCCAATGATCACTCATCGGCGGGTTGTTCATCGGAAATTTTGGTAGTTACCGATTGTGCTGCTTAATCTGGCGCCCAATCTGTGAACAGATGAGCAATATCTAGTTTATAAATGTGGCCCACTAAATATAACCATCACTTCCGCCCGAACAACAACCGTACCCATCGCCATTATCGTCAGAGCCCCTACTTCCATCGCCAAAATCAAGTGGGCCAATGGTAACAACCGGGATTATGTCAGGACGGGGGGCGGGTATGACAGGCACTGCATGGGGATAATAACTGCTGCCAATGCCACCACTACTACCCTCAGTCTCAACCTCTGTTACTTCTACTTCTACTTCTGCCACGCCCCCTACCTCTGCCTCTACCTCTGCCTCTGCCTCTACCTCTGCCTCTGCCTCTGCCTCTTCCCCGACATCGATATTACCAATGGCTTCATTGGAAACAGCCATAGTAACTGCCCGTAACTCTCCTGTTTCAGGTATCCAATAACAGCCAAGCATTTGATTGACGTACTCGTCTCTTAACGTATTTCTATGAACGATTTGCCTGTCGGGGGCGCAGGTGTAATCAAGGTAACTGTCCATTGGATTGTCTTTAAAAAAGTTTGCAGCGTTTGTCGCGATTTTTTTAATTGTTTCCGAGCCAGCAACTGAAGCCAACCCGGAGATGATGGTAACTATGGCTAAACCAGCAACAAGCGCAGGGGCGGCCCCACCTAGAATTGCCATTGTAGCAATCACACCAGCGACATTTCCAACAAGACTAACAACATCACCCGCCTTGATCTCGGCCCCATCTCTGATATCTACCCCAATCTTAAGAAACGTAATTGTTCCCGCCACAATGTTCGCCGGCATGCTCACGATCGGAACATAAGGCCCTGCAAGTTTTGTCACTGAGGTCACACTTGCTATTACAGCGCCAGTTTGAGCCGACTGATTCAACAGCACCATTCCAGTCCCGTTAACCAGAAACTGATCTGCCACCGCAGTCGCGCCCGAGCCGACAGTTACACCATCATTAACAACACTTACAAATAATACGGCTTTCCCTGCCATAACTTACTCCTTGATAACAGTTTTAAAGGCAAGCGTCATTCTTACCTGATCACACTTAACCGAAGGAGATCTCGCAGCATGGGGAATGCGCCCATCGAAAATCACCACCCGTCGTGATTTAGGAAGCACAGACTTGATGGTGTTCTCTTTCTCATCATCATAGAAAACAAGCTCCCCTCCCCAAGAGGTCGGCCAATGTTCATTACAGAAAACGATTACCGTCAGCCCGGGGTGCGTTTTGTTATCCCGGTGAATAATCGTGTCTTGACCAAACGTCTGCCCATTTGCATAAACGCCCAACAAGGTAATGTTGAAGTCATGTAATTTTGACAACCTCTCCCAAAACCCAACCAGAAAACGCCATGATTCGTTACTGCCCAGTTCCTCTACGCAAGACTGCCGATCAGGGCGGCCTTTACCGGCAATAAAAACATGCCAGCAAGGTCTAATAAAAGGAAGCTCCTCATAATTTGGCCAGTTGTATCTCCAGACCGCGCCTTTAAGCTGAAGGTTTATGCTCTCCTCTTCACTTTGGGTTAAGAACTCGTCAATTACAAATATTTTGTTATCAATCCGATCGATTTTCACGCGCTATCCTTTTCGCTAAAAGCCTATTCCAAATACCATTCTTAAAAAGCACAAATAGCAAATACAGAAAACCAACACCCCATGCAACAATCATAAAATAATTTACAGAATTGCTATATTGCGCCCACTCCAGTATATCTTTCCGACTTATCAACAACCCTAGCCCATCATCATACACCCCCCAAACAAATCTCTTACTCCGATCCGACTCAACAGCGACCCATAGCTTTCGTGACTTATTCAAACCCAAGTACTGAATATTCCGAGTAGAGGCTTCGATAACATGATCATATTCCTCACCAGCAGGCCCAACTCTGAGATACAACTTCGACGTGGTTTTTGAAACAACCGAAACATCTTTATATATAAAAGCACTTTCCAGAACTACTCTTTTTGGCACCAAAGGAATATCTATCACCATGCCAAGGTGATAGAAGAAAACAACAGACAAATACATCAGAACAATTATTAAAAAAACAATTTCAAAAACACCAAGCATATAACCACCGGGAATATCAAACACTTTATATCGCACACCACAACTCCCTAACCAACACTAGCGACTCAAATGCACGCGCACACGTCTTATATAGGACTGAGAATCGAGATCATTGCCCCTGAGAACAACACTATTCTCATTTACAAACTAATTGAACTTCCCCATTTCCGATATTTTTGTAGTCCAAATCCGATAGTACTAATGATGATGGCAATTCATATGCATGTCAGAATTTGCGGTTGCCAGACCAGTGTGGATAGCGAGTATCGGTTGCAGTTTCAGGGGTGGATCAATCAGTTGTGGGAAGACAAGGATGCGCTGCTTGAGCAGATGCATCGCGAGTATCCTGGAAAGTAATTGGTTGGCTGTACCGGTCTCTTCGCGGGCAAGCCTCGCTCCTACAGGATTGAGGGTGATCGCGACGTGGGGCGCGCCGCAAATCCGTAGGAGCGAGGCTTGCCCACGAAGGCGATCTCAAGGACACAAAAAAACCCGCCGATGATCACTCATCGGCGGGTTTTTTATTGCGCGGCTGACGCTTAGATCGCGCCACGCTGACGCAGCAGATCCAGCACTTGCTTGACGCTTTCTTCCAGCGACAACGACTGGGTGTCGACCACGAGGTCGGCGTCCAGTGGCACGTCGTACGGGAAGGAATCGCCCGGGATGTTATCCCCGGCCGCCGCGTACAGGCCCTGTGGATCACGCTCGGCACAGACTGTCGGCGAGGCCTGGACGTAGACCGTCAGCAGACGCTCCTTGCCGATCAGGTCCTTGGCCTGCTCGCGACCTTCGGCGCTCGGTGCAACGAAAGCGGCCAGCGTCAGCAAACCGGCTTCGTTGAACTGACGCGCAACGTGCGCGGCACGGCGCCAGTTCTCGGTACGCCCGGCGCGATCCTGTGGCAGACCTTTGTTCAGGTCATGACGCAGGTTCTGGCCATCGAGCACGAATACCGCACGGCCCATGTCGAACAGCTTGCGTTCAACCGCGTAGGCCAAGGTGCTTTTGCCTGCGCCCGACAAACCGCTGAACAACACGGTGGCCGGCTGCTGCCCGAAACGCTGAGCGCGCTCTTCGGTGGCGACGTGTGCCAGTTTGCCGTGGTGCGTGCTGCTGCCATGCGCCAACGGCTGAGCGATGATCATGCCGGCCGCGACGGTGCCGTTGGTCAGACGATCGATGACGATGAATGAACCGGTGGTGCGATTGCTCGCATAACCGTCCAGCGCGATGGCTGCGTCGAGGCTGATCTTGACCCGACCGATCTCGTTCAGTTGCAGCGCACTGGCCGGACCTTCTTCCAGGGTGTTCACGTCCACACGGTTGACGATGCTGGTGATCGAACCCGGCACGTAACTCGTGGCGCGCTTGATGTCGTATTTCTTGCCCGGCAGCATCGGCTCTTCGGCCATCCACACCAGCATGGCGTCGAAGGCGTCGGTCACTTGCGGCAGGTTGTCGGCGTGCACCAGCAAGTCGCCGCGGGAGATGTCGATCTCGTCTTCCATGGTCAGCGTGACAGCCTGGCCTGGACCGGCGTGTTCCAGCTCACCTTCGAAGGTGACGATGGATTTCACGCGGCTGCTCTTGCCCGACGGCAGCACAACGACTTCGTCGCCCTTGTGCACGATGCCGCTGGCCAGGGTGCCGGCGAACCCACGGAAGTTCAGGTTCGGACGGTTGACGTACTGCACCGGGAAACGCAGGTCGGTGTAGTTGCGGTCGCTGGCGATCTCGACGGTTTCCAGAATTTCCATCAGCGACTGGCCGGTGTACCACGGCGAGCGCTCGGACTTGTTCACCACGTTGTCGCCCTTCAGCGCCGACATCGGCACGAAGGCCATGGTGGTCGGCTTGAACGCGATGCCTTCGGCGAACTTCAGGTAATCGGCCTTGATCGACTCGAACACGGTTTCGTCGAAGCCGTTGAGGTCCATCTTGTTGATGGCGACCACGATGTGTTTGATGCCGAGCAACGAGGCAATGAAGCTGTGGCGACGGGTCTGGGTCTGCACGCCGTAGCGGGCGTCGACCAGGATGATCGCCAGGTCACAGGTGGAAGCACCGGTGGCCATGTTGCGGGTGTACTGCTCATGGCCAGGGGTATCGGCGATGATGAATTTGCGCTTGGCGGTGGAGAAGTAGCGGTAGGCGACATCGATGGTGATGCCCTGCTCACGCTCGGCCTGCAGGCCGTCGACCAGCAACGCCAGGTCGATGTCTTCGCCGGTGGTGCCGACTTTTTTCGAGTCGCGGGTAATGGCTTCCAGGTGATCTTCGTAGATCATCTTGGAGTCGTGCAGCAGGCGCCCGATCAGGGTGCTCTTGCCGTCGTCGACGTTGCCACAAGTCAGAAAGCGCAGCATTTCCTTGCGTTCGTGCTGGCCCAGGTAGGCGAGGATGTCCTCGCTGATCAAATCAGATACGTGCGACATGACAACCCCTTAGAAATAACCCTGACGTTTCTTTTCTTCCATCGAGCCTGCGCCATCGTGGTCGATGACCCGGCCCTGGCGTTCGGAAGTTCGCGTCAGGAGCATTTCCTGAATGATGTCGGTCAGGCTGGTGGCCTCGGACTCGACCGCACCGGTCAGCGGGTAGTCACCCAGTGTGCGGAAACGGACTTTCTTCTTGACGATGCGCGCCTTGTCTTCGTCGCTCAGGTGATTGAGCAGGCGTTCGTCGTCGATCATGATCCAGGTGCCATTCATCTCGATGACGTCGCGCTCGGCGGCGAAATACAGTGGCACGATCGGGATGCCTTCGAGGTAGATGTACTGCCAGATGTCCAGTTCGGTCCAGTTCGACAATGGGAAAACGCGGATCGATTCACCCTTGTTGACGTTGCCGTTGTAGACGTTCCACAGCTCTGGACGCTGGTTTTTCGGGTCCCAGCGATGCTTGGTGTCGCGGAAGGAATACACGCGCTCTTTGGCACGGGATTTCTCTTCGTCGCGGCGAGCGCCACCGAACGCGGCGTCGAAGCCGTACTTGTCGAGAGCCTGTTTCAGGCCTTCGGTTTTCATGATGTCGGTGTGCTTGGCACTGCCGTGGGTCAGCGGGTTGATGCCCTGCGCGACGCCATCGGGGTTCACGTGCACCAGCAGGTCAAGGCCGAGCTCTTCGACCATGCGGTCGCGGAACGCGTACATTTCCTTGAACTTCCACCGGGTGTCGACATGCATCACCGGGAACGGCAGCTTGCCCGGGAAGAATGCCTTGCGCGCAAGGTGCAGCATCACGGCGGAGTCTTTACCGACGGAGTACAGCATCACCGGGTTATCGAACTCGGCGGCGACCTCGCGGATGATGTGGATGCTTTCGGCCTCCAGCTGTTTCAGATGCGTCAGTTTGTCGACCATGGCTACTCACGAAAACGATCTTATGGACGGCCAGCGGGCCGTGTTCGAGCGAGGAATCCTAGCACAGCGTCCTCTTCTAATCAGGACGCGAACTAGATCGAAAGGGTATATGAATATACCCCCTCGTTTGGGCGGTCAGGCCCCTGTGGGAGCGAGCCTGCTCGCGATTGCGGTGTTGTATCTGTCACATCAATGTCGCTTGTCATGCAGTCATCGCGAACAGGCTCGCCCCCACATTTGATTTGTGGTGTTAATCAAATCGGATTCGGGCAATCGATGAAAATGTGCTCCAGCGCAAAACGTCGCGCCAGGTAATCGCCCAGCGCCTGCACACCGTAGCGCTCAGTGGCATGGTGCCCGGCGGCGATGAAGCTGATGTCGTTTTCCCGGGCGCTGTGGAAGGTTTGCTCGGACGCTTCACCGCTGAGGTACAGATCGACCCCGGCCAAAACGGCCTGATCGATGTAACCCTGACCACCACCGGTGCACCAGCCAACCCGGCGAATCATCTCGCTGCCTTCGATCAGCAGCGGCTCGCGGCCCATGACTTCCTGCACGCGGCGGGCAAAATCACGCGGTGTCACCGGCTCGTTCAGAGAGCCCACCAGCCCGACAATTTTAAGGTTGTCCGGATCGAGCGGACCTTCGACGGTGATGTCCAGCTGACGCGCGAGCTGCACGTTGTTGCCGACGTCCGGATGCAGGTCCAGTGGCAGATGGTAGGACAACAGGCTGATATCGTGCTTGAGCAGGGTTTTCAACCTACGCTGCTTCATGCCGGTGATGCACGGATTCTCGCCCTTCCAGAAATAACCGTGGTGCACCAGCACCAGATCGGCCTGGGCTTCGACCGCCGCGTCCAGCAACGCCTGACTGGCGGTGACGCCACTGACGATGCGCATCACCTGCGGCCTCCCCTCAACCTGTAACCCGTTGGGGCAATAATCGGCAATCCTTGCACTGTTCAGATAACGGTCGGCTTCTTCGACCAGGGTGCTCAGGGCGACGGCCATAAAAGACTCCTAAATATCCCGTTCAGAGGCGCGCGCGGCCTCGTATAATGCGCGACATTATGGGCGGTCTCATACCACCTGCAACCTTCCAGGACGTGCTTAATGCTCAAAGCGCTGCGTTTTTCCGGCTGGCCGCTGTTGGCCGGCGTGCTTATCGCTCTGTTGATCATCCAGCGTTACCCGCAGTGGGTCGGGCTTCCGAGCCTCGACGTCAACCTGCAGCAAGCCCCGCAAACCACCACGATGCAGCAAGGCCCGGTGTCGTATGCCGATGCGGTCACCATCGCCGCGCCGTCGGTGGTGAACCTGTACACCACCAAGGTCATCAACAAGCCGAACCATCCGCTGTTTGAAGACCCGCAGTTCCGCCGCTTCTTCGGCGACAATGCGCCCAAGCAGAAGCGCATGGAATCGAGCCTCGGCTCCGGCGTGATCATGAGCCCGGAAGGTTATCTGCTGACCAACAACCATGTGACCAGCGGTGCTGACCAGATCGTGGTCGCATTGAAGGACGGCCGTGAAACCCTGGCCCGCGTCATCGGCAGCGACCCGGAAACCGACCTCGCGGTCCTGAAGATCGATCTGAAAAACCTGCCGTCGATCACCGTCGGTCGCTCCGACAACATCCGCATCGGCGACGTGGCCCTGGCCATCGGCAACCCGTTCGGCGTCGGCCAGACCGTAACCATGGGCATCATCAGCGCCACCGGCCGTAACCAGCTGGGCCTGAACAACTACGAAGACTTCATCCAGACCGACGCCGCGATCAACCCCGGCAACTCCGGCGGCGCACTGGTGGACGCCAACGGCAACCTGACCGGCATCAATACCGCGATCTTCTCCAAGTCCGGCGGCTCCCAAGGCATCGGTTTCGCGATCCCGGTGAAGCTGGCGATGGAAGTGATGAAGTCGATCATCGAACACGGCCAGGTGATTCGCGGCTGGCTGGGTATTGAAGTGCAGCCGTTGTCGCAGGAACTGGCGGAGTCGTTTGGTCTGTCGGGGCGTCCGGGCATTGTGGTCGCGGGTATTTTCCGTGACGGTCCGGCGCAGAAGGCCGGTTTGCAATTGGGTGACGTGATTCTGGCCATCGATGGCGAACCGGCGGGCGATGGTCGTCGCTCGATGAATCAGGTCGCACGCATCAAGCCGACCGACAAAGTCACGATTCAGGTGATGCGCAACGGCAAAGAGCTGAAGCTGACGGCGGAAATCGGCCTGCGTCCGCCACCCGCACCCGCGAAGGAAAAAGAAGAGGAATAAGCGCTAGCCCGAGTGATTCGGGCTAACAGCATACATTCTCATTAGACATGTTATATTGTTTCAATATTACTATTGGAACAACATAACATGTCGTCTCGAACAATGGTTTCTGTGGCAGGTCTTGCCTTTGGCCTGCTCGCAGATCCGGTCTTCGCCGAAGACTCCAGCCCGCTCGAACTGGACGCCATCAGCGTCACCTCCGACTATGAATCCCCCACAGGCCCGGTCAAAGGCTACCGCGCCACCCGTTCATCCAGCGCGACTAAAACCGACACGGCCCTTCGCGACATCCCGCAATCCATCAGCGTGATACCCGCCAGCGTGCTCAAGGACCTCGGCAGCAGCAGCGTCGAGCGCGCACTGGACTTTGCCGGCGGCGTGTCGAAGCAGAACAATTTCGGCGGCCTGACGCTTTACGAATACAGCGTGCGAGGCTTCACCACCTCCGAGTTCTACAAGGACGGCTTCAGTGCCAACCGTGGTTACCCGAGCACACCGGACGTGGCCAACATCGAGCGCATCGAAGTGCTCAAAGGTCCGGCCGCCAGCCTTTATGGCCGTGGTGATCCGGGTGGTACGGTCAACATCGTCACCAAGAAACCCCAACCCGAAGCATTCACCACCCTGCAAACCAGCGCTGGCAGTTGGGATCGCTATCGCACCGCCCTCGACGTCAACACGCCGCTGGATGACGACGCCAACGTGCTGTCGCGAATCAACCTGGCCGTTGAGGACAACCACAGCTTCCGCGATCACGTCGACAGCCAGCGAGTGTTTGTCGCGCCCTCCTTCAGTTGGCAACTGAACCCGGACACCAGCCTCTTGGTGGAAAGCGAATTCGTCCGTCACAGCTCCACGTTCGATCGCGGCATCGTCGCGCCGAATAACAAATGGAGTGGCGTGTCCCGTTCGACGTTCCTTGGCGAACCCAATGACGGCAACATCGACAACCACAACAATCTGCTGCAAGCAGCCCTCGAACACCACCTCAATGACAACTGGAAGCTGCGTCTGGCCAGCCATTACAAGGAAGGCAAACTCTGGGGCTACGCTTCCGAAAGTCGCCCGCTGAATGCCGACGGCCACACTGTGAATCGGCGTTATCGCGAGCGCGACACAAACTGGCACGACAGCATCACCCAACTCGAATTGCGCGGTCTGTTCGACCTCGGCAGTTGGCAGCACGAACTGCTGATTGGCAGCGAGTATGAAAACTTCCGCAAGAACGAACGGGTCACGACCATTGCCGGCGGCCCCTACGCTATCGACATTTATCAGCCCGTCTACGGTCAGCCGAAACCTAACGGCAAGCGCTCCGGCACCGACCTCTTTGAACACGTCGAAAGCCGGGCGCTGAACCTGCAGGACCAGATTGTCTTTACCGACAAACTGCGCGGCATGCTCGGTGCACGCTTCGAACATTTCGAGCAAAGCATCGACGATCACAGCCGCGGTGCCACCAGCCGCCAGAGCCACGACGCACTGACCCAACGGGCCGGCCTGCTTTATCAGCTGACACCCGAAGTCGGGCTGTTCGCCAACGCCTCCACCTCGTTCAAGCCGAACAACGGCCTGGACGCTGGCGGCCAATCCTTCGACCCGGAAGAAGGCGTCGGTTACGAAGTCGGGATCAAGAGCGAGCTGTTCGACGACCGCTTGAGCACCACCCTCGCCGCCTTCCATATTGAAAAGAAAAACGTCCTTGCACTTGACCCGGGCACGGACACCAGCCGCGCCATGGGCAAGGCCCGTAGCCAGGGATTCGACCTGCAAGTCACCGGGCAAGTGACCGACGCCGTGCGGGTGATCGGTGCCTTCGCCTACATCGACGCCGAGGTCACCGAGGGCGACAAGGTAATTCCCACCGGCAGCCGAATCCTTGGCGTCGCCAAGCGCAGCGGCAGCCTGCTGGGCGTTTATGAATTTCAGGAGGGCCGCTTGCGCGGTTCAGACCTCGGCGCGGCATTCACTTATGTCGGCGATCGCTCGGGTGAAGCCGGCACTGATTTTGAACTGCCGGCTTACCACACCGTTGACCTGCTGGCCCATTACAAGGCCACCGAAACAGTCACCGTGGGCCTGAACCTGAACAACCTTTTCGACGAGAAATACTTCGAGCGCTCTTACAGCAACTACTGGGTCAATCCCGGCGAACCCCGCAACTTCACCGTCAGCCTGACACTCGAACTTTAAAAGGACGTCACCATGCACCCTATCAAACCCATGGCACTGCTCGGCTTGCTCTTCGCCACCGAGGTCTCGGCCCATGGCCTGTGGACCGAAGAACGCCGCGGCAACATCGAAGTGGTTTACGGCCACGGCGCCGAGGACAACGCCTTCAAACCGCAAAAAATCAGCGGCGCCTGGGCGTATGACGCCAGCGGCAAAATGATCCCGGTGACCGTGCAACGCCTGGCCGATCACGCACGTCTGCAACCGCTGAAGCCGCCTGCCGTGATGGCGGTGGCGCTGAACAACGGCATGTGGTCGCAAACGGCGGATAAAAAATGGATCAACGAAGGACGCAGCAAAGTACCGGGCGCAATCGAGTCGACCCAGACGTTCAAATACAGTCTGGCTATCTACCAACCGGGGGCGAAATTGCCGTCACTTGATCAGATGAAGCTGCTGATTTTGCCGGAGGTTGATCCGCTGACGGTCGGCCCGGGTAAATCGTTGCCGGTCCGCGTGCTACTGGATGGCAAACCTGTGGCGGGGGTGAAGTTGACGGGCGATTACCGCAGCGCGCCGAATACGTTGAGCACGGAAACCGACGCCCAGGGGCGGGCGCAAGTGTTGGTGCGTAATGAAGGGTTGAATGTGATTGCCGCGCAAGTGGAAGTCCCGGTGAAGGACAGCCCTGACGTGAATAGTCGGGGATTGTTCAGTTCGCTGACGTTCCTGGGCGAGCCACATCACGAGTAAGACGCCGACTCTGCGGTGAATCTTTCGCCGACAAGCCAGCTCCAGCAGGATTTGTATCGATCACGGGCGTTGTAGTCGATACGATTCTCTGTAGGAGCCGGCTTGCCAGCGAAAGCTAATTACAGGTCGCCGAGCCCATCAATCAGTGCCTGATTCTGTTCCGGCGTGCCGATGGAAATCCGCAGGAACTGGGCAATCCGCTCCTGCTTGAAGTGCCGAACGATAACGCCCTGCTCGCGCAGCTTCGCCGCCAGCCCCGCCGCATCGTGCTGCGGATGACGGGCGAAAATGAAGTTCGCCGCCGACGGCAGCACCTCAAAGCCTTTCCCCTGCAACTGCGAGATCACCCATTCACGGTGTTCGATCACCAGGCGACACGTCTTGTCGAAGTACTCACGATCATCGAACGCTGCCGCAGCACCGACATTCGCCATGCGATCCAGCGGGTATGAGTTGAAGCTGTTCTTGATTCGCTCCAGCGCCTCGATCAAATCCGGATGTCCGACCGCCAGACCTACCCGAAGACCGGCCAGTGAACGGGACTTGGACAAGGTCTGAGTCACCAGCAGATTCGGATAGCGGTCGACCAGAGTGATCGCCGTTTCGCCACCGAAGTCGATGTAAGCCTCGTCCACCACGACCACCGAATCCGGGCTCGCCTTGAGGATCTGCTCAACCGCGTCCAGCGCCAGCAGGCAACCGGTCGGCGCGTTCGGGTTCGGGAAAATGATCCCGCCGTTTGGCTTGGCATAGTCCGCCGGGTTGATCCGGAACTGCGCGTCCAGCGGCACCGCGTCGAACGTGATGCCATACAACCCGCAGTAAACCGGGTAGAAGCTGTAGCTGATGTCCGGGAACAGCAACGGTTTATCGTGTTGCAGCAAACCGTGAAAGATGTGCGCCAGGACTTCATCGGAACCGTTGCCGAGGAACACCTGATTGCCCTGCACGCCGTAATACCGGGCGACTGCTTGCTTGAGCACATCACTATTCGGGTCCGGGTACAGACGCAGGTTGTCATTCAATTCGGCCTGCATCGCCGCCAAGGCTTTGGGCGACGGGCCGTACGGGTTTTCGTTGGTGTTGAGCTTCACCAGTTTCGTCAGCTTCGGCTGCTCGCCCGGCACGTAAGGCACCAGATTCTTGACGAACGGGCTCCAGAATTTACTCATGCTCAGTTCCCCTGCCCTTGTGGAAAGTCTTCGTCAACGATGCGGTATTCGGCGCTGCGGGCGTGGGCGGTCAGAGACTCGCCACGGGCCAGCACGGAAGCAGTCTTGCCCAGTTCGGACGCACCCTGCTCGGAGCAGAAGATGATCGACGAGCGTTTCTGGAAGTCGTACACGCCCAGCGGCGACGAGAAGCGTGCGGTGCCAGAGGTCGGCAGCACGTGGTTCGGGCCGGCGCAGTAGTCGCCCAGGGCCTCGGAGGTGTGACGGCCCATGAAGATCGCGCCCGCGTGACGGATCTGCGGTAACCAGGCTTGCGGGTCTGCCACCGACAACTCCAGGTGCTCCGGTGCAATGCGGTTGGCCACTTCGATCGCCTGGTCCATGTCGCGCACCTTGATCAGTGCACCACGGCCATTGATCGAAGTTTCGATGATTTCGGCACGCTCCATGGTCGGCAGCAGTTTGGCGATGCTGGCAGCGACCTGGTCGAGGAACTCGGCGTCCGGGCTGACCAGAATCGCCTGGGCGTCTTCGTCGTGTTCGGCCTGGGAAAACAGGTCCATGGCGATCCAGTCCGGATCCGTCTTGCCGTCACACACCACAAGGATTTCCGATGGCCCGGCGATCATGTCGATGCCGACCTGGCCAAATACATGGCGCTTGGCGGTGGCGACATAGATGTTGCCCGGGCCGACCACCTTGTCGACCTTCGGCACGCTTTCAGTGCCGTAAGCCAGAGCGGCAACGGCTTGTGCGCCACCGATAGTGAAGACGCGGTCAACGCCGGCGATGCAGGCGGCGGCCAGCACCAGCTCATTGATTTCACCGCGCGGGGTCGGTACGACCATGACCACTTCGGTCACACCGGCAACCTTGGCCGGAATCGCGTTCATCAGCACGGACGACGGGTAAGACGCCTTGCCGCCCGGCACGTACAGACCGGCGCGATCCAGCGGCGTAACCTTTTGGCCCAGCACGGTGCCGTCGGCTTCGGTGTAGCTCCAGGAGTCCTGTTTTTGCTTCTCGTGGTAGCTGCGCACGCGGGTCGCGGCTTTTTCCAGGGCTTCGCGCTGAGGTACGGTGATTCGGGTCAGGGCCAGTTCCAGGCGTTCGCGCGGCAGGATCAGGTCGGCCATCGAGGCGACGTCCAGACCGTCGAACTGCCGGGTGAACTCCACCAGCGCCGCATCGCCACGCTCACGCACGGCTTTGATGATGTCCAGCACCCGCTGATTGACCGAGTCGTCAGACACACTTTCCCAGCTCAGCAGATGATCCAGATGATGCGCGAAATCCGGATCAGCAGCGTTGAGTCGGCGAATTGCAGTCAGTGCGGTCATAGCGAGAGCCTCATAGGAATGGCAAAAACTCAGGCGCCCTAACTTAGCAGTCGTTTCCGCTTGGGCACCTGAGATTCTGGCTATGAGGCGGATAGACGGGCGCGACTCAAAGTCGCGCAGGTGAATCAGCCGCGGTGTCGAGACTCCACTGCCTTGCGCAGGGTGTCGATCAACGCCTGGATACGGGCGTGCTGCATTTTCATCGAAGCTTTGTTGACGATCAGCCGGGAGCTGATGTCGGCAATGAAGTCCTGGGGTTCCAGACCATTGGCGCGCAGCGTATTGCCAGTGTCGACCACGTCGATGATCTTGTCCGCCAGACCGATCAGCGGCGCCAGTTCCATGGAGCCGTAAAGCTTGATGATGTCGACCTGACGACCCTGTTCGGCGTAATAGCGCTTGGCAACGTTGACGAATTTGGTTGCCACGCGCAGACGGCCCTTGGGCTCGACATCGCCGACACGACCAGCGGTCATCAGCTTGCAAAGGGCAATGCGCAGGTCCAAAGGCTCGTACAGGCCCTGGCCACCGTATTCCATCAGCACATCTTTACCGGCGACGCCCAGGTCGGCGGCACCATGCTCGACGTAAGTCGGCACGTCGGTGGCGCGCACGATCAGCAGGCGCACATCAGCCTGGGTCGTGGGGATGATCAGCTTGCGGCTCTTGTCCGGATTCTCGGTCGGCACGATGCCCGCTTCAGCCAGAAGCGGCAGGGTGTCGTCAAGGATGCGGCCCTTGGACAGTGCGATGGTCAACATGGGAAACGTCAGTCCTTATCAAGGTACGTGCCCGGTCACAAATGGCGCCGGACACACATCGAGGGCGGAGACCCCCGACTTGAAACGAATTCATCCATGTGGCGCAACAGCTACTGCGCTCTGCTGTAACACCACATGTGGGCACATCCTTATGCCCATGCAGCAAAAAACTAGCCCGGTACGCGACGGATCTTGGCGCCGAGCATCTGCAGTTTCTCTTCGATGCACTCATAACCACGGTCGATGTGGTAGATGCGGTCGATCAGGGTGTCGCCTTCAGCGATCAGCGCCGAGATCACCAGGCTGGCCGATGCACGCAGGTCGGTGGCCATGACTGGCGCGCCTTTCAGCTTCTCGGTGCCGGTGACGATGGCGGTGTTGCCTTCGACCTGGATCTTGGCGCCCATGCGGTGCAGTTCGTACACGTGCATGAAACGGTTTTCGAAGATCGTCTCGATCACGGCACCAGTGCCTTCGGCAATGGCGTTGAGCGAGATGAACTGCGCCTGCATGTCAGTCGGGAATGCCGGGTACGGAGCGGTACGCACGTTGACGGCTTTTGGCCGCTTGCCGTGCATGTTCAGCTCGATCCAGTCTTCGCCGCAGGTGATTTCGGCACCCGACTCGCGGAGTTTTTCCAGGACGGCTTCGAGAATGGTCGGATCCGTGTCCTTGACCTTCACGCGACCGCCGGTCACGGCGGCAGCCACCAGGTAGGTGCCGGTTTCGATACGGTCGGGCATCACTTTGTAAGTGGTGGTGTGCAGACGCTCGACGCCATCGATGGTGATGGTGTCGGTGCCGGCGCCAGTGATCTTGGCACCCATGGCGATCAGGAAGTTCGCCAGGTCGACGACTTCAGGCTCGCGTGCGGCGTTGGCCAGAACGCTGCGGCCCTTGGCCAGAGCGGCGGCCATCATGATGTTTTCGGTACCGGTCACGCTGACGGTGTCGAAGAAGAAGTGCGCACCGCGCAGGCCGCCTTCAGGGGCCTTGGCCTTGATGTAGCCGCCTTCGACGTCGATGACCGCGCCCATGGCTTCAAGACCCCGGATGTGCAGGTCCACCGGACGCGAACCGATGGCGCAACCGCCAGGCAGCGCGACTTCGGCTTCACCGAAACGGGCAACCATCGGGCCCAGTACCAGGATCGACGCACGCATGGTTTTCACCAGTTCGTACGGGGCGATCAGGGTCTTGATGGTGCGCGGGTCGATTTCGACGCTCAGTTTCTCGTCGATCACCGGCTCGATGCCCATGCGACCGAACAGCTCGATCATGGTGGTGATGTCATGCAGGTGCGGCAGGTTGGCAACGGTAACCGGGCCATCGCACAGCAAGGTGGCAGCCAGGATCGGCAGGGCAGAGTTCTTCGCCCCGGAAATGCGGATCTCGCCATCAAGACGAGCGCCACCGGTAATAATCAATTTATCCATAAGAATCTCGACGCCCTTGGGCTCAGGTGCGCTCGGCCCAGGCCGCGCTGCTGAAAAATTTCATAGTGACCGCATGGATGCTGCCATCGGTGATCCATGGGTTCAAATGGGCATAGACCTGCTGCTGACGCTTCACCGGGCTCAACGCCGCCAGTTCATCGCTAATCACATTCAGCTGGAAATTGCAGCCTTCGCCTTCAACTTCCACCTTGGTGTTTGGCAGCTTTCCTTCAAGGAAGCTCTTCACTTCTACGGCCTGCATGCTCAACCTCAATCGGCGCCCTGTGCGCGCGGGTCGGACATCATACAAAAAAGCCCCGCGCCTGCGAACCCCGCGAAGCAGGACTCTGACGGGGGGCTTTCTTATCGATGCGGTTAGGGATGCGCCAACAGCTCGGTCAATTCACTGACCTGAGCAATTTCGCGCATGTCTTCGGGCATTGCACGGATGCTCAGCGGCTTGCCGGCCTCCTGAGCATCACGCATGAAACACAGCAGCAGCGACAAGCCGACACTGCTGGACTTCAACACCGCCGAACAATCCACCACCAAGGCGGCGGCCTTGCTGGCCTTGATCAGCGCCTGGCCCTGCTTGCGCAGGCCCGGGCCGGTGCGGTAGTCGAGCATGCCGCTGAGCATCAGCTCGCCGGATTCGCTCATGCGAATGGCCGATACACTCATTGGGCTTGCTTCTCAGGCGTTTGCTTCTCGCTGGCTTCCTTGGCTTTGGCGACTTCACCGGCCCAACCATTGATGGTCTTGTCCAGGTCGTTGCCATTGCGCTGCATCGCATCGGCGAACTGATCGCGGAACAGCTTGCCGATGTTGATGCCATTGATGATCACGTTGCGCAACTTCCACTCGCCACTGATCTTTTCGAGCGTGTAGGACACAGGATAGATCGCGCCGTTGCTGCCCTTGACCGTCATGCCAACGCTGGTGCGGTCTCCCGACTCATCCTTGGCAGGGTCGACGACGATGCCCTGATTGTTGTACTCGAGCAAGGCGTTGCCATAGAACTGGAACAGGCCCTTCTTGAAGTTTTCTTCAAAGGCCTTCATCTGCGCAGGCGTGGCCTTGCGCGAATACTTGACCGTCATGATGCTCTTGGAAATGCCCTCGGCATCCACGACAGGGCCGACGATGGTATTCAGCGCCGTGTAAAAGTCCTGCGGATCCTGCTTGTACTTCTCTTTGTTGGCAGACAGATCCGCCAACAACCGGGTCGTGGTGTCCTGTACCAGATCGTGCGCGGAAGGCGCCGCCACGGCGTTAGCCATCAACGGCAGGGCCGCGAGTAATACCAACAGGCCACGTCGCAAGGTAGAGATCATTCAAAAGCTCCTCATTTGGCGTCTTTGCTAACGGTATTGAGCAGGAATTTACCGATCAGGTCCTCGAGCACCAGCGACGACTGGGTGTCATGGATGGTTCCACCATCCTTGAGCAGGCCTTCTTCGCCGCCCACGCTGATACCGATGTATTTCTCGCCCAACAGGCCAGCAGTCAGAATAGATGCAGTGGAGTCAGTCGGCAGGTTATCCACGCGCTTTTCCAATTGCATCGTCACCCGACCGGTGAAACTGTCGCGGTCCAGATCGATCGCCGTGACCTTGCCGATGGTCACACCGGCCATGGTCACTTTAGCTCTGACCGTCAAACCGGCGATATTGTCGAAATAGGCATAAAGTTTATACGTATCGGTGGTTGAGCTCGGGGACAGGCCACTCACCCGCAACGCCAGCAACAGCAAAGCCAGGATGCCAGCCAGCAAGAAAAGGCCGACACCGATTTCCAGGGTGCGGTTTTGCATCAGAAATCTCCAAACATCAAGGCGGTCAGAATAAAGTCCAGGCCGAGTACAGCCAACGAGGCATACACAACGGTCTTGGTAGTGGCACGACTGATCCCCTCGGAGGTGGGCTCGCAGTCATAGCCTTGGAATACGGCGATCCAGGTCACGACAAAGGCGAAGACGATACTTTTGATGATGCCGTTGAGCACATCGTCAGTGAACGTCACGCTGTTCTGCATGTTGGACCAGTAGGAACCTTCATAGACACCCAGCCAGTCGACGGCCACCCAAGAACCGCCCCAGATACCCACCACGCTGAAAATCATCGCCAGCACCGGCAGGGAAATGAAGCCGGCCCACAGGCGCGGGGCAATGATGTACTTGAGCGGGTCGACACCAATCATTTCCAGACTGGACAGCTGCTCGGTGGATTTCATGTTGCCGATTTCAGCCGTCAGGGCCGAACCGGCGCGTCCGGCGAACAACAATGCAGTGACCACGGGGCCCAGTTCGCGCAGCAAGGTCAGGGCAACCATCTGCCCGACCGCCTGCTCCGAACCGTAGCTGGACAGAATATTGAACCCTTGCAGCGCCAGCACCATGCCGATGAACACCCCGGAGACCACAATGATCACCAGGGACATCACGCCCACCGAATGCAGCTGCTTGATCAGCAGGCCGAAACCGCCCCCGATGCCGCCACGGCCGAGCAAGGCATGGAACAGGAAGATCGCCGAACGGCCGAACACCGCCATCACATCGATGCCGCCGTGACCGAAACGACGTACGCGTTCTAATAGTGAAATCTTGCGCATCAACGCTTCCCCAGAAGATCTGCGCGGTAATCCGTCGCTGGAAAGTGGTATGCGACCGGACCGTCGGGATCGCCGGTCATGAATTGACGAATACGCGGCTCCTGCGAATTCATCAGCTCCTCGGGAGTGCCCTGCCCCAACACTTGCCCATCGCCCACCACATAAATGTAATCGGCAATGCTGGCCGTCTCGGCCAGATCGTGGGAAACCACGATACTGGTGATACCCAGCGCATCGTTGAGCAAACGGATCAGGCGCACCAACACGCCCATGGCGATAGGGTCCTGGCCGACGAAGGGTTCGTCATACATGAGAATCTGCGGATCAAGGGCAATCGCCCGCGCCAGCGCGACACGGCGCTTCATGCCGCCGGACAGCTCGTCAGGCATCAGGTCGATGGCGCCACGCAGGCCCACGGCCTGTAATTTGAGCAGGACGATGTCCCGGATCATTTCTTCCGGAAGCTCGGTATGAACGCGCAGGGGAAAGGCAACGTTCTCGAACACGTCGAGATCGGTAAACAGTGCGCCACTCTGAAACAGCACGCCCATGTGTTTACGCGCATCGAACAAATCACTGCGCGACAGTTTCGGCAGGTTCTGACCGTTGACCCAGACTTCGCCCTTGGTCGGACGCAATTGGGCGCCCATCAAACGCAACAGTGTGGTCTTGCCACACCCGGAAGGCCCCATGATGCCGGTGACCTTGCCGCGCGGAATACGGATATCGACGTTATTGAAAATGCTGCGCGCACCGCGCTTGAAGGTCAGTCCCTTCAGCTCGACCGCGTAGGCGTTATCGGCACTCATCTAAACTCCTTGCGATGCAGCCTCTCACTCGGACGCCTGACTTCCTTGCGAAAGCACATACCTCCCGGGCAGGCCGAACTGGCGGCGAACTATATCACTGCAAAGGCCAAGCGCCCAAGGGCCAAGCCTGGCCTTGTTCAGCAACCTGAGCGGTAAAAAGCTTTATTTAGAGGGATTCGGTAACAGGGAATGTCAAAGCGCGACGAACTTGCGTGAGGGTTTCGATCATTACCGCTATAATCGCCGCCTTTTCATCAGGCTATACGATTTCTGACATGAGCCAATCCAGCGACCTGATTCAATCAGCACAACGCACCATCCGCCTCGAACTGGAAGCCGTACAAGGCTTGCTGCCCCATATCGACGCAGATTTCGTACGCGCTTGCGAGATGATTCTGGCCAGCAAAGGCCGCGTAGTCGTGGTCGGCATGGGCAAATCCGGACATATCGGCAACAAGATTGCCGCTACCCTGGCCAGCACCGGCACCACGGCTTTCTTCGTGCACCCGGCCGAAGCCAGCCACGGCGACATGGGCATGATCACCCGTGACGACATCATCCTGGCCCTGTCGAACTCCGGTTCCACCAATGAAATCGTCACCCTGCTGCCGTTGATCAAACGCCTGGGCATCAAGTTGATCAGCGTGACCGGCAACCCCGACTCTCCGCTGGCCAAGGCCGCCGAAGTCAATCTCAACGTGCATGTCGAACACGAAGCCTGTCCGCTGAACCTGGCGCCGACATCGTCGACCACTGCCGCCCTGGTCATGGGCGACGCCCTGGCCGTTGCGCTGCTCGAAGCCCGCGGCTTTACCGCTGAAGACTTTGCCTTTTCCCACCCTGGTGGCGCGCTGGGCCGACGCCTGCTGTTGAAAGTGGAAAACGTCATGCATGCCGGGCAGGAGCTGCCGCAAGTCCAGCGCGGCACACTGCTCAAGGACGCGCTGATGGAAATGACCCGCAAGGGTCTGGGCATGACCGTCATCCTGGAAGCCGACGGCACACTCGCCGGGATCTTCACCGACGGCGATTTGCGTCGCACCCTGGATCGCAGCATCGATATTCACAGTGCGACGATCGACCAGGTCATGACCGCCCACGGCAAGACTGCCCGCGCCGAGATGCTCGCCGCCGAGGCCCTGAAAATCATGGAAGACCATAAAATCAACGCGCTGGTCGTGGTCGACAGCGAAGACCGTCCGGTCGGCGCCTTGAACATGCACGACTTGCTGCGTGCGGGAGTAATGTAATGAGCACGGACCTGCTGCAACGCGGCAAACAGATCAAACTGGCCGTCTTCGACGTCGATGGCGTCCTGACCGACGGGCGTTTGTACTTCCTTGAAGACGGCAGCGAATTCAAGACCTTCAACACGCTCGACGGCCAGGGTATCAAGATGTTGATGGCAGCCGGCGTACAGACCGCTATCATCAGCGGCCGCAAGACACCGGTGGTCGAGCGACGGGCAAAGAACCTCGGCATTCCCCACCTGTATCAGGGGCGCGAAGATAAACTGGTGGTGCTGGACGAACTTCTCGCCCAACTCAACCTAAGCTATGAGCAAGTCGCCTACCTTGGTGACGACCTGCCAGACCTGCCGGTGATTCGCCGCGTAGGCCTGGGCATGGCGGTGGCCAATGCCGCCGGCTTCGTGCGTGAACACGCCCATGGCATCACCCAGGCCCGTGGTGGCGAGGGTGCCGCCCGCGAATTCTGCGAATTGATCCTGCGCGCCCAGGGCCGCCTCGATGCGGCCAACGCCGCGTACCTGTGAGCCAACTATGCTGAGCAAGAAATTTCGCAACATCCTGGTGTTCGGTTGCATCGCAGCAATTTTTGCGGCGGTCGGCTACTGGAACATCAGCCCGGAACGCTTCCTCGACCAGCCGGTGGCAAAGGTCGATGAAAGCGCGATCGACTATTACGCACTCAACGCCCACAGCGTGCAGTACCTGCCGGACGGCAAACTGCAGTACGAAATGACGTCGGACAAGGTTGAACACCTGAAGGCGACCGAAGTGACGCTGTTGACCAATCCGGACCTGAACCTGTTCCGCGGCACCCAATTCCCCTGGCACGTCCAGAGCGAACACGGTGAAGTCAATCCGGATGGCACCCAGGTCGAGCTGATCGACTCGGTGCGCATCACCCGTTTCGACGAGAAAAACCGCAAGACCCTGATTACCACCACCCGCATGACAGTGTTCCCGCAGCAGCAATATGCGCAGACCGATCAACCCGTTAGAATCGACGGCGCTGGTGGTGTCTCGACTGGCAAGGGAATGAAAGCGTATTTGAAAGAAAGCAGGATACACCTGCTATCGAACGTAAGAGGACAGTATGAGGCTCGTTAAAACTCTCCCTATTTTGCTCGGTCTGGGCGCAGCACTGGGAAGCGTGAGCGCCTGGGCTCTGCCGAACGATCAACAGCAGCCTATCCGCATTCAGGCCGACGACGCCCAACTGGACGACAAGAATGGCGTTGCCACCTACACCGGCGATGTGATCATTACCCAGGGCTCGATGAAGGTTACCGGCAACAAGGTCACCATCACCCGCACCGCAGCCGGCGACATTGACGTCGTGACTTCGGTCGGCAACCTGGCCTACTTCGAGCAGTTGCAGACCGCTGGCGACACCAAACCAGTTCAGGGGTACGGCGTGACTATCCAGTACCACGCCTCCCAAGACCGCGTCGTGCTGATCGATAAGGCGAAAGTCATCGACAAGGACGGCAACGTTACCCAAGGCGAGAAAATCGTCTACGACACCAATAAAAAGCTCGCCAGCGCCGGCCGTGCCACAGGCACCAACGTGACCGAATCGCGCCCGCGGATCGACATGGTGATCCAGCCGAAAAAGAAAACCGAAGAGCAAAAGGCCCCGTAATGGCAACTCTGAAAGCTCAGCATCTGGCCAAGAGCTACAAGAGCCGCCAGGTCGTGCGCGACGTCAGCCTGTCCATCGACAGCGGTCAGATCGTCGGCCTGCTTGGTCCTAACGGCGCCGGCAAGACCACCTGCTTCTACATGATCGTCGGCCTCGTCCAGGCCGATCAGGGCCGCGTCCTGATCGACGATCTGGACGTCAGCCACCAGCCGATGCACGGTCGTGCGAAGGCCGGTATCGGCTATCTTCCACAAGAAGCGTCGATCTTCCGCAAACTCTCGGTTGCCGACAACATCATGGCAATCCTCGAGACCCGCAAGGAACTCGACAAGGCCGATCGCCGCAAAGAGCTGGAAAGCCTGCTGCAGGAATTCCACATCAGCCACATCCGGGACAACCTCGGCATGAGCCTGTCCGGTGGTGAACGCCGCCGCGTGGAAATCGCCCGTGCACTGGCAACCAACCCGAAATTCATCCTCCTCGACGAACCCTTCGCCGGTGTGGACCCGATTTCGGTGGGCGACATCAAGCAGATCATCTACCACCTCAAGGCCAAGGGCATTGGCGTGCTGATCACCGACCACAACGTCCGTGAGACCCTGGATATCTGCGAAACCGCCTACATCGTCAACGATGGCCAGCTGATCGCCGAAGGTGATTCTGCCACCATCCTGGCCAACGACCTCGTGAAAGAAGTCTATCTGGGCCATGAGTTCCGCCTGTAAGCATCAGGGCGTCTCTGGCTAGTCGCCGAGCGCTTGTCTCGATAAAAAATCAACAATTTTTTATTGTTACAGCGCTCTAGGCAAACGTTGCAGTTTCAGGCATATAATTTGCTTATGTTTGGCGCTCCGGCGCCCTGTAGTGGATGGCGCATGTGCGCCGGCGAATAAGGTGTTAAGCCCCTGCCATGAAACCATCGCTAGTCTTGAGAATGGGCCAGCAGCTGACGATGACACCGCAGCTGCAACAGGCCATCCGCCTGCTCCAATTGTCGACCCTGGACCTGCAACAGGAAATCCAGGAAGCCCTGGAGTCCAATCCGATGCTCGAACGCCAGGAAGAAGGCGACGACTTCGATAACGCCGACCCCTTGGCCGACAAAGCCGAACAGCAACCCAACGCCGATGTTTCAGAGCCCTCCTACCAGGAAACCGCCCCGACGGTGGACAACCTCGATGAGGGCGACTGGAACGAGCGCATTCCCAACGAACTGCCCGTCGACACCGCATGGGAAGACGTCTACCAGACCAGCGCCAGCAGCCTGCCGAGCAACGATGACGACGAGTGGGATTTCACCACCCGCACATCGGCCGGTGAAAGCCTGCAAAGCCATCTCTTGTGGCAATTGAACCTGGCGCCGATGTCCGACACCGATCGTCTGATCGCCGTGACCCTGATCGATTGCATCAACAACCAGGGCTACCTGGACGAAACCCTCGAGGAAATCCTCGAAGCTTTCGATCCGGAACTCGACATCGAACTGGACGAAATCGAAGCCGTCCTGCATCGCATCCAGCAATTCGAGCCGGCCGGCATCGGCGCCCGCAACCTTGGTGAATGCCTGCTGCTGCAATTGCGCCAGCTGCCCGCCAAGACGCCTTGGCTGGCCGAGGCCAAGCGCCTGGTCACCGACTATATCGACTTGCTCGGCAGCCGCGACTACAGCCAGCTGATGCGCCGCATGAAGCTGAAGGAAGACGAACTGCGCCAGGTCATCGAACTGGTACAGAGCCTCAACCCACGCCCTGGCTCGCAGATCGAGTCCAGTGAAGCCGAATACGTGGTCCCCGATGTGATCGTGCGCAAGGACAACGAGCGCTGGCTGGTAGAACTGAATCAGGAATCGGTACCGCGACTGCGGGTCAACGCTCAATACGCCGGTTTCGTGCGTCGCGCCGACACCAGCGCCGACAACACCTTCATGCGCAATCAGTTGCAAGAGGCCCGCTGGTTCATCAAGAGCCTGCAAAGCCGTAACGAAACCCTGATGAAAGTTGCCACCCAGATCGTCGAGCATCAACGCGGCTTTCTGGAATACGGCGACGAAGCGATGAAACCGCTGGTCCTGCATGACATCGCCGAAGCGGTGGGCATGCACGAATCGACGATTTCACGGGTGACCACGCAAAAATTCATGCATACCCCTCGGGGCATATATGAGCTGAAATACTTTTTCTCCAGCCACGTCAGCACCTCCGAAGGCGGCGAATGCTCGTCCACGGCGATCCGCGCGATCATCAAAAAACTGGTTGCTGCGGAAAATCAGAAAAAGCCGTTGAGTGACAGCAAGATCGCTGGTTTACTGGAGGCACAAGGCATTCAGGTGGCTCGCCGCACCGTCGCCAAGTACCGCGAATCCCTCGGGATCGCGCCTTCGAGCGAACGCAAGCGGTTGATGTAGAGCCACGCCACAGCGTTCCAGTGGTAGATCATCTGATCTACCGCTTTATGCACTGGCAACGAAGGAGAAGCTGTATGCAAGTCAACATCAGTGGACACCAACTGGAAGTGACCGAACCTCTTCGCACCTACATCGGCGAAAAACTCGAACGATTAGAGCGGCATTTCGACAAGATCACCAACGTGCAAGTCACGATGACGGTCGAGAAGCTGAAGCAGAAAATCGAAGCCACGCTGCATATTCCCGGCAATGAAGTGGTCGCAAACGCGGAACATACCGACATGTACGCGGCGATCGACGCGCTGACCGACAAGCTGGATAAACAACTCAAAAAGCATAAGGAAAAGACCCAAAGCCTCCTCCAGGGCGCGACCGGTCGTTAACACTCCCAACCCATGATCCTACTTGAAAGCATCCTGACCCCCGGCCGTTCCCTCGTGAACGTGCCGGGCGGCAGCAAAAAGAAAGCCCTCGAGCAAATTGCCAACCTTATCCATAAAGAAGTGCTGGATCTGGAGATGCAAGATGTCTTCGAGGCTTTGATTGCCCGTGAAAAACTTGGCTCGACCGGTTTTGGTAACGGCATCGCTATCCCCCACTGCCGCCTGAAAGGCTGCACCTCGCCCATCAGTGCCTTGATGCACCTGGATGCCCCCATCGATTTCGACGCCATCGACGGCGCCCCGGTTGACCTGCTGTTCGTTCTGCTGGTCCCGGAAGCGGCTACCGATGCGCACCTTGAATTGCTCCGGCAGATCGCCAGCATGCTTGATCGCAAGGAAGTCCGTGATCGCCTGCGCAGCGCACCGAGCAATGAAGCCTTGTATCAGGTTGTCCTGGACGAGCAAAACAGGCACTAATCATGCGCTTGATCATCGTCAGTGGCCGTTCCGGCTCAGGTAAAAGCACCGCGCTCGATGTTCTCGAGGACAACGGCTATTACTGCATCGACAACCTGCCCGCCGGGTTGCTGCCGGAACTGGCCGAGCGTGCGTTGATTCACACAGAGCTGGCGCAGCCGCTGGTTGCCGTCTCCATCGATGCGCGCAACTTGCCGAGCCACCTGACCCGTTTTCCGGAACTGCTCGCAGAAGTCCGCAGCCGGCATATCCAATGCGACGTCCTGTACCTGGATGCCGACGAAGAAACCTTGCTCAAGCGTTTTTCGGAAACCCGCCGCCGTCACCCGCTGAGCAGCGCCAATCGCTCGCTGGCCGAGGCGATCAACGATGAAACCAACCTGCTCGGGCCGATTGCCGACCTCGCCGATCTCAAGGTCAATACCACCAACCTGAACCTTTATCAGCTGCGCGATACCATCAAATTGCGCCTGCTGAACCAACCGGAACCCGGCACTGCGTTCCTGGTGGAATCGTTCGGATTCAAGCGCGGCATGCCGGTGGACGCCGATCTGGTGTTCGACGTGCGCTGCCTGCCGAACCCTTATTGGAAGCCGGAGCTACGCGATCAGTCCGGGCTTGACCAGCCGGTTGCCGAGTACCTGGCGGCCCAGCCGGACGTCGAGGAGATGTTCCAAGACATTTCCACTTACCTGCTCAAATGGCTGCCCCGCTTTGCCGCCAGCAACCGTGCTTATGTCACCATTGCCATTGGCTGTACCGGCGGGCATCACCGCTCCGTGTACCTGACCGAACGTCTGGGCCAGGTCCTGCAAAAATCCCTGAAGAACGTCCAGGTCCGCCACCGCGACCTCAGCTAAAGGATTCACATCGCGATGCCTGCTCTGGAAATCGAAATCATCAACAAGCTGGGCCTGCATGCCCGTGCTTCTGCCAAATTCGTCGGCGTGGCCGGTCAGTTCAAGGATTGCACGATCCGGGTCGGACGCACGCCGGAATCCACGGTCGATGGCAAAAGCATCATGGCCATGATGATGCTCGCCGCTGGCAAGGGCACCAAGATCCATCTGAGCACGGAAGGCGAGCAAGAACAGGAAGCACTGGATGCACTGGTCGCGTTGATCAACAACTTCTTCGACGAAGGCGAATAAAAAGATCGCAGCCTTCGGCAGCTCCTACATGTGAATGCAATCTCATGCAGGAGCTGCCGAAGGCTGCGATCTTTTTTCAGGCGAGCGCGGTATCCATCACCATCATCAAACAAAACCCGATCAGCAACCCAAGGCTGGCCAGCTTGTCATGACCATGGCGGCGCGACTCGGGAATGACTTCATGCGTCACCACCAACAACATCGCCCCGGCCGCCAGTGCCAGGCCCAACGGCAAGAGCAACTCGGCCAGGGTCACCAGCCAGGCGCACAACAGCGCAAAGACCGGTTCGACCAATCCTGACGCCGCACCGATCAGGAACGCTTTGACCCGCGACATCCCTGCCCCGGCCAACACCAACGCAATCACCAACCCCTCCGGTACATCCTGCAACGCGATGCCCATGGCCAGGCTGTCGGCGTCGGGCATGCCGCCACCCGCCGAGACACCGACCGCCATGCCTTCAGGAATGTTGTGGGCAATGATGGCAAACACGAACAACCAGATCCGTGGCGGAATGACCGGTCGCTCCAGCGTGCCAACGAGCATTTCCGGCGATGCGCCAGACACCTTTCGATCCACCAGAAACAACCCGAACGCACCCAGCATGATGCCGAAGCTGATCAGGCCGCTCGCCGCCCAAGGCGTCAGCCCCAGGCTTTCAGCCGCAGCAATGCCCGGAACGATCAGCGAAAAAGCTGTCGCCGCGAGCATCACCCCGGCACCGAAGCCGAGCAGTGTATCGCTGACCGCCTGGGGCATGCGCCGAATCACCAGCACCGGTACCGCGCCCAGGGCCGTACCCAATGCGCAGATCGCACCGCCCTGTAAGGCCCGTAGCAGTTTCGGTTCAAGATCCAGCCACGCCAGGCCCTGGGCGACCAACAAGCTCATACCCGCCAGCAGTAACAGCGACCCCAATGCGTAACGAAACATCCGCCCACTTCCGATCGCCAGTGTTTCAGTGCCCATAGTCAGCCCAGGATTGTTTTTATAGAAGACTTAAACCAGTGCAGCCTGATAGCGCGCAGCGACTTCAGGCCAATTGATCACGTTATAAAACGCGTTGATGTATTCCGGGCGACGGTTTTGATATTGCAGGTAATAGGCGTGCTCCCAGACATCCAGGCCGAGGATGGGTGTATTGCCGTTCATCAACGGACTGTCCTGGTTACCGCTGCTTTCCACGACCAGGGTCTTTTGCGGGGTCACACTCAGCCAGGCCCAGCCGCTGCCGAAACGGGTCAGCGCGGCTTTGGTGAACGCTTCCTTGAAACGGTCGAGGCCGCCCAGTTGGTCGTCGATCGCCTTGGCCAGCTCGCCGTCCGGCTGACCGCCGCCGTTGGGCACCATGACTTCCCAGAACAGCGAATGGTTGGCGTGACCACCGCCCTGATTGATCACCGCTGCGCGGAGTTTTTCCGGCAGCTGTTGAACGGCAGCCACCAGTTTTTCCACCGGCCACTCGACAAACTCGGTGCCTTCTAAGGCGGCGTTCAGGTTGTTGATGTAGGTCTGGTGATGCTTGGTGTAGTGGATTTCCATGGTTTGCGCATCGATGTGCGGTTCCAGGGCATCGTAGGCGTACGGCAAGGCAGGCAAGCTAAAAGCCATTTCAATGGACTCCATGAGGTAGAGGCGCAGCGGGCGACGCAGCATCGGTGTGCAGCAAACGATGAGTACGCGGGTATTCGCCGTGCTCGCTGATGAAATTCAGCAGTTCGACGTAGGTTTTACTGCTCTGACGCAGCGCTGCTTCGCGCAATGCGGGCGCCAGCCGCGGGTCCTGCATGGTCTTCAATAGCCGCTGGTGGATGGCGCACAGGTATTCGGCGCTCTCCTCCGGCTGGTTCAGACGCAAATGCAGGTCCGCCAGGTTGTGGTGGGAAATCACGCAGGCCGCCACCGCTTCGTCGGCGTCCGCCCAGCGCTCGAACAACACCTGAGCCAGGGCCAATGCCTGCAGGTAAGCTTCGCGGGCATCCACCAGTTCGCCCAGCATGAAACAGCGGTTTGCCCTTTCGATCGTGCGTTTCCAGTGCTCCATGGTGAGCCTCCAAAGCGGTTGCGGTGATTACACGCCGCCTGCGGTGAGCTTTTCCGGATTGAGCAACTCTTCCAGTTGGCTACGTGTCAGGTCGGTGTGTTCCAGAGCGACATCGATCACCGGCCGGCCCTGCTGATAAGCCTTCTTGGCAATTTCAGCGGCGTTCTGGTAACCAATGATCGGGTTCAGTGCAGTGACCAGAATGGGGTTGCGCGACAGCGCTTCCTTGAGCCGGGCTTCGTTGACCTTGAAGCTGGCGATAGCCTTCTCACCCAGCAGGTGGCTGGCGTTGGCCAGCAACTCGATGCTGCTCAGCAGGTTCTGGGCAATGATCGGCAGCATCACGTTCAGCTCGAAGTTGCCCGACTGGCCAGCGATGGTGATGACCGTGTCATTGCCGATCACTTGGGCAGCGACCATGGCGGTGGCTTCCGGGATCACCGGATTGACCTTGCCGGGCATGATCGACGAGCCCGGCTGCAAGGCTTCGAGCTCGATTTCACCAAGACCGGCCAGCGGGCCGGAGTTCATCCAGCGCAGGTCGTTGGCGATTTTCATCAGCGAAACAGCGGTGGTTTTCAGTTGCCCGGAGAGCGCAACGGCAGTGTCCTGGGAGCCGATCAGTGCGAACAAATCGGGGCCCGGCGTGAATCGCACCTGAGTCAGTTGGGTCAACTGCTGGCTGAAAAGACCGGCGAACTCGGGATGCGCATTAATGCCGGTGCCCACCGCCGTGCCGCCCTGAGCCAGGGATTGCAGACTCGGCAGCAGATCCTGCAGATGACCGATGTTGGCCTTCAGCTGTTGCGCCCAACCGTTGAGCACCTGGCTCATGCGCACCGGCATTGCATCCATCAAGTGAGTGCGACCGGTTTTGACGTGGTGGTGAACCTCTTCAGCCTTGTGCTCGATGACCTGCACCAGGCGCACCAGCGCTGGCAGCAGTTGTTCATGCAACGCCAGCGTAGCGCTGACGTGGATGGTGGTCGGGATGATGTCGTTGCTGCTCTGGCCGCAATTGACGTGATCGTTGGGGTTCACCGGCTCGCCGAGCAGACGGCTGGCCAAGGTCGCGATCACTTCGTTGGCGTTCATGTTGGAACTGGTGCCGGAACCGGTCTGGAAAATATCCACCGGGAAGTGCTGCATGAAGTCGCCCTGCAACAAACCCAGTGCCGCGTCGACGATGGCTTTGCCCTGGGATTCGCTGATCTGCTTGAGTTCGACGTTGGCTTGGGCAGCGGCGGCCTTGGCCAGGATCAGTGCGCGGATGAACTGCACCGGCATCGGTTTACCGCTGATCGGGAAGTTCTCCACCGCACGCTGGGTCTGTGCGCCGTAAAGCGCATCCACCGGGACCTGAAGCTCGCCCATGCTGTCGCGCTCAATACGAGTCTTGTTCATCAGAAAATCCTTGTACCAGTTCTATGAGAGGAATCGAGGGCTGCAACTGGCAGGTCGCCAGTTGCCAGGTGTAGCTTTGCCAGCGCTTGAGGCGGCACTTGCAGAGGGAGAGGCGTTCGAGTTCGCGCAGCGGGCGCCATGCCTGATCCAGGCAATAGGTCCGCCAGTGCCAGGGCAGCGCAACATCGGCGGCGGTATCGAGCAGCACACGGAAAGACGTTTCGGCGATGGTCCAGGGAGAGGTCACCGTGCAGCACGCCAGATACCGGCCTTCGGCCAGGTAATGTTCGATCAGGCGAGGCTCGTCGGGATCCATCGCGCAACGGATCTGGCGACTCATCCAGCGCCAGTTTTCGAGGTAGGGCTGTTCGTGCAAGGCAGAACTCATGATCCGGGCTCATTCGGTAATGAGATTTATTATTAGATGATAATGAGAACCAAAACAAGGTCGACCGCACACCGAGTTCATGGTGGGCTTGCCCGCGATGTGACCGTCTGCGTGAACCCAATAAAAAAAGGCGCGCCACCCAATGGGTGGCGCGCCTTTTTGCCTGGCGGTAAGCGTTAGCTACCGGCGACGGTCATCCGCTCGATCAATACCGACCCCGTGCGAATGTTGCTGCGCAATTCCAGGTCATTACCGACGGCGACTATTTGCTTGAACATGTCGCGCATGTTGCCGGCGATGGTGACTTCCTGGACCGCAAACTGGATTTCGCCGTTTTCGACCCAGTAACCCGCCGCGCCACGGGAATAATCGCCCGTGACCATGTTCAGGCCCTGGCCCATGAGCTCGGTGACCAGCAAGCCACGGCCCATGCGGCGCAGCAAGGCCGCTTGATCTTCATCGCCGTGAGTGACGAACAGGTTGTGTACGCCGCCGGCGTTGGCGGTGCTCGGCATGCCGAGTTTGCGACCGGAATAGGTGCCGAGAATGTAGGACACCAACTCGCCTTTTTCGACGAACGGTTTGGCGTAGGTTGCCAAGCCATCGCCGTCAAACGCCGAACTGCCCATGGCGCGCATCAAATGTGGACGTTCATCGATGGTCAGCCATTCCGGGAACAGCTTCTGACCCAGCGTCCCTTCAAGGAACGACGATTTACGATACAGGCTGCCGCCGGAAATCGCCGAGAGGAAACTGCCGAACAAACCACCCGCCAGCTCAGCGGAGAACAGCACCGGCACTTCACAGGTAGGCACCGGACGCGCGCCCAGACGGCTCGCTGCACGTTGCGCGGCACGCTGGCCGATGCTCGCAGGATCCATCAGCAAGTTGCCCTGGCGGTTCACGTCATACCAGTAATCGCGCTGCATCTGGCCATCGGCCTCGGCGATCATCACGCAGCTCAAGCTATGGCGAGTCGAGGCGTAACCGCCAATAAAACCGTGGCTGTTGCCGTAAACACGGCAGCCCTGGTGAGTGCTGAGGGTGGTGCCGTCGGCGTTCTTTATCCGGCTGTCGGTGGCGAATGCTGCCGCCTCACAGCTCAAGGCCATCTCGATGGCTTGCTCCGGTGTGATGTCCCATTGGTGGAACAGGTCGAAATCCTGCAGATCCTTGGCCATCAGTGCAGCGTCCGCCAGGCCGGCGGCTTCGTCTTCGGAGGTGTGTTTGGCGATGGCCAGCGCCGCAGCGACGGTTTCGCGAATCGCGTCCGGGCCACTGGCCGAGGTGCTGGCCGAGCCCTTGCGCTGGCCAACATACAAGGTGATGCCAAAGCCCTGATCCCGGTTGAATTCGACGGTTTCGACTTCGCGCTGGCGTACAGAGGTCGACAGGCCCTGCTCCAGGGACACCGCCACTTCACAGGCACTGGCGCCCTGGCGCTTGGCTTCAGCAATGATCTGCTCGACTTGTTCCTGCAGTGCCGGCAACGCTTGTGGGCCGACGCTTTCAACTGCACTCATGCTGTTCTCCACTCAAATTCTGCTTTCGGTAAAGGCCTTCGAGCGACCGGGCCGGACAAGCGGCCCCCGACTGGTTATCATGGCGGCGTTTCTTTGCGGACGGCCACCATGGTTGATTCTTACGACGACTCCCTCGATACGGGAGAAAAAAGCAAATCCCAGGTTAAACGCGAGCTGCATGCTCTGGTTGACCTCGGCGAGCGCCTTACAACGCTCAAGCCTGACTTGCTGGCAAAACTGCCCTTGACCGACGCTATGCGCCGGGCCCTGGCCGATGCGCCCAAGCACACCGCGAATATCGCGCGTAAACGGCACCTTATGTTCATCGGCAAACTGATGCGCGATCAGGACACTGACGCCATTCTGACTTTGCTCGATCAACTCGATGCCTCCACCCGGCAGTACAACGAACGTTTCCACGGACTGGAACGCTGGCGCGATCGCTTGATCGCGGGCGACGATGCAGTCCTGGAGAAGTTCGTGCTCGACTACCCTGAGGCTGATCGTCAGCAGTTGCGCTCCCTGATCCGTCAGGCCCAGCACGAACTGGCGACCAACAAGCCACCAGCGTCGAGCCGTAAAATCTTCAAGTACATCCGTGAGCTCGACGAGACTCAACGCGGCCTGCGTTAAGTCCCGTCTCGGGTGAGTCGTTACGCGACTCACCCGACGCTCCATCCCTTACGATCCTGTGCCACCCACAGTGATCGCATCGATTTTCAGCGTTGGCTGGCCGACACCCACCGGCACCGACTGCCCGTCCTTGCCGCACGTGCCCACACCGCTGTCCAGCGACAGATCATTACCGACCATCGACACCTTGCTCATCGCCTCCGGGCCGTTGCCGATCAACGTCGCGCCTTTGACCGGGGCGGTAATCTTGCCGTCTTCGATCAGGTACGCCTCGCTGGTGGAGAACACAAATTTGCCGCTGGTGATGTCCACCTGACCGCCGCCGAGGTTGGCGCAGTAGATGCCGCGTTTCACCGAGGCAATGATTTCCGCCGGATCGCTTTCGCCCGCCAGCATGTAAGTGTTGGTCATGCGCGGCATCGGCAGGTGCGCGTAGGATTCGCGACGGCCGTTGCCTGTGCGGGCCACGCCCATCAGGCGCGCATTGAGCTTGTCCTGCATGTAGCCTTTGAGCACGCCGTTTTCGATCAGCGTGGTGCACTCGGTCGGCGTGCCTTCGTCGTCGACACTCAGCGAGCCACGGCGACCGGCCAGCGTGCCGTCATCGACGATGGTGCAGAGTTTGGACGCAACCATCTCACCCATACGCCCGCTGTAGGCGGAACTGCCCTTGCGGTTGAAATCACCTTCCAGACCGTGGCCGACCGCTTCGTGCAGCAGCACCCCGGACCAGCCCGACCCCAACACCACCGGCAACGTACCGGCCGGCGCCGGAATGGCTTCAAGGTTGACCAGCGCCTGACGCAGCGCCTCACGGGCGTAGCTCATGGCACGGTCTTCGGCGAGGAAGTACCGGTAATCGGTACGACCGCCGCCACCATGACCGCCACGCTCGCGGCGACCGTTCTGCTCAACGATCACGCTGACGTTGAAACGCACCAACGGCCGCACATCCGCCGCCAGGCTACCGTCGGTCGAAGCGACAAGAATGCGCTCCCAGACACCGGCCATGCTCACGGTCACTTGCTGGATACGCGGATCGAGGGCGCGCGTGGCAACGTCGATACGCTTGAGCAGCTCGACTTTCTCGGCGCGGGTCAGTACTTCCAACGGGTTATCCGGTCCGTACAGCTGGGCGACATCCTGAGTGGTGAACGCCTGCACCGTGCCATTCTGCCCGGCGCGGGAGATCGAACGAGCAGCACGCGCCGCCGCGCCCAGGGCTTCGAGGGTGATCGCATTGCTGTAGGCAAAACCGGTTTTCTCACCCGATTGCGCGCGCACGCCAACACCTTGATCAAGGTTGAAGCTGCCTTCCTTGACGATCCCGTCTTCCAGCGCCCACGACTCGGAAATCTGCCCCTGGAAATACAGGTCGGCGGCATCGATACCCGGGCCGGCCAGATCGCCGAGCACACCTTGCAGGCTCTCGATCGTTACGCCGCCGGGCGCCAGGAGGTGTTCACTGACTGAGGACAACAACTCGCTCATATGCTTTACGCCTTAAATTCATCGTTCTGAGGCAGGTCGCTGCGCGCCCTGCGAGAAAAAGCGCCGGTGACTGGACACCGGCATCCGCGCCCGGATGGACGCCTGTTCGCTGCTATCGCGTTCGGCCAGCAGCACGGCCTCGCCTTGGTCCTGTTGCGCGAGCACTCGCCCCCACGGGTCGATGATCGCAGCATGGCCGAAGGTCTCTCGCGGTCCCGGATGCGTTCCACCCTGGGCCGCCGCGAGCACATAACACTGGGTCTCGATGGCCCGCGCTCGAATCAGCACATCCCAATGCGCCGCGCCGGTCACGGCGGTAAAGGCTGACGGTGCGGTAATCAATTCCGCCCCGGCAGCGCGCAATTCGCTGTACAGCTCCGGGAAGCGCAGGTCGTAACACACCGTCAGGCCGACCCGACCGACGGGCGTGTCGGCGACCACCACGCCACTGCCATAAGCATAGTCATCGGATTCCCGATAACGCCCGCGGTTGTCCGCCACGTCCACGTCAAACAGGTGCAATTTGTCGTAGCGCGCCACCGTCTCGCCCTGATCATTGACCAGTAGCGAGCAGGCATGCACTTTCGCCGTCGGTTGATCCACCGGCGGCAACGGCAAGGTGCCGGCCACTATCCATAACTTGAGGTCGCGAGCGGTCTGTTTCAACCAGGGCAGGATCGGACCTTCGCCCGACGCCTCGGCGCGACCGATGTCAGCGATGTCACGGCGGCCCATGGCGGCGAAATTTTCCGGCAGCACAGCCAGCTTCGCGCCACCGGCTGCCGCTTGTTCGAGCAGCCGACGAGCCTGGGCCAGATTGGCCAGCACATCGCTCTGGCTGACCATTTGAATCACCGCTAACGACATGGCCTTACCCTTATCCGGAATCAACACATACCCGCAGGCGCTGCCGAAGGCTGCGCCTACAGGGGGCTAACGGCCATGCTACTCCATCGGTCCGAAGGATGGCTTTTCAAAAAGGTTTGTCGAAGGTGATTTTCGGCTCTTTCCACGGGCCTTTGACGGTGTATTTCACGCTGGCGAAGCGCGCCACGCGGTCACCGATCAGCTTGTCGATCAGGAACAACGCGCCGCCGATGGCCGGTGCGCCGACGATCAGCGCGGCAATCGGCAGGTTGTTGGTCACCGGCAAGGTCACCAGCAGTTTCGCATCGACCTGATCACCCACCAGATCCAGCGTGCCATTGAGCTCGATATTGCTCGACGGGCCGGTCAACAGAATCGGCTCACGCGTCACGTAAACGCCGTTGGTCCCGACCAGCAGGCCTTTGACCCGGTCGTAACTCAAGCCTTTGCCAAACAGATCGGAGAAGTCCAGCCGCAAGCGCCGACCGATGGAGTTGAAGTTGAGCAGGCCAAACACCCGCAACGCCTGAGCGCCGCCCTCGACTTCAACGAACTGGCCTTTGTTCAGCGACGCATCAAGCGTCCCGGAAAAACGCTTGGTAGCCAGCCAGGCCGGCGAACCGGGCCAGCGACCGTCGACATCCATATGAAATTCTTCACTTGTGACACTGGGCGCAAAGCCCCAGCCTTTCAGCACATCCGCAAGGTTCTTGCCACTGACCCGGCCCTTGTACCAGCTGCTGGATGCACCGGGCGCACCTTCCCAGCCACCGCTGCCCTGCAACAGAATGCCCTTGAGGCCCAGGTCCAGCGCATTAAGTGCGATGCCCTTGGCGGTCGGACGCACTTTCAGCGACCAGCCCCCCACCAGATCCTGCCCCTGGAACAGCTGATTGATGGTGATATCCAGCGCCGGGATTTTTGTCGGATCAACGCTGGCCAGTGGATCCGGCGAGTTTTCATCGGCCAGGACCGTCGGGTCCGGTGCCGGCAAACGCACGTATTGCAGATTGATTGCAATCGGCGCGCCTTTCGCGTCAGGGATAGCAGCGGTGCCCTTGACCTGTTTACTGTCGAGCTGCAAGGCCCACGCCGCCGGTTTACGGTTCAACTGCACCGAAGCCTGGTCGAGGGTGGTACCGATACCGCTGAGTTTGCCGACCTTGAAGTCCGCGCTGCTGAGCAGTTGCTTGGCGCTGCCGCCCGGGTCCTGACCGGCATACTTGTCCACCAGGTCTTTCCAAGGGCCGACATCCAGTTCCGACAACACGCCGCGCACCCGCAGGCCTTTGGCTCCGGGCAACACGGCTTCGCCGCCACCGAGGAACAATTCGCCGCGACCGTCGGCAAAGTTGCCGGGGGGCGCCGCGAACGTGAAACTCGCCAGCTCGCCGTACTTGACCCAGTAACGTCGCTCCTGGCCTTGCAGGGTCATGCGGAACATCGTGTCGCGTCCGACGTCGGCCGCCATGCCGAACGGCGCCGGCAAATCCACCGCCACGCCTTTGAGGTTCGAATTGACCAGCAACTGGCTGTCGGGGCCATCCAGGTTCAGTTGCAACTGATAAGGGATCAGGCCGGACACCGGCAACGGCTGGGTAACGCTCAACCAATCGGTGAGCTTCTTCACCTCGACCTGGCCCGAGGCGTTGACACGGGTCTTGATGTTGCCCGGGCTGCCGTCGGCGAAAATCTGCGCAGTGACCGGTTTGTCAAAGGCGCGAGCGGTGATGTTCTGCCCGCTCAACCCCTTGGTGCTGTCGAAGCGGAAATCGCCCTTCAATTGAGTCAGCTCAAGGGCCGGTTCGGCGAGTTTCAAGCGCGCCTTGGCGGTCTTGAAGTCGACGAGGATAGTGGGCTGCTCGCCTTTGGCCAGCGGAATATCCAGCTTCACCTTGCCCTTCAGATCGCCCTCGCCTTCCCATCCGGCGAAGGTGGCAGCGGTGCCGATCGGCGCTTCCTGGAGAATTTTCAGGCCATCGCCCAACCCGCCGGCGAAAGCGCCATCAAGCAGCAGGTGTGGGTTTTGCCCGGCGGATGCGTGGGGAATATTGACGTAGATGTCACTGACTTGTGTGTCCAGCAACTGGCCCTGGCTGGCCAGAATGCGTACGCCGCTGTCTTCGATGAACACATCGCCACTGACCTTGCTGACATGCGGCCAACCCGGCTGGAACGCCAGCTCGGCATCGTGAACCTTGAAGAACAGGCTGATGCTGCGAGCCGTGTCGGCGGCGCCATGATTCAGCGAGCCCTGATACTGGAAGAAGCCCTGGTCGACCGCACCCTTGAGAATCGCCGTGCGCAGCCATTCGTCCAGCGCCGGGCTGAGCACTTCCGGCAGGTACTTGGCGGTGTACTTGCCGTCGCCGTCCACCAGGCCGACCCGCAGGTCCATGTAGTCTTCCTGGGTATGGTCGAAATGCAGGCGGATCAGGAAGTCGCCGGCAATCTTGCCCTCCTCGCCCAGCACTTTCAGGTACGGCGCGATGAGGGTGAAGCCTTCTTTGTCGAGCTTCCAGGTCAGCCGGGCGTTGGCCTGAATGTATTGCCATGGCTTGGCGAAAATCGGGTCCAGGTGCAGGACAAAATCCTTGCTGTCCATGCGCAGTTCGCCGTGACCGAGGTCACCACTGATGCTGCCGCTGACATTTCGCGCCGCTGGCGCGCCGTGATAGGCGTCAAACCCCACCCGATCGAGGTTGGCGGCGAAACTGACCTTGCTGTCGTCGGTGGCGTTGGGCCGGAAGTCGACCAACACGTTGCGCAAACCACCGGTCACCTTGAGTCGCTCCACGGCGGTGGCGACGCCTTCAGGCAACGGCCCCAAGGCATTCAGCAGCGGTGTGAGTGGCGTGAGGTCGAGGCGGTCGGCTTGCAGATGCCAGAGTTCTTCGGTCTTGTCGGTGGCTTGGCTTTGTTTGAGTTGCAGGCGCGATTCCCAGCGGGTCTCGCCGATGTTCATGGACAGCGAGTCCACCGTCACCAGAATGCCTTCGGCACTGCGCTGGAAATAGCTGTTGAGCGCCAGGTTGTTGATCTGGACCGGCTTGCGCTCGGCGTAGGCACCCTTGATCTGCGGCGCGTTCAAGCGGATCGCAGCGCTTTGCAGCGCGCCTTTGCTCCAGTTGACCCAAAGCTCGCCACCGGCCTTGATCTCGGAAAAATTCCATTGCCGGGTCAGGCGCTCGGGTAGCCATTTCGACCAGTCACTTTGCGGCAGGCTTACGTAAGCATCCGCTTCGCCGTCCTGCCACTGGCTGGCGCGAATGCGAGTACGCAGGCTCATGGCCACTGGCTGACCGTCGGGCAGGGTCAGCCGCGCGTCGAGTCGCTGACGGTAGACGCCGGTTTTCAGGTTCAGGCCAACGTAGGTCAAGGTCAGCGGCGGGTGATCCAGCGGCTGCAAGGTGACCTGACTGTCGAGCACCGACAACTGCTGGACCATCTGCATGCGATTGAGCAACTGTTCCGGGTCCAGCGGCTGATCCTGTTGCACCGGCAGGCCTTCCAGCGCCCAATGACCGTCCTCGCCTTCCTTGAAGCTGATCTTCAAACCGTTGAGTTCAAGGTGGGCGATGCGCACTTCACGAGCCAGCAGGCTGGCCCAAAGATCCGGCACCGCACGTACCTGATCCAGGCGCAGGGTGTTGGCGCCCTCGCCGACCATCACGTCGTGGGCCAGCAGAATCGGCGCGAAGCCGTGCCAGTTGCCTTCCAGTTCACCGATGTGCAGCGGCATGCCCAGGGCAGCGCCGGCTTTGGCTTCGACTTCGGCCCGATACTCGGCCACCAGCGGCGTCAGTTCGCGGCCGAGACTGACGTAAAGCGCCATCAGCACCAAAGCCAACGCGCACAGGCCCAGACCCCAGCGGGTCAGTGCGGCCAAAATGCGTGTCAGACGCTCCATGTCAGTTGGCTCCCATGGCAAAAACAGTGCAAAAAGCTGAGGCCAGCCGTTCTAGTGGGGATGAAACACAGCGATTCAGAGCAGCACCACGTCGTATTGTTCCTGGGAATACATGGTTTCCACCTGGAACCGAATGGTGCGCCCGATAAAACCTTCGAGCTCGGCGACGTTGCCCGACTCTTCATCCAGCAGGCGATCGACGACTTTCTGGTTCGCCAATACACGATAGCCCTCCGCCTGATAGGCGCGCGCCTCGCGGAGAATTTCGCGGAAGATTTCGTAGCAAACGGTTTCCGGCGTCTTGAGCTTGCCGCGCCCCTGGCAGCTGCTGCAGGGTTCGCACAACACCTGCTCGAGACTTTCGCGGGTGCGCTTGCGGGTCATCTGCACCAGGCCCAACTCGGTGATGCCGATGATGTTGGTCTTGGCGTGATCGCGTTCCAGTTGTTTCTCAAGCGTGCGCAGCACCTGACGCTGGTGCTCTTCGTCTTCCATGTCGATGAAGTCGATGATGATGATCCCGCCCAGGTTGCGCAGGCGCAGCTGGCGAGCGATGGCGGTCGCGGCTTCGAGGTTGGTCTTGAAGATGGTTTCTTCGAGATTGCGATGACCGACGAACGCCCCGGTATTGACGTCGATGGTGCTCATGGCTTCCGCCGGGTCCACCACCAGGTAACCGCCAGACTTCAGCGGGACTTTGCGTTCGAGGGCTTTCTGGATTTCGTCTTCGACGCCGTACAGGTCGAAAATCGGCCGTTCACCCGGGTAATGCTCCAGACGATCAGCAATTTCCGGCATCAGTTCCGCGACAAACTGCGTGGTTTTCTGGAACGTTTCCCGGGAGTCGATGCGGATCTTCTCGATCTTCGGGCTCACCAGATCGCGCAAGGTCCGCAGCGCCAGGCCGAGGTCTTCGTAGATCACACTCGGCGCGCTGATGGTTTTGATCTGCTCGTTGATCTGATCCCAGAGCCTGCGCAGGTAGCGGATGTCCATGAGAATTTCATCGGCGCCCGCGCCTTCGGCGGCAGTCCGCAGGATGAAGCCGCCGGCCTCCTTGATGCCTTCTTTGGCCACGCAATCGGTGACCACTTGCTTGAGGCGTTCGCGCTCGGCTTCATCTTCGATCTTCAGGGAAATACCGACATGCGCGGTGCGCGGCATGTACACCAGATAGCGCGAAGGAATCGACAGTTGCGTGGTCAGGCGTGCGCCTTTGGAACCGATCGGGTCCTTGGTGACTTGCACCACCAGGCTCTGGCCTTCGTGAACCAGCGCGCTGATGCTCTCGACCGCAGGGCCTTCGCGCAGGGAAATTTCCGAAGCATGAATGAACGCGGCGCGATCCAGGCCGATGTCGACGAAAGCCGCCTGCATCCCCGGCAATACCCGCACGACTTTGCCTTTATAAATGTTGCCGACGATCCCGCGTTTTTGCGTGCGCTCGACGTGGACCTCTTGCAGGACACCGTTTTCAACCACCGCCACGCGCGATTCCATCGGCGTGATGTTGATCAGGATCTCTTCACTCATGGCAGGGTCTCGTTCAGGCATGTTCACGATAATGGCCGCATCTTGTCAGTACGACGCTCAGCGCGCGTTAAGGGTTTGCCAACAGGGTATGCCGAAATGGCCGAGCAGCTCAGCGGTTTCGCACAGCGGCAGTCCGACCACCGCCGAGTAGCTGCCATTGAGCCCGGCGACAAACACCGCGCCCAGTCCTTGTATGCCATAGCCACCGGCCTTGTCCCGAGGTTCGCCGCTGGCCCAGTAGGCCGCCGCTTCATCGCGGCCGATGGGGCGAAAACGTACCAGGCTGCGCACAACCCGCGACTCGCAACGCTCACCGTCAAGCACGGCAATGGCGGTCAGCACTTCGTGCTCTTGCCCTGCCAACATCATAAGCATGGCGCACGCATCGGCTTCGTCCACCGGTTTGCCGAGAATTTTCCCGTTCAGCACCACGGCGGTGTCGGCGCCCAGTACGCAGGATGCGGCGTCGGACACGATTGCGCCGCGCCCGGCTTCAGCCTTGCCGCGCGCGAGGCGCTCGACATAGGCCGACGGCGATTCATGATTCAAAGGGGTTTCGTCGATGTCCGCGCTGATGGCGGAGAACGGCACGCCGATCTGCGTGAGCAGTTCACGCCGACGCGGCGAGCCTGAGGCGAGGTACAACCGTTTCATCAAGACATCTCCCTTGTCGAGGTGTGGGCAAATGCCTGAACCGAATTAGTTGATTTTGTAACGTCGACGCAGACCGCGCAAACCGAAGCTGATCCACGGCCAGAGCAATGCGCTGACCAATGCCGGCAAGACCAGTGCCAGCGTTGGCTGACGGTTGCCGGTCAGGGCGCTGAGCCATAGCTGAACGAGCTGCGCGAGCCCGAAGATCACCAGGATCACCAGGCTCTGTTGCCACATCGGAAACATCCGCAGCCGCTGTTGCAGCGACAGCACCAGGAAAGTGATAAGGGTTAGGATCAACGCGTTCTGGCCCAGCAACGTGCCGTAGAGCACATCTTCGGCCAGGCCCAGGCACCATGCGGTGACCATGCCGACTTTCTGCGGCAGGGCCAACGCCCAGAACGCCAGCAGCAAGGCGAGCCAGAGCGGACGGAGGATTTCCATGAATTGCGGCAGCGGCGAAACGCTGAGCAGCATGCCAATGGCGAATGTCAGCCAGACCATCCAGCCGTTTCGGGAGGCGGTAGCACCGACCATTATTCTCTTCCCCCAGGGGTGGCCGGCGCGGAGACAGGCGGTTTGGCAGCAGGCTTCACGACAGCGGGTTGCGTCGCCGGTGGCTTGGCAGCCGGCGTCGTCACGGGCGGCTTGGCGGCGGCGGGATGTGCGGCGGCGGGTTTGGCCGGGGTAGCGGCAGCAGGTTTGGTCGGGGTAGCCGTCGCAGGTGCTGCGGCGGGAACGGCCGGGACTGCAGTGGCAGCCGGGGCAATCACGCCGACAGGCTTGGGCACGGTCGCGGGAATGATTGGCCCGCCGCCCTGCGCATCCAGGCTTTCCTGGGCCTGAGCAGCATCGTTTGCGCGCTCTTCCGGCGTCCGGGTGTCGCTGAACACCAGCAGCAAGTAACGGCTGCGGTTCAGCGCAGCCGTCGGCACGGCGCGGACAATGGCGAACGGCTGGCCGGAATCGTGAATCACTTCCCTGACCGTCGCCACCGGGTAACCCGCCGGGAACCGCTGGCCAAGGCCGGAGCTGACCAGCAGATCGCCTTCCTTGATATCCGCCGTGTCGGCAACGTGACGCAACTCCAGGCGCTCAGGGTTGCCGGTGCCGCTGGCAATCGCCCGCAGACCGTTCCGGTTCACCTGCACCGGAATGCTGTGGGTGGTGTCGGTCAGCAGCAGCACACGGGAGGTGTATGGCATCAACTCGACCACCTGGCCCATCAGGCCGCGGGCATCAAGCACCGGCTGACCGAGGACCACACCGTCGCGCTCACCTTTATTGATGATGATGCGATGGGTGAATGGATTGGGGTCCATACCGATCAACTCGGCCACTTCGACCTTCTCGTTGACCAGCGCGGAGGAATTGAGCAGCTCGCGCAGCCGAACGTTCTGCTCGGTGAGGGCGGCAAGCTTTTGCATGCGACCCTGCAGCAGCAGGTTTTCGGTTTTGAGTTTTTCGTTTTCGGCGACCAGTTCGGTACGGCTGCCAAACTGGCTGGCCACACCTTGCCATAGCCGCTGCGGCAGGTCGGTGATCCAGTAAGACTGCATCAGCACCAGCGACATCTGGCTACGCACTGGCTTGAGCAGTGTGAAGCGGGCATCGACCACCATCAGCGCGACCGATAGCACGACCAGCACCAACAAGCGCACGCCCAGTGAAGGCCCTTTGGTGAAAAGCGGTTTAATAAGCCGCTCCTCCCAGGCAAATGTTTTGTTTATTCATACGGCAGACCGGTCTGGATACAGACTGACAGAAGGTAAACGCAAACAGGCAGCACTGCAAAGTGCCGCCTGCGCGCTCAACAGCATAGATGCATCGGGCGAGATCACTCGCTCGACAGCAGGTCCATGGTGTGTTTATCCATCATTTCCAATGCACGGCCACCGCCGCGAGCAACGCAGGTCAGCGGGTCTTCGGCAACAATCACCGGCAGACCGGTTTCCTGGGCCAGCAACTTGTCGAGGTCACGCAGCAAGGCGCCACCACCGGTCAGTACCAGGCCACGCTCGGCGATGTCGGAAGCCAGCTCCGGAGGCGATTGCTCCAGCGCACTTTTCACGGCCTGAACGATGGTGGCCAGCGACTCTTGCAGAGCTTCCAGCACTTCATTGGAGTTCAGGGTGAATGCACGTGGAACGCCTTCGGCCAGGTTACGGCCACGAACGTCGACTTCACGAACTTCGCCGCCCGGGTAGGCCGTACCGATTTCCTGTTTGATGCGCTCGGCGGTGGATTCGCCGATCAGGCTGCCGTAGTTGCGACGCACGTAGGTGATGATCGCTTCGTCGAAGCGGTCGCCGCCAACCCGTACGGATTCGGCATAAACCACACCGTTCAGGGAGATCAGTGCGATTTCAGTGGTACCACCACCGATATCGACGACCATCGAGCCGCGGGCTTCTTCAACCGGCAGGCCGGCACCGATCGCAGCCGCCATTGGCTCTTCGATCAGGAACACTTCACGCGCGCCGGCACCAAGGGCCGATTCACGGATGGCTCGACGCTCAACCTGAGTGGATTTGCATGGAACGCAGATCAGCACACGAGGGCTAGGCTGCAGGAAGCTGTTTTCGTGAACCTTGTTGATAAAGTACTGCAGCATCTTTTCGCAGACGCTGAAATCGGCAATGACGCCGTCCTTCATCGGACGAATGGCCGCGATGTTGCCCGGCGTACGGCCGAGCATGCGCTTGGCCTCGGTGCCGACAGCAACGACACTTTTCTGGTTACCGTGTGTCCGAATAGCCACAACCGATGGCTCATTCAGGACGATGCCGCGCTCGCGCACGTAAATAAGGGTGTTGGCAGTGCCCAGGTCAATGGAAAGATCGCTGGAAAACATGCCACGCAGTTTCTTGAACATGGGAAAGGGACCCTAGGCAACGCGTGGGTAAAAAAGTGCGGCAAACTCTAACAACGACAGGGATTTTGGGCAAGGCGCCAATATGTTAAATTGGCCGCTTTTCTGTGCACCAACCCCCACAATCGCGGCCTTATGACCGTAGAAATGCGGTAGTGTTCCGACAATCTAACACACGGACGCCGTCCGTTCTGTTTTCCACTGGAGAATCGCAATGGCGCTTGAACGCTCCGACGTGGAAAAAATCGCTCATCTGGCCTGCCTTGGCCTCGATGATGCCGATCTTCCACATATTACTTCGGCCCTGAACAGCATTCTGGGGCTGGTCGACGAAATGCAGGCGGTCAATACCGACGGTATCGAGCCACTGGCCCACCCACTGGAAGCCAGCCAGCGCCTGCGTGCAGACGTCGTGACCGAGACCAATCATCGCGAGGCCTATCAGTCCATCGCACCAGCGGTCGAAAACGGCCTGTACCTGGTTCCGAAAGTCATCGACTAAAGGGAAAGAGCCTGCAATGCATCAATTGACTCTGGCCGAGATCGCCCGCGGACTCGCCGATAAAAAGTTTTCTTCCGAAGAGCTGACCAAAACCCTGCTGGCGCGTATCGCCCAGCTCGACCCTCAGCTCAACAGTTTCATCAGCCTCACCGAAGACCTGGCACTCCAGCAGGCGAAAGCCGCTGACGCACGCCGGGCCAATGGTGAGAGCGGCGCCCTGCTCGGCGCGCCGATTGCCCATAAAGACCTGTTCTGCACCCAGGGCATCCGCACCAGCTGCGGTTCGAAGATGCTCGACAATTTCAAGGCCCCGTACGACGCCACGGTCGTTGCCAAGCTGGCCGCTGCCGGCGCAGTGACCCTGGGCAAGACCAACATGGACGAATTCGCCATGGGGTCGGCCAACGAGTCGAGCTACTACGGCCCGGTGAAAAACCCGTGGAACCTGGAATACGTTCCGGGCGGTTCGTCCGGCGGTTCCGCTGCAGCGGTCGCGGCGCGCCTGTTGCCGGCGGCTACCGGCACCGATACCGGCGGCTCGATCCGTCAGCCTGCTGCACTGACCAACCTCACCGGCCTGAAACCGACGTACGGTCGCGTTTCGCGCTGGGGCATGATCGCCTACGCCTCCAGCCTCGATCAGGGCGGCCCGCTGGCCCGCACGGCCGAAGACTGCGCAATCCTGCTGCAAGGCATGGCCGGTTTCGATCCGCAGGATTCCACCAGCATCGACGAACCCGTGCCTGACTACAGCGCCAGCCTCAACGGTTCGCTGCAAGGCCTGCGCATCGGCGTGCCGAAGGAATACTTCAGCGCCGGCCTGGACCCGCGTATTGCCGACCTGGTCATGGCCAGTGTCGAAGAGCTGAAGAAGCTCGGCGCCGTGATCAAGGAAATCAGCCTGCCGAACATGCAGCACGCGATTCCTGCGTACTACGTGATCGCCCCGGCTGAAGCGTCTTCCAACCTGTCGCGTTTCGACGGCGTGCGTTTCGGCCATCGCTGCGAAGACCCGAAAAACCTGGAAGACCTGTACAAGCGTTCCCGTGGCGAAGGTTTCGGCGCGGAAGTACAGCGCCGGATCATGGTCGGTGCCTACGCGCTGTCCGCCGGTTACTACGACGCCTACTACCTGAAGGCACAGAAGATTCGTCGCTTGATCAAGAACGACTTCATGGCCGCCTTCAATGAGGTCGACATCATCCTCGGCCCGACCACGCCGAACCCGGCCTGGAAGCTCGGCGCCAAGAACAGCGACCCGGTCGCTGCGTACCTGGAAGACGTCTACACCATCACCGCCAACCTCGCCGGTCTGCCGGGCCTGTCCATGCCTGCAGGTTTTGTCGACGGTCTGCCGGTCGGCGTGCAACTGCTCGCCCCGTATTTCCAGGAAGGCCGCCTGTTGAACGTTGCCCACCAGTATCAGTTGAACACTGACTGGCACACCCGCACCCCAACCGGCTTCTGAGGAGAAACACATGCAATGGGAAGTCGTGATCGGGCTGGAGATTCATACCCAGCTCACCACCCGGTCGAAAATCTTTTCCGGTAGTTCCACCACCTTCGGTTCCGAGCCGAACACCCAGGCCAGCCTGGTTGACCTCGGCATGCCCGGCGTACTGCCGGTGCTGAACCAGGAAGCGGTGCGCATGGCGGTGATGTTCGGTCTGGCGATCGATGCCGAGATCGGCCAGCACAACGTGTTCGCCCGTAAAAACTATTTCTACCCGGACCTGCCGAAGGGCTACCAGATCAGCCAGATGGAATTGCCGATTGTCGGCAAGGGCCACCTGGACATCGCCCTGGAAGACGGCACCGTCAAACGCGTCGGCATCACCCGCGCGCACCTGGAAGAAGACGCCGGTAAAAGCCTGCACGAAGAATTCAGCGGCGCGACCGGCATCGACCTGAACCGCGCCGGCACGCCGCTGCTGGAGATCGTCTCCGAACCGGACATGCGCAGCGCCAAGGAAGCCGTGGCCTACGTCAAGGCGATCCACGCGCTGGTGCGTTACCTGGGCATCTGCGACGGCAACATGGCCGAAGGCTCGCTGCGTTGCGACTGCAACGTGTCGATCCGTCCGAAAGGCCAGGTTGAGTTCGGCACCCGCTGCGAGATCAAGAACGTCAACTCGTTCCGCTTCATCGAGAAGGCGATCAACACCGAAGTACAGCGTCAGATCGAGCTGATCGAAGACGGCGGCAAGGTGATCCAGCAGACTCGCCTGTACGATCCGAACAAGGACGAAACCCGTCCGATGCGCAGCAAAGAGGAAGCCAACGACTACCGTTACTTCCCCGATCCGGACCTGTTGCCGGTGGTCATCGAGGACTCGTTCCTCAATGAAGTGCGTGCGACATTGCCGGAACTGCCACCGCAGAAACGCGAGCGCTTCCAGGAGCAGTTCGGTCTGTCGGTCTACGACGCCAGCGTCCTGGCCACCAGCCGCGAGCAAGCCGACTACTTCGAGAAAGTCGCGAGCATCGGCGGCGACGCCAAACTGGCGGCCAACTGGGTCATGGTTGAACTGGGCAGCCTGTTGAACAAACAGGGCCTGGACATCGATCAGTCGCCGGTTTCGGCCGAGCAACTGGGCGGCATGCTGCTGCGCATCAAGGACAACACCATCTCCGGCAAGATCGCCAAAGTGGTGTTTGAAGCGATGGCCAACGGCGAAGGCAGCGCCGACGAGATCATCGACAAGCGCGGCCTCAAGCAGGTGACCGACACTGGCGCGATCTCGGCGGTGCTGGACGAAATGCTCGCGGCCAACGCCGAGCAGGTCGAGCAATACCGCGCGGCAGACGAAGCCAAACGCGGCAAGATGTTCGGCTTCTTCGTCGGCCAGGCCATGAAAGCCTCCAAAGGCAAGGCCAACCCGCAACAGGTCAACGAACTGCTGAAAAGCAAGCTCGAAGGCTGATGAGAATGGAGCCAGCCGTCAAATCTGGCTCCCACATTTGTTTTCGGGAAACCTTGAATGAAGCGTCTGTTCAGCCTTTGCGCCCTGCTCTCTCTGCTCGCCGGTTGCGCCAGCACCGACGTCGTCGACCCACACGGTTACGACCAGACAGGCGTGGCGTCCTACTACGGCGCCAGACACCAGGGCAAACGCACCGCCAGTGGTGAACGTTTCGACAAGAATTTCCTGACCGCCGCCCATCGCCAACTACCCTTTGGTACGCGGGTGAAGGTCACCAATCTGAAAAACGACAAGTCCTGCGTGGTGCGTATCAATGACCGCGGGCCACACACTCGCGGGCGCCTGATCGACTTGTCTCATGAAGCCGCCGAGCAACTGGGCATGCTCAAAAGCGGCACCGCGCGGGTTCGCGTGCAAGCCCTCGACTGACTGACGGAGCCCCGACCATTTTCGGACTTGCCGACATCCCCCTGCTCAGCATGATTGAACTGCTCAGCGGCCTGATACTGCTGATCGCCGGCGCCGAGCTGATGGTGCGCGCCGCGGTGCGCCTGGCCGCGCGACTGCATGTGCGACCGCTGATCATTGGCCTGACCATCGTCGCCCTGGGCAGCAGCGCGCCGCAGATGGCGGTCAGCCTGCAAGCCACCCTCGCGCAGAACGCCGACATTGCCGTCGGCAGTGTTATCGGCAGCGGTATCTTCAACATACTCGTCACCCTCGGGCTCTCGGCGCTGATCATCCCGCTGCGGGTCTCGCGGCAACTGGTGCGCCTGGATATTCCGTTGATGATCGGGGCCAGCCTGCTGGTGTTCGTTCTGGCGTGGAATGAAGAACTGACCCGCGTCGATGGCATGCTGCTGCTGACGGCGCTGGCACTGTATCTGGGCTTGTTGCTGCGACAGTCGCGGCACTCGGTCCGTCCGCAATCGACAACGCATGACGCCCCGCAGGTGCCTTGGTTGAGCAGCCTGCTGATGATCGTCGCCGGTCTTGCGATGCTGGTGTACGCCGGGCACTTGCTGTTGGGCGCCGCGGTGTCGGTCGCTACGGATCTGGGGCTGTCGGAAAGGATCATCGGCCTGACCATCGTCGCCGTCAGCACTTCGTTGCCGGAACTGGCGACCTCATTGATCGCGGCGTTGCGTGGTCAGCGCGACATCGCCGTCGGCAACGTGGTCGGCAGCAACCTGTTCAACCTGTTGGGCGTACTCGGCGTTACCGCACTGATTGCGCCGTCGCCGCTGTCGGTCTCGCCCAACGCGCTGGATTTCGACTTGCCGGTGATGCTCGGCGTCGCGGTGCTGTGCTTGCCGGTGTTCTATTCCGGCTACCGGGTGACCCGCGCCGAAGGTCTGCTGTTTCTGGGCTTGTACCTGGCGTACGGTCTGCACGTGGTGTCGTTCACCACCGGCATGCCGCTGGCCGGCAGGCTTGAACACCTGATGCTGTTTTTCGTCCTGCCGGCGCTGGTGGCGTTTCTATTGTTCACGTCGCTGCGCGCCTGGCGTCGCCAACACCACAAGAGAGAATTGCCATGACCGACCATAAAAAGCCCGGCGTTGAAGTCCGCCGCCAAGTGATGGGCGACGCTTTCGTCGACCGCGCGCTGGGCAATGCCACCGAGTTCACCCAGCCGTTGCAGGATTTCGTCAATGAACACGCCTGGGGCAGTGTGTGGAATCGCGAAGGCCTGCCGCTGAAAACCCGCAGCCTGATCACTCTTGCCGCGTTGACCGCGCTGAAATGCCCGCAAGAGTTGAAAGGTCACGTGCGTGGCGCGCTGAACAACGGCTGCACCGTGGAAGAGATCCGTGAGGCGTTGCTGCATTGCGCGGTGTATGCGGGCGTGCCGGCGGCGATCGATGCGTTTCGGGCGGCGCAGGAAGTGATTGATAGCTACCAGAAGCCGGAATGAATATTCGAAGGTTGCGGTGAAAGATCTACCGTCATCGCGAGCAGGCTCGCTCCCACAGGGGATCTCCTTTGTTGCACAAATTGTGTGAACACCCAAGATCACTGTGGGAGCGAGACCGGCTTGCCGGCGATGAGGCCCGAAAGAACAACCCAAAATCTCAGGGCTAAATCCACCCGCCCCACTGCAGCAGGAAGATCCCGACGTTGGTGGTCACCGCCGCCATCAGCGTGGTGATCACAATGATCGCTGCCGCGAGTTCATGATTACCGTTGGCCTGACGGGCCATGACAAAACTGGCCGCAGCGGTCGGGCTGCCGAAGTACAGAAACAGAATCCCCAACTCCGCCCCGCGAAAGCCCCACAACCACGCCCCCAGCGTCGCCAGCACCGGCAGGCCGATCATCTTCACCAGGCTTGAACTCAGCGCCATATTGCCACTCTTGCGCATGGCCGCCAGCGACAGCGTGCCGCCGATGCAGATCAACGCCAATGGCAACGTGGTTTGCGCCAGGTACTGGCCGGACGTCTCCAGCCAACCCGGCAAACCGATCTTGAAATACGCAAACGGCGCTGCCGCAAAAACACTGATGATCAACGGGTTGATCATCACGCTTTTGCAAATGCTCCACGGATCGGACTTGATCACCGGGCTGTAGACCGCCAGCACAATGGTCGAGAGCGTGTTGTAAAACAGGATCACCAACGCCGCGAGAATCGCCCCGAGGGAAATCCCGTAATCGCCGTACATGCTCGCTGCCAGCGCGAGGCCAATGACGCCGTTGTTGCCGCGAAACGCACCCTGGGTGTAAATCCCCCGGTCCTCACGCGGACACTTCCAGATCGCCCAGCCCCAGGCGATGGCGAAACACACCAGCGTCGCAATCGAGAAATAGATCAGCAGCGCCGGTTGCAGTGCAGCGTGCAGGTCCGCATGCAGGATGCCCAGGAACAGCAACGCCGGCATGGTGACGTTAAACACCAGAGCCGACGCGGTGTGGATGAAATTGTCGTTGATCCAGTCGATGCGCTTGAGCAGCACCCCCAGAAACAGCATGGCAAACACCGGCGCGGTGATGTTCAGGGTTTCGAGGAAAATTGCCAGCATGCCGGGGAGAACCTTGAGGGTGTCGTTAGTTGGCTAATGATAAGCCACCGAGGACGTTGGCGTCTGGTAGATCGCCATCGCCGGCAAGCCGGTCTCGCTCCCACAGGAGATCTTCTTTGTTGCACAAACTGTGTGAACACCGAAGATCACTGTGGGAGCCAGCCTGCTGGCGATGAACGATAACGCGGTATCAGGTGATCGGCGCCGGGTTGAACAACGTGATGTCGTTATGCAGCTTATGCTGCTCCGCCCACGTCTGCTTCTTCCCGCTGGCCACGTCCAGGTAGTAGTGAAACAACTCCCAGCCAAGGTCTTCAATCGAAGCCCGCCCGGTTGCAATCCGCCCGGCATCGATGTCGATCAGGTCCGGCCAGCGCTGCGCCAGTTCAGTCCGGGTCGACACCTTCACCACCGGCGCCATCGCCAGACCATACGGCGTACCGCGCCCGGTGGTGAACACATGCAGGTTCATCCCCGCCGCCAGTTGCAACGTCCCGCAGACAAAATCACTGGCCGGGGTCGCACAGAAAATCAGGCCTTTGCGCTTGAAGCGTTCGCCAGGGCCAAGCACCCCGTTGATCGCGCTGCTGCCGGATTTGACGATCGACCCGAGGGACTTCTCGACAATGTTCGACAACCCGCCCTTCTTGTTACCCGGCGTGGTATTGGCGCTGCGGTCCGCTTCGCCCTTGGCCAGGTATCGGTCGTACCAGTCCATTTCCCGTACCAGCTCCTGAGCGACCTCCTCGGTTTCGGCGCGGGAAGTCAGCAGGTAAATCGCATCGCGCACTTCGGTGACTTCGGAAAACATCACCGTCGCGCCCGCACGCAGCAACAGGTCCGAGGCAAACCCCAGCGCCGGGTTCGCGGTAATCCCGGAGAACGCATCGCTACCGCCGCACTGCATGCCGAGGATCAGCTCGGACGCCGGCACGGTTTCCCGGCGACGCTGATCGAGCTTCTTCAGACGGGTCTCGGCCAGCGCCATGATCTGCTCGATCATCTCGGTGAAACCGTGACTCGAATCCTGCAAGCGGTACAACCACGGCTCGCTGAGATCGACCGAACTGTCGTTCTCGTGCATCACCTGCCCGGCCTGCAATTTCTCGCAGCCCAGGCTGATGACCAAGGCTTCGCCGCCCAGGTTCGGGTTGCGCGCCAGATTGCGCACGGTGCGAATCGGGATGTACGCGTCGGTGGCGGTGATCGCCACGCCACAGCCGTAGCTGTGGGTCAGCGCCACCACGTCATCGACGTTCGGGTACTTGGGCAGCAATTCATCCTTGATGCGCTTGACCGCGTGATCGAGCACGCCGGTGACGCACTGAACCGTGGTGGTAATCCCCAGAATGTTGCGCGTGCCGACGGTGCCGTCGGCATTGCGATAACCCTCGAACGTAAAACCTTCCAGCGGTGCCTGCGCGGCCGGCACTTCGGTGGACAGCGGCAAACTGTCCAGCGGCGGCGCGGTGGGCATGCGCAGTTGATCTTCCTTGACCCAACTGCCACGAGGAATCGGCTGCAACGCGTAGCCAATGGTCTGGCCGTAGCGAATCACCTGACCGCCCTCGGGAATATCCTCGAGGGTGACTTTATGACTCTGCGGCACGAAGTCCACCGTCACCAGGCCATCGGGAAATTCGGTGCCGGCGGGCACGCCCTGGTCATTGACCACAATCACTACGTTGTCCCGCTCGTGCAGGCGGATGTAGCGCGGCGAGTCGGAGTGTTCAATCAACTTCATGACGCCGCTCCTCAGGAATGCGCTTGAGACAATTTGTTGTTGGTTTCAGGACCGCTGACCGGTGGCTCTTTGAGCACCACACGCTTGATCGGACCAACGATCACCAGGTAGCTGAACACTGCAACCAGTGCGTTGCAACCGACAAACACCAGCGCCCATTTGAACGAACCGGTGGAGCTGATGATGTAGCCAATCACGATGGGAGTGGTGATTGAAGCGATGTTACCGAAGGTGTTGAACAAGCCACCGCTGAGACCGGCGATTTGTTTCGGCGAAGTATCGGACACCACCGCCCAGCCCAGCGCACCCACGCCTTTGCCGAAGAATGCCAGGGCCATGAAGCCGACGACCATCCATTCAACATCGACATAGTTGCAGGCCACGATGCTGCTGGAAACCAGCAAACCGGCAATGATCGGCGCCTTGCGGGCGAAGGTCAGGGAATGGCCCTTGCGCAGCAGGTAATCGGAAATCACCCCGCCGAGCACACCACCGATGAAGCCACAGATCGCCGGCAACGAGGCAATGAAACCGGCCTTGAGGATGGTCATGCCGCGTTCTTGCACCAGGTATACCGGGAACCAGGTCAGGAAGAAGTAGGTGATGCCGTTGATGCAGTATTGGCCGAGGTACACGCCAAGCATCATGCGGTTGGTCAGCAACTGGCGGATGTAGTCCCACTTCGGACCGTCGCCTTTTTTGCCTTTGCCTTTGCCTTTGTCCTGGTCCATATCGACCATGCCGCCGTTATCGGCGATGTGCTGGAACTCCGCGTCGTTGATCATCGGGTGCTGGCGTGGGCTGTGGATAACCTTGAGCCAGATGCCCGAGAAGATGATGCCAATCACGCCCATCACGATGAACACGTGCTGCCAGCCGAAGCTGTAGACGATCCAGCCCATCAGCGGCGCGAACAACACGGTGGCGAAGTATTGCGCCGAGTTGAAGATCGCCGAAGCGGTGCCGCGTTCAGCCGTAGGAAACCAGGCCGCGACGATGCGGGCGTTGCCGGGGAAGGATGGCGCTTCGGCCAGGCCCACCAGGAAGCGCAGCATGAACAGCGCAACCACCGCCGTGGACATGCCGAACTCGCCGACATAGCCCTGCAGCACGGTGAACAGCGACCAGGTGAAAATGCTCAGCGCATAGATTTTTTTCGAACCAAAACGGTCCAGCAGCCAGCCACCGGGAATTTGCCCGGCCACGTAGGCCCAACCGAATGCAGAGAAGATATAACCGAGAGTGACCGCGTCGATGCCGAGGTCTTTTTGCAGGCTGGAGCCGGCGATAGCGATGGTCGCCCGGTCGGCGTAGTTGATCGTGGTCACCAGAAACAGCATGAGCAGGATCAAATAGCGGACGTGAGTCGGCTTCTGAGTCGATTGCATGTAGATGTACTCCCACTGATTATTTTTATGCGGGTCATAACGATTGATTTTTGTGGGAGCTGGCCTGCCAGCGATGCGGGCACCTTGGTATGTCCTTCACACCGAGGTGCTGCCATCGCTGGCAGGCCAGCTCCCACAGGTATTGCGTGAATCAGGAACCGATGTAGGAGGTTTTCACGACGGTGTAGAACTCTTGCGCATAGCGACCCTGCTCGCGGGAGCCATAGGATGAACCTTTACGCCCACCGAACGGAACGTGGTAATCCACACCGGCAGTCGGCAGGTTGACCATCACCATCCCGGCCTGGGAGTGGCGCTTGAAGTGGTTGGCGTACTTCAGCGACGTGGTGGCGATGCCCGCCGACAGACCGAATTCGGTGTCGTTGGCCATGGCCAGTGCCGCTTCGTAATCCGCAACGCGAACCACGTTGGCCACCGGGCCAAAGATCTCTTCACGGCTGATGCGCATCGCCGCTTCGCTGTCGGCAAACAGGGTTGGCGCGAGGTAGTAGCCTTCTGTATCGCAAGTCACCAGACCACCGCCACTGACCAGACGCGCACCTTCGGACTGGCCGATGTCGATGTACTTCATGTCCTGTTCAAGCTGAGCCTGGGAAACCACCGGACCGATGTCGGTGCCGGTTTTCAGCGCGTGACCGACCTTGATCGACTTCATGCGCTCGGCCATGGCTTCGACGAATTTGTCGTGGATGCCGGCGGTAACGATGAAGCGGCTGGAAGCGGTGCAACGCTGGCCGGTGGAGTAGAACGCGCTCTGAACCGACAGCTCGACCGCTTGCTTGAGGTCGGCGTCATCGAGAATGATCTGCGGGTTCTTGCCGCCCATTTCCAGCTGAACCTTGGCCTGGCGCGACACGCAGCTGACGGCGATCTGACGACCGACACCGACGGAACCGGTAAAGCTGATGCCGTCGACTTTCCGGCTCTGCACCAACGCATCGCCCACCACACGACCGCTGCCCATCACCAGGTTGAACACGCCGGCCGGGAAGCCTGCGCGAGAGATGATTTCAGCCAGCGCCCAGGCGCAACCCGGGACCAGGTCGGCGGGTTTCAGTACCACGCAGTTGCCGTAGGCCAGGGCCGGGGCGATTTTCCACGCCGGGATGGCGATCGGGAAGTTCCACGGGGTGATCAGGCCAACCACGCCCAAGGCTTCGCGCGTCACTTCGACGTTGACGCCCGGACGTACCGACGGCAAGTAGTCGCCGGACAGTCGGAGTGTTTCCCCGGCGAAAAACTTGAAGATGTTACCGGCGCGGGTCACTTCGCCGATGGCTTCAGGCAGGGTTTTACCTTCTTCACGGGCGAGCAAAGTGCCGAGCTCTTCGCGGCGAGCGAGGATTTCAGTACCGACCTTGTCCAGGGAGTCGTGGCGAGCCTGAATGCCCGACGTCGACCAGGCCGGAAACGCAGCGCGGGCGGCGTCGATGGCGGCGTGGACCTGGGCCAGATCGGCCTTGGCGTAGTTGCCGATGGTATCGGTCAGTTCGGACGGGTTGATGTTGGCGCAGTAATCACTGCCGGCAACCCATTCACCGTTGATGTAGTTATCAAAACGCTTTGCATCTGCCACTGGGGAATCTCCTCACGCAAAAGGCCGCTGATCACTCAGCGGCCTTGTTTAATCGGGTGTGTTACTGCGCACCTTGCTTGTCGATCAACGCGGCGAGCATTTCGTACTCTTCGCCGGTCAGGTCGGTCAGCGGCGCACGCACAGGACCTGCGTCATAGCCGGCAATTTTTGCCCCGGCCTTGACGATACTCACCGCGTAACCGGCTTTGCGGTTACGGATGTCCAGGTACGGCAGGAAGAAGTCGTCGATGATCTTGCCGACGGTGGCGTGATCTTCGCGAGCGATAGCGTGGTAGAAATCCATCGCGGTTTTCGGGATGAAGTTGAACACCGCCGAGGAGTAAACCGGCACGCCCAGTGCCTTATAGGCCGCTGCGTAGACTTCGGCGGTCGGCAAACCACCCAGGTAGCTGAAGCGATCGCCGAGGCGACGACGGATCGACACCATCAACTCGATATCGCCCAGGCCATCTTTGTAGCCGATCAGGTTCGGGCAGCGCTCGGCCAAGCGTTCCAGCAGCGGCGCGGTCAGGCGGCAGACGTTGCGGTTGTAAACCACCACCCCGATCTTCACCGATTTGCACACGGCTTCAACGTGAGCGGCAACACCGTCCTGGCTGGCTTCGGTCAGGTAGTGCGGCAGCAGCAACAGGCCTTTGGCGCCCAGACGCTCGGCTTCCTGTGCGTACTCGATCGCCTGGCGGGTCGAACCACCCACACCGGCCAGAATCGGCACGCTGGTTTCGCAGGTGTCGACGGCGGTCTTGATGATTTCCGAATATTCGCTGGCCGCCAGAGAGAAGAACTCACCGGTGCCGCCTGCGGCGAACAGAGCCGAGGCGCCGTATGGGGCCAGCCATTCGAGACGCTTGATGTAGCCAGCGCGATGGAAATCGCCCTGAGCATTGAAATCGGTAACCGGGAAAGACAGCAGACCGGAAGAGAGGATGGACTTCAGTTCTTGTGGATTCATTATTCGAACACCCTGGGTAGCACGTTTGTGTGTGAGGAAATCGTTCAGCCTGCGCCGAAGTTGTAGGTCATCGTACAACTTAAAAAACAACCGTCAACTGCATTTCATCGCCGCATCCAAAATTTATGCGTCGGAAAAGTATTTTCTTGACGTAGGAAAGTTCTCCTCTATGCTCTGAATAACTGTATATACATACAGTTAACTTCAAGCATACCGACGACATATCAAGGAGATAGAAATGTCAGGTCTACACACACAAACCCAGGAACAACCGAAGCCGGTCATCGCAAGTCTGGAGGATCTGTTCAACGAGAACGGCATCGCCATTACGGGTAATGACCACCTGCTCCTGCACCTCGACGCCCCTGGCTCCGACACCCATCAACCGTCCACCTCTGCATCCGTCAACGCCTTGAAAGGCAAGCCACAGCTGAGGTTCGAGGGGGGTGAACACACGGCCATCGGTGATAACACGCTGCTACGTTTCGTCAAGGATGCCCCTGCTGTAGTGGCGTCGCAGGTCGAGTTGCACTTGCCGAACGGCTTGGCACTGACCTATGGGCAGATCGTTGCCCTGGGGGGTGATTTCTATGGAATTGCGGATAAACCGGTCAGCGAAGGCGCAACCGCTGCCGACCGGCTCCAGCGTTTTACCGAGGCTTTCAATTCCCTGGCGGTCCTGCCCGCGTCCAATGCCGAGGCGAAGCTGATTCTCGGCGTCATGCAGAAGGAAATCGCCGCAGTCAAACAGGCGATCAAGGATGGCAAGCAGCCCCACGAGGCGTATGACGCCTTGGGTGATACGTTGTCGGAAGAGTGGAACAAAATCACCGGCGGCGGCAGCTTCGTTTCCGCCCTGTACCCACTGGGGCGCTACCTGAAACTGGCCGCCAACAATGCCGATCACTTCGCCGAATGGGCACTGCTGGCCTACATCGCCGGGCACACGGCCGCGTTGCAACAAGCGGTGATCGCCCACAACACAGCTGACGACCAGTCGCTGGAACTGGCCTATGCGCTGAACGCTTTCGCCGATCACTACCTGACCGACCTGTTTTCCGCCGGCCATCTGCGCGTGCCACGCAAACAGTTGGCGGCAGTGGTCACGCCGAGTGATCTGGGCTCGTTGATCACCCGCTTCATGCACGACGAAGACAGCAAGTTCGGCCTCAACGTGCGTAATGGCGATGGCGCTCAATGGCATGCGTATGGCGACAAACGCTACTTCGATGCCATCGACAGCGCCAACCGCCTCCAGGTCAATCAAGCGGTTCAAGTGTCTGCGGATGAGATATTCGCGGCGTACCTCAGCGGTATCGCACCGTCACCCAGCAGTTTCGCGGCATTGAAAAAACTGCCTGACCTGCAAGCGGTACTGAACCCCGTGGGTAATTTCTCGCCGTTATTCAAGGTCGAGGGTAACAAGGTGCTGCGACGCAAGGACGTCAACAACCTGAACGATACCGCCACGGTGGATGACTGGTGGGGCTGGAGCACTTACCTGCTGCTCAAGGACTACAAGCCGACTGGCAACGTGGCCTGATAAGGAGATCAATCATGACGATCAAATTGAAACTGGAGCTGGTCTCGGGCCAATCGCTCAAGGGTGCGCCGCTGGAGTTGTTGGCTGATGGCAAGCCGATTGCGAAAGGAGTCGTGGATAAAAACGAAAGTGTGACGTTCGATGTTAAGTCTGCGGCTGCCAGGTTGACCGTGAGAGTGGATCGCTCGATTCTGAAAACCGTCTGAGGCCAATGGCCCCATCGCCGGCACGCCGGCGATGGCAATCCAGAGAACAATAGAACTGCCCAGCCTGGCAACTACCCCCGCTGCGCCTCAGCCTCTTCATGCGCATGACGCAACCGCTCGCGGCTGTTGGTCAAATGCAAGCGCATCGCTGCCCGCGCCGCATCGGAATCCTGGCGCGCAATCGCATCGTAAATCTCTTCGTGCTCACGGCTCAGACGGCTCATGTAGTGTTGCTGGTCATCATGGGCCAGGCGTGCCGAGTTGAGTCGAGTGCGCGGAATGATGCTGGTGCCCAGGTGGGTCATGATGTCGGTGAAATAGCGGTTGCCGGTCGACAGCGCGATTTGCAGGTGGAACTGAAAGTCCGAGGCCACGGCATCGCTGGCGTGTGCCGCGCTTTCGTTCAAGGCGTCCAGCGCGGCGCGCATCAACGCCAACTGTTCAGGGCTGCGGCGTTGTGCGGCGAGACCGGCGGACTCCACCTCGAGACTGATGCGCAGTTCCAGAATCGCCAGCACATCACGCAGCGTCACCACGGTCGCCGGATCGATACGGAAACCGCTCGGGCTCGGCGTGTCGAGTACAAAGGTGCCGATGCCATGGCGGGTTTCCACTTGCCCGGCCGCCTGCAGACGGGAAATCGCCTCGCGCACCACCGTGCGGCTGACGCCATGGGCATCCATGATCGCCGACTCGGTGGGCAACTTGTCGCCGCGCTTGAGGTGACCGTCTCGAATCTGCTCGGACAGCACCGTCACCAATTCCTGTGCGAGGCTGCGGCGCTTGCGTGGAAGGCGTGGTGCATCGATCGGGTTTTCCATGGTGAACGTCTGTCTCGAAAAAATCGGCTGAAACCGCATCATAGCTCAAGGCGGTTGTACGATCACCACCACTCCCTGTGGACGCGAATTGTGGCGAGGGGATTCATCCCCTCACCACAAAAGCCCACACAGAGTCTTGTGGTGTTCATGCGGTCACGGTCTGGTCCACCAGATGGCCATTTTCAATGCGCACATGCCGCGGATGGAAGCGCTTCAGGCTGCTGCGATGCCCGACGCTGACAATGCTCAGCCCCGGAATCTCATCGATCAGTGCCTGATACAGCGACGCCTCATCCTCTTCGTCCATCGCCGAGGTCGCTTCGTCCATGTACAGCCATTGCGGTGCATAAAGCAGCGCGCGGGCAAAGGCCAGGCGTTGCTGTTCACCCGGGGAAAGCATGCGTTGCCAGTGATTCGCTTCATCCAGGCGCGAAACCAGGTGTGGCAAACGGCAGGTTTCCAACACATGAACGTAACGCTCGTGCGGATAGGTCTCGCCAGGCTGTGGATAACTCAACGCCTCGCGCAGCGTGCCAATTGGCAGGTAAGGCTTTTGCGGCAGGAACAGATAGCGCGCCGCCGGCAGACGAATGCTGCCATGGCCCGCAGGCCACAGATGACCCATCGCCCGCAACAGTGTGGACTTGCCACTGCCTGAGCGGCCGCTGAGCATCACGCGCTCGCCCTCCTCCACGGTCATGTCGGCGTTGGTCAGCAGATGACGACCATCAGCAAGGTCGAGGCCCAGGTCATGCACCTTCAATGCATCACCCTGATTCTGCACGTCGATGGCTGGCGCACGCTCTTCATTGTCGGTCATGGCCTGGCGGAAACTCAGCAAACGATCGCAGGTGGCGCGCCACGACGCGAGGTTCTGATACGCACTGATAAACCAGCTGAAACTCTCCTGCACATTGCCGAACGCCGAACTGATCTGCATCAGCTCTCCGAGCTCGATCTTGCCGGCGAAGTAACGTGGCGCGGCGACCATGAACGGAAAGATGATGGCGGCCTGTTGGTAACCTGCGGTGAAGAACGTCAGACGCTTGGACACCTTCATGATGTCCCAGAAGTTGTGCCAGACCAGCCCGAAGCGGTTGCTCAGGCGACGGTTTTCATTGGGCTCGCCGTTGTACAAGGCGATGCTTTCGGCATTTTCACGGACGCGGACCATGGAGAAACGCAGGTCGGCTTCGAAGCGTTGTTGTCGGTTGTTGAGGCCGATCAAGCGACGGCCGATCAAATGGGTCAGCCAGCTGCCGATCACGGCATAGACCAGCACGCACCAGAACATATAGCCGGGAATGGTGAAACCGAACACCTCAATGCTGCCCGAAACGCCCCAAAGGATGATCGAGAACGACACCAGGCTCACAATGTTGCGCAGCAGACCGATGCCCAGTTCCAGGGTGTTCGAGGTGAAGTTGTTGAGGTCTTCGGAAATCCGCTGGTCCGGGTTATCGGTGTAACCGCCCTGCTCCAGCTGGTAGTAGTTCTTGTTGCCGAGCCAGCGGGCAAAATGCTTTTCCGTGAGCCAGGCACGCCAGCGAATGGTCAGCATCTGGGTCAGGTAGAGCCGGTACACAGCGCCGATAATCGCCACCGCGGCAATCCCGCAGAAATATAGAATCAGCCGCCAGAACGCGGCCTCGTCCTTTTGCTGCAGCGCGTTGTAAAAATCCTTGTACCAGGTGTTGAACCACACCGAGATGCCCACGCTGACCAGAGATAACGCAATCACCGCGATCAGCAGCGTCCAGGCCTTGCCCTTCTCTTCACTGCGCCAGTAAGGCGTGATCATCGCCCAGACTTTGCGAAAAAACTGCCCGCGCACAGCATCGTTGACCGCGGAATATTCAGCGTTCTGATTCATGGAAAAGGCTCGATAAAGAAAAGAACACGCACGAACCGATCATAGAGGATCGGTTCGGTCTGTCGCGAGGCGTGGCCGGCATTCGTTCAGCGCAGGTTCAGCGACGAACGGGACGTTTCTGCAGTTTGCGCTGCAGCGTGCGGCGGTGCATGCCCAGGGCGCGGGCAGTGGCGGAGATATTGCCTTCGTGTTCGGTCAACACACGCTGGATGTGTTCCCACTGCAGGCGATCCACCGACATCGGGTTTTCCGGTACCAGGGTGTCGAGGTCGGCGTGCTCGGAGAGCAACGCGGCGAGGACGTCATCGGCATCTGCCGGTTTGCACAGGTAGTTGCACGCACCGCGCTTGATCGCCTCGACGGCGGTGGCAATGCTCGAGTAACCGGTGAGGATCACCACGCGCATGTCCGGGTCGAGTTCGAGCAGTTTGGGCAACAACACCAGGCCCGAATCGCCGTCCATTTTCAGGTCCAGCGCGGCGTAGTCCGGGATGTCGGCCTGGGCGATGGTCAGGCCTTCTTCGGCGGAACCGGCAGTGCTGACGCGAAAACCGCGGCGGGCCATGGCTCGCGCCATCACGCGGGTGAACGTGGCGTCGTCATCTACCAGCAGCAAATGCGGCAGCTCTTCGCCTTCGACTTGGATCTCGTCACTCATGTTCGTCTCCTCGGGCGACACGGGGCAGGCGCAGCTCGGTGAGCGTGCCGCCTTCCTCATGACTGTAGAGTTTCACTGAGCCGCCGGCGCGTGTCACGCTGGCCTTGCTCAAAAACAGGCCCAGGCCGAAACCTTTGCCCTTGGTGGTAAAAAACGGTTTGCCGATCTGTTCGGCAATGGCCAGCGGCACACCGGCGCCGTGGTCGCGAATGCTGATGGTCAAATCCTCGGCATTCCAGTCCAGCGTCACTTGCAGCCCTTCGGGGCAAGCGTCGGCGGCGTTGTTGAGCAGATTCAGCAGCGCCTGGGTCAGGTCAGGCGGCGGCGCCATGCGCGGCACGGTGCCCTGGCCCAGACGCTGGAAGCGGTAGCTGGCTTCCGGGCGCATCAGGTGCCAGCGGTTCAGCGCTTCGTCGAGCCAGTCGGTGACGTCCTGCATTTCCACCGCCAAACGGCGATTGGCCTCCGCCGCCCGAACAAGCTGTTGCAAGGTTTCCTTGCAGAGCTTGACCTGATCCTGCAGTACGCTCAGGTCGTCCTGCAACATCGGGTCATGATGGTCCTGGCGCATTTCCTTGAGCAGCACGCTCATGGTCGCCAGCGGCGTGCCCAGTTCATGGGCGGCACCGGCGGCCTCGGTCGCGACGGCCAGTAATTGCTGATCACGCAGGCCTTCTTCGCGACGGATGGCGCGCAGTTCTTCCTGGCGGCGCAGCTCTTCGGCCATGCGCGCGGCAAAGAAGGTGATCACCGCGGCGGCCAGGGCGAAACTCAGCCACATCCCGTAGACCTGCAGGTTTTCCCGGGCAATCGGGAAGGTTTGCAACGGATAGAAACCCGCCAGCAGCAAGGTGTACATCGTCAGCGCAATGCCCGACAGGATCACCGAATAACGCCATGGCAGCGTCACGGCGGCGATCGTCAGCGGCACCAGGTAATAAGAGACGAAAGGGTTGGTCGAGCCCCCGGAGAAATACAGCAAGGCACTGTGGATAAACAGGTCGCAGGCCAGTTGCACGGCGTATTCGAGTTCGGTGACGGGCCATGAAGTGCGCAAGCGGATCGCCGTGAACGCGCACAGCAACATCGAACAACCGAGGGTCGCGGCCAGTTGAAACCAGGGCAGCGGCAGCAAGTCGAGCCAGTAGGCCAGGCCCACGGAACCGGCCTGGGCGGCCAGCACCAAGGTGCGGATGAACGTCAGCCGCCAGAGATTCTGACGAGTCGCGGAAGTGATTTGAACGGGGGCGAGCATGAGCTCTCCTGATGAGCGCTCCAGGCGGATCGCACGGAGTATAACCAAGCACGGGGGCTGACAGGCAAAAGTGCGGCAAACGGCCACAGGCGCCAACGAGTTTCCCATGTGGCGAGGGAGCCTGCTCCCGCTGGACTGCGCAGCAGTTCCAAAACCTGCCACCGCGATTCAACAGTCAAACCGCGTCAGCCGATTTGCGAATGCTGCGCAGCCGAGCGGGAGCAAGCTCCCTCGCCACAAAAGTCCTTCAGTGGATCACCGGTCCATCTGTATAGAAGTTGTAACTGTGCGAACCGGATCATTAAAGCTAGAGTCTGATGGTTTCACGCAGGCTCGGACCCAACCCCTGCGCATCGCCCAAGGAGTTTTCATGCACACTTTCCGCCGCAGCGCCGCCCTCCTCGCCCTCAGCGTTGGCACCATCGCCAGCCTCCCGGCCCTGGCTGCCGACGAGCTGCATTACAACCAGATATCCCTGCGCGCCGAAGTCAGTCAGGAAGTCGCCCGCGACCTGATGATCGTGACCCTCTACACCGAAGAACAAAACACCGACCCGGCCAAACTCGCCGCGGACGTCAGCACCACCATGAACAAGGCGCTGGCCCAGGCCAAGCAAGTCAAGGACATCACCCTGCGCCAGGGCAGCCGCAACAGCTACCCGATCTACGACACCAAGGGCCAGAAAATCACCGGCTGGCGTGAGCGTGCGGAACTGCGCCTGGAAAGCTCCGACTTCGCCGCGCTGTCGAAGCTGACCGGCGAACTGCTGACCGACCTGAAAATGGGCGGCATGGACTTCGCCATCGCCACGCCAACCCGCAAGGCCAGCGAAGATGCACTGCTGAAAGATGCTGTAACGGCCTTCAAAGCCCGCGCGCAACTGGCCACCGATGCACTGGGCGGCAAGGGTTACAAAATCGTCAACCTGAACCTCAACAGCAACGGTTACCCACAACCGTACATGCGCGGCCCGATGATGATGAAAGCCGCCAGCATGGACGCCGCACCGGTGACCCCGGAAGTCGAGGCCGGCACCAGCCAGGTCAGCATGACGGCGGACGGGGTGGTTGAAGTGTTGCTGCCTTGATTCGATAACCCGTACAAAAAAACGGCGATCACCGAAGTGATCGCCGTTTTTTATTGCCTGACAAAAGGCAGCGGTGGAACTGCCTGATATGTGGCGATCGCACCGCCGCCATCGCTGGCAGGCCAGCTCCCACAGGGATCGGGGGCATCAGCGGAAATCGGGTCGGCTGTCAGGCCGCCATCCCACGCAATGGATCAGCGCCCCCACCCACCAAACCACGAGGCCGAGCGTTAGCTCGCCTTGCGCTCTTGATCTTGATCCACCCGCCCCTTCGGGAGGCTGAGTGGAGGTGTTCATCCGGGGAGTGGCGCGCAGCGCCGTTCGACGCAGTCGAACACGCTGCATGTAGGTCGTCGCGAAGCAGACCGGAGGGCAGTGTCCCCGGAAGAATACCGGAGCGAAGGAACGCCGAGCCTCAGCGAGGGGCCGGACGCTCGGGGCGAGCCTTTTTTTGCTTACTTTTTTTTGGCGTTTGAAAAAAAAGTGAGTCGCCGTAAGGGCGAAACCGCCAGCCGCCGTTACCGCAGAAATGGATATGTACTCAATCAGCCAGAACCTGGTCGGCTACCAGGCCGCCAAGATAAAGATCACTGCAAACCACCAAGGTGTCCACTGACAAACAGCAACGAGCCAAACTGGGGGGGTATAAATAAGTAACACCGCGCTCCAACCGGGTGCGCCAGACACCACGATCGCCCCCTGCCAGTGCATGGTTTGCACCGAAAAAACCCTGCGCAAACGGTCAAATGCGCACGAATTTACACATATGCGACATTAAGGTACGTTCGTGCCACTGTTTAACGCCTGTGGTCGCTCAGGATCTTGCATTGGGTATGGCCCCTGCATAAGTATCCGCAGGCACGGCTCACGAGGTCGTCCTCTAATTCCAAAAATGACAACAAATCATGAGGCCAACATGCTTAAACACGCGGTCATTCCGTTTTTAGTCGGCGCCAGCTTGTTAGCTGCCGCACCTTTCGCCCAAGCGGCGACTAACCTGGTGTTTTGCTCCGAAGGGAGCCCGGCCGGTTTTGATCCTGGTCAGTACACCACCGGAACCGACTTCGACGCCTCTGCAGAAACCATGTTCAACCGCCTGACTCAGTTCGAGCGCGGCGGCACCGCCGTTATTCCTGGTCTGGCGACCAAATGGGACATCTCCGATGACGGCCTGACGTACACCTTCCACCTGCGTGAAGGCGTCAAGTTCCACACCACCCCGTACTTCAAGCCGACTCGCGAGTTCAACGCCGACGACGTGCTGTTCACCTTTAATCGCATGATTAACAAGGATGACCCGTTCCGTAAGGCGTACCCGACCGAATTCCCGTACTTCACCGACATGGGGATGGACACCAACATCACCAAGATCGATAAAGTCGACGACCACACCGTCAAGTTCACCCTCAAAGAAGTGGACGCTGCGTTCATCCAGAACATGGCCATGAGTTTCGCTTCGGTACAGTCCGCCGAGTACGCCGCTCAACTGTTGAAAGAAGGCAAAGCCGCCGACATCAACCAGAAGCCGGTCGGCACTGGCCCGTTCGTGTTCAAGAGCTACCAGAAAGACTCCAACATCCGCTACACCGGGAACAAGGACTACTGGAAGCCTGACGACGTCAAGATCGACAACCTGATCTTCGCCATCACCACCGACCCGTCGGTGCGTATCCAGAAGCTGAAGAAGGGCGAGTGCCAGATCACTCTGTTCCCGCGTCCGGCTGACCTGAAGGCGCTGAAAGAAGACAAGAGCCTGAAGGTGCCTGACCAGGCTGGTTTCAACCTGGGTTACATCGCCTACAACGTGATGGACAAGATCAAGGGCAGCGATCAGCCGAACCCGATGGCCCAACTGAAAGTGCGTCAAGCGCTGGACATGGCCGTCAACAAGCAGCAGATCATTGATTCCGTTTACCAGGGTGCAGGTCAACTGGCCGTCAACGCCATGCCGCCGACCCAGTGGTCTTACGACACCACCATCAAGGATGCGCCGTACAACCCTGAGAAAGCCAAGGAGCTGCTCAAGGAAGCCGGCGTCAAGGAAGGCACCGAGATCAACCTGTGGGCGATGCCGGTGCAGCGTCCTTACAACCCGAACGCCAAGCTGATGGCAGAAATGCTGCAGTCCGACTGGGCCAAGATCGGCATCAAAGCCAAGATCGTGACCTACGAGTGGGGCGAGTACATCAAGCGCTCCAAAGGCGGTGAAAACGGCGCGATGCTGATTGGCTGGAGCGGCGACAACGGTGACCCGGACAACTGGCTGAACGTGCTGTTCGGCTGCGATTCGCTGCAGGGCAACAACTTCTCCAAGTGGTGCGACAAGAAGTTCGACGGCATCGTCAAGGAAGCCAAGCGCACGACCGACCAGGCCAAGCGCACCGAACTGTACAAGCAGGCGCAACACGTCCTCAAAGACGCTGTTCCGATGACACCTATCGCTCACTCGACGGTGTTCCAACCCATGCGCAACGAAGTGCAGGATTTCAAGATCAGCCCATTCGGCTTGAACTCCTTCTACGGCGTTAGCGTCAGCAAATAAGATCTGGCAACGGCGACGTTTTTGACGTCGCCGTTGCTTTATCTACCGAGAAAGCAGGAAAACACCTACATCCAATTCTGCCGAGTACTACAGCGGCGGGGTCGGACGCGTTGCCCTTTCCTACGAGTCTTTAGGACTCTTCGCATTTACTGCCAGACCCACGGTTCATACCGTCGGGATCTGACCAGCTTATGCGTGGGCTTTCGGTTTTTGCTGCACGTCATGGCTTGAGATCAATGATGCCTTCACGTCCCGGACGGGAACGCGGCTCATTGAAAACACTTAGAGAAAGAAAAAGGGAGCGTCATGCGCCATACCTTGGTTTTATCCGCATTGCTGGGCACCGGCCTGCTGGCCGCCACTTCCATCAGCCAGGCCGCCAACAACAGCCTGGTGTTCTGCTCCGAAGGCAGCCCGGCTGGCTTCGACACCGCGCAGTACACGACCGCGACCGATAACGATGCCGCCGAGCCGTTGTACAACCGACTGGCAGAATTCGAAAAAGGCGCCACCAACGTCGTACCAGGCCTGGCAACAAGCTGGGATATTTCCGAGGACGGCCTCAAGTACACTTTCCACCTGCGCGAAGGGGTGAAATTTCACACGACCAAGTACTTCACGCCGACCCGTGACTTCAACGCCGACGACGTGCTGTTCACCTTCAATCGCATGCTCGATCCGCAGCAACCTTTCCGTAAGGCTTATCCAACCGAATTCCCGTACTTCAACGGGATGAGCCTGAACAAGAACATCGCCAAGGTCGAGAAGACCGGGCCGCTGACCGTGGTCATGACGCTCAACAGCGTGGACGCCGCGTTCATCCAGAACATCGCCATGAGCTTCGCCGCCATCCTGTCCGCCGAATACGCCGACAAGCTACTCGCCGAAGGCAAGCCGAGCGACATCAACCAGAAGCCGATCGGCACCGGGCCGTTCGTGTTCAAGAGCTACCAGAAAGATTCCAACATCCGTTACAGCGGCAACAAGCAGTACTGGGACCCGAGCCGGGTCAAGCTCGACAACCTGATTTTCGCCATCAACACCGACGCCTCGGTGCGCGTGCAGAAGCTCAAGGCCAACGAGTGCCAGATCACCTTGCACCCGCGCCCTGCCGACGTTGAAGCGTTGAAGAACGACGCCAAGCTCAAACTCATCGAGAAGCCCGGTTTCAACCTCGGCTACATCGCCTACAACGTGCGCCACAAGCCGTTTGACCAGCTCGAAGTGCGTCAGGCCCTGGACATGGCGGTGAACAAACAAGGCATTCTCAACGCGGTGTACCAAGGCGCCGGGCAACTTGCGCAAAATGCCATGCCGCCGACCCAATGGTCCTACGACGAGACCATCAAGGACGCCGCCTACAACCCGGAAAAAGCCAAGGAACTGCTCAAGGCTGCCGGCGTGAAAGAAGGCACCGAAATCACTTTATGGGCGATGCCGGTTCAGCGCCCGTACAACCCGAACGCCAAGTTGATGGCCGAGATGCTCCAGGCTGACTGGGGGAAAATCGGTCTCAAAGTGAAGATCGTCAGCTACGAATGGGGCGAGTACATCAAGCGCACCAAGAATGGCGAGCACGACGTCAGCCTGATTGGCTGGACCGGTGACAACGGGGACCCGGACAACTGGCTCGGCACGCTTTACAGCTGCGACGCCATTGGCGGCAACAACTACTCCCAATGGTGTGATCCGGCTTACGACAAGCTGATCAAGCAGGCCAAGGTCGTCACCGATCGTGACCAGCGCACCGTGCTCTACAAACAGGCCCAGCAGTTGCTCAAGCAGCAAGTGCCGATCACGCCTGTCGCCCACTCGACGGTCAACCAGCCGTTAAGCGCCAAAGTCGAAGGATTCAAGGTGAGTCCATTCGGCCGCAACGTGTTCTCGGGCGTCAGTATCGACCAATAACCGATTAGCCAAAACGCTGGGGGCGGATTCCGCCCTCGCGCAAGCGTATTGCCGCAATTTGCCTTTAAGGCCTGAAGCAAACGTTTGCGATGCCCTGCATGAGTTCCAAAACCAATAGTCGGATCACCCAAAAAGACCGACATTAAAAAAAGAAAGTAAGGAGCTTCACCCATGAAACTGAGCAGCACCGCGTTATTAGCCCTGGCCATCAGCAGCGTCACCGCCACGGCGTACGCAGAATCCCAGAGCCAGGCTTTCACACCGGTTACCGTCAAGGAAAAGAGTGCCCAAAGCGAGGCCACCGGCTTCGTCGATGGCCAGTCGGTCACCGGCTCCACGCGTAACTGGTATGCAAATGAGCTGTTCAAACGGGGCGCGACGCTTAACTATCAAAAAAATGGTGAGACCCGCACGACTGACCGTCGCATCAACTGGGTGCAAGGCACAATCGTCAAGTACAACTCGGGCTTCACCGAAGGCACCGTAGGCTTCAGCACCGAAATCGCGGCCTACAACGCCATTGCCCTGGACCGTGATCGCAAAGACCTCGCCTCCGGCAACGGCGGTGCTCCCGAGCCAGGCCGCAGCGGTCGTGGTAACAACCGTACTTTGACTGAAAATGGCGGCGACGCTGTTGATCAGTGGAGCAAACTGGGCCTGGCCAACGTCAAGGCGCGCTTCTCCAACACCACCCTGACGGCCGGCCGCCAGAACTTCAGCAGCCCGCAAGTGGATGTCATTGGTAACCGTCCGCTGCCTTCGAGCTTCGAAGGTGTGACCCTGCACAGCGAAGAACTGGAAAACCTGTCCTTCGACCTCGGCACCTTCGACCGTAACTCGCCGCGTACCGAACAGAGCCAGCGCAAGTTCCGCTCCGAATACGGCGACGGCACTGCCGAAGCGGATCACGTCAACACCGCCGGTATCACCTACCAGCCGTTCGCCAGCCTGACCACCAGCCTGTGGGGCACCCAGGCTGAAGACCTGTGGAACCAGTACTACTTCGGCGCCAGCCATGTGTTGGGTGACAGCTCGATCCTGAGCCTGACCACCGGCCTGAACTACTACAAAACCGTGGATGAAGGCAAAAAACTGCTGGGCGATATCGACAACGACACCTACTCCCTGTCGTTCGGTCTGACTCACACGGCTCACACCCTGACCTTCTCCTACCAGGAAGTGAACGGTAACGAGTACTTCGACTACCTGCACGAAACCAACGGCATCTACCTGGCCAACTCCCTGCTGTCGGACTTCAACGGCCCGAACGAGAAATCCTTCCAGGTTGCCTACGGCCTGAACATGGCTGAATACGGCGTTCCAGGCCTGAAGTTCAACATCTACCAGGCTCGCGGCTGGGGCATCGACGGCACCAAGTACAAGGGCGGCGGCTACGACGGCGTCCAGCTGATGGACGGCGAGCATCACTATGAATACGGTATCGGTGCTGCGTACGCCGTGCAGAGTGGCCCGCTCAAAGCGACCGCTATTCGCGCGACCTACACCACTCACCGCGCCAGTGAAAACCAGGCGGATGGCAGCCTCAACGAGTTCCGTCTCGTGACCACCATCCCGTTCAATATTCTGTAATGCACCTGCCGAACGGCTGATCCAGCGATGAATCAGCCGTTCGGCTTTTGTCCTTTAACCGATTGCAGAGGGTTCTTGATGAAAATGCTTCCCCTACGTGCGGCCATCGCTGCCGCGTTGCTGAGTGTTGCCGTTGGCGTCTCGGCCAAACCCCTGGTGGTTTGCACCGAAGCCAGTCCGGAAGGCTTCGACATGGTCCAGTACACGACTGCAGTCACAGCCGATGCGGTGGCCGAAACCATCTTCAACCGCCTGGCGGACTTCAAGCCCGGCACCACGGAAGTGATTCCGGCGCTGGCCGAGTCCTGGGATATCAGCGAGGACGGCCTGACCTACACCTTCCACCTGCGCAAAGGCGTCAAGTTTCACACCACCGACTACTTCAAGCCGACCCGCGACATGAACGCCGACGACGTGGTCTGGAGCTTCCAGCGTCAGCTGGACCCGAATCACCCGTGGCACAAGCTGTCGAGCGTGGGCTTCCCGTACTTTGAAAGCATGGGCTTCAAGGAACTGCTCAAAAGCGTCGAGAAGATCGACGACAACACCGTCACCTTCACCTTGACCCGCCGCGAAGCGCCATTCCTGGCCGACATCGCCATGGCCTTCTCCTCTATCTATTCCGCCGAGTACGCCGACCAGCTGCTCAAGGCGAACAAGACCGGCGACCTGAACAACAAACCGGTCGGCACCGGCCCGTTCATTTTCCAGCGTTACGCGAAGGACGCGCAGGTTCGCTTCAAGGCCAACCCGGACTACTTCCGTGGCAAGCCGCCGGCGGATTCGTTGATCCTGGCCATCGCCACCGACAACAACGTGCGCCTGCAAAAACTCAAGGCCAACGAGTGCCAGGTGGCGCTGTATCCGAAGCCGGATGACATCCCGAGCATCAAGAAAGACGCCAAACTGAAGGTTGACGAGCTGAACGCGATGACCGTTTCGTACATCGCCATGAACACCACGCACAAATACATGAGTGATGTGCGCGTGCGTAAAGCCATCGACATTGCCTTCGACAAAGAGGCTTATGTCAACGCGCTGTTTGGCAAAGGCAATGCGACCGTGGCGGTCAACCCGTTCCCGGATACGCTGCTGGGCTACAACCACAGCCTGAAAAATCCGGCCCGTGACCTGGACAAGGCCCGCGCCCTGCTCAAGGAAGCCGGCGTACCGGAAGGCACCACCTTCACCCTGTTCACCCGCAACGGCGGCGGTCCAACCAACCCGAACCCGATGCTCGGCGCGCAGATGATGCAGGCCGACCTGGCCAAGGTCGGTATCAAGATCGACATCCGCGTGATGGAATGGGGCGAAATGCTCAAACGTGCGAAAAACGGCGAGCACGATATGGTTTCCGCCGGATGGGCGGGCGACAACGGCGACCCGGATAACTTCCTGACGCCTATGCTCAGTTGCGAAGCCGCGAAGAACGGCGAAAACTATGCGCGCTGGTGCAATGACAAGTTCCAGGCACTGATCGACCAGGCCCGGGAAAAAACCGATCCGGCCGAGCGGGCAGCGCTGTACGAACAGGCCCAGGTTATTTTTAACCAGGACCAGCCATGGATCAGCATGGCGCACACTAGAATGTTCACCGCAATGCGCAACAACGTAGAGGGCTATCACATTAGCCCCCTTACCACTAATAACTTCGCCACCACCCAGGTGAAGTAGATAAGAAAACTCCCGGTGTCCCTGACTCCAGGGACACCAGGCACGCCTAACCGGCTGATGAGGTACACCACAAGATGTTTAGTTTTATTGCCCGCCGATTGGGGTTATTGATCCCCACGTTCTTCGGCATCACCTTGCTGACTTTCGCGTTGATTCGCATGATTCCAGGCGACCCCGTGGAAGTAATGATGGGCGAACGTCGAGTCGACCCCGAAATGCATGCTCAGGCAATGGAACGCCTAGGTCTGAACAAACCGCTGTATGCCCAATACCTGGATTACATTGGCAAACTGGCCCACGGCGATCTCGGCGAATCCCTGCGTACCCGGGAAAGCGTCTGGAGCGAATTCACTTCCCTATTCCCCGCGACCCTGGAACTGTCCATGGCCGCCCTGTTGTTCGCCGGCATCCTGGGCCTGTTGGCCGGGGTGATCGCGGCACTCAAGCGAGGATCCCTGTTCGACCATGGGGTGATGGGCATCTCCCTGGCGGGATATTCGATGCCGATCTTCTGGTGGGGCCTGATCCTGATCATGTTCTTCTCGGTGTCCCTGGGCTGGACCCCGGTGTCCGGGCGGATCGACCTGCTCTATGACATCGAGCCGCGCACCGGCTTCATGCTGATCGACACGCTGCTGGCCGATGACGTCGGTGCGTTCTTCGATGCCTTGCATCACCTGATCCTGCCGGCCATCGTGCTCGGCACCATTCCGCTGGCGGTTATTGCGCGGATGACCCGTTCGTCGATGCTCGAAGTGCTGCGTGAGGACTACATCCGTACCGCCCGCGCCAAAGGCCTGTCGCCGTCGCGCGTGGTGTTCGTGCACGGCCTGCGCAACGCGCTGATTCCGGTGCTGACCGTGGTCGGCCTGCAAGTCGGCACATTGCTGGCCGGTGCGGTCCTGACCGAAACCATCTTCTCGTGGCCCGGCATCGGCAAATGGCTGATCGAAGCCATTGGCGCACGGGACTATCCCGTGGTGCAGAACGGCATCCTGTTAATCGCCTGCCTGGTGATTCTGGTCAACTTCGTGGTGGACATCCTCTACGGCTTTGCCAACCCACGCATCCGTCATCAGCGCTGAGATCATCATGACCATGACCACTCCAATTCCAGCGGTAGCAGTCGATCAAAGCCTGCTGTATCCGTCCCCGTACAAAGAATTCTGGCAGGCGTTTTCCAAGAACAAAGGCGCCGTTGCCGGCCTGATGTTCATGCTGCTGGTGATTTTCTGCGCGATCTTCGCGCCGTGGGTTGCCCCGCATAACCCGAGCGAGCAATACCGCGACTTCCTGCTGACCCCGCCGTCCTGGCTGGAAGGCGGGCAGATCCAGTTCCTGCTCGGCACCGATGAACTGGGTCGCGATCTGCTGTCGCGACTGATCAACGGTTCGCGCCTGTCCCTGCTCATCGGCTTGTCGTCGGTGGTGATGTCGCTGATTCCGGGCATCCTCCTGGGTCTGTTCGCCGGGTTCTTCCCGCGCGTGCTCGGCCCGACCATCATGCGTCTGATGGACATCATGCTGGCCCTGCCGTCCCTGCTGCTGGCCGTGGCGATTGTCGCCATCCTCGGCCCTGGCCTGATCAACACCATTATTGCCATCGCCGTGGTTTCGTTGCCGTCCTATGTTCGTCTGACCCGCGCCGCGGTGATGGGCGAATTGAACCGCGACTACGTGACCGCCGCGCGCCTGGCGGGTGCCGGTCTGCCACGCCTGATGTTCGTCACCGTGCTGCCTAACTGCATGGCACCACTGATTGTTCAGGCGACCCTGAGCTTCTCCTCGGCGATTCTCGATGCCGCGGCACTGGGCTTCCTCGGCCTTGGCGTACAACCGCCAACCCCTGAGTGGGGCACCATGCTGGCTTCGGCTCGCGACTACATCGAACGCGCCTGGTGGGTCGTCAGTCTGCCTGGTTTGACCATTTTGCTCAGCGTGCTGGCAATCAACTTGATGGGCGACGGCCTGCGCGATGCGCTGGACCCGAAACTCAAGAACGCCGCCTGAGGAGATTCAAATGTCACTGTTAGAAATCAAGAATCTCAACGTTCGCTTCGGCGACAAGAACGCCGTTCCGGTGGTCGACGGGCTCGACATTTCCGTGGACAAGGGTGAAGTGCTGGCCATCGTTGGCGAGTCGGGCTCCGGTAAATCCGTGACCATGATGGCGCTGATGGGCCTGATCGAGCACCCGGGGATCGTCACCGCCGACGCCCTGAATTTCGACGGCAAGAACATGCTCAAGCTCAGCAACCGTCAGCGTCGGCAAATTGTCGGCAAAGACCTGGCCATGGTCTTCCAGGACCCGATGACCGCGCTGAACCCGAGCTACACCGTCGGCTTCCAGATCGAAGAAGTGCTGCGCCTGCACCTGAAGATGTCCGGCAAGCAAGCCCGCGCCCGCGCCATCGAACTGCTGGAAAAAGTGGAAATCCCGGGCGCCGCCAGCCGTATGGACGCCTACCCGCATCAACTGTCGGGCGGTATGAGCCAGCGTGTTGCGATCGCCATGGCGATTGCCGGCGAGCCGAAACTGCTGATCGCCGACGAACCGACCACCGCCCTCGACGTAACGATTCAGGCGCAGATCATGGACCTGCTGCTGGCGTTGCAGAAAGAGCAGAACATGGGCCTGGTGCTGATCACTCACGACCTCGCGGTCGTGGCCGAAACCGCTCAGCGCGTGTGCGTGATGTACGCCGGCCAGGCGGTTGAAGTCGGTCAGGTGCCGCAGCTGTTCGACATTCCGGCGCACCCGTACAGCGAAGCGTTGCTCAAGGCGATTCCGGAACACAGCCTCGGCGCCACGCGCCTGGCCACGCTGCCAGGCATCGTCCCCGGTCGTTATGACCGTCCGCAAGGTTGCCTGCTGTCGCCGCGCTGCCCGTATGTGCAGGACAACTGCCGTGCGCAACGTCCGACCCTTGACCCGAAAAGCAACAGCCTCGCCCGCTGCTTCTACCCGCTGAACCAGGAGGTGGCGTAATGGCCGTCGTACTTACCGCCCGCGACCTCACCCGTCACTACGAAGTGTCCCGTGGCCTGTTCAAGGGTCATGCGACCGTACGCGCCCTGAACGGTGTGTCGTTCGAACTGGAAGCCGGCAAGACACTGGCCGTCGTAGGCGAATCGGGTTGCGGCAAATCCACCCTGGCCCGGGCCCTGACGCTGATCGAAGAGCCCTCTTCCGGCTCGTTGAAAATCGCCGGGCAGGAAGTCGCCGGCGCCGACAAGACCCAGCGCAAGCAACTGCGCAAAGACGTGCAGATGGTGTTCCAGAGCCCTTACGCCTCGTTGAATCCACGGCAGAAAGTCGGTGATCAACTGGCCGAACCGCTGTTGATCAACACCAGCCTGAGCGCAACCGAACGTCGCGAGAAAGTGCAGGCGATGATGAAGCAGGTGGGTTTGCGCCCTGAGCATTACCAGCGTTACCCGCACATGTTCTCTGGCGGTCAGCGCCAGCGGATCGCCCTCGCCCGCGCAATGATGTTGCAGCCCAAAGTGCTGGTCGCGGACGAACCAACCTCGGCGCTGGACGTGTCGATCCAGGCGCAGGTGCTGAACCTGTTCATGGATCTGCAGCAGGAGTTCAACACGGCGTACGTGTTCATCTCCCACAACCTCGCGGTGGTGCAACACGTTGCCGATGACGTGATGGTGATGTACCTCGGCCGCCCGGTGGAAATGGGCCCGAAGAACGACATCTACGAACGCCCGTTGCACCCGTACACCCAGGCGCTGCTGTCGGCCACCCCGACCATTCACCCGGACCCCAACAAGCCGAAAATCAAGATCGTCGGCGAGTTGCCCAACCCGTTGAACCCGCCGTCGGGTTGCGCTTTCCACAAGCGCTGCCCGTACGCAACCGACCGCTGCAAAACCGAAGAGCCAGCCTTGCGCCCTCTCGATAACCGCCAGGTGGCGTGCCACTACGCCGAGCAGTTCCTCGACGGCGCGGCATAACGGGCGAAGAAAAACCTGTGGGAGCGGGCTTGCTCGCTGCCACAGGGGACACCCGGCCTGTTCAAAAACCCCTTCTGCCCTGGCTGCGCATCAGTCAGGGCAGAAGGGGTTTTCTTTTGCCTGCTACTTAAGCCCCTTCATCTTCATCGGTATCGGCATCCGGATCCTCGGTGGTCGAATCGTCATCATCCGCGCTGCCGCCCTGACCTTGATCGCCGGGCTCCGACTCGGACGCGGCGATCATCAGCCCGGAGTGCGTCACCTGCCCGCTCGACGCTTGCTCATCATGAGACGAACATTCCGCCCACGCCGCTGACATGCCAACCGACAGCAGGACCAAAACCTTCAGCAACAACACAATGCGTTGAAAAATGCTCATGACCGATTCCATCCTTTTACAGGTGAAACGTTGAAGCCCGACGGCACTGAGAGACATTCGGTTCCGATGGGGCGGGTTCTCCAGATAGGACTCTGACGATGCGCGGGAAATGCCATGGATGGGGAGACTGGTTTGGAATAATGTTTATACCCAAACCCACCAACAACGCTGATCCCTGTGGGAGCCAGCCTGCTGGCGATAGCGGAGTGACATTCAACACATTGATTGAATGAAAAAATGCCATCGCCAGCAGGCTGGCTCCCACCGTTGACCGCGTCAGGTATGAAAAAGCCCCGGTGCTTTCGCGACCGGGGCTTTTTATTGTTTCAACTCAGCGCTTAGTGATGCTCACGCGTCGCACGGAATTTCACATCCGGCCAGCGCTCTTCCATCAACGCCAAATTGACCCGGGTCGGGGCCAGGTACGTCAGGTGACCGCCGCCGTCAACCGCGAGGTTTTCCACGGCCTTGACCTGGAACTCCTCGAACTTCTTCTTATCGTCGCAATCGATCCAGCGTGCGGAATACACGGTGATCGGCTCGTAGGAGCACTCGACCTTGTATTCCTCTTTCAAGCGACTGGCGACCACATCGAACTGCAGCACACCGACGGCGCCGAGGATGATGTCGTTGCTGCGCTCGGGGAAGAACACCTGGGTGGCGCCTTCTTCGGCCAATTGCTGCAAGCCTTGACGCAGTTGCTTGGATTTCAGCGGGTCACGCAGGCGCACGCGACGGAACAGTTCCGGAGCGAAGTGCGGGATACCGGTGAAGCCCAGGACTTCGCCTTCGGTGAAGGTGTCGCCAATCTGGATGGTGCCGTGGTTGTGCAGGCCGATGATGTCGCCGGCAAACGCCTCTTCCAGTTGCTCACGCTCGGAAGAGAAGAACGTCAGGGCATCGCCGATGCGCACATCCTTGCCGGTGCGCACGTGGCGCATCTTCATGCCCTTCTCGTATTTGCCGGAGCAGATACGCATGAAGGCGATACGGTCGCGGTGTTTCGGGTCCATGTTCGCCTGGATCTTGAACACGAAGCCGGTGAATTTCTCTTCGACCGGTTCCACGGTGCGTTCGTTGGCGACACGGGCCAGCGGTTTCGGCGCCCAATCGACCACGGCGTCGAGCACATGATCGACACCGAAGTTGCCCAGCGCAGTACCGAAGAACACCGGTGTCAGTTGGCCGTCGAGGAATTCCTGCTGATTGAATTCGTGGCAGGCGCCCTGCACCAGCTCCAGCTGATCGACGAAGCGATCGTATTCATCACCCAGATGCGCGCGGGCTTCGTCGGAGTCGAGCTTCTCGATGATTTTCACATCGGTACGCTCGTGACCGTGACCGGCGGTGTACACAATGATGTAGTCATCGGCGAGGTGATAAACGCCCTTGAAGTCGCGGTAGCAACCGATCGGCCAGGTGATGGGTGCAGCCTTGATCTTCAGGACCGCTTCGATTTCGTCGAGCAGTTCGATCGGGTCGCGGATGTCACGGTCGAGTTTGTTGATGAAGCTGACAATCGGCGTATCACGCAGACGGCAGACGTCCATCAGCGCGATGGTCCGTGGCTCTACACCCTTACCACCGTCGAGAACCATCAACGCCGAGTCGACCGCCGTCAGGGTGCGGTAGGTGTCTTCGGAGAAGTCTTCGTGGCCCGGGGTGTCGAGCAGGTTGATCATGTGATCGCGATACGGGAACTGCATGACCGACGTGGTAATCGAGATACCACGCTGCTTTTCCATTTCCATCCAGTCGGAGGTGGCATGGCGGTCGGACTTGCGAGACTTCACCGTGCCGGCAACCGCAATCGCCTTGCCCATCAGCAAGAGCTTCTCGGTGATGGTGGTCTTACCGGCATCGGGGTGGGAAATAATGGCGAAAGTGCGGCGTTTCGCGACTTCGGCGGCCTGTTTGGTCATGGGAAATCGCCTGGCGGTGATTCAAAAAAGGGCGGCGAGTATAGCGCAAACAGACCTTGGCAGACCACCGCTCGGCCCGCCACACGGATCTTTGTAGGAGCGTGTTGTGGCATCGCGCGGGGACGTGCCTGGGCATTAAGGGTGGCTATCTGCTGTTAAATATGGAACCTTTTAAAAGGTAGAGACGTCCACTCCCCTGTTACAGCTCTCGTAGCAGGGTTTGAAGAACCTGCAAGTTAGCCTGACGAGGCTGCGCTTATGGCTCGATCTCATGCGGTTGCATCAGCATGAAGAGCTGCTTCTCGCGAACGTTGATAATCCCGGCAGCCAGGAATGGCATTGCCACTCGGGACTGCGTTCGCCGACAAAGAAAAAAAGGAGTCCGCCTGTGGCTATTCGCTATGGCAAGGGGCTGACAGGAGGTGCGGTTGTCGTCGCCCTTCTGGCCCTGCTGGTCCACTGGATTGGCATCAACACGATCGAACATTACCGCGACGATTTGTTGTTTTACCTGCAAGCTCACCTGATTCTCGTCCTCGTTTCCATGCTGGCCGCCCTCGTTGTGGGCATCCCCGCCGGTATCTTCCTCAGCCGCCCGACCATGGTGGGCCGCGCTGAACGCTTCATGCAGATCTTCAACATCGGCAACACCGTGCCGCCTCTCGCCGTACTCGCCATCGCCCTGGGTATCCTCGGCATCGGCAGCGGCCCCGCGATCTTCGCCCTGTTCCTCGCCTCGTTGTTGCCGATCGTGCGCAACACCTATGAAGGCCTGAAAAACGTCCAGGGTTCACTCAAGGAAGCGGCCGTCGGCATCGGCATGACGCCGACTCAAGTGCTGTGGCGGGTCGAACTGCCGAACGCCGTGCCGATCATCATCGGCGGTGTGCGTGTGGCGCTGGCGATCAACGTCGGTACCGCGCCACTGGCGTTCCTGATCGGTGCCAACAGCCTGGGCAGCCTGATTTTCCCCGGCATTGCCCTGAACAATCAGCCGCAACTGCTGCTCGGCGCGGCCTGCACCGCCCTGCTGGCCTTGCTGCTCGACGGTCTGGTGACACTCGCCAGCCGCCTCTGGCTCGAACGCGGCTTGCGCCCGTCTTAAGCCTCGGCAAAGGAACTGACATGAAAAAAATATGCTTATTTATAGGCTGCGCCCTGCTGTTCGCAGGATTTGCCCAAGCCGCTGAAAAACCCGTGATCCGCATCGGCGCCCGGGTGTTCACCGAGCAAACCCTGCTCGCGGAAATCACCGCCCAATACCTGCGCACCAAGGGTTATGACACCCAGGTGACCGGCGGATTGGGCAGCAACCTGGCCCGCAGCGCCCACGAAAGTGGTCAGCTGGATTTGATGTGGGAATACACCGGTGTGTCGTTGGTGGCTTACAACCATGTCACCGAAAAACTCGACAGTGCTCAGTCCTACGCCAAGGTGAAAGAACTCGACGCGAAAAAAGGCCTGATCTGGCTCACTCCGTCGAAATTCAGCAACACCTACGCCCTGGCCCTGCCGGAAAAAACCGCGAAGGCCTACCCGCAGATCAACACCATCAGCGAGCTGAACACGGTGCTGCAGGCTGAGGCGAAGACTAATCACCTGGTCGCGCTGGACACCGAGTTCGCCAACCGTTCCGACGGCCTGGACGGCATGGTCGACCTTTACGGCATGAACCTGACCCGCAAAAACATCCGGCAGATGGATGCCGGGCTGGTCTACACCGCCCTGCGCAATGGCCAGGTATTTGCCGGCCTGGTCTACACCACCGACGGTCGCCTGAACGCCTTCAAGCTCAAGCTGCTCGAAGACGACAAGCACTACTTCCCGGACTACACCGCCGCGCCGGTGGTGCGTCAGGCTTACCTCGATGCCCACCCGAAACTCGCGGAGGAGATCAAGCCACTGGCCGAGCTGTTCGATGACGACACCATGCGTGCGTTGAACGCACGGGTCGATGTCGATCACGAAAGCCCTTCATCCGTTGCCGCCGATTTCCTGCGCCAGCATCCACTCAACTAAGGAGGAAAAGCCATGGAATTTCTCAACGCCTTTTCCCATCTCGACTGGCCGCTGGTGCTGCACCTGACCTGGCAGCACATCACCTTGGTCGGCATCGCCGTGACATTGGCGATTCTGGTCGGCGTGCCGCTGGGCATTCTGATGACGCGCTTCCCGACGCTCGCCGGCCCCTTGCAAGCCAGCGCCACGGTGCTGCTGACCGTGCCGTCGATTGCACTGTTCGGTCTGCTGCTGCCGTTTTACTCGAAATTCGGCCAGGGCCTGGGTCCGATGCCGGCGATCACCGCGGTGTTTCTGTACTCGCTGCTGCCGATCATGCGTAACACCTACCTCGCCCTGACCGGCGTTGAACCGGGTATTCGCGAAGCCGCGCGCGGCATCGGCATGACTTTCGGCCAGCGCCTGCGCATGGTCGAACTGCCGATTGCCGTGCCGGTGATCCTCGCCGGTGTACGCACTGCCGTGGTCATGAACATCGGTGTCATGACCATCGCCGCGACCATCGGCGCCGGTGGCCTCGGTGTACTCATTCTCGCTTCCATCAGCCGCAGCGACATGTCGATGCTGATCGTCGGCGCCGTGCTGGTCAGTCTCCTGGCCATCTTCGCCGACCTGCTTCTGCAATGGCTGCAACGCACGCTGACTCCAAAAGGACTCCTGAAATGATCGAACTTCAAAACCTCAGCAAGACCTTCCAAAGCAACGGCAAAGATGTGAAAGCCGTGGACTCGGTGAGCCTGACCGTCAATGAAGGCGAGATCTGTGTGTTCCTCGGGCCATCGGGCTGCGGCAAAAGCACCACGCTGAAGATGATCAACCGCCTGATCAAACCGACCTCGGGCAAGATCCTGATCAACGGCGAAGACACCACCGACCTCGACGAAGTGACCCTGCGTCGCAACATCGGTTATGTGATCCAGCAGATCGGCCTGTTCCCGAACATGACCATCGAGGAAAACATCACCATCGTTCCGCGCCTGCTGGGCTGGGACAAACAGAAATGCCACGACCGCGCCCGCGAGTTGATGAGCATGATCAAGCTGGAGCCCAAGCAGTATCTGACGCGCTACCCGCGGGAACTGTCCGGCGGCCAACAGCAGCGGATCGGCGTAATTCGCGCACTGGCGGCGGATGCACCGCTGTTGTTGATGGACGAACCGTTCGGCGCGGTCGACCCGATCAACCGCGAGATGATCCAGAACGAATTCTTCGAGATGCAGCGCGCGCTGAACAAGACCGTAATCATGGTCAGCCACGACATCGACGAAGCGATCAAACTGGGCGACAAGATTGCAATCTTCCGCGCCGGCAAACTGTTGCAGATTGACCATCCAGACACTTTGCTTGCGCACCCGGCGGACGACTTTGTCAGCAACTTCGTCGGCCAGGACAGCACGCTCAAGCGTCTGTTGCTGGTGAAGGCTGAAGACGCGGCGGACAACGCGCCGTCGGTCAGTCCGGAAACCTCGGTGACCGAAGCACTGGAATTGATGGACGAACTGGACCGTCGTTACGTGGTGGTCACCGATGGTGAGAACAAGGCGCTCGGTTATGTACGACGTCGCGACCTGCACCGTCAGACCGGCACTTGCGCGCAATACCTGCGTGAGTTCAATGCCACCGCGGCGTACGACGAGCATTTGCGCATCCTGCTGTCGCGGATGTACGAGTTCAATCGCTCGTGGTTGCCGGTGATGGATGCCGAGCGGGTGTTCCTCGGGGAAGTGACTCAGGAATCGATTGCCGAGTATTTGAGCTCGGGCAAATCCCGTGGGGGCAAGACCAGCATTGTTTCGCCAGCCGAGACTGCTGTCGCCTGACCGACCCTGTGGAGAGGGAGCTTGCTCCCGTTCGGCTGCGAAGCAGCCGTAAATCAGGCAATGCGGTCCTTCTGAAGAACTGCATTGCCTGAATCCGGGACCGCTTCGCGGCCCAGCGGGAGCAAGCTCCCTCGCCACAAAGGCGATGTAAATCCCTCCAGAATTCCTCATTCGGGGAACATCACACTGTCATGCAGGTCGGTTACATCAGTAACTGTCCGGGACCGCACGACGGAAGTGTGCAAAAACGCGACATTTTTTGTTGATCTCAAGCCCCTCACGCCCTAAAGTTCGCGCCGAACGTCCATGCTGGAAACGATCCATCCGGCTCAAGTACTGACGACGAGACAGCAAGGCCAAGGGCAGCACCGCCTCCCGTGGCCTTTTTGCTTTCGGCGACATGCCTTGGGAAGTAGGCGAACCAAAGTGGGGATACGGAGGACGTTCATTTGCGCCCATTGATAATTTCAGTTTGCCAGTAGGAGTTCCCAGCATGTCGATCAACGTCGAAGACTATTTCGCGCGCGATACCTTCCAGAAAATGAAGGCCTTCGCCGACAAACAAGAAACCCCGTTCGTGGTGATCGACACCGCGATGATCAGCCAGGCCTATGACGACCTGCGCGCCGGTTTCGAATTCGCCAAGGTCTACTACGCGGTCAAGGCCAACCCGGCCGTCGAAATCATCGACCTGCTCAAAGAGAAAGGCTCGAACTTCGACATCGCTTCGATCTACGAGCTCGACAAAGTGATGAACCAGGGCGTCGGCCCGGATCGCATCAGCTATGGCAACACCATCAAGAAATCCAAGGACATTCGCTACTTCTACGAGAAGGGCGTGCGTCTGTATGCCACCGACTCCGAAGCCGACCTGCGCAACATCGCCAAGGCGGCACCGGGTTCGAAAGTCTACGTGCGCATCCTTACCGAAGGCTCGACCACCGCTGACTGGCCGTTGTCGCGCAAATTCGGCTGCCAGACCGACATGGCCATGGACCTGCTGATCCTCGCTCGCGACCTGGGCCTGGTGCCTTACGGCATCTCGTTCCACGTCGGTTCGCAACAGCGCGACATCAGCGTCTGGGACGCGGCGATCGCCAAGGTCAAAGTGATCTTCGAGCGTCTGAAAGAAGAAGACGGCATCCACCTCAAACTGATCAACATGGGCGGCGGCTTCCCGGCCAACTACATCACCCGCACCAACAGCCTGGAAACCTACGCCGAAGAAATCATCCGTTTCCTCAAGGAAGACTTCGGTGATGACCTGCCGGAAATCATCCTGGAGCCGGGCCGTTCGCTGATCGCCAACGCCGGCATCCTGGTCAGCGAAGTGGTACTGGTGGCGCGTAAATCCCGTACCGCCGTCGAGCGCTGGGTGTACACGGACGTGGGCAAGTTCTCCGGCCTGATCGAAACCATGGACGAAGCCATCAAGTTCCCGATCTGGACCGAGAAGAAAGGCGAAGTGGAAGAAGTGGTCATCGCCGGCCCGACCTGCGACAGCGCCGACATCATGTACGAGAACTACAAATACGGCCTGCCGCTGAACCTGGCGATCGGTGATCGTTTGTACTGGCTGTCGACCGGTGCGTACACCACCAGTTACAGCGCGGTTGAATTCAACGGCTTTCCGCCGCTGAAGTCGTTCTACGTGTAAAACGCTGCACGCAGAAATCAAAAAGCCCATGACGAGTCATGGGCTTTTTTGTAACAGACACTCAGGGCGGTCGGAGCGACTGTTAGCGGTCTTATCTCACATGCCAAAGACGAAGGATGTAGAGCGTTGAGCCTTGAATCTCATACCGCATTTCGTAATGACCGACCAAAAGTCGTCGCACATCTCGCGGTACAAACTCGTCAACCCGTTCTCCGATCCGCGGATTGCTGAGTAAAGCTGTAGGAGCCTGAGTGAGAGATTGCACGGTGCGGGCTGCAGCTGGACGATTGACCACTGCAAGAAAATCAAAAAGTCGGGCGAGGTCCGATAACGCCTTACTCGTCCACTTCAACTCCATCAGTACGGGACCGGCAGCGGCTTATCAGTATCCAAACTTTCTGCCCAGGCCTGGACAGACTGATGATCAATCACTCGTCCGGCGTCAACATCTGCCATTGCCTCTCGAGTAAGCCGGCTGCGCGCCTCTTCATGATCAACCCAGTCGGCAAGCGCTTGCTTCACGATCCAGCCCCGTGAACGCTCCATCTTTGCAGCCATATGATCGACTTTATCAGCCAGTTCCAAGGGGACATGGGCCGTCAGCACTTTGGTAGCAGCCATGATTTCGTCTCCAGGAAGCCATTGATGAGATTTGATTAGTTTCCAATCATAGTGATTTAAACCAGCTCAACACCCCCTGGCACGGACCGCTCATCGCTCATCTGAACGACGCGCTGATGATAGAGAGCCGCCATTTCACGAATGTGCGGATTCACAGCGCTCAACAACGTCTGACTCGCCACCCGCAGGAAATTCAAATTCCCCCCGGCCAATGCCTTGCGCAACCAGACCAGCGCCTCTTCGACGTTGCCCTCATCCGCCAGCACCGCGGCATAACTGAACTGCCCACGAAAATCCCCACCCGTCGCCGAACGCCGGTACCAATCGACAGCGCCGACCGGATCCGCCGGGCAAACCCGCCCGTCTTCAAGATAACGTCCCAGCAGGTTCATCGACTTCGCATGACCGAGTTCCGCCGCGCGACGGTAGAGTGCCAGCGCTTGCAGCTGATCCTCGATCACCCCTCGCCCTGTCGCCAGCAGATTGGCGTAGTTGTACATCGCCCAATCCAGCCCGGCTTCGGCGCCGACGCGATAATGCTGGGCGGCGACCGTGGCATCCGCCACGCAACCCCAGCCGTGTTCGTGGCAGCGACCGAGCATGTTGCGCGCCATCAGATGCCCGCGCTGCGCGGCGATCCCGAACCAGCGCACGGCCAATGGCTGGTCCTGTTCGATCCCCTGCCCGTCCAGCAGAATCTGGCCGAGCAAAGCCTGGGCATCGAGAACCCCTTCGCGGGCAGCGATCAGGATCGCCTGAGCAGCACGCGCCGGACTTTCATTGAGCATGGCTTTGAGTTGATCGCCGTCGAGCACTTCTTCGCGGCGCAATTGATAACTCATACGTCGACCCAGCGACGCAACAGGTTGTGGTACGTGCCCGTGAGTCGGATCAGCGATGGGTGATCCGGCATGTCCTGCGTCAGCTGCTGGATCGCCCCGTCCATTTCGAACAGCAGCGCGCGCTGGCTGTCTTCGCGGACCAGGCTTTGGGTCCAGAAGAATGAGGCATAGCGAGTGCCACGGGTGACGGCATTGACCTTGTGCAGGCTGGTGCCGGGATACAGGACCATGTCACCGGCAGGCAGCTTCACGCGCTGGGTGCCAAAGGTGTCCTGAATGTCCAGTTCACCGCCGTCGTAATCCTCCGGCTCGCTGAAGAACAGCGTGGCCGACAGGTCGGTGCGCACACGCTCGATGCTGCCTTTGGGCTGACGCACGGCGTTGTCGATATGAAAATCGAAACTGCCCCCGGCCGTGTAACAGTTCAGCAACGGAGGAAAAACCTTGTGCGGCAGTGCCGCGGACATGAACAGTGGATTCTTCCACAACCGCTCCAGCATCGCCGCGCCGACTTCCTTGGCCAGCGGATGACCTTCCGGCAGTTGCAGATTGTGTTTCGCCTTGGCCGACTGGTAGCCGGCAGTGATTTTGCCGTCGGCCCAATCCGCCTGTTCCAGAGCCTCGCGGATGCGCTGCACCTCTTCTTTAGCGAACACGCCGGGGATGTGCAGCAGCATGGGAATACACCTGAGGACAAAGAGGCGCCAATGGTATTGATTCTTATTGGCGCTGTAAAACCCCCGAGACGAATGAAACAGCAAAAACCGTAAAGGAAAATTGTAAAGAATGTAAATTCAGTGCGAATAGTAACGTTTCGCAATTGATACATAGACGCGTCTACCCTATATTCCGCGGCCTCAAATCCTTGGGGAGGGGAATTCACATGTCACGCCAACAACCACAATCACCGGTCAGTTCACCGCGTTTACTCGCTTCTGCAATTGGCGTGGCGATCACCGCCGGCTCCGCGGGCCACATGGTTTTCGCGGCTGAAAAAACCGACGAAAAAGCACCGGGCAATGTGATTTCCCTGGGCGCTACCGACATCACCGGCGAAGCTCAGGACGACACCTCCTACAAGACCGATACGTCGGCCAACAAGAAATACACCGCACCGCTGCGCGAGACGCCGAAAAGCGTCACCGTGATTCCGCAGCAAGTGATCCGCGACACCGGCGCCACCAGCCTGGTCGACGCTTTGCGCACCACACCGGGCATCACCTTCGGTGCTGGCGAAGGCGGCAACCCGGCGGGCGACCGTCCGATCATTCGTGGCTTCAACGCTGAAAGCGACACCTTCGTGGACGGCATGCGCGACCCGGCGTCCCAGAGCCGCGAAATCTTCAACGTTGAGTCGATCGAAGTCAGCAAAGGCCCGGGGTCGGCCTTCACCGGCGCCGGCTCCACCGGTGGCAGCCTGAACCTGGTGAGCAAGACCGCCAAACTGGGCAGCTTCTACAACGGCGGCTTCACCTGGGGCTCGGATCAGACCAAGCGCACCACACTCGACCTGAACCAGCAGATGACCGATACCTCGGCCTTGCGCCTGAACCTGATGAAACACGAAGCCAATGTCGCGGGCCGTGACACCGTCGACGTCAGCCGCTGGGGTGTGGCACCGACGTTCGCTTTCGGCCTGGGCACCGATACCCGCGTGACCCTCGGTTACTACCACGTCGAAACCGATGACATGCCGGACTACGGCATTCCGCTGACCCTGAACCCGGCCCGCAGCAAGTACAACGTCGACAAGCCGGTGCATGTCGATCGCGACAATTTCTACGGCATCACCAATCGCGACTATCGCGAAACCACCAATGACAGCGGCACCTTCAAGATCGAGCACGATCTGAATGAAGACCTGACCGTGTCCAACAGCTTCCGCATGTCCCGCTCGACCCTGGACTACATCGTCACCAACCCGGACGACAGCAAGGGCAACGTCGCCAGGGGCAGCGTGTACCGTGGCACCAAGAACCGTAACTCGACGTCCAGCGGCTGGATCAACCAGACCGACCTGAGCGCCAGGTTCGACACCGGCGCCATCGAACACAGCCTGGTCACCGGTGTCGAGTTTTCTTATCAGGACACCCACAACCGCCCGTATATCCTGACGTCGGCCGCCAGCGGCACGACGTGCAACCCAGCACTCTTGCGCTCCGGCGACTGCACCAGCCTGCAAAATCCGACGCCTGGGGATAACTGGAACGGACGGATCACCGACAGCACGGCGTTCACCGATACCGACACCAAGACTGCCGCCGCCTATGTGTTCGACACGCTGAAGTTCAACGAGCAGTGGTCCCTGAACCTGGGCCTGCGTTATGACAACTACAAGACCGAATCCAGCGGTTACAGCACCGGTGGTCGTGGATCGGTAGCGGGCAATTTCTCCCGGGAGAACACCAGCGACCTGGTGAACTACCAGATTGGTGTGGTCTATAACCCATTGCCGAACGGCAGCATTTACGCGGCCTACTCGACCTCCAGCAACCCGGCCGGCGAAACCAGCGGCAACGGCAGCCTGGAACTGGCCGCCAACAACAGCGACCTCGACCCGGAAAAGAACCGCAACTACGAGATCGGCACCAAGTGGGACTTCTTCGGTGATGACCTGTCGTTGACCGCAGCGCTGTTCCGCACCGAGAAAACCAACGCCCGCATCGACGATCCGGATGGCGCCACCACGCAAGTGCTGGACGGCGAACAGCAGGTCAACGGCCTGGAACTGACCTACACCGGCAAGCTGACCCGTCACTGGAAGGTCTACGGCGGCTACACCTACATGGAAAGCGAAGTGGTCAAAACCACCCTCGCCGCCGATGAAGGCAACCATATGCCGAGCACCCCGCGGAACAACTTCACCCTGTGGTCGACCTATGACGTGATACCGGAAAAGTTGACCATCGGTGCGGGTGCCACATTCGTTGATTCGCAGTTCGGCAACATCGCCAACTCGGTGGAGATTCCTTCCTACTGGCGCTACGACGCGATGGCCAGCTACCGCCTGACCAAAAACGTCGACCTGCAACTCAACGTACAGAACCTGACCGACAAGCGTTACTTCGACCAGGTGTTCCAGACGCACTATGCCCACGTGGCGGCGGGTCGTACCGCCCTGCTGAGCGCCAACTTCCACTTCTGATGGAAGCGTGAGGTCAAAGCCCCGTTCATCCACATGAACGGGGCTTTTGTGCGTAAAAAAGAATGCTTCTCGACAGCCCACGGCATAATGCGCGCCGTGATGACAATTTTCGAACGGACAAGGCGAGCAACGTGTTGAAGAAAACCCTGTTCCAGTTGCACTGGTTTTTCGGTATCAGTGCCGGGCTGGTCCTGGCCCTCATGGGCATCACCGGGGCGACAGTGTCGTTTGAGGATGAAATCCTGCGCGCACTGAACCCGTCGGTGTTGCAGGTCGAGAAACAGGTCGCCGGCGTGCTGCCGCCCGCTGAGCTGGTGGAAAAAATCGAAGGCGCCTCAGGCAAGAAAGTCGCGATGATCTGGGTCGACACCGACAGCGGCAACGCCGCACGGGTGTCCTTTACCCCGCCACCGGGCGAGCGTCGCGGCGAGATGCGCTACTTCGATCCCTATACCGCCGAGTTCATGGGCAACGCCATCGGCCAGGATTTCTTCGGCCTGATGCTGCAACTGCACCGCTTCCTCGCCATGGGCGATACCGGTCGACAAATCACCGGCGCCTGCACGCTGATCCTGGTGTTTTTCTGCCTGTCCGGCCTTTACCTGCGCTGGCCGCGCCAGTGGAAAAGCTGGCGCGCCTGGCTGACCCTCGACTGGAAGAAAAAGGGCCGCAGCTTCAACTGGGATTTGCACTCGGTGGCCGGCACCTGGTGCCTGGTGTTTTACCTCCTGGCGGCACTGACCGGGTTGTCCTGGTCCTACGAGTGGTACAACAAAGGCCTGACCCGATTGCTGTCCGACTCACCGCAGAACGAGCGGGTTCGCAATCGTGGTCCTGCGCCTGATGGCCCGGCACCGACCGCCGATTACGCCGCGATGTGGAGCAGCATCTACAGCGCTGCCGGTCCGACACTGAGCGCCTACAACATCCGCATGCCGCCCGTGGCCGGACAACCGGCGACCGTGTTTTACCTGTTGGACTCCTCGCCGCACGACCGCGCGCTGAACCAGATCACCCTCGATCCGGCCACCGGCCTCGTCAAACGCCACGACCGCTACAGCGACAAAAGCTTCAAGGCGCAGCTACTGACCAGCCTCTACGCGCTGCACGTCGGCAGTTACTTCGGGATTGTCGGCCGGATCGTCCTGACACTCAGCGCGCTGACCATGCCGCTGTTTTTCATCACCGGCTGGTTGCTGTACCTGGATCGTCGACGCAAGAAAAAGCAGATCAAGGACGCCCGCAAGGGCCTTGAACAACCAGACAGCGATGCCCCGGCGTGGCTGATCGGTTTCGCCAGCCAGAGCGGGTTTGCCGAGCAACTGGCGTGGCAGACCGCCGGGCAACTGCAAGCGGCAGGCTTGCCGGTGAAGGTTCAGCCGCTGGCCACTGTCAGCGAGCAGGACCTGCGTGATTCCAATAACGCGCTGTTCGTAGTCAGTACCTTCGGTGACGGCGAAGCGCCGGACAGCGCTCGCGGTTTCGAACGCAAGGTACTGGGCCGCGCGTTGAGCCTGGAGAGCCTGAATTACGCGGTGCTCGGACTCGGTGATCGCCAGTACCAACACTTCTGCGGTTTCGCTCGCCGCTTGCACACCTGGCTCGGCGAGCACGGCGGCAAGCACCTGTTCGCGCCCGTGGAAGTCGATTGCGGCGACCCTTACGCCTTGCGTCACTGGCAGCAACAACTCGGCCTGCTGACCGGACAGGCGCCCGTGGACACCTGGCAAGCACCGAGCTACGACAACTGGACGCTCACCCGCCGCGAATTGATGAACCCGGACAGCAACGGTTCGCCGGTGTACTTGCTGGGCCTCACCGCCCCGACCACCAGCAGCTGGCTGGCCGGTGACCTGGTGGAAGTGTTGCCCCGCAACTGCCCGTGGGTGATCGAGCATTTCCTCGATGGTCTTGGGATCGATGGGCGGGCGGCGGTGGTGCTTGATGGCTTGTCGCAATCGCTGGAACAAGCACTCGCCACTCGCCAATTACCTTCGAACCGCACCCACCTAGTCGGCCTGCACGCGCAAGCACTGGTGGACGCGCTGGTGCCGTTGGCCATGCGCGAATACTCCATCGCCTCGATTGCCGCCGACGGCGTGCTGGAACTGATCGTGCGCCAGGAGGTGCATTCCGACGGCAGCCTGGGCGTCGGTTCCGGATGGCTGACCGAACACGCGCCGGTGGGCAGCACCCTCAGTCTGCGGGTACGGCGCAACAGCGGTTTCCATCTGCCGGTCGAACCGGTGCCGATGATCCTGCTGGGCAACGGCACCGGCCTGGCCGGGCTGCGCAGTTTGCTCAAGGCGCGGATTGCCGATGGGCAGACTCGCCATTGGCTGCTGTTTGGCGAGCGCAATCGCGAGCATGACTACCTGTGCCGTGCCGAGCTGGAAGAGTGGTTGATTTCCGGGGACATCGAGCGTCTGGACCTGGCGTTTTCGCGGGATCAGGCTGAAAAGATCTACGTGCAGGATCGCTTGCGTGAATCGGCCAATCTGCTCAAGCAATGGCTGGCCGACGGCGCCGTGATTTACATCTGCGGCAGCTTGCAGGGCATGGCTTCAGGGGTGGATCACGTGCTCAACGAAGTGCTGGGGATTGAAGAGGTCGACCGCCTGATCGAGCAAGGTCGCTATCGCCGAGATGTTTACTGAGGGAAAGTGAACAACCTGACGTCACATGAAAATGTGCCGTCAGGGCAGGTTCTCAACGCGAAGCTCAAGGTGACGTCAATGGGTCGCTGCTTGTGGGCTGCTTTTTGATATTGAGCCGCTTATCAATACGCTCGACGTCCTGAGCAGCCGGGCATCGAACTTTAGAACAGTCGTGATCCCGGCACATCTTGTCGCAGTCGATGGCTTCTTGATCCATCTGGTAATCAAGGATACAGACGTCGCTCGTATTGCTTCGGTAAGCACCGTTACGATCTACATCCTTTGCGAAAATAAAGCAGTTCTTTTCGTTTCCGGGAAAACCGATATCACAAACCCAACCTGCGACTAATCCCCAATCCCCATTACATATACCTGCATTAGTTTCATTGGTTTTTTTGCAAGCAGAGAGCGCGAGCGCACAAAAGATCAGAGATACAACGGTCTTCCATGCTGACCCTGATTGTCCTTTTATATATTTCATCAGCTATTACTCGGTTGGTTTTGGTTTAGCCTAAATAAAACCCACCACAAAACACCTGTAAGAAATGACAGACAATTATATTGATTGGCAATAAGCGGTCACCGCACTCAAGTCAGTAATGCCTATTTGTTCTTACATTGGCTGCAATTTCTGCTCAAACACACTCACCCCATCCAGATCCCGCAATACCACACTCATCGCCCCCGTCGCTCCCTCGATATTCACCTCGCCAAAAAACTGAAACCCGGCAAACGGCGAGGTGTTCTGCGCCGGCGGTGCCTTCTCGAACACCACTTCAGGACCGAAGGTTTTATCCAGCGGGTTAGGCCCGAAACTCCCCGCATTCAAAGGCCCGGCGACAAACTCCCAGAACGGTTCGAAATCCTGAAACGCCGCCCGATCCGGGTGGTAATGATGTGCCGCGCAGTAATGCACATCCGCCGTGAGGAACACGAAATTGCGCACCTGTTGCGCCCGTAGAAACCCGAGCAATTCAGCGATTTCCAGCTCTCGCCCCTGGGCCGGTCCCGGATCGCCATTGGCCACCGCTTCCCAGCGCGCCACGCCGGGGCTGATTTCGCCATCGGGCACGCCGAGACCGATCGGCATGTCGGCGGCGATGACTTTCCACTGGGCGCTGGAGGCCTTCAATTCACGCTTGAGCCAGTCCAGTTGCTCACGTCCGAGAAAGGGTTTGGCGGCCCCCAGATTGTTGTCATTGGCTTCGCGATAGCTGCGCATATCGAGCACAAACACATCCAGCATCGGCCCATAACTGATTTGGCGATAGATCCGCCCGCCACCGTCGGCGCTCTGCAACCGCATCGGTGCATATTCCAGCCAGGCCTGGCGCGCGCGCCCCACCAGGCTGTGGATATCCTTGCTCTTGTAGCGCTCGTCCAGTTGCTTGCCCGGCGACCAGTTGTTCACCACTTCGTGGTCGTCCCACTGCCAGATCTGCGGCACTTCGGCGTTGAAGCGACGGACGTTTTCGTCCATCAGGTTGTAACGGTAATTGCCGCGATACTCATCGAGGGTTTCGGCGACTTTGCTCTTGGCCTCGCTGGTGATGTTGCGCCACACGCGGCCGCTTTCCGTGGTCAGCTGCGCGGGCACCGGACCGTCGGCGTAGATGGTGTCGCCGCTGTGGATAAAGAAGTCCGGCAGGCGCAGGCGCATGGCTTCGTAGATGCGCATGCCGCCGATCTCCGGGTTGATGCCGAACCCCTGGCCGACGGTGTCGCCGCTCCAGACGAAACGGATGTCGCGCCGGGTCTGCGGCACGCTGCGCAGGTGACCGAACCAGGGTTCGCTGGTGACACCGCTCTGGGCGTCTTCGAAGTGCACGCGATAGAAAATCGCCTGATCGGCAGGCAGACCGGTGAGCTCCACACGCGCGGTGAAATCGCTGCGGGCATCAGCCAGTGGCGAGACAAAACGCCGAGGGTTGGTGAACAGACTCCGCGTGTCCCATTCCACCACCATCCGCGCCGCACGATCGCTACGGCTCCAGACCATTGCCCGATCACCCAGCACGTCGCCGGACTGCACGCCATCGGTGAGTTGCGGCCGGTCCTTGACCGACGCAATCACCGCCGGTGCAAGGCTGGGCATCAACAGCCCGGCGCCGACCGCTTGCATGACACGACGGCGACCGAGGTTGAATTCGCTCATGGTGTTCTCCCTGAAAAAGGAAAACTAAAACACGCCTGCATGACCCACGGATGACACGGCTCCTACAAGGCCTGCATCGTTCTCCCACACGGGCGGAAATGATCATCGCGAGGCACACAACTTTTCAAGACGTTTCCTACAACGTATCTTGTTGCCGCGTTTCGGGATCGACTCCATAGTTCGGGCTCGCGGAAAACACCGCGAACGACCTTGGCCGGTCGGTGCAGGAACGCTACAGCGTAACAACACCTCCTCAGGTACTTCGTGCCTGAGGCGTTGTTTTATGGCAGCTGTGCGTGGGACACCTTCGGGTGTGCCGGTTCCTGTACCCGGTCGGCCAACCCGCGTATGGCTGCCACCCTCGTTTGGCCGCGAGTGGTGGTAGCTCCAATTACAGGAGTTACATCATGTTCCAAGTCATGCCGCGTTACCTCCCGATCGACACCTACGACGCCGAAACACCGGTGCTCTTCGTCAACACCCACAAAGAACTCAGCGAACTCACCGCCTGCGCCATGCATCGCTTCACCGTTGTTCGCGATCTGGCAGACACGTTCACCAGCCTGAATCTGAAAAACATTTCCGATTGTGATCTGACGCGGATCACCCGCGCCGTGCATCTGCTGATGCGAGAGGGCTGTACGGTGCTGGATGTGGTTCAGGCGCGGGCGTTGCAGCGGGAGAATGAGTACAAAACCCCGGCTTGATGGTGTTGCCACTGACGCCATCGCGGGCAAGCCCGCAGGTTAAGGCGTTTGCCACAAATCTTGTGTACGAAAGAGATCACTGTGGGAGCGGGTTTGCCCGCGATGACGGACTCGCATTCAACATCTATGTTGGCTGAAAGACCGCTTTCGCGAGCAAGCCTGGCTCCTGCAGGTTTGCGTCAGGCGCTGACGGGTTCTACCGCCAGCTCAGCAACTTCCGGCCGCTTGACCACCGCATACACCACCGCCGTCAGCAAACTCCCGGCCACAATCGCCAGCAAATACAGCAACGCATGGTTGATCGCATTCGGAATCGCCAACACAAACAATCCCCCGTGCGGCGCCATCAGTTTGCAGCCGAAATACATCGACAGTGCGCCCGTCAGCGCACCACCGGCAATGCTCGCCGGAATCACCCGCAGCGGGTCCTTGGCGGCAAACGGAATCGCCCCTTCGGAGATAAAACACAGCCCCAGCACCAGTGCCGCTTTCCCGGCCTCGCGCTCAGTCTGGGCGAACTTGCGTCGGGCAATGAACGTGGCGATGCCCAGGCCAATCGGCGGCACCATCCCGGCGGCCATCGTCGCCGCCATCGGTGCATAACTTTGCGACGCCAGCAGCCCCACCGAAAACGCATAGGCCGCCTTGTTGATCGGCCCACCGAGGTCGACGCACATCATGCTGCCCAGCAATACGCCGAGCAGAATAGCGTTGGTGGTGCCCATGCTGTCGAGGAAATGCGTGAGCCCCGCGAGCATCCCGGCCACCGGTTTGCCGACCACGTAGATCATCACCAACCCGGTGAACAGACTCGCCAGCAACGGGATGATCAGGATCGGTTTCAGCGCCTCAAGGCTTTGTGGCAAACGCGCATACCGATTGATCGCCTGCGCCGCGTAACCGGCGATGAAACCGGCAATGATCCCGCCGATGAAACCGGCGCCCAACGTGCTCGCCAGCAGACCACCGATCATCCCCGGCGCAAGCCCCGGGCGGTCGGCAATCGAGTAGGCGATGTAACCCGCCAGCAATGGCACCATCAGTTTGAACGCGGTCTCGCCGCCAATCTGCATCAGGGCGGCGGCGAGTGTGCCTTCCTCCTTGAAGGCGGTAATGCCGAAGACGAACGACAACGCGATCATCAGACCGCCCGCCACCACCATCGGCAGCATGAACGACACGCCGGTCAGCAGGTGTTTGTAGACGCCGGTCTTCTCCTTTTTGACCGGGCCGTTGGCGCCGGTCGCGGCGCTTTCCTGTTTGCCTTCGGCCAGCGCTTTGTTCAGCGTCGCTTCGGCTTGCTTCAAGGCGATGCCGGTGCCGCAACGGTAGATTTTCTTGCCGGAAAAACGCTCGGTCGCGACTTCGATATCGCAGGCCAGCAGCACCACGTCGGCGTCGGCAATTGCCGTCGCGCTCAACGGATTGCGTGCACCGACCGAGCCTTGTGTTTCGATCTGCAGGTCGTAGCCCAAACGTTTCGCCGCTTGCTGCAAGGCTTCAGCGGCCATGAAGGTATGAGCAACGCCGGTCGGGCACGCGGTGATCGCGACCAGGCGGGGTGCGTTTTTCGTGACAGCTACAGGTTCGGCGACCGCTGCAGGTGCGACGTAAACTTCAGCTTCTTCGGCACCACGACGCAGCACGGCTTCGACATCTTGCAGGGCGTGCGCCGGGGTACTCTGGAACACGCGTTTGCCGACGAATCGCGACATGTCCACCGGCGTGCTGGTCACCAGCAATACCCACTCGGCCGCCTCGATCGTTGCCGCCGACAATTGGCGTTCAGGGTGCGCGACATCGTTGACTTCGACACTGGTGCTCCAGCCCTGACGCTGCGCTGCCGCATCGAGCAAACGGGCGCACAGCACGCTGGTGACCATGCCGTTGGGGCAAGCCGTAACAATGGCTAACTTCATGACAAACCCTCTTATTGTTCTGTCAGGGGACGCACGCGCACACCCTGTTCAAGCCGCGCCAATTGAGCCGCATCACCGATGCCGAAACCGATCTGGGTCACCGCCATCGCGGCAATCGCCGTGGCGGTGCGCAGGGTCTGTTCCGGTGTGTCGGCGCTGAGCAGACCGTGGAGCATGCCGGCCAACAGCGAATCACCCGCCCCGACCGTGCTGGCGACGCTAACCTTGGGTGGCGTGGCATGCATCGCCGAACCGACACTGAACCAGTTCACGCCATCGGCGCCGTGGGAAATCACCACGTGCTCGATGCCTTGCGCATGCAAGCGGCTCGCTGCCTCGGCTTGAGCCGCGACCGACACCACTTCGCAGCCGAGCACTTCGGCCAGTTCTTCGGTGTTGGGTTTGATCAGCCACGGGCCGGCCTTGAGCGCCGCGCGCAACGCTTCGCCACTGGTGTCCAGGGCGACGTTCAAACCAAGATTCTTCAAGCGCACAATCAGCGCCTGCAACCACTCGGGACTGATGCCCTGAGGCAGGCTGCCGGCAACGACGACGGCATCATGACCCGGCGCAATCTGATCGAGGCGATCCAGCAACGCCTGCTGCGCCGCTGCACTCACCAAGGGGCCGGGGCCGTTGATGTCGGTGATGCGCCCGTCGTGTTCCGCCAGTTTGATATTGCTGCGGGTTTCGCCGGGGACGCGGATAAACGCGTCGACAAAACCGCGTTTGGCAAACAGGGTTTCGAACGCCTGAAGATTGTCTTCGCCGAGAAAACCGCAGACGGTGAGCGAATGCCCAAGGTCCACCAGCACCTGCGCCACGTTCACGCCTTTACCGGCGGCGTGGGTGTGCATCTCGTCGCTGCGATTGACCTGGCCGGGTTCAAGGCACGGCAACTGCACCGTCAGGTCCAGTGCCGGGTTGAGGGTCAGGGTCAGGATTTTGGCCATTACAGGGCCTCCACTAATGCGCGCACTTCATTGGCGCTGCCGACGGCCAGGGCCTGTCGGGCAAGGGTTTGAGTCTGGGTCAGACTGAGTTCGCGAATGCGCGCCTTGACCTCGGCAATGCTGCGGCCCGACACGCTCAACTCGTCCACGCCGAGACCGACCAGCACCGGCACCGCCAGCGGATCGGCCGCCAGCTCGCCGCACACGCCGACCCATTTGCCATGGGCATGGGCCGCGCGCACGGTGATGTCGATCAGTTGCAGCACCGCCGGGTGCAAGCCGTCAGCCTGGGCCGACAAGGTCGGATGACCACGGTCGATGGCCAGGGTGTATTGCGTGAGGTCGTTGGTGCCGACGCTGAAGAAGTCGACTTCCTTGGCCAGCACCGGCGCCAGCAGTGCAGCCGATGGCACCTCGATCATGATCCCCAGTTGCAGGTCCGCCACCGGGATTTCCAGACGTAGCCGTTCGGTCATGTCCCGCGCCTGCCGCCACTCGTCAACGCTGCCGACCATCGGGAACATGATGCGCAGCGGGCGGTTGTCAGCAGCCCGCAGCAGGGCGCGCAATTGCGCTTCCATGATGTGCGGACGCTGCAAGGTCAGGCGAATGCCGCGCACGCCGAGGAAGGGGTTCTCTTCCTTGGCGATCGGCCAATACGGCAGCGGTTTGTCGCCGCCGACGTCGAGGGTGCGCACCACCAGGGGGCGACCAGCGAGGCCATCGAGCACGCGACGGTATTCGACTTCCTGGGTCGCTTCGTCCGGCGCTTGCGAGTGGGCCATGAAAATCAGTTCGGTACGCAGCAGGCCAATGCCTTCAGCACCCTGCTCCACAGCGCTGGTGACGCCGGCGCTTTCACCGATGTTGGCGAACACTTCCACCGCGTGACCATCGGTAGTCAGTGCCGGTTGATGACGCTGTTCGGCCGCCGCTTTCAAGCGTTGCTCGCGGGTGTCACGCTCTTCGGTGGCACGCTGCAAGGTCGCCGCATCGGCATCGACATGCAAACGACCGCGCTGGCCGTCGAGCAGCAACGGCGTGCCCGGTGCCAGCAGCAACACCGCCGCCCCTGCGCCGACCAACGCCGGAATACCGAGCGCACGGGCGACGATGGCGCTGTGCGCAGTGGCGCCGCCCCGGGCGGTAAGAATGCCGGCGACGCGGGTAGGATCGAGACGCGCCACGTCGGAAGGACCGACTTCATCCATCACCAGAATGTACGGCTGATCAGGTTCACTCGGGGTTTCGACGCCGCTCAGTTGCGCCAGCACGCGTCGGCCGATATCGCGCAAATCTGCCGCGCGCTCGGCGAGCAAGGCATCCTGCAGCGCTTCCTGTTGTGTCGCCGCCGCTTCGATCACGGCCATCCACGCCGCTTCAGCGCTTTCGCCCTGCTTGAGACGAGTCTCGACTTCATCGGTCAATTCCGGGTCGTCGAGCATTTCCTGGTGGGTGATGAAGATTTCGCGAATGGCTTTGGATTTGCTGCGCTCGATCAACCCTTCGATGTCGCGACGCACATCTGCCAGCGCTTGCTTGAGGCGCTCGCGTTCAAGGGCGGCAGACTCACCGCGCAACGGGTATTCGATGGTTTGCAGCACTTGAATGTGTGCCGGGCCGATGGCAATGCCCGGTGCTGCCGGTATGGCTTGAACCACGCTGCCGGACGCCGGGGCGAGCAACACTTCGGCCACATCCGCGACGACTTCGCGCTGTTGGCTCACCACCGGCAATGGCTCGACTTCTTCACCGAGGCCTTCTTCGATCGCGGCCAGCAAGGCTGGCAAGGCGTCGGCGGCAATGCTTGGCTCGGCGACAAATTCGAGTACCTGGCCGCGACGGGCGCCGAGGCTGAGCAACTTGCTCAAGCTCTTCACCGACACGGCGCTGTCCTGTCCCTCGACGAGCCGGACGCGAATCTCGCCTTCAAAACTCTTCGCCAGTTGCGCAAGGATTTTCGCCGGGCGTGCGTGCAAGCCGTGGGCGTTGGCCAGTGCAATGCGCGCGCTCGGCCAGTCCGCCGGCAACTCACCGCCGAGCACTTCGAGGACTTTACGACTACTGGTGGCGCGGCCCAGTTCATGGCCACGGCCTTCGATCAGCAGCGCGCAAAGGCGTTCGAGCAAGGCCTGATGCGCCTCGCCGAGGCTGGCCAGGCAGAACAGACCACTCAGTGGCTGACCGAGATAACGCATCGGTTTGTCCGGGGTGACGAAGGCCAGGCCCGGACGCTTGACCGTCTGTTCGCTGTGCAACCACCACAGGCCATCGCCGAGTGGCAGCGCTTCGACCTGTTGCAACACGGCGGAGAAACCATTGCTCACACAATCTGCCTGACGCAGCAAACGGGCACCGCGCCAGACCAGTTCTTCGAAGTCATCGGCCGACACACCCAGGCCGATCATCTGTGCATCCAGCGCCAGCTCCTGCGGCGCGCCTTGCAGCAGTTTCAGCAAGGCTTCGGCAGAGCTGGCGCGACGCAGGGCCTGGCCCAGATCGGTCTCGCCAAGGGCGCGGGTCAGCAGTTGCAGGAGCCGCAAGTGTTCATCGGATTTGGCGGCGATGCCGATCGCCAGGTAAACGATCTGGCCGTCGCCCCAATCCACGCCGTCGGGAAACTGCATCAGCCGCACACCGGTGGAAAACACCTGGTCGCGGGTTTCCGGCGTACCGTGGGGGATGGCAATACCTTGGCCGAGAAAGGTCGAGCCCTGGGCTTCGCGTGCTTGCAAACCGGCGAGATAACCTTCGGCCACAAGACCATCGGTGACCAGATGCCGAGCCAGTAACTGCAACGCTGCGGACTTGTCCACGGCCGACTGGCCCATGGAAATCTGCTCTATGGTGAGCTCGAGCATGCTTTCTCCTTTTTGGCACCTTGAGGTGCCAGGTATTGTTTTGAATGAGTCAGCTTAGGCGCTTAATCATCACTTTTGGCGGTTTCACGGCAGAACCGGCCAAATGCACCTGAAACGTAGAAAATACGCTTGCTGAAACGTTTAATCTAGAATGATTGGCACGTTACTCGATTATGTCCCATCCTTGAAGCCCAACTTGTCGGATTGGCTGCGACAATAGTTGCCTGCCCGAATCGGGTAGGATTGGCGAAAATGTCGGCCGACAAACAAGGAAAACCCGAGTTGAAACTCAGTGATATCGCCCAGCTGGCTGGTGTGTCCGTGACCACCGCCAGTTATGTCATCAATGGCAAGGCCGAACAGCAACGCATCAGCAGCGCCACCGTCGAGCGCGTGCGCGCGGTCGTCGAGCAACATGGCTTCACGCCCAACCCCCAGGCGGCCGGGCTGCGCAGTCGGCACACCCGCACGTTGGGCTTCATTTTGCCGGACCTGGAAAACCCCAGCTACGCACGCATCGCCAAACTGCTGGAACAAGGTGCCCGGGCCCGTGGTTATCAGTTGCTGATCGCCAGCTCCGACGACGCGCCGGACAGCGAACGGCAATTGCTGCAACTGTTCCGCGCCCGTCGTTGCGACGCGTTGATCGTCGCCAGTTGCCTGCCGACCGGTGACGACAGTTACCGTCAGTTGCAAGCCAAGGGTGTCCCGATCATCGCCATTGACCGGGTCATGGAGCCTGAGCATTTCTGCTCGGTGATCAGCGATGATCGCGAAGCCAGCCTGCAACTGACGCGAAGCCTGCTCGACCCGTTGCCCAAGCAGATCGCCCTGATCGGCGCACGCCCCGAACTGAGCATCAGCCAGGAGCGGGCGGCCGGGTTCAAGGAAGCGCTGGCCGGGTTCAAAGGCGAGATCCTGATCGAACACGGCGAATCCTTCAGCCGCGAGTGCGGCAAACAGTTGATGGAAGACATGATCCAGCGCCTGGGCCATCTGCCGGACGCGTTGGTGACCACGTCCTACGTGTTGCTTCAGGGCGTGTTCGACGCACTGCACGACTTCCCGTTGAAAACCCGTCCGCTGCGCCTCGGCACGTTCGGTGACACGCAGTTGCTGGACTTCCTGCCGCTGCCGGTCAACGCCATGGCCCAGCAGCACCAGTTGATCGCCGACAAAGCGCTGCAACTGGCCCTCGCCGCCATCGAGCAATCCGATTACCAGCCCGGCGTGCAAGCCATCGCGCGGACCTTCAAGCAGCGTATTCGCCAGGACTGAACCGTGGAGCTGATCGACACCCACACGCATCTGGATTTTCCGGATTTCGACGAGGATCGTCAGGCGCTGCTCGCCGAGAGCCGCGCCCTCGGTGTGCGACGGATCGTGGTGCTGGGGGTTTATCAGGCCAATTGGCAGCGCGTCTGGGATTTGGTGCTGAGCGATCCCGATCTGCATGCGGCGTTCGGTTTGCACCCCGTGTATCTGGAGGATCATCGCCCCGACGATTTGCACGAGCTGGGCGACTGGCTGACGCGTTTAGCCGGTCACCGCCAATTGTGTGCGGTGGGCGAAATCGGCCTGGATTACTTCATCGAAACCCTCGATCGCCAGCGCCAGCAGGCGCTGTTCGACGCGCAATTGCAACTGGCGGCGGACTTCAATCTGCCGGCGCTGATTCATGTGCGACGCAGCCATGCGGCGGTGATTGCCACGCTCAAACGGTTCAAGTTGAAACGCGCGGGCATCATTCACGCCTTCGCCGGCAGCAAGGAAGAGGCCCGCGAGTACATCAAGCTCGGTTTCAAACTGGGTCTTGGCGGCGCGGCGACCTGGCCGCAGGCCTTGCGCATGCACCGCGTCCTCGCCGAGTTGCCGCTGGAGTCGGTGGTGCTGGAAACCGACTCACCGGACATGGCGCCCGCCATGTTTCCCGGTCAACGCAACAGCCCGGCGCATTTGCCGGCGATCTGTGCGGCGCTGGCTGAAATCATGGCGATCAGTCCGGAACAACTGGCCACCGCGAGCACGAACAATGCCTGTGAGTTGTTTAACTTTCTCTAGACCCGGAACGCGCTGATCAGCTGTTTAAGCTCCACCACCTGAGCCGACAACGCCCGACTGGCGTTCTCGGTCTGGTGCGCGCCTTCGGCGGTGCGCTCGCCGGCTCGGTTGATCTCGACGATGTTCTGGTCGATGTCGTGCGCCACGGCGGTCTGTTGTTCCACGGCAGCGGCGATCTGCTGGTTCTGATCGACGATCATTCCCACCGCCCCAAGGATATTTTCCAGCGCCTGCTGGACCTTTTCCGACTGCCCCACCGTGCCATTGGCCATTTGATGGCTGGTGCCCATGGCTTTCACCGCCGCGCCGACACCGCTGTGCAGCTTGGCAATCATTTGCTCGATTTCTTCAGTGGATTGTTGGGTGCGTTTGGCCAGGGTCCGGACCTCGTCCGCCACCACCGCGAAGCCACGCCCCTGCTCGCCCGCCCTCGCCGCCTCGATGGCAGCGTTGAGCGCCAGCAGGTTAGTCTGCTCGGCGATGCTCTTGATCACCTCCAGCACCCGACTGATGGACTGGCTGTCGCTGGCCAGTTGATTGATCACCAGCACCGATTGATCGATCTCGCTGGCCAGTGCGGCAATGCTGCCCTGTTGCGATTCCACCAGACCGCGACCGCTGACCGTCTCGTCGTTGACACTGTGGGCACTGCTGACCGCCGCCGCCGCACTACGAGCCACCTCCAGTGACGTGGCCGACATCTGATTCATGGCCGTGGCGACCTGTTCGATCTGTGTGCGCTGCCCCGCAACGGCCTGGTTACTCTGGGCCGACACATTCTCGACCTGACCGGCCTGACGCTCGACTTCACCGACGGTGTGGCCCACACGCTCGATCAGGTCATGGATTTTCTTCACGGTGCCGTTGAACACCTCGCCCAACTCGCCCAGCTCATCACGGCTGTTGGCGTTGAAGGTCACGGTCATGTCACCGGCTGCCACCTTGTCCATCATCGCGCCAAGACGCTTGAGGGTGGTGCGGGTCGAGGCGTAGAAACCGCCATAGAGGTAGAAGATCAACACAAATACCACCGACAACGCGACGGCCTGCAAGACCATGTGCGTGCGGTTCTGAGTCAGCCGCTGTTGCAACTGGGTGTCGAGGAATTTCAGGGTGGCTTCGTTGAGTTGATAAGTCTGGTCCATCAGGCCGGTGACCTGATCATAAAAGGCCTGCCACGGCGCATCCAGGGTGTCGGCCATTACCACTTGTTCTTCGAACAGTTCACTGGCTTTTTTCAGCGTTGCCTTACTGCTCTCGGCCTGGGCGGCCAGAGTTTCACTCGCCGCTTTGCTTGAGCCCAGCGCGTCCTGCAATTTCAGGCCGTATTCGGCCTGGAGTTTTTCGATCTGCGCCAGCAACTCATCGAAACGGGTGCTCGAAGACGAGTTGAGGAACCCTTGCCCCAGCGAGTAGGAGCCCATCGCACGGCCATCGCCCAAGGTCTGGGTCACGGGCGGCGTGACGTTGGTAATGAGTTCGGTAAGCTGACGCATGTCGCTCTGGCTGTCGCGGCTCAACCCTGCCTGGCTGGCAATGATCTGGCTGAAAATCTGCGCATTGCCAAGCAATTTGCCGATCAACGCACTTTTGCTTTGCAGGGAGTTTTCTGCTTGCTGGGCCTTGAACGCGGCGAGCATTTCATCGCGTTTGCCATCGAAAACCGTGATTTGTTCCGGATCGGTGGTCATCGCCGCAAGTCCTTCCAGGCGGGCCAGAACGCTTTGCTCCAACGCACTGATCTTGGGTTCGACACCGGCTGCCTTGCCGGACTGGCCCAGGATGACGTTGATCTGCACCAGGTTGTTCAGGGTTTCCAGATCCCGTCGCAAGGTCAGGCTGCTGCCCAGCAGGTCGAGGCTCTGCAGTTCGACCCGGGTGCCTTGGAATTCACGATAGGAATCGCGCACCAGGTAAAAGTTGGTCACCAGCATCGGCACCAGGAACAGCACGCTGATCAGGCTGAACTTCATGCCGAAGCTCAGGCGATTCATTAGCGCGACGGCGGGATAGAGCAAGCTCTTCACTGGAAGTCTCCCTTTGCATTCTTATTTTTATTGGCAGGCACAGACAGGCAGCAGATAGCCACTATTCAGTGCTATCTCTGTATAGCTTAAATCGGCTGGGGGGTTTGTAACTTAAGGTTAACGGGAGGGAACCAGGTCTGTCTGAAGGAATGCCGGGGGGCGCTTCGCACCCCAGCGGGAGCAAGCGCCCTCGCCACAGAGGAATGGATGTCGGAATTACGGAAGGACCGTCCACAGGGCAAAACCGGCGTACCAGAGCACCGCCGCTCGCAGCAGCAACTCCCAGATCCGGTCGAGACTGTTGATGCCGTCCGGGCCGACCACCGGCGCGGGAATTTCACCGGCCACCAGCCCGACCTTCTCGATCAACCGGGCGGCGCTGATGTTCCAGTTCAGCAGTTCGTGCAGCATCACCCGGCTGACCGCGACAAAGTTACCGACCAACGCGAAGCTGGCCGCCAGCAGACGCACCGGCACCCAATCGAACGCGTGGCGCAATTGTGCGGCGCGCTCGACGACTGCGAGGTTCTGCCCGTGTTCTTCGGCAAGTGCCAGCAGTCGGTAGCTCAACGCCGCCACCGGGCCCAACAGGAAATACCAGAAAATCACCGCAAAAAAGCTCTGGTAGGCCTCCCAGAGCAAATGACCTTCCACCCGTTCCAGCAGTTGCTCGCCGCTGTCGGCGCAGATATCCAGGTCGCGCTTTGCCACGTGAGCGGCGGCCTGCAGGTCTTCCCGGCGCCAGGCATCGCGAAACGGCCCGAGACCGGCCAGCAGATCGCCGCGACCCAGGCTGTAAATGACCACCAGCAAATGCACCGGCAACGCCAACAGACCGTAAGCCACCGGCTCCAGAACCACCAGTAACAGGCCCAGCAACGCCACTGGCAGCAACACCAGTATCACCAATATCAACCATGGACGGTTGGCCAGACGCGGGCTGGCTTCAAGCTTGTGCAGCTCGCGTACCCAGCCGCCGTCACGTTGAATCCGATGGCGCAGGGCCGAGAATTTTTCGATCCATACCGCCAACAGCAACACCAGAAAACTCATTCTTGTTCCTCTTTAGCCAGGGCCGCGCGGTAACGCGCCCAATCGAACGCCGGCCCCGGATCGGTCTTGCGCCCCGGCGCGATGTCGCTATGTCCGCAGATGCGCTGCGTGGTGATGGCCGTGAAAGTGCTTTGCAGCTGCAAGGTCAGGGCCGTCAACGACGCATATTGAGCGTCGGTGAACGGCAGATCATCCGTGCCTTCGAGCTCGATGCCCACGGAAAAATCGTTACAGGTGTCCCGGCCATCGAAACATGACACGCCGGCATGCCAGGCGCGCTCGAGACACGAGACAAACTGAGTGACAGTACCGTTACGCTCAATCAGAAAGTGCGCGGACACCCGCAGGTCAGCGATCCCTTCAAAATAGGGATGCTCTGTGACATCCAGCCGGTTCTGGAAAAACTCCTGCACCTTGCCGGTGGCGAACTGCGCCGGCGGCAGACTGATGTTGTGGATCACCAGCAGGGAAATTTCGCCCGTGGGGCGCGCATTGAAGTTGGGTGAAGGGCAGACATTCACGCCCTGACACCAACCGCTCGCGGGGTCCAACTGCATACAGGTTCCTTCAACGTCGACTGTGTTGGCGCCCAGTATGCCGCGATAGCCCCCTGGCGCGCGATCACTTGCCGCGATTGAGACGCCGCAGGTTGCCGATGACCGACTCCAGCGCCCGGTCGAAGAGCAAGGTGTCGTCCAGGATTCGCACCGCACCCCGGCGAAAATCCAGGGCCAGGCCGGTACGGCTGCGTTCCAGTACTTTCATCCCGGTGCGGTCGACGAAAATGTAGTTGCCCGTGGCCTCGATGATCGCAGCCAGCTTGCAGCGCAGGTTGTGATCTTCCTCCTCCTGAAACTCGACCCAGCAGCCCACGCGCAGTTGATCGACCTGAATCAGCCCCGCATCATCCGTCGACAAACGTGCGGAGGTCGACGCCACCGCCCCTTCGTCAGCGGTGCGCAGTACGATTTCTTCCTGCACTTGCACCATCACCGGCGCATCGGCTTCCCGGGTGGATGCCGGAGTCTGATCCGGGCGCTCGAACAGCTGAACGTGCAGGCTTTCCAGCTCACTGAAAAACTCGCCGGTGGCGAACGGATCGAACGCCGAACTGTTCAACCCGTCACGCAGGGACTTGAGCAACCCCGGCACCAGCGCCAACAGGCGCAGGCTGGCGTCAGGTTCGTCATGCCGCTGCACGCTCCAGACCAGCTGTTCCATGGTTTGCACATCGGCTTGCCATTCGGCCGACTGATCGCCGTGCTTGAGGCAGGTCAGCAACAGCACCTGGCTCCAGGCCTCCTGGACAAACGCCACCACCCGCTGCGGCAGAATCTTGCCCATCAGCACCTGGTTCAGCGCCCGTTCGACACGCTGACGGGCCATTTCGGTTTTGGCGCGACCTTCTTCAGCGTCGCGGGTGCGTTGTTCCAGCAGCTCGCTGCGACGACGTTCATCGCTGGTGAACGCGAGAAAATCCGCCAACAGTTCGGAAAAAATAGCTGGATCGTCGACAAAATCGTTCAACAAGCGCTGAACCACTTGCTCGATACGCAAGTACAGACTGTCGCGCTGATAGTCATCGCATTCCCCCCAACCCATGGCGGCAGCGGCGATTTCGTTGAGCAGACGGCGTGCCGGATGACTACTGCGACTGAAGAAACTTTTGTCGAGCACCGCCACTTTGAGCATCGGGATCTGCAAGCGGCTGATCAGCGCCTTGAGAGAATCCGGCAGGTTGCGATCATCGAGGATGCATTCGAACAGCATGGCGATCAGGTTGATCACGTCTTCATCAGCCACACCAACAACGCGCGACTTGCCGCTTTTGACGCTGACCCGGGTCAGCAGCTGTTCAAGCTGGTTGCGCAGGTCGAAATCGTCCTGGGCAGCAGGCGCCGGCACGTATTGCTGCAAATGCGAGAGCAGGCGCAGCAGGTCGCGGGTAGAAATCGGCTGCGCCGTGGCGCTGACTTCCAGTGTCGGCGCGACACTGCCGCGCACGTGAAACAGCAGTTCCTGCAGTGCCGCGAAAACCTCCTGCACGCCATCGTCGATCTGCATGCTACCGGCGTGGATACCGGCTTCAGCGGGCTCGGCGTGGACACTGGCCTCCGCCCGATCGGTCGCACGCCGCGCCGGCGCGGGCTTGAGGTCGGGCAATATGCCGGTGGCGATCAGCAGTTGATTGGCTTCGGTGTAGAGCTGGTCGGTGTCGCTGAGCACATAGCGCTCGAAGAGTTTCAGGATGATCAGCTTGACCTTGATCTCCACCCCCAGATTACGCCCGGCCTCCATGAAATATTCACACAGCATCGCCGGGCCCAACGGGTTGTGCTGAGCCACCAGCTTCTTGCCCAGCAACATGCTGAGCCGAGCGGTCAGTTGATCGAGACCGAAACCGTCACGGCTCAGCACCTTGTTTACCATGGCCTCCACCGCCACGCTGCGTTCCAGGTCATCGCCGGACTGCGCAGCCAGCGTGTCGAAGACCAGTGCCCTGGGCAAGGCTGGCTTGGCAGTGTCGTTCCGGGTGAGCCCGACAAAGGCCTCAAGGAATTGCTCCAGAAAAACCCGCTCGATACTTTTGCGCTTGAGGCGCAAGTCGCGCATGGCTTCGAAATAGAGGTTCTGCTCGACGTCGTCGCGGGCACGGTCAGCCATTTCGAACAGCGTGTCGTCGGCGTTATCGAACAGCTCCTGCAAACCATGCCTGAGCTGTAGCGCGGCCTTGTCGCGAACCTGAAGCAGAATCACAGGCACACGGGCGAGCGGCGAAGGTGTCGCCTGATCGGTAGCCGCCTTGTGCAAAGGCACTACATTCCCGTCGTTGTGCATCCTGGCCTCCTGAAACGGTGATGCGTCGGTAGATCGGTGCGCCGGACTCACACCGGCGCTCAACGGTGGACACTGCCCATCCGCTGTCATTCAATAATTCGGGACATAAAGTACGTCAAAGCTATGACGTCAAATGAAAGGCGCATTATCTTGCAAAAGATGCCCCGTGTGCCAGCGGACTCTGGGCCTCTTATTGAAATAGACGTTCCGGATAGACCGCCGCTTAGCGCCAACGGCTCGGGCAAATCGACCAAATACAGGTTTCAGAGCGACCGGAAGGTCTCTCACGCCTTGGGTTGCTCTGCGCCATGGCCCTATAATCGGGCCACTTTGTTTGTGGAGTCCGTTATGCCGAATCTACGTCTCGCCGATCTGACCGCCGAAATCGAAGCCAACGTGCGCCGTGCGTTGCGTGAAGACATCGGCAGCGGCGACATCACCGCGCAGCTGATCCCGGCCGAACGCCTGGCCAAAGCCACCATCATCACCCGTGATGCCGCGGTCATCGCCGGCACCGCCTGGGTCGATGCCGTGTTCCGGCAACTGGACCCGCGAGTGGCCGTGCACTGGCAGGTGCGCGACGGCGAACGGGTGAAACCCAATCAGGCGCTGTTCCACCTCGAAGGCCCCGCGCGCTCGCTGCTCACAGGGGAACGCTGCGCACTGAATTTCCTGCAATTGCTGTCCGGCGTGGCCACACGCGCGCAATACCTGGCGGATTTCGTTGGCCAGACGCAGGTGAAGCTGCTCGATACCCGTAAAACCCTGCCGGGGCTGCGTCTGGCACAGAAGTATGCCGTGACCTGCGGCGGCTGCCACAACCACCGCATCGGCTTGTACGACGCGTTCCTGATCAAGGAAAACCACATCGCCGCCTGCGGTGGCATCCCTGAAGCGATCAACGCCGCGCACAAGATTGCCCCGGGCAAACCGGTGGAGATCGAAGTGGAAAGCCTGGCAGAGCTGAAGGAGGCCTTGGCCGCCGGTGCCGATATCATCATGCTCGACGAGTTGAGCCTGGATGACATGCGCGAAGCCGTGCGCCTGAATGGCGGCAAGGCAAAACTGGAGGCCAGCGGCGGTATCAACGAAAGCACGTTGCTGCCGATCGCCGAAACAGGGGTGGATTACATTTCGATTGGTACGATGACCAAGGACGTGAAGGCTGTCGATCTGTCGATGCGTTTGAGCCTCTGATCACGCCTGGTTGAATGAAAAACGCCAGCCTCATTGAGGCTGGCGTTTTTGTCAGACCACCAGATTGTTCATCTCGCAGTACTCTTCCCACTCGACGCCCAATACCTCGGCCGCCTCTTTGTGCAGCGCCAGGCGCGACGCCTCGAACTCTTCCGGGCTCGAGGTGTACTTGAGCGTCAGTTCCCACGGCTGCAAGCCCTGGGCTTCCGCCTCATCCTCGAACGCCCACTGGATCTGGTCTTTCTGATCGTCGGCGGGCAGGTCCTTGATCTCATCGGAGAGCTGGGGCGAATCAAGCAAGTACTTCTTCAGTGCTTCTTCGTGCCTGGCTTCCTGGGTCAATTCTTTAACGGTCATGTCGTTCTCGCTGATCGGGGGAATGGAAGATGGATCTGGATCATCAAGGATCTCTCTGACGCAAAAAACCGTGTGAAGCCCGGTTTGTCTGGCCTTCAGAACCATTCGTGGATCATTTGAAAACAAAGTGTCGCTGGTGCCCGAGACAGGAATTGAACCTGCGACCTTCGCGTTACGAGTGCGCTGCTCTACCAACTGAGCTACACGGGCGGTGGGCTAAACCTAGCACTGACTTTAGGGTCAGGCAACTTCCCAAATTGCCTCAATTTCATGCAGACAAAAAAATGCCCCGCCGTTTTCACGGCGAGGCATTTTTTATAACGTTGAAGCGGTCAGGCGTGGGGAGTGATTAAACGCCCGAAGCCTTGGCTGCTGCGACGTCTTTGATGGACAGCTTGATACGGCCGCGGTTGTCCACGTCCAGTACCAGCACTTCCACTTCCTGGCCTTCTTTCAGGATGTCGGTCACTTTCTCGACGCGAGCATCGCTCAGCATCGAGATGTGAACCAGACCGTCCTTGCCTGGCAGGATGTTGACGAATGCGCCGAAATCGACGATGCGCTCAACCTTACCAACGTAGATCTTGCCGATTTCAGCTTCTGCGGTGATGCCCAGTACGCGCTGACGTGCTGCTTCAGCCGCTTCCTTGGTTTCGCCGAAGATCTTGATCGAGCCGTCATCTTCGATGTCGATCGAAGCCTTGGTCTCTTCACAGATCGCACGAATGGTCGCGCCGCCTTTACCGATGACATCACGGATTTTGTCGGTGTCGATTTTCATCGCGATCATGGTCGGAGCGTTTTCCGACAGCTCGGTACGCGACTGGCCAATGATCTGGTTCATCTGACCGAGGATGTTCAGGCGCGCTTCCAGGGCTTGGCCCAGAGCGATTTCCATGATTTCTTCGGTGATGCCTTTGATCTTGATGTCCATCTGCAGCGCGGTCACACCTTTGGCGGTACCGGCTACTTTGAAGTCCATGTCGCCCAGGTGGTCTTCGTCACCCAGGATGTCGGTCAGGACGGCGAACTTCTCGCCTTCTTTAACCAGACCCATGGCGATACCGGCAACCGGTGCCTTCATCGGAACACCGGCGTCCATCAGGGCCAGGGAAGCGCCGCAGACCGAAGCCATGGAGCTCGAACCGTTGGACTCGGTGATTTCCGACACCACACGGATGGTGTACGGGAACACGTCGGCAGCAGGCAGCATGGCCTGAACCGAACGGCGGGCCAGACGGCCGTGGCCGATTTCGCGACGACCGGCGCCACCCATGCGACCACACTCGCCTACCGAGAACGGAGGGAAGTTGTAGTGCAGCATGAACGGGTCTTTTTTCTCGCCTTCCAGGGTGTCCAGCAGCTGTGCGTCACGGGCGGTGCCCAGTGTTGCAACAACCAGAGCCTGGGTTTCGCCACGGGTGAACAGTGCCGAACCGTGGGTCTTTGGCAGAACACCGACTTCGATGTTCAAAGGACGTACGGTCTTGGTGTCGCGGCCGTCGATACGTGGCTTGCCGTTAACGATGTTTTCGCGAACGGTGCGGTATTCGATTTCACCGAAAGCAGCTTTGACTTCAGCGGAGGTCGGCTGACCTTCTTCACCGGACAGCTTGGCAACCACCTGGTCTTTCAGCTCGCCCAGACGTGCATAACGGTCGGCTTTGACAGTGATGGTGTAAGCCTGGGAGATCGCTTCGCCGAACTCGGCACGGATCGCGCCCAGCAGCGCAGTGGCTTCTGGCTGTGGAGCCCAGGTCCAGGTCGGCTTCGCAGCTTCGGCAGCCAGTTCCTTGACAGCGTTGATCACAACCTGGAACTCGTCGTGAGCAAACAGTACCGCGCCCAGCATCTGGTCTTCGGTCAGCTCTTTGGCTTCCGATTCAACCATCAGAACGGCTTCCGAAGTACCGGCAACGACCATGTCCAGGCTCGATGCTTTCAGTTGTTCGTAAGTCGGGTTCAGCAGGTAGCCGGTGCTTTCGTGGAACGCAACGCGGGCAGCGCCGATCGGGCCATCGAAAGGAATACCGGAGATGGCCAGCGCAGCCGAGGTACCGATCATCGCAGCGATGTCCGGATCGGTCTTCTTGCTGGTGGAAACGACTGTGCAGACAACCTGCACTTCGTTCATGAAGCCTTCCGGGAACAGCGGACGGATCGGACGGTCGATCAGTCGGGAAGTCAGGGTTTCTTTCTCGGAAGGACGGCCTTCGCGCTTGAAGAAACCGCCAGGGATCTTACCGGCAGCGTAAGTCTTTTCCTGGTAGTGAACGGACAGAGGGAAGAAGCCCTTGCCTGGATCGGCTTGCTTGGCACCGACTACAGTCACCAACACGCTGACGTCGTCGTCAACGGTGACCAATACTGCGCCGGAGGCCTGACGGGCGATACGGCCAGTCTCGAGGGTAACGGTCGACTGACCGAACTGGAATTTTTTGATTACCGGGTTCACGGTGTCCTACCTTCTTTTGTGGCTCTTGGGGAACTTGTCTTCTTGCGAAATTCTTGGGCAATGTCGGGAATCGGCCCAACGCCTGTCCAGGGTAAAACGTGTATCCAGATAAAACTTGAGGCTGGGAGCCTGCCCTACGCCAGCGGGAAACCCACTGACGTACGACAGACAACCAACCTCTAGCGCAATCGCTTATTAGCGACGCAGACCCAGGCGACCGATCAGAGCCTGGTAACGGCCCAGATCCTTGCCTTTCAGGTAGTCCAGCAGCTTACGGCGCTGGTTTACCATGCGGATCAGACCACGACGGGAGTGGTGGTCTTTACCGTTGGCCTTGAAGTGACCTTGCAGTTTGTTGATGTTGTGGGTCAGCAGTGCAACTTGCACTTCTGGCGAACCAGTGTCACCAACAGCTTGCTGGTAGTCAGCTACGATTTGAGCTTTTTCTTGAACGTCGAGAGCCATGTGGCAATCCTTTTATCAGGAAACTGTTTCAGAAAAACAGCTTCAACAGGCCAGGGACAAATCCCTGTATCTAAAAATGAGGAAGTGACCGTGCCTGTTAACAGCCACCCTCGTCCGGTCATTCTGACCGAATCAGTCGACGCGGCGCGATGCGCCCGTCTTCGCTCACTTCACCGATACCGATGAAGCGACCGTTGTGATCCTGTACCCGTACCATGCCGAACTTCGGTGCATCCGGGGCTCGTACCGGTTGGCCGTTGAGCCAGTAGAACGAGCTATGCTCCGAGAATTGCAACAGAGGCCAATCCAGCAGGCCACTGTCCGATGGCATCAGGAAGCGGTCGACCGCTTCGTTGCCGCCTTCGGCATGTACCGCTTCCAGCTCTTCAAGCGTGACTGTCTGCGCCAGTGTGAAAGGCCCGGCCTGGGTACGTCGCAGTTCTGCAACGTAAGCGCCACAACCGAGTTGCTCACCAATATCCTCCACCAGGGTGCGGATATAGGTGCCTTTGCTGCAATCCACCGCAAGCCGCGCAGTATCACCTTCAAAGGCCAGCAATTCCAAGCGCGCAATAGTAACAGAACGCGGTTCGCGCTCCACTACTTCGCCTGCACGTGCCAGCTTGTACAGCGGCTGGCCATCACGCTTGAGCGCCGAGTACATCGGCGGTATCTGACTGATTTGACCACGAAATTTCGGCAGTACCGCTTCGACATCGGATCGACCAACGGTCACCGGGCGCTCCTGCAAAACTTCACCTTCGGCATCTGCCGTGGTGGTGGTCTTGCCCAGTTGCGCCAGGGTTTCGTAACCCTTGTCGGAATCGAGCAGGTATTGCGAGAACTTGGTGGCCTCACCGAAGCACAACGGCAACACGCCGGTGGCCAGCGGATCGAGACTGCCGGTGTGCCCGGCCTTCTCGGCGTTCAGCAACCAGCGGACCTTCTGCAACGCCGCGTTGGAGGTGAACCCCAGCGGTTTGTCGAGCAGGATGATGCCGCTGACGTTACGACGGATACGTTTGACCTGAGCCACCGATTACTCCTTGGTGTCTTCGGCGTCTGCCGCAACCGGGTGCTGATTGTCTTCAGCCACCGCACGCTCGATCAGGGCCGACAGGTGCGCGCCACGCACGACGCTTTCGTCGTAGTGGAAGTGCAGCTGCGGAACGCTGCGCAACTTCATTTCGCGGGCCAGCTGCATGCGCAGGAAACCGGCGGCGGAGTTGAGCACCTTGATGCTTTGCGCGATGTCTTCGGCGTTGTCCTGGCCCATCACGGTGATGAAAATCTTGGCGTGACCGACGTCACGGCTGACTTCAACAGCGGTAATGGTGACCAGGCCGACGCGCGGGTCTTTGACTTCACGACGGATCAGCTGTGCCAGCTCACGCTGCATCTGATCGCCGATACGTTGGGTACGGCTGTATTCTTTTGCCATGTCTTGTTACCTGTTACTGCCCCACGGTGAAACCCGAAGGGTCTGAAAGCGGCAAACGCCCGGCCTGACAAAAGCCAGACCGGGCGTTGCGTTTAGAGTCCTGACGCTATGTCGCGCATTTGCATGCGGCGGCTTGGCGTGGCCCTTGAAGTGCGCGAGTTAGAGGCTGCGAGCAACCTGAACCTTCTCGAAGACTTCGATCTTGTCACCGACTTTGACGTCGTTGTAGCTCTTCACGCCGATACCGCATTCCATGCCGGCACGTACTTCGGAAGCGTCATCCTTGAAGCGGCGCAGGGATTCCAGCTCGCCTTCGAAGATAACGATGTCTTCACGCAGTACACGGATTGGACGGTTACGGTGAACAACACCTTCGATAACCATGCAACCAGCGATCGCGCCAAACTTCGGCGAACGGAACACGTCACGGACTTCAGCGGTACCCAGGATGTTCTCGCGAACATCGCTGCCCAGCATACCGGTGAGGGCTTTCTTGACGTCTTCGATGATGTCGTAGATCACGTTGTAGTAACGCATATCCAGACCTTCCTGCTCGACGATCTTGCGAGCGCCGGCATCGGCACGCACGTTGAAGCCGAACAGTACAGCGTTGGAGGCCAGTGCCAGGTTGGCGTCGGACTCGGTGATACCACCGACACCACCACCGACAACACGCACTTGCACTTCGTCGTTACCCAGGCCGTTCAAGGCACCGTTCAACGCTTCCAGCGAACCACGGACGTCGGATTTGAGGACGATGTTGAGCGTCTTCTTCTCTTCCTGACCCATGTTCTCGAAGATGTTTTCAAGCTTGCCGGCGTGAGCACGGGCCAGTTTGACTTCGCGGAACTTGCCTTGACGGAACAAAGCCACTTCACGGGCTTTCTTCTCGTCGGCAACCACGCTCATCTCGTCGCCAGCGTCCGGGGTACCGTCCAGGCCGAGAATCTCGACAGGGATGGAAGGACCGGCTTCCTTGATTGGCTTGCCGTTCTCGTCGAGCATGGCACGTACACGGCCATAGTTCGAACCGACCAGGACCATGTCGCCTTGGCGCAGGGTACCGTCTTGAACCAGAACGGTTGCAACCGGGCCACGACCTTTGTCGAGACGCGATTCAACCACAACGCCACGGCCCGGAGCCGACGGAGTTGCTTTCAGTTCCAGAACTTCGGCTTGCAGCAGAACAGCTTCGAGCAACTCGTCCACGCCAGTACCGACTTTCGCCGAAACCGATACGAACGGGGTGTCGCCGCCCCACTCTTCCGAGGTCACGCCGTGAACCGACAGTTCGCTGCGGATACGATCGAGATCGGCGCCCGGCTTGTCGATTTTGTTCACAGCTACAACCAGCGGAACACCGGCAGCCTTCGCGTGCTGAACAGCTTCAACGGTCTGCGGCATTACGCCGTCGTCCGCTGCAACCACCAGGATCACGATGTCGGTCGCCTTGGCACCACGAGCACGCATTGCGGTAAACGCGGCGTGACCCGGGGTGTCGAGGAAGGTGACCATGCCGCGTTCGGTTTCAACGTGGTACGCACCGATGTGCTGGGTAATACCGCCGGCTTCGCCTGCAGCTACCTTGGCACGACGGATGTAGTCGAGCAGCGAGGTCTTACCGTGGTCAACGTGGCCCATTACGGTCACGACCGGTGCACGGGAGAACGCTTCACCTTCAAACTTCAGGGACTCGGCCAGGGAATCTTCCAGGGCGGTGTCGCTGACCAGGGTCACTTTGTGGCCCAGCTCTTCGGCAACCAGCTGGGCAGTTTCCTGGTCCAGTACCTGGTTGATGGTCGCTGGAGTACCCAGTTTGAACATGAACTTGATGATTTCAGCCGCCTTGACCGACATCTGCTGGGCGAGATCGCCAACAGTGATGGTCTCGCCGATCTTCACTTCGCGCACTACAGGGCCGGTTGGGCTCTGGAAACCGTGAGCGTTGCGTTTCTTCAGCTTGGCCTTGCCGCGACCACCACGACGGAAGCCATCGCTTTCTTCGTCGGTAGTACGTGGCGCAACACGTGGAGCAGGCGCTTTCTCTTTGACCGAAGCACGATGTGGAGCGTTTTTGCGCTCGCCATCGCCACTGCCACGACGATTGTTATCGTCGGCACGTGGTTTGTCCGGACGGCGCTGTTCGTTCTGCTTGTTGCGAACGTCAGCAGACGGAGCTGGCGCAGCTGCAACAACCGGTGCGCTTTCACGTACGGGTTCGGCAACTGCAACCGGCGCTGCAACGGCGTCGTTGGAAGCGGTTTGCGCAGCAGCAGGCTGACGACGCGCTTCTTCTTCGGCGCGACGCTTGGCTTCTTCTTCAGCCTTCTGACGAGCAGCATTTTCTACTGCGCGACGTTCTTCCAGTTCGCGTTTGCGCTCGGCTTCGATTTCTTCCGGGCTGCGCTGTACGAAAACTTTCTTTTTACGGACTTCAACACTGATGCTTTTGCTGCCAGCAACACGCAGGGTGCTGGTGGTTTTACGCTGCAGTGTGATCTTGCGTGGTTCTTCCACTTTCGCCTTGTGGCTGCTTTTCAAGTGAGTCAGCAAAGATTGCTTCTCACTGTCAGTCACATGTTCTTCGGCGGCGGTGTGCGGCAGACCTGCCTCACGCATCTGCTGCAACAGGCGCTCTACCGGTGTTTTGACCTCATCGGCCAGTTGTTTCACCGTGACTTGCGTCATGCACTTCTCTCCTCAGGCCGCGCCTAATTACTCGAACCAGTGGGCTCGGGCGGCCATGATCAACTTGCCGGCACGATCATCGTCAATGCCGTCGATGTCGAGCAGGTCGTCAATAGACTGCTCGGCCAGGTCTTCGCGGGTAATTACGCCGCGCACCGCCAGTTCCATCGCCAAATCCTTGTCCATACCCTCAAGCGAGAGCAGGTCTTCGGCCGGATGGGCGTCTGCCAGCTTTTCCTCAGTAGCGATGGCTTTGGTCAACAAACGATCCTTGGCACGAGCGCGAAGCTCGTTGACGGTTTCTTCGTCAAAGCCGTCGATGTTGAGCATTTCTTCCAACGGTACGTAGGCAATCTCTTCCAGGCTGGTGAAGCCTTCATCTACCAGCACCTGTGCCAGGTCTTCGTCGACTTCCAGCTCGTCGATGAAGTTGCGCAGGATGTCGCCGGTTTCTGCTTGCTGCTTAGCCTGGATGTCCGATTCGGTCATCACGTTCAGGGTCCAGCCAGTCAATTGGCTGGCCAGACGCACGTTCTGACCACCACGACCGATGGCCTGAGCCAGATTGTCTGCGCCAACGGCGATGTCCATTGCATGGGCATCTTCGTCAACGATAATTGCCGCCACTTCAGCCGGCGACATTGCATTGATCACGAACTGAGCCGGGTTGTCGTCCCACAGGACGATGTCGACACGCTCACCACCCAACTCACCCGACACTGCCTGGACGCGCGAACCGCGCATACCGATGCAAGCGCCTTGCGGGTCGATGCGTTTGTCCTTGGAGCGGACCGCGATCTTGGCGCGCGAACCCGGGTCACGGGAAGCTGCCATTACTTCGATCAGGCCTTCAGCGATTTCCGGCACTTCGATGCGGAACAACTCGATCAGCATTTCCGGCGCGGTACGCGACAGGATCAGCTGCGGGCCGCGGTTCTCGGTGCGGATTTCCTTGAGCAGCGCACGCAGGCGCACACCCACCCGGAAGGTTTCGCGAGAGATGATGTCTTCACGAGCCAGCAACGCTTCGGCGTTGTTGCCCAGGTCGACGATCACGTTGTCGCGGGTCACTTTCTTCACGGTGCCGGAGATGATTTCCCCCAGGCGCTCGCGATAGGCGTCAACGACTTGAGCACGCTCGGCTTCGCGAACTTTCTGCACAATGACTTGCTTGGCAGTCTGTGCCGCGATACGGCCGAACTCGATGGATTCGATTTTTTCTTCGACTACATCGCCAACCTTGGCGCCAGGATGCGTTTCGGCAACCTTGCTCGGCCAGGTTTCGATGGCCGGATCGTCCAGGTCTGCTTCTTCGACAACCGTCCAGCGACGGAATGTCTCGTAAGCACCGGTGTGGCGATTGATTTCCACACGCAGATCGACTTCGTCCTCAAACCGCTTTTTGGTAGCGGTGGCCAGAGCCAGCTCCAGCGCTTCAAAAATTACGTTTGCCGGTACGCCCTTTTCATTGGATACCGACTCAACAACCAGCAGTACTTCTTTGCTCATCGTACGCCTCGCCTTTCGCAAGCCATTGGATCCGCGGGATCCGCGTCTCAGTCAAAACTGGGAATAATGTTGGCCTTGTCGATCATATCGATCGGCAACAGGAATTCATGGTCTTCTACCTGCACCACGACGTCCTGCTCTTCTACACCGCGCAGAAGGCCCTGAAAGTTGCGTCGCCCTTCAAAAGGCGAGCGCAGCTTGATCTTCACTTGTTCACCGGCAAATTTTGCAAACTGCTCAATAGTGAACAGTGGGCGTTCCATGCCAGGCGAGGAAACTTCAAGGGTGTATTCAACGGCGATTGGATCTTCAACATCCAGGACACCGCTGATCTGACGGCTGACGATGGCGCAATCGTCCACCAACACGCCGCCTTCTTTATCAATATAAACGCGCAACATTGAGTGGCGACCTTGAGCCGAGAACTCAATACCCCAGCATTCATAGCCTAGGGCCACGACCACCGGGGCCAGCAAGGCCTGCAACTCTTCTAGCTTGCTCGACACCTGAACCCCCTCGTGCATGTATGTGCATGCTATGCAAAATAAAAAAATGGGCGAAACGCCCATCCTTGAAACGCCGTCGAACAGCGGCGTAGAAAGTGTCCAGCTAACAAAAAGCCCCTTAAAAGGGGCTCCTTAAACTGGTTGCGGGGGCCGGATTTGAACCGACGACCTTCGGGTTATGAGCCCGACGAGCTACCAGACTGCTCCACCCCGCGACAAAGCTGGGGCGGAAGTATACGACCGATCCCTGACAGGGTCAATGTAACCTTCCACCTACAAGAAAGCCCGCAACAGCGGGCTCTCCTGATAATTGGTACCGAGAAGGGGACTCGAACCCCTACACCCTATGGGCACAACCACCTCAAGGTTGCGTGTCTACCAATTCCACCACCTCGGCAATACTACGTTTGAAACCCTTCTTACTTTTGCTCTTGAGCTGGAGGCACGTCAGTCGCTGGAGTAGCCGACTTTTGCTCTTGAAGCACCGGGACATCATCAGAAGCCGGTTGTTGCTTTGGAACTTCCAACACTGCCGGGTTTGGCAAACCTACTTGAGTCAGCTGGTGAGCCTTCTCTTTAGCAAAGTAACCTAACCCCAAGCTGGTTATGAAGAAACCGGCGGCAAGTATAGCAGTAAACTTACTAAGAAAGGTAGAGGAACCTTGGCTTCCGAACACAGTATTTGAAGCACCTGCTCCGAAAGACGCGCCAGCATCCGCACCTTTACCCTGCTGCAGCAATACCAGAGCAACTACGCCCAATGCACCCAGCAGATGAAAAACGACTACGACTGTTTCCAGCATTTTTTCAGTTTCCCGCGGCGCGAATAATCGCACCGAACTCATCTGCATTCAGGGAAGCTCCACCAATGAGCCCCCCATCGATATCCGGCATGCCGAACAGTTCGACCGCATTGGCCGCCTTCACGCTGCCGCCGTATAGAAGCCGCACACCTTGTGCGACCTCAGAATTCTCTGCCGCCAACTGAGCGCGAATGGCTGCGTGCACATCCTGCGCCTGTTGCGGCGAAGCAGTCAGCCCGGTGCCAATGGCCCAGACCGGCTCGTAAGCGATTACTGCCTTTGCAAAAACACCGACACCCAGCTTCTCGATGACGCTGCCGAGCTGATGCCCGACAACTTCAAGCGTTTTACCGGCTTCGCGCTGCTCGAGGGTTTCCCCTATGCACAACACCGGAATCAAGCCACATTCCTGTGCCGCTGCGAACTTGCGAATCAGTGTTTCATCATTCTCGCCGATGACCTGGCGGCGTTCGGAATGCCCGACAAGCACCAGGGAACAACCTTCATCAGCCAACTGACTCGGCGCAACTTCACCGGTCAACGCACCTTGCTTGGATTCCACCGCAGCGTTCTGCGCGCCGACCTTGATCGACTTGCCTTCCAGACCATCAATCACTTGATTGACATGCAAGAAAGACGGGAATACCGCTACATCAACACCGCTCGGCAAGGCCAAATTACGCAAGCCTTTGATCAGCTCAGCGACGCTGGCGCGGGTACCGTGCATCTTCCAGTTACCAGCTACCATAGGGCGACGCATGCTGTACCTCGTCGGTCAAAGTGGGCGCAGATGTTACCCAACACAATCATGGCTGGCAAGCCGAATTCAGGCAGAAACTTCAGTAACCAGTTTTGCCAGCTCTTCGGCGTAGCCGCGAACCTGTGTTTCGTCTTCGCCTTCGACCATGACTCGCACCAACGGCTCCGTGCCGGACTTGCGCAACAGCACGCGCCCACGGCCCGCCATGGCTTTGGTCACACGCTCGCCGGCCTCTTTCACTGACGGATGATCCAGCGGGCTCGCACCACCGCCGAACCGCACGTTGATCAGCACCTGAGGGCACTTGCGCAGCGCCTGCCGGGCCTGACCCAACCCTTCGGAGCGCGTCTGCAATGCCATCAGCACCTGCAACGCTGCAATAATCGCATCACCGGTGGTGGTGTGATTGAAGCAAACGATATGACCCGAGTTCTCACCACCCACCAGCCAGTTGCGCTCCAGCAAATCCGCGATCACATAACGGTCACCGACATTCGCACGCACAAATGGAATCGACAGATCCGCGAGGGCCAGCTCCAGCCCCAGGTTACTCATCAATGTCCCGACCACACCGCCTTTCAACAGGTCACGCTCATGCAGGTCGCGGGCAATGATGAACAAAAGCTCGTCACCATCGACGACGGCGCCTGTGTGATCGACCATCAGGACCCGATCGCCATCACCGTCGAAAGCAATCCCGAGATCGGCATGCTCAGCCAGTACGGCAGCCTGCAGCGGGCCCATATGGGTCGAACCGCAGTTGTCATTGATATTCAGGCCGTTCGGCTGTGCGGAAAGCACAACAACGTCGGCGCCCAACTCGCGGAACACACTCGGCGCCACTTTGTAGGTCGCACCGTGAGCGCAATCGATCACGATCTTCAGGCCCGAAAAGCTGGTGCCGGTCGGCACGCTGCTCTTGCAGAATTCGATATAACGACCCGAAGCGTCGTTGATTCGCGACACTTTGCCGATCTTGCTCGATTCAACAACGGTCATCGGGGTGTCGAGCAATTCTTCGATCATGTGCTCGACTTCATCCGGGAGCTTGGTGCCCTTTCCGGAGAAAAACTTGATGCCATTATCATCGTGAGGATTGTGCGAGGCACTGATCACGATCCCGGCTTCGGCATGGAACGTACGCGTCAGATAAGCGATGGCCGGGGTCGGCATCGGGCCCAGGAGCATCACGTCGGCACCCGCCGAAGTCAGCCCGGCCTCGAGCGCCGATTCGAACATGTACCCGGAGATCCGGGTGTCCTTGCCCACCAGCACCTTGCAGGCGCCCATTTTGCGGAACGCCATGCCTGCAGCCCAGCCGAGCTTGAGCATGAATTCAGGAGTAATCGGATATTCGCCGACCCGACCACGAATCCCGTCGGTGCCAAAGTATTTCTTAGTCATAAGTACTCCATCATTCTTATTCGGCTGATTCCACTGCAGCGATCATTCGCACCACATCGACGGTTTCGGCCACATCATGGACGCGCAATATACGCGCCCCCTTGAATGAAGCCAGCGCCGCGAGCGCCAAACCGCCATGCAGTCGCTCTCCAACCGGGCGATTCAAGGCCTGACCTATCATGCTCTTGCGCGAAACCCCGACCAACAAGGGGCGCCCGAAGATATGCAGGGCTTCCATATGTTTGAACAAACTTAGATTGTGCTGCAAGTTTTTGGCGAAGCCGAAACCCGGATCCAGGATGATCCGTTCAGCCGGAATTCCGACCAATGCACACTGCGCCATGCGCTCGGCGAGAAACTCGCTCACTTCCTTGGTCACGTCCTGATAATGCGGATTGTCCTGCATGTCGCCCGGCTCGCCCAGCATATGCATCAGACAAACCGGCAAACCGGTGTCCGCGGCCGCGTCAAGGGCGCCTTCACGGCGCAATGCGCGAACGTCATTGATCAAACCTGCCCCAAGCCGCGCGGTTTCACGCATGACGGCTGGCGTGGAGGTATCGACCGAGATGATCACATCCAGCTCGCGATTGATGCGCTCAACGATCGGCGCTACGCGCTCCAGCTCTTCCAGGGGGGAAACCGCCCTGGCACCGGGCCGGGTCGATTCGCCGCCGACATCAATCAGCGTCGCGCCAGCCAACACCATGGCCTCAGCGTGACGCAAGGCCGCGTCGAGCTGGCTGTATTGGCCGCCGTCAGAGAATGAATCGGGAGTGACATTGAGAATGCCCATGACATGCGTCTGGGCCAAATCAAGAACCCGGTTGCCGCATGGCAACCGGGTCGAGGACTGAACAGAAGTCATTTCAAACCTTAAACGTCAGCAGCCGGACCGCCGATCGGTGTTTCCGGACGCGGATCCTGTACTGCCGGAGGTGTTCCGGAAGTACCGGTGCCGCCCGACCAGTCGCGAGGTTCGCGAGGCGTACGACCTGCCATGATGTCGTCGATCTGATCAGCATCGATCGTTTCGTACTTCATCAGGGCATCAGCCATGGCGTCGAGCTTGTCACGGTTATCCGTGAGGATCTGCTTGGCCGTGCCGTAGCACTGATCAATGATGCTGCGCACTTCGGAGTCGATCAGCTTGGCTGTCTCACCGGAGAAACTTGCACTCTGACCACCGCCGCCGCGACCGAGGAATACTTCACCCTCTTCTTCGGCATACATCAACGGACCGAGTTTTTCCGAAAGCCCCCACTTGGTCACCATGTTCCGTGCAATCTGGCTGGCACGCATGATGTCGTTGGACGCACCGGTGGTCACACCGTCGAAGCCCAGGGTCATTTCTTCAGCGATACGGCCGCCGTACAGCGAGCAGATCTGACTGATCAATGCACGCTTGGACAGGCTGTAGCGATCTTCTTCCGGCAGGAACATGGTCACACCCAGTGCACGACCGCGCGGGATGATCGACACTTTGTAGACCGGATCATGCTCTGGCACGACGCGACCCACGATGGCGTGGCCTGCTTCGTGATAAGCGGTGTTCTGCTTCTCTTTCTCGGACATGACCATGGATTTGCGCTCGGCGCCCATCATGATCTTGTCTTTGGCCAGTTCGAACTCTTTCATTTCGACGATGCGCTTGCCTGTACGGGCAGCGAACAACGACGCCTCGTTCACCAGGTTGGCCAGGTCGGCACCGGAGAAGCCAGGTGTACCACGAGCAATTACCGCCGGAGCAACGTCGTCACCCATCGGCACTTTGCGCATGTGGACCTTGAGGATCTGCTCGCGACCGCGGATATCCGGCAGACCCACCACGACCTGACGGTCGAAACGGCCCGGACGCAACAACGCAGGGTCCAGTACGTCCGGACGGTTGGTTGCGGCAATGACGATAATGCCGTCATTCATTTCGAAGCCGTCCATCTCTACCAGCAACTGGTTGAGCGTCTGCTCGCGCTCGTCGTGACCACCGCCCATACCGGCACCACGGTGGCGACCGACGGCGTCGATTTCATCGATGAAGATGATGCATGGAGCGTGCTTCTTGGCCTGCTCGAACATGTCGCGAACACGGCTCGCACCGACACCGACAAACATTTCGACGAAGTCGGAACCGGAAATGGTGAAGAACGGGACTTTGGCTTCGCCGGCAATCGCCTTGGCCAGCAAGGTTTTACCGGTACCTGGAGGACCGACCATCAGCACGCCGCGTGGAATGCGACCGCCCAGACGCTGGAACTTGCCCGGATCACGAAGGAACTCGACCAGTTCGCCGACTTCCTCTTTGGCTTCGTCGCAACCGGCAACGTCAGCCAGGGTGGTTTTCACCTGGTCTTCGGATAACAGGCGCGCCTTGCTCTTGCCGAAGCTCATCGGCCCGCCCTTGCCTCCGGCGCCGCCCTGCATCTGCCGCATGAAGAACATGAACACGGCAATAATCACCAGGATCGGGAAGCTCGCGACCAGGAGTTGTGTCCAGATGCTTTGCTGTTCAGGCTGTTTACCTTCGACTACCACGTGGTTATCCACGAGATCGCCGATCAGACCATTGTCCTGGATAGCGGGACGGATGGTCTTGAAGCTGTCGCCATCGTTGCGCTTACCGGTAATCACATAGCCATCAACGGCTACGCGCTCGACCTTGCCATCCTTGACCTGCTGGATGAAGTCGGAATAGTTGAGGGTCTGCGGCTCGTTAGGGCTGGAGAAGTTGTTCATCACCGTCACCAGGACAGCCGCGATGATCAACCACAGGATCAGATTCTTTGCCATATCGTTCAATTAACTACCCTCTGAAGCAAGCTCCGCTAATGGCGCGCGCTTCGCATGATATTCACCGGCCTAACTTACTACATTACCTACGGCTCTGGCAGGCGCCGTCTGTAACCCTTTGTGAAACACTTTCTACACAGTATTCGCTAAAGCTCACGGGGCGAAATACGAAAATCCTATCGACCCGCAAAAAAACCTCGATTTACTCACTACGGCCGCGGTAGCCCCAAGCCAGCATGTATTGCTCGCGGGAACTGCCACGGGAAGAGTCCGGCTTGATCATCTGGACCTTGTCGAATTTCTGACGAGCGTCCTTCACGTAAGCATCAAACCCTTCACCCTGAAACACCTTGATCACGAAATTACCACCCGGCTTGAGTATCCGAGCCGCCAGATCAAGAGCCAGCTCACATAGGAACATGGCTTTGGGCATGTCCACCTCAGGCGTACCACTCATATTGGGGGCCATATCGGAAATCACAAGGTCCACCTGCGAATTACCCACGGCTTCAAGAATCTGAGCGAGCACTTCGTCCTGGGTGAAGTCACCCTGGATGAAAGTCACGTCCGGAATGCTGTCCATTTCCAGGATGTCCGAGGCGATCAGTCGCCCCTGACCACCGATCAGCCGACTAGTGACCTGCGACCAGCCGCCGGGCGCCGCCCCCAGGTCGACAACGCTCATACCCGGACGGATCAGCTTGTATTTCTCCTGGACCTCCAGAAGCTTGTAACTCGCACGCGAGCGGTAACCATCCTTCTGCGCCTGCTTCACATAGGGATCATTGACATGTCTTTTCAGCCAACCAAGGCTTGTCTTGGAACGCGCCATTGGGCACCTCGATGATAAGGGTCGTGATTAATTGGGCGGATCCACGAACCCTCGGGTAAAATGGCCGCCATTTTACAGAATCCAGACTAAAGGGTCAGATTATGCCGCTCACTCAAGAGCAGAAGAAACAGTACAAATCCATCGGCCACCATCTGAAACCGGTTTTGATCGTGGCTGACAACGGTTTGACTGAAGGTGTGTTAGCCGAACTTGAACGCGCCCTGGCGGATCACGAGCTGATCAAAATCAAGCTCAACATCCTCGATCGCGAATCGCGCCTGGCGTCCATTGCAGAGCTCTGCAAGGCCGGCAAAGCGGATCTGGTTCAGGTCATCGGCAAGATGGCACTGATTTACCGCAAGAACTTCAGCGTCAACAAGCAGCTGTCGAACGTTCATCGCTTCAAGTGATGGCAAGGGTCAAGGGTGTGCTTCGCGCACCCTGCCACTCCATCCGGGCACCGGTTGCAGTACCAGCACCAGCCCGGAAAAACCCAGAACCAGATAACTGAACACCTGCCAACGCACGGCATCCGGCCAGCCGACACGCACCGCGACATACATCGCGCACGCATACAACGCCATCAGCAGCAACTGCCCGCGAATATCGCGCCATAGACTGGCAAAGCCCTCGGCCTGAACCAGCACCAAAGCCTGAAAAATCACACACGCTGCGGCGAATCCCACCATCAGCGAGTTCAGCATGCCTGCAATTTCGTCGATCAGCAGCGGCGCCAGACCAATATGGTCGAGCACCGGCAACAGACCGATATGCAACAGCCACAGGCCGCCGACCCACAACATCTGAGTCAGCTGCCAAAGCAACGCGCCCGCTCGAAGCGGGCGCCTGCGTTCAGATGTGGCGGACTTCGACAATCTCGTACTCGATAACGCCACCCGGCGTTTTCACCGCGACCACATCACCCTCTTCCTTGGCAATCAAGGCGCGGGCCAATGGCGAACCTACCGAAATCTTGCCGAGTTTGAAGTCAGCCTCATCCTCACCCACGATGTGGTAAGTGACGCTTTCATCAGTCTCGACGTTGGCGATTTCAACGGTGGTGCCGAAAATCACTTTGCCGGTGTGAGGAATGGTCGTGACGTCGATGATGACCTGATTCTGAATCCGGCCTTCGATGTCACGAATCCGCGCCTCGACCATACCTTGCTGCTCGCGAGCAGCGTGGTATTCGGCGTTTTCCTTCAAGTCACCCAACTCGCGAGCCGTACCGATGTCCTGGCTGAGCTTCGGGCGGACGACCTTGGTCAGGTGAGCGTGTTCTTCTTCCAGGGCTTTCGCGCCCTGGACGGTCATTGGGTATTTGATCATGCCTTCAATCCTGCGTGTAGATCCTGCAAGCGGCGCACGGTCTTCTCGGGACCGAACTTCAGCGCTTCGCAGATAGCTTCGCCAGCAGCAATGGTAGTGGTGCAGTAGATCTTGTGCTGCAAGGCATTACGACGAATGGAATAGGAATCGGCGATCGACTGGCGACCTTCGGTGGTGTTGATGATCAGGGTGACTTCGTCGTTCTTGATCATGTCGACCACGTGTGGACGGCCTTCGGTCACCTTGTTCACACGACGCACTTTCAGGCCTGCGGCTTCGATCAGCTTGGCAGTACCGGCAGTGGCGACCACTTCGAAGCCCAAGTTGATCAGATCACGGGCCACGCCTGCAACCAGTGGCTTGTCATCGTCACGCACGCTGATGAACGCGGTACCGCCAGTCGGCAGTACTTCGCTGGCACCCATCTGGGCTTTGGCAAAGGCTTCGCCGAAGGTATCGCCCACACCCATCACTTCACCGGTGGACTTCATCTCTGGGCCCAGGATCGGGTCCACGCCAGGGAATTTGGCGAATGGGAACACTGCCTCTTTCACGCTGTAGAAGTTCGGAATGATTTCTTTGGTGAAACCGATTTCCTTCAGGGTTTTACCGGCCATTACGCGAGCCGCGATCATCGCCAGGGACACACCGATGCACTTGGAGACGAACGGTACGGTACGGGAAGCGCGCGGGTTGACTTCGATGACGTAGATGTCTTCGCCTTGCAGCGCCAACTGAACGTTCATCAGGCCGACTACGCCCAGTTCCAGGGCCATTTTCTTGACCTGTTCGCGCATCTCGTCCTGGATGTGGGCAGGCAGCGAGTACGGCGGCAGGGAGCAAGCGGAGTCACCGGAGTGAACGCCAGCCTGCTCGATGTGCTGCATGATTGCGCCGATCACTACGTCGGTGCCGTCGCAGACCGCATCCACGTCCATTTCGATGGCGCAGTTGAGGAAGTGGTCGAGCAGCACCGGGCTGTCGTTCGACACTTTCACCGCGTCACGCAGGTAGCGCTTGAGCTCTTCTTCTTCGTAGACGATTTCCATCGCACGACCGCCCAGTACGTAGGACGGGCGCACCACCAGCGGGTAGCCGATCTTGGCGGCGGCACGAATCGCTTCGTCTTCGCTGCGCACAGTGGCGTTTGGCGGCTGACGCAGGTTAAGACGCTCGACCATCTGCTGGAAGCGCTCACGGTCTTCGGCACGGTCGATGGCGTCAGGGCTGGTGCCGATGATCGGCACGCCGGCCTCTTCCAGGGCGCGAGCCAGTTTCAGCGGGGTCTGGCCGCCGTACTGGACGATCACACCTTTCGGCTTCTCGACGCGGCAGATTTCCAGCACGTCTTCCAGTGTCACTGGTTCGAAGTACAGGCGATCGGAGGTGTCGTAGTCGGTGGAAACGGTTTCCGGGTTGCAGTTGACCATGATGGTCTCGTAACCGTCTTCGCGCAGAGCCAACGCCGCGTGCACGCAGCAGTAGTCGAACTCGATGCCCTGGCCGATACGGTTTGGACCGCCGCCGAGGATCATGATCTTGTCGCGGCCCGACGGCGCGGCTTCGCACTCTTCCTCGTAAGTCGAGTACATGTAGGCGGTGTCAGTGGCGAACTCGGCCGCGCAGGTGTCAACGCGCTTGTAGACCGGGAAGATTTCCAGCTTGTGACGGTGACGACGCAGTGCCTTCTCGGTCACGCCCAGCAGCTTGGCCAGACGCATGTCGGAGAAACCCTTGCGCTTGAGCTTGTACATCAGGTCGCGGTCGATGCTGGCCAGCCCCAGGGTCTTGACCTTCTCTTCGTCCTTGATCAGATCTTCGATCTGCACCAGGAACCACGGGTCGATCATGTTCATACCGAAGATGTCTTCGACCGACAGACCGGCGCGGAACGCGTCCGCCACGTACCAGATACGCTCGGCACCCGGCACGGTCAGTTCGCGCTTGAGGATGCTCATGCTTTCCGGATTGCTCAGGTCAAGCTTCTCGTCCAGGCCGCAAACGCCCACTTCCAGACCGCGCAAAGCTTTCTGCAGGGATTCCTGGAAAGTCCGGCCGATGGCCATGACTTCACCCACCGACTTCATTTGAGTGGTCAGGCGCGCGTCGGCTTTCGGGAATTTCTCGAACGCGAAGCGTGGCAGCTTGGTCACGACATAGTCGATGGACGGCTCGAAGGATGCAGGCGTAGCACCGCCGGTGATTTCGTTCTGCAGTTCGTCCAGGGTGTAGCCGATCGCCAGCTTGGCTGCGATACGCGCAATCGGGAAACCAGTGGCTTTCGAGGCCAGTGCCGAAGAGCGGGATACACGCGGGTTCATCTCGATGACCACCATGCGGCCAGTGTCCGGGCAGATGCCGAACTGGACGTTGGAGCCGCCGGTTTCCACGCCGATCTCGCGCAGTACCGCCAGGGAGGCGTTACGCATGATCTGGTATTCCTTGTCCGTCAGGGTCTGTGCCGGAGCAACGGTGATCGAGTCACCGGTGTGCACGCCCATCGGGTCAAAGTTTTCGATGGAGCAGACGATGATGCAGTTGTCCTTCTTATCGCGGACAACCTCCATCTCGTACTCTTTCCAGCCGATCAGGGATTCGTCAATCAGCAGCTCTTTGGTCGGCGACAGGTCCAGGCCGCGGGCGCAGATTTCTTCAAACTCTTCACGGTTGTAAGCGATACCGCCACCCGTGCCACCCATGGTGAAGGACGGACGGATGATGCACGGGAAGCCAAGCTTCTCGAGCACTGCGTTGGCTTCTTCCATACTGTGGGCGATACCCGAGCGCGGGCAGTCCAGACCGATGGATTTCATTGCCTTGTCAAAGCGCGAACGGTCTTCAGCCTTGTCGATGGTGTCAGCGTTGGCACCAATCATCTCTACGCCGAACTTCTCCAGAACGCCTTCGCGCTCCAGGTCCAGTGCGCAGTTCAGCGCGGTCTGGCCGCCCATGGTTGGCAGCAGCGCGTCCGGACGCTCTTTCTCGATGATCTTGGCAACGGTCTGCCATTTGATCGGCTCGATGTAGGTGGCGTCGGCCATGTCCGGGTCGGTCATGATGGTCGCTGGGTTGGAGTTCACCAGGATGACGCGGTAACCCTCTTCGCGCAGGGCTTTGCAGGCCTGGGCGCCGGAGTAGTCGAATTCGCAGGCCTGGCCGATAACGATCGGGCCAGCGCCGAGAATCAGGATGCTTTTAATGTCTGTACGTTTTGGCATGGGTTTGTCACTCAAATCCGCAGGTCAGTCGGCAAGCCGTCTTGTTCAATCTGTGAAGCCTGGAGGGGTCGCCGGTGTCGGGACCGCCCCCAGGCCTTGCTGCATCAAGGCCAGCGATCAGCGTCGCTTGGCCATTTCGTTGATGAAGCGATCGAACAGAGGCGCTACGTCGTTCGGGCCAGGGCTGGCTTCCGGGTGACCCTGGAAGCTGAAGGCGCTCTTGTCGGTACGCTCGATCCCTTGCAGGGTGCCGTCGAACAGCGACTTGTGAATCGCGCGGACGTTGGCGGGCAGGGTCGCTTCGTCTACCGCAAAACCGTGGTTCTGGCTGGTAATCATCACCACGCCGGTGTCCAGGTCCTGGACCGGGTGATTGGCGCCGTGGTGGCCATGACCCATTTTCAAGGTCTTGGCGCCGGAAGCCAGGGCCAGCAGCTGGTGACCGAGGCAGATACCGAACACCGGGATTTCGGTTTCCAGTACGTCCTTGATCGCCTGGATCGCGTAGTCGCAAGGCTCCGGATCACCAGGACCGTTGGACAGGAACACGCCGTCCGGCTTCATCGCCAGCACATCAGCGGCAGGTGTTTGCGCCGGCACCACGGTGACGCGGCAACCGCGAGCGACCAGCATGCGCAGGATGTTCAGCTTGACGCCGTAGTCGTAGGCAACCACGTGGTATGGCAGCTCGGAGGCATCGATGGTCGCGTGGCTGTCGGTTTTCAGGTCCCAGACAGTCGAGCGCCACTCGTAGGTTTCCTTGGTGCTGACGACTTTCGCCAGGTCCACGCCCTTGAGGCCAGGGAAGCCTTGGGCAGCGGCGATGGCCGCTTCTTCGGAAATGTTGTCACCGGCCATGATGCAGCCGTTCTGTGCGCCTTTTTCACGCAGGATGCGTGTCAGACGGCGGGTGTCGATACCGGCGATGGCCACAACGTTGTTGGCTTTCAGGTAGTCGGACAGGGACATCGTGTTACGCCAGTTGCTCGCAACCAGTGGCAGGTCACGGATCACCAGGCCAGCGGACCAGACGCGGTCGGACTCGGCGTCTTCCGGCGTGGTGCCGGTGTTGCCGATGTGCGGGTAAGTCAGGGTAACGATCTGTTGGGCGTAGGAAGGATCGGTAAGGATTTCCTGATAGCCGGTCATTGCGGTGTTAAACACCACCTCACCAACGGTTTGACCGTCGGCTCCAATGGCTTCGCCGCGAAAAATGCTGCCATCAGCAAGGGCGAGTATGGCTGGCTTAGTCAAGAAGACCTCCCGTAAATAAAGCCTGAAAGGGCGATCGCAGGTTGTAAAAAAGCGGAGTGACGTATGGACACGTCACCCCGCTTCTTCACTGAATTATTCTGCGCGCTTTTAGTGGACACACTAAAGCTGTAGCTTACAGAAAAAGGCTTTTTTGGTCTACCGCCAATGAGCCTTAAAGGCCGGAGAATGCGACAGGACGTCGCTTGGCGTAATAAAACCGGGCCCCATCGTTGAGCCGGAACCCGGTTTCGGGTGCATCTTAACGCAGGTCGAGCACGTCTTGCATGTCGTAAAGGCCAGGCTCACGACCGTCCAGCCACAACGCCGCACGCACCGCACCCTTGGCGAAAGTCATGCGACTCGACGCCTTGTGTGTGATTTCGAGGCGCTCGCCCTCACAAGCGAACAGCACCGTGTGATCACCGACCACATCACCGCCACGCACCGTCGCAAAACCGATCGTTTCCCGCTCACGCGCACCGGTGTGGCCTTCACGCCCGTAGACCGCGACCTTCTGCAAATCGCGATCCAGTGCGCTGGCAATCACTTCACCCATGCGCAGGGCCGTGCCTGAAGGCGCGTCGATCTTGTGCCGATGATGAGCCTCGATGATTTCGATATCCGCCTCATCACCCAGCACGCGAGCAGCCATGTCGAGCAGCTTCAGCGACAGATTCACGCCGACACTGAAGTTGGCCGCGAACACGACAGGAATGTCCTTGCCCGCCTCGACCAGCAATTGCTTCTGCGCAGCATCGAGCCCCGTTGTGCCGATCACCATGGCCTTGCCTGCCTTGCGGCAGAAAGCCAGGTTTTTCAGCATGACTTCCGGCAGCGTGAAATCGATCAACACATCGAACTCATCCGCGACCGCCTCGACATGACCGGACAACGGCACACCGATACGCCCCAACGAAGCCAGCTCACCGGCATCCACACCAATCAGAGTGCTGCCGGGACGAACGATGGCGGCCGTCAGACCTGTCTGCGGCGCGCGTTGCTGCACGGCTTCGACCAGGATTTTGCCCATGCGGCCAGCAGCGCCCATCACAGCTATACGTCGCATGCTCACTCCTTACAGATCGCCGAAGAAGCGCTTCACGCCTTCGAACCAACCGGTGGTTTTCGGCGAATGGCTGTTGTCGTCCGCCAGCGAACTGCGGAACTCTTCCAGCAATTCGCGCTGACGACGACCCAGATTAACCGGAGTCTCTACCGCCACACGGCACATCAGGTCACCGGCACCGCCACCACGCACGGGCGCAACGCCTTTGCCGCGCACACGGAATTGTTTGCCGGTCTGAGTCCCTTCAGGGATTTTCAGTTTGACCCGACCATCGAGGGTCGGAATCTCCAGCTCGCCACCCAGCGCCGCGTCGACGAAGCTGATCGGCACTTCGCAGAACAGGTGCTTGCCATCGCGCTGGAAGATCGCGTGCTCGCGCACATTGATCACCACGTACAGGTCGCCAGTCGGACCGCCCTGGGCACCCGCCTCGCCTTCGCCGGACAGACGAATGCGGTCACCGGTGTCGACACCGGCCGGCACTTTCACGGAAAGGGTCTTGTACTCTTCGACGCGACCGTCACCGTTGCAGGAGGTGCATGGATCGGAAATGATCTTGCCCTGACCATGGCAGCGCGGGCAGGTCTGCTGCACCGAGAAGAAACCTTGCTGCATGCGGACCTGACCGATACCGCCGCACGTCGGGCAGGTAACCGGCGAGGAGCCTTTCTTGGCACCGGAGCCATCGCATGGCTTGCAGTTGACCAGTGTCGGAACGCGGATGTTGACGGTAGTACCGCGCACCGCCTCTTCCAGATTCAGCTCCAGGGTGTAGCGCAAGTCGCTGCCGCGCTGAGCGCCGCCACGAGCACCGCCGCGACCGCCACCGAAGAAGTCACTGAAGACATCGCCAAAGATGTCGGAGAAGTTCTGACCGCCAAACCCGGCACCGCCGCCGCCCATGCTTGGGTCAACACCGGCATGACCATACTGGTCGTACGCCGCGCGCTTGCTGGAATCGGACAGCACTTCGTAGGCCTCGTTGGCCTCTTTGAACATTTCTTCCGACGCTTTGTCATCGGGATTACGGTCCGGGTGGTGCTTCATCGCCAGGCGACGGTAGGCCTTTTTCAGGTCCCCTTCGCTTGAGCCTCGTTCAACACCCAATACTTCGTAATAGTCACGCTTTGCCATAAGTCTTTGCACTCTTAAGGACGTTCGGCAAACCCCTCCTGAGCCTCGCCAAACTCGTTGAGCCCCAATACAGGCCCGGACCCAACTCACGTCAATTCAACGATCCTGGTCTTTGATTTCATTGCAGTACTTTCGGCCCGAAAAGCAGGAGCATCTTCGGCCATACCGCCAACACACAAACGCTGTCGCATGCTGTAAAAATTCGTGTACTCCAGACACGCCAACGCGGGAGCAAGCTCCCGCGCGGCGACATCCTACCAGTCACCGCCGCAAGGCAGTCAACCGGACGACCACTGACTTACTTGTGGTCTTTGACTTCTTCGAACTCGGCATCGACAACGTCGTCAGCCTTCTCAGCCGATTCGCCTTGCGGTGCAGCGCCTTCAGCAGGCTGGGCCTGTTCGGCGTACATCTTCTGCGCCACTGGAGCGGAGACTTTCGACAGCTCTTCAACCTTGGCTTCGATGGCAGCCTTGTCGTCGCCTTTAACGGCGGCTTCCAGGGCAACCACGGCAGCTTCGATTGCAGTCTTCTCTTCAGCCGTCACTTTATCGCCAGCGTCTGCGACCATTTTGCGAGTCGAGTGAACCAGCGCGTCGCCCTGGTTGCGGGCTGCTGCCAGCGCTTCGAACTTGCTGTCTTCCTCGGCGTTGGCTTCAGCATCGCGAATCATCTGCTGAATCTCTTCCTCGGACAGACCGGAGTTGGCCTTGATCACAATCGACTGAGTCTTGCCGGTAGCCTTGTCTTTCGCGCCGACATGCAGGATGCCGTTGGCGTCGATATCGAAGGTCACTTCAATCTGTGGCACGCCACGTGGTGCTGGTGGAATCTCGGCCAGGTCGAACTTGCCCAAGGACTTGTTCTGAGCAGCTTGCTTACGCTCACCTTGCAGCACGTGAATGGTCACGGCGCCCTGGTTGTCGTCGGCAGTCGAGAACACTTGCGATTTCTTGGTAGGAATCGTGGTGTTTTTCTCGATCAGCGCGGTCATCACACCACCCATGGTTTCGATACCCAGGGTCAGCGGGCTGACGTCGAGCAGCAGAACGTCTTTCACGTCACCGGCCAATACGGCGCCCTGGATAGCAGCACCCATGGCAACGGCTTCGTCCGGGTTCACGTCTTTACGTGCTTCTTTACCGAAGAACTCGGTCACCAACTTCTGAACCAGTGGCATACGGGTCTGACCGCCCACCAGGATCACGTCGTTGATAGCGCCAACGTCAATGCCGGAGTCTTTCAGAGCGATGCGGCAAGGTTCGATGGTGCGCTGAACCAGGTCTTCTACCAGCGCTTCAAGCTTGGCGCGGGAGATTTTCACGTTCAAGTGCTTAGGACCGGTGGCATCTGCAGTGATGTACGGCAGGTTCACGTCGGTCGACATGCTCGAAGACAGTTCGATCTTGGCTTTTTCAGCAGCTTCTTTCAGGCGCTGCATGGCCAGCGGGTCACCTTTGAGGTTCATGCCGCTTTCTTTCTTGAATTCGTCGACGAGGTAGTCGATCAGACGAATGTCAAAGTCTTCACCGCCCAGGAACGTGTCACCGTTGGTGGCCAATACTTCGAACTGGTGCTCACCATCGACTTCAGCGATTTCGATCACGGAAACGTCGAAAGTACCGCCGCCCAGGTCGTAAACGATCACGGTGTGATCGCCTTTCGCTTTGTCCATACCGTAAGCCAGTGCGGCTGCGGTCGGTTCGTTGATGATACGTTTAACGTCCAGGCCCGCGATGCGGCCGGCGTCTTTGGTCGCCTGACGCTGGCTGTCGTTGAAGTAGGCCGGAACGGTGATCACCGCTTCGGTCACAGGCTCGCCGAGGTAGTCTTCGGCGGTCTTCTTCATTTTCTTCAGAATTTCAGCCGAGATTTGTGGCGGCGACATTTTCTGGCCGTTCACTTCTACCCACGCGTCGCCGTTGTCAGCCTTGGCGATTTTGTAAGGGACCATCTTGATGTCTTTCTGCACGACTTCTTCGTCGAACTTACGACCGATCAGACGCTTCACCGCATACAGGGTGTTGTGCGGATTGGTCACTGCCTGACGCTTGGCCGACTGGCCCACGAGGATTTCGCCGTCGTTGGCGTAAGCGATGATCGACGGCGTGGTACGCGCGCCTTCGGCGTTTTCGATAACTTTGGCTACGCCGTTTTCAAGCACGGAGACGCAGGAGTTGGTAGTCCCCAGGTCGATACCGATAATTTTGCCCATGTTCACTCTCCCGAAACTTTGGATTTGGTTGCCGCAGCAGTGGTGGCTAACTGCGGTAATACTTAAACGCTTGACTTCTAAATGGGGGCCTTGCGGCTAATTTCAAGCCTGCTCGTCAATCGATGGCGAAACAGGTGCCGGGGCCTTGCTGACCACGACCATGGCCGGGCGCAGCAGACGTCCATTGAGCTGATAACCCTTCTGGAACACCTTGAGCACACTGTTCGGCTCGACGTCAGCGCTTTCCTGCATGGCCATTGCCTGGTGAAGAACGGCATTGAACGGTTCGCCATGCGGATCGATCGCTTCCAGCTGATAACGCTTCAGGGTGTCCTGGAACATTTTCAGGGTCAGCTCGATGCCTTCGCGCATAGGGCGGATGCTTTCGTCGTCCGGGTTGGACAACTCCAGGCCACGCTCCAGGCTGTCGATGATCGGCAGCAAATCGCCTGCAAATTTTTCCAGGGCGAATTTGTGCGCTTTTTCTACATCCTGCTCAGCGCGACGGCGGACGTTCTGCAGATCGGCGGCAACACGCAAAGCCTGATCCTGCGCGCCTGCCAGTTGCTCTTCGAGCACTTGTACACGAGCCGCGAGGTCTTCACCCGAAGCCGCGGAGCCCTGGTTGGCATCTTGATTTTGCGTATCCACTGTCTGTTCGTCAGCCATAGATTTCTCCTTTCAATATCGTCCGCGAGCTCAACTCGCGCTTCTGCCCAGCTATATGGGGCCGCAAAAATCAGCTTCAAGGGGTTTGCTGTGATTAACCCTACAAAAAACAGCTGCATTGTCATTCCTCGATGCACTGACGATTTCGTCGGATCAAGCAAATCAAGCTAAGCGAGGGCATTGTCAGGCGCAAATAAAACACTGTATAAATAACCAGACCTAAAGCCTGGGAGCGGCCTTTATGCTGGTGCACCTGTCCGTACACAACTACGCCATCGTCGAACATCTCGATCTCGAACTCGATCGCGGGATGAGCGTGATCACAGGGGAAACCGGCGCCGGCAAGTCGATCATGCTCGACGCCCTCGGCCTGACCCTCGGTGATCGCGCCGACAGTGGCGTCGTCCGCCCCGGCGCCGACAAGGCCGACATCCTGGCCACCTTCGACCTGGTCGACATTCCGGAAGCCAGTGCCTGGCTGGCCGAGCGCGACCTCGAAAGCGATGGCCCGTGCATCCTTCGCCGGGTGATCACCGCCGAAGGACGCTCGCGCGGCTATATCAATGGCACGCCCTGCCCCCTCGGGGATCTCAAGTCCCTGGGCGAGCTACTGATTGATATCCACAGCCAGCACGAACACCAATCCCTGCTCAAGACCGACACTCACCGCCGCCTGCTCGACGAGTACGCCGGCGCCACCGACCTTGCCCGCCAGGTTCAGCTCGCCGCCCAGCGCTGGCGCCAGACGCGCCAGGAACTGGAACGCCTGTCCAACTCCGGTGATGAGCAGCGCGCCCGCCATCAATTGCTGAGCTATCAACTCGAAGAACTGGAAAACCTTGGCCTCGGCGAAAGCGAACTGGAGCAGTTGGAGCAGGAACACAAAAACCTGACCAATGCCGAGACCTTGCTGGGCATCTGCCGACAAGTGGTCGAGCAATGCAGCGAAAGTGATTCCGGCAATGTCCTGAACGCCCTGACCGCCAGCCTTAATCGCCTGTCGAGCGTGAACAACTCGATTGGCGCGCTGGGCGAAGCCAGCAGCCTGCTGACCAGTGCGCAGATCCAGGTTGAAGAAGCCGTGGGCGAGCTGAACCGCTTCCTCGATAACTTCGATGCCGATCCGGCGCGCCTGCAATACCTGGAAGAACGCCTCGATGCGATCTACACCATGGCCCGCAAACACCGCATCCAGCCCACCGAGGTGGCCGAGATGCAGCAGCGATTGCTGGATGAAATCGAAACGTTGAATGCGAACGACGAATCCATCGAACGACTGAGTGACGAGCTGGCGTCCTATGCCCGCCACTATCAGGAGAAGGCGCGGGAATTGAGCGATTTGCGCCACCAGGCCTCAAGCAGCCTGGCCAGCGCCGTGGAGCAGGAAATCCAGCGACTGGGCATGCCTGGCGGTCGCTTCACCATCGAGCTGCGGCCCAACAGCAGCGACGAGTTGCTGCCTAACGGGCTCGAACAGGTAGAACTGCTGGTCAGTGCCAACCCCGGCCAGCCCTTGAAAGCCCTGGCAAAAGTAGCCTCGGGCGGTGAGCTATCGCGGATCAGCCTCGCGATTCAGGTGATCACCGCGCAGACTTCACGCGTACCAACCCTCGTATTCGACGAAGTGGACGTGGGTATCGGCGGACCGACCGCTGAGATTGTCGGCCAACTGTTGCGTCGTCTTGGCGAGCGCGGGCAGGTGTTGACGGTGACTCACTTGCCACAAGTGGCGGCACAGGGACATCAGCATCTATTTGTGCACAAGGTCCGTGGCGAGGATGCGACCCACACGGCCGTCTCCAAGCTCAGCAAGAATGATCGTGTCGAAGAAGTCGCCCGGATGCTGGGGGGTATCGACCTGACCAAGGAATCTTTGGCACACGCGAAAAAAATGGTCGTTACCGCAAAAATCTAGGAACGGCAGAAAGCACGAAGGCGACCCTGGGGTCGCCTTCGCTCGTTTCACGAACCTGAAGTTCGCGCGACATGCTTACTTTTTCTTGCGCACGTACAGCACAAGATTGTGATCAACCATCTCAAAGCCATACTTGTCGACAATGGCTTTCTGCAGACGCTCGATTTCTTCGTCGAAGAATTCGATCACTTCACTGGTCTCGACGTTGACCATATGGTCGTGATGCTTGCCGTCGTCCAGCTCGAAGACCGCATGGCCTCCGTCGAAGTTGTGCCGCACCACAAGGCCAGCTGCCTCGAACTGGGTCAGTACACGGTAAACCGTGGCCAGACCGACGTCCTCACCAGCCTCCATCAGCGCCTTGTAAACATCCTCGGCACTCATGTGGCGTTGCTCGGCGGAATCGAGCATTTGAAGAATCTTGACCCGTGGCAGGGTCACTTTGAGGCCGGCTTTGCGTAGTTCGCTATTTTCAACCATGGTCAGCTTTCTCGCGATGCTGCTTCGCAGCTTCTCTTAATGCGGGTATGATCGGCGTTTACGTTGTCCCAGCCAAGATAGTGGAAGTCGCCCACCGATGCAAAACACCAAGCTCTTGCTAACCAGTTTCACCTTTGTGGGACTGCTCGCACTCGCCGGTTGTTCATTCCCCGGGGTTTACAAAATCGACATCCAGCAGGGCAATGTCGTCACGCAGGACATGATAGACCAGTTACGCCCGGGAATGACCCGTCGGCAAGTACGGTTTATCATGGGCAACCCTCTGCTGACCGACACGTTCCATGCCGATCGCTGGGATTATCTGTACAGCCTGCAACCGGGTGGCGGTGAACGCCAACAGGAACGCATCAGCGTTATCTTCAACCCAAATGACCAACTTGTCAGCCTCTCTGGCGATTTCATGCCAGGCGTGAGCCGGGACGAAGCCATTCTCGGCAAGGACAGTGGCACTAACGTGACCGCACCTGCAGAAAACGCCGAGAAGCCGAAACCGGAAAAACCGGTCAAGCCGGGTTCGTTGCTGGATCAGATCCAGAAGGACGTGGACGGCGTAGAAACCGTTCCTGTCCCGACGCCAGAACCGCTGGACACCTCGCCGCAATAATTTGCGACGCAATAAAAAACCCGGAATGTCCGGGTTTTTTATTGCCTGGCGTTTGGCGCATCACTGATTCCGTGCTTTCGCCTCGGCAGCCTTGGCGGCGCGAAGCCGGCGAACCTCTTTCGGATCAGCCAGCAGCGGCCGATAAATCTCGATGCGATCCCCCGCCTGAAGCTGACGAGTATCGGGATCCGCGACCACCTTGCCGAAGATCCCCACCGGGCATTCAGCCAGGTCCAGCTCAGGGAACTCGCGATCCACTCCCGACGCCAGCAAAGCCGCGCGCACCGTCGCCCCCGCTGGCACTGTCACACTCAGAAGCACTTGACGATCAACGGCGGCATACACCACCTCAACCTCGATCACGGCCTCAACCATGCATTTGCTTGGCGCGCTGGCAGAACGCATCCACCAGCGTATTGGCCGCCTGATTGAACAAGGGCCCCAGCGTTGCGCGGACAATCGGCCCGGCGTAGTCGAACGAAAGGTCCAGGCTGATCTTGCAGGCCTTGTCGGTCAATGCCTTGAACACCCAGATGCCGTGCAACTGAGTGAAGGGCCCTTCCTCGAGATTCATTTCGATCGATTGCCCGTGCACCAGTGTGTTGCGCGTCACGAAATGCTGGCTGAGTCCACCCTTGGCCACACCTACACTCGCGCGCATATGCTCCTCAGAGCTTTCCAGGACTTCGGCCGACGAGCACCACGGCAGAAACTCCGGGTAACGCGCCACGTCATTGACCAGGTCATACAGCGCTTGCGCCGGATACGGCAGCAGGGCCGAACGTTGAATGTGTGTCGTCATGTCAGCGTCACTTCCACAGCTGGGCGGCAAACACTACGAGAATGCCGATGGGCGCTACATAGCGCATCAAAAACAGGGCCAGAGTGAACAGCCTGGGACTGCGGATCGACAACTCGTCGCGCACCGCTTCACGCCCCATCACCCAACCCGCAAACACCACGAAACACAAACCACCGAGAGGCAGCATGATCCGCGAGGTAAAGAAATCGATCACACCAAAGAAATCCAGGCCGCCGGTCGCACCCCATTGATAGAGATGGAACATCCCGCCTTCGTTCACGAAAAATTTGGCTTGCTTCCAGATATTGAAGGAAAACACCGTGCCCAGACCGACGAACCAGCACGTGAACGCCAGCCAGAACGTCACCCAGGCGCGACTGACTTTAGTACGCTCAACCAGGTAAGCCACCATCGGCTCCAGCAACGAAATCGCCGAACTCCAGGCCGCAATCGCTACCAGCACGAAGAACACTACGCCCATCAACTGGCCAAAGGCTATGTTACCAAAGGCAAATGGCAGGCTCACGAACATCAGGCCAGGGCCTTCACTCGGATTCAGGCCGGCAGCAAACACTATTGGAAACAACGCCAGGCCGGCCACGAGAGAAACAAAGGTATCGAGCAGCGCTACTCCGACGACAGTGCCTGAAATCGACGAATCCTTTGGCATGTAAGCGCCGTAGATCATGATCGAACCCACGCCCACGCTCAGGGAGAAGAACGCATGCCCCATGGCGGGCAGTAAACCGTCGAGGACTTTTTCCGGTTGGAAGTCGAACATGAAATGCACGCCCTCCATGAAATGGCCGGTGGTCATGCTGTAGCCCAGCAACACCAGAATCATTACAAAGAGCAACGGCATCATGATGCGCAGGCTGCGCTCAAGCCCGGCGACGACGCCTTTGGCAATCACAATGGCTGACAGCAGCATAAAAATCGTGTGCCAAAGTGTCAGTCGCCATGGATCGGCGATCACTTTGCCAAAGTAAGCGCCAACCTGATCAGGCGCTGCCCCCTGAAAATCGCCGCGCCCCATGTCGATGATGTAATCCAGCGACCAGCCGCCGACGACGCTATAGAAAGACAGGATCAACAGCGCCGTGATCATCCCGGCGAACGCGCCCCAGGACCACTTGCCCGAATGCCCCGCCTCCAGCGCCAGCACCTTCAAGGCGTTGGCCGGACTTTGCCGGGCGCGCCGGCCGATCAGGGTTTCCGCCAGCATGACCGGCACGCCGATCAGTGCGATACAGGCGAGGAACATCAACACAAATGCACCGCCGCCGTAGACCCCGACCATGTACGGGAACTTCCAGATGCTACCCAGGCCCACGGCCGAACCGGTCGCGGCGAGTATGAAGACCCAACGGCTAGCCCAACTGCCGTGGACAGAAACCTTGTCTGTCGACATCGTTACCACGTCCAAGCATTGAAAAAAGAGGGCGCATTGTCCGGGATTCAATCAACCTGCTCAAGCACGCTGCGTCACCGTAGCCGACTCGCTTGCAACTCCCTATAATGCCGCCCCTATGGCTAAACAGAAGAAACACCCAACAGGGACCATCGCGCAAAATAAAAAGGCGCGACACGATTACTTCATCGAACATCGGTTCGAGGCTGGTCTGGTCCTGGCCGGCTGGGAAGTAAAAAGTCTGCGGGCAAGCAAGCTACAGCTGGTTGACAGTTATGTACTGCTCAAGGATGGCGAAGCCTGGCTGCTCGGCAGCCACATTACGCCCCTGACGACCGCCAGCACCCACGTCATCGCTGATCCGACGCGCACCCGAAAATTGTTGCTCAACCGCCGCGAGCTGGAAAAGCTGGCCGCCGCCGTGCAGCAAAAGGGTTACGCCTGCGTGTGCCTGTCCTGGTACTGGAGCAAGCACATGGTCAAGTGCGAGATCGCGCTGGGCAAGGGCAAGAAGGAATACGACAAGCGTGATACCGAACGCGAACGCGACGCCGGTCGCGAGTTGCAGCGTGCGGTGCGCAACAAGGGCAAGGAAGAGTAGCTCTCCGACCCCGGCGCATTTTGTGGCGAGGGAGCTTGCTCCCGCTCGGCTGCGAAGCAGTCGCAAACCGGTAAATACAATCTTGTATTGACTGGTTTGAGGGCCGCTTCGCGCCCCAGCGGGAGCAAGCTCCCTCGCCACAGACGCTCTCTACATTCCCTTGCGCCGCTCCGCCCGGGCCATGCGCTGCACTTCCTGACGCACCTCTTCCAGTACTTCCTGCACATACAAAATGTGTCGACTGGAAACTTCCCGCGCCTGTTCCGCCCTTCCTTCGATAATCGCCACGTACAACTCGCGGTGCTGCGCGATCAGCATGTCGCGGGTTTCAGTGCGCTGTTTGTACATACCACCGATGTTGGTCACCACGTTGCGCTTGAGCAAATCGAACAGTCCACGAATCGTGTGGAGCAACACTGCGTTGTGACTGGCCTCGGCAATCGCCAGGTGAAATTTCGCATCCGCCGCGCCCTCTTCCGCCCGGCTCACTTCATCGTGGCGCGTGTAGCAATCCTGCAATTCATTAAAGGCCGCGGTCAGTCGCTCGCGGTCGACATCCGTGGCGCGCAGCGCTGCGTAATAGGCGCAGGACGCTTCCAGGGTGTGGCGAAACTCCAGCAAATCACGCTGGGCTTCGGGGTTGCTTTCCAGCAGATGAAGAAGTGGATCACTGAACGTCGTGCCCAGTGATTCCACCACATAATTTCCGCCACCCTGGCGACTGACCAGCAAGCCCTTGGCCGCCAGCTTCTGAATCGCTTCGCGCAACGAAGGGCGTGACACACCGAACTGCTCGGCCAGCGCGCGTTCTGCCGGCAAGCGCTCACCTGCCTTCAGCGTGCCCTCGAGGATCATCCCCTCGAGCCGCTCGACAATATCGTCAGACAAACGGCGCTGACGAATTTGATCAAACCCCATAACTCAAATCTCCGCGATCCCGACGGCTCGCCGGGCTCTCTATTCTGGCCTATCGGCGCTATGCCAGCACCCACCCGACGGCATTTGTTCGAGCGCATCACTCGGAAACCACAGCGCGTGTTCGACAAAAGTTTTAGGGCGGCAAATTGACACACCGCCTACAAGGCTTTTACCCTAGCGAACAGCGATTGTAAATTGGTATTACCAATTAACCAAGAACGCTGACAGTGCATGACCAACAACAATTAGGGGCCACCCCATATGCAAACCTGGCAACAGCTCTATACCCCGCTCGGCAGCCTCGGCTTTTCCGCGCTCGCGGCCGTCATTCCCATCGTGTTTTTCTTTCTGGCGTTGGCCGTGTTCCGGCTCAAAGGGCACGTGGCGGGCAGCATCACGCTGGCCTTGTCCATCGCCGTGGCCATTTTCGCTTTCCAGATGCCGGTCGACATGGCATTCGCCGCCGCCGGGTATGGCTTCGCCTACGGCTTGTGGCCGATTGCGTGGATCATCGTGGCAGCGGTTTTCCTCTACAAGCTGACGGTCAAGAGCGGTCAGTTCGAGGTGATTCGCAGCTCCGTCCTGTCGATCACCGACGACCAGCGCTTGCAGGTGCTGCTGATCGGTTTCTGCTTCGGTGCGTTCCTTGAAGGTGCAGCCGGTTTCGGCGCACCGGTAGCGATTACTGCCGCACTGCTTGTAGGACTGGGCTTCAATCCGCTGTACGCCGCAGGCCTGTGCCTGATCGCCAACACCGCGCCGGTGGCGTTTGGTGCCCTGGGGATTCCAATCATCGTCGCCGGGCAAGTGACTGGTATCGATGCGTTCAAGATCGGCGCCATGACCGGCCGCCAATTGCCGCTGCTGTCGCTGTTCGTGCCGTTCTGGCTGGTGTTCATGATGGATGGCCTGCGCGGCGTGCGGGAAACCTGGCCGGCAGCGCTGGTGGCCGGCTTGAGCTTTGCCATCACCCAATACTTCACGTCAAACTTCATCGGCCCTGAGTTGCCGGACATCACCTCGGCCCTGGCCAGCCTGATCTCCCTGACGCTGTTCCTGAAAGTCTGGCAGCCAAAACGCGCTGCAGGCCAACACATCGCAGGCGCGGTCTCGGCCTCCGTTGTGACTGCCAGCGCCGGCGGTTTCGGCCAGCCGCGCACAACCGTGGCTTCGCCTTACAGCCTGGGTGAAATTTTCAAGGCCTGGTCGCCGTTCCTGATCCTCACCGTACTGGTCACCATCTGGACCCTGAAGCCGTTCAAGGCGATGTTTGCCGCTGGCGGTTCGATGTACGGCTGGGTGTTCAACTTCGCGATCCCGCACCTCGATCAAATGGTGATCAAGGTCGCCCCGATCGTGACCGCGCCAACCGCCATTCCGGCCGTGTTCAAACTTGATCCGATTTCCGCGACCGGCACGGCGATTTTCTTCTCCGCGCTGATCTCGATGCTGGTGCTGAAAATCAATCTCAAAACTGGTCTGACCACTTTTAGAGAGACGTTCTACGAGCTGCGCTGGCCGATTCTGTCCATCGGTATGGTGCTGGCGTTTGCTTTCGTCACCAACTACTCGGGCATGTCCTCGACAATGGCACTGGTACTGGCAGGCACCGGCGCGGCGTTCCCGTTCTTCTCGCCGTTCCTCGGCTGGCTGGGCGTGTTCCTCACCGGTTCCGATACCTCGTCCAACGCGCTGTTCAGTTCGTTGCAGGCGACTACCGCACACCAGATCGGCGTCAACGACACCTTGCTGGTCGCGGCAAACACCAGCGGCGGCGTCACCGGCAAGATGATCTCGCCACAATCGATCGCCGTGGCCTGCGCCGCGACCGGGCTGGTGGGCAAGGAGTCGGATCTGTTCCGCTTCACCCTCAAGCACAGTCTGTTCTTTGCAACAATCGTCGGCTTGATCACGTTGGCTCAGGCCTACTGGTTCACCGGCATGCTGGTGCACTAAGTACTACGAGAAAAAACGCAAAAACCGACGCCGGACCACGATTCCGGCGTCAGCTATTCACAACCCGGTCTGTAAGGCTGCTGAAAGCATCACTCACTATATTCAGCAGCCTCAGCGGACGGATAACCGGGCCCACCCGGAGACACGCCTGATGAGCGAGCTTTTTTACAACGCCGTGCCGAACGCAACACGCGTCGCCCCGCCACTGCCCGAGCCTCGGCAATACCCCGGCGAAAAACCGTCACGGGTCTACCTGTTCGGGACCTGCGTGGTGGATTTGTTCTACCCGGAAGCCGGAATGGACGCGATTCACCTGTTGGAACGCGAAGGCATCCGTGTCGAGTACCCGCAGGGGCAAAGCTGTTGCGGGCAACCGGCCTACACCTCTGGTTACACCGACCAGGCCCGGGCCGTTGCACGCTCGCAATTGGCGCTGTTCGCTGGCGATTATCCAGTGGTAGTGCCGTCGGGATCGTGTGCCGGCATGTTGCGCGAACACTACGCCGACTTGTTCAAGGACGAGCCGCAAACACTGAAACAGGTTCAGGCCCTGGCAGCCCGGACTTACGAGTTGGCCGAGTTTCTGTTGTTCGTCTGCAAGGTGCAGCTCAAGGACAGTGGCGAACCGGTAAAAGTGGCGCTGCACACCTCGTGCTCGGCACGTCGTGAGATGAACACCCACTTGCACGGCCGCGAGTTGTTGGCGCAGCTGGGCAATGTGGAACGTGTCGACCATAGCCATGAAAGTGAATGCTGTGGCTTTGGTGGGACTTTCAGCGTCCGTATGCCGGACATTTCCGGCGCGATGGTGGCTGACAAGACCCGGTCGTTGAAGGAATCCGGGGCGCACAAGGTACTCAGTGCCGACTGCGGTTGCCTGATGAACATCAACGGCTCGCTGGAGAAACAGAAGGAAGCGTTACGCGGTCAGCATCTGGCCAGCTTCCTCTGGCAGCGAACCGGAGGCGGCCAATGAACGCTTCCGCGATTATTCCTACGGTTGCCGTAGAAGAAGATTTCCGCACCCGCGCTCACACCGCGCTGGGTGACAAGCAGTTGCGAAACAACTTTCGCACTGCGATGGATTCACTGATGACAAAACGGGCAGCGTCCTTCAGCGATGCCCACGAAAGAGAACATTTGCGAGCACTGGGCAATGCGGTCCGCGCCCGTGCGTTATCGAAGTTGCCCGACCTGCTCGAGCAACTTGAACGGAACCTGACCCGCAACGGTGTGACAGTGCACTGGGCGGAAACGGTGGACGAAGCCAATGGCATCGTCCTCTCGATCATCCGCGCTCACGAGGGGCGGCAAGTGATCAAGGGCAAATCGATGGTCAGCGAAGAAATGGAAATGAACCATTTCCTCGCTGATCGGGGCATTGAATGCCTGGAATCGGACATGGGCGAGTACATCGTCCAGCTCGACCACGAGAAGCCTTCACACATTATTATGCCGGCGATCCACAAGAATGCCGGTCAGGTCGCGTCCTTGTTCCACGACAAACTTGGCGTGGAGTACACCAAGGACGTTGACCAACTCATTCAGATCGGTCGCAAAGTCTTGCGACAGAAATTCTTCGAAGCGGACATCGGCGTCTCCGGCGTCAACTTCGCCGTGGCCGAAACCGGCACTCTGCTGCTGGTGGAAAACGAAGGCAACGGGCGCATGACGACTACGGTGCCGCCGGTGCACATCGCTGTCACCGGCATCGAAAAAGTCGTGGAAAACCTGCGCGACGTGGTGCCCCTGTTGTCGCTGCTGACCCGCTCAGCGCTCGGCCAGCCCATCACCACCTACGTCAACATGATCTCCGGCCCGCGCAAGGCCCATGAACTCGACGGCCCGCAGGAAGTGCATCTGGTGCTGCTGGACAACGGTCGCAGCCAGGCCTTTGCCGACAGTGAATTGCGCCAGACCCTGAACTGCATTCGCTGCGGCGCCTGTATGAATCATTGCCCGGTCTACACTCGAATCGGCGGCCACGCCTATGGGGAGGTTTACCCTGGGCCTATCGGAAAAATCATCACCCCGCACATGGTCGGTCTGGCGAATGTCCCGGACCATCCGAGCGCATCGTCGTTGTGCGGTGCTTGCGGTGAAGTGTGCCCGGTAAAAATTCCTATCCCCGCTTTGCTGCGTCGCCTACGGGAAGAGAACGTCAAAGCCCCGGACAGTCCGCATCAAGTCATGCGCGGCCAGGGCAGCAAATATTCGCGCAAGGAACGCTTTATCTGGAATGCCTGGGCAAAGCTCAACAGCTCGCCGACGCTGTACCGGCTGTTCGGCTTTTTCGCTACACGACTGCGCGCCCTCGCACCGAGCAACGTTGGCCCGTGGACGCAAAACCACAGCGCCCCGAAACCCGCTGCCCGCTCACTGCACGACATGGCCCGCGAGCATCTGGCCAAACAGGGAGACCGCCGATGAGCGCCAAACAGAATATCCTCGCCAAGTTACGCAATAGTCTGACCGGCACCACGCCCGTGCCGGACGAATTCGACGTCGAACTGGTGACAGCGCCCTACACCTACGCGCCCGAGCAACGTATTCCGCAATTGCGCAAACTGATGGAAGCGGTCCACACGGAAATCCATCTGACCTCCGTCGAAGGCTGGCCCGCCCTGCTCGCACAATTGCTTCGAGATCGCCAATTGCCGAGCCTGCTGATCGCACCGACGACGCCTCACGGTCAACGTATCGCTCAGCACTGGGAGAAAAATCCGGGGCTACCAACGCTCAAGTCCTACGACCGTCCGGTCGAAGAATGGAAAGCCGAGCTGTTCAACGACACGCCCGCCAGCCTGACCGGAACCCTCGGTGCAATCGCGGCCACAGGCAGTCTGATTGTCTGGCCGACACGCGAAGAACCGCGCTTGATGAGCCTGGTGCCGCCGGTGCATTTTGCCCTGCTCAAGGCCAGTGAAATCCGCGACAACTTCTATCAGGTGCAGCAGGAATTCAACTGGGCGCAAGGCATGCCGACCAACGCACTGCTGGTCTCCGGCCCGTCGAAGACCGCCGACATCGAGCAAGTCCTGGCCTACGGCGCTCACGGTCCGAAAGACCTGGTGGTTTTGATCCTGGAGGACCAATGAGTCTACCGGCAGCTTTCCTGCGAGATGCACAGAAACTCATCCCTGAAGACCGACGTTTCGACGATCCACTGTCGACATTGGCCTTCGGCACCGACGCCAGTTTCTACCGGTTGATTCCGAAACTGGTGATCCGTGTCGAATCCGAAGACGAAGTGGTGGCGCTGCTCGGACTGGCGCAACGGGATCGAGTCCCGGTGACCTTCCGCGCCGCCGGCACCAGCCTGTCCGGCCAGGCCATCAGCGATTCAGTGCTGATCGTGCTGGGGGATAACTGGAACGGTCGGGAGATCCGCGGCCAGGGCACGCAAATCCGCCTGCAACCGGGCGTGATCGGCGCGCAGGCCAATGCCTGGCTGGCACCGTTCGGACGCAAGATCGGCCCGGACCCGGCGTCGATCAATGCCTGCAAAATCGGTGGCATTGTCGCCAACAATGCCAGCGGCATGTGCTGCGGCACGGCGCAAAACACCTATCACACGCTGGCCGGTATTCGCCTGGTGCTCGCCGACGGCAGCCGCCTCGATACCGAAGATGCGGCGAGTCTCGCGGCATTTCGCCAGAGCCACGCAGCACTGCTTGATCGTCTGGCGGCGCTGGGCCGCGAGACCCGCGCCAACTCCGAATTGGCCGCAAAAATCCGCCACAAATATCGCCTGAAAAATACCACCGGCCTGTCACTCAACGCCCTGGTGGATTTCGACGAGCCTGTGGATATCTTGAGCCACTTGCTGGTGGGTTCCGAAGGCACCCTCGGGTTCATCAGCGCCGTGACTTACGACACCGTGATCGACCACCCGAACAAGGCCTCGGCGCTGATCGTGTTCCCGGATGTGGAAACCTGCTGCAATGCCGTGACTGTGCTGAAAAGCCAACCGGTGTCAGCCGTGGAACTGCTGGACCGCCGCAGTCTGCGATCGGTGCAGAACAAACCCGGCATGCCGGCTTTCGTACAGCACCTGTCGAACAATGCCTGCGCCCTGCTGATCGAATCCCGCGCCGCGTCGTCCACTTTGCTGCACGAGCAACTGACGCAAATCATGGCGTCGCTGGCCTCATTCCCGGTGGAGAAGCAGGTCGACTTCACCGAAGACCCCGTCGAAAACGCTCGTCTGTGGGCGATTCGCAAGGACACCTTTCCCGCCGTCGGTGCGGTGCGCAAAACCGGCACCACGGTGATCATCGAAGACGTGACCTTCCCGGTGGAACAACTGGCCATCGGCGTAAACCGTCTGATCGAGCTGTTCGACAAACATCACTACGACGAAGCGATTCTTTTCGGACACGCCCTGGAAGGCAATCTGCACTTTGTCTTCACCCAGGGCTTCAACAACCCGGAAGAAGTCGCACGCTATCAGGCGTTCATGGATGACGTCGCGCAATTGGTCGCCGTGGAATTCGGCGGTTCGCTGAAGGCCGAGCACGGCACCGGCCGCAATATGGCGCCCTTCGTCGAACTGGAATGGGGTAGCGATGCCTACCAGTTGATGTGGCAGCTCAAGCGCCTGCTCGACCCGAATGGCATTCTCAATCCCGACGTAGTGCTCAGCGACGATCCGCAGATCCACCTGAAAAACCTGAAACCGCTGCCGGCCGCCGACGAGATTGTGGACAAGTGCATCGAGTGCGGTTTCTGCGAACCGGTTTGCCCGTCGAAGGGCCTGACCCTGAGCCCGCGCCAGCGCATCGTGATCTGGCGGGACATTCAGGCCAAAAAACGCGCCGGCGTGGACACCACTGAACTCGAAGCCGCTTATGAATACCAGGGCATCGACACCTGCGCCGCCACCGGTTTGTGCGCCCAGCGTTGTCCTGTAGGAATCAACACCGGCGAGCTGGTGAAAAAGCTCCGCAGCCGTAACGCAACGCATACGAAAACTGCTAATTGGCTTGAAGGCAATTTCGCCACCGCGTTGCAAGGCGCGCGTTTCACCCTGCATGTGGCTAACGGTGCGCGGATGCTGCTGGGGGCGCCACGCCTGGCGAAACTTTCGGCGACGTTGACGAAGCTGTCCAAAGGTCAGGTCCCGCAATGGACCAACGCCATGCCGCAGCCGGAAAAGGCCATTCGCTTCAGCCCGACCGTGACGGATGCGCGTCCGCGAGTGGTGTACCTGGCCGCTTGCGTCTCGCGGGTGATGGGGCCTGCGGCGGGTGATAAAGAACAAATGTCGCTGTACGACAAAACCCGTGGCCTGCTGGAAAAAGCCGGTTACCAGGTCGTCTTTCCGGACAATCAGGACAGCCTCTGCTGCGGTCAGCCGTTCGCCTCCAAGGGTTACGCCGAGCAAGCCGAACACAAACGCCAGGAACTGATCGGCGCGTTGCTGCACGCCAGCCGTGGCGGGCTCGACCCGATCTACTGCGACACCAGCCCTTGCACGCTGCGCCTGGTTCAGGACTTGGGTGATGTTCGACTGGACCTGTACGATCCGGTGCGTTTCATCCGTACGCATTTGATGGACCGGCTTGAATTCACGCCACAGGAAGCGCCCATCGCCGTGCACGTCACGTGCAGCACTCAACACTTGGGAGAGAGCCAGGCGCTGATTGATCTGGCGCGTAAATGCAGCAAGAACGTGGTCATTCCCGAGGGCATTCACTGCTGTGGATTTGCCGGCGACAAGGGCTTTACCACGCCGGAGCTGAACGCCCATTCACTGCGCACGCTCAAGGATGCGGTGCAACAGTGCAGCGAAGGGATTTCCACCAGCCGCACCTGTGAGATCGGTCTGACGCAACACGGGGGAATTGACTACCACGGGCTGGTCTATCTGGTGGACCGAGTCACTAGGGCGAGGGCCCTCTGAAGAAAAATAGAACCCTGACGCACGGTCGTAGTCCACTGGTTAAGCCCGGCCATTGCCGGGCCTTACCCAAACTTGGCAGCCCGTCCTGATGGCCAGCAAATGCCTGGCACCTCAGTTCAAGGAGATACTCATGAAACGTTCTGTACTGTTAGGTCTGTTCGTTACTGTCTCACTGATGGCGTCCCCGTCGTTTGCCGCGGAAGACCTCTGCGCGGTCAACTTGAAAACCATCGAAAATGCCAAGACACAGATTCCTCCGGATATGACTGAACAGGTCATGGACAGCGTCAAGAAAGCCAAAGCTGATCATGCAAAAGGCACCAAGGAAGGGACTGATGATTGCGTCGCCGAGACCACCAAAACCATTCAGTCCATTCAGAAGACCAGTGACGGCGGCAAACCCTAGCCCCATCCTGCAGCTCCCAGCGTCATCCCAATGAACACACCAAAACCCGCCAAGTGCGGGTTTTGGTGCAACTGGGGTCTGGTTCTATCAAAAAGTTTTTCCATAGCCTTTTTTGCAAGAACCGAATTCCTGCGCAGCGCCGTAGTCTTTTAAGTAGGCCTCATCAATCGTGGCTTATTTTCCGACCTCGGCCGAGCCGCACGCTCATACGGCAGCACCGAGACCATCAGTTCAAGGAGATATCCATGAAACGTACCGCACTCGCTGGTCTGTTCATTTCTGCTGCTATGTTGGCCTCCCCCGTCTTTGCCGCGGACAACAACCTCTGCACGAGCAAGCTTCAAGAGCTCAAAAGCAAAGTGAACTCACTGCCGGCGAGTTCCAGCAACACCGCTATGGAGATCAAAAGACTGATGTCCAGCGCCGAAGCGTCCCAGGCATCCGGGGACGACAAAAAATGCGTCACCGAGGCCACCCAGGCATCGGCACTCGCTGACAAACTGCGCAATGAAGCCAATCCATAATCGCTGGTGACCAACGCGGGTTGGCCTTCTGAGCCGCGTTGGCGTACACTGCACAGGCTTGTTGCTCACTTGGATTCACGGAGCAGCAGGCTCGGGGCCGTTTAGGATTCGACGCCGGTTGCGAAACTTTAGGTGCATGCCGAGTTGGTAACAGAACTCGTAAATCCACTGTTGCAACTTTCTATAGTTGCCAATGACGAAACCTACGGGGAATACGCTCTCGCTGCGTAAGCAGCCTTAGCCCTTCCCTTCTGGTACCTTCGGGTCCAGCAATCATCAGGGGATGTCTGTAAACCCAAAGTGATTGTCATATAGAACAGAATCGCCGTGCAGTACGTTGTGGACGAAGCGGCTAAAACTTACACAACTCGCCCAAAGCACCCTGCCCGTCGGGTCGCTGAGGGTTAACTTAATAGACACGGCTACGCATGTAGTACCGACAGCGGAGTACTGGCGGACGGGGGTTCAAATCCCCCCGGCTCCACCACTTCATCATCTAAAGACGTCCACGGACGTCTTTTTTTGTGCCTGAAATCCAGTAAATACGGGGGTTTCAGGGCCATTGAGCTCCACAGCGCTTCAGGCAGATCCATTTTGAAATGTATTCCAAGGCGTATTCCAAGCCCGTGACTGGTAAATTTTGGAATACACAAACAGCGTTGGAGTACCCATGGGAGCCCGAGCCACACGCCTTTCAGACATGAAAATCAGAGCCGCCAAGCCCAAGGACAAAGACTACACATTGACCGACGGCGACGGCCTTCAGTTACGAGTCCGAACCAACGGTTCGAGGCTTTGGAATTTCAACTACATCCATCCCGTCACCAAGAAACGGATCAACATGGGACTGGGAACATTCCCGGAACTCAGCCTGGCACATGCGCGTAAACGCACGGTTGAAGCCAGGGAACTGGTCGCCCAGGGACTGGACCCGAAAGAGCAACGCGATGCAGATCGCCAAGCGAAAAAAGCCGCGACAGAGCACACCTTTCAAAACGTGGCGACAGCCTGGTTTGAACTGAAGAAAGACGCGGTGACAACCGCCTACGCTGAAGACATTTGGCGCTCGCTCACGCTGCACATCTTCCCGGAACTACACGCGACCCCGATTTCTGAAATCAGCGCGCCTCAGGTCATCAAGTTGCTTAGGCCACTTGAAACCAAAGGCAGCTTGGAAACGGTCAAGCGCCTGACCCAACGCCTCAACGAAATCATGACTTACGGGGTGAACTACGGACTCATTCATGCCAACCCCCTGAGCGGAATTCGATCAGTCTTCAAAAAACCAAAGAAGAAAAACATGGCGGCATTGCCCCCCGATGAGCTCAATGAACTTATGGTGGCAATTGCCAACGCCAGCATCAAAAGAACCACCCGATGCCTCATTGAATGGCAGCTCCACACGATGACTCGGCCTGCAGAAGCTGCGACCACCCGATGGGCTGACATCGACTTCAAGAAGAAGATCTGGACGATCCCAGCGGAACGCATGAAGAAACGTCGCACACACATCATCCCGCTCACGGAGAACGCTTTGGCACTCCTGGAAGCCATCAAGCCCTACAGCGGACACAGGGAGTACGTATTTCCCGCCGACCGCAATCCTCGCACCCATTGCAACAGCCAGACCGCCAACATGGCGCTGAAACGGATGGGGTTTGAAGGGCGACTCGTAAGCCACGGAATGCGCTCCATGGCGAGCACCATCCTGAACGAGCATGCCTGGGATGCCGAACTGATTGAGGTTGCCCTGGCTCATGTCGACAAAGACGAGGTTAGAAGCGCTTACAACCGCGCAGACTACATTGAGCGTCGACGCCCAATGATGGCCTGGTGGAGCGAGCACATTCAAAAGGCGGCCACGGGTGACTTTTCAATAGCAGCAATCCATGAAACCAGAAGCCAGAAAGTCGTCTCAATTCGTTAATCAGAGTCAACTTGATGGCGACGGCGGCGACAACCCTCGTCGCCTCTGACCACGGGGGGGGGGGCGACAAACTGGCCACCGTCGCCACCAAAGTGTCGATCTTACTTTTCCGCCATAGCCGCTGCGGTCGGTAAGGATTCGCAGCTACGCTCGCAGTGGCTCGCGTAGCGATCTTACAAACTGTAATAAATCTATCTAGAGCCACCGAGATCCAAGGTCTTCTACGTCAGTTGCATTCCCCGATGTCCCGGTTGATCGCTAGTCGACCGCGGGGTACACCAACGCCTCACGAGGAGCAGGTGGCGGCGATTCCGAGTAGTTGTAGAGCGCTGAGACTACGACACATCGTCGTGCTTTCTCCTAAGTAACGAGGAAAAAACCGACCTCATAAGGAGATTGTTGCCGATGCAATTGTGCGAAAAATGCGATCCACCGCGCCCTCTGCTGGACTATCGGCCCCAACCATTGACCTACCCGGTCGAAGCGCTGGGTGAACTCCTGGGGGGCGCGGTAGAACGGATGGCAGAGGTCATCGGCGCACCGAGTGCCATGGCCGCACAATCGGTGCTGGCCACCGCAGCTCTAGTGACTCAAGGCCACGTCAACGTACAACTCGATGGCCGCACCTATCCACTGTCTCTGTATCTGCTGACGGTCGCATCATCAGGTGACCGTAAAAGTGCGGTGGATCATCAAGCACTCTTCGCAGCGCGTAACTGGGAGCGAGAGCAGTGGTCCGTTTACACGGAAAAGCTCAACGCGTACCAATCAGCCATCCGTCTTAAGGCAAAAGCCCATCGACAGGAAAAGCATGAAATCTGTGACCTCTCCGAACCCGTCCAGCCCAGGCTGATCTCCACCGACCCCACCATCGAAGCCCTCATTAAAAACCTGTGTTATGGGTTGCCGAGCATGGGCCTGTTCAATGACGAAGGCGGTCAATTCCTCGGTGGCAGCACCATGAGCAAAGAGAACCAGCTCAAAGCAATCACTACGCTGTCGAGAATCTGGGATGGCAGTCCCATTGACCGGACACGGTCCATGCCCGGGGAAAGCCTGCGAGCCTATGATCGTCGTCTCAGCATGCATCTGATGCTGCAGCCGTACCTGGCTAACCAGTTCCTCAAAGATCCGATGATCAATGGCCAAGGTGTGCTCGGCAGATTCCTGATCAGTTGGCCTGAACGCTTGATCGGTCAGCGCCTGTACAAGGCGGTAGATCTGACGCAAGACGCCAAAGTCCAACGCTACCAAACGCACATCACTAATCTACTGAGGAAACCGTTAGCGACCAACAAGGACGGATCACTCAAGCTCACGACATTGGAGCTGACGGACAGCGCCCGCATGGCCTGGATAGATATTCACGACACCATAGAGTGCCAGTCTGGCGAGTTCGGCGAGCTGGCCGGTGTTCAATCCGTCGCAAGTAAAGCTGCTGCCAACGTACTGCGCATCGCGGGGGTCCTAGCGGCAATCGAAGAAGCCGTTGCCTTGAACGAAGAGCATATTCAGCGCGCTTCAACGCTAATGGATTATTACCTGGCCGAGATCCAGCGCTTGACTGAGCAAGAGCCGGTTAACACCCTACGTGAGGAAGCGGATCGTTTATTACGCTGGCTGAAGCAGAAAGGCTGGACCCGTTTTACCATCCGAGACATCAATCGCAACGGCCCTCGCTTTGCACGCAAGAGCTGTAATCACACCGCCACGCTTCTCGTTGAGTTACTCACAACGAACTGTGTGAAGAGCCAAGACGCCAAGACTTTTGAGGTGTGCCGTGTTCCGTCTGAATGACGCAGTGCGCCGCTTCCAGTCGAAAAATCAGACGCCCCCTGTCCTGCGGTGTGTCGCCACGTCCGTCGCCAAGCTGTCGCCAGATGCCAACCATGGCATCCCGCAGGTTGTCGCCAGTGTCGCCGCTGTCGCCACATCCAGCTCAGCCCCTGTCGACATCAAACTGCTGATCCAGCAATTGCGTAATGACGGGGTGGTGTTGCACCACCATGAAAATACTCTGCACATACGACCCAGGCACTGGCATCAGCTGGACCAAATCAACGGATCCTGGAAAGCCATGCTTCTTTTCCTCCAAACGAACGAAATGGATGACCAGGGTGTGGATCGTTCAGCGTGAGAACCATGACGTTGGCTATCTCCAACTGCGGTCCGCCAACGCACAAAGATCTGGTCGCCAGCGCTTACATCTCTACGGTGAACTAGTCATAAGGCTCTCCGTCCTCAGACCGACAACGTTCACGAGATACTGACCGATAAGGTTTGGCGAAAGAATCGATGCATGCCTGCAGCCCCGTGAGCGACCACCGCTGGCTGATCAAAGGCTTGCCCCGCTACACCCAAATCTGAAGATGAAAGTGCCGGCCCGTAAATATCCCTAGGACAACATTCGGGAACATTCGATAGTCGGTTTTCGGATTGACGGCAAATGTCAGCTAATGCAATTTACAAACTCACACTAGCCGCCAGGATCTTCGAGACGGCACTGTGGTTTTCCGCAGGATCCTCCCGTTAACGCGTCGCTTCCGGAAGCGCGAACAGTCGACTTGAATGTCGATGGAAGCATGATATTCCCCACCCAAGACGGGCCTAGCCCGTCTTGGGGCAGGCCTTTTTTAATTTTGGAGGCCTTAATGAAAAATCGACTGCTAATGTACAAAGCCCTAAAGGCGATCAACGTGCCTGAGCAGCAAATCGAAGCAGTTATCCAAGCCATGGATTCTGATATGCATATATCTACTGCATGCATATCCGATCCTGACTTCGCACAATTTCGGGCAGAGCTATCCCGATTTCGGCTGAGTCTCATTGTAGATATTGGCGTGATGCTCTCCCTCGTGGTGGCGATTCTCCTCGCTGGGATTGCGCTTATCCACTGACAAAGTCTCTCTTCCAGCCACAACCGGGAACCACCTGTTCTAGGACAGGTGGTTTTTTGTTTCTTAGGTACCAGTCACTGGATTACGCAGGCGGTGTCTACTAGTCGGCACGCCTAGACAGGTGCAAACGTACGGCTGAGGGCAGCACTCTGGCAAAAGTAGACACTCAAACGAGAACTAGAATCTAGAGTTAACACAGACCTACGTATTAAACGACTCCCTCATCGCAATCGAAAAGATTTGAAGTAAAGCTCGCACAAACAAATCTCCTCATCTCATAGTGCGCTTGACCCTGTACGTTCTCAGAAAGCAAAAAAGCCTCATTACCGAGCTAGGCATGCAACAGAGAACTGCATATATAGATAAACATATTGAAGATAATCTTTTTACAATAAATCTTCCCCAAGAACGCGACACCAAATTTGCTTCACCCACAAGCGAAATCGATGAAGTTGCTGCCTTGCCACCCGCTAAAAGTGAGACAAAGCAAAACAAAAAATATTTAATATTCTCATGGCGCTCAGCTAAGTTTAGCTTATCAACATAAACGCTTAACTTTTCATACAGTTTTTTAGCGCGCTCAGAGTGCCCCTCTAAAGGTATCAATTTTTTTTCATCCAAGTCATTCATCGTCAGCGCCAAAACTGATGGCATAGTTCTGCATTTATTTGAAAGCTCTCCACACAAAATCGAATTCATCTTACTTATTTCCCCTCTCGATAAGAGAAAATCTAGCCATCCGTCTTCATAGCGGCGAACTTTGGGATCGCTGGAAATTGCTTGCCTAGAAAGTGATTTTGAAGCTTTAAATACTTTGTTGCAGATCAGTGTTTCACTAGCAAGCAGAAGGTTGTTCGAACATTCCATTGCGAGCACTGAATATCCTTCCTGATAAAACTGCAAGTAGCTTTGTATCGACTGATTAAGCTCTACCACCTGCCTTTCATCAAATTTTGTTTGGGAGGCAACGACTAGGTAAAGGCACCCCAACAAAGACATACAACACCACAAATGATCATATACGTGCTTGAACTTTTGACTTTTAAAAATATTTGAAACTATTAACCCGCCTCCCCAACCCAGCAAAAAGGAGAGAACAAAAACAACGCCACTATTCCATAAGCCTCCTAAATAGCCTGGACCCAATAGAAATTCCTCAGGAGCATAATTGGATATCTCAAAATCAAACCCCATGGCACTTATAACCCCCGGAGCCATCACTCCTAACAGCACCAATGAGCCAGTTCGACGCCCTAACACAAACCCGCCTCTAACTACAATCAACAAGAAAACTGGAAACAGCACAAGTATTAGACCAGTTATTTTTCTAACTCCAATCGTAGGATCTAGATTTAACAGGAGAAAGGGAACACCGGGCTCATATATGCCATTTATATAGCCAAACAACCCAATACCTTCTAAATTCTGAGCAAGACCATACGCTGCCAGATGTGCTATATATGCATACGGCTTAATAAACAAATACCAAAATTCCATCAAACCCTCTCTTTTGTGTAAAGATTTGAAACATATAAATATACAAACAGATTTACATCACCACCCATCAAGGTCCGACGAATCCGTGGACACTCTGGAAGAGTTCCATAATGAAGGACAGCGATCCACAGCCCAAGCGGTCAATAAGCACGTTTCTGGTTTCGCTCGATAGCGAATGCTCAAGCGACGGCATCGACATTCGGTGAACCGCCCTCAATTTAGTAGACACGTCTGAATGACCGTTTTTTGGCCGTTTTATGCCGTTAGCGTCCAGTCCAAGCGGGCGACGTCGGAATTGTTGGTTGTAATCGTACCCTGCGATTAGGTCAGAGTTGAGGGAAATGTTGATCAATCTCTGCCATAACGTTATCGGCCACCAAGCGGATTTCTCTCAAGCCCCTGCGCTTGTTCTATACGGTGGCTGCCTAGCCATCTAGTTACTGATTTGGCGACTCCTGAACACAGATAAGCGCAAGCTCAATCTTGAACCTGCTCCGATCATCCCCCAAACTGGCACTGATTAAAACCGCACTAAGGACTGTCCATGCCGTTGTTTTTTGATCCGCAACCCATCTTCGACTCATCCGTTCAGGAAAAGCTGCATGAGCTGACTGAGCAGGCATTATCTGACTGTAAAGTGCAGTTTTCTGCTGGCGAGAACCACGCCGAACCGGAGTGTCACTTCCACTTCAGTGGCTGGAACGGCAACACCGGAGGCCTGCATGGGATACATGTAACTTTCACAAATATGAAGAATATGAGGGAATCTCTAGATAATCCAGACAGACTCAAACAGTTGATACACCACGAACTCGTGCACTTCTTTCAGGCACGTAGACACAGTCGTGAGCCGTTCGAGTACTTGCCTACCTGGTTCCACGAGGGCATGGCGGTGGCATTCTCAGGTCAAGGGCTGACCGTCAGAAAAAGGCATCTAGACGAAGATCTCGCAGGGATTGGTGGCGATCACCCTTGGGATCAGTTCTTTCTAATGAAGGAGAGTAGGAATCTGGATTTCAGCAAACCACCATACGACATACTTTATGATGCCTGGGGCGCGCTCTTCATTTATGCAATGAGCGATCAACCTAGTATCTATCCCCAGCATGTAGTAAGCACTGACAATGGTTCGTTTTCAAAGGTTGATGCCGCAGATTGCGCCAAGGCTCTGGCCTTCATTGATGCCGCACACGAGACGACTTTTGAAATAGCCATGAAACAGAACCTGGGCAAGGACTGGATAACAGAAAGTGGTATTCAGAGTTTTCTTCGGCAGGATTGATCAAGCCTGCTGCCCGCTCAGGGGGCTCAAACTAAATGGCAACCGAGCCCCGCTCTGGCGCTGACAATAAGAAGGTGGAAGGAAGTCTGCGTCCTTTGTAACCGTCTCAGTGAGCGGCTCCCCGACTTGAGTGCCATGCAGAACTTGGCAAAGTCCGCTCTTTGGCCGTTTTCTGCCTTTGGCAAAAAGCTCTCAGTCAACCCGGATATCAACCTCGCCAACTTGCTCGACCATGCCTGCGGGCCGCTCGCATCGGCTAATGTCATGGCATCAGATCTGGTAAATCAATTGGGGGCGCCACCCGCAATACTCTGCTGAGCGTTGCACAGATCATTCTTCTGCGGGATTGACGGCGAATCGTGCACTGGGTCAGTTCGACCCGACAGAGTCGCCACGGATCTGTGACGATCGACACACTGCATTATCGGAGATCATTTGCCAATCTCACGGCGTTCATCCGAAAGGCAGCTCCCCGTTCCGTCTTTCCCACAAGCTCCATGCGCTGGCGTGGCATGGGAACCATGCCGCCCCTGCGCAGGGAGCCGACAAGGCCGAAGGCCGCGTCAGTCCCCATAGGCGATAGATAAATATGCCCCTGCCCAATGACGCGCAACTCACATAAGCCGGGCCGTCACTGCACGCCGCAGTGACGGCCCCGCCGACGCCCCAACATCACGGGCAAATCCTCAACCCCAAAGAGTGCGGCATACATGATGATGCCCCCACACACTGGCCCAGCAAAAACCTAAGACGACAGGTTCGAGAGTCGTCATCCCAACAGCGCAAGACTCCTGCAAGCGCTGATCCAGCAGGATGGAGTTAGCCAGGTATGCAAGGCTCCAAAAGCATACCGCCCCATACCCATGGGCGGAGCCGCCTTTGTCTATCGGATTTATTCCGTGATGTACCGCTACTGCACCGCCCTAGGCAGCGGGCCCTTGCGCAATGCCGACTGCTTCCACCTAACAATCCCATCCATTTCCTTGGAGTACCCATCAACATTAAAAACTAACTCATCCCGCTCCATCTCCGTCCGACCTCCCAGCAGGAAGGAAGACGGACGTCTCAGCCGAGACACCGGTGTTTCCTGAACACCATGCCCCTGCCCTTCGGGGATCTCGCCTAGCGAGTTGGCACCAACACTTACCAATGATTTTCAGGACAGGACAACAACGCAAAACAACGCCAGTGAGCGTGGATGGTATATGGACGATTTGACCTACACCCTGCGGCAACTTTGCCGACGCAATCGCGATGGCAGTCACAACACTCAGGCCGACCGCATCCGTTCACTTGGGCTGATCGCCCGCCAGCTGCGCGAGTCTGGTTTCCGGCAGATGAAAGCCCCCTCGCTCAAGGGCAAACATGTACTGGCACTGCTGGATCGCTGGCAAGGCGAAGGCCTGTCACCTGGTACCATCAAAAATCGGCTTGCGCACCTTCGATGGTGGGCTGAAAAAATCGGCAAGGGTGGCATTCTCCCCGCGGACAACACGCAGCTGGGTGTGGCCGAACGGCGCTTCGTCACTAACGTCAGCAAAGCTCAGGAACTGGGAACAGACCTTGGCAAGATCAGCGACGCCCATGTGCGCATGAGCCTCCAGCTTCAGTCGGCGTTTGGACTACGCCGTGAGGAAGCAATCAAATTTCAGCCCAAGTATGCGGATCAAGGAGATCACATTCTCCTCTGGGGCTCATGGACGAAGGGTGGGCGTGATCGCTCTGTTCCGATCACGACTTCGCTACAGCGCGAGGCACTGAACGCGGCACATCAGCTAGCGGGAGCCGGCTCATTAATCCCGGCTCAGAAAACGTATATCCAGCAGAGAAACACCTACGATGGTCAGTGCAAGGCAGCAGGGCTGAGCCATATGCATGGGCTGCGTCATCATTATGCACAAAGTCGTTACGCAGCTTTGACAGGATGGAAGGCTCCGGCGGCAGGGGGAATCTCGTCCAAGGAATTGACTCCAATGCAGCGCTCTCAAGACCTTATTGCTCGGCAAATGATCAGCCGTGAACTCGGGCATGAGAGAAAACAAATTACCGCGATTTACCTTGGCCGATGATTCAGGGCATTCGACGTCGACACTCAACAACCCGAATCTGAAAGTGGTGGTAAGCGCAGGCAGTGAGAAGCCTCACACAACATTAGGAAACAGTCGAAAACCGATTACCGGATTGACAGCAAAAGGCCTCAGGGGCATTTTTGCCATGCATCTAGCTGATTCGTTCAGCACCCCAGCCGCCAGGATCTTCAAGACGGCGCTGCGGTTTTCCGCAGGATCCATCATATGACCGCATAGCTTCCGGCAGCGCGGACAGTCGACTTGAATGTCGATGGAAGCATGACTTTCCCACCCACGACGGGCCTTTCCCGTCGTGGGGAAGGCCTTTTTTTGTTTTAGGAGGCCTTAATGAAAATGGAACTGGCGATGTATCAGGCACTGCGCGCAATCGACGTGCCTGAGCTCAAAGCCGAAGCTGTTATCCAAGCATTGGAATCTGACATGCTCACACTACTCGCGACGAAAAGTGATCTCACCAACCTTGACCAGCGGTTGACTGCCGAGATCGGTAGAACAACTGCTGAAATCGGCAAGGCGACTGCTGAGATCGCTAATACTAATCATCGGCTGACTGCAGAGATCGCTAAATCTGATCTCAAGTTGTCCATTCGTATGGCTTCCATGCTCGCTGTGACGATTGGCATCTTGATCGGGGCGATGAAAGTCTTCTTATAGTTTTGTTAGCGATTACTGAAACCAAGATAATCACCTGTCCTTCGACAGGTGATTTTTTTTGCGACTCTTGGCTATGGGCAAGACGGTGAGTTCGACTAATCACTGCTCTGATGGTTATCAAGATCCTTCGCCCAATCGAGTCCCAAGAGAGCCTCGAAACCGTGAAACGATTGACCGAACAAGAGCCGGTCAATCGTCGACGCGAGGAAGCGGATCGGCTGCTGCGCTGGCTGGTACAGAAAGGCTGAACCCACTTCACTGTCCGTGACGTCAATCGCAACGGTCCTCGTTTTGCCCGCAAGAGCGCTGACCATACCGCCTCTTTATTCGTCGAGCTGATCACTCATAGCTGGCTGAACAGCCGCGATGGAAGAACCTTCGAGGTCCGCCATGTTTCGCCTCAATGACGCGGCGCGCCGCTACTAGGCGCAACATAAACCGCAGCCAGAAGCGCGGTGTGTCGCCGCTTCTGTCGCCACACCACCCCTAGACCCTGCCGACCTCGCCCGGCTGATCGAGCAACTGCGTGAGGAAGGGGCACTGCTGCAACACCACGAGAACACCCTCCAGATCCGCCCGACACACTGGCAGCAGGTGGACCGGCTCAGCCCGCACTGGAAAGCCCTGCTGCTCTTTCTGCAAACGAACGAAAACGGTGATGACGATGGCCTTGGTCGGTCGGCGTGAGGGTCGCAACTTTGGCTATGGCCGCCAGCTGAGCTACGCCGGCCCACAAACGCTCAAGGATCTGTTTGTGGGCGGCCACTTCGCTACGGTCAAAGCGCATAGCGATCGCTGGCAAGCGTTCGTGCGTTGGTGTCGGTCAGAGGACGGTCCCGGTTACAACGATGCGCGCCAGATCGATCGACGGACGCTGCAAGACTACGCTGCTTACCTGCGCCAGCAGATCCAGCAAGGTGAACTCTGCATCGCCACCGCGCAGAACCGCCTGAGCAGCGTCAACCGCACCCTCGCCGCGCTGCGCGGTGATCAGGACATAAGGATCGCCAGCCCGAGTCAGGCGTTAGGACAGCAGCGCTCGACCGTACGCATCCGCGCGCCGGATGGCCAAGACCGCCAACAGGTGCAGCGAGTACTCGAGGCGCTTGACGAACAGCAACACGCGCGGGTGGCCGCGATTGTCCTTTTGGCCCGAACAACCGGTATGCGCCTGCGCGAAGCGATCCTGGCGGACCTGCCACGCTTGCACCGCGAAGCCGAACACTTCGGCCGCATCAACATCCAGGACGGCACCAAAGGCGGCCGCTCAGGGGCATCAGCGCCGCGATGGGTTGCGGCCAATGAAGCGGTGAAGGCGGCGCTACAGTTAGCTCGTCATGCGTCGCCGCCCCATAGCCGTAACTTGCTGGCCCGCGACGAAAGCTACGCCGTATTCCTGCAAAAGACCGTACTCCCCGCCCGTGAAACGCTGCATGAACACGGGCTGAAGGGTTTCCATGAACTGCGAGCGGCCTACGCCTGCGAACGTTATGAGCAGCTCACGGGCCACGCCGCACCGATCAATGGCGGTCACTGCTATCGCATTGACCGCGGCCTTGATCAACAGGCGCGCCAACAAATCAGCCTAGAGCTCGGGCATAACCGGATCGATGTGGTTTCGGCCTACATTGGAGGTCGAGAGTGACCAAACCATTCGATATAGCGCTGTTCCTGAGCGGCGTACTTACCGGCTCGCAGGTCACGCAGCAACGACACCTACGGCAAGCCCGAATCATGCAAGCGGCCATTCAACAGCGATGGCAGCGAGACAATCCCTGGACCTGGCAGCTCAAGCATGTGCGCTGGTTTCTCACTCAGCACCTGAAAGACCATTCCGGCGCCACCCGGTATTACTATCGACTCACCGCTCTGCTGATCTGGAAGCGATTAGGGAACGGCCGGCAATTGCTGATGGATCGCTCGAATCGTGAGTAGGCAGCCTTCCAGGCACACTTGTCCGCCGTCATCTATCTCAGCGCGGATATCCTCTTGCTGACGAACCTGCTCGAAGCACACGCGGCAACGGCAAAAAGCGGCCATTAGCGGACGGTCGTTCTACATCCGCTTCCGCCCTACCAAAATGATTATCAGCGTTTTCCTACGAATATCAGGAAACAGTCTCTTTGTTGCTAAGCCATGAATCGTCTGCTTGCATACACGCCCAGCGGTCAGCATTTAGGTCAAGGAGACAATAATGAAAACCATGGTAGTCGGGGCAAGCAAGGGGTTGGGCAGAGCCCTGATTGACGGATTGGGCGAGCATGGGGACACCTTGATTGGTGTCTCCCGTACCCGTCCCAAAAACCTTACACATAACGCCGGTGTCGTTGTGCATTGGGTGGAAGCAGACCTTGGTGAACCCGCACAGGCCGCTCAGATAATCGAGCAGGCCGTAGTGGATGGCGGGCTTGATACGCTGATCTACAACTTAGGAATATGGGAAGAGTTTGCCTTTGATCCCACATACAACTTCCTGGCTGACAACGACGACCAAGTTGAGGCTATCGTCAGCTGCAATATCACTTCGACGATAGTGCTGATAAAGCGGCTGCTTCCAGTTCTGCTCAGAAGTGCTAACCCAAGGATCATATTGACCGGCTCGACTTCTGGCTTGCCACAAAGTGGACGATCAGAAGTCACCTTTGGAGCCTCCAAGTTCGCGTTGCGTGGTATCGCCGATGCACTTCGCGAAGGGTACAGGCAGCAACGCCTGGGAGTGACCTGTTTAAACTTGGGCTATCTGAATACCGAAGATCCAATGAGCACCCCTAGGGGGCTTGCCGAGCAACGCGGTCAAGGCAACTCAATTCCCGTGCATGACGTCGTACAGATAGTCCGCATGGCCTTGAGCCTGTCTTCAGCAAGCTTCGTCAAGGAGCTCACCTTGCCCGCGATATTCGATGAGCGCTTCTGATGACAGGCCAATCCGTAAGCCAGAAGATGACAAAAAACTACGTTCGGCTTACGTCTGTATTGATGCTTACACTGTCACACCAATGTTGCAAAAACCTGTTGGCAGAACGTTGTTTGGCTAAGTTTGGGCGTCATCAATGACCTCGACAGGTCGAAAACAGTAGCTAGTGAGCAGCAGCCTTCGCCCCAAAGCGGACGCCAAAAATTGCAGGCCGGGATAGTTTTCTGGTGCCGATGGGCTCCGTATAGTGGCAATACTTTTTCGGTCAAAGGAGTGGCTATGAACCCGTTAAGCTGCCTACCTGTCGATGTAAATGTCACTACGCATTGCGCGAAAAGGGGAGCTCAATGCGTACAGGAATGATCCTTGCTGGGATCGGCACCATGCTGGCGCTGTTGTCTGCATCGCCAGCCCAGCCTGCGCCCCTGCCGTCAGGAACTGTGAACCAGGGTGGTATCTCCGTGCTGGTACAAGGCTCGGGTACAGATATCATCTTAATTCCAGGATTTGCGTCGTCCTACGAAGTATGGACAGATTTGGCCTCCAGATTACGCCTCAGCCACCGTCTCCATCTTATACAGGTAGCTGGGTTTGCTGGCTCGCCTGCTGTATCCGACCCGGACGGGAGAGTAGTCGCGTCCACGGTCGAGGCGATCGCAGAATACATCCGCAGCCAGCGCATCGAGTCGCCGGTCATCATCGGTCATTCGTTGGGTGGTGAGGTGGCACTGATGCTAGGTGCTCGTCATCCCGATCAAGTGGGACGCCTGATGATTGTCGATGCGATGCCCTTTTATACTTTGCTGTTTGATCCCTCCGCGACCAGTGAAACGGCGGCCCCGTATGCTGCTGCGATGCGTGATGCAATGCTGGCGGCAACGCCTGAGCAGGCGGAAGCCATGCAACATGCCTCCATCGCCCGTCTCGCTAAAACTGAAGCGGTCAGACCAGGCCTAATCGCGGCGGGGATAAACTCGGACCGAAAGACTATGGCCGATGCCATGTATGAATTGATGGTCTCAGACCTCCGGCCTGAGCTTGGACGCATCAAGGTGCCCGTTGAAGTCGTCTATGCCTACGATCTGCTTTTCGGCGTAGAAGCGGCCCACGTCGATGCAATGTTCCGTAACGCCTATGCCTCTACCCCAAACATCAGCTTCAGGCGCATTGACGGCAGTTTTCACTTCATCATGCTTGATCAGCCAGAATTGTTCGCTAGTGCTGTCATCAGGTTCTTGAACCAGTGAACGGCGACGGAGTTGCTCGAGTGATGAGTCGCCGTAAAAGGGCACAGGATTCGTTGCCGTGCTCGCAGGTCACCGACTGTCTGCTTTTGGCCGATTTCTGCCTGTCGCCAACGTCAGCTTTGGGTCGGATAGCGACCACCAGCCATTGTGACTGATCCACCCTTGTCCTCCCCTCAACGTGGAGGACGAGCCATGAACACTATTGCTAGATACAGCCATCAGCCTTGGAACAAGGGAAAGCTTGTCGGGCAGAAAGCTCCGCTTCGAGTCAGAGATATCTGGGCCATTCGAGTAAGACTTCAGCTTGCTGAGAAGACGCGTGATTTGGCGCTCTTCAACTTGGCCATCGATAGCAAGCTGCGTGCCTGTGACTTAACCAAGTTGCGAGTCCGAGACATCGCCCATGGGGAGCATGCGTCGTCACGGGCCATCGTGATGCAGCAGAAAACTCAGCACCCATTGCAATTTGAAATCACTGAGCAAACCCGAACGGTTCTGGAGGCTTGGATGCATCGGGCGCGTCTCCGCAGCGAGGACTTCTTGTTCCCGAGCCGGTTGCACGCCTCAGACCATCTTTCCACCAGGCAATACGCTCGAATAGTCAAAGCGTGGGTGACAGCCATTGGCCTTGATCCAACCATGTACGGTACCCACACGCTACGGAGAACCTCGATTTAGATTGACTGACTTCCTCAGGGCGTGAAGCTGCCAGTGGCGACAGGCATAGATCGGCCAAAGCTGACGTTCAGGGAGAAGCATCGAGCTTTGAGCGGCAGCATGAGGTGCCCCTGCCATTCAGCAGGCGCGATCGATTACAGCACGCCCGGCGCGGGCCCATCACCGCCTCAGGTTATAGCAAGCAATTAATGCGGGGGCGGCCTGAAACTGCTCTTAAACGAGTTTCAAGACCTATCTATTTAAGATGCTAACGTCAGTGGGCCATCTTTTCGGGAAGCTATAGCGGGCCCTGTTTGCGGCCCTGGCGATCCATCTCCCGGGCAACAAAAGGGCATCGCTTTGAAATCCTGTCCCATGACTTGTTGGTTTGGTCTTCCCAATGTTCCTCGGCATACTCCGTTCGGACTTCTATACAGGCCCTTTCGTTGAGCCCGAGTTCATCAATGGTGAATTGAACGATAGCCACCAGCGGACCGTCCAGCCCTGGGCGAGGAACGACCTGAAAACCCACAAACTCCAGCTCGAACCATTCGTCCTGCACAGCAATTGGATCAAGCAGGTTTTTCACGCCTTTACGTGAGTTCATTAAGGAGCAGATCAGCCGGTAATTGGTCCATTCATATGCGAGCCGCCAGTCCTTAGTTTTTGCCACCGAATGGTCGACGGAAGGGGAACCGGTAACCTTATGAATGTAAAAGCCTGTGTAGGCACACAAGCGGCCATAGCACTTCAACAAGTCGGGAAGCGCTTCTGTCCAGTAAGCAGGGAAGTCGGTTCCTTTGATGTCTTGCTTGCGGGCAGCAACAACCTTGAATTTTTTACCGGCAGTGCGGATGACTGGATTTCCGACCATCTCGTCAAGCGCTCGCAGTCCCGGCTTTCTTACTAGTTCATCAAACCCTGCAGGTTCCTGAGCAAGTGAGAGTCGGATCATTTCTTCTCCAGTACGCTGTCGCGAAAGCTGCTCCAGCGCACCCAGAACCGATCTACGTCGCTCAGGGATTCGCGCAGCGCCTTGTCAACGTTCTTGATGGCGTCTCTGTCGGTACGCGTAAGCTTCTTGTCATGAACGGCGTTATTGAGGTCCCGTAATAATGTATTAGCGTCTGTCAGTGCTCGTTCCGCTTCGATCGAGCGCGGTTCCCTTAGATTGAAGATATCGGAGGACAACCACCCGTTGACGTCGCCTTTGCGAGAGAAGGAAAGGTTCCTCACTTCGACTTGTTGCTCAACGAGGTCGAAATCAAGGATACAGTCTTTAGTTGTCTCATAGAGCGGCTCGACCGAAGCGAGCACCAAAGGGGAGTGCGTGGCGGCAAGCACCTGTACGGGTATTTTTTCGTTTTGAGTCAACTCACTCATAACTTTCAGTAGTGCGGGCACGATTCTGCGCTGCCATTGCGGATGCAGGTGGCACTCGATTTCATCGATCAGGAATATGATTTCGCGAGCGGGTTTAACCCCATACCTCTTTGACGCCTTGGCATGCTCGCGCCATGTCCAGACCAGCAGGTATGCCAGAGCGCAGATCCGTCGCATGCCCGCCGATGCCAGGGGTAGTGGTACTTCCTGGCCGTAGGGCATTCTCAGAGAAGGTACCTCTTCAACGTCGTCCCCGATTTGCGTCGGCTCCCCGGGGATGAGGCGTTCTGCTTCGCACGGCGATAATACCTCTAGCACCTTAACTAGGTCATCAAACGCGGCTTGTTGACCACGTTGCCAAAGTACCCAGTCACGTATCAGGCCAACGCAATGCGTCACGCCATTAGCGCCCACCAGTCCTTTCCAAACTTGCTCAGGTGTGAAGTCAAAGCTTTTAGGGCGGTCTCGCCCTACTTCGTCATCGTTTTTCCAATAGTTCCTGGCCGGATCCCACACAGAAAAACTTCCATCGACACCCGCATAGATCACGATTCCCGGGATCGTCGGGCGGCCTTGTTTCAACGGCCATGTTTGCGTTCGCCGTATGAATGTACTGCTGTCAGTGACATCACCGGCGGTAGACTTTGTATAGGAAAAACCGATCGAGGGTTTGGTAGTTTGCTCACCGGGTACAGCTTTGATACCGCGGGCCCACGTTCTAGTCAGCACCCACCAGGCTGTATCAAGGATAAAACTCTTGCCTAGTCCATTGTCACCAGTCAAAAAATTAAGACGAGAGCTGAACTCCAGGTTCATCTCTGGGGCGGGCCCGACCCCTTTCAGATCCAATTTTTTGAGCATGCCGCCTCTCTTACCAGTTTTGGTTCACGTAGGGTTGGTACTTTACCTGCAAGACAAGGGCTTGTCGTTGCACCGGGGCAGGTTCTAGCCAGCAAGCCGACATGCAAATATGTCTTTCTCCTAGTTCATTGGTAGAGCTTGCGGAGGGCGATCACAAATAGTGAAGATCAAGAGAGGGAATCATAACGTCACCTTGGCTACGCAGCCGAACCACGTAAGCGCGCTGGCGGCCCCTCGTACGTTGATCGCAAATTGCAGCTTCCCATGGCCAAAGACGCAAGTGGCGTAGGGAACGCTGTGCTCGAACGTCCGGCGCAATTAGGGGCGATTTTTTAATCATTTCCGACTGAATCTCTTGGATCTCTCCACCGCGAAGCTTCTAGATTTTGCCCTTCGTAGCTATAGTGCTGACAAAATGCCATCTTGTGAGCAAGCGCCATGGAAGACCTAGCAACGAAGATTGTGCCACTGGTGCAGATGCTCATCCCTGGCTTCATCTGCACCATGATTTTTTACTGGTTGGCTGATGTTAAACGGCCCGGCCAATTTGAACGCACCATCCAGGCTCTCATTGGTACAGGGATCATCACTCTTTTAGTCTCTGGCATCGAAACAGTATGTCAGTACATTGGTACACGATGGTTTGTCTTGGGAGAGTGGACATCCAACACGGAAACCGCGTCGGGCATCATTCTCGCGACGTTGCTCGGCTTCGGCCTTGCTTATGCTTCCAATCATGACCATCTCTATCGAATTGCTCGAAAACTGGGATTGACGTCCAGGGCCTCCTATCCAGAATGGATTTATGCATTTCGCACGAGCGCCGGGAAAAGTGTTGTCTTGACGCTACTGGATGGGCGACGTCTTTTCGGTTATCCCTCAGTGTGGCCGACAGATCCTAAGGAAGGCCATTTTTTGATTACACAACCGAGTTGGATGGACGAAGCTGGGAACTGGGTTGATATGCCTGGTATAGAAAGTTACCTAGTGAGCAACGCAGATGTTTATCTAATAGAATTTCTTGAAGAGGAACAGGCTGTATGACTAAGCCGCAGAACCCTAGGCACACACATGTGGTGCAGCGTCCGCTCAATGAAGGGCTTAATGTAAGCCCACCGGGACCGACCAACGTTCGCCCTTCTACGCCGCCACCGGCACCACCCAAAGCCCCTAATCGTTAGAGTGAAGCTATTTATGTACGAAGAAAGAGGTATATCTCCCGCCCCCAGCAATTCAGGAAAAGCTGAGAAGCTACCTAGTCAACCTAGTAATAACCGGCCGACTACACCACCGAAAGCGCCGCCCGCGCCACCTCGTCAGCGCTAATGGGAAAAATGCTATGAATCCGAGCGAGCCCTCCGGAAGAAAACCAGCCGGCGTTCCGGTTTACGATGGTGTGAGTCCCCCGTCCAAGGCTATAGGGATAAGACCTACAGCTCCACCGGCGGCGCCCCCATCACCGCCCAAAAGATGAGTTTATCTGGCCGCAGATGAATGCCGATCTCTAGCGATTGGCCGCTGTGATGATGCGGGCGTTTCGCTTAGCAAAATTAGTGGTACTCCGATGAAAAGCCATGTCTTATCTACGACGCCGGACGTAGGTTAAAACTCGGCTAACCGCAAGCTGAGTTCACAGAGCAGGAGGTAGTAGCGGTACTCCTGAGAATCACCTGCCGTTCCAACTGTAGTGCCGTCTTCACTTATCAGGTCGCCTTGTTGATCAAGGTAAAAGCAGAGAATCAGCACGTTTTCAGCGGTAACTGAATGAGGACTGAACACGAGGACCTGCCCCAGACAGCCCCGCTCCTTTACTTTAGCAACGCATCTCACGGTGAATGGCTTGTCCATAAATTTGCCCGCAAGCTCGAACTCTCCTTGCCTCTCAAGGCTCATTTCGATGGCGCCGGTTGACAGGTTGCAATTGGCTAGCCAGATCTCAGTGAGGTCCTCAAAAGCACGCTGGCAGCGAAACCAACTAGAGCGTACTTCCCGCAAAGCTCCCATATATTCTCGATTCTCTTGGTACCGTAGCAATTTCATTCCTTCCTCTCTGAAAAAATGCAGGCTACTTCAATGTTAGAAATACAGAAACATTGCTGCAGCGTTCCTGCACATTGAAAGCATGTCGCCGCAACTTTGTGCTAAACACTGGTCCGGCTCCGCAATTTAGGTTAAGAATGCAGCAACCCAAACCACACTGGAGATGAGAATGTCTTTCGAACCTGGAGATGTTGTTCAACTGAAGTCGGGGGGACCGCTCATGACCGTTGAGCAAATCGGTGAGGCTGCGATGACAGGAGAGACCACCGTTTGGTGCGTCTGGTTTGAGAAAGTAGGCAACAACCAGGTCAGGCAGGAAGCAACCTTTAGGCCAACCTCTTTAGAGAAAACCTCAAAACCCCAAGGCGGATTTTTTACCGTGACGAGGGGCTAGACATGATACGTGCTGCGTTTTTGGGAGTTGATCGGCATAGTGATCCATTCATCAGCGATCTAACAGGCGCATCCCGAGACGCGACGGCACTGTGGGCCATATTGTCCGACTCCATTGAGGGTTTAGACGCCCCCCTGATCACTAATGAAAACGCAACACTGAATGTCTTACGCTCGACCCTAGACGCCACCTTGGGTGAAGCTGACGACGAAGATGTTGTCATACTTTCTTTCGCGGGACATGGAACACCGGATCACCGCCTAGTGGTCCACGATACTTGCATAGATAATCTGCCCACCACGACTTTCGGAATGGACGAACTTGCAAGAAGATTTCGCGAGAGTAAGGCCAGAGCTGTTGTTCTTTTACTGGATTGCTGTTTTAGCGGCGGAGCGGCCGCGCGCGTACTCGACGTAGGTCTTGTACCGCGAAACACTGTCGCTTTCCCACTCGTGGACGTGGCCGGTCAGGGTCGAATTCTCTTCGCCGCCTCCTCTGCAGATCAAGGAGCGCTGGAGGATCCGCAGACCCGTCATGGACTCTTCACTAAGGCGGTTATCGAGACCTTATTGGCGGCCGATGAATCTCTTGGCGTTCTCGAGCTGGTAGATAGGGTAACGCGGCTTGTCGGAGCCAATGCGGGGCGGTTCGGCTACGTGCAATCACCCACCATGTTCGGGCAGACGCAAGGTGACTTTTTGTTACCGCCGGGACGTGTGGGCGCGCGCTATCGGGACGCTTTCCCTGAGTACGGTAATTTCCAGACTACAGGTGATATCCGTGACCTAACGGAAGCAGGCATCCCCCAAGAGGCCGTAGAGGCCTGGCATGATCGCTTCCCCGCAGGGCTTAACCCCTTACAAATCTCCGCGGTCAATGACAGGGGAGTCCTCAGCGGTAATTCGGTCCTTGTGGTTGCTCCTACTAGTGCAGGAAAAACTTTCGTGGGAGAGCTCGCTGCAATTAAAGCGATTGCTTCCGGCAAAAAGGCTGTCTTTCTGCTGCCCTACAAGGCACTGGTGAACGAAAAGTTCGAGGATTTTACAGCCCTTTATGGAGAGGGGCTCGGCCTTCGAGTTGTGAGATGCAGTGGCGATTGGCAGGATCAGGTGGGGGACGTACTGCGAGGTAAATACGATATTGCGTTTTTCACTTACGAGAAATTTTTGAGCCTGTCCGTCTCATCCAACCACATCCTCAACCAAATAGGGCTCGTTGTCCTCGATGAAGCGCAATTCATCACAGAACCAGGCAGGGGGATGGCTGTAGAACTCTTACTCACTAGCTTGGTTAGTGCGCGTCAGCGGGGCGTTTGCCCACAACTAATTGCATTGAGTGCTGTAATTGGCCACCCGAATAGCTTTGACCGTTGGCTAGATTGCGCGCTGCTTCAAACGGATCAAAGACCTATCCCTTTGACTGAAGGTGTTATGGACCGTAGCGGTGCTTTTACGCGCCTCGGGACCGATCACTGCGACACTGTCCAGTTAATAGGGCGCCACGAGATTATGCAGCGTGGGAAAAAAACGTCATCCCAGGATGTGATCGTACCGTTAGTTCGTCACCTCCTAAATTTGGGTGAGAAAATAATCATTTTCCGCAATGCCCGTGGACCAGCCAGCGGTTGTGCCAAATATCTCGCGCGTGAGCTTGGACTACCGGCGGCTCAGGATGTCCTTGACGCACTCCCAGAAGGCGATCCTTCCGTAATGTCTCAAAGTCTGCGAGAGGCCCTGCAGGGTGGCATCGCCTTTCACAACAGTGACCTGACCCGCGACGAGCGCGTGGCCGTGGAACGGGGGTTCCGAAATCCAAATGGGCCAATCAAAGTCCTAGTGGCCACGAGCACCGTAGCAGCGGGGATCAACACACCAGCGTCAACGGTGATCATTGCTGAGACAGATTTTCCTGGGAGACAACGTACGCCCTACACGGTGGCGCAATATAAGAACATGGCCGGTCGGGCGGGCCGACTTGGCTTTGAGGCCGAGGGCAAATCGATCCTTCTCGCCGAAAATTCAATGGACCGAGATCAGCTTTTCCGGAGATATGTGCAGGGACAGCCCGAGCCAATCACCTCCTCTTTTGATCCACAGCAGCCTGGCACATGGGTCATGCGCTTGCTCGCCCAGGTACGCGAAGTTCCGCGTGACGCGGTGATCGACCTTGTTGCGAATACCTACGGGGGATTCCTTGCATCCCTCAAAAATCCAACATGGAAGGAGCGTATGAGCAATGTGCTCGAAGGTCTTCTCAACCGTATGATTGCTGATGAGTTGATCGTTCAGGAAGGCGAGACTCTCAGTCTGACGATGCTCGGGCGGGCCTGCGGTGAATCTCCTCTCACATTGGAATCCGCGATGAGACTGGTCGAGCTCCTACGTCGCATAGACCCCAGAGAGGCCACGCTTGAAAACCTGCTTGTGATCATCGAAGCTCTTCCCGAGCGCGATGAAGACTATACGCCCCAAGGCGGCGGGCGAAGCGGAGAGCCTCGATGGCAACAAGAAGCAAGCCTACGCTTCGGCCACTCTATTGCTTTCGCGTTGCGCCACCGGGCGGAAAGCGACATTGCGTTTTACGCTCGGTGCAAACGAGCCTTGATTGTCAGCGACTGGATCGCCGGAAAATCAACAAGCGATATTGAAGCCAGGTATACAGGTAACGCGTACTTACCAGTTGGTCATGGCGATATTCGAGGTTACGCCGATGGCGCGCGCTTCCTCCTTGAGTCAGCTCTTCGCATCGCTGCCATCCTGCTCGGTAGGGCTGAGGACCAACAAGCTGTAGCACAGCTATTAACTCGCCTCGATCTCGGCCTACCCGCCGATGCTTTGGCGTTAGCGGAAGGAAGTTTTCTTCTAACGCGGGGCGAAATGCTTGCACTCTATCGTGCTGGCTGTAGAAATTTCGAAGATGTCGCCGCGCTTGGGAACGATACGATAACGTCCCTCGTAGGACGGCGCGGTACCGAACTCCACTCGTCATTGAAGCTTCTGCCGACCTCTACCTAAGTTTCATACATGATGAATTGAGCAATAGCAAAAGCAAAATGGGGGCGTTCAAACCTACTGTAGATAGCCCGTCCCACCTGCACTGCAGTTTTTTTCAGGTAAGCGTACCGCGAAGGTACTGGTTAACTTCGCGAAGCTAAGAAATGGTGTCCACCGCTTAAGTGGACATCATTTGCGTATTTAAACCGGTTGCCACTTATACGACAGCAACTGATCGATTTCACTCACCCGCTACATCGGCAACCACGTGCAAACAGCCTTCAAAGCGTTCGTGACTTAGCAAGGCGCTTATTTTTCAGGAAGATTGCGAATTTGCATTCCATTTGGTCACCCATTTGCGTTCGACCTCGCCTTAGCAGTTACCTTCACTGCTCGGTATAAAGGGCCGCTTCTGGCCGATTTCTGCCTGTCGCAACCAGCAGCTATGGGTAGTTCACTGCCAATCATGGTTACGAAACGTGCTGGTCAGATCGAATGCAAACGGGTGGCCAACTGGAGTGCAGTATTCCAATTGGTATTCCAACTAAAAATCAAATTAAATATTAATGATTATAAATCAACAATTTACTAAACGGATTCAAATTACCCCGGCTCTAAAGACGTCCACGGACGTCTTTTTTTGTGCCTGAAATCCAGTGAATACAGGTGTTTCAGGCCTACCTGCACCCACATCAAGTCGACTATCGGTTCCTGCTGCGCTCATAGGCTGCCAAGACAGTTCGCTCCGATTGGACCAGGTAGGCATCCAGCATAATAGTCGCCTCGTCCGAGCGGCCTTCCTCAACGCATCGAAGTATCGAAGCATTCATATCGAGAAACGGCAAATGCAGGAATTGGGGATCGTTGAGCAATCCGAAGGCCAGCCGCAATTCAGCCGATATCTGCCCATAAAAAACGAGCAGGCGCGGACTGTCGGCCAGTTCGACGATTGATTTGTGGAACATCATGTTAGCAGTGCCGACCGCTACCCAGTCTTTCGCTTCGCGCGCGCGGACGCCTAATTCGACCGCCTCTTGCATGTGCAGGGTGCCTGGGTGTTGGGGGTAACCTTGGGCGATCGCCTTGCATTCGATGAAACGGCGCACCCTGTAGATGTCGATAATCGACGACATGTCAGGCTCCGCAACTGTTACGCCACGGTTGGGTTCGTGTTTGAGCAACCCTTCACGCGTCAGGACTCTGAATGCCTCTCTCAAAGTGTTCCGCGAAATGTCCAGGTTTTCGGCCAGTGCGGCTTCTGAAAGGCGTTGGCCGGGCACGAGTTCACCCTCGACCAGCATTCTGCGTATTTCTTGGGTGATGGATTCTCCCAGTGTTCGAGGAAGAGCGGGAGAGGCGTCATTCATAAAAAATCCAGGGTGAGAAAAACCGCTCCATTATTCCATCAGAGCTCAGTGCATGGCACAAGGACGAAACGTGTAGTGCGCTTCATTAAGTAGCACTTTTATAGGGCGAGGTAACAATTTGGTGCCGATAGCTCAACCATAAGAATTGGATTGTTCAACAAAGAAGCATTGATCTACCTACATTGCGTGGTGTTTGCTTGAGTCTTGGCATGCTCATTGCTCTGTCAAGGTATCTCTCACCGTAGGAATGATGCCGTGGATGCCGTGACACAGACCACTCAAGAGTTTACAAAAGCGCGGCGCGCTTCTTTGATCGCCGCGATTTTCATGATGGCGACTTCTGCCATCGGTCCTGGATTCATCACCCAGACCGCCACGTTCACAGCCAAGATGGGGGCGGCATTTGCGTTCGGTATCCTGGCGTCGATTCTGATCGACTTCGTGGTTCAACTTAACGTATGGCGTATCGTCTCCCTGACCCGAATGCGTGCCGCAGATGTGGCCAACAAAGCGATTCCAGGCAGTGGTTACCTGCTAGCGGTGCTGGTGATCTTCGGCGGGCTGGTATTCAACGTCGGCAATATCGCCGGCGCCGGGCTGGGTCTGAACGCGCTGTTGGGGCTTGATGCAAAGTGGGGCGGCAGTCTGAGCGCCCTGCTGGCCATCGGCATCTTCCTCTCCCACCGCGCCGGATTGGCGGTCGACCGGCTGATCGTCGTGCTGGGCCTGGTGATGATTGGCCTGACGCTGTTCGTAGCCTTCGCCTCTAACCCGCCATTGGGTGAAGCCCTCTACCAGACCGTACTTCCGGACCAGATCAACTTCGCCACCATTACCACCATTGTCGGAGGCACGGTGGGTGGTTACATCACCTATGCGGGGGCTCACAAACTGCTGGATCGCGGCACTACCGGGGTAGAAAATCTCCAGGCAGTGACCAAAGCAGCCCTGAGCGGAATCCTGGTCACCGGCCTCATGCGCTACATCCTGTTTCTCGCCATCCTCGGCGTTGTTGCCAGCGGCGTAATCATCGACACCTCGGGTCAGGGCGCCAATCCGGCCGCACAAGCCTTCCAGGCAGCGGCCGGGCAGATCGGCCTGCGCGTCTTCGGTCTCATCCTCTGGGCCGCCAGTATCACCAGCGTGATCGGCGCCGCTTACACCTCCATCTCCTTTATCACCGTGTTCAAGCCGAACATCACTGAGCAGGGGCGCAACCGCGCCACCACAGTGTTCATCGCCCTATCGCTGCTGATCTTTGTCCTGATGGGTACTGCTCCTGCCGCACTGCTGCTCTTCGCTGGCGGTTTCAACGGCCTGATATTGCCAATCGGCCTGAGCATCTTCATCTACGTCGGCTGGCGCCGATCCGATCTCATGGACGGTTACCATTACCCACGCTGGCTCCTGGTGCTGGGTGTCCTGACCTGCATGCTGACCTGGTACATGGCAATCAAATCCGTCGGGCCGATCTTTGCCTTCCTCAACGTCGTCTGAGCCTGATAACGAATAAGGAGTCACGTGAATGCCAACGATAGATATCAATAGTGACCTGGGCGAAAGCTTCGGCGCCTGGAGCATGGGCGACGATGACGCGATGCTCGATATCGTGACCAGCGCCAATGTCGCCTGCGGTTTTCATGCCGGAGACCCGGCGGGCATCCTGCGGACACTGAAAGCCGCAGCAGCCAAAAACGTCACCATTGGCGCCCATGTCGCGTACCCGGACAAAGTGGGCTTTGGCCGACGAAACATGGACCTGGCCAGCGATGAGCTGACTGCCGACGTGATCTACCAGATCGGCGCGCTGCAAAGCCTGGCCAAGGCCGCGGGCACCTCGGTGCGCTATGTGAAGCCCCACGGCGCCCTGTACAACACCATCGCCCACGACCGCCGCCAGGCGCTGGCGGTGATCGCCGCTATCCGCGCCATCGACCCCACGCTGATACTGGTGGCGTTGGCCGGCTCCGATCTGATTGAGTTGGCGCGTAACGAGGGCTTGCAGTGTGTCGCGGAGGCCTTCGCCGACCGTGCCTATACACCGCAAGGCACCCTGGTTTCACGACGCGAGCCGGGGGCTGTGTTGCACGATCCCCAGCTAGTGGCCCAACGCATGCTCCGCCTGGTCGAAGACGGCACCATCGAGGCCATTGATGGCAGTCGAACCCGAATCCAGGCTGACTCAATCTGTGTTCATGGCGACAGCCCCGCTGCCGTGGAAATGGCTCGCGAACTGCGCCGAGTTCTGGAGCACGCCAACCTGTCCCTGCGGCCTTTTGCAGGAGATCGTCCATGAATGCTTTCGCCCGCGCCCGCCAGTCGGCCATTGCCGCCGCCCAGGAAGCACGCAAAACCTATCGTGGCGGACTGGTAACCCCCACAGCCGGTATCGCCCCGGGCATGACCCAGGCCAACCTGATCGCCTTGCCGCGCGAATGGGCCTATGACTTTCTGCTATATGCCCAGCGCAATCCGAAAGCTTGTCCGGTCCTCGACGTCAGCGATGCGGGCAGTCCGAGAACAGTGCTGGCTGAAGGCGCAGACCTGCGCACCGATATCCCCCTGTATCGCATCTGGAGGAACGGAAAAATGGTCGAGGAAGTCAGCGACGCCACCCAAGCCTGGGCTGAGCACGACGATATGGTGGCGTTTTTGATTGGTTGCAGCTTTACCTTTGAAACCGCCTTGCAAGAAGCGGGCATCGAAGTGCGGCATATCGCAGATGGCTGCAACGTGCCCATGTACCGCACCAATCGCGCCTGCCGTCCGGCGGGACGCCTTCAGGGTGAAATGGTCGTGTCCATGCGCCCGATCCCGCCCGATCGCGTGGCAGAGGCCAGTGGAATCTCCGGGCGTTATCCCTCCGTTCACGGCGCCCCGGTGCACATCGGTGAGCCTGCGCTGCTGGGCATACAGGACCTGAGCCGACCCGATTTTGGCGACGCCGTGCGCATTGAGCCTGGCGAGGTTCCAGTTTTCTGGGCCTGCGGTGTGACGCCACAGGCTGCGGTAGCGGCTTCGGGTGTGCCCTTTGCGATCACGCATGCGCCCGGCCACATGTTCATCACCGATGTGCCCGACAGCACTTACCACGTCTAGGAGTCTCCCGTGCGCTTTCTACCGGTCAACCTGGACGCCCTGCTCGTCGAATTGAAAGACCTGGACGAGACCCTGGCGTTGTTCGACGCCCTGATCGCGGAGTCTATTGCGGGCGTGGAAGAAATCATTCCTGCCGCACGGACCCTGCTGATCCAGTTTCGCCCCAGCGCCATTACGCAGCAGGCGCTCGTTGATTGTATCGCTGGCCAGGACCTGAGCCAGCGCCGCGCGATCGAGCATCGCCGGGTGGAAATTCCCGTCCACTACAATGGTGAAGACCTCGACGAGGTCGCCACGCTGCTGGGGATCAGCCGCGCCGAAGTGGTCCGACGCCACACCGCCCAGGACTACAGCGTGGCCTTTTGCGGATTCGCTCCGGGCTTCGCCTACCTCACCGGCGGTGCCGATTTCCAGGTGCCTCGCAGACAAACGCCACGCACCCGCATACCCGCAGGTGCGGTTGCTCTGGCGGGGGAATTCAGCGGTGTTTATCCGCAAGCCAGCCCCGGTGGTTGGCAGATCATCGGCGTAACGCCTTTGCAGATGTGGGACCTGAACCGCGCTGAATCGGCCTTGCTGCGCCCAGGCTATAAAGTGCGGTTCACCGATGCTGGCCCGCTCCCGGCGGGCGGCCTGCCTGCCCCCTCGGTACCGGCAAGTGCCGCTACGCCCACCGGTGCCTATCTGGAAATCATGACCCCTGGTTTGCACAGCGTACTGCAGGATATGGGCCGTCCCGGCCAGACCGGCCAAGGCGTATCCCGTTCCGGCGCGCTGGACCTGGGCGCCCTGCGGGCAGCCAACCGCGCGGTCGGCAACCGCTCGGACATGGCCTGTGTGGAATCGGTACTCGGCGGCCTGAGCTTCGTTTGCCATGGCCGTGCCATGATCGCCGTCACCGGTGCGCAAACCCCGGTCACCATCACCAACGCGAGTGGCCTGCAATGGCAGGCAGGCAACTACCAGCCCATCGAGCTGGATGTGGGTGACCGTGTCAGCCTGGGCTCACCGCTGGCGGGGCTGCGCAGCTACCTGGCGATTCGAGGCGGCTTTGAGGTCACGCCGGTGCTCGGCAGCCTGTCCACAGACACACTGGCCCAGGTTGGCCCCCCGGCGCTCGCCGTCGGCGACCGACTGGGCTTTGCCACACTGACCACCGGCACCAGCGTATCGCTGAACGAAGCCCCGGCCTTTGAACTACCGACGGCGGCAAACATCGTCACCCTTGACGTGGTGATGGGGCCGCGCACCGACTGGTTTACCGAAGAAGCTATCCAGCGCCTGAGCAGCCAACTCTGGCGCGTCACCTCACAGTCCAACCGCGTCGGTATTCGTCTGGCCGGTGAAACCCCGCTGGAGCGCACCAACCACCAAGAGTTGCCCAGCGAAGGCACTTCCGTCGGAGCCATTCAGGTTCCGGCCAGCGGCCAACCGGTTCTGTTTCTCGCCGATCACCCGTTGACCGGTGGCTATCCGGTGATCGCCGCAGTCGCCAGCTACCATCTCGACCTGGCTGGCCAGATACCTGTCAATGCGCAGATTCGCTTCAACCCTTTGGACGGCTTCAAAGAGATTCAAGCCATTACGGAAGCCTCTTCTTCAACTGCCGATGTGAAAAAACTTCCATGAAAAAATTACTGATTGCCAACCGTGGTGAAATTGCCGTCCGCATCGCCCGCGCCTGCCGCGACTACGGCGTGCAGTCTGTCGCGGTCTATGCCGACGCGGACATCGACGCCCTGCATGTGCGCCAAGCCGACGAAGCCTACTCACTGAATGGCCAGCGCCCGGCCGAGACCTACCTGGATATCGGCAAACTGATCGCCGTCGCCAAACGCAGCGGCGCCGATGCCGTGCACCCCGGCTATGGTTTTTTGTCTGAACGGGCCGACTTCGCCCGGGCGGTGATCGACGCAGGGTTGATCTGGGTCGGTCCCAACCCGGAGACCATCGACGTGCTCGGCGACAAGGTCGAGGCGCGGAAAATTGCCCAACTGGTCGGTGCGCCTCTGGTGGCCGGTACGCCTGGCCCGGTGGAAAGCGCCGCCGAAGTACTGGCCTTTGCCGAACAGCATGGCCTGCCAATTGCCATCAAGGCGGCCTTTGGCGGCGGCGGACGCGGCATGAAAGTCGCCTGGCGCATGGATGAAGTGGCTGAATTGTTCGCCTCCGCCGTGCGCGAAGCGGAAGCAGCCTTTGGTCGTGGCGAATGCTATGTCGAACAGTTCCTCGACCGTCCTCGGCACATCGAAGCGCAGATCCTTGCCGACAAGCACGGCAAGGTCGTCGTCGTCGGCACGCGGGACTGCTCCTTGCAGCGGCGCAATCAGAAGCTGGTGGAGGAAGCGCCAGCGCCCTTTATCAGTGACGAACAGCGCCAGCGTATTCATCAATCCGCTCAGGATATCTGCGCCAAAGCCGGCTATGTCGGTGCAGGCACGGTGGAGTTCCTGCTGAGCCAGGATGGCACCCTGTCGTTCCTTGAGGTCAATACCCGTTTGCAGGTCGAGCACCCGGTGACCGAAGAGACCACTGGGGTCGATCTGGTGATCGAACAACTGCGAATCGCCGACGGTTTCCCGTTGTCCTTCAGTGAAACGCCGACCCCGCGTGGCCACAGCTTCGAATTTCGCATCAACGCGGAAGACCCGGGCAAGGGCTTCCTGCCCACCCCCGGTCAGATTACTGATTTCCTGCCACCGTCTGGCCCGGGTGTGCGTCTGGACAGCGGCGTGATAAGCGGCTCGCGAGTGCCCAGTACCTTCGATTCGATGATGGCCAAACTGATCGTCACCGGCGCCACCCGCGAACAGGCCATCGTCCGCGCCCGGCGCGCGCTGGCTGAGTTCAACATTGAGGGCATCGCCTCGGTGCTGCCGTTCCACCGAGCCGTGATGGACCATGACGACTTCACCGGTGCCGAGAAATTCGCCGTACACACGCGCTGGATCGAGACCGATTTCGCCGAACAGATCACTCTCGCCCCCCGTGCCGTTGTATCGGCTGACCCTGGCATCCTGCGCACGTTTGTCGAGATCGACGGCAAGCGCCACGAACTCGGCCTTCCGGCTGCGCTGCTGCGAGGCGTCAGCCTGAACGCAGCGGACACCGTCAGCGAAAGCACGGCCGCCTCCGAGGTCACTGATCCGCAGGCGGTACTGACACCCGTAGCGGGGAATCTGCATACCTGGGTCGTCGAAGACGGCGAGTCGGTGAGCGTCGGGCAAGTGATCGCGGTTGTAGAAGCCATGAAAATGGAAACCTCGGTCCTGGCACCTTGTGAAGGTCAGGTGCAGATCGCCAAACAGGCCGGTGACTATTTTGAAGCCGGCTCCGTGATTGGCCGCATCAAGACCATTAATTGATTTAAACACTCTTCTTTTCGCCGGTAGTACGCACAACGGGGTAATAACTCCGTTGCCGCGTGCTGCCTGCAGAAAACTGTAGATGTAACTGCGCATTCAAAATAACGATAAAAACTCAACCAATAAATCTGCCGTTATCTGGAGCATAAAGAGCATGTTGATCAAAACGACTTTCGCTGTCGCGGGTACTTGCGCGTTGGTTTTCCCATTTCCGGCATCTGCAGATTTTATTGCCGACAGCAAGGCTAGCGTTGAACTGCGCAACTTCTACTTCAACCGTGACTTTCGTAACGGACCGCCCACCACCCAACGTGACTCTGCGGCGGAGTGGGCGCAGGGAGCCATGTTGCGATTCGAGTCGGGTTATACCGCAGGTACTCTGGGCCTGGGCGTCGACGCTGTCGGCATGCTCGGTATCAAGCTTGACGGCGGTGATGGTTCCGGCGGCACGGGCCTGCTGCCGGCGGACCTTGGTTCGAAAAACGGCCGAGGCTCACAGGACGAATACTCCAAACTCGAGCTGACGGCCAAGGCGAAGGTATCGGAAACCATTCTGAAGGTCGGTTCACTCGCCTTCCGTACGCCCGTGGTCTCGAGCAATGACACGCGCTTACTGCCGTCGACGTTCGAAGGCGCACTGCTGACGTCGAAGGACATCGACAAGCTCATGTTGCAAGGCGGCAAGCTGGAGCAAATCAAGTTCAACAGCTCTTCAAATTATCAAGACTTCACGGGTAACCGTATTGGCGGCGTCAGCGATGACTTTCGCTTTGCCGGCGGCACCTACAGTTTCAACAAGGCCCTGAGCACCAGCCTGTACTACGGCAACCTGGAAAACGTCTATCGGCAGTACTTTGGCGGCGTGGTCTACGAGATCCCCCTCGCCGAGCAACAGTCGCTGAAGTTCGACCTGCGCTATTCGAAAAGCACCGACGACGGCAACTTTCGCCCCCTCGATAACCGGGCAGCGAACGGCCTGGTGGCCTACACCCTGGGCTCCAACGTATTCACCGCGGCCTATCAACGCATGAGCGGTGACGACCCCTTCCCCTACATTGCCAATAGCGATCCGTACCTGGTCAACTTCGTCCAGATCAATGACTTCGCCAATACCCAGGAACGCTCCTGGCAGCTGCGCTATGACTACAACTTCGCCGCGCTGGGCCTCCCGGGGCTGACGTTCATGAGTCGTTATGTCCAGGGAGACAACGCGTTGGTCGCCGGCAACAACACCGGTAAAGAGTGGGAGCGCAACACCGACATTGGTTATGTCATACAGTCAGGCTCGCTGAAAAACGTCGGACTGAAAGTCAGAAACGCAACCGTCAGGTCAAACTTTGGTAATGACCTGGATGAAACACGCCTGATCCTTAGTTACACCTTGGCATTGTGGTAACGGCAAAATACCCAGACAACTTTCAGCCACAACCTGTGCTGGACGCCTTACAAATTTACCAATCAATAGCGCAAGTCAAAGTATCTGGCTCGCCATGAAATTGGCTGCCGCAGGGGCGCTTTTATCCTGACGCGATGTTTTAACAGGTACAACAAAGCAAACTTCGGATAACTGACAGCTCCGTTTTTACAAGGAGGCAATTGCGTTCGCAAGTAACAAGGTCCCGGGGTTGATAATCCAACCCCGGAATCCTCAGCCTGAATACGTGGTGTACCGATTCAAACCCGGAGAGTGAACGATGGGACATCTCAAATTTAATCAGAAGATATTGCTGATCGCCTCCTTGGTGATCATGACGGTGTTTTGCGCATTTTCCGTGTTGAATGACATTCGCCTGCGCGAAGACAACGCGCAGAAAATCGAACAAAACACACGCGCCCTCGCCGCCTCCATAGCGCATGACATCCAGAGCTGGCTGACCGGCCGGCTGATTCTGATGAAAAGCGTCGCCGAGTTTATCGGGCACAACCCCACGGCAGAAAACGTCCTGGCCACATTACAAAACCAAGTGCTGATGGAGCAGTTCATTGCCACGTATGCCGGCACCCGTGACGGCAAGTTTCAGATCTATCCGCCACGGGAGATGCCTGCGGACTACGACGCCCGACAGCGCCAGTGGTACAAGGACGCCATCGCCAACGGAGCCGCGATGACCGAACCTTACGTAGGCGCAGGGATCGATTACCGGATCATTACCCAGGCGGTCGCCATCCCTTCCGGGCAGCAAACACTCGGGGTACTGGGCGCCAGCCTGAAAATCGAGACGATCTCGCAAACACTCAATGCCCAGGCGTTCGATGGCAACGGCTACGCCTTTCTGGTGAGCAAGGAGGGCAAGATCCTGGTTCACCCTGACCAGGCGCTGATAGGTAAAAGCGTGGCCGATCTGTTTCCGGGCAACACCTTGACCCTGAGCGACCGGCTGGTCGAAGCCACGTCGGTTGATGGCAGCAAATTCACCCTGTTCTCACCGGTCAACGGCCTGCCTTCGCAGGATTGGTACATCGGTATCGTGCTCGACAAACAAGCGGCCCTGGCCAGTGTCTCCGCGTTCCGTAACTCCGCGATCATCGCGACGGCTGTTGCGGGCCTGGCCACTTTGCTGCTGCTCGGGCTGCTGATTCGCGTGCTGATGAGGCCCCTGCATTCGATCAGCCACGCGATGGAAGATATCGCCCAAGGCGATGCCGACTTGACCCGTAGATTGTCGATCCTGTCGAAGGACGAATTCGGGCAACTGGCCATGAGCTTCAACCGCTTCAGCGATCGTATCCACGCTTCTATCAGCGAAGTATCCTCGACGACGGATGCCTTGGGTGAAGCGACGCGGCGGGTACTGTCGGCGTCCGACTCCTCGGTGGAAAAGTCGGAACACCAGTCGGGTTACACCACGAGCGTGGCTGCCGCAATCGAACAGTTGGGTGCAGCGGCGCAGGAGATCGCTTCCAGCGCCTCGGCGGCGTCCAAAGGTGCTTCCAGCGCCAGGTTGCAGATCGAGTCGACCTGCGAACTGGTCGAGAACACAGTCACAGCCATGAGCGACCTGCAGGCAAATATCGAACTGACCCGCTCGCAGATCGAAGACCTCAACGCCAAAACCATCAACATCGGAACAGTCCTGGAGGTCATTTCGACGATTTCCGCAAAGACCAATCTGCTGGCCCTGAATGCGGCTATCGAGGCGGCCAGAGCCGGAGAGGCGGGACGCGGCTTTGCCGTCGTGGCGGACGAAGTGAGAAACCTTGCCCACCATACCCAGAATGCGACCGAAGAAATTCGCCAGGTCATCGAAGCGTTACAGGCCGGCGGCGCCCAGGCTTCCCGAACCATGCTGCACAGCAATGAAATCGGCAGCCAAAGCGTGCTCGTCGCGAAACAGGCTGGGGCCAGCCTTGTGAACGTCGTCTCGAAAATCGGTGAGATCGATGAGATGTGCCTTACGGTCGCTGCCGCGACTGAAGAGCAAACAACAGCCGTCGATCAACTGACAAGGGATGTGCATGAGATCAGCCAGTTGAATCGCCAGACCACTGACAATCTGGGCTCTACCCTCAGAGCCTGTGCAGCATTGGATTCAGAAGCTGGGCGACTCAGAAACGTCGTAGATACGTTCAAGTTGTAGGCGTATTGGTTAACAGCGAACAATTTGTGCTGGCCCCGTCTGACTTGATCACCAGAGTGGGAGGACTCAATCGCACCACCTTATCACCAAGGCCATGGCCTGCCTGAGTCAGTAAAACCAAGCCGTAAAGCATCGAGAAATCGAAGCTTCACGGCTTTTTTGTTGCCTTGATTTTTTATCCGGCGATCAAACGACTTTCAACTCCACTGCCACATGCCCCCGCGTCATCCGCGAATACGGGCAGATCTGATGCGCAGCCTCTGCCAATTCCCGTTTCACGCCCTCCTCCAGGCCGGGAATGTTGACGTTGAGCCTGACCGCCAACTGAAAATCCCCACCACCGGTTTTGCCCAGGTCCACTTCGGCGTCCACCGATGTGTCTTCCGGTAGTTTGATTTTCATTTTGCCCGCCGCCACCTGAATCGCACCGATAAAGCAGGCTGAATACCCCAGTGCAAACAGCTGCTCCGGATTGGTCCCCGGTTTGCCCGAGCCCGGTGAGCTGAATTTCACGTCCAGCTCGCCATCGCTGGATTTTCCGGTGCCCGTGCGGCCGCCGACAGTGTGGGTTTTTGCGGTGTACAGAACGGTTTCCAGTGCAGTGCTCATGACAGTAACTCCTGATAGGTGAGGGTCTTTTTGATCAGTCCCCGAGAGTGCCCGTGTGATGCGCCAGGCGCTTTTCAACATCCGCATTCTTCTGCAAGCCAAGCTCCATCAACTGTTTGATCCGTTGCTGTGCCGCCGGACGTTTCACCGAGCCGATGAACCCGTCCCATTCGGCAGCGATGGCGTCGTTCGGTGGCAGGCTTGAAGCGTCGACGAGGCGTTTGATGTCGGTGATCGACTGTTTGTCGAACCGGGCAATACGGCGGGCCATGGTGTCGACGAACGCGTCGAGTTCGGCGTCGGGCAGCGCACGATTGACGTAGCCATAGCGTTCAGCCAGGTCGCCATCGATGTCGTTACCGGTCAACAGCACTTCCAGTGCGCGCCCACGCCCCATCAGCCGCGGCAATCGAGCCATGGGGCCACCGCCTGGCACCAGCGCAGCGCCGATTTCCCATTGCGACAGGATGGCCTTTTCGCGACTGGCAAAGCGCATGTCGCTGGCCAGTGACAGCTCACTGCCGACACCGGTGGCGCGACCGCGAATCGACACAATCGATACGACCGGCGCCTTGCTCAGGCGAACCAGCATGTCCGGCAGCGGAGGCAAGCCGGTGGGGCCGTTGGGCAGGCTCGTCGTGTCCGTCAGTGGCGGCACGAAGTCATAGTGGGTAAGGAAAAAATCCGGAACATCGCTGTCGAACACCACCACCTTGACCTTCGGATCGGTCTCGAGCGCGGTAATGACCTCGTTCAATTGCGGCATGGTTTCCGGGCCGTAGATGTTATACGGCGGATTGTGGAACGTGACGCGCCAGTACTCGGGCGTGACACGCGTGAGTTTGATCTCCTGTTTGACGGCGGGGGTGGCAGATTTCGAGGGGGTGGCTGGGGCCGTCTCACCGGCGAAGGTCAGACTGGCCGTCGCCATTGCGGCGAGCATGAGCGCAGAACTCAGCAACTGTAGTTTCATGTGACATCTCCAGAGCGCTATCGAAAGACACGTGTCGGAGATATCGCAGGAGTCGATGGGAGGGGGCGGGGACGGCTTGATCGATCGAGTGGCACTCGCATCAAGAGGTAGCCCGGAACAGATCGTCTGTCGTCGGCAGCTCCGAATGATCAAGGTTAGCAGCGCAACCTGGCCTTTCAAGTGACGTCAGTCGGAAGCCATCAGGCGAAAAAAAAAGGCACTGGGCGATGATCGCCAGTGCCTTTTTTATACCGGCAACAACCGGTCAGCGCGATGACAGCATGAACGTGTCGTACTCCAGGTCTTCCAGCGCCGTGGACAGTCGGTGCAGCCCCAGCAGCACACAGACCAGCAACGACAGGGTGAACCCGTAGCCAAAGAAGCTTGGGCCAAGGTACATGCTCAACATCGTCAGCGCCCCGTTCAACACCGCGAACAGCACACACAATTCCAGCACCACGGTGCGCTTGTCCAGGTAGAAGAACACGTTGAGCAACGCCATGAACACCACCTGGATACTGACGCCGATCAGGTCGATGTAGAACAACGGCAGGTAGTAGCTGGAAATACCCAGCCAATCCAGCAGACGCGGCGCGAACAGGAACAGCAGCACCACCGTCAGCCCCTGCACCTTGCAGATTTCCAGCAGCCCCTGACGGATCGACAAGGTCATCTCGGTTTTCAGCGAACCGATGTGCTGCAGGGTTTCGCCCTCGCGGATCGCCCGGAACAGACGGTCATACCATTCGGCGAAATCGGTTTCGATGCGCACCAGGAACACCGCCATCCCCGGGATGATCGCCAGGTAGGCAAGGAAGATCGGCAGGTCATACAGGATCGACGCACGCAGCGGACCGATGACGATGTTCGAGGTGCCGGGGTTGAACCAGAACAGGAACTTGTCGATCCAGATACCGAAGTTGTAGAAGAAACCGGTGGCGAGCAGGCTGAGAAAGACGTGGCGACGATCAAGGAAATCGAAGGCGATCAGTTTCTCCGCACGGTACTCGCGCAAGATGTCATAGAGGAACAGGAACAGCAGCGTGCTGTGCCCGATCAACAGTGCCAGCAGCAGGCCCGGTATCTGCAGGAAAGCCAGCACATAGGCGCTTGCCACCATCAACGTGTAGCCCACCAGCATCACCAGCAGAATGCGGTTATAGGCCTTCATCCCCGACAGGAAGATGATCACCAGCCACAAGTTGCACAGCACCACGAAATTCGACAGCACCAGCACCCGGTAGATCAGTGGTTGATCGAACAACACGGCCAGCACGATGATGCCCAGCACGCCGGCCGCGAGCGTGACCAGCAACAGGATGCCCAGCAAGTTGGGCAGGATCTGTTCGTATTTGTGCTCGAACAAACGGTCGGACACGAACCGGGTGAAAAACAGCTGCAAGCCTCCCGTGAGAATCAGCGAGGTGGCCATCAGGTAGGTCACCGTCACCAGAAACTGCCCCACCAGCGTGTTGGGTATCACAAGCCCCAGACTGATGATCCCCACCAGCATCACGCTGATGATCGATAACACCCAGGGCCCGGAGCTGATCAGGCCGGCATACACATAAGCGTGCAAGGTCGCGGTGTAGGAGTCGCGCGAAAGAATCTTGCGCAGTTCGAAGCCAATGCCGGCCATTTAACTGTTCTCCATGGCTGCTTGATACAAGTCGCGATAACGCTGCAGCATCAAGGCTTCCGTGTAATAACGATTGACCCGCAACAAGCCGCTGGCCTGTGCGGCCTGCCAGCGTTGCGGGCTGCGCAGCAGTTCGAGGATCGCGGCGCAGGTGGCTTGTGGATCGGCAATCGCCACCACTTTGCCGGCCAGGCCGAGGTCGCGGTCCTCGGCGCTGCCGCCTTCGATCAATTCACGACACGAGCCCACATCACTGCTGACCACCGGCGTACCGGCGGCCCAGGCTTCGAGGATCACCAGTGGTTGCGCCTCGCTGATCGAGGTCAGCACCATCAGGCCGAGTTTCGGCAGGATGTCCTGGATGCGCTGGAAGCCCAGGAAATGCACCTTGCCCTCCAGCCCCAGGCTGGCCATCAGGCTGCGGCATTCGCTGACGTATTCCGGGTCTTCCTCTTCGGGACCGACGATCCAGCCTTCGGCCTCCGGCATGGCGCTGATCACACCGCGCATGGCCCGCAGGAAGGTTTTCACGTCCTTGATCGGCACCACACGCCCGATCAAGCCCACCACGGGTGTGATACCGGGCGCACGGGATTCCAGTGCCGCGGTCCACTGCGGCAGGTCGATGCCGTTCGGAATGACCTGCGTGCGGGCCGGGTCGGCGCCGTCCTTGATCTGCCGCTGACGGTTGCCGTCATACAACGCGATGATGTTGTCGGCGCTGTTGTAAGTCAGCTGGCCAATGCGTTCGAAGAAGCGTATCCACAACGTGCGGATGTAACCCGAGCCGGCGTCGAGGCTGCGATTGAGCGCCTGGCCGGAACTCTCGGCGATCCAGCTGGCCTGGGCCAGGTCGATCTTGCGTTCCTTGGTGTAAATCCCGTGCTCGCTGAGCAGGTAGGTGCAGTTCCAGCGTTGCTTGAGAATGCACCCCAGCAGCCCGGCGTAACCGGTGGAAATCGAATGCAGCATCCGTGCTCGCGGCATTTTCCGCGACGCTTCGGCGAGCATCAGCAACGGCGACTGCATCGAACGCAGGGTCCAGAAATAATTGACGAAGGAGGGGTCGGCGCAATGCAGCCGATACCCTTCGCTCAACGCTTCCCAACTGGCGCGGCTGCGCAGCACGTCGTCGAGGGTCATGCGGCCCTGCGCGATGCAGTCGAGCAGGCGTTCGCCCAGCTCAGGCTCCGGCGCATCCGGGTGGTGCAGAAAGCGATACAGGTCCAGCAACTGCTGCGGGTCGGCCTCTCGCGGCGTTCCGCGGGTGTTGGCCGGATGGGTCGCATCCTCGAGAAACACCTCTTCGATGTGCAGCACATTCGAGGGGACTTCATAGCGTCGCGACGGATAGGCCGAACGCTGGCCGCCGATGAACATCACCGAGAAGGTCAGCTCCGGCAGGCCGAGAATCATCTGATGAATCCAGCTCGACACGCCGCCGCGCACGTAAGGCCAGGTGCCTTCGAGCAGCAGACAGATGTCGGCCGTCGGCGCCGCTTCCTTGTGATTCATGACCAGCTCCTCACCAGTTCAGCGAACGGTGGCCGCCGACGGGTTTTCTCGGGCAGTTTCTCGAGCAACCCGGGAATTTCGTGATAACGACCAGCCTCGAACGCCAGTTCAGCGCGGAACGGCAGAACCTGCGCTGCGCCCATGCCGTTGTCCTGGGCCTGATGCAAGAGCACTTCGGCGCGCTCGATATCACCGCGCTCCAGCGCAATGCGTCCGGCCAGCAAGAACAGCTCGCCGCCCTCGCCCGCTTCAAGCCCTTGCTCGGCGTGTTCGCTGGCCTGGTCGAGCACGTGCTCGAGCACACTGCCTTGCGCCAGGCCGAGGTACGCCAGCTCCCAATACCAGCGCGCCAGCGTGCCATGCAGCGCACCCGCGGTTTTGGCATTGGCGCCGCTGAGTTGCCCGAGGGCGATCTGGATGCGCAGGTTGATGTCGCTTTCCTGCTTGTCGAGCATCGAGTACGCCAGTAGCCGCACGTCGTCGCTGGGATCACCCAGCGCCAGTTTGAGGATCGGCACCGCTTCCTTGCCCGGCATGCGTCGCGTGGCCAGCAATGCGGCCAGACGCTGGTCCGGATCGGGCGCATGGCGCAGCACATCCTGCAAACCGCCGTCGGCAAAGATCGGCGAATGCAATTGCAGCTGCGCGCGATACGGCAGGCTCGGAATACCGACAGCCTGCCAGGCTTGTTTGTCGCGTTTGCGCGGCAGGTACAGCGCTGGAAAGATCGACACGACCACACCGACCATGCCGATCACCGGCACAAAGAACGCCAGGCTGAAAATGAACAGCGGGCTCCAGGGCAACGGCGCACGGTAGCGTGCCGGCAACAACAGCCACACCGCGGCGCACAGCAGCACGCATGCCAGACCATGGCTGAGGGTGAATACCAGCAATTGTTGCAACTCGGGCGCCGCGAGCCACAAACTGGCCCAACTGCCCGCCTCAAACAACAAGGCTCCGCTAAACAGCCACTTGCTGATCATTCAGGCCACACTCGTTGAACAGGAAATTACGCAGCCCGTCGCGTTCACAGCCAGGCTCCAGATTGAAAGGCATCACCCGCACACCCAGGCTCGCCATGTCACTTTCAATACCAAAGTGCTCATGCAACAACAGGCTGATCCGCGCCAGATAACCTTCGGTGCCCTGCGGACTGGTCAACGGCAAGAGCACCAGCAACAGTTGATGATCGCGATTGTTGCGCGCCGGCAAGTGCAAATCGAGGCCGCGCTGGCTGCGTTCCAGCAGACGCGTCAGCTCGTCGTTGGGGCGGGTCATTTCAAAGGCAAACAAACCGGCCGGCAATTTGTGTTTCTCGACATCCACCAGCGAGCGTTTGAGCTGCAGGGTGAACTGCTGCGCATCGGCGTCGGGCAGTTGCAGCACTTGCGGGTCACGGCGCAACAGGTCGGCGATGTGCCCGGCGAGCAGCGCCAACAGGCTCAGGGTGCGATCCTGGAAGGCAAAGAACGGCATCTGCCGAACCGCCAGAATTGCCAGCAGACGACCCTCGGCATCGATCAACGGGATGCACGCCTGCAACGACGAGAACTGCGCCGAGGTGCCGGAATCGATCAACTCCTGACGTACGCTCACCAGTTCGCCGCGCTCCAGGCAGAGCTTGACCAGGCCGTCCTCGGTGCCCAACGGCCCCATCACGCCGATCGTTGCCAACGCGTCAGGCAAGACATTTTCTTCACGCTCGTCAACGCGGTACAGACCGGCCACGCGCAATGCACCGTATTGCCCAAGCATCGCCACGATCGGATCTGCCAGCGCGATCAATGCATCGCCCGCGTCCGGCATCACCCTCAACTTTTCGCGCAAGCCCAGCAAGGAGCTGCGCAGGCTCTGGTCGCTACCGGCCACGCGCTGCTCGAGCAAGTCGTGGGAGACCCGCAGAATCTGGTGCGACCGGGTGAACTCGTCGAGACGATACTGACGATATTCGTTGGCCATCTGCAGCCGCTCCAGACGCCGCATCCACAGATCGCGAACCTCACCCACCAGCATCCCGCAAACCAGCACGCCGACAATGAATGACGGATCGATCCGGGCGTAGCCTTCAAGACCGCTGTAGCGCAGGGCAAACATCGCCAGGACCAACAGGCTGGCGCTGAACAGACCACGCACGAAACCGTAACGCACGCCCAACAACAGCGGCGCCAGAATCGGCCAGGGGAACCCGCCGTGTACCTGCAACGGGTCTTCAGGGGTCAGCCACAAGCCCAGGCCGATCGCCGCGCCGGTGACCAGAAACGTTTCCAGCCAAGACACCGGGCCGCTGGCTTGAGGCGCCAGGCTGTAATCCATGTGGGGAGAATTCATTGCAATCACTCGAACCGAAGGGCGCCGACAAGTTTGTCGAGCACCGTTTGAGCGGTGCCCGCGAGGCTTTCACGGGACCAACCGGCACGTGCGCCACTCTTGCTCCAGAGTACGCGACCGCTGCTGCCTTCGAGTACGCGCAGGCTGATGCCCACCGCCGGCTCGCCGTCCAGGCCGTTCTTGTACTGCCACTCTTCCACGCTGCCGGCGATCACATAATCGAGTTTCTGTTCGCGCGCCCATTCCAGGGCTCCGGCCAGACGTTCATTGTCATCCATCAGCGCTTGTTCGCCCTGGGTGCTGGCCGGGTAAACCTGGGGTTGCAGACCGTGACTGCTGAGAACACTGAGCAGGATCTGCTCGCTGCGCTCACCGGCCTGCGGCGTCTGCGAATAGTTGACCATCGGCACGATGCCCCACTGCGCGTTGCGCGGCAGGTTCGGGCTGGATTCATCGGTGAAGCTGGCGCAACCGGCGACGAACAGGACGGCGAGGGCCAGGCCCAGATTACGAATTGCTTGCATAGTTTTTCTCCGTAGACATTCCATGATCAGCGTCCAAACCGCACGCCGTAGCTCACACCCAGTGTTCCGCCCGATTTACCATCCCCGCCTTGTGGCGCGGACTGGTAACCGATGGTCAGGGCCAGTTCGTCGTCACCCAGCACTTCAAAACCGATGCCGGTGTTGAGGCCGTAATTGAAGGTTTGATCGGTCCATTGCCAACCGGCCGTCGCGTCCACCAGCCAGGTGTATTGCGGCTTGGTGCGCACCAGCGCGCCCGGTATACCGCGACGCCAGGTGCTGCCGACATACAGTTGGCCGTAGCGGCTTTGCAGCAGGTCCTTGGCGGTGACCGTTTCGATGTCGAGTGGATCGATCGGCTCGGGCAAACCGGTGTCCTCATCGATGACCACTTCAGGCGCCAACTGTTTTATCGCGCCGCCATAGTTACTCGACAGGTAGTCCAGATTGGTGTTCTTGACCCGGTTTTTCTGATAGTCGACACCGCTGCGCACGGTCCAGTTGGGACCGGCGAACTCCAGCGTGTGGTTCAACTCCATTTTCAGGGCGTGACCATCGCCGAGGCTGTCGCCCGCCCGCGTTGAAAACGAACGCTGCGAGACTTCCCAACTGAGCTGGTCGCGGGCCGTCAGGCTGTGACGACCGCCCAGCCAAACGCTGTCCTGCTGACCGAAAGCGCGCATCAGCCCGCTGTCCTCGCTCTTGCGATGCCAGCCCACCCCCGTTTCCAGTTCATCACTCACGCCCAATTCCCAGGTGCGCGACAGCCCCAGGCCATTACGGTCATCGTCCTTGCGCTGACTGGTGTCGGCGAACAGTTTGTAACTGCCGTCTTCAACCGAACGTTGCAGGGTCAGGGCGGCGTTACGCTCCTGGCCGAGCTTGGATGACTCGATATCTTCGTCGTTGTACGAACCCTGTTCCAGTTCGAGATCGGCGTACCAGTGATCACCCAGGTTGTGTGCGATCTGCAACGTCGGGGCATCAAATTGCACACCGCCGAAATTCTGCGCCTGCCAGGACAACAACATACCCTGAGGCGTGCGCTCCTGCAGTTCTACCGCCTGATTGCGCAGTTGCTCACGCACGTCGGCAGGCTGATCGTCCCCAAGCGCAGAGAGGCTGGTGTCGAGTGCTTCACCCAGACGCCCCAGACGGGTCAAAGCCTGGGCCCGCTGGGCCGGGTTCAGATCGCTACCGGCCAACAGTGTTTCGACCTGGGCTTTGTTACGGCTGCGCAGGGCCTGTTGAATCTGCTCGTAACGCTCGACCTTCAGGCCCTGGCTCTGCGCCCACGCCAGCCACTCGTCTTTTTGCGCCTCCTGGTTTGTCGCATCCAGACGCGCCAACAGGCGTTCGAACCATAATTGCAACATGGCCGGCGAACCATCTTTCCACTTCAACACTTCTCGCTGTGCCGCCCGTGGCGAATAACTGCTGGCCATCAGGCGCAGCCAGGTCGTGTAGCGCTGAGACGATGGCTGAAGGTTTTCACCCTCTGGGCTGCGCAACAGCTTCAAGCGCAGACGCTGGGCCGCATCCTGATACCCGGCGCTGTAAAGCGCATCGGCATAAGCCGCCTGCACCAGCCAATCCTGCGAGTTGTTCTTGAGGTACATGCGATACCAGGCCAACGCTTCGCTGTCGCGACCGAATATCTGGCTGGCACTGGCAAACGCCAGCCAAAGGGTCTGGTCGTTCCGCGCCTGACTCCGCCACCGGGTCAGCAGCGGCTTGAGCGCCGCCGTGTTACCTCGGTCGATGTAAAGCCACATCAGACGCTCGCGAAACAGATTGTCATTGGGATAACGCGATAAACCCGACAGGTACAAGCGCTCTGCCTCTTCGTATTGCCCCTGCTGCACGGCCAGGGCGGCGCGCACCGCCAGCACCTGAGCCTGCTCGTCAATCTCCGGATTCTGGCTGGCGTCCTTGAGCAACGTCTCTACCAGTGGCCAATCCTCCAACTCCTGAGCCATCAGCAGCGCGTCGACCAGCCGCAGCGGATTGTGGGTGCGCTCCCAACTGGCCACGGTCAATTGCAGCGCGCGCTGTGGATTGCTGATGCGATAACTGGAGATCAACTGAGTCTCCTCGTTACTGTCCAGCGCACCTTTGAGGGTCAGCAGTTTCTCCATGGACAACTGCAACTCATCGTCACGCTCCAGCTCCCAGGCCAGGAAGGCCCGCACACGCCAGTAATCCTGATCGGAGATGGCGGGGTCATTCGCCTTAACGACTTCCCAGGCCTGGCGATTGTCAAACAGCAGAAGGTAGGTATGAGCCCATTCGACCCGTTCGGCGCCAGTCAGCGTGAAACGTTTCGACATGTCCTGATAAACCTCGGTCTTTTTCGCAAACTGCCCGGTGTTTTCAAGATTTTGCAGCAATCGTGTCCAGGCCAGACGATGGGCCGGGTATTTGCGTAGGTATTGGCGCAGCCATGATTCGGCCTGCTGCGGTGTACCCCGCGATTCATGGCCATAAATCAGGGCATCCAGCTCGATGTCGGTCAGCGCTCGCTGGTCCATGATTTCTTCAAGCAATGGAATCGACCGGTCAAAATCGAACTCCTGGCTTGCCAGACGCCAGGCGTGCTCACGGACTGGCGCCGTTTCGTTTAGCTCGAGCAAACGAATCCAGTAATCCAGTGCCGCGCGGTTGTCGCCACGCCATTCGCCCAGGTGCGCCATTTGTTCCAGCAATGCCTGCTCATCGGGGAAACTGACGAGCAATTGCTGGCCGCTCTCCCACGCGCCGTTGAGTTCGTTCAATGCCAGACGCAGGCTGAATTCTTTTCTGAGGCGTTGCGTATTGTCCGGCTGAAAAACGCGCCACTGCTCGAGGAACAGCTGAGCCAGGTCGAAGCGGTTGTTCGCAACCGCGACGTCAACACCCTGCTCCAGCCAGACCGAATCGCCTTGCGGATCCTTGAGCCCACCGAGTTCATCGGCCAGTACTTGCGTTGCCTGTTCGCCGCGACCATCAGCCAGCAGACTGTTGAACGCCAATTGGGCAAACTCTCGACGTTCAGCGGGCTGCACGCTGTCTCTTTTCAGCCGCAGATAGATGTCTGCCGCCAGGCCCGGCTGCTCGCCCGCCAAATGCCACTGGGCAGCAGACCTCAACGCCTCGGTACGCAGCGTGGGGTCACGGTCGGCGATTTCTTCATAGACGCTGGCCGCCATGGCGGGTGCCTGCAACGACAACGCCAGGCGGGCCAGGTTCTGTAATTGCGGCAGTGACAACTTGCGATGGTCCAAGCTTTTGAGCCGCTCCACCAGCGCCAGCCGCACAGCAGGATCTTCGCTGTTCACCGCCACCAATGTATCCAGCTCAAGCCGGTAGTACGCCTGTACCTCCGGCGCAGGATCAGGCCAACTCTCCAGATACTGGCGCGCCTTCGTGTAGTCACCGAGACGAATCAACAGATCGACCAATTGCAGGCGCAGGTGGTCGTCCGACGGGTGGGCCGCCAGCAGCAACTCGGCATAGTTGGCCGACACTGCATCCGGCTCTCGACCATCGGGCTGGAACACTTCCTCACGCTGGAAAGTCGCCCACAGTATTCCCCCCACTGCGACCGCTACCGCCGCCAATGCCCAGGGATTGAGCAGACGGCCGCTTTTAGTTACCGAGGAGTTAGTTGCAGAGGAGTTGAGCATTACTCACCTGCTTCATGGGTAACTGAAAAGTCCACAGACCGGCGGATGCCTTGCCCGTGAAACGCTGGCCATCCACTTCCACCCGGCAAGCGCTCGAGGAGCGAACCGAGAAGCTCAGATCGAATTCTCCGGCAAACGAAAAGCTCACGCGCCGATCATCCAGATAACGCCAGTCCACCAACGGCAGATTGGCCTCCTCCAGCGCAGGTCTGTCATCCCGGTCAGGACGCAAGACCAACAGCGCCTGGTCACTGCTCAAATGCACATAGCGTCCCTGAGGCAAATCACGCACCCCGGCGACACCTTGGGAGCGCAGCAGATCCGGCCAACCCATTTGCGGGTCAAGCCGCACAGTGCGCAATGCATCCATCCCTCGAACCTGCCAGGCGCCTTCGGCCGTACGCGCCAGGCTCGACTGGTACAGGCCGTGCAACCGATCGATGTAATCGCTCATCCACAATGACATCGGCTGCTGGTCTTTCATGAACGCATAGATGTCGTTCATGGCTTTGATCGAGGCCTGCTTGGTGCCCGAGTAGAAGTGGTAATAGAGGTGCAGACCGCGCAATCGGCGCGGGCTGTCGGTCAGTTCAAAGGTCTCGATCACTTCGCGGAAGCCGTAATACGGGCCTTTCCAGAGATTGGTGTAGACGTTCTCGTTGATGATCGGCGCGTAGTACTGCAAGCCACCTTCGGTGGGACGCAACAGCGGATACAACCCGGTCAGCGATGGCTTGGCCTTGGTCAGCATGGTCGAGGCGCCGTTGACGTTTTTCAGGCCAGCGTCGTAGGCCAGTTTTATGGTGGCTGCCGACGGCAAGGCATCGCCCGGCCAGAAGACCATCTTTACCGGTTTTTCCGGGGTGGTGAGACGTTGGTTGATGTAGTCGCGCGAACCGAAGATCTCGCGGCGAAAATCGATCGTGTCATAACCCGGGATGGCCATTTTCAAGCCGTATTCAGGGTTAAAGTCCTCCCGTTTCCGGGCTTGTTCCGGTTGCATGAAAAACGGATGGCTGAAGGTGTGCGTGGCGACTTCGACTTTAGGGCTGGCGAACAACTCACGCGCAATCGGCTCCAGCTCACGTGCCAGATGCGGGAACATGCCACGCGGCGAAATCTCCCCCTCAATGATCGATACCGAGGTCAGAAACGGGTTGGGCCGAATGAAATCGTCGAGCACTTGCTTGCCGGCATACGGCGAACCACGCACTTCGGCGCGCGAAGGGAAACCATCGCCATCGATATGCACCGTCGCGATTCGCCGACCGTTTTCCGTGGTGGTGTCCGGACGAGGCTGCTCCGGCAAGTGCAGGGCCGCCTGGAGAAAGGCGAACGGGTCGATGATCCAGCGGCTGCGTTCGCTGTTCGTCTCCAGGACATACGGAGAAAGTGCCAGACCGCCCCACTCGCCAACCGCCACCGGCGCGAACGTCTGACCGTTTTTGCCCGTCAGCAACAGCGCGGGTTTTGGCCCCTGGGGCAGTACGGAAATAGCGCTCAGGTCGCGGGATCGGGCCTGTACCGGTGCTTCGAAGGCCCCGATCAACGACTTGTCCTGATAAGTGATGTTCAAGGTTTGAGTGCCCGGCGGGCTGGACAGATTCAACCCCAGACGCTTGAGCAACACTTTGTCTTCAATTGGCAGGCTGGCGAAAAACGCTAACGGCACCTTCTCGTCGAGGCGCTTGTTGAGCCAACGGTTGAACCCGGCGCTGTCCTGCGGAGTACCACTGGCCATCCAGGTGATAATGCCCGCGTACAGACCGCTGAAACGATGCTCCGGCAAGCTGTCCACAGCCAGGTAATCAACCCGGTATCCCAGGTATTCGATCAGACCGCCGAGCATTGTGTGGCCGGCGTTGCTGGTCAGTTCATCTTCACGCGGATCGTAGATCATTGCGATCCGGCGCGGCTGAACTTCGATGTTACTGATACCCATCGAGTCCAATTCAGGCGTGCTGATGAAGGGAATGAAACCCTCATCGCGCAGGCGTTTGGCCAGCTTGCGTGCTTCTTCACGACGCTCCGGCGGCAGATAGTCGATCGCAACCAGCGGTATGCCTTTGGCGCGCAGGGGTTGCAACTCACCCATCAACCACTGGCGATCAGCTTCCGGGACCGGCCGATAACGCTTGGCGGCAGGATCCCAGCCGGCGTACAGGGATTCAAAAGCCACTGCTGCCGCCACGCCATCAAGCTCGGGCAACACTTCAAATCCACGATTGAAAAACAGCTTCAGCGTTGGCTGACGGCTGTGCAGTTCGCGCAGGAAACTGGCAAGGGCAACACGCTGGGCTTGCTGCGACGCTTCTGGCAATAACTGAAAACTGTCGAGGGTGTCCAGAAACAGACCGGCATACCCTTGCGCTTGCAGCGCTTTGGCGCGGCCGAGCAAGTGCTCCCGCCAGGCTGGCGCAGTGAGGTCCATGACCTGACTGTCCCATGAGTCGTTTCGCACCGACGTGACCGCCTTGCCCAGCCCCGCCTTGTCGATTTCAGCCTTGTTGCCATCGAACTCGCCGACGGACACATATGCAAACGGCTGACTGCCTAATTTGCGCAAGGTTTTGACATCGTTGGCCGTCATGTGACCCGGCTCGACCACAGACCATTCGAACTGAGCCAGTTCAGACAGCGGTGGCTGTTCGGCATACCAGAAAGCCACACTGGATGGAGACTGTACCGCTGCAGCCTGGACGGCTGGTCCGCTCACGAAGAGTGCCACGGCAGCGAATAGACGCCTGGCGACTGAGCGGACACGCGTCCTGCGAAAAACGATTTCCATAATTCACTCTTGAAAGGAACTGAACCGAGACTGCCTGCACACCAATGGGTGGAACGGGCGGGTTACAAACTGCGCAAAAGCTGTGCTAAACCGTCACCAATGGAGGTCGGTGTCGCCAGCGTAAAACGCTCGAGCAGGCGAGCGTTATTAGCGCGTGAATGGCGAATATCGCCTTGACGCGGCGCCTGATAAGTCACCGTCAGAGGGTTGCCGGTGGCGTTCCCCAGTTCAGTGATCAGATCGTTGAGGCTGGTGGAACGACTGAGCCCGACATTCACCGCGCCGGGGCTCGGTTCGTTGGCTTCCACGGCCTGGACGAGGATGCTTACCAGGTCCTGGACGTAGACAAAGTCACGGGTCTGTTCACCGTCGCCGAAAATCGCCACAGGCTGCCGGGCCATGGCCCGTTCGGTGAAAATGCTGATCACGCCGGAGTACGGCGACGAAGGGTCCTGGCGCGGGCCGAAGATATTGAAGAACCTCAGGACCACCGGCTCCAGGCCATGTTCACGGCGGTAGAAGTCCAGGTAATACTCGCTGGCCAGTTTGTCGCTGGCATAAGGCGTGAGCGGGGACTTGGGGGTGTCCTCGTCGATTGCACAGCCTTCGCCATTGTTGCCGTAGATGGCCGCGCTGGACGCGAATACCACGCGCTTGATACCGGCCTTCATCATGTGCTCACACACGTTGAGCGTGCCAACGAAGTTGCTTTGATGGGTGCTGACCGGATCATCTACCGAGGCTTGTACCGAGGCCACCGCCGCCAGGTGCACGACTGCAGTGCAATCACGCATGGCTTGCTCTACCGCGGCATCGTCCGCTACATCGCCGACGACCAGGTTCAGATTGGCGTTACCCACCGGCAGATTACCGACCTTTCCGGTCGACAAATTATCCAGTACGCGAACCTTGTAGCCTTTGCCAAGCAACGCTTCCACAAGGTGTGACCCAATAAATCCTGCACCGCCGGTAACCAGTATTCGCCCATCAAGCATGAAGTTTATTCCTGAAGATTCACACGGACACTTCGTATGTAAAGTCCGCCAAACGGTGACTCTGTAGATCATTGATTCGAGCTGATGGCACTTAGCCTCTCACGCCTGAGACTGCGACATCTTCTCAATCTCAAAGGTTCAGTCGGTAGTGTCCGGCAACGTCGATTTTATGGCGCAAGGCCATTAATGCGGCGCAGATAATGTGAGATCGGCGACGCACTGTCAATAGTTTGTCCATTAAGCCGCCATACGGCTCTCGACAACGATTATTCGCCATTTTATTGACGACATTAATAAATGACATATCGACATCCAATGACTCAGGCGACACCGCCTCTGGAACCACTTTTCGAGAAATAACTCGGCGGGCACCCCCACACCGGACGATGAAAACCTGATCCATGCTGATCGCATTTTCATCAGGCATGGCTACGCGCCATCGCCTGATGGCCATAGATTATCTGTCCAGTTTGCAAGTGGGACACGTGCTGGTGTGCGGACTTCAGGCCGAGATCCGTTGCCTGACGGCGGGGGGTGCGTTGCTTGACGCGGGGTCGCAACCGACGCCGATCATGGACCTGACGGTCGGGCGTCGCTGGATCGGCGGGAGGGATTGGGCGTGCGGCGGTGGGAGCATCATGTCAGGCACACGGTGACGTCGAGGGAGTGGCATGGCATTTATGGTGTGTTTATAAAAAAGCCAATAACCTTTCGCAGCACAAGGCCATTGCGCCACATAAATTTTTCTTCACCCCGACACACCTCGCCAACCGGTACATTGCCCTCGCTCATTCAAGAAACTACGGTTTGCCCGCCCTCCCGCGGGCTTTTTTTTGCCTTCAGGAAACACTGGTCGACTGGATTAAAACCAGCGGCTCTTTGTGCTTTTGCAGCACGGGCAACTCCAGACGCGCTCGCCCATAAAACGCCAGCGCGGTCAGCAAACACGCCAGCCAGACGAAGATCCCGGCCCAGAGGGTGTGGGACATGTAATGCCAGCCTTGCAGAACCCGAGTCGTGCCGTAGACGAAACCGAGGAGCAGCGAGCCGTACATCAGCGCTTTCGAATGGCGCCAGCGGTAACGGCGCGCAACAAAGTACAGCGCAAGCATGGTGAACCCGCCCGAAGCATGCCCGCCCGGCCAGCAGCGGCCATCGCCGGCCTCCCTGAACAACTGGAAGTTGCTGTACCACTCCATATGGGCAATTTTTCCGCCGTAGAGGGTCGTTTCAATCGGGCAATACACGCTGGTGTGCGACTTGAGGAAATGAATCACACCGGTGCAAATGGCAAACGCGAACACCACAAACAGAAAGTCCCGACGATGGTCGTGGGTAAATCGCAGCACCGAAGCGGCTTTGCTCCGCACCAGAAAACGGCCAAGGCGCGGATGCTTCTGCGGGTTGGTCAGCGGCCAGACAAACGACAGCATCGCGCCGATCAACGCGAGTTCACCGGTCCAGTTCGGAATGATGCGCGCCCACTTGTGGGTGAGCTTTTCAAAGAAGTGAACCTGGTCGAGCGGAAACGTCTGGGTCACCGGATCAAAAAACAGATTGCTGAACGCGATGTCGATTTTCGTCATGTCGAACAACAGGAAAACCATCGCCGCACAGGCCAGCGGAATACCGAAATTGAAGCCGTAAAAGCGCAGGGAATTACTCATTGGGCGGTCACCGTGCGCCAGTCGGAAGCTTCGATGAAACCGAGCATTTGCGGTGTTTGTGGTGTGGCGGCGGAGATAAACAAAGAGGCACCGTAACCGAGGGTGGCAGCCGGTAACTTGAGGTCTTTCTCAATCTGCGCCATGCATTCGCTGTGAGTCACCAGAATCAGATTGCGACCTGCCACTTTGTGCGCCAGCGCGTCGCGCAGCATCGTGCCCTTGCAGCTGATCAGCCAGTCTTCATTGGCGCTCACCTTGTTGAACATATAGCCGGCGGTCTGTGCGGTACGAATCATCGGGCTGTTGTAGATGTCTGCCTTTTCCAGTCCCAACTGTTCGAACTGCGCACCGACACTCACCGCGACACTGCGGGAGCGATCGGTAATGCCGTCATTGCCACTCAGGCACGCGGCTTTGGAGTGATCGCAGCGCTCGACATGACGCACCAGCACAATCAGGTCCCCCTTGGCCCAGTCGCTCAGTAACGCCTGGGCGCCGGCGACATTGCCGTGGGCCAGGTCTGGCACCGCCGCAGGCCGCAGCAGCCAGACCGTCAGCGGAATCACCAACAGCACAGAGGCCAGCACTACCGCAGTATTTCGATAGCGGGTCAAACGGCTCAGATCAATCGAGCGCGTTACCCCGAACAGATTCAGTCTCAGTTCCACATCAGGCCGCCTCACCGGCATGCATCCCTTGATTCGATGCCGCGAGGGTAGGGAGCCAGGCGTCCGCTAGGGGTGAAACCGATGTGAAAAAAAGCTTAATTCACCCTCAAAAACCTTGTTACACATCGCTCCAACAAAATCCTTTCAGCTCTCGTGCTTGCTGCCGATACAGACCTGCTACATATCCTTGGCTACCAAAAACAACAATCTTCCAGCCAACCGACGACCAAAAAGCGCAACGTTCCTGGAGGAATTTGATGAATAGCTGGTTCGGCAACATCAGCGTGAACATGAAACTGGGCCTGGGGTTTGGCCTGGTCCTGGCACTGACCTGCATCCTCGCCCTCACCGGCTGGACAAGCCTGGGCGGCTTGATTGACCGCAGCAACTGGATGAGCGACATCACCCAGCTCAATGCCGGCCTGACCAAACTGCGTGTGGTTCGCCTGCAATACATGCTGACCAACGGCGATGAAACCGCCGCACAGAATGTACAGACCACCCTGGATGCGTTTGCCGCCCAGCAACAAGCGCTGCTGGTGAAATTCAAGAGCCCGGAAAACATCAAGCTGCTCAAAGAGCAAGGCACGCAGATTGAGGCGTACAAAACGTCCCTGAACAAAATGCGCAGCGCCTACCGCACCGGCAACAGCGCACGCGACGCCATGGGCGCCAATGCGGAAAACGCGTACTCGCTGATCAACGCCATCAACACCCACGTACAGCAAATGCCACTGAGCGATCAGCGCTTCGACCAATTCCAGGCCATCACCGCCGCCAAGGAAGCGTTCATGCTGGCCCGCTACGAAGTGCGCGGCTACACCGCGACCACCAACGCCGAGACCGAGCAGAAAGCCGTCGGCCAACTGGACGCGGCCATCGCCAGCCTGAAACAACTGAATGTGCATTTCGCCGACTCTCAGCAGGACGCCCTGCGTCAACTGGAAACCGCGCTGCACAATTACCGCAGCGCTTTGCAGGCCTATAAGACCGCGAGCGTCGATGCGGTGCAGGCACGCAAGGAGATGACCGACCAGGGCGGCGCCATCGTGAGCCTCAGCGAGCAGCTGTATCAGATCCAGCTCGACCGTCGTGACGCCGAAAGCGCACAGGCCCGCACCCTGCAACTGATCAGTACCTTGCTGGCGTTGCTGGTGGGCGTCATTGCCGCCGTGATCATCACCCGTCAGATCACCGGCCCGCTGCGCGACACGCTGGCCGTGGTTGAACGCATCGCCAGCGGCGACCTGTCCCAGGACGTCAAGGTCACTCGCCGCGATGAACTCGGTGTGTTGCAGCAAGGCATCGCACGCATGGGCGTGACCCTGCGCGACTTGATCAGTGGCATCCGCGACGGCGTGACCCAGATCGCCAGCGCTGCCGAAGAACTGTCGGCCGTGACCGGGCAGACCAGCGCCGGCGTGAACAGCCAGAAGATCGAGACCGATCAGGTGGCCACCGCCATGCACGAAATGACGGCCACCGTGCAGGAAGTCGCACGCAACGCCGAAGAAGCCTCGCAAGCCGCAGCCGCTGCCGACGGCGAAGCCCGCGAAGGCGACAAGGTGGTCAACGAAGCCATCGCCCAGATCGAACGCCTGGCCAGCGAAGTGGCGCGTTCCACCGAAGCCATGAGCGTGTTGCAACAGGAAAGCGACAAGATCGGCAGCGTCATGGACGTGATCAAGGCCGTCGCCGAGCAGACCAACCTGCTGGCGCTCAACGCTGCCATCGAAGCCGCCCGTGCCGGTGAAGCCGGTCGTGGTTTTGCGGTGGTGGCCGACGAGGTTCGTGGCCTGGCCCAGCGCACGCAGAAATCCACCGAGGAAATCGAAGGCCTGGTGGCGGGTCTGCAAAACGGCACGCAACAAGTGTCGACCGTGATGAACAACAGCCGCACCCTCACCGACAGCAGCGTCGCCCTGACCCGCAAGGCCGGTGTGTCACTGGAAAACATCACCCGCACAGTGTCCAACATCCAGTCGATGAACCAGCAGATCGCCGCGGCTGCCGAACAGCAAAGCGCCGTGGCCGAAGAGATCAGCCGCAGCATCATCAATGTGCGCGACGTGTCCGAACAGACCGCCGCGGCCAGCGACGAAACGGCCAAGTCCAGTGTTGAACTGGCACGGTTGGGTAATCAGTTGCAGATGATGGTCAGCCATTTCCGCGTCTGACATTCAGTCAGCATTGAATCACTGACCCCATCGCGGGCAAGCCCGCGATGGCTTTCGACAAGCAACAGATAATTCGGATCCGCCCGGCCTGGTATTCACCGCTCTATCTGGCGCCAAGGCAGATCTGACTCGACCCCGCCGCGTTACACACTGATCGCATTGGTAAACACCAACCGATTGCCGAACGGGTCGGCGATGGTCATGTCCTGGCTGCCCCACGGCATGGCCTGGATCTGTGGGTGCGAAAACTTGTATTCCTTGGCGAGCAATTGCTGCTGGAACGCTTCCAGTTCATCGGTCTCGATGCGCAGCGCCGAACCCGGTGTGCTGTCGCCGTGGTGCTCGGACAAATGCAGCACGCATTCGCCACGGGACACTTGCAGGTACAACGGAAAATCCGACTCGAAACGATGCTGCCAGTCGATCTTGAAACCGAGGAAGTCGACGTAGAACTCCACGGCTTTGTTTTCGTCGAAAATCCGCAGGATCGGGGTGGTTTTGCCGCAGCTCATAAAGTTGCTCCCAGACTGGAAAGGCCCAGAGTGTAGCCGGGCTAGTGTCAGCGCTTCGGCTTGGCGAGGGCTTTCTTTAATCGCAATGTGCCACCACTGTGACGCAGCACTCGAAATGCTTACTGAAACCCGTCACGCAAATCCCCTTCCCGCGCCAGAAACCGCCCTTCCCTTCTGCCGTTTGCCTGCCCTTCACTGTAACTCAACACACCGTTGACCCACACGCCGTCGATGCCTTCTGCCGCGCGTTGCGGGTCACTGAAATCGGCGACATCGCGAATGGTTGCAGGATTGAACAACACCAGGTCCGCCCAATGCCCTTCACGGATTTCGCCGCGCTGTTTCAAGCCGAATCGCGCCGCGGACAATCCGGTCATTTTGTGCACCGCCGTGTACAGCGGAAACAGCCCGACATCGCGACTGAAATGTCCGAGCACCCGCGGGAATGCGCCCCACAGCCGCGGATGCGGAAACGGGTCTTCCGGCAGTCCGTCAGAGCCGACCATCGACAGCGGATGCGCGAGGATTCTTCGCACATCGTTCTCGTCCATTCCGTAATACACCGCGCCGGCCGGTTGCAGTCGGCGAGCAGCTTCGAGCAATGGCACGCTCCATTCCGCAGCAATGTCCAGCAGGTCGCGACCGCCCAATTCCGGGTGTGGTGTGGACCAGGTAATAGTGATGCGATGGGCGTCGGTGACTTGCTTGAGGTCCAGGGTCGAAGAGCTCGCCGCGTAGGGATAACAATCGCAGCCCACCGGGTGGGTTTTCGCGGCCGCTTCAAGCGACGCCAACAGCTGAGGACTCCGCCCCCAGTTACCGGCGCCGGCACATTTGAGGTGGGAAATGATCACCGGTGACTTCGCATGGCGACCGATCTTGAACGCCTCGTCCATGGCTTCCAGCACCGGCTCGAATTCGCTGCGTAAATGGGAGGTGTACACCGCACCGAACGCGGTCAGTTCTTCGGTCAGTTGCATCACTTCATCGGTGGAGGCCGAGAAGGCGCTGGCGTAAGCCAGGCCTGTGGATAAGCCCAAAGCGCCCGCTTCAAGGCTTTCACGCAGTTGCTCACGCATCGCGCTGATTTCATCCGGCGTGGCGGTGCGGAACAGGTCGTCGAGGTGATTGCTGCGCAACGCGGTGTGGCCCACCAGTGCGGCGACGTTCAACGTGGTGTTCGCCGCCTCGACCGCCGTGCGGTAGTCGCGGAAGGTCGGATAAACGAAGGCCGCCGAGGTACCGAGCAAGTTCATCGGGTCGGGTGGATCACCTTTCAAACTTACCGGCGAAGCGCTGATCCCGCAGTTGCCCACAATGACGGTGGTCACGCCCTGGCTGAGCTTGGGCAGCATCTGCGGCTGGCGGATCACCACCGTGTCGTCGTGGGTGTGCACATCGATGAAACCTGGCGCCAGCACCCTCCCTGCCGCGTCGATTTCTTCAGTGGCTGTGGCGTCGTGCAAGTCGCCGATGCGCTCGATGCGGCCATTCAGAATCGCCAGGTCGGCGGGGTAACCGGGGGCGTTGCTGCCGTCGATGATCAGAGCGTTGCGAATCAGCGTGTCGTACTTCATGTCAGTCTCCCAGCGGCAAGTGATCGTCGCCGCCGCGGTAATCGTCCAGGGCAAGTTTGATCCGCCGCAGACGCTCTTGATTGTCTTCAGGATTGGCCAGCGCCAGTTCGGTGGCAAGCACGTCGATGGCCAGCAGCATGCCGTAGCGCGCCGCCGTGGGTTTGTAGATGAACGAGGTTTCGACGCCCTGCAGCGGCAGCAGCACATCGGCCAATTGCGCCAGCGGCGAGTCGGCCCGGGTGATGGCGACAATCCGTGCGCCGTAGTTGCGCGCCAGCGCGACGGCTTCGAGCAATTCTGGAGTGATGCCGGTCAGCGAACACACAATAACCGCGTGTTCCGCGCCCAGGCTGGCGGCAGTGACACGCATCATCACCGGGTCGTGGCACGCCGAAATCGGGTAACCGAACCGCACCAGCCGCACCTGCAGTTCATCGCTGCACAAGGTCGAGCAACCGCCCATGCCGAACGCATGAATCATCCGCGCCTTGCCCAGCAGTTTGACTGCATCAGCAAAACGCGACTCGTCGAACGCCGCCAGATGCTGGCGCAAAGTGGACTCGATATCGCCGACGATCTGCCCGTAGAACGCCGACTGATCGGGCGTACCCGCCGGGTCGAGAAAACGGCTGCCGACGCCGCTGGCCTGAGCCAGTTGCAGGCGCAAGTCCCGCAAGTCGCGGCAACCCACGGTGCGGGCGAAACGCGACAGCGTGGCGGTGCTGACTTCCGCTTTCAGCGCCAGCTCATCGAGGCTGGCGGCAGAGGCAAACCCTACGTCGTCGAGCATCAGCCGGGCGATGCGTCCTTCGCCGGCGCTGAAGGAATCCTGACGGGCGCGGATCTGATAGAGGATGTCCATGGCAGGCGGCTCCGGTTAAATCAGGTAAGAAAGACCTACGGTCAACGCAAAGGCGACCACGGAAATGATGGTCTCCAGCACGGTCCAGGTCTTGAAGGTCTGGGCGACGCTCATGTTGAAGTATTCCTTGATCAACCAGAAGCCGCCGTCGTTGACGTGGGAAAAGATCACCGACCCCGCGCCCGTCGCCAGCACCAGCAACTCCGGATGCGGATAGCCCAGCCCAATGGCCACCGGCGCGACGATGCCCGAGGCGGTGGTCATGGCCACGGTGGCAGAGCCAGTGGCAATGCGCATCAGCGCGGCGAACAGCCAGCCCATCAGCAGCGGCGACAGGTGAAATTCATGGGCCAGGCTGACGATCTGATCGGTCACCCCGGCGTCCACCAGAATCCGGTTCAACCCGCCGCCAGCGCCGACCAGCAGGGTGATGCTGGCGGTCGGCGCTAGGCATTCGTTGGTGAACTTGAGGATCGATTCGCGGTTGAAGCCCTGGGCGATGCCGAGGGTCCAGAAGCTCAGCAAGGTCGCCAGCAGCAAGGCGATTACCGAGTTGCCGATGAACAGCAGAAACTGGTTGAAGCCGCTACCCGGCGTGGAAATCAGGTTGGCCCAGCCGCCGATCAGCATCAGCACCACCGGCAGCAGAATGGTCGCCATGGTGATGCCGAAACCCGGCAGGCTGTCGCGTGGTTCGCGTTCGAGGAACTGCCGCTCCAGCGGGTTTTCCGCCGGCAATTGAATGCGCGGCACGATGAACCTGGCGTACAGCGGACCGGCGATGATCGCGGTCGGAATGCCGATCAGAATCGCGTACATCAAAGTCTGCCCGACCGACGCCCCATACACCTGCACCGCCAGCATCGCCGCCGGGTGCGGCGGCACCAGGGCATGCACCACCGAGAGCCCGGCGACCATCGGCAAACCGACCATCAGGATCGACACCCCGACGCGGCGCGCCACGGTAAAGGCGATCGGTACCAGCAACACAAAACCGACCTCGAAGAACAACGGCAGCCCGACCAGGAACGCGATGCAGACCATCGCCCAGTGTGCGTTCTTCTCGCCGAAACGATCGATCAAGGTCCGCGCCACCTGCTCGGCACCGCCGGACTCGGCCATCATCTTGCCGAGCATCGTGCCCAGCGCCACCACCAGCGCGATATGCCCCAGGGTCTTGCCGACGCCGGCCTCGTACGCACCGACCACCCCGGACGGCGGCATGCCGGCCAGCAGCGCGAGGCCGATGGACACCAGGGTGATGACGATGAAGGGATTAAGCCGGTAACGGGCGATCAGAACGATCAGGGCAATGATGGCGATGGCGGCATACACCAGCAGCCAATAGCCGAAGGACAGGGTCATGCGGTACTCCTCGAAAGGGTCACGTCGAAAGTTTTGTGAAACGCTTAAAACATTTCGAAGCGTGAAACTCAAACGAGGTGAAAGTAATTTTCGTGGAGGGGTAAGGGTTGTCGCGCAGAGGCATGCGAGGTCGGCGGATATGAAAATCGGGCAGGCGGATTTTCATCGCGCCTGCCCGATGTTACTCAGTCGTGACTCACCCGCGCACGCTTGAGCAACTTCTTGCAACGCTCGGACAAGTGCAGCACGCGCAGGTGCTTGCCGGCCTTGGCGTAGCGTTCGCGCAGGGTCTTGAGCGCCGCGATGGCTGAGTAATCGACGAAGCTCAGGTGACGGCAGTCGATCGTCACCACGGACGGGTCATTGGCCGGGTCGAACTGATTGAGAAAAGGCGTCGTCGAGGCGAAGAACAGCGTGCCATGCAGCAAGTAAAGCTTGCTGCCGTCAGCTTCGAGGTGACTGTCGGCATACAGTTCGCGAGCCTGCTGCCAGGCGAAGTTGAGCGCGGCAATGATGATCCCGCACAGCACGGCGGTGGCCAGATCGGTGAACACGGTAATGACCGTCACCGCGACGATCACCAGCACGTCATTCAACGGCACCTTGTTCACGACCCGCAGCGAAGCCCAGGCGAAGGTTTGCTGCGACACCACGAACATCACCCCGACCAGTGCCGCCAGCGGGATGCGCTCGATCAAGGGTGATAAAAACAGGATGAACAGCAGAATCAGCACACCGGCCACCACGCCGGACAGCCGGCCACGACCTCCGGAACTGAGGTTGATCACGGTCTGGCCGATCATCGCGCAGCCACCCATGCCGCCAAACACACCGGACACCATGTTGGCCGCGCCCAGCGCCACGCACTCGCGATCCGGAAAGCCACGGCTTTCGGTGATTTCATCGGTGAGGTTCAGGGTCAGCAGGGTTTCCAGCAGACCGACCAGCGCCATCAGGATCGCGTAAGGCGCGATGATGCGCAGGGTGTCCAGCGTCCATGGAATGTCCGGCCAGGCAAACGTCGGCAAGCCGCCGGCGATGTGTGCCATGTCGCCGAGCGTGCGGGTCGGCAGGCCGAGCAGATAAACCGCCAGCCCCACGCCAAGAATCGCCACCAATGCCGGTGGCACCGCACGCGTCAGACGCGGCAGCAGATAGACAATCGCCATCGTCAGCGCCACCAGCCCCGTCATCACATACAACGGCGTGCCGCTGAGCCAGGCGTCACCGCTCTTGAAGTGTTCGAGTTGCGCCAACGCAATGATGATCGCCAGGCCGTTGACGAAGCCGAGCATCACCGGGTGCGGCACCATGCGTACCAGCTTGCCGAGTTTCAGCAACCCGAACGCCAGCATGATCAGGCCACCCAGCAACACCGTCGCGAGTAAATATTGCACACCGTGCTGCACCACCAACGCGACGATCACTACGGCCATCGAACCGGCCGCGCCCGACACCATGCCCGGCCGGCCGCCGAACAGCGCAGTCAGGGTGCAAATGATGAACGCTCCATAAAGCCCCATCAGCGGGTTGAGGTGGGCGACCAGCGCGAAGGCGATGCATTCGGGAAGCAGGGCAAATGAGGTGGTGAGCCCGGCCAGGAGATCGGCGCGCAGACGTTTTGCTTTCATGGGAACAGGACACAGCAGGGATAGAGGGGGCGGATGTTACGGAATTGAGCCTGGCCCGGCCAGTTGCCGTGCGGCTGAAAAAGCAATCGCGGGCAAGCCACGCTCCCACAGGATTTGCGTCGTTCACCCAATGTGTGAACGACGCAAATCCTGGCGGAGCGTGGCTTGCCCGCAATGAACGATGACTCGGTCTACAGCGAACTCAAACCATCTCGTCCCGAATCCACTCAACCACAGACGTCCGCTGCGGCGCCCAACCCAGCAGTTCCCGCGCATGCTTGCCGCGCACACGGCTGTTGGAACCCAAACCATAGTTGGCCATTTCATAACCCCACTCGGCCTCGGCATCCTTCAGTGGCCAGTCTTGTGGCTCACCCAGCTTCAACGCTTCGGCAATCGCCGTGGTCATGTCGATGAACGACGCTTCACCGCTTTCAACGAAGTAGAACGTGCCCGGTACGTTTTTGGTCAGCGCCAGCAGGTACAGGGAAACAACGTCTTCGATGTGCACGTTGGACCAGATGTTCTGGCCCGTGCCGACATGACGAACCACGCCACTTTTGCGCGCCTGTTTCAGCAGGCGCGGCAGCTGCACGCTGTCACGCTTGACGCCCAGGCTGTGGCCGTAGATCAGGGTGTTGCAGATCACGGCCGAGTTCACGCCGTCTTTCGCTGCGGCGAGGATCAGGTTGTCGATGGCCACGCGTGCAGCCTTGTCGACGGTCGGCTCCGGCAAGCTGTCTTCGTCATAGATGACGTCGCTGGATTTACCGCCCGACGCATCGCCGACGATGCTCGAACCGCTGGTGTGCAGGAACACTTTGTTGGAACCGCGCAAGGCATTGAGCAACGCTTCCACCGCGCCGCGATGATCGCTGCTGGCGGCGTTGATCACGGCGTCGGCAGCGTGGGCCTGTTCAGCCAGCAGTGCGCTGTCGTCAAGAGTACCGATGACCGGGGTGATGCCCAAAGCGCGCAATTCATTGGCCTGTTCGGTGCTGCGCACCAGGCCGGTAACTGTGTGGCCCGCGCGGACCAGACCCGTGGCGATGGAGCCGCCGATAAAACCGGCAGCGCCGGTAACGAATACGTTCATGGAGAAACTCCCTGCGTGAATAAGTGATGCAACGAGTATCAAGTAGTCATCGCGGACGAAAAATCCCCGTTGACCCAATTCACTCTTGCGCAGGGATCACGAATCAGCCCTTGAAATCCGAGTTCGCGTAGACCGCCAATTTGCCCTGGATGAAGTCCAGGAAGCATTGAATCCGCAAGGCCAGTTGCGAGTTGCGGTAGTACACCGCGTTGATCGGTTGGCGATAGCCGCTGTTGAAATCCGCCAGCAGCACCTTCAGGCGCCCGGCGCGGATGTCGTCGATGGTCATGAAATGCGAGAGGCTGGCAATGCCCTGGCCTTCCAGCGCCAGGTGCCTGATCGTCTCACCGCTGGACGCGCTGATCGACGCTTGAATCGGCCAGCGATCGCCATGCACATAACGCAACGGCCATTGGTTGAGCCCTTCGTTATTCGTAAAGCCCAGCAGCGCGTGCCCCGTCAGGTCCTCGACCACCATCGGAGTGCCATGTTGCTCAAGGTAGGCCGGGCTGGCGACGATGTGCAGCGGGCTGCAACCCAGCGAACGGGCGTGCAGGGTCGAGTCGGCCAGGGTGCCGATGCGGATGGCGATGTCGGTACTCTGTTCGAGCAGGTCGATGATCAGGTCGTTGCTGTTGAGCTCCAGCTGAATGTCCGGGTAGAGCCGGCGGAACTCATCGATGTACGGCACGATGGCGTGCAGCATGAACGGCGAGGCGGCGTTGATCCGCAGACGCCCGGACGGGGTTTGCTGGCGTGAGTTGAGGCGCTCTTCGAGTTCGTCCATCTGATCGAGAATCAGCTTGGCGTGCTCGAAGAAATACTTCCCTTCCTCGGTCAGGTCCATGCGTCGCGTGGTGCGGTTGATCAGTGTGGTGTCGAGCTTGGCCTCCAGCCGCGACAGCGTGCGACTGACCGCCGAAGGCGTTTGCCCGACCTGCTCGGCCGCAGCCGAAATCGAACCGCACTCAATCACGCAGACGAAAATCTGCAACTCATCGGATCTGGCTTTCACATGTGTCCCTTATCGATAGTCCGGCGCAAATTCACTGTGCAAAAGAAGCCTGATGTGGCGAGGGAGCTTGCTCCCGCTCGGCGGCGGCGCCGTCGTGAATCAGCCTGCAGGGTCCGCCTGATTCACCGCGTTCGCTGATTTGGGGTCCGCTTCGCGCACCAGCGAGAGCAAGCTCCCTCGCCACAAAAAAGCCCTCGTCACAGTTCAGTGCCTGCTACAGGTATCGATAGTAGCCGAGCCTTAAGCCTTGAGGCCAAACACCTCTTTCAAATGCTGTTCATAACGCGCCACGTCGGCTTCGATGTTCGGGCGCTTCATCACGTCAACGCACAGGAACGTTGGCAAACCGGTCATGCCGATGAACTCGTTGGCCTTGTGGAACGGGAAGTACACCGCGTCCACGCCCTTGGCTTCGAAGAAGTCGGTCGGGTCGTCGAAGGCTTGCTGCGGCGCGTTCCAGGTCAGCGACAACATGTATTGCTTGCCCTGCACCAGACCGCCGCTGCCGTACTTTTGCGAGGCGTCGGAACGGGTGCGACCGTCGCTGGCGTAGAGGCTGCCGTGGCCCTCGGTGAAAACTTCGTCGATGTACTTCTTCACCGTCCACGGCGCGCCCATCCACCAGCCGGGCATCTGATAAATGATCACGTCTGCCCAGAGGAATTTGGCGACTTCTTCGGCGACGTCGTAACCCTCGTCGATGAACGTGGCCTTCACGTCAACGCCGCCGCGATCCAGCACGCTCAACGCGGCTTCATGCAGGGTGGCGTTGTAGCGGCCGTCGGAGTGAGCAAACTTTTTGCCGCCATTGAGCAACAGGACTTTTTTCATGGGAAATCTCGGAAGGGTCAGAAATTGGATGGCGGCAGGTTAATGGCCCGCCTCGCGCGGAATAAGCCCTGAATTCACAAAACTAATTTGACCCATACGCACGAATCAACAGGCGATTGTTGCCATAAACTTGCGCCGATTCTGAACTTGAGGAGATTTTTGATGAGTGAAATGCAAGGCTTCATCCTGCACGCCAAGACCCGCCCGGAAAAATCCGACGCCTTCGAAGCGTTCTTCCGTGGCTATGTAGAAGCGAGCCGCGCCGAGCCCGGCTGCATCGAGTACCACATGCTGCGCGACAAACAGGACCCGACGCTGTTTATCTTCTTCGAGATCTGGCAATCCCAGGCCCACCTCGACGTGCACTCGAACCTGCCGCACATGAAGCAGTTCCTTGAGCAACGCGAGGAATACCTGGAGCGGGATTTCGAGATCCGCGCCATCGAGATGCTCAGCCCGTCGTCCGCTACCCGCTGACCAGCAAGTGGCCGCCAAGTACACCGAGGCCAATGAAAAACACGCGCTTGAACAAGGGGGCGCTGATCCGCTGCCGTAGCCACTGGCCCAGCAACATGCCCAGCACGGCCGGGATCAGTGCCAGCAATGACGCGCTCAGCTCGCCACTGCCCAACGCCCCACGCCACAACAGGCCAGCGGCGAGTGCGAGGGTCGACACCGTGAACGACAGGCCCAGCGCCTGCACCAGTTCATCCTTGCTCAAACCCAGTGCTTGCAGGTACGGCACCGCCGGAATCACGAAGACGCCGGTAGCCGAGGTGATGACGCCGGTCAGCACGCCGCACAGCGGCCCTGACCAGCGTTCGGCCTGGTTGCCGATGCGCAAGGTCGGCAGGAACAACCCGCTCAGCGCGTAGAGCAGCAACGCCGCGCCCAGGCCTCGCACCACCCAATGACCGCCGGCCATGCCGATCCACAACGTACCGGCGCCGGTACCGATGAAGATCGCCAGCAGCATCGGCCACAGCCGTTTGACCAGCCCACGCAAATGCCCGCCGAATGCCAGTTGCCAGACGTTGGTCAGGGTCGCGGGAATGATCAGCAACGCCGCAGCCTGCGACGGCGCCATAGCCAGACCGAGCAGCCCCATGGCGATGGTCGGCAGGCCGAGACCGATGACCCCCTTGATCATGCCGGCCAGCAGGAAGGTCGCAATGACCAGCAGGGAAAGGGCCAGGCCGAGGTTTTGATAAAACGCAGAGAGTGTATTCATGGGCTTATCCTGAGCCCGGAATGGCTGCGTGAAAATCTGCCATACACTGAGGGTGCCTCTTGTTTTTTCAGAGGCTTAAAATTCATTGCTTCCACTGACGCCATCGCGAGCAGGCTCGCTCCCACAGTTAAACGCGTCGTCCGGTCTGACGCGGACAAATGTGGGAGCGAGCCTGCTCGCGATGGCGTCCGTCCAGACAACACATATTCTGAGGTTGCTGTAATGCACTTCGACCTGACCGACCTGCGTCTCTACCTGAACATCCTCGACACCGGCAACATCACCGCCGGCGCCGCTCGCAGCCATTTATCCCTGGCGGCGGCAAGCGCACGAATCCGCGCCATGGAGTCATCGCTAGGCATCGATTTCCTCGAACGCGGTCGTCGCGGCGTAACCCCCACGCCTGCCGGAAAAGCCCTGGCGCAACACGCCCGACTGCTGCTGCAACACGCTGACCGCATGCAACAGGACCTGGCTGAATACGCCAAAGGCGTCAAAGGTCAGGTGCGTTTACTGTGCAACACCACAGCGATCACCGAGCACCTGCCGGAAGTGCTGGCAGACTTTCTGTGCCGTCATCCCAACCTCGACATTGACCTGCAAGAGTTGCCCAGCGCCCGTATCACTCACGCCCTGCGCCAGGGCGCTGCAGACCTTGGCATCGTCTCCGACGCCGTGGACACCCACGCCCTCGAGACCCTGCCCTTTCGCGATGATCCGCTGGTGCTGATCATGCCGCCCGACCATCCCCTGGCGAACGGCGCGACACCAAACTTCAGCGACACCCTGCATCACGATTACGTTGGCCTGAGCGCCAACAGTGCACTGGCGGTGTACCTCGAAGAACAGGCGCTGCACGCGGGGATGCGCCTGCAAATCCGCATCCGTGCGGAAGGTTTCGACGGTGTGATGCGCATGGTCGCTCGCGGCGCCGGGCTGGCGATTGTGCCGCTGGCAGCGATCCAGCGCCGGGCCGTCGATCAACCGCTCAAGAGCTTCGCCCTGAAGGAAGACTGGGCACAGCGCAAACTGTTGTTGTGCGCACGTTCATTCACTGGCCTGCCCGGTTATGCCAGAGCCTTGCTCGACGCGTTGCGCGCGCCTTGAAAACCGGTGTTTGGCCCAACTGGCACCTATATGACGAAGGCCGCGCAGAGTAATATCTGCCCCTTCAAATCAGGCCTGGCCACAACAACCAAAAAGGGAACCAGATGGCGGATGAAATATTGCAACCGGCAACGCTCAAGCGGGGGTTGAAAAATCGACACATTCAACTGATCGCATTGGGCGGCGCCATTGGTACGGGGCTGTTCCTGGGCTCTGCCGGAGTGCTCAAGTCCGCCGGACCGTCGATGATCCTCGGCTACGCGATTGCCGGTTTCATTGCGTTCCTGATCATGCGCCAACTGGGCGAGATGATTGTTGAAGAACCGGTGGCCGGCTCGTTCAGCCACTTCGCTCACAATTACTGGGGCGGCTTTGCCGGTTTCCTGTCCGGCTGGAACTACTGGGTGCTGTATGTGCTGGTGGGCATGGCCGAGCTGACAGCCGTCGGCAAGTACGTGCAGTTCTGGTGGCCGGAGGTGCCGACCTGGGTCAGCGCGGCGGTATTCTTCGTGCTGGTCAACCTGATCAACACCTTGAACGTCAAAGTCTTCGGCGAGATGGAATTCTGGTTCGCGATCATCAAGGTCGTGGCCATCATCGGCATGATCCTCCTCGGCTGCTACATGCTGTTCAGCGGCACCGGCGGCCCGCAAGCATCGGTGAGCAACCTGTGGAGTCACGGCGGTTTCTTCCCCAACGGCACGACCGGTCTGCTGATGGCGATGGCGTTCATCATGTTCTCCTTCGGCGGCCTGGAACTGGTCGGCATCACCGCCGCTGAAGCCAGCGAGCCAAGAAAGGTCATTCCCAAGGCCATCAACCAGGTGGTGTATCGGGTGTTGATCTTCTACGTCGGCGCACTCACCGTGTTGTTGTCGCTGTATCCGTGGGACCAACTGCTACAAACACTGGGCGCTTCGGGCGACGCCTACAGCGGCAGTCCGTTCGTGCAGATTTTTGCCTTGATCGGTAGCGACACCGCCGCGCAAATCCTCAACTTCGTGGTACTCACCGCCGCGCTCTCGGTCTACAACAGCGGCGTCTACTGCAACAGCCGCATGCTCTATGGCCTGGCCGAACAAGGCGATGCACCCAAGGTGTTGATGAAGCTGAACAAGCAAGGCGTTCCGTTACTGGCGCTGGGCGTATCGGCGCTGATCACGATGTTGGCCGTGGTGGTCAACTACGTCGCTCCGCATGAAGCGCTTGAGATGCTGTTTGCCCTGGTGGTCGCCTCGCTGATGATCAACTGGGCGCTGATCAGCCTCACGCACCTGAAGTTTCGCAAGGCCATGGTTCTGCGCGGCATCGTGCCAGGCTTCAAGGCATTCTGGTCGCCCTACACCAATTACCTGTGCCTGGCGTTCATGGCCGTGATCATCTGCGTCATCTGGATGATTCCACCGGTGCGCGCCTCGGTGTACGCCATGCCGGTGTGGGTATTGGTCATCTACGGATGCTACCGGTTGCGCATGGCCCGGCATCGAAACCTGCCAGTGGCGCAATAAACACTGATAAAAAAACGCCCCGGCATTCGATGAATACCGGGGCGTTTTTTATGGGACGCGCTCATGAACGAGCGTTTCTGGACACCCCGATGTCGAGCACAGACAACTGATGCCGCAACAAGCCCTATACGGTGCGACTTCAGTTATCCCTCACGCTCGGAGTCATCATGTCCGCACCGATTACCGTTCTTCGCGACACCCATCCCCTGCCGGTCCTCGACGCCTGCAAATGGGAAAAACTCGAAGGCGACCCGCACACCGTCAACCTCAATGCCTACACCAGCGAAGACGGCAGCAAGATCATGGGCACCTGGATCTGCACGCCGGGCAAGTGGTACGTGGAATACGTGAAGTGGGAATACTGCGATTTCCGCGAGGGCTACTGCATCATCACCCCGGAAGGAAAGGAGCCGATCCATCTGCGTGCCGGTGATATTTTCGTCATCGAGCCGGGCATGAAAGGCACGTGGGAAGTGGTTGAAACCGTGCGCAAGTATTTCGTGTTTGCCTGATGCAAAAAAACCGGGAGATCACCCGACGTGATTTCCCGGTAAATGTCGATGCGTACATGCAGTACCTGTGGCGAGGGAGCTTGCTCCCGCTCGGCGGCGAAGCCGTCGTACAGTCAGCCAATGCGCCCTAACCGATACACCGCATTAACCCCGAACGGGTCCGCTTCGCGAACCAGCGGGAGCAAGCTCCCTCACCACCAAAGCCCCTCACCAAAGCCCTTATTGGGGTTTGCGATAGCTGTTGATGATCGCCGAGAAGTCCTTGCCACCCTCCCCACGCTGACTCATCGCCTGATACAACTGCTGGGCCACCGCGCCGAGCACCACCGGTTGGTGCGCCTGACGGGCCGCTTCCGTGGCCAGCCCCAGATCCTTGAGCATCAGTTCGGCACCAAAACCACCGGTATAACCACGCGAGGCCGGCGCCGTTTCGACGATGCCCGGCCACGGGTTGTACATCTCGGAACTCCAGCAACGCCCCGTGGAACTGTTGATGATCCCGGCGAGCACCGTGGTGTCGATTCCGAGCGCATCACCCAGCGCCATGGCTTCGCTGACGCCGACCATGGAGATCGCCAGCAGCAGGTTGTTGCAGATCTTGGCGATTTGCCCGGTGCCGACTTCGCCGCAATGGACGATGTTGCGACCCATCTGCGCCAGCACCGGTTGCAGAGTGGCAAACAGTTCGGGGGTGGCGCCGACCATGAAGGTCAGCGTCCCGGCCGCTGCGCCGCCAGTGCCACCAGACACCGGCGCGTCGGCCATTGCCACGCCCTGTTTGGCTGCCGCAGCGGCTACATCACGCGCCGTCTGCGGATCGATGGTGCTGCAATCCACGGCCGGCACACCTTTGGCGATCCCCGCCAGCACGCCGTCTTCACCTAGCCACACACTGCGCACGTGCACAGCGGCAGGCAGCATGGTGATCACCAGTTCTGCACCTTGAGCGGCTTCACGGGCTGTCGCGCTGATGCTGCCGCCCAGTTGTTCCAGCTCGGCCAGAACGGTTTTGTTCAGGTCGACCAGCCGCAGCGAATGGCCGGCCTTGATCAGGTTGCGCGCCATCGGCGCGCCCATGTTGCCGAGACCGATAAAAGCGATTTTCATGTCCGGCTCCTTAACGCAAGTTGATGGTGGTGTTCACACCGTCGTTGACGCTGTCGTCATCGAACCAGCGACTGGTGACTGTCTTGGTCTGAGTGTAGAACTGCACCACTTGCTTGCCATACGGGCCGAGGTCGCCGAGTTTGGAACCGCGCGAACCGGTGAAGCTGAAGAACGGGACCGGCACCGGAATCGGGATGTTGATGCCGACCTGGCCGACATCGATTTCGCTCTGGAATTTGCGCGCCGCCGCACCGCTTTGGGTGAACAGGCCGGTGCCGTTACCGAACGGGTTGGCGTTGACCAGTGCGATGGCCTCGTCGAGCGTGTTGACCTCCAGCACCACCAGCACCGGGCCGAAAATTTCCTGGGTGTAGATCTGCATGTCGGTGGTCACGCCGGAGAACAGGGTCGGGCCGACAAAGTTGCCCTTCTCGAAGCCTGGAACGGTGACGTCGCGACCATCCAGCTCCAGCTTGGCGCCTTCCTTGATGCCGCTCTCGATCAGATCGAGGATCCGCTGTTTGGCTTTTTTCGAGATCACCGGGCCAACGTCAGTGCCCGGCTCGCTGCCGGCATTCACGGTGAGTTTTTGCGCCAGCGCTTTCAGGTCCGGCAACCATTGTTTGGCCGCGCCCACCAGCACCACCACGGACGTGGCCATACAACGTTGGCCCGCTGCGCCGAAACCGGCGCCGACCAGCGCATTCAGTGCTTGTACGCGATTGGCATCTGGCAGAACCACGGCGTGGTTTTTCGCGCCCATCATCGATTGCACGCGCTTGCCGTGTTTGCCGGCCAAGTCGTAGACGTGAGTACCGACCGCAGTCGAACCAACGAAGGAAACAGCCTTGATGTCTTTGTGGGTGCAGAGCGCGTCCACCACGTCCTTGCCGCCATGCACCACGTTAAGCACGCCTGCCGGAACGCCGGCCTCGATTGCCAGTTCCACCAGCAGCATGGTCGACATCGGGTCCTGTTCGGACGGCTTGAGCACAAAGGTGTTGCCGCAGGCGATGGCCATCGGGAACATCCACAGCGGGATCATCGCCGGGAAGTTGAACGGGGTGATGCCGGCGCAAACGCCGATGGGCTGACGCAGGGTGTAGGTATCGACGCCGCCCGCGACGTTCTCGGCGAATTCACCCATTTGCAGGCTGCCGATGGAGCAGGCGTGTTCGACCACTTCCAGGCCACGGAAAATGTCGCCTTCAGCGTCGGCAATGGTTTTGCCCTGCTCGTTGCTGAGCACCACGGCGATGCGTTTGGAGTGCTCGCGGATCAACGCCTGGAGCTTGAGCATGATGCGCATGCGCGCGCCGATCGGGGTCAGCTTCCAGGTCTGAAAGGCGCGATGGGCGGCACTGATCGCGGCGTCGACTTCCTGCGCCGTGGCGAACGGAACCTTGGCCAGCACTTGTTGGGTCGCCGGGTTGACGATGTCGTGCCATTCGCTGGTCTGGGACTCGACCCACTCGCCGTCGATCAACAGCTTGACCTTTTGCACAGTGGTTTCGTTTGGCGTGAGCGATGCGTTCATGTTGGTCTCCGGGACATTGTTCTTATTTAGAGAGCTATCTAGGGAGCCAAGGCGAGAAAGTCGCCTTGAGATGAGGCGTGTGTCGCGAATTGGTTATCGGACTGTTTTTGGAGTATAGATGTGCAAACTTCTAATAAGAACGCACATAAAAGCCGGTCCATCATGCAAAAAAACATCACGTCCCTAGGCTCGCTGAACTGGGATGACCTCAAGTTTTTCCTCGAAGTCGCCCGCACCCGCAAGGCCAGCACCGCGGCCAAGCGCCTGGCGGTGGACTACACCACTGTGTCGCGGCGTATCAGTTCGCTGGAAGCGGCGTTGGGCACGCTGCTTTTTGAAAAGTCCCGGACCAGCGGTTTCGTGCTGACGGCTGAAGGTCAGCGATTGCTCGGTTACGCCGAGTCGATCGAAAGCACCCTGCACATGGCCTGCGAGCAAGTATCAGGCTCTGGCGTCGCGCTCTCCGGGCACGTGCGGATGGGCTGCACGGAAGGGTTCGGCAGCTTTTTCATCACCCCGCAGCTGAGCCATTTCGTCGATGCCTATCCGGCGATCTCGGTGGACATCCTGCCATTGCCGCACTTCATCAGCCTGTCCAAGCGTGAGGCGGACATCGTCATTGCGCTGGAGCGCCCCGAGCATGGCCCCTATGTCTGCTGCAAACTCTGCGACTACAAATTGCAGCTGTACGCGACCCAGGACTACCTGGACAAACACCCGCCCATCCGCCGCCCGGCAGACTTGGGCAAGCATTCATTCATCAGTTATGTCGACGACCTGGCGTTCAGCTCGGAGCTGTTGTACCTGGCAAACGTGCTACCCGGTGCCAGCGCCAATCTGCGCAGCACCAGCGTGATCGCACAGTTCGTGGCGGCGCAGCAGGGGCGGTCACTGGCAATTCTGCCGTGCTTCCTCGCCGCGCAGGATCCGCGTCTGCTGCCGGTGTTGCCGGAAGAGATCAACATCACCCGGCAGTTCTGGATGTACTGCCGCGAGGACCTGCGCAAGCTCAAGCGGATTACCCTGTTGTGGGATTACATCCGGGAGGTGACTGAGCAGAATCAGGGTCTGTTGATGGGTGAGCGACGGGACATGGTGTTCGCCGACTAATCGGCGCTGACCACAATCGACACCCGGCGGTTCTCGGTTCGGCCAGCGGCGGTGTCGTTGGAGGCGACGGGCTGACTGCTGCCGAAGCCACGCAGCTGGATGTTTTGTTCGTTCATGCCCACCGAGGTCAGAACCATGCCAACGCTTTTCGCGCGGCGCACGGATAGCTGTTCGTTATACGATTCTTTACCCGACGCGTCGGTGTGACCATCGACCCGTACCCGCTCGATTCCGACCCCCAACAGCGCCTTGCCAATGCGCTCGACGATCTCGGTGCTCTGCGCATTGAGTTTTTCGACGTCACTGCCAAACAAGACTTTGCCGGACAGCCCAAACGCCCAGCCCTCGTCGGTCAACTCGAAACCTTGTTGTTTGAGCACCGCGACCTGCGCCGGGGTCAGGCCTTTTTGCGGCGCCGTCTGGCAACCGGCCAATGCCAGCACGGCCATGAACAGGGTCATCGTGAAAAATCGCAGAGGGAGTGAAAACACGGGCATTAGCTCCTGGTTTGAATATCGGCGACAGGGTGCTCCGACCCTGACGTGTGCTGAGCCCCCCTGGCGAGGCGCTTGGCTTGGTACATGGCCGCATCGGCAGCATTGAGCAGCGCCCCCGGTGTCGTTCCATGATCAGGGTACACGGCGATGCCGATACTGAGAGAGGTCAGCACCTGGCTGGTCCCCGGCAACGGGATCGGCATTTCCATGCTTTCTAGGATTTTGTCGGCGATACGCTCGGCGTCTTCGGTCATGTGCAGCGGGGTCAGCAGGACGGCAAATTCATCGCCCCCCAGACGCGCCACCAGATCGTCTTCGCGCAGCTGCGCACGAACCCGATTGGCCACGGCCACCAGCACCGCATCGCCGGCGGCGTGACCGAAGTTATCGTTGATCTCCTTGAATCGGTCGCTGTCGAGAAACAGCACCGCCACGCGCTCGTTGAGTTTGTTGGCGTTGCGCAGCGAACGACTCAGCCGGCCTTCGAAAAACGCCCGGTTCGGTAGCCCGGTGAGGCTGTCATGGCTGGCCTGGTGGGCCAGGGTTTCGTTTTCGCTTTGCAGGTGGGTCTGCCAGGATTCGAGTTCATCGAGCAAGGCATTGAAGTCGTTGCCCAGGTTGTCGAGTTCGGCAATGGCCGCCGGTGGCACACGCCGGTCGAAGGCACGGTCGCTGCGTGCAGCGTGAGCCACGCAAGCCAGGCTGCGCAGTGGGCCGGTGATCCCGCGAAGTTGTCGGCGTGCGAGATACAGCGCCACCCAGGCGCTGACAGCGGTACACAGAACGATCCCCACCAGTCCGCTGAGCAAAAAACGCATCAGGCTGCCACCGTGACCAATGAGCTGGACACTGCCGATTTCCTGGCCCTGATGGACAATCGGCATGCTGATCGGCTTTTCCAGAAACGCCTTGGCCATATGCATTTCCAGGTCCGAGAAAAATCCGGTTTCCGGTCGCTGCCAACGGGCCAACAACTTGCCTTGCTCGTCCAGCACCTGGGCATCAGCCACTTCTTCGGTGGACGCGATCAATGCCAGCGCCTCCGTGGCGGCTGCCTTGTCATTGAACACCACCGCCGCTTCCACGGTGTAGTTGATGGAGCGTGCAATCAGGTGCAGGTTGTGGTCGGCGTAAACCCGCAAGGCCAGCACGCCCAGCAACGTCAGCGAAACACTGGCCATGGCCACGCCCACCAGTGCGACGATCAAATGACCGCGACCGATGACGGAGCGCAAGGTCGGACGACTATCCGGTTTGAATAGCGTCATGGTGCCGCCGGCTTGCGGCGGGACAGTTGCAGCACACTGGGGTGAATTCTCACGCCGCTGCGGGCGACGGAATCGAGGTTGACCTCGAAGGACACTTGCTCATCGCCGACTCGCAGGCAGAACAGGCTGCCGACGGTGCATTGGTCGTCGCTTTCGCTGATGCTCAGCACCGGCCGCCCCGCCAGCGAAGCGAAGAGCCGGCTGCGTTCCTCGCTGGTCAGTTTGCCGATGTACACCGCGTCGCACTCACCGACAATCGACGGGCTATCCGCCAGCAACCGACGCACGGTGACAGGACGGCCGGTGGCCTGGGTCGTGCCCTTGACCAAATCGTCGGTGTATTCGGTGGGGCCCACTATGCACAAACGCAGTTGTGCTGGCTCAACAGGCCAACGGGCATAACTGAGGATGCCGAGTACAACCTGCGTAACGGCTTGGGCGCGTTGATCGGCCATGCCGGGGGGCGTTTGCGCTTGCGCGAACACGAGGCCACTGAGCAAACAGAGAACGCCTGCCAGCATGACTCGCTTGCAGGCAACAATGTGCTCTGTCGTCCAGACAGCCACTTTCATGCAGGGATTCCATTCGGTCGTAACGGGATGATGCCGCAACGATAGCATAGCGTCGAAACGCTCGCGAGGCAGCGCAAGACGGCACTTCGGACAGTTTCCGTCGTCTGGCGCTGCCGTCCTCAATCCCCCGGCGGTATGGCCTCTTCCAATTCCAGCATCAGCCCGCTCAGGCGCTTGACCTTGCGTCGCACGGCCTCCTCAAACACGCCGCTACGCGGTTCGATCAAAGTAAACCAGTGTTTGGCGCGGGTGATGCCGGTGTAGATCAGCTCCTTGGTCAGAACCGGGTTCAGGGCGTCCGGCAAAATCAGCGCCGTATGGGCGAACTCGGAGCCCTGGGACTTGTGCACGGTCATGGCGTACACCGTTTCGACATCATTCAGCCGGCTCGGCAGGACAAAGCGCACGCCGCCCTGGCCGTCGTTACGCGGGAAGGCCACGCGCAGCACTTGACGCCCCGCCTCGGGTCCCTCGCGCTCCGGCAGCTTGAGCGCAATGCCGATGTCGCCGTTCATCAAGCCCAGGCCATAGTCGTTGCGGGTCATCAGCACTGGCCGACCTTCGTACCACTGTTGATTGCTGTCGATCAGCCTGGCCTTGAGCAGCGCATCGGTCACTCGCTGATTCAGGCCTTCCACGCCCCATGGTCCCTTGCGCACGGCGCACAGTAACTGGAAGGCATCGAAGGCTTGCAACACGTCGCGAGCCCAATCGGTCCAGCGCGGATCCTCGAGGGTGCTGTCGAGCGACGGTCGCCGACTGCGCAGCAGGCTCAGGTAATGCCGATACCCTTGCGGTCCATCGCCATGGCCTTCGAGCAACAAGCGCTCCAGTGCCCTGTCGTGCTCACCTTTGAGAGGCAGGGAAAACACATCATCGTGGTTTCCGGCCGCCAACAACTTGCGAGCTTCTTCGGGTTGTTGCTGATTGACCCAGCGAGCCAGTTGGCCAATGCCACTGCCCTCGCCGAACCGGCGCGAGTGGCGCAGCATCACGACCTGCTGGGCCAGCGGATGAGTCCCGTGAGTGTCTTGCTGCAAACCGCTGGTTTCGAGGTGTTCACCACTGACCGCTTCCAGCCACTGTCGGGTCTGCGGGCTGTACCAACCTGCCTCGGCGTCGCGGCACAAATCGCCCAGCACGGCGCCGGCTTCCACCGATGCCAGTTGATCCTTGTCACCGAGCAGCACCAGTCGTGCATGAGCCGGCATCGCGTCGAGCAGATTGGCCATCATCTCCAGGTCGATCATCGAGGCTTCGTCGACCACCAAGACATCCAGCGGCAAGCGATTACCGGCGTGGTGCCGAAAGTGTCGGGTACCGGGACGGCTGCCGAGCAGGCGGTGCACGGTGGTGACGTCTGACGGAATTTTTTCTCGCACGGCCTCGGCCACTTCCAGCGTCCGGACTTGCTGGCTGATGGATTCCGTCAGCCGCGCCGCCGCTTTGCCGGTGGGGGCCGCAAGACGGATGCGCAGTGGTTTGCCAGCCTCCACCGCCGGTGCCTGCAACAGCGCCAGCAAACGCACGACCGTGGTGGTCTTGCCGGTTCCGGGACCGCCAGTGACGATGCTGAATGCACTGCGGGTCGCCAAGGCACACGCGAGTTTCTGCCAGTCGATCAGTTCGCCGGGCCGGGCCGGGCCGAACAGACCGGTGAGGCGTTGAGGCAAGTCATTCGGTGTGGACTCGTGTTCTGCCAGACGCAGGCGCAGCGCGTTATCGATACGTCGCTCGTACACCCAGTAACGGCGCAAGTACAGGCGCTTTCCCGACAACACCAACGGCCTTTGCAACGCCGTTTCGCTGCCATCGGCCGCCAATGCGACCAGCCGGCTGGAGGCCAGGACCTTGCACCAGTGGGCGCCGTCCAGCGTCTCAAGCAATTGCGAAGGCAGCAACATCGCACCACTTTGCAGGTCGCCTTCCGGCGGCAACGACAGGGCGAAATCCGGCGCCTTGAGCGTCTCGAACAGATCCAGGCAGACGTGACCGTGGCCCAGTTGATGACTGGTCAATGCCGCCGCCAGCAGCACCAGCGGATCATCGTCGGGGGCGAGTTCGTGCAAAAAGGCAACGAAGGCTTTGTCCAGCGCTCGCAACCAGCCGCGCTCGACCCAGCGCGTGAGCAACGACAGCAAATCATCGGCGCGACTCAACGGCGCCAGACTTGCCAGGCTTTCGGCTGCCAACGGCGTGGGCAACACATCGGCAAAGGTGCGGCTCATAGCAATACTCCCTGTTCCCAGGCCGGTTCGGCTTTGGGTTCCGGCTTGCCCTGGAACAGCCGGTCCAGACGCTCGATCAGTTCCCGTGGCGGACGGGCAAAATACACGCCCTGACTGGATGAGCGCGTGCCGCGCAGAAACAGATACAACGCCCCTCCGACATGCCGGTCGTAATCGTAATCGGCAAGCCGCGCCTTGAGCTGACGATGCAGGGCCAACAGGTACAGCACGTATTGCAGGTCGTAGCGATTATCCAGGATCGACTGTTCCATCGCCTGCTCGGTGTAGGCCATGTCATCGACGCCCAGCCAGTTGGATTTGTAATCGGCGACGTAATAGCGACCATCGTGCTCGAAAGTCAGGTCGATGAAGCCTTTGAACATGCCATTGAGCAGTACCGGTTCGGCCGCAACACGGGCGACGCCGTTGTGGGTATGTTGGCGGACCAGCTCGTCGAGTTTGAGCACATCGACCTTATGGCTGGCGAACCAGAACTCCATCTCGACACGGTATTGTTTCAGTTGCCCAAAAATCACGGGCGCCTGCCCAGCGCCGATGTGCAGCGGCGACTTGAGCAAGTGCTGCAGCCAATCGCTCAGCGTGGTGATCCAGCCTTCCCAGCCACGACGGTTGCAGCGACGGGCAATCGCGTCTTCCACGGCCCGCGGCGTGGCGGCAAAACCTTCGTCACCCGCCCACTCAAGCAAACCATGAAGAAAGGTGCCGGGATTCGGACCACGCGGGAACCGATGGATATCGGCACCGCCGGCGATCACTTCGCGCGGCGCTTCAGGATCGAGGCGCTCGTCGTCGAACAGCTTTTGCGCCTGCGGGTTTTCCGGTGCTTCATCACTGCCCACGCTCAGGCTGTCGCCTATGCGAAGGGCGCTGTAGGAGGCAATCCACCAGTTTTCGCTGGCTTTGCGCTTGGGGATCAGGGGGGCGAGCAAGCTCGCATCGTTCTGCGGCGGATGGTAATGCTCATCCGTCTTTTCAGGCATCTCACTGTAATTCAGCGCGGGACAATCCTGCTGCAGGTCTTCCAGCCAACGCTTCAAACCTTGCGACTCCACCAATGGAGCACCGCCCCCCAACAGATAACCCAACGCAGAGAGGTGCAACACCGAACTGTTGTTATTACCGCGCTTGAGGTCAGTGACACCGAGCCAGCAGGCATGTTGAGCCCGGGTCAAGGCGACATAAAGCAAACGCAGATCCTCGGCCAGCCGCTCATCATCCGCCAGCGCGATCAACTCGGGCGTGGGCTTGAGGGTCACTCGAGCATTGCCCGCTTCATCGTGGTAATGCAGCGGCAAACGGCTTCCGTCCACCGGTTTCGCCGAACACACGAATGGCAGAAACACCAAGGGATACTCAAGCCCCTTGGACTTGTGAATGGTCACGACCTTGACCAGTTGCTCGTCACTTTCAAGACGCAGGATCTGTTCCTCACCCGCCTGACCGGACAGCGCCAGATGTTCGGACAAGTGCCGGATCAACGCTTGCTCGCCATCCAGTTCGGCGGCCGCCTGTTGCAGCAACTCGGACAGGTGCAGCAAGTTGGTCAGCACCCGCTCGCCGTCACTGCGCGCAATCAATGCCTGAGGCAGCTGGAAGTCATGCAGCAAACGACGCAGCATGGGCAGCACGCCTTGCTTGCGCCAGAGCTCGCGATAACCACGGAACTGCATGACCCGCGCTTCCCAGGCCAGCTCGTCCTGATTCAACCGTTCAAGTTCTGCCAGCGACAGGTTCAACGTGATGCTCGCCAGCGCGGCCCGCAACGGACGCTCGACATCCGGCTCGGCACACGCCTTGAGCCAGGTCAGCAGATCGTGGGCTTCCTGGGCGGCGAACACGGAATCCTTGTCCGACAGATAAACGCTGCGCACACCACGGGCGGAGAGTTCGGCGCGTACGGCCTGAGCTTCTTTACCGTCGCGCACCAGAATTGCGATATCCGCCGGCAACAGGCCCCTGAAGTCCTTGCCGTCCTGGATAAAACCCGCCTTGCCTTGCTGTCCGCCGTTCAGCAACGCGGTGATTTCACTGGCGCAAGCGGCAGCCAATTGCTGTCGGTAAACCGCGCCCGACAGGGGCTGGTCGGCGGACAAATGCCAGATGTTCAACGCGGGTACAACCTGCCCCCCGATGCTCAACACTTCTTTGCGTCCCTGGGAGGCGACCGGCAGAAACGGCACGGGGTTATCGCCATTCCGTTCGCGAAACAGGAACGCACCCCGACCGGCCTCGCACGACTCGGCGCGCGCAAACACATGGTTCACCGCACCGACCATGCCATGGCTGGAACGGAAGTTGGTCCCCAGTGTATGCAGTCGGCCTGCGGTGGCTTGACGAGCGCGCAGGTAGGTATAGATATCGGCACCACGGAAGGCATAGATCGCCTGCTTTGGGTCGCCGATCAGGAACAGGCCGCATTCGGGGTTGTTGTCTTCGATGCGATAGATGCTTTCGAAGATTCGGTACTGCACCGGGTCGGTGTCCTGGAACTCGTCGATCAACGCCACCGGAAACTGTTCGCGGATCAAGGTCGCCAGGCGTTCGCCACCCTCGGATTGCAATGCGGCATCGAGGCGCAGCAACATGTCATCGAAGCCCATTTCCGCGCGACGACGTTTTTCCGCCTCGAACCGTGCGCCCACCCACTGGGCGGCGTGTTGCAGAACCGCGGCATCGGGAGTCGGCAATCCATCGAGACTGGCCTTGAGGCCCGGCATGGCGTCCAGTCCCGGATGGTGGGGGACTTCGCCTTTTTTCCACGCTTCAGCCATGCCCTCAGGGGTCAGGCGGGTGAAGCCCGTGCCAATATCCAACTGCTCAAGCAATTCGTCTTCGGCCCAGGCCTTTAACTTTTCGAACCAGGGTTCGAAGTAGCGCGCCTGCATCTTGCGTCCATCGACGCTTTTGCTCGCAACACCCTCGTGACAGATCGCAAGCAACTCGTCGGCCCACTGACGCCAGGGCATTTTGAGTTCGATCAAGGCTGCCCGGCGCTCCTGCAGACATTCGTTGATCAGCTCCGCAGGCTCTTTTCCTTCGACGCTGTCGCGCTCACTGGCGAATAATCCACGGACGCGTGGCAACAGCGCCGCCGGACCGCCCCAATTACCACGCACCCAGTTCAGCGCATCGCCTTGCATCGGGTAGCAGAACAATCGCCAGTAATCGCGCAGGACTTCGCCCAGCAAATCGCTGTGATCGGTTTCCAGGGTCTGGGTAAACAGGCTGCCGCTGTCGAACGCATGCTCGCGCAACATCCGCTGACACCAGCTGTGGATGGTCGAGACAGCCGCTTCATCCATCCACTGGGCAGCGATGTCCAGACGATTCGCGCATCCGGGCCACTGCTCCGGAAGGTACTGATCACGCAACTCCGCGATCAGCGCATCCGGCGGCGGAGTTTCATCGCGGAAAAACCGCGCGGCTTCTGCCAGGCGCGTTCGAATGCGTTCGCGCAGCTCCTTGGTCGCGGCGTCAGTGAAGGTCACGACGAGGATTTGCGGCGGTAACAATTCACGCCCGAAGCCACTCGATTCGCCACCGTGGCCGAGGACCAGGCGTAGGTACAGCGCGGAAATAGTGAAGGTTTTCCCGGTGCCGGCACTGGCTTCGATCAGTTGACTGCCGCGCAGCGGGAATGCCAGGGCCAGCGGTGTTTTCGCGGTCATGAGCGTGCTTCCTCGCTGCTCAATGAGCGCCACGGCGCTTCAAGCATCGGTTTGTACAAAGCGTTGCACCAATCAGGGAAAGTCTCGTCGGCGATCAGTGCGTCGTAGTCAGCGAACTGTCGGGCGAGCGCGGGACTTTCCCGACGCTCGCCATCCGTGGTCATGCCATCGCCTTCATAAGCTTTGCGGCCAGCGGCATCGGCTTTGGCCAGGTCGGTCTGAGCGAGCCAGGCAAATGCAGTTTTCACCGCAATGGGCAGAGGCTGGCGCATGCCCGTTTGCCAGGCCATCAACAGGTCGCCCAGGATTAGGGATGCGGTATTTTTTTCAATCGGGCCGAGTAACAGACTGTCGTCACTGGCCACCAGTGCAGTGGTCATCTCCATACCACTGGCGCAGGCAACCAGATGATTGACCCAGGGTCGTGTCAGACGATGCCACTTGCGGGATTTGATCGAACCGATGCTGTTGGGGATCGTAGTGACCGACAACAATCCGCCGTCTGCGCGTTGATGCAGACCGCTGAGCCATCCTTCCAGACGCAGACCTTGAAGTTCGAGATTGACCGGCAGAGCGCTGGTGAGTGGCGTGGGCCATAACGCCAGTAGCTGTTGATAGCGTTGCAGCAGATCCGGTAACGGCTCGATCAACTCTCGTTGCAGGCATTCGCCAAAACCGGCCATGGGCAGCAGACCGCTGTTTTGCAGGCGTTTGGCATGCGCATCCAACACCTCATCCACACGTTCAAGCTGTGCCAGCGCGGCGCCGAGCAAACTGTCGCTGAGGCTATAGCGTTGCAGCGCATCAAGTACAAAGGGCTCTTCATCGGCCAGCGGCACTTCAGCGGCTTCGAAGAACACCTTCAATCGCTGGCTGAAGAAATGTCGCACAGGATTGCGCAGGAAATCCTGCAACTGACCGAGGCTCAACGGCTCTTCCTGAACGTAAGCGTCCAGGATGTTGTTATCGATAACTGGCTCACCAGACTGATGAAGCACCTGCCATTCGTTGGCGAAGCTGAACAGATCATCGCCTTCATGGAAGTAACGGGCGCTGAACGGTTGCAACGGATGTTCCTGAGTCATGGCCTCAAGCAGATCTTCATCTGCATTGCGCAATCGCCAGCCACTGGCCAGATGGTCACGCAACTGACCGATCAATACGGATGCGGGACGCTCGCTGTTATCGCGAATGCTACGGCCAACCCAACTGATATAGAGCTGGTCACATGCCGACAGCAGTGCCTCCAGCAGCAGATAGCGATCATCTTCTCGGCGCGAACGGTCACCCGGTCGATAATCGCTGCCCATGAGGTCGAAGTCCAAAGGCGGTTGCGCGCGCGGATAATCGCCGTCATTCATGCCGAGCAGACAGACCAGTTTGAACGGGATCGCGCGCATCGGCATCAACGTGCAGAAATTGACTGCGCCGGCGAGAAAGCGCTGGGACAATCGACCTTGATCAAGTCCGGCGAGCCAGGCTTCACGAACGACCGTCAACGGTAGCTCGTCATGCAAACCGACGGACTCGCAAGTCTCAAGCCAGGTTTCACGCAACTCCTCGAGCTGGGCCAGCAGGTAGTCGTCATGTTCATTGCTGGCCTGGAAAAACAACTGCACCAGCGCCTGCAACCGTATACCCCATTGCTTGGGCGGCGCCGGTCGCGAGAGCTCCTGATGGGCAATCTCCAGCGCGTCCAACAAAGCAACCAGTGGACCGATGAGTGCGGCATCCAGACCACCGATCTCGTCGTAGGGCTCGATGCCTTCGCAAGCGCTGCCGCTTCCCACGGCGTAGCCAAGCAGCATCCGACGCAGTCCAAAACGCCAACTGTTCTGTTCCAGCTCCTGAGGCAGGCCCAAACCTGCCCGTTGCCCGGCGTTCATACCCCAACGAATGCCAGCGCCTTCGATCCAGCGATGCAGGGTCGGCAGGTCTCGCTCCTCCACACCAAAGCGAGTGCGCAGGGCCGGAACATCCAGCAGGTCGAGGATTTCGCTGACGGGGAATCGACTGTCCGGCAGTTTAAGCAGATGTTCGACAGCGATCAGCAGCGGGTCACGGCCACGTTGCCCCTGGTCTGCGAGCGTGAAGGGAATGAAGCGCGGGTCATTGCGTTCAAGCTGCCCGAATACTGCACGAATATGCGGGGCATAGCTGTCGATATCCGGGACCATCACAATGACGTCGCGAGGCCTTAAATCGGGATCTGCACTGAAACGGGCGAGCAACTGGTCGTGAAGGATCTCCACCTCTCGCTGGGCGCTATGGGCGATGTGAAATCGGATTGATTGATCCACTTTTGGATCGACTGCCGGCCAGCGTTCACGCGTTTCATACAGAGGGCGTAATTCAAGAATGTCGTCCTGCAATTGATTGAGCATGCTCAGTGGCTGACTGTCACTGAACAGGTCGATTCTCCCGTCACGAAATGCCGAGCGATAGCTGTTGGGATCGTCGTAGCTATCGAGCAGATTGATGTAGTCCCGCCCCTGCTTGCCCCACGCAGCCAAGAGGGGATGGGCATGCTGATGCAGGGTTTGCGGATCCAGGACAACCGGCATGCCGCTCTTGCGAGCCTGACGTTTGTATTGATGCCGTAACAGGTCTTTATCAGCGACGATGTCCGCCCAATGGTGGCGACACGGATTATGAACGCACAGCAAAACCTGACTGAAACGAGCCAGCCCGGCGAGCGCTTCAAGCGCCTGGGCGGGAAGTGAAGAAATACCGAAAACGATCACCCGCGAGGGAAGTCCATCAGGCGCAACGTCGAGGCTGTTGATACGCTCGATAAATCGTTGATGGACGCCGGCACGGCTTTGCGCCATGCCTTGTTCACCGACATCCAGCAACAGTGCACGCCACAATTCTGCCTGCCAGCAGTTTGCCGCAGTCAGGGCTTTCGCTTCACCTCGACCGTTGCGTAATTGATGACGACCTTCTGCCCAGTCCTCGAGCCAGTCAGCTCGGTATACCTGGTATTGATCAAACAGGTCAGCCAGTCGCTCGGCTAATTGATAGCGTTTGCGCAAATCGGTGTCATGGGTAAGGAAGCGTTGCAGAGGTTCGAAGTGTGGCTGATCGATCAACTGTGGAAGCAGGCGCATGAGGCGCCAGGTCAGTGGGGCTTTATCGAGCAGGGATTTGACAGGGATTTCATCTCGGCCCAGGACCATGCGATAGAGCTGCCACATGAAGCTGCCCGGTAACTGCACATCGATCGCTGCGGCGATACCGCAGCCGCCCATGTCGTCCTCTTTCGGATCCTCAGCCAGTGCCAGCTTCAGCCATTGGGCGATGCCGTTGCTCTGGACCAAAGCGATTTCATTTTCCAAGGGTGCCAGCGGGTAGCGCCGCATCCAGCTGACCACCAGGCTGCGCAACTCGTCCAGGCGGTTGCCGTGAACCACCATAAAACCAGCACTGAGGGACGTTGCGTCCGGCATAAAGGCTTCCTTGGAAAAATACAAAAGCTAGGGCCGAACCTTAGCATTGTCGGGAGACTGTGACAGCCGGAAGGCGTCCGGTGTTGCTGTACGAACTTTCCTGCGGGCAAAACAAAACCCCAACTGCTTTCGCAATTGGGGTTTCGGAATTTAATCTTGACGATGACCTACTCTCACATGGGGAAACCCCACACTACCATCGGCGATGCATCGTTTCACTGCTGAGTTCGGGATGGGATCAGGTGGTTCCAATGCTCTATGGTCGTCAAGAAATTCGGTAGCCAGGTCGTGGGCCTTTTCAGGTTCACGCTCCAGCGAATGGGTATGCGATAGTTTGTGTGTTTGTTCTCGAACTTTCGGTTCGTTTCGTCTTCACACACCGCAATCTGGTGCTCTTTCGAGTCAGCAAATTGCTTGGGTGTTATATGGTCAAGCCTCACGGGCAATTAGTATTGGTTAGCTCAACGCCTCACAGCGCTTACACACCCAACCTATCAACGTCGTAGTCTTCGACGGCCCTTCAGGGGACTCAAGGTCCCAGTGAGATCTCATCTTGAGGCTAGTTTCCCGCTTAGATGCTTTCAGCGGTTATCTATTCCGAACATAGCTACCCGGCAATGCCACTGGCGTGACAACCGGAACACCAGAGGTTCGTCCACTCCGGTCCTCTCGTACTAGGAGCAGCCCCTCTCAAATCTCAAACGTCCACGGCAGATAGGGACCGAACTGTCTCACGACGTTCTAAACCCAGCTCGCGTACCACTTTAAATGGCGAACAGCCATACCCTTGGGACCGGCTTCAGCCCCAGGATGTGATGAGCCGACATCGAGGTGCCAAACACCGCCGTCGATATGAACTCTTGGGCGGTATCAGCCTGTTATCCCCGGAGTACCTTTTATCCGTTGAGCGATGGCCCTTCCATACAGAACCACCGGATCACTAAGACCTACTTTCGTACCTGCTCGACGTGTCTGTCTCGCAGTCAAGCGCGCTTTTGCCTTTATACTCTACGACCGATTTCCGACCGGTCTGAGCGCACCTTCGTACTCCTCCGTTACTCTTTAGGAGGAGACCGCCCCAGTCAAACTACCCACCATACACTGTCCTCGATCCGGATAACGGACCTGAGTTAGAACCTCAAAGTTGCCAGGGTGGTATTTCAAGGTTGGCTCCACGTGAACTGGCGTCCACGCTTCAAAGCCTCCCACCTATCCTACACAAGCAAATTCAAAGTCCAGTGCAAAGCTATAGTAAAGGTTCACGGGGTCTTTCCGTCTAGCCGCGGATACACTGCATCTTCACAGCGATTTCAATTTCACTGAGTCTCGGGTGGAGACAGCGCCGCCATCGTTACGCCATTCGTGCAGGTCGGAACTTACCCGACAAGGAATTTCGCTACCTTAGGACCGTTATAGTTACGGCCGCCGTTTACCGGGGCTTCGATCAAGAGCTTCGCGTTAGCTAACCCCATCAATTAACCTTCCGGCACCGGGCAGGCGTCACACCCTATACGTCCACTTTCGTGTTTGCAGAGTGCTGTGTTTTTAATAAACAGTCGCAGCGGCCTGGTATCTTCGACCGGCATGAGCTTACGGAGCAAGTCCTTCACCCTCACCGGCGCACCTTCTCCCGAAGTTACGGTGCCATTTTGCCTAGTTCCTTCACCCGAGTTCTCTCAAGCGCCTTGGTATTCTCTACCCAACCACCTGTGTCGGTTTGGGGTACGGTTCCTGGTTACCTGAAGCTTAGAAGCTTTTCTTGGAAGCATGGCATCAACCACTTCGTGTTCTAAAAGAACACTCGTCATCAGCTCTCGGCCTTAGAATCCCGGATTTACCTAAGATTCCAGCCTACCACCTTAAACTTGGACAACCAACGCCAAGCTGGCCTAGCCTTCTCCGTCCCTCCATCGCAATAACCAGAAGTACAGGAATATTAACCTGTTTTCCATCGACTACGCTTTTCAGCCTCGCCTTAGGGACCGACTAACCCTGCGTCGATTAACGTTGCGCAGGAAACCTTGGTCTTTCGGCGTGGGTGTTTTTCACACCCATTGTCGTTACTCATGTCAGCATTCGCACTTCTGATACCTCCAGCAAGCTTCTCAACTCACCTTCACAGGCTTACAGAACGCTCCTCTACCGCATCACCTAAGTGATACCCGTAGCTTCGGTGTATGGTTTGAGCCCCGTTACATCTTCCGCGCAGGCCGACTCGACTAGTGAGCTATTACGCTTTCTTTAAAGGGTGGCTGCTTCTAAGCCAACCTCCTAGCTGTCTAAGCCTTCCCACATCGTTTCCCACTTAACCATAACTTTGGGACCTTAGCTGACGGTCTGGGTTGTTTCCCTTTTCACGACGGACGTTAGCACCCGCCGTGTGTCTCCCATGCTCGGCACTTGTAGGTATTCGGAGTTTGCATCGGTTTGGTAAGTCGGGATGACCCCCTAGCCGAAACAGTGCTCTACCCCCTACAGTGATACATGAGGCGCTACCTAAATAGCTTTCGAGGAGAACCAGCTATCTCCGAGCTTGATTAGCCTTTCACTCCGATCCACAGGTCATCCGCTAACTTTTCAACGGTAGTCGGTTCGGTCCTCCAGTTAGTGTTACCCAACCTTCAACCTGCCCATGGATAGATCGCCCGGTTTCGGGTCTATTCCCAGCGACTAGACGCCCTATTAAGACTCGCTTTCGCTACGCCTCCCCTATTCGGTTAAGCTCGCCACTGAAAATAAGTCGCTGACCCATTATACAAAAGGTACGCAGTCACCCAACAAAGTGGGCTCCCACTGCTTGTACGCATACGGTTTCAGGATCTATTTCACTCCCCTCTCCGGGGTTCTTTTCGCCTTTCCCTCACGGTACTAGTTCACTATCGGTCAGTCAGTAGTATTTAGCCTTGGAGGATGGTCCCCCCATATTCAGACAAAGTTTCTCGTGCTCCGTCCTACTCGATTTCATGACTAAGAGATTTTCGCGTACAGGGCTATCACCCACTATGGCCGCACTTTCCAGAACGTTCCGCTAATCTCAAAGCCACTTAAGGGCTAGTCCCCGTTCGCTCGCCACTACTAAGGGAATCTCGGTTGATTTCTTTTCCTCAGGGTACTTAGATGTTTCAGTTCCCCTGGTTCGCTTCTTAAGCCTATGTATTCAGCTTAAGATACCTAACTTATGTTAGGTGGGTTCCCCCATTCAGACATCTCCGGATCAAAGTCTGTTTGCCGACTCCCCGAAGCTTTTCGCAGGCTACCACGTCTTTCATCGCCTCTGACTGCCAAGGCATCCACCGTATGCGCTTCTTCACTTGACCATATAACCCCAAGCAATCTGGTTATACTGTGAAGACGACATTCGCCGAAAATTCGCGATTAAACTCACAAATTTTACCTTAGCCTGATCCGTTACCAGTGAAAGTAACGTTCAGTCTATCTTTCTATCACATACCCAAATTTTTAAAGAACGATCTAGCCAAAGACTAGAAATCAACATTCACCACCATCACGATGGAATGCTCATTTCTAAGCTTTATACAATCAGAAGCAGTAGTGGTGGAGCCAAACGGGATCGAACCGTTGACCTCCTGCGTGCAAGGCAGGCGCTCTCCCAGCTGAGCTATGGCCCCGTATTGCTACAGGATCCCACACAAAAATTGGTGGGTCTGGGCAGATTCGAACTGCCGACCTCACCCTTATCAGGGGTGCGCTCTAACCAACTGAGCTACAGACCCAATTTCGGGCTGCTTCTTATCGTCTTCTTCAATGAATCAAGCAATTCGTGTGGGAACTTATGGAGCAGCTGATGTCGTCGATTAAGGAGGTGATCCAGCCGCAGGTTCCCCTACGGCTACCTTGTTACGACTTCACCCCAGTCATGAATCACACCGTGGTAACCGTCCTCCCGAAGGTTAGACTAGCTACTTCTGGTGCAACCCACTCCCATGGTGTGACGGGCGGTGTGTACAAGGCCCGGGAACGTATTCACCGCGACATTCTGATTCGCGATTACTAGCGATTCCGACTTCACGCAGTCGAGTTGCAGACTGCGATCCGGACTACGATCGGTTTTATGGGATTAGCTCCACCTCGCGGCTTGGCAACCCTCTGTACCGACCATTGTAGCACGTGTGTAGCCCAGGCCGTAAGGGCCATGATGACTTGACGTCATCCCCACCTTCCTCCGGTTTGTCACCGGCAGTCTCCTTAGAGTGCCCACCATAACGTGCTGGTAACTAAGGACAAGGGTTGCGCTCGTTACGGGACTTAACCCAACATCTCACGACACGAGCTGACGACAGCCATGCAGCACCTGTCTCAATGTTCCCGAAGGCACCAATCCATCTCTGGAAAGTTCATTGGATGTCAAGGCCTGGTAAGGTTCTTCGCGTTGCTTCGAATTAAACCACATGCTCCACCGCTTGTGCGGGCCCCCGTCAATTCATTTGAGTTTTAACCTTGCGGCCGTACTCCCCAGGCGGTCAACTTAATGCGTTAGCTGCGCCACTAAGAGCTCAAGGCTCCCAACGGCTAGTTGACATCGTTTACGGCGTGGACTACCAGGGTATCTAATCCTGTTTGCTCCCCACGCTTTCGCACCTCAGTGTCAGTATCAGTCCAGGTGGTCGCCTTCGCCACTGGTGTTCCTTCCTATATCTACGCATTTCACCGCTACACAGGAAATTCCACCACCCTCTACCATACTCTAGCTCGTCAGTTTTGAATGCAGTTCCCAGGTTGAGCCCGGGGATTTCACATCCAACTTAACGAACCACCTACGCGCGCTTTACGCCCAGTAATTCCGATTAACGCTTGCACCCTCTGTATTACCGCGGCTGCTGGCACAGAGTTAGCCGGTGCTTATTCTGTCGGTAACGTCAAGACACCAACGTATTAGGTTAATGCCCTTCCTCCCAACTTAAAGTGCTTTACAATCCGAAGACCTTCTTCACACACGCGGCATGGCTGGATCAGGCTTTCGCCCATTGTCCAATATTCCCCACTGCTGCCTCCCGTAGGAGTCTGGACCGTGTCTCAGTTCCAGTGTGACTGATCATCCTCTCAGACCAGTTACGGATCGTCGCCTTGGTGAGCCATTACCTCACCAACTAGCTAATCCGACCTAGGCTCATCTGATAGCGCAAGGCCCGAAGGTCCCCTGCTTTCTCCCGTAGGACGTATGCGGTATTAGCGTCCGTTTCCGAGCGTTATCCCCCACTACCAGGCAGATTCCTAGGCATTACTCACCCGTCCGCCGCTCTCAAGAGAAGCAAGCTTCTCTCTACCGCTCGACTTGCATGTGTTAGGCCTGCCGCCAGCGTTCAATCTGAGCCATGATCAAACTCTTCAGTTCAAACATCTTTGGGTTTTTAAGAAACCCTAAACTTGGCTCAGCAATCGTTGGTTACATCTTTGATTTCTCGCGGAGTAACTTGTGATGCTGATAATCTTGTTGACTATCAGTCTGACTCCACAAGCACCCACACGAATTGCTTGATTCAGTTGTTAAAGAGCGGTTGGTTAAGATCTTTCGTCTCAACCGAGGCGCGCATTCTACAGCGTCCTCTGTATCTGTCAAGCGGTTATTTTCAGAAGTTTTCAAAGTTTCCTTTGCAACTTCAACCACTTGCGCTTCCGATCTCTCGTTAGCGGGAGGCGAATTCTACAGCGTTGTTCGCTGCTGTCAACACCTCTTTTTCTCCGCTTTCGACCGAGAAGATCGAACCGTCAATCAAGCGACAACACACTGCCTGACCAACTCCTTCTGGGCTTCGATGAGCTGAAGCAACTCGCTATCGAAAACCGCGTAACTCTTTGTTTACCAAGGAGTTTTCCGTTTCGACTGCGCCGGAAGTGGGGCGAATTATAGACTTCCAGAATCTGCCGTCAACCCCTGATTTCACATTTCTGTCATACAGGTCAAAAAAGCCCGTAAACACGAAGGCCGAGCCCCAGGGGGCTCGGCCTTCTTCCCTTCTACTTACAAGCTCGGGAACGCAAATTGCGACGCTTCATGGCTCGCACGCTGCGGCCAGCGCTGGGTGATGGCTTTGCGACGGGTGTAGAAGCGCACGCCATCCGGGCCATACGCATGCAGGTCGCCGAACAGCGAACGCTTCCAACCGCCAAAGCTGTGATACGCCACTGGCACTGGCAACGGCACGTTGACGCCGACCATACCGACTTCGATCTCATCGCAGAACAACCGCGCCGCTTCCCCATCACGGGTAAAGATGCAGGTGCCATTGCCATACTCGTGATCATTGATCAGCTGCATCGCCTCTTCCAGGCTGTTGACCCGGACAACGCACAACACTGGCCCGAAGATCTCTTCTTTATAGATACGCATTTCCGGGGTGACGTTATCGAACAGACAGCCACCCAGGAAGAAACCTTCTTCATGACCGGCCACACTCAGACCACGACCATCGACGACCAAGGTTGCACCCGACGCAACACCGTCTTCTACATAGCCACTGACTTTGTCACGAGCCTGACCGGTGACCAATGGCCCCATGTCCAAGCCACAAGTGGTGCCTGCGCCAATCTTCAATGCCTTGATCTGCGGCGTCAGTTTGGCCACCAACGCATCTGCCACCTGATCACCGACGCACACAGCCACCGAGATCGCCATGCAACGCTCACCGCACGAACCGTACGCCGCGCCCATCAGTGCGCTGACGGCGTTATCCAGATCTGCATCCGGCATCAGCACCGCGTGGTTCTTCGCGCCGCCCAGTGCCTGAACGCGTTTGCCGCGCTTGGTGCCTTCGGCGTAGATGTATTCGGCAATCGGCGTCGAACCGACAAAGCTCAACGCTTTGACTTCCGGCGCTTCGATCAGCGCATCTACCGCAGCCTTGTCACCATGCACAACGCTCAACACACCTTTAGGCAGACCGGCTTCCAACAGCAACTGAGCGATCAACAGTGTCGAACTTGGATCACGCTCGGACGGCTTGAGGATGAAGCAGTTACCGCAGACGATCGCCAGCGGATACATCCACAGCGGCACCATCGCAGGGAAGTTGAACGGCGTAATGCCGGCAACCACGCCCAACGGCTGGAAGTCCGACCAGGCATCAATGTTCGGGCCGACGTTACGACTGTACTCGCCCTTGAGGATTTCCGGCGCTGCACACGCGAACTCGACGTTCTCGATACCGCGTTTCAGTTCACCGGCAGCATCTTCCAGCGTCTTGCCGTGCTCTTCGCTGATCAGTTGGGCGATACGTGCTTCGTTCTGTTCCAGCAGTTGCTTGAAGCGGAACATCACCTGAGCACGCTTGGCCGGCGGAGTATTGCGCCAGGCCGGGAACGCAGCCTTGGCCGAATCGATGGCTTTCTGAATGGTTTCGCGACTGGCCAAAGGCAGCTTATGGATCGCCTGGCCGGTGGACGGGTTGAACACGTCAGCCGTGCGACCGTCTTCGGTCACCAGTTCGCCATTGATCAAATGCGGAATAAGGCTCATGCGGGGCTCCAGAAAAGTTGTCCACAGGCGCCCGTCAACGGACGCCTCTATATAGAAGGGAAAATCAGTCGATTTTGTTCAGCACTTCGCCGACCGCGTCGAACAGGCGATCAAGGTCTTGCGGCTTGCTGTTGAAGGTTGGGCCGAACTGCAGGGTGTCGCCGCCGAAGCGCACGTAGAACCCGGCTTTCCAAAGCGCCATGCCCGCTTCGAACGGACGCACGATGGCGTCGCCGTCACGCGGGGCAATCTGGATCGCACCAGCCAGACCGTAGTTACGAATGTCGATGATGTTTTTCGAGCCCTTCAGGCCGTGCAGCGCATTTTCGAAATGCGGCGCGACGTCGGCCACGCTCTGCACCAGGTTTTCCTTTTGCAGCAGGTCGAGTGCTGCCAGGCCTGCGGCGCACGCCACCGGGTGCGCGGAGTAGGTGTAACCGTGCGGGAATTCCACGGCGTATTCAGGCGTCGCCTGGTTCATGAAGGTCTGGTAGATCTCGGAGCTGGCAATCACCGCGCCCATCGGGATCGCGCCGTTGGTGACTTGCTTGGCGATGCACATCAGGTCCGGGGTCACGCCGAAGCTGTCAGCGCCGAACATCGAGCCGGTACGGCCGAAACCGGTGATCACTTCGTCGAACACCAGCAGGATGTTGTGCTGATCGCAGATCTCGCGCAGACGCTTGAGGTAGCCCTCAGGCGGAACCAGCACACCAGCGGAGCCGGCCATTGGTTCAACAAATACAGCAGCAATGTTCGAAGCGTCATGCAGTTCGATGAGTTTGAGCAGCTCATCGGCCAGAGCGATACCGCCCTCTTTCGGCATGCCACGAGAATAGGCATTGCTTGCCAGCAAGGTGTGCGGCAGGTGATCAACGTCCATCATCGCCTGACCGAACATTTTGCGGTTGCCGTTGACGCCGCCGAGGCTGGTGCCGGCGATGTTCACGCCGTGGTAACCACGGGCACGGCCGATCATTTTGGTTTTGGTTGCCTGGCCTTTCAGACGCCAGTAAGCGCGGACCATTTTCACCGCGGTATCCGCACACTCGGAACCCGAGTCAGTGAAGAACACGTGATTCAGATTGCCCGGCGTCAGGTCTGTGATTTTCTCGGCCAGCTGGAACGACAACGGGTGACCGTACTGGAAGCCCGGCGAGTAATCGAGGGTGCCCAATTGCTTGGCTACCGCTTCCTGGATTTCCTTGCGGGTGTGCCCGGCGCCACAGGTCCACAGACCGGACAGCGAATCGTAGACCTTGCGGCCCTTGTCGTCCGTCAGCCAACTGCCTTCAGCCGCCACGATCAGTCGCGGATCGCGCTGGAAATTCCGGTTGGCGGTGTAGGGCATCCAGTGAGCATCGAGCTTGAGCTGGCTGGCCAGGGAAGACGGGGCGTTTTCAGGCAAGTTCATGGGCAAAACCTCGCAAGGCAATAAGCGGCGTGGAGATGAAAAGCGTTCTTGCAGCTAAATTGCCACGGGGATAAAGTCTGTGAAATCCAACTTTTCTAACGTTCAGTCAGGCCATCACTAAACTATGAGCACTCGTCGCCCCGATCCGCTGGCACAAGTCAGCGACTTTGATATCCGCCTGCTACGGATTTTTCGCAGCGTGGTGGAGTGCGGCGGTTTTTCTGCAGCGGAATCAGTGCTCGGGATTGGCCGTTCGGCGATCAGCCAACAGATGAGTGACCTGGAACAGCGCCTCGGTCTGCGCCTGTGCCAACGCGGTCGCGCCGGATTTTCCCTGACCGAGGAAGGTCGCGAGGTCTACCAGTCCGCATTACAGCTATTAAGTGCGCTGGAAAGTTTCCGCACCGAGGTCAACGGTCTGCACCAACACCTGCGCGGCGAATTGACCATCGGCCTGACCGACAACCTCGTCACCCTGCCCCACATGCGCATCACCCACGCCCTGGCGCAATTGAAGGAACGTGGACCGGACGTGCAGATTCAAATCCGCATGATCGCGCCCAACGAAGTCGAACAAGGTGTGCTCGACGGTCGCTTGCATGTCGGCGTGGTGCCGCAGGCCAGCGCGCTGTCAGGCCTGGAGTATCAGCCGCTCTATAGCGAGCGCTCGTTGCTGTATTGCGCGGTCGGGCATCCCTTGTTCTACGTCGACGACAAACAACTGGACGATGAACGCCTGAACAGTCAGGACGCCATCGCCCCGACCTTCCGCTTGCCTGCCGAAATCCAGGCGCATTACCAGGCCCTCAACTGCACGGCCAGTGCATCGGACCGCGAAGGCATGGCATTCCTGATTCTCACTGGACGCTATATCGGCTACCTGCCCGATCACTACGCCAGCCTCTGGGTTCAACAAGGTCGTTTGCGCGCACTGAAACCTACAGCGCGCTTCTATGACCTCAGCCTCGCATCGGTCACGCGCAAGGGACGTCGCCCGCATTTGGTGCTGGAAAGCTTTTTGGAGAGCCTGGCCGCGACACGATAGAACGTCGCGGGGCTTTTATTGCGTCAGGACTTGTCGGATCCCCATGGGTGCGCTATCAACGCACTTGGTTGCACCCACCCACCTGTCCGGAAGTGCCTATGACCTTTGAAGTCCCCGCTCACGGCGGCAAACCTGCCAGCCGCATTCGTCAGAAGAACGAAGAGACCATCATCAAAGCCGCCGAAGACGAGTTCGCCAGACACGGGTTCAAAGGCACCAGCATGAACACCATCGCCCTGAATGCCGGGTTGCCCAAGGCGAACCTGCATTACTACTTCACCAATAAACTGGGTTTGTACGTGGCGGTGCTGAGCAACATCCTTCAGTTGTGGGACAGCACGTTCAACACCCTGACCGCCGAAGATGACCCGGCCGAAGCGCTGACGCGATACATCCGCGCCAAGATGGAATTCTCCCGCCGGCAACCGCAGGCCTCGCGGATCTTCGCGATGGAAGTGATCAGCGGCGGCGAATGCCTGACCGAGTATTTCAACCAGGACTACCGCGCCTGGTTCCAGGGCCGGGCGGCGGTGTTCCAGGCGTGGATCGACGCCGGAAAAATGGACCCGGTCGACCCGGTCAACCTGATTTTCCTGTTGTGGGGCAGCACCCAGCATTACGCCGATTTCGCCACGCAAATTTGCCGGGTCAGCGGCCGAACCAAGTTGACCAAGCAAGACATGGAAGATGCCAGCGATAACCTGATCCGCATCATTCTCAAAGGCTGCGGCCTGACTCCAGCTATTTAAGACTCTTATGCCTTTTACCCTCAGCGGCTTTTGCGAATACCGCGAAGAGATTCGCAAAAGCCGTTTCATCACCTTCGCCGCGCCGATCAGCAGCCCTGCTGAAGCCCAGGCATTTATCGAACAGCACAGTGATTTGAATGCCACGCACAACTGCTGGGCATGGAAGCTCGGCGCTCAATACCGCAGCACCGATGATGGCGAACCGGGCGGCACGGCGGGTCGACCGATTCTCGCGGCGATCGAGGCGCAGGATTGCGATCAGGTCGCCGTGCTGGTTATCCGCTGGTATGGCGGCATTCAACTGGGCACCGGCGGGCTCGCACGGGCGTATGGCGGTGGCGCCAACAAGTGCCTGCAAGCAGCGCCGAAGATAGAGCTGATCAGCCGAGTGCCGGTGAGTTGCGCCTGCGGGTTTGCTGAACTGACGCTGGTGAAGCTTCGGGTGGCGGAGCTCGGTGGCCTGGTAGTGGAAGAGACGTTCACGGCGAACGGTGTAGAGCTGCAGTTAGCGATGGGCGAAGCGCAGATCGAAACCCTGCAAACCCAGCTGGCAGATTTGAGTCGCGGACGCATTCTGTTGCAACGCTGATCGCACCAACAACGCCCATTGCCCTTTCGTCGAACTGTCACAGTTGCCCACATCTACTGTGCACCCGGCTGTGGATAACCTGAGCACATACCGCTGTAACCCTTCTGTCATGCGGCTTTGCGGGCATTGCTCATTTTTCGCCCAATTTGCCACCACCAAGACTAAATCCACGTAAAAACAACCAGTTAGCGTGGTTTATCACCTTTAGAAGAAAGCCGCTCAATGCTTATGCCCGGGCTTTGCGCTTGCGCACAAATACTGTGGAGCAATCTGTGGATAACCCGTTCATGGCTGTCGCGGCCCCATGTCCGGCATGGCTCGCGCCGGGTTGCTCGTTTTTTGACCAAAGCTTGATGAGCAAAAACAGAGCTCGACCAACGACTTCGCCCTCAAGTGGTGCCTGCCTGCCAATTGAAAGGTGGCGAGGCAGCGCCCTTGAGGCCTTGGTCGCCATGAGATTTCAAATTTCCTGTCTCAATGGCCAGGTCACTGTTTTATCCACAGGCAGGACCTGAACCACACCCCACGCCAATTCAAAGAACAAAAAAATCACCAACAGCGAACTGGCGCCATGCAGCAAGGCATAGAGTTGCCAAGCCGAAAACAGAAACCGGCCCACGGCGTCATACCGACCAAACACCTGCTGCGGATCACGAATCCGCAGCACGGCCCAAATGCACACAATCGATCCCAACAGGTTCGCCATCAGCATGTGCATTGGTTCGAATGCCGGCAGTTCTCCGGGTAAGTCGAACGCCCGGCTCACCCCCGTCAAAACGCCGTGCAACGCCGCAAATGTCCACGGCGTGACAAACGCCGCCGTCACGATCAAGTCATACCAGGCGCTACCACGCACCAACCGGCGATATTGCGTTGAAGTCCACATCGGCATTGCTCCATAAATTCAGGGAGCAACAAGGCTAAAGCCTGGAGTATGCTCCAGGGTCAAGCCCCCCTCTCGAGACGTCAGGATGCGCATCGGTGAATTAGCCCAGGCCAGCGCGGTCAGCCGCGACACGCTGCGCTTCTACGAGCAACGCGGATTGATCGCCGCGCAACGCAGCGCCAACGGTTATCGCGATTATCCGCCGGACGTGGTGCAACTGGTGCTGTACATCAAGACCGCTCAACGGCTGGGTTTTACCCTGGGCGAAATCGGCAATAGCGTCGCCACGTTGTGGCAGTCGCCCGACCCGGACAGCGCCGTCACCCAACTGCTGCAAGACAAACTCAAACTGATCGAAACCCGAATGGATGAACTTGGCGCGCTGCGACACGAGTTGCAGCAACGTCTTGGTCAACGTTGTCCATTGAATCCGTGATTCTCACTTCTCAAGGAAGCCACTCATGTCCAAGGCAAAAACCGCACTCATCATCGGCGCCTCCAGGGGCCTGGGCCTCGGTCTGGTGAAGACCCTGCTCGCCGACGGCTGGCAAGTCACCGCCACTGTGCGTAACCCGCAGAATGCCGACGCCTTGAAGGCATTGGGAACGGTGCGGATCGAAAAACTCGACATGGATGATCAGCAGGCAGTCATCGCGTTGAGCCAGCAACTCAAGGGCGAAGTGTTTGATCTGCTGTTCGTGAATGCCGGGGTCAAGGGGCCGGAAGTACAAACACCGGGCGGCGCGACGCTGGCTGAAGTGGGCCAGTTGTTTTTTACCAACGCGGTGGCACCGATCAACCTGGCACAACGTTTTGTCGGGCAAATCCGCCCGGAAAGCGGCGTGCTGGCGTTCATGAGCTCGGTGCTCGGCAGCGTAACCATGCCGGACGCGCCGGAGCTGGCGTTGTACAAGGCGAGCAAGGCGGCACTGAACTCCATGACCAGCAGTTTCGTGACGCAATTGGGCGAGCAGAAACTGACCGTGCTGTCGCTGCATCCGGGTTGGGTGAAGACCGACATGGGCGGCGAAGGCGCTGATATCGATGTGGAAACCAGCACGCGTGGGCTGGTTGATCAGGTGAATGCGTATGTCGGCAAGGGCGGGCATCACTTTGTGAATTACAGAGGTGAAACCATTCCCTGGTAGTCACTGCGTCCCCCTGTGGGAGCTGGCGTGCCTGCGATGGCTTCACCTGGGAAGACCTGAAAGACCGAGGTGCATGCATCGCGGGCAAACCCGGATCCCACAGGATTTTTATCGTCTGGTCGGGCCGGGCTTGCCCACCACGCGGTTTTGTTTGAAACTCCGCACCTCGTCCCTTGCGGCGACCCTGGATCAGCAGACAGGGTAATCACTGAGCTGGCTAACCTGAACCCACTTTCAGAGGAGCCGGCCAACATGCCTGCGACCCGTACCTGGTTAAAAAATCCCCTCGCGATCTTCACTGCCAATGACCTCGATGCCCGTGGCGGGCTGGTTGTGCAAGACGGTCTGATCGTCGAAGTGCTCGCCGCCGGCCAGCAACCTTGCGCGCCCTGTGGACAAGTCTTCGATGCGCGCGAGCATGTAATCCTGCCGGGACTGATCAACACCCATCACCACTTCTATCAAACCCTGACCCGTGCCTGGGCGCCAGTGGTCAATCAGCCGTTGTTCCCGTGGCTGAAAACCCTGTACCCGGTCTGGGCACGACTCACCCCGGAAAAACTCGCCCTCGCCACAAAAGTCGCGCTGGCCGAGTTGTTGTTGTCTGGCTGCACCACAGCGGCCGATCACCATTACCTGTTCCCGCAGGGCCTGGAAAATGCGATCGACGTACAGGTCGAGAGTGTCCGCGAACTGGGCATGCGCGCCATGCTCACGCGCGGCTCAATGAGCCTCGGCGAAAAGGACGGCGGCCTTCCACCGCAGCAAACGGTCCAGGAAGGCGAAGTGATTCTCGACGACAGTCAGCGCCTGATCGCCGAATATCACGAGCGTGGCGATGGCGCGCAAATCCAGATCGCCCTGGCGCCGTGCTCGCCGTTCTCGGTGACCCCGGAAATCATGTCGGCCAGCGCCGAGCTGGCGAACAAGCTCGATGTGCGCCTGCACACGCATCTGGCCGAAACCCTCGACGAAGAAGACTTCTGCCTGCAGCGCTTCGGCCTGCGTACCGTGGATTACCTGGACAGCGTCGGCTGGCTCGGCCCGCGCACCTGGCTCGCCCATGGCATCCACTTCAACCCTGACGAAATCGCCCGCCTCGGCGCGGCCGGCACAGGCATTTGCCATTGCCCGAGCTCGAACATGCGCCTGGCCTCCGGCATTTGCCCGACACTGGACCTGACCGCCGCCGGCGCGTTGCTCGGGCTGGGCGTGGACGGTTCAGCGTCCAACGATGCGTCGAACATGATGCTCGAAACCCGTCAGGCGCTTTACATTCAGCGCTTGCGTTATGGCGCCGAGAAGATCACCCCGGAATTGGTGCTGGGATGGGCGACCAAGGGCTCGGCGAGTTTGCTCGGGCGTACCGATATTGGTGAGCTGGCAGTGGGCAAGCAGGCGGATCTGGCGTTGTTCAAGCTGGATGAGCTGCGGTTTTCCGGCAGTCATGATCCGGTGTCGGCGTTGCTGCTGTGTGGTGCGGACCGGGCGGATCGGGTGATGGTCGGCGGCCAGTGGCGAGTGATTGACGGGCAGGTCGAGGGGCTTGATCTGAAGGGCTTGATTGCGGATCACAGCCAGGCGGCCCGGCAGTTGATCGCCGGTACCTGATACAACTCGAACCCAATGTGGGAGAGGGCTTGCCCGCTCCCACGTTGGATTTGTGGAAAGTTCAGAGACCGAGCAGCGACAACATGATGAACGTCGCAAACAACACGAAGTGGGTCATCCCTTCGATGGCATTGGTTTCGCCGTCATTGAGATTGATCGCGCTGACGATCAGGGTGAGGAAGATCATCACTGTCTGTACCGGCGTCATCGCCATCTGAAACGGTTGACCGGTGTAGAGCGCCATCGCTTCCATCACCGGCACCGTCAGGATCACCGTCGACAGCGATGCGCCCATCGCAATGTTCACCACCGACTGCATACGGTTGGCCAGCGCTGCGCGCAACGCCGTCAGAATCTCTGGCGCCGCGGAAATCGCCGCCACCAGAATCGCCGTGATCACCGGCGGTGCGCCCGTCCCTTCCAGGCCCAGGTCCAGGGTCTTGGACATCACCTCGGCCAATGCGCCGATCACCACCACACCCAACACCAACGTCCCGATACTCAGCGCGAGATTGACCGATTCAGGTGCTTCCTCCGGGACTTTTTTGCGGCGTTTTTCCGGATAGCTGTAGCTGAAAAAATAACTGTGCGGCCCGACCTGCATGCGCAGGAACAGGGTGTAAAGCACGACCATCGCGCCAATGGTAAACGCGGAATACAGCTTCCAGTTCGCCTCGGGAACAAACTCCGGCACCACCATGGAAACGCCCATGGCGGTGAGGATCATCACGCTGTAGCTGCGCGCCGAGTCATCGTTGTAGGACTGTTCACCGTGCTTGATCCCGCCCATCAATGCCGCGAGGCCGATGATGCCGTTGATGTCGAGCATCACCGCCGAGTAAATCGTATCGCGCACCAGCGTCGGCGAGGCTTCGTTGCTCATCATGATCGCCAGGATCACCACTTCCACCAGCACCGCCGCCAGGGTCAGGATCATCGTGCCGTAGGGATCGCCGACTTTTTCCGCCAGCAGTTCGGCGTGATGGGCGACGCGCATGGATGCGGCGACGATGAAGGCGATCAGCACGAGACCGGCAGTCAGGGCTATGGGCTGGCCGCTGTGCAGCATCCAGTGTTCCATCGGGTAAGCGATGAAGGCGGCGATCAGGGCCAACAGCAGAAATTTTTCTTGCTTGAGGAATGTGAGCATTGCAGGCCTTTTTGCCGAATGGAGCGGAATCAGTGTGATGAGCTACTGACTGCGGAGCAGCGCTAACGTTTCGTTACACCTTAGCCCAGCAATGGATGCCAGCCGGCCAATGAACCTCTTGGTCAGGTTTTACCAATTGTTGCAGCGAGCATCTGTAGAATGCCGTCATTGCACCTGATGAGATTTGAACAAATGTACGATTGGCTGAACGCACTGCCCAAGGCAGAACTGCACCTGCACCTCGAAGGTTCGCTGGAGCCCGAACTGCTGTTCGCCCTGGCCGAACGCAACAGGATCGCCCTGCCGTGGAGCGATGTCGAAACCCTGCGCAAGGCGTACGCCTTCAACAACCTGCAAGAGTTTCTCGACCTGTATTACCAGGGCGCCGATGTGCTGCGCACCTCCCAGGATTTCTACGACCTGACCTGGGCCTACCTGTTGCGCTGCAAGGCGCAGAACGTGATTCACACCGAACCGTTCTTCGACCCGCAGACCCACACCGACCGTGGCATCCCGTTCGAAGTCGTGCTCAACGGCATCGCCGCCGCGTTGAAGGACGGCGAACAGCAGCTGGGCATCACCAGCGGTTTGATCCTGAGTTTCCTGCGTCACTTGAGCGAAGACGAAGCACAGAAGACCCTCGACCAGGCGCTGCCATTCCGCGACGCGTTCGTGGCCGTCGGCCTGGACAGTTCGGAAATGGGTCACCCGCCGAGCAAGTTCCAGCGCGTGTTTGATCGTGCCCGTCACGAAGGTTTCCTGACCGTCGCTCACGCCGGTGAAGAAGGCCCGCCGGAATACATCTGGGAAGCCCTCGACCTGCTGAAAATCCAGCGTATCGACCATGGCGTGCGCGCCATCGAAGACGAGCGCCTGATGCAGCGGATCATTGATGAGCAGATCCCGTTGACGGTGTGCCCGTTGTCGAACACCAAGCTTTGCGTGTTCGATCACATGTCACAGCACAACATTCTCGACATGCTCGAGCGCGGCGTGAAAGTCACCGTGAACTCGGATGACCCGGCGTACTTCGGCGGGTATGTGACCGAGAACTTCCATGCGCTGTACACCGATCTGGGCATGACCCAGGATCAGGCCAAGCGATTGGCGCAAAACAGCCTGGATGCGCGGTTGGTAAAACCGTAACTGCTGAAGACCCAATGTGGTGCGAGCTTGCTCGCGATGAGGCCATCACATCCAGCGTCATTGGTGAATGTGAATCCGCTATCGCGAGCAAGCTCGCTCCCACAGGGTTTGTGTTTAGCCGACGGTTACCACTTCGCTCAACTCCTCCAGCGTCTTGCCCCGCGTCTCCATCCCGAACACCCACACCACCCCCGCCGCAATCGCAAAACACATCGCCCCGAGCGCGAACACGCCACCCTGCCCGGTCATCGGGAATACCAGCCCGGTCACCATTGGCCCAAGCAACGAACCCACTCGGCCAATCGCCGACGCAAAACCGGAACCCGTGGCCCGCGCCGACGTCGGGTACAACTCTGGCGTGTAGGTGTAGAGCACCGCCCACATGCCGAACAGGAAAAACTGCATCAACAGCCCCGACGTGATCAGCAAGCCGACATTGCCGCCAAACACTGCGCTCTGACCGTAAAGAAACGCCATCACCCCGCCGCCGAGCAACGTCACCACGCACACCGGTTTACGGCCCCAACGCTCCACCAGCCAAGCCGCCATGAGGAAACCGGGAATCCCGCCGAGGGAAATCAGCACGGTGTAATACACCGACTGGGTCACGGCGAAACCCGACTGCTGCAGCAGTGCACTGAGCCACGACGTCAACCCGTAGAACCCCAGCAAGGCAAAGAACCAGACGCTCCAGATCATCATCGTGCGCTGGCGATACAGCGGCGACCAGATCTGCTGCAAAGCCGAAAAGAAGTTGCCCGGCGTACTTGCCACACGCGGCAAGCGGATCGGCTCAGGCAAATCCCCATGACCCAGCGACGTCCGGACCCGCGCTTCGATACCCAGCAAGACCTTGTCCGCCGCCTCATCACGCCCGGCCTGTTCCAGCCAGCGCGGTGACTCGGGAATGAAAAAGCGAATCACCAGGACAAACACCGCCGGCACCGCCAGCACCAGAAAAATATCCCGCCAGCCAATCACCGGTAACAGGAAATACGACAGCACCCCGGCCGCGACAAACCCCAAGGGCCAGAAACCGTCCATCAACGCGATGTAACGCCCACGTCTTTTCGCCGGAATCAATTCCGAAAGCATCGACTGGGCGATGGGAAACTCCATGCCCATGCCAATTCCCAGGAGGATGCGGAAGAGCGTCAGCGTCTCGACATTCTGCGCCGTGGAGCACAGGTAACTGGCGATGCCCCACAACACAATGCTCCACTGGAACACCGGTTTGCGGCCGAAACGGTCCGCCAGCATGCCGGACAGTGATGCGCCCACGACCATGCCGAAGAAACTCGAACTGGCGAGCAACCCGGCCTGCGCCGTGCTGAGGCCGAACTCGGTTTTGATCGAGCCGAGCAGGAAAGTCATCATCGCCAGGTCCATGGAATCAAAGAAAAACGCCAGGGCGATGATGATGAAAATGATCCGGTGATAGCCGCTGATGGGCAGCCGTTCCAATCGTTCTGCCGCGCTGAAGCCTCGTGTTTCCATGCCACATCCCCCGTTCGAAAGTCCCTGAACGAGTGTGCGCGATGGTCGCCGGGGGTTATTGCTGGATGCGACCTGGCCGCAGCTCTGAACGACGCCCGTGCCCCCGGACGTCGATCCCGATGCGTCTACAACGCCATTTCCAGCTCGGTCTCCTTGGCGAAACGGTGGATTTCACGCTGCCCCGTCACGGTGACGTGCAAGGCGCGCGAATCGTTAGGCAAGCTCAGCCAGCCGGACTGCATGAACAATTGCAGCAACGCCGCGCCCAGTGAACCGCCCATGTGCGGACGTCTTTCGCTCCAGTCAGGACAGGCACAGGCGGCTCGGCTGGTGCTCTGCGCCAGCGCCTGGACGAAAACGCCGCGTGTCGCCAGTTGCGTGGCGCCCTTGTGCGTGATCGACACCCGATGATCGAACTGTTCGATCCAGCCCGCATCCAGCAAGCGCTGGTACAGATCGGCGGCCAGCGTGCCGCCTAAATGATCGTCGCAGAGCCGTGCGCGCAACAAGGACGAGGGCGCGGCCTGACGTTTGGGGATGGCGGGGGTGCGGCTGAAAACATCGGGAATGTCCCGAGGTGTGCTGGCGATCGTCGCACTGGCCAGCGCTTCTATCGCGGCCCCGACTTCGGGTGCGGCCAACCGGAAGAATCGCTTGCGGCCGCGGGTTTCGACTTTCAACAGACCTCCGGCGGACAAACGCCCCAGGTGTGCACTGGCCGAAGACGGCGACAGGCGGGCCAGCAATGCCAGCTCTTCGGTCTGCCGCGCAGCGCCGTCCATCAAGGCCCACATCATTGCGCTGCGCTTTGGGTCAGCCAGCAACGTGGCGATCTGGCTGATGCAAGGTGCATGTTCCATGTATTCACTCCCTGTTGAATCGTTTCGTCTACTGCTCAGAGACATCTTGACCAGTAATGTGTCGTCGGCCAAGACGTGGAAACCGCCATAAACCGGGCAAAGCCATCCACTCACACAAGCCATTGCTTCGAAGACCTTGCAAAGGCTTTGGATTGACGGTGGAGCCTGACCGACTCGAACGCGGACTCGCCATGGCGAGGTCGACGGTGCGTACATGAGGCGGGCGCTAGTATAAGCCCGTTGCCGGTCGGTTCCTGCCCCCCGGAAACCATTGGTGGTGATTGATCCTGAGGGAAATTTCGCTATTTGCCTGCGACTAATGATCGACATGCGCCAACACAGGAAATTGACTGCCTAATCGAGTACATCGGCTGGCAAGCATTTCCCGCAAAAGGTTCACCGGCTTACTCAATTGTGCGCGATGGGCGCACAGCAAATTCAGCGGTGCGCGCTCACAGAGCAGCTCCGGCATCAGCACTTTCAGGCGGCCGGCCAATACATCGGCGGCGACATCGAGCCAGGATTTGTAGGCGATCCCGGCACCCGCCACGGCCCACAAGCGCACCACGTCGGCATCGTCACTGAAGCGATCACCGCTGACGGTCAGGCTGACTTCGCGTTTGCCGTCGTGAAAACTCCAATGGTCGTGAACCCGGCTGCCGAGCATGAACAGCAGGCAATTGTGCTGCGCCAGTTGCTCCAGTTGCCGCGGTTCGCCATGCCGGGCCAGGTAGCTCGGGGCGGCACACAGCACGCGGCGGTTATTCGGGGCGATGGGCAGCGCCACCAGGCTGGAGTCTTCCGGCTCACCGTAGCGCAGGGCAATGTCCACCGGTTGGCGGAACAGATCGGCGATGCGGTCGCCCAGCAACAAGCGCACCGTGAGTTTGGGGTGTTCACGCTGGAACTCGTCCAGCCAGGGCAGTAGCAGGTTGCGACCGAAATCCGACGGCGCCGACAGCTGCAGCACCCCGCTGACCTGGTCCTGACCGCTGGCCAATAATCGGCGGCCCTCGTCGAGGTTGCTCAGCGCGGCCCGGGCATACTCGAGAAATCCTTCGCCCTCCGCCGTCAGGCGCAGACTGCGGGTGGAGCGGGCGAGCAATCGGGCGCCGAGTTGCTGCTCGATGCGCTTCAACGCCGCACTCGCCACCGCCGCCGACATGTCCATTCCCCTCGCCGCCGCTGACAGGCTGCCCAGGTCCGCCGCCCGGACAAACAACTGCAAGTCATCGAAACGCAGCATTTACAGCCTCGATTATCAAAAAAATATTGAAAGAGACTGCTCTTTTAGCGGGTTTTATCTCGCAGAGAAATAGCCAATCATCTGCTGCATCGAAATCATCCTGCTTCTGGAGTCGACCATGTCCCAGCCTTTCACCGCCATTGCCACCCTGATCGCCAAAGCCGGCCAACAGGACGCGCTCGAGCAACACCTGCGTGCACTGCTGGAGCCGACCCGCGCCGAAGCCGGTTGCGGTCAATACGACCTGCATCAGGACCTCGCCAATCCGCTGGCCTTCTACATGATTGAACAATGGAGCAGCGACGAAGCGCTGCAAGCCCACGACGCCAGCGCACACATCCAGAACTTTCGCGCCCAGGCCGGCGACCTGATCGAACACTTCGATCTCAAGCGCCTGCGCTCCGTGGCTTGATCCCTTCTTCTATTACTGTTCGGAACCCTCCTCATGAAAGCCATTGCCTACTACGCCTCGTTGCCGATCAGCGACGAAAAATCCCTGCAAGACATCGAACTGCCGGAACCGGTCGCCGGCCCCCGTGACCTGCTGGTGGAAGTCAAAGCCATCTCGGTCAACCCGGTGGACACCAAGGTCCGCCAGAACGTCCAGCCCGAAGGCGGCGCGGCAAAAGTGCTGGGCTGGGACGTGGCCGGCGTGGTCAAGGCCGTCGGCAGCGAAGTGACCTTGTTCAAGGCTGGCGACAAGGTGTTCTATGCCGGCTCGATTGCCCGCGCCGGCGGCAACAGCGAACTGCACGTGGTGGATGAGCGGATCGTCGGCCATATGCCGAAAACCCTCGGTTTTGCCGAAGCGGCCGCGCTGCCGCTGACCGCCATTACCGCTTGGGAATTGCTTTTCGAACGCCTGCAAGTGCGCGAAGGCAACACCGATGAAGGCCAGAGCTTGCTGATCGTCGGGGCGGCCGGCGGTGTCGGTTCAATCCTGACGCAACTGGCCAGTCAACTCACCGGTTTGAAAGTCATCGGCACCGCTTCCCGTGCGCAAACCCAGAGTTGGGTGCGTGAGTTGGGCGCCGACCTGGTGATCGATCATAGCCAGCCGCTCAGTGAAGAACTGAAACGCGCAGGCGTTGCGCAGGTGACCCACGTCGCCAGCCTGACCCAGACCGATCAGCATCTCGATCAGTTGGTCGAGGCCCTGGCGCCACAAGGCAAACTCGCGCTGATCGATGACCCGAAAGCGCTGGACGTCACCAAGCTCAAACGCAAGAGCCTGTCCCTGCACTGGGAGTTCATGTACACCCGCTCGCTGTTCGAAACGCCGGACATGATCGAGCAGCACAAACTGCTCAACCGCGTGGCCGGACTGATCGATGACGGCACATTGAAAACCACGGTGGGCGAGCACTTCGGAACCATCAACGCGGCGAATCTGCGGCGAGCCCATGAGTTGCTGGAAAGCGGCAAGTCCAAGGGCAAGATTGTGCTCGAAGGCTTCTGACACAGATTGATACAAGTGTCGTCCGGATGGACGACACCGTCAGTCCGAAGGTTGACCGTTGTCATAATTGCGATCGTATTCAGGTCTACAATCCAGAACTCTGCGATGCAATCTTTTAACCGAGGAGGTCAGCAATGAAGATCCTGATAAAAGAATTGGCAAAATCCCAGTGGCAGGTCCGCCTGGACCAACACGCGGTGACGTTCCGTAGCGAAGCCGAAGCTCGCGCTTTCACCCGAACCCTCGAAGCACGCTTGCACGCCCCCCATCAGATTCCCGTCCAACAGCAGCGCGCTGTTGGCTGAGACCTGCCTCACACCTGGGCTTGCACCAACGCCCGGGCATTTTGCAAACGCCGGGTGAGCATCGCCACGCTCACCACCAGAATTCCACACAGGCTGATGACCATGGCCATCGGCACGGCGCTGCCGTCGTACAAAATACCCACCAGCGACGCAGCCCCGGCGGCAACGCTGAATTGCAGGCACCCGAGCATCGCCGACGCACTCCCGGCGCGGGCGCCCTGCCCGTTCATGGCACAGGCCGACGCGTTGGGGAGGATGCAGCCGAGGCTGGCGATGCAGATGAACAGTGGAATCAGCAGCGGCCACAACTGTTCGGTGTGCAGCGAACTGACAGCCAGCAACGTCAGGCCGGCCGCCAGGTAAATCCACACGGTACGCGCCAGCAAAAAAGCAGGGCCACGCTTGGCGAGCAGTCGCGCGTTGACCTGCGCCACCAGAATGAAACCCGCCGCATTGGTGCCGAACAACCAGCCGAAATGCTCGGCCGGTACGCCGTAGAGTTTGATGAAGACGAACGGCGAACCGGCGATGTAGGCAAACATCCCGGCGATGGCGATGCCACCGGTCAGGGCGTGGCCGAGGTACACCGGGTCCGACAACAGGCGACCGTACTGACGCAGCGCGCCCGACAGCGGTTGACGGGGCACATGCGCGGGCATGCTTTCCGGCAAGCCAAGCGCCACGGCCACCGCCGCCAAGGCACTGAAACCGCTCAACGCCAGGAAGATCGACTGCCAGCCGGTGGTATTGACCAGCAAACCGCCGAGCATCGGCGCGAGAATCGGCGCCAGGCCCATGACCAGCATCAGCTGGGAAAAGACTTTGGCCGAACCCACTGCATCGCATTTGTCACTGACAATCGCCCGGGAAATCACCATCCCCGCGCAACCGCCCAGTGCCTGGACAAAACGCGCGCCCAGCAGCCATTCAAGATTCGGCGCATAGGCGCACGCCAACGAAGCGGCGGTGAACAGACCGACACCCGTCAACAGCGGAATGCGCCGGCCAAACCGATCCGCTACCGGGCCGTACATCAGCTGACCAATGGACAAACCGAGGAAATACGCCGCCAGCGTCAGCTGAACGTGTTGTTCATCGGTGCCGAACGCCAGCGCCATGGCCGGGAACGCCGGCAGATAGAAGTCGATTGCAAGCGGCCCAAAAGCGCTCAGGGCGCCAAGTATCAAAATGGTACGGAAGTTCATCAGGTATCCAGGGCTGAAGTCGGCAGCTCCACAGTCTAGCCGCGTGGGGACACCTTGAACATTCCGATAGCTCGCTAACTATTAAAAACCCCTGGATAAATGCAAGCCCGCACACATGGGATTGCGTTTGGCCTCAGGCGACTTTCACTTCATAACCTTCTTCGCTGATCGCTGCGATCACTTCATCCGCAGTCAACGCACTCTCGACGCCAACTTCCTTTGCCGCCAGATCAATCCGCACGCTGGCCGCGGGATCCCTCGCTTGCAGCGCTTGAGTGATGGCTTTGACACAGTGACCGCAGGACATGCCTTGAACGTTGAACACTTGCATGGAATGACTCCTTTAGTGGGATTGCGAGCAGTCTCGAGCTTGCCACCATGGCAAGGTCAAGTTCTGATGTGATCTGCCGGGCTGGCAATCGGCGTCGCGCTCGGCCAAGCTGCGTGCATCTATGACTCGATCTCAGGAGATTCAGCCATGCGCTGGTCAGCTCTCAGCCTGTTTGGCTTCCTCAGCCTTTTCGCCGCCGTGCCCTCGGTCAATGCTGCCGGGGAGGATTACGGTGTGCTGATCATTTCCCGCGAGCGCCTGGAAGTCTCGACCAACTGCGAAATCGGTGTGTACATCCAGGATCAACTGTCGGCGCGGCTTTTTCAGGAGCAAAGCACATCGTTCAACCTGCCGCCGGGCAATGTTTCCTTGCGCCTGAAGCTGCTGCCGGGCCAGGCGCCGGGCTGCAATCCGGGGATGTTGGCGCCGGGGTCGCAGGACATCACGCTCAAGGCCGGGGATGTGTTGAAGTTCCGGATTGCGATGACGCAGGAAGGGATGTACCTGAAGCCTGCTGACCTCGGATATTGATTCACCTGCGATCTTTTGATCTGAGACATGGCGCTTGACCTTGCCAGCATGGCAAGGTTGATCCTGTAGACATCTTCTACAGGGAGCGCGACCGATATGTCCGAAACCACCACATTCGATCTGCCGATTGCCGGCATGACCTGTGCCAGTTGCGCCGGGCGTGTCGAGCGTGCCTTGAGCAAAGTCATCGGCGCCTCTGCCGTCAGCGTCAACCTGGCCACCGAGCAGGCCCGCGTTCAAGCACCCAGCGACAGTCTGCCGGCGTTGATGGACGCTGTGCAGCAAGCCGGTTACAGCGTGCCGCAGCAGAGTCTGGAATTGAGTATCGACGGCATGACCTGCGCGTCGTGCGTCGGTCGGGTCGAACGGGCGCTGGCCAAGGTGCCGGGGGTAAAAAGTGTCAGCGTCAACCTGGCCAACGAACGCGCCCACCTCGAACTGCTCGGCCAGGTCGATCCGCAAAGCTTGATCGCGGCCGTGACCAAGGCTGGCTACAACGCCAGCGTCTGGGAGGTCGAACACCCGACAACCGACACTCAACAACAGCGCCTGCACCATGAGCGCTGGGTCTTGATCATGGCGATTGCCCTCGCCTTGCCGCTGGTGTTGCCGATGCTGCTGCAACCGTTCGGTGTGCACTGGATGCTCCCGGCGTGGGTGCAGTTCGCGCTGGCCACGCCGGTGCAATTCATCTTCGGTGCCCGCTTTTATGTAGCAGCATGGAAAGCAGTGCGCGCCGGGGCCGGCAACATGGACCTGCTGGTCGCCCTCGGCACCAGCGCCGGTTATGGCTTGAGCCTCTACGAATGGGCCACCGCCGCCGGGCGCATGCCCCATCTGTATTTCGAAGCCTCGGCCGTCGTGATCGCCTTGGTCCTGTTGGGCAAATACCTCGAAAGCCGCGCGAAACGCCAGACCGCCAGCGCCATCCGCGCCCTTGAGGCATTGCGTCCGGAGCGGGCCATTCAAGTGATCGACGGCCGCGAACAGGACGTCGCCATCAGCGCCTTGCGCCTGAATGATCTGGTGCTGGTCAAACCCGGGGAACGATTCCCCGTGGACGGCGAAGTGGTCGAAGGCCAGAGCCACGCCGACGAAGCATTGATCAGCGGCGAGAGCCTGCCCGTGCCGAAACAGCCTGGCGACAAGGTCACCGGCGGCGCCATCAATGGTGAAGGCCGGTTGCTGGTTCGTACCCAGGCCTTGGGCGCGGAAACCGTGTTGGCGCGAATCATCCGTCTGGTGGAAGACGCGCAAGCCGCAAAAGCGCCAATTCAGAAACTGGTGGACAAAGTCAGCCAGGTATTTGTGCCAACGGTCCTGCTGATTGCACTGGCGACACTGATGGGGTGGTGGCTGTACGGCGCGCCCATCGAAACGGCGCTGATCAATGCCGTCGCGGTATTGGTGATCGCCTGCCCTTGTGCGCTCGGTCTGGCCACGCCAACCGCGATCATGGCCGGCACCGGCGTGGCCGCGCGCTACGGCATTCTGATCAAGGACGCCGAGGCACTGGAGCGAGCCCATGAAGTCAGCGCCGTAGTCTTCGACAAGACTGGCACGCTGACCTCGGGTGCGCCACGCATCGCCCATTTAAGTGCCGTCGACGGTGACGAAGCGACCTTGCTGAAATGGGCCGGTGCGCTGCAACGCGGCAGTGAACACCCCTTGGCTAAAGCGGTTCTGGACGCTTGCGTCGAACGCGGATTGGCCGTGGCCGATGTCAGCGACAGCCAATCCCTGACCGGAAGGGGCATTGCCGGCAACCTCGATGGTCGCCGTTTGGCGCTGGGCAATCGACGCTTGCTGGAAGAGAGCGGATTAAGCGCCGGTACTTTGGCCGACTCTGCAACCGCGTGGGAAACCGAAGGCCGGACCCTGTCCTGGCTGATCGAGCAAAGTCCGCAACCAACCGTCCTGGGCCTGTTCGCCTTCGGTGACACCCTCAAACCCGGCGCGCTGCAAGCGGTGCAACAACTCAGCGCCCGGCACATCAGCAGTCACCTACTGACCGGCGACAATCGCGGCAGCGCCAAAGTGGTCGCCGAAGCGCTCGGCATCCAGGATGTCCACGCCGAGGTGCTGCCGGCCGACAAAGCCGCCACCGTCGCCGAACTGAAGAAAACCGGGGTGGTGGCGATGGTCGGCGACGGTATCAACGACGCCCCGGCCCTGGCCGCCGCCGACATCGGCATCGCCATGGGTGGCGGCACCGACGTCGCCATGCACGCGGCCGGCATCACCCTGATGCGTGGCGACCCGCGACTGGTGCCGGCCGCGCTGGAGATCAGCCGCAAGACCTACGCGAAGATTCGTCAGAATCTGTTCTGGGCCTTCGTCTATAACCTGATCGGCATTCCGCTGGCCGCGTTCGGTTTCCTCAACCCGGTGCTGGCCGGCGCGGCGATGGCGTTGTCGAGCGTCAGCGTGGTGAGCAATGCGCTACTGTTGAAGACCTGGAAACCGAAGGATCTGGAGGACAACCGATGAACATCGGCCAAGCAGCCCGCCAAAGTGGCCTGAGCGCGAAGATGATTCGTTATTACGAGTCCATCGGTCTGCTCAAGGCGGCCCATCGCACCGACAGCGGTTACCGGGTGTACGGCGATGACGACTTGCACACGCTGGCGTTTATCAAGCGTTCGCGGGACCTGGGGTTTTCACTGGAAGAGGTCGGCAAACTGCTGACCCTCTGGCAGGACCGTCAGCGCGCCAGTGCTGACGTGAAGGCCCTGGCTCGTCAGCACATCGACGAGCTCAACCAGAAAATCCTCGAACTCGGTCAGTTGCGCGATACCTTGCAGGACCTGGTCGAGCACTGCCATGGCGATCACCGTCCGGACTGCCCGATCCTCAAAAATCTTGAGTCGGGTTGTTGCGCCGTACCCGCTCGCTCCTGATCGCGAGCACCTTCACCAGCAGCAAGGTGGTGAGGGGAATGCCGTGGAACAGCAGCACCACTGCGCCGGGCGTCCACCACGCGTAAAACGGTGCAGCGATCAGCATACCGACACCGAACCCGGTCATCTGCAACAACGTCAGGAAACTGAAAATCGGCAGGCGCAGGCTGTCCGGTTCTCGTTGCAGGCGCGACATCAGGCCGACTTCAGAGAAACCGTCGCCCAACCCTGCCGGCAGTGAGAACAGCAGCAAGCCGTAGAGGGTCTGTTGCTGGAACATCAGGATGAAGCCGCAGGACATCAGCAGCACCCCGAAGAAAAACCGTCTTTCCAGGTTCACGTTATCCGAGCCTTTGAGGCGGCTGGCGATCCGTGCGCCGATGAGTTTTCCGCAAGCCCATACCGCCAGCATCAGGCCCAGCGTGGTGCTGGCGGATTCGGGTGTCAGCAGTTTTGAAATGATCGGCAAACCCACGTTGTGTGCGGCGCTGCCCAAGGTATCGGCCATCGCGACCGCGAGCATCGCCGCCACCACCGGCGTAGCGCGCAGCCCCTGGCGCAGGGCTGACCATTCGCCTCGTTCGTGATCGGGCTCGGCGCTGGGAGACGGTCCGGAAAACCGCAGCGGCAGGATGAACAACGCGGCCAACAGGTAAGTGACTACGTTCAGTGCGAAGACCACCTCAAAGCCAAACGCTGCCACCAACACCCCGGCCACCAGACTTCCGCCGACCATGGCTGCCGATGACGCCGAGGTGATCCAGGCGTTGGTCTTGAGCAGTTGATCGCCCTCGATCAAGTGCGGCAGCTGACTGTTGAGGCCGATGGCAAACATTGAGTTGCCCAAGCCAAGCCCGAAGGCAATGACCGGCAGCAGCAGCGCTTGCTGGGTAACCGGCAAGACCAGCAGCAGCCCCAGCAATCCGGCGCGCAGCACATCGAAGACAATCAGCGGCAGACGCCCGGCCCAGCGGCGATAGAAGCGGGTGCCGATGAGGCTGGCAAAAATCCCTCCACCCACGCGACTGGCGAGGAAGATGCCAACGCTCATGGCGCTGTTGCTGAGCAGGTAGACGTAGGTGGCCAGGGCGACCATGTTGAGGAACGCGCCGAAGTCCGAGACCAGACGGGCGGCGATGATCAGCTGGGCGTTGCGGGTGGAGGTGTCCACATTCAATCCTGCAAAGGGTTTAGCGTTTGACAAAAAACCCGGCCGAAGCCGGGTTTTTCGTCAACCGATCACTGCATCCAGGGCGGAGGCGGTTCTTCGGTTTTGCTCGGTGGCGCGTCATCTGCCGCGCGGACCGCTTGTTTGCGTTCTTCATCCAGGCGTGCCGCCTCGATTTCGCGCATGATCCCGCCGACGTCGGCCAACTCTTCCGGCTCGTCGAACTCGCCGGTCAAGACACTGGCCGGGTGCAAGGTGCCGGCTTCGTACAACGCCCACATTTCCTTGGCGTATTTGGTCTTTTTCAACTCCGGGGCAAACCGCCCGAAGTAGGACGCCATGTTGCCCACGTCACGCTCCAGCATGCTGAACGCGTGGTTGTTGCCCGCCGCGTCCACCGCTTGCGGCAAGTCGATGATGACCGGGCCGGTCGGGGTCAACAGTACGTTGAACTCGGACAGGTCACCGTGCACCAGGCCGGTACACAACATCAGCACGATCTGCGAAATCAGGAACGCGTGGTATTCGCGCGCCTGATCCGGCTCCAGCACCACGTCGTTCAGACGCGGCGCGGCATCGCCGTACTCATCGGCCACCAGCTCCATCAACAGCACGCCTTCAAGGAAGTCGTAAGGCTGAGGGACCCGGACACCGGCGCCGGCCAGACGGAACAACGCCGCCACTTCGGCGTTCTGCCAGGCGTCTTCGGTTTCTTTCTTGCCGAACTTGGAGCCCTTGGCCATCGCACGGGCCTGACGGCTGTTGCGCACCTTGCGGCCTTCCTGGTACTCGGCCGCCTGACGGAAACTGCGTTTATTCGCCTCCTTGTAGACCTTCGCGCAACGTAACTCGTTGCCGCAGCGCACCACATAAACAGCTGCTTCTTTACCACTCATGAGTGGGCGCAGCACCTCGTCGACCAGACCGTCCTCGATCAGGGGTTCAATGCGTTTTGGAGTCTTCATCAGCTTTTATTGTGGGTCCTTTATTACCAAACACGCGAAAGTCATTCGTTATACGGCAATCCACTCGTTCGGGGGAGGGGTTGCCGACCTATGAACGTTGCGGATGCACACAATGTGCCGGAAAAACCCGACAAACCCGCCGAGGTTCATCGACCGCCAAGGATCATAGCCGAGCCGGCAGCACTTGTTGGAGAAGGGATGCAAGGGGATTTGCGACAGAATCCGACATACCGGTCGCCACCCTTCGCAGGATTTTTTCCAACAGCCCTAAATTTCCTCCTTCCGCAGCCGAAGTCATCTGTAACAAAGTGAATTGTCCGACGATCGTTCCGATAGAAAACGATGGTGCCCCCAAGGGATAGGGGTTCGAAAAGTACGTTTACGGCTGCCAATAATTCCGCGAGTCATCTGCACTGCGTGGGCCTACAAGAAAATCTGGAGCGCGGATGAACATCAAACAAAAGCTGACGTGGGCGTTTGCAATCATCGCCTGCTTGCCCGTGGTGCTGGTCGCCACCCTCGTTGTGCTGAACCTGCGCAGTGATGCCAAGGACGAATTCGTCGACAACAGCGGTCGCGAAATCCGTCAGGTCAGCAATGCCATGCAACTGTTCTTCGACGGCATCAGCCAGAACGTCGAATACCTGGCCAGGCAGCCGCTGATCACGAACTCCGACGACAGCCTCAAGACCTACATGAATGCCAACGCCGCCAGCATTCCCCAGGGCGAGATGGACAAAAAAATCTTCGGCTTCCTGCAGGACCTGGGCAACGCCCATCCGTCCTACGCCTACGCCATCCTCGGCACGGCAGCCGGCGGCTACGTGTCGTGGCCGGACGATGCCAAGCTCGCGAACTACGACCCGCGCCAGCGTCCGTGGTACAAGGCGGCCCAGGCCAAACCGGGCAAGCCGTTCCGTACCGAGGCCTATTACTGGGCCGAAAATGACACGTCCTACGTCAGTACCGTACGCACCATCGATAACAAGCTGGGCACCAACGGCGGCGTGGTCAGCATCGACGTGTCGCTCAAGCAGCTCACTGAACTGGTCAAGCAAATCAAGCTCGGTGAAACCGGCTACCTGATGCTGCTGGAAAACTCCGGCACCGTACTGGTCGATCCGAAACAACCGGAACACAACTTCAAGGCCCTGGGCAGCCTCGGTGAGGGTTATGCGCAACTGGCCAAGGCTGGTAAAGGCCTGGTCGAAGTCGAACTCAATGGCGAGCGCTACATGGCCAACGTCTGGCCGTCCGAGCAACTGGGCTGGACCTTCATCGGCCTGATCAAGCAGAGCGACGTGATGAGCACCGCGACCCAACTGACCTGGTTGATCGCAATCATCGCCGCCGTGCTGGCCGTGGTCTTCGCCATCGTCGGCGCCAGTTTCGCCAGCGTCATCGTGCGTCCGATCCGCAGCGTGGCCGATGGCCTGGAAGGCATCGCCCAGGGTGAAGGCGACCTGACCAAAAACCTGCACGTCCGTGGCAGCGACGAAACCGCGCAACTGGCCAACTGGTTCAACCAGTTCCTGGCGGCGATTCGCAACCTGATCCAAAGCATCGGCGGCGCCGCGACCAAAATCCTCGCCACCTCCAAGAGCTCGACCCAGGTCTCCAGCGACATGGCCGAAGCGGCCGGGCGCCAGCGTGAAGCCGTGGACATGGTCTCCACCGCGTTCCATGAAATGGTCGCCACTGCCAACGAAGTCGCGCGCTCCTGCAGCCAGGCCGCCGAGTCGGCCGACAGTGGCCAGCGCCAGGCGCGAGAAGGTCAGCAGCAGATCGATGCGGCGGTGACCAGCGTCGATCGACTGAGCCAGGAAATCGAACAATCGGCCCAGTCGATGCAACAGCTGGAACGCGACAGCAATGACATTCAGTCGATTCTCGGAACCATTCGTTCGATCGCCGAACAGACCAACCTGCTGGCACTGAACGCTGCCATCGAGGCGGCACGGGCCGGTGAACAAGGTCGCGGTTTTGCGGTGGTGGCGGACGAAGTGCGGGCGCTGGCCAAACGCACGGCCGATTCCACGGCGGAGATCGACGGCCTGCTCGGCAACCTTGCCAAGCGCACCAGCCAGGTCACTCAGCAGATGCACGCGAGCCTGGAAGTGTCCCAGCAGTCGGTGACCCGCATCGGCGAGGCGCGCAGCAGCTTCGGGCAGATTCGTGAATCGGTGGACGTGATCCGCGACATGAACACCCAGATCGCCACGGCAGCAGAACAACAGCACCAGGTGGCGGAAGACATCAACCGGCACATCAGCCAGATTCATGGCGATGCGCAGTTGGTGGCGGAACTGGCGAACTCGGCGCGGCTGGATTCCCAGAGCCTGGCCGGATTGTCGAATGAACTGGACGGGTTGGTTCGTCGTTTCAGAACCTGATCCAAAATCGCTTATAACTGTGGCGAGGGAGCTTGCTCCCGTCGGCTGCGAAGCAGTCGTGAAAATTGGAAAATGCGGACCATCCTGAGACTCCGCGTGGACTGATCTGGGACCGCTTCGCGCTCCAGCGGGAGCAAGCTCCCTCGCCACAATTACTGTCGAAACAATTCCCCGGGGGTAAACCCGAACAACCCTTTGAACGCCGCTATAAACGCCGACGTCGAGTCGTACCCACAAGACAACGCGGCATTCGTCACGCTGTCACCCTCCTCCAGCACATTCAACGACGACAGCAGTCGCATCCGCTGACGCCAGCCGCGAAAACTCAACCCGGTTTCACGCTGAAACAGGCGCATCAGGGTTTTTTCCGACGTGCCCAGTCGCTGCGCCCATTCCTGCAAGGTCACAGTCCGCTCAGGACTTTCGATCAGCTCATTGCACAGACCCAGCAAGCGCTCATGACGCGGCAACGGCAGCGAGAAACCGACTTCGGGCAGATTCGCCAACTGGTCCAGCAACACACTCACCAACCGTGCTTCCGGGCTGTCGCCCTGTGGATATTCCACGGGCAGCAGGCAAAAACTCTTGATCAACTCCCGGGCCAGCGGCGTCACCTCCAACACCCGACAGCGATCGTCCGCCCAAGGGCAATCCTCTCGGCGCACATAAAGACTGCGCATCTCGGCGCGCATCGAGGTCACGACCTGATGGTCGACATCCGCCGGAATCCAGATCCCCCACTGCGGCGGCGCAAAGAAACTGCCCTCGGCGGTGTGCACGCCGAGAACGCCGCTGATCGCGTAGGAAAATTGCACCCAGTCATGGCGATGAGACGATGTCCACGAACCGGCGTTGAGGCTTTCCGCCCGCGCATACAGGGGGCGCGGCAGTAAGGTCAGTGCGGGAATTGTCCGTTCGAGGGAGAGTTGTCCGTTAGTCGGCATTGATGAGCCTTGTGTTGCAAGGTTGCTAAAGCGTCGACGTTAGGCCAAGCCACTCCCGCATTCAACACCGCTGATCCCCTGTGGGGCGAGCCTGCTCGCGATGGCGGACTGTCAGGCGACATTAATGTTGAATGTGCCGCAGCCATCGCGAGCAGGCTTACTCCCACAGGTCTTGATTCAACGCTCAACTATTGCGGTGACACCCTGCCCGCCAGCCGCACAAATCGAGATCAGCCCTCGCCCCTTGCCTGCGGCGTCGAGCAGCTTGGCCAGGCTGGCCACAATACGTCCGCCGGTAGCCGCAAACGGATGCCCCGCCGCCAGTGAACTGCCTTTGACGTTGAGCCGGCTGCGGTCGATGGAGCCCAGTGGCGCGTCGAGGCCGAGGCGGGTTTTGCAGTACTCGGGGTCTTCCCAGGCCTTCAAGGTGCAGAGCACTTGCGCGGCGAACGCTTCATGGATTTCGTAGTAATCGAAGTCCTGCAAGGTCAGGCCATTGCGCGCCAGGAGGCGTGGCACCGCGTAGACCGGCGCCATCAACAGCCCTTCGGAGCCGTTGACGAAATCCACCGCCGCCGCTTCGCCATCGCGTAAATACGCAAGGATCGGCAAGCCGCGCTCCTTCGCCCATTCTTCACTGCCCAACAGCACCAGCGACGCGCCGTCGGTGAGCGGCGTCGAATTGCCGGCGGTCAGCGTGCCTTTGGCGCTTTTCTCGAAGGCGGGTTTGAGCGAAGCGAGTTTTTCCAGGGTCAGGTCCGGGCGCAGGTTGTTATCGCGGGTCAGGCCCAGGAACGGCGTCATCAGGTCGTTGTGCCAGCCTTCGGTATATGACGCCGCCATTTTCTGGTGACTCTCCAGCGCCAGTTGATCCTGCTCCGCGCGCGGAATGTTCCAGGTCTGCGCCATCAACTCGCAGTGCTCGCCCATCGACAGGCCCGTGCGTGGCTCGCCGTTGCGGGGAAATTCCGGAATGAGATGCCCGGGGCGCAGTTGCAAAAAGGTTTTCAGTTTGTCGGCGGTGGTTTTCGCGCGGTTGGCCTGCAGGAGGATTTTGCGCAAACCTTCGTTGATGCCGATCGGCGCGTCGGACGTGGTGTCGACGCCGCCGGCAATACCGCACTCGATCTGGCCCAGGGCGATTTTATTGGCCACCAGCAGCGCCGCTTCCAGTCCGGTGCCACACGCTTGCTGAATGTCATAGGCCGGGGTGGTCGGTGACAGCCGTGAGCCGAGCACGCATTCGCGGGTCAGGTTGAAGTCCCGGGAATGCTTGAGCACCGCGCCCGCCGCCACTTCGCCCATGCGCAGACCGTGCAGGTTGAAACGCTCGATCAGGCCTTCGAGCGCTGCGGTGAGCATCGCCTGGTTACTCGCGGTAGCGTACGGCCCGTTGGAGCGGGCGAAGGGAATCCGGTTACCACCGATAATCGCGACGCGGCGCAGTTGAGTCATGAAAAGCTCCTGATGAACAATTTAAAAAACACTGCAACTCCCACAGGGTCTGCGTGTTCCTGAAAACCTCCGCAATGTCCAAGCGTAGGCCTTATCTCGTGAATCGAACGACTGATTGCCATTCGTGGTCCACACTTTGAACCCCAGCTACTGGAGCGCGTTCCATGTCTGATCGCTATATCGACTTCGCCAATTCATCCATCGGCCACCGTCTGGTCGGCGCCCTGGGTCTGCCGACGCCGGTTCGGCTGGAACGCTGGCAGGCAGGTCGACTGCGCCCTGTCGAAGGGGCGCTGCTGATCGGCGGCGGGCCGCTGGCGCAGAATGTCAGCGCTTTCGCCAACCGCCTGACCGATGCGATTTACAGCTACGACAGCGAACCCTCGATCGCCACCGCGTGGATTCCCGGTCACGGCCCGAAGCTGAAGGCAGTGGTGTTCGACGCCAGTCATCTGATGCATACCGATCAGCTCAAACAGCTGCGCGAGTTCTTCCAGCCACTGATGAAAAACCTCGAGGACTCCGCGCACCTGGTCATTCTCGGGCGCGCACCGCAGACGTTGAGCGATCCGTTTGCTGCCAGCGCTCAGCGTGCCCTGGAAGGTTTCAGTCGTTCGCTGGCCAAGGAACTGCGCAGTGGCGGCACCTTGCAACTGATTCACGTCGGCGAAGGTGCCGAGGATCAACTGGAAGGCCAGTTGCGGTTTTTCCTTTCGCCAAAAAGCGCGTTCGTCTCCGGACAAGTGATTCACTTGAGCCCCTGCACCACGCCGGTGACGGACTGGACGCGTCCGTTGTCGGGGCGCAAGGCTCTCGTCACCGGCGCCGCACGCGGCATAGGTGCATCGATTGCCGAAACCCTGGCCCGTGACGGCGCCGACGTGATCCTGCTCGACGTGCCCGCGGCAAAAACCGATCTCGACGCCCTCGCCGCACGCCTCGGCGGGCGCAGCATTACCCTGGATATCTGCGCGGAAGACGCCGGCACGCAGTTGATCGAGCAACTGCCTGACGGCGTCGACATTGTGGTGCACAACGCCGGTATCACCCGCGATAAAACCCTGGCCAACATGACCCCGGAATTCTGGGACGCAGTGCTCGCGGTCAACCTCAATGCCCCACAGGTGTTGACCAAGGCCTTGCTCGACAGTGGCACCCTGCGCGACAACGGCCGGGTGATTTTGCTGGCGTCCATCAGCGGCATCGCCGGCAATCGCGGGCAAACCAATTACGCGGCGAGCAAGGCCGGGTTGATTGGTCTGGCCCAAGCCTGGGCGCCGCTGCTCAACGAACGCGGCATCAGCATCAACGCGGTGGCGCCGGGGTTCATCGAGACGCAAATGACTGCGCACATTCCGTTCGGCCTGCGTGAAGCGGGCCGGCGCATGAGTTCGCTGGGCCAGGGCGGCCTGCCGCAAGACGTCGCCGAAGCGGTGGCGTGGCTGGCGCAACCGGGCACCGGCGCGTTCACCGGGCAAGCGCTGCGCGTCTGCGGACAAAGTGTTTTGGGGGCTTAGTGATGATTACCGATTGGCACACGCTCAACCGCGAACCAAGCCTGCCCGGGTTGTATGTGCAGGCCGCGACGCGACGCAAGATCACCGGCTCCACGTTGCCCGATTCGGGTTTGCGTTGCTGGGTCGATGTCGATCCGAAACGTCTGGCGGCTTATCGCAACGTCTGCGGGTTTGCCGACAACGGTTTGTTGCCGCCGACGTATCCCCACATCCTGGCGTTCGCGTTGCAGATGCAACTGCTGACTGACAAGGATTTCCCGTTCCCGCTGCTGGGGTTGATTCACCTGAGCAACCGCATTCGCGTCTTGCGGCCCATGGGCGGCGTGAACCGTGTCCGCATCAGCGTGCAGGTGCAGAATCTGCAACCCCACGCGAAGGGCGCGACGTTCGATCTGCTGACCACGCTCGATGATCAGCTGGGACCGTTGTGGGAAGCGCAAAGCCGGATGCTGTGTCGCGGGGTCAAACTTGAAGGCGAGCCCGTCGAGGAGGTACTGGCCTCGACGATGATGCTGACTGAAGTCGCCCGCTGGAAAGCACCTGCGGACATCGGCCGGCAATACGCCAGGGTGTCAGGGGATTACAACCCGATACACCTCAGTGCGGTGAGCGCCAGACTGTTCGGTTTCCCTACGGCCATCGCTCATGGACTGTGGAACAAGGCACGGACCCTGGCCGCGCTGGCGGATCATTTGCCTACAGCGAATGTCGAGATCGCGGTGCAGTTTCGCAAGCCGGTGCGCTTGCCCGGCGAAGTGACATTGCTCGCCAGCACGGCGGCTTCGAGTGGGGATTTTCGCCTGGTAGGCGTGGGCGATCTGGAACATATGGTCGGCCATTGGCGGCCGGTGGCCTGACACCCGACTTGAGCTTCACACAAACACTGCAGGCGCTCGCAAACCAGCACCTGCGGGTCGTGTGCAGACAGTCGGATCGGGCGTTGAACATGTTTAATTGTATATATCACTTCAGTTTTTTCGCCGCTCCCCACGCCTCCGCCAAACAACACTGCACATTGATTTAAAACAAATTTATCTCCCGCCACCGGCAAAAACCACACCCAAGGTATTAGTGCTTAGGCGGCACCGGCGCGTCCGTATCTAAAAGGTTAATACCAACTGGAGAATGGTGCCTCAGAGCCTTTGCGATTGTGATGTGGACAACGGACGAAGGCATTGCCGACGACAGAAACGGCAAGCCATCGACAACAACGACGTTGTTACAGGTGCAAGGGATCTCACTCATGAACACTCACGTATGGTGTAAATCGGCAACGGCATTGACGCTCATCCTCTCTCTCGGCCTCGTCGGTTGCAGCAGCGGCGGTGGCGGTCATCACAGCAGCTCCGACGGTTCGTCCCCTGACAGCACGAACACGGCGGGCGCCGGTGGCGCAAGCGGTGGCGGAGCGGGCGGCGGAACGGGTGGAGGTACAGGCGGTGGCGGCACGACCACGCCGACTGCCTCGCCGCTGGTGACCACCACACTGGTACAGGATGTCGGCACAACAGTCAGCGGCCTCGGCGATGGCGTCGGGCAGCTCGGCAATTCCCTGAGTTCAGTTCCCGTGGTGGGTGGTGTGGTTCAAAGCGTCGCCAACACCACCGGCAATGTAGTCACCACACTGGGTGACGGCTTGGGCAACGGCATTGGCAAACTGGCCACCGACCCGAATGGTCTTGGCGTCACGGCCGCCTCGGTGGGCGGCGTGGTGCAGGATGTCGGCAACGGTGTCTCCGATGTCAGCGGCAAGCTCGCCACCGCGACCAGCAGCGTACCGCTGGTGGGCGGCGTGGTCACCAAAGTCGCGCCAGTGCTGGATGGCGTCGGCGAAAGAGTCACCATGCTCGGCGACACCTTGAGCACCGCAACCACCACCGGTCCGTTGGGGTCGGTGACCAAGGAGATCGGAAGCAAACTGGTGCCGGTGATTGCCTTGGTCGAGAACACCACGGACAAAGCAGGCGACGCCACCGGCCTGGGCGATCCGCTCAAAGGTGTGATCAAGAAAGTCGGCGATACCGTCGATGGCGTGGGTGACAACGTCGCCGATGCCGGCAATGGCAATCCAGTGACGGACACCCTCGGCAACGCCCTGAGCAACACCGGCACCACGGTCGGCAAGGCCGGTGGCCTGGTGTCCAACGGCAAGGATTCGGGCACCGGCGGCGGTGGTCTGGGTGGCAACGGCCTGCTGGAAACCGTTGGTGGCGCGGTGGTCAACCTCGGCCAGGGCCTGAGCGGCAGTAACGGGGTGGTCGGCACGGCGGGCAAAAACGCTGTTGCCGGCGGCAATCTGGTCGCCACTGTAGGCGGCGGCCTGGGCGGCAGCGGTGTCGCCAATGTCGGCCCGACCGCCGCACTGGCCAGCGTCGGAAGCAACATCGGCACAGCGCTCAACCCGGTGACCAGCGCCGTCACCGGCCTCACCCAAAACGTCGGCGCCGCCACCGGCCTCGGCAGTCCGACCGCGGGCCTGACCGGCCAGGCCGGCGGCGCGGTCGCCAACCTCGGCGGCGCGATTGTCGCCAGCAATACCAACGCGGTCACCGCGGCACTGGGTAACACTGTCACCTCCTTGGGCAATACCGTCAGCGGCGTTGGCGGGTTGGTCAACGGCGGCACCGGCGGCGGTCTTGGCGGACTCCTCGGCGGCCTGGGCGGCAACAATCGCTGATTGCACCTGGCCGATTCGACGGCCTTGACTACAGCGCCTACGCTTGGTTGGAGGCGGAAGATTCGCATGAGTCTTCCGCCCTTTCTTTGGGACATGAAGATCCAAATGATGTAGCGAATTGAACAGGGAGTGTCCTATGCGCGTTGCGTCTTTGCTGTTCCTCACCGTCAGTACCTGTACCTTTGCAGACACCCTTCCGAGTTTTCTCAACAGCAACGAAACCATTCGCAATCTCCCTGTCCCGAACCTTCCCGCCGACGCCTACCGCCCGACGGCTGCGCCGCTGCAGGTGCCGGAGCCCGGAGCGACCCAGGGCCAACCGTTGATGATGGGCACCAAAGTCACCCTCAAAACCGTGCAGATCAAAGGCGGGACGATTTACCCGCTCGGCGAACTGGCAACGCTCTTCCAGCCTTTGCTTGGCCACGAAACCAGCCTCGCCGATCTGATCGAAGCCACCCGCAGCATCACTCGTCGTTATCAGCAGGACGGGTATCTGCTGTCCTACGCGTTTCTGCCTCAACAGTCCTTCGACAATGGCGTGGTGCGCGTGGTGCTGGTGGAGGGTTACATCAAGGATTACCGGTTGCAGGGCGACGTCGGGCGGGTCAAGGGGCTGCTCGACAAACTGGTGGCCAAACTCCAGACCGAGCGGCCCCTGACGCGCAAGACTTTCGAGCGCTACACCACGTTGATGAGCCGCATTCCCGGCGTGACCTTGCAGGCCCAAGTGCCGCCGCCGGGCACCACCGACGGCGCGGCTTACCTCATTGCCCAGGCCAGTCGCAAGCCGTTTACCAGCTCACTGAGTGCTACCGAGGACAACCGCAACGGCACCCAGGCCTTGCTCGGCGCGAGCAGCAACTCACAAACGGCCATGGGCGAACAACTGAGCCTCAGCGGGCTGTTTCCGCCTGGGGACGACGATGAGCATTACTACCGCCTGGACTACAACCAGTACCTCAACGCAGAAGGCACACAACTGGCCTTGTCCGCCTCACGTTACCGCGCCGACCTGGGCACCAACGTGCAACTGGACAACGGCATCGAACTCAAGCCTCACCGGGAAAACGATCGCTATTCCATCGGCTTCAGTCACCCGTTCATTGCGTCACCCAACGAGCTGCTCAGCGCCGGATCGCGGTTGTACGCGGTCAACGACAAGACACGCTACCAGGTCGTCGGCTTCCCGCTGACCCTCGAGGAACGCACCGACCTTCGCGCCCTCGCCTTCGAAAGCGACTGGCGCAAGGCCGATGAACAACAACTGCGCATTCTCAGCGGCGGGCTGTATCAGGGCATCGACGGCATGGGCGCAAAAACCAACAACCCTGAGCTCGACCTGGACTTCTTCCGCCTGCGGTTCTCAGGCGTGCAGAGCGACAAGTTTTTCGACAACTGGCAGGGGGTGATTTCCGCCGCGCTGTACTGGAGTGATGACACCTTGCCCGAAAGTGAACGCGCGGTTTTCGGCGGACAAAATTTCGGCCGTGGTTACCCTGACGATCAGGCCTCGGGCGACAAGGGATGGGGGGTGGCATATGAGCTGAACTACAGCTTCAACCGCGACGGCAACTGGGTCAGGGTGCTGCAACCTTATGTGGTGATGGATCGCGCCAGGACCTGGTTCAACGAGTTGCCGATCAAGGGCAACAACCTGTCCTCGGCGGCGGTTGGATTGCGAATTGGCGATGCGAAGTACTACAACATCGCGCTGGAAGCGGCCAAGCCGATGTCGGATGAGGCACTGGATACGTTCAATCGCAAACCGAGGTACAGCATCAGTTTCAGTTATCAGCTGTAGGTCGTAACGAACCGGATGAAGGCGGGCGTCAGACCGATTTCGCTGGCAAGCCAGCGCCACGGGTCCGTGGGGTTTGGGGGAGGTGGGGGATTTACAGATTGACCAGATTCAACCGTGGCTGCGGAAACAGGTTATTCAGCGTCTCCAGCAACCGCACGTGATAAATCGGCTTGCGAAACAGGTCGAGCACCTGCAATCGCAGCATGTCGCTGACGTCCTCCATGTCCGCGTGGCCCGACGTCACGATCACCGGCAAATGTTGCCGGGAGGTATGTTCGCGCAGCCGTTTGATCAGCGACATGCCGCTCTCTTCCGGCATCCGCAGATCGGTGATGACCAGCGCGATATCCGGGTGGAGAGTCAGATGGTGCAGCGCAAGTTTCACTGAGGTGGCGGCAAAACAATGAAAGCCTTCGCCTTCGAGCAACTCCGCCAACTCCAGCAACGCGTCCTCTTCATCATCGACCAGAAGAAGCTGTTGGCGTGCAAGTGCGGGAGCGTTCATGGGCAACACCTGAAATGGACTAAACACTGACGTTAGAATCCTGGGGGTTTGGCAGTTTGCCCCGCGGCACTTCCACCGCGGTTATGTCAGCGCCGTCTTGATATTGCCGAACAGAGTGCTGATCGCCCCTTCAATATCCGAACTCAACCCCGCAATCACCAACGCAACCATCGCGGCCACGACCGCGTACTCAATACCCGAAGCACCCTCGGTATCTTTGGCCAGCCCTTGGTAAAAAGCGATTTCGGATTTGATCTTCTGAGCGAGCTTGGTGAAGGACATGACGTTTCTCCTTGATGACGACGGGTGTTGCGCAATCGCAACATGATTCCCCTATGCCAGTATCAGCATTGTCGGCATTCCCCCTGCCAGCAACTGTAAGAATGAATTATTACTAAAGTATTAGCCCTTTCGTTGACGTCAAAGAAACCGCGCCGCCTTGCGCCCTTCATTAGTAATTTTCACAACAGTAATGGCATTTCGCTTTAGCTGCGCTACCGTCAAATAGCGAAATAGTTCAAGTTCATAGCTGCCTGTTTGAGAAGTTGTCTCGTCGGAAAAGACGAGGTTGTTTGAGCAGCGGGAAAGGGAGAGCCGTTATGAACAGTCGTGTCACCCTGGGCCTGGCCGGCGTGCTGCTGGTGGGCGCCATGATTGCCGGTTACTGGGGCCTCACGTTAAGCCGTCAACCCACTGCCGAACCTGTCGCGCCAGTTGACACGGGCTCGTCCGCCCCCTCCCCACAGGCATCTGCTTCCGTCGAGGATCCCACCCGTCATCCGGTAGTGGTACTGCTGCGTGACGTCGCGCCGTTCGAGCAAATCACCGCAGCCGACGTGGCCGTGGAAAAACTCGCCATCGTCCCCGCCGGCAGCCTGAGCCGGATCGATCAAGCTATCGGAAAGACGACCTGGCGCGCCCTGGCCGCCGGCACCTGGCTCAATGACGAAAGCTTCGAGGCCGGCAGCAAACTGGCGCGAATGATTCGCCCAAATGAGCGCGCCCTCGCCGTGGCCGTCGATGAAGTTATCAACGCCGGAGGGCAACTCACACCGGGGGACTACGTCGATGTGCTGCTGTTTTTGCGCCTGGACACCAACAACCCGCAGCCATCGGCTCAACTGGTTGTCCCGGCCCTGCGTGTACTCGGGGTCGGCGAACAGTTGGGGCTGACCAACGACGGCCAACCCGCCAGCCCGGCGCGCAGCAGCGAAGAAAAGCTCAAGCAGGAACAGTCGCGCGTCAGCGCCCGGACGGTGGTGCTCGCCGTTCCCGAAGCACTCTTGAGTCGTCTGATGCTTGCGGCTCAGGCCGGCGTGTTACGCCTGGCGGTGCGCAGCGCCGAGGAGAAACGCCTGGCCCGTTACTGGGCTGGCGAAAGCGATGCTTCGGCCAACCTCGCCAATGCCAACCGCGAGCTGATCCAGTTCAGCCAACTGGCCATGACGCCCGCGCCCAAGCCCATCACCACCACTAGCACTAGCAACGTCGCAGCACCGCGCAGGTCGAGTGTGGAGGTCATTCGCGGCAACGAAATCACGCAACAAACTCCCTGAATCGAGCAAGGACGCATCTAAATGCGCAGACGTTCCATGCCCATGTTTCAAGGCCTGCTCTGGGTCTCTCTGTTAAGCGGACTGCCGCTGACGGCGACGTCAGCCGCCGTAGGAAATTGCGCCGCACTCGCTGCATTGCCGGCAGCGCTGGAAGTCGGTGAAGGGCTGCAACAGGAGGTGCAGTCCCCGGTGGCGATCACGCGAGTGGCCGTGGGCGACCCGAAAATCGCCGACGTGCGCGTCAATGGCAACCAAGCCTTTTTGCTCACCGGCATGGCGCCCGGCGCCACCAGCCTGATGGTTTGGACAGCCTGCGCCAGCGCACCGCGCCAGAGCATGGTGTTCGTTCAGGGGCGGGCCACGGCAGCCATGACCACTGCCGCGCAACTGCCGTCCGATGACACGTTGCTGCCGTCGCAAGTGCAGACCGATATCCGCTTTGTCGAAGTCAGCCGGACCAAACTGAAAGAGGCCGGCACCTCGATTTTCGGCAAGGCCTCGAACAACTTTCTCTTCGGCGCCCCGGGCACGGTTCCCAACACTGGCGTCACGCCAGGCGTCGTGCCGCTGTTCAATATCGATCCACGCATCGCGGCGCCGAGCATCCCGTTGCTCAACGACAGCTTCAACATTGTCTGGGGCGGTGGCAGCAGCAAATTCCTCGGCATCGTCAACGCCCTGGAAGGCAGCGGCTTCGCCTACACCCTGGCGCGACCAAGCCTGGTGGCCCTCAGCGGGCAGAGTGCGAGCTTCCTCGCGGGTGGTGAAATCCCGATCCCGGTGCCCAGCGCCAACAGCAACAGCTACTCCATCGAATACAAGGAGTTCGGTATCCGCCTGACGCTCACGCCGACCGTGGTCAGCCACGACCGCATCGCCCTCAAAGTGGCACCGGAAGTCAGCGAACTGGATTACAACAACGGCGTGACCATCGGCGGCACCACCGTGCCGGCGTTTACCATTCGCCGCACCGACACCAGCATCTCGCTGGCCGACGGCGAGAGTTTCGTCATCAGCGGCTTGATCAGCACGCACAACGCGTCCGAAGTCAGCAAGTTTCCCGGGCTGGGCGATATTCCGATTCTCGGCGCGTTCTTTCGCAACTCTCAGCTCAAGCGCGAAGAACGCGAACTGCTGATGATCGTCACGCCGCACCTGGTGCAGCCGCTGGCCGCCAACGCACAGTTGCCCTCGTTGCCCGGCGAAAAACTGCGGAACTACGACCCGAACTGGTATCGCCTGTACTTCCTCGAAAACGGCAACTTCGACAAACGCAGCGGATTATCGCAATGAGCCAGAGTCAAAGCCTGAGTCAGACCTTCCTCGCGATCACACGCAACAGCACCGACCTTGAATGGCTTCAAGGCGCCCTCGCACCCTTGGGCCAGGTGGTCAGCGCCGGTGGCGGCAGTCTCGACGAGTTGCTGGCGCTGGTGGATGTGACCTTCGCCAGTCTGGTGTTCGTCGGCCTCGATCGTGAGCACGTGGTAACCCAGAGCGCATTGATCGAGGGTGCGCTGGAAGCCAAACCGATGCTCGCGATCGTCGCGTTGGGGGACGGCATGGACAATCAGCTGGTGCTCAATGCCATGCGCGCCGGGGCCCGGGATTTCGTCGCGTATGGCTCGCGTTCCAGTGAAGTCACAGGCCTGGTGCGCCGGCTGGGCAAACGCATGCCGTCCGTGGCGCCAAATACGCAACTGGGCAGATTGACCGTGCTCTACGGTGTGCAGAGCAACGCCGACGGGGCACTGCTTGCCAGCCATATGGCGCAAGTGGTGCAGAAGAGTGGCCAGCAAACGCTGCTGCTCGACCTCGGCCTGCCACGCGGCGACAGCCTGGCGCTGCTCGGCCTGGAAAGCTCGTTTCACTTCGGCGATGCCCTGCGGCATTTGCGGCGCCTCGATGCGACGCTGATCGACAGCGCATTCACCAGCTGCGATGCCGGGCTGCGAATCCTCGCCTACGCCAACAACGATGATCCCCTGGAGCGCACCAGCGCCGCCGAGTTGTACATGTTGCTCAGCGCCTTGCGCCAACACTTCCAGCACATCGTGGTGAACCTCACCGGCCAGTCCGACAGCGAAGCCTTGCGCACCTTTGTCAGCCATTGCGACAAGTTGATCTGGTACACCGACCAGAACGTGATCGACTGCCGCCGCAATCTGGTCCTGCTCACCCTCTGGCGCGAAAAAGGCATGAAGCTCGATCACGCGCGACTGCTGGTGGACCGCTACCTGCGCAACGTCGCGCCGGACCCGGAAACCCTCGGTAAAAGCTTCGGCATGGAAGTCATCGCAACGCTCGCCTACAGCCCGGAAGTACGCCTCAATGCCAAAAACCAGGGCGTCACCCTGTTTGAACTGGCCCCCCGCGATGGCCTGACCCAAAGCCTGCGGAACCTCGGCGAACGCCTGGCCAGGCGCTCCGAAGGCCTGGCCAAACCCAAGGCGGGCTGGTTCACCCGCTTGAGGGGCACGCCATGAACGGCGAAAAACTGTTCGGCGCTCCGGTGCGCACCTCCACCGGCAACACAGACCACGAAGGCCTGAAACTGGTGCTGCACCGCTACATCATCGACGCCATTGAAGAGTCGGGGAAAAACCTGCTCGAAGGCTCGCGGCAAGTGCTCTCGCAATTCGTCATCGATAAAGTGGCCGAGTACATCGCCCGTTTGCACCTGGCGATCTCCCGCTATGAGATGGAACGCCTGGCCGAAGAAATCGTCGATGAGCTCACCGGTTTCGGTCCGCTGGAAGTGCTGTTGCGCGATCCGGCGGTCAGCGAAATCCTGGTCAACGGGCCGCATCGGGTGTTCGTCGAACGCGACGGCATCCTGCATCAGAGCGACCTGCGTTTTGTCGACGCGCATCACGTCGAACGCGTGATGCAGCGGATCCTCGCGCCCCTGGGCCGACGGTTGGACGAGTCGTCCCCGATGGTCGATGCGCGCCTGCCGGATGGCAGCCGGGTCAACGCGATCATCCCGCCGATCGCTCTCGACGGCCCATGCCTGTCGATTCGAAAATTCCGCAAGGACATGCTTAAAAGCGCCGACCTGATGGCGATGCAAACCATCGACCAGGCGATCCTGGAATTCATTCAGGAGGCCGTGGGCAGACGCTGCAACATCCTGATCAGCGGCGGCACCGGCACCGGCAAAACCACGTTGCTGAACATCCTCAGCCAGTTGATCAGCCCGCACGAACGGCTTGTCACCATCGAGGATGTGGCCGAACTGCAACTCGGCCACCCGCACGTCGTGCGCCTGGAGACACGCCCGCCAAATGCCGAGGGCCACGGCGAAGTGAAGTCCAGCGACCTGATCCGCAACGCCCTGCGGATGCGTCCCGACCGGATCATCCTCGGCGAGATTCGCGGTGTCGAAGTGGTCGATGTGCTCACCGCGATGAATACCGGTCACGACGGCTCCATGAGCACCGTGCACGCCAACAACGCCCAGGACGCACTGTTGCGCCTGGAAACGCTGGTCGGCCTGACTGGCCGCACCATCGCCGAACGGACCCTGCGGCAAATGATCTGCGCGGCCCTGGACGTGGTGATTCAGTTGACGCGCATGCCCGATGGCCGCCGCTGCGTCAGTGAAGTGGTGGAGGTAATCGGCATCCGCGACGACGTCTACGTCACCAACACCTTGTTCCGTCTCGACCGGCGCAGCGGTGTCGGTTTCCTGCGCGAGGCGGTCAACCCCGCCGGCGACAAACTGCGCCGCGAGTCGGCGCTTTCTCCCTCAGCGTATTGAAGGCCACGGCATGCTCAAACCGCTGCTGCTCATTCTTGTCTGCCTGGGTTTGTTCGGGTTGTCGGTGCGCTTGTTCTATCGCGGCATTCGCCAGTCCGGGACCGATCGGGTCCTTGATCGACTGGCCCACGAGCAGCCGCAGCGAGTGGTCGAGAAGTCCTCATGGGCCGGCCTGGAACGGGCGTTTTTGCGCGCCGGTCTCGGCCGCCCCACTGAGCGCATCGGTCTGTGGCTGACACTCTGGGTGTTTGGCATCCTGCTCGGTATTGCCGTCGGCAGCTGGATCGGCGCCCTGCTGTCGTTGCTGGTGCCGCCCTTGGCGGTGCGGCTGTATGTCAGTTGGCGTTATCAGCGCCGGCTCAAACGCATGATCGAACAACTGCCGCCGCTACTCGATCACGCGGTGCGAAGCCTGAAGTCCGGGCGAACGTTGGCGGATGCGGTACTGGGCGCCATCGAGACCGCGGAACATCCGTTGAAACAGGCCATGGGCCGGCTGCAGCGCAACGTGCAATTGGGGGTCAGTTTGCCGGACGCCGCGTCCGACCTCGCCAGGTTGTATGACAAAGACGAACTGCATTTGTTTGCCCTCGGCTTGAAGGTCAACCATCGCTACGGCGGCAACGCCAGCGAGCTGTTGGAGAACCTGATAAAGATGATCCGCGAACGCGAACAGGCTGCGCGCCAGCTCAGCGCCATGACCGGTGAAACCCGCGTCACGGCGTGGGTACTGGGCTGTTTGCCTATTGGGCTGGCCGGCTATTTCCTGATGGCCAATCCTCACTACTTGCTCGCCATGTGGCACGACGATTCCGGGCGAATCATGCTCGCGACCGCGTTCGGCCTGCAGCTGGTGGGCAGCCTTGCGCTCTGGCGCATGTTGCGCAGCGTATGAAGATTCCCTTGCTGATCAGCGCACTGCTGTTTTTGGCCGCCGGGATCCTGCTCATCAGTGGATTGCTCAAGCAGCAGCGACAAGTCCGACAGGTGGCGCAACGGCTGGACGGCAAATCGCCGAGCGCTAACCGTGTCGGGCATTGGCTGCAAGCCTTGGGCAGCAGCCGCATCGGCCAGCGCTCGGTCAAACTGGACAATGAAACCCAGATCCTGCTCAACCGTCTGGGTTGGCGCAGCATCCGGCGACGCTCGTTGTTCGCGGCGTTCCAGGTGGGCGTGCCGGTGCTCGCGCTGGCCTTGAGCATGCTGGTCCAAAGCCTGTTCTTCCCGCCTGTGGAAAACCACTGGATCGCCCCGGCCTTTGTCACGGGCCTCGGCTACCTGCTGCCCAAACGCTTGCTGGCCGCGGCTGCCAAACGTCGTCAGACACAACTGGCGATCGAGATCTCCACCTTCATTCCGCTGCTGCGCATCCTGTTCGAATCGGGCATGGCCGTGGAGCAGTCGCTGCGCGTCCTTAGCAACGAAGGCAAACAATTGCTGCCGGCGCTGACCCATGAACTGCGCCTGGTGCTGGCCCGTGTCGATTCCGGCCTGGAGCTGGGCGAAGAACTGAACAAGGCCTCCCGGTTGCTGGCGGTGGATGAGTTCACCGACACCTGCGTGATCCTTCAGCAGTTGATCCACCAGGGCGGCGGCGCGATGAAATCCCTGCTGGTACTCAAACAGTTACTCGATGACCGGCGCCTGACGCGCTTGCAGGAATACATATCCAAGATGTCCGCCAAAATGTCCGTCGTGATGATGCTGTTTCTCTTCCCGGCGTTGTTGATCGTGCTGGCCGGCCCCGGCTTCACCGCCATGGCCCGGGCCTTTGCTTCCTAGAGGGAATCTGATGAGAGCAATGATTGCCGGTTTGAGTCTGCTGCTGCTGAGCGGTTGTGCGAGCAACGGTCAGACGCCCTGGAACGCCCTGACCAACACCACCCGTTGCGGCAAGCTGAGTTCCGATGAGCAACTGTCAATGAACCTGGCCGACGACATGGCCAACGATGGCAAACTGCACGCCAGCCTGGCCAACCTGCAAAGCCTGCCCGACAACCTCGCTGACGTGCGACTGCGCAAGGCCAAGGTCTACCGATTGTTGGGCCGCAACGAAGCCGAGCCGTTGTACCGCAGCCTGCTCGGCAGTTGCCTCGCTGCCGAAGCCGAACATGGCCTGGGCCAACTCGCCGCCGCGAAGGGCGATAACCGCCAGGCTCAAAGCCACTTGCAACGGGCAGCACGACTGGCACCCACTGACGAAAAAATCCGCAACGACCTCGGTGTGGTGTACCTCAATCAATTGCGCGTCGAAGATGCTCGCTTCGAGTTTCTGACGGCGATGGAGCTCAAGCAAAGCGATCAACTGGCGGCGTTGAATCTGGTGACATTGCTGATCTACCAGGATGATTGGAGTCGCGCCGCCGAACTGGTCAGCCGCCTCGGCCTGAGCCCCGCCCAAGTCACCGAAGCCCAGGCACGCGCGGAAAAACTGAAGACCCCGGGCAAAACAGTCCCGGCCAATGCCAACCAGGTCGCCGCCGTCACGGCCCCGAACCTTCAATAGAGAGACGTCATGAAAACGACACTGATCTGTTGCCTCGGCTTGCTGACCCTGCCTGTCGCTGCGCACGCAATCGAGGCTGGCCCGGCGTCGCCGCAACAACAGGAAACCGAAGGCTGGCTGCAACTGCAGAGAAGCAACAAGGCCGCGTCGACCCAACAGCAAACCTCAACCGCGACGGAACGCGAGTTGAGCATGCAGCGCTGGCTGAAGAGTTATGAGCATGAGATCCCGCAGTTCTTCGATCAGGATGAGGGAGGGAAGGTCGATAGCGGATCGGGGGGATAACAGCCCCTCTTAACGAGCCTAAGTGGCGCGATGGATGCGAAAGTCCCGATCATGCAGGCGCACAGTGCTAGTGAGCCGTAACCCTCTGGCGCAAACCCGAATTGCTGGGCGTTAACGCCAAAGCCAGCTGCGTCCGATTATGCATGTGCGTCAACCGCAAGACCTGCGACACGTACAACTTTACCGTGTTCTCGGTAATCCCCAGCTCACAGGCAATCTGATAGTTGGTCTGCCCCTTGCCCACCAAACGCGCCACATCCAACTGCCTGGGCGACAGTTGATTGAAAACCGCCGGGATCTCAATCCGATCCAGATCACTGTCATCGCTATCAGAGGAATTCGATGACTGCGGACTACGCCGAACCTTGTCCAGATCCTGATACAGGTCATCGATCGACTCGGAAAGATACTGCAGCTTCTGATTCAAATGCCCCAACTGCAAACTCTTCTGCCGCTCCCGCAATGCCACCTCCTGTCGCGCAATGCCCTCGAGCAACTCATCCAGGTCAATCGGCTTCTGATAGTAATCGGCAATCCCGGCGCGCAAAGCCTTGATCACATCCTGCTTATCCGCGCGCCCGGTGAGCATGATCGCTTCGAACGCCCGATGCTTGCCGGACAACCGTTGCAGCTCCTGGACCAACTGGATGCCATCCAGCCCGGGCATGTGCAAATCGCAGAGCACCAGGCCGATGTCCGCGTCTTCAGCGAATCGTTCGACTGCCTGACCGCTGGACTCACATGGCACACAACGGTAACCGCTGCTTTCAAGAAACTCGCAAAGTTCTTCGACAATCAATGGTTGATCATCGACCACAAGGACTTTCACTACGGAGGTAGGCTTGTTCACATGCAACTCCCTGCAAAAACAAAGGCTGGCTGTTCCTGTACCGACAGCCACGGGCTGTACAACAACTGATTTGAAAGTAGACGTACTTTTTGACTATGTACATAGAACAGGTGACTAGTGAATCCAGGCGAGGGACAGCAAAAAACCCAGCAGTACGAAGGGTGCAAATGGCTGCTTATTTGACGTTCCGGGTCCCAGATATTGAAGAAGATTCCTAAGGTCCTGACTCAAAAGAAGCCAGACTCTTGGCGCCAGCAGCAGCCAACAGACACTGGCCAATCCGGCGCCAATAAATGTGCCCAGTACATGCATACCGTCCGTCGCAAGAGCCAACGCTGTCATGAGTTTCACATCGCCTGCGCCCAGGCGCCGCGCCGCATAGCCGGGCAACGTGAAGGCCAGCGCCAACAGAAAAGCCCAACCACCCTGCACGGCTTCGGCCCCTAGCCAGGTGCGGCCGGTCCACCCCAGAAACAGCAGTGCCACCAAGCTGGCGCCCAGGGTCAGATGATTGGCGATGTGCCGCTGCCGAATATCCTGCTCGGCGCATAGCGTCAGCCACACCAGTAGGAAAAAACTCTGCATTCGGTAAAAAACGTCCGTTTTGGCTGAATGATTCTATGCTGACATTACGCAGTGATTGTCAGGGTAGACGCACTCATGAAAACCAACCTCCCCCGCCAGCAAAAAGGTGCCATCGCGATTGAGTTCGCCTTGGTGTTCGTCATGTTTTTCGCTGTGTTTTACGGCATCGTCACCTACAGCCTGCCGCTGTTGCTTATGCAATCCTTCAACCAGTCGACCGCAGAAGCTGTGCGCCAAAGCGTCGCGCTCGACCCGAACACACCCGGTTACGACACCGTGATAAAGACCGTCGCCACAGCTGAACTGAGCCGGCAACTGGCCTGGATTCCGGCAACGCTGAACTTCAACGTCGCCACCGACACCACCGCCACTTACGCAGGCGGGGTATTGAAGGTCTCCATCAACTACCCCACCAGCAAACTCAAGCAAGTCATCCCGTTTCTGACCCTGCCGGGAATCGGTTCGGTACCCAATCTGCCGGCCACGCTCACCGCCAGTTCGAGCCTGCAATTTTGAGCTCCGGGGACAGACTGTTCGGGCGCCTGCTCAATCGCCAAACGCCACCGCCCCAGAACGCGCCGAGCCGCTTGAGCGTGCCGGATGTCGGTTTACAGATGCATCTGGATGCCGAAGGCCGGGTGCTTCATCTGACCGGTCCGTTGCGGCATGGGCTGGCCCAGCAACTGACCGCCGCCCGGGCGCCGCACCTGCTGGATTTTCTCTTGCCCCACAGCTTCCTCGTCGTTGAAGGCACACCGGCCGACTGGCAGGGGCAACTGCTGGACCTGGATTTTTACAGCCTCAGCGGGTCCCCCCTGCACCTGCGCGGCTGGGTGCAGCCGTGGGCTGACGCCTGGCTGCTGCAGTTGCTGGACATCGGCGACTTGTTGCACGAGCGTCGGCAATCGCGCAGCCGCGAACAATCCCAATGGCTCGCGACGCAGATCGGCGACCAGTTGCGCCTGTGCAGCATGGCGCGTCTGCCCGAGGTGTTGGCGGAGCAATTACAGAGCCTGGCCCAGCGTTATCAAGTCCCTTGCATCGCCTTGGCATTGCTGGATGAGCACGAAGACGGTTGGCAGATCCACCAGCACTACGCCGCCTTCGACGCCCCACAACTGTGGCAAAACGGTCAGCGCCTGGGCACCGGACTCGACAGTTTGAACGGCTCCGCCCCGCAGCCTCTTGCGCTCGGCGAGCACCCGCGCCTGCAAGCCACTTTCGGCAATGCTGAAGGGTTTGCAGTGCCCTATCACGACGCGCAAGGTGTGGTCGCATGGTTGCTCTGCGGGTTTTACCCGGCGCAGCAGCGAGCACCCGACGTCGGCGCCCGCGACTGGTTGCAGCTCGCCGCAGCGCTCGCCGGCCCGCTGCTGGAGCGCTTGCGCGAGTATCGGCACCATGTGCAACTGGAGCGGCTGGACTCGTTACAAGCCCTGCTGGGCAGCGGTTGGTGGGAAATTTTCAGCGACGGTGCCGAGGTGCAATTGGCGCCGTCGCTGGCCAGCACCCTCGACCTGCCCGATACACGCCTGCCCCTGCCTGACTGGCTTGAGCAGTTCCATCCCGCCGACCGCGAAGAACTGCGCAGTCGCCTGCAAGACTTGCAGGATGAGGGCACGCCTTTGCTCCTCTGTGTGCGCCTGCATCGCCGAGACGCACCGATCTGGTATCGCCTGCAGGGCCAGGCCTTGGGCATCGGCAAAAACCGGCGGCTGGTGGGCTTCATGCTCGACATCAGCGACATCAAGAATCAGGAGCAACAGGCGGCGGCGGCCCATGCCCGACTGGACAACCTGATCGCCAGTTCACCGGCGGTAATCTATGTGCAGCGCTATGCCGAAGGCGCGTTGCAACCGAGCTTTTTCAGCGACAGCCTGTTGCCTTTGCTGGGGTGGACCCTCGCCGATTGCGCAGCTGGAGCCCTGGTAGAACGGGTCCATCCCGAGGACCGCGAGCGCTATTTCGAACGCTCTCGGCAACTGCTTCGCGAAGGGTCGGTCCGTGCGCGCTACCGGCTGCGTGACAGTCGCGGCGACTACCACTGGCTGCTCGACGAAGCCAAGCTGTTACGCGACGACCTTGGCCTGCCGGTCGAAGCGGTCGGATTGTGGCTGGACGTGACCGACGCGACCCTGGCCGCCGAGCACGTCAAACAAAGCGAAGAGCGCTATCGGATTCTGGTCGAGGATTCCCCGGCGATGATCTGCCGTTATCGGCCGGACCTGACCCTGACCTTCGGTAACCGCCCGCTGGCGACGTACCTGGAATGCCTGCCCGAGCAACTGCCAGGCGTGAACCTGGGCAGCTGGATGTCGGCGGAACAGCAGGCAGCGTTTCTCCGTCGACTGGGCCAGCTGAGCCCGGAGTTTCCGGTCAGCACGGCGGAAATCAACCTGCAGCTGCCGGGACGGGAACACGCCTGGTGGGTCTGGTCGGATCGCGGCGTGTTCGATGCGCAAGGCCGTTTGCTTGAGGTTCAGGCCGTGGGCCGCGACAACACCGAAGTCCGCCGTTCGCAGCAGCAACTTGCCCAGAGCGCGAAAATGGCCACCCTCGGCGAAATGGCCACCGGCCTGGCCCATGAAATCAACCAGCCGCTGAACGTGATGCGCATGGCCATCGTCAATGTGCTCAAGCGCTTGAGTAACGGCGATGTGCAGATCGATTACCTGACCGACAAACTCAACCGCATCGATGCGCAGGTCCAGCGGGCGGGGCGGGTGGTGGATCACATGCGGGTGTTCGGTCGCCGCTCGGAGATCGAACAGCACCCTTTCAATCCGGTTCAAGCCATCGAAGGCACGCTGTCGTTGCTGGCCGAAGGCATGCGCGGCAAAGGTATCGAGTTGAGGGTCAGCGAGACAGGCTTCGAGGCGCTGGTGCGCGGTTATGTCGATCAGCTGGAACAGGTACTGATCAACCTGATGGTCAACGCCCGGGATGCGCTACTCGTCAAACGTGAGGCGGATCAACAATTCAAACCGTGGATTTCGCTGTACGCCGAACGTGATGCGCAGTCGGTTCGACTGTGGGTCGAGGACAACGGCGGCGGGATTGATCCGCGCCTGCTGGAGCGGATCTTCGAACCGTTTTTCACCACCAAGCCGGTAGGCGTCGGCACCGGGTTGGGCTTGTCGGTGAGCTATGGGATCGTCGAGAACATGGGCGGCAAACTCAGCGTGCGGAACTCGACCGAGGGTGCACGGTTTTGTATCGAGCTGCCGATTGCCGTGGACAATCAGATCACCAGATAGGCTTTGCCTTTTTGCCCGCAGGTGAGGTTGAAACCGACGTCGACTTTATTGACGTCGATCCCGAGGTTGAGCAACAGGCTGTCGACGATCGGATCAATCAGAGGCGCGATCAGGCCACTGATGGCCGTGACCAGAAGTTGGGTGACATCAGCCAGCGTCGACAGCAAGGTATTGAGCAGTAACCCCAACAGACTGCCAATGGTCGGAGGGTGTTGGGTTAACGTGATGCCCATGAGCGTCCCCTTCAAACTGCCCACGACATCCGACACCGTCACCGGGTGCGTGGGGTCTGGCGCTACATTGACCTCATGCGGATTGGCGAAGGTGTAATTGGGCTCGCTGGTGCCGGCAACGGGGCTGTCGATCTTGAGTTCCAAACCGCCGCCGCCGAACGGTGTTCGCGCGCCGCAGCTGAGCAAGTGGCAGGTCTTCGAGCCGATATCCACCAAGGTCAGCGGCGACAGACTGGACGCCGCGGAAGAGGAGAGCCAGATCGCCGGATCGATTTTGCCAACCTTGAGTTGCACCGCGGAGATATTGGTGGTGGCGGTGAGGCTTTTGTTTGCAGGGCTGGCGCAGGCGTAATCGGTGACGTAGCTGCTGCCGACACCGGCTTCAAGACCGACGTCGAGGTTGAATCCATCGGGCAGTATTTGCAGGTCCGTCTGGGTGCAGTTGCCCAGGATGCAGCCGGGCGCCAGAGCCGTATTGATCAGGCTTGTCACCGTCTGTAACAGCGCATTGACGGTTTGCAGGACGACATTGATCAGCGTCAGGTCCACCGACACAAGGATGCGGATTTGTGCAGTACGCACGTATATTTTGTTCGCGCCCAGCGGTGCCACTTTCGCCAGCGCGGGGTCACCTACCGCAGAAAACTGCGGCGGCTGAATGACTTTGATGCGGGTGGTCATGCCAGCCAGTCCCAACACATTCACCGGCAATACCGCGGCCACCGCGCTGTTCTTGTTCGCCAGTTGCACAAACCCTTGAACCAATTGGAACAGTTGCACCGTGGCGTCGAGACTGGCCGCTTGTGCGCCGGTTTGCAGCTGGAGCAAGTCACCCAACTTGATCGGTGAGGCATTGGTGGCGGCCAATTGGAGATTAACCAACGCGGTCTTGACGGTCGCCGTGGAGCCGTTGGCGGGCAGTACATCGGCGGCGGCCTGGATGAATTGGGTCACGCTGGCTTGCGTGTTCAACAACGTGATGTAGTCACCCGCCGCCACGCCCAGCTTTATCGCCAGTCGATCCATGAACTTCAACAAATTGACGTCGGTTTTGATCAAACCGTCCCAGCCCACGGCCGTGAGGTTGACGTTGCCGCCCAACAGGGTCGAGAACAGCGGGTTCAACAGGTTCGATCGGGAGGTATCGGCGCCCACGAGGCTGCTTCGAATGCTGAGTTGTGCCAATGTCAGCTTGGGCTCGGCCGCCACGGCGGTGGCGCTGAGCTGGGTGGTTAAAGCGACGGGCCCGCCGGACAGCAAAGCGCCGATGCCGGCGGCCACGCTGGTGGCAACGGTCTGGGTGGCGATGACGCGCACGGCGGCGCTTTTTGTGGCGTCGACGGTGAAGGCGCGCAGGTTGTCCGCGCCGGTCTGCAAGGTGCCGCAACTGACCGTCAGCGTGTTGCTGGCGTTGACGGCAAAACCGTTACGCGTCGCACTTTGCGTGGCGTAACTGGCAGCGCTGAGCCCGGGCAGGCAATTGCCATCGCGGGTCACGGCCTCGAGTGCCGCGGTATCCGCCACCCGCTGCAATTTCCGTTGTTCCAGATAGAGCCGACCGCTGTCGATGACCAGCACCGTGAAGCCCAGGGCCATGGCCAGGGTCAGGGCCGCCATCAATCCGATCGCCCCCCGTTGCCGGGCCGGGCCGCGAAACTGCATGCGGGGAGACATGGCGCACTCCTTTGCCGGCGCGCTGCCGGGCGCTACCTCCATTGGTGAAAAGCAGTGTAGACAAGGCTGGAAGAGCCTGCTGGCAACCCGCCACTCCAGCCCCAAAAAACAGTGGGAGCGGGGGTTCCGGCTTACTTGGGCGGGTAGTTGGCCAGTATCCGGCCGACCGTTTCACGTATCGCCGTGCTGCGATCCGACGGGTTCGGTGAGCGGCTGAGGATTTGTTCGTCACTGCCGCGCCACACCAGTTTGCCGTCCTTGCCGTCGAGCAGGTCGATCTGAATGATTGCCACTTTGTAGCTGATGTTGCGGGTTTCGTTGTACATCGGCCCGCCCCAGTAGCCATTCCACGGGTTACCCCACGCGCCGCCGTAGTTGGTGGTCACTTGTTGCTGACGGTCTTCGACGATCAGGTAGGTTTGCACGCTCAAATCACCCTGTTTGCCCGCAGCGGCCGGGCGCAGGCCACGCTGATCCAGCTGATCGGCCACCGATTGGCGAATGCGCTGTTCAGTCAGGTCGCTTTTGATCCGTGGGTCATCGGGGCGATATTGCAGGGCGGGGTCTTTCCAGCTCCAGCTGCGATAGGCGGCGAAGTCGCGGCTGGCGTCGAAGTCATGATTGACCTGGTTGGCGGCGCAGGCGCTCAGGAGCGCGGCCACTGCCAGTAAAGCGAGACGGCGGAACATGATGATTCTCCGATTGAAGACATGAACCTGCGGAACGCTTCCTGATTGCAGAAGCTAACTGGGAGGATACGCCGACATGGCCTTTTCCACAGCCTCCCGTATGGCATCGGCGCGGGCGCTCTGGCTGCCCTTGTTGGCGGTTTCGGCGCTCGCGCTCCACACCGGTTGACCGCTTTGCGCATCGAACAGGTCCACCCTCACGACCACGACTTGTTCCGAATACGTGCGAACGATCGGCACCGTGTTGTACATGCCATAACCGCTGCCGTAGTGGTTGTAACCGCCATAGCCGCCGTAATAACCATAGTCGTCCCGGACCTGACGCAAGCGGGTTTCCAGATGCAGATTGGCACTGACAAACAGGTCCGCCGGGCGATTGTCATGCAGCGGCCGCAAACCGCGCTGATCGAGGGCATTGCTCACGGCCTCGGCGACTTGCGCCGAATCCGCCCAGGCCGACCCCGCGGGCATGCGCCCGTTGAGCCACGCCCAGCTGCGGTAGCGACCGTAGTCACGCGGCGCAGCCGGGTAGGCGCTGCGATCGAAGGTGTTAGCCGCCTCGGGTGGCGCCGGCGGCAACGGTTTGGAACTTGCCACGTAGGGATTGGTGCCCTGGCAGGCAGCCAACCCGAGACAGATCACCAGTAACCCTGAACGACGTTTCATTTCGCGCTCCGATCAGACCGGCCGACAGATCCAGTGCAAGTAGCGCCCAAGCCCGGCAAAACTTGGGTGACGACGGTGGGCCAGTTCCATTTCCAGCAAGTCCACGAGTTCGGCGCGGGCCTGGAACTCCACCGGCATGTAGTCGTGAAAAACACGCACCCCGCTCTGGGCTTCGACCTGCCACAGGCCTTCAAGTTGCGCCGCCAATTCACGCGGATCAAGCGGCTGCTGTGGGGTCAGGCTCTGCTTTTCACCCGCCATGTCGTTCTTGCGCATTTTGCGGAAGTGCCCCTTGAGCAGGTTGCGATAGATCAGCGCATCGCGGTTGTAGAAGGCCAGGGACAACCAGCCATCCTGCTTGGTCAATTGATGCAGTACCGGCAGGATTGCATGGGGTTCCGCCAGCCATTCCAGCACCGCGTGGCACAGGACCAGATCGTAGGGCTCGGTGAGTTGGCCGAGCAAATCCTGCCACGGCGCCTGTATGAAAGTAGCCGTCTGGCCGGCGTCGGCAAAACGCTGGCGGGCGCCTTCCAGCATCGGCTCGGCGGGCTCTGCCAGCGTCACGTCATGACCGCGCTGGGCCAGCCACAACGACATGTGGCCAAGGCCGGCGCCGATGTCGAGCACACGCAGCGGACGGTCAGGCAGGGTTTCGGCCAGGTCGGCCTGAAGCACCGCCAGGCGGATCGCGCCCTTGGCGCCGCCGTAGATCTTTTCGGCGAAACGGGTTGCCAGTTGATCGAAATGACGGTCACTCATCAGCTGAACCTCCGTTCACTGTCCGCCAGTTTGCTGCGCACCACTTCATTCATGTCCAGCCCCAACTCGCTGCACAGCAGCAGTAGATAGAGCACGATGTCACCGACCTCCTGCCCGGCATGGGCCAGTTTGTCCGCCGGCAACTGGCGTGACTGGTCTTCGCTCAGCCACTGGAAGATTTCCACCAGTTCGGACATTTCCACGCTCGCGGCCATGGCCAGGTTTTTCGGGCTGTGAAATTTCCGCCAGTCATTGCGGTCACGGATGGCGTGCAGGCGTTCGGTCAGTTCAACAAGGTTCATCGGGCTCTCCTGAAGGCGTATAGCTTCGGGGGGATGACTGAGGAAGGCAAGCATCTCGGTAAGGCGCGTTTCTTTGCTCCATAATCAAAAAGATCGCAGCCTCCGGCAGCTCCTACAGGGAACTCGCCACCGCGTTCAATGGCCCAAGGCTCAACCACTTACATCAGGACGTTAACGACATGCAGGTAGAAAGTTTTTTCGAATGGCTCGGCCAGGCAATCGGTTCAGTCATCCGCTTTATCGTTGACGCCCTCAGCGGCCTGTTCAATCTGTTGAGCCATGCCGGCAGCAATTTTGTCGAAGGATTGTCCCGCGCGCTGGGCATGGACACATCGATCATCAGCATCATTGCGTTGATCCTGGGGCTGATGCTGTTGTGGTCGGCGATCCGGGCGTTCATGAATGCGTCGGTCATCATGGGGATCATCTGGTTGCTGCTGGGGTTGTGGTTGCTTAGCTGGATAATCCACTAGCCCTCGCACAAAACACTGTGGCGAGGGAGCTTGCTCCCGCTCGACTGCGAAGCAGTCGTAAATCAGCCAGCGCGGTGTGTCTGCATACACTCGAAGTCGGGGGTTGGGGCCGCTTCGCGACCCAGCGGGGCAAGCTCCCTCGCCACAATTGATGCTGCGGATTCGCATGTATCGCTACAATGCCGGCTCTCCAAGGAGCCTGCATGTCCAACCTGATTGCCGACTGGCGCGACCGCCCGACCCATCGCCGGGTCTGGGCACTCGCCGCGCCCATGATCCTCTCGAACATTTCCGTGCCACTGGTGGCGCTGGTCGACAGCACGGTCATCGGCCACTTGCCTCACGCCCATCAACTGGGCGCTGTCGCGGTCGGGGCCAGCCTGTATACCTTTCTCGCCTGGGCCATGGGCTTTCTGCGCATGGGCTCCACCGGTTTTGCCGCCCAGGCCGCCGGACGCGGGGATGGCGCAGCGTTGCGGCAGATTCTGTTGCAGGGGCTGTTGCTGGCCATGGTTCTGGCCATTGCATTGGGGGCGGTGGGCATCCCGTTGAGCGGAGTCGCGTTGCACTTCATGCAACCCTCGGCAGAGCTGGACCAACTGACCCGCGAATTCTTTCACACGCGGTTGTTCGGCCTCCCGGCCGCGCTGGCCAGTTATGCGCTGGTCGGCTGGTTCCTCGGCACGCAAAACGCCCGGGCACCACTGGCGATTCTGCTGAGCACCAACCTGGTCAACATTGCGCTGAACCTGTGGTTCGTCCTCGGCCTGGATTGGGGCGTGGTCGGTTCGGCCCGGGCTTCGGTAATCGCCGAATGGACCGGCGCGCTGATCGGCCTGCTGATGACCCGCAAGGCCCTGCGCGCCTACCCCGGCCACATCGCCTGGGCCGCACTGGCGCTGTGGCAGAGTTGGCGACCGTTGTTGGCGGTCAATCGCGACATATTCATCCGCAGCCTGTTGCTGCAATCAGTGTTTTTCCTGATCACCGTACAGGGCGCACGACTGGGTGACGCCACCGTCGCGGCCAACGCCTTGTTGCTCAACGGGCTGCTGCTGACCGCCCATGCGCTCGATGGCCTGGCCCACGCGGTGGAAGCGTTGTGCGGACATGCCATTGGCGCTCGCGACCGTGATGCCCTGCGCCGCTCACTGGTCGTTGCCTGTGGCTGGTCGTTGTTGGCGAGCCTGGGGTTTGCCGTGCTGTTTCTGTTCGCCGGGCACTTGTTCATCGAGATGCAGACTGACATTCAGAGCGTGCGCGATACGGCGTTCATCTACCTGCCCTACCTCGCCGCCCTGCCCTTGATCGCGGTCTGGAGCTACTTGCTCGACGGGCTGTTCATCGGCGCCACCCGCGCTCGGGAAATGCGCAACGGCATGCTGTTGACCGTGATTCTACTTTTGCCGTTTGGCTGGGCGTTGCAAGGTTTGGGCAACCACGGACTGTGGATAACCTTCCTGTTGTTCATGGTGCTGCGCAGCCTGACCCTTGGTGTGATTGCCTGGTTTCTGCGCAACAACGACGGCTGGTTCAGCGGCCGGGCTCACTGACCCGGCGTCGCCTTCACGAACGCGGCGACCTGCTCCAGCACCGGCGCCAGACCGCGCATCGGTCGTGACAGGGTCGCTACCAGCGTGGCGTGGCCGGGACGCGAGAAGTACAGGTCCTGCACCGATACGCCCGCCTCGCGCAGCTTGCGCGCCAGGCCGCCGGTGTTGCGCGCCGGGTTGACCAGCTCATCGTCCGTCGCGGCCATCAACAAGGCTGGCGGCGAGCCACGACTGACGTGATTGATCGGCTGCGACTGCGGCGGTGAATCCGGCCAGAAAAATACCGGGCGTACGTCCGGATTCTTGATCGGCAAAAAATCATACGGTCCCGCCAGACCGATCCAGCCGCTGAGATTGTGCGGCGACAGGCCTACCGCGCCGAGCAGGTCGGGGTCCAGCGCCAACATCGCAGCGTTGTACGCCCCGGAACTGTGGCCCATCAGATATAGCCGCTGCGGATTCCCGGAAAACTGCCGAATGTGTTCGTGTGTCCAGGCAACCGCTTTTGCGCCATCTTCCAGGAACAGCGGATAACGCACCTGCGGATATAACCGATAGTCTGCCAGCACCGCGACAATCCCCCGAGACGCCAAAGCCTCGCCGACAAACCCGTAATCGCTGCGGGACCCGCTGTTCCAGCTGCCGCCATAGAAAAACACCACAACAGGGGCGTTCGCCACGGGATGACTCGGCACGTACACATCGAGTTTTTGCCGCGGATCAGCACCGTAGGCGATGCCCTCGGTCTTGTCGAAACTCCCGTCGGGCGTCAGGGCATTGAGCAATTTCAGTGGCGAGCACGCCGTCATCGCCAACAGCAGACACCCGCCCATTGCCAGGCAGAACAGTCGCCGCAGAGTGCTCGTCATTAATGCCGTACCTCGTATTCAGGGTTGATCGTTCTGCCACCGAATGCGCAGGCTATCGAGGCGTTCCTGCTGGGTCAGCCCCGATAATGGCGGCACCAGCGAAGCGCGGGGGTACTGCAAGCGTAGCCATAACCAGCCATCGAGTACCGGCCGTTCGCTGAAACCCAGCGCCAGCCCTTCCTGCACATGGGACCACAAGCGGCGGTAATCGGTCCCGGTGGATTGGCTCCAGTGCCAGGCATGCTGTTCCAGCAGGCAGGTTTGCAGGGTTTCCCGCTGACGGGGGCTGAGGCTTTCTTCGACCGCCAGCGGGCTGACGGCGAGCCCCGGGTTGAACAACTGCTGCCAGCCCTGACTGCCGATCGCTCGATCGGCCCACGTCCCGCCGAACCAGTGCAACTGACTGATCGGTCCCAGCCAGCGACTCAGCTCGCGGGCATCACAGGCGTCGAAAAAGTAACTGGCCGTGTTCGGATTGTAATAACTCAACAAGGCTCGATGGTGCAGCCCGCAAGTCACAATGAGCATGCGGCGTAAATGCGCCAGCAATCGCGATGACGACACCTCGCTGACAATCAGCAAGCCACGCAAGGCCTGCGTATCGCTGTAGCACAACTCGGCCAGCGCCGGGCACGTTCGAAGGTCGACCAGCGCCGGGCCGTCTTCACGCAACGCCTGCAGTTCGGTGCCCTCGAACAGCCAGAACCGCTGGGTCTGCGAGAATACCTGTTGCAGTGTTGCGCTCGCCTGAGTCGCACTCGGGACGTCCAGCAACAGCCATTGCGGGGTTGCGCCAATCATGCAGCACCGCTCTGGCCAAACAGCGTCGCCGCCCGACAGGTGCAAAGCGCCTGCGAGCAGTGGCTGAAGCTGCCGCCGCCGGGTAACAGACACAACAGCACCAAGGGTTCACCCGAGCGCAGCAGTTCCAGCAAACCGTCATGGAGTGGGCCGGCCTCTGGCGGGCTGGGTTCCTCGACCACCTCGACCCGCGACGGCGTATGAAGAAACCCGCAAATCAGCGGCTGATCCGGATCGCCCTCGATAAAGCTCACCACCACCTCGGTGCCCTCGCTCAGCAGCGAGACGCTCGGATCCTCCAGCTCAGCGGCCAGCGGTAGCCAACAATGGCTGGGGGCCGCGCCTTCGCCCTGATAGAGCCAGTCGAACTGCACGGCCACTGGCCGAGAGGGATCCGGCCGAGGTTCATCGACATCGACCACCCAGGCTCGTTGCAGGCTGTGCATCCGCGGTTTCACCGCACAGGGAGGCGGGACGAAGGAGGTGGCTCCATGAAGCGCACGGATCCGATTACTGTAGGGAGCCACTGGATCCTGACTACCCTGATGTTCGACATGGGTCAGCAGCCACAAATGATTCCAGTCGGCTACCGGGTGGCCGGACAACGGCATCAACTGACCACTGCGCAACGTCGGCAAGTCTGTACGACCTTCCACACCCGGCACGGTACGCTGCCCCGCCTGAAGCTGAAACTGCCGCACCGCCGGTTGCTCGCCATCGACCTGGAACGGCGCGTTCGCAGCGGGACGGAAATGGCCACGACCATCACCAAACACCACGCAGTGCCCGCGTGCGTGATGCTCGAAGTGATAATGCAGGCACTCCTGGGCGCACAGGCGCTGGAGAAACTGCAAATCCGACTCCCGATACTGCGTGCAGAAATCACGGGGCGGATAATCGCCACTCAGTTCGAAGCGTCGATCCTTACCCGTGATGCCGTGCTCCTTGAGCACCTGGCTGAGAATCTCGGGCACCGAGACGTCGTTGAAAATGCGTCGACTGAAACGCTGGGAAAGGCAAGCCAGCCTGGGCCTCAGACGCACATGGCAAAGCCTGACTGTCGGGCCATGGTCACGCTGGACGAGTTCATGCAACAGACCATGCACCGTGCTGCCCTCCGGCCCGAAATGTAAAGCGGCCGGGCGGTACAGCAAGCTCGCAAGGTCGAGCGTCGGGTCATCGATCAGCAGGTCCATATCGAACACAAAGGGCTCGCTGATCGCTTCTCTACCGGTAAAGGCCAGAACTTCGAAAGGGTCGGGCAGACCGGCTACGTCCAGACGAAATGAAGGTTCGTTGACTGGATCGAACATCGGCGATTCTCTACAGGAGGGGCGGCCGGGGATTCTCGCCGAGAGCCATGGCTGAGTAGAGTGCCGAAGTACAACTTAGGAAATGGCCTACGCGAAAAGAAGACCATATGGCTTTGATAGCCGGGAGTGTGGGCAATTTCGCGGGGAAATAGAGAACCGCCGCACCAGGTCATCCGAAATTTCCGCAGCATGCGGAACAATTTCAGACAACCTGATGAGCGCGGCGACTTACCTCAAGAAGACAGGTAAGACGAACGGGTCAGGCCCAGACGCAATGCGTCGAGGAACTGGGTCCGTTCGGCGGCGGTGATGCGTGCACTGGCGCACTTGTCGCGGTAGTGAGTCATCAGCTCTTCCGGCGACAAATGCACGTAACGCAGCATGTCTTCGATGGTGTCGTGGGTTTCGATACCCGCGTGGTATACGCTGCCGTCGGCATTCTGGTAGATGTTCACCGAGTCGGTGTCGCCGAACAGGTTGTGCATGTCGCCCAGAATTTCCTGATAGGCGCCGACCAGGAAAATCCCCAGCAGGTAATCCTCGCCCTCGTTCAGTGCGTGCACTGGCAGGCTGGTCTCGATGCTCTGCTCGTCGACGTATTGCTTGATCTTGCCGTCGGAGTCGCAGGTCAGATCCTGCAATACGGCGCGACGCAGCGGTTCTTCGTCGAGACGGTGCAACGGCAGGATCGGCAGGACCTGGCCGATGGCCCACGTGTCCGGCAGGCTCTGGAACACCGAGAAGTTGCAGATGTACTTGTCGGCCAGCTTGTCGTTGAGTTCGTCGAGCACCTGACGGTGGGAACGCTGACGCGCTTTCAACGAGTTGTGCAGGCGACGGCACACGGCGAAGTAGCATTGCTCGGCCAGGGCTTTTTCCGCCAGGGTCAGCTTGCCGTCGGCGTACTGGGTGGCCACGTCGCTCATGTAGTGTGTGGCGCGCCAGTAGGTCTCGGTAACCATTTCGATGTCGGTCGGGCCGAGCAGGTCAACCAGCCACTGCACGGTTTCCGGCAGCGCTTCCTTGTTTTCGATCTGCGGCACGTCGTCGTTGTGTTTCTCGACGTCGGTGACTTGCACCACCAGCATGGCGTGGTGCGCGGTCAGTGAGCGGCCGCTTTCGGAGAAAATGTTCGGGTGCGGCAGGCTCTGCGCGTCGCAGAATTCCTTGAGCATCCCGACCACGACACCGGCGTAATCGTCCATGTCGTAGTTGATCGAGCTGGCGTTGCGCGAATGCGTGCCGTCGTAGTCGACGCCCAGACCGCCACCGACGTCGATGTGATCCACCGGCAGGCCGAGGTTGCGCAGTTCGCCGTAGTAACGAATCGCTTCCTTGAAGCCGTGCTGGTAGTCCGCCAGGTTGGCGATCTGCGAACCCATGTGGAAGTGCAGCAGACGAATGCCCTGGTCAAGGCCCGCCGCGCGGAAACGCTCGACCACCGACAGCAATTGCGCCGCCGACAGACCGAACTTGGATTTCTCGCCGCCAGTGTCTGCCCACTTGCTCGAGGCCAGGGACGACAGACGCACACGCAGGCCGACCTGCGGCTTGACCTTCAGCGAGGCGGCTTCTTCGATCACCAGTCCCACTTCGGATTCTTTCTCGATCACGATGAACACGTTGTGGCCCAGCTTCTGGCCCATCAGCGCCAGACGGATGAACTCGCGGTCCTTGTAACCATTGCAGACGATGGTCCCGCCCTTCGGCGCCAGCGCCAGTACCGCCAGCAGCTCTGGCTTGGAACCGGCTTCGAGGCCGATCGACACGTTTTGCGTGGCGATGATGTTCTCGATCACCGCTTCTTGCTGGTTGACCTTGATCGGGTACAGCGCGGTGTATTTGCTCTGGTATTCCAGGCGCTCGATGTTGGCGTCGAACGCGCCGGTCAGCTGACGCACGCGGTCTTGCAGAATGTCCGGGAAACGTACCAGCAACGGCAAGGACAGGCCGCTCTTGCGCAGCTGGTCGACTTGTTCGAACAGATCGATGGGCGAACTGGTCGGACCGTTCGGACGAACCTCGACGCGACCGGCATCATTGATCGCGAAATACCCGGCCCCCCAATGGCGAATCCCGTAAACACTGCGGCTGTCCGCAACTGTCCATTGGCTGCCATCGTCTTTGCGTGTGCGTCGTACGGACATTGAAGTCCCCTATAAAGAAGTCATAGAGCGTCGCCTGGGTTCAGGCCGGCGCAGTCTAAAGGATGAAAATGACGGTTCGTCAACGAGGGGATAGACCTCGCTGACCGCAGTGAGTTTAGAAACCGGTCAGAACAGGCTCTGTGAAAACCATGTAGGCGACGGCGGACCCGGGTTGAATCAGGCCCGGATCAAGCCGGGGGTGGTTTTCACAGAGGCTGCTAGCCGCCGGACTTCTTCGCCTTGAAACCGAGTTTGATCAGCTCGCCCAACAGCAGCTCGACATGATCGCCCTGGATTTCAATGATTCCGTCTTTCAACGCTCCACCGGTGCCACAGCGCTTCTTCAACGTGGTGGCCAGGTCCTTGAGCGCGTCTTCGGCCAGCGGCACGCCGGTGATGGTGGTCACCGTCTTGCCGCCACGCCCCTTGCTTTCGCGACGCACGCGAGCGATGCCGTCGCCGGCCGGGATAACGGTCTGTTTGCAGATACAGGCGTCCACCGGTTTACTGCATTCCGGGCAATGACGACCTGCGTCGGTGGAAAATACCAGGCCACCAAGGGCGGCGAAGGATGCGGCTTTTTTGGCCACCGGCAATCCTCTTGGGAGGACAAAGACTGGTCGCGGCACTTGGGCAAGTGCCATCGACCGCGAAGCCCCACTCAGGCAGGGGCAGCGCTACTGAACCGGTACAGCCCTGCGTAGGAGCTGGCGAGTGCAACGAGGCTGCGATCTTTTGATGTTGAATCAAAAGCAATGTCAAAAGATCGCAGCCTGCGGCAGCTCCTAAAAAAAGCAATGCCGGTTCAGCTTGAAAAGGTCGCGCAGTGTAACGGCAAAAACGCCGATTGCTAAGAGCCAATCGGCGCCAATTTATGCCTCTTATGCGACGTCTTCCCCGCGAGCCCGGAGATAGCGCTTCAAGGCGGCCAAAGAGTCCGGGCAATAAGGCTTTTGCTGGATTTCCAGCATGACCTGATCGACGGGAATAAAGCGCGCTTCGAGCACTTCCTCCGACTGCAGGATCAACGGGCCGTCCCACACCGCCGAAAACGCCGAACACCAGAGGCGATTACCAGTGTCTTCGAAGAAAAAATGGTCATGGGCGGTCAGTTCCACACCGCTCACACCGAGCTCTTCTTCCAGTTCACGGGCGGCCGATTCGGCGTAGGTTTCGGTGGCCAGCACCATGCCCCCTGCCGCCACATCCCAGTAACCGGGATAAATCGCCTTGCTCAACGTGCGCCGATGCACGCAGAGCTCTCCGACGGAATTGAACAGCATGATGTACGTGCCGCGGCCGATCAGCCCGCGCTCGCGCAGGTCGGAGCGAACCAGAGCGCCGAGCAGGTTGTCCTGCTCGTCGACCCAGGCGATCTGTTCGGCATCCGAGGCTGCGCGATGGGCGGCCTCTTTGGCGCTATCGACCATGACTCAGCCCTGATTGAGCAGTTGACGGAGATCGATCACCGCTGCGTTGGCCCGGGAGATGTAGTTGGCCATGACCAGTGAGTGGTTGGCCAGCACGCCAAAGCCGCTGCCGTTGAGGATCATCGGGCTCCAGACCGGCTCTTGCGAGGCTTCCAGCTCACGAATGATCTGGCGCACGCTGACCGTCGCGTTCTTTTTCGCCAGCACATCGGCGAAATCGACCTCGATGGCGCGCAGCAGATGGGACAACGCCCAGGCCTGGCCGCGAGCCTCGTAGAACACGTTATCGATTTGCATCCACGGTGTTTCGACGACTTCCTCGTCCACCTGTGGCACCTGACCCGGCGCGACCACTTCGGTTTTCAGCGCGGTGTTCAGTTTGACCCGGCCAACGCTGGCCGACAGACGTTGTGACAGCGAACCCAAGCGGGTGCCCACATCGCCCAGCCAGTTGTTGAGGTTGTCGGCGCGGGCATAGAACAGCGCGTTTTTCTGCGTCGGATCGGACAGGCGCGCCTGATAGCGGCTCAGGGAATTGATGCCTTCCAGGTACTCGGACTCACTGGACGGCAGCACCCAGCTTTTATTGTCGAAGTTGAAACGCGGCTCGGCTTTCGCCAGATCGGAGTCTTCGGCCGATTGCGATTGCGAACGGGCGAAGTCTTTACGCAACGCACGCGTCAGGTCGCGGACCTGGACCAGCACGCCATATTCCCAGCTCGGCGTGTTATCCATCCACAGGCCCGGCGGGAAACGATCGTTGGAAATGTAACCGCCCGGTTTGGTCAACAAGGTGTCGGCAACCGTCTTGAGGGTTTCGACCGTGGTGTAGCCGATGACCATCTGCTTGCCTTCTTTCTCGGCAGCCACCTGGGCATTCTGTTGAACCGGGAACAGCGCCGGCTCCTGGCTCCAGTACCAGCCAAGCGCAACGGCCACAATCAGGTAGAGGCCGATCAACGTGGCCAGCGCCCGGCTGAACAACAGGCCGCCGATGTAGCTGCGGGTGGCCGATTTCGGTTCGGCGGCACGTTCAGGCGCGCTGCCCGCGCGGTTCTTCCAGTCCAGCATGGCGATATCCTTTCAATCACTTGAGTTCATCGGTTCGACCACAACCATACAACAACGTGCCTTTGCCCGGCACCCGTCGTCAGGTTATCCGGGTAAATTACCGTCAGGTAGCGGTGAAAACCGTGTCCATGAACCCGAGCCGCCCTGCCCGTGTTAAACGCCAGTGACCTTCATTGAGATTGGCTGAACCTCCGCCGATAGAAAAAGATGCGCGATGCCCTTTCCGTCAGTTCTGCGCGGCGCCGTGTCCCCATCCACCGTCGCGATATAGTGACGCTGCGCCAGCGGCTCACCGGTTACGCTGTCCAGGAGGCGAAAGAGCCTTGGCGATCTTGTGGCCTGGGCGGGGGGATTTTGCATCAGCTCCATGATCGCAGGATCAAAGCTCCGCTCCGGCATGACCCAGTCAGCGTAATCGGCTTCAGGCCTGACCAACCACCACTCTCCCCGCTCGATCTGGTCAAGCACTTCGCTGTCAGTGTCGATCACCAGCCCGATGCGCAACTCGTCCAGCCCATCGATAGGCTGTCGATCCATCAGCGCCTGGCGCACCAGTTCCAGCGCCTGCTCAGTGGGCCAGGCGTGTTGGCGCTCCCACTCGGACAGCCCGAACTCGTTGACCAACCTCACTCTTGCACCTCGGTGCTCCACTCATCAGCGCCCATGGTTCTGCTGATTTCGTGCCGCCAGTAAATCCGGCGATAACTGAAGTGAACCTTCTCCAGTTGAGTGACGTGGGCAGTGCCGGGATCCTGGCAATGAGGCATGAGCACTTCCGCGCCGATGATGACCGCGTCGTCCAGCTCCATCGTATAGAAGTGCTCCTGAATTCCCTGAGCCGAGGTGCGATACCACTCGACGCGGCACACTTTCAGCAATTCTCCAGAACATAAAGCGTTGTTGATCAGCGGTGTCGCTTTGTCGATGGTCTTGGTGATGATCAAGGGCTTGTGCATCCGACGACCTGCACCCGACCCTTTCGGCACGAAAATGCCGTGGCTCAGAGCCTGGATCATGATCTGGTCCTCACGTCCCTTCTGGAAGGTGTTACCCACCGACGCCTCGGTGAAGGCACCTTCGCTGATCAGGCCCTGTCGTTCGCCGCGCAGGGTCATGAAGGCGGGAGTTGGCATGGTGGGGCTCCTTTTTATTTGGGTTGTGGGGCGGGGAAGTGACTGGGCTCGTCGTACATGTCTTCGATTTCGTCAAAGGGCCGCCAGGCTTTACCGAGGTCCAAGGTGATGAGGTAGCGTTCCTGACTCGGATTTCGATAATCCTCGAAACGCCCCATTATCAGCATGGCCTGATACTTGTCGCCCGCCTGCCAATAGGATCGTCCGGAGAGAATTCCTTTACTCAAGTAGGCCCGCCACTCAGGGGTATCGGAGATTGTGGGATTGTTTCGCAGCCCCTTTGCCACCCAACCTTTTTCACGCCATTGGTCTTGCAGATCGAGAACTACCTTGAGGGCATCATCGATTAGCAGCGGTTCGACCTGCGGGGACATGCGGATACCGGAAATGACATTGTCGTCAAAATTGACAGTGAAAAAGCGCGCCGCCGGCGTGGTGAATCCGAACTGTGGATCAACAAATCGCAATCGTGCGTCGGTCATGGGAATGCCGAACCAGATGCGGTCACGGATCTCCGGACTAAAGGGAGCTGAAGAGTTTCTGAGCAGGTTTTCATACGTCCCCCCCATTTCCACGACGATTTCGGGTTCATCCCAGAGAGGTTGCGTCAGGCGGTGTATGACGGCCCACGTCAGGCCAGCCAGGACAAGAAGAAAGGCGCCGCAGCGCCAGCCGAACCAATGTGATCGAAGAGTCATTGACTACTACCGCTTGCTGCGATCTCGTTGATTGACTGCTCCAATGCATAACGGTTGTGGTCACCGAGCATCCGATCAAAGCGTGTCGCTGCCTGGAGCACGAATTCCATTCGCTGATTGATGTCGGACAAGTCCGCCAGTGGGTTGTCGCCAAAATCGACGGTGCGCCCGTCCCCGACACGCTGACACTGACTGGTAAGGGTCAACTCAATCGCCTGGGCAACGCCTGAAGGAAACCCCGTAACGTAGGAGGCGTGATTGGCACGCAGCAAAGCTACCAGTTGGCGGTCCTGGTAAATCGTTGGCTGGAGGATATTCTTCTGCTCATGCCGCGCCAAATGCTTAACACCTGCGGCAATATCTCCGTCCTCTATCGCCTCAAAACCCAGAAAAATCTCGGTGTAATCCAGCCCGAATTCGAGCTTTTCCTCCCCCACCGGCCACAGCACCGGAAACTTCGGATGCCCAAATATTCCCGCTCGTGCTCCCAAGCACTGTTTCAGCTCTCTGAACCCACGCTTCGCATAAAACTCATGCAACGGATAAATATCCAGAAACAGCGTGGTATTCCCCAGCGCCATCATGTCGTGCACATGCCGGAACTGCTGCTGCACCAGCGACAAGTCCTCACCCGTTGAACGAAAGTCCACAGAGGGCACAGGATTACGCGCATCCGCTTCCTTATAGCCACGCAACTCATCCGCCTGCTCGGCCATCTTGTCTGGCGTCAGCAACCCGAACTCGCTGCGGCTATCGCGCACACGCTGCCGCGCCTCGTACTCCTTGCGAATGAGGTCGATACTGTCCGCCGCATGCAGTAATCCGCAGCCGACCTGCTTGGAGGCAAATGCCGCCAGCCCGGCCCACTGAAACCTTGAATCGTGCAGCCACAGGCGAGCGTAGGCAGCGTTGATCACGCGGTTGCGCTCTACCGGGTCGGCAATCAGTACCCCACCGGGTGCGACAATCTCTTCCGCCTCGCGCTGGTAGTGTCGCCATAGGCAGGCGCAAGTAAGAATCGGCACGTCGGTAATGAGTGCCTTGCTGCCATAAAGCAGCTCCTCTTTGCATTCACAGTCAGCGATGGGGGTGCTGTTGTGGTTGAGGCGCTGCTGATCGCTGGGTTGGTCTTTGAAACACTGGGTCATGATTCGTGGATGGCGTCTAAGGGTTTCCCTGACACCCTACACGCCGAAAACCCGGCTCGAATCCAGCAAGCCAAAAACCAGAACTCCCTGACAAATAACACTCGCCAAGCTTACGGACGCTTCGCACAAAAACACGAAAAGTGCCCTGAGACACCCAGCCCACGGGCCTTTCGGAATAACCTCCAGGCATTTTCAGACCAGCCAGTCAGAAACTGAATGACGTCGCTTTGCAGATTATTGACGTACGACACTCATGCAAACGAAAAGAGGTGCTAGCATAGAGCCACCAGTCGATCTCAGCATGCACCCTAACTAGTAGTCAGGATATGACCGAGCCAGAAGACCCCAGCCGTGAGCGCCTCAAGCACCACTTTGCCCAGCGGGTAATTCATCAGGCACGTCAAATTCTTGAGATCTGGCAGCGCCTGCAACGCAGCGAGTGGTCCGTCACCGATTTATCGGAACTGAGCGAGGCCAACCTGCGCCTGCAGCGTTTCGCCGAGCGTTTCGAACAACCGGAACACATCCAGCTGGCGCGCCACATCGGCCAGTCGCTGGAAGCCGTCGATGCCAATCGCGGACGCCTGAGCAGCGGCCTGATCACTGATCTCAATCGCCTGATGCAGCGCTTGTCGCGCACTGGCCTTCGACATGGCGATCAACTCGAACAAACCTTCCTGCCGCCGCTGCGCAAGCCGATCTACGTGATGCTCCAGGATCACGACCGTGCCGAGCGCCTGGCCAAGCAGCTTGAATTCTTTGGACTCAGCGCCCAATCCCTCGACAGCGTGGCGGCCTTTCGTTCGTCGATGGTCGAACGCTTGCCCGCCGCAATCGTCATGGACGTGGACTTCAGCGGTCCCGGCATCGGCCTGAAACTGGCCGCCGAAGCCCAGGTCGGTCTGGATGAACCGTTGCCACTGCTGTTTTTCAGCCTGCTCGAAACCGACACCCCGACCCGCCTCGCGGCGGTGCGTGCCGGCGGCCAGGAGTTCCTGACCGGCACCCTCGAAGCCTCGAGCCTGCTGGAAAAGATCGAAGTCCTGACCTGCGTTGCGCAATACGAACCTTATAAAGTGCTGATCATCGACGACTCCCGCGCACAGGCCTTGCATACCGAGCGCCTGCTCAACAGCGCCGGAATCGTCACGCGGACCTTGATCGAGCCGATCCAGGCCATGGCTGAACTCGCGGACTTCCAGCCCGACCTGATCATCCTCGACATGTACATGCCGACCTGCACCGGTACCGAACTGGCCAAGGTCATTCGTCACAACGACCGCTACGTCAGCGTGCCGATCATTTACCTGTCCGCCGAAGACGATCTGGACAAGCAGCTCGACGCCATGAGCGAGGGCGGCGACGACTTCCTGACCAAACCGATCAAGCCGCGCCACCTGATCACCACGGTGCGCAACCGCGCAGCGCGCGCGCGCAATCTCAAAGCGCGGATGGTCCGCGACAGCCTCACCGGGCTGTACAACCACACGCACATTCTGCAATTGCTCGAAGACTGCTCGTTTCGCGCCCGCCGCGAGAGCAAGCCTTTGAGCTTCGCGATGCTCGACATTGACCACTTCAAACGGGTCAACGACAGTCACGGCCACCCGATGGGCGACCGCGTGATCAAGAGCCTGGCGCTGTTTCTCAAGCAACGCCTGCGCAAGACTGACTTCATCGGCCGTTACGGCGGCGAAGAGTTCGCCATCGTCATGCCGGACACCGATATCGAAGCCGCCTACAACGTCCTCGATGAAATCCGTCAGCGCTTTGCGGAAATTCATTACCCCGCGCAGCCGCAGGATCTCTGGTGCACCTTCAGCGCCGGGGTGGTCGAGCTGGGCGAAGACTCCGACGGCCTGATGATGGCCAGCCAGGCGGACGAGGCTCTGTACCGTGCCAAGCACGCCGGGCGCAACCGCGTACAGGCGGCGCGGGCATCAAAGCAAAATGCCACCTTTTCATCGGAATCCACCCAGTCAGTCATAACCCTGTAACAGAAACGCAATAACTTCAGGGACTTACCATTCTGCCGTTGGTAGTCCCGCGATGCGCCTGAAGCTGCTGACCAATCTCAACACCCTCCTTTTAGTCGCCGTGTGCGTGGCCCTCGGCGCCACGCTCTGGTGGTCGCAAAAAGCCCTGGAACGCCCGTATTTGTTGATGGAGCGTTACCTGGGGCTGTCACAGCAATTTCAAAATGAAGTGGCGCGCAACGTCGAGGATTACCTCGCCAGCGGTGATGCCTTGCGCCTGAGCAGCGCCAGCCAGGCCATAGACGCATTGCAAAAGGAGCTCGTGGAGTTGCCGCCGGCATTGGCCGACACCTTGCGCCCCAGCCTGACGAACCTGGATGAGTTCAGCAAAACCGACCTGTTGGCCGCCGGCAAACTCGCGGGAGATCCTCAGGCACTGCTGCTGCAAGCCGAACGCGAGCTCGGTGCCAGCCTCGATCAGCTCAGCCAGTACGCCAGCGATAACGCGACTTATCTGACGCCTCTGCTTAATGCATCCCAACACCTGGGCAAACTGTCGCTGGCCCGGGACAAACTGGTCAGCAGCGGTCGCAGCGAACTGGCGGCGGATGTTGAGCGTGAAGTCACCAACATCCGCGCTCAAGCAGAACGTCTGGATGCCCTGCCGCTACTCGGCGTTGCCAGTAAAAGTGAATCGGGCACCGATGATTTCGCCGCGATGATGGGCCTGGAGAACACCGAAAAAACCGTGACCGAAGATGCTGGCGTCGGGCTCAAACGCGAACTCAACAGCCTGCTAACCCGCTATCCCGCGGAGCTTGCGCGCACCCGTGAGCAGATCCAGAAACGTACCGACCTCAGCGCCGCGACTCACCTGAAAATCGCTGCGGTACAACAGACCATCGCCGGGCTGGAACCGGTGGTCCGCGCCCAGCATGGGCAGATCCAAAGCGAAGTGCGGCTGATGCAAGGCGTGATGATCGGCCTGATCCTGCTGATCGCGTTGCTCATCGACACCCTGCAACGACGCCTGGCCCGAACACTGACCAACCTCGCGCCGGCACTTTCGACCTGGGCCGAAGGCGACTTCAGCCGGGACATTGAGTTGGGCAAGACCAATCGCGAGCTGCATGACATTCAAGCCTCGCTCAACCGTCTGCGCGCCTACCTCGTCGATCTGGTCGGGACCATTCGCCTTAACGCCGAACAGGTCGCCGGCAGCAGCCGCACCCTGGCCGAATTGAGCAATGACCTGCACAGCGGCGCCGAGCATCAGGCGGGTGACACGGCGCTCATCCGTGATTCTCTCGGCGAACTGGAAGCGACCATTCAACAAGTGGCCGGTGATGCCAGCCAGGCTGCCGACGCCAGCCGCCATGCCGGGTTGGCGGTGGAACATGGGCAAAAAGTCATCGGCCTGAGCCTCACCGGGCTGCACGCACTGGTCGATGAAGTGCAAGGCAATGCACAGATGATCGAACACCTGGCCTCGGAATCGGCCACCATCGGCGGCGTGCTGACGGTGATTCGCTCGATTGCCGACCAGACCAACCTGCTGGCCTTGAACGCAGCCATTGAAGCGGCTCGCGCCGGGGAAATGGGCCGTGGTTTTGCCGTCGTCGCTGAAGAGGTTCGCTCGTTGGCGCAACGCACCGCTGGCGCCACGGCCGAGATTCAGGTCTTGATCGCCGGATTGCAAACGGCGGCGCAGCAATCGGTGCAAGGCATGCGTGCGCAGGTTGAGCATGCTGAAGCAACGGCCAATCAGGCCCAGGCCGCTGACGGCGCGCTGGATAAAATCGTCGGGGCGATCCAGACCATTTCCGACACTGCCGTACGCATCGCCGATGTCACCGCTCAGCAAAGCGGCGCGGTCAGCGAGATCCGCGATCACAGTGAGCGGATTCACCAGCTGGGTGGGGATAACCTGCTGCGCATCGGTGAGGGACGTGAGCAAGGGGAGCATTTGTTGGTGCTGGGAGGGCGGTTGCATACAGCCGTTCAAGCCTTCCGCGTCTGACCAGACTCCCTGTAGGCGCTGTCGAGTGAAACGAGGCGGCGATCTTTGATTTTGGTTTTTGGATCAACATCAAAAGATCGCAGCCTCGTTTCACTCGACAGCGCCTACATACGCATCCGCGACGACTCCGCTATCATTCCCGCACCTCCGATACGCGAGATTGTCATGCGCCGTTTGCTTTGCCTGCTGTTTTTTGTTCTCGCCCTGCCGGCCAACGCCGCCGGGCTGCTGGAGAGTCGGCCAAGCGCCACGTTGGGCTCGATCAACAACAGCGCCGACTTCCTGCCGGTGCGCGAAGCCTTTCAGCTGAGTCTGGTCGAAAGCACGCCGCAATCGATAAAGCTGCGTTTCGTCGCCACCGAGGGTTACTACCTCTACCGCCATCGCTTTCAGTTTCGCGCCGACCCCGCCGATCTCGCGCTCGGCACGGCGCAATTGCCCAAGGGTGAACAAAAGCACGATGAATACTTTGGCGATGTCGAGGTTTACCACGGGATCCTCGATGTAGAACTGCCACGCACCGATCAACGCGCCTTTACGCTGGCCGTGACGTATCAGGGCTGTGCCGATAAAGGCCTGTGCTATCCGCCTGAAACCGAACGCCTGAGTATCGATGGCAGCAGCGGCGCGACCACGAGTTGGAGCTGGCGGGAGCTGGCGCTGTTCTTCCTCGCCGGCCTGGGCCTGACGTTCACCCCTTGCGTATTGCCGATGCTGCCAATCCTGTCCGGCGTGGTGTTGCGTGGCCAGGTCGGTGGCTTGCGCGGCTTCAATCTGTCTCTCGCGTATGTGCTGCCGATGGCCGCCTGTTTCGCCCTGCTCGGTGCGTTGATGGGGCTGTTCGGCGCACAGCTCAATCTTCAGGCGAGGCTGCAATCGGCGTGGGTGCTGGTGCCGTTCGCGATGTTTTTTGCCGTGTTTGCCCTGGCGATGTTCGGCGTCTTCGAACTCAAGTTGCCGCAGGCGATCAGCAGCCGACTGGACCGCATCGCCGGTCGCACCGAAGGTGGCTCGTTATGGGGTGCGGCGGTGCTGGGCGTGGTTTCCAGTCTGCTGGTTTCGCCCTGCGTCTCGGCACCGCTGGCCGGCGCGTTGCTGTACATCAGCGCCAGCGGCGATGCGCTGGGCGGCGGGCTGAAGCTGTTCATGCTCGGCCTCGGCATGGGCGCCCCGCTATTGTTGGTGGCCACCGGCGGTGCAGCCTGGCTGCCGAAAAGCGGGCCGTGGCTGGTCTACGTGAAAAACGCGATTGGCGTTTTGTTGCTGGGGCTGGCGATCGGTCTGCTCAGTCGGGTGTTGCCGGGGCAGATCACCTTGCTGCTGATCGGCTTGCTGGCCGGTGGCGTCGGCCTGTTCATGGGTGCGCTGGAGTTCGTCTACAAACCGCCGCGAAAACGTGTCGGTCAATTGCTCGGCATGTTCCTGCTGTTTTATGCGCTGGCGTGTTGGTATGGCGCCTTCAGCGGCCAGACTGATCCGCTCAATCCCATCGGCCAGCCGCGTATCGTCAATGGCAACGGGCAGCCGCAACACACCGGCAACTGGCAAACCATCACCACCCCGGCTGAACTGGATCGCGCCCTCGCGGACGCCAGATCGTCCGGCACCCCACTGCTGCTCGACTGGTACGCCGACTGGTGCATCAGCTGCAAAGTCATCGAACACGAAGTGCTCAACGACGCGAAGGTCGTCGAACGCCTCAAGGGCTATCGGCTGATCCGCTTCGACATCACTGCGAGCAACGCCGAGCAACGTGCGCTGCTCGACCGCTACAAATTGTTCGGCCCACCGGCGCTGATGTTTTTCGGCAAGGACGGTGTCGAACGCACCGAGGTGCGAGTGATCGGCGAGATCAACGCCACGGACTTCGCCGAACGTGTCGCGAAAGCAAATGACCGGATTTAATCACCCGGTCACATATTTCGCGCAAACATCGGCCATCGTGCTGGCTATTGCATAGAACTGGACAGTCACAAAGGCTTTGCGGCATAGTCGCCGGGTTCTGACAAATGCACAGCGGATAACAAGGAACAGCAGATGGCGACCCTATTGGTTCTGCACGGCCCCAACCTGAACATGCTCGGCACCCGTGAACCGGGCACCTATGGCGCTACGACACTGGCGCAGATCAACCAGGACCTGGAACGCCGTGCTCGTGAAGCCGGCCATCATTTGCTGCACCTGCAAAGCAACGCCGAGTACGAATTGATCGACCGCATCCACGCTGCCCGCAGCGAAGGTGTGGACTTCATTCTGATCAACCCAGCAGCTTTTACGCACACAAGTGTCGCATTACGTGACGCGCTGCTGGCGGTGAGCATCCCATTCATCGAAGTGCATTTGTCTAACGTGCACAAACGCGAACCTTTCCGCCATCACTCTTACTTCTCCGACGTAGCGGTGGGAGTGATCTGCGGCCTTGGCGCCAGCGGTTATCGACTGGCCCTGGAGGCCGCACTAGAGCAGCTTGAAAGACAGGCAACGGCTTGAACAACAAGCGTTAAACGCCCCTGACCGACCCTTGGGAGTTGATGATTCATGGATATCCGTAAAGTTAAGAAACTGATCGAATTGCTGGAAGAGTCCGGCATCGACGAGCTCGAGATCAAGGAAGGCGAAGAGTCCGTACGCATCAGCCGCCATAGCAAGACCCCGGCTCAGCAGTACTACGCACCGGCTCCAATGCACGCTCCGGCTCCAGCACCTGCTGCTGCTCCGGTTGCCGCCGCTGCCGCGCCTGCCGCGCCTGCCGCCCCGGCCGCCCCTGTCCTGAACGGCAGCGTTGCCCGTTCGCCGATGGTCGGCACCTTCTATCGCAAGTCTTCGCCAAGCTCGCCGTCCTTCGTTGAAGTCGGCCAGACCGTGAAGAAAGGCGACACCCTGTGCATCGTCGAAGCCATGAAGATGATGAACCACATCGAAGCTGAAACCAGCGGTGTGATCGAATCCATCCTCGTCGAAGACGGCCAGCCGGTTGAGTACGACCAACCGCTGTTCACCATCGTTTGAACCGCGGAGAAACTTTGATGACTGCGAAGTTGGAAAAAGTTCTGATCGCCAACCGCGGTGAGATCGCACTGCGGATTCTGCGTGCCTGCAAAGAGATGGGCATCAAGACCGTCGCCGTTTACTCCAAGGCTGACAAAGAGCTGATGCACCTGGGCCTGGCAGACGAATCCGTCTGCATCGGTCCGGCCTCGGCCGCCCACTCTTACCTGCACATCCCGGCTATCATCGCCGCGGCTGAAGTGACTGGCGCTACCGCCATTCACCCAGGCTACGGTTTCCTTGCGGAAAACGCTGATTTCGCTGAACAGGTCGAGAACTCCGGCTTCGCCTTCATTGGCCCGAAAGCCGACACCATTCGCCTGATGGGTGACAAGGTGTCGGCCAAGCACGCGATGATCGCTGCCGGTGTTCCAACCGTTCCGGGCTCTGACGGCCCGCTGCCGGAAGACGAAGAAACCGCTCTGCGCATCGGTCGCGAAGTCGGTTATCCGGTGATCATCAAAGCCGCTGGCGGCGGTGGTGGTCGCGGCATGCGCGTCGTGCATAAAGAAGAAGACCTGATTTCCTCGGCGAAACTGACCCGCTCCGAAGCTGGCGCGGCGTTCGGCAACCCGATGGTCTACCTGGAAAAATTCCTGACCAACCCACGTCACGTGGAAGTCCAGGTACTTTCCGACGGCCAGGGCCATGCCATCCATCTGGGCGACCGCGATTGCTCGCTGCAACGTCGTCACCAGAAGGTTCTCGAAGAGGCGCCGGCACCGGGCATCGACGAGAAAGCACGGGCTGAAGTCCTCGCACGCTGCGTCAAAGCCTGCATCGACATCAACTACCGTGGCGCGGGCACCTTCGAGTTCCTGTACGAGAACGGCGCGTTCTATTTCATCGAAATGAACACCCGCGTTCAGGTTGAGCACCCGGTTTCGGAAATGGTCACCGGCATCGACATCGTCAAGGAGATGCTCAGCATCGCCGCTGGCAACAAGCTGTCGTACACCCAGGAAGACGTCGTCATCCGCGGTCACGCACTTGAATGCCGGATCAACGCCGAAGACCCGAAAACCTTCATGCCAAGCCCAGGCACGGTCAAGCATTTCCACGCCCCAGGCGGCAACGGCGTTCGCGTCGATTCGCACCTGTACAGCGGTTATGCCGTTCCGCCGAACTACGATTCGTTGATCGGCAAGCTGATCACCTACGGCGCAACCCGTGACGAAGCGCTGGCGCGCATGCGCAATGCGCTGGACGAAATCGTTGTCGACGGGATCAAGACCAACATCCCGTTGCACCGCGATCTGGTCCGCGATGAAGGCTTCTGCAAGGGTGGGATCAACATCCACTACCTGGAACACAAGCTGGCTGGCGACAAGCACTAAGCTTTAGCCCGAACAACAAAGCCGCCTTCGGGCGGCTTTGTTGTTTCTGCAGAATGCTCCACGCAAAACCATTGTGGCGAGGGAGCTTGCTCCCGCTCGGTTGCGCAGCGACCGCAAGGACCATTCAACAGGGCGGTGCCAGACAGATCCGGTTGGGCCATTTTGGGACCGCTTCGCGCCCCAGCGGGAGCAAGCTCCCTCGCCACAAGTGATTTGTTAACCGCTGAACCCTGGCAACCCGGTCGTCTTCTGCGTCGCGCTCGCGTAAACTTGTGCGCTTCTCGCAGCCCGCTAGGCTGCAATCAATATTTTTCAAAGGTGCCCGCCATGCCTTGGCTGCAAGTCCGTCTCGCCATCAGCCCAGAACAAGCCGAAACCTACGAAGACGCTTTCCTTGAAGTGGGCGCCGTGTCGGTGACCTTCATGGACGCCGAAGATCAGCCGATCTTCGAACCGGAACTCAATACCACCCCGCTGTGGTCGCACACCCACCTGCTGGCCCTGTTCGAAGGTGGCACCGAAGCGGCCAGCGTACTGGCGCATCTGGAGCTGTTGACGGGCAGCCCGCTGCCCGAGCATCACAGCGAAGTCATCGAAGACCAGGACTGGGAACGCACCTGGATGGACGATTTCCAGCCAATGCGCTTCGGCCAGCGCCTGTGGATCGTTCCAAGCTGGCACGCTGCCCCTGAACCCGACGCCGTGAACATTCTGCTGGACCCGGGCCTCGCATTCGGCACCGGCACGCACCCGACCACCGCGCTGTGCCTGGAATGGCTCGACGGTCAGGACCTGAAAGACTGCAACGTGCTGGACTTCGGTTGCGGCTCGGGGATCCTGGCGATTGCCGCCCTGCTGCTGGGTGCCAAACAAGCCGTCGGCACCGACATCGACGTGCAGGCGCTGGAAGCCTCGCGCGACAACGCCGGGCGCAACAACATCGCCGAAGCGCTGTTCCCGCTGTATCTGCCCGAGGACCTGCCGCAAGTTCAGGCCGACGTACTGGTGGCCAACATTCTCGCCGGCCCGCTGGTGTCCCTGGCGCCGCAACTGTCCAGCCTGGTCAAGCCGGGTGGCCGCCTGGCACTGTCCGGCATTCTTGCCGAACAAGGCGAAGAGGTTGCCAACGCCTACGCCCGTGATTTCGATCTGGACCCGATCGCCAATCGCGATGGCTGGGTGCGCATCACTGGCCGTCGGCGCTAGAATGAGCGCCTGCATAATCCGGATCGCCGCATGACCGACAGCTTCGTCACCCAGTGCCCGCATTGCCAAACCAGCTTCCGCGTCAGCCATGCTCAATTGAGCGTGGCCCGTGGGGTGGTTCGTTGCGGCTCCTGCCTGCAGGTGTTCAATGCCGCCAAGCAGTTGCTTGAGCAGGCAGGCAAGGACGTGATCCCCCCGGTTGCTCCGGCCATCGTCGAGACCGCCGAGCCAGAACCACGGGCCATCAGCCAGAAGCAGTGGTCTGCCGCTGAACTCGACCTGGACAGCCTGGACCTGGACGAAGAACTCGCCCGGCTCGAACAGCGGGAAATCCAGCCGACTACCGAGTTCGGACGCCACCGCGAAGACAATCTGAGTGCCCGTCGGGATACCACTGAGCCCGACGAAGAGCCTTGGTCCGACAGCCTGTTCAGCGAATCGGCTGCCGATCGCGCCGAAGCGGCCGAAGCCACGATCACGCCAGAACTGACCGTCGAGCCGAGCACACCCTCGCGCACCGAGCCCTCGCTGTCTCTGGAACCGGTGGAACTGGACGACGAGCCTCTGCCGCCGCAACTACGCCTGAACGATCCGCTCGACGCCCCGCTTCATCACGAACGCCTGTCAGCGGCCGACACCACTGACGAGTTCGACGACGACCTGCCCTCGATCGAACCCTTGCGCAAGCGTCGCGAACGCAGCGAGCCGGCGATGCGTGCCGAGGTTCTGCAAGACCTGACCGACGACCCGCTGCAACTCGATTGGCAGAAACGCCGATCCCCCTGGGGTCGACGGCTTCTCTGGTTGCTGCTGATTCTGCTCGGTGCCGGCGCGCTCGTCGGCCAGTACGTCGCCTACCACTTCGATGAACTGGCGCGCCAGGATCAGTATCGCCCCTGGTTCCAGCAGTTGTGCCCGCAAATCGGCTGCACCGTGCCGTCGAAAGTCGACATCGCGAAAATCAAGAGCAGTAACCTGGTGGTGCGCAGCCATCCGGAATTCAATGGCGCACTGGTGGTCGACGCGATCATCTACAACCGCGCGCCGTTCTCCCAGCCGTTCCCGCTGCTGGAATTGCGTTTTGCCGACCTCAACGGCCACCTGATCGCCAGCCGTCGCTTCAAGCCCGGCGAGTACCTCAACGGCGATCTCGAAGGCATGGCGGAAATGCCGCCGCAAACGCCGATCCACATTGCCCTGGATATCCTCGACCCAGGCGCCAAAGCCGTGAACTACAGCCTGAGCTTCCACTCGCCCGAGTGAAACGGTTCAGTGCTACGGGTTTGACGGCACATTTCTGACAGCGACCGCTCAAACCAAACTGCTGGCGATAACAGAATAACTGTTCAGATTTTGTTCAATTCAGCCTTTATCCAGTCATCGAGAGCGGGTATCATGCCAACCCTTTTTCGAACTCTCATGATCCGGCCCCACAACTGGAAAGTCCTATGTCGGCGGTACGCATCGGTCCATACACATTGCACAACGGCTTGATTCTCGCCCCCATGGCGGGTGTCACCGACCAACCCTTTCGTCAGCTGTGCAAGCGACTGGGCGCAGGACTTGTAGTCTCGGAAATGGTCACCAGCGACATGAGTTTGTGGAACACCCGCAAATCGCGCATGCGCATGATCCACGAAGGCGATCCCGAGCCACGCTCGGTACAGATCGCCGGTGGCGATGCGCAGATGCTGGCGGATGCGGCCCGGGCCAATGTCGAACTGGGCGCACAGATTATTGATATCAACATGGGCTGTCCGGCGAAGAAGGTCTGCAACAAGGCCGCCGGTTCTGCGCTGTTGAAGGATGAGGCACTGGTAACCGAGATCCTGCAGGCCGTGGTGGCTGCAGTTGATGTGCCGGTTACCCTGAAGATCCGCACCGGCTGGGACCGGGACAACAAGAACGGTCTGACGGTGGCGAAGATCGCCGAGCAGGCAGGCATCACGGCGCTGGCGGTTCATGGCCGCACCCGTGCCGATCTGTACACCGGAGAAGCCGAGTACGACACCATTGCCGCGATCAAGCAGACGGTGTCGATTCCGGTCTTCGCCAATGGCGACATCGATTCGCCGGAGAAGGCCCGATACGTGCTCGACGCGACCGGTGCCGATGGATTGCTGGTTGGACGGGCCGCCCAGGGGCGGCCATGGATTTTTCGCGAGATCGACCATTTCCTGCGTACCGGCGAGAAACTCCCGGCGCTGGAACTGATCGAGGTGGAACGCATTCTGCTAGAGCATCTGGCTGCGCTGCACGTCTTCTATGGAGATGTCATGGGCGTACGCATTGCTCGAAAGCATGTGGGCTGGTATCTCGCAACCCTGCCGGGCGCCAGGGAGTTCCGCGCCCACTTCAATCGTTTGGAAGATACGGAAGCACAATGCGCCAACGTTCAGGGCTTCTTCGCCGAACGTTACAAGAGCCTGACAGGGGACGGAGAAGAGGTGGCCGCATGACGATGATGACCGAGACTTTAGTGAGTGGAACAACACCCGTGAGCGACAACGTGAATTTGAAACAGCACCTCAACACGCCGAGCGAAGAAGGTCAGACCCTTCGCGGGAGTGTCGAGAAGGCGCTGCACAATTATTTCGCCCACCTTGAGGGCGCTGCCGTCACGGATGTGTACAACCTGGTGCTCTCCGAAGTCGAGGCGCCCCTGCTCGAGTGCGTGATGAACTACGTCAAGGGCAACCAGACCAAGGCCAGCGAGCTGCTCGGACTGAACCGAGGCACCCTGCGCAAGAAACTCAAGCAGTACGATTTGCTGTAAGCATTCAATCAAACCAGAAAGGCGCCCGCGTAAAAACGGTCGCCTTTTTTGCTGACTCCTTTGCTTTTGATGGAAATTGAAATGACCGACCAGACTACCCGCCTGCCGATCCGCCGCGCCTTGATCAGCGTTTCCGACAAGACCGGGATCCTCGAATTCGCCAAAGAGCTTGAAGCCCTGGGCGTCGAGATCCTTTCCACCGGCGGAACGTTCAAGCTGCTGCGCGACAACGGTGTTGCCGCAGTGGAAGTCGCGGACTACACCGGTTTCGCAGAAATGATGGACGGTCGGGTGAAAACCCTGCACCCGAAAATCCACGGTGGGATCCTCGGTCGTCGCGGTATCGACGACGCGATCATGAACGAGCACGGCATCAAGCCGATCGATCTGGTTGCAGTCAACCTGTACCCGTTCGAAGCCACCATCAACAAGCCAGGCTGCGACCTGCCGACCGCCATCGAAAACATCGACATCGGCGGCCCGACCATGGTCCGCTCCGCTGCGAAAAACCATAAGGACGTGGCCATCGTGGTGAATGCCAGCGACTACGCCAGCGTCCTCGAAGGCCTCAAGGCCGGCGGCCTGACCTACGCTCAGCGTTTCGACCTGATGCTCAAGGCCTTCGAACACACCGCCGCCTATGACGGCATGATCGCCAACTACATGGGCACCGTGAACCAGGCCGCTGAAACCCTCTCGACCTCCGGTCGCAGCGAGTTCCCGCGCACCTTCAACAGCCAGTTCATCAAGGCTCAGGAAATGCGCTACGGCGAGAACCCGCACCAGAGCGCGGCGTTCTATGTGGAAGCCAAGCCTGCCGAAGTCGGCATCGCCACCGCGACCCAACTGCAAGGCAAGGAGCTGTCGTACAACAACGTGGCCGACACCGACGCCGCGCTGGAATGCGTGAAGAGCTTCGTCAAGCCGGCCTGCGTGATCGTCAAGCACGCCAACCCGTGCGGCGTTGCCGTGAGCCCGGACGCGGAAGGCGGCATTCGCCAGGCTTACGAACTGGCCTACGCCACCGACACCGAATCCGCCTTCGGCGGCATCATTGCCTTCAACCGCGAACTGGATGCCGAGACCGCCAAGGCCATCGTCGAGCGTCAGTTCGTCGAGGTGATCATTGCCCCAAGCGTCAGCGAAGAAGCCCGCGCCATCGTCGCGGCAAAAGCCAACGTGCGCCTGCTGGCCTGCGGCGAGTGGTCGGCTGACCGCGCCGCTGCGTGGGACTACAAACGCGTCAACGGTGGCCTGCTGGTGCAGAGCCGCGACATCGGCATGATCGGCGCCGATGACCTGAAAGTCGTGACCAAGCGCGCACCGACCGAACAGGAAATCCACGACCTGATCTTCGCCTGGAAAGTCGCCAAGTACGTCAAGTCCAACGCCATCGTCTACGCCAAGAATCGTCAGACCATCGGTGTCGGCGCTGGCCAGATGAGCCGCGTCAACTCTGCGCGTATCGCTGCGATCAAGGCTGAACATGCCGGTTTGCAGGTCGCCGGCTCGGTCATGGCCTCCGATGCATTCTTCCCGTTCCGCGACGGTCTGGACAATGCGGCGAAGGCCGGCGTTACCGCAGTAATCCAGCCGGGCGGCTCGATGCGTGATGCAGAAGTGATTGCAGCGGCTGATGAAGCTGGCATCGCCATGGTATTCACCGGCATGCGCCACTTCCGTCACTAAGTACACGATCCACTGTGGGAGCTGGCCTGCCAGCGATAGCATCCCCTCGGTTTAGCCGATAAACCGAGTTGTCTGCATCGCCGGCAGGCCGGCTCCCACAGAAAAGCGCCCCTGCGGCGCTCAACAGAATTAGCGTCATCCGAGGTTTTTTGAAATGAATGTTTTGATCATTGGCAGCGGTGGCCGTGAACACGCCCTGGCCTGGAAAGTGGCTCAGGATCCGCGCGTGCAGAAGGTTTTCGTAGCGCCCGGCAATGCTGGCACCGCCATTGAAGCCAAGTGCGAAAACGTCGCTATCGACGTGCTGGCCCTCGAACAGTTGGCCGACTTCGCCGAGAAGAACGTTTCCCTGACCATCGTCGGTCCGGAAGTGCCACTGGTGGCTGGCGTCGTTGATCTGTTCCGCTCCCGCGGTCTGGACTGCTTCGGTCCGACGGCGGGCGCTGCCCAGCTGGAAGGCTCGAAAGCGTTCACCAAGGATTTCCTCGCGCGTCACAAGATCCCGACCGCCGACTACCAGAATTTCACCGAGATCGAGCCAGCCCTGGCTTATCTGCGTGAAAAAGGCGCACCGATCGTGATCAAGGCCGACGGCCTGGCCGCCGGTAAAGGCGTGATCGTTGCCATGACGCTGGCCGAAGCCGAAGACGCCGTGCGCGACATGCTCGCCGGCAACGCGTTCGGCGACGCCGGCTCGCGCGTGGTCATCGAAGAGTTCCTGGACGGCGAAGAAGCCAGTTTCATCGTCATGGTCGACGGCAAGAACGTATTGCCGATGGCCACCAGCCAGGACCACAAACGTGTTGGCGACGGCGATACCGGTCCGAACACCGGCGGCATGGGCGCTTACTCCCCGGCACCGGTTGTGACCAGCGAAGTGCACAAGCGCGTCATGGACCTGGTGATCTGGCCAACCGTGCGCGGCATGGCCGAAGAAGGCAACGTTTACACCGGTTTCCTCTATGCTGGCTTGATGATCGACAAGGCTGGTAACCCAAAAGTCATCGAATTCAACTGCCGCTTCGGCGACCCTGAGACCCAACCGGTTATGCTGCGTTTGCAGTCGAGCCTGGTGTTGCTGGTCGAGGCCGCCCTGGCACAAGCTCTGGACAAGGTGGAAGCCCAGTGGGATCCACGTCCGAGCGTCGGCATCGTGCTGGCGGCAGGCGGCTATCCTGGCGACTACGCTAAAGGCGTGGCCATCAACGGCCTGGATGCAGCCGCCGCGCTGGAAGGCAAAGTCTTCCACGCCGGTACGGCACTGAAAGACGGTCAAGTGGTGACGGCCGGTGGTCGTGTGCTTTGCGCTACCGCCATGGGCGCCAGCGTTGATGCTGCTCAGCAGCAGGCTTACAGGCTGGCGGCGAAGATTGACTGGGAAGGCTGTTTCTATCGCAAGGACATTGGCTACCGCGCCATTGCCCGCGAGCGTGGCGAAAATCAGGAATAATCGATCCATTCGGTCGGGCAAGGGTTTCAACCCCTTGCCGGACTATTCCGGCGCCGCGCATAGTTATATTCTGGCATCAACCTACGAAGGGATTTCGCCGTGCGCTGGCTCAGGATTGCCATAGGTTTCACTGTCACCGTGCTGACTTTGCTCTGCATGCTCCCGGCCCAGGCCGCGCAAGGCAGTGGTTGGGCGGTATTGCTCGACGAACAGGGCGACCTGCAGCTGAGCGACATCCGTTCCGCTCGCTACACCAACCAATTCAGCCCCACCGAACTCGAACGCCTCACCGCGGCGGAGCCCGGCGGTGCGCTCTGGCTGCGTTTCAGGCTCTCACCGGGCAAGCACGAGCAATTACTGCGGGTGTTTGCGCCCGACCTGTCGCACCTCAATCTGTATGTGCTGGACGGCGACAAGCTGATTGATCAGCTCAACACCGGCACCGAACAGCCCCAGGTTGAACGGCCATTACCCAACAGCGACTTCATGTTGCCGTTGCCGCAAAGCGACAAACCCCTCGATGTTTACCTGCGCCTGGTTTCCGAACACCAGATGCGGCCCTACATCACCCTGCAATCAGCCATCATGACCGCGGCCAATCAGAGTCAGACGTTGATCTACGGCCTGCTGTTCGGCTGCATCGGCATGCTGGTCCTGCACAACCTGATTCGGTATGCCTACACCCGATCGCGCAGTAGCCTGTGGCTGGCAGGTTGTGAAGCATTGTTGATGCTCAGCCTCGGGCTGCTGCTGAACCTCGCGGGACCGTGGTTACCGGACTGGCACGCGGTGCAGACACCGGGTGCCTACCTCGCCTTGCTGCTCACCGCACCGTGCGGGCTGATGCTTGCCTACCGCTTCTTCGCTCCGCTCGGCCCGCATCCGCTGAACAAACTGCTGCTCGGCGAAATCCTGCTCATCACCGTCTGCGGCCTGCTGTTGCTGTTCGTCAATACGCTGCCGCTGAACATCATCACCTATACGCTGGTCGCCCTGGCGGGCCTGACGATGTTGTTCGTCAGCGCCTGGCACTGGCAAAAAGGCTATCGCCCGGCGCGGCTGTTCGTGGCAGCCATGGTGGTGTTCAACGCGGGAACGCTGATCATCCTGCCGGCCCTGCTGGGGTTGACGCTGATTGAACCGCAGGGCCTGATCATCGCCCTCCTGGTGTTCATCTGCATCAGCGGTCTGTTGATGAGTATTGCCCTGAGTGAACGCCAGCGCAGCATCACCGAGGACCGTTTCAGCATCAGCCGCGACCTCGCCGCCAGCAACGCCGAAATCAATGCCAAGGCCGAATTCCTGGCGAAGATCAGCCACGAAATCCGCACCCCGATGAATGGCGTGCTGGGCATGACCGAACTGTTGCTGGGCACTCCGCTGTCGGTCAAGCAGCGCGACTACGTGCAAACCATCCACAGCGCCGGCAACGAACTGCTGACCCTGATCAACGAGATTCTCGACATCTCCAAACTCGAATCCGGACAGATCGAGCTGGACGATGTGCAGTTCGATCTCAATGCGCTGATCGAAGATTGCCTGAGCATCTTCCGCGCCAAGGCCGAACAGCAGAACGTCGAACTGATCAGCTTTATCCAGCCGCAAGTGCCGCGGGTCATCAGCGGTGACCCGACGCGCCTGCGCCAGACCTTGCTGAGCCTGCTGGAAAACGCCCTGAAAAAAACCGACGAAGGCGAGATCCTGATCGTCGTCGCCCTCGACGAGCGCAGCGCCAGGCCGCGCCTGCGCATTGCCGTGCAGGACAGCGGCGAGCCGATGGACGCCGAAGAACGCGACGCGCTGATGCACGCCGAACTGCACAGCAAGAACTTCCTCTCCGCCACCCGACTGGGCGGCAACCTCGGGCTGGTGATTGCCCGCCAGCTGATCCGTTTGATGCAAGGCGAATTCGGCATCAAGAGCGGCGCCAACCAGGGCAGCACCTTGTGGCTGACCTTGCCCCTGGACCCTGACCGCCTCGAACACCCGACCTCCGACCTCGATGGCCCGCTGCAGGGTGCTCGGGTGCTGGTGGTGGACGACAACGACACCTGCCGCAAAGTATTGGTGCAACAGTGCAGCGCCTGGGGATTGAATGTCAGCGCTGTCCCGTCCGGCAAGGAGGCGCTGGCGCTGCTGCGGACCAAGGCGCACCTGCGCGATTACTTCGACGTGGTCCTGCTCGACCAGAACATGCCCGGCATGACCGGCATGCAACTGGCGGCCAAGATCAAGGAAGACCCGAGCCTCAACCACGACATCCTGCTGATCATGCTCACCGGCATCAGCAATGCGCCGAGCAAGATCATCGCGCGCAACTCCGGGATCAAGCGCATCCTCGCCAAACCGGTGGCCGGCTACACCCTCAAGACCACGCTGGCGGATGAACTGAACCAGCGCAACAAGGGCCTCGCCGTTTCGCCGCACCTGCCCACGGGCCCGACCCTGCCGGTCAAGGTGCCTAGCGACTTCCGCATTCTGGTTGCCGAAGACAACAGCATTTCGACCAAGGTCATTCGCGGCATGCTGGGTAAACTCAACCTGCAACCGGACACCGCCAGCAATGGCGAAGAAGCCTTGCAGGCCATGAAGGCCCAGCGTTACGACCTGGTACTGATGGATTGCGAAATGCCGATCCTCGATGGTTTCTCGGCCACCCAGCAATTGCGCGCCTGGGAAGTCGGCAACCAGCGGGTTCGCACCCCTGTCGTGGCGTTGACCGCGCATATCCTCGCCGAACACAAAGAGCGTGCGCGTCAGGCCGGCATGGACGGGCACATGGCCAAGCCGGTCGAGCTGTCGCAGTTGCGCGAACTGATCGAGCATTGGGTAGCCCAGCGCGATCAGCAGAACCGGGCAACGGCTCAAACGTCCTGAGCCGACAGACCCGATCACGCCTGATAGACTCCCCCACGACTTCCCTCGCCAGTGAGCTTGTCCCATGCTCCATGTGTTGTTCAGCGTTTACCTGAAGATGCTGGTGCTCTATAGCCCGTTCTTCGTGTTGTCCTGCTTCATCAGCCTGACCCGCGGTTATTCACGCAAGGAGCAACGTCGGCTGGCGTGGAAAGTGGCAACGGCCACGCTGGTGTCCAGCGTCTTGCTGTACCTGTTCGGGCGGGTCATTTTCAATGTGTTTGGCATCACCGTGGACGCGTTCCGCATCGGCGCCGGCAGCGTGCTGTTTATCTCGGCGTTGGGCATGGCCCAAGGCAAGTCAGCGGTCCAGACCGACAATGTGCAGCAGGACGTCACCATCGTGCCGCTGACCATCCCCCTGACCGTCGGCCCCGGCACCATCGGTGCGTTGCTGGTGATGGGGGTGAGCCAGCCGCACTGGGACGACAAACTCACCGCCATCCTCAGCATCGCCCTGGCCAGTTTCACGGTAGGTGTGGTGCTTTATCTGTCGAACCGCATCGAGCGAATACTGGGTGACCAGGGTTTGCAGATTGTCAGTCGGTTGATGGGGTTGTTTGTGTGCGCACTGGCTGCACAGATCATTTTCACAGGGGTGAAGGGTTACCTGGTGCCCTGACGGCAGCGATGACCAGAGGCGTGAAGCCTCTGGCAAGCGCAATGATTCAAACCGGCGTTCTTGTTTCTGTGTTTCCCGGGATTCCGTGAAGAACCAAAAAAAAAGCCATGGCAACGCGAGAGGACACTCGGCTGCCATGGCTTTTCATTGAAGAGTACATCTTCAGGAAGAGGGTTTTTCTCCGTACCAGCGAGGGGTGTATACCCAATCACCGCCACCTGCCCGCGAAAATACGCAGGTCGTGGACGATCCCACCAGCACCATGGTGCGCATATCCACCTGGTCCGGGGTCAACTGGCCAAGGGTTGTTACTCGCAACGTCTGACCCGGGCGGCCGATGTCGCGCCCCAAAACGACTGGCGTCTGAGGCGTACGGTGTCGAGCGACGATTTCCAGCGCCCGGCCAAGCTGCCAGGGACGGGAGCGTGAGATCGGGTTGTAGAACGCCAGCGCCAGATCAGCCTGCGACGCCAGATCGAGACGTTTCTCGATAATGTCCCAAGGCTTGAGGTTATCCGACAGCGACAACACACAGAAGTCATGCCCCAACGGCGCACCCGCCTGAGCAGCGGTGGCCAGTGATGCGGAAACACCGGGAAGGATTTCCAGATCGACGTTGTGCCAGTTTGCATCACTGGATTCGTGCAGGGCTTCGAGCACCGCCGCCGCCATGGCGAACACACCCGGATCGCCCGACGAAACCACGACCACGGAACGCCCTTGCGCCGCCAGCTCGAACGCGTGACGCGCACGCTGCATCTCTTCGCGGTTGTCAGTGCAATGCAGCACTTGATCGGCGCGGAACGGGCCAGCCATGCGCACATAGGTTTCGTAGCCCAGCACATCGTTGGCGCGCGCCAGTTCAGCCTTGACCGCGGGCACCATCAACTCGGCAGCGCCGGGGCCAAGACCGATCACCGCCAGACGCCCCCGGGGACGGCCGATCGATAACGGGTCCAGAGGCTGCTCGGCCACCGCGATGGCAATGGCGTCATTGCCGAAGATCAAAACAGGCGGGGTGATGGCGTTGCGTGCCAGCTCACTGACCGCCCCCGTCGCCGAGGCAAAGCGCAATGGCACGCCCAGTTCAAGCGCCGCTTCACGCAATGCAGCGCTCGACATTTCACTGTCTGCAGCCAACAGACACGCCACCGACTGCACGGCGATTTTTGCCTGGTGCAAAGCATCGCGAACGGCATTGGGCACATTGGCCACGCCGGCACTGATGGCCACCAACACGTTGCGCGGATAAATCAAAAGTTCGTTCGCCGCCGGCGTACGCTCGGCATGCCCCACGTGAACTGCCAGTCGCGCTTGCGGGTTTTCAGGTAACTGCGCCTGCGCCAACCACGGCGCTTCACCCTCGATGCGCACGGTTTCACCGGCCAGCAAATCGGACACAAAGCGCTTGCCCAGTTCCAGGTCGCCGAGGGCATATCCGTTAGGTGGATTGAGCAGGCACGTGCCGAATCGCAACTCGCCACTGGTGGTGATCGCCGCCGCCACGTTCAGCGCGGCCGCAATTTCCCGCGCCAGCACGTTCACGCCGCCCAGACCGCCCAGCAGCGGCACCACCGCGCTGCCATCTTCGGCAACGGCCAGCACCGGCGGCTCGGCGCCTTTTTCCAGCAGCAACGGCGCCAGTGTGCGAATCACGATACCGGCCGCGCACAGGGCAATGATCGGCGTGTCCTGCTGATAAAGTTCGCGCAGGGTTGCGCCGAATTCGTGATAGACACGGTCCGCGCCTTCAACCCGATCGGCCAGGCCATGGATCACGGCGTCGGGGTACAGTTTTTGAATATTGCGCGCGGTCGCAAGGCTGCCATTGCCGAGGATGACAATCGCCGGAGCTGGACGAGTCATCAGCCTTGCCACCTTTCACCCGGAACGATGATCAGCGAGAAGTACGGCGAGGACATGGGCTCGACCTGATCCAGCGGCACAATCTTCTGATTGGCCATGGTCGCGCGTTCGACGTAAAGCGCGCGCTCTGCCAGACCAAGCTCTTCGAGCACCTGACGGACCTTGGGGAAGTTACGCCCCAGCTTCATGATCACCGCCGCGTCGGCATCAGCCAGCCGGCGCTTGAGATCGTCATGAGGCAATACGCCGGACAGGACCGACAAGCTCTGATTGCGGTACACCAGTGGCGCACCAAGGACTGAAGCGCCGCCGAGCATCGAACAGACACCTGGCACGACTTCAGCCTCATAACGTTCCGCCAGACGATCGTGCAGGTACATGTAGGAACCGTAGAAGAACGGATCACCTTCGCAGATCACTGCAACGTCACGTCCGGCATCGAGATGAGCGGCGAGTTCTTCGCCGGCCGCATCGTAGAAATCACTGATCACCTGTTCATAGGACAGCGGTGCCGGTAATGCTTCGGTCGTCACGGGATACACCAGCGGCAGCAAGGTTTGTGCGTCCTGCAAATGCGCTTCGATGATGCCGAAGGCATTGCCCTTCTTCCCCTTGGCAACGAAGTACGCCACCACCGGCGATTCGCGCAGCAGGCGCAGGGCCTTGACGGTAATCAGTTCTGGATCACCGGGGCCGACGCCAAGGCCGATCAAACGTCCAGGTTGCTGCATTATTCGATCTCCGTGGCGAGGGCATTGACGGCGGCGGCGGCCATGGCGCTACCGCCCAGCCGGCCTTGCATGATGACAAACGGCACGCCACGGCTGTCCGCCGCGAGCGCTGCCTTGGATTCGGCGGCGCCGACGAAGCCCACCGGGAAGCCGAGAATCAGCGCCGGTTTCGGCGCGCCGGCATCGAGCATTTCCAGCAGATAAAACAAGGCGGTTGGCGCATTGCCGATCACTACCACACTGCCCTCCAGGTGCGGGCGCCACAGTTCCAGCGCGGCGGCGGAACGGGTGTTTCCCAGCTCGCGCGCCAGCTCCGGAACGCTTTCATCGCGCAGGGTGCAGATCACTTCGTTGTTCGCCGGCAAGCGTGTGCGGGTCACGCCTTCGGACACCATCCGCGCATCACACAGAATCGGCGCGCCGGCGGCCAGCGCATCGCGCCCGGCCTTGCCCGCGCCGTCGGAGAATTGCAGACCGTCAATCGCATCGACCATGCCGCAGGCGTGAATCACCCGTACCGCGAGTTTTTCCAGATCGGCCGGGATTCGTTCGAGGTTGGCCTCGGCGCGAATGATCGCGAAGGAGTTGCGATAGATCTCCTGACCGTCGCGGATGTAATCAAGCATCAAAGGGGCTCCGTGAGCGGGCGTCGAGCAGGGCTGCGACCGCTTCAATAGTAAGGTTGCGTGCGTGCAGGGCGCCGAAACCCGGCTGCCCCGCTTCGCGAAAATAGAGGTCGTAATGACCGGGGCTGATCGCCAGTAAAGTGATGGGTGCAACATGCGCGGCGGCGCAGGAACGTGAGCAGCCGGACAGATGCACGTTCAATACCTGGCCATGACGCTGCAACAGCGCGGCCAGTTGCAGAGCGTCGCCCTTGGTGTCGGCCAGGCCTTTGCCGCAGCCACTGGAACCGGTACAGGCGATCAACCGCGACAAGGACTGATCGGCGTCGCACAGCAGGCCCAACCGATGCAGACGCCGGATGACTTCATCGGCGTTTTCGTCGCGGATGTTCGGCAACAGCAGGCTTTGCCACGGGGTGAACCGCAGCGTTGCGTCGCCGTATTCCTGCGCCAGCTGAGCAGCCCCCCGAAGCATCGCGCAATCGAGCCGCCCCAGCGGCGGTACGGCGCCGACATAGACATGACCGGCTTGCGCCTGCGGATGGGCGCCAATGTGCAGAACGTTTGAAGTCAATGAACGCTGCCAGGCTGTAACGGGCTTGAATGGCACACGCTCGGCCAGCCGGGCGAGAAACCCGCAGGTCGTCATTTCGCTCAGCAAATGGCGCATTCGCGTTTGATCGGGCTGCGCCAGCTCCAGGAACAACTCAAGCACGGCGACCACCAGCGCATGACCCTCTTCCAGCGGCACCGAACCAACCGGCCCGTCGGAGAGACACCCGGCCAAACCGAAAGCCAAGCGCCGCTCGCCCTCCCGCTCGACAGCGGACAACCACAGATCATGAGGGTGTTCGAGCATCGCCAGGCCCTCGCCCCCATCCAGCTGCACGGCGAATTTGGCGCTGAGGTCGTGGAAAGGTTCGTGCTCTTGCAGGGTAGCGAGGATCTGCCGGGCCAGGTCGCGGGTGTCGAACAGCATCTGCCGGTCGATGCCTGCGCTCGGGCTCAGCATCAGATTGCGTACATCGTCGCCGGCCGCATTCGAAGGGCCGAGGCCCGCGGCGAGCAGACTTTCAATCAGCGCGGCCTGCTCTTGTGCGATGCCACGAATCTGCAGGTTGGCCCGATTAGTCGCCTCGATCACTGAGCTGCCGTAACGCTGTGCGCCATCGGCAATGGCGCAGGCCTGCGCAGTACTCACCACACCACCGGCGAGCTTTATTCGGCAGATACCCCCATCCCTGGCCTGAACGATACGCAGCAGCCCCGGACAAGCCGAGGGGCGTAAAGCGATGGGCGCAGAGTGTTTGTTCAAAGGGACGACCGGATCAAAAGTGGAAGCGCCTCCGGATGGAAGCGAGCGGTATTATGCCTGCTTTGCCGTACGGCATCCTAAGACCGCGTGTCGCAAACGCTTGCTCCCTCAATCAATCATCCGGCGCCCCACATAGACGTTGCGAATAAAACTCGAATATCGCGTCAGCGATAATGCCGAGCCGATCCTTCAACACTGGACGGACCTCATCAAACCTTGCGCTGTTCAGAGTGAATGGCACGGCGCGATGCGTGAGCGTGACGCTGCTCTCGCTCCAGTCCCGAAACAAAATTCTTCCCGCTGGACTCGGGGACAAGGAGCAAAGGGCAGATGTATTTGCCAATAGTGCAGACAACATATCTCTTGTAACTTTTCCCATTTGATTTTCAACACCAGAAACTTCATTCAAACAAGCCTGACTTAGTTGACCGGAGACATGCCTGTAATATGGCTCGACGACGCTTTCGTCTTTGTACTCCCAGTCCATAGACCAAAGCGTGATGGCAAACAGGGAGAACAAACCCTGGGGATCTGTTTGACGATCGCGCTCTTGTCAGTTTCGAACGCTTCCGAACATACCGTAAAGCCCAGGTATTCCGCGCTCTTCAAATCCATCGTTAATTCTTTTTAAACCATTAATCAGCGATGCAAGAAAGTTCAGGCTTTACAACTTGAAAACCGTCATCCAGCAACTGGGGCAGGCCACTTAAAACATTCCATTACTCGCCTTCACTGCCGACGCGTATCATGTGCCGCTTTATACAGTTGAACAGAGCACACACATGGCACGCTGGCTGACCGTGACAGGCATTGGTGAGGAGGGCTTCAAAGGTCTGGGCAAAAATGCCCGGCATGCGCTGTTGGCCGCGTCGAAGATCTTTGGCAGCCAACGACAATTGGATCTGCTCCCGGCGTGTATCCGCGGCGAACGCCGAGTGTGGCCGAGTCCATTCTCCCTCGATGGGTTGCTGGCCCTGCGGGGCGATCCGGTCTGCGTGCTCGCCAGCGGAGATCCAATGTTCTTCGGTGTCGGCGCCACCCTCGCTCGACAACTGCCCGGCGATGAAATGCTGATCCTGCCGGCGCCCTCCTCCTGCTCGCTGGCCGCGGCGCGAATGGGCTGGCCGTTGCAGGAGGTGGTCACGCTGTCCGTCGTCGCCCGCCCGATCGCGGCGCTCAACGCGCAGTTGTTCAGCGGTGTTCGCCTGCTGGTACTCAGTAACGACGGTCAAAGCCCTGCGGCGATTGCTGCACTGCTGCACGAGCGCGGATTCGGGCCAAGTCGCCTGACCGTACTGGAACATTTGGGCAGCGAAGTCGAGCGACGCATCGACGGCGTCGCCCGCGATTGGGCCGACCCGGTGATCGCCGATCTGAATCTGATCGCCATCGAATGCATCGCTGACCCCGATGCGCCGCGCCTGTCGCGACTGGCCGGCTTGCCGGATTCAGCCTTTAAGCACGACGGCCAACTGACCAAACGCGACGTGCGCGCAATCACCCTCGCTCGCCTGGCCCCGGTGCCCGGTGAACTGCTGTGGGACGTCGGCGCCGGCAGCGGCTCGATCGGCATCGAATGGATGCGTGCCCACCCGAGTTGCCGGGCCCTGGCCATCGAGGCCGATGAAGGACGGCAACTGTTGATCGAGCAAAACCGCGATGCGCTTGGCGTGCCCGGCCTGCAACTGGTTCGCGGCAGTGCACCGCAAGCGCTGGCCGGACTGGAACGCCCGGATGCGATTTTCATTGGTGGCGGCGTCACTCGCGAGGGTGTGCTGGACACCTGCTGGACTCAGTTGAAACCCGGTGGTCGCCTGATCGCCAACGCCGTCACACTGCAAAGTGAAATGACCCTGATGGCTTGGCGCGAGCGGCATGGCGGCGAACTGACGCGCATCCACATCGCCCAGGCGCAACCCCTGGGCGACTTCGACACCTGGCGCCAGGCGCTGCCGATTACCTTGCTGGACGTGGTCAAACCTTTCGATGCGTGACGAAACTGCCGAACAACCCGCACCGCTGCGCAGCGGCCTCACGACGGGCAGTTGCGCCACCGCGACCAGCCTCGCGGCCGCTCGCCTGCTACTCGGCGGCGAGCCCGCGGATGCAGTGGACATCGTCCTGCCCAAAGGCAAGCAGGTGCAGATGCGTCTGGAGTTCTGTCGGCTCCTGGATGACGGCGCCGAAGCCGGCACGATCAAGGATGCCGGCGACGATCCGGACGTGACCCACGGCGCGCTGCTGTTTTCCCAAGTGCGATTGAACGCCGAACCAGGCATTCGATTCAGTGCTGGCCAAGGGGTGGGCACGGTCACCCGGCCAGGATTGGTGTTGGCTGTCGGCGAACCGGCGATCAACCCGGTCCCGCGCAAAATGATCACCGACCACTTGACCTTGCTTGCCGAGGAACTGGGCTATCACGGCGGTTTCGAGGTCACGGTGAACGTCGAGGGCGGCGAGGCGCTGGCATTGAAAACCATGAATCCACGACTGGGCATTCTCGGTGGCTTGTCGATCCTGGGCACCAGCGGTATCGTCCGGCCGTTTTCCTGCGCGGCGTACATTGCCTCGATCCATCAAGGCATCGACGTGGCGAAAACCAACGGTTACCTGCACATCGCCGCATGCACCGGCAACGCCAGCGAAGACACCATGCGCCGCGTCTACGACTTGCCTGAAATCGCCCTGATCGAAATGGGCGACTTCGTCGGCGCCGTGCTCAAGCACCTGCGCAAAGTGCCTGTGGATAAACTCAGCATTTGTGGCGGTTTCGGCAAGATCAGCAAACTGGCGGCCGGGCACATGGATCTGCACAGCCGGCATTCGAGTATCGACCTGCCGCAACTGGCCGAATGGGCCGCGGCGGTCGGCGCGAATGAAGCGTTGCAGCAAGCGATCCGCGAAGCCAACACCAGCCAACAGGCGTTGGCCATGGCCAGCGCGGCCGGCATCGCGCTTGGCGATGCGGTGTGCGGACACGCGCTGGCGTTTGCGCGCAGTGTGGTGCCGGCGCAGGTTCAGGTCGAAGTGTTTGCCATCGATCGCCAGGGCGGCATCGTCGGCCATGCGGGAGCTTTTCAATGAAACGCATTTTGCTGCTCGGCGGTGTGACGGAAGCATTGGCAATCGCCCGTACGCTAGGCCCGGAACACATCTACAGCCTTGCCGGCGTCGGTCGAGTGCCGACGGATCTGAATTGCCAGGTGCGCGTCGGCGGCTATGGCGGTGCCGAGGGTCTGGCGCAGTTCATCCGCGATGAAGGGATTGACCTGCTGCTGGACGCGACTCATCCCTACGCCGCACAAATCAGCCAGAACGCTGCGACTGCCGCGCAACGGGCCGGTATTCCCTGCTGGGCACTCAGGCGTCCGGCCTGGCAGCCGCAAGCCGGGGATGACTGGCGCGAAGTCAGCGACTGGGCCGGGTTGATCGACTCGCTGAAACCGTTCCGCCGACCGCTGTTCACCCTTGGCCGTGAACCCTTGCAACACCTGCACGAAATCCCGCCGGAGCAATTCTGGACGTTGCGCGCACTGGATGTTTATCCCGGCAACGAACGCTGCGAAGTGATTGGCGCCCGCGGGCCATTTCTGATTGACGATGAACGTGAGCTGTTCGAGCGCCGGCAGATTGATGTGCTGATCAGCAAGAACAGCGGCAGCACTGCCACCGAGCCGAAACTGGACGTGGCGCGGGAACGGGGGGTGCCGGTGTTGGTGTTGAAGCGGCCGGTGTTGGCGGGGGTGGATCGGGAGTTCGGGTCGGTGAGTGAAGTCCTGGCCGCACTGACGGACGCCTAAGTATTTGTGGCGAGTCACCACTCCTCCCGGCATTTCAAATCGGAGCCGCTACACTCATCTGAAATACGCTGCGACACCAAACCGCAGGCCGCTTTTTTACTTATCGGCATTGATCAGGCTAAATAGCCGCGCCTGATCTCCCACTCAACCGGATCTGTCCCATGTCCCGACAACGGCTCGCAATTGCCTGGATAGCCTGCTTCGCAGTGCTGTTCAACATGCTCGCCATGCCGATGACCGGAGCGATGGCGCAGACGGCGAAATCGCCGGCCGAACAGCTGTTGTGGGGCAGTTTTTGCTCGTCCACCGGCACGAAGATGGTGGCGATTTCCCTGGGGACGCTTGAACAGAAAGCGCCGCAAAACGACGATCATTCCAGCATGCAGCATTGCTGGTGTTGCTCCGGCTCAGCGCCGTTGGTGGCACTGCCCGGGCATGTACCGCAGTTGTACTTCGCGCGTTTCGAGGCCAATCGAAGCCTGCCCGCTGCTTCTCTCGACACGCCCACTCCGCGCCAGCAATGGCCGAATCTCAACCCCCGCGCATCCCCTCTGGTGTGATTCCTTCTCGCAATTGACCTGCGTCTTGAATCGTTCTGGAGAACTGTCATGTTGAACAAACTCATCGTTCTGGCTGCGTTGCTGCTGCCTGCCTGCTTTGCCAATGCCCATGAATACAAGGCGGGCGAACTGGAGATCGCTCATCCATGGTCGCAAGAGTTACCGCCTAACGCGCCGACCGTTGCGGCTTATTTCGTGATTCAAAACCACGGTAAAACCGCAGACAAACTGCTCAGCGTCGACTCGCCGATTGCAGGTATCGCTCAACTGCACGAGCACGTGATGCAGAACGATCTGATGAAAATGCAGCAAGTGCCGGTCGTCGAAATCCCGGCGGGCGGGAGCGTTACGTTTGCGCCGATGGCGTATCACGTGATGCTGCTGGAACTCAAAGACCGCAGCCTGCTGAGCGACGGAAAACGGTTCCCGCTGACGATGCATTTCGAGAAATCCGGTGATGTGACGGTCGAAGTCGCAGTGCAGAAAACCGCGCCGAACGGCGTGCAAGTGCACGCGCACACCCCGTAATCGCCAACGCTGAATACGCCCATGCGCCCGCTTAGCGCCAGGTCATCTGCCCCCCGTCGTCAGCCATTGAGCCTGACCCGCGGTAGCTGGATCAGCCTGTTCGCCATGTTGATGATCTTTATCGGCCCGCTGATTTCTCAGTCGATGCCGATGGATCCGCGCGCCTCCGCCCTGATGGAAGTCTCCATGAACATGTCGATGGACATGCCCATGGAGATGCCGGCAATGGAGCACGGCGACCACGGCGCGCAAGCCGCCGCCGAGCACTGCCCACCCAAGACACCTCATCACGCCATCTGGGAAAAGTGCGGCTATTGCAGCCTGCTGTTCAATTGCCCGGCACTGACGGGTGGCCAGTCCTTCATCGCATTCGATACACCAACAGCCACGACCTTCACCAAACCCGCCACTCGCCTGGGCCACGCCCGGCAGACCTTCTTCCCCGGCGCCCGCACCCGCGCGCCGCCCATCGTCACGTAAACACCCCCCAATCTCACACGGTCCTGAAGATTGCCTGCGCCATCCCTGTGGGCGCGAGTCTGTGTGGCGAGGGAGCTTGCTCCCGCTTGAGTGCGCAGCACTCACAAAAGGGCCGCTACGCAGCCCAGCGGGAGCAAGCTCCCTCGCCACACGGCACGCTCCCACAGGGGATGGCGTCGGCGGCCGGCCGTGTCGTTTACGACTGTTCGATGGAAATTGTCATGTCCACGCTTTCTGCTGACACGCGCTTGAGCGCTGCCCAAGCCACTTTTACCCTGAACGAAACGCGCGTTCGTTTCAGGCACGCCACTGCCATTCTTTGCGGCGCTTTGCTGACCCCTATGGTGCTGGCCGACGAGCACGCCGGCCAGCATGAAGAACTGAGCCCGACGGTGATCACCGCCGTCGCGCCGAGTTCGCCGCTGACCGTCGTCACCAACCCCAAGGACCCGCGCCAACCGGTGCCGGCCAGCGACGGCGGCGACTATCTGAAGACCATTCCCGGTTTCGCCCTGGTACGCAACGGCGGCACCAACGGTGACCCTGTGCTGCGCGGCATGTTCGGCTCACGGTTGAATATCCTCACCAACGGCGGCCAGATGCTCGGGGCCTGCCCCGGCCGGATGGACGCGCCGACCTCCTACATCTCCCCGGAAACCTACGACAAACTTACCGTCATCAAAGGCCCGCAAACCGTGCTGTGGGGGCCAGGCGCGTCAGCCGGCACCATCCTGTTCGACCGTGAGCCGGAAAGCTTCGGCGAACTCGGTACACGCGTGAATGCCAGCGTATTGGCCGGTTCCAACGGTCGCTTCGACAAAGTGGTGGATGCTGCCGCCGGCGGCCAGTCGGGTTACGTGCGAGTGATCGGCAACACCGCGCATTCCGACGACTACCGCGACGGCAACAACGACACCGTGGCGTCGCGCTACGACAAGTGGAACGGCGACGTCGCCGTTGGCTGGACCCCGGACGCCGACACGCTGCTGGAACTCACCGCCGGCAAGGGCGATGGCGAAGCCCGTTATGCCGGACGCGGCATGGACGGTGCGCAGTTCAAACGCGAAAGCCTCGGCCTGCGCTTCGAGAAGTCCAACATCGGCGACGTACTGGACAAGGTCGAAGCACAGATCTACTACAACTACGCCGACCACGTGATGGACAACTACACCCTGCGCACGCCGTCCGGCACCGGGATGATGGCTGGGCCGATGGCCTCCAGTGTCGATCGGCGAACCCTCGGTGCGCGGATCAAGGGCACCTGGCGCTGGGCCGATGTGCAATTGATCAGCGGCATCGACGCGCAGACTAACGAACACCGCAAGCGCAGCGCCATGGGCATCGACACCTACAAGGATCTGCCACGCGACAAGGACGCCGACTTCCACAACTACGGCGTGTTCAGCGAATTGACCTGGTACGCCGCCGACCGCGATCGCTTGATCTCCGGCGCGCGACTGGACCGCGCTTCGGCCAGGGATTTTCGGCAGACCACTGGCTCGGGGATGATGACCCGGCGCAACCCGACCGCCGACGACACCCGCGCCGACACCTTGCCCAGCGGCTTCGTCCGCTACGAACACGACCTCGCCGACAGCCCGACCACGTTGTACGCCGGTCTCGGTCACACCCAGCGTTTCCCGGATTATTGGGAGCTGTTTTCGCCCAACTCCGGCCCTGCCGGCTCGGTGAATGCCTTCGATTCGATCAAGCCTGAAAAAACCACCCAGCTCGACTTCGGCCTGCAATACAAGACCGAAGACCTCGAAGCCTGGGCCTCGGGTTATGTCGGACAGGTGCGCGATTACATCCTGTTCAACTACACGCCGGGAATGATGGGCATGACCTCGCAAGCCGAGAACATCGACGCGCGGATCATGGGCGGTGAACTCGGTGCGGCTTACAAGCTGACCTCGAACTGGAAGGCCGATGCGACCCTCGCCTATGCCTGGGGCAAGAACAGCAGCGACGGCAACGCGTTGCCGCAAATGCCGCCACTGGATGCACGTTTCGGCCTGACCTACAGCGAAGACAACTGGAGCGCCGGCGCACTGTGGAGAGTGGTCGCCGCGCAAAATCGTATCGACCAGAACAAAGGCAACGTGGTCGGCAAGGACTTCGACAAGACCTCGGGGTTCGGCGTGTTTTCGCTCAACGGTGCGTACCGGATCAACAAGAACTGGAAGGTCAGCAGCGGCGTCGACAACCTGTTCGGCAAGGCTTACGCCGAGCATTTGAACCTGGCCGGCAACGCCGGTTTTGGCTACCCGGCCAATGACCCGCAGGCCATCAAAGAACCGGGGCGCATGCTCTGGACCAAGGTCGACATGAGTTTCTAAGAACATCGCGGGCAAGCCCGCTTCCACATGGAAAGTGTTGAACCTGTGGGAGCGAGCCTGCTCGCGAATGACTGCACAGCAGTCACCAGACAACAACAAAAGTACCAAGCCAAGCGGAGCACAACCGATGAAACAGCCCAAACCGAATTTCTACAACCTGGCCTGGCGCTGGCATTTCTATGCCGGTCTGTTCGTCGCGCCATTCATGGTGATGCTGGCCCTGACCGGCGTCATTTACCTGTTCAAGCCGCAACTCGATCCGTTGATGTACGGCAGCCTGATGAACGTCCCGGCCGGTCATCACAGTGTCCCGGCCGATGCCCTGCTCAAGCGGGTAAAAGAGGCTTATCCACAAGCAACGATCAAGCAGTACCTGCCGCCGATCAACGCCGAACGCAGCGCGCAGTTTGTCGTGCTCAACGCCGGCAATGAGTTGAATGTTTTTGTCGACCCGTATCACGGCGACATTCTCGGCGAGCAAGACGCGAAGAAGAATCTGCAAGCCGTTGCCCGTGCGATCCACGGTGAATTGATGATCGGCACGGTCGGTGATCGACTGATCGAACTCGCCGCGGGCTGGGGCATCGTGCTGGTGGTCTCCGGGGTGTTCCTGTGGTGGCCGCGAGGTCAGGCCGCCGGCATCTTGTGGCCGCGCCTGAGCAGTCGCGGTCGCGTGCTGTGGCGCGACCTGCATGCCGTCACCGGGTTCTGGGGTGCCGCGTTTCTGTTGGTGATGCTGCTGAGCGGCATGACCTGGACCGGGTTCTGGGGCAAGCAATACGCCGGGGTCTGGAACGTGTTCCCGGACGCCATGTGGAATGACATGCCCAAGTCCGACGTCGAGGCCCGCAGCCTCAACACCGCCACCCGCCAGACCGTGCCCTGGGCGATGGAAAACACGCCGATGCCGATGTCCGGTGACCACGCCGAACACATGGCCCACGGCAGCGGTCAAGCCGGTCCTGCGGCGCCGACCATCAGCCTGCAAGACGTGCAGAACATCGCCGAACAGCGCAAGGTCGAGCCTGGCTACAGCATCACGTTCCCGACCACTGCCACCGGCGTGTTCACCATCGCGGTATTTGCCGACGACCCGCGCAACGATGCCACTCTGCACGTCGATCAATACACCGGCAACGTCCTCGCCGATGTGCGCTTCGAGCAATACGGCACCGTCGCCCGCGCCACGGAAATTGGCGTGATGCTCCACGAAGGCAAGATGTTCGGCGTGCTCAACCAGATCATCGTGTTGCTGATCTGCCTGATGATTCTGCTCAGCGCCGTCAGCGGCGTGGTGATCTGGTGGAAGCGCCGCCCGCAAGGCAAGTTCGGTGTTCCGCCGCTACGCCACGATCTGCCGAAATGGAAAACCGGCGTGGCAATCATGCTGGTGCTGGCGGTGGCGTTTCCATTGGTGGGGGCTTCGTTGGTGGTGGTCTGGTTGCTGGATCGCGTGCTGCTTTCGCGCTTCAACCGACAAACTGAATCGGCCTCATCTTCATCATGAAACAGGCGAGATGCTTGTTTTAGAGGCACGTGTAGACTTCGGCACTTATCGCCCGGTCATATTAAGTGTTACTGTATAACTCGAGTACATCATTCAACCCGCAGCCATGGCTGCGGGTTTTCTTTTGAAGAAGTGATTCACCATCCCGATGAACAGTACCTTTTGACCGGCCTCTGCCTGCTGCCCTGAACAGTGCTCAAGTGCAGCCGAAGCTGTTTTGGCGAGGGCGCTTGTTCCCTCGCCACAGGTGATGTGCACAGTTAAAACGATCAATCAGGAATGCAATGACCTCGCTGAACCTCACCAACCTCGCCTGGACACCCATGGGCCACGGCCACTGTCATCACCAGTTCCAGCTGCGTGATGCCTCGTTGCACGTGGCCGCCGGTGAGTTTGTCGGGTTGATCGGCCCCAACGGCAGCGGCAAGACCAGTCTGCTGCGCTGCGCCTACCGCTTCAGCAAACCGGAAAACGGCGAGGTCCGGCTCGATCATCACAACGTCTGGAAACAATCCTCGCGCTGGTGCGCGCAACGCATCGCAGTGGTGTTGCAGGAATTCCCCGACGCCTTCGGCCTGACCGTCGACGAAGTGGTCGCCATGGGCCGGACACCGCACAAAGGCCTGTTCGACGGCGACACCCTCGAAGACCGAAACCTCGCGACGCAAGCACTGGAATCCGTCGGCCTCAACGGTTTTGAAGACCACGCTTTCGCCACGCTCTCCGGCGGCGAAAAGCAACGCGTGATCCTCGCCCGCGCACTCGCCCAGCAACCACAGCTGCTGATCCTCGACGAGCCGACCAATCACCTCGACCCGCGCTATCAGCTGGAGCTGTTGCAACTGGTCAAGCGCCTGCAGATCGGCACCCTGGCGAGCATCCACGACCTCAATCTCGCCGCCGCGTTCTGTGATCGGCTGTACGTGCTCGATCACGGCCGCATCGTCGCCAGCGGCACACCCAAAGAAGTCCTGACCGCCCCGCTGCTGCGTGATGTGTTCGGCGTCGAAGCGCTGATCGATGAACACCCTCTGCACGGCTACCCACGAATCACCTGGATAACCCAACCATGACTTTGCGTTCCCTGCTGTGCGTCGCGCTGTTGCTGGGCAGTGCCCAAGCGCTTGCCGAAGCAACGAAATATCCGCTGACGGTCCAGAGCTGCAACCGCGAAGTGACCTTCGCGCAAGCGCCGAAACACGCGGTCAGCCATGACATCAACATGACGCAAATGATGCTCGCCCTCGGCCTCAAGCCGAGCATGGCCGGCTACAGCGGCGTCACCGGCTGGAAATCGGTCACGCCACAGATGCAGACCATCCTCGACGGCCTGCCGGAGCTGGCGGCCAAATACCCATCGGTGGAAACCCTGCTCAACGCCAACGTCGATTTCTTCTTTGCCGGTTGGGATTACGGCATGCGCGTCGGCGGTGATCTCACGCCGCAAACGTTGCAGCCGCTGGGCATCAACGTCTACGAGCTGACCGAATCCTGCGCGTTCGTGATGAAGCGCCCGGCCGCCACGCTGGAAGACACTTACAACGACCTGCGCAACCTCGGCAGAATCTTCGATGTGCAGGATCGTGCCAACGCCTTGATCGCCCAAATGCAGGCGCAAGTTGCGGACGTGCGCAAGGATCTGCCGGCCAAAAAACCCCGCGTGTTCCTCTATGACAGTGGCGAAGACCGCGCCATGACCTCGGGTCGCCTGGGCATGCCGCAAGCGCTGATCGACGCGGCGGGCGGGCGCAACATTCTGGATGACACCGACGCGAGCTGGACCCGCGTGAATTGGGAAAACGTGGTCGAGCGCAATCCGCAGGTGATCGTGATCGTCGACTACGGCGAGGTCACCGCCGAGCAGAAGGTGCAATTCCTGCTGAACAACAAGGCGCTGCAATCGGTGGACGCGATCAAGAACCAGCGCTTCATCGTCATTCCGTATGTGCAGGCCACGCCTGGCATCGACAACGTGCTGGCGGTTGAAACCCTGGCCAAGGGTTTCCACGGCGAATGACCAGTCGTCGCTACGCCTTGTTGCTGATCGCCCTCGGCGCACTGTTGATTGTGTCGTGCGTGGTGTCACTGGGCTTCGGCCCGGCGCGGGTGCCGGTGGACGCGGTCTGGCACATTTTGCTGCACAAGGTGTCTGGCTTTGGCGAGGTGAGCTGGACAGCCGGTCAGGAACATATCGTGTGGTTGATCCGCGTGCCGCGCATGTTGCTCGGCGCGCTGGTGGGCGCCGGCCTGGCGTTGATCGGCGCGGTGCTGCAAGCGGTGACGCGCAACCCGCTGGCCGATCCGCATTTGCTCGGGGTGACGTCCGGCGCGACACTTGGCGCAGTGATCGTGGTGCTGCATGTCGGTGAAATCGTCGGCCTGCTGACCTTGCCCATCGCCGCCTTTATCGGTGCACTGCTGAGCATGCTGATCGTCCTGGTGATCGCCAACCGCAACGGTCGGCTGGACAGTGACCGGCTGCTGTTGTGCGGCGTGGCGGTGTCGTTCGTGATGATGGCGATCGCTAATCTGTTGCTGTTTCTCGGCGATCACCGTGCCAGTTCGGCGGTGATGTTCTGGATGCTGGGCGGGCTCGGACTGGCGCGCTGGGAATTGCTCGCGGTGCCGGCGGCGAGCGTGTTGCTCGGGCTGGTTTTGTTGCTGGGCATGGCCCGTCCGTTGAACGCGTTGATGGCGGGTGAACAGACGGCCGTGACGCTGGGGCTCAACGCCCGTAGCGTACGCCTGCGCGTGTTTTTGATTGCGTCGCTGATGACGGGGGTGCTGGTGTCGATCAGTGGGTCCATCGGATTTGTCGGGTTGATGGTGCCGCACATCGCACGCCGATTGGTGGGGGCTGAACATCGGCGATTGCTGCCGGTGTGCGTGCTGTTGGGCAGTGTGTTTCTGGTATGGGTCGATGTCGCCGCGCGCACCCTGATCGCCCCCGAGGACTTGCCCATAGGCGTGGCCACGGCGGCGATTGGCGGATTGTTTTTCATCGGCCTCATGCGCAAGCGTTGACCGGGTGCGAGGTGGTCAGGCTGCGGACACGGTTACAACTCATCCCGGGGGTATTGGACGGATACGTCGGGAAACTGCTGGCGCACGTCTTTCCAGTCGGCGCCCAGTCGCCCGGGCTGGCGCCAGTAACCGGCGGCCCTCAATACTTCTAAATGGCTGGTGTCAGCCAGCCTGGAAATGAACGCCTCGAACGACATCACGGTGGTCCATCGATCATTGGGAGGCTGCACCAGCATGACGTTAAGCAGTGCTTGCTCCGCTATCGAATAGGTCGGTACGTACTTCAGCAATGCGCCGTCGCGTGAGGAATAGTAGAAAGCCGTGATATCGAAGCCTTTGTTTTTCACGACCTGGGTGTGCGAATGAATCGACTCGGGAGAAGCATAGTTCTCAACGTCGGCATCCGATCCCGCTTGCACCTTGCCTGACTGATCAATCTGATGACTGGCCATCCATGTGTAGCCGTCAGGCAAGCGTGGCAATCGAGTGTCTGGTGCAGTTGAAAGGTCGTTGGCAGTGCGGAAGATCAGCCTGATGGCTGCATCGGGATGACTCGTGCCAGCGAGGGGCTGCATGCCGACGTATGAAAAGGTATCGGGTTTGGCCAGGATTGCGCTTGTACACGCCAATCCCCGATTAAAGTGTTCCGCTCGAAACTGAGCATAACGAGCAGCATCGTCGGGATGATGAAACATCGGCCCAAACGGCAGACTGGAGGTGTTTGCCCACCTTGCTTCGACGGACACAAACGGCATACCGGCAAACCAGTCCTGACCCACCTCACCGGCACGGGACCAGTAAGCGCTGGTCAACAGCACCTCCAGTTTCCCCGCCGCTGCCATACGCCGAATGTAATCGGTCAGTTTGAATGAGCCACGGTTGATATCGTCCTGATCACGTTGAGCCTGCGCCGTTGTCGCAAACGGGTTGTCCCTGACCTGCACCTGGCCATATTTGTCCCGCGACACCACCGGATCGAACGGCGCGAGTTCAAGACGTAGCAAGGCGCCGTCGCCACAGGAAAAATAAATCGGCCTGTACCCGTGAGACGTACGGACGCTGTCACGCGCCAGACTCACCTCCATGGGCGAAAAGAAGTGCCGGTAGTCATCGTCCGGCAGCCCCGGCGGCGTAGCGACCGCACACAGGATGAGCCCACTGTCCACGTAGCGGTAAGGCAATACGCCAGGAAACACACGGTCATACGCCAACCGTGAGTTGCGCACACTCACGGGCAGCGTCGCGAGGAATGAACCATCGCGAGCGTTGCGCAGGATAAATCCAAAGCCGGGTAATGAACGACTGCCCGCCTGTTCATGTGCCAGGCGGGCGGCATCCTGTTCCTGGATGCAGACCGCAGTGTAAGCCGGCTCCACCAAGGCCCTTGGGTAACCCGTCGTTTGGGGTATCGTCTGATACGGTTCAAACTCCGTGACTTCTCGAGCCGGGCCCCATAGGCGGCTTCCTGCAACCACTTTCAGATACCCGCAATTGACCAGTTTTTTAACCCACGCTGTCGGCGTCAACGTACCGGCATGGATCTGATCCTTGATCCAGGTGGCGTCCAGATCACGAGCCGGCTTACCCGACAGGCTGATCGCTATGCCCAGGTCCGCGCGGATGCGCTCCCATGTGCCGATCCGGTAACGGATGATCGATCCGTCGGGTGCAAACAGGTATTCATCGAGCGCCTGCGTTCTGCGCATGAAGGCGGTGTAAACGGTATCGACAGAGAGCATGTTGCGATAGAGCTCTTTGTCGACGTCCGATAACAGGACGGGTAACGCGCGCAGCACCCGTGAGCGATAACGCGCCACGATCGTGCAGTCTGTCGGAAACTGACCGAGCTCGATCGCTGCATCCGCAAAGATCCACTTGATATCGAAGTCTTCCTGGGGGATATCGGTAGGATCAGTGGCCACAAAACGCCCATCAGAGCGCTGGAGAATCAGACCACCGAATGCCCTTGGCGTGCCGGCAGGCACTTGTGAACGAGCATGCACGGCGGCGTCATCGGCCGTCAGGAACACCGGACCGAGCGAACGACGCTGCACGTTCTGGCACGGCGCCCAATGGGCGCCCACCAGCCCTTTCCTGTCCCAGCACACACTGGTGCGCAACACGTGCAATGCATCGTTGCGGGCGACCGTCGCGACAAAATCGGTTGCGCTCGACACGCCCTTGGCCAGATTGTTTTGAATGGCCTCCAGGCCCATGTTCGGAACATCGTTGTCGAACAGCGGGGTGTCCGGTCGGGGCTCGTACTTCAGCAGTGCCCCGTCCGGCGTCGACACGTAGAGCAGCGCCGGAACTCTTTCCCCGAAGACAGGGCGTTTTTTGGCGTTGTAGACAGCGACCCACAAATCTTTCGGAACAATGAAATGCTCGGCCAGCCAGCGTCGGGGCGCATCCCGCTCATGGTTGACCCGCTGGCGCGAATAGAAATAGGAGTGAGGAGCGAAGGACTCGGGATAAACATAGTCCCCGGACGTTGGGGAACGTCGGAACACACTGCGCTCCAGGAAAAGCTTGTCTCTTGGATAGCTGACGGGAACCAGTTCTGAAGCGACATATTCTTCTTTGTCCCTGTGCTTGAGAATGAAGCCGAACCAGGTCTGTCCTTCATCACGTTGTCCGGTGTTTCGGGCATAACGATCGAGCGCCGCTGCGTCGGCCGACTGGAACACCGCACCCAACGACACTCTCTCCGGGACATTCCGTTCCCAGGGGCCGGGAACGAAGTGCTCCGTGACTTTCCCCCGAGGTCGCCAGCGACCGTTGCTGATAATGACCTGCAAATCGCCGGCGGCCGCCGCCTCTGTCACCAGTTGTTCCGGTTTGACCACGCCCTTTTCCAGGTCGAGGGCAAGCTTGCCGGGCGATTGGCTGGTTCCCAACTGTTTGAGCAGTGCCTGCGAGCGAGAGCTGTCCGGGGTGAACCGGATCAAACTGTCTTCGGCCCCCGACAGATAGGCCGACAGGTCGGTTGCGAGGCTATTGCGCAACGCTTTGACATTGAACATCAGCAAGCTCGTTGCCGCATCTTCGACGGACCATTCCAGATCCGCTGCTTCGTGTGCGTCGAGTGTCGAAAGCGCGGGGTGAGCGTAAAACCGACTGTGCAAGACATGATTGTCGGGGACACGCTCGTGATGCGTACTCGAACTGGCCAATTGTTCGGCGGGCTCAGTAATCACGTACCGCTGATCATCTCGCTGGAGGATATAGCCGTAGTAACCGCGATTACGGCGCCGCCCTACCCGTTCGTGGGCATAACAGGCGGCGTCGCCCGCCGAAAGAAAGGTCCGGCCCAATACACTTAGTGTTGATACAGCATTTGTCGAGTCAGGCTGTTGAGGTTGTTCATCCATGATGGGAGTACTCCAGTGAGTCTTCATTGAACACTCACTGTCGCACTGTGAAATACGCCCATGGCGGTACATAGTTATTCCTCCCCCCCCCCCGAACTGCTTGCGTACGTGTGGGCACGGCTCATCAGGCGTTCTACAGCTCGTCACGGTCTGGCTTCACCTCCGGTTGTACCGTCGGCGTCCAGGTCGAGTCCAGACGTCCGAGGCGGCGCCAGTAACCATCGGTGTCCACGACTTCAAGCCGGCCGACGCCTGCGAGTCGAGCGAGGTAAGCAGCGACCCCGTCCTTTGCTTCCTCATTGAAAAATGCGGTTTCCTGTGCCGAGAAACTGGGGGTGAATTTGAACAGCGCGCCCCCGCGACCGGAGAAGTAGCAACTACCGCCGGAGACCCCGCTCTTTTTCACCACGTCCCGGCTGAACCACAGGTCCGCCAGGGCCAGGTTATCCAGCAGCAATCGATCCATCGCAGAGGGGTCCTTGACCAACAGGTTGAAGCGTTTGTAGAACTGATGGACGGCGACCCATTTGTAGTCCGGAGGAAATATCGGTAATGGCAATGGTTGCGCCCCCGGTATGGAAACAGGGGCAATGGGCCCGCCCACCCCCGAGTAAAACAGCGAACTGGCAGCGCCACTGTCGGGGCCGTCTTCAAGCGGCTCGACAGCAACGAATGAAGCGCTCGCCTCATGCATCAGGATCCCCCCCAGAAACTCCTGAGCAACGTAATCGCCAATCTGTCTTTGGGCCGAACGGGCCGCATCATCGGCATGTGCGAATACAGGCCCGAGGGCAAAGCTGTTATCCGGCGCCCATCTCACCAACCCGATGCCGGTTTTGACACCTCGGGAGTCCACCCTGAACGGCGACCAGAAAGCGCTGCGCACCACTGCCTGCAACTCACCGTTTGCGATCACTTTACGCAGATATTCGAACAGCGTTTCGCTTCCAGATTGCAGGACCTTTTCGTAGGCGAGCGCGACCTGCAACTGGGTCCACTCTGGTGCGATGGACTTGGGCTTGTATCGCAACAAGGCGCCATCGGCACAGGACACAAAGACGGAGAGGAAAGCAGTGACTGCCTCCGTGCGCACACGGACAGCGTCCAACCCGTACATCAGATCCCGAGGCGAGATGAAACTCTGATTCAAGTCGTGCGGCAGTCGCCCCGCTCCGGCCGAGGAACACAGAAAAATCCCCTCCACGCGGTACCCCAGAGGCAATAGCCCGTCGGGAAATACCTTCTCGACGGCGAGACTTCCTCGCCGCCCGTCGATCGGCATCGTCGTCACATACCGCTCGGCGTTCAGCGCCTTGAGTATGAACCCGAACATCAATCCGGTTCGAACGCCAACCGCTCGGTGGACATGCCGTACGGCGTCGTCCATTTGCGTGAAGACCGGACTGAACGCCGGATCAGCAATAGCCGACCGATGCACTTGCGAAGGGCCTCCCTCGGAATAAGCGCTCCATACCGACAACTGCCTGGCCTTGCCCCAGAGTCGGCTGCCTTTGATCACTTGCAACCGACCGGCTCTTGCAACCTGATTGACGTATTCACTCGGGGTCAGCGTGCCATTGCGCATTTGCAGCTCTATCGGGGTGTGCCGGCGCTGCAATTGACTGGGGGACGCCAATGACCGCGCGAGTTGTTTTTCCGCAGCACTGGCGCTGAGGGTGTAGCTGATGAGGCTGCCGTCGAGCCCCAGCAGATATTCCTTGCCGGGCGAAAGCGACGAGCCGCTCAGGATTGCCGCCAGAAAATCAGTGGAGAACATGGTGAGGTACACGTCCCGCTCGCGGTTCGACAGCGCGAAAATCGGTTCGACCTGCATTCGCGAATGGTAGCGGGCGACAACCGTGCTCCCGGCCAGAAACAGTCCCTGCTCGATCAACTCGTCCAGGCGAATCCAGCTGGCAGGGAAATTCTCGACCTCGACGGCCACCGGCAATGTTGCGACGAACAAACCATCGAGCCGACGCAGCACCAGGCCACCGTAGATCCGCTCTCGCCGCGAGCCCAACTGCTCCAGCGCATGGCGCACTGCATCATCCTGCGACACAAAGACCGGGCTGAGCGCTCGTCGCTGGAGCTGTACATAGGATTTCCAATCGGCGCCGACAATGCCCGTCTCGTCCCACAGCTCACTGGTACGCAGCACCTTCAGCTCTCCGGCCTTGGCGATCCATTGAATGACGTTGGCAAAGGGCGGCGTGGCGTTGAGCAACAGCGACTTGAGCTGCTGCAAACCGTTGGCGTCGAATTGTGTTGAGGTGGACGAATATTGATAGCGCAACAAGGCCCCATCCAGGGTCGCGATAAAAACGCTCAGGTCCTGAAAATGCGTAAGGCGTTGGGTGCCATCGTCGTCATGGATCGCCGCAGCCAGTTCGGTCATGGAAGCAAAATGACGGGCAAACCAGGCGTCCGTTGTCGATAACCCATCGGGAATCCAGCTTGCCGAGTAATAAAGCGCGAGGGTGCGAAACTCGTCGATCAATACGGGCGCGCCAAAGTCGCTAGCCTGGTTCAGCGCCCCCAGGTGGCTGGCAGGCACCGTTTCGGTCGCCACATACTCTTCGCGGTCCTTGTGCTTAAGGATAAAACCCCAACCCGCAGCCGCCGCACGGTAGTCGAGCCGGGCGCGATGACGGGCGTTCAGCACCGCGTCTTCGGCATTGGAAAAAATCGCGCCGAGCATCGGAACGGAAACGCCTGCGGGCGCTGATTCATCACCCAGCACCGTTCCCCTCGGCCCCCACACATCATTGCCCGCGACCACACGCAATCGGCCAGTCCCGGCCAATTCTTCGACCACGGCATCGGGTGCCAGTGTGCCGACTGCCAGCTCCCGGTCTATCAAGGTGGAATCATCGGCAAGCAAGGTAACTCGCTCTTTCACCTTGTTGCGAGCGGCCACTTTCGATAAATCGGGGCTGTAAGCCAGCAGGCTGTCTGGCGAACCCGAGAGGTAAAAATCGGCAACATGCGCGCTCTTGGCGAGCACTGAGCGAATGTCCTCGGTGGTGAACATTTGCGCCTGCGTCAATTGCTCTTCTGCGTCGGCATGGACAACAGCACTTGAGTCCCTTTGCCAGCGTGAAGCGTACAACCCATAAAACGAGTGTCCCTCGAGCAGTACGATCGGTGCTCCTGAGGCGTCGAGAGGACAGAGCCGGTCCAGGGCAAACCGCGGCGGCGCGCCGATAACCGGCTCAGTGGCGACAAAACGTTTGTCTTGATCCTGCAAAATCATCCCGACAAAGCCTTGTTCACGGCGGCTGCCGATGTACCCATGCGCAAACCGTGCAGCATCGTCGGCGAGGAGGAAAGCGGGACTCAAACGCCTTGACCTCGCATAGGGTTGCCAGTCGGTGCCAACGTTCCCGACAACATCCCATAACGCGCTGTCCTTCAGCACCGTCAACTCGCCGGCTGCTGCCACCTGCTTGACGTAAACCGCAGGCTTGAGCGTACCTTCCTTCAGTCGCGCGTTGAAGTCTGTGCTGTCCTTCAGCGCAGCTTCACGCTGGTGCGCCGAAGGCTGGTACTGCAAAACGGCACCGTCGCGGGTCCGGGCGTACACCTTCAGATAGTCCGGGTACTCCTGCCGGTAAACATCCCACAGCGAAAACCTGATGCCAGCCGCCAGCTCGTCCGGTGAAAAAAACCGCTCATACAGCCAAGGCTCGCTGGCACTCTGCGCCCCATCACTGTGCGATATGAAATAGACGCCGTTGAGGTCGAAATCGAGCAAAGGCTCCAACTTGCGATCCGCTCGCATCGGAAATGTTTTGAACAGTTCGGCTGCCGGATTGCTGGAAAGAACCGGATAGGTCGCCATGCATTCCGAGCTGCCGGCAGAGGTCACCACAAACCCTAGATAAAGGCTGTCGGACGTCGGGGGGAGCGTCGTTGCTGCGGCTTCAATCGCCTTGTCCACTTGATCGGACACCGCACAAAAAAACGGCTGTACCGGCGTCGGACTTCGCTGCGCGGCAGTACCGAGGCTCCAGTTCGCCGACACGTTTCCTCGCACTCCGCCCCACTGAGCGTTGGGTACCAGTACGCTCAGCGTGCCGGTCGTGGCCAATTTTTGAATCAATCGCTCAACGTCGGAGAACGGCCCGAAAGCCTTGAACGCCACCTCAAAGAGCTTTTTCTCCTCTGCCGGTTGAGTGGACTCGTATTTGATCAGCGAGCCATCCGGCCCCGATAAATAGTGGCGCTGTCCATAGGCACCCGAATCCTGCATGTCGCTGAGGATGTAGTGTCTCGAAAAAAAACCGAGGCTCAACTTGATCTGCTCGTTCGTCCAGCCTGGGTGAACACGCAGGACTTCGGCGTGATTGGCCGAATGGGACAAGTAATACGCAGCGCCACTGTAGCCAGGGGAGACGAACAGCTCCCCAGGGTTGTCGGCAGACAGCAGGGTGTCGAAATCGAAACGCCCTTTCTTGCCTGGCACAGGAAACGTGGGCTGATATTTACCGTCGGCCCGTTGCAGGATTACGCCGCCGTAGTGCTGGTCATAGCGCGCGCCAATCTGCCGATGCGCCCAATAGGCCGCATCATCGGCGCTCATGAATGTTGGTCCCAGGGCGGGAAATCGTGCCGTCGCCCGGGTGGTTGAAGGTGTATTGATCGAAGTGCTGTCCATGCTCTGCTCGCCTGATTGAGAGTCCCTCATCATCAAGATTGCGCAGCGCAACGGGCGGTACATATTTATCGCTTGCCGGGATTTGCTGTTAAACACCGTCAGCACCAATGCTGCGCACGCAGGCGCACCTGCCTTGCACTCAGGCCCCAGTCTGGTGCGCGCCCCAGTCCGCCAAAGGCTCTATCCCGAGTTTTCCCGGCCTTTGCCGAACAGGCACAGCCCTTGCTAAAGACCCTTCAGTAGTCCGCATCTGCCAACCAAGAAAATTCATAAATTCATGGAGATCGCACAATGAAGCGTCGCAGCTTGATCAAGGCTTTCACACTCACGGCAAGCATTGCCGCGATGGGCATGACCTGGACCGTCCAGGCCGCCGAGACCATCAAGGTCGGTATTCTGCATTCGTTGTCCGGCACCATGGCGATCTCCGAAACGTCCCTGAAAGACATGGCGTTGATGACCATCGACGAGATCAACGCCAAGGGCGGCGTGAACGGCAAGATGCTGGAACCGGTGGTCGTCGACCCGGCGTCGAACTGGCCGCTGTTCGCGGAAAAGGGTCGTCAACTGCTGACCCAGGACAAGGTTGCGGTGGTGTTCGGTTGCTGGACGTCGGTGTCGCGTAAATCGGTGCTGCCGGTGTTCGAAGAGCTCAACGGCCTGCTGTTCTACCCGGTGCAATACGAAGGCGAAGAAATGTCGCCGAACGTGTTCTACACCGGCGCCGCGCCGAACCAGCAGGCGATCCCGGCAGTGGAATACCTGATGAGCGAAGAAGGCGGCAGCGCCAAGCGTTACTTCCTGCTCGGCACCGACTACGTCTACCCGCGCACCACCAACAAGATCCTGCGTTCGTTCCTGCACTCCAAAGGCGTGGCCGACAAGGACATCGAAGAGGTCTACACCCCGTTTGGCCACAGCGACTATCAAACCATCGTGGCCAATATCAAAAAATTCTCGGCGGGCGGCAAAACCGCTGTCATCTCCACCGTCAACGGCGACTCCAACGTGCCGTTCTATAAAGAGCTGGCCAACCAGGGCCTGAAAGCCACCGACGTTCCGGTCGTGGCGTTCTCGGTCGGTGAAGAAGAACTGCGTGGCATCGACACCAAACCGCTGGTGGGCAACCTCGCGGCGTGGAATTACTTCGAGTCGGTAGAGAACCCGACGAACAAGAAATTCGTCGCCGACTGGAAAGCCTACGCGAAGAAACACAACCTGCCGGGCGCCGACAAAGCGGTGACCAACGACCCGATGGAAGCCACCTACGTTGGCATTCACATGTGGGCGCAAGCGGCGGAGAAAGCCAAGTCCACCGACGTCGACAAAGTCCGCGAAGCCCTCGCCGGCCAGACCTTTGCCGCGCCGTCGGGTTACACCCTGACCATGGACAAGACCAACCACCACCTGCACAAGCCGGTGATGATCGGCGAGATCCAGGCGGACGGTCAGTTCAACGTGGTGTGGCAGACCGAAGGGCCGATCCGCGCCCAGCCGTGGAGCCCGTTCATTACCGGCAACGACAAGAAGCCGGATTATGCGGTGAAGAGCAACTAAGCCATTGGATGTCGGGCTTGGCACACAGTCCCCGGCCCGACAAAACTCCTGTGAGAGCGGGCTTTTGTGGCGAGGGAGCTGGCTCCCGCTGGGCCGCGAAGCGGCCCCCTTACTGACCTGGAAAGAAGGGGACTGCTGCGCAGTCCAGCGGGAGCAAGCTCCCTCGCCACAGTAAGTCTGTCTCCACATTTAGTCCGCGCAAGGCCATGCATATGCCCACCGCCCTTTACCGCTTCATCCTCGCCATCGCGTTGTTACTGCCGATGGCCGTACACGCCAGCGACGCCGAAGATTTCGTCGCCGCCAATCCCGTGCAGCAAGCCAAACTCCTGGAAACCTGGGCCGCGCAGCCCGATCCGGCCCGTGTCGAACTGATCAACGCCCTGCAGCAAGGCGAGTTGATGGTCGACGGTCAACCGAAAACCCTGCGCCTGAACAATCGCCTGCGGGGTCTGATCGACACCGCGCTGGCCAGCCACCAATTGCTCGCCGCGGCCCCCAAAACCCGTTTGGTTGCCGCGCAGCAATTGCAGAAAAGCGCCAAACCCGCGCAGCTGAAATTTCTCGACCAGCAACTGGCTGGCGAAAAAGATGAAAACGTCCACGCCGCTCTCAGCCTGGCCCTGGCCAATCTGCAACTGGTCGACACCGACCCGGCCGTGCGCCTCGCCGCTGTGCGCCTGCTCGGCGAAACCGGCGATCCATTGGCCCGCACTCGTCTCGAGAGTCTGCTGGAACCGGGTATCGAAGCCGACGCCAATGTGCGCACGGCTGCCGAAACCAGCCTGGCCCAAGTCAAACGCAAACTGCTGATCGGCGAAATGCTCGGGCAAGCCTTCAGCGGTATGTCCCTCGGCTCGATCCTGTTGCTCGCGGCGCTTGGCCTGGCGATCACCTTCGGCCTGCTCGGCGTGATCAACATGGCCCACGGCGAGATGCTGATGCTCGGCGCCTACTCGACGTACGTGGTGCAACTGATGTTCCAGCGATTCGCTCCGCAAGCCATCGAGTTTTATCCGCTGATCGCGTTGCCGGTGGCGTTTTTCGTCACCGCCGCGATTGGCATGGCACTGGAACGCACGGTAATTCGTCACCTCTACGGTCGCCCGCTGGAAACCCTGCTTGCGACGTGGGGCATCAGCCTGATGCTGATTCAGCTGGTCCGATTGCTGTTCGGCGCGCAGAACGTGGAAGTGGCCAACCCCGCCTGGTTGTCCGGCGGGATTCAGGTGCTGCCCAATCTGGTGCTGCCGTACAACCGCATCGTGATCATCGCCTTCGCCTTGTTTGTGGTGGTGCTGACCTGGCTGCTGCTGAACAAGACACGCCTGGGTTTGAACGTGCGCGCCGTCACTCAGAATCGCAACATGGCGGCCTGCTGCGGCGTGCCCACCGGGCGCGTCGACATGCTCGCCTTTGGCCTAGGCTCGGGCATTGCCGGCCTTGGCGGCGTCGCGCTGAGCCAGATCGGCAACGTCGGCCCGGACCTCGGCCAGAGCTACATCATCGACTCGTTCCTGGTGGTGGTGCTCGGCGGTGTCGGTCAGTTGGCCGGTAGCGTGCTCGCCGCGTTTGGCCTGGGCATCGCCAACAAGATTCTCGAACCGCAGATCGGCGCCGTGCTCGGCAAGATCCTGATCCTCGCGCTGATCATTCTGTTTATCCAGAAACGTCCGCAAGGCCTCTTCGCACTGAAAGGACGGGTGATCGACTGATGAACCAGCCCCTGATGCTCACGGCCAGCCAAAAGGCCGGCCCCAAAGTCACGATTGCCGTCGGCGCGGTGATCCTCGTTCTGTTGCTCGCGCTGCCGCTGCTGTCGCTGTTGTCGCCGGACAGCGCGTTTCATGTCTCGGCTTATACGCTGACCCTGGTGGGCAAGATTCTTTGCTACGCCATTGTCGCCCTGGCGCTGGATCTGGTCTGGGGCTACGCCGGCCTGCTGTCCCTCGGCCATGGTCTGTTCTTCGCCCTCGGCGGTTATGCGATGGGCATGTACCTGATGCGCCAGGCTTCGGGCGATGGCTTGCCGGCATTCATGACGTTCCTGTCGTGGACCGAACTGCCGTGGTACTGGACCGGCACCAGCAGTTTCCTCTGGTCGATGTGCCTGGTGGTACTGGCGCCGGGGTTGCTGGCGCTGGTGTTCGGGTTCTTCGCCTTCCGTTCGCGGATCAAAGGCGTGTATTTCTCGATCATGACCCAGGCCCTGACCTTCGCTGGAATGCTGTTGTTCTTCCGCAACGAAACCGGGTTCGGCGGCAACAACGGCTTCACCAATTTCCGCACCATTCTCGGTTTTGGCATCACCGAACCGGGGACGCGCGCCGTGCTGTTTTTCGCAACGGTGCTGTTGCTGGTGGCGAGCCTGTTCATCGGTTGGCGCCTCGCGCAAAGCAAGTTCGGCCGGGTGCTGACCGCGTTGCGCGATGCAGAAAACCGCCTGATGTTCTGCGGTTACGACCCTCGCGGATTCAAGCTGTTTGTCTGGGTATTGAGCGCGGTGTTATGCGGTCTGGCCGGTGCGCTGTATGTGCCGCAGGTCGGCATCATCAACCCGAGCGAAATGTCGCCGACCAACTCCATCGAAGCCGCGGTGTGGGTGGCGCTGGGCGGTCGCGGCACACTGATCGGGCCGCTGCTTGGCGCTGGCGTGGTCAACGGCATGAAGAGCTGGTTCACCGTGGCATTCCCGGAATACTGGCTGTTCTTCCTCGGCGCGTTGTTCATCGTCGTGACCTTGTACCTGCCCAAAGGCGTGATCGGCCTGCTGAAGAAAAGGGGTGACCAATGAGAGTGACTGCGACGGCTGAATTCATGCTCGAACCGGCGTTTTATCCACCGAACCCGAACAAGGACGCCGGCAGCAGCCGCGATGCCATCGGCCTCGGCCAACGCGTCGGCCCCGGCCTGGATACCCGCCACGGCACCATCCTGACCCTGGAAGACATCAGCGTCAGCTTCGATGGTTTCAAGGCTCTGAACGATTTGAACCTGTACATCGGCGTCGGCGAATTGCGCTGCATCATCGGTCCCAACGGCGCGGGAAAGACCACGCTGATGGACGTGATCACCGGCAAGACTCGCCCCAGTCATGGCAAAGCCTGGTTCGGTGAAACCCTCGACCTGACGCAGATGAGCGAAGTACAGATTGCTCAGGCCGGCATCGGCCGCAAGTTCCAGAAGCCGACAGTGTTCGAAGCCCTGAGCGTATTCGAAAACCTGGAGCTGGCGCAGAAAACCGATAAGTCCGTGTGGGCCAGCCTGCGGGCTCGCTTGAGTGGAGAACAGAAGGATCGCATCAGCGAAGTGCTGGAGACCATTCGCCTGACCACCTCGGTCAATCGTCCGGCAGGCTTGTTGTCCCATGGTCAGAAGCAGTTTCTGGAGATCGGCATGTTGCTGGTTCAAGACCCGCAATTGCTGCTGCTCGACGAACCGGTGGCGGGCATGACCGACGCCGAAACCGAGTTCACCGCCGAGCTGTTCAAAAGCCTGGCGGGCAAGCATTCGCTGATGGTGGTGGAACACGACATGGGGTTTGTCGGCTCGATTGCCGACCACGTCACCGTATTGCACCAGGGCAGCGTGCTGGCCGAAGGGTCGCTGGAACAGGTGCAGGAAAACGAGCGGGTGATCGAGGTGTACCTCGGTCGCTGAACCTGCCAACACGGTCACTGTGGGAGCTGGCCTGCCAGCGATAGCAGTGGGTCAGACAACATCAGTGCTGAATGTGCCGCCCCCATCGCTGGCAGGCCAGCTCCCACAGGGGGTCTGTTTGAAATTCAAGGAATCTGGACATGCTGCAAGTCGACAAGCTGCACCAGTACTACGGCGGTAGCCACATCCTGCGGGGCCTGTCGTTCGACGTGAAGGTCGGTGAAGTCACCTGCCTGCTCGGGCGCAATGGCGTGGGCAAGACCACCCTGCTCAAATGCCTCATGGGATTGCTGCCGGCCAAAGAAGGCGCGGTGAACTGGGAAGGCAAGCCGATCACCACGTTCAAGCCGCACCAACGGGTTCACGCCGGAATCGCTTACGTGCCTCAGGGCCGGGAGATTTTTGGCCGGTTGACCGTGGAAGAAAACCTGCTGATGGGCCTGTCGCGGTTTCCCGGCAGTGAAGCGAAGGAAGTCCCGGCGTTCATCTACGAGCTGTTCCCGGTGCTGCTGCAAATGAAGCAACGGCGCGGTGGTGACTTGTCCGGTGGTCAGCAACAGCAGCTTGCCATCGGGAGGGCATTGGCCAGCCGACCGCGGTTGCTGATTCTCGACGAGCCGACCGAAGGCATCCAGCCTTCGGTGATCAAGGAGATCGGCGCAGTGATCAAGAAGCTCGCAGCACGGGGCGACATGGCGATTCTGCTGGTGGAGCAGTTCTACGATTTCGCCGCCGAACTGGCCGATCAATACCTGGTGATGTCACGCGGCGAGATCGTGCAGCAGGGTCGCGGAGAAAATATGGAAGCCGAGGGTGTACGCGGTCTGGTTACGATTTAATCTGCAGCGTCCTGACGATAACTGAAAACCATGAATTTACCTGCCCACACCACGCTGTTCACGCCTAGCTGGCACGCCGAGCTGGAACTGGGCTATGCCCGATTCGGCGACAGCACGCGCCCGGTTCAGCGCCGGCACAAAGGTCCGTTGCGGGTGCAGAAACATCTGTATGCCGAAGGGCCCGAAGTGTGCCAGCACATCATCGTGCATCCGCCCGGAGGGATTGCCGGCGGCGACCGGCTCGACATCAGCGCCAGTGTCGGCCACGGGGCGTGGGCGCAAATTACCAGCCCCGGCGCTGCCAAGTGGTATCGCGCGGCCGGGCCGGCTTATCAGACACTTGATCTGAAAGTAGCCAGCGGCGCGACACTGGAGTGGCTGCCGCAAGAGACGATTATCTTCAGCGCCGCCCAGGCTGAACTCAGCACGTCTATCGATCTGGAAGGCGACGGGCGGTTGTTCTACTGGGACGTCGTGGCGCTGGGCCGCCCGGCCAGTGGCGAGCGTTTTGACCTCGGGCATTTCCAGGCGCAGCTGGACATCCGTCGCGACGGCCAGTTGCTCTGGCATGAACGCCAGCGCATTGTCGGCGGTGATGGTTTGCTCGATTCGCCGATCGGGATGGATGGGCAACCGGTGTTTGCGACGTTGTTGGTAACGGGGGAGATTGATAGCGAGCTGCTGGAGAAATGCCGTTCGCTGAACCATGAAGTACGCGGGGATTTGACGCAGTTGCCGGGGCTGTTGGTTGCACGATGCCTGGCCCGTGAGGCATTGCTGGCGCGGGGCTGGCTGATTGATTTGTGGCGGATGCTCAGGCCGGCACTCCTCGACCGAGAAGCCGTCCCACCCCGAATATGGAGCACCTGAAATGCAATCCCGGGGAGCGGGCTTGCCCGCTCCCACAGGGATCTGCGCCAGCAGATCCAACTCTTTTTTATCTGCCCGGATGGATTCCAAACGATGGACCTGACCCCACGCGAAAAAGACAAGCTGCTGATCTTCACCGCCGGCCTCGTGGCCGAGCGGCGTTTGGCGCGCGGCGTGAAACTCAACTACCCGGAAGCCATGGCCTATATTTCCGCAGCGCTGCTCGAAGGCGCCCGTGACGGCCAGACCGTGGCCGAGCTGATGCACTTCGGCACCACCCTGCTCAGCCGCGAACAAGTGATGGAAGGCATCCCGGAGATGATCCCGGAGATCCAGGTCGAGGCCACCTTCCCCGACGGCACCAAACTGGTCACCGTCCACCAACCCATCGCCTGAGGCCGTGCCATGACTTACCACATCCGCGATGCGGTGCACGCCGACCTGCCGGCGATCCGCGACATCTACAACGACGCCGTACTCAACACCACGGCGATCTGGAACGACCAGGCTGTCGACCTGGGCAACCGCCAGGCCTGGTTCAGCGCCCGGCAAGCCCAAGGCTATCCGATCCTGGTGATCGTCGACGGCGATAACAGCGTACTCGGCTACGCTTCATTTGGTGACTGGCGACCGTTCGATGGTTTCCGCCACACCGTCGAGCATTCGGTCTATGTGCGCAGCGACCAGCGCGGCAATGGTCTCGGTCCGCAATTGATGGACGTGCTGATCGAACGCGCCAAAGGCTGCGACAAACATGTGATGGTCGCTGCCATCGAAAGCGGCAATGCCGCCTCCATCCGCCTGCATGAACGCGTCGGTTTCGTGACCACCGGGCAAATGCCTCAGGTGGGCACCAAGTTCGGTCGCTGGCTGGACCTGACCTTCATGCAACTGACCCTCAACCCTGGCGCCGAACCGTCGCCCGCCAGCAAGGAGTAACGCCCGATGAACGCCGCCCAACTGCGCCGCGTCAATGTTGAAAGCTTCGCGCACTATCGCCAGGGTTTGATTGATCTGCTGCTCGACGCCGTGGGTTATGGCGCCAGTGTCGGCTTCATGGCCGATCTGGATGCCACTCAGGCACGCGCCTATTTCGATGAAGTTCAGGACAACCTCAACAAGGGCAACGTGCTGCTGTGGGTGGTAGTCAAGGACGAACAGGTGCAGGCCAGTGTGCAACTGACCCTGTGTCAGAAAGCCAATGGTCTGAACCGCGCCGAAGTGCAGAAACTGCTGGTGCGTGAACACGCGCGCCGCCGTGGCCTGGGCCAACAGTTGATGAGCGCTTTGGAACAGGCCGCGCTCCAGCACAAGCGCGGCATGCTCTACCTCGACACCGAAGCCGGCTCCCCTGCCGAGGACTTCTACAAGGCACTGGGTTACAGCCGGGCCGGCGAAATCCCCGACTACGCCTGCGACCCGAGCGGCCGCTACAAGCCGACCGCCCTTTACTACAAAATTCTCCAGGGAGCCCATTGATGATTCCCGGTGAATTCCAGATCCAGCCCGGCGACATCGAACTCAACGCCGGCCGCCGCACCGTCAGCCTGAAAGTGGCCAACAGCGGTGACCGGCCGATCCAGGTCGGCTCGCACTACCACTTTTTCGAAACCAACGACGCCCTGACCTTCGACCGCGCCGCCAGCCGCGGCATGCGCCTGAACATCCCCGCCGGCACCGCCGTGCGCTTCGAGCCGGGGCAGAGCCGCGAAGTCGAGCTGGTCGACCTGGCCGGGCATCGCCGGGTGTTCGGGTTTGCCGGCAGGATCATGGGTGACCTCGATTAACACCGTCTTTGTGGCGAGGGAGCTTGCTCCCGCTCGAGCGCGAAGCGCTCGCAATACAGCTAATGCGATTTATCTGAATACACCCAGACGGCAGATTTTTACGACTGCTGCGCAGCCGAGCGGGAGCAAGCTCCCTCGCCACAATGGGCAGCGGACTGCCGCACTTTCCAAGGCAAACATATGAAAATTTCGAGACAAGCCTACGCCGACATGTTCGGCCCCACCGTCGGTGACAAGGTCCGCCTGGCCGACACCGAGCTGTGGATCGAAGTGGAAAAGGACTTCACCACCTACGGCGAAGAAGTGAAATTCGGCGGCGGCAAAGTCATCCGCGACGGCCAGGGCCAAAGCCAGCTACTGGCCGCCGAAGTCGTCGATACCGTGATCACCAACGCGCTGATCATCGACCACTGGGGCATCGTCAAGGCCGACGTCGGTCTCAAGGACGGGCGCATCGCCGGCATCGGCAAGGCCGGCAACCCGGACGTGCAGCCCAACGTCACCATCGCCATCGGCGCCAGCACCGAAGTGATCGCCGGTGAAGGCATGATCCTCACCGCCGGCGGCATCGACACCCACATCCACTTCATCTGCCCGCAACAGATCGAAGAAGCCTTGATGAGCGGCGTCACTACCATGATCGGCGGCGGCACCGGGCCGGCCACCGGCACCAACGCGACCACTTGTACGTCCGGCCCATGGCACCTGGCGCGGATGCTTCAAGCGGCGGATGCCTTCCCGATGAACATCGGCCTCACCGGCAAGGGCAACGCCAGCCTGCCGGAGCCGTTGATCGAACAGGTCAAGGCCGGCGCCATCGGTCTCAAATTGCACGAAGACTGGGGCACCACACCCGCGAGTATCGACAACTGTCTCAGCGTCGCCGATCAGTACGACGTGCAGGTGGCGATCCACACCGACACGCTCAACGAGTCGGGTTTCGTCGAAACCACCCTCGCCGCCTTCAAGGGCCGCACCATCCACACCTATCACACCGAAGGCGCGGGCGGCGGGCATGCACCGGACATCATCAAGGCCTGCGGCTTTGCCAACGTGCTGCCGAGTTCGACCAACCCGACCCGGCCGTTCACCCGCAACACCATCGACGAACACCTCGACATGCTGATGGTCTGCCACCACCTCGACCCAAGCATTGCCGAAGACGTGGCCTTCGCCGAAAGCCGTATCCGTCGCGAGACGATTGCCGCCGAGGACATCCTCCACGACCTCGGCGCGTTCTCGATGATCAGCTCCGACAGCCAGGCCATGGGCCGTGTCGGTGAAGTCATTACGCGCACCTGGCAGACCGCCGACAAGATGAAAAAACAGCGCGGCCCGTTGCCCGATGATGGTGAAGGCAACGACAACTTCCGCGCAAAACGCTACATCGCCAAATACACCATCAACCCGGCAATCACCCACGGTATCAGTCATGAAGTGGGCTCGGTAGAAGTGGGTAAATGGGCAGATCTGGTCCTGTGGCGCCCGGCGTTCTTCGGGGTCAAACCGACGCTGATCCTCAAGGGTGGCGCCATTGCCGCCAGTCTGATGGGCGATGCCAACGCCTCGATTCCGACACCGCAACCGGTGCATTACCGTCCGATGTTCGCCAGTTACGGCGGCTCGCTGCATGCCACCAGCCTGACGTTTATCAGCCAGGCGGCGCACGAGGCCGGTCTTCCCGAGGCATTGGGCTTGAAGAAGAAAATCGCTGTGGTCAAAGGCTGCCGTGAGGTGCAGAAAACCGACCTGATCCACAATGACTACCTGCCGAGTATCGATGTCGATCCGCAGACGTATCAGGTCAAGGCCGACGGTGTCCTGCTGTGGTGCGAGCCAGCGGATGTGCTGCCGATGGCTCAGCGTTACTTCCTGTTTTGATCGGTTGACTGGATCACCGGGGCCTTGCCGGGCCCCGGCGTAAAGCAATAACGATCAGCTGTTCGGCTGTACGGTGAAAGGAATTTCCACCCGTTGCAGTCTTGCCCGTTCGATCGCCTGGCGTGTGAAGGTTTTGATAAAGGCTTTCCTGTCTTCGTCGATGACTTCCAGCTCGGCGGCATATTCCGCTTCGGTCATGACGTGTCCCGGTGCAAACGCGCTTTCCGGCTTGTTCAATTCAGCACCGAGTACCCTGAGTTCTTCCTTCAACTGAGCCTTTTGCTCCAGAGACAGTGTTGTCTCGGTTGCACGTTTTTCCAATGCTGAGTAGAACTCGATCGTGGCTTCGATCCGGCGACTGAAACCTTTGACAACCCCTCGATTGACGCCCTCGACATAGGATGCCCAGAACGGTTGATCGACGATCAAATCACCCAGAAGCTCTCCTTCCTCAAGGTCCAGTACACGTCGCAAAGCATCCTCGATCATCTCTGGCGTAACCGCGGCGATTTTTCTGAACTGCATTTTTCGCGTCTGCCAGGGCAGGTCCAGCCGCTCGGCAAGATCCGTCATGAACGCCAGGTGAACTTCAACCTCATCAATCGTGCCAGTGACCTCGCCCGCGGCATTGACGCGCCTGAATTGCTCGCCAACCGCCTCGCGTTCGGAGACCGTTTTGCGGGCAATCCTGCTCAGTTCATCCAGACGTGACTTGCCCCGCGCCAGCGACACCAGTTCAGCCTCCACCAGCGCAGGATTGGCCAGTTCATACGCCTCATGAATCAGCACTTCCATTCCCATGGCGTTGAACAGCTGCGCGCCGGCATCGACACACGCCGTGGGCACGGTGGTCATAGTGAAGAGTTTTTGCCGCAGCTCGGTATTTTTCGACATCGCTTCGAGCATTCGCCAGACCTTGGCAGTCATGTCGATCCGAAACCCGGGATCGTGCTTGAAGTGCCCCGATTCCGTGAGTTTGCGAATCTCGTTGAAAAACCCGAGCGAGCCGATCTCATCCTCGACGCTGTTCCACACTGCCTGTTTGGCCACCCATTCCCGTCGGGTCATGCCGGCCTCCCAATCGAGGCTGTCACGCACGCCACGAGGCGGATACGGTCGATCGGGGTCCATGCCGACGGACGCGATGTACTCCCTGAGCGTCTGCAGATTGAAGGCCGGCAGATAATCCGTGTCCCGGCTCAACACCGTGCGCGCCAGCAATTCCGCCTCAACGGAGCCACGCGCGACCATGGGCACGTAGGTGATTTCGTTGTACTGCATGTCCAGGTAAAAATGCCGGAAGCGTGGCTGCGCGAACAAACCGTCCGGCCAGGTCCGAATGCCAGTGTCGGCCAGGATCAGCGTATGCAACATGCGCATGCTGCCAATATCCGGTTCCCGGCCCAGAGGGTTGCCGTACAGGTCCAGGACCTGAAGCCGTGTCAGGTTGCGCAGGTCCGAGACGCCTTGCGCATCCAGGACAATGCGGTTTCCTCGCATGTTCAATTCCGTCAGTGCGCGCATGCGACCGACGGCACGAGGAATCCGGGTGAGCGAATTACCGTTGACGTTGAGCGAACGCAACCGGGGGAAATGATAGAGCAGGGAAATATGCGCGTCGGTCAATTCGGTCAGGGTCAGATTGAGGCGGGTGACGTGATCGAAGGTGCCCTCCAGCATGGGCATGGTGCGCAGATGACGGCCCAGCGGCATGTTCTCGAGGTCGAGCACAACGCCTTGCAGCTCGCCAAACGAATCCACATGGCGCAATCCGGAGTGCTGCCAACACTCTCTGATCGCTTTGTACAGCGCGTTTCTGGATCGCCATTCAGCGATGCCGGCGGACGTGAAGCGGTATGACTCAGTCGGCGATTTCAGCCAGCGTTGGAAATTGGTGTTCAACCGATCGAATTCCGCTTCCAGGGCACTCGCCCTCTGCTCAAAACTGACCTCGCTGCCACCCGCCTGCAGATAAGCCTGCGCCTCGGCCTCCGTCCAGCCTGGGCGGACAACCCGCACACGTTCCTGTGGCGTAATGTTCCCGGTGACCCGCCGCAGCCCTTGGGAAACTCCGCGCATACCGCCACGCAGCCGCATCGTGGCCGGGTCGTAAGCGGGTTTACGGACAGGGTTCTGCGCCAGAAGCGCGTTGAACCTGTCCCGTGGCAATGGCGTTTTTTGAACGGCCTGCTTGAGCGTTGCGCCTTGATTGATGTGATACCCCAGCGCGTTTCGTTCGGCATCAGGCAGGGCGTGCAGTACGGACGCGTAGAGATCATCGGGCCCATGCAGGTGCAGATCATCGTCATCGCGGGCCTGGTACTGACCGTCCTCGCTGACCAACACACGGCGAACGGAGGCATTGGCCGGGCCGACACTGTCGTGCAACGGTCCATCAAATGAATCCTCGCGGATTTCGATCTGCACGTTGTCGGGCCAGTCGGGCAACGCTTGCAACGAGTGCAACGCCAGCCGTTCGGTATCGACACTGTACGCGGCATCGAGAAACAGCCCTTCGTAGGCGCGTGCCGCTCGTAACGCCTGCAAAGTCCCCCGCGTACGCTCTTGCAGCTGTAAGGGGATGCGCGAAGAGTCGGTGATTTTGAGCCGTTCTTGCGGTTCGAGGTCGGCCAGCAACTCCCGGGCGATCACCGTGGGCAGGCCGCTGAACGCGTCCTGAAGCGCCAGCACTTGCCGATTGTCGGTCTGTTGCAGACGACGATCCCGCGCGTTGAACAGCGAATCACGCTGATTGCCCGCCCGTTCGGCCAGCTTGTTTTTCAACGCATCGATCCGGATGTGCTCGTCTGTCGAAATGCCCTGTCCGAGCATTGCGTGGACGTCGGCCTCGCTCATGAACTTCACGGCAAGCTCTGGAAGTTTTCCTGCGCTGACCTCGGCACGGCTTATCTTCAGCGTGTTGGCCGGCGACGCGTCGACATTGCCGTACTTTGTCGAACGCCCGGCAATACCTGCGCCGTCAAAAAGCTCGATGTTTTTTTGCTCGGGCCATCTCGGCAGGTCAACCAGCAAACGGGGCACCTGTTCGATGAACGCTTCAGGCACCTCATCGCGCAGTATCTGTTCGGGCAGTTTTTGCACCTCGGCCCAGGTCTTGAACCGCTCGATCGTGTCGGTCAGCAATGCTGGCGCGGGTTCGTTGACCACGTGCAACCTGCGCAACTGGTTTTCTTCGAGACCACTGACGACCCGAATCTGCTCCAGCGTCGTGTCGGAGAACCCCTCGACCGACGGCCCCATGCGCCGCATGAGTGTGGTTTTGTCCCACTCGAGAGGTCGGTCGAGCTCGGTCCTCCATACTCCCGCACCGTCATGTTCGAGTGTTGGCTGATACGCCTGCGCCCGATCCGGATGTTGCAGGTATGGCTGACCGGTGCGCGGATCGTTTCTGACTTCGAAGTGCTTGCCTTCATGCTTCAGAAAGTCTTTTTCGCTGTGGCGGTACAGCCCCTGCTCACTTGGCGTCCCCCCTTCGGGCAGCGTCAGGTCATGGGCGTAGGGCGACAGATCCGGCTTCCACAGGCGCGTCTGGCCGTCAGGCAACTCAACCTTTTTCAACTGATCGATAAAGGCCGACGGTTTGACCGACGCCGCCGCACCGGCGGGCAAGACGTTTCCCGCCGCCATGATCGCCAGTTGGGCGAAATTGATCATGACGCCGGTGAGATGGGCCGCCGCTTCCTCCCTGTCGCCCTTGCTCCACTCTTCAATGCCCTCCATGGTTTCGAACAGCATCTGCCCGACCATGACCGCCAGCATCGCTTCGCCGAGCCCCGGCACCAACATGGCGCCAAAGTTGAACACGTTCCAGCCGATGGTCAGATAGCTGGTCAACCGATTCCAGCGGGTGGTCGCGTCTTCGTCCCCGGTCGGCACAGCGATGTGCCGCGCATCGGCAATGGCTTTGTCCCTGCGCCAGCGACCGATTTGCGACCAGAGATCGCCTGAGATGATGTGGGTGATGGGCTCTGCGTTGGCGTTTTCAACCGCGGTCTCTCGCCACCACGGCCCCATGTCCAGCGGTTCACGCTGCGTCCAGGTGAACGTGGTGAAACGCTCGCGAACCCGGGCAAAGAATTTGCCATGGTCTTTTTGTGCGACGAATCGGCTGAAAAACTGTTGATAGTCCGGCGAGCGCAACTGGCTCGTCAGTTCCTTCATGAAGTCAGTGAAGGACGCATACTCTTTGAGCGGGTGCTGAGGATCATCCGGGACATAGGCGATCAACGTCCCGTCGAGACGGCTTTGTTGAAAATCATCTTCCCTTTGCAACATGGCGTCGACGAGACCGCCGGGGCCATTGGCGAAAAACGCCTCGAGCAGTTTGAACTGGGCAAATTCCTGGCCTGGCAGCAGCGTCAAACGCCTGGACCATTCCAGCAGTGTGCGCTGGTGAGCGGGAACCAGACTGTCGTAGATTCTTTTCACTTCAATGGGGTCTGCCACCGCGCTGAATAACAGGATGCCGGATAACCTGAACCCCATTAGCGAAAGTCGATGACATTGCCAAGGGCGATTGTTCCATAGGATGCCCTTTTCATTGCCACGAACTTGCTTGAGTTTCCCGTAGCCATAGGAACTGATGTCGCTTTTCAAGTAAGCGATCAGCGCCGCTTCGTCGAAAGCGGCTTTTTCGCTGGCCAGGCATCGCCGTTCAACCAACGCTTTGGCCGTGTCTTCTTGCGGACTCAGCAGGCCCTTTATGTGCTGCTGATAGTTCGTACCGATATCAAGCGTCCGGCACAGGGCAGCAAACCGTTCGACGGTCAGCGCATGCCGCTGTAACTGGTTTTCGTCGTCCAGGGTGAAGATGCCAGAGCCATCGCGAAATGCGTCGGCCTGCGTTTCAGGCTCCTCGAAATTGTGAAGCGCCGCTTCCAGCAAAGTCGATTGCCTGAGTCGACTGGCATTGGTATCGATGCCAAAACCCAGCTTTGCCGGGATATACAGGCGAATGAGCGTCGCATTGACGTCCAGATCGAGATTCAGTTGTTCCTTTAATGCTTTGACGAGCAAGGGTTCGGCAAAGGCGAGGATGTCCTGCTGCAAATGCTCCAGCGCTTCGTCCAGCGGGGCCTGAGTGCGCCAGCGCTCATCTGTCAGTTGCTTGAGGTACTGACGATCGATGGCGCGTGCATTCAAATACCACTCCGGAAAACCCGCTGCCGAATCGGCCATCGACAGCAGACGCGAAACCGGTGCGTCTTTTAGCGGCGAAGGCAGTTTGCTCAGAAGATAATCATGATGGACATTATCCTGGCCTTGTCTCTGTCCGGAATTAACTTGCAACGCCGGAACGTCCGATAGTTGGGTCATTTCGCAAATCCTTATGCGATGAAAAGAACCACCAGACTATTGAATGCGGTTAAAAACAAAAGATTAAAAAACCACTTGGAAAACCGCAAAAGTCGAACAATGCAATTAATTTCAGGATCTAAAAAATAAATAATTAGTACCCTGAAGCCGTCAAAGAATGGTCGCCGGCGTAATGGTAGTTTTTAGGGGACGTCAAAGGGGCTAATATGCCCCGGATTGCCATCAGGAAACCGACCATGCGCTTATCCGAATTCATCAGGCAGCACGTAGACCGTATCGTCGATGAATGGGAGCAGTTCGCCAGAACGATTACCCCGGCAGCCGATCACATGGATCGATTGGCCTTGCGCGATCATGCCAAGGCAATTCTGTTGGCGGCAGCGCGGGACATGACCACCGCGCAAACCGCCCGCGAGCAACTCGCCAAAGCGAAGGGCGAAGGTCCGGAGAAAACCCCGAGTCTGGACGAAGCTGGCGCCAGTCATGGTGAACTGCGGCATACCGTGGGGTTCGACCTGGTGCAGATGACCAGTGAGTTCCGCCATTTGCGCGCCTGTGTGATTCGTCTGTGGGTCGACAGCCTGGAATCGCCGGAACTTGCCCACTTCCAGGACATGATCCGTTTCAACGAAGCCATCGATGAAGCCCTTGCCGAATCCACGGCGGCCTATGCCGAACAGGTCAACCATTCGCGGGACCTGTTTCTGGCGATACTCGGGCATGATCTGCGCGCCCCCTTGCAAGCCGTGAGCATGTCCACTGAAATGCTGATGCGCAAAGCCACGCTTGAGGGCGATGCCTTGGCTTGCGCGATCAACATCAAGCGCGGTGCGCGGCACATGGCGGTGATGGTCAGCGATTTGCTGGAGCTGGTGCGAAGTCGCCTGGGCAAGAGCCTGCCGATTGAACCGAAGCCGATGGACCTGGCCGATGCCGTCCACGCAGCAGTGGCCGAAGCCTGTGCCGGTAATCCGGAGTGCGACCCTATGGTTCATGCAGAGGGGGACACCACCGGCGTCTGGGATGCCGGGCGCCTGGCTCAACTGCTGCAAAACCTGATCGGCAATGCGTTGCAGCATGGGTCGAACAAGCGGGATGTGACGGTGACCCTCACCGGCGAACCGGATACCGTTCGCCTGACGGTGCATAACTTCGGAGCGCCGATTCCCGAAGAGGCCATCGGTACGATCTTCGATCCGCTGGTACGCAGCGCCGATGAAGAACTCGGCCAGCCGTCCACTAGCCTTGGCCTTGGCTTGTTCATCGTCAAGGAAGTGGTCGATGCGCATTCCGGGACGATTGAAGTCAGCTCGAACGAAGTGGACGGAACACTGTTCACCGTGGTGTTGCCGAGAAATATCTAGGGGTGTTGCGGGAAAAGGCTTTGTGGCGAGGACGCTTGCTCCCGCTGGGCTGCCGAGCAGTACGGTGCGGCGTCCCGACAAGCCCTTGCCACAGGTTCAGTGCTCAGCGCTATTCAGCCACCAACCGCCCCAACCGCTGCTTGAGCATGCGGTTCTCGGCCCGCAGTTGCTGCACCTCTTCAAGCAGGTCGAGCGCCAGGGCGACGCCTTCCCACTCCAGCTCCAGGTCGTGCCGCAGCTTGGCGGCACGCTTGGCCAGGGCCAGCTCATAATCGTTGAAACGCCAATCCTTGGGCTGCTTGCCCTGAGGTTCGAGGATGCCGTGCTCGACGATTTCGATCACGTAGACGTCCGACAAATCGGACGCCTCACAGAATTCTGCCATGTCCAGTTGAACGATCAGGGGGCTGCTCATGATGGGCTACTCCGTCTCTTGGATCAGAAATTTTCTCGCGGGTCGAATGCAGCTTTTTTCGCCAGTTCCTGCCACAACGCCTTGACCTCATCGTTCGAGGTTTTAGGCATGACCGCTTTCAATTGCACGAACAGGTAACCTCGTTGACCGGCCTTGTTCAGCAAGCCATGTCCCTTGGCGCGCATGCGCTGGCCGTTCTGGCTGCCCGCCGGCACCTTGAGGTTGATCTTGCCTGTCAGTGTCGGCACAGCCACTTCGGTGCCCAGTGCCAACTCCCACGGAGCCAGCGGCAGCGTAATGATCAGGTTCTCGCCTTCGACGTCGAACTTCGGATGCGGCGCGAAGCGAATGATCAGGAACAAATCGCCGTTGGCGCCACCACCGATGCCCGGTGCACCCTGCCCTTTGAGGCGGATGCGTTCGCCGTCGGTCACGCCGGCCGGGATTTTCACGTTCAGGCTCTTGCTGGTGTTGCTGACGTGCTGACCGGCCGCGTTGTACTGCGGCACCTGGAAGGTGACCTTCTTCGATTCGTTCGAGAGGGTTTCTTCCAGAAAGATCCCAAGTTCCATTTCCACGTCTTGCCCTCGACGTCCGGCGCTGCGGCCTGACTGTCCACCACCAAAACCCGGACCACGGTTGCCGAAGATCGAACTGAAGAAGTCCGAAAAATCGCCCGTATCCTGGCCGCCACCGAAACCACCGCCACCACGCCCCTGCCAGCCTGGCGGGCCCTGGAACGGTTGGCCATGCTGGCCGTACTTGCGCAAGTCGTCGTATTCGGCGCGCTTGTCGGCGCTTTTCAGCGCTTCATAGGCTTCCGAGGCGTCCTTGAACTTGGCCTCGGCGTCCTTTTCCTTGCTGACGTCGGGGTGGTATTTGCGCGCCAGCTTGCGATAAGCCGCTTTGATCGTCTTATCGTCCGCGGTCGGTTCCACACCGAGAATCTTGTAATAGTCTTTGAAGTCCATCGTGGAATCACCATCCCTTATCAAAATCGCGCCGTCACTCGCAGCATGCGCTCATTGGCAGCTGCCGGGTTGACCGATCTCAAGGTTGTGACCGGAGGGCGCATCAGAAGTTTATCGGCAGCAGTGGGCGGTTCTTGCGACCGTCCGATGGCTGCCAGGCTCAATGCAGACAAGTTTGGGGCATTCCGCCAGCTTATCAAGGCGCTATTGGCTGAGATTTAGCGGATAGTCGGCCTTCGAATCTGCGCCGCACTGGCATACACTGCGCGGCCGTTTTTTAACCGGAACCTGAAAGACATGAAAAACGCATCTCCAGCCCGTGCCTGTGGTATCGACTTCGGCACGTCCAACTCCACCGTCGGCTGGCTGCGCCCCGGCATGGAAACGCTGATCGCGCTGGAGGACGACAAGATCACCCTGCCGTCGGTGGTGTTCTTCAACATGGAAGAACGCCGCCCGGTGTACGGCCGGTTGGCGCTGCACGAGTACCTGGAAGGCTACGAAGGCCGGTTGATGCGCTCGCTCAAGAGCCTGCTGGGCTCCAAGCTGATCAAGCACGACACCAGCGTCCTCGGTACGGCGATGCCGTTCAAGGACCTGCTCGGGCTGTTCATCGGCCAGCTGAAGAAGCGCGCCGAAACCGCCGCTGGTCGGGAGTTCGAAGAAGTGGTGCTGGGCCGTCCGGTGTTTTTCGTCGATGACGATGAAATGGCCGACCAGGAAGCGGAGAACACCCTGGTGGACGTCGCCCGCGCCATCGGCTTCAAGGACGTGTCCTTTCAGTACGAGCCGATTGCGGCGGCGTTCGATTATGAGTCGACCATCGAAAAGGAAGAGCTGGTCCTGATCGTCGACATCGGCGGTGGTACGTCCGACTTCTCGCTGGTGCGCCTGTCGCCCGAGCGCCGCAACCACGACAACCGTCACGATGACATCCTCGCCACCGGCGGCGTGCACATCGGCGGGACCGATTTCGACAAGCAGCTGAGCCTGCAAGGCCTGATGCCGCTGTTCGGCTATGGCAGCCGCATGAAGAGCGGCGCCTACATGCCCACCAGCCACCACATGAACCTGGCGACCTGGCACACGATCAACTCGGTGTACTCGCAGAAGTCGACCCTGGCCCTGGGCAGCATGCGTTACGACATCGAAGACACCGGCGGCATCGACCGTCTGTTCAAGCTGATCGAGCAACGCGCCGGGCACTGGCTGGCGATGGAAGTGGAAGAAACCAAGATCCAGCTGACCCACGCCGACAGCCGCCATGTGCCGCTGGACCGCATCGAACCGGGACTGAGCGTGGAGCTGAGCCGGGCGCTGTTCGAATCGGCCATCGACAACCTGCTGGAGCGTGTGCGCAACAGCGTGACCCAACTGCTGAACGACGCCAATGTGCGGGTCGATCAGGTGGATACGGTGTTCTTCACCGGCGGCTCGAGCGGGATTCCGGCGTTGCGCAACAGTGTGTCGGCAATGTTGCCGAATGCGCGGCATGTGGAAGGGAACATCTTTGGCAGCATCGGCAGCGGGTTGGCGATTGAAGCGGCCAAGCGTTACGGCCCGATGGACTGATCCGAAAAACCCTGTGGTGAGGGGATTTATCCCCGCTGGACTGCGCAGCAGTCCCCGCATTTAGCTATGGGGCTGCTTCGCAGCCCTACGGGGATAAATCCCCTCGCCACAGAGATCGACGCGGGATCAAACCATCCCCACCTGCTTCAACTCACTCTTCAGGTACGCGTAATAAATCGGCCCCGCCACCACCCCCGGCAGGCCGAACGCGGCCTCGAACACCAGCATTGCCAGCAGCAACTCCCACGACTTGGCACTGATCTGCCCGCCGACAATGCGCGCGTTGAGGAAGTATTCGAGCTTGTGGATAACAATCAGGTAACCCAACGCCGCCACCGCCACCCAGATCGACAGCGACAAACCGACGATGGTGATCAGCGTGTTCGACATCAGGTTGCCGATCACCGGCAGCAGGCCGAGCAGGAAAGTCAGCACGATCAGGGTCTTGGTCAGCGGCAGCTTGATGCCGAACATCGGCAGGACCACCGCCAGGAAAATCCCGGTGAAGAAGGTGTTGAGCAGGGAAATCTTGATCTGGGCGAACACGATGTTGCGAAAGGCCTGCACCAGCAGGTGCAAACGATCGAACAGGGCGGCGGCCAGCGGCTTGCGCTTGGTCACGTCCGGCACACGCTGCAAGGCAATGATCGCCCCCAGCACCATACCGATCAGCAGCGTCACGAACATGTGCGCCGCGTCTTTGCCGACCAGCTGCAAGTCGCTAAGGTGTTTGCTCATCCACTCGCCGATGGCCACGCGGAACTCGGCGGCGCTGGCGGGCAGGTAGGCGTCGATGAACGGCGGCAATTGCCCGCGCGCACGGTCGACCACGCCCATGAATTTATCGAGGGAAGCACCGGGGTTTTCCGCCTCGTGCAGCAGAAAACTGATGGCCCCGGCAAAGATCAGCGCCAGTACACTGACCACCAGCGTCCCCAGCAATGCCACCGCCAGCCAGCGTGCACGCCGTCCTTCGATCAGCCGCTGCAATTGCGGGGTGAGCATGTTGACCAGTTCGAACACCAGCAAACCGGCGAGCAGGCTTGGCAGCAAGCGCAGCGGAATCACCAGCAGCAAACCACCAAAGATGATGACCCAACTGATCAGCAGCAAGACTTGGCGTTGAGAAAACGTTGGCATACAGCCTCAAAACGAACGGCCTAAAAGGATTGGCAGTCTGCCAGCGTTCGGGTGTCAGCACTAGGGATTGTGTAGGGCGACCTTGGTCGGGGGCTCGGGTGTTTTTTGTAGTGACCTTGCCGGCCCCATCGCTAGCAGCTAGCTCCCACAGGGGAATGCATTCCAAGTGTGGGAGCCAGCCTGCTGGCGATGAGATCCTCACAGCCCCCCAGTCCAGTGTTTACTTTTTCTTCAGGCAATCACTCATGAACGCCTTGCGCTCATCCCCCTTGAGGGCTTTGGTCGCCGCATCGGCATTACAGGTTTTCATCTTCTCTTGCTGAGGGGTCAAGGCTTTCGCGTCATTGGCGGCTGGCGCCGCTTTAAGGCAAGTGCTCATGAAGGCTTTGCGCTCGTCGCCCTTGAGGCTTTTCGCGGTAGCGTCGGCATTGCAGGTGGTCATCTTGTTCTGTTGGGCTGTGGCGGCGAAGCCTTGGGAACAGAGCAGCAAACCGATCATCAACAAAGGGACACGCAACATCTTCATGGAGTTTTCTCCTTGTTGCCGCACCGAGGGGTGCGACCTCGTTCTGGAGTGTAGACAAAGCCTGTTACACCTTCCTGTTCTCAAGATGGCTACGGCGATACTGCTCCGGCGTGCACCCGGCCTGACGTTGAAACATCGCGATAAACGCCGAACCGGTGCTGTAACCCATGTCGAAAGCGATTTCCTGAACGCTGCGGTGACTGTCCAGCGCCTCGATCGCTGCCAGAAAGCGCACACGCTGTCGCCACTCGCCGAAACTCATGCCCAGTTCGCGCACAAACTGCCGCGCCAGCGTGCGCTCACTGACGTGAATCTGTGCAGCCCACGCCGACAACGGTCGGTTATCCCCGGGTTCCGCCTGCAAGGCTTCCAGTATCCCGAGCAGCCCGGGGTTGCTGGCGTAGGGCAAGTAGCACTCGTGAACGGGCGCCTGCTGCAACTGGTCCACCAACACCTGCGCCAAGCGCTGGTCCGCAGCCTGTTCGGGAATTTTCACATCTCGGGCGGCGAAGTCCTTGAGAATCGCTTTGAGAATGTCGCTGATCGCCAGGGTGCAAGCCTGCTGTGGCAGCTCCTGGCAGAGCGCCGGTGCGAGGCAGACCGCGCGGTAGTTGATCGGTTGATTGCTGTAAAAACTGTGCTCGATCTGCGGTGGCACCCACACGGCATATTGCGGTGGCGACATGAACCGGCTGCTGCCGATTTCCATGTGCAGGACACCGTTGGCCGAATATTCCAGCGTGCCCCAGGGGTGACGGTGGGCCGAGGCATACTCGTGGGTGTCGAAGTCGGCATAACGGAAGTAGACCGGCGAAGGCAATTCGCTGAACTCCAGCAGGTCGATGTGTTTACTGGTCATGCTGTCCGTCATCCGGGGCGGGTTGTCTGGATCGAAGTATAGGCTTTCATCCAGACAGGCGATAATCACTCCTCATTAACGTTTCTGGTTTTTCCCGATGCAATACGCTTATCCCCTGCTGGCCATTTTCATTTGGGCCGGCAACACCGTGATCACCAAAATGTCGGCCGGCGCGATTTTCCCCGCCGAAATCGGTTTTTACCGCTGGCTGCTGGCCGGCTTGTTGTTCACGCCATTCATGCTCAAACCCGTCTTTGCCCATTGGTCGGCCATTCGCCCGAACCTGGGGAAGATTTTCGTCCTCGGCGTGCTCGGCATGGCGGTTTATCAGAGCCTGGCGTATTTCGCGGCGTCGCTGACGTCGGCCACCAACATGGGCATCATCCTGTCGCTGATGCCGTTGATGTCGCTGGCCATGGCGATCATCAGTCTCGGTCAGCGTCTGACGGCGGGCGCGCTGGCCGGTGCCGTGCTGTCGTTTGCCGGGGTGTTGGTGGTGGTCTCGTCCGGCAGCCTCGGTGCTTTGCTGGAGCACGGGGTGAATCTGGGCGATGCGATGATGCTGATCGCCACGCTGGCCTACGCGATCTACAGCACCCTGTTGAAAAAGTGGCAGCTGCGTTTGCCACCGCTGGTGTTGTTGTATCTGCAGGTGTGGGTGGCGGTGGTGGTGCTGTTTCCGCTGTTCGCGGTGTCGCCGAAAATCGGCCCGACGCTGCAGAACATTCCGCTGGTGCTGTATGCCTGCCTGCTGGCGTCGATGGTTGCGCCACTGGCGTGGATGCAGGCCGTGGTGCGCCTGGGGCCGAGCCGGACTACGCAGTTTTTCAATCTGCTACCGTTGTTGACGGCGCTGATCGCCGCACTGGTGCTGCATGAGCAGTTGGCGATGTATAACCTGGTGGGCGGTGTGCTGACGTTGGGCGGGGTGATTCTTTCGGAGCGCTGGACCACGGTGTTGGGCCGCAAGATTAGCGTCGCCTGATCTGTGGCGAGGGGATTTATCCCCGTTGGACTGCGAAGCGGCCCCAAAAAAAGGGACTGCTACGCAGTCCAACGGGGATAAATCCCCTCGTCACAACGCGGGTTAAACCCCCGCCGCTTTCAACCGCGCCGCATGCTCGACAAACAACCGTATCGGCTCGGCCCCCTTCCCCACCAGCCCTAGCGACTGGTTGACGATGTCGAAGTGATCCAGCGGATACTCATCGCCAATCACCGTCCCCAGATGCGAGCTGTAGCGCCCGACCATCCCGTCACAATGCCCGACTTCACGCACGAAGGTTTTGGCAAACAACCGACAACTGCGGTTGGTCCCGTCGAACAGATTGCGCCCGCGATCGGTCTTGCCCGGCTGCAAGGTGCCGGACCACGAGTAATAGCGCACGCCGTTGACCTCTTCCGGCCCGTGCCCGCCCCACGTGTCAGGCAAGCCCTGTGGATAACGTTGATTGAACAGCGTCACCCCGGCCGTCGTCAGGGACTCATGGGAAGCGTGAATATCCACCGGCAGCCTCGGCCCGCGATAGCCGGTTTCCAGCAGGCTCATCAACGCACCGATGATCCAGAGAAAAAAGGCGAGCAGCCGTCCCTTCACGCTGTCTGCCGGGTAATGCTCGTGCAGGTAATCCGCCAGTTCCGAGCCGTGATTGGGCCCTGCCACCGACGTGACGGACGCCACAAGATCCGGGCGTTTCGCGGCGGCGTAACGGGCGGTCAGCGAGCCCTGGCTGTGGCCGATCAGGTTAACCTTCTCGGCGCCGGTTTCCTGCAGGATCTCGCCGATGCGCGCCAACAATTGCTCACCGCGCACCTCGGTCGAGTGGAGCGGTGAAACCTGCACCGCAATCACCGTCGCCCCTTCTTGGCGCAACGCTCCGACAATCCCGTACCAGTACGGATAAAGCACCAGACGGATAAACCCGAGCATTCCCGGGACCAGCACCAACGGATAACGCGGGGCAGAACCTTGCGACATGGGTGGACGTCCTTGTGATCGGTGAGGTGAAGCAAGGCTGAATGCAAGACATCAGCCAAGCATCGTCATCAAAAATGACAACACGACGACCAGTCTATGACATCCGTCCTACTTCAGCCCTGCCACCCCCGCCACGATCAGCCCCACCGACACCAGTTTGACCACCGTCAGGCTTTCGCCGAGCAACGCAAACCCGAGAAACACGGTGCCCAGCGAACCGATGGCGGTCCAGATCGGGTAAGCGATGCTCACTGGCAACTCACGCATTGCCAGGGTCAGGAAGTAGATCCCGCCTACCGCCGCCACGACCGTGATCAGCGACGGCCAGGGCCGGGTGAAACCTTCGGCGTACTTCATGCCCATGGCGAAGGTGACTTCAAACCCGGCGGCGATCAGCAAAAACACCCAGGCCATCTAGAACTCCCTGGCCAGCGTCAGCAAACGTTGCTCGGCCTCGGCGACGGAGATTTCAAAGGTGCGCTCGGCGGATTCTTCGCCCTCGGCGGCGACCACGGTGACATCGGTAATGCCGATGAAACCCAACGCCGTGCGCAGCAGGGTATCGGCATGATTCATCGCTTCGAGTTCGCCCCCGGGGCCGAAGCCGAACCCGCCACGGCTGGTGACGATCAGCGCTTTCTTGCCCTGTACCAGCGGCTCGTATTGAGCGACGCCGTTGTCCAGCGTGTGGTTGAACGTCAGCCCGAGCCGCACCACTTGATCGATCCACGCCTTGAGGCCGCTGGGCACGCTGAAGTTGTGCATGGGCGTGGAGATCACCAGCACATCGTGGCCCAGCAATTCACCCACCAGTTGATCGCTGAACGCGAGATCGGCCTGCATCGACAGCGGCCGTGCCTCGGGGTCGGGGTAGAACGCGGCGGCCACAAAGGCTTCGTTGACCGGTGGAATCAAGGCCCGACCGACTTCGCGGCGGGTCAATTGTGATTGCGGGTGACGCGCCTGCCAGGCGCTGAGAAACACTTCGGCCAAGCGCCGGGAGTGGGAACGTTCGCCCCGTGGGCTGGCGTGAATGACAAGAACTCTGTTCATCTGAATCTCCTGGGGACTAAACTCAAACGGCTTGTGGCGTGCAGATTGAGCTCGCCGCTGACTCGTCTCAAATGAATAAAAATCAGTCTGGATGAATTCATTTCACCCATGGAGTAACCCATGTTCGCCTCGCTGCCGTTGACCGCCCTGCGCGCCTTTGAATCGGCCTCTCGCCTATTGAGCTTCAAGGCCGCCGCCGAAGAACTGTCCGTGACGCCAACGGCGGTTTCCCATCAGATTCGTTCGTTGGAGGGCTGGCTCGGCGTGCCGCTGTTCGAGCGCCTGCCACGGCAGGTTCGCCTGACCGAGTGCGGTGAGCGTCTGTTCCACAGCCTGCACGGCGCTTTTCTGGAAGTGGCCCAGAGCGTCGACACCTTGCGCCCGCAACGCAGCGGCGCGAGCCTGACGATTTCCACCACGGCCGCGTTTGCCGCGCTGTGGCTGGTGCCTCGGCTTGGGCGGTTTTACGCCCGGCATCCGACCATCAGCCTGCGCCTGGACACCCATTGCGAAGTGATCGATTTGCATCAGGACGCCAGTGTCGATCTGGTGGTGCGCTACAGCCTGGATGACTATCCGAACCTTTATGGTCTGTGCCTGTTCGATGAGGCGTTTGGCGTTTATGGCTCGCCTGGACAGGTCGCGCTGGCCCTAAGTGGCCAGGCCCCCACGTTGATCAGCGTGCGCTGGCACAACTCGAAGCTCTACGCCCATGGCTGGGCGGCGTGGTGCGCGCAGTCCGGCGAAACCTGGCTGACGGGGCAACCGGTTGTCCGGGAATACGATGAAGAACATTACGCCCTGCAAGCCGCCATCGCCGGGCAAGGCCTGGTGCTGGCGAGCAATATTCTGGTGTCGGAGAGTGTGGCCAGTGGCTTGCTGGTGGCTTACCGCAGTGACATTCAAGTGCAGGGCGCCGGTTACAGCGCGCTTTGCGTTCCGGGTCGCGAGCGCCATCCGCCCGTGCGTGCATTCTTTGCCTGGCTGCAGGAAGAAGCTCGATTGTCTGGCCTACTGCCAGGATCGCAGGCTGCGCCGGCGCCTACAGGAAAACGCATGCCCCTGTAGGCGCTGGCTCAGCCTGCGATCTTTCTCGATGGAAATTACATCAAACTTTTCGCCACGCTCATCACTCACAACTAGGTAGTGATCACTTCCCCAGAAGGTGACGCAAACCCGGATCAGCCTCCAAGGAGAACGAGATGAGTGACATGCATTTGTCTGATGTAACGACCCTTCGCGCACGGGCCCGCCAGAACGTCGAGAACGGCGCGGTGACCGAAAGCTACAGCGCCGACCTCGACGAAGTGCTGCGCCTGCTCAACGAATCGCTGGCCACCGAACTGGTCTGCGTCTTGCGCTACAAACGCCACTATTTCATGGCCAACGGCCTCAAAGCCCATGTCGCCGCCGACGAGTTCCTTGAGCACGCGAATCAGGAAGCGGCGCATGCCGACCGATTGGCCGAGCGCATCGTGCAGCTGGGCGGCGAGCCTGAATTCAACCCTGACCTGCTGTCGAAAAACTCCCACGCACAGTACGTGGCCGGTAACTCCCTCAAAGAGATGGTCTACGAGGACCTGGTCGCCGAGCGCATCGCCATCGACAGCTACCGCGAAATCATTCAGTACATCGGCGAGAAAGACCCGACCACCCGGCGCATCTTCGAAGACATCCTGGCTCAGGAAGAAGAGCATGCGGATGATATGGCGGACATTCTGAAAGATTTGTAGCGCCGGACAGACCGCCTTCGCGAGCAAGCCCGCGAAGGCGTCTTGATAGACACCGAAGATTTTACTTGGTGGGTTTAACGGTCACCGGCGCCTTCCCCGCCTTCATCTGCTGCAACAACGGCGCACACTGATTCGGCTCGCCACCACTCGGCGCCACCAGTGCCAACAACCCCGCCGCCGGCGCCGCGATCACACCCAGCGCCACCATCCCCGCGCCCCGCAACATCAGCGGCACCGCTTTCACACCGGCATCGGGTTTGATGAACTTGCCCCGTACATACAGCGGCGAACGCAGCGAAATCAAACGCCAGCCCTTGGATTCCGGCGTCACCGTCAGGTCCAGTTGCTCAGTGGCCATGTTCGCCGTGCCGTCGATGTAGATGATTGCGTTCTCGGTGTCGAAGACGAACAGCCGCGTGGTGGCCAGGCCCGTCTTGATGTCGAAGTCGGCCGCCGCGCAATTGATCTTCACTTCCTTGTCACCAAAGATCTTGCCTACCACATAGTTGCCGACGTTGAGTCCGGCCAGCTCCATCAGCTCGCGACTGATCGCCCCGTCGTTGATCAGCATTTTCAGATTGCCGTTGGCCGAACCCAGCAGTTTTGCCACCGAGTTGCCACGACCATCGATGTCGGCATCGCCATTGAGCTCGCCGAAACTGGTCTTCATCGGCTCGAAGGTGGGGAATAGCTGCTTGAGCTTGAACCCGCGCGCGGTCAGCTTGGCATTGCCTTCCAACGGCTCGGTACGTCCGTTGAGGCGAATCTGCGCATCCAGCTTGCCGCCGGCCACACCGAAGCGCAGGGGCTCGAGGCTGAGCACGCCGTCGGTCAGCACCAGGTGGGTATAAAGGTCATTGAACGGCAGTTTTTCACTGTGGACGATGCGTTTACCGGTGAATTCGACATCGGCGTCCATGTCACGCCAGCGCTCGGTCTTGAACTCTTCGACCGGTAGCACTTTGTCCGCCGGTTGCTTGCTTTCACCGCCACGGGCCTTTTGTTTGGCGTTGGAGTCGGCGCCAATCAAGGGTGCAAGGTCAGCAAACAACAGCTGATTGGAGAGCAGTGAACCGCTGAGTTTCGGCCGTGGCTCGCTGGCGACGTAGGCCAGGCTGCCATGAATGTCGCTCTCGCCGATCTTGCCGTTGAACGCTTCATAACGGAACACCGCGCCGCCGGCCTCGTGCAACTTGGCGATCAAGTGGCCGTCGGTGGCGTAGGGCGGCGTATCCGGCAGGGTCACGCCAGTCAGCGGATAGAGGTTGCCCAGGCTGCTGCCGGCCAGTTTCAGTCGCAGGTCCAATGCGCCGAGATTGAGTGGATCGGTCAGCGTACCCGCGAGTTCGACGCTGGTGTCAGCGATCTTGACCTGGGCCTGGAGCGGGAACGGTCGGGCCGAATCCTGCAACGCCAGCAAACCGCCGACCTTGCCGTCTCCAGCGAGTTTCTGTCCGTGATATTGGCCTTTGACCTTCAGCGCAAACGCGTAATCCTGGGGTGCAGCACCCTTCTCCAGCGCGGTTTTCGCCGCTTTGTCGCCGACGATTTCGCCGAACGGAATCGGTTTGCCCAGTGGGTCGATGATCAGGTCGAACTGCGTTTTCAGGCTCTGGTCGTCAAGGGTGACGTGGCCTTTGTCGAAGCCGATTGCGCCGATGTCGACCACCCAATTTGAAGGCTCGGCGTTCGGGTCTTTCGGGTCGAACTTGAACGTCCAGTTCGCGCGGCCATCGGCAAGACGCTGGAGGTCTGCGTTCGGTTCGGTCAAGTCAATGCGCGGGATCGCCACGCGTTGAGCCAGCAATGCCAGCGGCGACAGGCGCAGTTCGACGCGTTTGAGCGTGACCATCTGGGGCTGCTTCGACCACTCAGGGTTGCCGAGGCTCAGGTCCTCTGCCACTACATGCGGCCACGGCACCCACGCCCGCCAACCACCTTCGTCGAGCTCGCGCTGCCAGACCACCGCCAGGTTGCCATTGATGGCAAACGGTCGATGCAGTTCTTCGGAGACTTTGGAGTTGATGGTCGGTTTGATCCGGTTCCAATCGAAGAACACGATGATCAGAACCAGTATCGCCAGCAACACAACCAGGCTGGCAAAGGTCCAGGCAAAAATCTTGGGGGTGCGCGTCATTGCACAGGGCTCCTGAATACGACTGAGCGCCCTGACTGCGACGCACGTGTGAAACGTTAGGCCAGAACCGGCCTGCCATGAAATCTAGGACTGGGAAACGGCGCGCAGGTTTAACCGAAATGGGCTTAACGTTCAAATAATCGGTCGGGGACACCCTGCTCTCGCAAACCCGGCGTTACCGACCCCGCACTTTTGCGCGGCACGAGTGGGTCGAAAATACCCACACCAGTGCAAAAAGCCTCGCCGGAGAGGCCCGTTCTAGAGCCTTCCCAGGGAACAATCAATTCTGTTGATTATTACCATTGCGTTTATGAACTTTTATATCGACTTATCGAGAGTAGCATTGCCCTCGTACCCACTTTATCGCCCTCCCACGGAGCACCCAATCATGAAACGCCAATTACTGCTTAGCCTTTCCCTCTCACTGCTGGCCAGCACCGCTTTCGCTCTGCCAGCTGCTGACCAGGCAACCCCACAAGTGAAAGCCGCCCACTCGGTGTTCAGCCAGACCGTTGCCGAAGGTGGTAACGATCGCCTGAAAGAAAAAGGCCTGATCACTCAAGATGGCTCGGACCGTACCCCACAAGGCCAGTCCCTTGCCGCTGACGGTTCGGATCGCACCCCACAAGGTCAAACCCTGGCTGCTGACGGTTCCGATCGCACTCCACAAGGTCAAACCCTGGCCGCTGACGGTTCCGATCGCACTCCACAAGGTCAAACCCTGGCCGCTGACGGTTCCGATCGCACTCCACAAGGTCAAACCCTGGCCGCTGACGGTTCCGATCGCACCCCACAAGGTCAAACCCTGGCTGCTGACGGTTCCGATCGCACTCCACAAGGTCAAACCCTGGCTGCTGACGGTTCCGATCGCACTCCACAAGGTCAAATCCTCGCTGAAGGTGGTGGTGACCGCGTGATCCAACGCAACAGCGCTTTGAGCTGAGCCCATGGCGGCCCTGAAAAAAAGCCCAATCCACGGATTGGGCTTTTGATTTTATAGAAGCACCCCTTCTCTACCCGCCCCTCTTTTAGGTGTCCCCCGATCGTCGTTCGACGCCAGCAAAGCCGATTTGCTAGAGTGCGTCGCTGTCTTGTCCAGAAAAACACCCTTGCGATGCTGCCCCGCGCCGAACAGAAACAACAAACCCGCAACGCCCTGATGGACGCTGCCCGCCATTTGATGGAATGCGGCCGAGGATTCGGCAGCCTGAGCCTGCGCGAAGTGGCGAAAACCGCCGGCATCGTTCCCACCGGTTTCTACCGGCATTTTTCCGATATGGATGAACTGGGCCTGGTACTGGTGAGCGAAGTCGGTCAGACCTTCCGCGAAACCATCCGCCTGGTGCGCCACAACGAATTCGTGATGGGCGGCATCATCGATGCCTCGGTGCGGATCTTTCTCGACGTGGTGTCGGCCAATCGTTCGCAATTCCTGTTTCTCGCCCGCGAGCAGTACGGCGGTTCGCTGCCGGTGCGCCTGGCCATCGGACGGTTGCGCGAAGACATCAGCTCGGACCTGGCGGCCGACTTGTCATTGATGCCAAAGCTGCAACACCTGGACATCGCCGGCCTGAGTGTCATGGCCGACCTGATTGTTAAAAGCGTGTTCGCAACCTTGCCCGACATCATTGATCCACCGGCAGAAGCATTGCCCGAGCATCTGACGCCGCAGGCAAAAATCACTCAGCAGTTGCGGTTTATCTTTATCGGGCTGAAGCATTGGCAGGGACTCGGCAGTACCGAATAACCCCGCTTTCATCACAACACCTAACACCAGCAAGCCGGTCCCTACCCAGTTGTGCAACGCGCGACTGATCGGGAGCACACCGCGCGCCATCATTTGGTGCGCCCAACAATGCCGCGCACCAAATTACTACAACAATCTGAAACATAACCGTCGCTCCGACAGGCATTTCCTACACATCCCCCGATTGGCAAGCCCCTTGCTCTAACCACAGCAATGTCCATTGCTGGAAGCCTTCCGATGCTGGTGATTCACCGCAGAATCGACCCTCAACCCGTCTGGGGCGCTGAGTTGCACCTGACCTTCGAAGCCCGGAGCAAAAGCCGCTTGCGCTGTTTCAGTGCCGAGGGTGAAGACGTCGGGTTGTTTTTGGAGCGCGGTCAGTCGCCGCTGTATGACGGCGAATGCCTACAGGCTGAAGACGGTCGCATCGTCCGCGTCTGTGCCCACCCCGAACACCTGCTGCACGTCACCTGCGCCAACGCTTTCGAGCTGACCCGCGCGGCTTATCACCTCGGCAATCGCCACGTCGCCCTGCAAGTCGGCGATGGCTGGTTGCGTCTGCTCGATGACTACGTGCTCAAGGCGATGCTCGAGCAACTTGATGCCAGGGTCGAAAACATCGAGGCGCCGTTCCAGCCGGAGCACGGCGCCTATGGCGGTGGCCATCACCATTCGCGGCATGGCGACGAGGATTTCAACTATCCGCCGAAACTGCACCAGTTCGGCGTACGCCTATGAACCCGGCCTGGGCGCTGCTGCGCCTGGCCAGTCCGCAATTGCCGATTGGCGGCTACAGCTATTCCCAAGGCCTGGAAATGGCGGTGGATAACGGTCGGGTGAAGGATTACGACAGCGCCCGACGCTGGATCAGCGATCAGTTGCTGCTGAACCTCGCGCGTTTCGAAGCGCCGCTGCTACTCGCCCATTGCGTGGCCGCCGCCGAAGAAAACTGGGGCGAATTACTGCAACGCTGCGAGGAACACCGCGCCAGCCGGGAAACCCGCGAGTTGCATCAGGAAAGCCGGCAGATGGGTTATTCCTTGCAGCAACTGCTCAACGGCTTGCCGGAACTCGATACCCTGGCCCGCGCCTTTCTCGATCAGCGTCCCGAACCACACCTGGCCCTCGGCTGGGCACTGGCCGCGCGCGCCTGGCGCATCAGTCCGCAGGACGCGCTGGCGGCCTGGCTGTGGAGCTGGCTGGAAAACCAGCTGGCAGTGCTGATGAAGACCCTGCCGATGGGGCAGCAAGCCGCGCAACGCCTGACCAGCGAATTGCTGCCGCTATTGCAGCAAGCCCAGCAGAACGCCACCCGAATCAACCCCGAACACTACGGCAGCGCCGCTTTCGGCCTGTCCCTGGCGTGCATGGCCCATGAGCGCCAGTACAGCCGCCTGTTCCGTTCCTAGGGCCTGTTACTTTGGAGAATCACATGAACACACAACCTCTGCGCGTCGGCATCGGCGGCCCGGTCGGTTCCGGCAAAACCGCTTTGACGCTGGCCCTGTGCCTGGCGCTGCGCGACCGCTACAACCTGGCCGTCGTGACCAATGACATCTACACCCGCGAAGACGCTGACTTTCTGGTGCGCAACGAAGCCCTGGCGCCGGAGCGGATCATCGGCGTGGAAACCGGCGGCTGCCCGCACACGGCGATCCGCGAAGACGCCTCGATCAACCTCGAAGCCGTGGATCAACTTAACCGCCGCTTTCCCGGGCTGGACCTGATTCTGGTGGAGTCCGGTGGCGACAATCTGTCGGCCACGTTCAGCCCGGAACTGTCGGACCTGACGATCTACGTGATCGACGTCTCGGCCGGCGACAAGCTGCCGCGCAAGGGTGGGCCGGGGATCTGTAAATCCGACCTGCTGGTGATCAACAAGATCGACCTCGCCCCCTTGGTGGGCGCGTCGCTGGAGATGATGGACAGCGACACCCAGCGCATGCGCAACGGCAAACCGTTTGTCTTCAGCAACCAGAAAACCGGGCTGGGCCTGGAAGAAATCATCGCGTTCATCGAACGCCAGGGCCTGCTGACCGCAGCCTGATCACGACCACACCTATCAACAAGGAAGCTTATCCATGTCTCTTAAACGCATTCTCGGCGCCATGGCCCTGCTGCTGACCCCGGCCATCGCCTTTGCCCACCCCGGGCACGGCGACAATGGTTTGATCGCCGGTATCAGCCATCCGATCGGCGGCCTCGATCACTTGCTGGCGATGGTTGCGGTCGGGTTGTGGGCGGCGCAGCAGAAAGGCGCCGCACGCTGGGCGCTGCCGTGCACGTTTGTCGGCACCCTGTTGATCGGCGGACTGCTGGGTTTTGAAGGGCTCAACCTGCCGGCGCTGGAAAGCGGGATCGCCGCATCGGTGCTGGCGCTGGGCCTGGCGGTGGCACTGGCGGTGCGTCCGCCATTGGGCATGGCGGTGGGTGCGACGGCGCTGTTTGCGCTGTTCCATGGCGTGGCGCATGGGCTGGAATTGCCGGAAATGTCGAGCCCGTGGGCGTATGCCGCAGGGTTTGTAGTGGCGACGGCAGCCTTGCACGCGGCGGGTTATGCGGTGGTTCGTGTGTTGCCGCAGGCGGCGGCGCCGTTGGTTCGGCTGGCGGGCGCGGTTTCGGCGGCGGCTGGAGTGTGGTTGTTGGCGGGTTGATTTTCTACCGTCAGTGATGGCCCCCTCGCGGGCAAGCCCGCACACACGTGTACACAGAACCAATGTCGGGAGCGGGCTTGAGATGCGTGTGCGCAGAACCAATGCGGGCTTGCCCGCGAAGGCGGCCTGACAGACACCGCAACTCTCAGGCCTGTTAACATGGCGCGCAATCGACCCTGCCGTGACGACGCCAGCCAATGCCTCATTCTCCCCGCTCCGCCTCCCAGCCTGACTTGATCGCTCTGTTCTCCTCAGTGCATCAGCATTTCCAGGACGTGATCGTGCCCCTCTGGCAAGGCCCGGGCTGGAACGCCGAACTGGCCCTGCCCTACGAGGCGCTGGACGCCGGACATCTGCCCTTGCCACCTCAACGCTACCGGGCCATGGCCTGCGCGCGGCAGTTGTATCTGTTTTCCAGCCTGATCGGCCAGATACCCGGCGCCGAAGAGCGTGCCGCGGCGCTGTTCCGCTCGTTGCAGCAACATTTCCATGACGCCGAACACGGTGGCTGGTTCTACAGCATCGATCCGCAAGGCGCGCCGCTGGACCAGCGCAAGGATCTCTACACCCACGCCTTCATTCTCTTCGCCTGCGCCCATTACTGGGACAAGGTTCGCGAACCGCTGGTGGAGTCAGTGCTCAACGCCGTGCTGGAAGTGGTTGCGCAGCGTTTCGCCACGGGCGACGGCCTGTACGAAGCTTGCCTTGAACGTGACTGGTCGTCGCTGAATACCGGGCCGCTGCAAAACCCGCTGATGCACCTGGCCGAAGCCTTCCTCGCCACACTGTCGGTGCGTGAAGACCTCGCAGTGCAGCGCGCGCTCGTCGAGTTATGCACAGCCATGCAGAAGCGCTTTATCGATTCGCAGCACGGTGTGCTGATGGAAAAACCGCTGGGCGCTGTGGATAACTGGTTTGAACCGGGGCATCAGTTCGAGTGGTATTTCCTGCTGGAGTCTTCACCGTTGTTGCGCGGCTCCAAACTGCACGCCTCCCTGGAACGCGCCTTTGCGTACACAGAGCAGTTGGGTGTCGATCAATCGAGTGGGGCGGTGCGGGCAATGCTCACGCTCGATGGGCAATCGAAGGATGGCACCCAACGCATCTGGGCCCAGGCTGAATACCTGCGTGCGCTGACCTTGCGTCCACACAGCAAGGCATCGGTATTGCGCCAATTGCAGGCACTGCAACAGCGCTCCCTGCATTCGGAGGGCTGGTATGAGTGTCGCAATGAAAACGGTGAAGTGAGCCGCCAGGACATGCCTTCGACCACGCCTTATCACTTGGCGACCTGCTATCGCGGATTGGCCGATTATCTCGGCTAAATCCTCTGTGGCGAGGGAGCTTGCTCCCGCTGGGCCGCGAAGCGGCCCCGCTTACCCCTGAAAAGAAAGGGACTGCTGTGCAGTCCAACGGGAGCAAGCTCCCTCGCCATAATTACGCCTTGGCTCCGTTACGCTCAATCGCAAACCCGCTCCACGTCTGGCTCACCGGCATCAGCTCAAGGCTGTTGATGTTGATGTGTGCCGGCGCATTGAGCACCCAGAAAATGGTCTCGGCGATGTCTTGTGGCTGGATTGGCTCCGCACCGGCGTAGGTCGCGTTATAGCGTTCCTGATCACCGGCAAAACGCACCAGCGAGAATTCGCTCTCGCACAGGCCCGGTTCAATGTTGCTGACTCGCACGCCCGTGCCCTGCAGGTCACAGCGCAGGTTCAGCGAGAACTGTTTGACGAACGCCTTGCTCGCGCCATACACGTGGCTGCCCGGATACGGGTAGTTGCCGGCGATGGAACCGAGGTTGACGATGCTGGCGCCACGGCCGTGGGCGATCAGGCGTGGCAGCAGCAGGCGAGTGCTGTACATCAGGCCCTTGATGTTGGTGTCGACCATCGTGTCCCAATCATCAAGGTTGCACTTCGGCGCCGGGTCCACGCCGAGCGCCAGGCCGGCGTTATTGATCAGCCCGCGCAGCTTGGCGAAGGATGGCGGCAGGTTGGCAATCGCCTCCTCCATGGCCTTGCGATCACGCACGTCGAGCACCAGGCCATGGACCTCGGTCTGCTTCGACAACTCGGCGCACAGGGCATTGAGGCGTTCTTCACGACGACCTGTCAGCACCAGTTTCCAGCCAGCCTCGGCAAAACGACGGGCACAGGCTTCACCAAAACCGGAAGTCGCGCCGGTAATAAACAGGGTGTTGGACATCGTGTTCTCCTTGCTTCGGCCGACGGGCAGCCATTGGAATAGAAAATCAGCTGGCAGCATGCCCGGCCTTGCCGACAGCGGCAACCACCACAAAAGCTGTATGAAAAACGATCAATGTCAGCGGCGCCTTATCCCCCGTGGCCTGCAGCCATGTACGCGCACGTTATCCACAGGCCGGTCCACAGTTTCCGGGGGCAAGTGAAAAAGCTGAAAGCCGCTGTGCACAAGGCTTTGCGGGCAAATTACAAAGTTTTTTGCTTGACCCTGAAGCGCTCACTGTGTAGCCCGTGGCATTTTGCACGATCGACCCGGTAAACCAGCGATGGCGCCGAGCCAGTAACTACGGCCCTCAGCCGACTCTTTCCAGAGTTTAACCACAGACTTATCCACAGGCATCACCCCTCCGTTCCGGACTGATTTCCCAGCCAATAAAAAGGTTGACAAAGCCGAGCCCCAGTCGCGTAAAAACACCTGATCAAAAAACAACCACATCGCTGCAAGCCACGTATCCAAAGGCCCTCAGCCAGCTACTCCCACGTTATTCACAGCCAGCTCCACAGCAAACGGGGACAAGTCAAAAGCGTGACAAAACAACTATTTGCAGCGGCTTTATGTCGCGCTTTGGGAGCTTGATGAATTTGTTTTCCACAATTTCCAGAAAGCACACCGCGGACACCTGCGGGAGTATTGAAAATGTAAAAAAGCCCCGGCGATTGCGCGCCGGGGCTTGGTGTTACAACAGCGAAATCAGTGGCCGCCGAGATAGGCGTTACGCACTTCCTCGTTAACCAGCAACTCCTTGCCGGTGCCCGTGATGCGGATCTCGCCGTTGACCATGACATACGCCCGGTCCGACAGCTTGAGCGCGTGGTTGGCATTCTGCTCGACCAGGAAGATGGTCATCCCGGTCTTGGCCAGTTCCCGCAGCGTGGCAAAGATCTGTTTCACCACGATCGGTGCCAGACCCAGGCTCGGCTCGTCAAGCAACAACAGTTTGGGCCGACTCATCAGCGCACGGGCGATGGCGAGCATTTGCTGTTCACCACCGGACATGGTCATGGCGCGCTGGGTGCGTCGCTCTTCGAGCCGCGGAAACAGCTCGAACATGCGTTGCATGTCTTCCTTGGCGTACTTGTCACCGATCGGGATGGTGCCCATCAGCAGGTTTTCCTCGACAGTCATGTCGGGGAACACCCGCCGTCCTTCCGGCGATTGCGCGATACCGTGGGACGCGATGTAGTGCGACGACTTGTGGGTGATGTCCACCCCTTGATAGATGATCTGCCCGTCAGCCGCCCGCGGTTGGCCGAAGATCGACATCAGCAGGGTCGACTTCCCGGCACCGTTGGAGCCGATCAGACTGACGGTTTCCCCTTCGTTGATGTACAGCGAGACTTTTTTCAGGGCCTGGATTGGCCCGTAAAACACGTCCAGATCCTTCAGTTCGAGGATAGGTTGACTCATAGCGCCACTTCCTCTTCATCGGCACCCAGGTAGGCCGCAATCACTTTCGGATCGTTGCGTATCGCATCAGGCCCGCCCTCGGCAATGACGATGCCGTGGTCCAGCACCACGATGTGGTCGGAAATGCTCATAACCATGCCCATGTCGTGTTCGATCAGCACCACGGTCAGATCATGCTCGTCGCGCAGCAGCCGGATCATCGCGCTCAGCGCTTCGGTTTCCTGAGGGTTGAGGCCGGCGGCCGGTTCGTCGAGGCAGATGATCTGCGGCCGGGTGCACATGGCCCGGGCGATTTCCAGACGGCGTTGCTGACCGTAGGACAGTTCACCGGCCAGACGGTTGGCGCAGTCCACCAGGTCCACCACTTCCAGCCAGTAGAAGGCGTGGTCCAGCGCATCGCTTTCAGCCTTTTGGTAGCCCTTCGTGTTGAGGATACCGGCGAGCATGCTGCGGTTGACCCACATGTGCTGGGCAACCAGCAGGTTTTCCAGCACCGACATTTCCTTGAACAGGCGAATGTTCTGGAAGGTCCGCGCCAGCCCGGCACGGTTCACCAGGTGGGTACCGCCGAACATCTTGTAATACAGCCGACTGAGAAAGGATTTTGGCGAAACGAAATCCGCCGGTTTGAACGATTCGCCCAGCAACTGGATGACGTTGGTCTGCTCGCCCCGCACGCTGAGTTCGATCTTGCCACCGGAGGCCTTGTAGAAACCGGTCAGGCAGTTGAACACCGTGGTTTTGCCGGCGCCGTTGGGGCCGATCAGGGCGAAGATCGAGTTGCGCTTGACCTTCAGGCTGACATCGTTCAACGCCTTGATGCCGCCGAAGTGCATCATCAGTTTCTCGACCGAGAGTACGACTTCGCTCATGGCGCTACTCCTTTACGCGGGGTCACACCGGTACGGCTGATCCGAATCAGGCCGCGCGGTCGCCAGATCATCATCAACACCATCAGGATGCCGAACAGCAGCACGCGGTATTCCGCGAAGCCACGCAGCAGTTCCGGGGCCACGGTCAGCACGAAGGCTGCGATGACGACGCCAATGGTCGAGCCCATGCCGCCGAGTACCACGATGGCGAGGATCAGGGCCGACTCGAAGAAGGTGAACGAGGTCGGGTTGACGAAGCCTTGGTAGGTGGCGAAGAACACACCCGCCAGACCCGCCGTCGACGCACCGATGGTGAACGCCGAAAGCTTGACCAGCACGTGGTTCAGACCCATGGAGCGGCAGGCGATTTCATCTTCACGCAAGGCCTCCCAGGCGCGACCGACCGGCATACGGGTCAGACGGTGCTTGACGTACAGCACGGCCAGTACCACGAGGAACAACACCGCGTAAATGAAGTAATACTTCACGTCCGGGTTGTAGGCGATACCGAAAAACTCATGGAACGGAACGCCACCGTCCTTTGCCCTTTTGCCGAACTCCAGGCCGAAGAAGGTTGGCAGCGGCGCCGCCATGCCATTTGGCCCCCCCGTCAGGCTCAGCCAGTTGTTGAGGACCAAGCGAATGATTTCACCGAAGCCCAGGGTCACGATCGCCAGGTAGTCACCGTGCAGGCGCAATACCGGGAAGCCGAGGATGCAACCGGCAAGGCCGGCGGTGATCGCTGCCAGTGGCAGCACCGTCCAGAAGCCAAGCCCCAGGTATTGATAGCCGAGTGCCAGGCCATAGGCCCCGATGGCGTAGAACGCCACGTAGCCGAGGTCGAGCAGGCCGGCCAGGCCGACCACGATGTTCAAGCCAAGCCCCAGCAGCACGTAGATCAGCCCGAGGATGACCACGCCCAGCAGGTAGGAGTTGGAGAAAAACGGGAACACCACGGCGACGACGATCACCACTGGAATGATCCAGCGCAACCGGGTCTTGTAGTCAGGCGGCAGTACATGTACCCCGGAGCCTGTGCTTTCAAAACCTTCGAGAATTCTCAGGCCTTTGGGCGTTTGCAGGAACAGGCTCAGGGCAAAGCGGCCGGCCATGACGATGGCGACAATCCACGCCACTCGGGTCGTTTCCAGATTGAAGCCGTAGCCGTCGAGGACTACGCCAACAATCGGGCCGAACACAATGAGGGCGACCAGACCGGCAAGAATCGCGTCAACCAGGCTTCTTTTGAGATCAATGGTTTTTTTAGTGGTTGAAGACATCGCTTACACCTTCGACACAAGAGGACGGCCGAGCAGGCCTTGGGGCCGAAAGACCAGAACGAGAACGAGCAGCGAGAAGCTGAAAACGTCTTTGTAGTCCGAGTTGACCAGACCCGAGAACAGCGACTCGGAAATGCCGAGGATGATCCCGCCGAGCATCGCGCCAGGCAGCGAGCCGATTCCGCCAAGTACCGCAGCGGTGAACGCCTTGATACCGATAACGAAGCCTGCGTAGAAGTCGAACGTGCCGTAGTTCATGGTGATCAGCACACCGGCCAGGGCCGCCATTGCTGCACCGATGATGAACACGTAGGAAATCACGCGATCGGTGTTGATCCCCAGGATCGAGGCCATCTTGCGGTCTTGCTGGGTGGCGCGGCACATGCGGCCGAGCTTGGTGTACTTGATGACGTAGGTCAGCAGGGCCATGCCGGCGAATGCGGCGATCAGAATGAAGATCTTGGTGTAGGTGAGCTGGACGAAGCCGCTTCCGACTTCCACTCGCCATGCACCGGTCAGCAAGGTAGGTACGCCTTGTTGGCGGGCGCCCTGGGCGATCTGTGCATAGTTTTGCAGGATCAGGGAAATACCGATGGCGCTGATCAGCGGTGCCAGTCGGGTTGAGTTACGCAGGGGTTTGTAGGCGACACGCTCGATGACCCAGCCATACACCGCCGTGACGATGATGGTGAAGACCAGTGTGCCAAGCATCAGCAGAGGGAAGGATTCAATACCGAAGTATGCCAGCAGAGCCAGACTGATCGCCGCGAGGTAAGCGGAGATCATGTAAACCTCACCATGGGCGAAGTTGATCATGCCGATGATGCCATAGACCATTGTGTAGCCGATGGCGATCAGGCCATAGACCGACCCGAGGGTCAGGCCGTTGACCAGTTGCTGCAGGAAAATACCATCCATAACGCAATCTCACGCATTTGAGAGACTGCACAGAAGCCGGGTGCGACGGACCGGGGTTCAGCCACCCGCGCAACACGGTTGTGTGCAGCTCTACGAGAAAAGACAGGTACTGCACGGACATGTTGGTTGACTGCCCGGTGCACAAGGCACCGGGCAATTCAGCAGCTCATATCACTTCTGTTTTTCCAGTTGGTGGTATTTGCCATCCTTGTCCCACTGATAAACCACGTAGTCGGAGACTTTCAGGTCGCCCTTGGCGTCCCAGGTCTTCTCGCCCATCACGGTTTTAACCGGGTTTTTCTTCAGCCACTCGGCCGCTTTTTCGCCATTGTTGGACTTGGCGCCGTTGAAAGCAGCCGCCAGGGTTTGAACCGAAGCGTAGGCGTACAGGGTGTAGCCTTCAGGCTCGGTACCGGCCTTGCGGAAGGTGTCTACCACGGTCTTGCTGTCTGGCAGCAGGCGTGGGTCGGCGCCGAAGGTCATGTACACGCCATCAACGTTCTGCGGGCCACCGGCGGTGGTCACGAGTTCATCAGTCACGATGCCATCATCGGACATGAATTTGACGTCCTTGAGGCCTTGCTCACGCAGTTGACGAACCAGTGGACCGGCTTCCGGGTGCAGGCCGCCGAAATAGACGACATCGGCACCGGCTGCACGGATCTTGGTCACCACGGCGCTGAAGTCTTTCTCGCCACGGGTCAGACCTTCGTACAGCACCGGGGTCACGCCGCGCTTGGCCAGTTGGGCCTTGGTGGCATCCGCCAGACCTTGACCGTAGGTGTCCTTGTCGTGCAGAACCACGACTTTCTTGCCCTTGAGCACGTCGACGATGTAGTCGCCGGCCACGATACCCTGCTGGTCGTCACGGCCGCACATACGGAACATGGCGCTCAGGCCGCGCTCGGTCACCTGTGGGTTGGTGGAGCCCGGAGTGATTGCGATGATGCCTGCTTCGTCGTAGATCTCGGAGGCCGGAATGGTCGACGAGGAGCAGAAGTGACCGACCACGCCTGCCACTTTCTGGTTGGTCAGGTCCTTGGCGACCGTCACAGCCTGTTTCGGTTCGCAGGCGTCATCGCCCTTGACCAGTACGATTTTTTCCCCGTTAACGCCGCCCGATGCGTTGATGGCATCGGCTGCGGCCTGTGCACCCTTCATGTACTGCTCGCCAAATGCCGCGTTGGCGCCCGTCATTGGACCCGCCACACCGATTTTTACGTCAGCCTGTGCAAACGCAGAAACACCCAGCGCAGTTGCCACTGCGAGGGCCAGAAAGCCTTTCTTGTAAAACGTCTGGGACATGAGGTGGTGCTCCAAGGTTTTTTTTTAATTGGCACTGCAACTTCACTGAATGCTCAGAGCAAGGGCCGTGCCATCGGTTTTTTATTCTGAAAAAAGTCGCTGCTTTATTGTTATATCGACTGTTTCGAGCCCATTTTCATTGGACGTGCAACCGTCTAAACCGCTGAAGGTGAAACCATTTATTTATCAAGGCGCAACCCGTGCGCGCCATCATTGCAACCGCAGCGCCAAACGACGTGCAACCAGCCTGTAACAACGCGCGTCACCGAAGTGCACACTGCTGGTGCGGTACTGCTACAACCCGCACCTTTTACAGGCTAGTCGCTGCGCCGAAAAGCGCCGCTCCCCGCAACAAATTTCAACAATCAAATCACGATCCGCAAGCACTGGCCCGCGTGATACAGCGAAAATCCCGCTTCATACAGACAGCTACGCAGGCCAGCCCCGGCCAGTGGTTGCATCGGAGCGAAGGGGATCGGCAACGCCTGCGGATTTCCGTTGCACAAATAATCGGCAAAGGCTTTGCCGACTACAGTGCCAGTGGTCACGCCCCGACCGTTATAGCCAGTGACTGCCACTAAACCGGGCGCTGGCTCGAACAGGCGCATCAAATGATCGGGGGTGAAGGCGATGCAACCGGTCCAGGTGCACTCCCATTCCACCGGTTTGAGGTAGGGGAAATAGTGCTGCTGAACGCGATCGGCCCAGGCCTTGAGGAACCAGGTCGGCTTCTGATTGCCATTACCCAGGCTGCCGAGCAACAGCCGACCGTCTTTATCGCGGCGAATGCTGCTGAGCACCTGACGGGTGTCCCAGGAACCCTGGCCACCGGGCAGGATTTGCCGGGCGGCTTCTTCAGTGAGTGGCACCGATGCCACCTGATAGTAATAACCGGGGAAGAAATTGCGCCGAAGCTCTGTCCAGTCGCCTTCGGTATAAGCGTTGGACGCGATGACAACCTGCTCGGCAAGCACCGAACCCTGCGCGGTCTGTACTGACCACTTCTGGCCCTGACGTTCGAGCCGGGTCACGGGGGAATGATCGAACAGCTGACCGCCGAGGCCGATGGCCGCTTTGGCCAGCCCCGTGGTGTAAGCCATCGGGTTGATCGTGCCAGCACGCCGATCCAGCAGTGCGGCGGCGATTTTTTGGGTGCCGGTTGCCTGTTCGCAGGCTTGACCGGTCAGCAGTTCGACCGGTGCGCCGCGACGTTTCCATTGTTCTTCACGACTGCGCAAGTCCGCTTCACCACGAGCGTTATGCGCCATGTGCAGCGTGCCTTCGCGGCGTAACTGGCAATCGATGTTGTACTTGTCCACAAGGCTGAACACCAACGAAGGTGCCGCCCCCAGCATGCGATTGAGCTGACTGCCCACCGCTTCGCCAAACCCGGCTTCGATGTCGTCCGGCGGAATCCACATGCCGGCATTGACCAGCCCGACGTTGCGCCCCGAACCGCCATGACCGGCACGATGGGCTTCCAGCACACACACCGTTTTGCCTTGTTCCAGCAGATGCACCGCCGCCGACAGACCGGTGAAACCGGCGCCGATGACGCAGACGTCGACCGTGACTTCACCCTTGAGCGCCGCGTTATCAGGCCTTTGCGGCGTCAGTTTTTCCCACAGACACTCTTCGCGTAACGGCATTGCCAGACTCCAACAGAAACCTAACAAACAGAAAAAGCTTCGCTGGCAAGCCAGCTCCTACAGGTTATGCGCCACGACACAGGCCGTGCAGGAGCTGACTTGCCAGCGATGGGGCCCGATCAGTCGAACGTAATCCCTTGAGCCAACGGCAACTCCAGCGAGTAGTTCACGGTGTTGGTCTGGCGGCGCATGTACCCGCGCCATGCATCGGAGCCCGACTCACGACCACCGCCCGTCTCTTTCTCGCCACCAAACGCGCCGCCGATTTCCGCACCGCTCGGGCCGATGTTGACGTTGGCGATGCCGCAGTCGCTGCCCACCGCCGACATGAACTGCTCGGCTTCACGCACGTCGGTGGTGAAGATGCATGAGGACAGGCCTTGTGGAACGGCGTTGTTCAGGCGCAGCGCTTCAGCGAAGTCCTTGTAACCGAACACGTACAGGATCGGCGCGAAGGTTTCGTGACAGACCACATCGCTCTGTTCCGGCATTTCAACGATGGCTGGCGAGACGTAGTAAGCGTTCGGGTATTTGTCTTCCAGCTGACGCTTGCCGCCGAAGACCCGACCGCCTTCGCTCAAGGCTTGCTCCAGCGCGTCCTGCATGTTGTCGAAGCTGTGCTTGTCGATCAGTGGGCCGATCAGGTTGCCTTCCAGCGGATTGCCGATGCGCACTTTCGAGTAAGCGGCCTTGAGGCGGGTAACGATTTCTTCTTTCACCGATTCGTGAGCGATCAGGCGACGCAACGTGGTGCAACGCTGGCCGGCGGTGCCGACGGCGCTGAACAGGATCGCGCGAACAGCCATGTCCAGATCAGCGCTTGGGCCGAGGATCATGGCGTTGTTGCCACCCAGCTCCAGGATGCTGCGGGCGAATCGTGCGGCGATTTTCGGTGCCACTTCGCGGCCCATGCGGGTGCTGCCGGTGGCGCTGATCAGCGCGACACGCGGGTCATCGACCAGCGCTTCGCCGGCATCGCGGCCGCCGATGATCACTTGGCTCAGGTGCGGAGGTGCGTCGCTGAAGTTTTTCAGTACGCGGTCGAACAGCGCCTGGCAGGCCAGTGCGGTCAGCGGGGTTTTCTCCGAGGGCTTCCAGATCACCGGGTTACCGCAAACCAGCGCCAGCGTGGTGTTCCAGGCCCAGACCGCCACCGGGAAGTTGAACGCACTGATCACGCCCACGATGCCCAGCGGGTGCCAGGTTTCACGCATGTGGTGGCCCGGGCGCTCGGAAGCGATGGTCAAGCCGTACAGTTGACGGGACAGGCCGACGGCGAAATCGCAGATGTCGATCATTTCCTGAACTTCACCCAGGCCTTCCTGAGTGATCTTGCCCGCTTCCCAGGACACCAGCTCGCCGAGATCGGCCTTGTATTCACGCAGGATGTCGCCCAATTGGCGTACCAGTTCGCCACGGCGCGGGGCCGGGACCTTGCGCCACAATTCGAACGCATGATCTGCGCGACTGATGTGCTGCTCGACTTCAGCGGCACCTTCCCAGTTCACAGAGGCGATCTTGCTGCCATCGATTGGCGAATGCACCGGCACTTTGCCGTTCTGGTACAGGGCCGGATTCACACCAAGACGATCAAGCAATGCGGCAACCATGGGTCACTCCTCGAGCAAAAAACACAAAACGTGCAGCCGGAAAATCACGACTGATCAGACCTGTAGTTTTAGCTTGCCGGAGGTTACCCAACAAACGACCTTTAAGAGAGATATCATTCCGTTTATTCATGCTGCGAATTGCTGGTCAGAAAGAAACAAGAAAAAGGACAACCCATGCTGAATAAACGTTACCTGCCGTCGATCACCGCATTGCAGTGTTTCGAGGCCGTGACCCGGCATTTGAGCTTCACACGGGCGGCCGAAGAGCTGAACCTGACCCAGAGCGCGGTCAGCAAACAGGTCGCGCAACTGGAAGAATTGTTGCAACACCTGTTGTTTCGCCGGGTGCGTCGACGCCTGCAAATGACCCCGGCCGGTGATTTGTACCTGGTTGAGGTACGAAAAATCCTCACGCAAGTCGAGATGTCGACCCACTACCTGCGTTCCTACGGCGGGGAAACCGAAGTCTTGCGCGTCTCGACCCCTCCGACCTTCGGCGCCCGCTGGCTGGTGCCCCGCTTGAAAGGTTGGCGCCTGCGTCACCCATCGATCCACCTGGACCTGTGCAGCGAGCAGGAAGCCGATGACCTGCTGCAAGGTCGCAGCGATCTGGCGTTCTATTTCGGCCAGGGCTCACGCCCCCGTACCGAATGCCTGAAGCTGTTCGGCGAAGAGCTTGTTCCCGTGTGTGCACCGGGTAGCCTGCCGGCGACACCGTTCACTGATCCCACCCAACTCACCGACCTGGTCCTGCTGCAAAACGCCTCCCGTCCGCAGGCCTGGCACGACTGGTTCGACAGTCAGGGTTACCACACCGAACACAGCTACCACGGGCCGCGCTTCGAGACCTTCTACATGTGCATCCGCGCCGCGCAGGTCGGCTGTGGCGTGGCGCTGTTGCCGCGGTTTCTGGTGGAAGAGGAGTTGGCCGACGGCAAACTGGTCATACCCTGGCAGCACGCGATGCCCAGTTCCGACGCCTATTACCTGGCGTACCCGGAACATTCGGCGGAAGTGCCCAAGGTGCGGGACTTTGTGAAGTGGATGCTGGAGCAGATTGATAGCCCGGAAGTACCGCAAACTTAAGGCTTCACCAAGACCTGTGGCAAAGCACCATCACTGTGGCGAGGGAGCTTGCTCCCGCTGGGGTGCGAAGCGCCCCCCTACAGCCGCTACGTTCAAACTGAAAAGCTGCGTTTACCGTTTTGCGGCTGCTGCGCAACCGAGCGGGAGCAAGCTCCCTCGCCACAGGGATCTGCTGCGATGCAAAAATCGCTGGCAATACCCCGCGCGGATATGCGCCACTAGCCCCATTCATTGAAACAGCTGCAACGCCACTGCCACGGGCCGCGGCCAGCCTGGAGAACCCCGTTATGAGCGAGAGTGTGTTTGCCGATCGCATCGTGCAGAACCTGCTCGACACCGACTTCTACAAACTGACGATGATGCAGGCGGTGCTGCACAACTACCCGAACGTGGACGTCGAATGGGAGTTCCGTTGCCGCAACAGTGAAGACCTGCGCCCGTACCTGGCGGAAATCCGCTTTCAGATCGAGCGCCTCGCCGAGTTGAACCTGAGCGCCGACCAGTTGAGTTTCATGGAGCGCATCAGCTTCATGAAGCCGGATTTCCTGCGCTTCCTCGGCTTGTTCCGCTTCAACCTGCGCTACGTCCACACCGGCATCGAAAACGGCGAGCTGTTTATCCGCCTGCGCGGGCCCTGGCTGCATGTGATTCTTTTTGAAGTCCCGCTGCTGTCCATCGTCAGCGAAGTGCGCAACCGCTATCGCTACCGGGACATCGTTCTGGAGCAAGCGCGCGAGCAACTTTATCGCAAGTTCGACTGGCTGACCGCCAACGCCAGCAGCGACGAATTGTCGGAATTGCAAGTAGCCGATTTCGGCACCCGCCGTCGCTTTTCGTACCGTGTGCAGGAAGAAGTGGTGAACGTGCTCAAGCACGATTTCCCCGGACGTTTCGTCGGCACCAGCAACGTGCATTTGTCCCGGGAACTGGACATGAAACCGCTGGGCACCATGGCCCACGAATGGATCATGGCCCACCAGCAACTCGGTCCGCGACTGATCGACAGTCAGATTGCCGCCCTCGATTGCTGGGTCCGCGAATACCGCGGCCTGCTGGGGATCGCCTTGACTGACTGCATCACCATGGATGCCTTCCTCAACGACTTCGACCTGTACTTTGCCAAACTCTTCGACGGCCTGCGCCATGACTCCGGGGATCCGGTGATCTGGGCAGAAAAGGCGATCGCCCACTATCAAAAGCTGGGCATCGACCCGATGAGCAAGACCCTGACGTTCTCCGACAGTCTGACGCTGCCCAAGGCGCTGGAAATATTTCGCGCATTACGCGGTCGGATCAATGTCAGCTTCGGCATCGGCACCAACCTGACGTGCGATATTCCAGGTGTTGAACCGATGAGCATCGTGCTTAAAATGGCGGCCTGCAATGGCCAACCGGTGGCAAAGATCTCCGACGAGCCTGGCAAGACTCACTGCAAAGACCCGAATTTCGTCGCCTACTTGCGACACGTTTTCAAAGTTCCTGCCGCCCTTTCCAGCACACCAAGCAAGGAGTGAATTCATGCAAGCCGTACAGCGTGAGATTGCTGAGCAGCTCAAGGTTCAACCGCCATTCGCCGACAAGGCCGCCCTCGAGGCGGAAATCGCCCGGCGCATTACCTTCATCCAGGATTGCCTGGTCAATTCCGGGCTCAAGACCCTGGTGCTCGGCATCAGCGGCGGGGTCGATTCCCTGACCGCCGGCCTGCTGGCCCAGCGCGCCATGCGTGAACTGCGCACCCGCACCGGTGATGACAACTACAAGTTCATCGCCGTGCGCCTGCCGTATGAAACCCAGTTCGATGAACACGACGCCCAGGCTTCGGTGGATTTCATCAAGCCGGACGAGCGTCACACCGTGAACATCGGCCCGGCAGTCAAATCCCTGGCCAATGAAGTGGCAGCCTTCGAAGGCAAGCACGCGGTGTCAGTGGATTTCGTCCTCGGCAACACCAAGGCGCGGATGCGCATGGTCGCCCAGTACACCATCGCTGGCGCGGCCCATGGCCTGGTGATCGGCACCGACCACGCGGCAGAAGCGGTGATGGGGTTCTTCACCAAGTTCGGTGACGGTGCTTGCGACCTGGCCCCGTTGAGCGGCCTGGTGAAAAACCAGGTCCGGGCCATTGCCCGCAGTTTCGGTGCGCCGGAAGCACTGGTGGAGAAAGTCCCGACTGCCGACCTGGAAGACCTGTCGCCGGGTAAGCCGGACGAAGCGTCCCACGGCGTGACGTATGCCGAGATCGATGCGTTCCTGCACGGTGAGCCGGTGCGTGAGGAAGCGTTCAAGATCATCTGCGATACGTACAAAAAGACCCACCACAAGCGCGTGATGCCGTTTGCACCATAAGCAAGGCAGCGCCTGAACCGACCACATCGCTAGCAGGCTAGCTCCCACAGGGGACTTGCGGAGTGTCGCAGATCCAGTGTGGGGCTAGCCTGCTAGCGATGAACGATGACTCGGTCAAATATCAGGCACAAAAAAAGCGTCCCTCGCAGGACGCTTTTTTTATGAGCCCGATTCGCTTATTTCAGCGTAACCGTGCCTTTCATCATCGATATGTGGCCCGGGAACGAGCAGAAGAAGCCGTATTTCTCGGCAGCATCAAGCTTCGACACGTCGAAGGTCACCGAGTCGGTTTCCTTGGCACCGATGATTTTGGTGTGGGCGATAACGCGCGCATCACCTTCCTTCAGATAGTTCTTGTCGATACCGGCAGCCAGGCCGTCAGTGGCGATCGGCTGCATGTCAGCCTCTTTGCTCAGCACCCAGTTATGACCCATCACATTTTTCGGCAGGCTGCCGGAGTGGGTCAGTTCAACGGTGAAGGTCTTGCAGCTTTTGTCGATTTCAATGGCCTTGGTGTTGAAGGACATTTGGTCGGTGGAGTCGATGGTCGTCTTGCACTCGGCAGCCATCAATTGACTGCTGGCCAGTGTCAGCAGGGATACCGCAACAAGTTTGGCAAACATGGTGAATCTCCAAGGCGGGGGTAAACAAAAGTGCGAATGGACAGAAGACTGCCTGAAAACTTCGCAAGTTCCTATGACCTGAATCAAAAATTGTATACAACTTTAGAGCTATGACACCTATCCAAATAATCTACCAGCCAGACGTCCAGGGCGGCCCTATCATCAGGTCGTCATCACCAATATGGAGCGTCTGTCATGTCGATCAACAGCTTTTTGTGCAGTTTGCTCGCCGCTTATGCCTGTGGCGCCAGTGGTACCTGTGAAACGTCCCAACGCGAAGTTTAGACCTTGGAGCGCAGCGCCTCAGCCTTTACTCTGTGGCCATCCTGACCCTGGAGCAAGGCATGTCTTTAGCATCCGTTTGTGTATTTTGCGGTGCCAGCACCGGCACCAACCCGGCTTATCGTGAAGCGGCTGTCGCCCTGGGGCGAGCATTGGCCGAGCGCAGGTTGACCCTGGTCTATGGCGGCGGCGCCGTGGGGTTGATGGGGATTGTGGCCGATGCTGCACTGGCAGCCGGCGGTGAAGTGATCGGGATCATCCCGCAAAGCCTCAAGGACAAGGAAATCGGCCACAGCGGCCTGACTCGCCTCGAAGTGGTCGACGGCATGCATGCGCGAAAGGCGCGGATGGCTGAGCTCAGCGACGCATTTATCGCATTGCCCGGCGGCCTGGGCACTCTGGAGGAACTGTTCGAAGTCTGGACGTGGGGCCAGCTCGGCTACCACGGCAAACCACTGGGTCTGCTGGAAGTGAACGGCTTCTACAGCAAATTGACTGGTTTTCTTGATCATATCGTCGGCGAAGGCTTCGTTCGCGAAGCGCACCGTGACATGCTGCAACTGAGCGAATCGCCGCAAACCCTGCTCGATGCCCTGGATGCCTGGCAGCCGACCTTGGTGCCAAAGTGGACAGAGCAAAAACCCAGCTAACGGCTCGGCACCGATACAGGGCAGAATATGCGCCGCTCAACCTCACCTTCGACCCCAGAGGATCGCCCATGGCTAAACCTAATTATTCCTTCGCCAAACGTCAGAGAGACTTGGCCAAGGAGCAGAAGAAAGAGGAAAAGCTTCAGCGCAAGAAAGCTACAGCTGAAGAAGAAGCCGCCGCACTGAACCCGGAAACAGACGGTGAAGTGGCCGCAGAAAGTGATGTTGAAGCACCGAAAGATCAGGCGCCCGACGCCTGAGACCCTCAGGGCCCGATGATCTGATCAGGCCCACCGGATCTGTGTCCAGGGTCAGCAGTTACGCTGCTGGCCCTGCGTTACTCCAGTGGCATTACGGTGACGCGGACTTCCGGGTCGTGATTACCGCCCCCCAGAATCACCCCCCGCAACGGCGAGACATCGGAGAAATCCCGGCCCCAGGCCAGGGTGATGTGTTCCAGCGCCGGCTGCACATTGTTGGTCGGATCGAAATCCACCCAGCCCAGCATCGGGCAAAAAACCGAAACCCAGGCATGCGAGGCGTCGGCACCGATCAGCCGTGGCTGGCCGGGCGGTGGCTGAGTCAGCAGGTAACCGCTGATGTAACGAGCCGCCAACCCGCGGGAACGCACGCAAGCGAGCATCAGGTGAGCGAAGTCCTGGCAAACCCCGCGCCGGCGCTCCAGCACTTCCACCAGTGGCGTTGCCACCTGCGTCGCTTCGGCGTCGAAGGTGAACTCGCTGAAGATTTTCTCCATCAGCGCCTGAACGCCGAGCAACAACGGACGGCCCGCCGGGAAACAACTTTCCGAGAACTCGACGAAGTTGCGCTTCAGATGCACATAGGGCGATTCGAACCGGTAACGGCAAGCTTCCAGCAATTCAGGAGAAAGCGGCTGACTGCTGTAGGTCAGTGCGTTGCGGGTGTCTTCCCAGGCCGGGGATTGATTGAAATCCAGCGTTGGCCGGGACATCACTTCGACGGTGAGCCGGGCGTTGACCAATAGTTCATCGTGCGGCCGCTCGAATGCCAGTCGGGTCAGCGGGTTGCCAAACACATCCAGCTCGTCCCGGCGCGATGTCGGATCGGGGCTGATCTGCAATTGCTGCTCGGTGCAGCGCTGCCAGGCACACGATCGCGGCCACAGGTGTGCCAATTGCTGGGCGAGGGACACCGGGCTGTCGTAGTGATAATGGGTGTCGTGGAAAATCTGGTAACGGGCGCTCATCAGACGGACACCGTGCGCTGGCTGACATCATCGACATGGGCGAAATGGCGCAACGCCAGACGATCCGACACTTGTCCGCTGGCGTCAGCGATCTCTTGCAGCAGATCGGCCAGACCCTCTATGGCGGCACGAACGCTGGCATCGCCGAACAACGAATTCTCCAGGCACCCCAGATCGAAGCGCGCCAGCCGCTCCACCAAGTGCGGCAGCCCCGCTTCGCGCGGCACAGCAAAATCATCGTTCAACCGCTTGAGGGTGCGAGTGACCAGTTTCAGCTGGAACAACACGGCGTGAGGGTTCTGCTCATCGAGCAGCAACAGGTCCAGCACCGGGATCAATTGCGCCACCGCCAGATACCGCGAGCGGTAGGTGATGCTGCTGTTGCCCAGTTCCAGCAGCCATTCAAGTCCGGCCTGGTCGAAGGCACCACTACCGCGCAGGAACGCCGCCAGGCTGCCGCTGAGAAATTGCAGGCGCTCGATCCGCCGGCCGATCATCAGGAAGCGCCAGCCTTCGTCCCGGGTCATGTCGTCGAGGGCAAAACCCGACAGCGCCGCCAGCGACATCACCAGACGGTTGAGGAAATCCAGCAACTCGCCGAAATCCGGCTCTTCGGTTTCCAGCTCGATTGCCTCGCGCTGCAACTCCACCAGCGCCTGCCAGTTTTCCCGCGAGAGCTTGCCGCGCACCTGCGAAGCCGCCCACTGCAAGCGCTGCAGGTTGGAACGCAGGCTGAACGGCCAGTCGTCGCCGAGCAGCGCCGCCAGTAACCGTTCAGGCAATTCGCCTTCATCGGGCAGCAACATCAACCGCTCGCCCAGCTCGACAGCCGCCTCCAGAGCTTGCGGGTCGTCGCCGTCGACGTAGCGCGCCAGCATGATCCGCAGCAACCGAGCGCTGTCATCGCAGCGTTCACAGTAGCGGCCGAACCAGAACAGGTTTTCCACGACCCGGGACGGCAGATACGGATCGCGCCGCACCAGGTCGTGCACGCCGATGCTGCGCTGGGCTTTCCACTGCTCGCCGCTCGGTGGCCGATCCCCCAGCACCCAGGTGTCCTTGCTCGCGCCGCCACGTTGCATCGACACCACTTCGGCATCGGCCTCGGCGGCCACACGGGTCAAACCACCGGGCAGCACCCGATAGCCATCGCGACTGGCCACCGCATACATGCGCATGCCGATCGCCCGAGGCTGTAACTGACCGTCCTCAGCCTGCCAGATCGGCGCCTGGGACAATTGCGCCAGCTCTTGCGCCACATAGGCGTAAGGTCGCGCCTGCATGCGCTCAGCAAGGGTCTGGCGCTGTTTTTCACTCAAGTCACGGCCAAATACCGGCGCAAAACTCTGCGAAGGAAACGCCGGTTTGATCAGCAGCTCCGGCAACTTTTCCAATGCCTGGGCCAGCACCGGCGCTTCGCCGCACCACCATGTGGCGATGGAGGGCAGAATCAGCTCTTCGCCAAACAGGAATTGATTGATCCTCGGTAGAAAGCCCAACAGTCCTGGCGACTCGAGAACGCCGCTGCCCAGCGCGTTGGCCACCAGCACTCGCCCCTGCCGCACGGCTTCGAGCAGGCCCGGCACGCCCAGCGCAGAGTCGGTGCGCAATTCCAGCGGATCGCAGAAGTCGTCGTCGAGGCGGCGCATGATCGCGTGGACGCGACGCAGGCCGCTCAGGGTTTTCAGGTACACCGTGGCATCGCGCACCGTGAGGTCGCCGCCCTCCACCAGCGGATAACCGAGCTGCCGCGCCAGGTACAGATGTTCGAAGTAGCTTTCGTTGAAACGCCCCGGTGTCAGCAGTACCACCAACGGCGCTTCATCATCGCTCGGTGCCTGACGGGCCAGGGTTTCCTGCAGCGTGCGGAAGAACCCGGCCAGATGCTGCACCTTCAAATCTCGGTACAACTCGGGGAAGGCCCGGGACACGATCGTGCGGTTTTCCAGGGCGTAACCCGCGCCGGACGGTGCCTGAGTCCGATCCGCCGTGACCCACCAGCGCCCGTCGGGCGTGCGCGCCAGATCCACGGCATACAGATGCAGAAAGGCCCCGTCGGGCGGCGTGATGCCCTGACAGGGCCAGAGGAAGTTGTTGTGACCGAACACCAGTTCAGCCGGCAGCAAGCCTTCAGCGATCAGCCGCTGCGGCCCGTACAAATCCGCCAGGACGGCATTCAACAGACGCGCCCGCTGTGCGATCCCGGCTGACAACAGCGCCCACTCATCCGCGGCGATCACATGCGGCAGCAGGTCCAGCTCCCACGGTCGGTCCGCGCCCTTGGGATCGGCGTAGACGTTGTAGGTCACGCCGTTTTCCTGGATCTGCCGGGTCAGCAGTGCCTGACGCTGCACCAGCTGCGCGGGCGTACTGCGTTGCAACTGGTCGAACAGCCGACGCCAGTGCGGACGCACCGCGCCGCTGTTGTCGAGCAGTTCGTGATAAGTGCCCGCCGTCAGCGGGTAGCGGTCTAGCAGGTCAGGCATGGAAAGCTCGGCAGACAGCAAGGAACGGTCAGACTAACGCAGGCTCATGACGCCCGGATATACGAAAAATCCGAGCGTCGCGTACGGTTTAGAAACGTCGCAAATCGAGAGTCATCGGCAGCTCGTCGTTAACTTCCAGAATCGGGATAGGAAGTTTCCCTGGGCTGTGTCCGATGCGGAAGAAACGCGCCATTCTCCGACTTTCGGCTTCATTGGCGTTCACCGGCAAGCTGTCATAGTTGCGCCCGCCCGGATGGGCGACGTGGTACTGACAGCCCCCCAGCGACCGCTGCATCCAGGTGTCGAGCAGGTCGAACACCAGCGGCGCATGGACCGCAATGGTCGGTTGCAGGCAGTTGGCCGGCTGCCAGGCGCGGAAACGCACGCCGGCCACGAACTCGCCAACCCGCCCGGTGGGCTGCAAGGGCATCGGAACGCCGTTGCAGGTCAGCAAATAACGTTGCGGCGGCAGGCCGGTGAGCTTGACCTGCAAACGCTCAAGGGACGAATCCACATACCGTACCGTGCCACCGACGGCGCCCTCCTCGCCCAGCACATGCCACGGCTCGAGCGCCTGGCGCACTTCCAGTTCGATGCCGCTGACGGCATAGTCGCCGACCTTGGGAAAGCGGAACTCCAGATGCGCGGCAAACCACTCGGCCCGCACGGGGTAACCCGAGGCGTTGAGATCAACGATGACATCGGCGAAATCCTGTTCGATAAAGTGCGGCAACAGGAACCGGTCGTGTAATTCAGTGCCCCAGCGCGCCAGTTTCGGCGGCGCATAAGGCTCGCGCCAGAATCGCGCGACCAGCGCTCGCAGCAACAACTGTTGCGCCAGACTCATGCGCGCATGCGGTGGCATTTCAAAGGCACGCAACTCCAGCAAACCAAGGCGCCCCGTCGCGCCGTCCGGTGAATAAAGCTTGTCGATGCAGAACTCGGCGCGGTGGGTGTTGCCAGTCACGTCGATCAACAGGTTGCGCAACAACCGATCCACCAGCCATGGCGCGCACTCTTCGCCCGGTTCAGGCATTTGTGCAAAGGCGATTTCCAGCTCGTACAGCGCATCGTTGCGTGCCTCATCGACGCGCGGTGCCTGGGACGTCGGGCCGATGAACAGCCCGGAGAACAGGTAGGACAACGACGGATGGTTGTGCCAGTAACTGATCAGGCTGCGCAGCAGGTCGGGACGACGCAGAAACGGTGAGTCAGCCGGCGTCGCGCCACCCAGTACGAAATGGTTACCGCCACCGGTGCCAGTGTGTCGGCCATCGATCATGAATTTCTCGGTGGTCAGCCGGGTCTGGCGCGCCTCTTCGTAGAGAAACTCGGTGCGCTCGACCAGTTCGTCCCATGTGGCGGACGGCTGCACGTTCACCTCGATCACGCCCGGGTCCGGGGTGATGCGGAAGTTGCTCAGACGCGGATCGCTCGGCGGCTCATAGCCTTCCAGCAACACCGGGCAGTGCAACTCCTGCGCCGTGGCCTCGATCGCGGTGACAAGTTCCAGATAATCCTCGACCCGCTCCAGCGGCGGCATGAACAGGTACAAGCGCCCTTCCCGCGCCTCGGCGCAAAACGCGGTGCGCGTCAGCCAGTCGGCGGATTCGTCGACCTCCAGATCCCGCTCGACCGCTTCAGCCGCGGCTCCGGGGCTGTTCAGCTGCTGGGTGTCCGGAAGCGCCGGGAATTCCTGGTTAGGGTCGTTGGGATAGATGAACGGATACTCGGCGGCCTTGACCCACGGCTGCGATCCCAGCGGCAAGCGATAGCCCAGCGGCGAATCCCCCGGCACCAAGCGGCAGTGCTCGTCGCGCAGGTACCAGCGACCGCTTTGCCATTGATCGCCCTTGGCGGTGCGCGCCAGCGGCAGGACCTGGCCGATTACTTTATCCAGCCCCTGACTGAAGACTTTACGCAGACGCGCACGCTCCAGCGGCTCTTCCAGTCGTGAGTCTTCGGCGCTGACGTTCTGCGGCAACGTGCCTTCGCGCCAGAGGTAATAGAAATTGTCTTCGTAAGCCGGGAACACAAAACGTGTCGGAATTTTCAAACGTTCGGCGACACTTGCCAGAAAGCGCCCCGCCAGCTCGCCATCGGCGCCGTAGTCTTCCTGCTCGTCGGCAATCAGCGCGCTGTTGTGCCAGATCGGCACGCCGTCCCGACGCCAGTAACAGTTCAGCGACCAGCGCGGCAGTTGCTCGCCGGGGTACCACTTGCCTTGACCGAAGTGCACCAGGCCCTTCGGCGCGTAACGCTTGCGCATGCGCTGAAACAGTTCGGCGGACAGGCGACGCTTGTCCGGCCCGAGCGCAGCGGTGTTCCACTCGGCGCCGTCTGGATCATCGATGGAGACGAAGGTCGGCTCCCCGCCCATGGTCAAGCGAACGTCGCCTTCCAGCAGGTCGGCATCGATCTGCCGGCCCAGCGCCTGGATCGCCAGCCATTGATCCTCGGTGTAGGGCTTGGTGACCCGCGGCGCTTCCCAAATCCGCTCCACGGACATTTCATGGGTGAATTCGCACTCGCACGGTTCCACCAAGCCACTGATCGGTGCCGCAGAGCCCGGATCGGGACTACACGCCAACGGAACGTGCCCTTCACCGGCAAACAGCCCCGACGTCGCGTCCAGGCCGATCCAGCCGGCCCCCGGCAAATAGACTTCGCACCAGGCGTGCAAATCAGTGAAGTCCACCTCGGTACCAGAAGGGCCATCCAGACTTTTGACGTCGGCGGTGAGTTGAATCAGGTAACCGGAGACGAAACGAGCGGCCAGCCCGAGATTGCGCAGCAATTGCACCAGCAACCACGCCGAGTCGCGGCAGGAACCGGAGGCATGCTCAAGCGTGTGTTCAGGCGTTTGCACACCCGGCTCCATACGAATCAGGTAGCCAATGTCTTCGCTCAGCCGCTGGTTCAGCGCGACAAGGAAATCCACGCTTGGCAACGGCGTGCGGTCGATACCGTTCAGATACGCCTTGAACTTCGGCGTCAGGGGCAAGGTTTCCAGGTACGGCGCCAGTTCCTTGCGCTCGTCGGCAGCGTAGGTGAAAGGGATCTGTTCGGCGTAAGGCTCGAGGAAAAAGTCGAACGGATTGAACACCGCCATCTCTGCCAGCAGATCGACTTCGATCCGCAGTTCCGCGGTTTTCTCCGGGAACACCAACCGCGCCAGGTAATTGCCCTGGGGATCCTGCTGCCAGTTGATGAAATGCTGCTCGGGCGAGACTTTCAGCGCGTACGACAGTATCCGCGTGCGACTGTGGGCGGCCGGGCGCAGGCGAACGATCTGCGGCCCGAGCTCGACGGCGCGGTCGTAGCGGTAATGCGTGACGTGGTGCAATGCGACATGAATCGACACGGCGTGCCTCCTGCGAGCCTTGAGCGTATTCGAAAGCGCGCAAGACTTATGCCATCCAGTGGCGCTGGCGCTTTCATAGATTTGCTTAGGCAGTACAGCACCAAAATCGGGCAATGCGGAGAATTGGTTTGGGGGAGTTGCACGCATTTGTGGCGCAGGAGTGAGTGTACGCCGTCATTGTGGCGAGGGAGCTTGCTCTCGCTGGGGCGCGCAGCGGCCCTGAATCAGGTAATGAGTCCCTTCCATCAAGACGTGCCAGCTGGTTTGCGACTGCTTCGCAGTCGAGCGGGAGCAAGCGCCCTCGCCACAGGTGATCACCGATCCAGAAACGCAGAACGCCAACCCGAAGGTTGGCGTTCTGTTGTCAGCGGTCAGTGTTTACCGTGGTACCACCGGCTTGCGCGCAGGCTTGGGTCCTTTGCCTTTGGCCGCATCCTTGCGCTCCTTGGCCGCCTGCTGGTTGCGGGCGAATGCCGCCGCCTTGGCCTGTTCACGCTTGTCCCACGGGTTGCCGCCATCGCTGGCACGCGGTGGCAGGCCAGTGTGCTGGGTCAGGATCTTGGTGGTCTTCTCACCCGCCACTTTATGGCTGCCCGCCGGCGTCGAGTTCTTGCGACGGGCACTCTGATAGCTGTCGGTCGCCGGCTGATGCAGCGGAATCAGCTGGTTCTTGCCTGGCCCGATCAGGTCGGCGCGGCCCATGCGGGTCAACGCTTCACGCAGCATCGGCCAGCCTTTCGGGTCGTGGTAACGCAAGAACGCCTTGTGCAGACGACGCTGCTCTTCGCTCTTGACGATGGTCACGGCGTCGCTCTTGTAAGTGACCTTGCGCAGCGGGTTCTTGCCCGAATGGTACATCGCGGTGGCGGTGGCCATCGGCGACGGGTAGAACGCCTGCACCTGGTCGGCGCGGAAGCCATTGCCCTTGAGCCACAGGGCCAGGTTCATCATGTCTTCGTCGGTGGTGCCCGGGTGAGCGGCGATGAAGTACGGAATCAGGTACTGCTCTTTCCCGGCTTCCTTGGAGTACTTCTCGAACATGCGCTTGAACTTGTCATAGCTGCCGATGCCCGGTTTCATCATCTGGTTGAGCGGACCTTCCTCGGTGTGTTCCGGGGCGATCTTCAGGTAACCACCGACGTGGTGGGTCACCAGCTCCTTGACGTATTCCGGCGACTCGACCGCAAGGTCATAACGCAGGCCGGACGCGATCAAAATCTTCTTCACACCCGGCAAGGCACGGGCGCTGCGATACAGCTGGATCAGCGACGAGTGGTCGGTGTTCAGGTTCGGACAAATACCCGGGAAAACGCACGATGGCTTGCGGCACGCGGATTCGATTTCCGGGCTCTTGCAGGCGATTCGGTACATGTTCGCGGTCGGGCCGCCGAGGTCGGAAATGACGCCGGTAAAGCCTGGGACCTTGTCGCGGATCTCTTCGATTTCGCGAATGATCGACTCTTCGGAACGGTTCTGGATGATCCGGCCTTCGTGCTCGGTGATCGAGCAGAACGTGCAGCCACCGAAGCAGCCACGCATGATGTTCACCGAGAAACGGATCATGTCGTAGGCCGGGATTTTTTCCTTGCCGTACGCCGGGTGCGGGATACGTGCGTAAGGCATGCCGAACACGTAGTCCATTTCTTCAGTGGTCATCGGAATCGGCGGCGGGTTGAACCAGACGTCGACTTCGCCATGCCTCTGCACCAGCGCACGGGCGTTGCCCGGGTTGGTTTCGAGGTGAAGCACACGGTTGGCGTGGGCATAAAGCACCGCGTCGCCACGGACCTTTTCAACCGATGGCAGACGAATCACGGTCTTGTCGCGAGTCATTTTCGGGCTCGCCAGGATCTGCACGACCTTGGCTTCGCTCGGGTCCTCAACCGGGCCCTTCTCCTGCTCGATGGCGCAGGCCTGAGTGTCCTGGGTGTTCACGTACGGGTTGATGATCTTGTCGATCTTGCCCGGACGGTCGATGCGCGTGGAATCGACTTCGTACCAGTCTTTCGGCGTATCGCGACGGATGAACGCGGTGCCGCGCACGTCGGTGATGTCTTCGATCTTGTGACCGTAGGACAGACGCTGGGCAACTTCGACGATCGCACGCTCGGCGTTGCCGTAGAGCAGGATGTCAGCGCAGGCGTCGATCAGGATCGAGTTGCGCACCCGGTCCTGCCAGTAATCGTAGTGGGCGATGCGGCGCAGGGACGCTTCGATGCCGCCAAGCACGATCGGCACGTTCTTGTAGGCTTCCTTGCAGCGCTGGCTGTAAACAAGGCTCGCACGATCCGGACGTTTGCCCGCCAGGCCACCGGGGGTGTAGGCGTCGTCGGAACGGATTTTCTTGTCGGCGGTGTAGCGGTTGATCATCGAGTCCATGTTGCCGGCCGCGACGCCGAAGAACAGGTTCGGCTCGCCGAGTTTCATGAAGTCGTCTTTGGACTGCCAGTTCGGCTGGGCAATGATCCCGACGCGGAAGCCTTGCGACTCCAGCAGCCGGCCGATGATCGCCATGCCGAACGACGGATGGTCAACGTAGGCATCACCGGTGACGATGATGATGTCGCACGAATCCCAGCCAAGCTGATCCATCTCCTCCCTGCTCATTGGCAGGAATGGCGCTGGACCGAAACATTCGGCCCAGTACTTGGGATAGTCAAATAACGGCTTGGCTGTTTGCATGACGATGACCGGTGTTGAGATGAAAAATCGCGGGCGCGGAATATAGCACAAAAAATAACCAATTCCGACGGCTATGGTCGGAAATGTCGGTGGTTGTTTTGAGCGCCGATCTTAAGGTCACGCCTTTGTGGCCAGGGAGCTCGCTCCCGCTGGGTTGCGAAGCGGCCCCACAATCTTGTGAGCGCTGCGCACTCAAGCGGAAGCAAGCTCCCTCGCCACAAAAGCTGCTTTGCCACAGGTTTTTGCCGGGTTACTCGTCGTCGAAGTTGTAGCTGCCCGGCGCCAGGTTTTCGAAGCGGGTGTACTTGCCGATGAACGCCAGTCGCGACGTGCCGATCGGGCCGTTCCGCTGCTTGCCGATGATGATCTCGGCGATGCCTTTGTGTTCGGTTTCCGGGTGATACACCTCGTCCCGGTACACGAACATGATGACGTCGGCATCCTGCTCGATCGCTCCGGATTCCCGGAGGTCGGAGTTGATCGGGCGTTTGTTCGGTCGTTGCTCCAGGGAGCGGTTGAGCTGTGACAGCGCCACCACCGGGCAATTGAATTCCTTGGCCAGGGCTTTCAAGGAGCGGGAGATTTCGGAAATCTCGTTGGTCCGGTTGTCACCACCGGAACCCGGAATCTGCATCAATTGCAGGTAGTCGATCATGATCAGGGCAACATCGCCGTGCTCACGCACCAGGCGCCGGGTCCGCGCGCGCATTTCCGAAGGGCTGATACCCGCCGTATCGTCGATGAACAGCTTGCGGTCGTTGAGCAGGTTGACCGCCGAGGTCAGGCGCGGCCAATCGTCGTCGTCCAGTCGACCGGCACGGACCTTGGTCTGGTCGATGCGGCCGAGGGACGAGAGCATACGCATGATCAGCGATTCACCTGGCATCTCGAGCGAGTACACCAGCACGCACTTGTCGCTGCGTAGCACGGCGTTTTCCACCAGGTTCATCGCAAAGGTGGTTTTACCCATGGACGGACGGCCGGCGACGATGATCAGGTCGGCTGGCTGCAGGCCGCTGGTCTTTTCATCAAGGTCGGTGTAACCCGTCGACAGGCCAGTGATGGCGTTGTCGGTGTTGAACAGGGTGTCGATGCGGTCGATTGCCTTGGTCAGCAGGTCATTCACGCTCACCGGGCCGCCGGTTTTAGGCCGGGCCTCGGCGATCTGGAAAATCTGACGCTCGGCTTCGTCGAGAATCTCTTCAGCGGTGCGGCCTTCCGGGTTGAAGGCGCTGTCGGCAATCTCGGTCGCGATGCCGATCAACTGCCGCAGCGTTGCCCGCGCGCGGACGATCTGCGCATAGGCCTTGATGTTGGCGACGGACGGCGTGTTTTTCGCCAACTCGCCGAGGTAACCGAGGCCGCCGACCTGCGAAGTCTGACCTTCCTTGTCCAATTGCTCGGCAAGGGTCACGACGTCGATCGGGGAGTTCTGGTCGGCGAGCTTGGCGATCGCGCGGAAGATCAGGCGGTGGTCATGCCGGTAGAAATCGCCGTCGGAGACTTGATCGAGCACACGTTCCCAGGCGTTGTTGTCCAGCATCAGACCACCGAGCACAGCCTGTTCGGCCTCGATGGAATGCGGCGGCACCTTCAGGGCAGCGGTTTGCAGATCGTATTGCTCGGGAGCGGAGATATCGTTCATGGCCACTAGGTTTATTTAAGAAAAGCTGGGGGGTTCAGAAAGACAAAGGGCACGACCTGTAAACAGGATCGTGCCCGATGTTACCGACAAGCACCCGAGGGTGCCAGCCGACAAGTGCTGCTTAAGCTGCTACCACGACAACGCGTACGGTGGCTTCAACTTCGGCGTGCAGGTGCACGGCTACGTCGAATTCGCCTACGTTGCGGATGGTGCCGTTCGGCAGACGAACTTCGCTTTTGGCAACTTCAACGCCAGAGGCGGTCAGTGCATCAGCGATATCGTGAGTACCGATCGAACCGAACAGCTTGCCTTCGTCACCAGCGGTGGCAGTGATAGTCACTTCCAGCTCAGCCAGTTGGGCGGCACGGCTTTCAGCCGATGCTTTACGGTCTGCTGCGGCTTTTTCCAGCTCAGCGCGACGCTCTTCGAACGCAGCCAGGTTGGCTGGGGTCGCGGCGGTAGCTTTGCCGTAAGGCAGCAGGTAGTTACGACCGTAACCAGCCTTAACGTTCACTTTGTCACCCAGGTTGCCCAGGTTGGTGACTTTTTCCAGAAGGATCAGTTGCATGTGAAAATCCTCTTAACTTTTAACCTTCACCGTTCGCGTTATCGGGGTCTTTCGACACCAGACGACCGCGAAAATCAATCAGGCTGTCGACGATGGCCAGAACCACCAGCAACGGATAGATCAGCTGCATGAACAGCAACAGCGTGACGTACAACCCCACCAGCCAGAACCTGGCCAGTCGCTTTTGCGCCACCAGCCCGTGAATCAGGGCCAGCCCGGCGAACACCAGCGGTACGCTGCACAACGGCGTCAACATGGCCATCTGTGGACCGATGTTCGGCCCCAGAAGCATGCACGCCAGCAGCAACATCGCTGGTAAAAGCGGGAATCGGATGGCGCGAAACTCGCGACCAAAACCACCCGGGTTGTACAACAACGCCTGCCAGTAGCGCCCGACAATCAGGCTCAGCACACTGACGATTTGCAACAAGGCCGCAATCAGGCCGGTCAGGACCGGTGCAATCAGGGACGCAAAATGCGCTTGCTCGTCTACCGACAACTTCTGGTAGACATCACCGAGTAGCGACGGCATGACCTTTATCAAGGCCTGCGCCAGCATCTCGATTTGGGGAGCAAAAGCTGTCCCCAGCACCACTGCAAACACCACTCCCATCGCTATGCTGACCAGCAGCACGCGGTTCCAGGACTCGCTTGCGCGCAAAACCAACGCAAGGCTCGAAGACCCCAGCAGCACCAGGAGTGCCCGTGGGTCATCGGAGTAAAGCCACCAGATCAACGCCGGCAGCAGTCCCAGAGCAAGTACGCCAAGGGCGTCCTTCAATCCGCGCCGCAGGAGCACAAGGCATCCGGCGGCAGCACCCAACCAATACAACAACGGCAATGTTGCGCATCCAGCCACTACGAGAGTGGCCTGCATACGGCCGCGCATGATGAACTCAGCTAAGGCACGCATGCTTTCAATCCTTTGCTACGTGTCGACTGCCCGGTCTCAGCGGCCGTGGCTGTCGGTGTAGGCCAGCAGGGCCAGGAAGCGGGCGCGCTTGATAGCGGTGGCCAGCTGACGCTGATAACGTGCTTTGGTACCGGTGATGCGGCTTGGAACGATTTTGCCGGTCTCGGATACGTAAGCTTTCAGAGTGTTGAGATCTTTGTAATCGATCTCTTTCACGTCTTCAGCGGTGAAGCGGCAGAATTTACGACGACGGAAGAAACGTGCCATTTGATAGGCTCCTTAAAAGGTCCGTGGATTACTCGTCAGCGTTATCGCTGTTGTCGCTGTCATCACTATCAGCGCTTTCAGCGCCTTCGTGCTCAGGACGGTCGCGACGCTCACGGCGCTCACTGCGGTTTTCTTCAGCCTTGAGCATCTCGGATTGGCCGGTAACGGCTTCTTCGCGACGGATGACCAGGTTACGGATCACTGCATCGTTGTAGCGGAAGTTGTCTTCCAGCTCGGCCAGGGCCTTGCCAGTGCACTCAACGTTCAGCATCACGTAGTGAGCCTTGTGAACATTGTTGATTGCGTAGGCCAGTTGACGACGGCCCCAATCTTCCAGACGGTGGATTTTGCCGCCGTCTTCTTCGATCAGCTTGGTGTAACGCTCAACCATGCCGCCGACTTGCTCGCTTTGATCCGGGTGGACCAAAAAGATGATTTCGTAATGACGCATGAATGCTCCTTACGGGTTGTAGCCTGCCGCTCAAAAGCGGTCAGACAAGGAGTGAATGACACTTATGGACTTGCCTGCGATAGACACATGCGTGCCTGCCGTCACAGCAAGGGGCGCAATTGTAGAGAAGGGACAGAAGAGGTGCAAGGCAATTGGTGATTATTTGAACAGTTCGTTCACACCGTTCCTTTTCGCCCTGACACAAACCACTGTGGGAGCGAGCCTGCTCGCGATGAGGACGCAACATTCAATATTTATGCTGAATGTTACACCGCTATCGCGAGCAGGCCCGCTCCCACAGGGATTACAACCGCTTTAAGACTTTTTGCCGCCCGCTGCAGCCTTGACGCTGCGCTGGCGCTGGGCTTCGAACAGGCAAACGCCAGTCGCCACGGACACGTTGAGACTGCTGACGCTGCCGGCCATCGGCAGGTGCACCAGGTAGTCGCAAAGATCGCGAGTCAGGCGACGCATGCCGCTGCCTTCCGCTCCCATGATCAGAATGGTCGGGCCGGTCATGTCTTGCTGATACAGACTCTGCTCAGCCTCGCCCGCCGTACCGACGACCCACAAGCCGCGCTGCTTGAGCTTTTCCAGGGTACGCGCCAGGTTGGTCACCGCGACCAACGGAATCACTTCCGCTGCGCCACAGGCCACTTTTCGTACCGTCGGGGTCAGCGTGGCCGACTTGTCTTTCGGAACGATCACCGCCAACGCGCCGGCCGCATCGGCCGAACGCAGGCAAGCGCCAAGGTTGTGCGGATCGGTCACGCCGTCAAGCACCAGCAGCAGCGGCGCCCCGTCGGTACGATCGAGCAGCTCGTCGAGCATCGCCTCACCCCAGACCTGGCTCGGGCTCACGTCCGCCACCACGCCCTGGTGCACACCTTCAACCCAGGCATCGAGTTCACGACGCTCGGCGTTGCCGACAGCTACGCGATTTTCCGCAGCGAGCTGGATCAGCGTCTGAACCCGCGGATCACTGCGGCCTTCAGCCAGCCAGATCTGCTTGACGCGTTTCGGGTGGTGACGCAGCAATGCTTCTACCGCATGTACGCCGTAGATTTTTTCCAACTGACTCATGACTTGGCCTTAGGTTTACGCGCCCCGCCGCTTTTGGCTGGGGCAGAGCCCGCTTTCGGCGGGCCTTTACGGTGTTTGCTTGGCTTGCTGCCGGGAGCCTTGTCAGGCGCCGACCGTCCGGTCTTTCCCCCAGACGCCGCTTTACCACCGCTTTTCGCTTCAGACAGCAACGCCTGCTTCAGTTCACGGCTTTTACGCAGCTCAGCGTTTTTCGCCGCAGCATCGCTCGGGCGATAGGCTTCGACCGCCTTTTCCTTGGCAGGACGACGACCGGTTTTCGCCGGCGCCGGCTCAGCAGCCGTTTTCGCAGCAGGTGCAGCGGTTTCAGTCCCGCGCTTCTTGCGGCCGATCGGTGCGCTGATGGTTTTTTCAGCCATCTCGAAGTCGATCTTGCGCTCGTCGAGGTCGACGCGCATCACGCGCACTTCAACGGTGTCGCCAAGGCGGAAGCTGCGACCGGTACGCTCACCGGCGAGGCGATGGTGCACAGGGTCGAAGTGGTAGTAATCGCCCGGCAGCGCGGTGACGTGCACCAGGCCTTCGACGTAGATATCGGTCAGTTCGACGAACAGGCCAAAACCGGTCACGGCAGTGATCACACCCGGGAACGATTCGCCCACGCGATCTTTCATGAACTCGCACTTGAGCCAGTTCACCACGTCGCGGGTCGCTTCGTCGGCACGGCGTTCGCTCATCGAGCATTGCTCGCCGAGCTGTTCCAGCGCCGCTTCGTCGTACGGATAGATGCGCGCTTTCGGAATGGTCATCGCGCCGGCACGGCGAACGTGCGGGGTGTTCATTTTCGAATGGATGACGCTGCGGATCGCCCGGTGCGTGAGCAAGTCCGGGTAGCGACGGATCGGCGAGGTGAAGTGGGTATAGGCTTCGTAATTCAGGCCGAAGTGGCCCTGGTTATCAGCGCTGTACACCGCCTGGCTCAACGAGCGCAGCATGACGGTCTGGATCAGATGGAAATCCGGACGGTCCTTGATGCTCGCCAGCAAGGCCTGGTAATCCTTCGGCGACGGGCCATCCTTGCCTTTGTGCAGGGACAGGCCGAGCTCACCAAGGAAGGCACGCAGTTTTTCCAGACGCTCCGGCGGCGGACCATCGTGGACGCGATACAGCGCAGGAATTTCGTGCTTCTTCAGGAATTCGGCGGTGGCCACGTTGGCCGCCAGCATGCATTCCTCGATCAGCTTGTGCGCATCGTTACGAACGGTTGGGCGGATTTCGGCAATCTTGCGCTCGGTCCCGAAGATGATCCGGGTTTCCTGCGTTTCGAAATCGATCGCGCCACGCACGTGACGAGCGGCCAGCAGCACTTTGTAAAGTGAGTAAAGCTGCTTCAGATGCGGCAGAACGTCGTTGTACTCGCCACGAAGCTGACGCGCCTCGGTGAGTTTCGGCGTTTCCAGCATCGCGCTGACCTTGTTGTAGGTCAGGCGGGCATGGGAGTGAATAACCGCTTCGTAGAAGCAGTAGTCGGTCATCTCACCGGTTTTGGAGATGGTCATTTCGCAGACCATGGCCAGGCGATCGACGTGCGGATTCAGCGAGCACAGGCCGTTGGACAGCTGCTCGGGCAGCATCGGCACGACGCGCTCCGGGAAGTAAACGGAGTTGCCGCGAACCTGGGATTCGTTATCCAGTGCCGAACCGATCTTCACGTAGCTGGAAACGTCGGCAATCGCCACGTACAACTTCCAGCCGCCGGAGAACAGGCGCAGCTTGCCAGGCTTGGCTTCGCAGTAAACCGCGTCATCGAAGTCGCGCGCATCTTCACCATCGATGGTCACGAACGGCAGATGACGCAGGTCGATGCGCTTCTCTTTGTCTTTCTCTTCAACTTCAGGCTTGAGCTTGGCGGCCTCTTTGAGTACCGCCTCAGGCCAGACGTGAGGAATATCGTAGGTGCGCAGGGCAACGTCGATTTCCATGCCCGGCGCCATGTAGTTGCCCACGACCTCGACCACGTCGCCTTGCGGCTGGAAGCGTGGGGTCGGCCAGTGAGTGATCTTCACTTCGACGAACTGACCGATCTTGGCGTTGGCATTGCGGCCCGGCGTGACCAGCACTTCCTGCTGGATCTTCGGATTGTCCGCCACCACGAAGCCGATACCGCCCTCTTCGAAGTAACGGCCGACGATGGTTTCGTGAGCGCGGGAGACCACTTCGACGATCATGCCTTCACGGCGACCGCGACGGTCCAGGCCGGAAACACGCGCCAGGGCACGGTCACCATCGAACACCAGACGCATTTGCGCCGGGCTCATGAACAGATCGTCACTGCCGTCGTCCGGGACCAGGAAACCGAAGCCGTCACGGTGACCGCTGATGCGGCCCAGGATCAGGTCGAGCTTGTCCACCGGCGCATAGGTGCCGCGACGGGTATAGATGAGTTGAGCGTCGCGCTCCATGGCGCGCAGGCGGCGGCGCAGGGCTTCGATCTGGTCTTCTGTGGTCAGACCAAACTCTTCGACCAGTTGCTCGCGGTTAGCAGGCGAACCCCGATCAGCAAGGTGCTGAAGGATCAGTTCGCGGCTAGGAATAGGGTTATCGTATTTTTCCGCTTCACGAGCGGCCTCGGGATCGAGGGACTGCCAATCGGCCATTAGAGAGTTTTCACCTTGTCTATATGCGGGTTAGTTTGGCATAGGCGTAATGAAACGGGAAATTTCAGGCTATGAGCGCCCATCTAAAGCCCTTTATCGACACCGAAAAGCTTACTTGAATGCCACTGGTAATATTTTTCAGGTTTTTTTGATGCCAGGGGTTTACAGTTAAAAAGACGCTCCGTATAGTGCGCGCCATCGACGACGCACTAGCGCTGTCGATACTGCCCAGATGGTGAAATTGGTAGACACGCCAGCTTCAGGTGCTGGTGACCGCAAGGTCGTGGAAGTTCGAGTCTTCTTCTGGGCACCAATTTCGAGCTTGAGATTAGTTCAATTTCAAGGCTCACACAAAAACCCGCGAAAGCGGGTTTTTGCATTCCAGGCTTCTGATTTATTAAAACCAAATCAGGGGTTTACAGATCAAAACGCTCTCCGTATAGTGCGCCACATCAACAGCGGCAACGCTGAAGATTATGCCCAGATGGTGAAATTGGTAGACACGCCAGCTTCAGGTGCTGGTGACCGCAAGGTCGTGGAAGTTCGAGTCTTCTTCTGGGCACCAATTCAAATTCAAGGTCACGACCTTGAATTTCACAGAAACCCGCGAAAGCGGGTTTTTGCGTTTCTGGCTTTCGAAAATACATGAAGGCTTTTGTGGCGAGGGAGCTTGCTCCCGCTGGAGAGCGAAGCGCTCCCGACCTATTTCAAAATTGACACCGCGCGCTCAGGATCAACGACTGCTTGGCAGCCGAGGGGAGCAAGCTCCCTCGCCACACAGATCTGAACCAGCCCCCTCTAGCAAAACCCTTCCAGCGCCGCAAGGCGCACTTGAGAAACAATATCGTTTATCATTGTTGCAAGATTTTGCAATGCGACAGTGAGGAACCCTGCGAATGATGTTTCGAAATACCCTGCGCCGCGGCCTGACCTTCACCCTGCTCGGCCTGGCACTCGCCACCTCCCTCACCCAGGCGGCTGATCCAGTTTCCCTGACACTCTATAACGGCCAACACAAGGAAGTCGGCGACGCCGTCGCCAAAGCCTTTGAAGCCAAGACCGGCATCCGCGTCAATGTGCGCAAAGGCAGCAGCAACCAGCTTGCCAGCCAGGTCGTCGAAGAAGGCAATCGCTCCCCCGCCGACGTGATCTACACCGAAGAATCGCCGCCGCTGAACAAACTGGGCGAACAGGGCCTGCTGGCACAAACCGATGCCGCCACCCTCGCCGTCCTGCCCAAAGACTACGTCGCCGGCAATGGCACCTGGATCGGAATTACTGCACGAGTCCGCGTCGTTGCATTCAACCCCAAGCTCATCGATGAAAAAGACCTGCCGAAATCGGTGATGGAATTCTCCGACCCGAAATGGCAAGGCAAGGTCGGCTTCGTGCCCACCAGCGGCGCGTTCCAGGAACAAGCCGTGGCGATCATCAAGGTGCACGGCATGGACGCAGCCGAAGAATGGCTGACCGGCCTGCGCGCGTTCGGCAAGACTTACAGCAATAACATGGTGGCGCTGAAAGCCGTGGAAAACGGTGAAGTCGCCACCGTGCTGGTGAACAATTACTACTGGTTCGCCTTGCAGCGTGAAAAAGGCCAGCTCGACTCGAAACTGCACTACTTCACCGGCGGCGACGTCGGCGGACTGATCACCGTTTCCAGCGCTGCCGTCCTGAAATCCAGCAAACATCCAAAAGAAGCCCAACAATTCCTCGCCTACATGGCCAGCGAAGAAGGTCAGCGCGTGATCACCCAGACCACCGCCGAATACCCGCTGCACAAAGGCATGCAATCGGATCGCGGCCTCAAGCCGTTCAGCGAACTGCAAGCGCCGAAAGTCACGCCGGCCGACCTTGGCAACGCCGAAGAAGCCCTGGACCTGGAACGTGACGTTGGCTTGAACTGATGGGCGCATCGTTATCTGCCCCTGCGTCTCGCGGGGCTTACGTGCCACGGCGCAAGCGGCCTTCGATCTGGCTGTTGTTACCGGTTTTGCTGCTGGTGGTGCTCAGTCTTTTACCGCTGGCATACGTCGGGCTCAAGACCTGGCAGGCCGGCTGGGCCGAGGCGCTGCATCTGTTGTGGCGACCGTATGTGTTCGGCCTGCTGCGCAATACGCTGGCATTGATGGTGGGTGTGACGGTTGCCTGTGGCGTGATCGGCCTCTCGCTGGCATGGCTGCTTGAGCGCAGCAACTTGCCTGGACGGCGTTTGTGGGGCGTGATCCTGTGCCTGCCGTTCGCGGTTCCTGCCTTTGTCAGCAGCTTCACCTGGGTTTCGTTGAGCGCCCACTTCGAAGGTTTGGGCGGGGCGATCCTGGTGATGACCCTGTCCAAGTATCCGCTGATTTTTTTACCGGTTGCGGCGACCCTGCGCAATCTTGACCCCTCTCTCGAGGAGTCCGCACGGACGCTTGGACAGAATCGCTGGGGTGTATTCTTCAAAATCACCCTGCCACTGCTCTGGCCGTCGCTGCTTGCCGGCTCGTTGCTGATTGCCCTGCACATGCTCGTGGAATTCGGTGCGCTGTCGATCATCGGCTTGCAGACATTCACCACGGCGATCTATCAGCAGTTCGAACTGGAATTCAGCAACGCCAACGCGGCGATGCTTTCCGCTGTGTTGCTCGCGCTATGCCTGATGCTGCTATGGCTTGAACTGCGAGTCCGCGGTAAAGGCCGGCACGTGCGCACCGGCCAGGGCGCCGCGCGACAAGCGGAACAGGTTCGATTAGGGCCCTGGGCTGTCGCCGGACAAATTTATTGCCTGGCACTGGCGATCATCGGCAGCGGGATTCCCTTGGGGATGCTGGCGTACTGGCTGGCGGTCGGTTCTTCAGCGGCGTTCCCGGTGGCAGCGATCAGCGAGGCACTGCTTTCTTCTCTGGCGCTATCGCTGGGTGGCGCAGCGTTGTGCCTGGTGCTGGCGGTGCCGGTGGGCTTGTTGGTGGTGCGCTACAAAGGCCAACTGGCGATCTGGGCCGAGCGATTGCCGTATCTCCTGCATGCGCTGCCAGGACTGGTGATTGCGCTGACGCTGGTGTATTTCGCGCTGCACTACGTGCCGGTGCTGTACCAGACCTCGGCGTTGCTGCTGATCGCTTATGCGCTGCTGTTTCTGCCGCTGGCTCAGGCGCCGATTCGTACGGCATTGAACAAGGCTGCGCCGCAGCTGGAAGAGGCGGCTCGCACGCTGGGGGCCTCATCCTTCAGTGCGTTTTGCCGGGTGACCCTGCCGATTATTTTCCCGGCACTCGGCGCGGCGTTTGCGCTGGTGTTTCTGGACGCGATGAAGGAGCTGACGGCGACGTTGCTGCTGAGTCCGACCGGACTTAATACGTTGGCGACGGAAGTTTGGGCGCATACCGCGAACGTAGAGTTTGCGGCGGCGGCGCCTTATGCGGCGTTGTTGATATTGGTGTCGGGGCTACCGGTTTATCTGCTTACAACGCGAATGTACCTGAGCCGCTAACAAAGCAAAAAAGATCGCAGCCTTCGGCAGCTCCTACAGGGAAACGCATATTCCTGTGCAGGAGTTACCGAAGGCTGCGATCTCTTGGATCTTCAGACCTTATCAGGCCCTGAACTGCCCCAGGCTCGCCTTCAACTGCGCTGCCAACCCGTCCAGCACCTTGCCGCTCGCCGTAGTCTCCACCACCGCCTGAGCCGCTTTCTCAGCCTGCGCGTGAATGGTTTCAACCCGACCCCGCACCGCCTGCGCGCCTTGCGCCTGATGCGCTGCTGCCTGCGTTGCCAGGCCAATGGCCGCATGCACCTGCTCGACCGACACCTGCACCGACTGCTGCAACCGCGCACTGTCACGCAATACCAGCAGACCTTCGCTGGCCTGACGCCCGGCCTGACCGATCGCGGCAACCGCCTCACGTGCACCTTGCTGCAAGGCCACGATGTGCGCCTGAATGTCGCCCGTGGAACTCTGGGTCTTGCTCGCCAATGCCCGTACTTCGTCCGCCACTACGGCAAAGCCGCGGCCGGTCTCGCCGGCACGCGCTGCTTCAATGGCAGCGTTCAGCGCCAGCAGGTTGGTCTGCTCGGCGATCCCGTGAATCACGGTGAGCACCACTTCAATCTGTTCACTTTGCTGCGCCAGTCGCTCGATGACTTTCGCCCCGGTATCGACCTGTCCGGCCAACGCCTCGATCAAGCTGCCGACTTTCGCCGAGGTCCGGGTGTTTTCATCGGTCGCAGAACGGATGTCCACCACCTGCTGCAAGGCTGCCTGCATGGCATGACTTTCAGACTGCGCTTCATCAGCCATCTGCGACAACGCGCGCAGACTTTCGGCAACCTCGTCACGCTGCATGCCCGCGGCCGCGTCGGCACCAGCGTTACGCAAGGTCATGGCGCCAATTTCAACGCCCGTGCGCTGGGCCACGTCGCCCGCCTCACGCACGATGGGTTGCAACTTGTCCACAAAGCGATTGACCGCCGACGCCATGTCGCCAATCTCGTCCTTGCTGTTGATCTGCACGCGCTTGGTCAGATCACCCTCGCCTGCCGCCAGGTCGTCCATCGCGGCAATCAGCATCTTCAAGCGGTTGACCACACGACGACCCAGGACCACGGCCAGCAACAGCAGTACGCCGAAACCCACAAGCGCCAGACCCATGCCGATGCGCCAGCGCAAGGTCGCTGCAGCTTCCTGCACGGTACTGGTGGTATTGGCTTTCATTTCCGAGGCGGTCGACTGAGCGGAGGTCAGGCGAGCCCGCATCGCGGTGGCGCTGTCAGCTGCCGCACCTTTGAGGCTATCGCCGACCAGTTGATCACTGCTGGCGATCAGCGCCGAGAAGCGCTTGTCCAACGCGGCCAGATCGGTTTCCACCGAGGCGGTGGAAACGCCCATCAAAACCTTGCCGATTTCCACGCCATTTGGGTTGATCGAGGCTTCGAGGTAGTAGACCGAAGGATCGTTCTTCGCCGCATCCAGCACTTTGTCCAGTGCGCGCTCGCCCTGGCCTTTCTCCAGAAGGGCCTTGTTGATCGGGTTTTCGCGATTGAGGTAGCGCGTCAGATGCTGCCCCGTTGCGTCGTCATAAACCACGAACAGCACGTTCGGATTGCGCTGGGCGCGACGGGCGAATTCGGACAGGGTTGGCACGTCGCTGTCCCACATGGCGCGGGGTGCGACCGAGGCCAGGAGCTGCGCCATATCATTGGCGGAATCCTTCAGATCCTTTTCCAGCGTGGCACGCAGCTGAGCCTGTTCTTCCTCCAGCTTCGAGGACAAACCGGCCGTGAGGCGCTGGCGTGTACTGGTGGAGAGGTTGTCGAGGCTCGACGTGACTTCACGCCCTGCCTGCTCCAGCTCACCAGAGAGCTTTTGACTGTCCGCCCCAAGGCGCACACCCAGATCGGCTTCCAGTGCAGTCACTGTGCTTCGAGTCAGAGCAACAGCCACCAGCACCTGCACCAAAAGGGCGATACCAAGGGTAACGAACACCGGCCGCAATAGACGGCTTTGTAACAATGAGAGAACCGCCGACACTTGATATCCCTCTGCCTGGACGCCATTAAATTGATGGCACGCCAGAAGACGTGCTCTTAATGAAGATCACAGCAAAGGTCATGCCGTCCAACAGGCAAAAACGACAAAGGGCCCGATTAAGGGCCCTTTGTGTTTTACATCAACGGCTTATTAAGCGAACGGGTGACGCAGAACGATGGTTTCGTTGCGATCCGGGCCCGTCGAAATAATGTCAATCGGCGCACCGATCAGCTCTTCAACACGCTTGATGTAGGCACGTGCGTTCGCTGGCAACTCTTCCAGGGTTTTGGCACCCACGGTCGACTCGGTCCAGCCCGGCACTTCTTCGTACACAGGCTGCAGACCCACGTAGCTGTCAGCATCAGTCGGGGCAACAACTTTACCTTCTGCATCTTTGTAGCCGACGCAGATGTTGATGGTTTCCAGACCGTCGAGCACGTCCAGCTTGGTCAGGCAGATGCCCGAGATGCTGTTCACATCGATAGCGCGACGCAGGATAACGGCGTCGAACCAGCCACAACGACGGGCACGGCCGGTCGTCGCGCCGAACTCGTGACCTTGTTTGGCCAGGTGCGCACCGACTTCGTCGAACAGTTCAGTCGGGAATGGACCCGAGCCTACACGCGTGGTGTAAGCCTTGGTGATGCCCAGGATGTAGTCCAGGAACATCGGGCCAACACCCGAACCGGTAGCAACGCCGCCAGCGGTGGTGTTAGAACTGGTCACGTACGGATAGGTACCGTGGTCGATGTCCAGCAACGAACCCTGGGCGCCTTCAAACATGATGTCTTTGCCTGCGCGACGCAGATCGTGCAGCTCGGCCGTCACGTCCAGCATCAGCGGCTTGAGCAGCTCAGCGTATGCTTTGCATTCGGCCAGGGTTTTGTCGAATTCGATGGCTGGCTCTTTGTAGTAACCCACCAGCATGAAGTTGTGGTAATCCACCAGTTCACGCAGTTTGTCTTCAAAGCGCGGCATGTTGAGCAGGTCGCCAACACGCAGGCCACGACGAGCAACCTTGTCTTCGTAGGCCGGGCCGATGCCGCGACCGGTGGTACCGATCTTCAGCTCGCCACGGGCCTTTTCACGGGCCTGGTCCAGCGCAACGTGGAAGGACAGGATCAGCGGGCAGGACGGGCTGATACGCAGGCGCTCACGCACCGGCACGCCTTTCTCTTCCAGCTTGACGATCTCGCGCAGCAAGGCGTCCGGTGCAACCACCACGCCGTTGCCGATCAGGCACTGCACGCCTTCGCGCAGTACGCCCGACGGGATCAGGTGCAAGACGGTTTTTTCGCCATCGATCACCAGGGTGTGGCCAGCGTTGTGGCCACCCTGGTAGCGCACTACGGCGGCAGCATGTTCGGTCAGCAGATCAACGATCTTGCCTTTGCCCTCATCACCCCATTGGGTGCCCAGGACTACGACATTCTTACCCATAACACTTGTCCTCATTCGCGCAAACTTGGTGCCGGCCACGGGCCGACAGGAAAACTCAAGAAGCCAGTGGCGATACTTGCCAAAGCCCGTTCTGCTGAATCAATTGCCGGTCGCAGTCCGCTTCACGGGCGGCGGCCAAAGGTTGTCCAGGCAAGGCCTGAACGACACGCTGACCCTCACTGCGCAACTGGCAAACCTGCTGCCAGAGTGCCGCATCCGTACTGTCAGGCATCCAGATACCGCCAGACGGTAGCTCGATGTCAGCACGCCCCAGGGTCACCAGGGTTTTCAAATCGGTAGAGAAGCCGGTTGCCGGACGGGCACGACCGAAGTCAGCGCCGATGTCGTCGTAACGACCGCCCTGGGCAATGGACTGGCCAACGCCCGGCACGAACACCGCGAACACCACACCGGTGTGGTAGTGGTAGCCGCGCAGCTCGCCAAGGTCGAAGTAAAGCGGCAATTCAGGGAAACGCGTGGACAGACGCTCGGCAATCGCCAGCAAGTCATCCAGAGCCGCCAACACTGGCGCCGGCGCATCTGCCAGACGTACGCGCGCAGCTTCCAGCACTTCACGGCCGCCACACAGGTCAACCAACGCCCGCAACATGCCCGACAGATCGGCAGGCAAGCTTTCGGTCAAGGTAATGACCTCGTCGATGGCCTTGCGTTGCAACGCATCGAACAACTGTTGTTCAACTTCACCGGACAAACCGGCCGCGCGGGCCAGGCCGCGGTAGATACCCACATGACCGAGGTCCATGTGCACATCCGGCACATCGGCCAGTTGCAGCATGGCCAGCATCAGACTGATGACTTCCACGTCGCTGCTCGGGCTGGCATCGCCGTACAACTCGGCGCCCAGCTGAATCGGGCTGCGCGAGGACGACAAGGCGCGTGGCTGAGCGTGCAGCACGCTGCCGGCATAGCACAGGCGGCTCGGACCTTCGCGACGCAGGGTGTGCGCGTCGATGCGCGCCACTTGCGGCGTGATGTCGGCACGGAAACCCATCTGCCGACCCGATTGCGGGTCGATGACCTTGAAGGTACGCAGATCGAGGTCCTGGCCGGCACCGGTCAGCAGGGATTCCAGGTACTCGATATGGGGAGTCACGACAAACTCGTAACCCCAGCTCTGGAACAGATCCAACACCTGACGACGCGCGACTTCAATGCGCGCCGCTTCCGGTGGCAGTACTTCTTCGATGCCATCTGGCAGCAGCCAGCGGTCTACCGTTGCCATTACGCCATTCCCCTATGGTCCGGGCGGCCAGCCTTTGGGCGAGCCTTGAGTGAAGCAGAAAATGATCGGCCTTGTTGACAAGCCACGCATGAACAACGCGGCGAAAAGCCTGAAAATAAGCTTCGCCAATCACTTTCCTCGAAAAACCTGTCGAGTCATTCGACTCGGGCGCCTGCATAAACAACAGCAATCAAACGTGCAGACGCAAAAAAGCCGGGAATTTCCCGGCTGCCGCATCATACACACGTTTTCCCAAAGGATCACCCCGCCCGAGGCTTTAGCCGCCAGGCGGGGGATGATTCAGGTCAACGTCGTATCAAGGCTTGGCTTTTTCCAGGTAACGGAAGAAGTCGCTGCTTGGGTCCAGGACCATGACGTCGGATTTGTTCGCGAAGCTTTCACGGTAGGCGCGCAGGCTACGGTAGAAACCGTAGAACTCCTGATCCTGGCCGTAGGCCTTGGAGTAGATCGCAGCGGCCTGGGCATCGCCATCACCGCGAACCTCTTCGGATTCACGATAGGCTTCAGCCAGCAGCACGCGGCGTTGACGATCGGCGTCGGCACGAATGCCTTCCGCCAGCTCGTTACCCTTGGCGCGGTGCTCGCGAGCTTCACGCTCACGCTCGGAGCTCATGCGCTCGAACACACTGCGATTTACTTCTTTCGGCAGATCGATGGCCTTGACCCGAACATCGACCACTTCGATGCCCAGCTCTTTTTCCGCCATCGTGTTCAACGAGGCAGTGATATCGGACATCAACGCGTCGCGCTCACCAGAAACCACTTCATGCAGCGTGCGCTTACCAAACTGGTCACGCAGGCCCGACTCCAGACGACGGGAAAGACGCTCGTCAGCGATCTGCTTGAGACCGGAAGTTGCGGTGTAGAAGCGCTCGGCGTCCTTCACCCGCCACTTGGCGTAGGCATCGACCATGACCGCTTTCTTTTCCAGCGTCAGGAAGCGTTGTGTCGGTGCATCCAGCGTCATCAGACGCGCGTCGAATTTACGCACCTGGTTAACGTAAGGCACTTTCACATGCAGGCCAGGCTGAACATCGGCCTGAACCACACGACCAAATTGCAGCAGCACCGCACGCTCGGTCTGAGCCACGATGTAGAAGCAGTTCCAGGCTGCGATCGCTACAACGACGACGACAATAAGGGTGATCAGCGATTTATTGCTCATCAGCGACTCTCCCTGGTACGTGCTGGCTGTTGCTGCAGATCAGCTGCCGCACGTGCATTCGCTTCATTGCTGGTGGCAGCCGCGCCAGGCACGGACGTGCTGGTGTTGCGACCACTTTCGACCATCTTGTCCAGCGGCAAGTACAGCAGATTGCTCTGGCCATTCTTGTTGCCGGTCACGAGAACCTTGCTGGTATTGCTGAAGACTTCCTGCATGGTGTCCAGATACAGACGCTCGCGGGTGACTTCAGGTGCCTTGCGATACTCGGCGACCAGTTTGGTGAAGCGATCGGCCTCACCCTTGGCGCGCGAGACGGTTTCATCGCGGTAACCATTGGCATCTTCAAGGATGCGCTGGGCCTGGCCACGGGCTTCCGGCACGACGCCGTTGGCGTAGGTTTCAGCCTGGTTGCGCGAACGCTGCTCGTCTTCACGGGCGCGAATCACGTCATCGAAAGCTTCCTGCACTTCACGCGGTGCCGCTGCGTTCTGTACGTTGACCTGGGTAATGGTGATGCCGGTGCGGTATGTATCCATGAAGCGTTGCAGACGCTCCTTGATTTCACTGGCCATCAACTCACGACCTTCGGTCAGCACCTGGTCCATCGCGGTGGAACCCACCACATGGCGCAAGGCACTTTCAGTCGCGTGCTGCAGACTGATTTCCGGCTGGTCTACGCTCAGCACGAAGTCCTGCAGGTTGCTGATCTTGTACTGCACGGTCAGCGGCACTTCGACGATGTTTTCGTCTTCAGTCAGCATTTGACCCTGCTTGGTATAGGCACGCTCACGCGTGACGTTTTCCAGGTACTTTCGATCGAGCGGCGGGAAATAGATGTTCAGGCCCGGGCCGACGGTTTCATAGTACTTGCCGAAGCGAAGCACCACGGCTTGCTCCTGCTCGTCGACCACGTAGACCGCGCTGTACAGCCACACGGCCGCCAATACGACCAGGCCGATGCCGAGCAGGCCGCCGAAGCCGCCACTCTTGCCCGAACCACCGCCGTCGTCACCACGTTTCTTACCACCACCGAACAACCCATTCAGGCTTTCCTGCAGCTTTCGGAAGGCCTCGTCGAGATCCGGTGGTCCCTTGCGGTCGCCGTTATTGCGGCGCTTGCCACCCCAAGGATCCTGATTGTTCGAGTTGCCACCCGGCTCATTCCAAGCCATAGCGCTCTCCATCTGATAAAGCAAAGACGCACCCACGGCGCGCCGACCAATGCTACAGAATGCCTGTCACCACGGCACAACCGCTTTCTCAGGCTTTTATTGCAAAGTGTGTTGCTCGATGAACTCTGTCGGCACAACGCCTTCACGGCTGACCAGCCGATTGAGCTCCGAGCGCGGCAATCGAACGGCCAGCAAGCTGACACCTTCTTCGTCGTGTTCTTCTTTCTGCACCGCTCCGAGTTCGAAGAACTGCGCACGCAGTCGAGCGAATCGTTGCGGCAAGCGCAAGGTACCGATAAACAACTCACTGCCCAGCAACTCGGCAATGGCTTGTTCAAGCAGTTCCAGACCACTGCCATCACGCGCCGACAGCCAGACCCGTTGAGGCTTGCCGTTTTCGTCGCGCTGGATTTGTGGTTCAACGCCTTCAAGCAAATCGAGTTTGTTATAGACCTCGAGGATCGGCAAGTCCTGGGCACCAATCTCGCCCAGCACCACCATCACCTGCTCGATCTGCAACATGCGATCCGGTTCGGCCGCGTCGATCACGTGCAACAGCAGGTCGGAGTTGCTCGACTCTTCGAGGGTAGACCGAAATGCCTCGACCAGCTTGTGGGGCAAGTGGCGAATGAAACCCACAGTGTCAGCCAGGACAATCGGCCCCAGGTCGTCCAGTTCCAGACGGCGCAAGGTCGGGTCCAGCGTGGCAAACAACTGGTCAGCCGCGTACACGTCGGATTTCGTCAAGTTATTGAAGAGTGTGGATTTACCGGCGTTGGTATACCCCACCAAAGACACGGTAGGGATATCCGCACGCGTACGACCACGTCGCGACTGTTCGCGCTGGCTGCGCACTTTTTCCAACCGGCCCTTGATCTGTCGCAGGCGAACCCGCAGCAAGCGGCGGTCAGTTTCCAGCTGGGTTTCACCCGGGCCACGCATGCCGATACCGCCACCTTGACGTTCAAGGTGAGTCCAGCCACGAACCAGACGGGTACTCATGTGGTCAAGCTGGGCCAGTTCTACCTGGAGCTTGCCTTCATGGGTACGGGCGCGCTGGGCGAAAATATCGAGAATCAGGCCGGTGCGGTCGATCACGCGACACTCGAAAACACGTTCGAGGTTACGTTCCTGACTGGGCGTGAGGATGTGATTGAAGATCACCAGATCTGCCTTTTCGGCATGGACCAGGTCGCGTAGTTCCTCGACCTTGCCGCTACCGATCAGGTATTTGGCGGTTGGCCGATGACGCGGCACGTTAAAAAACGCAACGGTCTCGGCGCCGGCCGAATTAGCCAATTCCTGAAACTCCTGCGGGTCTTCGCGCGCCTCAGGGTCCTGTCCATCCAAGTGAACGAGGATCACTCGCTCACCACCACCGTGGCGCTCAAAGAACAAAGGAGACTCCTATCAGGCGTTACCTGGCTCAGCGTCGCCTGCCTCGGATTCGGTTGCGCTAGGCAGACGAATTGGACGAACCGGCACCACTGTAGAGATAGCGTGTTTGTAAACCATCTGGCTGACGGTGTTTTTCAGCAGGATAACGAACTGGTCGAAAGACTCGATCGTGCCTTGCAGTTTGATCCCGTTGACCAGGTAGATCGACACCCCAACTTTCTCTTTACGTAAAGTATTCAAGTAAGGGTCTTGTAGCGAATGCCCTTTTGACATGTGCCGCACTCCTTTAAGGATTCAATATAAAAAAATAGGTAAACAGATGGCTTGTGGCCGTCACACCCCCAAGGATAGACGGCAATTGCAAGGACTCAGCTCAATATGGAGATGGTCCCCAGGTATTTCAAGGCGCGCGGCAGATTGTCGCAATCCAGGCTGTCCAGCCAGTGTAAATCAGCCCAACTGCGCAGCCAGGTGAACTGACGCTTTGCCAATTGGCGCGTGGCAATGATTCCACGCTCCTGCATCTCGGCTTGCGTCAGCTTGCCATCCAGGTAGTCCCAGACTTGTCGGTAGCCTACCGCACGTATAGACGGCAACCCTGAATGCAGGTCACTTCGCTCACGCAGGGCTACGACCTCGTCAATGAATCCCTGTTCCAACATTAAAGTGAATCTTTGTTTAATTCGCTCGTGCAGTACCTGACGATTTGCCGGAGCAATGGCCAAGTTCGCGACAGTATAGGGCAATTGTTGCAGTCCCGAAGCGGCTGCTTCAGTACTTTGCGCACTTTGTCGCTGCCGCAGCTCGGTCATGCTCTGACCACTGACGCGATAAACTTCCAGTGCTCGACTCAGGCGCTGGGGATCGTTCGGGTGAATACGTGCGGCGGATTGCGGGTCGATGAGTGCCAATTGGTCATGCAGGGCTTGCCAGCCAAGGCGTGCGGCTTCCTCTTCAATCTGCGCGCGGACTTCAGGATCGGCGGCTGGCATGTCCGCCAGACCTTCAACCAAAGCCTTGTAATAGAGCATTGTGCCACCCACCAGCAGCGGAATTTTGCCGCGTGCGGTGATGTCGGCCATGGCTTCGAGGGCGTCACGGCGGAAATCCGCAGCGGAATAGCTCTCTGCCGGATCGAGAATGTCGATCAGACGGTGGGGGAATTCGGCCAGAATCTCTTTCGAGGGCTTGGCGGTGCCGATGTCCATGCCGCGATAGACCAGCGCCGAATCGACACTGATCAACTCGCAAGGCAAGACTTTGGTGAGCTCGATGGCCAGGTCGGTCTTGCCCGCTGCTGTCGGGCCCATCAGGAAAATCGCAGGAGGGAGCTGGCTCATCAACGACCGCGCAGGAACAGTTTGTCCAGATCGTCCAGGCCCAATTGGGTCCAGGTCGGCCGGCCATGGTTACATTGACCGCTGCGCTCGGTGTTTTCCATATCACGCAGCAGACCGTTCATTTCCGGCAGGGCCAGACGCCGATTCGCCCGAATCGCGCCGTGGCAGGCCATGGTGCCGAGCAATTCGTTCAGGTGCGCCTGAATCCGGTCGCTGGTGCCGTATTCCATCAAATCCGACAACACGTCGCTCACCAATCGATTGGCTTCCGCCTGCTTGAGCAAGGCTGGAATCTGCCGGATGGCCAGCGTTTCCGGGCCCAGACGCTGCAATTCAAAGCCCAGACGCTGGAACCACGCGACGTTTTCTTCGGCGCAGTCACCTTCGCGCTCGCTCACAGCCAAAGACTCCGGCACCAACAACGGTTGACCGCTCAGGCCTTCGCTGGCCATGGCGACTTTCAGGCGTTCGTACATGATCCGCTCGTGCGCGGCGTGCATGTCCACCAGCACCAGGCCCTGGGCGTTTTCCGAAAGAATGTAGATGCCTTTGAGCTGCGCCAGCGCATAACCCAGCGGAGGAATATCGTCCTGACCGGCCGGAAGTGCGACGGCGTTGGCTTCAGGCAACGGCGCAAAAAATTCACGATACGCCGCCTGGGCTTCAGCCGCAGGCACGCCCGACTGTGGACGCGCCGTGTACTGATACTGATAACCGGCGCCAGCGCCGGAACCCGCAGCGGTGTTGAATGACGGTTGTGCCTGAGGCTGTTCCAGCAGCGCATTGGCCGCCAGGCGCATTTCGCCTTGGGGACCGAATTCCCCCGCATCGATGCCGGTCGGGCGAACAATGGCCGTCGCCACCGGCGCCGCCAAATGATCATCCGGCCGTACATCGCCCAAAGCGCGGTGCAAGGTGCCATAAAGAAAATCGTGAACCATGCGTCCGTCACGGAAGCGTACTTCGTGTTTGGTCGGGTGCACGTTGACGTCGACACCGGCCGGATCGACTTCGAAAAACAGCACGAACGTCGGGTGCCGACCATTGAACAGCACGTCGCGATACGCCTGGCGCACCGCGTGGGCTACCAGTTTGTCGCGTACGGCACGGCCGTTGACGAAGAAATACTGCAAGTCCGCCTGGCTGCGGTTGAACGTCGGCAAGCCAACCCAACCCCATAAATGCAGACCATTGCGCTCGATCTCGATCGGCAGCGCCTGTTCCAGAAAACCCGAACCGCAAATCGCCGCCACTCGCCGCGCACGGGCAGCGTCATCTTGGGCTTCGTGCAGGCTGAGGATGGTTTTGCCGTTGTGGCGCAAATGGAACGCCACGTCGAAGCGCGCCAGGGCCAGACGCTTGATCACTTCCTGGAGGTGATCGAATTCGGTTTTTTCGGTCTTGAGGAATTTGCGCCGCGCCGGAGTGTTGAAGAACAGGTCACGCACTTCCACCGAAGTACCCACCGGGTGAGCGGCCGGTTGCACGCGGGGCGCCATGTCCCGGCCTTCGGTTTCAACCTGCCAGGCCTGATCGGCATCGCGGGTGCGGGACGTCAGGGTCAGGCGCGCCACGGAGCTGATCGAGGCGAGTGCTTCACCGCGAAACCCGAGACTCATGACCTGTTCGAGATCTTCCAGGTTGCGGATCTTGCTGGTGGCGTGTCGCGCCAGGGCCAGTGGCAGGTCATCGGCAGAAATGCCGCTGCCATCGTCGCGCACCCGCAGCAGCTTGACGCCGCCCTGCTCGACATCGACATCGATGCGCCTGGCGCCGGAGTCGAGGCTGTTTTCCAGCAACTCCTTGATCACCGAAGCGGGACGCTCAACCACCTCACCGGCGGCAATCTGGTTCGCCAGTCGCGGGCTGAGGAGCTCGATGCGAGCGCTGTTGATCACGGCCTGATTCATTCTTTGGACGCCAGTTCAGTGCCGGGAATGGTCAGGGTCTGACCGATTTTCAGCTCGTCACTTTTGAGATTGTTGGCACTGCGCAAGGTGGCCGGGGACACCTGATAACGCACGGCAATCATCGCCAGGGTTTCGCCCGGGTTGACCCGGTGATCCCGTGGGCCCTGGGCGATCTTGCCGGAATCACGCAACCAGGCAATGTAAGTGCCCGGCGGTGGATTCTGCTGGAAGAACTGACGCACGCCGCTGCTGATCGAGCGCGCCAGCGCTTGCTGGTGGCTGGCCGCCGCGAGTTTCGACGCTTCGTTGGCGTTGGAGATGAATCCGGTTTCCACCAGGATCGACGGGATGTCCGGCGATTTCAGCACCATGAAACCGGCTTGTTCCACGCGCTGTTTGTGCAGTGGCGTCACGCGACCGATGTTGCTCAGCACTTTTTGGCCAACGTTCAGGCTGGAGGTCAGAGACGCGGTCATCGACAGGTCGAGCAGAACGCCTGCGAGCATTCGGTCCTTGTCGTCGAGGCTGACGTTGCCGGCACCGCCGATCAAGTCGGAGCGGTTTTCGCTGTCGGCCAGCCAGCGGGCTGTTTCAGAGGTGGCGCCGCGATCAGACAAGGCGAACACCGACGCACCGAACGCAGCCGCCGAAGGCGCGGCGTCGGCGTGGATGGAGACAAAGAGGTCAGCGCCCTTCTTGCGGGCGATTTCGGTACGGCCACGCAACGGGATGAAGTAGTCACCGGTGCGGGTCAGTTCGGCGCGGAAGCCCTTCATGCCGTTGACCTGACGCTGCAATTCGCGGGCGATGGCCAGCACCACGTCTTTTTCACGCTGGCCGCGAGAGCCGGAGGCGCCCGGGTCTTCACCGCCGTGGCCGGCATCGATGACCACGATGATGTCGCGCTTGCCAGCCGGAGCGGGCGGCAATTTGACCGGTGGATCTACCGGCGTGACAGGGACCGGTGCCACGGTCGCCACGTTGGTCGGCGGCGGGATCGGCGCGGCGTCGGCGGCGTTATCGAACAGATCGACCACCAGACGATTGCCGTACTGGGCGTTCGGCGCCAGGGTGAAGCTTTTTGGCGTGACGGCTTTTTTCAGGTCGATGACCACACGCAAGTCGGTCGGCGTGCGTTGGGCCGAACGCATGGCGGTGATGGGCGTATTCGAAGCATTGACGTTCAGTGGTGCGCCGAGGGACGCGCCATTGATGTCGATAACCAGTCGATCCGGGGATGTCAGGGTGAAAACGCTGTGCTGCACCGGCCCGGTCAGGTCGAACACCAACCGTGTGTTGTCCGGCGCCCGCCACAGGCGAACGCTGTTGACCTTTGTTTCAGCCACAGCGTCGACGGTCACCGCCAAAAACAACATCCCTACGGCAGCTACCATCGCGCGAAAGCGCATACCTGACCCCATCATTTAATTGGATTCCAATGCCAAAGCGGCACACCACGACTCGCCACGCGAGCCCTGGGACAAAATTTTCAGCGAACGCCCGCTGCCTTGCGGGCTAATGGTAATGGTCAGGTCGGGCTTTGGCAAAAAGCCTGCACCTTTGCGGGGCCATTCGATCAGGCATAACGCGTCGTCTTCGAAGTAGTCGCGGATGCCGAGGTACTCCAGTTCTTCAGGGTCGACCAAGCGATAGAGATCGAAATGGAAGGCGCGGATGTCACCGATCTCGTAGGGCTCGACCAGCGTGAAGGTCGGACTTTTAACCGCGCCTGCATGCCCCAGGCCCCGGATGATGCCCCGCGACAGCGTGGTCTTGCCCGCCCCCAGATCCCCTTCCAGAAAAATCAGACCGTGCCCTTGAGTGGTTTTTGCGATGCGCTCGCCAAATGCGGTCATCGCCTCTTCATCAGCCAGGTACAGGGTTACTTCAGACACGGTGCTTGCTCCTCCAACAACTGACGAATGGCTGGAATCAGATCACTGGCCGCCAGCCCACGGCCCGATTTACCTTGTTGCGCACCGGCATTGGCGTGCAGCCAGACCGCCAGGCAAGCGGCGTCGTACGCATTCATGCCTTGCGCCAGCAATGCGCCAACCAATCCAGCCAGCACATCGCCCAGACCAGCGGTGGCCATGGCCGGGTGGCCTTGATGACACAACGCCAGGCGCCCGTCGGGACTGGCGATCAGGCTGCCGGCGCCTTTCAGAATCACGACAGCTGTGTATTTTTTGCTCAATGCGTGAGCGGCGGACGGACGGTCAGCCTGAACTTCAGCGGTACTTATCCCGAGCAACCGCGCCGCCTCCCCTGGATGCGGGGTGATCACGCAGTCCATGGGCAAGCTCACATGTTGTTCGGCCAGCAGGTTCAGCGCGTCGGCGTCCCATACCTGCGGCAACGGCGCATTGGCCGCCGCCGACAACAGACTGCGCCCCCACGAAGCCTGCCCCAGGCCCGGCCCCACTACCAGCACGGAAACCTTTTGCAGCAATCCCATCAACTGATTGGCTGACGAAGTGCCCATTACCATGGCTTCGGGGATTCGGGCGAGTGCTGCGGGCACATGCTCGCTGCGGGTGGCCACCGAAACCATGCCGGCCCCACTGCGCAGGGCACTTTGCGCGCTCAACAAAATGGCACCGCCAAAGCCGCGATCCCCGCCGATCAACAAAACATGGCCGAATTTGCCTTTATGGGCAGTCGGCGCGCGATCCGCCAAACGCGGCAAATTGCCGGCCGTCAGGCGACGCGCACTGACGCCAATCCCGTTGTACGACTCGGGAGAAGCCTGCAGATCATTGAAAACCAACTCACCCACCACGTCCGCCGCTTCGCCCGTGAACAGCCCCAACTTCAAACCGATGAAGGTCACGGTCAGATTCGCCCGAACGGCCACGCCGAGCACACGCCCTGTATCGGCACACAGTCCCGAAGGAATGTCCACGGCAGCAACCGGCAGATCGCTGGCATTGATCGCGGCGATGACACTGGCGTAAGGCTCTCGCACCTCGCCTGTCAGACCGGTGCCCAGCAAGGCGTCCAACACGACACCGCGCAAATCGGATTGCGCGCTCCAGGCTTGAACGGCAACGCCTTCGGACAGGGCCTCGGCGTGGGCCAACCCGGCATCGCCCTGCAAACGCTGAGGATCACCCGCCGCCAATACGCGCACATGCCAGCCGGCACGCCGGGCCAACACCGCCACCAGATAGCCATCACCGGCGTTATTGCCTTGACCGGCGACTACCGTCAGCTCGTTGGCCGTCGGCCACTGTCGGACCAGCGCACGCCAGGTCGCCCGTGCCGCACGGTGCATCAATTCGAAGCCCGGCGTACCCGCCGCAATCAGGCTCGCATCGAGGGCTCGCACTTGTGCGGCGCTGTACAGCGCGTCGGGTAAATCATCTTTAGTGTGCGGCATGCGTCTTCGGGCTCCGATGTCTGGCAGAATTATACGCACCTCAGCTCCGGTTTCTCTCGCCTCATGCCTGCTATTACCACAGACCTGCCCGCCCTCGCCCAATCCATCAAGGACTGGGGCCGCGAGCTGGGCTTTCAGCAAGTCGGCATCAGCGGCCTGGACCTGGCCGAGCATGAACAGCACCTGGAGCGCTGGCTTGCGGCCGGCTACCACGGCGAAATGGACTACATGGGTGCCCACGGCACTAAACGCTCACACCCGGAAGAGCTCGTGCCCGGTACGCTTCGGGTGGTGTCCCTGCGCATGGATTACCTGCCGGGTGATACTGAAATGGCCAAACGCCTCGCCCAACCGGAAAAAGCCTACGTGTCGCGTTATGCCTTGGGCCGCGATTACCACAAATTGATCCGTAAACGTGTGCAACAACTGGCAGAAAAGATTCAGGCGGTCATCGGCCCGTTCGGCTACCGCGCGTTTGTCGACAGTGCGCCGGTGCTGGAAAAAGCCATTGCGGAACAGGCGGGCCTTGGATGGATCGGCAAAAATACCCTGGTCTTGAATCGCAAGGCCGGCAGTTATTTCTTCCTCAGTGAGCTGTTTGTCGACTTGCCGCTGCCCATCGACCCGCCCCACAGCACCGAACATTGCGGCCGCTGCACCGCGTGCCTCGACATCTGCCCGACCAACGCCTTTGTCGGGCCTTATGTGCTGGATGCCCGACGTTGCATTTCCTACCTGACCATCGAACTGAAAAGCGCGATCCCCGAAGACTTGCGGCCATTGATCGGCAATCGGGTCTTCGGCTGCGACGACTGCCAGATCGTCTGCCCCTGGAACCGCTTCGCTCGCCCGTCCGGCGAAAGCGACTTCAAGCCACGGCACAATCTGGACAACGCCGAACTGGCGGAGCTGTTTATGTGGGACGAAGACAAGTTCCTCAGCAGCACTGAAGGCTCGCCGTTACGGCGTGCCGGTTATGAGCGCTGGTTGCGGAATCTGGCGGTGGGCCTGGGGAATGCGCCGTCGAGCATTCCGGTGCTGGAAGCGTTGAAGGCGCGGCGCGAGTATCCGTCGGAACTGGTTCGCGAGCATGTGGAATGGGCGTTGAAGCAACACGCCGAACGTCAGGCTTCGTCGTTATAAACGAATTTCGGCATTTCCCAGTGGAAACGAATCGCCAACAACCTCAGCAGGAAGCCGCCGAACAGGGTGATCAGAATTGCCTGTTCTCCCGGCACGTTCAAATACAGGCACAGCATGTAGCACCACGCCGCCGCGAACGACACGCTGGCGTAGAGTTCGCGACGGAAGATCAGCGGGATGTCGTTACAGAAGATGTCGCGCAGAATGCCGCCGAATACCCCGGTGATCACGCCGCTGACCGAGGCCACCAGCATGCCGTGGCCCATTTCCAGGGCAGTCATGCAGCCGATCAGGGTGAACGCCACCAGGCCCACGGCGTCGAGCACCAGAAACAGTGAGCGCAAGTGACGCATCCAGCGCGCAGCGAAGACCGTGAACATGGCTGCAATCGATGTCAGCACCAGGTATTCCGGGTGTTTCACCCACGTCAGCGGGTAATGGCCGAGCAGCACGTCACGCACCGAACCACCGCCCAACGCCGTGATGCAGGCGATCAGCACCACGCCGAACCAGTCCATGCCCCGACGACCGGCAGACAGGGCACCGGTCATGGCTTCGGCGGTAATGGCGATCAGGTAAAGCATCAGCAACATGGTGGCGGTCCTTGCAGGAAGGCGCGCAGTCTAGCCATTTAGTCCCGGCACCAAAAGAGGGCAAGAACAGACACTGAGTACCTGTGGCGAGGACACTTGCTCCCGCTGGGCCGCGACGCGGCCCCAAAACCAGACACCTTGCTCTTTCAGATGTACCGCATCGACTGGGTTGCGACTGCTTCGCAGCCGAGCGGGAGCAAGCTCCCTCGCCACAAAAGCCCTCCGCCGCCAATCAGAACTTGATGAAATGCTTGCGGTAATGCTGCAACTCGGCGATGGATTCGCGGATGTCGTCCAACGCCAGGTGGGTGCTGCCTTTCTTGAAGCTGTCGCGCACGTCCGGCGCCCAGCGAGCGGCCAGTTCTTTCAGGGTCGAGACGTCGAGGTTGCGGTAGTGGAAATAGCTTTCCAGGGATTTCATGTGGGTATAAAGGAAGCGACGGTCCTGGCAAATGCTGTTGCCACAGATCGGCGACTTGCCCTTCGGCACCCACTTCTCCAGGAAGGCAATGGTCTCGGCTTCCGCTTCGGCCATGCTGATGCGGCTGTCGCGCACGCGCTGGGTCAGGCCCGAACCGCCGTGTTGACGGGTGTTCCACTCGTCCATGCCGGCGAGGATTTCATCACTGTGATGGATCGCGATCACCGGCCCTTCGGCCAAGGTGTTCAGATCGCTGTCGGTGACGATGGTGGCCATCTCGATGATGACGTCAGTATCAGGGTTCAGACCGGTCATTTCCAGGTCGATCCAGATCAGATTCTGCGGGTTTTGCATGTGTCGGCTCCTAGGCAATGCTGCGCAGTTTAGCCTAGGCCGGTGGCCGGGCGTGCTAAACTCGCGGCCGTTTTACCTAATCGCTGCATTCTTGATACGGAACACCCATGGCCAAACGCCAACTCAATCGTCGTCAAAACTGGCGCATCGAAAAGATTCAGGGCGAACGCGCTGCACGCGCCGCCAAACGCGAGTCCTCGGCTGTCGAGGCACTCGAAGGTGGCGACCTGGGTCCGGAACAGACCGGCCTGGTGATCGCGCACTTCGGTGTGCAGGTCGAAGTCGAAGCCCTCGATGGCGATTTGGCCGGACAGGTGTTCCGCTGCCACTTGCGCGCCAACCTGCCGGCGCTGGTGACCGGCGACCAGGTGGTCTGGCGTGCCGGCAACCAGGGTATCGGTGTGATCGTGGCGCAACTGCCGCGCAAGAACGAACTCTGCCGTCCGGACAGCCGTGGCCAGCTCAAGCCCGTAGCCGCCAACGTCGACATGATCGTCATCGTCTTCGCGCCACTGCCCGAGCCTCACGCCAACCTGATCGACCGCTATCTGGTCGCGGCGGAGCATGCCGGGATTCGGCCGCTGCTGCTGCTCAACAAATTCGACCTGATCGACGAGCAGAACGCCCCGGCGCTGAATGCCTTGCTCGCGGTTTACCGCACGCTGGGTTATCCGGTCCTCGAAGTGTCGGCGCACCATGGCAATGGCATGGAACAACTTCAGGAACAGCTGGACGGGCGCATCAGCGTGTTCGTCGGCCAGTCCGGCGTCGGCAAGTCGTCGCTGGTCAACAGCCTGCTGCCGGAAGTCGACACCCGCGTCGGCCCGTTGTCCGAGCTGTCCGGCCAAGGCACTCACACCACCACCACCGCGCGGTTGTTCCACTTCCCCGGTGGCGGAGAGCTGATCGACTCCCCGGGTATTCGTGAGTTCGGCCTCGGCCACGTCAGCCGCGCCGACGTCGAAGCCGGCTTCATCGAGTTCAACGACCTGATCGGCACCTGCCGCTTCCGCGACTGCAAGCACGACCGCGAGCCGGGTTGCGCATTGCTCAAGGCATTGGAAGAAGGCCGCGTGCAGCAGCAACGGATGAACAGCTATCGCTCGATCATCGCGAGTTTGCCGGAGAGCAGTTACTAAGCCGCTTCCTGCATGTCTAGTCCTGAAATAGGTTTACACCTGTTTCACCCTAACGCCCGATGCACCGCATCGGGCGTTTTGTATTTTAAAGAGAGGTGCGGCCGCTCCTGGTTGTAGATCGTGACGGCCTCTCGCACCATCTGTGTGGCCTGCGCAAAATCCGCAGGTCGGTGGATCAAGAACTCTGTTTTCAAGATGCCGTTGACCCGCTCTGCCAAGGCGTTTTGGTAGCAGTCGTAGCCGTCGGTCATCGAGCAAGTGATGCCATGCTTTGCGTGCATTTCTTGATAAAGGGCCGAGCAGTACTGGGCGCCTCGATCCGAGTGATGGACTAGTTTCTGAACGCTTCGACGTCGCTTCAAAGCCATTCGAAAGGCTTGCACCACGGAGTCGGTGTGCAGACTTTCATGCACGTGATAGCCGACTATTTTTCTCGAAAAGACATCCGTCACTAAACTCAAATAGGCAACGCCATCACGGGTAGGCAGGTACGTAATATCGGCCACCCAGACCTGTTCTGGGCCGGTAGCGACTATTTGTTCCGGGCTTGGTTTCAGCAGATTGGGGTGTCGGCGGAAGCGATGATGGCTGTCGGTCGTCTTGTGATACGCCCGTTTTCTGCGGACCAACTGGCGGCTTTCCCGCAAAACCGCGAACAAACGATCCCGGCCAACATGGAGCTCCTGTTGCTCACGCTGCTCATGCATCATCGAATGCAGCTTGCGAGTGCCGATGCACGGTTGGCGAACACGGACCTTCTCTACAAACGTTATGAGCTGCTGATCCTGGTCGGCCCGAGCCCTGTAGACCCGGTTGCGTTTGTAATAGGCCTGACGGCTTATTCCCATAAATTGGCAAGCCCTGCTGACACTCAGGGTTTGGGTTTGCGCAACGACTTGCCGGGTCGCTTTTTTACGACAGATACGCCGTAGTCATTTTTCAGAACATCGACCACGGCTTCAAAGAATTGGGCTTTCTGAGTTGCCAGCGCCAGTTGTTCTTCGAGTTCTTTGATTCTTTGCTCGGGAGTCAGTGGCAAGGTTGGCTCGTCCATAGGTCTGATCCTCTGGGAACGAATGGAGGCGCCTTGGCTCCAGTCCTGGCGACCATGTTTGCGTAACCAAACCAGCACCGTCGACCGACCCTGAATCCCATAGCGCCGCTGAGCCTCTTTATAACTCAACTCGCCTTTTTCGACCTGGTGGACAACCGATAATTTAAAAGCCAGTGTGTAATCACGCTGACTGCGCTTCGTGCCCGTATCCATTGCACCTTCCTGAAAAGAAGTCAGAAGGTGTAAACCTTATTCAGGACGGGACAGCAGAGACAAAAAAGCCGCGATCATCTCGCGGCTTTTTTGTGCGTCACTGTTTCGGCGGGTCTGCTGGCTTGGGATCATCAAACAGATTCAACCGCTCACGAAGCTCATGCGCCGGCAACGGCTCTTTATCCGCCGGCAACGCGTTCGGATCAGCTGGCGTGGCAGGCACCTCACCCGGGCCACCCTGCCCCTGGGTCGGCTCTGGCGTCGGTTCCGCGCCTTGCGAACCTTCGATGGCACGCTGGGCTTTCTTGGTCAGCACGACAATGTCGATTCGGCGGTTGACCGGGTTGAGCGGGTTCTCGCGATCGAACAAGGCCGACGAGGCATAACCGACCACTCGTGCGATCTGCTGTTCCGGATAACTGCCGGCCACCAGCGCACGGCGTGCGGCGTTGGCCCGGTTGGCCGAAAGCTCCCAGTTACCGAAGTCACCAGTGCCCGAGTACTGCTTGGCATCGGTGTGGCCGCTGATGCTGATCTTGTTCGGCACCGCTTTGATGGTGTCAGCCATGGCCAGCAGGATGTCTTCGAAGTAAGGCTTGAGACGCGCTGAACCCGAGTCGAACATCGGGCGGTTTTCGGCGTCCACGATCTGGATGCGCAAACCGTCCGGCGTGATCTCGAACAGAATCTGGTCCTTGAATTTCTTCAGCTGCGGGTTCTCTTCGACCTTGTTCTGCAATTCTTGCAGCAACAGTTCGAGGCGTTCCTTCTCCACCATCTCGGCCATGCCTTCGACCTGTTCGGCGTCGACAGTTACCTTGTCCGGCTGCGGCTGGGATTTCACCTCGGGGTTGAGGGTGTTTTCCGGCGCCAGGGTCGGCGTGCCGCCCAGGTCGATGACGTAAGGCGTGCCGCTTTCGGAAAAGCCGACCGGGTCCTTGAAGTAACCGGCGATGGCGATCTTCTGTTCCGGTGTTGCGGTAGACAGCAGCCACAGCACCAGGAAGAACGCCATCATCGCCGTCGCGAAGTCGGCGAAGGCGATTTTCCAGGCGCCCCCGTGATGCCCGCCGGCGATGCGCTTGACGCGCTTGATGATTATCGGCTGATTGTTTTCCATGGCTTAGCGACCGCGAACCGCTTGTTCCAGCTCAGCGAAGCTAGGACGGTGCGCCGGGTACAGAACCTTGCGCCCGAACTCTACCGCCAGCGATGGCGGCATGCCGGAAGCCGAAGCCACCAGCGAAGCCTTGATGGCTTCGTAGACATTCAGTTCTTCCTTGGCATCGTGGGCCAGGGAATGGGCCAGCGGACCGAAGAAACCGTAGGCGGCCAAAATACCGAAGAACGTACCGACCAGTGCCGCACCGACGTGCAGACCGATGGATTTCTGGTCGCCTTCGCCCAGGGACGCCATGGTCACCACGATACCCAATACCGCCGCAACGATACCGAAACCGGGCATGGCGTCGGCGATGCCGTTCACCGCGTGGGAGGGGTGCTCCAGGTCTTCCTTGAGATTGTAGAGCTCCATGTCGAACAGGCCTTCCAGCTCATGGGGAGCCATGTTGCCGGAGGACATGATGCGCAGGTAATCGCAGATGAACGCGGTCATGCGCTCGTCCTTGAGCACCGACGGGTACTTGGCGAAGATGGGACTCGCAGCGGCATCTTCGATGTCGCCTTCGATGGCCATCATGCCTTCGCGGCGGCTCTTGTTGAGGATCTCGTAGATCAGGCCCAACACTTCAAGGTAGTAGCCGTGATTGAACCGCGACCCGAACATGCTCAAGGACTTCTTGAGCACGTGCAGGGTCATGTAACCGGGGTTGGCCTGGAGGAATGCGCCAAGGGCCGCACCACCGATGATCAACACCTCGAAGGGTTGAATCAGGGCTGCAATCTTGCCGTGGGAGAGCACGTATCCGCCGAGCACGCTCGCGAATACGACGATGATGCCGATTATTTTAGCCATAGGTAGGAGAGCACTTACTGAGTCGGGTTCAAGGTCATATTCGGAAGTTAAAAAATCTCTTCTTCTACTTATCGGCAAAACTGCGCCAGACTATAGCCAGTTCAGGCGAAAAGCCAATTTGGCCCGCTCCAGGCATAGGTAATGCAGACGATGGTCGCGTCCAGACATGGCTAACGAAACGAACGTCCCAACTCCAAAACCCACCACACTCGAAGGCTGGGTCAAGCTTCTTGATGGTGTGCGCCTGCCGGTTCCGCAGGCCAGTCACGACCGTGTCTGCAAAGCCATCCGCGACGATCGCAGTTCCCTGCGCGATATCGCCGAGTTGATGCAAGACAGCCCCGCCCTGGCCTTGAGCGTGATCCGCGAAGCCAACCGGCACACCCACGGCAGCATGACCGAGCCGGCGGAAAACCTTGAGGTGGCGATCAATCGCCTCGGTTTGAAGCGCACCGAAGAACTGCTCGCCCGGCTGCCCGCGGAACCTGAATCGCAAATCCCCGTGGCCCTGCGTCAGTTGCAGATGATCAGTCAGCACGCGACGCAACAGGCCAACGGTTTTTTCGCCGCTCGCCTGGCGCGGCTGTGGCAGGACATCCACTGGGGCAGCCTGCTGTTTCTTTCGCCGCTGTGGCCCATGGCGTTGACCCATCCGCAGCTGCTTGAAGAATGGGAACTGCGGGTCATCCATAAAGGCGAGTCGGCCCGCAACGTCGAGAAACAATTGTTCGGCGTTCGCCTGCTGGAAATCGCTCAGGCGCTGGTGGATATCTGGCACCTGCCGATCTGGGTGCAGCAGGGTTACAAGTTGTTGCTCAACGAGCAGCGGGAACTGGTGAAAGTCCTGCGTATCGCCCGCGACAGCGATCATCCATTGCGCCAGCAGAACCGTCTTGATGACGATCCGACCCTTCGCCGCTGGCTCAATCAACCGGCCAACACCGTGTTGCTGGCCAACGGTCTGGCGCTGTCGGCGCAACAGGCCTGGGACAGTCCGCACAGCGAACGCTGGCAGTACCTGACCAGCCTTTACCTGCAAATGCCGATGGACGAAGTGCAGCAACAATTGCACCAGCAGGCCGCCAACAGTGCGCGTCAACACGCCATGCCCGACCTCTGGCACCCAGCCGTTGCGCTGCTCTGGCCGTGGGGCATGAACCGCGTTCACGCCGGACTGCTGCCAGCCCCGGCACCGACCGCCGAAGACCTGGCCAAGTGGCGCGCACAATGCGCCGAACTGCTGGTAGAGCCGAGTCGTTTCACCAATGCCATGCACTTGACCAACTCGGCCCGTGACGCGCTGGTCGCGTGCGGCATGCGTCGGGTGATGATCCTGATGGCCGACCGCACGCACGCCAATCTGCGCGTGCACCAGATCGCCGGGTTGCCGAAAGAAGCCGCGGGCCTGAATTTCGTGGTCAGCCAAAGCACCGTACTGCAACGCCTGCTTTCGCAACAGGCGCAGGTGCGCCTGTCTCCGGCCAACAACGCGCAATTTTCGGCCCTGCTGCCGGCCGGCCTGCGTTCGCAGTTCGGTGGCGAACACCTGCTGTTGCGCTCGCTGGTCAACAACGGCCGCGTGATCATGATCGTCGTGGCGGATCAGGGGGGCGGGCCGTTCTCGGAAATCACCGTGCAGGCCTTTGGCAAAACCGCGCAGTGCATCGAGAAAGCCCTGCACAGCTTTAGCCATCGCGGCCAATGACCCGCTACAATCCTCCCCTTTATGCCCTGGAGACCTCACATGTCTGACTTCTCTGGCTTGCCGCTGGTGATCGAGCCGAGCGACTTGCTCGCCCGTCTCGACGCCCGCGAACTGATTCTGGTGGACCTGACCAGCAGTGCCCGCTATGCCGAAGGGCATATTCCCGGTGCGCGTTTTGTCGATCCGAAACGCACGCAACTCGGACAGCCGCCGGCGCCAGGCTTGATGCCGCCGCACGCGGCACTCGAAGCGTTGTTCGGTGAGCTGGGCCACAACCCCGACGCGGTCTACGTCGTGTATGACGACGAAGGCGGCGGTTGGGCCGGGCGTTTTATCTGGCTGCTGGACGTCATCGGCCACAGCAAGTACCACTATGTCGATGGCGGCCTGACGGCGTGGCTGGCAGAAGGCTTGCCCATGTCGATCCAGATCCCTCCCGCGGTCGGCGGCCCGGTTGCCCTGACCCTGCACGATGAACCCACCGCCACCCGCGAGTACCTGCAAAGCCGTCTCGGTGCCCCCGACCTGGCGATCTGGGACGCGCGCGGGCCGCTGGAGTACTCCGGCGAGAAAGTCCTGGCGGCCAAGGCCGGACACATTCCCGGCGCGGTCAATTTCGAATGGACCGCGGGCATGGATCGGGCGCGGAACCTGCGCATCCGTACCGACATGCCGCAGATCCTCGAACAACTCGGGATCAGTAAAGACAAAGAAGTGATTACCCACTGCCAGACTCACCACCGTTCTGGTTTCACCTATCTGGTGGCCAAGTCCCTCGGTTATCCGCGGGTCAAAGGCTACGCCGGCTCCTGGGGCGAATGGGGCAACCATCCCGATACGCCTGTAGAGATTTAAGGTTTTTAAGGACAGTTAATGAATAAGCGTTTGTTTATCCTCAGCCAATACCTGCTGCCCCACCACTTGCTCTCGCGATTGGCCGGCTGCATCGCCGAATGCCGCGTGCGCTGGTTCAAGAATGCGTTCACCGCGTGGTTCGCCAAGCGCTATCAGGTGGACATGTCCCAGGCCCTGGTCGAAGACCTGACCGCCTACGAGCACTTCAACGCGTTCTTCACCCGCGCGTTGAAAGACGGCGCTCGTCCGCTGGACGAAACCCCGGGCGCGATCCTCAGCCCGGCCGACGGCGCGGTCAGCCAGCTCGGTCCGATCGAACACGGTCGCGTGTTCCAGGCCAAGGGCCACAGCTTCAGCGTGCTGGAGTTGCTGGGCGGTGACGCTGCCAACGCAGCGCCGTTCATGGGCGGTGATTTCGCGACCATTTACCTGTCACCGAAGGACTACCACCGCGTGCACATGCCGCTGGCCGGCACATTGCGCGAGATGGTCTACATTCCAGGCCGGATTTTCTCGGTCAATCAGACCACCGCTGAAAACGTTCCGGAATTGTTTGCCCGCAACGAGCGTGTGGCGTGCATTTTCGACACCGAGCGCGGGCCGATGGCCGTGGTGCTGGTGGGCGCGATGATCGTCGCATCGATCGAAACCGTCTGGGCGGGCCTGGTGACGCCACCGAAGCGCGAGCTGAAAACCTTCCGCTACGACGAAGCGGCTCGTGCGCCGATCCACCTGGAAAAAGGTGCGGAACTGGGTCGTTTCAAGCTGGGTTCGACGGCTGTAGTGCTGTTCGGCCCTGATCAAGTGCAGTGGGCTGAAGAACTGGCGGCCGGTTCGCCGGTGCAGATGGGCCAGGGCATGGGCCTGCCAAAAGCCTGATCCCCTGATCCGAACCCCACGAACGTCTTCGTGGGGTCGGACATTTCGGTGGTGCCCCTACTCTATCTGTCCACGAAAACCGATCGGTCCTTCGTTGGCGTAGGTATTGGTGCCACTGAGGTTTTTCCCTCCATCACTGGAGGTCACGCTCAACGCGACAACGTTCTGATTGTCCCGGCCCCCGATGACCCACTTGCCACCCGGATGCCATGGAGCGTCGTTACCGCCCCACTGGTTTTCAACGTTGTACTGGTTCTGGCCCGTGCGCTGAGCCTTGAAGCCAATGGGACCTTCACCCGCGTACGTCATGGTGCCGGTGAAGCTCTTGCCGCCATCGCTCGACTTGATCTCGATCGCGACAACCTTCTGGTTGTCCCGCGCGCCTAACGTCCAGTCTCCGCCCGGATGCCAGGGTGCAGAACTACCGCCCCATTGATTTGCCACTACGTATCTAGACATAAACTTCATCTCCTTGAAGTTACGAGAGACCTGCCCGGCACAGGCAGCAGGCCGTACGACCGTGCGTATCCAGTCGCACGTCTGTCAGATTAGTAGCACACTCGAACCTCACTCGGCTGACAGACAAACGGTCGCCGACCAGAACTGCTACAGTCAGGTCATTCACTGCCCATTTTCCCGGTTGGAGTTTGTTCACGGCATGAATGAGACCAGTCCTCACCTTTTGCTACGCGCGCCGATCCCTGCACAGTTGCGCCTGTCGTTCTGCGAAGCCACCCCGCGCGACCTCAAGCGCTGGATCGCCGACCTCCCCAAGGCCAACATCGGCGAAACCGCTCGCCAGCTCTATCAAGGCTTGAGCGAACTGAATCAACTGCTGACACCCAGCGACAATCGTCTGCAATTACTCGAGTTACTCAGGCCCGAGGTGTATTACGTTTGCAAACACCTGGAGCGGCACTTCCTGTACCAGTCGATTGTCCTCGACGAGCGTTCGCGCAAGATCGCCAACCTCTGCCAGGCGCTGCAAAGTCATTTGGCGATTGGCTATAAACAGATCGTCGTGCGCCTCTCGCCGCGCCTCAGCAAGGACCGCGCGCCGCTGCTGGCCCAAGCATTGCAACGGGCGATCCATTGCCTCAACGGTCCTCTGATCCGCGCCACCGAGCTCTATTGCCCGGTGCCGGAAGGTGTGTGGCTGGAACTGCATCTGCTGTATCGGATTGCCTGTTCTCATCGGCTCCAGCACCTGAGCCTGCGCGATGAGCTGGCCAGCCAGACGCAAACCCTGAGCATCGAACAGACGTACGTGGTCGCACTGCTGCTGGGCGCCGCACGATGCAACCAACTGCGCCAGAACCAGATCGCGCGGCTCGCCGAAGTGCTGGAGCCGTGGAGCAAATTGATCAAGCTGCAACCGGAATCCGCGAGCGGCGGACTGTTTGGCGTCGCACCGGAGCTCGACATCGGGCCGCGTTACCGTTCGAAATTCCGGCCCGAGCAACAGGAATGCTTGCTGGGGCTCGATACGCTGCCGCTGGTCACAGCCATTGATGCCCATTTGCAAAAAACCGACAGTGCGGTGCCACTGCCCGTGCCGGCAGGATTGAGCCTGGATACGCTGCAACACCTGAATGCCGCCTGGGGCCAGGCGGTCGAACGCAGTTTCCAGCGCACGCCCAGTCAAGGGACCTTGACCTTGTGCGTGGGCATGAGCGCGCTGCACTTCTATCTGGGCGGGCAGCGTCCGTTCAGCGAGATCCTGAAACATCCCGGTGCCGGGCGCGCACAGTTCGCGGCGACCTCGCCCTCCCTTCGGGAAAAAGACCAATGGCACCACGCCTTCGACGCAGCGCCGCAAGGCACCGCCGACACGTTGCTGCCCTACGAAGAAATCGAATACCCGCAACTTCAGAACGACGACAATCAAAAAGACTCCGACCGCAACCGTCACTTTCCGACCTACGCCTTGCCGGTGATCAATCACAGCCCGGGCGGTTATTGCCTGGCCTGGCCCGGTGACGTGCCGGCCGAGTTACAGGCAGGCGAGATGGTGGGCATCGAGGATACGGCGGGGTCGGGCTGGAGCATCGCGGTGGTGCGCTGGATCCGCCAGGTTCGCGGCGGCGGCACGCAAATGGGTATCGAGCAAGTCGCGCCCTACGCCGAGCCTTGCGGCCTGCAACTGGTGCGCACCCGTGACGACCACAGCCAATATCTGCGAGGCTTGCTATTGCCCGCGATCAGCGCGATAGACCTGCCGGCCACCTTGCTCGCCCCGCGCCTGCCCTTTCAGGAAGGCAACAAGGTGGTGATCAACACCAATGGCGAGGAACGCCGGGCCGGACTGGACCGTCGGGTGGCGAGCACCAACAGCTTCAATCAGTTTGCCTATCGTTCGCTGGAGGCCACCAGAAACGACAACGCCGCGGGGAGCGGCGTGGTCGGTATTGAGGAAGAATTTGATTCGTTGTGGAAAACGCTTTGAGGGTGAATCCGATAACGGTGACGAGGGAGCTTGCTCCCGCCTGGACTGCCTAGCAGTCCATTTTTTGGGGCCGCTTCGCAGCCCAGCGGGAGCAAGCTCCCTCGCCACAAAGGCACTTTCTGAGTTATGGAAAACTCAGAGCTGCCCGTCACGGTCCCGAAAGCCCAGCAGGTACAGCACGCCATCCAGCCCAAGGGTGGAAATCGCCTGCTTCGCCGACTGCTTGACCAGCGGTTTGGCGCGAAACGCCACACCCAGCCCGGCAATCGCCAGCATCGGCAAATCGTTGGCACCGTCGCCGACCGCGATGGTCTGCTCCAGACGCAAACCTTCCTTGTGCGCCAGCTCCTTCAGCAGATCCGCCTTGCGCTGGGCATCGACGATCGGCTCGACCGCCACGCCGGTGACCTTGCCATCAACCACTTCCAGCTCGTTGGCGAACACGTAGTCGATGCCCAGCTTGGCCTGCAATTGCTTGGCGAAGTAAGTGAAGCCACCCGACAAGATCGCAGTCTTGTAGCCCAGGCGCTTGAGTTCGGCAAACAGGGTTTCGGCACCTTCGGTCAGGCGCAGGGAGGCGCCGATCGAATCCAGCACGCTGACGTCCAGACCTTTGAGCAAGGCCAGACGCTCTTTGAAGCTGGCGCGGAAGTCGAGCTCTCCGGCCATCGCCCGCTCGGTGATTTCCGACACCTGGTCGCCGACGCCAGCGGCCTTGGCCAATTCGTCGATGACTTCGGCTTCGATCAGTGTGGAGTCCATGTCGAACACCGCCAGACGACGGTTGCGGCGGAACAGCGAATCTTCCTGGAAGGCGATATCGACATTCAATTCCTGGGCGACGCTGAGGAACTCGGCCCGCAGCGCTTGCGGATCAGCCGCTTCGCCACGCACTGAAAACTCGATGCAGCCCTTGCCCTTGTCAGCCGGGGTGTCCAGCGGCATGCGCCCGGACAAGCGATCGATGTGGTCGATGTTCAGGCCATATTTGGCGGTGATCGAGCTCACGGCCTGCAATTGCCCGGCGGTCACTTTGCGGGTCAATAGCGTCACGATGTGGCGCTTTTTGCCCTGATTGCCGACCCACTGCTGGTAATCATCTTCGGACACCGGCGTGAAACGCACCTGCTGATCGAGTTTGTAAGCCGTGAACAGAATGTCCTTGAGCACCGAGTTGCCTTGCTCGGTGTCAGGAATTTCAACCAGGATGCCGAACGACAGGGTGTCGTGGATCACCGCCTGACCGATGTCGAGAATGTTCACACCACCCTGGGCCAGAACGCCGGTAATGGCCGCAGTCAGACCCGGACGGTCGACTCCCGTGATGTTTATCAGGACGATTTCGCGCAAGGCGCACCCCCGCAGGTGGAAAAAAACCGCATTCTACCCACTTTCAGTGACCATCGGGCACCGTGAGCGCTTTGCCGGTCTAGGGCCTGTCGCTATACTGCGCGTCAACTTCACGGACAAAAGAGCCGAGCTCAAGTGAACCGGCCCACGCCAGTAAAAACCGATAACTTCTTTCTGCTGATCTTCCGTGCACTGCGCCACCGCCGTGTACCGATTGCATTGCGCATTGCCAGCCATAACGTGATCCTGGTCGCTCTGGCCCTGGTGATCTACGCCTGTGTGATGGGTTTGCAGTTCAAGCAGGCCATGCACGAGCAGGCGGATGCCCTGGGCGAAAGCCTGACCACGCAGACCGCCACGTCCGCCACGGAGCTGCTGGTGTCCAACGACATCCTCAGCCTCAACGTGCTGCTCAACAACCTGACCAAGAACAAGCTGGTGGCCCACGCCGCCATCTACAGCGTGGACAACCGCATCCTCGCCGAAGCCGGCCAGCGCCCCAAGCACAGCCTGCTGGGCGAAGCGGAGGGCATGTACCAGAGCAAGATCACCTTCCAGGACGTGACTGCCGGGCAACTGCGCATCAGCCTGGACATGGATCAGTTCCAGCAGCCGATGACCATCAGCCTGCAAAGCATGGGCATCTTGAGTGCAATCCTGTTGGCCTTGTCGTTGGCCTTGAGCCTGCGCCTGGGTCGGCACATCTCCACACCGCTGCTGCAATTGCGCGTGTGGCTGCGCAACATCGATGAATACACCCCGGCAACCGGGCGTCAGGACGAGATCGGCGACCTGGCTCGCCAGCTGCACGCCAACTTCGCGCCGGAGCCGGCCGAGCCAGAGCCTGAGCCGGAACCCGAGTACGACGAAAACGATTACGAAGACGGCGACGACGAGCCGGCCTTCGAAGTGCGCAATCTGCGTGATCCGAGCTTCGACGAAACCAAGCCTGTCGCTGGCCTCAAGCCTGCGCCACGGCATATCGTCAGCACCGTAGAAGATGAAGATGACGACGATGCGTTTGCCGACCTGCGTGACGAGTCGGTAGCGAGCGCATCGAAGCCAGTGGTCAAACCGCAGGTATCGAACGTGCCGCAACACAGCGCGGTGCTGGCCGTGCAACTGGGCGCCCAGGATCAGTTGCGCCGCCTGCCACGTGCGCGCCTGGAAGAATTGCTGAAACGCTATCGCGACTGCCTCGACCAGGCCGCGTCACTCTATGAGGGCGAACTGCATAGCCTGAACGATGGCAGCACGTTGATGGTGTTCCACACCGAAGACAGCGGTGACGACTACCTGACCAACGCCATTTGCTGCGGTGAGTTGCTGCGGGCGCTGGGCCATCAGTTGCAGATCGAAGTCGCGGACAGCGGCATCACCCTGCAATTGCAGTTGGGCCTGACCCTGGGCGACGAGTTGTTTGGCTTGAGCCAGATTGACCTGCTACTGACCGAAACCGCCCAGGACGCCCTGGCACTGTCGCAACACAGCCGCAATCTGCTGCTGGTGGAGCGCAAGATCAGTGACGACGCGCTGATTCGCCAGCGTGCGCGGATCCGTCCGATTGCCAGCCCTGAGGGTGCATGCTGTGTAGAGCGGCTGATGGAGCCTTATCCGTCGATGCTGGAGCGGCAACTGGCGCGGATGCATGAGCGCCGGGCGTAAACCTTAGGCCCTGATGTGAAGAAGCCCGCAGATGAGTGATTGTCTGCGGGTTTTTTGTTGTCTGTTCTGGCCCCATCGCCAGCAGGCTGGCTCCCACATTGGATCTATGGCGTCCACATGTCCCCTGTGGGAGCCAGCCTGCTGGCGATGAGGCCGGGACAGGCAATGGAGATGAACCTGCAGAAACAACAAAGCCCGCATCTCTGCGGGCTTTGTGTTGGATCAATCCAGGCTTAGAACCTGAACACTTCCATATCGGTGCGGATCGGCGAAGCCATCGGAATCTTCGGCTGCTTTTCCTGTTCCGTCGCTGGCGCCGCAGGCTTGGCAGCCGGTTTCTTTGGCGCTTCCGCAATCGGTGGCTGGTTAGCCAGCGGCTTGAGCGCTACCGACAACTGCTCGGCAAGTTTCTGCAACAACACACCCTGAGCCTGAACCTGCGCGGCAGTACCGCCGGCGTGTTGTTCCTGCAGATGAATGATGCGGTTATCGCGCACCTGACCACGACGGTCGATCAAACGCCATTGCGCATCAAGGATCGCCGGTTGCGACTCACCCGAGTCCAGGCGCGTGATGGTCAGCAGCACCTGAACGTCCGGCGTGAAGCCGAGCGTTGCCGGCGCCAGCACCACGCGTTGACTGTCCAGATGACCTGCCACCTGACGCAGCAACAGCTGATCGATGTCGGAAGACAGGCTTCCCGCCCAACGACCATCGGTCGAAGCCTGCAAGCTGCCATCCGGCTGACGCTGCAGCAATGTCTCACGTTGCAGATAGTCGGCGACCGTTACCGGGCCGAGCAATACCGCCATGCCCGCGCTTTGCGCAGGCTGAGCCGGACTTCCGCTGTCCAGCTGATACAGCGACACCGGTTGGTGAGTGCTGCAACCCGCCAGGCCAAGAACGCCGGCGAGCATCAAAATAAAAGGAAGGCGCAGAGCAGTCATCGTCCCATCCAGGTGGTTGCCACAAGGCTAACCACAGTGAAAATACTCAATAAATATGAAGAACGCTCGGCCACGCCGGCGCTTGGAAAGGCCATATCATCCGTGAATATGCGTTCCGACTCCAGCGGCAAAGCGTCGATCTACGCGTTAAATCGCAGATCGAGCGCTCTGGGACGCTTAATTGAGGTTTTCGACGAGCAGCGCATCTACCCTCTGGAAGCCTCGTGGAAGTTTGTTTCCACGCCGCCCACGCTCACCTTTGTAGTGTTCGAGGTCGTCCGCCTTCAGTGACAAGGTACGTTTTCCGGCCTGCAGCACTAAGGTGGCGCCTTCCGGCAGAACAGCGATGTCCGTGACATATTCTTCGCGACTGGCCACACGCTCACCGGAAATCCCGATGATCTTGTTGCCTTTGCCCTTACCTAATTGTGGCAGATCGCTGATTTTGAAGATCAGCAGGCGACCTTCGGTGGTCACCGAGGCCAGCCAGTTGTTCTCACGATCAGCCACCGGGCGCGGCAGAATGACCTTCGAGTTGTTCGGCAAGCTCAGCAACGCTTTGCCCGCCTTGTTCTTGGCCTGGAAGTCCTCACCCTTGACCACGAAACCGTAACCGGCGTCGGAGGCGATCACGTACAGCGAGTCATCATCCGGCATCAGCACGCATTCGAAACTCGCGCCGGGTGGCGGCGTCAGACGACCGGTCAACGGCTCGCCCTGACCACGGGCTGATGGCAAGGTATGAGCGGCCACCGAATAGCTACGACCGGTAGAGTCGATAAACACGGCAAACTGATTGGAACGCCCGGGTGCCAGGGCCTTGAAACCGTCCCCAGCCTTGTAGGAAAGCCCGGTGGCGTCGATTTCGTGCCCCTTGGCGGAACGAACCCAACCTTTTTCCGACAGCACGACGGTTACTTTCTCGTTCGGCAGCAGATCGTGCTCTGTCAGGGCCTTGGCTTCGGTGCGCTCGACGATCGGCGAGCGACGGTCGTCGCCATAGGTTTCGGCGTCCTTGATCAGCTCGGTGCGCACCAGTTTTTTCAGCTTGGCTTCGCTGCCCAGCAGGGCTTGCAGCTTGGCTTGTTCCTTGAGCAGTTCATCCTGCTCGGAGCGCAGCTTCATTTCTTCCAGGCGCGCCAACTGACGCAAACGGGTGTCGAGAATGTACTCGGCCTGGATTTCGCTGAGGGCGAAACGCGCGATCAGGGCGGCTTTCGGGTGCTCCTCGGTGCGGATGATGTGGATCACTTCATCCAGGTTGAGGTAGGCAATCAACAAACCGTCCAACAGGTGCAGACGACGTTCAACCTTGTCGAGGCGGAATTGCAGGCGACGACGCACGGTTTGAACGCGGAACTCCAGCCATTCCACCAGCAGCGCACGCAGGTTTTTCAGCTGCGGCTTGCCGTCCAGGCCGATGATGTTGATGTTGACCCGGTAGCTCGACTCCAGCTCGGTGCTGGCGAACAGGTGCTGCATCAGCGCGTCGTGGTCAAAATTCTTGCGCGCGCCCGGAATGATTACGATCCGGCATGGGTTTTCGTGGTCGGATTCGTCGCGCAGGTCCGCGATCTGCGGGGCCTTGGACGGCTTGGCCTGCATCATGGCCGCAATCTGCTCCAGCACCTTGGCACCGGACACTTGATGCGGCAGCGCGGTGACGATGATGTCGCCGTCTTCGATGTGGTAAACGGCGCGCATGCGCACCGAGCCCTTGCCGGTTTCATACATTTTCAGCAGATCGGCGCGCGGGGTGATGATTTCCGCTTCGGTCGGATAATCCGGGCCCTGGATGTGCTCGCAGAGCTGTTCGACCGTGGCTTTCGGCTCATCGAGCAAACGCACGCACGCTGTCGCGACTTCCCGCAGGTTGTGCGGCGGTACGTCGGTGGCCATGCCCACGGCAATCCCGGTGGTGCCGTTGAGCAGGATGTTCGGCAAACGTGCCGGCAACACCAGTGGTTCGTCGAGGGTGCCGTCGAAGTTCGGGCCCCAGTCCGCCGTGCCCTGGCCCAGTTCGCTGAGCAGCACTTCGGAATAACGCGACAGCCGCGCTTCGGTGTAACGCATGGCGGCGAAGGACTTGGGATCATCCGGCGCACCCCAGTTACCCTGACCGTCGACCAGCGTGTAGCGGTAGCTGAACGGTTGAGCCATCAGGACCATGGCTTCGTAGCAGGCCGAATCGCCGTGCGGGTGGAACTTGCCGAGCACGTCACCGACGGTACGCGCCGATTTCTTGTGCTTGGAATCGGCGTCCAGCCCCAACTCGCTCATCGCATAAATGATGCGACGCTGTACCGGCTTCAGGCCGTCGCCGATATGCGGCAAGGCACGGTCCATGATCACGTACATGGAGTAGTTGAGGTAGGCATTTTCGGTGAAGTCAGCCAGTGACCGGCGTTCTACACCGTCCAGGCTGAGATCAAGGGAGTCGCTCATGCGGGCCTCATCGGTTCGTTGTCTGGCGCAGCAGCATGGTGCCACCGCGCTGGGTAAATTCAAGTTTGTTCAGTGCACTCATACCGAGCAGCACTTGCTTGCCATCAAGGCCTGGCACGACGATGGCGCGCACATCACGCAGCACGATGTCGCCCAGTTGCAGCCGGTCGACACGGGTTCGATAACCCTCGGTACGACCGTTGGCGGTGCTCAGGGTCACCCCGAAGCCTTTTTCAAGTTTCAGCCGTTCGGCCATTTCTGCCGGGATCGCCACATCGGTTGCCCCGGTATCCAGCATGAAATCCACCGGCTGGCCGTTGATCTGGCCGCTGGCGACGAAGTGCCCCTGGGTGTTGCTCGCCAGTTTCACTTCGATAAAACCTTCGCCCTGTTCCGAGCTGACGACGACATTGGGATTTTGCTGACGCTCCTCCCATTGGCCGAAAAACCGCGTCGCCAGAAACAGCGCTGCGCACCAGGCCAGCACCATGAACACCCGACCCGCGCGTTTCCCGGGCGTTTGCGGCGTCACGGCTTGGCACTCCAGCCACCTTCAGGCGCGGCGAAGCGCCAGACAATCGGGCGGTACTCGCCATCAGCACGGGCACCATCGTTGTTGTCGATGCCGACCCAGGCGCCATCGGCGTCGACGATCAGTGCTTCCGTCAGGCCATAGCCCTGTGGATAACGACGGTTATCCTGCAAGGCTTCGTCGGCAAACGACCAGCAACGCTCGACCTTGGCGGTCACCGCGTCACGGCGGCAAATTTCGAACGCATTGCGCTCAAGGGTAAACAGCTTGCCGTTGAACAACGACAGGTCGGCAAAGTCCCGCGACACCGCTCTGGCCTTGGGAAATTTCGCCGGCTGCATTTCCATGCCGGCTTCGCTCAGCAGTACACAACCGCCGTCGCAATCCCAGACCGTTTGCTGACGCTTGATCAACAACAGGCCACGGCGCTCACGTTCGGCGGCCAACCACAATTGATCGCCGGCCGGGTTGATCGCCAGACCTTCGAACAATGCGTTGAAGTGCAACAACATGCCACTGGCCCGGGCTTCGCGAACCAACATCGGCGAGATCTTCAGCCAGGACGTCGGCCCAACGGGCGGCACTTGCAGTACCGCTGCGTGGGACTCGCTGACGATGTAGCGATTGCCGGCGTTGTCGCAGGTGATGCCTTCGAAATCCAGATCCCCGCCCCGCACGAACGACGCCGCCCACGTCCGCGAACGCAAACCCCAGGGCAAACCGCTGTCCGGCACAGGCGGCACACCGATACGTATGGTTTCCGCCTGCCAGACCGTATCGCCGGTCTCGAGTCGGTAGATCTGATCGTCGTCGCGATCGGAAATCGTCCACAAATCCTTGCCGCACTGCGCCAGCCCCGACAGGTTGCCGCCGCGCATGCCCTCCACGGGATGTTCGGACAACAGGCGCAACTCCGGTGCCGGTTCGGCGAACGCCGAAACAGAGGTCAGAAGTAACGCACATGCCAGGGCAAGGCCAACCCGCATCAGCCAAGAACCTCGGCCAGGTTGCCTTTGGATTCGAGCCAGGATTTACGGTCACCGGCGCGCTTCTTCGCCAGCAACATGTCCATCATTTCCGACGTCGCTTCGAAATCGTCCAGGGTCAGCTGCACCAGACGCCGGGTGTTCGGGTCCATGGTGGTTTCGCGCAGTTGCGGCGGGTTCATTTCACCCAGGCCTTTGAATCGGGTGACCTGAGGCTTGCCGCGTTTCTTCTCGGCCACCAGACGGTCGAGAATGCCATCGCGCTCGGCTTCGTCGAGGGCGTAGTAAATCTCTTTGCCGAGGTCGATACGGTAAAGCGGCGGCATCGCGACGTAGACGTGACCGGCATCCACCAACGGACGGAAATGCTGGACGAACAACGCGCACAACAGCGTAGCAATGTGCAAACCGTCGGAGTCGGCGTCGGCGAGGATGCAGATTTTACCGTAACGCAGCTGGCTCATGTCCGCCGCACCCGGATCGACACCGATCGCCACGGCAATGTTGTGCACTTCCTGGCTGGCCAGCACTTCACTGCCGTCGACTTCCCAGGTGTTCAGGATTTTGCCGCGCAACGGCAGGATGGCTTGAAACTCTTTGTCCCGTGCTTGTTTGGCGGAACCGCCGGCGGAGTCACCTTCCACCAGGAACAACTCGGAACGCATCGGGTCCTGCCCGGCGCAGTCGGCGAGCTTGCCTGGCAGTGCCGGTCCCGCCGTGATGCGCTTGCGCTCGACCTTCTTGCTCGCCTTCAGGCGACGGCCGGCGTTGTTGATCGCCAGTTCCGCCAGGAGCATGCCGGTTTCCGGGTTCGCATTGAGCCACAGGCTGAACGCGTCCTTGACCACACCGGAAACAAACGCCGCCGCTTCACGGGACGACAGCCGCTCTTTGGTCTGGCCGGAGAATTGCGGTTCCTGCATTTTCATCGACAGGACGAAGGCGATGCGTTCCCAGACGTCTTCCGGCGCCAGCTTCACGCCGCGCGGCAGCAGGCTGCGAAATTCGCAGAATTCGCGCATGGCATCGAGCAAGCCCTGGCGCAAACCGTTGACGTGGGTACCACCCTGGGCCGTCGGGATCAGGTTGACGTAGCTTTCCTGCACGCTGTCGCCACCTTCCGGCAACCACAGCAGCGCCCAGTCGACCGCTTCCTTGTTACCGGCCAGGCTGCCGCAGAACGGTTCGTCCGGCAGGCGTTCGAATTCGCTGACCGCGTCGACCAGGTAGGAGCGCAGACCGTCTTCGTAATGCCATTCGACTTTCTCGCCGGTGGCCTTGTCTTCAAAACTGACCAGCAGCCCCGGGCACAGGACGGCCTTGGCCTTGAGTACGTGCTTGAGGCGGCTGATGGAGAATTTCGGGGAGTCGAAGTATTTCGGGTCCGGGGCGAAGAATACGCTGGTGCCGGTGTTGCGCTTGCCGACGGTGCCGACCACTTCCAGTTCGGTCTTCTTGTAACCGTCGGCGAATGTCATCTGGTATTCGTTGCCGTCACGCTTTACGCGCACGCGGACTTCGGTCGACAAGGCGTTGACCACCGAAATACCCACCCCGTGCAGGCCGCCGGAGAACTGGTAGTTCTTGTTGGAAAACTTGCCACCCGCATGAAGCTTGGTGAGGATCAGCTCGACCCCGGAAACACCCTCTTCCGGGTGAATGTCCACCGGCATGCCACGACCGTCATCGCTGACTTCCAGGGAGTGATCGGCGTGCAGGATGACCTGCACCGAAGTCGCGTGCCCGGCCAAGGCTTCGTCGACGCTGTTGTCGATGACTTCCTGGGCGAGGTGATTCGGCCGACTGGTGTCGGTGTACATGCCGGGGCGTTTGCGCACCGGGTCGAGGCCCGAGAGGACTTCGATGGCGTCTGCGTTATAAGAGCTAGCGCTGGGAGTGGCCATGGGGTCTCGTCGTCAATGTTCTGTGAATAAGAGGCAAGGATCAAAGTGCAGTGAAATCAATCGCCTGATACAAATCTGCGCCGATGCCGGCAAAACTCAGCATTGCCGGCAATCGCTCGGCAAAACCCTGGAAACCATGGTCGCCGCCGGCCTGGATGCGCAAGGCACAAGCCCGGTAATACTGCTGGGCGAGGCGATAATCCAGTGTTTCATCACCGGTCTGCAACCACACCTGATAACGCTGCGGATCCCGGGGCGCCGGCACTTCCAGCTCGGCCAGGGCCGTCACGTGGTCGTGGGTCAGTTCCCAGGCCTCATCGGTATACAGGTTTTTCTGTGTCCCCAGGTGCCCGTCGAACATCCGGTGCGGACTGACGGCAGGATTGATCAACAGGGCCTTGAGGCCATGGCGCTCGGCCAAGTGAGTCGCATAGTAGCCGCCGAGTGAGCTGCCGACCAGCAGTGGCCGCCCCAGTTCGGCAATCGCCTGTTCCAGCTGACCGATGGCTTCGCGCGGATGGTGATGCAAGGCTGGAACGCGCAGGTGATCGCTCAAGCCCAGACGCTCCATCACTTCGATCAACTGCGTGGCTTTTTTCGACGAAGGCGCGCTGTTGAAACCGTGGATATAAAGGATCGAACCGGACATTTGAACTCCCTGTGCGTCGGGTAAAGAAGGCGGAGTTTACAGGGTGTCGGGGGAATCGGGGATATCCGTGGAATTGATATCGTCTGAGCGGACGCCATCGACGGCAGGCTGGCTCCCACAGGGATTTGTGCACGACGCAGAGTGGGAGCCAGCCGTCTGGCGATGGCAGCACCGCAGATATTCAGTAGCCGTTGGAGCCATAATCGACCGTGAAATCAAAGCCAGTTACACGCTCCACGCCGGTTTCAATCTGCCCATCCGGCAACAGCCGCAACCATCGATATCCCGGCGCCTGCTCCCCCACCTTGAAATCCTCGCTCCCCGGCTCGAACTGAATGCAGGTAGAAGGCGAGGCGAACAGGCGTACGCCATTACGATCCTGATCAATTTCCTGGTGCACATGCCCCCACAAGACAGCGCGCACCTGCGGGAACCGATCCAGCACCGCGAACAGCGCCTCTGGATTGCGCAACCCGATCGGCTCCATCCACGCACACCCGATCGGCACCGGATGATGATGGAAACACACCAGATGATGCCGCTCGGGCGCCTCGCTCAACGAGCGGGCCAGCAGTTGCAGTTGCTCATCCTGCAGATACCCCGGCACCGAACCGGGCACCGCGGAATCAAGCAAGGTGACGCGCCAATTACCGATATCCACCATTGGTTCCAGTAAAGCGCTGTGAGTCGCGGCTTCGGCCATGATCTGCGGTTCATCGTGATTGCCAGGAATCCAGCGCGCCGGTGCATCGAGCTGTCGGGTCAGGTCGCGAAACTGCTGGTACGACTCCAGCGTCCCGTCCTGCGAAAGGTCGCCACTGGCGATGATCAGATTGATCTGCGGCTGTTGCAGCCTGACCAGCTCGATGACCTTTTGCAGGCTGTCGCGCGTATTCATGCCCAGCAACGTACCGTCGGGCTCGGCAAACAGATGGCTGTCGGACAGTTGCACCAGCAACGCCGGATCGGCGGTGGTCAATGTGGATACGCTCGGCAAGGCGATCTCCCAGGGCTGAATCACGGGATGATGAAGTGCCGCAATTATGCTGGGGGATGGTCAAAAGAGGAAACGCGCGAACCTGACGCAGTTCACAACAACGTCAACGAACGACTTCGTACTCGTGCCCCAGCGCCAGGCAATGGCTCAGCCACTCCCCCAGAAACATGTTCAGCTGGGCCTTTTCGTCCGGCTGATGCATCGCGGCGTTCGGGTAAGGATAGATGCCGCGAAAGCGTCGCGCATGTTCGGCGCTGACCACTTCGGCCATGCAGGCGTCGTGATAGACCTGCACTTCCAGTTGCGGCACCGGCAACCACGGCAGGCTGTGCTCCTGGCGCACTTGCAGGGTGGTGGTATACGGACAGACCTGCAGTACTTCCAGCGCCAGCACGCCGAGCATCTGCTCGCCATGGGTCACGGCAATGCGCCGCGCCGCCGGTTCGTTGCGCATGTCCGGCAACAGTCGCATCAGGCGCGCGTAGTTGGCCTCGCAAGAGGCTTGCAGCCCCACGAGGTCGACCCTGTAACGATCGCGCAGCTTGTTTACGACCATAGCCCCCTCACTTCAACGCGATTCAAAGCCAGCCACTGCAAGGCAATGATGCTTGGCGCGTTGGCAATACGTCCGTCGCGTGCGGCTTGCAGCGCGTCTTCGAACGCCCAGACCGAAACGCGGATATCTTCTGCTTCTTCCTCCAGCCCATGCAGGCCGCCGACCCCGGTTGTCTCGCAACGCCCCAGGTACAAATGCACGAATTCATTGCTGCCGCCCGGCGATGGAAAATATTTGGTCATCGGCCACAGCGCCCCGAATACAAGCCCAGCTTCCTCCTGCGCTTCGCGGTGAGCAACCTCTTCCGGCACTTCATCCTTGTCGATCAGACCGGCGACCAGCTCGATCAGCCACGGGTTATCGGTCTTGCCCATGGCACCGACGCGAAACTGCTCGATCAGCACCACTTCGTCACGCTGCGGGTCGTAAGGCAGCACGCAGACGGCATCGTGGCGAACAAACACTTCACGATTGATTTCGCGGCTCATGCCACCGGCGAACAACTCGTGGCGCAAGTGCACACGATCAAGCTTGTAAAAGCCCTCGTAGCACTTTTCGCGCCGGACGATATCGACGGCGGTCGGAATGGCGTTGGCAAAATCAGTCATGACTATCCTCGTATGTGCAGCGAGGCTCCTGCCTCGACTTCGCGCCATCCTAACGCGCCCGTGACGTTTGATGCAGCCCCTTTCCCGTCAGCGGGATAGACGGTGAGGGCTAAACCAACTCTAATTAGCTTAGTGGCGAACTGACTGCTTCGTTGAGAGTCGAAGCGGTTAACTTTTCGCCTTTCCCTGTTTTATGAAGGACGCCCATGTCGCTTTTTAAAATCGCCTCCGTGGCCGCAATCGCCCTGACCCTGGGCGCTTGCCAGAGTCTGTTCCAGCCCAACTACCGGGCGCCGCTGGAAACCACCCGCGACGCGACCGAAACGCTGAAACCGGGCTGCACCACACCCGAGTGCCCGCTGGTAAACATTGATACGCTGCGCTTTCCCGCCGAGCCTCAGCTTGACGGCATCGTCGAAAAACGCCTGCTGCAAATGACCCGCACCTCACCCGACGCCCCCGCGGCACCGACGCTGGCGGCTTATCGCGATGAGTTTTTGCGCACTGCCGGCCCGCGCTACAGCAGTTACCTGCAAGCGAAAGTACGTGAGCAGCATGACGGCTTGGTGATCGTTGAGTTTTCCAGCTACCTGGACACCGGCGGTGCGCATGGCACGCCGGGTCGCAGTTTCATCAACTATTCGCGCCAGCAGCATAAAGTGCTGACCTTGTCCGACATGTTGGTGCCGGGGCAGGAAGAAGCATTCTGGAAAGCGGCGCAGGTGGCGCACAACAGCTGGCTGATCAGCACCAAGCTCGATCAGGAACCGGAGTTCGTGAAGCAGTGGCCGTTCCAGAAAACCCAGAACGTGGCGCTGACCTACGGCGGGGTGATCCTCAAGTACGAAGTGAGCACCATCGCGCCTTACGCGCTGGGCCACGTCGAACTGAAGATCCCCTACCCGCGCCTGAACGGCATTCTCAAGCCCGAGCTGTTTCCCGGCCGTAACTGAAGGCCCGGCCCAGCACCAGCTGCAGCAGCCCTGCCAGAATCAACGACGGCAGGGTTGCGCCGATGTCCGGATACAGATTGGCCAGCAAGTGATAGGTGCTCACCCCGCCCAACCAGGCGAGCAACGCCGGCCAGCGCAATGCAGCTGACGCCACACGAGCACTGCGTTTGCGCAAGATGAAGTGATCCACCAGCACCACGCCGAACAGCGGCGCAAACACCGAACCGATCAACAACAGGAAGTTCTGGTACTGAGCCAACGGCGCCAGCAAGGCGATCAGGGTGCAGACCACACCAATGGCCAACGCCAGGTGCTCGACTTTCAAGCGCAACAGAATCCCGCTGGAGACGGCCGCCGAATGAATGTCGGCAAACGCATTTTCCGACTCATCGAGCAGAATCAGCAGCAGCGGAATCCCCAGGCCCGCACCCGCCAAGGCCAACAGCAAGGCGTTCACTTCACCGCTCGGCGCGAACGCCAGGGTGTAGGCCACGCCCAGGCTCATCAGCCAGAAATTACCAATAAAGAAGCCGATCGCAGTACCGCCGAAAACGTTCTTCGCCCGCTTGCCGAAACGCGAGTAGTCGGCAATCAGCGGCAGCCACGACAGCGGCATCGCGATAGCAATGTCGAAGCCCACCGCGAACGGCATCGAACCGTCACCAGCCTGCGCCCACAACGCGGCCAGGTCGGCCTTGGCGAACAGGTTCCAGGTCAGCCAGATACACGCCGCCAGTAACAGCCAGATGCCCCACTTGCGCAGTATCTGCCGCACGAAGGTCAACGGACCGCTGACAGCCAGCAAAGTCGCCAAGGCACCGAAGAACAACGTCCAGAGCAGCGGACTGGTGAACAGACTGCCTTCGCTGAACGCACGGGCGCCAAGCAGGCTGGCAGCGTCGCGCATCACGATGATTTCGAACGAGCCCCAACCGATCAGTTGCAGCAGGTTCAGCACCGCGGGCAGGCTCGCGCCACGCTTGCCGAGGCTGAGCTTGAGCGCGGCCATCGACGACAGGCCGGTGTCACTGCCGATCACGCCGACAGCGGCGAGCAGCAGAACGCCGACCAGCGTGCCGAGGAAGATCGCCAACAGCGAACCGGACAGGCCAAGACCTGGCGCGAGCAATGCGCCGGTCTGCAAAACCATCAGGCCGATGCCGAGGGAAAACCACAGGGAAAACAGATCGCGTCCGCCGAAGACACGCTTGTCGGTCGGCACCGCGATGTCAGGGGAATAAGTGCTGGGTTGAATGCTCAAGGGGTGTTATCTCAGAGGGACATTTGTTGTTGTGTGGATCGCTATCGCCAGCAGGCTGGCTCCCACAGGGGACTTGTGAACACCCCAAATCCAGTGTGGGAGCCAGCCTGCTGGCGATGGGGCCCTTACAGGCCCCACCTTTTCAGGTCAGGTCAAACCTTCTTGTACAGCTGACTGCCTTCCTGCTTGAACCGCTCGGCCTGTTCCGCCAATCCCTGGGCGACTTCGGCATCGACGGTTTCGATCCGCTGGTTGGCCGCGTATTCACGGACTTCCTGGGTGATTTTCATCGAGCAGAATTTTGGCCCGCACATCGAACAGAAATGCGCGACCTTGGCCGAATCCTTCGGCAGGGTTTCATCGTGATACGAACGGGCGGTGTCCGGATCAAGGCCCAGGTTGAACTGGTCTTCCCAACGGAATTCGAAGCGCGCCTTGCTCAAGGCATTGTCGCGAATCTGCGCGCCCGGATGTCCCTTCGCCAGATCGGCGGCATGCGCGGCGATCTTGTAGGTGATGATCCCGGTCTTCACGTCATCCTTGTTCGGCAGGCCCAAGTGCTCCTTCGGCGTCACATAGCAGAGCATGGCGCAACCGAACCAGCCGATCATCGCCGCACCGATACCCGAGGTGATGTGGTCGTAGCCCGGCGCAATGTCGGTGGTCAAAGGACCGAGGGTATAGAACGGCGCCTCGTCGCAGCACTCGAGCTGTTTGTCCATGTTCTCTTTGATCAACTGCATCGGCACGTGGCCGGGGCCTTCGATCATGCATTGCACGTCGTGCTTCCAGGCAATCTTGGTCAGCTCGCCGAGGGTTTCCAGCTCACCGAATTGCGCAGCGTCGTTAGCGTCGGCAATCGAGCCCGGACGCAGGCCGTCGCCCAGCGAGAAGCTGACGTCGTAGGCCTTCATGATTTCGCAGATGTCTTCGAAATGAGTGTAGAGGAAGTTCTCTTTATGGTGCGCCAGGCACCACTTGGCCATGATCGAACCGCCACGGGAAACGATGCCGGTCACGCGCTTGGCGGTCAGCGGCACGTAGCGCAGCAACACGCCGGCGTGGATGGTGAAGTAGTCGACGCCCTGCTCGGCCTGTTCGATCAGCGTGTCGCGGAACAGCTCCCAGGTCAGGTCTTCGGCAGCACCGCCGACTTTTTCCAGGGCCTGGTAGATCGGCACGGTACCGATCGGCACCGGCGAGTTGCGGATGATCCACTCGCGGGTTTCGTGAATGTGCTTGCCGGTGGACAGGTCCATGACCGTGTCCGAACCCCAGCGAATGCCCCAGGTCAGTTTCGCCACTTCTTCTTCGATGGACGAACCCAAGGCGCTGTTGCCGATGTTGCCGTTGATCTTCACCAGGAAGTTACGGCCGATGATCATCGGTTCCAGTTCGGTGTGGTTGATGTTGGCCGGAATGATTGCGCGACCGCGGGCGATCTCGTCACGGACGAATTCGGGGGTGATGATTTTCGGTACGCTGGCGCCGAAGCTGTGACCGGCGTGTTGCTGGTCCAGCAACCCGGCGGCACGGGCCACTTCGAGCTTCATGTTCTCGCGGATGGCGACGTATTCCATCTCGGCGGTGATGATGCCTTTGCGCGCGTAGTGCATCTGGCTGACGTTGGCCCCGGCCTTGGCGCGGCGCGGGTTGTTGACGTGGGCGAAACGCAGCTTGGTCAGCTCGGCATCGGCGAGGCGTTCCTGGCCGAAGTTGGAACTCAAGCCCGGCAGCCGCTCGGTGTCGCCACGGGATTCGATCCACGGCGAACGCACATCGGCCAGGCCTTTGCGCACATCGATGATGACGTTGGGATCGGTGTACGGGCCCGAGGTGTCGTACACCACCACCGGTGCGTTGATCTCGCCGCCGAAGTCGGTCGGGGTCACGTCGAGGCTGATTTCGCGCATCGGCACGAGGATGTCCGGACGAGAGCCCTGGACATAGATTTTTTGCGAACGGGTAAACGGCTGAACCGATTGTTGATCGACTTGGGCCGAGTCACTCAGGTTCGTAGTGTTTTTTAATTTTATCGTCATCACGGGCTCTCCAGACAGCTTCCAGGCAGTGGAATTTTGTCGGAGCGAACCTGTAACGAATGGACGCGACCAATCAGCCATGACATCGCTGTTGGTGCTGTGCTCAGTGCTCGAGGGGTGTTCGATTGTCGAACAACATCCCGGACGAAGCACAAGAGGACTCGCCGGGTGACGAGAAATCTTGTTCCCTACGCAGGCGCTAACCTGATCAGGTTCAACGGGATCCGAAATTATTCGATCTCAGCCTCATAGCAAGGCACCCCGACAAGAACCCGGCCAGTCTAGACACAAGTGGCAAAGAACGCCAACACCGCTGTAAACACCATGATGAATGGCGCAATTACAGGATTGTTGCGGAACGAGCGTGCAACTACACTCGCATCGGCCATGCAGCGCATTGACGCTACGTGGCCTGCGCCGTACCTTTGGCGCTCAAATTATCAGCGTAATTTTTAGGGATGGCCGCATGCTGCGCAAACTTTCACTGGCCCTTGCCGTGTCTTGTGCTTCCAATGGAATGGCCTGGGCAGCAGAAGCGCCCTTATCGACCAATACCGATCTGGTCAGCGTCTACCAGGAAGCGGTGGACAACAACGCCGACCTGGCCGCCGCCCGCGCCCAGTACGGCGCCCAGAAAGAAGTCGTGCCCCAGGCCCGCGCCGGCCTGCTGCCGAATATCTCCGGCGGCGCCCAGGTGGCCAACGTGCGCACCGACATCGATCAACCGGCGGCCATCGCCAACCGCAGCGCCAACTCCTATCAGGCGACATTGGCTCAGCCGTTGTTTCGTGCCGATCGCTGGTTCCAGTATCAGGCCGCCAAGGACGTCAATGAGCAGGCAGCCCTGCAACTCTCGGCGACCGAGCAAAACCTGATTCTGCAAACCGCTGAAAACTACTTCAACGTGCTGCGCAGCCAGGACACCCTGGCCTCGACCAAGGCTGAAGAAGCGGCATTCAAGCGCCAGCTCGACCAGTCCAACGAGCGCTTCGATGTCGGCCTGTCGGACAAGACCGACGTGCTGCAATCGCAAGCCAGTTACGACACGGCACGGGCCAACCGGATCGTTGCCCAGCGCCAGGTGGATGATGCATTTGAAGCGTTGATCACCCTGACCAACCGTCAGTACAACTCGATCCAGGGCATCGTCCACACCTTGCCGATCCTGCCGCCGGCCCCGAACGACGCCAAGGCCTGGGTCGACACCGCTGCCAAACAGAACCTGAATCTGCTGGCCAGCAACTACGCGGTCAGCGCTGCCGAAGAAACCCTCAAGCAGCGCAAGGCTGGCCACGCGCCCACGGTGGATGCGGTGGCCAAGTACGAGAAAGGCGACAACGACGCCTTCGGTTTCAGCAACCCGAATGCCTTCCGCCAGTCTTATGGCGGCCCCGTCGAGCAGCGCACGCTGGCCCTGCAACTGAACATCCCGATCTACAGCGGCGGGCTGACCAGTTCGCAGGTGCGCGAGTCGTACTCGCGCCTGGACCAGACTGAACAACAGCGTGAAGGCCTGCGTCGGCAAGTGGTGGAAAACACCCGCAACCTGCACCGCGCGGTGAACACCGATGTGGAACAGGTACAGGCGCGCAAACAGTCGATCATCTCCAACCAGAGCGCAGTGGAAGCGACCGAAATCGGTTATCAGGTGGGCACGCGAAACATCGTTGATGTGCTCGATGCCCAGCGTCAGCTGTACACCTCGGTGCGCAATTACAACAACACCCGCTACGACTACATCCTCGACAACCTGCGCCTGAAGCAGGCCGCCGGTACGTTGAACCCGGGGGATTTGCAGGATCTGAAGCGCTATCTCAAGGCCGACTACAACCCGGACAAGGACTTCCTGCCACCGGATCTGGCCAAGGCTGCGGCAGAGCAGCTCAAAGCCCGGCCCTGAGGGAGCTTTGCGGCAGGGCTAACCTGTGGCGAGGGAACTTGCTCCCGCCGGGCTGCGAAGTGGCCCCAAACCCTGAGCACGCGGTCTGTCAGATAGACCGCAACGGCTGATTTCACGACTGCTTCACAGTCGAGCGGGAGCAAGCTCCCTCGCCACACTATTTCAGTGACAGACTCAGGGCTTGTCGATCAACCGCCCCAACCCCTCCAGCAACCGCTGCAACGCGCCCTGATTGGTGCGCATCACCTTCAACCCCGCCTGCGCCATCCGCTGCGCATCGCGCGGCAATTCGAACAGTCGCTGCACGGCCAGGGCCAGCCCTTCGGCATCCTCCACCTCCTGCAACGCGCCGGCGCTGCGCAACTGCGCGGCGATCTCGAGGAAGTTGAACAGGTGTGGCCCACTGAGCACCGGTTTCGCCAGGGCGGCGGGCTCCAGCAGGTTATGGCCACCGTTCGGCACCAGACTGCCGCCGACAAACGCGCTATCAGCCAAGGCATAAAGAAACAGCAACTCGCCCATGGTGTCGCCGAGCAACACCGAAGTCCCTGCGGTCACCGGTTCGCCGGTGGAACGACGGACCGTGGCGAAACCCTGCTGCTTGCACAGATCGAACACCGAGTTGAATCGCTCCGGGTGACGCGGCACCAGAATCAGCAACGCATCGGGATGACCGGCCAGCAACTGCCGATGCGCCGCCAGCACCACTTCGTCTTCACCGTCGTGAGTACTGGCGGCGATCCACACCGGACGCTCCTGAGCCTGCCATTGCCCGCGAAGCTCAGCGGCGCGCAGGAGCAATTGCGGATCAATGGTCAGGTCGAACTTGATCGAGCCGGTCACTTCAACGGTTTCTGCACGGGCGCCCAACTCACGGAAGCGCTGGGCTTCGGCTTCGGTCTGCACCGCGAACAGACTCATCTCGGCGAGCATCGGCTGGGTCAGCTTGCCGAAACGGCCATAGCCTTTGGCCGAACGCTCGGATAGTCGTGCATTGGCCAGAGCGACGGGAATCCCGCGTTTGGCGCATTGATGGATATGGTTGGGCCAGAGTTCGGTTTCCATGATCACCGCCAGTGTTGGCCGGACCCGGTCCAGAAATCGCGCCGCTGCGCACGGCAAGTCGTAAGGCAAATAACAGTGCTGGATGCGCGGCTCGCTGGCGAACATCGCCTGGATGCGTTCGGAGCCGGTCGGGGTCATGCAGGTCACGGTGATCGGCAGCGCCGGATAGCGTTGCAGCAACGCGCGAATCATCGGCGCTGCGGCAATGCTTTCGCCCACCGACACCGCGTGTACCCAGATGCCGCCCGGCTTCATCGCTGGCAACCCGAGGGAGAAACGCTCGCCGATGCGTTTGGCATACGCCGGCGCCTTGCGCGAGCGCAACCATAGCCGAATCGCTACCAGTGGCAGCCCCAGGTAAAACAGCGCGGTGTAGAGAGTTCTATTCATGGCGGCGGAGTTTATCGGCTTTTCTCGCCGATCGCCTGCAAGTGCACGGCAAAACGTTCCGCCAGCCAGCGAGCCGCCGGGCCAAGGGGTTCGTCGCGCCGCCAGACCAATTCCACCACCAGCGCCGGCGGTGTCCATTCGCTGACCAGTTCGACCATCAAATCCTGATACGCCGGGTATTGCACCACGTGTCGCGGCAGCCAGGCCCAACCGAGGCCCCGCACCAGCCATTCGGCCATCACGTAGAAGCTGTCGGCCCGCCAGACTTGCGGGCTGGCCGGCTCGCTGCCGGGGTAGACACTGGACTGCGTGGACATCAGCAGCTGTCGATGCTGCGCCAGTTCCTGACAGTTCACGGCAGCGTTCGCCGCCAACGGATGCCCGACGCCACAGACCGTAACCATTTCAACGCTGCCCAGCACGCGCCGCTCAAGCGCTTCGGGAATCTGGTCGTGATAAAACAGCAACCCCAGATCGGCCCGACGCTCCACCAGTTTGCGCGCCACATCACCCTGGGCCGCGCTGGTCAATTGCACTTCAAGGCTGGGAAATTGCTCGCCCAGTGCTTCGAAGCTTTCGATGATCGGCTGGTAGGGCATCGCCTCATCCTGAGCCACCCGCAGACGAGCCTCCTGCCCGCGCATCATCGCCAGCGCCCGACCGTTGAGTCGCTCGCACTGGCGCAGCACTTCCCGCGCCTCCTCCAGCAAGGCACTGCCGGCTTCGGTGAGTTTGGGCTGACGGCCGCTGCTGCGGTCGAACAGGCTCACACCCAAGTCCTCCTCCAGCAGCGCAATCGAGCTGCTGACCGCCGACTGCGCCTTGCGCTGATCCCGTGCGACGGCGGAAAACGATCGCTGCTCCGCTACGCTGACAAACAGCCGTAGCTGCTCCAGATTCCATTGCGTGTTCATGATCAACCCATCGCCATAACAGATAGGTAATGACTTTACCGCATCTGGAGAATCACTAAAATGCCGACCTCAGAAAGCAACACTTCACATGAGGATGCACCCATGACCGCTTACTACTACCTGGCCATTGCCATCTGCGCCGAAGTGATTGCCACTGTTTCGATGAAAGCGGTCAAAGGCTTCAGCACGCCGCTGCCGCTGATTCTGGTGATCGTCGGCTACGGCATCGCCTTCTGGATGCTGACGCTGGTCGTGCGCAGCGTTCCGGTGGGTGTGGCATACGCGGTGTGGGCCGGCATGGGGATCGTGATGGTCAGCGTTGCAGCGCTGTTTATTTACGGGCAGAAGCTGGATGTGCCGGCTATGTTGGGCATGGCGTTGATTGTGCTGGGTGTCGTCGTGATCCAGCTCTTCTCCAAAACCGCTGGGCATTGACGAAGGCTGCGATCTTTTTTCCCGTCCTAGCTCTGTATACTGCGCCCTCGTCTTGAACACTGAGGTCGCTGCATGCCATCCGTTATTTCCACCGACGTTTTGATTGTCGGCGCTGGTGTCGCCGGCCTCTGGCTGAATGCGCGTTTGCGCCGCCAGGGTTTTTCGACCGTGCTGGTGGAAAGCGCCAGCCTTGGCGGCGGGCAGAGTGTGAAGTCCCAGGGGATCATCCATGGCGGCGCCAAATACGCGCTGCATGGTGCCCTGACCGGCGCTTCGGAAGCCATCGCCGACATGCCCCGTCGCTGGCGTGAAGCCTTGGCCGGCGACGGCGAACTGGACCTGTCCGGTGTGCGCCTGCTGTCCGAAGCCCACTACCTGTGGTCTCCCGGCACGATCGCCGGCAACCTCACCAGTTTCTTCGCCAGCAAAGCCGTGCGTGGCCGCGTCGACCAGGTCAAGGGCGACCAACTGCCGCCGGCCCTGCAGGACAAGCGCTTCAAGGGCAAGGTCTACCGCCTGGCGGAGTTGGTGATCGACGTGCCGAGCCTGGTCCAGCGCCTGGCCGATCTGGCGGGCGATGGCTTGCTCGCCGGTCAGAACATCGAACCGCTGCTGGACGGTGGCGTCCCGGTGGGCCTGAAGGTCGACGGGCGCGAGATCCGCGCCCAGCGCATCGTCTTGAGCGCCGGAACCGGCACGGCGGCGCTGCTTGAAGCGCTGGGCCTGAGCCAGCCCGCCATGCAACGCCGACCGTTGCACATGATCATCGTCAAAGGCCCGAGCCTCAAACCGCTGTACGCCCACTGCCTGGGCGGCGGCACCAAACCGCGCATCACCGTCACCACGCACCCGGCCGCCGATGGCCAATGGGTCTGGTACCTGGGTGGCGACATTGCCGAAGCCGAAGGTGTTGCACGCGAACCTGCCGAGCAGATTGCCACCGCGCAGAAAGAACTCGGCCAGTTGCTGCCATGGATCGACTTGAGCACCGCGCAATGGGCGACCTTGCGCGTGGACCGCGCCGAGCCGCTGCAATCGGGCCTGACCCGTCCGGACAACGCCTTCCTTGCCGAAGAAGGCCGCTTGCTGGTCGGCTGGCCTACCAAACTGGCGCTGGCGCCGGACTTCGCCGACCGCGTGATCAACGCCTTGCAACGTGACGGCATCCAGCCAGGCCATCCGGCGCCGCTGCCCGAATTGCCGAAACCGCCGATGGGCGTCCCGGCCTGGGAGCAACTGCTGCCATGAGCCAACCCACCCTGCACGATGTGCATCGTCCACTGGGCAGCACCGGCCTGATGGTTTCGCCGCTGGGTCTGGGCACGGTCAAACTCGGCCGCGATCAAGGCGTGAAATACCCCAATGGCTTTCAGATTCCCGGCGATGACGAAGCGCGCATGTTGCTCAAACTCGCGCGCGATCTGGGCATCAACCTGATCGACACCGCCCCCGCCTATGGCCGCAGCGAAGAACGGCTCGGCCCGTTGCTGCGGGGGCAGCGCCAGGATTGGGTGATCGTCAGCAAGGTCGGCGAGGAGTTTGCCGACGGTCTGTCCCGTCATGATTTCAGCGCCGCGCATACTCGCCTGTCGGTGGAACGCAGCCTGCAACGCCTGGAAACGGATTTTATCGATCTGGTGCTGGTGCATTCCGACGGCAACGACCTGGCGATCCTCAACGACAGCGAAGTCTATACGACCCTCGCCGCGCTCAAGGCTGAAGGCAAGATTCGCGGCTATGGTTTCTCCGGCAAAACCGTCGAAGGCGGTTTGAAGGCTCTGGAGCAGGGTGATTGCGCGATGGTCACCTACAATCTGAACGATCAGAACGAGAAGCCGGTCATTGACTATGCTGCTGCACACGGCAAAGCCATCCTGGTCAAGAAAGCCCTGGCCAGCGGTCATGTCTGCCTGAGCCCGGGTGTAGACCCGGTGCGCGCCAGCTTCGAGTTGTTGTTTGAACATCCGGGTGTCGCCAGTGCTATTGTCGGGACCATCAATCCGCTGCACCTCGCCCACAACGTCGCGACCGTTGCCCAGGTCCTACGTAGCAACTGATGCCGCCCCTCGCGGCCTTAAAGCAGGAGCCGACATGCCGCGTACGCTCATTAGAAAGAATCCGAGCAACTTCAAGACCCTGCCGTTATTCGTCGAAGCGACTCCCGAAGGCTTGAACTACCAGAGCGTCGGGATGCCGCTCAATTTTTCCCAGACCCTGCAGCGTCGCCGCCCGGTGACGGTGGCTGACAACGAGCGGTTCGCGCTGGAGCTGGCCAACCTCGGGGTCTCGGTGCGCCTGACCCTGCATTGGCAGAATCGCGATTACTGGGTGCTGGTACGCCAGCGTCGGCAGGATCGTGGCGACGTGGTGCTCAAACTGATCTCCGGTTACGTACCGGCCCACGAGCTGAACCTGCCCCTGCACACGGCGATTCAGGAGATAGCCGAAGAGTGCCTGCTGGAAACTCCGGAAGGCTGGCTCGGTGGACGTTTCAACGACACCTGGCTGCCAGCGCCCTACTCGTCTGCGCTGCACTATCGCGAGGCCTTGCCCTTTCGCCTCACCCCGTTTTCCGGCTCGGCGCGGCCGGTGCGTTGCGCCAACATGCAACTGATCGAGCGTCCGCGGGCTTACGTGCACCTGCCGACAGCGTCGCTGCAATTGATCTATGACTTGCGCCTGGATGTGCCCAGGGAAGCCAAGTCCCTGAGCCTGTTTCATGTCGACGAACGACTGGAAGGCGACCAACTGGTGGCCCGCCTGGATCGTAAACGTCCGGATCTGTACTTGATGCCTCTGGAAGATGGCGTCCCGCGCCCCGAGTTGTACACGCTCAAGCGCGACAAACTTATACCCGCCAGTACCCGTGGACTGTATCTGGCGGAGAGCTTTGCCATCCAGGAAGGCTGGACAGTGCGCGAGGAGCGTATTCGCTGGAAGGACTGGGTTGCACAACAAGGGCTGGAAGCACCCAAAGCCCCGCGACGGGGACTGAAGAAACTGAGCGTCAAGGCCTTGCGCCTGGTGCGGTTGGTACAGGGAAGCTTGCGCAAATAAATCAGGTTCGATCTAACCGGCTCGTTGTTTGTCCATGAAGGTGCGTAACCGCGCAAAAAAATGGAAATAGCGATTCTCGCGCTTGCCCATGCCGCGCTTGGGAGAGAACGATTCTTCGGCAAAGGCGCCGTTGATACGAACACGCGACGCCTGGGTCTCCAGGGTGCAGATCTTCGCCCCTGCCTGTTGCAGTGCAAATTTGAGCAGCCGCTCGGAGTGCAACTTCCTTCCCGTCACTTTACTGAAATCAAACATGCGCTCGATCCTTTTGCCGTACGCGACGTAGGTGTCGCGACCACAAATGGCAAAACGATCATTCAGCCCACCCCACCACTGCCAGTCGGGAATGTAGGTATTACGTCGCCGGGCTTCTGCGTGCTTGAACACATAAGCGGGAAGCGGTGTATGAAAGAAAATGTCCGGCCGCACGTAGACGACGAAATCAGGATTGAAAGACTCCATCATGGTCGTAACGGTGTGCAGCGAATTGAGTTGATAGATCAGGTTTCTGAGTGAGGCGTAGTCATCAGCCCAGGTATCGCCCAGCGCTTTCACTTGTTCAAAGTTCCAGCGCGCCAGCACACCCTCGGTCGAGGTCAGTTGCCCGGTCATGGTTTCGAAGGGCTCGTAGTTGTCAGCCTTCAGCTCACCTTGCTCGCCCGAACGGGAGTTCTGCACTTCGTCGATCTTGTACAGGTGATAAAAGCATTTTACGTTGCTGTCGGAAGGAAGCAGCGCCAGGACGTTTTCTTGAATGGAAGGAAAGCAGATCTGCGAATTTCTCGGGATACCAAAAAAAGCCACCGCAATATTCAACACTACAGCACCCCTTGAAAAATAATCAGGCCCCTGTGGGCAACCGGCGACAAATCATCCGCGATCAAACAGCTTCTGCCACCAACGTCGACGCCGCAGAGGTATCACGATAACGTCTGAGTTTTTCAGCCAGTCACGCTCATAATCCCAGGCATGCCCGCCCCAGCGTTTACCCGCCTCGTCGGAAAAACCTAACGTCATGAGCTGATAGTCATACCCTGCCTGCCCGCGCAGCCAGTCGAACAGCACCAGCGCATTGAAACCGGTGGTGGGTCCGACATAGCGTTTACCGCCCGGGCGATCGACCGGGTAGTTCCACAATGCCGGCAACGGGATACGCTCCCAATAGAGCGCCACCTGTGGCAAGGGACACATGGCCCCGGTGCAACCGACTAGCATCGTGAAACACCGCGCGTCGGCCTGCCGGAAAAGCCGCTGCACTTCAGGCCCGTAAGGAAGACCAAAAAAATAGGCGTCCGGCGAATTGAAACCATGAACGAAGAGATTAACGCTTTGTGGGGAAAGCAGCGGCGCCAGGACACACTTGTTGAAGCTGACGACGACATCGTCGGCGCCGATGTTCAGCGCCTGGAAATCGTCCCGGGTAATCGCTGGATTGTTGGCAACCAGCAGAACCCGCGGCGCCCTGCGCAGACACTCCTTCAGTTCCTGCGGCAGCCCGCCCGGAACAGACTGATGACCACCGGGCAATGCGTCCAGCGCCATTGGCTCATCGGCTTGGGACGGAGGATTTTCCATGGTTACTCTGGAACCTGCATACCGTAACGCAGCTTTACCCACAGGCGAGTCAACAATGAAGGTGGCTGCCAAGGACGCATTTCACGCTGAATCTCGGCAGCGAGCGTGCGCCCCACCCGAGCAAAGGAATACTGGCTCTCGGCGAATGCCTGCCCGTTACTGGCGATACGAGCCGTCAGCAACGGGTCGCTCTGCAGCAGCTGGAGTTTTTCCACGGCCTCATCTTCAGAGCGATAGAAAACCGTGTTGTGCATGTCCTGGAAACCCAGCAATTGGTCTTCTTCGCCCTGACTCCAGGCCAGCAATACACAGCCACACGCCATTGCTTCAAAGTTCTTGATCATGAATTCATTCATGCCGATATCGGCACTCACGAAAATCTTGATGCGATTGAGCATTTCCAGATACTCAGCGCCCGATTTGGTGCGGCCCACCAACATGCCGGTACGCCGGGAAAGGGACTCCAGAAGCGCTCTGCGCTGCGCGTATTCAGTACTTTTCAGACTGCCCAGAAAAGCCACCGGGATGTCCCGGACACTGTTGGTGTTGTGCAGCATTTGTTCGTCATATCCCTTCGAAACGAACACTGCATCAATGTTTTCAGCTTGCATCCGACGCGCTACGACAGCGCCGGAAACCAGCGCGCGAGAGCTGGGCAGACGACTGTAAAGACGCGAGTAAACCCGAAGGTATTTACTCGCGGGCATATAGTTCTGATAAGCATCATGCTCGAGGAAGACCAGGCCCGGAATACATTTCAGGACCCGTAGTTGAGGAACCAGGCGCTTGACCCTGGAGAAGATCACGACCCGGTCGAAATTCTGGTAATTGACAGAGGCCAGGAACGGACCGAGCTTCATTTGCTGCTTTTTGCTCAGGCGATAAACGACACACTCGTCGCAGTTCTGCTGCACGATTTCATACAGTCGATCCAGAATCACGCGTTGCTCGCCCATCACCAGGAGCATGACTTTCATAGATCATTTACCACGAGACAAAGCAGGCAAACGCACGGGGTCATACCCACTAAAATCCTCGGGGAGGCTGATATCCTCACAATAAAACCCGTTTATACGCCGTATGAAACGGGAATCACTAATACTCATCAATGACTTCGAATCTTCTCGACAATCGCTGTCGTCGAGCTGTTTTCCACCAATCCCAGCACCTTCACAGTACCACCGTAGGCCGTCACGATGTCGGCACCGACCACTTGATCGATCCCGTAATCGCCCCCCTTCACCAGCACGTCCGGCTTGACCTCGCGCAGCAGGTTTTCAGGAGTGCCTTCAGGGAAGCTGATCACCCAATCCACCGCGCCCAGCCCCGCCAGCACAGCCATGCGACGGTCAACGCTGTTGATCGGACGTCCCGGCCCTTTCAGACGGCTTACCGATGCATCGTCGTTGACCGCAACGATCAAGCGATCCCCTTGGGCCCGTGCCTGTTCGAGGTAGGTCACATGACCGGCATGCAGGATGTCGAAACAACCGTTAGTGAAGACGATTTTCTCTTTGTGCGCACGCGCATCGTCTACCGCCAGCAGTAACTGCTCCAGACCCAATACACCGCGCTCGGAACCTTCCTCACGCTGGATGGCACGCCGCAGCTCCGGAGCGCTGATGGCCGCCGTACCGAGCTTGCCGACCACGATGCCCGCCGCCAGGTTGGCCAACGCCACTGCGTGGGGCAATTCTTCGCCAGCGGCGATCGCGGCCGCCAGGGTGGAAATCACCGTGTCGCCGGCACCGGTCACGTCGAACACTTCCCGCGCGCGCGCGGGCAAGTGCAACGCGGGATGATCCGGACGCAACAGGGTCATGCCGTGTTCGCCACGAGTCACCAGCAACGCGCCAAGGTCCAGGTCGTGCATCAGTTGCGCGCCCTTGCTCACCAGTTCGTGCTCATCGGCGCAACCGCCGACGATCGTTTCGAATTCGCTGAGGTTCGGGGTAATCAGGCTCGCCCCCCGGTAGATCGAGAAATCCTTGCCCTTGGGATCGGCCAGCACCGGAATGCCACGGGCACGGGCGGCCTGGATCAGCACCTGATGATTTTTCAGCGCGCCTTTGCCGTAGTCGGACAGCACCAGCACCTTGATGCCTTCAAGCAACTCGTCAACTTGCTCGCCCAGCGCCAGGGCGTCGGTGGCAAAGGGTTCTTCGAAGTCGATACGCAGCAACTGCTGGTGTCGACTCATGACCCGCAACTTGACGATGGTCGGCTGGTGCGCAATACGCTGGAACAATGCGCGCACACCAGCACCCTTGAGGCTGTTGGCCAGGCTGTCGGCAGCTTCGTCGTCGCCGGTCACTCCGACCAGCGAGGCCGGTGCGCCAAGCGCGGCAATGTTCAGGGCAACGTTAGCGGCACCGCCCGGGCGGTCCTCGATTTGCTCGACCTTGACCACCGGTACCGGCGCCTCAGGGGAAATCCGTGAGGTACCACCATGCCAATAACGGTCGAGCATGACATCGCCGACCACCAAGACAGGGGCTTGATCGAATCGCGGCATGGACAACTTCATGGAGCATCCCACATACAAAATGAACAAGGGCGGGATATTAGCACAGGGTTGGCGCAGGGCTTGCGCATGGCATGAACGAGGGTGCCAAAAGCAAAAAAATCGCAGCCTGTAAACGTTCTAAAACGACAGACTGCGACTCTTTTCAGTCGTTCACGACGAACGAACGTCGACAGGAATCAGGCGATATCTTCAGCCGGGGCATCAAGCCCCATGGCATTCAGGCGGGCGTAATAACCATTTTGCGCCAACAGTTCGGCGTGCGTGCCGCGCTCGACGATCCGGCCCTGATCCATGACCAGGATCAGGTCGGCTTTTTCGATGGTCGACAGACGGTGAGCAATCACCAGGGTCGTGCGGCCTTTCATCACTTGATCCAGGGCCGCCTGGATATGCCGTTCCGATTCGGTGTCCAGTGCCGAGGTGGCTTCGTCGAGAATCAGCAAAGGCGCGTTCTTCAACAGGGCCCGGGCAATCGCCAGACGCTGGCGCTGGCCACCGGAAAGCAATACACCGTTCTCGCCGACCTGAGTGTCCAGGCCTTCGGGCAGTTGCGCGATGAAGTCCATCGCATAAGCGTCTTTCGCCGCTTTTTCGATGTCTTCACGGGGCGCACCGGCCAGATCGCCGTACGCGATGTTGTTGGCCACGGTATCGCTGAACAACGTCACGTGCTGGGTGACCTGGGCGATGTGCTTGCGCAGGTTCAGCAGTTTGTACTGTTCCACCTCGACGCCATCGATCAGGATTTCGCCCTTGTCGTGGTGATAGAAACGCGGAATCAGGTTGGCCAGGGTCGACTTGCCGCTGCCCGACCGCCCGACCAGCGCCACCATTTGCCCGGGCTCGACCGAGAAACTGATGTCGTCGAGTACCTGACGCTCGGTGCCAGGATAGGTGAAGCTCAGATGCCGCACATCCAGGCGTCCGGTCACGGCATCGCGTTCGACGGTACCGGTATCGACTTCCGGCTCAACGTCCAGTTGTTCGAAGATGCTTTCGGCGCCCGCCACGCCTTTTTGAATGGTCGAGCTGACTTCGGACAATTGACGGATCGGCTTGGGCAGCAGGCCCGCCAGGGTGATGTAGGCCACCATGTCACCGGCGGACGCATCGCCACGCAGGAAAAGGACCAGGAACATCAGCACGGCCATGGCGCTGTAGATCACCAACTGCAGCAGCGGCGTGTAGATAGCGCCGGTGCGGGTCATGCGCAATTGCTTGTCGGTGTTGCCCTGGCTGGCATTGAAGAAACGCTTCTGTTCGTAGACTTCGCCGCCGAAGCTGCGCACCACACGATAACCCTGGATGGTTTCCGACGCCACGTGCGTCACGTCGCCCATGGCCGCCTGGATCTTCTTGCTCTGCTTGCGGAATTTCTTGCTCGCGGTACGGACCATCAACGCGATCAGCGGCAGGATCGCGACCATGACCAGAGTCAGGCGCCAGTTCATGAACAGCAGCGAGGCAAACAGGAAGATCACCGTCATGCCTTCACGGATTACGACCTTGATCGCATCTGTGGCCGCCCCTGTGACCATGGTCACGTTGAAGGTGATGCGGGAAATCAGGTGACCGGAGTTATGCTTGTCGAAATACCGGTTGGGCAGGACCAGCAGGTTATTGAACAACTGCACCCGCAGGTCGTGGACCAGCCCGAGAGAAACCTTGGCCAGGAAGTAGTTGCCCAGATAAGATCCCAACCCCTGCCAGGCGGCGATCAAAATGATCAGCAACGGCACGGCTTGCAGCAGTTGCAGGTCGCGCAGGTAGGGGACACTGGGAAAGAGCACCGCTTCGGGGTTGGACAGGCCATCGACGAAGTACTTGAGAATGTAGCCGAGCATTGGCTGCGTCGAAGCGAAAATCAGAAAACCGACGATGCTGATCAGGAACAGGCCGATGTACGGCCGGACATAACCGAGCAGACGGAAGTAGATTTTCAAGCTCGAGGGGCTTGCGGAGAGACTGGAGTCGGCCATATCACGCGAATGTCGATAAAAAGGACGCTGACTTTAGCACAGCTTCCCCAGGGTTCTGGCAATCCCATAAAGGCTGTTATTGTTAGACGGCGCAAACAGTATCATATAGCCACCATCGGAATGGCCGATCAACTTCAGGATTGAATTTCTCAACATGCGACTCAGTGGTTTCAACAGTACGTCCAATCGAGTCTTCGATTTCATTTGCCTGTGGGTGCTTCCACTGGGCTATCTTTTACTTCTGTGCTCGCTGTTCTTCCTGCCGGACCGCAGCCTGCTTCACAAGCTCTACTACGGTTTGTTCAGCATTCCAGCGCTGATAGCGCTTTGCCTGCGACCACGTGAACTCAAAGAGTTGCTGCGCGAGCCGATCTTCATTGCAATGCTGCTGTTCGCCGGATGGGCACTATTAAGCCTGTGCTGGAGCCCGGGCGATGACGGTTTTTCCGGCAAGTTCAAGCCACCGCTCCATACGCTGATGCTGTTCGCAGGTTGCTACCTGCTGGTGCGCTACCGCAGTGATATCGTCCAGCCCCTGCTGTTCAGCGCCGCGATGGTCGGACTGATTGCATCGATCTACAACCTGTACATGTTTGCCCACATCTATGAGCCGGGCCGGCGCCTGATTGGAGGCGGCGCATTCGACAATCCCTTATTGAGCTCGCACTTGTTCGGTTTCTTCTGCGCCTATTGGCTGAGCCTGAGCATGACCTGCAAGCGCCCGCAGATACTCTGGTTGAGTATCCCGGCAATGGCGATCATGTTCATTGCGGTAATCGCCACCGGCTCCCGGACACCGCTGGTTGCACTGACACTGGCGGCGCTGTGGCTGGGTTTCATCTGCTGGAATCGCCGGTCCATCGTATTGCTGGGCATCATAATCGTCGGCGGAGCGTCAGTAATTGCGCTTTTCTCGAACATGATTTTCGGACGTGGCGACTCCTACCGTTTCGAAATCTGGCAGATGGTCCTGCAAAAAATCGCCGAACACCCCTGGATCGGTCATGGCTACGACGCCAGCCTGAACGTCGATCCGGGCGTGGGCTACATGCTGGCAGAACCCCACAGTTTCGCCTTGGGCGTTCTCTACTATGTCGGCATCTTCGGCTTTATCCCATGGCTGTTCTTCCAGGCCTGGGGCCTGCTGAGCAGCTGGCGCCATCGCGTGCAACCGCTGTTCATCATCGCCTCGACCTGGCTGGTGTTCGGTATCGGCGCGGGCCTGACCGAAGGCGGCGGGATCATTTCACGCCCCAAGGAACACTGGTTCCTGTTGTGGATTCCTCTGGCACTGATCGCTGCGCTGAGTATCAATCAACGCGCGGGTCGACTGCTGGCCATGCCGATCAAGCAACTGGCGCAGGCAGCCCTGGAAAAACTGACGGCCAACGCCCAGGTGATCGAAGAAGATGGTCTGGGCCCCAAGGTCCTGCGCCTGGTCGATGGCAGCTTCCTCAAGCTATTCCGCCGTCGCCGCTGGTACACATCGGGCAGCTTCGATCCGTATTCCGAACGCTTTGCCGTCAACAGCGAGCGATTGCGCCGCATGGGCATCCCGACGCCACCGATTCTGGGTCTGTACCGCCTCAAGGACGGCAGCAGCGCCGTGCACTACACGCCTCTGCCCGGTAATACCCTGCGCCAGGTCCTGCAAGCGATCACGGCTCCGGACGTGCGACAGGCGCTGGTCGAGCGATTTGGCAAGTTCATGGCGCAACTGCACGAGCAAGGGGTGTATTTCCGGTCTCTGCATCTGGGTAATGTGCTGGTGCTGGAGGACGGCGAGTTCGGCCTGATCGATGTGGCAGACCTGCGCATCTACCCTTCGTCACTGAGCCTGTCCCTGCGTCAACGCAACCTGCGCCATATGCAGCGCTACACCTTAGACCATCGCTGGTTGTTCGAAGATCATTTCCAGGCATTGCTTCAGGGTTACGCCGTGACAGCATCGAAATCCGCGGTGGATAACCTGCACAGGCAAGTACTGGCGGCCAGGCAGCCCGAGCGGGCTCACGTATGACCGAAACCCTCGCCCGTATGGCTAGCGATCAGACGGGCGAACGCTGGCGGACATAGGCAAGGAAGCCTTCGATATCATCGCTGCAAAGCTTGTCAGCCAGACTGTGCAATTCGGCTTCCGGCCAGTTCCACCAGGCACTCTGAAGGAGCAGCAACCGCTGCTCCTCAGGGAAACGCCACCGCAGGAAACGCGCAGGATTGCCACCGACGACCGCGTAGGGCTCGACATCGCGAGTCACCAGCGCGCCCGCGGCAACGATTGCGCCATCCCCCACCGTCACACCCGAAAGGATTGTGCTGTTTGAACACAGCCATACATCGTTGCCGATGCTCACATCGCCGTGGGTGCCGCTGTACCCGCTGATATGTGCGGCCTGCGCGACCATTACCGGCAACGGGAACGTGGTGACCCAATCGGCACGATGGTGGCCGCCGAGAAAAATCTGCACGCCTTCAGCGATCGAACAATACGCACCAATGCTCAGCGTCGAGCCTTCCTTCCAGTCATGGACCTGTGGCACGCCATAGCTGCCACGGCCAAAGGCATAGTCCGGATATTGAGCCTTGAATCGCGCCATGCCACGCTCGAACTTCGGCAGTTTTCTGATCGCTCGTTTCGCGCGCTTTTCCCGAAAGCGTTGAATCCAACCCATGGCTCAATCTTTCTCCAACGGTAAGAGCAAGCGCCCCAGACCACGCCAGGTCTTCTTGTTCCACGCCTTGAACGGAATCTGCGCCAGCAGCTCACGCGCCAGTTTTCGGTCTCGATTGGCAGTCTTCAGGAACATCGAACTGAGAAACTTGTAGCGCACGTGATCGTACAGCGGGTGATCGCTGAACAAGGCATAGGTGCGCAGAATGTTGTCGATCATGAAACGGTGATTCTTGTAGGAATTGGTGGCGTGCTTGCGATAGCGCGCCATCAACACGTTCAAACCATCAATGAAGTAGCCGGCATGGGTCACCTTCAGTTCGATCAGCAAATCTTCCAGGCGAATGTTCGGATCGAACCCGCCGACCTTGTCCAGCGCTTCGCGGCGGATCATCAGGGTCGGTGCCGGCGGATAGGGCTTGCGCTCGAGGAACATGTCATCGAAGTCCAGGCGGCGGAACGGCACATCGCGGCGCTGGCGCGACTCCGGGTACGCAATGCCGTCAGCGTCCATCAGCTCGATATTGCCGGCGCAGATGCCGACCTCGGGCTTGCCATCCATGTGCGCGACTTGCGTGGCGATGCGCTCGGGCAACATGATGTCATCGGAACCGAAGGGCACGATCAGACTGCCCTTTGCGCGCGCAATCGCACCGTTGAGGGTATTGGTCAGCCCCTGATTCTGCTGAACACGGAAATCAAAACCGTGTTGCGCCTGCAAGGCGTTGATCCGCTCGACACTGTCATCGCTGGAACCATCATCGACCACCAGCAGCTCGATGTTCGAATAGGTCTGGTTGAGGACGCTGAGAATGCTCTCCTCAATATAACGACCGTGGTTATACGACGCGATGATGACCGTGACGATGGGTTGTGCGTCGCTCATGATTGTTCCTTGCGGGCCTTGCTCAAGCCGGAGTCGATCAGGTTCAGGTATTTCTGGCGGAACACCTCGATATCGTGTTGTTCCTGGAGATAACGGTAGGCTTGTTCGCCCTTGGCCTTGAGCGCGTCATCCGGTAATTCGAGGTAAGTATCCAGTGCCGCGACCAGACTCGGCACATCCTTCGGCGTAATCGCCAGACCGCCCGCGCCCTGAATCAACGGCAGCATCGCCGGTACGTTGGAGGCGATCACCGGAAGGTGACCGCTCATGCCTTCGAGCAATGCCAGCCCGAGACCTTCGGCCAGCGATGGCATGGTCCAGATGTCAAAGGCGCGAACGTACTGCAAGGCGTTTTCCTTGAAGCCCAGCAGGTGCGCACGTCCGCTCAGGCCCAGACGCTCGATCTCGGCGGCCAGGCGCGACTCTTCGCGGCCGGCACCGATGATCGCCAAATGAGTATTCGGGTATTTGTCCTTGAGTGCCGCAAACGCCTGCAACAGGTAAGTGTGCCCCTTGACCGGCACCAACCGGCCCAATGCGCCGATCAGTCGCACCGACGGATCAATCCCGAGCAGTTCACGGGCGCGTTCGCGGCTGTGTTGCAAGCCTTCGGCCTGTTCGATGTCGATCGCATTGGTAATGGCGTAGGTATTCTGGTCGGTGAAACCGCAGTCACAGTCCAGCAGGTACTGTTTGACCGCCGGCGATACACCGACAAATCGCCAGTGACGATCGATCAGACGCTGGGTCTGGCGACGTCGGTAGAATCGGTCGTACTCACCAAAGCCATGGGAGATGCCGATGCACAATGGCACTTTCAACCAGCGGTTGAGCGTCAGCATCATGTTGACCGGCTTGAAGCGGTTGCAGATCACCACATCGAATTTTTCTTTACGGCAAAACTGATACAGCCGCCACATGGCGCGCAGGCGCATGCCCTTGAGCGACTTGTCGGAAAACTCGAAATAAACGGAACGCGCGGCACGGCTCACGGCCTCGCCCGGCCCGGGCTTGCCGCGCAGAAACGCCGCGGTCACCTCATAGCGATCGCCCGGCAAAGCCTTGACGATCTGCTCTGCCAGGTCGGCAAAGTCATGGGCTTTGACATTGTAGTCAGGCTGCAACTGCAGAACCTTTGACCGTTGACTCATAACTCTCCCCGGTGAAAACCAGTCGCGTCGATGACCCAGGCGGGTTCAGCGGCGAGGCGCTTGATCTCCGCCGGATCGGGTTGAGGCAACCGTGGCCACTCGTTACGTTTCCAGCAAACGAAATGGAAATACGGAAACCGGCGATCGCCATCGCGATCATTGGTCAGATGGCCGTCGCGCCAAAACCATTGGTGCGGGAAATTATCGGTCCCGTCATGCCACTTGATGCAACCACCGGGCGTACTGAATGCCTCGGTGAATTCACTGCGTCGACGCCACGGGTTGAACTTGCCCACCAGCTTGAACAAGGGCTGGGGAAAATTCTTGCGCCAGAGAAAGATTCGACTGAATGCACCTTCGTCGATCGCATGATGTTTCTGATCGGTGAAACGCGCTTCCCAGTCCTTGATCTGCCTGAACAACTCACGCTTGCGGGGGGTGTTCCTGATCAGGCAAAGATGCCCGGCCACTCGCCGCTCGTGAGTGGAATACAGGTCGTACGAGGCGAGACGATCTGCGGTGAAGTAGCTGCGCAAGTCGCCATACACCAGGTCAATGTCGCCGAAGGCCCAGAAATCATAGCCCTCCAGGCGGTCGGCATGAATCAGTCCGAACGCAGGCCTGATGTCGCACAGTTTGTAAGCCTGGGTCGGCGCAAAATCGATACCCAGCCGCTGGGACACCAATCCACAGTAATCGCTGAACATCATGCATTCGATGGTCACGTTGGGCGGCAGATTCTCGGGAACCCCGCAGTCGGTGAAGAACAGCCAGTCGATGTCCGGATTGCGACGGCAGCTCTCCAGAAAAAACGGCATCCAGAAGGGCCAGCTGCCGAAATAAGGCATCAGAAACAAAATACGCGGGCATGGATTAATCACGGATAACTCGCTGTCAATGCTGGGAACGCCACCATGCTAGGCAGAGTTCTGCTTCAGTTCTGCTTCACAGGTGTTTCGTCATGCTTCAGAAGCCAGAACAATTCCTGGCGCCTGACCGCCTTGCGAAAAAATTCATTTTCGCCATAAGGGGGCGGCACTCTACTGGCCAAAAGCCACTGTATCAACCGCCGCAGTCGCCGCTTGAAGGGCATGCGCGGCTGCAGGTCGTGCATCATTCCCAGCGCCATGGCTTTATCACGCTGAAGTTCCGGGGGAACCGGAAGGCAATAAGGCTGCATCGGCACCGACGAATCAAAGGCCGGCGGCAGCGCGATGCCATGACCGGCATCCCCCATGGGCCAGCGATCATTGTCATGCAAATGGTTGGCATAACCGAGCAACGTGGTCGGCTGCCACTCCAGACCTCGCAGTGCTTCAAGGATCGCTTGTTGGGCGCACAGGTGATCCGGGTGCGGATCGAGCGTGGGGTGCGGCAACACGATGACTTCAGGTCGTGCCCGCAACAGCAACTCGCGCAGGTCGGCCAACAGATTGTTCCAGGTCGGCACCCCATCGACATCGCCCGGCAGTGCAAAGGGGTTCAACTGGCGAAACAAGCGGGTGTCGTCCATCTCCGCTTCCCGTGAACCCACTGGCCGGGACGGTGCTGCCTGCATCGCCGCCAGCTGCAGGCAGAAATAGCCCAACTGCACACAATGGGCTTCGGGCACTCCGGCCCAGCGTGGCACGGCGATGCTGTCCCAGGCCCGCAGCCGCCCCTTGAGGCGCGCTGCTTCGACCTTGTTCAGGCCGATCTGCTGATAGTGTTCCGCTTCGATTTCGCCGGCGGTGAGGGTGACGATCCAGGCTTCGTCGGCCTGACTGTACAAACCATAAGCCGCCAGCTCGGCGTCATCGGCGTGTGGCGCAATGACCATTACCCGCTGACGGCGGTAATCCGGTTGTTCGAACGCCCAGAGCACGGGCTCGCCCAGCACTCGGCAAAAACGTCCACGCAGACGCAACTCGCCTCGCGACAGCACTTGCGCCTGACCACTGAGGTTGAGGTAGCGCAGCCCGTTGGCGCCACGCTCGAAGGTTTGTCGATCGGGATTATCGCCACCCGACAATTCGACTGCCGGGTCGATAAAGCGTCCAAGCCAGGTGCTCTTGATCCGCAGGGCCAATACCAGCGTAGCGTCGTCCACCAGCATGACGCCGTCATCCAGGCGCAAACGCTCGCCGTCCAGGTGAATCTTGGGTTGCGGGGTGTAAGGCGGGAAGCTGTACGCGTAATCGTCCTTGGGCGAATAGAACAAATGATCGGCAAACCAGGCTTCATGAGCAATCCAGCCCAGCACCGCCAGCACCAGCGGCAGCCACCAGGCCACCAGCACGCCGATGACGATCAACAGCATCAAGGCGATCAGCAGGCCGATGCGTTTGTTGCGCCGGTGCCGCTTGAGCAATTGCTGTTTTCGACTCATGGGCTCGCTCATACGGTGAACACCGGCACAGGATTACACCAGCGGTCCTTGTATTCACGGTCGGCGCGACCGAAGGAAAAACGCAGCGGCTTGTCCAGCGCGCGTGCATGCTTCCAGGCGCTTTGGGTATTGAGAAAGCTCAAGACGCTGCCGGGGCTGAATTCACGGGTCTCGGGATCGACGCCACCGTTGATGTACTCGACGCTGATCCATTGCGGCGCTTCGACGCGGTACACCAGTTGAATCGCGATCGGCGCATCGTTCAGGAAAATCACCGAGCCGATCAGCAAGTCACGCAACAACTCGATCACCTCGGCCATGCGCTCGGCACCGGTCGCCGGAAACCCCCAGCGACGCTGGAACAGGTCGCAGTAAATCGCCGCCAGCTCGCCGCTGGAAAAGTCGCTGACCGGCCGCACCACGCCGCCCGCTTCTTCCAGCAGACGCAATTCGCGGCGCTGGTTATAGCGAAATTTTTTCGACAGTTCTTCGGGCGTACGGGCCATGGCCAGTTGTTCTGCCTGCAGCCTGATGCCGCTGAAGCGGCCTTCATTCAGTGCGGACAAGTAACGCGCGCGATGGCGCAGGGGCGCTTGCGTATCAGCGGCGGCCGGTAGGATCAACTCAGCATTGCCGAGATCGAACAGGCCCTTTTTACCGTTGCGCTTGAGCACGTCCTTGGACAAGGCAAGGTCGCGACCCCAGGTTGGAATCGCCGCCTGGACTTCGCCATTGGGCGCCCAGGCCAGGTAACGCACCGGAATATCGGCCAACTGCGCCAGGCGCTCGACCACCAGCGGATGAGTGGCGACGCTGCCGCCATAACGGTGCCAGGCCTCGGCGTATGTCGAGGCATCGACCACCGCCCAGCCACGTTCGCGCCATCCTTGAAATCGGTTGAGCATCAACCCCTCGCCGCCAGTTCGGTGACGGCGGGCAAATGCCAGAAAGCATCGCGTACCGCGCGGTCGGAGAAGCGCTCGCGTAAACGGTCGAGCATCAACTCGGCACACTGGCGACGCTGCTGATCATCCATCGCAGCCAGGTGTTGCAGCCCTTGAGCCAAGTGCTCGGCGTCGCCCAGCGGGAATAGAATCCCGACGCCCTCGACCACTTCCTTCGCACCGCCGCATGCCGTCGCGAGCAACGGCACACCAGCGGCCATGGCTTCCAGCAGCACCATGCCGAACGGTTCATGATCGGAGCTCAAGGCAAACACATCGAATGCACGAAAATAACGACGGGCTTCGGGCACCTGACCGAGGAACAGCACGCGGTCGCCGATCCCCAGTTCACGGGCCATGGCCTTGAGATCCTGTTCCAGCCGACCGATACCGAGAATTACCAACTGGCTGTTAGCCGGCAAACCCGGTAACGCCGCGGCAAAACCGTGCAGCAACGTGGCCTGGTCCTTGTCCGGGTGCAGTCTGCCGACATTACCGATAATCCACGCATCCATGGACAGACCCAGGGTTTCCCGAGCTTCGCGAACCGACACGTGACTGCCTTGCAAGACTTGCACGTTGATGCGGTTGTAGAGCGTCTGAATCCGTGCAGCCGGCCAATTCGGCAGGCAACTGCGTATGTCGTCGCGTACCGCATCGGAAACCCCGAGCAGACTCAAACGCTTGCGGAAAAAATTCACAAAGAGTTTGCGGGTGCCGCGCTTGTAGTCGTCAAACGCGTGATGCACGCCGATCACCGGCAACGACGTGCCAAGCAAGGCGATGTAGATCGGTTTGAAACGGTGAGCAATGCAGAAACTGAAATTGCGCGAAGCGGCGATCTTGCGCAGATCGCCGATGGCACCCAGCTTCAGGCCACGAATAGCCTTGGAGCTGTATTCCATGAACAGCACTTCATCGGAGGCGCAGGCCTCGGCGACTCGGGCATCGGCAACCCCGGTCAGAAACACCGTGGTCACGCGATAACCGGTCCCCGCGAACAGGCTGGCGTACTGCCGGGCGCAGTCCAGAAACGGACCGTCATAACCGTGGCAGAACTGCAGCACATGGCGTTCAGCCGAGCGTGTCATATGCGTCCGCGCCCTCTTTGACCACCAGAATGTCTTCCATGATCAGATACTGTAGGTCGGAACCGAAGAACATGTTCAGGGCATCCGTCGGCGAGCAGATCATCGGTTCGCCACGACGGTTGAGCGAGGTGTTCAGCGACACACCGTTGCCGGTCAGTACTTCCAGCGCCTTCATCATGTCGTAGTAGCGCGGGTTGTATTCGCGCTTGAGCACCTGGGCCCGGGACGTCCCGTCTTCATGGACGACTTCCGGCACGCGGGTCTTCCACTCTTCCGCCACTTCGAAGGTGAAGGTCATGAATGGCGCAGGGTGATCGATCTTGATCATCTGCGGTGCGACGGTGTCGAGCATCGACGGGCAGAAAGGCCTCCAGCGCTCGCGGAACTTGATCTGGTGGTTGATGCGGTCAGCCACGCCGGTCGCGCTCGGGCAACCGATGATCGAACGACCGCCCAAGGCACGCGGACCGAACTCCATACGCCCCTGGAACCAGGCCACCGGGTTGCCATCGACCATGATTTTGGCGATGTTTTCCGGCATGTTCTCAAGCTTTCGCCATACCGGCTTGCTCGGGTGTCGGGCACATGCGGCGAGCACGTCTTCGTTGCTGTACGACGGGCCGAGGTAGACGTGTTCCATCTTCTCGACCGGCACGCCACGGGCGTGAGACACATAAGCCGCCGCGCCGACCGCGGTGCCGGCGTCACCGGACGCAGGCTGCACGAACAGCTCCTTGACGTCGTCGCGGGCGATGATTTTCTGGTTCAGCTTCACGTTCAATGCACAGCCACCGGCGAAGGCCAGTTTGCCGGTTTCCTTGAGCACATCGCCCAGATAGTGGTCGATCATCTGCAGCGAGATCTTTTCGAACAGCGCTTGCATGCTCGCGGCGTAGTGGATGTACGGCTCGTCGGCGATGTCGCCTTCGCGCTTCGGACCCAGCCACTCGATCAGCTTCGGCGAGAAGTAGAACCCCTTGCCCTTCTCTTTATAGCGACGCAGGCCGATGACGTTGGCGTAGTCGGTGTTGATCACCAGCTCGCCGTTTTCGAACGAGGCCAGGCGCGAGAAATCGTACTTGCTGGCATCGCCGTACGGCGCCATGCCCATGACCTTGAACTCGCCGTCGAGCATCTCGAAACCGAGGAACTCGGTGATCGCGCCGTACAGGCCGCCGAGGGAGTCCGGATCGAAGAATTCCTTGATCTTGTGGATCTTGCCGTTTTCGCCGTAACCGAAGAAGGTCGTGGCGTACTCGCCCTTGCCGTCGATCCCGAGGATCGCGGTTTTCTCTTTGAAACCCGAGCAGTGGTAAGCGCTGGAGGCGTGAGCCAGGTGGTGTTCGACCGGCTCGATCTTGATCTTCTTCGGATCGAAGCCCAGTTGCTCCAGGCACCAGACGATTTTGTTGCGGTAGCGCTTGTAGCGGCGATTGCCCATCAGGATCGCGTCAAGTGCGCGGTCCGGGGCGTACCAGTAACGCTTGGCGTAGTGCCAGCGTGCCTTGCCGAACAGGCTGATCGGCGCGAACGGAATGGCGACCACGTCAACGTCGGACGGCTTGATGCCGGCCTGCTCGAGGCAGAACTTCGCCGATTCGTAAGGCATGCGGTTCTTTGCATGTTTATCGCGCACAAAGCGCTCTTCTTCAGCCGCCGCGACCAGCTTGCCGTCGATGTACAACGCTGCGGAAGGATCATGGCTAAGGGCGCCGGACAGGCCAAGAATCGTCAATGCCACAGGGGTCTAGCCTCTTTAGTCTGCATGCAGGCGCAAGGCGCCTCAAAATGAATGTGCCCTCGCAAGAGGGCGAGAGACAGCTAAAGGGCGGGATTATAGCGTAAACATAGTAGGAATGACCCTACGGTTATCAGCGGCGCAATGATGGCCTGCACGACGCCGCAACCCTGGGCTAACCGCGGCTCGCCCGCCAGTAGATCCTGATATTGCCATCCACCCCTTGCCGGTAAATCGTGTAGGGCAGGGAAACGGTATCCAGCGCACCCGACAACGCCAGATCCAGCAGGACCAGCGGGACGAGAAAGCCCGTAGGGTCAGGCGGGGCATTCAAGACGCAGAAATCGTAGGCCAGGCCGCTGTAGATACGCGGGATGGACTGGCAGTAGGTTTTTTGCTTGCGCAGGCTGCGCGCCGCGTCTTCGTCATTTTGCAGGACTGTGACAGCGGTGCCGCAGCCGGAGAGTGCCAATGAGCATGCGATGAATAGGACAACCGTTTTTATAGTCAAGACCTGCCCTCCGAGGAACGTCAGGCAAACTAGCATCGCGACTATTCAGGGCACAGTTCATGGGGTCTGGAGATCATGTAGGACATTTCATAAGAACTTGTCCCTTAATCTCGGGTGACTGGCCTGACGCAATCGTCGCAAGGCCGCCCAGACCACGCCCGCTCCCACAGTTTCCTGGCTTTGCGCATAATCTGCGTAAGGCCCGGAGCAGTGTGGGAGGGGGCTTGCTCGCGATAGGACCGCAGGTCCGATTCAGCCAGCGCCTGAGATATCTTTGGGCAAACGCTGATCAATCACCTGATGCAATGCACTGCTTTCAGGCCAGTTACGCATGAACCGCGCCCGATCCCGTGCATAGGCCGGGGCGAAACTGTGGAACGAGCCATGCTGGCACATCGCATCGAGATCGATCAGCGCCCAGCGATCCTCTTGCCAGAACAGGTTATGGCCCTTGAAGTCGCCGTGGCTGATCCGCTCGCGAATCAGCTCCGCAAACAGGTGATCCAGCGCCACCAGCTCGGCTTCGGGCGCATCACCGCTGTCAACGTACGGCGCGAACCGTTCGATGATGTCCGGCCCCGGAAGGTGCTCGGTCACCAGATAAGCCCGACTGCGCAACCAGAGAAAACGCTTTTCCAGCACCGCCAACGGTTTCGGCGTGGCGATCCCGAGGAACGCCAATCGATTGCCTTCGCGCCAGGAATGCCAGGCACGGCTCGGGCGCCAGAAGCGTTTGAGCCAGTGGGCGAACCCCTTGATGTTGTAGCGTTTGATCACCAGGGTACGACCGGCCACTTCGACCTTGCCGACGCTCGCCGCACCGCCGGTCTTGTACAGATGCCCTTGATCGAGCAACGCATCGGCCTGTTCCAGCACCGGCAACATCGCCGCTTCTTCTTCGCGGCGAATCGCCCGTAAACCGAAGGCGCCACGCTGCACGCTGAACAGCGTGCATTCGCGGCCGACCTTGATCAGAAAGTCCTTGAGGCGCCAACTGCGCACCTTGTCGATCTGCTTCTGCAACGCCTCCATCGGCAAGGCATGTTCGCCATTGCTCAGGAGGTAATACACCAGCAATTCTTCAGTGAACGGCTCCAGCGACCTGGGCAACTGAGCAAAAAACACCCCGAGGTTTTCCAGGACTTTCTGTCGCGACAGCGGCTGGCCGGGGGTTTCACTGCAAATCCCGGCGCCATCGATCAAATACAGGCGGCCGCGCTGGCGCAGCAGGTTGTCCAGGTGCAGGTCTTCCTGCCACAGCCCTTTGCGGTGCATCTGGCCGATCGCGCCCAGCGCCTCGGCCAACACGGCCCCTTGCCCATCCGAGAGCACCGGCAAATGCTCGACCCGTTTCCAGGTATCCCCCAGGCTTTGCGCACCTTCGAGGTAATCGAACAGCAGCCAGCCACCTTCGCCGTCCTTCAGGCCATCGGCCAACAGCTGCGGCGTAGTCAGCCCTTGGTCCGCGAGCAAGCGCACGCCGCTCAGCTCACGCTGGAAATGCCGCGCCGCTTTGCTGCCGACCAGCAACTTGGCCAATACCGGCCGGCCACGCCAGACACCGGCGCCGACATAGCGCTGGCCCGGCAACACCCGCAACAGGCTCAACAACTGCAACTCGGCAGGCCCGGCGGCATCGGCCAGCGAGATGCTCAGCGGCAGCACCGGGTCGCGTCCCGCCTCTTTCAGTTCGGACAAACGCATCAGTTGGACCTCTTGTAACTACGCCGCGCGGTCAATTTCGCCAGCCAGCTGTCGATCAGCGAACTGTACGGCGGTTGATCCAAGTAGGTGGCCAACAGCTCGCGCAGCTGTGCATCGCTCCACTGGGGCGAGCGCCGGGTCAGCGGTTCCAGATCCTTGATCCGGTCACGCTGACCGAACAGCAGCGGCCGGGTCTTTTCCAGGTCGATGAGCTGGGCCATGTAACCGTCGCCGGTGGCCTGGAGAAAAATGTGCTTGGGGTAGAAACAGCCGTGGACCTGACGCGCACCGTGCAGGCGCCGAGCCAACAGCCCGCAGGCCTGCAAAATGGCCGAGTGCTGCGCCGGACTCAGATCCGACCAACGCTGCAACAGCGAATCCAGGTCATCCCAGCCGTCCAGCGCACGGGTCAGCAAAACCGCGCGGACCTCGCCGTCGACCTTGCGCTCACCGAAAAAAACCGCTTTCAGCGCCGGAATGCCAAGCTTTTCATAACGGCTGATGTTGCGAAATTCCCGGGCAAAACTCGGCTCGCCAAAGGGCGCGTGCAAGGTGCGCATCTGGTAGTTGCTTTGGCGCTTGAGGTAGAAGCCGTGACCTTCAAGATCCAGCCGAAACACGCTGCTCCAGCCACCGCGCGCGGTGTTGGGTTCATCCACAGCCTCAAGCTGCCGGGCCCACAGTGCATCGAAGGTGCCGAGGCCGTGACGCTCCAAAAGCGCCCGGTCTTCAGCGGCCAGAAAATCAGTCATTCGCGCCCCTCGAAAAATCTCACCACGTGCCGGATCCGCTTTTTATCGGCCGCATTGAGCCGCGTCCGTTGGCGGTATTGCAGGTAAAAGCGCAGTCGCTGGGTGGCCGACAGGTGATACTTGGCGACCTTGTCGAGACATGCCAGATCCTTGGTGATGCGGTACTTGAGCCAGAAGCCGCTCCAGAAGTCACCGTTGGGACAGTCGATCAGGAACAGTTGTGCCTGATCGTCGACCAGCAGGTTGCGCCACTTCAAATCATTATGGGTGAAGCGATTGTCATGCATGATCCGGGTGTAACCGGCCAGTTGCCGACTGATGTGATCGACCCAGGCGCGATCCGTCAGTTTCGGGTCACGTCGTTCAGCCAGGGCATTCAGGTCTTCGGTATTGGGCAGTTCACGGGTGATCATCGCACCGCGAGCGTAGGCTGCACCGCGCCGTTCCAGCCCCCAGGCCACCACCTCTGCGGTGGGAATGCCCCACTTGGCAAAGCGCTTGAGGTTTTGCCATTCCATCTTCACCCGCGGCTTGCCGAGGTAGCGGCGCAGGCCTTTGCCTGCGCCCACGTAGCGCTTGACGTAATAGTTGACGCCCTTGAGCTGGACGCGGACAACCTCGGACAACGGGTCGCGGGTCAACTGCTCGCCCTGAAGGGCAAACACCGCCTCAAGGCTGCCAAAATCATCGGCCAGGTCACTGTAAGCAGGTTCCAGTCTCCAGCCCGACATCAGAGCGCATCCCCGTATCGCTGTTTACGGTCATAGAGTTTGCTGGCCTTGCCTTCGAGCCAGGTGAGCAACCCGGCTTCTTCGCCGAGGATCTGGCGTAGGGGTTGCTGGAAATAACCCTTGAGGAAACGCAGCTTGTCGCGTCGGGTCAGGCCGATGTCCAGGGCCGAAAAGTACAGCGCCGCCAAATCCTTGTTGCGCCAGCGTTGGGTAATCGTCGGGCGGGTCTGGGCGCGGTGCAGGTCGATCACCGAGAGCTTGAAGTCGTCAGCCGTCACCGGTTTGTCGGTGTGCAGCAGGAAGTGACAGATGTAGCAGTCGCGGTGGTTGACCCCGGCGCGGTGCATCATGCCGGTCATGCGTGCCACTTCGGCGATCAGCGCGCGCTTGAGTCTCGGCTCCGGCGGGTTCTTGACCCAGTCGATGCTGAAGTCTTCGAGGCTGACGGTCGGCGCCAGTTCTTCGGTGACGATGAACGAATGCTGATCCGCCGGGTTGCTGCCCTTCTCGCCGTAGGCAACCGCCGTCATGGTTGGCACGCCGACTTCCTGCAGGCGCTGAATGGCTTTCCATTCCTGACCCGCGCCGAGCACCGGCAGCTTGGCCGTCAGCAGGTTTTTGAAGATTTCGCCCCAGCCAATGCCACGGTGGATCTTCACGAAAAACCCGTTGCCGTTCACCTCGGTGCGTAACGTGCGGCGAGCTTCCAGCTCGCGGTACACCTCGCCCTGAAGCCCTTCGACCTCGGCGAATGGATCGCGTCCGGCCCAAAGGCTCTTGAACGGTTCAGCCAGCATCAACTTCATTAAGCGTGCTCCGCCAGAATCACATCGGCCGCGTGTTGCGGCATGCTGTAGAGGTCTGCCGTCTCGGCGAAGGCCAGACCGTTGCGGCTCCAGGCCGCCCGTGCTTGAGCGTCGTTCAACATACCGGTCAGGTATTGCGTCAGTTGCGCCTGATCGAAGGGTTCATCCAGCACCAGACCGGCGTCGGCCTCGGCAATGTAATGGGCGTAACCGCACACCGCACTCACCAGCACCGGCAAACCGGCCACCAGGGCTTCGAGCAGCACAGTCCCGGTGTTTTCGTTGTACGCCGGATGGATCAACAGATCGGCCCCGAGCAGGAAACGCGGAATATCGCTGCGGCCCTTGAGGAACGTCACGTTGTCGCCGAGCCCCAACGCAGCGCTCTGCATCTGGAACAATTTGGGGTCATCCTGGCCAATTACAAACAGCCGGGTGCGTTTCCTCAGATCAGCGGGCAACGCGGCCAGCGCCTTGAGGCTGCGATCCACGCCTTTGGTCTTGAACCCGGAGCCGATCTGCACCAGCAGCAACTCGTCGTCCTTCAGGTTGAATTCACGACGGAACCCGGTACGAATCTCAGCCGCATTCGGTGGCGCGCGCCGATCCTGAGAAATGCCCGGTGGCAGCAAATGGAAGCGTTCCAGCGGCGTGTCGTAATGCTTGATGAACAGCGGCTGCTGGACCTCGGAGATCATCAACACTTCAGTCTTGGCGTCCCTGGCAAACACCGCGCGCTCGTACTCGGCGAAGTGCCGGTAGCGGCCCCAGCGACGGTACAGCGAGTTGCGCAGGTTTTGCGCCTTGTCTTCGAAGCAACCGTCGGCCGCGTAGTAAACGTCCAGGCCCGGCATTTTGTTGAAGCCGATCAGGCGATCCACCGGACGCTTGGCCAGATCGGCCTCCATCCACTCGCTGAGCTTCTCGTTACGCCGATGATTGAAAAACGCCTTGACCGGCGCCACCAGCACTTCGAAACCCGGCGGAATATCGCCCTCCCAGATCAGCGTGTAGACGCGAATCTGGTGGCCGCGCTTCTGGCATTCCAGGGCGATGCGCATGAAATCACGCTGCAACCCCCCGAATGGAAAGTACTTGTACAAGACGAATGCCAATTGCATCAGCGCAGCTCCTCAGCCAGTAACAACGTGCTCAGTCGGGTCGCGACACGCTCGGGATTCAGACGCGTGAAGCACAGCGGCCACTCGCGTTTCAGGTCGAACCGGCGGGCATCTTCGGCCGTCGGTTGATAGGTGCATTTCTTTTGCAGGCATGGAGCGCAGGGGAAATCGCTGGCCATGTGGATCTGGGCCTTGCCGTAAGCGCCGGTCAGGCCCGGGTTAGTCGGGCCGAACAGCGACAGCGTCGGCACGTCCAGTGCAGCGGCCAGGTGACCGAGGCCGGTGTCCACCGCCACGCACGCCTGCGCACCGGCCAGCACTTTGCCGATGCCCGCCAGATTCAGTTTGGGCAGCACTTCGACGTGCCGCATGTCCTTGGCAATGCGCTCGGCCCGGGCTTTTTCCGCCGGATTGCCCCACGCCAGCTTCACGCCGACGCCCAGGTAGCCGACGCGCTCGGCCAGCTCGCGCCAGTAGGCTTCAGGCCAGTGCTTGGTATCCCAGGTGGTGCCGTGCAGGAACAGCACGTAAGGGTTCTTGCGCGGCAATTCCACCAGGCGCTCGACGTTCAGGCCGTAGTCGCCCAACCCATTGGGCAGGTCGTAGCCCAGGGCGATGGCGAACAACTGACGCACTCGCTCAACCGCGTGCTGGCCACGGGCAACCGCCAGACGCCGATCGTAGAAACGCGCGGCGATCGGTTCCCGTGCCGAGCCTTTATCGAGGCCTGCCACCGGCGCCTTGACATAGCGGGTCAGCAAGGCGCTTTTCAGCAGGCCCTGCGCGTCAATCACCAGATCATATTTCGTGGCGCGAAGGCTTTGCTTGAAGCGCTTCCACTCGCCACTCTTGATGGTCTGCCAGATGTTCTTGCGCCAGCGACGGATCGCCACCGGAATAACTTTGCCTACAGCCGGGTGCCAGGTCGGGATCTCGGCGAAACCTTCTTCCACCACCCAGTCGAACGTGATGCCGGGAATCGCCCGGGCCGCGTCGGTCAACGCCGGCAACGCATGAATCACGTCGCCCAGCGAAGAAGTCTTGATCAGCAGAACCCGCAAACTATTTGACCTCGACCACAGTGCCCTGCAACCGCTGCAAGGCTTCGTTCACCGCTTGCGGCATCAGCTGGCGCAGGCAGTTGTAATGACCGAAGCGGCACGTGCGATCGAAGCACGGGCTGCATTCGATGCCCAGGCGCACGATCTCGACGTGCTCGGCCAGCGGCGGCGTGAAGCCCGGTGACGTCGAGCCGTACACCGCCACCAGCGGGCGATTCAGTGCCGCGGCAACGTGCATCAGGCCGGAGTCGTTGGACACCACCGAATGTGCGCAGGACAGCAAATCGATGGCTTCGGCCAGCGACGTGCCGCCGCTGAGGTTCACCGACTCTTCCCGCAGGCCGGGAATCAAGCGCGCGCGGATGTCTTCGCCTACGGCGTGATCGTTTTTCGAACCGAACAGCCAGACTTGCCAGCCTTCGCGAATTTTCGCTTCGGCGACCTTGGCGTAATGCTCGGACGGCCAGCGCTTGGACTCGCCGAACTCGGCACCGGGGCACAGCGCCAACACCGGGCGGTCGAGAGCCAGACCGAATTTGGCCAGCGCCGCTTCGCGGGTGACCGGATCGATCTGCAAGCTCGGGCGCGGGTACGGTTTCGGCAGTTCAAGGCCCGGCTCGTAAGCCAGCGCCATGAAGCGCTCGATCATCAGCGGGTAACGTTCTTTGTCCAGCGTACGCACGTCATTGAGCAGGCCGTAGCGGAATTCGCCGCGCCAGCCGGTGCGCTTCGGGATGCCGGCAAAAAACGGCACCAATGCCGACTTCAGGGAATTGGGCAACAGGATCGCCTGGTCGTACTGGCCGGCCAGGGATTTGCCGATGCGCCTACGCGTCGCCAGCTCCAAAGCACCGTGACCGAGCGGAAAGCTCAAGGCCTGACGAACTTCGGGCATGCGTTCAAGAATCGGCCGGCTCCATTCGGGGGCCAGGACGTCGATTTCGCACTGCGGGTGGCGTTGCTTGAGACACTGAAACAGTGTCTGCGCCATCACCATGTCACCGACCCAACTGGGCCCAACGATCAGAATTTTCATGTGGTTTCCAAAAACGAACCGGGGAGGCATACGCCTCCCCGCCTCGAGAATTCTACAAAACACTGCAGATCTACTGTGGGAGCGAGCCTGCTCGCGAAAGCGGCGTGACAGTCAGCATACATGCCGGATGTGACGGCCTCATCGCCGGCAAGCCGGTCTCGCTCCCACATTTGAATCTCGTCGTTCCAACGGCCACGTTTCAGCTTAGACCCAACTCGCGCCAGATCCGCAACACCTGCCGTCGTTCGTCCACGAACTGGTCGCCCGGTATCACCCCGGCGTCCTTCTGCAAGGCCTGCCGGTGCGCGGCGGAGCGGTAGGCTTTATAGGCCTCGCGCAACAGGCTGGCGTCTTCGGCGGGCATCAGCCCTTCGTGTTCCAGCTCTTCCAGAATGCGGATATTGTCGGTCCAGCGCAGCAATGGCGGGTGTGTTTCGGACCACGCCAAGGCCGCGTATTGCACCATAAATTCAATATCGACGATACCTCCGGCGTCCTGCTTGAGATCGAACGGCGCCGTGGCCTCGAAGGCATTCGCCCCGGTGCCGGCCGCGGTGCTCTTGCTGCCGAGGTTGTCGCGCATCTTGGCGCGCATCTCGCTGACCTCCTGGCGCAAGGTCGGTAAATCCCGGACTTTGCCCAAAATCGCCGCGCGAACCTTCTCGAACGCCTGGCCGACGTCCTGACTGCCCACCAATACCCGCGCCCGCACCAACGCCTGATGTTCCCAGGTCCAGGCTTCGTTTTCCTGATAACGCGCAAACGCGCCAAGCGAACTCACCAACAGACCGGAAGCACCGGACGGTCGCAGGCGCATGTCCACTTCATAGAGCTGGCCGGAGTTGGTCTGGGCCGTGAGCAAGTGAATGATCCGCTGCCCGAGCCGGGTGAAGAATTGCGCGCCATCAATCGGTTTCGGGCCGTCGGTTTCAGCCTGCGGGTCGCCGTCATGTATGAACACCAGGTCCAGGTCCGAACCATGCCCCAATTCCAGCCCGCCGACTTTCCCATAACCGACAATGATGAAGCCCGGATCGCACAGCGTACCGTCACTGCGCAGCGGCGTGCCGTATTTGGCTACCGTCTGGCGCCAGGCCAGGGCCAGCACCTGTTCGAGGATCGCTTCGGCGAGCCAGGTCAGGTAATCGCTGACTTTCATCAACGGCAGGCTGCCGGCGATCTCCGACGCGGCGACGCGCAAGCGGTGCGCCAGCTTGAAATGGCGCAGGGCTTCCATTTGCTGCTCGAGGTCATCCTCGGGAATTCGTGTCAGGCGCTCGCGCAACTCAGCGGCCAGCTCCGGCGCCAGGGGCGGTTTGAACAGCCGGCCTTCGTTGAGCAATTCATCGAGCAGCAGCGGGAAGCGGGTGATCTGTTCGGCAATCCACGGGCTCGCAGCGCACAAGGTCAGCAAGCGTCGCAGCGCGCCGGGGTTTTCGGTCAGCAGCACCAAGTACGCGGAACGCCGGGCCACCGCTTCAACCAGCGGCAGCACGCGTTCCAGCACCAGATCCGGATTGGCGTGTTCGACCGCCTGCGCCAGCAACCGTGGAATAAAGGCATCAAGGCGTTCGCGCCCCAAACGCTGCATCGCGCGCAATTGCGGGCTGCTGCGCAGGCTGGCCAGGGCTTTCAGGGCTTTGGTGGCATCGACGAAACCGCCCTCCTCCAACTGGCGGCAAGCGGCCTCTTCGTCCTGCGCCTCTTCCCACAGTGGCAGCCATTCACCGCCGACCACCACTTCGCTTTCAGCCCCTTCCTCTACGTCGGGATCGGCGATCACCTGGCCGAAGTGCCACGCAACACGACCGCGCCAATACATCAGTTGCTCATGAAAGGCGTCCCAATCGGCAAAGCCCAACATAAAGGCAATACGCGCCTGATCCTGCGCACCGTCCGGCAACATCTGGGTCTGGCGGTCTGCAATCGCCTGAATGGCGTGCTCGGTGTAACGCAGGAATTCGTAGCCTTCGCGCAGTTCGCTGACCACCGCCGGCGGCAGGTAACCCTGACCTTCCAGGGTGCTCAATACTTTTAATAGAGGACGTTGTTGCAGGCTCAGGTCGCGGCCGCCGTGGATCAGCTGAAATGCCTGGGCGATAAACTCGACTTCGCGGATGCCGCCGGAGCCGAGCTTGATGTTGTCGGCCATGCCCTTGCGCCGGACTTCCTGCTGGATCAACTGCTTCATCGTGCGCAGCGCTTCGATGGCGGAGAAGTCCAGGTAACGCCGGTAAACGAACGGCCGCAGCATTTCTTGCAGCTGCGCACCCGCCACTTGATCGCCGGCCACCACCCGCGACTTGATCATCGCGTAGCGCTCCCAGTCGCGCCCCTGATCCTGGTAATACTGCTCCAGCGCGTTGAAGCTCAGCACCAACGCACCGGCCGAACCGTAGGGTCGCAGGCGCATGTCCACGCGAAACACAAAACCGTCGACGGTCATCGGGTCCAGTGCCTTGATCAGGCGCTGACCGAGGCGGATGAAGAATTCCTGATTATCCAGTGAACGTTTCACGCCGACGGTTTCGCCGCCCTCGGGGTAAGCGAAGATCAGGTCGATGTCCGAAGACAGGTTGAGCTCGACCGCGCCGAGCTTGCCCATGCCGAGGATGACCATCTGCTGCGGCTCGCCGCTGCGTCGACCGGTCGGCACGCCGAACTGCTGGCAATGGCGCGAGTACAACCATTGATAAGCCTGATCGATGCTGGCGTCGGCCATGTCCGAGAGGTCGCGGCAGGTCTGGATGAGGTCGGCCTGACGGGTCAGGTCACGCCAGATGATCCGCACTTGATGACGGGTACGCTGGCGACGCAGGACGCGGCCGAGTTCGTCTTCGGTCTGCGCGGCATTCACCGCCGCCGCAATCTGCGCGCACAACTCGCCGGGGGCAAAGCCGCGATCCAGTTCGCCGGACTGCACCAGTGCCAGCAACATCAAAGGGTCACGAATGCTTTGTTCAATCACGAAGTCGCTGGCGGCAGTGACACGGGCGAACTGCGCCCAGCGTTCAGGTGTCCACGAAGACAGGCCATGATCATCATCGAGCGCCTCGACCGCTGCACGGAACGACTGCTCGGCACGGGTGACAAACGGCAGGAGAATGCCAGGCAGTTCGGCAAGCGAAGGGAGGCTCATGGTCTATCCTTGATCGGCGTGTAGAGGGCTGCATGTAGTGAATTTTCAAATTGCACTACGTGATCGACTGTCGAACAAAGGTTAGAAATAGCTGAAATTTCTTCATTTTTGGTAGACAGCATCAAGCTTTCACCTTTTTTGGTTGGCAAAAGACCAACCTTAACGATTATTCTCACAACGCAGCTGGAGGCCACAAGCCGCTCATCTGTAGTTTTACTACTCGTATATACATTCGAAAGGCTGAAATGCCCGATGATTTGTAGTAAAACTACACGCCGCCGGAACAACCTCTCGGCAATCCAAGAATTTATATCGTCTGCCCACAAGGCCAGTCGCAAACTCAGGCAACCGATTCTGGAAGCCTTTCCGCCCTGGAGCAAGCCATGCAAGACCTCGATCCCGTCGAAACCCAGGAATGGCTGGACGCCCTGGAATCGGTTCTCGACAAAGAAGGCGAAGACCGTGCTCATTATCTGATGACCCGTATGGGCGAACTCGCAACCCGCAGCGGTTCGCAATTGCCTTACGCCATCACCACGCCATACCGCAACACCATTCCCGTAACTCACGAAGCACGCATGCCTGGCGACCTGTTCATGGAACGCCGCATTCGCTCGTTGGTACGCTGGAACGCGATGGCCATGGTGATGCGTACGAACCTGAAAGATTCTGACCTGGGCGGTCACATCTCCAGCTTCGCCTCCAGCGCCACCCTGTACGACATCGGTTTCAACTATTTCTTCCAGGCCCCGACCGACGAACACGGCGGCGACCTGATCTACTTCCAGGGCCACACCTCGCCAGGCGTTTATGCCCGCGCGTTCATGGAAGGCCGCATCACCGAAGACCAGATGAACAACTTCCGCCAGGAAGTGGACGGCCAAGGCCTCTCGTCCTATCCGCACCCTTGGCTGATGCCTGATTTCTGGCAGTTCCCGACCGTATCCATGGGTCTGGGCCCGATCCAGGCGATCTACCAGGCACGCTTCATGAAGTACCTGGAAGCCCGTGGCTTCATTCCGGAAGGCAAGCAGAAAGTCTGGTGCTTCCTGGGCGACGGCGAGTGCGACGAGCCAGAATCCCTGGGCGCGATCTCGCTGGCTGGCCGCGAGAAGCTCGACAACCTGATCTTCGTCATCAACTGCAACCTGCAGCGCCTCGACGGCCCGGTTCGCGGCAACGGCAAGATCATCCAGGAACTCGAAGGCGTGTTCCGTGGCGCTCAGTGGAACGTGACCAAGGTCATCTGGGGCCGTTTCTGGGACCCACTGCTGGCCAAAGACGTCGACGGTATCCTGCAACGTCGCATGGACGAAGTCATCGACGGCGAGTACCAGAACTACAAAGCCAAAGACGGCGCGTTCGTGCGTGAACACTTCTTCAACTCGCCAGAACTCAAGGCGATGGTTGCTGATCTGTCCGACGACGAGATCTGGAAACTCAACCGTGGCGGTCACGACCCGTACAAGGTCTACGCGGCGTACCACGAAGCGGTCAACCACAAAGAACAACCAACCGTCATCCTGGCCAAGACCATCAAGGGTTATGGCACCGGTGCCGGCGAAGCGAAAAACACTGCGCACAACACCAAGAAAGTCGATGTCGACAGCCTTAAGTTGTTCCGTGACCGCTTCGACATCCCGGTCAAGGACGAAGAGCTGGAAAACCTGCCGTTCTTCAAACCTGAACCGAACAGCGCCGAAGCCCGCTACCTGAGCGAGCGCCGCACTGCACTGGGCGGTTTCGTGCCACAGCGCCGCGCGCAGAGCTTCAGCGTACCGACCCCATCGCTGGATACTCTCAAGGCTATCCTCGACGGCTCGGGCGACCGTGAGATTTCCACCACCATGGCGTTCGTGCGGATCCTCGCGCAGCTGGTCAAGGACAAGGAAATCGGCCCGCGCATCGTTCCGATCATCCCGGACGAAGCCCGTACCTTCGGTATGGAAGGCATGTTCCGTCAGTTGGGCATCTACTCGTCCGTCGGCCAGCTCTACGAGCCAGTCGATAAAGACCAGGTGATGTTCTACAAGGAAGACAAGAAGGGCCAGATCCTCGAGGAAGGTATCAACGAAGCGGGCGCCATGAGCTCCTTCATCGCGGCCGGTACTTCGTACTCCAGCCACAACCAGCCAATGCTGCCGTTCTACATCTTCTACTCGATGTTCGGCTTCCAGCGTATCGGCGACCTGGCCTGGGCTGCCGGCGACAGCCGTACCCGTGGCTTCCTGATCGGCGGCACCGCCGGCCGGACCACGCTGAACGGCGAAGGCCTGCAACACGAAGACGGTCACAGCCACATCCTGGCTGCCACCATCCCGAACTGCCGCACCTTTGATCCAACCTACGGCTACGAGCTGGCGGTGATCATTCAGGACGGCATGAAGAAGATGACCGAAGAGCAGCAGGACGTTTTCTACTACATCACCGTGATGAACGAGTCCTACCAGCAGCCAGCCATGCCGGCCGGTGTAGAGGAAGGCATCATCAAGGGCATGTACCTGCTCGAAGAAGATACCCGCGAAGCGGCGCACCACGTTCAGCTGATGGGCTCCGGCACCATCCTGCGTGAAGTCCGTGAAGCGGCGAAGATCCTGCGTGAACAGTTCAACGTCGGCGCCGACGTGTGGAGCGTTACCAGCTTCAACGAACTGCGTCGCGATGGCCTGGCCGTTGAGCGCACCAACCGTCTGCACCCTGGCCAGAAGCCTAAACTGAGCTACGTCGAAGAGTGCCTGAGCGGCCGTAAAGGTCCGGTCATCGCCTCTACCGACTACATGAAACTGTTCGCAGAGCAAATTCGTCAGTGGGTACCGTCCAAGGAATTCAAAGTCCTGGGCACCGACGGTTTCGGCCGCAGTGACAGCCGCAAGAAGCTGCGTCACTTCTTCGAAGTCGATCGTCATTTCGTGGTGTTGGCAGCCCTGGAAGCATTGGCTGACCGCGGCGACATCGAACCTAAAGTGGTGGCTGAAGCCATCGCCAAGTTCGGTATCGACCCGGAAAAACGCAACCCACTGGACTGCTGAGGAGACACTCTGTGAGCGAACTCATTCGCGTACCTGACATCGGCAGCGGTGAAGGTGAAGTAATTGAACTGTTTGTGAAGGTCGGCGACCGCATCGAAGCCGACCAGAGCATCCTGACGCTGGAATCGGACAAGGCGAGCATGGAAGTGCCTGCGCCGAAGGCCGGTATCATCAAGAGCCTGAAAGTGAAGCTGGGCGATCGCCTGAAAGAAGGCGACGAACTGCTGGAGCTGGAAGTCGAAGGTGCCGCTGCTGCGGCCCCTGCGGCTGCGGCTGCCGCTGCGCCAGCTGCAAAAGCTGAAGAGAAACCGGCTGCTGCTCCTGCCGCCGCTGCTCCAGCGCCAGCCGCCGCGCCTGCTGCCGCTTCGGTTCAGCAAGTGCACGTGCCGGACATCGGTTCGGCGGGCAAGGCCCAGATCATCGAGATCCAGGTCAAGGTCGGCGACACCGTCGCCGCTGATCAGTCGCTGATCACCCTGGAATCCGACAAGGCCAGCATGGAAATCCCATCGCCTGCCGCTGGCGTGGTCAAGAGCATCAGCGTCAAGCTCAACGACGAAGTCGGCACTGGCGACCTGATCCTGGATCTGGAGGTGGCGGGTGCTGCGGCCCCTGCCGCTGCCGCGCCAGCACAGGCTGCTGCTCCTGCGGCCGCTGCTCCTGCGGCCGCTGCTCCGGCGCCTGCCGCTGCTGCCCCGGCTGCACCGGTTGCCGACAGTGTTCAGGACATTCACGTCCCGGACATCGGTTCGTCGGGCAAGGCCAAGATCATCGAAGTGCTGGTCAAGGCAGGCGATACCGTCACCGCCGACCAGTCGCTGATCACCCTGGAATCCGACAAGGCCAGCATGGAAATTCCATCGCCTGCCGCTGGCGTGGTGGAAAGCGTTTCCATCAAGCTGGATGACGAAGTCGGTACTGGCGACCTGATCCTGAAGCTGAAAGTCAAAGGCGCTGCGCCTGCTGCTGCCCCGGCTCCGGCCGCTGCGGCACCGAGCGCTGCTGCGCCTGCTCCAGCCGCCGCGGCACCTGCTGCTCCGGCACCGGCCGCACCTGCAGCGGCACCCGCCAAGCCAGGCGCCAAGGTTCATGCTGGCCCGGCCGTACGCCAACTGGCCCGCGAATTCGGCGTCGAGCTGAGCGCGGTCAGCCCAAGCGGCCCGCACGGTCGCGTGCTGAAAGAAGACGTGCAGGTTTACGTCAAGGCGATGATGCAGAAGGCCAAGGAAGCACCGGCCGCTGCTGCAGGCGCAACCGGTGGCGCGGGCATCCCGCCGATTCCGGTCGTGGACTTCAGCCGCTTCGGTGAAACCGAAGAAGTGCCGATGACTCGCCTGATGCAGATCGGCGCGTCGAGCCTGCACCGCAGCTGGCTGAACATTCCGCACGTGACTCAGTTCGATTCGGCTGATATCACCGAGCTGGAAGCGTTCCGTATCGCTCAGAAAGCCGTTGCAGAGAAGGCCGGCGTCAAGCTGACCATCCTGCCGCTGCTGCTCAAATCCTGCGCGCACCTGCTCAAGGAACTGCCGGACTTCAACAGTTCGCTGGCACCTAGCGGCAAGGCGATCATCCGCAAGAAGTACGTGAACATCGGCTTCGCGGTCGACACCCCTGAAGGCCTGCTGGTACCGGTCATCAAGAACGTCGACCAGAAGAGCCTGTTGCAACTGGCAGCCGAAGCCGCTGCGCTGGCCGCCAAAGCCCGCGACAAGAAGCTCACCGCTGACGATATGCAAGGCGCCTGCTTCACCATTTCCAGCCTCGGCCACATTGGCGGCACCGGCTTCACGCCGATCGTCAACGCGCCGGAAGTGGCGATCCTCGGTGTTTCCAAGGCAACCATCCAGCCAGTCTGGGACGGTAAAGCCTTCCAGCCGAAACTGATGCTGCCACTGTCGCTGTCCTACGATCACCGTGTGATCAACGGCGCCGCTGCTGCACGCTTCACCAAGCGTCTGAGCGACCTGCTGGCGGACATCCGCACCATCTTGCTGTAACACCGGCCGGCCCTCCTTCACCGGAGGGCCTGTCGCGTTCCACGTTTTCCGAGCGCCACGCTCGTACCTCAACCCCGCCAATTTGGCGGGGCTTTTTTTGCCTTGAAAAAAGACTCTTTCCTACGCCCGCGGCTGAGTTCACCCACAACTCGAATCCACTTCGGCACGATATTTTTTTCCGGCCAGCCTCTAGGCTTAGTTACACAAACAACTGACGAAAAGTTAAACAAACTTAATTGATTAGTTAGCACTTCTTCGAATGGATTCGAATATGTTCAAACCTACAGTCGGCCCGATCATTGGCCACACTACAGCTCATCACGCACGTATCTTTTTACGTGGAGAACTTCAAAAAGACACGCTGGTATTTGGTGGAGTTCGTTATCGACGCAGCGGCGACACACCCTGGTCCAAAGGAATGTTCATTCAACTGACTGCCGCGCGAGACATGTGCGACGTCTTTGCGCTCAACGGCCTCGCCGCCGATACCGAGTACGAATACCAGGCGGGCTGGTTCAGCCCCATGAGCCCGGTGCACACCGTCGAGACGATTCAGGAACTGCCGTTGCAATGGCCCCGGGCTGTCTACCGTTTCAGCACCCCGTCCAGCAATCCCGCCGTGCCACGGGCTTACATCGTCGGGTCATGCCGCTACCTGCGGATGACGGTCGGTGCGCCTTCGTTCCCGCATCTGGGCGATCGGATCTTCGCCTCCATCACCCATCTGGCGCAGCGCACCGAAACGCCCATCAGCGCACTGTTGATGACGGGCGACCAAGTCTATATCGATGACTTGAACATCATCGCCCCGGATCGGGAATACAAGGAAATACTCAGTAAGTACCGCATCGCTTTTTCCCAGCCTCATATTGCAAAGTTGATGTCCGGCACGCCGACTTACATGATCCTCGACGACCATGAAATCGAAGACAACTGGCCCGTCAATAAAAACAAAAACGACGACGATCTCTATAACAATGCCATCGCCGCCTATGAGTTATATCAAGCCAGCCACAGCCCCGCCCGAGAGTTGCTGGAAGATGGAAACATCGAACGACACCTGGAGCGCTATTGGTATCAATTCACCCATGGTGATATCGAATGGTTTGTCACCGACAGCCGAACCCGACGCAATCTATCGGCCAGCGACCGGCGGATCCTCGACAACGAGCAGGAAACAGCCTTGTGCAATTGGCTGATCCACAGTCCGGCCCGGGTGAAATTCGTCGTCACCAGTGTGATGTTCTATCCCGATCGCAAGCGCCTGGGCAATGACGCCTGGCAAGCCTTTCCGGAACAACGCCTGCGATTGCTGGAGATTATTCGCACACAGCGCATCAAGAACGTCTTCTTCGTGTCCGGCGATGTGCACGGCTCCCTCACCAGCCGGCTGACACACAGCGAAGACCCGGATTTCGAGGTTCACACCATCGTCTCCTCGCCGCTGTGCAACAGCAAACTGCTGCCCTACGCCAAGGCCTCCACCTTCATCCTCGATCAACCACTGGCGCAGGCTGCCGCGGGAGTTTATCGGCATGAACTGACCAGCGAGGTGATCAGCCAGGACAACTTTGCCCATCTGATCGTAGAGTCAGAGCGGATTCGCGTCAGTTATCACGACCGGGAAGGCAAACCGCTGCATTCGACAAACATCAAATTGCGTTAATCGCAAAAAGATCGCAGCCTGCGGCAGCTCCTACATGAGATTGCATTCCTCTGCAGGAGCTGCCGAAGGCTGCGATCTTTAGGGTAAAAACATTACTTTTCGGCCCACGCTGAAGAAATCTTCGCCTCTGCCGACATATTCTTATAGCACTTGGCCTTCATGTCTCTTGTCAGTCAGTGTCGCAATGATGCAACCTTGCCGCAGGCAACAGTAAAGAGGGCGAGAGCCCGGCGCGATCAGCACATTCGAAGCGAGTTTCCCTCCATATGAAGAGCCAACCCGATGCCGCCAGCCGTATGGTGGCCGAGGTAGTGACGCAGTTGCCTGTGCCCTCGCGGCTCGGCATGCTGCGTTTCGAACGGCTGAATGAACCAAGCTGGGCGCTGCTGTTTCTCGATCCCAATTGCGAGCGACAGTTCGGTCTGCCGGCAGTGGAGCTCTGCGCCCTGGTCGGCTCACCCTACGCCAGCCTGATGGAGCCCGAAGCGCGCTATCAGCTGCATGACGCCATCCAGCAGCAACTCACCGAGTGCCCGCATTACCTGATCCGCTACTCCCTGCACACCGCCGCCGGCACGTTGAGCCTGCTGGAAATGGGCGAAGCCTACAAACAACACAACAGACACCTGCTGCGCGGCTACCTGCTGGTGGTCGACGGTCTGTTCGAGGGCGAACCGCTGCTGCCGGCGCTGGACCTGGAAACCCAGAACTCGCGCCTGCAGATCGCCCTTGAACTCAATCAGCGCGCCCAACAGGAGCAACTCCTGCACCTGGATCGCGTGCGCGCCCAGCAAGACCTGATCCTGCTGCTGACCCGCCAGCGCTACAGCTCCGGCAATTCCCTGCAAGAAGCCGCTGAACTGATCACCCGCAGTGCCTGTGACATCTACGAAATCGACTGCGCCAGCCTGTGGAACCTCGACGGCTCGATGTTGGTGCCGATCTCGGCGTATCACCGTGCCACTCGGGAATACGCGATGCCGGAACCAATCGACATCAGCGGTTTCCCCGATTACATGGATGCGCTGCACGGCAGCCGAGCGATCGATGCGCACAATGCGATTCGTGATCCGCGCACCCGGGAAATGGCCGAGAGCCTGCGCCCGCGCAACGTCAACGCGATGCTCGACGCCAGCATTCGCGTGGATGGCCAGGTGGTCGGCGTGCTCTGCCTGGAACAAACGGGTGCGACCCGCGCCTGGCAGTCCGACGAAATCGCCTTCGCTGGCGAGCTGGCCGATCAGTTCGCCCAGGTCATCAACAACCACAACCGCCGCACCGTCACCAGCGCCCTGCACCTGTTCCAGCGGGCGGTCGAGCAGAGTGCCAACGCCTTTTTGCTGGTCAATTGCGACGGTGTGGTGGAATACGTCAACCCGAGCTTCACCGCGATCACCCAGTACAGCACCGAAGAAGTCCACGGCCAGCGGCTGTCGGAACTGCCGGCCCTGGAAAACCTCAGCGAACTGCTGTTCGACGCGCCCTCGGCGCTGGCCAAGAGCAACAGCTGGCAGGGCGAATTCAAAAGCCGGCGCAAAAACCTCGAACCCTACTGGGGCCAGTTGTCGATCTCCAAGGTGTACGGCGACAACCGCGAGCTGACGCATTACATCGGCATCTACGAAGACATCACCCAGACCAAACTCGCCCAGCAGCGCATCGAGCGCCTGGCCTACACCGACAACCTGACCAACCTCGGCAACCGACCAGCGTTCATCCGCAACCTCGATGAACGCTTCGCCCGAGACAGCGACACCCCGATCAGCCTGTTGCTGGTGGACATCGACAACTTCAAGCGGATCAACGACAGCCTCGGCCACCAGACCGGCGACAAGCTGCTGATCAGCCTGGCGCGGCGCCTGCGCAACAGCCTGATCCCGAGCGGCAGCCTGGCGCGTTTCGCCAGTAACGAATTCGCCGTACTGCTGGACGACACCGATCTCGCGATGGGCCAGCAAGTCGCCAACCAACTGCTGGCGACCCTCGACAAACCGATGTTTGTCGACAACCAGCTGATCAGCGTCACCGGCTCTGTTGGCCTGGCCTGCGCGCCACTGCATGGCCGCGATCCACAAACCCTGATGCGTAACGCCGGGCTCGCGCTGCACAAGGCCAAGGCCAACGGCAAGCACCAGGTCCAGGTGTTCACCGAAGCGCTGAACGCCGAAGCCAGTTACAAACTGTTCGTCGAGAACAACCTGCGCCGCGCCCTGACCCAAAACGAGCTGGACGTGTTCTACCAGCCCAAGCTCTGCCTGCGCAGCGGCCGCCTGCTCGGCATGGAAGCGCTGCTGCGCTGGAACCATCCGGAAAAGGGCATGATCCGTCCGGATCAGTTCATCAGCGTCGCTGAAGAAACCGGCCTGATCATTCCGATCGGCAAATGGATCGCGCGCCAGGCCTGCCGCATGAGCAAAGACCTGACGGCGGCGGGCCTGGGCAACCTGCAAGTGGCGATCAACCTGTCACCCAAGCAGTTTTCCGACCCGGACCTGGTGTCGTCGATCGCCAACATCCTCAAGGAAGAAGCGCTGCCGGCGAACCTGCTGGAGCTGGAACTGACCGAAGGCCTGCTGCTGGAAGCCACCGAAGACACCCACTTGCAGCTCGACCAGCTCAAACGCCTGGGCCTGACCCTGGCCATGGACGACTTCGGCACCGGTTACTCGTCGCTGAGTTACTTGAAAAAATTCCCGATCGACATCATTAAGATTGATCGAAGCTTCATTCACGAAATCCCGGACAACCAGGACGACATGGAAATCACCTCCGCGGTGATCGCCATGGCCCACAACCTGAAAATCAAGGTCGTGGCGGAAGGCATCGAGACGGCCGAGCAGTTGGCTTTCCTGCGCCGCCACCGCTGTGACGTCGGCCAGGGCTACCTGTTCGACCGACCGATCCCGGGCTCCGAGCTGATCGAAAAGCTCAAGCGCTACCCGCGTGGCCCGCTCGCCTGACAGCGGGGCTGCATTCGGGCAAACTGCGCGTCTGACAATTTCAACCTGACTGAGAGGACTGATAATGGTTCTGCGCTCGGAAATTCTGGTGAACAAAAACGTGCTCCCTACAAAAGAACAAGCGCTGCCTGGCCGCGAAACCCCGATGACCGTGCCGGAAAAACACTTCGTCCACGACGCCCCGCTGCTGGGCCCGTTTGCCATGGACGTGGATTTCGCGATCTTCGGTCTCGGGTGCTTCTGGGGTGCGGAGCGCAAGTTCTGGCAGCGTGAAGGTGTAGTGAGTACGGCGGCGGGTTACGCCGGCGGCTTTACGCCGAACCCGACCTATGAAGAAGTCTGCTCGGGCCTGACCGGCCACAGCGAAGTGGTACTGGTGGTCTACGAGCCGGCGAAAGTCAGCTATGAAGAGCTGCTGAAGATGTTCTGGGAACTGCACAACCCGACTCAGGGCATGCGTCAGGGCAACGACATCGGTACCCAATATCGCTCGGTCATCTACGCGACCAACCCGACTCAATTGGCAGCCGCCAATCACAGCAAGGATGTATTCCAGGCCGAGTTGACCAAGGCGGGTAAAGGCACGATCACGACTGAAATCGAAGAAGCGCCGACGTTCTACTTCGCCGAGGCCTATCACCAGCAGTATCTGGCCAAGAATCCAGAAGGGTATTGCGGGATTGGCGGTACGGGCGTGACGTGCCCGATCTGACTTAGCGCAATACCTGTGGCGAGGGAGCTTGCTCCCGCTCGGCTGCGAAGCAGTCGTAAAATCGGTATGCGGGTTCTTGCTGAATGAACATCGCTACCGAAATCAGGGCCGCTCCGCGCCCCAGCGGGAGCAAGCTCCCTCGCCACAAATTCTCTGCTTACTCAGCAATCAACCAATCCATCTGCCACCCACCCTGGGTCTGCCCAAGCTTCTTGGACAACCACGGCAGCAACTCACGCAATTCCTCTTCCAGCCCCCACGGCGGATTCGCAATCGCCAACCCGGAACCGTTCAAACTGTTCGGCGTGTCCAGTGGATGCACCAGCAATTCCACCCGCAACAACTTCGGCGCGCCCGACCCTGCGAGATCCTGATAGAAACGCCGCAACATGCGCTGGTCCTTCACCGGGTACCAGATCGCCGCCACGGTCTGGCGCATCCGGCCAACCGCCTCTTTCAGCGCCGCCGCACAGCGCTGCATTTCATCCAGCTGTTCAAACGGCGGATCGATCAACATCACCGCCCGCTTCTCCTGCACCGGCAACATCGCCCGAGGCACATGCCAGCCTTCGCCCAGGTGAACCTTCACCCGACGGTCGCCGGCCATATTGTCCTTGAGCAACACACCGTCTTCCGGATGCTTCTCGTTGAGCATCACCCGATCCTGCGGCCGCGTCAGACGCCGCGCCAGCTCCGGCGACCCCGGGTAATAGCGCAACTGGCCATCCGGGTTCATGTCATGCAGCACCTTCATGTAATCGGCGGTCAACGCCGGCAGGTCCGGCTGATCCCACAACCGCGCGATGCCTTCCAGGTACTCCCCGGTGCGGCTCGCCTGATCACCCTGCAGGTCATACAGACCAATGCCGGCGTGAGTGTCGAGATAGGCAAACGGCTGCTCCTTGCGCGACATCAGGGCGATGAGGCGGGTCAAAGTCAGGTGTTTGAACACATCGGCGTGATTGCCGGCATGGAAGGCGTGACGATAATTCATGATTGCTCCTGCGAAGGCCGGGAAGTTTACCTTGTACCGAGGCGAACGTCAGGGCTTCGCGGCTGAGCGGGCATTCGCTCATTCAATTGCGATCACGTCCCTGCGTCGGAGCTACCGACGGCTGCGATTTTCCCTCGTCCATTGGACACGTGGCAAGTTGCCCAGCCTGCAGCAAAGGAAAAGGCCCTATCGTCGCGGTCGGGCCCAGAACCATTACATTACCGGCCGGATTGGTTGCCCTGGAAGGTGATTACGTTGCCTGCGGCTGCCCTCCACAATCCAACAAGGTGATGTTTGCTCAGTCATCTGTATACGGAGGAGCCGAACACAACAAAGCAGATTTTTCAGGCATCACTGCCGCGCTCAATCGCCCCAAGACCATCACTGATATTTCCTTGTCCTATGGCGATGCGCAGGTGCCTGTTGAGTCAGTTTCCCGGTTTTACACCGACTTGAATATTCATGTAAAAACCTCGGGTTATTCTCCCGGCGAAACGGTTACCGTCAACATTAGCGGCCCCACCGAAAAAGCGTTGACCGGGATAGTCGGAGCCAAAGGCATAGCCATCATTCCAAACGCATTTGGAAGCGAAATTATTGACATGGAAGGGGAAGCATAATGGCTCAAGTTGTCATCAGTTCCGGGGGGGTGTCTTCCAACATTTCGGTTAAACGGCCTCGTTTCAGCACTTTATGGAACGCATATGCAGAAGTGGGTCATAAAGGCTCAGTGGAGGTTTATGGACTTGTCGGCGGCGGAGTCGAAGCGGCAAGAGTTGAAAAGCCTGATGCTTATGCGAATGCCTGCGCCTTGAGGATAAGCAGAGCCTTTAACTATGGCGGATACAAAATCCCCAAAGGCACGATCATAAAAAACCAGCCCATCTATCGATTGAGTGGAGCGGACCAACTCCCCTACATCATGAAGGTGGTAGATTTCCTCGCGTTTCTTAGACATAACTGGGGCAAACCCGACCATATTTTGACGCAAAGTAATTCAAATTTTATAAATGGCAAAAAAGGCGTCATTGTCATGGAGATCACCGGGTGGAGCGACGCATCAGGCCACGCGACCCTTTGGAACGGGAGCGTGACCGGTGACGAAAGTGACTACCATAGGCAAGACAGCCACACCTATGACAATCCGAGGGTAAAGCTGGAAAAAATAAACTTTTGGGAGTTGAAAGGATGACGCGCTCGCAGTTAATTGTGCTGGCACTGCTATTGGTTTCAGGGCGAGCCATATCTGCTGAAATCAGTATCGACAAGGCTCGAGAAACGCTTAAAAATTATGGGTTGGCCAACTGTATTTCCGGCCAATTCAAGGGCGAGTCAGAAATCAAATCTGATATAGGACTCGCGATTGGCGCCTACTCGTCGATGGGAAAAGGTCAGCATCTGATCGTTCAAAACGAGGACACCCTTGAAGTCACGCACGATCCCTACGCAGAAACCGAGAAATACATGCGTAATGCCTACGCAAGGACCTCATCCGTCAGCAAGCACTCCGATAAAAAAATGGTTTTTTATGGTTGCCTAGAGGTTTACAACTCCGCGGAATTCGAAGCATTCGTCAAATCTCAGGATCAGTACCTACCAAAGTAGGTCATCAAAAATCATCCGGACGATCCTTCCTGCAATTACACCGGAAGGATCCCCCTTTACCGATGTTACGACAGCGCTTTCAACCGCCGCCCCAACACATCCAGCACATCACACCCATCCCGCAACGGAATGGCGCAGAGCAAGGCAAAGTCACTGAGGATGAAGGACTGACACTCGACCGAGCCACGCATCGACAGGTTTTCCATGACTTGGGTGACGGCGCGGATACGAAAGCTGGCCGCGTCGTATAAAACGTCGAGTGGTGCGAGGGTATCGACGAACAAGGTGGGCATGTCGTCGCAGTTGCTGGTCAGTGCCATGAAACGGCTTTTGGGTGGAGGGGCTGGTTTTTCGTAGGGTGGATCGGGGTGAAGATTTGTCATTTTTAAACCTCTGGTAAGAAGGGAAGCTACCATCGGCCTTCCTACAGGCTTGGGTGGCAGCTATACGCGGGGTAGGAATATCGAGACCAGAGAACTCGACCACACCGAAGCGTGCCCGCGCACAGCCGCCGCAACTGATCTTACGGACGCATGTTGATGGCCGCAATTCAAGTGTCGACGCCAAAGCGTCCTCTCTGGTCTTGAAGGGTTCCTACACCCCCATCACTGAATTTTCAGTGACCACCAGAGACTATCCATGGAACACGTTACGCACCAGTTCATGGAATCCGATAGAAATTGAAGGAAACTTCCGACGACCTTGCCCAGAAATTTCGTTTCCCGTTATCAGCAAAACCATCAAATTTTGTTGCCCAACTTTTTAGCAATATGACACAACCATGCTTCGCCTGATTCCCACTCATTCCAGTAGCAGTAGTAACAGCTCAGCTCCTTCAATAAGTACTCCCTTAACTCCCGTTCACTCTTCCGTTGTTCAAGCAAAAAGCCAAGTTCTTGCCGAACCAACTTTAGATCCTCAGGATCAGAGTCGACTAAAAACGCATCAATCACTTGTTCAGCCGAATCGTGTTCGACCGTCCAATCCTGATGAAAGTACGCGCCGAAAAAATCGTGCAGCTCGGAAAACTCTCTGTTCATATCTCTGGAAACCCTGTTAGCAAAAAATATCCCTCCGGTCTTCGGGCATCCTTTACCAGTACCAACAAAACCTTCGATGCCGGCAAATGGTCGTTACGTCCATTGGGCATACTGACGCCTACTGGGTAGGGGAATGTATGAGTAACTGTCGTTTTTCCTTTCTTCCCTTTAAGGAATTTTTCGATTTTTGCTTTATTTGCATCTAATGCTTTCGAAGAAGCCGCCTCAGCAGTGGCTCGATCAGGAAACGTTGATGCAGCAGGAATATTTGGCTCCGCCTCTAACCTTTCAGCTAATTGCTTGTCCGTTCTCCCCACATGTTTCTTGATGAGATGCCCTCCTTGAGCTTCATGCGCAGACAAACCTCCACCCGGAACAATTTCGCTGTAAGGCCCATCCGCGTCCGAATCCCCTGGACATGGGTTGCAAGCCAACCCCAACGGATCAACCCAGCCCGTCGGATTCAGCGCGTAGCGGTACTGATTCAGCCCGCCCGCCAGCTTCACAGGATCCGGCGTCAGATATCGCCCTACCTCCGGATCATAGTACCGATGCCGGTTGTAATGCAGACCGCTCTCGACATCAAAGTACTGCCCCTGAAACCGCAGCGGTTGTTCGAGCCGCTCTCCCCCGCCAACTGCTAAATGCGTGACTTTTCCGTAGGCGTTGTACTTCGCCGACCAGACAATCTCGCCACCAAAATCCGTCAGTTCCTGCGGCGTACCAAGGTGATCGAGCTGGTAGTAAAACGGGCACGCCTTGCGCGGGCCTTTGCCGTCGAGCATGGCCAATGGGCGAAAAGTGCCGGGTTCGTAGACGTAGCTGCGGTAATGCTCGCGGCTGCTTTCGGCGACGAGGTTGTCGCCCTGCCAGAAGAATTCGGTGGTGTGACCGTCGACGGTTTTGGCGATGCGGCGGCCGAAGGCGTCATAGCGGTAACTCGCGCAACGTCCGTCGGGTGTCGTGACGCCGATCAACCGATGCTGGCAGTCGTAACGGTAGTCGGTGACGAGTTTTTGCCCAGTACCGCGCCGCTCGCGGATGAGGTTGCCAAAGGCGTCGTAGTCGTAATGGCGGTCACCCTGCATCAGCAGGCGATTACCTTTAACGGTCGCCACGCCGGGGCGATCCTGCAACAGCAGGTTGCCAGCAGGGTCGTGAGCGAAGGTTTCCGGTAGGTCGTCGCGGGTATGGCGTACGCGGGTCAGGCGGTTGAGCGGGTCGTAGTAATAGCTGCGCTGGCCGTGGCGGCTGTCGGCGATGGTCGCCAGGTTGCCGTTGACCGCGTAGCTGTAGTGGCGCAGGTACAGCGATCGGGTTGGCTGGTTGATCGCGTGGGCTTGCAGCCGGCCCTGTTCGTCATAGTGATAGTGGCTGGTGAGTTGACCTTGTTGGCGTTGCTGCTCGCGGCCGAAGGCGAATTGGTGAGTGGTGAGCCGCGCGCCATTGAGGTCGATGGCGCTCAGCGCGCCGCCCTTTTCGTGGTGGTAGTCGAGTTTGCTGCCGTCCGGCAGGCGCATGCGGTTGAGCTGGCCGCAGGCATCGTAGCCATAGCGCAAGGTGCCCCAGCCTTGATGTTCGGTGATCAGGCGGTCCTGTTGGTCGTACTCGAATTCCAGCGGATGATCGTGGCCGTCATTGACGTTGATCAGGCGGCCAAGGCTGTCGTAGCCATACTCGACCTTGATGCCGTCGGGCAGCGTCTTGACCAGCAACCGCCCTGCCGAGTCTCGTTCATAAGCAGTAACCCACCGCGCCCCCTCATCGCCGAACTCGGTTTTCTCCAACAGATGGCCGTTGAGGTCGTAGGCATACGCGGTGCGACGACCATCGAATCCGGTTTCCTGTCGGATCAATCCGCCGGGCGTGTAATCCAGGCGATATTTCTCACCCGACTCGTTTTCGATTTCCGTCAGTAATAGCTGTGCGTTGTCGTAGCGATACTTCAGCTGCGAACCGTCGGCATTGACGCGGCGGCTGACCAAGTGCAAATCGTCGAGGTATTCGTAGCGCGTGGCACGACCCAGTTCGTCACGTTCAGCGGTGATTTTTCCGTAGGCGTTGTAGCTGAATGCCCGAGTGGCACCTGTGGGAAGCGTCGTCTGAAGCAGTCGTCCGACGGCATCCCACTGGTAGCGGGTGACGGCGCCGTGTTCGTCCTGGCGGGTAATCTGCCGACCCAACGCATCGTAGGAAAACCGCCGCTGACCACCGTCCGGCAAGGTCTCTTCAACCCGTTGGCCCAAGGCATTCCAGACGAAGAGATGACGGCTGTTATCCGGATACCGGATCGACAGCAACTGCCCTTTTTCATCGTAGTGATAGTGGGTGACATGACCGTCAGGATCGGTCGCCTCAATGACATCGCCCTGGGCATTGCGCCGATACGTCCACACGGCTTTGCCGCGGGACTGCGCATGCAGGAAACCGTTGCGATACTCGTAGGAAGTTGGTTCCTCTTCCGGTGGAATCAGCGCGACCAGCCGCCCGGCTTCGTCGTAGTGGTATTCGGTGACGGCGCCGAGCGGATCCTGCTCGGCAATCAACCGGCCTTTGTCGTCGTAGGCCTTGAGGTGTTCGCCGCCATCCAGCCCGATCCGGCACACCAACCGCGCGCGATCATCGTGCTGGTAAACCTCTTCGCTGCCATCACTGTTGCGGACCGTGACGCTGCCCGCGTCGTCCCAGACATACCGCGCCTCCATCTGGGCAAACGACGCCCAATGTCGGATGCATCGCGCCGCCTTGCCGGACCGTTCCCACTCCCAGAAGAAACTCGCCCCACCGGCCAGTTGCCGCTGCAGGATGACGTGCTGATCGTCGTAGTCGTAACGTTCGCTTTCGCCGACAGCGTTGGTGGCTTCGATCAGTTGCCAGCGGTCGTTGTAGCGATAACTGATCAGCGTCTGTTCGGAGTGCCAAGCCTCGTCGAGATTTTGGGCCGGGACGAAAACCTGATAATCGACGGCGACCAGATGGCTGCGCTCATAACGCAACAGCAAGGCTCGGCCGGCGCCGTTATCGAGGCGCTTGATGCGCTCCTGGCGGTCGCGTGTGACGCGCAGTCGGTTGTCGTAACCGTCGCTGATCGTTGTCAGTCGGCCGTTGATGAAGTGATAGAAACGCGTGTCATCGCCGGCCTGGGCGAGGATCAATTCTTCTGGTTCGTCGCCCAGGAAAATTGCCGCGCGCGAGAGGCTGTTGTGGATGGCCGGGCGTTCGATGCTCGGCAGTGGAAAAGAGGTGCGGCGATTTTCGTGATCGATCCAGATGACGTTGTCGCCCTCGATTTCCAGTCGATGCGCGAGGCTGTGACTCCAGCCGAAACCGAGCCCGCCATCGATCTCGACAGCGCTGGTGCGGTAGAGGCGGGTGAAGTCGAACGGCAGGATGCCGTCCAGCGAGCCGTCAGTGAGGGTCAGCAGCTCTTCGCCGGTGACCATCGACACCGGGCATTTGTTGGTGGCGGTTTTATCGGTGGAATCGGCGGGGTCGCCGTTGGGGTTTTTCGCCTGAACCGGGACGTCGTCCTGGTGTTCGTTTCGCTTGAGGGTCGTGTTGCGCTTGGCGTCCCAACGCAGCTGCACCCTGCCACTTCTGGGGCCCGCCGCCACGCCCCTTGCTGCGACCTTTTTGTAGCGGTCGACGTAGCTCATGAAGTTATCGATGAGGTTGAAGATCGCTTTGACGAATCCCTGCACGGCGCTGACGAGGCGGGCGCCGTAACTGGCAAAACGCATACTCAGATAAGCAATGCCAGCCCCCGCGCCAGCGAAGGTCAGGACAATCCCGATCAGAATGTCGATGAGCAACTGCACGACGACTGTTGATACAGCCTCGGCGGTTTTTCCGGCGACCTCGCTGGGCGGCAGCATCTCCAACCAGAGGCTGGCGGTGCGCAGCAACAAACACAGTGCCGCTTCATCGCTGGCCAACAGTTGGACTTTTGCCATCACGTCCGGAGCCGTTTTTGCGAGCCTGGCCAGCTCATCAGCACCGCTACCCAGTCGTTCAACGAACTCGCCGGGATCCTTGAGAATGTCCGAGAGCACGTTGAGGCTGTCCCACACACCCATAATTGCGGCCCAACTTCCAGCGAGCATGCCGTTACCCGCTGCGGCAAAAACCGACTGCGACCATTGCGGCTTGAAACCTTGCCACTCGTTGCGCAGCCAGGTTTCGAGCTGTTCGCTCAGGTCGTCGTAAGACTTGAAAAGCTCATCAACTTGATCCGAAGTCACCGCGCTGTGGACATGAACACGGTAGAACTTGCCGGGTGTACCTTCGAACCGTCCCTTGCCGTTTTCATCAAGCGTGACCGTTGTCTTTTCGCCGCCATCAACGGCAATCACATCAACCTGAATGTTCCCCAGTGGAATGTCGTAAACCGACTCGAACTTGCTTTCGATCTCCAGAATCCTGCTCTCAGGACACTGAGCAACACTGGAGATAAAGTCGTCATCGCTACTGCTGACCGACTGGGTGGTACTGCCGAGTTTGATTTGACGTTCCACGCCCATCAGCGAAGGCATGTCCGTCGCCCGGCTGACCTTGTCGGCAGTACGGTTGAACCAGTTGCCAAGTTGTTCGCGATAGAGCGTCAAGGTGTCTTTGAAGCCGTCGAGCTCCTGCTCGATCTGTACGATCTGATCCATCAGTCCAGCTCCGATATCAGGTAATCCACCAAGGCTGATTTCGGTGCTGGCGGCAGGTCTGGCGCCTCTAAAAAGACCACCAGCTTGTGCCGCAAGACGTTCTCGGAGAACGCCTCGAAAAGGTCAGGACGGTCTTCGCTCAGCCACTTGAGCAAGTTGTTCACCCGAGTGGTGCTTGACTGGTCAGCGAGATGTTCCAGCAGCGTTGCGGAGACTTCCCACCATGGAAAAACCCTGGAGGTTTTCAGCGCGTCACCGCCAATTTCAAGTGACTGGCCATTGATCAGGCAACGCCCGATCACCGGCATCAGTTGTGCCGCGTTTACCTCGGCAGACTGAAGAATCGGCAATAAATAACGCCCATCCCAGAAACGGAAAAATACCGCGCTGCCATTAGGCAAAAGCACTTGCGTAAGGCTGCATAAATGCTCGACCAACACTTCCCGAGTCGAAGAAGACACCGCGAGCCAACCCCAGTCGCAAGACTCGGTCGTGGCCGCCCATTCCAGAAACTCACTGCCGGCAGCAACGATTCCGACATAAGGCATGACCGGTTCCCACTCGGCATAGTCGGTGTCGGCCCAGATCGGACTGGGTGCTTGAGCGGCGATCGATCGCTGCCAGGCCTTTAAGGGTTCTGCGGAGCTTGTATTGCTGAAGATCGCGAACAGTTGCTCCGAAGGTTTCAGCGGTTGGCGCTCCAGCCATTCGCGAGGTGACAAGCGATCAGGCTGCACAGACACCCTCCTTGCAACGCGCGCATTCTTCGCAGAACGGCGCGTCGCTTTTGAGGCTCAGAATCTGTGCGACGCTGAGAGCGGCGAGCTGTCTTTGGCTGCTCGGCGCACTCATTGCCGGCATCGGTGCACCACCGAGTTCTATCGGAACGCTACTGAAGATCCCGGCGGGGCCGATGTTGATCCAGTGCCCGCCCGCCTGAAGCGTGACATTGGTACCGCCTTCGATGACGACTTGTCCGCTCGCTTTAAGGCTCTGGTTGCCGACGCTGATATGTCGATCACCGCGCACGTGCAGGTTATCGCTTACACCAACGACCGCACTGCGCCGGTTGCCGACCTCGACGTGCAAGTCGCTCAATACCTCTTGAGTCCAGTTTCGCTGGGCCCGCAGGTAGATTTCCTCGGCGCCTTTGCGATCCTCAATGCGTAATTCGCTGTAACCGCCACCACCGGGACTGCTTTGGCTGCGGAAAATGCTGCGGGTTTTGTCGGCGGGCAGATTCAGTGGTGCCGAGTTGGCGCCATTGGGAACGCAGCCCATGACCACCGGTTTATCCACGTCGGCATCGACGAACCCTACCAGTACTTCCATGCCGACCCGAGGAATCAGTGCGATGCCGTAGCCGTCATGCGCCCAGCCCGTGGCGACGCGCAGCCAGCAACTGGAATGTTCGTTGCGCTTCCCGTCACGATCCCAAGCAAGCTGTACCTTGACCCGGCCGTACTCGTCGCAGTGGATCTCGCTGTCACTTGGGCCCGTGACTACAGCCGTTTGATAACCGGTGAAAGAGGGTTTCCCGATATGAACCGGGCGAAACGAAACATCCCACGGCGTTGCCAGAAAGGTATTTCGATAGCCTTGGAAATCTTCCGGGTTGCTGCCGGCCATCTCTTCCAGCACCTGCGGCTGACGGCCATGGTGTTCAATTTGGGTGATCAGCCACAGGTCATTCCATGTCTGACGCGGGTGCTCGGCCAAGCGTAGGAAATGCCCGCTGACCAAAGCAGTTTCATCGCCCCACCCTTCAGCCTGTCGGTAGTCCGCGTTGTGGCGTTCAAGCGCTCGCTGAGCCAGCTCCTTACCGTATTCGCGATCCGTGAACTGGCCTGGAAAGTGGTAATCCTCAAGGGCCGGCAACTGCCCGTTGTCGATTCGGCTTTCAAGTTGCAGTCGCGGTTTGTGGAAGTCGTAGTCGCGACGAGCTACCGCCGTGGTGCGGGTTTCCAGTCGTACGTTGAAGCGATTGATCGCTGGCGCATCTGCCGCCATACCGGTGTCAGGCAAGTAAAGCGTCGGTTTGGCGATCAGAGGAAAAACCGTCTGATCATCACCAAACACCAGCAAATGCCCGTCGATGCTGTGCTGGAAGTGGTAGTGAATGCCAATTTCGGCACATAACCGCTGGATGAACGCCAGATCGCTTTCCGCGTATTGCACGCAGTACTCGCGCTCGGGGTAGTCACTGCCAAGACGAAACGCGAAGGCATCACGCTGGATGCCATGATCCTTGAGAACCTGCGCAATGATCGTCGGCACGCTTTTGCGCTGGAAAATCCGCTGATTGACGCGCTGCCCGAGGTAGCTCAGACGCGGCACCAGGCTGATCTGATAACGCGTCAGACGTTGACCGGAATCGCCTTGGCCCACGCGATAAATCTGACCGTGGATGCCGCAACCTTGCGCATCAAAACTCAGAAACGCCTGACAATGCAGAAGGCTTTCGAGATCGAGGTCCGGCCGTTCGCTGACCAGTTCCAGGTCAAAACGGTAGGGCTGGCTGATGGCTTCCTTTCCCGTGAACTCAAGCACCTTGAGCTCATTCTGGTTGCCGTCGACGGTCAGCGTGAAGCGCGGTTGATTGGCGAGAGCGAACATCCGATGTGTCTCTGCAAAATGTAGGCGGGCGATTCTGCATGAGCGACAAGGGGTGTTGATGAAGGGACAGGAAACTCAGATTCGCCCTACTTTTTTATAGATTCTTCCTTCAAAAATCGGGACATCCGACTACAGACATCCCCCTCAAAACCACCACCGGCCAATGGGGGAGCGGGTCTGTGTCACCCGCAAGCAAAAAAAACGGCCCGCCTCCAAAGGAAGCGGGCCGTTTTCATGTTCGGCGAAAGGTCGGAGCCTCAGCTCGTCCCGATCACTTGTTCAGGCGGAAATCTGCCTCGGCAGCGGCAAAGCGCTGAAGCATGCCCGCCGTCGGGTTGCCCAGTTTGCTGACGATGTAGATCGCCAGGCTGGCGAAGATGAAACCAGGGATGATTTCGTACAGACCCAGCAGCTCGAAGTGTTTCCACACGATGACGGTGATCGCGCCAACCAGAATACCGGCCAGTGCGCCGTTGCGGGTCATGTCTTTCCAGATCACGGAGATCAGCACAACCGGACCGAACGCAGCACCGAAACCGGCCCAGGCGTAGCTGACCAGACCCAGTACACGGTTGTTCGGGTTAGCCGCCAGCGCGATAGCGATCAGGGCAACCAGCAGCACCATGGCGCGACCGACCCAAACCAGCTCAACCTGGGAAGCGGTTTTGCGCAGGAAGGTTTTGTAGAAGTCTTCGGTCAGGGCGCTCGAGCACACCAGCAACTGGCAGCTCAGGGTGCTCATTACCGCGGCCAAAATAGCCGACAGCAGGACACCGGCAACCCAAGGATTGAAGAGGATTTTGGCCAGCTCGATGAACACGCGCTCCGGGTTTTCGGTCACAGGACCAGCCACTTCAGGGTGCGCGGAGAAGTAAGCGATACCGAAAAAGCCTACAGCCACGGTGCCGCCCAGGCACAGGATCATCCAGGCCATGGAGATGCGGCGAGCCTTGGCGATCGACTTGACCGAATCCGCCGCCATGAAACGCGCGAGGATGTGCGGCTGGCCGAAGTAGCCCAGGCCCCAGCCCATCAGCGAGATGATGCCGACGAAGGTGGTGTTTTTCAGCATGTCGAAGTTGCTGGCGTCTTGCGCTTCGATGGCCAGGAACGTGGTGTCGACGCCGCCGGTGGCCAGCAGCACGATGATCGGCGTCAGCAACAGAGCGAAGATCATCAGCGTGGCTTGTACGGTGTCAGTCCAGCTTACTGCCAGGAAACCGCCGACGAAGGTGTAGGCAATCGTCGCCGCAGCACCGGCCCACAGCGCTGTCTCGTAGGACATGCCGAAGGTGCTTTCGAACAGGCGGGCGCCGGCCACGATGCCGGAAGCGCAGTAGATGGTGAAGAACACCAGGATCACGACCGCGGAGATGATCCGCAGCAGACCGCTTTTGTCTTCGAAGCGGCTGGAGAAGTAGTCCGGCAGGGTCAGCGCATCACCGTTGTGCTCGGTCTGCACGCGCAGACGGCCGGCGACGAACAGCCAGTTCAGGTAAGCACCGATGATCAGGCCGATGGCGATCCAGCTCTCGGACAGGCCGGACATGTAGATGGCGCCCGGCAGGCCCATCAACAACCAGCCGCTCATGTCGGAGGCGCCGGCGGACAATGCAGTCACGACGCTGCCCAGGCTGCGACCGCCCAGAATGTAGTCAGAAAGATTGTTGGTGGAACGATAGGCCATGAAGCCGATCAGCACCATTGCTGCGATGTAGATCACGAAGGTGATCAGGGTTGGATTGCTAACGCTCATTAAGTTACGCCCTGGCTTTGTTTTTATGTAGCGGCGGCTGGTGAACCGCGCGCAAACGACGACGTTTGACAGACGATTTCAGATCCCGCGCATTTATGACTGATGTTTCCCCAGGAAAGCCATCAGCCAGATACACCTGTCTTTTTGACTGGTTGCACCTTAGCCGCGAATGCTATTCAACAATGCAAATAAGGTGCAACCCATTTCGCGAGAATAAGTTGCACCTAGTCGGATTTATCCGAAAAAAGCCGGTTTTTGCTTCCTTTTAGCGCAGTCAACGACCGTTCCTAGAATTAAAAGCACCAAGCAAGTGCGGTACGTTCGTATCGGAATTTATTTCCTGACGAGCTGCTTATAATTCCGACAAAAAAAGGGTTGCACCCGGTTGCACCTCAAAGGTTGCCCAGCTAATCTTGCGGCCAGCTGATGCCACGCGGTCGTGGCAAACATGAGGATAAAAATATGGCTACCACCACCCTTGGGGTCAAACTTGATGACCCGACCCGCGAGCGCCTAAAGGCGGCCGCGACCTCGATTGATCGCACGCCGCACTGGCTGATCAAGCAGGCAATTTTCAATTACCTGGAAAAACTCGAGGGTGGTGCAACCCTGACCGAGCTGAACGGTTTGACCTCCAAAGAGGCTGACGACAGTGGCGAAGTCCATGTCGACCATGCACACCAGTGCTTCCTCGAGTTCGCCGAAAGCATCCTGCCGCAATCGGTGCTGCGTGCTTCGATCACCGCCGCTTACCGTCGCCCTGAGCCGGAAGTGGTGCCGATGTTGATCGAACAGGCTCGCTTGCCGGTCGCCATGGCCGAAGCCACCAACAAGCTGGCGGCCTCGATTGCCGAGAAACTGCGCAATCAGAAGAGCGCCGGCGGCCGTGCCGGGATTGTTCAGGGCCTGCTGCAGGAATTTTCCCTGTCGTCCCAGGAAGGCGTGGCGCTGATGTGCCTGGCCGAAGCGCTGCTGCGCATCCCGGACAAAGGCACTCGCGACGCACTGATTCGCGACAAGATCAGCACCGGCAACTGGCACCCGCACTTGGGCAACAGTCCGTCGCTGTTCGTCAACGCCGCTACCTGGGGCTTGTTGCTGACCGGCAAACTGGTCGCCACCCACAATGAAGCCGGCCTGACTTCGTCCTTGAGCCGCATTATCGGCAAAAGCGGCGAGCCGATGATCCGCAAGGGCGTCGACATGGCCATGCGCCTGATGGGCGAGCAGTTCGTTACCGGCGAAACCATCGCCGAAGCCCTGGCCAACGCCAGCAAGTTCGAAGCCAAAGGCTTCCGCTATTCCTACGACATGCTGGGTGAAGCCGCACTCACCGAGCACGACGCGCAGAAATACCTCGCCTCGTACGAACAAGCCATCCACTCGATCGGCAAAGCGTCCCACGGTCGTGGGATTTATGAAGGCCCGGGCATTTCCATCAAACTGTCGGCACTGCACCCGCGTTACAGCCGTGCGCAGTACGAGCGTGTGATGGACGAGTTGTACCCGCGCCTGTTGTCGCTGACCCTGTTGGCCAAGCAGTACGACATCGGCCTGAACATCGACGCCGAAGAAGCCGACCGCCTCGAGCTGTCGTTGGATCTGCTGGAGCGCCTGTGCTTCGAGCCGCAACTGACCGGCTGGAACGGCATCGGCTTCGTGATCCAGGCTTACCAGAAGCGTTGCCCGTACGTGATCGATTACGTGATCGACCTGGCGCGTCGCAGTCGTCATCGCCTGATGATCCGCCTGGTAAAAGGCGCGTACTGGGACAGCGAAATCAAGCGCGCCCAGGTCGAAGGCCTGGAAGGCTATCCGGTCTACACCCGCAAGGTGTACACCGACGTTTCCTACATCGCCTGCGCGCGCAAACTGCTCTCGGTGCCGGAAGTCATCTATCCGCAGTTCGCCACGCACAACGCCCACACCCTGTCGGCCATTTACCACATCGCGGGGCAGAACTATTACCCCGGCCAGTACGAGTTCCAGTGCTTGCACGGCATGGGTGAACCGCTATACGAACAGGTTGTAGGCAAAGTTTCCGAAGGCAAGCTGAACCGTCCGTGCCGCGTGTACGCTCCGGTTGGTACTCACGAAACACTGCTGGCGTACCTGGTTCGTCGTCTGCTGGAAAACGGCGCGAACACCTCGTTCGTCAACCGTATCGCCGACCAGTCCATTTCGATCCAGGAGCTGGTGGCCGATCCAGTGGCCAGCATCGAGCAGATGGCGACGCTGGAAGGCGGCTTCGGCCTGCCGCACCCGCGTATCCCGCTGCCGCGTGACCTTTATGGTGCCGAGCGCGCCAACTCCAGCGGCATCGACATGGCCAACGAACATCGTCTGGCTTCGCTGTCCTGCGCTTTGCTGGCCACCGCTCACAACCACTGGAAGGCCGCACCGATGCTCGGTTGCGCCTCCAGCACTGAAACACCTGCGCCAGTGCTCAACCCGTCCGATCTGCGTGACGTGGTCGGCCATGTGCAGGAAGCAACCGTCGAAGACGTCGACAACGCGATCCAGTGCGCCCTGAACGCTGCGCCGATCTGGCAGGCCACTCCGCCCGCCGAACGTGCTGCGATCCTGGAACGTGCCGCCGATTTGATGGAAGGCGAGATTCAGCCGCTGATGGGCCTGCTGGCTCGCGAAGCCGGCAAGACCTTCGCCAACGCCATCGCCGAAGTGCGCGAAGCCGTGGACTTCCTGCGTTATTACGCCGTGCAGGCTCGCAACGATTTCACCAATGACGCCCACCGCCCATTGGGTCCGGTGGTCTGCATCAGCCCGTGGAACTTCCCGCTGGCGATCTTCAGTGGCCAGGTCGCTGCTGCGCTGGCCGCCGGTAACCCGGTTCTGGCCAAGCCAGCGGAACAAACCCCGCTGGTCGCCGCTCAAGCCGTGCGCCTGTTGCTCGAAGCCGGGATTCCGGAGGGCGTGCTGCAACTGTTGCCGGGTCGTGGCGAAACCGTTGGCGCCCGTCTGGTCGGTGACGATCGGGTCAAAGGCGTGATGTTCACCGGCTCCACCGAAGTCGCTCGCTTGCTGCAACGCAACGTCGCCGGTCGTCTGGATGCACAGGGTCGTCCGATTCCGCTGATCGCCGAAACCGGCGGCCAGAACGCGATGATCGTCGACTCCTCGGCACTGACCGAACAGGTTGTGATCGACGTGGTGTCGTCGGCCTTCGACAGCGCCGGTCAACGTTGCTCGGCCCTGCGTGTACTGTGCTTGCAGGAAGATTCCGCTGATCGCGTCATCGAAATGCTCAAGGGCGCCATGGCTGAATGCCGTCTCGGCAACCCTGAGCGCCTGTCCGTGGACATCGGCCCGGTGATCGACGCCGAAGCCAAGGCGGGCATCGAGAAGCACATCCAGGCCATGCGCGACAAAGGTCGCAACGTGTATCAGGTGGCGATCGCCAACAGCGAAGAAGTCAAACGCGGCACCTTCGTGATGCCGACGCTGATCGAGCTGGAGAGCTTCGACGAACTGCAACGCGAGATCTTCGGCCCGGTGCTGCACGTGGTTCGCTACAAGCGCAAGGACATCGACCAGTTGATCGGCCAGATCAACGCTTCCGGCTACGGCCTGACGCTGGGCGTGCACACGCGTATCGACGAGACCATCGCCAAGGTGATCGACAACGTCAACGCCGGTAACGTCTACGTGAACCGCAACATCGTTGGCGCTGTGGTTGGCGTGCAACCGTTTGGTGGCGAAGGCCTGTCGGGCACCGGCCCGAAAGCCGGTGGCCCGTTGTACCTGTACCGCCTGCTGTCGACCCGTCCTACCGATGCGATCGAACAGTCCTTCGCTCGCGGCGATGCCGTCACTGCACCGGATGTTCGTCTGCGTGACGCCATGAGCAAACCGCTGACTGCGCTGCAAGCCTGGGCCGACAGCAACAAGCTCAGCGACCTGAGCACCCTGTGCGTGCAGTTCGCGGCGCAATCGCAAAGCGGGATCACCCGTGTGCTGGCGGGGCCGACTGGCGAGCGCAACAGCTACGCCATTCTGCCGCGTGAACACGTGCTGTGCCTGGCGGAAGTCGAAGGCGATCTGTTGACTCAACTGGCGGCGGTATTGGCTGTCGGTGGTTCAGCGGTTTGGCCGGAAGCTGACTTGACCAAGGCATTGTTCGCACGCCTGCCAAAGGAAATTCAGGCGAAGATCAAGCTGGTTGCCGACTGGAACAAGGACGAAGTGGTGTTTGATGCGGTCCTGCATCACGGCCATTCCGATCAGCTGCGCGGGGTTTGCCAGCAAGTGGCCAAGCGTGCCGGGGCGATCGTCGGGGTTCACGGGTTGTCCCAGGGCGAGACCAACATTGCGCTGGAGCGTCTGGTGATCGAGCGGGCATTGAGTGTTAACACCGCTGCGGCGGGTGGTAATGCAAGCTTGATGACGATCGGCTAAATCGCAACAAGACCGGGCGTCCGCAATGGTCGCCCGGTCAGCAACCTCCCCTGTGGGAGCTAGCCTGCTAGCGATAGCGGTATAGCATTCAACTAATATGTTGAATGTTATGGCCTCATCGCGAGCAGGCTCGCTCCCACATTTGATTCGCGCTGCCCGCATCCCACCATCACGCTCATCAATCATCCTGTTCAGCCTCTATTCCCACGCCTAGACTCGGTCCATTCCAAAAAAAGGTAGGCCGCCATGTCCGAGACGTTGCTCAGTTCCCGCAATCTGGCTTTCGAGCTGTATGAAGTCCTCGATGCCGAAGGCCTGACACAGCGTGAGCGTTTCGCCGAGCACAATCGCGAGACCTTCGATGCTGCCATCGGCACTGCCCGCAACATCGCCGAGAAGTTCTTCGCCCCGCATAACCGCAAGGGTGACGAGAACGAACCGCGCTATGAGAACGGCCAGGCGATTCTGATTCCGGAAGTGAAACCGGCCGTGGATGCTTTCCTCGAAGCCGGTTTCCTCAACGCTGCGCGCAGTTTCGACGCCGGCGGCATGCAACTGCCTACACTGTTGTCCCAGGCCTGCTTCGCGCACTTTCAATCGGCCAACGCGGCGTCAACTTCTTATCCCTTCCTGACCATGGGCGCGGCGAACCTGATCGAAAGCTTCGGCACTGAAGAGCAGAAACAACGCTTCCTGCAGCCGATGATCGACGGCCGCTTTTTCGGCACCATGGCGCTGACCGAGCCCCATGCCGGCTCATCCCTGTCGGATATTCGTACCCGCGCGGAGCCGGCGTCGGACGGCACTTATCGCCTGAAGGGCAACAAGATTTTCATCTCCGGCGGCGATCACCCGCTGTCGGAAAACATCGTGCACATGGTGCTGGCCAAACTGCCGGACGCGCCGGCCGGGGTGAAGGGGATTTCGCTGTTTATCGTGCCCAAGTTCCTGGTCAACGATGACGGCAGCCTGGGTAAGCGCAATGACGTGTTGCTGGCCGGTCTGTTCCACAAGATGGGCTGGCGCGGCACCACGTCTACGGCGCTGAACTTCGGCGACAACGGCGAATGCGTCGGCTATCTGGTGGGCAAGCCGCACCACGGTTTGAGCTACATGTTCCAGATGATGAACGAGGCGCGGATCGGCGTCGGCATGGGCGCGGTGATGCTCGGCTACGCCGGTTACCTCTATTCGCTGGAGTACGCCCGCGAGCGCCCACAGGGCCGCGTGCCGGACAGCAAAGACCCGAACACCGCGCCGGTGGCGATCATTCAACATGCTGACGTGAAACGCATGTTGCTCACGCAAAAAGCCTACGTCGAAGGTTCGTTCGACCTTGGTTTGTATGCGGCGCGATTGTTCGATGACACCACGACACTGGAAACCGAAGGCGAGCGCAAACAGGCGCATGAGCTGCTGGATTTGCTGACGCCGATCGTCAAATCCTGGCCGTCAGAGTTTTGCCTGAAGGCCAACGAACTGGCGATCCAGATTCTCGGCGGCCACGGCTACACCCGTGAGTACCCGGTCGAGCAGTATTACCGCGACAACCGTCTGAACCCGATTCATGAAGGCACCCACGGCATTCAGTCGCTCGACCTGTTGGGGCGCAAACTGGCGCAGAACGGTGGCGCGGGACTCAAGCAATTGATCCGCCTGATCGCCAATACTGCCGAGCGCGCTCACGCATACGATTCGTTGACCCCTTTGCGTGAACCGCTGGAGAAACTGGTGGCACGCCTGCAGACCGTGACCATTGGCCTGCTGACCGATCTGGGCCAAGGCAAGGTCAACAGCAGCCTGGCGAACTCGGCGCTGTACCTGAAAGTGTTCGGGCACACAGTGATTGGCTGGCGCTGGCTGGAACAGGCGATTCGCGCCGAGGAAGGGTTGGCCAAAGGGAATGCGGCGGATGTGGGCTTCTATAAGGGCAAGCTGCAGGCGGCGCGGTATTTCCTGACGTGGGAAGTGCCGGGTTGCCACCATGAACTGGCGATTCTTGAGGCTCGGGATGATGTGTGTCTTGGGATGCAGGATGAGTGGTTTTAACTAAAGCCTTGCAATGCTGCTGAAATCCAATCGCGAGCAGGCTCGCCTCCACAGGGATCTCTGTCGGTCACAGATAATGTGATCAACACCCAAATCCTGTAGGAGCAAGCCTGCTCGCGACGGCATCAGCACAACCAACACATCACTTCAGCTTGAAACTGCCCATCTGCCGCGCCAGATCATCCGCCAACCGCTGCAACGTCTGACAGTCCTCACGGCAAGCCCTGACCTCCCCCGCCGTCGCCCGGGCCAGATCGGAAATCCCCTGCACATTGCGGTTGATCTCTTCCGTCACCGCCGACTGCTCTTCCGTCGCGGTCGCCACCTGATGGTTCATGTCGCTGATGCGCTCGACCTGCCCGGTAATCGCCGTCAACGACGCCCCGGTGCGCTGGCTGGACTCAACCCCGGTGCCCGTCGCCGCTTGCCCGGTGTGCATCGACGACACCGCGTTCTCCGCGCCCTGCTTGAGGCTGCCGATCATCTGCTGAATCTCATCGGTGGAAGCCTGCGTACGTCGAGCCAACGTGCGCACTTCATCCGCCACCACCGCAAATCCACGCCCCATGTCCCCGGCCCGCGCCGCTTCGATGGCTGCGTTCAACGCCAAAAGGTTAGTCTGCTCGGAAATCCCGCGAATCACCGCCAGCACCTGATCGATGGATGCCACCTGATTGGCCAGCTCGCCTACCGCGCTAGCGGCGTGGCCGATTTCATCGGACATGCTTTCAATATGCCGGATCGAACCGCCGACCACTTCCCGCGCCTGCATCGCCTCATCGCGAGCATTCTGCGAAGCAACCGCGGCGTTGCCGGCGTTCTGCGCGATTTCCTGCACGGTCAGGCCCATTTCGTGGACGGCGGTGGCGACCATGTCGGTCATTTCCTGCTGACGCCCGGAGCGTTCGGCGGTGTTGTCCACAACCTTCGCCACCTGACTGACTGCGGTGCGCAAGCGCTCACTGGTGGTCAGCACTTCACCGATCATCTCGCGCTGACTGTCGAGGAATCGATTGAAACCGCGCGCCAGGTCGCCCAGCTCATCGGCGCGACTGGAATCTAACCTGTGGGTCAAATCTCCACCACCGCTACCGATGGCTACCAATGCCGCTGTTACCTGACGAATCGGGCGCACCAGGCCACGGGCCAGCAACACCACCAGCAACAGGCACACCAGCGCCACCGCCAGACCGATGCCGCTGCTCATCCACATGGCGCGGCGGGCTTCGGCGTAGATCTGCGACTGTGGCACTTCGGCCACCAGGGTCCAGCCCAGATCCCGCAAAGGCAGGCTCAATGCCAGGAAATCTTCGCCGTCGCGGGTGAATCCGCTGCTGGTGGCGGCTTTTTGACCCATGACTGTTTGCGCCGCTGAGCCGCCAATTTGCTCGGCCAGGGTCCGTTTTCCGCTGAACTGCGCCTCGGGATGAACCTGGATCAAACCGTCGGAACGTACGAGATAGACCTTGCCGCGCTCACCAAAATTGAAGTTGTGGATCAGCTCCGACAGCTCTTTCATGCTCAACCCGAGGCCCGCAACGCCCACGACTTTGCCGGCCTGTTCGACCTTGAGGTCGATGAACAACGCCAACTCTCCGGTCGCGGTGTCATTGTCGATATTGAGGGTGCGCGGCTGGTTGCTGTCGAGGAACGAGTAGAACCAGGCGTCCTTGGGGTTGGATCGGCTGAGGGTCCGGTCCAGGCCTTTTTCAGTGAAATAGTGGTTTGAAGCCGTGCCGACGATCAGCGCGGTAAACGCTTTGTGTTCCGCGCGAATGCCTTCCAGATACTCCACGAACGCGGCGGTCCGGGCACTGTCTTCACCCCCGGCCAGCCAGTCACGCACCATGCTGTTGCTGGCGATGTCCTTGGCGGCGGTAAGGGGTTGCACCAGGATGCGTTCGATGTCGTTGCGCATCGCTTCGATGCTCGACGGCAGCGCTTGTTCGACAAGGTAGCTCTGGGCAAGACGGTTGACCACGAGGGTATAAATGCCAACCACGATCAGAATACTGACCAGCAGGGCGGTGCCCATGCTCAGGATCAACTGCCATTGAATACTGCGTCGCCAGAACTGCATGGAGCACCCCCAAAGAATAAGAGGCTGAAACACTGCAACAGCCGTGCCGATTGTATACAACACAAACGACAATTTATTCTTTGGTTGTGCGCAAAGCCGATCAGGCCTGATTGATCGTCTTGGAGATCACTTCAACCGTGGCGCTGACTTGCTCTTGGTAACGGTCGAGTTCGAGCTTGTGTTGCTTTTGCATTTCGATCTGCTGCGAGCACAGATTCATGGCTGCCAGCACCAGCAGGCGGTCACCGATCAGCGTCGGGTACTTTCTTTTGGTGTCGGCCAAAGCGGCTTTCAACATCATGGCGGCGTCCAGCAGGGTTTGCTCTTCCCCGGCCGGCGCCTTGATCGAATAGTCCTCCCCCAGGATCGAGACGACTTTTACCCCTGCGGCGCCCTGACTCATGCGCTGACCGGGCCGGCGCTGACGCGTTCAACCAGGGCCTGAATGCGGGCGGCGGTGGCGCCTTGTTTTTCTTCCTGTTCCATCAGACTCAGCTGCAGGCTTTCGTTTTCATCCTTGGCCTGGGCCAATTCTGCGCTCAGGGTCTGGTTGGTGCCGAGCAGGTTCTGGTTCTGTTGAACAAGGTCGCTGACCAGCTGTTCCAATTGGCTTAGGGATGCTTCCAACATTTTGATTTTCCAGGCATTTTCAAAGGGCGCGTACGATAAAGAAAAGTCACCACGGATGCCAGGGTTATTGGGGCGCAAGGCCTTGATTTTGCTGGCAGGTGACCTTCCTCGCGAACTTTAAAGACTGTGATTGGCGAATCTGGTTCCTGCACTTCGTCGCCGGGCCCTCGCTGCGACAAATACGCACAGGCATTCAAGACTTTAGTCGTATGACCGATAAGTCATCCATACGTCAGTCCCAGCGCCGCACGGCTGCGCTCTTTTCGGTAAACACCATGTCCCTTCGTAATATGAATATCGCGCCGCGGGCGTTCCTCGGCTTCGCTCTGATTGGCGGTTTGATGCTGGTTCTGGGTGTGTTTGCCTTGAACCAGATGAGCAAGATCCGTGGTGCCGGTGAAGACATCGCCTCCATGAGCGTACCGAGCATCAAAAGCCTGGATGAGTTCACCCAGCTGACCTTGCGACTTCGGGTCCTGTCCTATCGTTTGCTGGTAAACCGCGAACCTGATGTTCAGCAGAAAACCATGGAACTGTTCGACCTGCGCAACCAGCAGATCCGCGATGCCCAGAAAGTCTACGAGCAACTGATCGAGGGCCCGGAAGAACGCGCCGCCTATGATAAGTACGTGCAGTTGCTGGCGCAGTATCGCCAACTCGAAGAGCGGATGAAGACGTTCTCGCGCAACAATCAGGTCGACGACCTGCGCAAGTTGTTGAACACCGAGTTGCTCGCCAACTCCGAAGAAGTCAACGCAGCCCTCGCGAAGTTGCTTGAAATCAATACCCTGCAGATCGACAAAACCGACCGCAATGCAGGTGACCAGTATTCGATGTCCTTCAATCTGGTGATCACTTTGCTGGTCATCGCCACCGGCCTGACCGTGCTGTTTGCCTGGTTGCTGACCAACAGCATCACCAAACCGATCGCCAATGCCTTGAGCGCTGCCGAAGAAATCGCCGAAGGTAACCTGACTCGGCCGATCACCGTTGATGGCGAAGACGAAGCCGGTCGTTTGCTGCTGGCCATGTCGAAGATGCAGGACAAGCTGCGCGACACCCTGCAGCGGATTTCCGGCTCGGCCACGCAACTGGCCTCCGCCGCCGAAGAGCTCAACAGCGTCACCGACGAAAGCGCACGCGGCCTGACCCAACAGAACAACGAGATCGAACAGGCTGCCACCGCGGTCAACGAAATGACCAGCGCCGTGGAAGAAGTGGCGCGCAACGCGGTGAGCACGTCCGAAGCGTCGAAGAACGCCATCACATCGGCTGGCGATGGCCGCGATCTGGTTCAGGAAACCGTCAGCGCCATCGAACGCATGAGCGCCGATGTGCAGAGCACCGCCACGCTGATTGGCGACCTGGCGAATGAATCCCGTGACATCGGCAAGGTGCTGGATGTGATCCGTGGCTTGGCCGACCAGACCAACCTGCTGGCGTTGAACGCGGCGATCGAAGCCGCTCGCGCGGGTGAAGCCGGTCGTGGTTTTGCGGTAGTGGCGGATGAGGTCCGCGCCCTGGCGCATCGCACTCAGCAGTCGACCAGTGAAATCGAACGGATGATCGGCAGCATTCAAAGCGGCACCGAACACGCTGTGGATTCGATGCGCAACAGCACCGAGCGTGCCGAGTCGACCCTGAACATCGCCCGGGGTGCCGGCCTGTCGCTGGACACGATCAACAGCGCCATCGTCGAAATCAACGAACGCAACCTGGTCATCGCCAGCGCGGCCGAAGAGCAGGCGCAGGTGGCGCGGGAAGTGGATCGCAACCTGGTGAACATCCGTGATCTGTCGGTGCAATCGGCAACCGGGGCCAATCAGACCAGCGCAGCGAGCAATGAGCTGTCGCGGTTGGCGCTGGACCTGAACAACATGGTTGGGCGGTTCAGTCTCTAAAGAGCACCGCGAACTCTGTGGCGAGGGGATTTATCCCCGTTCGGCGGCGCAGCCGCCGTAAACCCATTGTTCCCGGTACACCTGATCAAACTCGTCTGAGGGTTTGGGGGTAGCTTCGCTACCCAACGGGGATAAATCCCCTCGCCACAGATAAATCCCCTCGCCACAGTGATCGAGCTCAACCCGGCGACGTTGTCGTTGCTGCAAAACCTTTTTGACAGCATCACATTTCAACAGGTTAGAATCGCTGGCACGCAGACTGCATGGTCAGTTTGTGCCCGCCTTTCAGCTTTCTGGAGTACTGCCTTTGAATGCGACGACCATCAACAGCCTGTTCTTGATCGGCGCGTTGCTGGTAGGTGCAAGCATTCTGGTGAGTTCACTTTCGTCCCGCCTCGGCATCCCGATTCTGGTGATTATCCTGGCCGTGGGCATGGCGGCCGGCGTCGATGGCGGCGGCATCATTTTCGATAACTACCCGACGGCCTATCTGGTCGGCAACCTCGCGCTGGCGGTGATCCTGCTCGACGGTGGCTTGCGAACCAGGGTGTCGAGTTTCCGCGTGGCGTTATGGCCGGCACTGTCGCTGGCCACGGTCGGCGTGCTGATTACCACCGGGCTGACCGGCATGGCCGCGGCGTGGCTGTTCAATCTGAACCTGATTCAAGGCCTGCTGATCGGTGCCATCGTCGGCTCCACGGATGCCGCGGCGGTGTTTTCGCTGCTCGGCGGCAAGGGCCTTAACGAACGGGTCACCGCCAGCCTCGAGATCGAATCCGGCAGCAACGACCCGATGGCGGTGTTCCTCACGGTCACCCTGATCGACATGCTCGCCAGCGGCGAAACCGGCCTGCACTGGAACCTGCTGGTGCATCTGGTGCGCGAGTTCGGCATCGGCGGCGTGATCGGCCTGGGTGGCGGCTGGTTGATGCTGCAGCTGGTCAACCGGATCAATCTGGCCACCGGCCTTTATCCGATTCTGGTGATTGCCGGCGGCCTGGTGGTGTTCGCCCTGACCAACGCCCTGCACGGCAGCGGTTTCCTTGCGGTTTACCTGTGCGGCCTGGTGATCGGCAACCGTCCGGTGCGCAGCCGCCACGGCATCTTGCACATGCTCGACGGCATGGCGTGGCTGGCGCAGATCGGCATGTTCCTGGTGCTGGGGCTGTTGGTGACGCCGCATGATTTATTGCCCATCGCCCTGCCCGCCCTGGGCCTGGCGCTGTGGATGATTCTGTTTGCACGGCCACTGTCGGTGATGGTCGGCCTGTTGCCGTTCAAGGCCTTCCACGGCCGGGAAAAAGCCTTTATTTCCTGGGTTGGCCTGCGTGGTGCGGTCCCGATCATCCTGGCGGTGTTCCCGCTGATGGCCGGCCTGCCCAACGCTCAGCTGTACTTCAACCTCGCGTTCTTTATCGTGCTGGTCTCGCTGCTGGTGCAGGGTACGAGCCTGCCATGGGTGGCGAAGCTGTTGAAGGTGACCGTTCCGCCCGAGCCGGCGCCGATCTCCCGCGCCGCGCTGGAAGTGCATGTCACCAGCGAGTGGGAGCTGTTCGTTTATCGCCTCGGCGCTGAAAAATGGTGCATCGGCTCGCCCCTTCGCGAACTGAAAATGCCCGAAGGCACGCGCATCGCGGCCCTGTTTCGTGGCCAGCAACTGCTCCATCCGTCGGGTAGTACGGTGCTCGAAGTCGATGATTTGCTGTGCGTAATCGGTCACGAACACAACCTTCCGGCCCTCGGAAAATTGTTCAGCCAGGCACCGCAACGAGGTCTGGATTTGCGCTTCTTCGGCGACTTCGTACTGGAAGGAGATGCCCAGCTGGCCGCGGTTGCTGCCCTGTACGGATTGAAAGTCGAGGGCATCGATCCGGATATGACTCTGGCCCGTTTCATTGCCCACAAAGTGGGCGGTGCGCCAGTGGTGGGTGACCAGGTGGAATGGAACAACACCATCTGGACCGTCGCGGTCATGGAGGGGAACAAGATCGGCAAAGTGGGCGTCAGATTCCCCGAAGGAAGTCGCCCGGGTCCGGGACTCTTCCTCTAAACTCCACACTTCGTCTCGTTTTCGATCGGTCTCTATGTCAACCCTGCGCACCTTTTTCATCATGGCCCTGCTGGGCTTGAGTCTTTCTGTCGGTACGTTGCAAGCGGCCGAACCGCCGTCCAGCGAAGCCGTGCAGGCAAACCTGGACAAGATTGCCGAGCGCAAACTGCCGGAAGCCGACCAAAAGGCCCTGCAGACCCTCCTGCAGAACACGCTGACCCAGCTCGAGAATAAGCGTGATTACGAGCGGAAGCTGACCGATCTCAAGCAGCAACTCGCCACGGCGCCGAAGCAGAACATCGAGAACCAGCGCGAACTGACTCGCCTCAAGGCCACCAACGTGACGCCGGTGGCGCAACGCTATAGCAAAGAGTCCATTCAGCAGCTGGAGCAGATGCTCACCGAGCGTTCGACCCAGCAAAGCGACATGCAAAAAGCCCTCGCCGAAGCGAACAGCCTGGTCATTACCGCCCAGACCCGGCCCGAGCGCGCCCAGGCTGAAATTTCCACCAGCCAGACGCGCATCCAGCAGATCAACAACATCCTCAAGGCTGGCAAGGACAACGGCAAGACCTTGAGCGGCGAACAGCGTGACCTGCTCAATGCCGAGCTGGCCGCACTGAACGCGCTGATCCCGCTGCGCCGCCAGGAACTGGCCGGCAACAGCCAGTTGCAGGATCTGGGCAACAGCCAGCATGACTTGCTAACGGAAAAAACCGATCGCCTGGACCGGGAGATCCAGGAGCTGCAAACCCTGATCAACCAGAAACGCCTGGCCCAGTCTCAGGAAACCGTGACGCAGCAGTCCATCGAGGCTCAGAAATCCGGCAGCAGCGCCCTGCTAGCCACCGAAAGCGCGGCCAATCTGAAGCTTTCCGACTATCTGCTCAAAAGCACTGACCGCTTGAACGTCGTCACCCAGCAGAACCTGCAAACCAAGCAGCAGCTGGACAACGTGACCCAGAGCGATTCGGCCCTGGACGAACAAATCAACGTGCTCAAGGGCAGCCTGCTGCTGTCGAAGATTCTCTACAAACAGAAACAGGGCCTGCCGCGCCTCAAGCTCGACCGTGACCTGGCCGACCAGATCGCCGATATCCGCTTGTATCAGTTCGAAGTCAGCCAGCAACGGGAACTGCTCAGCAACCCGGCGGCCTACGTCGACAACCTGCTCTCGACCCAACCTCCCGAGCAAGTCACCCCGCAACTGCGCAAGAGCCTGCTGGAACTGGCCACAACCCGCGCCGACCTGCTGGAGCGGCTGAACCGCGAACTCAGCGCGGTGCTCAACGAATCGATCACGCTGCAACTCAATCAGAAACAGCTGCTCAGTACCGCGCAAAGCCTGCGGGCGACCCTCGATGAGCAGATGTTCTGGATTCCGAGCAACAAGCCGCTCGATCCGGAATGGATGCGCGGCGTGCCGGAGCGTCTGCAACGCCAGATCGCGACCCTGCCGCTGGCGTCGAGCGTGAGCGAACTGATCGACGGCCTGACACAGCGACCGCTGCTGTTCCTGCCGTTGGTTCTGCTGATCGGCGCCCTGTTGTGGCGTCGCAAAAGCCTGTACGCCCGACTGAACAAGGTTCACCAGGACATCGGCCACTTTAAGCGTGACAGCCAGCTGCACACGCCGCAGGCGATTCTGATCAATATTCTGCTGGCCATGCCGGTCGCACTGGGCCTGGCCTTGTGCGGCCTGGCCTTGCAGATCGACGCTCGCGGGCAGAACGCCAACATGGGCTCGGCCTTGTTGCAGATGGCCCAGGCCTGGCTGGTGTTCTACACCGCCTACCGCATCCTCGCGCCGGGCGGCGTCGCTGAACTGCATTTCCGCTGGGAAAAACCCCAGGTCGAATTCCTCCAGGGCTGGGTCCGCCGACTGGGTCTGGTGGTGATGGCCCTGGTCGCCGTGGTGGCGGTTGCCGAGCTGCAACCGGCAGCACTGGCCGATGACGTGCTCGGCATGCCGGTGGTGCTGACCTGCTACGCACTGATGGCCTGGTTGCTCAGTCGCCTGCTGATCAGCAGCCCGACGCACCAGAACGCCTCACTGTTCCGCAAGGCGGTGGGCATCCTGTTTACCGCGTTGCCCATCGCGTTGTTCGTCGCCGTCTGCTTTGGCTACTACTACACCGCGCTGAAACTCAGCGACCGCTTGATCAACACCCTTTACCTGCTGATGTTCTGGCTGGTGATCGAAGCCACCTTCGTCCGAGGGCTCAGTGTTGCCGCACGGCGCCTGGCCTATCAGCGGGCGCTGGCCAAACGTCAGGCCGCCAAAGAGGCCGGCGACGGCGAAGCAGTGATCGAAGAGCCGACCCTGGACATCGAAAAGGTCAATGAACAGTCCCTGCGCCTGATTCGTCTGGCGCTACTCGGCGGCTTCATGGCCGCACTGTACTGGGTCTGGTCTGACCTTATCTCGGTGTTCTCGTACCTGGACAACATCACCCTCTACGAATACACCAGCGGCACCGGCGCCAACATGAGCATGGTGCCGATCAGCATCGGCGACATGCTCGGTGCGCTGATCATCATCGGCATCACCTTCGCCCTCGCGCGCAACTTGCCGGGGCTGCTGGAAGTCCTGGTGTTGTCGAAGCTGAACCTGGCCCAGGGCAGCGCCTATGCCACGACCACGTTGCTGTCCTACGTGATCGCCGGCGTCGGTTTTGTCTCGACCCTGTCGACCCTCGGCGTGAGCTGGGACAAGTTGCAATGGCTGGTGGCGGCGCTCTCGGTCGGTCTTGGTTTCGGGATGCAGGAGATCTTTGCGAACTTCATTTCCGGCATCATGATCCTGTTCGAACGCCCGGTACGGATCGGCGACACCATCACCATCGGCAACCTGTCGGGCACGGTGAGCAAGATTCGCATCCGCGCCACGACCATCACCGACTTCGACCGCAAGGACATCATCGTCCCGAACAAGACGTTCATTACCGGGCAACTGATCAACTGGTCCCTGACCGACACCATCACCCGGGTGACCTTGAAGCTCGGCGTCGATTACGGCTCGGACCTGGACCTGGTGAAAGAACTGCTGCTGAAGGCTGCCCGGGACAATCCGCGTGTCTTGAAAGACCCCGAACCCCACGTGTACTTCCTGAACTTCGGCGAAAGTACCCTCGACCACGAGCTACGCATGCATGTGCGCGACCTCGGTGACCGTAACCCGGTGCTCGATGAGGTCAACCGCTTCATCAACCGCGAGTTCAAGAAACAGCACATCAACATCTCGTTCCGGCAGATGGAGGTTTACCTGAAGAACCTGCACGGCCAGGAATACAAAATGGTGCCGGTCGAGTCGGAAACCAAAACCATCGTGCCGCTGGTGGATGGCAAACCACCGCAAGAGCCACCAGCCGCCAAGCTCGACTAACCGCCCCGTCCCTAGCAGAATGCTCGGACATTCTGCTGGAGATGGCCGGTGAAAGCCCTCGACGAACTGACCTTCGATAACCGCTTCGATCGCCTGGGCGATACGTTTTCCGCCCACGTGCTGCCCGAGCCCATCGACAACCCGCGCCTCGTAGTCGCGAGCCCTGCCGCCATGGCGCTGCTCGACCTTGATCCGGCCGTGGCCGAAACCGGGGAGTTTGCCGAGCTGTTCAGCGGCCACAAGCTCTGGGCCGATGCGGTGCCTCGGGCGATGGTCTATTCCGGGCATCAGTTCGGTTCCTACAACCCGCAGCTGGGCGATGGTCGCGGCCTGTTGCTGGGCGAGGTCTACAACGAGGCCGGCGAACATTGGGACCTGCACCTCAAAGGTGCCGGCCAGACGCCTTTTTCGCGCATGGGCGATGGACGCGCGGTACTGCGTTCGTCTATCCGCGAGTTTCTCGCCTCAGAAGCCTTGCATGCACTGAACATCCCGACCACTCGCGCGTTGTGCGTGATCGGCTCCGACACGCCGGTTTGGCGCGAAAAACAGGAGCGCGCCGCCATGGTCCTGCGCCTGGCGCCGAGTCATGTGCGCTTCGGGCATTTCGAATATTTCTACTACACCAAACGCCCAGAGAAACAGAAAGAACTCGGCGAGCACGTGCTGGCCCTGCACTTCCCCGAATGCCTCGAACAGCCCGAACCTTATCTGGCGATGTTCCGCGAAATCGTCGAGCGCAATGCCGAGCTCATCGCCAAATGGCAGGCCTATGGTTTCTGCCACGGCGTGATGAACACCGACAACATGTCGATCCTCGGCATCACCTTCGATTTCGGCCCGTTCGCCTTCCTCGACGATTTCGACGCCAATTTCATCTGCAACCACTCCGATGACCAGGGCCGCTACTCCTTCAGCAACCAGGTGCCGATTGGTCAGTGGAACCTCAGCGCTTTGGCTCAAGCCTTGACGCCGTTCATCAGCGTCGAGGCCCTGCGTGAAACCCTGGGCCTGTACCTGCCGCTGTTCCAGGCTCACTATCTGGACCTGATGCGCCGCCGCCTCGGGCTCACCACCGCCGAAGATGACGATCAGAAACTGCTGGAACAGCTGCTGCAACTGATGCAGAACAGCGGCGTCGACTACAGTCTGTTCTTCCGCCGCCTCGGTGATGAATCACCGGAACCGGCCGTGGCCCGGTTGCGCGACGACTTCGTCGACATCAAGGGCTTCGATGCCTGGGCCGAGCGCTATGTCGCCCGTGTTGCACGCGAAGGTGAAGCTGATCAGGAACAGCGCCGCCAACGGATGCACGCGGTCAATCCGCTCTACATCCTGCGCAACTACCTGGCGCAGAAAGCCATCGACGCGGCGGAAAGCGGCGACTACTCAGAAGTTCGCCGGCTGCATGCGGTACTGAGCAAGCCATTCGAGGAGCAGCCGGGGATGGAAAGCTATGCCGAGCGGCCGCCGGAGTGGGGGAAGCATTTGGAGATCAGTTGTTCTTCCTGAACCTGGCTAGATAAAGGTTTCCACTGACGTACCGAAGCGCTCGGCCAACCAACGGATCTGTCGCAGGTTGAGCTGACGCTTGCCGCTGAGGATTTCGGACACCACCGATTGAGTGCCAACACCAGGCAGATCGCTCTGAGTCAAACCGTGCTCGCGCATCATGTAACCAAGAACATCAGCACCACTGGCTTCGGGCATAGGGTGATGTTTGTGATCCCATTCCTCTATCCAGTCTCCGATGATGTCGACAAGACTCATTAGAGGATGCGACTCGTCATCACCTGTTATTTCGAGCAACTCATCGAGCGCAAGAACAAGCCTGTCGTAGTCGTCTTCGTTTTTCGGCTTCCGCAACAAGGGTGAAACAAACTCCCAGTGCTCAGCCGCCTGTTTGATCAATGCACTCATTCTTTTCCCTCCTTCCATTTTCCTCGGTCATATTCGCGATGATCCAGTACGTGCTTGATGTACAGCTTTTGGCTCCGGTACCTGACATATGCAATCAAGCGCAGCTTATTTCCCCCGATATCGAATACATGTAACTCCCCAACCTTGTCGGTCGCAGAAAACAACGACTTCATGGCGGCAAAATCACAAGGACTATTTCGCTTGAGCAGTCGATACCAATGGTCAAGCGCAGTTGTTGAATTTGGCCATTTTTCCTTTGAATCCCATATTCGTTTTTCAGAAAACACACGCATGCAATTTCCTTATCGCATTGGCTATGGATGAGTTAACCACAGGGAGTGAATATCGCAAGTTGCGATAATCTTCAGCCGACCGGCGGCGCGCCAGCGTTCTCCTAGCGTAGATTCGCTGCGATTGTTCGAACGGTTGAAAATATGAGCAAACGTCTCCAAATCAGGGGGACGGCTTCTTAAAAGGACCACCCTCATGACCGCCCCACTCCTCATCCCCTGCCCCCACTGCAACGGCCTCAACCGCATACCCGCCGAGCGCCTCAGCGACCATCCGAAATGTGGCCGCTGCAAGGGCGAAGTCCTGCTGAGCAAACCGTTCGAGCTGAAACAAAGCGATTACGCCAGCCAGATCAAGGGTGATTTGCCCTTGCTGGTGGACGTGTGGGCGGACTGGTGCGGGCCGTGCAAGTCGTTTGCGCCGGTGTTCGAGCAGGCGGCCACTCAGCTGGCGGGCAAGTGCCGGTTGGCGAAACTGGACAGCGAGGCCAACCAGCAGTTGTCGGCGCAGTTGGGGATTCGCTCGATTCCGAGCCTGATTCTGTTCAAGAACGGTCGGGAAGTGGCGCGCCAGAGCGGGGCCTTTCCGTTGCCGCAGTTGATGAGCTGGTTACGTAGCCAGGGGATTTAATATCACCACAATGGCCGGCGTCGTTTACGCGAATCAGGCGTTTTCCAGCAGGTTATGCAGCTCGACGAATTGCTGGGTCAGCTTGTGCCGTGGATCAAGATGGATCAGCGGTGTGTTGGCCTGATGCGATTCGCGCATGCGCACCGAACTCGCCAAATACACCGGCAACACCGGCAGACCTTCAGCAATCAGCTCATCGAGGATCTGCTGCGGCAGGCTGGCACGGGCCTGGAACTGGTTGACGACGATACCCTCGACCTCCAGCCCTTCGTTATGGTCTTCCTTCAATTCTTCGATTTCCGCCAGCAGGCCGTACAGCGCCTGACGCGAGAAGCTGTCGCAGTCGAACGGAATCAGCACCCGATCAGCGGCAATCAACGCTGAAACCGCATAGAAATTCAGCGCCGGCGGGGTGTCGAGGTAGATCCGGTCATAATCGCCGTCCAGTTCCTCGAGCAATTTTCGCAGCTTGTTGATCTTGTGTTTCGCCTCAAGCTTGGGCTGCAAGTCGGCCAGCTCGGCAGTGGCGGTAATGACATGGAGGTTGTCGAACGGGGTTTCGTAGATATCGACCTGGTTTTTCTTCGAGAACGGCCCCGAAGACAGTGTCTGCTTGAAGAAGTCGGCAATACCCATCGGAATGTCATTACCGGTGAGCCCGGTGAGGTACTGGGTAGAATTGGCCTGAGCGTCGAGATCCACCAGGAGGGTTCGATAGCCCTCGCTGGCACTGACCGCCGCCAGATTGCAGGCAATGCTGGATTTGCCTACGCCGCCTTTCTGATTGAATACCACGCGCCGCATGTCAAAACCTCCGTGTATCAAAGAATGACCGAGTGTAGTAGTCCACGGCGTCGCTTAGCTACCTCGCCGGCACAGGGACTACACAGTCAGGTGCAAACGCTCACTGAAAAAGCCGCCTTCTCGTCAAGAAAAAGGCTCCCGGCGCCGACAGACATCCACGACCCGATGTGGATAATGGCCAAACGACATCCACTCACGGACCAATCGGTACATTTCGTTGTGCAAAATGTAACCAGCATTTGCTACACGCCCGCCGCACCGGGATAATGCGCGCCACTCGACGCTAAGCGTCACGTAAGGTGAGTCGCGTTTTCGCGCCTCGTCGCGTCAAGAAAGCCCGCAGGGGCGGGATGAATGCCTGTGATCAACTTCAACATCGCCCAATGGCGCGCGTGGGCCCCTGGGCTCGAAAGCGTGGACGATTGGCAGGCCTGGAGCCGACAACCGGTCGCGCTGCCAAGCTGCGATGCTGCCCCCGACGTCTCGTTTCTGCCGGCCATGCAGCGGCGGCGGCTCAGCCGTCTTGCGCGGATGGCGTTCAGTGTCGGCTGGCCGTTGGCCGATGGTCGCCCTGATCTACCGTTGGTCTTTATTTCCCGCCACGGCGAAACCCCGCGCACCTTCGACATCCTCAGTGATCTGGCCGCCGATCAGCCACTGTCGCCGACCCAGTTCAGCCTGTCCGTGCATAACGCGGTCATCGGCCTGTGGTCGATCATGCGTGGCGAAACCAGTGAAATGACCGCCCTGGCCGCCGCCGGCGATGGCCTTGAACACGGCATGCTAGAGGCGGCGGCACTGCTTGCCGAAGGCGCGCCCGCGGTTCTGCTGGTGGTCACCGAAGAACAGCCACCCGAAGCCTATTCGGACTGGATCGACGACGTGCCCTTTCCCTACGCGGTGGGTTTGTTGCTGACACCCGGCAACGATTGGCAGTTGTCCCTGAACAGCACTTCGGATGAGTTGTCCAAAGCCCACTGGCCCCATGCCCTGAATCTCTTGCGTACCCTGCTAGGCCAGCAGACCACCTGCCAACATGCCTGGAAAAATCGTGTATGGACCTGGCAACGCAACCTGTAAGTGAAAAAAACCGCGACGCCTATTACTGGCGTTTGCTGGCCACCGCCGCTAGTTTCACCCTCTTCGGACTGGGTGGGCTGTGCCTGCGCCTGGTGGTTTTTCCGGTGCTGGGCTGCCTGCCCGGCAGCGCACAGACGCACCGGCTACGCGCGCGGCAAACCGTCAGTCGCTGTTTCTGGTTTTTCGTCCGGTTCATGGCCCGTACCGGCGTGCTGACCTACGACATTGAGGGCGCGGAAAAACTCGGCCGCCCCGGGCAGATGATCATCGCCAATCACCCGTCGCTGATCGACGTGGTGTTCCTGATCGGCCTCGTACGCCATTCCAACTGCGTGGTCAAAAGCAGCCTTTGGGAAAACCCCTTTACCCGCGGCCCGCTACGCCGCACCGAATACATCAGCAACGACGGCAGCATGGACATGCTCGATGCGGCAGCCGACGCACTGAAAAGCGGCCAGACCCTGATCATTTTTCCGGAGGGCACCCGCACCCAGCCCGGTGAAACGCCCTCCTTTCATCGGGGTGCGGCGTCGATCGCACTGCGCGGTGCGAAAATTCTCACCCCGGTGGTCATCAAGGTCAGCCCGACCACGTTGACCAAGGCCGAACCCTGGTATCGGATCCCCAAACGCCGCGTGCACTTCAGTTTTCGGGTCGGGGCCGATATAGACCCACAGGCCTTCGCCGTGCAAGGGCCCGCGCCTCAAGCCTCGCGCAAGCTCAATGATTACTTGCATCACTACTTTATTAAGGAGCTCGCCGAAGATGAGCGATCTGCACCGTGAAATCAAAGAACTGATTATCGAAGCCCTGGGCCTCGAAGACATCAGCGTCGACGACATCGGCAATAACCAGACTTTGTTTGGCGAAGGCCTGGGCCTGGACTCCGTCGACGCCCTGGAGCTCGGCCTGGCGATCCAGAAAAAATACGGCATCAAAATCGACGCCGACGCCAAGGACACCCGTAATCACTTCAGTAACGTGGCGAGCCTTGCGGCGTTCGTCACCGCAAAACAGGCAGCTTGAGACCGGACCATGCAAACTCGTGATGACATTTTCAACACCCTGCGCGATGCCTTGGTAGAACTCTTCGAGCTGGACCCCGAGCGTGTGAGCCTCGAATCCAACCTGTACCAGGACCTGGAAATCGACAGCATTGACGCGGTCGACCTGATCGACCACATCAAGCGCCAGACCGGCAAGAAAATCGCCGCTGAAGAATTCAAAACGGTGCGTACCGTCAGCGACGTGGTCGAGGCGGTCTACCGTCTGGTTCAACCCGCCGCATGAGCCGAGTGATCGGCCTTGGCCTGCTGCTGGCGGGCCTGCTGTACCCCTTTGCGGTGTATTTCGGCATGGAACATTTTGCCCCGTGGCAGTTCGGTCTGCTGCTGGGCAGCCTGTGGCTGGCTCGGGCGCTGACGGGCGTGCGCCGACCGGGAAACCGGTGGATGGCCACCATCGCCATCGTGTTTTGCCTGTTGCTCGCACTGTTCGACAGCCCCGCCATGCTGCGCTGGTACCCCGTGCTGATCAGCGGCTTCATGCTGATGCTGTTCGGGTTGAGTTTGAAATACGGCCCGCCGATGATCGAACGCCTTGCCCGCCTGCGTGAGCCACGCTTGCCGGCCAAGGCAATTCGCTATACCCGCCAGGTCACCATTGCCTGGTGTGTGTTTTTTCTCTGCAACGGTTTGTGCGCTGCAGCCCTGACCCTCTGGGCGCCGCTGAGTTGGTGGATGTTGTACACCGGCCTGATCTCCTATGGATTGATCGGCCTGATGTTTGCCATTGAATGGCTTATACGACAACGGGTACGAGGCCACCCATGAATTGGATAAAACTTGAGCAATTGTTGCTCAAGGCTCAACCGGAACGTGCTGTGACGGCTGATCCGGTGCTGAATCACGCACAACTGTGCGAACAGGCCCTGAGTCTGGCCGCCGGCCTGCAAACGCAGGGCGTGCAGCGCATTGCCGTGCACCTTGAGGATGCCGCCGACCTGGCAATTGCGCTGCTGGGTGCCTGGCGCGCCGGTGTCAGCGTGCTGCTGCCTGCCGACCTGCAACCGCAAACGCGTCAACGCTGGTCGAGCGAAGTCGACCTGTGGCTGACGGATCAGGCCGATGATGCGCACCTCAGCGATTATCGCCATGCGTCACTGACCGCCGCAGCCCTGGACCTGGATCGCTGCACGCTAAGCCTGTGCACCTCCGGTTCCAGCGGCGAACCCAAGCGCATCGACAAGACCCTGCGCCAACTGGCCAATGAAGTCGAAGCGCTGGAGCAGCTCTGGGGTGCCGATCTGGGCGAGGCGTGCCTGATTGGCAGCGTCGCCACCCAGCACATCTACGGCCTGCTGTTTCGGGTGTTGTGGCCGCTGTGCGCCGGGCGTTCATTCGTGCGCAAGCAACTGGCCTTTCCAGAAGATTTGCAGCGCGCCAGCCGCAAACACCCGACCTTTGCGTGGGTTGCCAGCCCGGCGCTGCTCAAGCGCATGGGCGACAACCTTGACTGGCCGGCGCTGAGCGCGGTTCGCCGGGTGTTTTCCTCTGGCGGCGCTTTACCCGCCGAGGCAGCGCAAAGCCTTCAACAACGGCTGCAACAGTGGCCGACGGAAATCTTCGGCAGTTCGGAAACCGGTGGCATCGCCTGGCGTCAGGGCAACACTCTCTGGCAAGCCTTCGCCGGCATCGAGTTGAGCCAGGACAGCGACGGCGCGCTGCTCATTGCGTCGCCATACTTGCCGCCCGGTCACATCGAACACACTGCGGATGCGGCGCGAATCGCCGCCGACGGCCGCTTCGAACTGCTCGGGCGGCTGGACCGGATCGTCAAACTGGAAGAAAAACGTATCTCGCTGCCGATGCTGGAGCAGGCGCTGATGGCCCACGAATGGATCGCGGAAGCGCGCCTCGGCGTGGTTCAGGAGAATCGTGCCTCGCTGGGTGCATTGCTGGTGCTCAGCGAATCGGGTTTGCATGCCTTGCGCAATCAGGGCCGACGCACCCTCACTCAGGAACTGCGCCAACACCTCAGCCAGCATTGCGAAGCCCTCGCCCTGCCACGACGCTGGCGTTTGCTGCGGCAACTGCCGCTCAACACTCAAGGCAAACTGCCTCAGGCCGAGGTGGAAGCCTTGCTGCTGGCGCCGCGCCCGAAAGCGCCGCAAGTGCTGGAGCAGGTCGAAGTCGATGGTGAGTGGAGCCTGCAATTGGCGATACCACCGGACCTCGCCTACTTCAGTGGCCACTTCCCCCAGGCGCCGGTTCTGCCCGGTGTGGTGCAGGTGGAATGGGCACTGAACCTTGGTCAGCAATTGATGAAACTGCCGGAAAAGTTCGCCGGCATGGAAGTGCTGAAATTCCAGCAACTGGTGCGTCCGGGCGATGAAATCCAGTTACACCTGCGCTTCGATCCGGTGCGCAGCAAGCTGTATTTCGCCTATCGCAACGAGACCGCCACCTGCTCCAGCGGGCGGATTTTGCTGGAGGCTGCAGGCAATGCTTAACCTGTGGCGAGGGAGCTTGCTCCCGCTCGACTGCGCAGCAGTCGCCTTGATGTCAGCACTAATCAGTTTTGGAGCTGCTTCGCAGCCCAGCGGGAGCAAGCGCTCTTTCCACAGGGGTTTTGCGCAGGTTCCACATCATGCATAAACCCTGCGCAATCATCCCGGTCTACAACCACGAAACCGCGATCACCACCGTGGTCGACGCAGTGATCGCAAGCAACTTGCCATGCATTCTGGTCGACGACGCCAGCGACCCGGCCTGCGCGGCGGTGCTCGATCAACTGGCCCAACGCGAGATGGTTTACCTGATCCGCCTCGCCGCCAATCAGGGCAAGGGCGGCGCGGTCATGACCGGCCTGCGCGAAGCCTCGCGCCTGGGCTTCAGCCATGCCTTGCAGGTAGACGCCGACGGTCAGCACGACCTGCAAGACATCGCGACGTTCATCGAACAATCACGCGCCCATCCGCGCGCGGTGATCTGCGGCTATCCGCAATACGATGCCAGCGTGCCGAAAGGTCGTCTGTACGCCCGCTACCTGACGCACGTAATGGTCTGGATCAACACCCTGTCGCTGCAGATTCGCGACTCCATGTGCGGCTTCCGCGTCTATCCATTACCGCCAACCCTGGCGCTGATCGACTCGGCGAAAATCGGCAAGCGCATGGACTTCGACTCGGACATTCTGGTGCGCCTGGCCTGGCGCAATCAGCCGATGCAGTGGCTGCCGACCAAGGTGCACTACCCGCTGGACGGTGTCTCACACTTCCGGATGTTCCACGACAACGTGCTGATTTCGAGCATGCACACCCGGCTGTTCTTCGGCATGTTGCTGCGAGCCCCGGTGATCCTTTGGCGACGGTGGCGAGCATGAGCAGCAACGCAGACAAGGAACACTGGGCCGACCGCCAGGAGCGCGGCAGTTTCTGGCTGATGAAGCTCACCGCGTTCGGCGCCAAGGTACTCGGCCGCCGACTGTTGAGCCCGCTGTTGTACGGCATCGTCCTGTACTTTTTCCTGTTCGGTCGCAGTGCCCGGCACAGTGCCTGGCAATACCAGCAGCGCCTCGCCGACTGGAGTCATCGCGAGGAATTACGCCCCAGCCACTGGCGCGTATTCGGTCAGTTCATGGCCTTTGCCGATTCGATGCTCGACAAACTCGACGTGTGGAACGGCAAGCTGAGCCTCGAGCAGATCGAAATCATCGATCCGGCATTGCTGCGCAATCAGCTGCGCGGCAGCCGCGGGCAACTGCTGGTGGGCGCGCATCTGGGCAACCTCGAGGTGTGTCGCGCGCTGGCGGAGATCGGCGAAAAGGTCACGATGAACGTGCTGGTGCACACCAAGCACGCCGAGCAGTTCAACCGTTTGCTGGGCGAAGCCGGGGCGACCAATCTGCGGCTTATCCAGGTCAGCGAACTGGACCCGGTGATCATGCTGCAACTGCACGAGCGCCTGGAGCGCGGCGAGTGGCTGGCGATCGCCGGTGATCGCGTGCCGTTGCACGGTGGGCGCAGCGTGACCGTGGATTTCCTTGGCCAGCCGGCAAAGTTTCCGCAAGGGCCGTGGCTGCTCGCGGGGCTGTTGAAATGCCCGGTCAACCTGCTGCTGTGCCTGAAAAAACCCGACGGTGATTACCGGCTGACCCTGGAACCGTTCGCTGACGCGATCACCTGGAAACGCAGCGACCGCGAACAGGTCATTCATCAGTGGGCGACCCGCTACGCCGAACGCCTGGGTCACTATTGCCTCGAAGCACCTCAACAATGGTTCAACTTTTACCCCTTCTGGAAGACCGATGACGACGCCAACGCTTGAGCCGGTAACCTTCGGCGAACTCCCTTTGCGCATCGAAGACGTGCTGGCCCTGGCCAACCGTCAGGTGCCGACGCAGTTGCAGGACGATCCTGCGTACCGCGAGCGCATCGCCAAGGGTGCGCGATTCCTCGATTCCCTGCTGGACAAGGAAGGCGTGATCTATGGCGTGACCACCGGTTACGGCGATTCCTGCGTGGTCGCGGTGCCGCTGCATCACGTCGAGGCGTTGCCGCGTCATCTGTACACATTCCACGGTTGCGGGCTGGGCAAACTGCTCGACGCCCAGGCCACCCGCGCGGTGCTCGCAGCGCGTTTGCAGTCGCTGTGCCACGGCGTGTCCGGGGTGCGCGTGGAATTGCTGGAGCGCCTGCAAGCGTTCCTCGAACATGACATCCTGCCGCTGATCCCGGAAGAGGGCTCGGTAGGCGCCAGCGGTGATCTGACGCCACTGTCCTATGTCGCGGCGACCTTGTCCGGCGAGCGCGAAGTGATGTTCCGCGGCGAACGCCGCCAGGCCGCGGACGTGCATCGCGAACTGGGTTGGGAACCGCTGGTTCTGCGCCCGAAAGAAGCCCTGGCACTGATGAACGGCACCGCCGTGATGACCGGCCTCGCCTGCCTGGCCTACGCCCGCGCCGATTATTTGCTGCAACTGGCCACCCGAATCACCGCGCTGAACGTGGTCGCGCTGCAAGGCAATCCGGAGCACTTCGACGAGCGCCTGTTCGCCGCCAAACCGCATCCGGGGCAGATGCAAGTCGCCGCGTGGCTGCGCAAGGACCTGGCGATCGACGCACCGACCGCGCCGCTGCATCGCTTGCAAGACCGCTATTCCCTGCGCTGCGCGCCCCACGTGCTCGGCGTCCTGGCCGACAGCCTGAACTGGTTGCGCTCGTTTATCGAGATCGAACTCAACAGCGCCAACGACAACCCGATCATCGACGCCGAAGCCGGGCGCGTGCTGCACGGCGGGCATTTCTACGGCGGCCACATCGCGTTCGCCATGGACAGCCTGAAAAACCTGGTGGCCAACGTTGCCGACCTGCTCGACCGTCAACTCGCACTGTTGGTGGACGAGCGTTATAACCATGGCTTGCCGAGCAATCTGTCCGGCGCCACGGCGGATCGCGCGATGCTCAACCACGGCTTCAAAGCCGTGCAGATCGGCACCAGCGCCTGGACCGCCGAAGCATTGAAAAACACCATGCCGGCCAGCGTGTTCTCCCGCTCCACCGAATGCCACAACCAGGACAAGGTGAGCATGGGCACCATCGCCGCCCGTGATGCGATCCGTGTGCTGGAGCTGACCGAACAGGTCGCCGCCGCCACGCTGCTCGCCGCCAATCAGGGTGTGTGGCTGCGCAGCAAAGCTGAAGATGCCCGCCCGTTGCCACCCGCCCTTGCCGCCATGCACGAAGCGCTGGCCAAGGACTTCCCGCCAGTCATCGAAGACCGCGCACTGGAAGGCGAATTGCGCCTGTGCCTGAAACGGATTGCCGAACAACACTGGAGGCTGCATGCGTAGCAAGGGAGTGCTTCACACCGATACGGAAATCCTCGTGCCGTTCTTTGACGTCGACACCATGAACGTCGTCTGGCACGGCCATTACGTCAAATACCTGGAAGTCGCTCGCTGCGCGCTGCTGGACAGGATCGGCCACAACTACGACGCCATGGTTGCATCGGGCTACGCCTGGCCGGTGATCGACCTGCAATTGCGCTACGTGCGCGGCGCGGTGTTCGGCCAGAAGCTGAATGTACGGGCGAATCTGGTGGAGTGGGAGAACCGGTTGAAGATCAATTACCTGATCAGCGATCTGCAAACCGGTGAACGTTTGACCCGGGCCAGTTCCGTGCAGGTGGCTGTCGACATGGCCAGCCGCGAGATGCAGATGGCCTCACCGAAAGTGTTCACCGACGCCGTTGAAAGGATGCTGCCATGAACACCGATATCGACACCTCTTCTGAGGCCAACCCCGTTTCCTGCTCGCGCTTGAGTGCGCAGCACTCACAAACAGGGCCATGGCTGGCAGGTTTTTGGGGCCGCTTCGCAGCCCAGCGCGAGCAAGCTCGCTCGCCACAGGTGTTTCGATACCTCGCTGCTTTGGCGCTGCTCGGGTTGTCATCGATGGTTCACGCCTTCGATCTGCAACAGCTTAGCGATCAATTGGCCAGACCCGATGTGATCCACGGCGACTTCATCCAGGAAAAACACCTGCGCGCCCTGCCCCAGCCGTTAACCAGCAAGGGCACCTTCGTCCTGGCGAAAAACCACGGCCTCCTCTGGCTACTGAAAACCCCGCTGCAACAGGATTACCGCATCACCGACAAAGGCATCGCGCGACGTGACGCCAGCGGTTGGCAGATGCTGCCGGGCAAGAGTGCCGGTGCCGAGCAGAACCGCTTGTTCCTCGCCGTGCTGCAAGGCGACAGCAGCGGTTTGCAACGGGACTTCGAACTGTCCCTGAGCGGCGAGGCGCAGAACTGGAAACTGACCCTGATTCCGCGCTCGCTGTTGCTCAAGCAAGTGTTCAATCAGATCAACATCACCGGTGGTGAACTGGTGCACAGCATCGAACTGTTGGAAACCCAGGGCGACAGCACCCTGTTACGCATGCAGGACAGCACCAGCGCCCAACCGTTGAGCGATGCGGAGCAACATGACTTTGCCGAGTGAACGCACGCTTCCACGCCTGTTTCTGATCCTGCTGCTGGCAGTGCTCGCGCTTGCCGGATGGCAATGGCGTGACGGCGCACCGCTGTCGGCCAACCTGATGGAACTGGTGCCGGGCACGGCACCGGACGCGCTGGAGCTGCGCGCCGAGCAACGCATGCAAGAACCGCTGAACCGCGAAATGCTGGTGCTGGTCGGTCACAAGGATCGTCAGCAAGCCGTCGCCATGGCGCAGAAACTGGGCGAGCAATGGCAGGCCAGTGGTTTGTTCGAAAGAGTCCAATGGACCCTGCAAGCCGACTTGCCGGCGCTGCGCACGCAATTGCTGCAAGGCCGGCTGGCGATGCTTTCAGCAACGGATCGACAGCAACTGATCGAGCACCCCGACGCCTTTATCCAGCAACGGGTGCAGGCGCTGTTCGACCCGTTCACCGGTTTCAGCCTGGTGCCGAGCCAGGATGACTGGCTGGGCCTGGCCGGACGCATCCAGAACAGCCAGCCGCAGCACGGTTCGGTGCAACTGGACATCGGCAGCGGCGCACTGGTCGCCGATGCCGACGGCAAGAGCTGGGTGATGCTCCGTGCGCGCACCACCGGCAATGCCTTCGACATGAACCTGCCGCTGCAAGTGGCCGAACTGCTCAAGCACAGCCGCGAAGAAGCAGCTCATAGCGACGTGCAACTGCTGGCCGCCAGCGGTTTGCTCTACGCCGCCGCCGGTCAACAACAGGCGACTCGGGAAATGACCTGGGTAGGCGGCGGCGCCACCGTCGGTATTTTGTTGCTGTTACTGCTGGCCTTCCGCCGCTGGCGCGTGTTGCTGGCGTTCGTTCCGGTTCTGGTCGGCATGCTGTTCGGCGCGGTGGCGTGTGTGGCGCTGTTCGGCCATATGCATGTGATGACGCTGGTGCTCGGCTCCAGCCTGATCGGCGTCGCGGTCGATTACCCGCTGCACTATCTGTCCAAGAGCTGGAGCCTGAAACCCTGGCACAGCTGGCCCGCATTGCGCCTGACGCTGCCTGGCCTGACGCTGAGCCTGATCACCAGTTGCATCGGTTACCTCGCGCTGGCCTGGACGCCGTTCCCGGCGCTGACCCAGATCGCCGTGTTCTCCGCCGCCGGACTGATCGGCGCCTACCTGTCAGCGGTGTGCCTGCTACCGGCACTGCTCAAGGGTGCGGATTTGCGCCCGGCACAGTGGCCGCTGCGCGTCGCCGAATATTTGCTGGCACTGCGCGAAAGGCTGTTGAACTTCGCCCGTACGCCAGTGCTGCTGGCGCTGCTGATCGCCTTCTGCGTCGGCGGTCTGTTGCAGCTCGACAGCAAAAACGACATTCGCCAATGGGTCGGCGCGCCGCAGCAATTGACGGACGAAGCCCAGACCATTGCGCGCATCACCGGTTACCAACCCACCAGCCAGTTCTTCCTGGTACGGGCCACCAATCAGCAAGAACTGCTCGAACGCCAAACCGCGTTGAGCGAGCGCCTGGATCAGTTGGTCAACCTGGACAAACTCCAGGGCTACCTGTCGCTCAACCAACTGGTGAGTCAGCCCCGCGAGCAAGATCTGGTACGCGAAGCGCTGAACAGGTTGCCGCAATTCTGGCAACCGCTGCTCGACGTCGGCGTGCCGCTTGAAGCACTGAAAGCAGAGCTGGCGAAGTTGCAGGCATTGCCGGTTGAAGACATCGACAGCGCGCTGACCGGTCCGTTGGCCGAACCCTATCGCACACTGTGGCTGGGCCCGACCGAGGACGGCGTGGCGGCGATGGTCAGCCTGCAAGGCCTGAACAACCCCGCGCTGCTGCGGGTTCAGGCGCTGGATTTGCCGGGTGTGGAGCTGGTGGATCGCCTGGGTGAATTGAACCAGGTTTTCGCCGAGACGCAGATCAGCGCCGCCGAACTGAAACTCGCCTCCTGCGTACTGATCGTGCTGGTGTTGATCCTGCCGTTCGGCCTCGGCGGCGCGTTGCGCATCGTCTCACTGCCGCTTCTGGCAGCGCTGTGCAGCCTCGCCAGTCTTGGCTGGCTCGGCCAGCCACTGACGTTGTTCAGCCTGTTCGGCCTGCTGCTGGTGACGGCGATCAGCGTCGACTACGCGATCCTCATGCGCGAACAGGTCGGCGGCGCCGCCGTCAGCCTGCTGGGCACCTTGCTGGCGGCGTTGACCACCTGGCTGTCGTTCGGTTTGCTGGCGGTGTCCAGCACGCCGGCGGTGAGTAACTTCGGACTGTCGGTGAGCCTGGGCCTGGCGTTCAGCTTCCTGCTCGCGCCGTGGGCCGGGCGACACGTGCAGGCGACCAGCGTCGCGGAGTCGGCAGCATGATGGTCGTGCTGTTCTGGGCAATGGCCCTGGCGCTGTTCGCCGTGGCCACCCGTGTCGGGCGTCACTTCGGCTTGATCCCGATCGTCAGTCAATTGTTGCTGGCCACCGTCGGCCTGCCGTTGCTGATGTACTTCTGGATCGAACCCGACTGGCAGTTGAGCGGCGCGACGCTCGTCGCACCGATCTGGCTGAAAAACCTCTACAGCCTGAGTTTCGCACTGTTGCTGGGTTACATCCTCAGCGACGTAATCGACCTGCGCCTTGATCGCCAGAGCCTGAAAATAGCTCTGCCGAGTTTCTGCGTGCCGTTTGCCTGCGGCCTGGCCACCGCGATCTGGTGGCTGCCGCCCCAGCCGTGGATCAGTTCGCTGGCGGTGGGCTTGCTGTTCGCCATCACCGCAATACCGGTGTTGTATCTGTACTTGCGGCATATCGGTTACCCGACCACCGCCACCCGGCGACTGGTGCAGACGGCGATTCTGATCGACCTCACTTGCTGGACGCTGTTTGCCATTGCCCAGGGCAGCCTGCACCTGAGCAGTCTGCTGCTGCCCTTGGCCTGCGCCTGTGTGCCCGCACTGATGTGGGTTGCCGGCCTGCGCCAGCCACGACTCTACAGCGGGTGTTTCTTTGCACTGCTGGTGGTGGCTGAACACTACAAACTCAACGCGCTGATTGTCGGCATCGGCTATCTGCTGTGCATGGCCGCGCTGAAGGTGCCGCTGGTGTTGCCGGTGCAAGCGATCTGGATGAATCGATTGCAAACCTGGGTCGCGATCCCGCTGATCCTCACGTTCGGCATCGTGCAGATCAATGTCCACAGCGCCATGGACAGCCTGAGCTGGGCGCAACTGGCCGCGCTGCTGCTGTTGCCGATTGCCAGCAAACTGCTGGGTAACTGGCTGGGGCTCGGCTGGGCCGGCGCTTCGTTTGCCGGCGCCAGCCGCTGGCGCGAAAGCGTACTGCTGAATATTCGCGGCTTGAGCGAGATCGTCTTTCTCAACCTGCTGCTGCAACAACAGCTCATCAGCCCGCCGCTGTACTTTGCGCTGATGTTGATGGGCCTGATCGCGACACTGCTGCCGGCATTGGTCGGCATGCATCGAATCCCCTTGAAAGCTGCCGTCCCGGCAAGGAGCCCCCATGCCAATCGTTGAAATGGAACGTCGTCAGGTAGTAATCATCGGCGCCGGCCCGTCGGGCGCCATCGCCGCCGCGCTGCTCAAGCGCAAAGGGCATGATGTCCTGGTGATCGAGCGCCAGCATTTCCCAAGGTTTTCCATCGGCGAAAGCCTGCTGTCGCACTGCCTGGATTTCGTCGAGGAGGCCGGCATGCTCGATGCCGTCAACGCCGCCGGTTTCCAGATGAAAAACGGTGCAGCATTTGCCTGGGGCGAGCGCTATAGCGCTTTCGATTTCGGCGACACGTTCAGTGACGGCAAGCCGACCACCTTCCAGGTCCAGCGCGCCGACTTCGACAAACTGCTGGCCGATCAGGCCGCGCTGCAGGGTGTCGAAATCCGCTACGGCGAAGCCATCGTCAGCGTCGATGTCGACCGGGCGAAACCGCAGCTCGGCGTGCGTCGTGAAGACGGCAGCGAGTACGCGATCGAAGCGGACTTCATGCTCGACGCCAGCGGTTACGGCCGTGTCCTGCCGCGCTTGCTCGACCTTGAGGCACCGTCGAATTTTCCAGTGCGCCAAGCCGTGTTCACGCACATCGAAGACCATATCGACAGCCCGGCATTCGAACGGGAAAAGATCCTCATCACCACCCATCCGACCCAGCGCGATATCTGGTTCTGGACCATTCCGTTCAGCAACGGCCGTTGCTCGGTGGGGGTTGTCGCGGCAGCCGAACACTATGAAGGCCGCATGGACAATCTGGACGAGTGCCTGCGGGGGTTTATCGCTGAAACCCCAAGCCTCTCCGGCGTGCTGGGCAACGCTGTGTGGGATACGCCGGCGCGCACCATCGGCGGCTATTCGGCCAACGTCAAAACCCTGCACGGTCCCGGTTTTGCACTGCTCGGTAACGCGGCGGAATTCCTCGATCCGGTGTTCTCCTCCGGCGTGACCATCGCCATGCGTTCGGCGAGCATGGCCGCCGGGGTTCTGCACCGTCAGTTGCAGGGGGAAAGCGTCGACTGGCAGGCCGAGTTCGCCGAACCGCTCAAGCGTGGCGTCGATACGTTCCGTTGCTATGTCGAAGGCTGGTACGCCGGAACGTTCCAGGACGTGATTTATCACGAGGGCGGCTCGGCGGATATTCGCCGCATGATCAGCTCGATCCTGGCCGGTTATGCGTGGGACGAGCGCAATCCGTTCGTCAGCGAAGCCAAGCGCCGGTTGCGCATGCTTTCGGAAATTTGCGCGAGTGACGCTACGTGAGCTACTTGAGCGAACACTACGTCGAAGAGACCCGGTTCGGTTTCTGGTTCCTGCGCAGCCACACCTGGCAGCACCATGTGTTGCGCGTCGCGATCAATGACCTGCGCGGCCTGTTCAGCGAACCGTTGCCAGGCAACCCGGTGTTGCTGGATGCCGGATGCGGTCAGGGCAAGTCGTTCCAGTACCTGCGCCAGACCTTTGCGCCACAGCGCCTGATTGGCGTGGACGCCGACCCGCACAGCCTCGACTTGAGCGGCGAAGAAGCCGCCCGTCAGGGCATGGACGTGGAGTTGGTCGGCAGCGACTGCGCCACGCTTGCCGTGCCGGATGCCAGCGTCGACCTGCTGTTCTGTCACCAGACCTTCCACCATCTGGTGGAGCAGGAAAAGGCACTGGCCGAGTTCTACCGCGTGCTCAAGCCCGGCGGTTATCTGCTGTTCGCCGAATCCACCGAGGCTTACATTGATACCTGGGTGATTCGCTGGCTGTTCCGCCATCCGATGCACGTGCAAAAGAGCGCCGCCGAGTACCTTGAGATGATTCGTCGCCAAGGGTTCGAATTCAGCGCGCAGAACGTGTCTTATCCATACTTGTGGTGGAGTCGCGCCAAGGATTTCGGCCTGCTCGAACGCTTTGGCCTGCGCCAGCCAAAACCTGTTGGCCAACGGGAAGAAACCCTGGTCAATGTGGTGGCGCGCAAACCGCTTGAAGGTGTTGTGTGATGTTCATTGCCAGTCGCTCAAAATACATGCTGAGATATTTGCTGCTCGGCGCGGTCGTGTTGCTGAGCGCCTGCACCAGCCACGCGCCCTTGCCCGAGCAAACCCCGAGCGTGCCGTTGCCACAGCAACTGCACATCCAGCGGCTGCTGGACGGCCAGCGTCAGGATTGGGTGTTGGTGATTGCGCGTGAAGGCCCGGGCATTCGCTGGTCGATGATGGATTTGCTGGGCATTCCACAGGCACGTCAGAAACTGATCGACGGCAAATGGCAGGCTGACGGCTTGCTGCCACCGAATCCGGAAGCCCGTGAGTTGTTCGCCGCGTTGCTGTTTGCGCTCACGCCCAAAGATGAATTACAGGGCAACTATCCCGGCGCCTGGCAGCATGGCGCACAACGTTCCCTGCCGTCGCACTGGGAAGTCCGTTACTCACAATCGATGAGCTTTGAATTGAACGTGCCCAAAGGTCCGACGTATCAAGTCACGCCCCTGACCGGTGAAACGCCATGACCGCTTACCTCAACGCCCTCGGGGTGATCTGCGCCCTGGGCCGCAGCAAGCAGGAAGTTGCACACAACCTGTTCGCCGGCGATTGCTCCGGCATGCGCAGCGAGGCCGGCTGGGTGCCGGAACGCTCGTTGCCGGTGGCCGCGGTGCGCGGCGAACTGGCGCCGATCCCTGTGGAACTGGCGAAACAAAGCAGCCGCAACAACCAATTGCTGCTGGAAGCGGCGCTGCAAATTCGCGACGACATCGATCAAGCGATCCAGACTTATGGCCGTGATCGCATCGGCGTGATCCTCGGCACCAGCACCTCCGGCATCGATGAAGCCAGTCATGGGTTGGCTCATTACATCCGCGAGGATCAGTTCCCTGTCGATTACGACTACCAGCAACAGGAACTCGGCGCACCGGCGAATTTTCTTGCCGACTGGCTGCAACTCAGCGGCCCGGCCTATGTGATTTCCACCGCGTGCACCTCCAGCGCCCGGGCGCTGATGAGTGCCCAGCGCCTGCTGGACCTGGGCCTGTGCGACGCGGTGCTGTGCGGCGGCGTCGACACGTTGTGCAAGCTGACCCTCAACGGCTTCTCGGCGCTGGAGGCAGTGTCCGAACAACGCTGCAACCCGTTCTCGGTGAATCGTCATGGCATCAACATCGGCGAAGCCGCCGTGCTGTTCCTGATGACGAAAGTGGCTGGCGACGAACCGTCGATTGCCCTGTTGGGCAGTGGGGCGAGTTCCGATGCGCACCACATTTCCGCACCGGAACCGACCGGCCGTGGCGCCCTGCAGGCGATGCGCAAAGCCTTGAGCCGGGCGAGCCTGCAACCTGAACAGATCGGTTACCTGAATCTGCACGGCACCGCCACTCAGCACAACGACGCTATGGAAAGCCTGGCGGTGTCGGCATTGTTCCCGGCCGGCGTACCCTGTTCGTCGACCAAACCGATGACCGGCCACACCCTCGGTGCGGCCGGCGCATTGGAAGCGGCGTTCTGCTGGTTGAGCCTGAGCGCTGACAATCAACACCATGCGTTGCCGCCACATGTCTGGGACGGCCAGCCCGACCCCGATCTGCCGGTCCTGAATTGGGTGACCCCGGCCGATCGCCTGGCGTCCATTGCACCTCGCTACCTGATGAGCAATTCCTTTGCCTTCGGGGGCAATAACGTCAGCCTGATTATCGGAGACGCCCCATGATTGACTGGCCGCTCGCCGAACTGCTGCCGCACGCTGGCGACATGATCCTCATCGATCAGATCCTGGCGTTCGATGACGAGCAGATCCACACCCGCCTTACCGTCAAGCCCGATGGCCTGTTCAACCGGCCCGACGGCAGCCTGCCGGCGTGGGTCGGCATCGAATTGATGGCGCAGAGCGTGGCCGCCTTCGCCGGTTGCCATGCGCGCCAGCGGGGCGACGGTGTGGAGTTGGGCTTCCTGCTCGGCACCCGTAAATTTGAATGCAACGTCGAATATTTTCCCGCCGGCACCGAGCTGACCATCCACGGGATGCGTTCGCTGGAAGACGACAACGGCATGGGCGTGTTCGAATGCCACATCAACGCCCCCGGCATTCACGCCACCGCTCGTCTGAACGTGTTTCGTCCGCCGCAAGCCGCCCAATACCTTAATGAAACCCCAGGAGTCCGGTCATGACTGAATCCGTACTGGTCACCGGCTCCAGCCGTGGCATCGGCCGCGCCATCGCCTTGCGTCTGGCCCGGGCCGGGCATGACATCGTGCTGCATTGCCGCAGTGGTCTTGCAGACGCCGAGGCCGTGAAGATCGAAGTCGAAGCCTTGGGCCGCAACGCGCGCATCCTGCAATTCGATGTGTCCGACCGCGCCAGTTGCAAAGCCATTCTCGAAGCCGACGTGGAAAGCCACGGCGCCTACTACGGCGTGGTGCTCAACGCCGGCCTGACACGCGACGGTGCTTTTCCAGCGCTGAGCGAGGATGATTGGGATGTGGTGATGCGCACCAACCTCGACGGTTTCTACAACGTGCTGCACCCGGTGATGATGCCGATGATCCGTCGTCGCGCCGCCGGACGCATCGTTTGTATCACGTCGGTTTCGGGGTTGATCGGCAATCGCGGGCAGGTCAACTACAGCGCCTCCAAGGCCGGTTTGATCGGCGCGGCAAAAGCGTTGGCGATCGAACTGGGCAAGCGCAAAATTACCGTCAACTGTGTCGCCCCGGGCTTGATCGACACCGCCATGCTCGACGAAAACGTGCCAGTGGAAGAACTGATGAAAATGATCCCCGCACAGCGCATGGGCACCCCGGAAGAGGTGGCCGGCGCGGTGAATTTCCTGATGTCGGCGGAAGCGTCGTACATCACCCGGCAGGTGCTGGCCGTCAACGGAGGCCTGTGCTGATGAAACGCGTCGTCGTCACCGGCATGGCCGGCATCACCTCATTGGGCAGCGATTGGGCGACCATCGCTGCCAACTTCGCGGCCAACCGCAGCGGCATTCGCCGGATGGACGAATGGGATCGCTTTACCGAACTCAACACACGCCTGGCCGGGCCCATCGATGACTTCAAGGTACCGAGCCACTGGACCCGCAAACAACTGCGCAGCATGGGCCGGGTTTCGCGCCTGGCCGTCGGCGCGGCGGAGCAGGCGTTGGCCGATGCGGGTTTGCTGGGTGACGAGTCGATCAAGGACGGCCGCATGGGCGTCGCCTGCGGCTCCTCCACGGGCAGCACCGACGAGATCAAGGCGTTCGGCAACATGCTGCTCAACTCCGTGGCCGAAGGTCTGAACGCCAACTCCTATGTGCGCATGATGCCGCACACCACGGCGGCGAACATCAGCATCTTCTTCGGCCTCACCGGCCGGCTGATCCCGACCTCCAGCGCCTGCACCAGCGGCAGCCAGGGCATCGGTTATGCCTACGAATCGATCAAGTTCGGGCGTTTGCCCTTGATGCTTGCCGGCGGCGCCGAGGAGCTGTGCCCCACCGAAGCCATGGTCTTCGATGCGCTTTACGCCACCAGCCTGAAAAACGATGCGCCACAGACGTCCCCGCGCCCCTACGACAGCGGTCGCGATGGCCTGGTGATCGGGGAAGGCGGCGGCATGCTGGTGCTTGAAGAACTGGAGCACGCACTGGCGCGCGGCGCGCATATTCATGCCGAACTCGTCGGTTTCGGCAGCAACGCCGACGGCCAGCACACCACGCGTCCAGAGCAGTCCACCATGCGCCGGGCCATGGAACTGGCGTTGGAAGACGCCGGTTTGCAGCCGTCGGACATCGGCTACGTCAACGGTCACGGCACCGCGACTGAACAGGGCGACATCGCCGAAACGCTGGCCACCAGTTCGCTGTTCGGTGAGCACATGCCGATCAGTTCGCAGAAGAGCTTCCTCGGCCACACACTCGGCGCCTGCGGTGCTTTGGAGTCCTGGTTCAGCATCGAGATGATGAACAGCAACCTGTACGCGCACACGTTCAACCTTGATGAAGTCGATCCCAATTGCGGCAAGCTCGATTACCTGCGCGGCGAGTTTCGGCAGATGAGTAATCAGTATGTGATGAACAATAATTTTGCGTTTGGCGGGGTTAATACGTCGTTGATTTTTCGGCGGTGGGCCTAAGCAAAATCAAACGATCGCCGCCTGCAGCAATCGTTTGATTCACCACAGCAAGAAACATGGGATTTCCTACGATGAACGAGGCACTTGAGGATATTTCCTACCCGCTTCATCGTAATTTCCTCGCACTTTGCGCATCTCGTCTGCCAGTGACGTCTGATTTTGGGTCCGCGTGATCTGGGCGGGATTTATGGCTGTTAGGGTTCAGGCATTTCCTGACAAGCGACCCTCCAGCCATGACCCAATGCTTCAAAGAACACCCCAGCGATAATCAGCACCTGAACCACAACAGCACGCCCGTTGCTGACTGTGAATGCAAAGAAGAACTGCTTTACGGCGTCAAGACCATGGCGACCAAGGTCCCCATCCTCACGTGCGCATGCCTTTGGCGCATCTACCAACGCCAAGCCGAAGACATCGTTGCCCCTGGCGGCGTGCTGATTGCTGATCCGGTGGAACGCAACCGAGTGATCAACGCAGCCTATGCCCGGCTGTGGTTGCATGATTCGCGGTTTCAGTGGGCCGGGCTTGCTGCATTTGCTTCCAAGCAGGTTGGCTGCGGACTGCTGCATGCGGCGGACACCATTGGACATATTGGCGCGGAACATCAATCCCGACAGCGCGTGCGAGATAGCCGTAGTGAATTCGGGTTGTTTACAGCTGACAGGATGGCCGAACAGGCCGAAGCGCTGCGTGACTACAAAGAAGCCGATGCGCGTAACCCGGTTCCGTCCGTAGATCTCCGTTTCAAGGGAAATGACTTGTCGTTGGTGCAGCAACAGTTCCGGCATGTGTACGACATGATGGCACTGGGGAACACCACGCTGTTTCTGGATATTTTCCCGCTGCATGAGTTCTATGCGAAGCGAGGCTTGAAGGAGTTGAAGAAATGTCTGGAAGCGCGAGCGGGGATTTACGGACATCCGAAGTGGTCAGTGCTTTGGCCTGCGGGGCAGAAAAAGCTCCGCTTTGGACAATTTCATCAGGAAATCATTCGTGCTTTCGAGTTGATTGATGAAGGGGATATTGCCCAAAGCGTGGAGTTTCTGGCGTGGCATGAGCAGCGCAATATCCTCCAGCCAGCCATTTACGAGGACCAGCAATTGGTGGCCTTGCTGCGTACCAATCATGCTGCCTACGTGACCGGTTTTCCCTCTGGCGTGGCTCAGGCTATCGAGTTGACCCTCACGAGCCAATGCCAAAGCGTTAAGGACGAACGCACCATCGGCTTTAGTTCCAACCCGCTGGCGGACTTGTCGAACATCAAGCAGCGCATGCCTTTCGTACTCCGGGCGGCGGCGAGGTTCGATGAGATGCTAAACGACAGCAACCGAGGGGCATTAGAGCAGTCGATTCGAGAAATCGCCTCCGGTGGCGAGGCATGAACTTGCGCAGCTGGCGCCGAGGAGCAGGCTGGTTGCTTCTGGCTGTTTTGGCGCTGGCCGCCATACACCAACTGAGACAGCCTTTGTGGGATGAACCGGAAGTCGCCGTGGAGATAGGCGGAACGTATGAAGAGATGCGTAATCGCTCTTCAGCCTCTTTTAGCCCGTTAATCCGTGGGCACCTGTGGCTCGGAGTTCCTATGGTGGATGCACGAATGCGATTCATCGACCCGCAGTTCGGGTTCGTCACGCCTCTGGCTCGCTTTTTCACGGTTGGGTTCGACGACAATGTCATTGACGACATCCGCATGTCCCCTCAAATAGAACCGTTGCTGCTCGACGATGCCCTTAAGGTCGTTCTCGACTTACAGAACCAATGGCGCGAAAAAGGCTGGGTGGCGAGGGGCCTGCGGAGCAACCCCACCATCGCCGATACACCCGAATGGCGAGCTTGGCTTCGGGACAGTGAGCGATCAGGGAGATCCTTTTGGCAGGCAGGAGACAAGTATCAAGCAATGCTGCTTCTAGGACAGTTTAGTGATTCCAGAAATCCGACCGAAGAACGCTATCTCATTACTCTTTCGGTGGCCAAGCCGTGGGTACCCTTCGATGAAATTGAAGCAGACTGGGAGCAGGTGTACTCGCTGTGCCTTGGCAGTCCCAAGCCATCGCCGATTCCCGAGTGTGAAGCACTCAGTGAGCAACCTTGAGTTTTCGGCGATGGCCTCCTCACAATCACCTTTCGGAACGATCAATCGAGTGCTGAGCTAGGGCGGATCAAGGTTATCCAGCACCCGGTTCACCGCCAGTTCCCCGAGCATGATCGACTGTTGAATGCCCAGCAGTGTGTTGCTTTGCGATCCTTCCAGATACCTCGCGAAATCACTCGCCATGACGTTGGCAGATGCCAGGGATTCACAGGCGTATTCGAGTAGGGTCTGGTTGTCGATGTCGGGGGCGATGAGGAAGATTTTGCTTGGTTGGCGTGGGGCATCCGGATCGACGTCCGGAGGAGTTGCTGTTGTATTCGTCATGTTTCGGCTACCTACAAAGTGGAGCCACCAAATCGCTACTAAACAAAAGGGTGGCAGCCGTACGCAGGTTAGTAGACCGGGAAACACAAACCGGCGCGCCCAAGAGCGCCCTACGCACAGCTACCATCAAGTGCAGGCACGAAATGGCCTGACTGCTCGGCATGCTAATGCGCATCGTGTAAACACGGGCTACTAAACCCGATCACTGGGAATCAGTGACACGAATCAAGTTACCGATGCTCCCCAAAGCGCACAAGCCGGCGGATTCTGGCGTAGTTGTAGGCGCTGCCGCAAGCTGCTGTAGCCTCCCGGAACACGTCTTAGGAAACGTCCCACAACCACCGCTGACACGAAGCAAAAACTGTAGGAGCCGGCTCCTACAGGTTTGTGTTCGGTCACGATTGGAGGGGTTCTACCTTCCGCGTCAACAACTCCACAAACGCCTTGGCCATCGGCGACTTCTGATCCTTGCGCTGCACCAGCCACACGGCTGAAACTGCTTCCGGGTCGAGCAACGGCCGATAGACCACGCCATCAATCCGCATCCGCTGATAAGACGCCGGCAACACCGACACCCCCAACCCCGCCGCCACCAGACCGATGATCGTCATGGCCTCACCCGCCTCTTGGGCAAAGTGCGGGCTGAAACCGGCGTCCCGCGCCAGGCTGAGCAACTGCGCATACAGACCACTGCCATAACTGCGCGGGAAAAATACGAACGGTTCGAGCGCCAACGCCGACAGGAACAATCCCGCTTCACTGTCCTGCACCAGCGGATGCTTGGAACTGAGCACCGCCACCAGCGGTTCGCGCATCAGCTCCACCACGCTGAGCGAATCCGGCAAACCTAACGGGCGCATGATCCCGACTTCGATCGACTCGTCCACCAGCGCATCGGCCACCTGGGTGCTGCTCATTTCCCGCAGGTTCAGGTGCACCGCCGGAAAACGCTGGCGAAACGAAAAAATCGCCTGAGGGATGGTCGAGTTGAACGGTGCCGACGAGGTGAAACCGATTTTGAGTTCGCCCAACTCACCGAGCTGCGCCCGTCGCGCCACATCCGCGGCTTTGTCGACCTGCGCCAGCACCAACCGCGCCTCTTCCAGAAACAATCGCCCGGCTTCACTGAGCTCGACCCGACGATTGGTACGCTCGAACAATCGTGCGCCGACCTCCTGCTCCAGCGCCTGAATCTGCTGACTCAACGGCGGTTGCGAGATGCCCAGCACCTGGGCGGCGCGGCCGAAGTGCAGTTCTTCGGCGACGGCAATGAAGTAGCGCAGGTGACGCAATTCCATGAAAACCCCATTAGGTCGTAAAACCTCTTAAACAGGTCGAACAATATATTGGATTGAATCATTAGGCAGCTATATGCTTTTTTCATTGCCTGACCGGCTGCCTGCCCCGAGGTCTGACGTGAAAACTGCTGTCGCCCCACTCGCCCATGAAGTTCCGCCCGCCGCGCTGGATGATGCCGTGGCTGAGCTCAAGGAAATCTACATCGAAAAAGGCACGCCGATGTTCATGCGCACGGTGCTGGCCCTGTTCTCCGGTGGCTTCGCGACTTTCGCGCTGCTGTACTGCGTGCAGCCGATGATGCCGCTGCTGTCCCACGAATATTCCATTAACGCGGCGCAGAGCAGTCTGATTCTTTCAGTGGCCACCGGCATGCTCGCCATCGGCTTGCTGATCACCGGCCCGATCTCCGACCGTGTCGGGCGCAAACCGGTGATGGTGACGGCGCTGTTTGCCGCGGCGCTGTGCACCATCGCCAGTTCGATGATGCCGAGCTGGCACGGCGTGCTGGTAATGCGCGCGCTGATCGGGTTGTCGTTGAGCGGCCTGGCGGCGGTCGCCATGACGTACCTGAGCGAGGAGATCCATCCGCAACACATCGGCCTGGCGATGGGCCTGTACATCGGCGGCAATGCCATCGGCGGGATGAGCGGACGCTTGATCACCGGGGTGTTGATCGACTTCGTCAGCTGGCACACGGCGATGCTGGTGATCGGCGGCCTGGCGCTGATCGCGGCGGCGGTGTTCTGGAAAATCCTTCCCGAATCACGCAACTTCCGCGCCCGCTCACTGCACCCGCGCAGCCTGCTCGACGGCTTCACCATGCACTTTCGCGACGCCGGCCTGCCGTTGTTGTTTCTCGAAGCCTTTGTGTTGATGGGCGCGTTTGTCACGCTGTTCAACTACATCGGTTATCGCCTGCTGGCCGAGCCGTACCACATGGACCAGGCCTTCGTCGGGCTGCTCTCGGTGGTGTACCTGTCGGGCATCTACAGCTCGGCGAAAATCGGTGCATTGGCCGACAAGCTAGGCCGACGCCAGGTGCTCTGGGCCACCATCGTGCTGATGCTCGCCGGCCTGGCCCTGACGATGTTCACGCCACTGCCCATGGTGATCATCGGCATGCTGATTTTCACTTTCGGCTTCTTCGGCGCCCACTCGGTGGCGAGCAGCTGGATCGGTCGCCGCGCTACCAAAGCCAAGGGGCAGGCTTCGTCGCTGTATCTGTTCAGCTACTACGCCGGGTCGAGCATCGCCGGCACAGCGGGCGGGGTGTTCTGGCACCTGGGCGGATGGAACGGGATCGGGTTGTTTATCGGGGCGTTGCTGGTGGTGGCGTTGTTGATCGCGTTGAAACTGGCAAAATTACCGCCGTTGCCGGGGGCTGCACAGGTTTAGACCCTGGCCCTTGTGGGAGCGAGCCTGCTCGTGAAAACCCCCAGGCACCTGCGCAGTGGGCAATCCCAACCCACCGCAACTACCTGAGCACCACCCGCGCCTCAAGCACCGCATCACGCCTTTCCAGCACCAGCGATTGCACCACAGCCCCATCCCGCTCAGCACGATCCAGCCATTGCAGCAGCGTCTTCGCATCACCGCTGAGGGTCAAACGCAGCAAGTCGTTATCGGCATCCATCTGATGCAGTTCGAGGCCCGCCGCTGTGGCACTTTCGCTGATACGCAGCGACAAGGGCTGGTCAGCAACGACCGCAACGGTGCTTCGGGGTTGCGCCCGTTGCAACTGCGCCGCCAAGGCCCGTTGCTGTTGATGACCGCGTTCGACGGCTTCCAGACGCTGACGGGTCGGCTGCCAGATCAGGCTGAACATCGCGACAACCAGCAAAAATACGCCCACGGCCAACAGCAGTCGCTGCTCACGATTGGACAGGCGTTGCCAGACGGTTTTCATGAGTTGTCCTCCACAACCAATGTCGCCTGTACCCGATTGCGCTCTCTGCTCGCACTGTCGAGCCTGACCGGCACACCTTGCTGCCGTCCGCGCTCACGCAGTTGCTCAAGCTCGGCAAAACTGTTGGCAGTCAGCCGGACTTTCCAGCCGTCGCCTGCACGAAATTCGATACGCTGAACTTCAACATGACTCGCGCCGATGACCTGCTCGATCAGCCCCACCAAACCGGCGATACGTGTCTTCTCCGGTTCGGCGGTCTGGTTCTGCAGCACCTTGAGTTGCGTCGCCAGGTCTACGATGCGGCTCTGGTCAGGGTAAAGGGCCTTGAACCGCTGCTCGTTCTGGCTGTAGAGCCGCCGGGTTTCACCCTCGATAAAATGGATTCGCGTGGCGCTGGCACCCCAGGTCAGCAGCAATAGCATCAGTAACGCCAATCCACCGACATGCCAGGGCAGACGTTTGCCGCGTGGGGCGAATGCTCCTTGCAGCAGGTTGATGGCCTGGGGGTGGCGAAGGGTCAGGCACTGGTCGACATCGACCGCATCGTGACGCTCGTCGACCCACCGGATATCCGGGGGCAATGCCGGTCTCAGCGAGGTCAACCCGTCATCCGACACCGCCACGCGAGCCGGCATTGCGCCGCCAAGCAACCATCGACCGAACCAGCGCACGACGACCGCCTGGGCCCCGGGCAACACATCGGCATCGACAAAGACAGAACGGACGCCAACCCCCGCCTCCGCCAGCAGCGCGAGCACAGCGGCAAATCGCTCTCGACCGATCACCATCACCGGATAGCGCCCTTCCCGGTCGCGAGCGCCAATGCCCAGGTGCAATTTCTCCAGCGCGTCACTCAGTTGATCTTCTACGGCAAACGCGATGGCTTGCGCAGCGGGCTGACGCCTGGAAGGCCACGGATCGCTGCGCACCCAACTGCACATTTCCATGGGCAACAACAGATCGACCGTCTGCCCGTTCAGTGACTGCGCGGCTTGATTCAATGGCATGAACTGGCGTTGGCCGGTCGAAGGCCACAGGCAGCACGGCCAGTCGGTCGACGGCTCGGACAGGCCCTCGGCGGTCAGGTAAAGCCAGGTGTTCATCGCGGCATCTCATGGGTACTCGAAGGAAGAAGACGTCGTTGCAGGATCTTGAATTGGTGCGTGTCGGGGTCTCGCTCGACATCAGTGGCCAGGCGCAAACGGTTTTGGCCCTGAATGACCTGCACTGTGATCCGGAACCAGCGGCTGCCGGTGCCCAGCCCATGGCTGCTCACGCCTGCGCCGGAGAGCAGCGGGTCTTGAGTAAAGGCCTGAACGCTCGCCCATGCAGTGGCCGATTGCTGACGGACCAGCGCGTCGGCTGTCGTCGCTTCCACGCCATCGAGCATCCTCAATACCAGCGCAGGCGCGGTGTTGATGTTCAGCGCGGCCTCTGTGGGGAGCACCGCGACCCAGGGCTCCAGTTGACGCAACAGCTGGCCGTCGACACCTGGAAGCAGGCGCAGCTGGCTCAGTTCTTGTAATGCGCCGACCTGACTCAATTGCAGCGGCGCAAGATCGAGTAGCTCGAGCAAGCGTCCCCAACGATCAAGGGTGACCTGATCTATCTGACCCTGGGTCAACAATGAATTGAGATTGAATCGCCCGGCGAGGTCTTCGATATCGACGCGCAACTGCACGCCCTCGATGTCGAAGTCGGGCGCCGTCCGCGCCCAGTCCTGAGTCAGGTCAACGTTTTTTTGCGAAGCACGCGCGGCGTCCTGTAGCTGTAAAAGCGCCCAGGTTTCACCGGCACCCGCCAGTTGCCGCAAGTGAACGTAATGCATCGCTTGCCCGCTGCCTTGCAACGACAGTCGATGACTGCGCAGCATGCCGCTGGTGATCAACAACGCCAGACTCATGACCAGCAACACACTGATCAGCGCGATGCCCCGTTGACGCCCGTTCATGGCAAGACGCCCGGCAACAGCAACACCCGACGGATCGCCTCGAAACGGCCTGCCGACACTTGCAGTTCCACTGCCATCGGTGCCTTCGCGTCTCGCCCCGACGGCCCCTCGCTGCGCCATCCGGTTTGACGATCAAACAAACGCCAGCTTACGTCCCGCACATCGTCGAGCAGTCGTTGCCGTTGCATGAGGGGCGTGCCCTCGCCTTGGCTTTCACGCCACAGCACACCGTTTTCGAGTCGGTACGTCAGTGTCTGGCGCTCGCTGCGGGGCTGGTCCAGAGGATTGCGCCAGTGGCTGCGCTGCAACTGCAGCCCCATTGGCTGGAGCACGACTGGCTGTTCGGTAACCTGCAACACGTCCCGCTCAATCACCGCCACCGCCCGTTGCAGGCGTCGAAACTCACGCTCGTGGGCTGTCGTGCCCTGCTGTGCACGCACGACGCCATCGAACAAGCCCCAACTGGCCAGGCCGAGCAAAGCGAATATCGCCATGGCGATCACCAGCTCCAGCAAGGTGAAACCGGATTGCCTATTCATGACGATCAGGTATCCAGCCGCTGGCGCGGTGCAGTGTTTGTTCGCGACCGGAAAGGCTGACGTCAACGTCGACCTTGAGCAGACGCGGGTCAGTCGATGCGCTGATGTGCTGGCGCAGCAGCCAGTCGCGGCGATCCATATGCACCACGCGCTGCTGTTGACCGAGGGGCAGCCCCGGTTGCAGGCGCAGTTCGTTCAAATGGTTATCGGCCAACCAGGTGGCGAAGAGGCGTTCCTCGACCGCCCCGGTCTGTTTCAACACGTACTGGCTCGCCGACAGCACGGCCGCCGCCAGTGTGGCGAAGACCGCCAGGGCCACCATGATTTCCAGCAGTGTGAATCCACACGTGCGTGCCCGAGACAGGCCCTTAACCATCAATCACTGCCTCACCCAGTCCATCGCTCGAAAGGCTCAGGAGCGTGCTGTCCCGGGTCGCGAACGTCAGCGTAAAGGCGCTGGTTTCATCGCTGCTGAGCATCAATAATTGCGGCAGTCCTTCATCGGCACCCAGCATCAGGGAATGCCCATCCTGTTCAAGGTGTAGCCGCAAGGTGTCGGGCCACTTGTAAAACGCAGCCACCGGCTCCCAGCCTCGAGCATCGAGGCGCATCGCGCGGTAACCGCTGTCACTGATCCGCAGGCCGTATTCCTCGCCATCCAGCACCGCCCGCTCACGCAGCTGTTGAATCAGGCCTGCCATCCCGTGCGCCTCGTGCCGCGCCTGACGCACCGGATTCGGGCCGCCGACCAGACTCACCATGCACAGCAGCACGCCGATCACAACGATCACGATCATCAACTCGAGCAAGGTAAACCCGCGGCAACGTTGGCGCATGAATCAGTCGCCCCAATTGCCGATATCGGTCGCATGCCCTTCGCCGCCCACCACGCCATCGGAGCCCAGGGAATACAAGTCGTAGCTGCCGTCGATCGACTGCACACCAGGATTAAGAAACTGATAGGGCGTGCCCCACGGGTCGACCGGCAGGTTTTTCAGGTAACCCTGAGGGTTCCAGTTCCTCGCCGCCGGCAGGCCCGAAGGACGTTTGCTCAAGGCTTCCAGCCCTTGCTGCGTCGAGGGGTAGTGGAAGTTGTCGAGGCGGTACATTTCCAGGGCGGTGGCAATGGCCTGGATATCAATTTTTGCTGCGGTGACCTTGGCCTGGTCGGGCCGGCTCATGAACTGCGGCACCACGATGGCCCCCAGCACGCCGATGATCACGACCACCACCATGATTTCGATCAGGGTAAAACCGCGTTGCCCGCGGCGCGAGTTGCTGCGTAGAGGTTGCATGGATCAATTCACCAATTGGTTGAGGCTGAGTATCGGTAGAAGAATGGCCATGACGATCAGCAGCACGACGCCGCCCATCAGCACCAGCATGGCCGGTTCAAAGAGGCTCACAACCAGCGCGATGCGCGCCGCCAGGCTGTTTTCCTGCTGTTCGGCGGCCCTTACCAGCATGTGATCGAGTTCGCCCGCGCGCTCGCCGCTGGCGATCATGTGCAGCATCATCGGCGGGATATCGCCGCTGAGTTCCAGGCCCCGGGTCAGGGTTCCGCCTTCACGTACGGAGCGGGCGACATCGACCATGCGCGCACGAATGGTCAGATTGCCGATGACAGCGGCAGCGATTTCCAGCGCGTCCACCAGTGGCACGGCGCTTTTGCCGAGGATCGCCAGGGTGCTGGCAAACCGCGCGGCTTCCATCGCCCGCAGCACCTCACCGGCTACCGGCAGCTTCAAGGCCAGGCGATGCCAGCGCAGGCGCCAGGGCGGCTGGCGCAAACTCCAGCGCCAGAGGCCGATCAACGTCGCCAGCACGCCCATCAATGCCAGGAAATGGTTACGCAGACCGTCGCTCAAACCGATCAGCGCCTGCGTCAGCCAAGGCAACGGCTGGCCACTGTCGACGAAGATTTTCACCACGTCCGGCACCACATAACCGAGCAGGAAACCCAGGATCGCCACGCTCGCCAGCATCAGGATCATCGGGTAGACCAAGGCCATCTGGATTTTCTGCCGCGATGCCTGGCGCGCCTGGGTGTAAGCCGCCAGCTGTTCGAGCACATGACCCAAGTGCCCGGAACGCTCGCCGGCCGCGACGGTGGCGCGAAACAACTCGGGGAACGCCTTGGGGAACAGCCCCAGCGCGGTTGAAAGGGCATGCCCTTCCATCACCCGGCTGCGGACCGCCGACAACAGGCCGGCAACCTTGCGCCTGGCGCTCTGTCTGGTCACTGCTTCCAGTGCTTCTTCCAGGGGCAGACCCGCCTGAACGAGCGTGGACAACTGCAGCGTCAACAGCGCCAGTTCTGCCGCCCCCAGCCGCCCACTGCGCGGTTGCGCACCGGTAGCGCCGCCCGTGTTGACCTCATTCAATTCACGCGGCCACAAACCGCGCTCGCGCATCAGCTGTCGTGCATGACGCGGGCTGTCGGCTTCCAGTCGGCCCTTGCAGCGTCGGCCCTGGGCATCGTCAGCGCGGTATTCGAACGTCGGCACTCGCTAGTCCTCCTGAGTCACACGCAGTAACTCGTCAAGGCTGGTCACGCCGTCGAGCACCCGTTGCCGACCGTCCTGAAACAAACTGCAGGAGACCTTGCGCGTCTCATCGATCAACGCCTGCTCACTGGCGCCCTGATGAATCAGCGTCGACACGGCCGGCGTGACGCTGATCAGTTCGTAGATCCCGATACGCCCGCGATAACCGTGCTGGCACTGCTCACACCCCACGGCGCTGAAGAGTTGCGGTGGCGCCGCCACATCGAGCCCGAGACGCTGACACATGGCCGCATCGGCGCGAAACGACGCCTTGCAATGCGGGCACAACGTACGCAGTAAACGTTGAGCCAGGATGCCCACCAGCGACGACGCGAGCAGGTAGGCATCAATCCCCATGTCCACCAGCCGTGTCACTGCGCCCACCGCGCTGTTGGTGTGCAGCGTCGAGAGCACCAGGTGCCCGGTCAGCGAGGCCTGGACGGCGATTTCCGCCGTTTCGCGATCACGGATTTCGCCGACCATCACCACATCCGGATCCTGACGCAGAATCGCCCGCAAGCCTCGGGCAAAGATCATGTCCACTTTCGGATTGACCGGCATCTGCCCAACACCCGGCAGGTGATATTCGATGGGGTCTTCGACCGTCAGGATGTTGCGCGTCTGGTCATTCAGGCTGCTCAGCGCGGCATACAGACTGGTGGTCTTGCCGGAGCCGGTGGGCCCGGTCACCAGCAGAATGCCGTGGGGTTTTCCGAGCAACTGGCGCAACGCCGCGAGGGTATCGGGCGGCATGCCGAGTCGCTGCAACTCCAGGCGCCCGGCCTGTTTGTCGAGCAACCGCAGCACCACCCGCTCACCGTGCGCCGACGGCAATGTCGAGACCCGCACATCGACTTCGTGCCCGGCCAGTCGCAGGGCCATTCGACCGTCCTGCGGGATACGTTTTTCAGCGATGTCCAGACGCGCCATGACCTTGATCCGCGACACCAGCAACGTCGCCAATTCACGCCGCGGCCTGAGCATTTCGCGCAACTGCCCGTCGACCCGCATGCGCACCGACAGAGTGTGCTCGAAGGTTTCCAGGTGCACGTCCGAGGCCTGCTCGCGCACGGCTTCGCTGAGCAGGGCGTTGATCAGACGGATGATCGGCGCGTCGCCCTGCTGTTCCAGCAAGTCGGCGGTCTGCGGGACCTGATCGACAAGGCTGAGCAGATCCAGTTCGTCATCCAGGCCCTGGGCCACCTGCTCCGCCGCGCTTTGACCATCACGGTAAGCAGCGGCCAGACGTGCTGCGAAGACCTCTGCATCCAGCACCTGGATCGGCAGATTCCACCCGCACATCCGGCGTGCTTCCGACAGGGCTGTCAGCGGCGTATCGGCTCGCAGCACCAGGCTCGAATCGGGCCCCTCGCTCGCCAGCAAAACACCGAAACGCCGAGCGAAACCGAAGGGCAACTGTTCGATTTTTTCGCTCATGGCGAAACCGGGGTCTGCTTGCGCAAATCAAACACCGGCGCATCAGGGGCCGGGTCGAACAACTGACGCGATTCTGCCGGTAGCAACAACGAGTTGTTCCCGTGCGCCCCCGGCTGGCTCAGCTTGCGCAGCGCGTCGTATCGCTGTTGGCTTACATCCGCCAGATCTTCCTTGCTGCGCACGATGGTGGGCCGCAAAAAGACCATCAGGTTGCTTTTGGTTTGCGTATCCCGGGTCCAGCGAAACAGCGCGCCCAGGTAAGGAATATTGCGCAGCAGCGGCACGCCGCTTTGCTGGGTACGAACGCTGTCGCGGATCAAACCGCCGATCACGATGATCTCGCCATCGTCGGCGAGAATGGTGCTCTTGAGTGCACGCTTGTTGGTGATCAGGTCGGAAGAATCGATTCCTGACACCGACGGCGCAATGTCCGACACCTCCTGCTCCACTTCCAGGCGCAAGGTCGAACCTTCGTTGATGTACGGCTTGATCTTCAGGCTGATGCCGACGTCCTTGCGCTCGACGGTGGTAAACGGGTTGCCCGCACCGTTGCTGTTGGTGGCGTAGGACCCGGTCTTGAACGGTACGTTCTGGCCGACGATGATTTCCGCTTCCTGATTGTCCAGGGTCAACAGGCTCGGCGTGGAAAGCAGATTGCTATGGGTATTGCTGGCCAACGCCGAAATCAACGCGCCAAAACGGTCATTGCCCAGTTTCAGGAGCGCGCCTTCCGGCGCCGATTTTTTCTCGTCGAAAGTCAGCCCGCCAATGATCGGAATATCGGTGCCGGGGAAGTTGATAAAGCCTTTCGCGTCGCCGCTGCTGATGCCCCACTGGACGCCTACGGCTTCGGCGATGTCTCCCGAGATTTCGACGATAGCGGCATGGATCAACACTTGGGCCCGGGGCTGGTCCAACTGGCGCACGATGTTTTCGATGGTGCGGATTTGCGCGGGCTCGGCGATCAGCACCAGCGCATTCTGGCTTTCGTCGGCCTTGATCATGAACGTCGTGCCGGACGAGCCATCCTTCACGGCGCCCAGGTTCGATGCCTGTTTTCGGCCCTGCCCCATCATTTCCAGAACGTCGGCCAATTGCTTGGCATCGCTGTGGCGCAAACGGATGACCCGGGCATTGTCGAGGGATGCAGTGGCGGGCGTATCGAGACTGCGTGCGAGGTCGATCAGGCGCTGACGCACCGACGGTGGACCAATGAGGATCAGTCGATTGGTCCTGGTGTCGGCAAGCACCTGGATCGGCGTATCGGCGGCGCGCTTGCCCAGTGAAGACTCAATGATCGTCATCACGTCGGCGGCCTGGGCGTGATGCATCTGCACCACGGCATGCAGGTTGTTCTGCCCCGCATCCAGCTGACCCACAACCTTGGCAATACGACCCACATTGGCAGCCGTATCGGTGACGACCAGCGCATTCGCCGACACCGACGGGCCGACGTAACCATTGACCGACACCAGCGGCCGGACCAGTCCGGCAATATCGGAGGCGCTGCTGGTATTCAATTCAATGACCCGGGTGACGAACTGCGATGCCGTGACGTTTGTCGCGGTGCTCTGGCCTGCACGGGTTTTCGCTTCGGTGACCGGCGTGATCAGAATGCGGTCACCTTCGTCGATCACCGTAAAGTTATGGGCATCGAGTACCGAATAAAACAACCGGCGAACGCCCTCGCGATCGAGAGCCTGGCGGGACATGACGGTGATGCGCCCGGAGACTCTGGGGTCGAGCACCACTGTGGTCCCGAGAATGTTCGAGATTTCTTCGACGATGTCGCGCAACTCGGCATTGTTCATCGCCAGTTGCCATTTTTCTTCCTCGGCTTGCAACGTGTCATGAAAGAAGGTCGTCGCCAAAGCGACCAGAAAAAGAAGGATGCGCAAGGGATACGCGCCGATGAAGCTGTTCATGGGTGTGATCACTCTGACTGCCCGGAAAGAGGGCGTAGAAAACGCGTAGAACTGACCGGTGTCGGTGGTTGGGATGGCGAGTCGAGTTGGCGCAGGAAACTCGCGGAAGAGCTCTGCAACGTCAGCACCTCTTCTCGACCCTTGTTCCACAACACCGCTTGATTCACCTCGACGCGACGCAGGACGCTGCCGCCCGGCAACTGATCCCCCACCTGGTAAATCCGTGAGCCTTGAGCGTCCGCCAGCAACGCTCTGGACAAGCCTGTGTCGAGGACAAAACTGGCCTGCAAGGTCAGCGCTTCGGCACTGGGCAGCAACGAGGTTTCAGTCGCCAGACCGAGCACCGTTGCGACCGCTGTGGTATCGAGGGGCGCACGGGGCGTTGGCGCCGGCAAGGTCGCAGCGAACGACAACGGCGGGGCGAGAGTTTTGCGAAAACCCCACTCCTGCCACGCCAGAAACGTTGCGTAACCTGCGGACATAACCAGCAGGCAGAGTGTGCTCAAGCGCCTGCTCACTCGAGTCGCTCACTTCGAACGCGGGCCACATAAAAGCCGAAAATCAGGGTCCAGGCGATGAGTGCCACCGATAACCAGTGCAGCCGTACGCGTTGGGTGGAATAACCCAAAACCGTCATTTTTCAACTCGATTTTCTACAAGAGGAAGAACCCTCAGGCGATCCATTCGCGGATCGCCTGAAGGGTTACGGCGGGCTTAAAGCTTGTCCCACGCCATGTGCCAGTGCGCCCCTACGCCAGGTTCAAAACCATTGGCGGTCGGGCTGTATTGCTTGCAGTAGCCGGACTCGGGGAACGGCTTGCATTCGAAGACTTCGTTGGTCTTCGGTTGCAGCACTTTGGTACCGGCGGTGTATTCGCCGAGGCCTTCAGGGAACACGAAGTCATGCTCGACGCCAGCGCCTTCACCGGTCATGTTGGTCGGCTGGGTATCCTGGCGAGTGGTACGGCCATCCAGGGTGGTGCCGACCAGTGTCAGCGTGTGTTGGCCAGGGTTACTGCGCACATCCAGGGTCAACGTCGTCGAGCCGCTGTCCACCTGTGCAGAGGTGGTGCCGACCGGCTTGTTGTTCTCATCGAACAAGGTCGCTTCAACGTTCATTTTGCGATTGGAGATCATGCTGAAACCGACCTTGGCCAGGCCTTTTTCCAGAACGTATTCAGCTTGCTGAGAAGCTACCGACATGCGTGCTGCAGCGTCTTCCTTCATGTCCAGTTGAACTTCGAAACGGGTCACGCCGCTTTCTTTTTGGGCATAAAGGGTGTTGTTACCCCGGACCGGTTCGATGTTGCCGCTCTCACCACGAATACCGGCGCGGATGAGGGTGTGAGTGGCGTTGATCTTTTCTGCCAGTTTGAACGCCCAGTTGTTTGGCAAGCCTTCTTCGGCAGTGGCGATGGCGATTTCCACGTCGTAATCCGGGCTAACGCCATTGGCGGAGAATGCACGGGCCTTGACCTTGTCGCCGATCAGCAATTCGGTCGACGGTGCGATACCGCCAACGGAAGACCAGCCGCCCGGCAACTCTGCTTCGGCAATAATGTTCACATCGGCCGGGTTGTAGAACGCTGCGTCGGTGTCTCCAACCGTCCAGACCGCCAGAATCACATGCTGGCCGGACTTGTCTGTCGGGATGGTGCAGTTGTGCTTGTCACCCGATCCAGGCTTCTGATTACCACCCTCAATGGTGCAGAACGGCGTGCTTTCAAAGGTGGCCCGTTTCAGCGACTCGTTCGGATTCCAGCCGTTGCGAGTGATGAAGTATTCATGTTTGGTTGCCGGGTGAACCGCGGTGTAGCGCCATTGGAAATCGATGTTGCGGTCCTTGATTTCCGTCAGATGCCAACGGGTGGCGGACTGGGCATCCATCGCGGAGAACGATGGATGACCGCCACTCGGAATCTTGCCGTCGATCGGCCCTTGCAGAGGAGCACCACCTGCACCCGCCGGAAAGCCTTTGAACGTTTCGCCGACACTTTGAGGTTCGTATTGCGCGGGGCCACAGTGGGTGTTCAAGCCTTTCTGGCAAAGCAATGCCCGCGAAGGTGGCACTTCAAGATAGCCATGGGCAGCAACAGTTTGAGACGCCAACATTGCCGATAACAGGATCATTGGAGAGGCGCATGCGGTTAGTGCACCTCCCTTGTGGAAATTTTTTTTCATCACTGCGTTCCAGACTACTTATCGAAAATTAAGGCGCCTTGCGGGCGCCACTGTTCGTAGTGCCGCTCGGTGTGCGGCACCAAACGAAGGGCTGGAACCTTACCGGGATGAACGCGTTTTCTATGTAGGACAAGTCTTCGCTTACATGAGGATTGATCTCTCTCTTCACTCATCTGACAAAGAGAGAGGAATTTCTTACAGATGAAAACGCATCAGGCTGGCATACGTTTTTCAGGCATAAAAAAAGCCTGTCCGGCGTTGACCGGACAGGCTTGATGAAACGCGGGTATGACTACTCGTGATACTGCGCCGACAACTCATGCACCGCGCGCAGGAACGCACCCGCATGCTCGGGATCGACCTCCGGGGTGATGCCATGTCCGAGGTTGAACACGTGACCGCTGCCCTTGCCATAACTGGCGAGGATCCGGCCGACTTCGGTGCGAATGGCTTCCGGTTTGGCGTAGAGGACCGTCGGGTCCATGTTGCCTTGCAACGCGACCTTGTTGCCGACGCGATCGCGGGCGTTGCCGATGTCGCACGTCCAGTCCAGGCCCAGCGCATCAGCACCCGCGTCGGCGATGCTTTCCAGCCACAGGCCGCCGTTCTTGGTGAACAGGATGACCGGAACCTTGCGGCCTTCGTGTTCGCGGATCAGGCCGCTGACGATTTTGCGCATGTAGGCCAGGGAGAATTCCTGATACGCCGCCGCTGAGAGGTTGCCGCCCCACGTGTCGAAAATCTGTACCGCTTGCGCGCCGGCCATGATCTGGCCGTTGAGGTAGGACGTGACCGACTGCGCGAGCTTGTCCAGCAGCAGGTGCATGGCTTGCGGGTTGTCGTAGAGCATGGCTTTGGTCTTGCGGAAGTCTTTCGACGAACCGCCTTCGACCATGTAGGTAGCCAATGTCCATGGACTGCCGGAGAAACCGATCAGCGGCACACGGCCGTTCAGTTCGCGGCGAATGGTGCTGACCGCGTCCATCACGTAGCCGAGGTCTTTGTGCGGGTCAGGAATCGGCAGGGCTTCGATATCGGCCATCGTGCTGACAACTTTCTTGAAGCGTGGACCTTCGCCGGTTTCGAAGTACAGGCCTTGGCCCATGGCGTCCGGGATGGTGAGGATGTCCGAGAAGAGGATCGCCGCGTCCAGTTGCGGATAGCGGTCGAGTGGCTGCATGGTGACTTCGCAAGCGAACTCCGGGTTCATGCACAGGCTCATGAAATCACCGGCCTTGGCACGGCTGGCGCGGTATTCCGGCAGGTAGCGACCGGCCTGACGCATCATCCACACAGGGGTGACGTCTACGGGTTGCTTGAGCAGGGCGCGAAGGAAACGGTCGTTCTTCAGGGCAGTCATGTCGGCATCCGGAAAAAAAGTGCGGGCATTTTCTCAGAGCGCGAGGCAAAAGGCACGGTTGCAGGTCAGCCTTTTGTCTATCGGGTCAATTTGTCGCAACAAATACGCAGATTTCAGCAACACCCGCAAACCAATGTGGGAGCTGGCCGGCCAGCGATGCGGCCACCTCGGTGATCAGTCAGACCGAGGTGATGCTATCGCTGGCCGGCCAGCTCCCACAGGGTTACTGCCTGTCAGGTCTGAACCGGCGGGTTAGACGCCCAGGTAATCCAGAATCCCTTCAGCCGCATTGCGGCCTTCGAAGATCGCCGTCACCACCAGGTCAGAGCCGCGAACCATGTCGCCACCGGCGAAGATTTTCGGATTGCTGGTCTGGTGCTTGTACTGACCTTGTTCCGGCGCCACAACACGGCCCTGGCTGTCGGTCTGGATACTGAACTGCTCGAACCACGGCGCCGGGCTCGGGCGGAAGCCGAAAGCGATAACCACAGCGTCGGCCGGGATGATCTCTTCGGAACCCGGGATCGGCTCGGGGCTGCGACGGCCACGGGCGTCCGGTTCGCCGAGACGGGTCTCGACCACCTTCACACCTTCGACCTTGTCTTCGCCAACGATGGCGATCGGCTGGCGGTTGTAGAGGAATTTCACGCCTTCTTCCTTGGCGTTCTTCACCTCTTTGCGCGAGCCCGGCATGTTCGCTTCGTCACGGCGATACGCACAGGTCACCGACTTGGCGCCCTGGCGGATCGAGGTACGGTTGCAGTCCATCGCCGTGTCGCCGCCGCCCAGCACCACAACCTTCTTGCCTTTCATGTCGACGAAATCTTCCGGCGACTTTTCGAAGCCCAGGTTGCGGTTGACGTTGGCGATCAGGAAGTCGAGCGCGTCATGCACGCCCGGCAGATCCTCACCGGCAAAGCCGCCCTTCATATAGGTGTAGGTGCCCATGCCCATAAACACGGCATCGTATTCTTCGAGCAGTTGCTCGACGGACACGTCCTTGCCCACTTCGGTGTTCAGGCGGAACTCGATGCCCATGCCGGTGAAGACTTCGCGACGATTGCTCAGCACGGTCTTTTCCAGTTTGAACTCGGGAATGCCGAAGGTCAGCAGACCGCCGATTTCCGGGTTCCTGTCGAACACCACCGGGGTCACGCCGCCGCGTACCAGCACGTCGGCACAGCCGAGGCCGGCCGGGCCTGCGCCGATGATCGCGACACGTTTGCCGGTCGGCTTGACCTTGGACATGTCGGGGCGCCAGCCCATGGCGAACGCGGTGTCGGTGATGTACTTCTCGACCGAACCGATGGTCACCGCGCCGAAACCGTCGTTAAGGGTGCAGGCACCCTCGCACAGACGATCCTGCGGGCACACCCGGCCGCAGACTTCCGGCAGGGTGTTGGTCTGGTGTGACAGCTCGGCGGCCTGAAGGATGTTGCCCTCGGCCACCAGTTTCAGCCAGTTCGGAATGAAGTTGTGCACCGGGCACTTCCATTCGCAATACGGGTTACCGCAACCCAGGCAACGGTGGGCCTGATCGGCCGAATGCTGGGGTTTGAAGGGTTCGTAGATCTCCACGAACTCTTTCTTGCGTTGACGCAACAGTTTCTTCTTCGGATCTTTGCGCCCGACGTCGATGAACTGGAAGTCGTTATTCAGACGTTCAGCCATTGTTAAAACCTCATCAAACTGTTCAGGCGCATATCACTGCGGGTTGGCACGGGTGCTGGAAAGCAACGTTTTCAAGCTGGCAGCCTTCGGCTTGACCAACCAGAAACGGCGCAGGTAGTCATCGAGGTTTTCCGCGAGTTCACGACCCCACTCGCTGTCGGTTTCCTCGACGTACTCGTTCAGCACGCGTTGCAGGTGGCTACGGTAGGCTTCCATCGCTTCGCCGCTGATCCGCTGGATTTCCACCAGTTCGTGGTTGACCCGGTCAACGAAGGTGTTGTCCTGGTCGAGCACGTAGGCGAAACCGCCGGTCATGCCTGAGCCGAAGTTGTAACCGGTCTTGCCCAAAACGCAGACGAAACCACCGGTCATGTACTCGCAGCAGTGATCGCCGGTGCCTTCCACCACGGTGTGAGCACCGGAGTTACGCACTGCGAAACGCTCGCCTGCGGTGCCGGCCGCGAACAATTTGCCGCCGGTCGCGCCGTACAGGCAGGTGTTGCCGATGATCGCACTGTCCTGAGTCTTGTAGGCGCTGCCCTTCGGCGGAACGATGACCAGCTTGCCGCCGGTCATGCCTTTGCCGACGTAGTCGTTGGCGTCGCCTTCCAGGTACATGTTCAAGCCGCCGGCGTTCCACACACCGAAGCTCTGACCGGCCGTCCCTTTGAAGCGGAAGGTGATCGGCGCGTTCGCCATGCCCTGGTTGCCGTGCTTGCGCGCAATTTCGCCGGAGATCCGCGCGCCGATGGAGCGGTCGCAGTTGCAGATATCCAGGGCGAAATCGGCACCGCTCATGTCGTTGATGGCCGAAGTGGCCATGTCGACCATTTTCTCGGCCAGCAAGCCTTTGTCGAACGGTGGGTTGCGGTCGACCTGGCAGAACTGAGGCTTGTCTGCCGGGATGTGATCGCTGCCCAGCAATGGCGTCAGGTCCAGGTGTTGCTGCTTGGCGGTCTGGCCTTCGAGGATTTCCAGCAGATCGGTACGGCCGATCAGCTCTTCGAGGGAGCGCACGCCCAGTTTGGCCAGCCACTCACGGGTTTCTTCGGCGACGTAGGTGAAGAAGTTCACCACCATGTCGACGGTGCCGATGTAGTGATCCTTGCGCAGCTTCTCGTTCTGAGTCGCAACGCCGGTGGCGCAGTTGTTCAGGTGGCAGATACGCAGGTATTTGCAGCCCAGCGCGATCATTGGCGCGGTGCCGAAGCCGAAGCTCTCAGCGCCGAGGATCGCGGCCTTGATCACGTCGAGGCCGGTTTTCAGGCCGCCATCGGTCTGCACCCGCACTTTGCCGCGCAAGTCGTTACCACGCAGGGTCTGGTGGGTTTCGGCCAGGCCGAGTTCCCACGGAGCGCCCGCGTATTTGATCGAGGTCAGCGGCGATGCACCGGTGCCGCCGTCGTAGCCGGAGATGGTGATCAAGTCCGCATAGGCCTTGGCCACACCAGCGGCGATGGTACCGACGCCGGCTTCTGCCACCAGCTTCACCGAAACCAGGGCCTTCGGGTTGACTTGTTTCAGGTCGAAAATCAGCTGCGACAAGTCTTCGATCGAATAGATGTCGTGGTGCGGCGGTGGCGAAATCAGGGTCACGCCCGGCACTGCGTAACGCAGCTTGGCGATCAGGCCGTTGACCTTGCCGCCTGGCAGCTGACCGCCTTCGCCGGGCTTGGCGCCCTGGGCGACCTTGATCTGCAGCACTTCAGCGTTGACCAGGTATTCCGGAGTGACACCGAAACGGCCGGTCGCGACTTGCTTGATTTTCGAGCTCTTGATAGTGCCGTAGCGCGCCGGGTCTTCGCCGCCTTCACCGGAGTTGGAACGCGCACCGAGGCGGTTCATGGCTTCGGCCAGGGCTTCGTGAGCTTCCGGCGACAAAGCGCCAAGCGAGATGCCCGCGGAGTCAAAGCGCTTGAGCACCGACTCCAGCGGTTCGATCTCGCTGATGTCCAGCGGTTTGTCCAGAGTCTTGACCTTGAACAGGTCGCGGATCATCGACACCGGGCGGTTGTCCACCAGCGCCGTGTATTCCTTGAACTTGCTGTAGTCGCCTTGCTGCACAGCAGCTTGCAAGGTGTTGACCACGTCCGGGTTGTAGGCGTGATATTCGCCACCGTGGACGAACTTCAGCAGGCCGCCCTGCTGGATCGGCTTGCGCGGACTCCAGGCTTCGGCGGCCAGGGCTTTCTGCTCGGCTTCGATGTCGACGAAACGTGCGCCCTTGATACGGCTCGGAACGCCGCGGAAGCTCAGGTCGCAGACTTCCTCGGACAGGCCGATGGCTTCGAACAGCTGCGCACCGCGGTACGAAGCGATGGTCGAAATACCCATCTTCGACAAGATCTTCAGCAGGCCTTTGGTGATGCCCTTACGGTAGTTCTTGAACACCTCATAGAGGTCGCCCAGCACTTCACCGGTGCGGATCAGGTCGCCCAGCACTTCGTAGGCCAGGAACGGATAGACCGCCGAGGCGCCGAAACCGATCAGTACCGCAAAGTGGTGCGGATCGCGTGCGGTAGCGGTTTCCACGAGGATGTTGGAGTCGCAACGCAGGCCTTTTTCGGTCAGGCGGTGGTGCACCGCGCCGGTGGCCAGGGAGGCGTGGATCGGCAACTTGCCCGGGGCAATGTGACGGTCACTCAAGACGATCTGGGTGCGACCGGCGCGAACGGCTTCTTCAGCCTGATCGGCGACATTACGCACAGCGGCTTCAAGGCCGACGCTCTCGTCATAGTTGAGGTCGATGATCGCGCGCTCGAAGCCCGGACGATCGAGATTCATCAGCGAGCGCCACTTGGCCGGAGAAATGACCGGCGAGCTGAGGATCACACGCGAAGCATGTTCCGGCGACTCCTGGAAGATGTTGCGCTCGGCACCGAGGCAGATCTCCAGCGACATGACGATGGCTTCACGCAGCGGGTCGATCGGCGGGTTGGTGACCTGCGCGAACTGCTGGCGGAAATAGTCGTACGGCGTGCGCACGCGCTGGGACAGCACGGCCATCGGCGTATCGTCGCCCATCGAGCCAACGGCCTCGTAGCCTTGCTCGCCGAGCGGGCGCAGCACTTGGTCGCGCTCTTCGAACGTGACCTGGTACATCTTCATGTACTGCTTGAGCTGGTCGACGTCGTAGAACGCCGAACCGTGGTCGTTGTCTTCCATGGTCGCCTGGATGCGCAGGGCATTCTTGCGCAGCCATTGCTTGTACGGATGACGGGACTTCAGGCGGTTGTCGATGGCGTCGGTGTCGAGGATCTGACCGGTTTCGGTGTCCACGGCAAAGATCTGGCCCGGCCCCACACGGCCCTTGGCGATCACGTCTTCAGGCTGGTAGTTCCAGACACCGATTTCGGACGCCAGGGTGATGAAACCGTTTTTGGTCGTGACCCAGCGCGCCGGGCGCAGACCGTTACGGTCGAGCAGGCACACCGCGTAGCGACCGTCGGTCATGACCACACCGGCCGGGCCGTCCCACGGCTCCATGTGCATCGAGTTGTATTCGTAGAACGCACGCAGATCCGGGTCCATGGTTTCGACGTTCTGCCACGCAGGCGGAATGATCATCCGCACGCCACGGAACAGGTCGATGCCACCGGTGACCATCAGCTCGAGCATGTTGTCCATGCTGGAGGAGTCGGAACCGACACGGTTGACCAGCGGGCCGAGTTCTTCCAGATCCATCAGATCGTTGGTGAACTTGGTGCGACGGGCCTGGGCCCAGTTGCGGTTGCCGGTAATGGTGTTGATCTCGCCGTTGTGGGCGAGGAAGCGGAACGGTTGCGCCAGCGGCCATTTCGGCAGGGTGTTGGTGGAGAAGCGCTGGTGGAACACGCAAATCGAGGTTTGCAGGCGCTGGTCGCTGAGGTCTGGATAGAAGGCGGTCAAATCCGCCGGCATCATCAGGCCTTTATAAATGATGGTCTTGTGGGAAAAGCTGCAGATGTAGTGATCGACGTCGGCGGCGTTGGCCACGGACGAGCGACGACGGGCGCTGAACAGCTTGATCGCCATGTCCTGATCGCTCAGGCCTTCACCACCGATGTAGACCTGCTCGATCTGCGGCAAGCGCTCGAGGGCCAGGCGGCCGAGGACACTGGTGTCGATCGGCACTTTGCGCCAGCCGACCAGGGTCAGGCCTTCAGCCAGGATCTCGCGGTTCATGTTCTCGCGAGCGGCTTCGGCCTTGACCGGGTCCTGGTTGAAGAAAACCATGCCCACTGCGTATTGCTTGGGCAATTCGACGCCGAAGGTTTCCTGGGCGATCGCTCGCAGGAACACATCCGGCTTTTGAATCAGCAGACCGCAACCGTCACCGGTCTTGCCGTCGGCGTTGATCCCACCGCGGTGGGTCATGCAGGTCAGGGCCTCGATGGCCGTTTGCAAAAGGGTATGACTGGGCTCGCCCTGCATGTGGGCTATCAGGCCGAAACCGCAGTTATCCTTGAATTCATCTGGTTGGTACAGACCTGCTTTCATAGACACTTTCTCACCAGGCTGCCTCTTATCAAGGCAAATTTCTTTTCAATTCAACCACTTGCATTCCACGCCGAACGTACGCCGGCTTAGCGGGGGCAAAAGGGTGGTCATTGTACACAGCGACACAGACGCTCACAAATTTGACGACGAACTGTCGCAAATCTATGTCGCATTTGTGAAAGGTTTAAAGCGATCTGCTGTGCTAGTCAAAACTTTTTTAATTCTGACCGCAACGACTCAAAGACTACTGTAACGCAGACACCACAAGGCACGCGGTCTGTAGAGACGGCGCGCACTTGCAGAAATTTTGAGGTGCTTGGAGAGGCGGCCTGGGTAAGGCCGCCGAATCTTCAGCGAGTTGTTGCCAGTTCCTGTTGGACGCTGGCGACAGTGCGAGGCCAAGGTTTACCAGCCTGAACCTTCGCTGGCAAGGCCTTGATGGCGGTAACGGCCGCATCGCGGTTGGCGAAGCTACCGTAAGTGATGACGTAAAGCGGCTTGCCGTTGAGGACTTTCTTGAAATAACGGTACTCGCCGCCCTGCTCCTTCACGAAGGATTGCGCGGCCGCTTCAGAGCTGGTGCCGAGGATCTGCACCACGTAGTTGCTCGTCGGCTGCCCGGCGTACCAGGTGCCGCCAGCGCCTTTGGCAGCAGCAGCGGCTGGCTTCTCGGCAGGCTTGGCGGTAGCGACCGCGGCTGGCTTGGCTGGCGCTGGCGCCGGCTTCACCGCAGGGGCAGTCGGGACAGGCTTGGCTGTCGCGACCTGAGTCGGCGCAGGCGTCGGCTTGGCGGCTGGCGTCGGTGCAGGACCGGCCGGAACGCCTGCAGGAGGCGCGGTGGTGGTCACGGTCGGCGGTGTATCGCTGGAGCCTTCGACCGGCACGCCATCGTCGCCTTCGGTGATACCACCGGCCGCTTCCGCGAGGGGACCGCGCATGACCGGTTGCGAATTACCGACCAGCGGCAACGGCATCGGTTGCGAGTTACCGGCGAACTCCACGGCAGGTGCGCCGCCGCTGTTAGGTTGTGGCGTGCCCTGGCCAAGCGGCAGTTGCGCCTGTTCGTTGGCAGGTGCGCCGGTGGTCGGTGCTTTGCTGCGACCCGGCATCAACCAGGCGGCGGCCACCGCGACCACGACAACGGCGGAAATCGCCAATACGTGTTTCTTCGGCATGTTGAACCCCATACTTGGACGCTTGACCGCAGAGCGGCTGGCAATCATGGCTTCGATCATTGCATCGCGGGCAACCTGATTGATGTTGCCAGGCCAGCCGTCGGAGCTTTCGTGAATATCAGAGATCTGATCCGCGGTAAAAAGTTCGATACCGCGACCTGCACCTTCTAGCCGCTGGTCCAGATACTCGCGGGTTTCTTCTTCGGTGTAAGGCTGCAGTTCGATGACGTGGAAGCGCTCTTCTTCAAGGTTCAACGCCTCGAGTTGCGCGATCAGCGAGGACTCGCCGAACAGGAACACATGCGGACGACCTTCCGGTGCACCCGCGGCCAGCTCCATCAAGGCTTCCAGTGCGGACTCGTCGAGCTGCTCGGCATCGTCCACCAGCAAATAGACTTCCTGACCCGTCAGCGCGAGCTGCACGACCTGAGACAGGATCGGGCCGATCTCTGCCTGAGCGACGTTCAACGCCTGGGCCACCTGACGCAGCACGCCAGCCGCATCGCCCGCGCCACGAGCGGAAACCACCACGCTCTGAACGGATTGTTTGTTGGTACTGGCCACCAGAGCCTGTCGCAACAGGGTCTTGCCACTGCCTTGCGGGCCGGTAACCACCAGCAGCAACTGGCTGTAGCGGGCCAGGTGATGCAGCTGTCCCAGCACCGGTTTGCGCTGGGCCGGGAAGAATTTGAAGCCAGGCACCCGTGGAGCAAAAGGGTCATGGCTTAACTGGTAATGGCCGAGGAAAGCCTCGTCGGCGTGCAAACTAGTCATCGGGATCTTATTAACCTTTAAGCTGAGCCAGGGCGCGGTAGTCCGCTCCCAGCGTGGCCTGTAGAACCTCTTTCGGATAATCGTCGGTCACCACCGCTTCGCCCATGTGGCGCAGCAGCACCAGGCGCAAACGACCGTCGATCACTTTCTTGTCAATTGCCATGTGTTCGAGAAAATCGGCTTCAGTCATCTCTTCGGGCGGAATGACCGGCAGGCCGGCACGCTGGAACAGGCGAATGCCGCGATCACGCTCCTGCTCGCTGATCCAGCCCAGGCGCGCGGACATCTCCAGGGCCATTACGGTGCCAGCAGCTACTGCCTCGCCATGTAGCCACACACCATATCCCATGTGGGTTTCGATGGCATGGCCGAAGGTGTGTCCCAGGTTCAGGGTGGCACGAACGCCGGTTTCCTTCTCGTCGGCACCGACCACCGCCGCCTTGGCCGCGCAGGAACGTTCGATCGCATACGTCAGGGCAACCTGGTCCAAGGCGCGCAGGCGATCGACGTTTTCTTCGAGCCAGGTGAGGAACGGCTCGTCGCAAATCAGCCCGTACTTGATGACTTCAGCCAGCCCGGCGGACAACTCGCGAGCCGGCAGGGTATTGAGGGAGGCGGTATCGATCAAGACCACGTTCGGCTGATAGAAGGCGCCGACCATGTTTTTGCCCAGGGGATGATTGATCCCGGTCTTGCCGCCGACCGAGGAGTCGACTTGCGACAGCAGGGTAGTCGGAACCTGGATGAAATCGACACCGCGCTGGTAGCAGGCAGCAGCAAAACCGGCCATGTCACCAATCACACCGCCGCCGAGGGCGATCACGGTGGTGCGGCGATCATGGCGTGCGGTCAGCAGACCGTCGAAAATCAGTTGCAGGGTTTCCCAGGTCTTGAAGGCTTCGCCGTCGGGCAGCACTACGGAAATCACCGAAAACTGCGCAAGGCTGCGGGTCAGACGTTCGAGATAGAGCGGCGCAACGGTTTCGTTGGAGATGATCGCCACTTGCCGCCCGCGAATATGCGGGGCCAGCAGCTCGGGCTGATCCAACAAACCTTCGCCAATATGAATCGGGTAGCTGCGCTCGCCTAGATCGACCTTGAGTGTCTGCATGTGTCCCCACAGTGAAGATGGAATCAGGCGTCCTGCCTTGAGTTATCGAATGTCCGCGGCATTTGCTGGTGTGACGCCGTTCGGCAACCTTGCGCCACAACCTTGAGCGGTCGTGGCAGGACGCCGAGGATAGCGCATTTCGCGCTGTGCTTTAACGGGGAGGCAGCTGCTGCAGGCGGTCAAGAATGTCGAGCACCACCATTCGCGGCGGTCGCTCATCGGTTTCCACTACCAGGTCGGCGATTTCCCGATACAGCGGATCGCGCAACTCCAGCAGGTCCCGAAGGGTCTTGGCCGGATCGGCAGTCCGCAACAGGGGTCGATTGCGGTCACGGGCGGTACGGCCAACCTGCTGTTCGACAGAAGCATGCAGATAAACCACCCGACCACCGGCGCGCAGTGCTCGACGGTTGGCTTCGCGCATGACCGCGCCGCCGCCGGTCGCCAGCACCACGCCATCGCAGCCGCACAGCTCGGCAATCATCGCCTGCTCGCGGTCACGAAAGCCCGGCTCGCCTTCCTTATCGAAAATCCATGGGATATTGGCGCCGGTGCGCAATTCAATTTCCTTATCGGAATCTTTGAATGGCAGGCGCAGCTCTTTGGCCAGCAACCGGCCGATGGTGCTTTTTCCAGCCCCCATCGGTCCAACAAGAATCAAATTTCGCACAGAATCAATGACTCACAGCAATCGCCTGATTGTTCATGATACGCGGAGTGAGAAATACCAGCAGCTCGGATTTTTTCTCCGAAACCACGTCACGCCGGAAAAGGCGGCCAAGATACGGCACATCACCGAGAAATGGCACCTTATCTACAACCTTGCTCTGAGTATTTGAGAAAACCCCACCGATCACGATGGTCTCGCCGTCATTGACGAGAACCTTGGCATTGACCTCGTTTTTCTTGATGGGCGGTACATCCTGCACCTTGTTCAGGTAGTCCGGTTCGTCCTTGGTGACCTTGACCTCCATGATGATCCGGTTGTCCGGGGTAATCTGCGGCGTCACTTCCAGCGACAGCGAGGCCTCCTTGAACGATACCGACGTAGCGCCGCTGGAGCTGGCTTCCTGGTACGGGATCTCGGTGCCCTTGAGGATTTTTGCGGTTTCCTTGTCGGAGGTAACCACCTTGGGTTGCGAGACGATTTCGCCGTTACCGGTTTTTTCCATCGCGGTCAGCTCAAGATCCAGCAGCACATTATCGGTGATGAAGGCGATGCCGAGCCCCGAAGTGTTGGCGGCGGTACCCATGTCGACGAACGGTGAGTTGGTGCTGGTGCTGCCCGGCGTACCAATGGTCGACGACGCGTTGGCGCCGTTGCTGACACCGGATGTGTTCCAGTTGCCCTTGTTCTGCACCGAACCACCCCAACGCACACCGAGGCTCTTGTCGTAGTCGACGTTCGCTTCGACGATCCGAGCCTCGATCATCACCTGACGCACCGGGATATCCAGTTGCGCGACAATACGGCGCAGCTCGTCGAGACGGTCCTGGGTCTGGTAGGCGATGATGTTATTGGTTCGTTCATCGACGGTGATCGAACCCCGCTCGTCGACTTTCGCTTCGGCACTGGTCACTGACTGGAACAGCTTGGCGATATCGGCCGCCTTGGCGTAATTGACTTGCAGCAGCTCGCGACGCAAAGGCGCCAGTTCGGCGATCTGCTTCTGCGACTCCAGTTCCTGGCGTTCGCGGGCGGCAATCTCATCGGCCGGCGCCACCAGCAACACGTTACCGATCTTTCGTTTGTCCAGGCCCTTGGTTTTCAGCACCAGGTCCAGCGCCTGATCCCACGGCACGTTCTGCAAGCGCAAGGTAATGCCGCCCTGCACCGTGTCGCTGGCCACCAGATTGAGGTTGGTGAAATCGGCGATCAGTTGCAGCACCGAGCGCACGTCAATGTCCTGGAAGTTCAGCGAGAGCTTTTCACCGGTGTAGGCAAAACGCTCGGCGTTGCGCTTCTGCAAGTCGTCTACGGTCATCGGGCGGACGCTGACGGTCAGCTTGTTGTCGGTTTGATAGGTCGAGTAATCGAACGCGCCGCTGGGCTCAATACTGATGGTCGCCCGGTCTCCCGTGGCGCTGGCGTTGACGAATTGCACGGGTGTGGCGAAATCCTTGACGTCCAGACGGACCCGCAACGGTTCCGGCAATTGGGTCCTGGCGAAACCGACGACAATCCTGCCATCGCGCTCCTGAATGTCCGGGGCGATGGACGGATCCGAGAGATCGATGACCACATTGCCTTCACCCTGGGTGCCGCGCTGGAAATCCACGCCGCGGATCGCCTTGCTCACCGGCGCATAGGCCTTGGCCGGCGCGGGAGTTGCCGTGGCGACGCGTGGCGGCTTGGGTGCGGTCGCAGGTGCAGGTGCAGAGGCGGCGTTACTGGTTCCGCGCCCGACCACCACAAACAGGTTATTGCCTTCGACACGAGCGGTGTACGGGGTCAATTGAGTCAGGTTGATGATCAGCCGCGTGCGGTCCTTGGCTTCCACCACCGTGGCACTGCGGGCATTGCCGCCGCCCAGGTCGCGAGTCTTGCTCGTTAGCTGGCTGACCACACCAGGCAGGTCCAGCGCGATCCGCGCAGGCTGCTCCGTCGTGTAACCGTGGGGCGCTGGAGGCGCGCCATCGAATGACAGCTTCAACTCGACGCGGTCTCCCGGCAGCGCAGCGACATCCAGCGCTTTGAGGTTGGCCGCTTGTACCATCGGCGAAAGCAACGCTATCCATAGCGAAACTCCGAAGGTTGCGAAAATCCTGTTCATTATTCGAGTTCCACTATGAGTGCTCTTTCAAAGGGATGGTCCGCGGCCGTTCCAGCCAGGCGCCTTCGCCGTCAGGAACGATTTCGACCACATCGACTTGCGAGCCGCTGATGGCAACGATCCGGCCATCGTTACGTCCCAGGTAATCGCCGACCTTCAACCGATGCACACCGCCTGCCCCGCGCAACAGCGCAAAGGAGCCAGCCGCATTGGAGATCGTGCCGACCATTTCAAACTGCTCGATGTTGAAACCTTCGAGGTACTGCTTGACCCGGTTGGGATCAGGCTTGACGTTGCGTGAGCCTTGTTTCTGGCCAGCCAGGTCGACCTTGACCTGCCGGGAAAAGGGACTGCGCAGGTTAGCGGCGTTGTAGGTGAACGTTGGGTAAGACCGGAATGTCGGCGTTGGTTCAATCCTGCCCGGTGCACGCAGGCGCATTTCGTTCATGTACGCGTCCAGGTCGCGGAAGTCAGTGTCGCCGCCACAACCGGCCAGAACGACCAGTATTCCGATCATCGGGATAAAACGCATCGGGGTCATTTCTGCAGCCCCTTGTCGTTATACCGGTAAGTCTTGGCAAGGATGCTCATGCGCAATTTCGTCCCGCCCTCAGGGTTGGCCGGTGCGAGATCGAAGTCATGCAGGGTGACGATGCGTGGCAACCCGGCCACGCCACTGACGAACGTGGCGAGGTCGTGATACGCGCCGGTAACAGTGATCTGGATCGGCAGCTCGATGTAGAACGGCTGGGTGACCTCCGGCAGCAGCTTGATTTCTTCGAACTCCAGGCCACTGCCCAGGCCGGTTCGAGTGATGTCCTCCAGCAGACCGGGCACTTCGGTGTCGCTGGGCAATTGCCGCAAGAGCACACCAAAGGAATTCTCCATTTCCTTCATCTGCTGGATATATAACTCCAGATTCGCCGCCATGTGCGCCTTGGAGGCAAACTGCTCTTTGAGCGTCGACTCTTCCTCACGCTTGAGTTCCAGCTGGCTCTCAAGGTCGCTGATGGAAAAGCTGTAGCCCAGCGCCAGCACCAGAACCATCAACAGCGCACCCGCCAGCGTCTTGATGGCAGGCGGCCAGGAACCCAGGTTGTTGGTGTCCAGATCGTTGATGTCAATCTTGCGCAAGCCTTCAATCCATTCGGCCAGCCTCATTGAACAGCCTCCGTAGCGGCTGGCTGGGTCTGGCGCACGGTCAACTGGAAGACGTTGGCCTGATCCAGCTGGCCGGCGGTGGTCGCCTTGACTTCCGTCAGGTTCGGCGCGTCGAACCAGTCCGATGCATCCAGGTTGCGCATAAGGTCTGACACACGGTTATTGGAATCTGCCGCGCCGGCAATGGACAGGGTCTTGCCTTCCATTTTCACCTCGGTGAAATACACCCCGTCCGGCAAGGTACGCGCCAACTGATCGAAGATCCGCCCGCTGATCGGACGATTGCCTTGCAGGTCCTGGATGATGCGCATGCGCTCGACGAGCTGCTGGCGACGGGCCTTCAGATCACTGATCTGCTTGATCCGCTCGTCGACCACCGTAATCTGTTTACCGATGTAATCGTTTCGGGCGACTTGTCGATCGATGGCGCCATTGATGGCCTGGTCCGCAATCAGTAACGCTGCCACTGAGCCCACCAGCACACCCACCAGCGCCAGCAAGAAGCGTTTGCGGCGCTGTTCCCGCAGTTCTTCGCGCCAGGGTAAAAGGTTGATCCGCGCCATCAGTCGAAACTCCTGAGGGCCAGCCCGCAAGCGATCATCAGCGCCGGCGCATCGCTGGCCAGGGCGCCAGCGTTGACCTTGCTGCTCAGGGTCATGTTCGAGAAGGGATTGGCCACCTGCGTCGGCGTGCTCAAACGCTGCTCGATCAACCGGTCCAGCCCCGGCACCGAAGCGGTACCACCGGCCAACAGGATGTGATCCACAGCGTTGTACTGCCCGGAGGCGAAGAAAAACTGCAACGATCGCGACACCTGCTGCACCAGCGCATCACGAAATGGCTGCAGCACCTCGCTGACGTAGTCGTCCGGCAAACCGCCCTGCTTCTTTGCCAACCCTGCTTGCTCGAGGGTCAGGCCATAACGTCGCTGGATTTCTTCCGTCAGTTGACGACCACCGAACAATTGTTCGCGGGTGTAGATGATGCGTCCGTTGTACAGGACGCTGAGCGTGGTCATGGTCGCACCGATGTCGACCACGGCAACCGTCAGACGGTCCTGAGCGGCTGCCAGCTGTCCGGCCAGCAAACCGAAGGATCGCTCCAGCGCATAGGCCTCGACATCGACCACGCGAGCGGTCAGGCCGGCCAGTGCGAGCGCCGCCTCACGGACTTCGACGTTTTCCTTGCGACAGGCCGCCAGCAACACATTGACCCGTTCGGGGTTGCGCGCCGATGCACCCTGGACTTCGAAGTCGATGGCCACTTCGTCCAGCGGATAAGGGATGTATTGATCAGCCTCGATTTTCAGCTGGTTTTCCAACTCGTCGTCGGAAAGACCGGCATCCATTTCGATGGTCTTGGTGATCACCGCCGAGCCGGCAACGGCCACTGCGACGTTCCTGAGACTGGTTCTGGCCTTGAGCAGCACGCGCGTGAGTGCCTGACCCACGCCTTCGAGCTCGGCGATATTTTTCTCGACCACCGCGCTGGCAGGCAACGGCTCTACCGCATAGGCTTCGACCCGGTAGCGGTCGCCCTGGCGGCTTAACTCCAGAAGCTTCACCGACGTAGAGCTGATGTCGATCCCCAAAAGCGTATTGGCCTTTTTATTGAAGAGTCCTAGCACTACCAATTCCCTATGACTATCCGTGAGTTACGGACTCTGTAATGTCCATTGCGTTCCATCCACCCGTCTTGACAGCAGCGCAAATGACGCTCTCGACGTAAAAATGCTTATAATGCCCAGCGATTTTTTCCGCTTTTTACGTCAAGCGCGGGTCGTTCTCCTTTTTTACCTGAACCCTGATGCCTCATTCATTCTTTGCCCTGGATATCCCAAAGCCTTGATTCGTCTGCTGAAGTTTTTCGGTTGGTCCATCGTCGCCGTTTTCTGCGGACTGCTTCTTGGTCTGACCGGCGCTTTTCTTTACCTTAGCCCCGGATTACCGTCTGTGGAGGCGCTGAGAAGCATTCAGTTGCAGATTCCTCTAAGGGTATACAGCAGCGATAACAAGTTGATCGCAGAATTTGGCGAAATGCGCCGCACTCCGATCCGTTTCGCCGATATTCCTCCCAATTTCATAAATGCGTTACTAAGTGCTGAAGACGACAATTTCGCCAACCATTATGGCGTCGATCCCAGCAGCCTGATGCGCGCCGCCACCCAATTGGTCAAAAGCGGCCACATTCAGTCCGGCGGCAGCACCATCACCATGCAGGTGGCGAAGAACTTCTTCCTGACCAGCGAACGCAGCTTTTCGCGCAAGACCACTGAAATCCTCCTGGCGCTGCAGATCGAACGGCAGCTGACCAAGGACGAGATCCTTGAGCTGTACGTCAACAAGATCTACCTCGGCAACCGCGCCTACGGCATCGAGGCGGCGGCGCAAGTGTATTACGGCAAGTCGATTCGTGACGTCAGCCTGGCGCAGATGGCGATGATCGCCGGTTTGCCAAAAGCCCCGTCGCGCTTCAACCCGCTGGCCAACCCGGCGCGCAGCAAGGAGCGTCGCGACTGGATCCTGGGGCGCATGTACAAGCTCGGAAAAATTACCGAAGCCGATTACACCGCTGCGATCAACGAGCCGCTGAACGCCAGTTATCACGTGCCGACCCCGGAAGTGAACGCGCCCTACATCGCTGAAATGGCTCGTGCCGAAATGGTCGGCCGCTATGGCAGCGATGCCTACACCGAAGGTTTCCGCGTCACGACCACCGTGCCGAGCAACCTGCAGGAAATGGCCAACACCGCGCTTCACGAAGGCTTGATGACTTACGATCAGCGCCATGGTTATCGTGGTCCCGAGTCACGCCTGCCGGGCAAGACGCGTGAAGCCTGGGCCGCCGAACTGACCAAGCAACGCACGATCAGCAGCCTTGAACCCGCCATCGTCACTCAGGTCGACAAGACCGGCCTGCAGGTGATGACCCGTACCGGCGACGAGCATGTTGGCTGGGACAGCATGAAATGGGCGCGGCCGTTCCTGAACACCAACAGCATGGGTGCCAACCCGAAGCAGCCGTCGGATGTTGCCCAGGTCGGCGACTTGATTCGCGTGCAACGCCAGCCGGACAATTCACTGAAGTTCAGCCAGATCCCGCAAGCACAAGGCGCGCTGGTTTCTCTTGATCCGCAGAACGGCGCCATTCGCTCGCTGGTCGGCGGCTTCGCCTTCGAGCAGAGCAATTACAACCGCGCCCTGCAGGCCAAGCGTCAGCCGGGCTCGAGCTTCAAACCGTTCGTCTACAGCGCCGCACTGGATAACGGCTACACCGCCGCCAGCCTGGTGAACGACGCACCGATCGTGTTCGTCGACGAATACCTGGACAAGGTCTGGCGCCCGAAGAACGACACCAACACTTTCCTCGGCCCTATCCGCCTGCGCGAAGGGCTCTACAAGTCGCGCAACCTGGTGTCGATCCGTCTGTTGCAGGCCCTGGGCATTGATCGCACCATCGACTACATCAGCAAGTTCGGCTTCAACAAGCAGGACCTGCCGCGCAATCTGTCGCTGGCCCTGGGCACCGCGACCCTGACGCCAATGGAAATCGCCACCGGCTGGAGCACGTTTGCCAACGGCGGCTACAAGATCAGCCCGTACATCATCGACAAGATCGAAAGCCGTAATGGCGACACGCTGTTCGTCGCCAACCCGCCGAGCGTGCCGAAAGGTGGTGTCGCAACGGATGGCATTGCCGCCCCCGCGGCCGAGGCCTTTACGGTCAACGCGACGCCGGGTGAGGCTTCGGGCCAACCCGCGCCTCAGGCACCCGCCGTGGCTGAACGCATTGTCGATGGCCGTACCACTTACATCCTCAACAGCATGCTCGAGGACGTGATCAAGCTCGGCACTGGCCGCCGCGCACTGGCCATGGGTCGCCCCGATATCGCGGGCAAGACCGGTACCACCAACGAATCCAAGGATGCGTGGTTCTCGGGCTACAACGCTGATTACGTGACCACCGTCTGGACCGGTTTCGACCAGCCGGAAAGCCTGGGCAAACGTGAGTTCGGCGGCACTGTGGCGCTGCCGATCTGGATGAATTACATGGCAGCCGCGCTCAAGGACAAGCCGCCGCATACGCAGCCAGAGCCGGAAGGCATTCTGAGCCTGCGGGTTGACCCGGTCAGTGGTCGCGCTGCCACCCCAGGCACGCCAGGCGCGTACTTCGAGCTGTTCAAGGCCGAAGATACGCCGCCCTCGGTGAATGAGCTGGGTAACGGCAACGCTCCGGGAAGCCCGCTGCCAGCGGATGAAGCGGCGCCTATCGATTTGTTCTGATCGCGCGGCACAATGCAAAAGCCCCGCCTTCGATGGAAGTGCGGGGCTTTTTATCGCCTGTCGTTTCTACGCTGTATGACGCGGCCTCTTCGCGGGCGATACAAAGGCCCAGATGCAAAAAGGCCCCGACTCATACGAATCGGGGCCTCTGATCGAAGCGCTACAACGGCTTAGCCGTTGAACACGTCATCCACGCTTTTCAGCGGGTAGTTCTTCGGATACGGCAGGGTGGCCACACCGGTCTCGATCGCAGCCTTGGCCACGGCATCGGAGATCAGGGTGATCAGACGGGCATCCATTGGTTTCGGGATGATGTACTCACGGCCGAACTCCAGTTTGATGCCGCCGTAGGCGTCGCACACTTCCTGAGGAACCGGCAGTTTGGCCAGTTCACGCAGGGCGTTGGCCGCCGCCACTTTCATCTCTTCGTTGATGCGCTTGGCGCGAACGTCCAGGGCACCACGGAAGATGAACGGGAAGCCCAGTACGTTGTTGACCTGGTTCGGGTAGTCCGAACGGCCGGTGGCCATGATCACGTCGTCACGGGTAGCGTGAGCCAGTTCCGGGGCGATTTCCGGATCCGGGTTCGAGCACGCGAATACGATCGGGTTGGCCGCCATGGACTTCAGGCCTTCAGCGCTCAGCAGGTTCGGGCCGGACAGGCCAACGAACACGTCCGCGCCTTGCAGGGCATCTGCCAGGGTGCGCTTGTCGGTCGCGTGAGCGAAGACAGCCTTGTACTGGTTCAGGTCGTCACGGCCGGAGTGGATCACACCGGTACGGTCGACCATGTAGATGTTTTCGATGTTGGCGCCCATGCTCACCAGCAATTTCATGCAGGAGATGGCGGCAGCACCGGCGCCCAGGCAGACGATCTTGGCGTCGGCGAGGGTTTTGCCAGCGATTTCCAGGGCGTTGATCATGCCGGCAGCGGTCACGATCGCGGTGCCGTGCTGGTCATCGTGGAACACTGGAATGTCGCACTGCTCGATCAGAGCACGTTCGATCTCAAAGCACTCAGGCGCCTTGATGTCTTCCAGGTTGATGCCACCGAAGGTGATGGAGATACGCTTAACGGTGTCGATGAAGGCTTGCGGGCTTTCGGAATCGACTTCGATGTCGAATACGTCGATGCCGGCGAAGCGCTTGAACAGCACGCCTTTACCTTCCATCACGGGCTTGGAAGCCAACGGGCCGAGGTTGCCCAGGCCCAGAATCGCGGTGCCATCGGAAATGACTGCAACCAGGTTGCCTTTGCCGGTGTATTTGTAGGCCAGTTCAGGGTCGCGAGCGATTTCGCGTACTGGTTCGGCTACGCCGGGGCTGTAGGCCAGCGACAGGTCGCGGGCGGTAGCGGTGGCCTTGGTGAGCTCGACACTCAGCTTACCTGGACGAGGATGGGCGTGATATTCGAGAGCGGCAGTTTTCAGATCAGACATGGGGGCATTCCGCTTTTACTGTTGGACAGACTGGTCAGCGAGGATACGCGCCTCGCAAAGTCCCCACAAGACTGACCAGTCACCCCTGTCAAGCGCCCGGCCCTACGACTTTGGGCCAAGAGCCACGGAACATAAGGGATAGACTGTTCACAATCGACATAAAAAATGTCTACAATTTTTTATCAGGGCGTCGCTTGCAGCATCGCCGGATCGGTCAGAGGCAGGAGCCAGCGCGCCTGCCCCTGTTTCAATCCGCCACGGCGGGAACGGTCCACCACCCAGCCACGTGCCTCGATCTGCTTGCCCTTCAGGCGCTCCAGCGCCGCGACGTCGAACTGCCCCAGTAAATTGGGTGCAACTCGCAGTACAAGCGAATCCTGCAACTCGATCCAAACGCCGCCGCGATTGCGCTGAACCTTGCTCACACGCCCACTGACCACGGCGAAACCGGACGCGTTGATCTGCTCCGCTTTCAGTACAGGTGACTGACGCCAAACGCCGAGCCCGGCCTGTCGCGCACTGTGTTCTGCCGCTTGCTGACAGGTGACCAGATCGACATTCGGCGCGACCGCCACCTGAAACCCAAGGCCCTCAGCGAGCATCTGCGCTTCGAGGTTGACGCCATCGGCGCCATAGAGGTGTGCAAGGGTGCGACCGTAGTGATCCTTGCTCTCTTTACCCGGGAGCACGCCGACCCGCCCTTCGCTGGCAGCCACCAAGGCTTCCAGACGTTTGCGCGCCGCCACGGCGAACGGCTCGTCGGAGCGGCCCTGCTTGCCCAGCTCCGGCGTATTCAAGCCAATCATGCGCACACTGCGGCCATCGCTCAGGCGCACTGTGTCGCCATCCACCACGCGTTGCACCGCGACCGACGCCAGCCCACTCGGCACAGGGCAGAAGGCCTGGGCGCCCGAGAACCAAATCGCGGACACAAAAAAGGCGCCCACGAGGGACGCCTTTTTCATTAGCAAGGTAAAGCCCATGGGGCTTTCGAACCTTACTCTGCTGCAGCAACAGGCTTCTTGCCGAAAGCACCGAAGCGGTCTGCGAAGCGCTGTACACGGCCGCCAGTATCCAGAGTCTTCTGCTTACCGGTGTAGAACGGGTGGCACTCGTTGCATACGTCGATCGCCAGAGGCTTGGCCAGGTTCGAACGAGTTTCGAACTTGTTGCCACAGCTGCAGGTAACTGCGGTGATTTCGTATGTTGGATGGATATCGGCTTTCATGATGAATTCCTCAGGCTAGCGTGCCGCCACTCAACACCATTGTTGAATACCGCACGTAATTAGGCCGCGGATTCTACCAGACAATCTCAATCACGCAAGCTGTCGCTGAGACCGACCGTCTGCTAGGCTCCCGGCCTTCCTCACCGCTCAATCATCGAGAAAATAGCCGCGTGCCCGACGCCATTCTGCGCCTCGCCCTGCCTTCGCCCCTGCGCCGCCTGTTCGATTACCGCGCCCCTGCCGGGGTCCTGCGCGACCAGTTGCAACCGGGCATGCGCTTGCGGGTGCCGTTCGGCCGGCGGGAGATGATCGGGATTCTGGTGGAGGTCACCGACACCAGTGAAGTACCGGCAGAAAAACTCAAACCGGCCCTGGCCCTGCTCGACGCCACACCGCCCTTGCCACCCGCATTATTCAAGCTGTGCCTGTGGACCTCTCAGTATTATCAGCACAGCCTCGGCGACACCTTGAGCTGGGCGCTGCCGGTGTTGTTGCGTCAGGGTGAGCTGGCCGAAGCGCGCCAGGAACGTTTCTGGTCCGCCGCGCCTGGCGCCAGCCTCGATGACCCGCGTATCGCCCGCGCCCCGCGTCAGCGTGAAGCGCTGGCGACACTGGCCCAGCATCCCCACGGCGTCGCTCATCAATTGCTGAGCAAACTGATGCTGAGCAAGGACAGCCTCGACCTGCTGCTGGCCAAGGACCTGGTGCAAGTCGAAATCCGCAAGCACGCTCCCGGCGCGCGCCACGAGCATTGGCTGGCGCAACCCGAGTTGCCGCTCAACCCTGAGCAACGCGCCGCTTATGAAGCGATTCGCGCCGGGTTCGACAGTTATCACGCGTTCCTGCTGGCCGGCGTCACCGGCAGCGGCAAGACCGAAGTCTATTTGCAGCTGATTCGTGAAACCCTCGAAGCCGGCAAGCAAGCACTGGTGTTGATCCCGGAGATCAACCTCGGCCCGCAAACCCTGGCGCGCTTCGAGCAACGCTTCAATGCACGAATTGCGCTGATCCACTCGGCGGTCAACGACCGCGAGCGTCTTGAAGCCTGGCTCGCCGCCCGGGATGGCGACGCCGACATTATTATCGGCACCCGCTCGGCGCTGTTCACACCGATGAAAAATCCCGGCCTGATCATCATCGACGAAGAGCACGACGGCTCCTATAAACAGCAGGAAGGCCTGCGCTATCACGCCCGCGACCTGGCATTGGTGCGCGCACGACAGGAAAACATCCCGATCGTGCTCGGCTCTGCCACGCCTTCGCTGGAAAGCCTGCACAACGCCTACACCGGTCGGTACGGCCTCCTACGGCTGAACGAGCGGGCGGGCGGCGCGAAGCAACCGCGCTTCCTTCGCCTGGATGTGAAAAGTCGCCCGCTCGACAGCGGTATTTCCGGGCCAATGCAGCAAGCCATTGGCCAGACACTCGCAGCCGGCCAACAAGTGTTGGTGTTTCTCAACCGTCGAGGTTTCGCGCCGACGCTGTTGTGCCACGACTGTGGCTGGATGTCCGAATGCCAGCGCTGCGATGCGCGGATGACCGTGCACCAGCGCTCCGGCGAACTGCGCTGCCACCATTGCGGCTACGTCGAACGCGTGCCCCGGCACTGTCCGAAATGCGGCAAGGTCGACTTGCGACCCGTCGGCGCCGGCACCGAACGTGCCGAAGAACGCCTGGCCATCCTGTTTCCGGACGTGCCGGTGCTGCGGGTCGACCGCGACAGCACATCGCGCAAGGACGCGATGAATCAGTTGTTCGCGACCATTCAGAAGGGTCAGCCATGCATTCTGGTGGGCACGCAGATGCTTGCCAAAGGGCATCACTTTCCACGAGTAACGCTGGTGTCGATTCTCGATGCCGACGGCGGATTGTTCTCCGGCGACTTCCGCGCCAGCGAGCGCATGGCGCAACTGATCGTTCAGGTGGCCGGACGTGCGGGCCGGGCTGAAGAGCCGGGCAAGGTGATTATCCAGACGCATCTGGCGGATCATCCGCTGCTGGTGCAATTGACCGAACAAGGTTACTTCGCCTTTGCCGAGCAGGCGCTGAGCGAGCGGCGTTCTGCCGGTTTGCCGCCATTTGCACATTTGGCGCTGCTGCGGGCGGAAGCGCACAAACCGGGGCAGGCGGAAGGGTTTCTGGATGAAGCATGCAGTGAGGCTGAACGGTTGCTGGCCGAACAGAACCTGACCGGGATCGAGCTGCTAGGGCCAGTGCCGGCGCCGATGGAACGCCGGGCCGGGCGTTATCGCGCGCAGTTGTTACTGCAAGCGACGGCGCGGGCGCCGCTGCATCGGTTACTGGCCAATTGGTTGCTGGTACTGGAGCAGATGCCGAGCGGGCGGGCGGTGCGCTGGTCGCTGGATGTCGACCCTGTAGATTTATACTGAAACCCAGTGGCGAGTAAGCTTGCTCCCGCTCGATTGCGAAGCGGCCGCAAACTGCCAACCGAGAACCGCCAGACAGATTAAGGCGACTGATTTAGGACCGCTACGCGCCCCAGCGGGAGCAAGCTCCCTCGCCACAAGGGAATCATCCGCCGTAAGTCCGCAATGAACCTACAATGGTTGGCAAGCCCGCCTTCGCAACGGATAATGCCCAGTTTTTCCACCAGCGCATCGAAGCGCCGCCGCGCTTGCGGTCGAAAGAGAAGACCATGAAAGACACCATTCGCCAGCTGATCCAACAAGCCATCACCCAACTCGTCAACGAAGGTGTGTTGCCTGAAGGCCTGTCGCCGGCGATCCAGGTGGAAAACTCCCGCGACAAGAAGAACGGCGATTTCGCCAGCAACATCGCCATGATGCTGGCCAAGCCTGCCGGCATGAAGCCGCGGGATCTGGCCGAAAAAATCATCGCTGCACTGCCGGCCGACGAGAACGTCACCAAGACCGAGATCGCCGGCCCTGGCTTCCTGAACTTCTTCCAGAACACCCAGGCCCTGGCTACGCGCCTCGACGCCGCTTTGGCCGACGAGCACGTCGGCGTACGCAAGGCCGGCCCGGTGCAACGCACGGTTGTCGATCTGTCCGCACCGAACCTGGCAAAAGAGATGCACGTCGGTCACTTGCGCTCGACCATCATCGGCGACGGCGTGGCCCGCGTGCTGGAATTCCTCGGCGACGAAGTGATCCGCCAGAACCACGTGGGCGACTGGGGCACCCAGTTCGGCATGTTGATGGCGTACTTGCAGGAAAACCCGATCACCAGCGACGAGCTGTCGGACCTGGAAAACTTCTACCGCGCCGCCAAGCAACGCTTCGACGAATCCGAAGAGTTCGCCGACCGCGCCCGTGGCCTGGTGGTCAAGCTGCAAGCCGGCGACCCGGACTGCCTGGCGCTGTGGACCAAGTTCAAGGACATCTCGCTGTCCCACTGCCAGAAAATCTACGAACTGCTGAACGTCAAACTGACCATGGCCGACGTGATGGGCGAAAGCGCCTACAACGACGACCTGATCAACGTGGTCAACGACCTCAAGGCCGCCGGCCTGCTGGTCGAGAGCAACGGCGCGCAGTGCGTGTTCCTCGACGAATTCAAGAACGCCGACGGCGACCCGCTGCCGGTGATCATCGTCAAGGCGGATGGCGGCTACCTCTATGCGACCACCGACCTGGCGGCCGTGCGTTACCGCAGCGGCAAGCTGAAGGCTGATCGCGCGCTGTATTTTGTCGACCAGCGCCAGGCCCTGCACTTCCAGCAAGTGTTCGCGGTCGCCCGCAAGGCCGGCTTCGTGACGCACCCGATGGAAATGGAACACATGGGCTTCGGCACCATGAATGGCGCCGATGGCCGTCCGTTCAAGACCCGTGATGGCGGCACCGTGAAGCTGATCGACCTGCTGACCGAAGCCCAGGAACGCGCCTACACCCTGGTGAAGGACAAGAACCCGGAGCTGGCCGAGGCCGAGCTGCGCAACATCGCCAAGGTCGTGGGCATTGGCGCGGTGAAATACGCCGACCTGTCCAAGCACCGCACCAGCGACTACAGCTTCAACTTCGACCTGATGCTGAACTTCGAAGGCAACACCGCGCCGTACCTGCTGTACGCGTATACCCGCGTGGCGGGCGTGTTCCGCAAGCTCGGCAAGGACTTCAGCGAAGTCGAAGGGCAGATCGTCCTGGAAGCCGCGCATGAACATGAGCTGGCTGCCAAACTCGCGCAATTCGGTGAAATACTGAACAACGTGGCCGAGAAAGGCACCCCGCACATCCTCTGCACCTACCTGTACGACGTTGCCGGCCTGTTCTCCAGCTTCTACGAGAACTGCCCGATCCTCAGCGCTGAAACCCCGGCGCAAATGCAAAGCCGCCTGCGCCTCGCCGCGCTGACCGGCCGCACTCTCAAGCAAGGCCTGGAACTCTTGGGTCTGGAAACTCTGGAGCGTATGTAAGTTGGCTGCCAAGAAAAAACCTGCACCCAAGCGTGGCGCCAGCCGTTACCAAGCTCCTGCAAAGCAACCGATTCCGGGCTGGCTGTGGATGGCCATCGGCCTGACGGTCGGCGCGTTCATTGTGTTCCTGATGAAGCTGGAACCGGGCAAGGGTAGCGAGAGCGTCAAGCGCGAGAAGATCGAGCAGCAGAAAGCCAGCAAGATCGCCGAGGCCAACAAGACCCCGCCGAGCCCGACGCAACCGGTGAAGCCGAAGTACGACTTCTACACCCTGCTGCCGGAATCGGAAGTGATCGTGCCGCCGGATGCCGTGCCGGAGAAAACGCCGCCGACGCCGGCTGTACCGACCACGCCGGTCACACCAGCGGAAGCAGCGAAAATCGACACTGCGCGCGCTCAAGCGGCATTGGCCGGCATCACCCCGCCACCGCCGCCACCCGTGGCCAAGGCCGCGCCGGTGACCAAGTTTTTCCTGCAGGCCGGCTCGTTCCGCAAGGAAGCCGATGCCGACAAGGTGCGTGCGCAGATCATCTTGCTCGGTCAGGCGGTGGCGGTTGAATCCGGCACGGTCAAAGACGAGACCTGGTATCGCGTTTTGGTTGGACCGTTCAGCAACCGCGAACAACTGACCACCGCGCAGAAGCAACTGGCCGGCGCGGGCTTCAGCAACCTGTTGTTACAACAACGCCAGAACCGCTGATTCCCCCGGGACACAACCTACTTTGTGGCGAGGGAGCTTGCTCCCGCTGGAGTGCGAAGCGCTCCCAATTCAGCCATCGCGGCTTATAGACAAACCGCGATGGCCGGATTTACGACTGCTTCGCAGCCGAGCGGGAGCAAGCTCCCTCGCCACAGGTATTCGCTCCAAGCCTTTTTTGCGAGCTGCACACCGCTCGTCCCCCGCCATACCCCGCAGTTGAAAAACGCTCCACCACCCCCATATGAGTTGGCATAAGGCATTTTCGCCCCGCTGCGTGGAGACTCTCCCTTGACCACCATCGTTTCAGTTCGCCGCCACGGCAAAGTCGTCATGGGCGGCGACGGCCAGGTTTCTCTCGGTAATACCGTGATGAAAGGCAACGCGAAGAAAGTTCGTCGCCTGTACCACGGCCAGGTTATCGCCGGTTTTGCCGGGGCCACCGCTGACGCCTTCACCCTCTTCGAGCGCTTCGAAGGCCAGCTCGAGAAACATCAAGGTCACCTGGTTCGCGCCGCCGTCGAACTCGCCAAAGAATGGCGCACCGACCGCTCCCTCAGCCGCCTCGAAGCCATGCTCGCGGTCGCCAACAAAGACGCGTCCCTGATCATCACCGGCAACGGCGACGTGGTCGAACCCGAAGAAGGCCTGATCGCCATGGGTTCCGGTGGCGGTTACGCCCAGGCCGCCGCCAGCGCGCTGCTGAAGAAAACCGATCTGTCCGCCCGCGAAATCGTCGAAACCGCGCTCGGCATCGCCGGCGACATCTGCGTATTCACCAACCACACCTTCACCATTGAGGAGCAGGACCTCGCCGAGTAAGCCTGTTCCGGCCTTAGCGCCACGGCTCACTTTTGCTTGAGGACCGCCAATTACTATGTCCATGACTCCCCGTGAAATCGTCCACGAACTCAATCGTCACATCATCGGCCAGGACGATGCCAAGCGCGCCGTCGCCATCGCGCTGCGCAACCGCTGGCGCCGGATGCAGCTGCCGGAAGAACTGCGCGTTGAAGTCACACCCAAGAACATCCTGATGATCGGCCCGACCGGTGTCGGTAAAACCGAGATCGCCCGTCGCCTGGCCAAACTGGCCAACGCGCCGTTCATCAAGGTCGAAGCGACCAAGTTCACCGAGGTCGGCTACGTCGGTCGCGACGTCGAGTCGATCATTCGTGATCTGGCTGACGCCGCTATCAAGCTGCTGCGCGAACAGGAAATGACCAAGGTTCGCCACCGCGCCGAAGACGCCGCCGAAGAGCGCATCCTCGACGCCCTGCTGCCACCGGCGCGCATGGGTTTCAGCAACGATGACACCCCGTCGGCCGACTCCAACACCCGCCAGCTGTTCCGCAAGCGCCTGCGCGAAGGTCAGCTGGATGACAAGGAGATCGAAATCGAAGTCGCCGAAGTGGCCGGCGTCGATATCTCCGCGCCACCGGGCATGGAAGAAATGACCAACCAGCTGCAAAGCCTGTTCGCCAACATGGGCAAGGGCAAACGCAAGAGCCGCAAGCTCAAGGTCAAGGAAGCGCTGAAGCTGGTGCGCGACGAAGAAGCCAGCCGCCTGGTCAACGATGAAGAGTTGAAGGCCAAGGCGCTGGAAGCGGTCGAGCAGCACGGCATTGTGTTCATCGACGAAATCGACAAGGTGGCCAAGCGCGGTAACTCCGGTGGCGTCGACGTGTCTCGTGAAGGCGTACAGCGCGACCTGCTGCCGCTGATCGAAGGCTGCACCGTCAACACCAAACTGGGCATGGTCAAGACCGACCACATCCTGTTCATCGCTTCCGGCGCATTCCACTTGAGCAAGCCGAGCGATCTGGTGCCTGAGTTGCAAGGTCGTCTGCCGATCCGTGTCGAGCTGAAAGCGCTGACACCGGAAGATTTCGAACGCATTCTCAGCGAGCCGCACGCGTCCCTCACCGAGCAATATTGCGCACTGCTGAAAACCGAAGGCCTGGCCATCGAGTTCCAGCCGGACGGCATCAAGCGCATCGCCGAGATCGCCTGGCAGGTCAACGAGAAGACCGAGAACATCGGTGCCCGTCGCCTGCACACCTTGCTTGAGCGACTGCTCGAAGAGGTGTCGTTCAGCGCCGGTGACCTGGCCAGCGCCCACGACGGCAAGGTGATCCTGATCGACGCCGACTACGTCAACAGCCACCTGGGCGAATTGGCGCAGAACGAAGACCTGTCCCGTTATATCCTGTAAGCAACATTCTGTGTGAGCGGGCTCCTGTGGCGAGGGAGCTCGCTCCCGCTGGGTCGCGAAGCGGCCCCGAATTCGGCGAATGCTGTCTGTCAGCAAAACCCGTTCGCCGGATTTACGACTGCTGCGCAGCCGAGCGGGAGCAAGCTCCCTCGCCACAGGATCACCCGCCACCCTCAAGACGGATGACCGGCCCATGACGACCCAACTCCCCACCGACATCAAGCTGCACAAAGCCTCGAAAACCCTGTCGCTGAAATACGCGTCCGGCGAGGAGCATCACTTGCCCGCCGAGTTCCTGCGCGTGCACTCTCCTTCCGCCGAGGTCCAGGGCCACGGCAAACCTATCCTGCAATTTGGCAAGATCGGCGTAGGCCTGACCAAGGTAGAACCGGCCGGTCAGTACGCACTGAAATTGACCTTCGACGATGGCCACGACAGCGGCCTGTTCACCTGGGATTACTTGTACCAGTTGGGCGTGCGTCAGGAGGATCTCTGGAACGATTATCTTGCCGAACTGAAAGCGGCCGGAAAGACCCGCGACCCGAACGAGTCTGTCGTCAAGCTGATGCTCTAGCCCAGGCTTCTTGCGCTTTAGAGGGCATTTTCTAATTTCATCTGTTTGAATGCTTGGCCGCGAGGCCAGTCATTGGCCTGCTTGCGAAAAAAATTAAACTCGGGTAACCAATGGAGCTGGCAAGTTCCCTGCAGTGCTCTCTGCGAACGAAAAAGCAGCGATGCAGAATTAACGGTCACCCGAGCAGTAGTACCTGGCATTGGCTGTGTACCTACACAGCTGGACCCTGGTACTCGTCTCAGGACAATGGAGCGTCGTAGATGAGTAACAAGAATAACGATGACTTGAAGTATCAGGCCTCGGAAAACACCCTGGGGCTGAATCCTGTCGTTGGGCTGCGTGGAAAGGATCTACTGGCTTCTGCTCGAATGGTGCTCAGGCAGGCCATCCGGCAACCGATTCATAGCGCCAGGCATGTCGCTCATTTCGGCCTTGAACTCAAGAACGTGCTCTTCGGCAAGTCCGAGCTGCAACCGACCAGCGATGACCGTCGCTTCCACGATCCGGCCTGGAGCCAGAACCCGCTCTACAAACGTTATCTGCAAACTTACCTGGCGTGGCGCAAGGAACTCCACGACTGGATCGACGACAGCAACCTCGGGCCCAAGGATGTGGCACGCGGGCATTTCGTGATCAACCTCATGACCGAGGCCATGGCCCCGACCAACAGTGCGGCCAACCCGGCGGCGGTCAAACGTTTCTTCGAAACCGGTGGCAAGAGCCTGCTCGACGGCCTCTCGCACCTGGCCAAGGATCTGGTGCACAACGGCGGTATGCCGAGCCAGGTCAACATGGGCGCGTTCGAAGTCGGCAAGAGCCTGGGCGTGACCGAAGGCGCCGTGGTCTTTCGCAACGACGTGCTGGAGCTGATCCAGTACCGGCCGACCACCGAGCAGGTGCACGAGCGCCCGTTGCTGGTGGTGCCGCCGCAGATCAACAAGTTCTATGTATTCGACCTCAGCCCGGACAAAAGCCTGGCGCGTTTTTGCCTGCGCAATCACGTGCAGACTTTCATCGTCAGCTGGCGCAACCCGACCAAGGAGCAACGCGAGTGGGGTCTTTCGACCTACATCGAAGCGCTCAAGGAAGCGGTCGACGTGGTCACCGCGATCACCGGCAGCAAAGACGTGAACATGCTCGGCGCCTGCTCGGGCGGCATCACCTGCACCGCGCTGCTGGGCCACTACGCCGCGATCGGCGAGAAGAAGGTCAACGCCCTCACCTTGCTGGTGAGCGTGCTGGACACCACCCTGGACAGCGACGTGGCCCTGTTCGTCGACGAGCAGACCCTCGAAGCCGCCAAGCGTCATTCCTATCAGGCCGGTGTGCTGGAAGGCCGTGACATGGCGAAGGTGTTCGCCTGGATGCGGCCCAACGATCTGATCTGGAACTACTGGGTCAACAACTACCTGCTCGGCAACGAGCCGCCGGTGTTCGACATTCTGTTCTGGAACAACGACACCACACGGTTGCCCGCCGCATTCCACGGCGACCTGATCGAGATGTTCAAAAACAACCCGCTGATTCGTCCGGACGCACTGGAAGTGTGCGGCACGCCGATTGATCTGAAACAGGTCACGGCGGACATCTATTCCCTGGCCGGCACCAACGACCACATCACCCCGTGGAAGTCCTGCTACAAATCGGCGCAACTGTTCGGTGGCAAGGTTGAGTTCGTGTTGTCCAGCAGCGGGCATATCCAGAGCATTCTGAACCCGCCGGGCAATCCGAAATCACGTTACATGACCAGCACCGAGATGCCGGTGAAGGCCGAGGACTGGCAGGAAAATTCCACCAAGCACACCGATTCCTGGTGGCTGCACTGGCAGGCCTGGCAAGCGGAACGTTCGGGCGAACTGAAAAAAGCTCCGACAAAACTGGGCAACAAGGCTTACCCCGCGGGTGAAGCTGCACCAGGCACTTACGTACATGAGCGGTAAATGACACACCCTGATCCGCTGCAGGAGCGGAGCCTGCTCAGCGCCTGCAGCGGATCGGGATAATTAACCCACAGGGCTTGAAGCATGCCGCAACCGTTCATTTTTCGTACCGTCGACCTGGATGGCCAGACCCTCCGCACGGCGGTACGCCCCGGCAAGCCTCACTTGACGCCCTTGCTGATTTTCAATGGCATCGGCGCCAACCTGGAGCTGGTGTTTCCGTTCGTCGCGGCGTTGGACCCGGACCTCGAAGTCATCGCTTTCGATGTCCCGGGTGTTGGCGGCTCGTCGACACCGAACCGGCCGTATCGTTTTCCGGGCCTGGCCAAACTCACGGCACGGATGCTCGATTATCTCGATTACGGGCAAGTCAACGTGATCGGTGTGTCGTGGGGCGGCGCCCTCGCCCAGCAGTTTGCCTACGACTATCCCGAGCGCTGCAAAAAACTGGTGCTGGCGGCGACGGCGGCAGGTGCGGTGATGGTGCCGGGCAAGCCGAAAGTGCTGTGGATGATGGCCAGTCCACGGCGCTACATCCAGCCCTCTCACGTGATTCGCATTGCGCCAATGATCTACGGCGGCTCGTTCCGACGCGATCCGACACTCGCCGCCAGCCATGCGGCAAAGGTGCGTTCGGCCGGCAAGCTCGGTTACTACTGGCAGCTGTTCGCCGGCCTCGGCTGGACCAGCATTCACTGGCTGCACAAGATCAACCAGCCGACGCTGGTGCTGGCAGGTGACGATGATCCTCTGATCCCGCTGATCAACATGCGCATGCTGGCCTGGCGGATTCCCAATGCTCAGTTGCACATCATCGATGACGGGCATCTGTTCCTGATCACCCGCGCCGAGGCCGTGGCGCCGATCATCATGAAATTCCTCGAGGAAGAACGGCAGCGCGCCGTGATGCATCCGCATCCGGCGCCATTGGGCGGTTAGCCGACTCATCGTCGGTCGGCAGGACGCCGCGCCGCGCAACAACCCGTTACAGCGTCTATGGTGTTCTGGTTCGGTGTATTTGTTTTAGGCCTGAAGACGAAGGAGTGTTGATTCATGCGCGAAAAACCAACGAAGGAGTTTCTGCCCACTCCCGCCGCGTTCATCAACGCACAGAGTGCGATTACCGGCCTGCGTGGTCGGGATCTGCTGTCAACCCTGCGCAGTGTTGCCGCCCATGGTTTGCGCAACCCGGTGCACAGCGCCCGACACGCCTTGAAGCTGGGCGGTCAATTGGGGCGGGTGTTGCTGGGCGAAACCCTGCACCCGACCAACCCGCATGACAGTCGCTTCGCCGACCCGGCCTGGAGCCTCAATCCGTTTTATCGCCGCAGCCTGCAGGCGTACCTGAGTTGGCAGAAGCAGTTCAAAAGCTGGATCGACGAAAGCAACATGAACCCGGACGATCGCGCCCGCGCCCACTTCGCGTTCGCCTTGCTCAACGATGCGGTGTCACCGTCCAACACCCTGCTCAATCCGCTGGCGATCAAGGAGATCTTCAACTCCGGCGGCAACAGCCTGGTGCGCGGCATCGGTCATCTGGTCGATGATTTCCTGCACAACGACGGCCTGCCCAGGCAAGTCACCAAGCAGGCGTTCGAGGTCGGCAAAACGGTCGCCACCACCACCGGCTCCGTGGTGTTTCGCAATGAGCTGCTGGAGCTGATCCAGTACAAGCCGATGAGCGAGAAGCAGTATTCCAAACCGCTGCTGGTGGTGCCGCCACAGATCAACAAGTACTACATTTTCGACCTGAGCCCGAGCAACAGCTTCGTTCAGTTTGCCCTGAAAAACGGCCTGCAGACCTTCATGATCAGTTGGCGCAACCCGGATGTGCGTCATCGCGAATGGGGCCTATCGACGTACGTCGAAGCCGTCGAAGAAGCGATGAATGTGTGCCGGGAGATTACCGGTGCCCGGGACGTGAATCTGATGGGCGCTTGCGCTGGCGGGCTGACCATCGCCGCGCTGCAAGGCCATTTGCAAGCCAAACGACAATTGCGCAGGGTATCCAGCGCAACCTATCTGGTGAGCCTGCTCGACAGTCAGATGGAGAGCCCCGCGACCCTGTTCGCCGACGAACAGACACTGGAAGCGGCCAAGCGTCGGTCATATCAGAAAGGCGTACTGGATGGCCGCGACATGGCCAAGGTCTTCGCCTGGATGCGCCCCAACGATTTGATCTGGAGCTACTTCGTCAACAACTACCTGCTGGGCAAGGAGCCGCCGGCGTTCGACATTCTCTACTGGAACAACGACAACACGCGTCTGCCGGCGGCCTTTCACGGTGACCTGCTGGACTTCTTCAAGCACAACCCGCTGAGTCATCCAGGGGGTCTTGAAGTGTGCGGCACGCCGATCGATTTGCAGAAAGTCACGGTCGACAGCTTCAGCGTGGCCGGCATCAACGACCACATCACCCCATGGGATGCCGTGTACCGCTCGACCCTGCTGCTGGGTGGCGAGCGGCGCTTCTTGCTGTCCAACAGCGGGCATGTGCAGAGCATCCTCAACCCGCCTTCCAACCCGAAAGCCAACTTCATCGAAAGCACAAAACTGAGCGGCGATCCCCGGGCCTGGTATTACGACGCCAAACAAGTCGACGGCAGTTGGTGGACGCAGTGGCTGGGCTGGATCCAGGAACGCTCGGGCACACAGAAAGAAACCCACATGGCGCTCGGCAACCAGAACTATCCACCGATGGAGGCAGCACCCGGTATTTACGTGCGCGTGCGCTGACGCTCAACACACCACGGCCGGCATCGACCGTGGCATGACCTGATCATTAAGAAGACTGGATGAAAACCCGCGACCGGATCCTCGAATGTGCCCTGCAGTTGTTTAACCAGAAGGGCGAACCGAACGTCTCCACCATGGAAGTTGCCAACGAAATGGGCATCAGCCCGGGCAACCTCTACTACCACTTCCACGGCAAGGAACCGCTGATTCTCGGGTTGTTCGAACGTTTCCAGGCGGAACTCGCGCCGCTGCTCGATCCGCCGTCCGACGTGGAACTGGCCCCTGAAGACTATTGGCTGTTTCTGCATTTGATCGTAGAGCGCCTGGCTCATTACCGGTTTCTATTCCAGGACCTGTCGAACCTCGCCGGGCGGTTGCCGAAACTGGCCAAAGGAATACGCAATCTGCTCAATGCACTGAAGCGCACGCTGGCTTCATTGCTGGCGCGGCTGAAGGCTCAAGGGCTGTTGGTCAGCGACACGCAGGCGCTGGGGCAACTGGTGGAGCAGATCACCATGACGCTGCTGTTCTCGCTGGACTATCAGCGGATTCTGGATCGTGAGGGTGAAGTGAGACTGGTGGTGTACCAGATCATGATGCTGGTGGCGCCGCATCTGCTGCCGCCGATCAAGGTTGCGACTGAACAGCTGGCGCTGCAATACCTCGAAGAACACGAATAACCCCCGAACACCGCGGCCCCTGTGGGAGCCAGCCTGCTAGCTCCCACAGGGGCCGTGGTGTTTGCAGAATCGTGCACAAACAAAAACGCCCGACCTTTACAGGCCGGGCGTTTTTTTGAGCCCTGGAATCAGGACTGACTGGTTGGCGTCGATGGAGCTGGCGCAGCAGTCGGGGTTGCAGCAGGGGTCGGCGCGGAAGCGGAGTTCGATGCGCTTACAGTCGACGGGGTTGCCGGTTTGGCGGCAGCCACTGCTGGTTTGGGTGCAGCGGCTTTCGGCGCTGCCGGTTTTTTCACTGCTGGCTTCTTCGCTGCGGCAGGTTTTGCCGCTGGCTTGGCTGCCGGTTTGGCGGCTGCGGTTTTCGCTGCAGGCTTGGCGGCAGGCTTGGCGGCTGGTTTAGCTGCGGCTTTGGCGGCGACCGGTTTGGCCGCTGGCTTGGCTGCGGCAGGTTTGGCAGCAGCCGTTTTGGCAGCAGGCTTGGCCGCTGCTTTTGCAGCGGGTTTGGCAGCCGGTTTAGCGGCTGCTTTTGCCAGTGGCTTGGCAGCCGTTTTAGCAGCAGGTTTGGCCGCTGCGGTTTTCGCCGCAACAGGCGCAACCTTGGCACCGGTGAGTCGTTCGATTTGCTTGGTCAGGGTATCGACCTTGCTGTGCAGCGCTTTCACTTCATTACGGCTTGGTACGCCCAGACGCGAAATGGCGCTGTTCAGGCGCTTGTCGAAAGCGCCTTCCAGCTCATCCCACTTGCCCAGCGCACGATCTTTCACGCCACTGATGCGCGACTTGGCCGAGGAAGCGGAGTCCTTGACGTCGTCGACTTTTTTGCCAACTGCGTTCTTGGTGAGCTTCTCGGCTTTCTCGCCGTCTTTGACCAATGCATCGAAGAGCTTGCTGCCGTCAGTGTCGATCTTCGAGTACACGCCTAAACCAGCCAGCCAGATTTTGCGGGAGTAGTCTTCGACTTTCCCAATCCACGAGCTGCCTTCTTTTTCGGTGTTCTTTTTACCAGCCATCCCGTTCTCCTTAAGATTTACGCGCGACGCGTTCGAGCAATGCCGTCAGCTCATCGAGCTTAGCAGAGAGTGTCTCAACGTCATGTTTAGACGGAATGCCGATACGATTCAAGGCACTTGCAACACGCGAGTCGAAAGCCTTCTCGACCTTGTCGAGTTGAAGTTCGACCTTGCCTTTGAATGTGCTTACTTCACTCTTGGCTTCATCGATCTCGGCGTTAGCGGCTTCAAGTTTCTCGGAGACTACTTTTTTTCCTTTGGTTTCAACGGTTTGACCCGCTTTTACCAGCTCTTGAAAATACTCGCTGCCCTCTTGGCCGACCTTGGTGTAGGCACCCAGGCCTGCCAGCCAGATCTTGCGGGCATAGGATTTGACGTCGCTCAGAGCGGTTGTCGAAGCGTCGATTTTTTTCTTCAAAATAACTTTGGCCATGGTGCACCTCACGCGCAGAAGGTTTGAGGAACTGCCCGCGAAAGTGTCGGGCTCAGGCACAAAGTAGGGAGAAAAATTAGAAACGGCACCCTAACAACTGACATAAACAGGTGCTGCATGACCGAGATCAATTGTGGCGAGGGCGCTTGCTCCCGCTCGACTGCGCAGCAGTCGAAAACAGGCGAACCGAATGTCCCTGAGAATATGCAGTGCCAGTGTTGGGGGCGCTTCGCACCCCAGCGGGAGCAAGCTCCCTCGCCACAGGTATCGGCTCGATCTCAGGCGAGGGCTTTATCGAGGGCCTTTTCGATTTCCGATTTGATCATGCCGCTCATGGCCGACATCATCAGGCCCAACTCCACATCGACGCGGATCGAATCTTCGCTGACATGCACTGCGCCTTTCACCCCGGAACGCTTGAGGTTCAGGGTATCGCCAGACCACTGCGGCTCCAGGCCATATTGATCGGACAGCTTCTGCGCCAACTGGTCGGCCTTCTCGCGGGCCGCTTCCTTGCCCAGGCCGTGGGCACGCTCAACACTAATACGGGCCATCGAATGACTCCTGCTTTATGGATACTTTCCTGAAGCATCTTGACCGCTGCTGCGGCAAAACGTCCCGGCGGTTGCCTATCTTACCTTCAGCCTTGCCAAGACAAAGCAGGCCACCGGGATTAGAATGTCCCGCATTCTCTTCTGGTGACAGCGATATGACTGATCAGCGCAAAGGCAGCGATGCCGAACCCACCACTCACTTCGGTTTCAAAAACGTTCCGGAAAGCCAAAAAGCGGAAAAAGTCGCTGAGGTTTTCCACTCGGTAGCCGCCAAGTACGACTTGATGAACGACCTCCTGTCGGGCGGCATGCACCGCTTGTGGAAGCGTTTCGCGATCGAGCTGTCGGGCGTGCGCACCGGCAACCGCGTGCTGGACATCGCCGGTGGCACCGGCGACCTGACCAAGAAATTCTCGCACCTCGTGGGCCCGACCGGCCAGGTGGTGTTGGCCGACATCAACGAATCCATGCTCAAGGTCGGTCGTGACCGCCTGCTGGATCTCGGCGTGGCCGGCAACGTCGAATTCGTCCAGGCCGATGCTGAAAAGCTGCCGTTCCCGGACAACCACTTCGACTGCGTGACCATCGCTTTCGGCCTGCGCAACGTCACGCATAAAGAAGACGCCCTGCGCTCGATGCTGCGTGTACTCAAGCCGGGTGGCCGTTTGCTGGTGCTGGAGTTCTCCAAACCGACCAACGCGCTGATGTCCAAAGCTTACGACGCCTACTCGTTCGCCTTCATGCCACTGATGGGCAAGCTGATCACCAACGACTCGGAAAGCTATCGCTACCTGGCCGAATCGATCCGCATGCACCCGAACCAGGAAACCCTGAAGTCGATGATGGTCGAGGCCGGTTTCGATCGCGTGACCTATCACAACATGACCGCAGGCATCGTCGCCCTGCACCGCGGCATCAAACCCTGATGCTGCTGGCCGGCCTGCTCGCCAGCGTTGAACTCGGTCTGAACCGGGTGCTGCGTCTCGACAGCACGGCGCTGCCGCGGCTGGCGCATTTGAGCGGCAAGGTGATTGCCGTCGACTGCCGCAGCCCGGCGCTGCAACTGTTCATTTTGCCCAGCGACGAAGGCTTGATGCTGGCCTCTCACTGGGAAACCGGCGCCGACTGCACCTTGCGTGCACCGGCCTCCAGCCTGTTGAAACTGGCGATGAGCAAGGACAAGACCTCGGTCCTGCATGGCCCTGAAGTTGAACTCGACGGTGACAGCGGCGTGTTGCTGGAGCTGGCGGCGATCCTTCAGGACCTCGAGCTGGACTGGGAGTACGAACTCTCGCGCTGGCTCGGCCCCGTCGCCACTTCCCTGGTCGGCGGTCACCTGCGCAGCCGCGCACGCTGGTATCAGCAAGGGTTCGCCAGCCTCAATCAGAACCTGGGCGAATACCTGGCCGAAGAATCGCGCACCCTCGTCGGTCAGCGCGAAGCCGAAGCCCGTTTCAGTGAACTGGACCAGATCAAACTCGATCTGGAACGTCTCGAGGCGCGTTTCGAGCGCCTTTCCCGATCCCTCGACCCAAGCGATAACGCATGAAGCTGCTTGCCGTCCGCCGTTTGTTGCGCATCCAGCGCGTTGTGATTCGCTACCGCCTCGATGACCTGCTGTTCGCCCTGCCGCTGCCGTGGTTTCTGCTGGCGCTGCGCTACGCCTTGCCGTGGCGCTGGTTCCCGCGCAAGACGCTGGACCTGAGCCGTGGCGCCCGATTGCGCCTGGCGCTGCAGGACCTGGGGCCGATTTTCATCAAGTTCGGGCAGATCCTGTCCACCCGCCGCGACCTGCTGCCGGAAGACATTGCCGACGAGCTGATGAAGCTGCAGGACCGCGTGCCGCCGTTCGATTCGCAAGTGTCGATCAAGCTGATCGAAGAACAGCTCGGCAAGAAAATCAGTGAAGTGTTCAGCCGCTTTGACGTCGAACCGCTGGCTTCCGCTTCGGTGGCGCAGGTGCATGCCGCGCAGCTGAAAACCGGTGAAGAGGTCGTCGTCAAAGTCATCCGCCCGGGCCTGAAGCCGATCATCGCCCAGGACCTGGCGTGGCTGTTCATCCTCGCCCGCGCCGCGGAAAAGCTCTCGGCCGATGCACGCCTGCTGCACCCGGTGGACGTGGTCAGCGACTACGAAAAAACCATCTACGACGAACTCGACCTGCTGCGCGAGGCGGCCAACGCCAGCCAGTTGAAACGCAACTTCGATGGCTCGCCGTTGCTGTACGTGCCGCAAGTCTATTGGGACTGGTGCCGGCCGAAAGTGCTGGTGATGGAGCGCATCTACGGGATTCAGGTGACCGATCTGGCGACCCTCGCCGATCAACGCACCGACATGAAAATGCTCGCCGAGCGCGGCGTGGAAATTTTCTTCACCCAGGTGTTCCGGGACAGTTTCTTCCACGCCGACATGCACCCCGGCAACATCTTCGTCAGCACCGTCAACCCGTGGAGCCCGCAATACATTGCGATCGACTGCGGCATCGTCGGCAGCCTGACCCCGGAAGACCAGGATTACCTGGCGCGCAACCTGTTCGCGTTCTTCAAGCGTGATTACCGTCGTGTGGCGCAACTGCACATCGATTCGGGCTGGGTGCCGGCGGAAACCAAACTCAACGAATTCGAAGCGGCGATCCGCACGGTGTGCGAGCCAATCTTCGAAAAACCGTTAAAAGATATTTCATTCGGCCAAGTGCTGATGCGCCTGTTCCAGACCGCTCGACGCTTCAACATGGAAGTGCAGCCGCAGCTGGTGCTGCTGCAAAAAACCTTGTTGAACATCGAAGGCCTGGGCCGTCAGTTGTACCCGGACCTCGATTTGTGGAATACCGCCCAACCGTTCCTCGAACGCTGGATGCGTGAACGCGTCAGCCCCAAGGCCTTGCTCGGCAACGTGCAGAGCCAGTTCGAGCAACTGCCGCACCTGGCCAACATGGCGCGGGATCTGCTCGAACGCATGTCCCAGCCCCACGCCTACGACCCGCCGCCACCGTGGCATCGGCGCCGGGACGACTGGTTCCTGCGGCTGCTCGGCACAGCCCATCTGGCCGGCGGCGCAATACTCGCCGTTGGCGGGCCGCTGAATGAACTGGCTTACTGGCCGGCCGGGATCATGATGGCCGTCGGTTTGTATCTGGTCGTTCGCCGATAGCCAGTTGTGTGATCCACTGGCACACTGTTTGAACGTTGGGCCCTGCTAATGAAGTGCGGGGCCCGCTGTCGGAGTCGAAGATGAAAAACTGGCTGGACGAGATCAAGTGGGACGCCGATGGCCTGGTGCCGGCAATTGCCCAGGATCACAAGACCGGGCGCGTCCTGATGATGGCCTGGATGAACCGTGAAGCGCTGGAACTGACCGCTGCCGAAAACCGTGCCATTTACTGGTCACGTTCCCGTGGCAAGCTGTGGCGCAAGGGCGAAGAGTCCGGTCACGTGCAAACCCTGCATGAGATGCGCCTGGACTGTGACGCCGACGTGATCATCCTGATGGTCGAGCAGATCGGCGACATTGCCTGCCATACCGGCCGTCAAAGCTGCTTCTACCGCGTCTTCGAGAACGGCGACTGGAAAACCGTCGATCCGGTCCTGAAAGACCCGCACGCTATCTATTGCGCAGGACACACCCATGAGTGACACCCTGACCCGACTGGCCGAGGTACTGGAAGAGCGCAAAGGCGCCGCCGCCGACAGCTCGTATGTCGCCAGCCTGTACCACAAGGGCTTGAACAAGATTCTGGAAAAAGTCGGCGAAGAGTCGGTCGAGACCATCATTGCCGCCAAGGACGCCGCCATCAGCGGTGACTGCAGCGACGTGATCTACGAGACTGCCGACCTTTGGTTCCACAGCATGGTCATGCTTGCCCAACTGGGGCAGCATCCACAGGCTGTACTCGATGAACTGGACCGTCGTTTCGGTCTGTCCGGACACGCCGAGAAAGCCTCGCGCCCGTCCGCCTGAACAATTATTAGAGAGGAGCAGCAACATGGGCATTTTTGACTGGAAACACTGGATCGTCATCCTGGTTGTTGTCGTTCTGGTGTTCGGCACCAAGAAACTGAAAAACCTCGGCACTGACGTGGGCGAGTCGATCAAGGGCTTTCGCAAAGCCATGAACGATGAAGACAAGCCGGTTGACCCGACTGTGACCCCGGCCCAACCGGTGCCACCGGTTCAGCCACAGACCACACAGTCCGTGAACCAGCCGCACACCATCGACGTGCAGGCGCAAAAAGTCGAAGAGCCGATCCGCAAAGACGTGTGAGCACTGACTAATGTTTGGTATCAGCTTCTCTGAACTGCTGCTCGTCGGCCTCGTGGCCCTGCTGGTGCTGGGCCCCGAACGTCTGCCGGGGGCTGCGCGCACGGCCGGCCTGTGGGTCGGGCGCCTGAAGCGCAGCTTCAACGCGATCAAACAGGAAGTTGAACGTGAAATCGGTGCCGACGAGATTCGTCGGCAACTGCACAACGAGCACATCCTGTCGCTGGAGCAGGAGGCACGGAAAATCTTCACGCCGACCCAGCAGGAGGCTACGCCGGTTCAGCCGGTTGAACCTGTGGCGGAGCAGACGATTCATGCACCGATTGCAGAAGCTGCACCTGTCGCGGCACCAACGGAAACGGTGAAAACTGTTGAACCGGCAGCGGCTGTCGCATCCGTAGAACCTGTTGCTCCTGCCGCCGCGCCGACAACGCCGGCCCCTCACGACACCACTTTGCCGCCGCGAGTCTCATGAGCGATCTCCCAGAAAACGACCAGCACATGCCGCTGGTTTCGCACCTCACCGAGTTGCGTACCCGTCTGCTGCGCTGCGTAGCGGCGATCTTCATCATCTTCGCCGGGTTGTTCGCCTTCACCCAGCAGATCTACACCTTCGTCTCGACGCCGTTGCGCCAGTACCTGCCGGTGGGCGCGACGATGATCGCCACCGACGTGTCGTCGCCGTTTTTGACGCCGCTGAAACTGACCATGATGGTGTCGCTGTTCCTGGCAATCCCTGTGATCCTGCATCAGATCTGGGGCTTCATTGCGCCGGGCTTGTACAAACATGAAAAACGCATCGCCGTACCCTTGCTGGTATCGAGCATCATGCTGTTTTACGCCGGCATGGCGTTCGCCTACTACCTGGTGTTCCCGCTGATCTTCAAATTCTTCGCCGCCGCCACCCCGGCCGGCGTGGAGATGATGACCGACATCAGCAGCTACCTCGATTTCGTCATGACGCTGTTCTTCGCCTTCGGTGTGGCGTTCGAGATCCCGGTGGCCGTGGTGCTGCTGGTCTGGATCGGCGTGGTCGACGTCAAATACCTGAAGAAAATCCGCCCGTACGTGATCATTGGCTGCTTCGTGGTCGGCATGATCCTGACGCCACCGGACATCTTTTCGCAGACGCTGCTGGCCGTACCGATGTGGCTGCTGTTTGAAATCGGCATCCTGTTCGGCGGCCTGATCAGCAAGCGCGGCGACCACCCGGACGACCAACCGGTCGACGATCACAACGACCAGCCGCCAGCGACCCAAGCGTGAACCTGCTGCTCCTCGAAGAGGCCGATTTCATTGCGGCCGACCGAGTGGTCCTGCGCGATCGCCGGTTGACTCACATGCAGGAAGTTCACCGCTGTGAAGTGGGTGACAGCCTGCGCGTCGGGCGTATCGGCGGCCTGATGGGTTCGGCCGAAGTGCTGCGTCTGGACAGCGATGAAGCCGAACTGCGCGTCACCCTCGACCAACCACCACCGGCCAAGCTGCCGCTGACCCTGGTATTGGCGCTGCCGCGGCCCAAAATGCTCCGTCGGGTGTTTCAGACCGTGGCGGCCATGGGTGTGCCGCGAATCGTGCTGGTAAACAGCTACCGCGTCGAGAAGAGCTTCTGGCAGACCCCGTTTCTCGAACCTGAAGCGATTCGCGAGCAACTGATCCTCGGCCTCGAGCAGGCAAGAGATAGCGTGTTGCCTGAAATTGTCATCGAAAAACGCTTCAAACCGTTCGTCGAAGATCGACTGCCCGCGATCACCGAAGGCACCCTCGGTCTGGTCGGTCACCCCGGCAATTACCCGCCCTGCCCCCGCGGCCTGGACGAACCGGTGACCCTGGCCATCGGCCCGGAAGGCGGCTGGATTCCCTACGAAATCGATTTACTCGGCAAATCCGGCCTGCAACCAGTGCAGCTCGGCGAGCGCATCCTGCGCGTCGAGACTGCCGTCACTGCGTTGCTTGCACGCCTGTTCTAATCCGGTCCCCGAGCTTCGCTCCAAACCCCGTGGCGAGGGAGCTTGCTCCCGCTCGAAGCGGCCACCGCATTTAATCCCCAATATCGCGGCGACTGTTTTACGCCGGCTGCGCCGCCGAGCGGGAGCAAGCTCCCTCGCCACAGGTTAACCAAGCCAAACTCGTGCTGCGCCTACAGATTTCCGCCCGCCAGCCGATACACCTCCCATAAAACCAACTTGTGGTCCGTGGGAGTTGCAGCATGTACCGATGGCTAGCCGAGAAACTGGGGAACGTCAGCGTCAATCGCAAACTGGGTGTCGGCTTCGGTCTGGTGCTGCTTCTGACGGTGTTGATCACCGCTACCGGCTGGACTGGCCTGGGTAATGTGATCAGTCGCGGCGACAAGCTGGGATTCATTTCCAGCCTCAATGAGCTGACCAAGGATTTGCGCCTGGCCCGTCTGGATTACGAGATGCGCCGCGGCGAACAAGGTCCGGGCGCCGTCAACGACCTGCTCGGCCAACTCGATACCGGACTGAAAACCGCGCGCACGTTGATCGAACAACCGGCCGACGTAGCGATGATCGACCAGCAATTGACCGCCGTCAGCGAATATAAACTAGCCTTCGCCGCCATGACCCAGGCCGGCGCCAGCCGCGAAGACGCTCGCAGTAAACTCGGCGCCAACGCCGACAACGCTGTGGCGCGAGTCACTGAAGTCGAGAAGTCCCTGCTGCAAGGCGACAACGTGGCTGACTTCAACAACGTGGTGGAAGTCAGCAAGCTGCTGCAACAAGCCCGCTATCAGGTTCGCGGCTACACCTATAGTGGCAAGGCCGATGCCGAACAACCGGCGCTGGATGCCATCGCCAACGCGTTGAACAGCCTCGAAAGCCTTCCATCGAAACTGCCGCAGCAGCACACCGCCAATCTGCAACAGGCCAGCGAAGCGCTCAAAGCCTACCGAGCCGCGGTCACTCAGTTCCGTGACTCGCAGGTTGCGACGGCTGATGCCCTGAAACGCATGGCCGCGCAAGGCGACATCCTGCTCGGAGTCAGCAAGAAACTCACCGCCTCACAAACCGTCGTGCGTGACACCGATGCGGCACACGCCAGGAACATGCTGTTGCTGGCCACTTCCCTGGCGCTGGTCTTCGGCCTCTTCGCGGCGTGGGCGATCACACGGCAGATCGTCATTCCATTGAGCCAGACACTGAAAGTGGCCGAGCGCATTGCCGCCGGCGACTTGACCCACAACCTCGTTTCCGAGCGCCACGATGAACTCGGTCAACTCCAGCGCGCCATGCAGAACATGACCCTGGGTCTGCGCGAATTGATCGGCGGCATCAGCGATGGCGTTACGCAAATCGCCAGCGCTGCCGAAGAACTGTCCGCAGTGACCGAGCAGACCAGCGCCGGGGTCAACAGCCAGAAGGTCGAGACCGACCAGGTGGCGACCGCGATGAACGAAATGACCGCCACCGTGCAGGAAGTCGCGCGTAACGCCGAAGAGGCCTCTGAAGCGGCTCTGGCCGCCGATCAGCAGGCCCGCGAAGGTGACAAGGTCGTTGGCGAAGCCATCGCGCAGATCGAGCGTCTGGCCCTGGAAGTCGGCAACTCCACCGAAGCCATGGGTCACCTGAAACGCGAAAGCGACAAGATCGGCAGCGTGCTCGACGTGATCAAATCCGTGGCCCAGCAAACCAACCTGCTGGCGCTCAACGCCGCGATCGAAGCCGCCCGCGCCGGTGAAGCAGGGCGTGGTTTCGCGGTGGTCGCCGACGAGGTCCGCAGCCTGGCCCAACGCACCCAGAAGTCCACCGAAGAAATCGAAGAGCTGATCGTCGGTCTGCAAAGCGGCACCCAGCAAGTCGCGACCATCATGGACAACAGCCGCAGCCTGACCGACAGCAGCGTCGAACTGACCCGCCGTGCCGGTGGCTCGCTGGAAAGCATCACCCGCACCGTGTCGGCGATCCAGTCGATGAACCAGCAGATCGCCGCAGCGGCCGAACAGCAGAGCGCGGTAGCCGAAGAGATCAACCGTAGCGTGCTGAACGTGCGCGATGTGTCCGAGCAGACCTCGGCCGCCAGTGAAGAGACCGCGGCCTCCAGCGTCGAGTTGGCGCGGCTGGGGACGCATTTGCAGACGCTGGTGGGCAGGTTCAAGGTTTGAGGTGATGTGCATGCCTCGGTCCGCTTGGAACCGAGTTGATGCAATCGCCAGCAGGCTGGCTCCCACAGGAGAATGCATTTCAGTGTGGGAGCCGGCCTGCTGGCGATGAGGCGCGACGCGGTCTGTCTGACCGGCCTTACTCCATATTGCCGACCTTATTCACCGCCACTACGTTGTGTGGCGCGTCGTAGATAAGCGTCATGAGGCGCGCAAACGCCGGCTCCCCTCAGGAAAAGCATCGATACGGACAAAAATTATCCGGGCGCACCAATTTGCGGACGGGTCCTAACGCACTCGCTCGTTTGCAAAAGTGTTTGCGCGTGATTTGTTGTTTCGCGGGACTGAAAGCAAAAGATCGCAGCCTTCGGCAGCTCCTACAGATTGATACCGTGCAGGAGCTGCCGAAGGCTGCGATCTTTAAAAACACCCGCCTCCTCTCAGAAGCGGGGCTTTTTATGCCAATTGAGGCTGTGCACTCAGTGGCTTGAGCGGCAGCAGCGGCGCATGGGGATCGGCTTTCACCGATTTACGCCAGGCTTCCAGCCACGCGGGATGACCTTCGTTCCACACCTGCTCGTGCAAGCGAGCCAGTGCCACCGGATCGCTCAGCAGTTGCACACGCTCATTGTTGGTCAAACCGTCAGGCCCGACTTTCAAGGCATGGCGCACACGCTCGATCCGCAGCCATTCGATCGGCTCGGCCTCACGGTGACGCGACGTCGCCAGCGCGCACGCCAGGGCGTTCTGCTGTGGATCGACCACCGAGCGAATGAAGCCGTCTTTCAGCGCGTGGTAACGGTTTTCATGGGTGTACTGATCCGTTGCCAGCAACGCCTGCGGCGGATTGTATTCCTCGGGGATCAGGAACAGGCTCTCGTCACGGGACTTGAGGCCCAGGCCCACGCGGCTGGAGATCACCGACACCGGAATCGACAGCATCAACGAACCGACGATCGGCACCAGCCACCAGAGGAAGCTCGGGTTCAGCCAGATCACCAGCAACGCCCAGAAGAAACCCAGCAGGGTTTGCGGCCCGTGACGCTTGACCGCTTCGCTCCACGGCGTGGAGTCGTCGTCACGTTGCGGCGAGTTCCAGGTGGCGGCCCAGCCGAGGAACGCGGCGAGCACGAAGCGAGTGTGGAAAATCATCCGCACCGGCGCCAGCAACATGGAGAACAGCATCTCCAGCAGCATCGACAAGGTCACCTTGAACTTGCCGCCGAACTCTTTCGCGCCCTTGGCCCAGATCAGGATGATGCTCAACAGCTTCGGCAGGAACAGCAGCACGATGGTGGTCGAGAACAACGCGATCGCCTTGTCCGGGTGCCATTGTGGCCACAGCGGATAGAGCTGGCGCGGTTCAAGGAAGTACTGCGGCTCCATCAGTGTGTTGACCGCCAGCAGCGCCGTCGACAGCACCAGGAAGAAGAACCACAGCGGCGCCGACAAATAAGACATCACGCCGGTCAGGAACACTGCACGGTGAACCGGGTGCATGCCCTTGACCAGGAACAGGCGGAAGTTCATCAGGTTACCGTGGCACCAGCGACGGTCACGCTTGAGTTCGTCCAGCAGGTTCGGCGGCAGTTCTTCATAGCTGCCCGGCAAGTCGTAGGCAATCCACACGCCCCAACCCGCACGACGCATCAACGCGGCTTCGACGAAGTCGTGGGACAGAATCGCCCCGGCGAATGCGCCTTTACCCGGCAACGGCGCCAGGGCGCAGTGCTCGATGAACGGCTTCATGCGGATGATCGCGTTATGGCCCCAGTAGTGGGATTCGCCCAACTGCCAGAAGTGCAGACCGGCGGTGAACAGCGGACCGTACACCCGAGTCGCGAACTGCTGCATGCGCGCATACAGCGTGTCCATGCCCGAGGCACGCGGCGCGGTCTGGATAATCCCGGCGTCCGGCGTGGCTTCCATCAAGCGCACCAGACTGGTCAGGCATTCGCCGCTCATCACCGAGTCAGCGTCGAGCACGACCATGTACTTGTAATCGCCGCCCCAGCGACGGCAGAAGTCGTCGAGGTTGCCGCTTTTGCGTTTTACCCGACGGCGACGGCGGCGATAGAAAATCTTGCCGAAACCGCCGGCTTCGCGGCAAACGTCCAGCCAGGCTTGCTGCTCGGCAACACAGATATCGGCATCGTTACTGTCACTGAGGACAAAAAAGTCGAAGCGATCCAGGTCACCCGTGGCAGCGACCGACTCGAACGTCGCGCGCAGACCGGCGAACACCCGCGGCACGTCTTCGTTGCAGATCGGCATCACCAGTGCGGTGCGCGCGTCCTTGGGAATCGGCTCATTGCCGGCGCTTTTACCGGAGATGCGGTACTTGTCGTGCCCGGTGAGCAACTCAAGGAAGCCCATCAATGCCGTCCAGAAACCGGCCGACACCCAGCAGAACAGAATCCCGAACATGATCAGGATGCTGGTCTGCAGCGCATACGGCAGTACTTGCGTGACGGTTTTCAGGATTGGCTGATGCAGGACTTCGTTCAGGTCGACGAACGACCAGCCCTGGTACGGCATGATGCCCTTCATGTACCAGCCGGCGACGATGGTCTGACCGAGCATCAGTACCAGCAGGATGTAACGCCGGATCGAACCTACGGTGCGCCAGCGCGCGGCCGGCAGCACGTTCTCGTCTTTCGGCGGGGCTGGCGGATTGGTGCGGCCGGTCAGACGCCGCCAGCCACGCACCAGAATGTTGGTGCGCCACGGCTCCGGCACGACTTTGGTCCGGCGGATCGGTGGAGTGGCCTTGAGGCAAACCCGACCGCTGGCGTCGAGCACCAGCATTTCCGCTTCTTCCAGCTCTTCAGCGGAGTTCAGGGTCAAACGACGGCCCACCGAGGCTTGAGCAGCCTCGGTCGGTGCGTCGAACGTCGAGGACGACAGGCGCTGGTGCAGCTCGCTGAAGGACTGGCAGCCCGCGAGTTCCGCGCGCTGCTCGTCGGTCATCGGTAAATGCGCCAGATACTCGGCAAGCGTCTCTGGCTGTACTTGAGAATTACTCATCGGCAGGCAACTGGTAGCTCCAGGTCTCGGTCAGGACGTCTTCAGTCGCGGCCGATTCCGGTGTGGCTGGGGCCGCGTCCGCAGCAGCAGGCTGCTTGGCGTCTTTGTTGGCCTCCTTGGCATCTGCGACTGGCTTGGCTTCGGCCTGCTTGGCCTCGGCTTGCTTGGCTTCCTTGTCTGCTTTTTCCTGTTGTCTGGCGGCAACCTTGTCGGCCTTGGCCACAGCATTGCTGGACGCTGGCACGGATGACTTGGCCAGGTCGGCAGGCAGAATGTTCTGGACCAGCGCAGCACGCATCTCGGTGGCTTTGCCCGGGTCCTTGATCTTCATGCGCAGGGTCAGGCGCCAGCCCTTGGTTTCAGGGTTGTATCGCACGCTGTTCTCGACCAGTTCGGCATTGTCGCCAACGCTGACCTGGCTGCGAACGTCCGCATCGGACGGCAATGCCGCCAGCGACGGGCCTTCGAAGTCCACCAGATAGGCAACGCTGCCGTCCGGCTGACGAATCAGGTTGGACTGTTTGACGTCGCCTGTGGAGCGCAGGGTCTGTTGAACCCAGGCACTGTCCGGCGCATGAAGCGCGGCTTCGTCGATGGTCCAGTGCATGCGGTAGCCGAACTCCAGCGGCTGGCCAGGCTCAGGCAGTTTTTCCGGGCTCCAGAAGGCAACAATGTTGTCGTTGGTTTCATCGGCCGTCGGAATTTCGACCAGGTCTACAGAACCCTTGCCCCAATCGCCTTTTGGCTCGATCCAGGCACTTGGGCGCTTGTCGTAGCGGTCGTCGAGGTCTTCGTAGTGACTGAAGTCACGGCCACGTTGCAACAAGCCGAAGCCACGCGGGTTCTCGACCGAGTAGTTGCTCACCGACAGGTGTTTCGGGTTGTTCAACGGGCGCCAGATCCACTCGCCGTTGCCGGCATGGATCGACAGACCGCTGGAGTCATGCAGTTCGCGACGATAGTTCAGCACTTTGGAAGGCTGGTTGGCGCCGAACAGGAACATGCTGGTCAGCGGCGCAACGCCAAGCTTGGTGACCTTGTCACGCAGGAACATCTGAGCCTTGACGTCGACAATGGTGTCGCTGCCCGGACGTACGGTCAGGCGATAGGCACCGGTAGCGCGTGGCGAATCCAGAAGGGCGAAGATGACCAGGTGCTTGTCGCCCGGTTTCGGCTGTTGAATCCAGAACTCACGGAAACGCGGGAACTCTTCGCCGGACGGCAACGCGGTGTCGATCGCCATGCCGCGAGCGGACAAGCCATACGTGTGACCCTTGCCGACAACGCGGAAGTAACTCGCGCCGAGCATGGTCATGATTTCGTCTTGCTTGTCGGCCTTGTTGATCGGGTACAGCACACGGAAACCGGCATAACCCAGTTGCTCAGTCGCTTTAGGATCGAATTTCAGGTCGCCGAAATCGAAACGCGTCGGGTCGTACTTGATCTCTTCGACGGTATTGGCCGTGATTTCGTTGATTTTCACCGGCGTATCGAAATGCATACCCTGGTGATAGAACGAAAGCTTGAACGGGGTTTTCTGATCGGCCCATTCGGCTTTTTCGGTCAGGAAACGGATTTTTTGATAGTCCGCAAACTTCATCTCGCGGAATTCGTTCGGCAGGTTACTGCGCGGGGCTTCGTATTTCTGCCCGGCCAGCTCTTTTGCCTTGGCCGATACATCATCCAGACTGAATGCCCAAAGCTGGCCGGCGCTGAGCAGGCAAAGCAGGGCAGAGCCCGCTACCAGAGCGCTTCGTAACCGTTTGGCAGACAATTTTGGTGCAATACAGGGACTAACAATCACGAGCAACCCTCGCCGAAAACAGATCAAAAAACCAACGGCCAGTTGAAGGGCCTGTGAGGTAGACGGAAGGAAAAACCCGTCCCTACAAACCACTCTTGCCAAGTTGGCGAGCATTGTTCCGACTCCTATGGGGCCAAATGATTCCCCAACAGGTCCAGGACAAGTCTCTACCTAAGTCAAAACGGACCAACGAACGCTGATCCCCGTAGCGCGCGATTATCTAGCAGGCCGCGTTACAACGCATCAGGCGCAACAAAGTATTTCTCGCGAAAAACCCCTGTTTTCAGTGAAAAAGCGCTTAAAAACTTGTTTCAAGCGCTTTCAGGTCTGTAACAGGAAGGTAACCGGGCCATCATTGACCAGGTGCACCTGCATATCCGCGCCGAATCTACCTGATGCCACAGTGCCATGCACCTGTTTCGCTTTCCCTAATAGATAGTCGAAAAGCTCCTCGCCCAGCGCCGGAGGTGCGGCCGTTGAAAAACCCGGGCGCAACCCGCTTCTGGTGTCGGCAGCCAAGGTGAACTGCGAGACCAGCAGCAACCCGCCACCGACGTCCGCCAGGGACAGATTCATCTTGCCCTCGGCGTCACTGAACACTCGATAGTTAAGCAGCTTATGCAGAAGTTTGTCGGCGCTGGCCCGAGTATCCTCGGGCTCGACCGCGACCAGTACCAGCAACCCCTGATCGACGGCACCCACCACCTCCCCCGCTACCTCGACTCGCGCGCCACGCACGCGCTGCAGCAGGCCCTTCATGCTTCTTCTGGGGACAGGTCGAGCAAGCGCCGGGCCATCTGATCGGCGGCGCGCACCAAGGCATCGGTAATGCCCGGTTCGGAGGCGGCATGCCCGGCGTCACGGATCACCTGCAATTCACTGTTCGGCCAGTTCTGATGCAATTCCCAGGCGTTATCCAGCGGGCAGATCACGTCGTAACGACCGTGCACGATCACGCCTGGCAAATGGGCGATCTTGCCCATGTCGCGAATCAGCTGGTTCGGCTCGAGGAACGCATTGTTGGTGAAGTAATGGCATTCGATACGGGCAATCGACAACGCTCGCTGCGGCTCGGAGAAACGGTCGACCACCAGCGGGTTTGGACGCAAGGTCGCCGTACGGCCCTCCCAGGTAGACCAGGCCTTGGCCGCGTGCATTTGCGCAATCTGGTCGTTGCCGGTCAGGCGCTTGTGGAAAGCGCTGAGCAAGTCTTCGCGCTCGTCCAGCGGGATCGGCGCGATGTAGTCCTGCCAGTAATCGGGGAACAGACGGCTGGCACCTGCCTGATAGAACCATTCGATTTCCTGCGGACGGCAGAGAAAAATCCCTCGCAGAATCAGACCGTGTACCCGCTCCGGGTGGGTTTGCGCGTAGGCCAGCGCCAGGGTCGAGCCCCACGACCCGCCAAACAGCACCCATTTGTCGATGCCCAGGTGCTGACGAATCCGCTCAAGGTCGGCGACCAGATCCCAGGTGGTATTGTTTTCCAGGCTGGCGTGGGGGGTGGAGCGGCCGCAACCGCGCTGATCGAAGGTGACGATGCGGTACAGGTTCGGATCAAAAAAGCAGCGACTCTGTGCATCACACCCGGCACCGGGGCCACCGTGGATGAATACCACCGGCAAACCTTCCGGCGAACCGCTTTCGTCGACATACAAGGTGTGGGTTTCATCGACAGCCAGATCGTGCCGGGCGTGGGGTTTGATCTGCGGGTACAAAGTCTGCATTGCGCGCTCCGTAAGGGGTCGAGGTCATCCCTGGGGGGACTTCTATTATTCTGCCGTCCGGCATCATAAACCCGAATTACGTCAATGAGCATGCCCTTGCTGAGCCAGAGTTTTACCGCCCGTTTTTTCAGCCAGATAGCCGAGCAGCGTTTCATAGAGCGCATCGACCTCGGCGACCTGGCCCCGCCCTCGCAAACAGCCGTGAACCAGTCCCTCGCCGTAATAAAGTGTTGCGGCCACGCCCGCGGCGTCCAGTCGCTCGGCGTAGCGCACGCCGTCGTCGCGCAGCGGATCGAATTGCGCCACAGCGATCAGCGCCGGCGGCAAGCCGCCGAGATCCTCGGCGAGCAACGGCATCGCATAGCCGCCCGGCTGTCGACTGCCGCGCAAGTACAAGGCGTGATAACAATCCACGTCGCTGCTGCTGAGCAACGGCGCGTCAACGCATTCGCTGCGCGACGCCAGCCGCTGGTCGCCGCCGAGCCCCGGATAGATCAGGACCTGTGCCGCTGGCAATGGCTCACCCGCATCGCGCAATGCCAGGCAAAGCGCGGCGGCGAGATTTCCCCCGGCACTGTCGCCTGCCACCAGCGTACGCGCGGGATCAAGCTGGAATGGCCCGGTTCGCAACGCCCGCCACACTCCCAGACAATCGTTGAAGCCCGCCGGAAACGGATGCTCCGGCGCCAGACGGTAATCGACGGCGATCACTAACACGTCGAGCGTCGACGCCAGTTCAGCGCAGATGAAATCGTGGGAATCCAGATCCCCCACCACCCAACCGCCGCCGTGCAGATACACAATGCAAGGACAACCGCCGGTCAACGGCGAAACCGGCGGCTGATACGAGCGCACCGGCACACCGGCCAATTCAAAGTCCACGACATACAGCCCGGCGGGACGGGGCGGGGTAAATGCCCGACACATGTCGCTGTAGGCCTGGCGCATGCCGGCGAGGCTGCTCTCGGTGCTGTTGAAGCTGACGGTTTTCTCGACGAAGGCCGACATTTGTGCAGATAGCGGGTAAGTAGCCATGAGCCTGGTGCCAGTCAGTTCAGCATTGGAAGTGGAACTCGGTTCTGTGGCGAGGGAGCTGGCTCCCGCTGGTTTGCGAAGCAGCCCCCAAACCACTCAACCGAGTTTTATCAGGTGCACCCGAGCAGCCGGGTTTACGACGGCTTCGCCGCCGATCGGGAGCAAGCGCCCTCGCCACAGAAATTGCGCTGCCAAACAATGGCGGGTCAGTTTTTCAGGCTGGCCTGTACGGTGGCTACACCGTCCTTGCCGTCAAAACTGCTGACACCCGCCAGCCAGCGCTGAAGGTCTTCCGGGTGATCACGCAGCCATTGCCTGGCAACGTCCTGCGGCGTCTTGCGTTCCATGATCGGCACCATCAGCTGACTTTCCTGAGCGGCGGTAAACGTCAGGTTCTCCAGCAGACGGTTCACGTTCGGGCAACGTTCGGCGTAGTCCGGTGACGTCACCGTGGAGACCGTGGCCGCCCCTTCGTTCGGCCCGTAGACATCTTCGCTGCCGGTCAGGTAGGCAATTTTCATGTTGATGTTCATCGGGTGCGGGGTCCAACCGACAAACACCACGAATTCCTTGCGGTTCACCGCCCGCTGAACGGCGGCCAGCATGCCGGCCTCACCGGACTCGATCAGTTTGAAATCCTTCAAGCCGAAGTGATTGGTCTCGATCATGGTCTTGATGGTGGTATTGGCACCGCTGCCCGGCTCGATGCCGTAGATCTTGCCGCCAAGCTTGTCTTTGAACCTGGCAATGTCGGCGAAGGTTTTCAGCCCGGCGTCGGCGACGTACTGCGGCACAGCAAGCGTTGCCTGAGCGTCGGCCAGACTCGGCTTGGCCATGACTTTCACCTGATTGGCCGCCACGAACGGCGCGATATTGTTGTCCATCGCCGGCTTCCAGTAACCGAGGAAGATGTCGAGGCGCTTGTCGCGGATGCCGGCGAAGATGATTTGCTGCACGGCGCTGGTCTGCTTGCTTTCATAGCCAAGACCATTGAGCAGCACATCAGCCATGCCGCTGGTGGCAATTACGTCGGTCCAGTTGACCACTCCCATGCGCACGGCTTTGCAGGAAGCATCGTCACTGGCCAGAACACTGGTGCTCAGAAGAGCGGTACCGCAAAGGATTGAGAGACAGCGGGTGAACAAACCTTTGGTGCTTGTCATAGAGGGCTTTCTCGTGCGGCAGCGGATTGTTGTGGGCTCGGTGTCTTTGTGCACCGTGCCCGGAACATTACGCAGCAGACGAGAGGTAAAAGCGAACTGTGGCGACTGTGTTTTGCACGGTGGCGACTGTCCCGATCCAGTATCGAGACGGACAACAACCTGTGGCGAGGGAGCTTGCTCCCGCTCGGCGGCGAAGCCGTCGTGGTCCTGGGCTGCTTCGCAACCCGGCGGGAGCAAGCTCCCTCGCCACAAAAAGCCCCCTCGCAACAGAGTTATGCGGTGTAGTGCTTTTCGCCCCAGGCCAACAATCCTTGCAGCAATTCCTTGAGCACCACTTGCGTCGGCTCAGCCAAATCCGGGCGATAGCGGAACGGCTCGAATTCTTCCATGTAGGTGCACTGGCACAACTCCAGTTGCACCGCATGAATGTTTTCCGCCGGATTGCCGTAGTGCCGGGTGATGTGGCCGCCCTTGAAACGACCGTTCAGCACATGGCTGTAGTCGCCATGCCGTGCGCAGATCGCTTCCAGCTGGGTGGCCAACTGAGGATCACAACTGGCGCCGTTGAAGGTGCCGAGGTTGAAGTCCGGCAGCTTGCCGTCAAACAGGTGCGGAATGATCGAACGGATCGAGTGCGCATCGAACAGCAACGCATAGCCGAATTCGGCTTTCAAACGAGCCAGTTCGTTCTGCAGCGTGCTGTGGTACGGCGTCCAGACCTGTTCCAGATAGGTCGCGCGTTCCGCTGCCGACGGTTCCATACCCTCACGGAACAACGGAATGCCGTCGAACAGCGTCGACGGGTACAGGCCGGTGGTCGCGCCTGCGTACAGAGGCTTGTCGTCGGACGGGCGGTTCAGGTCGATGACAAACCGCGAGTACTCGGCGGCCAGCGTGCTGGCGCCCAGTTCGGCAGCGAACTCGTAAAGCCTGGGGATGTGCCAGTCGGTGTCCGGCAGGCTTTTCGCGTCGGCGATCAACCCGGCTTCGACCGCCGGGGTCAGGCGCAGGCCGGCGTGGGGAATGCTGATCAGCAGCGGCACACGGCCTTGTTTGAAGTTCAGAACCTTATCCACAACTATTCTCCTAAACGCTCGTTTCAACGCCGTGACGCACGACGCGTTTCTCCAGATCACCGCCCAGCCAGTACGACAGGTCGGCGGGACGATCGATTTGCCAGGCGACGAAGTCCGCGAACTTGCCAACTTCCAGCGAGCCGTGTGTCTCGGCCATGCCCAACGCGGTGGCGGCATGAATCGTTGCACCCGCCAGGGCTTCTTCCGGGGTCATGCGGAAACAGGTGCACGCCATGTTCAGCATCAAACGCAGCGACAGCGCTGGCGAGGTGCCGGGATTGAGGTCGCTGGCAATGGCGATTTTCACGCCGTGTTTGCGCAGGGCATCCATCGGCGGCAATTGGGTTTCACGCAGGAAATAGAACGCCCCCGGCAGCAACACCGCGACGGTGCCGGACGCGGCCATGGCGATGGCATCTTCTTCGGTCATGAACTCCAGGTGGTCGGCCGACAATGCGTGATAACGCGCCGCCAGACTCGAACCGTGCAGCGATGACAGTTGCTCGGCGTGCAGCTTCACCGGCAAGCCAAGTGCTTGAGCGGTGATAAACACGCGTTCGACCTGCGCCGGCGAAAACGCCAGGTACTCGCAAAACGCGTCCACCGCATCCACCAGGCCTTCGGCGGCGAGCGCGGGGAGCATTTCCGCGCAGATGTGATCGATGTAATCGTCGGCGCGGCCCACATACTCCGGTGGCAGGGCGTGGGCCGCCAGGCAGGTGCTGCGCACGCTGATCGGCAGTTCGGCGCCGAGACGGCGGGCGACCCGCAGCATCTTGCGCTCGTTGGTCAGATCAAGGCCGTAGCCGGATTTGATTTCGATGCTGGTGACACCGTCACGCATCAGGCTTTTCAGGCGCTTGGCGGCGCTGGCGAAGAGTTCGTCTTCACTGGCCGTGCGAGTGGCGCGTACGGTGCTGGCGATGCCGCCACCGGCCGCCGCGATTTCCGCGTAGCTGACGCCTTGCAGGCGCTGTTCGAATTCACCGCTGCGGTTACCGCCGAACACCGTGTGGGTGTGGCAGTCGATCAAGCCCGGGGTGACCCAGGCCCCGTTCAAATCGTTGACGGCCGGGTATTCACCAGACGGCAGCTCAGCGCGAGGGCCGATCCACTCAATGCGCGCACCTGACGTCACGATGGCCGCATCCTCGATGATCGAGTAGACGCCTTGCGCCATGGTTGCGACGTGGCAGTGTTGCCAGAGGGTTTTCATCCCTTAGTCTCCACAGTATTCAAAATCGAATCGCCAGCAGGCTGGCTCCCACAAGGATGCGCAATGCAACTGTGGGAGCCAGCCTGCTGGCGATGAGTACATCACAGGCTCGGCAAAAGATTCACCGACACCAGTTCATTCAGGCAGCGCGTCGCCAGCAGTTCAGTCGCCGCATTGATGTCCGGCGCAAAGAAGCGATCCTTCTCATAGAACGGCACTTCTTTACGCAGAATCGCCCGGGCCTTTTCGAGTTTTGGCGAAGTCTTCAAGCCTTCACGCAGGTCCAGGCCTTGAGCAGCCGCCAACCATTCCACCGCCAGAATCCCGCGAGTGTTCTCGGCCATTTCCCACAGGCGCTTGCCGGCAGCCGGTGCCATGGAGACGTGGTCTTCCTGGTTCGCCGACGTCGGCAGGCTGTCCACGGAATGTGGATGGGCCAGCGCTTTGTTCTCGCTGGCGAGTGCCGCAGCGGTCACTTGGGCGATCATGAAACCGGAGTTCACGCCGCCATTGGCCACCAGGAACGGCGGCAGTTGCGACATGTGCTTGTCCATCATCAGCGAGATGCGGCGTTCGCTCAGCGAGCCGATTTCAGCGATGGCCAGAGCCATGTTGTCGGCAGCCATCGCAACGGGTTCGGCGTGGAAGTTACCGCCGGAGATCACGTCACCTTCAGCAGCGAACACCAGCGGGTTATCCGAGACGGCATTGGCTTCAACGGCCAACACTTCGGCAGCCTGACGGAACTGGGTCAGGCAGGCGCCCATGACTTGCGGCTGGCAGCGCAGGGAGTACGGGTCCTGAACCTTTTCGCAGTTCTGGTGCGAGTCGGAGACTTCACTGCGCTCGCCCAGCAGGTCGCGGTAAGCGGCAGCGGCGTCGATCTGGCCTTTCTGGCCACGCGCGGCGTGAATGCGTGCGTCGAACGGCGAGCGCGAACCCAGCACCGCTTCGACGGTCAGGCCGCCCAGGGCCAGGGCGCCCGCGAACAGATCTTCACCTTCAAACAGACCGCGCAACGCATAAGCGGTGGACACCTGAGTGCCGTTGAGCAGCGCCAGGCCTTCTTTCGCGGCCAGGGTCAGCGGGGTCAGACCGGCGACTTTCAGCGCTTCGGTCGCTTCCAGCCATTCGCCTTTGTAGCGTGCCTTGCCTTCACCCAGCAGCACCAGCGACATGTGGGCCAACGGCGCCAGGTCACCGGAGGCACCGACCGAACCTTTCAATGGAATGTGCGGGTAAACCTCGGCGTTGATCAGGGCGATCAGCGCGTCGATGACCACGCGGCGAATGCCGGAGAAACCACGGCTCAGGCTGTTGACCTTGAGCACCATGACCAGCCGCACCAAGGCGTCGCTGATCGGCTGGCCCACACCGGCGGCATGGGACAGCACCAGTGAGCGCTGCAGGTTTTCCAGGTCTTCGCTGGCGATGCGGGTCGAGGCCAGCAGACCGAAACCGGTGTTGATGCCGTAAGCGGTGCGGTTCTCGGCGAGGATCTGTTCCACACAGGCAACGCTGGCTTCGATCTGAGCCGAGGCGCTGTTGTCGAGGGTGATCCGGACCGGCTGCTGATAGATATCACGCAGTTGGGCCAGGCTCAGTTGGCCGGGAATCAGGTTTAGCGCAGTCATTTTGAGCTCCTTATGAGAGTTTGTTATTAACTAACCAGACGCTCCGGAGATGTCCGTTGTCCGTCGCTTCCCGCCTTGTGGGGGGGCTGCGCCTTGGCACGCTGGTTTGATGTAGAAATCAGTTCAGATTCGGTAAAGCCTTGCGCAGCAAATTCGAATCTTTCAAAACCCCGGCCGCCGCCGCGATATCCGGTGCCAGCCATCGGTCCTGGTCGTAGGCCGGAACGCGCTCGCGCAGCAGACGCCAGGCCGTATCAGTGCCCGCGCCGAAGCGTTGTTCTTTCAGGAACTCAAAGGCCTGAGCCGCCAGCAGGTACTCGATGGCGAGGATCTGCGTGCAGTTTTCCAGCGCGCGATGCAGCTTCAGCGCGGCGTTGGTGCCCATGCTCAGGTGATCTTCTTGCAGACCGGACGTCACGTAGTTGTCGAGGACCGCCGGTTGCGCCAGTTGACGGTTTTCCGCACACAGCGAAGCAGCCACGTATTGCACGATCATCATTCCGGAGTTCACACCCGGATTGGCCACAAGGAACGCCGGCAGACCGCTGACGTGCGGGTTGATCAAGCGGTCGAGACGTCGCTCGGCGATGGAACCTATTTCCGCCATGGCGATGGCCAGCAGATCAGCGGCCATGGCCACGGACTGACCGTGCGGGTTGGCCTGGGACATGATGCGGAAATTGTCCGGCGTGCCCAGCAGCAATGGGTTGTCGGTGCAGCCATTGAGTTCGGTTTCGATCTGTTGGATCGCGTGCGCCAGTTGATCCCGTGCAGCACCGTGGACCTGTGGGATCGAACGGATGCTCAGCGCATCCTGGGTGCGGATACCTTTGCTCGACGCAATCACTTCACTGCCATCAAGCAGCGCCCGCAGATTGATGCCGACCTGCTGCATGCCGGGATGCGGTTTGAGGGCGATGATTTCGGCATCGAACGCTGCGATCTGGCCGCGCTGGGCTTCGAAGCTCATGGCGCCGATCACGTCGGCCCATTGCAGCAGGCGCGTGGCATCGGCAATCGCAAGGGCGCTGAGGCCGCTCATGCACGGCGTGCCGTTGACCAGGCACAAGCCGTCTTTGGCGCCGAGTTGAACCGGTTGCAGACCTTCTTCGGCCAAGGCCTGTTGCGCAGAAACGATCTGCCCGCGATAGCTGACATTGCCGACGCCCAGCAGCGCAATGCCGATGTGCGCCATGTGGGTCAGGTAACCCACCGAGCCCTGGGACGGCACTTGCGGGGTGATGCCGCAATTGAGCAGTGCCAGCAGCGCTTCGACCACCCGGCGATGAATGCCGGACTTGCCGTGACTGTAGTTGCGGATCGCGGCGCACATGATCGCCCGGGTCTGGTCGTCGGCCAGTGGTGCGCCGACGCCACAAGCGTGACTGAGCAAGGTGTTGCGCGACAGCTGGCTGAGTTGTTCGTCTTTCAGAGAGACGTTGCACAACGCGCCCAAGCCCGTGTTGACGCCGTAAGCGCGTTCGCCGCTGGCGACGATGCGCTGGACGATCGCCTGAGCGTTCTCGATCCGCGCCCAGGCTTGGGTCGACAGCTCAAGCTGAGCGCCGTGGCGGGCGACGGCGACTACATCCTGCCAACGCAGAGGGGCGTCGGCGATAACGATTTTTTCAGCCTGGGACATCTGGAGCCTCATACCAATTCTGTTGAACACTGAAACCCTGTGGCGAGGGGATTTATCCCCGTTGGGCAGCGAAGCGGCCCCAAAACCTACCGCCACAGTTTCTCAGGCATAACGCGTGTACTGGTTTACGACTGCTTCGCAGCCGAACGGGGATAAATCCCCTCGCCACAAAAGCGTTTAAACCACCGCCGCACGCCGCTGTACGAACCGGTCCACATACTCATCCGCCGGCGAATGCAGGATCTCTCGCGGCGTGCCGACCTGAATCAGGCGGCCATCCTTGAGGATTGCGATGCGGTTGCCGATGCGTACGGCTTCGTCGAGGTCGTGGGTGATGAAGACGATGGTCTTGTGCAGGGTCTTTTGCAGTTCCAGCAACTGGTCCTGCATTTCCGCGCGGATCAGCGGATCGAGCGCACTGAACGCTTCGTCCATCAGGATGATGTCGGTGTCCGCCGCCAGTGCGCGGGCCAGGCCCACACGCTGACGCATGCCGCCCGAGAGCTGGTGCGGGTATTTGTTTTCGTAGCCCTTCAGGCCCACGGTGTTGATCCAGTGCAGCGCGCGCTCGGAGCACATTTGCTTGCTCTCGCCACGCACTTTCAGGCCGTAGGCGACGTTGTCCAGCACGGTCTTGTGCGGCAGCAGGCCGAAGCTCTGGAACACCATGCTGATCTTGCGCCGGCGAAATTCGCGCAGGGCGTCCATGTCGTATTGCAGGATGTCCACGCCATCCACCAGGATCGCGCCGCTGGTCGGGTCGATCAGGCGGTTGAAGTGGCGCACCAGGGTCGATTTGCCGGAGCCGGACAGGCCCATGATCACGAAGATCTCGCCGCTACCGATGCTCAACGACAGGTCGTTCACGCCGACCACGCAGCCGGTTTCGGCCAGCACCTGATCCTTGGTCTTGCCCTGGCCGATCATGCCCAGCGCTTCCTTGGAACGGTTGCCGAAAATCTTGAAGACGTTTTTGACTTCGATTTTGCTGATGGCTTCGTTGTTCATTTGCTCACCTCATGCCGTGGCCGACCATACGCCTGAGTAATGCGGTCGATGACCACTGCCAGAATCACGATCGCCAGACCGGCTTCAAGGCCACGTCCGACGTTGAGGGTCTGAATCCCCACCAACACATCTTCGCCAAGGCCACGGGCGCCGATCATCGAGGCAATCACCACCATCGACAGGGCCATCATGGTGGTCTGGTTGATCCCGGCCATGATGCTCGGCAGGGCCAGCGGCAATTGCACACCAAACAGTTGCTGCCAGCGGTTGGCACCAAAGGCGTTGATCGCTTCCATCACTTCGCCGTCGACCTGGCGGATGCCCAGATCGGTCAGGCGGATCAGCGGTGGCGCAGCGTAGATCACGGTGGCGAAAATCGCCGGGACCTTGCCCAGACCGAACAGCATCAACACCGGGATCAGGTACACGAAACTCGGCATGGTCTGCATGATGTCCAGCAGCGGCATCAGCACCGAACGCAGGCGATTGCTGCGCGCCGAGAGAATGCCCAGCGGAATGCCGATCAGCACCGAAATGACCGTCGCCACCATCATCAGCGCGAGGGTCTGCATCAGCTTGTCCCAGAGCCCGACCGCGCCCACCAGGAACAACAGACCGACAATGACGGCGGTGGTCACGACCTTGCGGGTCGCGTGCCAGGCAATGCCCGCCACGATCGCCAGCATCAGCCACCAGGGCGCCGCGCGCAGCAGCCCTTCAAGATTGACGATGGCCCACAACAGGGTGTCGGAGATGTGCCGGAACACGTCGCCGTAGTTGGTGACCAGCGAATCGACCCAACCGTTGACCCAGTCGGCGATGGAAAAGGTAAAGCTTTCGGGAAACATAAGAGACTCTCAATCAAGGGGTTGCGATTCAGCGTCCGACTGCCGTTGCCGACAGTCGGAGAGGCTCAACCTACAAGGCCGCGTCGATCTTTTTGGCTGCGTCTTCGCTCACCCATGCGTGCCAGACTTCAGGATGTTCCTTGAGGAAAATTTTCGCCAGTTTTGGTGACTCGATCCGCTCTTTGGCCATGCGCCCGAGGTTCTGGTTCAGCAGGTCGATCGGCAGGTTGACCTTTTCCAGCACGGCCACCAGTTCCGGGGCTTGCTCGTGGAAGGTCTTGGAGAGGCCGACCTTGATCGTCACTTGCTTGTTCACCCCTGGTTTCTCTTCGAGTTTGACCAGGTCAACCTGGCCCATCAGCGGTGTTGGCGACCAGTAGTAGAACAGGATCGGCTCGCCACGCTTGTAGCTCGACAGCACGGCGGCATCCAGCGCCGGACCGGTGCCTGGGCGGAAGTTGGTGTAGCTGCTTTCCAGACCGTAGCTTTTCAGCATTTCGCTGTTATCCAGCTCACAGGTCCAGCCGGCCGGGCAGTTGTAGAAACGGCCCTTGGAAGGCTCTTCGGCGTCTTTGAACACCGAGGAATACTTGGCCAGGTCAGCAATATTTTTCAGGTCCGGCGCCTTGGCTTCCAGCTTGCGCTTGGCATCGCCTTCGATCACGTAGCGCGGCACGTACCAGCCTTCGACTGCGCCTACGACTGGCGCACCGACACCGACGACCTTGCCGGCCTTCTCGGCCTTGTTCCAGACTTCGCTGCGGCCGACCCATTCTTCGGCAAACACTTGAATGTCGTTGCTGCTCAGGGCGTTTTCCATGGTGATGGAGTTGCCCGGCAGGCTATCCGTCTTGCAGTCGTAACCTTTCTCCAACACGACTTGCAGCACGTCGGTCAGCAACATGGCGCTTTCCCAGTTCAGGCCGGCGAATTTCACCGGTTTGCCCGATTCGCACCAACCGGCAGCCTGAGTGGCGCCGGCGCTGGCCAACAGGCCCATGGAAAGCAATGTGGTCAGCAGGGTCTTGTTCGATTTCATTGTTTGACGCTCCTAATCATGAATTGGCTTACGGCAGTCAAGAGGCATCCAGCCCTGTCCACGTCCAATCAGGCCTGCGCCGCAGCGCGACCGGCCCCGCTTGTTTTAGGTTGTACAACGCTGTCCTGCTCGACCGGCAGAATCAGGTGATCGGGCACGGTGCCGTGCCATTTTTTCGCACACACGTAATACAGGGCTGCAGGAATCACCAGACCGATGATCCAGGAAATATCCACATCACCCAGCGCGGCCACCAGCGGACCGGTGTAGAACTTGCTGGAAATGAACGGCAGCTGCACCAGCACACCGAACACATAGACGCTGATACCGAGCATGTTCCAGCGACCATAGCGACCGTTTGGATCGGACAGCGCCGGCACGTCATAGCGCTCACGGGTGATGCAGTAGTAGTCCACCAGGTTGATCGCGCTCCATGGCGTAAAGAACGCCAGCAGGAACAGGATGAAAGACTTGAACGCACCGAGGAACGAGTGCTGGCCGAGCAACGCCATCAGGGTCGCAGCACCGACGATCACCAGCACGAAGAGCAGACGCTGCAAGCGCGTGACTTTCAGGTCACCACGGAAACCGCTGATGATGGTCGCAATGCACATGAAGCTGCCGTAGGAGTTCAGCGTGGAGATGGTGACCTTGCCGAACGCGATGCTGAAGTACAGCAGCGCAGCCGTGGCACCGGCACCGCCCAGACCGACGATGTAGGCCACTTCGTGGCCGACGAATTGCCCGTTGGCCGAGGCGGCGGCAAACACGCCGAGGATCATCGCCACCTGTGCGCCAATGACCGAACCTGCACCCGCGGCGAAAAAGGTTTTCACCGAGGAAGTCTTGCTCGGCAAGTAGCGAGAATAGTCAGCCACGTAAGGGCCGAAGGCGATCTGCCAGGACGCCGCGAGCGACACCGCCAGCAGGAAGCTGCTCCAGCTGAAGTGGCGGATTTGCAGGAGTGCGCCAACGTCAGTCTGGCTTATCAGACGACTGAACAAGTAAACAAAGGCAATCACCCCAATGACACTGGCAACCCGGCCAATCCAATGGATCACCCGATAGCCGAGTACCGTGACCAGCACGATGACACTGGCGAAGATGAGGATACCGACGGTGTCACTGACGCCAAACAACTGGCCCAGCGCCTGGCCGGAAAGTACCGTTCCGGTTGCGGTGAAACCGAGGTACATCAAACAGACCAGCACGATCGGGATGGCCGCGCCATAAACACCAAACTGCACACGGCTGGAGATCATCTGCGGCAAGCCAAGCTTTGGCCCTTGCGCGGCATGCAGCGCCATCACCCCACCGCCGAGCAGTTGCCCGATCAGCAAACCGATCAATGACCAGAACACATCACCGCCCAGCACCACGGCCAGGGCCCCGGTGACAATCGCGGTGATTTGCAGGTTGGCACCCATCCACAGGGTGAACTGGCTCAACAGACGACCGTGTCTCTCCGCTTCCGGGATGTAGTCGATCGAGCGTTTCTCGATCAACGGTTTACTGCCTGCACGATCGTTGTTAACTGCCATGGTTCAACCTCTGTGGATTGTTATTGTGGGTTGGCGGGCTCCCTGTAGGAGCAAGCATTACTTGCCGGTAATCATCGGCAGATTCAGGCCCTGTTCCTTGGCGCAGTCGATCGCGATCTGGTAACCCGCATCGGCGTGACGCATAACGCCAGTTGCCGGGTCGTTGTGCAAAACGCGAGCGATACGCTCGGCCGCTTCGTCAGTACCGTCGCAGACAATCACCATGCCCGAGTGCTGGGAGAAGCCCATGCCGACGCCGCCGCCGTGGTGCAGGGAAACCCAGGTCGCGCCGCTCGCGGTGTTGAGCAGAGCGTTGAGCAGTGGCCAGTCGGACACGGCGTCGGAGCCGTCCTGCATGGATTCGGTTTCGCGGTTCGGGCTGGCGACCGAACCGGAGTCCAGGTGGTCGCGACCGATCACGATTGGCGCGGACAATTCACCGCTGCGAACCATTTCGTTGAACGCCAGGCCAAGCTTGGCGCGCAGGCCCAGGCCAACCCAGCAGATACGAGCCGGCAGCCCCTGGAAGCTGATGCGCTCGCGCGCCATGTCCAGCCAGTTGTGCAGGTGGGCGTCGTCCGGGATCAGTTCTTTGACCTTGGCGTCGGTCTTGTAGATGTCTTCAGCGTTACCCGACAGTGCAGCCCAACGGAACGGACCGATGCCACGGCAGAACAGTGGGCGGATGTAGGCCGGTACGAAGCCAGGGAAGTCGAATGCGTTTTCCACGCCTTCTTCCTGGGCCATCTGACGGATGTTGTTGCCATAGTCGAAGGTCGGAATGCCCATCTTCTGGAATTCGAGCATCGCTTTAACGTGCACGGCCATCGATTGCTTGGCGGCTTTCACCACGGCTGCAGGCTCGGTCTTGGCACGAGCGCGGTACTCTTCCCAGGTCCAGCCGGCCGGCAGGTAACCGTTGAGCGGGTCGTGGGCGCTGGTCTGGTCGGTGACCATGTCCGGGCGCACGCCGCGCTTGACCAGTTCCGGCAGAATTTCCGCCGCGTTGCCCAGCAGAGCGATGGAAATCGCCTTGCCTTCCTTGGTGTATTTGTCGATGCGGGCCAGTGCGTCGTCGAGGTCGGTGGCTTGCTCGTCGACATAACGGCTGTTCAGACGGAAATCGATGCTGACCTGCTGGCATTCGATGTTCAGCGAGCAAGCACCGGCCAGGGTTGCAGCCAGAGGTTGAGCGCCGCCCATGCCGCCCAGGCCTGCGGTCAGGACCCAACGACCTTTCAGGTCATCGTTATAGTGCTGGCGACCGGCTTCGACGAACGTTTCGTAGGTCCCCTGGACGATGCCCTGGCTGCCAATGTAGATCCAGCTGCCGGCGGTCATCTGGCCGTACATGGCCAGGCCTTTGGCGTCGAGTTCGTTGAAGTGTTCCCAGCTCGCCCAGTGCGGTACGAGGTTGGAGTTGGCGATCAATACGCGCGGGGCGTTAGTGTGAGTCTTGAACACGCCGACCGGCTTGCCGGATTGCACCAGCAGGGTCTCGTCGTCATTCAGATTGGTCAGGCTTTCAACGATCTTGTCGTAGCATTCCCAGTTACGCGCCGCACGACCGATACCACCGTAAACCACCAGTTCTTTAGGGTTCTCGGCGACTTCCGGGTCGAGGTTGTTCATCAGCATGCGCAGCGGCGCTTCAGTCAGCCAGCTCTTGGCGGTCAGCTTGTTACCGCGGGCAGCGCGGATTTCAACGTCACGAAACTTAGTAGGTTTAATGTCAGTCACGAAAAAGACTCCTCAGCGATCAATCCAAACCAACCCTGGCGGTGGGTAAGCCAGCCTGTGCGCGTCACAGCGACACAAGCGAATCAGTGGACGCTGCGGAGAGTCTCGGTCGACTCATACGCATACGTCTTTACTTGTACATACAAGCATATGCAATCAAGCGGCCAACTTATTGGATGGGCATTCGAGAAAAATTCTGAAAAGGCTGGGAAGCCTGTAGATCAAGGGTTATGAGGAAGATGAAATTTTTCGGGGGGATTGTGCGGAGGGATGATGGCTCGTTACTTGAGCGTGGTTTTGCGCCACGCTGGGGCGTTCGGTAACAAAGTGGTGCGCGCTGAGAAACAGGAAAGGTGATTGCTTTTGTGGCGAGGGCGCTTGCTCCCGCTGGGCTGCGAAGCAGCCCTTAAACCATTCAACCGAGATTTGTCAGATAGATTTCGCTAGCGGGCTTTTTACGACGGCTTCGCCGCCGAGCGGGAGCAAGCGCCCTCGCCACAGAGATGTTGTAAACAGTTGGATCAGTGTGCAGTCAGCTCGATCACGCAGCAGGCGCCGTTGCTGGAGACGTCCAGCAGGCCGGTGTTACCGACGAGTTGCAGGCAATCATGACGACCCAATTGCTGGGCATTGTTTTCGACCGTCACCTCAAGCGCTTCGCTCACACTGAACACCAGCACCGTCCCGGCCTCGCTGAAAAACCGCTGCTCGCCGTCCAGCCACTGCAACCGCGCGCTGTAACGCTGCGGCGCATAAATCAGGTTGAAGTCGCGAATCGGACCACCCAGCAACGTGCAGGACACCTGGCTCTCGCCGCTGAAGGCATAGGGGTCCAACGGTAACAACGGCCGCGTGAACTGGCCATCCACCGACAAGGTCATGCCGTCGCCCTGCAACACCGTGATGATCCGCTCGTAACCGGCGAAGGTCGAAAACCCGCCCGACTCGGCGATATCGGCAATTGACAGGCGCCAGCCGAAACCATCAAGGCCAGTGCCCGCGTCGCGGGTGATTTCTTCGGTACTGCCACCGCCATTTTTCCATGGCATGCGTGGGTAATCGACAGCGCGTAAAACCTTGACCTGACTCATTTGTGAAACCGACCTTCCAGACGATGACGGGAACCGGGGTGGATCAAACGGGCGGCAGTCACTGGCTGACGGCCGGACCAGGTACGGCGACGGATCAGCAGGCACGGCTCGCCCTTTTCAATCTGCAGCAATTTGCACTCGCTGGCCTCGGCCAGAATCGCCTCGACCACGTGCTCGCCTTCAGTCAGCGGCGCGACCTGGTTCAGATAGGCGTAAGGCGTTTGCAGGGTGAAGTCCTGCTTGAGGTAGTCCGGCGCCACCAGCGCGTTGACGAAACGGTCTTCGATTTGCACCGGAATGTCGTTTTCGAAATGCACGATCAGCGAGTGGAAGACCTTTTGGCCTTCACGCATGTCCAGGGCCAGGGCGCGCTCGGAACCGGCGGCCTCTTCTTCAAGCGTGATCACCTGGCATGTATGGCGATGGCCACGGGAGGCGATTTCGTCGGCGATGTTGTGTACTTCAAACAGCGCAGACTGGCTTTTCGGCTCGGCGACGAACGTGCCGACGCCCTGCATACGCACCAACAGGCCGTCGGCGGTCATCTCGCGCAGCGCGCGGTTGATGGTCATGCGACTGAACCCGAGTTGGCTGACCAACTCGCTTTCCGACGGAACGCGGTAGTGCGGCGGCCAGTTTCCACTGTCGATCTGCTGGGTGATCATTTGTTTGACGCGAGCGTACAAGGGCGCCGGACTGTCGCCCATGTTCGCGGCCAACGGTGACACTGTAGGCGGAGTCGGCACGGTAAATCCTTGTTCATTTGGTGAGGGTTGCTAGCTTGCCGGAGTTTACCGAGCAGGCAAACGTCTGTATATGTATATACAAATAACACACGATGGGGTGCTGAACCATGTCCGCCTTCTTTGCCGAACGCGCGCTGCTGCCTAGTGGATGGGCCAACAATGTACGTCTTGAGGTCAGCGCCGACGGCGTTTTGACCCATGTCCAGGCCAATTCCAACGCAGATGACGCCGAACGGCTAAGCGGTCCACTGCTGCCGGGCATGCCGAATCTGCACTCCCACGCCTTCCAGCGGGCGATGGCCGGATTGGCCGAAGTGGCCGGTAATCCGAACGACAGTTTCTGGACCTGGCGCGATCTGATGTACCGGCTCGTCGGAAAAATCAGCCCCGATCAGCTCGGTGTAATCGCCCGTCAGCTGTACATCGAAATGCTCAAGGCCGGTTACACCTCGGTCGCGGAATTTCATTATGTGCATCACGACACCAACGGCCAGCCTTACGCAGATCCGGCCGAACTGGCGCTGCGCATCAGCCAGGCGGCCAGTTCCGCCGGTATCGGCTTGACCTTGCTGCCGGTGCTCTACAGCCATTCCGGTTTCGGTGGCCAGACGCCGAACGATGGCCAGCGTCGCTTTATCAACAGCACTGAAAATTACCTGAAGCTGCAGTCGCGCTTGCAGCCGATCCTGGCGCAGCAACCGGCGCAATCGCTGGGTCTGTGTTTCCACTCATTGCGCGCGGTCACCCCACAGCAAATCAGCGAAGTACTGGCGGCCAGCGACAAGCAGTGTCCGGTGCACATTCACATCGCCGAACAGCAGAAGGAAGTCGATGACTGCCTGAGCTGGAGCGGTCGTCGCCCCCTGCAATGGCTGTACGAAAACACCGATGTCGATCAGCGCTGGTGCCTGGTGCACGCGACTCACGCCAACCCGGAAGAAGTCGCGCTGATGGCCAAGAGTCGCGCCATCGCCGGTCTGTGCCTGACCACCGAAGCCAACCTCGGCGACGGGATTTTCCCGGCGGTGGATTTCCTCGCCCAGGGCGGGCGCATGGGCATCGGTTCCGACAGCCATGTTTCATTGAGCGTGGTGGAAGAATTGCGTTGGCTGGAATACGGCCAGCGCCTGCGCGATCAGCGGCGTAATCGGCTGTATGGCGCGGATCAGCCGATGGTTGGCCGCACGCTATATGACGCTGCGCTGGATGGCGGCGCTCAGGCGCTGGGGCAGCCGATCGGTGCGCTGACGGTTGGCAAACGGGCGGATTGGCTGGTGCTGGACGGTAGCGATCCGTACCTGGCAACGGCCAGCGGTGACGGGATCCTCAATCGTTGGTTGTTTGCCGGCGGCGATCGCCAGGTGCGCGATGTGCTGGTCAATGGCCAGTGGGTGGTGCGTGACGGGCGTCATGCAGCAGAAGAAGAAAGTAACCGCGCGTTTACCCAAGTCCTGCGCGACCTCCTGGGCTGACACAAACGAAATGTGGGAGCGAGCCTGCTCGCGACAGGGCGATCAAATTCAACAGAAGTGTTGACTGATACTCCGCTATCGCGAGCAGGCTCGCTCCCATATTTGTTCTTTACTAGCCGTCAGTTCGAGGTCTTGGCCATCTGCGTATCCGTCGCACGCCAGATCAGCCGCGTCGTGTCATATCCCTGCTGACGCGCCTTGCTCAGCAGCTCTTCGCGCACTACGCCGTTGACCGTAGGGGTTCGCGACAGCAGCCACAGATACCGGCGACTAGGATCACCGACGATGGCAGTCTTGTAGTCATCGCTGACGTACAACACCCAGTATTGCCCCTTCGCCACACCCGGCAGCAATCGCGAGAACCAGTTGTCGAACTCGACCCACAGCTTGTCGGTCTTGCCTGGCACTTGCGGATACGCCGTGCCCTTGGCCTCTTCCCACTGCCAATCCGCAGTCAGGCAGCGGTTCAGCACCAGCACGTTACCGTCCGGCTTGAGCGTGTAATGGGCTTCGGATTGCGCACAGTTGCGCTGAAAATACATCGGCAGACGTGCCAACTCGTACCAGGTCCCTTGGTACTTCTTCAAATTGACGCTGGCGACGGTTTTCGGCGCCAATGGATCTTCGCCAGAAGTGGCACAGCCAGCCAATACCAGGCCGGCAAAAAGGAGGATCAATAACCGTTTCATTGTTTTTCTCCCGCGGGCGCATCGCCCCGGATTACTTCAGGCCTTGGCCGGAAAACATCAACACTTTGTCACCGGCGTACTGCACGCTGATAAAGCTGTTCTTGTCGCCCCAGGTGCAACTGGACATGCCGAGCGCGCCCGAGCAGTCGGTCGGTTTGCCCAACAAGGTTTCCACCTCGGCCTTGGGCATGCCTGTCGACAGCTTCGAATAATTTTCCTGATTGATCTTGCCGCATGCGGCCAGCAACACGCAGAACGAAAGCAAAGCGATGGAACGCAGCGACATGGTGTAGCTCCTGGGGCGAAGGGGAATGGCATGGCTGCCAAGCTGAAGCTTAGAAGAGAAAAGCCCTGTCTGGTTCCCTGACCGAGCGCCTATTTGTTGGGCCGCTCGTCTGCCTTTTGCCGAAAAATCAGCCACTTTCTTTCGCCGTTGAGCATTTCATCGGTTTTGGCAAAAGTCGCCTAATCTTTGGCGCCGGCGAGTCGACATAAATGCAGCGCAAAGCCCGCTCCTGTGGCAAATTGGCGCCCCTTGTTGACCAGCCCCTCCGCGGTAGCTCATTTAATGACCAGAAACATGAAATTCAGCCACAAGATTCTGCTGGCTGCTGCCCTCGTAGTGGCCGTCGCATTCGCTTGTTTCATCCTTTTCAACGACTACCGCCAGCGGCAGACCCTGCGCAGCAGTACCGAATCGTCGATGCAGGAACTCGGCAGCCTGACCACCAGCAACATCCAGACCTGGCTGGAAAGCCGCATTCAGTTGCTGCAGTCGCTGTCCCAGCAGATCGTAGTGGATGGCAGTGCCCTGGCCAGCCTCAAGCGGGTCATCGACCTGCCCGCCTACACCAGCAACTTCCAGCTGAGCTACTTTGGTGGCACCGACGGTGTGATGTTTTCGGTTCCGGCCGGCAATCGTGCCGCGGACTACGACCCTCGCGCACGCGGCTGGTACAAGGCAGCCAACAGCGCCCAACAGACCATCGTCACCGAACCCTACATCGCGGCGTCCTCCGGCAAACTGGTGATCACCGTCGCCACGCCGGTACAGCGCCAGGGCCAGATGATCGGCGTCGCCGGCGCCGATATTGACCTGTCCAGCGTCAGCGCGATCATCAACTCGCTGAACTTCGGCGGTCACGGTCATGCGTTTATCGTCAGCGCCGACGGCAAGATCCTGATTCACCCGGACAGCAAACTGGTCCTCAAGAATCTGGCCGACGCCTACCCGAACGGTGCCCCGCAAGTCAGCCCGGGCCTGAAAGAAGTCGAGATCGACGGCAAGCGCCAGTTCATTTCCTTCACTCACGTCAACGGTGTGCCGTCGGCAAACTGGTACGTGGCGCTGGTGCTGGATCAGGACACCGCGTTCTCGATGATCAGCGAATTCCGCACCTCGGCGATCATCGCCATGGTCATCGCCGTAGTGATCATCATCGCGTTGCTGGGCATGCTGATCAGTTTCCTGATGCAGCCGCTGCTGACCATGGGCCGCGCCATGCATGACATCGCCGAAGGCGAAGGTGACCTGACCAAACGCCTGATCATTCACGGCCATGACGAATTCGGTGCACTGGGCACCTCGTTCAATCGTTTTGTAGAACGTATTCACACCTCGATCCGCGAAGTGTCCTCAGCCACCGGCCAGGTCAACGAAGTCGCACTGCGGGTCGTCGCCGCGTCCAACTCGTCGATGTTCAACTCCGACCAGCAAGCTTCGCGCACCAGCAGCGTGGCCGCGGCGATCAACGAACTGGGCGCCGCCGCCCAGGAAATCGCCCAGAACGCCGCCCTCGCCTCGCAGCACTCCAGCGACGCGCGCGCCCTGGCCGAAGACGGTCAGCAGGTGGTGGATAAAACCATCGCGGCGATGCAACAGCTCTCGGCGAAGATCAGCGATTCCTGCGGCAACATCGAGACGCTCAACAGCAACACGGTGAACATCGGGCAGATTCTGGAAGTGATCACCAGCATCTCGCAGCAGACCAACCTGTTGGCATTGAACGCCGCCATCGAAGCGGCACGGGCCGGTGAAGCCGGTCGCGGTTTTGCCGTGGTCGCCGATGAAGTGCGCAACCTCGCCCACCGCACCCAGGATTCGGCGCAGCAAGTGCAGAAGATGATCGAGGAACTGCAAGTCGGCGCCCGCGAAGCGGTGAGCACCATGACCGACAGCCAGCGCCAGAGCGAAAGCAGCGTGGGCATCGCCAACCAGGCGGGCGAGCGTCTGGGCAGCGTGACCCAGCGGATCGGCGAGATCGACGGGATGAACCAGTCCGTGGCGACGGCGACCGAAGAGCAGACCGCCGTGGTGGAATCGATCAACGTCGACATCACCGAGATCAACACGCTGAATCAGGAGGGTGTGGAGAACCTGCAGGCGACGTTGCGCGCGTGCTCTGATCTTGAGCAGCAGGCGGCGCGGTTGAAGCAGTTGGTGGGCAGTTTCAGAATCTGAGGTGCTCTTACTGGCCTCATCGCCAGCAGGCTGGCTCCCACAATAGGTTTGTGTCGATCACAAACTCCTGTGGGAGCCAGCCTGCTGGCGGTGACGGCATCAGCCGAAATGGAAATCTAAAACCGAGACCCTGGCCCCGAAAGAAACGCCAACTCCTCAGCCGTCGATTCCCTTCCCAATACCGCATTCCTGTGTGGAAACCGCCCAAACCGCGCAATCACCTGCTGATGCTTCTCGGCATAGTTCAGATAGTCGGTAAAAAGTTTCCGCTCGGCCTCCGGCTGCTGTGCCACAAGGTCGATATAGCGCGAGACCGCTTCATTCTGCACCGCCAGATTCTCGCAATGCTCAAACACCAGGTAGATAAACACCCGCTGAATCGGCCGCAACTGTCGATCGAAATCCGCAGCAATGCCTTGCGCTACGAGAGCCTGCGCCCTGGGATCGCCTGCAAAGGATTGTGGAGTGTCGCGAAAGATCATTCGCGGAAGTTGATCGAGCAGCAGCACCAGGGCCAGCCAACCGTCGGGGCGTTGCGCCCAGTCAGTCAATCCGCCGGCCAGTGCCTGCTCGACCCAGTCCCCGAAACGCGTCTGCGCTTCGAGGTCCTGGCTGTCGCGCTTGCCGAACCATAACTTGCCCTTCTCTGCCGCTGTTTCGATCGGTGATTCGGCGTTTCCGAACCACCATTCGAGCAACGGCTGCCAGGGCGCGGTCATGGTTTATTCCTTGTGGTAAGCCGTGATGCGTGCGACTTCTTCTTTCGAACCGAGGAACACCGCTACGCGCTGGTGCAAGCCGTCCGGCAGAATGTCGAGGATGCGCTGGTGACCATCGGTGGAGGCGCCGCCGGCTTGTTCAACCAGGAACGACATCGGGTTGGCTTCGTACATCAGACGCAGTTTGCCCGGCTTCGACGGCTCGCGGCTGTCGCGTGGGTACATGAACAAGCCGCCACGGGTCAGGATGCGGTGCACGTCGGCAACCATCGCGGCGACCCAGCGCATGTTGTAGTTCTTTTTCAGCGGGCCTTCGTCGCCAGCCAGCAATTCGCCGACGTAGCGTTGTACCGGCGCTTCCCAGTGACGCTGGTTGGACGCATTGATCGCGAATTCCTGGGTGGACTCCGGGATCGTGATGTCTTCATGGGTCAGTACGAAGCTGCCCATTTCACGATCCAGGGTGAAGCCTTTGACGCCATTGCCCAGGGTCAGAACCAGCATGGTCTGTGGACCGTAAATCGCGTAACCGGCGGCAACCTGCTGAGTGCCTGGCTGCAGGAAGGCCTTTTCGTTCAAAGGCTCGTTCTGGGTCAGGTATTCGTTCGGGCAACGCAGCACCGAGAAGATCGTACCGACCGGCGCGTTGATGTCGATGTTCGACGAACCGTCCAGCGGGTCAAACACCAGCAGGTAGGCGCCTTTCGGGTATTTGCCCGGGATCTGGTAGGCATTGTCCATTTCTTCGGATGCCATGCCGGCCAGGTGACCGCCCCATTCGTTGGCTTCGAGCAGGATGTCGTTGGACATCACATCAAGCTTCTTCTGCACTTCACCTTGGACGTTTTCGGTGCCCATGCTGCCCAGAACACCACCCAGGGCGCCTTTGGAGACGGCGTGGCTGATTTCTTTACAGGCGCGCGCCACCACTTCGATCAGGAAACGCAGATCGGCAGGGGTGTTGTTGCTACGGGTCTGCTCAATCAAATAGCGACTCAGGGTAACGCGGGACATGGAAGGCTCCGGTGGAATGGGGGGCTAAAAACCCGCGCAGTTTAACGCGAGTCGGGGCGCATTTCCTCCTATCAGACGTGGAACACCCAATAGAGTTCATGTGCCGGGTTCAGCGTAGTTCGAAACGGGCATCTTTACCGTCAGGCAAACCGCTATCGCCAGCAGGCTGGCTCCCACAGGGGAATGCGATTAACTGTAGGAGCCAGCCTGCTGGCGATCGGGTGCGCAGCACCCGCCTTCAAGGTTTGACCGGGGGTTTGCGCAACAAGCTGAACGCCATCGCCGCCAAGAACAGAACGCTCAGCAACAACACCCCCCACAACCCGAACTTCTTCCAGTGGGTCCCAACCTGCGAAGTCGAGGTGGCTGTCGATGTCGGTGTCACCACCGCCCCGCTATCCACTGTCGCCCTGCCCAACGCCGCCCACTTGGCCGCGCTGTAATCCGGAATCAGCGTCGACAACGGCAGGTTCGCCGCCTTCACCGTCGCGCTGCCCAGCGCCAGCGTATAAGGCCCGGCACCGCGCGCCAGGAACACCAATTGCGTCGAGCGCACGGCAAACTTCACAGTTGGCGCTTCGGCACCCAAGCCACCGCCCCGCTCGTCCACCGTCAGCTTCAACTGCTGCACCGTTTGCCCCGACAGCTGCAACTCGTTCTGCACCACGTCCTGGCCACTCTGGGTCAGGCGATAAAGCAAACCGCTGCTCAACGGCTGCCACGGCAGACTGCTGTCCCGACGACCGGACAAGGTCACCGGCGCCAGGCTGTTCGGCTGACTCAACTCGACCTGCAAGCGCTCGACATTCAGCCCCATCGGCAATTGCCAAGTGTATTCCCCGGCCTTCACGCTGCTGCCGGCCAACGCTTGCGACCAGACCAACGGCAGCGGCAGGCTGCGGGTGCTGGCGCTTTCCAGTTGCGCCGACGTCAGCGTCGGCGCCGACTGCGGCGTGCTCCACAACAAACGCAGGTAGCGCGCTGATTGACCCGGCAAACCGACTTCATGCTGCTCGACCCGCTCGTCGGCAAACGTCAGCCGCGCCACCTGCCCGTCACCCCACGACTGCCAATGCTGCAAGTCGTCGCTGGCTTCGATACTGAAACGCTGGAAGCCGTCGCGCTCGCTGGTCCAGTCGAGGATCAACTGCTGCAGCGGTGCCTTGATGCCGCTGGCGTCGAGCAACCAGCCACGCAGCACTTCTTCGCCCACCTCCAGCTGACTCGACGGCTGCACTTCGACCAGCGTGCCATTGGCGCTCGATTGCACCCGCACACTCGGCGCACGCTCGGTGTCGTCCGCGGAGTTGTACAGCGGGAACCACTTCACATCGGTCAGGGTACGGTTTTCGCTGGTTTTCGCGGTTTCCCGCGCCAAGGCATAGGCCTGAGCTTCGCCTGCCGCGTTGAACACGCGCACGTCGCTCAGGTCGGTCTGCCGCGCGTTCAATTGCACGACCAAGGGCAATTCAAGGCGATACCACGGCCCCTCGCCACTCACGGTCAACGGCACTTGCGTGGCGAAATCCACCGGTTTTTCCTGCGCGCCGGCCGACAGCGCCATACCCATGGCAACAACGCCCAACCAGACCAGGTTCAGCTTCGAACTCAAGATGACACTCCTTCGGTTTGCGGGGCCGGGTTTTCAGGTTCCGGCGCGGCGTCGGCACGCTTGGGTGGCAACGGAGCGAAATAGCCCACCACCAACAGCAACACACCCACACCGATAAACGAGACGATCCGCGCCAGCCCGCCACGGTTACTCAATTCGACAAAGAACAGTTTCGCGACCACGACGCCGATCAACGCCGCGCCAATCAGCCAGACTTCACGACGATGTCGTAGATGGCCGCCGATCATCAGACTCAGGGCCATCAAGGTCCAGACGATCGACAGACCGGCCTGCACCTGCATGGACGCGAGCAGCAGATCCAGCTCGAACGGGACGCCGCCCCAATGATGAGCCGTGCGGTTCACCAGCGCGGTGAAGAACGCAAACAGTGAAACGCCGGCGATCAGTTGTGTGGCGTGATCGAAGGTGTCCTTGCGGATCGCCAGTCGCGTCACCGCGCTGCGCGCCCAGACATAAACCCCGAACAGCGCAAACAGCAGGCCCAATTCCAGCGGATTGATCAGCGGTACGTAAGGCAACGGTTCGGCCGTACCGTCGCTGACGATGTTCGCCAGCCAGAACCAGACGAGCATCAGCACCGCCAGAGGTGCTGCCGCGTACAAGCGGTATTCACGCGCGTAAGCCGACACTGGCCAAGGCCCGTTGCGTGGCGCAGCCATCAGCACCAGATACAGGCTCGGCAGTATCGCCCAACCCAACCAGCGCCAGGCGTTGTACTGCTCGGACAACAACAGCAGGCCGTAGCGCAATTCCAGCGCCAGCACCCCGATCAACAGCCAGCAGCCGAGCACATGAGCAGTGCTCAAGGCCCGCGCCGGCAGCATCGGTGCCAGACGCCGCAGCGAGATGAAATGCACGACAAACACCGCCGCCCAGGCCAGCCAACCGAAATCCGCCGCCGGGTGATAACGCGAGTGCCAAGCGGCGAGCAACACCACACCCGCGGCCGGTATCAGCAAGGTGCAGAACAAGCCCAGCGACGGCCATTTCAGGCGCAACGCCAACACGGCCCACACCGCCACACTCACCGCAGCGACCGTCAGCAGCAACGTCGCTTGAAGATTCACCGGCGCAAACCGCAGCACATCACTGATCCATGCCAGCGCCCACCATCCCGCGCCCCACACCAGCAGCACTTCGGACAAGCGCTGCAAATCCAACGCGTCAAACGCCGAAGCATGGTTGCCGAGCTGCAAGCGCCAGGCGCCAACCAATGCGGCCAATCCCAACACCAGCGGCGTCCAGAAACCGCTGTGCGCCAGCGGTTTCAATCCTTCGCTGGCCAGCGGCCCGAGCAGATCCGGCCCAGCGAACAGAAACGCCGCGCCGCCAATCACCTGCAGCAGCAGGCCGAAGACAAAACTTACGCGTTGCTTCAGATACAGGCTCAGCCAGATGATAAACAAACCACTGGCCGCCCACACCGCGCTCGCGGTTTGCCATGGCAGCACGAACAGCACTGCCAGATTGATCAGCACCAGACCGGCCAGCAACACCACTGACAAACCGCGCAACAGCCGAACGTCGCTACGCACCATGTCGTCTCGCGCTGCCAGCAGCATGCCGGCGATCAACGCCAGACCGATCAGGGACGCGCTGAGCAAGCCGCTCCAGCCTGCACTGAACACCGCGCCGGACTCACCGCTTGCGCCTTGCAGTCGCAACAGGAACAACGCGCCACCCAGCAACTGCACGGCAAACGCGGTAAACAGGAAGGTGCGCGATTGCAGGCGCAGGCCGACAAACAATGTCGCCAGACCGGCCAGCGCCCAACTGATCGCCGTACCGTGGGTGAAGAAAAACAGCGGCGCCAGCAGATAGAGAAAGGTCAGGCCGAGGCACGCCAGCACCGGCAGGCTTTTACGCTCCCACTCCGACGTTTGCTCGGGCAAGGCGTTGCGCAATTGGTAGAAGCTGAACAGCAACGCCACGCCGAGCATCAACGCGCCCAGCGGCGCGCCGTCGAGCAGGCTGCTTTCGCCGATCCGCAACTCGCTGAGAAACGCCAGCGCCGACCCCAGTTGCAGCAGCAAGGCAAATGCACGGGCCAGTGGTCGTTGCTGGCGCAGGCCGAGCCAGAAAATCCCGGCGCCTTCAACGGCCCAGGCGGCGGAGGTCCAACGCGCATCGAGGCCCAATGGAATCGCCAGGCTGGCGAAGATCACGCCCAGCGCCAGACAGGTTTCCGCCAGCAGCAGCGCCCGTCCGCCCATCAGCAGACGCGCAAGTCCCATGTAGATCATGCCCAGCGCGAGGGCGCTGAAAGCGGCGGCGAATTCCAGGTGCTGCACCAGCGCGAACTGCAAGCCGAAACCCACCAGGGGCGGGCCGAACAGCATTGTGCCGTCGACGTAATCACCTTTATGCGCCGACCAGCGCAGCAGTGCCTCACGGCTGTCGTCCTCGGGCGCGTCGCTCATTTCCAGCAACTTGCGCCGTGTGAACAGCAGGCCGATGGCCAGGTACATCAGGAAAAACAGAATCAGAAACGGTTCGGTGCTCCACAGCAATTCCGGCGTGTAGGAGCGCAGGCCCCAGGCGAAACCGATGCCGAAGGTGCCGACGAAGCCGATCAGGTTGAGCAGCCGCCAGGCCTTGAACCAGGCGATGGCAAGGATGCCGGCATTGAGCAAGGCGAAGTAGCTGAACAGCGCGACGTGGTTGCCGGCGCCGGTAGACGTCAGGATCGGCGCGGCGAAACCACCCAGCGCTGCGGCGCAGGCCAATGCCAGCGAGTCCTGAGTGATGGCCAGAATGGCCGAGAACACCGTTACCGCCACCAGCAGCCCAAGCGCCGCCGTCGGATCGAGCAATGGATGCAAACGCATGGCCGCAAACACCGTCAGGTACAACACGGCAATCCCGGTGCCTTGCAGCATCAACGCATAGTGGTTGTTGCGATGACGCAGCCACCACCCCAGACCGAGCAGGCCCAACGCCGCCACGGCCACACCGGCGTAACGCAGCTCAATCGGCACCACCATGCCTTCGGTGGCATAACGCAGCAGAAACGCCAGACCGAGGAACAACAGCACCACGCCGACCCGCAGCACGGTGTTGCCTCCGAACAGCCAGTTGCGTGCGCCGCTGATGGCCCGTTCGAAGAAATTTGGGCCGCGCGGAGCTACGGGTTGCTGCGGCTCACGGGCGACTGGCTCGGCTTTCCAGACATCGTCGGGCAAGGGACGACTGGCTTGCGTCGCCGTCGCGGTGATCGGTTCGAATTCGGGGGGAAGCTCCCAGACCATCTCCGGAGCCGAGACCGGGATTTCTTCGAGAATGAATACAGGGGAGGGGCCGGGGTCGCTGGCAACCGGTTCCTCGGCAACCGGCTCGCTGGCTTCGGGTGTCTTGACGCCAGACACCTCCAGCAAGGCCAGGCGCTGCTGGACCGCATGCAGCGCTACTTGCGCCTGTTCCAGCAGAAGGCGCTGTTCCGCCGCTTGTGTGCCCAAACGACCGATGCGAACGGCCTGGCCGATCCCCAACCCGAGCAACGCGCCCAACAGCGCGTCGCTGAACGACTCGTCGAGTATCCAGCCCAGCACCAGCCCAATCAGCATGAACATCCATTGCATGGTCGATATCCCTAAGCGCAGTGGCCAATCCGAGAAGATTAGCGCAGCCCGTACAGCAAAGATCGCAGCCTTCGGCAGCTCCTAAACCGACCGCGTTCACCCAATGTTAGGTGAACGCCGACTGTAGGAGCTGCCGAAGGCTGCGATCTTTTCCGGCGCGCCAGTATATCGAGCCGATTGAAGACTTACTCCAATGCCTTCCAGATATCCGTGGCGTACTCGCGAATAGTCCGGTCGGAGGAGAACCAGCCCATCCGGGACGTGTTCAACACCGCTGAACGCCACCATTGGTTCGAATCGTGCCAATGGGCTTCCACACGCATCTGCGCCTCCCAGTAGGAATCGAAATCGGCGCAGACCAGGAAGCGGTCGTAGTCAATCAGCGAATCGATCAAGCCGGTGTAGCGGGACGGATCGTCCGGCGAAAACACCCCGCCGCGAATCGCTTGCAGTACGTCATTCAATCGATGGGACGCGGCAATGTCCGGCACCGCGCTGAACTCGTGGTTCTGCTTGCGAGCTTCAACCTGCTGCGCGCTGAGGCCGAAGATGAACATGTGCTCGGCGCCGATGCGTTCGCACATTTCCACGTTGGCGCCGTCCAGGGTGCCGATGGTCAGCGCGCCGTTGAGGCCGAACTTCATGTTACTGGTGCCCGAGGCTTCAAAACCTGCGGTGGAAATCTGCTCCGACAAATCCGCCGCCGGAATGATGCTCTCCGCCAGGCTGACGTTGTAGTTGGGCAGGAACACCACTTTGAGCAAACCGCGCACGGTCGGGTCGTTGTTCACCACCCGGGCGATGTCGTTGGTGAGTTTGATGATCAGCTTGGCCTGGTGATAACTGGCGGCGGCCTTGCCGGCGAAGATCTTCACCCGTGGCACCCAGTCGATTTCCGGCTCGGCGCGGATCGCCTGGTACAGCGCGACGGTGTGCAGCAGGTTGAGCAACTGGCGTTTGTATTCGTGGATCCGCTTGACCTGCACGTCGAACATCGCTGCCGGGTTGACCGCGACCCCAAGCCGCTCATGAATGATGTACGCCAGGGCTTTCTTGCTGTGCAGGCGCTGCTCGGCGAACGCTTTGCGGAACGCGGCTTTTTCAGCGAAGGGTTCCAGATCGAGCAAGCGCTCTTCCGGGTTATCCAGAAGATCAGGGCCGAGGGCGTCGACCAGCATCGAGGTCAACTCCGAGTTGGCCTGATACAGCCAGCGGCGGAAGGTGATCCCGTTGGTTTTGTTGTTGATCCGCTCCGGGTAGATCTTGTGCAGTTCGGAGAACACGGTCTTGCGCATCAGCTGCGTGTGCAGCCCGGACACGCCGTTGACGCTGTGGGAGCCGAGAAACGCGAGGTTGCCCATGCGCACGCGGCGTCCGTTGTCCTCTTCGATGAGCGACACTGCACGCAGCACGTCGAAATCGTGAATGCCTTTGGCCCGCAGCGAGTCGATGTGCTGAGCGTTGATCAGATAAATGATCTGCATGTGCCGCGGCAGCATCCGCTCCATCAAACCGACCGGCCAGGTTTCCAGCGCCTCCGGCAACAGCGTGTGGTTGGTGTACGAGAGCGTGTCGACGGTGACCTGCCATGCAGCGTCCCACGCCACGTCGTAGACATCGACCAACTGACGCATCAGCTCGGCAACGGCAATGGACGGGTGAGTATCGTTGAGCTGGATCGCCGCGTGATCGCCCAGGGTCAGCACCGAGGTGTGCATGTTGCGATGGCGGCGCAGCAAATCCTGGAGAGACGCCGCGACAAAAAAGTATTCCTGACGCAGGCGCAGCTCCTGGCCGGCTTCGGTACTGTCCGCCGGGTAGAGCACGCGGGAAATACTTTCCGCCCGGGCCACTTCCGCGACCGCGCCCAAGTGGTCGCCGGCATTGAAGCGCTCAAGGTGCAAATCTTCCATCGCACGGGCACGCCACAAGCGCAGCGTGTTGACGCTCGCCCCGCGCCAGCCGACCACCGGGGTGTCATACGCAATGGCGCGCACGGTTTCAGCCGGGGACCAGACTTGCCTGGATTTGCCGCTGTCGTCGGTGACGGTTTCAACGCTGCCGCCAAAGCCGATCGGGTAAACGACTTCGGGGCGCTCGAATTCCCATGGGTTACCGAAATCCAGCCAATGCTCGGTCTGTTCCTGCTGCCAGCCATCGACAATCGCCTGACGGAACAAGCCGTGTTCATACCGAATGCCGTAGCCGTGGCCGGCGATGCCGAGGGTCGACATACTTTCCATGAAGCACGCCGCCAGCCGACCGAGGCCACCGTTACCCAGGGCCGCATCAGGCTCCAGCAGGCGGATGCGCTCGATGTCGACGCCGAGTTCGGTCATGGCCTCGCGGGCAACGTCCAGCAGGCCGAGGTTGCTCAGGCTGTCGTAGAGCAGCCGGCCGATGAGAAATTCCAGGGAGAGGTAGTAAACCCGCTTCTGACCTTTGCGGTAGATCTGCCGGGTGTGATCCATCCAGTGCTCGACCATGTGATCGCGCGCGGCCAGCGCAATGGCTTCGAACCAGTCGTGGTCGAAGGCGTGATCCGGGTCTTTACCCACCGCGTAGGTGAGTTTGGTCAAGACGGCGTCGCGAAATGCGGCCACCTCTGCTTCGCGAACAAGTGGTTCTTGAGTCATCGATAAGACCTCGAGCGAGCGTGAAGTAGTTGAGCCTAGACGGTCAGACAGACGGCGTGGGCTCTGGTTCGGCAGTTTTTCCTGTTAGTGCGAGATAGGCCGGCATTACATTGTCGTGTGCCTGAATCAATGCAGGGGCCGTGCCGGATTAACGGTGTTTATTGCACGACCAAGAAAAAATCTGGCGAAAGGTTGTTCAAAAATCCACCAGTCCCGGTATGATCGCGCGCCCTGATACACACGCTGGTAACAACTGATGATGAAGCCCAACCTGATCGCCGCCGCAGAAATCGATCGTCTCGATACCTGGGCCAAATATTCTGCGCCGATGTGTGGCTCGTGTGTATCCAGCTGCTGCACCCTGCCGGTCGAGGTCAAGATCAAGGATCTGATCCGCATCGGTATCGTCGACGAGTTCGAGCGCGGCGAACCGGCGAAGAACATCGCCAAGCGGTTGCAGAAGGAAGGGATCGTCGAGCGCTACAGCCAGAAAACCGAGATCTTCACCCTCCAGCGCATGAGCAATAACGATTGCCTGTACCTGGATCGTAAGAGCCGTCTGTGCACTATTTATGAAAAGCGCCCGGATACTTGCCGCAATCACCCGAAAATCGGACCGCGGCCGGGGTATTGCGCTTACAAGCCGAAGGAAGTGGCGCGCGAGACCAGCAGTAGCCGTCGTACCCTCGAAAAATTCTGATCCTCAGCCTGTGAACTGTGGCGAGGGAGCTTGCTCCCGCTTGAGTGCATAGCACTCAGAAAATCTGCGCCAGCTGCAAAATTCTGGGGCCGCTACGCAGCCCAGCGCGAGCTCGCTCGCTCGCTCGCCACAGTGACCGCACAAACCCCAGACAAACAAAAACGCCCCCGACCTTGCGGTCGGGGGCGTTTTTTTAAGCCTTAACTAAGTCGAAACTCAGTTGCCGCTTTTCTTGGCAGCGCGGGTACGCTCGCTTTCGCCCAGGATCTTCTTGCGAAGACGGATGGACTTAGGAGTGACTTCGCACAGTTCGTCTTCTTGCACGAACTCAAGCGCTTGTTCCAGGGTGAAACGGATAGGCGGAACCAGAGCGATGGTTTCGTCTTTACCCGAAGCACGCATGTTGTCGAGCTTCTTGCCTTTGGTTGGGTTGACGCCCAGGTCGTTGTCGCGGCTGTTGATGCCGACGATTTGACCTTCGTACACGTCTTCACCGTGACCCAGGAACAGTTTGCCGCGAGCTTGCAGGGTTTCCAGCGAGTAAGTCAGAGCCTTACCGGTAGCAACCGAAACCAGCACGCCGTTCTGACGGCCGGACATGTCGCCGGACTTCATCACGTCGTAACGGTCGAAGATCGAGGTCAGGATGCCTGCACCGGAGGTCAGGGTCAGGAACTCGTTACGGAAACCGATCAGGCCACGGGCCGGGATGTTGTACTCAAGGCGCACACGGCCCTTGCCATCCGGAACCATGTTGGTCAGGTCGCCCTTACGGATACCGATCTGCTCCATGATCGAACCTTGCGATTCTTCCGGCAGGTCGATGGTCACGTTTTCGTACGGTTCGTGCTTGACGCCGTCAACCATGCGGATGATCACTTCCGGACGACCAACACCCATTTCGAAGCCTTCGCGACGCATGGTTTCGATCAGTACCGAGAGGTGCAGCTCACCACGGCCGGAGACTTTGAACTTGTCAGCCGAGTCGCCTTCTTCAACGCGCAGAGCAACGTTGTACAGCAGCTCTTTGTCCAGACGTTCCTTGATGTTACGGGAAGTCACGAACTTGCCTTCTTTACCGCAGAAAGGCGAGTCGTTTACCTGGAAGGTCATGGAAACGGTTGGCTCGTCAACGGTCAGCGGCTTCATCGCTTCGACGTTCAGTGGGTCGCACAGAGTGTCGGAGATGAACAGCTGGTCGAAGCCGCTGATGCAGACGATGTCGCCGGCAGCTGCTTCTTCAACGTCGATACGGTGCAGACCGTGGTGACCCATCAGCTTCAGGATACGACCGTTACGCTTCTTGCCGTCGGCGTCGATAGCGACAACCGGAGTGTTCGGCTTGATGCGGCCACGAGCGATACGGCCAACGCCGATAACACCCAGGAAGCTGTTGTAGTCCAGAGCAGAGATCTGCATCTGGAACGGACCGTCACGGTCGACTTTCGGCGCAGGTACGTTGTCGACGATCGACTGGTACAGCGGGGTCATGTCTTCAGCCATGTCGGTGTGTTCCAGACCGGCAATACCGTTCAGGGCCGAGGCGTAGACGACTTTGAAGTCCAGCTGTTCTTCGGTGGCACCCAGGTTGTCGAACAGGTCGAAGATCTGGTCCAGAACCCAGTCCGGACGCGCGCCTGGACGGTCAACCTTGTTGATGACCACGATCGGACGCAGGCCGGCTTCGAAAGCCTTCTTGGTCACGAAACGGGTTTGCGGCATAGGGCCGTCTTGAGCGTCAACCAGCAGCAGAACGGAGTCAACCATCGACATTACGCGTTCAACTTCGCCGCCGAAGTCGGCGTGGCCCGGGGTATCCACGATGTTGATGTGGTAGCCGTTCCAGTTGATGGCGGTGTTTTTCGCCAGAATGGTAATACCGCGCTCTTTCTCCTGGTCGTTGGAGTCCATCACGCGCTCGTCGTTGAGCTCGTTGCGCTCCAGGGTGCCGGATTGACGCAAGAGTTTGTCTACCAGGGTGGTTTTACCATGGTCAACGTGAGCAATGATGGCGATGTTGCGTAGATTTTCGATCACTTGTGTATCTCGATCAGAGGATTCGGTGTGCTGACAAGTCTTGGCAGCGATTAACAGTAGAGTCAGGCCTTGCCGTTACAGCTTGACGGCAGAGTCGGGGGGCCGGTGACGCAGGCCACAGGCAAACAGCCCCGGGCTCTTAGCTCGGTCGATAAACGCGCACATTGGCATGCCCCTCACTGAGCAAATGGTGGGCATGCAGGCGACTCATCACGCCTTTGTCGCAATACAGCAGGTACTGGCGAGTAGGGTCCAGTTCCTTGAAACGAGCGTTCAATGCATAAAACGGCATCGCTTGTACCTCAATGCCAGCGAGTTCCAGCGGCTCGTCTTCAGCGGCATCCGGGTGTCGGATGTCGATGATGATCTGGCCCGCCAGTGCTTCGCTGACTTCTTCGATCTGCAAGTCCTGGCCCAATTCGTCGATCACGCGATCGATCGGCACCAGTTTGGCGTTCTCGAGCGCACGCTCAAGGACCGCCATGTCGAATTCTTTCTCTTCATGCTCCACGCGCGGACGCTTGGCGTGGGTCTTGGGGTTCACCGAGATGACCCCGCAATACTCCGGCATGTGCTTGGCGAAGTCGGCAGTGCCGATTTCGTTGGCCAGGTCGATGATGTCCTGCTTGTGACTGGCGATCAGCGGACGCAAGACCAGCTTGTCGGTCACGCAGTCGATCACGGACAGGTTCGGCAGCGTCTGGCTGGAAACCTGGGAAATCGCTTCACCGGTGACCAGCGCTTCGATGTCCAGCCGATCGGCAATACGGGAAGCAGCGCGCAACATCATACGCTTCAAAACTACACCCATATGACTGTTATCGACTTTCCCGAGAATTTCTCCCAGTACTTCCTCGAACGGCACACTGACAAATAACACGCGTTGGGAGCTGCCGTACTTCTTCCAGATGAAGTGCGCCACTTCCATGACGCCCAGTTCATGGGCCCGCCCGCCCAGATTGAAGAAGCAGAAATGGCTCATCAGGCCACGGCGCATGATCTGGTAGGCCGCAACAGTGGAATCGAAGCCGCCGGACATCAGCACAAGCGTCTGTTCCAGGGAACCCAGCGGATAACCGCCGATGCTGTTGTGCTGGCTGTGGATCACAAACAACCGTTTGTCGCGAATTTCGATGCGAACTTCGATTTCCGGCTCTTTCAGCGAGATTCCGGCGGCGCCGCACTGACGACGCAGTTGGCTGCCGACGTATTTCTCGACATCCATCGAACTGAATTCATGCTTGCCGGCGCGTTTGCAGCGCACCGAAAAAATCTTCCCGGCCAGCGAATCACCGAAGTGCAGCTTGCACTTGGCGACGATGTCATCGAAGTCGCCCAACGGGTACTCGTCGACCTGCAGGAAATGCGCGATGCCCGGCATGCAGCTCAGGCGCTCGGTCATGTCCTTCAGGACTTTAGGCTCAGTGACGCGGGTTTCAAGCTCGAGATTGTCCCACACACCGTTCACCACCACGGCCGGGTCCAGGTCACGGAGCACGGTGCGGATGTTTTTGGCCAACTGGCGGATGAAACGCATCCGTACCGGGCGGCTCTTGATGGTGATCTCGGGGAAGACTTTTACGATTAGTTTCATGAAAACAGCGCGCGCTGGGCCAGCCGAAAAAGGGGGGCGCGGATTATAGCGGAAATTGCTCAAGGTTTAACCAGTTAATGTGCAGAAGGTTTTCAGCGCACCAAAACGGGTCGTTTATTGGTTTCGACGCTACATTGTAGGGCGACATTTTGCCCCTCAATGCGATTTGTGCCTTTATAAGCGTGATATTGGGGCAAAAAACCCATGCTGGGGCACTGGCATGCAATTTGCTCCCTTGTGAGGCAGGTTGCCTTGGCAGAGTATTCGCGCCGGCATCACCCACATTCTAAGGGCATCCACTACTAAGCCCGAAGCCACCCGGAGGACACTATGTCGAAGTCGGTTCAACTCATCAAAGATCATGACGTCAAGTGGATTGATCTGCGCTTCACGGACACCAAAGGCACTCAGCACCACGTGACCATGCCGGCTCGCGACGCGCTGGATGAAGCTTTCTTCGAAGAAGGCAAAATGTTCGACGGTTCCTCCATCGCTGGCTGGAAAGGCATCGAAGCCTCCGACATGATCCTGATGCCGGACGACAGCACTGCTGTCCTCGACCCGTTCACCGAAGAGCCGACCCTGATCCTGGTTTGCGACGTGATCGAGCCTTCGACCATGCAAGGCTACGACCGCGACCCACGTGCGATCGCCAAACGCGCCGAGGAATACCTGAAGTCGACCGGTATCGGTGACACCGTATTCGTTGGCCCGGAACCAGAATTCTTCATCTTCGACGAAGTGAAGTTCAAGTCCGATATCTCTGGTTCCATGTTCAAAATCTTCTCCGAACAAGGTTCGTGGATGTCCGACCAGGACGTGGAAGGCGGCAACCGTGGCCACCGTCCAGGCGTCAAAGGCGGCTACTTCCCTGTTCCGCCGTTCGACCACGACCACGAAATCCGTACCTCCATGTGCAACGCCATGGAAGAAATGGGCCTGGTCATCGAAGTTCACCACCACGAAGTGGCGACTGCCGGTCAGAACGAAATCGGCGTGAAGTTCAACACCCTGGTCGCCAAGGCTGACGAAGTTCAGACCCTGAAGTACTGCGTACATAACGTTGCTGACGCATACGGCCGCACCGCGACCTTCATGCCTAAGCCTCTGTACGGCGACAACGGTTCGGGTATGCACGTTCACCTGTCCATCGCCAAAGATGGCAAGAACACCTTCGCTGGCGAAGGCTATGCCGGCCTGTCCGACACCGCCCTGTACTTCATTGGCGGCATCATCAAGCACGGTAAGGCCCTGAACGGCTTCACCAACCCGTCGACCAACTCCTACAAGCGTCTGGTCCCAGGCTTCGAAGCTCCGGTAATGCTGGCCTACTCGGCTCGCAACCGTTCCGCTTCGATCCGTATTCCTTACGTGTCCAGCCCACGCGCTCGCCGTATCGAAGCCCGTTTCCCGGATCCAGCAGCCAACCCATACCTGGGCTTCGCTGCACTGCTGATGGCTGGCCTGGACGGCATCCAGAACAAGATCCACCCTGGCGACGCAGCTGACAAAAACCTGTACGACCTGCCGCCTGAAGAGGCGAAAGAGATCCCACAAGTTTGCGGCAGCCTGAAAGAAGCCCTGGAAGAGCTGGACAAAGGTCGCGCGTTCCTGACCAAAGGCGGCGTGTTCTCCGATGACTTCATCGACGCTTACATCGCGCTGAAAAGCGAAGAAGAAATCAAGGTCCGCACCTTCGTACACCCACTGGAATACGAGCTGTACTACAGCTGCTGATCCGGTAGCGCTGCGGCACGCGGCGTGACAAAAAGAGGCCTCCTTCGGGAGGCCTTTTTTGTGCCCGCAATTCAGCGGCAACGCCCTACTCCTGTGGTGTTTGAGGGATCTCGAAAATCATTCCCGGATGTTTACAGCTTGGGCCAACCGCCGCCACTGACCTATGCTGCAATCCAACGCTTTCGTTTCTGGTCGATTTTATGGGTCGTGGTTTTCTATTGATGCTGCTGTTGATCGCCCTGCCCGCCGCAGCGCAGATCTATAAGTACACCGACGCCGCCGGGAACACCGCCTACAGCAATCAGCCGCCTGACGGCGTGAAGGCGGAGCCGGTCGAGTTACCGCCGCTCAATAGCGTCGAGAGCCAGACACCTGCCGCCCCACCTGTCGAAGCCACCAGCCGCGAACAGCCGCGCAGCGCCTACGAGGTGCTGGAGCTGACCAACTTGCCCACCACCGAGGCGCTGCGCGCCAACAACGGCACCTTCACCGTCAACGTGCTGATCAAACCCCGTCTGCAAGGTCCGCATTTATTCAGGTTGTTGCTGGACGATCAGCCTTATGGCCAGCCGAGCAACGTGCCAATTCTGCAGCTGGTCAACATTGATCGCGGCACTCACAGCCTCGCGGTCCAGGTGATCGAGGGGGAAGACGTCGTCCAGCAGAGCCCGGTCGTGACCTTCACCGTCCAGCGAGTGCACAAGCCGTGAGGGGGTGGCTGTTGCTCGCCTGCCTGGTCGTGCTGCCCGTGTCGGCCGAAGTCTTCACCTACATCGACGCCCAGGGTAATCGGGTCTTCACTGACCAGCCCGGCTCCCGCAACGCCAAACGCGTGCCGCTGGCGACGAGCAACAGCATGTCCGCCAACCCGACCGGCGCAGCGCCAGTGATTGCCGGGAAAAAAAACGAAACCAAGCCGCTGTTCCGCTACGAACTGCTCAGAGTGCTGGTGCCCGAGCCCGACGCCACGGTTCGTAGCAGCGCTGGCGAGCTGATCGTCAGCGTCACCAGCGAACCCGGCCTGCAACGGGGTCATCGCTACCGTTTGTTGCTGGACGGGCAGCCCACCGCAGAACCCGGCCCGAGTCCGGTATTTGCCTTGAGCAACATCGACCGTGGCAGCCATAACCTGTCGGTAGAAATTCTCGATGAGCAGGGCCGCATCGTCGAACGTACGGCCAATCAGCCGTTTCACATGCTGCGCATCTCCCTCGCGCAGAAACGCCAGGTCAAACCCTGCACGCTGACCGACTACGGCCAACGACCGGAATGTCCGCTCAAAGACAAACCCGAAGAAGAAAAAAATCCCTTCCTGCGCTTCTTCTAACGCCATTCAGCTTTGCGCACTATATTGGTGCAATAGCTTGCACCGTACCCACATTCCAACCCATTTTGGTTCGAAAGTACCCGCAAAAGCTGGCAGAACGCCACGCAAACGAGCGTCAAACGCCCGTTTCAGGCCTTTAACGCTTCTTTTCGGAGCCTTGGTTTGGTTTTTGCATTTTCCTCGCATCAGCGCTTTATTCATGCGCGCGCCCTGCTCCAAAAGAGGTCCCGATGACCATTAGCGACGCACTACACCGTTTGCTACTCGACAACCTCACCACCGCCACCATTCTGCTCGATGCCGAACTGCGCCTTGAGTACATGAACCCGGCGGCAGAGATGCTCCTGGCCATCAGCGGTCAGCGAAGCCATGGGCAGTTCATCAGCGAGTTGTTCACTGAATCCACCGAGGCGTTGAATTCCCTGCGTCAGGCGGTCGAGCAGGCGCACCCGTTCACCAAGCGCGAAGCGATGCTCACGGCCCTCACCGGCCAGACGCTGACCGTCGATTACGCGGTAACACCGATCCTGGCCAACGGCGCCACCATGCTGCTGCTGGAAGTCCATCCACGAGACCGCTTGTTGCGGATCACCAAGGAAGAGGCGCAGCTGTCGAAACAGGAAACCAGCAAGATGCTGGTGCGCGGCCTCGCTCACGAAATCAAGAATCCGCTGGGAGGGATTCGCGGCGCAGCCCAGTTGCTCGCCCGCGAACTGCCGGAAGAGAGCCTGCGCGATTACACCAACGTCATCATTGAAGAAGCCGACCGCCTGCGAAACCTCGTGGACCGCATGCTCGGCTCCAACAAACTGCCTTCGCTGGCCATGTGCAACGTCCACGAAGTGCTGGAACGTGTCTGTCATTTGGTCGAGGCGGAAAGCCAAGGCTGCATCACGCTGGTGCGCGACTACGACCCGAGTATTCCCGACGTGCTGATCGACCGCGAGCAGATGATTCAGGCCGTCCTGAACATCGTGCGCAACGCGATGCAGGCCATCAGCAGCCAGAACGAGCTGCGCCTGGGCCGCATCACTTTGCGCACCCGCGCCATGCGCCAGTTCACCATCGGCCACGTGCGCCATCGCCTGGTGACCAAGATCGAAATCATCGACAACGGTCCCGGCATTCCTGCAGACCTGCAGGAAACCATCTTCTTTCCCATGGTCAGCGGCCGTCCGGACGGTACCGGGCTGGGCCTGGCCATTACCCAGAACATCATCAGCCAGCACCAGGGCCTGATCGAATGTGACAGCCATCCAGGCCACACCACCTTCTCGATCTTTCTGCCACTGGAACAAGGAGCCACATCGACATGAGCCGTAGTGAAACCGTGTGGATCGTCGATGACGACCGTTCTATCCGTTGGGTCCTGGAAAAAGCCTTGCAACAAGAAGGCATGACCACGCAAAGCTTCGACAGCGCCGATGGCGTGATGAGCCGTCTGGCGCGCCAGCAGCCGGACGTGATCATCTCCGACATCCGCATGCCCGGGGCCAGCGGTCTGGACCTTCTGGCGCGGATTCGCGAGCAACACCCACGGTTGCCAGTGATCATCATGACTGCGCACTCCGATCTGGACAGCGCTGTCGCGTCCTATCAGGGCGGTGCGTTCGAGTACCTGCCCAAGCCGTTCGACGTGGACGAAGCCGTGTCGCTGGTCAAGCGCGCCAACCAGCACGCCCAGGAACAGCAAGGCCTGGAAGTCCCGGTTGCCCTGACCCGCACACCCGAAATCATCGGTGAAGCGCCGGCGATGCAGGAAGTGTTTCGCGCCATCGGGCGCCTGAGTCACTCCAACATTACCGTGTTGATCAACGGTGAATCGGGCACGGGTAAAGAGCTGGTGGCCCACGCCCTGCACCGTCACAGCCCACGGGCGGCTTCGCCGTTCATTGCGCTGAACATGGCGGCGATCCCGAAGGATCTGATGGAGTCCGAACTGTTCGGCCATGAAAAGGGTGCGTTCACCGGCGCGGCCAATCTGCGTCGCGGACGGTTCGAGCAGGCGGACGGCGGCACGCTGTTCCTTGATGAAATCGGCGACATGCCGGCTGACACACAAACCCGTTTGCTGCGCGTGCTGGCCGACGGCGAGTTCTATCGCGTCGGCGGTCATGTGCCGGTGAAGGTTGATGTACGAATCATCGCCGCGACGCATCAGAATCTGGAAACCCTGGTGCACGCCGGGAAATTCCGTGAAGACTTGTTCCACCGCCTCAACGTGATCCGCATTCATATACCGCGGCTGTCGGACCGTCGCGAAGACATCCCGACGCTCGCCAAGCACTTCCTCAGCCGCGCCGCGCAAGAACTGGCGGTAGAGCCGAAGCTGCTGAAAAGTGAAACAGAGGAATACCTGAAGAACCTGCCGTGGGGCGGCAACGTGCGTCAGCTGGAGAATACCTGCCGCTGGATCACGGTGATGGCTTCGGGTCGCGAAGTGCACATCAGCGACCTGCCGCCGGAGTTGCTGAGCCTGCCCCAGGATTCAGCGCCAGTGACCAACTGGGAGCAAGCGCTGCGTCAGTGGGCTGATCAGGCGCTGGCTCGCGGTCAGTCGAGCCTGCTCGACACGGCAGTGCCGGCCTTCGAACGGATCATGATCGAAACCGCACTCAAGCATACCGCTGGCCGCCGCCGCGATGCCGCCGTTTTGCTGGGTTGGGGGCGTAATACCCTGACGCGCAAGATCAAGGAGCTGGGGATGAAGGTGGATGGCGGGGATGATGATGAAGGAGAAGAGGGTTAACCGGCTGTTAGTACTTCGCTGCCAGTGAGATCCAATCGCGGGCTTGCCCGCGATGCTTTTGGCGGCCGAATGCACCGCCGCAAGGCACCGTGAACCGCAATCGCGCACGCCAACTGATCCGAAATCCTGCCTTCGTTCGCAATCGAACCCTTATCGAAAAAACACGAAAGCCCCGTAATACGGGGCTTTCGGCGTTTCAATCAGTGTTTCTGTTTCAACTTGTTAAAACCTGGCACGCCCCCTGCAATAGTCCATTCAGTGATTCAGTTCACTACCCGGTTTCGGGGACCTTGGTACAGGCAGGCCGGGGATTCCCCTCTTTACATCGGGCTCATACCGCACTTGCGACGAGCCCAAACAGTTTTGGGGCCCTTGATACAGGCAGGTCAGGGGTTCCTTCTTTACACCGGGCTCACGACGCAATGCGCGAGCCCTCCCGTTTTGGGAACCTTGGTACAGGCAGGCCGGGGATTCCCTCTTTTATTGCTCTCGGAGATGGATCTCCAGCCGCCAGCGGTCATCGACCTCGCTACCGGCCCACTCCCCCTGCAGTGGCCGGGCCGCCACTACCGACAGCAACAGCCCCCCGTCACTCGAACGCACCCGCCAGTTCACGCTCTTGTCGTTGAGCTTGAGCTGACCTTTCTGCGCCTTGCCCTCAGCCTCGAACAGCAACGCCAGGCTGCCGTCCACAAACTCGCCGTGGGACTTGGGTTCGTTGTTGAACCACACCACCAGCCCGTCGCTCGTCACGTCGACTTGCTGCAGTTCGCTGGGGTCGGGCGTGGTCAGGCGACCGATCATCAGCCCCACCATCACCCCGACAATCGCCAGCGAACCCATCACCCGCGGGAATAGTTTCGAACGCGGGTCCGCTTGCGGCGTAGAATGCGCGTCATCTTTACCTTCGGAGCCGTGCATGTTTCACGTCATCCTTTTCCAACCAGAAATTCCGCCGAATACCGGCAACGTTATCAGGCTGTGCGCCAACAGTGGCTGCCACCTGCATTTGATCGAACCGCTGGGCTTCGAGATGGATGACAAACGCCTGCGCCGGGCCGGCCTCGACTACCACGAGTATGCCACCCTGCAACGCCATGCAGACCTCGCCAGCTGCCTGGAAAGCCTTGGTCATCCGCGGCTGTTTGCCTTTACCACCAAGGGTTCGCGGCCGTTCCACGACGCGAGCTTCGCCGAGGGCGACGCGTTCCTGTTCGGTCCGGAAAGCCGTGGCCTGCCGGCTGAAGTGCTCGACGCCCTGCCTGGTGAACAACGCCTGCGCCTGCCGATGCGCGAAGGCTGCCGCAGCCTGAACCTGTCGAACACCGTGGCGGTTGCCGTGTACGAAGGCTGGCGCCAGCTCGGTTTCAAGTAACACCCATAACAAATGTGGGAGCGAGCCTGCTCGCGAAGAGGGCGTGTCAGTCGACATCAATACCGACTGAAACACCGCTTTCGCGAGCAGGCTCGCTCCCACATGGGTGTTGCTGAACCGCTTACTGAACGGTCGGAGTCTCGCCCGCCGCCTGCATGCGTTGCAGCTCTTGTGCGTACAGCGCATCGAAGTTCACCGGAGCCAGCATCAGGGCCGGGAACGAACCACGGGTCACCAGGCTGTCCAGGGTTTCGCGAGCGTACGGGAACAGGATGTTCGGGCAGAACGCGCCGAGGGTGTGGCTCATCGAAGCGTCGTCCAGGTTCTTGATCAGGAAGATCCCGGCCTGTTGCACTTCAGCGATGAACGCCACTTCGCCGTTTTCACCGTTCTTCACGGTAACCGACAAGGTCAGTACGACCTCGTGGAAGTCACCTTCCAAGGCCTTTTGACGAGTGTTCAGATCCAGACCGACGCTCGGTTCCCACTGCTGGCGGAAGATCGCCGGGCTTTTCGGGGCTTCGAACGACAAGTCACGTACATAGATGCGCTGCAAGGAGAATTGCGGTGCGGTGTCTTCTTCGCTGGCTGCAGTGTTCTGTTGGTCAGTCATCTCAGATCCTTTCTGATCTTGGGGTCTTATAGGGAAGGCATTCAGGCCTTGAGCATGGCGTCGAGCTTGCCGGCGCGCTCCAGGGCAAACAAATCATCACAGCCGCCAACGTGGGTGCTGCCGATCCAGATCTGCGGCACGGACGTACGTCCGGCCTTCTGGGCCATGGCGGCGCGCACCTGCGGCTTGCCATCGACCTTGATCTCTTCGAAGGCCACGCCTTTGTTCTCGAGCAAGTACTTGGCTCGCGAGCAGTAAGGGCAGTAATCGCTGGAATAGACGACGACGTTGCTCATATCACTTCACCAGCGGCAGGTTGTCGCCTTTCCAGCTGGAAATACCGCCGGACAGCTTGGCGGCGGTGAAGCCGGACTTCATCAGTTCGCGGGCATGCGTGCCGGCGGTCTGGCCCATGGCGTCGACCAGGATGATGGTCTTGGCCTTGTGCTTTTCCAGTTCGGCGACGCGAGCGGCCAGTTTGTCGTGAGGAATGTTCAACGCGCCAACAATGTGACCGGCGGCGAAATCCTTGACCGGACGAATGTCGATCACAACACCCGCGTCCTTGTTGACCAGCCCGGTCAGTTCACCGGTGCTCAGGCTGCGGCCGCCGCCTTGCATTTGATAAGCGATCAGCAACGCCAGCAGTACGACGAAGATACCGACGAGCAGATAGTGGTTAGTGGCAAATTCAATCAGGTGAGCAACCATCGAAGGAGGTTCCAGGGCGTTAAAATGTCGGCCAGTATACACAGCCACTATGGTGGGCCAAACCCCGTCCGGCGGTGACGCCGTCGGAACTTCGCTTTAAACTGCCACTCCCTTTTCCATTGCCCTCTTTTAACTCAGCCACGAGTGGAATCCATGACTACCACGCCTAAACCTTTGGTCCTGATTATTCTCGACGGCTTCGGTCACAGTGACAGCCCTGAGTCCAACGCCGTGTTTGCGGCCAAGAAGCCCGTACTGGACCGTTTGTGGGCCACCGTGCCGAACGGCCTGATCTCGGGCAGTGGCATGGACGTCGGCCTGCCGGATGGCCAGATGGGCAACTCCGAAGTCGGCCACATGAACCTCGGTGCCGGCCGTGTTGTGTATCAGGACTTTACGCGCGTGACCAAATCGATCCGCGACGGCGAGTTTTTCGAGAACCCGACTATCTGCGCCGCGGTGGATAAAGCCGTAGCTGCCGGCAAAGCCGTGCACTTCATGGGCCTGCTGTCCGATGGCGGCGTGCACAGTCACCAGGATCACCTGGTCGCCATGGCCGAACTGGCCTACAAGCGCGGCGCGGAGAAAATCTACCTGCACGCCTTCCTCGATGGCCGCGATACGCCACCGAAAAGCGCCCAGTCGTCCATCGAATTGCTCGACGCGACCTTCCAGGCCCTCGGCAAAGGCCGGATTGCCAGCATCATCGGCCGTTACTTCGCCATGGACCGCGACAACCGCTGGGACCGCGTATCCCAGGCTTACAATCTGATCGTCGATGGCAACGGTGAATTCAACGCCGCCACCGCTCAGGAAGGCCTGCAAGCCGCGTACGAACGTGGCGAGAGCGACGAATTCGTCAAAGCCACCTCCATCGGTGAGCCGGTGAAAGTCGAAGACGGCGACGCCGTGGTGTTCATGAACTTCCGCGCCGACCGCGCGCGCGAGCTGACCCGCGTGTTCGTCGAAGACGATTTCAAGGAATTCGAGCGGGCACGCCAGCCGAAACTGGCCGGTTTCGTCATGCTCACCCAATACGCCGCCAGCATTCCTGCGCCTTCGGCCTTCGCCGCCGGCAGTCTGGACAACGTGCTCGGTGACTACCTGGCAAAAAACGGCAAGACCCAGCTGCGCATCGCCGAAACCGAGAAATATGCCCACGTGACCTTCTTCTTCTCCGGCGGTCGTGAAGAACCGTTCCCGGGTGAAGAGCGCATCCTGATCCCGTCGCCGAAAGTCGCCACCTATGACCTGCAGCCGGAAATGAGCGCGCCGGAAGTCACCGACCGCATCGTCGATGCCATCGAAAACCAGCGTTACGATGTGATCGTGGTCAACTACGCCAACGGCGACATGGTTGGCCACAGCGGTGTGTTTGATGCCGCGGTGAAAGCCGTGGAATGCCTGGACCTGTGCGTCGGCCGTATCGTCGAAGCGCTGGACAAGGTTGGCGGCGAAGCGCTGATTACGGCCGACCACGGCAACGTCGAGCAAATGTCCGATGCCTCCACTGGCCAGGCACACACTGCTCACACCACCGAGCCAGTGCCGTTCATCTATGTCGGCAAGCGGAACTTCAAGGTGCGTGATGGCGGCGTGCTGGCGGATGTCGCGCCGACGATGCTGATGCTGCTGGGGATGGAAAAACCATCTGAAATGACCGGCACATCGATTCTGGTGTAACCAGATCCATCTGACGACGCCAAACCCTGTGGGAGCGAGCCTGCTCGCGATAGCCATCTGACAGCCAACATCATTGTTGAATGTCAGGGCGCCATCGCGAGCAGGCTCGCTCCCACAGTGGTTTTGGAGTGTTTTCAGAGGCAACACCGCTCCAGTTATCACACAGCCCCAATTGGGCGTTTTTTTTGCAGCGTGGGGCGGGCATACTAGGCCGTCCCTTTCCCTGGTATCACCCGCCTCTATGCTTCGCGTCCTGATAGCCCTTGCTCTGACTTGCCTGCTCCAACCGGCCTTTGCTGACGAGCGCGCGCAAACCCAACAACAGTTGGACGCCACGCGTCAGGACATTGCCGAGCTGAAAAAACTGTTGGGCAAGCTCCAGGAAGAAAAATCCGGTGTGCAGAAAGACCTCAAGGGCACCGAGACCGAGATGGGCAAGCTCGAGAAGCAGGTCGAAGCCCTGCAAAAAGAGCTGAAGAAAAGCGAATCCGAGCTGCAGCGTCTCGATGGTGAGAAAAAAAAACTCCAGAGCGCGCGCATTGAACAGCAACGACTGATCGCCATTCAGGCCCGCGCGGCCTATCAGAACGGCCGTCAGGAGTACTTGAAGCTATTGCTCAACCAGCAGAACCCGGAAAAATTCGCCCGCACCCTCACCTATTACGACTACCTGAGCCAGGCCCGCCTGGAGCAGCTGAAGAATTTCAACGAAACCCTGCGCCAACTGGCCAATGTCGAAAAGGACATTTCCCTGCAGCAAGCGCAATTGCTGGTGCAGAAGAGCAGCCTCGACAGCCAGCGGGATGAACTCGACAAAGTCCGTCAGGAACGCCAGCGAGTCCTGGCCAAGCTGAGTGACGACGTAAAGGCTCGCGACCAGAAGCTGGCCGCCCGCGAGCAGGATCAGGCGGACCTGTCTAAAGTCCTTAAAACCATTGAAGAAACCCTGGCCCGCCAGGCTCGAGAGGCAGAAGAGGCGCGGCAAAAAGCGCTGATCGCCCAGCAGGAAGCCGAAAAAAAGCGTTTACGTGAGGCCGAGGCTCAAGCAAATGCCACCGACGCCCCACGCAAACCCGTTAAATCAACACCCGGTGCGCTGGTTTCCAGTTCAGGCGAAACCTTCGGCGGCCCTTTTGCTTCAACTCGCGGCAAACTTCCGTGGCCGGTTGATGGTCGACTGCTGGCACGCTTTGGCGAAACCCGTGGCGACGACTCCCGAACCAAGTGGGACGGCGTGATGATCAGCGCCTCCGCCGGCAGCCAGGTGCATGCCGTGCATGGCGGACGCGTGGTGTTTGCCGACTGGTTGCGCGGTGCGGGGCTGTTGGTGATTCTCGACCACGGCAACGGTTTCCTGAGTCTTTACGGTCACAACCAGACGCTGCTCAAGTCTGCGGGTGACGTGGTAAAAGCCGGTGAGTCCATCTCCACTGTTGGCAGCAGTGGCGGGCAGGACACACCAGCGCTGTATTTCGCTATTCGTCAGCAGGGTCACCCGAGTGATCCGGCGCAATGGTGCCGCGCGCAAGGATAGGCGTTGAGTCACCTACATTAGGAGTTCGTTCGACATGCTGCATTTGTCCCGTCTTACCTCGCTGGCCCTGACGATCGCCCTGGTGATCGGCGCGCCTCTGGCGTTCGCTGCTCAACCGGCTCCGGCGGTCGCGCCTGCGGGCACTGCTGCGACCACCAAGGCGCCGTTGCCGCTGGAAGAGTTGCGCACCTTTGCCGAGGTCATGGATCGGATCAAGGCAGCCTATGTCGAGCCGGTGGACGACAAGACCCTGCTGGAAAACGCCATCAAGGGCATGCTCAGCAACCTCGATCCGCACTCCGCCTACCTGGGCCCGGAAGACTTCGCTGAATTGCAGGAAAGCACCAGCGGCGAATTCGGCGGCCTGGGCATCGAAGTCGGTGCCGAGGACGGCTTCATCAAGGTGGTTTCGCCTATCGATGACACCCCGGCCTCCAAGGCTGGCATTCAGGCCGGCGACTTCATCGTCAAGATCAACGGCCAGCCGACTCGCGGCCAGAGCATGACCGAAGCCGTGGACAAGATGCGCGGCAAGATCGGCCAAAAAATCACCCTGACCCTGGTTCGCGATGGCGGCACGCCGTTCGACGTGACCCTGGCCCGCGCCATCATTCAGGTGAAGAGCGTGAAGAGCCAGTTGCTGGAGTCCGGCTACGGCTACATCCGTATCACCCAGTTCCAGGTCAAGACAGGCGAAGAAGTCTCCAAGGCCCTGGCCAAGTTGCGCAAGGACAACGGCAAGAAACTCAACGGCATCATCCTCGACCTGCGTAACAACCCGGGTGGCGTGCTACAGGCGGCGGTGGAAGTGGTCGACCACTTCATCACCAAAGGCCTGATCGTTTACACCAAAGGCCGCATCGCCAACTCCGAGTTGCGCTTCTCCGCCACCGGCAAGGACGAAAGCGAAGCCGTGCCAATGGTTGCGCTGATCAACGGCGGCAGTGCCTCGGCCTCGGAAATTGTTGCCGGCGCCCTGCAGGATCAGAAGCGCGCGGTGATCATGGGCACCACCAGTTTTGGTAAAGGTTCGGTGCAAACCGTGCTGCCGCTGAACAACGACCGCGCGCTGAAGATCACCACGGCGCTGTACTACACGCCGAACGGCCGCTCGATCCAGGCCCAGGGCATCGTCCCGGACATCGAAGTACGCAAGGCCAAGATCACCAGCGAGCAGGACGGCGAGTACTTCAAGGAAGCCGATCTGCAAGGTCACCTGGGCAATGGCAACGGCGGCGCCGACAAACCGACCGGCTCCAGTGGCAAAGCCAAGGCGATGCCGCAGGACGATGATTACCAGTTGGCCCAGGCCTTGAGCCTGCTCAAAGGGTTGAGCATCACCTCCGGCCGCTGAGATGCGCCTGCGGCTGGCTCTCGGTCTGCTGTGCTGTCTGGCGGGTGTTGCTCACGCGGCGCCCGCCCCTCAAAAGGCCTACCTCACACTGATCATCGATGACCTGGGGCAGAACCTGCCCCGGGATCGCCGCGTGCTGGCCCTGCCCGGCCCGGTAACCACCGCGATCATGCCCGACACGCCCCACGCCACCGAATTCGCCCGCGAAGCCCATCGCGCCGGCAAGATCGTCATCCTGCACATGCCCATGGACCCAGCCACGGGCCCGTTCGCCTGGCATCCCGACTTGCCCATCGACGAACTCGAAAAACGCCTCAATGCAGCGTTCAAGGTCGTGCCTTACACCGCGGGCATCAACAATCACATGGGCAGCCGGATGACTGCTCAAACCGCTGCCATGGCCTGGCTGATGGCGGATTTGCAGCGGCGGCACAAGTTCTTCCTCGACAGTCGAACCAGCGCGCAAACCGTGGGGGCGGCCGAGGCGCAGAAGATCGGGTTGGCGAGTGTTTCGCGGGATGTGTTTCTGGATGATGAGCGCACGGAAGCGGCGATTTTCACGCAGTTGCAGACGGCGATTAATTTGGCGCACAAGCAAGGCTCGGCGGTGATGATCGGGCATCCGTATCCGCAGACGCTGGCGGTGCTGGAGAGGGAACTGCCCAAGCTCAAGGCTCAGGGCATTGAGTGGATCGACATCAAGCAGATGATCAGCGTGCGCAGCAATCGCGCGACGGCTGCGCATGGCAAGGATGGCGTGTACCGCTAATCCGCAACAACACAAAACCACTGTGGGAGCGAGCCTGCTCGCGATGGCGGTGAATCAGCCAACAGTGATGTTGACTGACACTGCCTCATCGCGAGCAGGCTCGCTCCCACACTTGAACACGGTGGTATCAGAGATACCGCGCCATGATCTCGTCCACCACGCCTTCCTTGCGTAATTTATCCAGCGCGGCCTGCAGCTTGGCGACGGTTTCATCTGGCACGTTTTTGTTCAGCGCCAGGTACAACTCGGCGCTGTTGAAGCGCAGTACCGTCTTGAGCCCGGTCACGCCGTCCTGTCGAGCCAGATATCGCCCGGCCGGGTCACCCGTGGCCCACAAGTCGATTTGGCCGCTGGTCAGTTTCTTCGCGTTGTCCTGATCGCGCAGCACGACAATCGGCTTCAACCCTTGCTTGGCCAGCGTCTCGGCAATCGCATCGCCCTTGTACGCGCCAATCTTGTATTTGCGCGCATCTTCCAGCGTTTCCAGGCTGATTTTGCTGTCCGCCTTGGCCAGCATGATCCAGTCATCCGGGCCTATCGGGCCGACCCATTTGAAGAGCTTTTCGCGGTCCGGCAACCGCGCCATCACGAACACGCCATAACCCGGTTTCTCGAGGGCGAGCTTGTAGATTCGCTCCCAAGGGAAACGCAGCGTCAGGCTGTAGGTAATGTCGGCGCGCTTGAACATCTCACGGACGATGTCCACGGCGATGCCGTTGATGTTCTCGTCCTGAGCGAAGTTCTTGCCGTTCTTGGCCATGTTGTAAGGCGGGAAGTTTTCCGTCAGCAACACGAGGTCGGTGTCAGGATTTTCTGCAGCGTGCACTCCATTGATGAGCAATAGAGAGGCACTGGCGAGGGCAAGAAGAAGGCGTTTGAGCATATCTGGCTACCGAAATCCATGGCGTGCCCAAGAGTGCCCTGAGCCCGCCATGATGTCCACTGGCCTGTATCGGTTTGTTTAGCGCATCACGATGCCGCGATGAGCCATGTAGGCCTTGGCTTCCTGCACGGTGTATTCGCCGAAGTGGAAAATACTCGCCGCCAATACCGCGCTGGCGTGGCCTTCAAGAATGCCGTCTGCCAAATGCTGCAGGTTGCCGACACCGCCGGAGGCGATCACCGGAATACCCAGCGCATCGCTGATGGCGCGGGTCACGCCCAGGTCGAAACCGTTTTTCATGCCGTCCTGATCCATGCTGGTCAGCAGGATTTCACCGGCACCCAGGCCTTCCATCTTCTTCGCCCACTCGACGGCGTCGAGACCGGTTGGCTTGCGCCCGCCGTGGGTGAAGATTTCCCAGCGCGGGGTTTCGCCCGGACCGGAGACTTTCTTGGCATCGATGGCGACGACGATGCATTGCGAACCGAAATGCTGCGCCGCTTCGCCAACGAATTCCGGATTGAAAACCGCAGCGGTGTTGATCGAAACCTTGTCCGCGCCGGCATTCAGCAGATTGCGAATATCCTGCACAGTGCGCACGCCACCGCCCACAGTCAGCGGAATAAACACCTGGCTCGCCATGCGTTCAACGGTGTGCAACGTGGTGTCGCGACCATCGACACTGGCGGTGATGTCGAGAAAGGTAATCTCGTCGGCACCCTGCTCGTCGTAGCGACGGGCGATTTCCACCGGGTCACCGGCGTCACGAATGTTCTCGAACTTGACGCCCTTGACCACCCGGCCGTTGTCCACGTCCAGGCAAGGGATGATGCGTTTGGCCAGCGCCATGGTCAGTCCTCAGCCTTTGTACGAATCGCAGAAAGCTTGCGCTTCAGCGACGTCGAGGGTGCCTTCGTAGATCGCCCGGCCGGTGATCGCGCCGATGATGCCTGGCGCCTTGGCGTCGAGCAGCGACTTGATGTCACCCAGATTGTGGATACCGCCGGAAGCGATCACCGGAATGCGCGTGGCAGCCGCCAGCGCTGCGGTGAACGGTACGTTGCAGCCCTGCATCATGCCGTCTTTGGCGATGTCGGTATAAACGATCGCGGACACGCCGTCGGCTTCAAATTGCTTGGCCAGGTCAATGACCTGAACGGTGCTGATTTCAGCCCAGCCGTCGGTGGCAACAAAACCGTCCTTGGCGTCCAGGCCGACGATCACCTTGCCCGGGAACGCGCGGCAGGCTTCAGCCACGAAAGCCGGATCTTTCACGGCTTTGGTGCCGATGATCACGTAGCTCACGCCCGCTTTCACGTAGTGCTCGATGGTTTCCAGGGAGCGGATACCGCCGCCGATCTGGATCGGCAGGTTCGGGTAGCGCTTGGCGATGGCCGTGACCACTTCGCCGTTGACCGGCTGGCCTTCGAAGGCGCCGTTCAGGTCGACCAGATGCAGACGACGGCAACCGCCCTCCACCCACTTGGCAGCCATGCTCACCGGGTCATCGGAGAACACTGTGGAATCTTCCATGCGGCCCTGGCGCAGACGAACACAGGCACCGTCCTTGAGATCGATAGCGGGAATAATCAGCATCTGGCAAACCTTCAAATTCGATTGTTCAGCTTCGCTCGAAAATCAGTTTTTCTCGAGCGCCCACAGGTCGCTTTCGATGCTTTCGAACCTCTCTTTGAGGTGCGTCTGCACATCGAAAATCGCCCTGTTGTAATAGTGCGGAGCAATTTCGCGAGTAAACAGCTCAAGAATTTCGGCCGCCTCGAACGAACCCAGGTCCAGTTCGAAGCGATCCTCCATGAAGCGTTTGATCTTGTGATTGGCCTCACTCTCCTGTTCGGGAGTGAGGGTCAGGATCGGCGGCTTCTTCTTGACGGCCATTTACCAGCGACCATCCCACGCAGCGAAGTTCTGCAGCAATTGCAGGCCATGGGTATGGCTCTTCTCCGGGTGGAACTGCACGGCGAAACGCGAGCCATCGGCCAGCGCCGCAGCGAAATCGACACCGTAGTGCCCGCCACCCACCACCTGCCGCGCATTGCCGGCAGCGATGTAGTAGCTGTGCACGAAGTAGAAACGCGCCAGGTCCGGAATGTTGTGCCACAGCGGATGCGAGATCGTCTGCTTCACTTCGTTCCAGCCCATGTGCGGGACCTTCAGGTGTTCGCCGTCTTCATGCAGGTCTTTGCCGAAGAACTTCACCGCGCCCGGGAACAGGCCGATGCAGTCGACGCCGTCGTTCTCTTCGCTGCTGTCGAGCAAGGCTTGCATGCCGACGCAGATGCCGAGGAACGGACGGTCCTGGCTGACTTCACGCACCAGCGAATCGAAGCCCAGGCGACGGATTTCCGCCATGCAATCGCGAATCGCGCCGACGCCGGGAAAAACCACCCGGTCGGCTTCGCGAATCACGTCGGCATCGCTGGTGATCAGGACCTTGCCGGCACCGACGTGCTCGAGGGCCTTGGCCACCGAGTGCAGGTTGCCCATGCCGTAATCGATAACCGCGACCGTCTGCATTACAGAACGCCTTTGGTCGACGGCATCTGACCGGCCATGCGGTCATCGAGCTCTACGGCCATGCGCAGGGCGCGGCCGAATGCCTTGAACACGGTTTCGATCTGGTGGTGGGTGTTGGTGCCACGCAGGTTGTCGATGTGCAGGCTGACCAGCGCATGGTTGACGAAGCCCTGGAAGAATTCCTGGAACAGGTCAACGTCGAAACCGCCAACGGTGGCGCGGGTATAGGGAACATGCATCTGCAGGCCTGGACGGCCGGAGAAGTCGATCACCACGCGCGACAGCGCTTCATCGAGCGGCACGTAGGCATGGCCGTAGCGACGGATGCCTTTCTTGTCGCCGATGGCTTTGGCAAAGGCCTGACCCAAGGTGATACCGACGTCTTCCACGGTGTGGTGGTCGTCGATATGCAGGTCACCCTTGCTGACGATATCCAGGTCGATCAGCCCGTGACGGGCGATCTGGTCCAGCATGTGCTCAAGAAAAGGAACACCGATATCAAATCGGGCCTTTCCGGTGCCATCCAGGTTGATCGAGGCTTTGATCTGGGTTTCCAGAGTGTCGCGCTCGACTGACGCCTTACGTTCGGCCATCACCAGCTCCGCAAAATCATTGGGCGAAAAAGGCAGCCATTATAGGGGCGCGGGCGGGAAACAGAAACACGGGAGGTGATATCACTGACGGAGTGAATCCGGGCGTGTCGGGGATAGACATGTCCATACAAGCCAATCGGACGGAATACAAAACAAATGTGGGAGCGAGCCTGCTCGCGATGAGGCCATGACATTCAACATCTCTGTCGACTGTCAGACCGCTATCGCGAGCAGGCTCGCTCCCACAGGGGTGATGCGCTTGCCGTTTACTTAGTGGAACAGAACCGCCGTCTTCTGCAGGGTTACCCAGACACCCCACGCCAACGGAATCCCCACCACCAGCCACGCAGCAATCGCCAACGGCTTGGTACCCGGCGCCGCTTTCCACTCCAGCACAGTGCTGGCGTCAGCGCCCTTGTCATGGCCCAGCGCCTGTTCGGCGGCCAGTTCGGCGTCGGTCATAAAGTACTTATCGGCGACCGGACGCACCAGCAGGTTGCAGATGAAACCCAGCACCAACAGGCCCGCGAGGATGTACAAGGTGATGTCATAGGCCGCGGCGCGTTCAACGCCGATGCTCAGTTGATATTCACGCAGGTAGTTCACCAACACCGGACCCAGCACGCCTGCCGCCGCCCATGCCGTCAGCAGACGACCGTGGATCGCGCCGACCATTTGCGTACCGAACAGGTCTGCCAGGTAAGCCGGCACCGTCGCGAAACCACCACCGTACATCGACAGGATGACGCAGAACGCCGCCACGAACAGCGCAACGTTGCCCAGGTGACCGAGGTTCGGGATCAGCGCGTACAGCGCGAAACCGAGAGCGAAGAACACAAAGTAAGTGTTTTTGCGGCCCAGGTAGTCCGAGAACGACGCCCAGAAGAACCGGCCGCCAATGTTGAACAGGCTCAGCAAACCGGTGAAACCGGCAGCAATCGCCGCGATCGAGGCCAGTTGCCCGGCATCCAGCTGACCAAACGTCTGGTCAGTGCCCAGCAATTTGCCCGCGAACACTTCCTGCAACAGTGGCGAAGCCATGCCGAGGATGCCGATACCGGCGGATACGTTCAGGCACAGCACCAGCCACACCAGACGGAATTGCGGGGTTTTCCACGCCACATTCACGTGCACGTGACGATGGGTGATCATCGCGTTCGAAGCTTTCTTCGCCGGAGCGGTCCAGCCTTCAGGCTTCCAGCCGGTTGGCGGAACGCGATAGGACAGTGCGCCGCCAATCATGAACACGAAGTAGATCGCGGCCATCACCAGGAAGCTCTGCCACACGCCCACGCTTTCTGCCGATGCGAAGTGACCCATCAAGGCCGCCGCCAGCGGAGCACCGACCATCGCGCCGCCACCGAAACCCATGATCGCCATGCCGGTTGCCATGCCGCGCTTGTCCGGGAACCACTTGATCAGGGTCGAAACGGGCGAGATGTAACCCAGGCCCAGGCCGATACCGCCAATGACCCCGGAGCCGATCCACATCAGCCAGATCTGGTGCGTGTACACGCCCAACGCCGAAATCAGCAGGCCACCACACCAGCACAGAGCCGACACAACGCCAGCCTTGCGCGGCCCGGCGTGCTCCAGCCAGCCGCCCCAGATCGCTGCGGAACAGCCGAGGAAGATGAAGAACAGGGTGTAGATCCAGCCGAGCATCGAGATCGGCCAGTCGCATTGCGATGAGAAAACCTGCGAGATGAAACTCATGTCCGGCGCGCAAGCCACTGCCTTGGTCACGCCCAGTGCCTTTGACAGCGGCAGCCAGAACACCGAAAAGCCGTAAGCCATGCCGATGCAGAGGTGGATGGCCAACGCGGCCGGTGGTACCAGCCAGCGGTTGAAACCGGGCTTGGCGATGATGCGCTCCTTGGACAGGAACGAGGGCTGGTCGGCGTTGAGGCCGTCCGCCGTGATGCTCGTGGTCATTGTGTATCCCCCAATTATTAGTATGGTTCGCCAGCACTCTTCACCCCCCAGCCTTATGCGCACGCATGACTGTTTTTAAGGTGAAGCTCCATTTTGGTGCGACATCACGTCGCAGAAGGACGGACGAACTGGCAGAGGTTACCATTTGCACGTGACAGAAAAACCAAACTGATATCACCTTTTCTAAAGTCGTCTGTTCTCGTACCACTGAAGGAACCGCCATGCCTATCATCGTCGAGCTGCTGAACGAAGCCACCTATCAGGATCAGCAGGATCTACAGAAAATCTACCGTGACGCGCCGGACTGGCTGTTCGCCCCGTTCGCCGGCGATGTGCAGTTGATTGAAGGCTGCCTGCGGGACGGCTCGCTGATCGGCGGGCGTTTCAACGATCGCCTGTTGGGGGCCGCACGCCTGCAAAGGCACCAGGACGTCTGGCATCTTTCCCAGCTATGCGTGAGAAAAATCACCCGTCGTCGCGGGGTAGCTGAACGGCTGGTGAACGAAGCCCAGGCAATGGCGTCCCAATCGGGCGCGACATTACGCCTGCTGGCGCCTGCCGGGCACCTTGAGGCACAAGCCCTGGCGGCCAAGTTGAAAGTGCCGCTGGATACACTGCCGGACTGATCGCTGACCGGTCGTCCGCTTCGGGGCGCTATACTCCCCGGCTATATTCGAATTCGACTAACTACAAGGACTCGCCCATGAAAGCGTTCGGCAAAATCCTGGGTCTGGTACTTCTCGGGCTGTTGCTGATCATTGTGGCGCTGGGCTTTGCCCTGACCCACCTCTTCGATCCCAACGACTATAAAGACGAGATCCGCCAGATTGCCCGCGACAAGGCCCACATCGAGCTGACGCTCAATGGCGATATCGGCTGGAGCCTGTTCCCGTGGCTCGGCCTGGAATTGCACGAAGCCAGTGTCGCGACCCTGGCCAAGCCCACTGAACCGTTCGCTGACTTGCAGATGCTCGGCCTGTCGGTGCGCGTGCTGCCACTGCTGCGCCGTGAAGTGCAGATGAGCGATGTTCGCGTCGAAGGCCTGAACCTGCGCCTTAACCGTGACAAGGATGGCCACGGCAACTGGGAAGACATCGGCAAGGCTCCCACGACTGCCGATCCGACTGCGCCTCCCGTCACTCCCGGCAAACCTGCACCGGAAACCACCGTCCAGGTGGAAAAACCGGCGCAACCGATTCGCCTGGACATCGACAGCCTGACCGTCAATAACGCCCGCGTTGAATACAGCGACGAGAAGACCGGCAAGCAGTTCAGCGCCGAAAGCATCCAGCTGAGCACCGGGCCGGTTCACGATTCCACCAACATCCCGGTCAAACTCACCGCGTTCCTCGGCACCAACCAGCCGGTTCTGCGGGTGCGTACCGAACTCAGTGGCGAGCTGCGTTTCGAGCGCGCCCTGCAACGCTACAAATTCGAAGATATGAAGCTGTCCGGTGAAGTCGCCGGCGATCCGCTGCAAGGCAAAACCGTGACTTTCGCCGCCCAAGGGCAGTTGTTGCTGGATAAAGCGGCAAACGTCGCCGAATGGACCGGCATCAAGATTTCTGCCAACCAGCTGCGCGCACTGGGTGAGCTGAAGGTCAACGACCTCGACAAGACACCGCAAATCAACGGCGGCATTTCGATTGCCCAGTTCGACCTGGCGAAGTTCGTCGACAGCATCGGCCAGACACTCCCGGCCATGGCGGAGGGTAGCCTGAGCAAAGTCGAACTCGTCAGTCGCGTTGCCGGTACGCCGACCAGCGTGGTGTTCGACAGCATCAACCTGAAAGTCGACGACAGTACCTTCACCGGCCGCATTGCCGTCGAAGACTTCGCCAGGCAATCGCTGCGAGCGGTCCTCAAGGCTGACACGTTCAACGTCGACCGCTACCTGCCGCCAAAATCCGCCGAAGCCGACAGCGCAACCCAAGTGCGCAAGGCTGAAGTCGCCAGCACCGAAGCCGACGCCATGGCCGGCGCAGGTAGCACGCCGCTGCCGGACAAGCCCACCAAAGACGCGTGGAGCAGCGAGCGCCTGTTGCCGGTGGAGCGCCTGAGCAAACTCGACGTGGACGCTGACCTGACCTTTGGCCAGTTGACCCTCCAGAAACTGCCGATCCAGAACGCGGCACTCAAGGCCAATGGCAAGGAAGGCCTGCTGACCCTCGAGAATCTGCGCGGCGACCTGTACGACGGCACCTTCGAATCCAAGGGCACCCTCGATGTGCGCCAACAGACACCGGCGCTGAACATGCAGACGAGCATCCGCAAAGTGCCTGTGGAAAAAATCCTCGAAAGCCAGGGTAAAAATCCGCCGGTCAAAGGCCTTGTCACGCTCGACAGCAACCTGACCGGCAACGGCAACAGCCAGAAAGCGCTGATCGAAACCCTCAACGGCAACGCCAGTTTCGTCATCAACAACGGCGTGCTGCTCAATGCCAACCTCGAACAGCAACTGTGCAAAGGCATCGCCACGCTCAACCGCAAAACCCTCAGCGGCGAACCGCGAGGCAAGGACACACCGTTCCAGGAACTCAAGGGCAACCTGACTTTCCGCAATGGCGTGGCCAGCAACCCGGACCTGAAAGTGCGTATTCCGGGCATGACCGTGAAGGGTGACGGCGACGTCGACCTGCGGGTGCTGGGCATGGATTACCGCGTGGGCATCATCGTCGAAGGCGACACCAGCGCCATGCCGGATCCAGCCTGTCAGGTCGGAGACAAATTCGTCGGCATCGAATGGCCGTTGCGCTGCCGCGGCCCGCTGGAACTCGGCGCCAAGGCTTGCCGCCTCGACAATGAACGCATGGGCCAGGTCGCCACCAAAATGGCCGGCGACAAGATCAGCGAAAAGATCGACGAGAAGCTGGGCGACAAGGTCAGCCCTGAGCTGAAAAACGCATTGAAGGGGCTGTTCAAGCGATGAGATCCGAGCAGTTTTCATCGGCGGTGCTGGACTGGTACGACCGCCACGGCCGCCACGACTTGCCTTGGCAACAAGGCATCACACCGTATCGGGTGTGGGTCTCGGAAATCATGCTGCAGCAGACCCAGGTCAGCACCGTGCTGAATTACTTCGACCGTTTCATGGCCTCGCTGCCGACGGTCGAAGCGCTGGCCGCTGCGCCGGAAGATGAAGTGCTGCACCTGTGGACCGGCCTCGGCTACTACACCCGCGCGCGCAATTTGCAGAAAACCGCAAAGATCGTCGTTGCCGAGTACGGCGGCGAGTTTCCGCGGGATGTGGAAAAGCTGGTTGAGTTGCCGGGGATCGGCCTGTCCACGGCGGGCGCCATCGCCAGCCTGAGCATGGGCCTGCGGGCACCGATCCTGGATGGCAACGTCAAACGGGTGCTGGCGCGGTTTACAGCGCAAGAGGGTTATCCCGGCGAGCCAAAGGTCGCCAAACAGCTGTGGGCGAACGCTGAGCGCTTCACGCCCCATGATCGGGTCAACGCCTACACCCAGGCGATGATGGATCTGGGCGCCACGCTTTGCACCCGCAGCAAACCGAGCTGCCTGCTCTGCCCGCTGGAAAAGGGCTGCGAAGCACACATGCTCGGCCTGGAAACCCGCTACCCGATCCCCAAACCGCGCAAAGCCGTGCCACAGAAGCGCACGCTGATGCCGATGCTCGCCAACGACGAGGGTGCGATTCTGCTTTACCGCCGCCCCTCCACAGGCTTGTGGGGCGGTCTCTGGAGCTTGCCGGAACTCGACGACCTCGATGACCTGCAGCATCTGGCTTCGCAGCACTCGCTGGAGCTGGGCAGCCAACAGGCGCTGCCGAGCCTGGTGCACACCTTCAGCCACTTTCAGTTGTCCATCGAACCCTGGCTGGTTCAGGTCCAGGAGGCCGGCCATCACGTGGCCGAGGCCGACTGGCTCTGGTATAACCTCGCCACCCCGCCGCGCCTGGGCCTTGCCGCCCCGGTCAAAACCTTGCTCGAACGCGCGGCCGCCGTATTGAACGCAGGAGAGTCGTCATGACCCGCACCATCATGTGCCGCAAGTACAAAGAAGAACTGCCCGCCCTGGAGCGCGCGCCATTCCCGGGCGCAAAAGGCCAGGACATTTTTGACCACGTCTCGGCCAAGGCCTGGGCCGACTGGCAGAAACACCAGACCCTGCTGATCAACGAAAAACGCCTGAACATGATGAACGCCGAAGACCGCAAATACCTTCAGGGCGAGATGGACAAGTACTTCTCCGGCGAGGAATACGCCAAGGCTGACGGCTACGTTCCACCGGCTGAATAATTCCGTTTTTTCGAGGGTCGGAACGTAAGCGACGGTAATAATTAAAATTTTTTTGAAAACTTTCTTGACGACCCTCCGAAAAACCAGTTTAATGCGCCCCGTTGCCCAGATAGCTCAGTCGGTAGAGCAGGGGATTGAAAATCCCCGTGTCGGCGGTTCGATTCCGTCTCTGGGCACCAAATACCGAAAACCCTGAATCGCAAGATTCAGGGTTTTTTTATGCCCGGGATTTGGTGATCACTGTCCCAGTCACTATCGAAGCGCCGGACAAAGCATCAATTCCCCACGCCCTGCCACTACGCCAGCCAGCGCCTGCAAAGCTTTCAAGAGCTGAGTCTCGACAGTCTCTCGGGTCTACCGGAACGGTCCGCATGCTTTAACGGAAATGGATGACATACGCTGACCATCGGATTGGGCAGTATCGGAGGAGGCGCTGCCGCATAACCGGGAGCAGAGACACAACAGGGATGTAGACAATGACTGACGCCATCAAACAGGACGTCGAAAACGCTGAGTTTTTTACTGAACAGGACATCAGGATTTTCAGCTTTGATATTCGGCAGTCGATGTTGCTGCACAGACTCGCCGAAGAACTGGCCGCCATCGGCGGGCCGCAGGTGCCAGGCGCCCAGTCCAAAGCCTCTCTGGCAGCCACCGAATTAAAGCTCTCGCTTTCGACAGACCAATGCGAACTGCTGGCGACCTTCTCCAATGGCCTTGTTTGCGTGTTGATCTTTGAAGGGCTGCAAAAAATCACCGATGCCAGCCCACCAAATGAACTGCCAGACCTGGCATCCCTGGAAAATCGATACGACGTCCTTTGCCTGGCGGCCCGTAATCAGATCTTGTTGAAACTGGTGGATAACAGTGCCTTTGCCTATGACATGGACAACGAAGGAAAGCTGGTTCGATTGGTCGCCAACTTCAAGGGTGGCGGACTTACCAAAATCAATGCCGAGCCGGAAATCAAAGAACTGAGCTCCCATTCCGGCCTCGCGCTTGGCCCGCACACCGAGGCGCCTTACTGGTGCGCTGTGAACGCGAAAGACGGGCACTCGCCCTCTCCGTCGTCGCTCATACTTTCCGCCCTGTGGAACCCGAGCCTGGAACCTACACGGGTCATTCCGCTGCCTCCCATTCTGGAAAAAATCGGCGTCACCCACTGCCTGGCAGAAGGACGGTCATGTGATTACGGACCAATAACGATAAAAGAGGGAATGAAATGTCTTGGGATTTAATAGGCATGTTGGCGCTTGTCGCTTTTTGCGCCGGTTTTTTTGATGCAATTGCCGGTGGTGGAGGCTTGATCACCTTGCCTGCCTTGTTTCTGGCCGGTGTAGATCGATCAGCGCCATAGCAACGAACAAGTTCCAGGCCGCTTCGGCAACTGTTTCGGCCACTGTCACCTTTGCTCGCAAAGGAATGATCGAGTGGCGCGAAGGCCGTTTCCTGGTGATCTGCGGATTTATTGGCGGCGCCAGTGGTGCCTTGCTGGTCAGCTCTATTGATAAGCGCTATCTGGAAGTTTGCGTGCCGGTCATGCTGATTCTGGTGGCTATCTACTTTGCTCTCTCTCCCAAGCTGGCCAATGAAGATCGACGCAAGAGAATCGGCATTCTGCTTTTTTCGTTTACCGTCGCGCCGATCCTGGGCTTTTACGACGGCATATTTGGCCCCGGCGTGGGCTCTTTCTTTATTGTCGGGTTTGTACTCCTGTGCGGCTTGGGCATGATGCGGGCCATGAGTTTTACCAAACTGGCCAACGCCTCATGCAACCTGGGTTCTTTGTCGGTCTTCATTACCAAGGGTGTGATTATTTGGCCGATTGCCATAGCCATGGCATTGGCAGCCTTCATCGGCGCTCAATTGGGCGCACGAGCCGCTGTTCGCGTCGGTCCACGTCTGATCAAACCCATGTTGATCGTGGTCTGCTGCGCTTTGGCCATCAAGCTGCTAAGCGTGGAAAGCAATCCTTTGCGCGTTGCGGTCCTCGAGTCGTTGGCTTGGTTGTGATTGCCGGCTATTCGGCGCTATTCCAATGAAAGACCAGATTGCGAGCCGCTCCGCTTCCCACATCCGCCGTATCACGTCGTTCCTCGCCATTGCGCGTTGCGATAACGGTGTACTTGCCAGGCGGCAATTGAACGTATACCAGCGGGCCAGCCTCACTCAGGGTCAGCACGGTTGGCCCTTGGGCTTTCTGAATGGCCACCTGAACATCGGGGACGTATTTGTTCTCGGGCCCAATCGCAAAAGTCATGTGCAGGTTGTAACCGGTGGCCTGCTGGATAGCCTTCGCCTCATCCTCGCCGACGCCACCGGAAAGATAGGCAACCCCGTTTTGCTCTTGCCGCTGAATTTGAACGCCTGAACTGTCGATCGGCTCCAGACTGGCCGCCTGCAGCATGACGGGAAACATCAACAGCCCCACGGCGGCGAGCGGCAGAATGAATGCATGGACGTGTTTCATGATGGGTACTCCCGGGCTCCGCAGAACCCATTCGTTACCTGATTTTGATTTCCCTGAGTGCGGACGGTTTTAGATTGATTGGATCTTGCGGTCACTGCGAAATGGACTACACGATGTGTTCCCCCAGCATGGATCGCCGTCGGAGCGATCCCGCAAAACCAATCGGGATTTCCTTCTGATTTACCAGCAGCGCCCGGCATCAACGCGCCTGCCTCTCCTGCAATTCTCTTCTGCCTGTTCACATCGACGCGGAAGACCTCATGAGCGCACTTAAACCCGATAACTCTCAAGACCCACAACTCGCCTCGCTATTAGGCAACCTTGGCGAACTGATCCGTGAGGCACGGCAGAAGGTGCTACGGGTGGTCGATACGGTCCAGGTGCAAACCTGCTGGCAGATTGGGAGGCATATTGTGGAGTTCGAGCAGGAGGGGGCCCGGCGGGCGGCATACGGAAAACGTTTACTTTCGACGCTCGCACAAGGCCTCACTGCCCAGTATGGAAAAGGTTTCGATGAGCGCAACCTGCGCTATATGCGGGACTTTTATCAGACCTTTCCAATTTGGGACGCAGTGCGTTCCGAATTGAGTTGGACCCACTATCGCCGATTGCTGCGTGTCGATAACGACCACGCCCGTCACTGGTACATGAACGAGTCAGCCATTCAAAACTGGTCATCTCGCGCCCTGGAACGCCAGATCAACACTCTCTACTACGAACGCTTGCTGACAAGCCGCGACCGACCTGCAGTCCAACAGGAAGCCGCTACTAATATCCAGAAAATGAAAGCACAGCCACGGGATTTCATCAGGGATCCGGTGATGCTGGAGTTTCTTGGCTCGACCAACGCGGGGCTAACTCAGGAAACCAATCTCGAACAGGCACTGATCCATCAGCTTCAAGCCTTTCTGCTTGAACTGGGCAAGGGCTTTGCCTTCATCGCTCGCCAACAACGCATCAGCACCGAAAGCAAAGACTTCTACATCGATCTGGTGTTCTACAACTACCTGCTGAAGTGTTTCGTCATCTTCGATCTGAAGCGCGGCGAACTGACCCATCAGGATGTCGGCCAAATGGACATGTACGTACGCATGTATGACGACCTCAAACGCGGACCGGAGGATGGCCCCACCGTTGGCATCATTCTCTGCGCGCAAAAAGATGAATCGGTGGTCCGATACTCTGTACTGAAAGACAACGAACAACTTTTCGCCAGCAAATACAAAACAGTCCTGCCCAGCGAAGAAGAACTGCGCGCGGAACTGGACAGGGAACAGGCTGCAATCGAAGAGCGACTGCTCGATCAGATCCCCTTATAACCGCGAATGGATTGTTCATAAGCGGTGTGAAGACTATCGTTGGCAGCTACCCGCAAAGGTCCGAAGTCGATGAATTTGCAGCAGGACACGTCACCGGCCCCCACTCAAATCGAGTTGCCGCTGCCAACCTCCGTTTCTGGCGAACCGTTCAGGGAGCCCGCTGCAGACTGCTTCATCCTTGGCGGCTTCACTTGGCGGCATGCCTCTCAGGACATTGCGCGCCCGGTCGTCATCATCAACGCTGCTACCTCGGTCCGCTGCAGGCATTACTCACGATTCGCCGAATACCTGCTCGCCAACGGCTTCGACGTGATTACCTACGATTACCGCGGCATTGGCGAGTCACGCCCTGCATCATTAAAAAATCTCGACGCCTCATGGACCGACTGGGGCGCGCTGGATTTCGAGGCGATGCTCAAGCGCGCTCAGCGCGAATTTCCCGGCCAGCCCATCGATGTCGTCGGACACAGCTTTGGCGGCTGTGCGGCGGGCCTGGGCGCTTCAGGGCATCTGATCCGGCGCCTGGTGACCGTCGGTGCGCAATTCGCCTACTGGCGCGACTATGCGCCTGCTCATCGTTGGCGGATGGTCGGCAAATGGCATGTGGTGATGCCGCTGATCACGCTGGTCTGCGGATATTTTCCCGGAAAGCGCCTCGGCTGGCTGGAAGACACGCCCGCGGGCGTAGTGCGCGATTGGAGTACGCCCACCGCCCGGTACGAAACGCGCCCCAGCGGTCGCACGATCAGCGCGAAAACAGGCTCGCTTCCCTTCGCGGCGATGACAGCCAAGACCCTGGCCATCAGCATCACCGACGATCCTTACGGCACGATCCCGGCCATCGAACGCCTGCTCCGTTACTTCAGCGGCGGCACAAACACCCACTTGCGAATCGCCCCCGAGGACATCGGCGAAGCAGTCGTCGGACATTTCGCCTTTTTTCGTAGCGCATACCAAGCCACACTATGGCCCATTGCATTGTCCTGGCTGCACAGCGGCGAACTGCCCCCCGATCCCCCCGGGCGGACAGTACCGCGCAGCGAGCCCTTTTAACGCACCACGGATCAAAACCCATGGCCTCCGCCAACAAGCAGCAGAAACGCGCCACCCGCGCCAAAGCCAAGGCCAAGCAGAACCGCACCCAACGGGCTGCTGCGCCGGTCGAGCTGGACCCGAACGACGATCGCATCGACTTCGAATCGGTGGACCTCACCGAACTGTTCAAAGAAATGATCGATGCCGAAAAAATCAGTCAGCAAGCCATGTGTGCAGCCTTCCTCGAACACCCGTTGCTCGCCCTGGTGCTGGAGCAGGAAGGCGAAGAAACCGCCACAGACTTCATCATTGCCGCGCTGATCGAGTATCGCCAATGGTCCACCGAAGTGGACGAAGCGGGCGCCCTGGCGTGGATCGAGTCCCCAGCCTTCCAGGTTGATTACGTGGCGGCTTCCGAAGCCATCGCAGCCCAAACCCAACAGAAACCGAACTGAGTTCCCATGGCCTCCCTGAACAAGCAACAGAAACGCGCCAAACGCGCCAAGATCAAAGCCCGCCAGATCAATATCCACGGCAGAAAACCCGCCGCGCTGGACGATGACATCGAAGACATCGGCGAGCCGATCCCGGAATACACCCTGGCGATGTTCAGCAAAATGCGCGACGCGGAAGCCACCAGCCGCAACGACATGCTGCTGACCCTCCTGACGAACCTGGCGCAGATCATCAGCGACCAGCCTGAACTGCTGGACATGGAAAACGCCGACAACGAAGCCATGGCCGCCACCCACCTGGCCGCCGACATGCTGATCGACTACCGCATGTGGGCCGACGGCATGGACCGCGATGCCGCCCAGGCCTGGCTGACCGATCCGCAGTTCATCACCGACTTCGGCGATGCGCTGGACAGCTACCGCCAGTCGCTGGACGCGCAGGAAGAAAAAGCCGAGTAAGCACCGTCGTCAAAAACAAGACGGCCGCCTGTCATCACTGACAGCGGCCGTTTTTTATGGAGGCCATCTCTCAAAAATCTATATGACCTCTCGTCAGAGGCTGCGTATATCCCATTGACATATCCCAAGAGGATTCTATTCTTTGGGTTCACAACAGCCGCAGAAATGCAGGAGGCCAAAATGGAACAGACCACCCTTTTCATGAGCAATCGAAGCCAGGCTGTTCGCCTTCCGAAAGCTGTGGCAATGCCGAGCGATGTAAAACGAGTCAACGTAGTTGCCATCGGCAGGGCTCGTATCATCACCCCGGCAGACGAAACATGGGACAGCTGGTTCGACGGTGATGGAGTGAGCACGGACTTTATGTCCCACCGCGACCAACCCGCTGATCAGGAGCGTGAGTCGCTCTGATGATCAAGTTCATGCTCGACACCAACATCTGCATCTTCACCATCAAGAACAAACCGCAAATCGTAAGAGAAGCTTTCAACCTTCATGACGGACAGTTGTGCATCAGTACGGTGACGCTGATGGAGCTGATCTACGGCGCCGAAAAATCTGCGACTCCCGAAAAAAACATCGCCGTGGTTGAGGGGTTCGCGGCACGTCTTGAGGTTTTGTCTTTCGACAATGAAGCCGCTGCGCACACCGGAATGATTAGATCCGAGCTGGCAAAGGCTGGAACACCTATAGGCCCCTACGACCAGATGATTGCCGGGCACGCGCGCTCACGCGGATTAGTTGTCGTAACCAACAACCTGAAAGAGTTCGAGCGGGTTTCTGGATTACGCGTAGAAGACTGGGTTCACCCTGATAGAATCGAAAAATAACTGACGAAAATAAAAACGGCCGCCTGTCATCACTGACAGCGGCCGTTTTTTTGCAAACCTGAAAACAACAATCAGGCAGCGACAGCATCCAGACGCGGGATTTCCATCCCGACCTTGGCACTGGCGTAGCTCAGGTCACCGCTGGCGATGGACTGAGCCTTGAAGCCGGCGCCAATCAGGTCGCGCACGTACAGCTTGTTGTAGATGAACATGAACACGAAGTTGCTGAGGCCAAATGTGAAGCAGGCCACGATGAACATGATCGCTGCCCACTTGATGTCGCCACGGAACAGTGGCGGCAGGAAGCCAAAGAAAAACACGGTCCACGAGAAGCCGATCGGGGCTTCCTTCATGGCTCCGGTGTTAGGGTTTTTGAACACAACCGATGTAAACGCCATGCCTGTCTCTCCTTGATGCCCCAATGGGTTGGCTGAATGGCCGGGCTAACTCCATGCAGCGATGGCTCGTGACTGCCGTGTAAACGGCAGGCGCACGCAAATGCATCGTTGACTCGCGCCAGATGAGGGAGCAGGCAAGAAAGGGTCGAGTGGCTTTAGCCAGGAAGGCTGGGGGCGTCGAACAATCCATGTCCTGAAACTCCATTGCATCCCGCAACAGCGAGATGCACATTCGGCGGGAAGGCTACTATCTCGACATCATCGTGTCCATCAAAGAGCCGACCGAGAAAAACCCTGAATGAAAGCAAAAACGACCGCGATCATTTCTGATGGCGGTCGTTTTCGGTACATCGACAGTGGGCGTAGAACCTAGCGCGCCACTGCACCAATCAGTTGCTCATTGCGACGACGGCGTGCCACAAGCAACCCGGTAGCCACCACACAAAGACTCAGCAGACCGGTCGCGAGGATTTCCACGCGGTGGGCGTCCTGGAACAGCATGATGGTCAGGGCCGCGACGATGAAGGCGATCACCGCGTAGGTCAGGCCCGGGAACAGCCACATGCTGAAGACGATTTTTTCACCACGAGCCATACGCTTTTTGCGCATGCGCAGTTGCGAGATCGCGATCACCAGGTACACCAGCAACGCGATGGCGCCGGAGCTGGCCAGCAGGAACTCGAACACGGCGGCCGGGGCCACGTAGTTGGCGAATGTGGCCAGGAACGCTGCGCCAGTGGACAACATCACCGCCCAGTATGGCGTGCCGCTTTTGTTGGTGCGCGTGGACACGGCCGGTGCGTCACCGCGTTTACCCAGGGAAAACAACATGCGCGACGAGGTGTACAGCGCTGAGTTCAGGCAGCTGGTCACAGCGACCAGCACCACGATGTCGACGATCATCTTGGCGTTCGGGATGCCCATGCGCTCAAGCACGGTCTGGTAGGAACCGAGGCTGGCCAGTACCGGGTCGTTCCAGGGCACCAGAGCCACGACGATGAAGATCGATACGAGGTAGAACAAACCAATCCGCCAGATCACCGAGTTGGTGGCCTTGGAGATTTGCTTGCCAGGGTTCTTCGATTCCGCGGCCGCGATGGTCACGATCTCAGTGCCCATAAAGGAGAACATGGTCGTCAGGATAGCGCCGAGTACCGCCCCCATACCGTTAGGCAGGAAGCCTTGGGTGTCGAACAGATGCGACACACCGCTGACCTGACTGGTCGGCAGGAAACCGAAAATGGCCAGAAGGCCAAGGCCGATGAAACCGATGATCGCCACGACCTTGATCAGGGCGAACCAGAATTCAAACTCACCGTAGTTCTTCACGCTGAACAGGTTGGTGACAGTCAGCAGCATCGTGATGACCAGGGCAAACGCCCAGATGTCCACGCCAGGGAACCAGGCATGCAGGATGGTGGCGGCGGCGTTGGCCTCCAGCGGGATGACCAGCACCCAGAACCACCAGTACAACCAGCCGATGGTAAAACCGGCCCAGTGACCAATCGCACGATCGGCGTATGTCGAGAAGGAGCCAGTGTCCGGCGAGGCAACCGCCATCTCACCCAGCATGCGCATCACCAACACCACCAGCATACCGGCGGCGGCGTAGGCCAGCAGCACGGCCGGGCCTGCTGCCGCGATGGCGTGGCCCGAGCCAACGAACAGGCCGGCGCCGATAACCCCGGCGATCGACAGCATGGTCACATGGCGCGGTTTGAGCCCCTGTTCGAGGCCGTTAGAGCTTTGGGTATTGCTCATTGAAACTACCTTTGTAAGGAAAAGCGAATGCGTGCATCCCATCGTGAAGTTTCTTCTGTAAAAAGAAACAAACAGGGCGTTCCGGAATCTGCACGCAATAATTGCGCCAAAATATTTCAAGTCTTTCTAATCCGGCGGTTTGACCCTGACCGGACAGTCATCGCAAGTCATTGAAAATAATGGCACTTTGCCAAAGCGTTACTCCGCGACTCACTTGAGGAACGAATCTGCGCACCGGAAACACACCCAGGAAATGCTCAACGCACAATAAAAGTGCAGATCAGGAACGTTTGGCCGGTTAGCGCTTCCAACACCCCGCCAAAGCTGGCAACATCGCGCCCTTTTTTACGGGACAGCCGCACCACACAGGGTTCAAACGGCTGTTCGGTTGATAGCAGCGCGACAGTCTGCTGTACCGATGCGACAACCTGCCACATGCCACCCGTTTACCGCCCGTAGCGCTGTTGGCTGCCATTCAGACGCTATGCTAGGTTGGCCGCCTCGCCAGGAAGGCCAACCAACAGCAGGAGCGAAACACTATGAGGAACGCACATGGCTGAGGCCACGCCCGCGCTTGAAATCCGCAACTTGCACAAACGCTACGGACAGCTTGAGGTGCTCAAAGGCATCTCGCTGACCGCCCGCGACGGCGATGTGATCTCGATCCTGGGTTCCTCCGGTTCCGGCAAGTCCACGTTCCTGCGTTGCATCAACCTGCTGGAAAACCCGCACCAGGGCCAGATCCTGGTGGCCGGCGAAGAACTCAAACTCAAAGCCGCCAAGAACGGCGAACTGGTCGCGGCCGACGGCAAGCAGATCAATCGCCTGCGCAGCGAGATTGGTTTTGTGTTTCAAAACTTTAATCTGTGGCCGCACATGAGCGTGCTCGACAACATCATCGAAGCGCCGCGTCGCGTGCTCGGCCAGAGCAAGGCCGAAGCCATCGAAGTCGCCGAAGCCTTGCTGGCCAAGGTCGGTATCGCTGACAAGCGTCACGCCTATCCAGCGCAACTGTCCGGCGGCCAGCAACAACGCGCGGCCATCGCCCGCACGCTGGCGATGCAACCCAAGGTGATCCTGTTCGACGAACCCACCTCCGCCCTTGACCCGGAAATGGTCCAGGAAGTACTTAATGTCATCCGCGCACTGGCCGAAGAAGGCCGCACCATGCTGCTGGTCACCCACGAAATGGGGTTCGCCCGTCAGGTGTCCAGCGAAGTGGTGTTCCTCCACCAGGGCCTGATAGAAGAGCAAGGATCGCCACAGCAGGTGTTTGAAAACCCGCTTTCGGCGCGCTGCAAACAATTCATGTCCAGCAACCGCTAACGGAGCTACCCGCATGCAGAACTACAAAAAGGTCTTCCTGGCAGCCGCCGTCACCCTGGCCTTCAGCGCCGGTGCCATGGCCGAAACCCTGAAGATGGGCATCGAAGCGGCCTACCCGCCGTTCAACAACAAAGATGCCAGTGGCAATGTCGTTGGCTTCGACAAGGAAATCGGCGACGCCCTGTGCGCCAAGATGAAAGTCGAATGCACCGTGGTCACGTCCGACTGGGACGGCATCATCCCGGCCCTGAACGCCAAGAAGTTCGACTTCCTGATCTCCTCGATGTCGATCACCGACGAGCGCAAGCAGGCGGTCGACTTCACCGACCCGTACTACTCGAACAAGCTGCAATTCATCGCGCCGAAAAACGTCGACTTCAAAACCGACAAGGCTGCGCTGCAAGGCAAGGTGATCGGCGCTCAACGCGCGACACTGGCCGGCACCTGGCTTGAAGACAACATGGAAGGCGTTGAAGTCAAACTCTACGACACCCAGGAAAACGCCTACCTCGACCTGACATCCGGTCGCCTGGACGGCATCCTCGCGGACAAATACGTCAACTACGAGTGGCTGAAAAGCGACGCCGGCAAGTCTTACGAGTTCAAAGGCGACCCGGTGGAAGAAAGCGACAAGATCGGTATCGCCGTTCGCAAGAACGACCCGATCCGCGAGAAGCTGAACGTCGCACTGAAAGAAATCGTTGCTGACGGCACCTACAAGAAGATCAACGACAAGTACTTCCCGTTCAGCATCTATTGATACTGACCTGCCTGACTGGCGCCGTTCGCTGACGGCGCCAGTCTCTGGCATTGCCTGCCGCGATTTGAAAAGAAATCCATGATTATCGACCTCTACGGATTCGGCCCGGCGCTCGCCGCTGGCGCGCTGATGACTGTGAAACTGGCACTCTCGGCCCTGTGTCTCGGGCTGGTGCTCGGTTTGCTCGGCGCCTTGGCCAAGACTTCCCCGTACAAGCCGCTGCAATGGCTTGGCGGCACTTATTCGACACTGGTTCGCGGCATCCCGGAATTGCTCTGGGTGCTGTTGATCTACTTCGGCACGGTCAACCTGATGCGTGCCTTGGGCGAGTTTTTCGGCAACCCCGACCTCGAACTCAATGCCTTCGCCGCCGGCGTGATCGCGTTGGGCCTGTGTTTTGGGGCCTACGCCACGGAAGTGTTTCGGGGTGCAATCCTCGCCATTCCCAAAGGTCACCGTGAAGCAGGCGTTGCGTTGGGCCTGTCGAAATTTCGCATCTTCACCCGGCTGATCATGCCGCAGATGTGGCGCATCGCCCTGCCCGGCCTGGGCAACCTGTTCATGATCCTGATGAAAGACACCGCGCTGGTGTCGGTCATCGGCCTGGAAGAAATCATGCGTCACGCGCAAATCGGCGTGACCGTGTCCAAGCAACCGTTCACCTTCTATATGGTGGCGGCATTCATGTACCTGGGCCTGACGATTCTCGCCATGACCGGCATGCACTTCATGGAAAAACGCGCCGCTCGCGGCTTCGCGAGGAGCACCCAATGAACTGGGAAGTCATCATCAAGTGGCTGCCAAAACTGGCCCAGGGCGCAACGCTGACCCTGGAGCTTGTGGCCATTGCCGTGATCGCCGGTCTGTTGCTGGCGATTCCGCTGGGCATCGCGCGCTCGTCGCGCCTGTGGTGGGTGCGCGCATTCCCCTACGGCTACATCTTCTTTTTCCGTGGCACGCCGTTGCTGGTTCAGCTGTTTCTGGTCTACTACGGCCTGGCGCAGTTCGATGCGGTCCGTAACAGCTCGATGTGGCCATACCTGCGCGATCCGTTCTGGTGCGCCACGGCGACCATGACGCTGCACACCGCGGCCTACATCGCCGAGATCCTGCGCGGTGCGATTCAGGCGATTCCGCCGGGTGAAATCGAAGCGGCGCGCGCCCTGGGCATGTCCCGAGCCAAGGCGCTGTTCTACATCATCCTCCCCCGTGCGGCGCGCATCGGTTTGCCGGCGTACAGCAACGAAGTGATCCTGATGCTCAAGGCCAGTGCCCTGGCCAGCACCGTGACCCTGCTGGAATTGACCGGCATGGCCCGCACCATCATTGCCCGAACGTATCTGCCGGTGGAAATCTTCTTTGCCGCGGGCATGTTCTATCTGCTGATGGCTTACGTGCTGGTTCGCGGCTTCAAGCTGCTGGAGCGCTGGTTGCGCGTCGATGCCTGCCAGGGGCGTTGATTCCCGCGTGTTGACGGGCGAGGACTTGCTCGCCCGTTTCACGGCGCTGGATGCTTTTCTGATCGAGCATCAGGCGCTGTGGAAGCCTCGACCGTTTACTCATCTGCGGCTTGCTTGGGAAGCGTCCTACCCGGAGTTGGCGGTATGGCTACGCGGACGTTCGCTGGAAGACGCGGAAAACAGCCATAACCACCCTTGTCTGCTGGATGCACCGGAGCCGTTTGCTTCGCTGGCGACGTTATCCCAAGAGCTGGGCTCCGTGGGCGAGCTGCCGGCTCATGCACTCGAAGCGGCCGGACATCGCTTGAATGTCGATGTGCCGGGACGCAAGTGGCAGCAGATCGAGGCGTTTGCCAGTCGGTTGTCGTTTGCTGTGCCACCCAAACATTGGCTGGACTGGTGTTCTGGCAAGGGCCACCTGGGGCGACGGTTGCTGCAACCCGGCCAATGGCTCACTTGTCTTGAGCACGATCCCGCATTGGTCCTCAGTGGCCAGATGCTCAGCCAGCGTCATCAACTGCATGCACTGCATGTCGAGCAGGATGTTCTTGCGCCTGACGCCGCCACTTTGCTGAACGCCGATCACACTCCTGTCGCACTGCACGCCTGTGGCGATCTGCATGTGCGATTGATTCAGCTCGCCAGCGCCGCCGGGTGCAAACAAATGGCGATTGCGCCGTGTTGCTATAACCGGATCAGTCTTCCTGCGTACCAGCCCGTTTCCTCTGTCGGTTTACGCTCCGACCTACAGCTGTCACTCGATGATCTCTCACTCCCGATGAGCGAAACCGTCACCGCCGGTGCCCGCGTCCGACGTCAGCGCGATACGTCCATGGCCCGACGCCTGGCGTTCGACGTGTTGCAACGACAAGTGCGCGGCGTTGATGAATACCTGCCCACGCCCTCCCTGCCCAGCGCCTGGCTGGACAAATCCTTTGCCGATTACTGCCATCACTTGGCCGCACTTAAAGAGTTATCCACAATCGGCTCGCAGGATTGGTCAGGGCTCGAAGCCGCCGGTTGGAAGCGACTGGCAGAGGTTCGTAATCTGGAGCTGCTACGCGGACTTTTCCGACGCCCGTTGGAGCTCTGGCTGAACCTTGATCGAGCACTTTTCCTCGCCGAGCAGGGTTACACCGTTCGACTCGGCACCTTCTGTGAAACCCCACTCACACCGCGTAATTTCCTGTTGCTGGCGGAACGCATCTAAATGGCCACAGCCTGTGGATAACTCTGTTGATGAAATATCGTGGATCCAATATCCACGGCTGTTTCAGGGCTGAAACCAAACTGTTCAATTTTCGTACACTCGAATAAAAAACCGGAAAAACAGGCATTTGCGAGAAAATGCGAATGGATCCACATTTTCGATCTTAACCACGTGCATCGAAGGCGCCGTTGTGCATAAGCATTAAGCCAAAAGAACATAAACGCTCCTGAAATCCTCGACTATCTTTGCCATGCGCCAGAATTCTCTGGCGTCAGGGACAGCAAGGAGCTGGGAAAACATGAGCACATTGAACAGTGCGCAGGAAGCCGTCGATACCGTCGCCAACGAAGCCATTTACGCTGCGCTGCAGCAAACCTTCGCAGTGGGCGGCGCCATCATCAACAACGCAACGGGCGAGGTCATCGCCGCAATGCACAACAACGTGCTGATGCCTTTTCCCGGCAGCGGCACGACTTACTTTCTACCCCATGACCCGACCGCCCACGGAGAGCGACAGTTGGTGGATTGGTACTACGAAAACGTTGCGCCACTGAACCTGCCGCCGCCCAGCCAACTGACCGTTGTCACCACGCTCGACCCGTGCGCCATGTGCGCCGGCTCGCTGCTGACCGCAGGATTCAACGTCGCAGTCAGTGCGATCGATGACTACGCGGGCATCAACTACAACAGCCTGTTCAACTTTCCGTCGCTGCCGCCGCAAATCCGTCAGCAAGCGCAGAATACGTGGGGCTATTACGCGATTGCAGCGCCGGTCAGCCGCACCTATCAGGGCTCGAACAGTCCTGTTTTTGCCAACCAGACGATCGATTCGGCAGCGTACTTCCTCTGCAGTTCGATCTTCTCCGCCAGCGTCAACACCGTGCGCGATGCCAGTAACAACAGTGGCCTGCCGCCGGATCAATTGAAAAACCCGGCCACCCTGCCGGCCAACAGCAAAGTGCGCCAGGCACTCACGGCGCTCAGCCCGTTTGCGCTGACTGTGCAATCGTCGAACCCGCGCGATCCCGGCGCCGAGCTCGCGCCTCCCCTGCTGAAAACTGCGCAACAAAGCACAGTGTTCAATTCGGTGGCGTTGATCGATCCATTCGGCAACCTGCTGGTGTGTATGGGCGGTGTCGAGAACCAGTCGCCGATTCGTACGGCGTTCATGGAAACGACCCGCGGCTACGCCGTCATGCGCTGGACCCTGATGAACGACCCCGACCCGGCCGTACGCGCCGAAGCCGCGCAATACCTGACGCATCCGAAGTACGGCACCTTCGTCTTCCTCTACGCCCCAGACCCGACAACGCCGCAGGCCGTGATGACCTTCGGCGCCTACGGTTCGACCATGGAAGGCCCCGTGCCGCAGAGCTATCCGTCCAACCTGCAATACGTGCTGCTGCCGGGCAATAGCACCCCGCAAGCGTTGTCGACACTGGCTCAGAACCTGCCGCCGTTCTATACGCAAAGCGTGCAAGTAGCGCCCGCGCAGGTGCTGAGTCAGGACTTGATCAACGCGGTCAAAAACGGCGTGTAAGGCGTCAAAACATCCACCCGTTCCAGCCCCGCAGAAGCGTCTGCGGGGCTGGTCTTACGCCTGCGCAAAAATAGTCTGAATTCAGGGGTTTACAGAACCAACCCAATCGCTATAATCGTCGCCCTAACACGCCGGTATAGCTCAGTTGGTAGAGCAACTGACTTGTAATCAGTAGGTCCCGGGTTCGACTCCTGGTGCCGGCACCATACAAGGTTCCATAGAAGGCTTTCAAAATCTCTGGAACCCCCGAAAAACCCGCCTCTTGGCGGGTTTTTTCGTTTTAGCGTTCCATCGATTTCCGTCAGAAACTGGTGGATTCCAACCGTTTTAAGGGTAGAGTTTGGGATACAGGTCACTTCGATAAAAGGGAGTACCCTTATGTCGCGCACCACAGCTCCGCTCTCCGACGCAGCTTGCCGCTTGGCAAAACCTACAGACCGCGCCTACAAGCTTTTCGACGGCGATGGCCTCTACCTCCTAGTCCAACCCAATGGCCGCAAAGGCTGGCGGCTCCGTTACGTCAAACCTGACGGACGCGAAGGACTGACATCGTTCGGCAACTACCCCGTCATTGGCCTCGCCGATGCGCGCCGCAAGCGTTTGGAAGTTAAACGAATGCTTGCGGATGGCGTTGATCCTATAGAGACCAAGCACCAAGCCAAGGCGGAAGCCGTAATCAAAGGCAGAACCTTTGAAAGCGTTGCGCTCGACTGGCATACGGAAATGTCGGCCAAGTGGGCACCAGGCCATTCCAAGACAGTGATGAGCCGCCTCAAAACCCACGTATTCCCGCTGATCGGCGCACGCGCCATTGTTGATCTCGACACCCATGACCTCATGCAGCCCTTGGAAGCGATCAAGAAGCGCGGAACGATAGACGTAGCTTTAAGGGTACAAAACTACCTGCAGAGCATCATGCGCGAGGCAAAACGCCTCCGGCTTATCACCGCAAACCCTGCTTACGACCTCGAAGGCTTGATCAAAGCCCCGCGGGTGGTACATCGCCCCGCTCTACCCTTATCGCGACTGCCGGAACTACAGGAGCGGATCGACACCTATAAAGGCCGCGCACTTACCCGTCTGACGGTGATGCTATCGCTGCATGTGTTTGTACGCTCCAGCGAACTGCGTTTCGCCCGCTGGAGCGAGTTCGACCTCAAGCGCGGCACCTGGGAGATACCGGACACTCGACCCGCGTTGGAGGGAGTACCCTTTTCCACACGGGGTACGAAGATGGCAGGGGATATCCATTTAGTACCCTTATCGCCGCAAGCAGTGGCGCTACTCGAAAAAATCCATGCACTCACAGGTAAATTCGCATTGGTCTTCGCAGGGGATGCCAAACCCTGGAAGCCCATGTCCGAAAATACCGTGAACAACGCGCTACGGACGATGGGATACGACACCAAAACCGATATCTGCGGGCATGGGTTTCGTTCGATGGCCTGCAGCGCACTGATCGAGTCAGGATTGTGGTCGGAGACAGCCATTGAACGGCAGATGAGCCACAAGGAGCGCAACAACGTCCGCGCCGCTTACATCCACAAGGCCGAGTTCATCGAGGAGCGCAGGCTGATCATGAACTGGTGGAGCCGGTACCTGGAGGCCAACCGGCAGGAGCATGTCACTCCACACGAATTCGCGAACCAGACAGGAGCGAACGTCACTCGCCTAAAAGCAAAACGTGGCGCAACTGAGTAAGCGCTCAATCGTCATATCTCGGTGATCCGCTTGTCCACGCGGCTTCCCCCAAACACGGCTGCAAAGCCGCCCTGTTTGGGGGAACCTCACTTATAAAATCTAATTAGCATTCGGCGGCTCGCGCGCGGCCACTAACCGAGTGATGAATCACCTTCTAAAACTTACATATTGCAGCAACGCCCTACGAGGGCCCTACAACGAACTATCTACTGGGCCGTTATTTTTGCGCCAATCTGCGCCCACCTCTTTCTCTGGAAAAAGGTAGTACTGATATCAATTCCGAAAAGCTAGTAGAAACAAATAACGCAGTCGGCAGCAATAGCGGCAAAGATAATGGTGCCGTTACGCAAGGGGATGGGTTATACCAGTCTGACAACTAGCTTACGGCCCCCCAGGCTTGCTAATTGCAATCTTAAATTATCAAATATTAATAAAATTACGATCACACACTCTAATAGCATGAGGCGCCCCATAAAAATCAATGGTAAAAACTAATCCCTCACAATCTCCACCAATAACAAACCACACACAACAGCCCCTACTATATCCAAAACCATGCATCCAAAACCGAAAACTTGACAGACCCCAAATCGAATACTACCTTTTAACCGTTAAGAGAACACCAATACTTACCTCTGTTAAGGAATTAAAAATGAGTGACGCAACAGAGCTTCCAGAAGACATAAATAAACACTTAATTATTTTAAAGGAAAAACTTGGTGAAGAAGTAGGTACATCAATAGAGAAAACTCTACTGTCAATGCTAAATAATTTAACAGCGGTCTCAACTGCTAATCCTGAACAGGCCTCAGCATTATTCCTTTCACGTCCCTCCGGCTACGTGGATTAGGTGATAAACAATGACCAACTCAAGCCTTCAAATCGAGCTACCCTTTTACCCAAAAAACATCGATTCTTTTTATCAGTTACTCAAAGCAAAAAAAATTGAAAATCTAACTCTCGGGGAGCATCGAAACGTAACCTACTGCGATTCATTCTGGGACACTGCCATGGGAGACCTGCATGCTTCATCGCGAACACTAAGAACGAGATCACGAGAGGGAGGCCCAATTGATTTTTTAGACTATAAAGCTCCGCCCCGTTATGAAATCAATAATTTATTTGCACGTAAACTTGTAAGTGAGCGCATTGTTAATGACGGGGATGCGCTTTCCGCAATCCGACTACAGCGCCACTCCGAACCCATTAAACAACTATTCACGGATCGCCCAGACCTTATAGGATCCCCTCTTTTCGAAGTAGCCAAATGCCTAGTTGAAAGAACCAATTTCGACATACATCACGGAAAGAAACCTCCAATATTAACCATATCAGCACACAAATACAGGTACCTTATAAACAGTAAAGAAACTGAGGATTTTTTTCTAATCGAGGTACAACCAAAAGGAACACAACCTATAAATGAATCGTTCTTGAGTATATTAGCGGCTATAACAACAGCGTTAAAAACAAAAAATTGGAAATTTAGCCCAACCTCCAAGTACTTAAGAATACCAAGAAGCAGCATTGATATAGCCCTTGAAGAGAAGGCTATGTAAATGCAAAGCATTCGAATACTGTGCCAGAACTTATCGTCGAGATATGGTATTGGCAGCACCTTCGACTATGAATGCATGCGACTATTACTCAGTTACACTCTATCTAAATCCGGAAGCACTACTAAAGAAATTATTGGAGACATCTACGCTTTATCAGCAATTCTAAACGAAAAAAACAACCTATCCATAATAGAATACAACAACACATCATCTCCCGCGCCTCAACTACTACCAAGCATCGGCAACAACTTAAAAATATATAAAAAGCAATTCAGAGAAATACAACCATATCTTACTAGTACACCGTCTTCGGACGGAAATCCTTTCTCAACTTTTTTGTATGTAATCTGCCCTAATGTGGGATTCAGGGGTTTATCAATACCAGTTAAGATTGAGGATTATATTGTAAAGCGTACGCCAAAAAAAGGCAGAATAGTGCATCCTTCATTAGCATATGATGATGATTTTCTTGCCCTTAGCGCAGGAGAATATTCAATTATAGAAAATTCAAGATACAAAAAAAAGATATTATTTATTAACACCTGCTCCGGCCATTACACTCCAAAAAGCTTAACCCCAAATACACTTCATCAGACCCTAAGATCGACGCTGAAAAATTACGACGACTATTTAATGATACTTCTAACCACGAATGGATGCGCATTTAGCGCCGAACTAATGGAAGACAACCATGAAGGTTACCGAGCTAATTTCATATTGTAAAAATCTAGTAGAAAGCGCGCCAACCATGGACCATAATGATTCAGCTTGCGCCGACTATGCCTACAATACACTATTATCATTGCCGCATATTTCTGACGAACTTATCAATGAATTAATTTACAGGTGTTCAATCGAACCCAGTATTGTTGCGAGTGCCGGGCATGAAAATTTTGGCGAGCCCTCTATCATTCTTGGCGATGCCAACGGCTGGATTGCGGAAATAATAAGTTGGGACACAATGGTTACCTCCATTCATGAACATTCGAATTTTGGTGCATTCAAAACATTAAATGGTTCAAGAATTCATTTCACTTTTATTTTTTTAGAACAAAAACATATTAATTTAGATAGCACCATCAAGCTGGGTAACCTGGAATGCGTCAGCATAGAAGAGCTACCTCCTGGCAGTACGACAAAAGTTTTGAAACGGAGCGATTTTATTCATAGCATTTGGCCAATTTCCGGCCGAGCCACTACATTTGTGTTAAGAAAAAAGGGGCCCAATGATTCCTGGGGTTATTTCCCTAAAAGTATATGTTACGATGTCCGACTTGCAGAGAACTACATTAATGAACGCATAAGATATTTAAAAGATCTAAGGCGATATTCAGAAAAATTATACTCAGACTCTTTGGTGAAAATGTTTTTAACCGCACCAATGGCAGCTAGTGTTCACCTGATAACTTCGTTGGGAATATCTAAAAAAGATCATTTTTTCACAGACCTCATTTCCGCCTCCACTGAGAGGAGTGAGGAACTAGCAAGGTGCCTTATCGAAACATCTGAAATTGATAGCTTCTTTGGGACGATTTTTTTAATGAGAGCTAAAGCTCTATACCCTGAGCATCAAAGAGCATTAGCCTTCACATTTTACTCAAAATTTATACCAGACATACCTAAAGACACATTTATAGCAATTGGATTACCAAAAACATCAGGCTCTATAGCGAGTCAAGGCGACTATCTTTAGCCGCTGATGACCAATTCGGCGAAAGCATCCTACTACCTTATTATTCCGGTATTGGGCAGTAAATTTTCTATACTAACCATTTTCGCGTGGCGCAATGTGATCGGCGCACGACTTATAGCACAGCATCGCCCTTGCTGCCCCAGTGGGTCCTTCTTGTTCGCAATGACCATATTTACTATGGAGAAGCACCGTAGTTCAGGCGCATCTAGCCGTCAATTTTACCGCGTACGACCGGGGTGCTTTCGTGCTTGACCCACTGTGAGCAGCGGCGTAAATATAGAGGCGCAAAACGCTGTCGTTGACAGCAACCCAGGTAGCCAGAACCTTTAAGGCTACGCCACACCGTGGTGGTTCACCCAAAGTGCGATTAGCGTCCGGCGGCTCGCACGGTCACAGCGATGTGATGGATGCCTACTTTTATCAGTGTGCCCACTGCGGCAACTCATACCCTTTCATAGCTGCCCTACGGCAACCTATTCGCTTGGCCATTTCATTGCGCCAACCTGCGCCCGTCTCTTTCTCCCGGAAAGAGACGGGCGCTCCTACCGTTGCTGCAGCCCAACTCGTACAAGGCTTTGCGGCATTCCCCCTCGTGACAATCGGCGTGACAAACACCGATGTCACCAGCAACAGCGATGTAGATGATGGTGCCGCAGCCCAAGGAATGGACTGCACCTGACTGACAGTCAGGCATGCCCCGGTCATCACATAGCTGCCTTCACCCAACTCAGGAACTCGCGGCGTCGGTCTCGTCAGCCAGCGCAGCCTCCACCCGCCCACTTCTTCGGAAGTGCTCAGGAGGCCAGATCATGAGATGCCCAAGCTCCCGGTCGTAAGGAGCCGCCAGTCCCGCGTTAGTGGACAACCCTCACAGGTCGCAGGGGCCTTGATCCCTGATAACACTCAACATTCGTGGCGGGATGACGTGGGGAAAGTTTTAAAAGTTTTGGCTTCGAGAAGAGTTCGATCATGGCACTGGTGGGCAGGCGAGATGGACGCAATTTTGGCTACGGTCGGCAGTTGAGCTATGCCGGGCCACAGGCATTGAAAGATCTGTTTGGCGGTGGGCATTACGGGACCGTCAAGGCACACAGTGATCGCTGGCAAGCATTTGTGCGTTGGTGTCGGTCGGAGGATGGACCAGGATTTAACGATGCGCGGCAGATTAATTGGCAGACCTTGCTGGACTACGTCGGACATCTACGCCAACAAGTTGAACGAGGCGAGCTGGCCATCGCGACTGCGCAAAACCGGTTGTCCAGTGTGAATCGGACCATGGCCGCGCTTCGCGGTGATCAGTATGTGAAAGTGCCGAGCCCGAGTAAGGCGCTGGGAATACAGCGCACCAGTGTTCGTCGTTCAGTGCCGCAAGGCCAAGACCGCGAACAGGTGAAGCGGATCGTAGAGGTTTTTTGCGAACACCAAATGCCGCGCGCCGCGGCCATCGCTCAGTTAGCGCGAGCCACCGGCATGCGCTTACGCGAGGCTATTTTGGCCGACCTACCACGCCTAAAACGTGAGGCAGAACAGTACGGCAAGATCAACATCCAGGATGGCACCAAAGGTGGCCGTTCAGGTGCGTCGGCACCTCGCTGGATTACGGCAGATGATCATATTCATGACGTACTGAGGTTTGCCGAACAGATCTCGCCCGACGGTAGCCGTAACCTGCTTGCACCGAACGAAAGCTACTTCGATTTCCAACAGCGAATCGTGCGCCCCGCACGGGACATCCTCCATAAGCACAACCTCAAAGGCTTCCACGAATTGCGGGCAGCCTATGCGTGCGAACGCTATGAGCAAATCACCCATCATCTCGTCCCCATCAACGGAGGCCATTGCTATCAACTCGACCGACGCCTAGATCAGGATGCCCGACTGCAAATCAGCTGCGAGCTAGGGCATCGCCGTATCGACGTGGTGTCGGCTTACATTGGTGGTCGAGTATGAGCAAGCCATTCGATATGGAGCTTTTCCTGGCAGGTGTACTGACGGGGTCGCACTCCACGCGCCAGCGTCACCTTCGCCAAGCGAAGGCTATGCAGATGGCGATTGCTAGGCGCTGGCACCGAGATAATCCATGGACCTGGCAGCAAAAACACCTCGTATGGTTTCTAAATTTGCATCTAAATCAGCGCACCCAGCCGACGCGATATTACTATCTGCTAACCGTTCAGTTAGTCGCTATCCGCCTCGGTAAAACTTGGCGCTTCGAGAGGGTGGACACACGCTAAGCTGATAGCGAACATTGATTAAGATTCGGAACAACCAATACTGAATGTCCTGTTTGCGTGGATGCTCACAATGGAGGCGTCCCTTCACTCAGGAGGTTTTGGTTCCGGCAGGCAATCCGCACGCACCGAGAGTGGGAAATCACCAACTTAGCTCCGCCCCTTCCAGCTCGGCCTTGGGATGCCGGCCCCTGCTATCTCAGGGTCTTGCTATCGCTTCCAAGCGAAGCTAATGTGCCATCACTGGCATTTTCCTTCGCACCCGTTTACGCACAAACCACTGGGTAGAACGGATTCTGATGGCCCGCAAAGGAGAGCTTAAATGTCACCCTGATGCTCAGAAGTAATCCAACTGCCAGCTCGACTTAACTGCAGGAACAACAATAAACCGAAATCGCTTAAGAAAGGACGCTGCAATGCGAGTGATCAAGATCAAAGTTCACAATTTCAGACTTCTTAAGGATTTAACAGTCGATTTAGAAAAGAACCTATCGCTAATAATTGGAAAAAACAACTGTGGTAAAACATCATTCCTGCTTTGCTTAGAAAAATTCATAGGCAGTAGTGCACCAAAAAACAACTTTACCTTTGAAGACCTTAATAGCGAAGCAAAAGACCACATACTTAAGGTAGTGGATAACGAGCTCCCCAACAATCAAACTTTGGGCATCTCCTTACAAATATTCATTGAGTATGACGAGCATGATGACCTAGGAAATATCGGCGACAAGGTCATTATGGACCTTGACCCGGACAACAAGTTTGTAGTTCTGACTTTCGATTACAAAGTTACACCCGAAGATATTCAAAGTATTGCTGCAGATTATAGAAAAGTTAAAGCAAAAAAGGTTGACGAGGGAAAAACCCCAAAAAGCCTTTTTGACTACATGAAAGAAAATCACACACGTTATTTTTCTATAACTAGACGAAGTGTGCGATATGACATCACGACAAAAGATATCGACATAAATGATTTTGTTGATTTGGATGCCGAAGGGATAAAAATCTCCAAACTAATAAATTTCAAATGGATCAGTGCACGCCGAAATGTATCCAACAAAGATACTGATAACTCGCTCTCAATGCTATCTGCAAAGATATACAAGAAGCTGGAAGCAACTAACCCGAACGAAAGTATCGTAGAAGAATTTAAAGACACTCTAACAGATACAGACACTCAGCTAAATATAGTGTATGAAAAAATCTTCAAGGACGTTATAGATGACGTTAAAAAATTCGGCGGGGTAAGCCAGAATGATTCCGTCATCAAAATTGTGTCATCCCTTCAGCATCGTGATTTACTGGAGGAAAACACTACTGTGATGTACGGCCTAGGGGCTGGCGAACATAACTTACCGGAAAATTACAACGGCCTAGGATACCTTAACCTTATAAGCATGATATTTGAAATAAAGCTTAAACTTCATGACTTTCACAAGGACGTTAATGAAACACCTTCAGACATAAACATTTTATTCATTGAAGAACCTGAAGCGCACACCCACCCACAACTTCAACGAATTTTCATAAAAAACATCAAATCTCTCCTCAGGCCGGGAATTAGAAGAGATGATGGTACTACTCGGGGCTTACAAACAATATTAAGTACCCACTCGTCCTACATCGTATCAGAGAGCGACTTTGAAGATATAAAATATTTCAAAAAATCAGATGACTGTGTGACCTCCAAAAATTTAAAAGACCTGAAAGATTACTACGAAGACGGGCAGCACTACACTTTCCTTAAGCAATACCTAACTATACATAGATCAGAGTTATTTTTCGCAGACAAGGCCGTTTTCATCGAAGGAGACACCGAGCGCGTCTTGCTCCCTGCGATGATGATGAAGGTGGACCAGGAAGATGTTATTAAAGACCTGCGTACCGGCTCAAAGAGCCCCATACCGCTTCTATCGCAAAACATATCGATGATTGAGGTTGGTGCATACTCACATATTTTTGAAAAATTTGTTAACTTCATTGGAGTACGCTCACTCATCATTACTGATATTGATGCCGCAAATGAGCATCCAGTACTAGATGACAATGGCGTCGCAAAAACAAACGCGGACGGAACGGCAAAGACTGAGCTAAAAAAATGCAAAGTAGAGCATGGGACTTCCACTACAAACGCGTCTCTAAACTTCTTTTTTAACAACAAAAGCTTAGCTTTCTATACTGGACTCTCTTATAAAGATAAGATACTCACAAAGGAGAGCAACTCTAAGTGGACTCAACAAGAAGGTGGCGACCTATTTTGTGCATATCAAACTTTGGAGAAGGATTCAACGGGTGCAGATTATCATGCGAGAAGCTTTGAGGACTCTTTCTTCCATATAAACAGAGCGTTCATAAAAGACTTAGCTTTTGATCAGCATTCAAAGTTCATAGGAAATACAAAATTTCCATCGCTTGTCCAGGTTCACTTGAAGGATTTTGCTAACTCCAAGACAGACGCTTACACTTGCGCAACGAAAGCTGTGGGCAGCAAACCCTCCTTCGCTATGGAAATCCTGCTTAATAGCACAATCACTCCAACTACGGTTATTGACATTGAAAGTGGTAACGATATTACCGTCGATGTTGAGTTCTCTAATTGGTCTACTCCTGCATATATCAAGGAGGCATTGACATGGCTGAAGCAAGACTAAATCTAGAGCCGGAAGTACAGGAAATTTTCAAGCACATCGACAACGGGGAAAACTTTTTACTTAGCGGAGGTGCGGGAAGCGGGAAGACTTATTCGTTAGTGCACGTCATTAAACAAGTCCTACGCGAGCATCCTTGTAGCAAAGTGGCATGTATGACGTATACAAATGCGGCAGTGGCAGAAATCAATAGCAGAATTACAGACTCTCGTTTAAATGTCGGCACCATCCATGAATTTCTTTGGGACTTAATTCGCCCATTTAAAATCGAGCTAATGTGGTCGTTAATAGCATCGTTGAGAAGCGATGACCCGGACTCAATAAAAAATCCGGACGAGAATTTCGATCCTCATACTCTGCTCGGCCTAGAGGTTCAATATAAAGAATATACATTAGTCAGAGAAGCCATAATTTCCCACGACGAAGTCCTGATACTGGCTCGCGCTATGTTTAAGTCCCATCCAAAACTTTGTGATATAGCGAAAGATAGATACAAATTTATATTTATCGATGAATACCAAGACACTTCCGAAGCGGTTGTCGAGATATTTTTGGAGCATTTCTTGCAGGGCGTAAAAAGAAACATTGTCGGTTTTTTTGGCGACGCCATGCAATCAATATATCCAGATGGCGTGGGCAACCTAAACAAATATATCGCTCTTAAGCGAGTCGTTGAAGTTCAAAAAACCCAAAACAGACGAAACCCTCGTTTAGTTTATGAATTGGCAAACCGATTGAGGACTGATGGACTCGAGCAGCAAGCATCACTTGATGACACCGCTCCAAATATGCTGAATGGCAAAGTCATAGATGGCGAAGTGAGATTTATTTATAGTGAAGGAGAAGACGATAAATTAACAAAAGTTAAAGAGGCCCTAGGCTGGAACTTTAACGATAGCAGAGAGAACAAAGAACTAAACTTAACTCATAACTTAATTGCACCAAAAGCGGGCTTCCCGGAGCTAATGCTCATATATGACGGAGACAAGGTACTAGAATATCGCGACCGCATCAAAAAATATATCAAAGCCAATAACATATCCGACGACTTCTCAACATACACATTTGGAGAAGTAATTCAGCATCTGTTGGATAATTTTCCGGTCGACGCAAAAAAAATCAATCCGACGCCCGCGATGCAAAATTTCATTGCCGAAAATCCTGAGCTTTTCATACGAGCAAAGGAGGAGAACTATGGGATTTTCCGCCGAATATACTTAACCAAAGATGCGTTAATAGATGATAAAAAAGACAACCCCGATGGATCAGCGAAAGCAGGTAGCAAAAGAGATGCCCTGATAAAGCACTTATTCAAGATACAAGATATCTTAAGCCTCTATGAGAGACAAAAATACAACGAGTTCTTGAAGCGTACCGAATTCAAAATAAGAACTATAGGCGACAAACGAAAACTTAAGCTTATTATTGATCAGCTTCGCAACATGTCCACCTCTGACATTGGGTCTGTAATCGATAAAGCGGACGAATTAGGCATCTGTAGGAAAGATGATAAATTAGCAATTTTCATTACCAAAAACAGCTATGTATATGACCAAGTTGTGAAAGTAAAATTTAGTGAATTCCAAAAGCTTTACTCTTATCTTGAAGGATACACCCCGTTTTCTACCCAGCACAAAATCAAAGGCGCAGAGTTTGATAATGTTCTTGTAGTTTTAGACAATGGCAACTGGTCAAGCTATAACTTCGATTACATATTTAAAGGAGAAGGTACCGCTTCTGTAATAGAGCGTACAAAAAAACTTTTTTATGTCTGCACCACTAGATCAAAAAAATGTTTGGCCATATATTACAAAAATCCAAATAGCACAGCTATTGCCACGGCAATAAAATGGTTTGGTGAGGATGCTGTAAAACCTATCACCTAACGCCCGCTTTTCTTACTACCGGAAGTTGCTTAGCTTTTATTACCAAACGTCCCATTTGGTAGACGAGAACTGGTCATTCTTTGTAACAGTCAATCCGCGTGATCTTTTCACTAGGATTGACGGATTAATGCACAAGGCCAGTTTCCTTCATAAGGATAGTTTTAGAGATAGAAACTCGACCGCTGAAACGAAATTAATTTTCAAATCAATTACCTACAGATTTTTTCGACTCCTGGTGCCGCACCATACAAAACGAAGCCCTCGTGGAAATATGAGGGCTTTGTTGTTTCTGGGGTTTGCTCTCGCCACTTGGCACGAGGACGTTGCCGTGTGTGAAACACACCGAGAATTTGCAGGCGATCACCGCGTACCCGGTAGGGAATGAGATAAGACCAGTTGGGTACTGCCCATTCGCGTGTGTTTTTGTCTCGACCTTCACGGCCCATGGATGGGAATTCGACCAGCTTGTCTAAGCTGGCAAAGATCGCATCGGAGAAATCGTCAGCAGCCTTGGGGTTTTCAAGGGTAATTTAGCTAGCTTCGTCTTCCAGGTTTTTGAGGGCTTTTTCCAGCCACTCAACCCGCACTCCTGCTCCAGCGCCGGGCGCGCATCGCCGCTACCTGATCATCGGAGGCGAATTTTCCCTGATCGGCCTCCCGCACCGCCTGCTCGATCTGTGCCGTCAGTGTCTTTTCGTGCTCGATGTAGTCACGAAGAGCGTCCATCGCCAGGATATTCCGGTCATGGCAGCCATCGACGGTGAACGTTTGTCAGGCATCTTACGCCGGCAAGCGCTCACTTGAATTGGCAGGTCGTCGCGAGGTGTTTCACGATGCTTTTCGTTTCAGGCTAACGGCTTTATGGCTCCCCTTTCACTTTCGTAGCTAACGATGCGCTGAATCTCAGACTCCCAAGCACGAAGACCGTCGGAGATTTCCTCGTTGCTTAGTCGAAATGCTCTCTTGAAAGGCGTGCATATCGGATGCATGGCTTGCTTAGCGATGCTTGTTTAAAGGCGTTACGCGTCACCTCCGGAAAGCTACAAAACCTTGCGGCATTACCTACAGGTACGCCAGACTCCGCCGGCTTGTGCGGTTTAAGCCCGGGTTCTATGGTTGATCTGCCACTGCTCATCAGTGGTCGGGTTTAGCAGCCTGCGGTTTACCAATGCACGTGCATCCATCACACAGGTGTTTTTCCATGCCTGTTGTTTGATGGTGGCTGTACGTAGGGCGCCTTCGGGCGCGCCGGTTTTGTGGTATTCCCCGGTCTGCTAACCTGCGTGCAGCTGCCACCCTTTCGTTTAGCAGCGAGGGATTGGCACCTAATTTGGAATGCCATTTATGACTAAGGTAACTCCCGATCCCCCGAATGCGGATAGCGCATCCCCTCACCAAAGCTTCGATACAAAAAAGCCTGACAAAGCCGCAGATCGCAACGTCGAAGATGATCACCTGTCCTTCGCCAACATCCGAGCCACCCCTCGCACACCTTGCACGATGTACATCGTCAATCCGGAAGTCGATGTTCAAACTCTACTGGACTCTGTGTCGGAATCGCTGGCATCTGCCTGCGTAATCACTATGGATCTGGCAGACCGAGAGACGGGGACGAGTCGCAATACTTTGTTGGGCATCTTTGAAATCATCATGCTGGCGGAAATCTCGGTGAACCGGGCACTAGACCAACTCGATCCTATTGAATAAGCCACGCTCATATTCCGTGAAATCCCCATCTGTAGAAAACGGGCATTTCACGGATTTAATTCAATGGGTCGGTGAGCTTTGTCTGTATGAACTCAGTCGAACTCCGTCGATGCGGAAAGGTGCTCCCAGGCATCAATCTCCGCCTCAAGCCGCGCAATTTTCTCCCGCACCAACCTCACCGCATCCTTACCCAATAACAAATGAACCGGCGGTTTCTCCGCCGCCACCAGGGTCAACAATGCCTGCGCTGCCTTGTGCGGATCTCCCGCCTGCTTACCACTCTTCTCTTCACGCGCCTTGCGGACCGGATCGAACACCGCGTCGTACTCACTAAAAGCGCGGCCCGACCGAATCATCGAGCGCCCCGCCCATTCGGTACGAAACGAGCCCGGTGCCATGGCCGTCACGTGGATACCCAGGCTTTCCACTTCTTTGGCCAGTGCTTCACTGACGCCTTCAAGGGCGAATTTGCTGCCGCTGTAGTAGGCGATGCCCGGCAAGGTGATGAAGCCGGCCATGGAGGTGATGTTGACGATGTGCCCGCTGCGTTGCTCACGCATGCCGGGTAGAACCGCCTTGATCATCGCGACCGCGCCAAACACGTTAACGTCGAACTGGCGCTGCATTTCCGCCAACGGCGACTCTTCGAGAATCCCCTCATGGCCATAACCGGCGTTGTTCACCAGCACGTCGATCCGGCCTACTTCGCGCAGGATTTCGGCCACCAACGGATCAATTGCCGGGTAATCGGTGACGTCGAGCACGAATGCCCGGGCGCGGTGGGCGTCCAGCGCCTCGAACGCTGCACGTTCGGATTCGCGCCGCACCGTACCGACCACCGTATGCCCCGCCGCCAGCGCTGCTTGCGAAAAGGCCAGGCCGAAGCCTGAGCTGACCCCGGTAATCAGGAAAACCTTGTGGACGTGGGTGTTCATGGTGCGTTCTCCAAATGAAAACGCCGTCGATCGTGATCGACGGCGCTGCGGACAGTCAGGTCAGGTCTTAGTGACCGGCGCTCTGCCCACCATCCACGTGCAGGATTTCGCCAGTCACAAAGTTGGCGCTGTCCAGGTACACAACGGCCTGCGCGATGTCGCTGATTTCGCCCATGTGGCCGACCGGGTGCAGAGCGCCCAGTGCTGCGTGGGTTTCTTCGCCGTGCATCGGGGTTTTGATGATGCCTGGGGAAACCGCGTTCACCCGAATGCCGCGCTTGGCGTATTCGATGGCCAGGGATTTGGTCGCCGCGTTCAGGCCACCTTTGGTCAGCGAAGCCAGTACCGATGGCACGCCGTCGATGGCGTGATCGACCAGGCTGGTGGTGATGTTGACGACGTGGCCGCTGCCTTGTTTTTCCATCTCGTTGATGGCGAGTTGGGTGATGTAGAAGAAGCCGTTCAGGTTCACCGACAGCACATTGGCGTAGTCTTCAGCGGTGTACTGGGTGAACGGTTTGGCGACGAAGATACCGGCGTTGTTGATCAGGGTGTCGACGCGGCCGAAACGTGCGATGGCTTCACGGATGACTTTTTGAGCGACTTCCGGGTTGCCGATGTCGCCGGCCACAGTGAGGATGTCCGGATCGGTGGATGGCTTGATCGAACGCGAAGTGGCAACGACTTTGTAATCCAGATCACGGAATGCCTTGACCATGCCTGCGCCGAGACCTTGGGAGGCGCCAGTGATAACGATGACTTTTTTCGAATTGCTCATGATGAACCTCAACTGATAAATGATGGTTTAAAAAGTAATGAATCAGGCTTCGGCGGGTTCCTTCGCCATTTGTCTCAACATCTGCTCGTAGTACTCGACCGACTGTGAACCCGACACCAGGTGACGACCGTTAAGCACCATGGCCGGAACCGAATTGATGCCGTGTTGCTGGTAAAACGCTTCAAGTTCACGCACTTCTTTGGCGAACGCGCCGGACGCCAACACGTCTTGAGCCGCTGCCGCATCCAGTCCCGCTTCTGCTGCCAAACGAACCAGCGTCTCGCGATCGCTCGGGTTCTGGCCGTCAGTGAAGTAAGCGCGTAGCAGGATTTTTTTCAGTGCAACCTGCCGCCCTTCCTGCAACGCCCACAACAGCAACCGATGCGCATCAAACGTGTTGTAGAAGTGGCTGCGCTTCTCCAGATCGAAGGTGAAACCGATGGCCTTGCCGCGTTCGATCTGCATGGCTTTACCGGCGGCAACGTCTTGGGCGGTGCGGCCGTATTTGCGCATCAAGTGCTCGACGGCTTTCTCGCCTTCCGGCGGCATGTTGGGGTTCAACTCGAAGGGCTTGTAGGTCAGCTCTACCGAGACTTCACCGGCCACGTTCGCGATCGCCTGCTCTAACGCCGTCGCGCCCAATGCACACCAAGGGCACACCACGTCGGAAATGAAATCGATGGAGACGGATGCAGTCACGACTTGCCCTCCTTTTCAGCCAGTTGCTTGCGGTACTGGGTGGTGGTGATGCCGGCGTAACCCCAGTTATCGGTGTCGACTTCTTCGATCACGATGTGGGTCAGGTGCGGGTCCTTCTTGAGGACGCGTTCCAGTGTTTCAGTGATTTCAGCGATCACCTGAGCTTTCTGCTCAGAGGTAACGCCATCGCGGGTAATGCGTACGCTTACGAAAGGCATGAGGAAGATCTCCAGTGACCTGCTCATCGGGATGATGGGTAGGTGTTGGAGCTCAATGTAGGAGTTTGGGGGGTGGGGATAAAGGTGGGGGCGGGAACATCATTCGTTACGTGGTGTAATGACTAGCTCGAGATATGCGCTGAAAAAATGGAACAGTGATCTTTAAATGGCCAGATTGGTTACGTGAAACAAATCTGGCCTTTCCCTAGTCCTAGACTGCTTGCAGGTCACGCAACGCCTCAGGATGCTGACTCGCAACACGCAGCAGCGTTTGCGCCGCCCCCGTCGGTTGCCGACGCCCTTGCTCCCAATCCTGCAACGTTCGCAAACTGACTCCAATCAGTTTAGCGAATGCACTTTGAGAAATACCCACTTTGGCACGCGCTTCAGCAGCTGCTGACAGCGGCACCTCTGTCACGCGAGCCGCTTTGCCGGCTTTCATTTGACGTACAGAGTCCAGCAAGTCCTGCTGGAATTGCTCCAGTTCATTGACCATTGCTGATTTCCTCCTTCAGTTGCTTAAAGAAGGCTGCGGGTAAATTGTCGAATTTCGCGTTGGTATAGGCGATAAGCAACCAGATGGAGCCTTCTGAAAGCGTGATGTAGTAAATAACACGTGTACCACCTCGTTTGCCCATCCCGCTACGGGACCAACGAACCTTGCGCATACCACCGCTGCCAGGAACCATATCGCCGGCCAACGGGTTAGCCGCCAGCCAGGTAATGAATTCATGGCGTTCGCCATCGTCCCAGATGGATTCAGCGTAACGCTTGAAAATTTCGGTTTCGATAATCGTGAAAATGAGCCCGACTATACGGCTTTGCCGTACAGTTGAGCAATGCTCGATCTTCTGATCTCCACCCTGAAATTTTCCACCCACGCCACCACCTAGCCACGATTGCGCATCCGCAGCCCTCAAGCTACCTTCAACCCGTCGCTGCCAATTCAGCGACCGGGCCTGAGAACCCAAGTAAGATACAGGCGCACAAGCGCCCCAAATCACGTTGCCGGCGCTTTTTTGTGTCTGCCTTTCCGTGTAATGGCGGCTGTGCGTGGGAGACCTTCGGGTCTGCCGGGTTCCTGTATCTCCGGTTTCTCAGCCCGCGCATAGCTGCCACCCATTCGCCTGAGAACGAACGTGTTAGCTCTAACTTTGACTCAGGAGTTTTTGCTAATGCCCGCTATCGATCCGTCTAAAATTTGCGCTACTGCTTCACTGGTCACCACCCACCGCCGCCCAAAAAACGGAGGTGCCCAATGACCAACCCTCAAGATCTAAAAACCATTGGCCTGACTCCCTTCTCCTATCACGACAACCAACCTCTATTCCGAATCAATCGGGATGTCCCGATCATCCGAGCGCTTCACCACGCATCAGATCTGCTCCACATCTCCAAATTGCTGGCATCAGACGCAGCCATGATTCGCGATTCCGACCGGCATGCTTGGGCGTCGCATTTTTTACAGGATATGAGCAAGGCAATCATTGATGATGTGGCGAAGGTGCTTGATGCGCCGGGTAGCAACTGCAGCCAGTGACGTTGTCTCTAAATCGCACGCATAAAAAGCCCCGAATCAATCGGGGCTTTTTGCATTCAATGCGTCCGCTTCGCAGCGTATGAGGCCATAACGTGTCGCAATTTTTCACTTTTTGCGACACGTCTTGAGAACGTGTCGCTGCGAACGACATGTTGGAGGAACGTGTCGCCGAAATTGGATTTCTGCGACATGAGCCTTGTAGAGAGGGAGGTTGCTGCCGCCTTGAGTGCAAAAAACGGCGTTGCTTGTGAGATTTTTTGGGGCCGATACGCGACCCAGCGCGAGCAAGCTCGCTCGCCACAGGGGGTGCAATTATTCGATGGTTACGGTTTCCACGGTGATTTGCTTGAGGGCATGAAACGGTGCGAGTGCCGCTTCATCGGCGGTGGCACCGGTGATCAATCGCCACTCTCGCTCAATCGGCGTCCAATGCTGTTGGCGGGCGCGGCCGAGTTTGTCGGTATCCGCTAACACCACAATCTGCGCAGCCCGCTTGATGATGCATTCCTTGAGATACGCCTGTTGCGCACTCGCCTCGCACAATCCAAATTCCGCGACCACGCCGTCCGCACCGAGGAAGGCTTTGTCGACACTCAATCGGCTCAACGTCAGCTCGGCCAACGGCCCCAGCGTGCTCATGCTCGAACCGCGCAAATCGCCGCCGATCAAGGTCAGGCGAATACCCGGCGCGTTGGCGAGGGTCATCACGGCCAGCAGGTTATTGGTGACCACGTGCACGTCTTGTCGCGAGCACAAATGATGGGCCAGCGCGGCGCAGGTGGTGCCGCCGTCGAGCAGCACGGTATCGCCGTCCTGGACGTGGGCCGCAGCCGCTTGGGCGATGGCGTCCTTCTGTTCCCACTGGCTGGTTTTGCGTTCTTCGAGGGAAGCTTCCGGCTCATGAACGCCGACCACGGAGGTGGCGCCGCCATAGGTGCGCACCAGGTGTCGCTGTTTGGCGAGCATGGTGAGGTCGCGTCGCACCGTGGCTTCCGAAACCCCGAGCGCCGCGCTCAATTGCTCGACGTTGGCATCGCCAATGCGTACGAGGTCGAGGATGGCGCGGTGGCGTTCGGAGGCTTTCATGGCGGGTCTCGCGTGGTGGACGGTGGTCGATCTTACACGACAGCGCCCGTGCGGCTCATCCCCGTCGCGTGGCCAGCTCTGCACCCTGGCGCAGCGCTTCGAGCAGGCTGCGTTCATCGGCGATGCCTTTGCCCGCGATGTCGAATGCGGTGCCGTGGTCGACCGAGGTGCGGATCACGTCGAGGCCTACGGTGACGTTCACGCCAGCTTCAAGACCGAGCACTTTGACCGGGCCGTGACCCTGGTCGTGATACATCGCGACCACCAGATCGAAGTCGCCGCGGCCAGCGCGGAAGAACAGCGTGTCGGCCGGCAGCGGACCGGTGACGTCGAGGCCGCGTTCCTGCAACAGCTTCACCGCCGGGATGATTTTTTCTTCCTCTTCGCCATAACCGAACAGGCCGTTTTCACCGGCATGCGGGTTGATCCCGCACACGCCGATTCGTGGACGGGCAATGCCGGCCTTGATCAGCGTCGCGTTGCCGCGCTCGATGGTGCGCTGGACCAGGCCCGGCTCGATCTTGCGGATCGCGTCGATGATGCCGATGTGGGTCGTGACGTGGATCACCCGCAACTGCGGCGCCACCAGCATCATCGACACTTCGTCGACGTTGGTCAGGTGCGCGAGCATTTCGGTGTGGCCAGGGTACTTATGACCACCGGCGTGCAACGCTTCCTTGTTGAGTGGTGCGGTACAAATGGCATCAATCTGGCTGGCTTCGGCCAGTTGCACGGCACGGGCAATGTATTGATAGGCAGCGTCACCGGCGATGGCCGACAGTTCGCCGAACGGCAGGTCGTCGGGGATCAGGTCGAGGTCGATGCAGTCGATGACGCCGGCCTCGTAACGCGCTTCGGACGCGTCCTTGATACGGCGCACTTTGGCGCTGCCACCGACGATGACATTGGCCTGTTCGAGGCGACGGGCATCACCAATCACCAGCGGCCGGCATTGTTGGTAGACGATGTCGTGAGTCAGGCTCTTGACGATGATTTCCGGACCGACACCCGAGGCGTCGCCCATGGTGATACCGATGACGGGCAGGTAGTTGCTCATAGTGTTCATTCGAGTCCTTGGATTCGTGTGCGTTGGGGCGGGGAGCGATCGGCGCTGTCGCTCAGGTGTTGCCATGCCGCATACAAGGCGTTATCGGTGCCGAATGCGCCGGCCTTGGTCACAATGCCGGGGCGATGACCTTGCCGGGAAACCGTTGGCCGGGCGTAGGCAACCCCGGCTTCGATTTCGGTGAGTAGTTGCAGGCTGTCGATGCCGACGGTGGTCAGTATGGCCCGTGCGGTCTCGCCGCCCGTGGCGATCAGGCCGCCGACCTTGGCGAAGTGTGGTTCTACCAATACGGCCAGCATGTTCGAGAGTTGCGCGCCTTCCTGCGGATCGAACGCATCATCGCGGCCGATGCGCAGCAGCAGGTCGCTCCAGCCGTCCAGTTGCTCGCCGATCCGCGCTTGCCACAACGCCCAGTCGCCATGGGTTGTGCCTTGGCGAAGGACCTCGGGCGGGACGACCAGTTCGCTGACGCCACCACGTTCCTTGAGCAACTCGCATTGCCGCTCGCAAACGCCGGACAGGCTGCCGACGAGGATCAGAATGGATGCCTGGCTTTTTTCCTGCGCGGTCGGTTCCAGGGTTGTGAACCGCGCTTCGGAGAAGTCAGAAAGGCTGGCGATTTCCCGCGCCAGGCCGCCCGAGCCGATCCAGAACAACGGCTGATCCATCGACGCGGTCAGGCGAGCGAGGGTCAGCAGATCGTCTTCGGTTTGCGCATCGACGATCAACGCCTGGGTGCCGCTGCGGGCGACTTCGGCGATGTGGTGCGCGAGCGCCTTTTCGTTGCCGCGCAAGGTGTCGAGGTCCAGCTTCGCGGTGCTCAGGCCGGCGGCGATGAGCATGGCTTCGACGTCAGCCGGGCGATCGGCGTTTTCGAGTTTCCAGGTGTCGGTGGTTTCCAGCGGCTGGCCGTTCACGAACACCCGGCCGCCGCGCAACGTGCGACCTGTAGCGGGGAACGCCGGGGCGACGATGGCCAGTCCGGCCAAGGGTTGCAGGGCGGCGACCTCCGCCGCCCAGTTGCCGCGCAGGGTCGAATCGATTTTCTTGTACAGCCGCTGCCCAGGCTGATGCAGTGCCTTGAATGCCGCAACGGTGCGCTCGGCGGCTCGATCCGGTGACAGGCGCCGAGTGTCTGTGTCGGCGGCAATCACCTGAGCATCGGCCTTGTCGTTCAAGGGATCGAGCGTGACCACCGTTTGCAGCCCGACGCTCGCAAAACCGATGGCGCAATCCGCCGCACCGGACAGATCATCCGCGATGATCAGAATCCTCATCGCAGGGCCTCCTGCTTTTGGGGTTCGATCTCCTGCTCAGGGATGACGACGGCGTTGCGTTGTTGTATGCGCTTGGCAACAGCGGCGGTGAGTATCGGCGCAAGGATCGCGGTGACCACCACGCAGGCCGCTACCAATATGGTCGCGCTCTTGGCGGCTTCGGCGTAAACGGGATTCGCCGCTGCGATCAGCGCAGGAACGGCTGCAGCGTTCCCGGCGGTGGTGGCCGCAGCAACACCGGCGACGCCTGTGCCACCGGTCAAACGATCAGCGAAGAACAACGGAATACCGGTCAGCACAACCACCGCAACCCCCATGCCCAGACCCAGCAAACCGGCCTGCCAGACGTTGTGCAGGTCCAGGCTGGCCCCCAGCGCCAACGCGAAGAACGGGATCATCACTGGGACAGCCTTGGCCAGGAAGTCGCGCATGTCACGGTCGAGATTGCCCAACAACATGCCCAGCGCCAGCGGCAGGATGCTGCCCACCAGCGTCGGCCACGGGAACGCCGACAGACCGGCGATGCCCAGGGTGACCATGGTCAGAAAAGGCCCGGACTCCAGGGACATGACCGAGTAGGCACCGACGTCTTCGGACCGACCGTACTGCCCCATCAGCGCCATGTACAAGCCACCGTTGGTGTCGTTCATCGCGGCGACCACTGCCAGCGTCGAGATGCCGGCGAACAGGCCGGACGAAATCGGCTGCTCGCCGAGAAAATGCCCGAGCACAATGCCGATGAGCACGGCGATGCCGACTTTGGTGATGAGCAGCGTGCCGCCCTTCTTGAGCAAGTAAGGCGTGGCTTTGATGTTGATGCTCGCGCCCATGCAGACATAGAACACCGCGAGGATAGGCAGCGCCCCGGTGAACAGTGCATTGGTGAAGGAGCCGAAAAACTTGGGCGTGTCAGGCATGAAGGTAGCGACCAGCGAACCGATCAGCAGGGGCACGATCATCATGCCGCCCGGGATGCGTTCAATGGTGCGCTTGATAGGGAATTGGGCCACGAGGGTCTCCTTTTATAATTGTGGGGTAAGACGTGTTTCACCTCGAAACTGACTGAAACAATCAAGCAATGATTGATTCAGTCAAATTTATCTTAAGCTCTCGCTATAGAATGCGCAAACCAATCATTCAAATGATCGTTTTGATCATTTGAATAGGAAAACTTGGCTGGGAAAGGTCAATCGAGTCGTCCTGTGAAGCGGTCCAGAGCCTTGCAGCGCTCACAAAAAAGCCCCGAACATGTCGGGGCTTTTCTTTACAGACGCTACTTGAACAACTCTGAATGACTTCCTAGATCAACAAATGTGATGAAATCGGAGCGTGTGTGCTCATAAATCATCAAGAAATCACCGCCTATATGACACTCTCGAAAACCAGCCCAATCACCCATCAAGGCATGGTCCAGGTATTCCGGTGGCAACGGTTCACCCAGAAACAGCATGACCATCACTTGGCGAACTTCATTCATGTCACGGCGCCCGGCACGCTTGTAACGGTCCCACGACTTCTTGAATTCTGACGTTTGTGCACATTGCCTGGGCAGCTCAGCGCGCTTTTGCTTTTTCTCCGGTTTCGCCATCAGCGTCCCTCAACATGTCGTCTATCGAGTCGAACCGCTGGCGAATCTCACGTGCTTCTCTCATGGCGCGGGCCGTTTTTTCCGAAGGCACGCGTACCTCAAACGGGAGGCCCTGGGTCGCTACGACCTGACGAAGAAAAAGCCGCATGGCGTCACTGATGTTCAGGCCGCAAGCGTTCAGGACTTCAGTAGCACGCGCTTTCAATTCCTCATCAATGCGGCAACGCACGTCGGTGGTTTTCAGCAATACACCCATGGTAATGACCTCATTTCTAATTTGTAGCTACATTGGCGCTACCTCAAGCATTTTGGTTGAGCAGGCTATTGGGGGTCAACTTCAGCGTGATGGACGGCTCCACCGTTTGAGGAGCGCTGACAATCAACTGAATTTCTCGTCCGGTATTTCAATCGATTAATCCAGTGATGAATATCGGCTTGTTCCCCTTCGGTACTGGGAACTGTCCTGATCCGATGCAGGAAATAACCTAAGCGCCTGAACGCTTTTTGATAGGCGAAAAAAAGCCCCGAACATGTCGGGGCTCATCTTTCTCAGCCTTGAATCAGGCGTCGATACTGCAACCGATCATCAGAAAATGTTGATCGGGTAGTCCACGAACACACGTACTTCGTTGCCGCTGACGTTGTATTCGCTGGATTTCTGCGCCACGCGCAGGATCGAGCTACGCAGTTTGATGCTCAAGTCTTTGGCCGGGCCGCTTTGCACGACGTACTTGAACTGGTTGAAGATTTCGCGCTCGGTACCGCCTTCGCTGGTGGAAGTGGTGATGTTGTCGCCGCGCACGTAAGCCACGTTGTAGCTCAGACCAGGAACGCCGAACGTGCTGAAATCCAGACCGTAGCCCAGCTGCCAGCTGCGTTCGTCTTCGGCGTTGAAGTCGGACCAGTAGGAGTTCGCCAGGTAGATGGTGTTGCCGCCATCACCGACGCGACCTTGATCCTTCTGATAGCCGCCGTAGGCGTAGCCCAGGTTGCTGTCGCCGGTGCTGCGCTGGTGCGCGACGGTGAACGAGTGCGGGCCGGTGGCGAAGGTCGCTGCCAGGCTCCAGATCTTGTTGTCGTCACCGGTCGCACCGCTTTCGCGGACGTAGGAATCTTCCAGCTTGGTGCGGTAGCCGTTGAAGTCCAGGGTCAGGGACTGATCCTTGTCGATCGGGAACACGTAGTTGGCGTTCACGTATTGTTTCTTCAATACGTCTTCAACGTCAGACGCGTACACCGCCGCCTTGAACTGTTCGGTGAACTGGTAGCTGCCGCCCAATACGTTGATCGACTTCAAGCCACCGCTGTCACGGCCTTCAGCGCTCTTGCGCGATTCGGCAGTGAAGCGACCGGCGTTCAGCTCCAGGCCTTTGATCTCCTTGGAGGTGATCAGGGTGCCGGTGTAGCTTTCCGGCAGCAGGCGCGAGTTGTCGTAGCTCAACACCGGCAGGGCCGGCATCTGGTCGCCGTAAGTCAGCGTGGTGCTGGAGAGGCGGAATTTGACCGCTGCGCCACCTTTGGACAGGTCATCGGCGGCGTCGCCGGTTCCATTGTCACCCTTTTTGAAGAAGTCGATACCTTGTGCGCCGGTGCGGCCCTTGCCGCCATCCAGACGCAATGCGTACAGACCGAACGCGTCCACACCCACACCGACGGTGCCTTGGGTGAAACCGGACGAGAACGTGCCGATGGCCGCTTGGCCCCACTCGGCTTTGTCCGGTCGGCCGTCTTTGTAATCACGGTTCATGTAGGCATTGCGCAGCAGCACTTTGAGGCTGCTGTCTTCAACAAAACCCTTGGATTCGGCCTGGTCGTTTGCCATGGCCTGTGTCGCGCTCAACATCCCCAGAGCGATCAGGCTGATTCGCTTGTTCAACATTTTGTTCTTTTCCTTATTACGGGTTGATACGCGCTGTGTCGAACGGCTGAAACGGCGCTATCGCACTCTTTTTTCACCCCGAAACAAAAAGGCCCGCCCACGAAAAATCGCGGCGGGCCTTTTTATTATTTTTGAGTCATGGCGGTTGGCCACAGGCGTTGAGGCGAATCCTAGTCCCGCCCTGAACCCTGTGTCAATTTCATGAATCGTCTGTGAATAGGCGAAAATCGTCTAAGAATTTTCTAATTGCAGCCGTTGAGCCCACAGGTTTGAAACCCGGATGAAGCGGCGTGTGCGGGAAGCGACTGCATCAGCCAGGCCGCAAAGGCTTGCGGCTTGCCGAACCACGGCCCGATGTCGACCAGCGTGAACTGGCCACCCTGCTCCAGTGCGAAGGTCGGGAAACCATGACCACCGATGCTGGCCAACAGGTCGCGACTGGCCTTGATGTGGCGATCGGTGTCGGCGTTTTTGAATGCGGTCTGAAAGGCTTCAGGTTCCAGGCCGATCTCGTGGGCGAGTTCAAACAACACCGCTTCATCGGCAATGCGCCGACCTTCCACGTAATGCGCGCTCTGCAAACGGCCCAGCAACGCCAGTCCACGGTCAGCGACCTGATCAGCCGCCAGTACGGCGGCAATCGGCGGCGCAGAATCGAACACCGCCGTCTCATCGCGCAGCAAACCTTCGAAGTAGGCCTCGCCGAATGGCTGCGCGGTGTACTCGGCGATTCGCCGATCGTGGGGCATCACGTAGTTGCGCAACTGTGGCGAGACGTTCTTGCGGTGGGCGCCGGTCATCATGCCGCCGCCATGGGCAATCACCTGAAGAATTGCCCGGGCTGTTTGCACCAGTGGTTTTGCGCCGTAGCACCAGCCGCACAATGGGTCGTAAATGTAATGAAGGATCATGGGAGGCTCCGGCGAAAGGGTAGGAAATTCGATGCCGGCAGATTAGTCCTCCTTCTATTTCTGAAAAACGTCGGAATAGCTTTCAAACTGTTTCAGGAATCGGTCGAATACCGCCCTCGTTCTGTCACTACCAAGACACGAATTGGAGACCGGGCAAACCCAATGACCCGCTCTTACCGCGTCTAAACACTGCGGGCCTGGTGTGAGCCGCAGCTATCGTGTTCGAGTCGCACTGTAGTGATCACACAACCATCGCCCATAAAAAAAGCGCCACCTTCCCGGCAGCGCTTTTATCAATCCGTTGTTGTTCTTTTTTATCCTTCCATCACATCCCACAACGCATCCAGCTCCGCTTCGCTGAATAAACCAGCGGGGTAGCGCTCGATCATCATCCGGCGCGGATCAGGTTCCCTGATCTGACGCGTTCCATTGGACTTCAACCAGTGCGCCAGGATCTGGAGCGATTCGCTGTTTACTGCCAGGGGATGCAGTGTCCGCTCGCTCACTACGTTCATTTCGGCGTTCATTTCCGCGCTCTCTCCTGGTTTGTGAGCGGCTAACTTATCCAAGGTTTATGACAGAACATCGAAGTTCTCCCCTCCCTGTTTCTCGTCAGGAGAGATACAAGAGCTGTGCCAATGTGTCAGGACAGTCGACCAGCGGATACAAAAAAGCCCGCAGTCCTGACGGGCTGCGGGCTTCTTGCAAGGTGCCGAAGTAAAACCGTTGCCTGAGTGATTTCTCAATCAACTCAGGCTGTTACAACGGCACTCACTCCTTGTGCGGCGCAGGCTGCTGTTGGGTAAGGCAGTGGATATTACCGCCGCCCAGTAACAGTTCGCGGCCCGGGACCATGACCACTTCATGCTGCGGGAACAGGCTCTGCAAAATCTCTTTGGCCGGGCCGTCCAGCGGATCGTCGAAGCTCGGCGCGATGATGCCGCCGTTGACGATGAGGAAGTTCACATAGGAACCGGCCAGACGAACGGTCGGATTGCGTTCCTGGGTCCCGTCTACCGGGTCCACACCGGCGCATTCTTCTTCGGTCGCATACAGCGGCCCAGGAATCGGCATCTTGTGCACCGTGAATGGGCGACCCTTGGCGTCGGTGCTGCTTTCGAGCACTTTCATCGCCGCCTGGCAGCGCGGGTAGTTCGGGTCTTGCGGGTCGTCGGTCCAGGCCAGCAACACTTCGCCCGGACGCACGTAGCAGCAGAAGTTATCCACATGGCCGTCGGTTTCATCGTTGAACAAACCGTCCGGCAGCCAGATGATTTTATCCACAGCCAGGTTCGCGCTGAGCACCGCTTCGATTTCTGCACGGTTCAAGTGCGGGTTGCGATTGCGGTTAAGCAGGCATTCTTCAGTAGTGATCAGCGTGCCTTCACCATCAACGTGGATCGAACCGCCTTCGAGCACAAAGCCCTCGGTGCGATAACGCGGGCTGCGTTCAATCTCGAGGATCTTGCCGCCGACCTGCGAATCACGGTTCCACGGCGAATACAGCCCACCGTCAAAACCGCCCCATGCGTTGAAGCCCCAGTTCACGCCACGGACTTCACCGCGGTTATTGATGACAAATGTCGGGCCGGTGTCGCGGACCCAGGCGTCGTCGCTGGACATCTCGACCACACGAATATTCGGCACGTCCAGACGCGCCCGAGCGTTTTCGTATTGACCGGCGGACACCGCCACGGTGACCGGTTCGAAACGCGCGATGGCCTTGGCCACCGCCACATGCGCGGCTTGCGCCGGTTTGCCGCCCAGGCGCCAGTTGTCCGGACGCTCGGGCCAGATCATCCAGGTCTGGGTTTGTGGCGCCCACTCGGCGGGCATGTAGAAGCCGTCGGCGCGCGGGGTGCTGTTTAAAGTGGTCATGCAGTCAGGACTCCAGGGAACCGTCGAGGGTTTTGAGCGCATTGTATAGGTTCGGGCGACGATCACGGAACGAGCCCCACGCGCTGCGAATGTGCTCCAGCTCGTCGAGGTCGAAGCTGTGAACCAGCACGCCTTCTTCGGTTTTATCGAGTTCCTGGACCTTCTCGCCGAACTGGTTGGCGATAAACGACGAGCCGTAGAAGGTGATGTCGTACCCGTCCTGCTCCTCGTTGCCGATACGGTTGCTGGCGATCAACGGCATCAGGTTGGCGCCGGCATGGCCCTGCTGCACACGCTGCCAGTGATCGCGGGACGAGATGGTCTTGTCGTGCGGCTCGCTGCCGATGGCGGTCGGGTAGAACAGGATCTCCGCACCCAGCAACGCCATGCTGCGGGCGCACTCGGGGAACCACTGATCCCAGCAGATGCCCACGCCGATTTTCGCGTAACGGGTGTTCCACACTTTGAAACCGGTGTCGCCCGGGTTGAAGTAGTACTTCTCGTGGTAGCCAGGGCCGTCCGGGATATGGCTTTTACGATAAATCCCGAGGTTGCTGCCGTCGGCATCAATGATCGCGATGCTGTTGAAACGCGCACGGCCGGCCCGTTCGTAGAAGCTGATCGGCAGCACCACTTGCAGTTCCCTGGCGATTTTCTGGAAATGCTTGATGGCGACGTTCTCTTCCACCGTTGTGGCCAGTTGCAGGTAATCCGGATTGGGCTTCTGGCAAAAGTACGGCGCCTCGAACAGTTCCTGGATCAGGATGATCTGCGCGCCTTTGGCCGCAGCCTCACGGACCAGCCTTTCAGCGGTTTCGAGGTTGGCTTCAAGGTCCCAGGAACAGGCCATCTGGGTGGCGGCGACGGTAACGATACGGCTCATGAATCATCTCCGGGCAAGTGCTGTGGGTCGAGTTTCCCATCGACCGATGACAGAAAGGGAAGTGGCGGGCGTGATGAGGCACGCCGCGGCAATGGCGACTTTATAGCCGATAAAAATCGGCTTTAAAAGCGATTAATCTTCCTTCCGTCGAAAACAACAGCACTTAAACCAGATAATAATCGAATTAAGCACTCCCACAGGGGAGATGTATTTACAGCCCCTCCGCGAGCACCTTCGCCAACATATCGACAAAGAAATCCACACTGCGGCGCGAGGTCACCATCGGCGGTTTGATCTTGAGGACGTTCAGATAATCCCCCGTCGGCTGCATGAAGATCCCCAATTCCCGCAGGCGATCACACAACGCCGTGGTTTCTTCGGTCGCCGGTTCCAGGGTCTCGCGGTCGCGGATCAATTCAACGCCCAGATAAAAACCGGACCCGTGCACCGCGCCCACCAGCGGATGAATATCGATCAGCGCTTCCAGACGCTCCTTGAAATACCCGCCCACGACCTGGGCGTTATCCCAGAGTTTTTCCTCTTCCATCACATCCAGAACGGCCATGCCGATCTGGCAACTGACCGGGCTGCCACCCGCCGATGAGAAGAAATAACCTTCGGCTTCCAGCGCCTCGGCGATTTCCCGACGGGTAATCACAGCGCCCAGCGGTTGACCGTTGCCCATGCCCTTGGCCATGGTGATGATGTCCGGCACCACGCCCTGTTCTTCGAAGCCCCAGAAGAAGTGCCCCATGCGCCCGTAACCGACCTGCACTTCGTCGGCGATGCACACGCCGCCCTGGGCGCGAACCATCCCGTAGACCTGTTTCAAATACCCCGGCGGCAGCGAGATGCCGCCGGCATTGCCGTACACCGGCTCGCAAATGAAACCGGCCAGCTGGCGTCCTTGCCCGGCGATTTTCGCCAGGTTGTGCTCGACGCTGCGCACATAATCCGGCGCACTGTCCGGGCCCCGGAATTCACCGCGATAGGTGTTCGGTGCCGTCACCGGGTGCACCCAGTCCGGACGGCTGCTCAAGGCCTTGGGGTTGTCGGCAATCGACGTCGAGACCGCGTCCGCGCCCACTGTCCAGCCGTGATAAGCCTCCAGCACGCTGACAATGTCGCGACCGCCGCTGTAGGCCCATGCCAGACGGATCGCCAGGTCATTGGCCTCGCTGCCGCTGTTGACCAGGAACACCCGGTCCATGCCATCCGGAGACAACCTCAGCAAACGCTCGGAAAATTCGGCAACCGCCGCGTAATTGAAGCGCGAGTTGGTATTGAGCAGCGACCACTGGCGGCTGGCCACTGCGGCCATGCGTGGATGACCATGACCGAGCACCGCGACGTTGTTGAGCATGTCGAGGTAGGAGCGGCCCTGCATGTCGATCAAATGGTTGCGCCAGCCACGTTCGATGCGTGGCGGGTCGACGTAATAGTGTTTCTGCGTCCGGGCGAAACTGGCGTCGCGGCGCTCCAGCAAAGTCTGCGAATCAAGCTCAACCTCCGCATCGCAAGCCAACCCCAGCAACACCGCCGGCGATGGACACAACGCTTGCCAGGCCGCCGCACGAGACGGCGTGCAGAACAACGGCGCATCGAACGAAGCGCCTCGGCACAACTGCACCCGCAACGGACCGCTGACCGCGCCCAACACCTGGCCTTTGACCAGCGCCGCGCCGGTGTGCAGCGACGGCGTCACGCCCCACAGCCGCACGCTCAGCTGTGGGCCGTCGAGTTGCAACACACCCGGCGCCGGTTGGTGGACCACGCCGGCAAATGGCGATTCGACCGCGGTGCCATCGGGCACCCGCAACTCGACATGCAGCGGGCACGTGTCCGGTTCGCTGGCACTGTCGGGGCGGGTACGGGACAAACGGTATTGTCCGTAACGGCTTGCGGCCAGACCGTGAGCCGCCGCCGCTTCGCTCAACAGGCGTTGATCGATCCCTTCCTGCTCCCAGTTACCGGCCTCGAAATGCGGGCTGAGTACACCCAGGTCGATCAAGGCAAATTCACGTCCGACCAGGCTCGGCAGCAGTGGCGCAAAGCCTTCACTGCCGATGGCTGGCAGGCTCTGGCCGACAGCGGTGAGGATCGCCGCTTCCATCAACGCCAGCGGCACTGAGGTCGCCACGCGGAAAATCTCCCACTCGTGGGTCAGGTTGTCGCGACTGTATTGGTTACCCGGGTCGATGCTGACCTGCTGTTCGCCGCTGAGCACCAGCACCGCCGCCCGCGCGACGATCAATGGCCATAGGGCCTGCAGTTCTTCGTGTTGCAACGGGTTGACCGCGTGATAAGCCTGAACCGCCGGCAAGATGTAGAACGGATCGCCACCGGCATGGTGCAGCAACGCCGCGCAAGTCACCGACAGGTCGGTGATGCGCCAGGTGCGGACCAGGTCGCCGAAATCGATCACGCCTTGCAGTTGCCACTGGCGTTGCGAATCGCGCTGCCAGACCACGTTGTCATCGGTGATGTCCATGTGGATGGCCTGCACCGGCAACTTGTCCACCAGCGGCTGCAAATGCCGCTCGGCCTCTTCGGTCACTTGCGCGATCAACGCTCGCTGCGCGTCATCCTCGATGACCGGTAGCAAATGCGCGATCAACGCCTTGGCATGGCGCGCGTCCCACTGAAGGGTGCGTTCAAGACCCGCATGGTTGAAATCGGCCAGCGCCTGGTCCATTTCACCGCAGAGCCGGCCGAAACCGGCCACCACGGCCCCAGGCAAATGATCCAGGTGTGTGAGCGACTGGCCCTCGATGTATTCGAGCAGGCGCACATGCACCGGTTGTCCGCCGACTTCAAGTGACAGCAGGTCAGCGCCGTTCTGGGCGGAAATCACTTGCGGCACCGGCACCTTGGAGTGCTCGGCCAGATGCTTGAGCCCCGCATGCTGGGCTTGCAGCTCCAGCGCCGAATAGTCGCCCCGGCAGATTTTCAGGACGAAACGTCCATGCTGGCTGTCAACGCGGTAGTTGAGGTCCTGCTGGCTGCCGAGCGCCTGCAGCTTTCCGCTCAGCCCGTAATGCCCTTCGAGCAGCTCGAGCGCTTGCGCCGCAGAGACCTGCGGGCTGGGCAAACTGGCGCGATGAATCAACGTGGCGAGCGGCATACAACGACCCCTGAAATTTTATTAGTCGCTTATATCGCCACCACGTCGGTCGATAATCAACCCCCGCGCGCCCAACAAAACCCAAATAGCTGTCACAACCCTATTGCACCACCCCTCTCCTGCCGACAAGCTATGCTCATTTGCTTCAATCGTCTTACAGATAAAGGCTGGCCAACATGCGTATTCTCATCACCGGCGGTGCCGGTTTCATTGGCTCTGCCCTGGTTCGTCACTTGATCCGGCATACTGAGCATGAAGTGCTCAACCTGGACAAACTGACCTACGCCGGCAATCTGGAATCGCTGACCAGCATTGCCAACGACACACGCTACGAATTCGTGCAGGCCGATATCGTGGATCAGGCCACCGTCAGCGCGGTACTGGCCCGTTTCCAGCCGCATGCGATCATGCATCTGGCGGCCGAGTCCCATGTCGACCGTTCCATCGACGGTCCGTCGGATTTCATTCAAACCAATATCGTCGGCACGTACAGCCTGCTCGAGGCAACCCGCGCCTACTGGCAGACCCTGGCCGAGCCCGAAAAAAGCGCTTTCCGTTTTCACCACATTTCCACGGACGAGGTGTACGGCGACCTGCATGGCGTCGATGACCTGTTCACGGAAACAACCCCGTACGCGCCAAGTTCACCGTATTCCGCCAGCAAGGCGGCCTCCGACCATCTGGTCCGCGCCTGGCAACGCACCTACGGCCTGCCGGTGTTGCTGACCAACTGCTCGAACAACTACGGGCCGTTCCACTTCCCCGAAAAACTGATCCCGCTGGTGATTCTCAACGCCCTCGCCGGCAAGCCGCTGCCTGTCTACGGTAACGGCCTGCAGGTTCGCGACTGGCTGTTTGTCGAGGATCACGCCCGCGCACTGTTCAAAGTGGTCACCGAAGGCGTGGTCGGCGAGACCTACAACATCGGCGGTCACAACGAGCAGAAGAACATTGATGTAGTGCGTGGCATCTGCGCCCTGCTCGAAGAGCTGGCGCCGAACAAACCTGAAGGCGTCGCGCATTTCGCCGACCTGATCACTTTCGTCCAGGACCGTCCTGGCCATGACCTGCGCTATGCGATCGATGCCAGCAAGATTGAGCGCGAACTCGGCTGGACGCCCGAAGAGACCTTCGAGACCGGCCTGCGCAAAACCGTCCAGTGGTATCTGGAAAACCTGGAGTGGTGCCGCCGAGTTCAGGACGGCAGCTATCAGGGTGAACGACTGGGCGCCATCAATACCAAGGAGTTGATCGCATGATGAAAGGAATTGTGTTGGCCGGGGGCTCGGGCACACGTCTGCACCCGATCACGCTGGGCGTGTCCAAACAGCTGTTGCCGATCTACGACAAACCGATGATCTACTACCCGATCTCGGTCCTGATGCTGGCCGGCATCAAGGAAATCCTGGTGATCTCCACACCGCAGGACCTGCCGCAATATCGCGGCCTGTTGGGGGACGGCAGTCAGTTCGGCGTGCATTTCAGCTATGCCGAACAGCCTTCGCCCGATGGCCTGGCCCAGGCCTTTCTGATTGGTGAGGAATTCATTGGCAAGGATCCGGTGTGCCTGATCCTCGGCGACAACATCTTCCATGGTCAACGCTTTAGCGAGCAATTGATTAACGCCGTCAATCGTCCTTCTGGCGCCACCGTGTTCGGCTACTGGGTCAAAGACCCGGAGCGCTTCGGCGTGATCGATTTCGACGACGAAGGCCGTGCCCTGTCGATCGAAGAAAAGCCGAAAGCCCCGAAATCCAGCTATGCCGTGACCGGCCTGTATTTCTACGACAACGATGTGATCGAGATCGCCAAGGCCGTGAAGCCCTCGCCTCGCGGCGAACTGGAGATCACCGACGTCAACAATGCCTACCTCAAGCGTGGCGATCTGCAGGTCGAGCGCTTCGGCCGCGGATTTGCCTGGCTGGACACCGGCACTCACGACAGCTTGCTCGAAGCGTCCCAGTATGTGCAGACCATCGAGCATCGCCAAGGTTTGAAAGTCGCCTGCCTCGAAGAAATCGCTTACGAAAAAGACTGGATCGACCGCGAGCATTTGCTCGAGCGCGCCAAGTATTTTGGCAAGACCGGTTATGGTCAGTACCTTTACAAACTGGCTGAGGGTGGACAATGAATGTGATTGAAACCGCGTTGCCCGGTGTGTTGATCCTTGAACCCAAGGTCTTCGGCGACGAGCGCGGTTTTTTCTACGAAAGCTTCAATGCCAGGGCCTTCGAAGAGGCGACCGGCCTGAAGAGACAGTTCGTTCAGGACAACCACTCTCGCTCGCAAAAAGGCGTCCTGCGCGGCCTGCACTACCAACTGGAAAACACCCAGGGAAAACTGGTGCGGGTAACGGTTGGCGAAGTGCTCGATGTCGCGGTGGATGTTCGTCGCAGCTCAGCGAATTTCGGCAAATGGGTGGCGGTGCGTCTGACCGCGGAAAACCGTCACCAACTCTGGGTACCGGAAGGTTTTGCCCATGGATTTGTAGTACTGAGCGACGTCGCCGAGTTCCTCTACAAGACCACGGACTACTACAACCCGTCCGCCGAACGTTGCATCCGTTGGGACGACCCGACGCTCGCCATCGATTGGCAACTGGATGAAGCCCCCCAGCTTTCGGCCAAAGACCAACTAGGCAAAACCTTGCAAGAGATCGATCTGTTTCCATGAGAATTCTTATTAGCGGTCAACATGGACAGGTTTCAAGTGAGTTGCAGAAACGCCTGACGGTTTTGGGGGAGTTGGTGGTTCCGGGTCGCGATCAGCTTGACCTGGCGCAACCGGAACAGATCCGCCAGCAGGTGCGGCGTGTTCGTCCCGACCTGATCATCAACGCCGCGGCTTATACGGCGGTCGACAAGGCTGAAAGCGAGAAAGCAGCGGCGTTCTCCGTCAACGCTGAGGCCCCAGGCATTCTGGCGGAAGAAGCGGCGGCGCTGGGCATCCCGCTGATCCACTACTCCACCGATTACGTGTTCGACGGCAGCAAGACTGCGCCTTACAACGAAGCTGACGAACCTCACCCATTGGGCGTTTACGGCAAGAGCAAACTCGCCGGCGAACAGGCGATTACGGCGGTAAAAGGCAAGCACCTGATCTTGCGCACCAGTTGGGTCTATTCGACCCACGGCCGCAACTTCCTGCTGACTATGCAACGTCTTCTGCAGGAAAAACCGGAGCTGCGCATCGTCGCCGACCAGATCGGAGCACCCACCTGGGCCGGCACGATCGCCAACAGCACCCTCGCCCTGATCGAACGCTGGCAGGCCGGCGAGACTGGCGCCTGGGGCACTTATCACCTGACCGCGCAGGGTGAGACCTCGTGGTTCGGTTTCGCCCAGGCCATCGGCGAAGCGCTGCGGGAACAGGGAAAGCCTTGCGCAAACCTGCTGCCGATTACCACCAGCGACTACCCGACACCCGCCAGCCGCCCGCTGAACTCGCGCCTGGATTGCAGTCGCCTGCAGCGCGAATGGGGCGTCAGTCAACCTGACTGGCAAACCGCGCTGCGCGAGTGTCTTGCCGGACAAGCCTAGGCATAATGCGCCTGTACCCACAGGCGCCTGATGCTCATGAACTCGACCCTTCCACGCCGACCCCGCTGGCGCAGCCTGGCTCTGCTTGCGCTGTGCCTCGCGCCATTGCTGTGGCCGCTGGAGCATCTGGCCGAGCGTTATTACCGCAGCGAACTGGCCGGGCAGAACCGTCAGACCCTCGACCTGTACGTCGCCAACCTGCTGGGCACACTGCATCGCTATGAAGTGCTACCGCAGATTCTTGGCGACCTGCCGGCCCTGCGTGCTGACCTGTCTGCACCGGATGATGGCGTCATCCAAGGCAACGCCAACCGGCTGCTGAAAAACATCAGCGCCCAGACCGGCGCCGAAGTCATGTACCTGATGGACACCACGGGCAAGACGCTCGCCGCCTCCAACTGGGACAAACACGACAGTTTCGTCGGGCGCAATTTCGCCTTTCGGCCGTATTTCAGTGAAGCCATGGCCGGGCGTCTGGGGCGCTTCTTCGGCCTGGGCACCACGTCGGCCAAACGCGGCTACTTCTTCGCAGCCGCGGTCCGGGATCGCGAAAAAATCATCGGCGTGCTGGTGGTCAAGGTTGACCTGGACCACACCGAAAGCCTCTGGGGCAAAACCCCGGAACAACTGCTGGTGACTGACCACAACGGCGTGGTCATTCTCACTTCGCGGCCGGAATGGCGTTTTCGCGCGACCCGTCCGTTGAGCGACGCGGAGCGCGAGGCGATCACCGCGATTCAGCCCTACCCGACCCGAGAACCCAAGCCGTTGAACCTTGATCCGGACGCGTGGCTGACCCAGACCCGGCAGATCGATGAAACCGGCTGGAGCGTCAGCATCCTTGCGCCGCGCACCCTGATCGACCGCCCGGTGCGCACGGTGGTCGCCATTGGCGGCGCGACGCTGCTGGTGTTGATGCTGCTGCTCGGCCTGATGATGCAACGCCGCCGCCACTACCTCGATCGAATCGCCTTCGAAGCCAAGGCCCGTCGGGAACTGGAGGGCCGCGTCGCCGAACGCACCAGCGACCTCGAAGGCCTCAACCGTCGGCTGAAACAGGAAGTGCTGGAGCGTGAAAATGCCCAGCAGGAATTGGTGCGCGCCCAGGATGATCTGGTGCAGGCGGGCAAGCTGTCGGCGCTCGGGACCATGTCGGCGAGCATCAGCCACGAACTCAATCAACCGCTGGCGGCGATTCGCAGCTACGCGGAAAACGCCGAAGTGCTGCTTGATCACGAGCGCACCGACGATGCGCGCGGCAACCTCAAGCTGATTAGCGAACTGACCGGGCGCATGGCCTCGATCATCGCGCACCTGCGTGCCTTTGCCCGGCGTGATCGCCACGCCCCGGAAAGCGTTGCGCTGCAACCGGCGCTGGATGACGCGCTGGCGCTGTTGGCCAAGCGCCGGCGGAGCATGGAGGTCGAGTTGATCCGAGATTTGCCGGCCGCCACGCTGTGGGTCGAAGCCGGGGAAACCCGTTTGCGTCAGGTGCTCGGCAACCTGCTGGCCAACGCGCTGGACGCGCTGACGGAAAAAGGCCCGCCGCGTAAACTCTGGTTGAGTGCCCAATCCACCGCCGATGGCGTCATTCTGTACATTCGCGACAACGGCCCTGGCTTTTGCATGGAAGCCCTCGGCCGCGCCAGCGAGCCTTTCTACACCACCAAGACCCGCACGCAGGGCCTGGGCCTGGGGCTGGCGATTTGCGAGACCCTGATGCGCGCCTTCGGGGGTGAACTGTCGTTCGCCAACCACAAGGAAGGCGGTGCCTTGATTACCCTGAAACTGCGCGCAGGCGCACCGGGCGTGAGCCTGCAACCGTCCGAGGACCGAAGTGCATGACCATCGACAACCGCATCCAGGTCGTGTTGATCGACGACGATCCGCATCTGCGCCAAGCCTTGAGCCAGACGCTGGACCTGGCGGGCCTGAAAATCCTGCCGCTCGCCGAAGCCAAGGGCGTGGCCGGGCAACTGGAACGTGACTGGCCGGGAGTAGTGGTCAGCGACATTCGCATGCCGGGCATGGACGGTCTTGAGCTACTGACCGAACTGCACGCGCAAGACCCGGAGCTGCCCGTGCTGCTGATCACCGGTCACGGCGACGTGCCGCTGGCCGTGCAAGCGATGCGCACCGGAGCTTATGACTTTCTGGAAAAACCCTTCGCCAGCGACGCCCTGCTCGACAGCGTGCGCCGTGCATTGGCCTTGCGCCGGCTGGTGCTGGACAACCGCAGTCTGCGTCTGGCCCTGAGCGACCGCAATGAACTGAGCGCAAGACTGGTCGGGCAATCGGCGCCGATGCTGCGTTTGCGCGAACAGATCGGTGCACTGGCCGCGACCAAGGCCGACGTGCTGATCCTCGGCGAAACCGGTGCCGGCAAAGAAGTCGTGGCCAGGGCCCTGCACGATTTGTCGAACCGGCGTAACGGCCCGTTCGTGGCCATTAATGCCGGGGCCCTCGCCGAATCAGTGGTGGAAAGCGAGTTGTTCGGTCATGAACCGGGCGCGTTTACCGGGGCGCAGAAGCGCCGTATCGGCAAGTTCGAATTCGCCAGCGGCGGCACGGTCTTCCTCGATGAAATCGAAAGCATGAGCCTGGACGTGCAGGTGAAGCTGCTGCGCTTGCTGCAAGAGCGGGTGGTCGAGCGTCTGGGGGGCAATCAGCTGATCCCGCTGGACATCCGCATCATCGCCGCGACCAAGGAAGACCTGCGCCAGTCCGCCGATCAGGGACGCTTCCGCGCCGACTTGTATTACCGTCTCAACGTCGCACCGCTGCGGATTCCGCCGCTGCGCGAACGCGGTGAAGACGCGCTGATGCTGTTCCAGCATTTTGCCGATGAAGCCAGCGCTCGCCATGGCTTGCCGCCCCATGAACTGCAACCGGGGCAACGGGCGCTGCTGCTGCGTCACACCTGGCCGGGTAACGTGCGGGAATTGCAGAACGCCGCCGAACGCTTCGCCCTGGGCCTGGAACTGGCACTGGACAACAGCGCGCCGGAGGCTGGAGCGAGCACAACGGTTGAAGCGTTCAGCGGCGGATTGAGCGAACAGGTGGAAAACTTCGAGAAATCGCTGATTGCCGCCGAACTGGCGCGCTCTCACAGCTCGGTCCGCAGCCTCGCCGAAGCCCTCGGCATTCCACGCAAGACCTTGCACGACAAACTGCGCAAGCACGGGCTGAACTTTGCCGACCATCACCCGACCGACGAACTCGATTGAGCGACCGGCAATCCTTACTCCTCAAGCAAAAGGCCTATTCATGAACCGCGACAGTCGTCATCTGGAATCAGTCCTGCACCGCGACATTCCCCTGACGCAGGCCATGGGCGTCAAAGTGCTCGACTGGCATGACCAGCAATTGCGCCTGTACTTGCCGCTGGAAGCCAACGTCAATCACAAGAGCACCATGTTCGGCGGCAGCCTGTATTGCGGCGCGGTGCTGGCGGGCTGGGGCTGGCTGCACTTGCGTCTGCGCGAGGAAGGGATTGAGGACGGGCACATCGTGATCCAGGAAGGGCAGATCAGCTATCCGCTGCCGGTGACCATGGACGCGACGGCGATTTGCCAGGCGCCGAGTGCGGCGGTATGGAAGAAGTTCTTGGCGATGTATGGACGCTATGGGCGGGCGCGGTTGACGTTGCACTCACGGATTGTGAATGCCGATAGCGATGACGATGCAGTAACGTTCACCGGGCAGTACGTCCTTCACCGATAACGACACAACACCTGTGGCGAGGGAGCTTGCTCCCGCCGGGTCGCGGAGCGGCCCCAAGGCCAGCCACCGCGCGATATCATTTAAATCCCGGTGCCTGAATTGCGGCTGCTGCGCAGCCGAGCGGGACGGTGCGGCGTTCCGACAAGCTCCCTCGCCACAAGGCGTGTGCGCAGATCAGGAACGGGCGAGTTCCAGCAGTTTTTCCCGCCAGGCAGCCTTCGCCGGCAGCGCCAGGAAAAACTCGTTCAGCAAAGACTCCCGCGCCGGATAACTGAACGGCACGCCGCTCAACTCCAGCACTTCACCGCCGGCTCCTTCCAGCACACCTTGGGCCGCCGCCGTATCCCACTGCGAAGTCGGTGCCAGGCGCGGATAACAATCGGCCGCGCCTTCCGCCAGCAGGCAAAATTTCAGCGAACTGCCGATATTGGCCAGTTGCAACTCACCGAGGCTGTCGCTCAGTCCGGCCAGCAAGCGTTCTTGTTCAGGGCTTGAATGCCGACGACTGGCAACGACCGTGAACGCCTCTCCAGGAGCCAGAGCATTGCGAACCTGAATCGGCGATGGCTCGGCTTCTCGATCACCACGCCACGCGCCAAGACCCGCACCGCCAACATAGAAACGCCCGTTGGTCGGCATCGACACCACACCAAACACCACGCGACCTTGATCGATCAGCGCGATGTTGACGGTGAACTCTTCGCTGCCCGAGATGAACTCCTTGGTCCCGTCCAGCGGATCGACCAGCCACCAGCGCTGCCAGCCGGCACGCACGCTCTGCGGGATGTTGGCGTCCTCTTCGGACAACACCGGAATGCTTGGGTCCAGCGCGGTCAGCCCGGCCAGAATCAGATGATGAGCGGCAAGGTCGGCCGCGGTGACCGGTGAATCGTCAGCCTTGGCGATCACCGCAGTGCCGGTACGCCAAAACGGCAGGATGGCGTCGCCCGCCTTCAGTGCCAGTTCAACCACCGGCGCCATCAAGGGATGCGGAAAATTCATGGCAGGAATACCCCGCGCTGAGTCAGCAGATCGCGGGCCAGGTACAGCGCCGCCAAGGCACGGCCCTCGGTGAATCGCGGGTTCTGTGCCAGGCCGGACAGTTCACGCAGATTGATCTTGTCCACGCCCATAGGTTCGGGCTCGTCACCCTCTAGCCGTTCTTCGTACAAGTCGGTGGCCAGGACCACCTGAATTTTCTGGCTCATGTAACCCGGCGACAAGGACAACTCGGTCAGATGCTCCAGCTGTCGTGCGCCATAACCGGCTTCTTCCTTGAGCTCGCGCTCCGCCGCCGCCAACACGTCTTCACCCGGTTCGATCAAGCCCTTGGGCAAAGACATCTCGTATTCATCGGTGCCGCCGCAATATTCCTCGACCAGCACCGCGTGGTCTGCATCGATCATCGCCACGATCATCACCGCGCCATACCCGGCGCCCTTGCCGACCAGTCGCTCATAAGTACGCTCCACGCCATTGGAAAAGCGCAGTTTCAGCTCTTCGACGCAGAATAAACGGCTGGTGGCGACAATCTCGCGGGCGAGGACGGTGGGTTTCTGGCGCATGAAAAGCTCCTTGGCGTGAACGCGTTACTATACCCGGCCTATCCTGATTGTTGACCTCGGATATCTTTTTTACCGTTGGAGAAGTTTTTTATGTCACTGCTGCCGTGGCACGACATCGACACCGTTCTGCTGGACATGGACGGCACGCTGCTGGACCTGCACTTCGACAATCATTTCTGGCTGGAGCATTTGCCCCAGCGTTACGCCGAGTTGCACGGGGTGAGCCGGGCCATGGCCGAGATGGAATTGCAGCCGCTGTTCGAACGCAACGCCGGTCAGTTGCAGTGGTATTGCCTGGATTTCTGGAGCGCCGAGCTGAAGCTGCCGGTGCGCGAACTGAAACTGGAAACCGCGCACCTGATCGCTTTGCGCCCCGATGCGGATACATTTCTTGAGGCGATCAGGAAGGCGGGCAAACGGGTAGTGATGATCACCAATGCGCACCGGGACTCGTTGTCACTGAAGCTGGAACGAATTGAACTGGCGCCCTACTTCGAGCGGCTGATCAGCTCTCACGATTACGGCTTCCCCAAGGAGAATCCGCAGTTTTGGGAGGCCTTGCAGGCGGACATCGGCTTCGATCCGGCGCGCAGCCTGTTTATCGACGATACGTTGCCGATCCTGCGCAGTGCGCGGGATTTCGGTGTTGCGCATTTGTTGGCAGTGCGGGAACCGGACAGCCGCAAAGGGCCGAAAGACACGGCGGAGTTTGTGGCGGTGATCGATTATCGGGAGCTGATTGCCGGGCTTTGAGACTTGTGGCGAGGGAGCTTGCTCCCGCTGGAGTGCAAAGCGCTCCCAATCTGGCTGAAGTTTCCTTCAGAGAATTGCGGCTGCTGCGCAGCCGAGCGGGACGGTGCGGCGTTCCGACAAGCTCCCTCGCCACAGGTTTATGTGTTACTCCGGAATCCGCAACGACTGCCCCGGATAAATCTTGTTCACATCCTTGAGCATCGGCTTGTTGGCCTCGAAGATCTTTTGATACTTGTTGGCATCGCCATATACGCGCAAGGAAATCGCACTCAGGGTGTCGCCCTTCACAACCGTGACAAAGGTCGCAGCCTTCACCACCGGCCCGGTCACCGTAATCTGGTCATCCACGCTCCCGACGCCGGCGATATTGCCCACCGCCAACAGAATCTTCTCCTTCTCTTCCTGACTGCCGACTTCACCTGTCACCGTGACCTTGTCGCCATCCACTGTCGCCTGCACATTCGGGTTACCCAGGCCGACCTTGCTGATGTGTTCCTTCAACTGCTCGCTGGCATTGGCATTGCCGGGTGTCAGCAGATCGATAAGTTTTTCGCCTGCTTCTTTCACAAAGCTAAAAATACTCATGGTGCACGCTCCTTGGGTTTTGGGTTCCAGACGCAAAAGCCTAGACCAAGGTTGCAACCCTCGGTTCTCACCCGACCAATGACGCCGCTTGCCCCCAGGCGCTAGAATCCCGACCTTCCCGCGCCCTGGAGCGAAGATGGACATCAAGCAACTGAAATTCCTCATCGCCCTCGACGAAACCCGTCACTTCGGCCAGGCCGCCGCACGTTGTCACATCACCCAGCCGACCTTGTCCATGCGTCTGCGCAGCCTCGAAGAAGAGCTGGAGCTGCCATTGGTCAACCGCGGCCAACGCTTCGAAGGCTTTACCGCGCCTGGCGAGCGAGTGCTGGCCTGGGCGCGCACCGTGCTGGCGGCCTGTGACGGTTTGCAGGCCGAGGCCGCCGCCTGTCGCGGCAACCTGGTCGGTACGCTGCGTCTGGGCGTGGTGCCCTTGTCGAGTTTCGATCCGCTGCCCCTGCTACAACGCCTGCACACCGAACACCCGAACCTGCGTTTCGAACTCTCTGCGCTGAGCTCCGAGCAGATCCTCGAACAACTGGCGAACAATCGCCTGGACCTCGGTGTGTCGTACCTGGAACGCCTGGACGCCGAACGCTTCGACTCCCTGACCTTCAGCGAAACCCGCATGGGCCTGCTCTACGATCAGCGCTTCTTCACGTTCGGCGAGGCACCGCTGAGCTGGGAGTCGTTGATTGAACTGCCGCTGGGTATGCTCACCAGCGGCATGCATTTCCGCCAGTCCATCGATCACAATTTCCACAGCCGCGGCCTCACCCCCCAGCCGCTGTTGCAGACCGATGCCGTGCATCAACTGTTACAAGCTGTGCACGGTGGTTTGTGTTGCGCCGTGATGCCGCTGGACGGTGGGCTGGAAAACCTGACCGATCATCTGCGTTTGCAACCGATCGAAAACGCGCAGACCCTCGGCCAACTGGGGCTGATCATGCGTCGCAGCGCGCCGCGGTCAGCGCTGGCGGAAGCCTGTTTTGCGATCTATCAGAAATCGCCAACCATCTCTTGATCGACGTCATCTATCGGCAGATCAGTAATAGCGATTAGACGCGACACTTTGACGCGCATAGGCTTAAACCTGACTAAACCGTCGGTGATGCCTGATGAAAGCCAAGCGCCCTGTTTGCGCGGCGCCAGCCCTCGAAGCGCCCGCGCCCGCCGCCAGCCAAACCTACAGTTACAGCGATCTTCAATACACCGAATCGGCCAGCACCGCGCTGGCCGAAGAAGTCGCGCTGGCGATTGCCTTCAACGGCATCAGCCAGGCGGTGATGCTGGTGACGCCAACGGATCTGGAAGACTTCATTGTCGGTTTCAGCCTCGGCAGCGGCATCATCGAAGACGCCTCCGACATTTATGACCTGCAACTCAGCGGCTCGGGTTCGGCGCAATACGCGCAAGTGACCATCGCCAACCGCGCCTTCTGGAACCTCAAGCAGCAGCGTCGGCAATTGGCCGGCACCAGCGGTTGCGGACTGTGTGGCGTGGAAGCGGTAGAGCAGGCCTTGCCGGACCTCAAGGTGTTGCCCGGCGCCCCCCTGCCACCCGCCGAATGGCTTGACGGCTTGCGCCAGCGCATCAGCGCGTTTCAGCCTCTGGGTCAGCATTGCGGCGCGGTGCATGCGGCGGTGTTCATGAACGCCGAAGGCGAATTGCTGCTGGGTCGCGAAGACATTGGCCGGCACAACGCCCTCGACAAACTGATCGGCGGGCTGATCCGGCAAAAAATCCCGACCACCGGCGGCCTGGCGATTGTCACCAGCCGTTGCAGCCTCGAATTGATCCAGAAAGTGTTGCGCGCAGGCATCCAGACCCTCGTCAGCCTGTCCTCGCCCACGGGCCTGGCCGTGCAATGGGCCCGCCGCCATAACCTCAATCTCATCCACCTGCCGCAGAAAAGTGCGCCGCGGGTATATAGCCCTGCGTTGGAGAATCAAGCGTGAGTCAACATCGTCAAGCCGACCAGACACCCGTCCCCCGCTACAAGCCCTACAAAGGCCCAGCCGGTGGTTGGGGCGCGCTGATCAGCGTTGCCCAGGCCTGGTTGACCAGCGACAACGCGCTGAAAAACCTGCGCATGATGCTCAAGACCAACAAGAACGGCGGCTTCGACTGCCCCGGTTGCGCCTGGGGCGATTCCAATGAAGCCGGCATGGTGGCGTTCTGCGAGAACGGCGCCAAAGCGGTGAACTGGGAAGCGACCAAACGCCGTGTCGACGGCAAGTTCTTCGCCAAACACAGCGTCACCCAGCTGCTGGAGCAGAGCGACTACTGGCTTGAATATCAGGGCCGCCTGACCGAGCCATTGAGCTACAACGCCGAAACCGATCGCTACCAACCGATCAGCTGGGACGATGCGTTCGCCCTGATCGCCAAGCATCTGCGCGGTTTGTCGAGCCCGGACCAGGCCGAGTTCTACACCTCGGGACGTGCCAGCAACGAAGCGGCGTACCTCTATCAATTGTTCGTGCGCGCCTACGGCACCAACAACTTCCCCGACTGCTCGAACATGTGCCACGAGGCCAGCGGTGTTGCGTTGTCGCAGAGCGTTGGCGTCGGAAAAGGCACCGTGACCTTCGATGACTTCGAGCACGCCGATGCGATTTTCGTCTGGGGCCAGAACCCCGGCACCAACCACCCACGGATGCTCGAACCGTTGCGCGAAGCGGTCAAACGTGGCGCTCAAGTGGTGTGTATCAACCCGCTGAAAGAACGGGGACTGGAACGTTTCCAGCACCCGCAACACCCGCTCGAAATGCTCACCAACGGCGACAAGCCGACCAACACCGCGTACTTCCGTCCGGCACTGGGCGGCGACATGGCGATCATGCGCGGTATGGCCAAGTTCCTGCTGCAATGGGAGCGCGATGCGCAGAAGGCGGGTGAGCCTGCCGTGTTCGACCACGACTTCCTCAATGAACACAGCGTCAACGTGCTGGACTACCTGGGCGTCGTCGACGACACCTCGTGGGAGCAGATCGTCGAGCAATCTGGCCTGCCCCTAGTCGAAATCGAAAAAGCCGCGCGCATGTACGCCAAAGGCAAGAACGTCATCATGTGCTGGGCCATGGGTATCACCCAGCATCGTCATTCGGTGGCGACCATCCAGGAAATCGCCAACCTGATGCTCTTGCGCGGCAACATCGGGCGGCCGGGCGCGGGCCTGTGCCCGGTGCGTGGCCACAGTAATGTGCAGGGCGACCGGACCATGGGTATCAACGAGCGTCCGCCGGTGGCGTTCCTCGACGCCCTGGAACGTCGTTTCCAGTTCAAGGTGCCGCGTGAAAACGGCCACAACGTGGTTGAAGCGATTCACGCCATGGCCGAAGGTCGGGCAAAAGTGTTCATCGCCCTGGGTGGCAACTTCGCCCAAGCCACCCCTGACAGTCCGCGGACCTTCCAGGCGCTGAGCAATTGTGACCTGACCGTGCAGATCAGCACCAAGCTCAACCGCAGCCACCTGGCCCACGGTAAAGACGCGCTGATCCTGCCGTGCCTGGGCCGGACCGACATCGACCGGCAAACCGAAGGCCCTCAAGCAGTGACCGTCGAAGACTCGTTCAGCATGGTCCACGCCTCCAATGGCCAGTTGGAGCCGCTGTCGAACCAGATGCGCTCGGAGCCGGCGATTCTTGCCGGTATCGCGGCCGCCACGCTGGGCAGCCACCCCGTGGACTGGAATTGGCTGGTAGCGGACTACAACCGCATCCGCGACTTGATTGCCGACACCATTCCCAATTTCAAGGACTTCAACGAGAGGATCAAGAACCCTGGTGGTTTTTACCTCGGCAACAGTGCCGGTGCGCGCAAATGGAACACTGCATCAGGCCGGGCCAATTTCCGCCCGAACGTATTGCCCAAGGACCTGGTGCACGAACGCACCCGCGCCACGGGCGTATTGCCGGACCTGATCCTGCAGTCAATGCGTTCCCACGATCAATACAACACGACGATCTATGGCTTGAATGACCGTTATCGCGGCGTGAAAGGTCAGCGTGACGTGTTGTTCGTCAACGAAGCCGACATTATTCGCCTGGGCTTCAAGCCTGGGCAGAAGGCCGACATCGTGTCGATCTGGGACGATGGCGTAGAGCGTCGGGTGAAGGGCTTCACGCTGCTGGCGTTTGATATTCCTGCGGGGCAAGCGGCTGCGTATTACCCGGAAGTGAACCCGCTGGTGCCTCTGGAGAGCATCGGGGATGGCAGCCATACGCCGACGTCGAAGTTTGTGGCGATCCGGTTGGAAGCGGCGAGTGAGACCGGGTTGATTTTGGCGAAGTCTGCTTAACGCGCACACCCTGTGGCGAGGAAGCTTGTCGGAACGCCGCACCGTCCCGCTCGGCTGCGCAGCAGCCGCTGCTTTTTTTGGGGCCGCTTCGCGGCCCAGCGGGAGCAAGCTCCCTCGCCACAACACGATGTACGCGCCTGATTTTCAGCGGCAAGCCAACTTTCCCAACGCCCACAAAAAAGGCCGTTTTTTCACAAAAACGGCCTGTCCGAAGTAGCTAAAGACCGGCGAAAAACACTTAAGTTCCGCCCAAAAAACAGTAACTTAGGTATATCTGCTGAAGTCGTGTCATTCGTCGGATTTCGATTGTAAGCACCCTGCCTCAGCCTCAGGATCGCGCCGTCATCCCCTTGAGGTTCCTCTATGAAGTTCTCCTCGATTCTCTTGTTGTCCCTTGGCCTGGTCAGTGGCTTAGCTTCTGCCGGAGGCACCACCGAAGCAGGTGTGGGCGGCGCATTGGGTGGGGTTTTGGGCTCGGTCGTCGGTCAATCGTTAGGCGGCAACACAGGTTCCACCATCGGCGCAGCCCTGGGCGGCGCGGGTGGTAGCGCAGTCGGCGCAGACAAACGCAGCCGTGGCGAAGCGGCCATTGGCGGTGCGTTGGGCGCAGCGGGCGGTAACGTGGTCGGTCGCAGCATGGGCGGCACCACCGGCAGCCTGATCGGCTCCGCGGCAGGCGGCGGCGCTGGTGGCGCGCTGGGTAACTACATGGGCAACAAGAGCGATGAGGACGATGATCGTCGCTCCTATCGCGGCCGTGGTGACGACCGTCGCTACTACCGTGATGGTCATCCCGGTCGCGGTCACGCCTATGGCCACCGCAAGCATCACCATCGCTATCGCGACTGAGGCTTGAATCGCCTCGTTTACCGGTAGATCAAGAAATCGCAGCCTTCGGGCTGCGATTTTTTTTTGCCGGTCAAACCACCAACCGCTCCAGCGCACCGCGCAATCCGCCAGGAATCGCCACCGGCTGATTCGTTGTCCGATCCACGAACACATGCACGAAGCGACCCGCCGCACAGGCGTCGTCTTCACCCGCCTTGAACACCGCCAGTTCGTATTGCACAGAGCTGTTGCCCAGCTTGCCCACCCGCAAACCGATCTCGATCCGGTCGGGAAAAGCGATGGAGGCAAAGTAATCGCACGCCGAACTCACGACAAAACCCACGACTTCGCCGTCATGAATATCCAGGCCGCCGACTTCGATCAGATACGTGTTCACCGCCGTGTCGAAAAAGCTGTAGTAGGTGACGTTGTTGACGTGACCGTAAGCATCGTTGTCGTGCCAGCGAGTGGTGATGGGCTGGAAGTGCGGGTAGTCGGTGCGTTGAGGCATCGGGTTGGACATCAGGTTCGATTCCTGGAGTTGGATGGCGAGTTTAAGGCGGAAACCGCGTCGTACTCATCGCAAGCCTGCTCGCGATGGCGTCATTAAAGACACTACAAATCAGCAAACCCCTTACCCACCGCCGCCAACTCCCCAATCAACCGCGCCGGCTGCCAGTGATCACCCTGCCGGGTCTCCAGCGCCAACAACCGCTGATGAATGTCCGTCAACCCTTGCTGATCCGCCCAGGCCATCGGCCCGCCCTTGTCCGCCGGGAACCCATAGCCGTTGAGGTACACCAGATCGATGTCGTGCGCCGTTGCAGCAACCCCTTCCTGAAGGATTTTCGCGCCCTCGTTGACCAGCGCCAGCAAGCAGCGCTCCAGAATCTCCTCAGGGCCGATTTCACGACGCTGGAAGCCTAATCCCTCGCTGACTTGCAGCACCAGCGCATCCACTTCCACATCGTGCTCAGCCTGGCGACTGCCGGCTTCGTAGTGGTAATAACCGTTGCCACTCTTCTGGCCGAAACGCCCCAGTTCGCACAGGCGGTTGTCCACCTGGACCTGCGGCGCATCCTGCCCGACACCGGCCAGTTCTCGAGCGCGCCATTGCAGGTCGATGCCGACCACATCGAACATGCGAAACGGCCCCATGGCGAAACCGAAGCCCTGCAACGCCGCATCCACCTGATAGGGATAAGCGCCCTCGAGCAGCATCTTGCGCGCTTCGAGCACGTAGGTATTGAGCATGCGGTTGCCGATGAACCCCTCGCAGTTGCCCGACACCACGCTGACCTTGCCCATGCGCTTGCCCAGCTCCAGCGCGGCATCCAGTACCGCCGGCGCAGTCTGTGCGCCACGAACGATTTCCAGCAGTTTCATGATGTGCGCCGGGCTGAAGAAGTGCAGGCCCAGCACTTGTTGCGGACGGCGAGTGGCCGCAGCGATCGCGTCGATATCCAGCGCTGACGTGTTGCTCGCCAGAATGGCTTCGGGTTTGAGCAGGCCATCGAGCTCACGGAAAATTTTCTGCTTGAGCTCAAGGTTTTCGTACACCGCCTCAATCACCAGATCGACATCGCGGATCGCTGCGTAATCGGCAGCCGCCGAGATCCGCGCAATACGAGCGTCCGCCTCGGCCTGATCGATCCGCCCCTGACGCACGTTGTGCGCGCAGGTCTCGGCCACGCTGGCCAGCGCTTGCTCAAGCATCTGCGGATTGTTATCCACCCATTGCACCGGCACCCCGGCGTTGGCCAGGCACATGACAATGCCACGGCCCATGGTGCCCGCACCGATGACGGCGGCGCGCTGAATGTTGAACGGTGTCTGGCTCATGATTGTTCTCTTGTTGGCGATCCAAAGACAGTCCCCACCATAGTCAGCCACCGGGCATTTTTGAAATTTATTACTGTGATGGGGGACATTCAGCGGATGGATCTAACCCGGCAAATGCGCCTCAGCCCAACTCCGCACATCGCCATACGGATAATCCTCCAGCGCTGCAAACCCTGGAATCGACCGGGCCTTGAGCTTGGTAAACAGCGGCACGCTGATCCCGCACAAAAACCGCGTCACGCGCTCCGCTGAGGGAACGCTGCCGACGTGCTGTTCATGCCTGTGGATAAAATCACCGCACAGCGCCTCGAAGTTTTTATCCACAAGCGCGGGCAACTCTGGCGGTGCGGGCAGCCGCGCCACATGCCCATGACACACCGAACAGTGCCCGCACTGCTGCGGCGCATTTTCGTCGCCGAAATACTCGGCCAGGCGATAACCCAGGCAATGCTCGGTGGCGAACAGATCCAGCATGGCGTGGATTCGCGCGATCTCGGTGCGTTCATGCTGGGTGAAACAAGCATGCAGTTCGGCACTCAGTGCCTGACTGTCGAAGTCCGTTTGCAGCAGGCTGTAGACCTCGGTCATCTGTTTGCTTTCCAGCTCGACCCAGCCCTTTTCCTGGAAATAATCCAGTGCCTTGACCACCCGATCGCGCTCGGCCCGATGCTGCTCGTACAACGCATCGAAATTCACCGTGGCCCAGGTCCGCGCGCGGGTGGAAGTCTGGATGATTGCCGCTACGAAGTCCTTGCGCTCACCCTCGAAGCGGGCCAGCAAGTCTTCCGGCTCCTGCAAATACTTGAAGCGGTATTCGGCGTAATAGGCGTAACGCGGGGCGATGATCCTGCGTAGCTCCAATTGCACCAGCAAGGTCTTGAGCGGTAACTGGCGGATATTGCTCTGATCGGCCAACGGTCCCAGCAGAAACTCCCATTGCCCCTCGGGTGCAGCGGCTTGCAATTCGTCGAGTACGTGACGGATGCCGTCCAATTCCGGCGTGTCGCCGTAGACGAAGTTTTCCAGCACGTTGAGGCTGTCGCGGTTGGCCAGTACCAGGCAGTCCGACGGTTGCCCGTCACGCCCGGCGCGACCGATTTCCTGACTGTAGTTTTCGATGGATTTGGGCAAGTCGAAATGCACCACGTTGCGAATGTCGCTCTTGTCGATGCCCATGCCAAAAGCGATGGTAGCGACGATGCAATTGGACTGACCGCCCATGAAGCGCTTTTGAATCGCTTCCCGTTGTTCATGGGGCAAACCGGCGTGATAGGCCTCGGCCTGCACGCCGTTGCGCCCCAGGTGTTCGGCGATGTGCTCGGCGGTTTTCTGCAAGGTGACGTAGACGATGCTCGGCTGGTCGGGACGCTCCCTCATCCATTCGACCAGGCGTCGACGTTTGTCCTGGCCGCGCACCGGCTCCACCAGCAAGTTGAGGTTCGGCCGATAGAAACCGGTGGTGACCACGTCTTCAGGAGCGATGGAAAATTTCGCTTCCATATCCGCGATCACTTTCGGGGTCGCGGTGGCGGTCAGCAGCAACGCCTGAGGGATGTTGAACTGGCGCTGGTAGTCCGGGAGCTTGAGATAGTCGGGGCGGAAGTTATGACCCCACTCCGAGATGCAATGCGCCTCGTCCACCACCAGCAGCGAGATCGGCACCTGCTGCAAGAAATGGCGAAAGCGCTCGTTCTTCAGGCGCTCCACGGAAATCATCAGAATCTTCAGCTCGCCGGACTTGGCGCGAGCCATCACATCGCTGGCGTCGTCGCGGCTCTGGGCCGAATCGATACTGCCCGCTGCGATCCCGTGTCGCTGAAGAAACGCCAACTGGTCCTGCATCAATGCCAACAACGGCGAGACCACCAGCGTCAGGTGCGGCAGCAATACCGCCGACATCTGGTAACACAGGGACTTGCCTGAACCCGTGGGGAAAATCGCCGCCGCCGAACGCCCGGCCAGTACAGCGCTGATCGTCGCCTCCTGGCCGGGCCGAAACTGTGGATAACCGAAAACCTGTTCCAGGGTGTTGTGCATAAGCTGTCACTCCGTTGACCGCTGCGAAGCCCAAAGCCTAGCCGGTGATCGCAGCGAGTCGAGAAAAGGTCGGGGGCAAAAACGATACGGGATGATACAGCGTCCATCAGGCCAAACCTTCGCCACAGGTTGAAACAAACGGGGCACTTTGCCTCCCTGACGCTTCACCCCTTTTCACCGGTAAGGTTCACCTTCAAAAAAAATTGCCCTCTTCGCGCAATGTTCAACACGGCAGGAAAGCCTGATGTGCGCGGAGATTTACGAAGGAACGACCATGCCTCAACGACCCATTTTTTTACTCCCCCCCGTGCTCGCATTGACCTTTTTGTTAAGCGGCTGCCTGACGAACCCCACGCAGCCGTCCATCGACCCGACCCCGTTCGAGACACTGGAATATCAGGGCCAGCAAGGCCTGGCGGTGATTAACGCGTCAGCCCTCTACGCCCGAGGCGGCACTGGCCAGGGGGTGGCCGTAGCGCTTGTCGACTCAGGCCTGAACAGCAACTTGCCGGAATTTCAGGGAAGAATCGCTGACCCGGGTTTTGACTATGTCGAGAACCGTGCCGGCACCTTCGACCGGGTGGGTCACGGTACCCAGATGGCCGGCATTCTCGCCGCCAACAAAGATGACCAGGGCATGCACGGTGTCGCCTTCAACGCACAACTGATCCCCTTTCGTTTCGGCGACGACAACGAGCCATTTTTCTTCGACACCGAGATTGCACAATCCTGGCAGGCCGGCTTCGACAAAGGTGCGCGCATTCTCAACAACTCGTGGGCCAATGCCATTCCGGCGACAGAGATCAATGAGGCGCGTTACAAGCAGGTCATGCCGGAGTCGTTGGTGACTGCCCGGAAACTGGTTCAGGAAGGCGCTGTTTTTGTGTTCCCGACGGGTAACGAACTGAAACGGGAACCGTTGGCTGAACCCGGCTTGCCGATCGCCATACCCGAACTGGAAAAGGGCTGGATCGCCGTGGTTGCACTGAAAAACGACGGCAGCGCCATCAATGCCAAGTCCAACTATTGCGGCGTGGCGGCTGCCTGGTGCATCGCGGTACCGGGCGGCGATTCCGGCGCTGGGCAAGGACTGCTGACCACCAGCAAGGACGGAAAGTACGTGCAGACCGCCGGCACCTCGCCGGCTGCCGCCATGGTCAGCGGAGCCCTGGCAGCATTGCAAAGCCGATACCCCGAACTTACCGCGCAACAAGTACGCGAACGCCTGCTGGCAACAGCGAACCGAACAGGTATCTATGCCAACAGTGAGGCGTACGGTCGAGGTTTGATGGATCTTGAAGCGGCTTCGCGCCAGGCTCCGAAATCCACGATCAACTAAGCCGAAACGGGGAGGACAGCGTCACCGGGACTTGCCCTAGACAGCACTAGGGCACCAACACCGCCACCCGAAGTTGCTCATTCAACGCCTGCTCATGAAACACCTGGCTCTTGCTCGCCCACGCCGCGTGGGCCGGGCTGATTTCGCCGGTGAACGCCGCGGCCAACTGACGCAAATCAGCGACGCTTCGCACACGGGGGCAGAACGGTTCGCCGTCGCAGTCTTGGCTGGCATTGCGGTAGGTGGTCAGCAATCGATCCCACAAGCCATCACGCACCTGGCGTACAGACTTGAGCTTCACCGCCTGCACGCCCAGGCGTTGTTTCAGACCCTGTTCGTCCAGCGCTTCGCTGGCCAGCAGCGCCTTGCCGAACATCAACACCTCAGCGCGAGACGCGGTGTCCATGTTCGCCTGAGTGGTGAGCGCGTCCGGCCAGCCCGTGCGGTCCATGTTGGCCAGCACCATCGAGTTACCCGCGTCAGCCGCGCCGGTCAAACGACACGCCCCCGCCCACAACAACAAAACCGAGGCCATACGTAGCCATTGCATACCTAATTCCCTTTAAGTGCTTAACCAGGCATTTTCGAAATGCCCTACAGATTCTGGCGCGCACGATACAGAGGTTTGCTGCGCTGCGCCTGAGAAACACGTAGGAAAATTCACCTGTAAGGGTTTCGATTAAAAAAACCTCGGGAAACGCGTAGGGCGAATGCCCGAGGGCCAGTAAATCCCCTACAAACTGTGTCGATTGCAGCCGTATTGCCGCAACGCGTCGTCCGCTTCATAGTTTTCGGCGCGGCTGAAACAGTGTCGGCCTGCCAGACTTCCTACAGGACGGACCCAGATGCAAGACCGCTATTGCCCACTCAAAAGCCGCTACAGCGACACCCCGGTCCTGGTGATTGACACCGAGGCCGACCCGCACGAAATCCTCGACGCCGCCCGACAACGCATCCGCGCCGCCAGCGACCTGCTCGAAACGCTGTACTGCCTATGCTTCAAACAGGCGGACGCGAGCGACATTCCCAACATCGTCAACGCGCTTTACCTGCTGACCCAGGACGGCAACGAACTCCTCGACATCGCCCGCCAACGCCTCCCAAAACTCACCGCTGGTTAATGCCCACCCACACCCCCCTGGAGGAGCGAGGCTTGCCCGCGAAGAACGATAACGCGGTGTGCCTGCATATCAATAAACGAGAGAAATTCGACGGGGGATAAGTACGTAGGCAACGCCCTATCAAAGCTTCATCCCGGTCCTACAACAGAAGGCACCTTGTCGCCTATCGCCAACCGGCGACTCACACCTATAGTCAGACCGTCGCTGCCAAATCAGCGACTCGGGCTTGGTCACTCGACAAAGAGAACGCATATTCCCAATTAATTAGAGGTGTTCTTCAGTGACCATATTAAATCCGTTTCCAAACCGCTACCGCCCACTCGAAACAAACCTCACCGATTCCCCGCCCCTGATCATCGACACAGAGGCCAATCCGCAAGACATCCTCGAAGCCGCCCTCCAGCGCATCCGCGCTTCCAGCGACCTACTCAAAACCCTACATTGCCAATGCTTCAAAAACGGTGACGTCGAAGACATCCCGCATATCACCCACGCCCTCTACCTGTTGACTCAGGACGGCTGCGACCTACTGAAAGTCGCCCAACAACGCATGATGGGCTGGAAAGCACCGGCCTGACACACCGTGTTCACAGGGTATGCCAGCCTCACTGTGAGCTGGCTGCCCACGAAAAAGGATACTAATTCCTACATCCTTAATGGAGACAGAAGATTGCAAACTATTATTGATTGCGTAGCATGTGAGCCACTGATCAGCCATAGGCTCCTTCTTATGACAACCGAAACGATTGATCACAGCGCACTCGTCAAACTGGTTGAAAGCGACGCTGTTAGCGCCATTCACATCGTAGCCAAGCAAGGTGGTTGGGCGATTCAGGTCCAACATGGATCAAAAAAGCATTCTCTGGCAGCGCAACGCAGCCAGCAAATACGCCTATTCAAACGACTCGAAACCCTAGTGATCTATTTGCAAGGAATAGGCATCAATCATTTCGATGTCGACGCTTCGAGCTATGACCCCCTTCAAGTAAAAACCTATTCTCGCCCTGACCGCTCCGACGCAATGAAGCAAGTTCACGAAGCGGCTGCTTACGAGGAGTGGTTCAGGAAACAGGTTCAGGCCAGCATTGATGATCCTCGGCCAAGTGTTAGCGACGAAGAGGCGCGCCGAATCTTTGCTGCCAAACGTGATGCCATACGTCAACGGGCGCGCTGATGCGGGTAGTTTGGCGCCCCTCGGCGCTGACTGACCGGGATAACATCATGAATCATATTTGTCAGGACAACCCTGACGCGGCCCTTGTTTTAGACGAAATCTTTGAGCTCAAAGCAGACCAAGCACGTCAGCGACCAAAGCTGTATAGGAGGGGTAGAGTTTTTGGTACTCATGAAATCGTCGCCACATCGAATTACATCATGGTCTACATGGTCCTGGATGAAACGGTAGAAGTAGTGCGGATACTGCATGCTAGACAGAAGTGGCCGTGGACTGAGTCAACCGCAGGGTCATCTTGAGTCCTGAGGGCTTCAAGAGCTCTGAAGGACCTACTCAACAGCGCGTGTCAGGAGGCGCTGATAAGCATCGGCGCCAGCCTTGCCTTCAACTGGACTCAATCATGAACCTCGCTTCCAACTTCCCCGACGATCACGCCATGCACCTGCTCATGCAGTTGCTGCACGAAGAACTCGGCCTGCCCGAACGCAAAACTATCAGCCTCAACACCTCGATCAACTTCGACCTGGGCTGTGACGGCGCCGATGCGCGAAACCTGATGGAAGCCCTGGAAGAACAGTTTGGAATCGACTTCATCGACTACGACGCTTATCGCTACTTCCAACCGGAAGGGTTTGATGTGTTTCAAAAGCGCCGGGCGAAGGGGCGCGGTGACAAAGTCCCGCTAACCATCGGAATGCTTTACCAAGCGATCAAAGTGCAACGGTGGGAGACACAGGAATTGGAAGGCATCTAGCCGAACGCGTAAGTGCCATTATTCTGGTCGTTTAGTGCCTTTTCGGTTGGAATAATGGCAGTTACGGTGTGCCTGACAGCCTGAATTGCACATACAAAAAAGCCGCCCCAAAGGGCGGCTTTCTCATTCCATCAAACCAGCTCTCACAACTTCGGCCCAGCAGCCTTGATCGCGTCGCTCACTTCGAACTTCTTGAAGTTCTCAACGAACAACCCGGCCAGTGCTTTAGCGGCTTCATCATAAGCAGCCTTGTCAGCCCAGGTATTACGTGGGTTCAACAGGCCAGTCTCAACGCCCGGTACGGCCAGTGGCACGTCGAGGTTGATGGTGTCGAGGTGCTCGGTTTCAACACCGATCAACGCGCCGCTCTGGATCGCTGCGATCACGCCGCGAGTGGTCGGGATGTTGAAGCGTTTGCCGACGCCGTAGCCGCCGCCGGTCCAGCCGGTGTTGACCAGGTAGACCTTGGAGCCGAAGCCGCGGATGCGCTTGATCAGCAGCTCTGCGTATTCACCGGCCGGACGCGGGAAGAACGGAGCGCCGAAGCAGGTGGAGAAGGTCGACTTGATGCCGCTGCCGGAACCCATCTCAGTCGAGCCCACCAGTGCGGTGTAGCCGGACAGGAAGTGGTAGGCCGCTTGTTCTTCGCTGAGGATCGAGACGGGCGGCAGGACGCCGGTCAGGTCGCAGGTCAGGAAGATCACAGCGTTTGGCTCGCCACCGAGGTTTTTCTCGGAACGCTTGGCAACGTGCTCCAGCGGGTAGGCGGCGCGGCTGTTCTGGGTCAGGCTGACATCGGCGTAGTCGGCGTGCTTGGCGTCGTCGATCACGACGTTTTCCAGGACGGCGCCGTGCTTGATGGCTTTCCAGATGACCGGCTCGTTCTTCTCCGACAGGTCGATGCACTTGGCGTAGCAGCCGCCTTCGATGTTGAAGACAACGCCTTCGCCCCAGCCGTGTTCGTCGTCACCGATCAGGTAGCGGCTTTCGTCGGCGGACAGGGTGGTTTTACCGGTGCCGGACAGGCCGAAGAACAGGGTCACGTCGCCGGCTTCGCCGATGTTGGCGGCGCAGTGCATCGGCAGTACGTCGGCAGCCGGCAGCAGGAAGTTCTGCACCGAGAACATGGCTTTTTTCATTTCGCCGGCGTAGCGCATGCCAGCGATCAGCACTTTCTTCTGGGCGAAGTTGAGGATCACGCAACCATCGGAGTTGGTGCCGTCACGCTCTGGCACGCATTCGAAGTTGGCAACGTTGAGCACTTGCCACTCATCACGGCCAGCCGGGTTGTATTTTTCCGGGTTGATGAACAGGCAACGACCGAACAGGTTCTGCCAGGCAGTCTGGGTGGTCATTTTCACGGCCAGGTAGTGGTCTTCAGACGCACCTACATGAACGTGGGAAACGAAATGCTCTTGCGCGTTGTTGAACGCCTCGACGCGAGCCCACAGGGCATCGAACTTGTCGGCCGGGAACTTGCGGTTGATAGGGCCCCAGGCGATGGCGGCCTGGGTGGTCGGCTCTTCAACGATGAAACGGTCGACTGGCGAGCGGCCGGTACGGTGACCGGTGCGAACAACCAGTGCGCCAGTGTCGGCAAGCTCGCCTTCACCGCGATTCAGAGCTTCTTTTACCAGATCATCAACACTCAGATCGGTGTACACGGCGTTATTGGCTTGCGTCATGAGATTCCCCGTCGGCCAGTGGCCGAGTGTGCTCCAAACGTTTTGTAGTAGAAAGTCGTGCACTACTACCGCGACAAAAAGTGGGCCGGATTATGCCAGAAACGCCCAAAAATAGTAGGGCCCTCCCGTCAGAACGGCGTTATTCCGGCGCTATCCAGTGAATTTACCTGCGCTGAACCGTTTTAGTGCCGGGTATCTGACGGCGTCTCGACACCTGCGCCAGCGAACAATTGACTGATATCGGCGGCGTCGAACAGGTAGCGCTGGTTACAGAACTGGCAATCGATCTCGATGTGGCCACCGTGTTCGATGACCAGTGCCTGGGCATCTTCCTGACCCAAACTGACCAGTGCATTGGCAGAACGTTCGCGCGAGCAGCTGCAACGGAAGCGTAGCTTCTGCACATCAAACAGCCGAACCTGCTCTTCGTGGTAGAGGCGATGGAGCACGGTTTCGTTGTCCAGGCTGAGCAATTCATCGGCGGTCAGGGTGCCGGCCAATGCAGTGACATGCTGCCAACTGGCGGCGCGTTCTTCTTCGTCTTTCAGACGGTCGGCGGGCAGTTGCTGCAGCAGCAGGCCCCGGGCGCGACGGCCATCGGCGTACAGCCAGAAACGCGTACCCACCTGTTGGGACATGACGAAATAATTGGTGAAGCACTCCGACAGGGTTTCGCCATCCAGGTCGACGATGCCCTGGTAGCGCTGGCCTTGGGTCGGGTCGACGGTCAGTGCCAATACGCCGTTGGGCATCAGGTCGGCGAGGGTTGCGTCGGGGGCGATCTGGTCGGCCTCGTAACGGGCCAGGCCACGGATTTCGCGCTCGCTGGAACATTCGATCATCAGCAACGGCACCGGACCATCGGAGCGGGCCTGGAGAATCAGCAACCCATCGAACTTCAAGGTGCCGACCAGCAACGAAGCCGCGGCCATCAGTTCGCCGAGCAGTTGTTTTACCGGCTCCGGGTACGCGTGTTTGGCGAGGACTTCGGCGTAGCTGCGCTCCAACGACACCAGCTCGCCGCGGGTGTCGCTGTCATCGAAGATGAAGCGTTGGGTGTAGTCGGTATCCGGTAGCTCGGTCATAGGTCTGGGTATCTGAAGTAATGACAAATAATTGCAGAACGTGAAATTGCGCCCACACGGCACCGTTTTGGTGCGCGACGTTCAGCCAAGGGAGGCATTTTATGAACAATCCGGGTTTGTTCCAAGCAAGGTGGAACACCCACCGGTTGGCGTTCTGCAATGTTGTGCCTCTGGCACTGCTGGCCTTCTGGTTATGGCCTACGGGTCAAAGGCTGTGTGTGATTTTCGACGAGTGGCTGTTTCACCCACTCAATTCGCCGCTGGCGACTCACCCGATATGGCTGCACAGCTGGGCAATTGCAAGTCTGCGCCCGTTCGATGCGGTGGTCGGGATGATCTAGCTTCACTGGTGATCCGGGGGCTGGCGTTGTTCGGACTGCTGGGAAAAATGCCGATGGTTTCGCGGATGTGTGTGGTGTAGCGCTTCGCCTGGGTAACGCGGTGATCCTGAAAGACCGCAGCCTTCGGCAGCGCCTACATGGGAATGCGTACACCCGTAGGAGCTGCCGAAGGCTGCGATCTTTTTGCAGGCAACACACATCTGCCAGCCCTACTCGTCGTTACTGCTCCCACGAAACTTAAACAGATCCCGCCGCTGTTTCTTGCTCGGCTTGCCATCGGTGCTCACGCCCAACGAACCGGCCTTGCGCATGGCCGCAGCCGCTTCGCGCTTGGCGATGCTGGCTTCGGTTTCGGCGTACAACGCCTGAGCCTCCGGCGCGCCACGGCGCACGATCGACAACGCCTGGACCACCACCGTGCGCTCCTCGAACCCGGTACGAATCTGAAACTCGTCGCCGATCCTGGGCTCCTTGCCCGGCTTGCAGCGCTCGCCCCGGCAATGCACCTTGCCGCTTTCAATCGCGGCCTTGGCCAAGGCACGTGTTTTATAAAAACGCGCGGCCCACAACCATTTATCGAGACGGACCTTGTCGTCTTCTTCCTGTTTTTGTGCCACTTGAATTCCTCTTTCCGCCAATAGTCGGAACTGTACTACCGTTTCTGTCGGGCGCAACAACCCGGCTCTCCAGATAGACTGTGACCAAGGCCGGATCCCCGGCATGGAGTGATCGAGTGACTATATTTCCGGCTTCATTGACCTCGCCTCAAAATGGTTGCCAGGGCTGTCAGCAAAGCGAGCCGCTGGGCTTCGACTTTGCCTTTGCCTACCAACCGATCGTCGACTTGCGGGATCAGTCGGTTTTCGCCCATGAAGCCTTGGTACGCGGCATCGCGGGGGAAGGCGCTCTGTCTGTGCTTGAGCAGATTACAGAAGCGAATCGCTACCGCTTTGACCAGCTCTGCCGGACTCGAGCCATTGCAGGCGCGGCTCGTCTAAACATGCAGACACACTTATCGATCAACTTCATGCCCAACGCTGTCTACCGCCCCGAACTCTGTATCCGCAGCACGCTAGAGGCCGCGAAAACACACAGCTTCCCCATCGACCGTCTGATTTTCGAAACCCTGGAAAGCGAGCACGTAGATAACTATCGCCATTTGACTAATATTCTGCGTGAATACCGCGAATTCGGCTTCAAGACCGCCATCGACGATTTCGGCGCGGGCTACTCGGGGCTCAATCTGCTGGCTGATTTCCAACCGGACCTGATCAAACTCGACATGGCGCTGATCCGCGATGTCGACCGCGATCGTGTTCGTCAGGCTATCGTTCGGGGGATTGTCACAATCTGTGCGGAGTTGGACGTTACAGTCATCGCCGAAGGCATTGAAAGCGCCGGAGAACGGGATTTCCTGGCGGACTGTGGAATTTTTCTGATGCAGGGTTACTGGTTCGCCAAACCTGCATTCAAAGCGTTGGCTCAGGTACCACCTGAAGCCTGGACGCGATAATCGCCGGTTTTTCCTATTGAAGACATTTGACCATTTGACCGTTATCGGTCTGCGCGAGTGGGTGGCGCTCCCGGATTTGGGAGTCGCGGGCCTGCGGGCAAAAATCGACACTGGCGCCAGCACCTCCAGCCTGCACGCCACCGACATCGAGCCGTTCGAGCGCGAAGGCGAGAGCTGGGTGCGCTTCACCGCGCACCTGGGCACGGTCGTGCAACTGCGTCACCGCCGCTGCGAAGCACCACTGGTGACGATGAAAACCATCAAAAGCTCCAACGGCCATGCGCAGAAGCGTTACGTGGTCAGCACCACCCTGGCCCTCGGTGATCGGGTCTGGCGGGTCGAGTTCACCCTCGCCTGTCGCAAGTCCATGCGTTATCGCCTGTTACTCGGTTCCAAAGCCCTGATCGACGGCCAGTTGGTGGTCAATCCGGGCATTAAATATGTACAAGACAAGCCGGTGTTCCCGGTATCTACCTCTTCCACAGGTGTTGCATGAAGATCGCTGTGCTGTCGCGGAACCCGCGTCTGTATTCCACTCGTCGTCTGGTCGAAGCCGGTACCGAGCGTGGCCATGAAATGGTGGTGATCGACACCCTGCGCGCCTACATGAACATTGCCAGTCACAAGCCGCAGATCCACTACCGCGGCAAACCGCTGGAAGGTTTCGACGCGGTGATCCCGCGGATCGGTGCATCGGTAACGTTCTATGGCTGCGCGGTGTTGCGCCAGTTCGAAATGATGGGGGTGTTTCCGCTCAACGAATCGGTGGCCATTGCCCGCTCGCGGGACAAACTGCGTTCGCTGCAATTGCTGTCTCGCCGTGGAATCGGTTTGCCGGTCACCGGATTTGCGCATTCCCCGGATGACATTCCCGACCTGATCGACATGGTCAACGGCGCACCGCTGGTGATCAAGGTGCTGGAAGGCACCCAGGGGATTGGCGTAGTGCTGTGTGAAACCGCGACGGCGGCGGAATCGGTGATCGAGGCGTTCATGGGCCTCAAGCAGAACATCATGGTTCAGGAGTACATCAAGGAAGCCGGCGGTGCGGACATTCGTTGCTTCGTGGTGGGCGACAAGGTGATTGCGGCGATGAAGCGTCAGGCCAAGCCCGGGGAGTTTCGCTCCAACCTGCATCGCGGTGGCAGCGCCAGCCTGATCAAGATCACACCGGAAGAACGCATGACTGCGTTGCGTGCAGCGAAAGTGATGGGTTTGGCGGTGGCGGGCGTGGATATCCTGCGTTCCAATCACGGGCCGCTGGTGATGGAAGTGAATTCTTCGCCCGGTCTGGAAGGGATTGAAACCACCACCGGAAAGAATGTGGCGGGGATCATCATTGAGCATCTTGAGAAGAATGGCGGGCCGAATATGACGCGGACCAAAGGGAAAGGTTAAACCCTGAGATTTATGGCGGTCGGAAGACCGCCTTCGCGAGCAGGCTCGCTCCCACAAGGGAAACGTATTTCAATGTGAGAGCGAGCCCGCTCGCGATGAGGCCTTAAGCCCCACTGACAATGCTGGTCTTTAAACCGCATCCCGCGGCAACATCAACCCAAGCGGTAACCGCACCCGCGCTTCCAGTCCGCCACCCGACCGGTTGCGCAACTCGACATTCCCACCATGCATCGAAGCAATCCGCTTCACGATCGCCAGGCCCAACCCGGTCCCTTTACCACCGCGAGCTCGATCCCCACGAGTGAACGGATTGAAGATCGCCTCCAGCTCCGACGGATCAATGCCCGCACCACGGTCCATGACGCTCAGCACCACGTAAGGAGCGCTCACATCCCCGGAAACATAAGCCGCCACTTCGACCCCACTGCCAGCATGATGCAGCGCGTTGCCGATCAGGTTGTTCAGCAGGCGCTTCATTGACACCCGACGCAACGGGAACGGCTGAATCGGCTCCAGGCGCAGGCGCACTTTCTCTTCATTCTGGTTGTACGGCGCGGCGACTTCACGCACCAGGTCGGTCAAATCCACCTCTTCCACCGATTCATCGCGACCATCGCGAATGAACGCGAGGAACTGGTCGAGAATCGCGTCCATGTCTTCGATGTCGCGCACCATGTCGTCCGTCAGGTCGCTGTGGTCGCCCATCAGTTCCAGGGACAGCCGCAATCGCGTCAGTGGCGTACGCAAGTCATGGGACACGCCGGCCAGCATCAGCTCGCGCTCGCGGCCGGCCTGTTCGACGTCTTCAGCCATCTGGTTGAAGGCGCGATACACCTCGGTCATCTCGCTTGGCGTATCGCTGATCGGCAGACGCACACTACGGCCCTGGCCGAGTTGCCTCGCGGCATAGACCAGGCGTTTCAAAGGTTGATTGAGTTGACTGACGAAGATCCACGCCGAGGCGGTGGACAGCAAGCCGATGGCAAGGAACCAGCCGAGCACGTTCCAGATTTTCTGGCCGCGCAAAGGATGCGGGTACAGCGGCACTTTCAGCCAGCCATCACCGAGACTGGGCGCCCGAACCCACAGGGCCGGTGGCGAGTGCATGCGCAATCGCACCTCGGTGTCGGCGCCAAGCTCTGCCTGCATCTGCCGCTGGTAGATCTCGCTGTAAGGCCAGTGTTGCTCGCCTTCCGGCACGCCGGCACCCACCACCCGGATCAGAGTCGCGGCTTCGGCAATCTTTTCACGGTTGTTTTCATCCGCCGCCCAATAGGCGCGTAGCGTCAGGGCGACGCCGTGGCTGTATTGGCGATCCACCAGCACGTCTTCGTTCATCAACAGATAAACCAGGGTCAGCGCCTTGGAGAACAGGACGACGATCAGCACCAGCCACAGGGTGCGGGAGAAGAAACTCTGGGGGAACCAAACGGGGGTTTTCATGGATAACCGCTACACACTTGCAGGAGCGAGCGATGCTCGCATATTGCGGATCGCGAGTCTGCGGACAACATCATCCGCGCGACCCGCTCCTACAAATCGCCGATCACTTGGTGGCGGCGCCATCCGGAACGAACACGTAGCCCACGCCCCAGACGGTCTGGATGTAACGCGGCTTGGATGGATCGGGTTCGATCATCCGGCGCAGACGGGATATCTGCACGTCGATGGAACGCTCCAGGGCATCCCACTCGCGGCCTCGGGCCAGGTTCATCAGTTTGTCGCGAGTCAGAGGCTGACGCGCGTTCATGACCAACGCCTTGAGCACCGCAAACTCACCGGTGGTGAGCATGTGCACTTCGTCACCGCGCTTCAGTTCGCGAGTGGCCAGCGACAGTTCATAGTCACCGAAGGTCACGCTTTCGTCTTCGCTGCCCGGCGCGCCCGGCACCGGAGCGGACTGACGACGCAGGACGGCTTTGACGCGCGCCATCAGCTCGTCCGGGTTGAACGGCTTGGCCAGGTAATCGTCGGCGCCCAGCTCCAGGCCCTTGATGCGGCTCAGCTCGTCGCCCTTGGCGGTGAGCATGATGATCGGAATCTGATTGTTCGCCGTGCGCAGGCGGCGGCAGGCGGTCAGACCGTCTTCGCCGGGCAGCATCAGGTCGAGGACGACCAGGTTGAACACTTCACGCGCCAGCAGGCGGTCCATTTGCTCAGTGTTCGGTACGGCGCGGGCGCGATAGCCCTTGCTGACGAAAAAGCGCTCCAGCAGGCTGCTGAGCCCCGGATCGTCGTCAACGATAAGAATTTTTTCGCCTTCAGCAATGTTTGCAGTGCTGCTCATTGGATGCTCCTTTGATCTCGGCGCGCATTATGGCGTAGCTGCCGTTATACGCACCGTGTGCATTGTTAGCAGATTTTTCCTTCACCGCCAGGAATCCGGGCATTGTGCCTACAGCCTGTGATGCCCCCGAATGACAGAACGCTGGTTATAATGCGCGGCCTTTTGTGTCAGGCAACGTCTGATCATTACTGCGGCAGCCGCTTTTTATTTTCAAGGCGCTGGCAGTATTTGTTCGATTTCACGGGTCAACGGGATGCCTGTTGATTCAGGTAGCGGCGCAGGCCAGGCCGCTCAACCAGACTCGCCGAGCCTTTATTCATGCGCCCGCGAGCCTGCTTTCACAATTTGTCAGGTGGTTTTATGGACAGCATCAACAGCCGCATCGCCGAGGAACTCGGCGTACGCCCACAACAGGTCGAAGCGGCCGTCGCGCTACTCGATGAAGGCTCTACCGTTCCCTTCATCGCCCGTTACCGGAAAGAAGTGACCGGCAGCCTCGATGACATCCAGTTGCGTCATCTGGAAGAGCGTCTGCGCTACCTGCGAGAACTCGACGAACGGCGCATCAGCATCCTTGCCAGCATCCAGGAGCAAGGCAAGCTGACCCCGCAACTTGAACGCGACATCAAGCTCGCCGACACCAAGACCCGCCTCGAAGACTTGTACCTGCCGTACAAGCAGAAGCGCCGCACCAAGGGCCAGATCGCCCTGGAAGCCGGCCTCGGCGAGCTGGCCGACGGCCTGTTCAACGACCCGACCCTGACGCCAGACACCGAAGCTGCGCGCTTCGTTGATGCCGAAAAAGGCGTCGCCGATGTAAAGGCTGCCCTCGAAGGCGCCAAATACATCCTGATGGAACGCTTCGCCGAAGACGCCGGTTTGCTGGACAAGCTGCGCAGCTACCTCAAGCAGGAAGCCACCCTCAGTGCCCGCGTGATTGCCGGCAAGGAAGAGGAAGGTGCCAAGTTCCGCGATTATTTCGAACATGATGAACCGCTGAAAAGCATGCCGTCGCACCGCGCGCTGGCGATTTTCCGTGGCCGCAACGAAGGCATTCTCAGCTCCGCGCTGAAAGTCGGCGACGAACTGCCGGGCACCATGCACCCGTGCGAAGGCATGATCGGCCAGCAGTTCGGCATCCAGAACCAGAACCGCCCTGCCGACAAATGGCTGGGTGAAGTGGTGCGCTGGACCTGGAAGGTCAAGCTCTACACCCACTTGGAAACCGACCTGTTGGGCGAACTGCGCGACGGTGCGGAAACCGAAGCGATCAATGTGTTCGCGCACAACCTGCACGACCTGCTGCTGTCGGCCCCGGCCGGCCCACGCGCCACGCTGGGCCTCGACCCGGGCCTGCGCACCGGTTGCAAGGTCGCTGTGGTCGACGCCACCGGCAAGCTGCTGGATCACGCCACGGTTTACCCGCACGTGCCACACAACAAATGGGACCAGACCCTCGCGATACTTGCAGCCCTGTGCGCCAAGCACTCGGTGGACCTGATTGCCATCGGCAATGGCACCGCCAGCCGCGAGACCGACAAGCTGGCCGCTGAACTGATCAAAAAATACCCGGCCATGAAGATGACCAAAGTCATGGTGTCCGAGGCCGGCGCATCGGTTTACTCGGCGTCGGAACTGGCCTCCAAGGAATTCCCGGACCTCGACGTGTCGATCCGTGGCGCGGTATCCATCGCTCGTCGCTTGCAGGATCCACTGGCCGAGCTGGTGAAGATCGATCCGAAATCCATCGGCGTCGGCCAGTACCAGCACGACGTGTCGCAGCTGAAACTGGCGCGCGGCCTGGACGCGGTAGTCGAAGACTGCGTGAACGCCGTGGGCGTGGACGTGAACACCGCTTCCGTGGCGCTGCTGGCCCGTATTTCCGGCCTCAACGCCACTTTGGCGCAGAACATCGTCAGCCACCGCGACGAGCACGGCGCGTTCAAAACCCGTGCAGCGTTGAAGAAAGTCGCGCGTCTGGGCGAGAAAACGTTCGAGCAGGCAGCCGGCTTCCTACGCGTGATGAACGGCGACAACCCGCTGGATTCGTCGGCGGTTCACCCGGAAGCGTATCCGCTGGTGCAGCGTATTGCCGCTGAAACCGACCGCGATATCCGCTCGCTGATTGGTGATGCGAGCTTCCTCAAGCGTCTCGACCCGAAGAAGTACACCGACGAAACCTTTGGTCTGCCAACGGTCACCGACATTCTGCAAGAGCTGGAAAAACCGGGCCGTGACCCGCGTCCCGAGTTCAAGACCGCCGAGTTCCAGGAAGGCGTCGAAGACCTCAAGGACCTGCAGCTGGGCATGATCCTCGAAGGCGTCGTGACCAACGTGACCAACTTCGGCGCGTTCGTCGACATCGGCGTGCATCAGGACGGTTTGGTGCACATCTCCGCGCTTTCGGAGAAGTTCATCAAGGATCCGCGCGAAGCGGTGAAGGCCGGTGACGTGGTGAAAGTGAAGGTCATGGAAGTCGATATCCCGCGCAAACGCGTAGGCCTGTCGATGCGCATGAGCGACACTCCGGGCGAGAAAATCGACGGCGCCCGTGGTGCGCGTCCGGGGTCGGCACCGCGCCAGTCCCAGAACACTGCACCACGCAAGGAAACCACGGCGGCGGCCCCGGCCAACAACGCCATGGCTTCGCTGTTCGCCAACGCCAAGCAATTGAAGAAACGCTGATGGACATTCCGGCCGGGCTGACCGAAAGCGCTTTTTTCAAGTTGCTGGGATGTCGCTTGCACAGTCTGGAGGCCGGGGTGGCGCAAGTCGCCCTGGCGCTGGAACCAGAACTGCGCAATCGCGGCGGCAAGCTGCACGGCGGGGCCCTGTTCAGCCTGGTGGACATTGCCATGGGGCTGGCCTGTTCCAGCACCCACGGCTTTGACCAGCAGAGCGCGACCATCGAGTGCAAGATCAACTACATCCGCGCCGTCGCAGACGGTGAGGTGATGTGCACGGCGCGGGTGATTCATCCGGGTCGCCGCACGCTGGTGGTCGAAGCCGACGTGATGCAGGGCGACAAACTCGTCGCAAAAGCACAAGGCACGTTCGCTGTCCTGTAGATGATTGCCATCATTTTGAGTTAATTTCAGCGCAACGAATCCTGTGGGAGCGAGCCTGCTCGGGATGAGGGTGTGTCAGCCGACAAAAATGTCGCCTGACACTCCCTCATCCCGAGCAGACTCGCTCCCACAGGGATTGTGCGGTTACTGACTGACCGGCATATGGCCTGAGCGGCTCAAAAACCAGGCGAAAACGCCAGTTTCAACTTCACCCTTGTAGACCGTCTTGCCCACCCCCATATTGGGGCGACTGACGCGTGAAGGAATCCAACTTGAGCGAACTTCTCAACCGCCGCCTGGCTCTGCTCGGCGAGCGCGCTAACCTCTCTCTGCTCGAACAGTGCCTTCACGGCATCGAACGTGAATGCCTGCGCGTGACCGGCGAAGGTCGCCTGGCGCAAACGCCGCACCCGGAAGAATTGGGTTCCGCGCTGACCAACGAACAAATCACCACTGACTATTCCGAGTCACTGCTGGAGTTCATCACCCCCGCCCTGCCCGACCCGGCCGACACCCTGGCGAGCCTGGACAAGATTCACCGTTTTGCCTACAGCAAGCTCGGCAACGAGTACCTGTGGAGTCCGTCGATGCCGTGCCCGTTGCCGGCCGAGGAAGATATCCCGATCGCCTATTACGGCACGTCCAACATCGGCAAGCTCAAGTATGTCTACCGCAAGGGCCTGGCCCTTCGCTACGGCAAGACCATGCAGTGCATCGCCGGGATTCACTACAACTTTTCCCTGCCGGAAAAACTCTGGCCGCTGCTCAAAGAAGCCGAAGGCTTTGTCGGCACTGACCGCGACTATCAGTCGTCGGCCTACATTGCCCTGATCCGCAACTTCCGTCGCTACAGCTGGCTGTTGATGTACCTGTTCGGTGCCTCTCCAGCGCTGGACGCCGGTTTCCTGCGCGGTCGCTCGCACCAGTTGGAGCAACTGGACCCGGACACTTTGTACCTGCCGTACGCCACCAGCCTGCGCATGAGCGACCTGGGTTACCAGAGCAACGCCCAGGCCGGTCTGACGCCCTGCTACAACGATCTGACGAGCTACACCGACAGCCTGCGCAAAGCGGTGGCTACGCCGTACCCACCGTACGTTGAAATCGGTACCCATCAGGACGGTGAGTGGGTTCAGCTCAACACCAACATCCTGCAGATCGAAAACGAGTACTACTCCAACATCCGCCCGAAACGCGTGACCTACACCGGCGAACGACCGATCCAGGCGCTGGTGGCCCGTGGCATCCAGTACGTTGAAGTCCGTTGCCTGGACATCAACCCGTTCCTGCCAATGGGCATCGACCTCACCGAATCGCGCTTCCTCGATGCGTTCCTGCTGTATTGCGCGCTGAACGACAGCCCGCTGCTGACCAATACTTCATGCGGCAACGCCACCTCGAACTTCCTCAGCGTGGTCAAGGAAGGTCGCCGTCCGGGCCTGCAACTGCAGCGCGACGGTCAACCGGTTGACCTGAAAGAGTGGGCTGGCGATCTGTTAGAGAAAATTGCACCACTGGCGGCATTATTGGATCAGAGCCATGGCGGCGATGCGCACAGCAAGGCGCTGGATGCGCAACTGGCCAAGGTCAAGGACCCGTCCCTGACGCCATCGGCCCAGGTGCTGGCGGCGATGGCCGAGCACAAGGAAAGCTTCAGCCAGTTCTCCCTGCGTCAGAGCGAGGCCCACGCGGAATTTTTCCGCAGCGAGCCGCTTTCAGGCGAAGACCAGGCGAAATTTGAAGACCGTGCACGTACCTCGCTGGCTGAGCAAGTAGAGCTGGAACAGAACGAAGTCGGCGATTTCGATGTGTTTGTCGGTTCGTATCAGGCGAGCATTCTGGCAATCAGCAACTAACCTTCACTCGCTCCCTCAGTCACTGCAAATCATTGTGGCGAGGGAGCTTGCTCCCGCTTGGCTGCACAGCAGCCGCACAACCAGACAACCCTGTTTTATCTTCCAGAATGCGATTGTCTGGATCGGGAGTCCTTCGGCCTCCAGCGGGAGCAAGCTCCCTCGCCACGAAAGCGGTCGACAACGACTCTCTCTTAGAATTTTCCGCTCATAAGCTCATTCGAAAAAGTTATTTATTTTCGGATTCTTATATCATTTAGTCTCGTTTTCACGCCGACTCTCGGTTCGTCTGAAAAGGAGCTTCCCAATGAAACTGAATTCCCCTCTTCGCCTCCTGGCAGCCGCGTCTTTGGCGGCAGCGAGTTTCTTTGCCCAGGCGGCTGACGTGACCGTCGCTTACCAGACCACCGTAGACCCGGCGAAAGTCGCCCAGGCCGACGGCGCGTACGAAAAAGCCACCAACGCCAAAATCGACTGGCGCAAATTCGACAACGGCGCCGACATCATCGCCGCCATCGCGTCCGGTGATGTGCAGATCGGTTACCTCGGCTCCAGCCCCCTGACGGCTGCGATCACTCGTAAAGTTCCCGTAGAAACTTTTCTGATTGCCACGCAAATCGGCGCCGCGGAAGCCTTGGTCGCCCGCGACGGGTCCGGGATCAAGACGCCGCAAGACCTGATCGGCAAGAAAATTGCCGTGCCGTTCGTTTCCACCGGTCACTACAGCCTGCTGGCCGCGTTGAAGCACTGGAACATTGACCCGTCGAAAGTCACGGTGCTCAACCTCGCGCCGCCGGCGATCATTGCGGCGTGGAAGCGCGGTGACATCGACGCCACTTACGTTTGGGATCCGGCGCTCGGTGTAGCCAAGGAAAACGGCAAAGTACTGATCACCTCCGGCGAACTGGCCAAGTTCGGCGCACCGACCTTCGATGCATGGATCGTGCGTAAAGACTTCGCCCAGAAGCACCCGGAAATCGTCACCGCGTTCGCTAAAGTCACCCTCGACGCCTACGCCGATTACCGCAAGGATCCGCAAGCCTGGCTCGCCAATCAGTCCAACGTCGACAAACTGGTGAGGCTGTCCGGCGCCAAGGCCAGCGACATTCCGCTGTTGCTGCAAGGCAACGTCTATCCGCTGGCGGCTGATCAGGTGATCACCCTCGGTGCGCCGACCACCAAAGCCATCACCGACACCGCCGTGTTCCTCAAGGAACAAGGCAAAGTCGAGGCCGTACTGCCGGACTACGCGCCGTACGTCAGCGCCAAGTTCATCACCAACTGATCGGGAGTGAATCGCGATGGCTTTGCTACAGCTGGAGCGCATCAGCGCACAGTACCCTGGCAGCCCGGAACCGGTGCTGGCGGATATTTCCTTGAGCCTTGGCCCCCAGCAATTGCTGGTGGCCCTCGGCCCTTCCGGCAGTGGCAAGACTTCGCTGTTGAACCTGATTGCCGGTTTCGTCGAACCCAGCGCCGGGCGCATCACCCTTGATGGTGCGCCGGTCAAAGGCCCGAGCGCAGAACGTGGCGTGGTGTTCCAGGACGACGCGCTGCTGCCTTGGCAGGACGTGCTGGCCAACGTCGGTTTCGGTCTGGAACTGGCGGGTGTTTCCCGCGACAAACGTGAAAGCCGCGCTCGGGAAATGCTCGCGCTGGTGGACCTTTCCGGTTTCGAACATCGCCGCATCTGGCAATTATCGGGTGGCCAGAAACAGCGTGTCGGCCTGGCCCGTGCGCTCGCCGCCGATCCTCGCGTGCTGCTGATGGACGAACCCTTCGGCGCCCTCGACGCCTTCACCCGCGAACAGATGCAGGAGCTGCTGTTGCAGGTGTGGAAGCGCACAGCCAAACCCGTTTTCCTGATTACCCACGACATCGAAGAAGCGGTGTTTCTCGCCACGGACCTGATTCTGCTGGCGCCAAACCCCGGGCAAATCGTCGAGCGACTGAGCCTGGATTTTGGTCAGCGTTATGCCGCTGGCGAATCCGCACGGGCGATCAAATCCGACCGGCGCTTTATCGAAACCCGCGAACACGTACTCGCCAAAGTCTTCTCCCAACGCAGCGCCGCCACGCGGCAGGAGCGCGCATGAGCAGCTATGAAATTCCGGCGGTGACGGTGAAACCGGGTTCGACGGTCATTCCTGTTCGTCGCAGTGTGAGCACGCGCTGGATCAGCGTGCTGACCCTGGTCGCGCTGGTTGCCCTTTGGTGGGCCGTGACTGCTACCGGAATGATCGAGCCGCTGTTTCTGCCGCCACCGTCTGCCGTGCTGCAAAAGGGCTGGCTGCTGGTGACCACCGGCTACATGGATTCAACGTTGTGGCAGCACCTGGGCGCGAGCCTCGGCCGCATCGGTCTGGGCCTCGGCTTTGCCGTGCTGACCGCCGTGCCGGTCGGCATTGCGATCGGTGCCAACCGTATCGCGCGGGGCATTCTCGATCCGCTGATCGAGTTCTACCGCCCGATTCCACCGCTGGCCTATTTGCCGCTGATCGTCATCTGGTGCGGCATTGGCGAGCTGTCGAAAGTCTTGCTGATCTACCTGGCGATTTTCGCCCCGATCGCCATCGCCACCGCCACCGGCGTGCGCACCGTCGACCCGGCCAGATTGCGCGCTGCGCAGTCGCTGGGCGCAACCCGGGCACAATTGATTCGCCATGTGATTTTACCGAGTGCCTTGCCGGACATTTTGACTGGCGTGCGCATTGGGCTGGGCGTGGGCTGGTCGACGCTGGTCGCCGCCGAGCTGATCGCCGCCACCAGCGGTTTGGGCTTCATGGTCCAGTCGGCCGCGCAATTCCTGGTCACCGATGTGGTGGTACTGGGGATTCTGGTGATTGCGCTGATCGCCTTTGCCATGGAGATGGGCCTGCGTGCTCTGCAACGCAAACTGGTGCCGTGGCACGGCCAGGCTCACTAAAGACTTGTCATTGAACACGCCGACAGTTCGGCACCCCGGATTAAGAGAACCACCATGAGCCACCTGACAATCGTCTCTCTCAGCTACGCGCTCGGCGCGCAAATCAGCGGCATCGACATCAGTCAGCCGCTGACCCTGGAACAGCGCAATGCCATCGAGCAGGCGCTGCTCCAGTATCAGGTGCTGTTCTTCCGCGACCAGCCGATCACGCCGCAGCAACAGGCACGTTTCGCCGCCCATTTCGGCGACCTGCATGTTCATCCGATCTACCCGAATGTACCGGAACAACCGGAAGTGCTGATCCTCGACACGGCCGTCACCGACGTACGCGACAACGCGATCTGGCACACCGACGTGACCTTCCTGCCGACCCCGGCGATGGGTGCGGTGCTCAGCGCGAAATTGCTGCCGGAGTTTGGTGGCGACACGTTGTGGGCCAGCGGCATTGCGGCTTATGAAGCGTTGTCAGCGCCGATGAAGAGTTTGCTTGAAGGGCTGACCGCGACTCACGATTTCACCCGTTCGTTTCCGCTGGAACGCTATGGCAATACGCCTGAGGCGCTGGCTCAGTGGGAAGAAGCACGCCGCAGGAATCCGCCGCTGTCGCACCCGGTGATCCGCACGCACCCGGTGAGCGGGCGCCGGTCATTGTTCGTCAATGAAGGCTTCACCTCGAAGATCAATGAGCTGTCGGAAACCGAGAGCGAGGTGATTCTGAAATTTCTGTTCGCCCATGCCACGCGGCCGGAGTTCACCATTCGCTGGCGCTGGCAGAAGGACGACGTAGCGTTCTGGGATAACCGCGTGACGCAGCATTACGCGGTGGATGATTACCGACCGGCGCGGCGGGTGATGCAGCGGGCGACGGTGTTGGGGGATGTGCCGTTTTTTCGGTGAGGCCTTGAGCCCGAGGTGATATCCGGATTGACGCCACCACTCGTCTACCGAGCTGTATAAAAAACCAGCAAACCCTTCCATAACGAATAAAAATGAAGTAAAAATCCGCTTACCGAATAGTGAGTGGCGAAACGTATGGTCACAAAAGAAGAAATTCAAAGTTTCATTCGTGCGCAGGTAGATAAAGAGTTTTTTGAGGAACTTGGCGTTCTGATTCCTCAAACCTTCCAAAAAGCTTCGAAAGTGGTGCAGGAACTCCTGATTCATATCCCTCAGGAAGATCTACGGGGGCATTTACGCCACTCACTCGCTCAGGAAGCCTTGGCGGGTATGACTCGCTGGAATCCCCTTATCAAATCAACCGACCCCAAAGGGCATAATTACGTCCTATTGGAATTGGGAAAACTGCGCATTACATCTGTCGTTCTGCCTTGGCAAAAAGAGGTTCGCGCGGCGAAACACCGCAGCGAACTGAAAACGCTGAACGAATCATTAGCGTCCACTCAGATGGATTGGATCGATGGGCTATCCCACACTGTTTCCGAACAATTGATCCATGCACTTGTCGTAGTCCACGCACCACCGCCACGTTCCGCGGATCAATCAGAGCCTGTAGCGATTGTGATGGCCGTACCTTATTTCAACGGTAAGGGTTTCCATATGGATTGCACGTTCGATGAGCTTCTTCAGAGCTACTCTGATAATCAAGCTATTGATCAGAAACCGATTGAATTGGTGAAATTGCGAGATAAGATGCGCCGCGCGGAAAAAATCGAAGACCAAACTGATGATGAGCAAAAATCCAAGAGGTGAACCATGAGAACTGGAGTCGCGGGCTTTCAGTCCGAACGTCTCAAACAGTTACGGCTCACGTGTGGTATCACCCAAACCGCCTTGGCCGAAATGGTGGGACGCGCCTCTGGAAATATTTCTAAATGGGAGAACGGACTTCAGGTTCCTGAAGCCGATGCTTTCCAGCGGTTATGCGAGGTCTTTGGCGTCAGTGAAAACTGGCTGCTTGAGGAGCAAATCGTAACGAGTGAAAACACGCCGTTTTTCTTCCGCTCGCAGGTGAGCGCCACCGCTAATGCAAGAGAAATAGCGGAGGTACGCCTGGAGTGGCTTCAAGATATCTCCTACAAGCTTCAGGAAAGCCTTGAATTCGTCGCTGTTAATGTTCCTCATCTGGAAGAAAGCAATTGCCTTCTGATTTCTGACGAAGAAATCGAACGAATGGCTAGCGAGTGTCGTCAGGCATGGGGGCTAGGAATTGCTCCCATACCCAATGTCGTTCATGTTCTGGAGAATGCCGGTATCGTCTGCACTCGAACCATGCTCGGCCATCTGAAAATGGATGGTGTATCAAATTGGTATGAGTTGGATCAGCGACCTTATGTACTCCTTGTAGCAGACAAGGCGAACGGCATACGAAATCGATTCGATGCGGCCCATGAGCTTGGACATATTGTTCTCCATCGGCATATTTCCAAGGAACAATACGAATCGAATTACGCGCTGCTTGAGTCACAGGCACATCGATTTGCAAGCGCATTCCTGATGCCAGCAGAAAGCTTCCTGAGGGAAATTCGGTGGCCTACGCTGGATACCTTGCTAGCATTGAAACCACGCTGGAAGGTCTCTGTGGCAGCGATGGTTCGTAGATGTCTAGACCTAGAGATAATCAACGACACTACGACAACAAGATTGTGGAAAGCCAGGTCAGCAAGAGGCTGGGTCAAGGGTGAGCCCATGGATGGGGATTTCGATTTTGAAAGGCCGCAGTTAATTGCTCGAGGCGTGAAAATGCTCGTGGAAAACAAGGTACTTTCCCGATCTCAAGTCAGGCAGCTACTGGGACTACCTCTGCCAATTCTTGAAAGCCTATGTAGCCTGGACAAGGGTTACTTTACCCTCCCAGATCAATCGCAAGTGATCGACATGCAGCTCAGAAAGAGATCTGCGAGGGATACATTCTTTAACGAAACTGCAGCGATACTCGGTTTCCCAAGCAAAAAATAACGACCGCATCTTCCCTCAATGTAAATCAAGCATCCCTTCCCCTACGAGGGGATGCTTTATTCAGTCTAAACCCTCGATCGAATTTACTCAGCCGTCGAAGGTTTCTCCCAAAGATTGATCCCGCCCTCCTGGGCAAACCGGTCAATCTCCGCCAACTCTTGCGCACTGAAGCTCAAATTCTTCAAGGCCCCGACGTTTTCGATGATCTGCTCCGGCCGGCTCGCACCAATCAGCGCCGAGGTCACCCGCGGATCGCGCAGCGTCCACGCCAGCGCCAGTTGCGCGAGGCTCTGGCCGCGACGCTTGGCGATTTCGTTGAGCCCACGCACATGGGCGATGTTGGCCTCCGACAGATGCGAGGACTGCAAAGAACCACCGCCCGGACGATTGACCCGCGCGTCCTTCGGAATGCCATTGAGGTACTTGTCGGTCAACAGGCCCTGCGCCAACGGTGTGAAGGCAATCACGCCGGTGCCCAGTTCGTCGGTGACCTCCAGCAGGTCCTTTTCCACCCAGCGATTGAGCAGGTTGTAGGCCGGCTGGTGAATCAGCAACGGCACTTTCCACTCTTTCAACAGTGCCGCCATCTCACGGGTTTTCACCCCGGAATACGACGAGATGCCGATGTACAGCGCCTTGCCCTGCTGCACCGCCGTAGCCAATGCGCTGGCAGTTTCCTCCAGCGGAGTATCCGGATCGAAACGGTGGGAATAGAAAATATCCACATAATCCAGGCCCAGGCGCTGCAGGCTCTGATCAAGACTGGCCAGCACGTATTTGCGCGAACCGCCGCCCTGCCCGTAAGGACCGGGCCACATGTCCCAACCGGCCTTGCTGGAAATGATCAGCTCGTCGCGATACTGCTTGAAGTCTTCGCGCAGCAAACGGCCGAAATTGATCTCGGCGCTGCCGTACGGCGGGCCGTAATTGTTGGCCAGGTCGAAGTGGTTGATCCCCAGATCGAACGCCGTGCGCAGCAACGAACGCTGGGTGTCGATCGGCGTGCTGTCGCCGAAGTTGTGCCACAGGCCCAGGGACAACGCCGGCAGCACCAGACCGCTGCGGCCGACGCGGCGGTAAGGAATGGAGTCGTAGCGGTTTTCGGCAGCGGTGTAGGTCATCGAATCCTCTCTTGTCTGTCTTGAAGTTGGCATCGACTGCTTCGCAAGTTGCCCAGCATACGCCCAGACAAACGTCGATAAACCTCCGACTCGAGGAAATGCTGAAACGTTTCACATTATTCATCTTCGGCGGTACAACCATCGCCAGGATCGCAGCCTTCGTTCAAACGGCCCCCGCAAACACCTCCCCCAACCAATCCACAAACACCCGAACCCGTGGCGACAGGTGTCGGTTGTGCGGATACAGCACTGAAACCGGCATGGGCGGTGGAGGGGTGTCGATGAGGATTTCCTGCACCACCCCCTGAGCAATCAGCGTTGCCATTCGGTAATGCGGGCACTGGATCAAGCCCAGTCCGGCGATGGCCGACGCGGCATAGATTTCCGCGCCGAATACTGAAATCGCGCCGTCGATGGCCACTTCCTTCAGCTCGCCATCAACCATGAACTCGAATGGAAACAACTTGGCCGTGGTGCGCGAGACGTAGTTCACCGCGCGATGGTGTTTCAGGTCTTCGAGGGTTCTCGGTTCGCCGTATTTGCGCAGATATGCAGGACTGGCGCAGGTGATCTGCCGCAGGTTGGCGACACGCTTGCCGATCAGCGCCGAGTCGCCGAGGGTGCCGGCGCGCAGTACGCAGTCGACGCCTTCGGCAATCAGGTCGACAAAGCGGTCGGCCTCGCTGATGGACAGTTCGATATCCGGGTAACGGGCCATGAACTGCGGCAACGCAGGGATCACGAAGTGCTTGGCCAAGGTGCCATGCAAATCCATGCGCAATCGCCCCTTCGGCGCCACGCTGCGAAAGGCCAGCTCGGCTTCTTCCAGCTCCGCCAGCAACTGCACACAACGCAGGTAGTAAGCCTCGCCGTCCAGCGTCGGACGCACTTTACGTGTGCTGCGCTCCAGCAAACGCGTACCGAGCCAGGCTTCGAACTGATTCAGCGTGTGGGTCAGGGTTGCCCGCGGCAGGTTCAGGTCTTCGGCGGCCAGGGTGAAGCTGCTGCGCTCGTAGATCCGCACGAAAACCTTCATAGCCTTGACTTGATCCACGCTGAGCTCCGGAGCTTCGATTGTTGGCGATTATTGAACAGTCAAGGCAACTCTCGTGCATTTATCGGCCTGAGTAAACATGTGAATCTGGCTTCCCCCCCCCACCAACACCCCCAAAGGATTAACCGCCATGACTACTCAAACTTCGAAAGTGGCCATCGTGACCGGTGCCTCTCGCGGCATCGGCGCCGTCATCGCCAGACAACTGGCCAGCGAAGGGTTCGCCGTCGCCATCAACTACGCCAGCAGCGCCGCCGAAGCCTCCGGACTGGTCGTGGAGTTGCGTCAGGCCGGCCATCAAGCCATAGCGATCAAGGCTGACGTGGCCAATGCCGACGACGTGCGCCGGATGTTCGATGAAACCGAATCGCAGCTGGGCAAAGTCGATGTGTTGATCAACAACGCCGGCATACTCAAAGTGATGCCGCTGGCGCAACACACGGACGAACTGTTCGACCAGAACTTCAACATTCACGCTCGCGGCACGTTCAACACGTTGCGTGAAGCGGCCACTCGCCTGAACAGCGGCGGACGGATCGTCAATTTTTCCAGCAGTACCGTCGGCATGAACCTGCCGGGCTACGCCGTGTACATCGCCAGCAAAGCGGCGGTGGAATCCCTGACTCAGGTGTTCGCCAAGGAAATGCGCGGTCGCCACATCACCGTCAATGCCGTCGCCCCGGGCCCGGTGGCGACCGATCTGTTCCTGCACGGCAAGAGCGAAGAACACATTCAAACCTTCGCCAGGATGCCGCCGCTGGAACGCCTGGCTCAGCCGGAAGACATCTCCCGCGTTGTCTCCTTCCTCGTCGGGCCGGATGCGGCTTGGGTCAACGGGCAAATCCTGCGGGTCAATGGCGGGTTGGTTTAAGCACGGAGAGCGCACCGACGCCTATGCTCAAAAGTGAGCAGGGAAACCGAGGGCGGCTGCACAGGCGACACCCACCTGACAGGAGGAACACATCATGCACACCACCATCATCATCTTCTTCGGCCTGGTCCTCCTCGCGCTGATGCTGTTCATCGGCGAGAAAATCGGCTTCGGTCGGCAGACCCTGACCTACAGCTTCATCGTCCTGTGGCTGGCCCTGACAATGATCAACGGCGCCATCGGCGTGGTCACTGCCGGCCAGCCCGTGACGACGGAACTGGTGGTCGGCAGTGTGGTGTTTGGTGTGCCGGTGGCAGCGCTGGTGCTGTTCATGGTGATGAGCAGCGAGACCTGACCTCAACGCACCAAATGCAAAAACTGCATGTGCCGCTCGTACTGATCGAGGATGTCGTTGATGACCTGCTCCTTGGTGTAGCCCACCAGATCGTAGTCCTGACTGCCCTCGCTCAAATGCACTTCGGCCCGATAATAACGACGATTGTTGAGTTCCTTGGAACCCATGCCGCCACGGGCGAAGGACGGCGTGAAGTAGCCACGCATCTGCACCTGATAGATGAACGGATGCTGCTCGCCGTGACCGATTTCCAGGCTGACGCTGTCGTTCGCCGGATCAGGCTGAGTGACCACGTTCAAGCCCTTCTCGACGAACACCGCCGTCACTTCTTCAATCGCCGGGCGCACCGTCGTGTCGAGGAAGCGATAGACCTCATCGCGCGACGGGAAATGCACCGCCTGGCTCAAACGCTGACGCCATCCGCCACGCCGGGAACCGGACACCGGCGCCAGGGAATGCAATTGGGCGATCTGCTTCTGTGACTCGAGATAAAACGCCTTGTGCAGACCCCACATCATCAGCAGCAAGATCAGCGAGAACGGCAACGACGTCAGCACCACCGCCGACTTCAGCGCGTCGATGCTGCCGGAGAACAGCAGCGCACTGGTCACCAGCGCGGTCATCGCGCCCCAGAACACCCGCAGCCATTTCGGCCCGTCTTCATCCGGGTTGCCACCCTTGGCGGAGAGCGTCGACAGCACCACGGTGCCGGAATCCGCCGAGGTGACGAAGAACACGAAGCTGATGAACACCGTGACCGCAATCACGGTTTTGCTCCACGGGTAGGTTTCCAGCAGCAGGTAGAGGGTCATCGACGGGTTGTCGATGGCCGACATGCCGAGCGCGCTCATGCCGTGGTTGAGCACTTGGTCGATGGCGCTGTTACCGAAAATCGACATCCACGCCAGGGTGAAACCAAGCGGGATCAACAGCACCCCGAAGACGAATTCGCGGATGGTCCGGCCACGGGAAATCCGTGCGATGAACAGGCCCACGAACGGCGACCACGCGATCCACCAGGCCCAGTAGAACACCGTCCAGCCACCCAGCCAGTCGCTGGGTTTGTCGTAGGCGTAGAGGTCAAAACTCTTCATCGGCAATGCGCCGAGGTAGTCACCGATGTTCTGGATCAGGGTGTTGAGCAAGTGCTGCGTCGGGCCGGCGAACAACACGAACAGCAGCAGCGCGCAGGCCAGCAGCATGTTGATGTCGGACATCACCCGCACGCCTTTATCGACGCCGGACACCGCGACGATGATCGCAGCGCCCATCATCAGCGTGATCAGGCCGACCTGAACCCACTGGGTGTGGGCGACGCCGAACAGGTAGTCGAGCCCCGAGTTGAGGTGCAACACCCCGAAGCCCATGTCGGCACCAAGGCCGAACACCGTGGCGATGATGCCGAAGCCATCCACCGCGTAACCGATCGGACCGTTGATGCGTTTGCCGATCAGCGGATACAGCGCCGAACGCAAGGCCAGCGGCAGGTTGTGGCGGTAGGCGAAATAGGCCAGCGCCATGCCGACGAAGGCAAACACACCCCAGCCGTGCAGGCCCCAGTGCAGAAACAGAATCTGCATCGCCTGGCGTGCCGCGTCCGCGGTGCCGGCCTCGCCTTGGGGCGGTTGCGACAAATGGGTCAGCGGTTCGGACACGCAAAAGAAAAACAGCGTGATGCTGATCCCGGCGGCGAACAGCATGCCGGCCCAGGACAGATAACTGAATTCGGGCTCGTCGTGGTCGGCACCGAGCTTGATCTTGCCGTAGCCGGACAAGGCGGTGACCACCACGAAGACCAGATACAGGGTCATCGCGAGCATGTAGTACCAGCCGACCGTGTTGGCCGCCCAGTTTTGCGCTTGCAGAAGCCAGGCGCCGGCCTGTTCAGGCATGGCGATGACGACGAGGCCGAAGAGCAGAATGAAGGTCGCGGCGAAGTAAAACACCGGCGGATTCATGCGGACCTGGCCGCTGGCGGGGGTAGACGGTGCACTCATGAAAGGTGCGCCTCAAGGGGGTGAAACCGGGCAATCAATAACGGACTCGGCAAGGGCAAGCCTCCTGTTGTGAGCGGGCAGCAAACCGGCGGTTTAACTTGAATGAGCGTTCAAGTTAAACATGAATAGGGTGCTAAGGACTAATCGCAAGGCTCGGCGGTACGGTGTGGCGAGGGAGCTTGCTTCCCCTGTGTCGCGAAGCGGCACCCCGGTTTTCGCCAGGAATGCGGCTGCTTCGCAACCGAGCGGGAGCAAGTTCCCTCGCCACAAAAACCTGTTGTGTACGCTAGCTCAAGGATGGGTATGACGTGGGGTTTGGGGGATTCGTTCAGTGGGAAATCAGTGAAATGCCATTATCTCGGTTCGGCTTGAAACCAATCGCGGGCAAGCCCACAGGTTTTGTGGCGTTCGCAAAATCCGGGTTCGACACAAGACCTGTGGGAGCGTGGCTTGCCCGCGAAGGCGTCAGCAAGACCACTGGAGATGTCGAGACTTACTTCTGCGCCCCATCATCATGCTGCAGATTCGCCTGCGTCAGGTTGCACCCCGCCGGCACACTGCGCGTCAGCCAGACGTTGCCGCCGATGGTCGAGCCCTTGCCGATGGTGATCCGCCCCAGAATCGTCGCACCGGCGTAGATCACCACATCATCCTCGACAATCGGATGCCGCGGATGGCCCTTCTGCAACTGGCCGTCTTCATCCGCCGGGAAGCGTTTGGCGCCCAGGGTCACCGCCTGATAAATCCGCACGCGCTCGCCAATGATGGCGGTCTCGCCGATCACCACACCCGTCCCGTGATCGATGAAGAAGCTGCGGCCGATTTGCGCGCCCGGGTGGATATCGATACCGGTCGCCGAGTGAGCGATTTCTGCGCTGATCCGCGCCAGCAACGGCAGTCCGGCGCGGTACAAGTGATGCGCGAGGCGATGGTGAATCACCGCCAGAATCCCCGGATAGCACAGCAACACTTCATCGACGCTACGAGCCGCCGGGTCACCGTGATAGGCCGCCAGCACGTCAGTGTCCAGCAAGCTGCGCAGCCCCGGCAGCGCCAGGGCGAAGTCCTGGATGATCTGGATCGTTTTGGCTTCGACTTCAGTGTCGGCCGAGGCGCTGTGGCGGGCGGCGTAACGCAATTCAAGCCGCGCCTGACCCAGCAACGCGTTCAGCGCAACGTCCAGCGTGTGGCCTACATAGAAGTCTTCACTCTCTTCACGCAAGTCCACCGGCCCCAGGCGCATCGGGAACAGCGCCCCGCACAGCGCTTCAAGAATCTCCGCCATGGCCGCTCGGGAGGGCAACTCGCGACCGCCCTGCTCGCCGCTGGCACGGCCGTTTTGCGCACGCCACTGGTCGCGCGCCGTGCGCAACTGGCTGACGATGGTCTGCAATTGCCAATGGCTGGAACGCTCGCTCACGGTAAAAACTCCACACGGGCGGCCGGAGTGTCTGGCCGCGCTGACGGCGATTACTTTACGGCAAGGTCTGGAAGCCGAATTAAGAACCGATTGTGCTGTGCTCAGCACTTTTGGCTATAAGTAATCTTGCCGGTTGCCCCTGCATATAGGCGTGCCTATAGTCCTGACATCTATCACCGCCAGTACGGACCCATGATCAAACAACAGCTCGCCCGTTTTGACCGCCTCGATCTGCTCGGCCACCCGACCCCTCTGGAAAAACTCGAACGCCTGTCGGCCTGGCTCGGCCGCGACGTCTACGTCAAACGCGACGACCTGACGCCGCTGGCGATGGGCGGTAACAAGCTGCGCAAACTCGAATACCTGGCCGCCGATGCGCTGGCCCAGGGTGCGGACACGCTGATCACGGCAGGTGCGTTGCAATCCAACCACGTGCGCCAGACAGCGGCTCTCGCAGCGAAACTGGGCCTGGGATGCGTAGCACTGCTGGAGAATCCTCTGGGCACCGACGACACCGACTATGTCGGCAACGGCAATCGGCTGTTGCTCGACCTGTTCGATACCAAGGTTGAATTGGTGGAAAACCTCGACAACGCTGACGAGCAACTGGAGGCCTTGGCCGCACGCCTGCGCAGCAACGGCAAAAAACCGTATCTGGTGCCGATCGGTGGCTCGAACGCGTTGGGCGCTTTGGGTTATGTGCGCGCCGGGCTGGAACTGGCCGAGCAGATCAAGGACACCGGCCTGAATTTCGCGGCGGTGGTATTGGCCTCGGGCAGCGCCGGAACCCACAGCGGCCTGGCACTCGCGTTGAGCGAAGTATTGCCGGATTTGCCAGTGATTGGCGTGACGGTATCCCGTAGCGATGAAGATCAGCGGCCCAAGGTCCAGGGACTGGCCGAGCGTACCGCGGCGCTGTTGGGCGTGAGCTTGCCGGACAGTTTCAAGGTCGAGCTGTGGGACGAATATTTTGCTCCGCGCTATGGCGAGCCGAATGCCGGGACGCTGTCCGCGGTGAAGCTGGTGGCGAGCCAGGAAGGTTTGCTGCTGGACCCGGTGTATACCGGCAAGGCCATGGCCGGTTTGCTCGACGGGATTGGTCGTCAGCGTTTTGATCAAGGGCCGATCATCTTCCTGCACACCGGCGGGGCGCCGGCGTTGTTTGCCTACAAGGATTCACTAACGGGCTGAAGAGCGTTTGTGGCGAGGGCGCGTGCTCCCGCTGGGGCGCGGAGCGCCCCCAAAATTTGCGCTGCGGTGTTTCATTCGAATCGCGGTGATCGGGTTTTTCGACTGCTTCGCAGCTGAGCGGGAGCAAGCTCCCTCGCCACAGGGGATCGAACTGACCGTATATGCAACAAAAGAATAACAAACAGAATATTTATTATTTTCCTATCTAAAAGCGTCGTCATATAGTCACGCCGCAGGCGAATTTGCAGCGAGACGCATACGCTTCTTTAGGGCAGGATATTGCAGTCGTCCAAATCCCGATTTTGCCAACATTCCTAAAAGCGTCTTCATAAGAAAACACAGGGGCTTGTCATGAATTTTTCCGCACTACGTCGAAATCTGCTGGTGGGTTCGCTGGGCCTGGCGCTGAGCGCCGGTCTGCTGGGGCAAGCGGTTGCCGGTGAGCAGCTGCAAAAAATCAAGGACGCGGGCGTGATCAACGTCGGTCTGGAAGGTACTTACCCACCGTTCAGTTTCGTCGATGCCGACGGCAAACTGGCCGGCTTCGAAGTCGAGTTCTCCGAAGCCCTGGCCAAAGAGCTGGGCGTGAAGGTCAAACTGCAACCGACCAAATGGGACGGCATCCTCGCGGCGCTGGAATCCAAGCGTCTGGACGCGGTGATCAACCAGGTGACCATCTCCGAAGAGCGCAAGAAGAAGTATGACTTCTCCGAGCCGTACACCGTTTCCGGGATTCAGGCGCTGACCCTGACCAAGAACAAAGACACCATCAAGACCGCCGCCGATCTGGCCGGCAAGAAAGTGGGCGTCGGCCTGGGCACCAACTACGAGCAGTGGGTGAAAGAGAATGTGCCCAAGGCAGACATCCGCACTTATGAAGATGATCCGACCAAATTCCAGGACCTGCGCGTCGGCCGTATCGACGCCATCCTGATCGACCGTCTCGCTGCACTGGAATACGCCAAGAAAGCCAAGGACACCTCCGCCGCCGGCGAAGCGTTCTCCCGTCAGGAAGCCGGTGTCGCCCTGCGCAAAGGCGAACCTGAGTTGCTGGCAGCGGTGAACAAGGCCATCGACAAGCTGCGTGCCGACGGTACGCTGAAAAAGCTTTCGGAAAAATACTTCAGCGCTGACGTCACTCAATAATGGAAGAAGCTTTCCAACTTGCGCTGGACTCCGCGCCCTTCCTGCTGAAGGGTGCGTACTACACGGTAATCCTCAGTCTGGGCGGAATGTTCTTCGGTCTGGTGATGGGTTTCGGCCTGGCGTTGATGCGTCTGTCGCGCTTCAAACTGGTGAGCTGGATCGCCCGCATCTACGTGTCGTTCTTTCGCGGCACGCCGTTGCTGGTGCAACTGTTCGTGATCTATTACGGCTTGCCGCAATTGGGTATCGAACTTGATCCACTGCCGGCGGCCCTGATCGGCTTCTCGCTGAACATGGCCGCCTACGCCTGCGAAATCCTGCGTTCGGCGATCAGTTCTATCGAGCGTGGCCAGTGGGAAGCCGCCGCGAGTATCGGCATGACCCGTGCGCAAACCCTGCGCCGGGCCATCCTGCCGCAGGCGATGCGCACGGCCCTGCCACCGCTGGGCAACAGCTTCATCTCGCTGGTCAAGGACACCGCGCTGGCCGCCACCATCCAGGTGCCGGAACTGTTCCGCCAGGCGCAGCTGATTACCGCCCGGACCTTCGAAATTTTCACCATGTATCTTGCCGCCGCGCTGATCTACTGGATTCTGGCCACGGTGCTTTCGCACCTGCAGAACAAGTTGGAAGAGCGGGTCAATCGGCACGACCAGGAGTCCTGACCCCATGATTGTCGTGGAAAAACTGACAAAGCAGTTCAAGGGTCAAGTCGTGCTCAACGGCATCGATCTGGAGGTGAAGGAAGGCGAGGTCGTCGCGATCATCGGGCCAAGTGGCTCGGGGAAAACCACGTTCCTGCGTTGCCTGAACTTCCTGGAAGAACCCACCAGCGGCCGGATCAAGGTCGGCGACATCGAAATCGATGGCAGCCGCCCGCTGAACCAGCAGCAGAACCTGGTGCGACGCCTGCGTCAGCACGTCGGCTTCGTGTTCCAGAACTTCAACCTGTTTCCCCATCGAACCGCCCTGGAAAACGTCATCGAAGGCCCGATCATCGTGAAGAAGATCCCTCACGCCGAAGCCGTCGCCCTGGGTAAAAAGCTGTTGGCCAGGGTTGGCCTCGCGGGCAAGGAAGATGCTTACCCGCGACGACTCTCCGGTGGGCAGCAACAGCGTGTGGCGATTGCCCGCGCGCTCGCGATGGAGCCGGAAGTGATCCTGTTCGATGAACCCACCTCAGCGCTCGATCCGGAGTTGGTGGGTGAAGTGCTGGCGACCATTCGCAGCCTGGCTGAAGAGAATCGCACCATGGTCATCGTTACTCACGAAATGGGTTTTGCCCGAGACGTGGCCAACCGCGTGGTGTTTTTCGACAAGGGGGTGATCGTTGAGCAAGGCGAAGCCAAGGCGCTGTTTGCCAATCCTAAAGAAGAACGTACAAAGCAGTTTCTCAGCAAGTTTCTGAACAACTCTCACAACTGAGCTGCGATGACAAAGTGTTAACTTCCACGGATGGAAGTAACATTGCACGGTCATAATCCTCCTTACAAAAACTCGAATTATTTATCTTTCCTTCAATATCGTGTGCGGTACATATCTATGTCCTGCTACCGATAAACCTCGCCTAAAATCCTCGAGACGCTTCGCCCTCAGTGTGCACGGGATCTGCATATACGGCGCGCAAACACCGCTGATTCAGTGGTCATGTTCGACAGCACGCTGCGGCTTCTTAACCTCAAAGTGTAGGAGACTTCTGAATAACGTCAGATTCATTACTCAACTAATTCATTCTATTGACAGTTATTCATGCGCACTCTTATCTAGTCGCCAGCCGATGTAATCACTGACGGTTCAATCATTGTTTTCATACCAAGTAATGATCCGTTTATTACTCGGCACTTCAGCTCTTTCAGAAACGGACTTCGCTGCAAGACTTCAAGGAGAAACCCATGAAAAACACTTCGAACAAACCCGAACTTGCGGCGCCGATCGTGGCGCAATCACACAAGAGCGGCATCAACATCAGCTCGGCAGCTCATCTGCTGATCGACGTCGCGCCTTACTCCGGCATGGATGAAGGCGACTTGATCGAGCTGTTCTGGGACAACTGCTACGTGGCCTCCAGAGTGCTGAATACCCAGGACGTCGGGAAAGCGATCAGTCTGCGAGTGCCGGAAAGCTTCATCGCCAATGGCTCCTCACGCCTTCACTATCGGCTCATGCAGGTCGGCCAGGGGCCTGCGCTGTCACCGGCAACCCGTGTACAGGTCAAGCTCGACTGCCCCGGCGGCCAGCCATCTGCGCTGTGTGGTGACGAAAACCAGCGCCTGGCGCCGGTGGGCATTCCTGAAACCATCCGTCGTCAGGGCGTCAACCCGAACCAGATCAAGCGCGGCGTTCCCTTGACCATAGAGCCGTACCTGAACATGGCCGCCGACGATGAAATCACCGTGCGCTGGGGCGATGTGCGCATGGACCTGCCACGGCTCAAGGCGAGCGACGTGGGTGAGCCGATTCAAGTCTGGGTGCCGCCCGCGATCATTCTCGAAGCCGGCGAAGACCTGCGGCTGGAAGTGACTTACTGCATCCTCGACCGCGTGGGTAACAATTCCCGATGGGCACCGGCGCGCACGCTGAAAATCGGATGTGCGAATCCCTATTTAAAGGTCCGGCCAAAGGAACCGCTCATGGCTGCAGAGCCCCGAAAACACTGAACGTTGTGCGTTCACTGTAGGAGCGAAGCTTGCTCGCGAAGGCGTCAGCCTTTGACGCACCCAGTCATCGTTCTTCGCGAGCAAGCCAGACCGCACCGTTCGCTCCTACAGACTGATCTCGGGCGGTGTGTTGCTACAAAAACAAAGTGTTGCCCTGCGTACAGTTGCTCACGACACACTTCTATTCATATTCCTAAAAGTTAGTTTATTTATTTTTTATACGCGCTTAGGGTATATGCACCGGACCACCGGACATTCTTGTTTTTACTTCGCTGCACTCATTGCAGCGTTCCATGAGATGTGAGGTAGGTATGGTCCGGAACACAATCACCCCAGTGCAGATCGCCAGGGCATTGCGTGCAGCCAAGGAGCGGCACTGATGTCCAGTCTGGCAGAAGCAACCCTCCAGAGTGATCTGGATATCGCCCCCCTGTTGTTGCCCGCGCAGGTTTTGCGCAACGACGCGCAAGCCATCAAGGCCGCCCATGAGCTGGCGCACGTCGCCCGCTTGCAAGCGGCCAAACGTGATCAGCAGCGCAGGTTGCCATGGTCGGAAATCGAACAGTTCACCCGCAGCGGCCTGGGCAGCATTGCCATCCCGCGCGAGTACGGTGGCCCGCAGGTTTCATTCGTCACACTGGCCGAGGTGTTCGCGATCATTTCCGCGGCCGACCCGGCATTGGGACAGATCCCGCAGAACCAGTTCGGCATTCTCAACCTGGTGCTCGGCAGCGCCACCGAAGCGCAGAAAAAGCAGCTGTTCAAAAGCGTGCTCGAAGGCTGGCGCATCGGCAATGCCGGGCCGGAACGCGGCACCAAAAACACCCTTGAACTCAAGGCACGGATCACTGCCGACGGTGATGGTTTTGTCATCAGCGGACAGAAGTTCTATTCCACTGGCGCCCTGTTCGCCCACTGGGTCGCGGTCAAGGCGCTGAACGACGACGGCAAGCAAGTGCTGGCTTTTGTCCGTCGCGGCACTCCGGGTCTGCGCATCGTCGATGACTGGTCCGGTTTCGGCCAGCGCACCACCGCCAGCGGCACCATTTTGCTCAACAACGTGCGGGTCGACGCCGAGCTTGTTGTGGATAACTGGAAGATCAATGACAAGCCGAATATCCAGGGTGCCGTCTCGCAATTGATTCAAGCGGCCATCGACGCCGGCATCGCCCGCGGCGCCATCGACGACGCCATCGAGTTTGTGAAAAACCGCGCACGGCCGTGGATCGACGCCAAGGTCGAACGCGCCAGCGACGACCTGTACGTGATTGCTGATATTGGCAAACTGAAAATCGAACTGCACGCCGCCGAAGCGCTGCTGCGCAAGGCCGGGCAAGTGCTTGATCAAGTCAACGCCGTGCCGCTCACCGCCGACTCCGCTGCGCGGGCTTCGATTGCCGTGGCCGAAGCCAAGGTGCTGACCACCGAAATCTCGCTGCTGGCCAGCGAAAAACTTTTCGAACTGGCCGGCAGCCGCGCCACCCTCGCCGAATTCAACCTTGACCGCCACTGGCGCAACGCCCGCGTGCACACGCTGCACGACCCGGTGCGCTGGAAATATCACGCGGTCGGCGCGTACCACCTCAACGGCACGCTGCCGGCTCGCCATTCCTGGATCTGACGACCCGATATCTGGAGAAACCTATGACTCTTTCTCACCACGTCGCGGTCATCACCGGCGATGAACAAGCCCTGATCGTCGCCACTGATCTGGCTGAAGATTTCAGACGCGACAGCGCCCTGCGCGACCGCGAGCGCCGTTTGCCGCACCCTGAACTGGAAGTGTTTTCCCGCTCGGGCCTGTGGGGCATCAGCGTGCCGAAGGAGTACGGCGGCGCTGGCGTTTCGAACGTCACGCTGGCCAAGGTGATTGCCCTGATCGCCCAGGCTGACGGCTCCCTCGGACAAATTCCGCAGAACCATTTTTATGCCCTCGAAGTGCTGCGAGTGAATGGCAGCGAAGAGCAGAAAAAACGCCTCTACGCAGAAGTGCTCGCTGGTCAGCGCTTCGGCAACGCGCTCGCCGAACTCGGCACCAAGACCGCCCACGACCGCGTCACCAGCCTGACTCGAGACGGTGACGGCTATCGCATCAACGGCCGCAAGTTCTACGCCACGGGTGCGATCTACGCACAACGCATCCCGACGTCAGTGGTGGATGAAAACGGCGTGCAGCAACTGGCATTCGTCCCGCGCGACAGCAAAGGCCTGACCGTCATCGATGACTGGAGCGGCTTCGGTCAGCGCACCACCGGCAGCGGTTCGGTAGTGTTCGAAGACGTATACGTCGCCGCCGCAGACGTCATCGCGTTTCAAAGTGCCTTCGAACGCCCGACCCCGGTCGGCCCGCTGGCGCAGATACTTCACGCCGCCATCGACACCGGCATCGCCCGCGCCGCCTATGAAGACGCACTGCATTTCGTGCGAACCAAAACCCGGCCATGGATCGACGCCACGCATGAAAAAGCCACCGATGACCCGCTGACCATCAAGAGCTTCGGCCATCTGAGCATCCGCTTGCACGCAGCAGAAGCGCTGCTGGAGCGTTCCGGCGAATTCCTCGACAAGGCCCAGGCCGAGACCAACGCCGAGACTGTCGCTGCGGCATCGATTGCCGTCGCCGAAGCCCGCGCCATCAGCACCGAAATCTCCCTCGCTGCCGGCAGCACGCTGTTCGAATTGGCCGGCAGCCAGGCAACCCTGATCGAACACGGACTGGATCGCCACTGGCGCAACGCTCGGGTGCACACGCTGCACGACCCGGTGCGCTGGAAGTATCACGCCGTGGGCAACTACTACCTCAACGATGAAAACCCGCCGCTGCGGGGGACCATCTGATGGCCGACGCGAAAAAGAAGATCCTGCTCAACGCGTTCAACATGAACTGCATCGGGCACATCAACCATGGTTTGTGGACGCATCCACGGGACACCTCCACCCAATACAAAACCATCGAATACTGGACCGAACTGGCGCAATTGCTGGAGCGTGGACTGTTCGACGGTTTGTTCATCGCCGACATCGTCGGCGTGTACGACGTCTACCAGAACTCGGCGGACGTGCCGCTGAAAGAGTCGATCCAGCTGCCAGTCAACGACCCGTTGCTGCTGGTCTCGGCGATGGCCGCCGTCACCAAAAACCTTGGCTTCGGGCTGACCGCCAACCTGACTTACGAACCGCCCTATCTGTTCGCCCGGCGCATGTCGACGCTCGATCACCTGAGTCGCGGTCGGGTCGGCTGGAACATCGTCACCGGTTACCTCGACAGCGCCGCCAAGGCCATGGGCCTGAGCGAGCAAGTTGAGCACGACCGTCGTTACGACCAGGCTGATGAATACCTCGAGGTGCTCTACAAACTCTGGGAAGGCAGTTGGGAAAACGGTGCAGTGCTCAACGATCCCAAACAGCGGATCTACGCGCAACCGGACAAAGTGCACAGGATCGAACACAAGGGCGAGTTCTATCAGGTCGAGGGTTATCACCTCTGCGAACCGTCGCCGCAGCGTACGCCGGTGCTGTTCCAGGCCGGCAGTTCGGATCGCGGCTTGCTGTTCGCCGGGCGCCACGCGGAGTGCGTATTCATCAGCGGGCAGAACAAACCATCGACCAGGGTCCAGGTGGACAAGGTCCGCGCCAGCGCCGTCGAGGCCGGGCGTAATCCCGAAGACATCAAGGTGTTCATGGGGCTGAACGTGATCGTCGGCGCCACCGAAGAGCTGGCCTGGGCCAAGCATGCCGAGTACTTGAGCTACGCCAGCGCCGAGGCCGGCGTGGCGCATTTCTCGGCGTCGACCGGGATCGATTTTTCCGAGTACGAACTCGACGAACCGATCCAGTACGTGAAGAGCAACGCGATTCAGTCGGCCACCAAGAACCTGCAAAACAACGACTGGACGCGACGCAAGTTGCTCGAGCAACACGCCCTCGGTGGCCGCTACATCACCGTGGTGGGCTCGCCGGAGCAAGTGGCCGATGAACTGGAATCGTGGATCGCCGAAACCGGGCTGGATGGCTTCAACCTGACGCGGATTGTCACGCCGGAAAGCTATGTGGACTTCATTGCACAGGTGATTCCGGAGTTGCAGCGGCGTGGGTCGTACAAGACCGCCTATGACAACGGCAGCTTGCGGGAAAAGCTGTTTCACGGCGAAGCGCATTTGCCTGAGCAACACACCGGCTCTCACTACCGACACTGATCCCCTGTGGCGAGGGAGCTTGCCCCCGCTCGACTGCGCAGCAGTCGCAAAACCCGCAGACTGTTTTTACCTGACGCACCTCATCGAATGGCTTTGGGGCTGCTCCGCAGCCCAGCGGGAGCAAGCTCCCTCGCCACCAATGCGTTCACACATTGTTAATTGACTGGAATAACCATCATGACCAAGCACTACCTCTCTCACCCAGTCAAAGCACTGGCCCTGGCCCTCGGCCTTTTCAGCTCCATCACCTTCGGCGCCGACGCGCCGCTGAAAGTCGGCACCACCGCCGCGTTCGCCATCCCCCTGGAGGCCGCCGTCGAGGAAGCCAACAAACAAGGCCTGAAAGTCGAACTTGTCGAGTTCACCGACTGGATCGCGCCCAACGTCAGCCTCGCCGCCGGCGACATCGACGTGAACTACTTCCAGCACGTCCCGTTCCTGGAAAATGCCAGGGCCGCCTCCGGTTTTGACCTGGTGCCGTTCGCGCCGGGCATCATCAACAACGTCGGCCTCTACTCGAAGAAATACAAAAGCTTCGACGAGCTGCCGGAAGGCGCCAGCGTGGCCATCGCCAACGACCCGATCAACAGCGGTCGCGGCCTGCAACTGCTGGCCAAGGCCGGGCTGATCACGCTCAAACCGGGTGTCGGCTACAAGGCCACCGAAGAAGACATCATCGCCAACCCGAAGAAAATCAAAATCCTTCAGGTCGAAGCCGTGCAACTGGTACGCGCCTACGATGATGCCGATCTGGTTCAGGGCTACCCGGCGTACGTTCGCCTGGCGAAAACCTTCGACGCCGGTTCCGCGCTGCTGTTCGACGGCCTCGATCACAAGGAATACGTGATCCAGTTCGTGATCCAGCCAAAAAGCAAAACCGACCCGCGCCTGATCAAATTCGTCGACATCTACCAGCATTCGCCCGCCGTTCGCGCCGCCCTCGACAAGGCTCACGGCAAGCTCTACCAAGCCGGTTGGGAAAGCTGAACATGACGGCCGCTATCCAACGGCGACTGGAAATTCCAGAGCCTCAGAACGCCGAACAGACTGAACTGCACCCAGACCTGAACCGTGCCCACGTGCGCTTCATCGGCCTGGGCAAAACCTACAACGGCCAGCAAGGTCCGGTGGCCGCACTTCAGGGCATTGACCTGGCGATCCAGCGCGGTGAAGTGTTCGGCATCATCGGCCGCAGCGGCGCCGGCAAGTCGTCGCTGATCCGCACCATCAACCGCCTAGAACAACCGAGCACGGGGCGCGTGCTGATCGATCAGGTGGACATCGGCGAGTTCGATGAAGACCGCCTGGTCACGCTGCGTCGGCGCATCGGCATGATCTTCCAGCACTTCAACCTGATGTCGGCCAAGACCGTTTGGCAGAACGTCGAATTGCCGCTCAAAGTCGCCGGCGTGCCTAAGGAAAAACGCGAGCGGAAAGTCCGCGAACTGCTGGAACTGGTCGGCCTGCAAGAGAAACACACAGCCTACCCGGCACAGCTTTCCGGTGGACAGAAACAGCGCGTCGGCATTGCTCGCGCCCTGGTGCACGACCCGGCGATTCTGCTGTGCGACGAAGCCACGTCGGCACTGGACCCGGAGACCACGCAATCGATCCTCGGCCTGCTGCGCGAGATCAATCAGCGACTGGGGCTGACCATCGTGCTGATCACTCACGAAATGGCGGTGATCCGCGATATCTGCGACCGCGTCGTCGTGCTGGAACACGGGCGAATCGTCGAGCAAGGCCCGGTCTGGGAAGTCTTCGGCAACCCGCAGCATGAGGTCAGCAAAACCTTGCTCGCACCGTTGCAACACGCGTTGCCAGAAGAGCTGCAGAGTCGTTTACAGGCACAGCCTCAATCTTCGGATGCCGCCGTGGTCCTGCGTTTGCAATTCACCGGCAGCGCCACGGACGAGCCGGATCTTGCAGCGCTGTTCGCCGCACTCGGTGGCCGCGTGCGCTTGCTGCAAGGCGGCGTCGAACGGATTCAGGGCCATGCACTGGGGCAATTGTTGCTGGCGGTGGCCGGCTCGTCCCTCGGCGCCGAAGAACTGCGCCAGCGCGCCGGTCATTGGGCACAACAGGTGGAGGTGCTGGGTTATGTGGTTTGATCGCTTGCTGCAGGGTTTCATCGACACGTTTTTGATGGTGGGCGTGTCGTCACTGATCGCGCTGCTGGCGGGTATTCCACTGGCGGTGATCCTGGTGACCAGCTCCAAAGGCGGGATCTACGAAGCACCGGCACTGAACCGCGCGTTGGGTGCGTTCGTGAACCTGTTTCGCTCGATTCCGTTCTTGATTTTGATGGTGGCGTTGATCCCGTTCACGCGGTTGATCGTGGGCACCACTTACGGTGTCTGGGCTGCTGTAGTACCGCTGACCATTGCGGCCACGCCTTTCTTTGCGCGCATCGCGGAAGTCAGTTTGCGTGAGGTGGATTTCGGCTTGATCGAAGCGGCGCAAGCGATGGGGTGCCGGCGCTGGCATATCGTTTGGCATGTGTTGCTGCCCGAGGCGCTGCCGGGGATCGTGGGTGGTTTCACCATTACGTTGGTGACGATGATCAACTCATCGGCCATGGCCGGGGCGATTGGTGCTGGCGGGTTGGGGGACATCGCGTATCGGTATGGGTATCAGCGGTTTGATAGCCAGATCATGCTGACGGTGATTGTGTTGCTGGTGGTGTTGGTGGCGGTGATTCAGTTGGGCGGGGATCGGTTGGCGCGGGGATTGAATAAACGCTAGGCAGATGTGAACACTTACTAGGTTGAAATGGAGCGGGTAACCCGCTCCAATCGACATACCACTCCCCCTTAAGCATGCCGATTCAGATACGACTGACTCAAAGCGTCCGCAGCAAATACAAGGCTATCCGCGTTCACGGCTGCCATTTCGGCGCGCAAGTATATATCAGCATTAAAAGTTGATATCGCGGTATGGATATCCATTCCAGACCCAACTCTTCCGTCATATTTTTCAACAACACTAATAAAATCGCTATGAACATCTGTAAATGAGTTCAGATAGTCCAGACTCATTCCCCCCTGAATAATAATTTCAGACACTCGACTCTCCTGAAAAATGTACTGAGTAACACTACGACCCACAGTCCAATCAGCACTTGAGCTTAAATAAAAACCATCCAGTGCACCGGGCCCAACCGCTGCAATGTTATTCACACCCGTTAGATGGAGTACTTCATGACCAAAAAACACATTTAGCTTCCCGGTATTAATCATATCAATGCTAACCGCTATTCTTCCATGGACATCACTGACATCCACCTCTCCGTAAAAGTTTTTATTATCGGTTTCAAACCCTATAAACTTATAATTTCCTCGGCTCCCTTGGTACTCTCTCACTAGGGCTTCCCCCCGACTCCAGGAGTCCAGAACTTTGTTCGCAACGACGCCGTACGCGGGACCAAAGTGACTCTGCATAATGTCTCCAACTCCGGAGAAATCTGAGAGCAGTGCACGTTGAGCATCAGAAAATATACGCTCCCGCTTGAGCAATTCCGATCTGACAATATCTCTTTGCTCTGCTGAAAACTGGTCTAGTCCACGCGCGACAATCTTTGCACCAAATGACAGACTCCGTTCAATTTTATCCCCCTCCCCCTCATAAAAACGGCCATCCACATCTTCGAGATTGACTGGGTGATTCGAAACAAATAAAAAAAGATTAAGGCCGTTTATAGAGCCCGCCGGATCCGGGGATATCCACCGTTGCAACCATGGTGCGCTATACCGAAATCCGTAGTAACAAAGCCCCGTCGCATCCCGCTCTTTGCCGGAATAGCGAATCGTTTTGTACTTCGCCACCAAAGCACTTTCCCCCGCCCAGCAGGCGGTGCCACCAAAGGGGTAATAGTGTTCCTGAGTCAGCACGCCTGCTTCATGATCCAACTCCAGCGTGCTGGAACCCAAGTGATCGCAAAGGCTGTAACGCAGTTGATTGACATGGGTGCCTTCGGGCCAATGCAAGGCGCGAACACTGCAACGTCCCGCTTCGGCGTTGATGACGTGGTGCACTTCACCATCGGCCTGTCGGTGGATTTCGAGGCTGGGAAGGTAACGGACTTCTGTGCGCAGGGTTCGGCGATTGGCCTGGCTGACGTGCACTTTGCGCAACCGATGGCCGGGGCGGTCGTAGGCATAACCTTCGTAATCGTCGGGTTCATCCTGGCGTTTGACCAAGGTCACCCGGTTTAGCTGATTGCGAACATCCCAGGTCATGGCTTGGCCGCGTTGAAGCTCAAGCTGATTGCCGCAGGCATCGAAGCCTGAATCGATGTCGGATTCCCCCGGCAGCGACCCCTCATCCCGCTGCGCCAGGCTTCGATTGCTGCGGGCTGAGGTGAACATCGAGAAACCCGGCGCACCGCTGTGGTGACGGGTGATCAGATTGCCCGCCGCGTCGTATTCGAAACGCTGGGTGTAATTGCGCCGCTGATTCGGGTCCAGCGGTGTGGGCAGCAAGTCCGGCAGCGTCGGTCCGTGGCTGGGGTTCGCGACTTCCCAGCCCTTGGCTTCGATCAGTTGAGACAGGCTGTCATAGCGGTAACGGTTGATCGGTTCGATGCGCTGATTGTTGAACCAGGTAACGGATTGGGCTTTGTCCTCCAGCTCGACGATATTGCCTGCCGGGTCACAGATGTAGTTCAAGTCTTGCAGTGGCCTTTGATTGCCGACCGCCGTCACCAGCCTGATCAGCCGACCGTCATCTGCGCCGTACTCAGCTTGCGTTTTCACACCGTTGCCAGCGATTTCGCTTTCGATCTGGTCGTAGGGGTTGTAGCGGATGTCGCTGACCACCCGCTGCGGTTGTTTGCCATCCCCGGCCAGCAGCAGCCAGGTTTCACTCAACCTGCCGGCCACGTCGTAGCCAAAGGTTCGGGTATTGCCCATGGCATCGGTCTGGCGCTCAATCTCGCCCGTGGGCAGGAAGGTGTGTTGCGTCACGAACGACTGCTCCTCCAGCAACGCGTCCCGGGCCTCGAATTCACTTGGCCAGTTGGGTGTTTCAAGGTCGATCAGGAACCATTGGTTTTCACTCAGTTCCGCACCGGCCAAACCGTAGTCGGTGACGAATCGGGTGCTGGCCGGATTGTCATGGCGGATCAGCTTTGCGCATTGGTTATGCACAGCGAATGCTGGGGCAGCGCCGCCGTAGGTCAGTCGCTCAACCACGCGCGATGGTGCTTCGGCGGCCTGTTCGGTAACGGCTATCGGGCGCTGCTGATCGTCATAGTCGATGCAACGCTGACTGCCTCTGGCGTCCCAGAACGAAAACAGCGAGCTGGTGTGATTCAACAGATTCAACTGCCAACCGGCATCAACACTGTCCGTCATCAGGGGCTGATCGCTCAAGCCATAGACTGTCGACAGGTTCGGTTTCGGCGCTGTGCCCCAGAGCCGTGGATCACACGAGACAACCAAGCGCCCCGCCGCATCGAAAACCTGCCGGGTGATGCGTGACTCAATGATGGTCTCGTCCGGGCGCCGGCAATAGCCCACGCTGCGGATCGCCAAGGCTCGCGGGTCCATGACCGACAGTTTCGGTGTGTGTTGGTGAGCGTTCACGGTCTCGACGGTCCTTCGCTCGGGTCGAGGAAAGACTGAGCCATTTTTGGCCGGGCCGATACTGTAAGAAGTAACAGAAAACCTCACCGTTTGGCGTGTTTTTTGAACCTGATCCGCTCGATTTTGATGGTGCCGTTGATTCCGTTTACACGGTTGATCTTCGGCACCACGTATGGCGTATGAGCGCGCTGCCCCCGTCCCGTTCAAGCAATCAAGGACTCGATGTCACTTCTCATACAGCTTTACAAAACGGTGACCAAGAGATCGGAAAAATGAAGTTTTTTTGATCTTCTCCTGAGCGAGTGGACGTGTGACTCGGCGGGTGCCAATGGACGGTCGCACGGGATCAGCCAATGGCTTGGCATTCCTCAACGTAGACTCTTCATAGCGGATCTGCTGGGCAGTCATCCCTTTAGTCTCCATCTTGAAAATGATGTTCAGGTCTTCTCTTTCCTCCCAATTCGTTTTGGCTGCTTCCCAGACACCTTGTTCTTTCAGGTACGTGATCAAGCCATTGAAATCTCGCTTGTACGTGTTCACCAGGCGCTCATACATTTCGGGCGAGTCAATGGAATGGATTCGAAGTGCTGAATCAAACGACGAGCTTTCTGGAATCGGGGCATAGCTCACGGACTGTTGCTGCGGAGCAATCTCAAGAATCATCGCCGTCACGTCAATGGACGATTCGGGTTTGTAGTGCCCGGAATGATTGTTGATGACGAGTTTTGAAGGGTCTTGCTCATCCACTTTCAATAGTCCGGCGAACTCTGGAAGGCCCATACCGGGCTGGATGCCCATGTGCTGCTGATACATATTGGCAAACAGACGAAGCTTGCCGTCCTGATCACGAAATGCAGCAATGGCATTTCCGAACGATGATGGGTACCACTCGGAATTTCCACCCTCGATCGCCTTCATATCTCGGCCATAAACCGGACCGGTACTCATGAACGTGTTTTTCTCTTGATTCCATCTCAACTCCTCGAACCATCCCGTTCCAATGCTTTTATTCATTGGGTTGACGATATCGGCGATAAAAATATCGGCTGGAATCGATAACGTGCCTTGCCAATCGTAGAAATTAACCGGGTTGTTCCTCACCATCGCATAGCGATTGAGCCCGTCCATGTCGCCTGCAGGGTCCGGACATATCCAGCGCTGCAACCACGGTGCGTAATACCGAAATCCGTAGCAAAACAGTCCTGTCGCATCCCTTTCTTTGCCGGAATAGCGAATCGTTTTGTACTTCGCCACCAAGGCACTTTTACCTGCCCAGCAGGCGGTTCCGCCGAAGGGGTAATAGTGTTCCTGAGTCAGCACGCCTGCTTCATGATCCAACTCCAGCGTGCTGGAACCCAAGTGGTCGCAGAGGCTGTAACGCAGTTGATCGACATGGGTGCCTTCGGGCCAATGCAAGGCGCGAACACTGCAACGTCCCGCTTCGGCACTGATGACGTGGTGCACTTCACCATCGGCCTGTCGGTGGATTTCGAGGCTGGGAAGGTAACGGACTTCTGTGCGCAGGGTTCGGCGATTGGCCTGGCTGACATGCACTTTGCGCAACCGATGGCCGGGGCGGTCGTAGGCATAACCTTCGTAATCGCCGGGTTCATCCTGGCGTTTGACCAAGGTCACCCGGTTTAGCTGATTGCGAACATCCCAGGTCATGGCTTGGCCGCGTTGAAGCTCAAGCTGATTGCCGCAGGCATCGAAGCCTGAATCGATGTCGGATTCCCCCGGCAGCGCCCCCTCATCCCGCTGCGCCAGGCTTCGATTGCTGCGGGCTGAGGTGAACATCGAGAAACCCGGCGCACCGCTGTGGTGACGGGTGATCAGATTGCCCGCCGCGTCGTATTCGAAACGCTGGGTGTAATTGCGCCGCTGATTCGGGTCCAGCGGTGTGGGCAGCAAGTCCGGCAGCGTCGGTCCGTGGCTGGGGTTCGCGACTTCCCAGCCCTTGGCTTCGATCAGTTGAGACAGGCTGTCATAGCGGTAACGGTTGATCGGTTCGATGCGCTGATTGTTGAACCAGGTAACGGATTGGGCTTTGTCCTCCAGCTCGACGATATTGCCTGCCGGGTCATAGATGTAGTTCAAGTCTTGCAGTGGCCTTTGATTGCCGACCGCCGCCACCAGCCTGATCAGCCGACCGTCATCTGCGCCGTACTCAGCTTGCGTTTTCACACCGTTGCCAGCGATTTCGCTTTCGATCTGGTCGTAGGGGTTGTAGCGGATGTCGCTGACCACGCGCTGCGGTTGTTTGCCATCCTTGGCCAGCAGCAGCCAGGTTTCACTCAACCTGCCGGCCACGTCATAGCCAAAGGTTCGGGTATTGCCCATGGCATCGGTCTGGCGCTCAATCTCGCCCGTGGGCAGGAAGGTGTGTTGCGTCACGAACGATTGCGTCTCCAGCCACGCGTCGCGGGCATCGATTTCGAGGGGCCAGTCGGGTGTATCAAGATCGTTGAGGAAACGTATGCATTCAGCCAGCACAGCGCCGGCCACACCATAATCATCGAGGTTTTGAGAACCAGCCGGGCTGTCATGACGGATCAGCCGGTTGCACTGGTTACGCTCGGTAAACGTTGCGTCGCAGCCACCGTAGGTGAACCGGTCGACCACACGAGCCAATGCGGCTGCGCCCTGCTCCGTGACCGCGACAGGACGCTGCTGATCGTCATATTCGCATTCACGCTGACAGCCCCGGCCATCCCAAAATGCATGCAGCGAATCGGTGCGATTAAACAGACTCAACTGCCAGCCGGCATCAACGCTGTCCGTCAGCAACGACTGGCGACTCAAGCCGTAGAGGTTGGTCAGGTTCGGCTTCGACGCCGTGCCCCAAAGCCGTGGATCCCATGACGCAACCAGCCGCCCGGCCTCATCGAAGATCTGCCGGGTGATGCGAGGTTCAATAACGACCTCGTCCGGATGGCGACAATAGTCCACGCTGCGGATCGCCAAGGCTCGCGGATCAATCACCGACAGCTTCGGTGTGTGTAGGTGAGCGTTCACAGTCTCGCCGGTCCTTCGCTCGGGTCGAGGTAGACTGAGCTCTTTTTGGTCCGACCGATACTGTAAGAAGTAACAGGTCGTGGGCTGCACAGCAGCCACAGACCTGATGGCGTATATTCGGCAAATCCCAATTGCCTGCGTAGCCCGACCATGAAACAGACTCCCGCCGACCTCGAGCAGATCACTTCCACCACCCTGGGTCATTACAACTCGGTGGCCGAAGGTTTTCGCGAAGGCACGCGTGACCATGACGTCAGCCAGAACATCGATGCGCTGTTGCGGCATATTCAGGGCGATGCGCCATTCGACATTCTCGACTTTGGCTGCGGGCCGGGTCGTGATTTGCAGACGTTCACGCGTATGGGCCACACGGCGGTCGGCCTCGACGGCTCGGACAAGTTTGCGCAGATGGCGCGCGAGGACAGTGGTTGCGAGGTCTGGCAGCAGGATTTTCTGAAGCTTGATTTGCCGGCCGGGCGCTTTGACGGGATCTTCGCCAATGCGGTGCTGTTTCACATTCCGCTTCAGGAATTGCCTCGGGTGTTAAAGCAATTGCATGCCGCTTTGAAACCGGGCGGTGTGTTGTTCAGTTCCAATCCGCGGGGTGAAAATCAGGAAGGCTGGAATGGGCCGCGGTATGGGGCTTATCACGATCTTCAGGCATGGCAGGAATTGCTGAACGCGGCGGGGTTTGTGGAGCTGGAGCATTACTACCGGCCGGCGGGGCTGCCGCGGGAGCAGCAGCCTTGGTTGGCGAGTGTCTGGCGTCGCGCGGATTAGTCTGCGATCTTTTTGCTTTTGATCACGCTGCCTCTTTCTTCGGCTCGCGAATCTTGTACCAGGCCACATACAGCGCCGGCAAAAACAGCAGCGTCAACAACGTCGCGATGATGATGCCGCCGATCATCGCGTACGCCATCGGCCCCCAGAACACTTCCCGGGCAATCGGGATCATCCCCAGGCTCGCCGCCGCGGCCGTCAGCAGAATCGGTCGGCGCCGGTGTTCCGTGGCTTGCGCCACCGCGTCCCACGGCGACAACCCCTCTTTCTCCAAGGCGTCGATCTGCGTCACCAGAATCACCGAGTTGCGGATAATGATGCCGATCAGCGCCAGAATCCCGAGGATCGCCACGAACCCCATCGGCGTGCCCGTGGGGATCAGCGCCAGCACCACGCCGATCAAACCGAGCGGCGCGACGCTGGCGACCAGGAACAGCTTCTGTACGCTGTGCAACTGGATCATCAGGAAGGTCGCCATCAGGAACAGCATCAACGGCACGACCTTGGCAATCGGCCCTTGGGCCTTGCCGCTTTCCTCGACGGTGCCGCCCGTAGCGACCTTGTAGCCCACCGGCAACGACGCGGCGAACTTGTCGATGTCAGGTTTGAGTTGTTTCACCAGATCGGTCGGCTGAATCTCGTCGCGCACCGCTGCCTTGATGGTAATGGTTGGCTTGCGGTCGCGACGCCACACCAGCGGCTGCTCCATTTCATAGCGCACGGTGGCGAAGGCCAGCAGCGGAATCGAGTTGCCGCTCGACGTGACAATCTGCAGGTTCTGCAAGGTTTCCGGTGTACCGCGCTCCGCGTCCACCGCGCGGCCAACGACGTTGATCAGGTAGATATCGTCATCGACCTGCGTCACCGGCGCACCGACCACGATACTGTTCATCAGGTTGGCCACGTCTTCCGACGACAGCCCCAGTTGCCGCGCCTTGTCCTGGGCGATGTCGATGCGCAGGACTTTGCCCGGCTCGTTCCAGTCGTAAATGATCTCGCCGATGTGCGAGTTCTTGTCCAGCTCGGTGGCCAGGGCGATGGCGTGTTTGCGCACCTGGTCGATGTCCTTGCCGCTGACCCGGTACTGGATCGGTCGCCCGACAGGCGGGCCCATTTCCAGCGCCTGGACGTAGCTGCCGATGCCGACGAAGTCCTTGCGCAAGCGCTCGCGCAAACGCTGGCTCAGGGCTTCTCGCGATTCCAGGCCCTTGCTGACGATGACCAATTGCGCGTAGTACGGGTTTTGCAATTGCTGGTCGAGCGGCAGGTAGAAACGGATCGCGCCTTCGCCGATGTAGGTGCTCCAGCTGACGATGTCCGGGTCTTCCTTGAGCGTCGCTTCGAGTTTGTCTACGGCTTTGCGGGTTTCGGCAATCGAAGCGTTTTGCGGCAGGTTCAGGTCGACGAGGATTTCCGGGCGGTCGGAAGACGGGAAGAACTGGTTTTGCACGAACTGCATGGAAAACACCGACGCCACGAACAAGGCAATGGTGATGCCGATGGCCCACCAGCGATTGCGCATCGACCAGAGCATGCCGTAATTGAAGGCACGGCCGATGCGGCCGGGCTCGGCGTTGTGAGGTTTCACGTTGGCACTGAGGATGTGCACGCCGATCACCGGCGCGAACAGCACCGCGACAACCCAGGACACCAGCATGGCCACGGCGATCACCGCAAACAGCGTGAAGGTGTACTCGCCCGCCGAACTGGCGTTCAGGCCGATCGGTACAAAACCGGCCACCGTTACCAGCGTACCAGTGAGCATCGGGAACGCGGTCGAGGTGTAGGCGAAGGTGGCCGCCTGCTCTTTGGTTTCGCCCATCTCCAGGCGGGTGACCATCATCTCGACCGTGATCATCGCGTCGTCCACCAGCAGGCCAAGGGCGATGATCAAGGCGCCGAGGGAAATACGCTGCATCGTGATGCCGCTGTATTCCATGAAGACGAAGACCATCGCCAGCACCAGCGGAATCGAGCACGCCACCACCAGCCCGGCGCGCACGCCGAGGCTGACGAAGCTGACCACCAGCACAATCACCACCGCTTCAAACAGCGCGCTGGTAAAGCCCCCGACGGCCTTTTCGACCACGGCCGCCTGGTCGGAAACGTTGTACACACCAACGCCCACCGGCAAGTCAGCGGTCAGGTCGGTCATGCGCTGGTGCAGCGCCTTGCCGAAATCCTGGATGTTGCCGCCCTTCTTCATGGCGATGGCCAGGCCGATGCCCGGATGACCGTTGAAGCGAAACTCCGGCGTCGCCGGGTCGACATAACCCCGGCTGATGTCGGCAATGTCGGCCAGACGATAGAAGCGATCATTGAGCCGCAGATTGACGTTTTCCAGGTCTTTCTCGGAAACGAATTGCCCTGTGGTGCGCACGGAAATACGCTCCGGCCCGGCCTCGATCACCCCGGCCGGCGTCACGGCGTTTTGCGATTGCAGGCTCTGCACGACCTGACGCTGATCAATGCCCAACGCCGCCAGTTTGCGGGTGGAGAAGTTCAGGTACAGCACTTCGTCCTGCTCACCCACCATCTCGACCTTGCCCAGGCCCGGCACCTCACGGATCTCGGCGCGGACCTGCTCGACGTAGTCGCGTAACTGGCGCATCGACAAACCGTCGGCGGTGAAGGCGTACACCGAACCGAACACATCCCCGAATTCGTCATTGAACCCCGGCCCTTGCAGGCCTTTGGGGAAGTCGCCGCGAATGTCGTTGATTTTCTTGCGCACCTGGTACCAGATTTCCGGGATGTCCTTGGCGCTGGTGGTGTCACGCAGGTTGACGAAGACCGTCGATTCACCGGGGCGGGTGTAACTTTTCACGTAGTCGAGGGAATCGAGCTCTTCGAGTTTTTTCTCGATGCGGTCAGTGACTTGCTTGAGGGTTTCTTCCTGGGTCGCACCCGGCCAGCGGGTCTGGATCACCATGGTCTTGATGGTGAACGAGGGGTCTTCTTCGCGGCCGAGGTTCAGGTACGAGAACACGCCCATCAGCAGCGCGATGAACATCAGATACCAGACAAACGACTGATGCTTGAGGGCCCATTCGGATAAGTTGAAGCTCCCTTTCATTGTGGGCCGTCCTCGTCGATTTTCACTTCCTGCCCCGGTTTCAGGCTGTTCACACCGGCACTGACAACGCGCTCGCCGGATTTCACGCCGTTGGCCAGGACCATCATGGAATCGGTACGGCTGATCAGGTTGATGTCACGCGGGGAAACGGTTTGGGTCTGTGGGTCGATGACCCAGATTCGCGATTTGCCATCGACCTCTTGCAGCGCGGTCAGGGGCAGTTCGATACGCGGTTTGATGGCCGAGCTGAGGGTCACGCTGATCGCCGTGCCCAGGCGAAAACCCGGTGGCGTATCGGTCAGGGTCAGGCGGGCGCGACGGGTGCGGGTGGCGCTTTGGGCCTGGGGTTCGATTTCGCGAACGGTGGCGGTGGTGGTGATGCTCGGGTCCAGTTGCACGGCGACTTGAAACACCACGTCCGCCGGCAACTGATCGACCAGCGTGTCGGGCAGGTCGATCACCGCTTCCTTGATGTCCGGCTGCGCCAGGGTCACCACTTGCTGGCCGGCGGTCACCACTTGGCCGGCTTCGGCGTTCCACGCGGTGACGATGGCTTTGTGGTCAGTGCGCAGTTCGACGTAACCGAGTTGATCCCTGGCCTGATTGACTGCCGCCTTCGCTTGATCGAGGGAGGCCTGAGTGGTTTTCAGATCCGTCTGGGCGATGTCCAGTTGCGCCTGCGCACCGACCCCGCGATCGAACAGCTCCTGCTGGCGACGGGCGTTGGCCTGGGCGTTGATCAGCTGCGCTTGAACCTTGGCCAGATCGCCCTCGGCCGAGCGCAGCTGGTTTTGCTGATCCGTGGGATCGAGCGTGGCGAGCAAGGCGCCCTTCTCGACCTCGGCGCCAACATCGACGTTACGGCTGGCGATCCGCCCCGGCACGCGGAATCCGACATTGGTTTCGTAACGGGCCTGGATGCTGCCGGCGAAGCGGCCGAGATTTTCCTCGTCCAGCGCCAGCACTTTGATCGACAGCACCGGTCGCACCGGCTCCGGCGGCGGCTCTTGTTCCGAACAGGCCACCAGCATCACACCGGCGAACACCAGCAACAGGCGCTTCATGGCTGAGCCCCTCCGGCCAGGTCTTTATAGGTGTTTTCAGCAATTTCCACTTTCACGCCGGGGTGCAACAACTGGCCGCCAGCGATGACGACTTTTTCGCCGCCCTTCAAGCCATCGTTGATGATGACTTTGCCGGTCAGGTAACGACCGACCGTGACCGTATGCAACTGCGCCCGGCCTTCGTCATCCACCAGCCACACGGCCGGGTCGCTGAGGTTTTTGGTCAGGGCCGACCACGGCAGCTCAACCGCCGACTTGCCCGGCGTCTTCGCCGTGGCGCTGACGACAGAGCCGAGCTGCATGCCTTCCGGCAAACCATCAAGGGTGACTTTGACCTGCACCGTGCCGGTCTGCGCGGAAACGGCCGGAGTGATTTCCCGAACCGTGCCCGTGGTCTTGATGGCCGGGTTGTCGAGCAGGCTGACCACGATCGTTTTATCTTCGGGAGCCTCTGCCAGCAGCGATTCGTAGACGTTGAACACCGCATCACGCTCACCGTCCCGGGCGAGGCTGAAAATCGGCATCGTGGCCTGCACCACCTGGCCGACTTCGGCCTGGCGGGCGGTAACTATCCCCGGCGCGTCGGCGATCAGCGCGGTATAGCCCAGTTGTTCACGGGCATTGGCCAATTGCGCCTGGGCGGCCGTCAGCGCGCTTTGACTGCTGCGCAATGCGGCCTGTGCCGAGTCGTACTCGCTTTGACTGGTGTAGCCCTTGGGCAGGAGTTTTTGCTGGCGAACGAAGGCGGCGGCGGTCTGTTTGACTCGTGCCTGTTCGGCGACGACCTGCGCCTGGGCCGAGTCGACGTTGGTTTGCAGGTCTTTCGGGTCGAGTCTGGCGAGCACTTGTTTGGCCGACACCCGGTCACCGACATCGACCATACGCTGAATGATCTTGCCGCCGACGCGGAATGACAGTTCGGTCTGGACGCGCGCTTGAACATCGCCGGTCAGGGTCACGGATACGGCGTAATCAGCCGGTTTGACGGCCTGCACAAAAACCCGCGGACGGTCCTTTTCAACCTGGGGTTTTTCGCCGCAGGCACTCAACAGGACAAGGAGGCTCAGGCCAACCACTCTTTTCAATCCGGGACCAGCCATGCAGACTCCTTTGCGTTGTACGAACGTGCCAATGGCGATACGACTGTGAGCTTAGAACAGGGTTCAACAGGTGCACAGGTTTGCTGCACGCTTAGCAATCAGGAAGCTTCCCATGCTCAAAACCCTCGCGGTGGCCAATTACCGCTCGATCAATAAACTGGTGATCCCGCTGGGTCGTTTGAACCTGATCACCGGGCCGAACGGCAGCGGTAAGTCCAACCTCTACCGCGCGTTGCGCCTGCTGGCGGAAACCGCCCAGGGCGGCGTGGTCAATGCGTTGGCCCGCGAGGGTGGGCTGGATTCGACGTTCTGGGCCGGACCGGAAAACATCACCCGGCGCATGCGTAACGGTGAAGTGCCGATCGAGGCGACCGTGCGTCACGGCGTCAAACGCCTGCGCCTGGGGTTTGCCGGCGAGGATTTCGGTTACTCGATCAGCCTCGGGCTACCCGAATCCAACGGTCATTTCATGTTACCCGGGCACAGTTCACCCATTCCGTCGCGGTTCAGCCTCGATCCGCAGATCAAGCGCGAATGCCTGTGGGCCGGGGCGTTCTATCGCCCAGCGAGCCTGCTGGTGGATCGCGACGGGCCGATGATCCGTACGCGAGCCAACCGCACCTGGGACGTGCTGGCACAGCACACGCCGACTTTCGACAGCCTGTTCGATCAGGTCGGCAGCCTGCGTACCTCGCCCGAGGTTCTGGAGATGCGTGAGTTCATCCGCCGCTGGCGCTTCTACGATCACTTTCGCAGCGACGCCGACGCACCGGTGCGTCAACCGCAACTGGGCACCCGAACCCCGGTGCTGCACCACGACGGCAGGGATCTGGCGGCGGCGTTGCAGACCATTATCGAAATTGGCGACCCCGACGCGTTGAGCAGCGCGATCAGCGATGCGTTTCCCGGTGCACGGCTGCATATCGAGCCGCTGGCCGGCGGCCGGTTCGCCATCGAGTTTTATCAGGAAGGGTTGTTGCGCCCCTTATCGGCGGCGGAGTTGTCCGATGGGACCTTGCGGTATTTGCTGTTGGTGGCAGCGCTGCTGACGCCGCGCCCGCCGACGTTGATGGTGTTGAACGAGCCGGAAACCAGCCTGCATCCGGACCTGTTGCCGGCGTTGGCGCGCTTGATTATCCGGGCATCGGAGCAGTGTCAGGTGTGGGTGGTGTCCCATGCGCGGCGGCTCATCTCGGCGTTGCAGGAAGACCCGGAATGCGACTGCATCGTGCTGGAGAAAAACCTCGGGCAGACCGGGATTGTCGGGCAACGGATGCTGGATGAACCGGCGTGGTATTGGCCGGATTAGGCGGCGCGGCAATTGACCACTTTAAAGGTATAAAAAGAAGATTTTGAATACCGTTAAAGCATATTGATATCACGCAAAAAACGATCCTGCGGATTTGCTGCGGCGCAGGAAGACGACTATTTTCCTTTTCGCTGTAGGAAGGATCTTTTTTTCGAAATAGCCTTCCAAGGACGCACAGCTTTTGGCCAGACTCCCGGCCGAACCATCACAAGGAAGAGAACATGGCTGACGTAAAAGTACCGCAGCGACTGGATCCGCAGGACATCGTGAAGTTGCTGATGGCGTTGCGCAGGGCGTTGAAGGCCAGGGTGGCCTGAGCGCCCTGGCAGCTCTGATTGCTCTGATAGCTCTGATAGCTCTGATAGCTCTGATAGCTCTGATAGCTCTTGATTTTGTGGCGAGGGAGCTTGCTCCCGCTCGACTGCGCAGCAGTCGCAAAACCAGCCAACGCGGTGTACCTGCCGCCAGCTATTGGGGTCGCTTCGCAACCCGGCGGGAGCAAGCTCCCTCGCCACGGGTATATCTCACACCCAATAAAAAACGCCGACGCTAGTATCAGCCGTCGGCGTTTGAAACCCTGAAGGGGTTCGATGCTGCGTCGAATCAGAACGCCGGCAGTACCGCGCCGCTGTATTTCTTCTCGATGAACGCCTTCACTTCTGGGCTGGTCAATGCCTTGGCCAGTTTCTGGATGGCTACGCTGTCCTTGTTGTCCGGACGAGCCACCAGGAAGTTCACGTAAGGCGAATCGGCACCTTCGATCACCAGCGCATCTTTAGCCGGGTTCAGACCTGCTTCCAGCGCGTAGTTGGTGTTGATCATGTCCAGGTCGACCTGATCCAGCACACGCGGCAGCATGGCCGATTCCAGTTCCTTGAACTTGAAGTTGTGCGGGTTCTTGGCGATGTCTTTCGGGGTAGCCAAGGCGTTTTTCGGGTCTTTCAACTCGATCAGGCCAGCCTTCTGCAGCAGGAGCAGGGCACGGCCGCTGTTGCTGCCTTCGTTCGGCAGCGCGATGGTCGCGCCGTTTGGCAGATCAGCCAGTTTTTTGTACTTCTTCGAGTAGCCACCGAACGGTTCAACGTGAACGCCGATCACAGTCACCAGGTTGGTGCCTTTGCCTTCGTTGAAGTTTTTCAGGTATGGCAGGGTCTGGAAGTAGTTGGCGTCCAGACGCTTCTGGTCAACTTGCACGTTCGGTTGAACGTAGTCGGTGAACACTTTGATTTCCAGGTCCACGCCTTCTTTGGCGAGGGTTGGCTTGATCAGTTCCAGAATCTCGGCGTGTGGGACCGGGGTCGCCGCGACCACCAGTTTCTCACCAGCCTGGGCCAGGCCCGCGGTCAGGGCAGCCGCCAGTGCGGTGAACAACAGAACCTTTTTCATGCAGTGTCCTTATCGAAAATCACGGTCGTCATCGACGACGGCTTGTTTAGTACGAGTGCCAGTGAAGTGCTATCGCTGGCGTGAGGCGGACAATACCGGGATTTTTTATTCCCGAACAATATCTTTTATTCACTTTCATATTCCATTTTGCTCATACAGTGCAGGAGCTGCCGAAGGCTGCGATCTTTTGATCTTGATTCGGCATTGCCAGGATCAAAAGATCGCACGCTACGCCAGCGCCTACAGAAGCGCGGCGTCTTTCAGGAGTTGTTTCAAAGCGGTTTTCTCGCTGGCATTGCCTTTGCTGAGGATGTGTTCGAGTTGCTGCTCGATCTGCGTCAACGGCGCAGGCACCCCAGGCAGATTCAAATGCTCCGGCAAAATCTCGTCACCGGTACTCACCAGCAACGCAAAGTGAATGACGTTTTCCAACTCCCGTGTATTGCCCGGCCAGCTATGCGCCTCTAACAACTGTTGAGCCGCTTCGCTGATCAGCGGCACCGGCAAATCGAGTCGCTGGCTATAAATGCCGAGGAAATATTCTGACAGCGACAGGATATCGCCCACCCGTTCGCGCAAGGCCGGCAGTTCGAGTTGACCTTCACTGAGGTAGTGATAAAGCCGCTCATGGAATTTACCGGCAGCCACGGCTTGCGCCAGATCGATGCTGGTCGCAGCTACGAGACGTACGTCCACCGGGCTCGGTTGAGGTGCACCAACGCGGGTGACTTCGTGGTTTTCCAATGCGGCAAGCAACTTGATCTGGATCGGCAACGGCAGGTCGCCGATCTCGTCCAGATACAACGTGCCGCCATTGGCCGAACCGAACCAGCCGGCGCGACTGCTCGCCGACCCGCTGTAGCTGCCGGCCGCATAGCCGAACAATTCGGCGTCGGCGTAGGTCGGGCTGATCGCGCCGCAATTGACCGAGACGAATAACCCACCGCGCTCACTGGCGCGATGGATGTGCCGCGCCAACAGCTCTTTACCGCTACCGGTTTCACCACGGATCAATACCGAAATCGAACGCGGCGCCAGTTGCTCCAGCTCCTCGCGCAATTGACGCGAGCGTGGATCAACGAACACCAGCGCCTTGGCGCGGATGCTCAGTGGACTTTTTTCTGCGTCGGGAAAGGTCAGCAGCGGCTGACCGAAGGCTTCAAAACTCATGGCAGACTCCCGGCCAGAACCGCTGGGAGGCGGGGCCGTTTTAAAAAAAGGAAAGGCTAAGCGCGGCGCAGGGCGTGATGTTCCATGCGGTTTTGCAGGCGATACAGATACGCAAAACCCTGCTCCCAACGCTGGTGACCGGACTTCACATTGATGTGCCCGGCACCCGACAGAATCCCCGCCTCGGCGCCCCAGTTACGGGCCAGCTCCAGAGCACGCGGTGCACTGACGGCACTGTCGTTGTCGGAGCTGACAACCTGGCTCGGAAACGGCAAAAGGTCGGTCGGAATCGGCGCAAAATTACGCAGCGCCGGTGCGCAGGCCGGACGCTCGACGTCCGCCGGCGCGACCAGCAAGGCGCCGCGCACCTGACGCAGAAAATTCAGCGGTGCAGTAGCCGCCCAATGCGCGACCGTGATGCATCCCAGGCTATGGGCAATCAGGATCACCGGCGTGCTGTCGGCGGCAATCGCCTCGGCCAGCGCCGCGACCCAGTCTTCACGACGCGGGGTCAGCCAATCGGCCTGCTCCACCCGCGCGCTGTTCGGCAGGCTGTTCTGCCAGTGGCTTTGCCAATGATCTTCTGGCGATCCTTGCCAGCCCGGCACAATCAGGTAGCGAATTGATTCGTTGCGCATGGGGAACTCTCCTGCTGCGTGTCTGTTCCCGGTCGAGTATAGGGAGGAGAGTTATATTCGTTAAGGAATAATAAGCTATTTATTAAGACCTTTATCGAATATGCCGCGCTTTCCTGTGGCAGCTAGCCTGCTAGCGAAAGCGGACTGTCAGTCATCCGCCGTATTCGCTAGCCAGGTTAGCTCCCGCAAGGGGTTTGTGGTTTTCCTCAGGCATAAAAAAGGGGCCGCACCCTGCCAAGGAGACGGCCCCGGAAACTCAAAATCTGTAGCGAGATGATTGGCGGAAAAGGTTATCTAATAAAGGAATACTTAATTACTTTGTTAGACCTTAATCGCATATGCCATTCACTCTCCAGGCCACAATTTAGCGTCTCTTTGGGTCAATTTGATGACCAGCGTTTGAGTTTCCGGATGCATCGATCAAGCCCGAGCCCCACGCACTTCCTGCGGTTCGACGGCTTCCTTGCGAATAAAACGGTTTGCCCGCCCAAACGTCCCGAAATCATTGAAGCGCACCCCCATCTCGCGCATCACTTGATGCGCCACGGGCACGGTCATCTGGCGGATGTAAAACGGCTCCTTCACCACAAAATGATGGATTCCATGGCTGCTGCCAAAGTTGAAGCAGAACGCCTGCAACGGCCACATCCACCACGGGTTGAGTACCTGGGTTTGCTGAAGCACATTGCCCGGCTCCACATCGCCGTAGTAATGCATGTTCGAGCTGACGAAGTGCAGGCAAAACGTGCGCAACACGTTCGGGCCGATGATCACCACCGCCGCGATGTCGATCACCTGCATCACCGAGAGCGTGGTCGCTGACCATTCGATCGGTACCCCTAACAGGTGTGCGATGCCGTTGGCGGCGTGAAAACCAAGAAACACGTACCACGCGCCCCAATGCACCAGCGCGAGTGGCGCATAGACCTTCAAGGCGCGCTTGATGATGCTGAACTTGTGTTCCCACGTCTTGGCCCGCAGCATGCGGATGAACGCCGACATCACGTTATCGCCGACCATCAACAGTCGCGCAAAACCCCAGGGCTCGCCGTTGGTGATCGCCCGTTCTTCCATGTCGGTTTCCGTGCCGGAGACCTTGTGATGGTTGAGGTGCAGGTGCCGACGAATCCACGGGTTGATCGTGCTTGGCCGCGCCAGCCAGACCAGGCCCATCATCAGGTTGTGCGGCACGCGCTGTTTGCGAAAGTACATGCTATGAATCAGGTCGTGTTCCAGCTCATGGGTCAATGAGGCAAAGAACGCATTAATCAACAGGCACACCCACCAGGCCATATGCCCGGTGAGATAGAGCGTCGCAGAGCCGATCATTCCGGCCAAGGCGAAGGCCAGGATGCCCGCGCCCAAGGCGTCCTGATGGTTGAGAACCGGGTAGCGCCTACGCAGTTCAACCCCTCTGGCCAGCACCACTTCGCGAATATGCGCAGATCGCTGGGCGGCATTCAGTCGCTGGGGACTTGCAGAAGTACCTTCCATGCTTCCATCCTCTGGTTATTGATGTTCGCATCCTGCCTTGTGAACCCTCACAACGCGGTAGCCGTGGACGCCAACCTGTTGACCGGAAGCGCCAATCAGCATGACTGAACCGACCTCCCTCGCCAGCTGGACCCGCGCCCTGCGCAAGCAACTCGATGCGCTGGGCCTCGACAGCACCGCCCTGTGTCACCAGGCGGGGCTCGACCCGCAATTGATGGACGACCCGAACGCCCGTTACCCGTTGTCCGGCACCACGCGCCTGTGGGAAATCGCCGTGCAGGTCAGTGGCGATCCGGCAATCGGCTTGCGCGTCTCGCGGTTCGTCAGCCCGACCACGTTTCACGCGCTCGGTTATGCCCTGGTGGCCAGCGGCAGTTTGCGGGAAGTGTTCGAGCGCATCGTGCGTTATCACCAGGTGGTCAGCGATGCGTTAGAGCTTGAATTGAGCCGCACCGAAGATCGCTATCGCTTTCGCCTGAAAATCCCGCCAGGCAACCCGGCGCCGGCGTTCGAAGCCATCGACGCCTTCGCCGCCATTTACGTGCGTACCTGCCGCAACCGACTCGGTCGCGACTACGCGCCGCTGGCGGTGTACCTGCGCCGCCCGGAACCGGCCGACGCGCATCAATGGCACAAGGTCTTTCGCGCTCCAGTGTACTTTTCGGCCAGCGAAGACCGGCTGGAGTTTTCCCTGGTGGATTTCGACAGTCACCTGGACGACGCCAATCCGGAACTGGCGGAACACAATGAAACCGTGCTCAAACGCACGCTGGCGCAACTCAAACCCCTGACCTGGGAACGCAAGGTTCGCGACGCCATTGAAGAGCAATTGCCGGAGGGCGAGCCCAGTGCCGAGCACATCGCCCAGGCCCTGCACCTGAGTTTGCGCAGCCTGCAACGGCATCTCGCGGATGAGGGTTGCCGGTTCGATACGCTGCTCAATGAGAGCCGCGAAAACCTCGCGCTGCTGCACCTGCGCGACCCGCAATGCTCGTTGAGCGAGATCAGTTATTTATTGGGGTTTGCCGATACCAGCAGCTTCAGCCGCGCGTTCAAGCGCTGGACGGGGATGACGCCGGGGCAGTTTCGGGATGGGTTGCGGTGACAGGTCCAGACACCGCAGTAATCCCTAACGCCCCCGATCCCGCCTTAACAACTTGCGCACCCGCGCCACCAGTTCGCTCACCGTAAACGGCTTGAGCAAATAATCGTCCTCATGCAGCTCCAACCCGCGCAAGCGATCCTCGATGCCATCCTTGGTGGTGAGGAACAGCACCGGCGTCTCACCGAGCTTGCGGATCTGTTGCAGCAACTGCCAGCCGTTGAGCCCCGGCAACATGACGTCGAGGATGATCAACGTGTATTCGCCGGACTCGATGAAGCGGCGGCCTTCCATGCCGTTGAGCGCCACATCCACCGAGTAACTCGCCTCGCTCAGGCCGTTGGCCAGGAGTTTGGCGGTCTCCGGTTCGTCTTCCACTAACAGCACACGCATGGCACACCTCGATTGTCGTCGTCACAGGCTAGGCGCGTTCGCGGACAAAGCCCACCAATAACGCCGTGTTTCAAAAAATCGCCAACGCCCGCAACCGCTCGGCATCCAGAATTTCGATCTCGCCGTACTTCAAATTCAGAATCCCCTGGCCTTGTAACTCCTTGAGGAGCTGATTGGTGGTCTGGCGTGACAGCGACAACATTGAAGCCAGTTGTTCCTGCGGCAGTTGCAACACCCGTCGTGGCGGGTCGATTTCGCCGTAACCCTTGGCGATCATCAGCAAACGATGCGCCAACCGTGCAGGCGCCGGCATCAGACTCAGCTGTTCGAGGTTGATGAAGGTCAGGCGCAGTTTCTGGCTCATCAGCAATGCCAGTTGCCGCCAGTACACCGGTTGCTCATCCAGCATGGCCAGCAGCGCCGTTTGCGGGATGTGCAACAGGATGCACTGACCCAGACCAAACGCATCGTGGGTGCGCGGCTGACCGTCGAACAGACAGATTTCACCGAACCAGTGCGGCGACTCCACCAGGCTCAGCAGTGCCTCCTTGCCTTGCTCGCTCACCGCGCCGATGCGCACCGCACCTTCGAGCACGGCGTACAGGCCACACGGCGGATCACCGCGCTGGAACAGCCGCTGCCCCGATGACAGGCGCCGCACCTTGGCCGCAGCCAGCAGACTATCCTGTAAGGGAGCAGGTAAATGGCTGAACCATTGCCCCGTCATCAGGCGCGAACGCCAAACCTGCATGTCCATCAAAACTCCTGGAGATTGTCGCCTGGCTGACAGAGCGAGAGGTGAACCCGGGGCATGATCAATCACCCTACAGGAGGAATAACAATGAAAAGCCTCGTTGACCATCTCAGTCAATACGCCGCTTACCACCGTGACCCGCGCAATATCGCCAGCCACTTTATCGGTATTCCGCTGATTGTCGTGGCCGTGGCGGTGTTGCTCTCCCGTCCACAATGGGCAGGAGGCTGGCTTTCACCGGCGGTGCTGGTGGCGCTGGCGTCGGCCTGGTTCTACCTGCGCCTGGAAGTGCGTCTTGGCGCGTTGATGACGGTGTTGCTCAGTCTATGCATTTGGGCAGGTCAGGTGCTGGCACAGCAAAGCACGCTGGTGTGGCTGGCGAGCGGTGTCGGGATGTTCGTGATCGGCTGGGCGATTCAGTTTGTCGGGCATCATTACGAAGGACGCAAACCGGCGTTTGTCGATGATGTGACGGGACTGATTGTCGGGCCGTTGTTTGTGGTGGTTGAGCTGGCGTTTTTGTTGGGGATGCGACGGGATCTGAAAGAGCAGATCGAGGCGCGGGTTGGGGGTGTGCGGATAAATCCGAATCGCGCTGCTGCGTAGATCGCTTTCGCGAGCAAGCCCACATTAAGTCTGTGTCGAGCACAAATTATGTGTACGACATCAGCTAAATGTGGAGCGGGCTTGCTCGCGAAGCTTTTGCTTTAGATGTTGGCGACTTTCTGCCAGACCTTCGGTTTGAAGAACAAGGTTTCGCCCTTCGCCAAGCCGATCAGGCTGTCGTGATCCTTCACCACTTCCGCTTCGATCAGCTCGCTCTGGCCTTCGACCTTCAACGTCACCCGGGTCGTCGCGCCCAGCGGACGGATATCGCGCACCTCGGCAGCGTGGTGATCATCCAGCTCATGCCGCGACAGCGACACTTCGTGCGGACGGAACAGCACGTGGTTGTCTTCGCCCAGATGCAGACGGTTGGAATCACCGAGGAAGTGATAAACGAAATCGCTGGCCGGGTTCTCGTAGACGTCGCCCGGTGAGCCGATCTGCTCGATCACGCCTTTGTTCATCACCACGATGCGGTCAGCGACTTCCATCGCTTCTTCCTGGTCGTGGGTCACGAACACCGAGGTCAGGTTGATGTCCTCGTGCAAGCGCGCGAGCCAGCGGCGCAGTTCTTTACGCACCTTGGCGTCGAGTGCGCCGAAGGGTTCGTCGAGCAGCAGGACTTTCGGCTCTACCGCCAAGGCACGAGCCAGCGCGATACGCTGACGTTGACCACCGGAGAGTTGTTCCGGGTAACGATCCGACAGCCAATCCAGTTGCACCATGTTCAACAACTCATGGACTTTCACCGCGATCTGGCTTTCCGTCGGACGCTGGTTTTTCGGTTTCATGCGCAGGCCGAACGCGACGTTGTCGAACACCGTCATGTGGCGGAACAACGCGTAGTGCTGGAACACGAAACCGACGTTGCGATCACGCACATCGTGGCCGGAAACGTCCTCACCGTGGAACACGATGCTGCCCTGATCCGGGGTTTCCAGACCGGCGATGATCCGCAGCAGCGTGGTCTTGCCGCAACCCGACGGGCCAAGCAGCGCCACGAGTTCGCCGCTTTGAATGTCCAGGCTGATGTCATTGAGCGCCTTGAACGCATTGAAATTCTTGCTGACGTTACGCACTTCGATCGACATGAATTATTCCTCCGCGGCGCTGGCGCGCAGGCGGTTAATACGGTTTTCGCTCCACTGCTTGGCCAGCAGGATGAAGAGCGCCAGGATCAGCAACAGGCTCGCCACGGCGAACGCGGCCACGTGGTTGTATTCGTTGTAGAGGATCTCGACGTGCAGCGGCAAGGTGTTGGTCACCCCGCGAATGTGCCCGGAAACCACCGACACCGCCCCGAATTCACCCATCGCCCGCGCCGTGCACAGCACCACGCCGTAGATCAGGCCCCATTTGATATTGGGAACGGTGACGTGCCAGAACATCTGCCAGCCATTGGCGCCGAGAAGGCGCGCGGCCTCTTCTTCCTGAGTGCCTTGTTCCTGCATCAGCGGGATCAGCTCGCGGGCCACGAAGGGCACGGTGACGAAAATCGTCGCCAGCACGATGCCCGGCAAGGCGAAGACGATCTGAATGTCGTGATCCTGCAGCCACGGGCCGAAAAAACCCTGCGCGCCGAACATCAGCACGTAGACCAGACCGGCGATGACCGGCGACACCGAGAACGGCAAGTCGATCAGGGTCACCAGCATGCTCTTGCCACGGAACGAGTACTTGCTCACGCACCACGCGGCGCTGACACCGAACACCAGGTTCAGCGGCACCGAAATCAGCACGGCGATCACCGTGAGCTTCAATGCGGACAAGGCGTCCGGTTCGAAGATCGCGGTGAAGAACGCGCCCAAGCCGTTTTTCAGCCCTTGGGACACGACGATAAACAGCGGCAACACCAAAAACAGGATGAAGACCAGCCAGCACAGGCCGATCAGGATTCGCCGCGACGTGGCACTGCCACGGCGGGCAGCGTTGGCCGAAGAGGCGGCCGCAATAGACGATTGGGACATGGTTCGCGCCTCCTTATGGGGTTTCGATGCGGCGTTGCAGCAAGTTGATCAGCAGCAACAGGACGAAGGAAACCACCAGCATCAGTACACCAATGGAGGTAGCGCCGGTGTAATCGTACTGGTCGAGCTTGACCATGATCAGCAGCGGCAGGATCTCGGTTTTCATCGGCATGTTGCCGGCGATGAATATCACCGAGCCGTACTCGCCGACCCCGCGGGCAAAGGCCAATGCGAAACCGGTCAACCAGGCGGGCAGCAGCGCGGGCACCAGGATATGACGGAAAACCTGCAACGGTTTTGCACCAAGGCACGCCGCCGCCTCTTCCACTTCACGGGGGATATCGGCCAGTACTGGCTGTACCGTACGTACTACGAATGGAAGGGTTACAAAAGTCAGCGCCAGCGTGATGCCGAGGGGGGTATACGCGATCTTGAAGCCAAGGTCCGCCGCGAACTGACCCACCAGCCCGGTCGGGGCGTACAACGCGGTCAGCGCGATACCGGCCACGGCCGTGGGCAATGCGAAGGGCAGATCGATCATCGCATCGATGATCTTGCGACCGGGGAAGGTGTAGCGCACCAGCACCCAGGCCAGCAGCGTGCCGATGATGCCGTTGATGATCGCGGCAAAGAGCGCGGTGCCGAAGCTCAGCTTCAACGCCGCCCACACGCGGGGCGCCGAGATGATTGCCCAGAACTGATCCCAGGTGAGTTGGGCGGCATGCACGAACATCGCCGCCAGTGGAATGAGCACAATCAGGCTGAGGTACACCAAGGTGTAGCCCAGCGTCAGCCCGAAGCCGGGTATGACGGGGGAGATACGACGCGACATAAAAGTCCTTGGTTGAGAACGCGCAAAACCCCGACGGTCAAATCGGGGCTCGTTTATGACCTACAGCAGATTACTGCGCCTGGTAGATCTGGTCGAACACGCCACCGTCATTGAAGAATTTCGGCTGCGCGGTTTTCCAGCCGCCGAAGTCCTTGTCGATGGTCACCAGCTCCAGTTTCGGGAACTGCTGGGCGTACTTCGCGGCGACATCCTTGTCACGTGGACGATAGAAGTTTTTCGCCGCGATTTCCTGACCGGCCGGGCTGTACAGGTGCTTGAGATACGCTTCGGCGATCTGTTCGTTGCCTTTCTTCTCGGCATTCTTGTCGACGACGGCGACTGGCGGCTCGGCAAGGATCGACAGCGAAGGCACGACGATGTCGAACTTGTCGGCGCCACCGTCTTCTTTCAGGGCCAGGAAGGCTTCGTTTTCCCAGGCCAGCAACACGTCACCCTGACCGTTGTTGACGAAGGTGATGGTCGAACCGCGAGCACCGGTGTCCAGCACTGGCACGTGCTTGAACAGGGTTTGTACGTATTCCTTGGCTTTGGCCTCGTCGCCGCCGCTGGCTTTCAGGCCATAGGCCCAGGCCGCGAGGAAGTTCCAGCGAGCGCCGCCGGAGGTTTTCGGGTTCGGGGTGATGACCGACACGTCGTTCTTGACCAGGTCGCCCCAGTCCTTGATGCCTTTAGGGTTGCCCTTGCGCACCAGGAACACGATGGTCGAGGTGTACGGCGTGCTCGCTTCCGGCAAACGCTTCTGCCAGTCCGCCGGCAGGGTCTTGCCGAGCTTGGCGATTTCATCGATGTCACCGGCCAGGGCCAGGGTTACCACATCGGCCCGCAGGCCGTCGATCACTGCACGGCCCTGCTTGCCCGAACCTCCGTGGGACTGCTGGATTTTCACAGTGTCACCGGCGTGATCCTTCTGCCAGAACTTCACGAACTCTGCGTTGTAATCCTGATACAGCTCACGCGTCGGGTCGTAAGACACATTGAGCAGCTCGTAATCCTTGGCAACCGCGGAACCCGCAAAAAGGGCACTGGCCAGGGCGGCCAAAGCGAAATGACGAATCGACGACATGGTGAAAGCTCCTGGAATTCGGGGTGTTGGCTTTTTTATGGTTGCGGGAGTCGGGGTGCCGGTTGTTCAGCTCGGTTTGCTGCTCGGGTTCTGCAAACGGAATTTTTCCTTGCGTTCGATCTGGACCACCTGAGCGTTGTGCACGGTGATTTCCACGGCGCCGAACCGCAGATCGCGCAGGGCGCTCTGGATCTCGCGCAAGATGGTGGCTTCGTCTTGACCGTCAACGCTACGCAGGGATGCGCTCATGGTGCTGCTCCTTCGACTGAGAGGTCGCCTGGCAATGTCCGGCACTGCTTGCGGCGTGAGACCAATAGTAGATAGGTGCAGATATTCTTAAAAAGACTATTTAAGAATGTTTATATAACCAGAAAAACAAACCGTCAGTGCGAGGGTTTGTGCGGAACTACGATTTTTCGAACCCGGCAAAATCCTTGTGGCGAGGGGACTTGTCCCCGTTCGGCTGCGCAGCAGACGCAAAAAAATGGGCCGCTGCGCGACCCAACGGGGACAAGTCCCCTCGCCACAAAAAGCAGGCCGCTTACTTAGCTGATAATTGGTGAGTGCATCCAGTCCAACTGCTCGGCCGGCACCGGCCGTCCAAACCAGTAGCCTTGCCCCAGATCGCAACTCTGTTCAAGAAGGAAACTCGCCTGCTCGACCTGCTCGATGCCTTCGGCATGCACCTGCATCCCCATGCTTTGCGCCAGCGCGATGATCACTCGCACGATCGCCACGTCATCCTCATCCCACGGCAAACCGGCGACAAAACCCTGATCGATCTTGAGCTTCTGCACCGGCAGACGCTTGAGCCGCAGCAGCGACGAATAGCCTGTACCGAAATCATCGATGGCCAGCCGCACACCCAGCTCGCGCAGTCGATGCATCTGCTCCAGCGCCACTTCCGGGTCTTCCATCACCGCGCTCTCAGTGACTTCCAGTTCCAGATACGCCGGATCCAGCCCGGTTTCGTGCAGCACCTTCGCCACTTGCTGAAAGAGCTCACGACGAGCGAACAATCGAGACGAAACGTTCACTGCGACAAACGACAACGCCACACCTGCCTGCTGCCACAAGCACATTTGCTGACAAGCCTGGCGCATCACCCAGGTATCGATTTCTGCGATCAACCCGGTGCGTTCGGCGATGGGAATGAATTCAGCCGGCGACACCAGTCCGCGCTTCGGATGCTCCCAGCGCACCAGCGCCTCGACGCCAACCAGGCGACGGGTCCTGAAGTCGTGAACCGGCTGGTAATAAACGCGCAACTCCTGCCGTTCCAGCGCCTGGCGCAGCTCTACAGCAGTCTCGACCCTATTCTGGGCATGGGCTGTCAGCTCCTCGGTATAAAGGGCGTAGCCATCGCGACCGGCGCTTTTGGCCTTGAACAGCGCCGAGTCGGCGTTACGCAATAGCTGTTCAGCGCTCAAGGCATCGCCGGGGAACAGGCTGATACCGATGCTGGTATTGATGAACAGTTGATGCTCGCCAATCAGGAACGGCTCTTTGAGACCATCGATGATCCGCTGCGCCAGCGCAGCGGCCTGCATCAACTGCGGACAGCTTTCGGCGAGCACTGCGAACTCATCCCCCCCCAGTCGCGCCAACGTGATCTCCGGGCCAAGCAAGGCCTGCAATCGCTCGGCCACGGCCTTGAGCAACTGGTCGCCGACCGTGTGTCCAAGGCTGTCGTTGATCATCTTGAAATGATCCAGATCGATCATCAGCAACGCACAGCCACGCTTGTGCAGTTGCGCCGACGTCAGTGCCTGCTCGGTACGGTCAGTGAACAGCATCCGGTTAGGCAAGTCCGTCAACGGGTCGTGATGAGCCAGATGCTTGAGTTCATGTTCGGAGTTCTTGATCGCGCTGATATCGGAAAACACGGCGACGTAATGACTGAGCTGGCCCTGGTCGTCGTGAATCAGACGGATCGTCTGCCATTGCGGGTAGATTTCGCCGCTCTTGCGGCGGTTCCAGATTTCACCGCTCCATTCACCGCAACTGTTCAGTGTCGCGAACATCGCCTGGTAGAAAGCCGCCGGGTGACGGCCTGACTTGAACAGGCTGGGTTGGTGGCCCAGGACTTCTTCATCCGAATAACCGGTGATTTCCATGAACGCCCGGTTTACGTGGACGATCACCCCCTTGCTATTGGTGACCAGCACGCCTTCGCGGGTGCAATCGAATACGGCGGCGGCCTGACGCAAACGCTCACGATCTTCATGGCGCTCACGCAAGGTGGCGCCGAAGCCCAGGCAACGGAGCAATCGCGCTCGAGCGATAAAAATCAACCCGGTGCTGAGTAAGACCCAAGCGTAACCGTTGATCAGTTGCCACCGCAGTAGCTCGTTAGAGCTATCGAAGAAGCTGTTCAATAAATAACCACTGAACTGCAGCCAGACTACGGATAGCAACAGGTAAAGCAGCGCTGCACGCAAAGCGTCGCGATAGGTGGCAGACATTCGGCCGTCCATGTCCCTACAAAAAGGATTCGAATTATAGGTTAAAGAAACATCCGGCCACTCTTATCTGAAAGGGCGACTGGTTTTATCTGTGGGCTTAGTGATAATGCAACGGCTGTTTTTTTCTTTTTCGAGGGCCCTATAGCCTATGTGGTACGAAGGTTTTCTCGGCTTGTCGCCCTGGTCACTGGTGGCAGTCACCCTGCTGATGACCCACGTCACGATTATCGGCGTCACGGTCTATCTGCATCGTTATTCAGCCCATCGCTCCCTTGAGCTCAATGCTGGCCTGAAACATTTCTTCCGCTTCTGGCTGTGGCTGACCACGGCGCAGAACACCCGCGAGTGGACCGCCATCCACCGCAAGCATCACGCCAAATGCGAAACCGTCGATGACCCGCACAGCCCGGTCATCAAGGGCTTGTCCACCGTTCTGCGCAAAGGTGCCGAGCTGTACCGCGCCGAAGCGGAAAACCCCGAGACCCTGCGCATCTACGGCAAGAACTGCCCCGAAGACTGGATCGAACGCAACCTCTACAGCCGTTTCCCGCTGCTGGGCGTTGCAATCATGGGCGTCATCGACCTGCTGCTGTTCGGCACCATCGGTATCACCATCTGGGCCATCCAGATGATGTGGATCCCAATCTGGGCCGCCGGCGTGGTCAATGGCCTGGGCCATGCCATCGGCTACCGCAACTTCGAATGCCGCGATGCGGCGACCAACCTGGTGCCCTGGGGCATCCTGATCGGTGGCGAAGAACTGCATAACAACCATCACACCTACCCTAACTCGGCAAAACTGTCGGTGAAGAAGTGGGAGTTCGACCTCGGCTGGGCCTGGATCCAGGTCTTCAGCTTCCTGCGTCTGGCCAAGGTTCAGCGGGTTGTACCGATTGCCCACCGGGTCGAAGGCAAAGGCAGCCTGGACATGGACACCGCCATGGCCATCCTCAACAACCGCTTCCAGATCATGGCCCAGTACCGCAAACTGGTGATCGCACCGCTGGTCAAACAGGAACTGGAAAAGGTCGATCACTCGGTCCGTCACCAGTTCCATCGGGCCAAACGCCTGCTCTCCCGGGAAACCAGCCTGCTCGATGACAAGCACCACGTACGCATCCAGACCATGCTCGAGCACAGCCAGGCGCTGAAGGTAATTTACGAGAAACGACTGGCCTTGCAGCAGATCTGGGTCAAGACCAGCTCAAATGGTCACGACATGCTGGCCGCCATCAAGGATTGGGTACACGAAGCCGAAGCCAGCGGGATTCAATCCCTGCGCGACTTTGCCGATCAGTTGAAAACCTACTCCCTGCGCCCTGCCGCTGTCTGACCCTGCTGAGGGGCTTTCTGTGGCGAGGGAGCTTGCTCCCGCTCGGCTGCGCAGCAGACGCAAAACCTGACGACGCGTTTTAACCAAAAAAACGCGTCGCCAATACCGCCCGGCGGGAGCAAGCCCCCTCGCCACTCAGGGCGGGAACTAAGCTCCAAATCCCCTATCTCAAAGACACTTCGCCACTACGGCGGGCTTTGTTGCGACCGCTGTCCAATACGCGGCACGCCCTTTGAGATTTGTGTCGATGGTCACCAAGAACCTCCAAGACTCATCCCTACCCCAGTGGCCCGAGGCCGCACAAACCCTGATGGCGCTGATGCACGCCCAAGGCGAAGTCGCACGCCTGAGCGAACGCGAACAGCTATTCAGTTCCCTGCTGGTAAGCGTCAACGCGGTGCTTTGGGCATTCAACTGGGAAACCCGCCAGGTGCTCTACGTCAGCCCTGCCTATGAGCGGATCTTCGGTCGTTCCGCAGGTCTGTTACTGTCCGACTCCAACCAGTGGCGCGACAGCATCTACCCCGACGATCTGGAGTACGCCGAGCGCAGCCTCGCCGAAGTGCTGGAAAAAGGCGCTGTCGAAGACCGCGAGTACCGCATCATCGCCGCCGATGGCCAAGTGCGCTGGCTCAGTGACAAGTGCTTCATCAACCGTCAGGCCGAACCGGGCCAGCCAGTGATCATCGTCGGCATTGCCGAAGACATCACCGACAAGAAACAGATGGAAAGCGAGCTGCATCGCCTGGCGACTACCGACGTTTTGACCAAGAGCAGCAATCGCCGGCATTTCTTCGACTGTGCCCACCGCGAATTCGAACTGGCTCGCCAACAGGGCGCACCGCTGGCGTTTCTGCTGCTGGACATCGATGACTTCAAGGTGATCAACGACACCTACGGCCACCCGGAAGGCGACAACGTACTGCAACACATCGCCGAGACCGGTCGCGAGGCGTTGCGTCGCGGTGATGTGTTCGGACGAATCGGCGGTGAGGAATTTGCCGCGGTGTTTCCCGGCTGCGCGCCAGACATGGCCATGCAAGTGGCCGAGCGTCTGCAACGGGAGATTCAGCGATTGACCTTCAGCCATGATCAGCAGACGTTCGGCATCACCGTCAGCCAGGGCTTGACCAGCCTGACCGCCGAGGATGAAAGCATCGAGAGCCTGTTTGCCCGGGCGGACGCGGCGATGTATGAAGCGAAGCGCCAGGGCAAGAACCGGATCATCTCTGGCTGACAGCCCTAACACCAAGCCCGCTTCTACAAGCGATCGGCTTGTTTTTTGCGCAGCCGCATCAATTCCGGCAACCCGATCTTCAGCAACCGCGCCGTCCGGCTCTTGGCCAGCCCCTCAATGCCCTCATGCTCGCCCAGACGTGCCATCTGCGCCGCCATGTTCATCACCAGCGCCTCGCGGGAATAAACCCCGCCACCGAGCTGGTACACCGCCGCAATCAGCTCTCGCAGTTCCAGAGGCAAGCGCCAGCGGGTCCGCAGCGCGGAACCGTAAGCCGCGCCGAATTCGGCGAGGGCATCACCCACCTCCTCCCATTCATCCAGCTCACCGCCGGCCTGCTTCCATTCCTGCAGACAGCGAAGCAGCGCCAGATCACCCAGGCGATGCAACATCCCGGCGCAATAGCACCGGTCCTGATCCAGGTCCAGCAAACGCGCCAGTGTTCGGGCGTATTCGGCGGTGTGCAGCGACAGTTCCCAATAACGCTCGGCATAGTCCGCCAACAACGGATCGCTAAGCCGGGCACTGCGCTTGAGCGCCAACCCCAGAATCAGGTTCATGCTCTGCCCGGTGCCCAGTCGCTGCAACGCCTGGGACAGGGTTTGTACGGCGACGCCATGGTGCTGGGCGGCGCTGTTGGCGGCGGCGATCAGGACGGCGGTAATCTGCGGATCGGTACGGATTTCATCTTCCAGCCGCATCAGATCGAGGCCACTGGGGTTGAGGCTGCGTTCGACCGCCAGCTGTACATCCGTCATCAGCGGCGCGCCGTCGGCCTGCTCACGTCGACGCTCGAGAAACACCGATAACGTCATGCCCGGCGCCAAAACCGGTACATCGCAGAACACTTCTTCTCCAGCATTGAGCAGCAAACCTTGCAGACGCTGGGTCAGGCTCTCCATGTTCAACGGTTTGGCCAGGTACGCGGTGGGCGCATACGGCAAGGCTTCGCGCACGCTGGCACCATCATTACGGTTGCTCATCAGGATGAAAGGCAACGGCGGATTGCGTTTGCGTTGACGAACGCTGCGCAAGACATTCAAGCCATCCACGCCGGGCAGTTCCCAGTCGACAATCACCAGGTCGTAAACGTTTTCCGCCAGTCGCGTCAGCGCGTCGTGGCCATCGGCGCACAGATCCAGGCGCGCATCACAGCGCACATTCAGCAGCACTTGCTTGAGCAGATCCCGCGACCAGGGATCGGCCTCGGCAATCAACACTCGGGGTATAGCGGGCAAATCAACGGCCGTCATGCAACAAGCTCCCTCTCAATGCTTGTACCTTAGTCAATGCGGGGCATTCCAAACAGCGCAGTGTGTAATACAGACAAAAAAACCCGCCGAAGCGGGTTTTTTGTCGATCAGCTCACCAATCGATCAGAGCTCCGAGAAGCACTCTTCGATGATTGCCAGACCTTTGTCCAGTTGCTCGTCCGGCGCAGTCAGCGGTACCAGGACGCGCAGAACGTTGCCGTAGGTGCCGCAAGACAGCAGGATCAGGCCCTTTTCGCGAGCCTTGGCCACAACGGCGGCTACCGCTGGAGCGTTCGGCTTGTGGCTGTCGCCATCAACGAACAGCTCGACCGCGATCATCGCACCCAGGGCACGGACTTCGCCGATCACCGGGTACTTGGCCTGGATGGCCTTGAGGCCAGTGACCAGACGCTCGCCGACAGCCTTGCAGCGGTCCAGCAGGTGCTCTTCCTCGAACACTTCCATCACGGCCAGGGCCGCGGCGCAAGCGATCGGGCTACCGGCGTAGGTGCCGCCCAGGCCGCCTGGAGCGATGGCGTCCATGTATTCGGCCTTGCCGCACACACCGGCCAGCGGGAAGCCGCCTGCGATGGATTTGGCGAAGGTGGTCAGGTCGGCAGCGACGCCCATCTGTTCCATGGCGAAGAAAGTGCCGGTACGGCCAGCGCCGGTCTGCACTTCGTCAGCGATCAACAGAATACCGTGCTGGTCGCACAGAGCGCGCAGGCGCTTCATGAACTCTTTAGGCGCGACGTAGAAACCGCCTTCGCCCTGAACCGGCTCGATGATGATGGCAGCGATGTCACGCGGCTCGGCGTCGTTCTTGAAGATGCGTTCGATGCTGGCGATCGAATCGTCGATGCTCACACCGTGCAGTTCGTTCGGGTACAGCGCGCGGAAGATGCCGCCTGGCATCAGGCCCATGCCGGCCGAGTAAGGCACGACTTTACCGGTCAGGCCCAGGGTCATCATGGTGCGACCGTGGTAAGCGCCGGTGAAAGCGATCACGCCGGCACGGCCAGTAGCGGCACGGGCGATTTTCACGGCGTTTTCCACGGCTTCGGAACCGGTGGTGACCAGCAGGGTTTTCTTGGCGAAATCACCTGGCACCTTGGCGTTGATTTTTTCGCACAGTTCCACGTACGGCTCGTAGGCCAGGACCTGGAAGCAAGTGTGAGTCAGCTTGTTCAGCTGTGCAGTCACGGCCGCGATGACTTTCGGGTGCAGGTGACCGGTGTTCAGCACGGCGATACCGCCGGCGAAGTCGATGAACTCGCGACCTTCAACGTCGGTCACGGTAGCGTTCTTCGCGTGGTCGGCGAAGATCGGGTGAATCTGGCCAACACCGCGCGGTACAGCGGCTTCGCGGCGTTTCATCAAAGAAGCGTTAGTCTTGCTCATAAAGTCCTCATTCACCGCTCATCGGGCGGTGTGGTTCAAGGAAAATGCGGCGGGGTGCAACGGCGACAGCATGCGATGATCGACTGCCACAACGTTCCCGGCCACAGAGAAAATCCCGTTTGAAACACGCAAAGGAACAGCGCTCTCGTGCCCTTTGCGTTTGAAGCAATGCCTTGCCGTGGCCTGTCTGTTACGAGCTTAGATGCCCAGGCAGAGGTATTTGATTTCCAGGTAATCTTCGATGCCGTACTTGGAGCCTTCACGGCCCAGGCCCGACGCCTTGATGCCGCCGAACGGCGCGACTTCGTTGGAGATCAACCCGGTGTTGACGCCGACCATACCGTATTCCAGGGCTTCCGCCACACGGAACACACGGCCCAGGTCGCGAGCGTAGAAGTACGAAGCCAGACCGAACTCGGTATCGTTCGACATCGCGATCACTTCGGCTTCGTCTTTGAAGCGGAACAGCGGCGCCAATGGACCGAAGGTTTCTTCCTTGGCCACGGCTGCGTTCTTCGGCACGTTGGTCAGGATGGTCGGCTCGAAGAAGTTGCCTTCCATGCTCTTGCCGCCGGACAGCACGGTTGCGCCTTTGGAAACGGCGTCAGCAATGTGCTCTTGAACCTTGGCCACGGCTTTCTCGTCGATCAGCGGACCGGTGGTGGTGCCTTCTTCCAGACCGTTGCCGATCTTGAGCTTGGACACGGCCACTTTCAGCTTCTCGGCGAACGCGTCGTAGACCGAATCCTGGATGTACAGACGGTTGGCGCAGACGCAGGTCTGACCGTTGTTGCGGTATTTGGAAATGATCGCGCCTTCGACGGCCTTATCCAGATCCGCATCGTCGAACACGATGAACGGCGCGTTGCCGCCCAGTTCCAGGGACACTTTCTTGATGTCCTTGGCGCATTCGGCCATCAGCTGACGACCGATTTCGGTCGAGCCAGTGAACGACAATTTACGCACGATCGGGTTGCTGGTCAGCTCGCTGCCGATGTCGCCGGCGCTACCGGAAACAACGCTGAACACGCCAGCAGGAATGCCGGCACGCTGGGCCAGTTCAGCCAGGGCGAATGCGGAAAACGGGGTTTGCGAAGCAGGCTTGAGCACCATGGTGCAACCGGCGGCCAGGGCCGGGCCGGCTTTACGGGTGATCATCGCGGCCGGGAAGTTCCACGGGGTGATTGCAGCGGTCACGCCGATTGGCTGCTTGATCACGATCAGGCGCTTGTCTGGCTGGTGGCCCGGAATCACGTCACCGTAGATGCGTTTGGCTTCTTCAGCGAACCACTCGATAAAGGAAGCGGCGTAAACGATTTCGCCCTTGGCTTCGGCCAATGGCTTGCCCTGTTCCATGGTCATCAGGCGAGCCAGGTCATCCTGGTTCTCGATGATCAGTTCGAACCAGCGACGCAGCTTGTTCGCACGGTCCTTGGCGGTCAGTGCACGCCAGGCCGGCAGCGCCTTGTCGGCGGCTTCGATCGCACGGCGGGTTTCGGCAGCGCCCATTTTCGGCACGGTGCCCAGAATTTCGCCCGTTGCCGGGTTGTTGACCTTGATCGTCTGACCATTGTCCGCATCGACCCAAGCGCCATCGATAAAGGCTTGCTGGCGGAACAACTGGGTGTCTTTAAGCTGCATGTCGGCTTTCCTTAACAGCACCGCGACAGGCGCGGAGCAAATTATGATTGTAGAAAGGCGCCTCAAAAGGCTGCCGTCAGGGAAATCATTCACCGGGCTGAAGCACATAAATAGCGCACGGAATGAACTCGTGCGGTTCAGCACCCAGACAAGAGCGTTTGAAATCTCAAACGAATCCTAGGATCAAAGGGGTTAAAGGACAATAGCCTGTTCGAAAAAAAGAACGAAAACGCCGCATTTGCCCATTTTTTCTGATCAACGTAGCAAACGCAGGTTACGCTTCGCAAAAGCGCTGTCGATTCAGCGGCATGGACGCCTGCAGTGCATATGAGTATCATGGCGCCCGCTTGCACCAGTAGCTCAGCTGGATAGAGTACTGCCCTCCGAAGGCAGGGGTCGTGGGTTCGAATCCCGCCTGGTGCACCATAGATAGAAACGAGAAAGCCTCAGGCCTTAGGGTCTGGGGCTTTTTTGTGGGTGTTGCAGTCAGGGGCGCTACTCCCCCTCCTCCGATTCAGACAAATCCCGCAAAACTGTTTTTTGCCCGGCGCGCTTCATGCTCGCCAGAATGCCTCCCCGAGGACTAAACCGAAGGGAACGCCATGCGTTTGATAAGGAATGTCGACAAGGGCCTCGAGCAGACCGAAAGCCCCGCCAATGCCGCCCGATTGGTTAAAGACGCGCTGGCCCGTGGTCGCCATTGCATTGGCGGACTCACTCATTTTGGGAGCCATTCCCCCATCAGCAGCGACAGCGAAATTATCGAGGCCGTCCGCAAGGGTGATTTGCTGTTGGTAAAGGAGCGCTTTGCCAGCTCAGGCAGTGGCTTCATGGTTAGATCAGCGCCAGCGCCTGAACCGGTCTATATCCCCCCAAAAGATCCATGGCCACAGGTCAAGCCTCGCGACGATCAGGTCTTTGCCAAATCCTGCATCCCCGGTAACTGGTGTCGCACCGACGCCGGCACCGCTCCGGAGCCCGCCTCGAACTTTGGCAAGATAATGGTCGCGGGCGCCATGCTTTTTCCGTCTGCCAGCACCGCCGTAGCGACGGCACTCGGTGCCGATCTGGCACTAGGCCGCATGGCCGGCGGCGGCATACTGCAGCAGCGTCTTAACTGGACGATTCGCGGTGCTGGCGGGCCTGCCAGTGTTTTCATACTCGGCATGCTCCCCACTCAGATGGGCGACGGCACCCTCCATTCCGATAATCAGTTGCGCAGCATGACCCACGCGCCCACCCGTGTGCGATTTCAGTTTCGTCGAGACACCGAGGGGGTATTTCAGGTCTACGGCATCCACACCACCGCATCCGGCGACGATACGGTACGCACGGTGCAAGCCACGTGGAATGCCGATAAAACTGCCTTGGAAGCCAAGCTCAATGGCATCACTATCTTGTGGACGCCCCAGCGCGGGCCACTGGGACAGATGCCCCCTCTGATCTACCCCGACAGCAGCGGCGAACAGCTTGGCACCATCCTTGTCCACCCGATTCCGGACAATACAGACAGTCAGCTCGAAGGCCTCCCCGGTGAGGACATCACCACTGACGACTGTATTCTGGTGTTTCCAGCGGACGCGGGGCTGAAGTCGCTGTACGTGGTGTTTGCTCGGCCTATTGGGGGCGACCACAACTATCACCCAGCCCCCAAAGGACTAACGGCTTTTCCAGATGCGGTGCTCAGCCCTTCCAAGAGCTCAGTCAAAGGTGGCGGGCAGAAACGCAAACGCTGGAAGGATCGCAAGGGACGCATTTATGAGTGGGACTACGAGAATGGCCGGGTTGAGTTGTACGACAAACAAGGAAAGCATCTGGGAGAGTTCAACCCTGACACAGGAGAGCGGACCAAGGGCGCCGAGCCAGGCAGAACAACTCCAAAGTAATTCAGGGGAAAATCATGCACCTATGCATCACAGGTTTTTTATCGGGCGACAGTGATGATACTTCGCTGAAATATGAACTAGACGTACTGTCGCAGTTTGAGCCAGCGGCACTAGAAGTGCTGGGGTGGCAAAGCCTTGCAGAAAGCCCGGACGGCGAATGGCTGCTTACAGGCGACCAATCTCAGCGGATTGCGACCGCGATTAATGAGCAGTTACCCAACGACCTGGATCTATTCATTGGGCTAGAAGCCTAGCTAACCAGTTGGGCCCCTAACAGCACGCCAGAACAGGTCGCCGCTGGAGGCGGTCAGGGCGCCCGGTCTGAGTCAGCTGAACGCCGAGACAGCCCGGACCACGCCAAAGTAATTTGAGAGGAGCCCGAAAAAATGCAATATGAAATTCTTGCGTTCGACAAGAAAACCGAGCAATTGGTTTTCAGCATTGAAATCCCTGCTGACCAATTTTCGACATTGGCAGAGCTGATGGCATGGCTTGAGCCGGAAGATGCCATTTATGAATACGAGCTATCACCAGAGCAGGTAAGTGGTCTTGAAAGCATGATTGGAAAGACCTTCGATAGTCCTGAGCTCATCTTTCAACTGTCCTGTTCCGCTTAATGTTTTAACTGCGGCAGACGCCAAGAATGGCGCCGAACACTTTGGTGAACCAATAGTCTGCGAGATCGTGTCGCTCTGCTCGTGGATCCAGCTTGGGCAGATACGGATCAATAAATAATTTGATCAAAATAACGCGGGCATTCAGGCAGCCCGCGTTATCGTTTAAGACCATCGTCGGAACACCGCCCAGAGCCGGCCCGCTCCCACAATTATCCAGTGCCCATTTTTTGTGGCCGGCGCCTAAGCGTCAGCGGTTTGGTTCTGCTGCCTGGTGAAGATCGCGGCCATCTCTGGCTCATCCAGGTGATCCAGCGCTCGTTCCACCAACAAATGCACGCCATCGGCCATGCGGCTGAGTGCCAGGGCTTTGGAGCGGCGTGAACCGTCCACACCGTCGGCAAGGTCGGCGGCGATGGCGCTGATTGACAGCAGGTCTTCCGAGGCGTTGGCGAGCAGGGTTTCGGTATTGATGTTGGGGCTGACGGTGAAGAGCGAGCCTTTGCGTTCAGGTTGCTGTGGTTCGGATGCTGGTGGGTCGGGGACTATTTTGGACATTTGACTAACTCCAGAAGTGGAGCCGTTCACACGTCGCTGCTAAACGATGGGTGGCGGCTGTGCGCGGGTTAGCAGACCGGGAAGTTAGCAAACCGGCGCGCCCGGGGGCGCCCCACGCACAGCCACCATAATGTGCAGGTTAATAACCTGACTGAAGAGGATGCTATGCACTTCACTAACCACGGCGGGCTGCTAAACCCGATCACTGAAAACCAGTGACGCGAGTCAAATTACAGACCGGTCCCAAAGCGCACAAGCCGGCGGATTCTGGCGTAGCCGTAGGTAATGGCGCAAGAGTTTGTAGCTTGCTAGAAGTAAACCAAAGCCCTTTTAAACAAGCCCAAAATCACTGGGATGTGGGGCTTTTTCTGTAGGAGCGAGCCGGCTCCGGGCGGTGTTCCGACGATGGGCGTTTACGATGACGCAAGCAGCCTGAATGCCCGCGTTGTCTGGAAGAACATCGCGAGCAAGCTCGCTCCTACGGGGAGATCATTTCACCAGAGAAGGTCACTCAGTCGTCCAATCAAACTCGTCGTACTCATCATCCTCGTCGTCCTCAATCTCTTCCTCATCAAGAACGTCTTCTTCAGGCGCTGCCTCTGCCTGCTTGGCCAGAAGAAACTCCTTACGACTCTCAGTCACTGCTCGCCGCAGTTCCTCGCCCTTTTCCGGGCAGTTGAGCATTTGGGCGATGCGGTCGATTTTTTTTGCCACGGCATCCTCCAACGCATCGGCTATAGGCCGATAGTGCGCGCTTTCGGGTGTTGATGCCAAATCGCGGAGCATCGCTCCCCTCAGTTTTTCTTCAATTCCTTGAGTCGTGCCGCGAGATTTTCCTGGGGAAAGCGCTTGTGCAATGTCGCCAACAATTCATCCGCCGCGAGTGTCTGACCGGCACTTTGTAGGCGCAGGACTTCAAGCAATTGCTCATCCAGGGTTTTCACCGGGGCGGCGGCGCGTTTGCTGACTTTTGCTTCATCGGCCACTTCGGCGTTGATCGATTCGCTCTGCGCAGGGGCGGCGAAACCGGCCATCGGTGCGGCTGGCGCTGGGGTCGCCAGCGAGCGCGCAACCGACGACGGTGCCTGTGCGGCCTCTTTTTTGGCGACCGGTGCGGACGCTTTGGGTGCGAAGTCGTAACTCGCGGGCTGTTCTGGAGTTCGCTGCACCAGCGCCAGCATCAGCGCGACACCGACAAGGCTGGCAAATGCGACCTGCCAACGGGGTTTCTGGCACGCCTGAACCCAGCGTTGCCACCGGTTCGGTTTCGGCGCAGGGACTTCACGCTGTGCGGCGGACAGGATAAAGGCATCAAGATGGGCCGGTGGTGCGCCGGTCGAATGCTCGCGGAAATGTTGAAGCACTTCGTCTTCCGGTGGTTTGCGGGCGTCAGTCATGTCAGTACCTCCTCGGCCAGCAGCCGACGCAGTTTTTGCTGGGCGTAGCGCAAGCGGCTTTTGACGGTCTCCAGCGGTGTTTCGGTGAGGGTGGCGATCTGCGGCAGGTCGAGATCGCCGTGGGCGCGCAGCAGGAATACTTCGCGCTGGTCGGTGGGCAAGGTGTGCAGGGCGACCTCGAGGCGCTGGGTATCGCGGCTCAGGCTCAGCAGTTGTTCGGGATCGGCGGTGTCATCGGCCAGGGCGTGGGTCTGTTCGTCATAGCTGTCGTGCAAGGGGTTGTGGATTCCGTGTTTGCGCCAGTGATCGATCAGGCGATTGCGGGCGATCTGGTAAAGCCATGTACGAAAATTCGCCCGACCTTGTGGCTGACTGGTGCTGCGGATCAGGCTTAGCCAGGTTTCCTGGTAAACCTCTTCGGCCAGTTCGGACTTGCCGCTGAGGCCGAGGAGGAATCGATAAAGGCCTTGCCGGTGACGGGCGTACAGAATCTCGAACGCAGGCCCGTCGCCCGAGCGATAGCGGGCCAGCAGTGATTCGTCGCTCGATTCGGGAGCAGACATGTCAGTTGTAGCCTCCTTTAAGCGGCTCACTGTTGGATGCTGTGGTGGTTCGCAGGCTCTGCGCAAGTTCCACCAGTTGAACGAACTCTGCGCGCAGACCGAATCGGTCTTCGCCTCGCGCCCCGCGAGCCAAGGCTTCGGTGTCCTTCAGGCTGAAATCACCGGTGTAACGGCCGTCCTTGAGCTGCTGGGAAAACGCTGCCACGGCCGCCGCAAATCGCAGGTCGTCACTGGCCTTGCCTTCCGTCCCCCCCGCAATCGGCCGCTCGATCAAGCGACTATTCCCACCTTCGGGCAACTGATAACGCACACGCAGCATCGCCAGTTCCCCGGCACTCCCCGAAACAACCGACTCGGACTTGCCATACCGCAACGGCTCCAACCAGCCCTTCTCGCCCTTCGGCACAATTTCGTACAACGCCGTGACCGTGTGCCCTGCGCCGATTTCACCGGCATCAACCTTGTCGTTGCTGAAATCCTCACGCTTCAGCGCGCGATTCTCATAGCCCAACAACCGGTACTCGCTGACCCGCGCCGGGTTGAACTCCACTTGCAGCTTCACGTTTTTCGCCACCACCGCGAGGGTCGAGCCGAGCTGATCCACCAGCACTTTGCGTGCCTCGCGCAGGTTGTCGATGTAGGCGTAGTTGCCGTCGCCGGCGTCGGCCAGTTGTTCCATCAGGTGTTCATTGTAGTTATCCACACCAAAACCCAGGGTGGTCAGGGAAACGCCAGTCTTGCGTTTGTCCACAGCCATTTGCTTGAGGCTGTCGAAGTCGCTGATGCCGACATTGAAATCGCCGTCGGTGGCCAGCAGGATGCGGTTGATGCCTTTGGGGATGAACGCTTGCTGCGCCATTTGATAGGCGAGCTCGATGCCCGACGCCCCGGCGGTGGAACCGCCCGCAGTCAATTGATCAATGGCTGTACGAATTTTCGCTTTTTCCCGTCCAGAAGTTGGCTCGAGCACCACACGCGAATCGCCGGCGTAAACCACCAGCGACACCCGATCCTGCTCGCGCAACTGATCGACCAGCAATTTCAGGGTGCTCTTGACCAGCGGCAAGCCCTCGCGCCGATCCATCGAACCGGACACGTCCACCAGAAACACCAGGTTCGCCGGGGCCAGTTCCGCCACCGCACGGTCCGACGCCTTGATGCCGATGCGCAGCAAGCGGGTGTGCGGGTTCCACGGGGACGGCGCCAGCTCAGTGGTCACGCCGAACGGCGATCCGTCGGTGGGCAAGGCGTAATCGTAGGGGAAGTAGTTGACCAGCTCCTCCAGCCGCACCGCGCCTTCGGGTGGCAGGCGACCTTGATTGAGCAGGCGGCGAACGTTGGCGTAGGCGCCCGTGTCGACGTCGGCGCTGAAGGTGGAGACCGGCGCTTCGGCGACGCTGTGAATCGGGTTATCCGCCAGCGCTTGATAGTGCTCACGCTGCTCATCCTGATAACCCGGCGGCGAAGATTCAGGCGCAAACCCCGCCATGGGGGCCGGACGCAGGCTGCGTTTGGTCATGGTCGCATCGGCCATGACCGCCTCATTGCGCACCAACATACTTTGCGCCGGAGGCGAAACCGGAACCGCAGCGGATTCAGGCTTGGACGAAACACCGCAACCGGCAACGGCCAGCAGCAACCCGGCGGTGAAACCCTGGGCGGCCGGGCGGAGGACATGCAGAGGGAGGGACATGGGGGCTGACCTCAGGAGGAAATTGATCCATTCATCCTCTGAGACGGACAGCCCGGTCAGTTCGGGTTAAACCCGCTGTAAAAATCTTCAGCGGTGATAACGCCGCACCACGCTGCTGTTTTTCAGCACATGGCCTTTGATTTTTTCCAGCAATTGCGCGCGGGTCAGGCCAGCGGGCAAGGCGTCCGGCGCAAGGTCGAGCGCGTAGAGCTGGATGATGTAGTGGTGGGAGCTGTCGCCGACCGGCGGGCAAGGGCCGATGTAGCCGGTGGTGCCTTTGCTGTTGCTGCCACTCACGCCTTCGAGGGCGGATTTGGCGCCGACACCGGGTGCAATCTGACGGGTCGAGGGTTTGATGCCGTAGTGAATCCAGTGATCGACACCCAGGCCTTTCTGACCGTCCGGGTCGTGCATGACGATGGCGTAGCTCAGCGTGCCCGTCGGGGGCGCAGTCCAGCTCAGGGCCGGGGACTGGTTCTTGCCGCCGCACCCGGGCGCATCGCTGGCCGCCGCCGAGGTGAACAGGCGATTGTCCGAAACGCCGGGAATGCTGACGGTGAAGCGTTCCTGGGCCTGCGCCGGAAACTGCACGCAAAGTGCGACGGCAACGGCCGCCAGCCAAGGGTTCAGAGAGGTCAATCGGGTCATACCGGAGCACCTTGTGCGGGTGGGGCCGTGGTCGGCGTGCAAACTATAGCCAAACCGTTCGTGCGGTGGCAGTGGGAATTGGCTGAACCACGGGATAGGCGCCAGACTCTTAAGTGAAACGCCTGCCTGGAGAACGATCATGGCACTGCACCGCGTTGCCCGTTTTGCCGATGTTCCCGATAACCGAGGCCTGGAAGTCCGGATTGGGGACACCAAAATCGTCTTGCTGCGCAGTGGCGATGAATTGCGCGCCTATCAGGGCGAATGCCCCCACGCCGGGGCGCCGCTGGCCGAAGGGGCGCTGTGCCATGGGCGCCTGATTTGCCCATGGCACAAGGCAGCGTACCGGATCGAGGACGGCGCGTTGTGTGAACCACCGTCGCTGGACAGCCTCAAGCGCTATCCCCTGGAAGTGCGCGATGATGAAGTCTGGGTCGACGAAAACCCGCTTCCGGATGCTCACACCCCACCCGCCGATGATGAACGTACGTTTGTGATTATCGGCGCCGGCGCCGCAGGCACGGCGGGTGCAGCGGCGTTGCGCGAAAAGGGTTTCGGTGGCCGCGTGCTGCTGATCGACCGCGAACCCGAGGCCGGTTACGACCGTACCGTGTTGAGTAAATTCGTGATCGCCGGGGAGATGCCGCCAGAGGAAGTCCCGCCGCTGCGTGATGAAAACTTTTATCGCGAGCAGCGCATTGATCGCATAAACGGTGAAGTGGCGAGCCTGGATGCCAAGGCCCGAACCGTGCAGCTCAAGGATGGCCAGACATTGACCTATGACGCTGCGCTGATCGCCACGGGCGGCACACCCAAATCTCTGGATTTACCGGGCGCCGCCCTGCCGCAGGTGTTTTTGCTGCGCTCGAAAGACCAGGCACAAAAAATTCTGGCCGCGGCCCAGCCAGGCCAACGGGCCGTGATTATCGGTGACAGCTTTATCGCGATGGAGTCCGCGTCGGCGCTACGCGAATACGGCCTGGACGTCACGGTTCTGGCCCGTCACGAGGTGCCCTTCGCCAAACAGTTCGGCGCAACGGTCGGCAAAGCCATTCTTGCCCGCCATGTGGCCCACGGCGTGGTGTTTCACACCGACAGCGAAGCCGCGCAGATTGAGGGCACAGACAAGGTTGAAGCGGTGAAACTGAAAAACGGTCAGCGTTTGCCGGCGGATTTGGTATTGGTCGGTATTGGCGTCAGCCCGGCAACGGGACCGTTCAAGGATCTGCCCAAGGAAAAAGATCATTCCCTTAAGGTCGATGGCGGTATGCGCGTGGTCGAAGGGGTGTGGGCGGCCGGTGATATCGCGACCTTCCCGCTCAACGGCCAGCCGCAACGAATCGAGCATTGGCGCCTGGCACAACAGCACGCACGGATCGCGGCGGCAAATATGCTGGGCGGTGACGAGCATTACCTGGATGTGCCGTACTTCTGGACCTGGCACTTCGGCAAGAACTACGACTACCTCGGTCACGCCGAAACGTGGGACGAGGTCGAGTTCAAGGGCGATCCGTACCACCCACCGTTTATCGGCCTGTTCGGCAAGAACGGTGTGGTGACCGCCGCCATCGCCTGCGATGAAGAGCGGGCGATGGCGATGCTGGCCGAGCGGATGAAACAGCCGCTGCCTGTTGACGAGGCGTGGCGGCTGATTCGCGATTGATCTGAACATGTGCAGGCGCTGCCGCAGGCCGCGATCTGTTGCCTTTGAAGATCAAAAGATCGCAGCCTTCGGCAGCTCCTACAGGGTTTGTGGTTTTACTGGACGACGCCAGCACCACCGAGCTTGCTCATGACAAAGCCGACAAACTCTTCGACGGTCATTTTCTGGCCGTTGAATTCCACTTGTTTGTTGGCGTAGTGCAGCTTGGTGACGATGTTGGTGCCGTCCAGTTTGGCGAACTGCGTGCCGACCGCCATGGCGCCGAACATGTCGGCCGTGGCCGTGGCCTGATCAGCGATGACCTTGGCGTCGGTCTGACCGTCGATTTGCCCTTGGACGCTGAGCAAATCAACCAGCATCGGTTTGGACACTTGAATATTGACGTCCAGCAGGGCGATCAGCTGTTGGGTCAGTTGATCCGGCGGCAGGTCCATGGATTGTGGTTTGGTCAGGTCGAGCAGCAGGTTGGCGCGACTTTCACCGTTGGCGGTGGTGAACGACAGGTTCTCCAGGGCGACTTGAGGACCGGCCGCCAGCAGTTTCTCCAGACCGGTTTTGACCTGGGCTTCTTCGGCCGGGGTCAAGACCAGCTCGGGTGCCGGTTCGCCAGCCGCGGCCGCTTCGGCGGCGGCTTTTTCATAGGGCTGCAGTTTGGTCTGGTAAATCTGCATCAATGACATTGTCGCCGGGATGTCGAGGTTCTTCAGGCTCATGGCCATCTGCGCCGAACCCACCGATTTGCCGTTCAGGGACACTTCACCGATCTTGTAATCGGCACGCCCGGAAGCACTGGTGCCCGACTCCTCGGTCTGGTTCTTCATTTCGAATTTCTTGATGCCCAACACCGACTGCTGCGCGCCGAACGTGGTTTTGCTGTCGGTCAGCTCGAGGGTGTTCTCGCCGGTGTAGTAGCCATAGGTACTTTTCACCAGGTTGCTGGCCAGGGTCAGGCCGCTCAATTCGACTTTTACCGGTGTCTGGTCTTCAGCCACGGTGGTCAGTGTGAAGTTGTCCATGTAGCCGTTGGCTTTGACTTTCTGCGCCTGGGCGTTGGCCGAGACATCGAGGTTCAGGCCGGAGAATTTCAGGTGGGACTTGTCGTCCAGCGCGACATCCAGCGGCAGCAATTGGAGGGTGCCGTTGGTGGAGTTGTCATAGCCGATGTTGACCACGCCGGTGAGCGGCGATTTGTCCTTGGCGGCGGCGAACCACTTCTCGGTGATAGGCGTCTTTTCCAGTTCGTAGTGACTGGTGGCCAGGACCGGCAACAACTTCAGTGACATCAGACGCGAAAGCGGCAGCGGACCGTGTTCGATGTGATCGACAAAGAGCAATTCGACCGGTGCCTCGCCGAACATTTCGCCTTGGCCTTTGAGGCGGTAGTGCGCGGTGCTGCTGAACACGTGGCGCTCAAGCGACACCAGTTCCAGCGACGCGGTGCCATTGGAACCGACCAGCGCGGCTTGCAGTTCCTTGTTGGCGTCGGCGATCGAGGTGTTCAGTACCCCTTCGAGTTTGGTGCCGGTGAACCAGGCACCGCCGGCGCTGATTGCACCGATGGCCACGACAATTCCAAGAAGCACGCCTGCTGATTTATTCATGAATGACCCGTTCAATGTCCGTTGTCTGAGGTGTGGTCGTCTTCCCTGAGCCCTTGACGGGCTATGGTCACGACTGCGTTTAAAGCGCGATGGAGATTAGCATCAGGCACACCGCGTGGCCCAATGTTTAAAGGTTAAAGAGTGTCTATGGACTGTGCGAAGGGGTTGAGAGTTTCGGCGGCATGAAATCGCCATCGCGGGCAAGCCCGCTCCCACAGGAATTGCAGTGAACCCTGTGGGAGCGAGCCTGCTCGCGATGGCGTCCGATAAGGCGACATCAATTCAGGAATACTGCACTTCCATCTCATCCAGCTGATGATCAAAACTTTTCAGCCGTGCGGTCCACGTATAAACCAGCACCTCGAAATCCCGATTGATCACCGTCCCGCCCGTCACGTCCGCGCGCGGGTCGCAGAAGTCCAGCTGATAGCGTTCGCGGGCCATGGCGGCGGCAACGTCGGAGAGCTCTCGGGCGTTGTTCAGCCAGTGCCAGTCGTCTTCGGCGATTTGCTTGTCCAGCTCAAGACATTGCTTCTTCAGCGTTTCGAGGCTTTTTTCCAGCGGCGTGCCGGTGAGTTCGCCCATGACTTCCTGGAACGTGCGCCCCGGTTGCCAGTAACTGCCCCAGAAATACCGGTCGAATACCGTTTCGACCCGACGCAAAGCGACCTTGGTGTCCCAGATCAGCACCAGCGTCTTGCCTTGTTCCAGTTGTCTTTTTTTGATGCGCTGGCCCTGGAGCGAAGCCCAGGCCACCACCACGATGGCCATCACGGCGATCAGCGCAGCTGCGCTGTCGAGGAACACCAGCGCCTTGTCGATCTGGTGAGCCAGCATGACGCCGTAGAAATAGGTGGCCGACAGCAACACCAATGCCGCAATAGCGCACCAGAAGCCGGGAGCATAAGGGTTTTTCATTATTAGAGTCCCCATGACCAACGCGAGCCTTGATTGATGAGTTCGACGCACGATCTCATCAAGTCAAAGCATAGCAACGGCCTCAGGGTTTGCTGGTGTTCGTCGCTTGCGTTCGTCCGCTTTCCCAGCCACCGCCCAGCGCCAGGAACAAATCGATCTGGCTCATGGCAACTTGCGTGTTGGCGGAAGCCAGTTGCGCCCGCACATCGGTGTAGGTTCGGGTCGCTTGCAGGTCTGCCAGGAACGATTCACGACCCGCCTGGAAGAAGCGGTGCGTCTGATCCGCCGCCAGTTGCGCGGACTGCTCGGCATCCGCCAGGGCATCGCGGCGTTGCAGCAGCGCGGAGTATTGGGCCAGACCGGTCTGGGTCTCACGAATGGCGTTGAGCACCACGCCATCGAAGTGCGCCAGCGCGCCTTGGGTCGCCGCTTCGGCCTCGCGGACTCGCGCCCGGGAGCCATTGGACGGCACGGTCCAGGTCAGCAACGGGCCGAAACCCCAGCGGTTGGTCGCCGGTTTGCCGAGATTCTCCAGAATACCGACCGTGCCGACGGTAGCGCCGATGCTGATGTCCGGGTACAACTCGCCGGTGGCAACGCCGATACCTGCGGTCGCCGCGGCCAGTCGGCGCTCGGCCTGACGCACATCGGGGCGGCGTTTGAGCAACGTGGCGCCGTCACCGACCGGCAACAATTGCGCGATTTTCGGCAATTCGGCGCACGTGGCGGTGCCGGCGGGCAATTGGTCGACCGGTTTGGCCAGCAACATCGACAAACGGAACAAGCCCGCCTGACGCGCCGCTTCATAACGCGGCATGTCGGCACGCAGGGATTTGAATTGGGTTTGCGAGCGGGTGACCTGGGTTTCATCGCCACGCCCGGCATCGCGCAAACGCTGGATCAGCGTGGTGCCCTGGGCTTGCAGGTCGAGGGAATGCTGGGCGATTTCCCGTTCTTCGTTGGCCGCGCACACTTGGGTGTACGCCCGGACAACGTCGGCCACCAAGGTGATTCGCGCCGTATCCGCCGCCGCTTGCGTCGCATCGGCATTGGCCTTGGCCGCCTCGATCCCGCGCTGCAAGGTGCCGAACAGGTCGAATTGGTACGAGGTGGTAAGGCCGATGTCGCCGACATTGGCCACCGGCACTTTTTCCGGCAGCAGGAAGGCTTCGCCGGACTCCTGCAAGCGCTGGGCGCCGAGCTTCACGCCGCCACTCCAGCCACCTGCGGCCTGGGCTTCGTCGACCTGAGCGCGGGCGCGGGAAAGGTTCGCGGCGGCCACGCGCAAATCGGTGTTGGACGCCATGGCCTGCTGCACCAACTGGTCCAGACGCGGGTCCTGATACAGGCGCCACCAATCGCCGGGCACCGGCGCCGAGACGACATTTTTGCCGTTCACCGCCAGGTTGCCCTGCAGGTCTTCACGGTGTACCGCGGCTTCGTCAGGCAGGTGATAATCCGGCCCGACCACCTGACACGCCGACAGCAAAAAACCTAATCCGGCAACCGCCAAACCCGAGGCCCTGCTCATTTGCCCGGCTCCCGCTGCTGGTCATCAATGATCGACACCGTCGCGGTGCGCCCGGCAATCATGCGGAAATCTGCCGGCACCTCGTCGAAAGCGATCCGCACCGGAATCCGCTGCGCGAGTCGCACCCAGCTGAACGCAGGATTGACGTTAGGCAACAGGTTGCTGCCGCTGCTGCGGTCGCGGTCTTCGATGCCAGCGACGATGCTTTCCACGTGGCCGCGCAGGCGAGCGCGGTCGCCGATCACCCGGATATCGACCGACTGACCGACATGGATGCCATCCAGTTTGGTTTCTTCGAAATAGCCGTCGATATGGAACGAATTGCTGTCCACCACCGACAACACCGGGCGCCCGGCAGTGACGAATTCCTGTGCACGCGGCGCCCGGTCGTTGACGTAGCCATCGACCGGGCTGCGGATGGTCGAGCGGTCGAGGTTGAGCTGGGCACTGTCTACCGCCACCTGCGCTTCCATCAATGCCACTTCGGCGCGGGCCACCCGCGATTGGCTCTCTTCCAGCTGCTCGCCCGGCACCAGGTTGCCGAGGCCGCGGTTACGCTTGGCTTCTCGCTGCGCTTGCGCCAGGGTTTCCTGACGGTCGGCGACCGCCGCCTTGGCTTGGCGCAGTGCGAGCTTGAAACGGTCCTGATCGATACTGAACAGCACCTGGCCGCGTTTCACCAATTGGTTGTCGCGCACCTCGACGTGCTGGATCAGGCCGGACACGTCCGGGGCGATCTGCACGATGTCGGCGCGGATATGCCCGTCGCGGGTCCACGGGGCGAACATGTAATACATCACCATGCGCCAGACCACGACGACGGCGAAGGTCACGATCAACAGGGTCAGGACCACACGGCCGAGGGTCAAAAAAGGTTTTTTCATGTCATCAGGTATCGACTGAGTGAGTCCACGGCGCCGAGCAGCAAAGCGTAGAGAGCCACGTTGAACAATGCCCGGTGCCAGACCAGACGGTAAAAGTGCAGGCGCGTCAGCAACCCGTGCACCAGCAGGTAAATCACATACGTAATGCCCATCAGCACCAGCAGCGTGGGCAGGAACACCCCGCTGATATCCAGGTCACCGATCATAAAGGCGCTCCATCGATGCCATGGGGAAGCGGTTCTTCGAGGTCACCAGTGCCGAGGAACTCGACACCGGGCAGCAACGCCAGACGCAAGCCGCTCAAGGCGTGCAGCAGGTGCAGGCGGGCGCCGTCATCGCACTCGCGGTTGAGGGCGCGGCGCGTGCGGTCCATGGTCATCAACAACGCACCGGGCGCCGGCAACCGCTCGCCAGCCTTGAGGCAGGCTTTGAAATACTCGCCGACTTCGGCCACCACTTGATGCAGCAGCACCTGCGGCACGCCGAGCACACGCGGTGTGTAGGCGAGCAGGTCGAGCAGGTTCAGCGCCACGCGCACTTCCCGCAGCGCGATGCCAGTGTCCTGGCCGGTCATGGCCAGTCGCGGCAAATGCTGCATCAGGCGATCGAGGATCTGCACACCCAACTGCCGATGTTCGGCCAGCGAGGCGGGTTCGGTGAGGCTGACAATGTCGCGCCAGCTGAAACGGGTCAGGCGCTTGGCCGCCAGTTCCGCGCCAAACGGCCGCGCAATCAGGGTCCAGACAAAGGCGAACAGCAAGCCGACCGGGCCCGCCAGGTTGGAGTTGGCGAAGCTGAGGAAATCCGCGTCGTAAGCACCCTGGATACTGATGAAGGATGAGGTGTTGACCAGTGTCAGCAGCATGCCCAGGTAAAACTGCGGCTTGACCGTCAGGGTGCCGATGCAGATGAACGGCACGGCGAACGCCAGCACCAGCATCGGAAAATCATGCAGGTTGGGCAGCACCAGAAACAGGTAAAGACTGGCGAACAGCACCGACATCGCGGTCCAGAAGAAGAACCGGTAAATCTGCGGCGCCGGGTCGTCCATCGAGGCGAAGAAACTGCACGCTACCGCCGCCAGAATCACCGCGCTGCCGCCGTCGGTCCAGCCGAGCAGAATCCACAGCACCGAGGCGACGATGATCGCGGTGACCGTGGACGCCGCCGAGTAGAGCATCAGCCCACGGTCGAGAAATGGCGACAGCCGACCGAGGCGCCAGTGCCGATACACCGCGCGCCAGCTGTCCTGGCTTTCGCACTGAATCGCGTACTGCAGGCTGCGGCAGTCTTGCCACAAATCGATCCATTCGCCGAGACGATACAAGGCGTTGGAGAACAGCAGTTGCTTGCGATCATCCAGCGCTTCGGCGGACGGTTGCAGCGCTTCGAGTTGATCTTTCAACGCTTGCCAGCGGTTGAGGTCGGCGTCTTTGTGGCCAAGCCATGCCGTGGTGGCGGCCAGCAACGGCGAGAATTTGTCCACCAGCTCCGGCGTGCGCCGCTCGAGGGCGTAGAGCGCATCGTCGAGGGCGTCGATCACCGGCAACAAATGAATCATTCGCCCGCGCAGTTCCTTGGTGTTGCGCACGGTTTGCGGGCGCGTGCCCTCGTGGGGCAACTGGCCGATCATCAATTCCAGGGTGTTGAAGGTTGCGACCATTGATGCGCGCAACGCGCTGACTTCATCGGGCTGCACGTTGCGGCTAAGGAAGCGCAGGCTGTAGGTCGAGGCATCGGCGAACCATTTGCTCACCGAATCGTTGAACACCGGCGCCAGCCGCCGTGGCCAGAACATCGCACCGACCACCGCCGCGACGGCGATGCCGAGGAAAATCTCCTCAGTCCGCGCCTCGGCCACGTCCCACACCGCCAGCGGGTTATCGACCACGGGCAAGGCGATCAACGGCAGCGTGTAACCGGCGAGCATCAACGCGTAGCTGTTGGCGGTGCGCAGGTGCAGCGACAGGAACAGCAGAATCCCGGTCCACAGCGCGATGACCAGCACCAGCACATAGGGGCTCTGAACAAACATCGGCACAAAAAAAACCGCCGCCGCCGCGCCCAGAAACGTACCGACCGCGCGATACAGCGCCTTGGAGCTGGTCGGGCCGACGAAGGGGCTGGAAACGATATACACCGTGGCCATCGCCCAGTACGGACGCGGCATTTGCATGAGCATGGCGATGTACAACGCGATCATCGACGCCGCGAAGGTGCGCACGCCGTAGAACCAGTCCCGGGCCGGGGGAACGCCGGTAAAAAATCCGCTCAAGGGTTCACCACCGATGGAGCGTTGGCGGCTTCGAACGCTTTCAATACCCGCAACGCCGCTTCCAGATCACTCGGGGCGATCCCTTCCAGCACTTCATTGCGCAAGCGCACCAGCTCGATTTCAACCGCCTGGACCAGCTCGCGGCCGGTGACGGTCAGGCTCAGGCATTTGGCGCGACGATCATGCGCGTCTTCGGTTCGACGAACGTAGCCGGCATGACACAGCTGATCGAGCAGACGTACCAGGGACGGGCTCTCCATCCCGGCCGCCTGTGCCACCGTCACCTGCCGCACACCCTCGCCCAGACGCCCGATCATCAACAACGGAACGGCGCAGGCTTCGGAGATTCCATAGTTGACCAAGGTGGTCTGGCAGATCTTCCGCCAGTGCCGGGCGGCCACCACCATGGAACTGCTGATGCTCATCTGAAGAACGTCGAGATTTTTTGACACGGGCGAATAGACACACTGTTAGTTTGCTAACTATCAATATGGCATTTGGGGGGAAAGTTGGTCAAGTTTTGAAACAATTTGGCGGTCAAGACACCGTAAAAATCAGCAGGGATCGCTAAACCTCCTGCCTGCCCACCCCTCATCGCATCCTGGAAAAGCCAGTTTTTCGATGTTTTTTACCCCCCTCGCCCCTTCCTCAGCAGCACATTCAACTGATCCACCACCTCCGCCCAATCCGCGTCATCGAGAATCTCGTCGCGCAAAAACTGCGCTTGGCTCTTGGTCCAGAAAAAGGCGTCCGCCAGGTGCAATTCCGGCTTGAGTGGTGAGTGGGTAGCGATGAATTTATCGATGCTTTCGGCGTCATCCGGGAGGCCGAGCTGTTTGAACAGTGAGGGGAGGCTGTGGGTTGGGGATTCCATGTCGGGCTCCTGGGAATGGCTGATGATTGGGTGACCGCCAAGCGGTCAATCGCGAGCAGGCTCGCTCCCACAGGGACACGCGGTCAACTGTGGGAGCGAGCCTGCTCGCGATGGCGGCGTCACTGACGACACATGACTCAATAACTCAACTCCCGCACTTCGGCATGCGGCACCATTTTCAGAAACTCCGGCATGTTCATGTGCAGCAGGTTGATGTGGTTGCCGGCTTCCAGATAAATGTCTTTCTGCCGGGTCAGCAGTGGGTCAATGACCACATCCAGCCCATAGGCCTCGCCGAGGGCTGGCACCGCGCCACGTTCGCAATCATCGAACAGGTGCGGCAGGTTGCTTTCCCGGGAGACCTGCCATTCGCCACTACTGCGTACTTTGCTCAGGTCCAGGTGACGGCTGGCGGGGAGTACGGCCATCAGGTAATGGCCGTGGTGATCGTCGAGGATCACCGACTTGGCCATCCGTTCGGCTGGAATGCCCGAGACCCGCGCGGTCTCCAGGCTGCTGGCCGAGTGTGGGTGGGTGACAATGTCATATTCGCATTGAGCCTTTTCCAGGCTTCTCTGCACGGTTCTTGCCATACGCATGATGCACCTCGGTGTCCGCGAACAGTCTGTGACGGACGATGGGTTAACACGTTGCTCTGTACTGAAAGTCTAGGCCTGCCGACGCATTCCGGCGGGAAATCTGCCCACTGGAACATCGTCGACAACTGATCAAAATTCGTACAACCAACGGCTCGACTAGACTGTATTTAGCGATGGGCGTTAACGGGAACGCGGACTCAATGGATGGGCGAGGCGCTCTCAGGTTCATCGCGAGCAGGCTCGCTCCTACAAGGAGGGTCAAGTGAACACGCGTAGCTGTGCAGTGGCGTTGCTGTTGGCCTTGAGCGGATCGGCGTTCGCGGCGGACACCCTCGTGCTGATCCCCAACCCCATCGGGATCTGGCTGATTGTGTTGGGCATCGCCTTTCTGATCGCCGAAGCGGCCTTGCCCAATTATGGCGTGATCGGGTTGGGCGGGATTGTGATGTTCGTCATCGGCGCGGTGATCCTGAGCAACACCGAAGTACCTGTCCCGTTGATGATCGGCCTGGGCCTGATCAGCGCGTTGTTGCTGATATTCCTGGTGATCCGCGCCCTCAAAACCCGACCGCGCCAAACCGTCAGTGGCGATGCCGGGCTCGTGGGCAGCGTGGCGCCGATCATGTCGTTACAACCCGGCAATGCCTGCAACGGCTGGGTGCACCTGCAAGGAGAACAGTGGCAAGTCCTCAGCGCCACGCCACTGGAAACAGGGCAGCGGGTCCGGGTGGTGGCGCGCAAGGGATTACTGCTGCAAGTGGCCGCGGCTGACGCGGCGCCGGGTGGAGAATAGCCATGGGCCTGCAACTGGGTTTTGCCGCGCTGCTGCTGTTGGTCATTGCGCTGGCGGGATCGACCTTTCGCATCCTGCGCGAATACGAGCGCGGGGTGGTGTTCCAGCTCGGCCGTTTCTGGCAAGTCAAAGGTCCCGGCCTGATCCTGCTGATTCCCGTGGTGCAGCAAATGGTTCGCGTCGATTTGCGTACCGTGGTGCTCGATGTGCCGCCGCAAGACGTGATCACCCGCGACAACGTCTCGGTCAAGGTCAACGCGGTGCTGTACTTCCGCGTGCTCGATCCGCAGAAGGCAATTATCCAGGTCGAAGATTTCCTCATGGCCACCAGTCAGCTGGCCCAGACCACCTTGCGCGCGGTGCTCGGCAAACACGAACTCGATGAGCTGCTGGCCGAGCGCGAACGGCTGAACATCGATATCCAGCAAGTGCTCGATGCCCAGACCGACGCCTGGGGCATCAAGGTCGCCAACGTCGAGATCAAGCACGTGGACCTCAACGAATCGATGGTCCGCGCCATCGCCAAACAGGCTGAAGCCGAGCGGGAGCGCCGGGCCAAGGTCATCCACGCCGAAGGTGAACTGCAGGCTTCGGAAAAGCTCATGCAGGCCGCCGAAATGCTCGGCCGCCAGCCGGGCGCCATGCAACTGCGCTACATGCAGACCCTGAGTTCGATTGCAGGGGACAAGAGTTCGACCATCGTCTTTCCACTGCCGATCGAATTGCTCAAGGGCATGGCAGATCTATCGCAAAAGCCTTGAGGCAGTGAAGACTGTGGCGAGGGAGCTTGCTCCCGTTGGACTGCGTAGCAGGCCGTTTCGCAGCCCAGCGGGAGCAAGCTCTCTCGCCACAAAAACACCCGGCTCACGCTCTGGGTAAGACCGCACATTCTCCGAGCCAGGTCAGCAAACGGTCGAGACAGGCCTCGACCGACTGCGCTCCGGTGTCGAGAACCAGCCCGGCAGCCGGCGGAGGTTCATAAGGTGCAGAAACCCCGGTAAATCCTGGCAGGTCACCGCGACGGGCCCGGGCGTAATGACCTTTGGGATCGCGCTGCTCGCATACCGCCAGGGAAGCGCTGCACCAGACTTCGCGATAATCCTCGCCTAAACGCGTGGCAAACAGTTCACGCAACTCCAGTAACGGCGCAATCATCGCCAGAATCACCACCTGCCCGTTTTCCACCAACAACGCCGCCAGTTCACTGGCCCGGCGAATGTTTTCCAGGCGGTCGCTGTCAGCAAAACCCAGATCGCGGTTGAGCCCGACCCGCAGCCCATCGCCGTCAAGCACAACACTCTGCACGCCGCGCTCGAACAACTGTGCGTGCAGCGCCTGGGCCAGCGTCGACTTGCCTGCCGCCGGCAAACCGGTCAACAGAATCGCCGTGCCGCGATGGCCGTTTCGGGCCTCCCGTTGTGCACGGCTGATGCTCGCTGTCGGCGCCTGAAGGTTATTGAGCCTGGGCATGAGCCACCGGCACTGTGATGTTGCCCGCCGCCCACGCCGCTTCGCGATTGGCCAATGCGGTGGCGATGGATTGGACTTCAGTGGACTGCACTTGATCGGGCAGCGGATCGAGCCCCGCGCTGGCAAAAATCTGCCCGTAGGCGTTGCGCAGATCGGCGTACGACAAGTCGCGGCGCAGATCGGCCTGCAAGGTGTTCAACTCGCCCTGAATCAAGTCCAGTTCGCCCAGCCCTGCCGCCTTATAGCGATTGCGCAACTGGCCGACAATCTGCCCGTCAATGTCCGACAGTTGCTGATTGGTCTTGAACTGCCGCAGTGCCTCGCGGTAGTTGGCGTTGGCCACGTAGAGCTGCGCCAGCACCGCAATCGACATCGCCTGACGACGCGCCGTGGCCACTTCTTCACCGGCCTTGGCGACGTTGATTGCCGCCGGCGCCGAAATCACGCTGAACAGGTTCCACGTGACCTTCACGCCATAGTCGGCCCAACCCTGCTCCACCAGGAACGAGTTGCTGTCGTAATGCCCGCCAGCGGAGAACTCCAGGCCCGGCAGCAGGCGCAACATGGCTTTACGGGTTTCGGCAGCGCTGATGCGGCTTTGGTAATCCTGCTCACGCAGTTCCGGACGGCTGGTCAGGGCTTCCTGTTCCAGACTGGCGAGGTCCACTTTCAATTCGGGGATGACGTAGTCGTCCTGAGTCGCCAGCGTCAGATCGGTGCCCAGCGGCAGGTTGATCAGGGTCGCCAGTTCGGTTTTCGCCAGCGACAGCGCGCGGCGCTGTTCTTCTAACTGGCGGGTGGCTTCGATCAACGAGCGTTGATAACCCAACGCCTGGATCGGATCGCCGATGCGCTGCTCACTCATGCTCTGGCTGTTGCCGCGAGCGGTCTCGACCCGAGCCATGAGGCTGTCGATCTGCTTGAGCAACCGTTCGGCAGCCATGGCCCGCCAATACGCCGAGCGCACGTCCTGAACGATGGTGTTGATGACTTTGCGCCGACGCTCCTGAACGATCAGTCGCTGGTCGCCCTGTTGCTTGGCGCTGATGTAGCTGACACCAAAATCCAGCACGTTCCAGACCATGGTCAGGTCGGCGACTTCACGGTCGCGGTCCTGTGAAGTCGATGGCTCCAGCGACTGAGTGCCGGTCCGTACGCTCTGGCTGCTGGAGGCGTTGACGTTGTTGCGGCCGACGTACCCGGCGTCCAGCGCCATGCGCGGCAACATGTCGAAGCTGGCCAGGTCGAGTTGGCGCTTGGCCAGGGCCTCTTCCATGATCTTCAGCCGGCCTTCAAGGTTGTATTTCACCGCGCGGGCCATGGCCTGATGCAGGGTCAGCGGACCGCTGAGGGGTTCCTGGCCCTTGTACATGCTTTGCAGATCGCTCTTGGCGCGTTGCTCGCTGACGCTGCGTTCGATCGGTTCACTTTTGACTGCACATCCACTGACTGCCAGCGCGAGCAGGCTCGCGACGAACAACTTCTGACTTCTCTTCATCCTTGACTGCCCCTGGGTGTCGCCCGTTTTAATTGTTGTGTCAGGCCTGCATTTCGCTGATACCGGCCTGTTTCAAAGCAGTGGCCAGGTCGTTGACCTGCCGCTGCTCGGTGTCTTTGAGCTGTTGCAACTGCTGGACGAGACTGGGCGCGCCAAACACGCCGCGCAGGCCCTGGGAAACATCACTGGCCTTGATCGAATGACTGCCGAATGAGTTCAGCGAATCCCGCTCATTGCCAACGTCCTGATTGAACAGGCTCGACAACGTGCTGGTGCTGAACACCCCGCCATCGCCGCCGCCGAAACCGAGGAAGCCGTGGCCTGCACCGTCGCCGCCGCTTTCGCTGCTGCTGAACACTTGGGCGATAAAGCTCTGCGCCAGCGCGCCGTTGTTCATGAAAATGTCGCCCAGCGGCCGGATGCCGTTGCCGATAACCCGGTCTTCGAACAGCGGTGCAAAGGTCAGCGGTGAACCGAGATCCCCGGTGGGTGGGGTGAACACGATGGGTTGCAGCGGCACGTTGGGTTGATCGGCCACGGTCACCGGGTCGCTGCTGATGAGTTGCGGATCCGCGGTCACCGACACGATGCCTATCGCGTAATTGTTGGAGACCGACACGCTGTCACCTGCGTTACCGGCCAGATCGGTGACGTTGCTGGTGTCGAGGGCGATGAAGTTGCTCGGGTCGCTGACATTGGCAGCGGGCGTGAAGGTGGCGGTCCATGTCTTGCCACCGTCGCTGCTGCTCAGGTTGGTCAAATCGCCATTGGTCACGCTCAAGTCCGACAGGTCGAAATTACTCACCGCTTCGCTGAAGGTGAAGGTCACCACCGTGCTCTGGCCAGCCCCCATGTTCGGGTTGGCGACCGCAATGCTCACCGTCGGCCGGGACGCGTCCAGCGCATAGTTGTTGGAAATGGCGATGCTCGCACCGACGTTGCCGGCGGCGTCCTGCACGGTACCGGTGTCGAGCACGATCAGGTTGGTCGCGTCGTTCATGCCGGCGGTCGGTGTCAGGGTCGCCGTCCAGGTGATGCCGCCGTCGCTGCTGATCAGGTTCGACAGCACGCCGTTGGCCACGCTGATGTCCGACAGGTCGAAACCGCTCACCGCTTCGCTGAAGGTGATGGTCACCGTGGTGGTGTCGCCGATGCCCAGGCGATTGTCGGCAACCACGATCGTGGCGCTGGGCAGCGCGGTGTCGATGGCGAAATTGTTGGAGTCGGTGGTACCACTGCCGGCGTTGCCCGAAGCGTTTTGCACGCCGCTGTTGTCCAGTGTGATCAGGTTACTGGTGTCGGTGATGCTCGCCGTCGGGGTGAACGTCGCCGTCCAGGTGATACCGCCATCGGTCGACGACACGTTGCTGAGCGTGCCATTCGCAATCGTCAGGTCGGCGTTGGAGAAGCCGCTCACCGCTTCGCTGAAGGTGATCGTCACCAGTGACGTTTCACCCGCTTTCAGCGCCGTGTCGGCGACCACGAGAGTGGCGGTCGGCAGCACCGTATCGATCGTAAAGTTCGCCGAGTTGGTGCTCCCGCTGCCCGTATTGCCGGCAATGTCGGCCACCCCGGTATTGTTCAGAGTGATGAGGTTGCTGGTGTCCTTGATGCCGACCGTCGGTGTGAAGGTAGCGGTCCAGGTGATACCGCCATCGCTGCTGCTCACCGCACTCAACGTGCCGTTGGGGATGCTCAGGTCACTGTTGTCGAAACCGCTCACCGCCTCACTGAAGGTGATGGTCACCAACGAGGTTTCGCCCGCACTGAGGGTGCTGTCGGCGACGACGATCGTAGCGGTCGGGCGCTGGCTGTCGATGGCGTAGTTGTTGGAATCGGTGGTACCGCTGCCCGTATTGCCGGCCCCATCGATCACTCCGGTGTTGTCCAGGGTGATCAGGTTGGTGGTATCGGTGATGCTCGCCGTTGGCGTCAGCGTGGCGGTATAGGTGATGTTATCGCTGGTACTGAGATTGCTCAGGGTGCCGTTGCTCACCGTCAGGTCGGCAATGGTAAATCCTGTCACCGCCTCGCTGAAGGTGATGGTCACCACCGATGTTTGACCCACCGCCAGCGCCGAATCCGCGACGACGATGGTTGCCGTTGGCCGCACGGTGTCGATGGCGTAGTTGTTGGAATCGGTGGTGCCGCTACCCGCGTTGCCCGAGCCGTTTTGCACACCGCTGTTGTCCAGCGTAATGACGTTGCTGGTGTCGGTGATGGCGCTGGTCGGGGTAAACGTTGCCGTCCAGGTGATGCCGCCATCACTGCTGCTGACGGAACTCAACGTGCCATTGGCGATGCTCAGGTCGGCGTTGCTGAAACCGGTGACCGCCTCGGAGAACGTGATGGTGACCAGGGACGTTTCGCCAATTTTCAGTGCGTTGTCGGCAACGACAATGGTAGCCGTCGGCGCCACGGTATCGATCGTGTAGTTGCCGGAGTTGGTGGTGCCGCTGCCCGTGTTGCCGGAAAGGTCGGCCACGCCGGTATTGGCCAGGGTGATGACGTTGGTTCCATCGTTCACACCCGCCGTTGGCGTGAACGTCGCCGTCCAGGTAATGCCGCCGTCACTGCTGCTGACCGAGGTCAACGTGCCGTTGGCGATGCTCAGGTCGGCATTGGTGAAACCGCTGACCGCTTCGCTGAAGGTGATGGTGACCAGTGAGGTTTCGCCAGCACTCAGGGTCGGGTCTGCCAGGACGATGGTCGCGGTGGGTCGAAGCGTGTCGATGGCGTAGTTGTTGGAATCGGTGGTGCCGCTGCCGGCGTTACCCGAGAGGTCGCTGATGCCGGTGTTGGCCAGGGTGATCAGGTTGGTGGTGTCGTTGATACTGGCGCTCGGCGTAAACGTCGCCGTCCAGGTGAGGCCGCCGTCGCTGCTGCTCACCGCCGTCAACGTGCCGTTGGCAATCGTCAGGTCCGCGTTGGTGAAACCGCTGACCGCCTCGCTGAAAGTGATGGTGGCCAGCGAGGTTTCGCCGATTCTCAGCGCCGTGTCCGCGACCACGACGGTTGCCGTCGGGCGCACGGTGTCAATCGCGTAGTTGTTGGAATCGGTAGTGCCGCTCCCCACGTTGCCGGTGGCGGCGGACTGCACGCCGCTGTTGTCCAGGACAATCAGATTGGTCGTGTCGGTAATGCTGGCGGTCGGGGTGAACGTGGCGGTCCAGGTGATACCGCCGTCGCTGCTGCTCACCGCCGTCAACGTGCCGTTGGCAATGCTCAGGTCGGCGTTGGTGAAACCGGTCACGGCCTGGTTGAAGGTAATCGTCACCAGTGACGTTTCACCGATTCTCAGGGCATTGTCGGCCAGCACGATCGTCGCGGTCGGTGGAGCGGTGTCGATGGCATAGTTGCCCGAGGAGCTGATCCCGCTGCCGGTGTTACCCGAAAGGTCGGCCACGCCGGTGTTCGCCAGGCTGATGACATTGGTCGCGCTGATGATGCCTGCTGTCGGGGTAAACGTGGCGGTCCAGGTAATCCCGCCATCGCTGCTGCTGACCGCCGTCAACGTGCCGTTGGCGATGCTCAGGTCGGCGTTGGTGAAACCGGTCACTGCTTCGGAAAAGGTGATGGTCACCAGCGACGTTTCGCCTGCGGTCAGCGCCGTATCCGCCAGCACAATCGTGGCGGTCGGGCGTACGGTATCAATGGCGTAGTTGTTGGAATCGGTGGTGCCGCTGCCGGCGTTACCCGACAGATCACTGACTCCCGTGTTATTCAGGGTAATAAGATTGGTGGTGTCGTTGATACTGGCGCTCGGGGTAAACGTTGCGGTCCAGGTGAGGCCGCCGTCGCTGCTGCTCACCGCCGTCAGCGTACCGTTGGCGATGGTCAGGTCGGCATTGGTGAAACCGCTCACCGCTTCACTGAAGGTGATGGTCACCAGCGACGTTTCGCCGATTCTCAGCGCCGTGTCCGCGACCACGATGGTTGCTGTTGGCCGCACAGTATCGATGGCGTAGTTGTTGGAGTCGGTCGTGCCGCTGCCGGCGTTACCCGACAGGTCGCTGACACCCGTATTGTTCAGGGTGATCAGATTGGTCGTGTCAGTGATGCTGGCAGTTGGCGTGAAAGTCGCCGTCCAGGTGATGCCGCCGTCGCTGCTGCTCACTGCGGTCAGCGTACCGTTGGCAATGGTCAGGTCCGCGTTGGTGAAACCGCTCACCGCCTCGGCGAAGGTGATGGTCACCAGCGAGGTCTCACCGATTTTCAGCGCGTTGTCCGCCACCACGATGGTCGCGGTCGGCCGGAGTGTATCGATGACATAGTTATTGGAATCGGTCGTGCCGCTCCCGGCGTTGCCCGCCAGGTCGCTGACCCCGGTGTTGTTCAGGGTGATCAGGTTGGTCGTGTCGTTGATGCTCGCGTTCGGGGTGAATGTGGCAGTCCAGGTGATGCCGCCGTCACTGCTGCTGACCGAGGTCAGCGTACCGTTGGCGAGGGTCAGGTCGGCGTTGGTGAAACCGCTGACCGCTTCGCTGAAGGTGATCGTCACCAGCGAGGTTTCGCCAATTTTCAGTGCCGTGTCCGTCACCACGACGGTCGCGGTTGGCCGCACCGTATCGATGGCGTAGTTGCTGGAATCGGTCGTGCCGCTACCGGCGTTGCCTGCCAGGTCGCTGACCCCGGTGTTGTCCAGGGTGATCAGGTTAGTCGCGTCAGTCATGCTGGCCGCCGGGGTGAAGGTCCCCGTCCAGGTGATGCCGCCATCGCTGCTGCTCACCGCACTCAGCGTGCCGTTGGCAATCGTCAGGTCGGCGTTGGTGAGACCGGTGACCGCTTCGTTGAAGGTGATGGTCACCAACGACGTTTCGCCAACCTTGAGGGCCGTATCGGTGAATACGATGCTGGCGGTTGGCCGCGCCGTGTCGACGACGTAGTTATTGGAGCTGGTGGTCCCGACGCCTGCAGTGCCCAGACCGTTGATTACCCCGGTGTTGTCGAGGGTGATGACGTTGGTCGTGTCCGAAATACTGGCGGTCGGCGTGAACGTTGCCGTCCAGGTGATACCGCCGTCGCTGCTGCTGACCGCACTCAAGGTGCCGTTGGTGAGGGTCAGGTCGGCATTGGTGAAACCGGTCACTGCTTCGGAGAAGGTGATCGTCACCAGGCTCGTTTCACCGATGCTCAACGTGGTATCGGCGACCACAATGGTTGCGGTCGGCGGCGGCGCATACGCAGTGTTGAGTATGCCGCCATCGTTGTAGATGGTCGCCACGGAGGTCGGCGAGGTGCCTGTTGTCCCACCGCCCTGCGCAGTGCCACCGGCACCACTGCCGGCGGCATTACCGGCCAGGGCCGCGAAGTTGGCGGCGGTGATCAGCAAAGTGCCCTTGTTCCAGATCGCGCCGACGCCTCGGCCACCGATGCCGCCATTACTGGCATTGCTGCCTTGACCACCGCCACCGCCACCGCCCCCACCGGCGCCGATGTTGTTGCTGATGGTCGACGTGCCGACGATGGTGATGGCGCCGCTGCTGGCGTTATAGATCCCGCCCACCGCGTTACCGCCCGCGCCACCGACCTTGTCCCAACCGGCGCCGCCGCCACCGCCGCCAATGGAAATCGTGCCATTGGTGGCCGTCGCACCGTTACCGCCGTTGCTGTAATAGGAAACGCCCACCCCGCCAGCCCCGCCCGTGCTGGTACCGCCGCGGCCGCCCATGTGGGTCGCGTCATAACCGCCGCCGTAACCGCCAGCGCCACCGCTGCCCGCCTGGCCGCCCAATGTGCCGGTGCCTGGCCCGGCCGAACCGCCATGCCCGCCGCCCTGGCCACCCAGACCGCCACCACCGCCACCGCCACCGCCGTAAAACGCCCCCGTCACCCCGCCGCCACCGCCGCCACCGGAAGCGGCGTTGGAGGTCACGGTCACGTTTTTCAGGGTCAGGATCCCGGCGTTGAAAATCCCCCCGGCCATCGCGCCCGTGGCACCGTAGCCACCATTGCCACCGTTGCCCGTTACCAGACCACGAGTGATCACCAGACCATCGAGCGTCACGGTACTGCCAGACGTCACTTCGATGACCCGGGTCCGGTACTGGCCATCGAGAATCACATCCGCCGCACCGTCATTGTTCAAGTCGCCATCAACGGTGATGTTTTTGTTGATCAGCAGTTCGGAGGTCAGTTGCACCGTCATGCTGCCATTGAAGGTGACGGTATCGCCGTTCTGCGCCGAAGCGATCGCGGCACGCAACGAGCCGACGCCCGTGTTGCCATTGTTAGTGGCCGTCCAGGTGGCCAGGCCCCACTGATAGTCGGTCATGGCCATTGTCGACAGCACGTTGGCGCTTTCGATAGTGCCGGTGGCGATCTCCAGATCCCAGTCGCCGCCCACGCCGGTGCGGTTGCTGGACGCCGCCACATCACGACCGGTCAGTTGCGCCAGGGAGTCGACGAAACTCAAACCCCGTTCGCCTTCGGCGGTGTAGCAGCCGTAGATCATGATGTCGCCACCGACGTTCATGTCCTTGCCGATTTCCGCCAGCACCGCACTGCGGGCCGCGACGTTGTCGGCCGACAGGTAACTGTTGCCCAGCCACAAATCGCCCGCATTGCCGTGGGCGATGATCTGCACCGAGCTGATGCCCTGATGGGTGTCCAGATAGTCGGCAATCTGCTGCAAGCCGTCCCTGGTGGCGTCGAGTTGAACCACCTGGGTGCCGGGGGCGACGCCTTTGAGCAGGCTGTCGGCATCCTTGACCCGGGAATCGACGAACACCACGCTCTGTCCCGGCACGGCAACGGGCGCCACCGCGGGGGTGGCGTCGGCCTGGCCGTGGGTGTCCTGACTGGCGACCGGTTTCTCGGCGACCGGTGGTTTCGCCGCGTCAGCCGTTGTGTGGCTGTCAGCCTGGGCGGTATCGGCCACGGTGGCTGCGACCGCGCCGTCGAACAGCATGCGCGGCTCCAGGGACATGATCATTGGCGAGGCCAGCGCTCGTGCGCCTTGGGTTACCCGCGACTTGCCGTTGCTCCACCACATGTTGCTCACCCGGACTCGAACGTTTTTGCTGCGTAAACGAAAACGCCGCGATCAACTGATCGCGGCATCGGCTTTCATACGAATGACATTGGCGGCGCTGGCTGAGCCGTCGAGCCAGAAGGACAATTCGGCGTACTGCTTGAACAAATCCGGCGGCAGGATCGTGCGCCGTGACTGCAACTCGACTTTGGGTTTGACCTTGTGCAGGCCCGACACACCCAAGGCTTGATCGAACTCCGGCGCGTCATACGCCAGGTTGTCGAAATCGTGCTCGAACCAGGGTTCGCCAATGAAGTCGTAGACCAGCCGCATCACCCGGTCAGGCGCCTGGGTCAGCAGGTCGTAATCGACGATCAGCAGCGAGTCGGCGTGCTCGCCGTAATAGGCTTCCTTGAGCGCAGCCCAGGCAAAACCGACCAGGCGATTGCGCTGGGCCAGGGTTTCGCAGCGGCTGTAGACCGTATTGCGTTCGACCGCATCGCCAAACAGCTTGGTGTTTTCGAATGGGTTGGCGCGATACAGACGTTCGATGCTGTCCATGACCCAGGCGACATTGCGCACACAGGCAATCACCCTCGCTTGAGGGAACAAATCACTGATCGCCGGCAGGCGCGAACTCCACAAGCGGTTGGTGTCGAACACCACCGGTTTGTCAGCCTTGTCGGCGTAATAGGAATCGAACAGGCCGCGAAGCAGACGGCGGCGCATATCGGTGTCGATCACCGCGCCGAACTCGCTGCCGGCGCTGCACTGTTCAAGGACACCGGAAAAGAGCGCGCCAACGGGGCTGGTCATGCCGGCATGGAAACGCGGGTTTTGCAAAAGGATCGCAGAAAGCAGGGTCGAGCCCGAGCGCGGCAAGCCGGAAATAAAATGGAATGTGTGCAATCCCTTCACCCCTGATCATAAGTCCTTTATGTATGACGGAGCGTAGACCATGAATGGCTTTATGAGCGGCGATGCTTTGATATCAAATCGAAGCTAAGCCGATGGGAAACTGCAACTTTCGTTACAGCCTCATTGCCGCACGAACAGGCGCGCATTGACGCCGCCCGCCTGGGTTTCGCCAACACGCTGCCAGCCGGCGGGCAACGGCGCGAACTCGTCCGGCGCATCGACGGTGCCGATCAGCCAGACCCGACCGCTGCCCTTGGGCAAGCTGTCGAGGCTGTCGAGGTATGTGTCCCGGGTCACCAACGTGCCGAAACCATAGGCATTCGGCCGGCTCGAAACGCCATTGGGCAATGGCGGCGTGTACAGCAACGGCTGGGTGTCGGTGCGATTGTAATAGACGTAACTGAGGTACCAGAGCATATCGCTGGTGACGATCCGGTCACCGGTCATGAAGTGCTGGTTGACGTAATCGACCATGACGTTGATCTGATCACGGGTGTCCACCGTGGCGTTGTTCTTCAGGCCCATCAGCTCAACGCCGACGAACAGCACCAACACCGTCACGGCCAGAACCCGAAAACCTGAATACAGTCGATCAACCGCCAACGCGATAATCATCGGCAGTCCCAACGCATAGGCCGTCAGGTAGCGCTCGATAAACACCGGTGTGATAAACGACACCCCGAACACCAGCAACAACGGTAACGCCGTGTAGATCGCCAGCAGGACACTGCCACGAAAGACACTGCGGTCCCGCGCCACCCCCACGCCCGCAATGACCGGCAACGCCAGCGGCAGTGCGATGAAAAGCAGCGTCGGCAGGTTTTCTCCATCGTCCTGGATCAGGAACGACCAAACCATCGAAGGCAACGAGCCGAACGTGACCGGTGTTTCCCAACCCACGTCGCCATTGGCCTTGAGCTGATCCATGTGCTGGAGCAGATCGATCAGGCTCGGCATCCACGGCAGGAACAACAACACGATCGCCGCGTTAGCCAGCCACCAAGCGGGGCGTTGAATATGCCGCAATCGATAACCCGGCTGTACGCGGATCACCCCCAGATACAACCAGTGGCACAACACGCACAGGGCCGCGAAGTAATGGGTGTAGAACGCGGCAGTCATCAACAGCGCATACGCCACCAGATATCGCGTGCGATGCGGGTTTCTTATCCAGTAGACCAAGGCAATCGTGGCGCCGACCAGCCACAACCCCAGCCACGAATACATGCGCACTTCCTGGCTGTAACGCACTGCCGTGGGCAACAGTGCCAACAGGAAACCGGCCAGCAACGCCGCACGGCGCGTGGCGAGCAAGTCCATCAGCCACACGCCGAGCCACACCGTGGCGATGCCAGGTAAGGCGCTGAGGCTGCGGATCGAAAAAATGCCTTCGCCGAACAACTCGACCCAGCCATGCAGCAGCAGGAAATACAGCGGTGGATGCACGTCGTGCGCCGCGTGTACCCAGATATCGGTCAGTGAAAACCGGCTCAGCAGCAGGCTGGACCCTTCGTCGCCCCAGATGGCCGCCGCCGTCAGGTCATAGAAACGCACCAGCGTCGCCAATGCCAGGATCGGCAACAGCCAATGCTCCTGCGCCCATCGCAACCAGCGCTGAACCATTGCCCAGACGCCGGGCGCTGCGTGCGGCTCCTGGGTGCCGCCAAGCGGTGTTTCTCTGCGCGCCTCCATTGCTTCCCCCTGAAACGAGCCCCCGACCACAACACCTGATGAACACTGTAGGACGGCGCACGGACGTCGTCGATGCTGGCTTTGCGACCAACGACATTCGGCCGTGATGCGCATCAACTACGCTCTGGCTTGGCGTGACTCAGCCAGGGAAATGAATGGAGTCGGCTGATTGCAACGATGGGCCTGGATGTCCGGGCCACCCTTGCAGCGCGCCAGACAACTAACCTGAGGGATGAGGAACTATGGAAGTATTCATCGGCACAATTCAGCCTTTCGCCTTTAACTACGCGCCCAGCGGCTGGGCCTTGTGTAATGGCCAGACGCTTTCCGTCCAGCAATACAACGCACTGTTCGCGCTGCTGGGGGTCAACTTCGGCGGCAATGGCTCGACCAATTTCATGCTGCCCAACCTGCAAGGCCGAATGCCTGTTTGCATGGGTAACGGGCTGAACCTGACCCCACGGGTCATCGGCGAATTCTCCGGGACCGAGAACGTCACCGCGACCATCACCAACCTGCCCAATCACACCCACGCCCTCTCCGGGCTGACGGCCACCACCACCCTGCAACTGGCCAGCCCGGCGAGCAACCCGGTCACCACTCCCACCGCGACCAACTCGTACATCGGCGCTTCGGGCGGCGGACCGGGCTCGGCGAGCATCTACTCCGATCAGCAAGGTGCTGCGGCCGTACCCCTCAAGGGTGTAGCCACGACGGTCACCGGGGAAATCTCGTCGGCCGGCAACGGCCTGCCCATGGACACGATGAACCCGTTCCTGGTGCTCAACTTCAGCATTGCCCTCGAGGGGCTTTTCCCTTCGCGCGGTTGAGGTTCGGCCGGGGGGATTCACCCCCCGGTCACTTTCATTTTTGGGAGTGACGCCATGCTGCAACAGGTTCAACACCAACATTTCCAGACGCTGCTGGGCAAGACTCGCACGCTGCGGCTGCCAGATGGCAGCGAGCTGCCGATCCATATCGAAAGCCTGGTGGAAACGCCTCGATCGCGGATGCCAAACAGCGAGCGCATGCCGTTCCGAGTCGAGCTCAACAGCCTGCAAGCCACGGAGTTCGTCGATGGATTGTGCGCGCTGGAGTTACCGGCACTGGGCCAAGTGGAGGATATTTTTGTCTCCCGGGTCCCCGCCATGGGCCGCGATCCGGGCTTGGGTTACTTCTGCATCGCATTCAACTGAAAAACTGAAAAGGCCGACAGGCCTAGACGGGATACCACACCAACCGCTCCGCCGCCGGATTACGCTCAACAACCTGAAACCCCAGCGCCAGGTAATGCTGGCGCGCATGGGTATTGTTGGCCCAGACCACCGTGGCCACCGGGCAGCGAATCTGCTGCGCGGCTTTTTGCACGCCTTGCAGCACTGCACGACCGTAACCCTGCCCGCGAGCCAGCGGGAGAAACGCCAGGTACAGCACGCGAATTTCATTGGGGCCAAAGTCGGTGGTCAACGCGCCGATGGCCGTGCCGAGCTTCTCGATCACGTAGTGCATGGCATTGGGAAAGTGCTCCTCCAGCCCTTGTTCCTGTACCTGGAATTGTTGGGACACCACGTGTTCGACGACCTCTCGCTCGCCGTCGATCCATTGCAGGTCCGCTCGTGCCGACTGATAGAGGCTGTGTAGAAAAGGCCCATCGCTGGTTCGCGACGGTCGCACCACCAAACCCTCGACCGCCACGGAGTCCGTATTCGCCATCGCTGCTCTCCCTAGAAACCGCTTTCCCTGACACCCAGCGCGGCCATGCGCCGCCATGCAACACCCAGCACCGATTCGCCGCGCCCTTGCAACACCACCACGCCGCGCAACGGTTGCACAGGTGTTGGCGCCTCATCGAGACTGCTCATACGCGCACCATATTGCCCTTGCACCGGCTCGGCCCGCTGCTGCGGATCCCGGCGCACGGCAATCGGCCCGTGGTGGTCGGACGTCAGCGCTTCCTGATCGACATAGGCCGCACCGTTGGTGTCGACTTCAATGAGTTGCACAGCGATCGCCGAGTGCATCGGGTCATCGGCGATGAACCGCCCGCGAGCACCCGGCGCAACACGCCACAACTCGGCCTCGGCCAGATAGCCACGCAACCGCACGCCTTCCTCCACCACCCGCGCCAGCGGTTCCTTGGTCGCCAGCCAGCGGCCGACGGCCAATTGCGGCAACAGATCACGCACGCTACCGGCATGGGGCGCGCGCAGCAGCAAACGTTCGCGCTGGGCCGCCAACCCACGGTATTCGGCCACCGCTTCAGCCAGGCGCTGCTCGACAATACCCGCGTCCGCCGCGGTCTCGCTACGACTCGCCTGCCGGCGCATCTGCAATTGCTGGATCTGGATTTCACGGCGCACGATGGCCTGGCGCGAGTCCAGGTCCGGCGATTCCAGTTCGATGAGCACATCACCCTGAGCGACCTTTTGCCCATCGTGCACATTCACCACTTTGACCCGCGCCGCCACCGGCGCATGCAACGCACTGACCCGCCCTGCCTCGAGCATCGAAGGCAACTCCACCGCACTGCGCCAGGGCAATGCCAGAAACAGCACGAAGGCGAGCAGCCCCAACGCACTCAACAACACCCGCGGCGCATAGGCTTGATCGCGCCGGCTCCACCACTCCCGCCACTCGCGCACGATCGGCAGAAAGATGAACCACACCAGCTCGACCAGCATCAGGAAAATGCCCAGCAGCTTGAAGAACAAGTGATACACCGCCAGCGCAATCCCGAAAAACAGCACGGCGCGCCACAGCCACGAGCCGTAGCCCCACACCAACAGACGTCGTTGCAGGCTCGGCGACAACGGCTCCGGAGCCGGTTCGCCATAGCCGAACAGGGTTTCACGCAGGTGCCAGCGACACAGGGCAAAGGCACGCCCCTGCAGGTTGTCCACCTCCCAGAAATCACTGAGCAAAAAGTAACCGTCAAAACGCATGAACGGGTTGAGGTTGATCACCAGCGTGGTCATCCAGGTCGCGCTGGCGAGCATGAACGCCGCCGTGCGCGCCGGCCCGTCGGGCAACAGCGACCAGGCCAGCAGGGCGATGCTCGCCAGCAGCAGCTCGGCCAGCACGCCACCGGCGCCGATCAGCAATCGGGCACGCCGATCATTGACCCGCCACGCATCGCTGACGTCGGTGTAGAACATCGGCAGCATCACCATGAAGGCCACGCCCATGCTCTGCACCCGACACCCCGCACGCTTGGCCATGAATGCGTGGCCGAATTCGTGGCACAGCTTGGCAAAAAACAACGCCACGCCAAAGGCCAGTGCACCACCAAGGCTGAACAAATGCGGGAAGGTCGCGATAAATCGCTGCCAGTCCCGAGACACCAGAAACACCCCGAGGCCCAGCGTTGCCGGCAGTCCGAAGCGCAGCACTCGCGGGCCGAAGCGCGCCAGCCAGGGCCAGGCACGATTGAGAAACGCATCCGGGCGCCAAAGGGGTATCCGGAAAAACAGGTACTGATGCAACAGAATCTGCCACAGCGACTGACGCTGGGCGGCGGCCTTCAGGCTGTAGCTGTCACGCTGCTGCGGGTCGAGGGCACTGATCAGATCATGGCTGCGCAGAAAACCCAGCAGTTGCTCCAGATCGCTGCCGCCCAAAGGCAAGCCCGGCTCGCGATTGGCGGCGTGCAGAACCTGCTCGGGATCGCCCAGGGACCAATGTCGCAGCAAGCGCATCGCCGCCACGCCCAGTTTGAAATAGCGACCGCGTACCGGGTCGGCCAGGGTCCAGCGCGGCGAGCCGTCCAGCGCCGGTGAAGCGGGGGTCAGCTGCAAGTCCGCACGCAGGCTTGGCAGGCTCATCTACAGCCCCACACTCTGGCGCAAACCGGCCAGGGGTTTGCGCAGCAGATAGAGCGCCAGCGGCGCACGATCACCGAAGACTTTCGCCGTGCCGCGCAGGCCGATACGCGGTGGCGCCTGATCGAAACTGGCATCGAGTCGATATGCCAACTGCCCGCCGGCCGTGGGTTGCGCTTCGTACGCCGCGCGCTCGAGCCGGGCCAGATGTCGCTGCAACGGATCGCTGTCGAGGAACAGCGCGACTTGCGCGCCGGGCTCCAGAGAGATCGCATCGCCAACGGCCAGTTCGATGCGCAGTTCGGCCTGGGTCGGGTCAGCGATTTCCATCAGCCGCTCGCCGGTCTGCACCGGTTTACCGGTCCAGCGCTCGGCGTCGGCGAACACGGCGATGCCGTCGCGCTCGGCACGCACTTCGCTGCGTTTGAGCAGCTCACGGGCATAGTCCCGTTCGGCGCGTTTTTGCTCGACGCGCGCGGCCAGCAGGTCAATCTTCGAACTGGACTCGGCATCGGCAAACGAGCGCTGGGAATTGGCCTTCAATTCAGCTTCGGTAACGCCCAGGGCGCGTTCGGCCACATCGGCCTGAGCCTTGAGCGTGGTGCTCTCAAAGCGCAGCAGCAGGTCGCCGGTTTTCACCGTCTGGTTGGGCTTGACCAGGAACTCGGCGATCACCCCGTCCAGCGGCGCCGCGACGACCCGGCCACCCAATGGCACCACTTCCGCCGGCGCCAGCACCGATTGGCGCACCGGGATCGCCAGCCCGAGCAACAGCAATGCAAGCAGAGCCACCTGACGCTTTCGGGTCCAGCGCAATCGCCAGGGTTTGCGTGGCTGCAGCGCCAGCCAGGCATGGCTGTACGTGTCGCCGAGTTGCGACAGCAGCACTTGCTCCGGTGGGTTCCACGGCAAATCCCGGGCCAGCCACAGGCCGCCGAACACGTCACCTTGATGATCGATCAACGGCAGCCAGAACACCTGAGCGGGAGACAGGCTTTGCCAGTCCGCCTGGATAGACTCGTTGAGCAGATCGGGCGAAATCACCCGCGCCTTTTTCAGCACATCGCCCTTGAACAACTGCGCCACCGCCTGCTCGACGAACGCCACGAACGGCGCATTCGGGTCCACGGCGCTGACGCCCGTCACCGCCTGCACCTTGCCGGCAATCAATAACGCGGCATGGCGAAAACCGAACAGCGCCTGAGCGTCATTGACCAGGCTGTAGGCCAGTTGCGACGGATTGCGCGCGGCGCGGGTCTGGCGTTCAAGGTCAAGAAAGCGAGCAAATACCTGCTCTGCACCGCCAGTGACCGGAGCGTTCACTTGAGCTCCGCGAAACGCGCCGTACCGCTCATGCCGGCCAACAGACCTGAGGCCGTGGGTAGCGTCGCGACCAACAGCAAGGTCTGGCTGCCTTCGTCAATTCGCGCGCCCAGCCGTTTGACCGTAGCATCCAGCGGCTTACCGGTTTCGTCGGGGACAAAACTGAACGTCTGGCCGGGCTTGAGCTTGCCCATCCAGCGCGACGGCACCAGCAAATGGATTTCCAGCGTGCGGTTGTCGACCACATCCAGCAACGGCGCACCGGCGGCGACGCTTTCATAACGCTGGACCTTTCGCTCGACGACCTGCCCGTCAAAGGGCGCCACCACGCTGCAGCGTTTGACCTGAACCTGATACACCTGGGATTGCGCCTGCGTCTCGCTGAGCCGGGCCTCGGCCCGCGCCACTTCGAAACGCCCGACCGAATTCAACGCCGCCAGCTGTTTGTTGTGAGCCAGCTCCTCACTGGCTCCCCGGCTGGCCGCCTGCGCCGCATTGAGCTGCGCCTGATAGGCCGAACAATCAAAACGCGCCAGCGTATCGCCCTTCTTGAAGGACTCACCCTCACTGAACGGCAACTCGACAATCCGCCCGGACAACTCACTGGCGAGCATCGCCTGATCCCGTGCCCGCAATACACCACGGGCCTCAGTGCTGGCAGCCGAACTGCTACTGCCAACTGCGCCGTTGTCCAATAACAGATCGTCTGGCACGGGCGTTTGCGCCTGAGCGGTACACGTAAAAAAGGTCAATCCCATAACCCACACACGAACTCGTCGCATAACCGTAACTCCCTGACGGATGAGCGGAGTCTATGACAGCGTGGGTGAGCGTCAAGGCGAGGGGAGTTTTTACCTGCGTTGCGCCATCTCCCCCACCGGATACACCGACTCCCACCCTCCACCCAACGCCTTGTACAACCCGACCATCGCCAGCGACACGCCGGTCGAACTCTCGACCCATTGCTGCTGGGTCGCCAGCAATTCGCCTTGCACGGTGAGGACGTTGACGAAATCCACCACCCCTTCCACATACTGTTGTTGCGCGGTGCGCAGGGCGATCCGGTTTTGGCCTACGGCTTCGGCGAGGCTGTCGCGGCGCAGTTGGCTGGCGTTGTAGGCAGTCAGTTGGTCGTCGATTTCATGCCAGGCCCGCAGCACGGTTTGCTGGTAGGCGATGGCGGCTTCCTGTTGCTGGGCTTCGCGCAAGTTCAGCACGCCGCGCAGGCGACCGCCATCGAACAGCGGCAGACTGAATTGCGGGCCGATGCCAAACGCGCGCGAGCCCCAGGAGCCGAAATCACCCAATTGCATCGCTTGGGAGCCAACGTTGCCCGACAGGGTGATACGCGGATAGAAATCCCCCTTGGCCACCCCAATGTTCGCCGTGGCGGCATGCAGGCGAGCTTCGGCCTGGCGGATGTCCGGGCGACGTTCGGCCAGTTGCGACGGCAGGCCGATGGCGACCTGGCGCGGGGTCTGTGGCACGGGTGCGTCTGTGGATAACTCGGCATGCAGCGCCTGGGGCGGTTCGCCCATCAACAGGCTCAGGGCATTGATCAATTGCGACTGACGCTGCTCCAGCGCCGGCAGGCGCGATTCGATGGCCGCGACTTGTGCGGCGGCTTCGGCGACATCGAGGTCGGTGGCGACACCGTCGGCCAGGCGCAACTGCGACAGCTTCAGGCTGTGGCGGGCGACGTCGAGGTTCTCTTCCGTGACGGCACGCGTACTTTGCACGCCGCGTAGCTGAATGTAGTCCTGGGCAGTCTCGGCAAGGACCGACAGCAACACGCCGCGCCGGTCGTTTTCCGCGACGTCCAGCGTGGCATCCGCCGCTTCGGTTTCGCGGCGCACCCGCCCCCAGAAATCCAGTTCCCAGGACGCCGAAAAGCCGGCATCCCACAGATTGAACGCCGAATGGCCATTGTTCCCCGACGGATCGCTCAGACCTTCGCCGCTGTTGCGCTTACGCCCGTAGCTGCCCGTGGCGGCGGTGTTGGGGTAGCGATCCGCGGTGACCACCTGGCGCGCGGCGCGACTTTGCTGCAGGCGGCTGCTGGCGAGTTTCAGGTCAAGGTTATCCGTCAGGGCACGCTGGGTCAGGGCCGAGAGTTTCGGGTCGTGGAAGACTTCCCACCAGCGTTCGTCCATGGTGTCGGCGACGGCTTGGCTGGCGGCGGCTTTTTGTGGTTTGGACCATTCGCTGATTTGGGGTGCCTGCGGTTTCTGAAAGTCCGGGCCGACAGTGCAGGCACTCAGGGTCAGGAGGCTCAGCACCAACGCTACTGAACAAACACCGACCTTGGGGCGAGGGAGCTTGCTCCCGCTGGGCCGCGAAGCAGACTCAAAATTGGCGAGTGCTGCGCACTCGAGCGGGAGCAAGCTCCCTCGCCACAAAGGGATGCGATTGACGAAGTTCATCGCTGTGCAACCTCATGCTCACCGATATCAGCGGTATCAATACTCGCCTCCACTGACATCCCCACACGCAGCCGTTCGGCCAGCACTTGCCCCGGATCCAGAACGATTTTCACCGGAATCCGCTGCACAACCTTGGTGAAGTTACCGGTCGCGTTGTCCGGCTTGATCGAAGCGAAAGTCACGCCAGTCGCCGGGGCAATGCTCTCGACGCGACCGCGCAACGCTTCACCGCCAAGGCTGTCGACGCGCACCTGCACGGCTTGCCCCGGTTGCACGTCGGTCAATTGGGTCTCCTGAAAATTGGCGACCACATACGCCTGCGTCAGCGGCACCACCGCCAGCAACTTGCTCCCCGGTGTCACGTAAGCCCCGACCCGCACGGCGCGCTCGCCGACCATACCGTCCTGCGGCGCGACGATACGCGTATAGGACAGCTCGTAGCTGGCCATTTCCAGCGCCGCTTGCGCACGTTTCAACCCACCGTCGGCCGCATCGCGCTGGGCGGTGAGGATGTCCACCTGCTTGCGTTCCGCCGCCAACACTGCCGTCGCATTGGCCAACCGGGCGCGGGCCTGATCGATACGCGTGCGGGCTTGCTGAGCGTTCTGCACCGTACCCGCGCCAACGCCGGCGAGGTGGTTGTAGCGGTTCAATTCATGTTCAGCGAACGCCATTTCCGCCTTGGCCGACACCACCGTGGCTTGCGCCTGGGCGATCACCGATGTCTGGCGCTCAAGGGTTGCGCGAGCGTTTTGCAGTTGCGCCCGCGCCACCAGCGTTTCGGCGTCGGCAGCCTGAGCGGCAGCGCGTAAATCCCGGTCATCGATCAGCGCCAGCAATTGCCCGGCCTTGACCTGCTGATTGTCTTCCACCAGCACTTCCTTGATGAACCCGGCGACGCGGGGCACCACCAGGGTGAAGTCCGCGGAGACAAACGCGTCATTGGTGTTCTGTTGCGTGCGCTTGCCAAACACTCCCGGCGCCAGCAAATAAACCAGCACGCCGACCGCCACCAGGGTGGCGACGCCCACGGCCACTTTTTTCGTTGCTTGAGTCGTCATAAAAACCTTCTGTTTCAGTGGAGCATTCAAGTCGGCGCACGCGGCGGATAGATCCGCGTCGGCAGCCAGAAAATCAGCAGGATCAGCGCCAGGGCGACGCCGCTCATGCACAGATAAAGATCCGAAGCCGTCAGCACCACCGCCTGTTCATGCAACCGATGGGCAAGGCCCACGCTGTCGCTGTCGGCCAGCGGCGAGTTGCCCAGGCGGTCCACCAACATGGTCGAATGAAAGTGCAGCCGCGACGTGGTCAGCGCGTCGATCATTCCCGTGGCGATCACCGCCGACAGGCCTTTCACGGTGTTGAACCAGGCCGACGCGAACGGCCCTTCCATCGGGCTGATGCTGCCGGTCGAGAGCATCAACAATGGCAACACCGCCATGGGCTGCCCGAAGATCTGCAGCAGTTGCAGGACGTAGAAATCGTCGCGAATCCACACCGACGTCAGCTGCGAACCCCCCATGCACGACAGCGCCAGCATGCTCAGGCCGATTCCCAGTACCCAGCGGCAATCGACCCAGCGCAGGTTGCACAGCGCCGCCACCAACGGCAGCGCAAGCAACTGTGGCAGGGCCGCCAGCAACATGATCGGCGCAGTCTGCACCGGGCGATAACCCTGAACCTGCGCGAGGTAACTGGACGGAATGATGATCACCGCCAGCAAGATCACCAGCACGCCGGCCAGGGTCAGCAAGGCGAACGACAGGTTGCGGATGCCGAGCATCTGCATCTTGAAAAACGGGATCGGCTGCGACCATTCGTTGACCAGGAACAGCACCAGCAATAGCAGCCCGCCCCCGAGCAAGCCGCAGATCAGGCTCGACTCGAACCAGTCCAGCCGGTTGCCCTGCAGGATGCCGATGACCAGCATGCCGATCGCCGGAAAACCCAATAACAACCCGCGCCAGTTGAATTGCTTGAAACGTTCCAGGCGCAACGGATCCTGAGGCAAGCCGTAGGCCACTGCGGCCATGGCGATCAGGCACGGCGCGATGATTTGCCAGAAGGTCCATTGCCAGCCGACATGCTCGGTCCACAGCCCGGCCAGCGGCGTGCCGAGCCCGGGGCCGAACGTCGCCGTCAGGGCATAACCGGCCAGGCCGTAGAGCTTCACGTTGGCCGGCAAGAAGCGCAGGGCGACGGTCATCAGCATCGGCGGCAATGCACCGCCTGCCAGGCCTTGCACAGTGCGCATCACCAGCAGGCTTTCGTAGTTAGGAGCGAAGGGGCACAGCACGCCCAACAAGGTGAACACGCTGATCGCACAGAGGGTGAAGCGCCGCAACGAGAACGTCACCGCACACCACGGTGCAAATGCCATCGCCGCCACCGAGGTCGCGGTGTAACTGGCCACCAGCCAGGTACCTTCGTCATAACCGATGGCCAATGCGCCGCGGATGTCGGCGAGGGCGACCTTGGTCACCATTTCGTTGAGGCCCGACACCAGCACCGCCAGCAACACGCCCACCAGACCGATGATGATCCGCGGGCCGAAGACCGGTGGCGTCATGGCGGAGTGGCTGGCCGCGGCGAGAGGTGCCGGGGCCGTCAGGGAAGTCATGGACTGCAAGCTCCGGGATTTGAATACCGAAGCATTTTAGGAAGCGTGGAAGCTGACGAAAATCAACTTATTGGCAGGTTATAAGTGCGCTCCACGCAACTGTCAGATCGAAGGCTGCGATCTTTCGATCTTCAAGGTTGCGCGGCCAGCCACGTCTCGTCGCAACAGGACTTGAGCGTTTCACGCATCCAGCGATGCGCCGGGTCTTTGTCGAAGCGCGGGTGCCAGGCCTGGGTCAGCATGAGGGTCGGCAACGGGATCGGCAGGGTAAACGAACGCAATTTCAGCCCCAGGCGTCGCACGCTCAGCAGCGCTTCCTTGGGCACCGGCAGAATCAGATCCGAATCAGGCAACGCAAACATCGCGGCATGGAAACTCGGCGCAATCACCGCCACCCGTCGTTCCAGGCCCAATGCGTTAAGCGCCGTATCAATCGGCCCGCGAGCGATGCCGCGACGAGACATGCTGATGTGAGAAAACCCGGCATAACGTTCGGCGGTGATCTCTTCATCAAACAACGGGTGATCGTCGCGCACCAGGCCGACAAAGTGCGTGGAGAACAGGGTCTGCACCTTCACTTCCGGCATTAGCGGCCGGTTGTTGCTGACGCTCAAATCGATGCGTCCCTCACGCAACGCTTCGTCATCCCCATCGCCCTCCGGGACAAAGCGCAGTTCGCAATGCGGCGCCTGGCGCTCCATCGTGTCGAAGAGCTTGCCGCCATACACGCCTACAAAGAAATCGTTGGCGCGAATGCTGAAGCGTCGACGCAAGCTGCCCAGCTCCACGTCGTCGGCAGATCGGAACAGCAGCGCGGCCTGCTCAACCAGATCCCGCACCTGCTCACGCAACGCCAGTGCCTTGGGCGTCGGCACCAGGCCACGACCGGCGCGCACCAGAATCGGATCGCCGATGGCTTCGCGAATGCGTGTGAGCGTGCGGCTCATGGCCGCCGGGCTGAGGTTCATCCGCCGCGCGGCACCCACCACGCTGCCTTCGTCGAGCAAAGCATCGAGGGCGACCAGAAGATTCATGTCCGGGAGTTGCATGCTGAACACTCGTGGCTGATCTGGATTGATTCAGACGCAATGCTAGCAGCTTGAATGAGCGCGCCGAAGGCCACCCTTATTCGCGATACGAGCGATCCTCAAGCCAAAACCTCAACCCCGATGCCGAGAGCGGCCTTGAAATAAGATAGCCCTGGCCGACGTGATAGCCCTGCGCCTGCAGGATGCGTTGCTGGCCCAGCGTTTCAATACCTTCGGCCACCACGCGTAATTTCAGGCTCTCACCAATACGGATTACCGCTTCGCTCAGGGCCTGACTAGTGATGTCATCTTCCAGGTCATGAACAAAGCTGCGATCGAGCTTGAGTTCCTGGATAGGAATTCGACGCAGATAGCTGAGGCTCGAATAACCCGTACCGAAGTCATCCATGGCCAGGCGGATCCCCAGGGCGTGCACCTCGTTGATCGTGGTCAGGGTGTCGGGATTGCTATCCATCAGGACGTTTTCGGTAATTTCCAGAGTCAGGTCGGAAGTGGTCAGTTGCTGCTCGGCGAGGATCCCGGTCAGAATCCCGGGCAATCCCCGATTATGGAAATTGGTGGGCGACAGATTGACGGATATGGCGGGCACCTCAAGCCCTTCGCGACGCCAGGTGGCCAGTTGGCGGCAGGCTTCACGCAGGGCCCATTGGCCAAGCTCGACAATCAAGCCGCACTCCTCGGCGAGTGGAATAAAGCAGCCGGGCGAGATATCGCCCAATTGTGGATGCCTCCAGCGAGCCAAGGCCTCCACGCCGTAAAGATCATTACCCTGCAGATTGATTTGCGGCTGATAGACCAGGTGCAACAGATGTTGATCAATGGCTTCACGCAATGCGGCCTCAAGGTTCAAGCGTGCGCGCGCCAACTGATCAAGACCTTGGCTGAAGAAGCTGACACACCCACGCCCGCTGGTCTTGGCTTGATACATGGCCATGTCGGCGCGATGCAGCAAGGTCTCCATGGAACGGCCATCGTCAGGAAACAGGCTGACACCGATGCTTGCCGAAGGTTTGAGCGTCACACCCGCAATCTCGCAGGGCGCGCACAGTTCATACCTCAAATGCTCGATCACTACCTGCGCCTGCGCCAGTGCGCACTGGGGCAACACCACGACAAACTCATCCCCCGATAACCTGCTCACGATGTCGACGTTGCGCCGACACTTGCCCAGGCGCCGGGCGATCATTCGCAGAAACTCATCACCGGCCGGATGCCCCAGCGAGTCATTGACCTGCTTGAAACGGTCCAGGTCAATAAACAGGACGGTGAGCGGCGTGTCGTCGCGTGAGGCTTCGGCGATGGCCTGGTCCGCGCGGGCGTTAAGCAGGTTGCGGTTGGGCAGACCGGTCAAGTCGTCATAAAAAGCCAGTTGACGGATATGCGCACGTGATTCCTCGCGCTCAAGGGCCAATGCACACAAGTAAATACTGGCGCTGATCAATTGCTGATGCAGCAACGAAGGCTCACGGGGCTCGTGATAGTAAAACGCAAAAGTACCTAACACCCGGCCCGAGCTGGATTTGATCGGCGTCGACCAACAGGCCCTGAGGCCCAAGGGCAACGCCAAATCACGAAAACGGACCCAGAACGGATGACTGGCAATGTCACGGACCATCACCGCCGTGCCGCTGAACGCAGCTGCGCCGCAAGAGCCGACGCCCGGTCCGATTGCCACATCATCCAACGCCGCACAGTAGCTGGCCGGCAGGTCGGGAGCCGCCAGGGTACGCAACCGCCCGCTATCGTCGACGCTCAAAATCGAGGCGACCACTTCCGGCGCTACCCTCTGGACCTCATTGCATACCAGGCCCATCAACGACTCAATCGACTCCTCCTGCACCATCGCCTCAAGCATCTTGTGACGCAGGATCTCCGGCATTCGAGAGTGAGTGACGTCGATCATCACGCTGACGGTATTGACCAGGTTACCGTGCTCGTCACAGACCGGGTAAATCGTGACATCGCACCAAACCCGGCGCCCCTCGCGCAGGTAGCCGACAGCCTGCGAGTGGTAGACCTCGCCACGCATTACCTGCCCGTTGATGGCGGCAATGGTCTGCGGATCAAAATCCGGCGCGATCACGCTATCGAGCGTGCGTCCGCGGACCTGATCGAGGTCGTACCCGAACATCCGGGTGAATCCACCGTTGGCGTACACCATGCTCCATTGAGCGTCGGTGATGATGATGGCGTTTTCCGTGGTATCGACCACCAGCGACAGCAGTTGCAGGCGTTCGTGCTCCTTGTGTTGACGGGTTATGTCCTTGACGACTGCAACATAGAACAGCTGCCCTGAAGCGTTGACTCTGGAGATGGACATGGCTCCCCAGCGGTGATCACCGTCCGGCCGTTCAATCAATACGTCTCGACTGCTACCGACAATCCTGTTGATGCCGCTCCGTCTGTTGGCGTCAATGTAACTGTCGTGATCAGCCCGGATCATGTCCGGCACCAGCAAGCGGACGTTCTGTCCGAGCACCTGATCGCGGTCATTGCCCCATAGGCTCTCTGCGGCATCATTGAACAAAATGACCCGATTCTGGCTGTCGATGACCACAACGCTATCAATGGATTGCGCGAGTGCCTGGGTAAAGATGGGTGAAAAATCCTGAACATCCGACATGCCGATGACTCACTGATAACGCTTTAACGTACAAGGCTCCATGCTGCGTCAGGTTTGCCGAGCCAACCGGTCTTCCAGAATTCCCCGGCGTCAGGTCTTGAAGTGCCGCACCATCGAGCTCAGTTCGGAGGCCAGGCGAGACAATTCGCTGCTGGCCAAACTCGTCTGATGCGCGCCGTCAGCTGCATGGGTCGACAATTCACGAATATTCAACAGATTGCGATCCACTTCATGGGCAACCTTGGCCTGCTCCTCGGTGGCGCTGGCGATCACCAGGTTGCGTTCGGTGATCTCGTGCACTGCGGCAAAGATCGCCTCAAGCGCCTGACCGGCAGCTTCCGTCGCCTGCAACGAACTACTGGCCCTCAAGGTACTGGCGTCCATGGCGTTGACGGCCTGGTGAGTGCCACTCTGGATTCCGGCGATCATCTGTTCGATTTCCCGGGTCGACTCCTGAGTGCGATAAGCCAGGGTCCGCACCTCGTCTGCGACTACTGCAAACCCGCGCCCCGCTTCACCGGCTCGCGCAGCTTCAATAGCGGCATTGAGCGCCAGCAAATTGGTCTGGTCAGAAATACTGCGAATCACCTCCAGTACCTTGCCGATGTCGCGAGTCTGGGTGGCCAGATCCTGTACCAAGGCGGAGCTGGTGCTGATCTCCCGGCTCATGGCATCCACCTCCTCAAGCGTGGTTTGCACCTGCCGGCGACTTTGGCCCGCCAATTGATTGGTCGCGTTGGAGGCCTCTGATGTGGACACTGCGTTTCTCGCGACTTCTTCGACTGCCGCCGTCATCTCGGTGACGGCGGTGACCGCTTGTTCGAGCTCGTTGTGCTGCTGATTCAGGCCGTGATTGCTTTCCACCGTGACCCGGCTCAATTGCTCGGCAGAACTGGCTAATTGATGGGCGTAATGGCTGATCTGCTCGATGGTCTGACGCTGGCTGATCTGCATCTGCTGCAACCCCAAAAATAGCTGGCCGATCTCATTGCTCGACTGCACATCGATCGGATGTCGCAAATCCCCCGAGGCGATTTCCTCGAAATGCTGCCTTGCCTCGCGCAGTGGGCGCAGCACGCGGCTGGCGATAAACCACCAGCAACCGGCCACCAGTAACCCGGCGATCACAAACAGAATCACCGCCTGAGCCTGGGCCATGCTGTAGCGGGAATGGGCTTGATCCATGATTGCGGCGGTTTGCACATCGAGCTGCTTTTCGAAGCCGACCAAAGCCATGTCAAACCGGTCGTTAGCCGTCCGCGCCTTGAGATTGACCTCAATGTAACGCGCTTCCGATCCTTGGCTCAGCGCCTGCATCTGCTCCTCCAGGGTATCGCGATACACCGCAAAAGCCTGCTGCAACTCATCGCTCTGAAGGGTCGAACCGCTGCTCTTCTCTTGCGCAGCAAACGTGTCGAAGTAATCGATGGCTTCCTGAAACAGGGTCGTCGCCCGCTGCAGACTGGCCTGGGCCTTGACGGTATCGCCCGTGCGCGTTTCAAGGAATGCCCCCGCCATGCCCACCCGGGAACGCAATAGACGCAAGTAGGCCAGGTGCACCCGACTGTTCTGGGTCACCCCGACCTGATGCAGGTCTTGGATCTGCTCATCGCTGCTCAGCGCGCTGCGCCAACTGGTCAACGATGAAACCAGTAATGCACAGACGAACAATGCAAGCACCCAGAACATACCCGTTCGGATTTTCAGATGAGTCAGCATTTTGGACAGTTCTCAGTTGTACGGGCGGTCACCAGCCAAAAAGCCAGCATCAAATTACACCACATCCTATAGGGGCAATTTGATATGAATCAAACAAACAATGACGTAATACATCAATACCTTCGTCGTATAACATCATTCGCTTGAACGTAGTAAGTGCGCAAAATGTCACATAACTACGGAAAATTGACGCTGGAGGTCAAAATCATGAAGGAGCGCACAGTGACAGATCATGTGGGTGCCGCAATCGCAGCCCGCCGTAAAGCAAAGGGCCTGACTCAGGCTCATATTGCCGAAGCTATCGGCGTGGAAAAAGAGACGGTCAGCCGCATGGAAAATGGCGTGATTTCCCTGACCCTGACACGCCTGCAGCAAATGTCGGAAGTGCTCGATTGCTCGCTTAGCGATCTGGTGCGCACCAACGCCCATGACTCCCACAGCCAGTCCCAGAACATCAATGAGCTGATTCAGAGCCTGCCGGTCGGTGAGCGAGTGTTGGTGGTTAATTTCGTTGCTGAAATCGTCAAGGTGTTGAAATCCAGAGAGCCGGTTCAACACTATGATTCGAGCGCTGGCCGACGATAGAGACCCGCCAGGAGATCGGCTCCCTGGTGCGGCTCTATCACCGGTGGCGCCATTGACTCCTTGAATGAGTCACTTCACTCCGAGGTTTCTTCGATACGAAGTTCTTCCTGGTCATGCTGTTCAATGCTTGATGAGCCGTGAATAAAATAAGGGTGAGATGGACGCACCTAACGCTGCATCCCCCACCGCTTCACCGTCACCCGCTCCAGCGAATCAAACACCAGATTCTCTACCAGCAACCCAATCAAGATCACCACCGCCAACCCGGCAAACACCTTGTCGGTGTAAAGCTCATTACGATTCTGAAAGATGTACCAACCCAAACCACCCTTGCCACTGGTCGCACCAAACACCAGCTCAGCAGCGATCAGCGTGCGCCAGGCGAACGCCCAGCCGATTTTCAGCCCGGCGAGAATCGACGGCAACGCTGCCGGTATCAGGATGAACAGCACGAAGCGCATGCCCTTCAAACCGTAATTGCGCCCGGCCATGCGCAGGGTTTCCGAGACGCCGAGAAACCCGGCGTAGGTGTTCAACGCCAACGCCCACAGCACCGAATGCACCAGCACGAAAATCAGGCTGTTCTGCCCCAGCCCGAACCACAACAGCGCCAGCGGCAACAGCGCAATGGCCGGCAGCGGGTTGAACATCGACGTCAGCGTGCTCAGCAAATCGCGCCCGAACTGCGTCGACACCGCCAGCGTGGTCAGGGCAAACGCCAGGACGATGCCGATCAGGTAACCCTTGAGCAACACCACCAGCGAAATCCACACCTTGCCCAGCAATTCGCCGCTGAGCAGGCCGTCATACAACGCACTGGCGGTTTGCAAAAAACTCGGCAGCAGCAGGTCATTGTTCTGGATGCGCGCAACCACTTCCCACAGCACCGCCAGCAGAACCAGGATCAGGCTTTTGCGAATCCAGCCTTGTTGCCACAGGCGTTGGCCAAGGGGCAACTCACGCTCCAGCGGTACACTGGTCAGCGGCTGCAAAACGGTTTCAAATTCTTCACGCGCAGATGATAACTGGCTCATCGGGCACTCCTCTCAATGGCTCAGTAAGCGATGCGAATATCGGAAAAATCCAGCTCGCGCGCGGTTTCCGGCGACTGGCCTTCATCGAACAACAACCGATGAATCCGTCGCGCCGACGCCTGAAAATCCACGCCACCGAGGCTGTGCAAATCGTATTGATGGCTGTGGACTTGCGCCCGGACCCGGCCGGGATGCGGCGACAGCAACAGGATGCGATTGCCCACCACCAGTGCTTCTTCGATGGAGTGCGTGACGAACAGCAGGGTGAAGCGCACCTCTTCCCAGAGCAGCAGCAATTCTTCCTGCATCTTGCGGCGGGTCAGCGCATCGAGCGCGGCGAAGGGTTCGTCCATCAGGAGGATTTTCGGCTGCATCGCCAACGCCCGGGCAATCGCCACGCGCGCCTTCATGCCGCCGGACAAGGTGTGCGGATACGCATCGGCGAACGCGGCCAGCCCAACCTTGTCGAGATAATGCAGCGCCCGTTCTTCGGCCTCTTTGCGCTTGAGGGTTTTCGACGCCAACAGTGGAAACATCACGTTCTGTTTGACGGTTTTCCACGGCGGCAGTTGATCGAACTCCTGGAACACCACGATCCGGTCCGGCCCCGGCGCGTTGACCGTTTGCCCTTGCAGACGAATCTCGCCTTCAACGGGCTGGATGAACCCGGCAACCGCCTTGAGCAAGGTCGACTTGCCGCAACCGGACGGCCCGAGCAGCACAAAGCGGTCCGCCGGATCGATGTCAAAACTGACTTGATGGGTCGCTCGAACCACACGCTGTGGCGTGCGGTATTCAAGGCTGACGTTGTCGACCGACAGCAACGCCTGGGCTGTGGCGTTCGGTTTGCTGACCGTGTGGTCTTGCAAAGGGGCATTCATGACGATCAGCTCCCTTGCAGCGGTTTGGCGTCCTGGAAGAAGTAATCCTTCCACGAATCCGGTTTGTTTTTAATCGCGCCGACGCGGTACAGGAACTCGGCCAGTGGATACGTATTTTTCGGCGTGACGCTGAATTCGAACTGCGGGTTGTCGATGATTTTCAGCAACGCAGCCCGATCGATTTTCGCCTTGGTCACACGGATGTACGTATCGGCGGCGGCGCCTTTATCGTTCTGGGCAAACTGCGCGGCTTCGGTCAGCGCCTCAACGAACGCCTTGTAGGTTTTCGGGTTCTCGTTGCGGAATTTCTCGGTGGCGAACAGCACTGTCGGCGAGTTCGGGCCGAGCAGGTCATAAGTGTTCAGCACCACATGCACGTTCGGGTTGGCCAGCGCCTGATCCTGGAACGGCGGGTTGGAAAAGTGCCCGGTCAGCTCGGTGCCGCCGGCAATCAGCGCCGCCGTGGCATCGGGGTGCGGAACAGCGATGGTGTACTTGTCGAGGCGATTGAATTCCTTGTCGCCCCACTGCTTGGCGGCCGCGTATTGCAGGAAGCGCGACTGCACCGACACGCCCACCGCCGGCACCGCGATGCGGTCCTGCTCAGTGAAGTCGGCGATGGTTTTGACCTTGGGATTGTTGCTTACCAGGTAGTACGGGAAGTTGCCGAGGGAAGCCACGGCCTTGACGTTCTGCTTGCCGTGGGTGCGATCCCAGATGGTCAGCAGCGGACCGACGCCCGCGCCGGCAATGTCGATGGAGCCGGAAAGCAACGCATCGTTGACCGCCGCGCCGCCAGACAGCTGAGTCCAGTCGACCTTGATGTCGATGCCTTCCTGCTTGCCGTATTTTTCGATCAGGTTCTGATCGCGCACCACGTTGAGCAATAGATAAACGATGCCGAACTGCTCGGCAATGCGGATTTCACCTTCGGCGTGGGCCACGGTCGGCGCCACCAGACTGCCGGCGATGAGGCTGAAACCCAGGCCGATGGCCGCAGCCAGCGGTGCAAAGGGAAGACGTTTGGACATGATTCAATCTCCGACAAATCAGAAAGGCGCGTCGCCCTGAATGGTGGTGCGATACAACTTGCGGCGCAGATGACTCGGGCATCCGGCGGCGAGGTGAATCAGCGAGCGGTTGTCCCAGAACACCAGGTCGTGGGGCTGCCATTGATGGCGGTAGATGTTGTGCGGCAGTACGCTGTGGGCGTAGAGCTCGTCGAGCAGTTGCTTGCTCTCGTCGTCCGGCAAACCAACGATGCGGGTGGTGAAACCCTCGCTGACGAACAACGCCTTGCGACCGTTTTCCGGATGCGTGCGTACGATCGGGTGGACGACTTCGGCGACCTGAGCCAGCTGCTCCGGCGTCAGCGTCGGGCGCCAATTGCCTTCGAATTTGGTTTCGCTGTAGCGCGCGGTGTACGAGTGAGCCGCCGAGCGACCTTCGACCGCTTTGCGCAGTGCGTCGGGCAGGTTTTCCCAGGCTTTATGCATGTCCGAAAACAAGGTGTCGCCGCCTTCGGACGGCAACTCCCGGGCGTGCAGCATCGAGCCCAGGCTGGGCAGTTCTTTATAGGACAGGTCGGAGTGCCAGAACTTGCCGGCGTCGCCGAGACCGATGGATTGGCCGTTCTCGATGATGTTGGAAACGATGAGGATTTCCGGGTGCCCGGCCAGCAGGAACTGCTTGAGCACATGGATCTGCAACACGCCGAAGCGGCGGCTGAAGTCGATTTGCTGTTCGGGGGTAATGCGTTGATCGCGGAACACCACGACATGATGATCAAGGTGCGCGCGGTGGATGCGGGCGAAGTCCTGATCATTGACCGGGCGAGACAAGTCGAGGCCGATGATTTCGGCACCGACGGCGCCACTGAACGGACGAATGTCGAAAATTTGCGGCGCGATGCTTTGAGTTGCAGAGACGACAGACATAAATCACTCCCACGCACGGCGCGCTCAAGGGCGCGCGCGTCGATCAGAAACTCACGGAGATCCCGTGTTGGTTTGTGTCGTGCGGCGCGCCGATTGGTCGGCAGGTACGCAGGAGGCTGACTTTATAGGTATAAGAACGCGAATTTAAATACCATTAGCGAATAACCATATGGCTGATTTCGCCTATGCTGCTGACAGGATGAAGCCGCTCAACGCTTGAGGGACGCTCAATGCTCTACGTGCAACGCAATGCAGATGGCCAACTGATGCGCGTGGAAGCCGAGGCCTATGCCGAGTCCACCGAAAGCCTGCCCGCCGATCACCCGGATCTTCAGGCCTGGTTCGCCCGCGAAGTCGTGGCGATCAATCACAAGCAACTGCAGCAAATCAAACAACTCAAGCAGTTGAGGCAGAGCGACCTGGACATGATCCGGGTACTGGACGACCTGATCCAGGTGCTGACTGATAAGGGCGTAATGCGCATCACCGACCTGCCGGCCGCTGCACAGGCCAAACTCATGGGCCGTTCCCAGGCCCGGGAGGAGTTGGGTGGGTTGAGTAATCTAGTGGATGAGGATGATTCGGGGTTGATCTAGCCCTCGCTGTCTTCATTGCCTGAACTGACGCTATCGCACAGGCTTGCCCGCGTTAGCGTCGGTTCAGGCAAAGCAACTTCAGGACCTTAATCCCAAGGCTTGGGCTCCCCAAACAACCGCCCCTGCACGCCATAAACCCCCATCTCGCGAATCACCGACAACTCCCCTTCGGTCTCCACCCGTTCGGCAATCAACGGCAGATCAATGCTGTGCGCCGCCCGCTGAATCGCCTCGATAAACAGACGCTTGTCGCTCTCCTGATCAATCGCGCGGATGTAAACACCGTCGATCTTCAGATACGCCAACCCGAGCCGGGCCAGGTTGCCGATCATGCTGAAACGGCCACCAAAATGTTGCAGGCTCAACGAGAAGCCGATTTCTCGCAGGCGTCGCGTCAGGTCTTCCAGCTTCGCTTGCTCCGGCAGTTGCTCCTCGCCGATCTCCAGGGTCAGCCGCGGCCCCAGACTGGAGTGCGCGCGCAACATATCCAGGACTTTGCCCAGCGCCTGCGGATTGTTCAGCGTCGCCGAAGACAGGTTCAGCGCCAGCGACGCTTCGTGGTCAACCATTTGTTCGAGCACTCGCTCCAGCATCAGGCGATCCAGCCGCGCAGCCCAGCCGAAACGCTCGAGCCACGGCAGGAACCGACCGGCAGGAATCGCCTGGCCCTGCTCGTCAATCAGGCGCGAAAGCACTTTGTAATGCAGCACCAGTGTCGTGTCCTGGCTCGCCACCACCGGCTGGAAATACAGTTCGAACCGCCGCTGATTCAGCGCCTCATCGAGCAAGCGGTGCCAGGCATGATGAGCATCGCCAAGGCTCGCCGCAGCCGTGTGATCCAGGCAGACCCACCTCGAATCACCCTGGCCTTCAGCCTGTGCCAACGCCTGATCCGCCAGTCCGAGCACTGCTTGCGGTGAGTCGCCATACATAAACGGCGCCAGCCCGATGTACGCCACAGCGGCCACATCGGTGGCGCCGGTCGCGTGCAGGCTCGCCAGGGCATTGTCGAGGTTTTGCGCCAGTTGCAACGCTTCGGCGTGCAACAGCCCCGGCGCCAGCACGGCGAATTCGCCACCGCGAATCCGCGTGACGAGGTTCAGTGTCTCCGGATACCTGGCGCACTCACGGGACAGCTGCTCGCTGACCGCGATCAGTAAATCATCCGTGTGTTGGCCGCCGAGACGCTGATTCAACCCAGCGAGGTCCCTGACCCGCAGCAACAACAAATAGCCTGAACTGGCCTTTTCCGGATTGCTCACCTGGGCATTCAATTGCATTTCGAAATAGCGCCGGTTAGCCAACCCGGTCAACGTGTCCTGATAGGACTCCTCGCGCAATTTTTCACTGCGCTCGGCCTGTTCCTGAAACAACGCCTTGAGCTTCTCGACCATCTGGTTCATGGCCTGTACCACGCGACGCAATTCAGGCGTACGCGGCAGATTGGGCAGGCTGAGGAATTCCCGGCGGGCGATGGCGTGGGATTGCTGGACCATGTAATCCAGCGGCTTCAGTTGCCGGCGCAGCAGCAACGCACCCAGCACCGCACTCACCGCGCCGCACAGCAGCAGCCAGCCGAGGCTGCCCAAGGCGCTCTGCCAGAGTTTGGCCAACGCGAACATCGGGTGGCTGACCACTTCGACCCGCGCCGCCTGCTCCCAGCCACGGCTGACAATCGCATCGCCGCCCGCGGGCTCCAGACCGATCAGCTTGACGAACCAGTCCGGCACGTTGGTCACCGCCGGAATCCCGCTGCGCTCGACCAGGGTTTTGTCGTTGGACAAATCGACAACACGGATGCTCGCGTAATAACCGCTGTCGAAAATCGAGCTGACCAGCAGCTCGACCATCGCCGGGTCGTCGATGTTCGGGGTCAACGACAGCGCCAGCGCCGTCGCGGCGTCCTGCGCGTGGGAGCGCAACTGGTTGACGTACTGGGTGCGCGAGCTCTCGAGGCTGACCATGAAGCTGCCGGTGAAGGCGACCACCAGGAACAGACAGATTGCGATCAACAGCTGTTTGAACAAAGACATCTGAGCGCGTGCTCCTAGTTAATCGTCTCGATCGGAAAACCTTCCGCCTGCATTTTCTTCAACACATCCTGCCAACGGGACAACCGTTTGGTGTCACCTACTTTTTTATTGCCCTTGGCACCGGGCAACCACAGCCCTTCGGCATTGAAAGCGTAGACCGGCAGCAGATCGGTTCGTTGGCTGGCGGGCTTGATCGCATCGATCAGGCTGTCGAGCACCAACGGCATGGCGTCGGGGCTGGCGTAGTAAGTCAGCACCATGTGCGCGCGGTTCAGGCTCACGGCCTTGACGTAGGTAATGCGGAGCTTGTCGCTGGACACGCCAAGGCGGCGCAGGCTGAAATACTTGGCGATGGCGTAGTCTTCGCAGTCACCGGCACCTTTCCACAAGGCTTCGATCGGGGTTTCCCAATAGTCGACCTCGTGCCACAGGTCGATGTCCTCTTCGTAGCGCATCTGTTTATTGAAGAACAGGTTAACCACGTTGAGCTGCTCCAGCTCGCTGATCTGCTTCTGCGTGGCCAGCAAATGCTGCCAGGCATCAATGCGTTGCTGCCCTGCGCCCAATGGCCCGTACAATGCCTGCGCCCGGCGGCTGACCAGGGAAAAATCCCAGTCGGCATGCAGACCGCCCGGCATGACGCCGGCCAGCAGCAACGCGCAGCATAGCCAGCGCAACGTCCAGGGGATCGCGAAACGTACCGCCAATGGGAGGCATCCAGGTAGGCAGGTGGAATCGATTGATGGTGAAGGTTAGCCGGTTAAAAGACAATGGCACGGTGAGATCACCGGAGCGGGCTAAACTTGGGGTGTGAGCTGTTTAGTCTGCGTGTTTGACAACCTGTCAGGCAGTCACTAGTGTCCTCTTGGATCCAAATTCTTTCAGTCATTCAGGGTGTGTAGTAGTGCCACAGAAGCCCAACCCTCTCAGCAGCATCAAGGTCAACGGTCCGATTCCCGCTCATCTGGCACGCTCGGTCATCGAAGAAACCCTGCGCGCCGCCATTCTCGACGGCCGTATTCCTTGCGGCACAGCCCTTCGTCAGCAAGACCTGGCCGACCTGTTCGGGGTCAGTCGCATGCCGGTCCGTGAAGCCTTGCGCCAGCTCGAAGCGCAAGCGCTGCTTAATGTGATCGCCCATAAAGGTGCGGTGGTCGCGCCATTGGTTCAGGGCGACGCCGTCGAAACCTATGCGCTGCGGATCCTGCTGGAGTCCGAAGCCCTGCGCCTGTCGATCCCGTTGCTCACCCATGAAGACTTTGAACAGGCGGCCCGCTACATCGATGAACTGGAAACGGAGCACGACTACACCGAAATTGGCCGGCTCAACCGTCTGTTTCACATGGCGATGTACAGCAAGGCGCCTAATCGCCGGCTCTTGAAACTGGTCGAAGACGGGTTGAACGAAGAGGAACGCTTCCTGCGCTTCAACCTGGAAGCCATGGGCCTGGGCAAACTGTCCCAGGAAGATCACCGTGCGCTGTTGCGCGCAGTGGAAGACCGCGACGTCGAACGCGCGGTGAAGCTGCTCGAACAACACCTCAACCGGGGCGTCGAGGTCATCACGAACTACCTCAACAGCCCCGAAGCACAAAGCAGAAAAACCTCGAAATAAATCATACCGGCTATCGGAGCGAGCAGATCAACCTGCTCGCCTGCGCTGGCCGCACCTGCGTGTCCGTTACCCCAAGCCAGACAATTGCATCGACCGTATGACGCGTCGGCGATAGCGGCTGCCTTGATTTACGCTCACTCTTGGCGTGCCAACCAGTAATAAACGGGTGACGCATCGCATCAGCGGTGCAGTCCCCGCATCAAGAACCTACGGAAGGAGTCTTGCAACGGGAAAGGAAGCATCGGCATCCCGGCCAACTTCCACCCCTCAAATCACACTAACGATCACCCTTGGAAAGTTGCTTCGAGTGAGGCATTCACTCTTTACTTCAATTTCGACTTACATAAGCCGGAAGGAGCAACTACGCCCAAATAAAACTTTAATCAAAAGTCTTATTGGAACTTGTCGCGCCAGGAAAAGTTAAACTTGCAAATAGTATAAAAATAACTTGCCCGGAACTTTGCTCGTGTATTAGCGTTTCTTCGCGACCACTGGACACTGGCCGCAGCACCAAAGCCACACTACTTGTATGCAACTAATAACGATCAATTCATTTGAGGTACATGCTCGCCATCAGAACATTCAAAACGCCGTCAATTACTGATCACACTTCATTCCGGATCACTTATAGGCTCGCCATGAAATCGACTAAAGACCGTCTTAATCAGAAGAAAGCAGAACTGAGTGCGCATCCGATTTTTTCTGAAATACATTCGCTTTCGGTACTCCAACGCTTCATGGAATCCCATGTTTTTGCGGTGTGGGATTTCATGTCGCTGACCAAGCGCCTGCAACAGGAACTGACCTGCATCCAGTTGCCCTGGCTGCCGCCAAGAGATCCGCAGGCTGCCCGACTGATCAACGAAATTGTGCTGGGCGAAGAGTCCGATGATCGTCCGGCCCACGGTCATTACAGCCACTTCGAGTTGTACCTGGATGCGATGCGTGAAGTGGGCGCCAGCACCGTCGCCATCGAACGCTTCGTGGCGCTGCAACAAGAGGGCGTGAGTTACGACGTGGCGCTGCAAAGCGTGGACATCGACCCGGCCGCTGCGCAATTCGTGCGCCACACCTTGCACACCGCACTGCATGCGCCCGGCCACAGCGTGGCGGCGGCGTTTCTGCACGGGCGCGAGAGCGTTATTCCGCAAATGTTCCAGCGCATTCTCGACGATTGGGGTATCGGTTTTGAACAGGCGCCGACCTTCCGTTACTACCTGGAGCGGCACATTGAAGTCGATTCCGAGGACCACGGCCCGGCGGCGGAAAAACTCCTCGCGCGGCTGGTCAACGGCGATCCGCAACGGGAAGAAGACGTCTACGCCAGCGCTCTGGCGGCCGTTGAAAGTCGCATCGCCCTGTGGGACGGCCTGCGCCTGAGCATGAGCGAACCGGTGGCGGAGGTGAACGCATGAACGCCGCCGACTACCAATCCTTCGCCGACGCCTGGGAAAGCCGCGCGACCATCCGCACCCGCCCGCGCCGCGTGCTGGAGAACGACGAAAAGCTGATCTACCCGCTGAGTCGTCAACCGCTGGTGTTGAGCGAAACCTTTCTGCGCGAATGCCCCGAACAACGGGATTTCGCCCTGGTGCAGACGCTCTACAAATTCATCAACGACGTGGTGATTTTCGAAACCGAGATCGTCGACAAAACCGCGCGCAGCATCGCCAAGAACCGCTTCGCCGTGACCTTTCCGTTCGCCTGTCGTTACGACGCCATGACCGTCGTGGTGGACGAGGATTACCACGCGCTGGTGGCGATGGATTTCATGCAGCAAACCGTCGCCATGACCGGGATCACACCGATCGGGCTGCCGGATGAAATCGAGCTGAGCCGGGCGATTCCGGCGGCTGTTGCACTGGCACCGGAGCATTTGCGCAGCGCCGTGGAATTGATCTGCGTAGCCATCGCGGAGAACACCGTGACAGGCGACGTGGCGGCATTCGCCAAGGACAACACGGTCAAGCAATCGATCAAGGGATTGATGGCCGATCATTTGCTCGACGAGGGCCGTCATTCCGGATTCTGGGCGCGGTTGGTGCGCATTTACTGGCACACCGCAAGCGAAGACGACCGTCAGTGCATCGCTCAGCTTCTGCCGGTGTTCATCGGCCATTACCTGACCAACGACATCCAGAAATCATTCGACTTGCGCCTGATCGAGTCCTTGCAAATCAGCGATGCCACGCGCCGCGCACTCAAGAGCGAAGTGTCGGGGCTGGCCTTCCCGATCAACCGCCATCACCCGCTGGTCGCCAACATCGTGCGGTTTTTCCACAGCAGTTCGCTGCTCGATTCGCCGTGTGTTCAAGAAGCCCTGAGCGACTACCTGGTTTAACGAGGAGCACATCATGAGACGTCTCGACATTCTGCTCATTGGCCACAGCCAGGCCCTGACCGACCTGGCGCTGGAGCTTGAACAACACGGTCATTCACTGACGCGGCTGACGGCCCTCGACCCGCCGCCGTCGGACAACGCTGACTTACTGATCGACGATGCCAGCCTGTCGTTCCAGCCGTTGGGCGATGTACCTCGACTGACGTTGCGCCTGGGTGTCGGAGTTCGTGGGGATTCAGGTTTACCGCCGCTGGACCTGCTGTGCCTGTACGGTTCGACGCTGCTCACCCGCGTGCCGATTGCCGACGAACCTTCGGGCAATGGCCAGGCGTTGCGTCTGCGAGCGGTGGCGCAGCTGGTGGACCATGTCGCTTTGCTGGTCAGCCGTTTCTCCCGGGATGCCGACTATTTTCTGCTCGTCGAACCGGTGACGCCCGTTCAGTTCGAGCAGGTGGAAAGTCTGCTTTTTTTAGAACACCTGGCCTTCGTCCACCGCCTCAACGCAACCGCTAACCCCGGTGTGCTGCAACGCGCTCAGGTGCCGATGATCGAGCGCCTTGAGCAGCGCTTCATCGATTCCGCCGAACGGCCAGCGCTGAGCATTGCCGGCACGTTCCTCAGCTATCGCCAACTGCATGCTCACAGCCGTGCCATCGCGCAGCGATTGCAACCATTGCTCGAACAGCACGACAAGCCGTTGGTGGTGGGCATCTGCCTGCCGAAATGCAGCGCGTTGTATGCGGGGATTCTGGCGATTCTCGGCAGCGGCGCGGTGTACCTGCCGCTGGAACCGAGCCACCCGTTGCAGCGCCAGCAGTACATTTTGTCGAATGCTGGCGCCGTGCTGTTGCTGCACGACGGACAGCACCCGCTCGCCTCCGAGATGCCCAGCCTGGACATCAGCGCAATCGACATCGAGCACGTGGATGTCGATCAACCGTTGATGCGCCAGCGCCCGGACCTCGACGCGCCGTGCATGGCGCTCTACACCTCGGGCACTACCGGTCATCCCAAGGGCGTGTTGCTCAGCCAGGCCAACCTGGCCCACTTCACCGCGTGGTATGCCGACTATGTGCAACTGACTGAACAGAGCCGCGTATTGCAGTTTTCGTCACTGAGCTTCGACTCGTCGCTGATCGATATTTTCCCGACGTTGCTCCAAGGCGCCGAGCTGATCGTACCCAACGACGATCAACGCCGTGACCCGCTGCAACTGGTCGAACTGATCCGCCACCAACAGTTGAGCCATGCGTTTTTGCCACCGGCCTTGCTGAGCATTCTGCCGCTGGATCAATTGCAGGTGCTGAACCACGTGATGACTGGTGGCGATGTCTGCGAACCCTGTGTCATCGAGCAACTCACCCGCCAGGGCAATCTCTACAACCTCTATGGCCCGACCGAAGCCACGGTGCTGATCACCGCGCGGCAACTGCGCGTCGATGACAGCAATCGCACACTCGGCGCGCCGATCGCCAACAGTCAGGTGCTGATTCTCGACGAGGATTTTCAACCGGTGCCCGAACAGACCGTCGGCGAGTTGTACATCATCGGACCGGGCGTTTGCCTGGGATACCTGAACAACCCGCAACAGACCGCCGAACGTTACCTGAACCTGAGCTTGCCGAACGGTGAGAGTCTGCGCGCCTATCGCACCGGCGACATGGCGAAGTGGACCGGTGCAGGCATCGAGCTGTGCGGACGCCGGGACAATCAGGTCAAGATTCGCGGCTTTAGGGTCGAGCCGGAAGAGATCGAACGCTGCCTGCGTGACAGTCAGCTGTACCGCCAGGTGGCGGTGGTGATCGACAGCCAGCGGCGGATCCTCGCCTTCCTCGCCCAGCCTCAGGAAAATCAAACCGGTGCCGCGCGAGAAGCACTGAAGGCACACGCTACCCGGTTTCTGCCGGACTACATGCAGCCCACCGCCTGGACCGAATTGACGAGCATGCCGTTCGCCAGCAACGGCAAGGTTGACCGCAAAGCGCTGTTGGAACTACCCGTCAGCATGACGGAAAACCCGTCGCGCCGTTTGCCCGCCAACGCCGATGAAGCGTTGCTGCTGGAGATCTGGGCCGAGCTGCTGGAGCTGCCGGCCAGCGATATTTCCACTGACGAAAGCTTCTTCAATCTGGGCGGTCACTCGATCCTGTTGTCGCGCATGCTATTGCGACTGCGTGAAGAGTTCGGGCGCAGCATTTCGATCAACCGCTTCATCGAACTGCCCACCGTAACGAAACTCGCGACGTTGGTACGCGGCTCCGGCACCGAAGAAGTGCTGAGCGAGCAGGCCATGGCGGATGCGTTCCGCGAGCTGGATGTACAGCCGTTACCGGTCAGCCGCATGGGCGATGTGCACAAGGTGATCGTCACCGGCGCCAACAGTTTTGTCGGCGTGCACATCGTCGAGGCGTTGCTGGCCTGGGGGGCCAGCGAAGTGGCTTGTCTGGTACGCGATGGTGACGGGCAATCGGCGGCCGAGCGCTTTGCTCATGCACTGCGCGAGAACCGTCTGGAGCATCTGGATCTGAACCGGGTGCGGGTCTACGCGGCGGACATCACACAGCCCTCACTCGGGCTCGCCGTGGAGGTTTACGAGCACCTGGATCGCGAGTTCGGCGCACTTGTTCACAACGCCGCCAACGTCAATCACGTGCTCGATTACGAGTCGCTGGCGCGGGACAACGTCGAGCCGATTTTCGAGTGCTTGCGCTTGTGCGAAGGGCGCAGCAAAAAGATCTTCAATTTCGTGTCGACATTGTCTGCGTCGAGCACGATTTCCGATGACGGTCGGGTGCTTGAACTGCCCGCCGCGCAGACCCCGCCGATCTACATCAAGAACGGCTACAACCTGTCGAAGTGGGTCGGTGAGCGCATCCTCGAACGAGCGCGGGAGCGTGGGGTCCGGGTCAATGTGTATCGCCCCGGCAACATCAGTTTCAACAGCCTCACGGGTGTCTGCCAGCCACACAAAAATCGATTGATGCTGATGCTCAAAGGCTCGATCCAGCTTGGTCAGGTGCCAGAGTTCGCGTTGAATTTCGACCTGATGCCGGTGGATTTTCTCGCCCGTTTCATCGCGTTCCACGCCAGTCGTTATTCAGCGGAAAAAGCGGTGTTCAACCTGCACAACCCCGAACCCTTGAGTTGGGACGATTACGTCGCGTCCTTCCGTGAAGCGGGGCGGGAATTTTCCATGGTCAGCGTGGCCGACTGGCAGCAGCAACTGGGCCGGGTCGACAGCGACAACGCGCTGTTCGGCGTACTCGGTTTCTACCTCAACGGCTTCGAGGAAGACATCGGCGACATCTCGATGATCGGCCACGACAACGCCCAGGCCGGTGTGCGGCAGATGGGTGCGCACTACCCGGAAAAGTCCCCGGCACTGCTGCGCCGCGGCTGCGACTACCTCAAGGAAATCAACTTCATCTGATTCACCCAACCGGAGCAAAACCATGAAGACCCTGCAACCCGATACCCTGATCAAAAACCCTCAAGGCTGCCACGTCGTGTCGTCGGTGGATGTGCCGGCAGAGGCCCTGAAAGTCTGGGCAGTGGTCGGCAATTTTGCCGGCTTCGATCGCTTCATCCCGGCGTTGTCGCACATCGAGATGACCGGCGAAGGCGTATCGTCCCTGCGCAAGAAATTCTTTAAGGATGGCAACCTGGTGGTCGAGCAACTCAACTCGCGGGATGACCAGGCTCAGAGCATGACCTGGACCACGATTTACAACACGCTGGGCGTGGCTAATTTGTGGGCGGCGATGACGGTTGAAGCGCTCGGTGAAGGCAAGTCCCGGGCGACCTGGACCATCATTGCTGAACCGGCTGAGGGTGGCGATGAGGCACTGCCGGGGTTCAAGGATTTTGTGCAGGGATTTGCTGATAATGCGATGAGTAATGTGTTGAAACTGTTTGTTTAAAGCTTCAGCTTGGTGGTAATTGAGCCATCGCAATCGCGGGCAAGCCCGCTCTCACAGTATCGCGGCTGGACACAATTTTGTGTGCGCCAAAAATCCTGTGGGAGCGGGCTTGCCCGCGATTGAACGATAACGCGGTCAGATCCTGAAGCTATCAACCAACTGCTTCAATCGGTTCGCCTGCAACGACAACGCATCGCAATCCTTCAACGTTTCATTGAGGTTGGCCACGCTCTGCTGGTTCAGCAAATTGATCTGGTTGACGTCAACGTTGAGGGTCTCCACCACCGCCGTCTGCTCTTCCGTCGCGGCGGCCACCGATTGGTTCATACCGTCAATTTCGCCAATACGCTTCGTCACGCTGACCAGGCGCAAGCCCGCCTGGTTCGCCACTTCGACGCTCTCTTCGCTGGAGACCTGGCTGGCGTTCATGGTGGTCACCGCTTCGCGCGAGCCGATCTGCAGCGACGTGATCATCTTGTGAATCTCCTCGGCCGACTCTTGCGTGCGATGGGCCAGGTTGCGCACCTCGTCCGCCACCACCGCAAAACCACGCCCGGCTTCACCAGCGCGAGCCGCTTCAATGGCCGCGTTGAGGGCGAGCAAGTTGGTCTGCTGGGAGATGCCTTTGATCACATCGAGAATGTGCCCGATGTTGTCGGTGCTCGCGTTGAGGGTTTCGATCTGCGTGCAGGACAGGCTGATTTTCTGCGACAGCTCGGTCATGGCCAGAATGGTTTTTTCCACCACAAGACGACCGTCATCCGCCTGCTCACTCGCGCCGCTGGCGTGCTGCGAGGCATCAGCAGCGTTGCGAGCGATTTCCTGGGTGGCGGCACCCAATTGGTTGATCGCCGCCGCCACGCTGTTGGTGCGAGCACTTTGCTCGTCAGAGCCAACGATCGAGGCGTTGGACGAGGCCATGACCCGTTGCGACAGGTCATGGACCTGGCGAGTGGCCGACGACACTTCGGAAATCGACGCGTGAATCCGCTCCACGAACTGGTTGAAAGAACTCCCCAGTTCGCCGAATTCATCTTTGCTTTCCACGGACAGACGACGGGTCAGGTCGCCTTCGCCCTGGGCGATGTCCTGCATCGCGCGGCCCATGGTAGTCAGCGGACGCATCAGCACGTTGATCAGCAGGCTCAGCAGCACTGCGATCACAGCCACGGCGATGAACATCGCGATCAATGCCGAGGTTCGGAATTGGCTCAATGGTGCGTAGGCCTTGTCCTTATCGATCGACAGACCGATGTACCACGCCGCATTCGGTAAACCGTTGACCGGGGTGAACGAGAGGATGCGTTCCTGGTTGTTCAGGGTGACTTGCTGATTACCCTTCTCGATGCGCAGGCTTGTATTAGGGTAGATGTCCTTCAGGTTTTTCATGACCTGGTCTTTGTCCGGGCTGACGATCACCTGCCCGTCGGCACTGACCAGAAACGCATGGCCAACGCCGCCGAAGTCCACCGAGTTGATGATCTTCACCAGGGTTTCCAGGCTCAGGTCACCGCCGACCACGCCGAGCAGTTCGCCGTTCTTTTTTACCGGCATGGCGATGGTCACGACCAGGCCACCGACGGCGGCCATGTAAGGCGGAGTCAGCATGGTTTTGTCAGCGACAACGGCTTGCTTGTACCACGGCCGCTGACGCGGATCGTAGCCGTCCGGCATCTTCGCGTCCGGGCGCTGGGTGAACACGCCATTGGTCTGGCCGACGTACGTGAACTGAAAGTTCGAGGTGAAGGCCGGCTGATCAACCAGACCCGGCAGATCGGCATTGGCGCCTTGATGAGCGACGTTCTGTGCGAGATTTTCCAGCACCAGCACGCGGCCGCTCATCCAGTTCTGCACGCTGCTGGCGGTCAGGTCGCCGGCCTGTTGAACAGAGGACTCGAGGTTTTGCCGAATGGTATTTCGCTGCAGATAGTCGTTGTACAAAGTGAACAACGCAAAGGCCAGTACCACGACGCCGGAGGCGGCCAGCAGGATTTTATGGCTGAACTTGAGATTCATTTCATGGGACTTCTTATGCAGAAAGTGGGGATGCGGTCCGGGTTGCAACATTCCATGTGCAGCTCAAGTGGCTTCTATGGCCGCTCTACTTTGGTGCACGCATGTCTCATCAGTCTGTCGGCACAAACGGGTTAAATCTTAGGGATATGTACAAAATGACCGGCATTTCCGTCAGATACCCGCCGAACGGCGTGCTAGAGCGCCTCAGTAACATTTTCGCGATGACGGTTGTTCGAGCGGCGGTTGCAAACTTCCCAGCCCTTGATAAAAATGCGACTAATTATCATTTGTGGCGTCCGGGCTGTCGCGTTCATACATCGAGTACTCGAAGTCGATGATCAGCACCTTGAGCACGCCAATAGACGTGATCGAGAACAAGGGCTGGCTTTTTGGTTTCGTTGAGACGGCCTATCGGGCTTTCAGCAAGCCTGAAACGACAAAACCCCTGTCTGCGTTAACAGACAGGGGTTTCGGAATTCAATCTTGACGATGACCTACTCTCACATGGGGAAACCCCACACTACCATCGGCGATGCATCGTTTCACTGCTGAGTTCGGGATGGGATCAGGTGGTTCCAATGCTCTATGGTCGTCAAGAAATTCTGTGACCAGCCCGTTACGCGGTAACGTGCCAGCAAAATTGGTGACTTCTACTAAAACAAAACCCCTACCTGCATACGCAGATAGGGGTTTCGGAATTTAATCTTGACGATGACCTACTCTCACATGGGGAAACCCCACACTACCATCGGCGATGCATCGTTTCACTGCTGAGTTCGGGATGGGATCAGGTGGTTCCAATGCTCTATGGTCGTCAAGAAATTCGGTAGCCAGGTCGTGGGCCTTTGCAGGTTCACGCTCCAGCGAATGGGTATGCGATAGTTTGTGTGTTTGTTTCTCGAACTTTCGGTTCGTTTCGTCTTCACACACCGCAATCTGGTGCTCTTTCGAGTCAGCAAATTGCTTGGGTGTTATATGGTCAAGCCTCACGGGCAATTAGTATTGGTTAGCTCAACGCCTCACAGCGCTTACACACCCAACCTATCAACGTCGTAGTCTTCGACGGCCCTTCAGGGGACTCAAGGTCCCAGTGAGATCTCATCTTGAGGCTAGTTTCCCGCTTAGATGCTTTCAGCGGTTATCTATTCCGAACATAGCTACCCGGCAATGCCACTGGCGTGACAACCGGAACACCAGAGGTTCGTCCACTCCGGTCCTCTCGTACTAGGAGCAGCCCCTCTCAAATCTCAAACGTCCACGGCAGATAGGGACCGAACTGTCTCACGACGTTCTAAACCCAGCTCGCGTACCACTTTAAATGGCGAACAGCCATACCCTTGGGACCGGCTTCAGCCCCAGGATGTGATGAGCCGACATCGAGGTGCCAAACACCGCCGTCGATATGAACTCTTGGGCGGTATCAGCCTGTTATCCCCGGAGTACCTTTTATCCGTTGAGCGATGGCCCTTCCATACAGAACCACCGGATCACTAAGACCTACTTTCGTACCTGCTCGACGTGTCTGTCTCGCAGTCAAGCGCGCTTTTGCCTTTATACTCTACGACCGATTTCCGACCGGTCTGAGCGCACCTTCGTACTCCTCCGTTACTCTTTAGGAGGAGACCGCCCCAGTCAAACTACCCACCATACACTGTCCTCGATCCGGATAACGGACCTGAGTTAGAACCTCAAAGTTGCCAGGGTGGTATTTCAAGGTTGGCTCCACGCGAACTGGCGTCCACGCTTCAAAGCCTCCCACCTATCCTACACAAGCAAATTCAAAGTCCAGTGCAAAGCTATAGTAAAGGTTCACGGGGTCTTTCCGTCTAGCCGCGGATACACTGCATCTTCACAGCGATTTCAATTTCACTGAGTCTCGGGTGGAGACAGCGCCGCCATCGTTACGCCATTCGTGCAGGTCGGAACTTACCCGACAAGGAATTTCGCTACCTTAGGACCGTTATAGTTACGGCCGCCGTTTACCGGGGCTTCGATCAAGAGCTTCGCGTTAGCTAACCCCATCAATTAACCTTCCGGCACCGGGCAGGCGTCACACCCTATACGTCCACTTTCGTGTTTGCAGAGTGCTGTGTTTTTAATAAACAGTCGCAGCGGCCTGGTATCTTCGACCGGCATGAGCTTACGGAGCAAGTCCTTCACCCTCACCGGCGCACCTTCTCCCGAAGTTACGGTGCCATTTTGCCTAGTTCCTTCACCCGAGTTCTCTCAAGCGCCTTGGTATTCTCTACCCAACCACCTGTGTCGGTTTGGGGTACGGTTCCTGGTTACCTGAAGCTTAGAAGCTTTTCTTGGAAGCATGGCATCAACCACTTCGTGTTCTAAAAGAACACTCGTCATCAGCTCTCGGCCTTAGAATCCCGGATTTACCTAAGATTCCAGCCTACCACCTTAAACTTGGACAACCAACGCCAAGCTGGCCTAGCCTTCTCCGTCCCTCCATCGCAATAACCAGAAGTACAGGAATATTAACCTGTTTTCCATCGACTACGCTTTTCAGCCTCGCCTTAGGGACCGACTAACCCTGCGTCGATTAACGTTGCGCAGGAAACCTTGGTCTTTCGGCGTGGGTGTTTTTCACACCCATTGTCGTTACTCATGTCAGCATTCGCACTTCTGATACCTCCAGCAAGCTTCTCAACTCACCTTCACAGGCTTACAGAACGCTCCTCTACCGCATCACCTAAGTGATACCCGTAGCTTCGGTGTATGGTTTGAGCCCCGTTACATCTTCCGCGCAGGCCGACTCGACTAGTGAGCTATTACGCTTTCTTTAAAGGGTGGCTGCTTCTAAGCCAACCTCCTAGCTGTCTAAGCCTTCCCACATCGTTTCCCACTTAACCATAACTTTGGGACCTTAGCTGACGGTCTGGGTTGTTTCCCTTTTCACGACGGACGTTAGCACCCGCCGTGTGTCTCCCATGCTCGGCACTTGTAGGTATTCGGAGTTTGCATCGGTTTGGTAAGTCGGGATGACCCCCTAGCCGAAACAGTGCTCTACCCCCTACAGTGATACATGAGGCGCTACCTAAATAGCTTTCGAGGAGAACCAGCTATCTCCGAGCTTGATTAGCCTTTCACTCCGATCCACAGGTCATCCGCTAACTTTTCAACGGTAGTCGGTTCGGTCCTCCAGTTAGTGTTACCCAACCTTCAACCTGCCCATGGATAGATCGCCCGGTTTCGGGTCTATTCCCAGCGACTAGACGCCCTATTAAGACTCGCTTTCGCTACGCCTCCCCTATTCGGTTAAGCTCGCCACTGAAAATAAGTCGCTGACCCATTATACAAAAGGTACGCAGTCACCCAACAAAGTGGGCTCCCACTGCTTGTACGCATACGGTTTCAGGATCTATTTCACTCCCCTCTCCGGGGTTCTTTTCGCCTTTCCCTCACGGTACTAGTTCACTATCGGTCAGTCAGTAGTATTTAGCCTTGGAGGATGGTCCCCCCATATTCAGACAAAGTTTCTCGTGCTCCGTCCTACTCGATTTCATGACTAAGAGATTTTCGCGTACAGGGCTATCACCCACTATGGCCGCACTTTCCAGAACGTTCCGCTAATCTCAAAGCCACTTAAGGGCTAGTCCCCGTTCGCTCGCCACTACTAAGGGAATCTCGGTTGATTTCTTTTCCTCAGGGTACTTAGATGTTTCAGTTCCCCTGGTTCGCTTCTTAAGCCTATGTATTCAGCTTAAGATACCTAACTTATGTTAGGTGGGTTCCCCCATTCAGACATCTCCGGATCAAAGTCTGTTTGCCGACTCCCCGAAGCTTTTCGCAGGCTACCACGTCTTTCATCGCCTCTGACTGCCAAGGCATCCACCGTATGCGCTTCTTCACTTGACCATATAACCCCAAGCAATCTGGTTATACTGTGAAGACGACATTCGCCGAAAATTCGCGATTAAACTCACAAATTTTACCTTAGCCTGATCCGTTACCAGTGAAAGTAACGTTCAGTCTATCTTTCTATCACATACCCAAATTTTTAAAGAACGATCTAGCCAAAGACTAGAAATCAACATTCACCACCATCACGATGGAATGCTCATTTCTAAGCTTTATACAATCAGAAGCAGTAGTGGTGGAGCCAAACGGGATCGAACCGTTGACCTCCTGCGTGCAAGGCAGGCGCTCTCCCAGCTGAGCTATGGCCCCGTATTGCTACAGGATCCCACACAAAAATTGGTGGGTCTGGGCAGATTCGAACTGCCGACCTCACCCTTATCAGGGGTGCGCTCTAACCAACTGAGCTACAGACCCAATTTCGGGCTGCTTCTTATCGTCTTCTTCAATGAATCAAGCAATTCGTGTGGGAACTTATGGAGCAGCTGATGTCGTCGATTAAGGAGGTGATCCAGCCGCAGGTTCCCCTACGGCTACCTTGTTACGACTTCACCCCAGTCATGAATCACACCGTGGTAACCGTCCTCCCGAAGGTTAGACTAGCTACTTCTGGTGCAACCCACTCCCATGGTGTGACGGGCGGTGTGTACAAGGCCCGGGAACGTATTCACCGCGACATTCTGATTCGCGATTACTAGCGATTCCGACTTCACGCAGTCGAGTTGCAGACTGCGATCCGGACTACGATCGGTTTTGTGGGATTAGCTCCACCTCGCGGCTTGGCAACCCTCTGTACCGACCATTGTAGCACGTGTGTAGCCCAGGCCGTAAGGGCCATGATGACTTGACGTCATCCCCACCTTCCTCCGGTTTGTCACCGGCAGTCTCCTTAGAGTGCCCACCATAACGTGCTGGTAACTAAGGACAAGGGTTGCGCTCGTTACGGGACTTAACCCAACATCTCACGACACGAGCTGACGACAGCCATGCAGCACCTGTCTCAATGTTCCCGAAGGCACCAATCCATCTCTGGAAAGTTCATTGGATGTCAAGGCCTGGTAAGGTTCTTCGCGTTGCTTCGAATTAAACCACATGCTCCACCGCTTGTGCGGGCCCCCGTCAATTCATTTGAGTTTTAACCTTGCGGCCGTACTCCCCAGGCGGTCAACTTAATGCGTTAGCTGCGCCACTAAGAGCTCAAGGCTCCCAACGGCTAGTTGACATCGTTTACGGCGTGGACTACCAGGGTATCTAATCCTGTTTGCTCCCCACGCTTTCGCACCTCAGTGTCAGTATCAGTCCAGGTGGTCGCCTTCGCCACTGGTGTTCCTTCCTATATCTACGCATTTCACCGCTACACAGGAAATTCCACCACCCTCTACCATACTCTAGCTCGTCAGTTTTGAATGCAGTTCCCAGGTTGAGCCCGGGGATTTCACATCCAACTTAACGAACCACCTACGCGCGCTTTACGCCCAGTAATTCCGATTAACGCTTGCACCCTCTGTATTACCGCGGCTGCTGGCACAGAGTTAGCCGGTGCTTATTCTGTCGGTAACGTCAAGACACCAACGTATTAGGTTAATGCCCTTCCTCCCAACTTAAAGTGCTTTACAATCCGAAGACCTTCTTCACACACGCGGCATGGCTGGATCAGGCTTTCGCCCATTGTCCAATATTCCCCACTGCTGCCTCCCGTAGGAGTCTGGACCGTGTCTCAGTTCCAGTGTGACTGATCATCCTCTCAGACCAGTTACGGATCGTCGCCTTGGTGAGCCATTACCTCACCAACTAGCTAATCCGACCTAGGCTCATCTGATAGCGCAAGGCCCGAAGGTCCCCTGCTTTCTCCCGTAGGACGTATGCGGTATTAGCGTCCGTTTCCGAGCGTTATCCCCCACTACCAGGCAGATTCCTAGGCATTACTCACCCGTCCGCCGCTCTCAAGAGAAGCAAGCTTCTCTCTACCGCTCGACTTGCATGTGTTAGGCCTGCCGCCAGCGTTCAATCTGAGCCATGATCAAACTCTTCAGTTCAAACATCTTTGGGTTTTTAAGAAACCCTAAACTTGGCTCAGCAATCGTTGGTTACATCTTTGATTTCTCGCGGAGTAACTTGTGATGCTGATAATCTTGTTGACTATCAGTCTGACTCCACAAGCACCCACACGAATTGCTTGATTCAGTTGTTAAAGAGCGGTTGGTTAAGATCTTTCGTCTCAACCGAGGCGCGCATTCTACAGCGTCCTCTGTATCTGTCAAGCGGTTATTTTCAGAAGTTTTCAAAGTTTCCTTTGCAACTTCAACCACTTGCGCTTCCGATCTCTCGTTAGCGGGAGGCGAATTCTACAGCGTTGTTCGCTGCTGTCAACACCTCTTTTTCTCCGCTTTCGACCGAGAAGATCGAACCGTCAATCAAGCGACAACACACTGCCTGACCAACTCCTTCTGGGCTTCGATGAACTGAAGCAACTCGCTATCGAAAACCGCGTAACTCTTTGTTTACCAAGGAGTTTTCCGTTTCGACTGCGCCGGAAGTGGGGCGAATTATAGACTTCCAGAATCTGCCGTCAACCCCTGATTTGGCTTTTCTATCAATAACTTGCAGAAAGCCAGGAAACAGCCTGTTTTCCTCTATATAGGAGAGGGAAACCACTCCCTCTATATAGAAGAAATCTTCAGAGCACCCCGGCTTCTTTGAAAGCAGCTACCGCGCCAGCGTCCAGACCCAACACTCGCAGCAATACCTCCGACGTATGCTCACCCAGCAAAGGAGGAGCATTGCGGTACTCCACCGGCGTCTCGGACAGGCGAATCGGGCTTGCCACCTGCGGCACCATCCCTGCCAAGGAATGAGGCAGCTCGAACGCCAAACCGCGTGCTTTTACCTGAGGGTCGGCAAACACCTGCGCCAGATCATTGATCGGGCCACACGGCACACCAGCCTGCTCCAGCTGCGACACCCACTCAGCCGTAGTCTTGAACACCGTAGCCTGGCGGATCAACGGAATCAGCACCGCCCGATTGGCGACCCGCAACGTATTGGTCGCAAAGCGCGGATCATCCGCCCACTGCGGCTGCCCGGCCACTTCAGCAAATTTGCGGAACTGCCCATCATTACCCACAGTGAGGATAAAATCGCCATCTGCCGTAGGAAAGTCCTGATAGGGCACGATGTTTGGATGCGCATTACCCAGCCGCTTCGGCGCGTTGCCCGTCGTCAGGTAATTCATCGCCTGGTTAGCCAGACAAGCCACCTGAACATCCAGCAGCGCCATATCAATATGCTGGCCGCCGCCGTCATGATCCCTGTGAGCCAGTGCCGCAAGGATTGCCACAGTCGAGTAGAGCCCGGTCAGAATATCCGTCAGCGCCACGCCGACTTTCACCGGCCCCGCCCCCTCATCTCCTTCCGGCCGACCTGTAAGGCTCATCAGGCCGCCCAAGCCCTGGATCATGAAGTCATAACCCGCGCGCTTGGCATATGGGCCGGTCTGACCAAACCCCGTGATCGAGCAGTAAATCAGATTCGGGTTCACTGCCCTGAGCGACTCATAGTCCAGCCCATAAGCCGCCAGACCACCGACCTTGAAGTTCTCGATCAGGATGTCCGACTTGGCCGCCAGCTCACGCACCAGCTTCTGCCCCTCCGGGCGCGTAAAGTCGATGGTTACGGATTGCTTGTTGCGATTGGCCGACAAGTAATAGGCGGCCTCGCTGGTGTTCTCGCCATAGGCGTCTTTAAGAAACGGAGGACCCCAGGCGCGCGTATCATCGCCATTACCGGGACGCTCGACCTTGATCACCTCGGCGCCAAGGTCCGCCAGAATCTGCCCGGACCAGGGCCCGGCCAGCACCCGCGATAAATCCAGTACCCGTAGATGCGAAAGCGCGCCCATGGCCGTTCTCCTATTAATAGAACGCCTGGAGGCCGGTCTGCGCACGACCGAGGATCAGCGCGTGGACGTCATGCGTACCCTCATAGGTATTCACCACTTCCAGGTTGACCAGGTGACGGGCCACGCCGAATTCGTCGGAGATGCCGTTACCACCCAGCATGTCCCGCGCCATCCGGGCAATGTCCAGGGACTTGCCGCAGGAGTTGCGCTTCATCATCGAAGTGATCTCCACCGCAGCCGTACCCTCATCTTTCATGCGACCCAGACGCAGGCAGCCTTGCAGCGCCATGGTGATCTCTGTCTGCATGTCGGCCAGCTTCTTCTGGATCAGCTGAGTAGCGGCCAACGGGCGACCGAATTGCTGACGATCCAGGGTGTACTGGCGCGCGGTGTGCCAGCAGAATTCCGCAGCACCCAGGGCGCCCCAGGAAATGCCGTAACGCGCAGAATTGAGGCAAGTGAAAGGGCCTTTCAAGCCACGGACGTCAGGGAAAATGTTCTCTTCAGGGACAAACACGTTGTCCATGACGATCTCGCCCGTGATGGACGCACGCAAGCCGACCTTGCCGTGGATCGCCGGAGCGCTCAGGCCTTTCCAGCCTTTTTCCAGAACGAAGCCACGGATGTCGCCCGCGTCGTCCTTGCCCCAGACCACGAACACGTCGGCGATCGGGCTGTTGGTGATCCACATCTTGCTGCCGGTCAGGCTGTAGCCGCCTTCCACTTTGCGTGCACGAGTAATCATCGAGCCGGGGTCGGAACCATGGTCAGGCTCGGTCAGGCCGAAGCAACCGATCCATTCACCCGTTGCGAGTTTTGGCAGGTACTTCTGCTTTTGGGCTTCAGTACCGAATTCATTGATCGGCACCATCACCAAAGAGGACTGCACGCTCATCATCGAGCGATAACCCGAATCGACGCGCTCGACTTCTCGGGCGATCAAGCCGTAGCTGACGTAGTTCAGGCCGCTGCCGCCATACTGCTCAGGAATGGTTGCACCCAGCAGGCCGACTTCACCCATCTCGCGGAAGATTGCCGGATCGGTTTTCTCATGGCGGAATGCTTCAAGAACACGCGGCGCGAGCTTTTGCTGAGCGAATTGCTCGGCGGTGTCGCGGATCATGCGTTCTTCTTCGGTGAGCTGTTGATCCAGCAGCAGGGGATCAATCCAGTTGAAGCTAGCTTTACCGCCCATGAGTGTGTCCTCTCGTATCGGGTCAAATAACGTGGACTGATCCTAGGCCCGCTTCGGCGTCACCGCAAACGAGGATTTTGCATACTGTTGTGCTAATTTCTCACTCCGAAACGTCGCGAAGCAGCTTTAATGCGATGTATTAGTGAGGTTGACGTACATGCGCAGAAAGATTCCCAGCACCACGGCCCTGATCAGCTTTGAAGCGGCTGCACGCCACGAGAGTTTTACCAAGGCAGCCCAGGAACTTTCACTCACCCAAGGAGCGATTTGCCGACAGATCGCCAGCCTGGAGGAGTTCCTAGGCGTGGAATTGTTCCGACGCTCCCAACGTGGGGTCAAGCTGACGGAAGCAGGACTTTCCTACAGCCGCAGGATCGCCACCCAGCTGGATGCCGTTGAGCGTGACACGTTGTCGGTCATGGGCCAGCAAGGTGCCAACGTGATCGAGCTGGCGGTTGTGCCGACCTTCGGCACCCAATGGCTGTTGCCAAGACTCAAGGACTTCCAGCAAAAACATCCGGAAGTGACGGTCAACCTCACTAACCGCACCCGCCCCTTCCTGTTTGCCGACACCGATTTCGATGCGGCGATCTATTTTGGTGATGCGGACTGGTCAGGCACTGAATCCCACAGGCTGATGGGCGAAAATCCGATGCCCGTGTGCAGCCCCACCCTACTGGGTAAAAAGACAAACCTTACCCCCACTGAAATTGCCGAACTGCCCCTGCTGCAACAAACCACCCGCCCCTACGCCTGGCGCCAATGGTTCAACTCGCAGAACCTTAATATCCCGCGAGACATGACAGGACCGCGCTACGAGCTATTCTCCATGCTTGCCCAAGCGGCGATGCACGACATGGGGATCGCCTTGATCCCGCCGTTCCTGATTCAGCGCGAACTGGCGGAGAAGCGACTGGTGATTGCGAACACACAGGCACTGTCCAGCATCAAGGCGTATTACTTGATGATTCCTGAGCGAAAGGTCGAATCGGCGTCCTTGAAGGCATTTCGCGACTGGCTAGTTAATCAGGCACAGAGCTACAGCCTAGAGGAATAAAGGCTTATCGGCATTAGCTGACCTCGTAGTCAGCAATTTAAAAGCCCTACAGATGTAAGTTTTTGTCGCATATTCGCAGACTGTACCTAGAAGCGGTACAAACGTCCCACAAGCGCCTGAAAACGTGGCCTTGAGCCGCTATTCAATGGCAATACCAACCCATTCACCGTGCCGATGTGTAAATTCTTGTATTTCGGCCAGAATCCTTACAAGGCACGGCCTGCAAGGGACTGAACCGGTTGGTTGCGACATTCGGTCACGGGGTGACTTGTAGTTAATTTTCCGTCACCCGTCATAATCCCTTGAAGGGCACAAAGTTCGCCTGCAAAATGCCGCGCCCCGCCCTGATTTGGCGGGATCGTGCTGATCGGCCGCCCCAGCTGCACCATCCGAAGTGCCTGGGTTTAATCAATAAGATCACGCAGGAGATTTGACGTGCACATTGGTGTTCCTCTCGAAACCCAGACGGGTGAAACACGGGTTGCTGCAACCCCGGAAACCATCAAGAAGCTGATCGGCCAAGGTCATAAGGTCACTGTGCAAAGCGGCGCCGGCATTAAGGCCAGTGTTGTCGACAGTGCTTATGAAGCGGCAGGCGCAATTATTGGCAGCGCCAACGATGCGTTTGGTGCCGAGCTGATTCTCAAGGTGGTCGCCCCCAGCGACAGCGAGCTGACGCTGATTAAAAGCGGCACCGTTGTGGTGGGCATGCTCAACCCGTTCAGCAATGAAACCATTGCCAAGCTGGCTGAGTGCGGCATTACCGCCTTCGCACTGGAAGCTGCGCCGCGCACCTCCCGCGCCCAGAGCCTGGATGTGCTGTCCTCACAGGCCAACATCGCCGGTTATAAATCCGTGTTGCTGGCCGCTCACCACTACCCACGCTTCATGCCGATGCTGATGACCGCTGCGGGCACCGTGAAAGCGGCGCGCGTGCTGATTCTCGGCGCGGGTGTAGCCGGCTTGCAGGCAATCGCGACGGCGAAACGTCTGGGTGCGGTGATCGAAGCGTCTGACGTGCGTCCTGCGGTTAAAGAGCAGATCGAATCCCTCGGCGCCAAGTTCGTCGACGTGCCTTACGAGACCGATGAAGAGCGTGAATGCGCCGTCGGTGTTGGCGGTTACGCACGCCCAATGCCTGCGAGCTGGATGCAGCGCCAGGCCCTGGCGGTGCACGAGCGCGCCAAACAGGCTGACATCGTCATCACCACCGCACTGATTCCGGGCCGCAAGGCACCGACGCTGTTGAGTGCGGAAACCGTGGCGCAAATGAAGCCAGGCTCCGTGGTCATCGACCTCGCCGCGGCCCAGGGCGGCAACTGCCCGCTGACCGTGGCGGATCAGGTGGTGGTCGAGAATGGCGTGACCATTTGCGGCCCGACCAACCTGGCCGGTGAAGTCGCGGCAGATGCTTCGGCACTGTATGCACGCAACCTGCTGGACTTCCTGAAGCTGGTCTTCAACAAAGAAGGCCAGTTCGAAGTGAACCTCGAAGACGACATCGTCGCCGCGTGCCTGATGTGCCGCGACGGCCAAGTCATCCGCAAAAACGCCTAAGCAGGGATTCAGACGATGGAAGAGCTTATCTCCCCCGGTATCTACAACCTGATCATCTTCGTGCTGGCGATTTATGTCGGTTATCACGTGGTCTGGAACGTTACGCCTGCACTGCACACGCCATTGATGGCCGTGACCAACGCCATCTCGGCGATCGTGATCGTCGGCGCCATGCTGGCAGCGGCGCTGACCGTCACGCCTCTGGGCAAGACCATGGGCACCCTGGCGGTGGCTCTGGCAGCGGTGAACGTTTTTGGTGGCTTCCTGGTGACTCGCCGGATGCTTGAGATGTTCAAGAAGAAAGCCCCGAAAGCGGTAAAAGAAGAGGCGTCCAAGTAATGAGCATGAACCTTGTAACGACGCTCTACTTGATCGCGTCCATCTGCTTCATCCAGGCCTTGAAAGGCCTGTCGCACCCGACCACGTCACGGCGCGGCAATCTGTACGGCATGCTCGGCATGGCATTGGCGATCCTCACCACCGTGGGTCTCATCTATAAGCTGGGCGCAGAGCTTGCCACCGCCGGCATCGGTTACGTCATCGTCGGCCTGCTGGTCGGCGGCACGGCCGGTTCGATCATGGCCAAGCGCGTTGAAATGACCAAGATGCCGGAACTGGTCGCCTTCATGCACAGCATGATCGGGATGGCCGCGGTATTCATCGCCATCGCGGCGGTGGTCGAGCCGCAATCGCTGGGCATCGTCAAGCAACTGGGCGATGCGATTCCTGCCGGTAACCGCCTGGAGCTGTTCCTCGGCGCGGCCATCGGTGCAATCACCTTCTCCGGTTCGGTGATCGCGTTCGGCAAGCTCTCGGGCAAGTACAAGTTCCGTCTGTTCCAAGGCGCACCAGTACAGTTCAGCGGCCAACACAAGCTGAACTTGCTGCTGGGTCTGGCAACGCTCGCACTGGGCATCACCTTCATGATGACCGGCAACCTCGGCGCTTTCGCGTTGATGCTGGCCCTGGCCTTCGTGATGGGCGTGCTGATCATCATCCCGATCGGCGGCGCAGACATGCCGGTGGTGGTATCGATGCTCAACAGCTATTCCGGCTGGGCAGCAGCGGGGATCGGTTTCTCGCTGAACAACTCGATGCTGATCATCGCCGGCTCGCTGGTGGGTTCGTCCGGTGCGATCCTCTCGTACATCATGTGCAAGGCGATGAACCGCTCCTTCTTTAATGTGCTGCTCGGTGGTTTCGGCAACACAGCCGAAGCCGGTCCTGCAGGCGCCAAGGAAGCCCGTCCGGTGAAATCCGGCTCGGCTGACGATGCGACCTTCCTGCTGACCAACGCCGATACGGTGATCATCGTTCCGGGCTACGGCCTGGCGGTAGCGCGGGCACAGCACGCACTGAAAGAACTGACCGAGAAGTTGACCCACCGCGGCGTGACCGTGAAGTACGCGATTCACCCGGTGGCCGGTCGGATGCCTGGCCACATGAACGTCTTGCTGGCCGAGGCCGAAGTGCCTTATGACCAGGTGTTCGAGATGGAGGACATCAACTCCGAGTTCGGTCAGGCCGACGTGGTGCTGGTGCTCGGCGCGAACGACGTGGTCAACCCGGCCGCGAAGAACGATCCGAAATCGCCGATTGCCGGCATGCCGATTCTTGAAGCGTTCAAAGCCAAGACCATCATCGTAAACAAGCGTTCGATGGCCAGCGGTTATGCCGGCCTGGACAACGAACTGTTCTACCTCGATAAAACCATGATGGTATTCGGCGACGCCAAAAAGGTCATCGAAGACATGGTCAAAGCCGTCGAGTAAAACCTGCTCCAACGCAATACCCAAAACCTCAGCCTTTAGTAGGCTGGGGTTTTTTTATTCCCCGTGAAACCCGACCAAAGGCTCTAAATCAGGGCTCGGCATTCGACCATGGTAGCGGGACGGATTTTTTTCAAGCCACTAGACTGCACACCTTGCTTCCGTTACCCGAGATAACAACCCATGTACCGTGATCGTATTCGCTTGCCTTCGTTGTTGGATAAGGTGATGAGCGCCGCCGATGCTGCCGCTCTGATTGAGGACGGCATGACCGTCGGCATGAGTGGTTTCACTCGCGCCGGTGAAGCCAAGGCCGTGCCTCACGCATTGGCCGAACGCGCCAAAGTCACCCCGCTGAAAATCACATTGATGACCGGTGCCAGCCTGGGCAACGACCTCGATAAACAGCTCACCGAAGCCGGCGTTCTGTCGCGACGCATGCCATTCCAGGTCGATAGCACTTTGCGCAAGGCAATCAACGCCGGCGAAGTCATGTTCATCGACCAGCACCTCTCGGAAACCGTGGAGCAATTGCGCAACCAGCAGCTGAAGCTGCCGGACATCGCCGTCATCGAGGCCGTGGCAATCACCGAGCAAGGCCACATCGTACCGACCACTTCCGTGGGCAACTCGGCCAGTTTCGCGATTTTTGCCAAACACGTGATCGTCGAGATCAACCTGGCGCACAACCCGAACCTCGAGGGTTTGCACGACATCTATATACCGACGTACCGCCCGACCCGTACGCCGATTCCATTAGTGAAGGTCGATGATCGTATTGGCAGCACCGCCATTCCGATCCCGCCGGAAAAGATCGTCGCGATCGTGATCACCAACCAGTCCGACTCGCCTTCGACCGTGCTGCCACCGGACGTCGACACTCAGGCCATTGCCGACCACCTGATCGACTTCTTCAAGCAGGAAGTGGCGGCCGGGCGAATGACCAACAAACTCGGCCCACTGCAGGCCGGCATTGGCACCATCGCCAACTCCGTGATGTGCGGCCTGATCGACTCGCCGTTCGAAGACCTGACCATGTACTCCGAAGTGTTGCAGGACTCGACCTTCGACCTGATCGACGCCGGCAAGCTGAGTTTTGCCTCAGGCAGTTCGATCACCTTGTCGAGCCGTCGTAATGCCGATGTGTTCGGTAACCTGGAGCGCTACAAGGACAAGCTGGTCCTGCGTCCGCAGGAAATTTCCAACCACCCGGAAGTGGTGCGCCGGCTCGGGATCATTGGCATCAACACCGCGCTGGAGTTTGATCTGTACGGCAACGTCAACTCCACCCACGTCTGTGGCACACGGATGATGAACGGCATTGGCGGTTCGGGCGACTTCGCGCGCAACGCGCACCTGGCGATCTTCGTGACCAAGTCGATCGCCAAGGGCGGCGCGATCTCCAGCGTGGTGCCAATGGTCAGCCATGTCGATCACACAGAGCATGACGTCGACATCCTCGTAACCGAGGTGGGTCTGGCGGACTTGCGTGGCTTGGCCCCAAGGGAACGGGCTCGCGTCATCATCGATAATTGCGTGCACCCGGACTATCGCCAAGCCCTGAATGATTACTTCACCGCCGCCTGTGCACTTGGCGGACACACCCCGCATATCCTGCGTGACGCACTGAGCTGGCACATGAATCTGGAAGAAACCGGGCGGATGCTCGCCGTGTAATTGATACAGATAGCGGCTGACGCAAACACAGTTTCGTCAGCTTGCTACTGTCAGGCAGATAAGTGTTTAAAACTGTACTGCTGTACCGGTCATTTCCTACCGTAATTGCCTACCTTTCCGACCAAAATCCCAATAAATGCACTATATAAGTGCAGATAGGTACAGTTGCCTCAATTTTGACCAGTACACCACTCTTTAACAGTTAACTGGTCCCTCACAATACAGGTGAACTGTATCTAGAGAGACTGGCCAAACGAGAGGATCATTGGCATCAGTTAAACCACTACCTAATCCCGCCACAAGCGGAAGGATGAAAACCATGGAACGTACACTCAGTTCCGATCTGTTCTTCGAAGACACCGCTGCAAAAACCCAGGCTTCCATGCCTCTTCGCGTTATCGCCAACCTGATGCTGTGGCAGCGCCGCATCTCCAGCCGCCACCAACTGGCCCGTCTGGATTCGCGTCTGCTGGCTGACGCCGGGATTAGCGAAGCACAACGCTACGAAGAGCTGAGCAAGCCGTTCTGGCGCTAAGTTAGCGTCGCTGGCTCTGATCCTTAAGATCAACCGCCAGCACCCGAATTGAACAAACAAAACCCGTCGTGGGAAACCGCGACGGGTTTTGTCGTTTTTGGGCCGGAAAATCCTCCCAAACAATAACCTTACCTTTCAACAGGTACAGTTAACACTACAATACAACTGAACCAGTACAATTTCACTTGAGTGTGTCTGTTCCGGGATATCCGGCGGGATCATCATGAAATCCCGACCTGCCCGCAAAAGGACTGCACCATGAATCATCTACTGGAACTTGCCGCCGACACCCCGCAATCGACGCCCCGATTTACCTGGACAAGAAGAATGTTCAGAAGCCTCGCCGACAGCATCGAGAGAGCCAGAACCCGGCGTTTACTGGCGCAACTCAATGGCAGGCAGCTGTCTGACCTGGGCATCAGTCATTCCGATCGTGTCAGGGAACTGGATAAACCGTTCTGGCGCTGAAGTCTCACCTGAACAGACGGGACTGTGCGAACCGCTGTCTACAGGCCTAATATCAATCCAGAACGTGGCGATGACTGCGCGACAGGCGTCTGACTCAACAGATACCGCGCCACCTCTCAATCGGTTCACCCAAAGGAGTTACACCATGTCCCGTCTTCGTCTGCTCAGCGCTGCAGCCCTGCTTGCCGTGGCTGCCAATTCCCACGCCACCAGCTTCATCGTCACCACCGATGCTGTCGTCGGTGCACTCAAGGCCACGTCCGACGCCACTTCCGATGTCACGTCGTCCTTTCGGGATGACAAGATCGTCCGTGCCGCCCGCGATGACGCGGCCAGTTTTGTCGCCAGCGAAGGCGCCATTCGCGGCGTGAAACTGGAAAGCGCACTCGACCACATTCGCCATCAGGCGCCGGGGTTGAATGCAACGGATGCTCAACTGGCTCAGGCTATTCTGACGATCTAAAACGTCATTTCCTCTTGGGACACGCCCAACGTGTCCCAATGTTTCGACGCTGGCTCTAAACCGGGCGTTGCGCTAGCCTTTGGACTCGCTTTCAACTGTCGAGTCCCATGCGTTTTCCTACACATCTACTGATTACACCGGTTTTCATGGCGGCCTGCTGGGCAGGCACGGCCCATGCCTTTGACCTGACGACACAGGGTCTCGTGGCCACAGGCTACGCCACCAGCATGGTGACCTCCGCCCCTTTCGACCGTAAGCTGCTGCTGGCCGCCCGGGATGACGCCGCGTCATTCATTGCCAGTGACGGCCAATTGCGAGGAGCACAACTGGAATCCGCGTTGGTTTACCTGCGTCGGGTCCAGCCAAAACTTCATGCAAGCGATCTTGAACTGGCACAGGCTATTCTCGTCCAATAGTTATCCTTGTTCCTCCGGAGTCGTTCCATGCGTAGCCCGCTGATTGTCGCCACCCTTGGCCTGCTGTTATTGGCCGATCTGGCCCAGGCGCACACCCTGGTAGCCACCAGTAACATCATCATCAACGCCACCCAGCGAACACTCGATTTCACGTCCGACACCACGACGTCGATCCGTGATTCGAAAATCGTTCGTGAAGCCCACGACGATGCGGCCAGTTTCGTCGCCAGTGAGGGTGAAATCCGTGGTGCGCACCTTGAAGCGGCCTTCAACACATTGCGCACCCGCGTACCGGAAGCCCGGGACGCCAGTGACCAGGTACTCGCCGAAGCCATCCTCGCACTGTGAGGTCGATAAGTGCCTGGCTCCTGGCCGGGGTCGTGTTGCTGCTCGGCAATACGGCCCAGGCCGGCCTGCAATTACATCTCAAGACAGAAGGTTTGAGCCCTGCGGAACAACAGGCCAGCCAGGCGCTGCTTGATGAAGCCATGCAGGCGCTACCGCCGCGGTTCATCGAACAACTCGACCGGCGCATCGACGTCGGCTGGACCGATGACATGCCGAGCAACGCCTACGGCCAGGCATCGCTGGTGTCCGAGCTCGACCTCAACCGCAACCTGCTTGCCAGCCTCACCGATGGCAGCGCTGCAACCAAAAAGACTTATCGTCCTCACGGCACCGTCCGCCGCGAAATGCTGGCCACGGTGCTGCACGAACTCACCCACATCTATGACCGCTCGCGTTTTTGGCCAGCTGCCGAACGCACGCTGATCCAACGCTGCACCCGTCGTAACAACAGTTCCGGACTGGTCGGCATTCCGGATGAATGCCGTGGCCAATCTTCCCGACGCTTTACCCTTAGCGATGACCCGCGTCTGCTCGACCTCGCGGGCTGGCCGCAATACGTCGGCCGTCGCGGCGAACGCGAACAGAACAATCGACAGATCGCCCGCAGCCCGGATATTTACGAAACGAGCAGTCCCAAAGAGTTCGTCGCGGTCAACATGGAGTACTTCCTCCTCGACCCGAGCTACGCTTGTCGCCGTCCTGCGCTGTACCGCTACTACAAAGAACATTTCGGCTGGGCACCTGCCGCCAAAGATACTTGCGGCAAATCCTTCGCCTTCCTCAACGCCGGCAACGATTTCGCAAAACAACCCCTGGGCCAGGTCGACCCGGAACGGGTGTATGCCGTGGACTATCTGCTGGCCGAAGCCAACCAGAACTGGGTCAGCCGCTGGGGCCACAGCATGTTGCGCCTGGTGATCTGCGCACCGGGCCGGCCACGCGGGCCGGATTGTCGGCTGGATCTGGATCAGCACCTGGTGTTGTCCTACCGGGCCTTCGTGGGTGACGTACAGCTGTCGAGCTGGGACGGATTGGTCGGCAAGTACCCGTCGCGCCTGTTCGTCCTGCCGCTGGCCCAAGTGATCGACGAGTACACCAAGACCGAATTGCGCAGCCTCGCCTCGGTGCCGCTGAATTTGTCGCGCAACGAGATTGAAGACGTGGTGGAACACGCCGCCGAGATGCACTGGAGCTACGACGGCAATTACTTCTTCCTGTCCAACAACTGTGCGGTGGAAGGCCTGAAGTTGCTACGCAGCGGCACCAACAACGCAAAGCTGGTCGGGCTGGACAACATCATGCCCAACGGCTTGCTGGAAGTGCTCAAGGGACGCGGACTGGCGGATACCAGCGTGCTGGATGATCCTCGCGAAGCGCTGCGGCTTGGTTATCGCTTCGACTCTTTCCGTGATCGTTATCAAGCGATGTTCGAAGTGCTGAAGAAGCACTTGCCGATCAAACAGGACAAGGTCGAAGACTGGCTGGCATTGAAGGCCGAAGAGCGCCGCAAATGGATTGATCAGGCTGACCTGCGCACCAGCGCGGCGTTGCTGTTGCTGGAGCAGGCCGCGTTCCGACAACAACTGGTGCTGGCTCAGGACGAAGTGAAACAACGCTACCTGGGCGCTAGGGAGTTGAAGAACGGCGGCATGGACAAAGCCAACGCGACGTTGCAGCAGATCCTCGCCAACAGCGGCTTTCTCAGCCGGCCGGCAGAGCTGCTCGGCACTGGCGGTTATGGATTGCCGCAGCCCAGCGAATGGCAACGCCTGGAGTCGGAAAGCAGCCTGCGGCAGAAACAGCTTCAGGCATTGACCGGCGATCTGGACAAAGAAGTGAGAGCGTTGCTCGAACCGAGCCGAGCCGCAGAGATGGCCGCCAACGAAGCCAACCTGAAACAGGTTGGCGAACATTTGCGGAAACTGCATAAAGCATCGGGTGGGTTGGAGTTGCCGTGAACTTCAAAAGATCTCATCCTTCGGCAGCTCCTACACGGGATTGCGATCCTGTGTAGGAGCTGCCGAAGGCTGCGATCTTTTTTGGCATTACGCAAAAGCGCGTCCCTCCAGCACTACAAAACCCCTTCCAGAATTTCATAGACGATGCCGGTACCCACCGCGATCAGCACAATGTCGCCACCCGCGCGCCGCCATTCGTAACCCGGGTAATACGGCAGTCGGCTCAACGCGCGATGATCCAGACGCTCTCCGTAATAACCGCGCGGCAAAGGCCGACCACGTACGAGATGAATGCCGGGAGGCGGCGGCGCGCCGCGTACGAAATAGCCATGATTGTCACGGATCGTCTGACGCACCGGGCCAAAGTCCCGTGGCGGAGGGCCGCCGCGATGGTTGTCCTGCGGGCCGCGATGATCATCGCCGTGGTTGTCGTAATGGCCTTGTTGCTGGCCGCCGCGGTCGTGATCGTCGCGCTGATCGGCGCTGGCGTGCAGCAAAGGGGTGGCACTGAGCATCAGTACGCCCAGGCTGGCAATCAGACGTTTCGGCATTTTCATCAGGTCTTTCCTCACTGCACCTACAGCAAAAAGGGCTTCAGAACGTAGTCCTGAAGCCCTCGGTCTTGCTGTTTAGTCTGTGCCGCGAGGCTCTAATTCCTCTGTATCAGGAACTTTACCTTCAGCTGACGCGGGCCTTACGCACGCCATCGGCCAGCGCCGAGCAAAGACTCAACACGCCATCAATCGCCTGTTCTGGCGTCGATGCATTAGCGATGTGATCGATCAACGCCGAACCCACCACGACACCGTCGGCCAGACGCGCGATAGACGCCGCTTGCTCGGGTGTACGAATACCGAAACCGATGCTGATCGGCAGATCAGTGTGGCGACGCAGACGCGCAACCGCTTCTTCAACGTGCTCCAGCGTCGCCGCGCCGGCACCGGTCACACCGGCCACAGACACGTAGTAGACGAAACCGGAACTGCCGTTCAGGACTGTCGGCAGGCGTACATCGTCGGTTGTCGGGGTGGTCAGACGAATGAAGTCCAGACCAGCAGCCTGGGCGGGGTCGCACAGTTCACCGTTATGCTCGGGCGGCAGGTCGACCACGATCAGACCATCCACGCCGGCCTCTTTGGCGTCAGCGATGAAACGTGGCACGCCGTACATGTGGATCGGGTTGAAGTAACCCATCAACACCAGCGGCGTATCACTGTTGCCTTCACGGAACTCGCGAACCATTTGCAGGGTTTTCGCCAGGTTCTGTTTGGCACCCAGGGCACGAATGTTGGCCAGCTGGATTGCCGGGCCGTCGGCCATAGGATCGGTGAAGGGCATGCCCAACTCGATCACGTCGGCGCCAGCACCGGGCAAGCCTTTGAGGATCGCCAGGGACGTGTCATAGCTCGGGTCGCCAGCGGTGACGAAGGTCACCAGAGCGGCGCGGTTTTGTTCCTTGAGTTCGGCAAAACGCGTTTGCAGGCGGCTCATCAGTGTTTCTCCTGCTTTGATTGTTCCATGTGGTGCATCACGGTTTGCATGTCTTTATCGCCACGGCCGGACAGGTTGACCACCATCAGGTGATCTTTAGGCAGGGTCGGTGCACGTTTGAACACTTCGGCCAAGGCATGGGCGCTTTCCAGTGCCGGAATAATCCCTTCAAGACGGCAGCATTTATGGAATGCGTCGAGGGCCTCGTGATCGGTCACCGAGGTGTATTGAACGCGACCGATGTCATGCAACCAGGCGTGTTCCGGGCCGATGCCTGGATAGTCGAGGCCGGCGGAGATCGAATGCGCATCGATGATCTGGCCGTCGTCATCCTGCAGCAGGAAGGTACGGTTGCCGTGCAGTACGCCCGGTACGCCGCCATTCAGGCTGGCCGCGTGCTTGCCGGTTTCGATACCGTAACCGGCCGCTTCGACACCGATGATCTCGACGCTCTTGTCATCAAGGAACGGGTGGAACAGGCCCATGGCGTTGGAGCCACCGCCGATGCACGCCACCAGGCTGTCCGGCAGACGGCCTTCCTGGGCTTGCAGTTGATCACGGGTTTCCTTGCCGATAACGGACTGGAAGTCGCGGACCATGGCTGGGTAAGGGTGCGGACCGGCCACGGTGCCGATCAGGTAAAAAGTGCTGTCGACATTGGTCACCCAGTCACGCAGCGCTTCGTTCATCGCGTCTTTCAGAGTGCCGGTGCCGGCGACCACCGGAATCACTTCGGCGCCCAGCAGTTTCATGCGGAATACGTTGGCTTGCTGGCGCTCGATGTCGGTGGTGCCCATGTAGATCACGCAGTCGAGGCCAAAACGCGCGGCCACGGTGGCGGTCGCCACGCCGTGCATGCCGGCGCCGGTTTCGGCGATGATGCGTTTCTTGCCCATGCGCCGGGCCAGCAGGATCTGCCCGATGCAGTTGTTGATCTTGTGTGCGCCAGTGTGGTTCAGCTCTTCACGCTTCAGATAAATCTTCGCGCCACCGCAGAACTCGGTCAGGCGTTCGGCGTAATACAGCGGGCTCGGACGTCCGACGTAGTCGCGCTGGAAGTAGGCCAATTCCTCTTTGAATGCCGGATCTTCCTTGGCCGCCTCATATTCGCGAGCCAGATCGAGGATCAACGGCATCAGGGTTTCGGCGACGTAGCGGCCACCGAACGAGCCGAACAGGCCGTTGGCGTCGGGGCCGTTGCGCAGATTAGTCTGGGTCATGGGTCGCTCCAGTTGAATGCGTGAGATGACAATGGAGTCAACTCTACCCCTGACGCCTCAGCCTGAAAACCGATAAGATCGCCGCAACCTGTCAGGAAAACTCACAGATCCCATGAGCCACGATCTTCCCCCGCTGAACGCGCTTCGCGCATTCGAAGCCACTGCCCGCCTGAACAGCGTCAGTCAGGCTGCCGAGCAACTGCACGTCACCCATGGCGCAGTCAGCCGACAATTGAAAGTGCTGGAAGCGCATCTCGGCGTGAGTCTGTTCATCAAGGATGGTCGCGGCCTTAAACTCACAGATGCCGGTGTGCGCTTACGCGATGCAAGCGCTGAAGCCTTCGAGCGATTGCGCACGGTCTGCGCTGAACTGACCCAAAGCACCGCCGACGCCCCGTTCGTGCTCGGCTGTTCGGGAAGTCTGCTCGCGCGCTGGTTTATCCCGCGGTTGGGCCGGTTGAATGCTGATCTACCGGACTTGCGCCTGCACCTGTCTGCCGGAGAAGGCGATCTCGATCCCCGTCGTCCGGGGCTGGACGCTTTGCTGGTGTTCGCCGAGCCGCCATGGCCTGCGGACATGCAGGTTTACGAATTGGCCAGCGAACGCATCGGCCCGGTCATGAGCCCACGCTTCGCCGGTTACGAACGGCTTCAACAGGCGCCGGCCAGCGCATTGCTCAGCGAGCCGTTGCTGCACACCACTTCACGCCCGCAGGCATGGCCAAGCTGGGCGCAGCAAAGCGGCCTCGACGGCAAAGCGTTGAAGTACGGGCAGGGTTTCGAGCATTTGTATTATTTGCTGGAGGCGGCAGTGGCCGGGCTGGGCGTGGCGATTGCCCCTGAACCGCTGGTGGCCGAAGACTTGAAGGCCGGTCGCCTGGTTGCGCCCTGGGGCTTCAGTGAAACCCCGGCGCAACTGGCGTTGTGGCTACCCAAGCGCGCCGCGGACGGACGCGCTCGGCAACTGGCGCAGTGGCTCAAAAACGAACTGCGCCAAGCAGATTAATCGCCGCGTTTGCACAGCAGGTAAGCCGCGAGCAGACCCAGCGCACCTACAGCGACACCGGCTGTAGTCCAAGGATGTTCCTGGGCGTAGTCCCGAGTGGCAATCCCGGTTTCACGGGTTTTGACTTTGACTTCTTCGTACGCATCGCTGAGCAGATGACGCGAATGCTTCAGGGCGCTCTCGGCGTTGGCTTTCAAGGCCTTGAGGGTTTTACGCGACTCGTCCGAGGCGTCGTCCTTCAGGTTTTCCAAAGACTTCAGCAGACTCTCGATCTCGGCTTCCATGCTTTGCAATGAGGCTTTACGTAAAGAGGTGTTGGCCATGGTGGCTCTCCTGCATTGGTGATGACTGGCGTGTGTTGGTTGGGACTCCAGGGGTTCGAGAAAGTGCAGTAAATCTGAACTTCTGCGTGGAAGTAGCCGACAGAAGTAATAGGAAAAATCACTGCTAGGCTGTATTTCATACCCCAAGGAGAACGCCCATGACTGACCATCACACTTACAAGAAAGTCGAGCTTGTCGGCTCATCCACCAGCAGCATTGAAGACGCCATCAACAACGCACTGGCCGAAGCCAACAAGAGCATCAAGCACCTGGAATGGTTTGAAGTGACCGAAACCCGCGGGCACATCAAGGACGGCAAGGCTGCACACTTCCAGGTAACGCTCAAAGTCGGGTTCCGGATTGCCAGCAGCTGAGTTTGAGCGAGTCTTCTGAACTTGCGCGCTGGCCGAGTGCCATACGGAATGGCAAAGCGCTACATGAGTGCATCCGGCTGATGGCTGGATGCTCCCTTTGATCCGACCAGAGAGTGCGACCGATGAAGATGTTTATGTTGGCGGTAGGTTTGTTGAGCCTCGCGGGTACAGCGTTTGCTGACGGCAAGCCATGTGAAGAGCTGAAAGCCGAAATTGCAGCGAAGCTCGATGCCCAAGGCGTTTCTGGCTACTCACTGGAAATCGTTGATAAAGGCACATCCACTGACGGAAAAGTCGTCGGCACCTGTGAGAAAGGTTCCAAGGAAATCGTCTACAAGCGGTAGATGGATTCCGTCGATAACGAAAAAAGCCGACGCGATTGCGTCGGCTTTTTTGTGCGCTGCTTGCGTGTCAGCCTTTCATGACCTGCGCCAGCAGCTCGTAGGAATGCACGCGATCGGCATGTTCGTACAGGTCGCAGGTAAAAATCAGCTCGTCCGCCTGGGTCTGCTCAATCAACACGTCCAGTTTGGCGCGGATTTTCTGCGGGCTGCCGACCATCGCCAGCCCCAGGAAATCATGGACCGCGTCTTTCTCATGGGGCAGCCACAGGCCGTCCATGGTTTTCACCGGCGGACGTTGCACCAGGCTTTGGCCACGCATCAGTGCGAGGATGCGCTGATAGACCGACGTTGCCAGATATTCGGCCTGCTCGTCGGTGTCAGCCGCTACCAGCGGAACACCCAGCATCACATAAGGCTTATCCAATACCGCCGAAGGCTTGAAGTGATTGCGATAGACCCGAATCGCCTCATGCATGAAACGCGGTGCGAAATGGGAAGCGAAGGCGTAGGGCAAACCGCGCTCACCCGCCAGCTGTGCACTGAACAAGCTTGAGCCCAGCAACCAGACCGGGACATTGGTGCCCGTGCCCGGCATAGCAATGATCCGTTGATCCGGTGTGCGTGGGCCGAGGTAACGCACCAGCTCCGCCACATCTTCAGGGAAATCGTCCGCACTGCCGGAGCGCTCACGGCGCAAGGCGCGGGCGGTCATCTGATCGGAACCGGGGGCGCGGCCCAGACCGAGGTCGATCCGGCCCGGATACAGGCTTTCGAGCGTGCCGAACTGCTCGGCAATCACCAGCGGCGCGTGGTTGGGCAACATCACGCCACCGGAGCCGACCCGAATGGTGGACGTGCCGCCGGCCAGATACCCAAGCAGCACCGAGGTCGCCGAACTGGCGATGCCATCCATGTTGTGGTGCTCGGCGACCCAGAAACGGTTGTAGCCGAATTTTTCGACGTGCTGCGCCAGGTCCAGAGAGTTACGCAGGGACTGGGCTGCGCTGCCATTCTCGCGCACGGGCACAAGGTCAAGGGTCGAGAATTTGATGTCGGACAGTCGTTTCATAAACCTGCTTCTCCAAATTGAGGACGCAGGTTTTTTCTTGTAAACGAAAACCTGCCGAATCCATAAGCGTGTTTCATGCAATGAGGGCATATACCCGAGTTTCAATAGCCAAGGCAAAAAATCCTACGTAAACGGTAGGATTTATGAGATCAGGTGAACTTTGCACCACCGTCTATCCTCAGAACCCTAGCAACCGAAAACCACGAAGGCGCGACGCTTCGCGCTGGATCCTGAGGAGGCAGACATGGCTATTACCAAGAAAGCATCGGCGCATTGGGAAGGTGATCTGAAAACCGGCATCGGCTCGATTTCCACGGAAACCGGTGTTCTCAGAGAAGCGCCCTACGGCTTCAAGGCTCGTTTCGAGGGCGGCAAGGGCACTAATCCGGAAGAGCTGATCGGCGCGGCCCACGCCGGTTGTTTCTCCATGGCATTTTCTATGATTCTCGGCGATGCCGGTCTCAAGGCTGACAGCATCGATACCAATGCCGAGGTCACGCTGGACCAAGTGGACGGCGGGTTCGCGATCACGGCGGTGAAATTGATCCTCAAGGCGAAAATTCCTGGCGCGACCCAGGCGCAGTTCGAGGAGCTGAGCAATAAAGCCAAAGAAGGCTGCCCGGTGTCCAAGGTGCTGAATGCGAAGATCAGTCTGGATGCCACACTGGTCAGCTAGATCCGCGTTGTCGCGATAAGTGATCGCAGCCTTCCACAGGCTGCGATTTTTTTGCGCTGAAACAAAACCCGGCTGGCGTGACTGTGGTCGAATAAATGACAGCAGCGAAAACGCATCAACCTGCGTGCTGCCTCAAAGGAGCTTCAACCATGAAACGTTTTGTCTTGGCAATTATCTGCGGTGTGCTTACGACCTCAGCGTTTGCAGCGCCCAAAGATTGCGAAGAACTCAAGAATGAGATCGAAGTGAAGATTCAGGCGAATGCCGTGCCCTCCTACACGCTGGAAATCGTGTCGAAGGAAGAAGCCGACAAGCATGACGCCGCGATGGTCGTCGGCACGTGCGACTACGGTAGAAAAGCCATCATCTACCAGAAAAACGAGCGCTGATACGCTTCACATGAGGCAATAGGATTCTCGGTCTTCAGCGACGATTTCGCGCTTGGCGTTATACAACCGAGCGCCGGGCGTGAACGCTATCGAGCGGCCTTCCAGCACATAACGCTGGCCTGCTTCGAAATGCTCGTAGTGGATGGTCAGGTAGCACAACCGCTCCGAAGGACCATTCATCACACCCAAGCCCCCGCCACCGGGCACTTCAAAGTCGAAACGAACGACCAGCTCATGGCTGCCGGGCGTCACCTGGAAGAAACGCCCATCGCGCAATCGCTGCTTGTCCAGTCGCTCCGCCATCAGCAACTTATCGTTGGGGAATGGCGTCGAGAATTCGACCCACGCCATCTGTGGATTGACCGCCGGCAACGGGCTCTGGCAACCGGCGATGGCGCCTGCCGCGAGCAATAGCAACAACCTGCGCATGATGAATGTCCAGAGGATTGGTCATTCAGCATAGCGCTGATCAAGTGCGTTGGCAGCCTGCCGGTGTGCCCTGGCCTATCACTTTTCGCTGTTGGTCGTAGAGCTTGGCCCACGGCCGAAAACCGATATTCCCTGCTTGCAGCTGATATTTCTCACCCGCATGGAAGCCGTTGAATTTCACATTCAGCTGGCAATCGCGCCACAGCGGCTCGGCGTCAGGCCCGATGTTGCTCGGCTCGACCGGGAATTGATAACGCACCGTCAACTCATGGCTGCCGGGCTGCACCTCGAAATAGCGCTTGTCGGTGGAGGCCTTGTCATCGACTTCCAGCGCTTGCAGCGCGGTGTCTTGTTGCTGCGTATGGAGATCGATCCACGCTTGAGCGGGATCAGGGTGGGGTAATCCGAATCCTGCACAGCCTGTCAGCATCAACAGGCCTCCCGTCAGCATCATCTTGCGCATAGCGGAGCTCCAGTCAGGCGGGATAGTCTTGCGGGCAGACTCTCCAGGGATGATTTTATTTTGATCAGGCCGCTTCCAAGCCTTGGGTTACTTGATCGCGTTTTGCGCGTTTTGTTTCCGGGTGTGTTGTTTTTGTTGCTCAACGGCTGCGCAAGCTTCAGCTATTACGGCCAATTGGCCAGTGGTCAGCTGCAATTGCTGCGGGCTCGGGAACCGGTTACCGAGGTGATTGCCGACCCTGCTCGCGATCAGAAGCTGCGTGCGCATCTGGCCCAGTCGCAAAAGGCAAGAACGTTCGCCAGCCAGCATCTGCATCTGCCGGATAACCAGAGCTACCGCTTGTACGCTGACATTGGCCGACCGTTCGTAGTCTGGAACGTGTTCGCCACGCCGGAATTTTCCCTCACACCGCAAAACCATTGTTTCCCCATCGCCGGTTGCGTGGCCTATCGCGGCTATTACAGCCAGAGCGCGGCCCGTGGCGAGGCAGCATTGCTGCGACTGCAAGGTATGGACGTGTCGATCGGCGGTGTCGAGGCCTATTCGACGCTCGGCTGGTTCAACGATCCCATCATCAGTTCGATGATGGGTTGGGGCGATGAGCGGTTGGCGACCTTGATCTTCCATGAGTTGGCGCATCAGCGTTTTTATGTGAAGGACGACACCGAGTTCAACGAGTCTTTCGCCACGTTCGTGGAACAGGAAGGCACTCGGCAGTGGCGTGCCCATCGCGGGTTGGCGCCGGACAATGGCGCCCTGGCGCAGCGGCGGGATCAGTTTATTCAGTTGGTGCTGGACACTCGTACGCGGCTTGAACAGCTATACGCACAGCCGCTGGCCAGCGAGCTGATGCGTCAACGCAAAGCAGCCGAGTTCGAGCGGTTGCGCACCGAATACCGGCAGTTACGCGATAGCCAATGGACGGGTGACAAACGCTACGACGCCTGGATCAACGCACCGATGAACAACGCCCGGTTGTTGCCGTTTGGTTTGTACGACCAATGGGTACCGGCGTTTGCGGCGTTGTTCAGGCAAGTGGATGGGGATTGGGTGAAGTTTTATGCAGCGGTAGAGAAGCTGGGTGCATTGCCCGTTGGTGAGCGTAAGACAGCGCTAAAAAAACTGACGGGCACGTAATTCTGTGGCGAGGGAGCTTGCTCCCGTTCGGCGGCGAAGCCGTCGCAGTGGCGTTCTTGCCGATCCTGGGGCCGCTACGCGACCCAACGGGCGCAAGCACCCTCGCCACATTTGAGTGTCAGTGCCGCAAAAACGCCTGATGCATCTCATCCAGCGTTTCAAAGTGATACGTCGGCGCTTCTGCGCTCAACTCTTCCCGGCTGCCAAAACCATAACCCACCGCCGCGGCATCCAGGCTGTTGCTGCGCGCGCCGATGAGGTCGTGTTTGCGGTCGCCGATCATCAGGGTGTTCGCCGGGTCCAGGTTTTCTTCGGCCATCAGGTGGGCAATCAGCTCGACCTTGTTGGTCCGCGTGCCATCCAGTTCGCTGCCGTAAATGACTTTGAAGTGTTTGGCGAAGTCGAAGTGCCGGGCGATTTCCCGGGCGAAGACCCACGGCTTGGAGGTCGCGATGTACAGCTGGCGCCCTTGCCCTCCGAGGGTTTCCAGCAGCGGCGTAACGCCATCGAATACGCGGTTTTCATACAGGCCGGTAACCTTGAAGCGCTCGCGATAGAAATTCACCGCCTCCCAGGCTTTGGGTTCGTCGAAGTCGTAGAACTGCATGAACGCCTGCAACAACGGCGGGCCGATGAAATGTTCGAGTCGGGTCAGGTCGGGCTCGTCAATTCCCAGCTTGCTCAGGGCAAACTGGATTGAGCGGGTGATGCCCTCGCGCGGATCGGTCAGGGTGCCATCAAGGTCGAACAAAATGGTTTGGTAATGCATGTTGAATCCTGAATATGGGCGTCGAGGTCAGATCTGGTCGTAGCCTTCAGCCAGATGCAGATCCTTGAGCTTCACGTAATTCGCCGCGCTGTAGGTGAAAAAGGCTCGTTCCTTGTCAGTCAGCGGACGGATCTGTTTCACCGGGCTGCCGACATACAGAAAGCCGCTGGCCAGGCGTTTGCCCGGCGGAACCAGGCTGCCGGCGCCGATGATCACATCGTCGTCGACCACAGCGCCGTCCATGACGATGCTGCCCATGCCAATCAGCACACGACTGCCCACGCTGCATCCGTGAAGCATGACTTTGTGCGCGATGGTCACGTCATCACCGATCAAACACGCAAAGCCATCAGGGTTGAACGGCCCGGCGTGGGTGATGTGCAGCACGCAGCCGTCCTGCACGCTGGTGCGTGCGCCAATACGGATGCGGTGCATGTCGCCACGGATCACCGTCAGCGGCCAAACGGAGCTGTCATCGCCGATTTCGACGTCGCCGATCACCACCGCCGAACTGTCGACAAAAGCGCCTTTGCCCAGCAGTGGCGTGTGGTTCTGATACTTGCGAAGGGTCACGATAGGGTTTCTCTCTGTTGCCGATAGCTGCGGTGAGCGTCGATTGTAATTAAGATGGCGGCATGTTTCTTCCAGCCAAGGTGCCAACCGTGAGCGTGAACAACCCTCTTCTGCAGTCCTACGACCTGCCTCCGTTCTCGGCGATCCGTGCCGAACACGTGCAACCGGCCATTGAACAGATCCTGGCTGACAACCGCGCCGCGATTATCGAGATCCTCAAAACCCAGGGCAAACAACCGACCTGGGCCGGCCTGGTGCTGGCGATGGACGAACTCAACGATCGTCTGGGCGCTGCCTGGAGCCCGGTCAGCCACCTGAATGCCGTGTGCAACAGCGCCGAATTGCGCGAAGCCTACGAATCCTGCCTGCCCGCCCTGAGTGCCTACTCTACCGAGCTGGGCCAGAACCGCGAATTGTTCGAGGCCTTCGAAGCCTTGGCCAGCAGCCCGGAAGCCGCCGGTTTCGACGTGGCGCAAAAAACTATCCTGGAACACTCCCTGCGTGACTTCCGTCTGTCGGGTATTGATCTGCCAGAAGCCGAGCAACAGCGTTACGCCCAAGTGCAAAGCAAATTGTCAGAGTTGGGCAGCCGCTTCTCCAACCAGCTGCTCGATGCGACCCAAGCCTGGACCAAGCACGTTACCGACGAAGCGGCCCTCGCCGGCCTGACCGATTCGGCCAAGGCGCAAATGGCCGCCGCTGCCCAGGCCAAGGGACTGGAAGGCTTCCTGATCACCCTGGAATTCCCGAGCTACTACGCGGTGATGACCTACGCACACGACCGAGCCCTGCGCGAAGAAGTCTACGCTGCCTACTGTACCCGTGCGTCGGACCAAGGCCCGAATGCCGGTCAGAACGATAACGGCCCGGTGATGGAAGAAATTCTCGACCTGCGTCAGGAGCTGGCAAAACTCTTGGGCTTCGCCAGCTTCTCGGAGCTGAGCCTGGCCACCAAAATGGCCGAATCCAGCGATCAGGTGCTGAGTTTCCTGCGCGACCTCGCCAAACGCAGCAAGCCGTTCGCCGTCCAGGATCTGGAACAGCTCAAGGCCTATGCTGCCGAACAAGGCTGCCCGGACCTGCAAAGCTGGGACAGCGGTTTCTACGGTGAAAAACTCCGCGAACAACGTTACAGCGTTGCCCAGGAAGCCCTGCGCGCCTACTTCCCGATTGATAAAGTGTTGAGCGGTCTGTTCGCCATCGTTCAACGTCTGTACGGCATCGAAATCGCCGAGCAAAAAGGCTTCGACACCTGGCACCCGGACGTTCGCCTGTTCGAGATCAAGGAAAATGGCCAGCATGTCGGCCGCTTCTTCTTCGACCTTTACGCCCGCGCCAACAAGCGCGGCGGCGCCTGGATGGACGGCGCCCGCGACCGTCGCCGCACCGCTGAAGGCGCACTGCAAAACCCGGTGGCCAATCTGGTGTGCAACTTCACACCGGCCGACAGCGGCAAGCCTGCGTTGCTGACCCACGACGAAGTGACCACCCTGTTCCACGAATTCGGTCACGGCCTGCATCACCTGTTGACCCGCGTCGAACACGCGGGCGTCTCCGGCATCAACGGCGTGGCGTGGGATGCGGTCGAGCTGCCAAGTCAGTTCATGGAAAACTGGTGCTGGGAGCCGGAAGGCCTGGCGCTGATTTCCGGTCATTACGAAACCGGTGAGCCACTGCCCCAGGATCTGCTGGAAAAAATGCTCGCGGCGAAGAACTTCCAGTCCGGCCTGATGATGGTGCGCCAGCTGGAATTCTCGTTGTTCGACTTCGAACTGCATGCCACCCACGGCGATGGCCGCAGCGTGCTGCAAGTGCTCGAAGGCGTGCGCGACGAGGTCTCGGTCATGCGCCCGCCGGCTTACAATCGCTTCCCGAACAGCTTCGCCCACATCTTCGCTGGCGGCTACGCGGCGGGTTACTACAGCTACAAATGGGCAGAAGTGCTGTCCGCCGACGCGTTCTCGAAGTTCGAAGAGGACGGCGTGCTCAATGCCGAAACCGGTCGCGCCTTCCGCGAAGCGATCCTGGCCCGCGGCGGTTCTCAGGAACCGATGGTGCTGTTCGTCGACTTCCGTGGCCGTGCGCCGTCGATTGACGCACTCTTGCGCCACAGCGGCCTGAGTGAGGACGCAGCAGCATGAGTGAGGCGCCTGTGAAGACGAAAAAACGCTTCATCGCCGGGGCGGTCTGCCCGGCGTGCAGCGAGCCGGACAAGTTGATGATGTGGAACGAAGACGACGTCCCGCACCGCGAGTGCGTGGCCTGCGGGTATTCAGACACGTTGAATGAACAAGGCCTGTCCGTCCCCAAGGAATTGGGAACGCGGGTTAATGTTTCGGCGCTGAAGGTACCGGACGCCAAGGTTCAGGCCGTACAGTTTTTCCCGAACCCGAAGCTGAAGAAAAAGCCTGACGAACAGCACTGAGTCCAGTGATCACCTCCCACAGCGCAATGCCGTGGGAGGTGCTGTTTACTCGACATGGGCGGACTTGAACCAGTTTTTCATCGAACACGCAGCGAACGGGCTCGTGCTGCACTCCCCGTTGGCCAGCGCTGTGCGCAGCTTCTCGGCATCGGCCTGCATCATGTAACGAACACCGTCCCTGAAGTGTGTGCTGTCACCAAAGCCGCCCTGAGTCATCTCGCTCAGGGCGTCCTCCTTGCTCCATCCCTGCACGACCACCCGGTACATGGCGGCCATCAGGCCAGTACGGTCCGAGCCGTGTTTGCAATGCATCAGCACCGGGCCTTTGGCTTCGGCGCTCTGAATGGCACGAAGGGCCGTGAGGACTTGCGCATCATCCACGTGATTGGTGCGGTAGGGCAGTTGCACCTGTTCGATACCGGGTGTGGCCAGCCAGCTTGAATCGGACTCGGGCAGGAAGTTGATCACCGTGGCGACCTTGAGTTTTGCCAACAAGGGAACGGCTCCGCGATCGGGTAATGCGCTGCGGTAGAGAGTCGGGGACATCTGGAAAAGGTTGTACTGAACCCCGACCGGTTGAGCCCACTCCGCAGGACGGGGCACGACTGTCTCGTCAGCGTGAGCAAACGTCAGGTTGAACAGTGCAACCAGCGACAAACACATCGCAGGAATAAGGCGTGGGGACATGCTTGACGACCGTATTGGAAGGCGGGGTGACGACGCCACAATGAGCGTCGAGCGGTCAAAGGTCCGTGAGCCACCTGTCAAAGAATCGTGAATCCGCTCCCTTTGAATTTGTGCTTTCCAACAATACCTGCGACGGCTGATTCAACTCGCACTTCACAACTAAACCTGCGCGGCACTCTCACAGGTTTAGTGAGTAACCAGGCTTACGGATTGACGATACTGGAATAAGCTTTGGCCAGAGCCAGCAGTTTTTCCTTGTCGTCGCTGTCGATATCGCCGTCACCGTCCACATCACTTTTTACTTTTTTGATATCGAACGAACGACCGCCATCAACTGAAGTTGCAGTCATGTAGACAGAATCCACCAGGGCCTCGGTCTGCACTTCATTTTCGGCATCAAAACCCAATTCCATACGGGCAAGCTGTATTGAAACGAGCGTGTTTGGTTCCGAAGCACTTGGCTGCATAAGTTGTAAAAAGATACCGCGCTGATTAAAAATCGACATTAATGAAATCCATTTAATTAATTAAGACACGAAACTTCGTGCGAGACGGATACTACTTATTAATTTAGTCTCCAAGCTATTCGTCATATGTTTCCCGGAATGTCACCAGGTTGAACTCGCCGGTCAACTTCATTGCCAAAAAGTTTCCTGCCCTGTCGGAGTGCCGAACGGCACTGGCCGGCTCGTTCGTCCTTCGATACTGTATGCACATACAGCAAAGAGTATTGATCGATGAGCACTCCCTTGCCTCCCCGCGGACGCGGCACCGCCACCAACCCGCACAACCGCTTCGCCCCGAACCGCTCAGTGGCGGAGGACGATGGCTGGTATCAGGAAGCGCCGATGACCCAGGGCACCGAGGTGCGCATCGAGACCGCGAAAACCATCATTACCCGCAACAACTCGCCGGACCTGCCCTTCGATCGTTCGATCAATCCCTATCGCGGTTGCGAGCACGGCTGCATCTATTGCTATGCACGACCCAGCCACGCTTATTGGGACATGTCACCGGGGCTGGATTTCGAAACAAAACTGATTGCCAAGACCAATGCCGCCGATGTGCTGGAAGAGCAACTGTCCAAACGCGGCTATCAATGCGCACCGATCAACCTGGGCTCCAACACCGATCCATACCAGCCCATCGAACGGGAACACAAGATCACCCGCAAAACCCTGGAAGTGCTGCTGCGTTACCGTCACCCGGTGACGATCATCACCAAGGGCTCGCTGATTCTGCGCGACCTGGACCTGCTGGCTGAACTCGCCGAACAACGGCTGGTAGCGGTGATGATCAGCCTGACCACCCTGGACGATGAACTCAAACGCATCCTCGAACCCCGCGCCGCTGCGCCCAAGGCCCGTCTGCGGGCGATCCGCGTAATGCGCGAGGCCGGGATTCCGGTGGGCGTTCTGTGTTCACCGATGATTCCAATGATCAACGACAGCGAGCTCGAAAGCCTGCTGACCGAGGCGCAGGCGGCCGGAGCACAAAGTGCGGCCTACATGATGTTGCGCCTGCCGCTGGAAGTGGCACCGTTGTTCGAGGAATGGCTGGCGGCCCACTATCCTCAAAGAGCAGCCCATGTGTTGAGTCTGATTCGCCAGAGCCGCGGCGGTGAACTGTATGACAGTCGGTTCGGCACCCGAATGCGTGGCGAAGGTCCGTTTGCCGATCTGTTGGCGCAGCGCTTTGCCAAAACCATCAAACGCCTGGGGCTCAATCGACGGGAAGGTTTCAATCTGGATTGCGACGCCTTTTGTCCGCCGGGTCGCCAGATGTCGTTGATTTGAGGACAATTGGCCTATGGTTGAGTAGTAGGAAACGTGCGACATAATTAGCCTGGTCACATTTTTTGTAACCTGTAACGCACGTTCTAGAGCAGTTGATTCAGTTTGAGTTAAGTTTCGGCAGCTACCTTGTTCATCGAGTGACTGACGGGTCGAGATTTCCGACCTGGATGTTTTTTAAACAGCCACTGGCTTCACACCGGACAAAACGGGAAAATTCCCTGACTCCGCCAATGAGGATGAATTCATGAGTGACAAGGATAAACAGCCGTTGGCTGCGTCGGCTTCAGCCCAACCCGAGGCGGAAACCGCCGATGCAGCGTTGAAGCATATCGTTGATGGTTTTTTGCATTTTCATCATGAGATCTTTCCGCAGCAGGAAGAGCTCTTCAAAAAACTCGCCACCGCCCAACAGCCAAGGGCGATGTTCATTACCTGCGCCGACTCGCGCATCGTGCCCGAACTGATCACCCACAGTTCGCCTGGCGATCTGTTCGTGACTCGCAACGTCGGCAACGTCGTACCGCCTTATGGCCAAATGAACGGTGGTGTTTCCACCGCCATCGAGTACGCGGTGCTGGCGCTGGGCGTGCAACACATCATCATCTGCGGCCACTCCGATTGTGGCGCGATGCGTGCAGTGCTCAATCCCGACAGCCTGGAAAAGATGCCCACGGTCAAAGCCTGGCTGCGGCATGCGGAAGTCGCGAAATCCATGGTGCACGACAACTGCAACTGCACCGACGAAAACGAAACAATGCACATCCTCACCGAAGAGAATGTCATCGCCCAACTGCAGCACCTGCGTACTCATCCCTCGGTAGCCTCGCGCATGGCGAACGGTCATCTGTTCATCCATGGCTGGGTCTATGACATCGAAACCAGCGCAATCAAAGCTTATGACGCCGATCAGGGGCGTTTCCTGCCGCTCGATGGCAGCCATCCGATTCCGGTGGCGACGCCCAAAGCGCGCTTCTAAATCTTCCTAAAAATCTGTGTGGTTTGACCCTGGCCGCTGTTTCAGCGGCCAGGCCACGCCATGCCTGAAGAAATCTTCGGGAGAATCACCATGCGTGCTGCGCAACTCAAAGCTGTTCTGCCACGGGAGCTGCTCGCTTCAGTGGTTGTGTTTCTGGTCGCCCTGCCCTTGTGCATGGGCATTGCCATCGCTTCGGGATTACCGCCGGCCAAAGGCCTGATCACCGGCATCATCGGTGGTCTGGTCGTGGGTTGGCTCGCGGGGTCGCCCCTGCAAGTCAGCGGTCCGGCGGCGGGTCTGGCTGTTCTGGTGTTCGAACTGGTGCGCCAGCACGGCATCGCCATGCTCGGGCCGATTCTGCTGCTGGCGGGGTTTCTGCAATTGGTGGCCGGACGTTTGAAACTGGGCTGCTGGTTTCGGGTAACAGCGCCGGCGGTGGTTTACGGCATGCTCGCCGGGATTGGCGTGCTGATCGTATTGTCACAGGTGCATGTGATGCTCGACGCCGTGCCCAAACCGTCGGGGCTGGATAACCTGGCGGCCTTTCCGGCTGCCGTGGCGCAAGCCTTGCCTTCTTTTGGTTGGCAGGCCGGCCTGCTCGGGCTCGCAACCATAGCAGTGATGTACCTGTGGGAAAAATTGCGCCCGCATTCCCTGCGCTTCATTCCGGGAGCGCTCCTGGGTGTAGGCCTGGCGACTGTCGCCAGCCTGATGCTCGCCTTGCAGGTCAAACGCGTGGAGGTCCCGGCTAATCTGGCGGAAGCCATCGACTGGCTGAAACCGGCGGACTTGCTCAATCTTGCTGATCCGACCTTGCTGATCGCGGCCTTCGCTGTCGCCTTCATCGCCAGTGCCGAAACCCTGCTGTCTGCCGCTGCGGTAGACCGCATGCACAGCGGTCAACGCTCGGACTTCGACCGGGAACTCTCGGCGCAAGGCGTCGGCAACATGCTCTGCGGCCTGCTCGGTGCGTTGCCCATGACCGGCGTGATCGTGCGCAGCTCGGCCAATGTGCAGGCTGGCGCCACCACACGACTGTCGACGATATTCCATGGCCTATGGCTGCTGGCTTTCGTGTTGCTGCTGTCCAGCGTGCTGCAGAGCATTCCGGTGGCAAGTTTGGCGGGTGTGCTGGTTTACACCGGTTTCAAACTGGTCGACCTCAAGGCCTTCCGCAGTCTGGGCCGTTATGGCCGGATGCCGATGTTCACCTACGCCGCGACAGCGCTGGCGATTGTCTTCACCGACTTGTTGACCGGCGTACTGATCGGCTTCGGCCTGACCCTGGCCAAGCTGGCGTGGAAAGCCTCGCGGTTGAAGATCAGCCTGATCGATCTGCCCAAGGACGGTGAAATGGAGTTGCGCTTGATCGGGGCTGCGACCTTTCTCAAGGTGCCGGCGTTGACTCAGGTGCTGGGGACCATTCCCGCCGGTGCAACGGTGCATGTGCCGCTCAATAACCTGAGCTATATCGATCACTCGTGCCTGGAGTTGCTTGAAGAATGGGGTCGGGCCAATGCGGCCAAGGGTTCGACGCTATTGATTGAAGCGCGAGGGTTGAAGCGCAGGCTTGAAGGGCGGTTGCGGACTACCACCGGAGTAGGTTCTACGGCCTGAACATAGACAATGTGGGAGCGGGGTTGCTCGCGAAGGCGGTGAGTCAGTCGACATTAATGTTGAATGACCCACCGACTTCGCGAGCAAGCCCGCTCCCACAGGGGTTTGGTTTTTCAGTTGGATCAGGCGGCGGGCTGATCCAGCTCCAGCCCTACGCCCAACCGGCGTGACATGCACGGCCAGCGCTTCCACGCAGCGCCGGTATCGGGGCTGCTGAGTTTCTCGCGATAGGCTTCCACCGACTCCAGCGCAAAGCTTTCATCGTTGAGCATCTCGTCCACGGCGTGATGCACCGCCTCATCCAGTTGGTTGGCAAATTCCTCACCGATCAGTTGGTGAGCAATCAGGTTGGCGACAGTCATGTCCAATGGGATCAGTGGCTGGCCAAAGTGCTTGATGTACAGGTCGTTGACCTCTTCGACAAACCGATGCGCCAGATAGGCTTCGTCCAGCAGGCTGTCGAGCCCGATGTGACCCGCCATGATGGTCGGCGGCTGAAGGAAGTACTGCTCGGCAATTTTCAGCACCGGTTTGATCTGTGACTCGATACCCGCTTCCCTGGCGACTTCATTGGCTGCATCCAGCAGATCAGGAACTTCATCGATGTAGGCGGCGACAAAACGCGTCAACACGCCGTTGGCATCCGCCTCCGGCAATTGGATCGTTGGGTGTAGATGAGGCAGTTTGCTTTCCAGTTGACGCGTCAACAGGCCGGTCTCGGCCTCGTGTTGTTGGGCTTTTTGGATCTGCTCGCGCAATGCGGCGGTGTTCATGAAAACTCCAGGAAACAAAGGCAATGAAATAGGGAAGACATAACTTAGCTTGCATACGAAAAAGGCTAAGACGCATTTGTCATAATTGTTTCATCCTTGAGACATCACAGTTATATCCATTTGCCACCACTCGTCTGCATCCTTCTCCATTCGGGACCTTGAACGCAAGTCCCAGCTGTTTCAGATCATTTACGCCGTCACGTTGCGAGGTGGCAGTCGCTGTCTATACTCGGGTGGGAATGGAGTTAGCTGATGACGCCCGACTGCACACGCAGCAAGGCCCGGCGATTCAAGTTCGTAGTCTGAAATGCCGCTCCCTTGCCGCAGGTGAAAGCCGGCGGGATAACAAGAACGATAAGGGGAACCCGCAATGATGCGACATCCACACGTCTGGATGGGCCTCCTGTTGTGGTCGATTTTCGGTCAGGCGCACGCCGCCTGGACTGTGAATATGGCGCCGGGAGCGACTGAAATCAGTCACGCAGTATTTGACCTGCACATGACCATTTTCTGGATCTGTGTAGTGATCGGCATCATCGTCTTCGGCGCCATGTTCTGGTCGATGATCCTCCACCGTCGCTCGACCGGGCAGGTGGCCGCAAAATTTCATGAAAGCACCACCGTCGAAATCCTCTGGACCATCGTGCCCTTCGTGATCCTGGTGGCCATGGCGGTTCCTGCCACGGCGACCCTGATCAAGATGTACGACGCCAGTGAGCCGGATATCGATATCCAGGTCACCGGTTATCAGTGGAAGTGGCATTACAAATACCTGGGCCAGGACGTCGAGTTCTTCAGCAACCTGGCCACGCCCGCCGACCAGATTCACAACAAGGAAACCAAGGGCGAGCACTACCTGCTGGAGGTCGACAAGCCACTGGTGCTGCCGATTGGCGCCAAGGTGCGCTTCCTGGTGACCTCCGCCGACGTTATCCACTCCTGGTGGGTGCCGGCATTCGCGGTCAAGCGCGATGCGATTCCGGGGTTCGTCAATGAAGCCTGGACCCGCATCGACAAACCTGGCATCTACCGCGGGCAGTGCGCCGAGTTGTGCGGCAAGGACCACGGTTTCATGCCGATCGTGGTCGAGGTCAAGGACAAGGCCGATTACGAAAAATGGCTGGGCGAGCGCAAGGCCGAGGCCATGCAGCTCAAAGAGCTGACCAGCAAGGAATGGACCCTCGACGAGCTTAAAGAGCGTGGCGACAAGGTTTATCACACCACTTGCGTGGCCTGTCACCAGGCCGAAGGCCAAGGCTTGCCGCCGATGTTCCCGGCACTCAAGGGCTCGAAAATCGCCACCGGCCCGATCAAGGATCACTTGGGCATCGTCTTCCACGGCAAGCCTGGCACCGCCATGGCGGCGTTCGGCAAGCAGCTCTCGGAAGTCGATATCGCGGCGGTCGTGACCTACGAACGTAACGCCTGGGGCAACAACAAAGGCGACATGGTCACTCCTAAAGAAGTGCTGGAGCTGAAACAGGCGGAAAGCCAATGACCCGGCCTATTGCGCAACCAAGGAACCGGTCGGGGCAGTGCGCCCCGGCCTGCCCAGCCCATCTGTTTGCAGGAGACACGCCATGAGCGCCGTCATTGATGATCATGGTCATGCTACCGATCACGCCCACGGCCCTGCCAAAGGTCTGATGCGCTGGGTGCTGACCACCAACCACAAGGATATCGGCACGCTGTACCTGTGGTTTGCGTTCTCCATGTTCCTCTTGGGCGGTACGTTCGCGATGGTGATTCGCGCCGAACTGTTCCAGCCGGGGTTACAGATCGTCCAGCCGGAATTCTTCAATCAGATGACCACCATGCACGGTCTGGTGATGGTGTTCGGTGCGGTAATGCCGGCGTTCGTCGGCCTCGCCAACTGGATGATCCCGCTGATGATCGGCGCACCGGACATGGCCCTGCCGCGGATGAACAACTTCAGCTTCTGGCTGCTGCCGGCGGCGTTCATCCTGCTGGTGTCGACCCTGTTCACCCCCGGTGGCGGGCCGAACTTCGGCTGGACGTTCTACGCCCCGCTTTCGACGACCTACGCGCCGGAAAGCGTGACGTTCTTCATCTTCGCCATCCACTTGATGGGGATCAGTTCGATCATGGGCGCGATCAACGTGATCGCGACCATCCTCAACTTGCGCGCCCCCGGCATGACGCTGATGAAAATGCCGTTGTTCGTCTGGACCTGGCTGATCACCGCATTCCTGCTGATTGCGGTGATGCCGGTGCTGGCCGGTTGCGTGACGATGATGCTGATGGACATTCACTTCGGCACCAGTTTCTTCAGTGCCGCCGGTGGCGGTGATCCGGTGTTGTTCCAGCACGTGTTCTGGTTCTTCGGTCACCCTGAGGTGTACATCATGATCCTGCCGGCCTTCGGTGCCGTCAGCTCGATCATTCCGGCCTTTTCGCGCAAGCCGCTGTTTGGCTACACCTCGATGGTTTATGCCACGGCCAGTATCGCGTTCCTGTCGTTCATCGTCTGGGCGCACCACATGTTCGTGGTCGGCATTCCGCTGGTGGGCGAGCTGTTCTTCATGTACGCCACGCTGCTGATCGCGGTGCCCACCGGAGTGAAGGTGTTCAACTGGGCGAGCACCATGTGGCAAGGCTCGCTGACCTTCGAGACGCCGATGCTGTTCGCGGTGGCGTTCGTGATCCTGTTTTCCATTGGCGGGTTCTCAGGGTTGATGCTGGCCATCGCCCCGGCAGACTTCCAGTACCAGGACACCTACTTCGTGGTCGCGCATTTCCACTATGTGCTGGTGCCAGGGGCAATCTTCGGGATTTTCGCGTCGGCCTACTACTGGCTGCCGAAATGGACCGGCCACATGTACGACGAAACCCTCGGCAAGCTGCACTTCTGGCTCTCGTTCATCGGCATGAACATGGCGTTCTTCCCGATGCACTTCGTGGGGCTGGCGGGCATGCCGCGGCGGATTCCGGACTACAACCTGCAATTCGCCGACTTCAACATGGTGTCGTCGATCGGCGCGTTCATGTTCGGTGCCACGCAGATCTTCTTCCTGTTCATCGTGATCAAGACCATCCGCGGCGGCCCGCCAGCACCGGCCAAACCGTGGGATGGCGCGGAAGGCCTGGAGTGGAGCATCCCGTCACCGGCGCCGTATCACACCTTCACTACGCCGCCGGAAGTGAAATGAACACCTTCGCCCCTGTAGGAGCGGGCTTGTGTGGCGAGGGAGCTTGCTCCCGTTCGGCTGCGAAGCAGTCGCAAAACTTTTGGGGCCGCTTCGCGACCCAGCGGGAGCAAGCTCCCTCGCCACAAAGGCCCACTCCTATCGGGTCATGCGTAGAGGCTGGAACCCATGGCTGACTCGATTTCGATGAAGAAGCTGGTAACCCGCCTGCTGCTGGTGGTGGTGGCGATGTTTATTTTCGGGTTTGCCCTGGTGCCGATCTACGACGTGATGTGCAAGGCATTCGGCATCAATGGCAAGACTGGCGGCCAGTATGAGGGCGAACAAACCGTCGATACCTCGCGGCAGGTCCGCGTGCAGTTCCTGTCGACCAACTCGGCTGACATGTCCTGGGATTTCTACCCCAAGAGCGACGAGCTGACGGCCAACCCGGGGGCGGTGAACGAGATGATCTTCATCGCGCACAACCCCACTGACAAGCCGATGAGCGCGCAAGCGGTGCCGAGCATCGCGCCGAGCGCCGCGGCGGCGTATTTCCACAAGACCGAATGTTTCTGCTTTACCCAGCAAGTGCTGCAGCCCGGTCAACGGATCGAGATGCCGGTACGTTTCATCGTTGACCGTGACATGCCCAAGGATGTGAAGCACCTGACGCTGTCCTACACGCTGTTCGATATCACCGCCCGACATCCACCGGTGGCTGTAAATACTGGCGGCTGAGCGTGCCCGATAAGGAGAACAATAAATGGCAACTCATGAACATTATTACGTTCCGGCCCAGAGCAAATGGCCAATCATCGCCACGGTCGGGATGTTCGTCACCGTGTTCGGCCTGGCCACCTGGTTCAACGATCTGAAAGCGGCGCGGCCGGAATCCCACGGCCCGCTGATTTTTTTCGTCGGCGGCCTGCTGCTGGCGTACATGCTGTTCGGCTGGTTCGGCACGGTCATCAAGGAAAGTCGCGGCGGCTTGTACAGCGCGCAGATGGACCGCTCGTTCCGCTGGGGCATGAGCTGGTTCATTTTCTCGGAGGTGATGTTCTTTATCGCGTTCTTCGGTGCGCTGTTTTACGTGCGCCACGTTTCCGGTCCGGCCCTCGGCGGTGAAGGTCCCAAAGGCATCGCACATATGCTCTGGCCGAACTTCGAATTCGTCTGGCCATTGCTGAACAACCCTGATTCCAAACTGTTTCCGCCGCCGAAGGAAGTTATCAGTCCCTGGGGCTTGCCGCTGATCAATACCATTCTATTGGTGAGCTCCAGCGTCACCGTGACCATAGCCCACCACGCCTTGAAAAAAGGCCACCGCGGCGCATTGAAAATCTGGCTGGCGATCACCGTGTTGCTGGGCTGCGCGTTCCTCGGTTTTCAGGCCGAAGAGTACCTGCATGCCTACCACGAACTGGGCCTGACCCTGGGTTCGGGCATCTACGGCGCGACGTTCTTCATGCTCACCGGTTTCCACGGCGCTCACGTCACTATCGGCACCATCATTCTCTTCGTGATGCTGATGCGGGTCATGCGTGGGCATTTCGATAACGAGCACCAGTTCGGCTTCGAGGCGGCGAGTTGGTACTGGCACTTCGTGGACGTGGTGTGGATCGGACTGTTCGTTTTCGTCTACGTGCTCTGAGGCTTACCAGGGCACATGCGACACCAGCTGGCCGCTGAAAAAACCCCAGGCGATCAAGCCGACGGTGATGGCGGCCAGGGCAACACGAACACTCAAGGCAATGACGAGGCGGTTCGAGCTGCTGTCGTCCTTGACCAGAAAAAACAGGCCGCTGAACAGGCTGACAACCGTGGCAATCAGCATCAGGACGATGGCTGCTTTGAGCATGGTGGGACTCCGGGGGAAAGGCGATGCACTTGAGTATAGCTATCGCGACTACCGACTTTCTGGCGAAGCCATGAAGCGCTTTCGGCCGGGCATCGTACCGACGCTGGTGGTCGCGCTCCTGCTGCCGCTGCTGGTCTCGCTCGGCTTCTGGCAACTGAGCCGGGGCGCGGAGAAAAGCGCGTTGCTGCACACCTATGCCGAGCGCCGTGCCGCCGCGCCGATGGCCAGCACCGAGCTGCAACACACCGAAGATCCGGCGTTTCGCCGGGTTCGCCTGCACGGCCAGTTCGATGCGGCGCACAGCCTGTTGCTGGATAACCGCCAGCGCGACGGCAAAGTCGGCGTTGAGCTGCTGCAACCGTTTCAGGAGCAGGCGACCGGACTGTGGCTGCTGGTCAATCGCGGCTGGCTGCCGTGGCCGGACCGGCGCGCACCGCCGCAATTCACCACGCCGACTCAGGCCTTGAGCCTGGATGCCTGGGTCTACGTCTCGCCCGGCGCGACCTTTCAATTGCAGGCCGATCCGAGCACCACCACCTGGCCTCGATTAGTCACCGCAGTCGAACCTTCCAAGCTCTGGGCGGCGCTGGACCGTGACGGGTTCGCCTACGAATTACGCGCAGAAACCGGCCCCGCGTCCTACCAGGCCGATTGGCCGGTAGTGGCCATGGGGCCGGAAAAACACATCGCTTATGCCGTGCAGTGGTTCGCCATGTCGATCGCCCTGCTCGGCCTCTACGTCTATCTCGGTTGGCACAACGCAAAGGAGAAACACCATGGGAGCGGCCATGAATCCACCCAGCATGTCTGAGGCGAAAACGCCGGCGAACCGGCGCAAGGGTCGCTTGCAGTTGCTGCTGATCCTGCTTGGGGTGATCGGTCCGATGATCCTCGCCACCGGCATGTACAAGTTGCAGTTCTGGGTGCCGGAAGGTCGCAGCTATCACGGCGAGCTGATCGGCAACGGCCAGACCCGCGCCAACCTTGGCGTGCAGGCGCAGGAGGACCGCTGGCAATTGCTGGTCACCGCGCCCAAGGAGTGTTCGGTTGATTGCCAGCAGTTGGTGTATCTGGCGCGACAAGTCCAGATCGGCCTTGGCCGTGATGCCGGGCGCGCCAGTCACGCCCTGGCCGCCGCGCAACCGCTGAACAGCGACTACGACGCCAAGCTGACCCGCGAATACCCGCAGCTGCAGCGTTATCCCATGGACCTGACCACGTTCAGCAAGACCACTGGCGATCAAACCGTGCCGCAGCTGTGGATCATCGACCCGCACGGCAATCTGGTGCTGCGCTACGACCCAACCGTGAAAGGCAAGGACTTGCTCAATGACCTGCGCCATTTGCTGAAACTGTCGAACATCGGATAAGGGCATCGTCATGGCCAAACCTGGATTTCGCCTCGCGCTGTTTGCCACCTTGCTGGCACTGATCGTGGTGTTGCTCGGTGCCTACACCCGCCTGACCCACGCCGGCCTCGGTTGCCCGGACTGGCCGGGCTGCTACGGCTTTATCAGCGTGCCGAAAAGCGAAGCCCAACTGGCTCATGCCGAACTGCATTTTCCCGATGCCCCGGTCGAGGCGCACAAGGGCTGGAACGAAATGGTCCACCGCTACTTTGCCGGCACACTGGGGTTGCTGATTTTGGTACTGGCCGGGCGCGCCTGGGTGCATCGTCGGCATCCAGCGCAACCGGTGAAGCTGCCATTGTTCCTGTTGGCGGTGGTAATCGCCCAAGCGGCGTTCGGCATGTGGACGGTAACGCTCAAGCTTTGGCCACAAGTGGTGACCGGGCATTTGCTCGGGGGTTTCGCAACGTTGAGCCTGTTGTTTCTGCTGACCTTGCGCCTGTCCGGCGTACTGCCGGCGCTGACGGTGCCGCGGCGTTTGCAGTACTGGGCGACGGCCGGGTTGCTGTTGGTGATCCTGCAAATCGCCCTCGGTGGCTGGGTCAGTTCCAACTACGCGGCGGTGGCTTGCATCGACTTTCCGACCTGTCACGGGCAATGGCTGCCGCCCGCTGATTTCGCCAACGGCTTTCATCTGACCCAACACATCGGCCCCAATTACCTGGGCGGGCAGCTCGACAGCGATGCGCGCACGGCGATTCACCTGACTCACCGCATTGGCGCGCTGTTGGTGACGCTGGTGCTGTTCGGTCTGGCGTGGCAACTGAAAGTCGTCGGCATGACACGCCTGGCGGGACTGGTGCTGATTGCTCTCGCCGCACAGATCACCCTCGGCATCAGCAACGTGTTGTTTCACCTGCCGCTGCCGGTGGCTGTCGCGCATAACGCCGGCGGCGCAGCGCTGTTGCTGACAATGGTGCTGGTCAATTACCACGCCCGGACCAGCCTGGTTCGGGTCAAACAACCGACGCGCTGGCGCTTCAGCCCGCGCAAACACTCGGCCGGGCCCATAACAATAAAAGGAGAGATGCCATGGCGACTCTGATCGGCGCACGTCACAGCCAGGCGATCTGGCGTGACTACCTGGAGCTGACCAAGCCGAAAGTGGTGGTGCTGATGCTCATCACCTCGCTGGTCGGCATGTTCCTCGCGACCCGCGCCGGGGTGCCATGGACGGTGCTGGTGTTCGGCAATCTGGGGATCGCGTTGTGTGCCGGCGGGGCGGCGGCGGTCAATCATGTGGTGGACCGGCGGATCGATGCGGTGATGGCGCGCACACACAAACGGCCCTTGGCCGAAGGCCGGGTGTCACCGAAGGCTGCGCTGACATTTGCATTGGTGCTGGCGGTGCTCGGTCAGGCGTTGTTGCTGGCGTTCACCAATCCACTGACGGCGTGGCTGACCCTGGCTTCCCTGCTCGGTTACGCCGTGGTCTATACCGGTTTCCTCAAACGCGCGACGCCACAGAACATCGTCATCGGCGGCCTGGCCGGTGCCGCCCCGCCGCTGCTCGGCTGGACCGCAGCCACCGGTCACGTCAGTGCCGAACCGCTGCTGCTGGTGCTGATCATCTTCGCCTGGACCCCGCCGCACTTCTGGGCGCTGGCGATCCATCGCAAAGAGGAATACGCCAAGGCCGATATTCCGATGCTGCCGGTGACCCATGGCGAGCACTACACGAAAATTCATATCCTGCTTTATACCTTCGCGTTGCTGGCCGTCAGCCTGATGCCGTACGTGATTCACATGAGCGGCGTCCTCTACCTGATTTGCGCCGTCGGGCTTGGCGCGAGGTTCCTGCAATGGGCCGTCGTGCTGTACCGTGGCACTCGGCCGCACGCGGCGATCAGCACGTTCAAGTACTCTATCTGGTACTTGTTCCTGCTGTTTATCGCGCTGCTCGTAGACCACTACCTACTGTTGAACCTATGACTCGAACCCAGAAAACCGTCTTCATCCTTGTCGCCCTGATCGCGCTGGTCCTGGGCCTGACCATCAACAAAGTGCTGTCCGGCAAAGGCCAGGGTGACCCTACGGCACTGATCGACGCCGGAATTATCCTGTTGCCGCAAAGCCGCAACCTGCCGGACGTGACGATGACCGATCAGGACGGCAAACCGGTGGCGGTCAATGCGTTGAAAGACAAGTGGTCGTTGCTGTTCTTCGGCTATACCTTCTGCCCGGACATCTGCCCGACCACCCTCGCCCAGCTGCGCCAGATCAAGAGCGAATTGCCGCCGGAGGCTGTGGATAAATTGCAGATCATCCTGGTAAGCGTCGATCCGAACCGCGATACACCCAAGCAGCTCAAGCAATACCTGGGTTACTTCGACCCGCAGTTTCAAGGGCTGACGGCGGCCTCGGTCGAGGACATTCAGAAGCTGGCCAACGCGGTGAGCATTCCGTTCATTCCGGCGGACACCAGCAAGCCGAATTACACGGTTGATCACAGCGGCAACCTGGCGGTGATCGGGCCGGACGGGACGCAGCGCGGGTTCATCCGGGCGCCGTTGAACAACGCCAAGTTGGTGGCGCAGTTGCCGGTGATGCTTAACCGCAAATAACACCCGGCTCCTGCAGGGTCCGTGTTTCAGGCATAAAAAAAATGGGGCGCATTTGAATGCGCCCCATTTTTCGTTACAGCTTCAGATCAGAACGCCGGCACTACCGCGCCTTTGTACTTCTCGAGAATGAAGGCTTTCGCTTCCGGGCTGTGCAGCGCGGCAACCAGCTTCTTCATGTCTTCGCTGTCCTTGTCGTCCGGACGGGCAACGAGGATGTTCACGTACGGCGAGTCGCTGCCTTCGATAACCAGCGCATCCTTGGCCGGATCAAGCTTGGCTTCCAGCGCGTAGTTGGTGTTGATCAGCGCCAGGTCGACCTGGGTCAGTACGCGCGGGAGGGTCGCGGCTTCCAGTTCGCGGAATTTCAGGTCCTTGGTGTTCTCGGTGATGTCCTTGACGGTCGACAGGATGTTGTTCGAATCCTTCAACTTGATCAGGCCAGCCTTCGCCAGCAGCAACAGCGCGCGGCCGCCGTTGGTGGCGTCGTTAGGGATCACTACGTTGGCGCCGCCCGGCAGTTCGGTCAGCGCTTTGTACTTGCTCGAATAAGCGCCCAAGGGTTCCAGGTGCACACCGGCCACGGAAATCAGGTTGGTGCCCTTGGCCTTGTTGAACTCATCGAGGTACGGCTGGTGCTGGAAGAAGTTGGCATCCAGGCGTTTCTCGGCCACTTGCACGTTCGGCTGGATGTAGTCGGTGAAGACTTTGACTTTCAGGTCCACGCCTTCCTTGGCCAGGGCCGGTTTCACGAATTCGAGGATTTCTGCGTGCGGGACCGGGGAGGCCGCAACGGTCAGGGTGCCGGCGTGGGCGGAAAAAGCTGCAACAGCAGCGAACGCGACGAGTAGTTTTTTCATTCAGCAAACTCCTTGTGAGGCGCATGGCGCCTGCCAGCGAATGGCCGGCTCATGACTTATTTACGCGAGAAGTGTACGACCAGCTTATCGCCAACGGTTTGCAACACTTGAACCAGAACCAGCAGCAATACCACGGTGACGACCATCACATCGGTCTGGAAACGCTGGTAGCCAAAACGGATCGCCAGGTCACCCAGACCACCCGCACCCACCACGCCGGCCATCGCCGTGTACGACACCAGTGTAATAGCTGTCACCGTAATCGCCGCGAAGATGCCCGGGCGGGCTTCTGGCAGCAAGGCATTGGTGATGATCTGACGTGTCGTCGCGCCCATGGCCTGTGTCGCTTCGATGATGCCGCGATCCACCTCACGCAGGGCGGTTTCCACCAGTCGTGCGAAGAACGGCGTGGCACCCACCACCAGCGGAGGAATTGCACCGGCAACACCTAGCGAAGTGCCGGTGATCAACACGGTGAACGGAATCATCACGATCAGCAAAATGATGAAGGGCAGCGAGCGCAGAATGTTCACCACCAGCGACAACATTGCGTATACGCCTTTGGCTTCCAGCAACTGACGCGGGCTGCAAAGGAACAACAGCACGCCTAGCGGAAGGCCCAGCAGCACGGTGAACAACAGCGAACCGCCGAGCATCAGCAGGGTATCGCCAGTGGCCAGCCAGATTTCGAACCAGTCGATATTGGCGAAGAAACTTGTCAGGGCTTCCATCAGCGCAGCACCTCCATGTGGACATCAGCCGCGGTGAAGCGGGCAAACGCCGCCTCCATGTCGCCGCCGGTGACCGCCAGGGTCAATTGCCCGTAGGGGATGTCTTTGATGCGGTCGATACGACCGGCCAGGATGCTGTAGTCCACGCCCGTTTCCCGAGCGACAGTCCCCAGCAATGGCGCGTAGGTCGCTTCGCCCTGGAAGGTCAGGCGCACGATACGGCCTGGCACGTGAGCAAAATCGTCGCGCTGTTCGCTTTCGTCGATCTGCTCGTCTTCCTGCACGAAACGCTTGGTAGTCGGGTGCTTGGGATGCAGGAACACCTCGGCCACCGAACCTTGCTCGACGATCACACCCGCATCCATGACCGCAACCTGGTCACAGACGCGACGGATCACATCCATCTCGTGGGTGATCAGGACGATGGTCAGCTTCAGCTCGCGGTTGATCTCGGCCAGCAATTGCAGGACCGACGCTGTGGTCTGCGGGTCCAGGGCGCTGGTGGCTTCATCGCACAGCAGGATTTTCGGCTTGGTCGCCAGCGCACGAGCAATCCCGACGCGCTGCTTTTGGCCGCCGGACAACTGCGCCGGGTACTTTTTGGCGTGGTCGGACAAGCCAACCCGCGCCAGCAACTCGGCCACACGCTGGTCGATCTCGCTACGCGACAATTCGCCCGCAAGGGTCAGCGGCAACGCGACGTTGTCGGCAACGGTCTTGGACGCCAGCAGGTTGAAGTGCTGGAAAATCATCCCGACCTGCTGACGAAAACGTCGCAGGCTGTTGGCGTCGAGCGCCGTGACTTCTTCGCCGTCGACGATGATCTTGCCGCCACTGGAGTTCTCCAGGCGATTGATCAGACGCAGCAGAGTACTTTTTCCCGCACCGGAATGACCGATCAGGCCGAAGACCTGACCGTTTTCAATCGTCAGACTGGTCGGGTGCAGGGCGGGAATATCCTTACCGGCGACGCGGTAGGTTTTATGGACGTTTTGAAACTCGATCACGTAGCGAACCTTGTGGGGCGCGTTAGAAAAGGATCAGCGGTTAGCCGGGCGCGCATTTTAGCCTGTCCGTATAGAGGTTATTAGCATTTATTCCGCATTCAACCTTTCATTTGGCAATAACGCGATCAAAGGTCATAAAAAAGGAACGGCTAAAAACCCCATCAGTCACTAATAAGGCAACTCGAAAACGCCCCCCGGTGCCGTGCCTGGGGAATACATAAGAGTCCTGGCTACGGCAGGAATCGCAACGAGGAGTTAACGACTGATGAGTACTAAAAAGCCTGCCGCACCTAAAAGCGCAATGGCCGGGACCGACACACTGGACCGCGGCAACACCAATGCCAAGCTCGACAGCCTGGAAAAATTTCGCTCCGACGCCACCGAACAGGCCCTGCGCACTAACCAGGGCGTGAAGGTTTCGGACAATCAGAACACGTTGAAAGTCGGCGCCCGCGGGCCGTCGTTGCTGGAAGATTTCATCATGCGTGAAAAGATCACGCACTTTGACCATGAACGGATCCCGGAGCGCATCGTCCATGCCCGGGGCACTGGGGCTCATGGTTTTTTCCAGACCTATGAAAACCATTCCGTACTGACCAAGGCCGGTTTCTTACAGGACCCGGGTAAGAAAACCCCGGTCTTCGTACGATTTTCCACGGTGCAAGGCCCGCGCGGGTCAGGCGATACCGTGCGCGATGTACGCGGTTTTGCCGTGAAGTTCTTCACCGACGAAGGCAACTTCGACTTGGTGGGGAACAACATGCCGGTGTTTTTCATACAGGACGCGATCAAGTTTCCTGACTTCGTTCACGCGGTAAAACCGGAGCCACACAACGAGATTCCTACGGGAGGTTCGGCGCACGACACCTTCTGGGACTTTGTCTCGCTGGTTCCGGAATCAGCGCACATGGTGATGTGGGCAATGTCCGACCGGGCGATCCCGAAAAGCCTGCGCAGCATGCAGGGCTTTGGCGTGCACACATTCCGGCTGATCAACGCCGAGGGCAAATCACGCTTCGTCAAATTCCACTGGCGCCCTTCCGCCGGGACCTGCTCGCTGGTCTGGGATGAAGCCCAGAAGCTCGCCGGTAAAGACACCGACTACCACCGCCGCGATCTCTGGGAATCAATCGAGATGGGCGATTACCCGGAATGGGAATTGGGCGTACAGGTCGTCGAGGAGGAAAACGAACATGCCTTCGATTTCGACATTCTCGACCCGACCAAAATCATTCCCGAGGAAATCGTACCCATCACCCCACTGGGCAAAATGGTGCTCAACCGTAACCCGGACAACTTTTTCGCCGAAACCGAGCAGGTCGCTTTCTGCCCGGGGCACATCGTGCCGGGGATCGATTTCTCCAACGATCCGTTGCTGCAAGGTCGGTTGTTTTCCTACACCGATACGCAAATCAGCCGACTCGGCGGGCCGAATTTTCACGAGATTCCGATCAACCGTCCGGTCGCCCCCTTCCATAATGGCCAACGGGATGCGATGCACCGCACCACCATCGACAAGGGTCGCGCGTCCTACGAGCCGAATTCCATCGACGGTGGCTGGCCGAAGGAAACACCGCCCGCCGCGCAGGATGGTGGTTTCGAGACGTATCCAGAGCGCATCGATGCCAACAAGATCCGCCAGCGCAGCGAGTCGTTCAGCGATCACTTTTCTCAAGCGCGACTGTTCTTTCACAGCATGAGCAAACACGAGCAGGAACACATCATTGCGGCCTACAGCTTTGAGCTGGGCAAGGTTGAGCGGGAATTTATCCGTGCGCGCGAAGTGAATGAGATCCTTGCCAACATCGACCTGGAACTGGCCAAGCGTGTGGCGCAGAACCTTGGCTTGCCGGCACCGAAGGCCGGGACGGTCGATGTACCGAAAATATCCCTGGACCGTTCACCCGCCCTGAGCCAGGCCAATTTGTTGCCCGGCGATATCAAAACCCGAAAAGTCGCGATTCTGGCGGCCAACGGTGTCGATGGCGTTGCAATCGATGCCATGAAGAAAGCGCTGAAAGCTGAAGGCGCGCACGCCAAGTTGCTCGGCCCGACGTCCGCCCCGGTGACAACGGCCGATGGCAAGTCGCTGCCGGTGGATGCCTCCATGGAAGGCATGCCATCCATCGCCTTCGATGCGGTCTTTGTGCCAGGTGGCGCGGCATCCATCAAAGCGTTGAGCGGTGATGGCGTGGCGTTGCATTACGTGCTGGAGGCGTACAAGCATTTAAAGGCGATCGCGCTGCAAGGCGAGGCCAAGCAACTGCTGGATATGTTGAAACTGGAAGTTGATGCGGGGTTGATCGTGGGGACGGACGCGAAGTTGATCAAAGCGTTTTTCGCGGCGATCGGGCAGCATCGGGTTTGGGATCGGGAACCTAAGGCCAAGGCGATTCCGGCTTAGGTTGTGAGTCAATAGCAAGGACGCTATCGCGAGCAGGCTCGCTGCCACAGGGTTATGGGTTCACCACAAATATAGGGTCACCTCAATCCACTGTGGGAGCGAGCCTGCTCGCGATGCTTTTAAGGTTTACGCGGACTCAAGACAATCTGCGCCGGAATGTTGCGCACGATCTGCTTCTGCAGATTCAGATCGAAATTCGAGTCCAGCTTCTTCACCCGCTTGGTCAACAACGTCGCCAACCAAGGATAATCCTGCGTGCGCGGCGCCTGTATGCTCACGTCGCACTGGTAATTCACTACATCGGCCGCGATCGCATCCAGTTGCCGACGAAGTTTGCCCATATCGGTGAGATTCAGCGCTACCGTGGTGCTTTCAGCGGTCGGATCAATCACCTTCGCCTGCGGTTTAGCCTCGGCAGCCAGCAGCGCCGCTTCAGCTCTATCGAGCTCTGCCTTGCGCGCATTGACGATCGCGTTGTTGACCCCACCGGTCAGCGCCGGCGCCTTGGGCATCAGTGCCCGTGCCCGGCTCAGGGCGGTGGCAGCAGCATTCACATCGCCTTTTTGCAGCACGATCTGGCTGCGTTGCAGATAGGCTTCGGCAAGTTGCCGTTGGTACTGCACAAGCGATGGGTCGTTTGGCGACCCGGCCTGCAAGGCAGCCAGTTGATCTTCAGCAGTGGCCAGCTCGCTGCTGGCGAGGCTTTGCTCGAGCTGTGCGATGGCCGTGGCCTGCGCATCAGTGACCTCGGTGGCCGCTGGTGGCGTGCTTTGACAGGCGCCCAGTAGCAGCGAAAATGCAACAAGGAGCAGATAACGGGAGGCTAACAGCTTCATTCCTGCGACTCTCTATTTGCGCAAAAAACGAGCAAGTCTACACCCCTCGACGGGGCAGGACAAAACTCAGCAGAAACAGCGCGGCGGCCGTCACCACGATCGATGGGCCTGCCGGGGTATCCTTGAACCATGACAATGCCAACCCGCCACACACCGCGAGCATACCCAGCAGACTCGCCCCCAGTGCCATCTGTTCCGGCGACCGGGCGTGACGTTGTGCCGCAGCCGCAGGGATGATCAACAGCGATGTAATCAACAACACACCGACGATTTTCATCGCCACCGCGATCACCACGGCGATCAGCAACATCAGGGTCAGGCGCAGCGCCGGCACCGGCAAACCTTCCACCCTGGCCAGCTCTTCATGCACCGTGATCGCCAGCAAAGGCCTCCACAGCGTCACCAGCAGGGCCAGAACGGCCGCGCTACCGCCGAGAATCCACGCCAGATCGGTCGGGCTTATCGCCAGCAAGTCGCCGAACAGATAGGCCATCAGGTCGATCCGCACTTCGTGCATGAAGCTTAGTACCACCAAGCCCAAAGAGAGCGTGCTCGGTGCGAGAATTCCCAAAAGCGTGTCGGATGCCAGTGGCTGACGCTGTTGCAAGGTCACCAGCAACACCGCCAACAACAAACAGCCGACGGTAACGGCTACCGTCGGGCTGACATCCAGCAGAAAGCCCAACGCCACGCCGAGCAAGGCTGCGTGAGACAGGGTGTCGCCAAAATAAGCCATGCGCCGCCAGACCACGAAAGATCCCAACGGACCCGCCACCAGCGCCAGGGCCAGGCCTGCAAGCAGGGCGTAGAGCAGAAAATCAGCCATGCTTGCAGCTATCTCCATGAACGTGGGGTTGGGCCGTCGGGGCCGTGGTGACCACCGAACCATGCAGATCATGGGCGTGGTCGTGATGGTGGTGATAAATCGCCAGGCTTTGTGCGTTCTTTCCGAACAACTCGACGAAAGCCGGATCGCCGCTGACCTGCTCGGGATGACCGGAACAGCAGACATGACGGTTGAGGCAGACCACTTGATCGGTGGTGCTCATGACCAGATGCAAATCGTGGGAAACCATCAACACGCCGCAACCGTGACGATCACGCAGACGGGTGATCAGGCTGTACAACTCGGCCTGCCCCGCTACGTCGACGCCCTGCACCGGCTCATCCAGCACTAGCAATTCAGGCTCGCGCAACAGCGCCCGGGCCAGCAGCACGCGCTGCATTTCACCACCGGAAACGCTTTGCACCGGGCTGTCGATCACCTGTTCGGCGCCCACTTCCTTGAGTGCCGCCAACGCACGCGTGCGATCCACACCGGGCACCAGCCGCAAGAAGCGCAGCACCGACAACGGGAGCGTCGGATCGACATGAAGTTTTTGCGGCATGTAACCGACCCGCAGTTTCGGCTTGCGCCACACACTGCCGCTGTCCGGCTTCAACAAGCCGAGCACCGCCCGCACGAGGGTGGTTTTGCCTGCACCGTTGGGACCGATCAGGGTAACGATCTGCCCCGGTTCGACGCTCAGTTCGATGTTATCCAGCACGTTTTGCCCGGCAAAGGTGACGGCAACCTGCTCAAGGCGGATCAGCGCGTTGCTCATCAAGCCCCCTGGCAACCCGAACAGACGCCGACCACTTCAACGGTCTGGCTTTCAACGACGAATCCGACATCCCTGGCGCTGCCGATGATCGCGTCGCTGATGGACTTCTGCTCAAGTTCGATGGCGGCGTGGCATTCACGGCAGATCAGGAACTGGCCCTGGTGGGCGTGTTCCGGGTGATTGCAGCCGACGAAGGCGTTCAGCGAGGAGATGCGGTGCACCAGACCGTTTTCCAGCAGGAAATCCAGCGCGCGGTACACGGTCGGTGGCGCGGCGCGGCGGCCATCCTGTTCGCTGAGCACGGCAAGAATGTCGTAGGCACCCAGCGGCTTGTGGCTTTGCCACACCAGTTCCAGCACCCGCCGGCGCAAGGCGGTCAGGCGCAGGCCTTGACGTGCGCACAGGGCATCCGCCTCAGACAGTGCGCTGTGAACGCAATGAGAGTGGTCATGGGGACGGCTGGCAATCGGTGTTTTAGGCATGAGCGGCGACGAGTTTTGTGAGAGACGTTATTATGTTACCCGTTCTCGCCTCTTCGAGTGGTCATCGTGTCCCGACTTTTTTCTATCTTTGTCGCATTTGTCGCCAGTTTTCTGTTGATTGGTTCTGCTCAAGCCGACGTCAAGGTCCTCACCAGCATCAAGCCGCTACAGCTGATTGCCGCTGCGGTGCAGGACGGCGTGGCGATCCCGGAGGTACTGCTTCCGCCGGGGGCCTCCCCACATAACTATGCCTTGCGCCCTTCCGACGTACGGAAGGTTCAATCGGTGGATCTGGTTTACTGGATCGGTCCGTCCATGGAAGGTTTCCTGCCTCGCGTGCTGAATGGTCGTACGTTGCCGAGCGTGGCCGTGCAGGATCTGCCGGGTCTGAAATTGCGTCGCTTCGCCGAGGACAGTCACTCCCACGCCGAAGAAGCCGATGAGCATGATCACGATCACCGTCCGGGCAGCCTGGATGCGCACCTGTGGCTGTCGCCGGTCAATGCTCGGGTGATCGCGACGAAAATGGCCGCTGATTTAAGTGCTGCCGATCCGGCCAATGCGGCGCGTTATCAAAGCAATCTCAAGGCGTTCGATGAGCGCCTGGATGCGCTGGACCTCCGCTTGAAGGCGCGGCTGGCGGGTATCGCGGGCAAGCCGTACTTTGTGTTCCATGAAGCCTTCGACTACTTCGAAGACGCTTACAGCCTGAAGCACACGGGTGTGTTCAGCGTCGCCGCCGAAGTCCAGCCGGGTGCCCAGCATGTGTCGGCAATGCGCACGCGGTTGCAGGAAGTGGGCAAGACCTGTGTGTTCAGTGAACCGCCATTGCGTCCGCGCCTGGCGGAAACACTGGTGGCTGGCCTGCCGGTGAAACTGGCGGAACTGGATGCGCTGGGCGGATACACGCCGGCAACTGCTCAAGGTTATGAGCAGGTGCTGGAGAAATTGGGGAATGATTTGGCGGGGTGTCTGGAGTCGCTGTAACACTGCGATACCCTGCGGCGAGGGCGCTTGCTTCCGCCGGGCAGCGAAGCGGCCCCAAGATGGGCCTGCTGCACGCCAGCGGGAGCAAGCTCCCTCGTCACAATTCAGAGGGCGAAAGGTAGCGGCGTGCTGACCTTCTGCCGCTGTGCCAACCGCTGCTGAAATTCCATCGGATCGTGAATCAACACGTCCTGCCCGGCGAAAGACTCTGCGGCAATCAACCGCGACAACCAGAACCGCACGCACGCCACCCGCAGCATGGTTGGCCACAACTCCGCCTCGGCAGCGGTGAATGGCCGCAACGCCGCATATGCTCCAAGCAACGCCCGAGCTCGCGGCCCATCGATCAACCCGTCGTCATCCGAACACCAGTCATTCAGCGCAATCGCCACGTCGTAGAGCATCGGCCCCGAGCAAGCATTGTAAAAGTCGATCAATCCCGTCAGGTGCGTGCCTTCGAACATCGCGTTGTCGCGGAACAGGTCTGCGTGGATGTTGGCCCGGGGCAACGCCAGGATCTTCTCTTTCTGTTGAGTGATCTCATCCAGCGCCCGCTGCAGCAAATCACTCTGCTCGGCATTCAGGTGCGACAACAACTGCGTGCCCTCTTCCTGCATCCAGTCCAGCCCACGATCGGTCTTGCGCTTGATCATGTTGGCCTGGGTTGCCAGATGCAGGTGCGCGAGCAATTCGCCCACTTGGGCGCAATGCTGTGCGTTGGCAATCTTGATGTGCTTGCCGGGCAGGCGCGGCTGCAATAGCGCAGGTTTACCGGCCAGTTCGCGCAAGGCGACGCCATCGGTGGTGCGCAAGGCATAAGGCACCGGAAGGTCGGCCTCATGCAACACGTCCAGCAGTTCAATGAAGAACGGCATTTCCTGAACCGGACCGCGCTCAACCAGGGTCAGGACAAATTCGCCCTGTTCCAGACTGATAAAGAAATTGGTGTTTTCGCTACCGGCGGCAATCCCTTGGAAATCAAGCAGGCGGCCGAGCCCGTATGGGGCGAGAAAGGTTTCCAGCTCGGGCCGAGCCAGCGGGGTGAACACAGACATGTTTTAGCTGCCAGTACGGGCGCCGCTGATTGAGCCAGCGCCGATTGAAATTAAGAACCTACTTCCATTCAAAAATCTTCCACGACGGAATCAGCATATCCGGCTGATCCGAGCGGATGAAGTTCGCATCCGACCCGTCCGCGCGTACCAGAAAATAAGGCTTTCCGACCTTCGGAGTGACCTTGATCGCGTACAGGAAACCATTTTGGCGGTACTCCTGGATCGTTTTGTCCCCTTCGGTGCGGATGGTCACATCCGGTTCCGGCGATGGCGCATCGTCCGCCGCCATGACGGCCAATGGTGCGATTGCAAACAAGCCAGCCAGCAACAGGCGATTTAGTGTGCGCATGATAACCTTGTCCCTTTGTCGTCAACGGTCCCGCTATTCTAGCGCCTGACCCGCCGAAAAGGTTGATCCTGCTCATGAGCCAAGCCCCCCTCGTCCTGGTGGACGGTTCTTCTTACCTGTACCGCGCCTTTCACGCCCTGCCACCGCTGACCACTTCCAAAGGTCTGCCGACCGGAGCGGTCAAAGGCGTGCTGAACATGCTCAAGAGTCTGCGCAAGCAGTACCCGGACAGTCCGTTCGCCGTGGTGTTCGACGCCAAGGGCGGGACATTCCGGGACGAAATGTTCGCCGAGTACAAGGCCAACCGCCCGAGCATGCCCGACGACATGCGCGTGCAGATCGAACCGCTGCACCAAAGCGTGATCGCTCTGGGCTTCCCGCTGCTGTGCGTCGAAGGCGTCGAGGCCGATGACGTGATCGGCACCCTGGCCCGCAGCAGTGCGGCGGCTGACCGCCCAGTGATCATCTCCACCGGCGACAAAGACATGGCGCAGTTGGTCGACGGCCACATTACCTTGGTCAACACCATGACCGGTAGCGCGTTGGACGTGGAGGGCGTGAAGGAGAAATTCGGCGTCGTTCCCGAGCAGATCATCGATTATCTGGCACTGATGGGCGATTCGTCCGACAACATTCCGGGCGTTCCGGGCATCGGCCCCAAGACCGCTTCCGGCCTGCTGGTCGGCGTAAACGGCGGCCTGACCGAGCTGTATGCCCAGCTCGATATCGTTCCGACCCTGCCGATTCGCGGCGCGAAAACACTGCCGGCCAAGCTCGAAGAGCACAGAGAGATGGCCTTCCTCTCCTATCAACTGGCGACGATCAAGATCGACGTGCCACTGGACATCGGCCTCGACGACCTGCAAATGGGCAAGCCGGATCACGACAAACTGGCCGAGCTCTACACCCTGCTGGAATTCAAGAGCTGGTTCGAAGAAAACCAGCGCGACGCCAAGCGCTCCGGCCAGGAAGTCACCGCACCGGTAGCTGAAGAAGCCGCGGTCGAGACCGAACTCAAGTACACGACGATTCTCACTCAGGCGGATTTCGACCTCTGGCTTAAAAAACTCAATGACGCCACGCTGATCGCCTTTGATACCGAAACCACCGGCATCGATGCGCAGCAGGCGCAGCTGGTTGGCCTGTCGTTCGCTGTACAGGCCAACGAAGCGGCCTACATCCCGCTGACCCATTCCTACATGGGCGTTCCAGAGCAACTCGATCGTGACACCGTGCTGCGCGCGCTGAAACCGATCCTGGAAGACCCGAAGAAACTCAAGGTCGGCCAGCACGCCAAGTTCGACATGAACATCCTGGCCAACTGCGCCATCGGCGGCGATCAGAGCTGCGGCATCACCGTGCAAGGCATCGCCTTCGACACCATGCTCGAATCCTACGTGCTGGATTCCACCGCGACCCGTCACGACATGGACAGCCTGGCGCTCAAATACCTGAATCACACCACCACCAGCTTCCAGGACATCGCCGGCAAAGGCGCCAAGCAGCTGACCTTTGACCAGATTTCCCTGGAACTGGCCGGACCGTACGCCGCCGAAGACGCCGACGTGACGCTTCGCCTGCATCAAACCCTGCAGGAAAAGCTCAATGCGATTCCGAGCCTGAGCAAAGTCTTGAGCGACATCGAAATGCCACTGGTGCCGGTGCTTGCGCGAATCGAACGCCAAGGCGCGTTGGTCGATGCCAACCTGCTGGGCATCCAGAGCGTTGAGCTGGGCGAGAAAATGGTCGCGCTGGAGCGTGAGGCATTTGCCATCGCTGGCGAAGAATTCAACCTTGGCTCGCCGAAACAACTGGGCGTGATCCTGTACGAAAAACTCGGCTTGCCGATTCTCAGCAAAACCGCCAAGGGCCAGGCATCTACCGCCGAAGCGGTGCTGGCGGAACTGGCCGAACAGGATTACCCGCTGCCCAAAGTGCTGATGCAATACCGCTCGATGAGCAAACTGAAAAGCACTTACACCGACCGCCTGCCGGAGCAGATCAACCCTCGCACCGGGCGGATTCACACGTCTTATCATCAGGCTGTCGCGGCGACGGGGCGTTTGTCGTCCAGCGATCCGAACCTGCAGAACATCCCGATCCGCACCGCCGAAGGTCGGCGGATTCGCCAGGCGTTCGTGGCGCCCAAAGGCTACAAGCTGCTAGCCGCGGACTACTCGCAAATCGAACTGCGGATCATGGCGCACCTGGCCAAGGATGAAGGTTTGCTGCACGCCTTCCGCAATGACCTGGACGTACACAAAGCCACCGCCGCCGAAGTGTTCGGTGTCGAGCTGGCAGACGTCACCACTGATCAGCGTCGTAGCGCCAAGGCGATCAACTTCGGTTTGATCTATGGCATGAGCGCGTTTGGCCTGGCCAAGCAGATCGGCGTCGATCGCAAACAGTCCCAGGCGTACATCGACCGCTATTTCGCTCGCTATCCAGGCGTCCTGGAGTACATGGAGCGCACCCGCGCCCAGGCGGCCGAGCAAGGTTTCGTCGAGACCCTCTTCGGTCGTCGTCTGTACTTGCCGGAAATCAACGCGAAAAACCCGGCCCTGCGCAAAGGCGCCGAACGCACGGCGATCAATGCGCCGATGCAAGGCACGGCGGCGGACATCATCAAGAAAGCCATGGTGGCTGTGGATAACTGGCTGACCTCATCGGGCCTGGACGCCAAAGTCATCCTGCAGGTGCACGATGAACTGGTGCTTGAGGTGCGTGAAGACCTGGTCGATCAGGTTCGCGAGGAGATTCGCTCCCACATGGCCGATGCCGCGAAGCTTGATGTGCCGCTGCTGGTCGAGGTTGGCGTGGGCAATAACTGGGACGAAGCTCACTGAGCCGTCTGAAACAGGCGGTGTCTGCTGCGGCATAGTGCCGCGGCAGAAGGGTCGAAGGGCGCTTATTTCGGTTGGCGATCCGGCTTATTTCAAATGGTTTCTGTAACCCCGGAACTAAACCTGTGAACTGCCACTCAGAGTAACTGAATGGCTGGTGAAGCCCTTCGATGCTCCTATGTTGTGTTAAGTGTTGGCAGATAATCTGGACCCCGCCCTAGCGGTCCGGAACTTGAACCCCGGAACTTCCCCCTCCCCATAAGAAGTCCGGGGTTTTTTTTGCCCGCGATTTGTTATTCCGCGAGTTCGGAGCCTTTGTCAGCCAGTTCCATCCAGCCCGCCAGTACAGTGTAGGCGTCTTCCAGGCCCATGCGTTTTGGCGCCGAAAACAGCTGAATGCTGATCGCATCCCCCCAGCCTTTACGAATGTCTGACTGAACCTTGAGCAGCACGTTTTTCGCGGCGCCGTAAGTCAGCTTGTCCGCCTTGGTCAGCAGAATGTGCATCGGCATGCCACTGGCGACGGCCCAGTCGAGCATCAACAGGTCGAAGTCGGTCATTGGATGACGGATGTCCATCATCAGAATCAGACCCTTCAAACTCTCGCGACCACCCAGATAAGCTTCCAGGTGACGCTGCCAGTGCAGCTTCAACGGGATCGGTACTTTCGCGTAACCGTAGCCCGGCAGGTCGACCAGACGACGATCATCGTCTAGCTTGAAGAAGTTCAAGAGTTGCGTGCGACCCGGAGTTTTCGAGGTCCGCGCCAGGCTGGCATGCGTCAGGGTGTTCAACGCGCTGGATTTACCGGCGTTGGAGCGCCCGGCGAAGGCCACTTCAAAGCCTTCGTCGTCGGGACATTGGTCGACTTTGGCAGCGCTGAGCATGAAGGTGGACTGTTGGCACAGGCCGAGGATGGGGTTCTTGAGTTGCATGGGATTTCCGATGTGGGCGGCGCCGGGAATGGACGCGGCAAGCGGTGTCGTTTCCGTTTCAGTGACGCCAGTATATAATGCCGCAGATTTTGTGTGCGCTTTGTCCCAGCGTAGGATGAAGTTCACGAGAGCGATTGACCTTGATTGCGCACTAGAACGCAGAACGCTCTCAACCCTGAAAAGGTCGTTTTATGACGAAATGGCTGCTAGCTGCCGGTGTCTTGATGCCGCTTTACAGCGCTCAGGCTACACAGGATCCGGAAGCTGTGTACAACCGTGTGTGTGGTGCCTGTCATTCCGGCCAACTCCCCATGGCGCCCCGAAAGGGCGATCAGGAAGCTTGGACGCCGAGGTTGGCGAAAGGTATGGAGACGCTGGTGCAACACGTGACCCAGGGTTTCAAGGCGATGCCGCCGCGTGGTTTGTGCATGGACTGCAGTGCCGAGGATTACCAAGCCATCATCCAGTGGATGAGCGAGTGATCCCGGTCCATAACTCTTTAACCCTTAGCCGTAGTTGGATTAGCTGATGAACAAATTGATCGTGAGTCTGCTGTTGACCGTGGGGATCTCCGGCATAGCCCATGCTGCAGGTGATGCAACTGCTGGTCAGGCGAAAGCCGCAGTATGTGGCGCCTGTCATGGCCCGGATGGCAACAGCATGGCGCCTAACTTTCCGAAACTGGCAGGTCAAGGCGAGCGTTATCTGAACAAGCAGCTGCACGACATCAAGTCCGGCAAACGCACGGTACTGGAAATGACCGGCCTGCTGACCAACCTGAGCGATCAGGACATGGCCGATATCGCTGCCTACTTCGCCAGCCAGAAAGGCAGCGTTGGCGCCGCCGACCCTAAAGTCGTGGCTCGCGGTGAAGCACTGTTCCGTGGCGGTGACCTTGCCAAGGGCTTGCCAGCCTGCACCGGCTGCCACTCGCCAAACGGCGCAGGCAACGCGGCCGCCGGCTTCCCGCACCTGGGTGGCCAGCACGCTCAATACATCGCCAAGCAGCTGACCGATTTCCGCAAGGAAGAAGGCGGTCGCAACAACGACGGCGACACCAAAACCATGCAGACCATTGCCAAACGCCTGAGCGACGAAGACATCGCTGCGGTGTCCAGCTACATTCAGGGTCTGCACTAGGACCGGCGGATAGAGCGATATGCGAGATGTACATCTCCTGCAACGTTAACGCTCTATTAATCCGTCGCAGCAAGTATAAAAAGGGTGGCTCAGGCCGCCCTTTTTTGTGCCTGCTGCCGTTACACTACAGAACTCAAGCCCGCCATGACCTGTCTGAAAACAGGTCGCGCGAGGCGACCCGAATTGTCCAGGAGTAAAGCATGCGTAATCTGATCATCAGCGCCGCACTCGTCGCTGCCAGCCTTTTCGGCATGACTGCCCAAGCCGCCGAGGCACCCGCCGCCCCTTATGTCGAACTGAGTAATCCGGTTCCGGTAGCCGTGCCTGGCAAGATCGAAGTGGTGGAGCTGTTCTGGTACGGCTGCCCGCATTGCTACGCTTTCGAGCCGGTGATCAATCCCTGGGTCGAGAAACTGCCGTCCGACGTGAATTTCGTCCGTATTCCAGCCATGTTCGGCGGCCCATGGGACGCACACGGCCAAATGTTCCTGACCCTGGAAGCCATGGGCGTCGAGAGCAAGGTTCACGCTGCCGTGTTCAACGCCATTCAGAAGGAACACAAAAAGCTGACCGATAAAAACGATATGGCCGACTTCCTGGCGACTCAAGGCGTAGACAAGGACAAGTTCCTGGCGACCTTCGATTCCTTCGCCATCAAGGGCCAGATCAACAAAGCTCGCGAGCTGGCCAAAAAGTATGAAATCTCCGGCGTTCCAACCATGATCGTCAACGGCAAGTATCGCTTTGATGTGGGTTCTGCCGGCGGCGCCGAGGAGGCGTTGCAACTGGCCGACAAACTGGTCGACAAAGAGCGAGCGGCTAACAAGGCTGCTGCCAACTAAGCGCGGCAACTGCCATGCGCCGCTGGGGAACTGAACGCGTCGTTGGCCTGCATGATCCGCGGGTCAACGAACATCACCTGGAATCGACGGGCCTGCCCGCAGACAGCCGTCTGCGCTTGCTCAGCTTCAACATTCAGGTCGGCATCAGTACCGAGCGCTATCGGCACTACCTGACCCGGGGCTGGCAACACCTGTTGCCGCACACCGGGCGTGCTGACAATTTGCAAAAGATCGGCAATCTGTTGGGCGACTTCGATCTGGTCGCCCTGCAGGAAGCCGACGGCGGCAGCCTGCGATCCGGCTACGTCAATCAAGTTGAACACCTGGCGCAACTCGGTGCCTTCCCCTACTGGTATCAACAACTCAATCGCAATCTCGGTCGCCTCGGCCAGCACAGCAATGGCGTGCTCAGTCGCCTGCGCCCGTGGGCGATTGAAGATCATCCGCTGCCGGGGCCCAAGGGTCGCGGTGCGATCCTGGTGCGTTTCGGTGAAGGTCCGGAAGCGTTGGTGGTGGTCATGATGCACCTGGCGCTGGGCGCCCGCGCCCGGAGCATGCAACTGGCTTACATCCGCGAGCTGATCGGTGGTTATAAACATCAGGTGCTGATGGGCGATATGAATACCCACGCCAGTGACCTGCTGCAAAATTCTCCGTTGCGCGACCTCGGCCTGCTGGCGCCGCAATTGGAAGCAACCTTCCCCAGCTGGCGCCCGCAGCGCTGTCTGGACCACATTCTGCTGAGCCCGACGCTGACGCTGGAAAAGGTCGAAGTGCTGGCACAACCCATTTCCGATCACCTGCCGGTCGCGGTTGAGATTCGTCTGCCGGGTTCGCTCACGGCCGATGCATTGCCCGCGTTGAGTCCTGCCCCTCGCGGAACCCATGAATGAGCGACGAAACACAGCGCTGGAAAGAGAAATACCTTAAAAGCATCGAACAACAGGAAAAGCTCGAACGTCGTTGGGATGCCCGGCTCGACCTGCTGCGGCGCGGACTGGTGCGCAGTACGCTGGCGGCCGAGGGCACCGACCGCGCGGTTGATCAGTGCATGAAAGAAATGCGCGAAGTCATCCGCACCAATGACATGGACGCCGGCCTGGCGGCACTGCTTCCGCGCCTGGAAAAAGCCGTACTCGACTCAGAACAGCGCCGCGAGACCCGGGTCAATCAGACCAGCGCCGCACTGACCGCGCTGGTGGCGCAACTGCAGACATTGCCGCTGCCCCGCGAAGTGAGCCGCCCACTCAAGAACTTCGCCAAGACACTGGACGGACGCGTCAGCCAGGCGCGCGAGATCCCGTTGCTGCTCAGCGAGCTGAGCGGCCTGCAAGGGAAAGCCCTGAGTCAGCTGGAGAACCCGGCGGAACCCGGTCGCCCAGGCTTGTTACAGCGCTTGTTTGGCAATCGTGAAACGGAAGATGCGGTACAGCGGGTGGTTCCCCCGGAGGCGCAAGCGCCCACCCCGCCGCCTGTCGAAGAGATTGCGGCCGCGCCTCAGGAACTGCCGCAACTGATCGTCGATCCCGTGCCCGTTGCCGACGAGCCACCCGTGACGCCGCCTGCCGATCATCCTGCCCCGCCCGATCCAGAGATGATCGAAGCGCCCGCAGCGACGACGCCCATCGCTGAAGTCGTGGCTTTTATACCGCCAGTCCATGAACCTCAGCGAGCGCCTGTTCCTTCTGTCCAAACAGAGAGTGAACAGCCAGAGCAACCGGCACCAGTCGCCTCACCAGCCGTCATCACTGCGGTATCCGAGACTCAGCTGGCGACCAATCCAGACGAGTTGACCCCGGCGGTATTTCTCGATAGCGCATTGGCCGCCATCGATCCGGAACAATCCGAACACGATATTCTCTACGCCCTGCCGGACTCGCCGGAGCCGTCCTACAGCTCCGTCGCCAAGCACATCGAAGACACGCTTCTGGGCCTGCTGGACGACCTGTCACTGCCAGAGCGTTATCGCCCACAAGCCGAAGCGATGCGCGATCGTCTGCAAAACGGTTTGAACTGGTACGAATTGCTGCCGATCCTCGACGATCTGGCAACCTTGATGCTGGCAATAAACAACAGCGGCCAGCACGAATTTGAAGTCTATTTGCAGCAACTCAATGAGCGCCTCGAGTCATTCCAGAGCAACCTACAAGCCGCCAGCGATGGCCATGCGGACAACCGCTCGGCAGCGCGGGACATGGACACGCAGATCCGCGAGCAGGTCGACGGCCTGCAGAGCAGCATGCAAGAGGCAGCGGACCTCGAAGACCTCAAGCACGTTCTGGAGAACCACCTCGAAGGCCTGCTCGGGACCATGGATCAGCACCAGAAGCAGCGCGATGCGCGAGAACAGGAAGTGGCAGCTCGCCTTAAAGGCCTGGCAGAACGCGTGGCGCACATGGAGCAGGAAGCCCAAGGCTACCGCGAGCATCTTGAAGAGCAGCGCCAGAAAGCCTTGATCGACCCACTGACCGGACTGCCCAACCGTGCGGCCTGGAGCGAACGGCTCGATCACGAAATCAGCCAGTGGCAACAACACGGCAACACCCTGTTGCTGGCCATGCTCGACCTTGATCACTTCAAGCGCATCAATGACAACTATGGCCACCTGGCGGGCGACAAGGTACTGAAAATCATCGCCAGCGTGTTGCGCAAGCGCCTGCGCGGGACCGATTTCATTGCGCGGTTTGGCGGTGAAGAGTTTGTCCTGCTGATGCCAGGCACTGTGCCGGCGACGGGGGCAAAACTGCTGGAAAACCTGCGCGCGTCCATCGAAGCCTGCCCATTCCACTTCAAGGGGGAGCCGGTGACCATCACCGTTTCGATGGGAATGACTGCATTCAAACCCGGAGAGCACAGCGATATGGTACTTAAAAGAGCCGATCAGGCTTTGTACCGCGCCAAACATGCTGGCCGCAATCGGGTGGAACTCGGCTAGGCCAATTGTTCCATTTTGTTTAAATGGGGCCGCTAAGCGTCGTCGCGCAAGGCAGTACGTTACACTGTTGCATTACTGTCTTGCGTGTACTGCCTCTACCATGAAATTTCTCGCCCTCATCGTGTCGCTGGTTCTATTGGCCGGCTGTACCAGCGGTCCCCGGTTCGACACCAGCCATCCTTCAGCCAATCACGACAGCCGTATTCAGTTCGTGGTGGTGCATTACACCTCCGCCTCTCTGGAACGTTCGCTGCAACTGCTGACCCACGGCGAAGTCAGCAGCCACTATCTGATCGGCGACGATAAAAACGCCACCATCTACAAGCTGATGGATGAAAACCTGCGGGCATGGCACGCCGGGGAAAGTGAGTGGCAGGGTCGGACCTGGCTGAACTCCAGCTCAATCGGCATCGAAATCGTCAATCCAGGATTCAAGGAAACCCCCACCGGAGGGCGTTACTGGTATCCCTACAGCGAAGCCCAGATCCAGTCGTTGATCGTCCTGCTCAAAGACATCAGCAAACGTTACGCCATCACCCCCCGCAGCATCATCGGCCATAGCGACATCGCCCCACTGCGCAAGCTGGATCCGGGGCCGCTTTTCCCTTGGAAACGGCTAGCCGCCGAAGGCCTTGGCGTCTGGCCGAACGAACAGGCGGTGGCGCGCCAACAAGCGCAGTTCAATACCGAACTGCCGAGCATCAGCTGGTTTCAGGGACAGCTGGCTCGCCTGGGCTATGCCACGCCGCAAACCGGTGAGCTGGATGTTGCAACACGTCACGTGATTGCAGCCTTCCAGATGCATTTCCGGCCGTCCCGCTTCGACGGCATGCCGGATGCGCAAACGGCAGCACTTCTTCTGGTATTGAATCAGACAAAATAATGACGCCCGCCCGACGGTCCGCGCTTTTTCCCAATCAGCAGCTATAACTCATTGGTAATTCTTCGGATATTCCAATATGGCCGCTGCTCGAGAGACGCTACGTAGCTGGTTCTATCGCCCCTGGTTTTTGGCGATGCTGGCGGCTGTCCTGAGCAGCGTATTGCTCCTGGCGCTCAGCCTGTTCGTGGCCGTTCGTCAGATTGAGCAGAACGAAAGTGCGGAAATGAACGCGCAAGGTGAGCGATTTCTTGCGCGCCTGGAGCAGTTGTTCGGACAACTGCGCGAAAGTCTCGATGATCTGGAGGCCCAACCGCTGCGAACCTGCGACAAAGAAATGATCGCCACTTTGCAGCAGGTCACTTTCAATTACCGGTTCGTGTACGAGGCTGCGTATATGGATGCCTCGAAGATCTGCTCTAACCGTCCGCGCCAGGCAGGATTATCTTTGACACGGCCACCGGACATCAAAGACCCCACTTACAGTTACTGGTTGAACACCACTACCGAACCTGACGAGAACCGGGCCGCGCTCATGCTCGGGCGTGGCAATTTCCGTGTCGCGACCTCTCGCGGACATTTGACCGACATGGTCGACTTGTCGCCGGGCAGCAGCCTTTTGGTGATACTCGACCACGGCACTCGGGCGATTCCGGTGCTGGGCTCCCCGCAAGCCTGGCCGCCGACCGTGCCTTGGCCACCGAAAGGCAGCGATGTCTTGCAAGTCACCCCGACTCGCTTGATTTACCTCATGCCAACCAAAAGCCCTGAATACCAATTGGTGCTGATCACCCCGCGCACCGGCGTGAATGTGCCCGCCGCCTGGTGGTGGCTGGTGCCGGCCAGCCTGGCGCTGGGCGTAGTAGTGGGCTTCCTGGTGTTTCTGCTGGTGCGCCAGCGACAGTCGTTGGATGCCGAATTGTCCGGCGCCATACGGCGAGGCGAGTTGCAGGTGTTGTACCAACCCATCTTCGACCTCGACAGCCGCAATTGTGTCGGGGCTGAAGCCTTGCTGCGCTGGCGCCGGCCGGACGGCACCCTGACCAGCCCGGAGCTTTTTATTCCGATGGCGGAAAACACCGGCCAGATCCGCCAGATGACCGACTTCGTCCTGCAACGCCTGCTGGAGCAGCTTGGGCACTTGTTGCGGGCCAATCCGCAGCTGTACATCTCGGTCAACCTGGCGGCCTGCGACGTCATGGTGCCGCGTATCGGCCAGGTCATGGCGCGGCTGTTGCTCCTGCACCGGGTCGCAGCCAAACAGATTGCCTTTGAAGTGACCGAGCGCGGACTGATCGACGTGGTAGTGGCCCGGGAAAACCTTCAGTCCTTGCGCGACGTCGGGCATCAGGTGCTGATCGATGACTTTGGCACCGGCTATTGCAGCCTCGCCTACCTGCAGACCCTGCCTGTGGATTGCCTGAAAATCGACAAGGCGTTCATCGATGCGCTTGGACATGACGCCGCCAGCAGTGGCGTGGCACCGCACATCATTCACATGGCCCAGGCGCTGCAACTCAATGTGATTGCCGAGGGCATCGAACATGAAGCGCAAGCGGCGTTTCTGAGCAGTGAAGGAGTGAAATTCGGTCAGGGCTGGTTGTTCGCCCATGCATTGAGCGCCGTTCAGTTCATCGAGCTGATCACCCGTGGCCGGCGCCTGGCCAGCAGACGCCTGGATGACGAAGCGTAAACGCGTGTTAAACCGCCAGCGCCATGTAGAACTGAGTGCCCTGCCCCGGCCGCGAATAGACGCCCATCCGCCCACCGTGCAACTGCACGATTTCCTTGCACAACGCCAGGCCAAGCCCCGCCCCCCCCTTCTTGCGCCCGACCTGTACAAACGGCTCGAAGATCCGCCCCTGCTGGCCATAAGCGATACCTTCGCCATTGTCCTCGACACTGATAATCACCCGCTCACCGTGGCGTCGCGCCTGCAAGCGGATCTGTCCATCAGCGCCGGTATGACGCAACGCGTTGTCGATAAGGTTATCGAGCACTCGGTCCAGTTGAGGCTGATCGGCCTGTAACCACGGCAATGGTCCCTGCACTTCGACCAGCAAGTCGATGCCCTTCTCTTGCGCCGAATCGGCAAACCGCGAACGGGCCTGCTCCAGCAGTTCCTCGATGGAACACGGCGCCAGTGAAAGTTTCTGCAAACCGTTCTGGTAGCGCGAGAAGTTCAGCAGGTCGTTGATCAACTGCATCAGGCGCTGCATTTCTTCATTCACGGTGTCCAACAGGTCGGCTTCTCGCGAGTCCGCGGCAAAATGCGCGCGCTCGCGGAACAGGCCGAACGCCATGTGCATCCCGGTGACCGGCGTGCGCAGCTCATGGGAGGCGCGCAATACAAATTCGCTGCGCACCCGTTCGAACGCCCGCTGTTCGGTGACGTCATGCAGCACCATCACCGCCCCCAGAATATGGCCCTGGGTATGACTGACAGGCGTCAGGCTGTAAGTGAGCAAGCGCGATTCACCATCGACCTCGATACTCAGGTCCTCCGGTGCGCGCTCCAGCGTGCCTCCGCGCAGCACCAGTTGCAGCTGTTGATCCAGCTCGGGACGTTCGAGCGCCGAGCCCAGCCCTTGGCCGAGACGGTCGGTGTCCCAACCCAACTGGCGCTGCGCCACCGGGTTCAAGTGTTCGAGATGACCGTCGCGGTCGATCATCAACAGACCATCGTCAATGCTGTCGAGTACCGCCTGCAGACGCTGCTGGCCGGCGAGCAACTCGTCGATATTGGTCGCCTGGTGCTGACGCAGTGCCTCGGCCATGATCCCGAAGCGCTTGGTCAGCAGATTCATTTCCACTGCCGATGAAATCGGCAGGGTCACTTCGAAGTTGCCCTGGCCGATGTGGTCTGCGGCCTGAGCCAGGGCTTCGATCGGCTCACCGAAGCGTCGAGCGATCGCATGGGCCGTCACGAATCCGATAATCAGCACTGCCAGCCCGACCAACCCGAGCAGGCCGGCAATGAGCAGCGCCCGATCCCGGGCCTTGCGTTGCGTTTCATTGATGCTGTCCAGCGCGTGCTTGTGCTCGGTAATCAGCCCGTTGCGCAGCACGTTGAATTTTTCGGTGAGCTCTTCGTTGCCACTCAGCACATGGGACGGATCACCCGACAGGTCCAACGCCTGAAGAAAGCTCAGGTAATCGTTCTTGGCCTGCAAAAAGCCGTACTGGCGACCCTCGCCCCCCTGATCATGGGCGATGCCTTCATCCAGCAACTGGAGATAATGCTGCTTGGACGCTTCGAACGCCGCCGGATCGGGCTTGTCATCCATCATCAACATCAACTGGTCGCCCAAGGTCTGGCGCAGTTTCAGACCCAGATCCAGGGTGACGAAATTGTTGCGCACCAGTGTTTCCTGGGTTCCGGCCATCTGCATCACGCTAACCAGCCCGAGCAACAGCCCAAGCAGCGCAACGGTGATCAGTGCGGAAATACTCAGGAAAAGCCGAGTACGCAACTTCATCGCCAGTTTCATCGGGCAAGACTCACAGGTTGTACTGCTTGCGTTTGCGGTACAGCGTCGAAGCATCGATCCCGAGCGTCTTCGCGGCCTGGTCCAGCGTGTCGGCGGTGGCCAGTACCGCGCCGATGTGCGCCTTCTCCAACTCGTCCAGACTCAGCGCAGCACCAATGCGCGGCGCATTGTTCACCGGGGGCTCGGCCATCCCGAGGTGGCTGATCTCGACACGCTCCTGAGGACAGATGATGCTCGCCCGCTCAACAACGTTGCGCAACTCCCGAATGTTCCCCGGCCAGCGATAACCCAGCAGCGCTTCACGCGCCTCGTCGCTGAAGCCTCGCGCCGGGCGCGCGTATTCCTTGACGAACCGGGCCAGGAAGCGGTCAGCCAGGTTCAGGATATCCTCCCGGCGTTCGCGCAACGGCGGCAGATGCAAGGTGATGACGTTCAAGCGATAGAGCAAATCTTCACGGAAACGACCGTCGCGCACCATGTCTTCAAGATTGAGGTTGGTGGCAGCCAGGATGCGTACATCGGCGCGGCGGGTCACGGGGTCGCCGACCCGCTCGTATTCCTTGTCCTGAATGAAACGCAACAACTTTGGCTGCAATGTCAGGGGAAAATCGCCGATCTCGTCGAGAAACAGCGTTCCTCCGTCCGCCTGATTCACCCGCCCCAGCGTACTTTCGCTCGCGCCGGTGAACGCCCCACGGCTGTGGCCGAAGAGTTCGCTTTCCATCAATTCGGCCGTCAGCGATGGGCAGTTGATGGTGACGCAGGATTTCTTCGCGCGTTTGCTCCAGCCGTGAATGGCCTGGGACAGTTCGCCTTTACCGGTGCCGGATTCGCCGAGAATCAAAATATTGGCATCGGTGCTGGCCACCTGGCGGGCAGTTTCGAGCACGACTTTCATGGCCGGGCTGTGGGAATCCAGCCCATCCTTGGGTTTGCGCACTTCACCTTCCAGCGCTTCCAGGCGGGCTGACAATTGCCGCACTTCCAGTTGCTTGGCGGTGGCCAGGCGCAATTGATCGGGGCTGCACGGTTTGACCAGGTAATCAGCGGCGCCCGCCTGGATCGCATCCACGGCGGTGTCTACGGCCGAGTGGGCAGTGACAATGACAACGCGCATCCAAGGCGCCTGAATGCGCATCTGGGCCAGGACATCGAGGCCGTTGTCTTCACCCAGGCGTAAATCGAGGAAGCACAGATCAAACACCTGGCGTTGCAACAACGCATCGGCCTGCGCTGCGCTGTTGGCCGTGGCGACGCTGTAGCCCTCGTCTTCGAGGCAGTAACGGAACGTTCGCAGGATGGCAGACTCGTCGTCCACCAGCAGAATGCGGCCCTGATGCTCGGTGGCTGATTCCATTTTCCTACGCTCCTTAACGAATGATCTTGGTTAGTCCCGGAAAAATCGGGCAAGTTGCATGGTTGATTCTGGTCGATTCCGACCACATCAGGGTAGTTATCTACTCACCCTACGGCTAATCACCTGATTTTGTTGTTTTTTTATCGGATCGCTGGTTTTCAGGTGCACTCCCGACTCCCTCTGTGACATCTACGCCCTCCCCGCAATTCAAAAATTCTGAAACTTCCTACGAACTTATCGTGCATTACGCACGACGCCAAAGGGGTCATCGTGCAGGATGCGTCCCACCTGTTTCCTGCATCAAACATAACTTATTGATTTATATGTATTTTTTCTTATGAAAAAGCTGGCATGCGGGCTGCAATAGTCTGATTAACCAAGGGCATCGCAACCGTCGCCCTCAACAAGATCACCACAGTGTGGGAGGAGCTTCAGGATGAGTCGCCAACGTGCCGCCCAATTGCGTATCTCGCCACTGCATATCCAGCAAGGTCTGTTTGCTGTCCTGGCGCTATTGATCACCTTGATCGGCGGCCAGCAGTTTCAGCGCTGGGAGCAGAGTCAGGAGCAAGAAGTGCCACGCCTGTCCATCCAGCATCCGACCCAAACCCACTTCAGCGCCGTCAGCAGCACTGCTGTCGACAGCGCACCGATGCGAATGATGGACGTCGACCAGGCTCAGCCTGCGGATGAGATGCCACGTCAGGAGCGCTGGGTGTTCTAGACACACGAACTTGGCGCATTCGATGCGCCGGGACATGCACCACAAGCATCACCTCTAAATAGAAGCGTAAGGAGAATCACCATGTTGAGCTGGGCAATCACGTTCTTGATCATTGCCATCATCGCTGCAGTACTGGGCTTCGGTGGTATCGCGGGCACCGCCACGGGTATCGCCAAGATTCTCTTTGTCGTGTTCCTGGTGATGTTCATTGCTTCGTTCTTCTTTGGCCGTCGCGGTCGAGGTTGAAGATGAACGTTTTACTGAAAACGATGGCAGCCGCCCTGCTTCTGGGCGGCAGTGCCACCGTGATGGCGGCCAATGACGGCCAGGCGCGGGTCAACGAGTTGTTAAGCGCAGACCCGCAGTTTCATGACACTTGGCAAGGCGTGGTGAAGAAGGAAGAACGCCTGCCGGAATGGGTGATGAATCTGTCCGGTGACGCCGAGCAAATGAATGCGGTGGAAGAAGATGGCGACAAGTATCTGGTGGGGCCGCTCTGCGAAACGCATGACACATGCCTCAACAAACGCCTGATCGTTGCCGTCAGCTTCGACAAGAAGGATGCCTACGCCATGCTGGTCGAAGTGCCTGCAGGGTTGCCGGCCGACAAGTCGCCCACGCGGCATGCCGATTACCGCTTCCTGGGCAAGCCTGACCAGGGCATGCAGGACCTGTTGATGGAACAACTGAAGAAAGATCCGAACTGGTACTGAATCTGTCACAAGAAAGAAGCAGCATTGTTTCTTTCCAATGCGCTGCCTGAGGAAGGTAGTCGCATGACCAAGGGGTCGGGACGTTCTGCCTGTTTCAGGGGCGGAGTGACCTACGGGTACAGGGAGTGCCTGCGCAAGGGCCGGGTCAGGTAAAAGCTGCGACGCAAGTTCGCCGTCCCGTGATGGGGCGACGGACTTGCGGAGAGCTTATGCGCGCAATGTGTTGAAACACAGCGAACCACTCGGTTTCGCTACAGAACGCTCTGTTCCCACAAATGATCACCGGAGAATAATTTCCCGGTGTTTCTTGCGTGACCGTACATCGAGAAAAAACCACCTGATTTTGCAGCGATTTCTCGCCTCTCATGGTCGGATTTTTCTGAAATACCCCTCCCGCAAAAATGATCAAAAAACACCCACCCTGCCCGGAAATGGCCGGTTCACGGCACTTATGCCTGCCGAAATGTCACATTCGAACCGTTTGCGACGTCGGTTTCAGTAAAAAAACCTCATGCCGATTCGGCATAGGGTAGGCGTTTACGGCATTAGACGTCGCTTCCTTGCATCGGAATAGTTGCGCCTTTTTTCGCCTGCCAGAGAGCCATGAATAATCGCTCCGGGGCACCTTATACGGGGGCAGATGCTCAAGACTTTTTCGCCACAAGCGTTCCAGTTCCTGCATCTGCCCGAGTCAAACGCAAGTAAGGGTAAAGATATGAAGAAGGCAAAGCTCAGCCTCGCCTGGCAGATCCTCATCGGTCTGGTATTGGGGATTGCAATCGGTGCGCTGCTTAACCATTTCAGTGCCGAGAAGGCCTGGTGGATTGGCAACGTCCTGCAACCGGCAGGCGATATCTTTATCCGTCTGATCAAGATGATTGTGATCCCGATCGTGATCTCCTCGCTGATCGTCGGTATCGCGGGTGTCGGTGACGCGAAGAAACTCGGCAGCATCGGCCTGAAGACCATCATCTACTTCGAGATCGTTACCACGATCGCTATCGTTGTGGGTCTGGTGTTGGCCAATGTGTTCCATCCGGGCGCCGGCATCGACATGAGCACCCTCGGTACCGTGGATATTTCCAAGTATCAGGCCACGGCGGCCGAGGTACAGCATGAACACGCGTTCATCGAAACCATCCTCAACCTGATCCCGTCGAACATCTTCGCCGCCATCGCTCGCGGTGAAATGCTGCCGATCATCTTCTTCTCGGTGCTGTTCGGCCTCGGTCTGTCGAGTCTCAAGCCCGAGTTGCGCGACCCGCTGGTGACAATGTTCCAGGGCGTTTCGGAAAGCATGTTCAAGGTCACCCACATGATCATGAACTACGCCCCGATCGGCGTTTTCGCACTGATCGCAGTGACCGTCGCCAACTTCGGCTTCGCTTCCCTGCTGCCGCTGGCCAAACTGGTGATCCTGGTTTACTTCGCTATCGCCTTCTTCGCCTTCATGGTGCTGGGCCTGATCGCTCGCCTGTTCGGCTTCTCGGTGATCAAACTGATGCGCATCTTCAAGGATGAGCTGGTGCTGGCCTACTCCACCGCCTCCTCCGAAACCGTGCTGCCGCGTGTGATCGAGAAGATGGAAGCCTACGGCGCGCCGAAAGCCATTTGCAGCTTCGTGGTGCCGACCGGTTACTCGTTCAACCTCGACGGTTCGACGCTTTATCAGAGCATCGCGGCAATCTTCATTGCCCAGCTCTACGGCATCGACCTGTCGATCAGCCAGCAATTGCTGCTGGTGCTGACGCTGATGGTCACCTCCAAAGGCATCGCCGGTGTTCCGGGTGTGTCCTTCGTGGTGCTGCTGGCGACCCTGGGCAGCGTGGGTATTCCGCTGGAAGGCCTGGCGTTCATCGCCGGTGTCGACCGCATCATGGACATGGCACGTACCGCACTGAACGTGATCGGCAACGCCCTGGCTGTATTGGTCATCTCCCGCTGGGAAGGCATGTACGACGATGCCAAAGGGCAGCGCTACTGGAACTCGCTGCCGCACTGGCGCAGCAAGGAAAAACTGCCGGCCGGTGAAACCTCCGGCAACTGATAGCTGACCCCTGTGGAGTCTGGCTTTTATGTAGGAGCCAGGCCGTCGGCGAAAGCGGTGCATCAAACAACAGAGATGTTGAACGTGCCGGCCTTATCGCCAGCAGGCTGGCTCCCACAGTGACCTGAGCAAGCCGCACGAACAGACCCCGGAGAAATCCGGGGTTTGTCGTTTCTGGTGACCCCGCTATCATTCGCCACATTCTTCGGGGGATTCAACTGATGCTCAATGGCCTGTGGCTTGGCTTCTTCATCGTGGCGGCCGTTTCGGCGTTGGCGCAATGGCTGATCGGGGGCAACGCCGGGATCTTCGCGGCGATGGTGGAAAGCATTTTCGCCATGGCCAAGTTGTCGGTCGAGGTCATGGTCCTGCTGTTCGGCACCCTGACCCTCTGGCTGGGTTTTCTGCGCATCGCCGAGAAGGCCGGGATCGTCGAATGGCTGGCGAAGGCACTTGGCCCGTTGTTCCTGCGCCTGATGCCGGAAGTGCCGGCCGGTCATCCGGCCATCGGCCTGATCACCCTGAACTTCGCCGCCAACGGCCTGGGCCTGGACAACGCCGCCACCCCGATCGGCCTTAAAGCCATGAAGGCGCTGCAAGAGCTCAACCCCAGCGACACCATTGCCAGCAACGCGCAGATCCTGTTCCTGGTACTCAACGCCTCCTCCCTGACCCTGCTGCCGGTGACGATCTTCATGTACCGCGCCCAGCAAGGCGCGCCGGATCCGACGCTGGTGTTCCTGCCGATCCTGCTCGCCACCAGTTGTTCGACGCTGGTGGGATTGCTGTCGGTGGCGTTCATGCAGCGCCTGCGCCTGTGGGACCCGGTGGTGCTCGCCTACCTGATCCCCGGTGCCCTCGCCCTCGGCGGCTTCATGGCGTTGCTGGGTACGCTCTCGGCGACCGCTCTGGCCGGCTTGTCCTCGATCCTCGGCAACGTGACGCTGTTCGGGCTGATCATGCTGTTCCTGGTGATCGGCGCGCTGCGCAAGGTGAAGGTTTACGAGGCGTTCGTCGAAGGTGCGAAAGAAGGCTTCGACGTGGCCAGGAATCTGCTGCCGTACCTGGTGGCGATGCTGTGCGCGGTGGGCGTGCTGCGCGCGTCCGGGGCGCTGGACTTTGGTCTCGACGGGATTCGTCATCTGGTGGAGTGGGCCGGTTGGGACACGCGCTTCGTCGATGCGTTGCCGACGGCGATGGTCAAGCCGTTCTCAGGCAGCGCGGCCCGGGCGATGTTGATCGAAACCATGAAGACGTCCGGGGTAGACAGCTTCCCGGCGTTGGTCGCGGCGACGGTTCAGGGCAGTACGGAAACGACGTTTTATGTGCTGGCGGTGTATTTCGGCGCCGTGGGGATCCAGCGGGCACGGCATGCGGTGGGGTGTGCATTGCTGGCGGAGTTCGCCGGGGTGCTGGGCGCAATCGGGGTTTGCTACTGGTTCTTCGGTTAAGCACACATCCCCTGTGGGAGCGGGCTTGTGTGGCGAGGGAGCTTGCTCCCTCGCCACAAAGGCCCTGAGTGAATTCAAGGGCGGGGCGGCGGTGCGACTTTCTGTCCTTGCTCCACCGCCCAGCTGACGACTTGTGCCGTCAACTGATCACTCGCCTGGCCAAACCCGGCCACTACCGCCGGCACCTTCACATCGCTCAGCGGCTGACGCACTTCAAAGCGGCGGCTGGCGAGGATGCGCTGGTCATAACCGCGCACCAACAACGCATCCAGACGCACTACGACACTCGCCGTGGTGCCTTGGTATTCAGTCTGGAACGCCTGCAAACTCCCGCCCAACTCCAGGTCCGCCTGGAAATTGCTGTCGTCGGTGCTCAGCAACGCCACCCGACCGTCACGCTGAAAACCATCCAGCAGTCGATTGCGCAGCAGTACCGGCGCCGGGTCGCTCCAGCGGGAAGCCTTGTAGCTGCTGATCAGGTCGCCTTGAGGAATCACGGCAATCTGCGGACTGTTCAACGCCTCGCTGGCCTGCAGTTTGGTCAGGCGCAGGGACCAGCGCTGCGGCGTGCCGTGGCTGGGAGAAACGCTCTGGGCCGAAGGCAACCGATACACATCAGACGGCTCGGACGTGGGAAGGATCGAGCAGGCGCTGGTCAGCGCAAAAGCGCCGAGGAGGGCGATGTGAGTCAGCTTCATGGCGTGAACTCCTTGTTCTTGTCATTGCCCAGCAGATAACCGCTGGGGTTGGCTTCCAGACGCTGGGAAATCGCCCGCAACGACGTCAAGGTATCGCGCAACTCGCGCACCGCCGGGGCCAGTCCGTTGAGGCCTTGCATGCCGCTGTTGAGGGAATCCTGATTCCGGGTCAGCAACGTATTGATCGTCGCGCTGCTTTGCTCCAGCGACTTCATCGCCTGCTCGGCGCTGCCGAACATCTGCTTGCCTTGATCGTTGAGCAAACCGTTGGCGTTGCGCATCAGCGCCGACGTCTGCTCCAGCATCGCACCGGCCTGCTTGCCGACCGACGCCAGTTGCTGCATCGCCTGACGGATGTCACCGCGCTGATCGGCGATGGTGCCGGTGGTTTGTTCCAGGTGTTCGAGGGTCTTGCTGATGCGCTCGACGTTCTCCGCGGAAAACATCTGATTGGCGTTGTGCATCAAGACGTTCACGCCAGCCATCAAATCGTTGCTGTCGTTGAGCAGCCGGGCGATAGGTGAGGGCGATGCGACGATCGTCGGCAGATCACCGCCCTTGCCCTTGAGCGTCGGGCTTTGCGGCGTACCGCCACTGAGCTGGATGATCGACGTTCCGGTGATCCCGGTCAGCGCCAGTTTGGCCTGGGTGTCTTCCTTGATCGGCGTATCACCGCCCAGGCGAATCCGGGCCAACACCCGGCGCGGGTCTTTCGGGTCCAGGCGCAACGTCACCACGTCGCCGACCTTGATCCCGCTGTACTGCACCGCGCTGCCCTTGGACAGGCCGCTGACCGCCTCGTTGAAGACGATTTCGTAATCCTTGAACTCGGTGTCGACGCTGGACTTGGCCAGCCACAAGCCAAAGAGCAGGGCGCCCGCCACCACAATCACGGTGAACAGGCCAATCAATACATGATGGGCTCGGGTTTCCATGTCAGACCTCATTCAACTGTTGGGCGGCCGTCAGCGCCGCGCGGCCGCGAGGGCCATGGAAGTATTCGTGAATCCACGGGTCGTCGGTTTCCGAGACCTTGTCGATGGCGTCCGCCACCAGCACTTTCTTCTGCGCCAGCACCGCCACCCGATCGGTGATGGTGTAGAGCGTGTCGAGGTCATGGGTCACCAGAAACACACTCAAACCCAACGCATCGCGCAGGGTCAGGATCAACTGATCGAAGGCCGCCGCGCCGATCGGGTCGAGGCCGGCGGTGGGTTCGTCGAGAAACAGGATGTCCGGGTCCAGTGCCAACGCCCGGGCCAGTGCCGCGCGCTTGATCATCCCGCCGGACAGCGAAGCGGGGTACTTGTCGGCGGCCGATAGCGGCAACCCGGCCAACGCCAGTTTGACCGCCGCCAGGTGTTCGGCATCGTTGCGGCTCAGGCCCGCGTGTTCGATCAGGGGCAGGGCGACGTTTTCGGTCACGGTCAGCGAAGAGAACAGGGCGCCTTTCTGGAACAGTACACCGAAGCGCCGCTCGACCATCGAACGCTCGTGTTCGGACAGCGTCGGAAGGTTCTTGCCGAACACCTTCACCACCCCTTCGCTGGGCTGGCGCAAGCCGACAATGCTGCGCAACAGTACCGATTTGCCGCTGCCGGAACCTCCGACCACGGCCAGGATTTCGCCCTTGTACAGATCCAGGTCGAGGTTCTCGTGCACGCTCTGACGGCCAAAGCGATTGCACAGCCCTCGGACTTCGATCACCGCCTCGGAGGGCGCTCGGGGTAGACGACTCACCAGCCCATCTCCATGAAAAACAGCGCGGCCACGGCGTCGAGCACGATCACCACGAAAATCGACTGCACCACACTCGACGTGGTGTGCGCACCCACAGATTCAGCACTGCCGCTGACCTTGAAGCCCTCAAGGCAACCAATGGCGGCGATGAGGAACGCAAAGATTGGCGCTTTGACGAGACCGACCAGAAAATGCTGAATCCCGATGTCGGTTTGCAACAGCGAAAGGAACATGGCCGGCGAGATATCCAGCGCCACGGCGCACACCACACCACCGCCGACAATCCCCGAGAGCATCGCCAGAAAGGTCAGCATCGGCAGCGCCACCAGCAGCGCGAGCACGCGCGGCACCACCAGCAACTCCATCGGATCGAGGCCCAAGGTGCGAATGGCATCGATCTCTTCGTTGGCCTTCATCGAGCCGATCTGCGCGGTGAAGGCACTTGCGGTTCGACCGGCCATCAGGATGGCGGTGAGCAGCACGCCGAATTCCCGCAGAAAGGAGAACGCCACCAGGTCCACGGTGAAGATGCTCGCACCGAAACTCTTCAGCACCGTCGCCCCGAGAAACGCGACGACGGCGCCCACCAGAAACGTCAGCAAGGCAACGATGGGGGCGGCGTCGAGGCCTGTCTGTTCGATGTGCGCAATCATTGGCGTGATGCGCCAGCGTTTGGGGCGCAACAGGTTGCGGGCGATGGTTTCCAGGATCAGGCCGACGAAGCCCAGCAGTTGCAGGGTGTCTTGCCAGATGGCGTCTACCGCGCGGCCAATGCGCGTCAGCAGCTGAATGCCGACGCCGATTTCCGGCTCCTTGATCGGCACGCAGAAGTCGGTCATCGAGCAATAAACAGTCTGCAACAGAGCACGATCGGCGACGGACAACGTGCAGTCGGGATGTTCGGCGGATTTGCCCAGGCGGTCCGACCCGAGCAACTCCACCAACAACGATGCGCCGGCGGTGTCGAGCGCGCCGAGGCTGTTGAGGTCGATGTGGGTGCTGTCGTCGTATTGCCCGCGGAGCTTTTCGCTCAAATTCTTGAGGTCAGCGTAATGGGCAAGCGTCCAGTCACCCGTGACGTGCAATTGCGCAGGGGTGTGCGAGGTGTCCAGTGAGGCACTGCCGGGCATTGTGCTGCTGGTCATAAGCTCCGTGCTTGTTCGGCTATTACGCAGAGTTACGTAATAGCACGAACCGCATTACTTTTCTTTGATCGGTGTGCTGTCCGTGATCTTGAAGCGCAACACACCGATCAACTGACCGTCCTCGGTCAGCACCCGAACCTGCCACTTGCCCGCCGGGTTACCGGGGAAGTTCTGCTTGTGGGTCCAGGCGCGATAGCCTTCCTTGCGCCCGCCATGGATGTCCAGTGCGATGCGATCGACTTCCTTGCCGTTGAACTGCCAGACATGGTAAATCCGCTCGTCCAGACCGCGCGGCGCGTTGATCGCCGTGTAGGCGTACAGACCGTCGCCACGAATCTGCTCGGCGCTGACTTCTTCCAGGCTTTTGCCTGGCGTGCGGTCCTGCATCTGGGTGCTGATCGCGACATCGGTCATCCATAGCGTGGCCGGCGGCACCCATGAGCGCAACACCCAACCCACGCCACCGATGCCGACGGTGATGCTCAGAATGGCCAGCGCGTTGCGCACCGTCCGGATCGGGAAGATCGACGCCAGGCTCGGGAACGACAGGACGACGGCTGTGCCCAGGGCCAGTTTGAAACTCTGGGACGTGGTCAGGTGCAGGATGACGGGCAGGGCCGTCAGCAGCGCGGCAAACAGCGTCAGGGTGTGCAGCGCCAGAAACGCCCAGCGCCGGGGCGCCAGCCATTTGTAGTAGAGCGGGTCGGTAATGGAAATCAGCGCGGCGATGCACAGCAGCCCGGTGAAAAAAAACTGGCCGCTGTTCCAGGTGGTGGTGATGAAAAAGAAAGGCAGAACGAAAAACAGACTTTCCTGATGGATCATCTGCGTGGCGTAGCGCAGCAGCGGCTGGGGGATTTCGCGCTTGAAGATTCGGGTGAAGAGCTTGGTGAGGCTGTTTTCCAGCATCAGCCAGATCCAGCTGAGCACCATGATAATGGTGATCCAGGTCGCCAGGCCTTGCTGGCGATCGACCAGCATGAAGCTGCCGACCCCGGAGATGAAACCGCCAAGCGCAATGACCCCTGGGTAGCGCTTCATCAGTTCGAGGATGCGCTGTACGAACAAGGTCAGGGTAGGCATTCGGCGATTCACAGTAGTCGTGGGAAAAATCCCCGACAGGTTACCGCCCGTGGGGCAGTGTGGCGAGGGGGATACGTCCGTTTGACCCAACACGGCACTGTGACGGGGGAGCTTGCTCCCGCTGGGGTGCGAAGCGCCCCCAAAACCGGAAAACCGCATTCTTTCAACTGATACGCAGGCGGCGGCTGCGCAGCCGAACGGGAGCAAGCTCCCTCGCCACAGGGGAACCGTTACTTTCTGCGATAAACACGCCAGGCCAATAACCCGAACACCAGCAGCCCCAATCCCCCCGCGACCACCCACATCACCTGGTCATAACTCATCAACGGCTTCTCGATCCGCAAATAACCCGGTTGCAACAGCAACTCACGCATGGCCTTGTTGGCCTCTGCCAGCGTCACGCCCTGCAGTTCTCTGGCCGGGTTAGCGAAACGACCTTCCTCGTAGTCTCCCAGCGCGCTCCAGTAGTAGTCGGCCAGTGCGCTGTTGCCTTGCACGGCCCAGGCCTGGCGAGCGATGGCGGCCTGCTTGAGGCGGTTGAAGGTGTCGACGTCCAGTCCGTTCTTGAGCAAGTCAGCCTTCAATTCATCCAGGACTTGCTCGGCCTCGGGCACATCGTCGCGCTCAAGGTCGGCGTTGAGGCTCATGAAACCCACGCCGCCAAACACCTCGCGTTCGGCCGAGGGGCCGTAGGACAAACTGTGCGCCAGACGCAGCTGGCGATAGAGCGCCCAGTCCAGATAGTCCTTGAGCAGGTCAAAGGTTTCGTCATGCTGGTCTTCCAGCACCGGCTCCGGCACCAGCCAGTGCAACTTCGCTCCGCCGCCGACAAAGCCGTGACTCAACGTGCGCTCATGGGCCGCGCTAGCCTGGATTTGCGGCAGTGGCGGGTGCTCGCTCGGGTCAACGGCCTGAAGTGCGCCCCAGGCCCGTTCCAGATAAGCCGGCAGCAAGCGGTCGAGGTCGCCGACCATGATCAGTGTCATGTTGTTCGGCGCGTACCAGGCCTTGCGTACCGTCTCCAGTTGTTCGCGGGTCAGGTTATCGACCTCGGCCCGCTCCGGGCACTTTAGCCCCAGTTCCACCGCCAGTTGATTGCTCGCCGTGTGGCCCAGATCCTGACGATCCAGCCAGCGTTGCAAGTGTGAGTAATGACCGCCGTCCTCGCGCTCGACCACCTGTTTGGCGGCGTTGATGGCGTTGTCGTCGATTCGGGTCTGGGTCAGAAGAGCCAGCAGCAGGTCGAGGACCTTGCGCTGGTTTTTCGCCGGCGCTTCGATGACAAATGTGGTGTCGGCGTTGCTGGTGTAAGCGTTCCACTCACCGCCGAGCGTCTGCATGCGTTCTTCAAGACCGCCTTCGCCGGTGGCATCGATGCCGCTGAACAGCAGGTGTTCGAGCAGATGCGGCAGTTCTTTTTCGGCGCAGCTGAAATCATCGATACCGACGCCGACCACCAGTCGAATCGCTACATGCCCGCGTTCGGTGCCGGGTTTGAGCAGCATTTGCAGGCCATTGGGCAGCGTATAGCCCTCGACCTGAAAACGATCCAGGGCAAACGAGGGCAGCGATCCGAGCAACAGGCAGGCGAACAACAGACAACGCATAGCAAGCTTCCAGGCAATCAATCGAAGATCCGTGTCGTCCTTTAGGCCGCTATCGCGGGCAAGCCCGCTCCCACAGTGATCTTTTGTGTAACTGGGATTATGTCCGACCCGGATCACCTGTGGGAGCGGGCTCGCCCGCGAAGACGGTCTTGAGGCTGAACCACTGTAACTGACTGACCACACTGCCAGACGTTCAAGGCGAATGCGTGATGTCAGACAAATCATCGACGATGAGCGCACCGGTGTCAGACGTTTCCAGCACCACATACGCACTGCTGCAGAACAATGAATTCAGGCGCTTCATGTCGGCAATCAGCTCCAGGTGCAGCGAGCTGGTCTCGATACTCTGCACGATCTTGCGTTGCAACCGGCTGACATGTGCATGGGCCAGACGGCGTTCCTGTGCGCGAAAGCGACGTTTCTCCCGCAGCAACTGACGGGCACTTTCCTTGTCGGCGCTGAGGAACACCGACAATCCCAGACGCAAATTGGAAATCAGCTGACTGTGCAGCCCCGCCAATTCGTCCAGACCGACCTCGGAAAAAGACCGGCGCTGCGAGGTTTTCTGTTGCTGCACTTTGCGCAGCATGCGCTCGATCAGGTCGCTGGCGAGTTTGAGGTTGATCGCCAGTTCGATGATTTCCGCCCAGCGCCGACTGTCGTGTTCACTAAGGTCTTCGCGAGGCATCTGCGCCAGATAAAGCTTGATCGAGCTGTAGAGCGACTCCACATCATCGGTCAGGCGACGCATTTCCTGGGTGACGGCGGTTTGCTTGCCGCGCAGCACGTCGAGCATGGCCTCGAGCATATTGTCGATCAGATCGCCAATGCGCAGGGTTTCCCGGGCAGCGTTGGCGAGCGCCAGGCTGGGGGTCACCAGCGCCGTCGGGTCAAGGTGCCGAGGTTTGGCGGTGCCGTTGGTTTCCGGCCGCTCCGGCAGCAGCCACGCACAAAGCCTGGCCATCGGCCCGACGCTTGGCAGCAGGATCAGGCAACGCACGGTGTTGTAGAGCAGGTGGAAGCCGATGACCATTTCCTGTGGGCTGAAATCCAGACTGTCGATCCAGTGCACGAGCGGGTCGAGTACGGGAATGATCAGCAACAGGCCGATCAGCTTGTACAGCAGGCTCCCGAGCGCCACCTGACGGCCCGCGGCGTTCTGCATGCTGGTGCTCATGAACGCCAGAATACCGCTGCCGATGTTGGCACCGATCACCAGGCCGATGGCCACGGGCAAGCTGATCACACTGGCGCCGGCCAGTGTCGCGGTCAGCAGGACGGCGGCGAGGCTGGAGTAGGAAATCATCGCGAACAACGCGCCGACCAGGGCGTCGAGCAGGATGTCGCCGGTCAGCGAGGCGAAAATCACTTTGACCCCTTGGGCGTGGGTGATCGGCGCAGCCGCTTCGACAATCAGTTGCAGCGCCAGAATGATCAGCCCGAGGCCGATGCTGACGCGGCCCATCTGCCCGAGCCGCGTCTGTTTGCGCGACAGAAAGAAAATCACCCCGAGGAAAATCAGCAGCGGCGACAGCCATGACAAATCGAAGGTCAGGACCCGTGCCATCAGCGCCGTACCCACGTCGGCACCGAGCATGGTCGCCAGCGCCGGCATCAGCGCCATCAGGCCCTGGCCGACAAAGGACGTGACGAGCATGGCGGTGGCGTTACTGCTCTGGACCATGGCGGTCACGACAATGCCCGCGATGAACGCCAGCCAGCGCTTGGACATGTTCTGGCTAATCACATGGCGCAAGTTGGAACCATAGACCCGCAGAATGCCGGTTCGGACGATGTGCGTGCCCCAGATCAACAAGGCCACGGCAGAAAGCAAATTGAGCAGGGTGAGCATACGGGCCCCCTGTGGTGGTAGCGCCCCAAAGGAGCAAGTTGACGGTGCCGCGCGACTTTCTACGTTGTGTACTTAAGCTGTAGTTGGCTAACGGTCTGGGCGCCAGCATCGCATAGCTAAAGAGGCGATTGAAACAAAACTGTCATGAAAACAATTTGATGCAGACAAAGAAAAAGGGACCCGAAGGTCCCCCCGGCACTTCCTGTAAGAGCCCGTGTGCGGCGAGGGGATTTATCCACTCGCCACAACAAGCTCACTGCCACAAGTGTTACTGGCCCGGAATGTCCTTGCGCAGTTTCACCGGATCCTGCTGTTTTTTCTTTTTCGCCATCGCGGTGCGCATCTTGATGTTGATCGCTTCCACCGCCAGCGAGAACGCCATGGCGAAGTAGACGTAGCCTTTTGGCACGTGCACGTCCAAGGATTCGGCAATCAGCACGGTACCGACGATCAACAGGAACGACAGCGCCAGCATCTTCAGCGACGGGTGCTTGTCGATGAACTCGCTGATGGTGCCCGAAGCCCACATCATCACCAGCACAGCCACGATGATTGCCGCGACCATGACCGGAACGTGGGAGACCATGCCAACGGCGGTGATCACCGAGTCCAGCGAAAACACGATGTCGATGATCGCGATCTGGATGATGGTGTAGATGAAGCTGCCGCCCTTGCCCGAAGGCTCTTCATGGGTTTCGTCTTCACCTTCCAGCGCGTGGTACATCTCTTGCGAGCTCTTCCACAGCAGGAACAGACCACCGAAGAACAGGATCAGGTCGCGTCCGGAAATACCCTGGCCGAACACTTCGAACAGGTCTGCGGTGAGGCGCATGACCCAGGTGATCGACAGCAGCAACAGAATCCGCGTGATCATGGCCAGCGCCAGGCCGAAAATCCGGGTGCGCTGCTGCATGTGTTTGGGCATGCGGCTGACCAGGATCGAAATCATGATGATGTTATCGATACCCAGGACGATTTCCAGGGCGGTCAGGGTAAAGAAGGCAACCCAGATTTCAGGGTTGGTCAGCCATTCCATGTGTATTCCTTTGAGCGAGTGTTAAACCAGAACGGGCCCGGGCTTCAAACAGCAAAGCCTGGACCCGTTGTGGTGAGTCTTGGGCTTATAGAGTGCTGAACAGCGGAAAGATCCCCATCAGCAACGCGGCGACCAGTATGCACATGCACACCAGCACTGCCCATTTCAGGGTAAAGCGCTGATGGTCACCAAAGTCGATACCGGCCAGGGCCACCAACAAATAGGTCGATGGTACCAGCGGGCTCAGCAAGTGGACGGGCTGACCGACGATCGAGGCACGTGCCATTTCAACCGCGGTTATACCGTAATGACTGGCGGCTTCGGCAAGTACTGGTAACACGCCGTAATAAAAAGCGTCGTTCGACATGAAGAACGTGAACGGCATGCTCACCAGCGCGGTGATCACGGCCAGGTACGGGCCGAGGAAATCAGGAATCACCGCCAGCAGGCTTTTCGACATCGCATCGACCATGCCGGTGCCCGACAGGATACCGGTGAAAATGCCCGCCGCGAAGATCAAACCGACCACCGCAAGTACGCTGCCAGCGTGAGCCGCGACGCGATCCTTCTGCTGTTGCAGGCAAGGATAGTTGACGATCATCGCGATACTGAACGCCACCATGAACAACACCGGCATCGGCAACAGACCGGCGATCAGGGTGCACATCAGGCCCAGGGTCAGGGCGCCGTTGAACCAGATCAACTTCGGACGACGGGCATCCGGGAACTGCGAAACACTGATTTCACTGTGGTCGATTTCATCGCCCACCAAGTGCAGTTCACCCAGACGCGCACGCTCGCGTTTGCCGTAGAAGTAGGCAATCGCCAGGATTGCCACCACGCCGAACGCCATCGCCGGAATCATCGGAACGAAAATGTCGGACGGGTCCACGTGCAGCGCACTGGCCGCACGGGCAGTCGGGCCGCCCCATGGCGTCATGTTCATCACGCCACCGGCGAGGATGATCAGGCCGGCCATGATCCGCGGGCTCATGCCGATGCGGCTGTAGAGCGGCAGCATGGCGGCCACGCAGATCATGTAAGTGGTCGCGCCGTCACCGTCGAGGGAAACGACGAGCGCCAGTACGGCGGTGCCGACCGAAACCTTCAGCGGGTCGCCCTTGACCAGTTTGAGGATCTTGCGCACGGCCGGGTCGAACAGGCCGGAGTCGATCATCAGGGCGAAGTAGAGAATGGCGAACATCAGCATCACGCCGGTCGGCGCAAGCTTGGTGATGCCTTCGAGCATCATCGGGCCGATCTTCGGCGCAAAACCGCCGAACAGAGCAAAGACGATCGGGATGATGATCAGGGCGATCAGCGCGGACAGGCGCTTGGTCATGATCAGGAACATGAACGTGATGACCATGGCGAAGCCAAGGAAAGTCAGCATGGGAATACTCCAGGCGTAGCGCGGCTAGGGAATGGGCGAACCGGGTGGGTCAGCGCAGAACGGGAAGCACGAGGCGTACGGGCGGAGTTGCAGCGAAGCGGCGGGTTGCAAAGGACATCAGGGTCACCATTGTTGTTGTTAAATGGGCTGTGCGAGCGATAAAACACTCGCATTGGCCGACCGGTCTGTTGCCGGTAGTGGGGCGATCCTAATCGGGGAAGCTTTCACCGAGCTTTCGCTGATGAAAGCATTGATGGGATGTACAACCGGTCGTCGGACCGGGGCAGGAAGGGAAACCGGGTTGGGGCCATCGCCGGCAAGCCGGTCTCACTCCCACATTGAAATGAGTTCTCTGTGTGGAGCGGGCTGCCCGCGATGGCGTCCGTGATATCGCAACAGGAGGAAAGGTCATGAGCGACATTCACACCGGCGGCTGCCACTGCGGACATCTGCGCTATCAATTCAGCGGCCCCTTGCGCGACATCGCCCACTGTCACTGCTCGATTTGCCGACGGGTCAGCGGCGGGATCGTGACCACCTGGATCACCGTGCCCGCGTCCGCCTTCGAGTGGGTGAAAGGCACACCGGCGCAGTACGCCTCGTCTTCCAGCTGCATACGCTATTTCTGCCCGACCTGTGGGGCTCAGATTGCGTTGGTCACGCAGCTCAGTCCCGAGAGCATCGACCTGACCATCGCCACCCTCGATCATCCTGAGCAGGCCCCGGCGGAGCGGCACATCTGGACCGACAGCCGTCTGCCATGGCTGCATCTGGACGAGCACTTGCCGGGTGAAGCCGAAGAAACCCTGTGATCAAAAAACAGACAGGTCCAGTGTCCGGATCGCGCCCATCCAGATTGCATGTTCCGTGTGGTCAAGCAGATCGTCGCCGGTGTCCGGGTGCAGGAACACCACCAGTCCCTTGCGGTTGAGGGCCAGCCACGGCAACACGTCGCCGATGAGCTCCGGCCCGAATGCCAACTGGCAGCTCCAGTCCGGGTGCGGACCCACCGGACGTTCGTGCACGCGGCCCATTTTCAGCGGGAACAGGTGCGCCGCTTGCTCACACAACGTGCGCGCCTGATCCATGTGGGCGGCATCGAAATACACATGGGCGTGATAGCCCTTGATCTGTTGCATCTGAATCCCTCTGAAACCCGGTCGAACCCTCACCGATTCCTGCAGGTCACACGCCATATACATAGGAAAGTGCGGAGTCCAGCCATGAAAAATGCCGAAACCCCAGTGGTAAAAGTGGTGCTGTATGGTGCCATGAGTAGCCTGGGCAGTGCGCTGATGGCTGAAATGCTGCGGCGCCAACATGAAGTGATCGCGATTCTCGACGACCTGACGGCGCTGGCACCACGCCCCGGTCTGCGCACCAAGACCGGTGATCTGTTTGATGCCGAGCGAGTCAAGCAAAGCGTAGCGGGCTGCTCGGCCGTTATCTGTCTACTGGATGCACCCGGGTTACCGTTTAATAGCGAGCACGTAGAAAAATCCATCCTGCTAGGTCCGGTTGAACAAGTACTGGCGGTCGATGCACTTGTCGATGGCATGGAGGCCGCCGGCATCGCCAGACTGTTTCTGGTGGGCGACTTCGAGGTGCTGGACGATCCGCAGATCGAGGATCAACTGCAACGCCACGCCGCCGAGGAAATCCGCGAGGCGCTGCAAGGCAGTGCGTTGCACTGGACGATGGTCAATGCGCCACGCGGCGTTGCCGGGCTGACAATCGAGCACTTCAGTCAAGTCAGCAGCAGCCTGGAACCAGGGCTGGCCGAACCCCTTCAGCGGTTGAGCCGCGTCGCGGTGGGGATTGCCGATGAGTTGCACTTGAATCTGCACGTTGGCGAACACGTTAATTTCATCGCGACTTCAGAGCAGTAAAAGATCGCAATCGAAGGCCGCTCCTACTTTGGAATGTGTTCCCAGGTAGGCGCTGCCGAAGGCTGCGATCTTTTAACTTTCACACCGCAATCGAAGGCAACGGCAGACCATTGAGCGATTGTGCGTTGCTGGCCTGCTCGGCCATTAACCAGTCCACAAACTGTTGAATCAATGCCCCGCGCCGTTTGCGCTGCGGCAGGACCACGTAATAACCCAGCCGGGACATTACCGTGTCAGCAATCGGTCGACACAACAAACCTTGCGCGAGCAAGTTATCCACAAGGTGCCGCCAGCCAATCGCCACTCCCTGGCCGCCAATCGCCGCTTGAATCAGCAGGGTGTAATTGTCGAACCGCAGTTGTCCGGGCGCTGGCGCCGACGTGATCCCTAACTCGCGAAACACGCCGCTCCAGTCGAACCAGTTGCTGCTGTTTTCGCCGCGCAGGTGCAGCAGCGGAAATTCCAGCAGCGACTGTGCAGGCAAGGGCAGGGCACGATCCTTCAACAGCAGCGGACTGCACACCGGAAACACTTCTTCGCTGAACAGCCAGTGGCTTTCGCCCTGCTTGAAACGCCCGTCGCCAAACAGCACCGCCACATCAATGTCGGTGCGCAGCATATTGAGGCTGCGCTCGCTGGTGACCAGGCTGACGTCCACTTGCGGATTGGCGGCGTGAAAGCGGTGCAGACGGGGCATCAACCAATAGGCGGCGAAGGCGAAATCGGTGGCCACCTGCAATACTTCATGCTGATGCTGTGCACTGATTGCGCTCAACCCTGCGTCGATATTCTGCAAACCGAGCTGAACTTGCTCAAAAAGAATCGTCCCAGCCTCGGTCAGCTCAATGCCGCGATAAATGCGATCGAACAACCGGGTGGCGAGCTGATCTTCCAGTCGTTTGATCTGCTGACTGATGGCCGGTTGCGTGGTGCCCAGTTCAACCGCGGCCGCGGTGAAGCTGCGCTGGCGCGCCGCGGCTTCAAAGGCACGGAGCAGATCAAGGGACAAATCACCCAGAGCGTCATACATAAGCTGTGCTTATCCTAGTCATTGCCTGGCATGGGCTTTACCACAAAGAGCATGGACTCCATGCTCGATCACAGCACTCTCGCATAAATATTCACTATGGAATGCCGCGATCACATGAAGCGCAAGAATATTCTTTTCATCATGGCCGATCAGATGGCCGCGCCAATGTTGCCGTTCTACGGTCCTTCGCCGATCAAACTCCCCAATCTCAGCCGCCTCGCCGCCGAAGGCGTGGTGTTCGACGCCGCCTATTGCAACAGCCCACTTTGCGCGCCGTCGCGTTTTACCCTGGTCAGCGGTCAGTTGCCGAGCAAGATCGGCGCTTATGACAACGCGGCGGATTTCCCTGCCGATGTACCGACCTACGCCCACTACCTGCGGCGCCTCGGTTACCGAACCGCACTGTCCGGCAAAATGCACTTCTGCGGCCCGGACCAGCTCCACGGTTACGAAGAACGCCTGACCAGCGACATTTACCCGGCCGACTACGGTTGGGCGGTGAACTGGGATGAACCGGACGTGCGTCCGACCTGGTATCACAACATGTCGTCGGTGCTGCAAGCCGGGCCGTGCGTGCGTACCAATCAGCTGGATTTCGACGAAGAGGTGGTGTTCAAGGCCCAGCAATACCTGTTCGATCACATCCGCGAAGATGGCGATCAGCCGTTCTGCCTGACCGTGTCGATGACTCACCCACACGATCCGTACACGATTCCCAAGGCGTTCTGGGATATGTATGACGATGCGGACATCCCGTTGCCCCAGACGCCGTCGCAAACCGAGCTCGATCCGCACTCCCAGCGTTTGCTCAAGGTTTACGACCTGTGGGACAAACCGCTGCCTGTGGATAAAATCCGGGATGCGCGCCGTGCGTACTTTGGTGCATGCAGCTATATCGACAGCAATGTCGGCAAACTCCTGCAAACACTCGAAGAAACGGGGCTGATCAACGATACGATCATCGTCTTCTCCGGCGACCACGGCGACATGCTCGGCGAGCGCGGGCTCTGGTACAAAATGCACTGGTTCGAAATGGCCGCGCGCGTTCCCCTGTTGATAAGTGCGCCGGGACAGTTCGGCGCAGGGCGGGTCAGCGCAGCGGTTTCCACCGCCGACCTGTTGCCGACGTTTGTAGAGTTGGCCGGTGGCTCGCTGGAGCCGGGCCTGCCACTGGATGGCCGCTCGCTGGTTTCGCACCTGCAAGGGCAGGGCGGTCACGACGAAGTCTTCGGCGAATACATGGCCGAGGGCACCATCAGCCCCTTGATGATGATTCGTCGCGGCGCCTACAAATTCATCTACAGCGAAGACGACCCGTGCCTACTCTTCGACGTACACAACGACCCACGTGAGCAGGAAGAACTCAGCCAATCGCCGCAACATCGGCCACTGTTCGAAGAATTTCTGGCCGAAGCGCGGGCCAAATGGAACATCCCGGCGATACACCAGCAGGTGCTCGCAAGCCAGCGTCGCCGGCGATTTGTCGCCGACGCGCTGACCATCGGCAAGCTGAAGAGCTGGGATCACCAGCCGCTGGTGGACGCCAGTCAGCAATACATGCGCAACCACATCGACCTCGACGACCTGGAGCGCAAAGCACGTTATCCACAACCCTGCCAAAACCAATAATGTTAAGGGGAAGTCCATGCAAAAGTTATCCACAGTACTGACGGTCGGGCTGCTGGCCCTGGGCAGTGCATCGGCGTATGCCGATCAGAGCTGCGAGACGGTGAAAATGGCCGACCCTGGCTGGAGCGACATCGCCGCAACCAACGCCATCACCGGGTTTCTGCTGGACGGCATGGGCTACAAGCCCAAAGTCGACACCCTCGCGGTGCCGATTACCTTTGGCGGCTTGAAGGATGGTCAGGTTGACGTGTTCCTGGGTAACTGGATGCCTGCGCAGCAGGGTTTCTACGACAAGTTCGTGGCCACCGGCGACGTCACGCAACTGGCGAAGAACCTCGATGGCACCGAGTTCACCCTGGCTGTTCCGGATTATGTGTGGGACGCGGGTGTGCATAACTTTGCCGACCTGAACAAGTTCGCCGACAAATTCGACAAGAAGATCTACGGCATCGGTTCCGGAGCCCCGGCGAACATTTCACTGCAAGAAATCATCAAGAAGAACGACTTCGACATGGGTCAGTGGAAACTCGTCGAGTCCAGCGAACAGGCAATGCTGGCCGAAGTGTCTCGTGCCGTGAAGAAGCAGAAGTTCGTGACCTTCCTCGGCTGGACGCCGCACCCGATGAACGTGCAGTTGAAAATGCATTACCTGAAAGGTGGCGAGAAATACTTCGGCGATACCGGCAGCGTTCACACGCTGACCCGCAAAGGTTATGCACAGGCCTGCCCGAATGTTGGCAAATTGCTCACCAACCTGAGTTTCACTCAGGAAATGGAAAACAGCATCATGGCGGACGTGGTGAACAAGAAGGTCAGCAATGCCGATGCAGCAAAAGCGTGGATCAAGGCTAATCCGGCGGTGCTGGACAAGTGGCTGGATGGCGTGAAGACCGTGGACGGGAAGGATGCGTTGCCGGCAGTGAAAGCCAAGTTGTAAGCATGATCTGTGGCGAGGGAGCTCGCTCCCGCTCGGGTGCGAAGCGCCCGCAGATGTTTAGGGCTGCTTTGCAGCCCAGCGGGAGCAAGCTCCCTCGCCACAATGATCGCGTCGTCCTGTTACCCTGCGCAAAACCCCCGACCGAGAGGACCCATGGCCCTTCCCAGCCGCCATTCACTCTTTCCCTTCCTCACGTGGTTGCCCCGGCAAACCCGCGCCAGCGTCGGCCGTGACCTGATTGTCGGCCTCAGCGGCGCCATTCTCGCGTTGCCGCAATCCATTGCCTACGCGCTGATTGCCGGTCTCCCACCGGAATACGGCTTGTACGCGGCGATCATCCCGGTGCTGATTGCCTGTCTTTGGGGATCGTCGTGGCATCTGATCTGCGGCCCTACGGCGGCCATTTCGATTGTCCTGTACGCCAGCGTCAGTCCTCTGGCCGTTCCCGCGTCCAAGGACTACATCACGCTGATCCTGCTTCTGACGCTCCTTGCCGGTATTTTCCAGTGGCTGCTGGGTTTGCTGCGATTCGGCGCGCTGGTAAATTTTGTCTCGCACTCGGTCGTGCTCGGTTTCACGCTTGGCGCCGCGGTAGTGATTGCCATCGGTCAAATACCCAATCTGCTGGGGCTGGACGTGCCCAACCAAGCCACGGCACTGGACAGTTTTATGATGCTGTTCAGGCATCTCGGCGAGGTAGACCAACCTTCACTGGTGCTGGGCCTGGCAACTGTCGTCGTGGGGCTGACGCTGAAACTGCTGTTGCCGCGCTGGCCAACGCTATTGATCACCTTGGTCCTGAGCGGATTGCTGGTATGGCTCTGGCCAACGATGTTTGGTCACGTGCAGTTGGTCAGCGCGTTTGTCGGGCGCCTGCCGCCCTTCAGCCCGATGCCGCTGGACCTTGATCTGATCCTGCGTCTGTTGCCCAGCGCCGTGGCGGTCGGGATGCTCGGGCTGGTGACGAGTCTGTCGATTGCCCGCTCCTTGTCGGCGCGGTCGCAGCAATTGCTCGATGCGAATCAGGAAGTTCGCGCCCAAGGCTTGTCGAACATTGTCGGGGCGTTTTTTTCCGGCTCGCTGTCAGCCGGGTCCTTCACACGCTCGGGACTGAGTTACGAAGCGGGTGCCTGCTCGCCGCTGGCCGGGGTTTTTTCGGCGATGTGGGTGGCGCTGTTCGCGATCTTCGGCGCCCATCTGATTGCGCATATTCCGATCCCGGCCATGGCCGGCAGCATTCTGTTGATCGCCTGGGGATTGATCGACCATCGCGGCATTCGCGCGTTGCTGCGGGTCAGCCGCGCCGAGTTCGTGGTGATGGCGCTGACCTGTATCGCCACGCTGTTGCTGGAGTTGCAGACGGCGATTTATGCCGGAGTGCTCGCGTCCCTGTTTTTCTACCTCAAGCGCACCTCACAACCTCGTGTGCAGCACTGGCGCGACGGCGATGAAGACATTCTGCGGGTCGGCGGGTCGATCTTCTTCGGCGCCAGCCATTACCTGCAAGTGCGCCTGCAACGGATGCACGGCGCGCGCGTGGTGATCGAGGCGCAGCACATCAACTTCATCGACTATTCGGGTGTGGAAATGCTGCACCAGGAAGCGCGACGGCTGCGTAAGCAGGACCGCAGCCTGACCTTGCGCGGTGCGCGGCCGCCGGTGGTGGAGGAGTTGAGGAAGCTCGAAGGCGCGGAGAAATGCCCGATCCGGTTTGAAGACTGAAACACCGCTTTCTGGACAACCAAATACCCGTGGCGAGGGAGCTTGCTCCCGCTAGGGAGCGAAGCGCCCTCCAGATATCAGGGCTGCTTCGCACCCCAGCGGGAGCAAGCTCCCTCGCCACAAAAGCCTAAAGTGTCAGTTGGCGGCGCAGTTCGGCCAGCACCGGCGCCGTGTCCGGGCGCACGCCACGCCACAGGAAGAAAGCTTCTGCTGCTTGTTCAGCGAGCATCCCCAGGCCATCCATCGACACTGCCGCGCCCTGTTCCGTAGCCCAGCGGCAGAACGAGGTCGGCTCCTTGCCGTACATCATGTCGTAGCAAACGGTCTTGCCCGGCTCGATCAAACTGCTGGCAATCGGCGGTACATCGCCTGTCAGGCTGGCGGACGTCGCGTTGATGATCAGGTCCACCGGCTCTTGCAGCCAATCGAAACCGCTGGCTGACACCGGCCCCAGATCAGCGAACAACTCCGCCAGCAACTCGGCTTTATCCACCGTGCGGTTAGCAATGATCACCGAGGCCGGCTGCTCGGCCAGCAGGGGCTCAAGCGCGCCGCGCACTGCGCCACCGGCACCGAGCAGCAGGATGCGTTTGCCCTTGAGACTGAATCCGGCGTTGACCGTCAGATCCCTTACCAGCCCGGCGCCATCGGTGTTGTCGCCCAGCAGTGTGCCATCGGCGAGTTTGCTCAGGGTGTTCACCGCACCGGCGCGCTGCGCTCGCGCCGTCAAACTGTGCGCCAGGCGAAACGCTTCTTCCTTGAACGGAACCGTCACGTTCGCCCCGCGACCTTCAAGGAAAAACTCACGGGCAAAGTCGGAAAAATCATCAAGCGGTGCCAGCGAAGTGCTGTAGTCCAGTTGCTGAGCGGTCTGCTCGGCGAACAGACGATGAATCATTGGCGACTTGCTGTGGCTAATCGGGTTACCGAATACGACGTAACGGTCCATCAGGATTCCTCGTTCAGGCCTTGGCCAACCAATCGCGATCTTGCAGGAAGTACTCGGTCAGGCGCGCTTCTTCGCTGCCCGGCTCGGCTTTCCAGTCATAGCTCCAGCGAACCTGCGGCGGCAGCGACATGAGGATCGACTCGGTACGCCCGCCGGATTGCAGGCCGAACAGCGTGCCACGGTCGTAAACCAGGTTGAATTCGACGTAACGGCCGCGGCGGAACTCCTGAAATTCGCGCTGTTTGGCGGTGAACGCATCGTTCTTGCGACGCTGCACGATCGGCAAGTAAGCGTCGATAAAAGCATCACCAATGGCGCGCATGAAGGCGAAGCTGGTGTCGAAGTCCCACTCGTTCAAGTCATCGAAGAACAGGCCGCCGATACCGCGCGGTTCGTGACGATGCTTGATATGGAAATAGCTGTCGCACCAGGCTTTGTAGCGTGAATAGACATCCGGACCGAACGGCGCGCAGGCCTGCTCGGCGACGCGGTGCCAGTGCACACAGTCTTCTTCGTTGCCGTAATACGGGGTCAGGTCGAAGCCGCCACCGAACCACCAGACCGGCTCTTCACCGTCTTTTTCAGCGATGAAAAAGCGCACGTTGGCGTGGGAAGTCGGCACATGCGGGTTGTGCGGGTGAATCACCAGCGACACGCCCAGGGCCTCGAAGCCACGCCCGGCCAGTTCCGGCCGATGGGCGCTGGCGGACGGTGGGAGACCGCTGCCGAAGACGTGGGAAAAGTTGACGCCGCCCTTTTCGATGACAGCACCGTTCTCGATCACTCGCGTGCGACCGCCACCGCCGGCAGGGCGGGTCCAGGCGTCTTCGACGAACTGCGTGCCGCCGTCTTCGGCTTCCAGGGCAGCGCAAATGCGGTCTTGCAGGTCGAGCAGGTAGGCTTTTACGGCCTCGGTGCGGGTCGTCATGTCATCACCTTGAATCGGGCAAAACTACGCGGCGCTCCCTCGGAGCAGGGCCGACGCAAATGGGCGCGTAGCATAACATCGCAGATGGGCCTGCCGCAGTTGACGGGGATCAAGCTTAGGAGTCCGATAGAGGGCTTGGCGCTACTAATCCAAAAGCTAAGACCTATGGAGAGTTCTGATGGCAAAGCGTATCCAGTTCCGCACCCATGGCGGCCCCGAAGTACTCGAGTATGTGGATTACCAGCCCGCCGAACCCGGCCCGCAGCAAGTTCGCGTTACCAACAAGGCCATCGGCCTGAACTTCATCGACACTTACTTCCGTAGTGGCCTCTATGCGCCACCCGCCTTGCCGTCGGGCGTGGGTTCGGAAGGTGCGGGCGTGGTCGAGGCGGTGGGCAGTGAAGTCACCCGCTTCAAGGTCGGTGACCGCGTGGCTTATGGCAGCGGTCCGTTGGGCGCCTACAGCGAAGTTCACGTGTTGCCGGAGGCGAATCTGGTGCACCTGCCAGACGCGATCAGCTTTGAACAAGCGGCAGGGGTCATGCTCAAAGGCCTGACCGTGCAGTACTTGCTGCGTCAGACCTATGAACTCAAGGGCGGCGAAACCATTTTGTTTCACGCCGCTGCCGGTGGTGTCGGCTCCCTGGCCTGCCAATGGGCCAAGGCCCTGGGCGTGAAGTTGATCGGCACGGTCAGCTCGCCGGAAAAAGCCGCACTGGCGAAGGACAACGGTGCGTGGGCGACCATCGATTACAGCCATGAAAACGTCGCACAGCGCGTACTGGAATTGACCGATGGCAAAAAAGTCCCGGTGGTGTACGACGGCGTCGGCAAGGACACTTGGCTCACCTCGCTGGACAGCGTGGCGCCTCGGGGTCTGGTCGTGAGTTTTGGCAACGCATCGGGCGCGGTGGATGGGGTGAACCTGGGGATTTTGGCGGCGAAAGGGTCGTTGTACGTGACCCGGCCGACACTGGCGACCTACGCCAACAAAGCCGAAAACCTGCAGCGGATGGCGGATGAGCTGTTCGAAATGATCATCAGCGGGAAGTTGAAGGTGGAGATCAGCCAGAAGTACTCACTGGCTGATGCGGCGAAGGCGCAGACCGAGTTGTCGGCGCGCCGGACTACCGGTTCGACTGTTCTGCTGCCTTGAGGACGCCTTCTCGGGCAAGCCCTCTTCCACAGGTACAGCGTCGTACACAAGTCATGTGAACAACCGGAATCCTGTGGGAGCTGGCTTGCCAGCGATGAACGATGACTCGGTCTCAATCCGGGCGGATGACGTTACCGGTCGCCAGGTCGCGAATCACGCTCGGATTCTTGCGCCCACCGAGGTTGCCTCCGAGGATGAAATCAATCTGCCCCCGGAAATACTGCTCCACGCGAAGTCGCGTCCGCGCCGCTGGCCGTCCTTGAGGGTTAGCGGATGTCGAAACCAGTGGCCCGACCACCGCGCACAAATCCCGCACCAACGGATGATCGCTGACCCGCAACGCCACCGTCTCGTGCACACCCGTAATCCACTGCGGCAGCATATTCTGATGCGGCACCAACCAGGTATTCGGCCCGGGCCAGGTGCTGGCCATGCGATCCATCCACAGCTCAGGGAAGTCCTCGAAGAGAAAATCGAACTGGCGAATGTTGTCGGCGACCAGAATCAGGCCCTTCTCCACCGACCGGCCCTTGAGCATCAGCAGACGCTCTACCGCTTCTTCGTCCCACGGGTCGCAACCCAGGCCCCAGACCGCCTCGGTTGGATAGGCAATCACCGCCCCTGCGCGAATGGCTTGCGCTGCTTGTTGCACACGCCAACTATTGACCATGAAAAACTCTCCGGAATAAGGCTCTGCGCAGTTTACCGATCTTCCTTGTAAAACCTAGCTCACCCGCGCAAACCAGCGTCCGCTTTCGCAGACTGCCCGGCCGTCCATTTCCAGCTCCGTCAACGCCGCCAGCACTTTGGGCAGGGTCCAGCCGCTGCTGTCTGCCAACGCTTCACTGGTCTGCGGCGCCGCATGCAAAAGCATCAGCAGTGGATGAGTCACCGATGGCGTCTCGGTGGACAACGGCAACTGTTGCCAGCCGCGCAAGCCTTCGAGGATATGCTCGATGGTTTCCACCAATACCGCACCGTCACGGATCAGCTGATGACAGCCACGGGCACCGGGATGGTGAATCGACCCCGGAATGGCATACACCTCACGACCTTGCTCCGCCGCCAGCCGCGCGGTGATCAATGAACCACTGGCGACACTGGCCTCCACCACCAGCACGCCGAGGGACAAACCGCTGATGATCCGGTTGCGCCGGGGAAAGTTGCTGGCGGTGGGCCCTGCGTCCAGCGGGAACTCGGAAAGCACCGCACTGCCCGACGCAATCATGGCGTCCGCCAGTCTCCGGTTGCGCTGTGGATAAAACTTTTCAAGTCCCGTGCCAAGTACACCGACCGTTCGCCCGCCCACGTCCAGAGCGGCCTGGTGCGCGGCGGCATCGATGCCCAGCGCCAGACCGCTGGTGATGACAAAACCGGCGCTGGCCAGACTCCGGGAAAACGCCGCAGCGGTGTCCATGCCCGGTCGCGAGGCGCGACGACTGCCGACCATCGCCAGTTGTGGCTTTTCCAGAATCCCCGGATCGCCCGCCACGAATAACAGCGGCGGCGCGTCGCTGATTTCCGCCAGCAATGCCGGGTAGTCAGGCTGGTCCCACATCAGTAAATGCTGGCCCGGACGCTCTAGCCAGGCCAATGCGTGGCTTGCGCCATCGCGAATTTCGCTCGAGCGCCTGGCCTCTGAACATGCAAACGGCAAACCCAATGCACGCCAGGCACTGGCCGGCGCGCTGATGGCTTTGGACGCCGAGCCAAAGGCTTCAAGCAATTTCTTGAAACGCGCAGGGCCGAGTTCCGGCAAACGATGCAGGCGTAAACGAGCTTCCAGTTCCGCAGGCGAAACCGGTGTTAAAGCAGACAGCGACATGGATCATCCTTGATCGTTATGAGCCCCGTTCAAACGGGAATAAGCTGTGGATAACTCTGTTGGTAACTTGTGGAGCCTGCTTACGGATTTCGCACTTTGTCCATCACCGCCAACGAGCGCGATGCGTTGAGCACCAGCCCGTAGCTGAGCTTGTCGTAGGTACGGAAAACCATCAGCAAACCGGCGCGTTCATCAGGAATCTTCAGCGGCTGGCCGGTGATCCGGTCACGCACGGTTTCGCCGGTTTTCATCACCACCAGCACGTTGCCTTCGGCCAGGCCATCACGCTGCCCCTTGTTCAGCGTGACAACATCCATCGCGCCAATCTGAGTAACCCCGCGCGGCACGTCGATGATCAGCCCGTTTATGTCGGTTGTTGGCGCGCTGGGCATGAAGGTCGAGTTGATGGATCGTTCTTCAGTGCTGAACAAACGGTCGCCAAGACGTACTTCCTGAGTCGTGCGCTGCAGGGCGAGGGTAGCGACATCGCCCTCAGTGGCCACGATTTCGCCGCCCCCGATGTCGTCCGCGTTGATCCCCAGGAACTCTTTACTGTCGGGGTCGGTGTAGACCTTGCCCTGGCGGAAGATGCCGTAAACCGGCTGGCTCGGGTCGAACTGGCCACGGGCGAAGATCCGGTCACCGGTACCGCTGAGCACCCGTTCGGCATCGCCCGCGACGATATAAGGCGCCTTGTCGAAATCCTCCACCTTGTCGACGATGCGGTTACTCAGCAGGAAGCTGTTGATGGCTTGCAGCGGAATACTCGGGATGGCATCCGCCACCGGCGAGCTGCGCACCCGTGGAGAGAGCTTGATAGTGCCCCTGGATTCCCCGCGATTGAGCGTCAGACGCGGCTGGCCATTGACGTAGACCAGCGACAGTACATCGCCGGGGTAGATGAGATTGGGGTTCTGGATCTGCGGATTGGCCTGCCAGAGCTCAGGCCATTTCCACGGCTCACGGAGGTATTTTCCGGAGATGTCCCAAAGTGTGTCACCCGTGACAACGATGTATTGCTGTGGAAAACCTTCCCTGAGTTGCACTTGCCCGTGCGCCAAACCGGCCGAGGCCAGAAGGAGCAAGGCGAGTAGTGATTTCCTCATGCGGTGAATCCCTTTATTATGTGCGTTCGCGTGAAACGCCAGAGCCCTCGTGGCTCGCTCCGGATTCTTGCCAAAAAGAAAAAGGAGCTACGCTTCACAACGGTAGCCTGCATCTCCGGACCTGCCAGGCCATCGACCCGACTTTACCTCAGACGTGCAGCAATCAAGCTTATGGCCATTTTAGACATCCTCGAATTTCCCGACTCGCGTCTGCGCACTATCGCCAAACCTGTGGCCGTAGTGGACGACGAAGTGCGCCAGTTGGTCGATGATATGTTTGAAACAATGTATGAAGCGCCAGGCATCGGCCTCGCCGCAACCCAGGTCAACGTGCACAAACGTATCGTCGTGATGGACCTCTCCGAAGACCGCAGCGAACCGCGGGTGTTCATCAACCCCGAGTTCGAGTCCCTGACCGACGAGATGGAGCAATACCAGGAAGGCTGCCTCTCGGTGCCGGGCTTCTACGAAAACGTCGATCGCCCGCAGAAGGTCAAGGTCAAGGCCCTGGACCGCGACGGCCAGCCTTACGAACTGATCGCCGAAGGCCTGCTCGCCGTGTGCATCCAGCACGAATGCGACCACCTCAACGGCAAATTGTTCGTCGACTACCTGTCGAACCTCAAACGCGACCGAATCAAGAAGAAACTGGAAAAGCTCCATCGCCAGAACGCTTGATGCCCTCCTTTCAAAGGCTTGCTGCGGCAAGCCTTTTTCTTTTCAGAGATTGTTCCCATGACTGAGCCACTGCGCATCGTCTTTGCCGGCACCCCGGAATTCGCCGCCGAACACCTCAAGGCCCTGCTCGACAGCCCTTATGAGATCGCCGCGGTCTACACCCAACCGGACCGTCCGGCGGGCCGCGGGCAAAAGTTGATGCCAAGCCCGGTCAAGCAGTTGGCACTGGAAAACAACATCCCGGTGCTGCAACCGCCGACCCTGCGCAACGAAGACGCTCAGGCCGAGCTGGCCGCGCTGAAGCCGGATTTGCTGGTGGTGGTCGCTTATGGCCTGATCCTGCCGCAAGTGGTGCTGGATATCCCGCGCCTGGGTTGTATCAACAGCCACGCATCATTGCTGCCACGCTGGCGCGGGGCGGCGCCGATCCAGCGTGCCGTCGAAGCCGGCGACAGCGAAAGCGGCGTGACCGTGATGCGCATGGAACTGGGCCTCGACACCGGGCCGATGCTGCTGAAAGTCACCACGCCGATCAGTGCTGAAGACACTGGCGGCAGCCTTCATGACCGTCTGGCGAAAATCGGTCCACCGGCAGTATTACAAGCCATCGCCGGCCTCGCTGCCGGCACCCTGGAAGGCGAAGTGCAGGATGACACACTCGCCACTTACGCTCACAAATTGAACAAGGACGAAGCGCGCATTGACTGGAACCGGCCGGCCATTGAGCTCGAACGTCTGGTTCGCGCCTTCAATCCCTGGCCGATCACCCACAGCACACTGAACGGCGAAGCACTGAAAGTGCTGGCCGCGAATCTCGCTGAAGGGCAGGGCGCTCCAGGGGAAATCCTCAGCGCCAGCAAGGACGGTCTGATCGTTGCGTGCGGTGCGCAGGCCCTTTGCCTGACCCGCCTGCAATTGCCCGGCGGCAAGGCGCTGAACTTCAGCGATTTGTTCAACAGCCGTCGTGAGAAATTTGCCGTCGGCACCGTGCTCGGTCAAACGGCGGACGCTCAATGAATCCACGTCTGGCTGCCGCCAAGGCACTTGCTGCTGTTCTTAACGGAAAAGCCTCACTCAACAGTTCGCTGCCGACACAAATGGACAAGGTTGAAGACCGTGATCGCGGCTTCACCCAGGACCTGGCCTTCGGCACGGCGCGCTGGCAACCACGTTTGTCGGCGCTGGCGGCCAAGCTGCTGCAGAAACCCTTCAAGGCAGCGGACACCGATGTCGAGGCGCTGCTGCTCGTCGGCCTCTACCAATTGCTTTACACCCGCGTCCCGGCCCATGCCGCTATCGGCGAAACCGTCGGCTGTGCCGACAAGCTGAAAAAACCGTGGGCCAAGGCATTGCTGAACGCCGTATTGCGCCGCGCCCAACGTGAAAGCGAAGCGCTACTGGCCGAACTGGAACATGACCCGGTGGTGCGCACCGCGCACCCGCGCTGGCTGCAAAAATCCCTGAAAGCCTTCTGGCCTGAGCAATGGGAAGCCATTTGCGCGGCGAACAACGCGCATCCGCCGATGATTCTGCGGGTCAACCGTCGCCATCACACTCGCGATGCCTACTTACAGTTGCTGACCGAAGCGGGCATCGCCGCCACGCCATGTGTCTACAGCCAGGACGGCATCATTCTCGACGCCGCTGCCGATGTGCGCAGCCTGCCGGGTTTCGCTGAAGGCTGGATCAGCGTGCAGGACGAAGCGGCGCAACTGGCCGCTGATCTGCTGGACCTGGCGCCGGGGCAACGGGTGCTCGACGCGTGCTGCGCACCGGGCGGCAAAACGTGCCACATCCTTGAAGCCGAGCCTGCATTGGCCGGCGTCGTCGCCGTAGACCTGGAAGCCAAACGTCTGGTGCGCGTACGGGAAAACCTCGCACGCCTGGGCCTGAGCGCCGAACTGATCGCCGCCGACGGTCGCGACACCGCAACCTGGTGGGACGGCAAACCCTTCCAGCGCATCCTCCTTGACGCGCCATGCTCGGCCACCGGCGTGATCCGTCGTCACCCGGACATCAAGCTGACGCGCCAACCGGATGACATCGCCGCGCTGGCGGTGCTGCAAGGCGAATTGCTCGATGCCATGTGGATAACTCTGGAGGTCGGCGGGATTCTGCTTTACGCCACCTGCTCCACGTTGCCGACCGAGAACACCGAAGTCATCGAAGCCTTCCTCGCCCGCACGCCGGGCGCCCGTGAGCTGGACCTCGCCACAACGGCCGGGATCAAGCAGCCCCATGGTCGCCAGTTGCTGGCCCAGGAAGGCGGCCACGACGGGTTCTACTACGCCAAGCTGATCAAGATCGCCGCCGCGCGCGGTTAACCGGTTTTTAAGGGAGTGACTGGATGAAAATCATCATCCTCGGAGCAGGGCAGGTCGGTGGTTCGCTGGCGGAACACTTGGCCAGCGAGGCCAACGACATCACCGTGGTCGACACCGACGGCGAACGCCTGCGCGATCTCGGCGACCGGCTGGACATCCGCACCGTGCAGGGCCGCGGCTCGCTACCGACGGTGCTGCGTCAGGCCGGCGCGGACGACGCCGACATGCTGGTCGCGGTGACCAACAGTGACGAAACCAACATGGTGGCCTGTCAGGTTGCCCATACCCTGTTCCACACACCGACGAAAATCGCCCGGGTCCGCGAAGCGGCGTACCTGACGCGCTCCGAGCTGTTCGATAACGAAGCGATTCCGGTGGATGTGCTGATCAGCCCGGAACAAGTGGTCACCAACTACATCAAGCGCCTGATCCAGCATCCGGGCGCGCTTCAAGTGATCGACTTCGCCGAAGGCAAAGCGCAGCTGGTCGCAGTGAAGGCTTACTACGGCGGACCGCTGGTGGGTCAGCAACTGCGTCAGTTGCGCGAGCACATGCCGAACGTCGAAACCCGCGTTGCGGCGATTTTCCGGCGTGACCGGCCGATACTGCCCCAGGGCGATACGGTGATCGAGGCCGACGACGAAGTCTTTTTCATCGCCGCCAAGGCGAATATTCGCGCAGTGATGAGCGAAATGCGCCGCCTCGACGAAAGCTACAAGCGCATCGTCATCGCCGGTGGCGGGCAGATCGGCGAGCGTCTGGCCGAGGCCATCGAAAGCCGTTATCAGGTGAAGATCATCGAGATGAACCCGGCCCGCTGCCGCCATCTCTCCGACACCCTCGACAGCACCGTGGTCCTGCAGGGCAGCGCCTCCGACCGCGATTTGCTGATGGAGGAGAACATCGCCGACGCCGACATCTTCCTCGCCCTGACCAACGACGACGAAGCCAACATCATGTCGTCGCTACTGGCCAAGCGCCTGGGCGCGAAGAAGGTGATGACGATCATCAACAACCCGGCCTACGTCGATCTGATTCAGGGCGGCGACATCGACATCGCCATCAGCCCGCAACTGGCGACCATCGGCACCTTGCTGGCTCACGTACGGCGTGGCGATATCGTCAGCGTGCACTCGTTGCGTCGCGGCGCGGCGGAGGCCATCGAGGCGATCGCCCATGGCGATGCGAAATCGAGCAAGGTGATTGGCAAGGCTATCGAAAACATTGGACTGCCGCCGGGTACGACGATTGGCGCGATCATTCGCGATGAAGAAGTGATCATTGCCCACGACGACACGGTGATCGAGGCGGGTGACCATGTGATTCTGTTCCTTGTGGATAAGAAGCATATTCGCGATGTGGAGAAGTTGTTCCATGTGGGGCTTAGCTTCTTCTGATCCGAAGGTGGTTTCGAACTTCACCCAATAACCCAAGGTGTCCCCCATGATTGAATCCCTGGAAAAAATGCTCGCCAAGGGTGTGGATAACTCATTGCTGCGCTTCGGCCTGGGCAAGGGCTACCTGGATCTTGGGGAAAACGCCAAGGCCGCCGAACATTTTCAGCGTTGCGTCGAATTCGATCCGAAGTATTCAGCGGCGTGGAAACTGTTGGGCAAGGCGCATTTGGCGTTGGCCGACTATCCGGCCGCACGCCAGGCGTGGGAGCAGGGTCTGGAAGCTGCTCGTGCTCACGGCGACAAGCAGGCGGAAAAGGAGATGACGGTGTTTCTGAAGAAGCTGGAGCGTCAGGCGCCCTGATTAGAGATAGCGCAGGCCAATACCGTCGGCGTCCACCAACACCACTTCCATGCGCACCCGCGGCGCCCCTGTGGGTAAATCCTGCACCTGACCATACACCACGGCGCCTTTAGGCAACGCAGACAAGCCCGGATGCTTGACGTAGACGCCCGTGGTCGAGAGGTTGCGGGTTTGGCCCAGGCATTCGCCAAAGCTTTCATGGCTGATTTTGATACGAAATGATTTTCTGTGTTCGGACATCTTCTGCGCCCTTTTCTGAACAGTTGTGGATAACCCTGATTGCGAGGTTATCCACAGATCGTGCCAATCCACTCAGTACCAGCGTTCTTCACCCGGTGGACGCTTCTTGAAGCGTTTCATGCTCCACATGTACTGGCTCGGATAAGCCCGCACGTAGCGTTCGACCACCTTGCTCATGGCCGCGCAGGACGTTTCGGTATCAGTGCTGTACATGGCCTCTGGCGCGGCTTCGAGGATCACTTTGTAGCCTGAGCCGTCCGGCAGGCGCAGGGCGTGCAGGAATACGCCGACGGCTTTGCCGCCAGCGAGCATGTTCGGTACAAACTTGCTGGTCAGGGCCTGGGTGGCGAAGAACGGCACGAAGATCCCGGCGGATTCGGACGGTTCAGGGTCAGCGGGGATGCCCACTGCACCACCTTTGCGCACTTCCTTGATGACACTGAGAATGCCTTCCTTGGTGGAAGCTGCAACCTTGTTACCCAGTTGCACCCGCTGCTTGCGCAGCAATTCATCCACCGCCTTCAACTTCGGCGGACGATAAAAAATGATCGGTTTGCACTGACTGCAATAGAAGTGGTTCAACACTTCCCAGTTGCCCAAGTGGCTGGTGATGCCCACGACACCTTTGCCAGAGGCGAGGGCGTCTTTCAAGACGTCGAGCCCTTCGACTTCCCGCACCAGGTCAATGGAACGCTGCGCCGGCCAGATCCACGCGCACGCACTTTCGGTCAGCGATTTGCCGATGTCTTTCAGGCTCTGGCCGACCAGACGCTCGCGCTCGACAGGGTCCATCTCGGGAAAGCACTTGGCCAGATTGATCCGCACCACGTCGCGGGAACGGTTAGGGGTTTTCCACATCACCCAGCCGATGGCCGAGCCAACCGCCTGCACTGCTCGCCAAGGAAGCAAGGCAAACAGCCGCAGAGCGCCTACCAGCAAGGCGCCTTTCAACTTATCCACAGGTCACTCCTGATCTTGTGCTGTGCGCGAGGCGGCTATTCTAACCGCCGATCGACAAGGTCGCGTAGCGATCGCAATCCCGGGTGTGGTCCATGACCATGCCCGAGGCCTGCATCAACGCGTAGCAAATGGTCGGGCCGACGAAGGTAAAGCCGGCTTTTTTCAGGCCTTTGCTCATCTCCACAGCGACCGGCGTGACCGCCGGCACTTCGGTGCGATCCTTGAAATGATTGATCACCGGTTGGCCACCCACGAAGGACCAGAGAAACGCCACCGGGTCCTCCAGCGCCAGCCAGGCCTGGGCATTGCGCCTGGCCGCATTGAGTTTGAGGCGATTGCGAATAATGCCGGGATCGAGCATCAATTCATCGATTTCAGCGTCGCTCATCTGCGCCACGCGCTGTACGTCGAAGCCGAACAGCACCTCGCGGTATCGCTCACGTTTACGCAACACGGTGATCCAGGAGAGGCCGGCCTGGAACCCTTCGAGCAAAAGCAACTCGAACAATCCCTGCGCATCGCGTAGCGGCGTGCCCCACTCCTGGTCGTGATAAGCCATGTACAGCGGATCTTCGGAACACCAAAAGCAGCGTGGCATAAGGCTCCAGGGGGCGTGCGCAGCAATGAATCGGGTATACTCCCGCTCTTTAAATCGCAGCCCAAGAAACAGGTGAATTTCGTGAGCCAGCCTACGCCAGCCGTGCGTACCTTCCAAGACTTGATCCTCGCCCTCCAGCAATACTGGGCCGAGCAAGGTTGCGTGGTACTTCAGCCCTACGATATGGAAGTAGGCGCCGGGACTTTCCACACTGCCACGTTTCTGCGCGCCATCGGCCCGGAAACCTGGAACGCCGCTTATGTGCAGCCCAGTCGTCGCCCGACTGACGGCCGCTACGGCGAAAACCCGAACCGCCTGCAGCACTACTACCAGTTCCAGGTAGTCCTGAAGCCGAACCCGGACAACTTCCAGGAACTGTACCTGGGCTCCCTCAAGCATGTCGGCCTGGACCCGCTGGTCCACGACATTCGCTTCGTCGAAGACAACTGGGAATCGCCGACACTCGGCGCCTGGGGTCTGGGCTGGGAAGTCTGGCTGAACGGCATGGAAGTGACACAGTTCACTTACTTCCAGCAAGCGGGCGGCATCGAGTGCTACCCGGTAACCGGCGAGATCACCTACGGTCTCGAGCGTCTGGCCATGTACCTGCAGGGCGTGGACTCGGTCTACGACCTGGTCTGGGCTGACGGTCCGTTCGGCAAAGTGACCTACGGCGACGTGTTCCACCAGAACGAAGTGGAGCAATCGACCTACAACTTCGAACACGCCAACGTCGAGAAGCTGTTCGAACTGTTCGACTTCTACGAAAGCGAAGCCAAGCGCCTGATCGAACTCGACCAGCCGCTGCCGTTGCCGAGCTACGAAATGGTGTTGAAGGCCTCCCACACCTTCAACCTGCTGGATGCGCGCCGGGCAATTTCAGTGACTGCGCGTCAGCAATACATTCTGCGTGTGCGCACACTGGCGCGTTCCGTTGCGCAAGCCTACCTGCTGGCTCGCGCCAAGCTGGGCTTCCCGATGGCGACCCCGGACCTGCGTGATGAAGTACTGGCCAAGCTGGAGGCTGCACAATGAGTGCTCAAGATTTTCTGGTTGAACTGGGCACCGAAGAACTGCCACCCAAAGCCCTGAACACCTTGGCCGAGGCGTTCCTGGCCGGTATCGACAAGGGCCTGCAAGCCGCTGGCCTGAACTACGAGACCAAAACCGTCTACGCCGCGCCACGTCGTCTGGCGGTGCTGATCACCTCGCTGTCCACCCAGCAACCGGATCGCAGCATCAACCTCGATGGCCCGCCACGTCAGGCCGCGTTCGATGCCGAAGGCAATCCGACTCAAGCGGCATTGGGTTTCGCCAAGAAATGCGGCGTCGACCTGAGCGAAATCGATCAGAGCGGCCCGAAACTGCGTTACAGCCAAAGCATCGCCGGCAAGCCGACCGCGAGCCTGCTGCCGACCATCGTCGAAGATTCCCTGAACGACCTGCCGATCCCGAAGCGCATGCGCTGGGGCGCTCGCAAAGAAGAATTCGTTCGTCCGACCCAATGGCTGGTGATGCTGCTCGGTGACCAGGTCATCGATTGCACCATCCTCGCGCAGAAGGCCGGCCGCGATTCTCGTGGTCACCGCTTCCATCACCCGGAAAGCGTGCGTATCACCTCGCCGGCCAACTACCTGAGCGATCTGCGTGCCGCTTACGTGCTGGCCGACTCCAACGAGCGTCGCGCGATCATCAGCAAGCGCACCGAAGAGCTGGCGACGATGCAGGAAGGCACGGCAATCGTTCCGCCAGCCCTGCTCGACGAAGTGACCGCGCTGGTTGAATGGCCAGTGCCGCTGGTGTGCTCGTTCGAGGAGCGTTTCCTCGACGTGCCGCAAGAAGCGCTGATCACCACCATGCAGGACAACCAGAAGTATTTCTGCCTGCTGGACGCCGACGGCAAGTTGCTGCCACGTTTCATTACCGTGGCCAACATCGAAAGCAAAGACCCGCAGCAAATCATCGCCGGTAACGAGAAAGTGGTTCGCCCACGCCTCACCGACGCCGAGTTCTTCTTCAAGCAGGACAAGAAGCAGAAACTCGAAGATTTCAATCTGCGTCTGCAGAACGTGGTGTTCCAGGAAAAACTCGGCAGCGTCTACGACAAGGCCGAGCGCGTTTCCAAACTGGCTGCATTCATCGCACAACGCATCGGCGGCAACGCGGCATGGGCTTCCCGTGCCGGCCTGCTGTCCAAGTGCGACCTGGCAACCGAGATGGTCGGTGAGTTCCCGGAGATGCAAGGCGTCGCCGGTTACTACTACGCCCTCAACGATGGCGAGCCGGAAGAAGTCGCTCTGGCACTGAACGAGCAATACATGCCGCGCGGTGCCGGCGCAGAGCTGCCGACCACCCTGACCGGTGCGGCCGTGGCCATCGCCGACAAACTCGACACACTGGTTGGCATCTTCGGTATCGGCATGCTGCCGACCGGTAGCAAAGACCCGTATGCCCTGCGTCGTGCTGCACTCGGCGTGTTGCGCATCCTGATCGACAAGAAGCTCGACCTTGATCTGAATGACGCCGTGGCGTTCGCTGTGAATGCGTTCGGTGCCAAGGTCAAGGCGGCTGGCCTGGCCGACTCGGTACTCGAATTCGTATTCGACCGACTGCGTGCTCGCTATGAAGACGAAGGCGTTGATGTCGGGACTTATCTGTCGGTACGGGCATTGAAGCCGGGTTCGGCGCTGGACTTTGATCAGCGTGTACAAGCGGTGGAAGCGTTCCGTAAATTGCCGGAAGCTGCTGCCCTCGCCGCAGTGAACAAGCGCGTTTCGAACTTGCTGAGCAAGGTTGAAGGCTCTGTTCCATCGGTCGTTGAAGCCAAGTATTTCGACAATGCCAACGAGTTTTCCCTGTACTCGGCGATTCAGCAGGCGGACCAGGCTGTTCAGCCAATGGCTGCTGCGCGTCAGTACAGCGAATCTCTGGCGCGCCTGGCGGCCTTGCGCGAGCCGGTGGATGCCTTCTTCGAAGCCGTGATGGTCAACGCGGATGATGCCAACGTGCGCGCCAACCGCTATGCACTGCTGTCGCGTTTGCGTGGGTTGTTCCTCGGCGTAGCCGACATTTCGCTGCTGGGGTAAGACTGTTTGAAACTGCTGATTCTCGATCGGGACGGGGTGATCAATTACGACTCCGACGCTTACATCAAGTCGGTGGAGGAGTGGATACCGCTCCCCGGTTCGATCGAAGCCATCGCGCAGTTGAGCAAGGCTGGCTGGACGGTAGCGGTCGCTACCAACCAGTCGGGCATCGCTCGCGGCTATTACGACATCGCCACCCTGGACGCCATGCACGAGCGCTTGCGTTCGTTGGTGGCGGAGCAGGGCGGTGAGGTCGGGCTGATCGTCTATTGCCCGCACGGGCCGGACGAAGGCTGTGTTTGCCGCAAGCCAAAACCCGGGATGCTGAAAACCATCGCCGCGCATTACAACGTATCGCTGACTGATCTATGGTTCGTCGGCGACAGTCTTGGTGACCTGGAAGCCGCCAAAGCCGTCGATTCTCAGCCAGTTTTGGTAAAGACCGGGAAAGGCGCAAAGACGTTGGGCAAGTCCCTACCGGTAGGCACCTTGATATTTGACGATCTCGCGGCGATTGCCGCAGAACTTATCCACAATTAGAGTGCTTTCGAATTTCCTGACCAAGGATTGATCGGGAGTGCGCTTTATATAGACGGGCAGAGCCCGCACGGTAAACGTCGCCATGTCGATACTGCAGGCCATCAGAACCTTTCTCTTTTACCTGCTGCTGGGCACCAGCTCGTTGCTCTGGTGCAGCCTGAGCTTTTTTATCGCGCCTTTTCTGCCGTTCAAGGCGCGCTATCGATTTATCAATGTGTATTGGTGCCGCTGCGCCTTGTGGCTGAGCAAAGTCTTTCTGGGCATCAGCTACGAAGTGAAGGGCACCGAGAACGTACCTGACCAGCCCTGCGTGATTCAATCGAACCACCAGAGCACTTGGGAGACGTTCTTCCTCTCGGCCTACTTCGAGCCGTTGAGCCAGGTACTGAAACGCTCATTGCTGTTTGTGCCGTTCTTTGGCTGGGCCATGGCCATGTTGCGACCGATCGCCATCGACCGCGACAACCCAAAAGCGGCGCTCAAGCATGTGGCGAAGAAGGGCGATGAACTGCTGAAAGATGGCGTCTGGGTGCTGATCTTCCCTGAAGGAACGCGAGTGCCTTACGGCACCATTGGCAAGTTCTCTCGGGGTGGTACCGCGTTGGCGGTCAACGCCGCGCTTCCGGTGCTGCCGATTGCGCACAATGCCGGCAAGTTCTGGCCGAAAACCGGTTGGGCGAAGAAGCAGGGTGTCATCACTGTGATCATCGGCGAGCCGATGTACGCCGAAGGAAGCGGGCCGCGAGCCATTGCCGATCTAAACGATCGTGTTCAGGCCTGGAATGAGCAGATGCAGCGTGATATGGGCTCGCTTCCGCCTGCTCCGCAAGCTCCGGTTGCGAGTGATCAGGTGGCTGTCTGAGATTCTGTGGATAACCTGTGTACCGTTTTGCTCAAAAACGACGTGATATATTCGTAAGATTATGATTTATATACATATTTCTTAAACTCATAAAATGTCGAAAAAGGTGCATAAGTTTTTTTCGGACGTAAAAAAACCGGCTGATATAGCCGGTTTTTTTATGCCTGCGATTTGGGTCGGGAGTCCTAGCTGATAAGCGGAGCACGCCAGTCATCGGAACCGGAGGTACCGCAGACTTCGTGAGTCCAGGTTATTTTTCGGTAGGTGAAGTACACGTCCTCCAGATGTGTAAAGTGGGCCATGGCCGGATCCTGGCAGCTTGGCATTCTTGTCTGCACATCTACGATCACTGCGTCTTCCAGCTCTATGCTGAAGTAATGTTCTTGTTTTCCAGCCGCCGAGGTCCGATACCAAGCGATATGGCAGTTATCCAATACTTCTCCGCTCGTTAACGCGGTTAAGATCAACGGTGACGATTTATCAAATACTTTTGAGATCATCAGCGGTTTATGCACGCGCTGGCCCGTTGGCTGACCCGATTGGGGATCTCTCGGAATAATTATTTGGTGACTGAATGCCTGGACCAGGATTTGGTTTTCGTGACCCTCCTGGTAGACATTACCAACCGACTCCGGAGTAAATGTTCCGGCAGTAATCATTCCTTGCCGGTTTCCATTTATAACTAAATACGCGGGTGTTGGCATAACAGCATTCCCTGTTCGATATCCCAAAAATGATAGCTCCCCGCCAGTCATGCACTTGACGAGAAGGCTGTAGGATAAAGAGCACCAGGGATGTCGTATGTAGGATTTTTCTGTGAGGTGCCGAGGCATAAAGCCCGCGTTCTATACGATTAAGTTCCTGTGATTCAGCGAACAAAGTATTCAAGGAAATAAAAAAGGCCAGCGCAATGCGCTGGCCTTTTTGTCTGGCAAGTCCTCTGGATCAGAAGTCCAGGTTGGACACCGCCAAGGCGTTGCTTTCGATGAAGTCACGACGAGGTTCGACCGCATCACCCATCAGGGTGTTGAAGATCTGGTCCGCGCCAATGGCGTCTTCGATGGTCACTTTGAGCATCCGGCGCTGGCTCGGGTCCATGGTGGTTTCCCACAGCTGATCCGGGTTCATCTCACCCAGACCTTTGTATCGCTGGATGGTGTGACGCTTGGTACTTTCAGTCATCAGCCATTCAAGAGCTTCCTTGAACTCGGTAACCGGCTTCTTGCGCTCGCCACGTTGGATGTACGCGCCTTCGTCCAGCAAGCTGCTCAACTGAGCGCCCAAAGAGACAACGGTCTTGTAATCATTGCTGCCGAAGAAGTCGCGGTTGAACGTGACGTAGTTCGACAGACCGTGGGAGATCAGTTCGACCTCTGGCAGCCAGACGTTACGTTCACGGTCTTCACGCAGGCTGGCTTTGTAAACCAGGCCAGACTTCTCGACGGTGCGCAGGCGAACTTCGTACTTGGCCAGCCAATCCTGCATCGCAGCGTGATCGGACAGTTGCTCCATGCTCACCGCTGGCAGGTAAATGAAGTGCTCGGTCAGCTCCTGTGGGTACAGGCGCGACAGACGCTTGAGGGTCTTCATCACCAGACGGAAGTCATTCACCAGGCGCTCGAGCGCTTCACCGGAGATCCCTGGGGCTTCTTCGTTCAGGTGCAGGCTCGCGTCTTCCAAGGCCGACTGCGTCATGTACTCTTCCATGGCGTCGTCGTCTTTGATGTATTGCTCTTGCTTGCCTTTCTTGACCTTGTACAGCGGTGGCTGAGCGATATAGATGTAGCCACGCTCGATCAGCTCCGGCAACTGACGGAAGAAGAAGGTCAGCAGCAGGGTACGGATGTGCGAACCGTCGACGTCAGCATCGGTCATGATGATGATGTTGTGATAACGCAGCTTGTCGATGTTGTACTCGTCGCGGCCAATGCCACAGCCCAGCGCGGTGATCAAGGTGCCTACTTCTTGCGAAGAGATCATCTTGTCGAAACGCGCCTTCTCGACGTTGAGGATCTTGCCCTTCAGCGGCAGGATGGCCTGGGTGCGGCGGTTACGTCCCTGCTTGGCGGAGCCGCCAGCAGAGTCACCTTCCACGAGGTACAGTTCGGACAGGGCAGGGTCTTTTTCCTGGCAGTCAGCCAGTTTGCCCGGCAGGCCGGCGATATCCAGCGCGCCTTTACGACGGGTCATTTCACGGGCTTTACGCGCCGCTTCACGCGCACGTGCCGCGTCGATCATCTTGCCGACGACCAGTTTGGCTTCGTTCGGGTTTTCCAGCAGGAAGTCGGAGAAGTACTTGCCCATTTCCTGTTCGACCGCTGTCTTCACTTCGGAAGAAACCAGCTTGTCTTTGGTCTGGGAGCTGAACTTCGGATCCGGTACTTTTACCGAGATGATCGCGGTCAGGCCTTCACGGGCATCGTCACCGGTGGTCGCGACTTTGTGCTTCTTCGCCAGACCTTCAGCTTCGATGTAGGTGTTCAGGTTACGCGTCAGTGCGGAACGGAAACCCACCAGGTGAGTACCGCCATCGCGCTGTGGAATGTTGTTGGTGAAGCACAACAGGTTCTCGTTGAAGCTGTCGTTCCACTGCAGGGCGATTTCCACGCCGATGCCGTCTTCACGCTGGATATTGAAGTGGAACACCTGGTTGACCGGAGTCTTGTTGGTGTTCAGGTATTCAACGAACGCACGCAGGCCACCTTCGTACTTGAACAGCTCTTCCTTGCCGCTGCGCTCATCCTTGAGGACGATGCCGACACCGGAGTTGAGGAAGGACAGTTCACGAATCCGCTTGGCCAGGATGTCCCAGCTGAAGTGGATGTTCTTGAAGGTTTCAGCCGAAGGCTTGAAGTGAATCTGGGTACCCGTGGTTTCGCTCTCGCCAACGATTTTCATCGGCTCTTGCGGAACACCGTGGACGTAAGTCTGTTCCCAGATCTTGCCGCTGCGGCGAACGGTCAGGATCAGTTCTTTGGACAGTGCGTTAACAACCGACACACCTACACCGTGCAGACCGCCGGATACTTTGTAGGAGTTGTCGTCGAACTTACCGCCGGCGTGCAACACGGTCATGATGACCTCTGCAGCCGAAACACCTTCTTCTTTGTGCACGTCTACCGGGATGCCACGGCCGTTGTCGCGAACGGTGATGGACTCATCCGGGTGAATGATGATGCTGATGTCGTCGCAGTGGCCGGCCAAAGCTTCGTCGATCGAGTTATCGACCACCTCGAACACCATGTGGTGCAGACCGCTGCCATCGTCGGTGTCACCAATGTACATACCGGGACGTTTGCGTACGGCATCCAGGCCTTTCAGCACTTTAATGCTCGTTGAGTCGTACGTATTTTCTTCGCTCAATGCCTTCACTCCCGATGGTCGTGGGTCTGGGTGATACGGCCCTGTTCCACGTGGAACAGAGCGACTGGCGTTTCCGTCTGCCAGCCTTCCCTCAATAATTCGTGATCTACACAGGTGATGAACACCTGGCAGCGTAAGTCTTCCAGCAAGCGGCAAAGCGCGCGACGGTGGTGCTCGTCCAGTTCGGACGGCAGGTCATCCACCAGATAAATACACTGCCCGCGTCGGGCCTGGCTGACCAGGTGCCCTTGAGCAATCCGCAATGCACAGACCACCAGCTTCTGCTGACCGCGAGACAAGATGTCCGCGGCATTATGTGCGCCCAATCTGAGGCGCAAATCTGCGCGTTGTGGTCCGGCCTGGGTATGACCCATTTGCTGATCCCGCTGAACGGACCCAGCGAGTACAGCGCTCAATTCACGGTCCTTGTCCCAGCCTCGGTAATAGCTGAGCGTCAAACCCTCAAGCTCAACCAGTTCGCTCAAGGTCTGTTCAAAGACTGGTTTCAAGGCTTTGATGTAAGCACGGCGGTATTCATCGATTTCAGCACTGGCCTGGCACAGTTCCCTGTCCCAAACCGCTTGCGAAACGGCGTCAAGTGTACCATGCCGCAGCCAAGAGTTTCTCTGGCGCAGGGCCTTCTGCAAGCGTTGCCAAGTGGACATAAATCGCGGTTCCACGTGGAACACGCCCCAGTCGAGAAACTGTCGACGTATCTTTGGTGCACCTTCCAGTAAGCGGAAACTGTCAGGGTTGATGAGTTGCAGAGGCAGGATTTCAGCCAGTTGCGCGGCGCTACGGGCATTTTGACCGTCAATGCGAATCTGGAACTCACCTTGGCGATCCCGAGATATCCCCAATGCGCTATGCCCGCCCTCAGCCAATTCGACCTGGCCAAACACCGTGCACGCCACTTGCTCGTACTGAATGACCGGCAGCAGGCGGGTGCTACGAAACGAGCGGGCAAGCCCCAGCAGGTGAATGGCTTCCAGAACACTGGTTTTGCCGCTGCCGTTGGCGCCGTAAAGAATGTTGATTCGGGAGGAGGGGGAGAAGGTCACCGGGTGCAGATTGCGCACCGCGGTGACCGAGACGCGACTTAAGGACATCTAGCTTCTGCTGAGCATGATTACAGACGCATCGGCATGACGACGTAGGCCGAGTCGTCGTTGTCGGACTCTTGCACCAGCGCACTGCTGTTGGAGTCGGACAGGATCAGACGGACCTGCTCGGTGGTCATCACGCCCAAAACGTCGAGCAAGTAGCTCACGTTGAAGCCGATCTCCAGATTGCCGCCGTTGTATTCAACGCCGACTTCCTCTTCCGCTTCCTCCTGCTCAGGGTTGTTGGCCTGGATCTTCAGTTGACCATTGGCCAGTTGCAGACGGATGCCACGGTACTTCTCGTTCGACAGAATCGCTGTACGGCTGAACGCTTCACGCAACGCCTGGCGATCACCGAGTACCAGCTTGTCACCGCCCTTCGGCAGAACGCGCTCGTAGTCCGGGAATTTACCGTCAACCAGTTTCGAGGTGAAGGTGAACTCGCCCGTGGTAGCGCGGATGTGGTGCTGACCCAGGACGATGCTGACGATGCCGTCCGGCTCGGTCAGCAGGCGCGCCAGCTCAAGGATACCCTTGCGCGGCACGATGACCTGGTGGCGATCCGGTTGACCGATGTCGGCCTGCATCGAGCACATGGCCAGACGGTGACCGTCGGTGGCCACGGCGCGGATGATACCGGCCGAGACTTCCAGCAGCATGCCATTGAGGTAATAACGCACGTCCTGCTGGGCCATGGCGAAGCTGGTGCGTTCGATCAAACGACGCAGCTTGCTTTGTTCCAGGCTGCAGGTCAGCGAACCCGGGCCTTCTTCTACAGTCGGGAAATCGTTGGCCGGCAGCGTCGACAGGGTGAAGCGGCTACGGCCAGCCTTCACCACCAGCTTCTGCTCGTCGACCTTGATGTCGATCAGCGCGTCGTTCGGCAGGCTTTTGCAGATATCCATCAGCTTGCGCGCAGGCACAGTGATGGAACCCGGATCCGCCGGTTCTTCGAGTTGCACACGACCGACCAGCTCGACTTCCAGGTCGGTACCGGTCAGCGACAGTTGCTGGCCTTCGACAACCAGCAGCACGTTGGAGAGCACCGGCAAGGTCTGTCGGCGCTCGACGACGCCTGCGACCAGTTGCAGGGGTTTCAACAGGGCTTCGCGTTGAATGGTGAAATGCATGGTCTAGTCCCTTGCCTTAATAAGCTGCGCTGGTATGCATCAAGTGGTCAGTGTACGCAGCAGGTTCTTGTAGTCCTCGCGGATGTCCGCGTCGGATTCCTTAAGTTCGTTGATCTTGCGGCAGGCGTGCAAAACGGTCGTATGGTCGCGGCCGCCAAACACATCGCCGATTTCCGGCAGGCTGTGGTTAGTCAACTCTTTGGACAACGCCATGGCAACCTGACGCGGACGAGCGACCGAGCGCGAACGACGCTTGGACAGCAGGTCGGAAATCTTGATCTTGTAATACTCGGCGACAGTGCGCTGAATGTTATCCACAGAGACCAGTTTGTCCTGCAACGCCAACAGGTCTTTCAAGGATTCGCGAATCAGCTCGATGGTGATATCGCGGCCCATGAAGTGCGAGTGGGCGATCACGCGCTTGAGCGCGCCTTCCAGCTCACGGACGTTGGAACGAATACGCTGGGCAATAAAGAACGCCGCATCGTGGGGCAGATCGACTTTGGCCTGGTCGGCCTTTTTCATCAGGATCGCTACACGGGTTTCCAGCTCCGGCGGTTCGACAGCAACCGTCAGCCCCCAGCCAAAGCGGGATTTCAGGCGTTCTTCAAGGCCTTCGATCTCTTTAGGGTAGCGGTCACTGGTGAGAATGACCTGCTGGCCACCTTCGAGCAGGGCGTTGAAGGTGTGGAAAAACTCTTCCTGGGAGCGTTCCTTGCGGGCAAAGAACTGGATGTCATCGATCAGCAACGCATCCACCGAACGGTAGAAGCGCTTGAACTCGTTGATTGCATTCAGTTGCAGTGCCTTGACCATGTCGGCCACAAAACGCTCCGAATGCAGGTACACAACCTTGGCATTCGGGTTCTTCTTTAATAGATGGTTACCCACAGCGTGCATCAAGTGGGTTTTACCCAAACCAACACCGCCATAAAGGAAGAGCGGGTTGTAACCGTGCTTGGGATTGTCTGCCACCTGCCAGGCCGCTGCGCGGGCCAGTTGGTTGGACTTGCCTTCCACGAAGTTTTCGAAGGTGAACGTGCGATTCAGGTAACTGGTGTGCTTGAGCGCACCTTCCACCTGCACAGTGCGCTGCTCGGAACGCACCGGGGCCTGTTGAGAACTCGCACCGGCCATCGGGTCGAAACTGTCACGCGATGGCTCTTCACTGACGTCGGCAACTTTCTGTGTCGAACGCTTGGTCGGCGTAGCCGTCGGGGCAGGTGCCGAAGCACTGACAGGTGCTTGCGCCGCCTGTGCCTGGGACGCGGCAGCAGCCAATGGCGCATTCGGAGCGGCACGCGGCGCCGAACTGCGTTTGCTGCCTATTAATAAGGACAGCGCAGGCGCCATGCCATTGCCGTGCTCATCAAGCAGTTCAAGGACGCGACCCAGGTACTTTTCGTTAACCCAGTCGAGAACAAAACGATTCGGCGCGTAGACACGCAACTCGTCGCCTTCGGCTTCGACCTGTAGTGGACGGATCCAAGTGTTGAATTGTTGGGCAGGCAGCTCATCGCGCAAAAGCTCTACGCACTGCTGCCAAAGTTCCACTGACACGGATATCCCCTAAGTTGAAAGCCGGTGAGGCAAAAACAAGCGGCCATTGTAGCGACCAGACGCCGACTTATCCACACGTAGGTGGGTCACCGACCAAGAAGAATCAACGATTTATACGCAAAAAAGGCGACCAATGGTCTGTGCATAAGGTCTGTGGATAACCGACCCTGAGGTCGTTGTACAAGTGGGGGCGAAACTCGGTGGATAACCTGCCTGTGGATAACCACGCGTTTCACACACAGCTTATCCGACAGCGCAGCACAGGCTGACCACCGTTTTCCACCGTAGTTGTCATTCTCTGTACACCACGGGATATAAGGCCTAAATGTAGTTATCCACAGATGATCGGTGCCCTAGCTTTTATAAGCTTTACAGAAAAGCTTTAAATACTTTCCTTCTTTATTTTTATATTTGGCCAAGGCGGAAGGCGAGTAAAACCACTGGAGATCTATTTATAAGGAAACGCTGGTTGGAAATTGACCTAGAGGCTTGCTTTCTCTAGAATCCCCGGTCTCTTAAAACGGGGGCCATTCCGGCCCGTTGTGGACGAACCAGGTAACACGACAATGAAACGTACTTTCCAACCAAGCACTATCAAACGCGCTCGTACCCACGGCTTCCGTGCTCGCATGGCTACCAAGAACGGCCGTGCCGTTCTGTCGCGTCGTCGCGCCAAAGGTCGTGCGCGTCTGGCAGTTTGATAAGCCGGCACTGGAGGTGAGTCAGGACTTCAGTCGGGAAAAGCGTCTGCTTACTCCCCGGCATTTCAAGGCAGTCTTTGACTCCCCTACCGGCAAGGTTCCGGGGAAAAATCTCCTGCTCCTTGCGCGCAACAACGATCTTGATCACCCCCGTCTCGGGCTGGTTATCGGGAAAAAGAGCGTAAAGCTCTCCGTCGAGCGCAATCGCCTCAAACGTCTGATGCGCGAATCGTTCCGTCTGAACCAGGATTCACTGGCCGGTTGGGACATCGTTATCGTCGCGCGCAAAGGTTTGGGTGACGTAGAAAACCCCGAATTGATTCAGCATTTCGGCAAACTCTGGAAGCGACTGGCACGCAGCACGCCGGTACCAGCAGTCAAAACCGAAACTGTAGGGGTAGACAGTCCCGATGCGTAAACTGGCACTCGTTCCGATCCAGTTTTATCGCTATGCCATTAGTCCTCTGATGGCCAGTCACTGTCGTTTCTACCCCAGTTGTTCCTGCTACGCGTTAGAAGCCATAGAAAATCATGGCCTTCTGCGCGGTGGCTGGCTGACCTTTCGTCGTTTAGGTCGCTGTCATCCGTGGAATCCCGGTGGTTATGACCCGGTTCCACCTATCCCTACCTCCCGTTCTTCTTCGATGGCCGAGTAATCATGGATATCAAACGCACGATCCTGATCGTCGCCCTGGCAATCGTGTCCTACGTTATGGTTCTTAAATGGAACCAGGACTATGGCCAGGCTGCCCTGCCGACTCAGAATGTTGCTTCCAGTACTACCGCACCGGGCCTACCGGACACGGCGACTGGCAATAATGCTTCTGTCAGTGACGACATTCCACGCGCCGCAAGCGATACCAGTGCCACTGCTCCTGCTGAAACGCCAGTAGCTGCAAGCAAAGACCTCATCCAGATCAAAACGGATGTGCTCGACCTGGCTATCGATCCACAAGGTGGCGATGTCGCCCAGCTGAAATTGCCGCTGTACCCACGTCGCCAGGACCATCCGGAAATTCCGTTCCAGCTGTTTGATAACGGCGGTGAACTGACTTACCTGGCGCAAAGCGGGTTGATTGGCACCAACGGCCCGGACGCAAGCCCGGCTGGTCGTCCGGTGTACACCTCGGAGAAGAAGATTTATCAACTGGCTGACGGTCAGGACCAATTGGTCGTGGACCTGAAGTTCAGCAAGGACGGCGTCAACTACATCAAACGTTTCACTCTGAAACGTGGCCTGTATGACGTAACCGTTTCCTACCTGATCGACAACCAGAGCGCACAGCCCTGGTCTGGTGCGATGTTCGCGCAACTGAAGCGTGACGCCAGCGGCGATCCTTCTTCAACTACCGCCACCGGTACCGCCACTTACCTGGGCGCAGCCCTGTGGACAAGTAACGAGCCGTACAAGAAAGTGTCCATGAAGGACATGGACAAGGCGCAGTTGAAGGAAACCGTCAGCGGTGGTTGGGTTGCCTGGTTGCAGCACTACTTCGTGACCGCATGGATTCCGGCGAAGGGCGAAAACAACGTCGTCCAGACCCGCAAAGACAGCAAAGGCAACTACATCATCGGTTATACCGGCCCGGCAATAAGCGTTGCCCCGGGTGCAAAAGCCGAAACCAGCGCTATTCTGTACGCCGGTCCGAAAAGCCAGGCCGTGCTGAAAGAGTTGTCCCCAGGTCTGGAACTGACCGTCGACTACGGCATTCTGTGGTTCATTGCCCAGCCAATCTTCTGGCTGCTCGGACACATCCACGCCATCGTCGGTAACTGGGGCTGGTCGATTATCTTCCTGACCATGCTGATCAAAGGGATCTTCTTCCCGTTGTCGGCAGCCAGCTACAAGTCCATGGCTCGTATGCGTGCAGTGGCCCCGAAACTGGCGGCACTGAAAGAGCAACATGGCGATGACCGGCAGAAAATGTCGCAAGCCATGATGGAGCTGTACAAGAAAGAGAAGATCAATCCGCTGGGTGGTTGCTTGCCAATCCTCGTGCAGATGCCGGTATTCCTTTCGCTGTACTGGGTTCTGCTTGAAAGCGTTGAAATGCGCCAGGCGCCGTTCATGCTGTGGATTACTGACCTGTCGATCAAGGATCCGTTCTTCATTCTGCCGATCATCATGGGTGCAACCATGTTTATCCAGCAGCAGTTGAACCCGACTCCTCCGGACCCGATGCAGGCCAAGGTAATGAAGCTGATGCCTATCATCTTCACCTTCTTCTTCCTGTGGTTCCCGGCTGGTCTGGTGCTGTACTGGGTAGTGAACAACTGCCTGTCCATCGCCCAACAGTGGTACATCACGCGTAAGGTCGAAGCGGCTACCAAAAAAGCCGAGGCGTAACTTACTCTGTGGGTAACCACTCAAAACGCCCCCTAGTGGGGCGTTTTGCTATCTGTCACTTTTGTCTGGATACCGGTTTATGAGCGTTCCTCGTGAAACCATCGCTGCCGTCGCCACCGCTCAAGGTCGCGGCGGTGTGGGCATCGTCCGTATTTCCGGGCCATTGGCGAGCGTTGCGGCCAAAGCGTTCAGTGGTCGTGAACTCAAGCCGCGATTTGCCCACTATGGCCCGTTCCTGAGTGAAAACGATGAGGTGCTGGACCAAGGCATCGCGCTTTATTTCCCGGGGCCGAACTCGTTCACCGGTGAAGATGTGCTGGAACTCCAGGGCCATGGCGGCCCGATTGTTCTCGATATGCTGCTCAAACGTTGTCTGGAACTGGGCTGCCGTCTGGCCCGTCCGGGTGAATTCAGTGAGCGTGCGTTCCTCAACGACAAACTCGACCTCGCCCAGGCTGAAGCCATCGCCGATTTGATCGAGGCAAGTTCTGCACAGGCAGCGCGAAATGCACTGCGTTCCTTGCAGGGCGCCTTTTCCGACCGTGTGCATAACCTCACCGAGCAACTGATTGGCCTGCGTATCTATGTCGAAGCGGCGATCGATTTTCCTGAAGAAGAAATCGACTTCCTTGCCGATGGCCACGTGCTGAGCATGCTCGACAAAGTTCGCGACGAGTTATCCACCGTACTGCGAGAAGCCGGGCAGGGTGCGTTGTTGCGTGACGGCATGACGGTGGTCATCGCCGGTCGGCCGAACGCTGGCAAATCCAGCTTGCTGAACGCCCTGGCCGGACGAGAAGCGGCGATCGTGACCGAGATTGCCGGCACCACCCGGGACATTCTTCGCGAACATATCCACATTGATGGCATGCCGTTGCACGTGGTCGATACGGCAGGCCTGCGGGACACCGAGGATCAGGTCGAGAAAATCGGTGTGGAACGGGCATTGAAAGCCATCGGCGAGGCAGATCGCGTGCTGCTGGTCGTCGATGCCACCGCTCCCGAAGCACTCGATCCGTTCGCGCTATGGCCGGAGTTCCTCGAGACCCGCCCGGATCCGGCCAAAGTCACACTGATCCGTAACAAGGCAGACCTGACCGGTGAAGCTATTGCCCTGGAAGTCAGCGAGGATGGGCACGTCACCATCAGCCTCAGCGCCAAGTCTGCAGGCGAGGGCCTGGAATTGCTGCGTGACCACCTCAAGGCCTGCATGGGCTATGAGCAGACCTCGGAAAGCAGCTTCAGTGCTCGCAGGCGTCACCTTGAAGCATTGCGTCATGCCAGTGCTTCCCTCGAACATGGACGTGCACAGCTGACCCTGGCAGGTGCCGGTGAATTGCTGGCCGAGGATTTGCGCCAGGCACAGCACGCTTTGGGTGAAATCACCGGCGCATTCAGCTCCGATGATCTGCTGGGACGAATCTTTTCCAGCTTCTGTATCGGTAAATAGTCTTTCCGTTATCCACAGACAGGCCGTTCGTGCCTGTCTGTTCTCCTTCCTTTTCTTGAATTGTCTCCAGTGCCGGGCAGATTCTTTCTGCTTGGGTGGATTTTCCATGCCTGGAATTTGACCAATCACCATCTTTCTGTGGATTAAGCCCTGTGAATAACTGCCACTAAGGTCAGTTGATAACAGGGCCTCAAAACTGAAGATAACCGCCTCTGTGGATAACCACCCCTTTCATCCACAGGCTTACACCGGTTATCCAAGGCCCTCATTGGCACATGACCACAGGGTTTTGAATCTCTGTACATATTGAATTTAAAGGGCTGTATAAATCTATCCACAGAAATGTGCCTCAGTAGAAATAAACATAAAAACAAAGATTTAATAAATTTCTCTCTTTTTAATTTCTATAACCCCGACTTCTCCACAGCTGGTTAAATTTTGTGCAAAGGGTTCTTTAGGAAGGGCGAAGTCCCTATACTTGCCGCCCAGGTCCAAAAACCTGAGCTCAAACTATTCCTGATTACCTAACTGAAGCAGGCACGAGGTGCGTGGTGGATTTCCCTTCCCGTTTTGAAGTGATCGTCATCGGCGGCGGTCATGCCGGTACCGAGGCAGCACTGGCCTCAGCACGCATGGGTGCAAAAACCCTGTTGCTGACGCATAACGTGGAAACCCTCGGTGCCATGAGTTGCAACCCTGCCATCGGCGGGATCGGCAAAAGCCATCTGGTGAAAGAAATCGATGCCCTCGGCGGCGCGATGGCCATGGCGACCGATAAAGGTGGCATCCAGTTTCGCGTTCTGAACAGCCGCAAAGGCCCTGCCGTGCGTGCAACTCGCGCTCAGGCAGACCGGGTTCTGTACAAGGCCGCTGTCCGCGAAGCATTGGAGAACCAGCCGAACCTGTGGATATTTCAACAAGCCGCTGATGACCTGATCGTCGAGCAGGAACAGGTGCGCGGTGTTGTCACCCAAATGGGCCTGCGTTTCTTCGCGGATTCCGTGGTGTTGACCACTGGCACCTTCCTCGGTGGACTTATCCACATCGGCATGCAGAATTATTCCGGTGGTCGCGCCGGTGATCCGCCATCGATTGCCCTGGCTCATCGTCTGCGTGAATTGCCGCTGCGTGTTGGCCGCTTGAAAACAGGGACACCGCCGCGCATCGACGGTCGATCGGTTGATTTCTCGGTGATGACCGAGCAAGCCGGCGATACGCCGATCCCGGTGATGTCGTTCATGGGTTCCAAAGAGCAGCACCCGAAACAGGTGAGCTGCTGGATTACCCACACCAACGCCCGAACCCACGAGATCATCGCAGCGAACCTCGACCGTTCGCCGATGTATTCCGATGCAGGGTTGATCGAAGGCATCGGCCCGCGTTATTGCCCGTCAATCGAAGACAAGATCCACCGCTTTGCCGACAAGGAAAGCCACCAGGTCTTCATCGAACCGGAAGGGCTGACCACCCACGAGCTCTACCCGAACGGGATATCCACTTCCCTGCCGTTCGACGTGCAATTGCAGATCGTGCAATCGATCCGCGGCATGGAGAATGCGCACATCGTGCGTCCGGGCTACGCCATCGAATACGACTATTTCGATCCTCGCGACCTGAAGTACAGCCTGGAAACCAAAGTGATTGGCGGCCTGTTTTTCGCCGGACAGATCAATGGCACCACCGGTTATGAAGAGGCCGGGGCCCAAGGTTTGCTGGCCGGTGCCAACGCGGCACTGCGCGCGCAGGGCAAAGACGCCTGGTGCCCGCGTCGCGACGAGGCGTACATCGGCGTTTTGGTCGATGACCTGATTACATTGGGCACTCAGGAACCGTACCGGATGTTCACGTCCCGCGCCGAATACCGCCTGATCCTGCGCGAAGACAACGCCGACCTGCGCTTGACCGAAAAAGGTCGCGAACTGGGTCTGGTCGATGATGCGCGCTGGGCGGCTTTCTGCACCAAACGCGAAAGCATCGCTCTGGAAGAACAACGTCTGAAAAGCACCTGGGTTCGCCCGGGCACCGAGCAGGGCGATGCGATTTCCGAAAAATTCGGCACTCCACTGACCCACGAATACAACTTGCTCAACCTGCTGAGCCGTCCGGAAATCGACTACGCTGGTCTGATCGCCGTCACCGGTGGTGGCGCAGAAGATCCACAGGTTGCCGAGCAGGTTGAAATCAAGACCAAATACGCCGGCTACATCGATCGCCAACAGGATGAAATCGCCCGTCTGCGGGCCAGCGAAGATACAAAACTGCCTGTGGATATCGATTACACGAACATTTCCGGTCTCTCGAAAGAGATCCAGAGCAAGCTCGGTGCGACCCGTCCAGAGACCCTGGGCCAGGCGTCGCGTATTCCGGGCGTTACCCCGGCAGCGATTTCGCTGTTGATGATTCATTTGAAAAAACGCGGCGCGGGCCGTCAGTTGGAGCAAAGCGCTTGAGTTCGTTGGTCACCTCGCAACACGCAGAAGAGTTATCCACAGGTGCTCGCCAGCTCGGTGTCACACTGACCGAAACCCAGCACGCGCAATTGCTGGGCTATCTGGCCCTGTTGATCAAATGGAACAAGGCTTACAACCTGACCGCCGTTCGCGATCCGGACGAAATGGTCTCGCGTCACCTGCTCGATAGTTTGAGCGTGATGGCGTTCATCGAAAACGGCCGCTGGCTGGACGTTGGCAGCGGTGGCGGCATGCCGGGTATACCGCTTGCCATCCTGTTTCCAGCGTCGCAAGTGACCTGCCTGGACAGCAACGGCAAGAAAACCCGCTTCCTGACCCAGGTCAAACTCGAACTCAAACTGGATAACCTGCAAGTTATCCACAGTCGCGTCGAAGCCTTCCAGCCTGCGCAGCCATTCAACGGGATCATCTCCCGGGCGTTCAGCAGCATGGAGAACTTCAGCAACTGGACGCGGCACCTCGGCGACGCCGATACACGCTGGCTGGCAATGAAGGGCGTTCATCCAGCCGATGAGCTGGTAGCATTGCCGGCAGACTTCCACCTCGATAGCGAACACGCCCTGGCCGTACCTGGTTGCCAAGGCCAACGCCATCTGCTGATACTGCGCCGCACGGCATGATTGGGAACACAAGCAAGAATGGCTAAGGTATTCGCGATAGCGAACCAAAAAGGTGGTGTGGGTAAAACCACCACCTGCATCAACCTCGCAGCTTCCCTGGTCGCTACCAAGCGCCGGGTGCTGTTGATCGATCTTGATCCACAGGGCAACGCCACCATGGGCAGCGGTGTGGATAAACACGGCCTGGAAAATTCGGTTTACGACCTGCTGATCGGCGAGTGTGATCTGGCCCAGGCCATGCACTACTCCGAGCATGGTGGTTACCAGCTGTTGCCGGCCAACCGTGACCTGACCGCGGCCGAAGTGGTCCTGCTGGAAATGCAGATGAAGGAAAGCCGCTTGCGCAGCGCGTTGGCGCCGATCCGTGAAAACTACGATTACATTTTGATCGACTGCCCGCCGTCGCTGTCGATGCTGACACTGAACGCTCTGGTCGCGGCTGACGGGGTCATTATCCCCATGCAGTGCGAGTACTTTGCGCTCGAAGGCTTGAGCGACCTTGTGGATAACATCAAGCGCATCGCTGAACTGCTGAACCCGAACCTGAAAGTCGAAGGCTTGTTGCGCACGATGTACGACCCGCGCCTGAGCCTGATGAATGACGTGTCGGCTCAGCTCAAGGAACACTTCGGCGAGCAGCTCTACGACACCGTCATTCCGCGCAACATCCGCCTGGCCGAAGCGCCAAGCTATGGCATGCCGGCGCTGGCGTACGACAAAACATCACGGGGCGCCATTGCCTATCTGGCATTGGCGGGCGAGATGGTTCGCCGTCAGCGCAAAAACTCACGCACCGCCGCTGCTCAGCCAACTTAAGGAATCCCCATGGCCGTCAAGAAACGAGGTCTCGGACGTGGACTGGATGCACTGCTGAGCGGTCCGACTGTCAGCTCGCTGGAAGAGCAGGCCGTACAAGCCGATCAGCGTGAGCTGCAGCATCTGCCCCTGGACCTGATCCAGCGCGGCAAGTACCAGCCACGTCGGGACATGGACCCGCAAGCGCTGGAAGAACTGGCGCAGTCGATCAAGGCCCAAGGGGTGATGCAGCCGATCGTGGTTCGTCCGATCGGCAGCGGTCGCTTCGAAATCATTGCCGGCGAACGCCGCTGGCGCGCCAGCCAGCAGGCTGGCCAGGAAACCATCCCGGCGATGGTTCGCGATGTGCCGGATGAAACCGCCATCGCCATGGCACTGATCGAGAACATCCAGCGCGAAGACCTCAATCCGATCGAGGAAGCGGTCGCCCTGCAGCGTTTGCAGCAGGAATTCCAGCTGACTCAGCAACAAGTGGCCGAAGCGGTGGGCAAATCCCGCGTGACCGTGGCCAACCTGCTACGCTTGATCGCGTTGCCGGAAGTTATCAAAACCATGCTGTCCCACGGCGACCTGGAAATGGGTCATGCGCGTGCTTTGCTTGGTTTGCCGGAAAATCAACAGGTTGAAGGGGCGCGACATGTTGTCGCACGGGGGCTGACTGTGCGCCAGACTGAGGCACTGGTTCGCCAGTGGTTGAGTGGCAAACAGGAGCCTGCCGAACCGGTAAAACCGGACCCGGATATCGCCCGACTCGAGCAGCGTCTGGCCGAGCGGCTAGGCTCTGCGGTGCAGATCCGACACGGAAAGAAGGGGAAGGGGCAGTTGGTGATCGGTTACAACTCCCTCGATGAGCTTCAGGGTGTGCTTGCGCACATTCGCTGAAACATTTCCTCATGTAGCGTGCAGTCGGAAATCACTACCTGACAGTTGAATAGGGGCAGAACCGCCCCTATACTCTGCGCGCATTTTGTCGGCACAAATTATGCCAAGTTATTGAATTCTGGCAGCCGACCATTGGGGAGTAATTGTGATGGAAAGCCGCACGCCAAACCGCTTGCCGTTCCATCGCCTGGCAGTTTTTCCGGTGTTGATGGCTCAGTTTGTCGTTTTGCTGATCGCCGCTTTGGCGCTCTGGCAATGGCACGGAGTCGTTGCCGGGTACTCGGGACTCTGCGGAGGCCTGATAGCCTTGCTACCCAATGTTTATTTCGCTCACAGGGCATTTCGGTTTTCCGGCGCCCGAGCAGCTCAAGCCATCGTCCGGTCTTTTTATGCCGGTGAGGCGGGCAAACTGATTTTGACGGCAGTGCTCTTTGCATTGACGTTCGCAGGTGTGAAGCCATTGGCGCCGCTAGCAGTATTCGGCGTCTTCGTGTTGACCCAACTGGTCAGCTGGTTCGCGCCCCTGCTGATGAGAACAAGACTTTCGAGACCTTAGGGCGTTTGAGGCAACCATGGCAGAAACAACCGCTTCGGGCTATATCCAGCACCACTTGCAGAACCTGACCTTCGGTCAGCACCCAACCGGCGGGTGGGGTTTTGCCCACACCGCAGCAGAAGCCAAAGAAATGGGCTTCTGGGCTTTCCACGTCGATACTCTCGGCTGGTCGGTCGCTTTGGGTCTGATCTTCGTTCTTCTTTTCCGCATGGCGGCGAAGAAGGCGACTTCCGGTCAGCCTGGTGCTTTGCAGAACTTCGTTGAAGTATTGGTCGAATTCGTCGATGGCAGCGTGAAAGACAGCTTCCATGGCCGTAGCCCGGTGATTGCACCGCTGGCACTGACCATCTTCGTCTGGGTCTTCCTGATGAACGCCGTCGACCTGATCCCGGTCGACTGGATTCCTCAGCTGGCCATCCTGATCACTGGTGATGCGCACATTCCATTCCGTGCCGTATCGACCACTGACCCGAACGCTACCCTGGGCATGGCCCTGTCGGTGTTCGCGTTGATCATTTTCTACAGCATCAAGGTCAAGGGTATCGGCGGCTTCATCGGCGAACTGACCCTGCACCCGTTCGGCAGTAAGAACATCTTCGTTCAGGCCCTGCTGATTCCGGTGAACTTCCTGCTGGAGTTCGTGACGCTGGTGGCCAAGCCAATCTCGCTGGCACTGCGTCTGTTCGGCAACATGTACGCCGGCGAACTGGTCTTCATTCTGATTGCTGTGATGTTCGGCAGCGGTCTGCTCTGGCTTAGCGGCCTGGGCATAGTTCTGCAGTGGGCGTGGGCTGTGTTCCACATCCTGATCATCACCCTGCAGGCGTTTATCTTCATGATGCTGACCATCGTTTACCTGTCGATGGCGCACGAAGAGAACCATTAAGACCAGTCTCGACTAGTCTGATGTCCCACCCGGTCAAACGGGTGGGTGCCCGAACAGGGCTATGAAACGATTTGTTTTACCGCTTTAAAATCTAAAAAACCTAAACCATACGACGTAAAAGTCGGGAGGAAAGATGGAAACTGTAGTTGGTCTAACCGCTATCGCTGTTGCACTGTTGATCGGCCTGGGCGCACTGGGTACCGCAATTGGTTTCGGCCTGTTGGGCGGCAAGTTCCTGGAAGGCGCAGCGCGTCAGCCAGAAATGGTTCCAATGCTCCAAGTTAAAATGTTCATCGTTGCCGGTCTGCTCGACGCCGTAACCATGATCGGTGTTGGTATCGCTCTGTTCTTCACCTTCGCGAACCCATTCGTTGGTCAACTCGCTGGCTAATCACTCGAACCTTCGAGTGATTGGTTTGATGTGCAACGAACGAGCGAGGTGTTGGCGTGAACATTAATGCAACCCTGATTGGCCAGTCCGTTGCGTTCTTCATTTTTGTACTGTTTTGCATGAAGTTCGTGTGGCCTCCGGTCATCGCGGCTTTGCACGAACGTCAGAAGAAGATCGCGGATGGACTGGACGCTGCCGCCCGAGCAGCTCGCGACCTGGAGTTGGCCCAAGATAAAGCGGGTCAACAACTGCGCGAAGCTAAGGCTCAGGCAGCTGAAATCATTGAGCAAGCCAAGAAACGCGGTAACCAGATCGTTGAAGAGGCTGTTGAAAAAGCCCGTATCGACGCTGACCGTGTGAAGGTTCAGGCTCAGGCCGAGATCGAGCAGGAACTGAACAGTGTCAAAGACGCGCTGCGTGCCCAACTGGGTGCACTGGCCGTCGGCGGCGCCGAGAAGATCCTGGGTGCCACAATCGATCAAAACGCGCACGCGGAGCTGGTAAACAAACTGGCTGCTGAAATTTAAGCGAGGGCGATCATGGCAGAATTGACCACGTTGGCCCGACCTTACGCTAAGGCAGCCTTCGAGCACGCCCAGGCCCACCAGCAACTGGCCTCTTGGTCAGCCATGCTCGGCCTGGCTGCAGCAGTGTCGCAAGACGACACCATGCAGCGCGTGCTCAAGGCCCCGCGACTGACGAGCGCAGACAAGGCCGCCACGTTTATTGACGTGTGCGGCGACAAGTTTGATGTGAAGGCACAGAACTTCATCAACGTCGTTGCCGAAAACGACCGTCTCCCGCTGTTGCCGGAGATATCCGCTCTGTTCGACCTGTACAAGGCCGAACAAGAGAAGTCGGTAGACGTTGAAGTGACCAGTGCTTTTGCATTGAACCAAGAACAGCAAGACAAACTCGCCAAGGTTCTCAGTGCACGACTCAACCGGGAAGTGCGCCTGCAAGTCGAGGAAGACAAATCCCTTATTGGGGGCATTGTCATCCGCGCCGGCGACCTGGTTATCGATGGCTCGGTTCGCGGCAAACTCGCGAACCTTGCCGAAGCATTGAAATCTTGAGTTTGAAGGGGCAGCAGAGCAATGCAGCAACTCAATCCTTCCGAAATAAGTGAAATTATCAAGGGCCGCATCGACAAGCTCGATGTGACCTCCCAAGCCCGTAACGAAGGCACTGTCGTCAGCGTATCTGACGGTATCGTGCGGATTCACGGTCTGGCCGACGTAATGTACGGCGAGATGATCGAGTTTCCGGGCGGCGTCTTCGGTATGGCTCTCAACCTGGAGCAGGACTCCGTTGGTGCCGTAGTTTTGGGCGCCTACCAGTCCCTGGCTGAAGGCATGAGCGCCAAGTGCACCGGCCGCATCCTCGAAGTTCCGGTTGGTAAGGAACTGCTGGGTCGCGTAGTCGACGCACTGGGTAACCCAGTTGACGGCAAAGGTCCGCTGAACAACACCGAGACCGATGCGGTCGAGAAAGTTGCTCCAGGCGTGATCTGGCGTAAGTCGGTAGACCAGCCTGTACAGACTGGCTACAAGGCTGTCGATGCCATGATCCCTGTCGGCCGTGGCCAGCGTGAGCTGATCATCGGTGACCGTCAGATCGGTAAAACCGCTCTGGCGATCGACGCGATCATCAACCAGAAAAACAGCGGCATTTTCTGCGTCTACGTAGCAATCGGTCAGAAACAATCGACCATCGCCAACGTGGTTCGCAAGCTGGAAGAAAACGGCGCACTGGCTAACACCATCGTCGTGGCAGCGAGCGCTTCGGAATCTGCAGCACTGCAATTCCTGGCACCGTACTCCGGTTGCACCATGGGTGAATTCTTCCGCGACCGCGGTGAAGACGCGCTGATCGTTTATGACGATCTGTCCAAGCAAGCAGTGGCTTACCGCCAGATTTCCCTGCTGCTGCGCCGTCCACCAGGCCGTGAAGCTTACCCAGGCGACGTGTTCTATCTCCACTCCCGTCTGCTCGAGCGCGCATCCCGCGTTTCGGAAGAATACGTAGAGAAGTTCACCAACGGCGCAGTGACCGGCAAAACCGGTTCCCTGACCGCACTGCCGATCATCGAAACCCAGGCTGGCGACGTTTCCGCGTTCGTTCCGACCAACGTGATTTCCATCACCGACGGTCAGATCTTCCTGGAATCGGCCATGTTCAACTCCGGGATCCGTCCTGCTGTGAACGCCGGTGTTTCGGTATCCCGTGTGGGTGGTGCCGCTCAGACCAAGATCATCAAGAAGCTCTCCGGTGGTATCCGTACCGCTCTGGCTCAGTACCGTGAACTGGCGGCATTCGCCCAGTTCGCTTCTGACCTGGACGAAGCGACCCGTAAGCAACTTGAGCATGGTCAGCGCGTTACCGAGCTGATGAAGCAGAAGCAATACGCACCAATGTCGATCGCTGACATGGCGCTGTCGCTGTATGCCGCTGAGCGTGGGTTCCTGACTGACGTTGAAATCGCCAAGATCGGCAGCTTCGAACAAGCGCTGATTGCTTTCTTCAACCGCGATCACGCCGATTTGATGGCGAAGATCAACGTGAAGGGTGACTTCAATGACGAAATCGACGCTGGCATGAAAGCCGGTATCGAGAAGTTCAAGGCCACCCAAACCTGGTAAGCCGCAGCGGGGGCCGCAAGGCTCCCGCTTGCTAACCTGATAGGTGTTACATGGCAGGCGCAAAAGAGATTCGCAGTAAGATTGCGAGCATCAAAAGCACGCAAAAGATTACCAGCGCCATGGAAAAAGTGGCGGTCAGTAAAATGCGCAAGGCACAAATGCGCATGGCTGCTAGCCGTCCTTACGCGGAGCGCATCCGCCAGGTTATTGGTCATTTGGCCAACGCCAACCCGGAATATCGCCACCCGTTCATGATCGACCGTGAAGTAAAGCGCGTCGGTTACGTCGTGGTGAGCAGTGACCGTGGTCTGTGTGGTGGCTTGAACACCAACCTGTTCAAGGCTCTGGTCAAGGACATGGCGGTAAACCGCGAAAACGGCGTCGAGATTGATCTGTGTGTTGTTGGTAGCAAGGGTGCGGCTTTCTTCCGCAACTTCGGCGGTAACGTCGTAGCAGCTATCAGCCACCTGGGTGAAGAGCCGTCGATCAATGACCTGATCGGCAGCGTCAAGGTGATGCTGGATGCCTATCTGGACGGCCGTATTGATCGCCTGTCCGTGGTGTCCAACAAGTTCATCAACACCATGACGCAACATCCTACCGTGGAGCAGTTGATTCCACTGGTGGCAACCCCGGATCAAGAACTCAAGCACCACTGGGATTATCTGTACGAACCGGACGCCAAAGAGCTGCTTGACGGCTTGATGGTCCGTTACGTGGAGTCGCAGGTCTACCAGGCGGTGGTCGAGAACAACGCGGCTGAACAAGCTGCGCGGATGATCGCGATGAAGAACGCTACCGACAACGCCGGTGATTTGATCAGCGATTTGCAGCTGGTCTACAACAAGGCGCGTCAGGCTGCGATCACCCAAGAGATCTCGGAAATCGTCGGCGGCGCTGCCGCGGTTTAACGGTTCAAATATTCAGAGGATCCAGCTATGAGTAGCGGACGTATCGTTCAAATCATCGGCGCCGTTATCGACGTGGAATTTCCACGCGACAGCGTACCGAGCATCTACAACGCGCTGAAAGTAGTGAGCGCGGCCGAAACCACCCTGGAAGTTCAGCAGCAGCTGGGCGACGGCGTGGTTCGTACCATTGCGATGGGTTCCACCGAGGGCTTGAAGCGCGGTCTGGAAGTCACCGACTCTGGCGCTGCCATCTCCGTACCGGTCGGTAAAGCGACGCTGGGCCGGATCATGGACGTACTGGGCAACCCGATCGACGAAGCAGGCCCGATCGACACCGAAGAGCGTTGGGGCATTCACCGTCCTGCGCCAACCTTCGCTGAACAAGCGGGCGGCAACGACCTGCTGGAAACCGGCATCAAGGTTATCGACCTGGTTTGCCCGTTCGCCAAGGGCGGTAAAGTCGGTCTGTTCGGTGGTGCCGGTGTAGGCAAAACCGTAAACATGATGGAACTGATCCGTAACATCGCCATCGAGCACAGCGGTTATTCCGTGTTCGCCGGTGTGGGTGAGCGTACTCGTGAGGGTAACGACTTCTACCACGAGATGAAGGATTCCAACGTTCTGGACAAAGTGGCACTGGTTTACGGTCAGATGAACGAGCCGCCGGGTAACCGTCTGCGCGTAGCATTGACCGGCCTGACCATGGCCGAGAAGTTCCGTGACGAAGGTAACGACGTTCTGCTGTTCGTCGACAACATCTATCGTTACACCCTGGCCGGTACTGAAGTATCCGCACTGCTGGGCCGTATGCCTTCCGCAGTAGGTTACCAGCCGACCCTGGCCGAAGAGATGGGTACTCTGCAAGAGCGTATCACTTCGACCAAGAACGGTTCGATCACCTCGATCCAGGCGGTATACGTACCTGCGGATGACTTGACTGACCCGTCGCCAGCGACCACCTTCGCCCACTTGGACGCCACCGTCGTTCTGTCCCGTGACATCGCTTCCCTGGGTATCTACCCGGCGGTCGATCCACTCGACTCGACTTCGCGTCAGCTGGACCCGAACGTGATCGGCCAGGACCACTACGACACCGCTCGCGGTGTACAGTATGTTCTGCAGCGTTACAAAGAACTGAAGGACATCATTGCGATCCTGGGTATGGACGAGCTGTCGGAAGCCGACAAGCAGTTGGTAAACCGTGCTCGTAAGATCCAGCGTTTCTTGTCGCAGCCGTTCTTCGTGGCTGAAGTCTTCACCGGTGCTTCGGGTAAATACGTTTCCCTGAAAGACACCATTGCTGGCTTCAAAGGCATCCTCAACGGTGACTACGACCACCTGCCAGAACAAGCGTTCTACATGGTCGGCGGCATCGAAGAAGCGATCGAGAAAGCCAAGAAACTGTAATCCCGGCGCCCGGCAACGGGCGCTAATTTAGTTTGAGGCAATCAGATGGCTATGACAGTCCATTGCGATATCGTCAGTGCGGAAGGAGAAATCTTTTCCGGCCTGGTCGAGATGGTGATTGCGCACGGTGCACTGGGTGATCTTGGTATCGCCCTGGGCCACGCGCCACTGATCACTAATCTCAAGCCTGGCCCGATCCGCCTGGTCAAGCAGGGCGGGGAAGAGGAGGTGTATTACATCTCCGGTGGTTTCCTCGAGGTTCAGCCGAACATGGTCAAGGTTCTTGCCGACACCGTGCAACGAGCTGCCGACCTGGACGAAGCCTCCGCTCAGGAAGCCGTTAAGGCTGCCGAGAAGGCCTTGCATGAGCGGGGCGCGGAATTCGATTACGGTTCTGCTGCCGCACGTCTGGCCGAGGCTGCAGCTCAGCTGCGCACCGTCCAGCAGATCCGCAAGAAGTTCGGCCACTAACAGGCCATCACTTGTTGCGCGATTGATTAAAAAGGGTAGCCTCGGCTACCCTTTTTTCTTTTCCGAATTTAATAAACCTGGTCACAGCCGCTGACCACCCCAGGATTGGTAGCCAGTCATGTCTCTTGAAATCGTTATCCTCGCTGCTGGTCAGGGCACTCGCATGCGTTCGGCATTGCCGAAAGTGCTGCACCCGATTGCCGGCAACTCGATGCTTGGCCACGTTATCCACAGCGCTCGACAACTTGATCCACAGCGCATCCACGTGGTGATTGGCCACGGTGCCGATGCCGTTCGTGAGCGTCTGGCGGCGGATGATCTGAATTTTGTCCTGCAGGACAAACAGCTGGGTACTGGTCATGCGGTAGCTCAAGCCGTGCCATTCATTGAGTCCGACACCGTTTTGATTCTGTACGGCGACGTGCCGTTGATCGAAGTCGAAACCCTTCAGCGCCTGCTCAAGCACGTTGCACCGCAGCAATTGGGTTTGCTGACCGTCGAACTGGACGACCCGACCGGCTATGGCCGCATCGTCCGCGATGGCGCCGGCAAGGTCACGGCGATCGTCGAGCAAAAAGACGCCAGCGAAGCCGAGCGCTCGATCACTGAAGGCAATACCGGCATCCTGGCGCTGCCGTTCGCGCAGTTGGGTGGCTGGATGAGTCGTCTCTCCAACAACAACGCCCAGGGCGAGTATTACCTGACTGACGTGATTGCCATGGCGGTCAGCGACGGTTTGGTCGTGGCGACCGAACAGCCTCACGACGCCATGGAAGTGCAGGGCGCCAACGATCGCAAGCAGCTCTCTGAACTTGAGCGTCACTATCAATTGCGCGCGGGTCGTCGTTTGATGGCTCAAGGCGTGACCCTGCGTGACCCGGCGCGTTTCGACGTGCGTGGTGAAGTCACCGTCGGCCGCGATGTGCTGATCGACATCAACGTGATCCTCGAAGGCAAAGTCGTCATCGAAGACGACGTGGTGATCGGTCCGAATTGCGTGATCAAGGACAGCACTCTGCGTAAAGGCGTGGTGATCAAGGCCAACAGTCATATCGAAGGCGCCATTCTTGGAGAAGGCAGCGATGCCGGACCGTTCGCTCGCCTGCGTCCCGGCACAGTCCTGGAGGCTCGCGCCCATGTGGGTAACTTTGTCGAGCTGAAAAACGCGCATATGGGCGAAGGCGCCAAGGCCGGTCACCTGACCTACCTGGGCGATGCCGAAATCGGCGCGCGCACCAACATCGGCGCCGGCACCATCACCTGCAACTATGACGGCGCCAACAAGTGGAAAACCGTCCTCGGTGAGGATGTGTTCATCGGTTCCAACAACTCATTGGTGGCGCCTGTGGATATCTCCAGCGGTGCGACCACCGCCGCCGGCTCGACCATTACGCAGAATGTGGATAACGCACAATTGGCTGTGGGCCGTGCACGCCAGAAGAACATTGACGGCTGGAAGCGGCCGGAGAAAATCAAGAAGAGCTGAGTTATCCACAGATCTTTTTGTCGCGTCTCGCTTGACGAAGTTTCGCCGATAGGTTTTGATTGCTTCTGTTATCTTTCGAATCGAAACTTACTAAGCCATGTCGAAACGCAATACTCCCCAACGTCGTCACAATATCCTCGCCTTGCTCAATGAGCAGGGCGAAGTCAGTGTGGATGAGCTGGCCAAGCGTTTCGAAACTTCGGAAGTTACGATTCGCAAGGATCTGGCGGCGCTCGAAAGCAATGGCTTGTTGCTACGCCGTTACGGCGGTGCCGTCACCATGCCTCAGGAATTGGTGGCCGACATCGGTCAGCCAGTCTCCAAATACAAGCAGGCCATCGCTCGCGCTGCCGTCACGCGGATTCGCGAGCATGCACGGATCATCATCGACAGCGGCAGCACGACCGCTGCGATGATCCCCGAACTGGGGCAGCAACCTGGCCTGGTGGTGATGACCAATTCCCTGCACGTCGCCAACGCCCTGAGCGAACTCGAACACGAACCGGTGCTGTTGATGACGGGCGGCACTTGGGATCCGCACTCCGAATCCTTCCAGGGGCAGGTCGCCGAGCAGGTTCTGCGCTCGTACGATTTCGACCAGTTGTTCATCGGTGCCGATGGCATCGACCTGGTACGTGGAACCACCACCTTCAATGAATTGCTGGGACTGAGCCGGGTCATGGCCGATGTCGCCCGCGAAGTGATCGTGATGGTCGAGGCCGATAAGATCGGCCGCAAGATTCCCAACCTGGAACTGCCCTGGAGCAGTGTCCATACCCTTATTACCGATGATCGCCTGCCGCTTGAGGCACGGGATCAGATTCAGGCCCGCGGTATCACTTTGATTTGCGCGGCTGTCAGTCAGGAGAAATAGCATGTGTGGAATTGTCGGCGCAGTCGCAGAACGTAACATCACCGCCATCCTGCTCGAAGGCCTCAAACGCCTCGAATACCGTGGCTATGACAGCGCCGGTGTGGCGATCTTCACCAACGATGCAAAGCTTGAGCGCATGCGTCGTCCAGGCAAAGTCAGCGAGCTGGAACTGGCACTTGAAGCCGAGCCGCTGATCGGTCGCCTCGGTATCGCTCACACTCGCTGGGCCACACACGGTGCGCCGTGCGAGCGTAATGCGCACCCGCATTTCTCCGGCGATCTGGCAGTGGTGCACAACGGCATCATCGAGAACCATGAAGCCCTGCGCGAACAACTCAAGGCGCTGGGTTACGTGTTCACCTCGGACACCGACACCGAAGTCATCGCCCATCTGCTGAATCACAAACTCAAGGATCTGAAGGATCTGACCGTGGCGCTCAAGGCCACCGTGAAAGAGCTGCACGGTGCTTACGGTCTGGCCGTGATCAGTGCCGATCAACCGGATCGCCTGGTCGCTGCCCGCAGTGGCAGCCCGTTGGTGATCGGACTGGGTCTGGGGGAAAACTTTCTCGCCTCCGACCAGTTGGCCCTGCGTCAGGTCACTGACCGTTTCATGTACCTGGAAGAAGGCGATATCGCCGAAATTCGTCGAGACAACGTGCAGATCTGGGACGTCAGCGGCAATGCCGTCACCCGTGAAACCGTGCAGTACCGTGACGGCGCCGAAGCGGCTGACAAGGGCGAATTCCGTCACTTCATGCTCAAGGAAATCCACGAACAACCGGCTGTTGTGCAACGCACCCTCGAAGGTCGTCTGAGCCCGAACGGCGTGCTGGTGCAGGCGTTCGGCCCTCAGGCCGCCGAGTTGTTCGCCAAAGTGCGTAACGTGCAGATCGTCGCTTGCGGCACCAGTTATCACGCCGGCATGGTTGCCCGTTACTGGCTCGAAGAACTGGCCGGCATTCCGTGCCAGGTCGAAGTCGCCAGTGAATTCCGCTACCGCAAAGTGGTGGTGCAGCCCGACACCCTGTTCGTGACCATTTCCCAGTCCGGCGAAACCGCCGACACGCTGGCTGCGCTGCGCAACGCCAAGGAACTGGGTTTCCTCGCCAGCCTGGCTATCTGCAACGTCGGCATCAGCTCGCTGGTGCGTGAGTCCGACCTGACTCTGCTGACGCATGCCGGTCGCGAAATCGGTGTCGCATCGACCAAAGCGTTTACTACTCAACTGGTCGGCTTGCTGTTGTTGACCCTGTCCCTGGGTCAGGTTCGCGGCACATTGGCTAAAGGCGTCGAAGCCACACTGGTCGAAGAACTGCGTCGCCTGCCAACACGTCTTGGCGAAGCTCTGGCGATGAACAGCACCGTGGAAAAAATCGCCGAGTTGTTCGCCGAGAAGCATCACACGCTGTTCCTCGGTCGTGGCGCGCAGTTCCCGGTGGCGATGGAAGGTGCCTTGAAACTCAAGGAAATCTCCTACATCCACGCCGAAGCCTATCCGGCTGGCGAGCTGAAACACGGGCCGTTGGCGCTTGTGGATAACGACATGCCTGTGGTGACCGTGGCGCCGAACAACGAACTGCTGGAGAAGTTGAAGTCCAACCTTCAGGAAGTCCGCGCCCGTGGCGGCCAACTGATCGTCTTCGCCGACGAGCAGGCCGGCATGACCAACGGCGAAGGCACCCATGTTGTGCACATGCCGCACATCCACGACATCCTGTCGCCGATCCTCTACACCATTCCGCTGCAGTTGCTGTCGTACTACGTCGCGGTATTGAAAGGCACGGACGTTGACCAGCCGCGTAACCTGGCGAAATCGGTGACGGTGGAATAAGTTATCCACAGCTGAAACAAGGGGCGAGGTCGCTGTCATTGACAGGATCTTGCCCCTTTTACATTCAGCTCAGAATTTTTCCGCAATCAACCGCAGTGGGTAATCCGGTTCTCGATAGCCGCCCGGCTTCTGGCGTTTGGGCAACTTCACGGTTTCCCTCGGAACATCCTCATAGGGAATGCGACTGAGCAGGTCGGTGATGATGTTCAGGCGCGCCCGTCGCTTGTCGTTCGAGTTGGCCACCAACCACGGTGCATGGTCGGTGTCGGTCATCTTGAACATGTCGTCACGTGCCCGTGAATAGTCATACCAGCGGCTGTAGGACTTGAGGTCCATGCCGGTGAGTTTCCAGATTTTGCGTCCGTCCTTGATGCGAGCCTGAAGCCGTCGTGTCTGCTCCTCCGGACTCACTTCCAGCCAGTACTTGATCAGAATGACACCTGAATCGACGATCGCGCGCTCGACTAGAGGGATGGCCTTCAGGAAGCTATCCACTTGTTCCTGGGTGCAGAACCCCATCACCCGCTCCACGCCGGCGCGGTTGTACCAACTGCGATCAAAGATCACCACTTCGCCAGCCGCCGGCAGATGCGGCAGGTAGCGCTGCACATACATCTGACTTTTCTCGCGTTCGGTAGGTGCGGTTAGCGCTATCACCCGGAAGACACGCGGGCTCACCCGCTCGGTCAACGCCTTGATGGTGCCGCCCTTGCCAGCCCCGTCGCGACCCTCAAAAACGATGCACACCTTGATGCCTTTGTGTCGCACCCACTCCTGCAGCTTGACGGTTTCGACGTGCAGTTCGCGCAGTGCTTTCAGGTAGTCTTTGTTGTTCATTTTCGAGCTGTCAGCCATTGGCTGCTTTTGTGCCCGCTTCTTGTTCTTCGCCATGACCAAGCCCTCACTCTTTTCCCGGTGATGTCAGACTAGGTCGTTTTCGACGTCGCGCTCAAAATCGCAGCCTGACGGTTGCGATTTTTATCTGAATGGAGGACATGCCCAGTGGACCGATTCCAGGAAATGCAGGTTTTCGCCGCTGTAGCCCAGGACCAAGGTTTCTCGGCGGCGGCGCGGCGTTTGGGTATGTCGGCGGCCAGTGTCACCCGTGCAGTGGCCGCGCTGGAAAAACGCATTGGCACGTTGCTGCTGACGCGCACCACCCGCAGTGTGCATTTGAGCGAGGCAGGTCAGCGGTATCTGGAAGACTGTCGGAGAATTCTCGCTGAGGTGCAGGAAGCGGAGGACTCGGCGGCGGGCAGTCACGCAGAACCTCGCGGGCAACTGACGATTACGGCGCCAGTACTGTTTGGCGATTTGTTTGTCACGCCGGTGATGGTGAGTTATCTGACACAGTTTCCTGAGGTCTGCATCAATGGGTTGCTGGTCGATCGAGTGGTGAGCATGGTCGAAGAGGGGATCGATGTGGCGGTGCGTATCGGTGAGCTGCCCGATAGTAATCAGCATGCGATTCGCGTCGGTGAAGTGCGCCGGGTGATTTGTGCTTCTCCGCAATTTCTTGAGGCGCATGGCAGGCCGACCCATCCTCAGGATCTGACCCGCGCAGCGGTTATTGCGACGTCCGCTATCGGTCAAATGAAAAGCTGGCCCTTTCTTGACGCCGGAGCGCCACTGAATGTTCGACCGGAACCACGCCTGGTGGTGACGGCGAATCAGGCCGCCATTACGGCCGCGTGCCTGGGGTTGGGATTCACCCGCGTCCTGTCTTATCAGGTCGCCAGCAAAGTCGCGTCCGCAGAGCTGGAAATCGTTTTGGCTGACTTCGAACTGCCGCCGCTGCCCATCCATGTCGTTTACCAGGGCGGGCGTAACGCCCCCGCGCGGATTCGCAGTTTTGTGGACTTCACGGTGAAGGCCTTGCGGGAACACCCGGACTTGCAGGGCTGATGGTTTATTTCACTGGGTGAAATAATGGATTGCACTTGCTGGCTATTCTGTTGTTTTGGTTGCGGGTGGAAGATAGCGGCCATCGGTGCTGATCTGTCCTGGACGGCACCATCACCCCAGTGGAGTCGACCATGCAAGCGATCAAACTCTATAACTTCCCGCGCTCCGGCCATGCTCACCGTGTGGAACTGATGCTGTCCCTGCTGCAACTGCCGACCGAGCTTATCCTGGTTGATCTGGCCAAAGGTGCGCACAAACAGCCGGATTACCTGGCGATTAATCCTTTCGGGCAGGTTCCGGCCATTGAGGATCAAGGCGTGGTGCTGGCCGACTCCAACGCAATCCTGGTTTATCTGGCGCAAAAATATGGCAACGGTCGCTGGTTGCCGGCCGACCCGGTTGGCGCGGCGAAGGTGCAACGCTGGTTGTCTGTGGCGGCCGGCCCGATTGCCTTTGGTCCGGCCAGGGCAAGGCTGATCACTGTGTTTGGTGCGGCATATAACGCTGAAGAGGTGATTGCCTACTCTCACATCTGGCTCAAACAGATCGATCAGGAACTGGCGGCTTCGCCTTATCTGGTTGGCACCGAACCGACCATTGCCGACGTCGCGGCCTACAGCTACATCGCCCATGCGCCCGAAGGCAATGTCTCGCTCGAAAACTACGCCAATGTACGAGCCTGGCTCGCGCGTATCGAAGCCTTGCCTGGTTTTGTTGGTATGCCGCGCACCGTCGTCGGCCTGCAAAAAACTGCCTGATGCTGCGGCCCGACCTTGTCGGGCCGTCCACACTGCGCTCATGGCGCGGGGAGAAGCCGTTATGGACCGTTCACCTTGGCACGCTGGCGAGAAACAGATGCAGGCACACGTCGGTGTTGCCGAGCGAATGGAGACGTTGGGGCGTAGGGTGGTTCGCACCGAGATGCCGGACCAGCACCGTACATTCTATGAGCAACTGCCGTTCATGCTGTACGGCGCGGTGGACGCCGACGGTAATCCTTGGGCCAGCATTCTCGAAGGGCCACCGGGTTTCGCCCACTCGCCCGAGCCGGATGCGTTGCAGTTCAACAGCCTGCCGGGGGCGGATGACCCTGCGCAATTGCGTGATGGCGCGGCGATCGGATTGCTGGGAATCGAATTGCATACACGGCGGCGCAACCGCCTCAATGGTCGCGTCGGCGCCGTAACGGCAGAGGGTTTTGCTGTCACGGTCGAACAGTCCTTCGGCAACTGTCCGCAATACATTCAATTGCGCCAGTTTCGCTCGGTGCCGCTGGCGGATCCGGCGACGCGCATTGCGCAACACCTGAATGGCCTGGATGACGCGGCCAAAGCCATGATCGCCGACGCCGACACGTTGTTCGTCGCGAGTTATGTGGATATTGATGGCCAGCGCTCAGTGGACGTTTCCCACCGCGGCGGCCAATCCGGTTTCGTACGGGTGGAAGGTAATCGCCTCACCATCCCGGACTTCGCCGGCAACCTGTTCTTCAATACCTTGGGCAATCTGCTGATCAATCCCCGGGCAGGTTTGCTGTTTATCGATTTCAACTCGGGCGACTTGCTGCACCTCAGTGGTCGTACCGAAGTCATCCTTGAAGGCCCGCAGGTCGAAGCCTTTCAAGGCGCCGAGCGTCTGTGGACATTCGAGGTGGAGCAGGTGGTGCGCCGGCCGGCCGCGTTGGCTTTGCGTTGGCGCTTCGATGGCGTTTCACCCACCAGTCTGCTGACCGGCACCTGGGAACAGGCCAGCGCCCGTCTGCAAGCCCAGGCCCTGGGTGATCGTTGGCGGCCGCTGCGAGTGGCGCGGATCGAAGCGGAAAGCCACAACATCCGCTCAATCTATCTGGAGCCCGCCGATGACGCAGGGTTGCCGGTATTTCAGGCGGGGCAGCATTTGCCACTGCGGTTCAACATTGGCGATGAGGTGCATATCCGCACTTACAGCTTGTCGAGCGCGCCGTCCGATGATTTTTTCCGCATCAGCGTAAAACGTGAAGGGCTGGTGTCGTCGTACCTGCATGAGCAGGTTCGTGTCGGTGATCTGCTGGAAGCCCGCGCACCGCAGGGGCATTTCACCGTGGCAGCCCATGAACGTCGGCCGCTGGTGTTGTTGGCTGCCGGGGTAGGCATTACGCCGCTGCTGTCGATGGTGCGGGAGGTGGTGTATCAAGGCCTGCGCACCCGGCACATTCGTCCGACATGGTTTTTCCAGAGTTCGCGCACGTTGGCCGATCAACCGTTTCGACCCGAGCTCGATCGCCTGCTCGAGAGTGCGGGTGGCGCGGTGCGGGTGCTGCGTCTGCTCAGTCAGCCGGAGGCCGATGCTCACGAGGGCGAAGACTTTGATTTGACCGGACGGATCGACACGGCTTTGCTCCAGTCCATCCTTGAAGAGGAGGACTACGATCAGCTGGACTTTGTCCTCTGCGGCCCGGGCAGTTTTACCCAAGGGCTGTACGACAGCCTTCGGGGACTGGACATCCGTGACAGCAGGATTCACGCCGAAACCTTCGGCCCGTCGACCTTGCGTCGCCAGCCGGACCCCGACGCGGTGGTCATCGAGCAACCGCCCGGCGCAACCACCTCGGTGCCGGTGGTGTTCCAGCGCTCGGCCAAAGAAGCCCGCTGGCAACCCGATGGCGGCAGTTTGCTGGAGTTGGCGGAAAGCCGTGGCTTGCGTCCGGAATTCAGTTGCCGCGGCGGCTCCTGTGGGACCTGCAAGACCCGCCTGATCAGCGGCCAGGTGAATTATCCACAGCCGCCAGCGGAAGTGCCGGATGAAGGAAGCGTCCTGATTTGTTGTGCGATTCCGGCGCAGGGCTCGCAGCCTTTGGTGCTCGACCTGTAGCATCTCACGGACGCTGCCTTCAGCAGATACAAAGGATGCTTTATGGTTTTTCTCGCTCGCCTGTCGGGCTTGCTGGTGATGGTGGCGTTGCTTGCCGGTTGCGAACGACAGGACGCGCCGCCGCTTGATCAACAACTCTACGTTTGGCAACGGCAATGGACGCCCGGCCACGAAGCCGCACTCAAAGACAGTCGTGCGGACTTTTCCACGCTGCGAGTGTTGGCGTTGCAGGCCTTCCCCCGGGCGGGTTGGAGTCGGGCGCGAATCGATGCGGCGCTGCTCAAACAGGATGGCCGGCCGCTGATTGCGGTGATTCGCCTCGATGGCCAGCTCAAGTCGCTGGACCAGGACGAAGTGACCGCGCAGATCGGCCAGGTGCTTGATGATTGGCAAGCGCAAGGGCTGATCGTCACCGGTGTGGAAATCGACCACGATGCTGGCAACGCCCGGCTACCGGCGTATCGGGAATTTCTCACAGCGTTGCGCGGAAGTCTTCCGGCCTCCATGCCGCTTAGTATTACGGCATTACCCGCCTGGCTCGGCAGCCGCGAACTGCCGGCATTGTTATCCACAGTCGATAGCAGCGTGTTGCAGGTGCATGCGGTGAGCGATCCGCGCAGGGGCTTGTTTGACCCGGAACAGGCGCAAACATGGGCGAAGGCGTGGGGCCACATCACGTCGAAACCTTTTTACCTGGCGCTGCCGGCTTATGGCGTGGCGTTGTTACCGCAGACCGACGGCGCACCGCTGGTGGAGAGCGAAGTGCCGGTGGAACGTGGCGGCGAGCGTCGGGAATTGCTGGCCGATCCACAGCAACTGCGCACACTGGCCACTGAATTACGCAACGATCCGCCGGTGCATCTGGCCGGCCTGATCTGGTTTCGCTTGCCCCTGGCCCAGGATCGTCGGGCCTGGAGCCTGACCACCTTGGGCGCCGTGGCCCGCGGCGACATCCTCGACAGTCGCCTGATGCTGAAACTCTCGGCGCAGGATGGCCTCTATGACGTCAGCATCAGCAATCAAGGCAACCTCGACGGTGTCTGGCCCGAGCGTCTGACGCTCGCGGTGCGAGGTTGTGAGGGTGCCGACGCCCTGGCCGGTTATGCGTTGCAACAGAGCCCGGATCTGCTTACCTTCACCCGCCTGCGCGACGGGCGAATACCTGCCGGCGGGGAGCGCGCCATCGGTTGGGCGCGTTGCACCCACATTGATCAAGGAGGTTCAAATGTTCACCCGTAACTGGCCCCGCCATTTGCTCTGCCTGAGCCTCAGCTTGCCGCTGGGTTCGGCATTGGCCTGCGGGCCGGATTTCCCCATGCGTCTGCTCGACAACCGGGGCCAGTCGCTGGCGGAGTTGCCGGAAGGCAACTTCCGGTTCGAGATCAATCGTCTCGGGCATGCGATTGCGGGTCTGAAGAACGTCACCGAAGTCGTCTACAACAGCTTGGACGCGACCGACTATGCCGAGCAGCGGGACAAGGCCGAGCAGGCTGGTTTGACCGTGGAACAGCAAGCGCAGGTCAAACAGTTGCGCAGTTTGACCGATGCTCATCAGGTAGAAGCACAGGGCGCGAGTCTGCCGACTGAACTCGTGCTCTATCTCGCGGGCGCCGTGGCGTTCAACGCGGGTGACCCTGGATTGGCCGCCGAGTACTTCCAGAAAGTGCTGGCGCTACCTGCGGATCAGCGCGCGTTACGCAGCACCTGGGCCGCGTATTCGCTGGGCCGCGCGCTGTTTGTCATGAGCGCCGAAGCGGACGCGAAGCCCGACCTGCTGACGCCATCGCGCAAAGCGTTCGAGCAGGCTCGGCAACTGAGCATTGACGGTTTCAGCGACCCGTTGGAACTGGGCGTTGCCAGCCTCGGCGAAGAAGCACGCGTGGCGCGCACGGCGGGTGACTGGAACCGAGCCATTGAGCTCTATGCCACGCAAAACCTCCACGGTTCGGCGGTGGGTTACACCTCGCTGAAACTGTTGGTGGCGGATCTGGCGGCGATGCCTGACGAGCAACTGGCCGCATTGCTTGAAGGCAAACCGGTACAGCAACTGATCACGGCGTCTCTGATCAGCCGGTTGGGTTGGTCATTTGGTGATCAACCGCCGAACGAACAAAAACTGATCAAGCTGCTGCAAGCCAGCACCCGCGGCAGCCTGGATAACGCCGATCGACTGGCGGCGGTGAATTATCAACAGGGCGACTACGCCAGCGCCAAAGCTTTTCTGGAACACGCCGGCGACGGTGGCCTGGCGTGGTGGCTGCGGGCGAAACTGGCGATGCGCGAGGGCGATAAAACCGCCGCCGCGGCATACGCCAAAGCGGCCCAGGCCTTTGCGCAGAATGAATCCTGGGGTGAGCGGCGAACGCCTGACTGGGACTTTGAAACGCTTCAGCCCAAGTGCCGGGTCGAAGGCGAAAGCGCAATCCTGGCGTTGCAACGCGGGGATTATCTGCAAGCGTTCGATCAGCTTTATCGCAGCAACGACATTTACTGGTTCGACGCCGCGACCGTCGCCGAGCGTGTGTTGACTGTCGATGAGCTCAAGCATTACGTCGACACTCAGGTGCCCGCACCGCCGGCGCTGACTCAGCAGGATCGCGACAACTATGTGCCGTTGCCGGTGGCGGCGAAGTTGCGCAACTTGCTGGGGCGGCGATTGCTGCGTGAAGAGCGTTACGATGAAGCGCCGGCGTACTTCGGCGATGCTGAACTGCAAAACAAGGCAAAGGCTTATGGTCAGTTGCGCCAGGAAGCCGAGTCCGCTTGGTGGCCAACCCGTCGTGCCGAGGCTTTGTTCAACGCTGCGAAGATCGCTCGCGAGTGGGGGATGGATATCCTGGGATACGAAATGGCGCCGGACTATGCCACGTTCGGTGGTAACTACAGCCTTGAAAGCACCGAACTCAAGGTCGGCCCCCTGGTGGCGGAAGAGGAGGTCAAGCGTCAGCACGCCAGCGCTGCTCAGCCCGATCAGCGTTTCCACTACCGTTATGTCGCCAATGCCTTGGCCAGCCGCGCTGCCGATCACCTGCCTCATACCAGTCAGGCCTTTGCGGCGGTGTTGTGTGCGGCGACAGGGTGGAACACTGATCAGGAGCAGAAAAGTGCCTTCTATCAACGCTACGTCAAAGAAGGCCCCTACGTGGATTGGGCACTATTCTTCGGCGAGCGATGCCCTTATCCGGACTTCCAGAACGCAGACAAACGTTACGTCACCCAGGCGTTGAGTCCGATCCGGGCGACGCTACGGCCGTACAAAAAGTGGCTGGAAGTGGGCGGTATATTGGTGTTTACCGCGCTCGCGCTGTTGCTGGTCAATCGTCACAAGCGTAAGGCGCGCCAGTAATCAGGCCTGTTGAACAAAAGTCAGTCGCACCGCAAAACCGATCAACAGGCTGCCAAACAGCCATTGCTGGAAGCGCTGGGCCGAAGGACTGCGTTGCAGCCAGCGGCCAAGCGCGGCGCCAGCCAAGGCGTAGGCGCTGTCGAACAACAAACCGACGCCGACCAGCACAACACCCAGGGTCGCGAATTGTGCGAGCACCGACCCTGCGTGCGGATTGATGAACTGCGGCAACAGCACCGAGCAGAACAACAGCGCCTTGGGGTTAAGCAGGTTAGTCAGTAGACCGCGCTGGATCGCTTCGCGCCAACGTGGTTTTCCACAGGCTGCACCCGCGTCGTCCAGGTTGGGCAGCATCGTGGTTCGCAAGCACTGAATGCCGATCCATAACAGGTACGCGGCCCCCGCCAGGCGCACGACGTCGAAGGTCCAGGGCGCAGCCTTGAACAGTGCCGCCAGCCCCAATGCCGCCAGTAACACGTGGCAACCCCGTGCGATGCCCAAGCCCACTGCTGTCGCCAGCGCCGCCCCTCTGCCTTGGCGTGCGCCAGTCTGCAGCAGCAGAATCATGTCCGGGCCCGGCAACAGGTAAACCACCGCCAGCGCCATGAAAAACAGCCAGAGTCCTGCCACGATGCACCCCATTCGTTGTTGATTCGGTAGGTCAGTCTAGGGCGGAAAGTCAGGGCAGGTGGTTGCGTAGTTTGCTTCTCAATCGTCTTGGGTTGGCATAACCTGCCATTGAATGATCACTCAGCCATCAGGATCTGCCAAAAATGAAACTGGACGCCTACGACCGCAAGATTCTCGCAGCCCTGCAACGGGATGGTCGGCTGAGCAACGTGCAACTGGCTGACGAGATCGGTCTGTCCGCGTCGCCTTGCTTGCGTCGGGTACGAATGCTTGAAGAGGCCGGGGTGATTCGCGGCTATCAGGCCAATCTGGATCGCGATGAAGTCGGGCTTGGGCTGACGGTGTTTGTCGGGGTCAAGGTTGAGCGTCACAACGACGAGCAGGCCGAGTCTTTCCGTCTGGCCGTGACAGCGTTGCCCGAAGTGATTTCGGCGTTTCTGGTATCAGGGGAATCGGATTTTTTGCTGCAGGTGGTGGTGCCGGATCTGCGTGCGTACGACCGCTTTCTCACCGGACGATTGCTGAAATTGCCGGGCGTGAGCGATATCCGCAGCAACTTTGCGATTCACACGGTGAAAACACCGGGGGCGTTGCCGCTGGAGCATTTGCCAACTTGAACGCAAAGATCGCAGCCTTCGGCAGCTCCTACTGTCGTACTCATATCCTGTAGGAGCTGCCGAAGGCTGCGATCTTTTTTGATATTTGCTACATCTGAGTCGCCATCCCCTCCACATTCATCGCCGCCTGACGCAACGCCTCGGAACGCGTCGGGTGTGGATGACACGTCAGTGCGATGTCTTCTGCCGAGGCGCTGAACTCCATGGCCACGCAGTATTCGCCAATCATTTCACTGACACTCGGGCCGACCAGGTGCACACCGAGAATTTCGTCGGTGCGCTCGTCGGCCAGCACTTTGGCGAAGCCTTCGGTCTCGTGGTTGATCTTCGCCCGGCTGTTGGCGGTGAACGGGAATTTACCGACCTTGTAGGCCCGGCCTTCAGCCTTGAGTTGCTCTTCGGTCTTGCCGACGCTGGCCAGCTCCGGTCGGGTGTAAATGACGTTGGGAATCAGGTTGTAATTGACCTCGCCGGCTTTGCCGACGATCTGCTCGACGCAGGCCATGGCTTCATCTTCAGCCTTGTGCGCAAGCATCGGCCCGGAGGTGACATCGCCAATTACCCACACGCCGGCCGCTTCAGTCCGGTGGCCCTTGTTGGCAAGCATGCCGCGCTTATCCGTAGTGAGTCCGACGTTCTCCAGCCCCAAGCCCTGGGTGTAAGGCCGACGCCCGATGGCCACCAGCACGTAATCGGCTTCCAGCCCTTCGGCAGTGCCACCGGCCGCCGGTTCAACGCTGAGTTGCACGCCATTTGCCGAGGTAGTGGCGCTGGTGACTTTCGAACTCAACTTGAAGTTGATGCCTTGCTTGCTCAACGAACGCTGCAGCGTTTTGCCCGCTTCACCGTCCACGCCGGGGCAGATCCGGTCGAGAAATTCGACCACCGTCACTTGTGCGCCCAAGCGCCGCCACACCGAACCCAACTCCAGGCCGATGACGCCAGCGCCAATCACCACCAGATGTTTTGGCACTTCGGATAAAGACAGCGCACCTGTGGAATCAAGGATGCGTTGGTTGTCGATCTCTACGCCGGGCAGGGGAGTGGGCTCGGACCCGGTGGCAATGATGATGTCCTTGGCGCTCAATTCGGTCTTGCCACCCTGGCTATCCGTTACCGTGACTTTCCCCGGGCCGTCGATATGCCCCCATCCCTTGATCCAGTCGACCTTGTTTTTACGAAACAGGAACTCGATGCCCTTGGTCAGCCCGGTCACGCTTTCATCCTTCTGCTTCATCATTTGCGCAAGGTTGAGCGTGGGTTTGACCTCGATCCCCAGGTTGGCGAATTCCGCACCCATGGCTGCGTCGTACAGTTCGGAAGCATGCAACAGCGCCTTGGACGGCATGCATCCGACGTTCAGGCAGGTGCCGCCGAGGGTCGCGCGGCCTTCGACGCAAGCGGCTTTCAGGCCCAGCTGGCCGGCGCGGATTGCCGCGTTGTAACCGCCGGGGCCTCCGCCCAGAATCACGATGTCATAGCTGCTCATGGATTTGCTCCTGGATTAAATGGGAATCGGGCTGGATAAACGTAGTCCGCAGATAAAATTACGAGCGTAATATGTGCGCTCCTCGATGTTTCGGTCAAGGCTTCAGCCAAGCGACAGGTTGGGCATCTTCAGATAGAGCGATTAGTACAAAAATTTCACGACTTTCGTTATATCGTAACGAATTGCGACTTGGGCAAAGAAAACACTGGGGTGGTATGCAAGTCGATCTCGAAATTGAGGGAACAGCGGTAGCCGGGCTGCCGCGCTTTCAGCAGGCAGTCTTTCAAGGGCGACGATTGCGGCAGTTGGCAATCGGTCTCGGCGCACTCGTGGCGACAGGGCTGGTGCTGGCGGTTTTTGCAGGGCTGTTTGCGCCACAGTCGCTTTGGGCAGCGTTGCTGGTCAATCAGAGCGCCGGTCTGCTGGTGCTGATTGCCGGGCTGCAATCGGCGTGGTGGGTGACGCAATGGCGCGCACGGGCGATGAATCCCCCAGCGCTGCCGGTGGAGATCGAAGTCGTTGACGCTCCGGTGGGCTGGTATGAACAGCTGCTGGAGCGTATCAGCCAACGATGGACACGGATGCTGGCGCAGATCGGCGCCCCGACGCTGTGGCTCGGCGGCTGGGCGTTGTTGGCGCTGTTCAGCATCAACCAGGTCTGGAATCTTGCGCTACCCTCTGCCGCGCCAGGCTTTTCGGCCAATGTCGGTGCTGCGCTGTCATTGCTGCTGGCCTTCGGTTTGCTGGTACTGGAGCGGCAGTTTTCTCAGGAAAACGTGGGCCAGTGGCCTGAAGCAGGGCAGTTGGCCCAGCTGACTCGCGTGGCAATCATCAGTCTGGTGTTGAGCGCGTTGTGTCTGTTGTTCAGCAGCGAGGTTTCCGTCTGGCCGGTGCGACTGGCGGTGCTGGTCGGGCTACTGCCGGGGCTCGTCGCGGTGGAACTGTTGCTGCGAGCCGCGCTGTCATTGTTCAGTCCCCGACGCGAACAACTGGAACCTGCCTTGCTCGCCCGAAGCTTCGTCGCCGACATGCTGCGCTGGCCACCACAACCGCTGTTGGCGTTGCAGCATGAATTGCATAACCGCTTCGGCATCGATCTGCGGCAAATCTGGGCGTTCACCTACATGCGTCGCGCGTTTGTGCCGGTGCTGGCGGTGGTCACCCTTGTCGGTTGGTCGCTGACCGGCATTCACGAAATACCCCTGCAAGGGCGGGGCATCTATGAGCGCTTCGGCAAACCGGTGGAGGTGTTCGGTCCCGGCTTGCACGCGGGCCTGCCGTGGCCGCTGGGCCGAGTGCTGAGTGTCGAGAATGGCGTGGTCCATGAGTTGGCCACGAGTGTCGGCGAAGCGGCGGCCCCCATTGCGCCGGCACCCGCTGAAGGTCCGGCGCCCGCAGTTGCCAATCGCTTGTGGGACGCCAGCCATGTGAATGACAAATCCCAGGTCATCGCCAGCAGCCGTGCCGACAAGCAGAGCTTCCAGATCGTCAACATGGACGTGCGGTTCGTTTACCGCATCGGCCTGTCGGATCAAGCCGCGTTGGCCGCAACCTACAACAATGCCGATGTCCCGGCGCTGATCCGCAGCACTGCCAGCCGGATTCTGGTTCATGATTTCGCCTCGCGAACCCTCGACGGTTTGCTCGGTGAGGACCGGGTAGGGCTTGCCGAAGAGATAGGCCGCGCCGTACAGGCGGACTTGCAAACACTTGGCAGTGGCGTGGAGATTCTCGCGACCGTGGTCGAAGCGATTCATCCACCGGCCGGCGCCGCCAACGCTTATCACGGCGTGCAAGCGGCACAGATTGGCGCACAGACGCTGATCTCACGCGAACGCGGTGCAGCGGCAGAGGCGACCAATCAGGCGCAATTACAGGCCAGCATCGCTCGTGATCAGGCGACGGCCAACGCTCGTGAAATCAATGCAGCTGCGCAAGCAGCCGATCTGAAATTCAGCGCCGAGCGAAAAGCCTATGCCAGCGCTGGCCAGGCTTTCGTGCTGGAGCAGTATTTCAGCCAGCTTTCCCAAGGACTGGCCAATACCCGGTTGCTGGTTCTCGACCATCGCTTGGGCGGCAGCAACAACGCGCCGACCATCGACCTCCGAACGTTCACGCTGCCGGCTGATCCCGCGCCGTCGCGTCCAACTGCTCAGCCAGGAGCTGCCAAATGAGCCAGTCGCACACTCACGATCATGCTGACCACGCCGGGCACGATCACGGCCACGGCGGGCATCACCACGGGCATCACCATCATCACCACGGAGACCCACAAGAAGCCGGTCCCTTCCCGTGGCGGCGCATGGGTTGGGCTGCGTTGCTGGTAGCGTTTGCCATCGCGGCGGCGAGCCTGGTGCAAGTACGTTCCGGCGAAGCCACGGTCATCACGCGCTTTGGCAATCCGTCGCGGGTGTTGCTGGAGCCGGGGCTGGGCTGGCGTTGGCCCGCACCTTTTGAAGCGGCGATTCCTGTTGATTTGCGTCTGCGTACCACGTCGAGTGGTTTGCAGGATGTGGGCACGCGCGACGGTTTGCGCATCATCGTTCAGGCTTACGTGGCGTGGCAGGTGCAAGGTGATCCGGACAATGTGCAGCGCTTCATGCGCGCCGTGCAGAATCAGCCGGACGAAGCGGCGCGGCAGATTCGCACCTTTGTCGGCTCGGCGCTGGAAACCACGGCCAGCAGTTTCGATCTGGCCAATCTGGTGAACACCGATGCCAACCAGGTGCACATTGCTGACTTTGAAGCGCAACTGCGCCAGCAAATCGATCAGCAATTGCTGACCACGTATGGCGTTCGCGTGCTGCAAGTTGGCATCGAGCGTTTGACCTTGCCGTCGGTAACCCTGACTGCCACCGTCGATCGCATGCGCGCCGAGCGTGAAACAATTGCCACCGAACGCACGGCGATCGGCAAACGCGAAGCGGCGCAAATCCGCTCCGCCGCCGAGCGGGATGCGCGAATCGTTCAGGCCGATGCCACCGTTAAATCTGCCGACATTGAAGCCCAGTCCCGCGTCGAAGCTGCGCAGATTTACGGACGTGCCTACGCCGGATCGCCGCAGCTGTATAACTTGCTGCGCTCTCTCGACACCTTGGGCACCATCGTTACGCCGGGAACCAAACTGATTCTGCGCACCGATGCTGCGCCGTTTCGAGTGCTGGTTGACGGTCCGCCGACGCTCGATATCAAGTCCGGGTCGCAGCCATGAGTTTGGTTCCACGTGGAACAAATGAGTTGAGCAGCCCCTGGATTCAGGCCGGGCGATTGGCGTTTCTCGCGCTGTATGCGGTGACGGTGCTGGCCGCGTTGGCGTGGGCATTTTCCAATGTTCGGCAAATCGATCCGCAGAATCGTGCGGTGGTGTTGCACTTTGGCGCGCTGGATCGCATTCAGAATGCCGGCCTGCTGTTGGCGTGGCCGCGACCGTTCGAGCAGGTCATCCTGTTACCGGCGGCCGATCGGGTGATTGAGCGTCGGGTCGACAATCTGTTGCGCAGCGATGCCGCGTTGCAGGCGGACCGAGTCGCCACATTCGCCACGCCGCTCAGTGATGCCCTCGCCGGGTCCGGTTATTTGCTGACCGGTGACGCCGGCGTGGTGCAACTGGATGTTCGGGTGTTTTACAAAGTCACCGAACCCTATGCGTACGTGCTTCAAGGTGAACATGTGCTGCCGGCACTGGATCGCCTTGTGACTCGCAGCGCCGTGGCGCTGACGGCTGCCCGTGACCTGGACACCATCCTGGTAGCGCGACCGGAGCTAATCGGCGCGGGTAGCCAGGCGGCCGAAAGACGGGAACGCTTGCGCGGCGATCTGGTGCAAGGCATCAATCAGCGACTGGCGGATCTCACGGCCACCGGCCAGGGACTGGGTATCGAAGTGGCGCGCGTCGATGTGCAATCGAGTCTGCCGGGACCGGCGGTCAACGCCTTCAACGCAGTGCTGACGGCGAGTCAGCAAGCCGATAAAGCCGTGGCAAACGCACGCACCGAAGCCGAGAAACTCACCCAAACCGCCAACGAACAAGCCGACCGTACGTTGCAGGTTGCCCACGCTCAAGCGAGTGAACGGCTGGCCAAAGCGTCCGCCGACACGGCCACCGTGTTGAGTCTGGCCAAGGCGCAACAACAGGGCACCGACCCGCAAATGCTGCTGCGCCTCTACCGCGAGCGCATGCCGAAAATTCTCGGTCAGGCCGGCTCGGTGACCACGGTCAATCCGAAAGACGATTCCCGCCTGATCATTCAGGGAGCTGCACAATGAGCGCACAAACCGCCGCCGCACCGAGCCTGTTGTCCTCGGCCGAACAACGCAGCGCCGCTCGCCAGTTGACCCTGGCCATGCTCGCATTGGGTTTGTTGGCGCTGGGTTTGATCTGGCGCTGGTGGTCGCCGGAGCAAACCGGTGTCAGTCAATTGCTGTTGGGGTTTGCCTCATTGCTGGTGGCGGTGCCGGTGATGCGCTCGGCCTGGTACAGCTTGCGTTATCCGAGCTTGCACGGGATCACCGATCAACTGATCGCGTTGGCCATGCTCGGTGCCTGGGCGACCGGCGATCTGCTGACCGCTGCGTTGCTGCCGATCATCATGATCTTCGGCCACGTGCTGGAAGAGCGCAGCGTAATCGGTTCTCAGGAAGCGATTCACGCGCTGGGCAAATTGACGCGCAGCCATGCGCGCAAGGTTCAGGCAGACGGCTCCATCGTCGAAGTCGACAACGGCACACTCAAGGCCGGTGACCGGGTGGAAGTTCGCGCCGGCGACCGAGTCCCGGCCGATGGCCGCGTGCTCGGCGGTCAGGCAAGTCTCGACACGGCGTCGATCACCGGTGAGTCGGTGCCGGTTGAGGCGGGTGTCGGCATGTCCGTGTTCGGTGGGGCGATCAACCTCGACGGCCTGCTGCGTATCGAAGTGACGCGCACGGGCAGCGAATCGACACTCGGCAAAGTCATTGCGCTGATGCAAAGTGCCGAACGATCCAAACCGCCGATCACCCGATTGCTCGAACGCTACGCTGGCAGCTACATGGTGTTGGTGTTGCTGCTGGCCGCCGTCACCTGGTTCATCACCAACGATGCGCAGGCAATGCTTGCGGTGTTGGTGGCGGCCTGTCCATGTGCGTTGGTGTTGTCGGCACCGGCCACGGCGATTGCCGGGGTGGCGGTTGCCGCTCGCCATGGAATTCTGATTCGCAGTTCGGCGTTTCTCGAAGAGCTGGCAGACCTGACATCGCTGGTGGTGGACAAGACCGGGACGCTGACCTTCGGCACCTTGCGCCTGCAATCCATCGACAGTCCGCTGGAAGATCGCAGCCACGTATTGAAACTCGCCGCCAGCCTCGGCTCCGCCAGCAGTCACCCGGTCAGTCGCGCACTCGCCGGGTTGGTCACTCAGGAACATTTTCTGCTGCTCTCGAACATTCACGAACGGCAAGGGTTGGGCGTGGTGGCGATGACGGAGCGGGGCGAAGCGGCGCTTGGCCGTCCAGAGTTGTTTGCTCAATTAGGCATTCCCGTTTCAGCAGTCCCCGAACACGATGGCCCGATTGCCGGGCTGGCCCTCGATGGTGAATTTCTCGCCTGGCTCTTGCTGGCGGACAGCGTCAAACCTGAAGCGCGGTTTGCCTTGAACGAGTTGCGAGAGCTCGGACTGGGCCGGCAGCTATTGCTCACGGGTGATCGCCAAAGTGTCGCAGATAGCTTGGCTGGGGACGTCGGGATCGTCGATGTCGAGGCCCAGGCGTTGCCCGAGGACAAACTCAATCGCGTGCTCAAGGAGATCGACAGCGGCTTCCGGCCGATGGTCGTCGGTGACGGCATCAATGATTCGCTGGCACTCAAGGCGGGCGTGGTCGGCGTTGCCATGGGGGCCGGCGGGGCCGACATTGCCTTGGCGTCCGCTGACATCGTGCTGATCGGCAGTGACCTGCGACGGCTTGGCACCTGCGTGCGTTTGAGTCGCCAGTGCCGGAACACGTTGCAGGTCAACGTGATCATCGGTCTGGGCTGGACGCTGGCAATAGTGGCCTTCGCCGCATTCGGCTGGCTTGGCGCGGCAGGGGCGATGATCGCGGCGTTGCTGCATAACCTGAGTACCTTGCTGGTGCTGGGTAACGCCGGACGGTTGCTGCGCTTTCAGGAGCCATTGCTCAAGCTGAAGGACGAAATTTGAGGGGTTTCAACTTTTCAGAACTGGTCGCCTGATTTGTAGTCATCTAAGGTAAGGGCAATCACTTCTGTGAGTTTTGCGACGTGTTGGTTTGAACGGTGCGGGTCATAGAAAAGGGCTATGAAATCGATAGCCTGCTATTTTTCAAGGATGGTCTAACCTCACAGCAGACGTCTGAAACAAGGGGGGATATTCCATGCTCGCGCAACTTCCACCGGCCTTACAGAATCTGCAGCTACCGTTACGCCTGCGACTCTGGGACGGCCATGAATTCAATCTGGGGCCGACGCCCAGCGTCACGATTGTGGTCAAGGACCCACAAATGGTTACCCAGTTCACTCATCCAAGCCTGGACGCGCTCGGAGCGGCGTTTGTCGAGGGTAAACTCGAGCTTGAAGGTTCCATCAGCGACGTGATCCGCGTCTGCGATGAATGGAGCCAGGCATTGATGAGCGAGGACGACGACAGTCAACCTGTGCGCACCGTCCACGACAAGGAAACCGACGCCAAGGCGATTTCCTATCACTACGACCTTTCCAACGCGTTTTATCAGCTGTGGCTCGACAGTGACATGGCGTATTCCTGCGCCTATTTCGAGACCGGCAGTGAAACCCTGGAACAGGCCCAGCAAGCCAAATTCCGCCATCTGTGTCGCAAGTTGCGGCTGCAACCCGGCGAATATCTGCTGGATGTCGGTTGCGGTTGGGGCGGGCTGGCGCGTTATGCGGCGCGGGAGTTTGGCGCGAAAGTGTTCGGGATCACGCTCAGCAAAGAGCAACTGGCGCTGGCCCGTGAGCGAGTGACCGCTGAAGGCCTGGACGATCAGATCGAACTGCAACTGCTCGACTACCGCGATTTGCCTCAGGACGGGCGCTTCGACAAGGTGGTCAGTGTCGGCATGTTCGAACACGTCGGCCACGCGAATCTGGCCGAGTACTGCAAGACGTTGTTCGGCGCGGTGAAAGAGGGCGGTCTGGTGATGAACCACGGCATCACCGCCAAGCACACCGATGGCCGTCCGGTGGGGCGCGGTGCCGGGGATTTCATCGAGAAGTACGTGTTCCCCAACGGCGAGCTGCCGCACCTGTCGATGATTTCTGCCGAGATCAGCGAAGCGGGGCTGGAGATCGTCGATGTCGAGAGTCTGCGCCTGCACTACGCACGCACCCTGGACCACTGGAGTGAGCGTCTGGAAGACAATCTGGAAGCCGCTGGCAAGCTCGTCCCTGAGCAGGCGTTGCGCATCTGGCGGCTGTACCTGGCGGGATGCGCTTATGCATTCGCCAAGGGCTGGATCAACCTGCACCAGATCCTCGCGGTGAAAACACACCCCGATGGCAGCCATGAACTGCCATGGACCCGCGACGACATCTACACCCCTTAAAGTATCGGGGAAATGAGCCGGGCGATCCGCATGCCGACCTGTTGCAGGCGGTGGGTCTCCCGGCTTTCTTCTTTGGCGACTTCATGGGCCTGCGCGAAATCGTCGTTGAGCATCTGTTCCACTTCGCCGGCAAACACGCTGTCGACCGTCAGCAACATCACTTCGAAATTCAGGCGGAACGAACGGTTGTCCAGATTGGCGCTGCCGATGGCGCTGATTTCGCTGTCGATCAATACCACTTTCTGATGCAGGAAACCGGGTTCGTAGCGGAACACCCGCACGCCGGCGCGTACCGCTTCGAAGGCGTACAGGCTGGAGGCGGCGTAGACGATCCGGTGGTCGGGCCGCGACGGCAGCAGAATGCGCACATCGACACCCCGCAGCACCGCCAGTCGCAACGCCGCGAACACCGCTTCGTCGGGGATGAAATAAGGGCTGGTGATCCACACTCGTTCTGTCGCCGCATGGATGGCTTCGACGAAGAATAGCGAACAGGTTTCGTAGGAATCTGCCGGGCCGCTGGCGAGCAATTGGCAGAGCACGCCGTCGTCCGGATAAACGTCCGGCAGTATCAGCGGCGGTAACGACCGCGCCGCCCAGAACCAGTCTTCGGCGAAAGACTCCTGCATGCAGGCCACCACCGGCCCGCGCACGCGGACGTGGGTGTCGCGCCAGGGTGCCAGAGGTGGTTTTTCGCCCATGTACTCGTCGCCGACGTTGTGTCCGCCGACGAAGCCGAGCACACCGTCGACCACGACGATCTTGCGGTGGTTACGAAAGTTGACCTGGAAGCGATTGAGCCAGCCGCTACGCGTCGCGAACGCTTTGACCTCGACACCCGCATCGCGCAACGGCTGCACGTAACTGTGGGGCAGGGAGTGGCTGCCGATGCGGTCGTACAGCAGATAAACGGCAACGCCTTCCGCCGCTTTTTTCAACAGCAGGGTTTGCAGGCGCTGGCCGAGGCGGTCGTCGTGGAGGATGAAAAACTGGATCAGCACGGCTTCCCTGGCATGGCTGATGGCTTCGAAGATCGCCTCGAAAGTGGCCGGACCATTGATCAGCAGGCGGACCTCATTATTCGCCAGGCACGGCATGCGCCCCAGCTTCGGCATTGCCCTTAATGAAGCGTAAGCGTTGGAGGCGCGTGCCGTCAGGGCTTCTTCTACCCACGGTCGCCAGTTCAACTCAGAGATGGCCTTGCGCATTTCCTCGTTGGCCTGTCGCCGCGCCTTGATGTAACCATCGAAGGTGCTGCGGCCGAAGACCAGGTACGGGATAAGCGTGAGGTAGGGAATGAACAGCAACGACAGGGCCCAGGCGATCGAGCCCTGGGCGGTTCGAACGGTCAATACGGCATGGATGGCGGCAATCAGCCCTAACGAGTGCAACAGGGCGATCAGATAACCGAAAACATGCGGTCCAAAATAATCCATGGGGCAGCCTTGCTCCTGAAGATTCAATGCTTAACAGACCATGTTCCGTGCAGAATGTCGCTATTTAATTGGCCCATGAACCGAAGCCTGTGGCTGACGTCTAACGGCCACTACTGATCAGGAGTTACACGATGAACGTTCGTCTGCTGGGTTTGGCCGTCGCTTTTGGTTTGGCTCTTCCTGTGGCTGCTCAGGCGCAGATGCTTCAGCCGGGCTTGTGGGAATTGACCTCGAGTAACATGAAGGTCGATGACCAGAACCTGCCGGACCTGCAATTGATCCTTGGCCAGATACAGAGCCAGATCACCCCTGAACAGCGGGCGCAGCTGGAGAAACAGGGCATCACGATGGGCGGCAAGGGGATTCGCGCTTGCCTGACGCCGGAGCAAGTGAAGAGCGACAACATCCCGCTGACGGACCCGCAATCGGGCTGCAAACAGGAAATCACCGAGCGCACCGGCAACCAGTGGAAATTCCGCTTCAGCTGCCCGAAAGCGCAAGGGGCGGGTGTGGCGACTTTCTTGAGCGATCGTGAGTTCACCACCAAGGTGAATGGCACTTTCAACGCTACCGGCATTCAGCAAAAGGGTAGCCTTGATACTCGCGCGGTCTGGTTGGGGCAGGATTGCGGGACTGTTAAGCCGAGAGCTTAAACACGTCGCTCCCACAGGAATGATGCACACACTGTGGGAGCGAGCCTGCTCGCGAGGCGTCTATTCACACACCCGCAATCCCTGTTGATCGCAGCCAACTGCACACCGCATCAACCGCCATCCTGCCAAAATCCTCCCCGGTGTGACTGCGCACACTGACAAACCCGCCTTCTTTTTCTTTCTCCCCGATCACGACCAGATACGGCACTTGCTGACTATGCTCGCGAATCTTGTGGCGGACTTTCTCGTTGCGCAAATCGGCACGAGCCCGCACGCCACTCCGACGCAACGCTTCAGTCACCGATTGTGCGTATTCCGCCTGACGATCATCCATGCTGATGATCATCACGTGCGGCGGCGCCCGCCAGTTGTCCAGTTCCTCCTGGCAGGACCAACAGGTGCCATAGACCCGCTGTGGTGATGTACCGCTGATGTGATCAAGGGCGAAGGCCTGCAACACTCGGGTTGCGGGAACATGCGGACCCGTCGACACACACTCGAAGTCTCCCAGAAGGTAGGACGATAACTGTTTGGTATGCGTCGCGCGGCGACGGATCGAATGATTGGTAGCCGCCAATGTCTTCATTCGCGCTTCGATGCTGGCAAGGTCGACCAGGTTCAAATGCTGCTCTAACTCGAACTCATGAAAGAAGCCGTCACCCAACGCCGCTCCCGTCTGCAAATGCGCTTTTGGATAAAGCTGTTTCACGGCCATCCCCAACACCAAGGCGCAGGACCGGCGAAGGATCTCCAGCCCGTCTGGCTCTTGCGGCGTGACGATGTTGACCCGGGCATCCGCTCCGATCATGAATTCACAATCGACCAGAACACCATCAACCCGCCCGGCGACAGCTGCCTTGGCCAGACCGGGACCGATGCTCGCGGCGAACTCGTACACCGACAACGGTTGGTCGTATTCACGCAATGAACCATCGCTCAGGGTGATTTGAATCATGTCGGTGCTCTCGAGTGCTAGCGCATAAACCGTAGTGGTAAACCCTGACAGTTGTCATTAAGACATTTGTCTCGCCATGCGATTTGTCCGGACACCAGCGTGGTGCTGACGCTGTGGCGAAAGCGTCGTCGGGCAAAGGGCGTCCAGCCGCATTGAGACAGAATTGGCTGCTGGGAGACGGCAATGCCGTCAGGCTCGGGTTTGATCAGCACCAGGTCTGCCCAATAACCTTCGCGCAAATAGCCTCGGTCGGGAATAGCAAACAGATCAGCAACACGGTGACTGGTCTTGGCCACGAGCACAGTGATCGGCAACACCTTGTCCGCCACCAACTCCAGCAACGCGGGGAGGGCGTGCTGCACCAGCGGTAGACCGGAGGGCGACTGACCGTAGGCGCGTTGCTTTTCGGCCCAGGTGTGCGGCGCATGATCGCTGCCGATGACGTCCAGTCGATGGCTCAGCAAGGCGTTGCGCAAGGCATCGCGGTCAGCCTGAGTCTTGATCGCCGGGTTGCATTTGATCTGGTTGCCAAGGTCTGCGTAATCGCGATCATCGAAGAGCAAGTGGTGCAGGCAGACTTCGGCGCTGATGTGTTTCTGCGACAGCGGTTTGTCTTCGAACAACGCCAGTTCGCGTGCAGTGGTCAGGTGCAGAACGTGAAGTCGCGTGCCGTGGCGCCTGGCCAGATCCACCGCCATTGAGGACGAGCGAAAGCAGGCCTCGGCATTGCGGATTACCGGGTGCGCGGCGGCGGGAATGTGTTCGCCAAACAGCGTTCGCAGATTTGCAGCGTTGGCGTCGATGCTGGGCGTGTGTTCGCAATGGGCCAACAGAATCGTCGGCACCTCGGCGAACAGCCGCTCGAGAACCCTCGGATCGTCCACCAGCATGTTGCCGGTGGACGCACCCATGAACACTTTTACCCCGGCCACTTCGCAAGGATTGAGTGCGGCGACGGTGTCGAGGTTGTCGTTGCTCACGCCGAAGTGAAAGCCGTAGTTGGCCACCGAATTGATAGCTGCTCGACGCTTCTTGTCGGCAAGTGCTCCCAGACTCAATGTCGGTGGATTGGTGTTGGGCATGTCCATGAAACTGGTGATACCCCCGGCCACCGCAGCTCGGGATTCGGTGTAGAAACTGCCTTTGTCAGGCGATCCTGGATCGCGGAAGTGCACCTGGTCATCGATCATTCCGGGCAACAGCCACTGGCCGTCAGCGTCGATTTCCACAGTCGCATTTTCACCGTCGATGCTAGCGGCGATCTTGACGATGCGGCCATGGCTGACCAGCAGATCACCGTCAGATTCACGACCTTCATTCACCAGTCGGGCATTGCGAATCAGCACGCTGCTCATAAGTCAGAACTCGTTTTGCAGGGCTTTGTAGCCACGCACCAGATCGACATTGGTGCGCGCCACATCCTCGGAAAATTCCGAGGCGCTGACGCTGACTGGCGGGAACTGCGACAGGTCGGTGTTGGGGCCGATGCGAGTAGTGGAGGGCACATAGAAATCCGTGGGCAAGTCGCGGCCGTCGACCACCGAGTTGTGCCGCACCACGCAGCCATCACCCACCGAGCAATTGAACAGCACGCTGTTGAAGCCGATAAACACCCGGTCGCCCACCGTGCACGGACCATGAACGATCGAACGGTGAGCAATCGAACTGAACTCGCCGATGGTGACCGCTGCTCCAGACTTGGAGTGAATCACCACGCCATCCTGGATGTTCGAATTGGCGCCAATGGTGATCGGCTCCATCGTGCCGGAATCGTCTACTTCATCGGCGCGGATCACGGCGTAGGGGCCGACGAAAACGTTCTCGCCGATCACCACTTTGCCGCAGATGATCGCGGTTTTATCCACATACGCAGATTCGGCAATCAGCGGTAAATCGCCTGAAGGGTTCTTGCGGATCATGGTTTGCTCAACGCCTCGTACAGGGTGTTGAGGTTGTACTCGAACAGCCCGGCGAAAGTGCTGGCTGGACCGCTTGCGGAGAGCGCATCGGAGTACAAGGTGCCGCCAATGTGCGCACCGCTTTCATCGGCGATCTGCTTGAGCAGCCGTGCGTCCTTGATGTTTTCCATGAACACCGCTTTGACGTTGGCCTGACGAATCTGGGTGATCAACGCAGCGACTTCGGCGGCCGACGGCTCGCGCTCGGTGGACAGGCCTTGTGGCGCCATGAAGTCGATGCCATAGGCCTGACCGAGATAACCGAAAGCATCATGGGATGTCACGATCTTGCGGTTGCCCGGTGGCAGCGAACCGAGCTTGGCTTTGGCTTCGGCGAGTAGCGCGTAGATCTGTTTCAGGTAGGCCTGGCTGTTGCGTTTATAGTCGGCTTTGTTCGCTGGGTCGGCGGCGATCAACGCCTTGGTAATGTTGCTGATATACAGCTCGGTGTTCGCCAGATTGTGCCAGGCGTGAGGGTCGGGAACGGTTTCGCCGTCTTCATCCAGCGAGCGTGGAATGACACCGTGGCTCGCGCTGATGACGGGAGCTTTGGTCTCGGTGCTGCTGACCAGGCGGTCCAGCCATGGCTCGAAACCCAGGCCGTTTTTGATGATCAGGCTGGCTTTCAGTAGCGCCTTGGCGTCGTCCGGTGTCGGCTCGTACGTGTGGGCATCGGTATCGGGGCCAACCATGTTGGTGATCTGGATATGCTCGCCGCCGACTTGATGAGTCATGTCGGCGAGGATGCTGAAGCTGGTGACCACCTGCAGTTTTTCCGCAGCGGACAGTGACATCGACAGCATCAAACTGAACAGCATGAGTAAAGCGCGCATCGGGCAACACCTCATTGGGATGTGAGCAAAGGCGGGCGGCGCAGCAAACCGTGCACCGGTCCGAACACCACGGACAGCAGATACAGACCGCCAGCCACCAGGACGATGGCCGGGCCGCTGGGCAGTGAGTAGTAGAACGACAGCAACAATCCGAGCCAGACCGAGAGGCAGCCGAGCAGGGCGGAGATGCCCATCAACATGGGCAAGCGACGGCTCCAGAAGCGTGAAGCGGCGGCGGGCAGCATCATCAGGCCGACGACCATCAGCGCGCCGATGGCCTGAAAACCAATCACCAGGTTCAGCACCACCAGCGTCAGAAACACGCCATGGGCCAACGGACCGAGCCGGCTGACGGTTTGCAGGAAGAGTGGGTCGAGGGTGTCCAGCAACAACGGTTTGTAGATAAGCACCATGGCGATCAGGCTGAATCCTGAGACCCATAACATGCCGGTCAACGTGGGCCCGTCGACCGCCAGCGCCGAGCCAAACAACAGGTGCAGCAGGTCCAGACGTTTGCCCGCGATGCCGAGGATCAGCACACCGCTGGCGAGGGAAATCGGGTAGATCGCCGCGAGGCTCGCGTCTTCTCGCAGCCCGGTGCGGCGAGTGATCCACGCGGCGAGACCGGCCATGCTCAGGCCGGCGCCGAGACCGCCGAGCGTCAGCGCTGGCAGACTCAGTCCGGCAAACCAGAAGCCAAGCGCAGCGCCGGGCAGGATGCCGTGGGCGACGGCATCGCCGATCAGGCTCATGCGCCGCAGAATCAGAAATACCCCGAGCGGTGCCGTGCTGCATGCCAGCACCAATCCACCGAGCAGCGCCCGGCGCATGAACACGAACTCGTGGAAGGGTTGCCAAAGTTGAGTGGCAGCGAGCATCAGGCCACCTGCGTTTGGGGTTGTTGGCGGATCAGGTCGACGCTTGGGCCGAGGACGCAACCGCTACTTTTGATCAGCAGCGTTTGAGGAATGTGTTGGCGAACAGCGGCCAGGTCGTGACACACGACCACCAGGGTTCGGCCTTCAGCGTGCCAGGCGTGGAGGTGTTTCCACAGCAGTGACTGACCGAGTTCATCGAGGGCGGCGTGGGGTTCGTCGAGTAACAGCAAGGGGGCTTCTGCGAGGCTTAAACGAGCGAGCAGGGCACGCTGCAATTCGCCGCCGGAGAGGGCCATCAACGGGCGCTGTTCCAGACCGGTCAGGCACCATTTTTCCAGCGCGGCCTTGAGACGTTGGCTCCGGACTTCGGGTGTTTGTCTGCTGCCCCAGAAACCGGCGGCCACCAACTCTTGCAAGCTGATCGGAAATTGCCGGTCGAGGTGTTGTTGCTGAGGGAGGAATGAGAGTGAGCCTTTGCGGGGAACGTCAAGGGTCACTTTGCCTGTCAGTGGTTTTTGCAGGCCGGCGATGACTTTCAGCAAACTGCTTTTTCCCGAACCGTTGGCACCGATGACCGCTGTCAGGCTGCCCTTGGCCAATTCGAAATCCAGCGTAGGTGTGAGCGGTTGTCCGGGTGCTCCCCAGCTCAAAGCCTTGCAGCGAATCATGCGGCCTCCCAGTTCCATCGACTTTCGGCGACGGCGTCGTGGGCGTGAAGGCTTTCTGCGTGGACGACTTTCAGGTGGAAGGCGTTGATGCCGGGAGAGCGTTTCAACGCCAGATTCAAGCGTCGAACAGCATCTTCGCAGAACATCAGGTTCTGCCCATTGGCCAGGGCGAAGGCTTGTTCGTCGGCGCGCTTCACGGCGGTTTGCACGGCGGTGCCGAGGGCGGCTTCGGCATCGTTGATCAATGCGATCAGTGGCAGGTCATCCAGATAGTCGTCAAGACGAAGCTTTAGCTGCGCGTTGCTGCGTTGGCTATGAGGCGTCGCAACGATGCCTTTTGTGGAGCCAAGCCAGGCTAAAACATCGGCGTGTTGCAGTGACTTGTTGGCGAAGTCATCGATGAATTGCTGTTGAATCAACTGCCGTGACAGCGCGGCTGAACAGGGACAGGTTGAGGAATAAGGGATGTCGATTTTTAGTTCCACGTGGAACATCGCGTTTTTCAAACGCGCTTCGATGCTAACCGGATAGTTCTTCCACCCGGACAACGGACTGATAAGCGCCGGCCGTTTGAGCAGTAAATCAGCGTGAATGTTCAGGTAGGCGCTATTGGATAGACCTTCGTGCGAGTCTAAAAATCGCTGCAAGACACACCGCAACAGGGCTGGCGTCAGGCTTTCCTGCTCGAGCATTTCCAGCGCCAGGTACAGTCGCGACATATGAATGCCCCGGGCCTCTCCATCGTCGAGGCTGACGCCCGCGTCGGCCTTTGCACTCAATCGTTGGCCATCGAACAAAATGGGAAGAGCAATGCCGCACATGCCCACCCATTCAAGTGGCAGGGCTTGGCGTGAGGCCTGCGCGGCGATATCCGGCAGAGTCAACGCATTCATGAGCAGGTCCATCGTGGAAGTCGGATCGACATGTTATGTTATTACATTAAAATCGACTATGCCTTTTTTCACGAGCGGCTTTCACCATGCACAGACGTCAATTGCTCAACCTGATCCTGGCCAGCGCGGCCTTTGCATTGCCCTTCAGTGTTGGCGCCACGCAAATTCGCAACGCGCGGCTTTGGCGTTCGGATGACAAATTGCGCCTGGTGTTCGATCTGAGCGGGCCGGTTCGCTACAAGACCTTTTCCCTGAGTGCACCCGAGCGGTTGATCATCGATCTGAGCGGGGCCAACCTCAGTGGTGACTTCAGTCAATTGGCCCTCGGCAATACGGTCATTCGTTCGATCCGCTCCGGGCATTTTGGTCAGGGTGATACGCGGATCGTCCTCGATCTCAATGCTCCGGTGCAGCTCAACAGCTTCCTGTTGCCGCCGCAGGATGGACAAGGCCATCGACTGGTGCTCGATCTGAAGTCAGCCGCGCCGCTACACATCGCAGCTGCGACCGAGGTAGCCGTCGACAAAGCTCACCCCAAGCGGGACATCATCGTGGTGGTCGACCCCGGCCATGGCGGCAAAGATCCCGGCGCCGTCGGTGCCAAGGGTGAGCGCGAGAAAGACGTGGTGCTGGCCATCGCACAACTGTTGGCCAAACGGCTGAAGCGCGAGAAAGGCTTCGACGTAAAGCTGGTGCGCAACGACGACGTCTTCGTCCCGCTGCGCAAGCGCGTGGAGATTGCCCGCAAGCACAACGCCGACATGTTCATCTCGGTGCATGCCGATGCAGCACCGCGTCTTACTGCTTCTGGCGCCTCGGTGTATTGCTTGTCCGAGGGCGGAGCGACGTCGGCCACGGCGCGCTTCATGGCGCAGCGAGAGAACGGCGCGGACCTGTTGGGTGCCACCCGTCTGCTCAATCTCAAGGACAAGGACCCGATGCTTGCCGGGGTGATTCTCGACATGTCGATGAACGCCACCCTCGCCGCGAGTTTGCAGTTGGGCAACACCGTGCTCGGCAGTCTGGCGGGCATTACCACGCTGCATCAAAAGCGTGTGGAGCAGGCGGGATTTGCTGTGCTGAAGTCACCGGACGTGCCGTCGATCCTGGTGGAAACAGGCTTCATTTCCAACGCTCGCGACAGTCAGCGGCTGGTCACGGCGCGGCATCAGCAGGCCGTGGCTGACGGCTTGTTCGAAGGATTACAGCGTTACTTTCAGAAGAATCCGCCGGTCAACAGCTACGTCGCCTGGCAACAGGCACAGCAAAAAGCGCAGGCCTAGCAGCCAGTAATCCGGCTGCAGGTGAACCTGGCGCTGCTGCCGCCGGAGCTGGAAAACCGATTGATGGTGGTCCAGCCGACCCGACGGTTATAGCCCACCCAGGCTTCGCCGTCGGAAGCGATCCCGGTGAAGAATGTCAGTTGCCCGTAGCGACTGTTGGTTTGCGCCCAATAGCGCTTGCTGGCCCGTTCGAAGCCGCGCAAGTAGATCGTGCTGCCGACAGTGTTGACGCTGTAAGCGTTACCGTCGGCATCCACGCAGGCCAGCAGGTTGGCGCTGCGAGTGCATGTTGCAAGACTCGGGACTTGCGCCCAGGTGTCTACGGCGAGCAGCAGCGAAAAGCTCATCAGCGTTAATTTCAGGGCAATGCGCATGGGATTTCTCACAGGACGAACGGGCTCCAGCATCCTGTCCTTTGTCACGGTCGGCAAGAGGGGAGTGGTTTAATTGCATTGTTATACTGTAACATTTAGCTAAGCCCGACGCTGCGACCGGGCATCTAATGTGAGGACTACCTGATGCCCAATCGTCTCCCCGTGACTGTCCTGTCGGGCTTTCTCGGCGCCGGAAAAAGCACGCTGCTCAACTATGTGCTGCGTAACCGCGAAGGCCTGCGAGTCGCGGTGATCGTCAACGATATGAGCGAGATCAACATTGATGGCAGCGAAGTTCAGCGTGACGTCACCCTGAACCGCGCCGAAGAAAAACTCGTGGAAATGAGCAACGGCTGCATCTGCTGCACCTTGCGTGAAGACCTGCTTGAAGAGGTCGGCAAACTCGCCAGGGATGGCCGCTTCGATTACTTGCTGATCGAATCCACCGGCATCTCCGAGCCGCTGCCCGTGGCGGAAACTTTCACTTTCCGTGACGAAGAAGGGCAAAGCCTGGCCGACATCGCACGGCTCGACACCATGGTCACCGTGGTCGACGGCATGAACTTCCTGCTCGACTATCAGGCCGCCGAAAGCCTCGCTTCTCGTGGCGAAACCCTCGGCGAGGAAGACGAACGCTCGATCACTGATCTGTTGATCGAGCAGATCGAATTCGCCGACGTGATCCTGATCAGCAAGATCGACCTGATCAGCAGTCGCGAGCGTCAGGAGCTGATCGCGATCCTCGAGCGATTGAATGCGCAAACCGAGATCATCCCGATGGTCATGGGTGAGATCCCCCTGCAGAAAATCCTCAATACCGGTCGTTTCGACTTCGAAAAAGCGGCGCAGGCACCGGGCTGGTTGCAGGAGCTGCGCGGCGAGCACGTGCCGGAAACCGAGGAGTACGGCATCGCTTCCACGGCCTATCGAGCACGCAGACCCTTTCACCCGCAACGCTTTTTCAGCTTCATCGACCGGCCATGGGTGAACGGAAAACTGCTGCGCTCCAAAGGGTTTTTCTGGCTGGCGAGCAAGCCGATGGACGCGGGCAGCTGGTCCCAGGCGGGCGGTTTGATGCGCCATGGTTTTGCCGGACGCTGGTGGCGTTTCGTGCCGAAAGACCAATGGCCGCAGGACGAAGAAAGCACCGCCGCAATCATGGAAAACTGGACCGCCGCCACCGGTGATTGCCGCCAGGAACTGGTGTTCATCGGCCAGAACATCGATTTCACTCGACTCACCGCAGAGCTGGACGATTGCCTGCTGACCGATGAAGAAATGGTCTCCGGCGTCGAGGGTTGGCGATTGCTGCCTGATCCGTTCGGACCCTGGCATGAAGAGGAAGCGGCGTGATGTTGGCACCGACCTTGAAGCCTCGGCCGGCCATGTCTCAGGTTCAGGGCGAGACGCCGCAAGCGCTCGCCGGGATTCTCGATGATGGCGTAAACCTCGCCGTCTGGCAGCGCCAACTCCCGGTACACATCGCCGATTTTGGCAGCCTGCTGCTGTCCTTGAACGAGCCAATGGCCGAGTCGTTGTCGCTGGAAATCGCCAACGAAGACACTGAACCCAACCTCCGCGGATTGGCCTCGGGCTTGCGCGATCTCGAGGGCTATGAAGGCTTTATCGCCGACGTTTCCTGGCTGGTCAGTGCATTCGCCTGTCTGTTGGGGGCCCAGCGTATCGGCGTACGTCTGCGGGTTTTGGACAAAGCCATGTGCCCGCGCTTTCACGTCGATCATGTGCCGGTGCGCTTGATTACCACGTATGCGGGTGTTGGCAGTCAGTGGCTGAAAGAAGGGGGGATGGATCGTCGCCAGTTGAGCCAACCCGAAGCCGAACCTACGGACAACTCGCTGATCCAGCAAATCGGCAGCGGCGCCGTCGCCTTGCTCAAGGGCGAGAAATGGCACGGCAACGAAGGCTTTGGCTTGATTCACCGCTCGCCGCAGCTCGCGCCGGGCGAGCGTCGTTTGATCCTGACCCTCGATTGGCTGGGTTAGCGGCTCATGGCTTGAGCCAGTTGCCCTGGCTCTGGCCTTCGCAAAACGGCTTCAGGTACGCCGCGTCGGTGGCCACGCCGTAATAGTGAATATCCTGCCGGTAAGGCATATTGGCGACTTGAGCGTTGCTGCACACGCCGAATGCGCCGCCGGGGCATTGGTCGACGTATTGAACCTCGACTTTCTGGCCAGGAAGGTTCGGCTGACAGAAGCCATCGGCGAAGAGTTTTTCCGGGATGTTTCGGTTCTGCTGACAGACTTTCACGTCCAGTCGCTCAGCCGTGCTATGTACCACACAAGCCTGGGCCAGTGCTTCGCCGGAAACCAGGGCCAAGAGCAACGTCCAGCCGATCAACCGCATCGTTTACCTCCTCAGAAAACACCGACCATGTTGCAGAACATTCCCACCCACGTCATTGCCGGCCCATTGGGCGCAGGCAAGACCAGTTTGATCAAGCACCTGCTGGCCCAGCGGCCGGCGAACGAGCGTTGGGCGGTGCTAATCAACGAGTTCGGCCAGATTGGCATCGATGCTGCGTTGCTGACCCGGGACGCCGATGGTATCGCACTGGGTGAGGTGGCCGGGGGCTGTTTGTGTTGCGTCAATGGTGCGCCGTTTCAGATCGGCCTCGGGCGTTTACTGCGCAAGGCGCGGCCGGATCGGTTGTTTATCGAGCCGTCAGGGCTCGGCCATCCTGCGCAGTTGCTCAGACAGTTGAATGAGGCGCCTTGGGTCGGCGTGCTGGCGGTTCAGCCCTGCGTGATGGTGCTGGATGCCCAAGCGCTCGCCGCTGGCCAACCGCTTCCTGTGACGCAGCAGGAGGCGTTGAGTGGCGCAGGGTTGTTGCTGTTGAACAAGTCTGAACATCTCGGGGAGGCTGATCGGCAGCAGGTTGTCGCGCACTTGCCATCACGTCCCTTGTACTGGACGCAGCAGGCCATCCTTCCTTTGAAAGCGTTACCCGGCCTTGAGGTGCAGGCTGTGGCGGGTGTGGATAACTTCATCGCACCCAATGGAGTCGCGCAGTTGCCGGCCGTCTGGACAGATCCCGCGTTACCGATTTGCCTGAGTCAGGAACAGGACGGCGGCTGGAGCATCGGCTGGCGCTGGCATCCGAGCCAGAGGTTCGATTCAGCGCGAATTGGCCGGTGGCTGGAAAGCCTTGGCTGGCGGCGAGCGAAGCTGGTTATCCACAGCGCCGACGGGTGGGTTTCGGCGAATGCACTGGATAACTCGGCGTTGGAGTGGCAGCCCAGCGAATGGCGCCGCGATTCACGGATTGAGCTGATATTCAGCGAGCCGCAGAATGTTGAGTGGCTGCAAAGAGATTTGGCAGGCTGTCGTTCGAATTAAAGATCAAAAGATCGCAGGCTGCGATCTTTTGATTTATGGACGCCATTTGGTGTGTTCTTGCCGCCACTGACTAAGCTCAATCACTTCTGCCCGCGGCTTCACCACGTCGACCACCGGAGGCGTGTCGTCGAAGGGCATCGGGTAGGGGGCCAGTTCGATCTGCGCGCTGTGGGCGCCGAACTGGGTGATGGTGCCGTTATGGCGGGTTTCGCCGGTCACCGTGAATTCGAAGTTATACACACGGGCCAGACGTCGCCGACCATTGGCATCCTTGATGAATGCAATTTTTTTCAGCGCCACGTTGCCATCCAGCAACTCGATCCCGAGATTGCTGCAATGCTGCTTGACCCGCTCCAGCGCGCGCTCGCGCAAGCCATGGTTGTGCCATAGCCACGCGCCAGCGGTGGCGAGCAGCATCAGCACGAAGATATTTCCGAGGGTCAGCATCAACAGGGTGCTCCAACAAGATAGTGCCAGCTTAACTGCGTCGCCGGTCTGTCGTACAGGCTGCGTTTAGTCGCATACTGCGCGGCTCGAATTTCAATCGTTTTACGGAACTCACCGCATGAAACGTACGCCCCATCTGCTCGCCATCCAGTCCCACGTGGTGTTCGGCCACGCTGGCAACAGCGCCGCGGTTTTCCCGATGCAGCGGGTCGGGGTGAATGTCTGGCCGCTCAACACCGTGCAGTTCTCCAACCACACTCAGTACGGGCAGTGGGCGGGCGAGGTGCTGTCGCCACACCAGATTCCCGAATTGGTCGAAGGCATTGCGGCGATCGGAGAGTTGGGCAATTGCGATGCCGTATTGTCCGGTTACCTCGGCAGTGCGGCCCAGGGCCGGGCGATTCTGACGGGCGTGGCGCGGATCAAATCGATGAATCCAAAGGCGCTGTATCTGTGTGACCCGGTAATGGGCCATCCGGAGAAAGGCTGCAGCGTGCCGGCAGAAGTCAGCGATTTCCTGCTGGAAGAAGCCGCTGCCGTGGCGGACTTCATGTGCCCGAACCAGCTGGAGCTGGACAGCTTCTCAGGGCGCAAGCCGCAGTCGCTGTTCGATTGCCTGGCCATGGCGCGCGCGTTGCTGGCGCGCGGCCCGAAAGCGGTGCTGGTCAAGCATCTGGCCTATCCCGGCAAACCGGAGGATGCGTTTGAAATGTTGCTGGTGACGAGCGAAGGAAGCTGGCACCTGCGACGTCCGATGCTGGCGTTTCCGCGTCAGCCGGTGGGCGTTGGCGACCTGACTTCCGGGCTGTTTCTGGCGCGTGTGCTGCTGGGCGATAGCCTGGTGGCGGCGTTCGAGTTTGCGGCATCGGCGGTGCATGAGGTGCTGCTGGAAACCCAGGCGTGCGCCAGCTATGAACTGGAGTTGGTGCGGGCTCAGGACCGGATTGCGCATCCGCGGGTGCGGTTTGAAGCGACGGCGATCAGTCTCTGAGTTCGACGTTGAACCCATTCGCAAGCAAGCCCGCCCCCACATCGGATCTTTGTCGGACACAAACTTTGTGTTCAATGAAGAATGAGTGCATGGAGCGGGCTTGCTCGCGAAAGCTGTCTGAAGAACACCCTGAAACTGTCTGGCCAGCTCAGGCGTCGCCCTTGATCTCCTGATAGCGCTTTTCCAGTTCCTGACGAATCTGACGACGCTGCTGGGCCTGCATGAAACGGCGTTTGTCCTCGCTGTTCTGCGGTTGCAACGGCGGGACGGCAGCCGGTTTGCGATCGTCGTCCACCGCCACCATGGTGAAGAAACAGCTGTTGGTGTGACGCACCGAGCGTTCGCGGATGTTTTCGGTCACCACCTTGATGCCCACCTCCATGGAGGTGTTGCCGGTGTAATTGACCGAAGCCAGAAAGGTCACCAGTTCGCCGACATGAATCGGCTCGCGAAAAATCACCTGATCCACCGACAGGGTCACCACGTAGCGGCCGGCATAACGGCTGGCGCAGGCGTAGGCGACTTCGTCGAGGTACTTGAGCAACGTGCCGCCGTGGACATTGCCAGAGAAGTTGGCCATGTCGGGGGTCATCAATACCGTCATCGACAGCTGGGCGTTTCCGGGTTCCATAGCGTTCTCACGGTTCAAGGCAGGTTTCGGAGGAGTGCACCTCTGTGGGTGCCTGGTCGGTTTTTTCAAACCACAGTTATCGGGACGCCGGGCGGGTGGTCGTCGTCACGCCGGATCGATCTGTTTCCATATATTGCACCGCCTTTCTGCCGGAAGTCGCGGTGTTACCCTTCAAAAAGCCCACCCCAAGGGCAATTCCTACGCGGAAAGCGGATTTTTACTCTGCTCGATCAGACCTTTCCCGCGTCTGGCGCGTGAGCAATGTCACTCAAGGAGCCCCACACCATGCATGCCATCAGTTTTATTCAGGATCTGGCAGTGATCATGTTGGTCGCGGGTGTGGTGACCGTGCTGTTCCATCGCTTCAAGCAACCGGTGGTGCTTGGCTATATCGTCGCCGGCTTCATCATCGGCCCGCACACGCCACCGTTCGGTTTGATCCACGACGAAGAAACGATCAAGACCCTCGCCGAACTCGGGGTGATCTTCCTGATGTTCTGCCTGGGCCTGGAGTTCAGCCTGCGCAAACTGTTCAAGGTCGGCGCCACGGCGTTTATCGCGGCGTTCCTGGAAATCGTGCTGATGATCTGGATCGGCTACGAAATCGGTCGATGGTTCGACTGGAACACCATGGACTCGCTGTTCCTCGGCGCGATCCTGGCGATCTCCTCGACCACCATCATCGTCAAGGCACTCAATGACCTGAAGATGAAGAACGAGCGCTTCGCGCAGTTGATCTTCGGTGTGTTGATTGTCGAGGACATCCTTGGCATCGGCATCATTGCCTTGCTGTCGAGCATCGCGGTCAGCGGCACGGTCAGTTCCGGCGAAGTGTTTTCCACGGTCGGCAAGCTGTCGTTGTTCATGATCGTCGCGCTGGTCATCGGGATTTTGCTGGTGCCACGGCTGCTGGCCTACGTGGCCAAATTCGAAAGCAACGAGATGCTGTTGATCACCGTGCTGGGCCTGTGTTTCGGCTTCTGTCTGCTGGTGGTCAAGCTCGAATACAGCATGGTGCTCGGCGCGTTCCTGATCGGCGCGATCATGGCTGAATCCCGGCAGTTGCTGAAGATTGAACGCTTGATCGAGCCGGTTCGTGACCTGTTCAGTGCGATCTTCTTTGTGGCCATCGGGCTGATGCTCGATCCGATGATATTGCTGCAGTACGCGTGGCCGATTGCGGTAATAACCGTGGCCGTCGTACTCGGCAAGATGTTGTCCTGCGGTCTCGGCGCCTTTATCGCCGGTAATGACGGACGCACCTCACTGCGCGTGGGAATGGGGCTTTCACAGATTGGCGAATTTTCTTTCATCATTGCGGCGTTGGGCATGACCCTGCAGGTCACCAGCAACTTCCTCTATCCGGTCGCCGTGGCGGTGTCGGTGATTACGACGCTGCTGACGCCTTATCTGATCCGTGCCGCTGATCCGCTGTCGATCAAACTGGCTGGCGTGATGCCGCAGCGGCTGGGTCGCGTGCTGGGGATGTACGGCGAATGGCTGCGCAGCATCCAGCCACAAGGCGAGGGCGCGCTACTGGCGTCGATGATTAGGCGGATTCTGTTACAGGTGGGCGTCAATCTGGCGCTGGTGATTGCGATCTTCTTCTCGGGTGCTTATTTCGCCGAGCGAATGTCGGCTTACCTGCAAGACTGGATCAGCGACCCCAGCTGGCAGAAAGCATTGATCTGGGGCGGGGCGTTGCTGTTGTCGCTGCCGTTCCTGATCGCCGCCTATCGCAAGCTCAAGGCGCTGTCGATGCTGTTGGCGGAGATGGGCGTGAAACCGGAGATGGCCGGCCGCCACACGCAGCGAGTGCGTCGGGTGATCGCCGAAGTGATCCCGATCCTCTCGCTGCTGGTGATCTTCCTGCTGTTGGCAGCCTTGTCGGCCAGTATTCTGCCGACCAACAAGTTGCTGGTACTGATTGTCGTGGTCGCGGCCGCCGTGGCAGCGCTGCTCTGGCGCTGGTTCATCCGCGTGCACACGCGGATGCAGGTGGCCTTGCTGGAAACCCTGGACAACCACAAGGAATCGTCCGGGCATTGACCACGCGGTGCGTCAGACGGCTCAGCTTTCCAGCCAGACGTCCCGCGCCCAGTGCCACACCGATTCCCAGGTCTCTTCGGCGATCAGTTCTTCCTCGGCCAGCCACAACACTACGGTGCCGTCTTCTTCGACCAGGTAGTAGTTGTCGCCGTCCTGGCAGATCGGAATCATGCTGCGATCAACGCCGGCATCCCAGGCGTTGGCGGCAACGTCCGGCAGGTAGGTGTGGGATTGCGGGTCGGTGACGGTCACCGGCTCCAGGCTGCCGTAGACCACGTCGCTGACGGTCAGCAGAAATTCTCTGAAGACAAACGGGATGTCGATGAACAGTTGTTCTTCGATTTCGACCAGCAGATCTTCGTCGGGCAACTCCAAGGGGACCGGTACCGGTTCGTTGGCTTCACGCAGTTGTTCGATGATTTCTTCCACGTCCGGGATCCTCTTGCTTGATGGCGCGGTTCAGTTGGGGCGGTTTATACAGTAGCTCGCTATAGATGCAACCGCGAAATAGAAAACCCCGGCCGAGGCCGGGGTTTTGTTGCGACACATTTAACGCGGGTCGGTTCAACCGTTCTGGCGGATACCGGCGACCAGCCAAGGCTGGTTTTCGCCCTGCGGACGTTCCATGTTCCAGCTTTCGCTGAACACTTCGCCCTGGTCGAAACGCGAGGTCTTCGACACACCGCTGAAGGTCAGGGTGGCGATGGTCTTGTCGGCACGATCGTCGACGCCGTCCAGTTGTACATTGAGGTTATCAATGTAGGTGGACTGGAAACCTTCACCCAGGTCGGCACGTTCGCGCTTGAGGAACTCGAGCAGTTGCGGGGTCACGAACTCGGCGATCTTGTCCATTTCATTGGCGTCCCAGTGTTGCTGCAGGGACTGGAAGTGGTTGCGGGCCGCTTCAATGAAGTTCTTTTCATTGAACCAGGCTGGCGCATTGATGACCGGACGAGCGGCAACCGGAGCGGCCGAACCACCGAAGATCGAACCCATGCCAGCAGGCTTCTGCTCGAACACTTCACGTTGCATCGGCGCGCCGGCTGGCGCCAGGTGCTCCTGCTGCTTGCGACGACGAGCGGCGATGAAACGGAAGACCAGGAAGGCGATGACCGCCATGATCAGGATGTCGAAGATCTGCATGCCCTGGAAGCCGCCGCCCATGAACATGGAGGCCAGCAGGCCACCGGCAGCGATGCCGGCCAGAGGGCCGAGCCAGCGCGAAGCACCGCCGGCCTTGGCGGCAGCGCCAGCGGCACCCGCCGCGCCCGCAGTGGCTGCAGCGCCACCTGCAGCTGAAGAAGGAGCCATTTGGCTGGTCTGGTGAGTCGGCGCAGCGCCGGAGCTCTTGCCGCCACCAAAGCGCTTGGCGTTGGCGTCGAGGCTCATCGTCAGGCCGATGCACAACGCCATGGCGATGCTAAGAAAACGTTTCATAAAGGGAATTCCCATTTGTGGAAGGCACGCGCGCCATGTTGCACAGCTGAAGTGTTACTGGCTAGCGGCAGAGTGTTTCGGGCTTTTGCCTGACAGGTTGCGTTCAGCTTCAGTCAGCGCAATAAGGCCAGTTAACTTTGGTCTGTAGGATTCGGGATTTAGTTCGGTAGCAATGGCCTCTGTAGGCGCGAGCTCGCGCCTACAGAAAGCCGTACAGGAGCGTCAGATCGCTTCCAGCTTGGCGTAACCGAGCATCAGCCACTTGCTGCCTTCGCTGAAGTTCACCTGCACCCGCGCCTGAGCCCCGGCGCCTTCGAAGTTCAGGATCACGCCATCGCCAAACACCGAATGCCGGACAGCCTGGCCGAGACTGAACCCGGTGTCGGGAATCTCGCTGCCGCCAAACAGGCTGCTGGAACTCTGCTGCTGACCACCGCCAAACGGACGGCTGACACTGTTGGAAAGCCGTACTTCCTGGATCAGGCCTTTCGGCACTTCACGTACGAAACGCGACACCTTGTTGTAGGTCTCACTACCATACAGGCGTCGGGTTTCCGCGTAGGTCATCACCAGGTTCTGCATGGCGCGGGTGATACCGACATAAGCCAGGCGCCGTTCCTCTTCAAGACGGCCAGGCTCTTCCAGGCTCATCTTGTGCGGGAATAGACCCTCTTCCATGCCCACCAGGAACACGTAGGGAAATTCCAGGCCTTTGGCGCTGTGCAGGGTCATCAACTGAATGCTGTCTTCGTGCTCGTCGGCCTGAGTATCGCCAGCTTCCAGCGACGCGTGACCGAGGAATGCCGCCAGTGGCGTCAGGTCTTCATCCTCTTCCGAGTTTTCGAAGTTGCGCGCAGCGCTGACCAATTCCTCAAGGTTTTCTACCCGGGCTTGTCCTTTCTCGCCTTTTTCCGCTTCGTGATAGGCAATCAGTCCAGACTGCTCGATGACGGTCTGGGTCATCAGGTGCAGTGGCATTTCCGTGCACTTGGCGGCGAGGTTCTCGATCAGCTCGATAAACGCGCCAAGTGCACCGGCGGCACGGCCGGTCAGTCCTTTATTCGCGACCAGCAGGCGCATCGCTTCCCACATCGACACATCGCTGTGGCGCGCATGGTCCCGAATCGCTTCAACGGTTTTCTCACCGATGCCACGGGCCGGAACGTTGATCACCCGCTCCAGCGCTGCATCGTTGCCACGGCCTTCCAGCAAACGCAGGTAAGCCATGGCGTTTTTGATTTCTGCCCGCTCGAAGAAGCGCTGACCGCCATAGATGCGGTACGGAATGCGCTCGCGCAGCAAGGCTTCTTCCAAAACGCGCGATTGGGCGTTGGAGCGGTACAAAATCGCGATATCGCTGCGAGCCAGGCCGGTTTTCAGCGCGCTTTCGATGGTTTCCACCACGTAGCGTGCCTCGTCGTGTTCGTTGAACGCGGCGTACAGGTTGATGGCTTCGCCTTCGCCGCCATCGGTCCACAGCTCTTTGCCCATGCGCCCGGTGTTGTTGGCGATCAGGGCGTTGGCGGCTTTGAGGATGCCGGCAGTGGAGCGGTAGTTCTGCTCCAGGCGGATGGTCTCGGCGTCCGGGAAGTCGTCGGAGTACTGGTAGATGTTCTCGATTTTCGCGCCGCGCCAGCCGTAGATCGACTGATCGTCGTCGCCGACCACCATCAGGCTGTCGCCGCCCTTGGCCAGTAGACGCAACCAGGCGTACTGCACGGCGTTGGTGTCCTGGAACTCGTCCACCAGAATGTGCCGGAAGCGCTTCTGATAGTGCGCCAGCAGGCCAGGGTGATCGCGCCACAGATCAAGGGCACGCAGCAGCAGTTCGGAGAAGTCGATGACACCGGCGCGCAGGCACGCGGCTTCATAAGCTTCATAAATGCTGCGCATGGTCGCCAGGAACAGATCGCCGCTGGCTTGAATGTGTTGCGGGCGCAGGCCTTCGTCTTTCTGCCCGTTGATGAACCACTGGGCCTGACGGGCTGGCCAGCGTTGCTCGTCCAGGCCCAGCTCGCGGATCACCCGCTTGACCAGTCGTTGCTGGTCGTCGCTGTCGAGAATCTGGAAGGTCTGGCTCAGGCCGGCCTCCTGCCAGTGCGCCCGCAGCAAGCGGTGCGCCAGGCCGTGGAAGGTGCCAACCCACATGCCGGCCGGGTTGATACCCATCAGTTGCTCGATGCGATGACGCATCTCGGCAGCGGCCTTGTTGGTAAAGGTCACCGACAGGATTGAGTGGGGCGAGGCGTTCTCGACCTGGATCAACCAGGCGATACGGTGCACCAGCACTCGGGTTTTACCGGAACCAGCACCGGCCAGGACCAACTGACGACCCACGGAGGCAGCTACGGCCTGGCGTTGGGCATCGTTGAGGGAGTTCAGCAGAAGGGAGAGATCATCGCGCATCGGGGCATTCTAGGGGGCCAGGTCACACCGGGCAAACCCCGCTTTGCTTTAGCCGATGAAAGATACGCGCAAGACGACCGGTCGGTCACTGGCTGCAAGCGCTGGCGGGGCTCGCTTCCAGCGTTTTCAGGGGGCAAAAGGGGTCCGGGCTTTCGTAAAAATTATGATCTGGAGCAGTTTGGTAAGGGCATTGGCTTGTGTATGCTCCGTTCACGTTTCGGGCTCATGCTCATCATTATAAGAACAAGAACATTGCCTATGACCCTCAGCTCCGACCTGTCGGGCCCTTCCGTGGAGCCCCGGGTTATCCGCAAACAGTACGCCATGGAAATGGCGGTCGAGCGCACGCGCCTGCTTTACCAGGGCTCGCTGCTGCCGACGCTGTTCATGCTGATCAATGGCCTGGTGTGCGCGGGATTACTCTGGAGTCCGCGGCGCTACTTTCTGGTCAGCATCTGGCTGATATGGTTGTTGTCGCTGGTAGCATTGCGGGTGATCCAGGTCGCGGCCTTCGATTCCGCCATCCCCAATCGCCAGGCGCATCCGGTCTGGCGACGCATGTTTTTGCTGGGTTCGGCCATGACCGGCCTGACCCTGGCCGGCGCCGGCATTGCGCTGGTGCCGGCCGACAATTTCATCCAGCAAGCCTGGGTGTTCGGCCTGATCGGCGCGGCAGCCCTCTCGGCCAGCGTGGCCTACGCGGTCAGTCTGCCGGCGTTTCTATCCTTTACCTTGCCCTGTCTGTTGCCCGCCATCGCCTATCTGTTCTGGGGCGGCGACACGCAAGAGCAGGGCTGGGGCTGGTTCGGGCTGATTTTGCTGGGGGCGTTGAGCGTGGTCGCCTGGCAGGTCAATCGGCTGATTGACCGCGGGTTGTTGCGCCGCTTCCAGAATCAGGCACTGATCGAACACTTGCAGCAGGCTCAGAGCCGTAGCGACCAGCTGAACCACGATCTGGCTAAAGAAATCGATCAGCGCCGTCGTGCCGAAGACGAGTTGCGAGAAATTCAGATCGGGCTGGAAAGCCGCGTCGCCCAGCGCAGCCTGGAGCTGGATGCGGCCAATCAGGCCTTGAGCAAAAGCGAGGCGCGCCTGGCACTGGCGTTGAAGGCCAGTGAGCTGGGGCTATGGGACTGGAACCTGCAGACCGACGAAGTCCATCACACCCATATTCAGGAATTGTTCGGCCTGGAGCCGGAATTCGTGACGGCCATGCTGCGGCACCTCAAGCCGCGCCTGCATCCCGAGGATTTACCGTCGCTGAAGCGCGCGCTGGTCGAGCATCTGAAGGGGCGTAGCGAGGACTATCAGATTGAGTACCGCGTGCGCCATGGCGATGGTCATTGGGTCTGGATCGAGGACCGCGGTCGAGCGGTTGAGCGCAGCGAAAGCGGCCGGGTGCTCCGCATGGTCGGCACCCGGCGCGACATCAGTGCCAGCAAGAGCCAGGAAGCGCAACAGCAATTGGCGGCGACGGTGTTCGAGGCGGCCAGTGAAGGCATCATGATTTTCGATCCGAATTACGCACTCATCGCGGTCAATCAAGCGTTCAGCCGCTTAACGGGTTATGACATCGACGACATGCTCGGGCGCAATGTGGTGGAGTTGCCGTGCAGTCGCGACGCCCGCCGCCACTATGGGGCGATTCATCAGGCCCTGGAGCAGCACGGCAGTTGGCAGGGCGAACTGGTGGAAACCCGCAAGAACGGCGAGCTGTATCCGCAATGGCTGCAATTGAACGCCGTGCGCGATATGCGGGGAAATGTCAGCCATATCGTCGGTTTCTTCGCCGATCTATCGGCGCGGCGCGAATCCGAGGAGCGCATGCGCTACCTGACCCACTACGACGAACTGACCGGCCTGGCCAATCGTTCGTTGTTCCGCGAACGGTTGCGTGAAGCCCATCAGCGCGTGCGCCAGGGCGGGCGCAGTCTGGCGTTGTTGCACATCAACCTGGACCGTTTCAAGTTACTCAACGACAGCCTGGGTCATGAAATTGCCGACCAGTTGTTGCAGAAGATGGCTCGACGGCTGGTCAATGCTTTGCCGGAAGCAGACACCATTGCGCGATTGTCCGGCGATGAGTTCGCGGTGTTGTTCGATGCTTACGGCAGCCTCTCAAGCCTGGCGCGAGTGGCGACGCGACTGTCGTCCAAATTGCGTGTGCCGGTGACCGTTGAAGGGCATGAGTTGGTCGTCAGTGCCTCCATGGGCATCAGCATGTTGCCGGACAACGCCCGGGAAATCTCTGCGCTGGTGAGCCAGTCGAACATGGCCATGCAACATGCCAAACACCTGGGCGGCAACAATTTCCAGTTCTACACCGATAGCCTGCAAGCCAGCACGCTCGAGCGCTTGCAGCTGGAAAACCAGTTGCGTAAAGCCATCGAAGAGAAACAGCTGAAGGTGTTTTATCAACCCAAGCTTTGCCTCGCCACGGGCCGGCTGAATGCGGCCGAGGCCTTGGTGCGCTGGGATCATCCGACCATGGGCAGCGTGCCGCCAGGAGATTTTATCGGCCTGGCCGAGGAGACCGGCCTGATCGGCCCGATCGGCGAGTTTGTGTTGCGCCAGGCATGCTGGCAGGCCTGCGAATGGCAGCGTCAGGGGCTGGAACCGATTCGGGTGTCGGTCAATTTGTCGGTGCATCAGTTGCGGCAGGGCAAGCTGGTCAGCCTGGTGCGTCAGGTCTTGGAGGAAACCGGCCTGGCGCCGCACTACCTCGAACTGGAACTCACGGAAAGCCAGTTGCTGGACAGCGTCGAACATATCATCGCTACCTTCCAGCAGTTGCGTGATCTTGGGGTGAAACTGGCCATCGACGATTTTGGCACCGGGTATTCATCCCTGAGCTACCTCAAGCGTATTCCGGTGGATTACGTGAAGATCGATCAGGCGTTTATCCGCGGTCTGGGGGAGGGCAGTGTGGATGCCGCGATCACCCGGGCGATCATTGCGATGGCTCACGGGTTGTCGTTGAAGGTAGTCGCCGAAGGTGTGGAGCGGCCGGAGCAGCTTGAATTCTTGAAGGCTGAGCGTTGTGATGAAGTGCAGGGGTATCTGATCAGTCGCCCGATAGAAGCGGGTGGGTTGGCGGACCTGCTGCGCGCGCAATCCGTCGACTGAAAATACGCCGCTCAATCCAACCTTCCCGCCACGCAAAGTGACGGGAAGGTATTTATAGACTTAGTTTGTAATCAGAACGTCGTCGATGTGGTGAATTTTTTCACCTTTATAGAAGATGCTCACACCCGAAACATTGGAATTGCCCAGCGATTTATATTCGACAACTTTGTCTGTTTCAACTTGCAGCGAAACTTCGCTGGAGTTTTCAAGAAGCAACTCCAATCGCAAGTCAAAGGACTTATCCTGCATCGCAGTCATCACCAGTTTAGGGGTAATGCCCGTGTGTGCAACGGTTACGGTACCGGAGGCGCGGAAAGAAGCTGCGCCAGGCATGCGGTCGATCTGTGCGGTCCAGTTTTTGGTTTTAATGGTCATAGTGTGTAACTCCTGTAATTAAGTTTGATTGCGTCCTGCACGATCAAAGTAACTAGGTGGAGTTGTTTTTGGAAGAAGGTTCTTAGTTGTATTTGTAAGTTTGAGTGTTTAATAAATTTGTTGTTTGGGTAACTAAGTTCCGAAGGTTTCGAGGAGGCCGATCAGGGGGGCTTGTCAGTCTCAAGGGTGTACTGCGGTTTGCGCTGGAGCGCTGAAAATGGGTGCTACATGAAGCGCGCACGCCTGAAAACGAGGGATTCGGTTACGCATTGAGCAGGCAAAAAGCCAATTCATGTAGTATAACTACAAGCTTGCTACATCCCCGGCGCCTGCCAATAACAAAGAGTCCAGCCCCTTGAATCTGCTGCAACACATCGCCCAGTCACGCCACCTGTTACGCAAGTCGGAGCTGAAGGTCGCCGACCACGTGCTGCTTGATCCAGCGGCGGTGATGCACAGCTCCATGGCCGACCTGGCCCACAGCGTGGGCATCAGCGAACCGACCATCGTGCGGTTCTGCCGCGCCATCGGTTGTTCCGGGTTTCAGGATCTGAAATTGAAACTGGCACAGAGCCTCGCGGCGGGTGCGAGCTTTGGCCAGTTTGCGATCCATGAAGACGATTCGGTCGCCGACTACAGCCTGAAAATCTTCGACACCACCCTGCACACCCTGATGGAGGTTCGCGAGAAGCTCGATCCGGTGGAGTTGCAGCGGGCGGTGTCGCTGATGTCCCAGGCTCAGCGTGTCGAGTTTTATGGCTTTGGTGCCTCGGGTGCCGTGGCGGCGGATGCCCAGCACAAATTCTTCCGCTTGCTGCTGACGGCCGCGGCGTATTCCGATCCCCACATGCAGGCGATGTCGGCGGTAACGCTGAAGCCAACCGACGTGGCGATCTGCATTTCGCAGTCCGGGCGCTCCAAGGACTTGTTGATCACGGCCAACCTGGTGCGCGAAAGCGGCGCGTCGCTGATCACCTTGTGCCCGAGCCAGACGCCGTTGGCTGAGCTGTCGACTGTCAACCTCGCGATCGATGTGCACGAAGACACTGAAATCTATACGCCCCTGACCTCGCGCATCGCCCACCTGGTGGTGATCGACGTGTTGGCGATGGGCGTGGCCATGGCGCGCGGGCCGAGCCTGGTCAACCACCTCAAGAGCGTCAAGCGCAGCCTGCGCAGCTTGCGGCTGTCACCCAAGTCGGTGAAAGCGCTCGACGATTGATTCAAGATGACACGGGCTCTGTGGCGAGGGAGCTTGCTCCCGCTCGGCTGCGCAGCAGTCGTAAATGAGCCAGTGCGACGGGTCGAACGTTGCTGTGAATGATTTTGGGGCCGCTTCGCAGCCCAGTGGGAGCAAGCTCCCTCGCCACAGCGCTCGCCGCCAGTCTGTGAGCTTCATCATTTTGTAACCCGCTCGCCGCCAAACCGTCATCCCTCGCGCCCATCCTGTAACTCCCGTACTCGCCTTGGGAGACTCGAAATGGCCCAGCCCTACGAAGAACGCAACAGCGCCGTCAAAACCCGTCGTCAGCAAGAAGACCAGCGCCGCATGGAATTTCGCCGCGCCATCGAAGATCGCTGCGAACGCCGCCAGCTGCTGGCCGAGATCGGGGATTTTCCCGACCTGGAACTCAATTACTGGCAGGCAGCGCCCGCAACTTCCCGTCGAAACGCTCAACCAGGGCGCTGATCTGCACCCGCTCGCTGCGGATAAACGCAAGGAATGCGTGGGCCACCGGCGACAGCCGCTTGGCCTTGGCCTGCACCAGGCACCAGCTGCGAAACAGCGGCAGTTCTTCGACCGGTAGCTCGATCAACCCACCGGTCGCCAATTCAAGGTTCAGGGCGTGGCGCGTCAACAGCGCAACGCCCAGACCCGCCAACACACATTCACGCTGCGCTTCGGCCGATGCGACCTCCTGGGTCTGGTTGAAGTGCACACGTTTTTCCTTGAAATACTCTTCGCACGCCAGTCGGGTTCCCGAACCGGGTTCGCGCAGCAACAGCGTGTAGGGTTCGAGATCCTGCAAGCGCAGCGGCCCCATGTGGCACAGCGGATGGTCCGGTGGCGCGACGGCCACGATCGGGTTGTTGAGGAATGGCAGAAACTCCAGCCCCATGTCCTGCGGGACCATGGACATGATGACCAGGTCGTCACGGTTGTCGGAAAGGCGCCGAATCACCTGCCCACGGTTAACCACGGTCAGTTGCAGGTTTACCTCGGGATGCTGGCGTTTGAACGCGGCAAACAGGTGCGGCACGAAATACTTGGCGCTGGATTCCACCGCCAGTTTCAACTGGCCCTGCAATGATCCCTGCATGTCCGAGAGCTGCATGTCGAGGTTTTCCAGGCGCCCGAAAATGTCCCGGCTGGCACGTTGAAGGGCTTCGGCGGCCTCCGTCATGTAGAGTTTTTTGCCGACGTAATCGAACAGTGGCTGACCAATCAGCTCCTCAAGTTGACGAATCTGCAGGCTCACGGCAGGTTGCGTGAGCGACATTTCGTCCGCTGCGCGGCTGTAGGATCGCAAATCACAGACTTCATTGAAAATCTGCAATTGACGCAATGTCATACGCATCAATGACTTACGCATTTTCTACACGCTCTCGCCCCAGGCTGATGGGTCAACTATAAGTCTTTGCTTATGCCTAACCCAATAATTAATCATTTTTGTTAATCCCTTGCGAGGGCTAGTGTGGGGCTGCGACTAAATCGAAACATTTAGTCACGCGTCGACCTGGTCTAGCAGGTCGTGGGTATCACCGGCTCAAGGGAAACTCCAAGTGATAACAAAGATCCTGATCGCCAACCGTGGTGAGATTGCCGTACGAATCGTGCGCGCCTGCGCCGAGATGGGCATTCGCTCGGTCGCGGTCTATTCCGACGCCGACCGCCATGCCTTGCACGTGAAGCGTGCGGATGAAGCCCACAGCATCGGTGCCGATCCGCTGGCCGGTTACCTGAACCCGCGCAAGCTGGTGAACCTGGCCGTGGAAACCGGTTGCGATGCGTTGCACCCTGGCTACGGTTTTCTCTCGGAGAACGCCGAGCTGGCGGACATTTGTGCAGAGCGCGGTATCAAATTCATTGGTCCATCGGCTGAAGTGATTCGCCGCATGGGCGACAAGACCGAAGCGCGCCGCAGCATGATCAAGGCCGGCGTGCCAGTCACTCCGGGCACCGAAGGCAACGTCGCGGACATCGCCGAAGCCCTGACCGAAGGCGACCGCATCGGTTACCCCGTGATGCTAAAGGCCACTTCCGGTGGTGGCGGCCGCGGCATCCGTCGCTGCAACAGCCGCGAAGAACTCGAACAGGCTTTCCCCCGCGTGATCTCCGAAGCCACCAAGGCGTTCGGTTCGGCGGAAGTGTTCCTGGAAAAATGCATCGTCAATCCGAAACACATCGAAGCGCAGATCCTCGGCGACAGCTTTGGCAACGTGGTGCACCTGTTCGAGCGTGACTGCTCGATCCAGCGCCGTAACCAGAAGCTCATCGAAATCGCCCCGAGCCCGCAACTGACCCCGGAACAGCGCGCCTACATCGGCGACCTGTCGGTGCGTGCGGCCAAGGCAGTGGGTTACGAGAACGCCGGCACCGTGGAGTTCCTGCTCGCCGAGGGCGAGGTGTACTTCATGGAGATGAACACCCGGGTGCAGGTGGAACACACTATCACCGAAGAAATCACCGGCATCGACATCGTGCGTGAGCAGATCCGCATCGCGTCCAACCTGCCGCTTTCGGTGAAACAGGAAGACATTCAGCACCGCGGTTTCGCGCTGCAATTCCGGATCAACGCCGAAGACCCGAAAAACAACTTCCTGCCGAGCTTCGGCAAGATCACCCGTTACTACGCGCCCGGCGGCCCCGGTGTGCGCACTGACACGGCGATCTACACCGGCTACACCATCCCGCCGTTCTACGACTCCATGTGCCTGAAGCTGGTGGTGTGGGCGTTGACCTGGGAAGAAGCGATGGACCGTGGCTTGCGCGCCCTCGACGACATGCGTCTGCAAGGGGTCAAGACCACTGCCGCGTACTACCAGGAAATCCTGCGCAACCCGGAATTCCGCAGCGGCCAGTTCAATACCAGCTTCGTTGAAAGCCACCCTGAACTGACCAACTACTCGATCAAGCGCAAACCCGAAGAGCTGGCCCTGGCCATCGCCGCCGCCATCGCCGCCCACGCAGGCCTGTGAGGAATATTCCAATGACCAAGAAAATCCACGTTACCGACACAATCCTGCGCGACGCCCACCAATCGCTGCTCGCCACCCGCATGCGCACCGAAGACATGCTGCCGATCTGCGACAAGCTCGACAAAGTCGGCTACTGGTCGCTGGAATGCTGGGGCGGCGCAACCTTCGACGCCTGCGTACGCTTTCTGAAAGAAGACCCGTGGGAGCGTCTGCGCCAACTGCGCGCGGCGTTGCCTAATACGCGTCTGCAAATGCTCCTGCGTGGCCAGAACCTGCTGGGCTATCGCCACTACAGTGACGATGTGGTCAAGGCGTTCGTGGCCAAGGCTGCGGTCAATGGTATCGACGTGTTCCGTATTTTCGATGCGATGAACGACGTGCGTAACCTGCGCGTGGCCATCGAAGCGGTGAAGGCCGCCGGTAAACACGCCCAGGGCACCATCGCCTACACCACCAGCCCGGTGCACACCATCGACGCGTTCGTGGCCCAGGCCAAGCAAATGGAAGCGATGGGTTGCGACTCGGTCGCGATCAAGGACATGGCTGGCTTGCTGACTCCGTATGCCACGGGCGAACTGGTCAAGGCATTGAAGTCCGAGCAGTCGCTGCCGGTCTTCATCCATTCCCACGACACTGCGGGTCTGGCCACGATGTGCCAACTCAAGGCGATCGAAAACGGCGCTGATCACATCGACACCGCGATCTCCAGCTTCGCTTCTGGCACCAGCCACCCTGGCACTGAGTCGATGGTTGCCGCCTTGAAAGGCACCGAGTTCGACACCGGCCTGAATCTGGAACTGCTGCAAGAGATCGGTCTGTACTTCTACGCCGTGCGCAAGAAGTACCACCAGTTCGAAAGTGAATTCACCGCCGTCGACACCCGCGTGCAAGTCAACCAGGTGCCGGGCGGGATGATTTCCAACCTGGCCAATCAGCTGAAAGAGCAGGGCGCGCTGAACCGCATGGGCGAAGTGCTCGCTGAAATCCCGCGCGTTCGTGAAGACCTCGGCTTCCCGCCGCTGGTGACCCCGACCTCGCAGATCGTCGGCACCCAGGCGTTCTTCAACGTGCTGGCCGGTGAGCGCTACAAGACCATCACCAACGAAGTGAAGCTCTACCTGCAAGGCGGCTATGGGAAGGCGCCGGGCATCGTGAATGAAAAACTGCGTCGCCAGGCCATCGGTAGCGAAGAAGTGATCGACGTTCGTCCTGCCGACCTGCTCAAGCCGGAAATGGCCAAGCTGCGTGCCGAAATCGGCGCCGTGGCCAAGTCTGAAGAAGACGTGCTGACCTACGCCATGTTCCCGGACATCGGTCGAAAATTCCTCGAAGAACGCGCTGCAGGCACGCTCACCCCGGAAGTGCTGTTGCCGATTCCCGAAGCGGGCGGCGTGGCCTCGGCCGGCGGCGAAGGCGTACCGACCGAGTTCGTCATCGACGTCCACGGCGAAACCTACCGCGTCGACATCACCGGTGTCGGCGTCAAGGCTGAGGGCAAGCGTCACTTCTACCTGTCCATCGACGGCATGCCGGAAGAAGTGGTCTTCGAGCCGCTCAACGAATTCGTTAGCGGCGGCAGCAGCAAGCGCAAGCAAGCCACTGCACCGGGCCACGTCAGCACCACCATGCCAGGCAACATCGTCGACGTGCTGGTCAAGGAAGGTGACACCGTCAAAGCCGGACAGGCTGTGTTGATCACCGAAGCCATGAAGATGGAAACCGAAGTCCAGGCGGCCATCGCCGGCAAGATCACCGCCATCCACGTAGCCAAGGGCGACCGGGTGAACCCGGGCGAAATCCTGATCGAGATCGAAGGCTGAGTTAACAGCCTCGATATACCGCTTTAAACCTCGGGGGGGCATGTGCTCCCCTTTTTTTTTCGCCCGGTGTTTGTGAGGGTTAGAAAGTCATTTGCCATTGGCCGGTGATACCGTGGTTTCGGGTGTCGTTACCCATTTCACCCGTAACGCCCACGCCAAGTGTATTGCGTGCAGAAAGCCTGAGGTCTATGCCCGCGTCGACCATCAGTTTGTTCCGATCCAGCGGCGCACTGTATACGCTGTAGTCGTTGCCCCCGCTGACAAGGCGTTGCCGGGTTTCGGTGTAGACCTTGCCATACGTGTGTTTCCAGCCAGCGCTCAAGCGCGGCGTCAGTTGCATACCGTTATGCAACGTATTGAGCTTGGCCAGACGCAGGCCGAATGTGCTGTTGACGTTTTCCTCGGATTGATCGTGGACTTTCAGGGAAGCATCGCCGCCTTTTTCCGCAAAACTGTCGCGCTGGTAACGTTGGTATCCAAGAGTGGCGAACGGTTCGATGCTGACGTTGGCGCGGCCAAAGTTGTAACCCACCTCCGCGAAGGCTTGTTGGGTGTTGGCATCGTAACGACCTTTGGGGCGATCCTTGAAGCCATAAAACTCCACCCTGCGCGCACTGCTTCCGTCGTGGCTGTTATGTGTCGCTCCCAAACGCAGGGACATCGGTCCGTTCTGGCGCAGGGCGTAAGCCCCTAGGTGCCAGCTGTCCAGATCGCCGTCGAGTTCGTTGCTCTTCTGGCGGGTACGGGATTGCCCCCCCATTACGCCCAAACGCCACTGCTCATTGATTTGCCAGTCGGTGCCCAATACCAATCCTTGGGTGGAATGCTGCAACGGGTCATAGTCGCGATCCAGTTTTCCGCTGTGTCCCAACGCCTGTAGCCAGACTCGGCCATTGGTTTCGGTGCCAGCGGCGAGGCGAGGTGCCCTGTTCTGATTGTGAGAAAATCTGGCGTTGTCCAGCTGACGCATAGCCGAGAGCAGAGTGGCCGTTATCGGACCGTCACTGTTCAAGGTCGCCTTGGCGAGGTTGGCGTTGCTGTCGCCGGCCAGAATTTCGAGGGCGTAGGCGGCGGTGGCCCTATCGGAGCCGAGCAGGGCGGTGATGGCGGAATTTGTCGTGCTGGATGGTTGCTCTCTGGTTGGGCTGGCAGCCGGTTCTTCTATGCTGTCGGCAAAGCGTTCAGCGTTTCCGCTCGGCGCAATGCTGCCGAAAGACACCCCATTGCGCGCATAAGTCAGGACGACAGTTTTCTCGTCGTCGTAATTTAATGCCGGCGTCATGAAAACCAGGTTGTCTTGAATGTCTCCGAAACGGCCCACGACTTTGCCTGCCTCAATGAGTGTGTATTGGCTGCTTTGCGGAAATTCACCCGCTGCGACGATTTTCAGGGTCGCATCGTCAAGGCTGGCAATGCCATCGACTTTGATCGTTTCACCACGGCCATCAGGGTTGACCTCATAGGCCAGTACGGCAGTGCTGGTAAGGCTCATATCACCCTTGACCGTTGGGGCGCCCACCAAACGATTGACTATAAGCTGGCCATTCACGTTCAGCGAACCGACGATTCCGTTGCCACTGAATGTACCCATTTCTTCCACGAAGACGTTGCCGCCAATCGAGTGGTTATTGATCAACGTGCCTTGGGTGATTGCTCCGCCAATGATGTGTCCATTATTGATGAGCGTTGCCTCGGGACGGATCAGCGTGCCGATGTCGAAAGCGCCAGCACCACTGACAGTCCAATGACCCTGTTTGACTTCCAGCGCCTTGAAGTTCCGGGTTTCAGTCACAGAGCCACCTTTGGCTGCATTGAGTTGCAGGACGTTGTCGCCCGCACCCCCATTCACTGGCTTCTTGAAAACCCCTTTAGTCAGTACCGAGACCAAATCATTGCGCTCGTCCAGGTTCAGGTCGCTCCATTCAGATACTTTCCTGATCGAGGACGGGTGAGTGTCGGTAGCGCTCATGAAAGCGTCGAGGGTGGCAATCAGTTCTTTCGGTGTTTCTACCGGTGTCGCAAATGCAGCGGCAATGCTGTCGTCGGCAATCGAAAACTCAGCGCAACCCAAGGCGAGCGCTATGGCCAAGGCGAGATGTTTTGGTCGGTATTTGTGTTGAACGGGCATTGATTTTGGCCTCTGTTGACAGGAGACCAAACTCTAAAAGGGAGGGTACAGGCGCCGATGTCGGCTGCTTCCGGTAGCTATTGCGGGCGGCGTCGGATGATTGAACGGAAAAAGAACAGTCGAATGGGAGTGGCTGTATTTATCGTTTTTGCTGAGGCGCTTTTTCTTACAGAGATTCGCAGTGAATGTCCGAGAGCTCATGCAGGAGGCCGGCTTGCCGGCGATGGCGTCCGTGAGATCACCATTGCCAGCAAGCGGGCTCCTGCAAGGTTGGATAGCTGCAACCCCTCCCTAGCTACGACTCAAATACGCCTTCCCGTAATGCCGTTCCATCCGCGCCTGAATCAGCTCCAAGCCAATCGACATCACCCAGTAAATTACCGCCGCCGTCGTCAGCATTTCGATGTAGCGATAGCTCGAGCGCCCATACGATTGCGCCAGGAACATCACTTCCCAAACGCCCATTACCGAGATCAGTGACGAGTCTTTGAGCATCGAGATGAATTGGTTGGTAGTCGGCGGGATGATGGTGCGCATGGCTTGTGGCAGGGTAACGCGCCAGAAGATCACGGTTTCGCGCATGCCCAGCGCCAGTGAGGCTTCGCGTTGGCCATGGGGTACGCCGAGGATGCCGGCGCGGAAGATTTCGCTCAGGTAGGCGCCGTAGTTCAGTGACAGGGCGATGATGCCGGCGGCGACGGCGCCCGGCACAATGCCGAGTTGCGGCAGACCCAGATAGATCAACAGGATCTGGATCAGCAAAGGGGTGCCGCGAAAGAACGAGGCGTAAAAACTCGCAATCCCGAAGGCCACAGCACTTTTCGACAGCCGTGCAATGGCAGTGATGAAGCCCAGCAGCGACGACGCGAGGATCGAGCACAGGCACAAAAACAGTGTCAGCGCCGCGCCCTGCAGAAAACCGTTCGGCGCCAAGTGCAGGCCGATCAGGTTGGGCAGTTTGTCGAGGATGATCGAGAACTTCAGGTCGAAGCTCAGGAAGAAGCTGGCGAACAGACCCAGCATTGCCGCCCAGGTCAGGTACAGCCGCGTGCGAAAACCGAAGATCCGTTGCAGCCGAGACTCAGCCGCCGGTTGTGGCGGCTGAGGTGGGTTGGGAAAGGAAGTCATTTGCTGATGTCGGCGCCGATCCATTTTTGCGAGAGCTTGCTCAGGGTGCCGTCCTGTCTCAGTTGCGCGAAGACGTCACGCACCTTGGCGTCCCATTGTGCGTCGCCTTTTTCGATGGCCACCGAGTTTGGCTCCGAGTACAGCGGTTCGCCGGCGAGCTTGAAGCGTTTGTCTTCGGTCAGTCGCGGCTGCGCGGTAACCAGGTTGGTAAGGACCGCATCCAGTCGTACGCCGGCACCCAGCCCCAAGTCCTGGAACGCCACGTTGTCGGTGTCATACGGGGCGATTTGCACATTCTCGAATGGGTACTGCAATTGCGTGTCTTCGGCGCCTTCGATCACCAGGTTTTTGTTCAGGTAGCTTTCATAGCTGGAAGCGCTGGTGAGGCCGACTTTCTTGCCGCTCAAATCCTTGGCACTGTGGATGCTGTCGTCCTTGGCGTTGACCACGATCACCGCAGGTGAGGCGTAATACTCGACCGGGAAGTCGAAGACTTCGGCGCGGGCCTTGCTCGGGGTCATGGAGCAGATGCAAATGTCGTAGCGGCCGCTCCAGCGGCCGGCGGCAATCACGTCCCAGGATGGCGTTTCGAGGCGCAGTTTGACCCCGAGTTTGTTCGCCACGGCTTTGGCCACATCAACGTCGAAGCCGTCGAGTTGGTTCTGGTCATTGAGGAACGAGAAGGGTGGATAGCTTTCCATCAGCACGCCGACCAGTTCTTTCTTTTGCTCGATGCGGTCCAGCGTGGCGCCACCGAAGGCTTGGGTTGAGGCAGTCAGAATCGTCAGGCCCAAGGCCAGGAGTGGTTGAAGTTTCACAGTCGATCCCTGATAAAAATGGGTTGTTATTCACCGAATGGTGCGTATTAAATAGTTATAAGTACGGCTCCGGTAGTGAGTTATTTTCATAAGCATATGAGTGAAAAGCATATGGGCGCAAAAAGCACGGTGATTCTGGATGGCGGCATGGGACGTGAGTTGCAGCGTCGAGGTGCGCCATTCAGGCAGCCCGAATGGTCGGCGCTGGCCTTGAGCGAAGCGCCGCAGGCCGTGGAGGCGGTGCACGCGGCTTATATCGAAAGCGGTGCGAACGTGATCACCAGCAACAGTTACGCGGTGGTGCCGTTTCACATTGGTGAAGAGCGATTTGCTGCTGAGGGGCAGGCGCTTGCAGCGCTGGCCGGAGAGCTGGCACGGCGCGCGGTTGATGCCTCGGGCAAACCGGTCCGCGTGGCGGGTTCACTGCCGCCGCTGTTTGGCTCTTACCGCCCAGACCTGTTCGACGCCAGTCGGGTAGCTGAACTGCTGACGCCGCTGGTAAAGGGCCTGGCGCCCCATGTTGATGTGTGGCTGGCGGAAACCCAGGGTTCGATCGTTGAAGCGCGAGCGATTCACGCCGGTCTGCCCAAAGACGGCAAGCCGTTCTGGCTGTCGTTTACCCTGAAGGATGAAGACACGGACGAAGTCCCGCGTTTACGCTCCGGTGAGCCTGTGGCTGAAGCAGCTGCGGTGGCTGCCGAGCTGGGCGTCGAGACGTTGCTGTTCAACTGCAGCCAGCCGGAAGTGATCGGTGCGGCGATTGATGCCGCGCGGGAAACCTTCGAGCGTTTGGGGGTGAAGATTCACATCGGCGCGTATGCCAATGCCTTCCCGCCGCAACCGAAAGAGGCGACCGCCAATGATGGTCTGGACCCGTTGCGTGAGGACCTTGATCCGCCGGGTTATCTGCATTGGGCGGCCGATTGGCAGAAGCGCGGCGCCAGCCATTTGGGCGGGTGCTGCGGGATTGGGCCGGAGCATATTGCGGTGTTGGCCCAGAAATTAGTGTGAAGCCAATCGTCGAACGCCGCCCGGAGCTGGCTCCGGCGGCCTTTCGACGAAGGCGTTCGTCCAGACGCCGCTGATCTACCCGCGACACTCAGCCAGCGTTTTCACCTGTCCCGACTCCGACTGATTCTCATCGCTCAACCAGCGCTCAAACCCCGCGCCAATCGCCGGCCATTCCGAATCCAGAATCGAATACCAGGCCGTATCCCGGTTCTGCCCCTTCACCACCATGTGCTGACGGAACACCCCTTCAAAACTGAACCCCAACCGCTCCGCCGCGTACTTGGAGCGGGCGTTGCCGTTGTTGCATTTCCACTCCAGGCGCCGGTAACCCAGGGCAAAGGATTCCTTGGCCAGCAGATAAACCGCTTCGGTACTTTTCGGCGAGCGCTGCATCGGCGCGCCGAAGGTCACGTGGCCGATCTCGATGCGGCCCTGAGACGGAACGATCGACATCAGACTGAGAATGCCTTGCACGTCGCCGCTGGCCCGGTCGATCACAGTGAAGAAATACGGGTCGCTGTTGGCTGCGTGGTTGTTCAGCCAGTCGTTGAAAGCGCTGCGCTCCGGGAATGGACCGTAAGGCAGGTAATCCCACAGTTTTGGGTCGGAGCCGGGGCCTTGCAGGGCTTTCCACAAGCCGTCGGCGTGACGCGCCGGGTCGAGTTTTTCCAGACGGATGAAACGACCTTCGATGGTTTTAACGGACGGTGCCGGGACACCTTTCCAGTCCGCGAGTGAAGTCGACATGCTGTTCTCCTTGAACCTTAAATGGCTTTGCGAAACTGGATGTAACCGGGGCGTTCGGCGATACGCTCGTAGAGCTGGATCGCGGTGGCGTTGGTTTCGTGGGTCAGCCAGTGCACTTTGCAGCAACCGTCCGCTTCGGCGGTGGCGTAGACGAATTCGATCAGCTTGCGGCCAACGCCAGTGCCGCGGGTTTCGGGCGTCACCAGCAAGTCTTGCAGGTAGCAGGAGTTTTCGATGCTCCAGTTCGAGCGATGGTAGATGAAGTTCACCATGCCGACCGCTTTGCCGTCGACCCACGCCAACGCTGAATGAGTCGGTTCATTCGAGTCGAGCATGCGTTGCCAGGTGCTTTGGGTGACGGCCTCGGGCAGTTCGGTGTTGTAGAAGCGCAGGTAGGCTTGCCACAGAGGCAGCCACGCAGCGTGATCGTCAGCGGTGACCTGGCGGATTTCAATCTGACTCATGTTCAATCCTTATCGCATCAAGTGGGCAAGGGCCTGGTCGTGCACATCGGGGCTGGCGGCGAGCCCTTCGCGCACACCGGCGATGTCTGTGGTGCTGCGGTTCTGGCTGAGTTTGCGTTTGCCTTCCAGGCGCTGGATCGGCAGGGCAAACCCGACGATGGCCTTGAGCATGCCGTCGATGTAATCGGCGGGTGCATCGGTGACTGCCCATGGTTGGGCGCGACCGGTTTCATGGCGATCGGTCAACGCACTGACCAGGTTGAGCAGACGGTCGGCGTCGGTGAAAACCTCTGCGGTGCCGTACGCGTGTACGGCGACGTAGTTCCAGGTCGGCACGACTTTGCCGTGCTCGGCTTTGCTCGGATAAAAACCGGGGCTGACATACGCGTCGGCGCCGGCAAAGATCACCAGGGCCTCGGCGCCATTGTGGAGTTCTTTCCACTGTGGATTGGCCCGGGCGAAGTGGCCGTAGAGGGTGCCGTTCGGACCTTGGTCCGGGCGGAACAGCAGGGGCAGATGACTGGCTTGCAGGCCTTGCTCGCCGTGGGTAACGACCAGGGCGAGGCGGGTGCCGAGTATCTGCTGCTGCAGATCGTCCAGATCTTTGATGGCAAAGCCGCTGGGGTTGTACATGGAAAAACTCCTTGGCGAATGCCTTCATCCTAGGCAGGCTATTGGTCTGTTGTAAGAGCCATTAATGACGAATTTCATAGGTCCATTGTCATGACGGATGCGCCGCTTTCCTTGTCGTTCAACCCTGCGGGTATCGAACTTGATCGCCGTCAGGGCCTGAGTCGTCAGCTCTACCAAGCGTTGCGCTTGCGTGTGCTTGACGGGCGATTGGCCAGCGGCACGCGATTGCCGGCCAGCCGCGATCTGGCGGCAGCACTGGCGATTTCCCGCAACAGCGTGGTGCGGGCTTACGATCAGCTCTATGCCGAAGGGTTTATCGAAGGGCGCGTCGGTGACGGAACCTATGTCGCGCAATTACCGCAATCCGTACTCCCGGCAAAAAAACTATCCACAAAAGTATCCACAGGGTTTTCCACAGGGTTATCAACAGTCTTATCCACAAATTGGCTGGATTTACCTGTGGTTTCATCCAGTAAAGTTATCCACAGTGGGGCGCTGGGGCGCGTTGACAAGAACCATTTGGCCCTGCCGCCGAGTGGTCCGCCTCGCGCATTTCGGGTGGGTGTTCCGGCATTCGATCTGTTTCCTTTCGAGGTCTGGGCCAAGCTGAATGCGGCTTTCTGGCGTAAACCGGATTTGCAGCAGTTGTGTTATGGCGATCCAGCAGGCGATGCACGATTGCGCGGCATGATCGCGGCGTACTTGCGCAGTTCGCGAGGAATGCAGTGTTCGGCTGAGCAAATAGTGATCACCAGCGGTGCACAGCAGGGGATTAGCCTTTGTGCACAGCTGCTGGTGGAGCCGGGCGACGGGGTGGCGATTGAAAATCCGGGGTATCGGGCGGCGGGTCATGCGTTCGCGGTGGCCGGTGCGAAATTGCATGGGGTGGCGGTGGACAGTGAGGGCATCGACTGTACTGAATTGGCCCGGCTTAGCGATTGTCGGCTGGCCTACGTCACGCCTTCGCATCAATACCCGACCGGGGTGGTGATGAGCCTGGCGCGACGCCTTGAATTGCTCGCTTGGGCAGAGCGCAACCAGGGCTGGATCGTCGAGGACGACTACGATGGCGAATACCGTTACAGCGGCGCCCCCCTGGCGCCGTTGGCGGCACTCGATCGACAGGGCCGGGTCTTGTACGTCGGGACCTTTGGCAAAGTCGCGTTCCCGGCGTTGCGCCTGGGTTACCTGGTGTTGCCGCCCGCACTGGTGCAGGCGTTTTCTCAACGGCGAGCGGTGGACGTTCGGCATTCCGAAGTCAGCACCCAAGCGGTGATGGCCGAGTTCATGGCCGCCGGGCATTTCCAGCGGCACATCCGCCGTATGCGCCGTGCGGCCCTGAGCCGACGCAATACGTTGTTGGCCGGCTGGCCGCAGAACATCCCGGGCATCGGCAGCCTGCCGAGTGTTGCGGCAGGGTTGCATATGACGGTGCCTGTCGATTCACAGGCCCGCGAGTACGAACTGGTGGAAAAAGCCGCCAGCGTCGATGTCGAGATCAACCCGCTGAGCAGCTATTGGCTGTCGGATTCGCAGCAACCGGTGGACCAGCGTGCCGGGCTGGTCCTGGGTTTCGCGGCCGTGCCCGAGGCGGCCATCAGTACCGCACTCGGGCGACTGGAAAAGGTCTGGCGCCGTTAAGCGGTGACGGTTCAACGACGCAAGACTTACGATTTTGACGCCGATGGCGGCACCTTTGCGAAGAACAGTGTTGTTGCCAGTTGTGGACTGATTTCGCTGCGATAGATCGAGATCGCATGGAGATCGTCATTCGCACTGCGAGCTTCGAACGCGCCGCCCAGCAGCCGTTGCTGCACGGTTTTCAGATGCGCCGCGGTGAAAGTTTGTGCAGGCGATGCGGGCTCTGAATAGTGAAAGTGGGCATACCACAGAACATTTTTGCTGGTGTGGTCACGAATTTCGTATTCCTCGAGGTAGTCTTTTTTACGGTTTTTGAGCAACCGCCGGCCGGGGTTCTTGACGATGTCGACCTGACCTTCGCTTTGCAGCCACTGAACACGCTCTGCCGTAGGCGGCTGCAGCTTGGTCATGCTGATTCGCGTTGTGCGTCCCTGGCTGTAGAGCCGGATTGCTGCGTCATTGAGTTGTTTGGCCAGTGTGACGGCCGATCCCGGACCGCCATCGATGGCGTTGCTGGAAATCAGCGCTTCGTCGATGGCCTTGGCGACCTCCTGCAATCGATGGGCCTGCTGATGGAACATTTCCTCGATTTCCACGGGAATTCGCCGCGGCCCTTTTGAATGGGCGTCCGTTCGGCGAATGAACGTCTCCAGCCCGTCCAGCAATGCCTGACCCTGAACAATGCTTGCATCCAAATCCGGTGGGATAACGACGGAAGGAACCGCTTTCGCGGCGACTCTTTCAACCCATACCCCTGGGGTTTTCTCATGAAACGTCGAAATGACTTTGCCCGTCAGCGTCGACGTAACGTCGATCAGTTCTGATCCGTCCGCCGCAGAGTCGGCGCGGAGTTGGCCGACCACCGTGCCGTTGTAACGAGTCTTGATGATGCGCTTGGCGGGAACGACCGGCAGGCGGGAAGGGCCCGGTTGCGGCTCAAGCGCCTGTCGCTCGCGCAACAGGCTCGCCAGGTGCTTCACCGTGTTTTTTTGAAACGCGTCGATACGTTGGCGCATCAGGTCGAGCGGTGATTGCAGGAACTGACCGGGAAACTCGCCAGGCAGATCGATGATGCGCTGATCGGTGATCGCGAGTTGCTCCACCAGATCACTGAGCCCTTCGATTCGCTCCGGCAAACGCAACACATCGTCGTCGCCGGCCAGATCCAGTGAAGCCTGAATGGCGAGCGCTGCGTTTTCGACTACGGTCTCCAGCGCCGGGCGTGCTTCGTGTGTGGCTGCAACAGAAGTATCGAGGCACAACTCCTGGCCCAGTGTGATCTGGAACAGTTTGAGGTCCTGTAAATCGAACGGCGGCATGTTGGACTTGACGTCACGGATCACTTCCACGGCTTCTTTGCCGAGCAGGTTCAGTTGCTCGAAGCGTGATTGCGCGAATTCGATTTTCTCGATGTAACCGGCGGTCAGATCACTCGTGAGTTGATAGGTCTGTCGGGCGGTCTGCGTGTCTTCCGTTCGCTGTGTGTCGAGCAGATCGAGGGAGAGACGCATCTGATTGTCGAAAACAGGGCGCTGGTGGTTGAACCATTTTTCCAGCAGCGATAACTGGAAATCCAGGCGGCTGATCATCGCTTTTCGGTAATTGGGAATGGCTTCGCGAGCATTGAACGCTTTCATCTGTTCAATGTTGGCGCTGATGAATGACATCTGCGCGTCGAGCATTTCAAGGTACAGGCGACGATGGTTGTCGGTTGCCGTAGGCGCCTGCGCTTTTTTTTCGGCTTCCTTGAGTTCTGTTTCCCGACTTTTGGTCTGGCCCTCGAACGCGATCATTTGCTGTTTCAGTTCAGCCAGGCGCTCCTTGTTTTGCTGTTCCAGCCGTTGCCTCTCCTTGCCCCCGCCCCTCAGTCTCAGCCGCGTATCGATAAACCATTCGCCTTTGGCGTTCTTGACCAACAACGGCCCGCCGCGCGTGGGGGACAGGCGTGAGTCAGTGATCTGCACGTCGTGATTGTCGTTGAGCGTGACTTCGAACCATCGTTGGCCGACCTTCGCATACCATTTTCCGTTAAGTGAGCTGAGATGTTGGTGAGGGCCGGGCGCGCTGGAGGCGACGGCCATTCCCTTGGGTTCGGCGATCTCCAGTTCATCCAGCAAGGTGCCCAACGCGACAGGCGGCAGCGTAGCGACGGCGTGCAAAGACGTTTCATGGGTATGAGGCAGTTGATCGAGGTCGGGCAGGCGAGTGACCGTGATTTTGTGCGCTGGCTTGATTGGCGGCGTGACCGGCGGCTCGACTTTCTCGATCAGGCGCGTGACGGGTTTATGGCGAGAGGCCGCTCGATGGGCCAGCACCATGCCGAGCGTCAACAGCAAATCGGTCAGGGCGGACCAGGCGGATTCGCTGTCTTCGTTCTCTTTGGCCTCCGTGATTGCCTGCAAGTCGTCCATGATCTGCCAGATCCACCCGGCAACCCCGGCAGTGCGACCAAGAAAGGGCAGGGCGACGTTGAACAGCATCCATGCGCCATGCTTGAGCGTCGCCCAGCGGGCTTGCGCGTTGGACACCGATTGCCGGTCAGCCAGGGTCATCATGGCATTGGCGTTGGCTTTGAACAGGGGCGCCAGTGAAACGTCATCAAGGGCTGCCGCACTGAGCGACACCGCGCCCATCTTGCCCAGCGCTGACGTGGGATCGACCAGCAACTGGGTCAGGGTCCAGACCGAAGGCAATTCACCGCAAAACACATACTGGGAATAGTTGAAGCGCACGTCGTCGGCCAGCCACGCCAGAACCGATTGGCGAAGGGACTTTTCGTGCTTGATCGCATACAGCAGATTGGCCTCGTTCGGGTACTGCGTCAGCGAGGGGACGAGCAATGGCCGGTAGAGCAGACAGGGTCCCTGATCAGCGGACTTCGGACCGATGACGAACATGTTGGCGACTTCGTCGACCTTGCTGTCGGAGCGATTGCCGGCGATGAAGGCCAACGGGCGAATGACAATCTCCTGTCCGTTCACTCGGCGCTCGGCCGCGTTTTGCTGCAGGGCCGCGTTGACGTACTGGTAGCCTCGTTCATCGATACCGGCTTCGCCGCGCATCTTGTGTTGCAGCGCCTGCAAGGGCAACTGGGTGCGTAAATGACGCGTATAGAGCGCTTGTCGGCGCACTGTTTCTTGCGAGTCATCAAGCAGCTTGCGCTTGATCAGTGCCGGGTAAACCGCGCCGATATCCACCTGGGTGACGAGGTTCTCCAGGTAGGCGGGCGTCATCCAGACGGGCACCGGGTCGCCGTTTTTGTACTGCACCGTCTTGTTACCCAGCGGAACGGCAATCAGGTTTTGCAACGCCAGTTCGATCAGCGACAGCGTGACGGTCTGCGTTTTGCCGGGTATCACGACAGCGCCCAGGACAACGACGCTGGTGATGCTGATTTGCACGTCCTCAAGGTTCAGGCTCGCAGCCGCTGGATGATCTTTGATCATCTGTTCTCGCAAGGTTTGCAGGGCAAATTCGGGCAGTGCGGCGATGCCTTCGTCGAAGGTTTTTCCAGCGTCCTGCTCCCGCAACTGCGCCAGGTCCATCAGGTGTCGGCTGTAACGGGTCAGGTCCGCTGACAATGCGTTGTTCAACCAGCCTGTCAGTAACCCCTGAACCTTGTTGAAGCGTGACGAGGGCAGGGCTTCAAATTCCGTGAAGCTTTTTGCTGCCGCGCTGATCTGCGGTGAAAGACTCGCGGGTGCAGCGTTCTGAAAGGAGTTGAAGGCACCGATGGCTTCGGCTTCGAGTGCGATCAGCGCACATGCCTGGTGATGAAAGAAATTGCCTTCGGGTTCGTACAGACGCCATTGCAGCGTCTGCCCGGTACTTGACGACCCAGGATGGGCAAACAATGCGGCACCCAGCGCCGCAACAGAGTCGTAGTGCTTGAAGCCTTCGGCAATCGAGTGCGTCAGGACCAGGGTTCGGGTATCCAGTGTGCCCACGAAAACAGCGATATCCAGAACCCGCAGATGTTCGGTCACCGCGTTTGCTGTGCATTCTGTGTCGATCAGGCAGGCCTTGGTCAGGTACTTGTCGTGTTGGCGCCGTGTGGCCCGATCGGGATGAGTGAACACGGCACGGGCCATGGCTTTTTGGTCGGCATCCCAGTCCGTGGCCTCATCGAGGTTCCAGATGTCCTGCAGCGCTTGCGAGAGCTGATGCCAGCGCGGGGTCGAAGCGCTTGTCTCCTGATTCCAGTAATCAAGTTGCTGTTGCTGGTAGGCAATGAACAGCTGCGAAGCGAGCGTATTGATCAGCGATCCGATGGCCGTAATGTTTACCGGCAGTTGAGCCGGCGGGTCAACGCCCGGTTGCAGGGTCAGGAAATGTTCACCGTCGATGAGTGTCACCGTCGAACCCGACAACCCGATCCGCACCAACACATCGGTAAGCGATTCATACAGATTACTGCCGGACACGACATCGCCGCCGGTCTCGACCCAGGTCGGAGTGACGACCGTGGCGAGCGTCGGGTCAATCTTCAACGGCGGATAAAGCGCGTTGAGTGCAGGCCCCAATGCAGTCGCTGCAACCTCTCTGATCGAGGGACCGGTGACCAGTTGGGTCAGTATGTTATCTGCACTCGGGGAAGCGGTGTCGGGCATGGTCGTCTCCTGATTGAGGATGCGCCGCTGTTGATTGCGCAGCGCTGATCAGGTGACGGTATCGGGCGACCTCACAGGCCTGGCGGTACATAAATATCGCAGGCAAAAAAAGACCCGCATCACGGCGGGTCTTCGGTTTTCAAGGGGTTTCAGGTCCCTGACTTGATTTTGGTCCAGGCTCGCGTGCGCGCACGTTCGGCATCACGCGGCAGCGGTTGCAGGGTGTAAAGCGTGCCCATCGCCGCTTCGGTCGGGTACAGGTTCGGGTTGTTGCGGATCGCCGGGTCGACCATTTCCGTGGCGTCCTTGTTCGGGTTCGGGTAACCGACGAAGTCGCTGACCGGCGCAATCACCTGCGGTTGCAGCAGGTAGTTGATGAAGGTGTAGGCGTCCTCGGTATTCTTCGCGCCCTTCGGAATCGCGAGCATGTCGAACCAGATCGGCGCGCCTTCTTTTGGCAAGCGCATGTCGACGATGACCCCGTTCTTGGCCTCTTTGGCGCGGTTGGCGGCCTGGGAGAAGCTGCCGGAATAACCGACCGCGACGCAGATGTCACCGTTGGCGATGTCGGCCATGTACTTGGAGGAGTGGAAGTAAGTGACATACGGGCGGATTTTCATCAGCAGCGCTTCAGCCTTTGCGTAGTCCGCCGGCTTCTTGCTGTTGGGGTCCAGGCCGAGGTGTTGCAGGGCCAGCGGCAGGATCTCCGACGGCGAGTCGAGCAGGGCGACGCCGCACTGCTTGAGCTTGCTGATGTTTTCTTCCTTGAAGATCAGGTCCCAACTGTCCACCGGCGCGTCGGCGCCCAGCGCGGCTTTGACTTTGTCCGGGTTGAAGCCGATCAGGATGGTGCCGTACATGTACGGCACGGCGAATTTGTTGCCCGGGTCGTTGGCTTCGATCAGCTTCATCAGCTTGGGATCGAGGTGGTTCCAGTTCGGCAGCTTGCTGCGGTCCAGCGGCTGGAAAACGCCGGCCTCGATCTGCTTGGCGAGGAACACGTTGGACGGCACCACCACGTCGTAACCGGAGTTGCCGGTCAGCAGTTTGGCTTCCAGCGCTTCGTTAGTGTCGAAGATGTCGTAGACCAGTTTGGTCTGGGTGTTCTGCGCCTTGAAGTCTTCCAGCGCTTTGGGGGTGATGTAGTCGAACCAGTTGTAGACGCGCAACGTTCGCTCTTCGGCGTGAGCGGCCCCGCTGAGCACCGTGGCGCACAGGGCGGGGACGATAAGACGCTTGAGTCTGTTCATTATTGTTGTTTCCTCATTGAGCGCTTTCAAAACCTTCAAGAACGTTCACGGCGTTGATGCCGATTTCTTCGACCGCGTAACCGCCTTCCATCACGAACAGCGTCGGCACGCCGAGCTTCGCAATACGCTCGCCCATCGCCAGGTAATCCGGGCTGTCGAGCTTGAACTGGGAAATCGGATCGTCCTTGAACGTATCGACGCCCAGGGACACGACAACGATGTCGGCGCCGTATTGTTCGATCTCTTTGCAGGCGTGTTCCAGTGCCGCGCTCCAAATGTCCCAACCGCTGCCGGCGGGCAAAGGGTAGTTGAAGTTGAAGCCTTCACCCGCGCCTTCGCCCAGCTCGTCTTCATAACCGAGGAAGAACGGGAATTCGGCTTCCGGATGGCCGTGGATCGAGGTGAAGAGCACGTCGCTGCGTTCGTAGAAAATCGATTGCGTGCCGTTGCCGTGGTGGTAGTCGACGTCGAGGATCGCGACTTTCTTGTGGCCCTGATCGAGGAAAGCCTGAGCGGCGATAGCGGCGTTATTGAGGTAGCAATAACCCCCCATCAAGTCGCTGGCGGCGTGGTGTCCCGGTGGACGGCACAACGCGAAAGCACTGCGTGCGCCGCGCTGGATTTCTGCCTGGGCGGTGAGCGCCACTTGCGCTGCGCTGTACGCCGCTTGCCAGGTGCCGGCAGTGATCGGGGCGCCGCCGTCGAAGCTGTAATAGCCAAGCTGGCCGTGCAGGCTGGTGGGCTTGATGGCGCGCAAGGTACGGGCCGGCCAGGTGTAGGGCAGCAAGTCGCCGTCGGTGTTGAACTCGGTCCAACGGGCCCAGGCGCCTTTGAAGAAGTCGAGGTAGTCGCGGCTGTGGATGCGCGCGATCGGGTCGAGGCCGAAATCCTTCGGCGCTTCGACGGGGCCCAGGTTCTGGTTTTTCACCCGTGCCAGTACGTGGTCGGCACGCGAAGGCATTTCGAAGCAGGGCTTGAGTTGCCCGTCTATCAATTCACAACGGCCGTGGTGCAGGTGGTGATCGTCCGAGTAGATCGTCAGCATTTCTTGTTCTCCGCAGGCTGAATCGGTTGGCTACAGTCTTGCGGCGGAAGGCGATTCGGAGAACGGCAGGAAAGGCCAAAAGGGGATTTATATGGCCAAAAAATCTGACCGAAATTCGCCCCTTTTTAATGCGCCAGGCCCTGGCGTGGCGCATGGAATGCAGACTCTGTGGGAGCGGGCTTGCCCGCGAAGGCGGCATTACAGCCGAGTCAGATGCACTGGCCTCTTCGCTGGCAAGCCAGCGCCTACAAGGGGCGGTGCTGCGGGCGGAACTGGCTCGGCGCTACTCCGCTCCAGCGCACAAAGGCATGGCGAAAACTCGCGGTCTCGCTGAAGCCCAGGGCCTCGGCGATCTGATAGATCGGCAACTGATCCTCGCACAGCAACAGCTTGGCCTGTTCGAAGCGCAATTCATCGAGCAGTTCCTGGTAGCTGCAGCCTAGGTCCTTGAGGTGCCGACGCAGGGTTCGCGCCGAACAATTCATCTGCTCGGCCAGGCCCTCCAACCCAGGCGCGGCATTCAGTTGCGCGCTGAGCAGTTGCCGAATTCGCCCCAGCCACGCCTGGCGCCCGGTGAACTCGACGTTCTGCTTGCGGCAGCGTTCGGCCATGGCTTGATGGGTAATCACATCGGACAACGGCAAGGGCTGGTCGAGCCAGTGCTTGTCGAAGGCGAAGGCGTTGTCCCGTGCTTCAAAATGCAGCGGGCAGTTGAAGTGTTCGGCGTAGGTCGCTTCGTAGTCGGGCGCGGCGTGTTCGAAGCGAGCAGCGAGCAGTGGCAGCGGATGACCGAGTAGGTCGTCGCAGATGACCTTGAGCGAAACCAGGCAGAACTCGGCGTTGAACACGGCCATCGCCGGGCTCTCACGATAATCGGCCGCGACGAACCAGACACGCTTGCCATCCTCCTCCAGGCTCAGTTCGAAAAGTGTTCCCAGCAACGCCGGATATCGCATCGCAAGGCGCAAAGCGTCACCGAAGGTGGCACTGGTCAGCAGTGCATAGCCGAGTATGCCGTAGCAGGACACGTGCATCCGCCGACCCAGTTCCAGGCCGATGTCACGCTTGAGTGCGACAGCGTTGGCGCAGACTTGCATCTCTTGATTGGTGGTGATGCGTGTGTCGGCGCGGTTCAGATCCGCCGCACTGATGCCGCTGCCGGCCAATAGCGCCTCACTGGACAAGCCTTCGGCCTTGAAGGTGTTGAGGATCAGCGAGACGGCGTTGAGGGTGGTGAGATGGGAGTGGAGCATGGGATGTTCCATTCTTGAGTTGCTGGAATGGGAGCAAGTTGTGTGCCTGATCGATAGGGTTTCGACAGGTCCGGCGAAACCATTGGTAACAGAAGTAGTATCCCGTTAACGCCTCCAATGCCTGCAAGGCCCCTACCTTGGTCATGACTGTCACGCCCATGCGTTGGCTGTCTTTACGACATTTTCATGTACCCAAGGATGGACCTGAATCTTGACATCTTCAGACGTTACACCAACCGTTTCCCGTCCGCTGCGTCCGCTGCGTCCGCTGCGTCCGCTGCGTCCGGACGCCGAGGTGGTTTCACAGGCCTTGAGCATTTTGCACCTGTTTGCCGATCGACCGACCTTGCGAGAAACGGCACGAAGGACCTTGCAACAAGTCCTTGATGACCGGTTTCCCGGCTTCGATATCCCGGTGGCCACCGCTGTCGTTCTCGAACCTCGGCGGAGTGAAACCCCGACAGGGTCAAGCTTTGCCAGTTATCAAAGCCATGGACTGACGGATCTTTTGCTCGAAAGTTACTGGAAGGGCAGTTGCAGAGTATTCAGTGACGAGAGCTTTCTTTCACGGTACGCCAACGTAGAAACGCCTTCAGCCATTGACGTCGAGTTGAGCGAAATCCTGGAGGTGCTCGACGAGTGGGGGCCGCATTTGCTGGAGTGCTATCAACAAGAGCTGGCAGCCTTCTGGAGCCAATCGAACGAGGGCGACGCCAGTCCCTGGCAACAACTTCGCAACCTGTTTCAAGAGCAACTGCGCATGGCTTCTCAGGCACTTGCCGGTGATGCACTGCTGACGGTCCAGGGCGTGCTTGATTACCCCGATAATGCCCAGCGCGAAACAGCCCAGGGCGATGCGGCGACCGAGGCTGCCGTGACACTCGTGTGCGAGGACTCCAGCACCTTGATGCCGGATGATGTACTGGTCCTGTCGATGCGCCGCAAAGTGGAAGGGCGAACCATTGCGTTGCTGTTCACATTGACCGGCGGAATCGAAGTGTTCAGCTCCGAGGAAGCCATGACGCAATCATGGTTTGGTGCACGCCAGCGCCTGTCACTTAGCAACTACTGGGCTGAACATGACATTTTCGACGCACTGACCCTGAGCCTTCTCGAGCGTCAGTTGCAGGTTATCGCGACGATCAAGCCCGCGGTCTTCGTCGATTTGCCGACGCTCGAGCGACGGTTGGAGCAGATCAGTAGCCCGACGACGTTGCTCGGTGCCTTTCGGTCAGGTCATGAAGCCCGGTTGTCCACCCTCAAGGGCTTGTTGCCGTCATGGCTCAAGCAAGCCAGTCCGGTGCAGCGCGCTGCTTACAGCAGGCTGTTGGCCACGCTGGCGGCCCGCAATCGTACCGGTACTTCATTCCTGTCGGGCATCGTGCCGATTCATGAGTACGCCGAGCAGGCATTGAAGGCGCTGATGGTCGAGGACGATCCGGCCCGCAGGCCTGTTAGAGTGCGCGATATCGAGGTGGTGCAGCAGCGATTGGAGAACTCGGCATTCGAAATCATCGACCCGCCATTCCCCGAGCCTCGCTACCAATCAACCCGCTCGGCATTTGCCCAATTGGCGGTGAAAAATGTCGGCGCCTTGCCCCGGGTTCCAGCGCAGATTCTTTATCGCAGCGGCGAACCACCGCTGTGGCTGACCTATGACTATTTGAGGGAACTGACCAATCGCGCCGATCTTGGCCAGCGTTATCCCGACATGTTGCAGCGCAAATTGCTGGACGTCCCTCAGGAGTTCGAGCAGCGACGAGAACAGTTTCACGCGAGCATGTGCATTCAGCTGCCGCTGTTGGCGCTGGAGCTGAGAATCCGCAATCGTCTGACGGATCTGGCCTATCGGCAGGTTGTCGCCGCCCTGCAACCCGACGCGTTCGATCGTCAGGTCGAGGGACAGGCCATGGTGGTCAGACCGCTGGGATTCCAGACTGGAGCCGACTCCAGAAAGGACTACGTCTTGAACATGTTTGTGATCGGCCCGCAGGCGCTTGGACGCGGGCCATACATTCTCTACCGGCCTGCTTCGGTCGAGCCAATGCTCGAGTTTGTCTCGTGGGCAGCTCTGTTAAGTGCGATTCAGGAGGACCCGCCGTTGCAGGGCAGCGTGCTGGCCGGGCTTGCACCCTCCGTTCACCACGTCTATGCCAACGGCGGCTTTGTGGAACCCCATGTGGGACGGGTCGTTTTCGGTGGCTTCGACGCGCTCCTGCCACAACGTGTCTCGCTCGCCAGCGAGGCGTTGTCTGAGGACGTGTTCAGCGCGTTGTACCGGGCTTGCGCCCAGGCACTGATCAAGCGGGCCAAGGATGATTCCGTGTCGAACTCGGAGGCCCGTTGGGATCAACTAAAGGACTTCGGGTGGGCATTGTTCAACCTGCTACAGCCACTATTGGACGGCCCGTTTGCAGCCATGGGTCTGTTGGTGCAACTCACGAAAAGCGTTGAAGTGTTTGTCCAAAGCGAGCATCCCGACAGTCGATGGTCAGCGGCGGCCGATGTGTTGATGAACCTGGCCTTGATATTGGTGCATTCGGGGTCCCCCGTGCGTTCCATTGCGCGTGCCGAAGTGTCTGGCGTTGTCCGCGAAACCGCGCTGGAACAGCGTATCCAGCTCGCCAATAACCTCACGCGGCCTGCCTCAGCCGTTCCTGTCAAAGGGAAAACGAGGCTCTTTTATGGCTGGACCGGTGCGCGAGGCCAGTTGTCAGCGCGGCAACTGGCCAAACTGGACACCTTCAAGCTCCCGGCGCCGCCGCGCGAAAGTGGGTTGGTCAATTCCGGCGAGTTTCGTGGGCTTTATCGGCAAGATGGCTACTGGTATGCCTGCGTCGAGGATGACTGGTTTCGGGTTTCACCCACATTGGAGGGTGCGGTGATCACTGATCCGAAGGGTTCGCTGTTGAGGGGGCCCTGGCTCAAAAGCGACGAGCAGGGTCGCTGGAGCTTCGATTTCCGCCTACGGCTGCTGGGGGGCGCGGAGCTGAGTGTTCGGGCCAAAAGGAAGCTCAAGAAACTGGAGAAAAATGCGCGAGAGCTCTTGGCCGGATACGACAGGAAGGTGGCCGACGCCAGGCGGATGTCCAAAACCACTCATTCGCCGGCCGATGTAGAGAGCCTCATCATGGACCAGGCTGACCCGTTTGATGCCGCAGCCGCCAATATTGAGCAATTGACCCGGCCGGTGGGTGAAGAGTCGTTACAGCCAGCCGTCGATCAGTTGAGGGAGGCTGCCACGCGTCTTCGGGAACTGGCACAGCAAACACGTATTGAAATGTACAAATTGAGGAACCCGACCGCGGGTGCGGTGGAATATCTGTTGGGGAAGGAAGAGATAAGCATCCGCAAGATCGGCGGGCGAACCGACAGCTCTGCGGGTAAAGGCACTGATTTTTTGCAGGAATACGAGATCCGCGACACCGACAACAATGTGCTGTGGTATGCACATTTTCACTACCGGACAAAGGTGGCTGCGCCAGATTCCTTTATCAAGGCCCATCTGAAAACGGCCGCGCAGCGCCGCCTGGGTCTGAATTTTCAGAAGGATCAACAGGCCGCTGGCCACGCTGTGACCAGCATATGGCGCGGTGAGATTAGCCCTACGATGGCCAAACAGGTGTTTTTCCATCTATAGACTCAAGCGACAGGGCAAGCCTTCCTGACGGCGACGGGTAGGAAGGCTCGCACAAGGTTGCAAGCCAGCCCCGTGCCTCAGATCAATTCGCCACACAGATCCAGCTCCACCAGGGTGCGGACCTCATCGGTGCCAAGCCCCGTACCCAGCAGCCCATGCAACTTGCCGAACGCCGCTTCACGGGTCATGCCGCCGCCCGAAAGTACGCCGACGCCACGCAAACGACTGCCCGCCTCGTAGACATCCAGCTCGACGCCACCTTCATGGCACTGCGTCACCGCAACCACCACCACGCCGTTGTCCCGCGCGCGACCGAGGCTGGCAAGAAACTCGGGGTTGTCGCTCGGCCCGGTGCCGCTGCCGTAGCACTCCAGCACCAGGCCCTGGATGCCGCTGTTCAGCACGCCATCGAGTTGCTCGGCGCCAATGCCGGGGAACAGCGGCAACACAGCAACTTTCGCCAGCTGCTTGCTCTGGTTGTAGTTCAACGCGGCGGGCAGTGAAGAAGCCTTCGCTCCGCCGCCTTGGCGCTCCAGGCGCTTGAACGGATGCCGACCGAAACTGCGGACTTTCGCGCAACGGGTCGGATCCAGCAATTCGCCATGGAAGTACAGATGAACGCCCGGTGCCAAGCCATGACCCAACGCCACCAACGCGCCGCCGAGGTTTTCCCAGGCATCGCTGTCGGTCACGCCGGCCGGCAGCATCGAACCGGTAAAGCACACGCGGGCGTTCAGGCCCAGCAATTGAAAGCTCATGGCCGCAGCGCTATAAGCCAGCGTGTCGGTGCCGTGCAGGATCAGCACACTGTCGCAGCCCTGTACGTCGACGGCATCGACCACGGCCTCGCGCAGTTGCTGCCAATACGCCGGAGACATGTTGGCGCTGTCGATCAGCGGCGACATCTCGCGAAAGCGCCACTGCGGTACCACCAGTTCCGGCTGGCTGTGCAGGTATTCGCGCATCCGCGCTTCGAAACCGGATGCCGGTGCCAGGCCGTGTTCGCTGGCTTGCATGCCGATGGTGCCACCGGTGTAGAGCACCATGACGTGCTGGGCGGCAGGAAAGGAATTGGGAACCATGGGGAAGTCTCCGCAAGAGATGGCATGTGGGAGCCAGCCGGCTGGCGATGACGGACTGTCAGTTGACACATTAGTGTCTAACATACCGCCATCGCGAGCCGGCTCGTTCCCACAGGTTGTGCACTTTAACCGACGGGCGCAGGGGATGCGCCCGTCATTCACCGATCAGCGTTGCGCTGCGGGTACGCCTTGCGCTTCAGCTTCTGCCTTGGTGGCGGCGGCTGGCGGGTTGGCTGGCCAGGCGTTCAGGTCCAGGTCCAGATCCGGGAACTTGCTCGAATCGAACACTGGAGTCTTGATCCCGGCAGCGCGCTGGTCATCGTAGTCGCGCAGGATGCGCATGCCGACCTTGAACAGCAGGAACAGCGCAATCAGGTTCACGAACGCGAGCAGGGTCATGGTGATGTCGGCAAACGCGAACACCGTGCCGAGGTTCTCGATCGCACCCCAGAAGATCAACACCAGTACCAGTGCGCGGTAGCCTATCAGCGCCTTGCGGTTTTCACCGATCAGGAAGCGCAGGTTGCTCTCGCCCAGGTAGTAGTTGTAGAGAATCGAAGTGAACACGAACAACGCCAATGCCACGGAGATAAACATCCGGCCCCAGTCGCCCACGACAGCGGCGAGCGAGTTCTGGGTCAGGGCAATGCCATCGCCTTCGAAGCCCGGGGTGTAGAAGCCCGAGAGCAGGATCAGCAAGGCGGTGCAGGTGCAGATCACGAAGGTGTCGAGGAACACACTGAACGCCTGAACCACGCCTTGTGCCACCGGGTGTTCAACCGACGCCACGGCTGCCACGTTTGGCGCACTGCCCAGGCCCGCTTCGTTGGCGAACACGCCACGCTTCACGCCCATGACGATGGCACTGCCAATCAGGCCGCCGAAGGCCTGGTCGAGACCGAAGGCGCTTTTGACGATGGTCATCAGCATCGCCGGTACGTGGTCGAATTGCAGCACGATCACATAGATGGTCACGCCGATGTACACCAGGGTTTTCACCGGCACCAACAGGTCAGCGACCTTGGCGATGCGCTTGATCCCGCCGATGAACACCAGACCCAGCAACACTGCCAGGGTCAGGCCGGTCCAGGTGGTATCGAAGCCGAACGCGTTGTTCAGCGAGTGCGTCACAGCGTGGGATTGCAGGCCGTTGAACGCGAACCCGAAAGTCACCAGCAACAGGAACGCCATGATCATGCCCAACCAGCGTTTCTGCAGACCGTGCTGGATGTAATAGGACGGGCCGCCACGGTAAGTGCCGTCAGCGTCGGCGCGTTTGTAGAGCTGGCCGAGGGAGCATTCGAAGAAGCTGCTGGACATGCCGACCAGTGCGGTCACCCACATCCAGAACACCGCACCTGGCCCACCGAGGGTCACGGCAATGCCGACACCGGCGATGTTGCCTGCACCGACGCGGCCAGCGAGGCTGAGCATCAGGGCCTGGAACGAGCTGAGTTGGCCGGCGCTGCTTTTGAGACTGTCGCGGAACACCGCGAACATGTGGAAGAAGTGACGCAATTGAACGAAACGCGAGCGGATCGTGAAGTAGCTACCGAGCCCGACAATGAGCACGATCAGTACTTTCCCTGAGAGGAAGTCGTTAATGACTTCGAGCATGGATTATTCCTCGCTGTTTTTTGTGTAGGCAAATGCTGGGCGGTCGGAAACATCGCGTTACACCGGTTTGCGCACGGCAAAACAGGCGAGGCGACGTTTCGTCCCGATTTCATATTGCGGGTTTGTTATTAGTTCGGGTTTCGCATGGGTTTGGGCCTCGTTACCGACGACCGCTCACGCGAAGAGGGGCGGCACTATACCTAGGAGAGTGCCGTCCGTCTGCACGGTTGTGGTGCAAGCATCGAAACGAAGCCTTTGAAACGCCCGACGTTACCGGCGCCGGGTTTATGCGGGATCTGCTTTTCTGTGGGAGCGGGCTTGCTCGCGAATGCGGTCTGACATCCACTATTTATAGTGACTGACACATCGCTTTCGCGAGCAAGCCCGCGCCCACATTTCTCAGCCCCCAGACATTCTGATTTACTGCCAAAGAGTTAAAAAAAAGGGCCTGGGGAATAAACCCCAAGCCCTCAAAAGGTGAGAGGTGTCTAGTCCCTCGACCTGGTGAGCGGTGCTACTGATGCGTCGGTTCAGGCCTTAAGCGGCACCAGACGCGGAGCAATCATGTTTTCCGGGCGCAGGATGTCGGCGAGCATTTCTTCGTCGAGCAAGCCTTCTTCGCGCACCAGTTCCAGCACGCCGCGGCCGCTTTCGAGGGCGATACGGGCGATGCGGGTGGCGTTTTCATAGCCGATGTACGGGTTCAGCGCGGTGACCAGGCCGATCGAGTGCTCGACCAGTTCGCGGCAGCGGGCTTCGTTGGCGGTGATGCCGGTGATGCAGTGCTCGCGCAGCATGTCCATGGCGCGTTGCAGCAGACGGATCGAGTCGAAGATCTTGAAGGCGATCAGCGGCTCCATCACGTTCAGTTGCAGCTGGCCGCCTTCGGCCGCGATGGTCAGCGCCAAGTCGTTGCCGATGATCTGGAAGGCCACCTGGTTTACCGCTTCCGGGATGACCGGGTTGACCTTGCCAGGCATGATCGAGCTGCCTGGCTGACGCGCTGGCAGGTTGATTTCATTGATGCCGGTGCGTGGGCCGCTGGACAGCAGGCGCAGGTCGTTGCAGATCTTCGACAGCTTGACCGCGGTGCGCTTGAGCATGCCGGAGAACAGTACGAACGCGCCCATATCGGAGGTGGCTTCGATCAGGTCGGCCGCCGGTACCAGCGGATGACCGCTGATGGTCGCCAGACGTTGAACGGCCAGGTGCTGGTAACGCGGGTCGGCGTTGATGCCGGTGCCAATCGCGGTACCGCCCAGGTTCACTTCGGTCAGCAGTTCTGGTGCCAGTGTCTTCAGGCGTGCCAGGTCTTCGCCCAGGGTGGTGGCGAAAGCGCGGAATTCCTGGCCGAGGGTCATCGGCACGGCGTCTTGCAGCTGGGTACGACCCATCTTCAGAACGTGGCTGAATTCTTCACCCTTGGCGGCGAACGACTGGATCAGGCTGTCGAGGCTGGCCAGCAGCGCGTCGTGGCCCAGCAGCAGACCCAGGCGGATCGCGGTCGGGTAGGCGTCGTTGGTCGACTGCGCCATGTTCACGTCGTTGTTCGGGTGCAGGTATTGGTATTCGCCCTTCTGGTGACCCATGGCCTCCAGCGCGATGTTGGCGATGACTTCGTTGGCATTCATGTTGGTTGAAGTGCCAGCGCCGCCTTGAATCATGTCCACCACGAACTCTTCGTGGAAATCGCCGCGGATCAATCGTGCACAGGCTTCGCTGATGGCAGCGTGCTTGGCTTCGCTCAGGTGACCCAGCTCGCGGTTGGCGTCAGCGGCGGCTTGTTTGACCATGGCCAGGCCGACAACCAGCTTCGGGTAATGCGAAATCGGAACGCCGGAGAGACGGAAGTTGTTCACCGCTCGCAGGGTCTGGATGCCGTAATACGCTTGAGCCGGTACTTCGAGTACGCCAAGCAGGTCTTTTTCTGTGCGGAAAGATGCAGCGGAGGACATGATAGAAATCATCTCGATATGGACCCGGTCTGTGCCGGAACACCGCAAATGCTAGGCTTGTGGAGAGTTTTCGGCCAATGCTGTTAAACACTGGCCTATGCATATTCGGCATAATGCCCGTGTGACGCCGTGTGTGCGGCGAGCGTGTGACCTAATTTGGTGCGTGTCCGGGAGGACGTGATGAATCTGGAAAGTAAATGGCTTGAGGACTTCAGTGCCCTGGCCGCCACCCGCAGCTTCTCCCAAGCTGCGGAACGCCGCTTCGTGACGCAGCCGGCGTTCAGCCGACGGATCCGCAGCCTCGAAGCCGCACTGGGGCTGCAACTGGTCAACCGTTCGCGCACGCCGGTCGAGTTGACGGCGGCGGGGCAGTTGTTCCTGGTCACCGCACGGACCGTGGTCGAGCAGCTCGGCGAAGTCCTGCGCCACCTGCACCATCTGGAAGGCGGGCAGGGTGAAGTGATGCAGGTCGCCGCCGCCCACTCCCTGGCATTGGGCTTCTTTCCGCGCTGGATCGCGCAGTTGCGTAATGAAGGTTTGAACATTGCTACACGGCTGGTGGCGACCAACGTTGGCGACGCGGTGCATGCATTGCGCGAAGGCGGGTGCGATCTGATGCTGGCGTTCTATGACCCTGACGCCGCCATGCAGATGGACCCGGAGATCTTTCCGTCACTGCATCTGGGGCACACGGAAATGCTGCCGGTGTGTGCGGCGGATGCCAATGGCAAGCCGCTGTTCGATCTGGAGGGCGAAGCCAGCGTTCCTTTGTTGGCCTACAGCGCCGGAGCGTTTCTCGGACGTTCGGTGAACGGCTTGCTGCGCCAGCGTGCGCTGAGGTTTACCACGGTGTACGAAACCGCCATGGCTGACAGCTTGAAAAGCATGGCCTTGGAAGGGTTGGGGATTGCCTGGGTCCCGCAACTGAGCGTACGGGCCGAATTGGCTCGTGGTGAACTGGTGGTCTGTGGCGGCCCGCAATGGCATGTGCCGCTGGAGATTCGTCTTTACCGCTGCGCACTGGTGCGCAAGGCGAACGTGCGATTGTTGTGGCGCAAGCTGGAAGGCGGGGCGGCTAGCCCCGCTTCCTGAGTCGGGTGCAAGCCCATGCGAAAGGCTCGCACCCGATGATCAGCTCACCGGTGTTTCAGTCGAACTGATCGAGGTAGTGACGAATATTCTCTCGGTTCTTGTCGCTGAAACGGTAGGCATTGCCACGAAACGTGGTCGCCCAGTCAGCTTTCATTACCGTGTCATGCCACCAGCCGTCATAGATCACGTCTGCATCGTCATGGGTGGCCCCGAACATGTGGCCCACCTCGTGGGCGGGTGCCATGTAATAAAATATCGAAGCGATTCCACTCTGGCCTTTTTCGATCGCGGCGCCGGCAACGCTGCTGTTGATTGGGCTGCGAGTTAACAAGAGGAATTTATTGAGGTCTGGATCATAAGGGCGGCTCTCCTCCACCTTCGAAGTAAACTCTTTAACCATTGCTTTCCAGCCCTGACCTGAATCGTAGACACTTTCATTTTTGTAATGGTAATGGGTCATTCCCGGAGACGTGGCTTTAGAGCTGAAGATGATTGTGACGCCACGACCGGATATATGCTCAAGCTCGGTTTTCAGCCAGGCGAAGTGGTCGTCGTAAAGTTTTCCTTCATCGTACCCGTCCAGGTCGTCGTGGATAAAAACAATTAAAAGTATAGGTTTTTTTGCTTGATTGGTTTTAATGTGTTTCATGCGGTTTTCCTTGTTGTTATTCATTGTTGGGGTGGGAGAGGGCCGTCGTGGAACTTTCAATACAGGCTGTCGACATAGGCCTTGATACGTTTTTCGTTTGCTTGGCTAAAAACATAACAATTAGAGCGAAGCACAAACGATTCCGGGAACATAAAGGTTTCACACCACCATCCGTTATAAATAATTTCGCTGTCGTCATGGCGAGCATTAAAGGTATGCCCGAGTTCATGCCCTATTGCCTGCCCTTGTTCAAACGAGGCGATCGCGGAGTGTCCGGGTAGAGTCGCGAGCCCTCCGATGCCGCCCATTAGCGGACTGCCATTGATATAATCGTTGGTGATCAAGAGAATCCGGTCATTGCGTGAAGACAAAAACTCGTTGTTTTTGTGTCGTTCTTTTTTATATTCCCAGCTGAGCTTTTTCCACTCTTCAAACATTTTATGGGGGGTGTCAGATTTGTAGTTGAAGTTGGTATAGGGTGGGCGGTTCCGATCGAAGACCACTGAGATGTCGCGGCCAGTGATACGCTTGAACTCGATGACAAAGGGTCGAATTCGATCAACGTAGGTTAAGTTTCGTTTCGATTCAGGAACATCGTCATGGAAGATGACGAAAATCCGGATCGGATTAAAAGGATCGTCTTTGAGTGTATTCTCATTTGCTGCATGGGCACAGATATGGATGCTCAAGGTGGTGACAAGTGTCAGTAGTGCTTTTAATAAAGTGTGCATGATCAAGGCTCGTGGAAAAATCGCTCTCGGTGATTTGGTTGAGGGCGTTAAGAGGGGTCATTGATTAAGTAAGTGGCACGTTAGTTTGGTGCCGCTTTATATATAGCACGAGTTTTTTCCGGATCTAAACTTGTTGATATCCCTTATTTATTACTTGGTGTTTTAAAGTGATAAATGGAACTTCTTGTGCGCATTGGTCAGCGAGGGGTTTATAGCCCTGAAGGGCGGCGGTGGGCTCTGTGCGCTCTTGACCTTCAAGTCAATAAAACCGGCACTTTGTGCCGTATGACAGATGGTCGTTTCGGGGGCTGTTTATCCGCTTCATTGAGGTATACTGCGCGGCCTTCGGCCGGTTCGTCCGGCCATTTTTCGTACAATCAAGCCACGCATTTTGCGTGGCTTGTTGTTTTTTGACGCGCCTGCGGGCGCCCAGAGAGAAGAGGCACGACGATGAGTGCACTGGTTGGCGTGATCATGGGCTCCAAGTCCGATTGGTCCACCCTTAGCCACACCGCCGATATGCTGGAAAAGCTCGGCATCCCTTATGAGGTGAAAGTGGTCTCTGCCCACCGCACCCCGGACCTGCTGTTCCAGTACGCCGAAGAGGCCGAGGCGCGTGGCATCGAGGTGATCATCGCCGGTGCCGGTGGCGCGGCCCACTTGCCAGGCATGTGTGCGGCCAAGACCCACCTGCCGGTGCTGGGCGTTCCGGTGCAGTCGTCGATGCTCTCGGGCGTCGATTCGCTGCTTTCCATCGTGCAGATGCCTGCGGGCATTCCGGTCGCCACCCTGGCCATCGGCAAGGCAGGCGCAATCAACGCAGCGCTGCTGTCGGCGAGTATCCTTGGCGCCAAGCACCCGCAGTTCCACGCGGTGCTGAAAACCTTCCGTGCTGAGCAGACAGACAGCGTCCTGGAAAATCCAGACCCACGCATCGCCTGAGGTTGTTGACGATGAAGATCGGTGTAATCGGTGGCGGCCAGTTGGGTCGCATGTTGGCGCTGGCGGGTACTCCGCTGGGCATGAACTTCGCTTTCCTGGACCCCGCGCCGGATGCTTGCGCAGCCGCGTTGGGCGAACACCTGCGGGCCGATTACGGCGATCAGGATCACCTGCGTCAGCTGGCCGAAGAAGTCGATCTGGTGACGTTCGAGTTCGAAAGCGTCCCGGCCGAAACCGTGGCATTCCTGTCGCAGTTCGTCCCGGTCTACCCGAGCGCCGAAGCCCTGCGCATCGCCCGCGATCGCTGGTTCGAGAAGAGCATGTTCAAGGACCTGGGGATTCCCACCCCGGCGTTCGCCGACATCCAGTCGCAAGCCGATCTGGAGGCCGCCGTGGCCTCCATCGGTCTGCCAGCCGTATTGAAAACCCGCACCCTGGGTTACGACGGCAAGGGCCAGAAAGTCCTGCGCACCGCTGAAGACGTGGTCGGCACCTTCGCTGAACTGGGCAGCGTTGCCTGCCTGCTGGAAGGCTTCGTGCCGTTCACCGGCGAAGTGTCGCTGATTGCCGTGCGTGCCCGCGATGGCGAAACCAAGTTCTACCCGCTGGTTCACAACACCCACGACAGTGGCATCCTCAAACTGTCCGTAGCCAGCACCGACCACCCGTTGCAAGCCTTGGCCGAAGACTACTCCAGCCGCGTGCTCAAGCAGTTGAACTACGTTGGCGTGATGGCGTTCGAGTTCTTTGAAGTCGACGGTGGCCTGAAGGCCAACGAAATTGCGCCGCGCGTTCACAACTCCGGGCACTGGACCACCGAAGGCGCCGAATGCAGCCAGTTCGAAAACCACCTGCGGGCCGTTGCCGGTCTGCCGCTGGGGTCGACGGCCAAGGTGGGCGAGAGCGCGATGCTCAACTTCATCGGCAAAGTGCCAGAGACCGAAAAAGTCCTGGCCATCGCCGATTGCCATCTGCATCACTACGGCAAAGCGTTCAAGGTCGGCCGCAAGGTCGGTCACGCCAACCTGCGTTGTGCAGACCGCGAGACACTGGCGGCACAGATCCTCAAGGTCGAAGCGCTGATCGCCGAATAAACAGTTTCATGTGGCGGCGGCGGAACCATTCAGGGGCCGCCGTTCTCTCATGGCAGGATGCGAAAGTCTGACTAGTCTTTCGCATGACCAACCAATCAGAGGGAAATGCCATGGGAATTATCGGAACCATCTTTATCGGCTTGATTGTCGGCCTGCTGGCCCGGTTCCTGAAGCCGGGTGATGACAGCATGGGTTGGATCATGACCATCCTGCTCGGTATCGGCGGTTCGCTGGCGGCCACTTACGGCGGTCAGGCCCTGGGCTTCTATCAGGCCGGCCAGGGCGCGGGCTTCCTGGGTGCGCTGGTTGGCGCCGTGGTATTGCTGGTGATCTACGGCTTGATCAAAAAGAACTGATCCAGGCGACAAAGCCCTCTCTGCGCCGCACGCAGGGAGGGCTAGAATGCTCGGCGTTCTACCGTCCTTTCTCTTGCCGAGCACCTTCATGCGCCGTCTTCTGTTGACTCTTCTTCTACTGGGTTCGGGCCTTGCCCATGCCGGCGAACTGCCGGAAACCGACTGGCTCGAACTGATGCCCAAGTCGGACCAGAAAGCCCTCGAGGCCATGCCCGAAATCGATCACAACTCCCCCGAAGCCAATGGCACCTTTACCGAAAAGGGTGGCATGAAGCAGAGCAAGGGCTTGCCGGCGGTGATGTACTCGACCAAAACCGTGCCGTCGATGAACGACAGGAACATTCGTATCGGCGGTTATCCGGTGCCGCTGGAATCAGACGCCAAGGGCCGCAGCACGCTGTTCTTCCTCGTGCCATATCCGGGCGCCTGCATCCACGTGCCGCCACCGCCGCCTAACCAGTTGGTGCTGGTGCGCTATCCGAAAGGGTTGAAGCTGGATGATATCTACACGCCGCTCTGGGTGACCGGCACGTTGAAGATCGAGAAGGTCAACAACGATCTGGCCGATGCGGCGTATGCGCTGGATGCGGCGAAAGTGCGGGTGGTGCAGGAATCAGATCTCTAGCAGCCAGCCAAAATAACTGTGGGAGCCAGCCTGCTGGCGATAGCGGTCCGTCAGGCACTTTCAAGTTGACTGACATGACACCATCGCCAGCAGGCTGGCTCCCACAGTTCGTATTGCGGTGTTGATTAGAGAAGTGTGCTGGCGATGTTCACACCGAGGGTGTGGGTGGCGCCCGGTTTCAGCGTGATCACATCATCCATCACATTCGCCGTCTCGATGCACAGCATGCGCTGCCAGCCATCGTCTGCCATATCACTGAACGCCGCCGCGCGATCAATCCACGGGTTCCAGATCACTGCCGTGCGCGAACCGCTGCTGGTCAGCTCGATGTGCCGCTCCCACGCCGGATCGACAATGCTCAGCTTCGCCGGGGTGTTCAGGTAGATGCGATCGGTCTCGCCGGTAAAGCGCAGGTCACCGGTCTGGGTCTTGGTTTTCCAGTCTTCCAGGGTCTCGATGTAATTCAAGCCATCCAGCCCTTCAACGTGCACATTGCGCACGTCGCTGACCGCGAAATAGCTGTGCAGCGCCTGGCTGATGGTGACGGTATCGGTGCCCTGGTTGTGGCTGGTCAGGCTGATGTGCAGTTGCTCATCCAGTCGAATGCTCAACTTCAAATCCACCTGATGCGGCCAGCCCGGAAAGCCGCCTTCGGGGTAGGGCAGGACAAATTCCACCTTCAGGCTTTCCCCTTCGGTTTCGATGCCGCCCAGCTCCCAGTCCATCGCCCGTACAAAGCCGTGGGCGGTCGGCGGTTCGTTGCTGACGCGCATCGCCTGGACGCTCTGCGGGTTGCGCGAAAGGTTGCCGAACCACGGCCAGCACACCGGCACGCCGGCGCGGATGCTCTTGCCGGTCTTGAACACAGCCTCGTCGTTGAGCCAGATCAGCGGCGGTTGGCCAGCCAATTGATAACTCAGGATGTGCGCGCCTTGCTGGGCCACCAGCAATTCGGCCTGACCGTGGCGGATGCGCCAGCAGTTCAGTTCATCCAGTTTTACGGCTTCAACGTTGGGCGTGCTCATGGGGCAAACTCTCGATCGGGAACGATGGCAGCTATGGACCGCAAAACGGTCGCCGTGTTTAACGCGCGCGTGGCGGAACCGAACGGGTGCGACCGCTGCCGTCGATGGCAACAAACACAAACACGGCTTCAGTGACTTTACGCCACTCGCTCGACAGCGGATCGTCGCTCCAGACTTCGACCATCATCTGAATCGAGCTGCGGCCGATTTCCAGTGCCTGGGTATAGAAGGAGAGCTGAGCGCCCACCGCCACCGGAACCAGGAACGCCATGCGATCGATCGCCACGGTAGCCACCCGGCCGCCAGCGACTTTGCTGGCCATTGCGGTGCCGGCCAAATCCATCTGCGCCACCAGCCAGCCGCCGAAAATATCGCCGAAACCGTTGGTTTCACGAGGAAGCGCGGTGATTTGCAGGGCCAGGTCGCCTTGCGGGATTGGATCTTCTTGTTCGAGCTCTATCATGCCGGGGGTGCCTCTGACCCGTGACTCTTCATTGGTACTTCAGGTGAATAGCCGTCTCAAGGAAAAACGATTCAGCCCCGAACATACTACGTTCGTCACGTTTTTCGTGAGGCGCCTAAAGGGAAACTCTGCGAAATCGACTGGTTGGCCAGCAGCGTCTTCGCACAGCAACCCTTTCAAACTGTTCAAGATCGCGAGTATATCGATCGGTAGACTCCGAGACGACCGTCCGGTTCTCATTTTGACCGTCAAATACGCACCTCTATGTGCTTTTTCGAACAATTTGCTATCGTGCCGGACCTGCCCAAGCCTCCGCCAGCGTTGTTGGGGTTGCAGATCCGACTATTAGAGAAGCCTTGCCATGACCACAGCGCCCTCGAGCATCGCGCAGCCGACCCAGCCCGCACGTCCGTTGACCCGCAATGATTACAAGACTTTATCGCTGTCCGCCCTGGGCGGCGCGCTGGAGTTCTACGACTTCATCATTTTCGTGTTCTTCGCCACGGTGGTCGGCAAGCTGTTCTTCCCGGCCGATATGCCCGAGTGGCTGCGCCTGATGCAGACCTTCGGCATCTTTGCCGCCGGCTACCTGGCGCGGCCGCTGGGCGGCATTGTGATGGCGCACTTCGGCGACCTGTTGGGTCGCAAGAAGATGTTCACCCTGAGTATTTTCATGATGGCGGTGCCGACCCTGATCATGGGTTTGCTGCCGACGTACGCGCAGATCGGCATGTGGGCGCCGATCCTGTTGCTGCTGATGCGCGTGATTCAAGGCGCGGCGATTGGCGGTGAAGTGCCTGGCGCATGGGTCTTCGTTTCCGAACACGTGCCGCAGCGGCACATCGGCTACGCCTGCGGCACCCTGACCAGCGGTCTGACCGCGGGCATCCTCCTGGGCTCACTGGTTGCCACGGCGATCAACAGCCTTTACACGCCGGTGGAAGTGGCGGATTACGCATGGCGGATCCCATTCCTGCTGGGCGGCGTGTTTGGTCTGTTCTCGGTTTACCTGCGCCGCTGGCTGCACGAGACGCCAGTGTTCGCCGAACTGCAACTGCGCAAGGCCCTGGCCGAAGAAGTGCCGCTGCGCGCTGTGTTGCGCGACCATCGCGGGGCGATTCTGATTTCCATGCTGCTGACCTGGTTGCTGTCCGCTGCCATCGTGGTGTTGATTTTGATGACCCCGACCGTGTTGCAGACGGTTCACCACTTCTCGGCGACCACCGCCCTGCAGTCCAACAGCGTGGCGATCGTGTTCCTGAGCGTTGGCTGCATCATTGCCGGTGCCCTGGCAGATCGCTTCGGCGCAGGCCGGGTGTTCGTGTTCGGCTGTGCTGCGTTACTGGCCAGCTCCTGGACCTTCTACCACAGCCTGGCCGAGCATCCTGACTGGCTGTTCCCTATGTACGCCTTGACTGGCTTGCTGGTGGGCACCATCGGCGCGGTTCCGTATGTCATGGTCAAGGCATTCCCGCCGGTGGTGCGCTTCAGCGGCCTGTCGTTCTCTTATAACGTGGCTTACGCCATCTTCGGTGGCCTGACGCCGATGATCGTGAGCCTGCTGCTCAAGGAGAGCCCGATGGGCCCGGCGTATTACGTCGCGGTTCTGTGCGGGGTCGGGATCCTGGTGGGGGCGTATCTCTGGAAGAAGGGGCGCTGATCCCTAAATTGTCTGTAGCTATACCGGCCCCAATCGCCAGCAGGCTGGCTCCCACATTGAAATGCATTCCAAAGTGGGAGCCAGCCTGCTGGCGACCAGGGCGCATGAATTATCCGGTAAAAACTCGAATGCTGGCCTTTCATCCAATTGTCATATTTCAGCCATAGAGTGTTCACACGGCCTGCTGATACTTGGCCCCGACTAACACACCCTATCTGCTAGGAGTAAGGCATGAAACTGAAGCGTTTGATGGCGGCAATGACTTTTGTCGCTGCTGGCGTTGCGACTGCCAACGCGGTTGCCGCTGTTGACCCTGCTATCCCGAGCTACACCAAGACCACTGGTGTGTCGGGCAACCTGTCCAGCGTCGGTTCCGATACCCTGGCCAACCTCATGACCCTGTGGGCTGAGAACTACAAAAAAGAATACCCGAACGTCAACATCCAGATTCAGGCTGCTGGTTCTTCTACCGCGCCACCTGCGCTGACTGAAGGCACCGCTAACCTGGGCCCGATGAGCCGCAAGATGAAGGACAACGAGCTGCAGGCCTTCGAAACCAAATACGGCTACAAGCCAACCGCTATCCCGGTTGCCGTGGACGCCCTGGCTGTCTTCGTGCACAAAGACAACCCGATCCAGCACATGACCATGGAGCAAGTCGACGCGATCTTCTCCTCGACTCGTCTGTGCGGTGCTAAAACCGACGTGAAAACCTGGGGTGATCTGGGCGTGACGGGCGACCTGGCCAACAAGCCGGTTCAACTGTTCGGTCGTAACTCGGTATCCGGCACCTACGGCTACTTCAAAGAAGAAGCCCTGTGCAAAGGCGACTACAAGCCAAACGTCAACGAACAACCAGGCTCGGCTTCGGTCGTGCAGTCGATCAGCTCTTCGCTGAACGGTGTTGGTTACTCGGGCATCGGCTACAAAACCGCGAGCGTGAAAACGGTGGCCCTGGCCAAGAAAGGCAGCACCGAGTTCATCGAAGACAGCGAAGAAAACGCCCTGAACGGCAAGTACCCGCTGTCGCGTTTCCTCTACGTTTACGTCAACAAAGCCCCGAACAAGCCTCTGGCCCCGCTGGAAGCCGAGTTCGTGAAACTGATTCTGTCCAAACAGGGTCAGGAAGTTGTAGTGAAAGACGGCTACATCCCACTGCCAGCCAAGGTTGCTGCAAAAGCACTGGCTGACCTGGGTCTGCAAGAAGGCGGTAGCGTCGCAAAGAAGTAACACCTTAGGTCCGGGGTAAACCCCGGACCTGTGTAGGAGCTGTCGAGGGAACCGAGGCTGCTCCTACACCCCCCCCCAATTTTTTGGTCCACTGCCAGTTCCCGCTGGCGGCGGATTTGCTGCGTCACTGCATTGTCATCTTTCTGTCATACAGGATCGCTAGGGTGTGCGCATGAATGATCTGGCCAATTCCACCATGACTACAAATCCCCCCAAGCGAATTGATTTCAATACGCCTGAATTGCAACGCAAGCGTCGCATCCGCGCGCTCAAGGATCGCCTGACCCGCTGGTACGTCCTCGTGGGCGGCCTTGCCGTTCTTGGCGCGATCACGTTGATCTTCTTCTTCCTCGCCTACGTTGTCTTCCCCCTGTTCCAGGGTGCCGACCTGACCGCCAAGGAATCCATCACGCCCGCCTGGATGCAAGACGCCGGCAAGCCGTTGATGATCTCTCTGGAAGAGCAGAACCAGGTCGCCATGCGAGTTTCCGACAAAGGGCAGGCGCTGTTTTTTGACATCGACAGTGGCGCTGAACTCAAGCGCGTCGATCTGCCGATCCCGGCCGGCACCACCGTGACCTCCATCGGCGAAGACCAGCCCGGCCATCCGCTGGTCGCGGTAGGCCTGTCCAACGGTCAGGCGCTGGTGTTCCGTCACACCTATAAAGTCAGCTATCCGGATGGCAAGAAAACCATCTCGCCGGCGATCGAATACCCGTACGGCGAAACGCCGATCGCGCTGAACGAAGCGGGCGGTGCGCTGGAGCACGTCAGCCTCAACGCCACGGATTCGACCCTGATGCTGGTCGGTTCCACCGGTTCGCAACTCAATGTGCTCTCGCTGACCAGCGAAGAAAACATGATGACCGGCGAAGTCACCAACGAGCAGAAGCGCATCGAGCTGCCGCAAATGACCGAGCCGGTGAAGAACATCTTCGTCGACCCGCGTCAGCAGTGGCTGTATGTGATTAACGGCCGTGCGCAAGCCGACGTGTTCAGCTTGCGCGACAAGAGCCTCAATGGTCGCTACAAATTGCTCGAAAACGGCGATGCCGAAATTACCGCCAGCACCCAACTGGTGGGCGGTATCTCGCTGATCCTCGGCGACTCCAAGGGTGGTCTGGCCCAGTGGTTCATGGCCCGCGATCCGGATGGTGAGCTGCGCCTGAAGCAGATTCGCACCTTCCAGATGGGCACCACGCCGATTGTTGAAATCACCGCCGAAGAACGTCGCAAAGGCTTCATTGCCCTCGACGCCTCCGGCAAGCTTGGCGTGTTCCACAGTACCGCGCACCGCACCTTGCTGGTGGATCAGGTCGTCGATGGCCAAGGCCTTTTCGGTCTGTCACCACGGGCCAACCGCATCATCGTGGAGCAGGGTGGCAAGCTGCAACCGCTGCTGCTCGACAACCCGCACCCGGAAGTTTCGTGGAGCGCGCTGTGGAGCAAGGTCTGGTACGAGAACTACGACGAGCCTAAATACGTCTGGCAATCGACCGCCGCCAACACCGATTTCGAACCCAAGCTGAGCCTGTCGCCGCTGACCTTCGGCACCCTGAAAGCCGCGTTCTACGCCATGCTGCTGGCCGCTCCACTGGCCGTCGCTGCGGCGATCTACACCGCATACTTCATGGCCCCGGGCATGCGTCGCAAGGTCAAGCCGGTGATCGAGCTGATGGAAGCGATGCCGACGGTGATCCTCGGTTTCTTCGCCGGCCTGTTCCTCGCGCCTTATGTAGAAGGGCATTTGCCGGGCATTTTCAGCCTGCTGATGCTCTTGCCGATCGGCATCCTGGTGGCCGGCTTCGTCTTCAGTCGCCTGCCTGAGTCCATCCGCCTGAAAGTGCCGGATGGCTGGGAGAGTGCGATTCTGATCCCGGTGATCCTGTTTGTGGGCTGGCTCTCGCTGTACATGAGCCCGTTCATGGAGAACTGGTTCTTCGGCGGCGACATGCGCATGTGGATCTCCCACGACCTGGGCATCACCTACGACCAGCGCAACGCACTGGTGGTCGGTCTGGCCATGGGCTTCGCGGTGATCCCGAACATCTACTCCATTGCCGAAGACGCCGTGTTCAGCGTGCCTCGCGGCCTGACCCTCGGTTCCCTGGCGCTCGGTGCCACGCCGTGGCAGACCATGACGCGGGTGGTGATCCTCACCGCCAGCCCGGGCATCTTCTCGGCGCTGATGATCGGCATGGGCCGTGCGGTCGGTGAAACCATGATCGTACTGATGGCCACCGGCAACACCCCGGTCATGGAAATGAACCTGTTCGAAGGTCTGCGAACGCTGGCGGCCAACGTCGCGGTGGAAATGCCCGAATCGGAAGTCGGCGGCAGCCACTACCGCGTGCTGTTCCTCTCGGCGCTGGTGCTGCTGTTGTTCACCTTCGTCATGAACACCCTCGCAGAACTGATTCGTCAGCGTCTGCGCAAGAAATACTCGTCGCTTTAAGAAAGGTAGAAGTCTGTGAAACAGAACTCCCTGAATGGATGGTTCAAGAGCGGCGCCCCCGGCGTCTGGATCAGCGGTGGCGCGGTGTCCATTGCGGTCATCATGACCATTGGCCTGCTCGCGGTGATTGCCGTGCGTGGCCTGGGTCACTTCTGGCCGGCGGATTTGATTCACGCCAGCTACGACGTGCCCGGCCAGGCCAATCACCTGGTCATCGGCGAAATCGTGCAGAAAGAAGAAGTGCCGCGCGAACGCCTGAAAAGCGCTGGCCTGCCGGTGCCCGATGAGGGCCCGGAGTTCATGACCCGCGAGCTGATCAAGGTCGGCAACCGTGACCTGAACGGCAACGACTTCACCTGGATCGTCGGCGAGTGGCTGACTAACCAAACCACTCCGCCAGAACTCATGGCTATCGAGCGTCGCGAGTGGGGCAATTTCTACGGCTATCTGGTCAACGTCAAACAGGAAGGCAAAGTCATTGCTGAAGGCGAAGCCGCGTGGCCTGAGTTGCAGGCTCGCGTTGCCCGCGTCAACGAGCTCGCCGCACAGCTCAAGACCCTGGAAAAAGTCGACATCGGCGCGATCAACGCCGGCCTCGAACGCATCCGCCTGCACGGTCGCAAGCTCGAGCTGAACGGCACCCTTGACGCCGCTGCACAAGCGGACATGGAATCCGACCGCGCCGAGCTGAACGCCCGTTATCAGGACGTCGAAGCACGTCTTGCCGACCTGCACGCCCAGTTCAACCGCGACAGCCTGACGGCCCGCGATGCCAACGGCAAAGAAGTCGTGATCGACATCGGCAAAGTGGTTCACGCCTACCAGCCGAACGCCATGGGCACGATGACCAAGATCGGCTTCTACTTCAGCAAGGTCTGGGAATTCCTCAGCGACGACCCGCGTGAAGCGAACACCGAAGGCGGGATCTTCCCGGCGATTTTCGGCACCGTGATGATGACCCTGATCATGGCGATGATCGTGACCCCGTTCGGTGTACTGGCAGCGGTTTACCTGCGCGAATACGCCAAGCAGAACGCACTGACCCGGATTATCCGCATCGCCGTGAACAACCTGGCGGGCGTTCCGGCCATCGTTTACGGTGTGTTCGGCCTGGGCTTCTTCGTTTATGTGCTGGGCGGCTCGGTCGACCGGTTGTTCTTCCCTGAAGCGCTGCCGGCACCGACCTTCGGTACGCCGGGTCTGCTCTGGGCTTCCCTTACCCTGGCATTGCTGGCGGTGCCGGTGGTGATCGTGGCCACTGAAGAAGGCCTGGCGCGGATTCCTCGCACCGTGCGTGAAGGCTCGCTGGCCCTCGGCGCGACCAAGGCGGAAACCTTGTGGAAGATCGTGCTGCCGATGGCCAGCCCGGCCATGATGACCGGCATGATCCTCGCCGTGGCTCGCGCCGCCGGTGAAGTGGCGCCGCTGATGCTGGTGGGTGTGGTGAAACTGGCACCGTCGCTGCCGCTGGATGGCAACTACCCGTACCTTCACCTTGACCAGAAGATCATGCACCTGGGCTTCCATATTTATGACGTCGGCTTCCAGAGCCCGAACGTCGAAGCCGCACGACCGCTGGTGTACGCCACGGCGCTGCTGCTGGTACTGGTGATTGCGACATTGAACCTGTCGGCCGTTTATATCCGCAACCATCTGCGCGAAAAATACAAAGCGCTGGATAGCTGATTTGCAGCATTGATTTCTATATGTGGGAGCCAGCCTGCTGGCGATTCAGGCACTGCGGTTTAACTCTGATACCGCGGTGATGCCTTCGCCAGCCGGCTGGCTCCCACAAAAACCGAACCGAATTTGTCAGCACAGGGAGCCTCCCATGCAGCACGAAGCACATACCCACGGCATTAACATGTCTGCCCTGGGCCGCGACAAGCAGAGCCTGAGCCTGGCGCAGGAAACCGTGGCCATCGAAGTGCCGGGCCTGAGCCTGTTCTACGGCGACAAACAAGCGCTGTTCGACGTCAGCATGAACATCCCGAAACAGCGCGTGACCGCCTTCATCGGCCCGTCCGGCTGCGGCAAGTCCACGCTGCTGCGCACCTTCAACCGCATGAACGATCTGGTTGACGGCTGCCGCGTAGAAGGCGAAATCAACCTCTACGGCAATAACATCTACCGCAAGGGCGAAGACGTGGCCGAGCTGCGCCGTCGCGTCGGCATGGTGTTCCAGAAGCCGAACCCGTTCCCGAAAACCATCTACGAGAACGTGGTTTACGGTCTGCGCATCCAGGGCATCAACAAGAAGCGCATTCTTGACGAAGCCGTCGAGTGGGCGTTGAAAGGCGCGGCACTGTGGGACGAAGTCAAAGACCGTCTGCACGAATCGGCACTCGGCCTGTCCGGTGGCCAGCAACAACGTCTGGTGATCGCGCGCACCATCGCCGTGGAGCCGGAAGTGCTGCTGCTCGACGAACCGTGCTCGGCACTCGACCCGATCTCGACGCTGAAAGTCGAAGAGCTGATCTACGAACTGAAATCGAAGTTCACCATCGTCATCGTGACCCACAACATGCAACAGGCCGCACGGGTTTCCGACTACACGGCGTTCATGTACATGGGCAAACTGGTGGAATTCGGCGATACCGATACCCTGTTCACCAATCCGGCGAAGAAGCAGACCGAAGACTACATCACCGGTCGTTACGGCTAGGAAGCTGTGGTTGCTCACTGAACTGACGCTGCGGCCCCACCGCACCTTACCGGACGCTCCAAGGACGCCAACATGATTAGTAAAGAAGGCCTTACCCATCACATCTCCGCACAGTTCAACGCCGAGCTGGAGGAAGTGCGCAGCCACCTCCTGGCCATGGGCGGGCTGGTCGAGAAGCAGGTCAACGACGCGGTGACCGCGCTGATCGAGGCCGACTCCGGCCTGGCCCAGCAGGTTCGCGAGATCGATGACCAGATCAACCAGATGGAACGCAACATCGACGAAGAATGCCTGCGCATTCTGGCCCGTCGTCAGCCGGCAGCGTCCGACTTGCGTCTGATCATCAGCATCTCCAAGTCGGTGATCGACCTTGAGCGCATTGGCGACGAATCGACCAAGATCGCCCGCCGCGCCATCCAGTTGTGCGAGGAAGGCGAGGCCCCGCGCGGTTACGTTGAAGTCCGCCACATCGGCGACCAGGTGCGCAACATGGTGCGTGACGCACTGGACGCGTTTGCCCGCTTCGACGCCGACCTGGCGTTGTCGGTGGCGCAGTACGACAAGATCATCGACCGCGAATACAAGACCGCCCTGCGTGAGCTCGCCACCTACATGATGGAAGACCCGCGCTCTATCTCGCGGGTTCTGAGCATCATCTGGGTGCTGCGCTCGCTGGAACGGATCGGCGACCACGCGCGCAATATCTCCGAGCTGGTGATTTACCTGGTGCGCGGCACCGATGTGCGTCACCTGGGCCTCAAGCGCATGAAGCAAGAAGTTGAAGGCACAAGTGGCGAAACCGCTAATGTTCCGGGCGAAGTTGACGATAAGTAAGATTGCCCAAGTAAAGCGCCCGGCCTTTTGGCCGGGCGTTTTTGTTTACGGGCTTACGAATTCGAAGCAGCACCCGCGAACGAAAAGTCCCGGCGTGACTGAAGGTTTTTGGCAATGTGCCATCAGCAAAGCGGTATGCTTGCCGGGATTTTTTTAAGGGGTGATGGATGAGTAAGGTCAGTGTGTTGGTCGTGGACGATGCGTCGTTCATTCGTGACCTGGTGAAAAAGTGCCTGCGCAACTACTTCCCGGGGATCCGGATCGAAGACGCGGTCAACGGCAGGAAGGCTCAGGCATTGCTGGCACGGGAAGCGTTCGACCTGGTCCTGTGCGACTGGGAAATGCCGGAAATGTCCGGCCTGGAATTGCTGACCTGGTGCCGCGAGCAGGACAACCTCAAGACCATGCCCTTTGTCATGGTGACCAGCCGTGGCGACAAAGAGAACGTCGTCCAGGCGATCCAGGCCGGTGTTTCCGGCTACGTCAGTAAGCCGTTCACCAACGAGCAACTGCTGACCAAGGTCAAGCAGGCGCTGAACAAGGTCGGCAAGCTCGATACCTTGATGAACAGCGCGCCGACCAAAATGAACTCGGCGTTCGGCAACGATTCGTTGAGCGCATTGACCGGCGGCAAGGCGGAAGTGGTCGCGGCGGCCCCCGCCCCGGTTGCTGCGCCATCCCGAGGTCTGCTCAACAGCCCGCCCGTCAAGGCTCCGGTTGCTGCCGCTGCAGCCTCCGGCGGTCGTGGGCAAGGTCAGCTGCGCCTGCCGAACGGCATTCAGCCATGCGTTATCAAGGCCTTGAGCCTCAAGGAAGCGCTGCTGGTCGTGAAACGCACCGATGCGCTGCCGCAAGTGCTCGACAGCGCCGTGCTTGACATGGAGCAGGGTGACAACGCTGAAGTCGCCCGCCTGAACGGTTACCTGCACGCTATCGTCGCTCATGAGCAGAAACCCGACAGCGAATGGCTGCAGTTGACGTTCCGCTTTGTCGATCAGGACGCGCAGAAACTGGATTACATCTCACGTTTGATAGCACGTGGTACGGCGCAGAAGCATTTCGTACCCGGCGCGTGATCTTCGTCGCCTGACAGTCTGTCTTCGCGAGCAACCCCGCTCCCACATTGGAACGTATTCCCCTGTGGGAGCGGGGTTGCTCGCGAAGGGGCCCTCAAATTTGCCGCACATCCGCTGAGCTGCCCATTTTGAAACATCTGCCGACTACCCGGGTCCATTGCAGCTGCTAGGCTCATCCCCAGGCCTTACTCGACAGAATCCTGCCCATGCTTGCGCGCCTGCTGTTTTTCTGTGGTCTGTCCATGGCGTCCACTTTGGCCATGGCCATGACCATTTACAAATCCACCGATGCCAATGGCGTGGTCTCCTATAGCGACCGCCCCACGAAGGGCTCCCAGGTGTTCACGTTTCGTGATCGCATGGTCGAACACCTTGAGCGTCAGGTGTACCTCGTCATCACGAAGAAGAAGGGCGTGGACAGCGTTTACGTGCGCAATGACCTGTATGCGCCAGTAGAGATCGAGCTGAGTTTCGCCGGGCTGCAAAACGTCAGTGGTGCGCCGAGCCGGCCGATTCGCCGGGTCATGCCGGCGCGCAGCAGCATTCGTCTGGCGCTGCTCACGGCGACGAAAGCGGAGATGCCGCTGGCATACACCCCCAAATTCGAATACTCCCTGGGCGACCCCTCAGGGGCTGTCATGGCCTATCGATACCCGTTCCCCTGGCGTGGCGGACCGTTTCGGCTCAGTCAGGGCACCAATGGACAGTACAGCCACTTTGGTCCAAGAAATCGCTACGCCATGGACATTGCCATGCCCGTAGGCACGCCGATCGTCGCGGCGCGAGGCGGGGTGGTGGTGAAAACCGAGAATGCCCAGACCGGGCGCGGCAACGATCCGTCGGGCAACTTCGTGCGGATATTGCACGATGACGGCACGATGGGCGTTTACCTGCACCTCAAGCAAGGGTCGGTAAGCGTTCGCGAAGGGCAGCGGGTGTCGGTGGGCAGTCCGCTGGCGCTGTCGGGCAATACCGGCAACAGCAGCGGGCCGCACCTGCATTTCGTGGTACAGCGCAATACCGGGTTGGGACTGGTGTCGATTCCGTACCAGTTCAATCAACCGGTGGGGGCGCTGCCCAACTTTGCGTTGGGCAAGCAGTGAAGGTGATGGCGATCCACTGTGGCGAGGGCGCTTGCTCCCGCTCGGCTGCGCAGCAGTCGTAAACCGGTGAATGCGGTGTGCCTGGAGGATCGCGGTTGCAGGATGTTGGGCCGCTTCGCAGCCCGGCGGGAGCAAGCGCCCTCGCCACAAAAATCCCTGCCGACAGTTAATCCAGCATCAACACCTTGGCCAAAATGATCTTCGGCCCTTTCATCTTCTTGATGATGATCCGCAGGCCTTCGACCTCCAACACTTCCTCCTCTTCCGGCACCCGTTTCAGGGTTTCGTAGACCAGCCCGGCGAGGGTTTCGGCTTCGACGTGATCCAGATCGATGCCCAGCAGGCGTTCGACCTTGAACAGAGGCGTATCACCGCGCACCAGCAGCTTGCCCGGCTGATACGCGAGGATCCCGCGCTCAGCCTTGCGGTGTTCGTCCTGAATGTCGCCGACCAGCACTTCCAGCACGTCTTCCATGGTCAGGTAGCCGATGATGTTGCCGTCGGCCTCTTCGACCAGGGCGAAGTGCGAACCGCCTTTGCGGAACTGCTCCAGCAACTGCGACAGCGGCATGTGCCGCGACACACGCTCCAGCGGCCGGGTCAGTTCGGCCAGGTTGAACGACTCGGGAATGTGGTCCAGGGCCGCCAGTTCCAGCAGCAGGTCCTTGATGTGCAGCAGGCCGACGAACTCCTGGCGATCGCTGTCGTACACCGGATAACGGCTGAACTTGTGGCGACGGAACATCGCCAGGATTTCCTTGAGCGGTGCGTTGAACTCCAGCGTTACCAGGTCTTCGCGGGAGTTGGCCCAGTCGACCACTTCCAGTTCGCCCATTTCCACAGCGGAGGCGAGTACGCGCATGCCTTGGTCGCTCGGGTCCTGGCCACGGCTGGAGTGCAGGATCAGTTTCAGTTCTTCACGGCTGTAATGGTGCTCGTGATGGGGGCCGGGCTCACCCTGGCCGGCGATCCGCAGAATCGTGTTGGCGCTGGCATTGAGCAGGTAAATCGCCGGGTACATCGCCCAATAGAACAGGTACAGGGGCACGGCGGTCCACAGCGACAGCAACTCGGGTTTACGGATGGCCCAGGATTTCGGGGCCAGTTCGCCGACCACGATGTGCAGGTACGAGATCACAAAGAACGCGGCGAAGAACGACACGCCTTTGATCACCTCGGGCGACTGCACGCCGACGGCTTCAAGGATCGGTTCGAGGATGTGCGCGAACGCCGGTTCACCGACCCAGCCGAGGCCGAGGGAGGCGAGGGTGATACCCAGTTGGCACGCCGACAGGTAGGCATCGAGCTGACTGTGCACGGTGCGCAGGATGTGCCCGCGCCAGCCGTTTTTCTCAGCGATGGCCTCGACCCGGGTCGAGCGCAGTTTGACCATGGCAAATTCCGCCGCAACGAAAAAGCCGTTGAGCAAAACCAGGATCAGAGCAAAAAGAATCATGCCGAAATCGGCGAAGAGTGTCGCGAGGGTCAAGCCAGGGGAAGGGTCCATGATGGAGTTTTGCGGGTTCCGTGTATTCGAAAGGAAAGAAAAAAGTGCACCTGAAAGGCAGGCACAAGTCAGCCAATGTAGCGGCTGACTTGTCGATTGCCTAGTGGCGAGTGCCGGTCGGTATCAATCGGCCGTGCTGATAAGTCGTGTTTTGGTGACTTGGGCCGGCGCGAAATGGCAGGTAAACGTACTGCCGTGGCCCGGTACGCTGCTGATTTCCATCCGTGCGCGGTGGCGCAGCAACACGTGTTTGACGATCGCCAGCCCGAGCCCGGTGCCACCGGTGTTGGAATTGCGGCTGGAGTCGACACGGTAGAAACGTTCGGTCAGGCGCGGCAGGTGTTTGCTGTCGATGCCGATGCCGGAGTCCTGAACGCTCAGGTGCGCGCCTTGCTCGTCTCCCCACCAGCGAATACGGATATTGCCTTCGGCCGGGGTGTACTTCACCGCATTGAACACCAGGTTGGAAAACGCGCTGCGCAGTTCGGCTTCGCTGCCCTTGAGCTGAATCGTCGGGTCGGCTTCGAGGGTGATGTGCTGATTTTTTTGCCCGGACAGTTGCTGGGCGTCGCCCTTGATCGATTGCAGCAAGCCGTCGATGGCCACGGGCTGGTTGTCCGACGGGTAATCGGTGGCTTCCAGTTTGGCCAGCAGCAGCAAATCGTTGAGCAGCGTCTGCATGCGCCCGCCCTGTTGCTGCATTTGCTGCAACGCACGGCTCCAGCGCGGGTTCACGTCCTCGACATTGTCGAGCAGGGTTTCCAGGTAGCCGCAGATTACCGTCAACGGCGTGCGCAATTCGTGGGAGACGTTGGCGATGAAGTCCTTGCGCATCTGCTCCAGCTGATGGATGCGCGTCACGTCGCGCACCAGCATCAAGTGTTCGTTGTTGCCGTAGCGGGTGATGTACAGCTGAATGCGCAGGCGATCGTTGATCGGCGACGGGATTTCCAGCGGTTCGGCATAGCTGTCCTGCTCGAAATATTCCTTGAAGCGCGGATGGCGCACCAGGTTGGTCACCGGTTGTCCGCTGTCCTGCGGCGTCTTGAGACCGAGCAGGGTTTCCGCCGCGCGGTTCCACCATTCGAGGTTGCCGTCGGTGTCGAGCATGATCACCGCGTCTTTCAGCGCGGCGGTGGACTCCTGGACCCGGTCGATTACCGCTTGCAGGCGCCCGCGCACGCGTTGGTCGCGGCGTTGCAGGTGATAGATGCTGTCGAACACTTCGCCCCACAGGCCATAGCCATCCGGCGGTGCTTCGTCGGGTTTGTGCAGGCGCAGCCACTCGTGCAGACGCAGCAATTGCTTGAGGGTCCAGGCCAGGTAAAGGCCCAGGCCCGCGGCGAGACTCCAGCCGTAGTAGCCGGTGATCAGGCCGACCACCAGGCAGGCGGTGACCAGTAGCAGCATGTGGCGAATCAGGGTGCCATGCCAGTTTTGGTTCACTTGAACGCGCGTCCTTGTCAGCTTGTCGGGCGGGAAAGGTCCGGATCAGGCTTTGGTAGAAAAGCGGTAACCGGTGCCGCGCACGGTTTGTACCAGATTTTCGTAGGCATCGCCGAGGGCTTTGCGCAGGCGACGGATGTGCACGTCGACGGTGCGTTCCTCGACATACACGTTGCCGCCCCAGACCTGATCCAGCAACTGGCCACGGGTGTAGGCGCGTTCCTGGTGGGTCATGAAAAATTGCAGCAAGCGGTATTCGGTCGGGCCCATCTCGGCCGGTTTGCCGTCGATGGTCACGCGATGACTGATCGGGTCCAGCAGCAGGCCGCCGACTTCGATCGGTGCCTCGCCATCGGTAGGCCCGGCACGGCGCAGCACAGCCTTCAGGCGTGCGACCAGCTCACGTGGGGAAAAGGGTTTGGTGATGTAGTCGTCGGCGCCGACTTCCAGGCCCTGGATCTTGTTGTCCTCTTCGCCCTTGGCGGTGAGCATGATGATCGGGATGTCCCCGGTCAGCTCATCGCGCTTCAAACGGCGGGCCAATTCGATGCCGGAGGTGCCGGGCAGCATCCAGTCGAGCAGGATCAGGTCCGGTTTGCGGTCGACGATGATGGCGTGGGCCTGCTGCGAGTTCTCGGCCTCCAGGCAGTCATAGCCGGCCATTTCCAACGCAACGGCGATCATTTCGCGAATGGGCGCTTCGTCGTCGACGATCAGAATGCTCCTGCCAACCATGCCATTAATCCTCTTGTCATTTAACTGTCTTGCGCCGCATTAGATAACGGAATTATTGCAGTCGTGTGACAGTATTTTAGTCGCCCGGCGATTGTCATGATCCTGAACTAAGCTCTAAGTCCGAATCCTGACAACCACAAAAGGAAGGTTTCCATGAAGCAATACTCGCATTCCTTCAAGGCTCTTATGCTGACCGCAGCCCTGGCGTTGCCATCAATGGCCTTCGCGGCTGAACCTGTGATGATGAAAGACGGTGTGATGGCGGACCACAAGGGCATGACCCTGTACACCTTCGACAAGGATACAGGCGGCAAGTCGGTGTGCACCGGCCAGTGCGCGGAAAACTGGCCGCCGTTCAAGGCGGAAGCGGGTGCCAAGGCCGAAGGGGACTGGACGATCGTCAAGCGTGACGATGGCACGATGCAGTGGGCCTACAAGGGCAAGCCGCTGTACTACTTCATGAAAGACACGAAACCGGGGCAAAAGGAAGGTGACAAGATGAAGGACGTTTGGCACGTCATCACCAATTCCGGACCGAAGATGTAGCACCTGTTGACGATTTCTGTGGCGAGGGAGCTTGCTCCCGCTGGGCCGCGAAGCGGACCCAAAATCTGCGAGTGCTGCGCACTCGAGCGGGAGCAAGCTCCCTCGCCACAGGGCTTTGTGCTTTATCAGCGGGTCGAGTAATCAAGCACAATCCCGACAAAAATCGCCAACCCGGCCCAGTGGTTGTGCAAAAACGCCTGGAAGCAACGCATCCGGTCCTTGCCGCGGGTGTACCAGAATTCCCACGCAAAACAGCCCGCCGCCGTCAGCAGCCCCAAGTGGAACCAGCCGCCGAGCTCGAATTTCGAACCGGCCAGCAACAAGCAACCCAACGCCAACCCTTGCAGTGCCAGGATGATTACCCGATCCGCGTCGCCAAACAGAATCGCCGTGGATTTCACCCCGATCTTCAAGTCGTCGTCGCGATCCGTCATGGCGTAATACGTGTCGTAGCCCACCGTCCACAGCAGATTAGCGATCCACAGCAACCACGCGGCGGCCGGCAGTTCACCGGTTTCGGCCGTGAACGCCATCGGCATCCCCCAGGAAAACGCCGCGCCCAGCACCACTTGCGGGTAATAGGTGTAGCGCTTCATGAACGGATAAGTGAAGGCCAGCGCCAGGCCACCGAACGACAACCAGACCGTCGCCGCGTTGGTGCACAACACCAGCAGGAAACTCACGCCCATCAGCAATGCAAAGAACACCAGCGCTTCTTTGGAGCTGATCTTGCCGCTCGGCAGCGGGCGCTGTTCGGTACGCTTCACATGGCCATCGACCTTGCGGTCCGCCCAATCGTTGATCACGCAGCCGCCGGCGCGGGTCAGCACCACGCCAAGGACGAAAATGACGATATTGGCCAGCGACGGCGAACCTTTGCCGGCAATCCACAGCGCCCACAGCGTCGGCCACAGCAGCAGGTAAATGCCGATCGGCTTGTCCATGCGCGTCAACTGAATGAAATCCCAGGCCCGAGGGTTCAAGCGGTTCAGGGACTTGAGCAGGCTCTGGTACATCAGCAGGTCTCCGGATGGGCGCGGGCGGCGAGCCACAAGGTCGGCAGGAAAATCTCCGCCACCAGCACGCTCAAGGCGCCACGGTCGAAGCGTGAACGCCGGCCCCACAGTTCGGGTGCCCGGCACTCGATCGGCAGCCATTCCTGAGGATAGTGACAAACCTCGATGGCGCGACGCTGAAATGCCTGATCACAGAACAGCAATTCGCCCAGCGAGCGGCTGCCCAGTTCGTCCATGTGCAAACCGTCGCCCTGCAACGCGCTACGTGCCGCCACACTGCGGGCAAACACCCAGGCTTCGCCGTGCCCGCGCAAATACACCTCGCGCACCCAGCCTTCGCTGCCTTCGGCCAGATCCAGCGCGGCACATTCGTCGGCGCGCAGCGGTTGCCAGCCTTCGAACAATGGCGTGACGCTGAAACCGTCATTCGACAGGCGGATCAGCCGTCGGGTCAGCGAGCCTTCGTCGAACAGCCAGTCGAGGGTAGAAGCGTCGGGCAGGGGCGCGAGTTGGCTTTGGGGAAGCCAGAACGGAGGTTTTGAGTGCGGCACAGTGAGTCATTATTGGCAGCAAATGAGGCGGCGAGCTTACCATGTCACTCGGCGATTTTGATTGAACCGGCGCGCCATTGCGCCGAACAGGCTTGCATCTGCCGGGCCCGATCAGTACAAAACGCCCTGAGCCGGACGGCAACGCTGCAATCATCGACCGTTCGCGCCGGCAATAAGCCTGAATCCTGAGGAAGTACCTGAATGAAAAAGTGGCAATGTGTGGTCTGCGGCCTGATCTATAACGAAGCCGACGGCTGGCCGGATGACGGCATTGCGCCGGGCACCCTGTGGCAAGACGTGCCGGAAGACTGGCTGTGCCCGGACTGCGGCGTTGGCAAGATGGATTTCGAAATGATCGAAATCAACTAAGGCATTTGAGAGGAGTAAGGAATGAACGCACCTGTCGTGATCGTCGGCACCGGGCTGGCTGGCTACAACCTGGCCCGGGAGTTTCGCAAACTCGATAGCGAAACCCCGCTGCTGCTGATTACCGCCGATGACGGACGCTCCTACTCCAAGCCGATGCTCTCTACGGGCTTCGGCAAAAACAAAGACGCCGATGGCCTGAGCATGGCCGAACCGGGCGCCATGGCCGAACAGTTGAAGGCCGAAGTGCGCACCCACACGCGCATCAGCGGCATCGACCCGGGGCACAAGCGCCTGTGGATCGGTGAAGAGTCGGTGATCTACCGCGACCTGATCCTGGCCTGGGGCGCCGAAACCGTGCGCGTGCCCATCGAAGGCGATGCGGCGGACGCCGTGTTCCCGATCAACGACCTCGAAGACTACGCACGCTTTCGTGCGGCAGCGGCCGGCAAGCGTCGGGTGTTGTTGCTCGGTGCCGGTCTGATCGGCTGTGAATTCGCCAACGACCTGATCCTCGGCGGTTACGAGGTGCAACTGGTTGCACCGTGCGAACAGGTCATGCCGACGCTGCTGCACCCGGCGGCAGCCGCTGCGGTCCAGGCCGGGCTGGAGAGTCTGGGCGCACGTTTCCACCTCGGGCCGGTGCTCAACCGTTTGCAGCGTGTTGAAGAGGGATTGGAAGCGCATCTGTCAGACGGTCAGGTCATCCCTTGCGACGTGGTGGTGTCCGCCATCGGCCTGCGTCCGCGCATCGACCTGGCGGCCGCGGCCGGTGTGCAGGTCAATCGTGGCGTGATGGTCGACCGTCACCTGAAAACCTCTCACGCCAATATCTACGCCTTGGGCGACTGCGCCGAAGTCGATGGGCTGAACCTGCTGTACGTCATGCCCCTCATGAGCTGTGCGAGAGCGCTGGCCCAGACCCTCGCCGGAAACCCGACAGCGGTGAGCTATGGCGCGATGCCAATCACCGTCAAAACGCCGGTCTGTCCGTTGGTGGTTTCACCGCCGCCACGAGGTCTGGAGGGTGTGTGGACCGTCGAAGGGCAGGGCGCCGACCTCAAGGTTTTATGCCGCGATGCAGCCGGGAAACTGCTTGGTTATGCCCTGACAGGCACGGCGGTGATGGAAAAACTCGCACTGAACAAAGAACTTCCACCGCTGCTGGCGTAAATACCGGTCGTTCTGTCGGAATCACCCCGCTTTTGCCCCTACAAACGTCGCGCCGAGACTGGCGCGGCTCTTCCGTGCGTGCCATTCTCACTCCCGTCTGCCGCAGAGTAGAGCACCTGCGGCGCTTTGGGCGCTGTTCCAACGAGAACAGCACGGACATAACAACAAAAAACCGTCAAAGGGGCTTCACTAATGCGTAAACCAGAACTCGCCGCAGCAATTGCTGAAAAAGCAGATCTCACCAAAGAGCAGGCCAACCGCGTACTTAACGCCGTTCTCGAAGAAATCACCGGCGCTCTGCACCGCAAGGACAGCGTGACGCTGGTAGGCTTCGGCACCTTCCTGCAACGCCACCGCGGAGCCCGCACCGGCAAAAACCCGCAAACCGGTGAGCCCGTGAAAATCAAGGCCAGCAACACCGTTGCATTCAAGCCAGGCAAATCGTTGAAAGACAGCGTCAATCCGTAACACCGACCGACTTCCCGCGTAGCGCGGGAGCGGAATAAGAAATGGGCACGCCAACTGGGTTGGGTGCCCATTTTTTTGTGGGTGCGGTTTAGCTGATGCGGTTTTGTTGCTGGGCGAAAATTGCTGCCATTTCCGGTTCGTCCAGATGATCCAGCGCTCGCTCCACCAACAAATGTACGCCGTCGGCCATGCGGCTGAGCGCCAGGGCTACGGAGCGGCGTGAGCCGTCCACATTGTCGGCGAGGTCGGCGGCGATAGCGCTGATGGACAGCAGATCTTCCGAGGCGTTGGCGAGGAGGGCTTCCGTGTTAATGCCGGAGCAGACAGCGAAGAGTTGGCCGTTGCGCTTTGGTGGCTTGGGTTCGGCTGGGGGGAAGTGATGGTCGAGGGCGCGCTCGGCGGCTTCGTTGAGTTTGTTTGAGTCGGGGCTTTCGTAGGGGGAGATTGGGTCGGCGTCTGGCGGGTTGGGTGTGACCTTGAACATGATCTTCAATTCCTTGAGTGATGCCGACACCACTTCGCCGACTAAACGAAGGGGTGGCAGCTGTGCGCAGGTTAGTCGGACCGGGGAATTGAAGAAGCCGGCGCACCCAAAGGTGCCCTACGCACAGCCGCCATCAAACTCAGGCACGAATACCTGTCTGACGGATGCTCATGCATCTTCAATTACCAGCGGGCGACTAAACCCGATCACTGATGAGCAGTGACACGAACCAAGTTACCGACCAGCCCCAAGGCGCACAAGCCGGCGGATTCTGGCGTAGCCGTAGGCAACGACGCAAGGTGTTGTAGCTTGCAGGACGTAACCTTGAGGCGTTTTAAACAAGCGCTGTCGAGCGATGTTTAACCATCGAAAATTCGACATTTCTTACCAATTCCCATAGGGAATTCCGAACTTTTCTATGTAAGCCTTGGATGTTTCAGACAAGGGGCGATGTTTGCCGCCGGACTTACCTTTATAAGGACCTCTTGGATTGATGGTTCCTTCTACTCGAGCAATCTCTACCGACTTCAAGCAGGGGCCGCCGAGCCAGACTTTCGCAATGCCGCCCGGTGCCAGACCAATCCCGATATCGGCTCGATAGTCGGTGATCCATTTACCGTCAGCTCTGCAAAAAGCCTTTTCAGGTTTGCGCATGATCTCCCGCGCTGATTCGGGAATGACGATGTAAGCCTCGTAGGTTTGAGGTTCTGCCAACGACTGCCAGCGCACGTAAATCAGACGAGGCAGGTCCGCGCCAAGTACGTCACGACCGGCTCCTCGGCCGGGACTTTTTGGCCAGCCAGCGGGTTCTCCCTTGTTGTCTTTTGGGGTCAGTACCGATGCGATCCCAGAGCCAGCGCGACGAAACACACGCTCGCGGATATCCACAACGTCCGCTGTTTCAATCCAGACTTCTATGTAATCCGGCGCCCCGAAGCCTAGAGACCAAGGTTCGTTGTACCTTGATTGCGCGAAACCTTGTGTGGTCGCGATCAACAGCAATCCAAAAAGTAGACCGGCGTATTTTAGGATCAGTTTGGCCGATTTGATGCGCAGCGAGGCCGCGAGGTAGTTGTTACCAAGAGTCATAAGGAATCCCGAACTTCTCAATGTAGGCTTTGGACTCCGGTGACAAAGGCAGAGCATAACGGCCTTCATTTTTCCCCTGAGAGGGACCTTGCTTATTGATGGTACCCACTACCCGAGCAATCTCGATCGACTTCAAGCAGGGGCCGCCGAGCCAGATTTTAGCAATGCCGCCCGGTGCCAAACCTATCCCGATATCGGCTCGGTAGTCGGTGATCCATTTACCGTCAGCTCTGCAAAAGGCCTTCTCAGGTTTGCGCATGATTTCCCGCGCTGATTCGGGAATGACGATGTAAGCCTCGTAGGTTTGAGGTTCTGCCAATGACTGCCAGCGCACGTAAATCAGACGAGGCAGGTCCGCGCCAAGTACGTCACGACCGGCACCTCGGCCGGGACTTTTGGGCCAGCCAGCGGGCTCCCCCTTGTTGTCTTTTGGCGTTAGTACGGATGCGATCCCAGAGCCAGCGCGACGAAACACACGCTCGCGGATATCCACAACGTCCGCTGTTTCAATCCAGACTTCCATGTAATCCGGCGCCCCGAAGCCTAGAGACCAAGGCTCGTCGTGCCTTGATTGCGCAAAACTTTGTATGTAAGCGATCAGCAGCAAACCTAAAAGTAGGCCGGCGCTGATTTTTGTGTGACGTAGGAAATTACTCATGAGGATGCACCACACGTTTTCCGCCATTGGCAGGCCGGTTGATAAACATGATGTTCATATCGCTGCTATCAAAGTCTCTAGCTGCGTTCCAGCTAGCGGAAAGGTGGATGTAGCGACTGCGCAGCATCGCTCTTTCTTGAGGCGTCAATCCCTCTAGCGTTGTTTCACCAATGGCATATGCCTGGAGCTTTTTGTGTATAGGCTCTAATTCCTTGGGTAAACGCAGGGCAGGGGTATCAGGGATCAGCTTGAATGGCACATCGTGCCGAACTGCCAATTCACGCATGATCCGCAAATACACCAACGACAGTTCGCCACGAACCGGGCGTTCGATGGAGGCAGCTGCAAAAACCTTTTTCTGTTGTTCTGTATTTGTTCCATTTGACTCCTTTGAATAAGGCAGCAGCCTTTCCCAATACGCCACTTTGATATTGTTGCGCGGACCTTCGACGTCAACGACACCTTTTCCATACCAGGCGAATGCCTCTTTTTCAGCGGAAAGGTAAGCGGCGGTTCGGGTTGCCGCCATGCTCTCACTCACGGTGCTAGTTGTAGGTTTACCTAGCAGGAGTTTTTCATGGGCTATTGGCAAATAACCACCGCCAAGGTCTGAGTGCACGCCGGGCAAAACCAGATCTGTACTACCTAGGCTGTTGAGGGCGAAATTTTCGCGGACTTCGTCTCGCGCGACCAAGTGCACTATCTTTTCAGCACAGCCGTCAGGGAGTCTTAGATTGACTCCAGGGTTTCTGCCATTGGCGACCGTAAAGTCAAAAAAACCAGGCTTGGCGATGGCCGCAACAGTGTCGAACAGGCCAATAAAGTTGATGGCAACTCCTGCTTTTATTCGCCAGTTAAAGCTTCGAGAAAAGATCGGTGATGCGGCGGGTATTGCTTGCGCTAAAACACCTTTCTCACCGTTAAGTACTTCGTTCGCGAAATGCCGAGCCGCTGCAGCACCTCGACTGAAACCAAAAATGTCGAACTCGATTTTTTCTACAACTACGTTTGGGTTTCCTTCTTGGAAAAACCGTATTTGCTTCAGAATTTTTGCCGGGGTCTGTTCAACACGGGCAACTACGCCAGTTTCGCCCCTACCCGTGATCAGGCCGTGGTACGAGTCTTCGCCGTTGCTTTTAGTGCCGATACCTTCCACATAGATGCGCAAAAATGCTTTTTCCTCGTCCACGGGAATAGGTTTGGATGAGTGATCTGCATACAAGTCGTAGAGCCTCGCGATATTGCTCACATCATTCCCATAACTATTGTCCGGCGAGCTCCCGTTGCCGTCATACCCATAAGCAGCGCAATACTTCTGTACCTCCTCTGCTGCCTCCTCCAGTTTGGCATCCGGTGCATAACACGCTGCCACAGTTTCGCTGTTGGCTTTGTTGTTGCCCGTGCCATCGAAGAACACCCCGATTCGCAACGTAATCCCTTCCTCTTCAACTTCCTCCTCTTCTTCCTCCAGCTCATCCTCTTCCAACGGCGCAGGCACAACGGCCGCCAACAACCCCGCCACCGTCCCCGGCAACAACGCATGCGCCGCCATCCCCGCCACCGGTGAACCACCGACCTCAACCTCGCTACTGCTGAACACCCCACCCGCATCGATCACGACGTGGTGACCACCGGCCTTCAACGTAATACTGGCGCCCGCGTCCAGCACCAGATTGGCGCCAGCCTTGATATGAACGTGCTCACCAGCCTCAACCACCAACGCTTCGCCAATCCGGTTGTGGCTACTCCCGGCAATTTGCAGATAGTCGCTGGCCTTGAGTTGAACCTTGCGATCCGCCGTGACCGTGCGATGTTCTTCAGCGCCGAGCACCGCGATGCTGTTTCCCTTGATGGTTTCCTGGCGTTCATTCCCCACGTCCAGTCGGCTGTCGTTCCCGACCTTCTGTTCCAGATCCCGCTGAGCACGCAGGTAGATCAACTCCTGCCCGGCGCGGTCTTCAATCGACAGTTCGTTGTAGCCACCGGTTTGCGGTGAGCTGTGGCTGCGCAGTACCGTTCGGGTTTTGTTTTCGGGCAAGGGGTAGGGCGCCGGCGTGACCTTGTTGATCAGGCAACCGGTGATCAGCGGGTTGTCAGGATTGCCTTCGAGGTAGGTGACGAGGACTTCCATGCCGATGCGCGGAATAGTCACCGCGCCGAAATGATCCCCCGCCCAACTCGACGCCACCCGCAACCAACAGCTGCTTTTCTCGGTGTTGTGCTCCGCGCGGTCCCAGTGGAATTCGACTTTGACGCGGCCATATTCATCGCAGTAAATCTCTTCGCCGACGGGCCCGGTGACGCGCGCGGTCTGGCAGACCAGCGCTGGACGTGGTGCCGGCAGTGGAGGCCGATAAAACACGTCCCAGGGAATCGCGCTGAAACTATTGCGGTAGCCCTGGGTAAAACCGTCCTCAGCGTCGGTGATTGACTCTTCAAGCACCTGAGGTTGTTTTCCAGAATGAATGACGCTGAGCAGCAGCCAGAGATCGTTGTACGTTTCACGTGGGTGATCCGTCAGGCTGAAAAAGTGACCGCTGCGCAGGCACGGCTGATCGCTTTTGCCCTCCGCTAATTGATAGTCGGTGCGGTGCCGCTCCAGCGCTTGCCGAGCGAGCTGTTTGCCGAGTTTTTCATTCTCGAAAAACAGTGGGTAACGATAGTCCTCAAGCTCGGGGCTGAACTCGGCGATGAAGCGACTTTCCAGCAGCGCGCTTGGGCGTTTCGGGTCGTAGTTTCGGCGAGTGACTTTGCTGGGACGGGTGCTGTAACGCATGGAAAACTGGCTGATGACCGGATGCTCCGCCACCATGCCGGCGTCTTGCAGATAAGGCGTTTCACCCAATTTTGGAAAGGCGGTCTGGTCATCGCTGAACACCAACACATGACCTTCCCGGGAATGCTGGTGATGCCATGCAATGCCATCCTCGGCGCACAGTCGCCGTACGAACTCAAAATCACTTTCCCCGTATTGGGTGCAGTACTCGCGCTCGGGACTCGTTCTGACGTGAAAGGAAAACGCATCGGCCTGAATGCCGTGCCCCTTGAGTACCCGAGCGATGATTTGCGGCGCCGTCTGGCCCTGGAAAATCCGATGATCATGACTGAACTGCAGGTCGTGTAGCGCTGGTACCAGGTTCATGCGATAGCGCGTCAGGCGTTTGCCGACATCGCCTACGAAAACCCCGTCGATATGGCCATGAATGCCTTCGCCGTTGAGGCCGAACTGGAGAAATGCGGGTTGGTTTAGCAAGCTCTCCAGATCGAAATCCGGGTACTCACTGACCAGTTCGATGTGAATCGAGTACAAGGCGCTGATGGTTTCAGTGCCTTCAAATGCCAGCACTTTAAAATCGTTGCGAACCGTCGGGATCGTAAGGGTGAATTGCGCGGCATTGGCGGGTGCGAACATGCGCTTATCCTTTTGCTTTCGAGTGGCTCGTCCTTAAGCCAAGAGAGAAAAACGCGACGACCGAACCATGTCCGGCTTGAGGAAGTCGTCAAAATGCCGGGCACGCTAACAAGGCCTCCAAAGTATTGATGTAGGAGGGATCCTGAAGCGAAGTATGAAATTTCCGTGATACTGAAAGTTCCATTCTGGAACTTTGTGTTAATTATAAAATGCCATCATTATGATGGCACTTTTCTTGTCGACTGTTGTCACTCATCGATTTATTCATTGCGATCAGTAACATTTCAGAAGGCTCCTACATTCTTCCTTTTATATTTTTGGCATGCTTCACGTCCGCCTCAGGGAGTGCATAGGCAATGAATACGGGATTTATTCAGGATGAGAGGCTGGATGGCTCTATCTCAACGGTTTTCGGCCTGTTGGCCGAACAATAAACAGTTGAGCCGATCTCAGGGATTCCCTTGCTATATATAGGGAAATCTCCTAGGAGTGATAAACACACTTTGTCTTATTGTTTACTCGGGTGCTTGCTAGTGGCCATCATCGTGAGTACGATGCGCCCACTTTGTAAGAGCACGATCTCAATTGGATGAGACTCTTCGCAGCTCTTCGTTACCGTCCCTCGCCGTTGGAATTCCAATGGGCGTATGACCGTAATCCAAACTAAAGGCCATGGATGTCCTACTCAAGCAAACTTTCTGCTCATTACCTTGAACTCGCAAAAGTCTCTGTTTCCAAAGAGAATTTCGCGGGCGAGGATGTTCGCTTCTCGAGCGAATATGAAGCACTGGAAAGTGAGCTGGCCAAAGCCTCGTCCATGCACGAAAGCGGTCAGATCGACTGGCTGAAAATCCGTGAAAACAGCGAAAACCTGCTGCGTACCCAATCCAAGGATTTGCGCGTCGGCGCCTGGCTGACCTGGGCGCTGTACCAGCGCGAATCCTTTCAAGGCCTGCTCGCCGGCCTCGGTTTGCTGCACTACCTGTGCGAAAGCCACTGGGCCGATGTCCACCCGAACAAGGCCCGCACGCGCTCCGCTGCGATCAGTTGGCTGGTGCCGCGTCTTGAGCAGGTGCTGACTGAAAATATCGCGATCAAAGAGCAGTTGCCGATGTTCCGGCGGCTGGTCGAACACCTTGAGGGCCTCGACGCCGCGTGCACCGAGCATCTGGGCGATGACGCGCCGTTGCTGCTGCCGATCTCCCGCCGCCTGAAAAACATGGTGCAACGCGCCGCCGACAACCAGCCGGAGCCCGGCGTGGTCGGTGCTGCGGTGGCTCAGGTCAAACAAGTCGCGACACAACTGTTAACGCCCGGCGCGCCGATCGACAACGAAAAAGAAGCCCACAAGGCCCTGCGCGCCCAGCAGGAAAGCGCCCGTCCGTTGTGTGCCTGGTGGCTCAAGCAAAAAGCCACCGACCTGCGCGCCCTGCGCCTCAATCGCACGTTGCTGTGGTTGCCCATCGACGCCGTCCCTGAACGCAACGCTGAACAGATCACCGTGCTGCGCGGCTTGCCGGCCGACAAGCTCAAGGCCTATCAGGACCGTTACGATCAGGGCAAATACGCCGACCTGCTGGTGGAACTGGAGGCGAGCCTGGCGAAGGCACCGTTCTGGTTCGATGGCCAGCGAATGGTCTGGGAATGTCTCCAGGCATTGAACGCCGACATGGCAATGCGCGAAGTGGAAATCCACTTCGCGCTTTTGGTTCAGCGCCTGCCTGGCATCGTCGAGTTGCGTTTCCATGACGGTGCTCCGTTCGCCGATCCGGCCACCCGTGCCTGGGTCAGCGCCAATGTCATGCCGCACCTGCAAAGCGCCAGTGCGCCGCGCAAGGTCGAAGTCGCCGACACCCAGCCGGCCTGGGAACTGGCCCTGGAAGAAGTCCTGCCGATTCTGCGCAAGGACGGCCTCAAGGCTGCCGTGCAAATCCTCAAGCAGGGCCTGCAAAGTGCCCACGGCGGGCGCGTCCGATTCTTCTGGCAGTTCGCCCTCGCGCGGCTGTGCTTCATGGCCAAGAAATACGAACTGGCCAAGACCCAACTCGAAACCCTCGACCAAACATTACAGGACTCAGGCCTGCACGCCTGGGAGCCCGATCTTGCGCTGGAAGTGCTGCATTTACTGCATAGCTGCTGCGAGTTGTTGCCGCAGAACCATGCCGTACGTGAACGCAAGGAAGAGATTTATCGCAGGCTGTGCCACCTCGATCTCGAAGTGGTACTCGAATAGGCCCCAGGGCCACAACCGCAAGGAGAAAAGCCATGGCCAAAGAAGGCTCGGTAGCCCCCAAGGAACGCATCAACGTCACCTTCAAACCTGCCACCGGTGGTGCCCAGGAAGAGATTGAACTGCCGTTGAAACTACTGGCAATCGGTGACTACACCCACCGCAAGGACGAACGCAAAGTCGAAGATCGCAAGCCGATCAGCATCGACAAAATGACTTTCGACGAAGTGCTGGCCAAGCAAGAGCTGAGCCTGACGCTGAGCGTGCCGAATCGTCTTCAGGAAGAAGGCGACACTGAAGAACTGGCCGTGAAACTGCGCGTCAACTCGATGAAGGACTTCAACCCGGCCTCGCTGGTCGAGCAAGTGCCCGAGCTGAAAAAACTGATGGAACTGCGCGACGCACTGGTGGCCCTCAAAGGCCCGCTGGGTAACGCGCCTGCGTTCCGCAAAGCCATCGAAGGCGTACTCGCCGACGACGAATCCCGCGGTCGCGTACTGGGTGAGCTGGGCCTGAACGCCGCAGCCCAGGACGCCTGAGTCTCCATCAGCCAAGGAAGCCAACATGAGCACGAGTGCAGCGCAGCAAAAGAGTAACGAGAACGGCGAATACAGCATTCTCGACAGCATCATCGCCGAAACCCGCCTGACGCCGGACGACGAAGCCTACGACATCGCCAAGCGCGGTGTGTCGGCCTTCATCGAAGAGCTGCTCAAGCCGCAGAACAACGGTGAGCCGGTCAAGAAAGCCATGGTTGACCGCATGATCGCCGAGATCGATGCCAAGCTCAGCCGTCAGATGGACGAGATCCTCCACCACCCGGACTTCCAGTCCCTGGAATCGTCGTGGCGTGGTCTGCAGTTGCTGGTCGACCGCACCAACTTCCGCGAAAACATCAAGATCGAAATCCTCAACGTCTCCAAAGAAGACCTGCTGGACGATTTCGAAGATTCGCCGGAAGTGATGCAGGCCGGCCTGTACAAGCACATCTACACCGCTGAATACGGCCAGTTCGGTGGCCAGCCTGTGGGCGCGATCATCGCTAACTACTTCATGTCCCCAAGCTCGCCAGACGTGAAGCTGATGCAGTACGTGTCCAGCGTTGCCTGTATGTCCCACGCGCCGTTCATTGCCGCGGCCGGCCCGAAATTCTTCGGCCTGGAAAGCTTCACCGGCCTGCCGGACCTGAAGGATCTGAAAGATCACTTCGAAGGCCCGCAATTCGCCAAATGGCAGAGCTTCCGCCAATCGGAAGACTCCCGTTACGTTGGCCTGACCGTGCCGCGTTTCCTGCTGCGTAACCCGTACGACCCGGAAGAAAACCCGGTCAAATCGTTCGTGTACAAAGAAACCGTCGCCAACAGCCACGAGCACTACCTGTGGGGCAACACCGCCTACGCGTTCGGCACCAAGCTGACCGACAGCTTCGCCAAATTCCGCTGGTGCCCGAACATCATCGGCCCGCAGAGCGGTGGTGCGGTTGAAGACCTGCCGTTGCACCACTTCGAAAGCATGGGCGAAATCGAAACCAAGATTCCTACCGAGGTTCTGGTTTCCGACCGTCGTGAATACGAACTGGCCGAGGAAGGCTTCATTTCCCTGACCATGCGCAAAGGCTCCGACAACGCGGCGTTCTTCTCCGCGAGCTCGGTGCAGAAGCCGAAGTTCTTCGGCATCAGCGCAGAAGGCAAAGCCGCAGAGCTGAACTACAAGCTCGGCACCCAACTGCCGTACATGATGATCGTCAACCGCCTGGCTCACTACTTGAAAGTGCTGCAGCGCGAGCAACTCGGTTCGTGGAAAGAACGTACCGACCTCGAGCTGGAACTGAACAAGTGGATCCGCCAGTACGTGGCCGACCAGGAAAACCCAAGCGCCGAAGTCCGTGGCCGTCGTCCGCTGCGCGCTGCCCAGATCATCGTCAGCGATGTCGAAGGCGAGCCTGGCTGGTACCGCGTCAGCCTGAACGTGCGCCCGCACTTCAAGTACATGGGTGCCGATTTCACCCTGTCGCTGGTTGGCAAGCTGGACAAAGAGTAAGCGGAGCCTAACTCATGACTGGATACGGCAGCCTTTTCGAACGCCTGGGTGGCGACGCGGACAAACGCGTCGGCTGGAGCCGCGAGGTTTCCGCCATGGCGTCCGTGGCTGCCCATCTGGCCAAGATGCTCAGCACCCGTGCGGGCAGCGTGCAAACGCTGTCCGATTACGGGCTACCCGATCTCAATGACATGCGCCTGAGCCTGCACGACTCCCTGAGTCAGGCCCGTCTGGCCATCGAAAATTTCATCGAAGCCTACGAGCCACGCCTGAGCAATGTGCGTGTCATCTCCCTGCCGCGTGATCACGATCAGCTTCGCCTGTCCTTCAGCATCGAAGGCCTGCTGGAAGTTGATGGTTTCAAGCGCCAGGTCAGTTTCGCCGCGCGCCTGGATGGCAGCGGTCAAGTCAAGGTCAACTAAGGAGATTCGTATGTCCGGCAAACCCGCAGCCCGCGTATCCGACCCCACCGCTTGCCCGCTCCCCGGCCACGGCACCAACCCGATCGCCGCCGGTTCCGGCGACGTCTTCTTCGACGGCCTCGCGGCCGCCCGCCAAGGCGATGCCTCGGCGTGTGGTGGTGCGATGGTTGGCGATCTTGCGACAACGGTTTTGATTAATGGGAAACCGGCGGCCACCGTGGGTTCTGTTGGCACTCATGGCAACAAGGTTACGGCTGGGTCCGGGACGGTGATTATCGGGAATTCGCATTCGGCGGTGCCGTTTGTTCCGCCGGTTCCGTTGATGCTGTTTTCTCATACTCAACATGTCGTGATGAAAGATCAGGACGGAAACCCTCTTCAGGATATTCCCTATCAAATTAGAAACGCGAAAGGTGAAATGATCTCAGGTAGCACTGATGCGATGGGCCGAACTCAACTAGTCGGTGGCAAAGAGGGTGAAAAGTTCGATTTCTTCGCAGCCATTAAAGGGGTGATGAGTTGAGCGTAGTCATTACACCGCAGGCTATGAGCAAAGGCATCGAGTTTACCGGTGTCAATCTGACCCCGAAAGCGGAAAAAACGGGCGCGACAGTTGTTCTAAAAGTTTTTTGGAAGACAACTGCATTTTGGTCTGATTCAGATATTGCCGAGTACCACGAGCAGGCTCCGAACATTATCGAGCGCTTGATGGTAGAACAGTACTGGAACAGAGAGGGTGCGGTAAGTAATAACAAATTCACTTGTGAGGACTTTGCGCTCAGAGTGCTCTGTGAGTTTGCGAGCAAGCGAGGGCTTCCAGTTGTGTTGAAGACGGGTGTCAGGACATACAAGAACATGGAAGTCTATAACCCGGAGCAACATGATAAATACAGTTCGACCATGTACGGTTTTTCGGAAATGGTGATGTTGACATATGGTGCGCCAGACATGCAGCGAGTTGACGAGAATACCGTGGCCGTTGCAGAAGTCGGCGTATTGAAACCTGGCGATATTCTCGCGCTCATTCGCGATATTCCCATGAAAACCCGGGCGCACCACATTCAGATGGCTTTCAAGGTGGCCGCCACTAGAGTTGATATCAGGCAGGGAAATACCGGTGGATGGAGTACTCAGCCATGGACCGCTGTCCGAAATGTCATGGGAAAAAACATGGCAGACCCTCAAAATGAGGGTTATGCGGGAATGCCGATTGAGTCTGGTTACTTTGAGAAGGTTGTAGTGGGTTGGGATTATCACAATCTGTCGGCCAATTCATTTAAAAATGATTACCTGAAAAACTTCGACTTGTTTCGTTGGAATTTTTTCGAGTTTAACGGTATGTGCGGGAAGCCGGCGTAAGTCGGATGGATTTCACAATAAAGGATGGGTGAGATGGATTTTGACGTTTACCTTGGGGTTGTTGCAGACAGTCTTTTTTTCGGTTGTTTGGCATTGCTTTGTTTGCTCTTGGCTGTCAGTGGAATCTCATCAAAAATTCGCAATAACTGGATTCACAGGTTCTTGACATTCGTATGTCTGATGTCGATTCCGGTAATCGAATTGATCGGTAGTTACTACGCTAATTTGCCTCCGGCTTAGAGGCAATTATTGATCTGGTGCGGGTTTTTAACTCAACGCAAAAAAGGGGGCTGTCCCCATTGTTTTGGTTAAGCGAGAGTGGGGAATGATGCCTGGGTTCAGCAGTTTATTTGTTGGTAAGCATCGAAAAGGTATTCGCCGAGCAGTTGTGTTGCTCGTAGCTCTTTCTGTGCTGCTGTTTTCTGTTGTCAGTACGATGAAAAACTATCCAGCCAGTTCGACAGTAGTCAGTCCTTCTGGCCGGTATATTTTGGAGAACGTTAGGGTTGGGAGGATCCTCACGCTTGGTGGAATGGCTTATTTGAGAGTGATTGATAGGCAAAACCCACAAGAGGTTTACCGTACACCTCTGTACGACACTCAATCACTGGATATGAGGGTGACCGAAGATGACGAAACTGTCGGCATTGCCTGGATCTATTTCAATAGAGACAAAAAAACGTTCGACATCGCCATGCCCCAGTGGGAATCGCATTGGCTGAATATGTTTATCAGCAACACCCCTTATGTACACATTGAAAACTGACCCCCCGCATGAGCCATTGCGCTGGCCCAAGCCAACCTGCAGGTGCCATGCAGCGGTCAAGTCGGATATCGAGCGTAATCCAAAGGACAGTTTTTTAATGAGTTCCACTACCAGGCAGGTACCCCGTGTCCTTTAACCACTACTACCAAAGCGAACTCACCGCACTTCGCCAGTTAGGTCGTCGATTCGCCGAGCGTAGCCCGGCGTTGGCGCCTTTCCTGGGTCAGGCCGGGCGGGATCCGGACGTGGAGCGGTTGCTGGAAGGTTTTGCATTCCTGACCGGTCGCCTGCGCCAGAAGCTCGACGATGAACTGCCGGAGCTCAGCCACTCCCTGATGCACCTGCTGTGGCCCAACTACATGCGGCCGCTGCCGGCGTTCAGCATTTTGCAGTTCGATCCGTTGAAGCGTTCCGGGCCTGCGTTGATGGTCGAGCGCGACACGCCAGTCGAGAGCGTGCCGATCGATGACGTGCGTTGCCGCTTCCGCACCTGCTACCCGACCGAGGTCTTGCCGCTGGATCTGGCCGCACTGAATTACTCGGTGAAAGGCGACGGTTCGCTGTTGAGCCTGCGCCTGGAGATGAGCGCAGATGGTCACTTGGGCGAGCTGGAGCTGAGTCGTCTGCGCCTGCACTTCGCTGGCGAGCGCTACATCAGCCAGATGCTCTACCTCAGCCTGTTGCGCAACCTCGAAGGCATCGAACTGATCCCGCTGGACGGCGCCGGCAAGCCCATCAACGGCGTCAACGGCACACCAATGGCGTTCAAAATGCCCGGCGACCGCGTGCAGCCGGTGGGGTTTGCCGAAGAAGAAGCGTTGATCCCGTATCCGCTGAACACCTTCCGCGGCTATCGCTACTTGCAGGAATACTTCGCCTTCCAGGACAAATTCCTCTTCGTTGATATCAACGGTCTGGACCTGCTCAAAGCCTTGCCGGAAGACACGCTCAAGCAAATGCGCGGCCTCGAATTGCGCTTCGACATTCGCAAGAGCGGCATCATGCGGATGCGTCCGACCCTGGACAACGTGAAGCTCTACTGCACGCCCATCGTCAACCTGTTCAAGCACGACGCCTTGCCGATTCGCCTCGACGGCAAGCAAGACGAATACCTGCTGCTGCCGGCCGAATTCGATCTGCAAAACTGCGGCGTGTTCTCGGTGGAAACCGTGACCGGCTGGAAACCCGGCGGCCTCGGTTATCAGGAGTACGTGCCGTTCGAGTCCTTCGAGCACGACCCGAGTTTCGACGTGCCCAACAGCCGCCCGCATTACAGCATTCGCCAGCGTTCGTCCTCGTTGCACGACGGCCTCGACACTTACCTGAGCTTCGGCATCCGTCACACCGAAGCCCACGAAACCCTGTCGATCGAGCTGATGTGCACCAACCAGAATCTGCCCAAAAAGCTCAAGCTCGGCGACATCAGCATGGCATGCGAGGACACGCCGGAATTCCTGAGCTTCCGCAACATCACCCCGGCCACGTCGAGCTTCGCGCCGCCGCTGAACCGCGACTTCCTCTGGAAGCTGATCAGCAACATGTCGCTTAACTATCTGTCGCTGGCCGACGTCAATGCGTTGAAGGTGATTCTCGAAACCTACGACCTGCCGCGCTATTACGACCAGCACGCGGAGAAAGTCAGCAAACGCCTGCTCGGCGGGCTCAAGTCGATCAAGCACCAGCATGTCGATCGACTGCACCGAGGGTTGCCGGTTCGCGGGTTGCGCACCGAGCTGACCATCGATCCGGAAGGGTATATCGGCGAGGGCGACCTGTTCGTGTTCGCTTCGGTTCTCAACGAGTTTTTCGCGCTTTACGCCAGTCTCAATTCGTACCACGAGCTGCGGGTAAAAAGTACACAAGGAGAGGTGTACCAATGGACACCACGTATGGGCCTTCAGCCGCTTCTTTAAGCGGACTGACCCGGGGAATACGCGAGTACTCGCTGTTTCAGGCCGTGCTGCTGGTGGTTGACCGGCTGCGCGAGGCCCACCCGCATCTGAGCGAAGACGACCTGTACGACCAGCTGGAATTCCAGGCCAACCCGAGCCTGGGTTTCCCCGGCAGCGACGTCGATCGTGTGGAGTTTTTCCACGAGCAGGGGCAGATGCGCGCGCGCCTGCGCTTCAACCTGATCGGCCTGGTCGGCTCCGGTTCGCCGCTGCCGGCGTTCTACGGCGAGCAGGCGTTAGGCGACAGCGAAGACGGCAACCCGACCCGCCACTTCCTCGACCTGTTTCACCATCGCCTGCAACGGCTGATGCTGCCGATCTGGCGCAAGTACCGCTACCGCGCCAGCTTCCAGAGCGGCGCGCTCGATCCGTTCTCCGCGCAGCTGTTTGCGTTGATCGGTCTCGGCGGCGAAGAGATCCGCAAGGCCCAGGAACTCAACTGGAAACGCCTGCTGCCGTACCTCGGGTTGCTCAGCTTGCGGGCGCACTCGGCGGCGCTGATCGAAGCGGTGCTGCGTTACTACTTCAAGCACGCCGAACTGACCATCGAGCAGTGCATCGAGCGTCGTGTGGAAATTCTCGACGAACAGCGCAATCGGCTGGGCCGCGCCAACAGCCTGCTCGGCGAAGACCTGGTGCTGGGCGAACACGTACGCGACCGCAGCGGCAAATTCCGCATCCACATCCGCGAGCTCGACTGGCAGCGCTTTCACGAATTCCTGCCGATCGGTTTCGGCTACCAGCCGCTGTGCGCGCTGGTGCGGTTCACCCTGCGTGACCCACTCGATTACGACATTCGCCTGGTATTGCGCCAGGAAGAAATCCGCGAACTGCGCATCGGTGAGCAGAACGCCTGTCGCCTGGGATGGACCAGTTGGCTGGGCCGCGAAAAAGCGGACGGCGTGGTGACCCTGGGCAGCAAAATTCATTAAGGACAGATGACCAATGATCAACGTAGACCTGCAACAACTTATCCAGGCGCTGGACGCCGAAACCCGTCGTGATCTGGAAAGTTCTGCCGAGCGTTGCGTCGCCCGTGGCGGCAGCAAGATCCTCGTCGAAGACTTGCTGCTGGGCCTGCTGGAGCGCCCGCAAGGCTTGCTCGCACGCGCGCTGCAAGACGCCGAAGTGGATGCCGGTGAACTGAGCGCCGCCCTGCAATCGCGGGTCGAGCACAGCGCCTCGCGCAACCCGGTGTTCGCCCCGGAACTGGTGCAGTGGCTGCAGGATGCGTTGCTGGTGGCCAACCTTGAACTGGGCCAAAGCCAGGTCGAGCAAGCCGCGTTGATCCTCGCGCTGTTGCGCAACCCGATGCGCTACGCCGGCAGCCGCTACCAGTCGTTGCTGTCCAAACTGAACATCGAGCGCCTGAAAGAATTCGCCCTGTCGCAGAAAGAACAACCGGCGACGGGCAAACCCGCTGTACCCGGCGAATCGCTGCTGCAGCGCTTCACCCACAACCTGACCCAACAGGCCCGCGACGGCAAACTCGACCCGGTGCTGTGCCGCGATGGCGCGATCCGGCAGATGGTCGACATCCTCGCCCGTCGCCGCAAGAACAACCCGATTGTGGTAGGTGAAGCTGGCGTCGGTAAGACCGCGATCGTCGAAGGCCTGGCTTCGCGCATCGCCGCTGGTGAAGTGCCGCAAGTGTTGAAAGGCGTGGAGTTGCTGTCGCTGGATATGGGCCTGTTGCAGGCCGGCGCCAGCGTCAAAGGTGAATTCGAACGTCGCCTCAAAGGCGTCATCGATGAAGTCAAAGCGTCGCCGAAACCGATCATCCTGTTCATCGACGAAGCCCACACGCTGATCGGCGCGGGCGGCAATGCCGGCGGTTCCGACGCGGCCAACCTGCTCAAGCCAGCCTTGGCCCGTGGCGAGTTGCGCACCATCGCTGCCACCACGTGGGCGGAGTACAAGAAGTACTTCGAAAAAGACCCGGCCCTGGCCCGTCGTTTCCAACCGGTGCAACTGCACGAACCGACCGTCAGCGAAGCGGTGACCATCCTCCGTGGCCTGGCTCAGGTTTACGAGAAGAGCCACGGCATTTACCTGCGCGATGACGCGGTGGTGGCGGCGGCCGAATTGTCCGCCCGTTACCTCGCCGGTCGTCAGCTGCCGGACAAGGCCGTCGACGTGCTCGACACCGCGTGCGCCCGCGTACGCATCAGCCTCGCCGCTGCGCCGGAAAGCCTTGAGCGCCTGCGCGGCGAACTGGCTGAAGGGGGGCGTCAACGTCAGGCGCTGCGTCGTGATGCCGAAGCCGGTCTGCTGATCGATCACGAAGCGTTGGGCGCTCTGGAAGATCGCCTGGCCAAGGCCGAAGACGAAATGGTCGCCCTCGAAACGCTGTGGACCGAACAGAAAGAACTGGCCGAGCGTTTGCTGGATCTGCGCCAGCAACTGGCCAAGGCCCGCGAAACCGCGCCCGTCGAGCCTGCTGTCACGGTTGAAGAAGATGCCGAAGGCACCGTCATCGAAACACTGCCGGTGGACGCAGCGCAAAGCGTCGAAACTCTGGAAACCGCGCTCAACGAAACTCACAAAGCCTTGACCGAGTTGCAGGTCAAAGAACGTCTGGTGAGCTTCGAAGTGTGCCCGCGCCTGGTCGCCGAAGTGATCAGCGCCTGGACCGGCGTACCGCTGGCGCAACTGGCCCGTGAGCACAACGCCAAGGTCGCGAGCTTCGCCACCGACCTGCGCACCCGCATCCGTGGTCAGGAACAAGCTGTTCACGCACTGGACCGCTCGATGCGCGCCACCGCTGCCGGCCTGAACAAACCCGATGCACCGGTCGGCGTGTTCCTGCTGGTCGGCCCGAGCGGCGTCGGCAAGACCGAAACCGCGCTGGCCCTTGCCGACTTGCTGTACGGCGGTGATCGTTTCATCACCACCATCAACATGTCCGAGTTCCAGGAGAAACACACCGTCTCGCGCCTGATCGGTGCGCCACCGGGCTATGTCGGTTACGGCGAGGGCGGCATGCTCACCGAAGCCGTGCGTCAGAAGCCGTACTCCGTTGTGCTGCTCGATGAGGTCGAAAAGGCCGACCCGGACGTACTGAACCTGTTCTACCAAATCTTCGACAAGGGCGTGGCCAACGACGGCGAAGGGCGCGAGATCGATTTCCGCAACACGCTGATCCTGATGACTTCGAACCTGGGCAGCGACCGCATCAGCGAGCTCTGCGAAAACGGCGCACGACCCACCGCCGAAGTGCTCGAAGAAACCATTCGCCCGGTGCTCAGCAAACACTTCAAACCGGCGCTGCTGGCGCGTATGCGCGTCGTGCCGTACTACCCGGTCGGCGGTCCGGTGTTGCGCGAGCTGATCGAAATCAAACTCGGTCGTTTGGGCGAGCGCCTGAACCGTCGTCAGCTGGATTTCACTTACTCGCAAGACCTCGTCGATCACCTGGCGGAGCGGTGCACCCAAAGCGACAGCGGCGCACGCCTGATCGATCACTTGCTGGACCTGCATGTGCTGCCGCTGGTGGCCGACCGCTTGCTCGATGCGATGGCCACCGGGGAAAGCCTCAAGCGTGTCCATGCGACGCTCGACGGCGGCGCCAGCGTGACCTGCGAGTTCGCCTGAGGTGGGTGTGATGTTCACTCAAGTACCGCAGCCGCTGGTGTATGCCGAAGCCTTGCTGGCGCAGTTCGCCAGCCTGTCGCGGGCGGCGGACGGCGCTGCGCTGCTGGGTGACTTCGTGCGCGGGGTGGCGGAGCTGAGCGGGTGCGAGTTGACGCAGCTGTACTTGCTGGACGCGACCCACACCTGCCTGGGGATGAACGCCGAGTGCCTGAACGGCATCCTGCAACCACGCGAATCGGCGAGCCTTCCGGCGGATTACAACGGTGAACAACTGCTGCAATTCGCCTTGTGCCAGAACCGTGTGGTGAGCCTCGGTGAACTGAGCGGGAGCCTGCACGAAACCAGCTTCCTGCCGCCGCAGGCCACGCCGTGGCAGTCGCTGCTGTGCGTGCCGCTGGTCAATCAGCAGAAGGCGGTCGAAGGTCTGCTGCTGTGCGCCAGCCGCCGGCACATCGACCTGCAAGGCTTTGCCGATTCCCTCGGTCAACTGGGTTCGTTTGTGCTCGGCCAACTGCATTTGCTGCACCGTCTGCGTCAGCCTACCGGTGATGCACGACCGCTCAAGGCCAGCGTCCCGAGTGCCAGTGGTTACGGCCTGATCGGCAAGAGCAAGGCCATGCGCGAGACCTATTCGCTGATCAGCAAAGTCCTGCACAGCCCTTACACCGTGCTGTTGCGCGGCGAAACCGGCACCGGCAAGGAAGTGGTCGCCCGCGCCATCCACGACTGCGGCCCGCGTCGGTCCCAGGCGTTCATTGTGCAGAATTGCGCGGCGTTCCCCGAGAACCTGCTGGAAAGCGAGCTGTTCGGCTACCGCAAGGGCGCGTTCACCGGTGCTGATCGCGACCGCGCCGGGCTGTTCGACGCGGCCAATGGCGGCACCTTGTTGCTCGATGAAATCGGCGACATGCCGTTGTCGCTGCAAGCCAAGTTGTTGCGCGTGTTGCAGGAAGGCGAGATCCGCCCGCTGGGTTCCAACGACACCCACAAGATTGACGTGCGCATCATCGCCGCGACGCACCGGGATTTGTCGGTGCTGGTGAGTGAAGGCAAATTCCGCGAGGACTTGTATTACCGTCTCGCGCAATTTCCGATCGAACTGCCGGCCCTGCGTCAGCGTGAAGGCGACATCCTCGATCTGGCCCGGCATTTCGCCGACAAGGCGTGTGCGTTTTTGCAGCGCGACGCGGTGCGTTGGTCCGATGCGGCGCTGGATCACCTGTCCGGTTATGCCTTCCCCGGCAATGTGCGCGAACTCAAAGGCCTGGTCGAACGCGCCGTTTTGCTGTGTGAGGGCGGTGAATTGCTGGCCGAGCATTTTTCCCTGCGCATGGAAGCCATGCCGGAAGACAACAGCTTGAACCTGCGCGAACGCCTGGAGCAGGTCGAACGCAGCCTGCTGCTCGATTGCCTGCGCAAAAACGACGGCAACCAGACCCTCGCCGCCCGCGAACTCGGCCTGCCACGCCGCACGCTGCTGTACCGTCTCGGGCGCCTGAATATCAATTTGGGTGATTTCGATGGCTGAGCCCATTTTCTACCCACCAACAACTCTGGCTGGAATGCTTGCTGAGGCCAGCACATTCCAAGTGGCGAGGGAGCAAGCTCCCTCGCCACGGGGGATCGGCTCTAACCACCGTATTAGAGCCCCACAACCCATTTCATTTGCTTTCGATAGCGCCGCCCAACCGGGCCGGCGCTTTGTGCTTTGTCTACCCCTGGAGACCCTCTGATGTCTGTTCGTCACTGGCAAGCCGTCCTGCTGACCCTCGTCGTTCTATGCGGCCTCGGCGGCTGTAGCGGCAATTACAAATTCAACGACAACACCTATCGCCCATTGGGTGATCCGCAGGCGGTCAATCGCGGCAAGTGACCGCAAGGAGTATCACCATGGAACTGGTTTTCGAAATGCTCAACACCAAGCAGTTCGTGCCCACGGAACTGTGCCAGAAGACCTTCAAACAGGCCGGTGGCGTGATTGGCCGGGGCGAGGATTGCGACTGGATCATCCCGGATCGCAAACGTCATCTGTCCAATCACCATGTGGACATCAGCTTTCGCGAAGGGACGTTCTTCCTGACTGACACCAGCAGCAACGGTGTCCAGGATGGCGAAAGCGGCGCGCGCCTGCGCAAGGGCGAACCGATGCGCATCGAGCATGGCAGCACCTACGTGCTGGGTGATTTCGAGATCCGTGCACGGCTGGTGCGCGACCCGGCGACGTTCGACGTGGAAGTCGGCCGCCCGCAAGCCGCGGGCAGCATCATTCCGGACGACGCGTTCCTCGACCTCGACCCGTTGAACGCCCTTGATCAGCAAGAGCGCGTGTACTCGGAAATCGACGAGCTGATCTCCCCGAGCAACGCCATCGAGGACACCCGTCAACGCGCCGACTATGCGCGCATCGACATGGAAAGCCTGATGGTGCCCGAGCTGATCGACGCCCCGGCCGAACCTGCGCCCGCCCCGGTGCCGAAAGCGCGTGAGCGTCAGAGCGAAGATTTCTGGGAGCACTTCGGCGCCGCGCTGGGCGTGGACCTCAAAGGCCTCGACCACGACGCCCGCGAAGCCCTGGCGCTGAACGCTGCGCGCTTGCTCAAGCAGAGCGTCGGCGGTTTGCAGCAGAGCCTGCGCACCCGCAGCGAACTGAAAAACGAACTGCGTCTGGCCCAGACCACCGTGCAGGGCACCCACAAAAACCCGCTGAAGTTCGCCGTCGATGCCGGTGAAGCGCTGGGCATTCTGTTGCAGCCGAACAAGCCCGGCCAGTTGCCGGCGGAGCAGTCGATTTCTCGCGCGTTCCGCGATTTGCAGGCGCACCAGGTTGCGCTGCTGACCGCCAGCCGCGCCGCCGTTCGCGGCACGCTGGAGCATTTCTCGCCGCAGCAATTGACCCTGCGGTTCGAGCGCGACAACAAGCCGTTGCTGGCCACGTCCGGCAGTCGCTGGAGAGCCTACGGTCGTTATCACCAGGCTCTGCGTCAGGACGATGACTGGAGCGAGCGTCTGCTGGCCCGCGACTTCGCTCAGGCGTACGAAGAACAGATCCGCCTGATTTCCACCCTTCACACCGACCACCAAGGATGATGCGCATGTCTCGCTGCTCGACCGCTTTTTTCAAGATGCTGACCGTGCTCATGGCCGTGGTGCTGCTGGCCGGCTGCTCGTCGCTGTCGCCGTATTCCAAAGTGACCAAAGTCAACCTGAAGCTCACCGGCAGCGATCAGCTGAACCCGGACCTCAACGGGCGTCCCTCGCCAATCGTCGTGCGTCTGTTCGAGCTCAAGCACCCGGTGACCTTTGAAAACGCCGATTTCTTCAGCCTGTACGAGCGCGCCAAGGAATCCCTGGCCCCGGACCTGGTGGCCAGCGAAGAACTCGAACTGCGTCCGGGTGAAACCATCGAACTCAAGCTCAGCGTGGAAGAGGGCAGCCGTTACGTCGGGATCCTCGCGGCCTACCGCGACCTGCCGGAAACCAAATGGCGCTACACGGTGCAAGTCACGCCGGTGGAAGTCACCGAGGCTGACCTGACCCTCGATCAGGCCGGTATTCGCAACAGCAACGAAACGCTCGCCAAGGCGGATGACTGATCATGAATTCCCATAAAGTCATTTGGCAGGAAGGCATGCTGCTGCGCCCGCAGCACTTCCAGCACAACGATCGCTACTACGACCACCAGATGAAGACCCGCACCCAGTTGCTGGGCAGCTACACCTGGGGCTTCCTGAATCTCGACATCGATTTGCAGTTCCTCAACATGGGCAAACTGGTGATCAGCCAGGCCTCGGGGATCCTGCCGGACGGCAGCCTGTTCGAGCTCGGCGGTAACACCGAGCCGCTGGCGCTGGACGTGCCGCCGAACACCGGCAACACGCCGATCTACCTCGCGTTGCCACTGGTGACCGGTAACCACATCGAGTCCCGCCGTCCGGAGCAATCCGACGTGCTGGCGCGCTACACCGCGTACGAAGCCGAAGTCGCCGACTCCAACGCCGGCGACGATTCCGCCAGCCAGGTCAGCTGCGGCCGCCCGGACTTCAAACTGTTGCTCGGCGAGCAGCAGAGCGATCAGGCCTATGTGAAGCTGAAGATCTGCGACGTGCTGGATACCACGCCCGACGGCGTGATCAGCCTCGATCCGGATTTCGTGCCGACCTACATTCAGGCGCATTCCTCCAGCTACCTGCTGTCGTGCCTGAAAGAAGTGATCAGCATGCTCGGTCACCGGGGCGACACCATTGCCGAGCGCATCCGCTCCAACGGCAAGGTCGGCGGCGCGGAAGTCGGCGACTTCATGATGTTGCAACTGATCAACCGCACCGAGCTGCTGCTGCGTCACTACCTCGGCCTGGAGCAGGTTCACCCGGAAGAGTTGTACCGCACGCTGCTGACCATGCTCGGCGATCTGGCGACCTTCTCCAGCGACAGCAAACGTCCGCGCCTGGACAGCCGTTACCAGCACAGCGACCAGGGCGCGAGCTTCCGCAAACTGATGGAAGCGATTCGTCAGGTGCTGTCGATGGTGCTCGAACAGCACGCCATCGAGCTGGTCCTGCAAGCGCGTCAGTACGGGATCATCGTCTCGCCGTTGCACGACCACAAACTACTGGGCTCGGCGTCGTTCGTGCTCGCGGCCAGTGCCAACTGCGATTCCGAAGAACTGCGCCATCGTTTGCCGGCGCACCTCAAGGTCGGCCCGGTGGAGCGCATCCGCCAACTGGTCAACCTGCATCTGCCGGGCATCAAGGTCAAACCGTTGCCGGTGGCCCCGCGGCAGATCGCGTTCCACTCCAACAAAACCTATTTCATCCTCGAACTCAGTTCCGAAGACCTGGCACAACTCGAGCGCTCCGGCGGCTTCGCGTTCCACGTGTCCGGCGAATTCGCCGAGCTTGAACTGAAATTCTGGGCCATCAGGAACTGACCGACATGATCAAGGACATGGAACACCATCAGGACGATAAAACCGTCTTGCTCGACCGCCAGGGCCACGGCCCGGCGCAAAGTCCGCTGACTGACTTCGCTGCACCGCCGCGTTTCGAACAGCTCGAAGAACGGATGATCTACGCCGCACGCCTGCGTCCGGCGGAGTCCTTCAACATCAGCCTCAATTCGCTGGTGGCCGCCGGTTCCGACCTGTTGTCGGAAGTGGTGCGCCTCAAACACAGCGACACCCGCGAAGACATGTACGCGCTCAATGAGCGCCTGACTGCCGGGTTGAAACTGTTTGAAGTGCGCGCACTGCACAACGGCGCCGAAAGCAGCCAGGTGATGGCCGCCCGTTACGTGCTCTGCACCGTGGTCGACGAAGCCGTCGTGACCACGCCGTGGGGCAACGAAAGCGAGTGGTCGCAGATGAGCCTGCTCAGCAGCTTCCACAACGAAACCTTCGGTGGCGAGAAGTTCTTCCAGTTGCTGGATCGCTTGTCGAAAAACCCGGTCAAGCACCTGCCGATGCTGGAGCTGATGTACCTGTGCCTGTCCCTCGGTTTCGAAGGCAAGTACCGCGTGCAGGCGCGCGGCATGCTCGAACTCGAAGGCATCCGCGATGCCTTGTATCGGCAGATTCGTCAGCTGCGCGGCGACGTGCCTCGCGAACTGTCGCCGCATTGGGAAGGCTTGAACGATCAGCGCCGCAGCCTGGTGCGCATCGTGCCGGCGTGGATGGTGGTGTTGTTCACCGTGATCTGCCTGGTGGTGATGTATTCGGGTTTCGCCTGGGTCTTGGGCGAGCAGCGCGACACCGTTCTGCAACCTTATCAGCCGCTGGATTCCGCCGCGGTCCAGCCGCAGTCGCAGCCGTAAACAGGGACGTGTGATGAAAAAGTTTTTCAAGAAAGTCGGCGCCTTCGTGCGTCAGACCTGGGTCTGGACCTTGCTGCTGGTGCTGTTCGTCGCGCTGCTGGTGTGGTTCGTCGGGCCGCTGCTGGCGGTCAATGACTACAAGTTCTGGGAAGGCTCGACCTCCCGCCTGCTGACCATCAGTGTGCTGTTCCTGATCTGGGGCCTGACCATGGTCTTCGTCAGCTGGCGCGCCGGTGTGCGCAAGAAAGCGGTCGAAGACACTGAAGACGGTCAGGACCGTATCCGCCGCGAAGAGAAGATCGACGAAGAGCAGAAGGAGTTGAAGGAGCGTTTCAAGGACGCCCTGAAAACCCTGAAGACCTCGAGCCTGTATCGCGGCCGCAGCGAACGCTGGCGCAGTGATTTGCCGTGGTACTTGCTGATCGGCCCGCAGGGCAGCGGCAAGACCAGCCTGCTGGACTTCTCGGGCCTTGAGTTTCCGATCAACAAGATCGACCGCAAACTGACCCGCGATACCCTCGGCACCCGTCATTGCGACTGGTATTTCGCCGACCACGGTGTGCTGATCGACACCGCCGGGCGTTACCTGACCCAGCCGGACGCCGAAGTTGACGGCAGCGCCTGGAGCACTTTGCTCGACCTGCTGCGCAAGCGTCGTCGCAACCGTCCGTTGAACGGCGTGCTGGTGACCATTCCGGTGGAAATGCTGCTGGGCGACACCGAGCAGGATCTGGACACTTTGGCTCGCCAAGTGCGTGCGCGCCTGCAAGACGTGCATCAGAAACTGCACGTTGATGTGCCGATTTATCTGGTGCTGAGCAAGGCTGACCAGTTGCTCGGTTTCGACGAGTTCTTCGATCAGTTGACCCGCGAAGAAAGCGATCAGGTGCTCGGCACCAGCTTCCGCAAAGAGCAGAGCGGCACCGACGTCACCGTCCTGCGCGCCGAGTTCGAAGAGCTGCTGCGTCGCCTGAACAGTCAGGTGATCATGCGCATGCACCAGGAGCGAGACACCCAGCGCCGTGGCCGCATCCTCGATTTCCCGCATCAACTGGGGCAGATCGGCGAGCGCCTGTGCCTGTTCGTCGACATGGCGTTCACTGGCAACCGCTATCAGCGTGTCAGCCAGTTGCGCGGTTTCTACCTGACCAGCGCACCGCACCTGACCCAGGAAATGGACCAGACCACCGCCGGCATCGGCGCGAATCTGGGGATCAACTCCGGCGTGTTGCCAACCCTGCGCAGTGGCCGCTCGCGGTTCATTCATCACTTGCTCAGCCGGGTGATCTTCCCCGAGGCCGATCTGGCCGGTCTGGACAAGCGCGAACGCAGTCGCATCCATTGGGGCCAGCGTGCGTTGTACGTCGGTGCTTTGGCGGCGTTGGGCCTGTTTGGTCTGCTGTGGGCAGGCGGTTTCTCGGCGAACTATGAGCGTCTGGAAAACCTGCGCAACCTGGCGCAAACCTGGACGCAACAACGCTCGGCGCTGACCGCGCGTGATGACTCCATGGCCGTACTGAAGCCCCTCGACACCAGCTACGCGGCGACGCAGGTTTTCCCGAAAAAGGGTGACGTGTCGTACCACGAACGCGGCGGTCTGTATCAGGGCGAAGACGTCAATCCGGTGGTCAAGGCAGCTTACGAGCGCGAGCTCGAAACGCAGTTGCTGCCAAAAGTCGCGACCCTGCTGGAAGGGCAGATCCGCGCCAACATGAAGGACCGCGAACGCCTGCTCAACAGCCTGCGTGCGTACCTGATGCTGAACATGGAAGACCGTCGTGACAGCCCGTGGCTCAAGGATTGGGTCGCCACCGAATGGTCCCAGCGTTACGCCGGGAACACCGCGGTGCAGAACGGTCTGAACACCCACTTCGAGCGTTTGCTGAAGCAGCCGTTTATCTACCCGCTGAACGATCAACTGGTGGCGCAGGCGCGTCAGGTCTTGCGCAGCGAATCGCTGGCCAACGTGGTTTACCGGATGCTGCGCGAGCAGGCCCGCAACCTGCCGGAATACCGTTTGAGCCAACACCTGGGCCCGCAGGGTGCGCTGTTTGTCGGCACCGAATACGTGATCCCGGGCTTCTACACCCAACAGGGTTATCAGCAGTATTTCTCGGTCCAGGGCTCCGCGCTGGTCACCGACATCCTGCGTGACAACTGGGTGCTGGGCGAAGGCTCGGGCATCAGCGGCATGGACTTGCGTCGCCTGATGGTCGAACTGGAGCAACTGTACTTCCGCGACTACGCCAACTTCTGGAGCGAAGCCGTGGGCCAGGTTGCACTGCCCGCGATCAGCGACTTCAGCGAGGGCGCCGAGCAACTGGCGGGCCTGACTTCGGCCAACTCGCCGGTGCTGCAACTGCTGGTGGAAGTGCGTGAGAACACCCGGTTCCCGGTGGAAGCCGAGGCGGTCGATCAAGCGGCTGATGCCGCCGCCGCACTGGGCGAGCAGAAAGGCAAGTTGGGCAAGCTGGGCAAACTGGCGTCTGCCGCAGCGGACAAAGCCTCGGACATGGCAGCGGTCAAAAACCTGCCGGACACGGCGAAGAAATCCCTGCAACGCCGCTTCGAACCGCTGCACCGTTTGCTGGATGACAACAACGGCCCGGCCGCTGATTTGACCCCGGCACTGAATGCGCTCAACGACCTGCAAATGCAACTGGCGAGCCTGGCGCGTGCCAGTGCGCCGGAGCAGGCTGCATTCGAAATGGCCAAGACCCGCATGAGCGGCCAGCGTGATGCGCTGAGCAACCTGCGCAATGCGTCAAACCGTCTGCCGCGCCCGGTCAGCGTGTGGTTCAACGTGCTGGCCGAAGATACCTGGCGTCTGGTGCTCAACGATTCCTACCAGTACCTGAACCAGCGTTATCAGAGCGAGCTGTACAGCTTCTACGGCAAGGCGATCAACAAGCGTTATCCGTTCAGCGCCCACAGCACCAGCGACGTGGCGATCAGCGACTTCCGCGAGTTCTTCAAGGCGCAGGGCATTGCCGATCGCTTCTTTGATACCTACATGCGTCCGTTCGTGAGCGGCGATCCAGGCAACTACCGTCTGCGCAGCATCGACGGTCACAGCATGCCGATCTCCAAGCTCTACCTCGACCAGATGGCCGCGGCACAAGTGATTCGCCAGAGCTTCTTCTCGATCAACCCGGCCGAGCCGCAAGTGCAGTTCAAACTGGAGCCGTACACCCTCGACCCAGCGGTCAGCCGTTCCGAGTTCAAGTTCGGCGACAAGACCATCGAGTACCGCCACGGCCCGATCGTGCCGGTGTCGTTCAAATGGCCGACCGATGCTGAAGACGGTCGCACCAGCCTGGTCCTCGACAAAATGGCCGGCCGCCCGATTGGCATCGAGAAGAACACCGGCCCGTGGTCGCTGTTTCGCCTGTTCGACCTGATGCAGACCGAGTACCTGAGCGGTCGTGATGTGCTGGTGCTGAAAGCTGACGTGGGTGGCCTGCGCGCCAACTACTTGCTGTCGAGCCAGCGCACGCCAAACCCGTTCGACATGGGTGTGCTGCGCACCTTCCGTATGCCGGTGCAGCTCTGATGCTGGTTGCCAGTCCCTGGCGCAGCGCTGCGCGTACCGATGCCGGCAAGGTTCGGGCGCGCAACGAAGATGCTTTTCTCGACTGTCCACAGCAGGGGCTGTGGGTGGTCGCGGATGGCATGGGCGGTCATCAGGGTGGCGATGTTGCCAGCCAGTTGATCGTCGCCAGCCTGGCGGAATTGCCGGCGCAGGATGACTTCGACGAACGACTCAAAGGCATTCGCCAGTGCCTGCACTGGCTCAATCGCCGCCTGGGTCAGGAGTTGACCGTCACCGCCGGGCGCCACGACAGCATCATGGGCAGCACCGTGGTGGCGCTGCTGGTGGACGGCAATCGCGCGGCCTGCATCTGGGCCGGCGACAGCCGTTGCTACCTGTGGCGCGGCCAGCGTTTGTATCAGCTGTCCAAGGACCATTCACTGCAACAGCAACTCATCGACGAGCAACACATGAGTCTCGAAGACGCCCGTGCGCATCCTTCCGCCCACGCCTTGACCCGTGCGGTCGGGGCGGCCGAGCAGTTGACGCTGGACGTGCTGGAACTCGAGGTCTATCCCGGCGATGCGTTTCTGTTGTGCAGCGATGGTTTGTACAACGGGCTGAGCACTGATGCCTTGGGCAATGCCCTGAGCCTGACCGCGCCACACGTCGCGCTGGAGCGTCTGTTCGACGGCGCTCTGCGTGGCTCGGCCCGCGACAACCTGACTGCCGTGGTGATCCGCCAATGACTCAACCCATGCTGCCGCTCGACGACCTGCTGGTGAGCGAAGAGCAAGACAGTAACTTGACTTACTTTGCGTTTGCTAAATCGCATAAAGCAGAGCCCGCGCTGGCGCCTACAAAGGCCAGTGTCGGCGAAATGCCCGACGTGCTCGCAGGCCGTTACCGCATCGAGCGCCTGCTCGGTGCCGGCGGCATGGGCGCGGTTTACCGCGCACGGGACTTGCTGAGCGAACAGTTCGGCGATCCCGACCCTTACATCGCGCTGAAAATCCTCAGCGAAGAATTTGCCGAATCGCCGGACGCCAGCGCCTTGCTCTACAGCGAGTTCGCCCTGACCCGACGACTGCGCCACGACAACGTGCTGCGACCGCACACCTTTGAAGTGGACACCGATTGCCAGCGCGCCTTCATCACCATGGAACTCATGCGTGGGCTGACCCTGGACAAACTGCTCTGCGAGCGGCCCCTGGGCCTGCCGTGGAAAGAACTGCGCGACATCGCGCTGCCGCTGCTCGACGCCCTGGCCTACGCCCACGCGCGCGGCGTACTGCACGGCGACATGAAACCGAGCAACGTGATGCTCAGCGAAGAGGGCGTGCGCCTGTTCGACTTCGGCCTGGGCCAGGCCGAGGAGGGCATCCTCCCTGGCTTGCCACACCTGAGCCGCGACCGCTTCAACGCCTGGACCCCGGGCTACGCCGCCCCCGAACTGCTCGAAGGCCAGCCGTTGTCAGCCAGCGCCGACGTCTATGGTGTGGCCTGCGTGCTCTACGAACTGGCGGGCGGCAAACACCCGTTCCGGCGCTTGCCTTCGACCGAGGCCCGTGACGCGCACCTCGACCGCGAACTGCACTCGCCTCGGAATCTACCGAAACACTGCTGGCCAGCCCTGCGAACGGCGCTGGCATTCGACGCGGCCGATCGAACGATCACCGCCGCCCAATTGCGTGACGCCATGGGCGCCACTTCGTCTTTGCTGCAACGTCTGCGACTTCGGGCGTAACGGATGACTACCGAACAGGGAGCAAGCAATGTTCAACTCAGCTAACGAAACCCACTTCAGCCTGACTGTCGAAGACTACGTGGGCGACCTGCAAGTGCTGTCGTTCACCGGCACCGAAGGCATCAGCCAGCCGTATCGCTTCGACATTGAACTGGTCAGCGAAAACCCCGATCTGGACCTGGAAAAACTCCTGCACAAGCAGGCGTTCCTCGCATTCGATCCGCAGGGTTCCGGCATCCACGGCCAGATCTACCGCGTCGCCCAAGGTGACGCCGGCAAACGCCTGACCCGCTACAAAATCTCCCTGGTGCCGCAGCTGCAATACCTGCATCACCGCACCAACCAGCGCATTTACCAGCAGATGTCCGCGCCGAAAATCATCGCGCTGATCCTCGAAGAACACGGCATCAAGGGCAACGCCTACAACTTTCAGCTCAGCCAGCCGTGCCCGGACCGCGACTACTGCGTGCAGTACGACGAAACCGACCTGCACTTCGTCCAGCGCCTGTGCGAAGAAGAAGGCATTCACTACCACTTCCAGCACAGCGCAAAAGCGCACCTGTTGGTGTTCGGCGACGACCAGACCGTGTTCCCCAAACTCGGCCAGCCCACCGCCTATGTGCAAGGCAGCGGCATGGTCGCCGACGAACCGGTGATCAAAGGCTTCAAACTGCGCCTGGAAACCCGCACCAGCCGCACCACCCGCCGCGACTACGATTTTGAAAAACCACGCCTGCAACTCGAAGCCGCCTACAAACCGGATGTCCAGAGCGACGAACCCGACCTCGAAGACTACGACTACCCCGGCCGCTTCCTCGACCGCGCGCGCGGCAAATTCCTCAGCCAGCGCGCCCTCGAACGCCACCGCGCCGACTACCAGCAAGCCGAAGGCAAGGGCGACCAGACCCGCCTGATCAGCGGCCACTTCCTGGAAATGTCCGACCACCCGCGCACCGAGTGGAACGACCTCTGGCTGCTCACCGAAATCGTCCACGAAGGCAAACAGCCGCAAGTCCTCGAAGAATCGGTGACCAGCGACACCACCGACAACAAAGACGACTTCCACCAGGGCTACCGCAACCGCTTCCTCGCCACCCCGTGGGACGTGTTCTACCGCCCGGCGCTGGAACATCCAAAGCCCCGCGTACTCGGCAGCCAGACCGCCAAAGTCACCGGCCCCGCCGGCGAAGAAATCCACTGCGACCAGTACGGCCGCATCAAAGTGCAATTCCACTGGGACCGCGAAGGCCAGGCCGACGACAAAACCAGCTGCTGGATGCGCGTCTCCTCAAGCTGGGCCGGCGACCGCTACGGCGCCATCGTCATCCCGCGCATCGGCATGGAAGTCCTCGTCACCTTCCTCGAAGGCGACCCCGATCAACCGCTGGTGACTGGTTGCCTGTACCACAAGGAAAACCAGGTTCCCTACGACCTGCCGGCGAACAAAACCCGCAGCGTCTTCAAAACGCTCAGCTCACCGGGGGGCGGCGGGTTCAATGAACTGCGGATTGAAGACAAGAAAGGCGCGGAGCAGATCTTCATCCATGCCCAGCGGGATTGGGATGAAAACATTGAGCATGATCAGAAGATTCGCGTTGGCAATGAACGCCACGATACGGTGGTGAAGAACACCTACACCGAGCTGAAGGCCGAGGAGCACCGCACCACTGTGTCCGACCGTAAGGTTGAGGCGCGGGTGGATGATCACCTGACGATTGGGCAGAACCAGCATGTGAAGTTGGGGACTGCGCAGCTGACTAGTGTTGGGAAAGAGATTCATCTGAAGGCTGGGGCGAAGATTGTTATCGAGGCGGGTTCGGAGCTGACCATCTTGGGTGGTGGCAGCTTTATCAAGCTGGATGGCGGTGGTGTGACGGTTGTTGGGCCGATTGTGAAGATCAATGCGGGTGGGGCGGCGGGCTCGGGGACTGGGATCGGGATTAAGCCACCGGTGTTGCCGGGGGCGGCGGATAAGGATAAGGCGGGGAGTTTGATGGATCAGGCGTTGATGAATGCGCCTGAGGAGCAGATCAAGCGTAAGCCAAAACGGATGCTCAATTTTTCTGGCTAATCGATATAGACGGCAACCAAGCCACCAGGGACAGAATTCAGGTAATTGGTAATGACTGAGACAACAACAAGCAAAGTTGAGAAATGGGCGTATCCGCTGAAAGTTGGGGCTGCAGAAGCGACCGATCCGCAGCAGTTCTATAAGGCGCTAGCCAAGGCAAAAGATGGTTACTACCCATTAGGGGCGAATGGCCTTTGGCACGGCGGTGTTCACTTTGATGAGGACACTGGATTGGTGAAGGATCTGACTGAAGTCAGATGCATCGCTGATGGTGAGGTTGTGGCTTATCGGATTGATGAGACCTATCCAAAATCTGATTTCGGCTCCTCGCACTCGGTATTTTCAACTGGCTTTGTGTTGGTTAAGCATCGTCTCGAGGTTCCCGCCCCTCCTGCGCCAGCACCTGCTGCTGGCGCGCAACCAGCAGCAGCGGCCCCGCAGCCCAGTCTCACCTTTTTTAGTCTTTACATGCATTTGTTAGATTGGAAGACATACAACGAAACCCCTGCCTTGGGCCGACCGGCCTTCTGGAGCGGTGGAACTTGGCAGGTTAAATCTACAGTGAAAGACGAAATCCTTGGATTGAGGGTTCGTCAGGAGCAGAAGGGTAAACCTGGCTATGGCACTGTATTGGCCGTATTGCCCCGAGGCACCGTTGTAGAAACAGGCGAAGAGGATCATGGGTGGCTCAAGGTTGTGAGTGTCACACCCGCTGATGCCAGCCTTCCGTCGGGAACCGGTTGGGTCTTCAAAAAAGAAATGACAGCGGGTACTACACCCAATAGTTACGTCATCGGTAGTGCTGCCAAAGACGCGATGACTCCGCCTCAAAAAGGCCTCGCCGTGCATGCTGCGGCCAACCAATCGAGTGCTACAACATCCATTTTGCCGATTGGAACTCAAGTGAAGATCGGCAATGACGGAACAAGCGGAAAATATCAGAAGCTATTGGAAATCGTCAGTGGAAATCCCCGTCCTGCGTTGACCGCAGCCAACGGCGTGCTTGGTTTTATCTGGGAAGGGCTTCTTGAGACAAAAAGTGAGCCGGCAGAAAAAAATGCGGTCCATGTCCTGGAGCGCCCATTCCCTGTAAAAGCTGGGAGCCTGATTGGTCATGTAGGGAAGTATCAGAACCACTCTGATCCTGCTTCCAAGAACCTGTTGCACCTGGAAGTTTTCAGCTGCGAGGACGTCAAGGCATTTACAGAGTTGAGCAAGTCCAAGGCTGCTAGCTTGCCGGCAAAGGAAAAGACACTGCTTAAGATTCCAAAAGACAGCCCATTGATTACTCACGTACAAGGCATGAGCGCAACGAACCCACCTAAAGTGACCGATGCACACAAAAAGGTCGGTTCTGACTATTTGGTTCCTGTCGGAGTCCTTGAAGCATTGCCTGCCGAGAAGAAAATCAAAGTACCTATTGTTATGGCGGGGACCACGACCTACACGCTTTGGTGGCGTCTGGATGGATTACTCGGAGATGCGGAGGGCAACGAAATCAACGGCTGGTTTGCGGAGCCAGATATCACGTTGACACGTCATTCGCCGTTTGAGTGGGAAGGTTTCACTTTTATCGAGGAAACCGTCAGTAATGAAGATCATCTGGCTGCATTCCTGCATGCACAGGAAAGTTTAAGTGAAGAAGAGCGCGCGACTTACCTACCGAATGTCGGGACCGCTAACGACGGACCTGCGAAACAGCGGTTGTATAAAATTCTCGATAAGAATGGCGATAAAAAACTTAACCCATCGGAAATAAAAGAAGCATTAAGTAAGCCTTGGTTTTCTCAACCAATCTCTCAGATGGTTACTCGTTATGAGAGCGAGTGGCAGTTCAAAAGGGATAAGTGGGACGCCCTCGATGAACTGATGGGGCACAGCGACTCAGACCCGCATAAGGGGTGGGTTGAGGAAAAGGCGCGGATTGAACGTTTGAGTTGGTGGGATAAACTAGTAGGAGTCAGCGGTATCACCAGCGCTGCGAGCGTCCAACATATTAACCCCATTGGATTGTTGGGGAATTTCCAGTCTGGATGTCCTGAAAAGTGTAAATCGGAAGTCTACACTTTGGAAACGACGGTTGGGCCTTATGTAGTTTCCAAGAAGCTGTTCGAGTTTCTTTTGGCGACGGAAGCGTATAGAGAGCATCCGTATGCTTTGGCCGATAATGGTAGTGGCGTGACAATCGGTTATGGGTATGATCTTGGGCAGCAAACTGCGGCTACGGTAGATGCTGAGCTTACAGATCTCTACACAGAAAGTGAAATCGAAAGTTTGAAAGGGGCGTTAGGTAAAAAAGGCCAAGATGCAAGAGACTTTGTCCATAATGTGAGTTCTATATCGATAAATAAAGATAACGCGCTTAAGCTTGCTGTCATTATGAAGAGACGATATGCGCAGCAGGTTGTGAATGTGTACCCTAAAGCGATAAATTTACATCCAGACTGTCAGGGTGTGTTGCTTTCCCTCGTTGTAAATAGAGGTAATGCGTTAAGCGGCAGCACTCCTGCCAAAACGTTAGCACGTCTAGAAATGAAACAAATAAAAGAAGATTTTGATAGCGATAAACCAGAGTTGATTCCTTCACGTCTTCGCAGTATGAAAAGGCTTTGGGAGGATGCGCCTGAAACTGCTGGCTTGGTGACAAGACGCGAAAAAGAAGCGGTTTTTTTTGAGGAGGCACTAAAATGCAACTGCTGGAAATAATTCATAAGTCGTTTGCTGTTCTCTCTATTTTATCCGTTTCGATGGGTTTTGCAGTGGCGGATGTAAAATGTAATTCTGAAAGTTTAACGAATCAGGAGATTGTTACCTGCTCGCAGGCAGTGTTTGTAAAAGTTGATAAAGTTCTTAATGAACAGTACAAGGTATTAGCGTCGGAGTTAGATGGATCATTAAAGTCTGAATTGCTGGTCACGCAAAAAAACTGGATTAAGTTGAAAGATGGATATTGCAATGACGAAAGCGACGGGGCTTCTGGTGAAGAAGCTCCGATAGAAAAGCTTTCCTGCATGAAACAGCTGACAAGTTTTCGCTTGAGTGAACTCATATATCTCCGTACCGGTGTAATTGGAGATGGTTTTTACAAGGCGGTTTCAGTTGTCAACGAAAAAGCTACTGCCATGGATTACGCCAAAGCAGTTGACTACGTTGCAGGGGATGTAGACTTTGGCCCTGCATGGAAAGAGTATGCGGAAAAAAATTGCGCCATGACTCAGAAGTTGTATGGGGAAATGCCAGGGAGATGTATGGCGAGAATGCGATTTCAGATGCCAATCTATTGATCTGGCCACTAAAAATGAAAAGGGGCAGATTTATTTGTAAAGCAGATTTGGCTGTCGATAAATAAATCTGTCCCCACTTTTCAATAGTACTCCAGAACATGATGTCGAAAGACAAAATGCACTTGTGTCTATGTGGAGCGTGTTAAGTGACAAAGTATAAAGTTAACATCTCTGCGTTAGGTTTGTTCTGTGTCGTGCTTTTTTCGATTTCAGCATGTGCTGAGGAGCGGAATTGTGCATTTGACGATTTACGATTTAAACTTAAGCTTGTCAGCTGTACGCAGAAAGACGGCCTGAATATATTGAAGTTGACGCCATCTGGTCAACCTTCTTATGAAACGAATCTTGAAAACTTACCTACGTATATTGTAAGTGGTGATGATTTTGGTTTGGTGTTGAAGGCTGTGGGGGATGGAGCTCAGCCGCGATACAATAACTTTATTGAATTGCCCTATCCAGAAGCAATTCTGCACTATGATGATGCATCCGCTGCGGCGAAACTGAAGTTTGCGGAAACAGGTTGGAAGTTGTTGGATATGAAGGATGTCGTATATGAGGGGCAAGGTGGAGAGGAAGGAGCAGGCGTAGTTTGCACTACTCTCGAGAAGCAGATAGATTCAAATTATGTAGTTGTTTCGCAGTGCAATGCATTTTATGAGGCTGATATATCTTATTTAAAAGTATTGCTTGGTTCGATAGGGAGACTTAATTGGCGGGTGGTGACAGCAAGTCGGTTTGTTCTCAGGTAAGTTTGTGAAAAAAAGGGTAAAATAGAGGCGGATTTATTGCGGGTAGGCTAGCTGCCGGTAAATAGATCTGTTCCTTTTTAGTTCCGTTTTTTGATGAGCATTGCTTTCGAGTGAGCATACAACAACGCACTACCCCGAATCATCCGGACGAAAAAAGCCCCACGGTATGGCCAGCCGTAAGTGCGCGCTGATTATCGTCAGCCTGTGTACCGTAGCCAGTACTTTTGCCAAGGAAACCCAAATAATTGGAGTCGACGGGCACACATTGACGCTGAAGACAAAGTCATGGAGCAGACCCGTTGCAGAGTCGGCGACGGCCTTGTTTACCGCGAAGGATAAAGCTTTTTCGCTCTACGTTGCCGACGTTGGTGTTGATACAGATGACGGCTGGCTAAGCCCTGACAAGAAAACGTTGCTGGTTAGTCAGGCTATCTATGGTTCTGTGGTCGGCCAAGACGGTGAAGTTTTTAATGCCGGTGGGGCGGCGGGGAGTGGGAGTGGGACGGGGATTGGTATTTTGGTACCGGACTTGCCGTTGATTGCGGATCAGGCTCGGGCGGGGAATACGCTTAAAGCCGGTACTGCCAATAGTGAGAAGTTCGACGAGCAGATCCGCTTTTTGACAGGGCTTGGAAAACCCATCAAATCCGTGAAGGCTGCAGTTATTGTCCCTTCCTCAGTTGCTCCGAAAATTTCCAAAAGCAATGCAGACGGCCTTCATCCTCGTATCGAAACGGACACTGCCGAGACCGCAGAAATCCATCTGATGTAGGACGAACTGATTGTGCCGCCAGGTTCTGATGATTACGAAGCGAGTAGGAATAAATGAGCGCACCCGTAGCTACGTTTAAAACCAATAATCAGAGTTGCTCTGTTCAAGACGTTGCCTTGAAGTGCGACAAGCTGTGGACAATGGGACAGCAGGAAGCAATCAGTCGATTAAGCGTGCCGGAGAAGAGCTTTTTCTCCAAATCGACAAAAATGGTTTTGGTTTCAGATTTTGGTGCTCGGGCTGCGCGTATCGCAGCTGCTTACGCCGAGTTCTACCTGGAGCGCGGCGAAGATGGGAAACCGGATTTGAACGGTCGGTTTTATTGGATGGGCCTGGCTGCCTTTGCCAGTAAACAGGTTAGGTGCGGATTGGATTTCATTCCTGCCGAGCCTTACCTGACCATTGGAATACCCCCTGTTGGCCAACCGCCACTAAGAATTGGCAAGAAAGGGCTTGGGAAAGGCAATTTCTGGCTGTTTCAGGACATCTTTGTGTGGCATTGGTTTTACAAGAAGTATCCAGAGCAATTTGAGGATTGTGCGCCCGTTCGCAATGCGAAAAGCTGTGATGCACAAGTGCAGATGAACATAGACAGTTTGCCTTGGGCAGAGGAGGCTCTGCCTGTATTAAAAAATCTTTCTTTAACGCCTGATGTAAAGAAGGGATTTGACCGTATCGTGAATCTGAAACCATAGCCAGTGGCTCAGCTAGAAGGGCTGTGCAACTAAAATCATTGCTTGCTATTGCGGATCATGAGCAGCGCAGAATACTGCAGCCATTAATCTATAACGACTATTTTTTCCAGACGACATTGAAGGTCCAGGCCGCGTTTGAATGGGCACCTTTTGTGCCAGTCCGCGCCGCCGCCTTTAGTACGGCGTGTGACGTTGAAGATCCGGAGCTGAGAGTGCAGATGAAAGATGGCAACTTATACAATGAGCGCGAACGAATGGTATTTATTACTGCTATTGCCGGTCAGTATCACGAACTGATGGATAAAAAATTAACGTATATGGAAGGTGAGATTGAAACAATCGCCAGTTGGAAAAATCAAAAATGAAGATGTTTTTTATTTTATTATTTTTTCTGCTTAGCGCATGCGGTGATGAAAAAGATACCAGGAGTAATAGTATGGCCGGCACGACTGCTGTAATCGAAATTAAATTGTCAGAAGCGATGACAAAAGTATTGTCCGAAAGCCCAGTGGAATTTCGAAAAGAGTGCATGCCGCAAGTAAATATGTGCTGGTACAAAATTAGCAAGTCGGCTGCAGATGCGGACCTTCCTACTGTGATTGTTAATAAATCGTTAAAAATTGAACACGTTACAGATGTGAAAACGTCGATTGATGGTGATGTTGGGGGTGATATAGAAAATCTTGAATTGATGGTTCGAGGTCTTCCAGACAATAGTCAGCATGAAGAAAATCAGGCGTTTTTATATAGCCTGATAAAAGAAATTAAAGCGTCAGGTTGGAAACATTACTTTGCACCATACGATCCGCGCATCCCAGGCTCGCAGGCGGAAAAAATAGTGAATCCCGGCGATGTGCTTGGCGTTTATGTAAAAAGCCATCCATGGCTTGATCCTGACTACAAGATGAATATAGACCAATGGTTAAAGGTCGACGATTGTTATGATTGGAATTTTTATAGTGATGGCAATTATTTGACCCTGAAGGCATGGCGTCGTAACTCTGATTCGGATCCAACGCAGCGAGGCACCTATTTGATCTCTTTGAAATTCATGAGCGAACGTGAGTATTGGGTATCTGAGTTTAGTAAGGAATCCGATAAGACGCGCTGGACAGATTTGTTACCTGATCTGCTTTTAAAATATAAGAAACAGCGAGATGAGCTTGAGACAAAGGCGAGGGATGCGGGTATCGACGTTAATTCAAGTTATAAGGATCCTTCGATAAAAGCACTCCATTAAAATCTTACAAGGGGAGTGCGGACTTAACTGTATCGCCGGCGGCACTGATATCAAGTCGGCATTACAGGATTTCTATATAAAAGTTAAGGAAAAAGTAGCACGCACTATGAAGTATTTCTTTTGGTTCTTCACTTTCCTTCTACTCGGCGCCTGCGGGGACACGGGGAGCGATAACAACGGCACAGGCGTTATCACGGCAATCGACTCTTCCAAAGCAGCGGCTGCGCTGGTAACCCAGGAGATTCGCGATTTTTCTGATCAGGAACCCGTCATGTCTCTACGTGCGGGTGGAGACGAATGGGATTTGACGAATATCACCCTGCTTGCTCCAGTTTTGCCGGGTGTCGTGGACCTCGGGCAAGTCGATGACCTTTGGATGTCGGTATTCCCTCCTACCTTGGTTGTTCAGGTCAGGTTTCTCGCTGGCCCAGACTCACCCGTGACTCACGTGAACGCGGCGATGGTGTTTTCAGATAATCCGCTTCCTGCCTATTTCGAAACGGATTCGCGGGGGGAATCGCCCAAGTACTACGTAAAGACGGGTGTCGCTGCAAATGTCTATTTCGTGTGGGATGAGTTGGTCGTTCCGGACGGCGCGGATGATTATGAAAAAAGCCGGAACAAGGGGTTGTTGCCGACTCTGCGTGATTGGAGTCCCGGCGAGACGTTGGTACACCGGCTTTTGAAGTTGTCGAATTAGAAAAGCGAAAGGGGACAGATTTGAATGGCACTTACTTAACCTTCCTCGGATGCCCATTTTCCCTGACCTCCGCCCTTGCTGATCAACGCGTTTTCATCAGCATGGGATTGCGCTGGAGCGTCTGTTCGACGGCGCTTTGCGTGGCTCGGCACGCGACAAATTGCCCTGCGAACGGCGCTGGCATTCGACGCGGCCGATCGAACGATCACCGCCGCCCAATTGCGTTCAAAACAATAGGGCTGAATTGAAGTCTGTTATGTCCAATCAAAACAATTGGTCAAATGTTCCGTTAGATCGCTTTACTAGGCGTAAAAATTATCTATAAGGTGAGAAATGAAAAACTTAATGGTGTTGGTAGGTTTGGCTTTTTCCTGCTGCGCCTTGGCAGCGGATGAAAAAGATCCAGTTGTAAATATATATAAAGCCGATACGGCTGTCATTTCTGGTAAGTTGGTTCGCTACTATCAGTCGCTGGGCAGTCCTTGCATAAAAATTCAGGTCCTAAAGCCAGGCGGCAAAGGTGCTGCCAGTAACTCAATGGATTTTTGCAGTATTTCTGGAAAAAGCTTCAACACTGATTTCTCGGAGGTTGTGCTGGAAAAAGGAGAGTTTTCCAATAATGAACTTTTATTCACTCTAACTCTTATGTCTCTAACACAGGGCGCAGACATTACTGAGGTATGTAAGTTTAATGTTGACGGTGAAGCGCTCAGTGGGCCGAGCTGTGATACGCACTAATGCGCTTAACAGGCGTAAAGGGGTGTGAAGGGGACGGATTTATTTGTGAGATGAATTTGACTTTTGATAAATAAATCTGCCCCCATTTGTTCATGCTATTTCTCTATCAGAGTTGGTCTCTTTCCTTTGATCGCTTATCATAAGAGATCGTTATAATGAAAGTGTTGTTCATGTTGTTTGGTGGCTTGTCTTTCATTACGCTTTCGTCGGTGGCTCAGACCGAGTCTCTGGATATGTGTGGAGTTGTAATTCCGGAGATTCCTGGTTTTAAATTGAACGTGAGAGCTGAGAATGGGGTTTGCTATGGGGACTTGGTCTCGAACGTTAATTTAAATCCGGATATACTGACTGAGGAGAACGTTTTTATTGTAGAGCCGGTTGAGTTTGATAAGAGTTTGAGTATGTCCGGACGTTTTGATCGTCATGGTAAGTATATATACAACTATGCCGTTGACGAGGTATTGTATCAAGAGTCTGAGACGGGCTCGGTAGATCTTGTTCATCCCTCTGCATCGGGTTCTGCTGCCGTCCGAGTAATAATGTCTCCTTTTATGATTTGGAACTCTGATGGAGACGTCGCTGCTGCCAAGAATAGATTTTCGTTAGACAAAACAGGCCTGTGGTTCGACTGTTTCTATGGGTTGAAGGGTGTGAAAGATACCACGGTTAAATTTTCTGCATGTATACCTAGGTCTAACCTGAGAAGTGATCCTAAGTTATCTGATATAAAGGCGTCATTTGAGGCCATTACGCCTAGCAAAAATTAGTTTTTACAACGAGGAGAGGCAAAAAGGACGATGCGTAAATTTTGTTTTGTATTATTGGTATTTATCTTCTGTAGGGTTTCCGTGGCGCAGGATGATAGCCTCTATCTGCGGGGAGCGGTAATAGATGGCCCCTATAAAACAACTGTTGTCGAAAATGCGGAATTATTGGTTTTGGAAACGGGAGATGCAGAGTATCCCGTGTCTCTAGTCCTCGATGTGAAAAATAACGATGGAGTATCGGCTAGACAGTTGGTTGATAAATATGATGTTGCTGGTTCGCCGCCTAAGGTCGAGTCGATATTTTTTTATCCGGTTCAGGATGTAAAGAATGTCTTTGTTTTGGTTTCTTGGGAAATTAACCATAGAGGCATGGGGGCCTACGGTACGCTGTATCAAGTTTATGCCTATGCGCGACATAGCAATGGTAAGTTGATCCCCAATCAGTTGATTCAGGCTAATAGGTACTTAAGCGGGATTGACGGCTTTAGTGACGGTCGGAAAAGCCCTCTGGGTTGCCGACGCCGTACCCACCGCCCCGCGCGCAACAAGTCTGGTGGCTCGCTCTATTCGGCGCCACGCTGCAAAGCTATTCCCTCTACATGCTCGGCAGGATTTCTCGATTTGAATGGCGGGTTATTTCAAGGGATTTGAAGTGAAAAGATTGCTGCTGTTGGTGATTGGCGTGTTGCCGTTGACGGCTCACTGCGAGGTTGTGTCGGAGAATCTGTGTTTTGAAATGGGTGACGGGAGCCCTGTGAAATTCGAGCTTCGAACCTACTACGACACTACGAACAAGTTGGAGGGTGGCTTTGTTAAGTACGCGTCATCCGGTGTTCCGATACCTCTGGTTTTAACCGACAGCCAATCTGAAGAAGTGAGCCCGGATAGGCCAGGGGAGCTCACAAGAACATGGTCTGAAGTGCTTGAGGGAAAGGTGACGGGTACATACGAAATGGTGAGTCAGGGGGGGATGATCGTTTCGATGAGCTACACGAATAAGTCGAGCGGAAAGGAATACGGTTTTTTTTATACAGCCACCGAAGTCTCTTTGGAGAAAGGCTGCCAATGGGAATAATCGGTTTGCTCAGGAGTTACAACATGAAAGGACTGTCGATTTTATTGGGTTGCATCCTGACCGGTGCAGCCTCTTTATCTTTCGCCGCCGATCCATCCTTCACGGACGTCACCGTCACCGAAGTGTTTGCTGGTCCAAACCAAGCCCTGGCGCCCCAGGAAAACAGCAACCAATGGATGGATCAAGCGCGAGCACAAGCCCTCGCCGGCAAGGTCAATTTCGCGGGGCACTACGTTCTGCACAGGGTGGGCTGTGGTGGCAGCACGATGTGTGTCGAGGTGCTGGACGCGCAGACCGGCGAGGTCGCGACGGGTCTGCCCAATGCCTACGACGGCAACTTGCTGACGCTGTCTTACCAGCCCGACAGCAACTTGATCATCGTCTCCGGCATCACCGCCAATACCGAAAAAGATATGAAGGGTAAACGGCTGAAGAACCGCGACCGAACTCGCTATTACGAGTTTGTGAACAACGAATTCCGGCTGTTGAAAATCACCGATTCATAAGCGATTTGGCAAAGGGAGTTGTCTTTGAAAAAGTTAGTGATGCTGATGTTATTGGCCTTCCCCGCATTCGCTCACAGCGAAGTGGAAACGGAAATTTCCTGTTTTCGATCCCAGGAGGGCAAGGACATAAAGTTGGAGTTCAGGGCCTACAGTGATCATGCCGCCAAGTGGAGCGGGGCGGGGGCCAAGTATGCGACGTCCAAAGAGTCGATCCCGCTGGTTTACAAAAGTACCGAGCAAGAAGAAATGTCCGACGGCCGACCTTTTCAATCCACCACTACCACCACGTGGGTCGAGGTCGTTGGCGGCGCAGTCACGGGCGAATATGTCATGGTCCGTCAAGGGGCGCTGATTTACGGCATGGCGTACACCAATGCCAAAAGCAAGAAACACTATGGGTTTGAGCATCACCCGCAGATTGAGTTTTCTCCCGAGAAGGGGTGTCAGTGGTGAAGCTGCATACCTTGAAGATTTCAATGTACCTGATGGCGCTGTTGAGTTTTGGCGCTGGCGCCGCTGAGTTTGTTCTTCCACACGCAACGATCTGTGAGCCTTACGGCAAGACGCCCGGCAGTTGTTCCGTCGCTTTGAATGCAGACGGCTATATTTTAGATGCCAACTCAGGAAAGCGATTGTTCGATGCCCCGGAAGACACTGGCGCGATGTTTACCAACGCGCTGTATCGATCCGGCAGACAGTACATCCTGGACAGTGAGAATTACTCTTCGGCCAAATCGCGCCGTTGGGTGGTTTTCAGCTATGACGGTAAAGAGATCGTCCTGAACCATATCTATATTTTTTCCTTGGATATCTCTACACAGATTGGCCCGTACTGGCATGGCTATGACTGCCGTCCGGCCAATGCGAAGTTGGTTGCTGGAGCGGGGCAGGGGCTTCTGGATTCCGCCATCAACACCCTTTGCAAGGACGTTGAAGCCAGCGTGGTAACGGTTACGGATCAACCCCCTGCATCTTCGGCCACCGGTTCGTTGGCGGTCAGTGTCCCGGTGTACAGCGACGGGCAACGCAATGGCGCGTCAACTTATGTGTTCGAGGGGACTGACGAGCCTGAGTTTCTGAAGATGGCGTGTGATTCCGGCTGCGCGCTTCCCTTGAAAGAAACAGTTTCGCTGAGTACGGGTGAGGTCGTGCAGCCGAGTTCCAGCGCCCATCAGCCAACGGTGATCAAACAGCAACAGGCCAGTTTATTGGGTGATGCGTCCCGTCAAAACGTGTCTGTGCTGTCCGGTGATGCTGGGGCAGACTTCCGCCGTCTGCAGATCACACCTGAACACGGCACCGGTGACGACATCCTGCTGGATACCTCCAAGGCATTGCCGTTGATCGAGAGCCAATACTCGACGGCCATGAGCGATGTCTTCAGCGTCAGCGTAATAAACAACCCGGCAGGCGTGCTGAAGGTCATCGATATGCAAGGCGAGTCCGTGTCGGTCAAGCAGTCTTCTGCCGAAGCCGGAAACGCCCTTGTGCTGGTCAGCAGCGAAGAAGATAACGCCGTTTATAACTTCAACCTGGTGTTTCGCTACAACAAAAGTTCCAGGCAGTTCGAGCTGAAAAATGTATTACAGGTCGTCAATAACGAGTCCTGTGATCACTCGGTTGTCAGTGTTGAAGAAGTACCCGAAAGCCTGATCGGTGAAATGTCTTTGGCATCTTTCGATGGGCGCAAGGTGTTTGAGCAGCTCTCTGGCTTGCGCATTAAATCTGCCGGTGACAACAAAAAACTGATGATGACTGACGTCGCGGAACAGCTCGACAAGGCGTTGGCGCTGTATCGAAAAGGGCAGACCGAGGCCGTTTCGACGGTGATGGCGAATTTCCTGATGGATGGAGGCAGCGGTCACTGTTATCCGCACAGCTACATCGCGCAAAAGTATGACTTCGCTCAATCGCCAGGCTGGTCTAACGACGTCGGTTTTCTATTGGGTGAGTCCGGCTATTACGATGAGTCCATTGTGTTGTTGAGCGCGGTTATTGCCAGAAACCCCGGCAGAACAGTGACCTATCTGAACCTCGCGGATAGTTACTGGGGCGTGAAAGATAAAGTGCGGGCGGCGCAGGCTTACAAGCGGTATGCCTTGTTGATGACCAGCGCGGCCAAGAGGTCGAAGATTCCTGATCGAGTGGCTGAGCGCAGTAAGGGAACGGTGGAGTAGTAAGCGAGCAGGCTGTTGCGAATCAAAAAACTGAAGCTTGGCATTAGATTTGTTTCAAAAAAGGCGAAAGCACAGGGGCGGTTGAAAGATGAAAGCGGCTACTAATATTTTGATGTTTGCTGTTGCAGTGCTTTTTGCCAGTATTTCAATGGCTCAAAACAGTTTGGCGCTTTACGTTTCCGATTCAGGAAGTGCAGCTTTAACGGAGGTGCAAGGACGTACTTCGTTGCTAGTTCTTGCTGGGGGAAACGATAATGGGCAGGCTACGTCAGGTAGTTGCGTAATCGCAGCAAGTTTAACAGCTGTAGAAGGAGGCTTTAAAGGTAACCTCTTTCCAGTCAGCACGGGCATAAACAGTTATAGTGAAGAACAAGCGCAGGGGAAAAAAATAAACGTTGAGAGTGATTCCGCGGCGATAGTTATAACTGATGTGGATGATGTGGGTATTTGTGCATTAGATAATAGTCTGGTTAATCGCTATGGAAAGATTCTGCTCAATGACAAGAAACATAAAATTGTTTATTCGGAAATGATTGGTCTCGCTCACGCCAATGCTCTGTCGTTGTTTAAAAGAGGAAAAAAAGAGGAGGCGATCATCGGGCTTTCTGCTTATGCGGAAAATTATAAGTCTGCTTGGCTGGCTGACAAAGAATTGGCTGATGTAGTTGTATCAGCGATAAATGATTATGCCTATTTTCTACAGGAGAATAATCAAGCAGCGGAATCGATCCCGCTTCTAAAAGATATCGTAACTGCTCAGCCAAATAGAGCGGTTGCTTGGTTGAATTTGGCGGATTCAAACTGGGCGGTTGGCAATAAAAATGATGCCGTAAAACAATATTCTGAATATAAAAAACTCATGCTGTCGGTAAACAAAAAGTCGAAAATTCCATCGCGAGTATTTGAGCGCTCTGAAGCTTCTTCTAGTCTTTAACGAAAAAGGGAAAAGGGAATGGATTTGTTTAGTTGCGCTCGGCACTTTGTGGTGCGGTCGCCGATAAATAAATCTGTCCCATTTTTCTTCATTTATTAAGAGGCAGAGACAGTGATTAAAGTCGCCGCTTTGTATTTATTGTCCTCGTTTTTTCTGGCGAACGCTGGAGAGAATCTTGTTGTTGAAAGCAATGGTTGTGTGATGAAGGTAAAAGATTTCGCTGGTTTCTCATCTGGGAAAACAAGTGAGGGCGAGACTATTGTTAAATACAAATATAAAGACGGTAGGGTGCGGGATATTAAGGTCGGCTGCGAAGATATGACTCTGGCGGACGCAATAGCTGGCGATTATGCGCAAGAGAAAGATGGATTGAAAGTTGGGAATGGATCGCATCCGCTATCAAAAGCAAACCTCTACTCTGGTAGCAATTGGTCTGGAGTAGAGGGCGTATACTTTTTAGGTTCCGTTTGTTTTACCACATCATTTGAGGCAGGCAGGAATCATGTTTTTTTTATAGAGACATGTGGCGAGGAAAAGGAAACTAATGAGTTGAGGAGAAGCTTTCTGTCGTTGCTTAAGCACGCTGAGACTTATTACGTTGAACCTGGTGATAAATAACAGTTAGTCGGAGGGGTGAATTTGGTTTTGTAGTTGGGGATAAAATAAGTCTGTCCCACATTTTTAAAGGTGGCAGTAAATGTTTAATAAGTGCTGTGTGATCACATGTTTGGTGTTTTTGCTCACTGATACGAGTTATGGAAATACAGCGCCGTTGAAAATTGTTGGTTTTAAAGGTTGTTCTTTAAGCTTTAAATATTATGAAGAGAAGTATGGGGGGTGGAATGATGTGCAATATCAAGGCTCCACAGATGGGTTCAGCATATACTCGCTCCCAACTCAATTGGCGGGTTATGAGAATGGAGTCGTTGCAAGCTCAGATATAGGTCTTGTCTCTGGCGATAAAAAATATGTGATAGTGCAGCGAACAAATACCGGAGAAGTAGTCGATGGGGAAGGGAGTGAAATAGTTTCCTCTCCGGTATACTGCGATATGGTTTCGCTGGAAACTGGCTGTGTCGAAAATGTGGGTTCAGTTCAGCAATGTGACGGCGCATGGCTGGACAACAAATGGAAAAGTGCGGAAGGAGGGGTTTTCGAATTTTCTAATGGGGGAATTTCTCCGAAGCAACTAATCTCTGATGTGGTTGGCGTGTCTGAGAATGAGTCGCGCGCTAGTGCATTAAGAGACTCTGTTTTCATGGGAATTGCCTCCTATATGGCGTGCTATCCACCTGAAAAAAATATATCTGAATATAATGACATTGCGTTCTACTTTGCCCAAGGTGGCGAGCACCTTTTGGCAATGCAAATTTATAATCGTTTGTTGGCTGTTGCGGCGGATAGAGTGCCCTTGAAACTTAATGTTGCTGATTCTCTCTGGGTACTTGGAAAGCATGATGAGGCGAAGCCGTACTATGCTGAATATCGAAAGGCGATGAGGAAGAAAGGTGTTGCAAGTAAGGTTCCTAAGAGAGTTGAGGAACGTTTGAATTAGTAAGGGTGGCGTTATTTATATACAGTCTCTCGGGAGACTGCGTTCCTTTGTCGCGGGAATTTCAACTGATTGAATTATGGAATTGAAGACAGTGAAACGCTTTTTTTTGTGCTTTGTTTGCGCGTTAGTCTGCTATGTCACTCTGCTGCTTTCGCCTGCGCTCGCTACTCCGCAGGTTATCAGGAAGATTCCGGTCAGTTTAATGGGTGATGCATCACGTCAAAACGTGTTTGTGCTGACTGGTGATACCGATGAAGCTTATCACCGACTGCTGATCGCGCCTGAGCCTGGGGCCAGCGACGACATTCTGCTGGATACATCCAAAGCGATACCGTTAATCAAAAGCCAATACTCGGCGGCCATGAGTGAAGGCTTCAGTATCAACGTGATCAACAGTCCGGCAGGTGTGCTTACGGTTGTCGATATGCAAGGGGAGCCCGTGTCAGTCAAGCAGTCTTCCGCTGAAGCAGGGGACGCGCTTGTGCTGGTCAGTAACGAAGAAGATAACGGCGTTTACAACTTCAATCTGGTGTTCCGCTACAACAAAAACTCAAAACAGTTTGAGCTGAGTAGCCTAGTGCAGGTAACCAACAACGAGTCCTGTGATCGCTCGGTAGTCAGTGTTGAAGAAGTACCCAAAAGCATGATCGGCGAAACCTCGTTGTCGTCGTTCGATGGGCGCAAGGTGTTTGAGCAGTTGCATGACCTGCACGTTAAGCGACCCGCCGAGGGCTACAAAAAACTGATGATGTCGGATATCGCGTACCAGCTCGACCAAGCGCTGGTGCTGTATCGAAAAGGGCAGAAAGAGGCCGTTTCGACGGTGATGGCGAATTTTCTGATGGATGGGGGCGAAGGCCACTGCTATCCGCACAGTTACATCGCGCAAAAGTATGACTTCGTTCAATCGCCAAGCTGGTCTAACGACGTCGGTTTTCTATTGGGCGAGTCCGGCTATTACGAAGAATCCATTGAGTTGTTGAACGCGGTTATTGCCAGAAACCCCGGCAGAACAGTTGCCTATCTGAATCTCGCGGATAGTTACTGGGGCGTGAAAGATAAGGTGCGGGCGGCGCAGGCTTACAAGCAATATGCCTCGTTGATGACCAGCGCGGGCAAGGGGTCGAAGATTCCTGATCGAGTGGCTGAGCGCAGTAAAGGAGCGGTGGAGTAATGGGCGAGCAGGCTGTGGCGAATCAGAAACTGGAGCTTGGCAGTAGCGTAGGGGCCCAGCAGTGAGCACAACACTTAAGAGGCTTGCGATGGCGTTGACGGGCTTCGTTTTAGCGGCGTCGATGATCTCGGCGAATGCTCAGGAAACCTGCAACCACGACAGCTTCACCAATCCCGATTTGATCACTTGCGGTCAGCAAAGCCTCGAGAAAGTCGATGCCGTCTTGAATGAGCAATACAAGAAAGCAATGGCCAGTTTGGCTCCCGCAGACAAGAAGCAACTGACCGACGTGCAAAGAAAGTGGGTGCGTTTCAAAGAAACGTATTGCGAAGATATCTATCAGTCCGCTTTACCGGGAGCTGAGGCGCCAATCGAGAAGCTTGCGTGTTTGGCGCGTGCAACCAATGCCCGGTTGGGCGAACTCATTTATCTACAGACAGGGATGCCGAATGATGGCTTTTACAAAGCTGCATCGCTGATGGCAGGGCCGGATCGAGAAAACGGCCTAAAGGCCTCGATCAACCTGCTAGGCGGAGTTGAATTCGACGATCCGGTTTGGAAGCAATACGCCGATGCGCAGTGCGACATGAGTTTCCGCATGTTGCGCGAAGACCTCGCCTATTGCGCTGTACGAATGCGTTTTCAGTTACCCATGAACCGCTAAAAAAATGACAGGTTTGAACTCGCTGCCCGAGACAGGCTGTCGAGTTAGGGATTATCGAGAAAGGGGACGCCAAGTCCCCTTTTTTACGTCGATTGATGCGCCGCCATCGCCAGCAAGCCGGCTCCTACAGGTCAGCTGACTCGGCTTTGTTGCTTGGCGAAAATCGCCGCCATTTCCGGTTCATCCAGATGATCCAGCGCTCGCTCAACCAGCAAATGCACCCCGTCGGCCATGCGGCTGAGCGCCAGGGCTACGGAGCGGCGTGAGCCTTCCACGCCGTCGGCCAGGTCGGCGGCGATGGCGCTGATGGACAAGAGGTCTTCCGAGGCGTTGGCGAGGAGGGTTTCAGTGTTGATGTCGGGGCAGACGCTGAAGAGGTCGCCATTGCGACGTTTGGATTTTTTATCAGGATGTGTTCCGAGGTGATGGTCGAGGGCGCGCTCGGCGGCTTCGTGGAGTTTTTTGGAATCGAAGGATTCGTAGGGGGATGTGGTCTCGTATTCGGGAACATTGGGCGTCGGATTGGTCATTGGTGTAAATCCTTGGAGTTAATGAAATTTTTCTCCGGTTTCGGACTTGCACATCCGGTCGCCGATTTCGCGGCAACGAGCAAAGGTTATCGATGAAGATTAGAGATGCCTAGTTCATGAACAGCGCCACGTGTTGAAGGAAATGTCCGATAGAACCGAGCGTAGAAAGATCAAAAGTCCTCGGCTTTTAAACATCGACGTTTAGTCAATGACTTGGTAGTCATCAGCGTCAAAAATACCGGCATCTTCTTCTAACACTGCACAACAGTGGCGTTCCTGCTCGAAGCCGCTACACTGCGCCGGCCGTTCATTTTTCTCTTGAGGCTGCACGTATGAAATTTCGTTTTCTTCTGTGGATGCTGGGTTTGTTGATGGGTAAGGCCAGTCGGACAAATCCTGCGTTTCAGCAGCAGTTGGGTGACAAGGAATTGGTGTTCCAGCTACAGACCCTGGACGGGAAAGTGGCGCGGCATTTCTTTGTGAAGGATCAGCGCATTACCAGCAAGTCGGGTGTGTATGCCGAACCGGCGTTTGCGATTGCGTTCAAGGATGCAGCGTATGGCTTTGCCACGATGCAGGCGAAGAACAAGCAGTTGGCGTTTATGACGGGGATTCAGGACAAGTCGATTCAGATCAAGGGGAATCCGGCGCTGGTGATCTGGTTTCAGGGGTTGACCAAGTATTTGAAGCCGCGGAAGGCGAAGGCCAAGGCTTGAGAACCTTGATCAAGACTGGGTGAGGGGGCTTTTGTGGCGAGGGAGCTTGCTCCCGCTGGGCTGCGGAGCGGCCCTAAAGCCTGAGACCTTGGTTGTATTTGGCACACCGCGTTGGCTGGGGTTGCGACTGCTGCGCAGTCGAGCGGGAGCAAGCTCCCTCGCCACAGGGGGTGTGGTGGTTCAGTTGGATTGGGGGGGATTCTTCGTGGGCAAGCCTTGCTCCTACAGGGATCACCAAAATCCTGTAGGAGCGAGGCTTGCTCGCGATGCTTTTAGGCTTGGGTGAATTGCGACGCGAGTTCACGCAGCAGCACTTCAGCTTCGAGGACTTTGCTGACGACGTCGTTGGCTTTGTCGCGGGTCAAACCTACGCGTTCAAGCAAGGCATCCGGGATGTCTTCATCCGGGCCGGAGCCGATGCCGCGACTACGCAGCAAGCGCACCGCCAGGCACACGAGGTTCGGATATTCAGCGTAGGCGCCGTCGTAGCTCGGATCGTGCTGGAAGCGCAACGCAGTGGCCAGTTCGTCCGGCATGTCCCAGTAGCGCATCAGCCATGAGCCGATCTGTTCACGACTAATGCCCAGCAGGTGTTGCTCCACAAAGCTGTGGCACAGGTGCGGGTTGACCTCCAGGTGGCGGCAGATCAGCGAGAAGTGCGGCGGGAAGACGTGCGCGAGCAGCAAGTAGCCGAAGTTGTGCAGCAGGCCGGCAAGGTAGGTCAGGCCGGCTTCCGGGCGCTGGGCACGGGGCATGGCGCGGGTCAGGCCTTCGATGACGGCGGCGGTGTAGATCGATTGCTGCCAGTACGGCGTGGTGTGTTGCGGGTGGTCTTTGGGCAGGCTGAGGGTTTTGCCCAGGGCCAGTCCCAGCGCCAGGTTGATCACCAGGTCGAAACCCAGCACGCGGACGATTGCATCTTCTACTGAACGAATCTTGCCCGGCGACGCGTAGTACGGCGATGCCGCCCAGCTCACCACTTGTGCGGCCAGGGCCGGGTCGGTTTCGACGACGCCAGTGATGTCGTCGATGGTGGCGTTGGGGTCGACGCGCAGTTTGATGATTTTCTGTGCGGTCTCGGCCAGCGGCGGAATTTCGATGGTGGCTTCCAGGCGTTGCTGGATGCGCCGAGCGGTGAACGCCTGGACGGCCTGGGTGATTTCCTCGCGGTCATCGTCGGGGCGGTCGAGGTTCGGGCGGATGCTGGTCAGGTTTTCGCCGAAGTTGGCGGCGCTGGCCTTGGTCAGCATGGTCTTGAAGGCTTCGCTGGTGATTTCCAGCAATACGCCCGGCTCGCCCGAGTTGATCAGCAACTTCGGTTCGCGCAGCAGGCTTTCTTCGTACAGGCACGGCGAGCTGGTCAGTGCCGGCAGGCCGGGCAGCAGGCTCAGGCTGTGTTTGCCGAGCATTTTTTCCAGGCGCTCGGTCGACACGGCAGCGAGGCGGCGACCGGTCAGTTCGGCGAGACGATTGAGGTCGAGCAACTGGCTCTGCGGAAACAGCACCATCAGCGCGCCGACGGCGTCGTCGAGCAATACCGCCTGCACTTTGCGCGAGGCGTTCAGGCCGTGGTGGTCGAGGACTTCTTCGTAGGCGATGCCCAGTTTGGCGAGCAGCAGCCGAATAACAGACGGAGCGTGCGGGGTTTCGGGGACGAGGGCAGCTTCAGTCATGGTCTGTATCCGTATTCAAACAATTGCAGGAGTATAACCAGCTTGTCTAAAGGCATCGTCCAGAATCTGCGACGGTGCTCACACTTGGCCGTATTGCTGCCCATGGCGCAGCCAGCGGTCGAGCAGCGGGCTGACGTGATCCGGCCAGCGCTCCAGCAATGCCTGGGCGGCGTCGCGCACGGCGGGAAGAAGATCGGCGTCGCGCATCAGGTCGGCGACCTTGAATTGCAGCAGGCCGGTCTGACGCGTGCCGAGCATTTCGCCGGGGCCGCGCAGTTCGAGGTCTTTTTCCGCGATGACAAACCCGTCGTTGGTCTCGCGCATGATGCCCAAACGCTGACGGCCAATCTGCGACAGCGGCGGATGGTAGAGCAGCACGCAATGGCTGGCGGCGCTGCCTCGGCCGACGCGGCCGCGCAACTGGTGCAGCTGCGCAAGGCCGAGGCGTTCGGGATTTTCGATGATCATCAGGCTGGCGTTCGGCACGTCGACGCCGACTTCGATCACGGTGGTGGCGACCAGCAGTTGCAGGTTGCCGGCCTTGAACTCGGCCATCACAGCAGCTTTTTCGACGGGCTTCATGCGCCCGTGGATCAGTCCGACCTTCAACTCGCCGAGGGCGGCGGTGAGGTCCTCAAAAGTGGTTTCCGCCGCTTGGCAGGTCAGCTCTTCCGACTCTTCGATCAGCGTGCACACCCAATAGGCCTGACGCCCTTCGGCACAGGCGCCGCGCACCCGTTCGATGACTTCGACGCGCCGGGTGTCGGTGACCAGCACCGTGTTCACCGGCGTTCGGCCGGGCGGCAGTTCGTCGAGGATCGAAGTGTCGAGGTCGGCGTAGGCACTCATGGCCAGCGTTCGAGGAATCGGCGTGGCGGTCATGATCAGCTGATGTGGGCACATCCGCCCGCCGACGCCTTTCTGTCGCAATGCCAGGCGTTGCTGCACGCCGAAGCGGTGTTGTTCGTCGATGATCACGAGGGCGAGGTTCTTGAACTTCACTTCGTCCTGAAACAGCGCGTGAGTGCCGACCACCATCGGTGTGCCGCTGGCGATCTGCTCGAGCGCAGCCGCGCGGTTCTTGCCTTTGAGCTTGCCGGCCAGCCACGCGACTTCAATGCCCAGCGGCTCGAGCCAGCGCTTGAAGGTGATGAAGTGCTGCTCGGCGAGGATTTCGGTGGGGGCCATCAACGCGACTTGATAACCCGCCTCCAAAGCCTGGAGCGCGGCGAGGGCGGCGACCACGGTTTTGCCCGCGCCGACGTCGCCCTGAATCAGCCGCAGCATCGGTTCGTGCTGGCTGAGGTCGTAGGCGATTTCGTTGCCGACGCGCTGTTGGGCGCCAGTCGGTGCGAACCCCAGGTTGGCCAGATACTTGGCCGGAAGCGTCGTGGCTTTCGGCATCGCCGGCGCACGCAGGGAACGCATGCTTTCGCGCAGGCGTTGCTGCGACAGTTGATGGGTCAGCAGTTCTTCGAAGGCCAGACGGTGCTGGGCCCAGTGATGACCGAGGGCGAGTTCGTCGACGTCGGCATCGGCCGGCGGGTGATGCAGGTAGCGGATCGCATCGGCCAGCGGCGCCAGTTGATAGTCCCGCGCCAGTTCGGTCGGCAGCCAGTCGGGCAGGCTGGTCGGGCCGAGCATCGTCAGGGTTTGCATGCACAGTTGGCGCAAACGCTGTTGAGTCAGGCCTTCGGTGAGCGGGTAGACCGGCGTCAGGGTTTCATCCACGGGCGGCGGCTCGTCGCCGGTGATGGCGCGGTATTCCGGGTGGTAGATTTCCAGCCCCGACGCACCGGGCCGCGCTTCGCCGTAGCAGCGAATCCGTGTGCCGCGTTTGAGGCCTTCTTTCTGGGCGTTGCTGAAATGGTAGAAGCGCAGGCTGAGCCCGCCAGTGCCGTCCTGCAAACGCACGACCAGGCTGCGGCGACGGCCCATGACCACGTCGGCGCCGCTGACGGTGCCTTCGATCACGGCGTCCTGTCCGGGTCGCAAGTGGCCGATCGGCACCACACGAGTGCGGTCCTGATAGCGCAGCGGCAGGTGGAACAGCACGTCCTGAAGATTCTCCAGGCCGACCTTGGCCAGTTTCTCGGCCATGGCCTCGCCGACACCCTTGAGTGCCGTTACCGACACTTGCGACAACTCGGTCATGACAGCGACTTAAGCCGCAACTACTGGCGCGGGCGGTTTGGCCACCGAGCACAGGCGAATGGAGTCAGCGAGGATTTCAATCGCCTTCGGCCGCGGGAAGCTCGCTCGCCAGGCGATGGCCACGGTGCGGAACGGCACCGGCGGTGTCAGTGGCCGCACTTCGATCACGCCGGGGGCGTAGTGGTGGCTGTCGACTGCCGAGAGCGGCAGGATCGAAATCCCGAGCCCCGAGGCAACCATGTGGCGAATGGTTTCCAGCGAGCTGGATTCCACCGTGGTGTGCTTGGCGCCGTCGTTGCCTTTGGTCAGCGTCGGGCAGGCTTCCAGCACTTGGTCGCGGAAGCAGTGGCCCTCGCCCAGCAGCAGCAGGCTCTTGTCGTTGAGCAGGGCGGCGTCGATGGATTCTTTTTGCGTCCACGGGTGCTGGGCCGGCATCAGGACGTAGAACGGCTCGTCGTAGAGCTGCAAGGTCAGCACGTCGGCTTCGTTGAACGGCAGGGCGATGATGATCGCGTCGAGCTCGCCGTTGCGCAGTTTGTCGCGCAGCACGTGGGTGAAGTTTTCTTCGATGTACAACGGCATCTGGGGGGCGACCCGGTGCAGTTGCGGGATCAGGTGCGGAAACAGGTACGGGCCGACGGTGTAGATCGCGCCGACTTTCAGCGGGGCGGTCAGCTGGTTCTTGCCGGCCTGGGCCAGTTCGCGGATGCCCTGGGCCTGTTCCAGGACTTTCTGTGCCTGGGCCACGATGCCTTCGCCGACCGGGGTCAGGCGCACGGCACTCTTGCTGCGCTCGAAGATCAGCACACCGAGTTCGTCTTCAAGCTTTTTCACGCCCACCGACAGGGTCGGCTGACTGACGTGGCAACGCTCGGCCGCGTGGCCGAAGTGCTGCTCTTGGGCGAGGGTAACGATGTAGCGTAATTCTGTAAGAGTCATAGCGAGCGTCCATGAAGTTGCGGGCCAAGCATACCGGCTGCAATCGATAGACGCACGTTATCAGAGAGAGTGTGTCGCGCGACACCGGGCAATGCGGGTTTGCCGCTGGCGGATATGCGAAAGGCACCTTTCGGGTGCCTTTTGCAGGTATTTCGCTCGCTGAAGATCTCCTGTGGGAGCGGGCTCGCTCGCGATAGCGGTGTGTCATCCAACATTGATGTCATCTGATACGGCCCCTTCGCGAGCAAGCCCACTCCCACCCTGGTTCAGCGTTGGATTAGCGGCGACGTTCGAGCGAATAAACAAACGGTGCAACGATTTCGATGGAACCGTTGTTCAGCATGTCGGCCGGTGGCTTGGGCAACGGTTGGGCACGTCTGATCATTTCCAGGGTCGCCCGATCCAGATCGGCGTTGCCGGAGCGGCCCACCAGTTCGAACGACAGCACGTTACCTTCGCCATCCACCACGAAACGCAGACGGTTCAAGCCTTCCTTGCCCCGCGCCTGGGCACTGGCCGGGTACTTTTTGTACTTGGCCAGGTGAGCGAGCAGCGTCCCTTGCCAGCTGGCCTTGGCGGCCTGCTGTGCGGGCGATGGGCCCGGTGCCGGTTGTGCGGATTTTTCCGTCGGTGCCTGGGTCGGTTGCGTGTCGCTCGGTTTTTCCTCGGACGGTTTTTCCTTCGGCGGCTCCGGCTTTTTCTCCACAGGCTTGGGCGGCTGAGGCTTCGGCTTGGGTTTGACCGGTTTCGGTACGGTAATTTCTGCCTTCGGCACTTCGGCCAGTTTCGGGATCGGCAGTTCTTCCACCGGCGCGGGTGGTTGTGGCGGCGTTATCACCTTTGGCGGTGCCGGTGGTGGCGGGGCAGGAACCGGCGCCAGCTCGACCATCATCGCCTGCGGTGGCAGCTCGATGGGTGGTTGTGCGGTCCAGTTCATCGCCAGCGCAATGGCCACTGCATGGACGCCCAGCACCACGGCCAGGCTCCCGCTGTAACGCGTCAGCTTATGGCGCGTCGTGATCATTTCTTGACTGCCGTCTCAAGCCCGACCAGACCCACCTTCAGGTAGCCCGCGGAACGCAGGTTATCCATCACGCTCATCAGGTCGCCGTAGTCCACGCCTTTATCGGCCTGGAAGAAGATTGTCGTGTCTTTCTTGCCTTGGGTCCTGGCGTCGAGGGTGGCGCCGAGGGCTTCGGCCTTCACTTCTTCTTCGCCGAGGAACAGGCGCTGGTCAGCCTTGACGCTGAGGAACACCGGTTTCTCTGGCCGTGGCGCCGGTTTGGCGCTGGAGGCGGGCAGGTCGACCTTGATGTCCACGGTGGCCAACGGAGCGGCCACCATGAAGATGATCAACAGCACCAGCATCACGTCGATGAACGGCGTGACGTTGATTTCGTGGTTCTCGGCCAGATCGTCGTCTGCGCCTTCTTTCAAATGCAGGCCCATGGCCGATTACCCCACTTTCACCATGTGCGGTTGCGAGCTGCGCTCAGGCTGGTGGTCGAGGTCGCGGCTGACCAGCAACAGGACTTCTGCCGAGGCGTCGGACACTTGCGCCTTGTAGCCGGCGATGGAGCGGGCGAAGACGTTGTAGATCACAACGGCTGGAATCGCGGCCACCAGGCCCAGCGCCGTCGCCAGCAGGGCTTCGGCAATGCCGGGGGCCACGACGGCAAGGTTGGTAGTCTGGGTTTTGGCGATGCCGATGAAGCTGTTCATGATGCCCCATACGGTACCGAACAGACCCACGAACGGCGCGGTAGAGCCGATGGTGGCGAGTACACCGGTGCCGCTGCTCATGTTGCGACCACAGGCTGCGACCAGACGCTCGAGGCGGAAGGCGACACGTTCCTTGATGCCTTCTTTCTCGCGGCTGTTGGTCGACAGGCGCATTTCTTCCAGCGCGTCATGCACCAGCAAGTTGGCGAGGGTGCCTGCCTTGGTGGCAGACGCGCTGGCTTCCTTGAGGGTGGTGGCCTTTTTCAGGTGGACGATTTCGGTGCGCAGACGACGCTTGGCGCCCATCAGCTCGAAACCCTTGGCGATCCAGATGGTCCAGGTGATGATCGACGCGATAGCCAGGCCGATCATCACGATTTTCACGATGATGTCGGCGTTCTGATACATGCCCCACGGCGACAGGTCATGGGCCATGCCCAGGGAGTTGTCGGCTTCGAGGACTTCAGGAGCGTCTTCGGCAGTGGTGTCTACTGCCTGGGCCGGGTCGGTGGCCACCGGTGCGGCGTGATCGGCTGGAGCAGGTGCGGCCGCGGCCTGGGTGGCTGGGGTAGCCGGCGCTTGTGCGTCAGCAAATGTGGCGGTTGGCGCCAGCATCAGGCTGAGCAGCAGGGCGGCCACCGCGCTCCAGGCGCGAGGTCGTTTGGTTGGCGAAGCGAGGAATTGATTGCGTGTCATGCTGGCCGGACCTGAGAGAAAAAGACGGTAAATGTTCTTCCAGGCCTCGAAGGCCGAGAACAAAAGTGGTGGGCATTATTGCAAGTAATTCTTGTTAACAAAAGTAATAGAGTATCTTTTTTTCCTTCATCGCTAGCCGCTCGTCCATTGCCGGCGCTAGTCTGTGGCTTTCCGATAGGAGTTTTTTGATGTCCGCGCCATCTGTTTTGATCGCCGGCTGCGGCGACGTCGGCAGTCGTCTGGCCACACAATTGCTGGCTGCAGGGTGGGAGGTTCACGGCCTGCGACGTGACGTCTCGCGCCTGCCCAATGGGGTGATCGGTGTTGCCGGCGACCTGTTCAACAAAGACTGCCCGCACACCTGGCCGGTTGGTGCGGTGGACTATCTGGTGTATTGCGCGGCCGCCACCGATCACGATGAAGCCGGTTACCGCGCCGCTTATGTCGAGGGCTTGGAGCACGTGCTTGAGTGGCTGGGCGACTATGGGCAGGTGCCCAATCGCTTGCTGTTCGTTTCCAGTAGTAGTGTTTATGGCCAGCAGGAGGGCGAGTGGGTCGACGAAACATCGCCGACCATCGCTGCCGGCTATTCAGGTCGACTGATGCTGGAGGCGGAGCAAGTGGCGCTCAACAGTGGCATCCCGGCGAGCATCGTGCGTTTGACCGGTATTTATGGCCCGGGCCGTGAATATCTGCTGACTCAGGTTCGTCGCGGCTATCGCGTGGCGATCGATCCGCCGCTGTACGGCAACCGCATTCACGCGGATGACGCGGCGGGGCTGATGGCGTTTCTGCTTGAGGCGGATCGGCGTGGTGTTGCGCTGGATGACATCTATATCGGTGTCGACGATGCGCCTGCACCGCTGGCCGAAGTGGTGGACTGGTTGCGTGAATATCTGGGCGTGACTGAATGGTCCGAGGATGCGAGCGTGCGGCGCACAGGTAGCAAACGGTGCAGTAATGCACGGGCGAAGGCCTTGGGCTGGACGCCAAAGTACCCAAGCTATCGTGAAGGTTACGCCGCCATTCTCGAAGGCCGCTGCTGACCCCTGTCACCACAAACCAAATGTGGGGGCGGGCTTGCTCGCGAAGGCGCCATAACATTCAACATCATCGTTGACTGTTTCACCGCTTTCGCGAGCAAGCCCGCCCCCACATTAGTTTTTTGGTGGTCTTAAGATCGGGTTACTGTTTTTCCAGCAACCATTTGCGCTGACCCGGCGTGAACTGAGGCATTTCATCCGCCTGTGCGGTGTTCACTGCCTGCAGGATCTCCAGTTCCTTGCCCTTGCGCGCAAAGATCCACGTGTTGCCTTGGCCGTTCAGTTGCAGCCACATGTTGTCGTCGCCGCCACTCATCGACGCGCAATCGCCGGCCAGACACAGTGCATAGCGATCCGCGCCCGGCAGACCGGTCACCTGGCCGTCGGCCTGGAATTGCACAGTGCTACCTTCACCGGGGCCACTGACGACTTTCCAGCTGCCACCCATGTAGGCTGAATACAGCGCGCGTTCGAAGCTCGCACCCATCGGCGCGCCATCCGGTACGGGGATCAGGGCGCGGTCAAAGACCTGTGCGGGTTCGTTGTCGCTGGCGATCTGGCTCAGTTGCTTGCCGTCACGCTTCAGCTCGCTGGCGGAACTGCCATAGAAGTCGACTTTCCAGGCGCCGGACTCCTCGCCCAGCAGCTTGCCGTCGACATTTTCAAAACCGTTGGTGTAGCGGGCCTGCCCGGCCTTGGTGTTGACGTCCCATTCCAGGTTCGGGCCATAGGCCTGGAGCGCTTCACGCAGTGGGCCGCCTTTGGATGCAGCGTCGATCGCCACCTGATTGATCCAGGTGCCGCTGATGTCACGGTCGGCAGGGTTGCTGGCACATCCGCCCAAGAACAGGGCGACCAGCGAGAGGGCTAGCGCTTGGCGCATGGTGGAATCCTTTCAAAACAGAATCGACGCAGCCCAGGGGCTGCGCCGGACGTATTACTCGATGACCAGAATGGCATCCATTTCAACCTGCGAACCCTTTGGCAGGGCGGCTACACCGATGGCGGCGCGGGCAGGGTATGGCTGGTCAAAGTACTTGCCCATGATCTCGTTGACCTTGGCGAAGTGGCTCAGGTCGGTGAGGAAGATGTTCAGTTTGACGATGTCCTTGAACGAACCGCCAGCGGCTTCGGCCACGGCTTTCAGGTTTTCGAACACCTGGACGGTCTGGGCCTCGAAGCCTTCAACCAGTTCCATGGTTTTTGGGTCCAGAGGAATCTGACCCGACATGTAGACGGTGTTACCCGCCTTGATCGCCTGGGAGTAAGTGCCGATGGCGGCCGGGGCCTTGTCGCTGGTGATAACAGTCTTGGTCATGAATGACTCCTTGTAATAGGTTGGCTTAGGCGCGCATGCGGGTGATGCGAATCACCCCGGTCAGTGCGCGCAGTTTCTTGATCACGCGGGCCAGGTGCACGCGGTCGTGCACGCTGACCACCAGTTGAACCACGCTGATGCGACCATCGCGCTCGTCCATGCTGATTTTTTCGATATTGCCGTCGGCCGCGTTGACGCTGCTGGCCAGCAGTGCGATCAGGCCACGCTGGTGTTCCAGCTCGACGCGCAGCTCGACGTTGAATTCGCCGGTGACATCCTTGGCCCACGAGAGCTGGATGCATTTTTCCGGGTTGTGGCGGATTTCGCTGATGTTGCGGCAGTTGTCCAGGTGCACGACCATGCCTTTGCCTGCGGACAGGTGACCGACAATCGGGTCGCCCGGGATCGGCGTGCAGCACTTGGCGTAACTGAGGACCAGACCTTCGGTGCCGCGAATCGCCAGCGGGCCTTCCGGGCTTGGCAACTGTTCGCCTTCGCCCAACAGGCGGCGGGCGACCACGTAAGCCATGCGATTACCCAGGCCGATGTCTTCGAGCAGGTCTTCGATCAGTTCGAGACGGTACTCGGTGAGCATCGCCTTGACGCGCTCCGCCGCAACTTTTTCCAGCGAGCTGTCGAAGCCATTCAGCACTTTGTTCAGCAGGCGTTCGCCCAGGCTGATGGATTCGGAGCGGCGTTGCAGTTTGAGTGCATGACGGATATGCGTCCGCGCCTTGCCGGTGACCACGAAGTTAAGCCACGCCGGATTCGGCCGTGCGCCGGGAGCGCTGACGATCTCGACCGTGGAGCCGCTTTGCAGCGGTTCGGACAGCGGCGCGAGACGACGATTGATCCGACAGGCGATGCAGCTGTTGCCGACGTCGGTGTGCACCGCATAAGCGAAGTCGACTGCCGTGGAGCCTTTGGGCAGCTCCATGATCCGGCCTTTGGGCGTGAACACGTAGACCTCGTCCGGAAACAGGTCGATCTTCACACTCTCGATGAATTCCAGCGAGTTGCCGGCGCGTTGCTGCATCTCCAGCACGCCTTTGACCCACTGGCGGGCGCGGGCGTGAGTGCCTTTGGGCTGCTCGTCGCCGCTGGATTTGTACAGCCAATGGGCGGCGATGCCATTGTTGGCCATCTCTTCCATTTCACGGGTGCGGATCTGAATCTCGATCGGTACGCCGTGCATGCCGAACAGCGTGGTGTGCAGCGATTGATAGCCGTTGGCCTTGGGGATCGCGATGTAATCCTTGAAGCGACCCGGCAACGGTTTGTACAAATTATGCACGGCACCCAGCACGCGGTAGCAGGTATCGACCTTGTCGACGATGATACGGAACGCATAGACGTCCATGATCTCGTTGAAGGCCCGACGCTTGCCGCGCATTTTCTTGTAGATGCCGTAGAGATGTTTCTGACGACCGCTGACCTCACCCTGAATACCGTCGATGGCGAGGCAGTGGCTGAGGGACTCTTCGATCTTGTTGACGATTTCCTTGCGGTTGCCCCGGGCGCGCTTGACCGCCTGGTTGATCCGTGCGGAACGCATCGGGTGCATCGCCTTGAAGCCGAGGTCTTCGAATTCTATGCGAATGGCGTGCATGCCCAGCCGGTTGGCGATGGGTGCATAGATTTCCAGGGTTTCCTTGGCGATCCGCCGGCGTTTTTCGCCAGACAGGACTTCCAGCGTGCGCATGTTGTGCAGGCGGTCGGCGAGCTTGACCAGGATCACGCGAATGTCGCGCGCCATGGCCATGGCCATCTTCTGGAAGTTTTCGGCTTGTGCTTCGGCCTTGGTCTCGAAGTTCATCTGGGTCAGCTTGCTGACGCCATCGACCAGTTCGGCCACGGTTTCACCGAACTGCGCTTGCAGCGCTTCCTTGGCAATACCGGTGTCTTCGATCACGTCATGCAGCATCGCGGCCATCAAACTCTGATGGTCCATGTGCATGTCGGCAAGAATATTGGCCACGGCAAGAGGATGCGTGACATACGCCTCACCGCTGCGGCGGCGTTGGCCGTCGTGGGCTTGTTCGGCGTAGAAGTACGCTCGGCGGACCAGGTTGACCTGGTCCTTGCCGAGGTAGGTCGATAAGCGATCGGCGAGGGCGTCTATGCTCGGCATGATGACTCCTGCCGTTCGTTGTGACCCCGCGCCGTGCTACGTCGACCAGGCATAGGCTTAGACGGCCTCGTTGGACTCGTCCTCGAACGCTGCGAACAGCGGTTCGTCTTCGACGATTTCAGCGTTGGCGATGAACTCGTAGCTCATCAGGCCTTCGGCGATTTCACGCAGGGCTACAACGGTAGGCTTGTCGTTTTCCCACTGAACCAGTGGCTCTTTGCCGCCTGTGGCCAGTTGACGGGCACGCTTGGTAGAGAGCATGACCAGCTCAAAGCGGTTTTCCACGTGTTCTAGGCAGTCTTCAACGGTTACGCGGGCCATGGTATTCCTCGGAGCGAATGCAATATGCGCGCTGCCCGGTTGGGCGAGCGGACTCAACAGTTTAAAAAATCACCAGCGATTAGGGAAGCGCTGATTTTTTGACCAAGCCCTTCAACGCGCTGCAAGTGCCAATGTAAAGCCCTTGCAGCGGTTTTGGGAAGAGCTGTTTCAGCCCAGCAATTCAGCCAGCAACATGCCGAAACGCACCTGTTGGCGCTTCTGTTGCAATTGATTGGCACGGAAAATCGCCTTCAGGTCATCCAGTGCGTGGGAGAAATCGTCATTGATGATCAGGTAGTCGTACTCGACATAGTGGCTCATTTCGTTGACGGCTTCACGCATCCGGCCCGCAATGATCTCGTCGCTGTCCTGGCCACGGTGGGTCAGGCGCTGGTGCAAGGCTTGCAGCGATGGCGGCAGAATGAAGATCGAACGCGCCTGAGGCATCAGCTTTCGCACTTGTTCGGCGCCTTGCCAATCGATTTCCAGAATCAGGTCGTGACCTTCGTCCAGCGTTTGCTGCAGATGGCTTTGCGAGGTGCCATAGAAGTTGCCGAATACTTCGGCGCGCTCCAGAAAATCGCCGTGTTCGCCCATCTTCACAAAGGCTTCGCGGCTCACGAAGTGGTAGTTCACGCCGTCCACTTCACCCGGGCGCATGGCACGGGTGGTGTGGGAAATCGATACGCGGATCTCCGGGTTGGTGTCGGTCAGGGCCTTGACCAGGCTGCTCTTGCCCGCGCCCGAAGGGGCGGAAATGATGTACAGGGTGCCGGTGCTGTGGGTCATGTCGGGTTTGCCTTACTCAATATTCTGCACTTGTTCGCGCATCTGCTCGATCAACACTTTGAGGTTGACCGCTGCCTGTGTGCTGCGCGGGTCGAAGGCTTTGGAGCCCAGTGTGTTGGCTTCGCGGTTGAGTTCCTGCATCAGGAAGTCCAGGCGCCGACCGGCAGCACCGCCGGACTTGAGCACCCGGCGAACTTCAATGATGTGAGTGCTCAGGCGATCCAGTTCTTCGGCGACGTCGCTCTTTTGCGCGAGCATGACCATTTCCTGTTCCAGGCGCTGCGGGTCCATCTCGGCTTTCATATCGGCGAAGCGGTCGAGGACTTTCTGGCGCTGGGTGGCGAGCATCTGCGGAACCAGTTCTCGCAGGGTCACCACGTCTTCTTCAATGGAGGTCAGGCGATCGTTGATCAACCGTGCCAGCTCCGCACCTTCGCGCTCGCGGCCAGCCTTGAGTTCTTTCAGGCCTTCGTTGAACAGTGCCAGCGCTTCGGCATTCAAGGCTTGCGGGTCGCTGGCGTCGCCGACCAGAACGCCGGGCCAGGCCAGCACTTCCAGCGGGTTCAGCGCCGCCGGATTCTTGATCAGGCCTGCGATGGTTTCGGCGGCCGCAACCAGTTGCGCGGCGCGCTCGCGGTCCACTTGCAGGGGTTTGTCAGTGTTTTCTTCGGTGAAGCGCAGGGTGCACTCGAGTTTGCCTCGGGAGATGCCCTGACGCAGTGCCTCGCGGACCGCGCCTTCGAGGTCGCGAAACGACTCGGGCAGGCGCAGGTGGGGTTCCAGGTAGCGGCTGTTGACCGAGCGCAGTTCCCAGCTCAGGGTGCCTTGGGCGCCGGCTTTTTCGACGCGGGCGAAGGCGGTCATGCTGTGCACCATGGAGGTACCTCGCAATGCAGGTCCATGCGTTACCCAAGGTTTCGCGGACCCGCTATCTGTGAATTGAAGCCAAGAGGCAGCAAAGGCGCAGGATTGTAGCGCAGTGGGGCGGATGCGCCCAAACACACGGTGTGACAAAGGGCTGCAGGCCGTCGGTTAAGCGCTGTTCTAAGCTCAAACCAGGCCCTTCAATCGTCGGGCGGCTTTTTTAGAAGTGCCCAGTCTTGGCGCGCGGCTCTATAATGCTCGGCAGTTTTCCGTCCTCCGTACAGGTATTCCCTATGAAACGTCCAAGTGGTCGCGCTGCCGATCAGCTCCGCTCGATCCGCATTACCCGCAACTACACCAAACACGCCGAGGGATCTGTACTGGTCGAGTTCGGTGATACCAAAGTCATCTGCACTGTCAGCGTTGAAAACGGCGTGCCGCGTTTCCTCAAAGGCCAGGGCCAAGGCTGGTTGACCGCCGAATACGGCATGCTGCCGCGCGCCACCGGCGAGCGTAACCAGCGTGAAGCGAGCCGTGGCAAGCAAGGCGGCCGGACCCTGGAGATCCAGCGCCTGATCGGTCGTTCCCTGCGCGCCTCGCTGGACATGTCCAAGCTGGGCGACGTTACCCTGTACGTCGACTGCGACGTGATCCAGGCTGACGGCGGCACCCGCACGGCGTCCATTACCGGTGCCATGGTTGCACTGGTCGATGCCTTGAAAGTCATCAAGAAGCGTGGCGGCCTGAAAGGCGGCGACCCACTCAAGCAAATGATCGCGGCCGTTTCGGTGGGCATGTATCAGGGCGAGCCTGTGCTCGACCTCGACTACCTGGAAGACTCGGCTGCCGAGACGGACTTGAACGTGGTAATGACCAGCACCGGTGGCTTCATCGAAGTGCAGGGCACCGCCGAAGGTGCGCCGTTCCAGCCTGAAGAGCTGAATGCCATGCTGGAGCTGGCGAAGAAAGGCATGACCGAAATCTTCGAATTGCAAAAGGCTGCACTGGCTGACTGACCGGAACCATTCCAGACAAGGAGGACATAATGAGTGACGAGCAAGAGCTGCTTCCCACCCCGAGCAAAGAGGTTCGGCAGTGGGCAATGTTTTGTCATCTGTCCGCCTTGCTGGGAATCTGGATTCCGTTCGGCACGTTGATCGGCCCGCTGATTCTCTGGCAGATGAAGCGCGAGATGGACCCGTTTGTCGATGCGCAGGGCAAGGAGGCGCTGAACTTCCAGATCACCGTCGCCATTGCCTCCGCCATCTGCTTCTTGCTGATGGTGGTGATCATCGGGTTCTTCCTGTTTGGGCTGGTGGCGATTGGTGCGTTGGTGTTGACGATCATTGCTGGCGTGAAAGCCAATGAGGGCGTGCCGTACCGGTATCCGTTCACTTGGCGGTTGATCAAGTAGCCAGTAGCACGTAATTCATGTGGGAGCGGGCTTGCTCGCGAAAGCGGCTTATCATTCAACACTTAAGTTGAGTGATACACCACTTTCGCGAGCAAGCCCGCTTTCACATTTAAAATTCAGCGGCAAAACGCAGTGCACCGAAACTTGAAATTAATTACCCTGCCGTGTAGGACTTTTCTTTTTTTAAAGTTGAAACTTTCTCCCGATGTAAAAGATGCGTGCCCGACTGGCTAAGCCTCTGCCCAGATTTACACTTGTATAACTATCTCCCTTACACTTTTAGTCACAACTGTAAAGCTTCAGTGCCGTGTATGAGCTTGGCAATCTGACTTGGCGGTTGATAGAGTTGCGCCAAGTAATATTTATCAAGAAATATTTCGATATATTCTGACCATTGACGGTCCTTGAATCCAAAACTAACCAGCGTTGATAAATCAACCTGTTCAAGAGGCGTGTCCAGGTAAAAAGTTCGCCCCTGAATATATATCAAAGAATAATCCCAATGGTTCAGCTCGATTTTTATGGAACACTTGTGGCCGCCTCTTTAGTACTGTTACTGGGGCGCGGGCTGGTCACACGAATCGGTTTTTTACGTAACTACAATATCCCTGAGCCTGTAGCAGGCGGCCTGGTGGTTGCTCTGCTTCTCCTGGCTTTGCGGGGGCTCGATATTGACGTCCGGTTTGACACCTCACTGCAAACGCCCTTGATGCTGGCATTTTTTGCCACCATCGGCTTGAGTGCAGACTTCGCCAGCCTGAAGAAAGGCGGGCGCGTAGTGGGAATCTTTGTACTGGCGGTCACCACGCTTTTGGTGGTCCAGAATGCCATGGGCCTCGCGCTGGCAAAAACGTTGGGACTCGATCCGTTGATGGGCCTGCTGACAGGCTCGATAACCCTGGCGGGCGGTCACGGTACAGGCGCTGCGTGGGGAACGGTGTTCAGTGAGAAGTACGGTCTGGCTTCTGCCTCCGAGCTCGCGATGGCCTCTGCGACGTTCGGCCTGGTGTTGGGCGGTTTGATTGGTGGTCCGGTCGCTCGCCTGCTCATCAAGCGTGTCCAGGTGCCCGGTCTTACGCAAGAAAAGCCACGGCTGCCAAGGGGGTTTGAGCAACCGAACAAAGAGCGCTCGATCACGCCATTTTCGTTTGTCGAGACGCTCGCTCTGATCGCGGTCAGTTTGCTGGTGGGTTCTCTCCTGAATGGTCAGCTCCAAGGAACTGCATTTGAGCTGCCGACGTTCGTTTGCGTCTTGTTCGTGGGGGTGATTTTACGGAACGGGCTATCAGCGCTTGGCTTGTATCAGGTGTTTGAGCGTGAAGTTTCCGTGTTGGGGAATGTCAGCTTATCGCTGTTTCTGGCGATCGCTCTGATGTCGCTCAAGCTGTGGGATCTGGCCGCACTGGCTTTGCCGATCTTTATCATCCTCGCTGCGCAAGCGTTGGTCATGGCGCTGTTTGCGATTTTCGTGACATTCAGAATGATGGGCAGTAACTACGATGCCGCCGTTCTGGCGGCAGGGCATTGCGGTTTTGGACTGGGTGCAACGCCAACTGCCATCGCAAACATGCAAGCGGTGACGCAGCGTTATGGGTCTTCGCAGATAGCGTTTCTGGTGGTGCCAATGGTGGGTGCTTTCTTCATCGACATCATTAATGTGATCGTGATCAAGTTGTATCTGGCGCTGCCATTCCTCGCTGCTGCGTGAAGGGATAACCCATAAGAAAAATGCCCGTATCTTTCGATACGGGCATTTTCGTTCACCGGTCAGCAGGTTTTCGTGTCAGCGAAAACTAGATAGTCAGTGTCCAGTCGTAGTCAACGATCAGCGGAGCATGCTGCGAGAACCGTGGCTGACGTGGCAGGCGCGCACTGCGTACAAAGCGGCGCAGGCCCGGGGTCAGTATCTGGTAATCGAAGCGCCAGCCCAGGTTGAGCATTTCTGCCTGCTCATTATCCGGCCACCAGCTGTACTGGTCACCTTCCCGGCTGACTTCGCGCAGGGCATCGACATAACCCATGTTGCCGACAATCTCGTCCATCCAGGCACGCTCAGGTGCCAGGAAGCCCGGGGATTGCTGGCTGTCGCGCCAGTTTTTGATATCCAGCTTCTGTTGCGCCACGTACAGCGAGCCACAGTAAATGTACTCGCGACGTTTGCGCCGCTGTTTATCCAGATAACGGGCGAAATCGTCCATTAGCTTGAACTTCTGGTTCAAGTCTTCATCGCCGTTCTGCCCCGAAGGGAGCAGTAAGGTCGCGATGCTGACCTTGTCGAAATCGGCTTGCAGGTAGCGCCCGTAGCGGTCGGCCGTCTCGAACCCGAGACCGCTGATGACTGCCTTCGGTTGCAACCGCGAATACAAAGCCACGCCACCCTGGGCGGGAACTTCGGCTTCGCAGGCATAAAGGAAGTAGCCATCCAGTTGGAAGGCTGGATCGTCCAGTTCAAAGGCGGAGGCGCGGGTGTCCTGCAGGCAGATGACGTCGGCATTCTGTGCTTGCAGCCAACTGAGCAAACCTCGCTCCACTGCAGCCTGAATACCATTGACGTTCACACTGATGATCCGCATAAATGGCCCCAAAAATCGCGTGCGTGTATGATACACGGCGTCAACCTAATTAGCTAAATCCGTGGTATTTGGGGTTTTTTTCATGCAAGCGTATCAGCGCGATTTCATTCGTTTTGCCATCGATCGCGGCGTTTTGCGCTTCGGTGAGTTCACCCTGAAGTCCGGGCGCACCAGTCCTTACTTCTTCAATGCCGGTCTGTTCAACACCGGTTCCGCCCTTGCGCAGCTGGGTCGTTTCTACGCGGCAGCCATTGTCGAGAGCGGTATTTCGTTCGATGTACTGTTTGGCCCGGCGTACAAGGGCATTCCGTTGGCGGCGACCACTGCGGTGGCCCTGGCTGAACATCACAACCGTGATTTGCCATGGTGCTTCAACCGTAAAGAGGCCAAGGCCCACGGCGAAGGCGGCAGCCTGGTTGGCGCACCGTTGACCGGTGACGTGCTGATCATCGACGACGTGATCACCGCTGGCACCGCGATCCGCGAAGTGATGCAGATCATCGCTTCCCAGGACGGCGCCAAGGCGGCGGGCGTGCTGATCGCCCTCAACCGTCAGGAGCGTGGCAACGGTGAGTTGTCGGCAATCCAGGAAGTGGAGCGTGACTTCGGCATTCCGGTGATCAGCATTGTTTCGCTGAATCAGGTGCTGGAATTCCTGGCTGACGATCCGCAGCTCAAGCAGCACCTGCCAGCTGTAGAAGCTTACCGCGCCCAATTCGGCGTATAACGGCAGCTCCCTCAGGGATCGCAGGCGAAAAAAGACCCCGCTCAGTCAGGCTGATCGGGGTTTTTTTCTGGATCGGGGGCGTCCGCGAGGTTATTTTTTGCTCGCGGGTTTGATGACCTCGGCGCTTTTGATTCCAGGTTTTTCCGATTTCTCCGGATAGGGATCCTTCACTGCGTCGCCTTGGCCGGTGAGAATTTTCCAGCCATAGCGCGAATGCACGGTTTTACGAAACTGTGGACACGGCGGCATCGAAGTTTTGGCCTGATTCGAATATTGGTGGCCGCAGTCGACACACTCGTAAGTACCTGGGGAAACATCGCTGCCGTAAGGAACGTAATCTTTTTTCATGAGGGAGTCCTCCTGTGGATACAGGGAAGATCCTATGCAGATTGATTCCTGAGCGATGTCAGGCGTTTCGCTGAATCAGGTCAGGCATTTCCTATGCCCATAAAAAAAATCGCAGATTTCTTCAGAGCCTACGGAATTTTCTTACATCCGAAGGCGCTGCCAAAAGCTGCGATCTTTTAACGTTTTTGAATCAGTGACGCTTGCGATTGCTGATCAACGTACCCACACCCGTATCGGTGAAGATCTCCAGCAGAATCGCATTCGGTACCCGACCATCGATGATCAACGAACTGCCCACGCCGCCCTGAACCGCTTCCAGCGCGCAACGGATCTTCGGCAGCATGCCGCCGTAGATGGTGCCGTCGGCGATCAGATCGTCCACCTGCTGAGTCGTCAGGCCGGTCAGAACCGTGCCCGACTTGTCCATCAGGCCAGCGATGTTGGTCAGCAGCATCAGCTTTTCAGCCTTCAACGCCTCGGCGACTTTACCGGCCACGAGGTCAGCGTTGATGTTGTACGACTCGCCGTTGGCACCGACGCCGATTGGCGCGATCACCGGAATGAAGTCGCCTTTTACCAGCAGGTTCAGCAAGTCGGTGTTGATCCCGACCACTTCGCCCACCTGGCCGATGTCGATGATTTCCGGTTGGGTCATCTCTGGGGTCTGGCGGGTCACGGTGAGTTTTTTCGCGCGAATCAGCTCGGCGTCTTTACCGGTCAGGCCGATGGCGCTGCCGCCATGACGGTTGATCAGGTTGACGATGTCCTTGTTCACCTGGCCACCGAGGACCATTTCCACCACGTCCATGGTTTGCGCATCCGTCACGCGCATGCCATCGATGAAGTGGCTCTCGATCGACAGACGCTTGAGCAGGTCGCCGATTTGCGGACCACCGCCGTGAACCACCACCGGGTTGATGCCCACGGCTTTCATCAGCACGATGTCGCGGGCGAAGCCGGTTTTCAGCTCCTCGCTTTCCATCGCGTTGCCGCCGTATTTGATCACCAGCGTCTTGCCGACATAGCGGCGAATGTAAGGCAGCGCTTCGGACAGGACCTTGGCGGTGTTGGCGGCGGCTTCGCGTTCGAGGGTCATTCAGGGCTCCGGGTGAATCAGAACGGTAGTTGGAGATCAGGTGCAACACGCTTCAACTGGACTTTGAATACGTCCTTGATGCGCTGCAATTCAGCCTCGTCATCGGCCTCGAAGCGCAGCACCAGCACCGGTGTGGTGTTGGACGCGCGCACCAGGCCCCAGCCTTTGGCATAGTCGACTCGCACGCCGTCGATGGTGGTCAGGTCGGCGCCTTCGCCCCACTTCGCGTCGTGCAATGCATCAATGATGCTGAATTTGCTCTCTTCGGTCACATGGATATTGATTTCCGGCGTAGAAATATCGTTCGGGAAGGTCGCAAACAGCTCTTCCGCCGTGGATTTTTCCTTGCTCAGGATCTCCAGCAGTCGCGCGGCGCTGTAAATGCCGTCGTCGAAACCGAACCAGCGCTCCTTGAAGAAAATGTGCCCGCTCATTTCGCCGGCCAACAGGGCGCCGGTCTGTTTCATTTTCTTTTTGATCAACGAGTGACCGGTCTTCCACATGAGCGGACGACCGCCGTATTCCTTGATCAGCGGCGTCAGGCGGCGGGTGCATTTGACGTCGAAGATGATTTCCGCGTCCGGGTTACGCGCCACCACGTCGCGGGCGAACAGCATCAGCAGGCGGTCCGGGTAGACGATGCTGCCGGTGTTGGTCACCACGCCAACGCGGTCGCCGTCGCCGTCGAAGGCCAGGCCGATGTCGGCGTTGGTTTCCTTGACCTTGGCGATCAGGTCGACAAGGTTTTCAGGCTTGCCCGGGTCCGGGTGATGATTCGGGAAGTTGCCGTCGACGTCGCAAAACAGCGGGATGACTTCGCAGTTCAGCGCTTCGATCAGTTGCGGAGCGATCACACCGGCCGCACCGTTACCGCAGTCGACCACGACTTTCAGGCGGCGAGCCAGTTTGATGTCCCCGACGATTTCAGTGTTGTAGCGGTCGAGGATTTCGACTTGGGTGATGCTGCCCTTGCCGCTGCTCAGGTTGTTGGTCTTGAGGCGGTCGTGCAAGGCCTGGATTTGTTCGTTGGCCAAGGTATCGCCAGCGATGACGATCTTGAAACCGTTGTAGTTCGACGGGTTGTGGCTACCGGTGAGCATCACGCCCGACTTGCCGGCCAGTACGTTGGCGGCGTAGTAAAGCGCCGGCGTTGGCACCAGGCCCACGTCACTGACATGGCAACCAGCCTCGGCCAGGCCTTTGATCAGTTGTTCGACGAGTTCCGGGCCGGACAGGCGACCGTCACGGCCAACGGAAACGTTCGGTTCGCCCTCGGCCAGGCTCTGGGCGCCGATGGCGCGACCGAGCCAGTAAGCGGTCTCAGCGTTCAGGAATTCCGGGACGGTGCCGCGAATGTCGTAGGCGCGGAAAATGCTGTCAGGGAACTTGGGTGCGACTTGGGCGGGGGTGTTCATCTGTAGGAATGCTCCATCTCGAAAGTGGCTGGACCTGCACGCGAAGAACGCTTTGGCGGGTTCGAACTGAAGGGTATGACGACGTTTTCCACAGAGAGTTCGTGGTGCGAAAAGGCCATGACACCGGTTTCAGTCAGCATCTGGCCGGTCAATGCCTTGGTTTTCAGTAGTAAACCTTGCAGATGACGGCTGTGCGATTTCAGCATCCTGTGGCGAGGGAGCTTGCTCCCGCTTGAGTGCGGAGCACTCACAGTATTTAAGGGTTGCTACGCAACCCAGCGGGAGCAAGCTCCCTCGCCACAGGGTCGCCGTCTATCCGATCAATGGCTGCCGGAATGCCCGAAACCGCCCGTACCGCGCTGGGTTTCAACGAACTCTTCGACCATCTCGAAATGCGCTTGAACCACTGGCACCAAAACCAACTGTGCCAAACGCTCGCCCACCACCATGTTGAAGTCGGTCTGCCCACGGTTCCAGCACGACACCATCAGTGGACCCTGGTAATCGGAGTCGATCAAGCCGACCAGATTGCCCAGCACGATGCCGTGCTTATGGCCCAGGCCGGAGCGCGGCAGAATCAGCGCGGCCAGACCTGGATCGCCGATGTAGACGGACAGGCCCGTCGGAATCAGCACGGTTTCGCCCGGCTTGATCACGGTGTCTTTTTCCAGCATGGCGCGCAGGTCGAGGCCGGCGGAGCCTGGGGTGGCGTACTGCGGCAGCGGAAATTCGGTACCGATGCGGGGGTCGAGGATCTTGGCTTGCAAAGCGTGCATGTAAATTAAACCTGGTTCAGACGTTCGGCGATAAAAGTGATCAGCTGGCGAGCAATCTTGCTCTTGCTGGTCTGGGCGAAAAGTGTGGCGTGTAGCTCCCGGTCGATCACGCTGCAGGCGTTTTCTTCGCTGTTGAAGCCAATGCTCGGGTTGGCTACGTCGTTGGCGACGATCAAATCGAGGTTTTTGTCTTTCAACTTGCGCGCAGCGTAGTCGAGCAGGTGTTCGGTTTCGGCGGCAAAACCGACACTGAACGGACGGTCGGGGCGGGTGGCAATGGTGGCCAGGATGTCTGGGTTACGCACCATTTGTAGTAGCAAGCCGTCGCCGTTCGTAGGGTCTTTCTTGAGTTTCTGTGGGGCAACGACTTCGGGGCGGTAGTCCGCGACCGCTGCCGAGGCAATGAACAGGTCGCAAGGGATCGCGGCTTCGCAAGCGGCGAGCATGTCGCGGGCACTGACCACGTCGATGCGCGTGACGCGATCCGGGGTTGGCAGGTGCACCGGGCCGGTGATCAGAGTCACGCGGGCGCCGGCTTCAACCGCCGCTTCGGCCAGGGCAAAGCCCATTTTGCCGGAGCTGTGGTTGGTGATGTAGCGTACCGGGTCGATGTTTTCCTGGGTCGGGCCGGCAGTGATCAGCACGTGTTTGCCGGTCAGCGCCTGGCGCTGGAAGCAGTCCGCCGCGCATTGCGCGAGTTCGACGGCTTCGAGCATGCGGCCCAGGCCGACGTCACCACAGGCCTGGCTACCGGAGGCCGGGCCGAAGGCTTTGATGCCGCGGCTTTCGAGGGTTTGCAGGTTGGCCTGGGTGGCCGGGTCGCGCCACATGGCCTGGTTCATCGCCGGGGCTACGGCGACCACGGCGTCGGTGGCCAGCACCAGTGTGGTCAGCAGATCGTCGGCAATACCCTGGGCCAGGCGGGCGATCAGGTCCGCAGTGGCGGGGGCGATCAGCACCATGTCGGCCCACTTGGCGAGCTCGATATGGCCCATCGCGGCTTCGGCCGCCGGGTCGAGCAGGTCCAGATGAACCGGGTGGCCGGACAGGGCCTGCATGGTCAGCGGGGTGATGAACTCGCTGCCGCCACGGGTCATGACCACGCGCACTTCGGCGCCCTGGTCGATCAGGCGGCGAACCAGGTCAGCGCTCTTGTAGGCGGCAATACCGCCGCCGACGCCCAGAACGATGCGTTTCCGATACAGCCGCTGCATAGGTCTGCCTTTCATTTCGTTGATGACTGCGTGGCGGTACCCCCTCCCCAGGAGTGAAATCGCCCGCAAAAAAGATGGGCTACGATATCACAGCGACCGCTACGGAACAGCGGCGCCCACAGACCAGGGAGGTGTTATGAGTATTCGGGATTGGCCGGCGGCGGAGCGGCCGCGGGAGAGATTACTGGAGTTGGGCTCGGCGAGCCTTTCGGATGCCGAGCTGCTGGCGATTTTTTTACGCACCGGGGTGGCCGGTAAAAGTGCGGTGGATCTGGCGCGACACTTGTTGAGCCAATTTGGCAGCCTGCGTTCGCTGTTGGAAGCCGATCAAGCAACATTCAGCAAGCAATTAGGGCTCGGTCCGGCGAAATTCGCTCAGTTGCAGGCGATTCTGGAAATGGGGCGGCGACATTTGGCCGAGCGCGCGCGTCAGAAGCCGGCGCTGGAAAATCCCCAGGCCGTTCGTGATTACCTGAAGTCGATGCTTCGGCACGAGCCTCACGAAGTGTTTGGCTGCCTGTTTCTGGATTCGAAGCATCAGGTGCTGACCTTCGAAGCGTTGTTTCGCGGCTCGATCGACAACACGAGCGTTCATCCACGGCAGGTGGTCAAGCGCGCCCTGGCGCACAACGCCGCCGCGTTGATCCTCTGCCACAACCATCCCTCGGGAAACACCAACCCCAGCCAGGCCGACCGCACGCTGACCAAACGCCTGCAAGAGGCGCTGGAATTGATTGATGTGCGGGTGCTGGACCATTTCATCATTGGTGACGGCGAGCCGCTTTCAATGGCCGAGTATGGGTGGATGTAGGGCTGGGGACGGGCTCTGTGGCGAAGGAGCTTGCTCCCGCTTGAGTGCGCAGCGCTCACAGGATCTTCAGGGCCGCTGCGCAGCCCGGCGGGAGCAAGCTCCCTCGCCACAGAGAAGCATTTGCGCAGCGTTTCCGAGCGTTACTTGAGGTTGACCCTGGAGTAATCCTGGCGACCAAACGGGCTGACCGAATACCCCTCGACTCCCTTGCGCATCAGCGCGAAGGCCGTCGGGTGGGCCAGCGGCAACCACAGCGCCTGCTGCTGGATCTGCGCCTGGGCCTGTTCATAAAGCTTGGTGCGCACGCCTTGCTCGGAAGTGGTCTTGCCGGCACTGATCAGCTTGTCCAGATCCTGATTGCAGTAGCGAGCGAAATTGGTGCCGGACTTGACCGCCGCGCAGGAAAACTGCGGCGTGAGGAAGTTGTCCGGGTCACCGTTGTCGCCGGCCCAGCCCATGAACAGCAGGTCGTGTTCGCCTGCCTTGGCGCGGCGGATCACTTCGCCCCACTCGATCACGCGAATTTCGGCCTGGATGCCGATCTCTGCGAGATCCGATTGCAGCATCTGCGCCCCGAGGCTTGGGTTCGGGTTGAGCAGGCTGCCGGATGGGCGCGTCCAGATGGTGGTCTGGAAACCGTCCTTGAGCCCGGCTTTGGCCATCAATGCCTTGGCTTTTTCCACGTCGTACGCGTAGCCCGGCAAGCCTTTGGCATAACTCCATGTGTTGGGCGGGTACGGGCCGTTGGCGGCTTCGGCGGTGTCTTCGAACACGGCTTTGACATAGCTGGCCTTGTCGAACGCGAGATTGATGGCTTGCCGTACTTCAGGCTTGTCCAGCGGTGGATGCTGGCTGTTGATGGCGACGAACGCCGTCATGAACGCGTCGGTCTTTTCCACTTTCAGCGTCGGTTCTTTCAGCGCGGCTTGTACGTCCAGTGGCTTGGGCGACAGGGCGATCTGGCACTCGTTGCGGCGCAGCTTCTGCAGTCGGACGTTGGCGTCCGGGGTGATGGCAAAAATCAGCGGGTCCACCGCAGGCTTGCCACGGAAGTAGTCCGGGTTGGCCTTATAGCGAATCGAGGCATCTTTCTGGAACCGCGTGAACACGAAGGGGCCGCTGCCGATCGGCTGGCTGTTGAGTTTCTCCGGCGTACCGGCTTTCAGCAGTTTATCGGCATATTCGGCGGAGTAGATCGAAGCGAAGCCCATGCTCAGGGTCGGCAGAAAGGTTGAATCCGGATGGTCGAGGGTGAAGCGCACAGTCAGCGGGTCGAGCGCGTCGATCTTCTTGATCAGCGCCGGTAGCTGCATCGATTGCGCGTGCGGGAAGCCGCTCTGTGCCACTTTGTGCCAAGGGTTGGCCGGGTCGAGCATGCGGTCGAAGCTGAATTTCACGTCTTCGGCGGTCAGGTCGCGCGTAGGGCTGAAGTATTCGGTGCGGTGGAATTTCACCTGCGGATGCAGCTTGAACACGTAGGTCAGGCCGTCGGGGGTGACTTCCCAGCTGTCCGCGAGGCCGGCGACCACTTTGCCGCTGGCCGTGTCGAAGTCCACCAGACGGTTCATCAACACGTCGGCCGAAGCGTTGGTGGTGGTCAGCGAGTTGTATTGCACCACGTCGAACCCTTCCGGGCTGGCCTCGGTGCAGACGCTCAGGGCGGCAGCATGGGCCAGCGGGCTCAGTAGAAGCGGGGCGAGCAACAGCGGTAGGGCAGCGAGGCGCATGGTCGGATTCCTTTACAGATCGAAGGCCCATCTGCAAGTGCAGTCTGGAAACGTCTTACCCTAGTGGGCTCTTTTGCAAATGACTATCCCCTTTTTCATTTTAAGAGGACTATATGCGATCGTTTTCGGTGAATGCCGGCCGAGGAAAACCCTGAACAGGCCAGTTTGCCGATTCTCTGCGACGAGCGGTCTTTATCGACGACAGCCTTTATCCAAGGCGCTCGGAGCCAGAAAAACGGGGTTTTTATCAAGTCCGTGCACACGGAATGTTGTTGCACCCCAGTCTTTCTGGTATAAAGCAGCGCTCTTTTCTAGGGGCCCGGTTCCTTCACTGTAGGTGTAGCCGGTAAGACCTCTAAAGAAACGCGGCGCCTGGCGCCAAATGACTGAGAGATTAAGCGGCCAACCCATGCCGGGTTGGGCATGTGGTTTTAGAGGGCTGAGGCATGTCGAGAGTATGTCAAGTTACCGGTAAGGGTCCGGTGACTGGGAATAACATTTCCCACGCAAACAACAAAACCCGTCGTCGTTTCCTGCCGAACCTGCAGCATCACCGCTTCTGGGTTGAAGAAGAGAAACGTTTCGTGCGTCTGCGCGTATCTGCCAAAGGCATGCGTATCATCGACAAGCGTGGCATCACTGTCGTGCTGGCCGAAATCCGCAAAGCTGGCAAGATCTAAGGGAGATAATCATGCGTGAATTGATTCGTTTGATCTCGAGCGCCGGTACTGGTCACTTCTACACTACCGACAAGAACAAGCGCACTACTCCGGACAAAATCGAGATCAAGAAATTTGATCCGGTTGTTCGCAAGCACGTGATCTACAAAGAAGGCAAAATCAAGTAATTGATTTTTCCCTCTTACGAAAAAGGCCCGTATCGCGAGATACGGGCCTTTTTTGTTGCCTGAATTTGTTGTTGCCCAGCTCAGACAACACACATCCTCAGGCCTTCTGTTCAAACGCCACATAAATCTTGCGGCACGGCTCCAGCACTTCCCAGGTGCCGCGGAACCCGGCCGGGATCACGAAGCGATCACCCGCACGCACGGTCTTGCTGTTGCCATCGTTGTCGCGCAGCACCGAAACACCCTGAACGATTTCGCAGTATTCATGCTCGGTGAAGTTCACGTGCCACTGGCCAACCGCGCCTTCCCATACGCCCGCATTCAACTGGCCACACGGGCTGTTGTAGTGGTTGTAAACCACCTGCTCAGGGTCGCCCTTCAAGATTTTCGCCTGGTCCGGTCTGTAGCGCTCGGGCTCGGTAGCGGCCTGGCTGAAGTCGACGATGTTCTGGATGCTCATTGTTGTTATCCCCCGTGATTGCGGCGCGAGTGGCTGGAAAGGTGCTGGAAAGCCCAAAGTCTATGTTTATTAAAATGAACACCGCAAGGCCGTTTAACGACCTTATGTCAAATATATTGAAACAACCCCGGTCACTGGTTTAGGGTGGCGGTTGCCTTGGGCCGAATTGCAGGCTGGCCGGGCAGAATTCCTGGGGACGTCCGCGAAGAACGCGGGGCGCTCGTATTCAATAAGAGGAGGACACTCGAATGACCACCCTGACTCGTGCCGATTGGGAACAACGGGCTCGCGATCTGAAGATCGAAGGCCGCGCCTACATCAATGGCGAATACACCGATGCCGTCTCCAGCGAGACCTTCGAGTGCATCAGCCCGGTCGATGGCCGTCTGCTGGGCAAAGTCGCCAGCTGTGACGCCGCCGATGCCCAGCGCGCTGTTGAAAACGCTCGTGCCACGTTCAATTCCGGCGTCTGGTCGCGCCTGGCGCCGACCAAACGCAAAGCCACCATGATCCGTTTCGCCGGCCTGCTGAAACAGCACGCCGAAGAACTCGCCCTGCTTGAAACTCTGGACATGGGCAAACCGATCAGCGATTCCCTGTACATCGACGTTCCCGGTGCGGCGCAAGCCCTGAGCTGGAGCGGCGAAGCCATCGACAAGATCTACGACGAAGTCGCCGCGACCCCGCACGATCAACTGGGTCTGGTGACCCGCGAGCCGGTGGGCGTTGTCGGCGCCATCGTGCCGTGGAACTTCCCGTTGATGATGGCCTGCTGGAAACTCGGCCCGGCGCTGTCCACCGGTAACTCGGTGATTCTCAAGCCGTCGGAAAAATCGCCGTTGACCGCCATCCGCATCGCTGCGCTGGCCGTTGAGGCCGGCATCCCGAAAGGCGTGCTGAACGTGCTGCCGGGTTATGGTCACACCGTCGGCAAGGCTCTGGCCCTGCACAACGATGTCGACACCCTGGTGTTCACCGGTTCGACCAAGATCGCCAAGCAACTGCTGATCTACTCCGGCGAATCGAACATGAAGCGCGTCTGGCTTGAAGCCGGTGGCAAGAGCCCGAACATCGTGTTCGCCGATGCTCCGGACCTGCAAGCTGCCGCAGAAGCCGCCGCCGGCGCCATCGCCTTCAACCAGGGCGAGGTCTGCACCGCCGGTTCGCGTCTGCTGGTCGAGCGCTCGATCAAGGACAAATTCCTGCCGCTGGTGATCGAAGCCCTGAAAACCTGGAAGCCAGGCAACCCGCTGGACCCGGCGACCAACGTCGGCGCGCTGGTGGATACGCAGCAGATGAATACCGTGCTGTCCTACATCGAATCCGGCCACGCCGATGGCGCCAAACTGGTCGCTGGCGGCAAGCGCACGCTGCAGGAAACCGGTGGCACTTACGTTGAGCCGACGATTTTCGACGGCGTCAGCAACGCGATGAAAATCGCTCAGGAAGAAATCTTTGGCCCGGTCCTGTCGGTCATTGCTTTCGACACTGCCGAAGAAGCCGTCGCGATTGCCAACGACACGCCTTACGGCTTGGCCGCCGCGGTGTGGACCAAGGACATCTCGAAGGCTCACCTGACTGCCCGTGCGCTGCGTGCCGGTAGCGTGTGGGTCAACCAGTACGACGGCGGCGACATGACCGCACCGTTCGGTGGCTTCAAGCAGTCGGGCAACGGTCGCGACAAATCGCTGCACGCGTTCGACAAGTACACCGAGCTGAAGGCGACCTGGATCAAGTTGTAAGCCGTTAAGGGAGGCCTATAAGTAACAGTCCTCCCGAACGACGCAGATCCCTTGTGGGAGCGAGCCTGCTCGCGATAGCGGTGTAACAGTCGACGAAAATGTTGAATGTTGCTCCGTCATCGCGAGCAGGCTCGCTCCCACAGTGTTTTGTGTTGTACATAAAGATATCCACAGGAGCGTGGAACATGCGTTGGGCGACTTATTTCGCCGTGTTGGCGTCTGTCTTGAGTGTCGGCCTGGCCTTGGGCGTCAGCATGCCGCTGGTATCGTTTCGCCTGGAAGGCTGGGGCTACGGTTCGTTTGCCATCGGCGTAATGGCCGCGATGCCGGCGATTGGTGTGTTGCTGGGGGCGAAAATCTCCAGTCATCTGGCGGCGCGTCTCGGCACGGCCAATCTGATGCGCCTGTGCTTGTGGGCCGGGGCGGTATCCATCGGGTTGCTGGCGCTGTTGCCGAGCTATCCGGTGTGGCTGGTGCTGCGATTGATGATTGGTGTGATCCTCACGCTGGTCTTCATTCTTGGCGAAAGCTGGATCAATCAGCTGGTGGTCGAGCAGTGGCGTGGCCGACTGGTGGCACTGTACGGCAGCAGCTATGCGCTGAGTCAGTTGGCCGGGCCGTTGCTGTTGGGCGTTCTGGGCACCGAACACGATTATGGCTTCTGGGTCGGCGTCGGTTTGCTCACGGTGGCGCCGTTCCTGTTGCTGGGTCGCAGCGGCGCACCCACCAGTGAAGCCTGCAGCGTGACCTTCAGCGACTTGTGGCGCTTCTGCCGAGGACTGCCGGCGATTGCCTGGGGTGTGGCGCTGTTCGCGGCGTTCGAGGCGATGATCCTGACCTTGTTGCCGGTCTATTGCCTGCGTCAGGGGTTCACTACTGAGATAGCCTTGGCGATGGTCAGCACCGTGGTGGTCGGTGATGCCTTGCTGCAATTGCCGATTGGTGCGTTGGCGGATCGCCTGTCGCGACGCACGTTGTTCACCGGTTGTGCTGTGGTGCTGATGCTGTCGAGTCTGGCAATCCCGTTGCTGATCGACACGTTGCTGATCTGGCCGTTGTGGGTACTGTTCGGCGCCAGTGCCGGGGGCTTGTTCACCTTGTCACTGATCCTGATCGGCGAGCGTTATCGCGACGACGCGCTGGTGCGCGCCAATGCGCATATCGCGCAGCTATGGGGCATTGGTTGTCTGGTCGGACCGTTGGCTGCCGGGGCTGGCAGTCAGTGGATCAGCGGGCACGCGTTGCCTCTTTTGATGGCGGCTGGTGCGTTCGGGCTGGTGATTTTGCTGATGCGCGAAGGTGCATTCGGTACGGTCGCCGAGCCTGCCTGACGCCACGGACTGTCCCGCGGGGGGTGTGTCGTCTGTCAGAGCATCCGTTCCAGGCCGACCGCGGTACTCATCCACGCATTGAAATGGCGCCACCAGCTGCCCGGCTCCTTGGTCAGCGTATGCATTTTTCCGTCGTCCTCGGTCACCCAGACGATCCGGTCGTTTTCCAGCTTCACCTGATAACTGAGGGGCGGCGCCATACCCTCCATCGCCGCTGTGCGCACATGCGCGGCGAGTTCGGGGCTGTCCACCAGCACGCCGACTTCTGTGTTCCACAACACTGAGCGCGGGTCGAAGTTGAACGAGCCGATGAAGGATTTCTGCTGATCGAAGATCATCGCCTTGCTGTGCAGGCTCGAATCGGAACCACGGTAGGACTTGCTGTAGAAAATATGCGGCCCGCTGCCGCCGCCTTCGCCGGGCTGGCGGCGCAATTCGTACAACTTCACGCCATGTTCCAGCAGCGCCCGGCGATAGGGCGCGTACCCGCCGTGCACCGCCGGGACGTCGGTGGCTTCCAGCGAGTTGGTCAGCAGGCTGACGGAGACCCCGGCATCGGCGCGGCCAGTGAGGTAAACCAGCCCCGGTTGCCCCGGTACGAAGTATGCCGAGATCATGATCAGCTCTTTGCTGACGCCGGTGAGCTCGGGCGCCAACTGCGTGGTGAGCAGCAAGTGCGGGTCAGGCTCGCCGTCTGACAGGACCTTGCTCGGTGCGTCCCACAACGCCTGGTTCCAGGCCCAGATCAACTCCCGGCGCCAGATGTCCATGCGCGGGTTTGTGGTGTAGGTCATCAGCTGCTGATACAGCGCGTGATTCTGCTTGCGCGTCTCTTCCAGCGACTCTTCCAGGCGGGTGCGGGTATTTTGCAGGTCCTTTTGCGTCGGTTTGCTCGACAGGAATTCATCGATCGGCTTGCTCAGCGCACTGTTCCAGTACTGGTCGAAACTATGGCCAAGCTGCTCGGCAACTGGCCCGACGCCGAGCATGTCGATGTCGGTGAAGTTCAGGTTGGGCTCGGCATCGAAATATTCGTCCCCCAGGTTACGGCCACCGACGATGGCCGCGCTGTTGTCCGCCAGCCACAGCTTGTTGTGCATGCGCCGGTGTTGCAGCGACAGGTTGAACAGCCGGCCCATGGTTCGCGTCACGCCTGTGGCCCGGCCCAGATGCAACGGGTTGAACAGGCGGATCTGGATCTGCGGGTGCGCCGCCAGGGTCGCAATGATCCAGTCGAGGCCGTCGCTGGTGGTGTCGTCGAGCAGGATTCTCACGCGCACGCCACGGTCGGCCGCCTTGAGCAATTCCTCTGCCAGCATGCGGGTGCTGATGCCGTCGTGGACGATGTAGTACTGCAAATCGAGGCTGCTTTGGGCGTTGCGGATCAACTCGGCACGGGCCATGAAGGCTTCGCCGCTATTGGACAGCAGGCGAAAACCGGACTTCCCCTCATGGGGCGCGGCCTGGGCCTGGATCGATCGACCGAATGCCGAATCACTGGCGGGCAGCGCCTGACTGGGCTCGCGTTGAACGTCGAAGCTGGCGCAACCGCCCAGGAGCGAGGCCAGTAGCAGAAGAGCGAGCAGGGGCTGTCTGACTCTCACGTAGGATCGTTCCGATTGGCGGCAGGTGTCCGCATATGGACGCTGGATTCCGGTAAAAAGTCAGTCCGTGAAGCTGTCATTTTCCGCCAGCAGTTTGATCGCCGCAGCGCCGACCTTGCGCACCGCGTCTTCGATCTGTGGTGTTGGCTTGGCAGCGTAGTTCATCCGCAGGCAATTGCGGTACTTGCCCGAGGGCGAAAAGATGCTCCCGACGGCAATCTGTACGCCCTGGTCGTGTAAGGCGCGATTGAGTTTCAGGGTGTCGAAACCATCAGGCAGTTCGACCCAGAGCATGAAACTGCCTTGCGGGCGACTGGCGCGGGTGCCGGCGGGGAAATAGCGGCTGACCCAATCGATCATCATGTCGCGATTGCGCTGGTATTGCGTGCGCATCCGCCGCAAATGCGGTTCGAAGTGACCGGCTTTGAGGAATTCGGCGATGGCAATCTGCGGCTGCGGCGCCGTAGAGCCGGTGCTGATGTATTTCATGTGCAGCACCCGCTCCAGATACCGGCCCGGTGCAACCCAGCCGATGCGCAAACCCGGCGCCAGCGTTTTGGAAAATGAACTACAGAGCAGGACCCGGCCGTCTTCGTCGAAGGATTTGATCGTGCGGGGACGCGGGTAGTTGTAGGCCAGTTCGCCATACACATCGTCCTCGATAATCGCCACGTCGAAACGCTGTGCGAGCGTCAACAACGCACGTTTGCGCGATTCCGGCATGATGTAGCCCAGCGGGTTGTTGCAGTTGGGCGTCAACTGTATGGCCTTGATCGGCCATTGTTCCAGAGCCAGTTCCAACGCATCGAGGCTGATCCCGGTCAGCGGGTCGGTGGGGATTTCCAGGGCCTTCATATTCAGGCCCTTGAGCGTCTGCATCGCGCCGTGAAAGCTGGGTGAGTCCACCGCGACGATGTCACCTGGCTCACAGATAGAGCGAATGCTGGTGGACAGCGCTTCGTGACAGCCAGTGGTGATCACCAGGTCGTTGGCGGTCAGTTGGCATCCGGAATCCAGCATCAGGCGGGCGATCTGTTCGCGCAGTTCGAGGGTGCCGTGAATGTTGTCGTAATACAGACCGGGCATGTCCTGCCGCCGACTGATGCGGGCGAGGTTGCGCAGCAACGGTTTCATGGTCGGGGTGGTGATGTCTGGCATACCGCGGCCCAGTTGCACTACATCCTTGCGCGGTACTGCACGGATCAGTTCCAGCACTTGATCCCATTGCGAAATATCCACCGGGCGCTGGGCGGGGCGACCGATCGCCGGCAACTCCGGCAGTTCACGACTGACCGGAACGAAGTAGCCAGATTTGGGTTTCGGCATCGCCAGGCCGTTGTCTTCCAGCACCCGATAGGCTTGCTGCACCGTGCTCAGGCTGACGCCATGCTCGACGCTCAGCGCCCGCACCGACGGCAGCCGATCACCGGGGCGATAGAAGCCCTGTTCGATACGCGTGCCGAGCAATTCGGCGAGGTTGACGTAAAGGGTCATGGCGCAGTCTCGGTGTGGGTGATTCGCTTAACCAGTACAGATCAGGTAAAAAATCATGATTCAGAGGCTAAAACGCGAAATCTGTATGGAGTTAATACTGACAAGTTGAATCTGTAATGCTTTTCGCCGTCCACGCATCATGAAAGCTCTGGCTACCCAAGTAAACAGGAGCAATCAAAATGAACGGCTTGAGCGATGTGCGGCTGGCGTTACGCAGTCAGGAACTGGCGGCAGGGCAAAAAAACGGTGCGCGGGAAGCGATTATGCGCAACGCACCGTCCGGCCTGAGTCGCTGGGGCCTGTTCTGGCATCGTCTGCACACGCGCAAGGCGTTGCTCGATCTGACGCCGGAGCAATTGAAGGATGTCGGGTTGAGTCGGGAGCAGGCGCGGGAGGAGGGACTTAAGTCTTTCTGGAGGATCTGAAGCCTAAACGCGATCCCCTGTAGGCGCTGCCGAAGGCAGCGCCTACAGGGTTCAGACCAACTCTTTCATCCGGTGCCACAACATCCCCAACGCCAACAGCGGCGAGCGCAAATGCTTCCCGCCGGGGAAGGTGATATGCGGCACCTTGGCAAACAGATCGAACCCACCACCCTGCTGCCCACTGATCGCCTCGGCCAGCAACTTGCCTGCCAGGTGCGTGGCATTCACCCCGTGACCTGAATAAGCCTGGGCGTAATACACATTCGGCTGACCCTTGAGCCGGCCGATCTGCGGCAGGCGGTTGGCGCCGATACCGATCATCCCGCCCCATTGATAATCGATTTTCACCCCACCCAGTTGCGGAAAAACCTCCAGCATCTTCGGCCGCATGTACGCGGCGATGTCCTTCGGGTCGCGACCTGAGTAGTGGCAGGCGCCACCAAAGAGCAAGCGTCGATCCGCCGAGAGCCGGTAGTAATCGAGCGCCACCCGCTGATCGCAGACCGCCATGTTCTGCGGCAGCAGTTCGTGCGCCTGTTCTTCGCTCAAGGGTTCGGTGGCGATGATGTAGCTGCCGGCGGGCAATACCTTGCCACTGAGTTCGGGGTTGAGCTGGTTAAGGTAGGCATTACAGCCCAGCACCAGCGTCTTCGCGCGAACCGAACCTCGAGCCGTATGGGCCTTCACCTCCGGGCCGTAATCGATGCGGGTTACCGCCGATTGTTCGAACAACTTCGCGCCCAATTCCTGCGCGGCGGCAGCTTCGCCCAAGGCCAGGTTGAGAGGGTGCAGATGCCCGGAGCCCATGTCGATCAGGCCACCAACGTAGCGGTCGGAACCCACCACCGAGTGCATTTCATGGGCTTGCAGCAAACGGGTTTCGTAGCGGTAGCCGAGGCTGCGCAGTTCTTCGGCGTCTTCGGCGAAACCTTCCAGGTCGCGAGGCTTGTTGGCGAGATCGCAGTAACCCCATGTCAGGTCGCAAGGGATCTGAAAACGCTCGACCCGCTGTCGGACGATTTCCACCGCTTCCAGGCCCATGAGTTTCATCTGACGCACACCGTCCGCGCCGATCACGTTGGTGAATTGATCGAGCCCATGACCGACGCCACGAATCAGCTGCCCTCCGTTGCGGCCGCTGGCGCCCCAGCCAATCTTTTGCGCTTCGAGTAGCACCACGCTGAGGCCGCGTTCTGCCAGCTCAAGCGCGGTGTTCAGCCCGGAAAACCCACCACCGATCACGCACACATCGGCCACCAAATCCTCCGTAAGCACCGGGTAATCGGGCTGTGGCAGGCTGCTGGCGGCGTAATAGGAAGCAATGTGCTGGGCGCGGGCATTCATGCGCGTCATCCTGAGTCTTGTGTCTAGAAAATTTGACGGAGCATAAGCCGGACCTTCTGGCGCGGGCAACACTGGTCGGTTGTGGCTGTCTGGATCGACACTTTTGCTGCAGAATCCCGCTCTATTCCGCTTTGGACTACCGTTTCGATGAGCTGCAACAGTCAGAAAATCCGCACCTTGCGCCAGCAGATCCCCTCGTTCGAGTGCGTGCCCGGCTGCCATGACTGCTGTGGGCCGGTGACCACATCACCCGAAGAAATGTCCCGCCTGCCGCGCAAGACCCGCGCCGAGCAGGATGCGGCGATGGATGAGCTGAACTGTGTGCACCTTGGGCCGAACGGCTGCACGGTGTATGACGAGCGGCCGCTGATTTGTCGGTTGTTTGGCACCACCAAGACGCTGCCGTGCCCGAATGGGCGGGGGCCGGTTGAGTTGATTCATCCGCGGGTGGAGAAGCAGATTCATGAGTACATGGCTTCTACCCGGCAGGTGCTCGTCTGAAGGAAGACCGAGTCGCCTGTAATCGCTAGCAGGCCAGCTCCCACAATGGTTCTGTGTCGTACACAGAATGTGTGTCCACTGAAGTCCACCTGTGGGAGCAGCTGGCCTGCTAGCGATGAGGTCTGAACAGACACCACAAAGGCTCAATCCGGAATCGGCAAACTCAAACTTTCTTTAACTTCTTCCATCACGATATAGCTCTTGGATTCCCGCACATGCGGCAGCTTGAGCAGAATGTCGCCCAGCAGCTTGCGGTACGAGGCCATCTCGGAAATCCGCGCCTTCACCAGGTAGTCGAAATCCCCTGACACCAAATGGCATTCCAGCACGTGGGGCAGTTTCAGCACCGCACGTCGGAACTCTTCGAAAGTATCGCCGGATTTGTAGTCGAGGCTGATCTCGACGAACACCAGCAGACTACCCTTGAGGTGCTGCGGATTCAGCCGGGCGTTGTAGCCCATGATGATGCCTTCGCGCTCCAGGCGCCGAACCCGTTCGGTGCAGGGTGTGGTCGAGAGCCCGACCTTTTCCCCAAGCTCTGTGAAGGAAATGCGCCCGTCGGCTTGCAGGATCCGCAGGATGTTGCGGTCGATCTTGTCCAGCTCACGTTTGGTCTGAGTGTTGGTACGCATAGGGGATGCGCCTCCGTGAAAAGCGTTTTTGCCGAGAATTGTCGCCAAATATAGGTGCTTATATAGTGAAAAGCACTGGCTAATCTTTTTTAAACTGCCCACATCTACGGTCTGAACTACAAACGTCAGCGGCACGCCGCGATGAGGGATATGAAAATGCGCGTTATGGTCTTGGGTAGCGGCGTCATCGGTACCACCAGTGCTTATTATCTGGCGCGTGCCGGGTTCGAAGTGGTGGTGGTGGACCGTCAGCCGGCTGCGGCCATGGAGACCAGTTTCGCCAACGCCGGGCAGGTATCGCCGGGTTATGCCTCGCCGTGGGCCGCGCCGGGTGTGCCGCTCAAGGCCATCAAGTGGCTGCTGCAGCGTCACGCACCGCTGGCGATCAAGGCCACCGCCGACATCGACCAGTACCTGTGGATGGCGCAGATGCTGCGCAACTGCACCGCCAGCCGTTACGCGGTGAACAAGGAGCGCATGGTCCGCCTGTCCGAGTACAGCCGTGACTGCCTCGACGAATTGCGCGCCGAAACCGGCATTGCCTACGAAGGCCGAAGCCTCGGTACGACTCAATTGTTCCGCACCCAGGCTCAGCTCGACGGCGCCGCGAAAGACATCGCCGTACTCAAAGAGTCCGGCGTGCCGTTCGAACTGCTCGACCGTGCCGGTATTGCCCGCGTTGAACCGGCCCTGGCCAGCGTCACCGACATTCTCGCCGGTGCCCTGCGCCTGCCGAACGACCAGACTGGCGATTGCCAGATGTTCACCACCAAACTCGCAGAGATGTGTACGAACCTTGGTGTGGAATTCCGCTTCGGCCAAGACATTCAGAAGCTCGACTTCGCCGGTGATCGCATCAACGGTGTATGGATCGACGGCAAGCTGGAAACCGCTGACCGTTATGTATTGGCACTCGGCAGCTACTCGCCGCAACTGCTCAAGCCGCTGGGCATCCGCGCCCCGGTGTATCCGCTCAAGGGTTACTCGCTGACCGTGCCGATCACCAATCCGGCGATGGCCCCGACTTCGACTATCCTCGATGAGACCTACAAGGTCGCGATCACCCGTTTCGATAACCGTATCCGTGTCGGCGGCATGGCTGAAATAGCCGGTTTTGACCTGTCGTTGAACCCGCGTCGGCGCGAAACCCTGGAGATGATCGTCAACGACCTTTATCCTCAGGGCGGTGATCTGGCCCAGGCGAGTTTCTGGACCGGTCTGCGTCCGACCACCCCGGACGGTACGCCAATTGTTGGCGCAACGCCGTTCAGCAACCTGTTCCTGAACACCGGGCACGGTACGCTCGGCTGGACCATGGCGTGCGGTTCCGGCCGTTTGCTGGCCGACCTGATGGCGAAGAAAACGCCACAGATCAGCGCCGAAGGCCTCGATATTTCCCGTTATGGCAGCAAACTCCAGGAGTCCGCAAAACATGGCAATCCAGCGCCAGCTCACCAATGAGCGCATGAGTCAGATCGTCGCTCACAACGGTACGGTGTATCTGGCCGGGCAGGTCGGCGATGACATGAACGCCGGGATTGAACAACAGACTCGCGAAGCCCTCGCCAATATCGAGCGATTGCTCGATCTGGCGGGTACCGATAAGCACCATTTGCTGTCGGTAACGATTTACCTGAAAGATATCGATGCGCACTTCGAGGGCATGAATACGGTGTGGGACAAGTGGCTGCCAAAAGGCGTCGCCCCGGCCCGTGCAACGGTTGAGTCGAAGCTGTGCGAACCGGAAATCCTGGTAGAGCTGTCGGTTGTAGCCGCTCTGCCATAAGCCTGTCAGAAAGATCCCTCTCCCGGTGCTGTGGGCGGTTAACGCCGTCAGCCAGCGCCGGTTTTTATTTCCACGACCGCCTAGAAGCCTGCCGCCATGCGTCCAGCCCGTGCCCTGATCGACCTTCAAGCCCTGCGTCACAACTACCAAATCGCCCGAGAACTCACAGGGGCCAAGGCCCTCGCGGTGATCAAGGCCGATGCCTACGGCCATGGCGCAGTGCGTTGCGCCCAGGCGCTGGAGGGCGAGGCGGACGGGTTTGCCGTGGCGTGCATCGAAGAGGCTCTGGAACTGCGGGCCGCAGGCATTCGGGCGCCGGTGTTGTTGCTGGAAGGTTTTTTCGAAGCCGATGAACTGGCGCTGATCGTCGAGCATGATTTCTGGTGTGTGGTGCATTCGTTGTGGCAGCTCGAAGCCATCGAGAAAGCCGCGCTGAGCAAGCCGATCACGGTGTGGCTCAAGCTTGACTCGGGCATGCACCGGGTCGGCCTGCATCCGAAGGATTACCAGGCGGGTTATCAACGTCTGCTGGCGAGCGGCAAGGTCGCGAAGATCGTGCTGATGAGTCACTTCGCCCGTGCCGATGAGCTGCACAGTCAGGCCAGTGCCGAGCAAGTGGCCGTATTTGAAGCGGCGCGTCAGGGTTTGTCCGCCGAGATCAGCCTGCGTAACTCTCCGGCGGTGCTCGGTTGGCCGCAGATTCCAAGCGACTGGGTACGCCCGGGCATCATGCTCTACGGCGCCACGCCGTTTGAAGAAGCCAACGCGGTAGCCTCCCGCCTGCAACCGGTGATGACCCTGGAATCGAAGGTGATTTGCGTGCGTGAGCTGCCGGCTGGGGAGCCGATCGGTTACGGCGCAAAATTCATCACGCAAAAACCGATGCGTGTGGGCGTGGTGGCCATGGGGTATGCCGATGGTTATCCGCGTCACGCGCCAACCGGTACACCGGTGATGGTTGCCGGTCAGCGCAGCCAGTTGATCGGCCGGGTGTCGATGGACATGCTCTGCGTGGATTTGACCGATGTGCCGCAAGCCGGCCTCGGCTCGACCGTCGAGTTGTGGGGCAAAAATGTGCTCGCCAGCACGGTTGCGGAAGCGGCTGACACGATTCCTTACCAGATCTTTTGCAACCTGCGCCGGGTACCGCTGCTCTATTCCGGGGCTTAAGCCCAAACACTGCGCACCGGAAGTCGCCTCGCCGCACGGGATTCAGGCCAAAGTGTTGTAAATACTGAACGCTGTCGCCATGATAACGCTCAATATTCCTACAACCTGAATCCTGGAGGCGCAAGCTTGGACGTCGGTGAACGACTGCAATCCATCCGTAAGCTCAAAGGTCTTTCGCAGCGTGAACTCGCTAAACGCGCGGGCGTCACCAACAGCACCATTTCGATGATCGAGAAGAACAGCGTCAGTCCCTCGATCAGTTCGCTGCGCAAGGTTCTGGGCGGGATTCCCATGTCCATGGTCGAGTTCTTTTCCGAAGAGATCCTGCAGGAAAAACCGACTCAGATCGTCTACAAGGCCAACGAGCTGATCGATATTTCCGATGGTGCCGTGACCATGAAACTGGTCGGCCGGGCGCACCCGAGCCGCGCCATCGCCTTCCTCAATGAAATCTACCCGCCAGGCGCCGATACCGGTGACGAGATGCTCACCCATGAGGGCGAGGAAACCGGGATTCTGGTGGAAGGACGGCTGGAACTGGTGGTCGGGCTGGAAACTTTTGTGCTTGAAGCAGGCGATAGCTACTACTTTGAAAGTACCAAGCCACATCGCTTCCGTAATCCGTTCGATGCGCCGGCGCGGCTAATCAGCGCAGCCACGCCGGCGAATTTCTAAGAGAAGAGGCGTCCTGCCCGCACGGCAGCGACACCCAAAGGGTTTTTCCGCGGCGCAACAAGACCCCTTCGACTTTGGGGTTGTTTCAGTGCGGCGGGCTTACCGCTATACTTGCGCCCGCCTGCGAACCGTGGCCGTAGGCGTGACTAGCCACCATTGAGGGTGAACGCGTGAATCTAATTATGAAAATGCTGGCTGCACCAGCAACCGTATTGGCCCTATGGGCTGTCAGCGCTCAAGCTGCGACCAGCGACGATATTGCCAAACGCCTTGAGCCAGTCGGCCAGGTTTGCGTTCAGGGTAAAGAGTGCAAGGGGATGGAAGTGGCTGCCTCTGCTGGCGGAGGCGGCGGTGCCAAGGCACCTAAAGACGTGATTGCCAAGCATTGCAATGCTTGCCACGGTACTGGCCTGCTGGGCGCGCCGAAAATTGGCGACAAAGCGGCCTGGAAAGAGCGCGCCGATCACCAGGGCGGCCTCGACGGCATCCTGGCCAAAGCTATCACCGGTATCAATTCGATGCCGCCTAAAGGCACCTGCGCCGACTGCACCGACGACGAGCTGAAAGGCGCAATCAAAGAGATGTCCGGCCTGTAATACGCCTGCATCTTTCGCGAAAAAGCCGCTTTCGAGCGGCTTTTTTGTGCCTGCGATTTGCCGCACGAGGCTGTTCATTGCAGCAAAGACACGGCACGATCGGTCCAACCCCAACTCACGGAATGTAAGGGAGGATCAGATGGTGCAGTTGTGTTCTATCGAACAGGCGGTCGATGATGTGTTGGCACGGTTGCCGGCGCACATCCACATGGGCCTGCCCCTCGGCCTGGGCAAACCCAACCACTTCGTCAACGCGCTGTATCAACGCGTGGCGCAACTGCCCGAGCGGCAGCTGACGATCTACACCGCGCTGTGCCTGGGCCGTCCTTCCTTGGGCGACGGTTTGCAAAAGCGCTTCCTTGAACCCTTCATCGAACGGGTGTTTGGTGACTATCCGGAACTGGATTTCCTCGCGGGCCTGCACAAGGACAACCTGCCGCCCAACATCCACGTTCATCAATTTTTCATGCAGCCCGGCAGCCTGCTGCATAGCGCATCCGCTCAGCAGGATTACGTCAGCAGCAACTACAGCCACGCCGCGCGGGACATCAATGCCGCCGGTTTGAACCTGGTCGCGCAACTGGTGGCCAGTCACAGCGAGCATCCCGATCGCCTCAGCCTGAGCTGTAACCCGGACATCACCCTCGACCTGTTCCCGATGATCGAGAAACGCCGGGCAGCGGGGGAGACGATCCTGCTCGTGGGCCAGGCGCACAACGACTTGCCGTACATGCCCGGTGATGCGGAAATCGGTATCGATGCCTTCGACCTGCTGATCGATGAGAAGGACACCACCACGCTTTTCTCGACGCCGAACATGCCGGTGGGTTTCCAGGATCACTTCATCGGCCTGCACGCCAGCACGCTGGTGCGCGATGGCGGCACTTTGCAGATCGGCATCGGTGCCATGGGCGACGCGCTGACAGCTGCGTTGCTGGCGCGACAGGCTGACAACGAGGGTTACAAAGCGCTGCTGGCGGACGTGAATCTCAGCCAGTGGGCGCAGTTGATCGACCGTGAAGGCGGAATCGAGCCCTTCGCCAAGGGCCTTTACGGTTGCAGCGAAATGTTCGTCAACGGCTTGCTGGTGCTGGCCGATGCCGGGATCGTGCGGCGCAAGGTCTACCCGGACGTGCCCACTCAGCAACAGGCCAATGCCGGCACCCTGGACGAGGCTGCGCAGATCGACGGCATTTCGGTGCACGGCGGATTTTTCCTCGGGCCACGCAGTTTCTATGAGCGCCTTCGTGAGTTGCCGCAAAGCAAGCGGCTCGAATTCAACATGACCCGCATCAGCTACATCAACGAGCTTTACGGTCAGGAAGAACTCAAACGCTTGCAACGCCTGGATGCGCGATTCATCAACACCGTGTTTACCATGACGTTGCTTGGCGCCGGTGTGGCCGATCAGCTCGAAGACGGGCGGGTACTCAGCGGCGTCGGCGGGCAGTACAACTTTGTCGCCCAGGGCCATGCGCTGGAGGGCGCGCGCTCCATTCTGTTGCTGCGAAGCTGGCGCGAGGCAGGCGGGGAGGTCAGTTCCAACATCGTCTGGCAGTACGGCCATTGCACGATCCCGCGGCATCTGCGCGACATCGTCGTCACCGAATACGGCATCGCCGATTTGCGCGGCAAGACCGATGCGGCGGTGATCGAGGCGTTGCTCAACATCAGCGATTCACGCTTCCAGTCGGGGTTGATCGAACAGGCGCAGGACGTAGGTAAATTGCCGAAAAATTTCCGCATTGATCCGCGTTTTGCCGACAACAGGCCAGAGCGTCTACAGGCGATTCAGGCGCGGCATCCGCAGTTGTTTCCGGAGTATCCGCTGGGGTGTGATTTCACTGGGGAGGAGCGGGACTTGTTGCGGGCGCTCAACTGGCTGAAGAGCAAGTTCAAGCTGACGGAGATTCTGGAGTTGGGCAAGGCCGCTCTGGATGCGCCAGAGCCTGAATCGTTTCCCGAGCATCTGGAGCGGATGCAACTGACCAACCCGGAGGGGTTGAAAGAGGATTTGTTCCAGCGCCTGCTGCTCACCGGCCTGAAGGCCACCGCGCCATAACACGCAACGCAAAACCAACTGTGGGAGCCAGCCTGCTGGCGATGGCTGTCTGTCGGTCATGAAGATTTTGACTGACACGACGCCATCGCCAGCAGGGGAAATGCGGTGTGGCAGATTACTTGATGAAGGTCACGACGCCGCCGGCCACATTTTTGAGACAGGAGGAATAGAACAGGTATTTTTACTTTCGTGGGATACCACTTAATTAGCTAGTGTATTGGGCTTACGTTCACAGATGGACTAAGGAAGTCTATGTGATAACCGGAAGACCCATCACCAATAGCTAAGTGAACTCCACTGATGCCTTCATTCATTTGTGAGTTTGTTTTGTAATCGATATTCGATGAGATAGCCTCGTTTACCCCGATGGCAAACTCCGTCAGCTTAAGTCCTCGAGCACCAGCCGCAAGATCTAAAAGCTTTATTTGCTCTTCATTTTTTATTTTTAGTGAGATGATGGTGTTGTCTTTAATTGATAACACTGCACCTTCTTTCGAAATTCGATTGCTCAGCCAATTAAGTGAAGTTTTTAGGCCCTCTGGTAGGGTCGGGTTAGGTTTTCTGAGCACTGTCAATATACCCGCGATTTTTAATGTTCCGGTAAAAGAAAATGGGCAGGGCTCTTGTGGGTTCATGTGTGCGTAATGAACTTCGAAAAATTCTGCTACGGACTGAACAAAATCGTGAGACACGTCTTCGGCAAGTAGTGCGTAAGGCTGGGCGTGCGGAAAAATGGAGACCTGCGCGTCGGCGTCGTTACCAGAAAGAAAAAAGAAATCATGTGAATTGAGCATGTTTAACACAGATCGCTGTGTGCATAAGGCATGTTCAAAATTGCTACTCAGCAAAAGCTTAAGGCTATAAAGCGCAGTAGCTACAGTGGGTTCGAACACTTGAGTTGCGCAGAAAACGCTTCTTTTGCTTTCTGTATTTTTTGCTAGGTCAAACGTCATTTTTGCGGCGTCATTGCTAAAAGAAAAAACAATACTGTTTCTTGGTAGTTTCTTTAGCTCAAAAATATTGGCTGTGTTGAATCCTTGCAACGCACACTCTCTGAGGAAGTCATTTGAGTCCGAAATAATTAATAATTCTTCACGGCCGAAGAGTGTCGATATCATATTCGTTGGTGACATAAAATTCTCCTGGTTTTTCCAATGCGCGGAAAGAACACTTACCGCGCATTGGTATCATTTACTCAGTGTGAGCCCAGGCCAACGGTGCCCACCCAAAATTATCCGGGCCAGAAGTGATCCGGTTAAGCTTTTCTTTGACGACTTTTTCATTTTTCATATGATCATCCTTTTTCAATTTTTAGTTTGCTCCCCGAGCTGCTTGGGAGTGGACTAATTAATACAGGATTTTTTGGGTGCGTTAAGTGTCTTGCTAGGCATTTTTTAGAATATATTCATCTGTCACGACTCTCGGAGGATGTGATGCGGTTATTTGTGTGGGGCGCATCTGTAGTCTTATTCTGAAAGTTTGATATTTTAATTTTTTATGTTGTTGTGGGTGAGTTTGTGTAGTTAGCTTTATTTATGGGCTTCGTTTTCTGGCTCGATATTAACTGTAGATAGAGGATTATATAGTGCGCGCATCAAAGAAATATCTGTCAGATACGTCTGTCCATCAGGCCTTATTGCTCGTTGATCTAACCGAAACAAACAATCCCAATCACGCCGTCCGGCTGCTGCTGCATGAAGTCCTGGAAGGACTCGCTGAAAAAGGCTGGCCTAAAGCACAGTTACAGACTGGGCCGCGTATTGTGTCTGCTGAAGAAAATTACGGTTTGCTCGGCTATGATCCGACAGAAGTCACGCTCGGGAGTGAACACACCCGTTGGGTCGATGAGTGCTCGCTGTTGCGAACGCAAACCACCAGTCAGATTCCGGCAGCGCTTCAGCGAGCGGCGCAAGTGCGGCAACCGGGGCAGACTATTTTGCTGGCCGCACCGGGTATTACTTTCCGTCGCGATAGTCGGGATCGTTGGCATTGCGCAGAACCGCATCAAATGGATATTTGGGTGCTGGGTGATCCGGATATGTCGACGCATGAACATCTGTTGCGCCTGGTCAGCGATATTCTCAAGTCCGCCGTTCCCGATAAACCTTGGGTCTACAGCAATAGTCCGCATCACTACACGGAGGGCGGAATTGAAGTAAATGTGTTGAATGACTGTGCTCCAGTTGAAGTGTTGGAGTGCGGTCGTATTGCGAGATCTTTGTTGGAGCGCTTGAAAATAGACCCGCTGCGTCATGGGGGGCTGGCGCTGGGGATGGGGCTGGATCGCCTGACAATGCTGCGCAAGGGCATCCCGGATATTCGCTTGCTACGCGATCAGAACGTGCGAGTGCAGGCGCAGATGCATGATCTGAAGCCATGGACGGCAGTATCGCGTTTGCCGTCGATTGCTCGTGACATCTCGTTGGCGGTTACGCCGGGGTTAAGCGAAGAGGTGCTGACCGAGAGGATGTTGCAGGCGGCTGGTGACTGCTCTGACTGGATCGAGGAGATGCAGGTCAAGGGACGCTGGGCGTTCTCGGATTTACCCGCACAAGCAATCAAGCGCCTAGGGCTGCTACCGGGCCAGGAGAATGTACTCCTGCGAGTGGTGCTGCGTGATTGTTCGCGATCAATCACTACCGCTGAGGCGAATGCCTTGTATGCGGACATTCAGGCAGCGATGCATGAAGGGGCGCCGGGGGCGGGTTATCGAATGGATCTTCCAAAGGCTTGAAATCTAATTGCCCGAGTAACCACTCAATCGCCGCGGGAGCGAGCCTGCTAGCCAACATTGCTGTTGGGCTTTATGGCCTCATCGCGAGCAAGCTCGCTCCCACAGGGGAAATGCGGTGTAGCGGGTTATTCGATGAAGGTCACGACACCGCCCGCCAGCGACTGAACGCGAGCCAGCGACTCAACCCGATAACCCTGCGCATCCAGTTCCGCACGCCCACCCTGGAACGACTTCTCAATCACGATCCCCAAGCCCGCCACGGTCGCGCCGGCCTGTTTGATGATCGAGATCAGCGCCTGGGACGCCTTACCGTTGGCCAGGAAGTCATCGATGATCAACACGCGATCGCTGCTGGTCAGGTGGCGCGGGGAGATCGCCACTGTGCTTTCGGTCTGCTTGGTGAACGAGTAAACGGTCGCCGACAGCAGGTTTTCGGTCAGTGTCAGGGACTGATGCTTGCGGGCGAAAATCACCGGTACGCCCAGGTTCAGGCCGGTCATGATCGCCGGGGCAATGCCCGAAGCTTCGATGGTGACGATCTTGGTGATGCCCGAGTCCTTGAACAGCGCAGCGAACTCGTCGCCGATCAGCTTCATCAGCGCCGGGTCGATCTGGTGGTTCAAAAAGGCGTCGACCTTCAGGACCTGATCGGAAAGCACGATGCCTTGTTCGCGAATTTTCTGGTGCAGTGCTTCCATGAAGCGTTCCTCTACTGGCGCTGTGTGCGCCTAGCTTGTCAAAAAGTGTTTGGTTGAAAAGTGCTCAATTCTAGCGCTTTAACATCGCCCGTATATCCGCCAATGCGGTATTGCCGCGAACGGCTTTGACTTCAACCGGCGTGTCATCGGTGCCTTCCCAAGCCAGGTCGTCCGGCGGCAATTCATCAAGGAAACGGCTCGGTGCGCAGTCGATGATTTCGCCGTATTGCTTGCGCTTGGCGGCGAAGGTGAAGGCCAGCGTCTGGCGCGCGCGGGTAATGCCAACGTAGGCCAGCCGACGTTCTTCTTCGATGGTGTCGGCTTCGATGCTGGAGCGGTGCGGGAGGATTTCCTCTTCCATGCCCATGATGAACACGTAAGGGAATTCCAGACCCTTGGAGGCATGCAAGGTCATCATCTGCACGCCTTCGGCGCCGTCTTCCTCTTCCTGCTGACGTTCCAGCATGTCGCGCAGGACGAGTTTGCCGATGGCGTCTTCGACGGTCATCTCGCCTTCTTCGTCTTTCTCCAGGGTGTTTTTCAACGCCTCGATCAGGAACCAGACGTTACCCATGCGGTAGTCGGCGGCCTTGTCGCTGGAGCTGTTGGTGCGCAGCCAGTTCTCGTAGTCGATGTCCATGACCATGCTGCGCAGCGCCGAGATCGGGTCTTCGCCGGCGCACTGCTCGCGGACCTTGTCCATGAAACGCTTGAAGCGCGACAGGCGATCGGTGAAACGCGTGTCCAGATGCTCGCCCAGGCCGATTTCGTCGGTGGCGGCGTACATCGAGATTTTTCTTTCGGTGGCGTAGTTGCCGAGCTTTTCCAGGGTGGTCGAACCGATCTCCCGGCGTGGGACGTTGATCACCCGCAGGAAGGCGTTGTCGTCATCCGGGTTCACGATCAGGCGGAAGTAGGCCATCAGGTCTTTCACTTCCTGACGTCCGAAAAAGCTGTTGCCGCCCGACAACCGATACGGAATCTGGTGATGCTGCAGCTTCAGCTCGATCAGCTTGGCCTGGTAGTTACCGCGATACAGAATCGCGAAATCGCTGTAGGGCCGGTCGGTACGCAAGTGCAGGGTCAGCAGCTCCACGGCCACGCGCTCGGCTTCGGCGTCTTCGTTGCGGCAGCGGATCACGCGGATCTCGTCGCCGTGGCCCATCTCGCTCCACAACTGCTTTTCGAATTCGTGCGGGTTGTTCGAGATCAGCACGTTGGCGCAACGCAGGATGCGGCTGGTGGAGCGGTAGTTCTGCTCCAGCATCACCACTTTCAGGGACGGGTAATCGTCCTTGAGCAGCATCAGGTTTTCCGGGCGGGCGCCGCGCCAGGCATAGATCGACTGGTCGTCGTCGCCCACCACGGTGAACTGGTTGCGCGTGCCGATCAGCAATTTCACCAGCAAATACTGGCTGGCGTTGGTGTCCTGGTATTCGTCCACCAGCAGGTAGCGAACCTTGTTTTGCCACTTTTCGAGGATGTCGGCGTGTTCCTGGAACAGTTTCACCGGCAGCAGGATCAGGTCGTCGAAGTCCACCGCGTTGAACGCCTTGAGCGTGCGCTGATAGTGGGTGTAGACGATGGCGGCGGTCTGCTCCTTGGGGTTGCGTGCGTTTTCCAGGGCTTCGGCCGGCAGGATCAGGTCGTTTTTCCACGAGCCGATCATGTTCTTGATCTCGTCGACGCCGTCGTCGCCCGCGTATTCCTTCTGCATGATGTCGGTCATCAGGGCTTTGACGTCGGTCTCGTCGAAAATCGAGAAGCCCGGTTTGTAGCCCAGCCGCACGTGTTCCTTGCGGATGATGTTCAGGCCCAGGTTATGGAAGGTGCACACGGTCAGGCCACGGCCTTCGCCGCCCTTGAGCAGGGTGCCGACCCGTTCCTTCATTTCGCGCGCGGCCTTGTTGGTAAAGGTCATGGCGACGATGTACTGGGCGCGGATGCCACAGTTCTGGATCAAGTGCGCGATCTTGCGCGTGATCACGCTGGTCTTGCCGGAGCCCGCGCCGGCGAGCACCAAAAGAGGGCCGCCGACGTAGCTCACGGCTTCTTGCTGCCGGGGATTGAGTCGGGACATACGTAAATTCAGGAGTCAGTCACGAAATGGGCCGGCATTTTAACAGGCTCAGCGAATTGTGCTGCTCTCTCCGACTTGTGACGCAACACGCTATCTATATTTGCCGGTTTTGTTACTTTCACGCAGGATGCGCGGTGAATTTGCGTCTAATGTTCGTAATTCCGGATACAAAGGTATCGTTTGATAACTGATGTCATTTGGTCATTGGTTATCGGCACGGCATAATGCCCGCCGCCTACATCATTGCAGAGTCTAGGGAGCTAGCTTGTCTACGCCTGTCGAACCCTTGCGTTTGCTGCTACTGGCCGAAGAGCCAGCGTGGGCAGCGTTGTTGCGCGAGTGTCTGGCTCCGATGGGGAGCTCGGCCGTGCTCATCAGCGCTCCAAGCTGGGAATCGGTCAGCACTCTGTTCGATGACAACCGCAGCGCGGTGTTGTTGACGATCCCGGCCCTTCAGCCGGCGCCGGGCCGTTGCAATTTGCCGACGGTGTTGCTGCTCGAGCACGAGCCGCTGTTGCCGCCCGATGGCGTGAGCGACTGGTTGGTGCGCGAGCATCTCGACCCCGGCATGCTGCGCCGTTGTCTGCGCCATGTGCGCGAGCGCGGCGTGCTGGAAAACACCCTGCAGCGCCTCGCCGAACAGGACCCGCTGACCGGCATCGCCAACCGCCAGGGTTTCCAGACCCTGCTGGCCGCGCGACTGGCAGAAAACGAAGGCCGCGGCCTGGCCTTAGGTCACCTCGACCTCGACAACTTCCGCCACGCCAACGACGCCCTCGGCCATCAGGCTGGCGACCGGTTGATTCTGCAAGTGGTCGCGCGGCTGAAAAGCCAGCTCGAGGCGAGCGATCAACTGGCGCGGCTGGGCAGCGATGAGTTCGCCCTGCTGATCGACACCCGCCGCGCGCCGCAACGCGCCGAGTGGATGGCCGAACGAATCACCGAGGCACTGGCAGAGCCCTATTGGGTCGACGGCGAAAGCCTGTTGATCGGTTCCAGTCTGGGCATCGCCCACGCCCGCGCCCAGGCCGGCGCCGATCCGTTGATGTGGCACGCGCACATCGCCATGCAGCAGGCCAAGAGCACTCAAGGCTGCACCTTTCACATCTTCAACGAACGCATCAATCGCAATGCCCGCAGCATGGCCGACCTCGAAAGCGAGCTGCGTCGGGCGTTGCGTCGCGATGAGCTGGAACTGCATTACCAGCCACGCTTGAACCTCGAAGACGGCCAGATTGTCGGCCTCGAAGCCCTGGTGCGCTGGCGTCACGCTGAACGTGGCTTGCTGCCGCCGAGCGAATTCGTGCCTCTGGCCGAGCAAAGCGGTTTGATCGTGCCGCTCGGTTACTGGGTGATTTCCCGCGCGCTGCGCGACATGCAGGCGCTGCGCGAGCTGGGTCTGCCGGCGTTGCACATGGCGATCAATCTGTCGTTCCGGCAGTTTCAGGACAGCCAGTTGCTTTCGACCCTGAGCCGGCTGATTGCCGAGCGCGGTGTCGAGGCGCAATGGCTGGAATTCGAACTGACCGAAACGGCGGTCATGCGTCGCAGCGATCTGGTGAAGCAGACCATGGATGCCCTCGGGCGTCTGGGCGTGCGGTTCTCGCTCGACGACTTTGGCACCGGCTTCTCGTCGTTCGTGCACCTCAACAGCCTGCCGATTGCCTTGCTGAAGGTCGACAAGAGTTTTGTCGGTGGGATGGAGGGGCGCGAAGAGAATCGCAAACTGGTCCACGCCATGATCAATCTGGCGCACAACCTCAATCTTGAAGTGGTTGCCGAGGGCGTGGAAACGCCGGAGCAGCTGGACCTGTTGCGCGGGTTTGGCTGTGATCAGGTGCAAGGGTATCTGATCAGCAAGCCGTTGCCGTTGGCGGAGCTGGTGGATTACTTGAGTTTCGGCAGCAATCAGCAGCCGGCGCTGGAAGGCGTGGTTTAACACGCAGCTTTTGTGGCGAGGGAGCAAGCGCCCTCGCGACAAAAGCTCCCACAGGGGATTTCAGTCAGGTTGAGCCATCCGGAAACCTTCCTGAGGTGTTGGCTCCCGCCGAATCATCCGCTTCATCTTCCACTCAAACGCCAGCGTCAGGCTCACCGCCGCGCACGCCAGGCCCAGCGCCAATCCCCACCAGACGCCCGTCGGTCCCCAGTTCAAATGGAAGGCCATCCACCAGGCGGCAGGCGCGCCAATCAACCAATAGCAACCCAGCCCGACCAGGAACGTGGTCTTGGCGTCCTTGAGCCCACGTATGCAGCCCATGGCGATGGTTTGCGTACCGTCAAACAGCTCGAACCACGCCGCCACCGCCAGCAGGCTCACAGCCAGTTCGATGACGGGACGGAAGGCCGGATCGTTGTGGTCCAGGAACAGGCCAATCAACTGATTGGGTAGCAGCCAGAAGACCATCGCGAAGCCGAGCATTGCGGCCGCGCCAAACGCGATCCCGACCCGTCCGGCCAGTCGCGCATCCAACAGCTGCCCGGCGCCGTAATGCTGGCCGATGCGCATGGTGATCGCATAGGAAAGCCCCGCCGGAATCATGAACGCCACCGAGACGATCTGCAGCGCGATTTGATGCGCGCCCAGTTGCGTACTGCCCATGGTGCCCATGCACAGCGCCGCGAAGGCAAACAGCCCGACTTCCACCGCGTAAGTGCCACCAATCGGCAGGCCGAGACGCCACAGCTCTTTCAAGTACTGCCGGTTTGGCCGCGAAAGACCCTGGCGCAAGGGATACGCGTCGTACGCCGGGTGCCGCCGAATATGCAGCGCCAACGCCACGGCCATCAGGTTGGCCACAATCGCCGTGACCAGACCTATGCCCACCAGGCCCATTTTCGGCAGGCCGAACATCCCGGTGATCAACGCATAATTGAGCACGAAGTTGGCCACCGTGCCGCCGAGGCTGATGACCATCACCGGCGTCGCCCGGCCGATAGCGCTGGTGAAACCGCGCAGGGCCATGAAACTCAGGTAGCCGGGCAGGGCGAACGGCAGGATCAACAGGAATTGCCCGGCTGCCTGAACGTTGGTTTCAGTCTGGCCGAACATCAGCAGCACCGGTTTGAGATTCCACAGCAGCAAACCGGCGACCAACGCCATCAACCACGCCAGCCACAGGCCGGCCTGGGTCAGTCGCGCCGCCCCGACGATATCGCCCGCGCCCTGACGGATCGCCACCAGGGTGCCGACCGCCGCGATCACGCCGATGCAAAAAATCGACACAAACGAATACGTCGCCGCGCCGAGTCCGCCGCCAGCCAGTGCTTCGGGGCTCAGCCGCGCCATCATCAAGGTGTCAGTGAGGACCATCAACATATGCGCCAACTGCGAGGCAATCAACGGCCCCGCCAGCCGCAGGATGGCCCAGAGTTCAATACGCGCTGGATGCTGCATGGTCATCACGCTCGACGCTCAAAGAGAACAGGGAAAGCGTCGATTCTCGGCGCTCTGCGGGGTTTGCACAAAGGGATAAAAAGGATGGATGGCATGATTAAAACTCATCCTGCGGAGATTCTGATAAGTTGACGCCATTGCGCTATAGGAGCTTTCCGCATGTCCCGTCGTCTTCCTCCCTTGTATGCCCTTCGTGCATTCGAAGCGGCGGCGCGGCATAGCTCGTTTACCCGTGCGGCCGAAGAGTTGTCGATTACGCAGAGTGCGGTCAGTCGACACATTCGTACGCTCGAAGAGCACTTTGCCTGTCGGCTGTTTCACCGCAGCGGTCGCAATCTGCAACTGACCGAGTCGGCGCGGCTGATCCTGCCGGGCATCCGCGAAGGCTTCACGGCACTCGAACGCGCCTGCAATACCTTGCGCGCCGAAGATGACATCCTGCGCATGAAAGCCCCATCCACCCTGACCATGCGCTGGCTGCTGGCGCGGCTCAGCCGTTTCCGCCATCTGCAACCGGGCAACGAGGTGCAACTGACCAGCGCCTGGATGGACGTCGACTCGGTGGACTTCAACCACGAGCCGTTCGACTGTGCCGTGATCCTCAGCAACGGGCATTTTCCACCGGACTGGGAGGCGAGTTTCCTGTTCCCCGAGGAGCTGATTCCGGTGGGCGCGCCGAATCTTCTGAAAGATCAACCCTGGGATGTCGAACGCCTGGCCAATGCCGAACTGCTGCACCCGACGCCTGACCGGCGTGACTGGCGCAACTGGCTGGAGCGCATGGGGCTGACCGAACAGGTGTCGCTCAAGGGCGGGCAGGTGTTCGATACGCTTGAGCTGGGGATGATTGCCGCCGCCCGGGGTTATGGCGTGTCGATGGGCGATCTTTTGATGGTGGCCGAGGATGTGGCGCAGGGTCGTCTGAGTTTGCCGTGGCCGACTGCCGTCGCCAGCGGTGAGCATTATTACCTCGTCTGGCCGAAAACACGTCCCGGAGGTGAACGTTTGCGCCGTCTCAGCGATTTCCTCCAAGGCGAAGCCCAGGCGATGAAACTGCCGGATGTCGAGCACCTGAGCTGAATCGTTAGAGCCGGCGAGATAGAGGCTTTGAGCCATATCCTCGCTTATTACTCAAGTATTCAGGTTTGCCGCCGAAAATCTGCAGATGGAACCTTCGTGCAGGTTCGATGCAATTCCCATTATTAGAAAATTTGCCGAGCAGCCGATCAATGACGATCCGGTCACTTGGCCAGGAGCTGTCATGTCTCAACCTCGTGCCCGGATTGCCTCACAGCTTGGTCTTGCGCTCGCCGTTATTCTGGCGATTGTCATCAGCGGCAGCACCGTGTTTGCCTTGCGCTCGCTGGACTCTGCCAACCTCGCTACCCGCGAAGAGCACCTGGCCAGCGAAGCCCGCTTGCTGGCCGACCAGCTGAGTACGTTTCACGGTACGTTGCGTGAAAGTACCCAGCGCCTGGCCGGCCTGTTCGAGAAGCGCTTCAGCGCAGGCCTGAGCGTGCACCCGGACGAGCCGGTGGCCGTGGCGGGCACGCAGACCCCGGGCCTGCACCTGGGCAGCGAAGTGCTGAATAACAACTTCAAGGAAGTAGACGAGTTCAAGCAAATGACCGCGGGCGTTGCGACCGTGTTCGTGCGCAGCGGTGATGAATTCATTCGAGTCAGTACGAACGTCACTAAACAGGACGGCAGCCGCGCCATCGGCACCTTGCTCGATCACGCGAACCCGGCTTATGCACGTTTGCTGGCGGGGCAGAATTATGTAGGTCGGGCGTTGCTGTTCGAACGCTTCTACATGTCGCAGTACACCCCCGTGCGCGACAGCAGCGGTAAGGTCATTGCCGTGTTGTACGTAGGATTCGATTACACCGACGCTCAGAACGCGCAGTTCGCCAACCTCACACGCTTCCGCATCGGGCAGACCGGCTCTTTGGCGCTGCTCGATGAGCAGAACAAATGGCTGGTGCCAATCGCGGGTGTGCAAGCACCGGAGCAAGCGGTCAAGTCGATCAACAGCCTGGCCAAGACGCCGGGTAAAGGTGAGTTCTGGAGCGACACGTCCGAAGACTTCTACAGCATTGCCGTGCCCTTTGAAGGCGGGCCGTGGTCGGTCGTGGCGAGCATGCCGAAAAGTGAAATCCGTGCTGTGACCTGGGCCGTGGGCATTCAATTGGCGATTGGCAGTCTGCTGGCGATGTTGATCGCCGTGGGCTCGGCTGTCTGGTTGCTGCGCAGTAAGCTCGCACCGCTGGGTGATCTGGTGCGTCAGGCCGAAGCCTTGGGCGCCGGTGATCTGAGCGTGCGCTTGAACGTGTCGAGCAACGACGAAATCGGTCAACTGGCCCGCGCCTTCAACCAGATGAGCCAGGCGCTGTCGACAATGGTCGAGCACATCCGCAAGGCCTCGCAAGAGGTCAACAGTCGTGCCCAGGCGCTGTCGGGTCTGTCGGGTGGCGCTTATGAAGGCATGGAACAGCAGTCGGGCGAAATCACCAGCATGGCCGGCGCCGTGGAAGAATTCAGCGCCACCTCGCTGAACATCGCCGACAACATGGGCAGCACTCAACGTCTGGCTCAGGAAAACGCACAACAAACCCAGATTGGGCGTACATCGATGGATGAAGCGTCCTCGTCCCTGGAGCAAATTGCCGGCGCACTGAACAGCACCGCCACGGTGATCAACACCCTGGGTCAGCGCTCTCAGGAAATCGGCGGGATTGTCGGGGTGATCACTTCGATTGCCGAGCAAACCAACTTGCTGGCGCTCAACGCCGCCATCGAAGCGGCGCGTGCCGGTGAACAGGGGCGTGGATTTGCGGTGGTGGCTGACGAGGTGCGCAACCTGGCATCGCGTACTCGCCAGGCCACCGATGAGATTTCCGGGATGATCCAAAGCATCCAGCAGGAAACCGGCAACGCTATCAGCACCATGGAACAGGGCAATGTGCTGATGCAGGAAGGCCTGTCGCGCAACGCCAACGTCGCGTCGGCCCTGGCGCGAATCGATGAGCAAAGTCGCTCGGCTGGCCAGCAGTTCGCGGCGATCACCACGGCGACCCAGGAGCAGAGCAGCACCGCGACATTGCTCAGCAGCAACCTGCAAAGCATTGCGTTGGCGAACAGTGAGCAGCGGGAAGTGGTGTCGAACCTGGCGGTGACTGCCAAGGAACTGGAGAAGCTGGCGGCTGATTTGCGCCAAGAGGTTGACCGGTTTCGTTGAGGTGCCTTTGAAATAGCTATCGCGAGCAGGCTCCCACAGTTGACCTCAGGTGTTCACAAATGCTGTGTTCACCTGCAACCTAATGTGTGGGCTTGCTCGCGAAAGGATCGACCCCCTTTTCGATTTGCCGCACATTCGCGAATCATTTATCTCCAAGCGGTCTTCTTGGCTTTGTCTGCACTTTTTAACTTGATGAAACGTTTCAGCAAGTCTATAAAAATGGCACAACTCCAATAAAGGCTCCCGCCATGACTCCGCTCAAACTCATCGTCGCCCTCAGTGCGTTCTCTGCCGCGTCCCATGCGATGGCCTGGGATTACGTCCTTCTCGACACCGACAAGGCTGCCCAGAACTGGCAAATCACCAGCCAGCAACTCGGGGTGAAAACCGACAAACCCTTTTCCGTCACCCTGCGAACTCTGCACGGTGGGCGGCAGGAGGGGGTCAGCATTGTCGACATCGATAACGGCACGATGAAGCTTTCAGTGGTGCCGACCCGCGGGATGAACGTCCTGCAGGCCTCGGTCGGTAATGTGCGCATGGGCTGGGATTCGCCGGTCAAGGAAGTGGTCAATCCATCCTTCATCGAACTCAACGGTCGTGGTGGATTGGGCTGGCTGGAAGGCTTCAACGAGCTGGTCACCCGCTGCGGCTACGAGTGGGTCGGCCACCCCGGCATGGACAACGGCGAATTACTGACCCTGCATGGTCGCGCTGCCAACATCCCGGCCAGTAAAGTCACCCTGCACATTGACGAAAAACCGCCGTACGCCATCAGCCTGCGCGGCGAGTTGAAAGAGCAGGCGTTCAAGAAAGTCGACTTCTCTGTCGCGACCGAACTGGTCACCGAACCTGGCAGTGCGAGCTTCAGCCTCAATGACACCCTGACCAACAACGGCGACTACCCGAAGGAATACCAGGCGCTGTACCACAGTAACTTCAGCACCCCGTTTCTCGAGCAGGGCGCCCGCTTCGCCGCGCCGGTGAAACAAGTGTCGCCGTTCAACGACAAAGCGAAAGCGGAACTGCCGGACTGGCAGACCTATCGCGCGCCAACCAAGGATTACGACGAGACGGTGTACAACGTCGTGCCGTATGCCGACGCCAAGGGCGATACGCTGACGGTACTGCATAACAAGGCGGGCAGCCTGGGCGTTTCGGTCGGTTTCAACACACAAACGCTGCCCGTGTTTTCCCTGTGGAAAAACACCGATACCCAAGGCCAGGGCTACGTCACCGGGCTGGAGCCGGGGACAAGTTTTTCCTACAACCGTCGGTATCAGCGGCCACTCGGTTTAGTGCCGACAATTGCGCCAAACGAACACAGGCAATTCCGGATCAACTACAGCTTGCTGGCGGACAAGAGCGCTGTGGATAACGCGCTGAAGCGTGTCACAGAGATTCAGGGTGGTCGGGAGACTGAGGTGAGGCAGGCGCCGTTAGTGGATCTCACCAAAGAGTAGAGCTTCAGTGGGTGGTTGGCCGGTACTGCAACGCTTCAGCCAGATGTTCACGGGTGATGCGATCGACGTGTTCAAGATCCGCCAGGGTGCGCGCAACCTTGAGCAATCGATGGGCTGACCTCAGCGACAAGGTCAGCCGTTCACACGCTGTTTCCAGCCAGGTTTCGTCGGTTGTGGATAACTTGCAATGCATGCGCAAGCCCGGCAGATCAAGGAACGCGTTGGCGCAACCCTGGCGTTTGTGTTGCCGCTCCCTTGCGTCGGCAACCAGAACGGCGGCGGTCAGGGTGTCGTCACCGGGTTTGATTGCGGGATTCAAAGCCGCGGCCTCACGGGCGACCGTCAAGTGCAGATCGATCCGATCCAGCAGCGGCCCGGAGAGTTTGTTGCGGTAGCGTTGAACCATGTCAGGCGTGCAGGAACAGCGACCACTCGGCTCGCCGAGATATCCACAGGGGCACGGATTCATCGCGGCCACCAATTGAAAGCGTGCGGGAAACCGCACGCGATCCTTCGCCCGGGAAATCACGATATGCCCGGATTCCAGCGGTTCTCTCAAAACCTCCAGCACCTTGCGATCAAACTCCGGCAGTTCGTCGAGGAACAGTACGCCATGGTGGGCGAGGGTGATCTCGCCGGGTTGTGGTTTCGAACCACCGCCCACCAGCGCCGGTCCGGAGGCTGAGTGATGGGGCTGGCGGAACGGTCGCTGTGGCCAGTGACTTAAAGGGACGCAACTGGTGACTGATTGAATGGCTGCGACCTCCAGCGCCTCGTTTTCCGCCAATGGCGGCAACAGCCCCGGCAACCGACTTGCCAACAGCGTTTTCCCGGTCCCCGGCGGGCCGCTGAACAGCAGGTTATGAGCCCCGGCCGCTGCAATCAGCAAAGCGCGCTTGGCTGAGAGTTGGCCTTGCACTTCATTCAAGTCGGGGTAGGGTTTGCTGGCGTAGAGCAGACCGTTGGAGACGTAAGGCTCGACGGGTGTGTGACCGTTGAAATGCGCGACCGCCTCCAGCAAATGATCCACCGCAATGACTTTCAGCCCCGACGCCAGGCAGGCTTCCTCGGCATTCGCCCGAGGCACCATCAACGAGCGTCCAGCCTTGCGCGCCGCCAGTGCCGCCGGCAACACACCTCTCACCGCACGCACCGCGCCGGACAGTGCCAGCTCCCCCAGGCATTCCACATCGTCCAGCGTCAACGTCGGCACCTGCACGCTGGCCGACAGAATCCCCAAGGCAATCGCCAGATCGAACCGCCCGCCGTCCTTGGGCAAATCCGCAGGCGCCAGATTCAACGTGATGCGCCGTGCCGGAAACTGCAGGCCTGAATTGATGATCGCGCTACGTACTCGATCCTTGCTTTCCTTCACTGCTGCTTCGGGCAGACCGACCATGGTCAGTGATGGCAAACCGTTAGCCAGATGAACTTCGACGGTGACGGCGGGCGCATCCACGCCAATCTGGGCGCGGCTGTGGACGATGGAGAGGGACATGGTCGTTCCTTGAGCTTTACGGGGGCCGCTTCCTGCGGGTTTTTGAAGGGTAGTCGGGAGGTGGTGATTTAGCGTGGCGGCGCAGGCGCCAAATTTTCGCAGGATGTTGCGAATGGTTTGGTCTGAATCGCGGGCGAAAAAAAACCGTCTTGAGGAGACGGTTTTTCGATTGCAGGCTTTGGTGAGGCCAAGGCCTGCGTACCCTCAGTGGATACACTCGCGTGCGTTGAAGTTATGCATGTTTGATGGCCGATGCAAGTAGTCGGAAACTCAAAGCGACTGCAATACTCGTGAAGCTCGCTTCCACCACGATCCCACCGGGTGTCTTGCCTGCTCCCGCTCCGTCATCATCAGCGGAACATCCTGCAGCCGAATCCACGGCTGGTTATTCCAGTGCAGCAAACTCAGTGACATTTCCGGCCAGTTCAGCAGGCTCAGAATCGGGCGTTCGGTTGACGTCGGTTGTTGGGCATCTCTGAGGGCTGGCACTACGTCGTGGGTCAGCCATTCACGCATGCCTCGGTATTCGGGGCAGTAGTGGTAGACGAGTAGGGCGTAGACGCCGGATTCGCTGATCAGCAGGGTGTTTTCGAGGATGCCGTGAATGACGACTCGCGCGGATTGATGTTGATCGGGATCGAGTTTTCGGACGGCGCGTTCGTCGAGGTAAAGGCGAAGCAGACGGCCCAGGTCTCGGGCGCTGAACCACGGCTGGTTTTCGATCAAAAGCGCGTGGAGGTGGAGTTTGTGGCGGGTGAAGACGTGAGGGACTAGATAAGCGTTATCGCAACTCATTAATACAGCTCCTTTTGCTAAAGAGGCTGCCGTCAATCGTCGCCAAACAATTGGGTGGCAGCTGTACGCGGGTTGGCGAACCGGAGCAAAAGGAACCCGGCAGACCCGAAGGTCTCCCACGCACAGCCGCCATGACTCGAGAGATGGTCGTCGTACGCCTTAAGCTTCCAGGTCGCCAAACCCAGTGCTGAATATTCAGCTGAGAATGAGCTTAGGAGCCTGGGCTTCACGGCGCTATCGGACGGCGGTGGTGATCTTTGTAGGACGTTGCCGAGATGGTGGCGGGGCGGCAGATCAGAAGATTGCAGCCTTTGACAGGTCCTACAGGGTTGGTCTGGCCAGTGTGGGAAGGCTTGTAGACCGAGGTGACTCTAATCGCGAGCAGGCTCGCTCCCACAGGGGGCTGCGTTGTCAGCAGGGTTATTCGGCAGGCGGACTCAGCTTCGCTTCCAGCTCCGCAACCTTCGCTTCGAGGCTTTCCAGCCGTGCCCGGGTGCGTGCCAGCACGACCATCTGGCTATCGAACTCTTCCCGGCTCACCAGATCCAGTTTGCTGAACCCGCTCTGCAACAACGCCTTGAACTGGCTTTCGATTTCGCTTTTCGGCAGTGGGGTGTCGCCGCTGAAGAGGCGGGAGGCGGTGCCGGTCAGGGCGTCGAGGAAGTCTTTGGGCGCGAGCATGGGAAATGTCCTGAAAACAATGGCGGGCAGTGTATCACGCAGTGTCTATAGTCAATCCCGACCGCAGGGATGCACGCTTTTCGCGCATGCGGACGGACGGCACCGCACTGTTGTTGTGCGTTACGCGTCGTGCAATCGCGCGCAGCAAGCCACCGTGGCAGGCAAGCGCTTGATATCAGGGGTTTTTGGCGAGATGGCAAGCTTTCTGCTTAGTCGGTAGTAACCCATGCACTGATGCAGTCGCTGTGACGAATGCAGTGCGCCAAGCGGAACGGGGAAGTGTTTCGTGCGGAGCGGTTAGCTGGCGTCGGACGGGCAGGTAAGGCCGACGATGCGTTACAAAGCCAGGCACTGCGCTTAGACTTGAGTCGGGTTTGTTTTCCTGGGGCAAGTCCACCAATTCGGGAGAGAGTTTTCATGAAGCTAGTCACTGCCATCATCAAGCCGTTCAAGTTGGACGACGTGCGCGAGTCGTTGTCCGAGATCGGCGTGCAGGGCATTACCGTTACTGAAGTCAAAGGCTTCGGTCGGCAGAAGGGTCACACCGAGCTGTATCGCGGCGCGGAATACGTGGTCGATTTCCTGCCTAAGGTGAAGATCGATGTCGCCATTGACGACAAGGATCTGGACCGGGTTATCGAGGCGATAACCAAGGCGGCCAACACCGGCAAGATCGGTGACGGCAAGATCTTCGTGGTCAATCTGGAACAGGCGATTCGCATCCGTACCGGCGAAACCGATACCGACGCAATCTAAGCCGCCACAAACCCAACGCCCCAGGAGAAAACAATATGACTCTGCGTAAATTCGCAGGGCTAGGAGCCCTGTTGTCCCTCGTAATGCCCAGCCTTGCTTTGGCGGCAGACGAAGTGGCGGCCCCAGTCCTCAATTCCGGCGATACCGCCTGGATGCTGACCTCGACAGCCCTCGTGCTGTTCATGACCATTCCCGGCCTCGCGCTGTTCTACGGCGGCATGGTTCGTTCCAAAAACATTCTTTCCGTGATGATGCAGTGCTTCGCCATTACCGGTCTGATCAGCATTCTGTGGGTCATTTATGGCTACAGCATCGCGTTCGATACCACCGGCATGGAACAGGGCGTCGTCAATTTCAACTCGTTCTTCGGCGGCATGGGCAAGGCTTTCCTCGCCGGTGTCACGCCAGCCAGCCTGACCGGTCCTGCGGCGCTGTTCCCTGAGGCGGTGTTCATCACCTTCCAGATGACTTTCGCCATCATTACCCCGGCGCTGATCGTCGGTGCCTTCGCCGAGCGGATGAAATTCTCCGCGATGCTGATCTTCATGGGCATCTGGTTCACCCTGGTGTATGCACCGATCGCGCACATGGTCTGGTCCGGCAACGGCGGCCTGATGTGGGACTGGGGCGTGCTGGACTTCGCCGGCGGCACCGTGGTGCACATCAACGCCGGTGTGGCCGGTCTGGTGGCGTGCATCGTGCTCGGCAAGCGTAAAGGCTTCCCGACCACCCCGATGGCACCGCATAACCTCGGTTACACCCTGATGGGCGCGGCGATGCTGTGGGTCGGCTGGTTCGGCTTCAACGCCGGTTCCGCTGCAGCAGCCAACGGCACGGCCGGCATGGCGATGCTGGTGACTCAGATCGCAACGGCCGCCGCCGCACTGGGCTGGATGTTCGCCGAGTGGGTCACCCACGGCAAACCAAGCGCACTGGGTATCGCGTCGGGTGTTGTGGCCGGTCTGGTCGCCATCACGCCAGCCGCTGGCACCGTGGGCCCGATGGGCGCGCTGGTGATCGGCCTGGCAGCGGGCGTGGTGTGCTTCTTCTGCGCCACCACCCTGAAACGCAAGCTCGGCTATGACGATTCCCTGGACGCCTTCGGTGTGCATGGTATCGGCGGTATCCTCGGCGCGATCCTGACTGGTGTGTTCGCTGCACCGTCGCTGGGTGGCTTCGGCACCGTTACCGACATCGCCGCACAAGTCTGGATTCAGTGCAAAGGCGTGGGCTTCACGGTGATCTACACCGCGATCGTCACTTACATCATTCTCAAGGTGCTGGACGCCGTCATGGGTCTGCGTATCACCGAAGAAGAAGAGGCCGTCGGTATCGATCTGGCACTCCACAACGAACGCGGCTACAACTTGTAAGCACGCGCATAAAAATTTGCCCGGCTTGCCGGGCATTTTTTTGTCTGGGATTTGTCAGTGAAGGACCTGCTGAAAGGTTTTTTCGTACACGTTTAAGGGCGTTTACGACGGGCGTTTTTCTGCGGCCAATGGCTTACATGATTGAAGGAATATTAGGGCCTTTGTTTTTTCCCAGAGCGCGCTAGAATGCGCCCCGAACGTGCGGAGAACTGTATGTGGCAACAGACTCTGATTACCCTGCGGGCGAGGCCCCGGGGCTTTCATCTGGTAACGGACGAGTTACTCGCCGGCCTGCCTGAAATCAAGGCGTGTCGGGTCGGTCTGTTGCATTTGTGGCTGCAGCATACCTCGGCGTCGTTGACCATCAACGAGAACGCCGATCCGGCGGTACGTCGCGACTTCGAACGATTTTTCAATCGTCTGATCCCACAAGGAACAGACGGCTATGAGCATAACGACGAAGGCCTGGACGACCTCCCGGCGCACTTCAAGGCCAGCGTGCTTGGCTGTCAGCTCAGTTTGCCGGTTTCGGCAGGCCGACTGGCGTTGGGGACCTGGCAAGGCGTTTATCTGGGCGAGCACCGTGATTTTGGCGGTGCCCGTAAAGTCCTCGCCACCTTGCACGGTGAAGAGGCATGAACCGCTGGTCACCAGTGGTTATCGAATTTTTCCGGCGGCTGTCGACAGACGGTGAAGCTGGGCTATAACTAATCTGCTTTTCGCAAGTCATGAGGTAGAACATGAGCGACGATGATCTGGAAAACGACGACCTCGAAGTAGGCGACGACGAAACCGAGGAAGGCCTGGAAGCTGCGACCGACGACGTCGTTGAAGACGACGGCGGGGAAGCGCCCGTTCCGACCGCCAAAGGAAAGGCCAAGGCTGCGGTATCGGTCGATGAGCTGCCGAGCGTCGAAGCAAAAAACAAGGAGCGCGATGCCCTGGCCAAAGCCATGGAAGAGTTCCTGGCCAAGGGCGGCAAGGTGCAGGAAGTGGAGGCCAATGTGGTCGCCGATCCTCCCAAGAAGCCTGACAACAAGTACGGCAGCCGGCCTATCTAAGCGCTTGCTTCCTGCTTGCTGAAAAAGCCCGCCGTCGCTGCGGGCTTTTTCATGGGAGGGATAAAATTTTCGGGGCGATGCAATCCCTTGTGGGAGCGAGCCTGCTCGCGATGGCGGTGTGTCAGCCACTATCTATTTTGAATGTTAAGTCCTCATCGCGAGCAGGCTCGCTCCCACAGGGTTTTGTGGTGTTTTCAGGATCAGTGTTGGGCGTTCCACCGCGCCAGCAACGCCGGCAATTCGGTCAGGCTGCGAATCTCGGCATCCGGCGACTTCTGCGCTTCCCACAATTTGCCTTGCGGGTTAAACCAGATCGCCCGCAACCCCGCCTGCTGCGCCCCGGCAATGTCATCACCCGGATGATCGCCAATATGCACCGCCGTTTGCGCGGTCGCGCCGCCACGCTGCAACGCTTCATGAAACAGTCGCGCATCCGGTTTGGCGATGCCAATGTCTTCGGCGCACAACGCAAACTTGAAGTAATCCGCCAGCCCCAACCGGCGCACATCGGCATTGCCGTTGGTGACCACGCCCAGCGCGTAGTGTTTCGCCAGGACCTCCAGAGTCGGCTCCACGTCGGGGAATACTTCGAGCTGGTGCCGCGCATGCAGAAACACTTCAAAACTCTGATCAGCCAGGTCGGACGCCTGGCCATGGTCATAGCCGGCCTCTTCCAGCGCATGGAACAGTACTCGCCGACGCAACGCGCTGATGCGATGTTTGAGTCCCGGTTCGCTGCTCAGGATGCGCTCGCGAATCGTCCACAAATGCTCCACCGGCACCGCGCCCAGATTCGGTGCATGTTCGGTCAGCCATTCACGCAGGATGGCTTCGGCGCTGACGATCACCGGGGCGGTGTCCCACAGGGTGTCGTCGAGGTCGAAGGTGATCAATTGGATCGTCATGAATCATCGCCCTTAATGCGTTTGGCCCGTGGATGGGCGCTGTCGTAGACCGTCGCCAGGTGCTGGAAGTCCAGGTGGGTGTAGATCTGGGTAGTCTTGATGTCCGAATGGCCGAGCAATTCCTGCACGGCTCGCAGGTCTTGCGAAGATTCCAGTAAGTGACTGGCGAAAGAATGTCGCAGCATGTGCGGGTGCAGGTTCTGCCCCAGCTCGCGCTCGCCAGCGGCCTTGACTCGCACCTGAATGGCCCGAGGACCGAGGCGCCGACCTTGCTGGCTGACAAACACCGCGTCATCTGCCGGATTGGTCATGGCGCGCAATGGCAACCACAACTCCAGCGCTTCGCGGGCCTTTTTACCCACCGGCAACAGTCGGGTCTTGCTGCCTTTGCCGAGCACCTGGACCATGCCGTCAGCCAGGTCCAGTTGATCGAGATTGAGTCCTGTCAGCTCCGACAGGCGCAAGCCGGAGGAGTAGAACAACTCCAGGATCGCCTGATCCCTGCGCGCCAGGAAATCATCCTCCACCGCACCTTCAAGCAGTTGCAGGGCGCGGTCAGTGTCGAGGGTCTTCGGCAGCCGTCGTTCGCCTTTCGGCGGCGCCAGACCGTTGGCCGGATCGTGATCGCACAGGCCTTCGCGATTCAGATAGTGATAGAGCCCGCGCACGGCCGAGAGCAGGCGCGCAAGGCTGCGCGACGATTGACCCTGGGAATGCAAGCGAGCGATCAGGCTGCGCAAGCGCTGAATATCCAGGGTGGCCCAGCTGTCGATGTTCTGTTTGACGCACCAGCCCAGCACCTTGTCGAGGTCGCGGCGATAGGCGTACAGCGTGTGGGGCGACACCTGCCGCTCACTGCGCAAGTGATCGCAGTAAGCGTCCAGTTGCCGTTCCACGATCAGCGTACCGAGCGAAGGGAGTTGTTGACCCGTGGCAGCACGCGGCCCATGACTTCGGCGATGTAGCTCAGGAACAGCGTGCCCACCGAGCTTTTGTAGTGCTGCGGATCACGGCTGGCGATGGCCAGCACGCCGTGGATGCCTTGATGGCTGATGGCGACGACGGCGGTGGAGCCAATCTGCTTGCGCTGCTCTTCACCGAACAGGAAGTCCAGTTCATGCTCGCGCAGGCTGCCGCTGACACTTTTGTCTTCCGAGAGCAAACCACCAATGGCGGTTTGCGCATCGGCGTGGGTCACCCAGCGGCCGACCGGCATCGGGTTGTCACCCAGCAGGATCAGGCTGACAAAAGGCACCTGAAAGTCCTGGCGCAGGCTGTCTTCGACGCTGATCACCACGTCTTCCAGGCTGCTGGCGTCCATCAAGGCGAGAATCAGGCGGCGTGTCTTGTCGAACAGGCGGTCGTTGTCGCGGGCCACGTCCATCAAGTGCGAGAGGCGATGGCGCAATTCGATGTTGCGATCGCGCAGGATGGTCATCTGGCGCTCGACCAGCGAGATGGTGTCGCCACGCTGGTGCGGAATGCGCATGGCCGGGAGTAGTTCTTCGTGCTCGACGAAGAAGTCCGGATGAGCCTCCAGGTACGCGGCAATCGCCGCCGCCTCAAGGCTTTCGGAAGGGGATTCGTCGGGCTGTCGGGCGGGAACCTGGGGCTTGTCGGTCATGGGTTTGACTCACTCAAAGACGTACTTGTCCTTCGTAAACACGGACTGCCGGGCCGGTCATCAAGACCGGTTGGCCTGGGCCTGCCCATTCAATGGACAGACGCCCGCCGGGCAGGTCGATCAATAGCGGCGAATCCATCCACCCCTGGCTGATCGCGGCCACTGCAGCAGCACAAGCGCCGGTGCCGCAGGCCTGGGTTTCCCCGGCACCGCGTTCCCAGACGCGCAACTGCGCGCGGTTCCGGTCGATGACCTGGAGAAAACCGACATTGACCCGCGCAGGAAAGCGCGGGTGATGTTCGATTTTCGGCCCCAGTTCATGCACCGGTGCGTTGTTGATATCCGTGACGCGCAACACCGCATGCGGGTTGCCCATCGACACGGCGGCCAGTTCAACGGCTGCGCCGTCGACGTCGAGCGAGTAGCTCAGCGCCTGACTGTCGGCAACGAACGGTATGTCGGCCGGCACCAGGCGCGGTGCGCCCATGTCGACGCTGATCTGGCCGTCGCTGCGGATATCCAGCTCGATAATGCCACTTTTGGTTTCGACGCGAATCTGCCGTTTTGCGGTCAGGCGCTTGTCGAGCACAAAACGGGCGAAACAGCGCGCACCGTTGCCGCACTGTTCCACTTCGGAGCCGTCGGAGTTGAAGATCCGATAGCGGAAATCCACGTCAGGGTTGCTCGGCGCTTCGACGATCAGCAACTGGTCGAAACCGATGCCGGTGTGCCGGTCGCCCCATTGCTTGGCATGCTTGGGCAGGATGTGCGCGTGCTGGCTGACCAGGTCGAGGACCATGAAGTCATTGCCCAGGCCGTGCATCTTGGTAAAACGCAGCAGCATGGTTTTACTCCGGCAGCAGGCTTTCGCCAGCAAACAACTCGGCTACCGTCTCACGGCGACGCACTTCAACTGCCTGATCACCGTCCACCAACACTTCGGCGGCACGGCCGCGGGTGTTGTAGTTGGAACTCATGACAAACCCATAAGCACCGGCCGAATGCACGGCCAGCAGGTCGCCTTCTTCCAGGGCCAGCTCACGATCCTTGGCCAGGAAATCGCCGGTCTCGCAGATCGGCCCGACGATGTCATAGGCACGTGCTGCGGTTTGACGGGGGCGCACGGCGGTGACGTCCATCCAGGCTTGATACAGCGCCGGACGGATCAGGTCGTTCATGGCCGCGTCGACGATGGCGAAATCTTTGTGTTCGGTGTGCTTGAGGTACTCGACCTGGGTCAGCAGCACGCCAGCATTGGCGACGATGAAGCGGCCCGGTTCGAACACCAGCGCCAGGTCGCGGCCGTCGAGACGCTCGCGCACGGCTTTGATGTAGTCGGCAGCCAGTGGCGGCTCTTCATCGCGATAACGCACGCCCAAACCACCACCGAGATCGATGTGGCGCAGGTAAATGCCGCAATCGCCGAGGCGGTCGACCAGGCCCAGCAGGCGGTCCAGGGCGTCGATGAATGGCGGCAGGGTGGTCAGTTGCGAACCGATGTGGCAATCGACGCCGACCACTTCGAGGTTCGGCAGTTGCGCGGCGCGGATGTACACGTCTTCGGCGTCGGCAATGGCGATGCCGAACTTGTTCTCTTTGAGACCGGTGGAAATGTACGGGTGGGTGCCAGCATCGACGTCCGGGTTCACGCGCAGCGAGATCGGGGCGCGAACGCCCAGCTCGGCGGCGACCACTTGCAGGCGCTCCAGCTCGTCGGTGGATTCGACGTTGAAGCAGTGCACGCCGACTTCCAGGGCGCGGCGCATGTCGTCACGGGTCTTGCCGACACCGGAGAACACGATCTTGTCGGGGCTGCCGCCGGCGGCCAGAACGCGTTCCAGCTCGCCACGGGAGACGATGTCAAAACCGGCGCCCAGACGCGCCAGGACATTCAGGACACCCAGGTTGGAGTTGGCCTTGACCGCGAAGCAGACCAGGTGCGGCATGCCGGCCAGCGCATCGGCGAACGCCAGGTACTGGGCTTCGATGTGGGCGCGGGAGTAGACGTAGGTCGGTGTGCCAAAGCGTTCGGCGATGGCGGACAGGGCAACCCCTTCCGCGAACAGCTCACCGTCACGGTAGTTAAAAGCGTCCATGGCGGTTCCCTTATTGGTAGACGTCGTGCTTGTGTGCCTTCGACGGCTGCTTTTGCGAGGACTGCGCCTGCTCGGCCGGGTCCTGGTTTTCGTCGGGCAGGTACAGCGGGCCTTTTTGACCACAGGCCGACACAAGACAGGCAACCGCGACGAGCGCAGCAAGGGAAGAGATCAGGCGCTTCATGGCGAAATCCTTGAAAATGCGTTAATTGCGCCGGAGTATACCGGCCACCCGGCAGCTTGCCTATGCGACCGGGCTCCCGTCCGGCGGGGCTTGGCCAGTTAGGTGCAATCCCTGTGGGAGCGAACCTTTGTGGTGAGGGGATTTATCCCCGTTGGGTTGCGCAGCAGCCCCAGCAGTTCGCTAATCGGGAGTGCTTGCGACTGCTGCGCAGTCGAACGGGGATAAATCCCCTCACCACAGGCCCGCTCCCACAGGGGCGGTGTTTGATGTACCTAAATCGGTGCTGGGTCGTTATTCTTTGCAATCACTGGGGCTCGCCCGTATCTTGCGGCGCTTGAGCGTGAACAGACACTTTTTGAGGTTGCCGCAATGAGTTTGACCGAAGCCCGTTTCCACGATCTGGTCGATGCTACCCAGCAATCGCTGGAGGATATTTTCGATGAGAGCGACCTGGATATCGATCTGGAGAGCTCGGCCGGTGTGCTCACCGTCAAGTTCGAAAACGGCAGCCAGTTGATCTTCAGCCGCCAGGAGCCCCTGCGTCAGCTGTGGCTGGCGGCGGTATCGGGTGGCTTCCACTTCGACTACGACGAAGAGAGCGAGCGCTGGATGTGCGACAAGAGCGAAGAGCAGCTCGGCGAGATGCTTGAGCGCATCGTCAAGCAACAGGCCGGCGCTGAATTCGATTTCGAAGGTCTGTGAGATCGTGACTGAGCCTGCCCCCGCTCGTCCGCCAAAGCCGCTTTACAGCAATGTCAGCCCGGCGGTGCCCTCGCCGTGCAGCGGCGTGTGTCGGCTGGATGAACAGAAGGTCTGCCTGGGGTGTTTTCGCCATGTCGAAGACATCCGCGAATGGCGCTCGGCGGATGATGATCGTCGGCGGGTCATCTGCGCGCAGGCCGTTCAGCGCAAAGCCCTGGCATAAGGGCTTTTGTGGCGAGGGAGCCTCCTCTCCCAAAGTCTGCGCCGGGCTGTGGTCGCCCCTCACTTGTATATTTTTTGAGCTGTGATAGTGTCCAGAAACGCCTCAACCCATCGAGGTTCGTGAAAACCCCGCCTTTTTCTGGCGGGGTTTTGCTTTTTCTGTGCAGAAGAAAGGAGTCTGCCTCTATCATGACCGCACCTTCCATCACCCTTACTCGTCTGGACGTTCAGCGTCTGGAACGCCTGATCGACAGCCTGGACGACACGCTGCCGGGCGTTATCGCGCTGCAAACCGAACTGGATCGCGCCGATACGCTGGTCGGTCACGATGAAGTGCCCGCCGATGTCGTGACCATGAATTCCCGTGTGCATTGCCGTGAAGAAAGCAGCGGCAAGGACTATCACCTGACGTTGGTGTATCCAAAGGATGCCAACGCTGACGAAGGCAAGATCTCCATTCTGGCGCCTGTCGGCAGCGCACTGCTGGGCCTGAAGGTCGGCCAGCACATCGACTGGCCGGCACCTGGCGGCAAGACTCTGAAACTGACCCTGCTGGCAGTCGAATCGCAGCCCGCCCATGGCGGCGACTTCCCGGAATAAGCTTTTCTTCAGACCAACTCGAGCGCGTCGTTCAGTGCGCGCTCCAGATCGGCCTTGTAGCGCAAATACAAATTGCTTGAACTCTGACCATCACCGAGCAGGCCCGAGAGGTCCAGGTCGGTGATGTAGCAGCGATAGCGTTCGGTCTCGCGGCGCTGTTCGACAATTTCCCGGGCGACCACACTGAACAGTTGCTCGCCATGCTCCAGCTCTGAAAATTCCCGCTGATTGCAATACAACGTGACGTGCACTTCGCCCGGTGCGGCTTTGCCGACGATTGCCTGCACGTCGTAGAACGGTTTGTTGACCGGGGTTTGCGGTGGGTTTTTGGGCTCGACCCGGCGGGCTCGCCCAGGGCCGGATGGCAATAGTTGGTAATACAGCGTGTCCAGGCTCAATGGCTGGGCAGCGTCCATCGGCAGCAAGGCATCGCGCCGGTACTGGATCGATTGCAGGAAGCGTTGCAACGGCACCAGCAGGCTTTGTTCGTCGTGATAGGGCAAACACTGCTGCCACAAGGCGTTGAATTCATCCATCACGTACAGATCGGCCTGGTTGTCGTGAATCCGGTAGAACACCTGAATACAGTCTGGCTGGCCCATGGGCAGAATCAGCGCCAGGTCCTGATCTTCCAGCGCCATCGGGTCCAGGTGCAGCGGGCTGTAGCTTGCCAGTTCTTCGCCCAGGTAATCGAACAGTGCCGGCAGGGTGGCGAGGGCGACGTGATTGACCTGCCCTGGCACCAGTTCCAGCACGTGGTAATGCTGCTGGACCTGAATCAGGTAGCGATGATTGAGTTTGCTCAGCAGCAGGTTCTGCGCGGTGTCGATCACTTCTTCGACCCGCTGCGCGATAAATTGCGCGCGGTTATGGCAGAAGCAACGCACGCGCAATTTTGGCTGTCGCGGTCCGCTTGGCAGGTTATTGAGGTAATCGCGCAGGCAGTCGAGCAGGGCGTGAGGGCCGTCAAAGCGATTGACCAGCACTTCATTCCAGCTGTTGAGCGTGACCTGATCGAGGGTCAGTACCAGGTTTTCCCGAACCCCGGCGTAACTCAGGGAGTCGGTGCGCTCGGTGGTCATCAGAATGTTCAGGTCGCGGTGATGCTTGAGCGGGTCAACACCGACGTTCACCAGAATCAGCACCTCGGTCGGCACGCTGGCGCGCAACAAGGGTTCTTCGGCGACGGTGGGCAGCGGCAGGGCGATGCTCTGTTGCAGGCTGCCGAGCAGGTTGAACAGTTCGAACTCGCTCAGGTCGCTCTCGCCGGGATGCAACGCCAGTCGGGTGCTGCTGTCGATGACGCCGTTGCGATGGCACCAGGTCAGCAGTTCCAGCAGTTGACGGCTGCGCTTGATCGGCGCGAAGTGCTCCCACTCGTGGGCGGTCAGGCTGCCGTTGTACAAGCCCCACTGGGTTTGCCCCGATTCTTTCTTGTTGGGCGCGTGCACCAGGGTCAGTGTGTCTTCGGCCAGGTCCGGGGCGATGCCGGGGTTGATAAATTCGACCTTGTCCGCCTTGCGCTCGAACGCCGCGTACAGGCGCCGGCCCAGCACGTTGAGGTCGCGCTTGTTGATCAGGCTGACGGTTTGTTCGCTGCGGGCGAACTCGGTCAGGAAGCGGTAGCTGTAATTCAGTTCGTTGACCAACGCCCGGCGCTCAGTGCTGACCTGGCGGACTTTCCACTGACTGCGGCTGTCGAGCAGGGCCAGTTGACGATGATCCCAGTGCCACTCGTGGGCCAGGCGTTCAAGCAACGAACGCTGCCAGCTCTGGGTGCGACTGCTGCCGGTGAGTTTGCGGTTGACCTTCAGGTACAGCGCACGGCGCACCAGCTCCAGACGCTCCGGTTCACCACGGGCAGTGAGGTATTCCTCGATGCGCCGGTAGACCACGACGTACGGATCCAGCTCGTCGAGGTCGAGCCGATTGGCGAACACAGCTTGCTTGAATCGCAGGCTCAGGCACTGAACCCTGGGGTGTTCGCTGGCGTAGACCTCGGTCAGCAACAGCTTGAGCACCGACTTGTAGGGGGACTCGATACCCTTGAACAACTGCCAGAGTCCTGCACCGATGAATTCGCCGGGGGGGATGTACGCCAGGTGTCCCAGATCAAGGGTTTCGTCCGCGCGGATAAACCGCTTGGAGAGCAACGCGTGGGTGTAGCGGTCGTAGGCGGCCTCTTCGTAAACCGGCACCAGCCACCAGATCGGCGTGCGTCCGGCCAGCCAGATGGCGGTGCGATAGAACTCGTCCAGCAGCAGGTAGTGCTGGGTGGTGCCGCAGTCTTCCGAACTCAGTTGATTGTCCCGCTCGCCGAGCACGAAGCGCGCCGGGTCGATCAGGAAGAAATGCGCTTCGGCGCCCTGGCTCGCGGCCCAGGTTTCCAGCAACTGGCATTTTTTACGCAGCTCGTTGAGTTCGCTTTCGCTCAAGTCCGGTGCGTGACAGACCCAGACGTCCATGTCGCTCTGATCGGCCTGGGCGAGGGTGCCGAGGCTGCCCATCAGAAACAGGCCGTGAATCGGTCGCGGCGGATTGCTGCCGTGGCGCGGCTTGTAGGAAAACGATCGGGTCAGGCGTTGGGCTTCGGCGAGGGCATTGGCGTCGGGCTCGAAGTTCGATAGCCCGGCGGGCGTGCTGCCCGAAACGTAACCCGGCAACAACGGATGATTGACGTGGAAAAACAGCGGCAGCAGGGTCAATACCCCTTGCTGGCGGGTCGACAGCCCTTCCATGGCGCGGGCCATGCGGCCCTCGTTGAGTTTTAAAAAGCGTGCGCGCAGCTGGCTGAGAACCTTGCGGTCGATCCCCTCGTCCAGATCAGGGCGGATTTCATGGGTGCGGGTCATGTCAGCTCAAACCGGCTCGCAGGGCTCGGACGTGGGAGGTCTCAGAATGAAGGGCAGTTTAGCGCCTCGGTCGCGGGACGTTTAAGCGGATTTTGTTTTTTGACGTCAGATTTTTATCGCTGGGCGACGGCATGCAACGAAGTGTGCCCGCGGAAATCCCGTAGCAGGGGTTTCCGTGGGCGATGCGGTGGTGCTCAGGCGGTTTCCGGGACGCTCAGAATGGTCAGGACGGTTTGTATGTTTTGCGCGGCGTCTCGACCCAGGCTGGTCAGATAACCGCCATCAGGCTGGTCGATCAGTTCTTTTGCGAAGAGGCGTTGAGCGGCAGCAATGGCTTTCGGGGCAGCGGTCTGATGAATTTTCAAACCTTCCTGGGAACTGTCCAGGTTGAAGAGTGCGAGGATTTCCAGTTCGGCAACCAGCTCAGGGGTAAGCGACATAAGGACTCCAGACTTTCTAGGAATTGGACGACAGCGCCCCTAAGGTGATCCCACTCGTGCGGCATGTCCAGTGCTCGCGACAGGGTTTTTCACCTTGGGAGGCATTCCCCGGCGGGTGGTGCGGCAGCGGGGTGCGTACCAGTGTAGTCAGGGGCTGGAGGAAGGCAGGAATGATGGGTGACAAATTGTGTGGGGTGTTGCTGAGGGGAAGCTTGCTGAGGGGGGCTTAACTGTGGCGAGGGAGCTTGCTCCCGCTCGGCTGTGTAGCAGCCGTAAAGCTTTTGGGGCCGCTGCGCGATCCAGCGGGAGCAAGCTCCCTGGCCACAAAAGCCCCATCCGGCAATGAAGGGTTACTTCTTTTCCGGCGGCAATTCTGGCAGGGCACGCAGCGCCGCTTCGTACCATTCGGTGTTGAATGCGCGGTCTTCTTCGAGGATCGCGTCGATTTCCACCGCCAGAACGTGGGCCATCAGGTTGAGGATTTCTTCACGTTCGTAACCCACCAGGGTCAACTTGTTGAAGGTGGCCTTGGCGGCAGGCGGATTGTCGCTTTCGATCTGGTTTTCGATGGCTTCGACCAGGGTGTTTTCGGCGAATTCTTCTTCGTCGATATCGTCCTGGTTGTTGTCGGGGGTTGGCTCGCTCATGGCAGGCTCCTCAAGGAAAGGCGGTCAGTTTACCTGCATTCAGCGCCATGATGCTGCTGGCAAGAAACGCCCTGGCGTTCTATAAAGCAGGCACTGCCCACCCCGCACGGCCTGGAGGCTTTGTAATGCTCAAGCTTTATGGATTTTCCGTCAGTAACTACTACAACATGGTGAAACTGGCGTTGCTGGAGAAAGGTCTGCCGTTCGAAGAAGTACCGTTTTATGCGGGCACGAGCCCCGAGGTATTGGCAATCAGTCCGCGCGGCAAGGTCCCGGTGCTGGGTGTCGAGCAAGGTTTCATCAATGAAACCGCGGTGATTCTCGAATACATCGAGCAGAGCCAGAAAGGTACGCCGCTGCTGCCGGGCGATCCCTTCGAGCGGGCGCAGGTCCTGGCACTGGCCAAGGAAATCGAGCTGTACATCGAGTTGCCGGGGCGCGCCTGTTATGGCGAAGCATTCTTCGGCATGAAGGTGCCGGACGCGATCAAGGACAAGACCAAGGCCGAGTTGCTGCTGGGTTTTGCCTCGCTGGGACGGCACGGCAAGTTTGCCCCTTATGTCGCGGGCGACAGCCTGAGCATTGCAGATCTGTACTTTCTGTACAGCGTGCCGCTGGCCTGTGCGGTAGCGAAGAAGCTGTTCGACCTGGATTTGTTGGCTGAAATGCCAGCGGCCCGGGCACTGCTGGAGCGTTTGGAGCAGAACCCGAACGTGCAGCGGATTGCAGCGGACAAGGAAGCGGCGATGCCAGCGTTCATGGCGATGGTCGCGTCCAAGAAGTAGATTTGTAGCGTCCTTCAGGTCGCTTTCGCGAGCAAGCCCGCTCCCACACTGGATTGATGGTGAACACATACTTTGTGAACACCAGAGACCCAGTGTGGGAGCGGGCTTGCTCGCGAAGCTTTTGGCGGCTTAACGGCTGGCGAGCAACGCCTGACCGCGAGCCACAGCCTTCTTGACCTGCGCTGGCGCAGTCCCGCCGATATGGTCACGGGCGTTCACCGAACCTTCCAGCGTCAGCACGGCGAACACGTCCTGATCGATCTGGTCGCTGAACTTGCGCAGTTCTTCCAGGCTCATTTCCGCCAGGTCCTTGCCGCTTTCCACGCCGTACTTCACGGCATGGCCAACGATCTCGTGGCAATCACGGAACGGCAGGCCACGACGCACCAGGTAGTCGGCCAGGTCGGTGGCGGTGGAGAAACCGCGCAGGGCCGCTTCGCGCATCATCGCGTGCTTGGGTTTGATCGCCGGGATCATGTCGGCAAAAGCCCGCAGCGAGTCGCGCAAGGTGTCGGCGGCGTCGAACAGCGGCTCCTTGTCTTCCTGGTTGTCCTTGTTGTAGGCCAGTGGCTGGCCTTTCATCAGGGTCAGCAGGCCCATCAGCGCGCCGAAGACGCGGCCGGTCTTGCCACGCACCAGTTCCGGCACGTCCGGGTTTTTCTTTTGCGGCATGATCGAGCTTCCGGTGCAGAAGCGGTCCGGCAAATCGATGAACTGGAACTGCGCGCTGGTCCACAGCACCAGCTCTTCGGAGAAACGCGACAAGTGCATCATCGCGATGCTCGCGGCCGAGCAGAACTCGATGGCGAAGTCACGATCGGACACGTTGTCCAGCGAGTTGCCGCCCACGGCATCGAAGCCCAGCAGTTGCGCAGTGTACTCGCGGTCGATCGGGTAAGTGGTGCCCGCCAGTGCGGCGCTGCCCAAAGGCATGCGGTTGGTGCGCTTGCGGCAGTCGACCAGGCGCTCGTAGTCGCGGCTGAGCATTTCGAACCAGGCCAGCATGTGGTGACCGAATGTCACCGGCTGTGCGGTCTGCAGGTGGGTGAAGCCCGGCATGATGCTGCCGGCTTCGCGCTCGGCCTGTTCCAGCAAGCCTTTTTGCAGGCGGGTGATTTCCGCCAGGATCAGGTCGATCTCGTCACGCAGCCACAGGCGGATGTCGGTGGCGACCTGGTCGTTACGGCTGCGGCCGGTGTGCAGCTTTTTACCGGTCACGCCGATGCGGTCGGTCAGGCGCGCCTCGATGTTCATGTGCACGTCTTCGAGGTCGATGCGCCAGTCGAACTGGCCGGCCTCGATTTCACCCTGGATGGTCTTCAGGCCATCGGTGATGCTGTCGCGCTCGGCATCGGTCAGCACGCCGACCTTGGCCAGCATGGTGGCGTGGGCGATCGAGCCCATGATGTCGTGGCGATACAGGCGCTGGTCGAAGGTGACGGAGGCGGTGAAGCGGGCGACGAAGGCGTCGACGGGTTCACTGAAGCGGCCGCCCCAGGACTGATTGGTCTTGTCAGTGCTCATGAATTCGCTCGTATCGGCTGAAGAAAGATGGCGTTGAAAGCTGTCGCGGATAATAACAGGGTTGCCAATCCTGTCGCTGACACTGGTCGATACGTTTTTTTCTCATGTCCCGGCCTATGCTCGAAGCCAGCCTGACCGGAATTGCGCAACGATATTTTTCAATTGAGTAATAACGTCCCGGCAACCGTCTACAGTTGGACAGTAGGATCAGCGCACTTCTCGGCGCTGCAGCGGACTATAAGCAGAGGGGGTGTTCGTATTGTGTATCAGCAAACCCTACGGCGATGCCTCGCCAACCGCCGATTGCCCGGCAAATAAAAATTTAGCGGTCGGACGGGCGGCACTTTTTGGCCCTCGCGCTAGTCTTAGCGTGGATCGCGGTGACGGACGTCACTCCACTTGTCTACGCTATCCTTGTGCGAGACTCACGCAGGAATCCAGCGCAATATGAATGTCCTGATCGTTGATGACGAACCCCTTGCCCGCGAGCGCCTGAGCCGAATGGTCGGCGAACTCGAGGGATACAGTGTCCTGGAGCCCAGCGCCACGAACGGCGAAGAAGCGTTGGCACTGATCGACAGCCACAAGCCGGATATCGTGTTGCTCGATATCCGCATGCCAGGCCTCGACGGCCTGCAAGTGGCTGCACGGTTATGCGAACGTGAAACCCCGCCAGCCGTGGTGTTTTGCACAGGGCCCGATGAATTTGCCGTGGAAGCCTTACAGGCCAGCGCCGTAGGCTATCTGGTGAAACCTGTGCGTACAGAACAATTGCATGAAGCATTGAAAAAAGCCGAGCGGCCCAATCGTGTCCAGCTTGCGGCTTTGACCCGTCCCGCCGCCGAAACCGGTAGCGGCCCTCGCAGCCATATCAGCGCGCGTACCCGCAAGGGTATTGAGCTGATCCCGTTGGGTCAGGTGGTCTACTTTATTGCCGACCATAAATACGTGACCTTGCGCCATGAAGGCGGCGAAGTGCTGCTGGATGAACCGCTCAAGGCCCTTGAAGATGAATTCGGTGACCGATTCGTGCGCATCCACCGCAACGCCCTGGTCGCCCGCGAACGCATCGAGCGCCTGCAACGCACGCCTCTGGGACACTTTCAGCTGTTCCTCAAAGGCCTGAACGGCGACGCCCTGATCGTCAGCCGGCGTCATGTGGCCGGCGTGCGCAAAATGATGCAACAGCTTTAATTCGCCATCCTCAGGCGAATTTATCACCCGATTGCCGGACATCCGGGGCCAGGGAGGCCAGGCAATACCTGATACAAGTCAAAGTGGATTTGGCTGAGCTGTTATTATCCGCCGTATCTATTCAGTACGGATTGATCCATGTCCTCTCGCGAAATCCGCATCGCCACCCGCAAAAGTGCTCTCGCCCTGTGGCAGGCCGAATACGTCAAAGCCCGTCTTGAAGCGGCCCATCCGGGTCTGCTCGTGACGCTGGTGCCCATGGTCAGTCGTGGCGACAAACTGCTGGACTCACCGCTGTCGAAAATCGGCGGCAAGGGTCTGTTCGTCAAGGAACTGGAAACGGCTCTACTGGAGAACGAAGCCGACATCGCCGTGCATTCGATGAAAGACGTGCCGATGGACTTCCCCGAAGGCCTCGGCCTGTTTTGCATCTGCGAGCGAGAAGACCCGCGTGATGCATTCGTCTCCAATACCTACGCCAGCCTGGACGAACTGCCGCAAGGCAGCATTGTCGGCACCTCCAGCCTGCGCCGTCAGGCCCAGTTGTTGACCCGTCGCCCGGACCTGGAAATCCGTTTCCTGCGCGGCAACGTCAACACGCGTCTGGCCAAGCTTGATGCCGGTGAATACGACGCCATCATTCTCGCGGCTGCCGGCCTGATTCGTCTGGGCTTCGAAGATCGAATCACCTCTGCCATCAGCGTCGATGACAGCCTGCCGGCCGGTGGCCAGGGTGCTGTCGGCATCGAATGCCGCTCCGTCGACAGCGAAATCCACGCTTTGCTGGCACCGCTGCACCATCAGGACACCGCCACCCGCGTGACGGCCGAACGTGCGCTCAACAAACATTTGAATGGCGGCTGTCAGGTGCCGATCGCCTGTTACGCCGTGCTGGAAGGCGAGCAGATCTGGTTGCGCGGTCTGGTGGGCGATCCGAGCGGCGGCCTGCTGCTCAGCGCCGAGGCCCGTGCTCCGCGCAGCGATGCCGAGGCCTTGGGTGTGCAAGTGGCCGAAGACCTGCTGAACCAGGGCGCCAATGACATTCTGAAAGCGGTCTACGGCGAGGCAGGTCACGAGTGACGGGCTGGCGCCTGCTGCTGACGCGTCCCGCGGATGAGTCGGCGGCGCTGAGCGAGATTTTGGCCGAAGCGGGGATTTTCAGCAGCAGTTTGCCGCTTTTGGAAATTGAACCGATTCCTGCCTCTGACACAATGCGCGAGGTGATTCAGCATCTGGATCGGTACTGCGCGGTAATCGTGGTCAGCAAGCCGGCCGCCAGAATCGCGGTGGAGCTGGTCAGTCAATACTGGCCGCAACCACCACGCCAGAAGTGGTTCAGCGTGGGCGCCGCGACTGCACGGATTCTCGATGACCACGGATTGGACGTGAGTTTTCCGGCCGAGGGTGATGACAGCGAAGCCTTGCTGGAACTTGCGTCGTTGCGCGAGGCTGTCGCACCGCCCGATCCACGGGTATTGATCATGCGCGGAGAGGGCGGGCGCGAGTTGCTTGCTGAGCGTTTGCGCGAGCTTGGTGCTAGTGTCGAGTATCTGGAGCTGTACCGCCGCGATCTGCCGCAATACCCGCCAGCAGTACTGCCAGAGCGGATCAAGGCGGAACGCTTGAACGGACTGGTGGTCAGCAGTGGACAGGGTTTTGAGCACCTGCATCGATTGGCCGGCGCTGCCTGGCCGCAATTGGCGCGGTTGCCGTTGTTTGTTCCAAGCCCCAGGGTTGCCGAGCTGGCACGTGCCGCCGGAGCCCAAACAGTTGTGGATTGTCGTGGCGCCAGTGCCGCGGCTTTGCTGACGGCGTTACGGGAGCATCCCGAACCCGTTCTCTAATGCAAAGGATGGATACGTGAACGAAACAGCCTTGCCTAAAGATGACGTGAAGCCAGTGCTTGATGCGCCGGTTGAAACTCCGGTTGAAACTGCGCCACCTGCTGCCGAGCAGCGCCGAGGCAATGGGCTGGCAATAGTCGCGTTGCTGTTGGGCGCCGCCGGTGTGGCGGTGGGCGGTTGGGGTGTCTGGCAGGTGCGTCACCTGCAAGCCAATACGCAGCAGCAGTTGAGCCAGGTGCAGGCGTTGAACGATCAGGCGCAAAGCCTGAAGCTGAATGAGCAGCGCCTGAGTGCGCGCCTTGAGCAAATGCCAGCCGCCGAAGAACTGGACGCTCGAAGCCGTCTGGTGATTCAACTGCAAGGCGATCAGCAACGTTTGAATCAACGTCTGGAAACCGTCCTCGGCGCGAGCCGCAAGGACTGGCGTCTGGCCGAGGCCGAACACTTGCTGCGCCTGGCCAGCCTGCGACTTTCGGCGTTGCAGGACATCAGCAGCGCTCAGGCCCTGGTGCAGGGCGCCGACGAAATTCTTCGTGAACAGAACGACCCGGGTTCCTTTGCCGCTCGCGAGCAAGTGGCGAAAACCCTGGTCGCCTTGCGCAGCACCGAACAGCCGGATCGCACTGGCCTTTTCCTGCGCCTGGGGGCGCTGCGCGATCAAGTCATCAACCTCACCGAGCTCGCACCCGAGTACAAGGACCGCGGCGAATCCCTGCTGGGCCTGACCGCCGATGGCGACGGCGCCAGTCGCTGGGCGCAGTGGTGGGATCAGATCTCGCGTTACATCCGCATCGATTTCAACGCTGACAAAAATGTACGTCCATTGCTGGCAGGGCAAAGCCTGAGCCAGGTGCGTCTGGCCCTGAGCCTGGCGCTGGAGCAGGCGCAGTGGGCGGCACTCAACGGTCAGGCTGCGGTTTACACCCAGGCGTTGGCCGAAGCGCGGGACGTGCTCAAAGGCAACTTCAATCCGGACAACCCGCAGAGCAAAGTGATGCTCGAGCAGGTTGGCGAACTGAGCAAGCAGCCGGTTACCGTGGTCACGCCGGATCTGACCGCCACGCTGAGCGCGGTTCAGGGCTATCTCGAGCGACGTAATGTCAACGCCGAGGATTCGATCAAACCCATGGCCAAGCCTGCCGCAAACACTCTGCCGGAGGCCACGCCATGAAGCGCCTCTATGTGATCGTGTTTCTGGTCATCGCCGCTGCCGCCGCTTTGGGGTTGGCGATTGCCGAGCATTCCGGCTACGTGCTGATCGCTTACAAGAGCTTCCGTTTCGAATCGAGCCTGTGGGCAACCCTGGCCCTGGTGGCGGTGTTGTGGCTGGTATTCTGGGGCATCAAGGCGTTGATCGAACTGGTCATGACGTCCAGTGGCGTGGTCAATCCCTGGTCGCGGCGCAACCGCAGCCGTCGGGTGCAAGTGGCGATCGAACACGGTCAGCTGGACTTGGCCGAAGGTCGCTGGGCCAGCGCGCAGCGTCATTTGCATCGCGCCGCCGAAGCCGAGCGCCAGCCACTGCTTTACTACCTCGGCGCTGCTCGCGCTGCCAACGAGCAAGGCCACTACGAGGAAAGCGACAACTTGCTGGAGCGTGCGCTGGAGCGCCAGCCCCAGGCCGAGTTGGCGATCGCCTTGAGTCACGCTCAACTGCAGACCGATCGCGGCGACACCGATGGCGCCCTGGTGACCTTGCAGGCGATGCATGAGCGTCACCCTCATAACGTCCAGACCTTGCGCCAGTTGCAGCGTTTGCATCAACAGCGCGGTGATTGGTCGGCCGTTATTCGCCTGCTGCCGGAGCTGCGCAAGGACAAGGTCCTGCCGCCGGCCGAGCTGGCCGAACTGGAACGCCGGGCCTGGGGGGAAAACCTGTCCCTGGCGGCGCACCGCGAAGAAGACGGAACCGTCGGATTGCAATCGCTCAACCGCGCCTGGCAGCAACTCACTTCGGCACAGCGCCAGGAACCGCAACTGGTGTTGGCGTATGCCGAGCAGCTTCGGCAAATCGGCGCCCAGATCGAGGCCGAAGAGGTCTTGCGAACGGCGCTCAAGCGCAACTACGACAGCCATCTGGCCCGCCTTTACGGACTGGTTCGCGGTAGTGATCCAGCCCGTCAGCTGCAAACCGCCGAGGGCTGGCTGAAGAACCATCCGGCCGACCCGAGTCTGTTGCTGACCCTGGGTCGCCTGTGTTTGCAAAACAGTCTGTGGGGCAAGGCCCGGGACTATCTGGAAAGCAGCCTGCGCGTGCAGCGCAACCCGGAAGCCTGTGCGGAGCTGGCGCGATTGCTGGCACAACTGGGTGACACCGAGCGCAGCAATCAGTTGTTCCAGGAAGGCCTTGGCTTGCTGGATGAGCGTTTGTTGGCAGCGCCGTTGCCGGTGCCTGCAGCCGTCTAAAAGCTAACTGCTGTTGAAGCCTGTGGCGAGGCAGCTTGTTCCCGCCTGATTGCGAAGCAACCCTTTGATTTACCATGGCTGCGCAATCGAACGGGAGCAAGCTCCCTCGCCAAAAAGACGTTAATTCTTACAGTCCTGGTCGGTTGGTAACAAAGTCCTACAGAGGACTACATCTGATCCTCTCAACTCTGTCGGGAATTCCCTACACTTCTGTTGAAGTGTCCCTGCTGACCCGTCTTGTAAGGCTGGCGCGCTTTCCTCTACCGTAACCACTTGTCTCTACTGGTACGGAAAAGCCATGTCGTTGGCCTGCTCACGCTCCTTGTTTTTCATGGTTTTCGTTGCCGACGCCCTGGCCTTGGGCGTTTCCTATTACCTGGAATATGCGGTCGGCCTCCAGCCGTGCGGCATGTGCCTGTTGCAGCGGATGTGTCTGGCGTTACTCACGGGTGTCTGCCTGATGGCTTCGGTGCATGGGCCCGGCCGTTTGGGTTCTTCCCTGTATTGGCTGCTGGGTTTGCTGTGCAGCCTGGCGGGAACAGTGACGGCGTGGCGCCAGGTGTTGCTGCAAGGCGACCCGCTGCAACAGCTGTCAACGTGTTCGCCGGATCTGGCCGATCTGTTCGCAAGCAATCCCTGGGTTTATGTTGTGCAGCAAATGTTCAACGGCACGGCCGACTGTGCACGGATTTCATGGACGCTGTTCGACCTGAGCTTGCCGGAGTGGAGCCTGTTGTTCTTTGTCGCGATGACAATTCTCAGTATTCAGCAGCTGCTACGCGTTGTCTGGATCGCCTGCCGGCGACCGCTCAGCGGCGAGTCGTCGCACCCCGCGCTGGCGGGCGATTAAACACTTGTATGAACTTTATCTCCTGCGTACCTTGAAGCCACAGTCGCGCGGGCATAATCTGGCCCGCACGTGTCATTGGAATTATGTTGCTCGAATGACGCTCTGCCTGGCCGATTCTTGATCTTCAAGTGTGCGACAGGTGTAGGGCAGCATGACCCACAAGGGAAGAGAGATCACCATGCTCGAAAGTTGTCAGAATGCTCAGGAACGCTGGGGTGGAGTGCATCTGCTGATCGATCGCTGGTTGCAGGAGCGTCACGAACTGGTTCGGGCCTATGATGCTCTCGGCGCCAAGCCTGAAGCTCTGGGCGAGAACCGCAAGCCATTGCAGGAATTCTGCGGCGTGCTGGTCGATTACGTGTCTGCCGGGCACTTCGAGATCTACGAACAGCTAACGGGCGAAGCCAAGGCGTTTGGCGACACTCGCGGCCTCGAGTTGGCCGAGACGATCTACCCGCGTATCGACGTCATCACCGAGAAGCTGCTTGCGTTCAACGACCTGTGCGATGCAGGCAAGTGCGTGGCAGAGAAATTCAAGGAGCTGGGTGGCCTGTTGCACGAACGCTTCGAACTGGAAGACTGCCTGATCGAGGTGCTGCACACGGCTCACAAGGAAGAGGATTCGGTTCAAGCCTGAACCCCTTCCGGTAACACCCTCAAAAAAACGGTGCGCTTATGCGCGCCGTTTTTCGTTTGCGTTGTTCAGCCGGTGGCCCCGCGCAATTCGACTTCGAATACCAGCGGCGTGAATGGATCGATCAAGTCGCCGGCACCGTCGGCGCCATAAGCCTGTGCCGATGGAATCACCAATCGCCACTTCGCACCGACCGGCATGTTTTGCAGGGCGCTGCGCCATCCGCTGATCACACTGTCGAGACTGAACCACTGCGGCTGACTGTTCTGATCGAACACGGTGCCGTCGGGAAGTCGACCGATGTACAGGACCTGGACCTTGCCATTCGGGCCGGCTTTCGCGCCGGTGCCTGGCACCAACTCCGTCAGCAATACTCCATCGGCCAGTTCACGAACACCGGGTTTGGCTTTTTCTTCCGCGAGAAAACGTTTTTCTTTTTCGAGGGCGACTTCGCTCTGCGGCTCACTCTGTTGCAAGGCAACCTGCGCTTCATGCTCGGCCAGAATCTGTTCGATCTGCTCGTCTTTCAGGGCCAGCGGTTTGCCTCGATAGGCTTGCTGCAATCCTTCGACCAGTGCCTGAAGTTGCAGATCGGGAACCTCCTGGCGCAGACGCTCACCGAGGCTTGCGCCCAGGCTGTACGCGAGATCGTGAGCTTCATTTTCGGTGGTTTTTTCGGCGGCCTGAGCCACGGAAAAAAACACGCACAGCGATAAAAAAAGGTAGCGCGACATCGGCACTCTCCGACCTGAGATGCGGCAGATTATGCCAGTGTGAATGCGTGCGACAGTGAACTTGTTTTACGCAAGCCCGGAAGATTTTCGATCCGTTGCAACGCAGCGCTTTCGATACTGTCAACATGCCCTAGCGGCGGTAGCAGCAGAGGTCTAGTATGAGCCGCACCCACGTCAGCCAGGAGGTAAACCATGTCGGCCACCAAGAAGCCTGTAAATACCCCGTTGCACTTACTCCAACAACTCTCGGGCAGCTTGCTCGAGCATTTGGAAACCGCTTGTTCACAAGCCTTGGCTGATGCTGAAAAATTGCTCGCCAAACTGGAAAAGCAGCGCGGAAAAGCGCAGGAGAAATTGCACAAATCCCGCACCAAATTGCAGGACGCTGCGGCGGCCGGCAAGGCCAAGGCACAAGCCAAGGCGAAGGACGGAGTGAAGCAACTCGAAGACTTGCTCGACTCCCTCAAGGATCGTCAGTCCGAGACCCGCACCTACATTCTGCAACTCAAGCGCGATGCTCAAGAAAGCCTGAAACTGGCCCAGGGCGTCGGTCGTGTACAAGAGGCTGTCGGCAAGGCGTTGTCCCTGCGTTCGGCCAAGCCTGCTGCGGCCCCTGCCAAGAAAGCCGCGGCCAAACCGGCTGCTGCAAAGGCACCGGCCAAGCCTGCTGCAAAGGCTCCGGTGAAAGCCGCAGCAAAAACCGCCGCTAAACCGGCTGCGAAAAAAACGGTCGCTGCCAGCGCTGCAAAACCGGCAGCGAAAACAGCCGCTGCCAAACCTGCCGCCAAGCCAGCCACTGCCAAAACTGCAGCCGCTAAACCGGCTGCAAGAACCGCGGCGGTAAAACCTGCTGCAGCGAAAACTGCGGCGGCTAAACCGGCTGCAAGAACCGCCGCTGCCAAACCTGCTGCGGCGAAAACCGCGGCCGCTAAACCGGCTGCAAGAACCGCTGCTGCCAAACCTGCTACGGCGAAAACGACAGCTGCCAAACCAGCCGCCAAAACCGCCGCCGCGAAACCTGCTGCCAAGCCTGCCGCAAAACCAGTAGCGGCAAAAACCGCTGCCAAGCCAGCCGCTAAACCGGCTGCTAAATCGGCGGCAAAACCAGCTGTAAAAACTGCTGCTGCCAAGCCAGCCGCCGCCAAACCAGCGACAGCCGCAAAACCAGCCGCTGCCAAACCAGCGGTGAAAAAACCGGCCGCCGTTGCCAAGCCAACCCCGGCTCCTGCTGCCAAACCAGCGACGCCAGCGCCATCCGCTTCGGCCGCTCCTGCACCAGCAGCCTCTACCTCGACAGCCACCACTGCGCCAACGCCAGTAGCGCCGTCGAGCACCAGCACCACCCCAACCAGCGCTTCCTAAGTGCCGGTTACCGCGGCGCGCAGCTGATGCAGCGCGTCGCGGTCCAGGTGTGCGGCGTCCGCCGCCACACCCTCCAGCCAGGCCGATAAATCGGTCGCCTCATCCTGCGGCCAACTTTGCGCCGATCGCTCCAGTCGCAACAACAGATGCCGTTCGGCTTCCAGCTCCAGCACTTTCACTTGTTCGCGTAACGCATCCAGTTCGGCATCTTCAGTCGCGATGGCTTTCCATTGCAGGCGCAAGGCGCGCAGCGGTCGAACGACTTCCGTGTCCCAAGGTTCGGCCACGTTTCGCAGCTGCTGCAATCGTTGCCCGTTGCAGGCGACTCCGCGCTGTCCGAGCCACAGGCCACACAACAACAGGCACACATTCACCCCCGCCGACTGCAAAGTCAGGCACGCGGCTTCAACGCCGGGACGGGCGTAAGTGCCAAGGGAAAAGCTCCACAGGTCAGAGGACATAGTGCTACTCGCGCCAGTTGCGAGCGAAGCTGGTAGACTCCGCCGCCATTATGATTCGACTTCAGAACCTGACTTTACAGCGTGGCCCGCAACGTCTGCTAGAAGACGCCGAGCTGACCCTGCACGCCGGCCACAAAGCCGGCCTCATCGGTGCCAACGGCGCCGGCAAATCGAGCCTGTTCGCCTTGATTCGGGGCGAGCTGCACCCGGACTCGGGTGACTGCTTCCTGCCGGCCGACTGGCGCATCGCCCACATGCGCCAGGAAATCGAGACGCTCGAACGCCTGGCGGTCGACTACGTGCTCGATGGCGACCTGCGCCTGCGCGAGGTGCAACGTGACCTCGCCGCCGCCGAAGCGGCCCATGACGGTGCCGCTCAGGCCCGCCTGCACTCGGAACTCGACAGCGCCGACGGTTACACCGCCGATGCCCGCGCCCGCAAGCTGCTGGCCGGCCTGGGGTTCACCAACGAGCAGATGGATCGCCAGGTAGGAGATTTCTCTGGTGGCTGGCGGATGCGTCTGAACCTGGCGCAGGCGTTGATGTGCCCCTCGGACCTGTTGCTGCTCGACGAACCGACCAACCACTTGGACCTCGACGCCATCATCTGGCTCGAAGAATGGCTGAAAAGCTATCCCGGTACCTTGCTGCTGATTTCCCACGACCGGGACTTCCTCGACGCCGTGGTCGATCACGTGGCCCACGTCGATCAACGCAAGATCACCCTGTATCGCGGTGGTTACAGCGCTTTCGAGCGTGCCCGCGCCGAGCGTCTGGCCCAGCAACAGCAGGCCTACGAGAAGCAGCAAGCGCAACGTGCGCACATGGAAAGCTACATCGCCCGCTTCAAGGCCCAGGCGACCAAGGCCCGCCAGGCCCAGAGCCGGATCAAGGCGCTGGAGCGGATGGAAGAGTTGTCCGCTGCTCACGTCGATTCGCCGTTCGACTTCGTCTTCCGCGAGTCAACGAAGATTTCCAGCCCGCTGATCGACCTGTCCGATGCCCGTCTGGGCTACGGCGACAAAGCCGTGCTGGAGAAGGTCAAGCTGCAATTGACCCCTGGCGCGCGCATCGGTTTGCTTGGCCCCAACGGCGCCGGTAAATCGACCCTGATCAAAAACCTCGCCGGTGAACTCTCGCCGCTGGCCGGTCGACTGACCCGCGGCGAAAACACCGTCGTCGGTTACTTCGCCCAGCATCAGCTTGATTCCCTGGACTCGAAGGCCAGCCCGTTGCTGCACTTGCAGCGCCTGGCGCCGACGGAGCGCGAACAGACCCTGCGCGACTTCCTCGGCGGCTTCGACTTCCGCGGTGCGCGTATCGACGAGCCGGTGCTGAATTTCTCCGGTGGCGAGAAAGCTCGCCTGGCCCTGGCGTTGATCGCCTGGGAGCGACCGAACCTGCTGCTGCTCGACGAGCCGACCAACCACCTGGACCTGGAAATGCGCCTGGCGCTGACCATGGCCCTGCAGGAGTTCAGTGGTGCAGTGCTGGTGGTCTCCCACGATCGTCATTTGCTCAAAAGCACCACCGACAACTTCTATCTGGTGGCGGACGGCAAGGTCGAGGAGTTTGACGGTGACCTGGAAGACTATGCCCGCTGGCTGGTCGATTATCGTCAGCGCAATGCCCCGGTCAGCAATACGCCAGTCAATCCGGACAAGACTGACAAGAAAGCCCAGCGTCAGGCCGCCGCCGCATTGCGTCAGCAACTGGCGCCGCACAAGCGCGAGGCTGACAAGCTCGAAGCCGAGCTGGGCAAGCTGCACGAGAAACTGGCGACGATCGACACCCGCCTCGGCGACAGCGACATTTACGAACCGGCGCGCAAGAACGACCTGCGTGATCTGCTGGCTGAGCAAGCCAGGCTGAAGGTGCGCGAAGCCGAGCTGGAAGAAGCCTGGATGGAAGCGCTGGAATTGCTCGAAAGCATGCAGGCGGAGCTGGAGGCGCTGTCCTGATGGAAGCCTTCAAGCTACCGTTGCCGGCGATGTGGGTCGAGCCGATCTGGCTGGTCGTACAAATTCTGTTGATCCTGCTGGCCGGTTATATCGCTCAGCGCGTCGTCGCTAAATGCCTGACTCGATTGGGCGAGCGCTATCCCTTTCCGCCGCAGTTCTTGATGCCGCTGCGCGGCGGTCTGCGCTGGCTGATCATGGGCAGCGCGCTGATTTTCGTGCTGGAGCGCCTGGGCGTGTCGGCCACAGTGCTCTGGACCGCGTTGTCCGGTTTCGTTGCGGTGGCCGCAGTGGCGTTTTTCGCCATGTGGAGCGTGCTCTCCAATCTGCTCTGCGCGATCCTGATTTTTACCGTCGGGCCGTTCCGTATCGGTGACGTGGTCGAGTTGGTGGACACCACTGACAAGCCTGGCGTCAAAGGCCGGGTGGTGGCGATCAATCTGCTCTACACCACGTTGATCGAAGCGGAAGAGCTCGGCACCGGCAGCGCGATGGTGCAGGTGCCTAATAGCCTGTTCTTCCAGCGCTCGGTTCGACGCTGGCGTGGTACGGACGTGTTCTCGTCCGGCGGTTTCGAAAAGTAAGGCGTCCGCTGCCTGGCGCATCGCCTGCGCGAGTCATAAGACGCTGGTCGGTAGCCGCACTATCCTGCAAAAAAAACGGTAGTCATCGGCCCCAAGCCGCATTAGCTTAGACGTCTGTCACGAGTCTGAGTCGAGGTGTGCGATGGAGCTTCAAACATGGCTGGCGTTTTTTGCCGCCTGCTGGGTGATCAGCCTGTCTCCCGGTGCCGGCGCCATTGCGTCGATGTCCAGCGGTCTGCAATACGGTTTCTGGCGCGGTTACTGGAATGCCCTGGGCCTGCAATTGGGCCTGGCGGTGCAGATCGCGATTGTCGGTGCCGGTGTTGGCGCGATTCTCACGGCATCGGCCACTGCGTTTTATGCGATCAAATGGTTCGGCGTGGCGTACCTGGTTTATCTTGCGATCAAGCAATGGCGCGCGCTGCCGAGCGACATGAGTGACGACGCGGCCGTGCGCCAGATCGGCAAGCCGATGGCGCTGGTGTTCCGCGGTTTTCTGGTCAACATCAGCAACCCCAAGGCCCTGGTGTTCATGCTCGCGGTATTGCCGCAGTTCATTGACCCGCATGCGCCGCTGCTGGCTCAGTACCTGATCATCGGCGTGACCATGGTCTGTGTGGATCTGATTGTCATGGCCGGTTACACCGGGTTGGCGTCCAAGGTGCTGCGCTTGTTGCGCACGCCCAAGCAGCAAAAACGCATGAACCGCACCTTTGCCGGGCTGTTTATTGGCGCGGCGGCGTTCATGGCGACGCTGCGCAAAGCCGCGGTTTAAAGCTCGCAACCACAAAAAAGGCGACCTCGCGAGGTCGCCTTTTTAGTTTGTCGCAAACCCATTGCTCGCGCTCAAGTGCGAAGCGCTTGCATGAGGTTGGGACCGCTTCGCAGCCCAGCGGGAGCAAGCTCCCTCGCCACACTGGGGCAGCCGGGATTCAGCGCAAAATCACCGGCGCCGTATCCCGTGGCAAGTTGTTGCGCAACGGGGCTTGCCCCGGCTGCTCGTAACCACCGCCACCGAGTTGTTGGCTCAACTGCCCGGCCACGTCTTCACCCAGCGCCTTGGACACGTCACGAACCACCCGTGGGCGGTTCAGCGAAACCTTGATGTCCCGGCCATTCACCAGTTTGGTGTCCTGACCTTCGCCCATCGCTGTGAACGCCGAGGTGATTTCAAAAGTCCGGGTGTTGATCAGGCTGAAGTCCGCCACCAGGGTCAGGCCCAACACGGCCGAATGGCTGTCGGTGTTGGCCAGCTCGGTCACGTCGCGCGTGAAATCAATGTCCGACACGGTGCCGAACAGCACATAGTCGGCACCCTTGAAGTTGCCGGCCTTGATCCGTTTGATCACGTCATAGACATCACCCTTGGACGAGGCGGTATACGGCGTGCCTTGCACCAGCTGAAACATGCCGGTGCGCAATATCTCGCCCTTGATGTCGCCAGTGAATTTACGCAATTCACCTTGCTCGATGTAGCTGTAGGTGGCCTCGATTTCGTTGTAGCTCGAAGAACCGCTGGCGCTGTAGTAACTCTCGCGGTGATTGCTCTGGGCCGAAACGATGTGGATGTATTGTTCCACTCGCTCCTGATACGCCAGGTCCGTTACCGCGACTTTCGGGGCCGCCTGCGCGCTGAACGCACAAGCCAGGGCCATCATGCCAATCCATGCGCGCATCGATTAACGCTCCGTGGTCTTGCGGATCTCTTTCTCGTCCATCCACTCGGCCAGACCGCTTTCAACGTCGATCAATTGCAGGCTGAATTTGTAGAAGACGTCCTTGTAGTCGCTGCTGCGCTTGACGATGGAGCTGATCGAACCTTCAAGACGGTATTTGGCGGCGATCATGTTGCCGGTCTTGGCCACAGTGGCTTTCTTGTACAGGCCGCTCTGGTTTTGCAGCTTCAGCTGGTCAACCTGGCTTTGCATCGCGGTGTTGTCGCTGGCGAAACGGGCGGTGCCGGACTTCATCAGCTGGGTCTTGATGCTGGTGGTGATTTCACGGGTGTCGATGTATTCGCTGGTCTTGTTCTTCACGTCGTAGACCTGAACCACCGGACGACCTTGCAGAATGCCGGACTGTGCCAGGGAGCGGGTCATGGACTCGGCAATCATCTGCAGGTCGGTGGAGCCGAACTCGTTGGTCACGGTTTCCACGGCCTTGGTGTCGCCGTAGCTGATGTTTTTGCTGCCCAGGGTAGGCGAGGTATTGGCGCAACCGCTGGCCAGCAGGGCGATAACGGCGATGAACGAAAAACGTGCAAACATGGGAATGCTCTCTAAAACTGATCGAATAGGGTGTTAAGGCGTTTTGATTTCGAGGCGGAAATCCACGGCTTTGGCGGTGGGCGCGATGGCCTGGATGAAACTGGTCTGCTCGCCGTACATCATCTGGCTTTTCCAGGTTTCTTCTTCGGCAATCGGGAAGCCTTCTGGGCCGAGCCAGGCAAAGCGGTAGTAGAAGGTCTTGTTGTTGAAGCTGGTGTTGCTCAGCTGCACATTGACCGTCATGAAGCCGTTTTCCCGGGCGACGCGCATGGCGCCCACCACAATGTTCTTCAACTTGCCCATGGCCACGACTTTGCTGGCGGCGCTGCCTGGCTCAGGTGGCGGCGGTGTGGCGCAACCGGCCAGCAAGGCCAGGGCGACGACAGCGATGAGTTTGAAACGCATGTAAAGACTCCGTTCTTAAGGTTGTTTGAGGCTGGCCACAGCCGTCGGGGTGCTGCTCGAGACGACGTGAGCCGCCAGGCCGCTGGCAAACACCTGGTTGCCCACGGCACGCAGGCTGATGACCTGATAGCGTTGATCGACGGTGACCTTGACCACCGAACCGCCGACCGCACTTGGCAGCGTGACCTGGTGCTCGCCTTTCTTCAGGCGCAGGCGCACCACCTGGGTGTTGTCCGGCAGCGTGCGCCACGTACGGGTATCGGCACCCTCGAGCACGGCTGAAGTGATACCGACCGCCAGTCCCGCGAGCGGGTTGGTTTCGTTGATTTTCTTCTGCGCGATGCCTTTGGTTACGGCGCGTACGGTGGTGCGCACGATGATGCCCGGCATGTCGTCACGCAGCGCGCGGCGGGACATGGCGGTGATGCTGTTGAGTTGCGTCAGGTTGAGCTGCTGGCCGTCCACGCCGATCTGGGCGAGCGTGGCGGTGGAGGTATCAGGCTTGATGATCGGGAACGACAGCGGGGTGATCACCACATTGCCGCTGATCGGCAGAGGCAGGGGCACGCGGATCGAATCCCGGGCTGGCGCCAGACCGCTTTGCACGACGATCAGGATGTCGCTGTCCTCGTCCTTGGCGTTTTTCTTGTCGAGGTCTTTCAGTGCCTGTTCCAGCAGTGGGGTGTTCGGGCGCAGTTCGGCCGCTTTGCGATAACCCGGCGCGGCCAGGTCTTTTTCACCCAGGGCTTCATAGACGAAGCCGGCCAGGTAATGGCTGAACGCACTCTGGTAGCTGTTTTTCAGGCCGACCACTTCCGGCGCATCGAGGCTGGCGACCGGGTAACCCTGCAGGTCCTTGTATTCGGTCTTGATGCCTTCTTTCTCGGCTTCCTCTTCGCTCTTGAGGTATTCCTTGTCGCGCAGGTCGGCGATCACCGCTTCACGTTCGTGGGTTTTCTTGATCGCGGTGCGCGCGCCGTCGAAGTCATTCACGGCCAGCAGGTTCAGGGCCATTTGCGTGGTCAGCATGACTTTTTCGTAGTCGTAGCCTTCGTAGCGACGGACCTTGTCGTTCACCAGGAAGCTGCCGAACTGAGCGAGGTACTTGCCGGTATCCAGCTTGACCGCGTCTTCCCACTGGCCGACCACCGTATCGGCGCTGGTCCAGGCGTTCTGGCTGCCGGACAAGTCGCCCTTGGCGCGCAGCAGTTCACCTTTCTCGAAGTAATACAGCAGGTCCTTGTCTTCGCCGGTGTTGTTCTTTTCCAGCAGGGTCAGCGCGGCGTCGACATTGCCGGAAGCCAGCTGCTGGTTGGTTTGTGCGAGTTCCGAGTCGTAGTTGCGGAATGCCGAACAGCCGGAGAGCAAAGTGACAGCGCTGAGCGCGATCAAGGTTAAGGCGCGGGAGGCCATAGTACTTCTTCCCTGAATGTATGCAGCCGTGCTTGCTGGTCGGGCTGTTGAGACCTATCGGCGCAGACGGGCGTCCTGCCAATTCCTCATGAGCAGAGGAGCTTGAGTGCCATGTCGATCAATTACAGGCGCGGCATTATAAACAGGGATGGTGGCTACGTAATGGCTTTTTAGTTGCGTTTTTATAGAAAGTGCCATCATCGGGCAGCGACGAAAATCGAGGCTTCATGCGGCGTTTCACACAACAAAGCTTGAGCGAAAGTCATTCGAAGTGAACAATGTGTTACTTCGTATTTCCAATTGAGATTCATTCATGACTGCCCCGTCCCGTTTCCTGGCCTGGCTGGTGTTGCCACTGTTTGCCTTGTGCAGTTCCCATCTGCTGGCCGACACCGTGGAAGGCGCGCCGCAAGCGCTGCATTTGCTCGATTACATCGGTGCGGACTACCCGCAATCGGTACAAGCGGGCAAGGTCATCAATGAATCCGAGTACCGCGAGCAACTGGAATTTACCAAGGTGTTGCAAGGCTTGATCGCCGCCATGCCGGACAAAGCGGAAAAGGCTGGGTTGGAGCAGGGCGTCAGCACGCTGCACAGCGCCATCGCCGCTCGTCAGAACGGCGCAGACGTCGCCCGGCAGGCTCGGCAGCTGGGAGCGAAGCTGGCCGTGGCTTATGAAGTCAGTCAGGCGCCGATCATTACGCCGGACCCGACCCGGGGGGCGCCGCTGTACGCCCAGCATTGTTCGGTCTGCCATGGCGATGCCGGGGCCGGCGATGGCCCGGCCGGTGTCGGTCTGACGCCGCCGCCGGCCAATCTGCGCGATGTCGCGCGCCAGGACCGATTGAGCCTCTACGCGATCTACAACACCTTGGGGATGGGCGTGGAAGGCACCGACATGCCAGCCTTCGCCGATCAGTTGGACGACCGTCAGCGTTGGGACCTCGCCACTTACATCGCCAGTTTCAGTGCTGATCCGGCCGCGGCAACATCCGATAAAACCTACAACATCGCCGACCTCGCCCGTCAGACCCCGGCGGAAGTGCTGGCCGCCGAAGGCCCGCAAGCGGCAGCGACCTTCCGCGCCCAGCGTTCGCAACCGCCGCAGGTCAAGCGTGGCCCGGCGCAATTGCTCGACTACACCGCTGCAACACTGGACAAAAGCGTCGCGGCCTATCGCGCCGGCGATCACGATCAGGCCTATGACCTGTCGGTAGCGGCGTACCTGGAAGGTTTCGAGCTGGTCGAAAGCTCCCTGGACAATGTCGACGCCAACGTGCGCAAAGACACTGAAAAATCCCTGATGGCTTACCGTCAGTCGTTGCAGGACGGCCTGCCGGTGGCCGAGGTCCAGAAACGTCTGGACGCGGCCAAAGCCAGGTTGAAAGAATCTGCCAGCCTGCTCGGCAGTGATGGTTTGAGCTGGTCCCTGAGCTACATTTCCGGTCTGCTGATTCTGTTGCGCGAAGGTCTGGAAGCGATTCTGGTGCTGGCGGCGATCCTTGCGTTCCTGCGCAACACTGGCCAGCAATCGGCGGTGCGCAGTGTCAACGTCGGTTGGGGCCTGGCGCTGGTGGCCGGTCTGGCAACATGGGCGCTGGCGGCGTTTGTGATCGACGTCAGCGGCTCGCAGCGTGAATTGCTGGAAGGCGCGACGGCGTTGTTCGCCGCGGTTATGGTGCTCTGGCTCGGCGTGTGGATGCACGACCGTCGCCACGCAGCGGCCTGGCAGGATTACATCAAGAGCAGCCTGGTGGGCGGCGGGGGACGTTTCGGCTTTGCGACGCTGGCGTTTTTCTCGGTGTATCGCGAGTTGTTTGAGGTGATCCTGTTCTACGAGACCTTGTGGTTGCAGGCGGGACCAGCGGGGCATAACGCGGTATTGGCTGGCGGTGCCACGGCGCTGGTGCTGCTGGTGGGCCTGGCGTGGGTGATCCTGCGGGGCTCGGCGAAACTGCCGCTGTCGCTGTTCTTCAGCATCAATGCCGGGTTGCTGTGCGCACTGTCGGTGGTGTTTGCCGGTCACGGCGTGAAGGCATTGCAGGAAGCCGGTATCTTCGGCACGCGGCCGGTGCCGTTCTTTGAGTTCGACTGGCTGGGCATCCATGCTGATGCGTATTCGCTGAGTGCTCAGGCGGTGGCGATCATTGCGATCATTGTGTTGTATGGGCGTAGCTGGATGGCGGAGAAGCGGCGGGTGTCTGTTTCTTGAAAGCATTCGCTGCGCTCACAATCGCGAGCAGGCTCGCTCCCACAGGATGGCGTATAACCTGTGGGAGCGAGCCTGCTCGCGATTTTTTTGGAGAGGTCAAACCCAATGCGTGTGTGGATCGATGCCGACGCCTGCCCTCGGGCGGCCAAGGATCTGGTGGTTAAGTTCGCCCTCAAGCGTCAGTTCGAAGTGGTGCTGGTGGCGGGGCAGCCGCAGATCAAGCCTGGGTTGGCGCTGGTGAAGCTGATTGTGGTGCCGAGTGGCCCGGATGCGGCGGACGACTATCTGGTGGAGCACGCGGTGCCCGGCGAGCTGGTGATCTGCAGCGACGTGCCACTGGCCGACCGGCTAGTGAAAAAAGGCGTTGCAGCGCTGGACCCGCGGGGCAAGGAGTTCGACGCGCAGAACATGGGTGATCGGCTGGCGGTGCGCAACCTGTTCACCGACTTGCGTGAACAGGGGCAGATGAGCGGCGGGCCGGCACCGTTTGGCGAGCGGGAGAAGCAGGCGTTTGCCAATGCGCTGGACCGGATTCTTACGCGGCTAACGCGCAAGCCCTGAACGGACCCTGTTCCTGTGGCGAGGGAGCTTGCTCCCGCTGGGGTGCGAAGCAGACCCAAAACGAGCGGGAGCAAGCTCCCTCGCCACAAAAGCTCCTTATGCCATCCGTCAGGCGTCGTTTTCGTGGGTCAGTTCGAGGACGCGGTCGACCAGTTTGTTGATGCCGGACGCGGCTTCGCTGATCGATTGCGCCAGCATGTACGCCGGCGTGCTCACCAGTTTGCGCGCCTTGTCTTCAACGATGTCAGTCACCGCGCAGTCCGTGTGGGTCGCGCCCATTTTGTTCATCGCAGCGGCAGTGTCGGTATCGTTGCCGATGGTACAGGTCACGCCCGGCCCATAGATCTTCGCGGCCAGTGCCGGGGAGATGCAGATCAGCCCGACCGGTTTACCCGCTTCGGCAAACGCTTCAGCCAGCGCCAGGACTTCCGGTTGAACGGTGCAGCCGGCGCCTTCGATCGCGAAGTTCGACAGGTTTTTCGCCGCGCCAAAACCACCGGGCACGATCAGCGCGTCGAAGTCTTCGACGTCGGCTTCACGGAGATCCTTGATATTGCCCCGGGCGATCCGCGCCGACTCCACCAGCACATTGCGTGATTCGGGCATCTCTTCGCCAGTCAGGTGGTTGATCACATGCAGCTGTGCGATGTTGGGGGCAAAGCACTGCACCTGAGCGCCACGCTGGTCCAGGCGCAGGAGGGTGATCACACTCTCGTGGATCTCGGCGCCGTCGTAGACGCCACAGCCGGAAAGGATCACTGCAATTTTTTTGCTCATGGGTTTTTCTCCAGATTCATGGCGTTAAATGTCCACTAATTTGTCACTCGTTGCCATAGGGTTAATTCGCGGCTAAACATAGGATCTGTCCTCAAGATTCCGATCAGGGCGCGTCATGGACTTCATTCTGTATGCGGTGCCGTTCTTCTTTGTGCTGATTGCCGTCGAACTGCTGGCCGACCGCTGGCGCGGGGTGAGCAATTATCGGGTGGCCGACGCGATCAACAGCATCAGCACCGGCGTGCTGTCCACCACGACGGGCCTGTTGACCAAGGGTGTGGGGCTGGTGACGTACGCATTTGCCCTCAAGCACCTGGCACTGTTCGAGCTCTCGGCCGACAGTGTCTGGGTCTGGGTGTTTGCCTTTGTCCTCTATGACTTCTGCTACTACTGGCTGCATCGCATGGGTCACGAACGCAATATCCTCTGGGCAGCGCATTCGGTGCATCACCAGAGCGAGGACTACAACCTCTCCACAGCGTTGCGCCAGACCAGTACCGGGTTTCTGCTGAGCTGGATTTTCTACCTGCCGATGGCCGTGCTCGGCGTGCCGCTGCTGGTGTTCATCAGCGTCGCCGCGTTGAATCTGCTGTACCAATTCTGGGTGCATACGCGGCACATTCCCAAGCTCGGCTGGTTCGAGTGGTTCTTCGTCACACCTTCCAATCATCGGGCCCACCATGCACAGAACGCTCTCTACATGGATCGCAACTACGGCGGGGTGTTCATAATTTGGGACCGTCTGTTTGGCTCGTTCCAGGAAGAAGACGACAACGAGCCGGTGATTTTCGGCGTGACCACGCCACTGGCGAGCTGGAATCCGTTATGGGCAAACGTGCAGGTTTACGCGCAGCTCTGGGAGGACGCGCGGCGGGCTGAAAGCACCTGGGACAAGCTGCGGATCTGGTTCATGCGCACCGGTTGGCGGCCGGCGGACGTGGCGCAAAAGTACCCGATGAACAAACCGGACCTGAGTCAGTTTCGCAAATTCGAAGTACCGCTGGATGGGCGTCAGCAGGTTTACGTCCTGTTGCAGTTCTGCGTCTACATCGCGCTGGGCAGCTACTTGATGAACTTCGAGCCGCATCTGCCGACCTCCGCATTGGTGCTCGGCTGGAGTGCGGTGGCCTTGGGTTTGTTTACGTTGGGCGTGGCCCTGGAGAATCGCCCGTGGGCGTTGAAGCTGGAGCTGCTGCGCCTGGCATCGAATGTGCCGCTGGTGTGGCTGGCGCCGCTGGTGGGGCTGTGGCCGGCCAGCGCGGTGGGCTGGGTCGGCCTGCTGAGTTACAGCCTGCTCAGCGGGATCGGTCTCTACTGTTGCAGAAACCGCATCACTCGGTTGGCGTCTTGACCTCGGCGGCCTTGGCCTGTTCGGCTTTCAAGGCCTGCTCGTCGGCGTAGACCTGCTTCGCCAGACGGGCGTTCTTGAAGCGTCGGCGCAACCACAGCACGACGCCCAGCACCAGCAGGGCGCCGAGCACCCATAGCTCGTACTTCTTGACGCTGCCCAGCATGCCTTCGAGCACCGCGCCGAAGTGATAGGCGGCGGCGGCCAGGGCGCTTGCCCAGATCGCGGCACCAATCCCGTTCAGCAGCAAGTAACGTCCTGGCGGATAGCCTGACAGGCCGATCGCCACCGGCATCACCGTGCGCAAACCGTAGACAAAGCGGAAGCTCAGCACCCAGATGTCCGGATGCCTGCGGATGTGCTCCAGCGCCCGATCACCCATCAACTGCCAGCGTGGCTTGCGCGCCAGCAGCTTGCGGCCGTGCTTGCGTCCCAGGAAGTACCACAGCTGATCGCCGGCATAGCTGCCGAAAAAAGCCACGACCACCACCAGGTTGATGTCCATGTATCCACGGAACGCGAGGAAGCCCGCGAGCACCAGAATGGTTTCGCCTTCGAAGAACGTGCCGAGAAAAAGGGCAAAGTAGCCGAAGTCATGCAGAAGTTGTTGGAGCATTGTCTGGGTGCTGGCGAAATGAACGCGCAGCCTAACCCTTCGTGCACATTCATGAAAGTGTCCAAATGTGTCTCGACGTGAACATTTCCTACAAGGACAATGGAATGCGACTACCTGTCACAGGGGTGCACATAACTGTAATACGTTGGTCATAATGGCCGCTTATAACTGTCACGCTCGCCCGTTAGCGCGGGCTCAGGAGTCTGCCGTGAGCTTTACCCCCGCCAACCGTTTGTTCCCAGGAACCCGTCTGCGTCGTAACCGACGTGATGATTTTTCGCGTCGACTGGTACGTGAAAACGTCCTGACCGTCGATGACCTGATCCTGCCGGTGTTCGTGCTCGAGGGTGAAAACCGTCGTGAAGCGGTGGCCTCGATGCCTGGCGTTGAACGCCTGACCATCGACCTGTTGCTGGAAGAAGCGGCCAAGTGGGTCGAGCTGGGCATTCCGGCCGTGGCGCTGTTCCCGGTCACGCCGCCCGAACTCAAGTCGCTGGACGCTGCCGAAGCCTGGAATCCCGAGGGCATTGCCCAGCGCGCCACCCGCGCGCTGCGTGCGCAGTTCCCTGAACTGGGCGTGATCACCGACGTCGCGCTGGACCCGTTCACCACCCACGGTCAGGACGGCATCCTCGACGAAGAAGGCTATGTGCAGAACGACATCACCGTCGATGCGCTGGTCAGGCAGGCCCTGTCCCACGCCGAAGCCGGCGCTCAGGTGGTGGCCCCGTCGGACATGATGGACGGTCGCATCCAGGCGATCCGCGAAGCCCTTGAACTGGCCGATCACGTCAACGTGCGGATCATGGCCTATTCGGCGAAGTACGCCAGCGCCTATTACGGCCCGTTCCGCGATGCGGTGGGGTCGGCGCTGAACCTGGGCAAGGCCAACAAGGCCTCCTATCAGATGGACCCGGCCAACAGCAACGAAGCCCTGCACGAAGTGGCGGCGGACTTGTCAGAAGGCGCGGACATGGTCATGGTCAAGCCAGGCATGCCGTACCTGGACATCCTTTACCGGGTCAAGGAAGAATTCAAAGTGCCGACCTTTGTCTATCAGGTCAGCGGTGAATACGCCATGCACATGGCGGCGATCCAGAATGGCTGGTTGAGCGAAGGGGTTATCCTCGAATCCCTGACCGCTTTTAAACGTGCAGGCGCTGATGGCATCCTGACTTACTTTGCCGTTCGTGCTGCTCAACTGTTACGAGAGCAAAAATAGCCCTCCCAGGAACATTCGATGAATACCGAAGGACTCACTGAAGTTGCAGTACAAGAGGCTCAACCTGTGGTGGAGCAGATCGCCGAAACCCCGCCGGTGCTGGAGCCTGCTCCGCCCGCGGTGGTGGTCGAAACCGCGCCGGCGGCGCCAGCGATTGTCGTTCCAGGCCTGGATGACAGCAGCCTGTACATCCATCGCGAGCTCTCGCAACTGCAGTTCAATATCCGCGTACTGGAACAGGCGCTGGATGAGTCCTACCCGTTGCTGGAGCGGCTGAAGTTCCTGCTGATTTTCTCCAGCAACCTGGACGAGTTCTTCGAAATTCGTGTGGCCGGCCTCAAGAAGCAGATCACCTTCGCCCGTGAACAGGCCGGCGCCGATGGTCTGCAACCGCACCAGGCCCTGGCCCGGATCAGCGAACTGGTGCACGGTTACGTAGACCGCCAGTACGCGATCCTCAACGACATTCTGTTGCCGGAACTGGAGAAACATCAGGTCCGCTTCATCCGTCGCCGTTACTGGACCACTAAGCTCAAGACCTGGGTTCGCCGTTATTTTCGCGACGAGATCGCGCCGATCATCACCCCGATCGGCCTCGACCCGACGCACCCGTTCCCGTTGCTGGTGAACAAGAGCCTGAACTTTATCGTCGAGCTCGAAGGCATCGACGCCTTCGGTCGCGATTCCGGTCTGGCGATCATCCCGGCGCCGCGTCTGTTGCCTCGTATCATCAAGGTCCCGGAAGAAGTCGGCGGCACTGGCGACAACTATGTATTCCTGTCGTCGATGATCCACGCGCACGCCGATGACCTGTTCCAGGGCATGAAGGTCAAGGGCTGCTACCAGTTCCGCCTGACCCGAAACGCCGACCTGGCCGTCGACACCGAAGACGTGGAAGACCTGGCCCGCGCCCTGCGCGGCGAACTGTTCTCCCGTCGCTACGGTGACGCGGTACGCCTGGAAGTGGCCGATACCTGCCCGAAACACCTGTCCGATTACTTGCTCAAGCAGTTCAACCTGCACGAGACCGAGTTGTACCAGGTCAACGGCCCGGTCAACCTGACCCGTCTGTTCAGCATCACCGGCCTCGACAGTCAGCGCGAGCTGCAATACCTGCCGTTCACGCCGCAGATCCCGAAACTGCTGCAGAACAGCGAGAACATTTTCAGCGTGATCAGCAAGCAGGACATCCTGCTGCTGCACCCGTTCGAGTCGTTTACGCCTGTCGTCGATTTGCTGCGCCAGGCTGCCAAGGACCCGCATGTACTGGCGGTCCGTCAGACGCTGTACCGCTCCGGCGCCAACTCGGAAATCGTTGATGCGCTGGTGGATGCGGCGCGTAACGGCAAGGAAGTCACTGCGGTGATCGAATTGCGTGCGCGGTTCGACGAAGAGTCCAACCTGCAACTGGCCAGCCGTCTGCAGGCGGCCGGTGCGGTGGTGATCTACGGCGTGGTCGGCTTCAAGACCCACGCCAAGATGATGCTGATCCTGCGTCGCGAGGCCGGCGAGATTGTGCGTTACGCCCACTTGGGTACGGGTAACTACCACGCCGCCAACGCCCGTTTGTACACCGACTACAGCTTGCTGACCTCCGATGACGCCTTGTGCGAAGACGTCGGCAAACTGTTCAGCCAGCTGATCGGCATGGGCAAGACCCTGCGCATGAAGAAGCTGCTGCACGCGCCGTTCACGTTGAAGAAGGGCATGCTCGACATGATTGCCCGTGAGACTCAGTTCGCCCTCGATGGCAAACCGGCGCATATCATCGCCAAGTTCAACTCGCTGACCGATCCGAAGATCATCCGTGCGTTGTACAAGGCCAGCCAGTCAGGCGTGCGCATCGATCTGGTGGTGCGTGGCATGTGCTGCCTGCGTCCAGGCATCGCCGGGGTTTCGCACAACATCCACGTGCGCTCGATCATCGGTCGCTTCCTGGAGCACACGCGAGTCTTCTACTTCTTGAATGGCGGTGACGAGCAGATGTTCCTGTCCAGTGCCGATTGGATGGAGCGCAACCTCGACAAGCGCGTCGAGACTTGCTTCCCGGTGGAAGGCAAGAAGCTGATCATGCGGGTCAAGAAAGAGCTGGAGCTTTACCTGACCGACAATACTCACAGCTGGAGCCTGCAGGCGGACGGTCGTTACATCCGCAACACGCCAACCGGCAACCAGAACCCGCGCAGTGCGCAGGCCACGTTGCTGGAGCGGTTGGGCAGTCCGATTCTGGCTGTGCGTTGACCCTGCACGCTGCATAAAAAATGGCGATCCCTGCGGATCGCCATTTTTGTTTGTAGCGAGATGCCTGTGGCGAGGGAGCTTGCTCCCGCTGGACTGCGCAGCAGTCCCTCTTTTGGGGGCGCTTCGCACCCCAGCGGGAGCAAGCTCCCTCGCCACAGGGATTGTGTTCGCTCCGGGTTTTTAGCGGACGTTCAGGGTGAAACCGACCCGCGTCAGCCACTCCGCTTCCAGGGCGAAGTCGGCCTGGGTCAGCTGGTTTTCGTCCAGCCAGTTCTCCGGGAACTGCACATCCAGGCTGTGGCCATTGGCGTGCAACACCACCTGAGGCATTTCCTGGGTGCCGCGGATGTGATGGAACAGGATCGCAAAGCGCAGCAGTACGCACAGGCGAATCAGCTTGATGCCATCGTCGCCAAAATCGGCAAACCGGTCCTTGGGAATATTGCGGCGGTGGCCGCGCACCAGTAGCGCGAGCATCAATTGGTCTTCGCGGGAGAACCCGGCAAGGTCCGAGTGCTCGATCAGGTACGAACCGTGTTTGTGATACTGATAGTGAGCGATGTCCAGGCCCACTTCATGGACCTTGGCGGCCCAGCCCAGCAACTCGCGCCAGACGCCGTCATCCAGATCCCAATCCTCGGCCACCTGATCGAAGGCATGCAGCGCCTTGCGCTCGACCCGCGCCGCTTGCTCCAGATCGACGTGGTAACGCTCCATCAGCGAGCTGAGCGTGCGCTCACGGACGTCTTCATGATGATGACGGCCCAGCAGGTCATAGAGCACGCCTTCGCGCAGGGCGCCTTCACAGTGGTCCATGCGCTGGAGTTCGAGGGCATCGAAGATTGCTTCGAGAATGGCCAGGCCGGCCGGGAAAATCGCCCGGCGGTCAGGCTTGATGCCCTCGAAGTCGATTTTCTCGACGTCGCCGAGTTTGATCAGCTTGCGCTTGAGCCAGGCCAGGCCCTGGGCGTTGACCTCGCCCGAGCCATGACCGCCGGCCTTCAGCGCCAGGCCGATGGCGCGGATGGTGCCCGAGGAGCCGATGGCTTCATCCCAGGTCAGGCGGTGCAGGGCGTGTTCAATGCTCATGATCTCCAGCCGCGCCGCCGTGTACGCCTGGGCGTAGCGGGCCGGGGTGATCTTGCCGTCCTTGAAATAGCGCTGGGTGTAGCTGACGCAACCCATTTGCAGGCTTTCGCGCAGCAGCGGTTCGAAGCGCTGGCCGATGATGAATTCAGTACTGCCGCCGCCGATGTCGGCCACCAGGCGCTTGCCCGGGGTGTCGGCGAGGGTGTGGGACACACCGAGGTAGATCAGGCGCGCTTCTTCACGGCCGGAGATGACTTCTACCGGGTGACCGAGGATTTCTTCGGCGCGGTGGATGAATTCGTTGCGGTTGCGGGCTTCACGCAGGGCGTTGGTGCCGACGATCCGCACGGCGCCCTGGGGCATACCGTTGATCAGTTGGGCGAAGCGCTTGAGGCAATCGAGCCCGCGCTGCATGGATTCTTCACTGAGCTGGCGCTCTTCGTCGATGCCCGCGGCCAGCTGGACCTTCTCCCCGAGACGCTCGAGAATACGGATTTCGCCGTTCTGGGCCTTGGCCACGACCATGTGAAAGCTGTTGGAGCCCAGGTCGATTGCGGCGATCAGGGACAGATTCTTGGCTTGGGATTGCGGCATGGTCAGGGGGTCTCGGTCGATAACCCAGACATCGTGCCACGATCAAACGCTGACGCCAACGCGCAGTGTTCAAACCCTTGATCCTGCGCAACCCTGTAGATGACCGCAGCGCGGTCAATCGCGGGCAAGCCCGCGATGAGGCCATCACAGACCTTAAAGAGCTTTCAGGCTGTCGCTTCCACAGTACCAATGAAATTCGCCAGCTCCGCCGTCTGCGGATTCGCGAACAGAATCTTCGGATCCCCGACCTCATGCACCTTCCCCAGATGCATGAACACCAACTTATCCCCAACCTCCCGGGCAAAGCGCATTTCATGGGTGACCATGATCAGCGTCATACCCTCTTTGGCCAATTGCCGAACCACGCTCAGCACCTCATTGACCAATTCCGGGTCCAGCGCCGAGGTGATCTCGTCACACAGCAACACCTTGGGTGACATCGCCAGCGCACGGGCAATCGCCACGCGCTGTTGTTGCCCGCCGGACAGCCGATCCGGGAAGGCATCAAACTTCTCGCCGAGCCCGACCCGTTCCAGCATCTCCCGCGCCAACTCCGCCGCTCTGGCCTTGGGCACTTTCTGTACCACCTGGGGCGCGAGCATCACGTTTTCGCCCACGGTCAGGTGCGGGAACAGGTTGAACTGCTGAAACACCATCCCGACTTTCTGCCGCAGGCTGCGCAGGTCGGCGCGGGCGGCATCGAGGTATTCGCCATCGACTTCGATGACCCCGTCGTTGATCGACTCTAGGCCATTCAACGTGCGCAGCAACGTCGATTTGCCCGAGCCGCTGCGGCCGATGATCGCCACCACCTGGCCTTCCTCGACGCTCAGGTCGATGCCTTTGAGCACATGGTGGTCGCCGTAATATTTATGCAGGGCGGAAATTCTAAGCAGAGGCATGCAGTCTCCTTTCCAGGTAGCGCGCACTGAGGGACAAGGGGTAGCAGAGCAGGAAGTAACCGAGGGCCACGAGGCCGTAGACCATGAACGGTTCGAAGGTTGCGTTGGCGAGCATGCCGCCGGTCTTGGTCAGCTCGGTGAAGCCGATGATCGAGGTCACGGCGGTGCCTTTGACCACTTGCACCGAGAAGCCCACGGTCGGTGCCACGGCGATGCGCAAGGCTTGTGGCAGGATCACGTAGCGCAGTTGCTCCAGCGGGTTGAGTGCCAGGCTTGACGAGGCTTCCCACTGACCGTGGGGGATAGACTCGACGCAACCGCGCCAGATCTCCGCCAGGTAAGCGCTGGTGAACAGCGTCAGGGCTATCGCCGCTGCCATCCACGGCGAAATCTCCAGGCCGGCCAATGCCACACCGAAGAACACCAGAAACAGCTGCATCAACAGCGGCGTGCCCTGAAACAGCTCGATGTAGGTGCGGGCGAAACTGCGCGGCAGGGCTTTCTTTGAGATGCGCATGACCATGATCAGCAAGCCGATCAACCCGCCGCCGATAAACGCCACCAGCGACAGCGCCAGCGTCCATTGCAGGCCTGTGAGCAGGTTGCGCACGATGTCCCAGAAGGTGAAATCGCTCATTGGCCGCTCCTTGCTATGTAGCGACGGCCGATCCAGTTCAGTAACTGACGGATCAGCAGCGCCATGCACAGGTAAAGCAATGTGGTCAGGGCATAGGTTTCAAAGGCGCGGAAGTTGCGCGACTGAATGAAGTTGGCGGCAAAACTCAGTTCTTCGGTGGCGATCTGCGAGCAGACCGCCGAGCCGAGCATGACGATGATGATCTGGCTGCTCAGCGCCGGCCACACTTTGCCCAGCGCTGGCAGCAGGATCACGTGGCGGAAGGCTTCGAGCCGGGTCATCGCCAACGCTGCAGCGGCTTCCAGTTGCCCACGGGGAATCGCTTGAATGCCAGCGCGGATGATCTCGGTGGAATAAGCCCCGAGGTTGACCACCATGGCCAGCTCCGCGGCCTGCCATTCGGAAATCTGCACGCCCAGCGATGGCAAACCGAAGAAGATGAAAAACAGCTGCACCAGAAACGGCGTGTTGCGGATCAACTCGACGTAGACCCCGAAAATCGCCGAGAACGGGCGGATGTTCCAGGCCCGCACCAGCGCCCCGACGATGCCCAGGCCCACGCCGAGCACCGCGCCGATGGCCGTCAGTTCAAGGGTGAACAGCGCACCGCGCAACAGCAGGTCGGTGTTTTGCACCACCGGTATGAAGTCGAACTGATAAGACATATCGAGTCTCCCGAGCGACGATCAGAGATCGGCCGGCAGCGGCTCTTTGAGCCAGGTCTGTGAATTCTTTTCCAGCGCGCCGTCGGTCTTGGCAGTGGCGAGGATCTGATTGACCTTGCCCAGCAACGCCGGCTCGTTCTTGTTCACACCCACGTAGACCGGCGAATCCTTGAGCTTCACTTTCAGTGCCGGCACGCGTTTCGGGTTTTTCTCGCTGATCGCCACCATCACCACGTTGCCGCTGGCGATCAGGTCGACCTGGCCGGCGAGGTAGGCGGCGATGGTCGAGTTGTTGTCCTCGAAGCGCTTGATGGTCACGCCTTCGGGGGCAACCTTGGTCAGCTCGATGTCTTCGATGGCGCCACGGGTGACGCTGACGGTTTTGCCCTTGAGGTCGTCCAGGCCTTTGATATCGGCGTCCGGCGGGCCGAACACAGCGAGGTAGAACGGCGCATAGGCGCTGGAAAAATCGATGACTTTCTCGCGCTCGGGGTTCTTGCCGAGGCTGGAAATCACCAGGTCGACTTTACCGGTGGTGAGGAACGGGATGCGGTTGGTGCTGTTGACCGGCGTCAGCTCAAGTTTGACCTGGAGCTGGTCGGCCAGCAGTTTCGCGGTGTCGATATCGAGGCCGCGGGGTTTCATGTCCGGACCGACCGAGCCGAACGGCGGGAAGTCCTGAGGCACGGCCACCTTGAGGACGCCGCGCTTGACCACCTCGTCCAGGCCGTCGGCGTGGGCGGGCATCTGGCTCAGCATCAGGCTGGCAAACAGGGAAGCGAGGAGGGCGCTGTAACGCAGGGTCATGGCAAATCTCCGGATCGGCGAGGAATGATTTCTGCGGATCGACAGAGCACGGGCCATGCCAACATCGGGGTTTAGCGGTGCGAAGCCACGGTTTTGCTGGCGTTGTACGGTCTTACTGGTCTGAACAGTCGCGCAGCGTTTCGCACTCCGATAGCGCATCGTTGGTCATCGCCGAACCCCGGTGGGGCACGACTTGCCGGGCGCCGCGAATAGCTTTAAAACTAGCCGCTCATTCGCCTGGTTCGTCTGAAAACCATGAACTCGATCTCCCGAGCCGTACCTGAAGTGGCGCTGCAAGCCATCCGCAAATTGATCGCCGAGCAAGGATTCGGGCCGGGGGATGCCTTGCCCTCGCAACGTGACCTGGCGGTGCAGTTGGGGGTGAGTCGGGCGTCGTTGCGCGAGGCGTTGTCGTCATTGAGTGCGTTGGGTGTGATCAGCATTCAGCCGGGCAAGGGCGTGTTCGTGCAGGCACCGGTGGAATTGCCGCGATTCGATGCGACGCCGGGCTGGCCGTTCGCGGCCCAGGCTTCGCCGCTGGACATCTTCCAGTTGCGCTATGCCCTTGAAGGTTTTGCCGCCGGGCTGGCTGCAGTGACGTTGAGCACCGATGAGCTCGATGCTTTGGAGGACAACGTCGCTGCGATGCGCAATGAATTGAAGGTGGGCGATTTTGAGGCGGCGGCACGCCTGGACTTCGAATTCCACCGGCGCATCCTGCTGGCCAGCGGCAATCAGGCGATGCTGAGCATTCTCAGCGCCAGCGCCGACATCTTTCTGGAGAGCCAGAAGCTACCGTTCATCCGGGCAGAGCGAGCCATGGAAACCTGGCAGGAGCATCGTAAAATACTCCGCGCGCTGGCCCGGCGCTCGTCCGGCGCGGCGCAGAAGGCCATGCACGAACATGTGCGCAACGCCGCCCTGCGCACCGGGATTGCCTTCGTTGCTCCCGCCACGTCCTGACTTGAGCTATACCCAAACTCATGCACCACCATAGCGAGACTCAATCATCTGCACCTTCCTGAACGAAGGAAGGGCGGCTATGATGGGCCACGTTTTTTTGCTTACAACCTGGAGACTTCCATGAGCAGCGATCTTATCAAACACGTTAGCGACGCTAGCTTCGAGGCCGACGTACTCAAGGCCGAAGGCGCTGTACTGGTCGACTACTGGGCTGAATGGTGCGGCCCTTGCAAAATGATCGCTCCTGTTCTGGACGAGATTGCTGAAACCTACAAAGGCAAGCTGACCGTTGCCAAACTGAACATCGACGAAAACCAGGAAACCCCGGCCAAGCATGGCGTGCGTGGCATCCCGACCCTGATGCTGTTCAAGAACGGCAACGTTGAAGCGACCAAGGTCGGCGCACTGTCGAAGTCGCAACTGGCGGCTTTCCTCGACGCCAACATCTAAGCGTCGCTGTAAAGTGTCCGAAAAAAGGCCCCGCATATTGCGGGGCTTTTTCGTTATTGAGGGCTAGACGCTCCGAAACTCAGGTGGTACATTCGGCCCCGCACTGGTTTCTCCATTGCCCCCTGCTAGCCGTCGCCGACGCACTCCTTTTCGAATAAGTACGCGATCCTGTCGCCTTCTCTGCGGCGCGGCCTCATTAAGCCAAAAGCTTAATTTCCCCCCCTCCATAAATGATTACGTCATTCCTATATGAATCTGACTGAACTCAAGCAAAAGCCGATTACCGAACTGCTCGAATTGGCCGAACAGATGGGCATAGAAAATATGGCCCGTTCGCGCAAGCAGGACGTGATTTTCTCCCTGCTCAAAAAGCACGCTAAAAGCGGCGAGGAAATCTCCGGTGATGGCGTGCTGGAGATTCTCCAGGACGGCTTCGGCTTCCTGCGCTCCGCTGACGCTTCCTATCTCGCCGGCCCGGACGATATCTACGTCTCGCCGAGCCAGATCCGCCGCTTCAACTTGCGCACCGGTGACACCATCGTTGGCAAGATCCGCCCTCCGAAGGAAGGCGAGCGTTATTTCGCGCTGCTCAAGGTCGACACGATCAACTACGATCGTCCCGAGAACGCGAAAAACAAGATTCTCTTCGAGAACCTGACCCCGCTGTTCCCGACCGTGCGCATGAAGATGGAAGCCGGCAACGGTTCCACCGAAGACTTGACCGGTCGTGTCATCGACCTGTGCGCCCCGATCGGCAAAGGCCAGCGCGGTCTGATCGTTGCACCGCCGAAAGCCGGTAAAACGATCATGCTGCAGAACATCGCGGCGAACATCGCACGTAACAACCCTGAAGTTCACCTGATCGTGTTGCTGATCGACGAACGTCCGGAAGAAGTGACCGAAATGCAGCGCACCGTGCGCGGCGAAGTGGTTGCCTCGACGTTCGACGAGCCGCCGACCCGCCACGTGCAGGTTGCCGAAATGGTGATCGAGAAGGCCAAGCGCCTGGTCGAACACAAGAAAGACGTAGTGATCCTGCTCGACTCCATCACCCGTCTGGCTCGCGCCTACAACACCGTGATCCCGAGCTCCGGCAAAGTGCTCACCGGTGGTGTCGATGCCCATGCCCTGGAGAAACCGAAACGTTTCTTCGGCGCTGCGCGGAACATCGAAGAAGGCGGTTCGCTGACCATCATCGCCACCGCACTGGTTGAAACCGGTTCGAAGATGGACGAAGTGATCTACGAAGAATTCAAAGGCACGGGCAACATGGAACTGCCGCTGGATCGTCGTATCGCTGAAAAACGCGTCTTCCCGGCCATCAACATCAACCGTTCCGGCACTCGCCGCGAAGAGTTGCTGACCGCCGACGACGAGTTGCAGCGCATGTGGATCCTGCGCAAGCTGCTGCACCCGATGGACGAAATCGCCGCCATCGAGTTCCTGGTCGACAAGCTGAAAACGACCAAGACCAACGACGAGTTCTTCCTGTCGATGAAACGCAAGTAACACGCAGTCCGCTGCAAAAAAGAGCGCCCCGAACAGGGCGCTTTTTTTTTGTGCATGAGATTTGTGTCTTGATTGATAACTTTCACCTCGCCGCGATGTCCCTTTCGAATCGGTTTTGTATCGGATACGACAAGGGACGTTATGCATACATTTGGCAGTCGCCGTGACATTGACGGCTTGCGGGCTCTGGCCGTTATTCCGGTCGTGCTCTTTCACTTCGGTTTCAGCACGTTCAGCGGTGGCTTCGTTGGCGTTGATGTTTTCTTTGTCATTTCCGGGTTCCTGATTACCAGCATCCTGTTCCGTGAGATCAGTGCGCAGCGTTTCAGCTTCGTCGATTTCTGGGCGCGCCGTGCACGACGCATCATTCCGGCGCTGAGCGTGGTGCTGTTGGTCACACTGGCACTGGGCTGGTTATTGCTGACCGCCAAGGACTTCTCCGAGCTGGGGAGGACGGTGCGTTATCAGGCGCTGTTCATTTCAAACATTCTGTTCATGCGCGAAGACGGTTACTTCCAGCCGGCGTCGGATTTGAAGCCGTTGCTTCATACCTGGTCCCTGGCCGTTGAGGAGCAGTACTACATCTTCTTTCCGCTGTTGATGGTGTTGTTGATGCGCCATGTTCGCCATTGGCGCTGGATGCTGTTTGCTGTGCTGTTGATCTCCTTCGGGCTGAACATCGCATATATCGATCGTAAACCCGACTTCACTTTCTTTTCGCTGCCAACGCGTGCCTGGGAGTTGTTATGCGGCGCGATGCTCGCGGTCCTGCCTGCGCGCAAACACGCTGTTCGACCCTGGCTCGCTCAGTCTGTGGGTGCTGCCGGGTTGGCGGCTGTGCTACTGGCGGTGTTCACGTTTGACCGGGGGACGGTGTTTCCAGGCTGGGCAGCGTTGTTGCCGGTACTCGGTGCCACCGCGCTGATCTGGTCGGGCGGGCAGGGTTCGACCTGGGCCGGCCAGCTGTTGAGTGCTCGCGTGTTCGTCTGGATCGGTTTGCTCTCCTATTCCTTCTATCTGTGGCATTGGCCGGTCTACGTCTATGCCAATGCCATTTCGATCGACGGTATTCAGCCCTGGGAGGCTGCAGGCTGGATACTGCTGGCGCTGGGCCTGGCCTGGTTGAGCTGGCGCTTCGTCGAGCTGCCGTTCCGTGATAAACGCCTGCTGGCCGGACGCAAACCCGTGCTGGTCGGCGGCTTGATGGCGATGGCTGTCCTCGCGGTGACGGGCTCCGTCGTGCGTTCGCAGGAGGGTTTCCCCCAGCGTCTGAGCGGCAAAGCGCTGGAATATGCGCAGGCCAGGGAATGGCGCGCCGGGCAGATGAAATGCATGCTGGTGACCAAGGACAAGACGTTCGACAAGGCCTGTCTGCTCGGTGGCAATCAGGAGGTCCCGGCCACCCGACTGGTCTGGGGCGATAGCCATGCCGCGGCGTTGATGCCAGCCATTGAAAGTGGCGCCAGGCGCGAGGGTCGCTCGGTGTGGCTTTACAGCATGAGCGCCTGTCCGCCGGTCCTCAGCGATGACCCGCGCCAGCGCTGCAAGGACTTCAACGAACAGACCATGGAGCAGGTTCGTCGCCTGCAGATCAAGGACGTGGTGCTGGCATCCAACTGGAGTCTTTACGTTTACGGTCGTGAAGACGGCGACAAAAAGGTCTTGCTTAACTCCCGCGACAATACGGCTCAGGCTGAGGCGCGCATGGCTTCGGCGATCGAAGCGAGGGTGGCGGCGATCAGGGCTACGGGCGCGCAAGTCTGGCTGTTCAAGGAAGTGCCGCTGCAGCGCAAGGGCGCCATCAGCCGGCTGACGAGTCTTGCCCGGATCGGGCGTTCGGCCGACGGACTGGGGCGCCCGCTCGATGAGCACCTGGCTCGCCAGCATTTTCTCGGCGGCTTGTTCGATTCGATGAGCGCCGCCGACCCCGGCGTGCACGTCATTGACCCAACGCCACTGATGTGTGCGGACAACGTCTGCGGCATCGAGGTCAATGGGCATTCGAAGTACAAGGATGAGGATCATCTCTCGGACACTGGCAGCGCCCGGCTGAGCCCGCTGTTTACGCCGATGCTGCTGGGTGCAAATCACAATTGATCGTGCTGTTTTAACGCCAGAGCAGGTAGGATGTACGCCTATTTTCGGGGTGGCATCTTCAATGAAATTCAAGGACCTTCGGGATTTCGTGCAGCAACTTGAGCAGCGCGGAGAGTTGAAACGCATCCAGATTCCCGTCTCTCCAGTGCTGGAGATGACGGAAGTCTGCGACCGCACGCTACGGGCCAAAGGCCCGGCGCTGTTGTTCGAGAACCCCACCGGCTACGACATCCCGGTTCTGGGCAACCTGTTCGGCACCCCCGAGCGGGTGGCCATGGGCATGGGCGCCGAAGCGGTGAGCGAACTGCGCGAGATCGGCAAGCTTCTGGCGTTCCTCAAGGAGCCCGAGCCACCGAAAGGCCTGAAAGACGCTTGGTCCAAGCTGCCGATCTTCCGCAAGATCATCGCCATGGCGCCCAAGGTCGTCAAAGACGCGGTGTGCCAGGAAGTGGTCATCGAAGGCGAAGACGTCGATCTCGCGATGCTGCCGGTGCAGACCTGCTGGCCCGGCGACGTCGCCCCGCTGATCACTTGGGGCCTGACCGTCACCAAGGGTCCGAACAAGGACCGCCAGAACCTCGGCATCTACCGTCAGCAAGTGATCGGCCGTAATAAGGTCATCATGCGTTGGCTGAGTCACCGTGGCGGCGCGCTGGATTACCGCGAGTGGTGCGAGAAGCATCCGGGCCAGCCGTTCCCGGTGTCTGTAGCGCTTGGCGCCGACCCGGCGACCATTCTCGGCGCCGTAACGCCGGTGCCGGACAGCCTCTCTGAATACGCGTTCGCCGGCCTGCTGCGTGGCAACCGCACCGAACTGGTGAAGTGCCGCGGCAACGACCTGCAAGTGCCGGCCACCGCCGAAATCATCCTCGAAGGTGTGATTCATCCCGGCGAAATGGCCGACGAAGGTCCCTACGGCGATCACACCGGCTACTACAACGAAGTCGACAGCTTCCCGGTGTTCACCGTCGAGCGCATTACCCATCGGATCAAACCGATCTACCACAGCACCTACACCGGTCGTCCGCCGGATGAACCGGCGATCCTCGGCGTGGCGCTGAACGAAGTGTTCGTGCCGATCCTGCAGAAGCAGTTCCCGGAGATCACCGATTTCTACCTGCCGCCGGAAGGTTGCTCGTACCGCATGGCCATCGTGACCATGAAGAAGTCGTATCCCGGCCATGCCAAGCGGGTAATGCTCGGTGTCTGGTCGTTTTTGCGACAGTTCATGTACACCAAGTTCGTTATTGTCACGGATGACGATATCAATGCACGGGACTGGAACGACGTGATCTGGGCCATCACCACGCGCATGGACCCCAAGCGCGACACGGTGATGATCGACAACACGCCGATCGACTACCTCGATTTCGCCTCGCCGGTCTCCGGCCTGGGGTCGAAAATGGGGCTCGATGCCACGCATAAATGGCCGGGCGAAACCACGCGCGAGTGGGGCCGGGTGATCGTCAAGGATGATGCCGTGACCCAGCGGATCGATGCCATCTGGAATCAGTTAGGAATAGATTGATGCGTGTAACCTTGCAGCCCTCCGGAGCGGTGCTTGAGATTCTGCCCGGCGAGCGGATTCTCGATGGCGCACGCCGTCTGGGCTATGAATGCCCTCAAAGCTGCCGCAACGGCAATTGCCACGTGTGCGCCGCGCTGCTGGTGGAAGGACGGGTCGAACAGGCCGGCGATGTGCGCGACCATGGCGAGTTCTACACTTGCATAGCAGAGCCGCTGGAAGACTGCATCGTGCTGTGGGATGGCGTGCTTGCGCAGGGAGAATTGCCGGTGCGCAGCTTGTCATGTCAGGTCATTGAGTGCAGGGACGTCGGCGGCGACACCTGGCGCGTGCGCCTGCGCGCACCGGCGGGCAAGCCGCCGCGTTATCACGCCGGTCAGTATTTGATGATCGAGCGGGAAAGCGGCGAGAAGTCCGCTTTCTCCCTGGCCTCGGCGCCCCACAGCGGGCGCGATCTGGAAATCCATGTACTGGCGCGCGAAAGCAGTGCGCTGAGCCTGATCGAACAGCTGCAACGCAATCCGATGGTGCGGATCGAAATGCCGTTCGGTGATACCCACCTGGCGGAATTGCCGGATGGGCCGTTGGTGTTGATCGCTGCGGGTACGGGCATGGGCCAGATCCACAGCCTGATCGAACATTGCCGGGCTTCGGGCTTCAAGCATCCGGTGCATCTGTATTGGGGGGTGCGTCGTCCCGAAGACTTTTATGAGATCGAACATTGGGATGAATGGCTGAAACTGCCCAATCTGTTCCTGCATAAAGTCGTCAGCGATCAATGTGGCTGGCCGGGGCGCTGCGGGATGCTGCATGAGGCGGTGTGTGAGGATTTCCCGGATTTGAAAGCGCTGCATGTCTACGCCAGCGGTTCTCCGGCAATGGTCTACGGCACGCTGGATGCGCTGGTGGAAGCGGGGATGGATGCTCATCAGATGCGTGCGGATGTGTTTGCGTACGCGCCGCGCGCTTGAATCGCGATATTGATCCGCGCGTTCAATCGTTATAACTTCATATATAGCCGATCGGTATTTATAAATTTATATAAATGCCGGTAGGTTATATGTCATTCAGGCAATTATCTAAAACTGTGCCATGGCACTTAAATTGCCTTAAAACATATGTGCCTTATTGTTACAGCGGTGCGTTCTATTAAGTAATCATCACCCGCGGGGAGCTGAACGCTATTCGCCATGAGCGCCATTGAATCTGCTTTCATGAATCTGGCTTATCCTCCGCGGCTCGATCTGGGGCCGCAGCTTACACACGAACAATTGCTCAGTTCGATGCAGTCGACCATGGCGCGCCACAAGGGTGGGCCGGTCTGGCTGTTCGCTTATGGCTCGCTGATCTGGCGCCCTGAATGCGCGGCAGTTGAACGCGTTCGCGGTCGGGTGCATGGCTATCATCGCGGTTTGTATCTGTGGTCCCACGAACATCGCGGCACGCCGGAAGTGCCAGGGCTGGTGTTTGGCCTGGATCGCGGCGGCTCTTGCAGCGGCTTCGCTTATCGTTTGCCTGAAGAGCAACTCGAAGCTTCGCTGTATGCATTATGGCAACGCGAAATGCCATTCCCGTCCTATCGCCCACACTGGCTCAACTGCCGTCTCGAAGACGGAAGCCAGGTTCAGGCATTGGGATTCGTGTTAGAGCGACACCTGCCCAGCTACGCCGGCAACTTGCCGGATCACGTACTGAGCCACGTGTTCGAAAACGCTTGCGGGCGTTACGGCACCACTCGCGATTATGTCGAGCAGACCGCCAACGCCCTGCGTAGCCACGCCATGCCAGACCGGAATCTGGAGGCGCGGCTCAAGCGCTGCAAATCAAAAAGCGATCAGGCGATGGCTTCGCGGGTCTGACTGGCGATCTGCTTGTGCCACAACGTTGGCGCAAGGAACGCCATCGCCAGCAGGCACGCACCGATCAGCAAGACGAAACCGCCGTCCCAGCCGAAATGGTCCACGGTGTAGCCCATGGCTGCACTGGCCGCGACCGAACCCCCCAGGTAACCGAACAGACCGGTGAAGCCCGCAGCCGTACCAGCGGCCTTCTTCGGTGCCAGTTCCAGCGCTTGCAAGCCGATCAGCATCACCGGACCGTAGATCAGGAAACCGATCGAGATCAGCGCAATCATGTCGACCGTCGGGTTGCCGGCCGGGTTGAGCCAATACACCAGTGTCGCTACGGTCACCAGCGCCATGAACACCATGCCGGTCAGGCCACGGTTGCCACGGAAGATCTTGTCCGACATCCAGCCGCACAACAGTGTCCCGGGAATACCTGCCCACTCGTAGAGGAAATACGCCCACGAGGTTTTGTCCACGCTGAAGCCCTTGGCTTCCTTGAGGTAGGTCGGTGCCCAGTCCAGCACGCCGTAGCGCAGCAGGTAGACAAAGACGTTGGCCATTGCGATGTACCAGAGCATTTTGTTGCGCAGCACGTATTTGACGAAGATTTCCTTGGCGCTGAATTCTTCTTCGTGACTGGCGTCGTAGCCTTCCGGGTAATCGTTCTTGTACTTCTCGATCGGTGGCAGGCCGACCGATTGCGGCGTGTCACGCATGGTGGCGAAAGCAAACACCGCGACGGCCATGGCCACTGCAGCCGGCACATAGAACGCTGCGTGCCAGTCATTGAACAGGCCCATACCCAGCAGGAACAGCGGACCAATCAGGCCACCGCCCACGTTATGCGCCACGTTCCACAACGACACCACGCCACCGCGTTCCTTCTGCGACCACCAGTGCACCATGGTCCGTCCACTCGGCGGCCAACCCATGCCCTGCGCCCAGCCATTGATAAACAGCAGGATGAACATGATGGTCACGCTGGACGTGGCCCAGGGCGCGAAACCGAAAATGAACATCACACCGGCCGAAACCAGCAAGCCGAATGGCAGGAAGAAACGCGGGTTGGAACGGTCGGAGACAATGCCCATCAGGAACTTGGACAAGCCGTAGGCGATAGCAATGGCCGACAACGCCAGGCCCAGCTCACCGCGGGTGTAACCCTCCTCGATCAGATAGGGCATGGCCAGGGAGAAGTTTTTGCGCAGCAGGTAGTAACCCGCGTAGCCGATGAAGATGCCGGCGAAGATCTGCCAGCGATGACGTCGGTAGGCGCTGTCTATTTTTTCTTCAGGCAATGGAGCCTGATGTGCGGCAGGACGAAAGAAAGCAAACATTCAAGAGCTCCAGTTTTCTTGTTTTGACTGCGGATGCGAATGTTACAGTTTCGTTACCGAAAATAGCACTGGTTCGCATCGACGAAACAGCGGAAATGTTGGAGATCACATGTTCTTTTACGAACATGTCGCTCAGGTATAAATGAAGGGCGCTGTGGGAATTGTTACCTGACGATCCTTGATGACGTGCTTTTGTCCGGAGTAGGGCAGGGCTTTGGGAAACGTCCTGCGTCTAAAGGGGAAGCCATGGCGTTATGTAAAAAATCATCGAGCCTTAACCTTTCTGCGGTTGCCAGATCTGGCTTTTCAGTCGCGAAGGAGTGGGAGTTATGCGGTGGTTTTTGTGTGTGCTTTTGTTGGTTTTGTCCATCGAAGTCAGGGCTGGCGAGGTGTTCCTGATTCCGGAGAACAATCCCAAGCCGGTTTACCCTGTAGCACTTTCCCGAAGCGGTATAACCGGCGCGCTGAATGTCAGTTTTACCGTCCATGCCGACGGATCGGTGAATCAGGTAGAGGCTTCAAAGGACGCTCATCCCGACCTTGTCGAAGCCTCCCGAACGGCGGTGAGCCAATGGCGATACAAGCCTTGGGAGGTTTCCATCGAGCGACCCGCGCAAATCCAGGTGGTCGCGCCGATGGTGTTCAGGCTGGACGACAAGATGCCGATTCATGCCAACGAGGAGTTGAAAAAGTTGAGTTGTGGTGAGGTCGCCAAGGCAGCACTGCGGCTTGCAGACTACTCGTGGGTGGACATGCCGGTGTTCAGCTGGACGCGCAGTTACCTGACCCACTCTCTTGCCCCTACGCAATTGCCGGAGGCGAGACGTCTGGAGCTCATCGCTAAACTCAACAAGAGCGTGCCTTCGATTATTCGGCGTTGTAATACGCATCAGGCGTCACGGTATGTGCGTTTTCTACCGGAGGAAATTCGCGAGTTGCTTTGATTGAAAACCTGGAGCGATGTCTGTTATCCAGTCATGTATCGAAAAGGCCAGAGCAACCTCATCAGTTGTTCTGGCCTTTTTGCATCCTGCTACGATTCAGCGAACCTGCACCACCACTTTCCCGACCGCCTTGCGCTGGCCAAGATCATTGATCGCTTGCGCCGCATTGCTCAGCGGATACACCTGCGACACCAGCGGCTTCAACTTGCCCTCGGCAAACCAGCTAAACAGCTGCTGGAAGTTCGCCGCGTTGTCCTGCGGCTGGCGTTGAGCAAACGAACCCCAGAACACGCCAACCACCGCTGCGCCCTTGAGCAGTGCGAGGTTCACAGGAAATTCCGGAATGCGCCCGCTGGCGAAGCCGACCACCAGTAACCGGCCGTTCCAGGCAATGGCGCGGATGGCCTGGTCGAACAGGTCGCCACCGACCGGGTCGTAGATCACGTCGGCGCCCTGGCCGTCGGTCAGGCGTTTGATTTCGTCCTTGAGGCTGGTTTCGCTGTAGTTGATCAGTTCATCGGCGCCCGCAGCCTTGGCCACCGCTAGCTTTTCGGCGCTGCTGGCGGCGGCGATCACGCGGGCGCCCATGGCTTTGCCGATTTCCACGGCGGCCAGGCCAACACCGCCGGACGCACCCAGCACCAGCAGGGTTTCACCCGGTTGCAGGTTGCCGCGTTGCTTGAGCGCGTGCATCGAGGTGCCGTACGTCATGCTGAAAGCCGCGGCGGTGTTGAAGTCCATGGAGGGCGGGATCGGCAGCACGTTGTAGCCTGGAACGGCGACCTGCTCGGCGAAACTGCCCCAACCGGTCAGCGCCATGACCCGGTCACCGACTTTCAGGTGGCTGACTTTCTCGCCCACTGCGCTGACCACGCCGGCCGCTTCGCCACCCGGGGAAAACGGGAAGGGCGGCTTGAACTGGTATTTGCCCTCGATGATCAGCGTGTCCGGGAAATTCACCCCGGCGGCGTGCACCTCCAGTAGGATTTCATTCTTCTTCGCGACAGGGCTGGCGACCTCTTCCAGCACCAGCGATTCGGCAGGGCCGAAGGCTTTGCACAGCACGGCTTTCATCAGGGCTATTCCTTTGGGAGTGATGGCCGATAAGTGTAGGTGTGTGAGTCGACGGGTCAACGAGCATGCCCCGCCCTGATAGTCAGCCATAAGCTTGTGCTTGCGTGGCGGGTCGTTATGCTAGGCCGCAAACCGGATAAGGAGCGAATTGTGAAAGCGTGGATCATGTTGTTGCTGGCCCTGTCTCTGCCTGTGGCAGCAGTGGCTGAAGAAGCCAAAGAAGGTGCAGCCCCAAAGGTTAACTACATCACCCTGAGCCCGCCGTTCGTGGGTAACTATGGGCTGGACGGCACGCCGAAGCTCAAGGTCTACAAGGCTGATGTGGCACTGCGGGTGACGGGCGATGAAGCGACCCAGCTGGTGAAAGCCAACGAGCCGCTGATTCGTAATCAGCTGGTGGCGCTGTTTGCCCAGCAGACGACCGAGGCGATGAACAACGTCGAGGCCAAGGAAAAGCTGCGTCAGGAAGCGTTGAAGCAGACCCAGCAGATCATGAACGATGAAACCGGCAAGCCGGTGGTTGAGGATTTGTTGTTCAACAACCTCATCATTCAGTAAGTCCTTTGCCGTCGGGGGAGCCTCTTCGCGAGCCATCTCGCAATAGGGGCGACACGGTCTCTCAGGACGCCAGGCTCTTGCGAAACCGCATCAGCGCAATCGCGAAAAACAGCAGGCCGATGGCCGTAAGCGCCAGCAAATCGGGCCAGACGACAGTGATGCCGGCGTCGCGAAACAGTATCGCGGCGCTCAGGCTGACAAAATGCGTCGACGGCGAGCCCTGCATCACCCACTGCAGCCATTGCGGCATGCTGTCCAGCGGCGTGCTGCCACCGGACAGCAGCAACATCGGGATGATCACTGGAATCGCCAGCAGACCGAATTGGGGCGTTGAGCGAGCCAGGGTCGCGAGAAAAATCCCCAGCGCCGTGCTGGCGAACAGGTAAACCGCGGTCACCAGCAGAAACAGGCTCAGGGAGCCGGCCAGCGGCACGCCCAGCGCGCCTTTGACAATGACCTCCAGCGACAGCCAGGTGCACAGCACCACCACCAGCATGTTGCTCCAGATTTTCGCCAGCATGATTTCAAGTGCCGTCAGCGGCAGCACCAGTAAATGGTCGAGGGTGCCGTGTTCGCGTTCACGCAGCAGTGCGGTGCCGGTCAAGATGATGGCAAGGATGGTGATGTTGTTGACGATCTGGATCACCGCCAGAAACCAGCCGCCTTCCAGATTGGTGTTGAACATCGCGCGAGTGGTCAGCAGCGCCGGTGCTTTACTCGCCACATCGCTCTGGCCGCTGTAATTCAACAATTCGCGCTGGAAAATTCGTCCGATGTAGCCCGCGCCCATGAACGCCTGACTCATGGCGGTGGCGTCGACGTTGACTTGCACGGCGGGTTGACGACCGGCCAGCAGATCCGTCTGAAAACTCGCCGGTACATTGATGACAAAGGTGTACTGGCCACTGTCCATGACCTGGTCCAGTTGCTCATATGGCAGCGGGACCGGGCGTTGGAATTCCGGAGGTTGCAGCGCCTGCGTCAGTTGTCGCGACAGCAGGCTGTGATCTTCGTCGACGATGGCCACGCTGGCGTTATGCACGCCGATCACCGAGCCCGCCGCCGGCATGTAGATCGCAACCGTAAAGGCGTAAAAGAGGAACAGGAGCAGGACGCTGTCATGCCGCAGGCTGGTGAGTTCCTTGAGACCCAGGCGCAGGATGTGCGCGAGCTTATGCATCAGACCTCCTGCTTTTTCAGCATGACCAGGCTGAGCCCGGTGAATGCGAGGAAGAACCCGAACAATGCGAGGCATTGCGGCCATAACTGTCGCAGGTCCAGCGCTTTGGTAAACGTGCCGACGGCGATGTCGAGGAAGTAACCGGCTGGAAACAGCATCCCCATTACTGCCGCCGCGCCTTCGAGGGATGAGCGCGGCACGATCAGTCCGGAAAACTGGATGGTCGGCAGGCTGGTGATGATCATGGTGCCGAGAATGGCGGCGATCTGGGTTCGGGTGAATGCCGAGATCAACAGGCCCATGCTGGTTGTCGCCAGCACATAAAGGAGCCCGCCGAAGGTCAGCGTCAGGAAGCTGCCCTTGAACGGCACCCCGAACAGCCATCGGTTCATCGCGACCAGTACCGCGAGGTTGATCAGGCTGACAGCCAGATACGGTGCCTGTTTGCCCAGCAGAAATTCGAGCCGGGTCAGCGGCGTGGCATAGAAGTTGGTGATTGACCCCAGTTCCTTCTCGCGCACGATGCCCAGCGCCGTCAGCATGGCGGGGATGAACGCCAGGATCAGCGCCATGACCCCGGGGCCGATGGCGTTGACGCTGACCACGTCCTGGTTGTAGCGGAAGCGGGTTTCCAGTCGGGCGGCGGCTGGCCGGTTCCGCGCGGGGCTGCTCTGTTCGGCCAGTTGTTCGATATTGGCCTGGTGCACCGCCTCGACGTAGTTACGGCTGGTCTCGGCGCGAAACGGCATGCCGCCATCGAGCCAGGCTGCCACGGCCGGTTGACGCCCGGCGTACAGATCCCGGCCAAAACCGGGTGGAATCTCTAGCGCCAGTTTGATTTCCGAGCGCTGCAGGCGGCGATGCAGCTCTTTGGCATCGCGGATGGGGGGCTGCTCGTCGAAGTACCGAGAGCCGCGAAAGGCTTCCAGATAGGCGCGGCTTTGTGGCGTCTGATCCTGGTCATAGACGGCGAAGGCGAGTTGCTCTACGTCCAGAGAAATGCCGTAGCCGAAAATCACCATCATGAAAATGGCCCCCAGCAGGGCGAAGGCCATCCGCACTTTGTCGCGCAGCAGTTCCTTACCTTCACGACTCGCCACCGCCCACAGGCGTCCTGGGCTGAAACCGCGATCCTTGGTTGGCAGCGCCGGCATGGCGGGCGCATTCGCAGGCTCTGAAGGTTTTGAAGGCTCAGGGGTGTCCTGGGCCTGTTCCAGGCACGTGACGAATGCAGCTTCCAGCGTCTCGCCCTTGTACTGCTGTTGAAGCGCTGCTGGCGTATCGCAGGCAAGCACTTTGCCAGCGTGCATCAGCGAGATGCGATCGCAACGCTGGGCTTCGTTCATGAAATGAGTGGAGAGGAAAATCGTCACGCCTTGCTCGCGCGACAGCTCGATCAGCAGTCGCCAAAAGTCGTCCCGTGCCGCCGGATCGACGCCGGAAGTCGGTTCGTCGAGGATCAATACTTCCGGACGATGCAGCACCGCCACCGCCAGTGACAGCCGTTGGCGCAAGCCCAAAGGCAACGCCCCGGACTGTTGATCGCAAACACTGCCCAGATTGAAGCGCTGGATCAGCTCGTCAATGCGTTGCGCGCTGTCGGTTTTTGGCAGATCGAACAGCCGTGCGTGCAAATCCAGGTTCTGCCGCACGCTGAGTTCGCCATACAGCGAAAAACTCTGGGACATGAACCCGACCCGTTTGCGGGTGGCCAGGTCCTTGGCGTTCACCGGGTTGCCCAGCAGCGTGGCACTGCCTTCACTGGCGGGCATCAGCCCGGTGAGGACTTTCATGGTGGTGGTCTTGCCGCAGCCATTGGAGCCGAGGAAGCCGAAAATTTCGCCGCGACCGATGGCAAAGCTGACGTTGTCTACAGCCGTGAAGTCGCCGAAACGCAGGGTCAGATCGTGGGCTTCGATGGCGATGTCGGAGGTGGTGCCGGTTCGAGGCGGAATTACCAGGGGCTGATTGTCGTGGGTACTGTCGCCCTGATAGTGGGTGAAGGCTTCGTCGAGTTTGCCGCTCGAGGTGACTGCCGCCAATTCCTTGCTCAAGCCCGTGGCAATCAGCTTGCCGCCGTCGAGCATCAGGCAATGTTCAAACTGCTCGGCCTCTTCCATGTACGCGGTGGCGACCAGCAGTGTCAGTTGCGGCCGCTGACGCCGCACATCGTCTACCAACTCCCAGAAACGTCGACGGGACAAGGGGTCGACGCCGGTGGTCGGTTCGTCGAGGATCAGCAGGTCCGGCTCATGGATCAACGCACAACACAGGCCCAGCTTCTGCTTCATGCCGCCGGACAGTTTGCCGGCGGGGCGATCGGCAAAACGCAGAAGGTCGGTAGCCAGTAACAGATTGCGCATGCGCTGATCGCATTCGGCTTTTGACAGGCCAAACAGGGTAGCGAAAAAGTGGATGTTCTCGCTGATCGACAGCTCTGGATAAAGGTTGCCGCCCAGGCCTTGGGGCATGAAGGCGATGCGCGCATAGAGGGTGTTGCGATGGCGACGATCCTGGATCGAGCCGCCGAGCACCTCCAATTGTCCTTGCTGCAGCGTTTTCACCCCGGCGATCAGCCCCAGCAGGCTCGATTTGCCGGCGCCATCGGGGCCGATCAGGCCGCAACGGGTCCCGGCGGGCAGGCTGAACGCGATATCACTCAGCGCCTGTTGTTTGCCGTAGCGATGATTGATGCCGGTCGCATGAACCGCCAGTTCGGTCATTGCAGATTGGCCGGCCAGCCAACAGAGGCGGTGCGCACATAGCCGGCACCGGGCATGCCGGGTTTGGCCTGGGGCAGGGCGCTGGGATCAGTCAGGCGTAACTTGACGCGGAATACCAGTTTTTGCCGCTCGTCGCGAGTCTCGACTTCTTTAGGGGTGAATTGCGACTTGGCTGCCACAAAGCTGATTTTTGCCGGCAATGGGTGATCAGGCAGGGCATCGAGCAAAATCCGCGCTTCGTCGCCAACGGCCAAGCGCCCGGTTACGGAGGCCGGGAGGTAGAGGTTCATGTATTGATCGTTTGGGTCGATCAGCAGCAATACGCGCCCGCCGGCGCCCAACACTTCGCCGGGCTCGGCCATGCGCAGCTGGATCACCCCGTCGATGGGGGCTCGCAAACTGCTGTCATCGATTTCGCTGGTCAACTGTGCGACTTGTGCCTGAGCGGCGCCAATCGCCGCACCCACCGCGGACTCTTGCGCGCGAGCGGCGGCGACGGCGGCATTGCCGGTGCCGATACGCGCCTGCTGTTGATCGATGATCTGACCGCTGACGAAACCATGCTTGAACAGCGTCTGGGAGCGATTGAGTTCCTGTTGAGCGAGCAGTTGTTCGCTCAGGCGCAATTGCACGTTGGCTTGTGCGGCGGCGAGGTTTTCCCGGGTGCGCAACACTTCTGCTTCCGCCTGGCGGCGTTGGGCTTCAAGGGTGCGAGTGTCCATCCGGGCCAGCAGTTGGCCCTTGGTGACTTTGTCGCCTTCGTCGACGAGCACCTCGGCCAGTCGCCCCGGTGTTTTGCTGGCGATCTGCACTTCGGTGGCTTCGAGGCGGCCGTTGCCGACATACAGGCCTTCGGGCAGACGGTCATGCATCGACTTCCAGTAGCCAAAACCGCCGGCGGCCAGGAGCAGAACCATTAAAGAACCGGCAAAAAAAATCGAAGAGCGGCTGTGCGTAGACATGCGAGCATCCTGCGTATGTTACGTCCTAGTCTGGCTGATCAAACGCCAAGGCGATTTGATGCCAGTCAACTGAGGGTCAAGCCTAACCCTATTGGGCGGGGAAAAGAGAATGACCGGGTGGTTCTGCCTTATTTAACGTAAATCGAGGACCGCCGCCCATTGCTCGGCGGTTACTGGCATCACTGACAGCCGCGAACCTTTCTGCACCAGGGGCATCTCGGCCAGCGCGGTTTGCTGTTTCAGGTAGTCGAGTTTCAGGACGTTCGTGAACGTTTCGACGTGGGCCACATCGATCGCACTCCAGGCGTTTTTCTCGGCGGTGGCCTTCGGGTCGTAGTAATGACTCTCGGGCTCCAGTGCGGTCGGGTCCGGATAGGCCGCTTCGACAATCTTGCCGATCCCGGCAATCCCGGGCTCAGGGCAGCTGGAATGGTAGAAGAAGAACTCGTCGCCGACCGCCATGGCCCTCAGAAAATTCCGCGCCTGGTAGTTGCGAACCCCGTCCCAGCGCGCTTTGCCAAGCCTCTCCAGACCTTTGATCGAGAGTTCGTCGGGCTCGGATTTCATCAGCCAATAGGCCATGGTTTTTGCTCCTTGCGAATCGGGTGGGCAAGTTGTCGGGCAATTTTATGACAAACCGACAGTCGGTTGACGCCAGCGTTTGCGTGTCGGTTCACGTTGTCGCAAAATGCCGGCCTTCTAAGCTTGACGCTGCTGCACGGCCTACACCTACAACGGAAACCGCTGCTGTCATCGTGTTGATGTGCCTTTGGGGGGCAATCGATGAAACGCAAACCGGATTTACTATGGATATTGGTTATTTTGTTCGGCCTTGGCGTCGTGACCACGGGCTATGCCCAAAGCCTGTGGAACAACAAGACCGATGCGCCGGTTGAAATCGCGCAGCAACAACAGCCGTCGGCCTTCAAACGCTGAACCTGCTTTTCGACGCCGCTGATTCCAGTGGCGTCTAGCCTGCGTAATACCAGGCCTTGTCCGTCACCGTTCCTTGCAGCGGCACATCCCAGCTCGCTTGAGCCAATCGTTCGACCTTCTGACATTCATGGGCCAGCCCTAACAGCGTCGGCTTGCGCCAGTTTTTCCGTCGCGCCAGGTACGCCAGGCTTCGATCGTAAAAACCGCCACCCATGCCGAGTCGCCCGCCGACATCGTCGAATCCCACCAACGGCAACAGCACCAGGTCGAGGGCCCAGACTTTGCGTTGCCGGGCGAGGTTGTGCCGGGGTTCGAGAATGCGAAAACGGTTGGGCCTGAGTTTTTCGCCGGGGCGAATTCGCTGGAACACCATTTTGGTTCGCGGCCAAGCACTGAGCACCGGCAAATAAGTCGCCTTGCCTCGACGTTGCGCGGCGCGCAGCAACAGACGCGGGTCGATTTCACCGTCGGTGGGCAGGTACAGGGAGATATGTTTTGCGCGCCGAAACAACGGCTGCTGGGACAATTGCTTGTACAGCCCGCGAGCGGCCTGGCGCTGTTGACTGGGTGTCAGTGCGCGGCGGGCCTTGCGCAGCATGCGTCGAAGTTGCGGGCGGGGCAGCAGCGCAGGTTCGGTCATGGATTCTGGCTTCGGCAGTGCGGGTACACAAAGCGTACCCGTAAAAAAGCCGATGCCGGTATTGAACCGGCATCGGACTGGAATCAGGCTCCCCGGATGAACCGCTGCTGACTTAGCCCTTGAACCCGAAAGTTCAAGGTGGAAGATGCAGTAGGCTTTAAGGCTTTCCGTCTAGCGGACATGCACACCAGCCCAACGTGCAGCCTCCAGGGTAGTGCGAATCGGCTCAGGGACGTGGTCAACTGGCAAGCACCCCAGGGAGTGCTGCGAGTATAACCCAAGCGGTCCGGCGAATCAGCCCTTGGTGACGTCCGGATCGGTGGCAAGCACCAGATCGACGCGATCCAGCAGGTCGCGAACCTGCTCACGGGTCGAGCCGCTGACCTGTACATCCGGACTTTCTTGCTTATGCAGAAGGTCGTGCGTGATGTTCAGCGCGGCCATCACGGCGATGCGATCGGCGCCGATGACTTTGCCGCTGCTGCGGATTTCACGCATCTTGCCGTCCAGGTAACGGGCAGCGCTCACCAGATTGCTGCGCTCTTCCTGGGGGCAGATGATCGAGTATTCTTTGTCGAGGATCTGCACGGTAACGCTATTGCTTGAACTCATGAGTCTTGCTCCAGGGCCTTGAGGCGCGAAATCATCGATTCGACCTTACGCCGCGCGATTTCGTTTTTTTCAATGAGGTGCGCGCGTTCCTCGCGCCAGGTCTTTTCCTGAGCTAGTAGGAGTCCGTTTTGACTCTTAAGTTGCTCGACTCGGCTAATTAGCAGTTCGAGTCTGGCCATCAGCGCTTGCAGGTCGGTGTCTTCCATTTTGTCCACTGAGATTCATCTGATGGGTGGTAGCTGGCGGACAGCCTTTAATAGTCTTGGCGAGTCTGTCGATGTAGGATACAAGGCCTTCATTCTAGACATAGCGCCGTCTGGCGCCTAGCTGCCCATGCCCATTCAGAATTCCCCGTACAAAGCCTTCGCCACCCTGCTGACTTCCAGCGGTCATAACGTCTCGCCTGCCGAACTGCATGGCCTGCTGCTCGGCCGCAGCTGCGCCGGTGCCGGTTTCGATGCCGAAGGCTGGCTGGTCGATGCCGCCGAGCTGCTAGAAGGCGAGCCGCAAGACAACGTTCGCAATGCCTTGATCGGCCTGCAAGAGATGGTCAAGGGCGAGCTCACCGGCGACGACGTGACCGTCGTTCTGCTGCTGCCGACCGATGACGAGCCGCTGGCTGATCGTGCCGCGGCACTGGGCCAATGGTGCCAGGGCTTCCTCAGCGGTTTCGGCCTGAACTGCCGTGACAGCAGCATGCTGAGCACCGAGGCCACCGAAGTGTTGCAGGATCTGGCGGCCATCGCCCAGGTGCAAGACGCGCTGGAAGAGTCCGACGATGGCGAAAGCGACTACATGGAAGTCATGGAGTACCTGCGCGTCGCACCGCTGCTGCTGTTCTCCGAAACCAAAAAGCCGGACGCGCCGGCTGCCGCCAAACCGTCGTTGCATTAATCGCGAGCCAGGAAAAGCCATCTGCCCATGATTCATATCCCGAAATCGGAATACAGCCGTCGCCGCAAGGCCTTGATGGCGCAGATGGAACCCAACAGCATCGCCATTTTGCCCGCCGCCGCGGTTGCCATCCGCAATCGCGATGTCGAGCACGTTTACCGCCAGGACAGTGACTTCCAGTACCTCAGCGGTTTCCCTGAGCCGCAAGCCGTTATCGTGCTGATGCCGGGTCGTGAGCATGGCGAATACCTGCTGTTCTGCCGTGAACGCAACGCCGAGCGAGAACTCTGGGACGGCCTGCGCGCCGGTCAGGAAGGCGCGATCCGCGACTTCGGTGCTGATGATGCTTTCCCCATTACCGACATCGACGACATCCTGCCGGGCCTGATCGAAGGCCGCGACCGGGTGTATTCGGCCATGGGCAGCAATCCGGAATTCGATCGGCACCTGATGGACTGGATCAACGTGATCCGCTCCAAGGCGCACCTCGGCGCCCAGCCGCCGAACGAATTCGTTGCCCTGGATCATCTGCTGCACGACATGCGTCTGTATAAATCGGCGGCAGAAGTGAAGGTGATGCGCGAAGCCGCGCGGATTTCCGCTCAGGCGCATATCCGTGCGATGCAGGCCTGCCGGGCCGGGTTGCATGAGTTCAGTCTGGAAGCCGAGCTCGATTACGAGTTCCGCAAGGGCGGGGCGAAGATGCCGGCCTATGGTTCGATCGTCGCGGCCGGGCGCAACAGCTGCATCCTGCATTACCAGCAGAACGACGCGGTGCTCAAGGACGGCGATCTGGTGCTGATCGACGCCGGTTGCGAGATCGACTGCTACGCCAGCGACATTACGCGCACCTGGCCGGTCAACGGCAAGTATTCCGCGGAACAGAAGGCGATCTACGAGTTGGTGCTGGCTTCCCAGGAAGCGGCATTTGCCGAAATCGCCCCGAACAAACACTGGAACCAGGCGCACGAAGCCACGGTTAAAGTCATCACTGCCGGGCTGGTGAAACTGGGTTTGTTGCAGGGCGACGTCGACGAGTTGATCGCCAGCGAAGCCTATAAAGCGTTTTACATGCATCGCGCCGGCCACTGGCTGGGCATGGATGTGCATGACGTCGGCGAGTACAAGGTCGGCGGCGAATGGCGCGTGCTGGAAGTCGGCATGGCGCTGACCGTGGAGCCGGGGATCTACATTGCCCCGGACAACCAGAACGTAGCGAAGAAATGGCGCGGCATTGGCGTGCGCATCGAGGACGACGTCGTGGTCACCAAAACCGGCTGTGAAATCCTGACCAGCGGCGTACCGAAAACGGTCGCCGAGATCGAGGCCTTGATGGCTGAAGCGCGGACAAAAGCGGCATGAGTCGAATCAATCTTGCAATCATTGGTGGCGGCCTGGTCGGCGCGAGCCTGGCATTGGCGCTGCAGGCCGGGGCCAAGGCTCGCGGCTGGAAGATCGTGCTGATCGAGCCGTTTGCCCCCGGCCACACCTACCAACCGAGCTATGATGCCCGGTCCTCGGCGTTGTCCTACGGCGCCAAGCAGATTTATCAACGGTTGGGCGCGTGGCAGGAAATCTCCCGCCGCGCGGAGCCGATCAAGCAGATCCACGTCTCCGACCGTGGTCGTTTCTCCACCGCGCGATTGTCGGCGATGGAAGAGGGCGTGCCGGCGCTGGGCTATGTGGTGGAAAACGCCTGGCTCGGCCAATGCCTCTGGCAAGGTCTGGACAAGGACGTGGTCACCTGGCGCTGCCCGGCGGAAGTCACGCGCATGGAGCCGCTGACCGATGGCTATCGCCTGACCCTCAATGATGAAACCACCCTGGAATGCGACCTCGCGGTGCTGGCGGATGGCGGCCGTTCCGGCCTGCGCGAGCAACTGGGGATTGGTATCAAACAACGCCCGTACAACCAGAGTGCGCTGATCGCCAACATCACCCCGAGCGAAGCGCACAACGGCATGGCCTTCGAACGTTTCACCGACGATGGCCCGATGGCGTTGTTGCCGCTGCCGGAAAACCGCTGTGCCCTGGTCTGGACCCGTCTGGGCATGGACGCGCAACGGCTGGCCGCCCTGGATGAACGCAGTTTCCTCAGCGAATTGCAGGGCGTGTTCGGTTATCGCCTCGGCACCTTGAAACAGGTCGGCGCGCGGCATCTTTACCCGCTGACACTGATTGAAGCCGAAGAGCAGGTGCGTCCGCATCTGGCGATTCTCGGCAACGCCGCTCACAGCCTGCACCCGATTGCCGGCCAGGGTTTCAACCTGTCCCTGCGAGATGCGCAGGCGTTGGCGGATGCGCTGCTCGCGAGCGAGAAAGCCCCCGGCGACTTTGCGACCTTGCAGGCTTACCGCGAGCGTCAGCGTCTGGATCAAAACCTGACCGTGGGATTTTCCGATCAGGTCACGCGGTTGTTCGGCAGTACTCAACCGCTGGTCTCGCTGGGCCGAAACATCGGCCTGCTCGGACTCGATCTGCTGCCACCGGCCAAGCGTTGGTTCGCCCGGCAGGCCATGGGCCTGGGTACGCGTCCCGATGCTTGAGTGGTTGACGAGCCGGTTCGGCAAGGCACGATTGTTGCGCTGGTTCATGACGTTCTACCCGCCGTACCTTGGCGCCGGGGTCCGCGTGCGGCACATCAGCGATGACTTCCGGGACATCAAGGTGTCCATGGGGTTGGGCTGGTACAACCGCAATAACGTCGGCACTCAGTTCGGTGGCAGCCTGTATTCGATGGTCGATCCGTTCTATATGTTGATGTTGATGGAAAACCTCGGCCGTCGGTTCATCGTCTGGGACAAAGCGGCGGACATCGATTTCATCTCGCCGGGCAAAGGTCCGGTGTTCGCCAGTTTCAGGATCGACGAAACCTTGCTCGACGAGATCCGCCAACAAACGGCGAACGGCGAAAAATACCTGCCGCAATTGCAGGTCGATATCCACGACGGCGCCGGCACCCTGGTGGCCCGTGTCCGGAAAACCCTTTACGTGCGGCTCAAGCCGCAAGCGAGACAGGCTTAAAGCATGGAAATGCGCGCAGATCTGCTGATTGTCGGGGCCGGAATGGTCGGCAGCGCCCTGGCGCTGGCGTTGCAGGACAGCGGGCTGGAAGTCCTGCTGCTGGACGGCAGCCCGATGAGCGTCAAACCCTTCGACGGGCAGGCGCCGTTCGAACCGCGAGTGAGCGCCTTGTCGGCCGCCAGCCAGCGGATTCTCGAACGGCTGGGGGTCTGGGATGGCATCGCCAGCCGGCGCAGCAGTCCTTACACCGACATGCACGTCTGGGACGGCAGCGGCACCGGGCAAATCCACTTCTCGGCCTCCAGCGTTCACGCCGAGGTGCTCGGGCATATCGTCGAGAACCGCGTGGTTCAGGATGCTTTGCTCGACCGCTTGCACGACTGCGACCTGGGAATGCTGGCCAATGCGCGTCTGGAACAAATGCGCCGCTCCGGTGACGACTGGCTGCTGACCCTGGCCGATGGTCGCACCTTGCGTGCGCCTTTGGTGATCGCGGCGGACGGTGCCAACTCGGCGGTGCGGCGCCTGACCGGCGTGGCCACGCGCGAGTGGGATTATCTGCACCACGCAATCGTCACCAGCGTGCGCAGCTCACAACCCCACCAGATGACGGCCTGGCAACGGTTCACCGATCATGGTCCATTGGCGTTTCTGCCTCTGGAGCGGGACGGTCGGCAGGATTGGTGTTCGATCGTCTGGTCGACCACGCCGAGTGAGGCCGAACGCTTGATGGCGCTGGATGATGAAGGTTTCTGTCGCGAGTTGGAGCAAGCCTTTGAGGGCCGTTTGGGTTCGGTTCTAAGCGCCGATCCACGGCTGTGCGTGCCGCTGCGCCAGCGCCATGCAAAGCGCTACGTGGCTGAAGGCCTGGCGCTGATCGGCGATGCGGCGCACACCATTCACCCGTTGGCCGGGCAGGGCGTGAACCTCGGTTTCCTCGATGCCGCCGTGCTCGCCGAAGTGCTGCTGCAAGCGGCAGAGCGTGGCGAACGGTTGGCCGACGTGAAAGTGCTGAGCCGCTACGAGCGTCGGCGCATGCCGCACAATCTGGCGTTGATGGCGGCGATGGAAGGCTTCGAGCGGTTGTTCCAGGCAGATCCGTTGCCGGTGCGCTGGCTGCGTAATGCCGGGTTGAAGATGATTGACCAGATGCCGGAGGCCAAGGCGTTGTTTGTGCGTGAGGCGCTGGGGTTGATCGGGGATTTGCCGGCACTTGCCAAGGCTTGATATTTTCACTGCGGCTGATGGCCTCATCGCGGGCTTGCCCGCGAAGGGGCCGGTAAAACGATCCCATGTCTCATGCCATGCAACATCTGGTAACTTCTCCGCCAACTGATCGATTGAGAACCTAAATGTGAGTCCTTATCATTTGGTCTTACTTTTCCAATCGAGAGATCGCTCACATGTTGGCACCGAAGCGTCTACTGACCGCACTCGCCCTGACCCTGATCGGCAGCACTGCCACCCAGGCCGCTGACGAGGTGGTGGTTTACTCCTCGCGTATCGACGAGCTGATCAAACCGGTGTTCGATGCCTACACCGCGAAAACCGGTGTGCAGGTGAAGTTCATCACCGACAAGGAAGCGCCGCTGATGCAGCGCATCAAGGCCGAGGGCGAGAATGCCACCGCCGACCTGCTGCTGACCGTCGACGCCGGCAACCTGTGGCAAGCGGAGCAGATGGGCATCCTGCAACCGTTCACCTCGAAAACCATCGACGCCAACATTCCGCTGCAATACCGCGCGGCTTCTCATGCCTGGACCGGCCTGAGCCTGCGGGCGCGGACCATCGCTTACTCCACGGAGCGGGTGAAGCCGGGCGAGTTGAGCACTTACGAAGGTCTGGCCGACAAGAATTGGGAAGGTCGCCTGTGCCTGCGTACGGCGAAGAAGGTCTACAACCAGTCCCTGACTGCCACCATGATCGAAGTGCATGGTGCCGAGAAAACCGAAAAGATCCTCAAGGGCTGGGTCAACAACCTGTCCACCGACGTATTCTCCGATGATGTCGCGGTGTTGGAAGCAATCAACGCCGGCCAATGCGACGTTGGCATCGTCAACACCTACTACTACGGCCGTCTGCACAAGCAGAAGCCCGATCTGGCGGTGAAGCTGTTCTGGCCGAATCAGGGTGATCGTGGCGTGCATGTGAACCTGTCCGGCATCGGCCTGACCAAGTACGCGCCGCATCCGGAAGCCGCCAAGGCCCTGGTGGAGTGGATGACCACGCCTGAGGCGCAGAAGATCTTTGCCGACGTGAACCAGGAATTCCCGGCCAATCCTGCGGTACCGCCGTCCGCGGAAGTCGCCGCCTGGGGCAAGTTCGTCGCCGATACGTTGCCTGTGGAAGTCGCCGGCAAACGTCAGGCCGAAGCGATTCGCTTGATGGATCGAGCTGGCTGGAACTGAGTCTGCGGCTTTAAAGAGCAAAAGATCGCAGTCTTCGGCAGCTCCTACCGGGTGTACACCATCCCAATGTAGGAGCTGCCGAAGGCTGCGATCTTTTTGCGTTTTCCCTACACTTCACGATTTCCCTGCGAGAGACCTCCTTGGCCCACCCCGCCCAACGCCGCTGGTATCCCCTGGTCTTCGCCATCGCTGCGCTGGTCCTGCTGCCCCTCAGCGTTTTGTTGCTGTCCTGGCAAGCCATCGATCATCAAATCTGGTCGCACCTCTGGGACACCCAGATGCCGCGGCTGCTGGGCAACACGCTGACCCTGGTGTTCGGCGTCGGTGTCGGTGTCACGCTGTTGGGCGTCAGTCTTGCCTGGCTCACCAGCCTTTGTGAGTTTCCCGGCAGAAAGTGGCTGGATTGGGCGTTGATGCTGCCGTTCGCCATTCCCGCCTACGTGCTGGCTTTCGTTTTCGTCGGCCTGCTGGATTTCTCCGGTCCCGTACAAACCCTGATGCGCGAATGGTTCGGCACCGGCCTGCGTTTGCCGCGAGTGCGTTCCACGGGCGGTGTCATCCTCGTTCTGGTGCTGGTCTTTTATCCCTACGTTTACCTGTTGGCACGCACCGCGTTCCTCGCGCAGGGCAAAGGCTTGATGGAAGCGGCGCGAGTCCTGGGGCAATCGCCGTGGCAAGCGTTCTGGCGAGTCGCCCTGCCGATGGCGCGGCCGGCCATTGGTGCTGGCGTTGCGTTGGCGCTGATGGAAACCCTGGCGGATTTCGGTGCCGTGTCGGTATTCAATTTCGACACCTTCACGACCGCCATCTACAAAACCTGGTATGGCTTTTTCAGCCTTTCCACCGCCACGCAATTGGCCAGTCTGTTGCTGTTGGTGGTGATGCTCGTGCTGTACGGCGAGCGCCGTGCCCGGGGTGCCAATCGGGCGAGCAACGAGCGGCCGCGGGTCAAGGCGTTGTATCACCTGCGCGGTTTCAAGGCGTTGGCGGCGATGAGTTGGTGTGGGCTGGTGTTTGCCTGCGCGTTCGTCATTCCGGTGCTGCAACTGGTGGTGTGGTTCTGGCAGCGCGGGCGCTTCGACCTGGATGAGCGGTACGCCGGGCTCATTGTTCATACGCTGTATCTGGGCGGCATGGCGGCGTTGATCACTGTCAGCGTTGCGCTGGTGCTGGCGTTTGCCCGGCGCCTGGCGCCGACCCGGGCGATTCGCTCCGGTGTCAGCCTGGCCAACCTCGGCTATGCGTTGCCGGGTTCGGTGCTGGCGGTGTCGATCATGCTGGCCTTCAGTTATCTGGATCGCGAGCTGGTGATTCCGCTGTCGGGATGGTTGGGCGGAGCCGGAAAACCTTTACTGCTGGGCAGTCTGTCGGCCTTGTTGCTGGCCTATCTGGTGCGTTTCATTGCGGTGGCCTATGGGCCGCTGGAAAGCAGTTTGGCGCGAATACGGCCATCTTTGCCCGAAGCGGCACGTAGCCTTGGGGTCAGTGGGCCACGACTGTTTTTCAAAGTGTATCTGCCGTTATTGCTGCCCGGCACATTGAGTGCTGCGCTGCTGGTGTTCGTTGATGTGCTCAAGGAAATGCCCGCGACCTTGCTGATGCGCCCGTTTGGCTGGGACACGCTGGCCGTGCGCATCTTTGAAATGACCAGCGAAGGCGAGTGGGCGAGGGCGTCGTTGCCGGCGTTGACGCTGGTTCTGGTCGGGTTATTACCGGTCATCGGATTGATTCGACGTTCGGCGCATCGAAACACCTAGGTGTCAGTCCTACACCTTGAGGCTACAATGCGCGGCATTCGGTGCGGTCCGTCCTACAGACCCGGTCGCTGAAATCGGCTGAAAGCCTTCTAATTCAAGGCTTTCACCCCGTGCAGCACTGGCCCGCACCCTCGCCACGCCCGGAAGGAGAAACCCATGGGACAGCGTACGCCTCTGTATGACCTTCATCTCGCCCTCGGCGCGAAGATGGTCGATTTTGGCGGTTGGGATATGCCTCTGCATTACGGCTCGCAGGTCGAGGAACACCATCAGGTGCGCCGCGACTGCGGGGTTTTCGATGTATCCCACATGACCGTGATCGATGTCAGCGGCGCTCAGGCCAAGGCCTGGCTTCAGCATTTGCTGGCCAATGACGTCGAGCGCCTGCACAGCCCCGGCCGTGCCTTGTACAGCACCATGCTCAATGAGCGCGGCGGTATCGTCGACGACATGATCGTCTACCGCCTCGATGACGGGTATCGCCTGGTGGTCAACGCCTCTACCCGCGATCAGGACCTGGCGTGGATGCAGGCTCATCTTGTCGGCTTCGATGTGCAGCTCATCGAGCGCTCGGAGCTGGCGATGCTGGCCATACAAGGCCCGCATGCCCGACACAAAATCTCTGAGCTGGTCACCCAGTCTCGCGGCAACCTGATCCAGCTACTCAAGCCGTTCGAAGGTCAGCCTGACGGTGACTGGTTCATCGCGCGCACCGGTTACACCGGCGAAGACGGGCTGGAAATCATTCTGCCGGCCGATCAGGCGCCGGGCTTCTTCAACGATCTGGTGGGCGCGGGTATTTCGCCGATCGGGCTCGGGGCGCGGGATACGTTGCGTGTCGAAGCCGGCATGAACCTCTACGGTCAGGACATTCATCAAGACGTTTCGCCGCTGGCCTCGAACATGGCCTGGAGCATTGCGTGGGAGCCGGCCGCTCGTCAGTTCATCGGCCGTGCTGCCCTGGAAGCCGAACGCGCCGGCGGCGTACAACACAAACTGGTCGGTCTGGTCCTTGAGGAGCGCGGGGTTTTGCGCGCTCATCAAGTGGTCCGCATCGCCAATGTTGGCGAAGGGGAGATCACCAGTGGTAGTTTCTCTCCTACGCTTAGCAAGTCGATTGCACTGGCGCGCGTGCCGATGGCGACTGCCGACCGCGCTGAAGTGGAAATCCGTGGCAAATGGTACCCGGTCCGAGTGGTCAAACCGACCTTCGTACGCCATGGCAAAACCTTGATCTAACCTTTTCTGGCGGGCAAAGACCGCTGACAATTTTCTTGAGGACACAGAACATGAGCGATATCCCTGCCGACCTGCGTTTTGCCGAAAGTCACGAATGGGCCCGTCTGGAAGCCGATGGCACCGTCACCGTGGGCATCAGCGATCACGCTCAGGAAGCCTTGGGCGATGTGGTATTCGTCGAGCTGACCGAAGTCGGAAAAGTCTTCGCTGCTGAAGATCAAGCCGGTGTCGTTGAGTCGGTCAAAGCCGCTTCCGACATCTATTCCCCGATAGCCGGTGAAGTGATTGCGGTCAACGAAGACCTGAGCGGCTCGCCCGAGTTGCTCAACTCCGACCCGTACGGTGCCTGGATCTTCAAGCTCAAGCCAAGTAACGCTGGCGATCTGGACAAGCTGCTTGATGCCGCGGGCTACAAGGCCGCCATCGGCGAGTAAGTCTACAGCGTCACCCAAAGCCCCGATCCGTCGGGGCTTTTTATTGCCTGGCAGGTCTGGATCAAAAGATCGCAGCCTTCGGCAGCGCCTACATTGGAATGCGTATTTCTGTAGGCGCTGCCGAAGGCTGCGATCTTTTGATCTTCAAGGGCTCCGAGGCAGTGGCTGCTATGCTGGTTTGACCGTGTTGCATCGACGCTGAGCGCCAGTCCAGAGAGAGCCCGTCATGTCCCAGTTGCCGTCCTTGAGCCAGTTACGCGACCCCAATGCCTTCCTTCGCCGCCACCTCGGGCCCGATGCCGCCGAGCAGCAGGCGATGCTCGACAGCCTCGGCGTCGGTAGCCGCGTCGAGCTGATCGAGCAGACGGTGCCGCCGGGGATACGCCTGAACCGGGCGCTCGACCTGCCGCCCGCCCTCGACGAAGAAGCCGCGCTGGCCAAGTTGCGCGGTTACGCCGAGCAGAACCAGGTCTGGACCAGCCTGATCGGCATGGGTTACCACGGCACGATCACGCCGGCGGTCATCCTGCGCAACGTGCTGGAAAATCCCGGTTGGTACACCGCTTACACACCGTATCAACCGGAAATTGCCCAAGGCCGACTCGAAGCCTTGCTGAATTTCCAGCAACTGACCATCGACCTGACGGGCCTGGAGCTGGCCAACGCCTCGCTGCTGGATGAAGCCACGGCGGCGGCGGAAGCCATGGCCCTGGCCAAGCGTGTCGCCAAGTCCAGGAGCAATCTGTTTTTTGTGGATGAAAATTGTCATCCGCAGACGATTTCCGTGGTGCAGACCCGTGCCGAAGGTTTCGGTTTCGAGCTGATCATCGACACTGTGGATAACTTGAAACAGCACCAGGTATTCGGCGCGCTGCTGCAGTATCCCGACACCCACGGCGAGATTCGCGACCTGCGTCCGTTGATCGATCACCTGCACGCCCAGCAAGCCCTGGCCTGCGTCGCCACCGATCTGCTGAGCCTGTTGTTGCTGACGCCACCGGGAGAGTTGGGTGCCGACGTGGTGTTCGGCTCGTCCCAGCGGTTTGGTGTGCCCATGGGTTACGGCGGGCCCCACGCGGCGTTTTTTGCCAGTCGCGATGAATACAAACGGGCGATTCCCGGGCGGATTATCGGCGTCTCGAAAGACGCGCGCGGCAACACGGCATTACGGATGGCCCTGCAAACCCGTGAGCAACACATTCGCCGGGAGAAGGCGAATTCGAACATTTGCACTGCCCAGGTGCTGCTGGCCAATATCGCCAGTTTCTATGCGGTCTATCACGGGCCGGAAGGGCTCAAACGTATTGCCCAGCGAGTTCATCGATTGACGTGCATCCTCGCGGCGGGCCTGGAACGCCACGGCATATCCCGCCTCAACACGCACTTTTTCGACACCCTTACGCTGGAGGTCGGCGGCACTCAGACGGCGATCATCGAAAGCGCCCAGGCCGCGCAAATCAATTTGCGCATTCTCGGACGCGGTCAGCTGGGTCTGAGCCTCGACGAAACGTCCGACGAGTCCACCGTTGCCAAACTGTTCGATGTGTTCCTTGGCGCCGATCATGGGATCAACGTAGACGAACTGGACGCTGAAACGCTTCCTTCCGGCATCCCTGGCGAACTGCAGCGATCCTCGCCTTACCTGCGTCACCCGGTATTCAGCGCACATCACAGCGAAACCGAAATGCTGCGTTACCTCAAGCAGCTCGAAAACAAGGACCTTGCCCTCAACCAGTCCATGATCCCGCTGGGCTCCTGCACCATGAAACTCAATGCCACCAGCGAGATGATCCCGATCACCTGGCCGCAGTTCGCCAATCTCCATCCGTTCGTGCCAAAAGAGCAGGCGGTCGGTTATGCACTGATGATCGAAGAGCTGGAGCGCTGGCTCTGCGCGATCACTGGTTTCGACGCGATCTGCATGCAGCCCAATTCCGGCGCGCAAGGCGAATACGCCGGGTTGCTGGCGATCCGCAAATACCACGAAAGTCGTCATCAAGGTGCGCGGGACATCTGCCTGATTCCGTCCTCGGCCCACGGGACCAATCCTGCCTCGGCGCAAATGGCCGGGATGCGTGTGGTGATCGTCGAGTGCGATGAAGCGGGCAACGTCGACCTCGATGACCTGAAGGAAAAAGCGGCGGCTGCCGGAGACAAACTCGCTTGCCTGATGGCGACGTATCCTTCGACCCACGGCGTGTATGAGGAAGGCATCAGTGAGATCTGTGAAGTTATCCACAGCCATGGCGGCCAGGTATACATGGATGGCGCCAACCTCAATGCGCAAGTCGGATTGGCGCGGCCGGCGGACATTGGTGCCGACGTTTCCCACATGAACCTGCACAAGACCTTCTGTATTCCCCACGGCGGTGGCGGGCCTGGCATGGGGCCGATTGGTGTGCGGGCACACCTGGCGCCGTTCGTGGCCAATCACCCGGTGGTGGCAATTGACGGTCCGTTGCCGCAGAACGGCGCAGTCAGCGCGGCGCCCTGGGGCAGTGCGAGCATTCTGCCGATCAGCTGGATGTACATCGCCATGATGGGGCCGCAACTGGCAGACGCCAGCGAAGTGGCGATCCTCGCGGCGAATTACCTGGCGCTGCATTTGTCCGGTGCATTCCCGGTGCTCTACACCGGGCGCAACGAGCGGGTGGCTCACGAATGCATTCTCGACCTGCGGCCACTCAAGGCACTGACCGGCATCAGCGAAGAGGACGTGGCCAAGCGCCTGATGGACTATGGCTTCCATGCGCCGACCATGTCGTTTCCGGTGCCGGGGACCTTGATGGTCGAGCCGACCGAAAGTGAATCGAAGGCTGAGCTCGACCGCTTTATCGGGGCGATGCTGAGCATTCGCGCAGAAATCACCGAGGTGCAGAATGGCAACTGGCCGGCCGAGGACAACCCGCTGAAACGGTCGCCGCACACACTGGCCGACATCACCGGGGTTTGGGAGCGGCCGTACAGTATCGAACAAGCGGTGACACCGGACGCGCACACCAAGGCGCACAAGTATTGGCCGGTGGTGAATCGGGTGGATAACGTTTACGGGGATCGGAACCTGTTTTGCGCGTGCGTGCCCGTGGATGATTACCGCTGAAATACCACAAGACACGTAACCCTGTGAGGCAAAAAAAATGCCGCTCATGTGAGCGGCATTTTTGTTCATCAGTAAAACTTATTCCGACGCTACGGCATTCTTTGCCAGGATCGCATTCGCCAGTTCCATGTCCGTGGCCTGCAGGCCAGGGTTGTCGGCGCGAACCTTTTGCATCGCGGCTTCCAGGTACGGGCCGCGGATGCCGCCGTCACTGGCAACAAAACTGCCGGCATCGTCCTGTGCGGCAATGATCAGCTTGTGATCCTTGAACGTCAGGTAAGTCGAACCGGTGGTTGCACCGGACGAGATGACGTTACGCCAAAAGCTGTCGGCCATCGCCGAACCGACTGGAAGGGACAACACGGCGATGGTAGCGACAGCAAGTTTGAAACGCATGATGGGTGACTCCACTGGGTTAACTACGGCGTTTGATTGCCAAGTACCCAGCCGAGTTCCATCACCGGTCATTGAGCCGGTTCCACCAGCAAAATGGCGCCTTGCTGTCCGGTCACCCGAACACGGCTCCCGATGACGGCATCCGGACCACGGGCCATCCACACGCTATCAGCCACTTTGATTTTTCCGCGCCCGTCGACAATCGACTCATGCACCACAAAGGTTTTGCCGATCAGTTCCTGGCCACGCAGGTTGAGGTTCGGCTCGTCACTCTGGCGCACCGCGCTGCGCTGGCGTCGCCACCAATACAGGGCGGTAGCGATCGAGAGCAGGCCGAACAGCAGAAACTGCAGTTCCCAGGACATGTCCGGTGCTACGAATGTCAGTACGCCAACAGCGGCGGCCGCCATGCCGATCCACAGCAGATAGCCGCCAGCGCCAAACACTTCGAGAATCAGCAGCACGGTACCCAATGCCAGCCAGTCCCAGAACGATAAATGCTGCAGGAATGCCCACATAACGTGCCTCAGGCTTTCTTGTTATCGAACGTGGCCTTGACGATTTCGCCGATGCCGCCGACCGCGCCAATCATCGAACTGGCTTCCAGCGGCATCAGGATGACTTTGCTGTTGTTGGCCGAGGCCAGTTTGCCCAGCGCATCGATGTACTTCTGCGCGACAAAATAGTTGACCGCTTGCACGTTGCCGCCGGCGATGGCTTCGGACACCACTTTGGTCGCCTGGGCTTCGGCTTCGGCCTGACGCTCACGGGCTTCGGCTTCGAGGAACGCGGCCTGACGACCGCCTTCCGCCTCGAGGATCTGCGCCTGTTTCTTGCCCTCGGCCGTCAGAATCGCTGCGGCACGCAGGCCTTCGGCTTCGAGAATTTGCGCACGCTTGATCCGCTCGGCTTTCATCTGCCCCGACATCGCCGCCATCAGGTCTGCTGGCGGGCTGATGTCCTTGATCTCGATCCGGGTGATCTTGATGCCCCATGGCGCCGTGGCTTCATCGACGGTGCGCAGCAGTTTCTCGTTGATCCCGTCACGCTGGCTGAGCATCGCGTCCAGCTCCATGGAGCCGAGCACGGTCCGGATGTTGGTTTGTAGCAGGTTGCGGATGGCGTGTTCGAGGTTGTTCACCTCGTAGGCCGCCTGGGCGGTATTGACCACCTGGAAGAAGCACACGGCGTCGATCTGCACCGTGGCGTTGTCCGCAGTGATGACCTCTTGAGGCGGAATGTCCAGCACGCTTTCCATGACGTTGATCTTGCGACCGATACGGTCCATCACTGGAATGATGATGTTCAAGCCCGGTTTGAGGGTGTTGGTGTAACGGCCGAATCGCTCGACCGTCCATTGATAACCCTGCGGCACAACCTTGAAGCCCATGAACAGAATGGCGACCACCAGGCCGACAAAAAGTAAAAGCACGCTACCGATCTGCATAACGATTCCCTGTTGATCATTGAAGTTGCGATCGCAGGAGTGTAACGGCGCGGCTCGGGGATAAGAATCGTTTGTCGGTCTTTGCATCATCAGGAGACATAAAAGGTTTCATTTCTGCTCACTCTGCGGTGTCACCCGCAGCACCTCCTCGATTGTCGTCAACCCTGCAGCTACCTTCTGCGCGCCCGACAGCCGCAGACTGCGCATGCCTTCCTTGAACGCCTGACGCCGGATCGCCAGCAGATCGGTGTCGGGGTTGATCAGTGCTTTGAGGCCATCCGTCAGTTGCATGATTTCGTAGACCCCGGCGCGGCCACGGTAGCCGGTGTCGCGGCATTCCAGGCAACCGACGGCGCGCTGGGCATTGCCGGGCAGCGGTGCCTGCCAGGGTTTGGTCAGGGTTTGCCAGTCTTCTTCACTCAGCGTCAGCGGTGCCTTGCAGTGCGGGCACAACGTTCGGACCAGTCGCTGCGCCATGACGCCGAGCACCGTGGCCTTGATCAGGTAATGCGGCACGCCGAGTTCCAGCAGTCGGCTGATGGCGCTGGGCGCGTCGTTGGTGTGCAGCGTCGAGAGCACCAGGTGACCGGTGAGCGCGGCCTGGATCGCCATTTCAGCCGTTTCGAGATCACGGATCTCGCCGATCATGATGATGTCGGGGTCTTGCCGCATCAGCGCGCGCACGCCGGCGGCAAAGGTCAGTTCGATGTTGTGCTGGACCTGCATCTGGTTGAACGCCGGCTCGACCATCTCGATCGGGTCTTCGATGGTGCAGAGGTTGACCTCCGGCGTCGCCAGTTTCTTCAAGGTGGTGTAGAGCGTGGTGGTCTTGCCCGAGCCGGTCGGCCCGGTCACCAGAATGATGCCGTTGGGCTGACTCGTCATGTCCTGCCAGCGGCGCAGATCATCCGCGGAAAAGCCCAACTGATCGAAGTCCTTGAGCAGCACTTCGGGATCGAAGATCCGCATGACCATTTTTTCGCCAAACGCCGTTGGCAACGTCGACAGCCGCAACTCGACTTCGCCACCGTCCGGCGTCTTGGTTTTCACCCGACCGTCCTGGGGTTTGCGTTTTTCCGCGACATTCATCCGTCCCAGGCTCTTGAGCCGACTGACGATGGCCATGGTCACCTGTGGCGGGAACTGATAGACGTTGTGCAACACACCGTCGATGCGAAAGCGCACCGTGCCTTGCTCGCGACGGGGTTCGATGTGGATATCGCTGGCGCGCTGCTGGAAGGCGTACTGGAACAACCAGTCGACGATATTGACGATGTGCGCGTCGTTGGCGTCCGGCTCCTGGTCGCTGGCGCCGAGGTTGAGCAGTTGCTCGAAGTTGCCCAGGGTGCTGGTCTGTTGATCGTTGTTGGTCGCGCCACTGACCGATTTGGCCAGGCGGAAAAACTCTACGCTGAAACGCTGGATGTCGACCGGGTTGGCCACCACCCGCTTGATCGGCAGCTTCAGAACGTGGGTCAGGTCGGCTTCCCAGCCTTTGACATAGGGCTGGGCGCTGGCCACGGTCACGGCGTCGCGATCAATGGACACCGCGAGAATCTTGTGGCGCTGGGCGAAGGCGTAGGACATCAGCGGCGTAATGGCCGCGACGTTGATTTTCAGCGGGTCGATGCGCAAGTAGGGCTGGCCGGCCTGCTGCGACAACCACAGCGTCAGGCTTTCCAGGTCAAGGTGTTTGCCGGGACGACTGAGGTCGTCCAGCTGCTGGCTGGCGATGAACTCCAGCGGGTGCAGCTGGCCATTGGCGGCGTGACGGCGGCGGGCGTTGAGCGCGTGCTCGGCCGAATCCTGGCTGATAAAGCCCTGGGCGACCAGCTCGCGCAGCAAATCATTGAGATCCAGCCAGCGGTCCTGAATGGCGAGTTGAACGGACATGCGGGCTCCTCGTGAACAACAGTTCGCAAAGGATAGTCGTGGACCCGCTGACCGTTGGGCCACTACCCGACGAAGCCGTATCGGGTTTTTTCAGCCCGTCGCCTGAGTCGCTTCAACCCGCGCAAAATCAGCCGCTTGCAGTTCAACCGAACAGACGCTGATCAGGTTACGTAATTTTTCCGCAATCACTTGCGCACGGTGCCAGCTCAGCCCGTCCATGACGATGTCGAGCGACAGCCAATCGTCCGTGCGCTGCACGTTGACCTGTTGCGGTGTCAGGCATTGCAACGCGAACAGGTTGAGCGCACGGCACAACAGATCCGGTTCGGCCTCGGCGAGCAATTGATAGTGGACGCGGCAGTGGGCATTGCTGGCGTTCCAGACATCGGCGCGGGTAGGCGGGGTGTTCACGGCTTCGAGATGCGGCATGATCGGTCTCCAAAATCACTGGAGGAATTTTTACATTCGATGCCGGGTATTTCTTATCTATGATGGGTCTTATTGGCGATCTATCGAATCATGTGATTCAACAAAACATTGATTACAGGTTTTTCTATGCAAAGCGAACTGGATGGCTACGACCGCAAGATTCTCGCGTTGCTGCAAGAGGACGCTTCGCTCTCCAGCGCGCAGATCGCCGAGCAGGTAGGGCTCTCGCAGTCGCCCTGCTGGCGGCGGATTCAGCGGATGAAGGAGGAGGGGATCATTCGCGGTCAGGTGACGCTGCTGGACCGGAAGAAGATCGGGCTCAACACGCAGATTTTTGCCGAGGTCAAACTCAACGCCCATGGGCGTTCGAACTTTACGGAGTTCACCGAGGCGATTCGCGGCTTTTCCGAAGTGCTGGAGTGTTATGTGCTGATGGGGTCAGTGGATTTCTTGTTGCGGATCGTGACGGCGGACATCGAGGCGTATGAGCGGTTTTTCTTCGAGAAGCTGTCGATGGTGCCGGGAATTCAGGAGGTGAACTCGATTGTGGCGTTGTCGGAAATCAAGTCGACCACCAGCTTGCCGGTGTTGCGCTGATTCGACAGAGGGTTTTTGTGGCGAGGGAGCTTGCTCCCGCTGGGCAGCGGAGCGGCCCCGAAAATGGGCCTGCTGCGCAGTCCAGCGGGAGCAAGCTCCCTCGCCACAAGGACTTACATGCGCAGCAACATCTTCCAGGCACGGTTCTGATAAACCGCGATCGCCTGCTGCTTGCGCGCATCCAGCGATTCATCGGTGATCGGTTCGTTGGCCAGTTGCGCAAGCTGCTTCAGCTCGCCGTACAGTCGATCCATTTCCGGGATCTCCAGCACGTTGCGGGCATGGTGCAACCAGGCCTGGATGCGCTCGATGCGCGGCAGTTGCTCGGCCAGGTCTTCCGGCTGCTGCTGGTAACGCTGCAACTGCAGGGAGGTCGCTTCTTCACCCAGCAAGCGCGGCAGCCAGCTACCCAATTGCGCAGCGCCCTGGCGATTGCCGCGAACATTGCGATCGGCGGCCCAGGTGCGGGCCAGCAACCAGCGCGAGGTATTCAGCGAGAACAGGCCCCAGCGCGGGTCTTCGAGTTCTTCGAGGAACTGCTCCGGCGCGGCTTTACGCACGTCTTCGTCGTCCTGACCGGCCTGTACCAGAGGGCGCCAGTCTTCGAGCAACGCATCCAGTGCGAGGCGCAGGTCGTGTGTCGACTGACGCGGGGCGGCCTGGCCCAGACTGCTCAGCAGGGCGCGCAATTCGGCAAGGTTTTCGACCCAGTCCTGCAACAGACGCCAGTGGCCGTTGAAGCGATATTGCTCGGCCAGACGCTGGCTGCTGCTCAGCAAATGCCAGCTCAACGCGGCGAACGCGTCGTCCAGCGGCATTTCGGCGCTGATCTGCGGCGCCGGCAGGCTCAACGAATAGCTGTTGGCGTCGTACAAGCGGTAACCGCGTTCGGCCTTGCTGATGTCACACGGCATCAGGGCCAGGGTCGCGGCAAGTTCGGCGGCCAGTTCCAGCAGCGCGGCCGGTTCGCCTTCGCGTAGCTCCAGCTCCAGTTCGCAGATTTCTTCTTTCTGCTTGCCGACCACGACGTGGCCCAGGTCCAGCGCGGCTTCGATCACCACTTTGGTCTTGCCACGGCCCCAGGCGATTTCGGCGCGTTCGCGGACGAAATCGGTGGTGAAAATCGGCTTGAGGGTTTTCTTGTCCAGCTCGGCCAGCTCTTCAGGCCAGCATTCGCCATCGAGTTTTTTCACGTCGAGCTTGGCTTTGGGCAGGTTCCAGTCGTATTCGTTACGCTCGGACAAACCGGCGACGCTCTGGCCACGGGTCTTGAGGGTCTGGATCACTTCTTCGCCATCGCGGCGCAGGCGCAGGGCAACCTTGGCGCGGGCCAAGTCACGCTCAGGCGTGTCGAAGTACTGGTTCATCAGTTCACGGCGTTCCCAGCCACTTTTGTTGCGTTTTTTCAGGAGCGGGTGCTCGCGCAGGGCGGCGAGGGTTTCGCGGCTGACGCGGAGTTTGATTTCGGTTTCTTTCTGCATGGCCGGAAAATCCAGGATCGGGAGCGCAGCCGGGGGAATGTGTGGCTGCCAAGGTCGTGCAGTGTACAGGAGTGAACGTTCCTAGGTGCCGCGACGGTTTATTCCTGTCGCCGGATGGTTCTATGATGGACTTCAATTCGCGAGTTGGAGTCAGCGATGCCTTTGCCGTCCATGAAAGATCAGTTCGCTGCGCTGATTGCCACGCCGTCGGTCAGTTGTACCCAGGCCAGCCTCGATCAATCCAACCGTCCAGTGATCGATTTGCTGGCGACGTGGCTCGGCGACCTGGGGTTTGCCTGCGATATCCAGCAGGTCAGCCCCGGCAAATTCAATCTGCTGGCCAGTTTCGGTTCCGGCCCCGGTGGTCTGGTGCTCGCCGGACATAGCGATACCGTGCCGTTCGATGGCGCGCTATGGCAGACCGATCCGTTGAAACTGACCGAAGTCGATGGCCGCTGGGTCGGTCTGGGCAGTTGCGACATGAAAGGCTTTTTCGCCCTGGCCATCGAAGCCGTCCAGCCCTTGCTCGAACAGCCGTTCAAACAGCCGTTGCTGATCCTCGCCACCTGCGATGAAGAAAGCTCGATGTCCGGTGCCCGTGCCTTGGCTCAAGCAGGACGCCCGTTGGGCCGGGCGGCGGTAATCGGCGAGCCGACCGGACTGAAACCGATCCGCATGCACAAAGGCATCATGATGGAGCGCATCGACATCCTCGGTCAGAGCGGCCATTCCTCGGACCCGCGCCTCGGTCATAGCGCTCTCGAAGCCATGCACGATGCCATCGGCGAACTGCGCGGGCTGCGCCTGTTGTGGCAGCGCGAATACCGTAATCCGCAGTTCGGCGTACCGGTGCCGACCATGAACTTCGGCTGCATCCATGGCGGGGACAACCCCAACCGCATCTGTGGCCAGTGCTCGCTGGAATTCGACCTGCGTCCGCTGCCGGGCATGGACCCCAAGATGCTGCGCGCGGAGATTCTGAAGAAACTCAACCCGGTTGCCGAACGCCATCAGGTAAAGATCGATTACGCGCCGCTGTTCCCCGAAGTGCCGCCCTTCGAGCAGGCCGAGGACGCCGAATTGGTGCGCGTCGCGGAAAAGCTTACGGGTCATCGCGCCGAAGCAGTGGCGTTCGGCACCGAAGCGCCTTATCTTCAGCGTCTTGGCTGCGAAACAGTGGTGTTAGGCCCGGGCGACATTGCCTGCGCGCACCAACCGGGGGAATACCTCGAAATGTCACGTTTGCAGCCTACCGTGCATCTATTACGGCAGCTGATCGAACATTACTGCCTGACACCGGCTCAAGCGCCAATGGCTTGAACGCTACCCTTGTAGGCGCAGCCTTCGGCAACTCCTACAGGTATAAATTGCCAATGCCCCAACCCGTATTCATGAGGAGAGCGCGCGTGTCGCCAAGCCTGTTCCGACGATAACCATCAGCCCGCTGTGCGTTTTCCGTTTCGCCCATTTTTTGGCTGCTATTTATTTACAGGCCCAGGTTCATGCCCGAATACGTTAATTGGCTTCGTCACGCTTCGCCTTACATCAACGCCCACCGCGATTGCACCTTCGTCGTCATGCTGCCCGGCGACGGGGTGGAGCACCCGAACTTCGGCAATATCGTCCACGACCTGGTGCTGCTGCACAGCCTCGGCGTGCGACTGGTGCTGGTTCACGGTTCCCGCCCGCAGATCGAAACCCGCCTGGCCGCGCGTGGCCTAACCCCGCATTACCACCACGGGATGCGCATCACCGATGCGGCGACCCTCGAGTGCGTGATCGATGCCGTCGGCCAGCTGCGCATTGCCATCGAAGCACGGCTGTCGATGGACATGGCTTCGTCGCCGATGCAGGGCTCGCGCCTGCGGGTGGCCAGCGGCAACCTGGTGACTGCACGGCCGATCGGTGTGCTCGAAGGTGTCGACTATCACCACACCGGCGAAGTGCGCCGGGTTGACCGCAAAGGCATCAATCGCCTGCTGGACGAGCGCTCCATCGTGTTGCTGTCGCCGTTGGGTTACTCGCCGACCGGTGAGATTTTCAACCTCGCGTGTGAAGACGTGGCGACCCGCGCGGCCATTGATCTGGGGGCCGATAAACTGCTGCTGTTCGGTGCCGACCTGGGTTTGATCGATGAAAACGGTCGTCTGGTGCGTGAACTGCGTCCCCAGCAAGTGCCGGCGCATTTGCAGCGTCTGGGCAATAACTATCAGGGCGAATTGCTGGACGCTGCGGCTGAAGCTTGCCGTGGCGGCGTGGCGCGCAGTCATATCGTCAGTTACGTCGAAGACGGCGCACTGTTGACCGAACTGTTCACCCGTGACGGTGGCGGTACGCTGGTGGCGCAGGAACAATTCGAAGTCGTGCGTGAAGCCGCGATTGAAGACGTTGGCGGTCTGCTGGACCTGATCAGCCCGCTGGAAGAGCAGGGGATTCTGGTACGTCGTTCGCGCGAAGTGCTGGAGCGAGAAATCGAGCAGTTCAGTGTGGTCGAGCGCGAAGGCATGATCATCGCGTGTGCGGCGCTGTATCAGATTGCCGATTCGGATGCGGGGGAGCTGGCGTGCCTGGCGGTGAACCCGGAGTACCGGCATGGTGGCCGTGGGGATGAGCTGTTGGAGCGGATCGAAACCCGCGCTCGGGCTCAGGGGTTGAAGACGCTGTTCGTCCTCACCACCCGGACCGCCCACTGGTTCCGCGAGCGTGGCTTCGTGCCGAGCAGCGTCGAGCGCCTGCCGTCGGCGCGGGCGTCGCTGTACAACTATCAGCGTAATTCGAAGATCTTCGAAAAAGCCCTGTAACCGCAGGCTTTTGTGGCGAGGGAGCTTGCTCCCGCTGGGCTGCGCAGCAGCCCCAAAACAGGCAAACGCGTTATGTCTGACTTATCGCGTTGCCGGGTTTGGGTGTCCTTCGGCCCCCAGCGGGAGCAAGCTCCCTCGCCACAGGGTTTGTGTGTTACTCGGCGACGAATTTCGCGCTGACATACGGCGAGTAATCTGGCAGCACCGTCTCAACCTTCCCTTGTTCCTTCAAGAACTTCGCCGTCTCACCCATGGCCTTCGCCGTGCCGCCGTCCAGCAGCGCGGTGGTCTGTTGTGCCTTGGCATCCGGGAAAGCTGAACCGGCCAGCAGTTCTGGCACATCGGCGGCATTGGCACCGGTCAGTTTGACGATTTTCTTGCACCGGTACCGAATCAGCGGTCCAGCTGGTTTGGAGCACTCAAAGAAATAATACCGATACACAAACTGTAACAATTGAGCTGGATAGTGCGCGCTTGGCCGTCATGGCGTTGCTTTAAATGAGATTGAAAGCGGTTTTTTAAATCCAATTCATCTAAAAAAAATAAAATTAAATACCTTTTGGAAATTAGCTTTGGAAGGGTTTTTTCAGCGAGCTCATTCCCAAAGGGTATGAAAAAGAAGCACAGACTTCTTTTTAGGTTTATGGCGACGTCATAAACCCGCATGGACCGAATTGACGGGGGTTAGACCATGGTCGTAGACACAGATAGTTACGATTGACTTGTAGGTCACGGTCTGGCGCTAATCGCAAATCCTAGGATCCCGAGCGTTTGAACTCAGGACCAGGACTACAAGAATTAGAAACGAGAGGAGCTTAACAATGAACAAGTCCACCTTGGCCTTGGCCGTGGCCGTAGGGGTTTTGGCGCAGCAGGCAGGCGCCGCCGGTTTCATCGAAGACAGCAAGGCTTCCGTCAGTTCTCGGACGATGTATTACAACGCTGATACCCGCGAAGGGACTGCCAACGATCAGCGCGAAACCGCTCAAGGCTTCAAGTTCGATTACCTGTCCGGTTTCACTCAAGGCGTAGTTGGGTTTGGTATTGACGCCCAGGCGCTGGTGGGCATCCATCTGGACGGTGGTCGTGGTCATCACCCGGACAACAACAACTTTTTCCCAAGCGACAGCGACGGCTCGGCATCCGATCCATGGAGCCGCGTAGCGGGTAACGTCAAAGCGCGCTTCTCGAAAACCGAGGCCCACCTGGGTGGGGCGCTGCAACCCAACATGCCGATCCTGGTCGCGAACGACAGCCGTCTGCTTCCACAGACTTTCGAGGGTGGCACCATCACCTCGAAGGAGATCGACAACTTCACGTTCAACGTCGGTCAACTTGAGCATGCAGCGGGTCGCGCATCCTCGAACACCACCGGCCTGGCAGTGGCTGGCGGTACCGAAGAAAGCAACCAGTTCCGTTACGCCGGTGCTGACTGGAAGGTTACCAAGGACCTGACGCTGCAGTACTACCACGCGAACCTGGAAGATTATTACAAGCAAAACTTCTTCGGCCTCGTGCACGTCTTCCCGATCAGCAACAACCAGTCTTTCAAGACCGACCTGCGCTACTTCGACAGCAGCTCCGACGGCAAGAATGGTGATGCGGGTTATCGCTTCAACAACAACAACGGCTACGCCAAGACCCCAGGCGAGGTTGATAACACGACCTGGAGCGCCATGTTCACTTACACCTTGGGTGGCAGTGCTTTCCTGGTCGGTCACCAGCGTGTCAGCGACGACGGCGGTTTCGTATATCTGAACCAGGGCAACGTGGTCGATGGCAATGGTCGCAACGAAGGGGCGGCGGGCGCCAGCTTCTATCTGTTCACTGACTCGATGATCAACGGTTTCGTCCGTGCAGGCGAAAACACCACCTTCGGTCAGTACACTTATGACTTCGCCTCTCTGGGGGTTCCAGGCCTGAAGGCCTCGGCTGCTTATCTGCGCGGCGAGAACATCAAAGCCTCCAATGGCGTGGGTAAAGACCTGACCGAGTGGGAGCGCGACCTGCGTGTGGATTACGTGATTCAAACGGGTCCATTGAAAGGTTTCGGCACCACACTACGTCATGGCACATACCGTGGTGACACTCCGAACGCGACCTCGAACTCGTCACGCATTGCTGCCCAGGACCAGACCCGTCTGATCTTCAACTACACCTACAGCTTCATGTAACAAGCTTCGCGAAGAGAGCCTCGCCGGCCGGCGGGGCTTTTTTTTTGCGTTTTTTTTAATATTCGAATTAGGAATTGATCAGTAATTTAATATTCTTTTTAGCTTTTAAGATAAATCCCTAAAGTGAATCCCGTCGGGGCCGATACTAGTGTCCCTTGGCGATCAAAATGCCGTCTTTTATTCCCGTACGGCATTAAAAAAGAATGAATTGAGTTTTTTCCGTTTACCATGCCGGCCCATTTTCCGCAGTCAGACCGTTGACTTAGAGCCTTCGGTTGAGTGGCGTGCGGATCGCGGACAGCGGCACACGCGCATTTCAGGATCCAGAGCATTCGACTCAGGACCGAAAAAATTAGAAACGAGAGGAGCGAAACAATGAACAAGTCCACTTTGGCCCTGGCCGTGGCCGTAGGGGTTTTGGCGCAGCAGGCAGGCGCCGCCGGTTTCATCGAAGACAGCAAGGCTACATTGGGGCTGCGTAACTTCTACATCAATACCGATAACCGTGACGGTCCTGGCGCGAACAAGAACGAAGAATGGGGCCAAGGCTTCGATCTGCGTTTCATCTCGGGCTACACCCAAGGTACTGTCGGCTTCGGTATCGATGCCATTGGTCTTCTGGGCGTACGTCTGGATTCGGGTGGCGGTACCAATGGCAATGCCGGTACCGCTTACGGCGGCACTGTGTTCCCGAGCGAGTCCAACGGCAAGGCGGTGGATAACTTCTCCAGCCTGGGCCTGACTGCCAAAGCCAAAATCTCCCAGACCGAACTGAAGCTGGGCACGCTGCAGCCGAAGAACCCGGTTATCGTCACCAACGATGGTCGTCTGCTGCCACAAACCTGGCAGGGCGGCCAGATCACTTCCGGCGAAATCAAGGACCTGACCCTGGTTGGCGGTCAGATTGAAGCTGCCAAGGGCCGTAACTCCAGCAACAACGAACAGCTGAGCATCTCCGGTGCGAATACTCGCGGTACTGGCTGGCGCGACAGCAACAAGTTCATTTATGCCGGTGGCGACTACAAAATCACCAAAGACCTGACCGCTCAGTACTACTACGGCAACCTGGAATACTTCTACAAGCAACACTTCTTGGGCCTGGTTCACAACTGGTCAATCGGTCCAGGTGTGCTGAAGTCTGACTTCCGTTACTTCAACAGCTCTGATGACGGCAAAAACGGCACCGACTCGGCGTACTACAGCACCGGTAACTACACCGGCGTACGTAATGGTCGCGGTGAAGTGTCCAACAACCTGTACAGCGGCTTGTTCCTATACTCCGTTGCCGGCCACACCTTCGGTGGCGGTTACCAGGTCAGTAACGGCAGCAGCGACTTCCCTTGGCTGAACCAGGGTGACGGCTCGTCGAACTACACCATCACCGACATGCAAATTCAGAAGTTCAACCGTGCCGGCGAGAAAACCTGGCAAGCACGCTACTCCTATGACTTCGCCAAAGTGGGTGTACCTGGCCTGACCGCCGGTGCTGTTTACCTCAAAGGTGACGACATCGACCTCGTAGGCACCAATGGCCGCGAAAGCACTTCGGGTCGTTCCGAGTGGGAACGTGACTTCACCTTGGCCTACGTAGTGCCAGAAGGTCCGCTGAAAAACGTTGGCTTCATGTGGAAGAACGCTACCTGGCGCACCGACCTCCCGGGCGTTCGCTCCCAGGACGAAAACCGCCTGATCGTCAGCTACTCGATCCCGCTGTTGTAATAGCGCTCGCGTAACCGCTGAAAAAAAAGCCCCGCCCGGCATCACGCCGGGCGGGGCTTTTGCGTTTCCAGGGCGGGGTCACCCCCGTAATCCCGCCCTGATTTCCCTCTTTTGCAGCAACTCAAGGCCTTCTCGAACCTTGGAAACGATAGTCGTCGCGATGGATTGGCGGGTCCAGTGAACAGTTATTTAATATTCATTTTCGGTCTAATAATCTAGATATATATTCTTTTTGTATGATCCCCAACACGAGCTACAGTTGAGTTCTACATCACACTCATCAGGAGCCCACCATGAGCATCAGACTCGGCGACATCGCCCCCGATTTCGAGCAGGATTCCAGCGTCGGCACCATCCGTTTCCATGAATGGCTGGGCGATAGTTGGGGCGTGCTGTTCTCCCACCCGGCAGACTTCACCCCAGTGTGCACCACCGAGCTGGGCTTCACCGCCAAGCTCAAGGATGAATTCGCCAAGCGCGGGGTCAAGGCCATTGCGCTGTCCGTGGACCCGGTGGACTCGCACCACAAGTGGATCGAGGACATCAACGAAACCCAGAACACGACCGTCAACTTCCCGATCCTGGCCGACGCTGACCGCAAGGTGTCGGACCTGTACGACCTGATTCACCCGAACGCCAACGACACTTTGACCGTGCGTTCGCTGTTCGTGATCGACCCGAACAAAAAGGTTCGGCTGACCATCACCTACCCGGCCAGCACCGGCCGTAACTTCCATGAAATCCTGCGGGTGATCGACTCGCTGCAACTCACCGACAACTACAAGGTGGCCACCCCGGCCAACTGGAAGGACGGTGAAGAAGTGGTGATCGTGCCGTCGCTGCAGGACCCGGACGAAATCAAGAAACGCTTTCCCAAGGGCTATCGCGCGGTGAAGCCGTACCTGCGTCTGACGCCGCAACCGAACAAGTAAACCTTCAGCACATGGTTCAAGTTATCCGAACAACAGGGGATTTCAGGCCGTTTCGACGGCCTTTTTTATGTGCGCCCAGCATGGGCGCAATCTTGTGGGTGAAAGTCCCGCCGTAAGCTGACCACAGCGAACGAAGTGAAGCGCAACTGCATGAGGGCGACCGAGTGTGGGGAGGAAGCGTGAATCGAAACCGCGAGCCGATGTACAAGAACCGGATACAAGGCGAAGCCGACCAGGGCGAGCGGGCATAAAACCGCGAAGCTCTTGTGGTCAAGGGTCAGGCAGCGTAAATCCGGCGGTTGTGCGGTGAAGGATTGCGTTCTTACCTGGGGAGATCTCGCCTTGTGCCTGAAAGGGCGACGGCGCGAGTCGGAGCGAGAAGTCAGCAGAGGCCGTAGTAGTCTTTTTTTTGACGAAGGGCCGAACGAGAGAAAGCGTCATAGGCCATGTTGATGCGAAAGACCGGAAGTCAGATGCCTGCCAAACGCGGGGCGGACGGAGATAACGAGCGGTGAAACCGTGAGAAATCCTGTCAGCGACGAGGTCAATCGCCCGCAAAATGAACCCGATAACGCAGGACAAGGGCTGCTGGAACGGGCCTTTGCGAGAGAAAACCTGAAACGGGCGTGGAAACGGGTCAAGGCCAACAAAGGTGCAGCGGGAGTCGACGGTCTGGATATTGATCAGACGGCCGAGTACCTGCTGACCCAATGGGCGGGGATTCGTGAACAGCTTCTTTCAGGAGTCTACCGGCCCAGTCCGGTACGGCGTGTGGTCATTCCCAAACCTGACGGCGGTCAACGCGAGTTGGGTATCCCAACGGTCACCGACCGTTTGATCCAACAAGCGTTGCTGCAAGCCTTGCAGCCATTACTCGATCCGACCTTCAGTGAACACAGCTACGGCTTCCGTCCGGGACGCTGTGCGCAGGACGCCGTTTTAGCGGCTCAGCGCTATGCCTCTTCAGGACGTAAAGTGGTGGTGGATGTTGATCTGGAGAAGTTCTTCGACCGGGTCGATCACGACATCTTGATGGATCGTTTGCGCAAACGGATTACGGATCAGGCGGTTATCCGGCTGATTCGCGCCTATCTGGATGCGGGAACGCTGATCAATGGCGTGGTCGAGAAAAGCCGCTGCGGGGCGCCGCAAGGCGGCCCACTGTCGCCGTTGTTGGCGAACGTGCTGCTGGACGAAGTGGATCGGGAGCTTGAACGCCGAGGCCATTGTTTCGTGCGCTATGCCGACGATGCGAACGTGTATGTGCGCAGTCAGAAGGCGGGGCAGCGGGTAATGGCCCTGCTGAGGCGGCTGTACGAAAAGCTGCACTTGAGCGTCAACGAGAGCAAGAGTGCAGTGACGAGCGCGTTTGGTCGCAAGTTTCTGGGCTATGAGTTGTGGTCAGCCCGAAGTGAAGTCAAGCGCGCGGTCTCTTATAAGGCGCAGAAACAGTTCAAGCAGCGTATCTGCTGGCTTACCCGGCGCTCCTGCGGGCGTAGCTTGCAACAGGTCGCAGATAATCTCCGGCCTTATCTTTTGGGCTGGAAAGCCTACTTCACGTTGTCGCAAACACCGGCAGTCTGGCGCAAGCTGGACGAATGGATACGACATCGACTGAGAGCGATCCAGCTCAGGCAGTGGAAGCGTGGCCCTACGATCTATCGAGAGCTGCGGACACTGGGGGCGAGCCAGCAGGTGGCGCAGAGGGTGGCCAGTAACTCTCATCGCTGGTGGCGTAATAGCCGTTTTGAGTTGAATCGTGTGCTGAATATTGCGTGGTTCGACAGGCTGGGATTGGCGCGCCTCTCATAACCTCAATCTCTCGAACCGCCCGGTGCGGACCCGCATGCCGGGTGGTGTGGCAGGGGAGCGGCCTATGAAGCCGTCCCCTATGCCGATGCCTGGAAAACACGGCGCCCGTATATCTCTTTATCGAATAACCAAATGAATAAATATGATTTAAAGATATATGAATCACCTGTTAAGGTCTCTTCATCGAAGCGAGATCGCACACGGCGAATCGCCAACACCGTTCAAGGAATCGTCTGAATGCTGGTCGTCTCACTGGGTGGCAGTCCGAGCCAACGCTCCCGTTCCGGGGTGCTGCTGGAGCGCTCCCAACGCTGGTTGCAGGAACAGGGTGTGGAAGTGGTGAGTTACCAGGTGCGGGACTTCCCGGCCGAAGACTTGCTACACGCACGTTTCGACAGCCCGAAGGTGATCGACCTGCTGCAACAGATTGAAAACGCCGACGGCCTGCTGATCGCGACGCCGGTGTACAAGGCATCGTTCTCCGGCGCACTGAAAACCATACTGGACCTGCTGCCCGAACGCGCCCTGGCCCACAAAGTGGTTTTGCCGATGGCTACCGGCGGCAGCATCGCCCACATGCTGGCGGTGGATTACGCACTCAAACCGGTGTTGTCGGCGTTGAAGGCCCAGGAAATGCTCCACGGGATTTTCGCTGCGGACAGCCAGATCGCTTACGGTGAAGGCAGCGCACAAGCGCAACTGGCGCCAGAGCTGGAAGAGCGTTTGAACGAATCCCTGGAGCTGTTTTTCAGCGCCATGGCGCGACGGCCGAAGCCGCTCGATCCGAACCTGTTGAATGAACGTCTGTTGAGTGCTCGCTGGAGCATTTAAGCCTGCACTCAAGCCACACCTGAATTCTGAAGTACTCACCTTACTCAGCCGTCAACGGCCAAGCAGGTGCAGCCAAAACCCAACGGCAAAAAGGAGAGCGCTATGCGCACTGTCATTTTGCGTCGTGGTCTGGTCGCTCTGTTTGCTGCGGCTGTGTCCTTCGGCGCCATTACTCAAGCTCAAGCCGAGACCCTTCGGATCGGTTATCAGAAGTACGGCACGCTGGTGCTGCTCAAAGCCAAAGGCACGCTGGAAAAACGCCTCGCCGCCCAAGGCGTGGATGTGCAATGGACTGAATTCCCCGGCGGCCCGCAGCTGCTTGAGGGGCTGAATGTCGGCTCCATCGACTTCGGTGTCACCGGCGAAACGCCTCCGGTATTCGCTCAAGCGGCGGGTGCCGATCTGCTCTACGTCGCCTACGAACCGCCAGCGCCCCACAGCGAAGCGATCCTGGTGCCGAAAGACTCGCCAATCAAATCGGTGAAGGACCTCAAGGGCAGGAAAGTCGTCCTGAACAAAGGCTCCAACGTTCACTACCTGCTGGTTCGCGCGCTGGAAGACGCCGGCCTCAAATACACCGACATCCAGACCGTCTTCCTGCCGCCGGCCGATGCCCGAGCCGCGTTCGAACGTGGCAGCGTCGACGCCTGGGTGATCTGGGACCCATACCAGGCCGCCGCCGAACAACAGCTGCAAGCGCGCACCCTGCGCGATGGCCAAGGCATCGTCGACAACCATCAGTTCTACCTGGCGACCAAACCTTACGCACAGAAAAATCCTGAGGTCATCAAGACCCTCGTGGAAGAAGTGCGCGCCGTCGGCGAGTGGTCAAAGGCCAACCCGGAAGACGTGACCCAACAGGTTTCGCCACTGCTTGGCCTGCCGGCGGACATCACCCTGACCTCGGTGAAACGCCAGGGCTACGGCGCACTGTTCCTGACTCCTGAAGTGGTCGCCGCCCAACAGAAAATTGCCGACAGCTTCTACCAGCTCAAGCTGATTCCGAAGCCGCTGAGCATCAAAGACGTGATCTGGACGCCACCGGCGGCCGTCGCCAACGCGCAGTAATTCGATTCCCCAAGGAGACCACTCCATGAGCCTCAATATCTTCTGGTTCCTGCCTACCCACGGCGACGGCCATTACCTTGGCACCGCCGAGGGCGCTCGCGCCGTCGATCACGGTTACCTGCAACAAGTTGCGCAAGCGGCGGATCGCCTGGGCTTCGGCGGGGTGCTGATTCCCACCGGCCGCTCGTGCGAAGACTCGTGGCTGGTGGCGGCGTCGCTGATCCCGGTGACCCAGCGTCTGAAATTCCTTGTCGCGCTACGCCCCGGGATCATTTCCCCGACGGTGGCCGCGCGTCAGGCCGCGACACTGGATCGCCTGTCCGGCGGTCGTGCGTTGTTCAACCTGGTGACGGGTGGCGATCCGGAAGAACTGGCCGGCGACGGTTTGTTCCTGACACACGAAGAACGCTATCAAGCCTCGGTGGAATTCACCCGCATCTGGCGTCGTGTACTGGAAGGTGAAACCGTTGATTACGACGGTCAGCACATCAGCGTGAAGGGCGCCAAGTTGCTCTATCCGCCGATCCAGCAACCGCGTCCGCCGCTGTACTTCGGCGGCTCTTCGGAAGCGGCGCAGGACCTCGCGGCAGAGCAAGTGGAAATGGTCCTGACCTGGGGCGAGCCACCGGCCGCTGTTGCCGAGAAAATCGAACAGGTTCGCGCTAAAGCCGCGAAGCTTGGCCGCACGGTGCGCTTCGGGATTCGCCTGCATGTGATTGTTCGTGAAACCAATGCCGAAGCCTGGCAAGCCGCGGACCGACTGATCTCGCACCTGGACGACGACACGATCGCCCGTGCCCAGGCTTCACTGGCGCGCTTCGATTCCGTCGGCCAGCAACGCATGGCGGCATTGCATGGCGGCAGCCGCGACAACCTGGAAGTCAGCCCCAACCTGTGGGCGGGCGTCGGTCTGGTGCGTGGCGGTGCTGGCACCGCGTTGGTCGGCGACGGTCCGACCGTGGCCGCGCGCGTGAAGGAATACGCGGACCTGGGCATCGACACCTTCATCTTTTCCGGCTATCCGCACCTCGAAGAGTCCTACCGCGTCGCGGAATTGCTGTTCCCGCATCTCGATATCGAGCGCCCCGAGCTGCCGAAAAGCGCCGGTTACGTCAGTCCGTTTGGCGAGATGGTCGCCAACGACATTCTTCCCAAAGCCGCGCCCCGGAGCTGAGGCGCACCATGAAGAAAATCATCCACAACCTTGCGCCCTGGGTGTTGCCGGTTTTGCTGTTGGCGGTGTGGCAGTTGTCAGTGTCGGCGGGCTGGTTGTCGACACGGATCCTGCCGGCGCCGATCGCGGTGATTGAGGCCAGCGTGAGCCTGGTACGCAGCGGAGAAATCTGGACGCACCTGGCGATCAGCGGCTGGCGTGCGGCGCTGGGCTTCACCCTTGGCGGCAGCATCGGACTGGCGCTGGGCTTCATCACCGGTCTGTCGAAATGGGGCGAACGCCTGCTCGACAGTTCGGTGCAGATGATCCGCAACGTGCCGCACCTGGCGCTGATTCCACTGGTGATCCTGTGGTTCGGCATCGATGAGTCGGCGAAGATTTTTCTGGTGGCGCTGGGCACGTTGTTCCCGATCTACCTCAACACCTATCACGGCATTCGCAACGTCGATCCGGCGCTGGTGGAGATGGCACGCAGCTATGGCTTGTCCGGTTTCAGCCTGTTCCGTCAGGTGATCCTGCCGGGTGCATTGCCTTCGATTCTGGTCGGCGTGCGTTTTGCGCTGGGCTTCATGTGGCTGACCTTGATCGTCGCTGAAACCATTTCCGCGAGTGCGGGCATCGGTTACCTGGCGATGAATGCCCGGGAGTTTTTGCAGACCGACGTGGTGGTGCTGGCGATCCTGATGTATGCGGTGCTCGGCAAACTCGCCGACCTCGCAGCCCGTGGACTTGAGCGCGTCTGGCTGCGCTGGCATCCGGCGTATCAGGTTGCCAAGGGAGGTGCAGCATGACCGCTCAACAACCTCCACGCCTGCTGCGCGGTATTCCGCTGGTGGTGCGCAAGCTGCAAAAAACCTTCGGCTCGCGGCAGGTACTGCGTGAGATCGATCTGCACATTCCGGCCGGCCAGTTCGTCGCCGTGGTGGGGCGCAGCGGTTGTGGCAAAAGTACCTTGCTGCGGTTGCTCGCCGGTCTCGACAAACCCACGGGTGGTGAATTGCGCGCCGGTTCCGCACCGCTGGGCGATGCGAGGGAAGACACTCGGCTGATGTTCCAGGAAGCGCGTTTGCTGCCATGGAAAAAGGTCATCGACAACGTCGGCCTCGGGCTCAAGGGCCACTGGCGTCCGCAAGCCTTGGAAGCGCTGGAGTCAGTCGGCCTGGCAGATCGCGCCAATGACTGGCCCGCGGCGCTGTCCGGTGGCCAGAAGCAACGTGTGGCCCTGGCCCGCGCGCTGATCCATCAACCGCGGTTGCTGTTGCTCGACGAACCGCTGGGTGCACTGGATGCCCTGACCCGAATTGAAATGCAGCAGCTGATCGAGCGGCTCTGGCAGAAGCACGGTTTTACGGTGTTGCTGGTGACCCACGATGTCAGCGAAGCGGTGGCGATTGCCGATCGGGTGATCCTGATCGAAGAGGGCGAAGTCGGTCTCGACCTGCACGTGGAGCTGCCGCGGCCTCGGGTTCGGGGTTCGCATCGGCTGGCGGCGCTGGAAACCGAAGTCCTCAATCGCGTCCTCGCACTGCCCGGCGAACCACCGGAACCTGAACCTGTTTCACCCTTGCCTACGCAATTGCGTTGGGCTCAATAACTCAAGCCTCATCCAACGACAGGAATCAACATCATGACTATCAAGGCCATCAACGTTCGTAACCAGTTCAAAGGCTCGATCAAGGAAATCGTCCTGGGTGACGTGCTGTCGGAAATCGACGTGCAGACCGCTTCCGGCATTGTCACTTCGGTGATCACCACCCGTTCGGTCAAGGAGCTGGAATTGGTGGTCGGGAGCGAAGTGATTGCGTTTGTGAAATCCACCGAGGTGTCGATCGCCAAGTTGTGATCGCGTGCATTTCGAGCCACCCCGGAGGGTGTGAGCCCTTCGGGGTTTTTCATGGATGAGAATCAGTGAGTTCGGCGGTGCTGCCATCGCGAGCAGGCTCGCTCCCACAGGGATTGTTGTGGTCCACAAATGCTGTGTTCGCTGTGCGAGCCTGCTCGCGATGAGGCCGTCGCAGCCGCCATAGAGATCAGGCTGAAACGGCGCGCTTCGGCAGATACGGCGGCAAATACAACCCCAGATACGCATCAAACACCCGCATCCCTTCCTCGGCCATGCGCGGCGTAATCTGCCCATGCTGTTGCACCGAGCGTGCATACACCCGATCCCCCAATTCCATGGCCAGCGCAAACACATCAACGTCTGTCGGCAGCGTCGGCAGTTCGAAGTGATGATCGAACAGCTTGTGCATCAGGTCGCCCAATTCGATGTCGTGCTGACGGTCAGCCTGGGTGACTTCGGTCAGGCCATGCTGGGCGAGGATCAACTGGCGGGCGGCGGCGTCCTCGTCGTAGATCGCGAGCATCCGTTGTTCCACCAGCCGCGACAGGTCGCGCCAGCCGTCGAGGGCGCCGTGGTCGATGGGCGCTTGCAGGCAGGCGCGGAAAGCGGCGTGGACGTCGGCGGTCAGCGCTTCGAGCAGGGCCGGGACACTGGCGAAAAAGTGGTAGACGGAGGAGGGCGGGATCTCCGCGCGTTCGGCGACACTGTAGATCGACAGGCTGGCCACACCTTCGGCAGCCAGCAGCGTGCGGGCGGCATCGAGTATCGAATCGATCCGGGCCTGGCTGCGGGCGCGGGGTTTGCGAATGGTGGCGGTGCGCGTCATTGGAGTCCTCCTGCGGGGCAGCGGGCATTGTACGCAGAGCGGGCAGATGTTCCATATCCCCTGTGGCGAGGGAGCTTGCTCCCGTTGGAGGCCGAAGGACTCCCTGTAACAGCGATACGGTTCTGTCAGACACACCTCATTGACTGTTTTGGGGCCGCTTCGCAACCCGGCGGGAGCAAGCTCCCTCGCCACAGGTTTGATGTTGGCCATAAAAAAACGCCGCAGGCTTCAATAGCCGGCGGCGTTGTTTTTACTGCAACCGCTTAAACGGTATGCAGATACCAGTTGTACTCAAGGTCGGAGATGGAGTGTTCGAACTCCTCCAGCTCACTTTCCTTGCAGGCCACGAAGATATCGATGTACTTCGGATCGATGTACTTGGCCATGACTTCGCTGTCGTCCAGCTCGCGCAACGCATCGCGCAGGTTGTTCGGCAGGCTTTGCTCGTTCTGCTCGTAGGAGTTGCCTTCCACGGGTGCGCCCGGCTCGATCTTGTTGGTCAGGCCGTGGTGCACGCCTGCCAGGACCGAAGCCATCAACAGATACGGGTTGGCGTCGGCACCGGCTACACGGTGCTCGATGCGCACGGCATCGGAAGAACCGGTCGGCACGCGGATCGCTACGGTGCGGTTGTCCAGGCCCCAGCACGGCGAGTTCGGCACGTAGAACTGTGCGCCGAAACGACGGTAGGAGTTGACGTTCGGGCAGAGGAAAGCCATCTGCGCCGGCAGGGTCTCGAGCACACCGCCGATCGCGTGACGCAGTGCGGCGTTCTGCTCGGGATCCTCGCTGGCAAAAATGTTTTTGCCATCTTTATCAAGAATCGAAATGTGTACATGCAGACCGTTGCCCGCCTGGCCCGGGTAAGGCTTGGCCATGAAGGTGGTGTCCATTTCATGGTCGTAGGCGATGTTCTTGATCAGTCGCTTGAGCAGGACCGCGTAGTCGCAGGCCTTGATCGGGTCGGCCACGTGGTGCAGGTTCACTTCGAACTGCGCCGGGGCACTCTCCTTGACGATCGCGTCGGCAGGGATGCCTTGCTCTTTCGCACCTTCCAGAATGTCCTGGAGGCAGTCGACGTATTCGTCGAGGTCGTCGATCAGGTACACCTGAGTCGAATGCGGGCGTTTGCCGGAAATGGGCGAACGTGGAGGTTGCGGACGACCGTTCACGTTTTCCTGGTCGATCAGGTAGAACTCAAGCTCAAAGGCGGCGCAGATGGTCAGGCCCATCTCGTCGAACTTGGTCACGACCTGACGCAGGACTTCGCGAGGATCGGCGAAGAAAGGGTCACCTTCGAGTTCGTGCATGGTCATCAACAGTTGCGCGGTCGGGCGCTTCTGCCAGGGCTCATTGCACAGGGTGTCAGGGATTGGATAGCAGATTCGGTCAGCATCGCCGATGTCCAGGCCCAGGCCGGTGCTTTCCACCGTCGAGCCATTGATATCCAGAGCAAATAGAGAGGCCGGCAGGTTGATGCCTTTCTCGTAAACCTTGTGGAGACTGGTGCGTTCAATGCGCTTGCCGCGCACCACACCATTCATATCCGCAATCAGAAGGTCAACGTACAGAACCTCAGGATGTTCCTTAAGGAACGCGTTCGCTTCGTTAAGCTGAACGGCACGCGGGGGTACCGACATGATGCAACACCTTTGTTGTTAAAAATATCAATCATTGATCTCTTCGGGTTTCAGTCAACCCGAACGGCATGCCGAAGTCAAGCGAGGCCTTTTTTGCCCTAAAAAAGCGCCCATGAGGCTTTTTTGAGGCACTTTGGGGCGTTTTTATGCCTTTGAGCGCTTTACCGGCCGCGGGCTTGAGCGGGCCGTGTTGTATTTTTTACGGGGGTGTTGTGTAAAAAAATGAACAAGGCTAAGCTCGATTCAAACCCATAACAGCAATAATACCGGGGTGCTTCATGTCTCGCCTGCCGTTAATCGGCGTCACCATCTGCTCCAGGCAGATCGGTCTGCATGCTTATCACATCAGTGGCGATCGTTACGTCCACGCCAGGGCCCGTGTTGCCCAAGGCGTGTCGTCGACTTCTCTTTCCCCGGCGAACCGGCTGGCTCCGTCCGATATTCTGGACGGTCAGCACGACATTCTCTTTACGAGTTGCCCTTCCAATATAGAACCGTTTTACCTTGGCAGCCCGTGCAACGTGTCGGCCGCTGCTCATGATTCTGCACGCCCTGATCTTCTCTTGCTCACCCTGCCATTACCCGAGTGGGTGGTTGTGCGCGGCAATTGCAATGGCAATCTGTACCAAGCGACGCCCACGCGTCAAACAACGCCTGACTTATAAGAGTCAGGAAACTCAGCCTAAGAGGCATTTATGAGTAACAACCTCGACCAGCTCACCGATTGGTTGAAAGACCACAAGATCACAGAAGTCGAATGCATGATCGCCGACTTGACCGGGATCACCCGGGGCAAGATTTCGCCGACCAACAAGTTCATTGCTGAAAAAGGCATGCGCCTGCCCGAGAGCGTTCTGTTGCAGACCGTGACCGGCGACTATGTCGAAGACGACATCTATTACGAACTGCTCGACCCGGCGGACATCGACATGATCTGCCGGCCCGATCAGAACGCGGTTTACCTGGTGCCTTGGTCCATCGAGCCGACCGCCCAGGTGATTCACGACACCTACGACAAGCAAGGCAACCCGATCGAGCTGTCGCCGCGCAACGTGCTCAAGAAAGTGTTGAAACTCTATGCCGACAAAGGCTGGCAGCCGATCGTGGCGCCGGAGATGGAGTTCTACCTGACCAAGCGCAGCGACGACCCGGACTATCCGTTGCAACCGCCGATTGGCCGTTCCGGTCGCCCGGAAATCGGTCGTCAGTCGTTCTCGATTGAAGCGGCAAACGAATTCGATCCGCTGTTCGAAGACGTCTACGACTGGTGCGAACTGCAGGAACTGGACCTCGACACGCTGATCCACGAGGACGGCACGGCGCAGATGGAAATCAACTTCCGTCACGGCGATGCCCTGTCCCTGGCCGACCAGATCCTGATCTTCAAGCGCACCATGCGCGAAGCGGCGCTCAAGCACGATGTGGCGGCCACGTTCATGGCCAAGCCCATGACCGGCGAACCGGGCAGCGCGATGCACTTGCACCAGAGCATCATCGACATCGAAACCGGCAAGAACGTCTTCTCCAATGAAGACGGGACCATGAGCCAACTGTTCCTGCACCACATCGGTGGCCTGCAGAAACTGATCCCCGAGCTGTTGCCGCTGTTCGCGCCCAACGTGAACTCGTTCCGCCGCTTCCTGCCGGACACCTCGGCACCGGTGAACGTGGAGTGGGGCGAAGAGAACCGCACCGTGGGCCTGCGGGTTCCGGATGCCGGGCCACAAAACCGTCGGGTGGAAAACCGCCTGCCGGGCGCCGACGCCAACCCGTACCTGGCGATTGCCGCGAGCCTGCTCTGCGGTTACATCGGCATGGTCGAAGGCCTGAACCCGAGTGCGCCGGTGGTAGGACGTGGCTATGAACGCCGCAACCTGCGCCTGCCACTGACCATCGAAGACGCGCTGGAACGCATGGAAAACAGCGCGACTATCGAGAAATACCTGGGCAAGAAATTCATCACTGGCTACGTCGCGGTCAAGCGGGCCGAGCATGAAAACTTCAAGCGCGTGATCAGTTCGTGGGAGCGGGAATTCCTGCTCTTCGCCGTCTGATGCGCCGGGCGCCGCTGCACTTGGCGGCGCCCTTCACTGGAATCTTAGGAGAATTCGCATGACCAGCAACAACCCGCAAACCCGTGAATGGCAAACCCTGAGCAACGATCACCACCTGGCCCCGTTCAGCGATTTCAAGCAGCTGAAAGAGAAAGGCCCGCGGATCATCACCAACGCCAAGGGCGTTTATCTGTGGGACAGTGAAGGCAACAAGATCCTCGACGGCATGGCCGGCCTGTGGTGCGTAGCGATCGGCTACGGTCGCGATGAACTGGCGGATGCCGCCAGCAAGCAAATGCGCGAGCTGCCTTACTACAACCTGTTCTTCCAGACCGCTCACCCGCCGGTGCTGGAGCTGGCCAAGGCCATCGCGGACATCGCACCTGAAGGCATGAACCACGTGTTCTTCACCGGTTCCGGTTCCGAAGGCAACGACACCATGCTGCGCATGGTTCGCCACTATTGGGCGATCAAGGGTCAGCCGAAGAAGAAAGTCATCATCAGCCGCAAGAACGGTTATCACGGTTCCACCGTGGCCGGCGCGAGCCTGGGTGGCATGACCTACATGCACGAACAGGGCGACTTGCCGATCCCGGGCATCGTCCACATCGCCCAGCCGTACTGGTTCGGTGAAGGCGGCGACATGACACCGGAAGAGTTCGGTGTGTGGGCGGCCAACCAGCTGGAAGAGAAGATTCTGGAAATCGGCGTGGACAACGTCGGTGCCTTTATTGCCGAGCCGATCCAGGGTGCCGGCGGCGTGATCATTCCGCCAGACACCTACTGGCCGCGCATCAAGGAAATCCTCGCCAAGTACGACATCCTGTTCGTGGCGGACGAAGTGATCTGTGGTTTCGGCCGCACCGGTGAGTGGTTCGGTACCGATTTCTACGACCTCAAGCCCGACATGATGACCATCGCCAAAGGCCTGACGTCCGGTTACATCCCGATGGGTGGCCTGATCGTGCGTGACGAAGTGGTGGCGGTGCTCAACGAAGGCGGGGACTTCAACCACGGCTTCACCTACTCCGGTCACCCGGTAGCGGCCGCGGTAGCACTGGAAAACATCCGCATCCTGCGCGAAGAAAAAATTATCGAGCACGTTCATGCCGAAACGGCACCCTATTTGCAAAAGCGTCTACGGGAATTGAACGATCACCCGTTGGTGGGGGAAGTGCGAGGGGTCGGTCTGTTGGGGGCCATCGAACTGGTTCAGGACAAGGCCACGCGCAAACGTTACGAAGGCAAGGGCGTCGGCATGATCTGCCGTACGTTCTGCTTCGACAACGGCCTGATCATGCGTGCCGTGGGGGACACCATGATCATTGCTCCGCCACTGGTGATTACCAAGGCTGAAATCGATGAACTGGTAACCAAGGCCCGCAAGTGCCTGGACCTGACCCTGAGTGCGTTGCAGGGCTAAGTGCTAGGCTCTGAGCGGGAGTCATGAAACTTTCGCTCAGAGCAGTTCCAAAGGGTGGCCTTTCCTTGAAAGACCGCCTCGGATCTTGCCAGACTAGCCGCGGTTCCAGTTGTCCGGTTTCGGCCGCTGAACAAAGTGGTTCAAAAAAGAAAAAATTTGGAGCATTACGCATGAAGGCATTAGGAAAAAAGCTTGCTGGCAAGACACTCCTCGCCATGTCCCTGATGGGCATAATGGCGGGTGCGGTTCAGGCGGACGACAAGGTGTTGCACGTCTATAACTGGTCCGACTACATCGCTCCGGACACCATCAAGAAGTTCGAAGCCGAGTCGGGCATCAAAGTCGTTTACGACGTATTCGACAGTAACGAAACCCTGGAAGCCAAGTTGCTGGCAGGCAAGTCCGGCTACGACATCGTCGTACCGTCGAACAACTTCCTGGCCAAGCAGATCAAGGCCGGCGTTTACCAGAAGCTGGACAAGTCCAAGCTGCCTAACTGGAAGAACCTGAACACTGACCTGCTCAAAGCGGTATCGGTGAGCGACCCGGGCAACGAGCACGCCTTCCCGTACATGTGGGGTTCGATCGGTATCGGCTTCAACGCCGAGAAGGTCAAGGCTGCGCTGGGTGCCGATGCGCCAACCAATTCCTGGGACCTGCTGTTCAAACCTGAAAACGCCGCGAAGTTGAAATCGTGCGGGATCAGTTTCCTCGATTCGCCAACCGAAATGATTCCGGTGGCGTTGCACTACCTGGGCTATCCAACCGACAGCCAGGACAAAAAACAACTGGCCGAAGCCGAAGCACTGTTCCTGAAGATTCGTCCTTCGGTGGGCTACTTCCACTCGTCCAAGTACATCTCTGACCTGGCCAACGGCAACATCTGCGTAGCCGTGGGTTATTCGGGTGACATCTACCAGGCCAAGTCCCGCGCGGCTGAAGCCGGTGACAAGGTGAAAGTCAGCTACAACATTCCGAAAGAAGGTGCCGGCAGTTTCTATGACATGGTCGCCATCCCTAAAGATGCCGAAAACGTCGAAGGCGCCTACAAGTTCATGACCTTCCTGCAGAAGCCGGAAGTCATGGCCGAAATCACCAACGCCGTGCGTTTCCCGAACGGTAACGCGGCCGCCACCCCATTGGTCGAAAAAGAAATCACCGATGATCCAGGCATCTACCCGCCAGCGGACGTGCTGGCCAAGCTGTACGCGATCGCCGACTTGCCGGCCGCGACCCAGCGGATCCTGACTCGCAGCTGGACCAAGATCAAATCGGGTAAATAAGCCGGTTTGAGGTAACAACCTGTTGTCGTCGCCTGCGCGGTGACGGCAGCAGGTGTAATTAAATGACAGAAAGTTTTGCTGGAACGGTTTTTCGAGGGTAAGTTGCGCGCCGGTTTTGTTGCTGGGCAGCTACGACTGTCATGTAACGCGGGGCAACTTGGGCCCAACTAATTTTAGAGGACCTCCACTTGCCTATTTCTTCTTTGCTGCGCAATGCCCTGCTGGTCGGCGTCGGGCTGACATTCGCTGTCAGCGCCCAGGCCGCCGGCACTGTGCATATTTATAACTGGTCGGATTACATCGGCGAGACCACCCTGGCCGATTTCCAGAAAGAGACCGGCATCAAGCCGGTGTATGACGTGTTCGACTCCAACGAAACCCTGGAAGGCAAGTTGCTCGCCGGGCGTACCGGTTATGACGTGGTCGTGCCGTCCAACCACTTCCTTGGCAAGCAGATCAAGGCCGGTGCGTTCCAGAAACTCGACAAGTCGAAGTTACCGAACTACTCGAACCTCGACCCTGTGTTGCTCAAGCGTCTGGAGCAGAACGATCCGGGCAACCTGTACGCCGTGCCGTACCTGTGGGGCACCAACGGCATCGGTTACAACGTCGACAAGATCAAGGCTGTACTGGGCGTCGACAAGATCGATTCCTGGGCGGCGGTATTCGAGCCGGAGAACATCAAGAAGCTGCACAGTTGCGGCGTGGCGTTCCTCGACTCCGCCGATGAAATGATGCCCACCGTCCTCAATTACATGGGCCTCAATGCCAACAGCACCAACCCCGAAGATTACAAGAAGGCGGAAGCCAAGTTGCTGGCCGTGCGGCCTTACGTGACCTACTTCCACTCCTCCAAATACATCGCGGACCTGGCCAACGGCGACATCTGTATCGCCATCGGTTTCTCCGGCGACATGTTCCAGGCCCGCAACCGCGCGGCGGAAGCGAAGAAAGGCGTGAACATCGCCTACTCGATTCCGAAGGAAGGCGGCGCGCTGTGGTTCGACATGCTGGCGATTCCAAAAGACTCGGCCAACGTCAAAGAGGCGCACGCGTTCATCAACTATTTGCTGAAACCTGAGGTGATCGCCCAGGTCAGTGATTACGTCGGCTACGCCAACCCTAACCCGGGGTCGGACACACTGATGGAACAGTCCATTCGCACCGACGAAGCGGTTTATCCACCGCAGGCAGTCCTCGACAAGACTTACGTGTCGATCGAGCTGCCACCAAACATTCAACGTTTGATGACCCGCAGCTGGACCAAGGTCAAGTCGGGCAAATAGCTTCAAGGCTCAAACTATCCAAGGTTGGCTCACCTTGAGCGAACTGCACTCTTTTTTTCTGGGAGTTTCGTAAATGGCAGTTGCCTCCGGCGCCTATAAGAAAGCCCTCGAGGGCGACCAGTCACCTAAACAGGTGCTGGTCAAAATCGACCGGGTCACGAAGAAGTTCGACGAGACGATTGCCGTGGACGACGTGTCCCTGGAAATCAAGAAAGGCGAGATTTTCGCCCTGCTCGGCGGTTCGGGATCGGGCAAATCCACGTTGCTGCGCATGCTCGCAGGTTTCGAGCGGCCCACGGAGGGGCGCATTTTCCTCGATGGCGTAGACATCACCGACATGCCGCCGTACGAGCGGCCGATCAACATGATGTTCCAGTCCTACGCCTTGTTCCCGCACATGACCGTGGCGCAGAACATCGCCTTCGGCCTCAAGCAGGACAAGCTGCCGGCGGCTGAAGTCGATGCTCGCGTGGCGGACATGCTCAAGCTGGTTCAGATGACGCAGTACGCCAAGCGCAAACCGCATCAGTTGTCCGGTGGCCAGCGTCAGCGTGTGGCTCTGGCGCGTTCGCTGGCCAAGCGACCGAAGTTGCTGCTGCTCGACGAACCGATGGGTGCGCTGGACAAGAAACTGCGCTCGCAAATGCAGCTGGAACTGGTCGAGATCATCGAGCGCGTCGGCGTAACCTGCGTCATGGTGACCCACGACCAGGAAGAGGCCATGACCATGGCCGAGCGCATCGCGATCATGCACCTGGGCTGGATCGCCCAGATCGGCAGCCCGATCGACATCTACGAAACCCCGACCAGCCGTCTGGTCTGCGAGTTCATCGGCAACGTCAACATCTTCGACGGTGAAGTGATCGATGACGCCGAAGGTCACGCCATCATCACCTGCAAGGACCTGGACCGGCAGATTTACGTGGGGCACGGCATCAGCACCTCGGTGCAGGACAAGTCGGTGACCTACGCGATCCGTCCGGAAAAACTGCTGGTGACCCCGACCATGCCGACCTGCGAATACAACTGGTCCAGCGGCAAGGTGCATGACATCGCCTATCTCGGCGGGCACTCGGTGTTCTACGTCGAATTGCCGAGCGGCAAGATCGTCCAGTCGTTTGTCGCCAACGCCGAGCGCCGTGGCCAGCGCCCGACCTGGGGTGACCAGGTTTACGTGTATTGGGAAGACGACAGCGGCGTGGTACTTCGCTCATGAACATGCGCAAATTCAAACGCCGCCTCAATCGAATAATTCCCGGTGGCCGTCAGCTGGTCATCGGGGTTCCGTTCATCTGGCTGTTCCTGTTCTTCATGCTGCCGTTCTTCATTGTCCTGAAGATCAGCTTCGCCGAAGCCGACGTGGCCATTCCGCCGTACACCGAGATCTACAACTTCGTTGACCAGAAGCTGCAGGTGCTACTCAACCTCGGCAACTACGCGATGCTGGCCGGCGACGAGTTGTACATCGCTGCCTACCTCGGTTCGTTGAAGATGGCGCTGATCAGCACCATCCTCTGCCTGCTGATCGGTTATCCGATGGCCTACGCCATTGCCAGTGCCCGTAAAGAGATGCAAACGGTGCTGGTGCTGCTGATCATGATGCCGACCTGGACCGCGATCCTGATCCGCGTTTATGCGTGGATGGGCATCCTCAGCAACAACGGCCTGCTCAACGGTTTCCTGATGACCATGGGCTGGATCGACGAGCCGCTGCAGATTCTCAACACCAACCTGGCCGTGTATATCGGCGTGGTTTATTCGTACCTGCCGTTCATGATCCTGCCGCTCTACGCCAACCTGGTGAAGCACGACAGCAGTCTGCTGGAAGCGGCGTCCGACCTCGGTTCAAGTACGTTCAACAGCTTCTGGAAGATCACCATTCCGCTGTCCAAGAACGGCATCGTCGCCGGTTGCATGCTGGTGTTCATTCCGGTGGTGGGTGAGTTCGTGATCCCGGAACTGCTCGGCGGTCCGGAAACCCTGATGATCGGTAAAGTGCTGTGGCAAGAATTCTTCAACAACCGTGACTGGCCGGTGGCCTCTGCCCTGGCGGTGGTGATGCTGGCGATCCTGATTGTGCCAATCATCCTGTTCAACCGTAGCCAGGCCAAAGAAATGGAGGGCAAGGAATGAAGCGCTTCCGTTTCTCGAGTTTCATGCTGATCGCCGGTTTGCTGTTCATCTATGCGCCGATGCTGATCCTGGTGATCTACTCGTTCAACGCCTCGAAACTGGTGACGGTGTGGGGCGGCTGGTCGATCAAGTGGTATGTCGGCCTGATGGACAACACCCAACTGATGGGCTCGGTGGTGCGCTCGCTGGAAATCGCCTGCTACACGGCGATTGCGGCGGTGGCGCTGGGTACATTGGCGGCGTTCGTCCTGACCCGGATCACCCACTTCAAGGGCCGCACGCTGTTCGGCGGCCTGGTCACCGCGCCGTTGGTGATGCCGGAAGTGATCACCGGTCTGTCGCTGTTGCTGCTGTTCGTGGCCATGGCGCAGATGATCGGTTGGCCACAGGAACGCGGCATCGTCACCATCTGGATCGCCCACACGACGTTCTGTGCGGCGTATGTGGCGGTGGTGGTGTCGGCGCGCTTGCGTGAGCTGGACCTGTCCATCGAAGAGGCGGCCATGGACCTTGGCGCGCGGCCATGGAAGGTGTTCTTTCTGATTACCATCCCGATGATCGCGCCTTCGTTGGGTGCGGGCGGCATGATGTCGTTTGCGCTGTCGCTGGATGACCTGGTGCTGGCGAGCTTCGTGTCGGGGCCGGGGTCGACGACCTTGCCGATGGAAGTGTTCTCGGCGGTGCGTCTGGGTGTGAAGCCTGAAATCAACGCCGTGGCCAGCCTGATTCTGCTGGCGGTGTCGCTGATGACCTTCCTGGTCTGGTTCTTCAGCCGTCGCGCCGAAGAAGCCCGCAAGCGTGCGATTCAGCAGGCCATCGAAGAAAGCGCCGCCGACTCCTGGAAGCAACCGGACGTGCGTCGCGCACAACAGGCGCCGGAAGCGGCTTAACAGCAAAAGATCGCAGCGTGCGGCAGCTCCTACATTCCCATGTAGAAGCTGCCGCACGCTGCGATCTTTTGATTTTTTAGTTCAGGAAACCCAAGGCGACTTGCGGATGATCTCGACGAAGTTCATCGGCTTGAAGCCCGGTTCGCTGTCCACCAGCACGTCCGCATTCACCGTACCGAACGTGGTATCCGGCTTGTGTTTGAAGCCGTTGGCGAACGCACAAAGAATGCACTCCTTGAACCCTTCACCCCGCGGATGCGCGTGCACCACCGCTTCGCGCTGCACGGTGGGGAACGCCGCGTAGTCGATACCCAGCACGTCCATTTCAACACCCGCGGTTACCAGCGCCACGTTTGGACGCAGATGTTGTGGCACGCCCGGTGTGGTGTGCAGGGCGATCGACAACCACACTTGCTCGAGGTCGTCATCGCTCAGTCCGTAAGGTTGGAGGAACGCTTTGGCGGCGTTGGCGCTATCGACTTCGAAGCGTTCGTCGTCCGTGCGATGGCCTTCCACCAGACCCAGGTCATGGAACATGGCGCCGACGTACAACAGCTCGGGGTTGTAGGCCAGTTGCTTGCGTTCACCGCTGAGCGCGCCGAACAGAAACACCCGGCGCGAGTGGTGGTAAAGCAGGTCGGATTCGACGTCGCGAATGTATTCCGTGGTGGCTCGGGCCAACGCGCTGTCAGGGATTTTGATACCGGCGATGGTGTTGCTCATGGTGGTGTCCTCGTGGCGAACGCCGTGGCGGCGCTGATGGGACAAGTCTGTTCCGGCCGCCAAGACCGGACAATCGATCCATGGCTGCGATCCTTGCCAATGAGCATGCATATCGCGCCAGCCTCGCTTGTTGGGCGTGGATTGGCTACGGTGAGTCGCAGCGAGGAAGCTATTTGTGGCGAGGGAGCTTGCTCCCGCCGGGCCGCGAATCGACCCCAATAACTGCAACCGAATTCCGTCAGGCACACCGCATCCGATGATTTTGCGACGGCTTCGCAGTCGAGCGGGAGCAAGCTCCCTCGCCACAGGCATACGTGATCCTTAGAGGCGTTTTGAACCATGAGTAAAACCGTTGCCATCGTGGTCTTCGCTGGCGTCCAGTCCCTGGACGTCACCGGTCCCATGGATGTGTTTTCCGAGGCCAATCGTTTCCTGGCGCCGGAGGATCACTATCGGCTGGAGGTGATTGGCGTCGAGCGCGGGATGATGCCGTGTTCCAACGGTTTGTCGCTCAACGCCCATCGGCATTTCAGCGAGGCGCTGGAGGCGTACGACTTGTTGCTGGTGGCCGGAGGACCGCAGTTGCCCTTCATGGATTTCGGCGCAGCCTTCGATGCCTGGCTGCGGGATGCCAGCGCACTGGCGCAACGTTTCGGCTCGATCTGCAACGGCGCGTTCATGCTCGCCCGCGCCGGGTTGCTCGAGGGGCGAACCGTGACGACTCATTGGGGCGATGCCGCGGCGCTCGCTGCGTTGTGTCCTTCGACTCAGGTCGAGGCTGATCGCCTGTACGTGCAGGACGGTGAGCTGTACACCTCGGCCGGCGTCACCGCGGGAATCGATCTGTCGTTGTACCTGCTGGCCCGGGATCACGGGCCGGAAGTTGCACTGAATGTGGCCAAGCGGCTGGTGGTGTTCACCCAGCGTTCGGGCGGACAGTCACAGTTCAGCCCATTCCTGACACCCCACGCCGAACCGACGTCGGCGGTGGCGATGGTTCAGCATTACGTACTGGCCAACCTGACCGGCGATCTGACCATTGCCGACCTGGCCAACGCGGCCAACATGAGCGCGCGCAACTTTTCCCGGGTGTTTGCCAAAGAGGCGAAAGTCACCCCGGCGGAATTTGTCGAACGGGCGAGGGTGGATGCCGCGCGGGTGATGCTGGAAAGCACATCGGCGCCGCTGAAGACCGTGGCCTACCAGTGCGGATTTCGTGATGCCCAGCACATGCGCAGCGTGTTCAATCGCCGGTTGGGCGTGACACCGCAGCAGTTCAGGTTGAATTTTTCGGCAATGGTTTGAGGCATGAATATGCGTCGCTCTTGCCGGCCTCATCGCTAGCAGGCTAGCTGTGATCTCTCTGTAGGTTGTTCACTCGGGGCTTTTCCGGGAAATTGGAGGTGCGAACCAAACCAAGCACCCGGAGGCCCCGAGTGAACGCTCATAAAAATGCCCGATTAACCGTTTCCGGTCGAGCCCTTCTTGTTCAACGAATCCTTAAGGAAGGCCTGAGACCTGTTGAGGTAGCTCAGTCTCAAGGAGTCAGTGTTCGCACTGCCTACAAGTGGCTTAATCGCTATCGAGCTGAAGGCGAGGAAGGACTGCAGGATCGTTCGTCCCGGCCCAAGTTCTGTCCGCATGCGCTTCCTGAGATGCGCCAGGAACAAGTGCTTGAGCTACGTCGCCAGCGAAAAACCTATCGCCAAATCAGCCAGGACTTGAAGGTGGGACACAGCACTGTGGGCAGGTTATTGAGCCGTAACGGCCTCAACCGTTTGGCATACCTGGAGCCGCCACCGCCAGTGATTCGCTACGAATATTCTCAGCCCGGAGGTCTGCTTCACCTGGACATCAAGAAGCTGGGGCGTTTTAACAAACCAGGTCATCGAGTGACACGAGACCGCCTAAAAGGCCGCTCTTACCATGTCGGTTGGGAATACGCCCATGTTGCCATCGACGATAACAGTCGAGTGGCACACAGCGGTTTGTACGCAGACCAAAGTGGGCGTAGCGCCTGCCTCGCGCTGATCCGGGCCCTGCGCTACTACGCAAGCCTTGGCGTTTGCTTCGAGCGGGTAATGACCGATAACGGCCCTTGCTACAAGTCCGGACGTTTCAAGCGTCTATGTCGACGGCTGGGGCTTAAACACATCTATACCAAACCTTACACACCACGAACGAATGGCAAGGCAGAGCGATTTATCCAAACCGCTCTGCGCGAATGGGCCTACGCCAGAAGTTACGAAAGCTCAGACCAACGTGCGACCTACCTGACGTCGTGGTTGCACGAGTACAACTGGCATCGCCCGCATGCCAGCCTGAGTTATTTGCCACCAATTAGCCGAATAGCATCCGTGAACAACGTGGTGGGTTTACACAGCTAGCTCCCACACTGGATCTGCGTGCTGGGAGCTAGCCTGCTAGCGATGAGGCCAGTCCAGCCAATACGAATCTACTGCGCAGCCCGCGCCGGCAATAGCTTCAACGTGCTCCGTGTATTGGCCGTCACTTCCTCATCATTGAGATGCGCCTGGAAGTACATCCCTTCGACATACGCCTCCGCCTGATCCTCGTAATGCCGGTCAAACGGCACACCACTCTGGCCCACCGGGTTCACGGTCAGGCTGTGCGCCGGGTCGGCGAAATCGATCAGGCGCCGGGTCGATGGCCCATACGTGACCGGCCATGGCGCCGGCCCGATTTTGGCCGAGAGGTTGTTTGGCACTTCATGGGTACCGGGCGCCGCGAACGGCCCGACATTGAAAATCCGGTCCAGCGGCTTCTGCTGCCCCAGTGGATGACCATGGGTCAGCGTATGCGCCTTGCCCCACTGCCATTGCGCGAAATCCGCACCCAGGGTGGTTTTGAGGTGAGCAATGCTCGCTTGCCACGCCACCCTGACCGTATCGGCGCGCGTTTCCTTGCCGAGGGTGTTGCGGTTGTCCCACCACGGCGAATCAGCGTTCGCCGCCAGACGAGGCAGCGCAGCGTCGATCACCCGCGTCGAAAGCAGCGTTTCGAAAAAGTCGTTGCCCAGTTCATCGTGCATCGATGCGTCGGCGAGGTTGAACAGGAGCTGGTTGAACAGCGTGGCGCTGGTTGAATCCAGCGGGTAATCACCTTTCCACTGAGCCAGTTGCTCCACCAGTTTGAGTTCGGCGGAGTCGCTCACCACTTCACGCAACACCGGCAACAATGGCGCGAGCAAGCGCGGGCCGTAAGCAGTGGTGGTGCCCAATTGCAACTTCTGGCTGGTCTCCAGATCCCACTTGACGGTTTTGTCGCCGAGCTGGCGATTGAGCTGCTGACCTCGATCGGCGAGGTTGTAGTAACCGGGAATCTCCATGCCGGTCGGCGACACGGGCTGGAAGTTGGCCGAGACGATGTAGCCCCGTGCCGGGTTCTCTTCCTGGGGGTTGGCGCTGAAGGGGTAGAAGCCGTCCTTGTCCGATTCGGCGCTGCTGCCGTCAAGGATGAACCAGGGCCGAACACCGGCGGGCCGTTTCGGCAATTGCGCCGCTGCCCACCAGCCGATGTCGCCCTTGGCATTGGCCCAAACGATGTTCAGGCCGGGTGCCTGGACCTTGGCGGCGGCACTGCGCGCCTTGGCCAGGGTGTCGGCGCGGTTGAGCTGATAAAAACCTTCGAGAATCGGATTCTGGCTTTCGAGAAAGCCCCACCACATGGCAATTGGCGTTTTGCCGACGCTGTTGCCCAGCGCATCGTTGACGATCGGCCCATGGGGCGACTGGCGCAGCACCAATGTCACGGGCGCCTGGCCCTTGACCGCGATCTGCTGCTCGCTGGTGACCATGTCCACCCACTTGCCGCGATACCAGACCTGATTGGGGTTATCCGGGTTGACCTTCTCGGCGATCAGGTCGAGGTCGTCGTTCTGGAACATGGTGATGCTCCAGCCGAAGTCGCGGTTCATCCCCAGCGAGGCGAACGGCATCAACGCCTGATAGTGACCGTAGAGTTCGAAGCCCGGTGCCGAGAGTTGTGCTTCGTACCACACCGACGGTGCGGAAAAGCGGATATGCGGGTCACCCGCCAGCAGCGGCTTGCCGCTTTTGGTGTGGTTGCCGGAGACCACCCAGGCGTTGCTGCCCTCGAACTGTGGCAAGCCGTTGTCTGCCAGCGCCTGCTCGCTCAGGCGGGCGAGGGCGTTGAGGTCCTTCCAGTCGGCGCTGGCGAGGGGTGGCATGACGCCGCCGGGGTTTTTCGCCAGCACGCCTTTGGGCTGCCAATCGAGATCGAAAACGTTCAGGTACTCGGCGCCCAACTGATCGCGCACGTACGTCAGCAACGGTTCAGTACGAAACGCCGCGGCAAAACTGTAGGCCATGTATCCGGCGATGCTGATGGTGTCCTGCGCGGTGAACGGGCGTTTTGATATGCCCAGCGCATCGAACTCGGCGGGTTTTGCATGACCGTTCTGATACTGGTTGATGCCATCCAGATAGGCCTGCATGGCAATGAAAGACGGGGACTGTTTGTCCAGATTGGCGAGGTAGGTTTCGGCGCGTTCGCGAATCCGCAGGCTGCGCATCAGTTTGTCGGTGTCGAGCAGTTTCGGGCCCAGCACTTCGGCCAGTTCACCGCGGGCGAGGCGACGCAGGATTTCCATCTGGAACAGCCTGTCCTGGGCGTGCACATAGCCGAGGGCGCGGTACAGGTCGGTCTCGTTTTCGGCGCGGATGTGCGGGATGCCGCGCTCGTCGTAACGGACGGTGACGGAGCCTTGCAGGTGTTGCAACTCAACCATGCCCTGGCGTGTCGGCTGCTTGCTGTAGACGTACCAGCCGGCGCCTGCGGCGAGCACGACAATCAGCAGGACGAGCGCAGTCAGGAGGCGTTTCATGGTGATTCCTTGTTCTTGTTATGAGTGGCAGCAATTCCCTGGCATCACTGTTTAACACGGCCTGCCGAATCGGCCCATCACCCGTAGGAGGGATTCTTGTTGCCTGACCTGTCGCTACTTTGTTGTATCGACTGGCCACGGGCAGTAACACCCGACTGCCAGGGTGTGCGTGGCATTCACCGCGCGGCCGGCGTTCAACGCTTGCAGGATCGGTTCGATAAAGCTGTTGCTCGAATTGCAGGTCAGGCCTTCGCTGTAAGGGCCGAAGTAGGCGAGCTTGCCGCTGCGATCCCAGATCGCCACGGCCGGGCTGGCCGGGATCTGTTCCGAGCCTGGGAGGACGGTGATGGTTTTCAGGCTGCTCAAGGTGCTGGGCAACTGGCCGTGGCTGCCGGGCTTTTGTACCGCATAGAACTCGACGCCCTGCGCAGCGTACTGCTCGACCAGTTCGCTCAGGTGTTGCTGATTGCCGACGTTGCACGGGCAGGCCGGGTCCCAGAAATGCACGAGGCGGATGGCGCCGGGGCCGGCGAGGGTGTCGGGCAGGCGCAACGGGTCGCCGGAAAATACCGCGGTGTGCTCGCTGAACGCGCGCAGATAGCGTCCCTGAAACCAGTCGTAAGCCGACCACAACACACCGGCACACACGAGGGCGATCAGGCTGGCAAGCAGTGGGGTGCGGTAGGGCAAGCGCATGGGTGTCGATCCTCGAAGGTCGCCCAGCTTGCCATGCTTGCCGCGACAGATGAATATCGCAGGCTTATAAAGTCTGCTTCGTGCTCTGGAATCGCCCATGTCCGCCACTTTCGACCCTGATCATCTGCGTGCCGGCCTGCGCCCTCTGGCCGAGTGGCAGCCGCTGTCCGTGGAGGCGCTGGCGTACCAGCGGTTCTACGGCGTGGATTTTCCGGGGCGTCAGTTGCGCAGGGGCCTGGGGCGTTTCGAGGTGGACGGTTATGAGCTGGTCAGCCAGCTCTGGTGGCCGGAGCGGGCGAAGGCCACGTTGTTTGTGTTTCACGGTTTCTACGATCACACCGGGCTTTACCGGCATGTGATCGAATGGGCCCTGGATCAGGGGTTTGCGGTGATTGCCTGCGACTTGCCGGGGCACGGTCTGTCCAGCGGCGAACGGGCGAGCATCAAGGATTTCGCCGAGTATCAGGACACTCTGCAAGGGCTGTTTGCCGAGGCGCAATCCCTCGATCTGCCGCAACCGTGGCACCTGTGCGGGCAGAGTACCGGTGGCGCCATCGTGATCGATCATGTGTTGAATGAAGGTGCGAACAGCCCGGCACAGGGTCAGGTGATTCTGTTGTCGCCGCTGGTGAGGCCGCGGGCCTGGGGGTGGTCACAGCTCAGTTATTACCTGCTCAAACCTTTCGTCAAAGCCATCGCCCGGCGCTTCAGCGAGAACTCCAACGACCCGGATTTCCTGCCATTCCTGCAAGCCGACCCGTTGCAGCCGCTGCGCCTGCCAACAGCGTGGGTCGGCGCGCTGGCGCGCTGGATCAAGCGCATCGAGGCCGCACCCGGCAGCATGCGCCAGCCGCTGATCGTGCAGGGGCAGGCGGACATGACGGTGGATTGGAAGCACAACCTTGAAGTGTTGAAAACCAAGTTCGATCGGCCGCAGGTGCTGATGTTGCCGCAGGCTCGGCATCATTTGGCGAATGAGACCTTGGCGTTGCGGGGGGAGTATTTCGGGTTTTTGACGAAGCGGATCAAAGGCCGGAATCTTTAGCGTTTGTTCGGGCTTCATCGCGAGCAGGCTCGCTCCCACAGTTGACCGAGTTGCTTGGGAAAACCGGTCTAATGTGTGCGAGCCTATCTGATGCCGAAGATTACTGGTTGAGGCTCGAAGGATTCTGCCCCACCGCCAACCCCGCCCGAATCGCCGCCAACGCCGCCTGGTAATACGCTTTGCCTTCAGCCGACTCGGCAAACGTTGCGAACTCCTCCAGCTCGTCATCCGACAAGTCGCGATAGACATACAGCAACGTGTTGTTCAGGTCGCTGCCGATCTGCTCCATCAAGCGCTGACGCTGACCGTTCAACAGGCCTTGCGCCTGACCGCCGCCGAGCAGGCCGGGGATCATCGAACTCAAGCTGTCGGCCGCGACGCCGGCAATCGCCAGGCTGACTTCCGCGCCGGCCTCGCGCGCGGGCAAGGCCTGGGCGAGGTGACCGATGATCAGCATGCGGTTGTCGCTGGCCTGAATCTTCGGCAGGCCCTTGGCGTTCTTCGCCAACTGATCACGACGGGTCGCCAGCAGTTCGGCGGCCACGATTTTCTTGCCCAGCGGCGACTGGAAGAAGGTCAGTGCCGGCTTCGGATCAGCAAGGGTTTTGCGCAATTGCGCTTCGGCGCGCTGGTCCACGGCCTGCGGGGCAAAGCGCTGATTGCTGTTATTCACCAGCGCTTGAAACACGGCGGGCGGCAGGCTGTTCTGGTAACGCTGCTGAGCGGCTGAGAGAGCATCGTTGAAATGCGCGCGTTGTTCTGGCCAGCCGGCGACCTTGTACAACTGGTCGTGGCCGTCTGCCCAGGCGGGCAAAACGCAGAACATCAGCAGTGAGAAAAGCAAACGGCGCATAGGGACTCCTGTCAGCAGGCGACTATTCTCCGTGCGGCATACGGACTTGTCGAGAATTCGTATCAAGCCGCTGCGCGGCTCTGTCGGATTTTCGGGCACAGGAATACTATGCGCGCCATGCAAATATCCTCTGATCACCCGCTGCTGTTACGTATCGTCGATGACCTGGCTGAACACGGCTGGTCGCAGCAGAATATTTTCCTTCCTCTGGATCTGACCCGGGCGTTGGCCGCTGAGTGCCGTAAACGTGCCGCCGAGGGTGAACTGGCCCCTGCCGCCGTGGGCCGCGGGCCGACATCGGAGATTCGCGAGGGGATTCGCGGCGACAAGATCCAGTGGATCGAGCCCGGTCAGGCGTTGGCATGCGACAGCTACCTGCAGTTGATGGACAGCCTGCGCGAGGCCATGAATCGCGGCTTGTATCTGGGCCTTGAAGATTTCGAAAGCCATTTTGCGATGTACCCGCCCGGCGCTTTCTACCTCAAGCATGTCGACCGCTTCCGCGATGACGACCGACGCACGGTCTCGGCGGTGGTCTACCTCAACGACGCCTGGTTGCCGGAGCACGGCGGTCAGTTGCGCATGTACCTCAAGGAAGACGTCGAATACGATGTGGTGCCTACCGGCGGATGCCTGGTGGTGTTCCTGTCGGGCGAGGTGCCCCACGAAGTCCTGCCCGCGACCCGCGATCGCCTGTCATTGACCGGCTGGTTCCGGCGCCGTGGCAACGAGCCGTTCTGATCATGCAGAAAATCCTGGTAAGTCGCTGCCTGCTCGGCCACCGCGTGCGTTATGACGGCGGGGCCAGCGGGCCGTTCGATCAGCTTCAACAGTGGCTCGACGAAGGTCGCGTCGTGCCGTTGTGCCCTGAGGTCGCCGGCGGGTTGCCGACGCCACGGGCGGCGGCAGAGATTCCGGGCGGGCAGGGTGGGGAGGTGCTTGATGGCCAGGCTTCGGTGATCACCACCGAAGACGAGGATGTCAGTGCGCAGTTTCTTTCTGGCGCTTATCAGGCGCTGGAACTGGTAGAAAAACACGGCATCCGCATCGCCGTGCTCAAGGCCAACAGCCCGTCTTGCGGGAATTTGCTGACCTATGACGGCTCGTTCAGCGGCGTGAAGGTCAGCGGTGAAGGCGTCACTGCTGCGTTGCTCAAGCGCCATGGTGTGCAAGTGTTCAGCGAACTGGAGTTGCCGCAAGCGGCTTCGGTCCTGGCAGCACTCAGCTAGCGATCAACACAAAACCACTGTGGGATCGAGACCGGCTTGCCGGCGATAGCGGTCTGACAATCAATGAAGATGTTGAGTGTTATGCCCTCATCGCGAGCAGGCCCGTTCCCACAGGGTTGTTCATCAGCCTGAGATCAGGGTTTGGGCGCCACACTCGCATCCGCGCCAAACCATTTCTGCTCCAGCGCCGCCATCCGCCCATCCGCCTTGATCCGCTGCAACGCGTTCTCCAGGCTGGCGTGGAACGCCGGGTTACCCTTCTGAAACGGAATCGCCAGCTCGACAGGAGGGCTGGCTTTCGGTTTTTCGTCCGTCAGCGATTGCACCAGCAGGATGGAGCGAGGCTCTTCTTTCTGAGCGATCAACTGCGCATCGGCCTGAATGTAAGGTTCGCTGAAGTCGAAACGATCCTTGAGTTCCGGGGTCACTGCTATGTGGTTGATGGCGACGTCGTACTTGCCGCTTTCGACGCCGGACAACAGATCGCTGGAGTCGGTGACGACAAAGTCGGCCCGCACATCCAGCTCGTTGGCCAGCAGATGGCCCAACTCGACTTCGAAGCCACTGAGTTGGCCGTCGTCCTTGAAATTGAAGGGCGGTGTATTAGCCTCAAGGGCAATGCGCAATTCGCCGCGGTCGTTTACATCATCAATCAGTTCGGCATGAGCCAAAGGGCTCAGAAGGGGTAGCAGGCAGATCAGGCCAGGCAGAAAGCGCATGGTCACTCCTTTGAATACATTTATCGCGATGCGCTGATTCAGGCTCGCTTTGCTATGGTTGTCGAGAGCCTTCGACAACGAATGGCCGTGAAGTTGTCATGGTCACGCGGATTTTATGAAAAAACTGGAGAAGAGAATGAAAACCTTTATGTCACGTGCTGCGCTGACCGGTCTGCTGATGGGCGTTTCGGTGCTGGCCAGTGCGGCTACGCCGGCACCCAAGGGTGCTGAAGTGTCCATCGTTTCTCCTAAAGATGGTGGTACTGTCCCGCAAACGTTCAAAATCAAGTTCGCTGTTAAGAACGTGGCGTTGGCGCCAGCGGGCGATCCCACCAAGAATACGGGCCACCACCATTTGCTGGTCGATGCCAAGGAAATCGTTGCAGCAGGGGCCGTCATCCCGACAGATGCCAATCACGTTCATTTCGGCAAGGCGCAGACAGAAACCGAGCTGACGCTGACACCGGGCAAGCACACCTTGCAGCTCGAGTTGGGCGACATGAGCCACATGGCCTTCGATCCGCCGATCGTTTCCGAGAAGATCACCGTCAACGTCAAGTAACGATAGTAGCGGCCATGAAAAAGGAGACCCGAAGGTCTCCTTTTTTTGTCGCTCAAATTGCTGTCAGAACAACACGCGGCAACGAATGGTGCCGTTGATGTGCTGCAGCTTCTCTTGCGCCAGGTCCGAGTACTCGGCGTCGACGTCGATGACCACGTAGCCGACTTTCTCGTTGGTCTGCAGGAACTGACCGGAGATGTTGATGCCGTTTTCGGCGAAGACCTTGTTGATCTCGCTCATCACACCCGGGATGTTCTCGTGGATGTGCAGCAAGCGGTGCTTGCCAGGGTGAGCCGGCAGGGCCACTTCCGGGAAGTTCACCGACGATACCGAAGTACCGTTGTCGCTGTACTTGACCAGTTTTTCTGCCACTTCCAGACCGATGTTGGCTTGCGCCTCAGCGGTGGAACCACCGATGTGCGGGGTCAGGATCACGTTGTCCAGGCCACGCAGCGGGCTTTCGAACTCTTCGTCGTTGGAGCGTGGCTCCACCGGGAATACGTCGATGGCTGCGCCGATCAGGTGCTTGTCCTTGATCGCGTCCGCCAGGGCTTGCAGCTCGACCACGGTGCCGCGCGCGGCGTTGATCAGGATGCCGCCCTTCTTGATGGAGCGGATTTCCTTCTCGCCGATCATCCACTGGGTCGCAGCGGTTTCCGGAACGTGCAGGGTGACGATGTCGGACATGCCCAACAGCTCGTGCAGGTTGCCGACCTGGGTCGCGTTGCCCAGTGGCAGCTTGGTCACGGTGTCGTAGAAGTACACCTGCATGCCCAGGCCTTCAGCCAGGACCGACAGTTGCGTACCGATCGAGCCGTAGCCGACGATGCCGAGCTTCTTGCCACGGATTTCGAAGGAGTTGGCCGCGCTCTTGATCCAGCCGCCACGGTGGCAGGAAGCGTTCTTCTCAGGGATGCCGCGCAGCAACAGGATCGCTTCGGCCAGCACCAGCTCGGCAACGGAGCGAGTGTTGGAGTACGGAGCGTTGAACACCGCGATACCGCGTTCGCGGGCAGCGTTCAGGTCAACCTGGTTGGTGCCGATGCAGAAACACCCTACAGCCACGAGCTTCTTCGCGTGATCGAAGATCTCTTCGGTCAGTTGAGTGCGGGAGCGAATGCCGATGAAGTGAGCATCAGCGATCTTTTCCTTCAGCTGAGCTTCCGGCAGAGAACCGGTGAGGTACTCGATGCTGGTGTAGCCCGCCGACTTGAGAACGTCGACAGCCGATTGGTGGACGCCTTCGAGAAGAAGGAACTTGATCTTGCTCTTATCGAGAGAAGTCTTGCTCATCTGCGTAAACCTGTATCCCGGAGAAAAATGGCAGGAAATAGCCAGCAGACGCTGACCCGGACGGCAGGAAAGCCGTCGCCGCAGAATAGCCGTTGGGCACTATCCTGCGGGGTCGGTATGCTAGCATATGCACCCCGCTAAACACTCATTCCTGCGACGTGAAGCGTTCTCAGGATGACCATGAATTGTTCGAGAGTTCCGTCGATGACCAATCCTGCCCTGATTGATGAGCTGAAGACCTTGGTTGAGCCTGGCAAGGTGCTGACCGATGCCGACTCCCTGAATGCTTACGGCAAGGATTGGACCAAGCACTTCGCCCCGGCCCCGACCGCCATTGTGTTTCCCAAGACCACCGAACAGGTCCAGGCCATCGTCCTTTGGGCCAATAAGCACAAGGTGGCGCTGGTGCCGTCCGGCGGACGTACCGGGCTGTCCGCCGCTGCGGTGGCCGCCAATGGCGAAGTGGTGGTGTCGTTCGACTACATGAACCAGATTCTCGACGTGAACCTGACCGACCGCACCGCTGTATGCCAGCCGGGTGTGGTCACCGAGCACCTGCAGAACGTCGCCGAAGACAAAGGCCTGTACTATCCAGTGGATTTCGCTTCCGCAGGTTCGAGCCAGATTGGCGGCAATATCGGCACCAATGCCGGCGGGATCAAGGTCATTCGCTACGGCATGACCCGTAACTGGGTGGCCGGCATGAAAGTCGTCACCGGCAAGGGCGATGTGCTGGAGCTGAACCGCGATCTGATCAAGAACGCCACCGGCTACGACCTGCGTCAGCTGTTCATTGGCGCGGAAGGCACCCTCGGTTTTGTGGTCGAAGCGACCATGCGTCTGGACCGTGCGCCGAAAAACCTCACTGCGATGGTGCTCGGCACCGCCGATTTCGACTCGATCATGCCGGTGTTGCACGCCTTCCAGAGCAAGCTCGACCTGACGGCCTTCGAGTTCTTCTCCGACAAGGCCCTGGCCAAAGTCATGGGGCGCGGCGATGTGCCGGCACCGTTCGAAACCGATTGCCCGTTCTATGCACTGCTGGAATTCGAAGCGACCACCGAAGAAGTGGCCAACCACGCCCTGGAAACCTTCGAGCACTGCGTCGAGCAGGGCTGGGTGCTGGACGGCGTGATGAGCCAGAGCGAAACCCAGTTGCAGAACCTGTGGAAGCTGCGCGAATACATCTCTGAAACCATCTCCCACTGGACGCCGTACAAAAACGACATTTCGGTCACCGTGTCAAAAGTCCCGGCGTTTCTGAAGGAAATCGACGCGATCGTCGGCGAACATTACCCGGACTTCGAAATCGTCTGGTTCGGTCACATTGGCGATGGCAACCTGCACCTGAACATCCTCAAGCCCGATAACCTGAGCAAGGACGAGTTCTTCGCCAAGTGCGCCACCGTCAACAAGTGGGTGTTCGAAACCGTCGAGAAGTACAACGGTTCGATTTCCGCCGAACACGGCGTGGGCATGACCAAGCGTGATTACTTGACCTATAGCCGCTCGCCGGTTGAGATCGAGTACATGAAAGCCGTCAAAGCGGTGTTCGACCCGAACGGCATCATGAACCCGGGCAAGATTTTCGCTGTTTGACTTTCGAACTTAAGAGCTACGAACCAGGAGTCGGTCAATGAGCTATCAGCACCAGTATGTCGATGGAACGCGTATCCACTTTCCATTGGGTAAAGTGGTGTGCATCGGCCGCAACTACGCCGAACACGCCAAGGAACTGGACAACCCGGTGCCTACAGAGCCGCTGCTGTTCATCAAGCCGGGCAGTTGCGTGGTGCCGCTGGAAGATGGTTTTACCATTCCAACCGAGCGTGGCTCGGTGCATTACGAAGCGGAAATCGCGGTGTTGATCGGCAAGCCTTTGTCGACGAAGCCAAGCCGTGAAGAAGTGCTGGATGCCATTTCAGGTTTCGCCCCGGCGCTGGACCTGACCCTGCGCGACAAGCAGGCCGAGCTGAAATCCAAGGGCCTGCCATGGGAAATCGCCAAGTCTTTCGACGGTGCCGCAGTGATTGCCCCGTTCGTGTCCGGCAGCACCTTTGCCGACCTGACTGACATCGGCATTCGCCTGACCATCAACGGCGAAGTCCGCCAGGATGGCAACAGCAGCGCGATGCTCAACCCGATCGTGCCGATGATCCAGCACATGGCCGGCTGCTTCTCGCTGCAGGCCGGTGATGTGATCCTGACTGGCACGCCGGTTGGCGTGGGTCCGCTGAATGTCGGTGATGAGCTGGTTATCGAATTGCCGGGCGCCAGCAGCTTCACAAGCAGCGTCCGCTAACCGCAACACCCTGTGGGAGCGAGCCTGCTCGCGATGGCGGTCTGTCATTCAACATCTTTGTCGACTGACACGGCCTCATCGCGAGCAGGCTTGCTCCCGCATTGGTTTTTGTGGTCGGCCGAAAAAGGGCAATCCCGCCATTTGCCGTTTTTTTCACATCTTGTCTGGATAATTCCGCGGAATCCGGCGTCTGAGCCGGTCCCAATTGTGCTATTACCCTTAGCCTGAATTTCTGGAACGCATCCCTTGATGGCCATCCAATCGCTGCCCACGCTTAAAACTGCCCGGCGCCCGCGCTTTTTCATGCGCTGGTATTACTGGCTGTTGCTGGCCGTGGCCGCCGCGTATGGCCTTGCGTTTGCGATGCATTGGGATGACCGCGGTGTGCTCTGGGTGCTGGAGCGTTTCGAAAGCCAAACCGAACGCCAGGAAAGTATCTGGCTCCCGGAATACCGCGCGGTAATCGATGCCAAGCCATTGTCGGGGATGGAAAAGGACGAAGCGTCCGACCTGGCCTACAACCCTCAAACCAAAACCCTGTTCTCGGTGATGGGCAAAAACCCGTTCCTGGTCGAGCTGACGTTGCAAGGCGATGTGTTGCGCAAGATGCCGCTGGTGGGCTGGAGCAATCCGGAAGCCGTGACGGTCATGGGCAACGGCCTGCTGGCCATCGTCGATGAGCGTGAGCACTTGCTGACCATCGTCAAGGTCGACGCCGATACCCGTGAGTTGAACATCGCCAACTTCCCGAAGTACGACCTCGGTCCGTCGAAAGACCAGAACAAAGCCTTCGAAGCGATGGTCTGGGATGCACGCAATCAACAAATGCTGCTGGGTGAGGAACGGCCACCGGCACTGTTCACCTGGAAAAGCGCCGACGGTCAGACACTCACCGGCGACAAGCAGAAGCTTGCCAGTGACGAACTGGACATCCGCAACCTCTCGGCCCTGGCCATTGACCCGCGCACCCGGCACACGCTGGTGCTGTCCGCTGACTCCCACTTGCTGCTGGAGCTGGACGAGAAGGGCGAGCAGGTCAGTTTCATGACCTTGCTGGGGGGCTTCAATGGCCTGAAGAAGACCATTCCTCGCGCCGAAGGCGTGACCATGGATGACAATGGCACGCTGTACATGGTGAGCGAGCCTAACCTGTTCTATCGATTCGAAAAGCAGCACTGATTCGATTTTTGTAGGAAACGCGACGCTCAGTTGTAGGCCCAGGCTAATGGCCATTAAGCTTCAATTCAGACTGCCGTGGTATTTCATCCACCCGTCCTGATTCCGAGCTTGCCTGAATGCGCCGACTTGCCCGTCCCAAACCCCTGATGCTGATTGTGCTGGTAATTGCGCTGATCGTGCTGGTTGCGATCGGCCAGTACCTGCGGCTGTTCGAGCGCACCTGGTTCAATCTGCACACGCTTTGGCAGGCTGAGAGCGAACAGTCCATCGGCCTGGGTCACTATCAGGTCGCGGTCGAGGGTCGGGTCATCGAAGGCCTGGACGACGATGTGTCGGCGCTGACCTTTGATCCGGTGCGCAAAAGCCTGTTCACCGTCACCAACAAAAACTCCGAACTGATCGAGCTGTCGCTGGAAGGCCGGATCATTCGGCGTATCTCGCTGGTCGGCTTCGGTGATCCGGAGGCAGTGGAGTTCATCAGCGCCGACACGTATGTGATCACTGACGAGCGCCAGCAACGGCTGATCAAGATTCATCTGGAAAAGGACACCACGTTCCTCGACGCAGCGGAAGCCGAGCAAATGACCCTGGGCGTGCACATGAGCGGCAACAAGGGCTTCGAAGGCCTGGCCTACGATTCGGTAGGCAAACGCCTGTTTGTCGCCAAGGAACGCGACCCGATGCTGATTTATGAAGTGCAGGGTTTCCCGCATTACAACCCGGAAAAATCTTACGCGGTGCACGTGGTCAACAACCCCAAGCGCGATGCCGGGATGTTTGTCCGAGACCTGTCGAGTCTGCAATACGACGAACGCAGCGGCCATTTGCTGGCGCTGTCCGACGAGTCGCGACTGATTCTGGAGCTGGACGTGGACGGGCGACCACTGAGCACCATGTCATTGAACAAGGGGCGTCAGGGGTTGCAGAAGACGGTGCCACAAGCGGAAGGCATCGCCATGGATGACGACGGCACGATGTACCTGGTGAGCGAGCCGAACCTGTTCTACGTCTTCAAAAAACCAACGCAAAACTAACCAACACCCCTAAACCAATGTGGGAGCGAGCCTGCTCGCGATGAGGTCGTGTCAGTCGATAGAGATGTTGACTGAAAGACCGCTATCGCGAGCAGGCTCGCTCCCACAGGGTTTATCTGCGTGTCTGATTATTGGGCGCGGAGGGTTTTCACGCCTTCGCTGGTGCCCAGCAACAGCAAATCCGCCGGACGCGCCGCGAACAACCCATTGGTCACCACGCCGACGATCGCATTGATCTGCGACTCCAGCTCCACCGGGTTGGTGATCTGCATGTTGAACACATCCAGAATGATGTTGCCGTTGTCGGTCAACACGCCTTCACGGTAAACCGGGTCGCCGCCGAGCTTCACCAGCTCGCGAGCCACATGGCTGCGGGCCATCGGGATCACTTCCACCGGCAGCGGGAACGCGCCGAGCACCGGCACCAGTTTGCTGGCGTCGGCGATGCAGATGAAGGTCTTGGCCACGGCCGCGACGATCTTCTCGCGGGTCAGGGCCGCGCCGCCGCCCTTGATCAGGTTCAGGTGCTCGTCGCTTTCATCGGCGCCGTCCACGTAGAACTCCAGGTCGCTGACGGTGTTCAGCTCATACACCGGAATGCCATGGCCCTTGAGGCGCGCGGCGGTGGCTTCGGAGCTGGCGACGGCGCCGTCGAATGCACCTTTATGTTGGGCCAAAGCATCGATGAAGCAGTTGGCAGTGGAGCCGGTGCCGACCCCGACGATGCTCTTGTCGTCGAGTTTCGGGAGGATGAAGTCGACGGCGGCCTGAGCCACTGCCTGTTTGAGTTGATCCTGGGTCATGCGGGCTCCGAGGTGCCGAAGAGGGGAAACGAAAGGCGGGCATTATAGGCTTCGGGGCGGGGAAGGTCATTGCCCGATTGGCGGGTGCGACGGTATGTCTGAGCGAGCAGAGTCTTGTGGCGAGGGAGCTTGCTCCCGCTGGAGCGCGAAGCGGTCCTCTCGCATGCCTTCCGGCATACCGCGCCAGCAGGGTTTGCGACTGCTGCGCAGCCGAGCGGGAGCAAGCTCCCTCGCCACAAGGTATGTGCCTGGCCTTAAAACCACCGGTTTAGTGTGGTCGCCCGGCCGAAAGCCGGGTTAGACTCCATGGCCCTGCCCAACCCGCTCAGTGATGCTTTCCGATGCTCGAACAGTACGTCAAAAAGATCCTCACCTCGCGCGTTTATGACGTTGCCGTAGAAACCCCATTGCAGACTGCCCGCCAGCTCTCCGAGCGGCTGGGCAACAGTATTTTGCTCAAGCGTGAAGACTTGCAGCCGGTGTTCTCGTTCAAGATTCGCGGGGCCTACAACAAGCTCACGCAGCTGAGCGATGAAGAGCGCGCTCGCGGCGTAGTGACCGCTTCGGCGGGCAATCACGCGCAGGGCCTGGCCCTGGCGGCGAAAGTGCTGGGCGTGAAAGCCACCATCGTCATGCCGAAAACCACTCCCGAGATCAAAGTCGAAGGTGTGCGTTCCCGAGGCGGCAAAGTCGTGCTGCACGGGGATTCGTTTCCGGAAGCCCTGGCCTACTCGCTGAAACTGGTCGACGAAAAAGGCTACGTCTACATTCACCCGTACGACGATCCCCACACCATTGCCGGGCAGGGCACGGTGGCCATGGAGATTCTGCGCCAGCACCCTGGGCGTCTGGACGCGATCTTCGTTCCGGTGGGCGGCGGCGGGCTGATCGCCGGTATCGCGGCGTACGTGAAATACCTGCGCCCGGAAATCAAAATCATCGGCGTCGAGCCGGACGATTCCAATTGCCTGCAAGCGGCCATGGCCGCCGGCGAGCGCGTGGTGCTGCCGACCGTGGGCATCTTCGCCGATGGCGTCGCGGTCGCTCAGATCGGTCAGCACACCTTCGATATCTGCAAAGACTATGTCGATGAAGTGATCACGGTCAGCACCGACGAGATCTGCGCGGCCATCAAGGATATCTACGACGATACCCGCTCGATCACTGAACCTGCCGGCGCTTTGGGCGTGGCCGGGATCAAGAAGTACGTCGAGCAGCGCGCCGTCACAGGTCACACCTTCGTGGCCATCGACTCCGGCGCCAACGTCAACTTCGACCGCTTGCGTCACGTCGCCGAACGCGCCGAGCTGGGTGAGGGCCGCGAGGCCATTATCGCCGTGACCATTCCCGAGAAGCCGGGCAGCTTCAAGGCGTTCTGCGAAGCCATCGGCAAGCGCCAGATCACCGAATTCAACTACCGCTACAACACCGGCAGCGAAGCGCACATCTTCGTTGGCGTGCAGACGCACCCGGAAAACGACCCGCGCAGTGCGTTGCTCGCCAGCCTGACCGAGCAGGGTTTTCCGGTGCTGGACCTGACCGACAACGAACTGGCCAAGTTGCACATCCGGCACATGGTTGGCGGCCGCGCGGCGCAGGTGGTCGATGAAGTGGTGCTGCGTTTTGAATTTCCGGAGCGGCCGGGCGCGCTGTTCAACTTCCTCAGCAAGCTGGGCGGGCGCTGGAACATTTCGATGTTCCATTACCGCAACCACGGCGCGGCGGATGGTCGTGTGGTCGCGGGCCTGCAAGTGCCTCACGAGGAACGTCATCTGGTGCCGGCGGCGCTGGAAGAAATCGGCTACCCGTACTGGGACGAGAGCGACAACCCGGCCTATCAGCTGTTTCTTGGCTGAGGGGCTACGCTGATGGGCAGGTCATAAGGAAATCGAACAATGGAAACGTTAACTGCCCTGAAAATGGCCCACACCGCGGCGACGGCAATATTGTTGGGCTGTGCACTGGGCCTGGGGATATGGGTTTGGCGAACGCGGCGTAATGGCGATACGACTGCTGCGGCGCGCACGCTCCAGCGGCCACGAGTGTTCGTCTGGCTACTGATGGGCGTGGCGTTGCTGAGCATGCCGTTTACCGGCTGGTGGATGGTGCACCTGGTGGGCTGGCCGCTGGGGCAGACGTGGTTGCTGGGGTCCAGCGTGCTCTACACCGTGGCGGCGTTGGGCTGGTTCTGGTTGCTGGTGCGGCTGAACAGGCTGCGCACTGCGCCGGGAGGCAACGGCAGGTTCACCTTTGCACTGGCACTGTTCAGCTTTGTTTGTTTTGTCGCGATTGCGGGATTGATGGGCGCGAAGCCGGTTTAAGGCTTGGGCGAGTCGACCCCCATCGCGGGCAAGCCCGCGATGGCGATTTCAGTCGCGCAGACTGATCACCGGCCAGCCACGCTTCTCGGCCTCGGCTCGCAAGTTCGGATCCGGATCAACCGCCACCGGATTCGCCACCTGCTCCAGCAACGACAAGTCGTTCATCGAGTCGCTATAGAAGTAACTGTCTTCCAGCGAATGCCCGGTTTCTTCCAGCCAGCGACTCAGCCGTGTCACTTTGCCTTCACGGAAGCACGGGATGTCGGTGCTGCGCCCTGTATAACGGCCATCGACCATTTCACATTCGGTGGCGATCAGGGTTTCAACGCCCAAACGCTCGGCAATCGGACCGGTTACAAAGCGGTTGGTCGCGGTGATGATCACCAGCTTGTCACCCGCTTCACGATGCTGGGCCAGTAGATCGATCGCCTTGGGCAACACAATCGGCTCGATGCAGTCGCGCATGTAATCGAGGTGCCATTGATCCAGCGTGGCCATTTCGGTGCGGCCAAGGACTTCCAGGCAAAAGTTCAGGTAGGCGTCGTTATCCAGCTTGCCGGCCAGGTAATCCTGATAGAACTCATCGTTGCGTGCCTTGTAGGCAACGGCGTCGAGGAAGCCGCGTTCGCACAGGTAATCGCCCCAGGCGTGGTCACTGTCGCCGCCCAGAAGGGTGTTGTCCAAGTCGAATAAAGCCAGCCGCATTGCAGTTACTCGCTGAAAAGTCTGTAGAAAGGTGTCCAGAATACGGACTTTTCACAAGAGTGCACATAAGCTAAGCCGGCTCGTTGCTGCCTTCACAACCTTTGTGGAACAATGCGGCGACATGCGTTTGCGAGGTTGTTGCCGTGATCGACCCCGATGGTTTCCGCCCCAATGTCGGGATCATTCTCACGAATGATGCCGGACAGGTGCTATGGGCTCGCCGTATCAATCAAGATGCCTGGCAGTTTCCACAGGGTGGTATCAACCCCCAGGAGACGCCGGAAGACGCCTTGTACCGCGAGTTGAACGAAGAAGTGGGTCTGGAGCGTGAAGATGTTGAAATTCTCGCCTGCACCCGGGGCTGGTTGCGCTATCGTTTGCCGCAACGTCTGGTCCGTACTCACAGCCAACCGCTGTGCATCGGCCAGAAACAGAAATGGTTTCTCCTGCGCCTGATCTCCAACGAGCAGCGGGTGCGGATGGATTTGACCGGTAAACCGGAATTCGATGGCTGGCGCTGGGTCAGCTATTGGTATCCGTTGGGCCAGGTGGTGACATTCAAGCGCGAGGTGTATCGACGCGCTCTCAAAGAGCTTGCCCCGCGCCTTTTAGCGCGCGACTGACGACGGAGTTCGACCCCGAGCCATGCTCAATACGCTGCGCAAGATCGTCCAGGAAGTTAACTCCGCCAAGGATCTCAAGGCGGCGTTGGGGATTATTGTGTTGCGCGTCAAAGAGGCCATGGGCAGCCAGGTCTGCTCGGTCTACCTGCTTGACCCCGAGACCAACCGCTTCGTGCTGATGGCGACCGAGGGCTTGAACAAGCGCTCGATCGGCAAAGTCAGCATGGCACCCAACGAAGGTCTGGTCGGCCTGGTCGGCACGCGTGAAGAACCCCTTAACCTCGAAAACGCCGCGGATCACCCGCGCTACCGCTACTTCGCCGAGACCGGTGAAGAGCGCTATGCCTCATTCCTCGGGGCGCCGATCATTCACCACCGCCGCGTCGTCGGCGTGTTGGTCATTCAGCAAAAAGAACGCCGCCAGTTCGATGAGGGTGAAGAAGCCTTCCTCGTGACCATGAGCGCGCAGCTCGCCGGCGTTATCGCCCACGCCGAGGCCACCGGTTCGATTCGGGGGCTGGGCCGTCAGGGCAAAGGGATTCAGGAAGCCAAGTTCGTCGGTGTGCCGGGCTCGCCGGGTGCGGCGGTCGGTACGGCGGTGGTCATGTTGCCTCCGGCCGATCTGGATGTGGTGCCGGACAAGACCATCGTCGACATCGAAGCTGAACTCGGGCTGTTCAAGACCGCCATCGAAGGCGTGCGCGCCGACATGCGTGCGCTGTCGGCCAAATTGGCCACGCAGCTGCGCCCCGAAGAGCGGGCCTTGTTCGACGTGTATCTGATGATGCTCGACGACGCCGCGCTGGGCAACGAAGTGACCACTGTGATCAAGACCGGTCAGTGGGCCCAGGGCGCGCTGCGCCAGGTGGTCACCGATCATGTCAATCGTTTCGAATTGATGGACGACGCCTACCTGCGTGAACGCGCCTCGGACGTCAAGGACCTCGGCCGCCGCTTGCTTGCCTACTTGCAGGAAGAGCGCCAGCAGACCCTGGTCTACCCCGACAACACCATTCTGATCAGCGAAGAACTGACGCCGGCGATGCTCGGCGAGGTGCCGGAAGGCAAGCTGGCGGGCCTGGTGTCGGTACTTGGCTCCGGCAACTCCCACGTGGCAATTCTCGCGCGCGCCATGGGCATCCCGACGGTGATGGGCCTGGTCGACCTGCCGTATTCCAAGGTCGACGGCATTCAGATGATCGTCGACGGCTATCACGGTGAGGTCTACACCAACCCCAGCGAAGTACTGCGAAAGCAGTTCGCCGAAGTGGTCGAGGAAGAAAAACAACTGGCCCTCGGGCTGGATGCATTGCGCGACTTGCCGTGCGTGACCGTCGATGGCCACCGCATGCCGCTGTGGGTCAACACCGGCCTGCTGGCGGACGTGGCGCGGGCGCAGAAGCGCGGCGCCGAGGGTGTCGGTCTGTACCGCACCGAAGTGCCGTTCATGATCAACCAGCGGTTCCCGAGCGAAAAGGAGCAGTTGGCGATCTACCGCGAGCAACTCGCCGCGTTCCATCCGCAACCGGTGACCATGCGCAGCCTGGACATCGGCGGTGACAAATCGCTGTCTTACTTCCCGATCAAGGAAGACAACCCGTTCCTCGGCTGGCGCGGCATTCGCGTCACCCTCGACCACCCGGAAATCTTCCTGGTGCAGACCCGCGCGATGCTCAAGGCCAGCGAAGGCCTGAACAACCTGCGGATTCTGTTGCCGATGATCTCCGGCACCCATGAACTCGAAGAAGCCCTGCACCTGATTCACCGGGCCTGGGGTGAAGTCCGCGATGAAGGCTGCGACGTACCTATGCCGCCGATCGGCGTGATGATCGAGATCCCGGCGGCGGTGTATCAGACCAAGGAACTGGCACGGCAAGTGGATTTCCTGTCGGTCGGCTCCAACGACCTGACCCAGTACCTGCTGGCGGTGGACCGAAACAACCCGCGGGTAGCCGACCTCTACGACTACCTGCACCCGGCGGTGCTGCAAGCCCTTCAAAGCGTGGTGCGTGACGCCCATGCCGAAGGCAAGCCGGTGAGCATCTGCGGTGAAATGGCCGGTGACCCGGCGGCGGCGGTGCTGTTGATGGCGATGGGCTTTGACAGCCTGTCGATGAACGCCACCAACCTGCCGAAAGTGAAGTGGATGCTGCGTCAGATCAACCTGAGCAAGGCCAAGGAACTGCTCGCGGAGCTGATGACCATCGACAACCCGCAAGTGATCCACAGTTCGCTGCAGTTGGCGCTGAAGAACCTCGGGTTGGCGCGGATGATCAATCCGGCGGCGATCAAACCGCTCTGAAATACTGAGGACCCTTGTGGCGAGGGAGCTTGCTCCCCCGCTGGAGTGCGAAGCGCTCCCAATCTGGCCAATGTTTTCTTTCGGAAAACTTCATCTGCCATTTTGCGGCTGCTACGCAGTCGAGCGGGAGCAAGCTCCCTCGCCACAATTTATTGTCAAATCCTGACCTCAACTTCCCCCAAATGCCCGCCATACGGCCCGAAACTCCGTTCAACCAGATGCCGCGTCCCGTCGGCATGAACAATCAACGCCGTACTCGCCCGCGTCCCGTAACTCTGGCTGGCAATAAACACACTCGATAACAGCGTCTCGGTCGCCAAACCCACCCCGGTGTCGGGCAGCTCCGCAAACGGCGCCACCTGCGCATCACTCAGCAACGCCAACAACGCCTCAGGCTGCGGATTATCCAGAACCATCTCCAACGCTGCCCGCGCCTTGAGCAACTTCGGCCACGGCGTATCCAGTCCCGCATTCGATAAACCGTAAACGCCCGGCTGCAGCATCACTGCCTCAGTTCCCTGTGCGTTGTAATGCCACAGCTCGTTGGCGTTGCCGATAAGCAGGTTAAATCCGGCATATTCCAGCGAACGTCTGACAACGTCGGCCAAGTAATCATCAATCGGCATTTCGCCATTGAGAAATTGCGCGACGAGCTCACCCCGGGATTTCCGCGCGGGCGGTTGATGAGGGTCGCGGATATTAGTCAGGGCGGCGAAGCGCCCGTTAGCGCCGACACCAAGCCAGGTGCCACCGGCTTCCAGGTCGCGACCGGCGTGGACCTGAGGTGCTTCGGGCCACTGCGCCAGGGGCAGGCTGGGCCGGGCATAGAATTCGTCGCGGTTGGCCGCCACGATCAGCGGCTGGGCATGACCCGGGCGCCAGGCAAAGACAATCAGGCACATAAGGTGGTCCTTGTGTGTTTTTTGCCCACTCTACGCAGTCATGGTGCTGGTATCCATCGCCATCCAGTGGAGCCCAAGGCCATGCATCCGTTACCATGCCGCTCCGGTTTTGGGGTTGGGTGGGGAAACAGCATGGAATTTCTGCTCTATCTGGCGCTCGGCGCCTGTGCCGGAGTGCTCGCCGGGCTGTTTGGCGTGGGCGGTGGGATCATCATCGTTCCGGTGCTGGTGTTCAGTTTCACCCTGCAGGGCTTCGATGCGTCGATCCTGACTCACCTGGCGGTCGGCACCTCCCTGGCGACGATCATTTTCACCTCGGTCAACGCGGTGCGCGAACACCATCGCCGCGGTGCCGTGCGTTGGCCGATCTTTGCCTGGATGACCGTCGGCATTCTGCTGGGTGCCGGTTTCGGAGCGCTGACCGCCGAAGCGATCTCCGGGCCCAACCTGCAGAAAATCATCGGCGTGTTTGCCCTGATCATCGCCGTGCAGCTTATGCTGGACGTCAAACCCAAGGCCAGCCGAACGGTGCCGGGAAAAGTCGGTCTGACCCTGGCCGGCACCGTGATTGGCTGGGCCTCGGCGATTTTCGGGATTGGCGGCGGTTCGCTGACCGTGCCGTTCCTGACCTGGCGCAGTGTGCCGATGCAACAAGCGGTGGCGACGTCATCGGCGTGCGGCCTGCCCATTGCGCTGGCCAGTGCATTAAGTTTCATGATTCTGGGCTGGCACGATCCGTTGCTGCCGGCCCATAGTCTCGGTTTTATTTATTTGCCGGCGCTGCTGGGGATCGCCCTGACCAGCATGGTTTTCGCCCGCCTCGGTGCGCGATTGGCCCACAGGCTGTCGCCGAAGTTGCTGAAAAGACTGTTCGCCGCTTTGCTGTTCTGCGTAGGTTTGAGTTTCCTGATCTGACGCACCGCACAATCCTGGCTTAATCCTGAGGTGGCAGCGTCGCCCGGGAATTTTGAAGGTTTCAACTCTAACGAGGAGTCGCAATGCTGCCTTACCCGCAGATCGACCCGGTGGCCCTGGCCATCGGTCCGCTGAAAATCCACTGGTACGGCCTGATGTACCTGATCGGCATCGGCGGTGCGTGGCTGCTGGCGTCGCGCCGGCTCAACCGTTTCGACCCGACCTGGACCAAGGAGAAACTCTCCGACATGGTCTTCTGGATGTCGATGGGTGTGATCGTCGGCGGTCGCCTGGGCTATGTGCTGTTCTACGATCTGAGTGCTTATCTGGCCAACCCGACGCTGATTTTCGAAGTGTGGAAGGGCGGCATGTCGTTCCACGGCGGTTTCATCGGCGTGATGCTGGCGGCGTTGTGGTTCGGTAAAAAGAACAACAAGTCGTTCTTCCAACTGATGGACTTCGTCGCGCCAATGGTGCCGATCGGCCTGGGCGCCGGGCGTATCGGCAACTTCATCAATGCCGAATTGTGGGGCAAGGCGACCGACGTGCCGTGGGCGATGATCTTCCCGCCGTTCAGCGACCCGGCGCAGTTGCCGCGTCACCCGTCGCAGCTGTATCAGTTCGCGCTGGAAGGCGTGGCGCTGTTCCTGATCCTGTGGCTGTTCTCGCGTAAACCGCGGCCGACCATGGCGGTGTCCGGGATGTTCGCGCTGTTCTATGGCATTTTCCGCTTCATCGTCGAATTCGTCCGCGTGCCGGACGCGCAACTGGGCTATCTGGCCTGGAACTGGCTGACCATGGGCCAGGTGCTCTGCGTGCCGATGATCGTCGGCGGTCTGTTCCTGATCTGGCTGGCGTATCACCGCGCCCCGGCGACTCCAGCGGCAGCCGTATAAATTCGAATACCGGAGCGACGGCTCCGGTTTCAAGGACACAGGTAACTCATGAAGCAATATCTCGAACTGGTCGCCCACGTCATCAAGAGCGGCACCAAACAAGCCAACCGCACTGGCGTGAACACCATCAGTTTTCCCGGCGCGATGCTGCGTTATGACCTGCAGGAAGGGTTCCCGGCGATCACCACGCGCAAGATGGCCTTCAAATCGGCCATCGGCGAGATGTGCGGCTTCCTGCGTGGAGTGAACAACGCTGCGGAATTTCGCGCGTTGGGCTGCAAGGTCTGGGACCAGAACGCCAACGAAAACGCGCAGTGGCTGGCCAACCCGTTCCGTCAGGGTGAGGACGACCTCGGCGAGATCTACGGCGTGCAATGGCGCAAATGGCCGGCGTACAAGCAGATCCCGGTCAGCAATAAGGCTGCTATCGAGCAGACCCTGAGCCAGGGCTATCGTCAGATCGCCGAAGGTGAAGAAGACGGTCAGGCCTACGTGGTGCTGTACAAGGCGATCGACCAGATCCGTCAGTGCGTCGACACCATCATCAAGGACCCCGGCAGCCGCCGCATCCTGTTCCACGGCTGGAACGTTGCGCAACTCGATGAAATGGCTCTGCCGCCGTGCCACTTGCTGTACCAGTTCCACCCGAATGTCGAGACCAGGGAAATCTCCCTGACGCTCTACATCCGCTCCAACGACCTGGGCCTGGGCACGCCGTTCAACCTCACCGAAGGTGCCGCGCTGCTGAGCCTGATCGGTCGCCTGACCGGCTACACGCCGCGCTGGTTCACCTATTTCATCGGTGATGCGCACGTCTACGAAAACCATCTGGACATGCTGAACGAACAGCTCAAGCGCGAGCCTTTCCCGATGCCGAAACTGGTGATCAGTGATCGTGTGCCGGAGTTCGCCAAGACGGGTGTTTATCAGCCGGAATGGCTGGAGTTGATCGAGCCGAGTGATTTTTCGCTCGAGGGTTACGAGCATCACGCCCCAATGACCGCGCCGATGGCGGTCTGACAATCTGCACGCCATACCCCTGTGGGAGCTAGCCTGCTAGCGATAGCGACGGCACATCCAACACTGATGTGACTGAAAAAGCGCTATCGCTAGCAGGCAGCTAGCTCCCACATTGGGTTTTGGGATGTGCTTAGTGGCCGTGGCTTCGGCCCACATGCGACTGTTCAACCTCCGTCGCTACCACACCGCCACTCACTTCCAGCCGCTGCAAAATCCCGCACTGATCAATATCCGGCCCTTCGCCACAGCGTTGGCGCAGGTCGAGCAGTTGCGCCTGTAACGCCAGCAGCCCGTCGATCCGTGCTTTGACGTGATGAATATGTTCGTCGATCAGCGCATTCACGCTCTCACATTGATCCTGCGGGCTGTCGCGCAAGGCCAGCAGGCTGCGAATCTCCTCCAGCGTCATGTCGAGGGTGCGGCAGTTGCGGATGAAAGTCAGGCGCTCGGCATGGGCCTGGGTGTAGACGCGGTAGTTGCCGTCACTGCGGGCCGGCTCCGGCAGCAGGTTTTCGCGCTCGTAGTAGCGGATGGTTTCCACGGCGCAGTCGGTGAGTTTCGCCAGTTCTCCGATCTTCATGACGGCAATCTCCAAATGGGTGCTTGACCCTATAGTGGCTACAGGGTCTTTACTTGGCAACAGGCACCTTCATGGACGCAACCAATGAGCGATTCCCTTCACACCCACAAACCCGAGGCTGATCACGATCACGATCACGATCACGATCACGGCCACAAGCTGCAGCCTGTGCAGAAGCATGACCATGGCGGTCACGGGGATTCCTGCTGTTCTTCCAAAGCGGCGGCGCCGTCGCTGATCAAGCTCAGTGAAAACTCAACTGCCAACGCGCGGTTGAGCAGTTTCCGCATCGACGCGATGGACTGTCCGACCGAGCAGACGCTGATCCAGAACAAACTCGGCAAGCTCGCGGGTGTGCAGCAGCTCGAATTCAACCTGATCAACCGCGTGCTGGGCGTGACCCACGACCTGCCGAGCACCGCGCCGATCATCGACGCAATCAAGTCCCTCGGCATGCAGGCCGAGCCGCTGGAGCAGGGCGTCGAAGCGCCAGTTCCAGCGCCCGAGAAAAAGCCGTGGTGGCCATTGGCGTTGTCCGGCGTGACCGCGCTCGCCGCCGAAGTGATTCACTTCACCAGCGCGGCGCCCAATTGGGTCGTGGCGGTTATCGCGTTGATCTCGATCCTCAGCGCCGGTCTCAGCACCTACAAGAAGGGCTGGATCGCGCTGAAAAATCTCAACCTGAACATCAATGCATTGATGAGCATCGCGGTGACCGGCGCGATCCTGATCGGACAGTGGCCGGAAGCGGCGATGGTGATGTTCCTGTTCACCGTGGCCGAGTTGATCGAGGCCAAGTCCCTGGACCGCGCGCGTAACGCCATCAGCGGCTTGATGCAGATGACCCCGGAACAGGCCACGGTGTTGCAGGCCGATGGCAGCTGGATCTTGCAAGACGTGAAATCCATCGAGCCGGGCGCCCGGGTGCGGGTGCGGCCCGGTGAGCGGATTGGTCTGGACGGCGAAGTCATATCGGGCAGTTCGACCATCAATCAGGCGCCGATCACCGGGGAAAGCCTGCCGGTTGAGAAAACCATTGGCGACAAGGTGTTCGCCGGCACTATCAACCAGGCGGGATCTCTGGAGTTTTCCGTAACCGCCGCCGCAAACCATTCGACCCTGGCCCGGATCATCCACGCCGTGGAACAGGCGCAAGGCGCACGAGCACCGACCCAACGCTTCGTTGACCAGTTTTCGAAAATCTACACCCCCGCCGTGTTCATCTTTGCCCTCGCGGTGGCAGTGATTCCGCCGCTGTTCATGGGCGCAGTCTGGTTCGACTGGATCTACCGCGCGCTGGTATTGCTGGTGGTCGCATGCCCCTGCGCACTGGTGATTTCCACCCCGGTGACCATCGTCAGCGGCCTCGCGGCGGCGGCGCGCAAAGGGATTCTGGTCAAGGGCGGCGTGTACCTGGAGGGTGGCTACAAACTCGACTATCTGGCGCTGGACAAGACCGGCACGATCACCCACGGCAAGCCGGTTCAGACGGATTACCTGTCGCTTGATCCCACGGCCGATGCCTCGGCGCCGGCAATTGCAGCGGCGTTGGCCGGACGCTCGGACCACCCGGTGTCGTTGGCGATTGCTAACGCCGCAGTGGATAAAACCTCTGCGCCGCTCGTTGTGCATAACTTCGAAGCACTGGGCGGTCGCGGGGTACGCGGTGAGATCGACGGGAAGACTTACCACTTGGGCAACCACCGCCTGGTGGAAGAGCTGAACCTGTGCTCGCCAGAGCTGGAAGAAAAGCTGTTTGCACTGGAGAAACAGGGCAAGTCCGTGGTGCTGTTGCTCGACAACTCCGGTCCGCTGGCGCTGTTCGCCGTGGCCGATACGGTCAAGGAATCCAGCCGTGAGGCGATCCAGCAGCTGCACGATCTGGGCATCAAGACCCTGATGCTCACCGGCGACAACGTCCACACCGCCCAGGCGATTGCTGCGCAAGTCGGCATCGACGAGGCCAGGGGTGATCTGCTGCCGACCGACAAACTGCAAGCCATCGAAGCCCTTTATGCACAGGGTCATAACGTTGGCATGGTCGGCGACGGCATCAATGATGCTCCGGCACTGGCCCGGGCGGAAATCGGTTTTGCGATGGCCGCGGCCGGCACCGATACTGCCATCGAAACCGCCGATGTCGCCCTGATGGACGACGATCTGCGCAAGATTCCCACGTTCATACGTTTGTCGCGGCAGACGTCGAGCATCCTCAAACAGAACATCGCCCTCGCTTTGGTCATCAAGGCTATCTTTCTTGGGGTAACCTTCGCCGGGATCGCCACCATGTGGATGGCGGTGTTCGCCGACATGGGCGTGAGCCTGTTGGTGGTGTTCAACGGTTTGCGTCTGTTGCGCAAATAATCGATGAGGAGCGGGTGTGCTGAGTGCCGAGCTGAAGGCGTTTTACATGGTGGCCCGCCTGGGCAGCATTACCCTGGCGGCGAAAAAGCTCGGCCTGAGCCAGCCCACGGTCACCACGCAGATCCGCAATCTGGAAAGCCAGTACTCGGTCGAGCTGTTTTACCGTGGCGGCCGCCGCCTCAGCGTCAGCGATGAAGGTGCGCGGTTGCTGCCGATGGTCAAGGCGCTATTGCAGCAGGAAGCCGACATCGAGTTTTTCCTGCGCAACAGCGGCCAGGTCCAGGGCACGTTGCGCATCGCCGCCACCGCTCCGTATTACATTCTCGATCTGGTGAAGACCTTTCGCGAGCGCTTGCCGCAAGTGGAAGTGTCGGTGGAAATCGGCAATTCGCAGCAGGTGCTGGAAGCCTTGGAGGATTACCGGGTCGATGTCGCCGCGTCCTCGCAACTGCTCGACGACGCGCGCCTGATTCGCCGGGTCCTTGGCAGCGATCCGTTGGTGTTGGCGGTGCATCGCCATCACCCGTTGGCGGTGCACGATCATGTGCCGCTCAGCGCGTTGGCCGGGCATACCTTATTGATGCGCGAGCCGGGCTCGACCACCCGGCGTCTGACCGAGGAGTTGCTGGCCACCGCCGGGGTGAGTTTCGGGCCGTTGCTGGAGATTGGTAGCCGTGAATCGATCCGCGAGGCGGTGCTGCGCAACATCGGGATCAGCATCATTGCCCGGCAGGAAGTGCCGCATGATCCGCAATTGCGTGTGCTGACCCTCGAGAACGCGCCGCAGATTCCGGAGTATTTGTACTGCCTCAAGGAGCGAAAGGGTGCGCGTCTGCCGGCAGCATTTCTCGGCCTGGCGCAGGAAATGGCCCCAGCATAAATCCCTGTGGCGAGGGAGCTTGCTCCCGCCGGGCTGCGAAGCGGCCTCCTTTCCCCTGAAAAGAAGGGGCCTGCTGCGCAATCCAACGGGAGCAAGCTCCCTCGCCACAGGTTATTCATTGCCTGTGCTATCCAACCCAAATCCCCGAATACCACTATCGGCCGTTTTTGCCTCACTGCCACATGACGGACGCATTGCCTCCTTAGGATGGCCTTCATCTGCTTGATGAGGCCTGTCCATGAACCACTCGATCGCAACTGCCCTGACCAATCCCGGCGCCCCGATGAGGGTGCGTGGCGTGCAGAAACGCTTCGGCGCCTTTACTGCGCTGGATAACGTTTCCCTCGACGTGGCGGCCGGTGAACTGGTGTGCCTGCTGGGCCCGTCGGGTTGTGGCAAAACCACGCTGTTGCGTTGCATCGCCGGTCTGGAGAAACAGGACAGCGGCGAGTTGTACCTCGGTGATCGCGACGTTTCCCACCTGGCACCGCAGGCTCGGGACTACGGCATTCTGTTCCAGTCCTACGCGCTGTTCCCCAATCTCACTGTCGAAGCGAACATTGCCTATGGCCTTGCCGGCAGCGGTCGCGATGAAGTGCGCAAGCGCGTCGGTCAGATGCTGGAGCTGGTCGGCCTGATCGGCAGTGAGAAAAAGTACCCCGGCCAATTGTCCGGCGGTCAGCAGCAACGTGTCGCACTGGCCCGCGCCCTGGCGCCGGCGCCGTCGTTGTTGTTGCTGGACGAACCAATGTCGGCCCTCGACGCCCGGGTCCGCGAGCACTTGTGCACCGAACTGCGTCAACTTCAACGCAGCCTCGGCATCACCACCCTGATGGTCACGCACAATCAAGACGAGGCCATGCTGATGGCTGACCGCATCGCGGTGATGAACAACGGCAAGGTTGAGCAGTACGCCACGCCACAGGAAATCTACGATCGTCCGGCCACGCCGTTCGTGGCGGAGTTTGTCGGTCAGGGCAATTGGTTGCCATTCAGCCGCAGCAGCGACAGTCACGCCCAGGTCGGCGGGATGAGCCTGCGCCTGGCAGACGGCAGCGCCAAAACCGCCTCGGGCCGTTTGTTCTGTCGCCCTGAAGCGATCAATGTCAACCCGCTGGTGCATGAGGAAAACCTGTTCCCGGCCAAGGTTCGCGAAATCACCTTCCTCGGCAACCGCTGCCGAATGAGTTTCGAACTCGATCAACTGCCGGGCCACGCCTTGCTCGCGGAACTGGCGCCGGAAGCCATGCCGCGACTCGGCGCCCAGCAGATCATGGTCGCCTTGCCGCCGCGCAGCCTGCAGGTGTTTGCCTGATGAGCGCGAACATCGCGCTGCCGATACCGCACAAGCAGGTTCGGCAGGCCTCCCGCGCCGAGATCGGCGACCGGGTGTTCGTGGTCGGCGGCAAAGTCTTGTTGCTGGTGTTGCTCGGCATCGCCGTGTTGATGCCATTGCTGGCGATCTTCTGGCGTGGCTTCAGTCCGGAGGCCGGGCAGGGCGGTGGTCTGGTGGCTGCGCGTGAACTGGTCACCAGTGCGAATTTCCACTGGTTGCTCGGCAACAGCCTGAAAGTTTCCCTCAGCGTGGCGGCCATTGTCGTACCGCTGGCCTACCTGTTTGCCTACGCCCTGCAACGCACGTTGATACCGGGCAAAGGCCTCTGGCGTGGCCTGTCGTTGTTGCCATTGATGGCGCCTTCGATGTTGCCGGGGATTGCGCTGGTTTACCTGTTCGGCAACCAGGGCCTGTTGCGTGGTTTGCTCTCGGACAATATCTACGGCTTCTGGGGCATCGTTCTCGGTGAGGTGATCTACACCTTCCCACACGCCTTGATGATTTTGCTGTCGGCCCTGTCCCTGGCGGATGCGCGCCTCTTCGATGCCGCCTCCAGCATGGGCGCCAGTCCGGCCAAAGCCTTCCGCAGCATCACCTGGCCGGCGACGCGTCAGGCGGTGTTCGCGGCGTTCTGCCTCGTCTTCACCCTGACCATCACCGACTTCGGTGTGCCCGTGGTGGTCGGCGGCGATTATCAGGTGCTGGCACTGGAAGCCTACAAAGCCGTGGTCGGCCAGCAACAGTTCGGTCGCGGTGCATTGATCGGCATGGTCCTGTTGCTGCCGGCGCTGTTCAGCTTCGGTGTCGATGCCTGGTTGCGTCGGCGTCACGGCGACTCCATGAGCGGTCGGGCGCAGGTCTTTCAACCTGCACCATCGAAACTGCGCGACGGCTTCTATCTCGCCATCGTGCTGCTGATCTGCGCGGTATTGCTGCTGGTGTTCGGCATGGCGGTGTTCTCGTCGCTGGTGAAATTCTGGCCGTACAACCTGTCGCTGTCGCTCAACCATTACCAGTTCAACGACACGGCGGGCGGTGGCTGGCTGGCCTACGGCAACAGCGTGAAGATGGCCCTGTGCACGGCGTTGATCGGCAGTGCGTTGATCTTCACCGGCGCGTACCTGATGGAAAAAACCAAAGGCCAGCGCGGACTGAATCTGACATTGCGCATGCTCAGTTTCGTACCGATGGCGGTGCCAGGGCTGGTGCTGGGCCTGGGTTACGTGTTCTTTTTCAACCTCACCGACAACCCGCTGCATGTGCTTTACGGAACCATGACCCTGCTGGTGGTCTGCACCATTGCTCACTATCTGACCACCGCGCAAATGACCGCGACCACCGCGCTGCGCCAGCTCGACGCCGAGTTCGAAGCCGCCGCGCTGTCGCTCAAGGCGCCGCTGTATCGGCATTACTTGCGGGTCACCGTACCGATTTGCCTGCCGGCGCTGCTGGACATCGTGCGCTATCTGTTCGTCTCGGCCATGACCACCGTTTCGGCGGCGATCTTCCTCTACAGCCCCGACACCATTCTTGCGGCGGTGGCGGTGCTGAACATGGATGACGCCGGCAACGTCGGCGGCGCGGCGGCGATGTCGACCCTGATTCTGTTCACCTCGGCGGGCGTGTCCCTGCTGCTGGCCTGGGCCTCGCGCGGTTTGCTGCGCCGTTCCCAGGCGTGGCGCCAGACCGCACCCGGTCACTGATTTCCCATCCCGCAAACCTCAACTCAAACAGGAAAAGATCATGTTCAAGCCTATGGCCCTGGCCGCTGCTGTCCTCACCGCTTTCAGCCTGAACGCCTTCGCGGCGAAAACCGAGTTGACGGTGTACACCGCCCTCGAAGCCGAACAATTGAAGACCTACAAAGAAGCCTTCGAAAAGGCCAACCCGGACGTCGAGATCAAGTGGGTACGCGACTCCACCGGTATCATCACCGCCAAGCTGCTGGCCGAAAAAGCCCGGCCACAGGCTGACGCCGTCTGGGGTCTTGCCGCATCGAGCCTGGCGATCCTCGATCAGCAAGGCATGCTGCAAAGCTACGCGCCGAAAGACCTGGGCAAGATCGGCGGCAACTACCGCGACGCCGCCAACCCGCCAGCCTGGGTCGGCATGGACGTGTGGGCCGCGACCATTTGCTTCAACACCGTCGAAGCGGAAAAACAGGGTTTGACCAAACCCGTGAGCTGGCAGGACCTGACCAAGCCTGAGTACAAAGGCAAGATCGTCATGCCCAACCCGGCCTCGTCCGGCACCGGTTTCCTCGATGTCAGCGCCTGGCTGCAAACCTTCGGTGAGAAGCAGGGCTGGCAGTACATGGACGACCTGCACCAGAACATCGGCCAGTACGTTCACTCCGGCTCCAAGCCTTGCAAACTGGCAGCGGCGGGGGAGTTCCCGATTGGTATTTCCTTTGAATACCCGGCTGTTCAGTTGAAGCGCCAGGGTGCGCCGCTGGACATCATTTTGCCGAAAGAAGGCCTGGGCTGGGAAATTGAAGCGACGGCTGTGATCAAGGGCACACCGCATGAAGACGCGGCGAAGAAACTGGCTGACTTCTCGGCCAGTCCGGCGGCGATGGAGCTCTATAAAGAGAACTTCGCGGTGCTTGCGCAGCCGGGGATTGCCAAGCCGCAGACTGAACTGCCGGCGGATTACGAGCAGCGTTTGATCAAGAACGACTTTGCCTGGGCGTCGAAGAATCGCGACGAGATCCTGACCGAGTGGCGCAAGCGCTATGACGGCAAGTCCGAGAAAGTGGCTGCCAAGTAACTGACTCACATCCTGTGGCGAGGGAGCTTGCTCCCGCTGGACTACGCAGCAGGCCCTTATTTTGGGGCCGCTTCGCGACCAGCGGGAGCAAGCTCCCTCGCCACAAAATCGGGATTATCTTAATGACACACCACAACGACATGCTGATCGTAGGCGCCGGCATTCTCGGCCTGTCCCACGCCTACGCTGCCGCCAGGCGCGGCCTCAAGGTCACGGTTTTCGAACGCAGCGAAACCCCGCTCGGCGCCTCGGTGCGCAACTTCGGCCAGGCCCTCGTCACCGGCCAACCGCCAGGCCCGATGCTGGAACTGGCCAAGGCCAGCCGCGAGATCTGGGGGCAATGGGCGCCACTGGCCGGCCTGCAGCTCAAGCGCAACGGCTCGTATCTGTTCGCCCGCACCGAGGCGGAGGAACACCTGCTGGAAGCTTTTTGCGCCGGACGAGCCGTGGAACACGGTTACCGCGTCGACCTGCTGCGCGGTGCTGCATTGCGCGATCTGTACGGCGGCCAGTTCAGCCATCATCGCGCCGCGTTGCATGGCATGGACGATCAACAACTGTATTCCCGCGAAGCGATACCGGCATTGATCGATTACCTGCGCCGCGAAATGAACGTCGAGTTTCACTTCTCCACCCTCGTGCGCGACATCGAACCGGGCCGTTTGCACAGCACCGCCGGCACCTTCAGCGCCGAGCAGATCATCATCTGCTCCGGCCATGATTATCAGACCTTGCTCGCCGAGCCGATGGCCGCGCTCAACCCGCAAATCTGCCGCCTGCAAATGCTCCGCGCCCGCCCGCAGATCAACCTCAATCTGCAACACGCACTGCTCACCGGTTTGAGTTGCGTGCACTACGGCGCCTTCGCCGATCTGCCGGAAGCGGCGGCGGTGCAGGCGCAGATCCTGCGTGAAGAGCCGCACCTGCACGAAAACGGTATTCACCTGCTGATCAGCCCGACGCCTTACGGCGAACTGATCATCGGCGACTCCCATCACTATGGCCGCGACCCCTCGCCATTCAACGCCGAGCAAGTGGACGACTGGATGATCGAACTGGCCGAGCAGACGTTGCGCTGCAAGGTACAAGTGGTCGAGCGCTGGCAGGGTGTCTATGGTTCACGCGGGCCAGGACCGTTTTCATTCCTGCGGCCGATGCCGGGCGTGAGCGTGGCGCTGATGCACACGGGCGTCGGCATGAGTGTCGGGCCGGCCATGGCAGAACGTAATGTCGCGACTGTATTGGGAGAGCGTTGATGGACCGCACTGAGCAAGTGATCGACGAGGTATTCGCGCTGTACGAGCGTTTTGGCGACAGTGATTACATCGGCGAGCCGGTGTCGCAGATCGAGCACATGTCCCAGGCCGCACAACTGGCCATGGCCGAAGGCTTCGATGACGAAGTGGTGCTGGCGGCGTTCTTTCACGACATCGGACACATTTGCGCCGAGAGCGCCGAGAACATGGGTGGTTTCGGCGTGGTCAGCCATGAGCGGTTGGGTGCTGATTATCTGCGCCGCGCAGGCTTCAGCGAACGCATGGCGCGGCTGGTGGAATACCACGTGCAAGCCAAGCGTTATCTGACACTCAAAGAGCCCGGGTACTACGATCGCTTGAGCGAAGCCAGCCGCCGGACCCTGGAATACCAAGGCGGGGTGATGACCGAGGCAGAGGCTGAAGCGTTCGAGCAGGACCCGTTGTGCGCCGTCAGTTTGCGGATGCGGCAGTGGGATGAGCTGGCCAAGGAGATGTGGGTGCCGGTGATTGATCTTGGCGTTTTGAAGGAAAAGGCCTTGCGCCTGATGGCGGCTTAGGGCTTAGGGCATAGGCGCCGAGGCGCGATGAGGCCGGCCCAGACACTGTAGTTTTACAGCTGCTGCGCCAACACCTCAACCTGCTCCTGCCGCTCCGCCTGACTCAACTTCGCCTGCGGATTCAGTGATGACCACTGCGGATGCGCCCGAGCCTTGTTCAGGGCTTCGGGCAGTTTGCCTTCGCGCCAACTCTTGTCCTGCGGCGTGGCGACTTGAATGCTGTCCATCGCCGCGTGCCCACGTGCATTCAACGCCTGAAGCAATTGCCGCTGACGCAATGCCAACAACCGCAACACGCTGTCATCGACCGTCAACTCTCGCTGACCCTTGATCTTGCCCAGCAACCGGCTGCCATAACTGCGTGCGGTTTGCAGCGCGCCGCCGGCAATCGCGCCGGCCAGTGCCGCCGCGCCGAGGGTCAAACCGCCGACCAGCAAATCCACCCCGGCCCCGGCCGCCGCCCCCGCCGCGATACCTCCGCCGACCCGCACGCCCAGTTGCTTGAGGGTTTCCGGATTGAACAGATCATCGCCCCAACGACCGTCGAGCAGCGGCAGATCACTGGCCGCCGCGTCCTGAGGGCGGAAGGCGAAGAGCTTGAGCAACGCTTCGACACAGCGCTGTTCCCGTTGCCGAACGGCTTTGCGCAGTTCGCTGATGGCTTGCTGTTCCTGTTCCGCATCGCTGACCACGCTGCGCCGACACGCTGCGCAATCGATCAACAATTCAGCAATCAGCCGCGCCGCGCTTTGTTGGCGGGCCAGGCGCTGGGCTTGCTGATCGGCGATCAGTCGTTCCAGTTGCTCGCGGGAGTTTTCCAGCAGCAGCGCGAGGCTTTCATAGAGCCGACGTTCGCCATCTTCCGGCGGCGCCACGCTGTCGAAACGCACCAGGGCGTGCAAGCCCAACCGTGCCAGCGCTTCGCGCCAGTCCGGTTCGCGGTGGTTGGCACTGCTGACGAAATTCAACACCGGCAGTAACGGTTTGCCGCAGCTGGCGAGCACTTCCAGTTCGTCGCGGTATTTGGCCAACACCGGTTCGCGGGCGTCGATCACATAGAGGCCGGCGTCGCAGGTGAGCAGTTGCCGCAGCACTTTGGCTTCTTGCTCGAAACGCTGCCGGGCTTCACTTCCTTCAAGAAAGCGCGCCAGCCGCGCCGGGCCGTCGAGGCGTTCACCGGGACGTTCCAGGCGCTCGAGGTAGTCGAGCAGGGCGATGGCGTCTTCCAGCCCCGGCGTGTCAAACAGGTCGAGCAAGGGCTCGCCGTCCACGGACAACCGCGCGCCTTCGACGTGTCGCGTGGTGCTGGGGCGATGGGAGACTTCACCGAAACCGACGTCACGGGTCAACGTGCGCAGCAACGAGGTTTTGCCGACGTTGGTGTGGCCGACCACGGCGAGCTTCAACGGCGCTTTCCACGAATTAGTCATGACCGGTCTCCAGCCAGTTCAGCGGCGCGCAGTCGGCGAAGGGCAGATTCAGTTGCTGCAGCGCCACGTGCCAGTCGCCGAGGCGCTCGGCATCCAGCGCTTCGCCGGGCGGCGCTTGCAGCAACCAGACGCGGGTAGCGCTGGCGCTGCGGGCCAGTTCGGCGATCAAGGCGAGGCTGCCGCGATCCGGCGAGCGCCGTGGATCGCAGGCGATGGCCAGGCGGGCCGGAGGAAAACGGCTGAGCTGTTCGAGGAGTTTGTTACGCGATTCACGGCTGTCGAGGATGCCCGCGTCGCTCACGTTTTCAGGCAGTTGTGGCGGCCATGGGCGTTGTTCGTCCAGCTCAATGGCCACCAGCAGTGCGCCATCGCTTTGCAGATCGCTGACAGCGCTTTCCACCCGATGAAGTTGCGCGGGCGCCGCGTCGCTGATGCCCAGGCGTTCGCTGGTGGGCATCAGGCGTTCGCGCAGTTGGGCGTAACCGGGCAGGTTCAGGTCCAGATGCAGGTTTGCGCGGCCGCTTTTCCAGCGCCACAGGCAGAACAACGCCAAGAGCAGGCGCGGCACAATGCCATAAATCACCAGCACGCCAACCAGCCAGGTAGCCCAGGCCTGGCGGGCGCTTTCGATGTTCAGCGCGGCATCGCCACTGGCGCGGATCATCTCCATCGTTGGCACGTTGAACCCCAGCACGGCGGGCAGTGCACCCAGCATTTGGGTCATGGTCACGAAGGTGTCGGTGCTGAGCAGGGTGGTTTCCCAGACGAAGCCATAACGCCGGGTCGCCATCAGCATCAGCAGAATCACCAGCGCGCTCAGCATCGCCAGCAACCACAAGCCGTTGACCAGCACGCCGAGCGCCCAGCGATTGAGTTTTTGTCGTTGCAGCAGCAACAGCAGCGCGGGCGCCAGTTGCGCGGCTTTGGCGTCGCGGGCGAGTTTTTCGCTGAGCCACAACCACAAGCGTCCCAGCGTTGCGCCGTGTTCGCCGGCAAACACCAGGCCCATGGCCCAGCTCAGCAGCAGAATCAGGTTCAGCCCGAGCAGACTGCCCAAGGCCCAAAACACATTCACCGGTGTCTGACCGTCACCCATCGCGGCAAACGCCAGCCCGGCGCCACTGACCACGGACAGCACGGCCATGACGATCAATGCCAGTCGTGCGCCTTGCAGCCAATGCCTGAGGGCTTCGGTCAGTCCATCGCGCTCGGCCAGCCACAGGGCGCGGCGCGCAATCCTCGTCGGCAGATCGCCGCCGGCAGTGCGGGCCAGTCTGTTGGCTTCCAGGTCATCCAGAGGGCCGGCGTGTTCTTCACGCAGGCGGATGGTTTCTGTCAGCCATAGGTTATTCAGTTCAGTCACGCGGCATCCCGTCGCTCAATCGAGCTGTGAGCATAACCGCTGTGACGCTTATCGGGGTACGGGAGGCTCTGGTATCCTCGCCGGCATGACTAAATCACTCCCCCTCAGCCTGATCGCAGCCCTCGGTGAAAACCGCGTGATCGGCGTCGACAACAGCATGCCCTGGCACCTGCCGGGGGACTTCAAATACTTCAAGGCCACCACCTTGGGCAAGCCGATCATCATGGGGCGCAAGACCTGGGATTCCCTCGGTCGTCCGCTGCCGGGGCGGTTGAACATCGTGGTCAGTCGTCAGGCGGATCTGGTGCTGGAAGGCGCGGAAGTTTATCCGTCGCTGGAAGCTGCGGTGGTTCGCGCTGAAGAGTGGGCGAAGGAGCAGGGCGTCGATGAGTTGATGCTGATTGGCGGCGCGCAGTTGTATGCGCAAGGAATGGCTCAAGCGGATCGGTTGTACCTGACACGCGTGGCATTGAGCCCGGAAGGGGATGCGTGGTTTCCAGAGTTTGATTTGACGCAGTGGAAGTTGGTGTCTAACACCCCGAATCCGGCCGAAGGCGACAAACCGGCGTACAACTTCGAAGTCTGGGAAAAGGCTTAAAAACATCGCCAGCAGGCTGGCTCCCACAGTGGGTTTGGGGTGAAACACAGATTGTGTGAACACCCAAAATCCCTGTGGGAGCCAGCCTGCTGGCGATGAGGCCAGTTCAGACGCTAAAGAATTTAAGCGTGAGCCAACGCCGAATGCTCATCCGCATCCAGCAGCGCTTTATCCGTCTGCTGCATGATCTGGCTGGTAATCGCCCCGGCCGTGATCGAACCGCTCACGTTCAACGCCGTACGCCCCATATCAATCAGCGGCTCAACCGAAATCAGCAACGCCACCAGTGACACCGGCAAGCCCATCGCCGGCAACACGATCAGCGCCGCGAACGTTGCGCCACCCCCCACACCGGCCACGCCGGCCGAGCTCAGCGTCACAATCGCCACCAGCGTCGCGATCCACAGTGGGTCCAGCGGGTTGATGCCCACGGTCGGCGCCACCATCACCGCCAACATTGCCGGGTACAGACCGGCGCAGCCATTCTGGCCAATAGTCGCGCCGAACGAAGCGGCGAAACTGGCGATGGACTGCGGAATGCCCAGGCGGCTGGTCTGCGCCTCAATGCTCAACGGAATCGTCGCTGCACTCGAACGGCTGGTGAAGGCAAACGTCAGCACCGGCCAGATTTTGCGGAAGAAGCGCAGCGGGTTGATCCCGGCCACCGACACCAGCACGCCGTGGACCACAAACATCAGGCCCAGGCCGATGTAGGACACCACCACAAAACTGCCGAGCTTGATGATGTCTTGCAGGTTGGAACCGGCGACCACTTTGGTCATCAGGGCCAATACGCCGTACGGAGTCAGCTTCATCACCAGGCGCACCAGGCGCATCACCCAGGCTTGCAGAGTGTCGATGGCGTTGATCACTTTTTGACCTTTCTCGACATCATCCTTCAGCAATTGCAAAGCGGCGACGCCGAGGAACGCGGCGAAAATCACCACGCTGATGATCGACGTCGGCTTGGCCCGCGCCAGGTCGGCGAACGGGTTTTGCGGGATGAACGACAACAGCAACTGCGGCACATTCAGGTCGGCGACCTTGCCCGCGTAGTCGCTCTGAATGGTTTGCAGACGGGCCATTTCCTGCGTGCCGGCCACCAGGCCTTCAGCCGTGAGGCCGAACAGGTTGGTCAGGCCGATACCGATCAGCGCCGCGATGGCAGTGGTGAACAGCAGCGTGCCGATGGTCAGGAAGCTGATCTTGCCCAGCGACGAAGCATTGTGCAGGCGCGTCACGGCGCTGAGGATCGAGGCGAACACCAGCGGGATCACGATCATTTGCAGCAACTGCACGTAACCGTTGCCCACCAGATCGAACCAGCCGATCGACGCTTTCAGCACCGGATTGCCGGCACCGTAAATCGTGTGCAGTGCGACACCGAACACAACGCCCAACACCAAAGCGAGCAGGACTTTTTTAGCCAGGCTCCACGTCGTGTGACGGGTTTGCGCGAGACCGAAGAGCAGGGCGAGGAACGCCAGCAGGTTGAGAATCAGCGGCAGGTTCATTGGAACTCCCATTAGACATGTGCCAACTGCCTTCCGGGGCAGTTGCGAACCGGCAAGCCTAACAGCTTGATTTACAATGATTTAATACCAAAAAAGTCTGATAACTGTCGTTTTTGGAATAAGCGGGTGTCGCTGTCAGGGATGCAGCTGACGCGAAAGGGACGCGAGCGGTCGCTGACAGACGAGGACTGTCACACGTATTTGTTAGCGTCGATATCTTTGAATCAGGGAGAACTGTCGATGAAGCTCGCGCCGAAATTTCTGCTCGCTGCACTTTGCCTTGGCCTCGCCGGCCAGGCGTTCGCCACGGACTTGAAGCATTGGCCCGCCGATCAGGCGAAGGCGCTGGACGCCATGATCGCGGCCAACGCCAACAAGGGTAACTACGCGGTGTTCGACATGGACAACACCAGTTACCGCTACGACCTCGAAGAGTCGTTGCTGCCGTACATGGAAAACAAGGGCCTGATCACCCGCGAGAAACTCGACCCCTCCCTGAAACTGATGCCGTTCAAGGACACTGCCGACCACAAGGAAAGCCTGTTCAGCTACTACTACCGCCTCTGTGAAGTCGACGACATGGTTTGCTACCCATGGGTCGCCCAGGTGTTCTCCGGTTTCACACTTAAAGAACTCAAAGGCTATGTCGACGAGTTGATGGCGTCCGGCAAACCGGTGCCCGCGACTTATTACGAAGGCGACGTGGTCAAGAACCTCGACGTCAACCCGCCGAAAATCTTCACCGGCCAGCAAGAGCTCTACAACAAACTGATGGAGAACGGCATCGAGGTCTACGTGATGACCGCCGCCTCCGAAGAGCTGGTGCGCATGGTCGCTGCCGATCCGAAGTACGGCTACAACGTCAAACCGCAGAATGTGATCGGGGTGAGCCTGCTGCTCAAGGATCAAAAGTCCGGCGAGCTGACCACCGCGCGCAAACAGATCACCGCCGGCAAGTATGACGAGAAGGCCAACCTCGGCCTCGAACTGACCCCGTATCTGTGGACTCCAGCGACCTGGATGGCCGGCAAGCACGCGGCGATCCTGACCTACATCGATGAGTGGAAAAAACCGGTACTGGTGGGCGGTGATACCCCAACCAGCGACGGTTACATGCTGTTCCACAGCGTCGACGTGGCCAAGGGCGGCATCCACTTGTGGGTCAACCGCAAGGACAAATACATGACCCAGATTAACGGCATGATGGCCAAAAACGCTGCGGCCCAGGCCAAGGAAGGATTGCCGGTGACGGCGGACAAGAACTGGGTGATCGTGACGCCGGCTGAAATCCAGTAGGACCGAGTCGCTCCAATCGCGGGCAAGCCCGCGATGGCGGTATCACAGTCACTGGTGTGCCTGTTGCCAAACCGGTTTCGAGAGCAAAAAAATGCCCCGCACTTGGCGGGGCATTTTTATTTCTGCGATTGACGCTTACAGCCCGTCAAGCATCGCCTTGTTACGCACAGCACCCTTGTCGGCGCTGGTCGCCAACAGGGCGTAGGCCTTCAGTGCGGTGGTCACCTTGCGTGGACGTTTTTCCACAGGCTTCCAGCCTTTCTGATCCTGTTCGGCACGGCGCCCGGCCATTTCTTCGTCGCTGATCAACAGGTTGATCGAGCGGTTCGGAATGTCGATCAGCACTTTGTCGCCGTCCTGCACCAGGCCAATCGCGCCACCGGCAGCCGCTTCCGGCGAAGCGTGGCCGATGGACAGGCCCGAAGTACCGCCGGAGAAACGACCGTCAGTCAGCAGGGCGCAGGCTTTGCCCAGGCCTTTGGATTTCAGGTAGGACGTCGGGTACAGCATTTCCTGCATGCCCGGGCCGCCTTTCGGGCCTTCGTAACGGATGATCACGATGTCGCCGGCCTTCACTTCGTCCGCGAGGATGCCGCGTACGGCGCTGTCCTGGCTTTCGAAGATCTTCGCGTTGCCTTCGAACACGTGGATCGACTCGTCGACGCCGGCGGTTTTCACCACGCAGCCGTCCAGCGCGATGTTGCCGTAGAGAACGGCCAGGCCGCCTTCTTTCGAATAAGCGTGTTCGACACTGCGGATGCAGCCGTTTTCACGGTCGTCGTCCAGGGTTTCCCAACGGGTCGACTGGCTGAACGCGGTTTGTGTCGGGATGCCCGCCGGGCCAGCCTTGAAGAAGTGATGCACCGCTTCGTCGTCGGTCTGGGTGATGTCCCACTTGGCGATGCCTTCGGCCAGGGTCTTGCTGTGCACGGTCGGCAGGTCGGTGTGCAGCAGGCCGCCACGGGCCAGCGAGCCGAGGATGCTGAAGATCCCGCCGGCGCGGTGCACGTCTTCCATGTGGTACTTCTGGATGTTCGGCGCGACTTTGCACAGTTGCGGCACGTTGCGCGAGAGACGGTCGATATCGCGCAGGTCGAAATCGATCTCGGCTTCCTGGGCGGCGGCCAGCAAGTGCAGGATGGTGTTGGTGGAACCGCCCATGGCGATGTCCAGGGTCATGGCGTTTTCGAACGCCTTGAAGTTGGCGATGTTGCGCGGCAATACCGACTCGTCGTTCTCACCGTAGTAACGCTTGCACAGCTCGACGATGGTGCGGCCAGCCTGCAGGAACAGTTGCTCGCGGTCGCTGTGGGTCGCCAGGGTCGAACCGTTGCCCGGCAAGGCCAGGCCCAGGGCTTCAACCAGGCAGTTCATCGAGTTGGCGGTGAACATGCCGGAGCACGAACCGCAGGTCGGGCAGGCGCTACGCTCGTACTCGGCGACTTTCTCGTCAGAGGCGCTGGAGTCGGCGGCGATCACCATGGCGTCGACCAGGTCGAGACCGTGGCTGGCCAGTTTGGTCTTGCCGGCTTCCATCGGGCCGCCGGAGACGAAGATCACCGGGATGTTCAGGCGCAGGGCAGCCATCAGCATGCCGGGGGTGATCTTGTCGCAGTTGGAGATGCAGACGATGGCGTCGGCGCAGTGGGCGTTGACCATGTATTCGACGGAGTCGGCGATGATCTCGCGGCTCGGCAGCGAATACAGCATGCCGTCGTGGCCCATGGCGATGCCGTCATCGACAGCGATGGTGTTGAATTCTTTCGCTACACCGCCGGCGCGTTCGATTTCGCGGGCGACCAGTTGGCCCAGGTCCTTGAGGTGGACGTGGCCCGGTACGAATTGGGTGAACGAGTTGGCAATGGCGATGATCGGCTTTTTGAAGTCGTCATCTTTCATCCCCGTGGCGCGCCACAGTGCGCGGGCACCGGCCATGTTGCGGCCGTGGGTGGATGTTTTCGAGCGGTAATCAGGCATGAAGCACTCCGGGCGGCTAATCAGGTATCAAAAGGGAAGTGAGCTTCTATTGACGTCTGGAACACTCAGAAATGGCCGTGTGTCCGGAAGTTGCCGATAACTTTGCGGGATCGCCGCGCGCTTCAGCTTGAGCTCATAAACCCGCCGGGGGATGACTGGCGATGAATGTCGCGATTCTACACGGCTGGCGTCAGGAGGGAATGCCGGGAAGCATTGATCCGGCAACCGTGGCGTGTGCGGGATGACGACCGGCGTTTATCAACTCGCGTTCAGCGCCAGATTGCGCTGCATGATCAGCGCGTTCAAACCAAGGCCTGCCGCGCTCAGGACCAGGAAACACAAGGCGAGTGCCGTGGTGAGATCTGCGGACGCGAGATTGATCACCACACTGATCACCCCGCCGCAGAGGAAGATCATGACGCCGCCGACCGATGAGGACGTACCGGCATCCTGTGGATAAAGGGTCATGGCTTTGGAGTTGGCGATAGGCCGGGCAATGGTGGTGCCGGCCGTGCAAATGAGCATGGGGATCAGCACCGCAGCGGCAGTGAGCCCGAACTGATTCGCCAGCCACAGCATGACCAACCCCGACAGTGCGATAAGCCCCAGGCCGATCACGATCTGCGAATTGGCCGGCAGACGCCGATGCAGCGCACTGGCGACTATCCCGCCGAACACATAGGCCACGCCGTACAGCAACAATGTCCAGGCAAATTCGTAGGGCGAGAGTGCCAGGCGTTCCATGAAAATGATCGGTGACATGACAATGAATGAAAAATGGCAGGCGAAGGCCAGGCCGGAAATAAGCCAGTAACCCATGAAGCGCAGGTCGGAACACAGCCGCCAATAGGCACTGAAAAAACGACCGGGCGCCGCATTCCGACTGCGTGGGCTCTCCTTGAGCAAGACGCCAGCCTTTATCCAGACAATCGCTGCCAACGCGATAAAGACATAGAAGCTGCCCTCCCAGCCCAGATGCATTTGCAGCCAGGTTCCGAGCAGCGGCGAGATGGAAATGAACACCCCCGCGGCGGTGGTCATCCAGATCCTGATTCGTTCCTGTTCCTTGCCGACGAACAGATCCTGGATCAGCGCCTGCGACAGCACAAAGGAACCGCAACCCACGGCCTGAATGACTCGAAACACCAGGAACCCGCTGTATTCGCTGGAAAGCAGGCAACCGGTTGCACCGACCACCGAGATGGCGATACCGGTCAGCAACAGGGACTTGCGCCCCCACAAATCCGACAACGGTCCGACCAGCACCACCGATAGCGCAAGACCGATGGCGAACAGACTGACCGAAAGGGCAATGTCGGAGGCTGAGGTCTGGAAGTAGTCAGAGAGCGCGGGAAAGGACGGGAGTACGACGTCCAGCGGGAATACACCCAGTAGCGTCATCGTCATCAAAAGCAGGATGAGCGACGATTTTTTCGCGGTATGCGTGGAAGGGTTCATCAACAACGCTCTCGATCCGTGAGGGGGCCGAGAGTTGACCTGATGGATATGGAAGTCAATGCATGAGGGCGCAGGAAACTTCCGAATCAGTTGTAGGAGCGAGCAAGCTCGCTCCTACAGTGTTTCGTGTTGTTAGCTGTTTGGCAGCAACCGGCAAGTAATGCTCTTGATGTAACGGGTTTCAGCAATCGCCGGGTGCACCGGATGGTCCGGACCCTGGCCACCACGCTCCAGCATCTGAATGTTGCGGTCCAGGTGGCGGGCGCTGGTCAGCAGGATGTTCTGCAGGTCGTCTTCCGGCAGGTGCATCGAGCACGAAGCGCTGACCAGGATGCCGTCCTTGCTGAGCAGGCGCATGGCTTGCTCGTTCAGGCGACGGTAGGCGCCTTCGCCGTTTTTCATGTCTTTCTTGCGTTTGATGAACGCCGGAGGGTCGGCCACGATCACGTCGAAACGTTCTTCGCTGGCTTTCAGCTCTTTCAGGGCTTCGAAAACGTCGCCTTCGATGCAGGTCATTTTCTCGGCAAAACCGTTCAGCGCAGCGTTACGTTCCACGCCATCGAGGGCGAAGGCCGACGCGTCGACGCAGAACACTTCACTGGCGCCGAAGGCGGCCGCTTGCACGCCCCAGCCGCCGATGTAGCTGTAGAGGTCGAGGACGCGTTTGCCTTTGGCGTAAGGGGCCAGGCGTGCGCGGTTCATGCGGTGGTCGTAGAACCAGCCGGTTTTCTGGCCCTGGATGACCGGCGCTTCGAATTTCACGCCGTTCTCTTCCAGCGCCACCCACTCCGGCACCAGGCCGAACACGGTTTCGACGTAGCGGTTGAGGCCTTCGGCGTCACGGGCGGCGGAGTCGTTCTTGAACAGAATGCCGCTTGGCTTGAGCACTTGGGTCAGCGCCGCGATCACGTCATCTTTATGCGCTTCCATGGTCGCCGAAGCGATCTGCACCACCAGGATGTCGCCGAAACGGTCGACCACCAGGCCTGGCAACAGGTCGGAGTCGCCGTAGACCAGGCGATAGAACGGCTTGTCGAACAGGCGATCACGCAGGGACAGGGCAACGTTCAGACGATGCACCAGCAACGATTTGTCCAGCGGCAACTTGATGTCGCGCGACAGCAGGCGGGCGCAGATCAGGTTGTTCGGGCTCATGGCGACGATGCCCAGCGGTTTGCCGCCGGCCGCTTCGAGGATCGCCTGGTCGCCGGCCTTGAAACCGTGCAAAGGGGTGGCGGCCACATCGATTTCGTTGCTGTAGACCCACAAGTGACCGTTTCGCAGGCGACGGTCGGCGTTGGCTTTGAGGCGCAGGCTAGGCAGGGACATGACGTCGCTCCGGAAAAAAGAGCGGGAGTATAGCGTGTTGCAGCGCTGCCAGGTTTGGAGGTGGACATGTGGCAAGGGAGCTTGCTCCCGCTGGACGGCGGAGCCGTCCCGAAAACGGCTGTTGCAGTACATCAGGCGGCTGCATTCGCTGGATTTACGTCTGCTTCGCAGCCGAGCGGGAGCAAGCTCCCTCGCCACAGGGAAATGCATTGCGCTCAGGAGACGGATTGGGAATTTTATGAAACTTCAGATGATGAGCCGACCATGGTGTCGGATCCAACTTTATAAAGGTTAGAATCGCCACCTGTCCCAGAGTGTGTACTTATGTCCCAAGAGCTGACCACCGAACAGATCCAACAGTCCCTGCAAGGCATCAGCGTGCCGGCCCAGCCGCAGATCATGGTGGATCTGCAGATGGAGCAGTACATGCCCGACCCGGATCTGGAGGTGATCGCCAAGCTGATCTCCCAGGACCCGGGCCTCTCTGGTTCCCTGCTGAAAATCGTCAACTCGCCGTATTACGGCTTGAGCAACAAGATCGCCTCGATCCAGCGTGCGGTGAATCTGCTGGGTAGCCGTTCGATCATCAACCTGATCAACGCGCAGTCGATCAAGGGCGAAATGAACGATGACACCATCGTCACCCTGAACCGATTCTGGGACACCGCTCAGGACGTGGCGATGACTTGCCTGACCCTGGCCAAGCGCATCGGCGTCCAGGCCGGCGATGAAGCGTACGCCTTGGGCCTGTTCCACGATTGCGGCGTGCCGCTGATGTTGCAGCGCTTCCCCAACTACATGACTGTTCTGGAAGAAGCCTACGCCAACGCCAGTGCTGAATGCCGCATAGTCGACACCGAAAACCGGGTGTTCAATACCAACCACGCGGTGGTCGGTTACTACACGGCCAAATCCTGGCGTCTGCCTGAGCACGTGAGCACAGCGATCGCCAATCACCACAATGCACTGGCGATTTTCAGCGATGAGTCTTCGCGCAACAGCCAGCTGAAAAACCTGCTGGCGATCCTGAAGATGGCCGAGCACATTTGTGCGTCCTACCGGGTACTGGGCAACCAGAACGATGACCACGAATGGAACAGCATTTCGGCGCTGGTGCTCGATTACGTCGGCCTTTCGGACTACGACTTCGAAACCCTCAAACAAACGATTCGCGACCTCGGCGCTCACCGCTGAGTGTGGTGAAAGCCTGATTCGAGAGCACCATGCCTGAACTGCCGGAAGTCGAAACCACCCGCCGCGGTATTGCGCCGCACCTGGAAGGCCAGCGCGTCAGCCGGGTGATCGTGCGTGACCGTCGCCTGCGCTGGCCGATCCCTGAAGACCTGGATGTGCGCCTCTCCGGCCAGCGTATCGTGCTGGTGGAACGGCGCGCCAAGTACCTGCTGATCAATGCCGAAGTGGGCACGTTGATCAGTCATTTGGGGATGTCGGGCAATTTGCGTTTGGTGGAAGTCGGCATGCCGGCCGCCAAGCATGAGCATGTGGACATCGAACTGGAATCGGGCCTGGCCCTGCGTTATACCGACCCGCGCCGGTTCGGCGCGATGCTCTGGAGCCTCGACCCGCTCAACCACGAACTGTTGATTCGCCTGGGGCCGGAGCCGTTGACCGACCTGTTCGACGGCGAGCGCTTGTTCCAGCAGTCCCGCGGGCGTTCGATGGCGGTCAAGCCGTTCATCATGGACAACGCGGTGGTGGTCGGCGTCGGCAATATCTACGCCACCGAAGCGTTGTTTGCGGCCGGTATCGACCCGCGCCGCGAGGCCAAGAGCATTTCCCGGGCGCGCTATCTGAAGCTGGCCATCGAGATCAAACGCATTCTGGCCGCCGCCATCGAGCGCGGCGGTACGACGTTGCGCGACTTTATCGGCGGCGACGGTCAGCCGGGTTATTTCCAGCAGGAACTGTTCGTGTACGGCCGTGGCAGTCAGCCATGCAAGGTGTGCGGGACAGAGCTGCGGGAAGTCAAGCTCGGGCAGCGTGCCAGCGTCTTTTGCCCGCGCTGTCAGAGCTGATATTTCCTACGGTCTATAGTCAGTGTTCTCACTGTTATAGGACCGCGCCATGAACCTGCTTCGAACCGCTGCCGTCGTTGTGTTGCTGAGCGTTGGTACGCCAGTGCTGGCGGCAAATACCGGCAGCGGTGATCCGCGCTACACCATCCAGAACCCTCCGGCCTACGCCATGCTCGGCGATTTGCTGATTGCCCGACCTTTGCTGGTCGCGGCAACAGTGATCGGCGCGGGGGCATTTGTGGTGTCGTTGCCGTTTACCGCACTGGGCGGCAATGTCGGCGATGCGGGGCAGGCGCTGGTGGTTGATCCGGCGAAGGCGGCGTTCGTGCGGTGCCTGGGGTGTATCGGGGAGGGGTTTGAGCAGCGGGAGTGAGGAAGGAAAAATCAAAAGATCGCAGCCTTCGGCAGCTCCTACAGGCGATCGCAAAGTATCTGTAGGCGCTGCCGAGGGCTGCGATCTTTTCAGGCTCTCAAGCCTTGCCGGTAATCTTCCGGTACTTCTCCATCAACTGCTCTTCAGTCTCCGGATGCGCCTCGTCCAGTGGAATGCAATCCACCGGGCAGACCTGCTGGCACTGAGGTTCGTCATAGTGGCCGACACACTGGGTGCACAGGTTCGGGTCGATCACGTAGATCTCTTCGCCCTGGGAGATGGCGGCGTTCGGGCACTCGGGTTCGCAGACGTCGCAATTGATGCAATCGTCGGTGATGATCAGGGACATGCTAACTCCAGCCGGGGCGCAAGGCCCGGGCGCAATAAACCAATGCGCGCAATTGTGCCGCATTGGCGGGCGCAGTGCACGCGGGCCGCGATAAAGTGAAAAGATCGCAGCCTGCGGCAGCTCCTACTTCTTGAAGCGTTCGGTCAGGGCGTCCGCCACCGCAGGGTGGACGAACTTGGTGATATCGCCGCCCAGGGCCGCGATTTCACGGACCAGCGTCGAGGAGATGAACGAATAACGCTCGGACGGCGTAAGAAACAGGCTTTCAACGTCCGGCGCCAGCTGACGGTTCATGTTGGCCAGCTGGAATTCGTATTCGAAGTCTGACACTGCGCGCAAACCACGCAAGAACACGTTGGCGTTCTTCTCTTTGGCGAAATGCGCCAACAGCGTCGAGAAGCCGACGACTTCAACGTTCGGCAGATGTTTAGTGACCTCGCGGGCCAGCTCCACACGCTGTTCCAGGGGAAACAACGGGTTTTTCTTCGGGCTGGCAGCGACGGCGATGATCACATGATCGAACAGGCGCGCGGCGCGTTCGACCAAGTCGCCATGGCCCTTGGTAATAGGGTCGAAGGTACCTGGGTACAACACTCGGTTCATCGCGTCGTCCTGGCGGGAGTCCGTTGGGGAGTCGGATGGTATCGCAGCCTTCCCGGTCGGCCAAGTCGCCTGTTGGGTAAGAAAGCACTATAGACGATGGGAATATTCGCTCTTTTCACGGGTTTTTCAAACGTTCGGCGAGCGAAGTCGCCAGTTGCGCCGTCAGCCCGTAGACCGACAATTGCGGGTTCGCGCCAATGCTGGTGGGGAACAGCGAGCCGTCGTGGATCGACAGGTTGCTCAGTTGATGGTGCCGGCCAAGGCTGTCGGTCACGGCATTTTTCGGGTCTTCACCCATGGCACAACCGCCCATCACATGGGCACTGCCCAGGCGAGTGCGATACAGCTCAAGGCTCAAACCGTCGATCAGCGTGCGTGCTTCGGCCAGGGTTTTCACGTAGCGCGCGTCGGCGTGCATCGGCATGACGGCGTTGGCGCCACCGGCGAACTGGATCTCGGCCATGCTGTGGAACGCGCGGCGCAAACCGTCCCAGGCGTAGGCTGAAACCTGGTAGTCGAGCACCGGCGTGTTGTCACCGCGCAGCTCGACACTGCCGCCGGGGCTGTCCGGGTGAAAACCATCGCGCTGCAGCGCCAGCATGGCGTGGGTGTGGGGCAGGTTTTCCATGTGCCGGGCGTTTTCCTTGCCGAAACCGCCGAGCAGGGTGGCCGCCAGCGCCGGGTGCAGCGGTGGCACTTCGAGTTTGTAAGCCATCTTGCCGGTCGTGCCGTCCTGCCATTGGAAGTGGTCGGAGTAGATCGACTGCGGCGCGCCGTAGAACGGATTGATCACCTCGTCGAACAGCCCGGCGGACATGTTGACCAGATGCAGAAAGGTCCGTTTTCCCAGCCGCTTGTGCGGGTCTGGCGCATCCGAGCGCAATAGCAGCGCGGGGCTGTTGATCCCGCCGCCGGCCAGTACGTAATGCCGCGCCTTCACCGTGATCGTCTTGCCCGTGGGGGTGGCGCAACGGTCGTCCATCGCCACGCACTGCAGGCTCGTGACCTTGCCGTCCTTGATCACCAGTTTTTCCGCGCGAGCCAGATAAATAAGCTCACCCCCCTTTTCCAGGGTCGCCGGAATCGTCGTCACCATCATCGATTGTTTGGCGTTGGTCGGGCAGCCCATGCCGCAATAACCGAGGTTCCAGCAACCACGCACGTTGCGCGGGATGACGTGCCAGGTGTAACCGAGCTTCTCGCAGCCCTTACGGATCACGTCATTGTTGGCGTTGGGCGGAACCATCCACGGCGCGACACCGAGACGCTGTTCCATTTTCTCGAACCATGGCGCCATCTCCGTGGGGCTGTGGCCTTTGACGTCGTGCTCCCTGGCCCAATGTTCGAGCGTCGCGTCCGGGGTGCGAAAGCTCGACGTCCAGTTGATCAGCGTAGTGCCGCCCACCGCCCGGCCTTGAAGGATGGTGATCGCGCCGTCCTTGCTCATGCGGCCGATGCCTTCCTGATAAAGGCTGGTATAGGCCTGGTCCTCGAGCAACTTGAAATCGCTGCTGGTCTTGAGCGGGCCTTCTTCGATCAGCAACACCTTGTAGCCGGCGGCGCTGAGGATTTCAGCCGTCGTCCCGCCACCGGCGCCGCTGCCGATGATCGCGACGTCCGCTTCGAGGGCCAGGTCTTCGGTCAGTTGCGAGCCGTCGTGGGTTTTCCAGCCGCGGGCCATGCCTTCGCGGAACGGATCGGGTACGGGCATGTTCGGGTTCTCTTATTGTTTTTGGAGGCTGTGGTGATGCGGCTGACGCCTTCGAGGGCAAGCCTCGGTCTCAAACCTTGGGGGGCCCGGGATACCCGCAATGCGCCCACGATTCCACTCGGCTGTACCACGCCATCATCACCAGTTGCAGCAACGAGCTGTGCCCCATGCGCAACAGGCTCAACGAGCTGTTTTCCCAGCGATCAAGAAAGTGCCTGATCTCGTCGGCGCTGGCGTTTTCCCAACTGCCCCAGATCCCGGTCAGTGGCCCACGAGTCACGGCCATCCCCAGCACATCGAACAACTGCCGGGTCAGCTTGAGCATTTCCGGCGACAGGTGATTCAGGCTGTTATCCAGGCTGTGCAAGGTCTGGTCTACCGCCCTCGGCAGGCTCCCGGCGACCACGGCCCCCTCGAGCATCACCGGAATCAACGCCCGCAAAAACAGCAGATCGCCGCTGCGCAGCATCGCGAAACCGTCAGCCGGAATGCTCGACGAACATCCGCTGAGGCTCGCGCCTAGCCCGGCCGTGGCCAGGAAAGCACTCGCGCCGAGGCTGAACTTGAGCAGGCCGCGCCGTGACAGCGCGGGTGTATCGGACAGGCTTGGGCTCATTATTGTTATTACCCGAAGAATTTGATCGTTAGCGGATAAACAGCTTCTGGATCAGTTTCTGGATGGTTTTGCCGTACGGTGGGTAGATCAGCTTCGCCGCGTTGAAGCGTTGTTTGATCAGCACACCTTTGGCCTTGCTGAATGTCAGGAAGCCTTCATGGCCGTGGTAATGGCCCATGCCCGAGGCGCCGATGCCGCCGAACGGCATGTCGTCCTGGGCAACATGCAGCAACGTGTCGTTCAGGCACACGCCACCGGAATGGGTCTCGTGCAGGACGCGGTTTTGTTCGCGCTTGTCGTAGCCGAAGTAATACAGCGCCAACGGACGAGGTCGCTGGCTGATGTAGGCAAATGCTTCATCCAGGTCCTTGTACGGAACGATCGGCAGCAGAGGACCGAAGATTTCGTCCTGCATCACCATCATCTCGTCAGTGACGTTGAGCAGCAGGCTATGGCTCATGCGGCGCCCCTGACCCTGGTCGAACAACGGAATCAGCAGCGCGCCTTTGCTGGTGGCATCGCTGATGTAGCCATTGAGCCGGGCCAGTTGTCGGTCATTGATGATCGCGGTGTAGTCCGGGTTGTCAGCCAGGGTCGGGTAAAATCCGCGAACTGCCTGGCGATAGGCTTCGATGAAAGAGCCCACGCGGTCTTCCGGAACCAACACGTAGTCCGGGGCCACGCAGGTTTGCCCGGCGTTGAGCGTCTTGCCGAAGGCGATGCGTTCGGCGGCATCTTTCAATGGCACATCCCGGGAAACGATGGCCGGGGATTTTCCGCCCAGTTCCAGCGTCACTGGCGTCAGGTTCTCGGCGGCCGCGCGCATCACATGTTTGCCGATGCTGGTGGCGCCGGTGAACAGCAGGTGGTCGAAACGCAGGCGGGAGAACGCCACGCCGATATCGGCCTCGCCGAGCACCACGCACACCAGGTCTTCGGGAAAGATCCGGCCCAGCAAAGCCTTGAGCAGCAGGCCGGTGGCGGGGGTCGACTCGCTGAGTTTGAGCATCACCCGATTGCCCGCCGACAACGCACCCACCAAAGGGCCGATGGCCAGATACAGCGGGTAGTTCCAGGGCACGATCACTCCGACCACGCCCAGCGGCTGATAAACGACTTTGGCCGAGGCGGGCTGAAAGGCAACACCGACTTTGCGCCGTGACGGCTTCATCCAGCCCTTGAGGTGCTGACTGGCGTAGTGAATGCCGTGCAGGCTCGGCATCAGTTCGGCGAGCAGGGTTTCATCGGCGCTGCGGTGGCTGAAATCCTGGCTGATGGCGTCGATCAGCGCCTGGCGTTCAGTGCTCAACACATCCCGCAACGCTTTGAGCCATTGCTGGCGCTGCGCCGCGGGGGGCATCGGGTTGGCGGCATAGGCTGCACGCTGGGCCTCGAACAGGGTTTGGAGTTCTTCCAGTGGCTGCTGCAGATTCTGGAGGTAGGCAATTTCAGCAGACATGGTCATCTCCGGATTTATTGTTGTGACGAGCTTTTTAGAGTCTATGCTCTAGAAAGTCAAATGACATCCTGGCGCAGCGATGTTTTATCCACGGGCGGATAGGTCGTAAGATGCCCGGCAACGCCCTCTGAATTAAAGCTCAAGCCATGGCCCCACGGATCAAAACCAGCGAGCGCATCGTGCAGAACAGCCTGGAGCTGTTCAATCAGCAGGGCGAGCGCAGCGTCAGCACCAACCACATTGCTGCCCACATGGAAATTTCCCCGGGCAACCTGTACTACCACTTCCCCAACAAGCAGGCGATCATCGCCGTATTGTTCAGTGAGTATGAAAGCCTGGTGGACAGCTTCCTGCGCCCGCCCCAAGGGCGCGCCGCGACGGTGGAGGACAAGCGTTACTACCTCCAGGAGTTGCTGGCAGCCATGTGGCGCTACCGGTTTTTGCACCGTGACCTCGAGCACTTGCTCGACAGCGATCCGGAACTGGCCGCCCGTTATCGGCGTTTTTCCCAGCGCTGCGTGATCCAGGGCACGGCGATCTACAAAGGGTTCGTCGAGGCCGGCATCTTGAAGATGGATCGGGTACAGATCGAATCCCTGACCCTCAACGCCTGGATCATCCTGACGTCCTGGGTGCGTTTCCTGTGCACCACGCGGGAGAACTCCAATCACCTGAGCGAACAGGCAATCAAGCGTGGGGTGTACCAGGTGCTGGTGCTGGAAGCCGGGTTTGTCACGGATCAGTCCCGCGATGCGGTCAACGCCTTGTTCGAGGAGTTTTACGTGCCGCTGGCGCAAGCCCTGGAAGAAGTACAGTAGGATCAGACATCGCCTAATCACTGGAGCCCGTTATGCCCATTGCGCAATTGATCAGCCCGCAAGCACTGGACCTGAAAAAGGAGCAGCCAGGGTTGGTGATTCTGGATTGTCGTTTTGCCCTCGAAGACCCGGATTACGGCCAGCGCAGCTATGCCGAAGGGCATATCGCCGGGTCGAGTTTTGCCGATCTTGAGCGCGACTTGAGCGGGGCAGTGGTCAAAGGAGTGACCGGGCGCCATCCGTTGCCCGAGCCTGGAGAGTTGATCGAGCGTTTGCAGGCCTGGGGCATCAACGCCGACAGCGAAGTGGTTTTGTATGACGATGGTCCCGGCGCCTATGCGGCGCGGGCCTGGTGGTTGCTGGCCTGGTTGGGCAAGCGCGACGGCGTGTTCATTCTCGATGGCGGGCTCAAGGCCTGGCACGCGGCGGGTTTGCCCCTGAGCCTCGATGCCTCTGGTGTTGAACGTGGCACCTTTAACGGGACGCCGGACAACGGGCTGATCCTGAGCGCCGAACAGCTTCAGCAACGTCTCGGCCAACCCGCGATGACCCTGCTCGATGCCCGGGCCTTGCCGCGTTTCAAGGGCGAAGTGGAACCGATCGACCCGATTGCCGGGCACATTCCCGGCGCGCAATGCGCGGCGTTCACCGGCAACCTTGGCAGCGACGGGCATTTCCTGCCGGCCGATCAGCTCAAGCAGCGGTTTGCCGAGAAACTGGGCAATCGTTCACCGAATGATCTGGTGGCGTACTGCGGCTCTGGCGTGACGGCGTGTCATAACCTGTTTGCGTTGTGCCTCGCGGGATATCCGTTGGGATCGTTGTATGCCGGGTCGTGGAGCGAGTGGATCAACGAACCTGCGCGGGGCGTCGCCACCGGCGAGTAAAGATCAGAAGATCGCAGCCTCCGGCAGCGCCTGCGCATTCCCACTGTAGGCGCTGCCGAAGGCTGCGATCTTTTTGTTTCTAAAGTCGGGCTCTGCGATACGCCCCCGGGCCCACTCCGTAAACCTGCTTGAACTGCCGATTCAGATGACTCTGGTCGGCAAATCCCAATTGCGTGGCCACTTGCAGCGGCAGACAGCCACTCTGCAATAACCCTCGTGCCCGGGCGATGCGCTGCTGTATCAGCCAGGTGTGCGGTGGCATGCCAGTGGCGCGGCGGAACACCCGGGCGAAATGGAACGGCGACAGGTTCACCGCTGCCGCGAGTTCTTCCAGCGAAGGCGGCGCCGCCAATTGCGCCTGCAGGAGTTCCTTGGCCAGGGTCACCGCGCGGTGTTCCTTGCCGGGTTTGCCGGCGTCCGGGACAGCGGCGTGACGTTGCAGCAACGACAGCATCAACTCCCGCCAGGCGGTCTGCTGTTGCAGGGCGGTTGACGGTGTTTCGAGCAGCCGGTGCAGTTGGCAGAAGCCCTTGACCAGATCCGGATCGCGATACAGCGTGGCGCCAAACGCCGGCAAGGTGTGGGTTGGCAGTTCCAGCTCGGTCAGCAGCGAGAGAATCTGCCCGCTGTCGGGATAAAACGCCCGGTACAGCCAACCGTCTTCCGTGCCCTTGTGCCCAGTGTGCAATTCATCCGGATTGATCAACACCAGCGTGCCGCTGCCCGCCAGGTGTTCGGCGCCGCGATAGCGATAACGCTGAGCGCCGGCCATGATCATGCCGATCACGTAACCGTCATGCACATGCGGGGCGAAGCGGTGTTCGATGTAGCGCGCAGACAACAACTCTACCCCGGCCAACGGTGCCGTTTGCCAGAAATGGATCGACTCGCCCTGATCGGTATCCATCGATTTAACCACGACCCACGGCGGCCAGCCACTGCGGGATGCGCCGTTCCAGGTAGTAACCCGGTTGCCGGAACGTGCCATCGACGAAGCCGACATGCCCGCCCCTGGCTTGCAGCTCGAACTGGGTGCAGGCGGACAATTCCTCGGCTGACGGCAGGCTGTGAGGGAACACGAACGGGTCGTCGGCGGCCTGAATGATCAGCGTCGGCGTGCGAATGTCCCCAAGGAAATAGCGGCTCGAGGCACGGCGATAGTAATCCTGAGCATCGGTGAAACCATGCAGCGGCGCGGTGACCCGGCCATCGAAATCCCAGAAGGTGCGCATGTTTTCCAGCGAGCCCAGGGCGGCCAGCTTCGCCAGGCCATCCTCGCGCCCGTCATGCTGGAACTGCCGCTGCTTGTTCTTGATGTAGGCGACCATCTCGCGCATGAAGTGCGCCTGATACACCTTCGAGAAACCCTGGCCGATACGGTCGGCGCACTGATCGAGCCGAAACGGCACCGACACTGCCACGGCGCCGACCACGCCGCTGTCGCTGCCGGTCTCGCCCAAGTGTTTGAGCAAAACGTTGCCGCCGAGGGAATAACCGACCGCGTACAGCGGCGCGAGCGGTCGTTTGGCCCGCAGGTGTCTGATGGCTTCGGCGAGGTCTTCACTGGCACCGGAATGGTAGCTGCGTGGCAACAGATTCGGTTCCCCCGAGCAGCCGCGCCAGTTCAGCGCGACGCTGGCCCAGCCCTGGGCGCCCAGTGCTTTCTGCACGCCGGCCACGTAAGGTGAATTGGAGGAACCGGTCAGGCCGTGCAACACCAGCACCAGCGGCGTATCGGCGCGGTGCGGACCGTGCCAGTCCAGGTCAAGGAAATCACCGTCCTCGAGCCACAAGCGTTCACGCTCGCGTTCGATGTGCGTGGTTTTGCGCCACAGCGGTCCCCACAAGGTTTGCAAGTGCGGGTTGCCAAGGCCGAAGGCGGGGGTGAAGCGTTCTGGCGGAAAAGACACGATGGCTCTCGATGCAGCGGTGCGCAACCTGTGCGCACCTTTTCAGGCCGGTGGGTTAACCGGCGATCTCTGCCATACGTTGCCACAACGAACAGTAGAGTCGCTCGGTTTTCTGCTGGCCGATGCTGCGAAAGTCGCCTGACAGATTGAGCAATTACCTGGCAGGTTTATCTGCAGGCTCCGGCAATGGCTTTTGCGGGACGGTCGGTCCTGCGCTGATGATGACCAATTTGTCCATGCTCAGGTGTTTGTTCAATGCGGTTTTGACCTGCGCTACGGTGAGGCGCTGGGACTGCTGCATGAAGTCGTCCAGATGATTCAACGGCAGGTTGTAAAAGCCGATAGACGCCAGTTTCGCGACGATGTGTGCGTTGCTCGCAGTGGACTGCGGGAAGCTGCCGGCCAACGCGCGTTTGGCATCAGCCAGTTCTTTTTCGGTCGGGCCGGTTTTAAGGTAGTCGGCGAGCACGTCCTGTACCAGTTTCAGCGTGCCTTCGCTTGTTTCGGCGCGGGTCTGCAGTTTGATCATGAACGGACCGCGCGCCTGCATCGGCGTGAAGGCTGAAACAACCCCGTACGTCAGGCCACGTCTTTCGCGGACTTCGCTCATCAGTCGAGTGCCGAAACCGCCGCCAAGGATCTGGTTGCCCATGAACAGTGCCGCGTAGTCTGGATTGTCATGGTCGATGCCCAGTTGTGCGAGCATCAGAATGGTCTGTTGCGATGGGAATTCGATGTGGCTTTTGCTGGCATTGGGTTCCATCGGTTGCGGGACTTTCGCCAGGGCCGGGCCTTCGGGCAGGGTCGCGGATATCTTCGCGGCAATGGCTTCCGCTTCGGCACGGGACAAGTCACCCACCAACGAGATCACCACGTTGCCGGCCGCGTAGGCTTTTTCGTGGAACGCGCGCAGCTGGGGCGGGGTGATGGACGGAATGGCTTGCGCCGTGCCATCGCTGGCATGCGCGTACGGATGATCGCCATACAAGCGGTTCATCAACTCCAGGCTCGCCCGTTTGCCCGGGTCATGCTTCTGATCTTCGAAAGCGGCGAGGGTCTGATTGCGCAGGCGCGCATGCGCGTCGTCAGGGAAGGTTGGCTTGCCTACGACTTCGGCGAAGAGGGTCAGTGCCGGATCGCGTTTGTCCTTGGCGCTGAGGCTGCGCAGGGAGACTTGCGCCGTATCCAGATCAGTGCCGGGGGCATACTGTGCGCCCAGGCTTTCGAAACCCTGGGCAATAGCGTTGGCATCACTGCCCGCAACACCTTCGTTGAGCATCAAGTTTGTCAGCATGGCCAGGCCTGGAGTGTCTCCATCCCGGCTGCTGCCGGCAGCGAAGGTCAGACGCACGTCGAACATCGGTAACCCTCTGGCCTCGGCGAACAACACGTTGGCGCCTTCGGTGGTATTCCAGGTCTGCATGTCGAGCAGGCGATGACTTGGCGCCTTGCCGTCGAGCTCAGCCAGCGATTGCAGCATTTGGCTGGAGTTCTCCTTGTCTGGCACTTCGCCTTCGCCGGACTCATCCCCATCCTCTTTATTGGCCTCCATTGGCAGGATATGGGCGACGCTGAGCCGCTCGCGGGTGAAATACAACGTGGCGGCTTTCTGGATGTCTTCTGGCGTTACGCTTTCCAGCTCGGCCAGTTCGGTGTCCATCCATTTCCATGACAGTCCGAACGTTTCCAGTCGGCCGATAGCGCTGGCCTGGCGGGTGATCGAGTCGCGCTCGTAAACCAGCCCGGCGATGACTTGTGCGCGTACGCGTCCCAGTTCTTCAGTGGTCGGCGGCGTGGTTTTCAGCTGGTCCAGCAGCCTCCACAAACCGGCTTCGGCCTGGGCGATGGTTTTGTTTTTATGGCTGTTGGGTGTTGCCGACAGGAGAAACAGGCTGTCGCCCCGGGTGTAGGCGCTATAGCTCGACGTACCGTCGGACACCAGCTCTTCATCGCGTTGCAGTTGCGTCGGGATGCGCGCGCTGTGGCCATCGCCGAGCAAGGCCGAAATCAGGCGCAAGGCATGCACTGAACGCTTGTCTTTGGCGGTCGCGATACTCGGCACGTTGAAGGCCAGCATCAGGCTGGGCAATTGCGTCTTCACGTGCAGAGTCATCTGGCGCTCACCGGGCCTGGCCAGTTCCAGCGGTCTTTTCGCGGCCGGTACATCGCGTTTGGCGATCGGGCCGAAGTAGCGCTGGGCCTGGGCTTTGACTTCGTCCGCGGTCACGTCGCCGACCACCACCAGCGTGGCGTTGTTCGGCGCATACCAGGACTCATACCAGTGACGCAGTTCTTCGACCTTCATCCGGTCGAGGTCAGCCATCCAGCCGATGGTCGGCGTGTGGTAACCGCTGGCCGGGTAGGCCATGGCCTTGAAGCGTTCGTAGGCCTTGGCCATTGGTTTGTCGTCGGTGGTCTGACGACGTTCTTCCTTGATGACTTCGATTTCCCGGGCAAATTCGTCGGCCGGCAGAAGCAGATTGGCCATGCGGTCCGCTTCCAGTTCGAAGGCCACGCCCAGACGATCACGAGCCAGCGTTTGGTAGTACGCGGTGAAGTCGTTACCGGTGACGGCGTTGAATTGGATACCGAGCTCGCGCAGCAGTGGCAGGATTTTGCCCGGGCCGACTTTTTTGCTGCCCTTGAACATCATGTGTTCCAGCGCGTGGGACAGGCCTGTCTGACCCGGAGGTTCGTAGCTGGCGCCGACCTTGTACCAGACCTGGGAGGCGACCACCGGGGCCCGATGGTCCTCGCGCACAATGACCTTGAGGCCATTATCGAGTGTGAACTCGGTAGTCGAACTGGAAGTTGTCTCGTTAGTTAATACTTTCATTCCGTTAATAGTCCTTTGCGTCCATGCGAGTTGTTTCGCAAGTTCACAATGAACTAAAGGAAAAGAATCAGGCAAACCGGGTATGTTGCTGTTTGAGAAAGCGGGAGGGCGCCCTGGACGGACGGTTTGCCGTCCAGGTGATTGCTTTAAGAAGACACTTCAGTGCTTCGCTGCCACAGCGAGTAGTAGACGCGCCCGGATTTCTGCTCGCGGTGCAGGCGCCAGTTCGCCGGCAAACCAAGCGTCGAAGGGGCGGTTTCGCTCTCGGTGTACACCCAGGCGTCGTTCGCCAGCCATTGGCGCTCTTCCAGCAGAGTGCAGACGGTGGGCAACAGGTTCTGGTTGAACGGCGGATCGAGGAACACCAGGTCGTAAGCCACTGCTGGCTGGGTTTCCAGGTAGCGCAGGGCATCGGCCGTCTGGATCTGGCCGGTGGTGCAGCGCAGGGTGCCCAGATGTTCCTTGATGCTTGAGACGGCGATGTTGCTGGCGTCCAGCGCCTGGCCCATCGCCGCGCCACGGGACAGCGCCTCGAGGAACAGCGCGCCGCTGCCGGCGAACGGGTCAAAGACCTTGGCCCCGGGCACATACGGTGCAAGCCAGTTGAACAAGGTTTCACGCACTCGGTCTGGCGTGGGGCGCAGGCCGGGTGCATCGGGGAAGCTCAGCTTTCGGCTGCCCCATTCACCGCCGATGATGCGCAGTTGATTCACGCCGTTGTGCACGTTGTGAACAGGTTTTTTAGGACGAGTGGCCATTAATGCTCCGGAACCCCGAGCGGCTGCTCGGCAGGTTTATCAGTAGGGGCCGGTAACGGCTTTTGCGGCACGGTCGGGCCAGCGCTGACGATGACCATTTTGTCCGTGCTCAGGTGTTTGTTCAGTGCCGTTTTGACTTGCTCGACGGTCAGGCTTTGGGACTGCTGCATGAAGTCCTCCAGATAGCTCAACGGCAGGTTGTAGAACCCCATCGCGCCGAGCTGGCCGACGATATCCGCGTTGCTGGCGGTGGACAGCGGGAAGCTGCCGGCCAGTTCACGCTTGGCGTCGTCGAGTTCTTTCTCGGTCGGTCCGGTTTTAAGGTAGTCGGCGAGCACATCCTGCACCAGTTTCAGCGTGCCTTCACTCATCTCGGCACGGGTCTGCAGATTGATCATGAACGGGCCGCGCGCCTGCATCGGGGTAAAGCCCGAATACACGCCGTACGTCAGGCCGCGCTTCTCGCGCACTTCGCTCATCAAACGGGTGCCAAACCCACCGCCGCCGAGGATCTGGTTGCCCATGGACAGCGCGGCGTAATCCGGGTCGTCACGGTCGATGCCCAGTTGCGCGAGCATCAGGTTGGTCTGCTTGGACGGGAACTCGATGTGGCCGATGCTGGCTTTTGGCTCGTCCGGTTGCGGCAATTTCGCCAGGGCAGGGCCTTTCGGCAGCGCGCCGGAGACTTGCGCAGCCATCGCCTCGGCTTCGGCGCGGGACAGGTCGCCCACCAGCGCAATCACCACGTTGCCGGCGGCGTAGGCTTTCTCATGGAACGCCTTCAACTGAGCCAGGGTAATGGCTGGAACGGTTTTCGCCGTGCCATCGCTGGAATGCGCGTAAGGGTGGTCGCCGTACAAGCGGTTCATCAGCTCGATGCTGGCGAGTTTGCCGGGGTTCTGTTTCTGGTATTCGAAGCCGGCGAGCATCTGGTTCTTGATGCGCGCAAACGAATCGGCGGGGAAGGTCGGTTTGCCGACGACTTCGGAGAACAGTTTCAGTGCGGGCTCGCGTTTGTCCGCGGCGCTGAGGCTGCGCAACGAGGCCAGTGCCATGTCCTTGAACGCGCCGTTGCCGAAGTCGGCACCCAGGCCTTCAAAGCCCTGGGCAATGGCGCCAACATCTTTGCCGGCCACGCCTTCGTTGAGCATTGCGTTGGTCAGCACGGCCAGGCCCGGCGCATCGCCGTCCTGGCTGCTGCCGGCGGCGAAGATCAGGCGCATGTCGAACATCGGCAACTCGCGGGCCTCGACGAACAGCACCTTGGCGCCTTCGGCCGTGTTCCAGGTCTGTACGTCCAGCGTGCGGCGACTCGGCGCCTTGCCGTCGAGTTCGGCCAGCGATTGCAGCTTCTGGCTGGACTTGGCCTTGTCGAGGGCTTCGCTGGCGATGGATTCGTCAGTCTTCGAGAAATAGAAGGCCGCGGAGCCGATCAGGGCAACAGCAATCAGGCCAATCAGGGCCAGACGTGGTTTTTTACGCTCACTCATGAGTCGTCTCCAGTGGCAGGACATGGGCGACGCTGAGACGTTCGCGGGTGAAATACAGCTTGGCGGCTTTCTGGATGTCCTCTGGCGTGACGCTTTCCAGTTCGGCCAGTTCGGTGTCCATCAGCTTCCACGACAGGCCGACCGTTTCCAGTTGGCCGATGGCGGTCGCCTGGCTGGTGATCGAGTCACGCTCGTAAACCAGGCCGGCAATCACCTGGGCCCGCACGCGCTCCAGCTCTTCGGCCGATGGCGCGGTGGTTTTCAGCTGTTCGAGCAGCTTCCACAACCCGGCTTCGGCCTGGGCCATGGTTTTGTTCTTCTGGGTGTTCGGCGTTGCCGAAAGCGTGAACAGGCTGTCGCCGCGGGTGTAGGCGTCGTAGCTCGACGAGCCGCCGGACACCAGCTCTTCGCCGCGTTCCAGTTGTGTCGGGATGCGTCCGCTGTAGCCGCCGTCGAGCAGGGCCGAGATCAGGCGCAAGGCGTTGACTGAACGCTTGTCTTGAGCGGTGGCGATGCTCGGTACGTTGAAGCCCAGCATCAGGCTCGGCAATTGCGTCTGCACATGCAGGGTGATCTGCCGCTCGCCGGGTTCGGCCAGTTCCATCGGGATTTTCGCCGGCGGCACATCACGCTTGGCGATCGGACCGAAATAGCGCTGGGCCAGGGTTTTGACCTCTTCCGGGGTCACGTCGCCGACCACCACCAGCGTGGCGTTGTTCGGCACGTACCAGGATTGGTACCAGTGGCGCAGCTCTTCGACTTTCATGCGGTCGAGGTCCGCCATCCAGCCGATGGTCGGCGTGTGATAGCCGCTGGCCGGGTAAGCCATGGCCTTGAAGCGTTCGTAGGCCTTGGACATCGGCTTGTCGTCAGTGCGCAAGCGGCGTTCTTCTTTGATGACTTCGATTTCGCGGGCGAATTCGTCAGCCGGCAGGCGCAGGCTGGCCATGCGGTCCGCTTCGAGTTCGAAGGCCACGCCCAGACGGTCGCGGGCCAGCACTTGATAGTAGGCAGTGAAGTCGTCGCTGGTGAACGCGTTCTCTTCCGCGCCGAGGTCGCGCAGGATCAGCGAGGCCTCGCCGGGGCCGACTTTCTCGCTGCCCTTGAACATCATGTGTTCCAGCGCATGGGACAAGCCGGTTTGCCCCGGTGTCTCGTAGCTTGAACCGACCTTGTACCAGACTTGGGAAACCACCACCGGCGCACGATGGTCTTCACGCACGACGACCTTCAGGCCATTGTCGAGGGTGAATTCGTGGGTGGGTTGCGGATCGGCAGCGAGGGCTGAAAGTGGCAGACAAACTGTGCTGAGCAGCAGGCCTGCAGCGCGGCGGGCTAGAGCATTCATTCGTTTTTTAAACCTGTTGAGCTGCCCGCTTGGTCTTAGCGTCGGCGGGCGAGAGGGTGCTAGGATACTGATCCGTTTTACTGGCGGCCACGCCTATCAGGCCATTGCGTTTGATCAGGTTGTATGGGTTTGCGGCAGAAGGCTACGTTTTATCAGCTAAACTCCACCTTTTCGCCGATTTTGCCGCATCAGTCTTTCGTGAAATCGTTTTTGTAAGGCGCCATTTGCACCTCTACAAAATGTTGCGCGTGAACAAGCGGGGTCAATCGCAGTCTGTTCTGCATCGAATATTTACTTGCCGAGGCGCCCTTTGGCGCGTCGCTACCGTGAGATAGCCGTCCTCCATGTTTGGTTCCAACGACGACAAGAAAGCCCCAGCTGCGGCTGGCGAGAAGAAAAGCCTGTTCGGATGGCTGCGCAAAAAGCCGCAGGAAACCGTCGTCGAACAGCCACAGCCACTCCCTGAGCCAGCCCCGGCGCCTGTAATAGAAGAAGAGCTGGCGCCGATTGTCCTGCCGAATGCCGAACCGGTGCTGCAACCGATGGCTGAGGCGCAAGCTGAGGTCGTGGCCGAACAGCCGCTGACACCAGCCGCCGAGCCGTGGCTGACATTGCCGGTGGCGGAAGAGCCGGTGGCTTTGGTCGAAGACGAATTGGCACCGCACATTACGCCGCCGATTCCAGCGCCGACTGCGTTCGCGCCTGAGCCGATTCAGGCTCCGGTGGTTGAACCGACTCTTGAGCCGGTTGTTGTGGCCGCGCCTGCGCCGGTTGTTCCGGAGCCTGTGATTCCAGCCTTCGTCGCTCCAGCCGCTCCGGTTGTTCCTATTGTTCCAGCGCCAGAGCCCGCACCGGTCGTCGCTCCCGTGGCCGCCGCGCCGGTCGTGCCGGTCGAAACACCCGCCGAGCCAGCGCGCACCGAAGAAACCAAGGCCGGTTTCTTCGCTCGCCTCAAGCAAGGCCTGTCCAAGACCAGCGCCAGCATCGGCGAAGGCATGGCCAGCCTGTTCCTCGGCAAGAAGATCATCGATGACGAGCTGCTCGAAGACATCGAAACCCGTTTGCTGACGGCCGACGTCGGCGTTGAAGCCACTTCGGTCATCATCCAGCGCCTGACCCAAAAGGTTGCGCGTAAAGAGCTGGCGGATGCCGACGCTCTCTACAAGTCCCTGCAGGCTGAACTGGCGGCAATGCTCAAGCCGGTCGAGCAGCCGCTGAAAATCACTTCGCAAAACAAACCGTTCGTGATTCTGGTCGTCGGTGTCAACGGCGCCGGCAAGACCACCACCATCGGCAAACTGGCGAAGAAACTGCAACTCGAAGGCAAGAAAGTCATGCTCGCGGCGGGTGATACCTTCCGTGCCGCGGCGGTCGAGCAATTGCAGGTCTGGGGCGAGCGCAACAAGATTCCGGTGATCGCCCAGCACACTGGCGCCGACTCGGCTTCGGTGATCTTCGACGCCGTGCAGGCGGCCAAGGCTCGTGGCATTGACGTGTTGATCGCCGACACCGCCGGTCGTCTGCACACCAAAGACAATTTGATGGAAGAGTTGAAGAAGGTTCGCCGGGTGATCGGCAAGCTCGACGCCGACGCACCGCACGAGGTGCTGCTGGTGCTCGATGCCGGCACCGGTCAGAACGCGATCAACCAGGCCAAGCAATTCAACCAGACCGTCGAACTGACCGGCCTGGCGCTGACCAAGCTCGACGGCACCGCCAAGGGCGGGGTGATTTTCGCCCTGGCCAAGCAGTTTGGCCTGCCGATTCGCTACATCGGCGTCGGTGAAGGCATCGATGACTTGCGCACTTTTGAAGCAGAACCCTTTGTCCAGGCATTGTTTGCCGAGCGGGAGCGTTCATGATTCGTTTCGAACAGGTCGGTAAACGCTACCCGAACGGTCACGTCGGCTTGCATGAGCTGAGCTTTCGAGTCCGTCGGGGCGAGTTCTTGTTTGTGACCGGCCACTCCGGCGCTGGTAAAAGCACCTTGTTGCGGCTGCTGCTGGCGATGGAGCGTCCGACCACCGGAAAGTTGCTGCTGGCCGGCCAGGACCTCGGCACCATCAGCAATGCGCAAATTCCCTTCCTGCGTCGGCAGATTGGCGTGGTGTTCCAGAATCACCAGTTGCTGTTCGATCGCACCGTGTTCAATAACGTCGCGCTGCCACTGCAGATCCTCGGTCTTTCCAAGGCCGAGATCGCCAAGCGTGTGGATTCGGCCCTGGAGCGGGTGGCGCTGTCGGATAAAACCGATCTGTACCCCGGCGACCTGTCCACCGGCCAGCAGCAACGCGTCGGCATCGCCCGCGCCATCGTTCACCGGCCGGCGCTGCTGTTGGCGGATGAGCCGACCGGTAACCTCGATCCGCGTCTGGCGGCCGAGATCATGGGCGTGTTCGAAGACATCAACCGCTTGGGCACCAGCGTGCTGATCGCCAGTCACGACCTGGCCTTGATCGCTCGCATGCGTCATCGCATGTTGACCCTGCAACGCGGCCGACTGATCGGCGACGGGGAGGCCGGCGTATGAGTGCGACACGCAGCCCTAAGGTTTCCGAGCGCGTGGCGCCGAAAGCCGCCGACCCGCAACCGCAGAAGAAAAAACGCGACGATGACGACGGCCCGGACTTTGCCACGCTGTTCCGCGCCTGGGTCGAAAGCCATCGCGCCAGTCTGCTGGACAGTTTGCGTCGCCTGGGCAAGCAGCCCATCGGTAGTTTCTTCACCTGCATGGTGATGGCGGTGGCCCTGAGTTTGCCGATGGGCCTGTCACTTTTGCTAAGCAACGTCGAGCGTCTCGGCGGTTCCTGGCAGCGTGCGGCGCAGATTTCCCTGTACCTGCAACTTGAGGCCAGCCCGGCTGAAGGCGAGTCGTTGCGCGACCAGATCAAAGGCATTCCCGGCGTCGCCGATGCTGAATATGTCGGCCGTGATCAAGCGCTGGAAGAGTTTCAGCAGCAGTCCGGACTGGGCGAGGCGCTGAAGGAGTTGCCGGAAAACCCCTTGCCAGGCGTGGTACTGGTGACGCCGAACGAAGTCGACAAGCCTGCGCTTGAAGCATTACGACAAAAACTTTCCGAGCTGCCGAAGGTACAACAGGCACAACTTGATCTAGTCTGGGTCGAGCGTCTGGCAGCTATCCTGAAGCTGGGCGACCGTTTTGTCTTCGGTCTGACCGTGCTTCTGGTTTCTGCATTACTTTTGGTGATAGGCAATACCATTCGTCTTCATATTGAAAACCGCCGCACAGAGATAGAAGTGATTAAACTCGTCGGCGGCACTGACAGTTATGTGCGCCGGCCCTTTCTGTATATGGGCGCGCTGTATGGCTTCGGTGCGGGGTTGCTTTCCTGGGGTGTATTGGCGTTCGGCCTGAACTGGCTGAACGACGCGGTAGTCGGGCTGGCGGGTTTGTACGGCAGTGATTTCGCGCTGGCCGGAGTGCCGGTTGCCGACGGTCTGTCGCTCTTGCTTGGCGCGGTGCTGTTAGGGTATATCGGTGCATGGATTGCAGTCGCACGCCACCTGAGGGAGCTTGCGCCTAAGTAGTATCATTTTGCTCGTATTGACCTTTCAGCGTTTATGGGTTCAGGGAACTTGTTCTTCGGTTTCCGGTCAATTTTCGCAGTGCTGAACTGCACGAGTTTGTAAGTCGGAGGTTTTTTCGTATGACCAATTCTTTGCAACCTGCATATGCTCTGGTCCCGGGTGCGAACCTGGAGGCCTACGTGCACACCGTCAACAGCATTCCATTGCTGACGCCGGAGCAGGAGCGTGAACTGGCCGAGAGTCTCTATTATGAGCAGGATTTGGGGGCGGCTCGGCAGATGGTGCTCGCCCACCTGCGTTTTGTCGTACATATCGCCCGTAGCTATTCCGGCTACGGCCTGGCTCAGGCTGACCTGATCCAGGAAGGCAACGTCGGCCTGATGAAGGCCGTGAAGCGCTTCAACCCGGAAATGGGTGTGCGTCTGGTTTCGTTCGCTGTGCACTGGATCAAGGCGGAAATCCACGAGTTCATCCTGCGCAACTGGCGCATCGTGAAAGTCGCGACCACCAAGGCCCAGCGCAAGCTCTTCTTCAACCTGCGCAGCCAGAAGAAACGTCTGGCGTGGCTGAACAACGAGGAAGTCCACCGTGTGGCGGAAAGCCTCGGCGTAGAGCCGCGGGAAGTGCGCGAGATGGAAAGTCGCCTGACCGGCCATGACATGGCTTTCGACCCGGCCGCAGAAGCGGACGACGACAGTGCTTTCCAGTCGCCGGCCAACTATCTGGAAGACCACCGGTACGACCCGGCCCGTCAACTGGAAGATGCCGACTGGAGCGACAACTCCAACCACAACCTGCACGAAGCGCTGGAAGTGCTGGACGACCGCAGCCGTGACATTCTTTATCAGCGCTGGTTGGCTGAAGAGAAAGCCACGCTGCACGACCTGGCGCAGAAGTACAACGTGTCGGCCGAGCGTATTCGTCAGCTTGAGAAGAGCGCGATGAACAAGCTCAAGTTGTCGATCGCTGCGTAACCTGCGAGAAGGCAATAAAAAACGCCCCGATCATTGATCGGGGCGTTTTTTATTGCCCATTTATCCGGCTGGCGCCGGCCCCTGTGGGAGTGAGCCTGCTCGCGATGGCGTCAGGTCAGTCGGTACAGATGTTGAATAATCTACCGCTATCGCGAGCAGGCTCGCTCACACAGGGGATTTGCGGTGTTATTGGGACCAAGGCGCCCGGCGTGAATCGTTGAGCCCCAGCAGATAGCTATCACCACCTAGCTGACTCATCTGCTGCCGAATCCACCCAGCCCGCCGCGCAACATAATTGGTCGGATGACTCGCGCTCCACACCCTTGGATTGGGTAGAACGGCAGCCAGCAAACTCGCTTGCTGGCGCGACAAAGAACGAGCGCCAACACCAAAGTGATGCCTGGCCGCCGCTTCCGCGCCAAACACGCCGTCATCCCACTCGACGCTGTTCAAGTAAACCTCAAGAATCCGCTGCTTGGGCCAAAACACCTCGATCAACCCGGTAAACCAGGCTTCCAGCCCTTTGCGCAACCAACTGCGCCCGGACCACAAAAACAGGTTTTTCGAGACTTGCTGGCTCAAGGTGCTGGCACCGCGCACCGAACCGCCCAGCTCGTTGTGGGCCAGTGCGGCCCGGATCGCACCCAGGTCAAAACCCCAATGCTCCGGGAATTTCTGATCTTCGCCGGCAATCACTGCGACTTTAAGGTCGTCAGATATTTCATCCCAGGGTTTCCAGGTGCGTTGCAGGTCAATCGGCTCCCCGTCGATCCAGGATTCGATCTTGCGCTCGACCATCAGCGCCGTACCCGGTGGCGGCACCACGCGAAAAATCAGAACCAGCAATACGCTGCCACCCGCGAACCAGAGCAGGGCCTTCGTGAATCGTCGTAAAAATAAACGCAGCATAGAGATGGCTTGGCCGAACCCGTTGAGCGGGCCATTATACAGACCCTGTTGATCGAGTCTGACTGGAGTTCTTCATGCTGCGTGGCTTTCTGATGCTGGCCGCTTTTTTCGGCTTTACTGGCGTTGCCCTTGGCGCGTTCGCCGCCCATGGCCTGAAAAACCGGCTGACGCCTGAATACCTGGCAATCTTCCACACCGGCGTCACTTACCAATTGGTGCACACCTTGGCATTGCTGGGTATCGCGCTGCTGGCCACACAGATTCCGGGTCGACTGATCACTTGGGCCGGCGCCTCGTTTGCGATTGGCATCCTGCTGTTTTCCGGCAGTCTGTACCTGTTGACCCTGACCGGCGTCAGCAAGCTCGGGATCATCACACCCTTCGGCGGCCTGGCATTTCTGGTGGGTTGGCTCTGCCTGGGCCTTGCCGCCTGGCGGTTGAGCTGACCGGGCGGTCCATTTCATGACGAATGGCTTGGGTCGCCAAGACTGATCGGGCTAGAATGCCTGCCCCTAAAAATGATGGCGGCATTCGGCATGCGCATTCAGTTGAACGGCGAATCCCTTGAACTGCCCGACGGTGAAACCGTTGCGGCCCTGCTGACCCGTCTGGATCTGACCGGACGCCGGGTGGCGGTCGAACTCAATCTGGATATCGTCCCGCGCAGCCAGCACGCAGAAACCACGCTGAACGACGGCGATTCCGTCGAAGTGGTGCACGCCATCGGCGGCGGCTAGTCGCCCGGCCCCTAAGGGCACAGAATTCTGCAAGAACCTCACCCCTACAGAGGATTTCCCATGAGCATCGTTCGTAGCGACAAGCCCTTCGTCCTGGCCGGTCGTACTTACCAGTCGCGTTTGCTGGTAGGCACCGGCAAGTACCGCGACATGGAAGAAACCCGCCTGGCCATCGAGGCCTCGGGTGCCGAGATCGTCACCTTCGCCGTGCGCCGTACCAACCTCGGCCAGAATGCGGGCGAACCGAACCTGCTCGAAGTCCTGTCGCCGGATCGCTACACCTTCCTGCCGAACACCGCCGGTTGCTTCGACGCTACCGAGGCAGTGCGCACCTGCCGCCTGGCCCGTGAGCTGCTCGGCGGTCACAACCTGGTGAAGCTGGAAGTGCTGGCGGACCAGAAAACCCTGTTCCCCAACGTCATCGAAACCCTCAAGGCCGCCGAAGTGCTGGTCAAGGAAGGTTTCGACGTGATGGTGTACACCAGTGATGACCCGATCATTGCCCGTCAACTGGCGGAAATCGGCGTTATCGCGGTCATGCCGCTGGCCGGTCTGATCGGCACGGGCCTGGGGATCTGCAACCCGTACAACCTGCAGATCATCCTCGAAGAAGCCAAGATTCCGGTGTTGGTGGATGCCGGTGTCGGTACGGCTTCCGACGCCACCATCGCCATGGAACTGGGGTGTGAAGCGGTGCTGATGAACTCGGCCATCGCCCATGCCCAGCAGCCGATCATGATGGCTGAAGCCATGAAACACGCCATCGTCGCGGGCCGCCTGGCCTACCTCGCCGGCCGCATGCCGAAAAAACTCTATGCCAGCGCCTCCTCGCCGCTGGATGGTCTGATCAAGTAAGAGCCATTGATGACTGAATCAAACGACACGCCAATCCAGACGGAAGAAGGCGACGAGCGCCAACACCGCCGCATCAAGAGTTTCGTGATGCGCGCCGGGCGCATGACCGAAGGCCAGCAAAAAGGCCTGGATCAAGGCACGCCGCTGTTTGTGCTGCCATTGGCCGACGCGCCGGTGGATTACGACCAGGTGTTCGGCCGCTCGGCACCGCGCTCGCTGGAAATCGGTTTCGGCATGGGCCATTCGCTGCTGGAAATGGCCGCGGCCTCGCCGGAACAGGATTTCATTGGCGTGGAAGTGCACCGCCCGGGTGTCGGCGCGCTGCTCAATGGCGTGCTGACTCAGGGCCTGACCAACCTGCGGGTCTACGATTGCGACGCGATCGAAGTGCTCAACCGTTGCATCGCCGACAACAGCCTCGATCGCCTGATGCTGTTTTTCCCCGACCCGTGGCACAAGAGCCGGCATCACAAGCGCCGTATCGTTCAGGCGTCGTTCGCTGAACTGGTGCGCAGCAAGTTGAAGGTCGGCGGTATTCTGCACATGGCCACCGACTGGGAGCCGTACGCCGAATACATGCTGGAAGTGATGAGCGTTGCGCCGGGTTATCGCAACCTGGCGGAAGACGGCAAGTGCGTTCCGCGCCCGGCCGAGCGCCCGATCACCAAGTTCGAACGCCGCGGCGAACGTCTTGGGCATGGCGTGTGGGACCTGAAGTTCGAGAAGCAGTCCTAAGCCCTACGCAATACAAACTGTGGGAGCGAGACCGGCAAGCCGGTCTCGCTCCCACAGTTGTTTTCGGTTGTAGCTGAAGTCAGCGGCGGTCGGCGACGACGCCGATGAGCACCAATACCACCAACAACACCGGCGCCAGGCTGTAGTTGTTGAACTGGCTCAGGCCTTTGATGATCCACGGCGTGGCGTAGATCAGCGCGAGACCGCTGCCGACCATGCATACCAAGGCCATCAGCGGGACGCGCAAGGCGCCGGCGATGCTGCCCAGGCGTTGATCGACCCAGCCTTTGATGTCCGCGCCGAACAGCACCAGCAAACAGCCCACCAGCGCCAGCGAGATTTCTGACAGGTTGCTGCGGCTCCAGCGGGAGACGGTGGCGAGCAGGTCGAGTATCAAATCCATTCGTTTTCCCTTAAGGCTGAAATCAGCTCAGAAATGTCTGCAGCAAGTCATTGAGGAATAGTTGCCCGCGCTCGGTGGCCGCCAGACGTGACGGTTCGACCTGCAACAAGCCGCTTTGTTCGGCCTCGAGGCGGCCTTCGGCGAAGCTTTCCAGACTCAGCCCGGTACGCTCCGGGTACAGTCGCGATTCGACGCCCTCGGTCAGGCGCAAGGCGTTCATCAGGAACTCGAACGGCATTTCATCATTGGTCAGTGCCTTCTCGCCAGCCTTGAAGCTTTTCGCCGGGTTCAGGTAGTCCTTCGGCAGGCGCGTCTTCCAGGTGCGCACAATGCGCCCGTCCGGGTGACTGAGCTTGCCGTGAGCGCCGGCGCCGATGCCGATGAAGTCGCCAAAACTCCAGTAGTTGAGGTTGTGCCGCGCCGGACGACCGGGCTGGGCATAGGCGGAGACTTCGTATTGCACGTAACCGTGTTCGGCGAGCAGCGCCTGACCGGCTTCCTGAATATCCCACAGCATGTCGTCTTCCGGCAGCGTCGGCGGCTGGTTCCAGAACACCGTGTTCGGCTCCAGCGTCAGTTGATACCAGGACAAGTGGGTCGGTTTCAGGGCGATGGCCTGACGAAGGTCGCTCAGGGCGTCGTCCAGCGACTGATCCGGCAAACCGTGCATCAGGTCCAGGTTGAAGTTATCGAACCCGGCCTCGCGGGCCATGCCGGCGGCACGTACCGCTTCATCGCCATTGTGAATCCGCCCCAGTGCCTTGAGTTTCTCTTCCTGAAAGCTCTGGATGCCGATCGACAAGCGATTGATGCCCAATGCGCGGTAGGCGACGAACTTCTCTTGCTCGAACGTCCCCGGATTGGCCTCCAGGGTGATTTCGATGTCGCTGGCAAACCGGATGCGCTGCTCGACGCCCTTGAGCAATCGGCCCAAGGCTTCGGCGCTGAACAGGCTCGGCGTGCCGCCACCAAAGAAGATCGAGCTCAATTCACGGCCGTAAACGGCGTGCAGATCCTGATCGAGGTCAGCGAGTAGCGCGTCGACGTACTCATCTTCCGGCAGTACCGGGCTGGCGGTGTGGGAGTTGAAGTCGCAATAAGGGCATTTGCGCACACACCACGGGATGTGGATGTACAACGCCAGGGGAGGCAACAAAGGCAAGGCCGCCCGGGGCGATTGTGCGGCGCCGCCGAAAATCAGCGGCGACGCGGATGATTCATGGGTCATATCAGGCCTAGACGCTGGCGCAGCAGATCCATTGCACGGGCGCGGTGGCTGATGAGGTTCTTTTCGTTCGGGCTTAGCTCGGCGCTGGAGCAATCGCGCGACGGCACCCAGAACAGCGGGTCGTAGCCAAATCCGTGATCACCGCTGGCTTGGGTCAGGATGCGGCCATGCCACAGACCTTCGCAAAGGATCGGCAATGGATCGTCGGCGTGACGCACCAGCGCCAGGACGCAGACGAACTGCGCGCCGCGCTCGGCTTCCGGCACGTCTTTCAGGGCATCGAGCAGTTTGGCGTTGTTCGCCGCATCGCCCTGGCCGTCGGCATAACGGGCCGAGTAGATCCCCGGCGCACCGCCGAGGAAATCCACCGCCAGTCCCGAGTCGTCGGCCAGTGCCGGCAGGCCGGAAATGCGCGCGGCATTACGGGCCTTGAGGATGGCGTTCTCGACGAACGACAGGCCGGTTTCTTCAGGCTCGACGCTGCTGAACTCGCCGATCGAGCGCAGTTGCACCGAGCCGCCAAGCATGGCCTGGAGTTCCTTGAGTTTGCCGGCGTTGTGGCTGGCCAGTACGAGTTGCGTGAAGTTGATCATTCGCCGGGGAAAAGCTCTTGGTTGAAATTGATGGTGTTGATTTTGTCACCGTTCTGCACCTTGATCTCGAAGGTGCGGACTTCCTGCTGATCGACCGGGAACTGCGCGATGTAGTAGATCGCGCCTTGTTCGGTGATCTGTTTGAATTTCAGTGGTACGGACTGGCTGGTCAGGTCTTTGACCGTGCCGCTCACTTGAGCCATCTGCGGCTTGCCATCCTTGAGCACCGAAACGTTGATCACGCCTTGATTCTTGCTGCGGGTGAGCTCCGCGGCCTTGGCGATGTCCGGTGTCAGGAAGGTGGAGTTGAAGGTGTTGTAATGCACCGTCAAATCACCGAACTTTTCCTGACGGTCACCTTTGATGGCATCGGCAGCCATGGCGGTGACGCTCAGGCAGGCAGTGAGTACAAACAGCGCTAGACGACCCATTATCGTTCTCCTTGGAATGTCGTGGTTCAGACCGCGACCTTGTGGTCTTGCAGCCCGGGGCTGCTGACGCGGTAGATACCGATCTCACCTAACAGATTAGGCCATAGCTTACTGGCCCACCCGTGCCGATGCTGTTGATCCACGGCAAGCCGATCAATGACCTTCGCGTCACGTTCGCGACACAACGCTTCAAAGTCTTCGAAGGTGCAGAAGTGGATGTTCGGCGTGTTGTACCAGGTGTACGGCAGAAACTCGGACACCGGCATCCGGCCCTTGCTCGCCAGGTACCAGCGGCAGCGCCAGTGACCGAAGTTGGGGAAGGTGATGATGCACTGGCGACCGACGCGCAGCATTTCGTCGAGGATCTTGTCCGGGTAGTGCACGGCTTGCAGCGCCTGGGTCATGACCACGATGTCGAAACTGTTGCTGGCAAAGTTGCCCAGGCCCTTGTCCAGGTCCTGCTCGATCACGTTGATGCCCTTGGCCACGCACTCGGCGATGTTGTCCGGGTCATTTTCCAGGCCGTAGCCGGTGACTTGCTTGTTGTCCCGCAGCCACGTCAGCAGCTCGCCGTCACCGCAACCGAGGTCGAGCACGCGGCTGCCGGCGGGGATCCATTCCTGGATGATTTCCAGATCAGCTCTCATGGCTTTCTCACAACGTAATGCGGTTCATGTAATTGCTGAACGCCTGCAAGTAGCGCGGGATCGGAATCAGGAAGGCGTCGTGGCCTTGCGGAGCGTCGATCTCGAGGTAGCAAACGTCTTTCTTGGCCGCCATCAATGCGTCCACCAGTTCCCGCGAGCGGGCAGGGGAGAAGCGCCAGTCGGTGGTGAAGGACATCACGCAGAACTTGGCCGAGGCGCCGGCGAAGGTTTTCGCCAGGTCATCGTCGAAGTTCGCCGCCGGGTCGAAGTAATCCAGCGCCTTGGTCATCAGCAGGTAAGTGTTGGCATCGAAACGCCCGGAGAACTCCTCGCCCTGATAACGCAGGTAGCTTTCAACCTGGAACTCGACGCTGTGGAAGTCGTAGTTGAGCTTTTCGCTCTTGAGGCCACGGCCGAATTTCTCGCCCATTGAATCGTCGGACAGGTAGGTGATGTGCCCGACCATCCGCGCCAGCATCAAGCCGCGCTTGGGGATCACGCCCGCTTCCTGGAATGAGCCGCCGTGGAAGTCAGGGTCGGTGAGGATCGCCTGGCGTGCGACTTCGTTGAAAGCGATGTTCTGCGCCGACAGCTTCGGAGCCGAGGCGATGGCCAGGCAGTGACGAATGCGATCGGGGTACGTGATGCTCCACTGCATGGCCTGCATGCCGCCGAGGCTGCCGCCGATCACGGCGGCCCATTGGCTGATGCCGAGTCGGTCTGCCAGGCGCGCCTGGCTGTGCACCCAGTCTTCCACGGTGAGCACCGGGAAATCGGCGCCGAACGGCTTGCCGGTTTCCGGGTTGACGCTGCTCGGGCCGGTGGAGCCGTTGCAGCCGCCGAGGTTGTTCAGGCTGACCACGAAGAACTTGTTGGTGTCGATCGGCTTGCCGGGACCGATGCAGCTGTCCCACCAACCGGGCTTGCGGTCGTCGGGGCTGTGGAAACCCGCCGCGTGATGGTGGCCCGACAACGCGTGGCAGATCAGCACGGCGTTGCTCGCCGTGGCGTTCAGCGTGCCGTAGGTTTCGTAGATCAGGTCATACGCCGGAAGCGAACGGCCGCAGGCCAGGGCCAGGGGTTCGCTGAAGTGCGCCACTTGCGGCGTCACCAGACCAACAGAATCGGGGGGAAAGGCAGTTGGCATCGACCCTGCTCTCGTTGAAATGAGGCGTAAGTCTAAAGACCGGTGGGGTTAGCGGCAAGCAAAGGCCGGGCCTGATTTTTCCCCCGTAAGACCGAGGCGCGGCCATCGCGGGCAAGCCACGCCTCGGTCAACCAGTCGGGCGCGCCAGATCCGGCAACTCCGGCAGCTTCTTCGGCGAACAGATTCGCACCCGTTTCTGCCGGTTCAACTCGCCGCTGATCAAGCTCACCTGGCTCTTGGACACTCCGAACGCCTTGGCCAGAAACGCTATCAGGTACGCGTTGGCCTTGCCTTCAACCGGCGGCGCCGTCAGGCGAATCTTCAATCGATCCCCGTGCAACCCGCAGAAATCATCGCTGCGGGCTGCCGGTTGCAGATGACACTCCAGAATCAGGTCGTCACCGTCCCAGCGAAAGTAGCTCACCGGGTCAGATCAGCAGACGCAGGATTTCCGGCATCATCGTCATCGCGGCGAGGTTGTTGATCACCAGCATGTCGATCAGCTTCAGCACCATGAACGCCAGGATCGGCGAGATATCCAGGCCGCCAAGGTTGGGCAGGATCTTGCGGAACGGCGCCAGGGCCGGTTCGCAGATCTGGTTCACCAGCTCGGCACCAGGGTTGTGGCTGCCCGGTGCGACCCACGACAGGATCACGCTGATGATCAGCGCGAAGAAGAAAATTTTCAGGAACAGCGCGGTCACGCCAATCAGCGACCAGATCAGTAGCTGCAGCGGGTTGCCGGTGGTGCCGTAGGTCAGCAGCAGGGTGAGGGCCATCAGCGCCAGTTGCACGAGGATCGCCAGTACCAGCGAGGACATGTCCAGGCCGAACATGCTCGGGATAATCCGGCGCAGCGGCTTGAGCAATGGCTGAGTGGCCTTGACGGCGAACTGGCACAGCGGGTTGTAGAAGTTCGCCCGCACCAGTTGCAGCACAAAGCGCAGCAGCACGATCAGCAGGTACAGGCTGCCGAGGGTTTGCAGCACGTAGACCGCTGCAGTGTTCAATCCAATCATGTAAGGCTCCTTATTGACCCAATTGTTCGGCCATCTCGGCCGAGCGGTGCGCAGCGGCGCCGAGTGCTTTTTCTACCAGGGCTTCGAAGCCACCAGCCTGGAACGATTTGATTGCAGCTTCTGTGGTGCCGGCGGGCGAAGTCACGCGACGGCGCAGTTCCGCAGCGTCGACATCGCTGGCAACCGCCATGTGCGCGGCGCCCAGCGCGGTTTGCAGGGTCAGTTGCGCGGCGATGTCCGCCGGCAGACCCAGCTTCACGCCGGCAGCGGTCATGGCTTCGATCAGCAGGAAGAAGTATGCGGGGCCCGAGCCGGACACGGCAGTGACGGCGTCCAGTTGCTGTTCTTCGTTCAACCACAAGGCGATGCCGACGGCCGACAGCAGCTCTTGCGCCTGCTGACGTTGCTCTGCGGTCACTTCGGCAGTGGCGAACAAACCGCTCACTCCCTGGCGCAGCAGCGCCGGAGTGTTGGGCATACAGCGCACGATCGGTTGGGCGCCGAGCCAGTTGTTCATGCTGGCGCAGGTGATGCCGGCGGCGATGGACACCACCAGTTGATTCGGTTTCAAGCTTGGGCGAATCGCTTCGCACACGGCTTTCATCGCCTGGGGTTTGACCGCCAGCACGACCACGTCCGCGCCTTGAATGGCCTCGGCGTTGTCAGCGAATACTTCAATGCCTTGTTCGGCGTTCACTTTGGCGCGGGTTTCAGCGCCCGGATCGCTGGCGCGGATCTGCGCGGCGTCCAGACCTTTGGCGCGCAGGCCGCCGATCAGGCTGGCGGCCATGTTGCCGGCACCGATAAAGGCAATACGAGTCTTGCTCATGTCAGGTCCTTATAAAGAGTGGTGTCAGCCATTGTTCAAGGCTGGCTGTAGTCGCGGGCACCAAACAGGGCCGTTCCGATGCGGACCCAGGTGGCGCCTTGGGCGATGGCCGACTCGAGGTCGTGGCTCATGCCCATGGAAAGTGTGTCGAGCGGCAGGTTCAGGCTGGCTTGCAGGCTTTGCACGGCAGCAAAAGCAGCGTCCTGGGCGGCGCGATCTTCAGTCGGCTCGGGAATCGCCATCAACCCGCGAAGCTTCAGGCGCGGCAGTTCGCTGATGGCGTGGGCCAGGGCGGGCAGGTCGGCCGGGGTGCAGCCGGATTTGCTGGCTTCACCGCTGACGTTGACCTGGATGCAGATGTTCAATGGTGGCAGATCGGCAGGACGTTGTTCGGACAGGCGTTGTGCAATTTTCAAACGATCCACGGAATGCACCCAGTCGAAATGCTCGGCGATAGCGCGAGTCTTGTTCGATTGAATGGGGCCGATGAAGTGCCAGATCAAGGGCAGGTCGGTCAATTCGAGCTGTTTGCCCAAGGCTTCCTGCAAGTAGTTCTCGCCAAAGTCGCGCAGGCCGGCGGCGTGGGCTTCACGCACGGCGTCAGCGGGCTTGGTCTTGCTCACGGCCAATAGCTGGACGCTGTGCTCGTCACGGTGGGCGGCAAGGGCGGCAGCCCGGATGCGTGAACTAACCAGTGCAATGTTGTCTGCTATCGTGGACATTCAAGAGGCGCCAGCGGTCTGAGGTTGGCGGCATTCTACTGGAATTGAGGAGTGCTATGGATATCACTGAACTGCTGGCGTTCAGCGCCAAACAAGGTGCGTCCGACTTGCACCTGTCGGCAGGCTTGCCCCCGATGATTCGCGTCGACGGCGATGTGCGGCGCATCAACCTGCCGGCTCTGGACCACAAGGAGGTGCACGAGCTGATCTACGACATCATGAACGACCTGCAGCGGGTGGACTTCGAGAAGCATCTGGAAACCGACTTCTCATTCGAAGTCCCCGGCGTGGCGCGTTTTCGGGTCAATGCCTTCAACCAGAACCGTGGTGCAGGCGCCGTATTCCGGACCATTCCGTCCAAGGTCCTGAGCATGGAGGACCTGGGCATGGGGGAAGTGTTTCGCAAGATTACCGAAGCGCCCCGCGGCCTGGTGCTGGTGACCGGACCGACCGGTTCCGGCAAGTCCACCACTTTGGCGGCGATGATCGATCACCTGAACAACCATCGCCATCACCACATTCTGACCATCGAAGACCCGATCGAATTTGTCCACGAGTCGCGCAAATGCCTGATCAATCAGCGTGAAGTCCATCGCGATACCCGCAGTTTCGCCACGGCGTTGCGTTCGGCGCTGCGGGAAGACCCGGATGTGATTCTGGTGGGGGAGATGCGCGATCTGGAGACCATTCGTCTGGCGCTGACCGCTGCCGAGACCGGTCACCTGGTGTTCGGCACGCTGCACACCACGTCGGCGGCGAAAACCATCGACCGGGTGGTGGATGTGTTTCCGGGGGACGAGAAGTCGATGGTGCGTTCGATGCTGTCCGAATCATTGCTGGCGGTGGTGTCGCAAACGCTGGTGAAGAAGATTGGCGGGGGCCGCATCGCGGCGCACGAGATCATGCTGGGGACATCGGCGATCCGTAACCTGATCCGCGAGGACAAAGTGGCGCAGATGTACTCGTCGATTCAGACCGGCGGGAATCTGGGGATGCAGACGCTGGATATGTGCTTGAAGGATCTGGTGACCAAAGGCTTTATCAGTCGCGAGCACGCTCGGGAGAAGGCGCGGTCGCCGGATAATTTCTGAGGCTCAAAAGCAAAAGATCGCAGGCTGCGATCTTTTGATCTTGTTTCAAATCAGCGCTGAACAACCTGCAGAGTGTTCTTCTCTTTCGGCAGAACCCGCTTGGCAACCACGTAGTGGCTTTCCCAGTACGGTTTCTTCAAGGTGTCGATGGTCACCGACTTGCCGCGGCGTGGCGCATGGATGAAGCGGTCGTTGCCCAGGTAGATGGCAACATGGTTGACCCGACGGCTCTTGATGTTGAAGAAAATCAGGTCGCCCGGCTTCAGATCCTTGCGATCGACTTTCTCGCCATGACCGCTGGCCATGGCGTTCGAGGTGCGCGGCAGGTCGAACGTGGCGTCGTTGAACGCATATTTCACCAGGCCGCTGCAATCGAACCCTTTGCTTGGGCTGCTGCCGCCCCAACGGTAAGGTGTACCGAGGACGTTCACGGCGCGGCTCAGCACATTGCTGCTTTCCTTGGTCGCCATTGGCGGGACAAGGCTGCTTTTGCTGGCCAGCTGCGGGGCGCGTTTTACGGCTTGTTTGTTTTTGCTCGAAGGAGCAGAAGCATGGGATTTGGGGGTGTAACCATTAACGTTAGGAAGACGTTGCTCACGATTGGTGGCGTGGGCGGCCAGTGGCATCAAAAGGCAAATGGTTAGCCATGTCTTGAAAAATGGACGCATTAGGCAAGGCTCATATTGGTTAGCGCGCAACTTTATAACAGCTTTTTTGGGCCTTCCGAGGCCGTTGGTCGATTCAAACGGCGTGCAACGGAACCAAATAAGCGTTAAATGGACGCAATTGTCGGACAGAACTCAGTTGCTACAGGGGTTTGACGGCAGACAAGGTAGCACCTGCCATACGTCGGCTACTCGTAAAAAAGTCACAAAGATTTAAAGAATATTTATCTATCGTGTGAATTGAGGTCATCCATGAACACCTATCAACACCCCGTTCCGCATCAGGACACCCACAGCAAAGTGATCGGATACCTGCTGTGGATTTTCGGTTTTACCGGGGCGCACCGCTTCTATTACGGCAAGCCGGTGACCGGGACGATCTGGTTTTTCACCTTCGGTTTGCTGGGCATTGGCTGGCTGATCGACATCTTCCTGATCCCGGCGATGGACCGTGAAGCAGACCTGCGTTTCACCGCGGGGCCGATCGAATACAACGTTGCGTGGATACTGCTGACGTTTCTCGGTGTGTTCGGCGTACACCGCATGTATCAAGGGAAGTGGATCAGCGGGTTGCTGTACCTGGTGACGGGCGGGTTGTTCTTTCTGGGGGTCTTGTATGACTTCTGGACGCTGAATGATCAGGTGTCGGTTCGCAACGCTCAGAATCGCGGCACTTTCCAGTAAGTCATCGCCAGCAGGCTGGCTCCCACGGCGGATTTGTGTTGTTCACAGATCCTGTGTGGGAGCTAGTCCTGCTAGCGATTGGGGCAACCGGGTATCAAGCCTGGTGGCTGATCCGCCCGTCCACCAGGGTGTAACGCACCACGCCAGGCAGGCTATGCCCAATGAACGGGCAATTCTCACCCTTGGACAACCAGGTTTCACCGGCCACGGTCGAAGCCGTCGGGTCAAACAGCACGATATCCGCCGCGCCACCCACTGCCAGCTTGCCTGCCGGCAGGCGCAAGGCTTCTGCAGGACCGGCGCTCAGACGTGCCAGTAATGTCGGCAGATCCAGCAAACCATCCTCCACCAGCGTCATCGCCAGCGGCAGCAACAGTTCAACACTGCTGATCCCCGGTTCGGTCGCACCGAACGGCGCCAGTTTGGCGTCCCGCTCATGTGGCTGGTGATGGCTGGAAATGGCCGAGACCACCCCTGACTTCACCGCTTCACGCAGGCCGTCGCGGTCGGCGCGGGTCCGCAGCGGCGGCTGGACGTGATAGAGGCTGCTGAAATCGATCAGCGCTTCATCGGTCAGTATCAGCTGATACAGCGCGACATCGGCCGTCACCGGCAACCCTCGGGCCTGAGCCTGAGCGATCAGGGCTACGCCGCGAGCACTGGTCAGCTGGCTGAAGTGCGCACGCACGCCGCTTTGCTCGACCAGCAGCAGATCCCGGGCCAATGCCACGGTTTCGGCGGTTTCCGGAATGCCCGGCAAACCGAGGAAACTGGCGGTCGGGCCTTCATGCGCCAAGCCACCTTCGGCCAGATCATGGTCCTGGGAGTTGAATATCACCGTCAGGTCGAAGGTCGCCGCGTACTCCAGCGCACGGCACAGCGTGCGGGTGTTGCGGAAGCTTTCCAGGCCGTTGCCGAACGCCACGCATCCGGCATCGCGCAACGCAACCAGCTCTGCCAGTTGCTCACCGTCCAGACCCTTGCTCAGCGCGCCGATCGGGAAGACTTTGGTGTTGCCGGCTTCGCGGGCGCGGTCGAGGATCAGTTCGGCCACGGCCGAGGTGTCCAGTACCGGTTTGGTTTTCGGCGGGCAGCACAGGCTGGTCACACCACCGGCCGCGGCCGCGCGGGTTTCACTGACGATCGAACCTTTGCGGCTGTAACCCGGCTCGCGCAGGGCGACGTTGAGGTCAACCAGGCCAGGAGCGGCCACCAGGCCTTGGGCATCAAGGGTGTCGACGGCGACGAAACCGGCCGGTGCGGCGCCAATGGCGACGATCTTGCAGGCTTCGATATGGATATCAGTCACTTGATCCAGCCCGCTGACTGGATCGATCACGCGGGCGCCGAGAATGCTGAGCTTCACTGGGCGTTCTCCTGCTCGAATTGGCGCTGGGCAGTCTGCCCGCTCATGGCCATGGACAACACAGCCATACGTATGGCGATGCCGTAGGTCACCTGGTTGAGAATCACCGAATGCGGGCCGTCGGCCACCGCCGACTCGATTTCCACGCCGCGGTTGATCGGCCCCGGGTGCATGACGATACAGTCCGGCTTGGCGCCGGCCAGGCGCGCAGTGGTCAGGCCGAACAGGCGGTAGAACTCGCCTTCGCTCGGCAGCAGGCCGCCGGCCATGCGCTCGCGTTGCAGGCGCAACATGATCACCACATCGACGTCTTTCAGGCCTTCGGCCATGTCGGTGTAGACCTTCACGCCGTACTGCTCGATGCCGATCGGCAGCAGGGTTTTCGGCGCGATCACGCGAATGTCCGGGCAACCGAGGGTTTTCAGCGCCAGCATGTTCGAGCGCGCGACCCGGGAGTGCAGGATGTCGCCGACGATGGCCACCGAAAGGTTTTCGAAACCGCCCTTGTGGCGACGGATCGTCAGCATGTCGAGCATGCCCTGGGTCGGGTGGGCGTGACGGCCGTCGCCGCCGTTGATGATCGCCACTTGCGGGCACACGTGTTCGGCGATGAAGTGCGCGGCACCGGAATCACCGTGACGCACGACGAACATGTCGGCGGCCATGGCTTCCAGGTTGCGCAGGGTGTCGAGCAGGGTTTCGCCCTTGCTCGCCGACGATGTCGACACGTTCAACGTGATCACGTCTGCCGACAACCGTTGGGCCGCCAGTTCAAAGGTCGTGCGGGTGCGTGTGGAGTTCTCGAAGAACACGTTGCACACGGTCTTGCCGCGCAGCAGCGGGACCTTCTTCACGGCCCGGGCGCCGACTTCGAGGAACGAGTCCGCGGTGTCGAGGATCTCCGTCAGCAGTTCGCGGCGCAAACCGTCGAGCGAGAGGAAGTGGCGCAGCTGGCCCTGATCATTGAGCTGCAGCGGGCGCTTGGTTTCTAGAGGCGTCATCGCGAGGGGGACTCTCAATAGGGCGAATTAAAGGGCAAGGTCTTGCAGTTCAAGCTTGAGTTCCGGGCCGGACAGCTTCACGCGCTCGTGAGCGGCGAGGGCCAGCGTCGCACCGACGACGTTCGGGCGGATCGGCAGCTCGCCAGCGTCCAGGTCCAGCAGGCACACCAGCGTCACGCTGGCCGGGCGGCCATAGTCGAAGAGTTCGTTCATTGCGGCGCGGATGGTGCGGCCGCTCATCAGCACGTCGTCGATCAGCACCAGGTCCTGGCCTTCGATCTCGAACGGCAGGGCCGAGGGGCGCACCTGCGGGTGCAGGCCGTTCTGGCTGAAATCGTCGCGGTAGAAGGACACGTCCAGCGTGCCGAGCGGCGCATCGCTGCCCAGTTCCTCGAGCAACGCCTGGGCGACCCAGACGCCACCGGTACGAATACCGATGTAGCGCGGTTCGCTGATGCCACGGTGTTCCAGATGGGCCTTGAGACGGATCGCCATCTGGCTGATCAGTTCGGCGGGATTGGGCAGGCTCATGGTTGCTCCTTCTTGGGCCCGGGCCGGGCGGTGCTGGAGGTGGCTCCGGGTTGTCGCTATAGAGAGTCGCTTGTTACGGCTCTTCAGGATTCGAACAGTGCAGTGTTTTCGTCGAGCCAGCCTTGCAGCAGCAGGGCGGCGGCGATGGCGTCGACCGGGTTGTCGCGGTAACTGCCTTTTTGCCCGCCACGATCACGTCGTTCGCCCTTGGCTTCAAACGTGGTCAGGCGTTCATCGTGGGTATAGAAGGGCAGGTTGTAGCGGCCGTTGAGGCGGCGGGCGAACTTCTCGGCGCGCAGGCACATGTCGCTCGGCGTGCCGTCCATGTTCAGTGGCAGGCCGACGACGACTGCATCGGGCTTCCACTCTTTAATGAGGGCTTCGACCTGGTTCCAGTCGGGAACACCGTTTTGCGCCTTCAAGGTGCACAGTTCGCGGGCCTGGCCGGTAATCACCTGGCCGACCGCCACGCCGATCTGTTTGGTGCCGTAGTCGAACCCCAGGATCAGGCGCAGGGCCATCAGGCGTGCCCCGCCTGGCTGGTGAGCAGGCTAAGGTTGACGCCGAGGTGTTTGGCCGCCGCTTCGAGGCGCAGTTCGCTGCTGGTGTTGAACAGGATGTCGGCGTCGAACGGGCAGGTGAGCCAGGCGTTCTGCGCCAGTTCGGCTTCAAGCTGCCCGGCTTCCCAGCCGGCATAACCCAGGGTGATGACACTCTTGGCCGGGCCGACACCATCGGCGATGGCGAACAGCACGTCCTGGGACGTGGAGAGGGACAGGTCGCCTTCCAGATCAACGGTCGCCTGAAACTTCTTGCCCGACGGGTGCAGGACAAAACCGCGATCGGTCTGCACCGGGCCGCCGATGAAAATCGGCACATGCTGGCAGAGCATCGGCGGTTCGACATCGGGGCGCAATTGCTCGAGGATATCGGCCAGGTTCAGGTCTTGCGGACGGTTGACCACCAACCCCATGGCACCATTGGCCGTGTGCTCGACGATGTAGGTCAAGGTGTGCGCAAAGTTCGGGTCGGCCATGTGAGGCATGGCGATCAGGAAGTGATGCTTGAGGTAGCTGGGGCTGACGTTCTTCATGAGCGCTAGTGTGGCGTTGGAGGGACGAACTGACAAGCTGGGGATGCGTAGGAAATGGTGATTGAAGCCGCCGCAGAACCCTGTGGCGAGGGAGCTTGCTCCCGTTCGGCTGCGCAGCAGTCGTGATCTGATTGTTGCGGTGTGTCAGGAAATACAAGGCCTGCAGGTTTTGGGGCTGCTTCGCTGCCCAGCGGGAGCAAGCTCCCTCGCCACAGGGTCAACACTGGGCAGAAAATCCCCAATCAGTTACTGGACAACCGGTCCCCGCGCGCAAACTTCCACGTCCTGATGATTTCCAGCCGATCGATGTCCGACAAATCCCCGGTAAACGGCGAAAACGGCGCCGCCAGCCTAACGATCCGTTGCGCCGCCTGATCCAGCAGCGGTTGCCCGGACGATTCCAGCACCAGCACTTCGTACAGCGAACCGTCGCGGTTGATCGAAACCATCAACCGCAAATTGCCGTAGATCTGCTTGCGCCGCGCTTCGTCGGGGTAATTGAGGTTGCCGATGCGTTCGACCTTCTTGCGCCATTCGTCCTTGTACCAGGCGCCCTTGTCTTTCATGGTCGACGCGGCGCTCAGGCGGTGGATGCGCGGGCGCTTGGCGTACAGCTGTTGTTCATTGGCCAGTTCCGCTTCCAGGCTGGCGATGTCGCTGGACAGCTGTTCACTGTCGAACGTCGGCGCTGCGACAGCGGGCTTGGTCACGGGCTTGGGTTCTTCGGTCTTGGCCGCGGCTTTTTTCGGTTTCGGTGCGACGGTGGTCACGGCAGCCTTGGGCGGCGCTTGCACTTCAGGCTTGGCGGCCGGCGGTGGCGTGACTTTCTGCACCTTGTTGTCCTGGAACGGCGCGACCTCGGTGGTCTTGGGGATCGCCTTTTTATCCAGGGTGCCGCTGCCTTCCTGATTTTCCTGGGCGAGGAAATCAGCCTTCGTCGGCTTCTTTTCGCTCTTGAAGGTGGCGAGGGTGATTTCCAGGGTTTTGCTGATTTGCTTGGGTTCGACCATCGTGAAGCCGACGCCCAACAGCAAGGCCAGGTGAATCAGCGCCGCGAGAAACAGGGTAAATCCGAGGCGATCGGCCGGGCGCACACCACGGTGGGCGAGTTCTGCAGGCAGATCGGACGGAAGTGTCATGACAAGAAAACCAACATCGCGTTTTTCACAGGCCGCGCATGATAACGCAATGTTGGTTCGATCTTGGCTGTTCTATATCAACGGGCCTTGAGCTTCTGATCGATGGCATCCATCAGCATCCCGCCGATGTCGGTGCCGAACGCATTATCAATCTCGCGAATGCAGGTCGGGCTGGTGACGTTGATCTCCGTCAGGTGCTCGCCAATCACGTCCAGGCCCACGAACAGCAGGCCTTTCTCGCGCAGGGTCGGACCGACTTGCGCGGCGATCCAGCGGTCTTTCTCGGTCAGCGGACGGGCTTCGCCACGACCACCGGCCGCGAGGTTGCCACGGGTTTCGCCGGCCGCCGGAATCCGTGCCAGGCAATAATCCACCGGCTCGCCGTCGATCATCAGGATTCGCTTGTCGCCGTCGACGATCGCCGGCAGGTAACCCTGGATCATGATCTGCTGCTTGCCGTGCAAGGTCAGGGTTTCGAGAATCACCGACAGGTTCGGGTGGCCGGCGGTGTGACGGAAGATCGAAGAGCCGCCCATGCCGTCCAGCGGCTTGAGGATCACGTCGCCGTGATGATCGGCGAATTCGCGCAGCACGTCCGGGCGACGGCTGACGATGGTCGGCGGCGTGCACTGCGGGAACAGCGTGGCGAACAGTTTTTCATTGCAGTCACGCAGGCTCTGCGGCTTGTTGACCACCAGCACGCCGGCGCGCTCGGCCTGCTCCAGCAGGTAAGTGGAGTAGACGAACTCCATGTCGAACGGCGGATCCTTGCGCATCAGGATCACGTCCAGATCGCTCAGCAACGCGTCGGTCTCGGCTTCCAGTTCGAACCATTTTTCCGGGTTGGCGAAGACTTTCAGCGGCCGCATCCGCGCCCGCGCTTCACCTTCGGCCTGATACAAATCGCCCTGTTCCATATAGAACAGTTCCCAGCCGCGCTTCTGTGCGGCCAGCAGCATGGCCAGCGAGCTATCCTTTTTATAGGAGATGCTGGCGATAGGGTCCATGACAATCCCGACGCGAACGCTCATGGGTTTTTCCTCGAAATGGGGTGGTCCGAAAGGACACGAAAAAGTGGCGTCAGAGTGGCGCCGAGTGTGTTCCCGGTCAAGGAAAAACCACCGCGCCAGTCCCCCGATAGATTGCATTTGGAGACTGTGCTAAAAAGGCTGCCATATCGTTCTGGCCCTTAAACATCAAGGGTTTCGAGCCTCCGGTTATCGGAAACGGACAAATTGATTCGCAAAGGCGACGGTAGAGCATTTTATGGACCAGCATTCCAGCGCCTTGAAGGTCATGGTGATCGACGATTCGAAGACGATTCGCCGCACCGCCGAAACGCTGCTGAAGAACGTGGGGTGTGAGGTCATCACGGCCGTCGACGGTTTCGATGCCCTGGCCAAGATTGCCGACAATCATCCCGGCATCATTTTCGTCGACATCATGATGCCGCGTCTGGATGGCTATCAGACCTGCGCTTTAATCAAGAACAACAGTGCGTTCAAGTCCACGCCAGTGATCATGCTGTCGTCCAAGGACGGGTTGTTCGACAAGGCCAAGGGACGCATCGTCGGTTCCGACCAGTTTTTGACCAAGCCTTTCAGCAAGGAAGAACTGCTGAACGCGATCCAGGCCCATGTACCGGGCTTCGCCGCCGTTTTGCCGCAGTAGGACACGCACAGTGACGCTCGGCCAGCGGGCCCGGCGTCGACAAGAAGAATGGGGACAACCATGGCACGAATTCTGATCGTCGATGATTCGCCGACTGAAATGTACAAACTGACCGGCATGCTGGAAAAGCACGGTCATGAAGTATTGAAAGCCGAAAACGGCGCCGACGGCGTAGCACTTGCCCGTCAGGAAAAACCCGACGCGGTGCTGATGGACATCGTCATGCCCGGCCTCAACGGTTTCCAGGCGACCCGCCAACTGACCAAAGACCCGGAAACCGGGCACATCCCGGTGATCATCATCACCACCAAGGACCAGGAAACCGACAAGGTCTGGGGCACGCGCCAGGGCGCCAAGGACTACCTGACCAAGCCGGTCGACGAAGAAACCCTGATCAAGACCCTGAACAACGTACTGGCCGGTTGATCGTCCGGCCATGACCGAGTCGCTGACGGCTTTCGAATTGCTGCTGCAGATCGACCAGCGCTGTCGTCTGCTGGCGGCGGATCTGCCCTCCCAGCCGACCCGGCAGGACAACTGGAGCGGCATCGGTTTTCGCCTGGGCGAGCACTGGTACGTAGCCCCCATGGGCGAGGTCAGCGAAGTCCTGCACGAACCACGGTTCACGCAACTGCCGGGGGTCAAGCCCTGGGTCAAGGGCGTGGCCAACCTGCGCGGGCGCTTGCTGCCGATGATGGATTTGTGCGCCTTCTTTTCGGATAAAGAGCTCGGCCACGAGTTGTCGGCGGCGCGCAAACAGCGGCGGGTACTGGTGGTGGAGCATCACGACGTGTTTGCCGGGTTGATGGTCGATGAGGTTTTCGGCCTTCAGCACTTTGCCCAGGACAGCCTGGAGCCGGTAGAGGCGTTGAATGGCCCGATTGCACCGTTCATCAGGGGCCGGTTTCGGCGTGAGCAGAATTGGCAGGTGTTCAGCCCGTTTGCGCTGGCGCGATCGCAAAGCTTCATGCATGTAGCGCTGTAAACCCGGACCCTGTGGGCGCCGGGCTATGTGGTGAGCCACAAAAGCCCGCTCCCACAGGGGATTTATGGTGGGTTCTAACGGTGCGATAACAGGCGAGGACCGATGATAAAAGCAAAAACAGGCAAGCCAGAAGGGTCGCGCAGCCGATCGCAGATCATCGCGCTGTTCATCGCGTTGATTGTCTTCATCATGCTGCTGTTCGCCAACTTCGCTTACCTCAACACTCAAGCCACGTACGATAAACAGTACATCGGCCACGCCGGCGAGCTGCGCGTGCTGTCCCAGCGTATTGCCAAGAACGCCACCGAAGCCGCAGCCGGCAAGGCTGCCGCGTTCAAGTTGCTCAGCGATGCGCGCAACGATTTCGCCCAGCGCTGGGGTTATCTGAAGAAAGGCGACCCGTCTACCGGCCTGCCGCCAGCGCCGTCCACCGTGCGCCCGGAAATGCGCGCCGTGCAACTGGACTGGGAGCGTCTGCTGAAAAACACCGACGCCATCCTGTCCAGCGAACAGACGGTGCTGTCGCTGCATCAAGTCGCCGCCACCCTCGCTGAAACCGTGCCGCAATTGCAGGTCGAGTACGAAAAAGTCGTCGAAATCCTTCTGCAACGGGGTGCGCCGGCCGCTCAGGTCGCGATGGCCCAGCGTCAGTCACTGTTGGCCGAGCGGATTCTCGGCGCAGTCAACACCGTGCTGTCTGGCGATGAAAGTTCGCAACAGGCCGCCGACGCTTTCGGTCGCGACGCCGCGCGTTTCGGCCAGGTGCTCACGGGCATGCTTCAGGGCAATCCGGCATTGAAGGTCAGCCAGGTCGAAGACCGAGATGCCCGTGCCCGACTGGTCGAGATTTCCGAGTTGTTCGAATTCGTCTCCGGTTCGGTGGATGAAATCCTCGAAACATCGCCAGAACTGTTCAAGGTTCGCGAATCGGCCACCAACATTTTTTCCTTGTCACAAACCCTGCTAGACGAAGCTTCACACCTGGCCAGCGGTTTCGAAAACCTCGCCGGCGGGCGTAACACCGACGAAATCGGTGGCTACGTGCTGGGCCTGCTGGCGCTGATGTCGATCATCCTCATCGGTCTGGTAATGGTTCGCGAAACCAACCGTCAGCTACGGGAAACCGCCGAGAAGAACGAACGCAACCAGAACGCAATCATGCGGCTGCTGGACGAGATCGAAGACCTGGCCGACGGTGACCTGACCGTGACGGCATCGGTGACCGAGGACTTCACCGGGACCATCGCCGATTCGATCAACTATTCCGTGGATCAGCTACGCGATCTGGTGGCAACCATCAACCTCACCGCCGGCCAGGTCGCCGCCGCCGTGCAGGAAACCCAAGCCACCGCCATGCACCTGGCACAGGCCTCGGAACATCAGGCGCAACAGATCAGCGAAGCCTCCACCGCGATCAACGACATGGCGCAGTCCATCGACCAGGTCTCGGCCAACGCCGCCGAATCTTCGGCAGTTGCCGAGCGCTCCGTGGAAATTGCCAACAAGGGCAATGAAGTGGTGCACAACACCATCCACGGCATGGACAACATCCGCGAGCAGATTCAGGACACCGCCAAACGCATCAAACGCCTGGGCGAGTCTTCGCAGGAAATCGGCGACATTGTCAGCCTGATTGATGACATTGCCGACCAGACCAACATCCTCGCGCTCAACGCGGCCATCCAGGCTTCCATGGCCGGTGACGCCGGGCGCGGTTTTGCGGTGGTTGCCGATGAAGTGCAACGGTTGGCCGAACGCTCGTCCGCCGCGACCCGGCAGATCGAAACCCTGGTGCGGGCGATCCAGGCCGACACCAACGAAGCGGTCATTTCCATGGAGCAGACCACCACCGAGGTCGTGCGTGGCGCGCGTCTGGCGCAGGATGCCGGTGTAGCCCTGGAAGAAATCGAAGGCGTATCGAAAACCCTCGCGGCGCTGATCCAGAGCATCTCCAACGCCGCTCAGCAACAGACGTCTTCGGCCGGACAGATTTCCCTGACGATGAACGTGATCCAGCAGATCACCACGCAAACGTCGTCCGGCTCCACGGCCACGGCCGAAAGCATCGGCAACCTGGCGAAAATGGCCAGCCAGCTGCGGCGCTCGGTGTCGGGTTTCACCTTGCCGGCCGCCAAGGCGCAAACTGTGGATAAAGTGTGAAGTGCCCACGGGCGTTCGAACGATGAACGGAGCAGTTATGGGTGATCGGCACGACTATGTGGCCCTGGAGTGGGTCAAAGGCGAGATTGCCGAAACGCTGAAAGTGGCTCACCAGGCGATTGAAACGTTGCTTGATGACCCTCAGGCGACGCACGCCCTCAGTGAATGTCTGGCGTGCATCCATCAGGTTCACGGCAGTTTGCAGATGGTCGAGTTTTACGGCGCGGCACTGCTCGCCGAAGAAATGGAGCAACTGGCCGCTGCCTTGCAACAGAACCGCGTCAGCCATCGTGACGAGGCCATTCACCTGTTGCTGCAAGCAATCGGTCAGTTGCCGATCTATCTCGACCGCGTACAAGGCGCGCGCCGCGACCTGCCGCTGGTGGTGCTGCCACTGATCAACGATCTGCGCAGCGCCCGCGGCGAAAGCCTGTTGTCGGAAACCAGCCTGTTCACTCCGCAGTTGCCGGAGCTGCCACCGCTGAATGAACAATCACTGGCGCGGCTGGAACCGGCGGACCTGCCAAACGTGTTGCGCAAATTGCGCCAGATGTTGCAGATGGCCCTGGTCGGGTTGCTGCGCGAGCAGGATGACGACACCCACCTCGGTTACCTGGCCAAGGTGTTTTCACGCCTCGAGGGGTTGTGTGGCAACGCGCCCCTCAGCCCGTTGTGGCAAGTCGCTTCGGCGCTGGTCGAAGGCATGCGCGGCGGTTCGATCGCCAACAGCCCGGCCCTGCGCAGCCTGTTCAAGGACGCCGACAAAGAGCTCAAGCGCCTGCTCGAGCACGGCATGTCCGCGATCAATCAGCCGGCACCGCCGGAGTTGCTCAAGAGTTTGCTGTTCTACATTGCCAAGGCCGAACACCCCACCGGGCAGATGCTGACCATGAAAGATCGCTACGGATTGGACGACGCGTTGCCTGACAGCGCGATGGTCGACGAAGAACGGGCGCGGCTGGCGGGTCCTGACCGCGATGCCATGCGCTCGGTACTGGCGGCGCTGTGCGAAGAACTGGTTCGGGTCAAGGAGCGCCTGGACCTGTTCGTGCGCAGCGACCGTCAGCACACCTCGGACCTCGAAAGCCTGCTCGCACCGCTGCGACAGATCGCGGACACCTTGGCGGTGCTCGGTTTCGGCCAGCCGCGCAAGGTCATCATCGATCAACTGGCGGTGGTGCTGAGCCTTGCTCAAGGCCAACGCGAACCCAACGACGCGATCCTCATGGACGTCGCCGGGGCCTTGCTCTACGTCGAGGCGACGCTGGCCGGCATGGTCGGCACCGTGGAGCCGGAAAGTAGCCAGGAAGACAGCCGTCTGCCGACCACCGACCTGACGCAGATCCACCAGATCGTAATCAAGGAAGCGCGCATCTGCCTGCAGCAGGCCAAGGATATGATTGTCGATTACATCGACGCCGATTGGGACCGCCAGCATTTGCAACCGTTGCCGGACTTGCTGACCCAGGTGCGCGGTGCGCTGGCGATGATTCCGCTGAGCCGGGCCGCGAGCCTGATCGACGCCTGCAATCATTTCATCCGTGAGCATTTGCTGCTGGAACAGGGCCAGCCTGACTGGCAGGAACTGGACAGCCTGGCCGACGTCATCACCAGCCTCGAGTATTACCTTGAGCGCCTCAGCGACGATCCCGAAGCGGCCGGCGAACAGTTGCTCGACGTCGCGGAAAAAAGCCTCGCGTCACTGGGTGTCTTCCCCAGCGAGCAGCATGTACCGGTGCTTGAAGACGTGCTCAGCCCGAGCGAAGCGCAGGTCATGCAGGACCTGCAGGAACTGGATGATCCGGAAGTCGTCCAGACCCTGGCCGATGTGCTGGCCAACCCGGTCTCTGCGGTGAACCCGCCCGCGCTGAACACCCCTGGCAGCCTGTTGCCGCCGCCGGTGGGCGAAGCGCCGGTGGACGACGAGTTGCGCGAAGTCTTCCTTGAAGAAACCGATGAAGTCCTGGACATCCTTCGCGAATACCTGCCGCGCTGGTTGGCCTATCCCGACAACACAGCAGCCTTGAGCGAGTTGCGCCGAGCCTTCCACACGCTCAAGGGCAGTGGCCGGATGGTTCGCGCCTTGGTCCTGGGTGAATTGGCGTGGGCTGTGGAAAACCTGCTCAACCGTGTGCTGGAGCACAGCGTTGAGCCGGGCCAGGCCGTGCAACAACTGCTCGGCGACGTGTTGAACCTGCTGCCGGAACTGGTGGCCGAATTTGCCGACAATGCCCAGCGTCAGCGCAACGATGTCGACCAATTGGCCGCCCGCGCACATGCCCTCGCCAAGGGTGACGAGCCTTTGTCCGATGAAGACGTGCAGGACGTCGCGGCCCTCGATCCGCTGTTGCTGGAGATCTTCCGCAACGAGGCCGAAACCCATCTGGCCACCCTCAATCGCTTCCTCGAACAGGCCGCCGAACACGTGCCGTTGCAGGCCAGCGACGAATTGCAGCGAGCGCTGCACACCCTCAAGGGCAGCGCCTCGATGGCCGGCGTCCTGCCGATCGCCGAGCTGGCGACACCGCTGGATCACCTGGCCCGCGAGTACAAGGCGCACCTCATCGCCCTGGACCTCGACGAAGTCGAACTGCTGCTGGAAGCCGAAGGCGTGTTCCGCCTCGGGCTGCGTCAGCTCAAGGTCGATCCGCTGGCCGAGATTCCCGGTGCCCGTTCATTGATCGAGAGAACCCAGACGCTGCTGGCCGAGCGTCTGGAAGCGCTGTTGAGCACGCCGAGCACGGCGCTTCGAACCAAGCGCGATCCGCAGTTGATCAACAACTTCCTGGCCCAGGGCATGGACATCCTGCTGGATGCCGAAAGCCTGTTGCAGCGCTGGCAGCAACACCCCGGCGAACGTCAGGAACTCAGTGCACTGCTGGATGAATTGACCACCCTTGGCGAAGGGGCACACCTGGCGGATCTGCATCCGGTGGATGAGTTGTGCGAAGCCTTGCTGGATCTCTACGGTGCCGTGGAAGAAAGCAGCCTGGCGGTCAGCGACCGGTTTTTCCACGAGGCGCAAAGTGCTCACGAAGCGCTGATCAACATGCTCGACGAACTGGCAGCCGGCCAGGAAGTCAGCCCGCAACCGGAGCGCATCCGCGCCTTGCGCGGTTTGCTCGACGAGAGCCTCGACCCGTCGGCCATGGGCCTGATTCGCAGTGACGGCAGCCGCACCCTGAGCATTCGCGAACTGGGCAGCGTTACCGCCGAACTTGAAAACACAGTACCCCCTGTGGGAGTGAGCCTGCTCGCGATGGACGTCAACGATGACGCATTATTGCAGGATAAACGCGGGGCCTATGAATCCATCGCGAGCAGGCTCGCTCCCACAAAGGATCATGAGCTAGACGATGAGATTGTTTCGATCTTCCTCGAAGAGGCGGTGGACATTCTCGAAAGCGCCGGCCAGGCCCTGCAGCGCTGGCTGAATGACCCGGAAAACGCCGCGCCGCTGTTGTCCTTGCAGCGGGATATGCACACGCTCAAGGGGGGCGCGCGGATGGCCGAGGTCGAACCGGTCGGTGACCTCGCCCATGAGTTGGAAAACCTTTACGAAGGCCTTGTCGATTGCCGTTACAGCCACAGCGAGGCGTTGGCGCACCTGCTGCAACAAAGCCATGAGCGGCTGGCTCAGTTGCTTGAGCAATTACAGCACCACAAACCGCTGGGTGATCCGGGCGAGCTGATCGACGCCATCCGCGAGTTCCGCCAAGGCAACGCCAACGCGCCTGAAACCGTCGAGGCTGCGCGAGCCGAGGATTCGCCAGGGCATGATCCTGAACTGTTGGAAATCTTTCTCGAGGAAGGTTTCGACATCATCGAAAACTCCGGCGCGGCGTTGGTGCGCTGGCAGGCAGAACCTTCCAATCGCCAGGAAATGGAAACCCTGCTGCGCGACCTGCACACCCTCAAGGGCGGTGCACGGATGGTGGAAATCGGCCCGATCGGCGACCTCGCCCATGAACTGGAATTTCTCTACGAAGGTTTGTCCGCCGGTACGCTGAAACCGACGGCAGCGCTGTTCGGGTTGTTGCAAAGCAGCCATGACCGACTGGCGCAGATGCTCGACGCCACCCGCGCCGGTCAACCGTTGCCGCCCGCTGATCGACTGATCGATGTGATCCGCAATTTCAGCCATCCGGAGGTGCCGGAAGCACCGGTTGCCGCAACGGTTGCACCCAAGGTCGAGCCACTTGCGCCACAAGTCGATGCCGGTGCCGACATGGTCAAGGTCTCGGCAGAATTGCTCGACGACCTGGTCAACCTGGCCGGGGAAACCTCGATCTTCCGTGGCCGCATCGAACAACAGGTCAACGATGCGCGCGTGGCGTTGAACGAGATGGAAACCACCATCGAGCGCATGCGTGATCAACTGCGCCGGCTCGATACCGAAACCCAGGGGCGGATTCTCAGCCGTCAGCAAGTCGACGCCGAGCGTTCGGACTACGAAGAATTCGACCCGCTGGAGATGGATCGTCACTCGCAGTTGCAGCAACTGTCGCGGGCGCTGTTCGAGTCCGCTTCTGACTTGCTCGACCTCAAGGAAACCCTCGACCGGCGCAACCAGGACGCGGAGAACCTGCTGCAACAGCAGGGCCGCATCAACACCGAATTGCAGGAAGGCCTGATGCGTACGCGCATGGTGCCGTTCGAGCGGATGTTGCCGCGTTTGAAACGCATCGTTCGCCAGGTTTCCAGCGAACTGGGCAAGGACGTGGAATTCATCGTCGGCAATGCCGAAGGCGAGATGGATCGCAACGTCCTCGAACGCATGGCCGCGCCGCTGGAACACATGCTGCGCAACGCCGTCGACCATGGCCTGGAACCCGCGGAGGTGCGCATCGCGGCCGGTAAACCGGCGCAAGGGCGGATCACCCTCGACCTGTCGCGCGAAGGCGGCGACATCATTTTCGACATCCGCGACGACGGCGCCGGTGTGCCATTGGACGCGGTACGGCGCAAGGCAATCAAGCGCGGTTTGCTGGCCCCGGACAGCGATATCAGCGACCGTGACGTGCTGCAATTCATCCTGCAACCGGGGTTCTCCACGGCGGAAAAAATCACCCAGATTTCCGGGCGTGGTGTGGGCATGGACGTGGTCCACGAAGAGGTGCGACAGCTGGGCGGCAGCATGAGCATCGACTCTGTGCCGGGGCAGGGCGTGCATTTCCGCATTCGGCTGCCGTTCACCGTGTCGGTCAACCGGGCGCTGATGGTGCAGTGCGGTGAGGACCAATATGCGATCCCGCTGAACACCATCGACGGTATCGTGCGGGTGCTGCCCAACGAACTCGAAGGGCATTACCGGCTCGATCCGCCGACCTACAAATACGCCGGGCAGCACTATGAACTGTGCTACCTCGGCGAACTGCTGAAAACCAGCACCCGCCCGAAACTGCTGGGCCAAAGCCTGCCGTTGCCGGTGTTGCTGGTGCAATGCAACGAACGGCACATCGCGGTGCAGGTCGATGCCATGGCCGGTACCCGGGAAATCGTGGTGAAAAGCCTCGGCCCGCAGTTTGCGGCGGTGCAGGGGTTGTCCGGGGCGACGATCCTCGGCGATGGCCGGGTGGTGCTGATTCTCGATCTGCTGGCGCCGATCCGCGCGATGCAGGCGCGGGTGCCGCAACAACCGCTGAGGCAGGACGCAGAATCCGAGCCGCACAAGCCGTTGCTGGTGTTGGTGGTCGACGACTCAGTCACCGTGCGCAAGGTCACCAGCCGTTTGCTCGAACGCCACGGCATGAACGTACTGACGGCCAAGGATGGCGTCGATGCCATGTTGCTGCTCGAAGAACACATGCCGGACCTGATGCTGCTGGACATTGAAATGCCGCGCATGGACGGTTTCGAAGTGGCGACCCAAGTGCGTGCGGACGAACGTTTGCAGCACTTGCCGATCATCATGATCACCTCGCGCACCGGCCAGAAACACCGCGACCGCGCCATGGCCATCGGCGTCAACGACTACCTCGGCAAGCCGTACCAGGAATCGGTGCTGCTCGAAAGCATCGCGCTGTGGAGCAAAACCCATGCTTGAACACCGCACCAGCAACCTCACCGGGCTGCTGCTGCCCCTGGCTGACCGCAATCTGATTTTGCCCAACGTGGCGATTGCAGAGCTGATCGACTATCAAGCGGGAGCGTTCGATCTCGATTCGCCGCCGTGGTATCTGGGGCGGGTAACGTGGCGGGACCGGCAGATTCCGTTGCTGAGTTTCGAGTCGGCCTGCGGGCAGAAAATCGTCATCGGCGAACGGGCGCGAATTGTGATTCTCAATGCGCTGGGGGGGCGGCCGGAGCTGAAATTCATGGCGTTGCTGGTGCAGGGGATTCCGCGGTCTTACAAGCTCGATAGCCAATTGAGCTATGTGGATGTGCCGCTGTGTGCGCTGGAGCAGGCGGCAGTGCAAGTGGGTGATCAAGTGGCCAAGGTGCCGGACTTGCTGGCGCTGGAGGAGTTGCTTGTGAGTGCCGGGCTCGCCTGATCGGCCCCTGTGGCGAGGGAGCTTGCTCCCGCTGGGGCGCGAAGCGGCCCCAAGACCAGCAAATGCGGTCCATCAGATAAATCCGGTCGTTTGCTTTACGACTGCTTCGCAGCCGAGCGGGAGCAAGCTCCCTCGCCACAAGGGGAGTGTTCGTTACGGTGACCGTAACGATCCGTCTCTCTGCTTGATTGATGCCCCCCACCCAACACTCCTAAGGTGACCCCCACGACAGCGAACCCGTGGAGTGGTCATGACAACAACAATATCCCCCGACTCGCGATGGACGCGGCGGCGCAGCGAAAAGCAGCGGCGCCTCGAGTTGGTCAAGGGCCTGGCCGACGGTGTGGTCCTGCCCACCGACAACATCGTGGCGGCGCTCGAAGCGTTGATCCTGCCTGGCGACCGTGTGGTTCTGGAGGGCAACAACCAGAAGCAGGCGGATTTCCTTTCGCGCTCACTGGCAAAAGCCGATCCGACAAAGCTGCATGACCTGCACATGATCATGCCCAGCGTCGGACGCTCCGAACACCTGGACCTGTTTGAACGCGGTATCGCCCGCAAGCTCGACTTTTCCTTTGCCGGCACCCAGAGTCTGCGCATCAGCCAGTTGCTGGAAGACGGCCTGCTGGAAATCGGCGCGATCCACACCTACATCGAACTCTACGCACGGCTGGTGGTGGACCTGATTCCCAACGTCGTGCTCTCCGCCGGTTTCATGGCCGACCGCGCCGGCAACATCTACACCGGCCCCAGCACCGAAGACACGCCGGCGCTGATCGAACCGGCGGCGTTCAGCGACGGCATCGTCATCGTTCAGGTCAATCAGTTGGTGGACGACGTTACTGACTTGCCACGCGTCGACATCCCCGCCTCCTGGGTCGATTTCGTGGTGGTGGCCGACAAGCCGTTCTACATCGAACCGCTGTTCACCCGCGACCCCCGGCATATCAAGCCTGTGCACGTGCTGATGGCGATGATGGCGATCCGCGGGATCTACGAAAAACACAACGTCCAGTCGCTGAACCACGGCATCGGCTTCAACACCGCCGCCATCGAATTGATCCTGCCGACCTACGGCGAATCCCTCGGCCTCAAAGGCAAGATCTGCCGCAACTGGACGCTCAATCCGCATCCAACCCTGATCCCTGCCATCGAAAGCGGCTGGGTCGAAAGCGTGCATTGCTTCGGCACCGAACTGGGCATGGAAAACTACATTGCCGCGCGGCCGGACGTGTTCTTCACCGGTCGCGACGGCTCGCTGCGATCCAACCGAATGTTCAGCCAACTGGCCGGGCAATACGCGGTCGACCTGTTCATCGGTGCGACTCTGCAAGTCGATGGCGACGGCCATTCTTCCACCGTGACTCGTGGTCGCCTCGCCGGTTTCGGTGGTGCGCCGAACATGGGCCACGACCCGCGCGGTCGCCGCCATGGCACTCCGGCCTGGCTCGACATGCGCCACGGTGACGCGCCGGAGCCCTTGCTCGAACGCGGCAAAAAACTCGTGGTGCAAATGGTCGAGACCTTCCAGGAAGGTGGCAAACCGACCTTCGTCGAAACCCTCGATGCGATTGAAGTGGCGAAGAAAAGCGGCATGCCGCTGGCGCCGATCATGATCTACGGCGACGACGTCACTCACCTGCTGACCGAAGAGGGCATCGCCTATCTGTACAAGGCGCGTTCGCTGGAAGAGCGTCAGGCGATGATCGCCGCTGTCGCTGGCGTGACCGTGATCGGCTTGCGTCACAACCCGAAAGACACCGCCCGCATGCGCCGTGAAGGCTTGATCGCCTTGCCCGAAGACCTCGGCATCCGTCGCACCGACGCCACCCGCGAATTGCTCGCCGCCAAAAGCGTGGCGGATCTGGTCGAGTGGTCCGGTGGCCTCTACAACCCGCCCGCCAAATTCAGGAGCTGGTAATGCACGCCTTCAACCTGCAACCGAAAACCTTAACCCTGGCCGAGCGGCTGGCGGACCTGGCGGTGGATGCGCTGATCGACGAAGCGGATTTGTCGCCGAAACCGGCGCTGGTCGATCGTCGTGGCAACGGCGCGCATACCGATTTGCACCTTGGGCTGATGCACGCTTCGGCGTTGTCGTTGTGGCCAGCGTTCAAGGAAATGGCGCAAGCGGCTATCGAAATTGGCGAAGTGGGTTTGCCGCTGCGTGAGGCCCTCGGCCGAGTTGGCCGGGAAGGGGAGCAAACGATGCTTGCCACCACCAATGGGGTGAATACCCACCGTGGCGCGATTTGGGCGTTGGGATTGCTGGCCGCGGCGGCGGCGCTTGAACCTGAGTCCAGGGGCCCAGGCTCGGTCACGTTGCGCGCCGCTCGCCTCGCGCTGCTCGACGATCGTTACGCTCCAAGGCCTCTGAGCCACGGTGCCCAAGTCGCCCAACGTTATGGCGCGCGCGGTGCCCGTGAAGAGGCGCAACTGGGCTTTCCTTCAGTGCTGCAACGCGCACTGCCGCAACTCAAAATCAGCCGCGCCGCCGGCCATGGTGAACAGAACTCCCGGCTCGATGCGTTGCTGGCGATCATGACTCAACTGAGCGACACCTGCGTGCTCTACCGCGCCGGCGAACACGGCCTGCACACCATGCAACTCGGCGCCCAGGCGGTACTCGATGCCGGCGGCAGCGCCAGCCTCGCCGGTCGTCGCCGTCTGCACGAACTGGACGAACAATTAATCGCATTGAATGCGTCGCCCGGCGGTGCAGCGGATTTACTCGCCGCCTGCCTGTTTATCGATCGCATCGAGTCCGGAGCTTTCTGATGGAAACCTTATCCTTTGAATTCCCCGCCGGGCAGCCGCCACGTGGCCGCACCCTGGTGGGTTGTGTCGGCTCTGGCGATCTGGAAGTGCTGATCGAACCGGGTCAGGCCGGCAAGCTGACCATCAAGGTGCAGACCTCGGTCAATGGCGCCGAACAACGCTGGCAGCATCTGTTTGCGCGGATGTTCGACGGCCAGGTCCCGCCAGCGATGGCCATCGATATCCACGACTTCGGCGCAACCCCCGGCGTGGTGCGCTTGCGTCTGGAACAAGGCTTTGAGGAGATCGGCCATGACTGACAGCGCAGACCTCCTGCATAAACACAGTTTCGTCGAACTCGGTGCGCGGCAACGGGCGAAAGCCTTGCTCGATGCCGGCACCTTCCGCGAATTGCTCGACCCGTTCCAACGGATCATGTCGCCGTGGTTGTCGCGCCAGGGCGTGGTGCCGCAAGCCGATGACGGCGTGGTGATTGCCAAGGGCAGCATCGGCGGTATGCCGGTGGTTATCGCGGCGATCGAAGGCGCGTTTCAGGGCGGCAGCCTCGGCGAAGTCGGCGGGGCGAAGATTGCCGGCGCGCTGGAACTGGCTGCCGAAGACAACCGCAACGGGATTCCGACCCGCGCCGTGTTGTTGCTGGAAACGGGCGGCGTGCGGTTGCAGGAAGCCAACCTCGGGCTGGCGGCGATTGCCGATATTCATGCGGCGATCGTCGATTTACGCCAGTACCAACCCGTTGTCGGCGTCGTGGCCGGTAGCGTGGGCTGCTTTGGCGGGATGTCGATTGCCGCCGGGTTGTGCAGCTATTTGCTGGTGACCCAGGAAGCGCGTCTTGGCCTGAACGGTCCACAAGTGATCGAACAGGAAGCGGGGCTTGAGGAATACGACTCCCGCGACCGTCCTTTCATCTGGAGCCTGACCGGCGGCGAGCAACGTTTTGCCAGCGGTCTGGCGGATCGTTTTGTGGCTGACGACGTGGCGCAGATTCAGCAGCAGGTCAGTGAGTTGCTTGAACAAGGCCTGCCAGCGCAACAACGCAGTCGTCAGGCCGATCTGTTCCTGCAACGGCTGGCCCGTCTGGACGCCACGCCGCAAATCGATCCGGCGACGGTTCGCGATCTGTATCAAGGAGAGCGCTCATGAATTCGTATTCCCTGAGAGGTTTGAGCTGGTTCAATGCCTTGAGTGCGGGCGCGACACCGGTCGAAGGTTTGCCTGCTTCGTTGAAGGTGGCCGACGGTGTGTTGGGTGATCAGTCGGTTCGGTTCATTGCGGTGGTGGCGGATCCCGACAACCGCTTTGTCCGCGCTCGCAACGGCGAGGTGGGTTTGCTGGAAGGCTGGGGTTTGGCCAGGGCGGTGGATGAAGTCATCACGGCTGACGTTGATAAACCGCACAAGCGCGCCGTGATCGCGATCATCGATGTGCCGAGTCAGGCCTACGGTCGGCGCGAAGAAGCACTCGGCATTCATCAGGCACTGGCCGCTGCGGCAGACAGTTATGCCCGTGCCCGATTGGCTGGCCACGCGGTGATCGGTTTGCTGGTGGGCAAGGCAATGTCCGGGGCATTCCTGGCCCATGGGTATCAGGCCAATCGATTGATCGCGCTGCGTGATCCAGGCGTGATGGTGCATGCGATGGGCAAGGCTTCGGCGGCGCGGGTGACCTTGCGCAGCGTCGAAGAGCTGGAAGCGCTGGCTGCCAGCGTGCCACCGATGGCGTATGACATCGACAGCTACGCCAGTCTGGGTTTGCTTTGGGAAACCTTGTCGGTTGAACAGATCGAGCAGCCGACGGCCGCCGATCTGGCGCGTGTGACTGAGTGCCTGGGCCTGGCGATTGGCGATGTCGCCGCAAGCGGTCGCGATTTGAGCGGCCGCTTGGGTGCGAGCAATCGCGCGGCCTCGAGCAACGTTCGCCAACTGCTGAGAGAGCAGTGGTGAATACCTTTCTGGCCCACGACCTGCTCTGGGGCATGACCCCAGAGCAGCTGCCGGTGGACGCGCCTGCGTGGGTGGTCGAGTCGATCAGCGCGGGTCAGCCGGTGGTGGTTCGGCGTGCGTTGAGTGCGCCGGATTTCATCGCGGTCGGGGTGCGTGGGCGGTTACGTGAACAGCGCTTTGCAACAGTGATGTCGATCGATACGATTTCGCGTCGCGTCACACCCGAAGCACTTTGTCATGTCTCGATTGACCGGGATTTGCCGGCAGTCCACGCCCTCACTCAGCTGCGGCCACTGCTGGATGATTATGGTTGGGCGTGGGGCGTCAGCGGCAGCGCCGGGTTTGAATTGGCCAGCGGTTTTCAGGCCTTGCATGAGCGCAGCGATCTCGACTTGATCCTGCGCACGCCGCAACCGCTCGACCGATTGAAAGCGCAGGCGCTGGTGAAGATTCTGGACGCGGCTGTGTGCCAAGTGGACATGCAGTTGCAAACACCTTTCGGCGCCGTCGCCCTGCGCGAATGGGCCGGTCCTGCCCGTCGGGTTTTGCTGAAAAACGCCCGCGAGGCCTGCCTGGTCATTGATCCGTGGGAGCAAGCAGCGTGAGCAGTTTGCTGGTGTTCCCCGGCCAGGGCGCGCAACAGCCGGGCATGCTCCATCGTTTGCCTCGCGAAACGGTGAACGAGGCGAGTAACGTGCTCGGTGAAGAGGCGTTGCTGCTGGATTCTGCCGAAGCGTTGAAGTCGACACGGGCGGTTCAGCTTTGCCTGTTGATCGCCGGTGTCGCCGCGTCGCGCCAGTTATCCATGGCGCCGGATTACGTGGCGGGATTGTCCATTGGTGCCTATCCGGCGGCAGTGGTGGCGGGTGCCTTGGGTTTCAGCGATGCGTTGCATCTGGTCAGCCTGCGCGGTGAACTGATGCAGCAGGCTTATCCACAGGGCTACGGCATGACCGCGATCATCGGCCTCGATTTGTCCACAGTGGAAGGCTTGCTGGCGCAGGTTCACAGCGTCGACACGCCGGTTTACCTGGCCAACATCAATGCCGATAACCAGGTGGTGATTGCCGGCAGCGACGGCGCGATGAAAGCCGTCGCCGAGCTGGCGAAAGGTCGCGGTGCAGGCCTGGCCAAACGACTCGCCGTCAGTGTGCCGTCGCATTGCCCCCTGCTGGATGCGCCCGCTAAAACGCTGGCGGATGCATTCGCCAAGGTGTCGCTGAAAACGCCGGCTCTGGGTTACCTCAGTGGCAGTCGCGCCCGGCCAATCATCAATGTCGAAGCCTTGCGCGATGACCTCGCTTTTAACATGTGCCGCGTCGTCGATTGGCGTGGCACCGTGCAAAGCGCCTACGAGCGCGGCGTACGCCTGCAGATTGAACTGCCACCCGGCGCGGTGCTGACCGGGCTGGCGCGCCGGGTGTTCGAGCAGGGCACCGTGATTGCCTTCGACGGTGCTCGCCTCGATACCTTGCAGGCGCTGTTGCGTGAGGAGGGAAGCCGCCAACCCTAGACCATCGACTCAAGCCTTCGAACAACAAAAACAACATTCGACGATGCACTTTGAGGACAACAACAATGATTATTTACGGTGTGGCGTTTCTCGCCTTTTGTACCCTGGTGGGTATTTTTGTCGGTGAACTGCTCGGCAAGCTGATTGGTGTACCGGCCAACGTTGGCGGTGTAGGTATTGCGATGCTGCTGTTGATCGGCCTCGGCAGTTACCTGAATAAAAGTGGTTGGTTCAAAGGCAAGACAGAGCAGGGCGTGGAGTTCTGGAGCGCAATTTATATCCCGATCGTCGTCGCCATGGCGGCACAACAAAACGTCTATGGCGCACTCAAGGGTGGGCCGATGGCGATCCTGGCGGGGACGGCAGCGGTGGTTATCGCCTTTGCCTTGGTGCCGGTGCTGGTACGCATCGGCAACAAGGAACCCGCCTCGGTCATTCCTCCGAAGACGGTAGGGTGATCGTCATGTACGAATCGATGATGAAGGTAATTACCGGTTACGGCCTGATCAGCGGCTTTCTGATTGTCGGTGTGACCATGTGGGTGTCCTACTGGATTTCCAATACATTCACCAAAGGTCGCCTGCACGGCTCGGCCATCGCCATTCTGCTGGGGTTGTTGTTGTCTTATATCGGGGGCGCGCTGACCGGTGGCCAGAAAGGCGTGGTGGACATTCCGTTGTTGTCGGGCATCGGCCTGCTGGGCGGCGCCATGTTGCGTGATTTCGCGATTGTCGCCACGGCGTTCGGTGTCAGTGTCGATGAGCTCAAGCGTGCCGGTTTTGTCGGTGTGCTGGCGTTGTTCGTCGGCGTCGGGACATCGTTCATAGCCGGTGTCGCGGTGGCGATGGCGTTCGGTTACACCGATGCGGTGAGCTTGACTACCATCGGCGCGGGCGCGGTGACGTACATCGTCGGTCCGGTAACCGGGGCAGCGATTGGTGCGAGTTCCGAGGTCATGGCGCTGTCGATTGCGGCGGGGCTGATCAAAGCCATCCTGGTGATGGTGATGACGCCGTTCGTGGCCCCGATGATCGGGCTGAACAACCCGCGCAGTGCGGTGATTTTCGGCGGATTGATGGGCACTTCCAGCGGTGTGGCCGGCGGTTTGGCCGCCACAGATCCGAAACTGGTGCCGTATGGTTGCCTGACGGCGGCGTTCTACACCGCCCTAGGCTGTTTACTTGGGCCGTCGCTGTTGTATCTGATCATGCGCGGGTTGATGGGCTGACATTTTCGGACGCCTTCGCGAGCAAGCCTGCTCCCACATTGGAATGCATTCTCCTGTGGGGGCGGGCTTGCTCGCGAAGGCCGCGCCGCGGTTTCAAATCTGGCGATTGGCATACATCCGACACTCCGCCAGCAACGCCAGCAGATTCGGATCGCGCTCCTTGGCTTTCAAAAACACCACGCCAATGTGCTGCTGCAACCGATACTTTTCCTGCAACGGAATCAGCTTCACACGGTTCTCATACACCGCCGCAATCCGCCCCGGCAGCAACGCATAACCCACCCCCGAGCTGACCATGCTCAGCAGGGTGAAAATGTCGTTGACCTGCATCGCCACCTTCGGCTCGAACCCCGCTTGCTTGAACACCCGATTGCCATCCTGGTGCGTGGCGAAGCCTTGGGTCAGGGTGATGAACGTCTCGTCGCGGACCTCGGCCAGATCCACTTCGGTGCGTTGGGCAAACTTCGAGTCTGCCGGGGTCGCCAGGAAGATGTCATCGGAAAACAACGGAATCTGCTCGCAATCCGGGTCGTTCACGCTGTCGTCCAAAGACACCAGGATCGCGTCGACTTCCATGTTCTTGAGCTTGTACAGCAGATCGAAATTCGAACCGAGGATCAGGTCGATGTTGAGTTCGCTGCGGCGGATTTTCAGGCCCATGATCAGTTGCGGCACGGTCTTTACCGTCAGCGAATACAGCGAGCCCAACTTGAAGCGTTCAGCGGAAAATCCAGCGGCTTCGCGGGTCAGGCGCACGGTTTCGACCACGTCCTGAATCAGCTTCTGCGCTCGCTCTTCCAGCACATAAGCGCTTTCCAGCGGCGTCAGGTTGCGCCCTTCATGTTTGAACAGCGGACAACGCAGGGCGCTTTCCAGGGAATGGATCGCCCGATGCACGCTGACGTTGCTGGTTTGCAACTCGGCGGCGGCGCGAGCCAGATTGCCGGAGCGCATGAAGGCGAGGAACACCTCGAGTTTTTTCAGGGTCAACTCTTCGTCTATCAGCATGGGCCGGACTCTTATTCGAATGGCTCGATTGTGCACGTATGTGGGTTCTTGGGGGATTTGTGTTTTGAAACATTGCGCTTTTAACCTTCAGGCGTGAGCCTTACGCGAAGTTGCAACGAATCTTGAGGTGAGCAACACATGTATCACGGGGAAAGATTGAACGCCTGGACGCATCTGGTCGGGGCGGTGGCAGCGGTTGTCGGGGTGGTGTGGATGCTGGTGATTGCCGGCATGGACGGCAGCCCGTGGAAGATTGTCAGCGTGGCGATTTACGGATTTACCTTGATGGTGCTTTACAGCGCATCGACCGTTTACCACAGCGTGCGCGGGCGCAAGAAAGCGATCATGCAGAAGGTCGATCACTTTTCGATCTATCTGTTGATCGCCGGCAGTTACACGCCGTTTTGTCTGGTGACCCTGCGCGGGCCGTGGGGCTGGACCTTGTTCGGAATTGTCTGGGGATTGGCGCTGATCGGCATCCTGCAAGAGATCAAACCGCGTTCGGAAGCGCGGATCCTGTCGATCGTGATCTATGCGGTGATGGGCTGGATCGTACTTGTGGCGGTCAAACCGTTATTGGCGGCATTGGGCAGTACAGGTTTCGCCTGGCTGGCGTCGGGCGGCGTGCTGTACACCGTGGGCATTGTCTTTTTTGCGCTGGACAGTCGTTTGCGCCATGCCCACGGGATCTGGCATCTGTTCGTGATCGCCGGGAGTCTGCTGCACTTCGTGGCGATTATGTTTTATGTCTTGTAGATCGCACCGCAGCTATATGAAAAACCTGTGGGAGCGAGCCTGCTCGCGAAAGCGCCAGGTCAGTCGACATCATCGCTGACTGATCCACCGCATTCGCGAGCAGGCATGCTCCCTCAGTGGCACAGGCGGTCCAGTTGTGCCTGCGCCCGTCGGCTGAACACCTGCAACAAGTCGCTCAAGGTATGGGGCGGCGGTTCGTCGGCGCGGGTGACCGCATACAACGTGATCGGTAACGCTGGCGCCAGAGGTCGAATCGCCGTGGTGGCGGGGGACGCGCCTAGCGCGGTAAACGGATCGATCACCGCCAGCCCGGCACCGGATTCAACCATCGCCCGCGCCAGCGAATAGGTCTGCACGGCGATACGAACCCGTGGCGGCGGATCGACCGCCTCAAGGTAGCTGTCGAGCCTGGCCGCCAGCGGGTCGGCGCTGGACAGGCCAATCAGCGGCGCACCGGCCAGTTCGATCAATGGCAACGGTTGGCCCAAGGCGTCGTCGGTCCAATAGCCCAACGGCGCCAGCGCCACCAACACCCCGCAGGCCAGGGGCTGCGCCTTCAGGCCCGGATGATCCGGAGGTTGCAAGGTCAGCGCGACATCCACTTCGCGCATCAACAAATTCTGCATCAACTCACGGCTGTGGGCGCTCGACAGCTCGCAGACAATGTCCGGGTAGCGTTGCGTCCACTCGTTGATGGCCGGCGGCAGCAGCGATAAGGCCAGCGCCGGGATCGCGCCGATCCTCACGCTGTGACCCGGCTCGCGACGCAGGCTCTGGGCCAGACGTCGCACGCCTTGCAGGCTTTCGGTGACCTTGTCGACTTCGCGCTCAAGCTCCAGCGCTTCGGGCGTGGCCTGCAATTTACCGCGCACCCGCAGAAATAACGGGAAGCCCAGTTGCTGCTCGGCGTGTTGCAGCACTTTGCTCACCGCCGGCTGCGACACGTGCAGCAACTGCGCGGCGCCACTGACCGAACCGGTCTGGCGAATGGCCTGGAAAATCTCGATGTGTCGCAGTCGCATGGCAAGTCCATAACCTTTGTTTATGGGTCAGGCATCTTTATGCATTGTTCAAGGTCTGTCACCTGGTCCTAACCTGAAGCCTGTTTCAACAACGGTTAAGGACAGACATGGCTCTGCGGGTTTGCATCATCGGTGGCGGCGTCATCGGCCTGACGACGGCTTACGCACTGGTTCGCGACGGCATCGACGTGACGCTGATCGAGGCCCGGGATTCGCTGGGCAGCGAGACCAGTTTCGCCAACGGCGGCCAGTTGTCCTACCGTTACGTCGCGCCTCTGGCCGATGCCGGTGTGCCGTTGCAGGCGCTTGGCTGGATGCTGCGCGGTGACTCGCCGCTGAAGTTGCGTCCGCGCCTGGACCCGGCGCAATGGCGCTGGATGGCGTCCTTCCTGGCGGCGTGCCGTCGTTCTGTGAATCAGCGCAACGGCGCGCACCTGCTGCGTCTGGCGCTGCTGAGCCAGTCCACGCTGCAAGGCTGGCGGGACGAAGACCGTCTCGACGCCTTCGCCTGGCGGCGCAACGGCAAACTGGTGACGTTTCGTGAAGCCGCGAGTTTTGAGCATGCGCGCCATGGCCTGGCCGATCCGCAACAGCAGCACGTGCTGTCGCGTGCCGAATGCGCACAGTTGGAGCCTGCGCTTGCCGAGGCGCCGTTTGTGGGCGCGATTTATACGCCTGACGAAGAAGTCGCCGATTGCCATGCTTTCTGCCAGCAACTGCTGGCTCGGCTCCAGGCGTCGGGGCGTTGCGAGTTTTTGCTGGGACGCAAGGTCACCGGCATTCGCCACGCGGATGGCGCGGTGCAGGCTGTAGAAATGGGTTCGCACGTGCTGCCGGTCGAGCAACTGGTGATCGCCGCCGGTCATCGCAGTCCGGCGCTGGCGCTGCCCGGCATGCACCTGCCGCTGTATCCGCTCAAGGGCTACAGCCTGACCTTGCCCGTGCGCACCGAACATCGCGCGCCGGAGCTGAGCATCACCGATTACAACCGCAAGATCGTTTATGCCCGCATCGGTGATCAACTGCGCGTGGCGGCGATGGTCGACATCGTCGGTTTCGACCCGGCGCTCGACCCCAAACGTCTGGCGCTGATCAAGCGCCAGGCGCAGGAAACCTTACCCAATGCCGGCGATTTCACCGCCGCCATCGAATGGGCCGGCATGCGCCCGGCCACCCCCAGCGGCGTGCCGTTGATCGGGGCCACGGCGTATCGCAACCTGTGGCTCAACCTGGGCCATGGCGCCCTGGGTTTTACCCTGGCTTGCGGCAGCGCCCGGTTGCTCAGCGAGTTGATCGCCCGGCGCGCACCCTCGATTGAAATGCAGGGCCTCGCCCCCCGCGTCGCCTGACTTGAAAAGGAAAAACCGATGAGCATCAACCGTATCAACAGCAACAGCCGGCTCTCTGGCGCGGTGACCTTTGGCGATCTGGTGTTTCTCTCGGGACAGGTTCCGGGTGACAGCCTCGACGTCACTGGCCAAACCGCCGAGGTGCTGGCGAAGATCGATGCGTTGCTGGCCGAAGCTGACAGCGACAAGGATCATCTGCTCAACGTGACCATTTACCTGAACGACATTGGCCGCGACTTTGCCGCCATGAATGAGGTCTGGTCGCAGTGGCTGTCACCGGGCAAAGCGCCAACCCGCACGACTTTGCAGGCGCAACTGGCCCGTCCCGAGGTCCTGGTGGAAATCACCGTGATCGCAGCGCGCCGCTAATCGCTCAACCCACAACGGAGAATAACAATGCAAAAAATCACGTTGATCGGCTGCACCCTCGGTCTGCTGCTCGCCAGTCAGGTCCAGGCCAACGAAACGCCACTGACCGGTACGCTGAACAAGGTTGCCAATGCCAAGAGCATCACGCTGGGCTATCGCGACGCGTCGGTGCCGTTCTCCTACGTGGGTGATCACACGGGGCAGCCGATGGGCTATTCGGTGGACCTGGCGAGCAAGATTGTCGAGCGCATCAAGCAAAAGCTTGAACTGCCGGATCTGCAGGTGAAGTACAACCTGGTGACCTCGCAAACGCGCATTCCGCTGGTGCAGAACGGCACGGTCGACCTTGAGTGCGGCTCCACCGGCGTGACCGCCGAGCGCATGCAGCAAGTGGCGTTTTCCTACGGGTTTATCTACGTGAAGGGTCAGTTGCTCACGGCGAAGGACAGCGGCATCAAGAGTTTCGCTGACCTGCGCGGCAAGAACGTCGTGACCACCGCGGGCACAACGAATGAACGGTTTCTGAAGAGCTACAACGTCGATCACAAGATCGATATGTTCGTGATCAGCGCCAAGGACCATGGCGAGGCTTTCCAGATGCTGCAGTCGGGTCGGGCGGCGGCGTTCTATATGGACGACGCGCTGCTCTATGGTGAACGAGCGAAGGCCCGCGATCCGCATAAGTGGGTGGTGGTGGGTGAGGAGCAGTCGCGGGAAATCTACAGCTGCATGGTGCGCAAGGATGATCCGCAGTTCCTGGCACTGGTCAACTCCACACTGGCCGACCTGTACAGCTCAGGGGAAATCAACGGCATCTACAACCGCTGGTTCCAACAGCCGATCCCGCCCAAAGGCTTGAACCTGGAATTCCCGATGACCAGCGAGCTGAAAGCCATCATCGCCAAACCGGTGAGTGATCCGGTGCAGTAGATGCGGACAGATCGTTTCCACGTGGAGCGTGGGAACGATCAGAACCTAGAAGTCGCCCCACAGTTGTTGCGCCACCGCTAACGCCACGACGGGTGCGGTTTCGGTGCGCAATACGCGAGGACCGAGGCGGGCGGCGTGAAAACCGCCAGCCTTGGCCTGCTCGACTTCAGCGTCGGACAACCCGCCCTCAGGCCCGATCAGAAACGCCAAGGTTGTCGGTTTGGCATGACTCACCAACGGCTCAGCCACCGGATGCAACACCAACTTCAAATCCGCCTCGGTCTGCTTCAACCAGTCCGCCAGCAACAGCGGCGGATGAATCACCGGCACCCGTGAACGCCCGCACTGCTCGCACGCGCTGATCGCCACCTGGCGCCAATGCAGCAGGCGCTTGTCGGCGCGCTCGTCCTTCAGCCGGACTTCGCAGCGGTCGCTGAAGATCGGGGTGATTTCAGTCACGCCCAGTTCAGTGGCTTTCTGAATCGCCCAATCCATCCGCTCGCCACGGGACAAACCCTGGCCGAGATGGATCGCAAGCGGTGATTCGACCTGACCGGTGAAGCTTTCATCGATCTGCACCACCACGCGCTTCTTGCCAACCTCCACCAGCCTGGCGCGAAACTCATGGCCCGAGCCGTCGAACAATTGCAGCACATCGCCCTCGGCCATGCGCAGCACGCGGCTGATGTAATGGGCCTGGGCCTCGGGCAACTCGTGCTCGCCGGTGCTCAGGGGGGCGTCGATAAAGAAGCGGGACAGTCTCATGCTGGGTCTCTACTGAATCAGTAAGTTGGATCAAGTCGCAAATGTGGCTGGTTTTTTGTGGCGAGGGAGCTTGCTCCCGCTGGACTGCGCAGCAGTCCTCTTCTTTCCAGGGATAAGCGGGGCCGCTTCGCGACCCAGCGGGAGCAAGCTCCCTCGCCACAGGGGTTCTCGGTGACTTCTAGCCCGGATCACGGAAGTCGGGGTGGAAGTCTTTCGGCACCGAGACGCTCACGCTATTGCGGGTCGCAATGTCGATCCCTTCACTAGCCACTTCCGCGAGGAAGTCGATCTGCTCCGGCGTGATCACGTAAGGCGGCAGGAAATACACCACGCTGCCCAACGGTCGAAGTAAAGCACCTCGTTCCAGTGCATGCTGGAACACCTTCAAGCCACGACGTTCCTGCCACGGGTAAGCTTCCTTGGTTGCCTTGTCCTTGACCATCTCGATGGCCAGCACCATGCCGGTCTGGCGTACTTCCGAGACGTTCGGGTGATCGACCAGGTGCGCGGTGGAGGAGGCCATGCGCTGGGCCAACGCCTTGTTGTTTTCGATGACGTTGTCTTCTTCGAAGATATCCAGCGTCGCCAAGGCCGCCGCGCACGCCAGCGGGTTACCGGTGTAGCTGTGGGAATGCAGGAAGGCGCGCAGGGTCGGGTAGTCGTCGTAGAAAGCGCTGTAGACGTCTTCGGTCGTCACGCAGGCCGCCAGCGGCAGGTAACCGCCGGTCAGGGCCTTGGACAGGCAGAGGAAGTCCGGGCGGATGCCGGCCTGTTCACAGGCAAACATGGTCCCGGTGCGGCCGAAGCCGACGGCGATTTCGTCGTGGATCAGGTGCACGCCATAACGGTCGCACGCTTCACGCAGCAGCTTCAAATAAACCGGGTGATACATGCGCATGCCGCCGGCGCCCTGAATCAGCGGCTCGACGATCACCGCCGCGACGGTGTCGTGGTTCTCGGCCAGCGTCTGCTCCATGGCGGCGAACATGTTGCGCGAATGCTCCTCCCAGCTCATGCCCTCAGGGCGCAGGTAGCAATCGGGGCTTGGCACCTTGATGGTGTCCAGCAGCAGCGCCTTGTAGGTCTCGGTGAACAGCGGCACGTCGCCCACCGACATCGCCGCCATGGTCTCGCCGTGATAGCTGTTGGTCAGGGTGACGAAGCGCTTCTTGTTCGGCTGGCCGCGGTTGAGCCAGTAGTGAAAGCTCATTTTCAGCGCGACTTCGATGCAGGACGAACCGTTATCGGCGTAGAAGCATCGGGTCAGGCCTTCGGGCGTCATCTTCACCAGACGCTCGGACAACTCGATGACCGGCTGATGGCTGAAACCGGCGAGGATCACGTGCTCCAGCTGATCGACCTGATCCTTGATGCGCTGGTTGATGCGCGGGTTGGCGTGGCCAAACACGTTGACCCACCAGGAACTGACGGCATCGAGGTAGCGTTTGCCTTCGAAGTCTTCCAGCCACACGCCTTCACCGCGCTTGATCGGGATCAGCGGCAACTGTTCGTGGTCTTTCATCTGGGTGCAGGGATGCCACAACACCGCGAGATCGCGTTGCATCCACTGATTGTTCAGGCCCATGTTCAGTCTCCTCGAGGCGATCCGCCGACAGGCGCGGACATACAATCGCGCAAGCCTATGCAATGCATCGCGCGGGAACAACCCATTGTGTCGATTGAGCTACTTTGTATAGGGCGATAGACGTCGCTGGCGGCCCAATGATGGCTAACGTATTCTTCGCGGTTCTTTGAGTCGTCTGACTCGCAAAACCGTTTTTCCTACGTGTATTTCCGGAGTTCGCTGAATGTCTGCTGGTTGGCTGCGCGCCTGTGCGCTGGTGATGTTGGGGCTGTTCAGCGTGTCTGCGCTGGCCAAGGATAAAACAGCGATCGTGATCGGCGGCGGGCTTTCGGGCCTGACGGCGGCATACGAACTGCAGAACAAAGGCTGGCAAGTCACGCTGCTGGAAGCCAAACCGAGCCTGGGCGGCCGCTCCGGCATGGCCACCAGCGAGTGGATCGGTAACGACAAGACCCAGCCGGTGCTGAACAAATACGTTTCGACATTCAAGCTGAGCACTACGCCGGCACCGGAATTCGTGCGCACGCCGAGCTACCTGATCGACGGCGTGTATTACACCGCCGCTGATCTGGCGACCAAGGAACCGGCCACCAGTGACGCGCTCAAGCGTTACGAAAAGACGCTGGACGATCTGGCGCGCTCGATCGAAGACCCGCAGAACCCGGCCGCGACCAGCACGCTGCATGCCCTGGATCAGATCAACGTCTCCAACTGGCTTGATCGACTGACGTTGCCCGCCACGGCTCGGCAGTTGATCAATCAGCAAATTCGTACCCGTTATGACGAACCTTCGCGCCTGTCGCTGCTGTACTACGCACAACAGAGCCGGGTTTATCGCGGTGTGTCCGATCGTGACCTGCGCGCTTCGCGCCTGCTCGGCGGCAGTCCGGTGCTGGCTCAGGCCTTCGTCAAACAACTGAAAACCATCAAGACCAGCTCCCCGGTCTCGGCCATTATCCAGGACAAGGATGGCGTGACCGTCAAAGTCGGCAGCGTCGGCTATCAGGCTGACTACGTCGTGGTCGCCGTGCCATTGCGCGCCCTGAACAAGATCCAGATGACCCCGGCGCTGGATGCCCAGCACTTGGGCGCGATCAAAGGCACCAACTACGGTTGGCGCGACCAGATCATGCTGAAGTTCAAGACGCCGGTATGGGAAAGCAAGGCGCGCATGTCCGGCGAGATCTACAGCAACACCGGCCTGGGCATGTTGTGGGTCGAGCCAGCCCTGAAGGGGGGTGCCAACGTGGTGATCAACCTGTCCGGCGACAATGCGCGGGTGATGCAGGCCTTCGGCGACAAGCAGATGGCCGATCAGGTACTGATTCGTCTGCACGCATTTTATCCACAGGCACGCGGTTCGTTCACCGGTTATGAAATCCGCCGCTACAGCACCGATCCGTCGATGGGCGGCGCTTACCTGGCCTTCGGCCCGGGCCAGATCAGCAAGTACTGGCGCCTGTGGGAACGTCCGCTGCAACGCGTAGCGTTCGCTGGCGAACATACCGACACCTTGTACCCAGGCACGCTGGAGGGCGCATTGCGCACCGGTCAGCGCGCAGCCAGTCAGGTTGAAGACCTGGCGGCAGGCAAGTCGTTTGAGCCGGCGAAAGTGGTTCCGGCAGCGACAGCTGTTGCGGCCGGTGCAGTGGCGGCGAAGAAGGGCAACTTCTTCAGCAATCTGTTTGGTGGATCCTCCGATGAAGACAAGAAGCCGGAACCGGTCAAGGCACCCGAGCCGGTAACACCGCCAGCACCGACACCCGCTCCAGTGCCAACCCCGGCGCCTGCGCCAGTGGAAGCGCCGAAGCCTGCCGCACCGGTAAAAGCCGAGCCAGCCAAGAAGGCTCCGGCCAAAGCGCCGGCGAAAAAGCCCGCTGCCAAAACCGACGCCAAAAAAGCCCCGGCCAAGGCGCCTGTGAAGAAAGCTGAACTGGCGAAGAAACCAGCGACCAAGCCCGCTGCGACCGCGGCGACAGATACCAAGGCGCAGTAAGCTTCGGGATTAAAGAAACGCGGCAGAAATGCCGCGTTTTTTTATGCCTGAAGAAAAGAACGAATAAATCTCATGGCGCAGGTGTTCTTGGTTCGGACGTCATCATTTCTCACTCAGTGATCTTTAATCTTTCCTTAACTCACCCATTTCAGACTCTTGATCGTATTTCTCGATATTTCAAAGCGAAATTTTCCGCTTTAAATCGATAGATAACTCGATAGTCTTGGTCGCAGTTCTCACAGGATTTGGGCATGCAGCTACGTAACTCTTCTTCCCGCTACGGTTGGGTCAGCATCTTCGTGCATTGGTGCGTGGCGCTTGCGGTCTTCGGTCTGTTCGCGTTGGGGTTGTGGATGGTCGGTCTCGACTACTACAGCACCTGGCGCAAAGACGCGCCGGACCTGCACAAGAGCATTGGCCTGGTGCTGTTTGCCGTCATGTTGCTGCGTGTGTTGTGGCGCTTTGTCAGTCCGCCACCGCCGACACTCGACAGCTACAGCCGTCTGACGCGCATTGGCGCGAAGTTCGGCCATTCGTTCCTGTACCTCGGCCTGTTTGCTGTGATGATTGCCGGTTACCTGATTTCCACCGCAGACGGTGTCGGGATTCCGGTGTTTGGCCTGTTTGAAGTTCCTGCACTGGTGTCCGGAATACCGGACCAGGCAGACACCGCCGGTGTGATCCATCTGTATCTGGCGTGGGTACTGGTAATTTTTTCCGGTCTCCATGCGTTGGCAGCATTGAAGCACCACTTTATCGATCGTGATGCGACCCTCATTCGTATGCTGGGCCGCAAAGCCTGAAGTTCAACCTCGACTCCAAAGGAATAGAAAGCATGTTGAAAAAAACACTCGCTGCTGTGGCAATCGGTTCGGCTCTGCTGTCCGCTAACGTGATGGCAGCTGATTACGTCGTCGACAAGGAAGGCCAGCATGCCTTCGTTGACTTCAAGATCAGCCACTTGGGCTACAGCTACATCACCGGTACCTTCAAGGACATCGATGGCAAGTTCAGCTTCGATGCGGCCAAGCCGGAAGCGAGCAAGATCGAGTTCAACGTCAACACCGCCAGCGTGTTCACCAACCATGCCGAGCGCGACAAGCACATCGCCAGCAAAGACTTCCTGGATGGGTCTAAAGCCAAGTTCGTCTCCACCAGCGTTAAATCCACCGGCAAAAACGCCGCTGGCAAAGACACTGCCGACGTGACCGGCGACCTGACCATCCTTGGCGTGACCAAGCCAGTCGTGGTCAAGGCTACCTTCCTGGGCGAAGGCAAGGATCCATGGGGCGGCTACCGTGCCGGCTTCGAGGGCACCACCAGCATCAAGCGTTCCGACTTCGGCAAGCAGAAAGACCTGGGCCCAGCGTCCGATGCAGTCGAGTTGTACGTTTCGTTTGAAGGTGTCAAAGCGAAGTAATGCTCAGTCGTAGGAGCTGCCGCAGGCTGCGATCTTTCAAGATCAAAAGATCGCAGGCTTCGCCAGCGCCTACAAAAAGCAATTTGTAATACATAAAAAAATGCCCCGGATCGCGAGATCCGGGGCATTTTTCATGGCAGTGCCAAATCAGCGATTGCGAGTCAGCAATGCTGGTTTCTCACCACGGGGACGGCCTGGCAATTGATCAAGTTGTTCGGGAGTCGGGAAACGATCGGTTTTCGACTCCTTGTGAATGATCTTCGGTGCCGGACCACGCGGGTTTTGCACGGCGGGTTCCGAACGCGGCTGGTCGTCACGCGCCGGGCGACGGTTGCGGCCTTCTTCGCGACGGGCCTGGCCGTCACGTGGAGCACCGTTGCGTGGACCGCTGCGCTTGGCCGGCGGCGTGCCGGTGGTGGCGCCGTCGCTGCTGCGCGGACCGCTTTGGCGACCCTGAGGCTTGCCGCCAGTGCGCGGAGCACCTGTGCCAGCGGCCGAACCTTGTGCCGGAGCGCCCGGACGGCGGCCACGACCCTGAGCCGGTTTGGCTTGAGGCACGTAGTCGACGCGGTTACCGAAGTTATCGATATCGTCGTCCAGGAACTCGTCCGGAGCGCGATCAGCGGCAGCGCGTGGCGCCGGGCGCTGTTGCTCGCGAGCCGGGGTGCCTTCGCGTGGTTTCTGCTCACGGGCCGGACGATCGCCACGGCCAGTGGCTGCAGGTTTTTCCTTGCCGCCCTTGTCCTTGCCTTTGTCTTTACGACCGCCGCCACCGCCGCTGCCGTTCGGACCGTCACCGCGCGGGCCACGTGGGTTGCGCGGGTTACGCACATCCGGACGCTCGCGGACTTCCGGTTTCTCGGCTTCTACAGCGCTGGAATCGAAGCCCATCAGGTCGCCGTCGGCGATTTTCTGCTTGGTCATGCGTTCGATGCTTTTCAGCAGCTTTTCTTCGTCCGGAGCCACCAGCGAGATCGCCTCGCCCGAACGACCGGCACGGCCGGTACGGCCGATGCGGTGAACGTAATCTTCGTCGACGTTCGGCAGTTCGAAGTTGACCACGTGTGGCAACTGATCGATGTCGAGGCCGCGAGCGGCGATGTCGGTGGCGACCAGGATGCGTACTTCACCGGCCTTGAAGTCGGCCAGGGCTTTGGTGCGTGCGTTCTGGCTCTTGTTGCCGTGGATCGCGACGGCGGTGAGGCCGTGTTTGTCCAGGTATTCGGCCAGACGGTTGGCGCCGTGCTTGGTGCGGGTGAACACGAGCACCTGTTCCCAGGCGCCTGCGGTGATCAGGTGCGCCAGCAGCGAACGCTTGTGGTTGGCCGGCAGACGGAATACGCGTTGCTCGATGCGCTCGACCGTGGTGTTCGGCGGCGTGACTTCGATGCGTTCCGGGTTGTGCAGCAGCTTGCCGGCAAGGTCGGTGATGTCCTTGGAGAACGTCGCCGAGAACAGCAGGTTCTGACGTTTGCTCGGCAGACGGGCCAGGACCTTTTTCACGTCATGGACAAAGCCCATGTCGAGCATGCGGTCGGCTTCGTCCAGCACGAGGATTTCCACGTGGGACAGATCGACGCTGCCTTGGCCGGCGAGGTCGAGCAGACGGCCAGGGCAGGCCACCAGCACGTCAACGCCGCGGGACATGGCCTGAACCTGCGGGTTCATGCCGACGCCGCCGAAGATGCAGGCGCTGACGAACTTCAGGTCACGGGCATAGACCTTGAAGCTTTCGTGAACCTGAGCCGCGAGTTCGCGGGTAGGGGTCAGGACCAGCACGCGTGGTTGGCGCGGGCCGTGACGCTGGGATTTGTCCGGGTGACCGTTGGGAAACAACCGCTCCAGAATCGGAAGGGCGAAGCCGCCGGTTTTACCAGTACCTGTCTGAGCCGCAACCATCAGGTCGCGACCTTGCAACACGGCGGGAATGGCCCGCTGTTGCACCGGAGTAGGCTCGGTATAGCCCGCTGCCTCGATGGCGCGGACTAAAGCCTCGGAGAGACCGAGGGAAGCAAAGGACATGAGTAATCCTGTTTTAGTTAGGGCTTGGCCCAATGGGAGTCTTGCCTGGCGCGAATGGCGTTTAAGAGGAACGCAATCCCGTCCGGTCCTGCTGGGCCTTGAAAGCTCGTCTGGAGCGCTCGCGCGGGCTGAAAAGCTGCGCTGTAGCGGGGTCGAGATGCCTTGAACAAGTCCGAGCGTCCGGGCGTGAGCCTGGCGGGAAGGCCGGAGTATAACAGAGCAATCACTGCGCGCCGCTTTCCTGCTGCTCAACGGTTTTTTCGCGGACGGCGGTGGCCCCGGCAGCGTGATTGCTGACGGCCGGATCGGCGCCATAACGGGCACTCAGTTCGGCATAGGCGGGCTCGCGCTTGAACCGCTTGAGTTCGGCGCCGAAGCGTTGCACCAGCAAGTCCATGCCCGCATTGCGGCGAACTGCCAGGAATTGGCTCTGTTGGCTGATGACGGTCGGGTTTTCGCTGATCTGGTCGCGGATGTTCAATTCGTCGAGCAAATGCTGGCCGACCCGGCGATCGGTGATCAGCAGGTCGATTCGCCCGCGCACCAGTTTGCCGAAGTTGGCTTCGTGAGTGGGCGCCGGCTCGCGAGTGAACAGTGTCGATTCGCGAAAGTCCGGGCTGTACAGATAGCCTGGGGAGGTGCCAATCGTCAGGCCTTTCAAGTCGTCCAGGGTACGAAACGGATGAGGCCGCTCGTTGGCGTAAAACATCACGAACTGGACTTCCGAGAGCGGTTCGCCGGGGTAGAGCAGGGTGGCGTCGCGCTCTTCACTGTGAAAAATGTCCAGCGCGCCATCGGCCTGGCCGGTTTCGAGCATCGACAGGCAGCGTTTCCACGGCAGGAACTGCCATTCGACTTCGATCCCCAGGCGCTTGAAGACGATGGCCGTGGTTTCGTAGTCCAGCCCCAGTGATTTACCGTTCTCCTCATAGACGTAAGGCGCCCATGGTTCGGTGACAATGCGCAATTTCTCGCCCCGAGCGGCGAAGCTCAGGCAAGTGAAAACCAGCATGGCGATTAACTGCGGGATCAATGGCATGGACTTCAGATTACGACGAGAAACAGGAAAGAGCCAGAAACCGCCTGCGAATGCTCTATCTCCGTGTGTTGCATCACAATAAAAGCGCGTTGAAAGCAAAAGATCGCAGCCTCGTTTCACTCGACAGCTCCTACAAGAGATTGCGCATTCTGTAGGAGCTGTCGAGTGAAACGAGGCTGCGATCTTTTGATCTTGCTTGTAACGATGTTTAGCGCGGCAGCTTCAGGTTGTTCCACACCGCCAGACTCGCTTCAGCCTGGTTCAGTGTGTAGAAGTGCAGCCCTGGAGCGCCACCTTGCAGCAGGCGTTCACACATTTCGGTGATGACTTGTTCACCAAAGCGTTGAATGCTCTGGGTGTCGTCGCCGTAGGCTTCCAGTTGCTTGCGGATCCAGCGCGGGATTTCCGCACCGCAGGCATCGGAGAAGCGCGCGAGCTTGCTGTAGTTGGTGATCGGCATGATGCCCGGCACGATCGGAATGTTCACGCCCATCGCCCGTACACGCTCGACGAAGTAGAAGTAGCTGTCGGCGTTGAAGAAATACTGGGTGATCGCGCTGTCGGCGCCGGCGTTGGCCTTGCGCACGAAGTTGGCGATATCGTCTTCGAAATTGCGCGCTTGCGGATGCATTTCCGGGTAAGCGGCGACTTCGATGTGGAAATGATCGCCGGTCTCTTCACGAATGAACTCGACCAGATCGTTAGCGTGGCGCAGTTCACCGCTGGCCATGCCCATGCCCGAAGGCAGGTCACCGCGCAGGGCAACGATACGTTTGATGCCGGCAGCCTTGTATTGAGTCAGCAGGCCGCGCAAGTCGTCCTTGCTGTCGCCAACGCAAGACAAATGCGGTGCGGCCGGGACTTTGACTTCGCTTTCGAGCTGCAACACGGTGTTGAGCGTGCGATCACGGGTCGAACCGCCAGCGCCGTAGGTGCAGGAGAAGAAATCGGGATTGTACGTGGCCAGCTGACGAGCAGTGGCGAGCAGCTTTTCATGCCCAGCGTCGGTCTTCGTAGGGAAGAACTCGAAGCTGTAGCGGCGGTCTTGGGACATGGGAATACCCTTTAGAACTCGTAAGCCGGATGCTGGCCCCCGTAGGAGCCGCCGCAGGCTGCGATCTTTCAAGGATCAAAAGATCGCAGCTTGCGGCAGCTCCTAGGGGAGCGGTCAGTCAGCGCCTATCAGTAGCGGTAAGCGTGCGGCTTGAACGGACCTTCGACGGTCACGCCGATGTAGTCGGCCTGGGTCTTGGTCAGCTGAGTCACAACACCGCCGAAACCGCGGACCATTTCCAGGGCCACTTCTTCGTCGAGTTTCTTCGGCAGTACTTCAACGGTCAGGCGCTCGGCTTTCTGGGCTGGCGACAGGTCGGCGTACTTCTGGCCGAACAGGAAGATCTGCGCCAGAACCTGGTTGGCGAACGAGCCGTCCATGATGCGGCTTGGGTGACCGGTGGCGTTACCCAGGTTAACCAGACGGCCTTCGGCCAGCAGGATCAGGTAGTCGTCGTTCTGGGCATCGAATGCGCCAGGGCCGGTACGGTGGATCTTGTGAACCTGTGGCTTCACTTCTTCCCATGCCCAGTTCTTGCGCATGAAAGCGGTGTCGATTTCGTTGTCGAAGTGGCCGATGTTGCAGACAACAGCGCGCTTCTTCAGGGCTTTGAGCATGTTTGCATCGCAAACATTGACGTTGCCGGTGGTGGTCACGATCAGGTCGATCTTGCCCAGCAGGGCCTTGTCGATGCTGGCTTCAGTACCGTTGTTGATACCGTCGATGAACGGCGAAACCAGCTCGTAGCCGTCCATGCAGGCTTGCATGGCGCAGATCGGGTCGACTTCGGAAACCTTGACGATCATGCCTTCCTGACGCAGGGACTGGGCCGAACCCTTGCCCACGTCACCGTAACCGATGACCAGCGCTTGCTTGCCGGACAGCAGGTGGTCGGTACCGCGCTTGATTGCGTCGTTCAGGCTGTGACGGCAGCCGTACTTGTTGTCGTTCTTGCTCTTGGTCACCGAGTCGTTGACGTTGATGGCCGGGATTTTCAGCTCGCCCTTGGCCAGCATGTCCAGCAGGCGGTGAACGCCAGTGGTGGTTTCTTCGGTCACGCCGTGGACGCGGTCCAGGATCGCCGGGTATTTCTTGTGCAGCAGCTCGGTCAGGTCGCCGCCGTCGTCGAGGATCATGTTGGCATCCCAAGGCGCGCCATCCTTCAGGATGGTTTGCTCCAGGCACCACTCGTACTCTTCTTCAGTTTCGCCTTTCCAGGCGAAAACCGGGATACCGGCAGCAGCGATGGCAGCAGCGGCCTGGTCCTGGGTCGAGAAAATGTTGCAGGACGACCAACGCACTTCGGCACCCAGGGCAACCAGGGTTTCGATCAGCACGGCAGTCTGAATGGTCATGTGGATGCAGCCGAGGATCTTCGCGCCTTTGAGCGGTTGCTCGGCGGAGTACTTGCGGCGCAGACCCATCAGGGCTGGCATTTCGGATTCAGCGATGATGGTTTCGCGACGGCCCCAGGCAGCCAGGGACATGTCGGCGACTTTGTAATCGTTAAAATCTGCAGGCGTGATAACAGCGCTCATGATGAGCCTCCATTCGTAATGTATGCGAATGGGCGCCGTTGTGCGTTTAGTGTCTGGCCGTGGCCAGGCAACGCCCCATCCGAGCCTGACAGGTCGAACCTGCTGCAGCGCCCCTCGGACAGGTGGCGGGAAAACGGTATCAATTGGAGATGACCGTTTTGAAACGGTGGCGATTATAGCGGGCTATGCTGATCTTCCAAAGCCTTTCTGCAGGTCAATGTCCGAACGGTAATCGAGACCATAGTCGATGCTTGATAGAGCTCTAGTCCGGGCTCTGCCATGATGGACGGCATCAATCGGCAAGACGGTCAGGAGTGAATATGAATTTCCACACCCGCAAATGGGTAAAACCCGAAGACCTCAACCCCAACGGCACGCTGTTCGGCGGCAGTCTGTTGCGCTGGATCGACGAAGAAGCGGCGATCTATGCCATCGTCCAGCTGGGCAATCAGCGTGTGGTCACCAAGTACATTTCCGAAATCAACTTCGTCAGCGCCTCGCGCCAGGGCGACATCATCGAACTGGGCATCACCGCGACCGAGTTCGGCCGGACGTCGATCACCCTGACCTGCGAAGTGCGCAACAAGATCACCCGTAAAAGCATCCTGACGGTGGAGAGAATGGTCTTCGTCAACCTCGGTGAGGACGGCTTGCCTGCGCCACATGGCCGGACCGAGATCAAGTACGTCAAAGATCAGTTTCAGGATGACGTCGTCAGCTAATGGAATCGGCGGTGCGCCCTTCGCTAGCAGGCCAGCTCCCACATTAGATCTTCAGTGAACACTGATTTTATGAACGACGCAGATCCAGTGTGGGGGCTAGCCTGCTAGCGATAGCGGTCGACCCGCCGACGATGATTCAGCGGACCACTGAACAGCGCCGGACCCCACGTGTCGTACCTACATGACACGCCACAGGTTCAGGAGCTTCAATGGACACGCACAAAGACGGCAAGACCCCCGACCTCTCGGCGAAAGAGCAGCACGAAGTCGATAAGAACCAGCCTCCGCGCGCAGCGGTGCTGCACGAAATCATCCGCACCCAGGGCGATCAGGAACTTGAGCGCAGCATCGCCGCGCTCTGGTGGTCGGCGCTGGCCGCCGGCCTGACCATGGGTCTGTCGCTGATGGCCATGGGGTTGCTCAATTCCCGCCTGCCGGACGCCGAAGGTTTCAAGGTCATCGCCAGTTTCGGCTACTGCGCCGGTTTTCTCGCGGTGATCCTCGCCCGCCAGCAGTTGTTCACCGAAAACACCCTGACGGCGGTCCTGCCGATCATGAGCAAGCCCACACTGGCCAACTTCGGCCGCTTGCTTCGGTTGTGGTCGGTGGTGTTGGTGGGCAACCTCTGCGGCACTTTGCTGGTGGCGTATGTGATGCTGCATCTGCCGATCTTCGACAGCAAGACTGACCTGGCTTTCCTCGACATCGGCCGCAAGGTCATGGAAAACGATGCCGGCCAGATGTTCGCCAAGGGCATTGTCTCGGGCTGGATGATCGCCACCATGGTCTGGATGATCCCATCCATGGAAAGCGCCAAGATGTGGATCATCATCCTCATCACCTACTTCATGGCGCTGGGGGACTTCACCCACATCGTGGTCGGTTCAGCCGAGGTTTCATATCTGGTCTTTGCCGGGGAACTGCCGTGGAAGGATTTCTGGCTGGTGTTCGCCGGTCCGACGCTGCTGGGGAATATCATCGGCGGCAGCTTTATTTTTGCACTGATCAGCCATGCGCAGATTCGCAGTGAAAGCGGCGCCCCTAAAGAGAAGAAAAGCGAAGCCCGGCCGACCGCAGACGAGGACGCCAAGCGATGAGGCCGGGCGAGGTATCCACTTGCCCGGCCTGCCGGTGCAGTACGGTTACTTGGCAGGAATCAGCCATGCTCGGGTTTGTTCAACCGTCGTCGAGCTGACAAAACTCGAGAATAGAGAGTTACGCGAGACGTAATTGTCGATTAGCCGTTTGCCTGCTCTCTCCTGATCCTCGGGGGTCTTGGCTTCTCGCAAGTCAATGATTGCCTCTCCTATCAGCTTGACGTTCGAGTCAGGCTGGCCAACACGATACAGGGAGGGAAAGAGCACTTCGCGAATGAAGTTTTCGCTCTTGATTTTGATGTCGCGGATGCTCATTTCCTCGATGGCTTTGGTCATGACAGCAGACTTTTGCCCTGGTGCCCCGGCATCCATGCGTTTGACGGCTTGGAGCAGCTCCATGTAATCCGGGTGGTTTCCATGATTGAGTTTTTTCGCCAGCCAATCGGTTTTTTCCGGTGTGTCGCCGAGCTGATCCAGGGCATTGATCACTGCACGCAGTTCTGGGGTGAGTTCCAGTGTGGCGTTCTTCTTGCCTGGGTCTTCTTTGTCTCTGGCTTTGGAGACGACATCCAGAGCGTGCTTTAAATCAGTCAGCGCCTGTTGAGCTTTCTGCCGGAAACTGATGACCGCTTCACATGATTGATCACTGTTCAGTTCAAGCGCCACCGTATCGAACAATGCATCATCAAGGGCCAGTAGAGCGCTACCAATGGATTTGAAGGTGTACGTTTCGCTGCGGTCATGGCTTTTCAGGTGTTCTTCAACTTTGGAGCGCAGTTTTTCCTGCAGCAGGTTTCTGTGCTCTTTCGGCATGCTGAAGTTGACCGTGCCTCCCAGCAGGGTAGTGAAGTCGCCCTCATCGGTCTTCAGGGGAGCGATCACCGTTTGTCCTTTAAACGCGACGATGCCTTTCTCTTCTTGTGCGTCTCGGGCCGAGTGGTCCACGCCGATGGCCTTGTCGATCGTTCTCGAAAGAAGTGTGCCGCTATCGTTTTTTTTACCGCCATTCTCACTCTCGAATTTGAGAATCAACTGATCTCTTTCGGGAATTGCGCTCATCGGGATTTGAATATCGTATAGATCCAGGACCGGAGTGTTGAGCATGATCCCGCCATCCTGAAAGGAAGTTCGCTCTCCCTCACCCTGGAAGGGCAGACCTTGTTCTGAGGGTGATTGGAAAACGACGGGCAATGAACCTGAAATAAGGGCTGCGTGAGCCACATCCAGATCCGGGGTCAGGCTGGCATTGAACACCACCATTTGCGGGCGCCCGTCGAACATGGCAGTGCCGGTGATGTGCAGTTGCTTGATTTCAGGCATGTCCTTGCTCAGGGTCGCCAGATCACCAAAGGTCACGTAGCGATTGGTTTTTATTTGTTCTACGCAAGCTTTGCTTGCCTCCGAAATTTGCCGCTGATCATCTTTAGGGGCCTGGCTGAAGCGAGACAGGATCGACTCGACCGATTTGTCACGGACCAGTGCCTCCAGTGGCCTGCCTTTGGATTGAAGTCGAGGCAGCAGGTCGAACAGCAGCTGTCCGATTTTGCCAGTCTTGCCCGGGGCCTTTGCGACACCTTTACCAATGGTGGAGCTGAGGTGCTGAATCGGTCCAAGCACCTTGCTTTGGCTGTCGAGCAGCGACACAAGATCGATGTCGTCCAACAGTTTGTCGATTTGCGCGTGTGTCATTCCGCAGGCGAGCACCGCCGCAGTAATGGCGCCTGCCGATGAACCTCGCAGGTTGCTGATTTTGTCCAGATGACCACTTTCTTCCAGTGCTTTTACCGCTCCGGAGAAGGCGACCCCTTTGGCCCCTCCGCCGCTTAGCACAAGGTCTTTGATATCAGGGCGCTTGAGGTCCATTTCGACCACGTCGTTCTCATAACGGCGGATCGAAAGCTCTCGGCCGGTCGACGAGCTCGCCAGCGTTTCGCACAGGCCTTCACCTTTGCACCGGGTGCCTTGCATGAAGTCGCCCCAATCTTCGTCAGAGGGACTTGTCGGTGAACCTTGAGTCGCGTTGTTCAGGCTGCTTGAGGGAGGTGATGAGGAGGGGCGTACGGGGCTGATAACAGTCATGAGTTTCTCTTCCTTTGAGAGCGGTTTCGGAAGCAGCACTTTAGGAGAGGCGAAGGCAGGCGAGAGCACGGTGTATCAATTGGGAACACAAACACGAAGTCGCTTGGTGTCGCGCTCGATTGTGAGTTGAAAGGCTCTGTTTAGGGGATTTCAGGCAGTTTTGGAGGGCGGATAAAATGCCCTGTAGAAAATTCATACAGAGTGCGTCCTGAATGCGTCGAAGTTCCCGGTCGATTTTCTGACGGGTGTCATGAGGTCTGTCCGGTGATTTCATGACCTGCTTGTCAACCCGATACATTGACGACAGCGTTACTGCATTCAATCTGGGAGACCGTTCTCGAGGAGAGCCGGCCGAGGCAGAATTTTTTGGAATTAGTCTGTGCGCAACTGAGTGCGGCGTGGTCGCTTGCAGTATAAACAGCTGCTGACTTATGACGAATCAATTATCTGACCGCTTCCTGCAGGAGCGAGGCTTGCCGGCGATGGCGATTTCAAGAACGCCTTCCACGGCAAACCATGCTCCTGCCAGGTGAGGATGATGAACAAAAGGAGCGTGCCGTGCTTGCGACGGCTTTGGTGTTGGTGGCGGCGTTGCTGCATGCGGCGTGGAATACGCTGATCAAGTTCAGCGCGGAACGGTTGTTGGTCGTGGCTTGCATGGACAGCGTGGCGATGTTGTTTGTCGCCCTGATGCTGCCTTTCGTGGCGTTACCGCCGATTGAAATCTGGCCGTGGATCCTGGCGTCGGCGGCGTTCGAGTTGCTCTATCGCTATTTGCTGATTAAGGCTTATCGGGTCGGTGATCTGGGGCTGGTCTATCCATTGATGCGCGGACTGTCGCCGCTGGTGGTGCTGGCCCTGACGCTGATCTTTGCCGGAGAAGTGCTGACCCATCAGCAGATCTTCGGAATCCTGCTGATCCCGTTCGGCATGCTGTGTTTGCTGTGGCAGGGCGGTGGCGGCGCGCGTTTGCCTTGGTCGATGCTGCCGGTGGTAGCACTGATCGGTCTGTGCATCGGCTGCTACACCTTTATCGATGGCCAGGCGCTGCGGCGTTGGTCGCATCCGCTGGATTACCTGGTCTGGGTGACGTTGCTCAGCGCCTGGCCGTTTCCGTTGCTCGCACTGGTGCGCAAGCGACCGGCGTTCATGCTGTTCTGGCGTGAACAGTGGCAGCTGGGATTGGCGGTCGGGTTTTGCGTGTTGTTCAGCTACGCTCTGGTGCTGTGGGCGATGCAGCTGGGGTCGATAGCCGAAGCAGCGGCATTGCGCGAGATCAGCGTGATCCTGGTGGTGCTGTTTGGCATGCGCTACCTGAAAGAACCTTTCGGCCGGCCTCGGCTCCTGGCCTGTGGGCTGGTGTTGATCGGTATATTGGTGATGAAGTTTTGACTGGCTCACTGTCGACGAGAGCTCGACGCATGAAACTTGAAGAAGGGATGACTTTATGACGGTTGCTTTGTGGTGCATTTTGATCGCGATTTTCCTGCCTTACCTGTGCACGGTCGTGGCCAAGATCAGTGGCGGTTACAGGCTGGACGACAACCATGATCCCCGGGATTTTCTTGATTCACTGGAAGGTTTGGGCAGGCGCGCGAATGCGGCGCAACTGAACAGTTTTGAAATCTTCCCGGCGTTCGCTGCGGCGGTGATCGTGGCGCACCTGGCTGGCAATGCCGAGCTGGTGACCATCAATGTGCTGTCGGTCTTATTTATCACCAGCCGGTTGCTGTACATCATTTGTTACCTGGCGGACTGGCATATCTTGCGGTCGTTGGTGTGGTTTGTGGGGCTGGGGTTGATCATCAGTTTATTTGTGGTTTCTGTCTAAGAGCAAAAGATCGCAGGCTGCCCAGCGCCTACATTGGCCGGGTTCACCGCTACATGGCGGATGAGCATTGATCCATGCAGGCGCTGGCGCAGCCTGCGATCTTTGACTTTAGAGCTTGTCGGCCACCTGAGGCACTTGCGGCAATGCCGCGCCTTTGGGCCATAACATCCAGATTTGCCCCTGTTGTTTCATGTCGCCGGCCAATTGCCCGGCCGCTTCTCCGGTTCCCCAGAACAGGTCGGCCCGAACTTCACCGGCAATCGCGCCGCCAGTGTCCTGGGCGGCCACCGGGCGAACCAGCGGCGTGCCGTCCGGCCGCGTCGTGGATAACCACATCAGACTGCCCAGTGGAATCACTTTGCGGTCCACGGCGGCGCTATAGCCTGCGGTCAACGGAACATTCAGCGAGCCGCGAGGGCCTTCGTTGCTGTCGGGGTTGCGGGTAAAGAACACATAGCTGGGATTGCTGCCGAGCAGTTCCGGAATGCGCGTCGGATTGGCCTTGGCCCAGTTGCTGATCGCACCCATGGTCACGTCTTCTTTTTTCAGTTCACCTTGTTCCACCAGCCAGCGGCCGATCGGCCGATAGGGATGGCCGTTCTGGTCGGCGTACGCGATGCGCAGCTGGCGGCCGTCACTGAGCTGGATGCGACCCGAGCCCTGGATTTGCAGGAACTGCAGGTTCATCGGGTCGGTCAGCCATGCCACCACCGGCGCCTTGACTCCTTTGTTTTCGATCGTTGCCGCATCGTCGTACGGCTTGAGCACGCGGCCTTCGAGCCGTCCGCGCAGGCGTTTGCCTTTGAGCTCCGGGTAGATGCTGTCCAGGGAGACGATGATCATGTCCTCTGGAACCCCATACACCGGAATGTTCGCCACGGCGGTTTGGGTCAGGCTGCCGGGGTAGACCGGCTCGTAGTAACCGGTGATCAAGCCGTCGGGATTGTCGTTGGCGGCGCGCAGGCCGTAGACATCGAGGTTCTGTTTGAGGAAGCCGCGGATGTCGGTGGCAGTTTGCGGCACATTGGCGGCTGCGGCGCAGGTTGGGCCCCACACCGGATCGGCCTTGAGTCGGGTACAGGCGCTGCGCCACGAACCGAAACCGGCGATCAGATCGTTATCGGACACTGCAGGCAGCGCTTCCCAGGTGGCGCTGGAATAAGTCGCCAGTGCGTGGGTTTTTGGTTTGTTGTTGTCACCACCGGTGCAGCCTGCGAGCACGGCCACTATCGGGAGAGTCCAGGCGAGGCGATGACGCCAGGCCTTGAAACGGCTGTTCATGGAGTAATTCCTTTGCCGGTTGCGCGAGTGCTCACTGCGCTCGCACAACCCGTATTGATATTAGGGCTATTGGTGTTTGTCGATGACGCGAGGATACTGGCCGCCGTTTCCCGTGACCTGAAGCCACCATGACATTTAAAAGACTTTCCGTTGTATTGCTGGCCTGCCTGACGTTGTCTGCGTGTGGCGGTGTCGACCCGAACTCGCCACTGGGCCAGCGCAAGGCGATCTTCAAGCAAATGCTCAAGACCGGCGAAGACCTGGGCGGCATGTTGCGCGGCCGCATTCCATTCGACGGTCCGAAGTTCGCTGAGGGCGCCATCAAGCTCGATGCGCTGTCCCATGAACCGTGGAAGCATTTTCCACAGGTGCGCGAAGAAGATCACACCAGTGCCAAGAGCGATGTCTGGCAGAAACAGGCACGCTTTCAGGAAATGGCCCGCACCCTTGAAACCAGCACCGGTGAATTGGTGATTGCCAGCAAGGTCCAGCCTTACAAGGCCAGTAACCTCGGGCCGGCGGTGCAGAAAGTCGAAGATGCCTGCAGTGCGTGCCATAAAGAGTTTCGGGATCATTGATTCTCGGATGTGACTGGGTGGTGCTTGCTGCGCAACGGTGGCGAGGGAGCTTGCTCCCGCTGGGCGGCGAAGCGGCCCCAAAACCATTCGACCGAGTTTCGTCAGCTGTATTCTGCGTGCCGGATTGCGACGGCTTCGCCGCCGAACGGGAGCAAGCTCCCTCGCCACAACAGTTCGCTCGCTAATCCGGTGGATTACTTGTCCAGCTCGTCGAGCGCGTCCTGCAATGCCTTGCGGGACTCGGCGAGTTTGTCTTTGCGCTTGTTGATCTTCTCTGGGTCGCCTTTCTTCATGGCTTTGTCCAGGTCGGCCTGACGCTGACTGACTTCATGCTTGGCGTCGAGGACCTTGTTCTCCCGTTCCTTTTTCAGCGAGGCGTCAGTGCAATGAGCGGTGACTTCGCTCAGGGCGGTTTCCAGGCCAGCCTGCTGATCGGCGTTGCCGTGGGACTTGGCCAGTTCGATCTGATTGATGATGCCCTGTTTCTTGGCGGCGCAACCGGTCAGCCCCGGGGCCTCTTCGGCGGCCATCAGTGGAGCGGCCATCACACCGCATAGAGTCAGCAGGACGAGCGGTGAAAGAAATTTCATAAAAGCTCCATGTACAAAGTGCAAATCGGATCGATAGGGCGGTGGGCGTTTGAGCCCATTGGCACCTTTGGGTTCCCGGGTGGGCGAGCATCGGCGGTCGCTAAAACCCGTCGATTCCCGCCGCACGTAATGTGTCACTCAAGGCCAGGACCTGCGGGTCGCGGAAAAATGCGCTCAGTTGCGCCGCACGTCCCGGGCCGATACCGGCCTCTGCCTGCCATTGTCCGGTGTTTCGTTGTGCCAGTGCCTGCCATGAATCAGCCAACGGCGCCTGGCCGGTCGGTGGTAATCCCAGGGCTTTGAGCCAGCGAATGAAAGGGCGTTGGCGGGCGCTGTTGAAACTGTTTAAAAGACGAGTCGTGCTGCGCTCGCCGAAGCCGTCAATGTTAGCAAGCTCTTGAGCATCGAGGGTCAACCAATCCAGCAGGCCGTTCAGGCGGCCTGTTTCGAGAAGTTTCTCCCAGGTGCCGGGGCCGACATGAGGCAAGGCCAGCCCTTGCTTGCCACTGAGCCAGGCCAGTCGCGCGAGGAATTGGCTTTCGCAGCCAGGCGTCGGCTGCCAGCAACTCAACGGATGAAAGTCTGCCGCTAACGGTATGTTTAATTCGGCGCGTTCGGCGGCGCGCAGAACCACGCCGTCGAGCCTGGGAATGGTCAATCCCGCCAGGCTGACGGACACCTGATCGCCGGGGCGGATATCCAGTTCCTCCCAGCGTCGCAGGGAGCTGACGCTCACGCGTTTGATCTGCCGGTCATCGAGTGTCACCGGTTTCAGCTCCAGCACCGGTGTGATCCGTCCGGTGCGACCGACCTTGAAATCGACTTTTCGCACCTCGGTCAGCGCCTGGGCAAAGGGGTATTTCCAGGCGATGGCCCAGTACGGTGTTTTCGCCTGCCAGCGCGCGGCTGAGGGGCGCTGGCTCTGGCGCAGGACGACACCGTCGCTGGCAAAGGGTAATGGCGAGCGGTACCAGTGGTCGCGCCAGTGTTCGGCGTCGGCGAATGTCTGGATCGGCTGACTGTAAGGCACCGTGCCCGGCAGCCCCAGTTCATCCAGCAGCGCGACACGGGCGGGCAGGCTGGCGGGCCCTTGCGGCCAATCCCAGATAAACAGCCCGATACCAGCGGCTTGCTCGGGGGCGAGTTCCTTGCGGGCCATCAGGCCGGCCACCGTCGAACGGGCATTGAGACTGCCGACCTTGGCTTGTACATGGCCGGTCAGGCGCCAGAAGAGTTCGCCTTGCACGAGCAAATCCACGGGTTGCGCCAGTTGTCGTGGGATAACGGGGATCAGTCGCGCCGGGGCCGTCCAGTCCTGACCGTTCACGCCGTCACCGCGACTGATCGCCTGATGCAGTACGCCGTTGCGATAGATCAGTGTCACGGCTACGCCGTCGACCTTGGGTTGAATCCAGATGTCCTTGCGATCGCGCAGCCAAGCCTCGACCGCGCGACCATCGCGAAGTTTTTCCAGGCCCGTGTGAGCAATGGGGTGGGCGATCTTGCCGCCTGCCGTGCGCAAAGGTTCGGGCGCCGGACCCGCGTTAAAGCACTCACGCCAATCGGCCAGCCGTGCACGGGACTGGTCGTAGAGTTCGTCGGCGATCAATGAGCGTCCGTTGTGGTGGTAGCTGTGGTCCCAAAGGTCGATCTGTTTTTGCAGGGTAGTGATTTCGTCCAGAGCCCTGGCGGGTGGCCAGTCGGGGCAATCGGCAGCGTTTGAGATTGAGCAGACCAGGGTCAGGAGGAAAATGGAAAACAGGCGCAGAAGCATGGTGAGCGTCCTTGCTCAAGTGGAATGCTTGAAGGCTAGTCACTTATTGTCAGGCGGGAAGGGCGGGTGTTTTGCCTTGTATTTCCGGGTGACTGGGCTGGCCTCATCGCGAGCAGGCTCGCTCCCACATTGGAATGCATTTCCCTGTGGGAGCGAGCCTGCTCGCGATGGCGGCGACACGGCGCAAAGCGAAAGGCAATAAAAAGCCCCGCACGGCGAACCGTGCAGGGCTTTTGGTACCGCCGGGGAAGTCTTACAGGCCGGCAGCCGAACGCAGGTCGTCGGCGCGGTCGGTTTTTTCCCAGGTGAACGTGGTGAAGGTGTCTTCGCCGACGGTCTTGGTGGCCGGGGTGCGACCGAAGTGGCCGTACGCAGCGGTTTCCTGGTACATCGGGTGCAGCAGGTCGAGCATGGTGGTGATTGCGTATGGACGCAGGTCGAACACTTCGCGAACCAGTTTGACGATTTTGTCGTCGCTGATTTTGCCGGTGCCGAAGGTGTTCAACGAGATCGAAGTCGGTTGAGCAACACCGATCGCGTAGGAAACCTGAATCTCGCAACGCTCGGCCAGGCCGGCAGCGACGATGTTCTTGGCTACGTAACGACCGGCGTAGGCAGCCGAACGGTCAACCTTCGATGGATCTTTACCGGAGAACGCGCCGCCGCCGTGACGGGCCATGCCGCCGTAGCTGTCGACGATGATCTTGCGACCGGTCAGGCCGCAGTCACCTACCGGGCCACCGATGATGAACTGGCCGGTCGGGTTGATGTGGAACTGGGTGTCCTTGGTCAGCAGTTCGGCAGGCAGCACGTGCTTGACGATCAGCTCCATCACGCCTTCGCGCAGGTCTTTGTAGGACACTTCAGGGTTGTGCTGGGTCGACAGTACAACGGCGTCGATACCGACAACCTTGCCGCCTTCGTAACGGCAAGTCACTTGCGACTTGGCGTCCGGGCGCAGCCAAGGCAGCAGGCCGGATTTACGGGCTTCGGCCTGCCGTTGCACAAGCTGGTGCGAGAAGGTGATCGGTGCTGGCATCAGCACGTCGGTTTCGTTGCTCGCGTAGCCGAACATCAGGCCCTGGTCGCCGGCACCCTGATCTTCAGGCTTGGCACGGTCGACACCCTGGTTGATGTCAGGGGACTGCTTGCCGATGATGTTCATCACGCCACAAGTGGCGCCGTCGAAGCCGACATCGGAGCTGTTATAGCCGATGTCCAGAATGACGTTACGCACGATTTCTTCCAGGTCGACCCAGGCCGACGTGGTGACTTCACCGGCGATGATTGCCACGCCGGTTTTCACCAGCGTCTCGCACGCCACACGGGCGAACTTGTCTTCAGCAATGATGGCGTCCAGCACCGCATCGGAAATCTGGTCGGCGATTTTGTCCGGATGCCCTTCGGACACGGACTCGGAGGTGAAGAGGGAGTATTCGCTCATCTCGATTTTTTCCTGAATTTACCGATGGTGAGTGTCGCCAGTCGGCCGCTGAAAGTGGCGGACCTGAATCTGGAAACCATTACGTAAGCCTACATAGAGGCTTTCCCCGGGAACGAGTCCCGCAGCGGTGGCCCAACGGGCCAGATCGTCCTGTTCAAACCCCAACCAGAGATCACCGCAGGCCTCCCTGGCCCAACTCTGGTTGTGGCTACATAACTCTGTCACGAGCAGGCTACCGCCCGGTTGCAGCAAGTCGGCCATGTGCTTGAGTGCATCGGCCGGCGCGGCAAAGTGGTGCAGCACCATGTTCAGTACAACGCAATCAGCCTTGAGGCTGACGCCATTCAATGCATCGGCCAGTTGCAGGCTGACGTTAGCCAGCGCTTCACGTTCGCAGACCTGGCGCGCCAGTTCGAGCATCGCCGCGCTGTTGTCCAGTGCCGTGACGTGAGTGAAGCGGCGTGCCAGTTCAGGCAGAAAAGCGCCGTCACCTGGGCCGACTTCAATGGCCGTGGCCCCTTCACTGAAGCTCAGTTTGTCGAGCAACGCCACCACGCTTTCGCGGTACTGCGGCAAGCCGGCAATCAAGTCTTGCTGGGCGCGAAACTTCTCCGCGACCCGTGAGAAAAAGTCCTGGCTGGCCGCCGCCCGTTGCCCGTGGACCTGACCGATCCGCGACTGCACATCGGCCGGCAGGGTCAGGTTGTCCACTTCTTCGAGCAGCGCGGCGTGCAACTTGCCGCCCAGCAGATCGGTGTGGGGCAGGGCGCGACGGTAAAAAATCGCATTGCCTTCACGGCGCGTTGCCACCAGGTCGGCCTGGGCCAGCACCTTGAGGTGATGACTCATGCCCGACTGGCCGATGCCGAAGATCTGCGCCAGTTCCAGTACGCCAAACGAATCGTTGGCCAGCGCGCGCAATACATTCAGCCGCAGAGGATCGCCGCCGGCCTTGCACAGGGCCGCCAGCTCATCGCACTCGTCATGTTGAATGGAAGGCACGCGTAAATTCATAGGGCCAGCAGTCTAGTGATGGTCAGAAATCCCCGCAAGAGCAATATCAAAAAGTTTTGATATTGCTCGATAGATGGCACTTCTCGTGGAAAGGGTCACTCTACAAATCGTCAGCGGAAAGGTTTCACCAGGCGAATGCGACTTTATCCACCGGAAAAACGCCTTCAGATGATTATCTGTCATTGCCCCGAGGCGGGTCGGTGAGGGAAAATGCTCGCCTTTTTTCCGTTTCGTTTTATTCACTCTCGATTCAATATCCGCAGGAGAACAGCGATGCCCAGCCGTCGTGAGCGTGCCAACGCCATTCGTGCCCTCAGCATGGATGCCGTGCAAAAAGCCAACAGCGGCCATCCCGGTGCCCCTATGGGTATGGCAGATATCGCCGAAGTACTTTGGCGTGACTACCTGAAGCACAACCCGAGCAATCCATCGTTCGCCGACCGTGACCGCTTCGTGCTGTCCAACGGTCACGGTTCGATGCTGATCTACTCGCTGCTGCACCTGACCGGCTACGACCTGTCGATCGATGACCTGAAAAACTTCCGCCAGCTGCACAGCCGCACCCCGGGCCACCCGGAATTCGGCTACACCCCTGGCGTGGAAACCACCACCGGTCCACTGGGCCAGGGCCTGGCCAACGCCGTGGGTTTCGCCCTGGCAGAAAAAGTCCTGGCGGCGCAGTTCAACCGTCCGGGCCACAATGTCGTCGATCACCACACCTACGTGTTCCTCGGTGATGGCTGCATGATGGAAGGCATTTCCCACGAAGTCGGCTCCCTGGCCGGTACCTTGGGCCTCGGTAAACTGATCGCCTTCTACGATGACAACGGAATCTCCATCGACGGTGAAGTCGAAGGCTGGTTCACCGACGACACCCCTAAGCGTTTCGAAGCCTATAACTGGCAGGTGATCCGCAACGTCGACGGTCATGATCCGGAAGAGATCAAGATTGCCATCGAGACTGCTCGCAAAAGCGCGCAGCCAACCCTGATCTGCTGCAAGACCACCATCGGTTTCGGTTCGCCGAACAAGCAAGGTAAAGAAGATTGCCACGGCGCCCCATTGGGTGACGCGGAGATCGCTCTGACCCGCGCGGCGTTGAAGTGGAACCACGGTCCGTTCGAAATCCCGGCCGACATCTATGCCGAGTGGGACGCCAAGGAAGCCGGCCGCGCCGTTGAAGCCGAGTGGGATCAGCGTTTCGCTGCCTATTCCGCGGCTTTCCCTGAGCTGGCCAACGAGCTGATCCGTCGCCTGAGCGGCGAACTGCCGGCCGACTTCGCTGAAAAAGCGTCTGCCTATATTGCTGAAGTCGCGGCCAAGGGCGAAACCATCGCCAGCCGTAAGGCCAGCCAGAACGCCCTGAACGCCTACGGCCCGATGCTGCCGGAATTCCTCGGCGGTTCCGCGGACCTGGCCGGTTCCAACCTGACCCTGTGGAAAGGTTGCAAAGGTGTCACCGCCGAAGACGCCAGCGGCAACTACGTGTACTACGGCGTCCGCGAATTCGGCATGAGCGCGATCATGAACGGCGTGGCCTTGCACGGCGGTCTTGTGCCTTACGGCGCGACCTTCCTGATGTTCATGGAATACGCCCGCAACGCCGTGCGCATGGCCTCGCTGATGAAGAAGCGCGTGCTGTTCGTCTACACCCACGACTCCATCGGTCTGGGCGAAGACGGCCCGACTCACCAGCCGATCGAGCAACTGACCAGCCTGCGCAGCACGCCGAACCTCGACACCTGGCGTCCAGCCGATGCCGTTGAATCGGCAGTGGCCTGGAAGTTCGCCCTGGAACGTAACGACGGTCCTTCGGCCTTGATCTTCTCGCGTCAGAACCTGCAGCACCAAACCCGCAACGCGATCCAGATCGAAGAGATCTCCCGTGGCGGTTACGTGCTGAAGGACTGCGCAGGCGAGCCTGAGCTGATCCTGATCGCCACCGGTTCGGAAGTGGGTCTGGCGGTTCAGGCTTACGACAAGCTGACCGAGCAAGGTCGCAAGGTGCGCGTTGTCTCGATGCCTTGCACCAGCGTGTTCGATGCGCAAGACGCCGACTACAAGCAATCGGTTCTGCCGTTGCAGGTCAGCGCCCGTATCGCCATCGAAGCCGCTCATGCGGACTACTGGTACAAATACGTGGGCCTGGAAGGCCGCGTCATCGGCATGACCACCTACGGCGAGTCGGCGCCTGCGCCTGCCTTGTTCGAAGAGTTCGGCTTCACCCTGGAAAACATCCTGGGTCAGGCTGAAGAGCTGCTGGAAGACTGATCCAGAAGTTGCGTCGTCCGGACTGCCGCCTTCGCGAGCAAACCCGCTCCCACATTGGAATGCATTCCCCTGTGGGAGCGGGCTTGCTCGCGAAGACGGTGGTTCGGTCCACGTTGCAATAACGGATTCACCACGGTAATCGAGAACCCCATGCCTCAACCGCGTCCCTACAAAGTTGCACTCAACGGCTACGGCCGGATTGGTCGTTGCGTCTTGCGTGCGTTGTTCGAGCGAGGCGAGAAGGCCGGGTTTGAGATTGTCGCGATCAACGATCTGGCGGACATGGCCAGCATCGAATACCTGACACGCTTCGACTCCACGCACGGGCGTTTTCCCGGCGAGGTGAAGGTCGAGGGCGATTGTCTGCATATTAATGGCGACTGCGTGAAGGTCCTGCGCAGTGCCACCCCCGAAGGCATCGATTGGGCATCGCTCGGCGTCGATCTGGTGCTGGAGTGCTCCGGCGCTTACCACACTCGCGAAGACGGTCAGCGTTTCCTCGACGCCGGCGCCCCGCGCGTGTTGTTTTCCCAGCCGATGGCCAGCGAGGCGGATGTCGACGCCACCATCGTCTACGGCGTGAACCAGGATTGCCTCACCGGCGATGAGCTGCTGGTGTCCAACGCGTCCTGCACCACCAACTGCGGCGTGCCGCTGTTGCGCCTGCTGGATCAGGCCATTGGTCTGGAATACGTGTCGATCACCACCATCCACTCGGCGATGAACGATCAGCCCGTCATTGACGCCTATCATCACGAAGACCTGCGCCGCACCCGTTCGGCGTTTCAGTCGGTGATTCCGGTGTCCACTGGTCTGGCGCGCGGCATCGAACGCCTGTTGCCGGAACTTGCCGGGCGAATTCAGGCCAAAGCCGTGCGTGTGCCGACGGTGAACGTGTCTTGCCTCGACATTACGATGCAGACCGTGAGCGACACCGACGCTACCGAGGTCAACCGGATTCTGCGCGAGGCTGCCAGCAGCGGCCCGCTCAAAGGCCTGCTGGCCTACACCGAGCTGCCCCACGCAAGCTGTGATTTCAACCATGACCCACATTCGGCGATCGTCGATGCCAGTCAGACCCGAGTTTCCGGCCCGCGGCTGGTGAACATCCTGGCCTGGTTCGACAACGAATGGGGTTTTGCCAACCGAATGCTGGACGTTGCAGAACACTATCTGCAAACAGCGACTTCAAAAAAACCGTAGGAAGTGCGACCCATGACCGTGTTGAAGATGTCCGACCTCGATCTGCAAGGTAAGCGCGTATTGATCCGCGAAGACCTCAACGTCCCAGTCAAGGACGGTGTAGTCACCAGCGATGCGCGTATCCTGGCTTCGCTGCCGACCATCAAGCTGGCCCTGGAAAAAGGCGCGGCCGTCATGGTCTGCTCGCACCTTGGCCGTCCGACCGAAGGCGAATTCTCGGCCGAGAACAGCCTCAAGCCAGTCGCCGACTACCTGAGCAAGGCCTTGGGCCGCGAAGTGCCGCTGGTTGCCGATTACCTGGGCGGCGTTGACGTGAAGGCCGGCGACATCGTCCTGTTCGAAAACGTGCGCTTCAACAAAGGCGAGAAAAAGAACGCTGACGAACTGGCCCAGCAATATGCCGCCCTGTGCGACGTGTTCGTGATGGACGCCTTCGGCACCGCTCACCGCGCCGAGGGTTCGACCCATGGCGTGGCCAAGTTCGCCAAAGTCGCTGCCGCTGGCCCGCTGCTGGCCGCTGAACTAGACGCACTGGGTAAAGCCCTCGGCGCCCCGGCCCAGCCAATGGCGGCCATCGTTGCCGGTTCCAAGGTCTCGACCAAACTCGACGTGCTGAACAGCCTGAGCCAGATCTGCAACCAGCTGATCGTCGGCGGTGGCATTGCCAACACGTTCCTGGCCGCTGCCGGTCATCCGGTCGGCAAATCCCTGTACGAGCCGGACCTGCTGGACACTGCCCGCGAAATCGCCGCCAAGGTCAGCGTGCCGCTGCCGGTGGACGTTGTCGTCGCCAAGGAGTTCGCTGAAAGCGCCACCGCGACCGTCAAGCTGATCGACGACGTTGCGGCAGACGACATGATCCTGGACATCGGCCCACAGACCGCGGCGAATTTCGCCGAGCTGTTGAAGTCGTCCAAGACCATTCTGTGGAACGGCCCGGTCGGCGTGTTCGAATTCGACCAGTTCGGTAACGGCACCAAAGTGCTGGCCCAGGCCATCGCGGAAAGCTCGGCGTTCTCCATCGCGGGCGGCGGCGACACCCTGGCGGCCATCGACAAATATGGCGTCGCGGATCAGATCTCCTACATTTCTACCGGTGGTGGCGCATTCCTCGAATTCGTCGAAGGTAAGGTGTTGCCGGCGGTTGAAGTCCTGGAAAGTCGGGCCAAGGGCTGAGGTCGCTGATTTGACCAGGAAAGGGAGTGTTCAGATGGTCAAGACGCTAGCGTTGTTGATCGTTGCGGGTTCGCTGGCGGCTTGCGGGAGTAACCCGAAAGCCAAGCCGGAACCTGCTCCGCAATCGGTGGAAAAGGGCTGCTACCAGGCTGACTGGCAAGCGGAAACAAACCCGGTGATCAACAAGCGTTCCGGGCCTGATGGCCTGGAAAAATACGAAACGCAGACACCCGCCAAGGAACATGGTTGCCCTTGACGGGTCTGACTCCTTACTCAGGGCTGGCGGCGTGCGCCGTCAGTCGAGGAACACGGATGAAAGGTTTTATCGCCATTACGGCGCTCGCACTGCTGGCAGGTTGCTCGAATTTCAACCTGTTCAAGCCTGCCGAATCGACGGACACCTGGACCACCTGGACCTGCGATAGCCAGGCCAAAGTGCTCTGGCGCTATACCGACGACAGTCGCAAGGAAGTCGACGTGCGCCTCGGCGGGGCCGATCAGGTCTACCGCTTGAAGCTTGAACCGGGCGCCGAAGGTTCGCTGTACAGCAACGACATGCTGGCGTTTCACGTAAAAGGTGAGGAAGGCCTGGTGTACTGGGTCGCCACCAATGATTTGATTGGCCGCGGTTGTAAAGCGCAGTAATTGACACACCACAGATCCAATGTGGGAGCAGATCCAAATGTGGGAGCGAGCCTGCTCGCGAAAGCGGTGGATCAGCTTGCATCAAGATTGAATGTGAAACCGCATTCGCGAGCAGGCTCGCTCCCACAGTGGATCTGTGCAGGTTCTCAAGATTTGAGCAACACCGAATTCGCAGCCCGGGCCAACCCCCGATCTGCAAAAACTTGAATAGCCGCCGCCGCTCCGGCAGGCTGGCACGATTAACGACCCAAACCGGGAGAGACATACACAATGGCACTTATCAGCATGCGCCAGATGCTGGACCACGCAGCCGAGTTCGGCTACGGCGTTCCAGCCTTCAACGTCAACAACCTTGAGCAGATGCGCGCCATCATGGAAGCCGCTGACAAGACTGACTCCCCGGTGATCGTCCAGGCTTCGGCCGGTGCTCGCAAATACGCTGGCGCACCGTTCCTGCGTCACCTGATCCTGGCGGCAATCGAAGAATTCCCGCACATCCCGGTGTGCATGCACCAGGACCACGGCACCAGCCCTGACGTCTGCCAGCGCTCGATCCAACTGGGCTTCAGCTCGGTGATGATGGACGGTTCCCTCGGCGAAGACGGCAAGACCCCGACCGACTACGACTACAATGTGCGCGTCACCCAACAAACCGTGGCCATGGCTCACGCCTGTGGCGTATCGGTAGAAGGCGAGCTGGGTTGCCTGGGTTCGCTGGAAACCGGCATGGCCGGTGAAGAAGACGGCATCGGCGCCGAAGGCGTTCTGGATCACAGCCAGATGCTGACCGACCCGGAAGAAGCCGCTGACTTCGTCAAGCGCACCCAGGTCGATGCCTTGGCCATCGCCATCGGCACCAGCCACGGCGCCTACAAGTTCACCAAGCCGCCTACCGGTGACGTGCTGGCCATCGACCGCATCAAGGAAATCCACAAGCGCATTCCGAACACCCACCTGGTGATGCACGGTTCGTCTTCGGTTCCGCAAGAGTGGCTGGCGATCATCAACCAGTACGGCGGCGACATCAAAGAAACCTACGGCGTGCCGGTTGAAGAGATTGTTGAAGGCATCAAGCACGGCGTGCGCAAGGTCAACATCGACACCGACCTGCGCTTGGCGTCCACTGGCGCAATGCGTCGCCTGATGGCCACCAACCCGAGCGAGTTTGACCCTCGCAAGTTCTTTGGCGCGACGGTTACTGCGATGCGTGACGTGTGTATCGCTCGTTACGAAGCTTTCGGTACTGCGGGCAACGCTTCGAAGATCAAGCCGATCTCGTTGGAAGCAATGTATCAGCGTTACCTGAAAGGTGAGTTGAACGCCAAGGTTAACTAAAACTTCAGCGTTTTGTTTGCACAAAAAACCCGCAGAAATGCGGGTTTTTTTATGAGCGCTCGTCAATCGAGCCCGTACTTTTGCTGAACTAAACGTTATCGCGAAAAAGTATTAAAAACTGTCAATTGTTACAGGTGGTTTAGCCTTGTCATCTGGATAGAGTTGTCCAGGTAGTCGAAACCACCAACTGGGGGGAAGCTGGTGCAGGCCGCCAGATGCAGGGGCGCGGTCATTGCGGCGAGGGTGTCAGGGAGAAGTGGTGGCAGGGGTGGGGCTGCTTCGCAGCCCAGCGGGAGCAAGCTCCCTCGTCACAGGGAGTGTCATCGTTGCGGGTGTGTGCCTGGGTTCTCGTTACTTATCGTGATCAATATCCAGCTTGCTGAATGTCACTTTCCCGCCTTCACTGGTGTACCCGGTGTTGTCCTGCACATACACCCCGGCCTTGAAGTACAGCGGTTTGACGCGCCACGTCGCGCTGATGTTGGTGTCCCATTGATAGCCCGCGGCGCTGATGCCCAGCGCCCCGCCAGGACTGAGGTGGATGAGGTAGGAAAACTCCTGATCCAGCTTCACGCCGGTAGCGACGGTGATCACCCGGCCTTCGCCATCATCAGGGTGCATGCGCACTTTGGCGACGATGTTGCCGCTCTTGCTGCTGGTCTTGTACTGATACTCGACCTTGACCATGGGCTTCTGGCTTTCATAGGCGTGGATCTGGCCAATGACGATTTTGCCCGAGCTCGGCACCTGGTTGACCGCCAGGGTGGCACGCAGGGAATTGTCGGCGTCCGGGTAGTACCAGTTTTTCAGCGTGCCGTTACTGTAGGTTTCCCGCAGTTCGGTGCGCGGATATTTCGCGTTTTCGGTTTTCGTGCCAGTCACCGGGGACCAGAAAAACAGGGTGCCGGTGTCGGAATGGAAGTATTGATCCTTGAAACCCTTCACCAGTTTGGCTGTTTCAACGGTGTACGGCGGGTTGCCGACAGGAACGCTGAGGTTCCAGGATGCGAGATCGATCATAGGAAAAGCTTCCAGAAATTTTGCAGCACGGACGTACCAGAAGCTCTAGCACGCGCCTTGGAGGGCGGTCTTTATAAGCGTAGAAGGCCCTTTTGTTAACGCCTGTCTGACAGATGGATGACGTCAAAATCCTGTTAAAAGGCCATCTTTCCCGGTTTTAGCGGCCTGTAGCGGTGACCGTTAGTCGGTAAATGAACCCTTTAGTTAAATGATGGCGTACTGATATCTTCTGCTTTAGCGAATCCCGGTCTAGAGTGAAGGCTTGTTATTTGTCCGGTTTTCACGAGAAACCAGCCTGACGCCCCAACAAGAGAAGCAGCATGGAATGCGCGCAACCCACGCCAGCCGAAGGCAGCTCAACACTTTTAATCGTCGATGATTACCCTGAAAACCTGATCAGCATGCGCGCGTTGCTGCAGCGTCAGGATTGGCAGGTCTTGACGGCTGCGTCCGGTTTTGAAGCCCTCAGTCTTTTACTCGAGCACGATATCGACCTGGTACTGCTGGATGTGCAGATGCCGGGCATGGACGGCTTTGAAGTCGCGCGCCTGATGCGGGGCAGCCAACGCACCCGCCTGACACCGATCATCTTCCTCACCGCCAATGAACAGTCCCAGGACGCCGTGATCAAGGGCTATGCCAGCGGTGCAGTGGATTACCTGTTCAAACCGTTCGATCCGCAAATTCTCAAGCCCAAAGTCCAGGCCCTGCTCGAGCATCAGCGCAATCGCCGGGCGTTGCAGCGCCTGAGCCACGATCTGGAGGTCGCGCGCGCTTTTAATGCGTCGGTGCTGGACAACGCCGCCGAAGGCATCCTGGTGGTCGGCGAGGACGGTCTGATTCGCTTTGCCAACCCGGCGATGTCGCGTCTGCTCAATGCCACGCTGCAAGACCTGCAGGGCAAAGAGTTTCTGGATTACCTGCAAAAGCCGCATATACCGATCTGGGCCGATTCCGAGTTGCTGGCCGGTTACAAGCGCGGCGAAACCTTGCGCCTGCATGACGCGCTGTTGCGTACGGCCCCCGGCCAGCAGGTGCCCGTGGCGCTGTCTTGCGCGCCGCTGCCCACCGAACAACATGCGATGGTGGTGACGGTGCTGGACATGTCGGTGGTGCGCCACCTGCATCAGCAATTGGAATTCCAGGCTGTGACCGATCCGTTGACCGGGCTGCTCAACCGCCGGGGGTTTTATCAGACGGTGGAAAACCTGTTGCTGCGCGGCGAGCGCTCTGACAGCGCGTGGGTGTTGCTTTACCTCGATCTCGACGGGTTCAAGCGGGTCAACGATTCCCTCGGCCACGATGCCGGCGACCGCGTGTTGCGCTGGGTCTCCGAGCAGTTGAAGGCGTGCTTGCGGCCGTTCGACATTCTGGCGCGCATGGGCGGCGATGAGTTCACGGCGCTGCTGGATCTGGAGTTCCCCGAACAGGCGGCGAAGATTGCCGAAAAACTCATCGAGCGGGTGTCGATCTGTCAGCAGATCGATGGTCTGGATATCGCGCTGGGCGCCAGCATCGGCATTGCTACGTACCCGGATTGCGGGGCCAATCTCGATGGTTTGCTGAGGGCGTCGGACATTGCCATGTACGAGGCCAAGCGCGCCGGCCGTCAGCAGTATCGCTTCTATGACCATGACATGAATGGTCGGGCGCGCTCACGGCTGATGCTCGAAGAAAGTGTGCGCACCGCCATTGAAAACCGTGATTTCAATCTGGTGTACCAGCCGCAGGTGGCCATCGCCGGTGGACAGATTCGCGGGTTCGAAGCGCTGTTGCGCTGGCAGCACCCGAGTGTCGGCGACGTGCCCCCCGGGCTGTTTTTGCCGTTGCTGGAAGAAGCGCGGCTGATCAGTCGCCTGGGCAGCTGGATTTATCAACGCGGCGCTGGCCAACGTAAAGCCTGGGAAACCCTGTTTGCCGAGGACCTGGTGCTGAGCGTCAGTTTGAGCAGCACGCAGTTCTGCATGCCCAACCTGGCCACCGAGTTGCGCCAGGTGCTGGAACGTCATGGGTTGCAGGCGCGTCATCTGGAAGTCGAGGTCACTGAAGAGGCCTTGATGCACAACCCCGAGGAAACCCGCAAACAGCTGCGTCTGCTGCGTAACCTGGGCGTGCGGGTGGCGCTGGATGACTTCGGTTCGGGGCCGTGCTCGCTGTCCCATCTGCGTGACCTGGATCTGGACACGCTCAAGCTCGACCGACATCTGATCGCTCGCTTGCCAGCGTCGTCACGGGATGCGGCGCTGGTGCGCAATGTGATCGACCTGTGCAAACAATACGGAATGCTGGTGATCGCCGAAGGGGTGGAAACCGTTGCGCAATATGAGTGGTTGCAAGCCAATGGTTGCGAGTACGTACAAGGCTTCCTGGTTGCCCGCCCGATGGTGGCCGAAGAGGTCAGCGACTTCGCACAGCCATTCGACTGGAGCGCGCTGACGGACTGAATTCGCTACACTGGCGACCTTTCCGTAATCGATGTTGCCGCCCCGATGACTGCCTTGAAATTCCTCCAGGCCTATCCCGCTGCTTTGCAGGACCAGGTGCGTCGGTTGATCATCGAAGGCCGGCTGGGCGATTACCTGAGCCAGCGTTATCCGCAAACGCACGACGTGCAGAGCGACAAGGCGTTGTACGCCTATGCGCTGGACCTGAAGCAGGAATACCTGCGCAATGCCCCGGCCATCGACAAGGTGTTGTTCGACAACCGTCTGGACCTGACCCACCGCGCCCTCGGCCTGCACACCACGATCTCCCGAGTGCAGGGCGGCAAGCTCAAGGCCAAGAAAGAAATCCGCGTGGCCTCGCTGTTCAAGGAAGCCCCCGCCGAATTTCTGAAGATGATCGTGGTGCATGAGCTGGCGCACTTCAAGGAGTCGGATCACAACAAAGCGTTCTACAAGCTGTGCGAACACATGTTGCCGGGGTACCACCAGATCGAGTTCGATTTGCGGGTGTACCTGACGTGGCGGGAAATGCAGTAGCCAAGGAGTGTGTGGATGGACGTGAGCAAGACCAAGAGCAGCTTCTATCGCCGCTTGTACGTGGCGTACCTGATCGACAGCGGGCTGGCCAGCAGCGTCCCGGCACTGACCGAGGTGACCGGCATGCCCCGGCGCACGGCCCAGGACACCATTGCGGCGTTGGCGGATCTGGACATCGTTTGTGAATTCGAGCAGGAAGAGGGCGCGCGCAATCATGCCGGGCGTTATCGGATTCGCGAGTGGGGAGCGATTGACCGGGGGTGGATCGAGCGTAATCTGCGGCAGATCAAGGCGGTGTTGGAGTATCCCTGAATTCTGCGGCGTCAGTTATGACGCCATCGCGGGCAAGCCCGCGATAGGGCCCTCAAGAACGACGCATCCCGATATGCGGAATGCCATCCTCCAGGTATTCCTCACCCGCCACGACAAACCCGTACCGCCCGTAATACCCCTGCAAATGCGCCTGGGCCGACAGATAAACCGGCACTTCAGGCCAGCGCTTTTGCGCCTGCTTCAACGCCTGGGCGATCAGCTCATGACCCAGGCCCTTGCCGCGATAATCCGGCGCGGTAAGCACCCGCCCGATCACCACGTCTCCGCCCTGTAATTCAGGATCGAGCAAACGCAGGTACGCCACCAGTCGATCCCCGTCCCAGGCCATCAGATGGCAGGTGTCACCTTCCAGATCCTGGCCATCGACGTCTTGATAAATACATTTCTGCTCCACAACGAACACCTCGGCGCGTAGCTGCAGAACGGCGTAAAGCTGCTCCTTGCCCAGATCACTGTGGTGTTTGCAGATCCAATCGATTGTCATCTTCACATTCCTTGAGCATCGTCCCTCCGATACTAAGCGTCTGCACGAAAGATGTCTCGATGGCGAAGAAATCTGTGACAAAGGCCAAAATGCCATCATTCATTTCGCGCGGCGTTGTCTTCTTTGTGTAATCTGGGATGAAGCGCTGTGCAGTGGCTTCGATGAGCTAATGTTAGTACCTGGGTTTTGCCGGTACGGGGCCTTGGAGTTTTGGCTGAAAACGTCGGGCAACCGCCCGCTAAGGATTTTCGAGCATGCCGCGATTGCATCGAGCTTTGGCCTTGATCGGATTGCTGTTGCTGACTCAGAGTGCTGCAGCGGAAAAGCTGCGGTTGGTCGCCGATTCATGGCCGCCCTTTACCGACGCCACGTTGGTCAACGGCGGGTTGGCCACCGACATTGTCAGCACCGCGCTGGCCCGCGCCGGCTATGCCAGCGATTTTGAGCAGGTGCCGTGGGCGCGTGCGTTGCTGGGTATAGGCGAGGGGCGTTACGACGTGCTGGTGAACGCCTGGTACACCGATGAGCGCACCAGACTTGGCCAATTCTCCGGTGAGTACCTGCTCAACCGCGTGCGCTTTCTCAAGCGCAAGGACGCGCCGATCGAATTCAATAATCTGCAGCAATTGCACATGTACCCGATTGCGGTGGTGCGCGGTTATGCCTATTCACCCGCGTTCGATGAAGACGCTTCGCTGCAGAAGATCCCGGTGCACAGCTTCGCCATGGCCGTGCGCATGGTCGCCGCCGACCGGGTCAAGCTGACCCTGGAGGATGAATACGTCGCGCGTTACTACCTGGCACGGGAGTCAGCCAAGGTGCGCAATTCCGTGGAATTCCTGCCCAAGCCTTTGAGCGAGAACAGCCTGCATATTCTGGTCAGCCTGAAAAATCCGCAGCATGAACAGATTGTGGCGGGTTTTGATCGGGAGATCGCCGAGATGAAGGCGGATGGGAGTTATGAGCGATTGATGAAGGCGCATGGGATGTGAGTGGGCTGATCCGGATTTTGCGCTGTCGCTGATGGCCTCATCGCGGGCAAGCTCGCTGCCACAATGGATTCATGGCGTGCATGCAATTCCGGACACCGCACATGTCCCCCAGTGGTGGGCTTGCCTGCGATGAGACCCGCCCAGCCACCACCGATTTCAATCCTCGCTGGTGTCCTTGATGAGATGCGCCGCCAACGTCCGCAACGGCCCCAACTGGCGACAGATCAGCGCCAACTGCGTCTGCACCAGGCGCTGGCCTTCATCGATCTCGTCAGGCATCTGTTCCAGCTCATTGGCCAGTGCCTCTTCCTCATCACTTTGAATCGCAATCGGCTGTTTGCTCGCCAGGCCTTGAGCGATCTCGTCAATGCTCGCCGCCAGTTTCACGCCGGCACCTTCGATCAAATGCTCGCGCACGTCCGCCGGCAGCAGGGTTTCACGGTGTGCGCCCAGTCCTGACAAATAGCTGAGCAACGTGTGCGACAACACCAGGAAGCGGAACCCGACATCCGCTTCCTTACGGAAATGCCCAGGCTCCATCAGCATGTTGGCCAGCGTCGTCGACAATGCCGCATCGGCGTTGTGCGCGTTGCGCCGGGCCAGGCGATAAGCCAGGTCGTCGCTCTTGCCGGCGGCGTATTGCTGCATGATCTGGCGCAGGTAAATGCTGTTGCAGGTCAGGGTGTTGGCCAGCACCTTGTTCAGGCGTCGACCCTGCCAGTCCGGCAGGAACAGGAACACCGCGAGCCCGGCGATCAGGCTGCCGAGCAGGGTATCGAACAGTCGCGGCAGAAACAGACCATAACCGTCGCCGACCTGGTTGAAGCAGAACAGCACCATCAAGGTGATCGCCGCCGTCGCCAGGGTGTAGCGCGTGGTGCGGTTGGTGAAGAACACCACCCCGGCGGCAATTGCGAAGCACGACTGGATCAGCGGGTTCGGGAACAGATCAAACAGCGCCCAGGCCAGGGTCAGGCCTATGGCGGTGCCGATGATTCGCTGACCCAGCTTGCGGCGTGTGGCGCCGTAGTTCGGTTGGCAGACGAAGAGCGTGGTGAGGATGATCCAGTAACCTTGCGACGGGTGAATCAGATGCACCATGCCGTAGCCGATGCTCAGCGCGAGGGGCAATCGCAGGGCGTGGCGGAACAGCAGCGAGGTCGGTGTCAGCTGAGTGCGCAAGCGCATCCACACATCCTTGAGGCTGCGGGGCGAGCGGTCGAGCAGGCTGCTGTCGGTGGCGTCGGCGAGGGCGTCGGGGTTGCTAGCATCGCTGAGCAAGCGGTCGAGAGTGCCGAGGTTGGCGGCCAGCGCGCGCAGGGATCGCAGCAGTCCGCGCCAGGCCGGGTTGCTCTGGATGCGCAGGTGTTCGAGGGAAGCGTGCAGGTCGCTCAGGGCTTCGGCGAAGCTGGCGTCATAAATGAAGGGTTGGCGCATCTGGATCGATTCCGCCAGCGCTCGGCACGCCTTGCCCTGCTGGCGCAGCAGGCGCTGACAGCGGAACAGCACGTCACTGTGGAAAAAGGCGTCAGCCAGCGCGTTATACGGATAGTGGGAGGAGCTGGCGCGCTCGTGGATGTCCTGGGCGAGGAAGTAGAGTTTCAGGTAGCGGCTGACTTTCGAGCCCGGTCGACCGTCTCCGACCCGGTGCAGAATGATTTCCTTGGCGGCGTTCAGTGCCGCGACGACCCGGCCGTTCTGCTGGGCCAGTTCCAGTCGACGCGCTTCCACGTCCATCTGCCGGATCGGCTCGAACAGCGACGACTTCAGCTTCAGGTAAAACCCCAGCTCACGGAACAATCGCGCGAGGCTCTGCTGCACCGGCTGGTTGGAAAACATCGCTTGCCACAACACCGAGAGCACGCCGTACCACGCCGCGCCGGCGACCAGCAGCAACGGCTCGTGCCAGAAATCGGTCACCTCGCCGCCGCGCTGGTCCACGCCGATCATGGTGTAGACCGACAGAATCAACGTTGCCGAGGCAATCGCGCCATAGCGTTCGCCCAGCGCACCGAGCATGGTCAGGCCGAAACTGGCCAGCGCGAGGGCGATGACGAAGACGATGGGGTAGGGGAAGAGCAGTTCGACGGAGAGGGCCGCGATGCTGAAGCACACCAGCGTCACGGCCAGAGCGTTGAGGCGGCCCTGCCAACTGTCGTCGGTCTCGGCCAGGGCGCTGGCGATGATCCCCAGGAACAGCGGGATCAGCAGCCCCATTTCATCCTGATACCAACACAGCGCCATGCTGCCCGTCAGGGCGATGAACACCCGCACGCTGTAACTGAATTTATCCAGCGCCCAGAGACGGCGCAGAGACTGACGAAATGGGGTCGATGGCATGAAGTGCGAGGGCCTTCCGAGGCAATGACGCTAAATTGAGCCAGTAATGACGTCGACGCAATGGCGCCGATCACATCTGACAGCAAAATCTGTTCCTTCCCTGGCGACGATGTCAGGTCAGTATTGAGCCTGTGGCGAGGGAGCTTGCTGCCGTTCGGCGGCGCAGCCGTCGTAAATACTGTGGCGTCAGATGTCGGGGCCTGCTGCGCAGGCCAGCGGGAGCAAGCTCCCTCGCCACAAAAGCTCGTACACTTTTTGATTCGTGTGGATCAGACGAATTGCGCCGCCGCGTAACCCGAGGCCCAGGCCCACTGGAAGTTGAAGCCGCCCAGATGCCCGGTTACGTCCAGTACTTCGCCGATGAAATACAAACCAGGGCTTTTCAGCGATTCCATGGTCTTGGACGACACCTCGTTGGTATCGACGCCGCCCAGTGTCACTTCGGCGGTGCGGTAGCCTTCGGTGCCTGCGGGAACGACTTTCCAGCTCGCCAGTTTTTCGGCGATGTCGGCGATTTCCGCGTGGGTGTACTGCTTCATCGGTTTGGAGACGAACCAGTTGTCCGCCAGCAGGTTGGCCATCTTCTTGGTGAAGATCTCGCCCAGCAGGGTTTTCAGTTCGCTGTTCGGGCGTTCGGCTTGCTGCTGTTGCAGCCAGCCCGGTACGTCGTGATCCGGCATCAGGTTGATCTCTACCGTATCGCCGGATTCCCAGAACGAGGAAATCTGCAAAATCGCCGGACCGCTGAGACCGCGGTGGGTGAACAGGATGTTCTCGCGGAAGCTCTGGTCGTTGCAGCTCACCAGGCAATCCACCGACGTACCGGACAGCTCGGTGCAAAGCTCCTTGAGCTGATCGGTGATGGTGAACGGCACCAGGCCGGCACGGGTTGGCAACAGTTCGTGGCCAAACTGCTTCGCGACCTGATATCCGAAACCGGTGGCGCCCAGGGTCGGAATCGACAGGCCGCCGGTGGCGATTACCAAGGATTCACAGGTGATCTGCCCCAGCGTGGTGTCCAGCAAATAACCATTTTCCAGCTTCTCGATGGTCTGGATCGAGGTGTCCAGGTGCAGGCTGACGCCGACCTGATCGCACTCGCTGAGGAGCATCTCGAGGATGTCGCTGGATTTGTTATCGCAGAACAACTGGCCGAGTTTTTTCTCGTGGTACGGCACGCCATGTTTGGCGACCATCCCGATGAAATCCCACTGGGTGTAGCGCGCCAGGGCGGATTTGCAGAAGTGTTCGTTATGCGAGAGGAAATTGCCCGGTTCGGTGTACATGTTGGTGAAATTGCAGCGGCCACCGCCCGACATCAGGATTTTCTTGCCGGCCTTGTTCGCATGGTCGAGCAACATCACGTTGCGCCCGCGCCCGGCGGCGGTCAGCGCACACATCAACCCTGCGGCGCCAGCGCCAATGATCACGACTTCGGTAGAGCGCAAAACGGTGTCCTCACACAGGAACTGATCTGAAATGCAATCAAATGTGGGCGCTGGCAGGCCAGCTCCCACAGGGGGCGCGGCGTTTTTAGAGGATGCGCACGCGCAGCGAACGGCCTTTGATCTTGCCGTCATTCAGGCGCTGCAAGGCTTGCTTGGCGATCCCGCGTTCCACGGCCACGTAGGCCTGGAAGTCAAAAATTGCAATCTTGCCAACCTGCGCACCCGGAATCCCGGCATCGCCGGTCAGTGCGCCGAGGATGTCACCTGGACGCACCTTGTCTTTACGGCCGGCGCCGATGACCAGCGTGCTCATTTGCGGCAGCAACGGACCGCCGCCCTGGGATTTGAGGTTGTCGAGCTGATCCCAGCTCAATGGCGACTTCTGCAGCTGTTCGATGGCCTGGGCGCGATGCGCTTCGGACGGTGCGACCAGGCTGATTGCGATGCCTTTCTCGCCTGCACGACCGGTACGGCCGACACGGTGAATGTGGATTTCCGAGTCACGGGCCAGTTCGACGTTGATCACCATGTCCAGCGCATCGATGTCCAGACCGCGCGCGGCGACGTCAGTGGCAACCAGCACCGAAGTGCTGCGGTTGGCGAACATCGCCAACACCTGGTCACGGTCACGCTGTTCCAGATCGCCATGCAAACCGACGGCGGAGATGCCTTTGGCCGTCAGGTGGTCAACGGTTTCCTGAACCTGCTGCTTGGTGAAGCAGAAGGCCACGCAGGACGCCGGACGATGATGCGCGAGGATTTTGACCACGGCGTCCATGCGCTCTTCCGAGGAAATCTCGTAGAAGCGCTGCTCGATCTGCGTGTCGTCGTGGAACGCCTCGGCCTTCACTTGTTGCGGATTGCGCATGAACTTGGACGCCAGCTGCTTGATGCCCACCGGATACGTGGCGGAGAACAGCAGGGTCTGGCGACGCTCGGGGCACTGGGCAATGATTTCTTCGATGGAGTCGTAGAAACCCATGTCGAGCATGCGATCGGCTTCGTCCAGGATCAGCGTGTTCAGGCCATGAAGGATCAGCGAGCCCTTGCGCAGGTGCTGCTGGATGCGACCCGGCGTGCCGACGATGATATGCGCGCCGTGCTCCAGCGAACCGATCTGCGGGCCGAACGATACGCCGCCGCACAGGGTCAGGACCTTGATGTTGTCTTCGGAACGGGCCAGACGACGGATTTCCTTGGCGACCTGGTCGGCCAGCTCGCGTGTCGGGCAAATGACCAGCGCCTGGCAGCCGAAGAAGCGCGGATTGATCGGGTTGAGCAGGCCGATACCGAAGGCCGCGGTCTTGCCGCTGCCGGTCTTGGCCTGGGCGATCAGGTCCATCCCTTTCAGGATCACCGGCAAGCTTTGCGCCTGGATCGGCGTCATCTCGGCATAACCCAAAGAGTCGAGGTTAGCCAGCATGGCAGCGGACAGCGGCAAAGTATTAAAAGCGGTGGCGATGGTGGTCACGGGACTGGCCTGCAAAACAAAATGTCGCGCAGTGTATCAGTCCCGTGGCCATTGGCCCTAAGGTTCGATGTGTTCTTCCGGACGTTTGACACGCCGTCCGTCTTCCTTTGACAGCTGCGAGAAGATCGTCGCGGCCAGCATGGCCATGACGCCGACGGTCACGAAGGTCAGTTGGAAGGCGCCCAATACCGTGTCCACGCCATCGTTTCCGACCTCGGCCGTGAACCCGCCAAGCAGCGCACCGGCGCACGCAACGCCCAGGCTCAGAGACAACTGCGCGACCACCGACAGCAGGCTGTTGCCGCTGCTGGCGCTGGCGTCGTCGAGGTCGATCAGGGTCACGGTGTTCATCGCGGTGAACTGCAAGGAGTTGATTGCGCCGAGAACCGCCAGCATGCCCAGCAGCAGCCAGTACGGCGTCTGCTCGCTGACCAGGCCCATGCTCGCCAGCATCAGACCCAGCGCCAACGTGTTGCCGGTCAGCACGATGCGATAGCCCAGGCGTTCGATCAGTGGCCGTGCCACCGACTTGGCAACCATCGCCGCAGCGGCCAGCGGCAACATGCTCATCCCGGCCTGGGACGGCGAGTAACCCAGCGCCACTTGCAGCAGCAACGGTACGAGAAATGGCAGTGCGCCGCTGCCCAGGCGGGCGAACAGGTTGCCGAGGATGCCCACGGCAAAGGTCCGGGTCTTGAACAGCGACGGCGCGAACAGCGGATTGTCGATGTGCCCGGCCCGCAGCCAGTAAGCCGCCAGACAGGCCATGCCGCCGAACAGCAGCAACATCACGCGCAAATGCGGCAGGTGCAGTTCGCCGAGACCCTCCATGGCGACGGTGATCAGCACCATCGCCGCGCCAAACAGCAGGAAACCGAGGCTGTCGAAACGCGTGCGCTCAGTGCCGCGCAGGTCGGGGATGAATCTCCACACGGCGTAGCAACCGACGGCGCCGACCGGCAGGTTGATCAGGAAGATCCAGTGCCAGGTCAGGTATTCCACCATCCAGCCGCCCATGGTTGGGCCGATCAGCGGCCCGAGCAGGCCGGGAATGGTGATGAACCCCATGATCCGCACCAGCTCCGAGCGCGGGTAGGCGCGCAGCACCACGAGCCGCCCGACCGGGAGCATCAGCGCACCGCCCAGGCCCTGAATCACCCGGGCGCCGATCAGCATGCTCAAGGTGCTCGACAGGGCGCAGAGCAGTGAGCCGAGGCTGAACAGCAGGATCGCGCCGAAGAAGATTTTCTTGGTGCCGAAGCGATCGGCGATCCAACCCGAGGCGGGGATGAGCAAGGCGACGGTGAGCATGTAGGCAATGATCACACCCTGCATGCGCAGCGGATCTTCCGCCAGGTCGCGGGCCATGGCCGGCAGGGCGGTGTTGAGGATGGTCCCGTCGAGGGACTGCATGAAGAAGGCAATGGCGACGACCCACGGCACCCAGCGGGCGGTGACAGCGTCGAGAGGCGGGCGGTTGGGCATGGGACCTCTTGTGGGATAGCCAGGAACCCTTGTGGCGAGGGGATTTATCCCCGTTCGGCTGCGAAGCAGCCGCAAATCCGACGAATGCGGTGTGCCTGAAACTCCGCGATTCGAGGTCATGGGGTCGCTTCGCGACCCAACGGGGATAAATCCCCTCGCCACAGGAACCCCTGTGTAAAGGGTTTTGTGTTTACAGCGTCAACGTCAGTTTGCTGATCAGCGCCCCCGGTAACAGCGCCGAAGCCGTTGCTCGCTGACTGTACGTGCTCGCCGACAGCAACAACTCGCGCTCTTCGGTCAACGCCTCCAGCTGTGAACCCAGCAAGCTGTAAGCACTGTCATCAAAACGCATGGTGCTCACCGGCGCCTGTATCTCGCCATTCTCGACCCAGAACGTCGCGAACCTTGTCATGCCGGTCATGCGCGCCCCCGGCTGGTCCGAGTAGTTCAAGTACCACAGATTGCTGATGTACAGCCCCGTGCCCAGTTGCTTGAGAATCTCTGCATCAGGCAACGTCCCGGCCGCCATGTTCAAGGCGCTCGGCATTTCACCGCCACTGGCACCGTTGGCGGTCAGGCCGTACTCGGCTGCACTGCGCGAGCTGACCATTTGCGCGCCGGCCTTGCCGTCGACGATCAACTTGAGATCGCTGCGCGGATACCCCTCGCCGGAGAACTCCGGGCTCAACGAACCGCTGACTTTTTCATCGACGGACACGAGCGGGCTGAACGAGCTGTTGCCTGCGAAAAGCTTCTGCAGCGGACTGTTTTTGCTGGCAATCGACTGCGCCGAAAAACCGCCCCAGCCGAGCATATCCATGATTTCGCCCATGGCTGCCGGTGCCAGAAAGGCGCGGTACTGACCTGGCGGCAGAGTGCGCTGCGGCCTGCCGAGAAACGCCAACTGCTCCCGTGCCTGGGCAAAGCGTTTGGCAAACCCTTCGCTGTTCCAGTCGTGCCCGGCGTAGCTGGCTTTCACTGCCTGCCCGTTGTCATGAAACAGGCTGAAGTCAAAGTTGAAGCTGTTGGCCTGGTGCCAGCCGAACGCGCCTGAAGAGCTGGCGAATCCGCGACTGATCGGACCGGCCGCATAGAAGCCCACCAGGTCCAGGCCTTCGGCAGCCTGGGCGATTTCGCCGACCACTTGCTCGGTGTCCGGCAGCGGATGCGCCTGCACGTTCTTGCTTTGCCAGCCGTTGTGGTTGAGCAGCAGATACGGATCTTTCGGCAGCAACGGCAAGGTCTCGCGCAACTGTTGCAGCCCTTCGGCCAAACGCTGGAGGTCGACTTCGGCATTGCCCGACAGCGTGATGTCGAGGTCGGCATGCCGACCCTCGTTGATCAGTTTGAAGCCGACACTCGCTTGCTGAACCTGACCGGCCTGACGCACCCTGGCGTGGTTGAAACGAACAAAGGCCGATGACTCGGCGGCGTAGCTGAGGGTAAATTGCTCCGGTTCGCGAATGGCGTCGCGCAGCCAGTTGACCAAGGCCTTGAACCCGTCGGCCTGATTGTTTGACGTAGTCATCAGGCGTCTCCCCCAAACACATCCACATTGCTGAACACACAGGCCGGCGACGCATGGCCGACACGGATCACCTGGTTCGGCTCACCCTTGCCGCAGTTCGGGGTGCCAAGAACCTTGAAGGTGCTGGCATCGCCGACGGCGCTGAGGCTTTTCCAGAACTGCGCGGAAATCGCCCGGTAGTTCGGGTTTTTCACCACGCCTTTGAGCTCGCCGTTTTCAATCAACTGTGCCCATTCGCAACCGAACTGGAATTTGTTGCGCGCATCGTCGATCGACCAGGAGCGGTTGGTGCTCATCAAAATGCCGTGTTCGATGTTGCCGATCATTTGCTCAAGCGGTTGGTCGCCAGGCTCGATGTTCAGGTTGGCCATGCGGTCGATCGGCGGGCGATTCCAGCCGCAGGCGCGGCTGTTGGCGACGCCGTCCATGCCGGCACGGAATTGCGACAGCGCACCGCCCAATGGACGCAGGAGCAAGCCTTCTTTGATCAGAAATTGCTTGCTGGCGGCGGTGCCGTCGTCGTCATGGCCGCAGCTGGCGAGCTGCTCGGGGATGTCCGGGTCGAAGGTCACGTTGAGCAGTGTCGAACCGTATTGCAGATGGCCGAAGTCTTCTGCCTTGACGAAACTGGTGCCGGCGTAATTGCGCTCGTCACCGAGGATGCGGTCCAGTTCCAGCGGATGACCGATGGATTCGTGGATCTGCAGCATCATCTGGTCGGGCATCAACAGCAGGTCGCGCGGGCCTTGCGGGGCGTTCGGTGCCAGCAACAATTGCAGCGCCTGATCGGCGATTTTCGGGCCTGCACCCACCAGGCCGCAGCGACTGATCACATCAAAGCCGCCCTGTTGGCCGAAGTTTTCGCGGCCGAGGGTGCGGGTCTGGCTGTCGCTGCCGTCGTAGGCGGTGACTTCCAGGCTCGGGTAGATGAAACGCTGGGCCTGGCGCAGTTCAGCGCCGGCGCTGCTGAGGTAGATCTGTTCGACGTTGGTGATGCCGATGCTCACCTGCCAGTTCACCAGTCGCTCGTCCTTGGGCACGGACGCTGATTCGGCGCCGAGCAGTTGATAGCAATCGCTCAGGGACGGGAAGGGCAGGTCGAAGTTCGGCGAGAAGTAATCGGCGCGGTCGCTGGAGACGGCTTGATCACGCAAGTCGAGCAGGGCGTGGGGCTTGAGCCGGCGGGCGTGTTGCTCGGCTTTTTCCAGCGCGGCCTGCAGGCCGGATTGCGACAGGTCGTTGGTCGCGGCGTAGGCTTCGACGCCGTTGACGCGCACGGTCAACATCGCGCCTTCGTCACGACTCAGGCTCGGAGGTTCGGCGACGTTCTTGCGCACCGACAGGTACTGGCCGGACTCGCGCACATAACGCAGCGAAAAGAATTCAGCGCCCGTGCGCAAGGCAGCGAAGCGCTGCTTGAGCTGGGGGTGGAAATCGAACATTCGGGAACCTCCTTGGTATGGGGTTGCGATGTATCGGTGTTGCGAGGGGGGGTGAAACGTTTGCGTGGCGCTAGATTAGGCCTGGGCGGGGATCGATATCAAGGGCGGGGCGGTGCAGGAAGTGCCGGGGTGTGTCAGGCAGGGAGGCGTTGTCTGGTCGGACCCCATCGCGGGCAAGCCCGCTCCCACAGGGGGCCTGGGTGAATCACAAATGTGTAATCCAACCCTGAACCTGGGGGAGCGGGCTTGCCCGCGATGAGCCACGCCGAGGCGTAACGGTCTTACTGAGCAGTCAGGCTCACATCCCGCAGCGGCTTGCCACGCACCGGTGCATCACCGGCCACGTAGTAGTCGGCCGTGCTGCGCGGCAACGGCTTGCGGCCACGGATCTTGTCGGCGATTTTCTCGGCGATCATGATCGTTGGCGCATTCAGGTTGCCGGTGGTGATGATCGGCATGATCGAGGCATCGACCACACGCAGGGCTTGCATGCCATGCACGCGACCTTCGGCATCGACCACGGCCATTTCATCGGTGCCCATCTTGCACGAGCAGGACGGGTGGAACGCCGTTTCGGCGTGCTCGCGGATGAACTTGTCGAGCTGCTCATCGGTTTGCACGTCAATGCCCGGGCTGATTTCGCGGCCACGGAAGGCGTCCAGTGCCGGCTGTTGCATGATTTCGCGGGTCAGGCGGATGCCGTCGCGGAATTCCTGCCAGTCCTGCTCGGTGGCCATGTAGTTGAACAGGATGCTCGGGTACTCGCGCGGGTCCTTCGACTTGGCCTGGATGCGACCGCGGCTCGGCGAACGCATGGAACCCATGTGCGCCTGGAAGCCGTGCTCTTTCACCCCGTTGCTGCCGTTGTAGTTAATGGCAACAGGCAGGAAGTGGTACTGGATGTTCGGCCAATCGAATTCTTCGCGGGTGCGGATAAAACCGCCGGCTTCGAACTGGTTGCTGGCGCCGATGCCGGTGCCGTTGAACAGCCACTCGGCACCGATGGCCGGCTGGTTGTACCAGAGCAGCGACGGGTACAACGAGACCGGCTGGGTGCAGGCGTATTGCAGGTACAACTCGAGGTGATCCTGCAGGTTTTCGCCGACGCCTGGCAGGTCATGGACCACCGGGATGTCGAGCTTTTTCAGCAGTTCGGCCGGGCCGACGCCCGAGCGTTGCAGAATCTGCGGCGAAGCGATGGCGCCGGAGCACAACAGCACTTCTTTGCGGGCGCGGGCTTCAACGCGCTCTTCAGCGGCGCCGATCAGGTAACGCACGCCGACCGCACGCTTGCCTTCGAACAGGATCTTGTCGGTCAGGGCGTGGGTGACGATGGTCAGGGTCGAGCGCTTCTTGGCGATGTCCAGGTAGCCGCGTGCGGTGCTGGCGCGACGGCCGTTCGGCGTCACGGTGCGGTCCATCGGGCCGAAGCCTTCTTGCTGGTAACCGTTCAAGTCTTCGGTGCGCGGGTAGCCGGCTTGCACGCCTGCTTCAACCATCGCGTGGAACAGCGGGTTGTTGCCGGCTTTCGGCGTAGTCACGCTGACCGGACCGTCGCCACCGTGGTAGTCGTTCGGGCCGATGTCACGGGTTTCAGCCTTGCGGAAGTACGGGAGGCAGTTCAGGTAGTCCCAGTCTTCAAGACCTGGAAGCTTGGCCCAGTTGTCGTAGTCCATCGCGTTGCCGCGGATGTAGCACATGCCGTTGATCAGCGAAGAACCACCGAGGCCCTTGCCGCGACCGCATTCCATCCGGCGACCGTCCATGTGTGGCTCCGGATCGGTTTCGTAGGCCCAGTTGTAGCGACGACCTTGCAGCGGAAACGCCAGGGCAGCCGGCATTTGCGTGCGGAAGTCCAGGCGGTAGTCCGGACCGCCGGCTTCGAGCAGCAGGACGGTGACGCCTTCGTCTTCAGTCAGACGGGTCGCCAGGGTGTTACCGGCCGAGCCGGCACCGATGATGATGTAATCGAATTCTTGGGACATTGAAATGCACCCTCTTTGAAAGTGGTCAGGTCAGACCGTTGGGAGTGCTGCGCACTCGATCGCCACGGTGCGGCGATCCGACAGGCTGGCCCCACATTGGAATACGTACTCTGTGGGAGCCAGCCTCCTGGCGATGACGGCCTCGCAGGCGAAGCAGATGCCGCCTTAGAACACCGAGGCGTAATCGCCCAGCTCAACCTGTACCGATTTGATGCGTGTGAAGTTGTTCAGCGAGCTGATGCCGTTCTCACGGCCAACACCCGACTGCTTGTAGCCGCCGACCGGCATCTTCGCGTCGGACTCGCCCCAGGCGTTGATCCAGCAGATACCGGCTTCCAGTTGATGAATCACGCGGTGAGCGCGGTTCAGGTCCTTGGTGACGATGCCAGCGGCCAGGCCGAAGTCGGTGTCGTTGGCACGACGGATCACTTCTTCTTCGGTGTCGTAGGTCAGGATCGCCATGACCGGGCCGAAGATTTCTTCGCGCACAATGGTCATCTCGTCGGTGCAGTCGGTGAACACGGTCGGTGCCACGAAGGCGCCTTTGGCGAAGTCGCCTTCGGTCAGACGGCTACCGCCGCACAGCACGCGAGCGCCTTCTTCCTTACCTTTGGCGATGTAACCCAGCACGCTTTCCATGTGGGCAAAGCTGACCAGCGGGCCGAAGTTGGTGTTTTCGTCTTCCGGGTTGCCGATACGGATACGGGCAACGCGCTCAGCGATCTTGGCTTCGAACGCCGCTTTCAGATGGCTCGGAACGAACACTCGGGTACCGTTGGTGCAGACCTGACCGGAGCTGTAGAAGTTGGCCATCATCGCGGTGTCGGCAGCGCGATCGAGGTCGGCGTCATCGAAAATGATCAGCGGGGACTTGCCGCCCAGTTCCATGGTCACGTCTTTCAGCGAGGAACTGGAAGCACTGGCCATCACCTTCTTGCCGGTGTCGGTGCCGCCGGTGAAGGAGACTTTCTCGATGCGTGGGTGCTCGGTCAGCCAGGTGCCGACTTCACGGCCGCTGCCGGTCAGGACGTTGAACACACCCGCTGGAACGCCCGCTTCGGTGTAGATCTCGGCCAGTTTCAGCGTGGTCAGGGACGTGACTTCGCTTGGCTTGAAGATCATCGCGTTACCCGCCGCCAGGGCTGGTGCGGATTTCCACAGGGCGATCTGGATCGGGTAGTTCCACGCACCGATACCGGCGACAACGCCCAGCGGCTCGCGACGGGTGTAGACGAACGAGGTGGTACGCAGCGGAATCTGCTCGCCTTCGATGGCCGGAACCAGGCCAGCGTAGTACTCCAGCACGTCAGCACCGGTGACGATGTCGACATACTTGGTTTCGGAGAACGACTTGCCGGTGTCCAGGGTTTCCAGGGCGGCCAGTTCATCGTTGCGCTCGCGCAGGATGTCCACGGCACGGCGCAGGATGCGCGAACGCTCCATGGCGGTCATCGCGGCCCAGATTTTCTGGCCCTTTTCGGCGCTGACGACAGCGCGCTCGACGTCTTCCTTGGTCGCACGCTGTACGTTTGCGAGGACTTCACCGTTAGCCGGGTTGATGGCTTCGAAAGTGGCGTCGCTGCTGGCGTCGGAGTAACCGCCATCGATGTAGAGTTTTTGCAGTTCGAAACGGGCCATAGTGTCCTCGCAAGTGCATAAGTGGTTGGCGTAGGCCACCGCGGTGAAGCCATACAAGTGTGGCAACACCGATCGGCAGCAGTTCAGGGGCTGAGCGTTATGTGTGCTCTAACTCACCTGCTTGGCCAATTGGAAATCCATGTATTCGTAAGCGATCCGGTGCGCCTGCTCCGTGTCGAAAGCATCTCCCGACAGCGCCCCCCGCAACCACAAACCGTCAATCAACGCCGCCAGGCCCCGGGCTGCACTGCGCGCATCATCGAGCGGCAATACGCGGCGGAACTGGCAGCACAGGTTGGAATACAGACGGTGATCGTTGATCCGCTGCAACCTGTGCAAAGACGGGTGGTGCATGCTGGTGGCCCAGAAGGCCAGCCAGGTTTTCATTGCCGGGCCATTGACCTGGCTGGCGTCGAAGTTGCCTTCGATGATCACCTGCAGATGCGCCCGCGGGCTGTCATCTTCCAGCGCCTGACGGCGCGCGGTGACGTTCTCGCTGAGGACACTCATCAGGTACTGCGCCGTGGCAGCTATCAGGCCGTTCTTGTCCTGAAAGTAATGACTGATGATGCCATTCGAGACACCGGCCAAACGGGCGATCAGCGCAATGCTGGCGTCCCCCATCCCGACCTGATCGACGGCCTGCAATGTGGCTTCGATCAATTGCTGGCGGCGGATGGGTTGCATACCGACCTTGGGCATCTTGCACATCTCCTTAGGCCTTCCGGCAGACGCAAAACGTCTATCGGGTTGAGGGCCAGTCTATTTTGTTTTGATTGAACGTTCAATCAACAAAGAATAAGATCTGCGACAAATCGTCGCTGCTTACAGATTTTTTCTACGTGTAAATGGCGATAAACCGACATCCAAAACGGCTCGAAACCTATACGCAACCGCGTCTACAGGCTTCGGGCTTTTTTCGGGGTGTCTTTATATCACCCGCCGGTCGGCTGCCAACTCATCGATTGGTCGGGTATCGCGTTGCCTTGTGTTCTTCTCTCGCACTGCCGGAGCCTCTGTGCCATGAGTTCTGCCTCTCTTATAAAGACCCCGCCCGAGAAGGTGACGGTCAACGGTTGGGTGTTCTACACCTCTACCGCGCTGATCCTGCTGTTGACCGCCATTCTGATCATCGCCCCGCAAGAGGCCGGCAGAATGCTCGGAGTGGCTCAGGCCTGGTTGTCCCGCAGCTTCGGCTGGTACTACATGGTGGTGATCGCCGCGTACCTGGTTTTCGTGGTCGGCCTGGCGTTTTCGTCCTACGGCAAACTCAAACTGGGCAGCAAGGACGACACCCCGGACTTCAGCTATGGCGCCTGGGCGGGGATGCTGTTCTCCTCGGGTATCGGCATCTCGCTGCTTTACTTCGGTGCTTCCGAGCCGCTGGACCACTACTTCAACCCGCCGGAAGGCGTTTCGGCCAGCAACATGGCCGCACGTCAGGCGGTGCAGCTGACTTTCCTGCACTGGGGCCTGCACGGCTGGGCGATCTACGCACTGGTCGGCCTGGCCGTTGCTTACTTTGCCTACCGTCATAATCAGCCGCTGGCGTTGCGTTCGGCGCTGTATCCGCTGGTGGGCGAACGTTGGGTCAAAGGCGCGGCCGGTCACGCGGTGGACGGCTTCGGCATGTTCGTGACCCTGCTGGGGCTGGTGACGAACCTGGGGATCGGTTCGCTGCAAGTGTCGTCGGGCCTTGAAAACCTGTTCGGCATGGAACACAGCAACACCAACTTGCTGATCGTGATCATCGTGATGAGCACCGTGGCGACTATCGCTGCCGTGTCCGGCGTGGAAAACGGCATTCGCCGTCTGTCCAACCTGAACATCGTGTTGTTCAGCGGGCTGCTGATTTTCGTGCTGCTGTTCGGCCCGACTTTGCACCTGCTCAACGGCTTTGTGCAGAACATCGGTGACTACCTGAACGGCGTGGTACTGAAGACCTTCGATCTCTACGTTTACGAAGGCAACAGTGAGAAGTCCGACCGCTGGTTGGGCCTGTGGACCCTGTTCTACTGGGCCTGGTGGATTTCCTGGGCGCCATTCGTAGGCATGTTCATCGCGCGTATTTCCCGTGGTCGCACGGTGCGTGAACTGGTGGCCGGCGTGCTGCTTATTCCGCTGGGGTTCACCCTGGCGTGGCTGTCGATCTTCGGTAACTCGGCCCTGGACCTGGTGATGAACCATGGGGCGGTGGAGCTCGGGAAGACGGCGCTGGAACAGCCGTCCATGGCGATCTACCAGTTGCTGGAGCATTACCCGGCGTCGAAAGTGGTTATCGGCGTGTCGATCTTCGTGGGTTTCGTGCTGTTCCTGACCCCGGCGGATTCCGGTGCGGTGATGATGGCCAACCTTTCGTGCAAGGGCGGCAATGTCGACGAAGATGCACCGCACTGGCTGCGGATCTTCTGGTCCGTGGTGATCACCCTGGTGACCATCGGCCTGCTGTTCGCCGGTAACTTCGAAGCCATGCAAACCATGGTGGTGCTGGCCGGCCTGCCGTTCTCGGTGGTGCTGGTGTTCTTCATGTTCGGCTTGCACAAGGCCATGCGCCAGGACGTGCAGATCGAACAGGAGCAAGCGGAACTGGCTGCACGCGGTCGTCGTGGTTTCAGCGAGCGTCTGACCCAGCTGGACCTGCAACCGAACCAGTCGATCGTTCAGCGCTTCATGGACAAGCAAGTCAGCCCGGCGCTGGAAGAGGCCGTGGTTCAGCTGCGTGGCAAAGGTCTGGACGTGCAAACGTTGCTGGGCAAGGCCAAGCGCTGCATGGGCCTGCGGATCGAGATGGAAGAGGGCAACCCTTTTGTCTACGAAGTGAGCCTGGACGGCTATCTGGCGGCGGCGAGCGACACGGTGTTGGCCGAAAGTGCCGATGAACCGCGCGCACGTTACTACCGCGCCGAGGTGTACCTGCACAACGGCAGCCAGGATTACGACTTGATGGGCTTCACTCAGGATCAGATCACCCGTGACGTGCTCGATCAGTTCGAAAGCCATCGGCAGCTCCTTGGCCGGGTCTATAGCTGAAACTTGAGGTCATGCGGTGCAAGTTGCTGCACCGCAGATCCATTGTGGCGAGGGAGCTTGCTCCCGCTCGACTGCGTAGCAGTCGCATTTAACGATAACGCGGTCTTTCTGAATGACCGTGGTGTCTGGTTTTGGGGTTGCTACGCAACCCAGCGGGAGCAAGCTCCCTCGCCACAGTTATCAGCATTCCAAGCCAAATATCTGCACTAACAAAAACGCCGCGATCCTCTCGCGGCGTTTTTGTGTGTGCTGCCTTAGCCCAGGTTCTTGCCGAGCAGCGCGTGATACAGCTCGCTGTCGCCGAGAATCCCGACCACCTTGTTGTTGTCGTGCAGTACCAGCTTGTTGCCGGTCTGATAACGAATCTGCAGCGCATCGCGCATGCCGATGTTCGAATCCACCAGGGTGGGTCGACGACCCAGCCCTTCTACCGCCTGACCCGGCACCCAGTTCTGCAGATCCAGCGCTGAACCATTCTGGCGTGCGCCCTTGATGGTGTTGCCTTCGGCCAGGTCCAGCCACGAATCGCCGCCCGGATCGAGGCAGACCGAACCGTTGATGCGTTTGCAGTTGTCGAGGGTGCGCATCAGGCTGCGACCGCACAACACGTTCAGCGGGTTGGTGTGCGCGACAAAGGTCCGCACGTAATCGTCCGCCGGGTTCAACACGATTTCTTCTGGCTTGCTGTACTGAATGATCCGACCGTCTTTCATGATCGCGATGCGGCTGCCAAGCTTCAGGGCTTCATCGAGGTCGTGGCTCACGAACACGATGGTTTTGCTGAGCTTGCGTTGCAGTTCCAGCAGTTCGTCTTGCAGGCCCTGGCGGATCAGCGGGTCGAGGGCCGAGAAGGGTTCGTCCATCAACAGAATGTCGGCGTCCATCGCCAGCGCGCGGGCCAAACCAACACGCTGCTGCATGCCGCCGGAGAGCTCGTCCGGCTTCTTGTTGCGCCACTGGGTCAGACCCACCAGCTCAAGCTTTTCGTCCACCAGTTTGCGCCGTTCTTTCTCGGGGCGGCCCTGCATTTCCAGACCGAAGCTGATGTTCTCGCGCACCGTCAGCCAAGGCATCAGGGCGAACTTCTGGAACACCATCGCGATACGCTTGGTGCGCATCATTTTCAGTTCTGCCGGAGTACAGGACGCGATGTCGATCTGCTTGCCTTCGTGCTCGACAAACAACTTGCCACGGCTGACGGTGTTGAGGCCGTTGATGCAGCGCAGCAGGCTCGATTTGCCGGAGCCGGACAGGCCCATCAGCACGCAGATTTCACCTTTATCGATATCCAGGCTGGCCTTTTCAACACCGACGATCTGGCCGGTCTTTTTCAGGATCTGGTCGCGGGTCATGCCTTGGTCGAGGAGCTTGAGCGCCTCGCGCGGATCTTTGGAGAAGATTACGTCGACGTCTTCGAAGCGAATAATGCTCATGCGTCACCCCCTGCTTTAGCGTCGGGTTGTTTGCAGATACGGTCGAGCATGATCGCCAGCAATACGATCGCCAGGCCGGCTTCGAAGCCCAGGGCGATATCAGCAGTGTTCAGTGCGTTGACCACGGGTTTGCCCAGGCCGTCGGCGCCCACCAGTGCCGCGATCACCACCATCGACAACGACAGCATGATGCACTGGGTGATACCGGCCGCGATGCTTGGCATGGCGTGGGGCAATTCAATCCGTGAGAGCAATTGACGACGCGAGCAGCCGAAGGCTTTGCCAGCGTCCATCAGTTCCTGAGGAACATCGCGAATGCCCAGGTAAGTCAGGCGGATAGGCGCGGCAATCGCGAACACTACCGTTGAAATCAGACCCGGGACCACACCCAGACCGAAGAGGGTCAGGGTAGGAATGAGGTAAACGAAGGTCGGTACGGTCTGCATCAGATCGAGTACCGGACGCATCACGGTGTAGAACATCGGCTTGTGCGCGGCGACGATGCCCAGCGGCACGCCGATGACCACGCAGACCAGGGTGGCGAACAACACCTGGGCGAGGGTTTCCATGGTTTCCTGCCAGTACCCCAGATTGAGGATCAGCAGAAAGGAGGCAATGACGAAAACGGTCAGCCCCCACTTTCGTTGAATGAAATGTGCCAGTAGCGCGATGAGGCCGATCAATGCCAGCGGGTTGAACCAGGTCAGCGCAAAAGTCACGCCGTGGATCATCGTTTCCAGTGACACGGCGATTGCGTCGAAGGTGTTGGCGCCGTGTTGCGTCAACCATTCAACGAAGCCCGCAATGTACTGGCCTAGAGGTATTTTCTGATCAATCAGCATGGTAGTGAACGTCCGCATGCAAGGAAATAAACAGCCCGGGCGAGCGAACCCGCCCGGCGTAAGCGATTACTGCGCGAGCTTGGCTTTCACGGCCTCCAGGCCTGGTTTACCGTCAATGGTGGTCACGCCAGCGAGCCAGGTATCGAGGACCTGTGGGTTCTTTTTCAGCCAGGCCTTGGCGGCCGCTTCAGGCTTCATTTTGTCGTCCAGGATGTTGCCCATCAGTGAGCTTTCCATGTCGACGGTGAATTCCAGGTTTTTCAGCAACTGGCCCACGTTGCTGCACTCCTGGACGTACCCCTTGCGGGTATTGGTTGCCACGGTGGCTGCACCGAAGTCAGGGCCGAAGAAGTCGTCACCACCGGTCAGGTACTGAATCTTGAAACGCTTGTTCATCGGATGCGGCGCCCAGCCGAGGAATACGACGGCGGTGTCGCGTTTCTGCGCGCGGTCGACTTGCGACAACATGCCCGCTTCGCTGGATTCGACCATCTTGAATCCGGCGTCCTTCAAGCCGAAGGCGTTCTTGTCGATCATACTCTGGATCAGACGGTTGCCGTCGTTACCCGGTTCGATGCCGTAGATCTTGCCGTCGAGTTCTTTCTTGAATTTGGCGATGTCGGCGAAGTCATGCAGCCCTTTGTCGTACAGCGCCTGCGGCACGGCGAGGGTGTACTTGGCGCCGGTGAGGTTGGTGCGCACGACATCCACGGTGCCGGCATCGCGGTAGGCCTTGATGTCGTTTTCCATGGTCGGCATCCAGTTACCGAGGAAAATGTCCATGTTCTTGCCATCGGCCAGGGACTTGTAGGTCACCGGAACGGAAATCATGGTGGTTTTGGTCTTGTAGCCCAGGGCATCGAGCACGACGCTGGTGGTGGCGGTTGTCGCGGTAATGTCGGTCCAGCCGACATCGGAGAAGTTTACGGTACTGCACTGAGCGGGTTCTGCGGCTTGAGCCAGTAACGGCAGACTCAGCATGGCGGCCAACAACAACGACGGGGAACCTTTCATGGATGGACTCCTTGGTGTTTTTTTTGGCAGTGTTCCGACTGGACCACCGCACTTATAGGTTGCGGTTGGATGGCGTTTTGGAGACAGCTCTACCAGGGCGCCTTGCAATCGAGTCGATACGATCATGTACCAGTGAAAATCTGACGCCTACAGGGTGCGTCGTAACCAGTACAGGGATGGTCGCATCCAGTGTCGGTGACGTCGTTTACAGATTTTTTCAGCCCCTTTTCCCCCTCTGCATCGCCAAAAAATGGCGAAAACATGGCGTAAAACGCACACGGCGTTGGTGGGCATGAGTGCGTCGGTGTGAGACGTCGAACGACACCGCAAAAGCCTGATGATGCGGCCATCTCGGCGGATTGCAGCTTGAGCGTAGCAGCTCCGTCACCGGGCGCTTCTGCGTCTGGAGTAGGCACATCCAGGAGTTCGGCAGTAATGGCTATCAGCGTTTTCGACCTGTTCAAAATCGGCATCGGTCCTTCCAGTTCGCACACCGTGGGGCCGATGCGCGCCGCGGCGCTGTTCGTGCAAGGTTTGCGTGAACAGGGTCTTTTGGAACAAGTGCGGCGCGTCGAAGTTCAGCTTTATGGCTCGTTGTCCGCCACCGGTATCGGCCACGGCAGCGACAACGCGGTGATCATGGGCCTGATGGGCGAGTGGCCGGACGCGATCGATCCGTCGCAAATCGGCATTCGCATTGAAACCCTGCGCGAAACCCACACGCTGCTACTCGATGGCCGTTTGTCGGTGCCGTTCATCTGGGGCCGGGACATGCGCCTGATCGACGAAAACCTGCCGTTCCACCCCAACGCCATGACCCTGATCGTCGAAGGCGATGACGGCGAGCTGCACCGCGACACCTACTATTCCATCGGCGGCGGATTTGTCGTTGATGAAGCCCAGGCATCCAGCGGTGTGGTGGATCTGGATCGCACCGAGTTGCCGTACGATTTCTCCAGCGCCGTCGAACTGCTCAGCCTCTGCAAGCAGCACAACTTGCGTGTTGCCGAATTGATGATGGCCAACGAGAAGGTCTGGCGCAGCGAAGAAGAAATCCGCGCCGGGCTGATGAAACTCTGGCGGGCGATGCAGGATTGCGTCGAGCAGGGCCTCAAGCACGAAGGCATCCTGCCCGGTGGCCTGAACGTGCGCCGCCGTGCAGCCAAATTGCACCGTAGCCTGCAGGAGTTGAACAAGCCCAACGTGATCGGCTCGACCTTGAGCGCTATGGAGTGGGTCAACCTGTTCGCCCTGGCGGTCAACGAAGAAAACGCCGCCGGCGGGCGCATGGTCACGGCGCCGACCAACGGCGCGGCGGGGATCATTCCGGCGGTGTTGCACTACTTTATGAAGTTCAGCGAGGCGGTGACCGACGCCAACGTGGTCGACTATTTCCTCAGTGCCGCCGCGGTAGGGATTCTGTGCAAGAAGAACGCTTCGATTTCCGGTGCGGAAGTCGGTTGCCAGGGCGAAGTCGGTTCGGCTTGCGCCATGGCGGCTGCGGGGCTGGCGGAGATCCTTGGCGCCACGCCGGAGCAGTTGTGCAATGCGGCGGAAATCGGCCTGGAGCATAACCTCGGCCTGACCTGCGATCCGGTCGGCGGACTGGTGCAGGTGCCGTGCATCGAGCGCAATGCGATTGCTGCGGTGAAAGCGATCAACGCGGCACAGATGGCGTTACGCGGCGATGGTCAGCACTTTATTTCGCTGGACCGGGTGATCCGCACCATGCGTGATACCGGGGCGGATATGCATGACAAATATAAAGAGACATCGCGGGGTGGGTTGGCGGTGAGTGCGGTGGAGTGCTGAAACCGCGTCGACCCTGTGGCGAGGGAGCTTGCTCCCGCTCGGCTGCGCAGCAGTCGCAAGACCGGCGACTGCGGTGTACCTGAAAGAATGCGGTCGCAGGGTTTGGGGCTGCTGACGCAGCCCATCGGGAGCAAGCTCCCTCGCCACAGGACGGTTTCTGCCACAGCAGACCAGTCAAAACTGCGCGCTAAGTGAACACAGGAATTGAAACGCGCCACGTTTTGGCGCGTCGCTTACAGATAAGCCACGTGTATCAAGCCAGGGATCCAAACCGGCCCTGACCGTTCGTCTCTCGTGCTTGCGGTGACACTCTTTCCAGGGGCGCCGCAGCCCTGTTCCCACAAGTGCTACCGATCTGCTCACACGCAACGGAGCAGAGCGCTTGCTGCCCTTCCTGATACGTATAACCCCTACTCGCGACGCGGCTTATATAGACACGCCGCGACGTCGTTTTCAGGAGTTATTGAACGCGCATTCAATTTTAGGCATGGCAATTGCTCTGTCATTACAAAGCCCGTCTCCCATGCGAGAACGATGGCAATAACAAGAGCCTCCGCCTGAGGCCATCACCCGCTTTGTGTGAGGAGATACCGCGATGACGACGTTCAACTCCGGGGCTCAACCCCAGAACCGTGCGCCTCAATCCATCGGCTTTCTGCTGCTGGACAATTTCACGCTGATTTCTCTGGCCTCCGCCGTAGAGCCCCTGCGTATGGCCAACCAATTGTCCGGTCGCGAGCTGTATCGCTGGACCACGCTCACCGTCGACGGCGGTCAGGTCTGGGCCAGTGACGGTCTGCAGATCACCCCCGACGCCTCGATGCACAAAGCACCCTCCATGGACACCATCATTGTCTGCGGCGGTATCGGCATTCAGCGCACCGTAACCCGCGAGCACGTGTCGTGGCTGCAAAGCCAGGCGCGTCAGTCCAAGCGCCTCGGTGCGGTTTGTACCGGCAGCTGGGCCCTGGCCTGTGCCGGCCTGCTGGACGGTTTTGATTGCAGCGTGCACTGGGAATGCCTGGCCGCTATGCAGGAAGCCTTCCCGCGCGTGGCCATGAGCACCCGTTTGTTCACCCTCGACCGTAACCGTTTCACCAGCTCCGGCGGCACCGCGCCGCTGGACATGATGCTGCACCTGATCAGTCGCGATCACGGTCGTGAACTGTCGGCTGCGATCTCGGAAATGTTCGTCTACGAGCGCATCCGTAACGAACAGGATCACCAGCGCGTGCCACTCAAGCACATGCTCGGTACCAACCAGCCGAAGTTGCAGGAAATCGTTGCGCTGATGGAAGCCAACCTTGAAGAGCCGATCGACCTCGACGAACTGGCGGTGTACGTCGCCGTGTCCCGTCGACAACTCGAGCGGTTGTTCCAGAAATACCTGCATTGCTCGCCGTCGCGTTACTACCTGAAACTGCGATTGATCCGCGCCCGGCAATTGCTCAAGCAAACGCCGATGTCGATCATCGAAGTGGCGTCAGTATGCGGCTTCGTGTCCACGCCGCACTTCTCCAAGTGCTACCGCGAATACTTCGGCATTCCGCCGCGTGACGAACGCGTAGGCTCCAACACCACGCAACAAGTGGCGATGATGCCGCTGCCGCAAGCATTGGTGCTGTCGCCTTTGTCCGGGCCGTTGTCGGCGCTGAGTCAGGCGCGCAATGAGTCGACGTTTGCCAGCGTAAGGCTCTAAACCGAGGCGCCTTTGGAAAAAGATCGCAGCCTTCGGCAGCTCCTGCAAAGATCGGTGTAGGAGCTGCCGAAGGCTGCGATCGTTTGATCTTTTATCAGGCGCTACGGCTTTGCTGGTACTCCGCCAATGCCGGCAACAATTGCTTGTCGATGGCCTGGCGCACCGCCGGCAGGATGGTCGCGCTGCTGGTATACATCTGCTTGACCATAGTCCGCAGTGTCATCGCCCGCTCATCATTCAAGCCCCGCACCGCACACTCGCAAGCCTGCTCGGCCGTGGAGCCGTTCGGTACTTGAAAACCCAACGATTTCAGTTGGCCCAACAGGTCTTCCTGGTCAATCAAATCGGCGTGCATCATGACGCAATCCTTCTTCAGGGAACGGTGTCGTGGTTCGATTCTCGTAGGGGTACGGGGTGGCGGCAAGGACGATTTGTCGCAATGGCCGCTATACCTATGAACAGGTCGTTTTCGGCTAACTTGCGAGAGGGGAGAGTGGGCACACTGGATTCAGCTGGCTTCACGACGGTTTGGTCACCCTCGCGCAACGGCTCCTCAACAGTACCTTCTACCCCGATCCTGTCACGGCTTGATCGGGGTTTTTTTTGTCTGTGAATACGGGGTTTTTGTGTTGTATGGGCGGACGCCATCGCGGGCAAGCCACGCTCCCACAGAATCGGGGGGGCACCACCGGTTTGGCGAACGCCGCGCAACCTCTGGGAGCGTGGCGTGCCCGCGATGAACGATGACGCGGTTTAACGCTGTAACACGAGGATTCGCGAGAGCAACTCATCCCGATCGACATAGCACCCCTGAAAATGCCGGGCGCCGCTGGCGGGGTCGAAGGCGTTGCGTGCGTGAAGGGTGCGGCGGTTATCAAAGCACCACATCTCCCCCGGATTAAGCCGTGTCATCACCCGGAATCGCGCCTCGCGAGTCATCGCAATGAAGCGCCGGTAAGCGCGATACAACCTGGGCATCTCATCCACCGATGCATCAAACGGCCCACGCAAAAAGTTCGCCATACGGATTTCCGACACCTGCCCCAACGCATCCAGCGCGATGATCGGCGCGAGGCAGCGGTAGTCGCTATGACGGTCCTTGTTGCGAAACTCCACAGGGATTTCACACAAGGCCTTGAACGACTCGGGATCTTCCTCGCGCAACGCGTGGGCAATTGCAAAACCGTCGACAAAAATACTCTCGCCCCCGTCCGCGTCATTGACCAGGCAATGCAGGAATTGCAGGCCCGGTTGCAACTCCCGGGTCGGCAGGTCGCTGTGCAACGGCAGATTGAAAGCGGTGTAGGCATTGCTGTCGGCATCGGCCTTGGATTGCACGTTGAACAGCACGCCGAAATTGCTCTCCCGGATGAAGGAAATCCGCTGGGCAATCAGCTTCAGCGAGCCCGGTTCGGTGGGCACGCCGCGCACTTGAGTCAGTCCGGTATCGCGCACCGCTAAAAGCCACTGCAACAGCGCATCGTTATCGTTCATCAACGCCTGGTAGTCGAACACTGGCAGTTGAAAGTCGCTTTTCCACAGCCTGGATTTCGGCTTGCCGGCCCGGCGTTCGGCGCGGGATTCGTCGTCATAGGCGTGGGCCCGCAACCAGCCTGGATCAAAGCGACTCTGGTGGCCGTCCTGCCAATCGACACGCAGGCAACCTTCAGCATCGACACGCGCATTTGCCGCCGTCAGGTCTTCAGCCACATCGACGATTTCCAGTACCTGCTCGCGGGTCACGGTGTAGACGCATTGCGGACACGGGCAGTTGTCCCGCAGCCATTGATGATGAAAGGGGCTGACACGGGTATCCGCCCATGTCACAAGAATGCGATCCGCCAAGGCCTGCACGCCACTCAGCGCGCTGATCAACGGATAAGTACGAAAGTCGGCAAACGCAGCGGCGGTGTTCATGGTGATCTCCTTGTTATTTTTTTGTAGGTAGAGCGATCACTCGGCCAATGCAGGCAGGGGCAGGCAGGTCGGTTTGTTCGGCAACGATGGCTTGCAGCTTGTCCAGCGTTGCTTCGCTGAACGGCGCGGAACGCGGTCCTGCGAGGTCGACGTGCAGCAGCATTTGTTCGTTGCCCGCCAGTTCCTTGTCATCGCCGACCAGATGCAGGCTGTGATAGAGGTGCAGGCGTTTGCTGTCGTGAGCAATGATCTGGGTGTGCACTTCAACGTTGGCGCCGAGCTTCACTTCGTGCAGGTAGTTGAGGTGCAGTTCGAGGGTAAACAGCGAGCTGCCGCTGGCTTCGCGGTTGTCGCTGTCCATGCCCAGACGGTCCATCAGTGCGTCGGTGGCGTAGCTGAAAATCAGCAGGTAGAAGGCGTCGCGCAGGTGGCCGTTGTAGTCGACCCAGTCGGGGATGATTGTGGTGCTGTAAGTCGTAAGCGCGGGCATGGGATCAGGTCCTGAAGTAATAAGAACCTGTAGGAGCCAGCAAGCCGGCTCCTACAGAGAGCGGTGGTTAGTCGGCGAAGGCCATCCCATGCTTCTCTTTGGTGGTTTTCACTGCTTCCAGCACCGCCAGCAAGCAATCATCACGATAGCGCTCCAGCGCGGAAATGCTGTGCTTGCCCAACTGATCACTGGTGCCGTCCACCACATCGTCGATCAACTTGTCGGTCAGTTCCGGTGCTGGCAGGTACGTCCACGGCAATTGCAACGCCGGCCCGAACTGCGCCATGAAGTGCCGCATGCCGGCATCGCCTCCGGCCAGGGTGTAAGTCAAAAAGGTGCCCATGAACGACCAGCGCAGACCCGCGCCAAAACGGATCGCGTCGTCGATTTCACCGGTGGTCGCCACACCGTCGTTGACCAGGTGCAGCGCCTCGCGCCACAGTGCTTCGAGCAAACGGTCGGCGATGAATCCTGGCACTTCCTTGCGCACATGGAGCGGACGCATGCCCAAGGATTCGTAGACTTTCATGGCGGCTTGAACGGCTTCCGGGGCAGTGTTCCTGCCGCCGACCACTTCCACCAGGGGCAACAGATAAACCGGGTTGAACGGGTGGCCGACCACGCAGCGTTCGGGGTGGGTCGAGCTCTCGTAGAACTCGCTCGGCAACAGGCCCGAAGTGCTGGAGCCGATCAAGGCATCGGGCTTGGCCGCCGCGCTGATTTTGCTGTGCAGTTCCAGTTTCAGATCGAGGCGTTCCGGGGCGCTTTCCTGAATGAAATCGGCATCGCGAACACACTCTTCGATGGTCGCGACAAAGCGCAGGCGATCTTGCGAAGCACCGGGTGCCAGGCCTTGTTTCTCCAGCGCGCCCCAGGCATTGGCGACGCGTTTGCGCAGGGCGGCTTCGGCACCGGGCGCCGGGTCCCAGGCCACCACGTCGAGGCCGTGGGCGAGAGCGCGGGAGACCCAGCCGCTGCCGATGACACCGCTGCCCAGGGCGGCGAAGGTTTTGATTTCGGTGATAAAAGTCATGGCGATTACCTGAATTTGGCTCGGAAAAAACTGTGTGAGCGAGCCTGCTCGCGATGGCGGTATTCCTGTCGCAGATGATGTTTCGGTTTTACCGACGTCATCGCGAGCAGGTTCGCTCACACAGGGGGAAAGGTGTCGGGATCAACCGCGCTTGGTCAGGCCCATTTTTGCCCGGCCTTCCGCCGGCGTCAGAACCCGGGCGCCGAGGCGACTGAGGATTTCCGAGGCGCGTTCGACCAGTTGGCCGTTGGTTGCCAGCACACCCTTGTCCAGCCAGATGTTGTCTTCCAGACCGACCCGCACGTTGCCGCCCAGCAGCACCGCTTGCGCCGCCATCGGCATCTGCATGCGACCGATGCCGAAACCGGCCCACACGGCATTTGCCGGCAGGTTGTCGACCATGGCTTTCATGGTGGTGGTATCCGCCGGCGCGCCCCACGGGATGCCCAGGCAGAGCTGGAACAGCGGGTCGTCGAGCAGGCCTTCCTTGATCAACTGTTTGGCGAACCACAGGTGACCGGTGTCGAAAATTTCCAGCTCGGCCTTCACGCCCAGCTCTTGAATGCGTTTGGCGCCAGCACGCAGCTGCGCCGGGGTGGACACGTAAATGGTGTCGCCGTCGCCGAAGTTCAGGGTGCCGCAATCGAGGGTGCAGATTTCCGGCAGCAGTTCTTCGACGTGGGCCAGACGGGTCAGCGGGCCGACCAGGTCGGTGTTCGGACCGAACTCCATCGGGTTCTCGCCGGCGCCGATTTCCAGGTCGCCGCCCATGCCGGCGGTGAGGTTGACGATGATGTCGACGTCGGCCTCGCGGATGCGCTCCATCACTTCGCGGTACAGCGCCACGTCACGGCTGAACTTGCCGGTTTCCGGGTTGCGCACGTGGCAGTGGACGACCGTGGCGCCCGCTTTTGCTGCTTCTACGGCGGCGGCGGCGATTTGTTTCGGGGTGACCGGCACGTGTGGGCTTTTGCTGGTCGTGTCGCCAGCACCGGTGAGTGCGCAGGTGATGATGACGTCGTGGTTCATGAGGCGGATTCCTTGCAGGCGTGATGATTCCGTTCGCAGCCCCGTAGGGCTGCGAGTCGGTGGTTCAATCGGGGTTTATTTGCTGGTCAGTTTCAAATTGTCAGCCGCCGGTTTGCCATCGAAGGTGGTCACACCTTCCAGCCAGCGTTGTTTGTCTTGCGGGTGATCTTTCAGCCATTGCTTCGCTGATTCGAAGGCGTCCTTGTGATCCAGCAGCGGCTGCATCATCCGGCTCTCGTCTTCGGCGGTGTAGGTCAGGTTGCTGAGCAACTTGCCGATGTTCGGGCACTGCTGCGCGTAGTTCGGCGAGGTGACGGTCCAGACCGTGGCCATGCCCTCGTTCGGGCCCAGCGCGTCGTCGCTGCCGGTGAGGTAAGTCATCTGCACGTTGACGTTCATCGGGTGCGGCGCCCAGCCGAAGAACACCACGGCTTCTTTGCGGCGTACGGCGCGGTCCACCGCGGCGAGCATGCCGGCCTCGCTGGACTCGACCAACTGGAACTTGCCGAGGCCAAACTGGTTCTTGGCGATCATCGCCTTGATCTGGGTGTTGGCGCCCGAACCGGGCTCGATGCCGTAGATTTTGCCGCCCAGTTCTTTTACGAACTTGGCGATGTCGGCAAAAGTCTTCAGGCCCTTGTCGGCGAGATAAGTCGGTACGGCGAGAGTGGCGCGGGCGTCTTTCAGGCTTGGCGCTTCAAGCACCTTGACCTGATTGGCGTCGACGAACGGCGTGATGGTCTGGGTCATCAGCGGGTTCCAGTAGCCCAGGAACAGGTCCAAGCGCTGGTCGCGGATCCCGGCGAAAATGATTTGCTGGGACGCGCTGGTTTGTTTGGTGTTGTAGCCGAGGCCATCGAGCAGGACCTGAGTCATGGCACTGGTGGCGATCACGTCGGTCCAGTTCACCACGCCCATGCGGACGTTCTGGCAAGAAGCGGGTTCGGCGGCCATGACGCTGGCGCTCAGGAAAGCGGTACCGCTGAGTGCAAGAACACAGCTGCTGATCAGTCGTTTCATCTCAGGTTTCCTCGGCAGTTCGTTATTGTGGGTCCGGTCGTCTTTGTGCGCCGGTGATGCCAAGTTACGCAGCTTGAGGCCCGTCAAAGCGCACTGCGGCGACCAGCTCTTGCACTGCGGCGACCTGTGCTCTTGAATGCCGCGCGCAAGTGGCGTATCAACATCACACGCCAGCCGCCAACCGAGTGCGCTCCATGTCCCAGGATTTCTACTTCTTGTTGATGCCGGGTTTCTCGGCCATCGGCTTTATCTCGGCCATCGAGCCGCTGCGGGTCGCCAATCGCTTTCGCGGCGAGCTGTATCGCTGGCATGTGCTGAGCGCAGACGGCGGGGCGGTGCTGGCCAGTAACGGCATGTCGGTCAACGCCGATGCGGCACTAGAGCCGCTGAAGAAAGGTGCGACGCTGTTGGTGGTCGCCGGCTTCGAACCGCTGAAATTCGCCACCCCGGCACTGGAGCACTGGCTGCGCCGACTGGACAACGAAGGCGTGACCCTCGGCGCCATCGACACCGGCAGTTTCGTCCTTGCCGAAGCCGGCCTGCTCGACGGTCATCGCCTGACCCTGCACTGGGAAGCCATCGACGCCTTCAAGGAGTCTTATCCACAGCTCAGCGTCACCCAGGAGCTGTTCGAGATTGACCGTCGGCGCATCACCTCCGCCGGTGGCACCGCGTCCATCGACCTGATGCTCGACCTCATCGCCCAGGCCCACGGCCCGGAACTGGCGATCCAGGTCAGCGAACAATTCGTACTCGGCCGTATCCGCCCGCGCAAAGACCACCAACGCATGGAAGTCGCCACGCGGTATGGCATCAGCAACAAGAAGCTCGTTCACGTTATTGGCGAGATGGAACAGCACAGTGAGCCGCCGCTGACCACGCTGGAGCTTGCGGAATCTATCAAAGTGACGCGGCGGCAGCTGGAGCGGTTGTTTCGACTGCACCTGAACGACACACCGAGCAATTTCTACCTGCGGTTGCGACTGGAGAAGGCGCGGCAGTTGTTGCGGCAGACGGACATGAGCGTGCTGGAGGTGAGTATCGCGTGCGGGTTTGAATCACCGTCGTATTTCACCCGCAGTTATCGGGCGCGGTTTGCGCGTTGCCCCCGGGAAGACCGGCGTACTGCCAACGCCTGATGCAGGTACACAGAACCAATGTGGGAGCCAGCCTGCTAACGATGGCGGTGTGTCAGGCAACAATGTTGTTGACTGCTACTCCCTCATCGCCAGCAGGCTGGCTCCCACAGGTGATTTGTGTGGCCAGAAAAAACGCTTACTTCTTCAGCAGCGCCGAACACGCCGCCTTATAAGCCTCATGCTGATACTTGTTCAACGTCCCCGGCAGCTCAAAATCAAACTTCTTGTTCTGCGCATTGATCGTCTGCGGTGACAAGAGCGTCACCTCGCAGTTCTCCAGCAACTGAAAAATGCCCTCGATCTTGAACGTGGTCGGCCCACCGGCGAATTCACCTTTCTTGCTGCGCTTCTTGATCGCGATCCGGTCAATGGCGTTCTCGCGAACAAACGACGCCACTTGAGCGGCAAAGACCTTGACGTTGGCGGCCTCGTCGTCATCGTCGAGGGCGATTTTCTTGGTGTTGAGCGCGACGTGGCTTAGCACCTGATCGTCGAGAGAGGCCACGGCGATGATTGCTTCGCTGCCTTTGATTTCGATGCCGCAGATGTTCATTTCGATCCCTTTACTGGCTGAAGTAAGCAGCTTTACCGCTCTGGTTGGCCGGAGTTTGCATCACTCCTGCCCAATCGACTCCAAAAACTCCGACCGCTCATCACTCATCCGCGCCACGCAGTCATTCTGCGCAATCGTAAACGCCTTGCTGCCACTGGTCGCCGGAAACGCTTCAACCGCGCAATCCGCGTCCCGGGTCTTCAGCCATTGTTGCTGGGCAGCCTTGATTTTGGCGGTGATGTCGGCCAGTTGCGTCGGGCTCTTGCCATAGAGCGTTTGCATGCGCTCGGTCAGGCTTTGGTAGTTGTCCTTGAGCAGGTCTTCGGCGGTGGTTCGGCTGTAGACCGAGCATTCCAGGGTCTGGACGTCGTTTTCGACTGCATCGCAGGGGTTGGTGTCGGACTCTTCAGCCGCCTGTACGCCGGTCGCTATCAGTGCCAAAGCCAGGAAGATCGATTTCATTGCGTCGCCCTAAATCCAGTAAGCATCCAGTAATACGCCGAATTCTGGCCCAAGCGGACGGCATTGAACAGCCAGGTGATAAGCGCCGATATCGACCCTTTGTCGCAGATTGACGCTTTCGGCAAACCCCCTGTCGTTTTTGCACCCGGCTGCACCGGTCCTCAGGCATATGCTGGCCCCAAAGCGCCGGCACACGATTCGGCGCACGAATCGCTAATAGGGGACAGCCTGATGAGCCCAGCCGAATTGCACGCCGACAGCATCGTTATCGACGGGCTGATTATTGCCAAGTGGAACCGCGAGCTGTTTGAAGACATGCGCAAGGGCGGTCTGACCGCGGCCAACTGCACCGTGTCGGTGTGGGAGGGCTTTCAGGCCACCGTCAACAACATCGCCGCCAGTCAGAAGCTGATCCGCGAGAACAGCGACCTGGTGATTCCGGTGCGCACCACCGCCGACATCCGCAAGGCCAAGGAGCAGGGCAAGACCGGCATCCTGTTCGGTTTCCAGAATGCTCACGCGTTTGAAGACCAGATCGGCTACGTCGAGGTGTTCAAGCAGCTGGGCGTCGGTATCGTGCAGATGTGCTACAACACCCAGAACCTGGTCGGCACCGGTTGCTACGAGCGCGATGGCGGCCTGTCGGGCTTCGGTCGTGAAATCGTTGCCGAGATGAACCGCGTTGGCGTCATGTGCGACCTGTCCCACGTCGGTTCGAAGACTTCCGAAGAAGTGATCCTCGAATCCAAGAAGCCGGTCTGCTACTCCCATTGCCTGCCGTCGGGCCTGAAAATTCACCCGCGCAACAAATCCGATGAAGAGCTGAAGTTCATCGCCGATCACGGCGGTTTCGTCGGTGTGACCATGTTCGCGCCGTTCCTGGCCAAGGGCATCGATTCGACCATCGACGATTATGCCGAAGCCATCGAATACACCATGAACATCGTTGGCGAAGACGCCATCGGTATCGGCACCGACTTTACCCAGGGCCATGGCCAGGACTTCTTCGAATACCTGACCCATGACAAGGGCTACGCCCGCCGTCTGACCAGCTTCGGCAAGATCATCAACCCGCTGGGCATCCGCACCGTGGGCGAGTTCCCGAACCTGACCGAAACCCTGCTCAAGCGCGGCCACTCCGAGCGCGTGGTCCGCAAGATCATGGGCGAGAACTGGGTCAACGTCCTCAAGGACGTCTGGGGCGAGTAAGCCACAGCACCTCTGAATCCTTTCCCCCGGCCGCCCGTGCCGGGGGCAACACCCAAATTTTTCTGGAGTTAAGTTTCCATGGCCAAGATCGCCCCGCAATTGCCAATCGAAGTCGACAGCGAAACCGGTGTCTGGACTTCCGACGCCCTGCCAATGCTGTACGTACCGCGTCACTTCTTCGTGAATAACCACATGGGCATCGAGGAAGTGCTGGGCGCCGAAGCCTATGCCGAGATTCTGTACAAGGCCGGCTACAAATCCGCCTGGCACTGGTGTGAAAAAGAAGCTGAATGCCACGGCCTGGAAGGCGTCGCGGTGTTCGAGCACTACATGAAGCGTCTGTCGCAACGCGGCTGGGGCCTGTTCAAGATCCAGGACATCGACCTCGACAAAGGCACCGCCAGCGTCAAGCTTGAACACTCGGCATTCGTCTACGTGTACGGCAAGGTCGGGCGCAAGGTCGACTACATGTTCACCGGCTGGTTTGCCGGTGCCATGGACCAGATTCTGCAGGCCCGCGGCAGCAAGATTCGTACGGTTGCCGAGCAAGTCTACGGTGGCTCCGAAGAAGGCCACGACGACGGTTTGTTCACCGTCAAGCCGTTGTAAGTCGAGGACCCCGCCATGGCTTTCGAAGCAATGTTCCAGCCGATCCAGATCGGCAAACTGACCATCCGCAACCGCGTGCTCAGCACTGCGCACGCCGAGGTCTACGCGACCGACGGCGGCATGACCACCGACCGGTACGTCAAGTATTACGAAGAGAAAGCCAAGGGCGGGATCGGCCTGGCGATTTGCGGCGGTTCCTCCAGCGTGGCCATCGACAGCCCGCAAGGCTGGTGGAAGTCGGTCAACCTGGCCGACGACCGGATCATCCCGCACTTCCAGAACCTGGCCGATGCCATGCACAAGCATGGCGCCAAGATCATGATCCAGATTACCCACATGGGCCGTCGCTCGCGCTGGGACGGCGAGCACTGGCCAACCCTGCTGTCGCCGTCGGGTATCCGTGAACCGGTGCACCGCGCGACCTGCAAAACCATCGAGCCGGAAGAAATCTGGCGGGTGATCGGCAACTATGCCAGCGCCGCCGCGCGGGCCAAGGCCGGTGGCCTGGATGGCGTCGAGCTGTCCGCCGTGCACCAGCACATGATCGACCAGTTCTGGAGCCCGCGGGTCAACAAACGCACCGACGAATGGGGCGGCAGCTTCGAGAACCGCATGCGTTTCGGCCTGGAAGTGATCAAGGCTGTGCGGGCTGAAGTCGGCCCGGATTTCTGTGTCGGCATCCGTCTGTGCGGTGATGAATTCCACCCGGACGGCTTGTCCCACGAGGACATGAAGCAGATCGCCAAGTACTACGACGACACCGGCATGATCGACTTCATCGGCGTGGTGGGTTCGGGTTGTGACACCCACAACACCCTGGCCAACGTTATTCCGAACATGAGTTATCCACCGGAGCCATTCCTGCACCTGGCCGCCGGTATCAAGGAAGTGGTGAAGGCCCCGGTTCTGCATGCGCAGAACATCAAGGACCCGAACCAGGCGACCCGTATTCTGGAAGGCGGCTACGTGGACATGGTCGGCATGACCCGCGCCCACATCGCCGACCCGCACCTGATCGCCAAGATCAAGATGGGCCAGGTTGACCAGATCAAGCAATGCGTCGGCGCCAACTACTGCATCGACCGTCAGTACCAGGGCCTGGACGTGTTGTGCATCCAGAACGCCGCGACCTCCCGTGAATACATGGGCGTGCCACACATCATCGAGAAATCGACCGGTGTGAAGCGCAAAGTCGTGGTGGTCGGTGCCGGCCCTGCCGGGATGGAAGCGGCTCGCGTGTCTGCCGAACGTGGCCACGACGTGACCCTGTTCGAGAAGAAAGAATTTATCGGCGGGCAGATCACCACCGCCTCGAAAGCCCCGCAACGGGACCAGATCGCCGGTATCACGCGCTGGTTCCAACTGGAGCTGGCGCGTCTGAAAGTCGACCTGCGCCTGGGCGTGGCCGCCGATGCGGCAACCATTCTCGACCTGCGCCCGGATGTAGTGGTGCTCGCCGTTGGCGGTCATCCATTCCTGGAGCAGAACGAACACTGGGGCGCGGCCGAAGGCCTGGTGGTCAGCAGTTGGGACATCCTTGACGGCAAAGTGGCGCCGGGCAAGAACGTGCTGGTCTACGACACCATTTGCGAGTTCACCGGGATGTCGACCGCCGACTTCCTCGCCGACAAGGGCTGCCAGGTCGAGATCGTCACCGACGACATCAAGCCGGGCGTAGCGATTGGCGGTACCTCGTTCCCGACGTACTACCGCAGCATGTACCCGAAAGAAGTGATCATGACCGGGGACATGATGCTGGAGAAGGTCTACCGCGAAGGCGACAAGCTGGTGGCGGTGCTGGAAAACGAATACACCGGCGCCAAAGAGGAGCGGGTGGTGGACCAGGTGGTCGTCGAAAACGGCGTGCGTCCGGACGAAGAAATCTACTACGCCATGAAGGAAGGCTCGCGCAACAAAGGCCAGATGGACATCGAAGCCCTGTTCGCGATCAAGCCGCAACCTTCGCTGAGCCAGGCGGGCGACGGCTACTTGCTGTTCCGCATCGGTGACTGCGTGGCGCAGCGCAACACCCACGCGGCGATCTACGACGCGCTGCGGTTGTGCAAGGATTTCTAACGGATAACCACCATCACCTGTGGCGAGGGAGCTTGCTCCCGCTGGGCTGCGAAGCGGCCCCAAAACCGGCAGTCGAGGTGTATCAGATGGATACCTGCGGCTGTTTTGGGAGCGCTTCGCGCTCCAGCGGGAGCAAGCTCCCTCGCCACAAGTAGTGCGTCGCTCTTACCGGCACGCACACGACCCTGCGGTCTTTGGGAGCTCCACCATGTTGAACACCCTTCTTCCAATCCTGTTGTTCGCTGCCCTGGGCCTTGCGGTTCTGGGCGCGTTGCGGCGGGTGGCTATGTGGCGCCGGGGCCGGGCTTCGAAAGTCGACCTGATCGGCGGCCTGTTCGCCATGCCCAAGCGCTACATGGTCGACTTGCACCACGTCGTCGCGCGGGACAAATACATCGCCAACACCCATGTCGCTACGGCCGGCGGTGCGGTGGCGTCCGCTGTACTCGCGATTCTGGTGCACGGTTTCGGCCTGCATAACCGCTTCCTCGGTTATGCGCTGTTGCTGATGACGGCGGTGATGTTCGTCGGCGCGATCTTTGTGTACCTGCGTCGGCGCAACCCACCGGCCCGCCTGTCAAAAGGCCCGTGGATGCGTTTGCCGAAAAGCTTGCTGGCGTTTTCGGCGTCGTTCTTTCTGGTGACCCTGCCGGTGGCAGGCATCCTGCCGGAAAACTTTGGTGGCTGGATCCTGGCCGTGATCCTCGGGATCGGCGTGCTCTGGGGTGTCTCGGAATTGTTCTTCGGCATGACCTGGGGCGGGCCGATGAAGCACGCCTTCGCCGGTGCTTTGCACCTGGCCTGGCACCGTCGCGCCGAACGTTTTGGCGGTGGTCGTTCCACCGGTCTGAAGCCGCTGGACCTCAGCGATCCAAGTGCACCGCTGGGTGTGGAAAAACCCAAGGATTTCACCTGGAACCAACTGCTCGGTTTCGACGCCTGCGTGCAATGCGGCAAGTGCGAAGCCGCCTGCCCGGCGTTCGCCGCCGGCCAGCCGTTGAACCCGAAAAAGCTGATTCAAGATATGGTAGTCGGCCTCGCCGGTGGCACCGATGCCAAGTTCGCCGGCAGCCCTTATCCGGGCAAGGCGATTGGTGAGCACGCCGGCAATCCGCATCAACCGATCGTCAACGGTCTGGTGGACGCCGAAACCCTGTGGTCCTGCACCACCTGCCGTGCCTGCGTCGAGGAATGCCCGATGATGATCGAGCACGTCGATGCCATCGTCGACATGCGCCGCCATCTGACACTGGAAAAAGGCGCGACCCCGAACAAGGGCGCCGAAGTCCTGGAAAACCTGATCGCCACCGACAACCCCGGCGGTTTCGCACCGGGCGGGCGGATGAACTGGGCAGCGGACCTGAACCTCACTCTGATGAGCGAGAAGAAATTCGTCGACGTGCTGTTCTGGGTCGGCGACGGCGCTTTCGACATGCGCAACCAGCGCACTCTGCGCGCTTTTGTCAAAGTGCTGAAAGCGGCCAAAGTCGACTTCGCCGTGCTCGGTCTTGAAGAGCGCGACAGCGGTGACGTGGCCCGCCGACTGGGCGACGAAGCAACCTTCCAGTTGTTGGCCAAGCGCAACATCCAGACCCTGGCCAAGTACAGCTTCAACCGCATCGTCACCTGCGACCCGCACAGCTTCCATGTGCTGAAAAACGAATACGGCGCTTTCGACGGCAACTACCTCGTTCAGCATCACAGCACCTACATGGCCGAGATCATCGGCGCTGGCGCCCTGAGTCTTGGCCAGCACAAAGGCAGCAGCGTGACCTATCACGACCCGTGCTACCTCGGTCGCTACAACGGCGAATACGAGGCGCCGCGTGAAGTGCTGCGCGCCCTCGGGATCGAAGTCAAAGAGATGCAACGCTCCGGTTTCCGCTCGCGCTGCTGTGGCGGTGGTGGCGGCGCGCCGATCACCGACATTCCGGGCAAGCAACGGATCCCCGACATGCGCATGGAAGACATCCGCGAAACCGGCGCCGAACTGGTGGCCGTGGGTTGTCCACAGTGCACCGCGATGCTCGAGGGCGTGGTCGAACCGCGTCCGTTGATCAAGGACATCGCCGAACTGGTGGCGGACGCGCTGCTCGAAGACGCAGCCCCAAGCAAACCGTCCACACCGGCCCAACGTGAACCTGCGGAGGCCCACTGATGAGCGACATTATCCGCCGTGACCCCCGCGCCGAATGGATTGCCCGTAACCGCCTGCACCCGCTGCACGCGGCCATGCAACCGGCGCAACACAGCTGGATGGGGCCGAATGGCGTCATCCGCAAAAATCCCCATGGCATGGGTTTCATCGGCCCGAACGGCATTAAACGGATCGACCGCAGCGGCGCTCAGCAGGGCGGGGCGACCAAACGCTCGGCCGCCGTTGAAGTGCAATTGCCGCTGCATCAGGTCCCTGCCCCGGCGTTCTACATCAGCGTGGTGCCGGACATGGTCGGCGGCCGCTTGAGCAGCCACGACCGCGACTTGCTCGGTCTGGCCCATCAATTGGCCGGCAAGGACGGCGCGGTATTGGCCGTGGTCTTCGGCGAACACAAGGAAAGCGCTTTCACCACTGCCGGCGTCGATCGCCTGCTGGTTCTCGAAGGCGACGAATTCAGCGGTTATGCACCGGAACAACGAATCCAGGGCCTGCGGGCTGTGGATAACCAGTTCAGCCCGCGTCACTGGCTGCTGCCGGACAGCCGCAGCGGTGGCGGCGAACTGGGTCGGCGCTTTGCCGCTGCATTGGGCGAACGCCCGGCCACAAGGGTCTGGCAGGTCAAGGATCAGGAATGCATCGGTCGCGCCGGTGCGGGTCTGCAAGACCTTGCACGTCCGATTGCACGCTTGATTCTAGCTGCCGTCGAATGTGCCGAACCCGTGAGCGAAACCCGACACGAAGCCTTGCCGGTGGAGTTATCCACAACCGTGGCGCGCAGTCTGTCGCGGATCGAGGATCTGGGCGCAGTGGCAGTGGACCCGGCGGCGATTCCGATGGCCGAAGCCGAGTTCATCTTCTCCGGCGGCAACGGCGTCAAGGACTGGGGACTTTTCCACAGGACCGCCGAAGCGCTCGGCGCCACCGAAGGCGCGTCCCGGGTGGCAGTGGACGACGGCTTTATGGCCCGTGACCGGCAGGTCGGGGCGTCGGGCACCTGGGTCACGGCTCGGGTGTACGTGGCGGTAGGGATCTCCGGGGCGATCCAGCACCTGCAAGGCATCGGTGCCTGCGACAAGGTGGTGGCGATCAATCTCGACCCTGGCTGCGACATGATCAAACGGGCCGACCTGTCGGTGATCGGCGAAAGCGCCGAGATTCTTCAAGCCTTGATCGCGGCGGTAGAGGCTTACCGCAACGAAGCCAAGCGCGATGCGGCTTAAGGGAAGGAAAGGGTTATGAGCACGAAAATCATCAGCCTGGTGTCCATCGGCGCCCACCCGACTTCCGGCCGGCCACGTCGCGCGGAGCAGGATGCGCGGGCCGTGGAACTGGGTCTGCAACTGGCTGGGGATAACCTGCAAGTGCTGCATGCCGGCGACGTCGCGGAACCGGCGTTGCGCGCTTATCTGGGCATGGGCCTGGAGCAGTTGCATGTACTGGAACAACCTCAGGGCGCCGATGCATTGCCGGCGTTGACCGCCTATCTGCGCGATGCCGGTGCGCAAGTCGTGCTGACCGGCAGCCAGGCAGAAACCGGTGAAGGCTCGGGCATGCTGCCGTTCCTGCTGGCGGAGAGCCTCGGCTGGCCGCTGGTGGTCGGGCTGGCTCAGGTGGAATCCATCGATGGCAGTACGGCGCTGGTGCTGCAAGCCTTGCCCCGTGGTCAGCGTCGTCGTTTGAAGGTCCGTCTGCCGTTTCTCGCGACAGTGGATAACGCCGCGCCGAAGCCTCGGCAGAGCGCCTACGGCCCGGCTCGGCGCGGGGTGTTGCAGGCGGATGAAGTCGAAGTGATCGACGATGACCTGCTGGCGGTCGCCACGTTGCAACCTGCCAAACCGCGGCCTAAACGCTTGAAAGTGATCAAGGCCAAAAGCGGCGCAGACCGGATGAAAGCCGCGACGGCCAAGGCCAGTGGCGGCGGCGGACAAGTGCTTAAAGGCGTGACTGCGCAAGCGGGTGCCGAGGCGATTCTCAAGTTATTGATCGAAGAAGGCGTGGTTCGCTGACTCACAACCACCACACATCAAATGTGGGAGCGAGCAAGCCCGCTCCCACAAGGAACAACAATGACCGTTGAATTCCGCTCGGCTCAGCGCACTGATGCGCGAGAGATTGCTCGTCTGTTCCAGATTTCGTCAGAGGGTGCTGCGGATTACATCTGGAGCCAGCTGGCAGAGCCCGACCAGGATCTATTGGACGTGGGCGCCAGTCGTTATGCCCGCGACGATGTCGATTTTTCTTATCAGAACTGCCTCATTGCCGAAGCGGACGGGCAGGTCATCGGCATGATGCACAGCTACACGATGCGCCACGATCCCCTGGCCGAACCCACCACCGACCCGGTGCTGGCGCCGTATGCCGACATGGAAATCCCCGATACGCTCTACATCTCCAGCCTGGCGCTGCACGAAGGCTGGCGCAATCAGGGGCTGGGCAAGCAGTTTCTCGCCCATGCTCACGAGCGCGCCCGCCAGTTGGGCCTCAAGGGGTTGAGCCTGATCGACTACGCCGTCAACACCGGCGCCCGTCGGTTCTACGAGCGCCATGGCTTTCGAATCGTCGATACCTGCCAGATCACCCCTCACCCGATGATTCGGGTGACCGGTGAGGCCTACCTCATGCAGTGGCCCTAGTGGGACTGGACCGCCAAGCGACGCTGGCGATCCTGTCCTGTTTCAACAGGTTGAGATGACGTTACCCACAATCCCTGTTAGCGGTTCTGTGGATAACATGTTCGCCCATCGCTGCACGCCATGAAAACAAAGCCCTGCAAGCCTTCGTACAAAAAACAACCAGTCTAACTTTCGGTTTTTTCGGGCTTTTTCCCGAGGATAAGTTTATGCGGGCGGCAATACTTGCCCCCAATCTCTGTTGGCGCTTCTGTGGATAAGATGTTCGCTGTCCGCTACAGGCCATATAAAACGGGCCTGTCAGGCGTCTGATTAAAAAACAACCGAATAGCCGATTTACGCGGATAAACCTTTCGCAAACCCCGATTTATCGCGGCTTTCGAAGGTTTTCCACAGACTCGCCAAAGTTGCCCCCAAAGTCTGTTGGCGCTTCTGTGGATAAGGTGTTCGCCATCCTCTGTGAGCCTTTAAAACCGTGGCCTGCAAGAATCAGATCAAAAAACAACCAATCGTTGCTGAAAACCCTGCTTCTGGATAAGTCACGGATTTTCTTCAGTTTCCGTGACGAATATGGGGGCGATAAACCGAGTTGTCCCCATTTGCTGTGGGTGGACGTGTGGATAACTTGTTGGCTAACCGCTACAGCCCCCTATCCGCAGCAGCTCTAAAGCAATTGGTCGAAATTTGAACAATAAAAAACCGCGAAACATGTTCGCGGTTTTTTTGTCCCGGGGATCGGTCAGCCCTGAACCGGAACCCCTTTGAGGTAAGGCGCAGGTTCCGCGCCCAGGTTGTTCAGCAACCGCTCGCTGTACCAGTCCACAAAGTTCACCACGCCAAACTCATAAGTCTTCGAGTAAGGCCCAGGCTGGTACGCGGTGGAGTTGATCCCGCGCTGGTTCTCTTCAGCCAGGCGACGGTCCTGGTCGTTGGTCGCATCCCAGACCTGGCGCATGCGCTCCACGTCGTAGTCCACGCCTTCAACGGCATCCTTGTGGACGATCCACTTGGTGGTGACCATGGTTTCCTGCGCGCTGATCGGCCACACCGTGAAGACAATGATGTGGTCGCCCATGCAGTGGTTCCACGAGTGCGGCAGGTGCAGGATGCGCATCGAGCCCAGGTCCGGGTTCTTGATGCGGCCCATGAGTTTGGCACAGCCCTGTTTGCCATCCATGGTCATCGACACGGTGCCCTTGAGCAGCGGCATGCGCACGATGCGGTTACGCAGGCCGAAGCTGGCGTGGGCGTAAGGAATCTTCTCGGCTTCCCAGGCAGCGGCGGAGGCAGCGACGTGGTCCTTGAACGCCTGGTCGGCGCGCGGGTCGGTGACGTCGTCCCATTCCAGCAGGGTTTTCAGCAGTTCCGGGTGCGACGCGTTGCAGTGGTAGCACTCGCGGTTGTTTTCCAGGACCAGTTTCCAGTTGGCCTTTTCCATCAAGGTGGTTTGCACCGCCACCTTGGTGTTCTCCATGTCGTACGGTTCCATGTAATGGTTCAGCGTCGACAGGAAGTCATCGATGGCCGGCGGGTTCTCCGACAGGCTGATGAAAATGTAGCCGCCGGCGGTCTTCACGTTCACCGGTTTGAGGCCGTACTGCTTCATGTCGAAATCGGCGCCCATTTCGGTGCCGGCGAACAGCAGGCGGCCGTCCAGCTCGTACGTCCACTGGTGGTAGTGGCAGACCAGCTTGGCGACCTTGCCCTTTTCACTGGTGCACAGCCGCGAACCGCGGTGACGGCAGACGTTGTGGAACGCATGCACCACGCCTTCGGCGCCGCGAATCACGATGATCGGGTTCTTGCCGACCTGCAGGGTCAGGTAGTTGCCCTTGGTCGGGATTTCGCAGGTCATGCCGGCAATCAACCACTCTTTCTGGAAGATTTCCTGCATGTCGATATCAAACAGCCGCTCGTCAGAGTAAAACGGCTGCGGCAGCGAGAAAGTACGCTCGCGCTCTTGCAGCATCTGCGCAGTGGCCTTGCGTGCGGGTTCCAGTGGATCGCCCAGGCTCAGGGTAGTGGTGACGTCCATCATTTAATCCTCAAGGCCATTCTGTGTGGCCGGCGAAAGTGGCTAATCAGGTTTGCTACGCAAGGGTGTAAAGAGTGTGTCTTGGTATGGGGCGAGTGTGGGGCCGGCGCTACCCAGAACCTTATCCATGGGCGACATGGCCCAATCTGTTCCCGACGCGCAACCCTCGGTAGTTGGGGGCTGGTCGCGATAAGTATGTGAATGTCGCAGATAGGTAAATGGGTGGTTCCCGCTATACGCAGAATCGCCAACATAAGGCCGACCATCGGCGGTGGAGAACAGCATGTCCAACAGCTTCCTGAATCCGGTAACTACCCAGACCTGGGCCAATGGCCGACACATTGTCCGTTGCGTCAAAGTCATCCAGGAAACCTGGGATGTGCGCACCTTCTGCTTTATGGCCGACCAGCCGATCCTGTTCTTCTTCAAGCCGGGCCAGTTTGTCACCCTGGAGCTGGAAATCGAAGGCGTGCCGATCATGCGCTCCTACACCATTTCCAGCTCGCCATCGGTGCCATACAGCTTTTCGGTGACCATCAAGCGCGTACCGGGCGGCAAGGTATCGAACTGGTTGCACGACACCTTGCACGAAGGTCAGGAACTGGCGGTACACGGGCCGGTCGGGCTGTTCAACGCCATGGATTTCACCGCGCCGAAAGTGCTCTACCTCAGCGGCGGTGTCGGCATCACGCCGGTGATGTCGATGGCGCGCTGGTTCTACGACACCAACGGCAACGTCGACATGGTGTTTATCCACAGCGCCCGTTCGCCCAAGGACATCATTTACCACCGCGAGCTGGAACACATGGCGTCGCGGATCGACAACTTCAGCCTGCACCTGATCTGCGAGAAGCATGGTCTGGGTGAACCGTGGGCCGGTTATCGCGGTTACCTGAATCACAAGATGCTGGAACTGATGGCACCGGACTTCCTTGAGCGCGAAGTGTTCTGCTGCGGGCCGACGCCGTACATGAACGCTGTGAAACGCATGCTCGAGGCCGCTGGTTTCGACATGAAGCGGTATCACGAGGAGTCCTTCGGTGCCACGCCACCGGAAGCCCGCGCCGATGCGGTGGAGCAAGCCGAAATTGCAGCCGAAGCACCGGACATCGATGTGGCGGATCTGCATCAAGTGGAATTCACCGCGTCCGGCAAGAGCATTCGCGTTGCGCCGGGAGAAACGGTCCACGCCGCTGCTGCCAAGCTGGGGCTATTGATTCCGAAGGCCTGCGGGATGGGGATCTGCGGCACGTGCAAGGTGATGAAGCTGGGAGGCGAAGTCGAGATGGACCACAACGGCGGGATCACCGAGGAAGACGAAGCCGAAGGGTATATTTTGTCGTGCTGCAGCGTGCCGAAGGGCGACGTGCGCATCGAGTTTTAAACCTGTGGGAGCGAGCCTGCTCGCGATAGCGGTCTGTCAGTCAACATCTCTGTTGGATATGACGGCCTCATCGCGAGCAGGCTCGCTCCCACAAGGATTGGTGCTTCAGTCCACAAACAAGTCGGTCATCAGCTTGTCGTTGGTGCCGGGCTCAAAGCGGTAGTGATCAAATTCGGTCGCGCCATTCTCTCGCAAAATCTCCTCATCAATCAGCAACCGCCCGGTAATGCGGCGACCGCTGCTGTCCAGGATCACATGGGCCGCATCGGCCATGATCGCCGGCGTACGCGCATGCTTGAACGACTCCCGTGACCCCAGCTGAAACTCGATGGCGGCGGTGGCGATCATGGTCTGCGGCCACAGCGAATTGACGCTGATGCCGTAGTTCCTGAATTCCTCGCTCATGCCCACCGTGAGCATGCTCATGCCGTATTTGGTCACGGTGTACGGGCTGTATTGGGCGAACCATTTGGTGGCCAGGTTGAGCGGTGGTGACAGGTTGAGGATATGCCCGCTGCTTTTTTTCAGATAGGGCAGGGCAGCCTGACTGCACAGCAACACCGCGCGGGTGTTGATCTGGTGCATCAGGTCAAAGCGCTTGAGTTCGATGTGCTGAACGCCCGTCAGCTTGATTGCGCCGGCGTTGTTGATCAGCGCATCAATGCCGCCGAAATGTTCGTTGGCCTGGGCCAGTGCTTCACGCACCGCGACTTCATCACGCACATCCACCTGCAAGGCCAGCGCCTTGCCGCCTGCGTCCTCGACTTCCTTCGCCACACTGAAAATCGTACCCGGCAGTTTGGGGTGAGGCTCGGCACTTTTGGCCGCAATCACAATGTTGGCCCCGTCCCGCGCCGCCCGCAGTGCGATCTCACGACCAATCCCGCGACTGGCGCCGGTAATGAACAGGGTTTTGCCTTGTAAGGACATGCGTGCGCTCCTGATTGTTATTGTCTGAGCGAATCGAGTGGCTCGCAGGACAATGTAGACCAAGAGGCTGTGGTGAGTGGCGAGTGAGCTTTTGTGACGAGGGCGCTTGCTCCCGCTGGGCTGCGCAGCAGCCCCAAATATGGAGGATGCGGTCTGTCAGGCAGACCGCGATGGCGGTTTTTGCGACGGCTTCGCCGCCGGGCGGGAGCAAGCTCCCTCGCCACAGGGGGGATCGGGGTGCTGGTTAGCGGGACATGACTTCCCGGATGTCCGCCGCCAGTTCACGAACGCGTTCTTCTTCGGTGTCCCACGAGCACATGAAGCGTGCGCCGCCGTTGCCGATGAAGGTGTAGAAGCGCCAGCCCTTGGCGGTCAGCGCGGCAATGGCCGGTTCCGAGAGTTGCAGGAACACGCCGTTGGCCTGCACCGGGAACATCAACTCAACGCCCTGAATGTCGCTGACCAGTTCGGCCAGCAACTGCGCGCAGTGGTTGGCGTGGCGGGCGTATTTGAGCCAGGCGTCGTTTTCCAGAATCCCGACCCACGGCGCCGAGAGGAAACGCATCTTGGATGCCAGCTGACCTGCCTGTTTGCAGCGGTAGTCGAAGTCTTCGGCCAGTTTGTGGTTGAAGAACAGAATCGCTTCACCCACGGCCATGCCGTTTTTCGTGCCGCCGAAGCACAAGACATCGACCCCGGCCTTCCAGGTCAGGTCCGCTGGCGAGCAGCCAAGGAATGCACAAGCATTGGAGAAGCGCGCGCCGTCCATGTGCAGGTTCAGGCCCAGCTCTTTGCAGGTGGCGCTGATGGCGCGGATTTCTTCCGGGGTGTAGATGCTGCCGACTTCGGTGGCCTGGGTCAGGGTCACGACGCGCGGTTTCGGGTAGTGGATGTCCTGGCGCTTGAGGGCCACTTCGCGGATCGATTCCGGGGTCAGCTTGCCGTTTTCGGTGCGGGCGACCAGCAGCTTGGAGCCGTTGGAAAAGAATTCCGGCGCGCCGCATTCGTCGGTTTCGACGTGGGCGGTTTCCGAGCAGATCACGCTGTGGTAACTCTGGCACAGCGACGACAGGGCCAGGGAGTTGGCGGCGGTGCCGTTGAAGGCGAAGAACACTTCGCAGTCGGTTTCGAACAGTTTGCGGAATTGATCGGACGCGCGAGCGGTCCACTCATCGTCGCCATAGGCGCGTTGGTGGCCGTGGTTGGCCTGTTCCATGGCGGCCCAGGCTTCAGGGCAGATACCGGAATAGTTGTCGCTGGCGAATTGTTGGCTCTTGTCGGTCATGGCCGGCTTCCGTGGTCGAGGCTCCTATGGTGAAGAGCTTCGTGGTCAATGATGGTGCGCACTTTACCGAAGATCGTCCGGGGAGCACACGGGATGTCACTGTCAGAACATTACAAGGACACCGGGCAATTATGCACATGACTCAACGCGACGGGGCACTCGATCTGCTCAAGTGGCTGGCGCTATTGAGCATGGTGCTCGATCACCTGCGATATGTCGGTTATTCCGTCGATATTCTGTATGTACCGGGGAGGCTAGCGTTTCCTTGGTTTTGTTTAGCGATAGCGGCCAATCTGTCGCGCGCCGGTGCAGCGACGACCGACGGCCAGTGGCGTTATCTGGGTTGGTTGCTGCTGTTCAGCGCCATCAGTGAAATTCCCTACCGGATGTACATTCCTGATCCGGACACCTTGAACGTGTTGCCTACGCTGGCGCTTGGGCTGCTGGTCGCGCGCGGCTGGCGGCACGAAACGCTGCACTCGCGACTGCTCGCGGTGGGTGCTCTGACCGTGGCAGCACTGTTCTCGGAGCGACTGATGTTCGGTTTCTTCGGCGTTCTGCTGCCGCTGGCCATGTTGCTGGTGATCAAGCGGCCCTGGTACTTCAGCCTGTTACCCGGACTGGTCTGCCTGGCCGCCAACCAATGGGAGGTGCTGTATCACTCCGCCAGGTTTGGAAATGGTGCAGCCATCCTCGGCATCGCCACTTGCCTGATCGCGCCATTGCCAGGGCTGCTCTTGTTGCGACAGGCCAGGCATTTCAAACCGCCGCCGATGCGGCGTTGGGCGTATGCGCTCTATCCCGTACATTTTCTCGTTCTTCTGGCCTTGCGCCAACTCCTGTCCTGACTCCAGCCCTGTGGCGAGGGAGCTTGCTCCCGCTGGGCTGCGCGGCAGCCCGACACCCAGCAAATGCGATTCTGCAGTTAGATCGAGTTTGTCGGTTTTACGACTGCTTTGCAGCCGAGCGGAAGCAAGCTCCCTCGCCACAAGAGCCTTTGCCGGCCATCCTTTGCAGCCCATGTCGTAAACGCACCTTTGCGTGGCGTCCGTAGGCATTTGACCTGTCTGCGCCGGTCATACCATCGCATCAAAGGGCACTGCCGACAGGTACGTGCCTCACCGAGACGAATGGCGCACCGCCGCCGCTGGGAGAGACGCGATGTTCAGCAAGCAAGACCAGATCCAGGGTTACGACGATGCACTGCTGGCGGCGATGAATGCCGAAGAGCAACGCCAGGAAGATCACATCGAGCTGATCGCGTCAGAGAACTACACCAGCAAACGCGTCATGGAAGCGCAAGGCAGTGGCCTGACCAACAAATACGCCGAAGGCTATCCGGGCAAGCGCTACTACGGTGGCTGCGAGCACGTGGACAAGGTTGAAGCCCTGGCCATCGAACGCGCCAAGCAGTTGTTCGGCGCCGATTACGCCAACGTGCAGCCGCACTCCGGTTCCTCGGCCAACAGCGCCGTGTACCTGGCCCTGCTGCAAGCCGGCGACACCATTCTGGGCATGAGCCTGGCCCATGGCGGTCACCTGACCCACGGAGCCAAGGTGTCGTCCTCGGGCAAGCTGTACAACGCCGTGCAGTACGGGATCGACACCAAAACCGGTCTGATCGACTACGACGAAGTCGAGCGCCTGGCCGTCGAATGCAAGCCGAAGATGATCGTCGCCGGCTTCTCGGCCTACTCCAAGACCCTCGACTTCCCACGCTTCCGCCAGATCGCCGACAAGGTTGGTGCGCTGCTGTTCGTCGACATGGCCCACGTCGCCGGCCTGGTCGCTGCCGGCCTGTACCCGAATCCGCTGCCTTACGCCGACGTGGTCACCACCACCACCCACAAGACCCTGCGCGGTCCGCGTGGCGGCCTGATCCTGTGCAAGGCCAACGAAGAAATCGAGAAGAAACTCAACGCGGCAGTCTTCCCGGGTGCCCAGGGCGGCCCGCTGATGCACGTGATCGCCGGTAAGGCCGTGTGCTTCAAGGAAGCGCTGGAGCCCGGTTTCAAGGCTTACCAGCAACAAGTGATCGACAACGCCCAGGCCATGGCCGGCGTGTTTATCAAACGCGGCTACGATGTAGTGTCCGGCGGCACCGATAACCACCTGTTCCTGGTCAGCCTGATCCGTCAGGGCCTCACCGGCAAAGAGGCGGATGCAGCACTCGGTCGCGCCCACATCACCGTGAACAAGAACGCTGTCCCGAATGATCCACAGTCGCCGTTCGTCACGTCCGGCCTGCGCATCGGCACCCCGGCGGTGACCACGCGCGGCTTCAAGGTGACCCAGTGCGTCACGCTGGCCGGCTGGATCTGCGACATCCTCGACAACCTCGGCGACACCGATGTCGAGGCCAATGTCGCGCAGCAAGTGTCGGCCCTGTGCGCAGATTTCCCGGTTTATCGCTGAGCGCGGTTTTGGAGTAAATGACTATGCAACGCTATTCGGGCTTCGGCCTCTTCAAACACTCCCTCAGCCATCACGAAAACTGGCAGAAGATGTGGCGCACGCCGACCCCTAAAAAGGTCTATGACGTGGTCATCGTCGGCGGTGGCGGGCATGGTCTCGCCACGGCTTACTACCTGGCCAAGGAGCACGGCATCACCAACGTGGCCGTGGTCGAAAAAGGCTGGCTGGGCGGCGGTAACACCGCGCGCAACACCACCATCGTTCGCTCCAACTACCTGTGGGACGAGTCGGCTCACCTGTACGAACACGCAATGAAATTGTGGGAAGGCCTTTCCCAGGACCTGAACTACAACGTGATGTTCTCCCAGCGTGGCGTCTACAACCTGTGCCACACCCTGCAGGACATCCGTGATTCCGAGCGTCGGGTCAGCGCCAACCGCCTCAACGGCGTGGACGGTGAACTGCTCGATGCCAAGCAAGTGGCCGACGAGATCCCGTACCTCGACTGCTCGAAGAACACTCGCTACCCGGTGATGGGCGCAACCGTTCAGCGTCGCGGCGGCGTGGCCCGTCACGATGCCGTGGCGTGGGGCTTTGCCCGTGCCGCCGACGCACTGGGCGTGGACCTGATCCAGCAGACCGAGGTGATCGGCTTCCGCAAGGAAAACGGCGTGTGCATCGGTGTCGAAACCAACAAGGGCTTCATTGGCGCCAAGCGCGTCGGTGTGGTCACGGCCGGTAACTCCGGGCACATGGCCAAGCTGGCCGGTTTCCGTCTGCCGATCGAATCCCACCCGCTGCAAGCGTTGGTGTCCGAGCCGATCAAACCGATTATCGACAGCGTGATCATGTCCAACGCCGTGCACGGCTACATCAGCCAGTCCGACAAGGGCGACCTGGTGATCGGCGCCGGCATCGACGGCTACAACGGCTACGGCCAGCGTGGTTCGTACCCGGTGATCGAGCACACCATCCAGGCCATCGTCGAGATGTTCCCGGTGCTGTCCCGCGTACGCATGAACCGTCAGTGGGGCGGCATCGTCGACACCACGCCGGATGCCTGCCCGATCATTTCGAAAACCCCGGTCCCGAACATGTTCTTCAACTGCGGTTGGGGCACCGGTGGCTTCAAGGCCACACCTGGCTCGGGCAACGTGTTTGCCGCAAGCCTGGCCAAGGGTGAAATGCACCCATTGGCTGCACCTTTCTCCATCGACCGTTTCCACAACGGTGCGTTGATCGACGAACACGGCGCTGCTGCGGTTGCCCACTAACAGGAGAAATCCCCATGTTGCATATCTTCTGTCCTCACTGCGGCGAACTGCGCTCCGAAGAGGAATTCCACGCATCCGGCCAGGCGCACATCCCGCGTCCACTGGACCCGAACACCTGCACCGACGAGGAGTGGGGCGACTACATGTTCTTCCGCGACAACCCTCGCGGTCTGCACCATGAACTGTGGATTCACGCCGCCGGTTGCCGTCAGTACTTCAACGCCACCCGCGACACCGTGACCTACGAGATTCTCGAGACCTACAAGATCGGCACCAAGCCACAATTCACCGACAAGACCGATAGCCCGAAAGCGGCCACCACGGCTCTGGGAGAGAAGGTATGAGCCAGATCAATCGCCTGTCCAACGGCGGACGGATCGACCGCAACAAAGTGCTGAGCTTCACCTTCAACGGCCAGGTCTACAAAGGCTTTGAAGGCGATTCCCTGGCCGCAGCCCTGCTGGCCAACGGTGTCGACATCATCGGTCGCAGCTTCAAGTACTCCCGTCCGCGCGGCATCTTCGCGGCCGGCGCTGAAGAGCCGAACGCCGTGCTGCAGATCGGCGCGACCGAAGCCACGCAGATCCCTAACGTGCGTGCCACGCAACAGGCGCTGTATCAAGGCCTGGTCGCCACCAGCACCAACGGCTGGCCAAGCGTGAACAACGACATGATGGGGATTCTCGGCAAGGTCGGCGGCAAGCTGATGCCTCCGGGCTTCTACTACAAAACCTTCATGTACCCGCAATCGTTCTGGATGACGTACGAGAAGTACATCCGTAAGGCCGCCGGCCTTGGCCGCTCGCCGACCGAGAACGATCCGGACACCTACGACTACATGAACCAGCACTGCGACGTGCTGATCGTCGGCGGTGGCCCTGCCGGCCTGGCCGCTGCACTGGCGGCTGCGCGCAGCGGTGCTCGCGTGATCCTCGCCGATGAGCAGGAAGAGTTCGGCGGCAGCCTGCTCGATTCCCGCGAAAGCCTCGACGGCAAGCCAGCCACCGAGTGGGTCGCCAGCGTCATCGCCGAGCTGAAGGACACCCCGGACGTGCTGCTGTTGCCGCGCGCCACGGTCAACGGTTACCACGACCATAACTTCCTGACCATTCACGAGCGCCTGACCGATCACCTCGGCGACCGCGCCCCGATCGGCCAGGTGCGTCAGCGCATCCACCGGGTTCGCGCCAAGCGCGTGGTCCTGGCGACCGGTGCTCACGAACGTCCACTGGTGTATGGCAACAACGACGTGCCGGGCAACATGCTCGCCGGCGCTGTCTCGACTTACGTTCGCCGTTACGGCGTGGCACCGGGCAAGAAACTGGTGCTGTCGACCAACAACGATCACGCCTACCGCGTTGCCCTGGATTGGCTCGATGCCAGCCTGCAAGTGGTGGCCATCGCCGACGCCCGTAGCAATCCGCGCGGTGCATTGGTTGAAGAAGCGCGCGCCAAAGGCATTCGCATCCTGACCGGCAGCGCCGTGATCGAGGCCCGTGGCAGCAAGCACGTGACCGCCGCTCGCGTCGCCGCGATCGATGTCAAGGCGCACGCCGTGACCAGTCCTGGCGAATGGCTCGATTGCGATTTGATCGCCAGTTCCGGCGGTTACAGCCCGGTGGTTCACCTGGCGTCGCACTTGGGTGGCAAGCCGATCTGGCGTGAAGACATCCTCGGTTTCGTACCGGGCGAAGCACCGCAGAAACGCGTGTGCGTCGGTGGCATCAACGGCGTCTACGGCCTCGGCGATTCCCTGGCCGATGGTTTTGAAGGCGGCGCTCGCGCAGCCAGTGAAGCCGGTTTCAGCGTGGTCGAAGGTACTTTGCCGAAAGCCCTGAGCCGTCTGGAAGAGCCCACCCTGGCGCTGTTCCAGGTGCCGCACGAAAAGAACACCGCACGGGCGCCGAAGCAATTCGTCGACCTGCAAAACGACGTCACCGCTGCCGCCATCGAACTGGCGACCCGCGAAGGCTTCGAATCGGTCGAGCACGTCAAACGCTACACCGCACTGGGCTTCGGTACTGACCAGGGCAAGCTCGGCAACGTCAACGGCCTGGCCATCGCCGCCCGTTCGTTGAACGTGACCATCCCGCAGATGGGCACCACCATGTTCCGTCCGAACTACACGCCGGTGACCTTCGGCGCCGTGGCCGGCCGTCACTGCGGGCACATCTTCGAACCTGTCCGCTTCACCGCGCTGCATCACTGGCACGTGAAGAATGGCGCCGAGTTCGAGGACGTCGGTCAGTGGAAACGTCCGTGGTACTTCCCGAAAAACGGTGAAGACATTCACGCCGCAGTGAAACGCGAATGCAAAGCCGTGCGCGACAGCGTCGGCCTGCTGGACGCCTCGACCCTCGGCAAGATCGACATTCAAGGCCCGGATGCGCGCGAGTTCCTCAACCGCATCTACACCAACGCCTGGACCAAGCTCGACGTGGGCAAGGCCCGTTACGGCCTGATGTGCAAAGAAGACGGCATGGTCTTCGACGACGGCGTCACCGCTTGCCTCGCCGACAACCACTTCGTGATGACCACCACCACCGGCGGCGCTGCACGCGTGCTGCAATGGCTGGAAATCTACCAACAGACCGAATGGCCAGACCTGAAGGTGTATTTCACTTCCGTGACGGATCACTGGGCAACCATGACCCTGTCCGGGCCGAACAGCCGCAAGCTGCTCAGCGAAGTCACCGACATCGACCTGAGCAACGAAGCCTTCCCGTTCATGACCTGGAAAGAAGGCCTGGTCGGCGGTGTGCCGGCGCGGGTGTTCCGGATTTCGTTTACCGGTGAGCTGTCGTACGAAGTCAACGTGCAGGCCGACTACGCCATGGGCGTGCTCGAGAAAATCGTCGAGGCCGGCAAACAGTACAACCTGACCCCGTACGGCACCGAAACCATGCACATCCTGCGGGCCGAGAAGGGCTTCATCATCGTCGGTCAGGACACCGACGGCTCGATGACCCCGGACGATTTGAACATGGGCTGGTGTGTCGGTCGCACCAAACCGTTCTCGTGGATCGGCTGGCGTGGCATGAACCGCGAAGACTGCGTACGTGATCAACGTAAACAGCTGGTGGGCCTGAAGCCGATCGATCCGACCAAATGGCTGCCGGAAGGTGCGCAACTGGTGTTCAACACCAAGCAGACGATCCCGATGACGATGGTCGGTCACGTCACTTCCAGCTACCTGCACAACTCCCTGGGCTATTCGTTTGCCATGGGCGTAGTGAAAGGCGGTTTGAAGCGTATCGGCGAACGGGTGTTCGCACCGCTGGCGGATGGCAGCGTGATCGAGGCGGAAATCGTTTCTTCGGTGTTCTTCGATCCGAAAGGTGATCGCCAGAACATCTAGTGGCCTCGGGTCCTGTGGAGAGTCTGCTACCGCAATCGCTAGCAGGCTAGCTCCCACCGGGGAACGCGGTTGAATGTGGGAGCTGGCCTGCTGGCGATGACGGCAGTGCCGCCACCACAGGAACCAACAGAATTCAGGAAAGGTGCTTTATGACCGTAGCCAATGTTTACCAACAACGCCCAACCACCGGGGCCAAGGCCGAGTCGTCGCTGCATCATGCCGACCTCGCCAGCCTGGTCGGCAAGGGTCGCAAAAACGCCGGCGTGATCGTGCGTGAGAAGAAACTCCTCGGCCACCTGACCATTCGTGGCGACGGCCACGATGCGGCGTTCAGTGCTGGCGTGCACAAGGCCCTTGGCATCGAATTGCCAGGCGCGCTGACGGTCATCGTCAAGGGTGAAACCAGCCTGCAATGGATGGGGCCGGATGAGTGGCTGTTGATCGTGCCGACCGGTGAAGAGTTCGCCGCCGAGCAGAAACTGCGTGAAGCGCTGGGCGATCTGCACATCCAGATCGTCAACGTCAGCGGTGGCCAGCAGATCCTCGAACTGAGCGGCCCTAACGTGCGCCAGGTGCTGATGAAATCCACCAGCTACGACGTACACCCGAACAGCTTCCCGGTCGGCAAGGCAGTGGGCACCGTGTTCGCCAAGTCGCAACTGGTGATCCGCCACACCGCCGAAGACACCTGGGAACTGCTGATCCGCCGCAGCTTCTCGGATTACTGGTGGTTGTGGCTGCAGGATGCAGCGGCCGAGTACGGCCTGAGCGTTCAGGCTTAATGATCGTTTGTGGTGATGGGCTTTGTGGCGAGGGGATTTATCCCCGTTGGGCTGCGCAGCAGCCCTGAAACCTCACAACTCGGTATCCCAGCCAAATTGAGTTGACTGGTTTTACGACTGCTTCGCAGCCGAACGGGGATAAATCCCCTCGCCACAGGGGTCTCTGCGACCACCTAATTTGTAGCAGGAGTCACCGCACTATGAGCCGCGCCCCAGACACATGGATTCTGACCGCCGACTGCCCCAGCGTCCTCGGCACCGTGGACGCGGTGACCCGATTTCTGTTCGAGCAGGGCTGCTACGTTACCGAGCACCATTCGTTCGATGACCGTCTCTCGGGTCGTTTCTTCATTCGCGTGGAATTCCGTCAACCCGACGGCTTTGACGAACAAGCCTTCCGCGCCGGGTTGGAAGAGCGTGGTAAAGCCTTCGGCATGATCTTCGAACTGACCCCGCCGAACTACCGGCCGAAAGTGGTGATCATGGTCTCCAAGGCCGATCACTGCCTCAACGATTTGCTCTACCGCCAGCGCATCGGCCAGTTGTCGATGGACGTCGCCGCCGTGATCTCCAACCATCCGGACCTCAAGCCGTTGGCCGACTGGCACCAGATTCCGTACTACCACTTCCCGCTCGACCCCAACGACAAGCCGTCGCAGGAGCGTCAGGTGTTGCAGGTGATCGAAGACTCCGGCGCCGAACTGGTGATCCTTGCGCGCTACATGCAGGTTTTGTCACCGGAGCTGTGCCGCAAGCTCGACGGCAAGGCGATCAACATCCATCACTCCCTGCTGCCGGGGTTCAAGGGCGCCAAGCCTTATCACCAGGCCTACAACAAAGGGGTGAAGCTGGTCGGCGCCACGGCGCACTACATCAACAACGACCTGGACGAGGGACCGATCATCGCCCAGGGCGTGGAGGTGGTGGATCACAGCCATTATCCGGAAGACCTGATCGCCAAGGGGCGGGATATCGAAGGGCTGACCCTGGCTCGCGCCGTGGGTTATCACATTGAACGACGGGTGTTTTTGAACGCCAATCGCACGGTCGTTCTGTAGATCGCCATCGCTAGCAGGCTAGCTCCCACAGTGATTCGGGTGAACACAGGATTTTTGAACAACCCAAAACCCTGTGGGAGCTAGCCTGCTAGCGATGAGGCCCTGACAAACAACACAAGACACACAGGCAACAACCAGAGCAATCAACGCGCCGCCGATCCGTGGCGACGCGACCGCTACATAAAAACAACAGCGAGGTGAAAGCATGTCTGGCAATCGTGGTGTGGTGTATCTCGGCGCTGGCAAGGTCGAAGTACAGAAAATCGACTATCCGAAAATGCAGGACCCGCGTGGCAGGAAGATTAATCACGCTGTCATCCTGCGCGTGGTTTCCACCAACATCTGTGGTTCCGACCAGCACATGGTGCGCGGCCGTACCACCGCTCAGACCGGTCTGGTGCTGGGCCACGAGATCACTGGCGAAGTGATCGAGAAGGGCAGCGACGTCGAAAACCTGCAAATCGGCGACCTGGTGTCCGTACCGTTCAACGTGGCTTGCGGGCGCTGCCGTTCCTGCAAGGAAATGCACACTGGCGTTTGCCTCAGCGTGAACCCGGCGCGTCCGGGCGGTGCTTACGGTTACGTCGACATGGGCGACTGGACCGGCGGCCAGGCTGAATACGCGATGGTGCCGTACGCCGACTTCAACCTGCTGAAACTGCCTGATCGCGATCGCGCGATGGAAAAAATCCGCGACCTGACCTGCCTCTCCGACATCCTGCCGACCGGTTACCACGGCGCAGTGACGGCCGGCGTTGGCCCGGGCAGCACCGTGTACATCGCCGGTGCCGGTCCGGTCGGTCTGGCGGCTGCCGCTTCCGCTCGCCTGTTGGGCGCGGCGGTGGTGATCATCGGCGACGTCAACACTGTTCGCCTGGCACACGCCAAGGCGCAGGGTTTCGAAATTGCCGACCTGTCCCTGGACACCCCGCTGCACGAACAGATCGCTGCGCTGCTGGGTGAACCCGAAGTGGATTGCGCCGTCGACGCCGTGGGCTTCGAAGCGCGCGGTCACGGCCATGACGGCGTGAAACACGAGGCTCCGGCCACCGTGCTCAACTCGCTGATGGGTGTGGTTCGGGTGGCTGGCAAAATCGGTATCCCTGGCCTGTACGTGACCGAAGATCCGGGTGCCGTGGACGCGGCCGCGAAAATGGGCAGCCTGAGCATTCGCTTCGGTCTGGGCTGGGCCAAGTCCCACAGCTTCCACACTGGCCAGACGCCGGTGATGAAGTACAACCGCCAGCTGATGCAGGCGATCATGTGGGATCGCATCAACATCGCCGAAGTGGTGGGCGTTCAGGTGATCAGCCTGGATCAGGCACCGCAAGGCTACGGCGAGTTCGATGCGGGCGTGCCGAAGAAGTTTGTGATCGATCCGCACAAGCTGTTCAGCGCGGCGTAAGGCATCACGCAATACAGAACGGCGACCTTCGGGTCGCCGTTTTTGTTTGAGTCGACGAGCGGGTAGAAAATGGACGTGGCGCTGAGGAACATGCCGACGCAAGACCGGTCAAAACGGCAGCTTTTCCGCCTGTTACCGGGCGGTTTTCATGGCACAAGAGGATGTCTGGATGAAGATTTCACGCGGTTTTGCACTGGCATCGCTCATGACCCTGGGGGCCAGCCCGGTCTTTGCTCAGTTCAGCCTGAGCGATGCGGCCAATGCCATTTCCGGCATGAAGGGCGATAACGCTGCCACAGCGGCAGCGCCGACCTCTGAAACGGCAGGTCTGCTGGGTGCGCTCAGCCAATTGAACCTGACACCACAGCAAGTCGTTGGCGGCACCGGAGCGATGCTCGGTCTGGCCAAGAATCAATTGAGTTCGACCGACTACTCGGAACTGGCCAAGAGCGTTCCGGGCATCGACATGTTGTCCGGCGGTGGTGAACTGGGCGTCCTCGCCGGGTTGCTCGGTTCGAGCGGTAAGGCGGCCGGCCTGGATAACGCGCTGGGCAACGTCAAGGACACCAACGACCTGAACAACGCGTTCAGCGCATTGGGCATGGACAGCGGCATGATCGGCCAGTTTGCCCCACTGATTCTTCAATACTTCGGTCAACAGGGCGTGGGCGGTTCGCTGCTGCAGAGCCTGGGCGGAATCTGGGGCGCCGGCAGCTGATTCAGCGGCGCTCGGCGCGCAAGGCGTCGATGCGCCGGTCCTTCTCGATCCAGAGCTGGTTCACCCAGTTCTGGACGGTCTCGCGAAACGCCGCATCATTCTCGTAATCGCCCTGCCACAGCGCGGGGTCGAGTTCGCGGGTGTTGATGTCGATGATGACCCTCGGCACGTTGCCGCTGATCAAATCCCAGAACCCCGGGATCTTCTGCTGCGGATATACCACCGTCACATCGAGAATGGCGTCCAGCTGTTCACCCATCGCTGCCAGCACAAACGCCACGCCGCCAGCCTTGGGCTTGAGCAGATGCGTGAACGGTGACTGTTGCTGAGCGCTTTTTGCCGAGGTGTAGCGGGTGCCTTCCAGGTAATTGACCACGGTCACCGGCTGGCGCTTGAACAGCTCGCACGCCGCTTTGGTAATCTCCAGATCCTTGCCCGCCAGCGTCGGGTTTTTCGCCAGAAAGGCCTTGGTGTAGCGCTTCATGAACGGGTAATCCAGCGCCCACCACGCCAGGCCCAGGAACGGTACCCAGATCAGTTCTTTCTTGAGGAAGAATTTGAAAAACGGCGTGCGCCGGTTGAGTGTCTGGATCAGCGCCGGGATATCGACCCAGGATTGATGGTTGCTGATGACCAGATAAGAGGTGTCGCGGCGCAAGTCATCGCCGCCGCGAATGTCCCACTGCGTGGGGATGCACAGACGGAAGATCAGCTTGTCGATCTCGGCCCAGGTCTCGGCGATCCACATCACCGCTGTTGATGCGTAATCACGCCAGCGGCCGGACAGGACCAGTTTGAACAGGGCAAACACCATCAGTGGCCCGAACAGGACCAGGGTGTTGAGTAACAGCAGCAGGGTAACGAAACAGCCGGTGAGCAGGCGGCGCATAAGTAACTCTTGAAAGCGTTTGGGCGCGCCATGATAAGCAGCTTCGGGCGACAGGCCAAATCGGCGGTGACGAATGTTTCACCTTCTTGGCCGTATGCTTGCGGCTTTGTGAGAGCACTTGCTCGCTTCGCAGCCCAGCGGGAGCAAGCTCCCTCGCCACAGAAGTGTGTGGTCTTCCAACTATCGTTGTTTTTTGCGGTCTAGAATTCGGACTCTGCGCTCCTATTTTCAAAAAAGGACATCCATCACGTGAAATCCCTCCTCGCACTGCTTTCCCTCGTGGCCCTGCCGGTCCTGGCCGCCGAGCCGACCCTGTACGGGCGCTACGAATACATTGCGCTGCCGGAAATCGGCGGCGAAGTCCTCAAGGCGAAAATGGACACTGGCGCCCTGACCGCGTCGCTGTCGGCCAAGGACATCGAAACCTTCACCCGCGACGGCGATGAGTGGGTGCGTTTCCGCCTCGCGACCAAAGACGCCAGCAACAAGGTCTACGAGCACAAGGTCGCGCGGATCAGCAAGATCAAGACCCGCTCCGAAGAAGACGAGGATGAAGATGCCGCGGCGCCCACCAAACGTCCGGTGGTCGATCTGGAACTGTGCCTGGGTAACGTCAAGCGCACCGTCGAGGTCAACCTGACCGACCGCAGCAGCTTCAACTACCCGCTGCTGATCGGCGCCAAAGCCCTGCGTGAATTTGGCGCGGCCGTGAACCCGGCGCGACGTTTCACCGCCGACAAGCCCGACTGCTGATTTCAAGTGGTCTCATTGACGTGAGGTGAGGCTTGGGGCACCGTTCGCCCACCCAACTGCCGGGCTCGGACGCCATGCCTCATATCCTGATTGTCGAAGACGAAGCGGCGATTGCCGACACCCTGATTTTCGCCTTGCAGGGCGAAGGGTTCACCACCACCTGGCTGAGCCTGGGTGCCGCCGCGCTGGAGCTTCAGCGGCAGACCCCGGCCGATCTGATCATTCTGGACATTGGCCTGCCCGACATCAGTGGCTTCGAAACCTGCAAGCAACTGCGGCGTTTCAGCGAGGTGCCGGTGATTTTCCTCAGTGCCCGCGATGCGGAAATCGATCGGGTCGTGGGCCTGGAAATCGGTGCCGACGATTACGTGGTCAAGCCGTTCAGCCCACGGGAAGTGGCGGCGCGCGTGCGGGCCATCCTCAAGCGCATGGCGCCACGTGCGGTGGCCGAGGTCGCACCGACACTGTTTCGCATCGACAGCGAGCGCGTTCAGATCAGCTATCGCGGCCAGTTGCTGACCCTGACTCGCCACGAGTTCCGTCTGCTGCAATGCCTGCTCGAACAACCTGAGCGCGTCTTCAGCCGCGAGCAATTGCTCGATGCGCTGGGCGTCGCCGCCGATGCCGGGTACGAGCGTAGCGTCGACAGCCACATCAAGAGCGTGCGCGCCAAATTGCGCCAGGTGAAGGCCGAGGCCGAGCCGATCCAGACCCATCGCGGCCTCGGCTACAGCTACAGCCCGGGCCACAGCTGATGCCATTGGGGATCCGGATTTTCCTGGTGTATGTGCTGTTCATCGGCCTGACGGGTTACTTCGTGCTCAGCACGGTAATGGAAGAAATCCGCCCCGGCGTACGTCAGTCCACCGAAGAAACCCTGGTCGACACCGCCAACCTGATGGCCGAAATCCTGCGCGACGACTTCAAGGCCGGCACGCTCAACCAGAACCGCTGGCCGGAACTGCTCAGGGCCTATGGCGAGCGGCAGCCAAACGCCAGTATCTGGGGGCTGCCGAAGAATCAGGTCAACCACCGGATCTACGTCACTGACGCTAAGGGCATTGTGGTCCTGGACTCCAGCGGCGTGGCGGTAGGCCAGGATTACTCGCGATGGAACGATGTTTTGCTGACCCTGCGCGGCGAGTACGGCGCTCGCTCCAGTCGCAGCGACCCGAACGATGCCAGCTCTTCGGTGATGCACGTTGGTGCGCCGATTCGCGATAACGGCCGGATCATTGGCGTGGTCACCGTGGCCAAACCCAACAGCTCGTTGCAGCCTTACGTCGATCGCACGGAGCGTCGACTGCTCGCGTATGGCGCCGGGCTGATCGGCCTCGGTCTGTTGTTCGGCGCGCTGCTGTCGTGGTGGCTGAGTGCAGCGTTGCGGCGCTTGACCGCTTATGCGAAAGCCGTGAGTGAAGGCCGCCGGGTCGAGGTTCCGCATTATCGCGGCGGCGAAATGGAGCAACTGGCGACCGCCGTGGAGCAGATGCGCACGCAGCTCGAAGGCAAAGCCTACGTCGAGCGTTATGTGCACACGCTGACCCATGAACTGAAAAGCCCGCTGGCGGCGATTCGTGGCGCAGCGGAGTTGCTGCAGGGCGAGATGCCGTTGGCTCAACAACAGCGTTTCGTCAGCAACATCGACAGTGAAAGCGTGCGGATGCAGCAGTTGATCGAGCGGCTGTTGAATCTGGCTCAGGTCGAGCAGCGCCAAGGGCTGGAAGAGCGAGTGGCCGTGCCGTTGGCGGGGCTGGTCAATGAGTTGCTGAATGCCCAGGCCGCGCGTATCGAAGGCAAGCAGTTGCGGGTGGAACAGGCGATTCCAGCGGATCTGGCGATCACTGGCGAGCCGTTTCTATTGCGTCAGGCGCTGGGCAATCTGCTGGAAAATGCGTTGGATTTCACGCCGGCGAAGGGTGTGCTGCGATTCAGCGCGAAGCAGATCGGGGAGCAGATTGAATTCAGACTGTTCAACCAGGCCGAGGCCATTCCCGACTACGCGTTGCCGCGATTGAGTGAGCGTTTCTATTCCTTGCCGCGTCCGGAGAGCGGGCGCAAGAGCACCGGACTTGGGCTCAACTTCGTTGAAGAAGTGGTGAAGTTGCATGGTGGGGCATTGCACGTCGGCAATGTCCAAGGCGGGGTTGAAGTGACTCTGCATTTGCCTTCAGACCGCTAAAGATCACAAAGTCTCCACATTCCCCCCACAAAACCCCCACACACCAATCCCAGACTCTTCCCATCCAAACAGGGAGAGTCCCATGAACCGAAATCTGACCTTAAAACTCGGGGCCATTGCCCTGCTGATTCTGTTGTTGCTGATCCCGTTGCTGATGATCAACGGCGTGATCCAGGACCGTCAGCAACTGCGCGACGGTGTGCTCGAAGACATCGCGCGCAGCTCCAGCTACAGCCAGCGGCTGAGCGGACCGTTGATGGTGGTGCCCTATCGCAAAGTGGTGCGCACCTGGAAACTCAACGAAAAAACCAACGAGCGTTATCAGGAAGTCGGAGAAGAACGCGGTCGTTTGTATTTCCTGCCGGAGCGTTTCGAGCTCGACGGACAGGTCCAGACCGAACTGCGTTCCCGGGGCATTTACGAGGCGCGCTTGTTCCACGCCGACAACCGCATCAGCGGGCACTTCTCGGTTCCGGCGCAACTGGGCATCAAGGAAGACTTCGCGGATTACCAGTTCGACCTGCCGTTTCTCGCGGTCGGGATCAGCGACATTCGTGGCATCGAGAATGCGTTGAAACTGGAACTCAATGACCTGCGCCTGGACTTCGTGCCGGGCAGTCAGGTGGGCTGGCTGGGCGAGGGCGTGCATGTGACGTTGCCAGCGCTGAACACCACGCAACCCACAGAACTGGCCTTCGGTTTCGACCTGCGTTTGCAAGGCACCGGTCAACTGCAAATCCTCCCGGTGGGCAAGACGAGCAGGGTGTCGCTGGCCGCCAACTGGCCGCATCCGAGCTTCATCGGCAACTACCTGCCGGCCCAGCGCGAAGTCTCCGATCAGGGCTTCACCGCCAACTGGCAGACGACGTTCTTCTCCACCAACCTGCAAGAAGCCCTGAGCAGTTGCGTATCCGGCAACGACTGTGACGCGTTCAACGGGCGCAGCTTTGGCGTGAGCTTCATCGACCCCGTGGACCAGTATTTGAAAAGCGACCGGGCCATCAAATATGCACTGCTGTTCATCGTCCTGACTTTCGCCGGTTTCTTCCTCTTCGAAGTCCTGAAAAGCCTGGCCGTGCACCCGGTGCAATACGCGCTGGTGGGCGTGGCACTGGCATTTTTCTACCTGTTGTTACTGTCGTTGTCCGAACACATCGGCTTTGCCCTGGCGTATCTGTTGTCGGCCAGCGGTTGTGTGTTGTTGATCGGCTTCTATGTCTGCCACGTGCTGCGCAGCGTGCGTCACGGCTTGAGTTTTTCGGCGGGATTGGCCGCGTTGTACGGCTTGCTCTACGGCTTGTTGAGTGCCGAGGATTACGCGCTGCTGATGGGCTCGTTGCTGCTGTTCGGCTTGCTCGGCGTGTTCATGGTGCTGACACGGAAACTGGACTGGTACGGGATCGGGCAGAAAGCCGCCAAGCCGCTGGCGTTTGATATCGGGGTGGTGGAATGAGCCGGTCGTTGGGGTTGCGTGAGGATCAGCGGGTGGGGGAGGTGTTGGCGACGCTGATATTCGGGTTGTTTCCGGTAGATCCGGTGTGGTGCATTCGCGAGCAGGCTCGCTCCCACAAGGGATCTTCAGTGAACACAAAATGCATGTACACCACGGATCAAAATGTGGGGACGAGCTTGCTCGCGATGAGGCCGTTCCAGCCAGCGAAAATCTAAACCTTAGGCATCGTCGCCAGCATCGAAGGCCGCTGACTCACCTCGAAATACCACGCGGCCAACTGCGGATTCGACTCGCGCCATTCCAGGTCCGGATGGCGCAGGTCGAGGTAACCCAACGCACACGCCACACTGATTGCCGCCACATCGAAATGGCTGGTCAGCTCGGCAATCGCATCTTTTTCCAGCAACGCCAAGGCGCGGCGGATCTTGTCCCGCTGGCCATCGAGCCATTCGTCCCAATGTTTTTCCGGGGCGCGCAGGGCGACTTCGTAACGCACCAGCACCGCGGCGTCCATGATCCCGTCGGCCAGGGAGGCCAGGGTCAGACGACGCCAACGGGCCGAGCCTTCACGGGGGATCAGCGGGTTTCCGACGTGCTGGTGGTCGAGGTAATCGAGGATCACCCGGCTGTCATGGATGACGTTGCCGTCCGCCAGGCGCAGGGCCGGGATTTTGCTCAGCGGGTTGTCGTCGATAAGCGGCAGGTCCGGGGCGACTGGGGTCAGCACACAGTTTTGCAGGGCGACGCGGTCTTGCTGACCGGTTTCGTGCAGCAGCACCATGACTTTGCGAACGAAGGGCGACAACGGGTTGTGGTAGAGGGTCATGCTCGGGGCGGACATGGCGGGATCTCGGGCGGTGGACAGTGTCGGGAGCATAGCGCGTTGGGCCGACAGCTCAAGAGGCTCGAAGAGAGGTCAATATCTAAAACCTGCGGGAGCGGCGTTGCAGGAGGCCGCGCAGGGCGAGGACGGCTGGAATGCCTAATCCAAGCCAGCTCAGAGCATCCCAAACGCCATCCCCCAGCAACGCGGCAAACAACCCCGTCGCGCTCAGAAGGGCGATAACGGTGGGCGTGGCGAAGACCTTCCAGAAGTTTGACTGTCGGGGTTTCATGCCACGCTCTCCGCTTTTTCCATGACGGGTTTTGCGGCTTTGCGCCGCACCACCCACAGGTAAGCCCCGCTGCCGAGCACGATGATGGTCAGCACATCCAGTGTCGCCCAGAGGATTTTCATCGGCATGCCACCGTAATCGCCGAAGTGCAGCGGCTGTGACATGCCCATGGCGTCCATGTACCACGGTCGTTCGGCCACAGCGGTGACTTGCAGGGTGTTGGCATCGATCAACACCGGCGTCAGCAAATGCGAAGTCAGGTGCGTGCTGCCCTTCATGAACACCGCGTAATGGTGTTCGCTGGAAAATCGCGTGCCGGGGAAGGCGATGAAGTCCGGCTGCATGCCGGGCGCGACTTCCTTGGCGATGTCGAGCAGGCGAGTGGCCGGCGCCAGCTGAGTCAATGGTGGTGCGTCGCGGTACGGCGCGACCATCGCGCTCAGGCTGTCGTTGCGCCACGCGGCGATCAACAGGTCGGCGCAGGCACTGATGACGCCGGTGACACCGACCACCAGCGCCCAGGTCAGGGTGACGACACCGATCAGGTTGTGCAGGTCTAGCCAGCGCAGGCGGGTGGATTTGTCCTGGCGCACGGTGGCGAATGTCAGCCTGCGCATGAACGGCAGGTACAGCACCGTTCCGGAAATAATGGCCACGACAAACATCAACCCCATGAACGCCAGCAACAACTTGCCCGGCAGGCCAGCGAACATGTCCACATGCAGACGCAGCATGACCATCATGAAGCCGCCATTGGCCGACGGCATCTCCAGCGCTTCGCCGGTTCGGGCGTCCAGCATGAAGGTGTGGGACGAATTCGGTTCCGTGCCGGCGGTGGCCGCCATGATCGCGATCGCGGCGTTGGGTTCGTCTTCGTCGAAGCCGAAATACTGCATGACTTCGCCGGGACGATGTTTTTCCGCGGCCTGCACCAGTTGCTGCAAATTCAGCTGCGGGGTATCGGCCGGCATTGCCTTCAACTCGGCGGCATCGCCCAGCAAGTGGTCGATCTCGTGATGGAAAATCAATGGCAAGCCGGTCAGCGCCAGCATCAGCAGGAAGACCGTGCAGATCAGGCTGGTCCAGGTGTGGACGAAGGACCAGCGGCGAATGGTTTTGCTTTTCATTTCTCAGCCTTCAGAAATACCAAAGCCGTCCTCGAAGGACGGCCTGGTTACAGCACGTATCAAATCAAGCGTTTACCACTTGTACGTGGCACTGGCGACGACACTGCGCAGGTCGCCGTAATAGCAGTAGAAGCCGTCACAGGTGGAGATGTAATCCTTGTTGAGCAGGTTGGTCGCGTTCACGGCCAGCGAGGCACCTTTCAAGCTGTTGTCCAGACGACCCAGGTCGTAGTGAACCGCCGCGTCGAACACGGTGTAGGCGTCAGCCTTGCCCAGCGTGGTGTTGCCCTGGTCGCCGTAAGTATTGCCGGTGTACCGGGCGCCGGCGCCAATGCCGAAGCCATCCAGCACGCCGTTGTGCCAGGTGTAATCGGCCCACAGCGAAGCCTGCTGGTTGGGCATCAGTTGCAGTCGGTTGCCTTTGAAATCGCCTTTCTGCACTTCGGATTTGGCCAGGGTGTAGGCGGCGATGATTTTCAGGTTGTCGGTGACGTCGGAGACCGCTTCCAGCTCCAGGCCTTTGACTTTCACTTCCCCGGTCTGGCTGGTGATCGGCACGTTGCCGACGGTGGTGGTGACAGAGACGTTTTTCTGGGTCAGGTCATACACCGCTGCGCTGAGCAAGGTATTGCTGCCCGGTGGTTGGTATTTGATGCCCAGCTCCCATTGCTGGCCTTCGGTCGGTTTGAACGACTCGGTAGCCGATGCGGTGGCGTTGCTGGTGGGTTGGAATGACTCGGCGTAGGAAAGATAAGGCACAAAGCCCGAATCGAACACGTAGCTGATCGCCGCGTTACCGCTGAATTTCTTGTCCCGTTCGGTGTTAGTCGCGTTCTCGTCATTGAAGAACTTGGTGCCGGTATGGACCCAGTCTTCACGGCCACCCAATGTCAGGCGCCATTGGTCGAGGGCCATCTGGTCCTGGACGTACAAACCGGTCTGATAGGTCTTCTGATCCTGGTCATAGAACGCATCGGAGCGCGGTGGACGAGTGATCGGCAGGCCGTATTGCGGGGTGTTGACGTTGATGCGCGGCGCGGTCCCGAAGATCGACAGGTAGTTGGTGTTGTTGCGTTGGTGGTCCAGCCCGATCAACAGCGTATGACGGACATCGCCGGTGGAGAAGTCGCCCTGGAAGTTGTTGTCCACCGCGAACTGGCTGATGTCTTCTTCCACATTGGTGGTACCGCGCCCTGTGTTGCCCTGATCGTCGACGACAAATCCGAACGCGGCAAACGCCGGGTTGTAGGCGTTGACGGTAATGGCCTGGAACGACAGGTCGGACTTGGTGTAGCGCAGGTTCTGACGGAACTGCCAGACGTCGTTCAGACGATGTTCGAAGGCATAGCCCAGCGCGTAGTAGGTGCGGTCGTAGTACTCGTAGTTCGGATCTCCCAGGTTCTTGTGGTGGGAAATATCGCCGAACGGCATGTCGATTTTGGTGCCCTGGATCGAATGGAACTGGCTGGTGATGCCGGTATCGTCACGGGTGAACTGCGTGAGCAGGGTGAATTTGGTGTCGTCGTCAATGTTCCAGGTCAGGCTCGGCGCAATGTTGTAGCGCTTGTTGTCGATGTGGTCGATCTGCGTCCCGCTGTCGCGAACCACGCCGCTGACGCCGTAGAGGAACTGGCCTTCGTCGTCGATCTTGCCGGTGCTGGCGAAGTTGATCTGGCGGTGATTGTCACTGCCGTATTGCACCTGGATTTCATGGCTCGACTCGGCGCTGGGACGACGGCTGACCATGTCCAGCAAACCGCCCGGCGGGGTCTGGCCATAGACCGACGAAGCCGGGCCGCGCAGCAGGGCGAGGCGGTCGAGGTTCCAGGTTTCCGGTTTCGGGTTGGCATACACGCCTTTGGGCAACGGCAAGCCGTCGAGGAACTGGGTCGGTTCGAAGCCTCGCACGCGCAGCCAGTCGGTGCGGGTGTCGCTGCCGAAACTGCTGGCGGTGATGCCCGGCATGTAGCGCACGGCGTCATCGAGGCTGTGCACGCTACGGTCGTCCATTTGTTCGCGGGTGGCGATCGAAATCGAACGCGGCGCTTCAACCAGCGCGGTGTCGGTCTTGGTGCCGGCGGCGGTGCGCTTGGCCAGGTAACCCTCCACCGGGCCCCAGGCACTTTCAGTGTTTTCAACGCCGATGATGGCGGTTTCTGGCAGGGCCATCACACCTTCAGGCGCGGCCACAAGGCTGTAGGTGCCGGTGCTGCTCTGTTCCAGTTGCAGGCCGGTGCCATTCAAGGCCGCGCGCAGGGCGCCGGTGGCATCGTACTGGCCATTGACCGGTGCCGACATCTTGCCCGCTGCCAGCGCCGGATCCAGCGACAACGCCAGGCCGGACTGGCTGGCGATCTGGTTCAACGTGCTGGCCAATGGCGCAGCCGGAAGAGTGTAGGCGCGAACGCTGGACGCCTGTTCAGCTGCGATCAGTTGGTTGCTGGCCAGAGGTGTGCAGAGGGCAATGGCGACCGCCAGCAAACTGGGGCGCAACAAGGTGTCTAGCGAACGGGACATACGGCGGCTCCTGAAAGGGAATACTTCTCAATTGCCTAGGTGCCGAACGAAAAACCAGAAGTGATAGGGCTGGATGAAAATAATTTCGATTCAGCTAGTGAATCTGTACGCATCAGCCTTGAGGCATGGACCCAACCCTGTGGCGAGGGAGCAAGCTCCCTCGCCACAAATAGTCTGCCTCAAGGCTTGGCTTCAGCCTTCGCCACCGTTACCCACCATTCCGTGTGCTGTTCGATCTGCACCGGCAAGGTCGGCAGCAGGGCGCTCAACGCCAGATCGGTATCGTGCAACGGGAAACTGCCGGTAATCCGCAGGTCGGCCACCTCTGGCGCAACGCCCAGATGCCCGCGGCGATAACGACCGAGTTCGTGGACCAGATCTTCCAGACGCGCGTTATCCACCACCAGCATGCCGCGGGTCCAGGCATCGGCACCGAGGTTGAGCGCGATGATCGGCCCAAGGCCGTTGCTGCGCATCAGCACCTGCTGGCCTTCGCGCAGAATCTGTTCTTCAGGACTCGACTCGGGATGGGCGGCGACGGCGGACTGCAACACGCTCAGGCGCGTGCCTTCTTCCTCGCGCTTGACCAGGAAACGCGTGCCGAGTGCGCGCATGCTGCCTTCGCGGGTTTCGACGATAAACGGCCGCGCATCGCCATGACCGGTTTCGACGAGGATTTCCCCGTCCTGAAGAATCACCCGGCGCTGCTTCTCATCAAAGCGCACGTCCACGGCACTGTGGGTGTTGAGGTTGATCACTGTGCCGTCGCTCAGGCGCAAAGTGCGTTGCTCGCCGGTGGCGGTGCGCTGATCGGCCAGCCAATAGTCAACCGGCAGATAACGCTCACCGGCGAACAGCGCCAAACCAATCACCGCCACGATGCTCGCCACGCCGCTGCCCAGTTTGCGCACACGTCGGCGAATGCTTTCGCGCGATTGCAGCAATGCGGTGCGGGCCGGGCCGCTGGCCACGCTGAAACGCTGGTCGAGCATGCCCAACTGGCGCCAGGCGCGGGCGTGTTCTTCGTGGGCGGCGTGCCATTTGGCGAACTCTTCGCGCTCCACCGGGTTGCCGGAATCCAGCGACAATTGCCAGGCAATCGCCGCGTCCAGCACCTGCGCCGACACCGGTTTGGAACTGATCGCGCTCATATCGGCTCACCGTACAGCGCGATATAGCACTGACGAATGCCCTGGGCCAGGTATTGACGCACCCGCGGCACCGATACGCCCAGGCGCTGGGCGATTTCCGCGTGGCCGAGGCCGTCGAGACGGTTGTAGAGAAACGCTGCCCGGGCTTTGCTGGAGAGTTTGCCGAGCAGGCGGTCGATGTTTTTCAGGTCTTCGAGGATCAGTTGCTGTTCTTCCACCGATGGCTGTTCGCCTTCGGGGATCAGCATCAGTTCGGTGAGGTAAGCCTGTTCCAGCGCGGCACGCCGGAAGTAGTCAAACAGCAGACCCTTGGCGATCGCCACCAGAAACGCCCGAGGTTCGCGCGGTTCGTTCAGTTGATCACGGCCCAGCAACCGCACGAAGGTGTCCTGACTCAGGTCCTCTGCCCGTTGCGGGCAAGCGACATTGCGTCGAAGCCAGGCCAATAGCCAGCTGCGATGGTCACGATATAACGCACCGACGAGCTCACTGTGGGGGCTTTGGACTGACGACACGCGGCATCACCGATTGGGAAGTGTTAACTAACGAGAATTATTCGCGATTGTGGCAGAGGCGGGGGAGGTAAGCAATTGGCCACTGGTCAGGTGGGTTTCAGAGCATTGCGCAAAGTAAACCTGTGGCGAGGGAGCTTGCTCCCGCTCGGCTGCGCAGCAGTCGCAAAACCTGCGAACGCGATTTGACTGGAGAAGGCAGGGGGGGCTGCTTCGCATCCCGGCGGGAGCAAGCTCCCTCGCCACAGAGATAGGCAGGAAGTCTAAAAAGAAGGCGTTCGCTGCCTGCGTTTCCACTGACTCACCCGCTGCTGCAAATTCAACGGACTATGAATCTGCTGCTGCCGCGCCCGGCTGAACAGGATCAACGCCAGTTCCGCAGTCGCCAGCGCATCGGCACTGGCGTTATGACGCTCGAACACTTCGAGCTTGAACCAGTCGATCCACTCGTCCAGCCCCGCCTCGCGAATGTGCGCCTGTGGGCACAGCAGCGGGGCGATATCGGCCACATCCAGAAACGGATGCTGCAGCTTGTAACCCAGATGATCCTTCAACGCGCGCCCGAGCATGTGCTGATCAAACGGCGCATGAAACGCCAGCACCGGACTGTCGCCCACAAATTCCATGAACTCGAGCAGGGCCTGCGCCGGATCACTGCCGGCAGCGATCGCGCTGGGGCCCAAGCCATGGATCAACACACTGGGCGCCAATTTCATATCCGTGCATTGGAGGGTGCGTTCGAACTGCTGGCTGAAGTCGATCGCCCCGTCTTCAATCACCACCGCGCCGATGGACAGCACCCGATCCTTGTTCATATTCAACCCGGTGGTTTCCAGGTCCAGCACCACCCAGCGCTGTTCGCGCAGGCTGCATTCTCTGAGCTCGGCGCCCGCCGGCAAGCGTTGCAGACGTTGCTGCAATTCCACGGACAGCATCGGCCCCACCGGGCGCAACCACGAAAACAGGCTCATAGCTGATACCGCAATGTCAGGCTGCTTTGCAGGCGCTGGGCCTGACGCAGGGATTCGCGCAGGATCCTTCGGTCCAGGTGATTGAGACTGTCGGGATCGACCCGGTTGGAGTAGGGCAGGTTCTCCCGGGTCTGTAGCTGATGTTGCTGCATGCGGGTTTGCTGGATGAAGTGATACGCCTCTTCATACGCTGCACCGTCCAGCCGTTCGATGACTTCTTTTTCGACCAGTTGGCGAAAGCGCTCCAGCGTATTGTTGGCCTCGATGCCGTGGGCTAGCGCCAGCAATCGGGCGCCGTCGACAAAGGGCGTCAGACCCTGGACTTTCAGGTCCAGCGTCGCCTTCTCGCCATTCTTGCGCGCCAGCACAAACTCGCGGAAACGGCCTACGGGCGGGCGGTTGCGCAGGGCGTTTTCGGCCATCATCCGCTGGAACAGCCGGTTGTCAGCGACTTGATCGAGAATGCCCCGACGCAGTTGCTCGCAGCTTTGCTCGTCGCCCCAAACCACGCGCAGGTCGAAATAGATGCTCGAACCCAGCAGGTTCTCCGGCGTCGCTTCACGAATGAACGCCGCAAAACGCCGCGCCCATTCGGCCCGGGACAAACACAGCTCAGGGTTGCCGGCCATGATGTTGCCCTTGCACAGGGTGAACCCGCACAGCGCCAGGCTCTGGTTGATCTGTTGAGCGATAGGCAGCAACTTGCCGCGAATCTCGGCGGCATGCGCGGCGTCCCGGGCTTCGAACAGAATGCCGTTGTCCTGATCGGTATGCAGCGTCTGTTCGCGGCGGCCTTCGCTGCCGAAACACAGCCAACTGAACGGCACACCGGGGTCGCCTTTCTCGGCGAGAGTCAGTTCTATCACCCGGCACACGGTGTGGTCGTTGAGCAGGGTGATGATGTGGGTGATCTGGGTCGACGACGCGCCATGGGCCAACATGCGTTCCACCAATTGACCGATCTCACCGCGCATCGCCACCAGGTTTTCCACCTTCTGGGCGCTGCGGATGGTCCGCGCCAGGTGCACAAGATCGACCCGTTGCAGGGAAAACAGGTCACGTTCCGAGACCACGCCGCACAGGCGCTGGTCCTTGACCAGGCAAACGTGGGCAATATGCCGCTCGGTCATGGCAATCGCCGCATCGAAGGCACTGTGGTCCGGCGTCAGGAAAAACGGCGCGTGGGTCATGTGCAATTCGATGGCTTCGTTGAAGTCGTTGGTGCCTTCGGCCACCACGTGACGCAGGTCGCGCAGGGTGAAAATGCCCAGCGGCGCCTTGTGTTCATCGACCACCACAATGCTGCCGACCTGCTGCTCGTGCATCAGGGTCACGGCTTCGCGCAACGGCGTAATCGGGCTGCACGTCACCGGATGGCGCATGGCCAATTCGCCAAGGCGGGTATTCAGAGAATATTGAGTGCCGAGGGTCTCCACGGCTTTTTGCTGGACTTGCTGGTTGACCTGATCCAGCAGACTGCTGACACCGCGTAGGGCAAAGTCGCGAAAGGCATTGGAAAGCGCGAACAGTTTAATAAACGCCAGCTTGTTCAGCTGTAGGCAAAAGGTGTCTTCGGCTGCCAGATGTTCGGTGCGCGTCGCACGTTCACCCAGCAGCGCGGCGAGGGGGAAGCACTCGCCGGTGGTGATTTCGAAGGTGGTTTCCGTGCCGCCCTTGGCCGTGTGGGGGCGTTCACCCACGACGCGGCCCTGTTTGACGATGTAGAAATGCTCAACCGGGCCATCGGCGGGCTTGATGATGCTTTCGCCGGGCGCATAAAAACGCAGCTGACATTGCTCCACCAGGTACGCCAGGTGAGCGTGTTCCATTTGATTGAAGGGCGGGAAACGCTGCAGAAATTGCAAAGTGCCCTGGATGTTTTGCAACACCGCGGTTTTTCCTGCCTGTGTGAAGGCGTCCGCTTTACTCATAACCATTACCGCAGTCTTTTTTCGAATTGTTGTTGTCGGATGACTCGGCCATGGTCGGCCCCGGAGCGCGAGGTGCCCATTGGACGTAAGTCTAGGTCGGGCCTTCCGGTGATGAAATTTCGGAAATACCTTACGCAATCTTGGGAAGAATCTATCCTTTCATCTATAGGAAATAAATCCGACGAAGTGCACATTGTTGCGCCACTTAGCGATGTCTGACGGATGTGCTAGGGAATAGAAATGAAAACGTAGAGTAAGCCATGTCCGACCACGATATTTTGAGTGACGCCGAGCGCGAGGCGCTGAGTGCCGTCATGCTGGAACCCGACTTGCCACCGCAGCGGGTGCTGATCGTCGATGATGACAAGGACGCCCGGGAGCTGCTCTCGGAAATCCTGGGTCTGGATGGCATTCGTTGCATGACTGCGGCCAGCGGCGAGACAGCCCTCAAGATGTTGAGCGAGAAGCCCTCCATTGGTTTGGTGATCACTGATCTGCGGATGGGCCAGGTTGATGGCCTGGAGTTGGTTCGTCAGGTGCGTGAGTCAGTACGGGCAGCCATGCCGATCATCATCGTTTCGGGCGATGCCGACGTGAAGGACGCAATTGCTGCGATGCATTTGAGCGTGGTGGATTTTCTGCTCAAGCCCATCGATACCGGCAAATTGCTGGGGTTGGTCAAGCATGAGTTGGGGATGGATTCGTGAATTGTTAGAGGATCAAAAGATCGCAGCCTTGGGCAGCTCCTACAGGGGACTGAGTACACCTGTAGGGGCTGCCGAAGGCTGCGATCTTTTGACTTTGCTTTAAACAAAAAAGCCCTGATCTTTCGATCAGGGCTTTTTCATTATCCGGTATCACCGCTCAGTTACAGGCCATTGGCAGCCTTGAACTCGCGACGACGACGGTGCAGGACCGGCTCGGTGTAGCCGTTCGGCTGTTTGGTGCCTTCAACCACCAGCTCGACCGCCGCCTGGAAGGCGATGTTGCTGTCGAAATCCGGCGCCAGCGGACGGTACAGCGCGTCATTGGCGTTCTGACGGTCAACCACCGGCGCCATGCGCTTGAGGCTTTCCATCACCTGCTCTTCGGTGACGATACCGTGACGCAGCCAGTTGGCGATGTGCTGGCTGGAAATCCGCAGCGTGGCGCGGTCTTCCATCAGGCCGACATCGTTGATGTCCGGCACTTTCGAGCAGCCCACGCCCTGGTCGATCCAGCGCACCACGTAACCGAGAATGCCTTGGGCGTTGTTGTCCAGTTCGTTCTTGATCTGTTCCGCGGTCCACTGCGGGTTTACCGCCAGCGGGATGGTCAGGATGTCGTCCACCGAAGCGCGGGCACGTTTGGCCAGTTCCGCCTGACGGGCGAACACGTCGACCTTGTGATAATGCAGCGCATGCAGCGCAGCCGCCGTTGGCGAGGGAACCCAGGCGGTGTTGGCACCGGCCAGCGGGTGAGCGATTTTCTGTTCGAGCATCGCTGCCATCAGGTCCGGCATGGCCCACATGCCTTTACCGATCTGCGCGCGACCTTGCAGGCCGGTGCTCAAACCGATATCGACGTTCCAGTTCTCGTAAGCGCCGATCCACTTCTCAGCCTTCATGTCCGCCTTGCGCACCATCGGGCCGGCTTCCATGGAGGTGTGGATTTCATCGCCCGTGCGGTCAAGGAAACCGGTGTTGATGAACACCACGCGCTCGCTGGCCGCCTTGATGCACGCCTTGAGGTTGACCGTGGTGCGGCGCTCCTCGTCCATGATCCCGACTTTCAGCGTGTTGCGCGGCAGACCGAGTACGTCTTCGATGCGACCGAACAGCTCGTTGGTGAACGCGGCTTCTTCCGGGCCGTGCATCTTCGGCTTCACGATGTAGACCGAGCCGGTGCGGCTGTTCTTGCGCGAGCTGTTGCCGTTGAGGCTGTGGATCGCCGCCAGGCTGGTGATCAGACCGTCGAGAATGCCTTCCGGCACTTCGTTGCCGTCTTTGTCGAGGATCGCGTCGATGGTCATCAGGTGACCAACGTTGCGCACGAACAGCAGCGAGCGACCGTGCAGGCTCAGTTCCTTGCCATCAACGCCGGTGTAGGTGCGGTCGGCGTTCATGGTGCGGGTAAAGGTCTTGCCACCCTTGGAGACTTCTTCCGACAGGTCGCCCTTCATCAGGCCGAGCCAGTTGCGGTAGATCACCACTTTGTCATCGGCATCGACGGCGGCGACGGAGTCTTCGCAGTCCATGATGGTGGTCAGCGCGGCTTCCATCAGGATGTCTTTGACGCCGGCCGCGTCGGTCTGGCCGACCGGGGTGCTGGCGTCGACCTGGATTTCGAAGTGCAGGCCGTTGTTCTTCAGCAGGATCGCGGTGGGTGCCGCTGCATCGCCGTGAAAACCGATCAACTGCGCGTCGTTGCGCAGGCCGCTGTTGCTGCCGCCTTTCAGGGCGACCACCAGTTTGCCGTCAACGATCTTGTAGCCGGTGGAATCGACGTGGGAGCCGGCGGCCAAAGGCGCGGCTTCGTCGAGGAAGGCGCGGGCGAAGGCAATCACCTTGTCGCCACGAACCTTGTTGTAGCCTTTGCCTTTTTCCGCGCCGTCAGCTTCGCTGATCGCGTCGGTGCCGTAGAGCGCGTCGTACAGCGAGCCCCAGCGGGCGTTCGAAGCATTGAGCGCGAAGCGGGCGTTCATCACCGGCACCACGAGCTGCGGGCCGGCCATGCGGGCGATTTCGTCATCGACATTTTGCGTCGTTGCCTGGAAATCGGCCGCTTCTGGCAGCAGATAACCGATGTCTTGCAGGAAGGCTTTATAAGCCACGGCGTCGTGCGCCTGCCCGGCACGTGCTTGGTGCCAGCCATCGATACGAGCCTGGATATCATCGCGTTTGGCGAGTAGGGCTTTGTTCTTCGGCGCCAGGTCGTGAATGACCTTGTCGGCACCGGCCCAGAATTTGTCGGCGGTGAGGCCGGTTCCGGGAATGGCTTCGTTGTTCACGAAGTCGAACAGGACTTTGGCGACCTGCAGGCCACCGACTTGAACGTGTTCAGTCATTGCTTGCCTCACTCTGCTCAGCTATTTCGCTTTTCAGCTCTTCAAATTAACAATGAAGCCTCTGGCTATTTAAACCACAAACCCCTTCCACCAGTACATGCCATTTCGGGCGGCTGGGATGGAACCGATCAACGGCGTTGAGGCCTTGCTGATAGGGCTTTCAGGGCTGCGACCGCGCCTGTGGCAGACATCGATCCAACGTTATGTAGTGCGCGCTGCGGCATACTACATGATGAATTGCGGTTGTGAAAATTAGACTAATTACGTCGTTCTGCGACCCCGTGACGCATTGCAGTCACGTCGGGGATGGGGATGTTCTCAAAAAAGTATGAGATTGTTCCAGTTAAATATAAGAAGTTGTACACGATTTATGTGTGGGCGTCGGGCCCGGTGGTGAATTCATCGCGGGCAAGCCCGCTTTCACAGGATTGTGCATAACCTTGCCCGCGATGAGGCGGATCCGCACGATGCTGAATCCGGGTCTGCCCAAAGCATCGGTCAACCGTTGCCTATACTTGCCTTTCTATAACAAAAGTCATGACCAGAGGGCTGCGCCATGGACCACCTCGTACTCACTGTTTTCGCGCCGGACAAACCTGGGCAGGTCGAGCGCATCGCCCAGTGCATTGCCGAGCACGGCGGTAACTGGCTGGAAAGCCGTATGTCACGCATGGCCGGGCAGTTTGCCGGGATTCTTCGGGTAGGCGTGCCGGCCGAGGCCTACGAGAAATTGGTCGATGCCCTGCAGGCGTTGTCGGCCCATGGCATTCGCGTGCTGATTGCCGAAAGCGGCATCGAACAATCCTGCACCTGGAAACCGATTGCCATGGAGCTGGTGGGCAACGACCGCCCGGGGATCGTGCGCGACATCACGCGTCTGTTGAGTGAGCAGGGGGTCAACCTGGAACGACTGGTTACGGAAGTGCGCCCGGCGCCGATGAGCAGCGAGCCGCTGTTCCACGCTGAAGCGATTCTCGCCGTGCCGCTGACGCTTTCTCTGGATGTGTTGCAGTCGCGCCTGGAAACCCTGGCGGACGATTTGATGGTGGAATTGGTCCTGCGCAGCGAACCCTGACAGGGTTATCCAAGTTATACGTGCACCTGCCTGTGGATAACCTGTAGAGACACCCCGCCAGCCCACGCCGGCCGGGCGTCTTCAGGAACTGATCAAAAAACCATCAGATTCAACGAGTTGCACACAAACGCCGGGGATCACGCTGTGGATAACCTTGGGAAGGATCGATGCAGGCCGCGAAATACGTGGCCTGTAGAAGTTCGTACGTTTTTTGATCAGCTGCGACGGCGCAAACTTATCCACGCATCGACGCTATAAACCGCAAGCCCGGCCCAGATAAAGATAAACGCCACCAGCGTGCTGGACGACAAGTGTTCGCCAAACAGCAGTACGGCTTGCAGCAGCACCAATGTCGGCGCCAGGTACTGGAGGAATCCCAGCGTTGTGTAGGGCAAATGCCGTGCGGCGGCGTTGAAACACACCAGCGGCACAAGGGTTACCGGCCCGGCGGCAACCAGCCACCAGGCTTCGCTAGTCGTCCAGAACTCGGGCTGAGCGCTCATGGCCGTCTGATTGAATAACAGCCAGGCAATGGCAATCGGCACCAGCATCCAGGTTTCCACCACCAGACCGGGCAGGGCTTTGACTGGCGCCTGCTTGCGGATCAACCCGTAGAAACCAAACGTCAACGCCAGCACCAGCGATACCCATGGCAGGCTGCCGACTTGCCATACCTGTTGCGCCACACCGACTGCGGCCAGCCCCACGGCGATCCATTGCATGCGCCGCAGCCGTTCGCCGAGGATCAACATGCCGAGCAGCACGTTCACCAACGGGTTGATGTAGTAACCGAGGCTGGCTTCGAGCATGCGCCCGTTGTTCACCGACCAGACATACGTCAGCCAGTTGGCCGCGATCAGCGTGCCGCTCAGCGCGAGGATCGCCAGCCGTTTCGGGTTTTCACGCAGCTCGCGCCACCAGCCCGGATGCTTCCATACCATCAGCAGCAAGGCGCCGAACAGCGCAGACCAGAGCACGCGATGGATGATGATCTCCACGGCGGGCACGTTGGCGATGGCTTTGAAGTAGATCGGGAACAGGCCCCAGATGATGTAGGCACTCAGGCCCAGGATGTACCCGCGACGCGGGTTGGCGGCTTGCATGCAGAATCCTTGCTTAGGCAGCTAACTAAAGAAGGGGATTGTAAGGAGATTTGTCTACGAATGTCCCGTCCGAAAACGTCGGGCAATTGTGAACACAATCCCTGTGGGAGGGAGCTTGCTCGCGATGGCGGTGTATCAGCTTGCATCGGTGTTGCATGTGCTGCCGTCATCGCTAGCAGGCTAGCTCCCACAGGGATTTTTGGTGTGTCAGAAGAGTTTGAGGGGTTCTTCGTTGAGGGCGGCGAGTTGCTCACGCAACGCCAACACCTGATCGCCCCAATATCGTTCGGTGCCAAACCACGGAAAACTGTGCGGGAACGCCGGGTCGTCCCAGCGACGCGCCAGCCAGGCGCTGTAGTGCATCAGGCGTAACGCGCGCAGCGGCTCGATCAACGCAAGTTCTCGTGGGTCGAAGTCGTGAAATTCGTTGTAACCGTCCATCAATTCCGACAACTGAACGAGACATTCCTGACGATCGCCGGCCAGCATCATCCAGATGTCTTGCACCGCCGGGCCCATGCGGCAGTCGTCGAGGTCAACGATGTGGAACATCTCGTCGCGGCACATCATGTTGCCGGGGTGGCAATCGCCGTGCATGCGGATGTTCTGGTGCGGCGTGGCTTTGTAGACCTCTTCGACGCGCTTGAGCAGGTCGCGGGCCACAGATTCGTAGGCCGGCAGCAGGCTTTTGGGGATGAAATTGCCTTCGAGCAGCGTCGTCAGCGAATCGTGACCAAAGTTCTTCACGCCCAGTGCTTCGCGGTGTTCGAAGGGTTTTGTCGAACCCACGGCGTGCAGGCGGCCGAGCAATTGGCCCAGCCGATACAGCTGATCGAGATTGCCCGGCTCCGGGGCGCGCCCGCCACGGCGGGGAAACAGGGTGAAACGGAAGCCGTGGTGTTCGTGCAGGCTGGCGCCGTTGTGAATCATCGGCGCCACCACCGGCACGTCGCACGCGGCGAGTTCGAAGGTGAACTGGTGTTCTTCGAGAATCGCTTCGTTGGTCCAGCGTTGCGGGCGGTAGAACTTGGCGATCAGTGGCTCGGAGTCTTCGATGCCGACCTGATAGACGCGGTTTTCGTAGCTGTTGAGCGCCAGGATGCGCGCGTCGCTGAGAAAGCCGATGCTTTCGACGGCATCGAGCACGAGGTCTGGGGTGAGGGTTGCAAACGGGTGGGCCATGCTGACTCCTGCGCGCAGCAGGCTGCCGCGTCCGGCCAAGCATGGTAGCGCAGACGGGCTTACTTTAGTGTTAAGGCTTGAGATGAGTGGTGTTGCCATCGCTAGCAGGCTAGCCCCACACTGGATCTGCGACACTTCGCAAGTCCCCTGTGGGAGCTAGCTGCCTGCTAGCGATAGGGCCCGGTCAGGCGCCGACGATCCCGCCATCCTCACGGGAAATCGCCATCACCGAAGACCGCGGCTTGCCATTCGGCAAATGCTCAGGGAACGTCGATCCACCGTTTTCTCCCGGATGTTGAATCCCTACAAACAGGGTTTTTTGATCCGGTGAAAAGCTGATCCCCGTCACCTCGCAACCAATCGGCCCGACCATGAACCGACGAATCTCCCCGGTCACCGGGTCGGCACACAGCATCTGGTTATTGCCCATGCCGGCAAAATCACCGGTATTGCTCGAATCGCCATCGGTCAGAATCCACAACCGCCCAGCCTTGTCGAAACCCAGGCCATCCGGGCTGTTGAACATGTTCTGTGGCGTGATGTTCGACGAACCGCCCTTCGGCGTGCCGGCGTGGACACCCGGGTTGCCGGCGACCACAAACAGATCCCAGGCAAAGCTTTTTGAACCGTGATCATCACGGTCGGTGCGCCAGCGCAGAATCTGCCCGTACACGTTCTTCTCGCGAGGGTTGGGCCCGCCCACCGGTTGACCGTCTTCGCCGCGCTTGGCGTTGTTGGTCAGTGTGCAATAGACCTGGCCATCCATAGGGCTGACGACGATCCATTCCGGACGGTCCATGCGCGTGGCTTTCACCACCGTGGCCGCGAGGCGCGCGTGAATCAGCACCTCTGCCTGATCGGCAAAACCGCTGCTGGCGTCGATGCCGTTTTTGCCGTGGGTCAGCTCGATCCACTCGCCTTGGCCTTTCGGGTGATCGGCATTGCCGTCGCCTGCGTCGAAGTGCGCCACGAACAAGGTGCCGTGGTCCAGCAGGTCGCGATTGGCTTTCGGGTTTTTGTGGTTGATCTTGTCGCGGCTGACGAACTTGTAGATGAACTCGCCGCGCTCGTCGTCGCCCATGTACACCACGGCGTGGCCGTCATGGGTTTCAGCCAGGGCAGCGTTTTCATGTTTGAAACGGCCGAGTGCGGTGCGCTTGACCGGGGTCGATTGCGGATCGAAAGGGTCGATTTCCACTACCCAGCCGTGACGGTTGAGTTCGTTGGGGTTTTTTGCCAGGTCGAAACGCTCGTCGTGCGGGTGCCAGTTGATCTCTTTACTGGCGGCTACCACACCGTAGCGTTTCTGCGCGGCGTCGAACTTCTGTTCGGCGTTGCTGCTGCCGAAGCAGTCGGTGAAGTTCTCTTCACAGGTCAGGTACGTGCCCCACGGCGTCTTGCCGTTGGCGCAGTTCTGGAAGGTGCCGAGCACATTCTTGCCGTGTGGGTCGGCGCTGGTTTTCAACAGGTCATGACCGGCAGCGGGACCGCTGAGGGTGATCGGTGCATTGCCGTGAATGCGCCGGTTGTAGCGCGAGCCCTGGACGAATTGCCATTGGCCGTTCTTGCGCTGCACTTCGATCACCGACACACCTTCGCAGGCCAGCGCCTTGCGTACTTCTTCCTTCGATTGCGGCATGCCGCCGTGCGGGTAGAGGTAGCGGTAGTTGGTGTATTCGTTGTTGATCGCCATCAACGCCCGGTCTTTCTCACCCGGAAACTCGAACAGGCTCATGCCGTCATTGTTGTCGCCGAACTGCACTTCCTGCTGCTCGGCGCTGCCGTTACCGCTCGGGTCGAATGCCGGACCGTTCTTTTGCAGCGGCTGGCCCCAGCTGATCAGCACCGAAGACTTGTAGCCCGGCGGCAGGGTAATGGCATCGCTGGTGGCGGCGGGGATGCTGTCGAAACCCAACAGTTTGCTGGTGCCGGCGCTGACGCTGGCCGCGAGCACGCTGCGACTCAGCAGGTTGCCGCCGAGGAACATGGCTGCGCCGCACAGGGCGCCCGCGCTGATGAAGCCACGACGGCTGAGGCCGACCATGTTCTCGAGGTCGGTGTTTTGATTGTCTTCTAATAGGCTCACATCAGGCTCCCTGCGGGTTTTTGCAGTCACCTTAAAGAGCATTAATGACGCTTGTGTTTCAAAGCGGTGTACCGAGCAAAACGTTTGATGGCGCAAATTGCACCCGTACCGGTTTATCGGTGGCGAGACCGAGGGTTTTCAGGTGCAGCGGCTCGGCCAGTGCGCACAACGTCTGGCCATTGGGCAGGCCGATGCGCACTTCGCTGGGGCCGTCTTCGGCATCGAGGATTTCTTCGATGATGCCGGTCAGGTCATTGTGTCCTGGCGTTGCAGTGTCTTCGATGGCCAGCAAGTCGAGCCAGCCCGCCTTGATCAGGGCGACGACTTCGGTGCCGGGTTCCAGCTCCAGGCGCACGGTGCTGTCGTGGGTGATCTGTGTATCGATGGCCAGGCCTTCGGCCAGTTCAAGACGAATCAGGTCGTTGCGCCCCTGAGCTTCGATCGCCACGACCTTGCCGTGCAATTGATTGCGTGCACTGGTTCTGAGCATCAGGCGGCCGAGCAGGTCCAGGTCGCTGGCGTCTTCGGCGGCTTCCAGCACCTGAGCCTGCAGCGTTTGCAGTTTTTGATACAGGCGCAATACGCGTTGGCCTTCGCTGGATAGCTTCGCGCCACCGCCGCCCTTGCCGCCGACACTGCGCTCCACCAGTGGTTTCTGCGCCAGGTTGTTCAACTCGTCGATGGCGTCCCACGCGGCTTTGTAACTCAGGCCCGCGCTTTTCGCGGCGCGAGTGATCGAGCCTTGTTCTGCGATGTGCTGCAGCAACGCGATGCGCTGCGGGCGACGGACAATGTGCTGGGACAACAACGTGGGCAGGGACATGACGGGGGCGCTTTGGCTGGTAACGTGGCTAGGACGTTGGCGGCTTGGGCTGTGGGAGTCAAGTCGGTCTCGCTCCCGCAGGGTTTGTGTTCTTGAGTCAAACCGCGTCGCCGGGTCTGGGCGTGCGTGCCAGGCAATAGACATCGACCCGCGAGGCGCCCGCATCCATCAGCAGGCGTGCCAGGGCCTGGGCAGTGGCGCCGGTGGTCAGTACGTCATCGACCAGCGCCACGTGACGCCCCTTGACCACCGCTTTGGGCATCAGGGCAAAGGCGTTACGCAGGTTCTTTTTGCGAGCCTCGGCTTTCAGGTCTTGTTGCGCGCTGGTGTCCTGAATCCTCTTGAGCAGTTGCTCGTCGCAGGGGATATCCAGGCTCGCGCTCAACCAGCGGGCCAGCATTGCGGCCTGATTGAAACCCCTTTGACGCAGGCGCTTGGTTGCCAGCGGAACCGGGACCAGCGCATCTGGCCGCTCCAGCGCTTCATCGAAGCGATGTTGCAGGAATTGAGCGAAAAGTTCGCCAAGCAGGTTGCCAAACGGCCACTTCGCGCTGTGTTTGAAACGGGTGATCAGGCTGTCGACTGGAAAGCTGTAGGTCCACGGGGCGATCACCTGTTCGAAGGAGGGCGGCGCCTTCAAACACTGGCCGCAGGTCATTCCCGCCGCGGGCAAGGGCAGGGCGCAGGTCTGGCAGTGATCGCCAAGCCACGGCAGGTCGGTTTCACACGCCATGCAGATCGGCGTCGCTTCATCCGCCGTCTCGCTGCAGAGTAAACAGTTTTGTCTGTTTTTTAACCAGATGTAAACCGGTCCTTTGTATCGTGGTTGACAGCGCATCGCTCTTCCTTAAATATGCCGAACATCCGTGTCGCGTCTGTGGGTATTCCAGTCCCCAGTCGCTTGCCAAGCATAATCAAGGAAACGCCCATGAGCGCCAGCACCTCTGCAACTCTGCGTCATGACTGGTCTTTGGCCGAAGTCAAAGCACTCTTCGTTCAGCCATTCAACGACCTGCTGTTCCAGGCGCAGACCGTGCACCGCGCGCATTTCGACGCCAACCGGGTACAAGTTTCGACGCTGCTGTCGATCAAGACCGGCGCCTGCCCGGAAGATTGCAAATATTGTCCGCAGTCCGGTCACTACAACACCGGCCTGGAAAAAGAAAAACTGATGGAAGTGCAGAAGGTCCTCGAAGAGGCCGCTCGCGCCAAGTCCATCGGTTCGACCCGTTTCTGCATGGGCGCGGCGTGGAAACACCCGTCGGCCAAAGACATGCCGTACGTGCTGGAGATGGTCAAGGGCGTGAAAGCCATGGGCCTGGAAACCTGCATGACCCTCGGCCGTCTGGATCAGGACCAGACCGAAGCGCTGGCCAAGGCCGGCCTCGACTACTACAACCACAACCTCGATACCTCACCGGATTTCTACACCAGCATCATCACCACCCGCACTTACAGCGAGCGCCTGCAAACCCTGGCTTACGTTCGTGACTCGGGGATGAAGATCTGCTCCGGTGGCATCCTCGGCATGGGCGAAACCCTCGATGACCGCGCCAACTTGCTGATCCAGCTGGCCAATTTGCCGGAGCACCCGGAATCGGTGCCGATCAACATGCTGGTGAAAGTCGCCGGTACGCCGCTGGAAAACGCCGAAGACATCGACCCGTTCGATTTCATCCGCATGCTCGCCGTCGCGCGCATCCTGATGCCGCAATCCCACGTGCGCCTGTCCGCTGGCCGCGAAGCCATGAACGAGCAGATGCAGGCCCTGGCGTTCTTCGCCGGTGCGAACTCGATTTTCTATGGCGATAAACTGCTGACCACCGCCAACCCCCAGGCCGACAAGGACATGCAACTGTTCTCGCGCCTGGGCATCCTGCCGGAAGCGCGTGAAGAGCATGCGGACGAAGTGCATCAGGCGGCCATCGAGCAGGCGCTAGTGGAGCAGAAGAGTAGCGAGATGTTTTACAACGCTGCTGTTTGAGGCTTCACCGAAACCTTTTGAAAGAATGCAACAACCTGTGGGAGCGGGCTTGCCCGCGATAGCGATTCATCAGTCGACATCTATGTTGAATCGGATGCCATCATCGCGGGCAAGCCCGCTCCCACAGGTTCTGCGATACAACATCTGACTTCCTAATCGCGAGGCCTGCATGTCGTTCGATCTCGCCGCACGCCTTGCTGCCCGTCGTGCCGAAAATCTCTACCGCCAACGCCCATTGCTCCAAAGCCCTCAAGGCCCGGAAGTGGTGGTCGATGGCCAGCCGTTGCTGGCGTTCTGCAACAACGATTACCTGGGCCTGGCCAATCACCCGCAAGTGATCGAAGCCTGGCGCGTCGGGGCGTCCCGTTGGGGTGTCGGCGGCGGTGCTTCGCACTTGGTCATTGGCCACAGCACGCCACATCATGAGTTGGAAGAAGCGTTGGCTGACTTGACTGGCCGCCCGCGTGCGTTGCTGTTCACCACCGGTTACATGGCCAACCTCGGCGCGGTGACCGCGCTGGTGGGGCAGGGCGATACGGTGCTTGAAGACCGCCTCAATCACGCCTCGTTGCTCGATGCCGGCCTGTTGTCCGGCGCGCGTTTCAATCGTTATCTGCACAACGACGCCGCGAGCCTGGCCAGTCGTCTCGAGAAAGCCACCGGCAACACGCTGGTGGTCACCGACGGCGTGTTCAGCATGGACGGCGACATCGCCGACCTGCCAGCACTGGCCCGGGAAGCGAAGGCCAAAGGCGCGTGGCTGATGGTCGATGATGCCCACGGTTTTGGCCCGCTGGGCGCCAACGGTGGCGGGATCGTCGAGCATTTCGGCCTGAGCCAGGAAGACGTGCCGGTGCTGGTGGGCACCCTCGGCAAAGCGTTCGGCACCGCAGGCGCTTTTGTTGCCGGCAGCGAAGAACTGATCGAGAGTTTGATCCAGTTCGCTCGTCCGTACATTTACACCACCAGCCAACCGCCTGCCCTGGCCTGCGCAACGCTGAAAAGCCTGGAACTGCTGCGCACCGAGCATTGGCGTCGTGAACATCTGAACGTCCTGATTCGTCAGTTCCGGCAAGGCGCCGAGCAGATCGGCCTGGAGCTTATGGACAGCTTCACGCCGATCCAGCCGATCATGATCGGCGACGCCGGGCGTGCGGTGCGTCTGTCGCAAATGCTGCGCGAACGCGGATTGATGGTGACCGCGATCCGCCCACCGACCGTGCCCGCCGGCAGCGCCCGACTGCGTGTGACCCTGACCGCCGCGCACAGCGAAGCGCAGGTACAGCTATTGTTAAAGGGACTGGCCGATTGTTTTGCACAACTGGGACCGGAGCCAAGCCATGCGTGATCGTCTGATTCTGCTACCTGGCTGGGGGCTCGGGATTTCACCGATGGAGCCGTTGGCCGCTGCGTTGCAAGGGCTGGACGAACATCTGCGCGTCGAGATCGAGCCACTGCCGGAGCTGGAATCCAGCGACCTTGAAGAATGGCTTGATGAACTGGATTCGACAATCCCGCAAGACGCCTGGCTTGGCGGTTGGTCCCTCGGCGGCATGCTCGCTGCCGAGTTGGCGGCCCGACGCGGCGATCGTTGCTGCGGCTTGCTGACCCTGGCGAGCAATCCTTCGTTTGTCGCCCATGAGCAATGGCCGAGCGCCATGCCCGGTGAGACCTTCGACGCGTTTCTGGCCGGATGCAGCGCCGATCCGCGCATGACGCTGAAGCGCTTTTCGCTGCTCTGCGCTCAAGGCGCCGAAGACCCGCGCGGATTGTCGCGGCTTTTGCTCGGTGGCGCGCCCCACACCTCTGCTTCTGTATTGATGAACGGCCTGGAGCTGCTTGCGCAACTGGATACCCGTCAGGCTTTGCAAGCATTCCGCGGCCCGCAACTGCATTTGTTCGCCGGTCTCGACGGGCTGGTGCCGGCCGAGGCCGCAGGGGATTTGCTGGCGCTGTTGCCGGATGTCGAAATCGGCCTGATTGAACAGGCCAGCCACGCATTTCTTCTGGAGGACCCGCACGGAGTGGCGGGTGCGATCCAGGCCTTTTTGCATGAGTCCGGTGATGACTGATTTATCCCTCCCGCTTCCCCTTCCAAAGCAGCCCGGCGACTTGCCGGACAAACGCCAGGTGGCGGCGTCCTTTTCCCGGGCGGCGGCCAGCTATGACAGCGTTGCCGAATTGCAGCGTGATGTCGGCAGCCAGCTGTTGAGCCGTTTGCCGGCCGATTTTGTGCCCGGTCGGTGGCTCGATCTTGGGTGTGGCACCGGGTATTTCAGTCGTGTACTGAGTGAGCGTTTCCCTGCCAGTCACGGCGTGGCACTGGACATCGCCGAAGGTATGCTCAATCACGCGCGCCCGTTGGGTGGGGCCACGCATTTCATCGCCGGCGATGCGGAACGACTGCCCTTGCAGGATTCGACCTGCGATCTGATCTTCTCCAGCCTGGCGGTACAGTGGTGCGCGGACTTCGCTTCGGTGCTCAGTGAAGCCCATCGGGTGCTGAAACCGGGTGGAAAGATTGCATTTGCTAGTCTTTGCGTGGGAACACTGTCAGAGCTGCGTGACAGTTGGAGGCGCGTGGATGGCATGGTGCACGTCAACCGCTTCCGGGAGTTCGGGGCTTATCAACAGCTGTGCGCGGCCAGCGGCTTGAAGGTCGCGAGTCTGCAAACCCGTCCTCATGTGCTGCATTATCCGGATGTGCGCAGCCTGACCCACGAACTCAAGGCGCTGGGTGCGCACAACCTGAATCCCGGGCGGCCGGGCGGTTTGACCGGCAGGGCGCGGATTCTCGGCCTGGTCGAGGCTTATGAGCAGTTTCGTCAGGCCGAAGGACTGCCGGCGACTTATCAAGTGGTGTATGCCGTTTTGGAGAAACCCTTATGAGCGCAGCTTATTTCATCACCGGTACTGACACCGATGTCGGCAAGACCACTGTGGCGGCGGGTTTGCTGCATGCCGCGCGGTCGGCGGGCCTGAGTACGGCGGCGGGGAAACCGGTTGCTTCGGGATGCGACGTGACGCCCAAGGGGTTGCGCAACGCCGATGCGTTGGCGTTGCTGGCGGAATGCTCGGTGCCGCTGACGTATGCACAGGTCAACCCGGTGGCGTTCGAACCGGCCATCGCACCGCATCTGGCGGCGCGCGAGGCGGGTGTGGCGTTGACGGTGCAATCCTTGTTGGCACCGATGCAGAAGATTCTGGAAATGCGGGCGGATTTCACCCTGATCGAAGGCGCTGGTGGGTGGCGCGTGCCGTTGGCGGATCAGGACAACCTGTCGGACCTGGCCAGGGCGCTGGATCTGCCGGTGATACTGGTGGTCGGCGTGCGATTGGGGTGCATCAACCACGCGTTGCTGACAGCCGAGGCGATCGCGCAGGACGGTTTACAGCTGGCGGGTTGGGTGGCCAACATCATCGATGCCAAGACAGCGCGCCTTGAAGAAAACCTTGCCACACTTGCCGAGCGTATCCCTGCACCGTGTCTGGGGCGAGTGCCGAAACTCAAGCTGGTGACAGCGGAGGCGGTGGCGGAACACCTTCAGCTGGATTTGCTGGACTGAGGTTTCATGCAATGGTTTTGCCTATGACAAGGCACTGTGCCATTAGTGTTTTTGTCGGGTGTTTTGCACGTGCGTCTGTTTCAATGGCCGCTGTTGATCCTTCGTAGGACGAGTTCTCCCATGGAAATCTCAGGAAATACCGCTTTTTATGCCGGTCTGAGCACTATTCAGACAGGGCAGAACCGTGTCGATCAGGCTTCCGGGCAAATCGCCAACACTACAATCGAACGCTCGGTGACCAGTCAATCCTCCGAGGCTCAGGTCAATCGCCTGCGTTCGGTCGATCGCAGTCAAGAGTCTGACCTCGCCAGCAACATGGTCGAGATGGCGCAGGGCAAGTTTCAGGTCGAGGCGGGCGTGGCAGTCGCCAAGGCTTCCGATGAAATGCTCGGTACGTTGATCGATACCTTCGCCTGATCACCCGCTGAATAAGCCTGTCCAACGCCGCGACCTTTCGCGGCGTTTTTGTGCGTAAGTCCTTCTCCCCTAACTAAACTTTCAAATACGGCGTGTTGCTTGGGCAACGGCGCGTGGTTGCTGTGCGCCCGGGATTTGCGCAGAGCGATGACGAACGGCAAAAGATCGATGCTTGACAAGATTTGGGCGTAAACGTATGTTTCAAACAACTGTTTGACCGTCACAACAAATAACCACGGTCGTTCATTCCCGGTTACATCAGCAGAGGTTTATCGCTATGCCTGACTACAAGGCCCCCTTGCGTGATATTCGCTTCGTTCGTGACGAACTGCTCGGCTACGAAGCGCACTATCAGAGCCTTCCGGCTTGTGCAGACGCAACTCCGGACATGGTTGACGCCATTCTCGAAGAAGGCGCCAAGTTTTGTGAGCAGGTGCTGGCTCCGCTGAACCGCGTGGGTGACACCGAAGGCTGCACTTGGAGCGAGTCCGGTGTTAAAACCCCGACTGGTTTCAAAGAGGCCTACAAACAATTCGTCGAAGGCGGCTGGCCGAGCCTGGCCCACGACGTAGAGCACGGCGGCCAGGGCCTGCCAGAGTCTCTGGGTCTGGCTGTCAGCGAAATGGTCGGCGAAGCCAACTGGTCGTGGGGCATGTACCCAGGCCTGTCGCACGGCGCGATGAACACCATCTCCGAGCACGGCACGCCTGAGCAACAACACGCCTACCTGACCAAACTGGTATCTGGCGAATGGACCGGCACCATGTGCCTGACCGAACCGCATTGCGGCACCGACCTGGGCATGCTGCGCACCAAGGCCGAACCTCAGGCCGACGGTTCCTACAAAGTCTCCGGCACCAAGATCTTCATCTCGGCCGGCGAACACGACATGGCCGATAACATTGTCCACATCGTGCTGGCCCGCCTGCCGGATGCACCGGCTGGCACCAAAGGCATTTCGCTGTTCATCGTGCCGAAGTTCCTGCCCAACGAAGACGGCTCGATCGGTGCGCGTAACGCCGTATCCTGTGGTTCCCTGGAACACAAAATGGGCATCCACGGCAACGCCACTTGCGTGATGAACTTCGACGCGGCCACCGGTTTCCTGATCGGCCCGGCGAACAAAGGCCTGAACTGCATGTTCACCTTCATGAACACCGCACGTCTGGGCACCGCGCTGCAAGGTCTGGCCCACGCCGAGATCGGCTTCCAGGGCGGCCTGAAATACGCTCGCGATCGTCTGCAAATGCGCTCCCTGACTGGCCCGAAAGCGCCGGAAAAAGCCGCTGACCCGATCATCGTGCACCCTGACGTACGCCGCATGCTGTTGACCATGAAAGCGTTCGCCGAAGGCAACCGCGCAATGGTTTACTTCACCGCCAAGCAAGTCGACATCGTCAAGTACGGTGTGGACGAAGAAGAGAAGAAGAAAGCCGACGCGCTGCTGGCGTTCATGACGCCAATCGCCAAAGCCTTCATGACCGAAGTCGGTTTCGAATCCGCCAACCACGGCGTGCAAATCTACGGCGGCCACGGCTTCATCGCCGAGTGGGGCATGGAGCAGAACGTTCGCGACAGCCGCATTTCGATGCTGTACGAAGGCACCACCGGCATCCAGGCACTCGACCTGCTGGGCCGTAAAGTGCTGATGACTCAAGGCGAGGCCCTGAAAGGCTTCACCAAGATCGTCCACAAGTTCTGCCAGACCAACGAAGGCAACGAAGCCGTTCAGGAATTCGTCACACCGCTGGCTGCAATCAACAAGGAATGGGGCGAGCTGACCATGAAGGTCGGTATGGCGGCCATGAAAGACCGCGAAGAAGTCGGCGCGGCCTCCGTGGACTACCTGATGTACTCCGGTTACGCCTGCCTGGCTTACTTCTGGGCAGACATGGCGCGTCTGGCAGCCGAGAAACTGGCGGCCGGCACCAGCGAAACGGCGTTCTACACCGCCAAGCTGCAGACCGCGCGCTTCTACTTCCAGCGCATCCTGCCGCGTACCCGCACGCACGTTGCAACCATGCTGTCGGGCGCCAACAACCTGATGGACATGAAAGAAGAAGACTTCGCACTGGGCTACTAAGCCTTAACGCGCCCTTCTAAAAAAAACCGCTGCTCCTTCGGGAGTGGCGGTTTTTTTTTGAAATCGGCTCGGGTGGAAAAAGAACCGTGGTCGAGGCCGTTTCCCTGTCTTTTACACGACCCTTGATGGGGGAACCGCGCATGACTGGGTGCCCGGATAGAAGTCATTAACGCGGCGTCAAAAAAACCTTATCAAATCACTCAGAAAATCAGGGGTACTGCCGTTAAAGTAGTGGGCACAATGCCATCTATAGACATGACGGGTCGGAGCTTTACCCTTGCCGCGTTCTTCCGCTGTACGTTTCAGCCATTTCCTACCGTCACTTCTGCTGTTGATTGCGGGGTTGGCGGCTGCCTATGTCAAGGATCTGAACGTCTTCTTCACGTCGCTGTTCAACGTCTTGCCGACCCTCGTTTTGTTGCTCGGCGGCGCTTACTGCGCGGTTTATCGACGTCAGCGCGAACTGTTCCTGATGGTCACGGTGTACATCGCCTACTACCTGCTTGATACCCAGACCGACTATTACCGCGACAACGGTAAGGTGCGCGAAGACGCGGCTGTGGTTTTTCACCTGTGTTGTTTACTGCTTCCGCTGCTGTTTGGTGTGTTCGCGGCGTGGCAGGAACGCACCCATCTGTTCCAGGACATGGTCGCCCGTTTCGCGGTGTTGCTGGCCGTTGGCAGTGTGGCGCTGGGACTGGAACAAAGTTACCCGCAGGCGTTGCTGATGTGGCTGTCGGAAATCCGCTGGCCCGCGCTGCATGGTGCCTGGATGAGCCTGATCCAGCTGTCCTACCCGGTATTCATCGCCTCGTTCCTGCTGCTGAGCTGGCAATACTGGCGTAATCCGAGACCCTTGCACGCGGCACAACTGGTGGGTTTGCTCGGGTTGTTCTGGGCGTTACCGAAAACCTTCATCCTGCCGTTCACCCTGAACATCATGTGCAGCCAGGTAATGTTGATGATTGCCGCGGCGGTTGCCCATGAAGCCTATCAAATGGCTTTTCGCGATGAGCTCACCGGTCTGCCCGGGCGTCGCGCCTTGAACGAGCGCATGCAGCGCCTGGGGCGCAATTACGTACTGGCCATGAGCGACGTCGACCACTTCAAGAAATTCAACGACACCCACGGCCACGATGTCGGTGATCAGGTGCTGCGCCTGGTGGCCAGCAAGTTGTCGAAAATCGGCGGTGGAGGTAGGGCTTATCGCTATGGCGGTGAGGAATTTGCACTGGTGTTTGCGGGCAAGACACTCGAGGAGTGCATGCCGCACCTGGAAGTCATCCGCGAATCGATCGAGACCTACAACATTCAACTGCGTAACCAGGACAGTCGTCCTCAAGACGATCAGCAGGGGCGTCAGCGTCGTTCCGGTTCCGCGGCCACGAGTGTGTCGGTCACCGTCAGCATCGGCGTCGCCGAGCGGGTGGATCAACGTAACCCCGAAAAAGTGCTCAAGTCTGCCGATGAGGCGCTCTACGCTGCTAAAGGTGCCGGACGAAACTGCGTGGTGGCTTACGGGCAAAACCGTCGTGGCGCGGTGCGCATGGACGCTGCTGCGGGTTGAGTGATGATGGCGCATTCAGCGTCTGGACTGTGATTGTGAGGCGTGTCCGGCGGCAGTAGGTTTAAGGAATCTGCTGCCGGAGAAATGACCATGCCCGAGTACAAAGCTCCTCTGCGCGACATGCGCTTTCTGATCGACCACGTCTTCGATTTTCACAGCAACTACGAGGCGCTGGGTGCCACCGAGGCCAGCCCGGACATGGTCAATGCGATCCTCGAAGAAGGTGCGAAATTCTGCGAGAACGTGCTGGCACCGCTCAATCGCAGCGGCGACGAAGAAGGCTGCCATTTTGACAATGGCGTGGTGACAACGCCTGCAGGCTTCAAGCAAGCCTTCGCGCAATACGTGGACGGTGGCTGGCATGGTCTGGCGGCTGATCCCGCTTACGGCGGCCAAGGCTTGCCGAGTTCTCTGGGGCTGGTCATCAGCGAGATGGTCGGGTCCAGCAACACCTCTTGGGGGATGTACCCGGGCCTGACGCACGGCGCGATGTCGGCGATCCATGCTCACGGCACCGAGGAACAAAAGCAGACCTACCTGAGCAAACTCACCGCTGGCCAATGGACCGGCACCATGTGCCTGACCGAAGCCCATTGCGGCACCGACCTGGGCATCATCAAGACCCGCGCCGTGCCTGCAGCGGACGGCAGCTACGCGATCTCCGGCAGCAAGATCTTCATTTCCGCCGGCGAACACGACATGAGTGACAACATCATTCACCTGGTGCTGGCGAAACTGCCGGATGCTCCTGCAGGAACCAAGGGCATTTCGTTGTTCATCGTTCCCAAATTCCTACCCAATGCAGAAGGCGAAGCAGGAGAGCGCAACGGCGTTTCCTGCGGCTCGATCGAGCACAAGATGGGCATCAAGGCTTCGGCCACCTGCGTGCTGAACTTCGACGAGGCCAAGGGCTTCCTGATCGGTGAACCGAACAAGGGCCTGAACTGCATGTTCACCATGATGAACCATGCGCGCCTTGGCACCGGGATGCAGGGTTTGTGTCTGGGCGAAGCGAGCTTCCAGGGCGCGATCAAGTACGCCAACGATCGTCTGCAGATGCGCTCGCTGACCGGTCCGAAAGCGCCGGAAAAAGTCGCCGACCCGATCATCGTTCACCCTGATGTGCGCCGGATGTTGCTGACCATGAAAGCCTTCAACGAAGGCAATCGTGCGTTGACGTACTTCACCGCGCAATTGCTGGACGCTGCGCACCTGAGCCCGGATGAAACCGCGCGGCAGGACGCCGAAGACCTGTTGGCCTTCCTGACGCCGATCTGCAAAGCCTTCATGACCGACACCGGGCTGGAAGTGACCAACCTCGGCATGCAAGTATTTGGCGGTCACGGGTTCATTCGTGAGTGGGGCATGGAGCAACTGGTTCGCGATTGCCGGATCGCACCGATCTACGAAGGCACCAACGGCATTCAGGCGCTGGATTTACTGGGGCGCAAAGTGCTCGGCAGTCAAGGCAAGCTGCTGCGCGGCTTTACCAAAATCGTCCACAGGTTTTGCGCGGCGAACGCCGGGCATCCGCAACTGGCCAGTTATGTGGCGCAACTCAATGGGTTGAATCAGCAGTGGGGCGAGCTGACCACCCAGGTCGGCATGGCTGCGATGAAGAATCCGGACGAAGTGGGCGCCGCGTCAGTGGATTACCTGATGTACAGCGGTTACATCATCCTTGGCTATTTGTGGCTGCGCATGGCTCTGGTGGCTCAGTCACAACTGGATGCGGGCAGCGGCGATGCCGATTACTGCCGGGCCAAACTGGCGACCAGCGAGTTTTACTTCAAGCGCTTGCTCCCGCGCACCGCCGCTCATCGCGCGGCCATTGAAGCGGGTAGCGATTGCCTGATGAAGCTGCCGGCGGAGTTGTTTGCGCTGTAGTTATTCAGTCACGCTTGACGGAAGCCCGCCTCGTGCGGGCTTTTTTGTTGATGACTAAAAATTACAAAATGGTCACTAGCTGACCCTATGTGTCGCAAAAGTTGTTGGGTTACACTCGGACCCCACGAAAACATTCTTCCTACGAATCACCTGTAAAGATCCTGCGAGGTTTGCCATGGCTGACTACAAAGCGCCCCTGCGCGATATGCGCTTCGTCCTCAATGAAGTTTTCGAGGTCGCCAAACTCTGGGCCGAGTTGCCTGCGCTGGCCGAGACCGTCGATGCGGAAACCGTTGAAGCCATTCTTGAAGAAGCCGGCAAGGTCACCAGCAAAAGCATCGCGCCCCTGAGTCGTTCGGCTGATGAAGAAGGTTGCCATTGGGCGGACGGTGCTGTCACCACGCCGGCAGGTTTCCCACAGGCTTATCAGACTTATGCCGAAGGCGGTTGGGTGGGCGTCGGTGGCGATCCGACCTACGGCGGCATGGGCATGCCCAAGGCGGTTTCGGCTCAGGTCGAAGAAATGGTCAACTCCGCGAGCCTGTCCTTCGGTCTGTACCCGATGCTGACTGCCGGCGCCTGCCTGTCGATCAACGCGCACGCCAGCGAAGAACTGAAAGCCGCGTACCTGCCGAACATGTACGCCGGCGTCTGGGCCGGTTCGATGTGCCTGACCGAGCCGCACGCCGGCACTGACCTGGGGATCATCCGCACCAAGGCCGAACCTCAGGCCGACGGTTCCTACAAAGTCAGCGGCACCAAGATTTTCATCACCGGCGGCGAACACGACCTGACCGAGAACATCATCCATCTGGTGCTGGCCAAGTTACCGGATGCGCCAGCGGGGCCGAAAGGCATTTCGCTGTTCCTGGTGCCGAAGTTCATGGTCAATGCCGATGGCAGCCTGGGTGCACGCAACCCGGCGACCTGCGGTTCGATCGAACACAAGATGGGCATTCAGGCGTCCGCAACCTGCGTGATGAACTTCGACGAAGCCGTGGGCTATCTTGTCGGCGAGCCGAACAAAGGCCTGGCGGCGATGTTCACCATGATGAACTACGAACGTCTGGGCGTCGGCATTCAGGGCCTGGCCTCTGGCGAGCGCTCTTACCAGAACGCCATCGAATACGCCCGCGACCGTCTGCAAAGCCGCTCGCCGACGGGCGCGCAGAACAAGGACAAAGTGGCGGACCCGATCATTGTCCACCCGGACGTGCGTCGCATGCTGCTGACCATGAAAGCCTCGAACGAAGGCGGCCGTGCATTCTCGACGTACGTGGCCATGCAACTGGACACCGCCAAGTTCAGCGAAGACGCCACCACCCGCAAACGCGCGGAAGACCTGGTGGCGCTGCTGACCCCGGTGGCCAAGGCGTTCCTGACGGACCTCGGTCTGGAGACCACCATTCACGGCCAGCAGGTGTTCGGCGGCCACGGTTACATTCGTGAATGGGGCCAGGAGCAACTGGTCCGCGACGTGCGCATCACCCAGATCTACGAAGGCACCAACGGCATTCAGGCGCTGGACTTGGTCGGACGCAAAATCGTCGGCAGCGGCGGGGCGTTCTACAACCTGTTTGCCGACGAGATCCGTCATTTCACCGCGACGGCCAGCGCTGACCTGGCCGAGTTCACCAAGCCGCTGAACGATGCCGTGACCACCCTCGACGAATTGACCGCATGGTTGCTGGACCGGGCAAAAAACAACCCGAACGAAATCGGCGCGGCCTCGGTCGAGTACCTGCAAACCTTCGGTTATGTGGCCTACGCCTACATGTGGGCACTGATGGCCAAGGCGGCCTCGGGCAAAGAAGCGCAGGACGATTTCTACGCGAGCAAGCTGGGTACCGCGCGGTTCTATTTCGCACGCCTGCTGCCGCGTATTCACTCGTTGAGCGCGTCGGTGAAGGCCGGGAGCGAATCGTTGTTCCTGCTGGACGCAGCGCAGTTCTGACAATGTGACGTCATGTAAGTATTTGCTTACATGACGTGCTGCTTTTCTCCCATAGATACAGATTGGATCCACAGCTAATCTACTTCTCATGGACGTCGCGCAGGAAGCGCAAAGCAACAACACGGACACGTAGGATTCTGCCAGGACGGCGGAGTGAAATGGATGTCAGGGAAACAGTCTGCAAAGCCCCGCTTCGGCGGGGTTTTCTTTTGTCCGCAGAAAAGTAGTCAGCTCAACCCATCCAGGGTTGCCGAGCGCTCATCCGGTCCATTCATCACCTCTTCCAGCAAGGTTCGCAATAAGGCCAGCGAGGCTTGTTGCCGCTGCACATCCCGACACACCAACCCGACTTTCAGTGGCACCCGCGGTTCAGTCAGCGGTTTCCAGAGCAGTTCGTGGTTGTCGAGCGCTTTCTGCGAGCGCCCCGGAAGCACGGTCGCGAGCCGGGTATGGGGCAGACTGTCGAGAATCCCCGCCATATTGTTCAGTTCCGCCTGCACCTGCGGGCGCCGCCCCAGGTTGGCCAGTTGCGTCTGCCAGATCTGTCGCACCTGAAACTCTTCACCCAGCAGCAACATCGGCAACTCGGCAGCCTGACTCATGGAGACTTTCTTGAATTCGCGCAACGGGTGATCCGCCGGGATGACGAGCGTCAGTTCATCTTCGTACAGCATCACGCCGTGCAACCCTGGCTGTCGGGGCGGCAGGTAACTGATGCCGATGTCCAGAGCGCCGTTGAGCAGCCGCCGCTCGATCTCCAACCCGGTCAGTTCATAGATTTGCACCACCAGGTGCGGCTGCGCCTTGCGCAGGCGTTCGAGCATTTGCGGCACGAGACTGGTGTGGACGGTTTGCAACACGCCAATGGCCAGCGTGCGCAGCGCTTGTCCCTTGAAATTGCCCAGCGCTTCACGTGCCCGTTGCAAACCATCCAGCAAGGGCAAGGCGTGGTTGTACAACGTGTGGGCGGCCAGGGTAGGCAGCAGGCGTTTACTGCTGCGCTCGAACAGACTGACATCAAGGTTTTGTTCGAGGTGGCGGATCTGTTGGGACAGGGCAGGCTGAGAGATCGAGAGTCGCTCGGCGGCCCGGCCGACATGGCCCTCTTCGTAGACCGCGACGAAATAACGCAGTTGTTTGAAATCCATAAGATTTGCTTATCGAAAATACTGGGAAATCGAAATGGCTCACGGCCTTGTCTGAGCCTAGTCTAACCGCATTCACAAGGCTTACAGGGCCATAGAGCGCGATGAATATCGTTTACGCCGAGGTTGTTTGCATAGGTAAGGCAAAAAATCTCAACCGAGGTTTTTTCCGATGAACTTGTTCAATTTACGGCGAAGCGCTCCCAGCCTTGATGATCTGGCCGCGGACAGTTTCCTGCCGGCCAGCAGTGACAATCTTTCCAGCGAGTACCTGATGCCCAGTGTCGAGCGGCCGAAACAGATTTTTGTGCGCGGCCAGGGCTCCTGGTTGTGGGACAGCGATGACCGTGCCTATCTGGATTTTTCACAGGGTGGCGGGGCCAATAGCCTCGGACATAGCCCTTCTGTACTGGTCAATGCGATTACGGCGCAGGCTCAGTCACTGATCAATCCCGGTTTCGGCCTGCATAACCGCGGCATGCTCAACCTCGCCGAGCGGCTCTGCATGAGCACCGGCAGTGATCAGGCGTACCTGCTCAACAGTGGCAGCGAAGCCTGTGAAGCGGCGATCAAGCTGGCGCGCAAATGGGGTCAGCGTTATCGCGGTGGTGCTTCGCGGATCATCGTGGCCAGGCAGGGATGCCATGGCCGTAGTCTCGGAACGATTCCAGCGTCGGACAGTTCCACGCTGACCAACCGCTTCGAACCGCAACTCCCCGGCTTCAGCCACGTGCCGTTCAACGATCTTGCAGCCTTGAATGCAGCGGTTGATGCACGGACCGTGGCAATCATGCTCGAACCGATTCAGAGCGAAGCCGGGGTGATCCCCGCCACCGAGCTTTACCTCGAGGGTGTCGAACGCCTGTGTCGTGAGCTCGGCATTCTGTTGATCTTCGACGAAGTGCAGACCGGTGTCGGTCGCCTCGGGACATTGCTCGCGGAACAACGCTACGGTGTGCGGGCAGATATCGTTGTCCTTGGCAAAGGGCTGGGCGGGGGTGTGCCTCTGGCGGCGCTGCTGGCTCGAGGCAGGGCCTGCTGTTTCGATGTCGGCGAGCTGACGGGCACCCATCATGGCAACGCGCTGATGACCGCTGCGGGTCTGGCTGTACTCGATAACGTGCAGGACAAGGGTTTTCTCGAGCATGTCCGGGAAACCGGCCAGCACTTGCGCGAAGGCCTGGCGCGTCTGGCTCATCGCTATGGTCATGGCGAACTGCGCGGTCAGGGATTGCTCTGGGGTCTTACGCTGTCCGACGATTCGGCTGCCGCCGTCGTCAAAGCAGCGCTGTACGAGGGCTTGTTGCTCGACGCCCCACAAGCCGACTGCCTGCGCTTCACCCCGGCGCTCACGGTCAGCAAGGCCAATGTCGACGAAATGCTCCTGCGCCTGGCCCGCGCCTTTTCCCGGGTGCGTACCGCACAACTGCAATGCCGCAAAGGGATTGCCGTCTGATCACAACCGCCCTACACGAATTCCCGAACCGTCTCGCGGTATAACGCATCGCCCCACGTCTGATTCTTTTGACGTGGGGCGTTTTTTTGTTCGCAGATTCATTTGGGTATCGGTATTCAGCCAGTATTCGCACTGAACCCTGACGAACGGTGTTGGTCGATTAGCAGTAAGGCTCACATGAGCCCTCTTCAAATCAGGAGCTGCCCCATGGATTTCATTCGCATCATCATCGCCATTCTATTGCCGCCACTGGGTGTGTTTCTGCAGGTCGGTTTCGCCGGCGCGTTCTGGCTGAATATTCTGCTGACGTTGTGCGGTTACATTCCTGGGATCGTGCATGCGGTCTACATCATCGCCAAACGTTGAGTTTCACGGTGTCAGATAGATCGCTTTCGCCGGCAAGCCAGCTCCCGCGGGGATTTCACCGATCCTGGAGGCGGCGGCTTGCCGGCGATTGAAGCGACGCGGTTTCAGCTTTCCAGCGCCATCACCCGCCGATAAAACAACCATTCCTGTTCCAGCGCGTGGGCCTGATTGCCGGCCTTGCGGAAGCCGTGACGTTCGTCTGCGTAATAATGTGCTTCAACCAGAATGCCGTTTTGCTGCAGCGCCTCGACCATGTCGCGGGTCTGTTGCGGCACGACCACGGCGTCCAGTTCGCCCTGAAAGAAAATCACTGGCACGCTGATGTTGCTCGCATGCTGCAATGGCGTGCGCGCGGCGTAGCGCTCGGCATCCTGTTCAGGATCACCAATCAGCCAATCCAGATAATCGCCTTCAAACTTGTGGGTCGCGCGGCCCAGTGCAACGGGATCGCTGACGCCGTAGAGGCTGGCGCCCGCGCGGAAGACCTGCTGAAACGCCAACGCGCACAGCGTGGTATAGCCGCCGGCACTGCCACCGCGAACAAACGCCTGGTCGCCGTCGATCAGTCCGCGCACGGCGAGATGGCCGACCACCGCGCAGGCGTCCTCCACATCCACCTCACCCCAACTCAAATGCAGCGCCTGGCGGTAAGCGCGGCCGTAGCCGCTGCTGCCACGGTAGTTGAGGTCGGCCACGGCGAAGCCGCGTTGCGTCCAGTACTGAATGCGCGGATCGAGCATCGGGTAGCACGCCGATGTCGGGCCCCCGTGGATGAACACCACCAGCGGCGGCTTTGTGTCGCCAGTCATCGCCGGGTAGAAAAAACCGTGAGCCTCGCCTGAACCGCTCGGGTAGCGCAGGGTTTGCGGGACGCTGATTTGCCCGGCGGGCAACGGTGCCATTCCCCCGGCCAACACCTTGACCTGTCGGGTTTTTCGGTCGATGGCGATCACGGCGGACGAACTGACTGGCGAGGCAGCGATGCAGTAGATGAATTGGTCATCCAGTGCGAGGTGTCGGAAACGGCTGTAGTCCCCGGTGAAATCTTCTGTAGTGTCACCACCAATGCCCAGTCGGCCGAATCCGTCTTCGGTCCAACTGGCCAGATAGCTGTTTTCACTCAAGGGCAGCCAGGTGCAACCACCCAACTGCCAAGGCGCGGGCCCATGATCAGCCGCAGCGCTGGGCAGCGGACGCAAAGCATTGGAAGACTCGACCCACGGCTGCCAGTAGCCGCCACGATCCGTCAGACAAAACAGGCGACCACTGTCGTCGAAGCGCGGCTGTTGCAACGACTCCTGAACACCATCGCCCGCCAGGCAACGTGCCTGAGCGAAACGGCTGTCGTCCTGGCGGTCGGCAACCATCAGGCGAGTTGCGGTCCATGGCTGGTCCGGGCGACTCCACTCGACCCAGGCCAACCGTTGAGCGTCAGGGCTCAACGTCGGCGCGGCATAAAAGTCCGCACCTTCGACCAGCAGGTGACGCGCGCCGTCCGCCAGATCGATGGCCACCAGACGATGCCGGTCTCGATGCTCTTCAACCGCCAGCACCTGCCCGTGCGCAAACTGCAGGTCGCCATAGCGGCATTCGCCAGATGTCAGCACTTCGGGCGTTTCGCCTGCCAGCGATTGGCGGTACAGCTGCTGATCCGCCTCGTTGACGAAAACCACCCCGTCATCTGTCAGGCAAAACGCCCCACCGCCATATTCGTACACCCGACTGCGCACACTAAAACCCGCTGGCGTCAGGCAATGTGCCTGACCATCCCGCCAATGCCAGATGCGGCAAGCGGCGTCCTCGGGGCGGTATTCATTCCAGAACAGGCCATGCCGGCCAACCTGCAATTCGGCAAAGTCGACCCCGGCAGCGACCGCTTTGGCAGCGCTGAAAGGTTCAGCTTTTGGCGATGATTCGTGAGTTTCGTTCATTGCGAAAGGCCAGTTGTTCGATGGTCTGGGTCGCGTGCTCGGCTTCTTCGCGGGCCTTGAGAATCACGCCGTGATGTTCCGATTTGCTGCATACCGGGTCGGCATTGCTCGCGTCACCCGTGAGCATGAATGCCTGGCAGCGGCAGCCGCCGAAATCCTTTTCTTTCTCATCGCAGGAGCGGCACGGCTCGGGCATCCAGTCGTAGCCGCGAAAGCGGTTGAAGCCGAATGAGTCGTACCAGATGTGCTGCATGCTGTGGTCACGCACGTTGGGAAACTGCACCGGCATCTGTCGGGCGCCATGACAGGGCAGGGCGGTTCCGTCCGGGGTCACTGTCAGAAAAATACTGCCCCAGCCATTCATACAGGCTTTCGGGCGTTCTTCGTAGTAGTCCGGCGTGACGAAAATCAGCTTGCACGGATGCTCTTCGGCTTCGAGTCTGGCGCGGTATTCGTTGGTGATGCGTTCGGCGCGGACCAGTTGTTCCTTGGTCGGCAACAGTCCGACCCGATTGAGCTGCGCCCAACCGTAAAACTGGCAAGTGGCGAGTTCGACGAAGTCCGCCTCAAGGGCAATGCACAGCTCGATGATCCGGTCGATCTTGTCGATGTTGTGCCGGTGAGTGACGAAATTCAGCACCATCGGATAGCCGTGAGCCTTTACTGCGCGAGCCATTTCCAGCTTCTGCGCGAAGGCCTTTTTCGAGCCGGCCAGTAAGTTGTTCACTTGCTCGTCACTGGCCTGGAAGCTGATCTGGATGTGGTCCAGACCGGCTTTCTTGAAGTCGCTGATTTTCTGCTCGGTGAGGCCGATGCCGGAGGTGATCAGGTTGGTGTAGAAACCCAACTTGCGCGCTTCGGCAATCAGCTCGGCGAGGTCCTGGCGCACCAGCGGTTCGCCGCCAGAAAAGCCCAGCTGCGCGGCGCCCATTTCCCGCGCTTCGCGGAACACCTTGATCCACTGCTCGGTGCTCAGCTCTTTGCCCTGCTCGGCGAAGTCCAGCGGATTGGAGCAGTAGGGACATTGCAGCGGGCAGCGATAGGTCAGCTCGGCCAGCAGCCACAGCGGCAGACCGATTTCCGGTTTGGGCGGTAACTTGTCCGACACGGAATCAGGCAAGTTCGATCCAGTGCTGAGCACGGGCGACCTCCATGAACTGCTCGATGTCATCACCGAGCTCCGGCACGCCGGGGAACTGCGCGTCCAGTTCGGCGATGATCGCCGCGACATCGCGTTCGCCGTCGATCAAACCACCGATCAGCGCGGCGCTTTCATTGAGTTTGATCATGCCTTCCGGGTAGAGCAGCACATGGCCTTTCTGCGCCGGTTCGTACTGAAAGCGGTAGCCGGGACGCCAGGTCGGGGTCTTGCTGCGATCGAAACTCATAAGGTGATTCCTTTGTGCCAGACCCGTTGCTCGGTCACGCTGTGATACGGCGGGCGTTTCAGTTCGTAGGCCATGCTCATGGCATCGAGCATGCTCCAAAGTATGTCCAGTTTGAACTGGAGAATTTCCAGCATGCGCTCCTGGCCTTCTCGCGTCGTGTAGTGCTGCAACGTGATCGCCAGACCATGTTCCACATCGCGCCGCGCCTGGCCCAGTCGGGTGCGGAAATACTCATAGCCGGCCGGGTCGATCCACGGGTAATGCTGCGGCCAGCTGTCGAGACGCGATTGGTGGATCTGCGGCGCGAACAGCTCGGTCAGCGAACTGCTGGCGGCTTCCTGCCAACTGGCCCGGCGGGCGAAGTTGACGTAGGCGTCCACGGCAAAACGTACGCCGGGCAGCACCAGTTCCTGGGAGCGCAGTTGGTCCGGGTCGAGGCCGACGGCTTGACCCAGACGCAGCCAGGCTTCGATGCCGCCGTCTTCACCGGGGGCGCCATCATGGTCCAGCAGACGTTGAATCCACTCGCGACGGATCTCGCGGTCCGGGCAATTGGCCAGGATGGCGGCGTCCTTCAGGGGGATGTTCACCTGATAGTAAAACCGGTTGGCAACCCAACCCTGGATCTGCTCGCGGGTCGCCCGACCTTCATACATCGCCACGTGGTACGGGTGATGGATGTGGTAGTAGGCGCCCTTGGCGCGCAGGGCCGCTTCGAATTCGGTGGGGGACAGTGGGGTGTCAGTCATTTCGGTTCTCCGGGGAAGACCGGTGGATTCTTTAGTGTCTGGACCGGCCTCATCGCCAGCAGGCCGGCTCCCACAGTTGATCGCATTCCCCTGTGGGAGCCAGCCTGCTGGCGATAGACCGCGCAGCGGTCTCGATGCCCTACAACACAATACTCATGCCGTCATACGCCACTTCAACATCGCGCCGAACCAGCTCGGCACGCTCCGGCGAATCCTCATCGAGGATCGGGTTGGTATTGTTGATATGGATAAGCACCTTGCGCTGCCTGGGCAGTTTTTCCAGCACTTCCAGCATGCCGCCGGGGCCGTTTTGCGCCAGGTGACCCATTTCCCGGCCAGTTCGGGTGCCGACGCCACGGCGCTGCATTTCGTCATCGTCCCACATCGTGCCGTCCACCAGCAGGCAGTCGCTGCCGGCCATGATCTCCAGCAGCGGTGCGTCGACCTTGCCCAGGCCCGGCGCGTAGAACAGCTTGCCGCCGGTGTTCAGGTCTTCGACGATCAGTCCGATGTTGTCGCCCGGATGCGGGTCGAAGCGGTGCGGCGAGTAAGGCGGCGCAGCGCTGCGCAGTGGCAACGGGGTGAAGCGCAGACTCGGGCACGCCGGGATGGTGAAGCTGCAGTCGAGTTCGATGCGGTTCCAGTTCAGCCCGCCGTTCCAGTGGGTCAGCATGGTGAACAGCGGGAAACCGGTGCTCAGGTCTTCATGGACCATGTCCGTGCACCAGACGTTGTGCGGGCAACCCTCGCGCAGGCTGAGCAGGCCGGTGGTGTGATCAATCTGGCTGTCCATCAGGATGATCGCGCTGATGCCGGTATCGCGCAGGGCGCGCCCCGGTTGCATCGGGGTGAAACTCTGGAGCTGGGCACGGATGTCCGGCGAGGCATTGCACAGTACCCAGTTCACGCCATCATCAGAAATCGCGATGGACGACTGGGTCCGCGCCTTGGCGTTCAGGCTCCCGTCGCGAAAACCCGCGCAGTTCACGCAGTTGCAGTTCCACTGCGGGAAACCGCCGCCGGCGGCGGAACCTAGAATCTGGACAAACATGGCCGCTCCATCAATTTCAACGCTGAAAATAAAAACGCCTCGGCAAACCGAGGCGCTGAACTGCAAGACAAACTTAGCGGCTTGCGAAGTACATGGTGACTTCAAAGCCGATACGCAGGTCGGTGTAAGCAGGTTTGGACCAGGACATGGGAGCGCTCCTTCAGGTGATGGGACAGTTGAGATCTATACATATAGTCCACCTCCAGCCGGAGATGTTCAGATAGTTAGGTGGCTATGTTACTCAAAATTACAGAGCGAAAGGCCTGCATTCTCGGAAAAAGCTAATTGCACCAGCGGTAATGATCATTTCGTCACTTGCCAAGGCGCTTCCGGTTCCGAACTGCTGGCCAGGCAGCGCCAGCCACCCTCGGCGTTGTTCAGTCGATGGGCGGCGGCGATCAGCGCGGGGCGGTCGGTGGCCAGAATCGACAAGGTCAGCTGCGTCAGGTAATCCGACGAGCGGCCTGCCAGCTTGCCTTGCCAGAGCAGTTCGGCAGCCTGGGCCAAGGGTAAGGCCGCGATGTCGAATTGATCGGCCAACGCCTGGCGCTGGGCGATGAAAGCCGCCTCGTCGATCCCCTCGACCAACCCGGGCAGGTCGCTCAGGAAGCACTCCATGTGTTCCAGCAACTTCAATGGCGAGGTGCCGGGCGACTGCACGCCAAGCAGGATTCCGGTCTGCCCATGGATCTGACGCAGTGCGCTGAACACCGCGTAACCCAATTGCAGCTCCACGCGCAGGCGCTGATAGATCGGCGTCTGACAGACAAGCGCCAACAAACGCCAGGCGGCTTCATCGCCGATGTCCTGGGTAGCTGTCGGACAGAACAGCAACAACGCGTGTTCGCTGGAGTCGCTGTCGAGCGTTGTCCAGAGGCGCTGTGAGTTGATCGAGATCGGCGTGGACGGTTGGGTGTCCGCAACGCCTGGCACCCGGCTCAGGGCCAGGCCCATTGCTGCTTGAGTGGGTGCTGAAAGGCCTGTCGCCAGACCTTCCCAGCGCGCACTTGACCATAACTGCTGCAGGTCTTCAGAGACACCGCTGTGATCAACGAGAAGATTGGGCAACGCCTTGAGCAGTTGTTTGATCGGGATCAGCGCAGGGCTTCTCGATTCTTCCTGTGAGAAATCGCTGGCAGGTTGTGTCAGCTCTTTCAGTGCATGTTCGAGAACGCTCGGCATCGGTTCCTGCAGTCCGGTCACCTTCAGCAGCCATTCGTTGCCCGACGCGCTGAAGGAAAAATCGACACCTGCCTGGCGTGCATCCTCGCGCAGTGGCTGCAGGTTGTTTTCCAGGCGCTGCTGAAGGCGGGGATGAGGTTCGGCCTCGAGCCGCCAGCGCAAATAAATGGCGCCTTCCGCGGTGTTATCCGGCAAGGCCTGGCTGAACTGCATGGGAGAATGTTCACGACGGCTGCGTGAACGGTCCTGGGCGAATGTGCGCAAGCCACGGTGCTTGCTGGTTTGCCCGCGAATCAACCCGGCGTTTTGGGGCGGCGCTTCGGTGCGCAAGAATGGATTCGGTGTTGGCAGTTGCCATTCGCCGCTGAAGTTATCCACAGCGCCGATTTTCTTCAGGATGCTCTTGAGCGCTGCAACGCCGTGCTCGGACAGGCTGGTTTCCAACTGTTCGCTGTCGAGTCGGGCGAGTTGCAGCGCGCCGCTGACGAGTTGCTGACGCTGAATCACGACCGCGTACTCTTCACGCAGAGCGGCCCAGTCTTGCTGCGAGGCAAAAAAGCCCAGCCAATCCAGCAGCTTCTCGTGCAGGACGCTCGCCGGCGCGGTTGTTGTGAGTTCAACGTGCAGCACGGCTTGTCCGGCAAATTGGTACAGCGGCTCGGCGTTCAAGTGCTCAGCCAAACCACGTGCGCGCAATTCGGCCAGCAGCCCGCCGGGCTTCGAAGCGTTCAAACAATGGCACAGAAACGCCAAGGCTTCGGTCGATGAAGTGGGCAGCGATTCGAAGGTAAACAGCAGATCAAGCCTGCGCTCGTTCACCTGTTGATAACTTGCCTCCGAAGATTCCATCAGCGGCACAGGAGCCTGTTGCGGGACGACTGCTCCCACGGGAATCGCCGCGCCGAAACTCAGCGCCATTTGCTTGAGCTCTTCGATACTTTGCGGGCCGGCCAGGCTCAGCGTCATCTGCCCGGTCTGATAAAACCGTTGATGGAAATCTTTCAACGCATTCTGAAATTCTGGCTTCGGCACCGGCAGGCTGTCGCGGTTGCCGGCATGAAAGCCGCGCAACGGATGAGTCGGTGAAAGTCCATCGAACAGCGCCTGGCGCTGTTGCGCCGTCGCGTCCTGCGACCAGGCGACAAACTCTGCCTGCAACACTTCCCGCTCCCGCTGCTGATCCTCCGGATTCATGCGCGGATGAGCGAGCATGTCCGACAGACGTTCCAGCCCACCGCTAAACGCCTGTGGCGGCAGTTCGAAAAAGAAGTCCGTGGTGCGCTCGCTGGTCCGTGCATTCACCTGCCCGCCGTGACCTTGCACGTAGGCCATCAGGCCTTGTTCCGCAGGAAAACGCGCGGTACCGAGAAACAACAGATGTTCAAGAAAATGCGCCAGGCCGGGCCAAGCCAGCGGCACGTCGTGACTGCCTGCAGCAACCCGTAACGCGGCCGCACAACGCTTCAGATTCGGGGCATGACGCAGCGTCACCCGCAGACCGTTGGCCAGGGTTTCAGTGTGAGGGCGAGGGGGATTCAGCGCAGGCATGAGCACTTCCAGAACAGGGAAGCGCTAATGCTAGCGGATAACGGTCGATCAGCGCTTGTTAAGCTCGCCGTAAAGCTCCGGGCGGCGATCGAGGAAGTAGCGGTTGGCGGCGCGGGAATCGACCATCAACTGACGATCCAGCTCACCGACAATCAGCGCTTCATCAAGGCCCGCCTGAGCGATGCGGCTGCCATCCGGTGCGGCGATGCTGCTTTGGCCGCAGTAGTGGATGTCGCCTTCGTTTCCGCAGTAATTGGCATACGCCACGTAACACTGGTTTTCGAAGGCGCGGGCGCGCACGGTGACGTCGGCGACGAAGTCGTAAGGAATCATGTTCGCTGTCGGTACCAGAATCAGCTCGGCGCCGGCCAGGGCCAGCCGCCGCGCATTTTCCGGAAACTCAACGTCGTAGCAGATCAGGAAACCCAGCTTCCAGCCGTTGAGCTCCACCAGCGGAAAATCACCCTGCCCGGCGCTGAACATCGAGTGATCGAGGTCGCCGTACAGGTGAGTCTTGCGGTAGTTGCACAGGCGCTCGCCGTTGGCGTCGATCAATTGCACGGCGTTGTAGATCTGCCCGTCCGCAGTGCGCTCGGGATAGCCGTACAAAATGGCAATCCCTGCCGTTTTGGCAATGCGCGCGATCTGCTGTGCCGACTCACCGTTGTGCACCTCCGCCAGGACGCTGACGGCATCGACGCCGATGTTGTAACCGGTCAAAAACATCTCCGGCAGCACCAGCAAGTCGGCACCTTTGGCCTCCAGCGCCAGTTGATGCAGGCGTTGCAGGTTGCCGGCGACGTCCAGGGGCAGCGGCGGACATTGGTAAAGGGCTACGCGCATTTGGAACTCCTTTTACTCGGGCAGGGCGATCGGACCGATCTCGTTGAACACATCTCCTGGACCCGGGTTCTCGGCGTGAGTTTCACCGCCGAAGTGTTTCATGATGCCCCACACCGCATTGAGCGAGGTCTGCACCGCGCCTTCGACCCACGCCGGCGTCCACGAAACGTCGTCGCCAGCGATGAAAATCCCGCGTTGTTCGGCCGGCATGTCGTCCTGCATGAAGTGAGCATACATGCGCTGGTTGTAGCGATAGTGGCCGGGCAGTGCGCCTTTGAAAGCCCCGAGGAAATGCGGGTCGGCTTCCCACGATACGGTGATCGGATCGCCGATGATTCGCGCCGCAATATCGACTTTCGGGTAGATCTTTTTCAGCGCGTTCAAGGCCAGTTCGACGCGTTTTTCCACCGGGTGCGGCAGCATTTTCAGCGCGTCACTCATCCACGAGTACGACAGGCAGATTACCCCGGGCTTGTCGTCACCGTTGTCGAACAGGTAAGTGCCACGGGTCAGGCGATCGGTGAGGGTCATGCTCATCAGGTCGCGACCTGTTTCCGGATCCTTGTCCTTCCAGAACGGGCGGTCAACCATCACGAAGGTTTTCGACGACTGCATGTAGCGGGTGCGGTCGAGGGCCATCCACATCTTTTGCGAGAACAGGGTTTCGTCGCATTCGATCTGCGTGGTCAGCAGCCAGCTCTGGCAGGTGGTCAGTACTGCGGCGTACTCGCGGGTGTCGCCGTTGTTATCGGTGACCGCAAAACGACCGTCCGGGGCGTGAGCGATTTTTTTAACCCCGGAGCGTGGCGCGCCTCGGTGCAGCGACTTGAGGCTGGTGCCTGCGGGCCAGTGCACGCAACGCTCCGGCACATGGCGCCAGATGCCTTGCGGCACTTGTTCGACGCCGCCGACGACCAGATGTTGGTGATCGTCGCAGTTGGTCATCACGACGCGGAAGATTTCCAGCATCGAGTTCGGGAAGTCCGAGTCCCAGCCGCCGGTGCCGAAACCGACCTGGCCGAACACTTCGCGGTGATGGAACGAGAGCTTGGCGAAGGCTTCCGAGGTGGCGACAAAGTCGTAGAACGTGCGGTCGTCCCACAGCGGGACCAGGGTGTTCCAGAGCTCTTTGAGGCGCGGCACGTCACGTTCGCGGATCGCTTGCTGGATATCGGAGAACTGCGAGCCGGCTTCCAGGGCGTCGGCCCAGGCGTCAGCCACTTCCTGGAACAATGCAGGAAGATCGGCCAGCTTCTGTGCGTAGTGGGTTTTGCCTTCCAGGTCGATCACGGTGCTGCCAGAGGCCGGCGTCAGCGGATTGGGAAAGGGTTTGGTCTCGAGACCGAGCTTGTCGACATAGTGGTAAAACGCCGTGGACGACACCGGGAAGCGCATGCCGCCCAGTTCGGCGACGATGCCATCGGTCCCGTTGAACGCCTGGGAACGCAGGCGGCCGCCCAATTTAGAGGCTTCGTAGACGACGGGCTTGAGGCCCAGTTTCATCAGTTCATAGGCAGCGACCAATCCGGCAATGCCTGCGCCGACAATCGCCACTTCGGCGCCGTGGTTGTGCTCGGGAATACTGCCGAGGCCGGCCGGGTGCTCGATCCAGTCGTCGAAGCCAAATGGAAAGTCCGGACCGAAAATGGTGACTGGTTTCTTACCGTCTGCAGGATGGCGATTGTTCTTGTTCATGGCTGACCTTGCTGGCGACCGGACGCGGGATGCGCGTCTGAGTATAGGAAAAGATGGCAGCCATTCTAGAGAGCGTAGAACACGTTAATAAGACGCAATGTGTCGTCGTTTTGCTAATTAATTGATCAAAGTGACGATCTGGCGATACACACTGATCAATGTGGGAGCGAGCCTGCTCGCGATAGCGGTGTGTCAGTTAGTTTTATTTTCAGTGGCACACCGCTATCGCGAGCAGGCTCGCTCCCACAGGGAATCGTTTAAACCGGCTGCCCGCGATCAATCTTGCTGCTCAAAATGATCGACGTGGTCGTCTTCTCCACCCCATCCACGCTCCCGATCTGATCCAGCAACTGATCCAGCTGCTCCGGCGAATCGGTCCTTAACCACGCCACATAATCAAATTCACCACTGACCGCACACAACTGCTGCACCTGTGCCATCGCACTCAACCGCCGCAACACTTCCTTGCCCGAGCGCGGTTGCACCGTGATCCCGACGTACGCCTGCAAGCCGCCGTCCACCACCCGTTGACCCAACCTCACGCCATACCCGGTGATGACCTTGGCTTTTTCCAGCCGCGCCAGCCGTGACGTCACGGTGGTACGAGCGATGCCCAGCTGCCGGGCGAGCATGGCCACGCTTTCGCGGGCATTGAGCTGCAGGGCCGCGATCAATTGGCGGTCGATTTCGTCAAGCACAGGCGGGCGAGTGTCAGGCAAAGGTTGTCTCCAGCAACACACATCAATGGGTCCGCATGTTACAGCACCAATCGCATGCAGGATGTTTGGTCTAGCCTCAGTACCGTTCAGGCATTTTCACTTGCGAGACGGCCTACACCTGCACCGTCTACGGCAAAGTCTTCGCACTGGACACCGACACCGGCGCGCAACGCTGGGAGGGTGGACGCAAACCGTCAGGCATAGTCGAATGGGCTATCGAGGGATGTGAGGCGATGGACATGACGAACAGGATGCCTTCCGTTGTACGGGATCACGCATTACAGATCGCCCATCACGAAATGGGCCACTACGTCGTGGCCCGCGCATTGGGGTTTGCAACGGGCGGCGTGACCCTGTCGGTGACCATGGACTTGCGGCATCAAGGGGGCGCCGCCATTACCCTGGCGCGCCCGATTTCGTCGATGGAAGCAATGAAAGCGCATTTGGAAGCGCGGATGATGGTCCTGTTGGCCGGCGCTATGGGGCAGACATTGTCTTCATCCGGGAAGCGCGTCGACAAGTCGAAAGCCGTTGCCATCCTGAAAGGCGCTCAGGGGGCGGAGCAGGATTACGCCAAAGTAAAAGAGTTGCAGCATTTGCTGCGCAATATCACCTGTCCCGAAACGGAACCTGCGTCATCTGAGCGTATTTCGGCTGAGCTTAAAGCGATGACGGATCGTGTATGGAGTCGAACTCAGGAAGTCGTCGAGGATCTGGCGGATACGATTACCGAATTGGGAAGCGTGCTGGTCGACAGCATGGTCATCGTAGAGCAATGGGGCAGGGCGGCGGATACGTATGAGGTCGTTTTTACCCGGGAAATGATTGAGCGGTTGGGGCCAGTGCAAGCCATTCCCGCGTTGGGTGTCTGGGCTTAGCGCACCGGTCGATCCTGATGTGAAAGCCCCGAATTCTCGGGGCTCATTCCACGGCCAATTCGTCGCTATTTTTTGGGCTTCGCCTCGGTCCGATCGGGCACTCGCTCCAGCACCTTCACCGCATCATCAATCACTGCCTTGCTCATCGCCGTCAAATAATGCGCGGCCCAGATATGTCGGTCGGTATCGCGGTTAAAGGCAGCGTCTCTGGTCAGTTCCTTGGAAAGGAACAGAAAATCGGAGGCCATGGCTAACGCATCACTGAGGGGAACGTCTCGCGTGACATGGAACAGCGGTTGGTTCGAGCAGTAGATGAAGGGGGTGAGGCCGATGGTTTTCAGTTCTGAGGGCGGAGGTGAATCTGATTTGTTCATGGTTTATCTCCTAAGCTTGAGGAGCCGCCATGTTCGTTTCCAAGCGAATGGGTGGCGGCCGTGCGCAGGTTGGAAAACCGGGAGCCTAGGAAACCGGCACGTCCGAAGACGTCCCACGCACAGCCGCCATGACACAGGATTGCAGGCGTAAACGTCTGCGGTCATGTTGGGCACGTTGTTGTCATACGCTCGACGGGTTTCCAAGCCCGATCACTGAATGGTCAGCGACGTCCGGAGACTATCCCGTCGAAGAAAAGCGCAACAAGGCATCAAAGTGCCCAAAAAGGACGATTCGGAGTTTGCCTACAAGGTCTGCGGACGTCATCCGATATTCCGACACCAGAAGTAAACAAAAGCAGGCTCGGCGAGCGATTTCACAATTGATGAAGTGTTGGATGGGTGAGCCAAACGCATATACCCACCTTGCCTTTTTTCCTCTCGAACGATTAGAAAAACGCTGAACGCACTGGTTGGAAGGCGCTCTCCTAAGTTTCAAAAGAGGCGGCGAACTGGAAATCATCGCGACCTTTCCTGAGGGGCAGGTAAAGATCGAAAACTTTGCAAGCTGAGCGACTTAAGAACCAGTTCTAAAAAAACCAGTCATTCAGACACGAAAAAGCCGCGCATTCAGCGCGGCTTTTTTGTTTGGTGGGCCCACACGGACTTGAACCGTGGACCAAAGGATTATGAGTCCTCTGCTCTAACCAACTGAGCTATAGGCCCTCAGTAGGCCGCGGATTATAGCGACGGTTTCTCGGCTGTGCTATCCGAAAAATCCGATACGGCTATACGAAGAAACGTCGCGGCGAATTCGTCCGCCGGCAAGGGCAGGCTGACGATGTAGCCCTGAATCTGTTCGCAGCCTTCCTCCGCGAGGAATTGCTGCTGCGCGAACGTCTCGACGCCCTCGGCTATGACGGTGAATTGCATGCTGCGCCCCAGCGCGATGATCGCGCGAACAATGGCCGCGTCATGGGGGTCATCCGGCAGGCCGCGGACGAACGACTGGTCGATCTTGAGGATGTCCAGCGGCAGGCGCTTGAGGTAACTCAGGGATGAATAGCCGGTTCCGAAGTCATCGATGGCCAGTTGCACGCCCAGGTGTTTGAGTTGATGCAGCACCGCCAGCGCTTCCTCGGCCTGGCTCATGATGAAGTTTTCGGTAATTTCCAGTTGCAATAATCCGGGCTGAAGACGGTTGTCCTTGAGCAGTTGTTCGATCCGGCCGAGCAGGTTGGGCTGGCGCAACTGCGCGCCGGCGAGGTTGACTGACAATGGGCCGAGGCATTCATAAGTCAGATTCCATTCGTACATCTGCCGGCATGCGGTCTCGAGCACCCAGTCGCCGATCTGCAGAATCATCCCGTTCTCTTCGGCCAAGGGAATGAAGTGCTCCGGCGGCACGGCGCCGAAAGTCGGGTGATGCCAGCGGATGAGGGCTTCTGCCCCCACCAGGCGATTGTCGTCCAGGCTGATTTTCGGCTGGTAATGCAGCGACAGTTCATTGCGCTCGATGGCACGGCGCAGTTCGTGTTCCAGTGCGACCCGCTCGCTGGCCTGAGCGGTCAGGTCACGGGTATAGCTCTCGACCCGGTTGCGGCCCTTGGCTTTGGAGCGGTACATCGCCGCGTCGGCGTTCTTGACCAGTGTGGCGACGTCGCAACCGTCCTTGGGGTAGAGGCTGGTGCCAATGCTGGCGCTGATGAAGAACTCGTGCTCGCCCGCCTGGAATGGCGCAGAGAAGCAGTTGAGCAACTTGGTTGCGATGTTGTCGGCGTCGCTCGACTGTTGCAGGCCGGGCAGCAGGATGATGAATTCGTCACCACCGAGGCGCGCCACGGTATCGATGTCGCGCAACTGGTCCTTGAGGCGCACGGCGATGCCCTTGAGCAGCAGGTCGCCGACCGGGTGGCCGAGGCTGTCGTTGATGTGTTTGAAGCGGTCAAGATCGAGGAACAACACGGCGCCCTGGCCGCCGTTTTCCTGCTGATTGTTGAGTGCAGTCAGCAGTCGGCTCTCGAACAGCGTGCGGTTCGGCAAGCCCGTCAGCGGGTCGTGGTGCGCCTGGTAATCGAGTTTGGCCTGCGCGTGCTTGAGGCTGGAAATGTCCGCGAATACGGCGACAAAGTGGGTGATGAACTTGTCGCGGTTGCGCACGGCGCTGATGGTCAGCCAGCTCGGATAGAGCTCTCCGTTCTTGCGCCGGTTGGAAATCTCGCCCTGCCAATGGCCTTCGGCCGTCAGTTGATGCCACATGGCCGCGTAGAAAGCGCTGTCATGCAGGCCCGAGGCGAGCAGGCGCGGGGTGTGGCCGAGGGCCTCGCTTTCGCTGTAACCGGTGATTTCGGTAAACGCGCGGTTGACCGCGCTGATGTGCTGCTGGGTGTCGGTGATCAACACACCCTCGGCGGTGCTCTCGAACACGGTCGCCGCCTGTTGCAGTTTTTCCTGCATCAGGTGGCGCTCGGTGATGTCCCTCGCGATGGTCAGCATGCAATCTTCGTCGCCAATCGGCAGCGGACGGCTCGACACTTCGCAGAGGCGGATCTGCCCGTCGCTGCGACGGATATGGCAACTGAAGTCGCGGACGAAACCGTCCCGATGCAGCAGGTCGAGCATCTGTTTGCGTTCGTTGAGATTGACCCAGATTCCCAACTCCAACGCCGAGCGGTCCACGGACATCGCGCTATTGAAGCCGGTAATGCGGCTGAAACCCTCGTTGACCTCCAGCAGCAAACCGTCGCTCTGCCGGGACAGCAACAAACCGTCAGGCGAGGCGTGGAAAGCCTTGGCGAATTTTTCTTCGGAGGTTTGCAGCTGTTGCTGGGTTTCCTTGAGCTGGCTGATATCCCGCACGACCACCACCAGCGCCGGGGTGGTGTCGAGGTCGAAGGGTTCGGCAGAGATCAGGCCGGTAAAAACCTGGCCATTGTTGCGGCGAAAGGGCATTTCCAGGTTACGGATGCTGCCGGCCTGCAAGCGTTGCAGCAAGCCCGGCCCGACGCCGGGGACGCCCCAGATATTGAGGTCGGTGGCCGTCTGGCCGATGACGTCTTCTGCCTTGAGGCCGATCTGTTCTTCAAACGCTTCGTTGACCTCCAGCAGGCAGCCGTCGGAAAGACGCGCAATGACCAGGATGTCCGGGCATTGCTGGAAGACCGAGGCGAACTTCTGTTCCGACAGGCGCAGCGCCTCTTCGGTGCGCTTGGCCTCGCTGATGTCGATCATCAGGCCGCGCATCACCGGCTCATGACCGTGCTCGATCAGGCTGACGATGTCGCGTACCCATATGCAGCGTCCATCGGCAGTGATGACCCGGTAATCGAGGCTGTGATCGCGCCCGGCCAGCACTTCCTGATCGCAGAAGGTCTGGGCACGGGTCAGGTCGGCGGGGTGGATGATGTTGCGCCAGAAGCCTGGAATCAGCCAATGGGCCAAGGGGTAGCCGAGCAATTCTTCGGCGTGGGGCGACACATAGCTGTAGGTGAAATCGGTGATCCGCGCCTCCCAGGCAATGGCCGAAAGACTCTCCACCAGCCCGCGGTAATGGTATTCGCTGCTGCGCAGCTCCTGTTCCAGGTCGACGCGGCGGGCGATTTCCGAACTGAGGCGGCGGTTGATCCGAATCACGACCGCCAGCACCGTCATCAGTAGCAGCAGTCCCGGCAGGCCGTACACCAGCAGATCGGACCAGAATGTTCGATGATCGAGAACATTGCCGACCCAATGCTCCTGAATGGAGCTGATTTCAGCCGGGGTCATGTCTGCCAGGACTTTGTCGAGGATACCGACCAGAATCTTGTTTTCCCGGGGCACACCCATGGCCAGTTGATAGCGATAGGGCGTTTCGCCGCTGACATACAGTCCGTCGAGTTTGAGCTGTCGCAGGCTCCAGACACTGGAGGCGAGATCGCCGACCACCGCGTCCACTTCATCGGTCGCCAGTGCCTGCAAGGCTGAGCTGACGTTGGGCAATCCGACCAGGTTCAGATCGGGATGCTGAGTGCGCAGCAGTTCATGGGGCGCGTAGTTTTCCACCACGGCGATTTTCAGGCCGTACAGGTCTTCGAGTTTGCGCGGTTGCGCGCCGCCGACGTGGGCAAGTATGACAATTGGAAAGTCGAGGTAGGGACGCGTAAATGACAGGTATGCCTGGCGTTCCGGGGTCGACATGATGCCCGGTAACAGGTCCAGTTTGGCTTGCTTGGCCTGTTCGAGAACAACCGTCCAGCTCACGGGTTCGATGGGCGTGAGCTTGATAGCCAGGCGTTGGCGGATCAGGTCGATGTAGTCCGCCGCAAGGCCCTGATAGCGGCCCTGATCATCGCGAAACTCGAAGGGTGGCCATGACGCATCCACACCCAGGCGCAAGTCCGGGTGGGCCGCCAGCCAGCTACGTTCTTCGTCGGTCAGAGTCAGCGCGCCAGCCGTTGCGGTCCAGGTCATCAGCGACAGCAAAAAAAGCACGGTCGGCAGTCTGGGCATAACGGTCTCGTTATGGCTCGGGGAATGCTTCGAGTGTAGACGGGCTATTCGGCGGGAGGGAGGTGCGAGGGATTTTATCTGCACAAAGCAAAACCCCCGGCCTGGGCCGGGGGTTTTGTGATCACTCGTCGAGGAAGGAGCGCAAATGCTCGCTTCTCGTCGGGTGGCGCAGCTTGCGCAGCGCCTTGGCTTCGATCTGGCGAATCCGTTCACGGGTCACGTCGAACTGTTTACCAACCTCCTCGAGGGTGTGGTCGGTATTCATATCGATACCGAAGCGCATGCGCAGAACCTTGGCTTCACGGGCAGTGAGGCCGGACAGGACTTCGCGAGTCGCTTCTTTAAGGCTCTCAACGGTAGCAACATCGATTGGCGACTGCATGGTCGAGTCTTCGATGAAGTCACCCAGATGGGAGTCTTCGTCATCACCGATCGGGGTTTCCATGGAGATCGGCTCTTTAGCGATCTTCAATACCTTGCGGATCTTGTCCTCAGGCATTTCCATGCGTTCGCCCAGCTCTTCCGGGGTCGGTTCGCGACCCATTTCCTGCAACATCTGCCGGGAAATACGGTTGAGCTTGTTGATCGTCTCGATCATGTGCACCGGAATACGGATGGTGCGGGCCTGGTCGGCGATCGAGCGAGTGATCGCCTGACGGATCCACCAGGTGGCATAAGTCGAGAATTTGTAGCCGCGGCGGTATTCGAACTTGTCTACCGCTTTCATCAGACCGATGTTGCCTTCCTGGATCAGATCGAGGAATTGCAGGCCACGGTTGGTGTACTTCTTGGCGATGGAGATCACCAGACGCAAGTTCGCTTCAACCATCTCTTTCTTCGCGCGGCGGGCCTTGGCCTCACCGATCGACATGCGACGGTTGATGTCCTTGATCTCGGCGATCGTCAAACCGGTTTCGGTTTCCAGCGCGGTCAGCTTCTGCTGGCAACGAATGATGTCCGGCTGCAGGCGACCAATGGCTTCAGCGTATTTGCTTTTGCCTTTGGCCAGTGCATCGGTCCAGCTTTCGTCGACTTCATTGCCCGGGAACTGGCGCAGGAAATCGGCACGCGGCATGCGGGCATCACGAACGCACAGCTGCATGATCGCGCGCTCTTGCTGACGCAGACGATCCAGGGCACTGCGAACACGCTCGACCAGGCCTTCGAATTGCTTCGGCACCAGTTTGATCGGCATGAACAGCTCAGCCAGCAGCAACAGTTCGGCAATCGCCGCCTTGTTGTTGCGACCGTGCTTTTTCAGCGCCTTGCGGGTGATTTCCATCTGATCGGAGACAGCGCCAAAACGCTGTGCCGCGATGACCGGATCCGGACCGCTTTCGGCTTCTTCTTCGTCATCCGTTGCTTCGGCGTCATCGTCGTCGGTGTCGTCGTCCGCTTTCACGGCTTTCGGATCGACTGGCGGCGGCACTTCTGCAGCAGGCGGCGCAATGCCGTCGTCCGGGTCGATATAACCGCTCAGGACGTCGGACAGGCGGCCACCTTCGGTGGTGACGCGAGTGTACTCGGAGAGAATATGGTCAACCGTGCCAGGGAAGTGCGCGATTGCGCCCATCACTTCGCGGATGCCCTCTTCAATACGTTTGGCGATTTCGATTTCGCCTTCACGTGTGAGGAGCTCTACCGTACCCATTTCGCGCATGTACATGCGCACTGGGTCGGTGGTGCGACCAATGTCGGTCTCGACCGCTGCCAACGCTGCTGCTGCCTCTTCGGCCGCGGCTTCGTCGGTATCGGCGTCGGCCAGCATAAGGGAATCCTTATCTGGCGCAACCTCGAATACGTTGATCCCCATGTCATTGATCATGCGGATGATGTCTTCCACCTGTTCCGGATCTGAAATATCCTCCGGCAGGTGGTCGTTGACCTCCGCGTAAGTCAGGTAGCCCTGCTCACGACCAAGTGTGATCAACTCTTTGATACGAGACTGCTGTTGCGCTTTTCCGGACATAACACCCTATCCACTGAAGGTCTTGGCGGGCAAAAAACAAGCCGAGGATTATACCTGAGCTATGACCTCACGCGCCAGTTGAGGTCGGGTTTGGTGTAGCCATATTGCGTTTTAATAGGTCGCGCATCTGATTTGCGATCTGATTTGCTTCCTCTGCGGTCAATCCTGGCTGCCTTGCTTTTCTGATAAGTGCTTCAAGGCTATCGGTGTGTTGACCGGCTGATAGCCTAGTAATGGTGTCTAAAAACTGTTGTTCAAGGTTATCGCCCTTAATCAGCCATTCCTTTTCCGCCAATGCTTTGAGCAGACGACCCTGTTCAGTCCCGTGCCAGCGGGCCATTAACTGAATTGAGTTTAGCTTAGGATTTTTTTGCACCGCCTCGATGAGGGCCACCAGCAGTTGTGCGTAGGTGTTGCTCTCATTGGCGAAGTGATCGGCGGTTTCTACCTTGCCGGCCAGTTCCGGGTGATGAATGAGCGTGCGAAGTGCAATCAGTGTCGGGGCTTCCACGGCAATCGGTGTGCGCGGAGCGCTCGGTTGATCGCGATCACCGCCACGCTTGCCATTCTTGTCCCAGGGTTTCTTGTCCCATTTCTTGCCGCCGGCACCGGGTTTCTTCGGCGTCCATTCCTGCTGCGGCACATACATCTCTTGTGCCTGCGGCTGATGGTAGTCGCTGTAGTCCGGCATGGCGTCGTAATCGATGCCCGGGTCGTAGGCCGGTGGCGCGTCTTGAGGCGCGCTTTGTACCAGTTGGCTCACGGCCTCGCCGCTGAGGCCGGTGATTTCGGTCAGGCGCTGACGCATCAGGATGCGCAGGTTCGCACCCGGGACCTTGTCGATCAGCGGCGCGGCGAGGGTGGCCATGTGGGCCTTGCCTTCGAGCGAGCGCGGATCGGATTCCTCGGTCAGCTGCTGAAAGAAATAATCTGCCAGTGGCTGTGCGTGCTGATTGATTCGCGCGCGGAACGCGTCAGTGCCTTCGGAGCGGACCAGCGTGTCCGGGTCCTCGCCCTCAGGCAGGAACAGGAAACGTGCACGGCGCCCGTCTTGCAGGCAGGGCAGGGTGGCCTCCAGCGCTCGCCACGCGGCGTTACGGCCAGCCTGGTCGCCGTCGAAGCAGAACAACACGTTGGGCACAACGCGAAACAGTCGTTTCAAATGCTCTTCGCTGGTGGCGGTGCCCAGCGTGGCGACGGCATTGCGCAAGCCTTGTTGGGCGAGGGCTATGACATCCATGTAGCCTTCGACGACGATGATTTCATCGAGATTGCGGTTGTTTTTGCGTGCTTCATAAAGGCCGTAGAGTTCCTGGCCCTTATGGAATACCGGGGTTTCCGGTGAGTTCAGGTATTTCGGTTTGTCATCGCCCAGTACCCGGCCGCCGAAAGCGATGATGCGCCCGCGGCTGTCGCGGATCGGAAACATCACGCGATCGCGGAAGCGGTCATAGCGTTTGCCGGTTTCGGCGTTTTCGATCAGCAGGCCGGCATCGACCATGGCTTTCTGTTGCAGGGTGTCGCTGCTCAAGTGCTTGAACAGATTGTCCCAGCCAGGCGGGGCGAAACCGAGGCCAAAATCCCGGGCAATCTCGCCGGTCAGTCCGCGACCCTTCAGGTAATCCACAGCGGCTTTACGCGATGGATGGCTTTTCAGTGCCTGGCGGTAGAAATCGGCGGCGGCGGTGAGAAGCGGGTATAGCGGCGAATCGGTCGGCTGCCGCGGTTTGTGCGGCCGGCCGCTTTCTTCGCGGGGGATTTCCATGCCGGCGGCTTTGGCCAGTTCTTCGACAGCCTGGATGAAGTCCAGGTTGTCGTGGTCCATCATGAAGCCGAGGGCGTTTCCGCCAGCGCCGCAGCCGAAGCAGTAATAGAACTGCTTGTCGGGACTGACGCTGAAGGAGGGGGTTTTCTCTTTGTGGAACGGGCAGCAGGCAGTGTAGTTCTTGCCGGCCTTTTTCAGTTGCAGGCGCGAGCTGACCACATCGACGATGTCGGTGCGGTTCAGAAGGTCGTCAATGAAGCTCTGGGGAATTAGCCCGGCCATGGCGTTCTCGTCATCTGCGCTGAAATGGACCCGAAACGAAGGGCGGCCGAATACAGGTCGTAGTTTGAGGCGCGCAAAATGTGCGGCTCGACCAGTGTCGTCTGCGTAATCGCTGTCGGGAAGTGTATCTGCCGAAAATCCACTGACGTTAATGCCAATCAGTATTCGACTATTTGAAAGTGTTTCGCTGAATCCGCTGCGGCCAGTCGATGGCCTCGGATAGCTCATAAGCGGGCACGCAAGAAGGTGCCTTGGGCTGATCGTCGTGAGAGGAATCAGTGGGTGTGCTCGTCAGTAGCCTTGGAAGGCTCGTCAGAAAAGACGTGCACCGCTGGCAAAAGAGCCAGGTCTGACGCTGTGAAGCGGGTTTGTCTCGGTCGCATGTGCGGCTTTGACGGTGAAGCATCAAGCGATTTCCGCAAATGCCATAAGCCCGGCTGAGGGCCGGGCTTGGCAGAAGCTTGCTACGATCGTCTGTGTATTAGTACAGACGAACGGCGCGGCGCTGTTCGCGCTGAACTTTCTTGGCGTGACGCTTAACAGCGGCTGCTGCTTTGCGCTTACGCTCAGAAGTTGGCTTCTCGTAAAATTCGCGGCTACGAACTTCAGCCAGTACACCGGCTTTTTCGCAGGAGCGCTTGAAACGACGCAGAGCTACGTCGAAGGGTTCGTTCTCTTTTACTTTGACGGCTGGCATCCAGAGCTACCTTCATTCATTACCGGGGTCAACATCCTCGCGGCAAAAGAGCACTTGAAGACGTCGGTTTTTAAGGGTTGCGGATGTTAACCCCTCATCGACCGGAATGCAAAGCCTCTGATCGAAAACCGCTAGTCGGCGCATCCCGTGGCGACTATTATGCGCGCCTTCGAATTCAGCCTAAACAGGGCGCAAACCCATGCTAGTACTGGGCTTAGAAACCTCTTGCGACGAGACAGGTGTCGCATTATACGACAGTGAACGCGGCCTGCTGGCCGATGCGTTGTTCAGCCAGATCGACCTGCATCGCGCCTATGGTGGCGTGGTGCCGGAGCTGGCGTCGCGCGATCACGTCAAACGCATGCTGCCCTTGATTCGTCAGGTGTTGGCTGAAGCTGACTGTGTGCCGACCGAGATCGATGCGATTGCTTACACCGCGGGTCCCGGGCTGGTTGGTGCGCTGCTGGTGGGGGCTTCCTGCGCTCAGGCGCTGGCCTTTGCCTGGGGCATTCCGGCCCTTGGCGTGCACCACATGGAAGGCCACTTGCTGGCACCAATGCTGGAGTCGAAACCACCAGAGTTCCCGTTCGTCGCTTTGTTGGTGTCCGGCGGTCATACGCAGCTGGTTCAGGTCGACGGGATCGGTCAATACACGCTCTTGGGCGAGACCCTTGATGATGCGGCCGGTGAAGCGTTCGACAAGACGGCAAAGATGATGGGGCTGAATTATCCGGGCGGTCCGGAAATCGCTCGCCTGGCGGAACAGGGCGTTGCAGGGCGTTTCACCTTTCCGCGTCCGATGTGCGACCGCCCGGGGCTGGCATTCAGCTTCAGCGGCCTGAAGACATTTGCCCTGAACACCTGGCAGCAGAGCGTCAACGCCGGGGACGACAGCGAGCAAGCCCGTTGCGACATCGCGCTGGCGTTCCAGCAGGCCGTGGTGGAGACTTTGACCATCAAGTGCAAGCGTGCCCTGAAACAGGCGGGTATGAAGCGTCTGGTGATCGCTGGCGGCGTCAGCGCGAACAAGGCGCTGCGTTCTTCTCTGGAGAAAATGCTCGGCGACCTGAAGGGCGACGTCTTTTACGCCCGTCCGGAGTTCTGCACCGACAATGGCGCGATGATCGCGTTCGCTGGCTGCCAGCGTTTGCAGGCCGGTCAGCATGAAAGCCTGGCGATCAGCGTTCAGGCGCGCTGGCCGATGGAACAATTGTCGGGGCTGTGATGAGCGGCGTTCACGTGCGGTATCTAAAAATGCCGTTCGCGCCCGGCAAACAGGTCGCGTAGATTGCCGCGATGACGCCAGACGATCAGCCCCGTAAGTGCGCTCATGGGCAGCAATGCCGCCGGTTCTTGCCAGGCCAGCAGCGGCAGGGTAAGTGGTGTGGCGATCAGGGCGGCGAGTGAGCTGGTGCGGGTCAGGAAGAACGTCAGCAGCCACGCGCAGACCGCCAGCAGGGCCGCAGGCGGGTAAAGGCCCAGCAACATGCCAGCGGCGGTGGCGACGCCCTTGCCGCCGCGAAAGCGAAAGTACAGGGGGAACAGGTGACCGATGACGGCGCAAACGCCGATCCAGGCCTGTTCTTGCAGCGAAAGGCCCGCAATGCCTGCGATCAACACCGGCAGCAGGCCTTTGCAGAGGTCGCCGATGAGGGTCAGGATGGCGAGTTTCTTGCCGGCCAGGCGCAACATGTTGGTGGCGCCGGCATTGCCCGAGCCACTCATTCGCGGATCGGGGTTACCGGTCAGGCGGCTGAGCAAAATGGCGAAGGACAGAGAGCCGAGCAGGTAGGCGAAGGTCGCCAGTAACCAAAACATGCTAACTATTCCGGGCGAGGACGCCCTGATTCTAACGGCGCATTGCGCCCTTGTCGTGCAGCGGAGAAGAGTGCTTGGACAGAGTGTTTATCGAGGGCCTGGAAGTCGACACCGTGATTGGTGCCTACGACTGGGAGCGTGGCATCCGACAGTGCCTGCGTCTTGATCTGAGCTTCGCCTGGGATAATCGCCCGGCCGCGGCCGGTGACGACCTGACCCTGGCGCTCGATTACGCGAGCGTTTCGTCGCGCATCCAGGCCTTTGCCGAGCAGGCGCAGTTCCAGCTGGTCGAGACCTTTGCCGAGCGACTGGTGGAAGTGCTGATGAGCGAATTCAACATCACCTGGATGCGCCTCAAGTTGACCAAGCCAGGCGCCGTCCCGGCGGCCACCGGTGGTGTGGGCGTGGAGATCGAGCGCGGATGTCGCTGACTCAGGTGTATCTCGGGCTCGGTAGCAATATCGAGCGCGAAACCCATTTGCAGGCTGGCCTGGAAGCCCTGGCGGGTTTTCTGGTGGATATACGCTGCTCGGCGGTGTTCGAAAGCCAGCCCGTGGGGATCAAGAGCGGGCCGTTCTTCAATTTTGTGGTTTCGGCTTACACCGATCTGCCGCTGATGGAGTTGGACCGCCGGTTGAAATTCATTGAGGCGGACAATGGCCGCTATGCGCCGGACCGCAAGGGTTTGCCACTGGATATCGACGTGTTGCTGTTCGGCGACCTGGTGGGCAATTTCGATGGTTTGATTCTGCCGCGTGCCGAGATTCTGAAAAATGCCTTTGTGCTGTGGCCGTTGTCGCTGATTGCCCCGGATCGTGTGCATCCGGGTGTGGGCAAAAGCTTCGCGACGTTGTGGAGTGAAGCGCAGATTGATCAAGTGTTGGCACCAGTGGCGTTTGAGTGGCGCGGCGTGCAGCTGACCCCGTCCAGTTTCCTTTAAGGCAAAAGATCGCAGCCTCCGGCAGCTCCTACAGAGAAACGCATATTCCCTGTGTAGGAGCTGCCGAAGGCTGCGATCTCTTGATCTTGCTTAGATTTGTTCCTTGTAGGCTTTCAGCGCCTTGAGCCGCTCGCGCTTGATCGCCTCACCCAGCTCCGGCCCCTTGAATCCCTTCTCCAGCAACGGCTGAACCGCCACGCTTCGCGCAGCATTCGCCGCTCCACGCAAATAATCCGCCTGTGGATAACTTCTCTGCTCCAGCCCTTTGCGCCCACGTGCGTCCATTTCACACGCCGCAATAAACTCTTCAAACCGCTGTGGCCGACGGTAAACATCGAAACTCTGCAACAACTCCAGCAAGGTCGAAGGCTTTAGCTCAAGAGCGCGATGCCCGTGAGTGTGAAATTGGCCCACCAGCAGCGCCAGCTCCTGACAGTCCTTCGGCGCCTTGAAGCGTTCATTGACTGCTTTGATCAGCTTCAGGCCCTTGTGTTCGTGTGCGATGTGCCGGGGCCATTCTTCTTCCGGCGTCAGTCCTTTCCCCAGGTCATGCAGCAGGCAGGCCCAGCGCACAGTCAGCGGCTGTTTGTGCAGTGCAGCTTGTTCGAGCACGCTCAAGGTGTGGGCGCCCGTGTCGATTTCCGGGTGGTGGGCTTCGGGCTGCGGGACACCGAACAGTGCGTCGACTTCCGGCATCAGCACCTTCAGCGCGGCGCAGTCGCGCAGTACCTGGATGAACACTTGTGGCTGATCTTCCATCAGTGCGCGGGAAATTTCCTTCCAGCTGCGTTCTGCTGTCAGCGCTTCGAGTTCTCCTGACTCGCTGAGCTCACGCATCAGCTCCAGCGTCTCTGGTGCAACGGTAAAGCCGAGCTCGGCATATCGTGCGGCGAAGCGCGCAACACGCAGAACACGGAGGGGATCTTCGGCAAACGCGGGGGAAACGTGACGAAGCAAGCGAGCCTCGAGGTCGCGTTGGCCATGATAGGGGTCTGTCAGCTTCTGCTGATCGTCTTCGGCCATGGCGTTGATTGTCAGGTCACGACGGATCAGGTCTTCTTCAAGCGTCACTTCGGGGCTGGCGTGAAAGGTGAAGCCGCCATAGCCGCGTCCGCTTTTACGTTCGGTCCGGGCGAGGGCGTATTCCTCACCGCTTTTCGGATGAAGAAACACCGGGAAGTCCGCTCCTACCGGGCGAAAGCCCTTGGCGAGCATTTCTTCAGTGGTGGCCCCGACCACGACCCAGTCGATATCGGTGACAGGCTTGCCCAGCAGCCGATCACGAACCGCACCGCCGACTTTATAAATCTGCATAAAAAACCTCCGTTAGCTCGACAGAATAACCGTTGCGTCGAACTTCCGGAGGCAGAAACCGGATCAAAGATGGATGACAGCCAGGTCCAGCCGGCCGTAATCGCCTTCGTTGTGCTCGCTTCTGGGCGGAACATGGTGGGTTTTCATCACCTGATCCCCTTGCAGGGTTTCCAGGTGAATGTCGAAGCCCCAGAGACGGTGCAAGTGCTTGAGCACTTCCTCGGTAGACTCGCCCAGCGGTTTGCGGTCGTGTTGCTGGTGACGAAGGGTCAGGGAACGGTCGCCACGGCGGTCGATGCTGTAGATCTGGATGTTGGGCTCGCGATTGCCCAGGTTGTACTGCGCTGCCAGGGTTTCACGGATAGTGCGGTAGCCGTCTTCATCGTGAATGGCCGGCACCAGTAGATCGTCCTTCTGGTCGTCATCGAGAATGCTGAACAACTTCAGGTCGCGGATGACCTTGGGTGAAAGGTACTGCAGGATGAAACTCTCATCCTTGAAGCTGCTCATGGCGAACTTGATGCTCGATAGCCAATCGGTACCGGCGATTTCCGGGAACCAGCGGTAATCCTCTTCGGTCGGGTGTTCACACATGCGCCGGATGTCCCGGTACATCGCAAAGCCCAGGGTGTAGGGGTTGATGCCGTTGTAGTACGGGCTGTCGAAACCCGGCTGAAAGACCACGCTGGTGTGGGACGTCAGGAACTCCATCATGAAACCGTCGGTGACCAGGCCCTCGTCGTACAGATCGTTCATCAAGGTGTAATGCCAGAACGTGGCCCAGCCTTCGTTCATCACCTGGGTCTGGCGTTGTGGATAGAAGTACTGCGCGATCTTGCGCACGATGCGTACGATCTCGCGCTGCCACGGTTCCAGCAGCGGCGCATGTTTTTCGATGAAGTACAGGATGTTTTCCTGAGGTTCGGCGGGGAAGCGCGCGTTGTCCTTGTCGCTGTACTTGTCCGCGCCTTTTGGAATGGTGCGCCACAGATCGTTGATCTGCTTCTGCAAATGCTCTTCCCGATCCTTTTGCCGACGACGTTCCTCTTCGGCGGATATCGGGTAAGGGCGTTTGTAGCGGTCTACCCCGTAGTTCATCAGCGCATGGCAGGAGTCCAGCAGGTCCTCGACCGCATCGATGCCGTGGCGCTCTTCGCATTGCATGATGTACTGCTTGGCGAACACCAGATAATCGATGATCGAACTGGCGTCGGTCCAGGTGCGGAACAGGTAATTGCCTTTGAAGAAACTGTTGTGCCCGTAGCAGGCATGGGCCACTACCAGGGCCTGCATGCAGATGGTGTTTTCTTCCATCAGATAGGCAATGCACGGGTCAGAGTTGATCACGATCTCGTAGGCCAGCCCCATCTGGCCGCGAGAGTAGGATTTCTCGGTGCTGAGGAAGTGTTTGCCGTAGGACCAGTGGTGATACCCCAGTGGCATGCCCACAGAGGCGTAGGCGTCCATCATCTGCTCGGCTGTGATCACTTCGATCTGGTTGGGGTAGGTATCGAGGGCGTAGCGAGCCGCGATACGGCTGATTTCGCGGTCATAGGCCTGGATCAGCTCGAACGTCCATTCTGAGCCGGTGGAAATGGGTTGGCGCTTCTGCTCTTTGGCGGTCATGTCACTAACCTGCGCTGGAAGAGTTCACGGAAGACCGGATAGATATCCCCGGCCGAGACCAGTTGTTGCTGGGCAAAAGTGTCAGAAAAGGCTTCGGCGATGCGTTCGTATTCGAACCACAAGGCCTGGTGTTCACGCGGGGTGATCTCAACGTAAGTGTAGTACTGCACAAACGGCATGATCTGGTTGATCAGGATGTCACGGCAGATTGGCGAGTCGTCATTCCAGTTGTCGCCATCGGAGGCTTGCGCGGCATAGATGTTCCACTCGTTGCTCGGATAGCGTTCGGCCATGATCTCCTGCATCAGTTTCAACGCGCTGGAAACGATGGTGCCGCCGGTTTCGCGGGAGTAGAAAAACTCTTCCTCATCGACCTCCCTGGCGCTGGTGTGATGGCGGATGAACACGACGTCGATCTTGTCGTAGTTACGCTTGAGGAACAGGTACAGCAGGATAAAGAAGCGCTTGGCGATGTCTTTGGTTGCCTGGGTCATGGAGCCGGACACGTCCATCAGGCAGAACATCACGGCCTTCGAGCTGGGGTTGGGTTGCTTGATCAGTAGGTTGTACTTGAGGTCGAAGGTATCGAGGAACGGTACGCGATGAATGCGCGCACTGAGTTTTTCGATTTCTGCCTCGATTTCCTGAATATCGCCGAAGTTGTCCGGTTCTTCCTGCTTCAGCCGCAGCAATTCCTCTTTGGCTTCACGCAGTTTCGCCCGGCTGCTGCCGGACAGGGCAATGCGCCGTGCATGGGCCGAACGCAAGGTGCGGATGATGTTGATCCGCGACGGGTTGCCTTCGTTACTGATCCCGGCGCGTACGGTCTTGAAGGTATCGGTGCCGGTCAGGTTACGCTTGACCAGGTTCGGCAGCTCAAGGTCCTCGAACATGAACTCGAGGAATTCTTCCTGGGTGATCTGAAAGACGAATTCGTCCATTCCTTCACCGGAGTTGCCGGCCTTGCCCGGGCCTCTGCCACCGCCGCCTCCGGGTGGACGGGCGATGTGCTCGCCGCTGGTGAATTCCTTGTTGCCTGGGTGTACGACGGTCTGCTTGCCACCGCGACCGTGGTGAAGCACCGGCTCGTCGATGTCGCGGCCGGGAATGCTGATCTGCTCGCCGTGTTCCATATCGGTAATGGAACGCCGGCTGACTGCCTCTTCGACAGCCTTCTTGATGTGATCACGGTAACGCCGCAGAAACCGCTGGCGGTTCACCGTGCTCTTGTTCTTGCCATTGAGACGTCGGTCGATCACATAGCTCATGACTGCTCCTTAGAAGCTGTCCTGAAAGGGGCGAGCGGTGATGCAGCATCGGACCGGGAGCCAAGGGATATTCAACGCTCCCCCAAGCGCTTTGGATGCTGCCTGAACTCGCTACCGACTTTCGAACACCTTCCAGAGGCCTGTGTAACAGAAAATGCGCACACAGGTCTCTGGCTGACGACAACCGGTCTGACCGGCAGCGGGTTATTGTGATTTTCTGACCCGCAAGTACCACTCGGACAGCAGTCGTACCTGTTTGTCGGTGTAGCCCCGCTCGACCATCCGTGTGACGAAGTCGTTGTGCTTCTGCTGGTCCTCTTTGCTGGCCTTGGCGTTGAAGCTGATGACCGGCAGGAGGTCCTCGGTGTTGGAGAACATTTTCTTCTCGATGACCACCCGCAGTTTTTCGTAGCTGAGCCAGGTCGGGTTCTTGCCGTTGTTGTTGGCTCGGGCGCGCAGCACAAAGTTGACGATTTCGTTGCGGAAATCCTTCGGATTGCTGATGCCGGCCGGTTTTTCGATTTTCTCCAGTTCTTCGTTCAGTGCCACGCGGTTGAGAATCTCGCCGGTTTCCGGGTCGCGATACTCCTGGTCCTGGATCCAGAAGTCGGCATACAGCACGTAACGATCGAAGATGTTCTGGCCGTACTCGCTGTAAGACTCGAGGTAGGCGGTCTGGATTTCCTTGCCGATGAACTCGATATAACGCGGCGCCAGGTATTCCTTGAGGAACCGCAGGTAGCGTTCACGGGTTTCGGCCTGGAATTGCTCCTGTTCAATCTGTTGTTCCAGCACGTAGAGCAAGTGCACCGGGTTGGCGGCGATTTCGTGCGGATCGAAGTTGAAGACCTTCGACAGAATCTTGAACGCGAAGCGCGTCGACAGGCCGTTCATGCCTTCGTCGACACCCGCATTGTCGCGGTATTCCTGGATCGACTTGGCCTTTGGATCGGTGTCCTTGAGGTTTTCACCGTCATACACCCGCATCTTGGAATAGATGTTGGAGTTTTCCGGCTCCTTCAGGCGTGAAAGCACGGTGAACTGGGCCAGCATTTTCAGGGTGTCCGGCGCGCAATGCGCCTTGGCCAGCGAACTGTTGAACAGAAGCTTGTCGTAGATCTTCACTTCGTCGCTGACCCGCAGGCAGTACGGCACTTTGACGATGTAGATCCGGTCGATGAAGGCTTCGTTATTCTTGTTGTTGCGGAAGGTGTGCCATTCCGATTCGTTGGAGTGGGCCAGCAGGATCCCGGTAAACGGAATCGCCCCCAGGCCTTCGGTACTGTTGTAGTTGCCTTCCTGGGTGGCGGTCAGCAATGGGTGCAGCACCTTGATCGGCGCCTTGAACATCTCGACGAATTCCATCAGGCCCTGGTTGGCCCGGCACAGTGCGCCCGAGTAGCTGTAGGCGTCGGCGTCGTTCTGCGGGAACTCTTCCAGTTTGCGGATATCGACCTTGCCCACCAGTGCCGAGATGTCCTGGTTGTTTTCATCTCCCGGCTCGGTTTTGGCCACGGCGATCTGGTTGAGGATCGACGGATAGAGTTTCACCACGCGGAACTGGCTGATGTCGCCACCGAATTCGGCCAGGCGTTTAGTGGCCCATGGCGACATGATGGTGTTGAGATAGCGTCGCGGAATGCCGAAGTCTTCCTCAAGGATCGCGCCATCTTCAGTGGCGTTGAACAGACCCAGGGGCGATTCGAAAACCGGCGAGCCTTTGATCGCGTAGAAAGGCACCTTCTCGATCAGCTGTTTCAGCTTCTCGGCCAGGGACGATTTACCGCCACCGACAGGACCGAGCAGATAGAGGATCTGTTTCTTCTCTTCCAGGCCCTGAGCGGCGTGGCGGAAATACGAGACGATCTGGTCGATGCATTCTTCCATCCCGTGGAAGTCTTCAAAGGCCGGATAGCGACGGATTACCTTGTTGGAAAAGATTCGCGAAAGCCTCGAGTTGGTCGAGGTGTCGAGCAGCTCCGGTTCTCCGATGGCCAGCAAGAGACGCTCGGCGGCGGAAGCGTAGGCGCTGCGGTCGTTTTTGCACAGCTCCAGGTACTCTTGTAGCGAGAGTTCTTCCTGGCGTGTGGACTCGAAGCGTTGTTGGAAGTGGCTAAAGATACTCATGACGTCACCTCGCTCGATACGTGGAGCCGACGCCGGATCATTCAGTCGATGCTGGCAGCAACCGAACAGGCAGTTGCTGTTTACCCCCCAGAACTCTCTCGAAGCTGACGACTCCGAAAGCTACTCCCGATGATCCGCGCGCCGGTGTACCGGCTCTCCCCTGTTTTGGATGGCCTGCGCTTAAGGATAGTTGGGAATTCAGGAGGTAAAGGGCGGATACGTAATTAGTTGTGGCTGACCGTTCGTCTGCCACGGCGCTAGCCCGCGGGAGCCGGGGGCTTGCGTGTTACAAAAAAATTATTCGGAAGAGCCTTGTGCTGTTTCCGAAGGATAAGTCGTACGCCACAGCTCAAAACCGCCATCCATGCTGTAGACGTCGGAGAAACCCTGGCTGATCAGGTAAGCCGCCGCGTTCTGGCTGGAATTGCCGTGATAACAGACCACGACCGTCGGTGCATCAAGATCGGCGGCGCGGATGAAATCCGAGATGGAGACGTTGTCCAGATGCTTCGAGCCGGCGATATGCAGCGCGGCATATGTTGCAGGATCTCGAACATCGACCACCACCGCGCCTTGTTCGCGCAGGGCCTGGGCCTGTTCTGGGGGGATGCGTTTGAATTCGCTCATGGCGGGCTCCTGTGGCTCGGCTGAAAGCGCAGTCTAGCGCTGGGCGCTGGCTGACGTTTGTTCGGGAATAGGGGAGGCGACTGGCGGCAGGGCATGGCCATGCTCGTCGCATTTGCACTGCAGGCGTTCAAAGGTGTCGACGTTCATCAGGGTCATCGAACCACCCCAGACGCAACCGGTGTCGAGGGCTAAGATGCCCGGCTCGTTGCACTGGCCCTCAAGTGCTGCCCAGTGGCCGAAGATGATCTTCACGCCCTTGGTCTTGCGCTCCTTGAACTGGAACCAGGGTTTGTAACCCTCCGGTGCAGTGTCGAGACCTTCCTTGCTCTTGAGGTCCAGCTTGCCTTCGCTGGTGCAGAAACGCATGCGGGTGAAATAGTTGGTGATCACGCGCAGGCGGGTTACGCCTTTGAGATCACTGTCCCACTTCAACGGCTCGTTGCCGTACATGCCATCGAGGTAAGGCGCAAAACGGTTGTCGTCGCGCAGCGCCTCTTCGACCTCGGCGGCGTACTTCAAGGCTTTGCGCAGCGACCATTGTGGCGGTATGCCGGCGTGGACCAGGGCGATGTTGCGCTGTTCGTCGTAATGCATGAGCTTTTGCTGGCGCACCCACTCCAGCAGTTCCGCGCTATCTGGCGCTTCAAGAATCTCGCGCAGGGTGTCGGCTTTCTTCAGGCGTTCGATGTTGTGGCCAGCAGCCAGCAAGTGCAAGTCGTGGTTGCCCAGTACGCATACCAGTGACTCGCGCAGGCTATAAAGGAAGCGCAAGGTTTCCAGCGATTGCGGACCACGGTTGACCAGATCGCCGACCAGCCACAGTTTGTCCCGGGCAGGGTCGAAGGCGACTTGCTCAAGCAGGCATTTCAGGGGGTCGAGGCACCCTTGCAGGTCGCCTACGGCATACGTCGCCATCAGTGCAGGGCCCCAGGCACCGCCAGGCGGAATGGGGCGATGATGGCGTCGAAATGCTTACCGTCCTCGGCAATCATTTGATAGCTGCCTTGCATGGTGCCGACCTTGGTCGTCATCACTGTGCCACTGCTGTAGGTGTGGTCGCCGCCGGCCAGGATCAGCGGTTGCAAACCCACGACGCCGGCACCGCGAACCTCTTCGACATGTCCGTCGCCATCGGTGATGACCCAGTGCCGGGACAACAGCTTGGCTGGTAACTCGCCACTGTTGTGCACGGTAATGGTGTAAGCGAAGGCAAAGCGGTTTTGCTCGGGTTGCGATTGTTCTGCCAGATAGCGGGTGACGACGCTGACGTCGACCTGATAACGAGAATCGGACATGCAAGAGGCCTTAAAAACGAAGCGGGACGCGGGGCGTAGCTGATGTCTCAGTCTAGGCCAAGTATCGGGTAGTAAACCAGACATGGGGGCTGGTGTCCTACCCGATAACGCTTGTTGCCTGTCAGTCGGCGGCGGGCTTCTGTAGGACTTGTTCGCTGAGCTTGTCGGCCAGGCGCACAAAGGCGGCCAGATCGAGCTGTTCAGGACGCAGGCTGCCGTCGACACCGGCGGCGGTGATTTCGTCGTTGCTCAGCAGCAATTTCAGGGTGTTGCGCAGGGTCTTGCGGCGCTGGTTGAAGGCTTCGCGCACGACGCGCTCCAGCAGGCGGTGATCCTTGGCCGGGTGTGGCAGTACTGCGTGAGGCACCAGGCGTACGATGGCCGAATCGACTTTAGGCGGCGGGTTGAACGCGCCCGGGCCAACGTTGAACAGGTGCTCTACGCGGCAGTGGTACTGGACCATGATCGACAGGCGACCCCAGTCACCGCCGCCAGGGCCTGCCGCCAGACGCTCGACCACTTCTTTCTGCAGCATGAAGTGCATGTCGCGAATGATGCCCGCGTTGTTCAGCAGGTGAAAAATCAGCGGCGTAGAGATGTTGTACGGCAGGTTGCCAACCACGCGCAGGCTGTTCGGTGCGGCGTTCAGGCTGTTGAAGTCGAACTTCAGCGCGTCACCCTGATGCAGGTTGAAGTTGCTCTTGCCGGCGAACTGTTGGTTGAGGATCGGGATCAGGTCTTTGTCCAGCTCCACCACGTCCAACTGGGCACCGCTGTTCAGCAGGCCTTGAGTCAGCGCACCCTGGCCAGGGCCGATTTCCAGCAGGCGGTCTTCGGGTTTGGCATGGATGGAGCGCAGGATGCGGTCGATAACGCCGGCATCATGCAGGAAGTTCTGGCCGAAACGCTTGCGCGCCCGGTGTTGGTAATGCTCGGTCATAAACGGGTCTCGGCCATCTGGTAGGCGGTTTCCAGGGCGACTTGCAGGCTGCCGGTGTCGATTTTACCGCTGCCGGCCAGGTCCAGGGCAGTGCCGTGGTCGACCGAGGTGCGGATGATCGGCAAGCCGAGGGTCACGTTGACTGCCGCGCCGAAGCCTTTGTATTTCAGCACGGGCAAGCCCTGGTCGTGGTACATCGCCAGCACCGCGTCGCAGTGCTCCAGATATTTGGGGGTAAACAGAGTGTCGGCGGGCAGGGGGCCGCGAAGGTCCATGCCCTCGCCGCGCAGGCGCTCTAATGTAGGTTCGATGATGTCGATTTCTTCATGGCCCAGGTGTCCACCTTCACCGGCGTGCGGGTTGAGCCCGCAGACCAGGATGCGTGGCCGGGCGATGCCGAATTTTTCTTGCAGGTCGGCGTACAGAATCCGCGTGACCCGTTCCAGACGCTCCGGCGTGATTGCATCGGCGATCTCGCGAAGGGGCAGGTGAGTGGTGACCAGGGCTACGCGCAATCCGCGAGTCGCGAGCATCATCACCACCTGTGCGGTATGCGTCAGGTCAGCGAGAAATTCCGTATGACCGGAAAAGGCGATGCCTGATTCATTGATCACACCCTTGTGCACAGGGGCGGTAATCATCCCGGCAAAATGCCCGTCCAGGCAGCCCTGACCCGCGCGGGTCAGGGTTTCCAGAACGAAAGCCGCATTGGCTTTGTCGAGTTGACCGGCAATGACTGGCGCACTAAGCGGCGTATCCCAGACATACAGGCTGTTGGCTGGTGCGGGTACATCCGGCCAGGCACCAGGCGTGACTGGCAGCAAATCGACAACCACACCGAGCTGCGCGGCCCGCTCTGTGAGCAGGTCGCGACTGGTAATGGCAATCAGGGGGTGTGGCTGGGCTTGCGAGGCGAGCAGCAGGCACAGGTCAGGACCTATGCCGGCCGGTTCACCGGGTGTCAGCGCGAAACGCTTGGGTTTCACTGCGCTGCCTGGTCTGCACCAGGAAGTTTGATCTCTACGTACGCTTCGTCACGGATCTGACGCAGCCAGGTTTGCAGCTCTTCGTCGTATTTGCGGTTACGCAGTACGGTCATGGCTTGCTGTTCACGGGCCTGGGTGGTGCTGTCGGTGGCGCGACGGCCAAGGACTTCCAGAACGTGCCAGCCATATTGAGTCTGGAACGGCTTGGACAGCTGACCTTGCGGGGTGTTGGCCATCACTTCGCGGAATTCAGGCACCAATGCATTCGGATCGATCCAGTTCAGGTCGCCACCGTTGAGGGCGGAACCCGGATCTTCCGAGTAGTTTTTCGCCAGTTCGCCGAAATCTTCGCCCGCTTCGATACGGCTATAGAGCGATTGCGCCAAGGCTTTGGTTTTTGCTTCGTCGCGGATCGGACTTGGTTTGACCAGGATATGACGCACGTGCACTTCGTCACGTGTCTGGGTCTCGCCACCACGCTTGTCGAGGATCTTCAGGATGATGAAGCCGCCCGGCGTGCGCATTGGCTGGGTAACGTCGCCAACCGCCATGGTGCTCAGCATACGATCGAACGGAGGTGGCAATTGAGCGGCTTTACGCCAGCCCATATCGCCGCCTTCCAGTGCGGTTTCGCTGGCGGATTTGGCGATTGCCAACTGACCGAAGTCAGCGCCTTGCTTGAGCTGCTGGTAAACCGCATCAGCCTGTTTCGCCGCATTCTGAATCGCTTCGGAATTGGCACTTTCCGGCGTAGGAATCAGGATGTTGGCCAGACGGAATTCTTCGGACAGCTGCATCTTGCCAAGATCGGAAGCGAGGAAGTTCTTCACCTCCTGCTCGGAGACCTGGATGCGTTCGGCCACACGGCGTTGACGCACACGGCTGATGATCATTTCGCGGCGAATCTGCTCACGGGCGTCGTCGTAGGACAGACCGTCGCGAGTCAGGGCGGCACGGAATTGTTCAATCGACATGTTATTGCGCTGGGCAATGGTGCCGACGGCCTGGTTCAGCTCTTCATCGGTAATGCGAATGCCGGAGCGTTCGCCGATCTGCAGTTGCAGGTTCTCGACGATCAGACGCTCAAGCACCTGCTGGTCCAGCACGCTGGCCGGCGGCGCGGAAGCGCCGCGTTTGGCGATGGTTTGCTGAACTTCATGAACGCGCTGGTCCAGTTGGCTCTGCATGACCACGTCGTTATCGACAATGGCCACCACTCTATCGATGGACTGTACCGCGGCATTCGCCGCAGTACCCAGGAACAGCGCGCCCAGCACGAGCGGGCGCAGACAATCAGAAAGCTTGGTCTTCACGTTCACGATAACCTTGGATGCCTTTGTCGAGGAAGCTCTCTACTTTGGCGCCGGTGAGGCCGCCGAGACCTTTCAGAACGATTTGTAGGAAGATGCCATGGTCGCCTTTTTCGTTTTCCGGGGCGTTCTGACTGAACTCGTCATACGACACCCAGTACCGATTGATCAGGCGCAGTTTCCAGCAGCAGTTGTCGTACTCGAAACCACCGAAGGCTTCCAGGGTACGGTTGCGGTTGTAGTCATACTGCCAGCGACTGATGGCGTTCCACTGCGGCACGATCGGCCAGATCACCGAGAAATCGTGCTGTTGGATCTTGTAGTAGTCCTTCACGTAGCCCGGGGTGCCCGGAGTGCCGTAGTCACCACCGCCCACCGACCACTTGCCGGTGTTCTGGTCGTAACGGACCTGGTCATTACGATAGCGATAGCCGGCGTTGATGACCTTGTTCGGGTTGTCTTCAGGCTGGTAGTGGAACATCGCGCTGCCCGAGCGAGGGCTGTGGCTGTCCGGGTCCCAGTTGTAATCGGCGGTTGTGCGCCAATCGCGGTTCCAGCGGTATTCGTATTCCAGCGCATACGGTGAAACATTGGCATTTGCATCGTCGCGGGTTTTTGCATCGATACCCGGCAACTGGACTTCGCGATCCTTGAAATACAAGGCCTGGCCGACGCTGATGCGTTGGCGCTCGAAGCCGTCTTCCTCGATCCAGCGGTTGGTCACACCCAGCGACAGTTTGTTCTCGTCGCCGACGCGGTCGGAGCCGGAGAAGCGGTTGTCGCGGAACAGAGACGCATAGTTGAAGGTGTATTCGCCGGTGTCGAAGACCGGGATGTCCTTCTGGTCTTCCTCAGGTACATAGAGGTAGAACAGGCGAGGTTCCAGGGTTTGGCGATAGTTTTTACCGAACCAGGTGGTGTCGCGGTCGAAATACAGGCCGCTGTCAATGCTCGCAATCGGGACGCCACGGTTTTGCGAACTGCTGAACGACTCGCCGAGGGCCGAGGCGTTATTGCGATTCGTCAGGAGATCGTTCTTGCCGGTGCCATCAAGATCAAGGTCGTACTGAGTGTACTGATACTTGAGCGATGGCTTCACGAAACCATACGTCCAATCCAAAGGCAGGCTCACACCTGGCTTGAGGTTCAGACGATTACCGTTGGCGCGCGCCAGGCCCGTCACGTTGGTGTCCAGGCGAGGCGACAGGACGCCGTTTTCATCGGAAAACTGACCTGTTTCCAGATCCCGCTCAAACCGCACGATTTCTGTTTCGTAGTCGAAATTCAAGCCTTGCGGATGTACCGGCAACTGACCATTGAAGGTGAGCTGCGGCAAACGATCATACGGCGTGATGTTCGAAACGGTTGCAAGCTGATACGCCTGGGCGTTCAAACGAGCGGTGTAGCTGTCGCCACGGTAGGTGACGGAACCTTGCTGGTTGACGTAATCGTCGGCTTTCACGCCAATCTGATCGGTCTGCAGATCCTGGAAGTAATACGGATCGCTGATCTTGGTGTAATCGACCTGGGTGAAAACGCGAGAGTCAAGACCGCCCTTGTGTTGCCAGTTGTACATGTAGCGGGTTTTTTCGTAGTCGGTCTGCTGACTGCGATCGGTGTTGTCATCATTGAGGTACGCGGCGCCGAACTGACCTTCGCTGGATTTGGTCAGGTAACGGAATTCGCCTTCCATCAACAGGCCGCGCTTGCTCATGTAGCGCGGGTACAACGTGGCATCGTAGTTCGGTGCCAGGTTGAAGTAGTACGGCGTGACGAGCAGGAAGCCGGTATCGCTGCCAGTGCCGATGGTCGGCGGCAGGAAGCCGGACTGACGACGGTCGTCGATCGGGAAATAGATGTACGGCGTGTACAGAACCGGAATGTCCTTGACCCGCAGCGTCACGTTGGTGGCGGTACCGAAACCGGTGGCCGGGTTCAAGGTAATGTTGTTGCCCTTGAGCTGCCAGGCGTTGCTGTTCGGTTCGCACGTGGTGTACGTACCATCCTTGAGGCGGATGATCGCGTTCTCGGCACGTTTGGCGTACAGCGCGTTACCGCGGATACGGGATTTGTGCATCACGTATTCGGCGTTGTCGACCTTGGCTTCCCCGGTGTCGAGCTGTACTTCGGCGTGGTCGCCGACGATCAGCGCGCCGTTGTCGCGAATGCGTACGTTGCCGTCCAGCTCGCCACGGCTCTCGGCCTGATAGAGGTTCGCTTCGTCGGCTTCAGCCTGCATGCTGCCCTGACGCAAGACCACGTCGCCCGCCAGGGTGGCAATCTGCTCGTCCTGCTTATAGCGGGAGGCCTTGGCGCCGACAAAGGTCGGAGCGTCACTTTTATTCGTCTTGTCATTCATGCCAGGACGAATCGGTTCGATATAGGAACCAGAGCAATAAGGACCGGTTTCGGCCAATTGCGCTGCAGTGAGCTTCTCGCGCGGAACCCAGTCGAGGTGACTGTAGTCTTCGCTACGTGACTTGAGACCGCGGCCTTTGGCTTCGGTGACCAGCGCAGTCTTGGGGCCAGTGTCTTCACTGGCGCCGCTCTCGGCCGGTGCTTCACCGGTCGCGGAGACTGCGCTGCCGTCATGGACGGGACGCGGTGGCAATGCAGCCGCCGGCGTCTTTGGCGCACAGTCCCAGGCACCCGAAGCAGAGACTGAGCAGTCATACTGTTCCGCGGCGACCACGAATGAAGTGGCTAGAGGTTGCAGGGCCAGCAGACTGCCGGTAACCAACAACGGAAATTTTTTACGAAACGCGGGGGATTTCAATGCCATCTTATTAGTCCGGGCTTCCTGCGTGCCATCTGCCCGCGGTGTGGGCCGCACGCCTCTCGATGGTCTGAAAAAGATGCTGGATAATAAAGCATGACCCGCTTGACGGCTAGCGCCGTCGGAGACCCTTGCAATGCCTGACCAAGATGTACGTTTGCAACACCTGAAAGTTTGGCTCGATGAGCAGTTGGCGACCCTCTTTGCAGAGCAAGGTTGGGGCGCCGTACCCCCGGCCACGTTGACCGCGGCCAGCAGTGATGCGAGTTTTCGGCGCTATTTTCGCTGGGAAGGCGCAGGCAGAAGTTTCGTCGTAATGGACGCGCCACCGCCCCAGGAAAACTGCAAACCCTTCGTGGATATCGCTTTTTTACTGGCGAAATCCGGAATAAATGTGCCGAAAATTTATGCCGAAGACCTCGAACGCGGTTTTCTTTTGCTCAACGACCTCGGCAACCAGACGTATCTGGATGTCATCGACAGCGAAAATGCCGACGATTTGTTCAAGGATGCCTTGCAGGCACTGCTCGCTTTTCAGCAATTGCCGATGGTTGCACCGCTGCCGAGTTACGACGTGGCGCTGTTGCGTCGCGAGCTGGAATTGTTTCCTGAGTGGTACGTGAAGCGTGAGTTGGGCATCGAGTTCGACGCTGCGCAACAAATACTCTGGAAGAACGTGACCGAGCTGTTGATCGACAGTGCGCTGGCGCAACCCAAAGTGCTGGTGCATCGCGACTACATGCCGCGCAACCTGATGCTGAGCGAGCCGAATCCCGGTGTGCTGGATTTCCAGGACGCGGTCTACGGCCCGGTGACCTACGACGTGACCTGCCTGTTCAAGGACGCTTTCCTGAGCTGGCCCGAGGAACGTGTGCGCGGCTGGCTGGAAGATTACTGGCAGCAAGCGGGCGCCCTGGACATCCCGGTTCAGCCGGACTTCGAAGACTTCTTGCGCGCCAGTGACCTGATGGGCGTGCAGCGTCACCTGAAAGTCATCGGCATCTTCGCGCGCATCTGTCACCGCGACGGCAAACCGCGTTACCTGGCCGACGTGCCGCGGTTCTTTGCTTATATAGACGCCGTGATCGCCCGCCGCCCTGAGTTGGCTGAGCTGGATGTGCTGCTCCTCAGTCTGCGTGCTGGAGCGACTGCATGAAGGCAATGATTCTGGCCGCGGGCAAGGGCGAACGCATGCGCCCGTTGACCCTGACGACGCCCAAACCGCTGGTTCGTGCCGGCGGCGTGCCATTGATCGAGTACCACTTGCGTGCGCTGGCCGCCGCCGGTTTTACCGAGATCGTGATCAACCATGCATGGTTGGGTCAGCAGATCGAAGACTATCTGGGTGATGGCTCGCCCTATGGCGTGAGCATTCAGTACTCGCCGGAAGGTGAGCCACTGGAAACCGGTGGCGGGATATTCCGTGCGTTGCCGTTGCTGGGTGATGAGGCGTTTGTGGTGGTCAACGGTGACATCTGGACCGACTACGACTTCAGCGTGCTGCATCAGCCTATCAACGGCCTTGCTCATCTGGTGCTGGCGGATAACCCGAACCACCATCCGGCGGGCGATTTCACTCTGGTCGACGGGCAAGTGCACGATGGCCAGCCTGAAACACCGACCCTGACTTACAGCGGCATCGCGGTGTTGCATCCGCAGTTGTTCGACGGCTGCTCGGCCGGCGCTTTCAAGCTTGCACCGCTGTTGCGAAAAGCCATGGCTGACGGACAGGTGACGGGTGAGCGGTTGAATGGTCGTTGGGTGGATGTCGGCACTCACGAGCGTCTGGCTGAAGTCGAAACGCTGATTGAAGCGAGTCGCTGACATGCTGTGGCCAGGGACTCTGATTGGAGCCGGAGCGGGCTTTGCCATCGCCAGCATTCCGGGGGCCATGCTCGGCGCGTTGTTGGGGCAGGCGCTGGATCGGCGTTTGAAACTGCAGAGCTGGGGGCATTTGCGCGAAGCGCTCGGTGGCCGTCCGGTGCTGCGTAACGATGAACTGCTTTTCGTGTTGCTGGGGCGGTTGGCCAAGTGTGACGGGCGGGTAGTCGAAGGTCATATTCAGCAGGCGCGTCAGGAAATGCAGGCGCTGGAAATGAGCGAGGTGGCAAAACGCCGGGCGATTATGGCATTCAACCGCGGCAAGTCGGGGCATGACCGGTTGCGCGGCTATCTGCGGCGCTTGAGTGCACAGCCCCATGCGGCGGAAGGTGTGTTGCGCGCCTGCTGGCGGATGATCTGGGCCGATGGCCACGCCGGTCATGCCGAGCGCGAGCTGATTGCCCAATGGGGTAAATGGTTGGGCTGGAGGTCGTATCAGGTGCAGGCATTGGCGGCGGATTATGAGCCGCATAAGCAAGCGCAAGTCAGCAATGCCATCACTTATCAGCAAGCGCTGCTGATACTGGGCGTGTCCGCCACCACCGAGCCGGCGCAGATCAAACGCGCTTATCGACGTCTGCTGAGTCGCCATCATCCAGACAAGATTGCCGGCAGCGGGGCGTCGGCGTTGCAGGTGCGCGAAGCAACAGACAAGACGCGCGAATTGCATACCGCCTACACGTTGATCCGTCAGCGGCGGGATTTTCGCTAGCCGGTGAGTTCTGTATCGACAGCACTGACGCCTTCGCGGGCTTGCTCGCGAAAGGCGCACCGCGGTTTATCAGTCCGCCGGCTGAGGATTCAACCAACCCCGCACCCGCCGCACCAACTGCTCCTGCTCAGCCTTGCTATTCCCCGGCAACGCCTTGAGTGATACCTGACTGAACGCCGAAGCCTTCAGACGCTTGCTGGCCTGCAAGCGTTCCAGCGCCGCGTTGCGGTCCAGCGGCTTGTCCATGTAGAAGATGTCGGCCGTCGGCAATTTAAGGGTCGGCGTCAATTCAGCCAGTTCGGGCTTTGCCGCAACGGGCGTCTGGGCGGCGACCATCGCGAATTTCTCGACTTGCGAGGGCTGCTTCTCACTCAGGTAACGTGCGGCCCAGTACGCGCCGGTGCCATGCCCGAGCACCACAATGCGGCGAGCGCTCTGTTGTTCGGCGTAGGCAATGGCCGCATCAATGCGTGCGAAGATTCGCTCGGCGTCGGCCTTGGCCTGCTCGTCGCCGGTTTCGGCGATGGCCTTGTCGACGACTTCCGCCTCACCGCCAGCCGCTTGCTCGATAGGGGCGGCGGTTGTCGAGTCCTTGCTGCCGACGTCAGGCGCCTTGGGTGTTGGCGCGACTTCGACGGTACGTGGCGCAATGGCATCGCTTTGCAGGTCGAGCAAGGTGATACTCAGGCTGCTCCACTCGGCGTCGGGCAGTTTGCGTCGCAGGGGGCTGATTGCTTGAGGCCAGTCAACGGTTTCGCCTGCGCCCGGGATGATAATCACCGCACCCTTGGGGTCAGCGGTATTGGCCGGCTTCCACAAGGCCAGAAAAGTGTCGCTGCCGGCCTGTAGCTGTTGTTGTTCCTGAGCGGGAATTTTTCGCTCAAGTGCTGTTGCTTCTTCCTGACTACGCTCAAGCAACGGCTGACGTTCGACCGGTTTTTCCTCTGCGGATTTTTCCGCGGCGGCGGGTGCGGGATCGGCGGCCTGGACGGAAAAGGCGCAAGGCAGGATCAGCGACAGGCACAATGCTGGCAGTGCCAGGCGGTAGACAGGGGGCATCGGATATTCCAGGCCAGAAGTTATTCCGGCAGCCTAATGGGTTGGTCAGTATTTGTCAGTGTGTGAGACTTCGATGAAGCGTTTTCGCTGCCTGTGGGTTATCGGCTGTTTGTGGTTTCCCTTGATGGGCTGGGCGGCGCCTGCGCCACCGACCCACGTCGCACAATTGTCCGCACGTCAGCAGGAGTGGTTGGCGCAGCATGGTGAATTGCGCGTCGGACTGGTGTTGCAAGTGCCCTATGCGCAATACGATCGCCGCTTGCAGCGGCTGTCCGGGGTCAACGTCGAGTTGATGAAGTGGCTGGCGAAGTCGCTCAAGGTCGAGCTCAGCTGGCGCAACTTTCCCGACCTCGCGCAGCTGGAGGCCGCCGCCCGTGAAGGTGAAATCGACCTCGCGCCGGGGCTGGCGCAAACCCCCGGTGGCCTGCGCCTGTGGCAGTTTTCCGACCCTTACATGCGGGTGCCGCAACTGGTGGTCAGCGACCAGAAGACGGCCGGCGGGGTGGAGCTGGAAAAACTCGACAGCCAGACCCGCGTTGCCGTGCGCATGCCCAGCGCCACCGCCGATTACCTGCGCAGTAATTACCCGCACCTGAACCTCCAGGGCGTCCCGATCGAACGCCAGGCCTTGCAACTGTTGCTGAGTCAGCAGGCCAGTTACGCCGTGGTCGACGAAGCACAGTTGGGGCGGCTGTCTGTCGAGCCGGAGTTCTCCGGGCTGGTAGTGGTCGGCGACATCGGTCTGCCGCAATTGCTGCGCGTGGCCACGCGGCGGGACTGGCCGGAACTCGCCGGCATTGTCGAAAGCGCGCTGCGAGCGATCCCGGCCAAGGATCTGGAGCAACTGCACAATCAATGGCTGCAACCCAAGTACCCGCGACTGACGGAGTCCCCGGGTTTCTGGCAGAACCTCAGTCTGCTGTTGGCGGTGCTGATGCTGAGCTGTATGGCGATCGTGTTCTGGCAGCGTCGGCAGCAGCACAGCCTGGAGCATCGTCTGTTAGCGGCGCGGGAAGACATTGCCTTGCGAGCCGCCAGTGAGGAAGCGTTGCGCCTCACGCAGTTTTCCATCGATCAGAGCACCGTCGGCATTCTCTGGGTCAACTGGGACAGCCATGTGCGCTATGCCAACCGGGCCGCCGAAACCATGCTCGGCTATCCGGCGGGCGGCATTATTGACCGACCGCTGATCGACTTCGAGCCCGGTCTGCACATGGACCGCTGGCTGAACCTGTGGAAACGCGCCCGCGCCAGCGAAGAAGGCCCGCAAAGTTTCGAAACCAATTGCCTGCGGGCCGATGGCAGCCTTTTGCCGACGGATGTGTCGTTGAGCTTCTTGCGTTTTCGCGACGGCGAATACCTGGTGGTCTACCTCAATGACGTGACGGAGCGCCGTCGCGCCCTGGCCGCGTTGCAGGAAAGCGAGGCACGCCTGCAAGGGATCGCCGCCAACGTGCCGGGATTGGTCTTTCGCCTGGAGCGGGCGCCGGTGACGGGGCAAATCGACTTTGCCTACATCAGCGAAGGCAGCGAGAGCCTGGTGGGTTATTCGCCGGCGACCCTGGCCCATCGCGACAAGGGGCTGCGCAGCCTGGTGCACCCGGACGACAAGGCCAGCTACCACCGGACGCAGGATCACGCCCTGGACACTGACAGCGACTGGTCCTGGCAGGGGCGGATTCTCACGCGTCAGGGCGAGCAGCGCTGGGCCGAGATCAAAGCCATCACTCGACGTCTCGAAGATGGCGCCTATGTCTGGGACGGCATCGTCTGGGACATCAGCGAGAGCAAGCGTATCGAACTGGAACTGGCCAGCTCCCGCGAGCAACTGCGTGAGTTGTCGGCGCATTTGGAGAGCGTGCGGGAAGAGGAAAAGGGCCGTATCGCCCGGGAAGTTCACGACGAGCTGGGTCAGATGTTGACCGTGTTGAAGCTGGAAACGTCCATGTGCGAATTGGCCTACGCCCAGCTCGACCCTGGTCTGAACGAACGATTGAATAGCATGAAGCGCTTGATCGCTCAGCTGTTCCAGCTGGTGCGCGATGTTGCTACGGCGCTGCGCCCACCGATTCTCGATGCCGGCATTGCCTCGGCCATCGAATGGCAGGCCCGACGCTTCGAGGCGCGCACGCAGATTCCATGTCTGGTGCAGGTGCCGGACAACTTGCCGGTGCTCAGTGATGCCAAGGCGATTGGCCTGTTCCGGATCCTTCAGGAGGCGCTGACCAATGTCATGCGCCATGCCCAGGCGCATACTGTCGAACTGACGTTGGCGCTGGAAGGTGACGAGTTGTGCCTGACCGTCAGCGATGATGGCGTAGGATTTGTCCCTGCTAGCGGAAGGCCGACATCCTTTGGGGTTGTCGGTATGCGCGAGCGGGTGTTGATCATGGGTGGGCAGTTGTCGCTTGAAAGTGAGCCGGGTGAGGGCACGACCCTGAGTGTGCGCGTGCCGCTGGACCGCTAAAAGATTGCAGCCTTCGGCAGCTCCTGCGCTGAGCGCCTACCCCTGTAGGAGCTGTCGAAGGCTGGGATCTTTTGGCGACAAGGCAATTATTGAGGAGAGGCAAGTGATCCGTGTACTGGTAGCCGAAGACCACACCATCGTTCGCGAAGGCATTAAACAATTGATCGGCCTGGCCAAGGATTTGCTGGTAGTGGGGGAGGCGAGCAATGGTGAGCAGTTGCTCGAGACCTTGCGCCATGTTCCCTGCGAAGTGGTGTTGCTGGATATCTCCATGCCTGGGGTCAATGGCCTGGAAGCAATCCCACGGATCCGTGCGTTGAACAATCCGCCCGCAATCCTGGTGTTGTCGATGCACGACGAGGCGCAAATGGCTGCGCGGGCCTTGAAGGTCGGTGCTGCAGGCTACGCAACCAAGGACAGCGACCCCGCGCTGCTGCTGACGGCGATCCGCAAAGTCGCGGCGGGCGGGCGTTACATCGACCCGGAGCTGGCCGACCGCATGGTCTTCGAAGTCGGCCTGACCGATTCGCGGCCGCTGCATTCATTGTTGTCGGAGCGTGAATTCTCGGTGTTCGAACGCCTGGCCCAGGGCGCCAACGTCAACGAAATCGCCCAGCAACTGGCCTTGAGCAGCAAGACCATCAGCACCCACAAGGCGCGGCTGATGCAGAAACTCAACATCACCTCCTTGGCCGAACTGGTGAAGTACGCGATGGAGCACAAGCTCCTCTGAAAACTGTTCGCGATCACCCGCAGGAGCTGTCGAAGGGACTATGTCGGCATGTCCATTTGCGACATGCCTCCAGCGCCGCTTTTACCGGTTCTTGCGGTTTGCAGCTCACCGCCTGTCGCTATCCCGAATCGACATATCCATCCCCGCCATCCTTGTAGGGCAATCCCTACCCCCAACCTTCCATCCGGCTGAGGCGATTCTCTCCTGCGCCCCGATTTGCGTGGTCACCAGCGTCCACTAGGCTTAGCCCACAGCAGTCATCAACAACAAAGGTGTGGGTATGAGCCAGGTCGATTCAAACGCAGGGGCCAGCGACATTCTGGTCAGCTTTCGTGGAGTGCAGAAGAGCTACGACGGCGAGAACCTGATCGTCAAAGACCTCAACCTGGATATTCGCAAAGGCGAGTTCCTCACCTTGCTAGGGCCGTCCGGCTCGGGCAAGACCACCAGCCTGATGATGCTCGCCGGTTTCGAAACGCCAACCGCCGGCGAAATTCTCCTGGCCGGGCGTGCCATCAACAACGTGCCGCCGCACAAGCGCGACATCGGCATGGTGTTCCAGAACTACGCATTGTTCCCGCACATGACCGTCGCCGAGAACCTCGCGTTTCCGCTGACCGTGCGCGGCTTGAACAAGAGCGATGTCAGTGACCGGGTCAAACGTGTCCTGAGCATGGTTCAGCTCGACACCTTCGCCCAGCGCTATCCGGCGCAACTGTCCGGCGGTCAGCAACAGCGTGTGGCTTTGGCCCGTGCGCTGGTGTTCGAGCCGCAACTGGTGTTGATGGACGAACCCCTCGGCGCACTCGACAAACAACTGCGCGAACACATGCAGATGGAAATCAAACACCTGCACCAGCGCCTCGGCGTGACCGTGGTCTACGTGACCCACGATCAGGGCGAAGCGTTGACCATGTCCGACCGCGTGGCCGTGTTCCATCAGGGCGAAATCCAGCAGATCGCCCCGCCACGCAGCCTCTACGAAGAACCGAAGAACACCTTCGTCGCCAACTTCATCGGCGAGAACAACCGTCTCAATGGCCGTCTGCACAGCCAGACCGGCGACCGTTGCGTGGTCGAGCTCGGTCGCGGTGAAAAGGTTGAAGCGCTGGCGGTCAACGTCGGCAAGACCGGCGAACCCGTCACGCTGTCGATTCGTCCGGAACGCGTGAGCCTCAATGGTTCGAGCGAGTCCTGCGTCAACCGCTTCTCAGGGAGGGTGGCGGAATTCATCTATCTGGGCGACCACGTCCGGGTTCGCCTGGAAGTCTGTGGCAAGACCGACTTCTTCGTGAAACAACCGATTGCCGAGCTCGATCCCGCGCTCGCTGTTGGCGACGTGGTACCGCTTGGCTGGCAAGTCGAACACGTTCGCGCGCTCGACCCACTTTTAGAGGCGAACTGATCGCCCCCTGCTTCAACCAACCCTGCACGTGGAGAGAACAATAAATGTTGAGATCCCTGAAATTCACCGCCCTGGTCATGGGCATGATGGGTGCGGCACACGCGATGGCGGCGGGCCCGGACCTGACCGTGGTGTCCTTTGGCGGGGCGAACAAGGCTGCGCAGGTCAAAGCCTTCTACGCACCGTGGGAAGCGGCGGGTAACGGCAAGATTGTCGCCGGCGAGTACAACGGCGAGATGGCCAAGGTCAAAGCCATGGTCGACACCAAGAGCGTGTCCTGGGACCTGGTGGAAGTTGAATCGCCAGAATTGTCCCGTGGTTGCGACGAAGACATGTTCGAGCAACTCGACCCGGCGCTGTTCGGTAAGACCGAAGATTACGTCAAAGGCGCTATCCAGCCTTGCGGCGTGGGTTTCTTCGTGTGGTCGACCGTGTTGGCCTACAACGCCGACAAGCTGAAAAGCGCACCAACCAGCTGGGTGGATTTCTGGGACACCAAGAAATTCCCGGGCAAGCGTGGCCTGCGTAAAGGCGCCAAGTACACCCTGGAATTTGCTCTGATGGCCGACGGCGTTGCGCCGAAGGACGTCTACAAAGTGCTGGCCGGCAAAGACGGTCAGGACCGCGCGTTCAAAAAGCTCGATGAGCTCAAACCAAGCATTCAGTGGTGGGAAGCTGGCGCACAACCGCCGCAGTACCTCGCTTCCGGTGACGTGGTCATGAGCTCGGCCTACAACGGACGGATTGCAGCGGTACAGAAAGAAAGCAATCTGAAAGTCGTGTGGAACGGCGGTATCTACGACTTCGACGCATGGGCGATTCCAAAAGGCCTGGACAAGGCACGTGCTGAAGCGGCGAAGAAATTCATCGCGTTCTCGGTACAACCACAGCAGCAGAAGACTTATTCGGAAAACATCGCTTACGGCCCGGCCAACACCCAGGCTGTTCCGTTGCTGGCCAAGGATGTCCTGAAAGACATGCCTACCACTCCGGAAAACATCGCCAACCAGGTGCAGATCGACGTCAGCTTCTGGGCTGACAACGGCGAGCAACTGGAACAGCGCTTCAATTCCTGGGCTGCGAAGTAAGCAGAGGGCTCGCCCTCCTGTGAGGGCGAGCTTTTGTGGCGAGGGAGCTTGCTCCCGCTTGAGTGCGCAGCACTCACAGAATTAGCCGTTTTCAGCAGAATTTTGGGGCCGCTTCGCAGCCCAGCGCGAGCAAGCTCGCTCGCCACACCAGTTCGCTCCCACTTCAACGAATGATCAAAGATTTCCGGAGTACGCCATGGCCACCGCCATTCCCCTGAACGCGGGCACTGACCCCACCTTGAAGCAGCGGCTCAAGCACGCCGAGCGGATCAATCGCTGGAAGGCCCAGGCCTTGATCGCGCCGCTGGTGCTGTTTCTGTTGCTGGTGTTCCTGGTGCCGATCGTGGCGCTGCTCTACAAAAGCGTGGGCAACCCGGAAGTGGTCGGCGGCATGCCGCGCACCGTGGCGGCCATTGCCGGTTGGGACGGCCGCGGCCTGCCCGCTGAACCGGTGTACAAAGCGGCCAGCGAAGACCTCGCTGAAGCACGCAAGAATCAGACCTTGGGCGACCTGTCCAAGCGCTTGAACATGGAGTTGGCCGGCTACCGCAGCCTGCTGACCAAAACCGCCCGCGCCTTGCCGTTCGCCACCGAACCGGCCTCTTATAAAGAAGCGCTGGAAGGTCTCGACGAACGCTGGGGCGACCCGGCCTACTGGCAAGCGGTTCGTCGCAACACCAGCAATATCACGCCGTACTACCTGCTGGCAGCGGTCGATCACCGCATCGACGACCTCGGCGAAATCGCCCCGGCCACGCCCGATCAGGCAATCTACCTCGACATCTTCGCCCGGACCTTCTGGATGGGCCTGATCATCACCACCATTTGCCTGGTACTCGCCTATCCATTGGCCTACCTGTTGGCAAACCTGCCATCGCGCCAAAGCAACCTGCTGATGATCCTGGTGCTGCTGCCGTTCTGGACCTCGATTCTGGTGCGGGTTGCCGCGTGGATCGTGCTGCTGCAATCAGGCGGTTTGATCAATAGCGGCCTGATGGCCATGGGCATCATCGATAAACCGCTGGAGCTGGTGTTCAACCGCACCGGGGTCTACATCTCGATGGTGCACATCCTGCTGCCGTTCATGATTCTGCCGATCTACAGCGTCATGAAAGGCATCTCGCCGACCTACATGCGCGCCGCGATTTCCCTCGGCTGCCACCCGTTCGCCAGCTTCTGGCGGGTCTACTTCCCGCAGACCTATGCGGGTGTCGGTGCCGGTTGCCTGTTGGTGTTCATCCTCGCCATCGGCTACTACATCACCCCGGCGTTGCTGGGCAGCCCGAACGATCAGATGGTCAGCTATTTCGTCGCCTTCTACACCAACACCAGCATCAACTGGGGCATGGCGACTGCGCTCGGTGGGCTGTTGCTGTTGGCGACCGTGGTGCTTTATCTGATTTACAGCTGGCTGGTGGGCGCCAGTCGCCTGCGCCTGAGCTAAGGGGAGAATGAAATGCTGAGTCCTTATATGTCGCCCATCGAACGGGTGTGGTTCTACAGCTTGCGGATTCTCTGCGGCTTGATTCTGTTGTTCCTGATTCTGCCGGTGCTGGTGATCATTCCGCTGTCGTTCAACTCGGGCAGTTTCCTGGTGTACCCGCTGCAAGGATTCTCGTTGCACTGGTATCAGGATTTCTTCGCCTCGGCGGAATGGATGCGCGCATTGAAGAACAGCATCATCGTCGCCCCGGCAGCGACCGTGCTGGCGATGATCTTCGGTACGCTGGCGGCGATTGGCTTGACCCGCGGCGACTTCCCGGGCAAGCCGCTGGTGATGGCGCTGGTGATTTCGCCGATGGTGGTGCCGGTGGTGATCATTGGTGTGGCCAGCTATTTGTTCTTTGCACCGCTGGGTCTGGGCAACAGCTTCTTCTCGCTGATCGTGGTGCACGCGGTGCTGGGTGTGCCGTTCGTGATTATCACGGTGTCGGCGACGTTGCAGGGTTTCAACCAGAACCTGGTGCGGGCCGCCGCAAGTCTGGGGGCGTCGCCGCTGACCGCGTTCCGTCGCGTGACCTTGCCGCTGATTGCGCCCGGCGTGATCTCCGGCGCGCTGTTTGCCTTTGCGACCTCGTTCGATGAGGTGGTGGTGACGCTGTTTCTCGCCGGTCCCGAGCAGGCAACCTTGCCACGGCAGATGTTCAGCGGTATCCGCGAAAACCTCAGCCCGACCATTGCCGCCGCGGCAACGCTGCTGATTGCGTTCTCGGTGATCCTGCTGCTGACCCTGGAATGGCTGCGTGGCCGCAGCGAAAAACTGCGTACCGCGCAGGTCTGACGCGGCCCGTGTAGGAGCTGCCGTAGACTGCGATCTTTTGATCTTGAACATCAAAGTCAAAAGATCGCAGCCTGCGGCAGCTCCTACGGTTTGATTTGTATGGTTTCGGGATCTCTATTCATTCATCTGCTGAATAGCAGACAAACCCCAATCCCCAGCTACTATTGTGCCCAGCTCCCCTATCTATAAGAGGCTGCGCACGATGAGTCTTTCCTCTTTCAAAATCGCCCACAAACTGATCACCGGCGCGGCTGCCATCGAGCAACTGTCCGCCGAACTCACGCGCCTGGATATCGACAACCCGCTGATCGTCACCGACGCCGCGCTCGTCAAGTCCGGTACGGTCGCGCTGGCGCTGGCCCAGCTGGGTGATCGGAGCTACGAGATTTTCGACCGTGTGTTGCCGGACCCGGAAATCGCCATCGTCGAAGACTGCATGCGCGTTTACCGTGAAGGCGGGCATGACGGGCTGATCGGTCTGGGCGGCGGCAGTGCGATCGACATTGCCAAAAGCGTCGCGGCCTACGCCGGTTACCACGGCGAGCTGGAAGATCTGTTCGGCATCGACCAGGTGCCACGCAAAGGCCCACCGCTGATCGCCATCCCGACTACCGCCGGCACCGGCTCGGAAGTGACCAACGTCGCGATCCTTTCCGACAAGGTTGCGCAGTTGAAAAAGGGCATCGTCAGCGACTATCTGTTGCCGGACGTGGCGCTGGTCAGCCCGCAAATGACCCTGACATGCCCGCGCAGCGTCACCGCCGCCAGTGGCGTCGACGCGCTGGTGCACGCCATCGAGTCTTATTTGTCCCTCAATGCTTCAGCCATTACCGACGCACTGGCCATCGGCGCGATCAAGTTGATCACCAAAGCGTTACCCAAGGCCTACGCGAACCCCTCCAATCTGCAGGCGCGCGAGGACATGGCCACCGCCAGCCTGATGGCGGGGATGGCATTCGGCAATGCCGGCGTCGGCGCGGTGCATGCGCTGGCGTATCCGCTGGGCGGTCGTTTCAACATCGCCCACGGTGTCAGTAACGCCTTGTTGCTGCCGTATGTCATGACCTGGAACAAAATGGCCTGCGTCGAGCGCATGCAGGATATTGCCGAAGCCATGGGGGTGAAGACCGCTCATCTGAGCGCCAATGACGCCGCGGACAAAGCCGTCGAGGCGATGACCGCATTGTGCGCCGCCGTGGAAATCCCGCCGGGCCTGCGCAGTTTCGGCGTCCCCGAGGATGCGATCCCGGCCATGGCCGTGGAAGCGGCGGGGATCGAGCGGCTGATGCGCAATAATCCGCGCAAATTTAGCGCGATTGATATCGAGAAGATCTACCGCGCGGCTTACTGATTATCGCGTCACGGTGCGCGCGTCAAAGCATGAGGTATACAATGCGCGCCATCGTGATTCTGCTCAGAAAAGGTGCGTCATGCAGCCCTTCGTAATTGCTCCGTCGATTCTCTCCGCCGACTTCGCCCGCCTGGGGGAGGAAGTGGACAACGTTCTGGCCGCCGGCGCCGACTTCGTGCACTTCGATGTCATGGACAACCACTACGTGCCGAACCTGACCATCGGCCCGATGGTCTGCGCCGCACTGCGCAAGTACGGCGTGACCGCGCCGATCGACGCGCACCTGATGGTCAGCCCGGTGGACCGCATCGTCGGTGACTTCATCGAAGCCGGCGCGACCTACATCACCTTCCACCCGGAGGCGACGCAGCACGTCGACCGTTCCCTGCAACTGATCCGCGAGGGCGGCTGCAAGTCGGGCCTGGTGTTCAACCCGGCGACCCCGCTGGACGTGCTCAAGTACGTGATGGACAAGGTCGACATGATTCTGCTGATGAGCGTCAACCCGGGCTTCGGCGGGCAGAAATTCATCCCCGGCACCCTCGACAAACTGCGCGAAGCTCGTGCATTGATCGATGCCTCGGGCCGTGACATCCGCCTGGAAATCGACGGCGGCGTGAACGTGAACAACATTCGTGAAATCGCGGCGGCTGGCGCTGACACCTTCGTGGCCGGCTCGGCGATCTTCAATGCGCCGAACTACCAGGAAGTCATCGAGAAGATGCGTTCCGAACTGGCGCTGGCCCGCCCATGAGCGGCTTTGAGCAGCTGTTCCCGGGGCGTCTGCCACGGCTGGTGATGTTCGATCTGGACGGCACGCTGGTCGATTCGGTCCCAGACCTCGCCGCGGCGGTGGATAACATGCTGCTCAATCTCGGGCGTCGGCCTGTCGGCATCGAATCGGTGCGTGACTGGGTCGGTAACGGCGTGCAGATGCTGGTGCGCCGGGCCCTGGCCAATCACATCGACGCCGAGGGTGTCGATGAGGTCGAAGCCGAACATGCCCTGGAATTGTTCAACGGCTTTTATGAGGACGGTCACGACCTGACGGTGGTTTACCCCGGCGTGCGTGACACCCTCAAGTGGCTGAACAAACAAGGCGTGGAAATGGCCCTGATCACCAACAAGCCGGAGCGCTTCGTCGCGCCGTTGCTGGATCAGATGAAGATCGGCCGCTATTTCAAATGGATCATCGGCGGCGACACCCTGCCGCAGAAGAAACCCGACCCGGCCGCGCTGTTTTTCGTGATGAAAATGGCCAACATTCCGGCGTCGCAATCGTTGTTCGTCGGTGACTCGCGCAGCGATGTGCTGGCGGCGAAAGCGGCGGGGGTCAAATGTGTGGCGCTCAGTTACGGCTACAACCATGGCCGGCCGATTGCCGAAGAGTCACCGGCGCTGGTCATCGACGACCTGCGCAAGCTAATTCCCGGTTGCCTGGATCCGGCCGCTGAGATAACGTTGGCCGACGCTGTTCAACCCCCTTCTGGAAACGCCATCGTGGTGGTCACTCGCAAACTCTGGATGAAAGTCATCAAGGCCCTGGCCCGCTGGCGTTGGCGCGCCTGACTTGTTCCTGGCCGGTTTACCGGCGCGTTTGCATACCTGACTGTTAGCACCTCAAGCCACGAGGCTACCCCATGATCCGCGAAGAATTCCTGCGTTTGGCCGCTGCTGGCTATAACCGCATCCCGCTTGCCTGCGAAACCCTGGCCGACTTCGACACGCCGCTGTCGATCTACCTGAAACTGGCTGACGAACCCAATTCCTACCTGCTCGAATCGGTGCAGGGCGGGGAGAAATGGGGCCGTTACTCGATCATCGGCCTGCCGTGCCGCACCGTGCTGCGGGTTCATGACCATCACGTCAGCGTGACCCATGATGGCGTCGAGATCGAAAGCCATGAGGCGGAAGATCCGCTGGCCTTCGTTGAAGAGTTCAAGGACCGCTACAACGTACCGACCATCGCCGGCCTGCCGCGCTTCAACGGTGGCCTGGTGGGTTACTTCGGCTACGACTGCGTGCGTTATGTGGAGAAGCGTCTGGGCAAGTGCCCGAACCCGGATCCGCTGGGCGTACCGGACATTCTGCTGATGGTGTCCGATGCGGTGGTGGTGTTCGACAACCTCGCCGGCAAGATGCACGCGATTGTCCTGGCCGACCCGTCGCAGGACGATGCCTTCGAGCAAGGTCAGGCGCGCCTGGAAGAGCTGCTGGAAAAACTCCGCCAGCCGATCACCCCACGCCGCGGCCTGGATTTCAGCAAGCAGCAATCGGCTGATCCAGTGTTCCGCTCCAGTTTCACCCAGGACGATTACGAAAAAGCCGTCGACACCATCAAGGAATACATCCTGGCCGGTGACTGCATGCAGGTCGTGCCGTCCCAGCGCATGTCGATCGACTTCAAGGCTGCGCCGATTGATTTGTACCGGGCGCTGCGCTGCTTCAACCCGACGCCTTACATGTACTTCTTCAACTTCGGCGACTTCCACGTCGTCGGCAGTTCGCCGGAAGTGCTGGTGCGGGTCGAGGACAACCTGATCACCGTGCGCCCGATCGCCGGCACGCGTCCGCGCGGGGCCAACGAAGAAGCCGATCTTGCACTGGAAAAAGACCTGCTGTCCGACGACAAGGAAATTGCCGAGCACTTGATGCTGATCGACCTGGGTCGTAACGACACCGGTCGCGTCTCGGAAATCGGTTCTGTGAAACTCACCGAGAAAATGGTCATCGAGCGTTATTCCAACGTGATGCACATCGTGTCCAACGTCACTGGCCAACTGAAGGCCGGGCTGACGGCGATGGACGCATTGCGGGCAATCCTGCCGGCGGGCACCTTGTCCGGCGCGCCGAAGATTCGCGCGATGGAAATCATCGACGAACTGGAACCGGTCAAGCGTGGCGTCTACGGCGGCGCGGTCGGTTACTTCGCCTGGAACGGCAACATGGACACCGCGATTGCCATTCGCACCGCGGTGATCAAGAACGGCGAACTGCACGTGCAGGCCGGTGGCGGCATCGTCGCCGACTCGGTGCCGGCGCTGGAATGGGAAGAAACCCTGAACAAGCGCCGTGCAATGTTCCGTGCAGTCGCCCTGGCTGAACAAACCCCGGAAAGCTGACCGATGAACGTGCCCCGTATGCCATGCCGCTTTGCCTGACAAAGCGCTGGACGCTGCGGGTCGCTCATTCGAAGGCAGTCTTTATAGTCAGTGAATTCAAGAGGTTCTCAAGCCATGTTGCTGATGATCGATAACTACGACTCTTTTACTTACAACGTTGTGCAGTACCTGGGCGAGCTCGGGGCCGAGGTCAAAGTCGTGCGCAACGATGAACTCACCATTGCCGAAATCGAAGCCCTCAATCCTGAGCGGATCGTGGTTTCACCGGGTCCTTGCACGCCGACCGAAGCCGGTGTCTCGATTGACGTGATCAAGCATTTTGGCGGCAAATTGCCGATTCTGGGTGTGTGCCTCGGCCATCAGTCCATCGGCCAGGCGTTTGGTGGCGACGTAGTCCGCGCCCGTCAGGTGATGCACGGCAAGACCAGCCCGGTTTTCCACGAAGACAAAGGTGTGTTCGAAGGCCTGAATCATCCGCTGACGGTTACGCGCTATCACTCGTTGATCGTCAAGCGCGAAACCCTGCCGGATTGTCTGGAACTGACCGCCTGGACCCAGCTTGAAGACGGCTCGGTCGACGAAATCATGGGCCTGCGTCACAAGACGTTGAACATCGAAGGTGTGCAGTTCCACCCTGAGTCTATCCTGACTGAGCAGGGCCACGAGCTGTTCGCCAACTTCCTCAAACAAACCGGCGGCACGCGCTAAGGACTTCCCATGAATATCAAGACAGCCCTGAGCCGAATCGTCGATCACCTCGACCTCAGCACCGAAGAGATGCGCGATGTGATGCGCGAAATCATGACCGGGCAGTGTTCGGATGCGCAGATCGGCGCGTTCATGATGGCCATGCGCATGAAGAGCGAAAGCATCGACGAGATCGTCGGCGCCGTGTCGGTCATGCGCGAGCTGGCGGACAAGGTCGACCTCAAGACCCTCGACGGCGTCGTCGATGTGGTCGGCACCGGCGGTGACGGGGCCAACATTTTCAACGTCTCGACGGCGTCTTCCTTCGTGGTGGCCGCGGCCGGTTGCACCGTGGCCAAGCACGGTAACCGTGCGGTGTCGGGCAAAAGCGGCAGCGCCGATCTGCTGGAAGCAGCGGGCATCTACCTGAACCTGACCCCGGTTCAGGTAGCGCGCTGCATCGACAACGTCGGCATCGGCTTCATGTTTGCCCAGACTCATCACAGTGCCATGAAGTACGCCGCCGGTCCGCGCAAGGATCTTGGTTTGCGTACCCTGTTCAACATGCTTGGCCCGCTTACGAATCCGGCCGGCGTGAAACATCAGGTGGTGGGCGTGTTCAGCCAGGCGCTGTGCCGGCCGTTGGCTGAAGTCTTGCAGCGTTTGGGCAGCAAGCACGTGTTGGTGGTGCACTCGAAGGATGGCCTGGACGAGTTCAGCCTGGCCGCGCCGACCTACGTGGCGGAATTGAAGAATGACCAGATCACCGAGTATTGGGTCGAACCCGAAGATTTGGGCATGAAGAGTCAGAGCCTGCACGGCCTGGCGGTGGAAAGCCCGGCCGCTTCGCTCGAGCTGATTCGCGATGCCCTCGGCAAACGCAAGACCGAGAGCGGTCAGAAGGCTGCCGAGATGATCGTGCTCAATGCCGGTGCCGCGCTATACGCCGCTGACCTGGCAAGCAGTTTGAAAGAAGGCGTTGCCCTGGCGCACGATGCGCTGCACACAGGCCTCGCCCGGGAAAAACTTGAGGAGTTGGGTGCATTTACCGCGGTATTCAAAGTGGAGAATGAGGGATGAGTGTACCGACGGTTCTGGAAAACATTCTGGCGCGCAAAGTCCAGGAAGTCGCCGAGCGTAGCGCTCGCGTGAGTCTGGCGGAGCTGGAAAGTCTGGCCAAGGCGGCCGATGCACCCCGTGGTTTTGCCAAGGCATTGATCGCGCAGGCCAAGCTGAAACAGCCGGCGGTCATTGCTGAAATCAAGAAAGCTTCGCCAAGCAAAGGCGTTATTCGCGAGAACTTCGTTCCTGCCGACATCGCCAAAAGCTACGAGAAGGGCGGCGCAACCTGCCTCTCGGTGCTCACCGATATCGATTATTTCCAGGGCGCCGATGCGTATCTGCAGCAGGCCCGGGCGGCGTGCAAACTGCCGGTGATCCGCAAGGATTTCATGATCGATCCGTACCAGATCGTCGAAGCCCGTGCATTGGGCGCTGACTGCGTGCTGTTGATCGTTTCCGCGCTGGACGACGTGAAGATGGCCGAGCTGGCGGCGGTGGCGAAAAGCGTCGGCCTCGATGTGCTGGTGGAAGTCCACGATGGCGACGAGCTGGAGCGGGCCTTGAAAACCCTCGACACGCCGCTGGTCGGCGTGAACAACCGCAACCTGCACACCTTCGACGTCAGCCTCGAAACCACCCTGGACCTGTTGCCGCGGATTCCGCGCGATCGTTTGGTGATCACTGAGAGCGGCATCCTCAATCGGGCCGATGTCGAACTGATGGAAATCAGCGACGTGTATGCGTTCCTGGTGGGCGAAGCGTTCATGCGCGCCGAAAGCCCGGGCACCGAGCTGCAGCGTCTGTTCTTCCCAGAGCGTGGTACGGCGGTGAGTGGTTCTACACTCGACTGAGTACAGATAGACAAGCCGCGGCGCCCCTTTCGCGAGCAAGCCCGCCCCCCACATCAGACCGCGCCGTACAGACAACGCCGATCTAATGTGAGAGCGGGCTTGCTCGCGAAGGGAGCTCCAATTCCCCACGACTTCATGTCTTAAGGAGTTGTTCATGTTCAAACCGACTTCACTGACTGTCGAGGCTGGTCTCCTGGCCGAACAGGATCTATTGGCCTCAGTCTGCACCGGCGACTCGGAATTCGGTCTGCTGTTCTGGCAGCCAAGTGACAAAGCGCTGGTCATGCCACGCCGCTTGAATCGTCTGCCCAACTTCGAAGCCGCCTGCGAGGTATCTGCCGCTGCAGGCTGGCCAGTACTGTTGCGCGAAACCGGCGGCGAGCCAGTGCCGCAATCGGCATCAACCATCAACATCGCGCTGGTCTACGCGCCGCCACGCAGGGAGGGCGACCAGAATCGTATCGAAAGCGCCTATCGCCGACTCTGCGGCCCGATCTGTCAGTTGCTGGATGAACTGGGCGGCGTTTCGTCGTTGGGCGAAGTGGACGGCGCGTTTTGCGACGGACGCTTCAACGTCAACCTCGACGGACGCAAGATGGTCGGCACCGCACAGCGCTGGCGCCAGAGCAAGGGTGGTTCACGACCGGTCGGGTTGGTGCACGGCGCCTTGTTGCTGGATAACGAGCGCGAATCGATGGTCGCGGCGGTCAATCGCTTCAACGAGGCGTGCGGTCTGGAACAGCGGGTTCGTGCCGAGAGCCACATCGCCTTGCATGAAAAGTTTGCGGCGCCCGATGCATTGGAACGTATCGACGCGCTCTATCGCCAGTTGCTGGCAGACATGTTCAAGGTTTAGCGCGTACCGAAGACCACCATGGTCTTGCCTTTGACGTCGACCAGGTTGCGCTCTTCCAGGTCTTTGAGCACGCGACCGACCATTTCCCGGGAACACCCGACAATCCGCCCGATTTCCTGACGAGTCACCTTGATCTGCATGCCATCAGGGTGGGTCATCGCATCGGGCTGTTTGCACAATTCCAGCAGGCAACGGGCAACGCGGCCAGTCACGTCGAAAAATGCGAGGTCGCCGACCTTGCGTGTGGTGTTGCGCAGGCGCTGTGCGATTTGTCCGCTGAGTACGTAAAGAATGTCTGGATCCTGCTGGGACAACTCGCGAAATTTCGCGTAGCTGATTTCCGCGACTTCGCACTCGATCTTGGCGCGCACCCAGGCGCTGCGCTCCTGTTCCAGGCCGGCCTGTTCAAACAGACCCAGCTCCCCGAAAAAGTCCCCGGCGTTCAGGTAGGCGATGATCATTTCACGGCCGTCGTCATCCTCGATCAGAATGGTGACCGAGCCTTTGATGATGAAGAACAGCGTCTCCGAGCGATCACCGGCGCAAATGATGTTGCTCTTGGCCGCATAACGACGGCGCTGGCAATGCATCAACAGCTTGTCGACGTTCTTGATTTTGGGTGTAGGGGCAATAGCAACCATGGTTGTATCCCGAAAAGACTGCACGGTGTGTTTGGTTTTTTTATGAGGCACTGAGGTCGGAGCGAAGCTGGCTATGCGCCAGCGAATTGGCGCCAGCTTACCAGACACTTCCTGCAATATTCGAGAATTTACCTACAAAGCCGGTGGTTATGTCTTAGGACGGCGAGCGCTGTCAATCCAAGGCCCTGTGCTAAGCTGGCGACCCTTTTTTAGACAGTGGAGTCTTGGTGATGAAGGCACGCATCCAATGGGCTGGCGAAGCCATGTTCCTCGGCGAATCCGGCAGCGGTCATGTCGTGGTCATGGACGGTCCGCCCGATGCCGGTGGTCGTAACCTGGGTGTCCGGCCGATGGAAATGCTCCTGCTGGGTGTCGGCGGTTGCAGCAATTTCGATGTGGTCAGCATTCTCAAGAAGTCCCGTCAGGCCGTCGAAAGCTGCGAAGCCTTCCTCGAAGCCGAGCGTGCGACCGAGGACCCGAAGGTCTTCACCAAGATCCACATGCATTTCGTGGTCAAGGGCCGCGGGCTGAAAGAAGCCCAGGTCAAACGCGCCATCGAGTTGTCTGCCGAGAAGTATTGCTCGGCGTCGATCATGCTCGGCGCGGCCGGTGTTGCGATTACCCACGACTACGAAATCATCGAACTCGGTTGAATCGACATTCAACTATCATAAAAGCAGTGCAGACTCTGGCGATCCCAAGCTGACGTCTGCATAATGCGCCACTTTTTTCAGGGTAGTGGTCCGTCAGCCGACCGGCCGCTCGCCCGAACAGACAACCAAAATCGCCATCGCGAAGAGGTGTTAACCGTCCTACGCAGGTGCGTCGTTCGCATCTGACGGGCATGCTTGATCACGCGGCCCGGGCCGCAATACATAGAGAGTTTTTAACGGTGAAAAGCAAACTCAAGCTCCACGGGTTCAATAACCTGACAAAGACCTTGAGCTTCAACATCTATGACATCTGCTACGCGGAAACCCCGCAAGACCAGCAGGCTTACGTCGAGTACATCAATGAAGAGTACAACGCGAAACGCCTGACGCAGATCCTCACGGAAGTTGTCGATATCATTGGTGCCAACATCCTGAACATCGCCAGTCAGGACTACGATCCGCAAGGCGCCAGCGTCACGATTCTGATCTCTGAAGAGCCGGTGACCCCGACCGACAGCCAGATCGAAGAATCCCCGGGCCCGTTGCCCGAGATTATCCTGGCCCACCTCGACAAGAGCCACATCACGGTGCACACCTACCCGGAAATCCATCCGGACGACGGCATTGCAACCTTCCGTGTGGACATTGACGTGTCGACCTGTGGCGTCATTTCACCGCTCAAAGCGCTCAACTTCCTGATTCACCAGTTCGATTCGGACATTGTGACCGTGGATTATCGTGTGCGCGGTTTCACCCGTGACGTCGAAGGCAACAAGCACTTCATCGATCACGAGATCAACTCGATTCAGAACTACCTCTCCGACGACACCCGCGACGCGTACCAGATGACCGACGTGAACGTGTACCAGGAAAACCTGTTCCACACCAAAATGCTGTTGAAGAACTTCGAACTGGATAACTACCTGTTCGGTGATGCGACCAACAGCCTGTCCCCTGAGCAGCGTGCTCAAGTGACCGACCGTGTGAAACACGAAATGCTCGAAATCTTCTACGCGCGCAACATGCCGACCTAAGACTTTGAACACAAAAAAAGGCGACTACCTCACGGCAGTCGCCTTTTTTGTGTCTTGCCCCTGTAGGAGCAACAAGCTTGCGCCTACAAAAAATCTGAAATCAGATCCGATAAGTACTCTTGGTCATCACCTTGGCCATCAAGCTCATCCCGAACTTCACCGGCGCCGGAAAACGAAAGCCCCCAGCCTCCAACGCACTTTCGGCATGGTGCTCTTCATCAATCCGCATTTGCTCAAGTATCGCCCGGGACTTTTCGTCCTCGGCCGGCAACTGCTCAAGATGTTCATTCAAATGCTTGCATACCTGATGCTCCGTTGCCGCAACGAACCCCAGGCTGACCTTGTCGCTGATCAACCCGGCTACCGCACCAATCCCGAATGACATGCCATAGAACAGCGGATTGAGAATGCTGGTGTGGCTGCCCAACTGCTTGATGCGTTGCTCGCACCAGACCAGGTGGTCAATTTCTTCTTCAGCGGCATGTTCCATGGCCGCGCGCACCTGCGGCAACTTGGCGGTCAGGGCCTGACCCTGATACAGCGCCTGGGCGCAGACTTCGCCGGTGTGGTTGATACGCATCAAACCGGCAACGTGCCGGGTGTCTTCGTCGCTCATTTGCGTTTCCGGCTGCACGATCGCGGGAGACGGACGGTACGGCTGGCCACTGAAGGGCAGCAGGGTACGCATCGCAGCATCGGCTTGCAGCAGAAGACGGTCAATCGGCGAGTAGTGACGTTGGGTAGTCATGCTGACCTCCGGGAAGAATCTCGGCGGCCAGTTTACCCCAATCGGCCAGGGAAGGTTTGCGCTGGGTCATGAGCCGGGATGAAGGGCGTGGCGGGACAGGTTTCTGTGGCGAGAGAACTTGCTCCCGTCCGACTGCGAAGCAGTCGCAATGAAGGCTGATTTGTTTTTCCTGATAAGTCGGGGGCTCAGGTTTCAGGGCCGCTACGCAGCCCCGCGGGAGCAAAAGCTCCCTCACCACAAACACCCGCAGAGCTGCAATCAACCCGGCGGCCAATGCATCTGGCGTTGACCCAGTACGTGCATATGAATGTGGTAAACAGTCTGTCCGCCTTCTTCATTGCAGTTCATGACAACGCGAAAACCTTTCTCGCAACCCAGTTCCTTTGCCAGGCGCTGGGCAGTGAACAGGATATGCCCGGCCAATGCCTTGTCGTCCTCGGTGAGGTCGTTGAGGGTGCGCACCGGTTTCTTCGGGATCACCAGAAAATGCACCGGTGCCTGTGGGGCGATGTCGTGGAAGGCCAGTACCTGGTCGTCCTCGTAAATGATCTTCGCCGGGATTTCCCGGTTGATGATCTTGGTGAACAGAGTATCCACAGCTGTTTTCTCCGTTATTTGGTCTGGCCTGAGTGTACTCATGGGTGATCCCCGCGCCCAGCCTTTTGCCCTGAAGCTTGATCAGCGCGGGCAATAGGCCTTGTTGACCATGCCTGTGAGGGTCCTGATCAACCAGCGTGAGCCAAGCCGTGGCAGGAAAGCGAGCCAGCGGTTCAGCCGGCCCGGAATAATGATGGCGCGATTCTTTTCCAGAGCCCGCACCGTATACAGCGCGACTTCCTCGGGGCTCATCAACAGTTTGCTTCGGACCAGTTTGTCGCTGTCCAACTGCGCGGTGCGGAAAAACGCGGTGCGGGTCGGACCGGGGCAGAGTACGGAAACCTTGACCGCGCATTTCTTCAGCTCGACGCGCAACCCTTCGGAGAAGTGCAGCACATAGGCTTTGCTGGCGTAGTAAGTGCTCATCCAGGGGCCGGGATGGAAGGCCGCGACCGAAGCGACATTCAGGATCTGTCCGCCACCCTGCAACGCCATGCTGTTACCGATGGCATGACACAGGCGGGTCAGGGCCAGGATGTTCACTTCGATCAGGTCTTGCTCGGTCATCCAGTCCTGCGCCAGGAAAGGGCCGCAGGTGCCGATGCCGGCGCAGTTCACCAGCAGGTCGATCTGCCGGTCACCTTCTTCCAGTTCCAGCAGAAACCCGGACAGGCGCAGTGGCTCGCCGAGGTCGCAGGCGCGGAATAACACCTCCACGCCAAAACGTTGGGTCAGTTCAATTGCAATACTTTCCAGCTGATCACGTTGTCGGGCCACCAGAATCAGGCTGCGGCCACGGCGGGCCAGCGCTTCGGCCATCGCCAGGCCGATGCCGCTGGAAGCGCCAGTGATCAGAGCGTAACGGGTCATGCAGTTCTCCATCGCAACGGCTCCGCGCCGGCGACGCAGGTGTCACGGGCGGGGAGCGCTGTTCATTCTTTCGCAGAGTCTACAGGGGCCGGGGCTTCTTCGGCTTCATCGTCTGTGGAATCCGGTACTTGTTCCGCCTCTTCGGCGGGCTCGGCTTCCACTTCGTCGGTGGTTACCGAGCCGCTGTCATAGCTGGTTTCGGCCGCGTTTTCGTATTCTTGCTGGATTGCACTGAAGCCACCCGCCAACAGACCAACAAAGCCGAGGGCAATGACCACGACCCACAGCGAAGACAGCACTTTGACTGCCGTGGTGTTCGGCGGTGGTGGAGGGCCGTAGCGATTGGCGATGTTGGTGCCTGGCACGCACATGATCACGAACGGAAAGAAACTGCCCACGAATGGCACGAGATTCAGCAACCAGAGCCAGCCGGACCAGCCAATGTCGTGCAGCCGTTGAACGCTGATCTGAATGCTGACGACTGCGATGGCGATGCACAGGAAAAATGCCACCAGGCCTCCGACAATCAGGCCTGCGGTGGAATCGCTGCTGATCAGGGCGATGGCGAAAATCGCCACGACCGACCCGATACCGAGCATGACCAGCGTCAGGACCATGGTCCAGGCAAGATAACGCAAACGGCCGATGCGTCCTTCGACGCTGAATGGCTTGAGCGTGGCGAACTGCGGCAAGCTTTCACCAACGGTGGCCCGCGGCGGTGCGTAGGGAGACTCGGGGTCTGCGAATACTGGTTGGCTGCTTACGGCGGCGTGGTGTTGAACATCGTCCAGGTTCAGTTCAATCGAGGGTTCGGCTTCGATACGGGCATCGATGCCGGTTTTCGTCAGCGCCTGAAGGTAGGTTTGCGCCTCTGTCTGCGACAGGTTTTGCTTGAGCGTTACGGTCTGCCCGGTGAACAGCCGTTCGATGGCCGCCACTTCGCTTTTGTACAACGCCGCCAGATTGAGTTTGGCGGTGGTGATCTCAACGCCCGGCAGCAGAGCGCCGTCGAATACGATCTTGAAACGGTTGTCGCTCATTGCGAGGCATCCTTGTCGCGAGTGTTTGAATAGTTAAGGTGCTGCGATCACGGAGTGTAAGGCCAGCCGCGGATGGCTGGCCAAATTTTCCTGTCAGCGTGGCCAGCGTTTCGGCAGTTGTGCCGCCAGTTCCAGCGCCTTGCGGTATTCAGCGTCCAGCCGGGCGACCAATTGATCCACGCTCGGCAAATCATCGATTTCTCCGACGCCCTGGCCGGCGGACCACACGGTTTTCCAGGCCTTGGCTTCATCGCTCAATGGCTTGAGCTTGGAGCCGAAATTGACCTCGCCCTTGTTTTGCAGCGCCGCCATGTCGAAACCGGCCGCTTCCAGGCTCTGACGCATAAAACTCGCCGGTACGCCCGACACGGCCGGTGTATGGATGATGTCTGCCGCTCTGGCGTTCAGCAGCATCTCTTTGTAGGCGTCAGGCGCATGACTTTCAGCGGTGCCGATAAATCGTGTACCGAAGTAGGCCAGATCCGCACCGAGCAATTGTGCCGCGAGTATCTCGTGGCCATGGTTGAGGCAGCCGGCCAGCAGCAGCGTCTTGTCGAAGAACTGGCGGATTTCGGCAATCAGCGAAAACGGGCTCCAGGTTCCCGCGTGTCCGCCGGCGCCCGCGGCCACGGCAATCAAGCCATCAACGCCCGCTTCGGCGGCTTTCTCTGCGTGGCGTCGGGTCGTTACGTCATGGAAGACCAGGCCTCCATAACCGTGGACGGCATCGACCAGTTCTTTCACGGCGCCGAGGCTGGTGATCACGATCGGCACCTTGTGCTCGATGCAGATGTCCAGGTCCGCCTGCAGCCGCGGATTACTGTTGTGGACGATCAGGTTCACGGCATAGGGCGCGGGGTTGTCCAGTGTCGCCAGGCCAGCCTCGATTTCTTCCAGCCAGGCTTTGAAACCGCTGCTCTCGCGCTGGTTCAGCGCGGGAAAGCTGCCCACTACGCCATTACGGCAGCAGGCGAGTACCAGTTGTGGATTGGAAATCAGGAACATCGGCGCTGCCACGACGGGCAGGCGCAAACGTTGTTCGAGCAAAGCGGGCAGCGACATTGGAAGTACCCCGGTGAGTGGTGCCGATTGAAGTTAGAACGGCCGAACGACGACCAGAATTACGATAGCCAGCAATATCAGAACCGGCACTTCATTGAACCAGCGATAAAAGACATGGCTGCGGGTGTTCTCGCCACGGGCAAAACGTTTCACCTGCGCGCCGCACATGTGGTGGTAGCCGATCAGGATGACCACCAGCGTCAATTTGGCGTGAATCCAGGCGCCTTGACTGAATATGCTTGGGTTCAGCGCAATCAGTGCAATACCGAAAATCAGCGTGGCGATCATCGCCGGGCCCATGATGCCGCGGTACAGCTTGCGCTCCATCAGGCTGAAGCGTTCTTTGCTGACAGCGTCTTCGCTTTGGGCGTGATAGACGAACAGGCGCGGCAAGTAAAACAGGCCGGCAAACCAGCAGACCATGCTGATGATGTGAAGCGCTTTGAGCCACAGATAAAGCATTTTTAGTTATTCCCAGGTTCACGGTAGCGAAGATAGTAGAGGGTAGAGCGTCCGCACGTCACCTTGCCGGTTGTCGCAGGACGATACGGGCCCTATTATCGACGGCTTTCCAGTGGGTTCGTTGAGGGCAGGTTTATGGTCAAGGTCGGTATCGTCGGCGGCACGGGTTACACCGGTGTCGAACTGCTGCGTCTGTTGGCGCAGCATCCGCAGGCAGAAGTGGTGGTGATCACTTCCCGATCCGAGGCCGGTCTGGCCGTGGCTGACATGTACCCGAACCTGCGCGGTCATTACGATGGCCTGGCCTTCAGCGTTCCGGACATCAAGACCCTGGGCGCCTGCGACGTGGTGTTCTTCGCCACGCCTCACGGTGTCGCCCATGCGCTGGCCGGTGAACTGCTGGCGGCCGGGACCAAGGTCATCGACCTGTCGGCAGACTTCCGTCTGCAAGACGCTGACGAATGGGCCAAGTGGTACGGCCAGCCGCACGGTGCGCCGCAGCTGCTGGAAGAAGCGGTCTACGGCTTGCCGGAAGTCAATCGCGAGCAAATCAAACAGGCGCGCCTGATCGCCGTGCCAGGTTGCTACCCGACCGCTACGCAACTGGGCTTCCTGCCATTGCTCGAAGCCGGCCTGGCCGATACCACTCGCTTGATCGCTGACTGCAAATCCGGCGTCAGCGGTGCCGGTCGTGGCGCTTCCGTAGGTTCGCTGTACTCCGAGACATCGGAAAGCATGAAGGCCTACGCCGTCAAAGGTCACCGTCACTTGCCGGAAATTCGCCAGGGTCTGCGTCGCGCAGCAAGCAAGGACGTCGGGCTGACTTTCGTTCCGCACCTGACCCCGATGATTCGCGGCATCCACTCGACACTCTATGCGACGGTCGTGGATCGCTCGGTGGATCTGCAGGCGCTGTTTGAAAAGCGTTATGCCAACGAGCCGTTCGTTGATGTGATGCCGGCAGGCAGCCATCCGGAAACCCGCAGCGTACGCGGTGCCAACGTCTGCCGTATCGCCGTGCATCGTCCGCAGGACGGTGATCTGGTGGTGGTGTTGTCGGTAATCGATAACCTGGTCAAAGGCGCGTCGGGTCAGGCAGTGCAGAACCTGAACATCCTGTTTGGACTGGATGAGCGTCTGGGCCTGTCCCACGCCGGCATGTTGCCGTAAGGTTTATCCCGCTCAGTAAAAAGGCCCGTCGAACGGGCCTTTTTGCATTTCCTGCCGGCAATCGGGTTTATTGATATACCGTAACAATAGTTGACCAATTTTCTAGGAGAAGCGGATAATGCGCGTCATCACGCATTATGGCGGCGTAACGCCGGGAGATAGTTAGCATGAGCGTCGAATCCTTCACCCCCACGGCTTTGCAATTCACCCACGGTGCCGCGCACAAGGTGAAGAGCCTGGTCGATGAAGAGGGGAATGATCGCTTGAAGCTGCGCGTATTTGTTACGGGCGGCGGTTGTTCAGGTTTTCAGTACGGCTTTACCTTCGATGAAGAAGTGGCCGATGACGACACCATCGTCGAGCGCGAGGGTGTGAGTCTGGTCGTCGATCCGATGAGCTTCCAGTACCTGGCAGGCGCCGAGGTGGATTACCAGGAAGGTCTGGAAGGTTCGCGTTTCGTCATCAAGAACCCGAACGCCACCACCACGTGTGGCTGCGGCTCTTCGTTCTCGATCTGATCGCGCTTCACCGCATGAACAAACGCCGCATGACCTCAGGGTCATGCGGCGTTTTGCTGTCCGGGGTTCTGCTTCAGGCGGGGTAGATGGCGCCGAGTATGCGCAGGCCGCGGGCACCGGTGACGCTTGGGCGGTTGGCGGCGATGCCTTCGAGGCAGCAGTGGGCCAGCCAGGCGAAGGCCATGGCCTCTACCCAGTCGGGGTCAACGCCGTGAGTGGCTGTGCTGCTGACTGTCGCGTCAGGCAGCAGGCTGGCCAGCCGCTTCATCAATGTGGTGTTGTGTGCGCCGCCGCCACAAACCAGCAACTCCCGGGTATCCGATTGAGCGCTTTGCAGCGATTCGGTAATGGTCAGTGCGGTCAGTTCAAGCAGCGTTGCTTGCACGTCTTCGGCGGCGAAGGGCGGCAGCTTTGATAAATGCTGTGTCAGCCAAGGCAGGTTGAACACTTCGCGACCCGTGCTTTTCGGGCCTTTGGTCAGGAAGAACGGATCGTCAAGCAGCGCTTTCAGCAGAACAGGTTCGATCTCGCCGCTGGCGGCCCATTGGCCGTCGCGATCAAAGTTTTCGCCACGTTGCTGATGAATCCAGGCGTCCAGCAACACATTCCCCGGGCCGCAGTCGAAGCCCGCCACAGGTTTGCCGGGCTCGATCAGGCTGAGGTTGCTGAAACCGCCAACATTCAATACCGCGCGGTTGCCGGCCTGTTCTTCAAACAAGGCTTCGTGGAAGGCCGGAACCAGCGGGGCGCCTTGACCGCCGGCCGCCACATCGCGGCTGCGGAAGTCGCTGACTACCGTGATACCGGTCAATTCTGTCAGCAGGGCGGGGTTGCCGATTTGCACCGTGAAGCCGCGCGACGGTTCGTGGCGAATGGTCTGGCCGTGGCTGCCAATCGCGCGAATGTCTTCGGGTTTCAGGTTCTGTTCATCAAGAAGGGTATGAATGCCCTGCGCCGCCAGCTTTACCCAATTCTGCTGGGCAATGGCTGAGCGGGCAATTTCGTCCGGGCCACTGGCGCACAAGCCAAGCAGCTCGCTGCGCAGGGAGTCAGGCATGGGAATGTAGTGCGTGGCGATCAGCTTGATCGCTGGCGCTATCTCGACCAGTGCGATATCCAGGCCGTCGAGGCTGGTCCCGGACATCACACCTATATAGAGCGTCATGGCTTAGCGCTTGCTCGAAGCCAGTTGGGTGGACTTCTCTTGGTCCATGCGCGCCATCAGCGGCTGACTCTGCGCGAGGAAGCGAGCGCGTTCCGCTTTGGAAATCGGATCGGCCATCGCCACCTTTTGACCCAGCGGATCAACGTGCACACCATTGACCTGGAACTCGTAGTGCAAATGAGGGCCAGTAGACAGGCCGGTGGTACCGATGTATCCAATCACTTGGCCCTGCTTTACAGAACTACCAGTCCGGACGCCTTTGGCAAATCCCTGCATGTGACCATACAGTGTGCGATAGGTGTTGCCGTGCTGAATGATCACGGTGTTGCCGTAGCCGCCGCGGCGACCGGCCAACAACACTTTGCCGTCGCCGGCAGCCTTGATTGGCGTACCGCGAGGAGCTGCGTAGTCGACACCTTTGTGGGCGCGGATCTTGTTCAGGATCGGGTGCTTGCGACCCATGGAAAACTTGGAACTGATGCGAGCGAAATCTACCGGTGTACGAATAAACGCCTTGCGCATGCTGTTGCCGTCAGCAGTGTAGTAGCTGCTGTTGCCTTGTTTGTTGGTGTAGCGCACGGCGGTGTAGGTCTTGCCGCGGTTGGTGAAGCGCGCTGAGAGGATCGGCCCGTTACCGACGGCCTTGCCGTTGACAACCTTTTGTTCGTAGATCACGTCGAACTCGTCACCCTGGCGAATATCCTGGGCGAAGTCGACGTCATAGCCAAACACGCTGGCCATGTCCATGGTCAGGCTGTGCGACAGGCCGGCGCGAGCGGCAGATTGTGACAGCGAGCTGTTGATCACACCATGAACGTAGGCTGAGCGCACGGTAGGCTTGGCGGTGATTCTGTTGAATACGTAACCCTTGTCATTCTTGGTCAGCGTGATGCTTTCGAGGTCGCTGACCTTGCTGTGCAGGTTGGTCAGCTGGCCTTCAGGGCTCAATTCGAATTCGAGTTTCTGGCCATGTTTCAGCTGGCTGAACTGCTTGGCTTGCTTGTCGCTGGCCAGTACTTCATGCACCGACGCAGCTGGAAGTCCGACTTTTTCGAACAGCGTAGAAAGCGTATCGCCTTTGGCGACGATCACTTCCCTGTGGTTGGGTGCCTTCTTTTCCTCGACCACTGGCACAGGTGCGGCCTGAGCGGTTTCCGGGGTGTCTTCGGCGCTGTTTTCGATTTGCGCGAAAGGGGACGTTGCGGACTCATTTGTGGCTTGGGCCGCTTCGGCGGCGTCTTGATCTTGTGTCAGTTGTTCAGCAGGGCTTTCCAGTTCAAGACTCAGAGTCGTCTTTTTGGCTTCTACATCACTGGAAGGAAATACCAGAAGCGCCAGGCTCAGAAGGGCGGCGATGCCACTTGCTGCGAGCAGGTGGGTCTTCGGGTAAAGCGGTGGCGCTTTAGACGATTCTTTGGTCATAGGTAATTTTGACTTTGAAAAAGATGAATTGGAAAAGATGAATGACATGATGAAGATGAAATAACTGTATAAAATATAACCAAATCATCTCTGAAGCAAGTCCGTGGTCACTCTGCCAGCGGATTGGCGTCATTGCGCCGGCCAAACTTTGTATTTGACGCGCGATCTTGTATGGTTGGTTCCCTTTGAATTCGAGCCTTGCGGGTCTGTTATGAAGTCGGTTGAAGAGCAGCTAGCGCTGATCAAACGTGGTGCGGAAGAACTGTTGGTCGAGTCCGAGCTGATCGAAAAGCTCAAGCGTGGCCAGCCGCTGCGTATTAAGGCAGGCTTCGATCCGACCGCGCCGGATTTGCACCTGGGTCACACTGTGCTTATTAATAAGCTGCGTCAGTTCCAGGAGCTGGGGCATCAGGTGATCTTCCTTATAGGTGACTTCACCGGGATGATCGGTGATCCAAGCGGCAAGAGCGCAACGCGTCCACCACTTACCCGTGAGCAGGTTCTCGAGAATGCCGAGACCTACAAGACTCAAGTCTTCAAGATTCTTGATCCGGCGAAAACCGAAGTGGCGTTCAACTCCACCTGGATGGACCAGATGGGGCCGGCCGACTTCATTCGCCTGACATCGCAGTACACCGTTGCGCGCATGCTCGAGCGTGACGACTTCGATAAGCGCTATACGACCAATCAACCCATTGCCATTCATGAGTTCCTTTATCCGCTGGTTCAGGGTTACGACTCGGTCGCCTTGCGCGCGGATGTCGAGCTGGGCGGCACCGACCAGAAATTCAACCTGCTGATGGGGCGTGAGCTGCAACGTGCTTATGGTCAGGAAGCTCAGTGCATTCTGACCATGCCGTTGCTCGAAGGCCTGGATGGCGTAAAGAAGATGTCCAAATCGTTGGGCAACTACGTCGGTATTCAGGAAGCGCCGGGTGTGATGTACGGCAAGCTGGTTTCCATTCCGGATGCGCTGATGTGGCGTTACTTCGAATTGCTCAGCTTCCGCTCTATGGACGAGATCAATGCATTCCGTGCTGATGTCGAGGCGGGTGCCAATCCGCGTGACATCAAGATCAAGCTGGCCGAAGAGATCGTTGCACGCTTCCATGGTGAGGAGGCAGCAGCCAATGCTCACCGTGCGGCGGGTAACCGTATGAAGGACGGGGAGCTGCCGGACGATCTGCCGGAAATCGAATTGACTGCTACCGAAGATATGCCGATCGCGGCTGTCCTTAATAAAGCCGGCCTCGTGAAGAACTCGGCGATGGCGCGTGATCTCCTGAATTCTGGCGGTGTTCGTATAGATGGTGAGGTTGTCGATCGCACCTTTATATATGTACTGGGCGCTACCCATGTTTGCCAGGCCGGGAAGAAGGCATTTGCGCGGATTTCGCTTAAATCCGAATAAGGCTGAAATAAGGGGTTGACGGCAGATTCTGGAAGTCTATAATTCGCCCCACTTCCGGCGCAGTCGAAACGGAAAACTCCTTGGTAAACAAAGAGTTATGCAGTTTTCGACAGCGAGTTGCTTCGGTTCATCGAAGCCCAGAAGGAGTTGGTCAGGCAGTGTGTTGTCGCTTGATTGATGGTTCGATCTTCTCGGTCGAAAGCGGAGAAAAAGAGGTGTTGACAGCAGCGGACAACGCTGTAGAATTCGCCTCCCGCTAACGAGAGATCGGAAGCGCAAGTGGTTGAAGTTGCAAAGGAAACTTTGAAAACTTCTGAAAATAACCGCTTGACAGATACAGAGGACGCTGTAGAATGCGCGCCTCGGTTGAGACGAAAGATCTTAACCAACCGCTCTTTAACAACTGAATCAAGCAATTCGTGTGGGTGCTTGTGGAGTCAGACTGATAGTCAACAAGATTATCAGCATCACAAGTTACTCCGCGAGAAATCAAAGATGTAACCAACGATTGCTGAGCCAAGTTTAGGGTTTCTTAAAAACCCAAAGATGTTTGAACTGAAGAGTTTGATCATGGCTCAGATTGAACGCTGGCGGCAGGCCTAACACATGCAAGTCGAGCGGTAGAGAGAAGCTTGCTTCTCTTGAGAGCGGCGGACGGGTGAGTAATGCCTAGGAATCTGCCTGGTAGTGGGGGATAACGCTCGGAAACGGACGCTAATACCGCATACGTCCTACGGGAGAAAGCAGGGGACCTTCGGGCCTTGCGCTATCAGATGAGCCTAGGTCGGATTAGCTAGTTGGTGAGGTAATGGCTCACCAAGGCGACGATCCGTAACTGGTCTGAGAGGATGATCAGTCACACTGGAACTGAGACACGGTCCAGACTCCTACGGGAGGCAGCAGTGGGGAATATTGGACAATGGGCGAAAGCCTGATCCAGCCATGCCGCGTGTGTGAAGAAGGTCTTCGGATTGTAAAGCACTTTAAGTTGGGAGGAAGGGCATTAACCTAATACGTTGGTGTCTTGACGTTACCGACAGAATAAGCACCGGCTAACTCTGTGCCAGCAGCCGCGGTAATACAGAGGGTGCAAGCGTTAATCGGAATTACTGGGCGTAAAGCGCGCGTAGGTGGTTCGTTAAGTTGGATGTGAAATCCCCGGGCTCAACCTGGGAACTGCATTCAAAACTGACGAGCTAGAGTATGGTAGAGGGTGGTGGAATTTCCTGTGTAGCGGTGAAATGCGTAGATATAGGAAGGAACACCAGTGGCGAAGGCGACCACCTGGACTGATACTGACACTGAGGTGCGAAAGCGTGGGGAGCAAACAGGATTAGATACCCTGGTAGTCCACGCCGTAAACGATGTCAACTAGCCGTTGGGAGCCTTGAGCTCTTAGTGGCGCAGCTAACGCATTAAGTTGACCGCCTGGGGAGTACGGCCGCAAGGTTAAAACTCAAATGAATTGACGGGGGCCCGCACAAGCGGTGGAGCATGTGGTTTAATTCGAAGCAACGCGAAGAACCTTACCAGGCCTTGACATCCAATGAACTTTCCAGAGATGGATTGGTGCCTTCGGGAACATTGAGACAGGTGCTGCATGGCTGTCGTCAGCTCGTGTCGTGAGATGTTGGGTTAAGTCCCGTAACGAGCGCAACCCTTGTCCTTAGTTACCAGCACGTTAAGGTGGGCACTCTAAGGAGACTGCCGGTGACAAACCGGAGGAAGGTGGGGATGACGTCAAGTCATCATGGCCCTTACGGCCTGGGCTACACACGTGCTACAATGGTCGGTACAGAGGGTTGCCAAGCCGCGAGGTGGAGCTAATCCCATAAAACCGATCGTAGTCCGGATCGCAGTCTGCAACTCGACTGCGTGAAGTCGGAATCGCTAGTAATCGCGAATCAGAATGTCGCGGTGAATACGTTCCCGGGCCTTGTACACACCGCCCGTCACACCATGGGAGTGGGTTGCACCAGAAGTAGCTAGTCTAACCTTCGGGAGGACGGTTACCACGGTGTGATTCATGACTGGGGTGAAGTCGTAACAAGGTAGCCGTAGGGGAACCTGCGGCTGGATCACCTCCTTAATCGACGACATCAGCTGCTCCATAAGTTCCCACACGAATTGCTTGATTCATTGAAGAAGACGATAAGAAGCAGCCCGAAATTGGGTCTGTAGCTCAGTTGGTTAGAGCGCACCCCTGATAAGGGTGAGGTCGGCAGTTCGAATCTGCCCAGACCCACCAATTTTTGTGTGGGATCCTGTAGCAATACGGGGCCATAGCTCAGCTGGGAGAGCGCCTGCCTTGCACGCAGGAGGTCAACGGTTCGATCCCGTTTGGCTCCACCACTACTGCTTCTGATTGTATAAAGCTTAGAAATGAGCATTCCATCGTGATGGTGGTGAATGTTGATTTCTAGTCTTTGGCTAGATCGTTCTTTAAAAATTTGGGTATGTGATAGAAAGATAGACTGAACGTTACTTTCACTGGTAACGGATCAGGCTAAGGTAAAATTTGTGAGTTTAATCGCGAATTTTCGGCGAATGTCGTCTTCACAGTATAACCAGATTGCTTGGGGTTATATGGTCAAGTGAAGAAGCGCATACGGTGGATGCCTTGGCAGTCAGAGGCGATGAAAGACGTGGTAGCCTGCGAAAAGCTTCGGGGAGTCGGCAAACAGACTTTGATCCGGAGATGTCTGAATGGGGGAACCCACCTAACATAAGTTAGGTATCTTAAGCTGAATACATAGGCTTAAGAAGCGAACCAGGGGAACTGAAACATCTAAGTACCCTGAGGAAAAGAAATCAACCGAGATTCCCTTAGTAGTGGCGAGCGAACGGGGACTAGCCCTTAAGTGGCTTTGAGATTAGCGGAACGCTCTGGAAAGTGCGGCCATAGTGGGTGATAGCCCTGTACGCGAAAATCTCTTAGTCATGAAATCGAGTAGGACGGAGCACGAGAAACTTTGTCTGAATATGGGGGGACCATCCTCCAAGGCTAAATACTACTGACTGACCGATAGTGAACTAGTACCGTGAGGGAAAGGCGAAAAGAACCCCGGAGAGGGGAGTGAAATAGATCCTGAAACCGTATGCGTACAAGCAGTGGGAGCCCACTTTGTTGGGTGACTGCGTACCTTTTGTATAATGGGTCAGCGACTTATTTTCAGTGGCGAGCTTAACCGAATAGGGGAGGCGTAGCGAAAGCGAGTCTTAATAGGGCGTCTAGTCGCTGGGAATAGACCCGAAACCGGGCGATCTATCCATGGGCAGGTTGAAGGTTGGGTAACACTAACTGGAGGACCGAACCGACTACCGTTGAAAAGTTAGCGGATGACCTGTGGATCGGAGTGAAAGGCTAATCAAGCTCGGAGATAGCTGGTTCTCCTCGAAAGCTATTTAGGTAGCGCCTCATGTATCACTGTAGGGGGTAGAGCACTGTTTCGGCTAGGGGGTCATCCCGACTTACCAAACCGATGCAAACTCCGAATACCTACAAGTGCCGAGCATGGGAGACACACGGCGGGTGCTAACGTCCGTCGTGAAAAGGGAAACAACCCAGACCGTCAGCTAAGGTCCCAAAGTTATGGTTAAGTGGGAAACGATGTGGGAAGGCTTAGACAGCTAGGAGGTTGGCTTAGAAGCAGCCACCCTTTAAAGAAAGCGTAATAGCTCACTAGTCGAGTCGGCCTGCGCGGAAGATGTAACGGGGCTCAAACCATACACCGAAGCTACGGGTATCACTTAGGTGATGCGGTAGAGGAGCGTTCTGTAAGCCTGTGAAGGTGAGTTGAGAAGCTTGCTGGAGGTATCAGAAGTGCGAATGCTGACATGAGTAACGACAATGGGTGTGAAAAACACCCACGCCGAAAGACCAAGGTTTCCTGCGCAACGTTAATCGACGCAGGGTTAGTCGGTCCCTAAGGCGAGGCTGAAAAGCGTAGTCGATGGAAAACAGGTTAATATTCCTGTACTTCTGGTTATTGCGATGGAGGGACGGAGAAGGCTAGGCCAGCTTGGCGTTGGTTGTCCAAGTTTAAGGTGGTAGGCTGGAATCTTAGGTAAATCCGGGATTCTAAGGCCGAGAGCTGATGACGAGTGTTCTTTTAGAACACGAAGTGGTTGATGCCATGCTTCCAAGAAAAGCTTCTAAGCTTCAGGTAACCAGGAACCGTACCCCAAACCGACACAGGTGGTTGGGTAGAGAATACCAAGGCGCTTGAGAGAACTCGGGTGAAGGAACTAGGCAAAATGGCACCGTAACTTCGGGAGAAGGTGCGCCGGTGAGGGTGAAGGACTTGCTCCGTAAGCTCATGCCGGTCGAAGATACCAGGCCGCTGCGACTGTTTATTAAAAACACAGCACTCTGCAAACACGAAAGTGGACGTATAGGGTGTGACGCCTGCCCGGTGCCGGAAGGTTAATTGATGGGGTTAGCTAACGCGAAGCTCTTGATCGAAGCCCCGGTAAACGGCGGCCGTAACTATAACGGTCCTAAGGTAGCGAAATTCCTTGTCGGGTAAGTTCCGACCTGCACGAATGGCGTAACGATGGCGGCGCTGTCTCCACCCGAGACTCAGTGAAATTGAAATCGCTGTGAAGATGCAGTGTATCCGCGGCTAGACGGAAAGACCCCGTGAACCTTTACTATAGCTTTGCACTGGACTTTGAATTTGCTTGTGTAGGATAGGTGGGAGGCTTTGAAGCGTGGACGCCAGTTCGCGTGGAGCCAACCTTGAAATACCACCCTGGCAACTTTGAGGTTCTAACTCAGGTCCGTTATCCGGATCGAGGACAGTGTATGGTGGGTAGTTTGACTGGGGCGGTCTCCTCCTAAAGAGTAACGGAGGAGTACGAAGGTGCGCTCAGACCGGTCGGAAATCGGTCGTAGAGTATAAAGGCAAAAGCGCGCTTGACTGCGAGACAGACACGTCGAGCAGGTACGAAAGTAGGTCTTAGTGATCCGGTGGTTCTGTATGGAAGGGCCATCGCTCAACGGATAAAAGGTACTCCGGGGATAACAGGCTGATACCGCCCAAGAGTTCATATCGACGGCGGTGTTTGGCACCTCGATGTCGGCTCATCACATCCTGGGGCTGAAGCCGGTCCCAAGGGTATGGCTGTTCGCCATTTAAAGTGGTACGCGAGCTGGGTTTAGAACGTCGTGAGACAGTTCGGTCCCTATCTGCCGTGGACGTTTGAGATTTGAGAGGGGCTGCTCCTAGTACGAGAGGACCGGAGTGGACGAACCTCTGGTGTTCCGGTTGTCACGCCAGTGGCATTGCCGGGTAGCTATGTTCGGAATAGATAACCGCTGAAAGCATCTAAGCGGGAAACTAGCCTCAAGATGAGATCTCACTGGGACCTTGAGTCCCCTGAAGGGCCGTCGAAGACTACGACGTTGATAGGTTGGGTGTGTAAGCGCTGTGAGGCGTTGAGCTAACCAATACTAATTGCCCGTGAGGCTTGACCATATAACACCCAAGCAATTTGCTGACTCGAAAGAGCACCAGATTGCGGTGTGTGAAGACGAAACGAACCGAAAGTTCGAGAACAAACACACAAACTATCGCATACCCATTCGCTGGAGCGTGAACCTGAAAAGGCCCACGACCTGGCTACCGAATTTCTTGACGACCATAGAGCATTGGAACCACCTGATCCCATCCCGAACTCAGCAGTGAAACGATGCATCGCCGATGGTAGTGTGGGGTTTCCCCATGTGAGAGTAGGTCATCGTCAAGATTAAATTCCGAAACCCCAATTGCGAAAGCAGTTGGGGTTTTGTTTTGCCCGCAGGAAAATCTGCCTGGTACGGTTTCTATGCAACAACTCAAGGCGTAGCTATCATGCGGGCCTCATTGTGAGGCGGGACTTGCATGCTGACATTGTTAAAGCTTCTGAAGGATGGCCGATTTCATTCAGGTCAGGCCCTGGGCGCCGCTTTGGGTGTCAGTCGTAGCGCTGTATGGAAACAGCTTCAGCTTTTAGAAGCTGAGCTTGGCTTGTCCATCCACAAGGTGCGAGGGCGCGGTTATCAACTGGCTTCGCCGTTGACGCTGCTTGATTCTGTCGCGATTGCAGAGCAAGCCCCTTCTTGTGATTGGCCCATTCTTGTTTTCGACTCAATTGACTCCACTAATGCTGAAGCGTTACGTGCAATTGATCGTGGCCAGGCAGCGCCATTTCTTGTGCTTGCCGAGCGGCAGACGTCTGGACGTGGGCGCCGTGGGCGTAAGTGGGTGAGTCCTTTCGCGGAAAATGTCTATTACAGTCTGGTGCTGCGTATTGATGGTGGTCTGCGCCAGCTCGAAGGCTTGAGCCTTGTTGTCGGGCTTGCCGTCATGCAAACCTTGAAAGAGCTGGGTGTCTCAGATGCGGGCTTGAAGTGGCCGAACGATGTTCTGGTGGGTCAGAAAAAAATCGCGGGAATATTACTCGAACTGGTCGGGGATCCCGCTGATGTGTGTCACGTGGTGCTGGGTGTTGGAATTAATGTGAATATGCAGATGACCGATGAGGTTGATCAGCAGTGGACGTCCATGCGGCTCGAGTCGGGGCGCGCATTTGATCGTAATCATCTGGTCGCTCGGCTGGGCCAGATGCTCCAGGTGTATTTGGGGCGGCATCAGGTCGACGGATTTCCTGCTATTCAAGCTGAGTGGGAGCAGAATCATCTATGGCAGGGGCGGGCGGTGTCGTTGATCGCTGGCGTTAACCAGATAGATGGCGAAGTGCTGGGTATCGATAGGCAAGGGGCTCTGCGCTTGAAGGTGGGTGGTGTGGAAAAAGTATTTAGCGGTGGTGAGCTCAGCTTGAGGTTGCGTGATGATTCTTGAGCTCGACTGCGGAAACAGTTTCATTAAGTGGCGAGTACTTGGCGCGGATGCCTGTCAGGCGGTCGGTGAAGGAGTCGTCGATTCGAATCTCGCATTGCTGGAGAGTTTGAATGCGCTCAAGGGGCTGGCTCTCAAGTTCTGTCGGCTGGTTAGTGTCAGAACGGCAGAGGAAACCGGTGCGTTGGTTTCTCTGCTGACAGAGACTTTTGGAGTGTCGGTAGCTTGCGCGACGCCCGCTCGCGAAATGTTGGGGGTTCGCAATGGCTATGAAGAGTTCGAGCGCCTGGGGCTAGATCGTTGGTTGGCGATGCTTGGAGGATTCCATTTGGCATCGCGTGCTTGCCTGGTGCTGGATTTCGGTACTGCTGTCACTGCGGATTACGTCGCCGGTGATGGAGAGCATCTCGGAGGATTCATTTGTCCAGGTATGCCGTTGATGCGGAATCAGTTGCGTACCCATACACGTAAAATTCGTTATGGCGATCTCGCTGCAGAGCGCGCTCTGGAAAGTCTCGTTCCTGGGCGGACAACCGTCGAAGCAGTTGAGCGGGGGTGTTTGCTCATGCTCAGGGGGTTTGTTCTGACTCAGTTAGAGCTTGCGCGTAGTTACTGGGGGGCAGATTTTTCTGTATTCCTTACCGGGGGGGATGCGGGGCTGGTTTCCGAGATCGTGCCTGAAGCCAGGGTGGTTCCGGATCTGGTATTTGTAGGTTTGGCTATGGCATGTCCTTTGTCCTGAGGTTCGTATGCGTTGGTTGTTCCTGCTGCTGCTTGTGCTCAACGTCTTCTATTACATCTGGCACCAACAAGAGGCTCCTCTGCGCGCGAAGGATGTCACCCCCTTGAGTTTGTACCGGGGGGCTCAGCAGGATATTCGCTTGTTGAGCGAGGCGGCTGATGCATCCAGGGACAAAGGAAAGGCTGCTCAGGCGGACAATAGCTGTTTGTATTTGGGTGGTTTTGTTCGCCCAGAGGCCCTTCAGGCTGTTGAGCGACGCTTGAATGGCATGGAGATCAAATATCAGCCCCTGCCAAAGGATCTCCCCGAATTTGCTGGTTACTGGGTGCGTGTGGCCCCAGAAAGTCGGCGATGGCTGGATGATCTGCAGCTGCAAAACCTTTCTAGAGAATTCAATGAGTTAAAACATAAAATAATGCCATGCGAGGGGGTTGCACCCGCTGAATAGTTTGCATAGAATGGCGCCCGCTTCGCAGTGAAGACCTTTAAAGGTCTACGGTGCAAAGCGAGGTCAACGCAGCTAACCTCAGGTTTTTAATGAGAAAATGCTTGACAGAAGGCTGGCATGATATAGAATGCCGGCTCGCTTAGGAGGGGTTCCCGAGCGGCCAAAGGGATCAGACTGTAAATCTGACGTCTACGACTTCGAAGGTTCGAATCCTTCCCCCTCCACCATTTTTAGCGAGAGCTGCAAGCTCCGCGGGTATAGTTTAGTGGTAGAACCTCAGCCTTCCAAGCTGATGATGCGGGTTCGATTCCCGCTACCCGCTCCAAGTTTGCAGATCCTGCACAGTGTTACGCTCTTGTAGCTCAGTTGGTAGAGCACACCCTTGGTAAGGGTGAGGTCAGCGGTTCAAATCCGCTCAAGAGCTCCATATAACAAGGCAGATATGAAAATATCTGCCTTTGTTTTAATGGCTTGTTTGACCTGCTCAATTCTTCTCCTAGGGGTGATTTTGATGGCTAAGGAAAAGTTCGAACGTAATAAGCCGCACGTCAACGTGGGTACCATTGGTCACGTCGACCACGGTAAAACTACTTTGACTGCAGCCTTGACCCGCGTCTGCTCCGAAGTTTTCGGCTCGGCAAAGGTTGACTTCGACAAGATCGATAGCGCCCCTGAAGAAAAAGCTCGTGGTATCACCATCAACACCGCTCACGTTGAATATGATTCGGCCGTGCGTCACTACGCACACGTTGACTGCCCTGGTCACGCCGACTACGTAAAAAACATGATCACCGGTGCAGCTCAGATGGATGGTGCGATTCTGGTTTGCTCGGCCGCTGATGGTCCGATGCCTCAAACCCGTGAGCACATCCTGTTGTCCCGCCAGGTTGGCGTTCCGTACATCGTTGTCTTCCTGAACAAGGCTGACATGGTTGACGACGCCGAGCTGCTGGAACTGGTTGAGATGGAAGTGCGCGACCTGTTGAGCACCTACGATTTCCCAGGTGATGACACTCCGATCATCATTGGTTCTGCGCTGATGGCGTTGAACGGTCAAGATGACAATGAGATGGGTACCACTGCCGTCAAAAAGTTGGTCGAGACTCTGGATAGCTACATTCCGCAGCCTGAGCGTGCTATCGACAAGCCGTTCCTGATGCCGATCGAGGATGTGTTCTCGATCTCCGGTCGCGGTACTGTTGTGACTGGTCGTGTTGAGCGTGGCATTGTCCGCATTCAGGAAGAAGTTGAGATTGTTGGTCTTCGTGACACTGTCAAAACTACTTGTACTGGTGTTGAGATGTTCCGCAAGCTGCTCGACGAAGGTCGCGCTGGCGAGAACTGCGGCGTTTTGCTGCGTGGTACCAAGCGTGATGATGTTGAGCGTGGCCAGGTTCTGGTCAAGCCGGGCACCGTCAAGCCGCATACCAAGTTCACTGCTGAGGTTTACGTTCTGAGCAAGGAGGAGGGTGGTCGTCATACGCCATTCTTCAAGGGTTATCGTCCGCAGTTCTACTTCCGTACGACTGATGTGACTGGTAACTGCGAGCTGCCAGAAGGTGTTGAGATGGTGATGCCGGGTGATAACGTTCAGATGACCGTTACACTGATCAAAACCATTGCGATGGAAGATGGTCTGCGTTTTGCCATCCGTGAAGGCGGTCGTACCGTCGGCGCTGGTGTTGTGGCCAAAGTCATCGAGTAAGTTGTTGTAATGTCTTTTTCGGGCCGGCATAATGGTCGGCCTGATTTTGTTTTAGGTCAGTAGCTCAATTGGCAGAGCGACGGTCTCCAAAACCGTAGGTTGGGGGTTCGATTCCCTCCTGACCTGCCAGATTCACTTGGTGTGTCTGGCTTTCTTTTCACAGGATCTTCATAGATGACTCCTAAAGCTGAAGCTCAAGGCTCTCGCTTCGATCTGCTCAAGTGGCTAGTAGTAGTCGCTTTGGTGGTTGTTGGCGTTGTTGGCAATCAGTATTACTCTGCTTGGCCGATCCTGTACCGCGTACTTGCATTGCTTGTCATTGCCGCTGTAGCTGCCTTTGTAGGCCTGCAGACGGTCAAGGGCAAGTCTTTCTTCGTACTGGTTAAGGAAGCTCGCACCGAGATTCGTAAAGTCGTATGGCCAACTCGCCAAGAAACCACGCAGACCACGTTGATTGTTGTGGCTGTTGTTCTGGTTATGGCGTTGCTGTTGTGGGGGCTTGATTCCCTGCTCGGCTGGCTTGTTTCCTTGATTGTCGGCTAAGGGTGTCCCGTGGCTAAGCGTTGGTACGTTGTGCATGCTTACTCCGGTTACGAGAAGCATGTCATGCGCTCGTTAGTAGAGCGCGTAAAGCTGGCTGGCATGGAAGATGGCTTTGGCGAAATTCTGGTTCCCACTGAAGAAGTGGTTGAAATGCGTAATGGCCAGAAGCGCAAAAGCGAGCGCAAGTTCTTCCCAGGTTATGTGCTGGTTCAGATGGACATGAACGAGGGTACTTGGCACTTGGTCAAGGATACTCCTCGGGTGATGGGTTTCATCGGCGGTACTGCTGATAAGCCTGCACCGATCACAGATAAAGAGGCAGAAGCGATTCTGCGTCGTGTTGCTGATGGTAGTGACAAGCCGAAGCCGAAGACGTTGTTCGAGCCGGGCGAGTCGGTACGTGTCAACGACGGGCCGTTTGCCGATTTTACCGGCACGGTTGAAGAAGTTAACTACGAGAAGAGCCGGATCCAAGTGGCAGTGCTCATTTTCGGTCGCTCTACTCCGGTAGAGCTCGAGTTCAGCCAGGTCGAAAAGGTCTAGCTGGGCAAGCATCCCAACCCCGCAGCCCTAGGCTGTGGGGTTTTGTCGTCACTGGGATAAACGCGCAAGTAACCGGGGAGCCTTTCGAGGCGTTCGAACCCGTAATTGGAGTGCCTCATGGCCAAGAAGATTACCGCTTACATCAAGCTGCAAGTGAAGGCCGCTCAGGCTAACCCAAGCCCACCTGTTGGTCCTGCTCTGGGTCAGCACGGCGTGAACATCATGGAATTCTGCAAGGCCTTCAACGCCCGTACTCAGGGTATTGAGCCAGGTCTGCCTACTCCAGTGATCATCACTGTCTACAGCGACCGTAGCTTCACTTTCGAAACCAAATCCACCCCTGCTTCGGTTCTGCTGAAGAAGGCGGCCGGTCTGACTAGCGGTTCCGCTCGTCCGAACACCGTTAAGGTTGGCACCGTAACTCGTGCTCAGCTGGAAGATATCGCGAAAGTTAAAAACGCGGATCTGACTGCAGCTGATATGGAAGCAGCCGTGCGCACCATCGCCGGTTCTGCTCGTAGCATGGGCCTTAACGTGGAGGGTGTGTAATGGCTAAGTTGACCAAGCGTCAAAAGGCTATCGCCGGCAAAATCGAAGCAGGCAAGGCCTACAACTTTGTAGACGCTGCTGCCCTGCTGGCTGAGCTGTCGACTGTCAAGTTCAGCGAGTCGTTCGACGTTGCTGTGAACCTGGGTGTTGACCCGCGTAAATCCGACCAGGTCGTTCGTAGCGCTACTGTGCTGCCACACGGCACTGGCAAGACTGTTCGCGTTGCTGTGTTCACCCAAGGTCCAGCTGCTGAGGCCGCTCTGGCTGCCGGCGCTGACCGTGTAGGCATGGACGACCTGGCTGCCGAAATGAAAGGCGGCGACCTGAACTATGACGTAGTTATCGCATCCCCGGATGCAATGCGCGTTGTAGGTCAGTTGGGTCAGATCCTCGGTCCACGTGGCCTGATGCCTAACCCTAAAGTCGGCACCGTAACCCCAGACGTAGCTACCGCGGTTAAGAACGCCAAGGCTGGTCAGGTTCGTTATCGCACCGACAAAAACGGCATCATCCACACTTCCGTTGGCAAGATCGGCTTCGACGCCGTCAAGCTGAAGGAAAACGTTGAGGCCCTGATCGCTGATCTGAAGCGTATCAAGCCAGCTTCCTCGAAAGGCATTTACGTCAAGCGCGTTACCCTGAGCACCACTATGGGCCCAGGTCTGGTCATCGACCAAAGCTCGCTCGACGCGTAAGACACAGGTTGGCGCAAGCGATTGCGCCAATTGAAAGATTGGGGTCCCTGCCTGGCGGGGGCTATCCAAGACCGTAGGCGACGCAAGTCTTAAACCTCAAGCCTACGCAGATGGTGCTCCCGGTTCCTTACCGAATCAGACACCAAAACGACATCCGGCTTCGGTTGGATGAAACGGTAACAAGCAGGAGTTAAACCCGTGGCAATTAAACTCGAAGACAAGAAGGCCATCGTCGCTGAAGTCAACGAGGCTGCCAATGTTGCCCTGTCTGCTGTTGTGGCTGATGCCCGCGGTGTGACAGTAGGCGCTATGACCGGACTCCGTAAAGAGGCTCGTGAAGCTGGCGTTTACGTACGTGTTGTACGTAACACCCTGCTCAAGCGCGCCGTTGCCGGCACTCAATATGACGTGCTCAACGACGTGTTCACTGGCCCGACCTTGATTGCATTCTCTAAAGAACATCCGGGCGCTGCTGCTCGTATCTTCAAAGAATTCGCAAAAGGTCAGGATAAGTTCGAGATCAAGGCAGCTGCGTTCGAGGGCAAGTTCCTCGCAGCTAATCAGATCGACGTACTGGCAAGTCTGCCGACCCGTGACGAAGCAATTTCTCAGCTGATGAGCGTGATTCAAGGCGCAACCAGCAAATTGGCTCGTACTCTGGCGGCCCTTCGCGACCAGAAAGAAGCTGCCGCAGCCTAAGGCTGAGCGACTCCTTTCAGCGTTTATTGTTTATTTCGATGGCCGCGTAGGCTGTCACCCCAATACAGGAATTTATAGTCATGTCTCTGACTAACGACCAAATCATCGAAGCAATCGGCGAAAAATCCGTTCTGGAAATCGTTGAGCTGATCAAGGCCATGGAAGAGAAGTTCGGCGTTTCCGCTGCCGCTGCTTCCGCTGGTCCAGCCGCTGTTGCTGCCGTTGTTGAAGAACAAACTGAATTCAACGTCATGCTGACCGAAGCTGGCGAGAAGAAAGTTAACGTGATCAAGGCAGTACGTGAACTGACCGGTCTGGGCCTGAAAGAAGCCAAGGCTGTAGTTGACGGCGCTCCTGCCATGGTTCTGGAAGCTGTTGCCAAAGACGCAGCTGACAAAGCCAAAGCTACTCTGGAAGAAGCAGGCGCTAAAGTCGAGCTGAAGTAAGCATCGACTTTGCTCCTCCAGCCCGAGCGTTAAGCGAAAGGCTGATGGCTGGTGGCTCTTGCCACCGGCCTTTTTCCGTTATTGGCAACCGACTGGGTCGGTGCTGGTAACGAGCTGTAACCACCCGATGCGGTGGCGCAAACCATGGGGTTTGCACGATTTTCTGGCTGCTCCCGTCGGGAGGGGCCAAACAAGCAGGTGACCAAGCTGGGGAACGCTGATGGCTTACTCATATACTGAGAAAAAACGTATCCGCAAGGACTTTAGCAAGTTGCCGGACGTCATGGATGTGCCGTATCTCCTGGCAATCCAGCTGGATTCGTATCGTGAATTCTTGCAGGCGGGAGCGACTAAAGATCAGTTCCGCGACGTGGGCCTGCATGCGGCCTTCAAATCCGTTTTCCCGATCATCAGCTACTCCGGCAATGCTGCGCTGGAGTACGTCGGTTATCGCCTGGGCGAACCGGCATTTGATGTCAAAGAATGCGTATTGCGCGGTGTAACTTACGCCGTACCTTTGCGGGTAAAAGTGCGCCTGATCATTTTCGACAAAGAATCGTCGAACAAAGCGATCAAGGACATCAAAGAGCAAGAAGTCTACATGGGTGAAATCCCCCTGATGACTGAAAACGGTACCTTCGTAATCAACGGTACCGAGCGAGTAATCGTTTCCCAGCTGCACCGTTCCCCGGGCGTGTTCTTCGACCACGACCGCGGCAAGACGCATAGCTCCGGCAAACTGCTGTACTCCGCGCGCATCATTCCTTACCGCGGTTCGTGGCTGGACTTCGAGTTCGACCCGAAAGACTGCGTATTCGTGCGTATCGACCGTCGTCGCAAGCTGCCTGCATCGGTACTGCTGCGCGCGCTCGGCTATACCACTGAAGAAGTGCTCGACGCGTTCTACACCACCAACGTTTTCCACCTGAACGGCGAAACCCTCAGTCTGGAACTGATTGCTTCGCGTCTGCGTGGTGAAATCGCTGTTCTTGATATTCAGGACGAGAAGGGCAAGGTCATCGTTGAGGCTGGTCGCCGTATTACTGCGCGCCACATCAACCAGATCGAAAAAGCCGGTCTCAAGACCCTGGAAGTGCCTCTGGACTACGTCCTGGGTCGCACTACCGCCAAGGCCATCGTGCATCCGGCAACCGGCGAAATCCTGGCAGAGTGCAACACCGAGCTGAACACCGAGATCCTGGCAAAAATCGCCAAGGCCCAGGTTGTTCGCATCGAGACTCTGTACACCAACGATATCGACTGCGGTCCGTTCGTCTCCGACACCCTGAAGATCGACTCCACCAGCAACCAATTGGAAGCGCTGGTCGAGATCTATCGCATGATGCGTCCAGGCGAGCCGCCAACCAAAGACGCTGCCGAGACCCTGTTCAACAACCTGTTCTTCAGCCCTGAGCGCTATGACCTGTCTGCGGTCGGCCGGATGAAGTTCAACCGTCGTATCGGTCGTACCGAGATCGAAGGTTCGGGCGTGTTGTGCAAAGAAGACATCGTCGCGGTACTGAAGACTCTGGTCGACATCCGTAACGGTAAAGGCATCGTCGATGACATCGACCACCTGGGTAACCGTCGTGTTCGCTGCGTAGGCGAAATGGCCGAGAACCAGTTCCGCGTTGGCCTGGTACGTGTTGAGCGTGCGGTCAAAGAGCGTCTGTCGATGGCTGAAAGCGAAGGCCTGATGCCGCAAGACCTGATCAACGCCAAGCCAGTGGCTGCGGCGGTGAAAGAGTTCTTCGGTTCCAGCCAGCTGTCCCAGTTCATGGACCAGAACAATCCGCTGTCCGAGATCACCCACAAGCGTCGTGTGTCTGCACTCGGCCCTGGCGGTTTGACCCGTGAGCGTGCTGGCTTTGAAGTGCGTGACGTACACCCGACTCACTACGGTCGTGTATGCCCGATTGAAACGCCGGAAGGTCCGAACATCGGTCTGATCAACTCCCTGGCCGCTTATGCGCGCACCAACCAGTACGGCTTCCTCGAGAGCCCGTACCGCGTGGTGAAAGACGCTCTGGTCACCGACGAGATCGTATTCCTGTCTGCCATCGAAGAAGCTGATCACGTGATCGCTCAGGCTTCGGCCACGATGAACGACAAGAAAGTCCTGATCGACGAGCTGGTAGCTGTTCGTCACTTGAACGAGTTCACCGTCAAGGCGCCGGAAGACGTCACCTTGATGGACGTATCGCCGAAGCAGGTAGTTTCGGTTGCAGCGTCGCTGATCCCGTTCCTCGAGCACGACGACGCCAACCGTGCGTTGATGGGTTCGAACATGCAGCGTCAAGCTGTACCAACCCTGCGCGCTGACAAGCCGCTGGTAGGTACTGGCATGGAGCGTAACGTAGCTCGTGACTCCGGCGTTTGCGTCGTGGCTCGTCGTGGCGGCGTTATCGATTCCGTCGATGCCAGCCGTATCGTGGTTCGTGTTGCTGATGACGAAGTTGAAACCGGCGAAGCTGGTGTCGACATCTACAACCTGACCAAGTACACCCGCTCCAACCAGAACACCTGCATTAACCAGCGTCCGCTGGTGCGTAAGGGTGATCGGGTTCAGCGTAGCGACATCATGGCCGACGGTCCGTCCACCGATATGGGTGAACTGGCGCTGGGTCAGAACATGCGCATCGCGTTCATGGCATGGAACGGCTTCAACTTCGAAGACTCCATCTGCCTGTCCGAGCGTGTGGTTCAGGAAGATCGCTTCACCACGATCCACATTCAGGAACTGACCTGTGTGGCACGTGACACCAAGCTTGGGCCAGAGGAAATCACTGCAGACATCCCGAACGTGGGTGAAGCTGCACTGAACAAGCTGGACGAAGCCGGTATCGTTTACGTAGGTGCTGAAGTTGGCGCAGGCGACATCCTGGTTGGTAAGGTCACTCCGAAAGGCGAGACCCAGCTGACTCCGGAAGAAAAACTGCTGCGTGCCATCTTCGGTGAAAAAGCCAGCGACGTTAAAGACACCTCCCTGCGCGTGCCTACCGGCACCAAGGGCACTGTCATCGACGTACAGGTCTTCACCCGCGACGGCGTTGAGCGTGATGCTCGTGCACTGTCGATCGAGAAGACTCAACTCGACGAGATCCGCAAGGATCTGAACGAAGAGTTCCGTATCGTTGAAGGCGCCACTTTCGAACGTCTGCGTTCCGCTTTGGTCGGCCACAAAGCCGAAGGCGGCGCCGGTCTGAAGAAAGGTCAGGACATCACCGACGAAGTTCTCGACGGTCTTGAGCATGGTCAGTGGTTCAAACTGCGCATGGCTGAAGATGCTCTGAACGAGCAGCTCGAGAAGGCTCAGGCCTATATCGTTGATCGCCGCCGTCTGCTGGACGACAAGTTCGAAGACAAGAAGCGCAAACTGCAGCAGGGCGATGACCTGGCTCCAGGCGTGCTGAAAATCGTCAAGGTTTACCTGGCAATCCGTCGTCGCATCCAGCCGGGCGACAAGATGGCCGGTCGTCACGGTAACAAAGGTGTGGTCTCCGTGATCATGCCGGTTGAAGACATGCCGCACGATGCCAATGGCACCCCGGTCGACGTCGTCCTCAACCCGTTGGGCGTACCTTCGCGTATGAACGTTGGTCAGATCCTTGAAACCCACCTCGGCCTCGCGGCCAAAGGTCTGGGCGAGAAGATCAACCGGATGATCGAAGAGCAGCGCAAAGTCGCCGAGCTTCGTAAATTCCTCGACGAGATCTACAACCAGATCGGCGGCCGTAACGAAGATCTGGATAGCTTCTCCGACCAGGAAATCCTGGATCTGGCGAAGAACCTGCGTGGCGGCGTTCCAATGGCCACTCCAGTGTTCGACGGTGCCAAGGAAAGCGAAATCAAGGCCATGCTGAAACTGGCAGACCTGCCAGAAAGCGGCCAGATGCAGCTGACCGACGGCCGTACCGGCAACAAGTTCGAGCGCCCGGTTACTGTTGGCTATATGTACATGCTGAAGCTGAACCACTTGGTAGACGACAAGATGCACGCTCGTTCTACCGGTTCGTACAGCCTGGTTACCCAGCAGCCGCTGGGTGGTAAGGCGCAGTTCGGTGGTCAGCGTTTCGGGGAGATGGAGGTCTGGGCACTGGAAGCATACGGTGCTGCTTACACTCTGCAAGAAATGCTCACAGTGAAGTCGGACGATGTGAACGGCCGTACCAAGATGTACAAAAACATCGTGGATGGCGATCACCGTATGGAGCCGGGCATGCCCGAGTCCTTCAACGTGTTGATCAAGGAAATTCGTTCCCTCGGCATCGATATCGATCTGGAAACCGAATAACACGTGACGCGAATCGAGAGCGGGGCAGGATTGCCCGCTCTCTGCTCCGCCAGGAGGAAAGGCCTTGAAAGACCTACTGAATTTGCTGAAAAACCAGGGTCAAGTCGAAGAGTTCGACGCCATCCGTATTGGATTGGCATCGCCTGAGATGATCCGTTCGTGGTCGTTCGGTGAAGTTAAAAAGCCGGAAACCATCAACTACCGTACGTTCAAACCTGAGCGTGACGGCCTGTTCTGCGCCAAGATCTTTGGCCCGGTAAAGGATTACGAGTGCCTGTGCGGTAAGTACAAGCGCTTGAAGCATCGTGGTGTGATCTGCGAGAAGTGCGGCGTTGAAGTCGCGCTGGCTAAAGTTCGTCGTGAGCGCATGGCGCACATCGAACTGGCCTCGCCAGTTGCCCACATCTGGTTCCTGAAATCGCTGCCGTCGCGTATCGGTTTGCTGATGGACATGACCCTGCGTGATATCGAGCGCGTTCTCTACTTCGAGAGCTATGTCGTTATCGATCCAGGCATGACCACCCTTGAAAAGGGTCAGCTGCTGAACGACGAGCAGTATTTCGAAGCGCTGGAAGAGTTCGGCGACGATTTCGATGCCCGCATGGGTGCCGAAGCTGTCCGCGAACTGCTGCACGCTATCGACCTGGAACACGAGATTGGCCGTCTGCGTGAAGAAATTCCGCAAACCAACTCCGAAACCAAAATCAAGAAGCTGTCCAAGCGTCTGAAGTTGATGGAAGCCTTCCAGGGTTCCGGCAACCTTCCAGAATGGATGGTGCTGACCGTTCTGCCGGTTCTGCCGCCAGATCTGCGTCCACTGGTCCCGCTGGATGGCGGTCGCTTCGCGACTTCCGACCTCAACGATCTTTATCGTCGAGTGATCAACCGTAACAACCGCTTGAAGCGCCTGCTGGATCTGTCCGCTCCGGACATCATCGTGCGCAACGAAAAGCGTATGTTGCAGGAAGCTGTCGACGCACTGCTCGACAACGGTCGTCGTGGTCGCGCCATCACCGGTTCGAACAAGCGTCCTCTGAAATCCCTGGCTGACATGATCAAGGGTAAGCAGGGTCGTTTCCGTCAGAACTTGCTCGGTAAGCGTGTTGACTACTCCGGCCGTTCGGTAATTACCGTAGGTCCGACCCTGCGTCTGCACCAGTGCGGTCTGCCGAAGAAAATGGCTCTCGAGCTGTTCAAGCCGTTCATTTTCGGCAAGCTGGAAATGCGTGGTCTCGCGACCACCATCAAAGCAGCCAAGAAGATGGTCGAGCGCGAGCTGCCGGAAGTTTGGGACGTTCTCGCTGAAGTGATCCGTGAACACCCGGTTCTCCTCAACCGTGCACCGACCCTTCACCGTCTGGGTATCCAGGCGTTTGAACCAGTACTGATCGAAGGTAAGGCTATCCAGCTGCACCCTCTGGTCTGTGCTGCGTACAACGCCGACTTCGACGGCGACCAAATGGCCGTGCACGTACCGCTGACGCTGGAAGCCCAGCTGGAAGCGCGTGCGTTGATGATGTCGACCAACAACATTCTGTCGCCAGCCAATGGTGAGCCAATCATCGTTCCTTCGCAGGACGTTGTATTGGGTCTGTACTACATGACTCGTGAAGCGATCAACGCCAAGGGCGAAGGTCGTGTGTTCGCGGATCTGCAGGAAGTTGACCGTGTGTTCCGTGCCGGCGAAGCCGCACTGCACGCCAAGGTCAAAGTGCGGATCAACGAAACCGTTAACGATCGTGACGGTGGCAGCGTCAAGAACACCCGTATCGTCGACACCACTGTCGGCCGTGCGCTGTTGTTCCAGGTTGTTCCACCTGGCCTGTCGTACGACGTCGTCAACCAGCCGATGAAGAAAAAGGCGATCTCCAAGCTGATCAACCAATGCTATCGCGTGGTTGGTTTGAAAGAGACCGTGATCTTCGCTGACCAGTTGATGTACACCGGTTTTGCTTATTCGACCATTTCCGGCGTTTCCATCGGTGTTAACGACTTCGTTATCCCGGATGAAAAAGCCCGCATCATCGGTGCTGCCACCGACGAAGTGAAAGAGATCGAAAGTCAGTACGCCTCCGGCCTGGTAACCCAGGGCGAGAAGTACAACAAAGTGATCGACCTTTGGTCCAAGGCTAACGACGAAGTTTCCAAGGCGATGATGGCCAACCTCTCGAAAGAGAAAGTCATCGACCGTCATGGCGTCGAAGTCGACCAAGAGTCTTTCAACTCGATGTACATGATGGCCGACTCGGGTGCACGGGGTTCTGCTGCGCAGATCCGTCAGCTGGCCGGTATGCGTGGCCTGATGGCCAAGCCGGACGGTTCCATCATCGAAACGCCGATTACTGCGAACTTCCGTGAAGGTTTGAGCGTACTTCAGTACTTCATCTCGACTCACGGTGCTCGTAAAGGTCTGGCGGATACCGCGTTGAAAACTGCGAACTCCGGTTACCTGACTCGTCGTCTGGTAGACGTGGCGCAGGATCTGGTTGTGACCGAGATCGATTGCGGCACCGAGCATGGCCTGGTAATGACTCCGCACATTGAAGGCGGTGACGTTGTTGAGCCATTGGGTGAGCGCGTATTGGGTCGTGTCATTGCCCGTGACGTATTCAAGCCAGGTACCGAAGAAGTTATCGTTCCTGCCGGCACGCTGGTAGACGAGAAGTGGGTCGAGTTCATCGAGCTGAACAGCATCGACGAAGTGATCGTGCGTTCGCCGATCAGCTGCGAAACCCGCTACGGCATCTGCGCCAAGTGCTATGGCCGTGACTTGGCTCGTGGTCACCAGGTGAACATCGGTGAAGCGGTCGGCGTTATCGCTGCCCAGTCCATTGGTGAGCCGGGTACCCAGCTGACCATGCGTACGTTCCACATCGGTGGTGCGGCAAGCCGGACCTCCGCAGCCGACAGCGTTCAGGTGAAGAATGGCGGTACCGTCCGTCTGCACAACCTGAAACACGTTGAGCGAGTGGATGGCTGCCTGGTAGCTGTATCCCGTTCCGGTGAGCTGGCAATCGCTGATGACTTCGGTCGTGAGCGCGAGCGCTACAAGCTGCCGTACGGTGCTGTGATTTCGGTTAAGGAAGGTGACAAGGTCGACGCTGGCGCAATCGTGGCCAAGTGGGATCCGCACACTCACCCAATCGTTACCGAAATGAAAGGTACCGTGACCTACGTGGGCATGGAAGAAGGCATCACGATCAAGCGTCAGACTGACGAATTGACCGGTATGACCAACATTGAAGTACTCGACGCCAAAGACCGTCCAGCTGCCGGTAAAGATATCCGTCCTGCTGTGAAGATGGTTGATGACAACGGCAAGGATCTCTTGCTGCCGGGTACCGATGTAATTGCTCAGTACTTCCTGCCTGCCAACGCCCTTGTCGGTGTGGCGGACGGTGCGAAAATCGCGATCGGTGATGTTATCGCTCGTATTCCGCAAGAGACTTCGAAGACCCGCGACATCACCGGTGGTCTGCCGCGTGTTGCCGACTTGTTCGAAGCCCGTCGTCCGAAAGAAGCCTCGATTCTGGCTGAAGTCAGCGGCACCATCGCGTTCGGTAAAGAGACCAAAGGCAAGCGCCGTCTGGTTATCACCCCGAACGACGGTAGCGATCCGTACGAAGAGCTGATTCCGAAGTGGCGCCACCTGAACGTCTTCGAAGGCGAACAGGTAAACCGCGGCGAAGTTATCTCCGACGGCCCGAGCGATCCACACGACATCCTGCGTCTGCTGGGTGTGAGTGCGCTGGCCAAGTACATCGTGAACGAGATCCAGGACGTTTATCGTCTGCAAGGCGTGAAGATCAACGACAAGCACATCGAGACCATCCTGCGTCAGATGCTGCGTAAAGTTGAGATCGCTGAATCCGGCGATTCCAGTTTCATCAAGGGCGACCAGATGGAATTGACTCACGTTCTGGTAGAGAACGAGCGTCTGGCTGGCGACGAGAAATTCGTTTCCAAGTTCACTCGTGTACTGTTGGGTATCACCAAGGCATCGCTGTCCACCGAATCGTTCATCTCGGCGGCTTCCTTCCAGGAAACCACTCGCGTACTGACCGAAGCGGCGGTAACCGGCAAACGCGACTACCTGCGCGGCCTGAAAGAAAACGTCGTCGTGGGTCGTCTGATCCCGGCGGGTACCGGTCTGGCTTATCACAGCGAGCGTAAGCGCCGCCGTGATGCTGACAAACCGTTGCGCGTAAGCGCCAGTGAAGTGGAAGCTGCACTGACCGAAGCGCTGAACTCGAGCGGTAACTGAGTTCTGCGATAAATGAGTGTGAGGCCCTGGCCATTCCGTTCATCGAATCGAGACAAATTGTCGAGGTTGGATGAGCGGGGAGGTCGGGGCCTTGCCTTGACTGGGGGCAAGATCCTCTTTAGACTCTTGTACCCCTAAATTTGGCGGGAATTCGTTCCTGCCATTTTGCTTTTCTTGCAAGACAATAGCGTCGCAAGACAACAGTGGAGCTAGTAGATGGCAACTATCAACCAGCTGGTACGTCAGCCGCGTAAGCGTATCGTCGAGAAATCCGACGTGCCTGCGCTGCAGAACTGCCCGCAACGTCGTGGCGTATGCACCCGTGTGTATACCACTACGCCGAAAAAACCTAACTCGGCACTGCGTAAAGTATGCCGTGTGCGTCTGACCAACGGTTTCGAGGTTTCCTCGTACATCGGCGGTGAAGGCCACAACCTGCAAGAGCACAGCGTCGTACTGATTCGTGGCGGCCGTGTAAAAGACTTGCCAGGTGTTCGTTACCACACCGTTCGCGGTTCTTTGGATACTTCCGGCGTTAAAGGTCGTAACCAGGGTCGTTCGAAGTACGGTACCAAGAAGCCTAAGTAGTAGTGGCTTTTTGTAAAAACTGAATCATCTATTTTTCTGAGTCGATAAGAGTAAGGTCGGAGGCGTCCCGAAAGGGCACCGATTCCGAGCGAACCTGAAGACCGTTTGAGGGCTTATCCATGCCAAGAAGACGCGTAGCAGCCAAGCGCGAAGTGCTTGACGATCCAAAATACGGCAGCCAGATCCTGGCCAAGTTCATGAACCACGTGATGGAAAGCGGCAAGAAAGCCGTTGCCGAGCGTATCGTTTATGGCGCGCTGGAAAAGGTTAAAGAACGCAAGAACAGCGACCCCCTGGAAATCTTCGAGAAAGCTCTCGACGCCATCGCTCCGCTGGTCGAAGTAAAGTCGCGCCGTGTAGGCGGTGCTACTTACCAGGTTCCGGTCGAAGTTCGTCCGTCCCGTCGTAACGCTCTGGCAATGCGCTGGTTGGTAGACTTCGCCCGTAAGCGCGGCGAGAAGTCTATGGCTCTGCGTTTGGCTGGCGAACTGTTGGACGCTGCTGAAGGTAAAGGTGCTGCAGTTAAGAAGCGTGAAGACGTGCACCGTATGGCTGAAGCCAACAAGGCTTTCTCGCACTACCGCTTCTAATTTTAGCGTCACTAATTTTGCGAGGGCTTTATGGCTCGTACAACACCGATTAATCGCTACCGTAACATTGGTATCGTAGCTCACGTGGATGCTGGTAAAACCACCACCACCGAGCGCGTCCTTTTTTACACTGGCAAAAGTCACAAAATGGGCGAGGTGCATGACGGCGCCGCGACCACCGACTGGATGGTGCAGGAGCAGGAGCGTGGTATTACCATTACTTCTGCTGCCATTACCGCCTTCTGGCAGGGTTCCGAGAAGCAGCACAAAGACCAATACCGCTTCAACGTCATCGACACCCCGGGCCACGTTGACTTCACTATTGAAGTTGAACGTTCCCTGCGTGTTCTCGACGGCGCGGTTGTTGTGTTCTGCGGTACCTCGGGTGTTGAGCCTCAGTCGGAAACCGTATGGCGTCAGGCCAACAAATACGGCGTTCCACGTCTTGTTTACGTAAACAAGATGGACCGTGCTGGTGCGAACTTCCTGCGCGTGATCGGTCAGATCAAGCAGCGTCTGGGTCACACCCCGGTGCCAATCCAGCTGGCTATCGGTTCCGAAGACAATTTCCAGGGTCAGATCGATCTGATGGCCATGGAAGCTGTTTACTGGAATGACTCCGACAAAGGCATGGTTCCTGTTCGCAAGCCTATCCCTGCTGAATTGCAGGAACTGGCTGACGAATGGCGCGGCAACATGATTGAAGCTGCAGCCGAAGCCAGCGAAGAGCTGATGAACAAGTACCTCGAAGGTGAAGAACTCACTAACGCGGAAATCAAGGCCGCTCTGCGTCAGCGTACTATCGCTGGCGAGATCGTTCTGGCTGTTTGCGGTTCTTCCTTCAAGAACAAGGGTGTTCCCCTGGTTCTCGACGCCGTTATCGACTACCTGCCTGCTCCTACCGACATTCCTGCCATCAAGGGTACTGACCCGGATGACGAGACCAAGGAAATGGAGCGTCACGCAGACGACAGCGAGCCGTTCTCGGCTCTGGCGTTCAAGATCGCTACCGACCCATTCGTGGGTACCTTGACCTTCGTCCGCGTTTACTCGGGCGTGTTGGCCTCCGGCGACGGCGTGATCAACTCGGTTAAAGGCAAGAAAGAGCGCGTGGGTCGTATGGTGCAAATGCACGCAAACGCCCGTGAAGAAATCAAGGAAGTACGCGCTGGTGACATCGCGGCCTTGATCGGCATGAAGGACGTCACCACGGGTGAAACTTTGTGCAACGCTGACAAGCCAATCATCCTGGTTCGCATGGACTTCCCGGAGCCGGTTATTTCGGTTGCCGTTGAGCCTAAGACCAAGGACGACCAGGAAAAAATGGGTATCGCTCTGGGCAAACTTGCTCAGGAAGATCCATCTTTCCGCGTCAAGACTGATGAAGAGACTGGTCAAACGATCATCTCCGGCATGGGCGAGTTGCACCTGGACATCCTGGTAGACCGGATGCGCCGTGAGTTCAACGTCGAAGCCAACATCGGTAAGCCTCAAGTTTCGTACCGTGAGCGCATCACGAAGAGCTGCGAAATTGAAGGCAAGTTCGTTCGTCAGTCCGGCGGTCGTGGCCAGTTCGGTCACTGCTGGATTCGTTTTGCTCCTGCTGACGAAGGTCAGGAAGGTCTGCAATTCCTGAACGAAGTAGTGGGTGGTGTGGTTCCTAAGGAATACATCCCGGCTATCCAGAAGGGTATCGAAGAGCAGATGAAGAACGGCGTAGTTGCCGGCTATCCGCTGATCGGCCTGAAGGCTACCGTGTTTGATGGTTCCTACCACGACGTCGACTCCAACGAGATGGCGTTTAAGGTGGCTGCTTCCATGGCGACCAAGCAACTGGCCCAGAAGGGCGGTGGTGAGTTGCTTGAGCCGATCATGGCGGTAGAGGTTGTTACGCCTGAAGACTATATGGGTGACGTGATGGGCGACCTTAACCGTCGTCGCGGCATGATCCTGGGTATGGAAGACACGGTCTCCGGCAAAGTAATTCGTGCTGAAGTTCCGCTGGGTGAGATGTTCGGTTATGCGACCGACGTCCGTTCCATGTCCCAAGGTCGCGCAAGCTACTCTATGGAATTCAAAAAATACAATACGGCTCCGTCGCACATCGTCGAAACCGTTACCAAAAAACAAGGCTGATTCAGCCCCTTTAGGCTAGGAGTTAATTGTCGTGGCTAAAGAAAAATTTGATCGTTCCCTACCGCACGTCAACGTTGGCACCATCGGTCACGTTGACCATGGTAAAACCACTCTGACTGCTGCTCTGACTCGCGTCTGCTCCGAAGTTTTCGGTTCGGCTGTTGTTGCTTTCGACAAAATCGACAGCGCTCCAGAAGAAAAGGCTCGTGGTATCACCATCAACACCGCGCACGTTGAATACAACTCGCTGATCCGTCACTACGCTCACGTTGACTGCCCAGGTCACGCTGACTATGTGAAGAACATGATCACCGGTGCTGCTCAGATGGACGGCGCTATCCTGGTTTGCTCGGCCGCTGATGGTCCGATGCCACAAACCCGTGAGCACATCCTGCTGTCCCGCCAGGTTGGCGTTCCGTACATCGTTGTCTTCCTGAACAAGGCTGACATGGTTGACGACGCTGAGCTGCTGGAACTGGTTGAGATGGAAGTGCGCGACCTGCTGAGCACTTACGACTTCCCAGGTGACGACACTCCGATCATCATCGGTTCGGCTCTGATGGCTCTGAACGGCCAAGACGACAACGAAATGGGCACCACTGCCGTTCGTAAACTGGTTGAGACTCTGGACAGCTACATTCCGGATCCAGTTCGTGTTATCGACAAGCCGTTCCTGATGCCAATCGAGGACGTATTCTCGATCTCCGGTCGCGGTACTGTTGTAACTGGTCGTATCGAGCGCGGTATCGTCAAGGTTCAGGATCCACTGGAAATCGTTGGTCTGCGTGACACTACCGTCACCACCTGCACCGGTGTTGAAATGTTCCGTAAGCTGCTCGACGAAGGTCGTGCTGGCGAGAACTGCGGCGTTCTGCTGCGTGGTACCAAGCGTGACGACGTTGAGCGTGGCCAGGTTCTGGTTAAGCCAGGTTCGGTTAAGCCGCACACCAAGTTCGAAGCTGAAGTCTACGTTCTGAGCAAGGAAGAAGGCGGTCGTCATACTCCGTTCTTCAAAGGCTACCGTCCACAGTTCTACTTCCGTACTACTGACGTGACTGGTAACTGCGAACTGCCGGAAGGCGTTGAAATGGTAATGCCAGGCGACAACATCAAAATGGTTGTCACCCTGATCAAGACCATCGCAATGGAAGACGGTCTGCGTTTCGCTATCCGTGAAGGCGGTCGTACCGTCGGCGCTGGCGTCGTAGCCAAAATCATCGAGTAAGCTCTTTTTGAGTAAGCTTTGATGAGTTGAAAAAGCCCCCGCTTAGCGGGGGCTTTTTTATTGGGTTGACACCTATCTGGGGCGTCTATAGAATTGCGCCTCCTTTTAACGGGCGTATTGCGCCCGGTGGGAATAGCAGCCGGAGTCTGAAATCCAATGCAAAATCAGCAAATCCGTATCAGGTTGAAGGCTTTTGACCATCGCCTGATCGACCAATCCACCCAGGAAATCGTGGAAACCGCGAAACGTACTGGTGCTCAAGTGCGTGGTCCAATTCCACTGCCTACCCGTAAAGAGCGGTTCACCGTTCTGGTCTCCCCGCACGTCAACAAAGACGCGCGTGACCAGTACGAGATCCGTACTCATAAGCGTGTTCTGGACATCGTCCAGCCAACGGATAAAACCGTTGATGCTCTTATGAAGCTTGATCTTGCGGCCGGTGTGGAAGTGCAGATCAGCCTCGGCTAAGACTCGGTCTTAGTCGTGTAACGCTCTGAAATGGGCGGCCATAGCGGGTGAAAGCCCCGTACACTCATGAGGTTTACAACATGACTATTGGTGTAGTCGGTCGTAAATGCGGTATGACCCGTATTTTCACCGAAGAAGGTGTCTCCATTCCGGTCACGGTCATTGAGATCGAGCCGAATCGCGTCACCCAGTTCAAAACTGAAGAGACCGATGGCTATCGTGCAGTGCAAGTCACTGTAGGCGAGCGTCGTGCTTCGCGTGTAACAGCTGCTCAGGCTGGCCACTTCGCTAAGGCGAACGTAGCCGCTGGTCGTACCGTAATGGAATTCCGTCTTGAAGAAGGCGAGTACCAGGCCGGCGATCTGATCAACGCTGAAATCTTCGCCGCTGGTCAACTGGTTGATGTAACCGGTCAGTCCAAGGGTAAAGGCTTCCAGGGTACGATCAAGCGTTGGAACTTCCGCGGGCAAGATAATACCCACGGTAACTCCGTGTCCCACCGCGTTCCAGGCTCTATCGGCCAGTGCCAGACTCCTGGTCGTGTATTCAAGGGCAAAAAAATGTCCGGTCATATGGGCGCTGAGCGCGTGACCGTGCAGTCCCTCGAAGTAGTGCGCGTGGACGCTGAACGCAATCTGTTGTTGGTCAAGGGTGCTGTTCCTGGCGCTACTGGCGGCAACTTGGTTGTACGTCCAGCAGCCAAGGCTCGCGGTTAAGGGGAAGCTGACATGCAATTAAATGTAAATGACGCTCAAGCGATCGAAGTTTCCGAACTGACATTTGGCGGCGAATTCAACGAGACGCTGGTTCACCAAGCAGTCGTGGCCTACATGGCTGGCGGCCGTCAAGGTAGCAAGCAGCAAAAGACCCGTTCCGACGTTCGTGGTGGCGGTAAGCGCCCATGGCGTCAGAAAGGTACTGGCCGTGCTCGTGCCGGTACTATCCGTAGCCCAATCTGGCGTGGCGGCGGTACCACTTTCGCAGCTCGTCCTCAGGATCACACCCAGAAGCTGAACAAGAAGATGTATCGCGCAGCAATGCGCTCCATCCTTGCTGAGCTGGTGCGTACTGATCGTCTGGTTGTGGTTCAGGACTTCGCTGTTGATGCACCGAAGACCAAAGATCTGCTGAACAAACTGACCGGCATGGGCCTGACTGACGTCTTGATCGTGTCTGAAGTAGTTGATCAGAACCTGTACCTGGCTGCTCGTAACCTGCCACACGTTGATGTACGTGACGTGCAAGGTTCCGATCCAGTTAGTCTGATCGCATACGACAAGGTGTTGATCACCGTGTCGGCCGTGAAGAAATTCGAGGAGCTGCTGGGATGAACCAGGAACGCGTATTTAAAGTTCTGCTTGGCCCGCACGTTTCCGAGAAGGCTACGGTTCTGGCTGACAAGAAAGGCCAGTTCGTTTTCAAGGTTGCAACTGACGCAACCAAGCTGGAAATCAAGAAGGCCGTCGAAAGCCTGTTCAGCGTGAAAGTAGAGCGTGTTACTACCCTGAATGTTCTGGGTAAGAGCAAGCGCACTGCTCGCGGTCTGGGCAAGCGTAATGACTGGAAGAAGGCAGTTATCTCCCTTCAGCCAGGCCAAGATCTCGATTTCAGCAGCAGTGCTGAGTAAGGAAGGGGTGCATCATGGCAATCGTTAAATGCAAACCGACTTCCCCTGGCCGCCGTTTTGTGGTCAAGGTGGTCAACCAGGAGCTGCATAAAGGCGCTCCTCACGCACCGCTGCTCGAGAAAAAATCGAAGACTGGTGGTCGTAACAACAATGGTCGTATTACCACTCGTCACATCGGTGGTGGCCATAAGCAGCATTATCGTCTGGTCGATTTCCGTCGCAACGACAAAGATGGCATCGCTGCCACTGTCGAGCGTATCGAATACGATCCAAACCGTACTGCTCACATCGCTCTGCTGCTGTACGCAGATGGCGAGCGTCGCTACATCATCGCCCCTAAAGGCGTGAGTGCTGGCGATCAGCTGATCGCAGGTGCTCTGGCACCGATCAAGCCGGGCAACGCTCTGCAACTGCGTAACATTCCAGTTGGTAGCACCGTACACGGCATCGAATTGAAGCCAGGTAAAGGCGCGCAAATCGCTCGTTCCGCTGGTGCTTCGGCTCAGCTGATCGCTCGTGAAGGTGTCTACGTGACCCTGCGTCTGCGTTCTGGTGAGATGCGTAAAGTGCTGGCTGAATGCCGCGCGACCCTGGGTGAAGTCTCGAACTCCGAGCACAGCCTGCGTTCGCTGGGTAAAGCTGGTGCCAAACGCTGGCGTGGCGTTCGCCCAACCGTTCGTGGTGTTGCCATGAACCCGGTTGACCACCCACATGGTGGTGGTGAAGGTCGTACCTCTGGTGGTCGTCATCCGGTATCGCCATGGGGCTTCCCGACTAAGGGCGCGAAGACTCGTGGTAATAAGCGTACCGACAAAATGATCGTCCGTCGTCGCAAGTAAATAGAGGGATACGACAGTGCCACGTTCTCTGAAAAAAGGTCCTTTTATTGATCTTCACCTACTGAAGAAGATCGAAGTGGCGGCGGAAAAGAACGATCGCAAACCAGTTAAAACCTGGTCGCGTCGTTCGATGATCCTGCCACAAATGGTCGGTCTGACCATTGCAGTGCATAACGGTCGTCAACATGTTCCAGTTCTCGTGAACGAAGACATGGTCGGCCACAAACTGGGCGAGTTTGCCGGTACCCGCACATATCGTGGGCACGTGGCAGACAAGAAAGCCAAGCGTTAAGGGGTAAGGAACGATGGAAGTAGCCGCTAAGTTGTCGGGCGCTCGAATCTCCGCCCAGAAAGCCCGCTTGGTCGCCGACCAGATCCGCGGGAAGAAGGTGGGCGAAGCGCTCAACCTGTTGGCTTTCAGCAGTAAGAAAGCCGCCGAGATCATGAAGAAAGTGCTGGAGTCGGCCGTAGCCAACGCCGAGCATAACGAAGGCGCAGACGTTGATGACCTTAAAGTCAGCACCGTTTTCGTCAACGAAGGGCGTTCGCTGAAGCGAATCATGCCACGTGCCAAAGGCCGTGCTGATCGCATCGTCAAGCGGTCTTGCCATATCACTGTCAAGGTTGCTGACAAGTAACGGAGTCGAAGAGATGGGTCAGAAAGTACATCCCATTGGCATTCGCCTGGGAATCGTCAAGGAGCACACCTCCGTCTGGTACGCAGACGGTCGGACTTATGCGGACTATTTGTTCGCTGATCTGAAGGTGCGTGAGTATCTCCAAGACAAACTAAAAAGCGCGTCCGTAAGCCGTATCGATATCCATCGTCCGGCTCAGACTGCACGTATCACCATCCACACCGCTCGTCCAGGTATCGTTATCGGGAAGAAAGGTGAAGATGTTGAGAAACTGCGTCAGGACCTGACCAAGCAAATGGGTGTGCCTGTGCACATCAATATCGAAGAGATCCGCAAGCCGGAGCTCGACGGTATGCTGGTTGCGCAGAGCGTAGCTCAGCAGCTGGAGCGTCGCGTAATGTTCCGTCGCGCTATGAAGCGCGCTGTTCAGAACGCCATGCGCATTGGTGCCAAAGGCATCAAAATCCAAGTGAGCGGTCGTCTCGGCGGTGCTGAAATCGCACGTACTGAATGGTATCGCGAAGGTCGTGTGCCACTGCACACCCTGCGTGCCGACATCGACTATGCCAACTACGAAGCTCACACCACTTACGGTGTGATCGGTGTAAAGGTTTGGATCTTCAAAGGCGAAGTAATTGGTGGTCGCCAAGAAGAACTGAAACCACAAGCACCAGCGCCTCGTAAAAAAGCTGCTAAGTAAGGGGTACGCCAAATGTTGCAACCAAAGCGTACGAAGTTCCGCAAGCAGATGACAGGCCACAACCGTGGTCTGGCTCAGCGCGGTAGCAAAGTCAGCTTCGGCGAGTTCGCGCTGAAGTCTGTAGCTCGTGGTCGTCTCACCGCTCGTCAGATCGAGTCAGCGCGTCGTGCTCTGACCCGTCACGTTAAACGTGGCGGCAAGATCTGGATCCGTGTATTCCCGGACAAGCCTATTTCCAAAAAGCCACTCGAAGTTCGGATGGGTAAAGGTAAGGGTAGTGTGGAGTACTGGGTTGCCCAGATTCAGCCAGGCAAAGTCCTGTATGAAATCGAGGGTGTTTCTGAAGAGCTGGCGCGTGAGGCTTTTGCCCTGGCTGCTGCAAAGCTGCCGCTCGCCACCGCCTTTGTTAAACGGACGGTGATGTGATGAAAGCGAATGAACTTCGTGAAAAATCCGCACAGCAGCTGAACGAGCAACTGCTCGGCTTGCTGCGCGACCAGTTCAATCTGCGTATGCAGAAAGCAACTGGCCAGTTGGGGCAGTCTCATCTGCTCTCGCAAGTTAAGCGTGACATCGCTCGCGTGAAGACTGTGCTCAACCAGCAGGCAGGTAAGTAATCATGGCTGAAGCCGAAAAAACTGTCCGTACGCTGACTGGCCGTGTTGTCAGCGACAAGATGGACAAAACCATCACCGTTCTGATCGAGCGTCGCGTTAAGCACCCGATCTACGGTAAATACGTTAAGCGTTCGACTAAGCTGCACGCGCACGACGAAACCAATCAGTGCCACATCGGCGACAAAGTCACTATTCGTGAAACTCGTCCTTTGGCCAAGACCAAGTCTTGGGCGCTGGTTGATGTTCTCGAACGCGCTGTGGAAGTCTAAGGACTAGGGGTCGGAGAAATTATATGATTCAGACTCAATCCATGCTCGATGTGGCCGATAACAGCGGCGCTCGCCGTGTTATGTGCATCAAGGTGCTGGGTGGCTCCCATCGTCGTTACGCTGGTATCGGTGACATCATCAAAGTTACCGTGAAGGAAGCAATTCCTCGCGGTAAAGTGAAAAAAGGCCAAGTGATGACTGCTGTAGTAGTCCGCACTCGCCACGGCGTTCGCCGTGCTGATGGCTCCATTATCCGCTTTGATGGCAACGCTGCTGTTCTTCTGAACAACAAGCAAGAGCCGATCGGCACCCGTATCTTTGGGCCAGTGACCCGTGAACTTCGTACAGAGAAGTTCATGAAGATCGTCTCGCTCGCCCCAGAAGTGCTGTAAGGAGATCCGACATGCAAAAGATTCGTCGTGACGACGAGATCATCGTGATCGCCGGCAAAGACAAAGGTAAGCGCGGTAAGGTGCTTAAGGTTCTCGCTAACAACCGTCTGGTTATTGGCGGTCTGAACCTGGTAAAGCGTCATACCAAGCCTAACCCTATGTCGGGCGTGCAAGGCGGTATCGTCGAAAAAGAAGCTCCACTGGATGCTTCTAACGTCGCCATTTTCAACGGCGAAACCAACAAGGCTGATCGCGTTGGTTTTAAAGTAGAAGACGGCAAGAAAATTCGTGTCTTCAAGTCGACCCAAAAAGCGGTTGATGCTTGAACACTGCTAGGTAGATGAGACCATGGCACGACTAAAAGAGATTTACTGGAAGGAAATCGCACCGAAGCTTAAGGAAGAACTTAAGCTTTCGAACGTGATGGAAGTTCCACGCGTTACAAAAATCACCCTGAACATGGGTCTGGGCGAAGCGGTCGGTGACAAAAAAGTCATCGAGCACGCTGTTGCTGACCTGGAAAAGATCACCGGCCAGAAAGTCGTTGTGACCTACGCTCGGAAATCCATCGCTGGCTTTAAAGTCCGTGAAGGTTGGCCGATCGGCGTCAAAGTGACCCTGCGCCGTGAGCGTATGTATGAATTCCTGGATCGTCTGCTGTCGATCTCCCTGCCTCGGGTTCGCGACTTCCGCGGCCTGAATGCCAAGTCCTTCGATGGTCGTGGTAACTACAGCATGGGCGTTAAAGAGCAGATCATCTTCCCGGAAATCGACTACGACAAGATCGATGCTCTCCGCGGTCTGGACATTACCCTGACCACCACTGCCAAGAACGATGACGAAGGTCGCGCCCTGTTGCGTGCTTTCAAATTCCCGTTCCGCAACTGATTGGAGTAGGAAAATGGCCAAGATGAGCATGAAAAACCGCGAGCTGAAGCGTCAGCTCACGGTTGCCAAGTACGCCAAAAAGCGTGCAGCACTGAAAGCTATCATCGTTGATCTGAACGCAAGTCCAGAGGCACGTTGGGAAGCTACAGTCGCTCTGCAGAAGCAGCCACGTGACGCAAGCGCTTCGCGCATGCGTAACCGCTGCCGCCTGACCGGTCGTCCACACGGCGTTTACCGCAAGTTCGGCCTCGGCCGTAACAAACTGCGTGAAGCGGCCATGCGTGGTGACGTACCTGGTCTGGTTAAAGCCAGCTGGTAAGCACTGTCAAAGTCTCGGTGTTCGGGATCGCAAGATCCTGACCGCCGGTGACCTTGAACTTGAATCAAGCCCCTTTTGGGGCTTGATTCATTTGTGGGGTGTGTCTAGAATACCCGGCTCGCCTGAGCCCGTGCTTTTTTCGCGCGGATGTACTCGGCGACACGTAGTAGCCGCAAGGCTAATTTTTTGTGTATTAGGAGCGTCTAGCCCATGAGTATGCAGGACCCGTTAGCGGACATGCTAACTCGAATCCGTAATGCCCAGATGGCTGAAAAGTCCGTCGTAAGCATGCCATCTTCTACTTTGAAGGTAGCTGTTGCCAAAGTCCTGAAGGACGAAGGTTACATTGCGGGTTATCAGATCAGCAGCGAAATCAAGCCACTGCTGTCCATCGAGCTGAAGTACTTCGAAGGCCGTCCGGTCATCGAGGAAGTGAAGCGCGTTAGCCGTCCAGGCCTGCGTCAGTACAAGTCCGTCGATGATCTGCCAAAAGTTCGTGGCGGTCTCGGTGTGTCTATCGTCTCCACCAACAAAGGTGTGATGACGGATCGTGCTGCGCGCGCTGCCGGTGTCGGCGGCGAAGTTCTTTGCACTGTGTTCTAAGGGGGGATAAGCATGTCACGCGTCGCTAAGAACCCCGTTAAGCTGCCAGCCGGTGTCGAAGTCAAATTCGCAGGCCAACAGCTTTCGGTGAAGGGTGCCAAGGGCACTCTCGAACTGAACATCCATTCGTCCGTTGAGATCGTTGAAGAAGCTGGTGAGCTGCGTTTCGCTGCTCGCAATGGCGATCAACAAACTCGCGCAATGGCTGGTACCACTCGTGCGTTGGTAAACAACATGGTCCAAGGCGTAAGCCAAGGCTTCGAGCGTAAGCTCCAGCTGGTCGGTGTTGGTTACAAAGCGCAAGCAAAAGGCACAGTGCTGAACCTGGCTCTTGGCTTCTCGCACCCAGTGGATTATGAACTGCCGGAAGGCATCACCGCTGAGACTCCTAGCCAGACCGATATCCTGATCAAGGGCATCGATAAGCAGCTGGTAGGTCAAGTGGCCGCCGAGATCCGCGACTTCCGTCCACCAGAGCCGTACAAAGGCAAAGGTGTGCGCTACGCGGACGAAGTCGTCCGTCGTAAAGAAGCCAAGAAGAAGTAGGGCATAGCAAATGACCGACAAAAAAGTTACTCGACTGCGTCGCGCTCGCAAAGCACGCCTGAAAATGCACGAACTCGAAGTCGTGCGTCTCTGCGTGTTCCGCTCGTCGCAGCACATCTACGCCCAGGTCATTTCGGCCGACGGCGCCAAAGTTCTGGCATCTGCCTCGACTTTGGATAAAGAACTGCGTGATGGTGCTACTGGCAACATCGACGCGGCCACTAAGGTTGGCCAGCTGGTCGCTACGCGTGCTAAGGCCGCTGGCGTCTCGCAAGTGGCTTTCGACCGCTCTGGCTTCAAGTACCACGGCCGCGTTAAAGCGCTGGCTGATGCTGCTCGTGAAGCTGGGCTGGAGTTCTAAGTTATGTCAAATAACGACCAAAAGCGCGACGAAGGCTACATCGAGAAGCTGGTTCAAGTTAACCGCGTAGCCAAAACCGTTAAAGGCGGCCGTATCTTCACTTTCACCGCGTTGACCGTGGTTGGTGATGGTAAAGGGCGTGTTGGCTTCGGCCGTGGCAAGTCACGTGAAGTGCCTGCTGCGATCCAGAAGGCAATGGAAGCTGCTCGTCGCAACATGATCCAAGTTGATCTGAACGGCACCACTCTGCAGTACGCAATGAAGTCCGGTCACGGCGCTTCGAAGGTGTACATGCAGCCTGCATCTGAAGGTACCGGTATCATCGCTGGCGGCGCTATGCGTGCTGTCCTCGAAGTTGCTGGCGTTCAGAACGTTCTGGCCAAGTGCTACGGCTCGACTAACCCGGTAAACGTGGTTCACGCCACTTTCAAAGGTTTGAAAGCTATGCAGTCTCCTGAATCCATTGCCGCCAAGCGTGGCAAAAGCGTCAAGGAGATCTTCTGATCATGGCTACCGTTAAAGTTACGCTGATCAAAAGCATGACCGGCCGCATCCCTAACCACAAACTGTGCGTTAAGGGTCTGGGTCTGCGTCGCATCGGTCACACTGTAGAAGTACTTGATACTCCCGAGAATCGCGGGATGATCAACAAGGCTTACTACATGCTGCGTGTCGAGGGTTAATCGATGAAACTCAATGATCTGAGTCCAGCGCCGGGTTCCCGTCGCGAAAAGCATCGTCCGGGCCGTGGTATCGGTAGTGGTTTGGGCAAGACCGGTGGCCGTGGCCACAAAGGTCAGTCCTCCCGCTCCGGTGGCACCATTGCTCCAGGCTTTGAAGGCGGTCAACAGCCGCTGCATCGTCGCCTGCCGAAGTTCGGTTTCGTTTCCCTGAAAGCCATGGATCGCGCAGAAGTGCGTTTGTCCGAGCTGGCTAAAGTGGAAGGCGACATCGTCACCGTGCAGTCCTTGAAAGATGCCAACGTGATCAACGTCAACGTACAGCGTGTGAAAATCATGCTGTCCGGCGAAGTGACTCGCGCTGTTACCATCGGAAAGGGAATCGGCGCCACCAAAGGTGCGCGTGCGGCTATCGAAGCAGCTGGCGGCAAGTTCGAGGAATAAATGGCTAAGCAAGGTGCTCTCTCTGCGCTCGGCAAAGGCGGTATGTCTGAACTCTGGGCTCGTCTGCGTTTTCTGTTCCTGGCGATTATCGTCTACCGAATAGGCGCACACATCCCGGTTCCAGGTATCAACCCGGACCGACTCGCGGACCTGTTTCGACAGAATGAGGGGACCATTCTTAGCTTGTTCAACATGTTTTCCGGCGGCGCGCTGGAGCGGATGAGCATCTTTGCACTGGGGATCATGCCGTACATCTCGGCATCGATCATCATGCAACTGATGACAGCCGTCAGCCCGCAGCTGGAGCAGTTGAAGAAGGAAGGTGAAGCTGGGCGTCGCAAGATTGCCCAGTACACCCGCTACGGCACTGTCGTCCTCGCTCTCGTTCAGGCAATTGGCATGTCCATTGGTCTGGCGGGGCAGGGCGTATCGTTCACTGGTGACTTTGGCTTCCATTTCGTCGCGGTATCCACTTTTGTGGCTGGTGCGATGTTCATGATGTGGCTGGGTGAGCAGATTACTGAGCGTGGTGTTGGCAACGGTATCTCGATGTTGATTTTCGCAGGTATCGTCGCCGGTCTTCCGAGAGCGATCGGGCAGTCTTTCGAGTCTGCACGTCAGGGTGATATCAACATTTTTGCCCTGGTTGCCATCGGTTTGCTGGCAGTAGCGATTATCGGTTTTGTGGTGTTCATTGAGCGTGGCCAGCGTCGTATTGCTGTTCACTACGCCAAGCGTCAGCAGGGCCGGAAGGTCTTCGCTGCGCAGACTAGCCACTTGCCGCTGAAGGTGAACATGGCCGGTGTTATTCCGGCTATTTTCGCGAGCAGCATTTTGCTGTTCCCGGCTTCGTTGGGTACCTGGTTCGGTCAGTCTGAAGGTATGGGCTGGTTGCAGGACATCTCGCAGTCGATCGCTCCTGGTCAGCCGTTGAATATTCTGCTGTTTAGTGCAGGGATTATTTTCTTCTGCTTCTTCTATACGGCGTTGATGTTCAATCCGAAAGACGTAGCGGAAAACCTGAAGAAGTCCGGTGCCTTTATTCCGGGCATCCGTCCAGGTGAGCAGTCGGCACGCTACATTGATGGCGTTCTGACTCGTTTGACCCTGTTCGGTGCTCTATATATGACGGCCGTGTGTCTGCTTCCCCAGTTCCTGGTGGTTGCGGCAAACGTACCGTTCTACCTTGGCGGGACCTCGTTGCTGATCGTCGTCGTGGTTGTGATGGACTTCATGTCCCAAGTACAATCGCACCTCGTTTCGCACCAGTACGAATCCCTGATGAAGAAAGCCAACCTGAAGGGTTACGGCAGCGGCATGTTGCGCTGAGTACCCATAAGGTTCGAGGAGTTGGTGATGAAAGTTCGTGCATCGGTGAAAAAGCTGTGCCGTAACTGCAAGATTATTCGCCGCGAAGGTGTTGTTCGAGTAATTTGCAGCGCGGAACCGCGTCACAAACAGCGCCAAGGCTGAGTGTGATTGTGCTTCAAGCCCGGTAGCTAGTGCGCTACCGGGTTGATTATTTGTTATTACAGCGATATTATCTCGCGCCCTATTTCTTGGCTTCCGGGGCGTAGGTAGCTGTCAATTGGAGTCCCACTGAATGGCCCGTATTGCAGGCGTTAACATTCCAGATAACAAGCATACTGTTATCTCGCTGACCTACATCTATGGTGTTGGTCGCACTACTGCACAGAAGATCTGTGCAGTGACTGGGGTAAACCCAGCCGCAAAGATCAAGGATCTGAGCGACGAGCAGATTGAGCAGCTGCGTGGCGAAGTGGCGAAGTTCACCACTGAAGGTGACCTGCGTCGCGAAATCAACATGAAAATCAAGCGTTTGATGGACCTCGGTTGCTATCGCGGTCTGCGTCATCGTCGTGGTCTTCCAGTGCGCGGTCAGCGTACCAAGACTAACGCGCGTACCCGTAAAGGTCCGCGTAAGCCGATCCGCAAGTAATCGCCCCAGCGAATCGACAGGAAATTAATCATGGCTAAACCTGCTGCTCGTCCTCGTAAAAAAGTTAAAAAGACAGTGGTTGATGGCATCGCCCACATCCATGCTTCTTTTAACAACACAATCGTGACCATCACCGACCGTCAAGGCAACGCTCTTTCCTGGGCTACCTCCGGTGGTTCGGGTTTCCGCGGTTCCCGCAAGTCCACCCCGTTTGCTGCTCAAGTAGCTGCTGAACGTGCTGGTCAAGCTGCGCTGGAATACGGTCTGAAAAACCTCGACGTTAACGTCAAAGGTCCAGGCCCAGGTCGTGAATCTGCAGTCCGCGCTTTGAACGGCTGTGGCTACAAGATCGCCAGCATCACCGACGTGACGCCAATCCCGCACAACGGGTGCCGTCCGCCGAAGAAGCGCCGCGTGTAATCCAGGAGATTGTAAAGAATGGCTCGTTACATTGGTCCAAAATGCAAACTCGCTCGTCGCGAAGGCACCGATCTCTTTCTGAAGAGCGGCGTGCGCGCGATCGAATCGAAGTGCAACATTGAAGCAGCACCTGGTATCCACGGCCAACGCCGCGGTCGCCAGTCCGATTACGGCACCCAACTGCGTGAAAAGCAGAAGGTCCGTCGTATCTACGGCGTTCTCGAGCGTCAATTCAGCGGCTACTACAAAGAAGCTGCTGGCAAGAAAGGTGCAACTGGTGAGAACCTGCTGCAACTGCTCGAATGCCGTCTGGACAACGTTGTATACCGTATGGGTTTTGGCTCTACTCGTGCCGAATCCCGTCAGCTGGTATCGCACAAATCCGTCAGCGTTAACGGTCAGACCGTAAACGTGCCGTCGTACCAGGTTCGTGCTGGTGACGTGGTCGCGATTCGCGAGAAAGCAAAGAACCAACTTCGCATTGTCCAAGCTCTCGATCTGTGTGCCCAACGTGGCCGCGTAGAATGGGTAGAAGTAGACACTGAGAAGAAGTCGGGCGTTTTCAAGAACGTTCCAGCTCGCAGTGATCTGTCCGCCGACATCAACGAAAGCCTGATTGTCGAGCTCTACTCCAAGTAAGGGCTAGAAAATAGGTGCATCCATGCAGATTTCGGTAAATGAGTTCCTGACACCCCGCCATATTGATGTGCAGGTTGTCAGTCCAACCCGCGCCAAGATCACTCTCGAGCCTCTCGAGCGTGGTTTCGGCCACACCCTGGGCAACGCGCTGCGACGCATCCTGTTGTCCTCAATGCCCGGCTGTGCAGTAGTCGAGGCCGAGATTGACGGTGTACTCCATGAGTACAGCGCCATCGAAGGCGTACAGGAAGACGTAATTGAAATCCTGTTGAACCTTAAAGGTCTGGCTATCAAGCTGCACGGTCGTGACGAAGTTACGCTGACCTTGTCGAAGAAGGGTTCGGGGGTGGTTACCGCTGCCGATATTCAGCTGGATCATGATGTCGAGATCGTTAACCCCGATCACGTAATCGCTAACCTGGCGTCTAACGGCGCCCTGAACATGAAGCTCACCGTAGCTCGTGGTCGTGGTTATGAACCGGCAGACTCGCGTCAGAGCGATGAAGACGAAAGCCGCAGCATCGGTCGCTTGCAGCTTGACTCTTCGTTCAGCCCGGTTCGCCGTATCGCATACGTGGTGGAAAACGCCCGTGTCGAGCAGCGTACTAACCTGGACAAGCTGGTTATTGATCTGGAAACCAACGGTACCCTGGATCCTGAAGAGGCTATTCGCCGCGCTGCAACCATCCTGCAACAGCAGTTGGCTGCGTTCGTCGACCTTAAAGGTGACAGTGAGCCTGTGGTTGTCGAGCAGGAAGACGAGATCGATCCGATCCTGCTTCGCCCGGTTGACGATCTGGAACTGACTGTACGTTCGGCTAACTGCCTTAAGGCGGAAAACATCTACTACATCGGTGACCTGATTCAGCGTACCGAAGTAGAGCTGTTGAAGACTCCGAACCTTGGCAAGAAATCCTTGACTGAAATCAAGGACGTTCTGGCCTCCCGCGGTCTGTCCCTCGGCATGCGCCTAGACAACTGGCCGCCTGCAAGTCTTAAGAAGGACGACAAGGCGACTGCCTGATCGTCGTAATCACCGAACGTCGTGTTTGGTAAGGAATGAACCATGCGTCATCGTAAAAGTGGTCGTCACCTGAGCCGCACTAGCTCGCACCGCAAGGCCATGTTTCAAAACATGGCAGTGTCGCTGTTCGAGCACGAGCTGATCAAAACTACACTGCCGAAAGCTAAAGAACTGCGTCGCGTTGCTGAGCCGCTGATCACTTTGGCCAAGACAGACAGCCTGGCTAACCGCCGTCTGGCTTTCGACCGTACTCGTTCGAAAGCTATCGTTGGTAAGCTCTTCAACGACCTGGGCAAGCGTTACGCTACCCGTGAGGGTGGCTACCTGCGCATCCTCAAGTGCGGTTTCCGCACTGGCGACAACGCGCCTATGGCGTACGTCGAGTTGGTTGATCGTGCTACCGGCGGTGAAGCTGTATCCGCTGAGTAAGACGTCAGTCTGAAACGAAAAACCGGGCCCTGTGCCCGGTTTTTTGTGGGCGATTGAAAAGTTTTGCCCTTAACGGCTCGCTTCGTTAGTTATTTTCTATCGAAGCCTGCAGGTTAATGAATTAGTAGGTGTAACGTTTCTGATCGATACTCCCTTTCAGCCGATTAGCCGGCAGTTAAAGACTGACAGAGGAAGAGATCGCATGAGCCAAAATAAAATACTTACGACCGCCAGTGGCGCTCCTGTCGCCGACAATCAGAATTCTCGTTCCGCCGGCCCTCGTGGCCCATTGCTCCTCGACGACTTCCACCTGATCGAGAAGCTTGCGCACTTCAACCGTGAAAACATCCCGGAGCGCCGCGTGCACGCCAAAGGCTCGGGTGCTTACGGTACGTTCACCGTCACGCGTGACATCACCGAGTACACCAGTGCCAAGCTGTTTGAATCGGTTGGCAAGCAAACTCCAACGTTCCTGCGGTTTTCCACCGTAGGCGGTGAGCGCGGTTCGGCCGATACAGAGCGGGATCCACGTGGCTTCGCCCTGAAGTTCTACACCGAGGAAGGCAACTGGGACATCGTAGGCAACAACACGCCGGTGTTCTTCATTCGCGATCCGCTCAAATTTCCGGACTTTATCCACACTCAAAAACGCCTGCCTCAGAGCAACCTGAAAAGCGCGCAGATGATGTGGGACTTCTGGTCGCACTCGCCTGAGGCGCTGCACCAGGTCACCATCCTGTTTTCGGACCGTGGCATTCCTGACGGCTACCGTCACATGCACGGGTTCGGCAGCCACACCTACAGCCTGATCAACGCCAGCGGCGAGCGTCACTGGGTGAAGTGGCACTACAAGACCCAGCAAGGTATCAAGAATCTGGCGCCGGCAGAGGCTGCACGCCTGGCGGGTACCGATCCGGATTACGCTCAGCGCGACTTGTTTGGTGCAATTGAGCGCGGTGATTTCCCGAAATGGCGCGTATGCATTCAGATCATGACTGAGGCCCAGGCTGCGGCGCACCACGAGAACCCTTTCGACGTGACCAAGACCTGGTCGCAGAAAGAGTTTCCACTGATCGAAGTCGGGGAGCTGGAGCTCAACCGTAATCCGCTGAACTACTTCGCTGAAGTCGAGCAGGCGGCGTTCGGTCCGAGCAACATGGTGCCGGGTGTCGGCCTGTCGCCAGACCGCATGCTGCAAGGCCGCGTGTTCGCTTATGCAGATGCGCACCGCTACCGTGTAGGCACCAACCACCAGCAGCTGCCGGTGAATGCGCCTCGCAGCCCGGTCAACGGCTACCAGCGTGATGGTTCCATGGCGTTTGGCAGCAATGGCGGCGCTACGCCGAACTATGAGCCGAACAGCTACGTCGATTCGCCAAAACAAGCGTCTCGCTATGCTGAGCCAGCTCTGGCATTGAATGGCGCGGCTGATCGTTACGATCATCGCGAAGACAACGACTACTACAGCCATGCCGGTGCGCTGTTCCGGCTCATGAATGATGAACAGAAGGCGCTCTTGGTCAACAACATTGCCGGGGCGATGTCTGGTGTTTCAAGCGATGTGGTTGATCGCCAATTGCAGCATTTCTTCAAGGCCGACCCGGCGTATGGAGAAGCAATCGCAAAGGCTCTTAACGTACAGCTTAACGAAGTCTAAACGAGAAGCAGAACCGCCCTCATCTGGGCGGTTTTTGCGCTATTTAAACCACTTTTCTCAGAATATCTTCGCTTTTATCGCGCTAACACAGTGACCAAACAGTCGCTGTGGTTCAAACTACAGACTTTCAAGCAGGGAGATGTAGGGCGATGCAAGGCCACCCAGACGTAATCGATTACCTCAACACGTTGCTGACCGGCGAACTGGCCGCCCGTGATCAATATTTCGTTCACTCGCGGATGTATGAGGACTGGGGATTCACCAAGCTCTACGAACGAATCAACCACGAGATGGAAGAGGAAGCAGGGCATGCCGATGCCCTGATGCGACGGATCCTGATGCTGGAAGGCACGCCACGCATGCGTCCGGACGATCTCGATGTCGGCACCACGGTACCGGACATGCTCGCTGCCGATCTGCGTCTGGAATACAAAGTCCGCGCCGCACTCTGCAAGGGCATCGAACTCTGCGAGCAGCACAAAGACTACGTCAGCCGCGAGATGCTGCGCATTCAGTTGAACGATACCGAAGAAGATCACACCTACTGGCTCGAGAAGCAGTTGGGTCTGATCAAGTTGATCGGTCTTGAGAATTACCTGCAATCTCACACCTGATTGCATCCGGACACAAAAAAGCCCCTGTCACCGACAAAGTGACAGGGGCTTTTTCATGGGCCTGATTCAGGCCTTGTCGCGAGCCAGCAATGGCTTGAGGTAGAAACCGGTGTGAGACTGCTTCATCTCGGAGACTTCCTCTGGCGTGCCGACCGCAATGATCTGCCCGCCTTTGGAGCCCCCTTCCGGTCCAAGATCCACCAGCCAGTCAGCCGTCTTGATCACGTCCAGGTTGTGCTCGATCACCACCACGGTGTTGCCGTGGTCGCGCAGTCGATGCAACACGTCGAGCAGTTGCTGGATATCCGCGAAGTGCAAACCGGTAGTCGGTTCATCGAGGATATACAGCGTCTTGCCGGTATCGCGCTTGGACAGTTCGCGGGACAGTTTCACCCGCTGCGCTTCACCACCGGACAGCGTGGTCGCCGATTGCCCGAGCTTGATGTACGACAGGCCGACATCCATCAGTGTCTGAAGCTTGCGCGCCAGTGCCGGAACTGCGTCAAAAAACACCCGAGCTTCTTCGATGGTCATCTCAAGGGTTTCATGGATGCTCTTGCCCTTGTACTTGATCTCAAGCGTTTCACGGTTGTAGCGCTTGCTCTTGCAGACATCGCATGGGACATAGATGTCCGGCAGGAAGTGCATTTCAACCTTGATCAAGCCGTCGCCCTGACAGGCCTCGCAGCGTCCGCCCTTCACGTTGAAGGAGAAACGCCCCGGCCCGTAACCGCGCGAACGGGATTCCGGCACGCCGGCGAACAGTTCGCGAATCGGTGTGAATAACCCGGTGTACGTCGCCGGGTTGGAACGTGGGGTGCGGCCAATCGGGCTTTGGTCGATGTCGACGACCTTGTCCAGATGCTCCAGCCCTTTGATGCTGTCGTGAGCCGCAGCCTCAAGCGTCGTTGCACCGTTGAGTGCCGTCGCGCTCAAAGGAAACAGTGTGTTGTTGATCAGCGTCGATTTACCCGAGCCAGACACGCCGGTGACACAGGTCAGCAGACCGATCGGAATGTCCAGATCGACGTTACGCAGGTTGTTGCCGCGCGCCCCCTTGAGGGACAACGACAACTTCTTGTTGCGCGGTGTGCGTTTGGCCGGTACGGCGATTTTCACCCGGCCGGACAAGTATTTGCCGGTCAACGAATCAGGGTGAGCCATGACCTCGGCCGGCGTGCCTTCGGCGACGATATGCCCGCCATGCACGCCAGCACCCGGACCGATATCCACCACATAGTCAGCCAGGCGAATCGCATCTTCATCGTGCTCGACCACGATCACCGTGTTACCGATATCGCGCAGGTGCTTGAGCGTGCCCAGCAGCCGATCGTTGTCGCGCTGATGCAGACCAATCGACGGTTCATCGAGGATGTACAGAACGCCAACCAGACCGGCACCGATCTGACTGGCCAGGCGAATCCGCTGAGCTTCACCGCCAGACAACGTGTCGGCACTGCGATCCAGCGACAGGTAGTCGAGACCGACGTTGACCAGGAACTGCAGGCGCTCACGGATTTCCTTGAGGATCTTGTCGGCAATTTCGCCGCGACGCCCGGTCAGTTTCAGCACACCGAAGTATTCGCACGCATCGCCAATCGGCAGATTGGTGACGGCCGGCAAAGTCTTCTCGCCGACCCAGACGTGTCGTGCCTCACGACGCAGGCGGGTGCCACGGCAATCCGGGCACGGCTGGGTACTGAGGAACTTGGCCAGTTCCTCGCGCACGGAGGCCGATTCGGTTTCGCGGTAGCGACGCTCCAGGTTCGGTACGATGCCTTCGAACGGGTGCGAACGTTTGACGATGTCGCCACGGTCGTTCAGGTACTTGAAGTCGACGTTCTGCGAGCCACTGCCGTGCAGGATGAACTTTTGCTGATCGGCGGGCAGTTCATTGAACGGCACTTCGAGGCTGAACTTGTAGTGCGACGCCAGCGACCCGAGCATCTGGAAGTAATAGACGTTGCGCCTGTCCCAGCCGCGAATCGCGCCCTCGGCCAGGGTCAGTTCACCATTGACCAGTCGCTTGATGTCGAAGAACTGCTTCACGCCCAAGCCGTCGCACGTCGGACAGGCGCCGGCCGGGTTGTTGAAGGAGAACAGTTTGGGTTCCAGCTCGCTGATGGCGTGGCCGCAAATCGGGCAGGCGAAGCGCGCGGAGAAGATGATTTCTTCACCCGGCTCATCGTCCATCGGCGCAACCAGCGCAATGCCGTCCGCCAGCTTCAGCGCGGTCTCGAACGATTCGGCGAGGCGCTGTTGCAGGTCGGCGCGGACTTTGAAGCGGTCGACTATGACATCAATCGAATGCTTCTTTTGTTTATCCAGCTTCGGCAGCTCATCCAGTTCGCAGATCCTGCCGTTGACCCTGGCCCGCACAAAGCCTTGGGCACGCAGTTCTTCGAACACTGAAAGATGTTCACCTTTGCGCTCGCGAATCACCGGCGCCAGCAGCATCAGCTTGCTGCCCTCCGGCTGCGCGAGGACCAGGTCAACCATCTGGCTGACCGTCTGTGCTTCCAACGGAATGTCGTGATCCGGGCAACGCGGAATACCCACGCGAGCGTAAAGCAGGCGCAGGTAGTCGTAGATTTCGGTGATGGTGCCGACGGTCGAACGCGGGTTATGCGAAGTCGACTTCTGTTCGATGGAAATGGCTGGCGACAGGCCTTCAATGGTGTCGACGTCCGGTTTTTCCATCATCGACAAAAACTGCCGGGCATAGGCCGACAGCGATTCGACATAGCGGCGCTGGCCTTCGGCGTACAGCGTGTCGAATGCCAGGGACGATTTGCCGGATCCGGACAGGCCGGTGATGACGATCAGTTTGTCCCGCGGCAGGGTCAGGTCGATGTTCTTCAGGTTGTGGGTTCGGGCCCCACGAATCAGGATCTTGTCCAAAGTGGCCTCGCTCGGCGGGCGTCGAAAACGTAGGAGTATACGGCCAAATACTGGATGGATGCACACTATCAAACGAGTGGATGACTGTCGTACATGAAGAGTCTGTCAGCGGAGCGCGTCAAAGCGTCGCGATATACCCTGTCAATCGATGGGACTGGTAGAATCGCCGCCGGTTCACATGAGGTTTTTCCATGCACGATCCCCACAGCGAACGCATGAGTGGCAGTGAGACCCGCGCAGCAAGCGGTCTGGCCCTTGTGTTCGCCTTCCGTATGCTTGGCATGTTCATGGTGTTGCCGGTATTGGCGACCTATGGGATGGATCTGGCGGGAGCGACCCCGGCCCTGATCGGGCTGGCGATTGGCGCTTACGGCCTGACCCAGGCGATTTTCCAGATCCCTTTCGGTTTCATTTCCGACCGCATCGGGCGTCGCCCGGTGATTTACCTGGGGCTGATCGTCTTCGCCCTCGGCAGCGTGCTGGCGGCCAATGCCGATTCGATCTGGGGCGTTATCGCCGGACGAATCCTGCAAGGCGCCGGGGCCATTTCCGCGGCCGTGATGGCGTTGCTGTCAGACCTGACCCGCGAACAGCATCGGACCAAAGCCATGGCCATGATCGGCATGACGATCGGTCTGTCGTTCGCGGTCGCCATGGTGGTAGGACCGTTGCTGACCCGCGCTTTCGGCCTGTCCGGATTGTTTTTCGCCACCGGTGGCATGGCGCTGTTTGGCATCGTGATCGTGATGTTCATGGTGCCGCGCTCCACCGGGCCGTTGCAGCATCGCGAGTCCGGCGTCGCGCGTCAGGCGCTGATGCCGACGCTCAAGCACCCGGACCTGCTGCGCCTGGACCTGGGCATTTTTGTGTTGCACGCGATGTTGATGTCGAGCTTCGTGGCGTTGCCACTGGCCCTGGTCGAAAAAGCCGGGCTGCCCAAAGAGCAGCACTGGTGGGTCTATTTGACTGCGCTGCTGATTTCTTTCTTCGCCATGATCCCGTTCATTATCTACGGCGAGAAGAAACGCAAAATGAAACGAGTTTTATTGGGCGCGGTGCTGACGCTGATGCTCACTGAGCTATTCTTCTGGCAGTTCGGCGATAGCTTGCGGGCTCTGGTGATCGGGACGGTGGTGTTCTTTACCGCGTTCAATCTGCTGGAAGCTTCGTTGCCATCGCTGATCAGCAAGGTTTCACCGGCGGGCGGCAAGGGCACGGCGATGGGGGTTTATTCCACCAGCCAGTTCCTCGGTTCGGCGCTGGGCGGGATCCTCGGCGGCTGGATGTTCCAGCACGGCGGTTTGTCGGCGGTATTCCTCGGATGCGCCGGCCTGGCTGCCCTCTGGCTGGCCTTTGCTGTTACCATGCGCGAACCACCTTACGTGACGAGCCTGCGCTTGCCGTTGTCGCCCGAGGCGATCCGCGAAGCGGGTCTGGTCGAGCGCCTGAAGGCCGTCGTAGGGGTAACAGATGCAGTAATCGTCGAAGATGAAGCGGCGATTTACATAAAATTGGACACCGAACTATTGGATCGCACCACCCTTGAGCGCCTGGTGAACAACCCGGCCGGGGCAGCGTGCGTAGCCTAGGAGAACGTTATGGCCCGTGGGGTTAACAAAGTCATATTGGTCGGCACTTGCGGCCAGGATCCCGAAGTTCGCTACTTGCCTAACGGTAACGCCGTGACCAACCTGAGTCTGGCGACCAGCGAACAGTGGACCGACAAGCAAACCGGCCAGAAAGTCGAGAAGACTGAATGGCACCGTGTGTCGATGTTCGGCAAGGTAGCGGAAATCGCCGGCGAGTACCTGCGTAAAGGTTCGCAGGTCTACATCGAAGGCAAGCTGCAGACCCGCGAGTGGGAAAAAGACGGTATCAAGCGTTACACCACTGAAATCGTGGTCGACATGCAAGGCACCATGCAACTGCTCGGTGGCCGTCCACAGCAGGGCGACCAACAAGGCGGGGGCAACAACTATCAGCAGTCCGCCCCGGCTCCACGCCAGCAGGCTCCGCGTCCGCAACAGTCGTCGGCACCTCAACAGTCGCGTCCGGCTCCACAGCAGCAGGCCGCTCCTCAGCCGGCTCCGGATTTCGACAGCTTTGATGACGATATCCCGTTCTGAGGAGCGGCTATTCAGTCAGTAACAAAAAAAGCGAAGCCAGTGATCTGGCTTCGCTTTTTTGTGGACGCTGTTAGCGGGATAAAGGGGTCACATTGGCCCGCGCCGTGTGCAGCTTTTTGTAGCTGTCGATCAACCGCAGGTGCCGGTCGAGCCCCTCCAGTTTCATGCTGGTCGGCGTCAAGCCATGGAAGCGTACGCTGCCGTCCACCGAGCCGATCGCTGCATCCATCCGCTCGTTGCCGAACATCCGGCGGAAGTTGGCCTCGTAGTCCTCCAGTTCCAGGTCTTCGTCCAGTTTCATCTCCAGCACCACATTGACGGCCTGATAGAACAAGCCACGCTCAACCGTGTTGTCGTTGTACTGCAGGAACATCTCCACCGCTTCTTTCGCCTCTTCAAATTGCTGCAAGGCGAGATAAATCAGCAGCTTCAATTCCAGGATCGTCAGCTGACCCCAAGCGGTATTATCGTCAAATTCGATGCCGATCAGGCTGGTGATGTCGGTGTAGTCGTCCAGCTCGCTTTCCACCAGACGCTCTGCCAGTGCCTGCAGTTCGGCCTCGTCCAGGCGATGCAGGTTCAGGATGTCGGCGCGGAAGAACAGCGCTTTGTTGGTGTTATCCCAGATCAGATCGTCTACCGGATAAATTTCCGAATAGTCCGGCACCAGGATGCGGCAGGCCGTCGCGCCGATATGCTCGTACACCGCCATGTACACTTCCTTGCCCATCCCTTCGAGAATGCCGAACAAGGTTGCGGCTTCCTCGGTATTCGAGTTTTCACCCTGGCCGGAGAAGTCCCACTCCACGAATTCGTAATCCGACTTTGAGCTGAAGAAGCGCCACGACACCACGCCGCTGGAGTCGATGAAGTGCTCGACGAAGTTATTCGGCTCGGTCACCGCATGACCTTCAAACGTCGGCTGTGGCAAGTCGTTGAGGCCTTCGAAACTGCGGCCCTGAAGCAATTCGGTCAGGCTGCGTTCCAGCGCCACTTCCAGGCTCGGGTGCGCGCCGAACGAGGCAAACACACCGCCGGTACGCGGGTTCATCAGCGTGACGCACATCACCGGGAACTCACCCCCCAGGGACGCATCCTTCACCAGCACGGGGAACCCTTGTTCTTCCAGCGCCTGAATACCGGCCAGAATTGCGGGGTACTTCGCCAGCACGTGGGCCGGCACATCCGGCAGTGCAAATTCACCTTCGATGATTTCGCGTTTGACCGCGCGCTCGAAGATCTCCGACAGGCACTGCACCTGGGCTTCGGCCAGCGTGTTACCGGCACTCATGCCGTTGCTCAGGAACAGGTTTTCAATCAGGTTGGACGGGAAATAAACCACTTCACCGTCCGACTGACGCACATACGGTAGCGAGCAGATGCCGCGCTCTTCATTACCCGAGTTGGTATCGATCAGATGAGAACCACGCAGCTCGCCGTCGCGGTTGTAAATCTTCAGGCAGTACTCGTCGAGAATGTCGGCGGGCAACGCATCTTTACGGCCAGGCTGGAACCAGCGTTCGTCCGGGTAGTGCACAAACGGCGCGTTGGCGATGTCTTCGCCCCAGAACTGGTCGTTATAGAAGAAGTTGCAGTTCAGTCGCTCGATAAACTCGCCCAGCGCCGAGGCCAGCGCGCCTTCCTTGGTTGCACCCTTGCCGTTGGTAAAGCACATCGGCGAGTGCGCATCGCGGATATGCAGCGACCACACATTGGGCACGATATTGCGCCACGAGGCGATTTCGATCTTCATCCCCAGGTCTGCCAGAATGGCCGACATGTTGGTGATGGTTTGCTCCAGCGGCAGATCCTTGCCGGCAATATAGGTGCTCGCCTCTGAACTGGAAGCAGGCATCAACAATGCCTGGGCATCGGCGTCGAGGTTGTCCACTTCTTCGATCACAAACTCAGGCCCGGCTTGCACCACTTTTTTCACGGTGCAGCGGTCGATGGAGCGCAGGATGCCCTGGCGGTCCTTGTCGGAGATGTCCGCCGGCAGCTCGACCTGGATCTTGAAAATCTGGTTGTAGCGGTTTTCCGGGTCAACAATGTTGTTCTGCGACAGGCGGATGTTATCCGTGGGGATATTGCGGGTGCTGCAGTACAACTTCACAAAGTACGCCGCACACAGCGCCGACGAAGCCAGGAAGTAGTCGAACGGACCCGGTGCCGAGCCATCGCCCTTGTAGCGGATAGGTTGATCGGCCACCACCGTGAAGTCGTCGAACTTGGCTTCAAGCCGAAGGTTGTCGAGAAAGTTGACCTTGATTTCCATGGGGGATTACCAGAATAACGGGCTAGACGATTTGGCCGCCATTATCCGGCTTTTCGGCGGTAAGTCTTGTGGTTGTCCAGTCCCGAGACAGGTTTGCACCTGTTTCACCCCAAACGCCCGATGCACGGCACCGGGCTTTCTGTGTTTCGGGAGCGTCGGGTGGCAGCACCCGACGCGCAAGCGTTGATCAGTGATGCGCCGCCAGGAACTCGTCGGTGGACACCACGCTGGCATAGGCGAAACCCAAGGCCGACATGAACGCGGCGTGAACGTGGGCCGCCGGAACGGTGAGGCCGTTGAACTCCAGGTCACGTGAGGCACAGGCATCATGAATGACCGTGACGGTGTAACCCATGTCGGCGGCTGCGCGGGTAATGCCGTCGATGCACATGTGGCTCATGCTGCCGATCACCACCAGTTCCTTGATGTCTTGTTCGTCGAGGATCGACTTCAGTTCGGTTTCGCGGAACGAGTTCACGAAATGCTTGAGCACCACCGGCTCGTCGGCTCGGTTGAGAACTTTGGGGTGCAGCTTCGCGCCTTCGGAGCCCGGAGTGAAGAACGGCGCGTCGTTGGAGGTGAATTCGTGGCGAATGTGCACCACCGAATCGCCAGCATCGCGGAAGGCCTTGATCAGGCGTACGGCGTTGTCTGCGGCGGCATCCGCACCGACCAGCGGCCACTTGCCTTGGGGGAAGTAGTCGTTTTGGATATCGACTACGATGAGTGCTTGCTTGGCCATGACTGTTTCCTCGAGTGGGTGTTGGGTGTGGAATGAAGTATCGGCTCTGGCAGGCCGTCCGAGGATTGGCCGCACCGACAATAGAAGGGGTAAAACTGACAATGGACGCACAAAGGGCAATCGCCGAGCTGGGCGTGCTGATTTATCCGGGCGCGCAGATGGCGGCAGTGCACGGGCTGACGGACTTGTTCGGAGTGGCGAACCAGATTGCTGCCGACTATCAGGCTTCACAGTTGCCGCTGTTGCGGGTCAGCCATTGGCAAGTCGATGGCGGTCAGGCACCCACGCGCGTCTACGACAGCCATCCCGCGCCGGACGGTGCATTGGTGGCGGTGCTGATCCCGCCGTCGATTGCCGGTTTTTCCGAAGGCCAGGCGCCGCAAGGCTTGCTGAGCTGGATTCGGCAGCAACATGCACAAGGCGCGACCCTTGGTGGCGTCTGCGTGGGCTCGATTCTATTGGCCGAAAGCGGCCTGCTCGACGGCCGCAGCGCCACCACCCACTGGACCTCGGCCAAGGCGTTCGCCGAGCGTTACCCGGCGATCCGACTCAAGGCCGATACACCGATCGTCGACGACGGCGACCTGATTACCACGGCTGGGTTAATGGCCTGGTCCGAGCTGGGTTTGCGTCTGGTCGACCGCCTGCTGGGACCGAGCATCGCCACCGGCACGGCGCGTTTTCTGGTGGTGGAACACAGCGACAGCGCGAGCGAATGCGGCAGTAATTTTTCACCGATCCTCAGCCATGGCGACGCCTCGATTCTCAAGGTACAGCATTGGCTGCAAAGCACCGGGGCGACTGATGTGTCGCTGGCGGCGATGGCCGAACGGGCAGGGCTGGAAGAGCGCACGTTCCTGCGCCGATTCCGTGCGGCGACCGGGTTGAAACCCACCGAGTACTGTCAGCACCTGCGGGTCGGCAAGGCCCGGGAAATGCTTGAATTCACCAACGGCACCATCGATCACATTGCCTGGACCGTGGGTTATCAGGACCCGAGCGCCTTTCGCGCGACGTTCAAGAAGATAACGGGTCTGGCTCCGAGTGATTATCGGTCGCGGTTTGGCGTTTCGCCGACGGCAGCCGTGGCTCGTTAGCCCGAACGCCACATTGGATCTGAGCATGGCTTGGGTCGTGCAAAATGCCGGAACTGAAACAGGTGTCGTGCAGAATAAGACAGGCGTAGTGCTATCACCTTTTCAACAACCTCTTGATTTGCCGTTCATTTCACACCGGGTGCGATTGGCCTGATCTCTGCACCCCTACCACTACATTCATCGAGCGCCGATTGAAGGGGGACGCATGACCCCAACAAACCGCAAGAAACTGGTAGTCGCCCATTCGGTGCGCCCCGACGCGCCACAACATGAAGTCGAAACCAACCGCGCGCTGGCCCGTTGGCTGGCGCAGATCCTCGGGCTCAAATTCGGTGGCAGTTTCGATCCCGAACTGCACAGCGGTCGTGACCTTTATCTGTTGCCCACCCAAACCCTGGTCGGTGCCGCTGCCGCGCGGCAGTTGGGCGTCAGCGGACCGGAGGATTTATGGGGTGGCTACGTCGAGCATGATTTCATCTGCACCAAAGCCATCAGCCACGGCCTGCGGAATAAAAACGCTCACGCTCCGCAAGGTTGGTCGCCGCTGTTTTCCGAACGGGTGCGCAGTGTGGTGCTGGATGGCCTCAGCGTGTTTTCCCTCGACGATGCGCGCCCTGCGGCGGAACATTTGCTCTACAGCGGCCCCATTCGCATGAAGCCGATTCATGCCTGTGCCGGGCGGGGTCAGGAGGTGATCAACAGCCTTGATCTGTTCGACGAAATCCTTGCCAGGCCCGATGCTCAAACGCTGTTCACCGAAGGTGTGGTGCTGGAACAGGACCTGACCGACGTGGTGACCCACAGCGTCGGCCAAAGCTTCATCGGCGACAAAGTGTTGAGCTACTGCGGTGATCAATACTTGACCAGCGACGCCCAGGGCGAGCAGGTTTATGGAGGGTCCAACCTGCTCGTGGTGCAGGGTGACTACGACGATTTGCTCAAGCTGGATTTGCCCGATGAGGTGCGATTGGCAATCCGCCAGGCGCAGGTGTTCGACAGTGCCGCGGACGAAGCCTATCCCGGCTTCTACGCGTCGCGGCGCAACTACGACATCGCGCAAGGCCTTGACGCTAACGGCCTGCAGCGCAGTGGCGTGCTCGAACAGTCCTGGCGCATGGGTGGCGCCAGCAGCGCGGAAGTGGCGGCATTGCAGAGTTTCGTCAACCACCCGAGCATGCGCGCCATCCGCGTGTCTTCGGTGGAAACCTACATCGATCAGGCGCTGCCGGCGGACGCCATCGAGGTGTACCGCGGGCCGGCGCAAGACAGTGAATTTCTTCTCAAGTACGTAACGGTCCAATCCTATGACGGCTAGAAGCGAAACCATTCAGATCGACATCGACGATGAACAGATGAGCGGGACTTTTCTCAGCCCCAAATCGAAAGTCCCCGGCGTGCTCTTCGTGCACGGCTGGGGTGGCAGCCAGGAACGCGACCTTGAACGGGCCAAAGGCATCGCCGGTCTGGGCTGCGTGTGCCTGACGTTCGACTTGCGCGGGCACACCGGCGGCACCGGCATTCCGCTGACGCGGGTCACGCGAGAAGACAACCTGCGCGACCTGCTGGCGGCTTACGACCGATTGCTTGCGCATCCGGCACTCGATACCTCGGCGATCGCCGTGGTCGGTACCAGTTATGGCGGTTACTTGGCGTCGATCCTGACGTCATTGCGTCCGGTACGCTGGCTGGCGCTGCGGGTGCCGGCGCTGTATCGCGACGAGCAATGGCATACACCCAAGCGCGATCTGGACAAGATGGATTTGCGTGATTACCGCAGCACCCTGGTTCGCGCCGATAGCAATCGCGCGTTGCACGCGTGTTCGCAATTTACCGGGGATGTGCTGTTGGTGGAGTCTGAGACCGACGACTGGGTGCCACACGCGACGATCATGAGCTACCGCGCCGCGTGCCAGCAGACGCATTCGCTGACGCACCGGATTATCGACGGCGCCGATCACGCGTTGAGCGAGCCGGTTTCGCAGCAGGCGTACACCTCGATTCTGGTGGACTGGATCACTGAGATGGTGGTGGGTGAGCGGTTGAGCATCATTCAATCCAAGTGATTTGTGGCGAGATAGCTTGCTCCGGCTGGACTGCGCAGCAGTCCTCTTCTTTTCAGAGATAAAGGGGGCCGCTTCGCGACCCGGCGGGAGCAAGCACCCTCGCCACAAGAGCCGTTATCACTTGGGCTTTTTCGCGATCCGCAGCGACTTGGCCTTGGCCTCGACCACCAGATACATCACCAGCGTAATCAGCAACGGCAAGATGAAATAGATCGCCCGATACGCCAGCAACCCCGCCACCAGGCTCCCCCGCGACACCTCATGCTGCAGCAATGCCACAAACACCGCTTCCAGCACCCCGAGCCCCGCCGGAATGTGGGTGATGACCCCGGCAATGGCGCTGATCAGCAACACCCCGAGCACCAACGGATAATCCAGTTTGCTCGGCAGCAAAGTGAAAATAACCGCCGCCATCAGCGACCAGTTCAGCGCGCCGAGACACAGTTGCAGGATCGCCATGCGCAAGGAAGGCAGGTTGATTTCCACGCCTCGAATGGCCCACTCGCGCCGCTTGGAAAACCGGCACGCCGCCAGATAACCCGCGCTCACCAGCAATAACAAAACGCCCACCCCTTGCAACGCGCCAGTGCTGAGTTTCCAGCCGGGCGGCATGCGCACCAGTCCGCTGCTGAACACCGCGCCGGCAATCACCATGTAGCCGAACCAGTTGGTCGCCAGGCTCAGGCCGAGGATTTTCGCGATGTTGCTTTTGCTCACGCCGAGCCGCGAATACAAGCGATAACGCATGGCGATGCCGCCGACCCAGGCGCTGAGGTTAAGGTTGAACGCGTAGCTGATGATGCCCACCGGCAGTATCTGCTTCCAGGTCAGGTCCTGACGAATGTAGGTGCGGCCGATCAGGTCGAAGCAGGCGTACACCAGGAAACTCACCAGCGTCAGCCCGGAGGCAATGATCAGCGTGCGCACCTTGAAGTCGGCGAGGGTATCGAACACCTCGTTCCATTCGATGCGCTGGGCCAGCATCGTGAACAACACGATCAGTGCCAGGAAAAACAGCATCGTCAGCGGTTTTTTCCAGCGACTCCAGCGGGTTTTTTTTACCGAGGCAGGTGTCGTGCTGTCGGCGTGAGGCGCCGAGTGTGTTTCAGCGCGGTCCATGAAGATCACTCCCGGCAACGTGGGTGAAGGGTTTCAGGCGCGGCTTGTGTGCCGGCAGCCAGCCGGCCCACGCCGGGAAGTGCCGCAGAAAGTGAAACACCAGAAAACCGACGGTCATGTGCCAGACCCGCCCGCGCGGGGATTTATCTGCCGACATGGCTTTGCAGTGGTTGTTACTCAGCATTTCGAGGCGTTCGAACAAATCGCGGTTGAAGGCACGATCGCGGATCAGCACGTTGGCTTCCAGGTTCATCGACAGGCTCAGCGGGTCGAGATTGCTCGAACCGACGGTGCTCCAGTCCTCGTCCACCAATGCGACTTTGCCATGCAGCGGCCGCTCGCAATACTCGTGAATCTGCACGCCGGCCTTGAGCAAGTAGTCATAGGTCATGCGCGCGGCCAGTTTGGCCACCATCATGTCCGGCTGACCTTGCAGAATCAGCCGCACCTCGACGCCACGGCGAGCGGCGTTGCGAATCTCGCGCAGCAGGCGATAGCCCGGGAAGAAATAGGCGTTGGCGATGACCACGCGGCGCTGGGCACTGCGCAGCACCTGTCGATAAACCTCTTCGATATCGGTCCGGTGATCGCCGTTGTCGCGGTACACCAGCCTGACTTGGCCATCGTGGTCGCTGAAGGCCAGTTCCGAACGCCGCTGCCGGCGCCGCTGCCACCAGTATTTGGCCCGCGCCGGGCGGCCGCTTTGCAGCAGGGCGAAATGATGAATGTCCGCCACCGCCGGGCCTTGCACTTCAACCGAGTAATCCTGCTTGGCCTCGGGACCGAAGTCAGCCAGATGGTCGGCGGAAAAGTTGATTCCGCCGATGAACGCAATCGTGCCGTCGACCACCACAATCTTGCGGTGCAGGCGCCGAAACCAGTTGGTGCGAAAGCCGAGCCGTTTCGGCGCCGGGTCAAATATCTGAATGCGCACGCCGGCCTCGCTCAATGCCGCGAGATAGCCGGTGGTCAGCTCACCGCAGCCAAAACCGTCGAGGCTGGCGGTGACGCGCACGCCGCGTTGCGCCGCCTCGATCAGCACTTGCTGCAGCTCGTTGCCCACCTTGTCCTCGAACACGATGAAGGTTTCCAGGAGGATTTCAGTCTTGGCCTGGCGCATGGCCTCGAACACCCGCGGAAAATACGCTTCGCCGTTCTCCAGCAGTTCCACCAGGTTGTTGCCTTGCCAGCCGTATTGGACGTCGACCACGCCGGGTTCACGGATCGACGGGTGGGTGGCCAGATGTTCCGCAGTGGTTTTTTCCATCGGTGCGCTGCTCATAGCTCGATCTCCACCGATAGCGGTGCGTGGTCGGAAAGGTGTGACCAGGGCCGTGCCGCCAGGACTTTCGGGTGGCTGGCCTTGAGGTTGCGCACGTAGATGCGGTCCAGGCGCAAGGCCGGCAAGCGCGCCGGAAAACTGCGCGCCGGTTTGCCGTGGTGTTCGGCGAACACCTCGCGCAGCCCACAGGGTTTGAGCAGCGCATCGGCGCGCTGGCGCCAATCGTTGAAGTCGCCGGCGACAATCACCGGCGCATCAGCCGGCAACTCGTCGAGGCGCTGGGCCAGCAGCTTCAGCTGTTCGTTGCGATGGGTTTCGCGCAGGCCCAGATGAACGCAGATAGCGTGCACCTCCGGGCCGTCGCCGGGCAGGCGCAATACGCAATGCAGGATGCCGCGGTTCTCGTGTCCGCTGATCGACACGTCGAGGTTGTCGTGGCGAATGATCTGGAATTTCGACAGCAGCGCATTGCCGTGATCGCCCGCCGGGTACACCGCATTGCGTCCGTAGGCGAACTGCGGCCACAGCGTATCGGCAAGGAATTCGTATTGCGGCATTGTCGGCCAGTTGCTGTAGCGCCGGGGATGATGTTCGTGGGTGCCGTGGACTTCCTGCAAAAACACCACATCGGCGGATACGCTGCGCACCGCTTCACGCAGTTCCGGCAGGATGAAACGCCGGTTCAGCGCGGTAAAACCCTTGTGCGTGTTGACCGTCAGCACGGTGAAGCGGCGCACGGCGGCCATGGCTGGCGGCTGGTCATCGATGGCATTGAACGGCTCGGGCCCATTCATGGCAGCACCCCTTCGGCAGCCGGCTCGCCGGGGGCGGTGGCGAGGTTCTTGTCGAGATGAAAATGTTCGAGCAAACGGCGGGCATCGAAGGGCGCGCGGACTTTGATGTCATTGTCGAAATAGCAAAACACTTCCCGGGATTTGCGTGCCTTGGGTTTTTGCCGTGGTGCGATCAGATGCGCGTCGGAGGGTTGTCGGCCGTGGTTCCAGGCCTCGATCCGCGCGGCCCAGCGTTCCAGCGCTTCGGGGGTGTAACCGCTGGCATAGAGTTCTTCGGCGCCGTGCAGGCGCAGGTACACGAAGTCGCTGGTGATGTCTTCGCGATACGGCCATTTACCGGCGGTGTCAGCAATGACCAAGGCGACGTTGTGGCGTTTGAGCAGGCGGACAAACGCCGGGTCGATGAAGGTGTCGTTTCTGATCTCGACGGCATGACGCAGCGGCTTTTTCTTATACGCCTTCATGCTGGCGTGACCGTTCACGTGTGAATCGTGCTGGCGGGCGAGGGTGGCGGCCTGTTCGGTGTTGCGGGGTAATTGCTCGAGAAAGTGGTCGAACAGCTCAGCGTCGAATTTGAAACTGGGCGGGAATTGCCAGAGGACAGGACCGAGTTTTTCCTTGAGTTCCAGTACCCCGGAGGCAAAGAAATTCGCCAAGGGTTTATGGACATCTCGAAGGCGTTTGATGTGGGTGATGAACCGCGGGGCTTTGATACTGAAGACGAAGTCTGCCGGGGTTTCGTCGTACCACTGGGCGTACCGTTCGGGCCGTTGCAGGGCGTAAAACGATCCATTGATTTCGATGCTGTTGACCGACCGTGACGCGAACTGCAATTCGCGCTTCTGGGTCAGCCCCTTCGGGTAGAAATCCCCCCTCCAGGGTGTGTAGCGCCAGCCTGAAATACCAATGTGAATCCCCGCCATGTCGCCTCCCGTCTGATGGTCCTCGGTTGCCCCTGTCTTTTGATGACTGCGGGGCAAGCGAGAAAGTTTCGACGGGGCTACAGACGGTAAACGCTCGAAAGACCACCGAGGATCCTGTGGGAGCGAGCTTTATCAGTGGCCGGCGACGACGCGGGTCGAACCTTCAGCCGGTTCGGCATACACCGGGCCGAGACGATCAAGACGACCGCTCCACGCGGTCAGCGCCAGTGCCACCAGCACTACCAGGCCACCGATCCATGCGGTATGGATCAAGCCCATATGAGCGACGATCAAACCACCGCCCCACGCACCACCGGCAATGCCGAGGTTGAACGCGGCGATGTTCAGCCCAGACGCCACGTCCACCGCCTGCGGCGTGTGATGTTCGGCCTGACGCACCACGTACACCTGCAAGCCCGGCACGTTGCCGAATGCAACCGCACCCCAGACCAGCACGGTGGCCAGCGCCAGCCATGGGTTGCCGGCGGTGAACGTCAGCACGAACAGCACGGCGGCGAGCAGGGCGAAGATGATTTTCAGGGCGCTGATCGGGCCGCGTTTGTCGGCCAGTTTGCCGCCCCAGATGTTGCCGACTGCCACCGAGATCCCGTAGACCAGCAGCACCAGGCTGACGGTGCTGGCGCTGAAACCGGAGATGTCCTGAAGAATCGGCGCCAGGAACGTAAACGCGATGAACGAGCCGCCGTAACCGACCGCCGTCATGGCATACACCAGCAGCAGACGCGGTTGCTTGAGCACCTGCAATTGCTGCAACAGCGAAGCCGGTTTGCTGTGCGCGATGTTCTTCGGCACGTAGAGCAGGCTGCCGATGAAGGCGATCACACCCAGCGCAGAGACGGCGAGGAAGGTTTCACGCCAGCCGAAATGCTGACCGATAAACGTCCCCAGCGGCACGCCGGTGACCAGCGCGACCGTCAGGCCGGTGAACATGATCGCAATCGCACTGGCGGCTTTTTCCTTCGGCACCAGGCTGGTGGCAATGGTCGAGCCGATCGAGAAAAACACCCCGTGGGCCAGGCCGGTGACGATTCGCGCAATGATCAGCGATTCGTAGCTCGGCGCTTTCCAGGCCAGCAGGTTGCCGAGGGTGAACAACACCATCAGCGACAACAGCAGCAGTTTGCGCGGGACTTTGCCGGTGAGAGCGGTCAGCACCGGTGCGCCGATGGCAACGCCCAGGGCGTAGAGACTGACCAGCAGGCCGGCAGACGGCAGGCTGACGCCAAGGTCGGCGCCTATCGTGGGTAACAGGCCAACGATGACGAACTCGGTCGTCCCGATGGCAAAGGCGCTGAGGGTCAGCGCGAGCAAGGCAATGGGCATGGCTGCAACTCCGGTGGATTGATTGATGGAGCGCAGTGTCCGGGTTTGGGTTGTGCGGAAAAATAGAGGGGTGGGCATTTGATATTTGCGTTCAGGTCAAATATCAACAGAGCACCACGGTTAAATGTGGGAGCGAGCCTGCTCGCGATAACGGTGGTTCCGCCCCATCAATGCTGGATGTGCCGCCGCTATCGCGAGCAGGCTCGCTCCCACAGGGAGAATGGCTGGAACGTTATCTCGCGGCCAGAACCGAACTTGCCGGGCATTTGCCAATCAGTTCCTAACAGACCCTTTTCAAGGAGCTCCCCGTTTTGCTCAAGTTCAAGACCGCGATATTACTGGGGGCGTTGCTGTTTCTCGGCAGCAACGAACTGGAAGCCACCACGCTGCCGGGACTTCCCGCCGCAGCGGAAGCGCCAGCGAAACCTGAACCGCTGGTCCAGGGCGGCTTGCTCGGGGCGATCAGTTCCAGCATCGACGACGTTCAGGACAAGCTCGACCTCAACGAAGACCTGGTCGACGCCTGGCGCCTGCGAGCGGATCGGGCGGCGGATGAAGTCGACAAACTGGTGAATCGACCTTCGTCTCGATCACCGATGAGCGTGGTCGGCGATTTCCTGTTGTTGTCCGGCGTCTGGCTCGGCGTGTTCGCCTTGCTCACAGTGCTCGGCGCCCTGCTGGACAAGCGCTTGAGTGCCGGGCGTTTTTTTCGAAAACGGCAACGCAGCCAGGACCTGCTCGGCTACCTGCTGCCGTTCACGATTCCCGCGTTGATCTGCCTGCCGCTGACGTTATACGTCAGCCATTTTCTGCCGAACTCAGTGGGCCGGGCGTTGGCCCTGTGTTTTGCCTACGCCACCAGCAGCGGCATTTTCTCCACCTCGATGTTCTTGTGCGTGATCGTCATGTTCAACACCGGGCACAAGCGCCGTGCGGTGCAGATCATTCGTGATTACTGCCCCAAACCGCTGTTCCTGATCGGCTTCCTTGCGGCGCTCAGCGACGCCTTGACCAGCCCGCAGATCGCCCGGCAGCTGGGCGGCAACATCACCAGCAGCATCGCCGTGTTCACCGGGCTGTTTGCTTCAATCATCTTTGGATTGCTGGTGATTCGCCTGAGGCGTCCGGTGGCGCATCTGATCCGCAATCGGGCGCTGGCGCAGCGCTTGAAACAGCCTTCCTTGCAGGAATCCCTGCGGATCTTTTCCCGGCTCTGGTACTGGCCGATTCTGCTGATGGTGATGGTGTCGGCGATCAACCTCATCGGCGTCGGCGAGGACAATCAGAAAGCCCTGCGTTGTGCGTTGTTCACCACCATTCTGTTGATCGCCACGGTGTTCCTCAGCACGATTTTCCAGCACCTGTTCAATTCCGGAAAAGCCCAAGCGATCCAGCGCAGCAGTGCCTACAAAGAACGCTTTCTCAGCTTGCTGCATGCACTGCTGCGGATTGTCATGGCCGTGGCGTTCATCGAAATTCTCGGGCGTATCTGGGGCGTCTCGCTGTTCGAGTTCGCCGAGCGCAACTCGGTGGGCCGGGCGATCAGTGAGTCGCTGAGCAGCATGGGCCTGATCTTCCTGGTGACCTGGTTGCTGTGGGTGGTGCTCGATACAGCGATTCAGGAAGCGCTGAAGCCGCCGATCAATAAACGCACGACACAGCCCAGTACGCGGGTAAAAACCATTCTTCCACTGCTGCGCAACGCGATCAAAATCATCCTCGTGGTGATCTGTGCAATCACCACCATGGCCAACCTCGGGATCAATGTCGCACCGCTGTTGGCGGGTGCCGGGGTGGTCGGCCTGGCCATCGGTTTCGGCTCGCAGCAACTGGTGCAGGACGTCATCACCGGCCTGTTCATCATCATCGAAGACACCCTGTCGATTGGCGACTGGGTCGTGCTCGATTCCGGGCATGCCGGCACCGTCGAAGGCCTGACCATCCGCACCTTGCGCCTGCGCGACGGCAAAGGGTTTGTGCACTCGGTGCCGTTCGGGCAGATCAAGGCCGTGACAAACCAGTCGCGGCAATTCGCCTATGCGTTTTTCTCGGTGCAGTTCACCTACGACACCGACGTGGACAAGGCCATCGAGCTGATTCGCGAGGCGGGGGAGTCGATCCGTGAGGACGCATTTCTCAAGTACAACCTGCAAGGGCCGCTGGATGTGTTTGGTGTCGACAAAATGGACCTCAACGGCGTGGTGCTGACGGCGCAGTTCCGTACGGTATCGGGTGGGCAGTATGCGGTGAGCCGGGCGTTTAACCAGCGTTTGAAGAAGCTTGTGGATAACAGCCCATGGGTGCATTTCGCGCAGACTTATCCACAGCAGGTTTTAATGCCGAAGCGGGGGATGGGGGAGCCGGAAGATGACGGCGCAGCGCCGGAGAATTCGCCGGTGTTGCTGCCGGATCAGCCGCGTACTCAATGATTTTTCTTGGGACCGGCCGGGACAGCATCAATGCCGGATCAGTTTGTTGCGTATTTCGATCGTCGATTCCAACCAGAAAACCTGCTTTCCGGCGATCTCGGCAGCCACCGGAAGACCATCGCGATACACCAGTCGATTGCTCGCCAACGCCGGTACTTTCGCGCCGGGTAACAGCGTGCCCGCCAGGTTCAGCGGATCCACCCCGCACACAGCGATCAAACTGCCGTCATGTGCCCGCCGCCGAACTTCCCGCAGCAATGGGATCGCCTCGGGCAAGGCGAACTGCTCACCGGCCAGGCCATTCACGAACCGCCCACCACGAATCTCGCCGCGGGCCTCCAGCCGATGGAACGTGCGCAGCAATTCGCGCCAGCTCGGCAACCAGTCTGCTTCGCGTTCCAGCAGGCGCCAGAACACCACGCCGTAGCGGCGCAGCAAGGTCAATGCGATGTGTTCCAGCGTGTCGCTCGGTGTTGGATGTTTGTTGTCCACGGTCGGCGCTGGTGGCCCGCGTCGAAGCAAGGCCCAGCGACCGGCATCGTCCATGCCGCCGATAAACGCCCCGCGTCCGCGTCGGCTGCTGCGGGCCTGGCGTTTGCTCGCCGGCGTAATCAGCGCCCGCAAACCGGCAAAGCTGTCGGCGTTCACCAGCCCGGCGCCGACCAGTTCCTGCAAGGCGATTTCCAGCTCCGAGCGCAGCAGATGAGCCTCGTGAATCAGCTCATCGAAAAACAGCGCGCCATGCTGACTGAGTGCTTGATGAACCTTTTGCGTTTTCGGCGACAGTTCGCTGACGGGTGTCTGCTCGGTCAGACTGCTCCACAACCCGACCTGACTGCGCGGCAGCAGCACAATGGGCGTGCTGCGCAACGCGGTGCTGGTGCTTTTGCTGCTTGCAGTCAGGCGCGTCCAGACCAGTTTGCCGCTGCGACACAGGTCATCCAGCCAGCTTGGCGAATAATCCTTGATCCGCGCCGGCAGAATGTCGCTGTCCCAGGCGGAAGCAGCGGCAGGGTAGCCTTCGAATTGACTGACAATCGCTGGCAACACGGTGCTGCCCTGGCCCTGAGTCGCCGCAGAAAGATGCTGCCAGTCAAACAGGAAACGCATGAAATCCTGCAGCGCCACGGGTTCGATTTCCCGCCGCAGGCGCTTGACCGTGTAGCGATGAATCCGCGCCAGCAAATGCCGTTCGCACCATTCCTCCTGATCGGTGCCGGGGGTGAATCGCCCGCGCAGCACATAACCTTCGCGCTCCAGTTGTGCCAGCGCCTTGGTGATGTGTATCGGAGGAAATCCCAGCGGTTCGGCAATCGCGCTCAGCGGCAACGGACCAAAAGCGCTGAGCCGCGCGCGGATGACTTCCAGCAACGCGTCGTCCGGCTCCCAGGCCTCATCGAATCCCGGCAGCGCCTCCAGCGGAGGGAACAACTGCGTCTGTGGATACATCGCCCGCAGGCACGTCAGTCGTTCCACTGCCAGCCACAGTGATCGCTCGGCATCGACCTGCAACCGACTGGCGCGCCCGCTGTCGGCAAGTGCGTTCAGCCACTCGGGCCACTGCGGATTGGCCTGTGCCTCGGCATCGCTGATGCACGCCAGACTCATCAGCGCCTCATGCATTTCATCAAGGCCGGTCGGCGTCGGCCAGGCCTCATCGCGTACCGCTTGAATCGCCTCGGCATCCAGTGCGCCGAGGTCGTCGGTGGACTGCGGATCGGTCCAGCGCCGGTTGAGCACGGCTTGGGTTCGGCGCTCTTCCAGCGGCGCGTCGTCAAGGAAGGTGTAAGGCCGGGCGCTGAGAATTTCTGCCGCCAGTGGCGAGGGCGCGGGCAGGTCACGGCTGATCAGGCGAACGTCGCCGTTTTCCATCCGGCGCAACAAGGCCAGCCAGCCTTCGCAGTCCATGGCTTCGTGCAGGCAATCGTCGAGGGTTTGTTCCACCAGCGGATGGTCGGGAACCTCGCGCTCGCCGGCGAGGTTTTCCACGCAGGCAATCTGGTCGGGGAACACACTGGCGATCAGGTCTTCGCTTTTCATTCGTTGAATCTGCGGCGCGACTTTACGCCCGCCGGTGTAACGCGGCAGCGCCAGCGCGACCCCGGCATTCCAGCGCCAACGCACGCCGAACAGCGGCGCATCGAGTACTGCTTGGATCAGCAGGTGCTCGGCGCTGTTGCTGTGCAGGTAGCGCCAGACATCGTCGAGCTCAAAACTGTGGCTGGTGGACAGCGACAGGACGATCGCGTCTTCGCTGGCGGCGGCCTGCAATTCGAAATTGAAGGTACGGCAGAATCGCTTGCGCAGGGCCAGGCCCCAGGCGCGGTTGATACGGCTGCCGAATGGCGTGTGGATGATCAGTTGCGTGCCGCCGGACTCGTCGAAAAAACGCTCCATCAGCAGCGTGTCCTGGGACGGCAGGGCGCCCAGTGTCAGGCGCGCGCGGGCGAGGTAGTCCACCAGTTGTCCGGCGCTGGCGAGGTTGAGGCCGAGGGTGTCGGTCAGCCAGTCGAGGGCGGGTTGCAAGTTGCCGGGCGTAGCGCCGAGCAGGGCATCGAGTTGCGCTTGCAGGCGGGCCACGGCGAAGGACAATTCAGCGCTGCGCCCCGGCGCTTCACCGAGCCAGAACGGAATGGTCGGCGGCTGCCCGTGAGCGTCCTCGACCCGGACTTTGCCGGTGTCGACCCGCAGGATTCGGTATGAGGTATTGCCCAACTGAAAGATGTCGCCGGCAATGCTTTCCACCGCGAAATCTTCGTTGACGCTGCCGATGTTCAGCCCTTGCGGTTCCAGCAGCACGCTGTAGTCGGCGTTGTCCGGAATGGTGCCGCCGCTGGTCACGGCGGTCAGTTTGCTGCCCCGGCGACCACGCAACGTGCGCGTCACGGCGTCGCGGTGCAGGAACGCGCTGCGAATGCCCTGGCGACCGTTGTAGCCTTCGGCGAGCATCTGCAGCAGCGCCTGATAATGTTTTTCGTCGAGACCTGCGTACGGCGAGGCTTTGCGGAACATCTCCAGCAGCGCTTGCTCCGGCCATTCCTGGCAACTGACCTCGGCGATGATCTGCTGGGCCAGTACATCCAGGGGAGCTTGAGGAATGTTCAACGTGTCGAGTTCGCCCCGGCGCACGCAGTCGAGCAGGGCGGTGCATTCGATCAGGTCGTCGCGGGTGGTGGCGAATAACCGGCCTTTCGGTGTGCCACCGACCTGGTGGCCGGAGCGGCCGACCCGTTGCAGAAAACCGGCGATCGAGCGCGGTGAAGAGATCTGGCATACCAGATCGACATCGCCGATGTCGATCCCCAATTCCAGCGAAGCCGTGGCGATCAGCACTTGCAGGTCGCCGCGCTTGAGCCGCTGTTCGGCGTCGAGGCGGAACTCCTTGGCCAGGCTGCCATGGTGGGCGGCGACCGCTTCCTTGCCGAGACGCTCGCTCAAATGCCGGCTCAAACGTTCGGCCAGGCGTCGGGTGTTGACGAAAATCAGCGTGGTGCGGTGTTCGCGGGCGAGGACGGCGAGGCGGTCGTAGACCAGTTCCCAGACATCATTGGCCATGACGGCCGACAACGGCACCGACGGTACTTCGATGCCCAGATCCCGCGGCCGCGCGTGACCGATGTCGATGATCGCGCATTCGCGATCACGTCCCACCAAAAAGCGCGAGACGACTTCGATCGGTTTTTGCGTGGCGGACAGCCCGATGCGCATCAGCGGTGTTGCGCACAACGCCTGCAAACGCTCCAGGCTCAAGGCCAGATGACTGCCACGCTTGCTGGCGGCGATGGCATGGATTTCATCGACGATCACCGTGCGCGTGGTGCCGAGCATTTGCCGGCCGGAGTCGGAACCGAGCAACACGTAAAGGGATTCCGGGGTGGTGACCAGAATGTGCGGCGCGGTCTTGCGCATCGCCGAGCGGTCTTTTTGCGGCGTGTCCCCGGTGCGCACGGCGGTGGTGATCTGCAGCTCGGGCAAGCCCATCACGCGTAACTGTTCACGGATGCCGGTCAGCGGATTTTGCAGGTTGATCTGGATGTCGTTGGACAAGGCCTTGAGCGGCGAGACGTAGACCACCAGGGTTTCGTCAGGCAAACCGCCTGCGGTTTCCTGGGCACGGTGAACCAGGTCGTCGATGACGGCGAGAAACGCGGTGAGGGTTTTGCCGGAGCCGGTGGGCGCGGCGATCAGGGTCGAACGGTGCTGGCGGATCAGCGGCCACGCCCGGGCCTGGGCGGCGGTAGCCGTCGGAAAGGTGCTGCTGAACCAGGCGCTGACGGCGGGGTGGAAGCCTGTCAGGGCCGCGTCCGTGGGAATGGGCAGATTCATGGAACAATTTATGCGGGTGGGGATGGAAAGATGCAAGTACCGCTGGGGATCCGCGGTGAGGCCAGTGACAACACCACAAATCCCGCGGATCTACACTTTACGGATGACGGTTGCGCACTAAACCCGCAAAATGCAACGATTCCGGCAACTATCGACGACATCGCCCGCGAGCGGTATCGATAAAGCCATTGTTCCAATCAGACTGGGCCTGCTGACTCTATGCGAATGCGCCTTATGTTACTGGGCGGCGGAAATGCCCTTGGGCAGGCGCTGATTCGCCTCGGTGCGGAGGAAGACATCGGTTTCCTCGCCCCCCGCCCACCGCAAGACGGCTGGGATGCCGCGAGCCTGACGCAATTGCTCGACGACACCCGGCCGGACGCGTTGATCAACCTCGCCTACTATTTCGACTGGTTTCAGGCGGAGACGGTCAGCGAAACGCGTCTGGCCGGGCAAGAGCGTGCGATCGAGCGCCTGGCTGAACTGTGCCAGCACCACAACATCGTTCTTCTGCAACCCTCGAGCTATCGCGTGTTTGACGGCTCCCGGGCGACGGCCTACAGCGAAAAAGACGAGCCGGTGCCTTTGGGCCTGCGTGGTCAGGCCTTGTGGCGGATCGAACAAAGCGTGCGCGCGACTTGCCCGCAGCACGTGCTGCTGCGGTTCGGCTGGCTGCTCGATGACAGCCCCGATGGCACCCTCGGACGTTTCCTGTCCCGCGCGGAACAACCTGACGAGCTGCTGATGGCCGATGATCGCCGGGGCAACCCGACGCCGGTCGACGACGCGGCCCGGGTGATCATTTCCGTGCTCAAGCAACTCGATTGCGCGGCGCCGCTGTGGGGCACCTACCATTACGCGGGACACGAGGCGACCACGCCGCTGGCGCTGGGGCAGGCCATTCTCACTGAAGCCCGCGCGCTGCATCCGCTGGCCATCGAAGCGCCGACCGCCCAGGCTCATGCTGCGCGCCCGGACGCTGCCGAAGAGCCGCAACACGCGGTGCTGGCCTGCAAGAAAATCCTCCACACCTTCGGGATCAAGCCCCGCGCCTGGCGTGCCGCGCTCCCGAGTTTACTGGACAGGTTCTATCGCCATGGCTGACGGCCCCGTTTTAATCACCGGCGGCGCCGGTTTCATCGGCTCCCACCTGACCGACGCCTTGCTCGCCAAGGGGCATACGGTGCGGATTCTCGATGACTTGTCCACCGGCAAACGTAGCAACCTGCCGCTGGATAATCCTCGCGTCGAGCTGATCGTCGGTGATGTCGCCGATGCGGCCCTGGTCGCTCGCGCCATGGCCGGTTGCAGTGCGGTCGCGCATCTGGCGGCGGTAGCATCGGTGCAAGCCTCGGTGGACGACCCGGTGAAGACGCACCAGAGCAACTTCATCGGCTCGCTGAATGTCTGCGAAGCCATGCGCCAGAGCGGCGTCAAACGCGTGCTGTTTGCCTCCAGTGCTGCGGTCTACGGCAACAATGGCGAAGGCCAGTCGATCGACGAAGACACGCCCAAGGCACCGTTGACGCCGTATGCGTCGGACAAGTTGGCCAGCGAACACTACTTCGATTTCTACCGCCGCCAGCATGGGTTGGAGCCGGTGATTTTCCGCTTCTTCAACATCTTCGGCCCACGCCAGGATCCGTCCTCGCCGTACTCCGGGGTGATCAGCATTTTCAGCGAGCGGGCGCAGAAGGGCCTGCCGATCACCGTATTCGGCGACGGCGAGCAGACGCGTGATTTCGTGTACGTCGAGGACCTGGTCGACGTGCTGGTGCAAGCCATCGAGAAGCCGCAGGTTGGAATCGGTGCGGTCAACGTCGGCTGGAACCGGGCGACCACGCTCAAGCAAATGCTGGAAGCGTTGAAAGTGGTGGTCGGTGACCTGCCACCCGTGAGCTACGGCCCGGCGCGTTCTGGTGATATCCGCCATTCGCGGGCGAACAATCAGCGTCTGCTGGAGCGGTTTACCTGCCCCGAACAGACACCGATGGCTGTCGGCCTGGCGCGGTTGCTCGGTCGCTGAGTTTTTCGCCCTCATGAAAAAGGCGCCTGTGAAGGCGCCTTTTTTTCAGCTCGTTCCCACCACGTGAACGATTTAGAACTTGTAACCGAGGCCCACCATGTAGATGAACGGGTCGACATCCACATCGACCTTGGCACGGGTGCCTGGTTTCACTGCGTCGTTTTCCACGGTCGCGGTGGTATCGATGTCGATGTAACGCACTTGGGCGTTGAGCAAGACGTTGTCGGTGATCATGTAGTCAGCACCGACCTCAAACGCCATGCCCCAGGAGTTATCCGCCTTGAAGTTGCTGAACCCCTTGGCGTTGGCCTCGCTGCCGACGTGCTCGTCGTAAATCCAGGTGTAGTTGATACCGGCGCCAACGTACGGCTGGAATGCAGACTTGCCGTCCAGTGGGTAGTAGACAATGCTCAAGGTCGGCGGCAGGTGTTTCAGGGTGCCGAGTTTGCCGTTGCCCGCGCCGAGGGCGGTGCCTTTGATTTTTACGTCATGCTCGAACGGCGAGGCGGCGAGCAGTTCGATACCCCAGTGGCTGTCGAGCATGTAAGCGAAGTTCAGACCCAGTTGCGTGTCGCTGCTCATGGTGGCCTTGCCACCCAGGTCGGTGCCGGCCAAAGGGCCTTGATCGACCTTGACGCTGGAGCTGTCAGCTTTCGGGTTGACGGTGATTGCACCGGCACGAACGATGATGTCACCGGATTCGTGGGCGTAGGCGAGTGGGGTTGCGAGCGCGAGGGCAAACAGCGAAGCGCTGAGCAAGGACTTGTGCATGGAGGCTCCAAAGGACGTTGAAAATGTTCGATGTCCAATGGTACGGAGCCGTCTGGTACGGACTTTTGATTCAGCTCAATGAAACAGTCATGGGGTTGGTTTTTGTGGAACTTTTGATCATTCCATCGCGGGCAAGCCCGCTCCCACAGGATTTGGGTGGTCCCTGTGGGAGCGGGCTTGCCCGTGATGGCGATTGATCAGACAACACAGAACTGCCGGGCTCACTCCGGCAATTCATACACATAAATCTTGTCCGCCTCCATCTGATACCCCGCATCCGCCAACTCACTGGTCGACGCTTTAACCTGCAGTGCTCCTTCGATCCAGTACGGCTGATACAGCTCATCGAGTTTCACGCCGACTTCGCTCTTCACATGCACAATCTGGTTCGACGGCGGTGGCGGCACATGGATGCAGGCGCCGAAATACGGCACCAGCAGAAACTCCGTGGTACGGCCTTCCTCACTCACTTCCAGCGGCACGATATAGCCCGGTAAACGGATGTTCTGGCCGTCGAGGCTCTTCACCACCGGCGCGTTCGGCATATCCTGTTTGGCGGCTGGCGCCGACTCGGCGGACAGCGCACTGCTCATCTGCGACAGGTCGTGCAGGGGTGTCATGTTCGGTACTTCCGGCATCGCGTCCGGCGGAATCATTTCCGACCAGGTCAGTTCTTTCGGCTCGGCCGCCCATAGCGGCAGGGCGACCAGCATCAACAGCGCAAGCAGAGCGCGGGGCATCATTAACGTCCTCATAGTCGGATCGACAGGCCATCGGCCAGGGATTGGCGATACGCGCGCCACGCCGGCACGCTGCCCATCAGCAGCGCGGCGATCAGGATGCCACCGAGCAGCGTCCATTCATATTCGCTTGGCCACGCCAGTGGCAAATACAAACCGTAATTGGCCTGCACGTAACCCTGCGCGGCGGCGATACCCACATAAAGTAGCGCCACGCCAGCGATCACGCCCGCCAGCGCCAGGGCGAACGCCTCCAGCACCAGCAAGGTTGCGATGTGCCACGGCCGAGCGCCCACTGAGCGCAGGATTGCCATCTCGCGCCGACGTTCATTCAGGCTGGTGAGGATCGCCGTGAGCATGCCGATCAACCCGGTCAGCACCACGAACAGCGAGACCACGAACAAGGCTTTTTCTGCCGTGCTCATCAAACTCCACAATTCTTGCAGCGCCACGCCCGGCAGGATCGCCAGCATGGGTTCGCCGCGGAATTCGTTGATTTCGCGCTGCAACGCGAAGGTCGAAATTTTGTTGTTGAGGCCGAGCATGAACGCGGTGATCGCTTGTGGCGTCAGGTCCATGTTGCGTGCCTGATCGGCGCTGATCCGGCCTTTGCCCTGGGCCGGCACGCCGTTGTGCCAGTCGATGTGAATCGCTTCCATGCCGCCGAGGCTGATGTGCAGCGTGCGGTCCACCGGGGTGCCGGTGCGTTTCAGAATGCCGACTACGGTGAACGGCTTGTCGTCGTGCTTGACCAGGCTGATCACCGCCACGCCGTGGGCCAGCACCAGTTTGTCGCCGAGTTTGTAGTGCAGCGCATCGGCCACTTCGGCGCCGAGCACCACTTCGAACGGGTCGGTGGCGAAGGCTCGGCCGTCGGCCAGTTCCAGGTGTTGCTGATGGCCGTATTGGTAGTGCTCGAAGTACGCCTCGGTGGTGCCCATCACCCGATAACCGCGATGGGAATCGCCGAGCGACATCGGGATCGCCCACTTCACTTTCGGGTTGTTGGCGAAGTGTTCGAAGCTGTCCCAGCGGATGTTATTGGTGGCGTTGCCGATGCGGAACACCGAGTACAGCAACAGGTTCACCGAGCCGGACCGGGCGCCGACGATCAGGTCTGTGCCGCTGATGGTGCTGGCAAAACTGGCCTTGGCTTCAGTGCGCACCCGTTCCACAGCCAGCAGCAGGCAGACCGACAGGGCAATGGCGAATGCAGTGAGGATCGCGGTGAAGCGGCGGTTTGCCAGGCTGGCCATGGCTAGACGAAACAAATACATCTCAGACCTCGGACGGGGTGGCGGCGCGATTGAGATCGGCCAGCGACAGGTGGCGATCGAACAGCGGCGCGAGGCTTTGGTCGTGGCTGACAAACAACAGGCTCGACCCGGCTTCGCGGCATTCGGCGAACAGCAGGCGAATGAAGTTTTCGCGAGCGTCGTAATCCAGCGCGGAAGTCGGTTCGTCGGCGATCACCAGTTCCGGCTGACCGATCAAGGCGCGGGCGGCGGCGACGCGTTGTTGCTGACCGATGGACAGCGAATCGGCGCGGCGGCCGAGGATGCTTTCATCCTTCAGGCCCAAGTGAGCGAGCAGGGTGGCAGCGGCCTGGTCGACGCTGCCGTGGCGCTGGATTGCCCGTTCGGCGCGCAACCTGGAGAAGTGGCAGGGCAACTCGACGTTCTCGCGCACCGAGAGAAACGGCAGCAGGTTGAACTGCTGGAAAATGTAGCCAGTGTGATCCACGCGGAAGCGGTCACGCGCACCGGCGCCGAGTTCGGTCAGTTCCTGGCCGAGCAGGCGAATGCTGCCGCGATCGGGCTTCTGCACGCCGCCAAGCAGGCCGAGCAGGGTGGTCTTGCCGCTGCCGCTGGGGCCTTTGAGGAACAGGGTTTGGCCGGGTTCCAGGCGGAAGGCCGGGATGTCCAGCAGCGGCGGGTGACCGGGCCAGCTGAAGCCCAGGTCGGACAGTTCGATAAGTGCTTGGGTCATGTGAAACCGGTCAGGTTGGTGGTGAACCCTGTCGGAGCGAGCCTGCTCGCCATGGGGGCATGACATTCAACATTGATGGTGACTGTTACGCCACTATCGCGAGCAGGCTCGCTCCTACATTTGGATGTGTGTTGGGGTCAGAACTTGAGGGCAGCCGCCTTGGCCGTCACTTCAACCCCTTGCTGCCCGCTCGGGCTGATCAGTTGTACCTGAATTTTCTGGGTGGCCGGGAAGGTGTTGAAGATGTTCGCCAGGTCCAGGGTTTTCAGGGCACCCGGGGCCGCACAGGTGAATTGATAGTGCGCGTGGATTTCGCTGTGATCGTGGTGATGTTCGTCTTTGGCATCGGCGTCGTGATCATCATCGGCATCCGGTTTGTCACCAAACAGCGGGCTTTCCAGTTCCTGGGTCGCCACCACACAACCGGCGGCCTTCGGCAGGTTGAACAGGGTAAGCGGTTTTTCCAGTTGCGTACGGACGGCGGCGACTTTGGCCTTGTCGGCGTCGGTGGTGGCAGCGTGTTCGAAACCCACCAGGTTCATCGCCGGGCTTTCCAGTTCCAGCTCCAGGGTCTGGCCGTCCAGCGCCGCGTTCAGGCGACCGACACCATGTTCGTGGGCGCCAAGGCTGCCGTGCTCATGTTCATGATCATGTTCATCAGCGGCATGGGCGACAGCCAACGGCAACAGGGCAAACGGCAAAGCGAGCAGCAGACGACGCATGGCGGGTCTCCGGAAGTAAAATGAATAAACTGTTATGTAATCTTATAACGAAAGTGCTGAGAGTTTGACCGCCCGCTTGGCGTTGCACAAGTCCCATGGGAGCATGTGGGTCAGAAATGTGCAGGAGCAGACTTATGTTGCGAATACGCGGAAGCATCGGCGACTGGCCAGTGGATTTGACCCTGGAGATGGACGACGGTGACTGGGCGCGGCTCGGCGCACAGTTGCAGGTGATCAAGCCTGAAACCAGCGTGGCGCCAGCGAAGCCGGTCAATCAGGACGATGCGCAGTGGCAGATCGCAAAGGATTTGCTGCGCAAGGCCGGACAATTGAGCGGGCCTGATTTGCTTGAGCAACTGGAAGGACTGACGGGCAGCCCATCGTCGGGCAAACGCCTGTTGGTGCGGTTACGCCATAGCGCGGAGGTGAAAGTGTCGAGCGGCGGGGATACGCCGCTCTATAGCTGGATCAACCCGGCTTAATACAGCGCAGCAAACAACTTGCGACGGTACGTGGTCACGAGCGGGTGATCATTGCCCAGCAGTTCGAACACCTGCAGCAAGGTCTTGTGCGGCAAGCCTTCGCTGTAGCTGCGGTTGCGGATGAACAGCTTGAGCAACGCATCCAGCGCCGCGTCGTACTGCTGACGGGCCAGTTGCTGGATCGCCAGTTGATACACCGTTTCATCGTCCTGCGGGTTCTGCGCCAGACGCGCCTTCAGGTCCGCGGCATCCGGCAAGTCCTTGGCCTGGCCGAGAAACTGGATCTGCGCTTTTGCGCCGGCCAATGCTGCCTTGTGTTCATCGCTTTTCACCGCGTCGAGTACGGCTTGCGCTTCACCCAGCTCGCCGCGTTCAGTCAGGCAACGGGCATACAGAATCAGTGCCTTGGCGTTGGTGTTGTCTTCGCCCAGCAGCACTTTGAGAATGGCTTCGGCGTCGGCGAAACGACTTTCGTCAAACAGCGCCTGGGCCTGATCGAATGGATCAGCCGCCGCGGGGGGCGGCATTTGTACGTGAGGCTCAAGCATCGCCCGTACGGCGGATTCCGGTTGCGCACCGGCAAAACCGTCCACCGGCTGGCCATCCTTGAACAACACCACGGTTGGCAGGCTGCGAATGCCGAAGCGGGCAACGATGTCCTGTTCGAGGTCGCAGTTGACCTTGGCCAGCAACAACTCGCCCTGATAGCTCTCGGCAATGGTCTGGAGCATCGGCATCAGCGCTTTGCAGGGCGCACACCATTCGGCCCAGAAATCCACCAGCACCGGTTTGTGGAAAGAGTTCTCGATCACCGACTGGTCGAAATCGGCAGTCGTGGCGTCGAAGATGTACGGCGTTTGCTGACTCATGGGGGATCTCTTGGAAGCGTGAATGGGGCCACTATAAGGCTTGGTGGGAGCTGCTGAAAGTCGGAACGCTGAGCGTGGGAACGATCAGGCTCGGGCGGCGTGGTACAGGCTCACATGCCGAAACTCTTCAGGCTCGGCCAGGTCTGGCAAGGTCATCGCTTCGAGTATGTCGATGCGTCGATACAGCGGGTGACGAAAATCCCTCACGCGCGAATCCGCCACCAGCGCTTCCCGTCCGCGACTCAAAAAATCATCGAGCAGCGGCAGGTTCGCCCGGTCGTACAGCACGTCGGCCACCAGAATCAGATCAAACCGGTCCGCCTCGGCGAAAAAGTCCGTTGAGTAGCTCAATTCCACTTCATTGAGTTCGGCATTCGCCCGACACGCGGCAATCGCCAGCGGATCCAGGTCGCAGGCCACCACTTCCAGCGCCCCGGCCTTGACTGCGGCAATCCCCGCCACTCCGGAACCGGCACCAAAATCCAGTACGCGTTTGCCTTTGACCCATTCGGGGAAGTCGGCGAGATAACGGGCCACCGCGAGCCCGCTGGCCCAGCAGAAACTCCAATACGGCGGCTCATGCAGAATCCGCCGGGTTTCTTCCGGGCTGAAGGCGCGACCCATGTTGTCGCCGTCGATCAGCCAGAGTTTCAGCTCGGTATCGGGCAAGGCGACAGGGACGAGCCGGGCGTCACCCAGCAATTCACTTAATGCCTGTTGCAGGTCGAGCGGTGCAATCATGGCGCTTTGACGAATTGCAGCTGGCCCAATGTCTGCGTGGTTGGTTGCGTGATGGCCTGCGCAGGCAGATGCAAAATCAGCTGGCCGGACTGACTGGCGCGACCCCGCAGTTCAACGCGGGCGCCGACCGGGAAAGATTCCGGGTTGAAGCGCAGATGAAACGGCAACACTTGATTGGTGCCGATCAGGCTGGAACTGGCGAGCAATTGCTGCGGGCGGTCTTTTTCGTCGATCACCAGCAGCGCCAGCTCGACTTCGGCGCCTGACGGCACACCTTGCAGGGTGCCACTCAATTCACGCTGATACGCGGGCAGCGGGCCGAGGTTGGCGGACTCTTTGGCTTTCTTCTGCGCCGCCTGCGGGGCAGGCCCTGGCGTCGGCGGCTGAGGCTTGGGTGCATCGCTGCTGCAGGCCACCAACAGGCTGAAAAGGCTGAGCAATACGAGCGGTCTGAGGGACATTTGCGGCTCCAGCAAGGTGAAATCCATGGATCGTTCTCTATAGCCAGTCTGTATACCGCAAACCCTATGGCTTGTCTTGCCACAGGGATGCGCTACCATGGCCCTCCCTTTTTTTGTTGCCTGCCACCATGCACTGTCCCTTCTGCGGTGCCAACGACACCAAGGTCATCGACTCGCGTCTGGTCGCCGAGGGCGAACAGGTGCGCCGCCGGCGTGAATGCCTGGCCTGCGGCGAGCGTTTCACGACGTTCGAAACCGCTGAACTGGTGTTGCCGCGCCTGATCAAAACCGACGGCAGCCGCCAGCCGTTCGACGAAGAAAAACTGCGCGCCGGCATGCAGCGTGCGCTGGAGAAGCGCCCGGTGAGTGTCGAGCGCCTCGAATCGTCGCTGGTGCACATCAAACACAAGCTGCGCGCCACCGGCGAGCGCGAGGTCAAGTCCCTCGTGGTCGGTGAACTGGTGATGGCCGAGCTGCAAAAGCTCGACGAAGTCGCCTACATTCGTTTCGCCTCCGTGTATCGGCGCTTCCAGGACCTCAACGAGTTCCGCGAAGAGATCGATCGCCTGGCCCGTGAGCCGGTGAAAGAATGACCTCCTCCCCAGAACAAGCCATCCTCGACGCCCATTACATGGCCCGCGCCCTGGAACTGGCGCGCAAAGGCTATTACACGACACACCCCAACCCTCGGGTCGGTTGCGTGATCGTGAAGGACGGGCAAATTGTCGGCGAAGGCTGGCACGAGCGCACCGGCGAACCCCACGCCGAAGTCCACGCCCTGCGTGCGGCGGGCGACAAGGCCCGTGGCGCCACCGCTTACGTGACCCTCGAACCGTGCAGCCACCACGGCCATACACCGCCCTGTGCCGATGCGCTGGTGAATGCCGGCGTCGCCCGCGTGGTCGCGGCGATGCAGGACCCGAACCCGTCGGTGGCCGGTCGTGGCATGCAGCGTCTGGCTCAGGCCGGCATCGTTATCGAAAGCGGTGTGCTGGAAGGCGAGGCGCGCAAGCTCAATCAAGGCTTCCTCAAACGCATGGAACACGGTTTGCCGTTCGTGCGGGTCAAGTTGGCCATGAGCCTCGACGGTCGCACGGCGATGGAAAGCGGCGAAAGCCAATGGATCACCGGCCCGGCTGCGCGCTCGGCGGTTCAACGCCTGCGCGCCCAGGCCAGCGTGGTGCTGACCGGCGCCGACACGGTGCTGGCCGACAAGGCCCGTTTGACCGTACGTGCGGATGAGTTGGGGCTGGACGCCGAGCAAACTGCGTTGGCCATGAGCCGCCCGCCGCTGCGCGTGCTGATCGACGGCCGTTTGCGCGTGCCGCTGGACGCGCCGTTCTTCAAGGCGGGCCCGGCGCTGGTCGCCACCTGCATGGCCATCGAAGAACAATACGCCAACGGTCCGGAATGCCTGATCGTGGCTGGCGACGATGGTTTGGTCGACTTGCGCAAGTTGCTGGTCGAACTGGCCAATCGCGGCGTCAATGAAGTGCTGGTCGAAGCGGGCCCGCGTCTGGCGGGGGCATTTGCCCAGCAAGGTCTGGTGGACGAGTTCCAGATCTTCATCGCCGGCAAGTTCCTCGGTTCTTCGGCCCGTCCATTGCTGGACTGGCCGCTGGCGCAGATGAAAGACGCGCCCGAGCTCAAAATCACTGAAATTCGCGCGGTTGGCGATGACTGGCGAGTCATTGCCATTCCTGCGCCAGCGGCGAGCGTATAATTTCCGGCCTGCGCCACGCGACGGCCCTGTTCTCGAGGAGGACTCCATGTTTACCGGCATCATCGAATCCATCGGCAGTATTCGTGCATTGACCCCAAAAGGCGGAGATGTGCGGGTACACGTAGAAACCGGCAAGCTCGACCTGAGCGACGTCAAGCTGGGCGACAGCATCGCGGTCAACGGCGTGTGCCTGACGGCGGTTGAACTGCCGGGCAATGGCTTTGCCGCGGACGTCAGTCGCGAAACCCTCGACTGCACCGCCATGAACGACCTGAAAAGCGGCAGCCCGGTCAACCTGGAAAAAGCCCTGACCCCGACCACTCGCCTCGGCGGGCATCTGGTCAGCGGTCACGTCGATGGCGTGGGTGAAGTGGTTGCCCGCACCGAGAACGCCCGCGCCGTGGAATTCCGCATTCGTGCGCCGAAGGAACTCGCCAAGTACATCGCCCATAAAGGCTCGATCACCGTCGACGGCACCAGCCTGACCGTGAACGCGGTCGATGGCGCCGAGTTCATGCTGACCATCATTCCGCACACCCTGAGCGAAACCATCATGGCGTCGTACCAGCCAGGTCGCCGGGTGAACCTTGAAGTCGACTTGCTTGCCCGTTACCTGGAGCGCCTGCTGTTGGGCGACAAGGCCGCAGAGCCAACTTCCAGTAACATCACAGAAAGCTTTCTGGCCGCCAACGGCTACCTAAAATCCTGACCCAAGGGGGTGCCTTGTGGCGCTCAATAGCATCGAAGAACTGGTTGAAGACATCCGCCAAGGCAAGATGGTCATCCTCATGGATGACGAAGACCGCGAGAACGAAGGCGACCTGATCATGGCCGCCGAGTGCTGCCAGCCTGAACACATCAACTTCATGGCCAAACACGCCCGTGGCCTGATCTGCATGCCGATGAGCCGCGAGCGCTGCGAACTGTTGAAGCTGCCGTTGATGGCACCGCGCAACGGTTCCGGCTTCGGCACCAAGTTCACCGTATCGATCGAAGCGGCTACTGGCGTGACTACCGGCATCTCCGCCGCCGACCGTGCGCGTACCGTGCAGGCCGCTGCCGCGAAAGACGCCAAGGCTGAAGACATCGTCAGCCCCGGCCACATCTTCCCGCTGATGGCCCAGGCCGGTGGCACCCTGGCTCGCGCCGGCCACACTGAAGCCGCCTGCGACCTCGCACGCATGGCCGGTTTCGAGCCGAGCGGCGTGATCTGCGAAGTGATGAACGACGACGGCACCATGTCCCGCCGCGCCGAACTCGAAGCCTTTGCTGCAGAACACAACATCAAGATCGGCACCATCGCCGACCTGATTCACTACCGGATGATCCACGAACGTACCGTTCAGCGGATTGCCGAGCAGCCGCTGGACAGCGAACTGGGCCAATTCAACCTGGTGACCTATCGTGACTCCGTGGAAGGCGACGTGCACATGGCCCTGACCCTGGGCAACGTGTGCGCCGAAGAACCGACCCTGGTTCGCGTGCACAACATGGACCCGCTGCGCGATTTGTTGATGGTCAAGCAGCCCGGCCGCTGGAGCCTGCGTGCCGCCATGGCCGCGGTTGCCGAGGCCGGCAGCGGCGTGGTGCTGTTGCTCGGTCACCCGCTCGATGGCGACGTGTTGCTGGCACACATCCGTGAAACGGCGGAGCACGCGCCGGTGAAAAAACCGACCACCTACAGCATTGTCGGTGCCGGTTCGCAGATCCTGCGGGACCTGGGCGTGCGCAAAATGCGCCTGATGAGTGCGCCGATGAAATTTAATGCGATATCCGGTTTCGATCTGGAAGTTGTAGAATACGTGCCCTCCGAATAATGACCGGTTGTTCCCGGCCCTGTATTCGCGGTTCAAATATCACTGAGGGACGCGTAGAAAACGCGTCCCGGCTCTTTAAGAGATCTAACGAATGACCCTGAAGACCATCGAAGGTACCTTCATCGCCCCTAAAGGCCGCTACGCTCTGGTAGTGGGCCGTTTCAACAGCTTCGTCGTTGAAAGCCTGGTCAGCGGTGCAGTTGATGCCCTGGTTCGCCATGGCGTGAGCGAAAGCGACATCACCATCATCCGTGCGCCTGGCGCCTTCGAAATCCCGCTGGTTGCGCAGAAAGTCGCTCAGAAGGGCGAGTTCGCAGCCATCATCGCTCTGGGCGCGGTCATTCGTGGCGGTACTCCGCACTTCGAATACGTGGCGGGCGAATGCACCAAGGGCCTGGCCCAGGTGTCCATGGAGTTCGGCGTGCCGGTCGCTTTCGGCGTGCTGACCGTTGATTCCATCGAGCAAGCCATCGAACGTTCCGGCACCAAGGCCGGTAACAAAGGTGCCGAAGCTGCCCTGTCCGCTCTGGAAATGGTCAGCCTGCTGGCGCAGTTGGAGGCCAAGTGATTAGCGACGAAAGCGATCGTTTCAACCCGCGCGATCCAAAGCCTGCGGACGCCGGCAAGCCATCGAAAAGCGTCAAGCGTCGCGAAGCCCGTCAGCTCGCGACTCAGGCGCTGTACCAGTGGCACATGGCCAAGCAGTCGCTGAACGAGATCGAAGCGCAGTTCCGGGTCGATAACGATTTCAGCGATGTCGACGGCGCCTACTTCCGTGAAATCCTCCACGGGGTTCCTGCGCAGAAGGACAAGATCGACGCCGCGCTCAAGCCTTGCCTCGACCTGACCATCGAAGAGCTCGACCCGGTTGAACTGGCGGTATTGCGCCTGTCCACCTGGGAACTGCTCGAGCGCGTTGATGTGCCGTACCGCGTTGTGATCAACGAAGGTATCGAGCTGGCGAAAGTCTTCGGTTCCACCGACGGCCACAAATTCGTCAACGGTGTACTCGACAAGCTGGCCCCGCGTCTGCGTGAAGCTGAAGTGAAGGCGTTCAAGCGCTGATCGGCGCTTGAAATCGCAATGGGTGAGTTTGAGCTGATCCGCAATTTCTTCGCCGCCGCGCCTTGTGCGCAGGGCGGTGAGGGCGTTGCCCTCGGGATCGGCGATGACTGCGCCTTGCTGGCTGTTCCCGCCGGGGAGCAGTTGGCTGTTTCCACCGACACGCTCGTGGCCGGTGTGCATTTCGCAGACCCTTGCGACCCGTTTCTGCTCGGTCAGCGCTCGCTGGCCGTAGCCGTCAGTGATCTGGCTGCCATGGGCGCCACGCCCATCGCCTTTACCCTTGCCCTGACCTTGCCTTCGGCGACCGCCGATTGGCTGCAAGCGTATGCCCGTGGTTTGAGCCTCATGGCCCAGAGCTGTGGTGTGGCGCTGGTGGGCGGCGATACCACCCGCGGGCCGTTGAGCCTGACCATGACAGTGTTCGGACGCGTGCCGGCAGGCAAGGCGCTGACCCGCAGCGGCGCTCAGGTCGGCGATTTGCTGTGTGTCGGCGGTGAGCTGGGCAACGCCGCCGGGGCCTTGCCCCTGGTGCTCGGTCAGCGAACTGCCGAAGCCGCCATCGCCGATCCGTTGCTGGCGCATTACTGGTCGCCGCAACCGCAACTCGCGTTGGGTCAGGCATTGCGCGGCAAGGCGACGTCGGCGCTGGACATCTCCGACGGCCTGCTCGCCGATTGCGGGCACATTGCGCTCGCGTCGAAGGTCGGCATTCAGGTTGAACGGGACCGATTGCCGCTGTCGAAGGCTTTAGTGGCCTTCCTCGGTCAACCGGGTGCCGAACACGCTGCCCTGAGCGGCGGAGACGATTACGTGCTGGCCTTCACCTTACCGTCCGTCGAGTTGTCGCGGATGGTGGCAGATGGCTGGCCAATTCATGTGGTCGGGCGTGTGGTGACGGGGCAGGGCGTCGTGCTGCTGGATGCTGCCGGACAAGACATCACCCCGCAAACCCGGGGCTATCAACATTTTCGGGAGACACCGTGACAGATCATCCCAAACAGGTTCCGGCGGAGTTCGTACCGCCGTCGGTCTGGCGCAATCCATGGCATTTCCTGGCGTTCGGCTTCGGTTCGGGCACCTTGCCAAAGGCACCGGGCACCTGGGGTTCCTTGGTTGCGCTACCCTTTATTCCGTTGTGGCAGATGCTGCCCGACTGGGGTTACTGGCTGATGCTGGGCATCACCATGCTGTTCGGCTTCTGGCTGTGCGGCAAAGTGGCCGACGATTTGCGGGTGCACGACCACGAAGGCATCGTCTGGGACGAAATGGTCGGGATGTGGATCACTCTCTGGCTGGTGCCGGAAGGCTGGTACTGGTTGCTCGCGGGTTTTCTGGTGTTCCGCTTCTTCGACATTCTCAAGCCGTGGCCGATTCACTGGATCGACCGGCACGTGCACGGCGGCGTCGGGATCATGCTCGACGACGTATTGGCCGGGGTGTTCGCGTGGTTGGCGATGCAGGGGCTGGTATGGATTTTCGCCTGATGAGTGGCGAAGCAGGAGACTAGGATGGCTCGACGCTGGTTGGCTCTGACGGGTTTCGCCCTGTTTGCTTCCCTCGCCCTGGCGGGGGAGGCAGTGACGACGCCAGCGGTGATTCATCTGGCCAGCGAAGACTGGGAAGACTACACCGCCGCCGATGGCCATGGTCTGGGTTGGGACGTGCTGCGTGAAGTCTTCGAGCCGGCCGGGGTCAAGCTGGACATCCGCACCGAGCCTTACATTCGCGCCATCGGCCTGGCCCAGCGGGGTGAAGTGGACGCCTGTGTCGGCGGCTATCGCGATGAAGTCAGCGACCTGCTGTATCCGCGTTGGAATTACGACACCGATCACATCTACGCCCTGGGGCTGGCCAGTAACCCGGCGCCGACCCCGGAGACCCTGGGCAATTATCGACTGGCCTGGGTTCGCGGCTATGATTTCCAGAATTACCTGCCCAACATAAGCCGCTATAACGAAGTCGTTCGGCGCACTGGCATTCTGTCGATGCTGACCCACGACCGCGCCGATTTCTACATCGACGCGCTGACCGAGGTGGATTACATCGTCCGCCAGGCCAAGGATCCGTCCCAGTTCCGACGCACGCACATCGCGGAATTGCCGCTGTATCTGTGCTTTGCCGATACACCCAAGGCGCGGGAGTTGATGGCTCTGTTCGACCGGCGAATGGAGGTGCTGGTCAAAAACGGCCGGCTGAAACCGATCTTCGAACGCTGGAAACAACCCTATCCCTTCGATTCGAACTGAACAAAGATCCTGCGCAGGTGATGATTCCTGTGTTCGCTCCCACAGGGCTAGAACAGGGCGGGGATCAAACTTTTAGATCGTTATGCTCCATAATTCAGCCTAAGCGTCTGTAGGAACGTGCTGTTACAATGCCGCGTCTGCGAATCTCCAGTACCTATTGATCAGGAGCACACCGGTGCCTGTCGTTTTTGTCGCCGCTTCCAAGCTGCCAACGCCTTTTGCGCAATTCACCATGCACGGCTTTCTCGATGAAGAGAACGGGCGTGAGCACGTCGTGCTGAGCCTCGGTGAGTTCGACGACGGTGCCCCGGTACTCGGCCGCTTGCACTCCGAATGCCTGACGGGCGATGCCTTGTTCAGCCAGCGCTGTGACTGCGGCTCGCAACTCGAGGCCGCGTTGCAGGCCATCGCCCGGGAAGGCCGTGGCGTGTTGCTGTACTTGCGTCAGGAAGGCCGTGGCATTGGCCTGCTGAACAAGATCCGCGCCTATGAATTGCAGGACGGCGGTGCCGACACCGTTGAAGCCAACGAGCGTCTGGGCTTCGCCGCGGACCAGCGCGACTACGCCATGTGCCTGCCAATGCTCGAGCATCTGGGGGTGAAATCCCTGCGTCTGATGACCAACAACCCACGCAAGGTCAAAGCCTTGACCGACATGGGCATTGTGGTTGCCGAGCGCGTTCCGCTGCACACCGGCCACAATCCGCACAACAAACTCTACCTGGCCACCAAAGCCAGCAAGCTTGACCACATGATGGGCAACGAGCATCAGGGCGAGGTAGACCGGGCGTGACCCGCGGTCAGGTGCGGCGGCGACTGGCCGTCAGCTGGTGGCAATACCTGGCGCTGGCCTTGGTGCCGCTGTTCGTGATCAACGGCGTATTCGGCCAGGGCGAGGCGCTTTTGCCAGTGTTGGCGATGCCATTGTTCATCGCCGGTGTGGCGTCGATGTTTGTCAGCCTGAAGTTTTTTGGTGGCTACAAACACGCGCTGATCGTCACCCAGAAAGCCCTCGATACCCCTGAAGAGCCTGCCGCCTGGATTACCCTCGCCGCTAAGCGCCGTTCAGCGTTTCTCGCGGCCGGCCTGCCTGCCTGGATTGGCGCTCTGGCGGTGTTCGTCGGGCTCGAAGCGGTGCCGTTGGTGCTGTTGGCGCTGTCGACAACGGTGCTGTTCTATCTCTACCGTATTCCGCGTCAACTCGGCTGATGCGCCGCATCGGGCTGGCGGTTCTGCTGCTGGCCGTCAGCGGCATGGCCTCTGCTATCGAACGCGTCGTCAGTCTCGCGCCGTCTCTGTCTGAAATCGTTGTTGAACTGGGTTCAGCCGATCTTCTGGTCGGTGTGCTCGATGCCGGCGATCGTCCTGCTGAACTCAAGGACCTTCCTTCCGTTGGCCACTACGGCCAATTGGACATGGAACGGCTGCTCAGCCTGAAACCTGATTTGCTGCTGCTCTGGCCCGGCAGCGTCGGCCCGGCCCAGCGTGAACAACTCAAGCGCTTGAACATCCCGACCTACGTCGCCGATCCGCACAACCTTGAACAACTGACCGCGCAAATCGAGGCGATCGCCCTGCAGCTCGGCCGTCCCGAGCGTGGCGTTTCATTGGCCAGCGATCTGCGTCAGCGCCTCGATGCACTGCGCCAGCGCTATCGACGGGACGAACCGTTACGAGTGTTTTATCAGGTCTGGGATCGTCCGCTGTACACCGTCGGCGGCGGGCAGATCATCAGTGATGCGCTGGAAGTGTGCGGTGCGCGCAATGTGTTTGCCGACCTGACATTGCCCGCGCCGCAGGTCAGTGTGGAGGCGGTGTTGCAGCGTAATCCCGAGGTGATCCTGGCCAGCGATCAGGCGCAGCTGGAGACGTGGAAGGCCTGGCCGCAGGTGGCGGCGGTGGCGCAGGATCAATTGCGGTTGGTGCTGGACAAGGGCCTGGAACGGCCGAGTGGGCAGATGATCGAAGCGACTGCGAAGCTTTGCCACATCATCGCGCCGGACCGCTGACCTGTGGCGAGGGAGCTTGCTCCCGCCGGGCTGCGAAGCGGCCCCAAATCCGTCAGTGCGTTACTTCAGGTGGGATCGCGTCAGCTTGTTTTGCGACTGCTGCGCAGTCGAGCGGGAGCAAGCTCCCTCGCCACAGGTGATCGGGTTGCTCTTAGAGCTCCGGTGTCCACGTCACCCCAAACATCCACGCCCGTCCTTCCTCACGATAGCCAAACTGGCTGCCGTCATGGCTGTACAGCGCCCGGCTGTAACCCTTGTCCAGCAGGTTATCGACCTTCAGCTCAAGCTTGATCTCACGATTCAGCGCCCAACTGCTGCGCAGTCCCAGCAGTGCATACCCGCCTAACGGCTGCTGATTGTTCTCATCGTCATAACTGCTGCTCACCGCTTGCCAACTGGCGCCGAAACCCAGCCGGTCGAACTGCCGATCCAGGTCCAGGCTCAACGTCCGCCGTGCGCGACGCGCCAGGGTGTGGCCACTGTCGCGATCCCGCGGGTCGATGATCGCCACGCCAAGAGCGCTCTGCCAGCCAAACAGTTCCTGCTTCAACGCCGCTTCAAATCCGTTGATCCGCGCGGAGGCGACGTTCTGCGGGCGGTCGTTGCTGCCGAAGATGATCGCGTCCTTGAGGTCGGTGCGATACAGCGAGGCTTCGAGGCGGCTGAAATCGGTCAGCTGACTGCGCCATTGCAGCTCATAGCTTTTCGAGGTTTCAGGCTTCAGGTCCGGATTGCTGAAACCCGGGTAATACAAGTCATTGAACGTCGGTGCGCGAAAGCCTTCGCTGTAGGTCAGCAGCACGTCGTTGTCCGGGTTCAGCGGCAAGGAGAACGTGCCGCTCCAGCTGTTCTGACTGCCGAACTGCTGGTTCTGGTCCCGACGCAGGCCCAGTTCCGTGGAGAAGCTGTCCGCCTGATAACGATGCTGAATAAACGCCGCACGGTTCCAGCGGCTGTCCTCGTCGAATGCGGTACTGCTGTTGATGCGGTCTTCGTACCAGTCGCCGCCGAGGATCAGGCTGTTGCGCTCGTTCAGCGTCAGGTCGTTCTGCCAGTTCACTGAGTCGCGATACGTGTTGAACACGCTGCGTTCGTCGCTGAGCTTGTCGAAGGACTTCTCGCGATTCTCGCTGTGGCCGAATTCGACGCGGGTTTTCCACAGGTCGTTGATGCGCGCGTCGACGTAACTGCTGACGCTGCTCACCGTGAATTCGTTGTAAGGCTGCTGCTGTAGCGATTTGAACGTGGTGGTATCAAAGCGGCCGAACGGATTGTCGAATGCGCTTTTGCCAAGGTTATCCAGCAGGTTGGCGCCGATTTCGAGGTCATCGGTGAGGGCGTGACTCAGGCTCAGGCTCAACGACTTGTTGCGATACTCATCGTGATCGCCATCGCTCGGGTACGACTCGTGGGTGCGATTGATCCCGGCGGTTTCATCAAGGCTGGCGCCCAGGTTGAAGCGGGTTTGCTCATTGCCACCGGATAATCCGAGGCTGCGCTCCCACGTCTGGTTGCTGCCAAAACCCATATGCAGACGCGGTTGCAGGCCTTGTTCTACGCCACGGCGGGTGAAAATCTGGATGACCCCGCCAATCGCATCGCTGCCGTAAATCACCGAACGGGAGCCGCGCAGCACTTCCACGCGCTCGATCTGTTCGATGTTGAGGTGTTGCAGGTTGCTGTCGCCGGACGTCGAGTTGCCGATGCGTTGACCATCCACCAGCACCAGGCTCTGCGCCGACTTTGTCCCCCGAATGTAAATCCCCGGCAGGCTGCCTCGCCCGCCGGTTTGGCCGACCTGCACGCCCGGCACCCTACGCAGCAAGTCGGTGACGCTGCCCGGTTGCAGGCGGTCGATGTCTTCGCGGGTGAATACGGTGTTGGCGGCGCTGCTGTCGTTGCGGGCTTCAACCTGGCGGTTGGCGCTGATCAGCACGTCGGGCAGCTTCAGGGCCTGGTCGCGTTCGAAGGTGTCGGCCAGCAGGTGTCCGGACGGCAGAAGCGTCAGCGTCAGGGCGAGGGGGGAGAGTTTCATGGGCAGTCCGTTGACGCTTTAAAGCGAATACAAGTTTTGAAGGGCACAGAAAACCAATGTGGGAGCGAGCCTGCTCGCGATTGCGGTCGTTCAGTCAACATCTACATTGACTGACAGACCGCAATCGCGAGCAGGCTCGCTCCCACAGGTATTGCATTTATTCAGCGGGTCAGATGTTCAGCAGTTCCAGGCGTTCACGCACCGACGCTTCAATGCCGGCTTCATCCAACCCGCACTCGGCCAGCATTTGCGCCGGCTTGGCGTGCTCGACATAGCTGTCCGGCAAGCCCAGGTGCAGCATCGACTTGAGGATGTTTTCCCGGGCGAGGAATTCGCTCACCGCACCACCGGCACCGCCCATGATCGCGTTTTCTTCGATGGTCACCAGCAACTCATGGCTGCCGGCAATCTCGCGAACCAGCGCTTCATCCAGCGGTTTGACGAAACGCATGTCGACCACGGTGGCATCCAGCGTCTCGGCGACTTTCAGCGCTTCGGCCAGTTGTACGCCAAACACCAGCAGGGCAACTTTGCTGCCCTGGCGGCGAACCACGCCCTTGCCGATTTCGATCGGTTGCAGGTCTTTTTCGATGGTTGCGTTCGGGCCGTTGCCGCGCGGGTAACGCACCGCTGCCGGGCCGTTGTACAGGTGGCCGGTGGTGAGCATTTTGCGCAGTTCGTTTTCATCGCTCGGGGTCATCACCAGCATGCCGGGGATGCAGCGCAGGAACGACAGATCGAAACTGCCCGCGTGCGTCGGGCCGTCTTCGCCCACCAGACCTGCGCGGTCGATGGCGAACAGCACGTCGAGGTTTTGCACCGCGACGTCGTGGATCAGTTGATCGTAGCCGCGTTGCAGGAAGGTCGAGTAAATCGCCACCACCGGTTTCGCACCTTCGCAGGCCATGCCGGCCGCGAAGGTCACGGCGTGTTGCTCGGCAATGGCTACGTCGAAATAACGCAGCGGAAAACGCTCGCTGAACGCCACCAGATCGGAGCCTTCCTTCATCGCCGGCGTAATACCGACCAGGCGTGGATCAGACGCCGCCATGTCGCACAGCCATTCACCGAACACACCGGAATACTTCGGTCCGCCCGCCTTTTTCGGCGCAGCGGCCGGCGCGTCGACCGGTTCGAGCTTGGTGATCGCGTGGTAACCGATCGGGTCGACTTCCGCCGGGGCGAAGCCTTTGCCTTTCTTGGTGACGACGTGCAGGAATTGCGGGCCTTTCAGATCGCGCATGTTGCGCAGGGTGGCGATCAGGGTTGGCAGGTCATGGCCATCGATCGGGCCGATGTAGTTCCAGCCCAACTCTTCGAACAGCGTGCCGGGGACCAGCATGCCTTTGGCGTATTCTTCGGTGCGGCGGGCGATTTCCCAGGCGCCGGGCAGGCGCGACAGGACCTTTTTGCTGCCTTCGCGCATGCTCGCGTAGGTGCGGCTGGAAAGGATTTTCGCCAGGTAATTCGACAAGCCACCGACGTTGCGCGAGATCGACATGTCGTTGTCGTTGAGGATCACCAGCATGTTGGCGTTCACTTCCGGCGCGTGGTTCAGCGCTTCGAAGGCCATGCCGGCGGTCAACGCGCCGTCGCCGATCACCGCAATGGCCTTGCGATCACTGTTCTGCAGGCGGGCGGCAATGGCCATGCCCAGCGCTGCGCTGATCGAGGTGCTGGAGTGGCCGACGCCAAAGGTGTCGTACTCGCTCTCGGAACGACGCGGGAAGGCTGCAACACCGTCCTTCTGGCGCAGGGTGGCCATGCGCTCGCGACGGCCGGTGAGGATTTTGTGCGGATAAGCCTGATGACCCACGTCCCACACCAGCCGGTCGTCCGGGGTGTCGAAGACGTAATGCAACGCGATGGTCAGCTCGATGACGCCCAGGCCTGCACCGAAATGCCCGCCGGTCTGACCGACCGTGTAGAGCAATTCCAGGCGCAACTCATCGGCCAGGGTTTCCAGCTCGGCTTCGCCTAACCGGCGCAGGCCGTCCGGCGTGTTGGCACGGTCGAGCAGGGGCGTGGTCGGGCGCTTGCGGGGAATCTCATGAAACGTCGTGGGCATCAGGCGAATCGTTATAGGTATAGAAGAGGCGGCAGTTTACCTGATGCATCGGCCCCTGCCCACGCGTTGGTCTTTTTTGGCGGATACGCCGTCAGCTGCGGCGGTCGACGATATAACGGGCCAGGTCGCGCAACGGCTCGGCGGCCGCGTCAAACGGTCGCAGCGCGTGCAGGGCCTGGTCGCGCAGTTCCAGGGCGTAGGCCTTGGCCGCATCGAGGCCGAGCAGGGCCGGGTAGGTCGGCTTGTCGCGAGCGATGTCGGCGCCCTGGCGTTTGCCAAGGGTCTCGGTGTCACTTTCGACGTCAAGAATGTCGTCCTGCACTTGAAATGCCAGGCCGATGGCCTGTGCATACGCCTTCAAGGACTTCAGTTCGTCCTTCTCGGCACGGCCGCTGGCCAGGGCGCCGAGTTTGACGCTGACCTCGATCAGCGCGCCGGTCTTGTGCCGGTGCATGGTTTCCAGGGCTTTTTGATCGAGCTTCAAGCCCACCGAACCGAGGTCGATGGCTTGGCCGCCGACCATGCCCGCCGGGCCTGCCGCCAACGCCAGAGCGCTGACCATTTGCAGGCGAATCTCTGCCTCCGATGAGCTCAGGCGCGGGTCGAGCAGGGCGCTGAACGCCAGGCTCTGCAAACCGTCGCCGGCGAGAATCGCGCAGGCTTCATCGAATTTTTTGTGGGTGGTTGGCTGGCCGCGCCGCAGATCGTCATCGTCCATCGCCGGCAGATCGTCGTGAACCAGGGAATAAGCGTGAATCAGCTCCACCGCGCAGGCCGCGCCGTTGGCTTGCTCAGCCTTGCCGCCCAACGCTTCGCACGCGGCGTAGGCCAGCAATGGACGAACGCGTTTACCGCCGTTCATCACGCTGTAGCGCATGGCTTCGTACAGCCGCGCGAGTTCCGGGCTTGGCGCGTTGAACAAGGTTTCCAGTGCCGCATTGACGCGGGCCTGGCTGGTCGCCGAATACGCTGCAATCATTCTGGTTGATCCGCGTCGAAGGGTTCCTCGGCCAGCTCGCCATCACGCTCGAGCAGCACTTGAACCTTTTGCTCGGCCTGGGCCAGCGCTGCCTGGCAATCGCGGGTCAGACCGATGCCCTGCTCGAAAGCGGTCAGCGAGTCTTCCAGCGACAGTTCGCCGTTCTCCAGTCGCTCCACCAGCGTTTGCAGGTCGGCGAGGGATTGTTCGAAATCCAGTGCAGCTTTTTTACGGGCCATGGCGGCGATTTCCGGTTGACGTTAAACCGGCGCGACACTAGCAGACATGGGGGTTATGGGCAAATGAGCGGCCGTTGTCAGCTGGGGATTTGGTTGTACACCATCAATCCCCCGCTGCCTGATACACCGTCATCGCAGGCAAGCCAGCTCCCACAGGGTTTCGGATACATCCGCGAGAACAGAATTGTTCGGCTCATTTTGTAAGCCGAATAAGGCTGCTATTCGGCTCACGCCTGACAACATCGTGATAACCCCCGCAATTCGAGATGTATCCGATTGTTAAAAATCCTCCAAATGGCTAACCTTCGCGGCTTCTACGACCCAATAGTCACGGGTCTTTCTGACGAAACGCAGTTTTTGGATCTGTAACGCGCCGAGGATCAGGCGCAAGGTTTCGTTATGCATGGCAGGAGGCGTCACATGCGTTCATTTTTTCTATGCCTGATGGGGTGGGTCTGCGCGACGGCTGCCTGCGCCGAGCCGACGGCCGAGCTGTCGGAGCCGGTGGGCGGCTGGCGCTACAACGGCCTGCTCGATCGCAGCGAAAACCCACAAGTGGCCTATCCCACGCCGCCCATCGACCGGGGCGTGCAGCGCAATCGCACGATGATCCAGGGCCAGCTCAAGGCCATTGGCACGCAACGCGGGCCGCACACGCTGGCGGTCAACGGCAATCCATTGAACCTCTACACCGACGACCAAGGACGTTTCGCCCGGCCGTACGCGTTTGGCGCCGGTTCCAATAGCGTCGAAGTGCGCAGTGCCGAAGGCAAATCCCTCAAGCGCGTTCAGTTCTACGAAGCCAATAACCTGCGCACCCCGGCGCGGATTCGCGTGGTGCTGGGTTGGGACGATCCGAAGGCTGAACTCGACCTGCACATTATTACCCCCGACGGCCAGCATGCGTTCTGGGCTCGCCCGGCGATGAGCAACGGCGGTGGCCTGGACCCGGACGGCGTCGATGGCCCCGGCCCGGAAATGTTCACCATGACCGCGCCGCTGCATGGCACCTATCTGGTTTACGTGAACTATTGGGGCAACTTCGGCAGCGGCGGCTATAACTTCGATGAGACCAGCAACCAGAACGAGGTGATCACCTCGCAGATCAATCTGGTGCTCAACGAAAACACCGTCGACGAAAAACGCGAGACCTTCATCGTGCCCCTGCGCGCGATCGGTGACCTGCTGCTGGTCAAGACTTTCAACTATTAAGCATCCCGCTCCACGGATGAATTGCTGAGCTTTGGGAACATGAGCGTGAACATGAGCGATAACACTGTTTCTCCTGCCGAACCCGCAGCCAAACCCTCCCGGCGTTGGCCTGTGCTGCTGGGCGGGCTGATCCTTGTGGCAGGCGTGGCGGCCGGACTTGGCTGGTTCATGCACAAACCCAAGGCGCCGCCCGCCGAGTTGGCCAGCGATAAACTGGGCATGAGCCGCCCGGACGGTCTGCTCGAAACCCACTCCTTGAGCCAGTTGCCCAAGGACTTGCTGGCGGTGCCGTTCCTCAAGGAAACCCTTACCGAAGATTTCGTCTTCTATTACGAAGCCCATGCCGATCGCCTTGGCTTGATCGGCAGTCTGCGCCGGATCATTTACGAGCATGACCTGAAGTTGCAGGACAGCCTGATTGAACAGCTTTTCGATCAACCGGCGGACGTAGCGCTGTGGCGCGGGGCGGATGGCCGCCTGAAAGACTTTTTGTTGGTGATGGATCGTGGTGGTCTGGCCAAAGTGCTGGAGCCGCTGGCGAAAGTGGCGCTGGATGATTCGCAGCTGACCCAGCTCAGTGAGATCAAGGTCGGCGGTGATGTGGTGCCGCTTTATCAGCTCACCTACAACCACAGCAAAGCGCTGCTGTTCGCCTCCCATGGCGACAAACTGGTGGTGCTGTCCAACCCGGCCAAACTCTACGAGACCGGCCACGGTCCGGTCGATGAAGCCGGCATGGTCTCGACTGAATCGCTGGAAGCACTGCTTGGCGGGCAGAAACTGTTCCCCGAAGCCTTCGGCCTGCCACCTCGCGCCCCTGAAGTGAAACAACGCCTCTCGGTCAATTCCAGCGTCCTGGCCATGGGTTACCAGCGTTTCATCCCGAACTTCGCCGGCCTGCGTTTCGATATGGACGACAAGGGCTGGCACAGCTTCCTCGCCATGGACGAACTGGAAAACCAGCCGGACTTCGATTTCAAACCGATCTGGCAAGCCATGCCGATGGGGGCCAGCGCTTGTGTGGCGCTACCGCTCGCCGCCGAACAACAGAAACCGTTGCTGGTGAAACTCGGCGCCGAAGAAACCGTGGCCCAGGCCCTGACCGAACACATGGCCGGTGCTGCCGGCCTGTGCTGGTACGCCGATTCGCGGCTGTACACGCCGCTGCTGGTGGCCAGCCTGAACGATGATGACAGCGCCAAACTCGACGGCGACCTGGGCAGCCTTTTCGGTTCGATGGTCGGCGCCTATGAAGGCAACGTCGAAGAACACGCGTTCCCGGTGGTGGAAAAACAGGAAGGTGAACACCACCAGTGGCAGCGTCAGGTCAGCTCCAACTTCGGCCCTTACAAAGCCAAGGATGCCGAGAACCCGGACGCGATCACCGGCAAGGCCTTCATGAAAGTCAGCCTGGCGCGCCACGGTTCGACGCTGCTGTTTTCCCTCGATGACAAACTGGTGGACAAAGCCCTCGGCACCCTCGACAAACGTTTCCCGCCGATGGCCGACGTGGTGCCGAAAGACCTGCTGATGCCGGTCTACTTCGGCCCGGATTCCATGGCGCAACTGATGCAACAGGAAACCCTCGACAGCCTGCCGCAGGACATGGAACCGGTGTTCTATAACGCCGCGCAAACTTACCTGATCCCGAAGCTGCGCAAGCTCGGTGGCTACGGAAAATACGCGCTGACGTTGCCGGAAGGCAGCGAGCCCGACGGCCACTGGCAATGGCTGCCACTGGAATGGAAGGCCCTGTGACCGCACTTATCCGAGGCCTCGGCCTGCTGGCGATGTTGCTCGGCAGTCGCGCATTTGCCAGTGACGCCGCGCCGCTCGACCCGCAGCAATCCCAAGTGTTTCGCGCCTGGTTCGTGCGCATCGCCCAGGAGCAACTGACCCAAGGCCCGAGCCCGCGCTGGTATCAGCAGGACTGCGCGGGGCTGGTGCGTTTTGCCGCCAACGAAGCGCTGAAAGTCCATGACGACAAATGGCTGCGCAGCAATGGCCTGTCCAACCGCTACCTGCCGCCGGAGCTGCAACTGAGCGACGCCCAACGCGGCCTCGCCCAGCAATGGCAGCAGGGCGGCGGCAAGGTCGGGCCTTACGTCAACGCGATCAAACTGATTCAGTTCAACAGCCATCTGGTGGGCCGCGACGTGGCGCAAGCGCGACCCGGTGACCTGATGTTTTTCGATCAGGGCGACGACCAGCACCTGATGATCTGGATGGGCCGCTACATCGCCTATCACACCGGCACCACCACCCCCACTGACAACGGCATGCGATCCGCGAGCCTGCAGCAACTCATGACATGGAAGGACACCCGATGGATACCCGACGCAGCCAACCCCAACTTCATCGGCGTCTATCGACTGAACTTTCTCTCCCTATGACCGGTGCCCGCATGCTGCGCTTTCTGTCTCTATTGTTGGTGTTGGTCCTGCCTGTTTCGGCAGTGAACGCCGAAGATACCGTCGAGCCGAGCGGCTACACGCCGGTGGCCGGTGAAAGTTTTTTCCTGCTGGCGGACAGCAGTTTTGCCAGTGACGAGCAGGCGATGGTGCGCCTCGAAGCGCCGGGCCGTGACTATCGCCGCTTCCGCATGGAGCCCTACGGCGGCGCGGACATTCGGGTGTATCGCATCGACAAGCCGCTGGATTTCCTCAAGCGCCAGAAGAACCTGCATCGCGTGGTCAGCGACGGCCAATTCAAGGGTGAAGGTCTGTCGAACACCCTCGCGTACCTGTGGGACAACTGGTACCGCAAATCCCGTCGCGTGATGCAGCGGGCGTTTTCCTACGAGTCGCGCAAACAAGTCACCGAGGAAGTACCTGAACTGAAGATGGGCACCGCGATTGCCGCGCCAACGCCTTACGACGCCCAGCCGCAGTTCGCACTGATTCCAGGCCTGCCGGTGGTCAGCCAGTTCCGTTATCCGCTGTGGCAAGCCAAACCGATCCAGCCACCAGAAGGCGTGAATCTGGCCGGTTCGTCCAGCGAGTTCGTCACTGTCGCGCCAGGCAACGTGTACATCCCGTTGGGCAACCTGAAACCGGGGCTGTATCTGGTGGAAGCGCTGATCGGCAAGTACCGCGCGACCACCATGGTCTTCGTCTCCAACACCGTGGCCGTGAGCAAGATTGCCGGTGATGAACTGCTGGTCTGGGCGGCGCGCAAACACGAAGGCAGTTCGGTGCCTAAGGTGAATGTGCTGTGGACCGATGGCCTCGGCGTAATGAGCAGTGGCGCCACCGACGCCGATGGTTTGCTGCGTCTGAAACACGTCAGTCCGGAGCGTTCGTTCGTGATCGGCGAGGACGAAGAGGGCGGGGTGTTTGTCTCCGAGAACTTCTATTACGACAGCGAAATCTACGACACCAAACTCTATGCTTTCACCGACCGGCCGCTGTATCGGCCGGGGGATTGGGTGTCGCTGAAAATCGTCGGTCGCGAGTTCAAGAACGCCCGGGATTCCGTGGCACCGACCGCTGCCGTCGTCAACGTGACGGTACTCGATGCCACCGGCACGGCGCTGCAATCGCTGGCGCTGAAGCTTGATTCCAAGGCCGGCACCCAAGGCCGATTCCAGTTGCCGGATAACGCCGTGGCCGGCGGTTATGAACTGCGTTTCAGCTACAAGGACCAGGCCTACAGCAGCGCCTTCCGCGTGGCCGAATACATCAAGCCGCATTTCGAAATCTCGCTGAACCTGGCCAAGCAGGATTACCGCACCGGCGAGCCGGTCAAGGGCAGCCTGGTGCTGCTGTACCCGGACGGCAAGCCCGTCGCGAATGCCAAACTGACCCTGAGCCTGCGCGCCCAGCAACTGTCGATGGTCGATAACGAGCTGCAATACCTCGGGCAATTCCCGGTGGAACTGACCAGTACCGAATTGACCACCGACGCCAAAGGCAACGCGACCCTCGACCTGCCCGCCGCCGAGAAACCGAGCCGCTACATGCTCACCGTTTTCGCCAGCGATGGTGCGGCGTATCGGGTCAGGACCACCAAGGAAATCCTCATCGACCGGGGGGCCGCGAGTTTCAGTCTGCGGGCGCCGCAGCGCTTCAGTGCGGTGGGTGACAAGGTTGTTTTCAGCTACGCCAACGAAGGTGGCAGCGAGCAGAGCAAAGCGGTCACGCCGAGCGGCTACAGCTGGGTGCGTCTGGAAGATCAGAGCACCGGTGAAGGCAAACTTTCCGCATCCGATAAGGGCTTCACGCTGGCGTTCGAGCGCCCTGGCACTTACAACCTGACCTTGAAGGATGACCACGGTCGCGTGGTCGGCGCCACAGGCCATTCAGTCACCGGCGATGGCGTCAAAGCCGTGCCCGGCACCGTGGAAATCGTCCTCGACAAACCCGAGTACAAGGCAGGCGACGAAGCCCTTGCGCTGATCACTTTCCCGGAGCCCGTCAGCGATGCACTGCTGTCGCTTGAACGGGACAAGGTCGAGGCGACTGCGCTGCTGTCCAAGGGCGGTGACTGGCTGAAGATGGAAAAACTCAGCGACACCCAATACCGAGCACGCATCCCGGTGAAGGACAATTTCGCGCCGAACCTGACGTTCTCGGTTCTGTACACCAAGGGCGGTCAATACAGCTTCCAGAACGCCGGCATCAAGGTGATTGCGCCGCAGATCGACGTGGCTTTCACCACCGACAAAGAAGCGTATCAACCGGGCGATACCGTGTCCGTCGACCTCACCACCCAATTCGCCGGCAAGCCGATTCCGGCGCACCTGACGGTCAGCGTGGTCGACGAAATGGTCTACGCGCTGCAACCGGAAGTCGCGCCGACCATCGACCAGTTCTTCTACCATCCACGCCGCAACAACGTGCGCACCAGCGCCAGTCTGTCGTTCATCAGTTACGACGTCGCGTTGCCGGGCAGCCCAGGCGCGCCGGGCAAAGCCAATCGCAGCGAGCGAGGCGTGAAAGTGCTGGAGCGGCCACGTCGTGAAGACGTCGACACCGCCGCATGGCAGCCGGAATTGATCACCGACGCCAACGGCAAAACCCGCTTCACCTTCAAGATGCCGGACTCGCTGACCCGCTGGCGCATCACCGCGCGAGCCATCGCCGATGACGGTCAGGTCGGGCAGAAAAAGCAATTCGTGCGCTCGGAAAAACCGCTGTACCTGAAGTGGAGCGGCCCGAGCAAATTCCGTACGGGCGACAAGCCGGATCTCGGTGTGTTCGCCTTCAGCCAGGCGGACAAACCGGTCAAGGCTGAGCTGGTGATTCATTTCGCCGGTGCCGAACAGCGGGTGCCGGTGACGCTGAACAACGGCATCAACTACATCGCGTTGCCGGCGTTCGACTTGGCCACGGGCGAGTGGACCGCCGAGCTGGTGCAGGACGGCAAAACCGCTGACGCGCTGGCCGTGCGCCTGACCGCGACCGGCGAAGGCTGGCAGGTCACACAAAGCCAAAGCCTGGACGTGGCCAGCGGCGACACGCCGCTGACCTTGCCGGTGGACGCAACGGACATTCGCCTGCGTCTGGATGACAGCCCGCAAGCGCTGTTCCGCTCGGCGCTCGACGATTTGCTGAGCTATCCGTACGGCGGCGTCGAGCAGACGGCCAGTCGTTTGCTGCCGTTGAGCATCGCGTACCCGACCTTGTCGTCGAACCCGCAGATCCGCGATCGCTTGCGTCTGATCATGCAAAACAGCCGTCTGCGCCTGGTGCAAATGGCCGGGCCTTCGGCGAGCTTCACCTGGTGGGGCATGGACGGTGAGCCGGACGCGTTCCTCACCGCGTACGCCTACTACGCCGACTGGCACGCCAGCAAAGCGCTGGAGCTGAGCCTGCCGCCGGAGCATTGGCAGCGGGTGCTGGAGGTGTATTCGAAGCAGGCGAAAAACACGCCGCTGCTGCAACGGGCGTTGATCCTGTCGTTCGCCAAACAGATGCAATTGCCGGTGAACACCTTGCTCAGCGGTTTGATGGATGATCTGGCGAAAGCGGGCGAGGGCAACGCCGCGAACCTGATGGAGGATGGCGAAGGCAGCCTCGTCATGAGTGATCCGGATTCGGCGCTCGGGTTGGCGGCTGCGCGTGCATTGACGGCATCGTTGGCTCGTCAGTCCAAGGTGACATTGCCTGACGCTTTCAATCGTCAATTGGCCGATGCGCAACAGCGTCTGGCGGTCAGTTCCCAGCCGTTTGCCGAAGCGTTGAACCTGTCGTTGCAAGCCTTCGATCAGGCTCACGCGCAAGCCTTGTTGCAACGTCTGTTGCCGCAGCAATCGACCCTGGAGCGCGCGTTGGCGCTGACCTGGTTGCAACGCAGCATCGAGCAGGCTTCACCGACCATCGCACTGGCACCGGGTGACGGCTGGAAGAAAAACTACGGTGATACCGGTGAGATGTATTGGACGTGGCAGGGCGCTGCGCCCGTACCGGCAGTGTTGTCGCTGACCGGGACGCAAGAGCGCCCGTTGCGGGCAGCGTTGAGTTTCCAGACCCGGCAACCGCCGGTTGATCCGATGGCCGTGACCATCACCCGTCGCCTGTCGCGTCTGGTGCCGGGTGACGCGGCCTTCACCTTCAAACTCGAAGTGGTTGGCAGCAAGCCGTTGTCCAGCGACAGCCTGTATCTGGACGAAGTGATCATCACCAGCAAAGCGGCCAAACCACTGCGCTACGGGATGATCGAAGTACCGCTGCCGCCGGGTGCCGATGTCGAGCGCACCACGTGGGGCATCAAACTCATGGGCAAGGCTGGCACCGAACCGTCCGCGTTGGAGAAAGCGCGCTTCGAACCGGGTCAGATGGCTTATGCGATTCCGGTGGACGCCCTGAGTGGTGAGTTGCGTCTGCGTCATCTGGTGCGCTTCTCGCAGAAAGGCCAGTTCAACCTGCCGCCAGTGCGTTTCACTCAGGTCTACGCGCCACAGCATCAGGCTCTGGAACAGAAACCGGCGCTGGGTCAGGTCACGGTCAACTGACATGACCCGACGCTTGGTCTGGTGGCTGCTGTGTTTGATCCCTGCGCTGGCGACAGCGCAGGACGAACCGTTGCGACTGGGCTTCAAGGGTGAATTGCTGGCGCTGAGCCCGACTCAGGTGATTTCTCGCGAGCCGTTGCCCGACGCTTTGCAGACGCCGTTGGGCAGTGTGTGGAAGTTGTTTGTCTACGGCTGGCTGGTGGACACCGGTGCCCGAGAGCCGGCGTATGAATGTCGCGGGCAGTCGAAAGAAGAAGTTTATTGTTGCACCGCGGGCGGCAAGATCGAACGTGATCAAGCGCTGGTGAAGTCCTGCGGTTTGTATTTTGAGCCTGCTCGGTTGGGTATTTCCGGCACAGGTTGGCGCACGTATTGGCAGGCACGGAAAGCGCCCGAGTGGCTGCTGGACTTGCCTTCGTTGCAGCCATCCACGCGGGTTTCGGTGGTGGAACTACTGCGAATGTTGGCCGTGATGCCCGCACAGGATCAGGCGCGGCGGGTGTTGCTTGATGTGGTGTTGAATGCCGCTGACGGCAATGTCGTCGGCGAACTCGGTAGCCGGTTGCGGGTGAAAACCTGGAGCTGGTTGGGTGATCACGATCCATCGTCGCGTCAGGGTGGGTTTGCCGGTTGGACCGTGGATGGCACGCCGATCTGGGCCGGTGGGCGCGGGACCAGTCAGATGGTTCTGCGCAATTACGGTCAGGCGTTGGCGTCGGTGTTGCCGGTTGATTGGCCGTTGGATGCGGGGCGCTGCGTTGAAGTCGGCTTGTTTTCTCGTTATCCGATTGGACGCGTTCTGGCGGGGGATAGGGTTGTGTCTTCCGGGCCTTTGCAGGGCGACTATCGCGTTGAATTCGCCAATGGCAATCAACTGGATATTCACAGCGACGGTGAGCTGTTTTTGGTGGGCGACAATCTGGTCGCCCGTCTGGATCGCGAAGAATACGTCGCCCGAGTGCTGCAACGGGAAGCCAAACCTGAACCCGCCGAAGCCGCCAAAGCCCTGGCCGTCGCCATTCGCACCTACCTGCTGCAAAACGCCACCCGCCACGGCGACTGCCTGAGCATCGACGACAGCAGCAGTCGCCAGCGGGTCGCACCACGCCCGGCCACCGCCGAATCGCGCCACATCGCCGCGTGGACCAGCGACCTCGTCCTCGCCGGCAGCACCGTCACCTACCACTCCGACCAACCCGGCCCGGACAAACTCTCCTGGCAACAAGCCGTCGAGCAAGCCAACGCCGGCCAACGCTACGACGCCATCCTGCTGCACGCCTACCCGCGCGCCAGCCTCAGCCGCTGGGACAACCCCGTCGCCTCCTGCGACGTGCTGCCCGCCGCGCAAGACTGGCTGCAAACCCAACGCCGCGGCTGGCGTGCGCGATTGGACAGCGAGGTCGGCTACAACGAAGTCAGCACGTTCGCCGTCTGCCGCCTCGCCTTCGGCAGCCCCTATGTCGACCGAGAGCGTCAGCGCATCTACGTGCGCGGCGTGCTGTCGCTGCAAGACCGCCTCGACCTGACCCACGAATACCTGCACCTGGCTTTTGAAGCTCATCCCAACGGCCAGGATGAAACCTACATTGAAGGGCTCGCCCGCCACCTCTTGCTGGAATAGGCCATGAAACTCCGTTATCCACAGGTCTTCCTGTTCCTTTGTTCTGTTTGCATGTTGCCGACGGTTTCCGCGGCTGAAAGCGCCGCCAAACTCGACACCCCCGTCGGCGGCTGGCGCACCGGTGCAGTCGGGGGCGAAGGCGAAAACTTCCGCCAGACTGTCAACTACCCGGCTTCCTCGGTGAACACGCCGGCAGGACAGGCCAACACCGCACGCATCACCGGCCAGATCAAAGCCACACCCAAGTCCACTGAACCCGGCCGATTGATCGTCAACGGCGTCAGCATGCCGCTGAAGATCGACTCCGCTGGCCGCTTCGATCGACCGTTCTCCTTCCCCAACGGCAGCAACAGCGTCGAAGTCCGCAGCCCCGATGGCCAGCAGCGCCACCGCACGCAATTTCTCAATGCCAGTGGCGGCGCCACCCCGGCGAAATTGCGCGTGTTGCTGGCCTGGGACAGCGACGGCACGGATCTGGACTTGCACCTCGTCACGCCCGATGGGGCGCACATCTGGTATGGCGACCGGGTTGTGCCGAATGGTGCGGCGCTGGATGTGGACGTGACGACGGGGTATGGGCCGGAAATTTTTGCCATGCCAGCGCCGATCAAGGGGCAGTATTTGGTGTATGTGAATTACTTCGGGGGCGGGTATCGCAGTGATGAGGACGGGCAGGAAAATGCGGTTCAACCGCTGACCACGGCGCAGGTGACGGTGATTACGGAGGAGGGGACGCCGAATGAGAAGATGGAGACTTTTCTGGTGCCGATGCGGGCGGTGGGGGAGTTGACGTTGGTTAAGGGGTTTAGTTATCCATAATTGGTCAGCAGGCCGCTGACCGATTCTGCATTACATGCATTGATGCTGCGTGCTTTCTTCCGGACATTAAAAAGCCGGCTTGTGGCCGGCTTCTCGGGGACTGGCTTGGTTCATTTTTGGTAAACCGCGCCAGCCTTCAAAACGTACACCCGGATCTTGCGTCCGGCTGTGGGACTCGGCGAGAAAATCATCTGCCTTGTCGGTGCGATCGGAGCCGCGGGGCGGGTCGATGCGCAAATGTGGGGCGCAGCATACTGATTTTTTTGGAGAATTCCCAGCTTGGTGTGCGGGGCAGGGCTGCCAGATGCCTTGGATGGGGTGGCTGATCCGGGGTTTGAGGCGAATGTTCTGCCGTCTTCGCGGGCAAGCCCGCTTCCACAGGGATCGTGTGATGCCAGTGGAAGTGAGCATATCCGTACGAAAACAATGCAGTGTTACAGGAATGGCACCGGCGGCCTGCGTTTGTTTAGCGTCGACCACCAGAACACCCATCCCAGCACCCTGATGTTTTCTTCTTCGATTTGCGGAGGTCTGATGACCTCGTCCGGGTATTCGGCGCTGTTGTGGCTGCGCATGCGAATCGCGTTGCCCGGCACCCGGCTCAGGTACTTGATGCGCAGCATGCCGTCGTGCTCGATGGCGTAGATCTGTCCGTCGACAATTTGCGTGAGCCCGCGATCAATGGCGACGATGGAGCCGTCTTCGATTCTTTCGGCCATGCTGTTGCCGACCATCCGGGCGCAGATGGCGTCGGCGTGATTGATTTCCAGGGAGTCGAGATCGCTGCGTGGCAGGCGGATCGATTCGCTGGGGTCTTTGATGACGTGGGTTTTGTCAGCGCCGGGTGTGATGGCCGTTTCTTTGTAAAAGGGCAGTTCGATGTCGACGGGTTCGATGACCCGATAGGTGCCGCGGATCGACTGGGCGTCGAAGGCGTTGCCGGAGTCGTCGACCAGACGTAATTCCCTGGCGTCTTTTGGCCCTTCCCCGGTTTTCAGCCATTCGCTGTTCACGGAGAGTCTTCTGGCAACATCCTCCATGCGGTAGTCGGGCACTCCGCGGGAATACCAGTTGTGGACAGTTTGAGGGTCGGAAATGCCCAGGAATTCGGCAAATCTCGTGGTCGTGATTTGGACCTCTTTCAGGAGCATTCTGAATCGTGGGCCGCAGGTTTTGTTCTTTTTCATAAACACGAGTCTAGCCGCGCGGCATAAGGCTTTGATTCAACAAAACGTTCAAATTTGACGTGAAATTTAAGTCTTGATGTAAGACGTCTTTGGTAAGAATTAAACAAGGAAAAACCGCTGCACCCGCCAGTTAAACGCGCTGTTTAAGCTGATTCAAACACGCACAAAAAACCCCGGATCAACCGGGGTTTTTTCAAGTCGTCAGTGGCGCAAGGCCAGTGGCGTCTCAGCCTTTATAGGCAGCAACCGACTTGGTGATCGCTTCGCGGGCGGCGTCTGCACCGGCCCAGCCTTCGATTTTCACCCATTTGCCTTTTTCGAGATCTTTGTAGTTCGCGAAGAAGTGCTCGATCTGCTGAATCAGCAGGGGTGGCAGGTCGGTGTATTCCTTCACGTCGACGTACAGCTGGGACAGCTTGTCGTGCGGGACTGCGATGACTTTGGCATCGCCGCCGCCGTCGTCGGTCATGTTCAGGATGCCGACCGGACGGGCGCGGATGACGGAGCCTGGAGCAACCGGGTAAGGGGTCACGACCAGCACGTCGAGGGGATCACCGTCGTCAGCCAGGGTGTTCGGGATGTAACCGTAGTTGGCCGGGTAGAACATCGGGGTGGCCATGAAACGGTCAACGAACAGGCAATCGCTGTCTTTGTCGATTTCGTATTTGATCGGCGCGTGGTTGGCCGGAATCTCGATCGCGACGTAGATGTCGTTCGGCAGGTCTTTGCCAGCCGGAATCTTGCTGTAGCTCATTGGGCGGTGCCCCCGTTAGTTGACCAAAAACACTTGGCCGGATTGACCAAAAAGTGGCGGCGATTATAGGCATATTCCGCCGTCGATGCCATGCACCAAGGGTCTTGTAGACCTTAGTCGCGTGCCTGATAGACCGGGTCTTCGGCCAGAAGTTGCCGCAGCCGGGCCAATGGGTCCTGTCGGTAAAACAGCTTCAGCTGTTCATACACCCGAGGATACGCCTCGTGCAGCAAATCTGGAGCGCTGAAGAAGTATTCGCTGGTCACCGCAAAGAACTCGGCGGGGTTTTCCGCCGCATACGGGTCGATGGCGGTTTCGGCGTCAGGGTTGCACTCCAGTTGCCGGTCGAGGTCGTCGTAGGCCTCTTGCATGACGCTGGCCCAGTCGCTGACGCGCATGTCGGCGTGCAGCGGCGGCAGGCCATTGGCGTCGCCGTTGAGCATGTCGAGTTTGTGCGCGAGTTCGTGGATCACCAGGTTGTAGCCCTCCCAGCCGCCACTGGCCATCACGCCGGGCCAGGCGAGGATGATCGGGCCTTGCTGCCAGGCCTCACCGCTGTGCTCGCCGTCCCATTCGTGCTCCACGCCACTGGCGTCGCGATGGCGCTGGGGGCTGAGGAAGTCGTCGGGGTAGAGGACGATTTCGTGAAAACCCTGATACCAGTTCAGATCGCCCAGGTTCAGCAAGGGCAATTGCGCCTGGGCGGCGAGCAGCAAGCGCTGTTCCTGATGGAGTTCGACGCCGGGCAGGGCGGTCAGGTGTTTGTCTTCCAGGAACAACACACTGGCCTCGCGCAGCCATTGGTCTTCAGCGGCGCTGATGCCGTCGAGAAAACTCAGGTGATGGCGCACCCGCTGCCACATGTCATCGGCAATCGGGTGTCTGGCGAGAATGCGCCGGCGACGCCAGGCGCTGAGCGACCACATCGCTCAGCGGGGTTCGGCTTTGGAGGCGGAGCTGCCGAAGCGGCTGCGGACCAGGCCAATGATCATTGGCACCAGCGAAAGCAGGATGATGGCCACTACCAGCAGCGACAGGTTTTGCTTGATGAACGGAACGTTGCCGAAGAAGTAACCGAGGGTCACCAGGCCGCCCACCCAAAGGATGGTGCCGAGGACGCTGAAGGCAAAGAAACGCGGATAAGGCATTTTTGCCACGCCGGCGACGAACGGTGCGAAGGTGCGGATGATCGGCAGGAACCGCGCCAGGGTCACGGTTTTGCCACCGTGCTTGTCGTAGAAATCGTGGGTTTGTTGCAGGTAATCGCGACGGAAGATTTTCGAGTTCGGATTGCTGAACAGACGTTCGCCTGCCGTTCGTCCGATGACGTAGTTGGTGCTGTCACCGAGGATCGCCGCGAGCATCAGCAAACCGCCCAGCAGCACAGGGTCCATGCCGCCACCGGCCGCCACGGCACCCGCAATAAACAGCAAGGAATCACCCGGCAGGAAGGGCATCACCACCAGGCCGGTTTCGCAGAAGATCACCAGAAACAGAATGGCGTAGATCCATGGCCCGTAGTTGTTCACCAGCAAGTCGAGGTAAACATCGAGATGCAGGATAAGGTCGAGCGGGTTGAAATCCATGGGGGGCACCTGTGGTGACGGCCCGACTCGGCAGGCCTGTGCGGATGACTTCGCGTAAGGCTACAGATGGGTGTAGTTTTTCTTACAAGCCGGAAAGGTCGGCATTATACGGGCTGGAAAGTGAAAAGCGCGTCGAGTTTGTAGCGGGGGATGTCTCGAAAATCACAGTCCGACAGGCTGCACACACCACCTGTGGCGAGGGAGCTTGCTCCCGCTGGAGGGCGAAGCACTCCCAGAACCTGGGTTCGCGGTCAGCCAAGGGAATTACATTGGCCGATTTTACGACGGCTGCGCAGCCGAGCGGGACGGTGCGGCGATCCGACGAGCTCCTTTGCCACAAAGAGCTCGCCACAGCGTGGAGGCGTTACAGCTCGTCGCTGATCGGCAACACGTAGTTCTTGAACTCGGTGTCTTCCTTGAACCCGATGGATTCGTAGGTTTTCTGCGCGATCTGGTTGTCGCTGCTGGTGGAAACGCGCATGCGCACGGCGTTGGTTTCCTTGGCCATTTTTTTCGCGGTGCGCATCAGATTGTCGGCGACCAACTGACGGCGGGCGTCTTCAGCGACGTAGATATCATTGAGGATCCACACGCGTTTGAGCGAAAGCGACGAAAAGCTCGGGTACAGCTGACAGAAACCCATCAGCTTCTTGTCGTCGTCATCGGCCAGAGCCAGGTAGATCACCGATTCCTTGCGGCGCAGACGTTTCTCGAGGAACGCCCGAGACGAGTCCGGATACGGCAGGGAACCATAAAACTCGCGATATTTGACGAACAACGGGGTCAGCAGGTCCAGGTGTTCGAGGGTCGCTTGAATAATCCGCATCGATAGGTCTCGTCTTCAAGTGGCTGTCTTGCTCTGACGGCGAACGGTTCTCACTCGGGCAGCCGTGTTTCGATCCTGCCTGAAACCGAATGAGAAACGCAATGCGGAAACGGTTCAGGCCTTCGACGAATTCAGTAGGAAATTACCTTTGATGTCCGCTCCTGCGTCCGACTCCAGCGTCTGAAGCTGCGCTTCGTCCTTCAGGTTGACCCCCGACAGCTGCCGCCGACAGGCTTCACGCATCAAATAAAGCAAACGGTGTGCCGCCATGCCATAACTCAAGCCTTCCAGTCGCACATTGGAGATGCAGTTGCGGTAAGCATCAGTCAGGCCGACCTTTGGACTGTAGGTGAAATATAACCCCAGGCTGTCTGGCGAGCTGAGTCCAGGGCGTTCGCCGATCAGGATCACCACCATTTTTGCGCCCAGCAGCTCACCGATTTCATCGGACACCGCGACCCGGCCTTGCTCTACCAGAATCACCGGAGAAACCGTCCAGCCATCGACTTCGATCTGCTCTCGCATGCGCGCCAGGAAGGGCACCGTGTGACGGTGCACAGCCAGTGCCGACAAACCATCGGCCACGACAATCACCAGATCGACGCCGCCGGGATGGGCTGAAGCATGATTGCGCAAGATTTGCGCCGACTCATCGCTCAATTTCCGCCCCAGGTCAGGGCGCTGCAAATAAGTGTCCCGGTTTGCGGCGGCGCTGTGCAGGAGCACACTTTCGTATCCGCACTCGGCCAATTGGGCGGTGAGCCCGGCATGGTCGAAGGGCAGGTGCACCGCGTCCCGGGCCTGGGCGTGGGCGTACTGAAAATCCAGCTGTGCGCTGGTGGGCATGCTGGTGCCGGTGCGGCCCAGGGCAATCCGCGCCGGGGTCAGGCGCCGCAGTGCCAGCAATGGATTTTCTGCATCAACAGGCGGTTTATCCATTTCGACACTCATCCCAGTTGCCCCAACGCCTGGCGGAAGGCGGGCGGCAGGCTGTCGCCGAAATGAATCTTGCCGTCTGCCTGGGTGAAGATGCCCATTCTGGCCAGCCACTGTTCGAACTCCGGAGCCGGCTTCAAGCCCAGGGTTTGTCGGGCATAGAGCGCGTCGTGGAACGAGGTGGTCTGGTAATTGAGCATGATGTCGTCGGATCCGGGGATGCCCATGATGAAGTTGATCCCGGCCACGCCCAGCAGGGTCAGCAGGGTGTCCATGTCGTCTTGATCGGCTTCGGCGTGATTGGTGTAACAGATGTCGCAGCCCATCGGCACGCCGAGCAATTTGCCGCAGAAGTGGTCTTCCAGACCGGCACGGATGATCTGTTTGCCGTTGTAGAGGTACTCCGGGCCGATGAACCCTACAACCGTGTTCACCAGAAACGGTTTGAAATGTCGCGCCACGGCGTAGGCGCGGGTTTCGCAGGTCTGTTGATCGAGGCCGTGGTGGGCGTTGGCCGACAGGGCGCTGCCCTGGCCGGTCTCGAAATACATGAGGTTTTGCCCCAAGGTGCCGCGATTCAGGCTCAAACCGGCGTCATAGCCTTCCTGCAAAACGTTCAGGTTGATGCCGAAGCTGGCATTGGCCGCTTCGGTGCCGGCGATCGACTGGAACACCAGGTCCAGTGGAACGCCGCGATTGATCGCTTCGATGGACGTGGTGACGTGGGTCAGCACGCAGGCCTGTGTAGGAATCTCATAGCGCTGGATGATCGCGTCGAGCATTTCCAGCATTGCGCAAATCGAGGCGATGCTGTCGGTGGCCGGGTTGATGCCGATCATCGCGTCGCCGTTGCCGTACAACAGACCGTCGAGAATGCTCGCGGCGATGCCCGCCGGTTCGTCGGTGGGATGATTGGGTTGCAGGCGTGTGGATAAGCGTCCGCGCAATCCCATGGTGCCGCGGAATTGCGTGACCACGCGGATTTTCTGCGCGACCAGCACCAGGTCCTGCACGCGCATGATTTTCGACACGGCCGCGGCCATTTCCGGCGTCAGTCCGGGGGCGAGGGCGCGCAGGCTCTGTTCGTCGGCAGCGTCACTGAGCAGCCAGTCGCGGAATCCGCCGACCGTCAGGTGGCTGACCGCGGCGAAGGCTTGTTTGTCGTGGGTGTCGATGATCAGTCGGGTGACTTCATCGGCCTCATAGGGAATCAGCACTTCCTGCAGAAAATGAGTCAGCGGGATATCGGCCAGGGCCATTTGCGCGGCCACACGCTCGCCATCGTTGAGGGCGGCGACGCCGGCCAGAAAGTCCCCGGAACGCGCCGGGCTGGCCTTGGCCATGACCTCTTTCAGGCTGGCGAAGCGATAGGTCTGGGCGCCGACGGAATGGGCAAATGTGGCCACGGTGTCCTCCTGATTCTATAAATGTCTCAAATACACCGCCGAACCCTTGTGGGAGCCAGCCTGCTGGCGATTGCAGTGTGTCAGTCGAAATCCATGCTGACTGTCAGGCCGCAATCGCCAGCAGGCTGGCTCCCACTGAGGAACTGCGTGCACTTCAATAAAGCAGGCGCCGGGCTCATGGCCCGGCGCCGGTGCAACTCAGACGCCTTCGAGCATCGCATCCGCCGGCGCATCGAAGCGCTGCTTGGCGGTCAGTTGGAAATACAGGTAACCGGCCGCCATGAACCCGAGGAACACGCAGCCGATCAGCGGGTTGAACCACGCCATCGCCACCAGGCACACCACCGCCAGGAACAGCGCAATCCCCGGGACGATCGGATAGCCCGGCGCGCGGAAGGAGCGCTCCAGGTTCGGCTCGGTTTTACGCAGTTTGAACAGGCTCAGCATACTGATGATGTACATCACGATGGCGCCGAATACCGACATGGTGATCATTGCCGCCGTCAGGGTCATCCCTTGCAGGTTGACCAGGCCGTCGCTGTAGATCGCCGCGATGCCGATCACGCCGCCGGCCAGAATGGCCCGGTGCGGGGTCTGGAAGCGCGACAGTTTGGCCAGCGAGCGAGGCAGGTAACCGGCACGGGCCAGGGCGAAGAACTGGCGCGAGTAACCGAGAATGATTCCGTGGAAGCTCGCCACCAGCCCGAACAGGCCGATCCAGACCAGCATGTGCATCCAGGTCGAATTGTTGCCGACCACGGCTTTCATCGCCTGGGGCAATGGGTCGTTGATGTTCGACAGTTGACGCCAGTCGCCCACGCCGCCCGCCATCACCATCACGCCGATCGCGAGGAACACCAGGGTCAGAATGCCGCTGACGTAGGCCTTGGGAATCGTGCGTTTCGGGTCCTTGGCTTCTTCAGCTGCCATCGCCGCGCCTTCAATGGCGAGGAAAAACCAGATCGCAAACGGGATCGCCGCAAAGATGCCGGGGATGGAGGCAATGGTGAACTCGTTCGAGCCCGACCAGCCGTTGAGCACGAAGTTACTGAAGCTGAAGCCCGGCGCGACCACGCCCATGAACACCAGCAACTCGGCAACGGCCAGAACGGTGACCACCAGTTCGAAGGTCGCGGCGATGCTGACGCCGAGGATATTCAAGGTCATGAAGACGAAATAGGCGCCAACGGCTGCAATCTTGGGGTCAAGTTCCGGGTATTGCACATTCAGATAAGCGCCGATGGCCATCGCAATGGCGGGTGGCGCAAAGACGAACTCAATCAGGGTGGCGATGCCGGCGATGAGGCCGCCTTTCTCGCCAAAGGCCCGCCGGCTGTAGGCAAACGGCCCGCCCGCATGGGGAATGGCGGTGGTCAATTCGGTGAAGCTGAAGATAAAGCAGGTGTACATCGTCGCCACCATCAGTGCGGTGACGAGGAAACCCAGGGTGCCTGCGGTGCCCCAGCCGTAACTCCAGCCGAAGTATTCGCCGGAAATCACCAGGCCGACGGCAATGCCCCATAAATGCAGGGTGCCGAGTGTGGGTTTGAGCTGTGTGGAAGAAGTCATAAGTCCTCGCTGTCTTTTTTATTGTTTGATCTGTTGGACTTTCGGGAACTGCATTTACCTGTAGAGCGGGCACGCAAAGCCCGTGCCAGAGCGGCAGGGCGATGATTTGATGTTGTCGTTCAGGGCACCATCGCGGGCAAGCCCGCGATGACTATCGAAAGGGCGACACGGGAATACCGGTGTCGCCCCCGGTTTTTAGAAGAACCCCAACGGATTGATGTCGTAGCTCACCAGCAGGTTTTTGGTCTGCTGATAGTGGTCGAGCATCATTTTGTGGGTTTCACGACCGACGCCGGATTTTTTGTAACCGCCGAACGCGGCATGCGCCGGGTACAAGTGGTAGCAGTTGGTCCACACGCGACCGGCCTTGATGGCGCGGCCCATGCGATAGGCGCGGTTGATGTCGCGGGTCCAGAGGCCGGCACCCAGGCCGAACTCGGTGTCGTTGGCGATGGCCAGGGCTTCGGCTTCGTCCTTGAACGTGGTGATGCTCACCACAGGGCCAAAGATTTCTTCCTGGAACACACGCATTTTGTTGGTGCCCTTGAGCAGGGTCGGCTGGATGTAATAACCCGTCGCCAGGCTGCCCTCGAGTTTTTCGATCTTGCCGCCGGTCAGCAGTTCGGCGCCTTCGCCCTTGGCGATTTCCAGGTACGAAAGGATTTTGTCGAACTGTTGCTCGGACGCCTGTGCGCCGACCATGGTGTCGGTGTCCAGCGGGTCGCCACGTTTGATTTGCAGGACTTTGTTCATGACCACTTTCATGAATTCGTCGTAGATCGACTCTTGTACCAGTGCCCGGGACGGGCAGGTGCAGACTTCGCCCTGGTTGAAGAATGCCAGCACGAGGCCTTCGGCAGCTTTCTCGATGAACGACGGTTCGGCCTTCATGATGTCTTCGAAGAAAATGTTCGGCGACTTGCCACCCAGCTCCACGGTGGACGGAATGATGTTTTCGGCGGCGCATTTCATGATGTGCGAGCCGACCGGGGTCGAGCCGGTGAAGGCGATCTTGGCAATGCGCTTGCTGGTAGCCAGAGCCTCACCGGCCTCTTTGCCGAAGCCCTGCACCACGTTCAGCACGCCCGGCGGCAGCAGGTCGCCGATCAGCTCCATCAGCACGGTGATGCCCAGCGGGGTTTGCTCGGCAGGCTTGAGCACTACGCAGTTACCGGCGGCCAGGGCCGGGGCGAGTTTCCAGGCGGCCATCAGGATCGGGAAGTTCCACGGGATGATCTGCCCGACAACGCCCAGTGGTTCATGGATGTGATAAGCCACAGTGTTGCCGTCGATCTCGGCAGCGCTGCCTTCCTGCGCGCGGATGCAACCGGCGAAATAACGGAAATGGTCCGCGGCCAGCGGGATGTCGGCGTTGAGCGTTTCACGCACGGCTTTGCCGTTGTCCCAGGATTCGGTGATTGCCAGCAGTTCGAGGTTCTGTTCGATGCGGTCGGCGATTTTCAGCAGCACCAGCGAGCGAGCCTGGGCGGACGTGGCGCCCCAGGCGTCGGCAGCGGCGTGGGCAGCGTCCAGGGCCTTGTCGATGTCTTCGGCCGTGGAACGCGGGAATTCGGCAATCGGTTGGCCATTCACTGGCGAGGTATTGGTGAAGTACTGACCTTTGACAGGCGCGACGAACTCGCCGCCGATGTAGTTACCGTATTTGCTCTTGAACGAAACGATAGCGCCTTCAGTACCGGGGTGAGCGTAACGCATGATGTTTTCTCCTTGGCTTTTTGTATTTGTAAGGAAGAGCGCCTGTGCGCTTGCTTTAAGCGTAGAGCAAAGGCCGGGCCACTGCCCTGCAGGTCAGGCAAATCAAGGCTTTGCGCGATTTTTGTCGGACGGACGGGCAGCGCCTGTGACGCTTTCGGTACGGTGCCCGTGACACTTTGTGCCGTTTGTGGGACAGCCTGTGACCGGGCGGTCTTGCCAGCATTGCATTGGGTCGATGGCTGGAGGATGCTGGACCACAATTGCCACACGGATAACGTGTGTGGCGAGGGGGCTTGCTCCCGCTGGGCTGCGAAGCGGCCCCGGATATGTCTGCCGGTCAGGTTTGGCGAGCGCTTCGCACTCGAGCGGGAGCAAGCTCCCTCGCCACAGGATGTGTTCCAGGCTCCTTAGTGGGGTTTCAGCACAGCTCTCGGAGAGAATAATAAGAAATGCACGACAACCATTTGAGTCGCCATGCCCAGCAAGTGCTGACCGTGACCCAGGGCAAATCCCACCTGCACGGTCCCGGCAGCGACCCGTCCATCGCCCGGTCCTGGCTGCGCTGTCTTGAGGACTATCACCTCGACCCCGCCCTGACCATGGCGCCGACGGTGCTGGAGCATGGCCGTGTCCTTGAAAGCCGCGAGCGCTTGCAGCAAGTGCTGCACATCGCCGGCAACGAAATGAGCAGCCTGCATCAGCAACTCTCCGGCGCCGGTCATGCGGTGCTGCTGACCGATGCGCGCGGGGTGATCCTCAACTGCGTGACTGCGCCCGCCGAGCGGAAGATTTTCGAACGCGCCGGCCTCTGGCTCGGCGCCGACTGGAGCGAAGCCTGCGAAGGCACTAACGGCATCGGCACCTGCCTGGTGGAACGCCAATCGCTGACCATCCACCAGGACGAACACTTTCGCGGCCGCCACACCGGCCTGACCTGCTCGGCGAGCCCGGTGTTCGACCCGCATGGCGAATTGCTGGCGGTGCTCGACGTGTCCTCGGCGCGTCACGACGTCTCGCGGCAAAGCCAGTTTCACACCATGGCGCTGGTCAATCTGTCGGCGAAGATGATCGAGAGCTGCTACTTCCTGCGTTACTTCGACAATCAGTGGTTGCTGCGCTTCCACCTGCAGGCCGAATCCGTCGGGCTGTTCAGCGAAGGGTTGCTGGCGTTCGACGGGGAAGGGCGGATCTGCGCGGTCAACCAGAGTGCGCTCAACCTGCTGGGCCATGTTCGCGGCGGACTGCTGGGGAAACCGGTCGAGGCGTTTTTCGATTGCTCGCTGGACGAGTTGCTGGGCCGAGCGAGTGTGAATGCCAGCGCCAGTTGGCCGCTGCGCACCCGCGACGGGCGAAGTCTGTTTGCCGTGTTGCGTGGTCAGCCGCGCAGCATTCCGGTGCCCGTGGTGCCTGCTCCGGTGATCAGCGAGCCGTCGCGGTTGTCGGGCATATGTTTGGGCGACGTCGGGTTGCAGGAAGATTTTCGCAAGTCCCTTCGCGTCTTCGAACGGGACGTACCGCTGCTGATCAACGGCGAAACCGGCTCCGGCAAGGAGGCCTTCGCCAAGGCGGTGCATCAGGCCAGTCAGCGGGCGCAAAAGGCCTTCGTTGCGCTCAATTGCGCGGCCATCCCCGAAAGCCTGATCGAGAGCGAACTGTTCGGTTATCGCGGCGGCAGCTTCACTGGTGCGCGCAAGGAAGGCATGCGCGGCAAGTTGCAGCAGGCAGATGGCGGGACATTATTTCTGGATGAAATCGGCGACATGCCCCTGGCATTGCAGACCCGGCTATTAAGGGTGCTCGAAGACCGGCAAGTCGTGCCGATTGGCGGTGAGCCGGAGTCGGTCAACGTCCGGATCATCAGCGCCACTCACCGTAATTTGCTGGAACGGGTGCAGGACGGCAGCTTCCGCGAGGATTTGTATTACCGGCTCAACGGTCTGGAGATCGCACTGCCGGCGTTGCGCGAGCGCAGTGATAAATCCCAGTTGCTCGATTTTCTGCTGGCGCAAGAGGCGGGCGGGGAGACGGTGCTGATTGATGAGCCGGCACGCCAGGCCTTGCTGGGTTTTGCCTGGCCCGGAAATGTGCGGCAGTTGCGCAATGTGCTGCGCACGTTGGCAGCGTTGTGCGAAGGCGGGCGGATCGGGCTGGAGGATTTGCCGGTGATGATTCGTCAGGCGCGACCGATGCCGGTGGTTGCCGTTGACCAGCCTTCCGAACACCCCTTGGACGATGCCGAGCGGCTGGCGTTGTTGAATGTGCTGGAACAGACGCGCTGGCATATGACGCATACCGCCGAACAGCTTGGTGTCAGCCGCAATACCCTTTACCGAAAACTGCGCAAGCACGGGATTGCCCGGTAAACCGCTTTTGTGGCGAGGGAGCTCGCTCCCGTCGCAATCAAGGAATGCAATAAGCCAGAGTAATCGCGAGCGCAGGTGGGGGCCGCTGCACGCCCCAGCGGGAGCAAGCTCCCTCGCCACAGTGGTGGTGGCAAGTCTCAGCTAAAGAGTGCGATTTCTGCCTCTCTAAGCTAACCTGCGGCCATGTTTTACGAGGTCGACTAATGCACATTCATATTCTTGGTATCTGCGGCACTTTCATGGGTTCGATGGCGGTTCTGGCCAAAGAGCTGGGCCATCATGTGACCGGCTCCGATGCCAACGTCTATCCGCCGATGAGCACTCAGCTTGAGGCTCAGGGCATTCAGTTGACCCAGGGCTACGACCCGGCGCAACTCGATCCGGCCCCGGATCTGGTGGTCATCGGCAACGCCATGTCCCGCGGCAATCCGGCGGTCGAATACGTCCTGAATAAGGGCTTGCCGTATGTCTCCGGCCCGCAGTGGCTGGCCGATCACGTGTTGCAAGGTCGCTGGGTGCTGGCCGTCGCCGGCACGCATGGCAAAACCACCACCAGCAGCATGCTCGCCTGGGTGCTGGAGCACGCGGGCATGAGCCCCGGTTTCCTGATTGGCGGCGTGCCGCAGAATTTCTCGGTGTCGGCGCGTCTGGGCGGCACGCCGTTCTTCGTGATCGAAGCCGACGAATACGACAGTGCATTTTTCGACAAGCGCTCCAAGTTTGTTCACTACCGCCCCCGTACGGCGATCCTGAACAACCTGGAGTTCGATCACGCCGACATCTTCCCCGATCTGGCGGCTATCGAGCGACAGTTCCACCATTTGGTGCGGACCATCCCGAGTGAAGGCCTGGTGATCCACCCGACCACCGAACCGGCCTTGCTGCGTGTGATCGAGATGGGCTGCTGGACCCCGGTGCAAACCACCGGCGCTGGTGGTCAGTGGCAGGTCAAACTGCTGAGTGAAGACGGTTCGACATTCGAAGTGATGTTCGAAGGCGTCGCTCAAGGCGTGGTCGAGTGGGACATGACCGGTCAACACAACGTCGCCAACGCCTTGGCCACCTTGGCGGCGGCGCGGCATGTCGGTGTCGTGCCGTCCATGGGCATCGCTGCGTTGAGCGCCTTCAAAAGCGTGAAGCGCCGGATGGAAAAAGTCGCCGAAGTCCGTGGCATCACCATCTACGACGACTTCGCTCACCACCCGACTGCCATCGCCACGACCCTCGACGGTCTGCGTAAACGCATTGGCGACGCGCCATTGATCGCCATCATCGAGCCGCGCTCCAATTCCATGAAGCTCGGCGCTCACCGTGATGGCTTGCCGGAAAGCGTGGTCGATGCCGATCAAGTGATTTGGTACGCACCGGCCAACCTCGGCTGGGACCTGAGCGCTACTGCGGCGCTGTGCACGGTGCCGTCGATTGTCAGCGATTCTCTGGAAGGCATTATCGAGCGCGTGAAAAGCCAGGCTCAACCCGGCACTCACGTGGTGATCATGAGCAACGGCGGCTTCGGCGGCCTGCACGGCAAACTGGCCGAGGCGCTCAAATGAACAATGGCCCGGAACGCATCACGCTGGCGATGACCGGCGCTTCGGGCGCCCAGTACGGTTTGCGCCTGCTGGACTGCCTGATTCGCGAAGATCGCGAGGTGCACTTCCTGATCTCCAAGGCTGCGCAGCTGGTGATGGCCACCGAAACCGACGTTACGTTGCCGCCGAAAACCCAGATGATGCAGGCCTTTCTCACCGAGTACACCGGCGCTGCCGCGGGGCAGATTCGGGTGTACGGCAAGGAAGACTGGATGTCGCCGGTGGCCTCGGGCTCCGGCGCGCCGTCGGCGATGGTGGTGGTGCCGTGTTCGACTGGCACGCTGTCGGCTATCGCGACCGGTGCTTGTAACAACCTGATCGAACGGGCCGCTGACGTCACACTGAAAGAGCGTCGCCAGCTGATCCTGGTGCCGCGCGAAGCGCCGTATTCGAGTATTCATCTGGAGCACATGCTCAAGTTGTCGAACATGGGGGTGACGATCTTGCCCGCGTCGCCGGGCTTCTATCATCAGCCACAAACCATCGATGACCTGATCGACTTCGTCGTGGCGCGGATTCTCAACCTGCTGAACATCCCGCAAGACATGCTGCCGCGTTGGGGCGAACACCATCTGACCAGCGATGAATAAGCTGCTGATGGTTGTGCTGGCGCTGCAACTGGCGGGCTGTGCCACGGTGCGCACGCTGGATGCTGCCAAGCCGGGGGCTCCGGTGGTGTATGCGGGAACGCGACTGGATTTGTACGCCATGAATGGCGGTTGCTGCGCGATGGACCGTTTTGGGGCAGAAGCACCGAGCTATCCTGGTATTGATCTGCCCGCCAGTGCTTTGCTGGATACGTTGCTGTTGCCGTTGTCGGTGTTGACGGTGATCGGCGTGAGTTTTCAGGCGACCGGCGGGTTGTAGGAGTAAGCGAGGCTTTTTGTGGCGAGGGAGCTTGCTCCCGCTGGGCTGCGCAGCAGTCCCAATTTATGGGGCCGCTACGCGACCCAACGGGAGCAAGCTCCCTCGCCACAGGTTCGCGGGTTACTTGCCGAGCTTGCGCAACTCATCCGACTCGACAATCCGCACCCCATCCTGCTCCTCCAGCGCCAGCCGCCACATCGCGCGAGCCAGTTGGCAGGCTTCGATGCCGTGGTATTTGCCCGGGATCAGGCGGGACAACGGACCGGCGAACAGCTCGGCCGGCCGAGGCTCGATACGATCGCCCAGCAATACCGAAGGCCGGCAAATGGTCAGCTGCGGCCAGTTTTGCGCGCGCAATGCGTATTCCATCTCGCCCTTAACCCGGTTGTAGAAAATCGAGGATCTGCGATCGGCCCCCAGGGCGCTGATCACGATCAAGTGCCGCGCGCCCATTTCCCGCGCCCGTTTGGCGAAAGCCACCACCATATCGAGATCGACCGCGCGAAACGCCTCTTCCGAGCCAGCCTGTTTGATCGTGGTGCCAAGACAGCAGTAGGCGATGTCGACGCGACCGTTCAGTTGCGGCAGGAATTCCGCCGGGTCGCCGACCGGGTTTTCCAGGTGGGGGTGCTTGGCCAACGGCCGGCGTGAGGGGGCCAATACGCGCGTGATCGTAGGCTCGTTGAGCAGGCGATCAAGCAAGTGTTCACCGGTCAGGCCGGTAGCTCCGGCAAGCAATACATGCTGAGGCGTCAAGTACATAGTGTTTCCCCCTTGATACTGATCAGCTTAGTTGCTCTTTGCATCCTTGTTGCTGATAGAGACACTTTGTAGCGCTTTTCGTGCCTGCTGTTTGCGTAACAGCTGCCAGTGGGAGAGTACGGTTTTCGGTGCCCAGATCTGCGGTTCAGAGGCTTCGAAGCTGTCCGCCAGTTCCCGCTCGGCCACGGTGGCCCTGGCCAGCTTGAAGGCTTGTTCCAGGTCGTCGGTCTGGTTCAGGGCCTGGGCGAACAGCGCATCGCCGAAGTAAGTGAAGTTGGCTTCTTCCGTGCAACCGAAGGACACACGGTCGGCCCGCGCGGCCGCCATGATCAGCGTGCGTTCGTCCTTGAGGGCGGGGATGAAACCACCGGAGTAGCAAGACGAAATCACAATGATCTTGTCGCGGTTTTTCAGTGGCGCGAGCACGGCAGCGAGTTCGTCCGCCGGCAGGTCGGACAGTTCCATGCGCGGCTGATCGAGTACGAGTTCGTGTTCGCTGGTGCCGTGGCTGGTCAGGTAGATGAAGATCAAGTCTTCCGGACCGCTGCGTTCGGCCAGCGTCAACGCGGCGCGGCGCAGGTTTTCCCGGGTGGCCATCGGCCGATCGACGAGATGGTCGCGGTGGTTCACCAGGCGAATCTGGCCAAACGCACCGAAGCGGCTGGTCAGCATATTGCTGACGTAATCGGATTCGCGCAGGAACACGCTCTGCTTGCCGTCACCGCCCAGCGTCAGGGTGTACAACTCGATCGCCGGGGTCGAGGCCGGCACATTGGCCAGCGCATCTTCGAGCAAGCGCCCCTGAGCCAGCAGGCCAAGCTCGAGGCTGTCGGGCAGCAGCTTGCCATCGGCATCGCGCACTCGCTGGCCATTGACCCAGGTGCCGCTCTGTACGGTGCCATCGGTCAACACCAGCGTGCCATGACCTTGATAACTGTCGCCGTCGAACTGACCGATGTAGAAACTGCCGTCGGGCAGGTTCAGCCGGCCCTGGCCAGTGAAGCGCCAGTCGCTGAACTGGCCGATGTAGTGGCTACCGTCGGCACCGATCAACTCGCCCTTGCCGTTCAGCGAACCTTCCTTGAATTGGCCCAGCCAGACATCGCCGTCGGCATTCTCGTAGCGGCCCTTGCCGTGCAGTTGGTTGTTCTTGAAGCCGCCGACGTAGATGTCGCCTTCGGCGCTGTTGAAAGTCCCGTTGCCTTCCAGCTGACCGTCCTTGAAATGTCCGGTGAACTGATTGCCGCTGGCGTCACCGCGCTGGCCTTCGCCGTTGGGCTTGCCATGGGCGAACTGGCCTTGATACGAGCTGCCGTCATCGAGTTCCAGACGTCCGAGCCCTGAATATTGATCGGCCTTGAATTCGCCGCGGTAGGTCATGCCGTTTTCTTTGAGGGTGCCTTCGCCTTCGCGCCGACCCGCCTTGAAACCGCCGGTGTAGCTGCTGCCGCTGGTGGTCAGCGTGCCCTGACCGTCGAACAGTCCCAGGTTGAAATTACCGCGATACACTTCGCCGTTGCTGCCGTGCCATTCGCCCGGGCCATGCCATTGACCCTTGTCGAAACTGCCGGCGTACCAGCTGCCGTTCGGGTAGTCGACGCGACCCTGGCCTTGCAGCAATCCGTTGACCAGGTCGCCGCGATAGCGTCCGCCATCCGGCAGGCGCGCATCGGGCGGCAACAGCGATTCGCCGTCGCCGCAAGCGGTGAGCATCAGGGTCAAGGCAATGAGTGCAAGTGAGCGCATAGCGGGATCCGGGCAATTAGGCGACCGAGTATGCCGCAGCTCTATGACCTTAAATAGAGAGAGGTCGCGAAACAGCGTGAGCTGCTTCGCATCCGGGAGGGTTTACACGAAGCAGAGTGACAATGGCTCGGCGATGTAGGCCGGTTTTTCCGAACCTTCGATCTCGAGCGTGGCGGTGGCTTTGAGCAGCCATTGGCCGGGTTTCTTCTCGGTGACTTCGGTCAGGTCGACCTTGAGCCGCACTTTCGAGTTGACCTTGACCGGCTGAATGAACCGCACGCTGTCCAGGCCGTAATTGACCACCATCTTCAAGCCTTCGGGCAGGATGAGGATGTCTTCCATCAGTTTGGGGATCAGCGAAAGCGACAGGAAACCGTGTGCAATGGTGCTGCCAAATGGCGTTTGCGCGGCTTTGACCGGGTCGACATGGATGAACTGATAGTCCCCTGTGGCTTCGGCGAACAGGTTGATGCGCTCCTGATCGATGGTGAGCCATTCGGAACGTCCAAGTTCCTTGCCGACATAATCTTTGAGCTCTGCAACGGGAACATAGGGCATTGAGACTCTCCTTGGGGTTCATCGGTTTTATAGTTTTGAGGTGGGGGGATTTGACCTCCCGGATTACCACTTTAGATCAACATGGCGAATTGCTCCGGTCAACCGACCATGCTTTTGGCGAATGCCGGTCCATAGCGTTGGCATGCTTATAATGCCGGGCGCGATTTTTTTCGGGGAGAGGACGGATGTTGTTACGTGGCCTGACCTGGCTGGTGTTGTTCCAATTGCTGGGCACAGCCATCAACCATTTGTTATTGCCGGTGCTGCCGGGGCCGATTATCGGCCTGCTGCTTCTGCTGGTGTACCTGATCTGTCGTGGGCAGGTGGGCGAACCGCTTAACCTGGCCGCGAGCAGCCTGCTGCGTTACCTGCCGTTGCTGCTGGTGCCACCGGCTGTGGGCGTGATGGTGTACGCCAAGGACATTGCCGCGGACTTCTGGGCCATTGTCGGTGCGCTGGTGTTGTCGCTGCTGTTGTCCATGGCCTTCGCGGGTGTGCTGATGCAGCGCATGGTCAAGCGTCACGCGCACCGCGAGGACTCGCAATGATCCTGGACTGGCAAGGCGCCTGGACGTCGGTGATTCATCATCCGTTGTTCGGCATCGGCATTACCCTCGGCGCTTATCAACTGGTGTTGGCGGCGTTCGAGAAAACCCGCTGGATCTTTCTGCAGCCCGTGCTGGTCTCCATGTTGCTGGTGATTGGCGTTTTGGTGGGCTGCGGCCTGACGTACGCCGAGTACCGCAAGAGCACCGAGATCCTCAGCATTTTGCTCGGCCCCGCCACGGTCGCGCTGGCTGTACCGCTTTACCTCAATCTGCGGCGGATCCGGCAGTTGTTCTGGCCGATATTTACTACGCTGGTGATAGGCGGTGTCGTCGCCACCGGCATGGGCGTGTTGCTGGGCTGGTCGTTCGGTGCCGAACACATGATCCTGATGACCATGGCGCCGAAGTCGGTGACCTCGCCGATCGCCATGCTGGTGGCCGAGCAGATTGGCGGCGTCGCGGCGCTGGCGGCAGTGTTTGTGTTGATCACCGGCGTGATCGGGGCGATCTTTGGGCCGAGCCTGCTGAATCGGCTCGGCGTCCACAGCCCCGAGGCGCGTGGCATGGCGCTGGGCATGACTGCCCATGCGGTCGGCACCGCGGTGGCCATGCAGGAAAGTGAAGAATGCGGCGCCTTCGCGGCGCTGGCAATGAGTCTTATGGGCGTGGCCACGGCGGTGTTCCTGCCGTTGGCAGTGTCGATGGTGGTGTAAGGAAATGTCTATGAGCTTGCCGCTTTTCCCGCTGAACACGGTGCTGTTTCCTGGCTGCATCCTCGACTTGCAGATCTTCGAGGCGCGCTACCTGGACATGATCAGCCGCTGCATGAAACAGGGCGGCGGTTTCGGCGTGGTGTGCATTCTTGATGGCGAAGAAGTCGGCATCGCTCCGGCGGGCTATGCGCTGGTCGGCTGTGAAGCCCTGATTACCGACTTCAAACAGCAGGACAACGGTTTGCTGGGCATTCGGGTGCAGGGCGGACGGCGTTTTCACGTGTTGCGCACCGAGGTCCAGCGCGATCAATTGACGGTCGCCGAGGTCGAGTGGCTGGAAGACGAGCCCGAGCAACCGTTGCAGGATGAGGACGCCGACCTGGTTGCACTGCTCAAGGCCCTGGCCGAACACCCGATGGTCGAAGCCTTGAACATGGGCACCGAGGCGACCGGGCAACAGTCGCTGGCCAATCAGTTGGCGTACCTGTTGCCGTTTGCCGAATTGGACAAAATCGACCTGCTGCAACTCGACGATCCGCAGCAGCGACTGGATGCGATCCAGGCACTGCTGGATGAGTTGCAGGGTGAGTTGTTTGCCTGATGAAAAGATCGCAGCCTTCGGCAGCTCCTACATGGGTAAGGCGTAGGAACTTGCTGAAGGCTGCGATTTTTTGATCTTCAGTAGGCGTATCTCACCATCGCATGCGGTAAATGCCGCAACGCAAAGAACCCGAACAGCGCCACCATCGCCGGCAACACCAGCCACCAGATCCTCGGCGGCATGGCATTGAGCGGTGTCCGGCGCTGACTCAGCCCCAGGCTCGCCGCACAGACACACGCCGCCAGCATTGCGCCGGCCAGCACATCCGTGGGCCAGTGCGCGCCCAGATAGACGCGTGACAGCGCGATCGCGAGTGCCGGCAGGCAGCCCAACAGCAACCAGGTCAGACGCATCCGCGGGGGTTGTCCGCGACCAGCCAGAACGGCGAGGGTCAGAAACAACGCGAAGGCCCCGGAGGCGTGACCGCTGGGCATGCTGTAGCTCACCAACGGATCGCTCAAGACTTCCGGGCGCACGCGGGCGAAAAACTGTTTGGTAAACGTGTTGCCGAGCGCCGTGAAGAGCAATGTGCTCCCCGCAAAAATCGCCTGTCGCCATTGCCGGGCCACCAGCAGCAGCCCGGTCAGCAGGGCGCTGAACAGCAGCATGTTGCGGAACTCGCCAATCAGCGTGAAGGTGACGGCGACTTCGTCGAGCGTCGGGCTGCGGTGTTCCTGCACCAGCGTCATGACGCCCTGATCGAGGGCGGTCAGGTGCGGGTAGCCGATAAACAGCCCCGCGAGGATCAGTAAGCTCATGCTGGTGATCAGTATTGTCGCTTTGCGATGGCGGCGCAGGCTGCTGGTCACGCTCAAGCCCACCATCACCGCGATGCTGCCGGCAACGATCCCGGCCTCAGGCCAGAAACCTTCCGGCAATGGCAAACGAATCGCAGCCCCCGTGGCCCAGCCGGGCAACAGGTAGGCGACGCTCCAACCGGCAGCGGCCAGCAGGCTGACAGCGACGAAGCGCGGGAAGGGCATGTCGAACATCCCGGCAACCATCGGCAGCATGGGCCGCAACGGCCCGATGAAACGCCCGACCAAAAGACTGGCAATGCCATAGCGCTGGAAGTAAGCCTCGGCGCCGGCGATCCATTCCGGATGATGGCGCAGGCCGGGCAGGCGCCGAATGTTCTGATGGAAATGTCGCCCCACAAAGTAGGAAACGATATCGCCCAGTACGCCGGCGGCGAATCCGAGCAACAATGTTTCGCTCAACGACAGCGCGCCGCTACCGGCCAGCACCGCGACGGCAAACAGCAACACCGTGCCGGGTACGATCAGCCCGGCAATCGCCAGGCATTCCACGAAGGCCACAATGAAAACCGCCGCGGCCAGCCACTGCGGGTTTGTCGCCAGCCATCCGGTCACGCTATCGAGCCAAGGGCCCATAAAAACAACTCCATTGAATTTCTATAAACGCCTTCAGGGCGAGCAAACCTTCCAAAACACCACACAAGCCCCGCAGGGATTGCGGATGCTTCAAGTTCTTTGATTGTTCATGTCAGCAAAAAATAATCGCGACCTTCGACCTGCCCCCGTCGTAGCGGGTTCCGCGTGCAATACGGCGCGTAAGCCGCGTCGACGAAGCGGTACATCAAGTGTTCGTCACGCCCATGGGGAATGCCCAGGCGTGTGGTTTGAATGATATGGCCAGGTGCCGGGCCGACATCCTCCACCAGCAGCACTTCATGATCGAAGCGCTTGGCGTCCCAGACCGGCACCTTCAAACCCAGCGCCTTGCACAGTAATGTTTGCCCGGCGCAAAGTTTTTGCGAAGGGCGAGGGCGACCCTGGGCATTAGGATTGTTCAACAGCATTTGCGCCAGGCTCGCCGGGCCGCTCAACTCATCGACCCACGGATAGGCGGATTTGATCAAAACCGCATTGCCTGGACCTTGAGCGCTGAAATTCAGGGAGTCGCCGGCCCGGGCGTAATACATATAGATGTGGCCGCCATCCAGAAACAAAGCCTTACGCTTTTCTGTGTAGCCGAGAGAGGCATGGCTGCCTTTTTCTTCGAAGTAATAGGCTTCGGTCTCGATGATCCGGGCGCTGAGCCACAAGTCACCTACCCGGTGACGGATGACTTTGCCCAGTAAATCCCGGGCCAGCGTTTGCGCATCCCGGTCGAAAAACGCGTCCGGGAGCCCTGTAGGCAGGCTCGCAGCGGGCGCACGAACAGTCAGGTTGGACATGATGAGCGGCATTTATCAAAGCTGATTGAGTCGTGATGATAACAATTTGCAGCTTAATCACGGCTGAACGTCGGCAAATTGCCCTCCATTTCGACCATCCGCCCGTCACCGCTGTTAGTCGGGGGACGCGACAGCTATAATCTGCCGCTTTACTCTTTACCAAGACCTTAGCAAAGACCACCACCGACCATGACTGAGTCCGTTCTCGACTACATGACCCGCCTGGGTCGCGCTGCCCGCGAAGCGTCGCGCATCATCGGCCGTGCCAGCACCGCGCAGAAAAACCGCGCCTTGCAGGCTGCTGCCAATGCGCTGGACGCCGCGCGTGCCGAGCTGACGGCTGCCAACGAGCTGGATCTGGCCGCGGGTCGCGCCAATGGTCTGGAGCCTGCGCTGCTGGAACGCCTGGCGCTGACCCCGGAGCGTATCGACGGCATGATCGTCGGTCTGCGTCAGGTTGCAGCGTTGCCGGACCCGGTCGGGGCCATTCGCGACATGAGCTTCCGTCCGTCGGGGATTCAGGTCGGCAAGATGCGCGTGCCGCTGGGCGTGATCGGGATCATCTACGAATCCCGGCCCAACGTGACCATCGATGCTGCCAGCCTGTGCCTGAAGTCGGGCAATGCGACCATCCTGCGCGGCGGTTCCGAGGCGATCAATTCCAACCGCGCCATCGCCGCCTGCATCCAGCGCGGTCTGGCCGAAGCCGATCTGCCGTCCGCCGTGGTTCAAGTGGTCGAAACCACTGACCGCGCCGCGGTGGGTGCGCTGATCACCATGCCTGAATACGTCGACGTCATCGTGCCCCGTGGCGGCCGTGGCCTGATCGAACGGATCAGTCGCGACGCTCGCGTGCCGGTGATCAAGCATCTGGACGGCATCTGCCACGTTTACGTCAGTGCTCACGCCGATTTGCCGAAAGCCCAACGCATTGCCTTCAACGCCAAGACTTACCGTTATGGCATCTGCGGTGCGATGGAAACGCTGTTGGTGGATCAAACCGTTGCCAAAGATTTCCTGCCGTCGATGGCTGCACAGTTCCGCGAAAAAGGCGTTGAGCTGCGTGGTTGCGAGCGCACTCGGGCGATCATCGATGCCGCGGCGGCCACTGAAGACGACTGGCACACTGAATACCTGGCGCCGATCCTTTCGATCCGCGTGGTCGACGGTCTGGACCAGGCCATCGAGCACATTAACAAGTACGGCTCCCATCACACCGATTCGATCGTCAGCGAAAACCTTGCAGACACTCGGCGTTTCGTCGCGGAAGTGGATTCGTCGTCGGTGATGATCAATACGCCGACTTGCTTCGCTGACGGCTTCGAATACGGATTGGGTGCCGAGATTGGCATTTCTACTGATAAGCTGCACGCCCGTGGCCCGGTGGGACTCGAAGGCCTGACCTGCGAGAAGTACATCGTGGTCGGTGATGGCCAGTTGCGCGGCCAGGCGTCGGTCTGACTTGGGCGACCTTAATCCGTCGGCCCCGGTAACTGCCAGCGAACCTGCGCCTCGACGTATCGGCATGCTGGGCGGGACGTTCGACCCGGTGCACATCGGCCATTTGCGCGGTGCGCTGGAAGTCGCCGAATCGCTGGCGCTCGATGAGTTGCGACTGACACCCAGTGCCAGGCCGCCTCATCGAGGCGCGCCGCAGGTCTCGGCGAAGGACCGTCTGGCGATGGTCGAGTGCGCGGTGGCCGGTGTGGCCCCGTTGGTGGTGGACGCCCGTGAATTGCTGCGGGACAAGCCGTCCTACACCATCGATACCCTGGAACTGATGCGTGCCGAACTGGCCGCTGAAGACCAGGTTTTTCTACTTTTGGGCTGGGACGCATTTTGCGGCCTGCCCACTTGGCACCGCTGGGAAGAGTTGCTCCAGCATTGCCACATCCTGGTGCTGCAACGCCCGGATGCCGACAGCGAACCGCCGGATGCCTTGCGCAACCTGCTGGCAGCGCGCTCGGTGAGCGACCCGCTGGCCCTCAAAGGGCCGAGCGGACAGATTGCATTCGTCTGGCAGACGCCGCTCGCGGTATCCGCCACCCAGATCCGTCAACTGCTGGCCAGCGGTAAGTCGGTACGTTTCCTGGTGCCCGACGCGGTCCTGGCCTACATCGATGCGCACGGACTCTACCGTGCGCCGAACTGAATGGGAGTGCTTCAAGGCACGTGATACCAACGTGTATTGAACCACCCGAACACATGAGCAAAACGAGTTTTATATGACTGACAAAGACGTAGCTAAAGTTAAGCGCAAAGGCACATTCAAGAGCGCCCCGCTGCCAGTAGAAGTGCCAACCGGCCCTGAGCTGGTCGGCGAAGAACTGGTGAAGGTTGCCGTAGCGGCCCTGGAAGACGTGAAGGCCCAGGACATTCAGGTGATCGACGTTCGTGAAAAGCAGAGCATCACTGACTTCATGATCATCGCCACCGGTACCTCCAACCGCCAGATCGGCGCGATGCTGGACAAGGTCCGCGAAGCGGTCAAGGCTAAGGGCGTCAAGCCACTGGGTGAAGAAGGCAAGGGCGACAGCGACTGGGTCCTGCTGGATATGGACGACGTCATCGTGCACATGATGACCGCCTCGGCTCGCCAGTTCTATGACCTGGAGCGCCTGTGGGCCGGTGCAGAGCAGAGCCGTTCGGCCAGCGCTGCGCACCACAGCCCGGAAAACACCCATGAGCACTTCACCAAGCTCAACAAAGACCAGCAATAAGGGACCGCTGTGCGACTGCGACTGATCGCCGTCGGTTCACGCATGCCCAAATGGGTGGAAGAAGGCTGGCATGAATATGCCAAGCGTCTTCCGTCCGAGCTGGCGCTGGAACTGGTGGAAATACCGCTCAATACCCGTGGCAAGAACGCCGACGTGGCGCGCTTCATCCGTCAGGAAGGCGAAGCCATGCTGGCCAAGGTCGGGCCGAACGAGCGCGTTGTCACCCTCGAAGTCCACGGCAAGCCCTGGAGCACGGAGCAGTTGGCGGTCGAGCTCGATCGCTGGCGGCTGGATTCGCGCACGGTGAATTTCATGGTCGGCGGCCCCGAAGGGCTGGCGCCGGAAGTCTGTGCGCGGGCCGATCAGCGCTGGTCCTTGTCGCCGTTGACGTTGCCGCACCCGCTGGTGCGGATTCTGATCGGCGAACAGCTGTACCGTGCCTGGACAGTTCTGTCCGGCCACCCTTACCACAAGTAGTTCTGCCTCATGCCCCAGCCGATCCGCATCAAGGACCACGAAAAAGACGCCCGTCTGGTGCGTGGCCGCGTCGTGTTCGGGGCAATTGCAGTGGTGGCGCTGATCGGCGTGCTGATCGCGCGCCTGTATTTCCTCCAGGTGATTCAGTACGAGTACCACTCGACCCTGTCGGAAAACAACCGCGTGCATGTGCAGCCGATTCCGCCCACCCGTGGGCTGATCTTCGACCGCAATGGCGTGGTGGTGGCCGACAACCGGCCGAGCTTCAGCCTGAGCATGACCCGCGAGCGTTCCGGCGACTGGCAGCAAGTGCTCGATGTGATCGTCGAAGTGCTGGAGCTGACGCCCGAGGATCGGGTGATCTTCGAGAAACGCATGCGCCAGGGGCGACGGCCATTCGAGCCGGTGCCGATTCTGTTCGAACTGACCGAAGAACAGATCGCCCGCATCGCCGTGAACCAGTTCCGCTTGCCGGGAGTTGAAGTGGTTGCGCAACTGGTGCGGCATTACCCGCAGGGCGCGCACTTTGCGCACTCGGTGGGTTACATGGGGCGGATCAACGAGAAGGAGCTGAAGTCCCTCGATCCGGTCAATTACAGCGGCACCCACCACATCGGCAAGACCGGTATCGAGCGCTTCTACGAGCCCGAGTTGCACGGTCAGGTGGGTTACGAAGAAGTCGAAACCAACGCACGAGGCCGCGTATTGCGGGTGCTCAAGCGTACCGATCCGATTCCCGGCAAGGACATCGTCCTGAGCCTGGACATCAAATTGCAGGAAGCCGCCGAAGCAGCGCTCGGCGGTCGCCGTGGCGCGGTGGTCGCGCTGGACCCGAAAACCGGCGAAGTACTGGCAATGGTCAGTCAGCCGAGTTTCGACCCCAACCTGTTCGTCACCGGCATCAGCTTCAAAGCCTATTCCGAGTTGCGCGACTCCATCGACCGGCCGCTGTTCAACCGCGTGCTGCGTGGTCTGTACCCGCCGGGTTCGACCATCAAGCCGGCGGTGGCGATTGCCGGTCTGGATTCGGGCGTGGTCACGGCGTCGACCCGGGTCTTCGACCCCGGTTACTACCAACTGCCCAACTACGACCACAAATACCGTAACTGGAACCGTACCGGTGACGGCTATGTCGACCTGGACACGGCGATCATGCGGTCCAACGACACCTACTTCTATGACCTGGCGCACAAGCTGGGGATTGATCGCCTGTCGGCCTACATGGGCAAGTTCGGCATCGGCCAGAAGGTCTCCCTGGACATGTTCGAAGAGTCGCCGGGGCTGATGCCGTCCCGTGAGTGGAAGCGCGCGACCCGTCGTCAGGCCTGGTTCCCGGGCGAAACACTGATTCTCGGGATCGGCCAGGGCTACATGCAATCCACGCCGCTGCAACTGGCCCAGGCCACGGCGCTGGTGGCCAACAAAGGTGTATGGAACCGTCCGCACCTGGCCAAGACCGTCGAAGGCGAACGGCCCAAAGATGACAATCCGATGCCGGACATCATCCTGCGCGATCCGTCCGACTGGACCAAGGTCAACCATGGTATGCAGCAGGTAATGCATGGCGCCCGTGGTACCGCGCGCAAGGCCTCGATCGGCGCGCAATACCGGATCGCGGGCAAAAGTGGTACGGCCCAGGTGGTTGCGATCAAGCAGGGTGAGAAGTACGACCGCTCCAAGGTTCAGGAACGTCACCGTGACCACGCCTTGTTCGTCGGCTTCGCGCCGGCCGACAACCCGCAAATCGTGGTGTCGGTGATGGTCGAGAACGGCGAGTCCGGTTCCGGCGTCGCCGCACCGGTGGTGCGCCAGGTCATGGACGCCTGGCTCCTGGACCAGGACGGCCGACTGAAAGCCGAATACGCCAGCCCAATCAGTGCGGAGGCTACGGCCCGTGAAGAGTAATTTCGATCGCATCCTTTCCAGTGAGGATGTGATGCGTCGCCGCGCGACGCTGTTGCAACGCATGCACATCGACGGCCCGTTGCTGATCCTGCTGCTGACCCTCGCGGCCGGTAGCCTGTTCGTGCTGTATTCGGCCAGCGGCAAGAGCTGGGATCTGCTGGCCAAGCAAGCCACGTCGTTCGGCATCGGCCTGGTGTCGATGATCGTCATCGCCCAGTTCGAGCCGCGCTTCATGGCTCGCTGGGTGCCGGTGGGTTACGTGCTCGGCGTGCTGTTGCTGGTGGTGGTGGACGTCATGGGCCACAACGCCATGGGCGCCACGCGCTGGATCAACATTCCCGGGGTGATCCGCTTCCAGCCTTCGGAGTTCATGAAGATCCTGATGCCGGCGACCATTGCCTGGTACTTGTCCAAACGCACCTTGCCGCCGCAGCTCAAGCATGTGGGCGTCAGTCTGTTTCTGATTGGTTTGCCGTTCATTCTGATCGTGCGCCAGCCCGACCTCGGTACTTCGCTGCTGATTCTCGCGGGCGGTGCGTTCGTGCTGTTCATGGGTGGCCTGCGCTGGCGCTGGATTCTCAGCGTGCTGGCCGCGGCCGTGCCGGTGGCCGTGGGGATGTGGTTTTTCATCATGCACGACTACCAGAAGCAGCGAATCCTGACGTTCCTCGACCCGGAAAGCGATCCGCTGGGCACGGGCTGGAACATTATCCAGTCGAAAGCGGCCATTGGCTCCGGCGGCGTATTCGGCAAAGGCTGGCTGCTGGGCACCCAGTCGCACCTGGACTTCCTCCCGGAAAGCCACACCGACTTCATTATTGCGGTCATGGGCGAGGAGTTCGGCCTGGTCGGCATCTGCGCGCTGCTGCTGATTTACTTGCTATTGATCGGCCGCGGGCTGGTGATTACCGCCCAGGCCCAGACATTGTTCGGCAAATTGCTCGCGGGCGCCCTGACCATGACGTTTTTTGTTTACGTTTTCGTCAACATAGGTATGGTCAGTGGCCTGTTGCCGGTTGTGGGGGTGCCGTTGCCGTTCATTAGCTACGGAGGAACTTCGCTGGTAACGCTGCTGTCAGCGTTTGGGGTTTTGATGTCGATCCATACCCATCGTAAGTGGATCGCGCAAGTTTGAATAAGGTGAAGATTTCAATGCAAGTAATGCGTGGCTGGGCGACTCGATACGCGCCATGGGTCGGCCTGGTAAGCATCCTTGGCACTGCGCAGGACGCGTTGGCCGGCGATTACGAAGGCACACCCCAGGTGGCCGAATTCGTCGGTGAAATGACCCGCGACTACGGCTTTGCCGGTGAACAGCTGATGGGCGTGTTCCGCGAAGCCGAGCGCAAGCAAACGATTCTGGACGCGATCTCGAAACCCGCCGAGCGGGTCAAGCAGTGGAACGAATATCGTCCGATGTTCATTACCGACGCGCGCATTGCCCGCGGCGTGGATTTCTGGCGGCAGCACGAGGCGGTACTGGCTCGCGCCGAGCAGGAATACGGTGTCCCGGCCCAGGTGATTGTCTCGATCATCGGCGTTGAGACCTTTTTCGGTCGCAATACCGGCAATTACCGGGTAATCGACGCCTTGTCGACCCTGGGTTTCGACTATCCTCCCCGTGCCGAATTCTTCCGCAAGGAATTGCGTGAGTTCCTGTTGCTGGCCCGAGAAGAACAGGTCGATCCACTGACCCTCAAGGGCTCCTACGCCGGGGCGATGGGCTTGCCGCAGTTCATGCCGAGCAGCTTCCGCGCCTATGCGGTGGATTTCGACGGTGACGGCCACATTAATATCTGGACCAATCCCGACGATGCCATCGGCAGCGTTGCCAGTTACTTCAAACGTCACGGCTGGGTGGCCGGTGAACCGGTGGTCAGCCGCGCGGATGTGCGTGGCGAGCAGGTCGACGAAGGTTTGACCACCGGCATCGAACCGACTAAAACCGTCGGGGAGTTGCGGGCGCTGGGGTGGTCAAGTCATGATGCGCTGCGCGATGATATGCCGGTCACGGCATTCCGCCTGGAAGGTGACAATGGCCCTGAATACTGGATGGGCCTGACGAATTTTTACGCAATCACGCGTTATAACCGCAGCGTGATGTACGCCATGGCGGTACATCAACTGTCTGAACAGCTGGTCCAAGCACGGGGCGTCAAGTAATGCGGGCATTGCCTATGAATAAACCCCTGAAGCTGATGGCATTCGCCGCGTTGGCGGTGCTGGTCGCCAGTTGTTCGACCAGCCGCTCGCCGACACAGAAGTCTTCTTCCACCGCCGTGCGCTCGGCGCCGGGGCTGGACATCAACCGCGCCCACAAAGATGGCGCACCGTGGTGGGATGTCGACGTATCGCGCATCCCGGATGCCACGCCGACCTTGCACACCGGTCCTTACAAGGCCAACCCGTACACCGTACTGGGCAAGACTTACTTCCCGCTGCAGGAATCCAAGACCTACGTCGCCTCGGGCACGGCGTCCTGGTATGGCACCAAGTTCCACGGCCAGAACACCGCCAACGGCGAGGTCTATGACCTGTATGGCATGAGTGCCGCCCACAAGACCTTGCCACTGCCAAGTTACGTTCGGGTGACCAACCTGGACAACAACAAGACCGTGATCCTGCGGGTCAATGACCGTGGCCCGTTCTACTCGGACCGCATCATCGACTTGTCCTACGCGGCGGCGAAAAAACTCGGCTATGCCGAAACCGGCACTGCGCGGGTCAAGGTCGAAGGCATCGATCCGCAGCAATGGTGGGCGGCCAAGGGCCGTCCGGCACCTTTGATGCTCAACGAGCCGCAAGTCGCGCAAAATACCGCGCCGACGATTACCGCTTCGGCCGGTACGGTCGAACAATGGACGCCACCGCCGCAGCAACACGCCGCGGCCGTCGTGCCCGTGCAGATCGATGCAAAAAAAAACGCTTCTGTACCAGCCTCTGGCCAGTATCTGCAGGTGGGCGCGTTCGCCAACCCGGACGCTGCAGAACTCCTGAGATCGAAGCTCAGCGGGATGGTGAGCGCTCCGGTGTTCATCAGCTCGATCGTGCGCAATCAACAGACACTGCATCGGGTGCGCCTGGGGCCGATCGGCTCGCCGGGTGAAATCCAGCAAGTGCAGAACAGTGTGCGCCTGGCCAATCTCGGTTCGCCGAGCGTGGTCACCGCCGAGTAATACGTAGTACTTGATTGACGGTTCACTTGCAGTTTCAGGGGTGAACCTGGTTGTTGGCTCGTTGAAGAACAAAAGCCCGGCAAGGGTTCTGAGTGAACGACTGAACACGCGACAACCCGTTAGAAGGTTGTCTGATTAGTTTTGCCCTCGGGCAGTTTCCATTAGCGATTTCGAGAGACGGATGAACATCACCACCTTTGCCAAACGCCTGTGCCTTCTAGTCCCGCTGCTCCTCTCGCCTGCCGCTTTTGCGGTCGAGATGATGCCGTCGCCGCCACAACTGGCCGCCAAAGCCTACGTGCTCATGGATGCCAGCAGCGGCAACGTGCTGGTCGAGAACAACGGTGACCAGCGTCTGCCGCCTGCCAGCCTGACCAAGCTGATGACCGCGTACATCGCGACCCTGGAAATCCGTCGTGGCCAGATCGGCGAAAACGATCCGGTGACCGTCAGCGAAAACGCCTGGCGCACCGGCGGTTCGCGGATGTTCATCAAGGTCGGTTCGCAAGTGACGGTCAGCGACCTGCTGCACGGCATCATCATTCAGTCGGGCAACGACGCCAGTGTTGCGCTCTCCGAGCACATCGCCGGCAGCGAAGACGCTTTCGCCGACATGATGAACAAAACCGTGGCCGACCTGGGCATGACCAACAGCCACTTCATGAACCCGACCGGCCTGCCGAACCCGGAGCACTACTCGTCGGCCCACGACATGGCCGTGCTGGCTCGCGCGATCATCCACGAAGACCCGGCTCACTACGCGATCTACTCGCAGAAAGAGTTCTTCTGGAACGGCATCAAGCAACCTAACCGCAACCTGCTGCTGTGGCGTGACAAGACCGTTGACGGTCTGAAAACCGGCCACACCGAAGAAGCCGGCTACTGCATGGTGTCTTCGGCCGTTCGTGATGGCATGCGCCTGATCGCCGTGGTGTTCGGCACCAACAGCGAAGTGGCCCGCGCATCGGAAACCCAGAAGCTGCTGACCTACGGTTTCCGTTTCTTCGAAACCCAGACCTTCTATCAGAAAGGCGCCGAGCTGGCCCAGGCCCCTGTCTGGAAAGGCAGCACCAATCAAGTCAAGGCCGGCCTGGCTGAAGACCTGACCATGACCCTGCCAAAAGGCCAGCTGAAAAAGCTCGCCGCCAGCATGACCATGAACCCGCAACTGGTTGCGCCAATCGCCAAGGGCGACGTGATCGGCAAAGTCGAAGTGAAACTGGACGACAAGGTGGTGCACAGCGCTGACCTGATCGCCCTGGACGCGGTCGACGAGGGTGGTATCTTCCGTCGCATGTGGGATAGCATCCGTCTATTCTTCTACGGCTTGTTCAACTGAATTAGTGTGGACTCTCATGGCCCCGCTCCAATCCGGAGCGGGGCCATGTCCGTTGCCACGGCTTACGAGGCCGTTACGCCATGACAGACACCGAAGTAAATGCGCCAAAGATCGAATTCCCCTGCGCGGATTATCCGATCAAGGTGATCGGCGACACCGGCGTGGGTTTCAAGGACAAGATCATCGCGATCCTCGAGAAACACGCGACCGTTGACCACAAGACCCTGGCCGAGCGCCAGAGTACCAACGGCAAGTACACGACTATCCAGCTGCACATCATCGCCACCGGTCAAGAACAGCTGTACGACATCAACAGCGAGTTGCGGGCTACCGGTTTCGTGCACATGGTGCTGTGATGTCTGGCACGCTGGGCTTTCGCGACCTCGGCCAGATGGCGTACGAGCCGGTCTGGCATGCCATGCAGCGCTTCACCAACGAGCGTGGTAGCGATGCCGCTGACGAGATCTGGCTGGTGGAACACCCACCGGTGTTCACCCAGGGCCAGGCCGGCAAGGCCGAGCACTTGTTGCTGCCAGGGGATATTCCGGTGGTGCAGGTCGATCGTGGTGGCCAGGTGACTTATCACGGTCCCGGTCAGTTGGTGGCCTACCTGTTGCTCGATGTACGCAAGCTCGGTTTCGGCGTGCGTGACCTGGTCACCCGCATGGAACACTGCCTGATCGAGCTGCTGGCCAGTTACGGCGTCACTGCCGCGGCGAAGCCGGATGCGCCGGGCGTCTACGTCGACGGCGCGAAAATCGCTTCCCTGGGTCTGCGGATCCGCCACGGTTGTTCCTTTCATGGCCTGGCCCTGAACGTGGACATGGACCTGGAACCGTTTCGACGGATTAATCCCTGCGGCTACGCCGGGCTGGCGATGACCCAGCTGAGCGATCACGCAGGATCGATTGAATTTGCCGAGGTAAGTGCCCGGCTGCGCGCGCAGCTCGTCAAACACCTCGACTATGCTGAGCAGACGACCCTAACGGGCGGAATCGACTGATATGACTACTGATGCAGTGCAAACCATGATCCCGACGCTGGATGTCACCGAGCGTCCGGCCCCGCGTGCCAAGGTAGAAGCCGGCGTCAAGCTGCGCGGCGCCGAGAAGGTTGCACGCATCCCGGTGAAGATCATCCCGACCACCGAACTGCCGAAGAAACCCGACTGGATCCGCGTGCGCATCCCGGTTTCCCCGGAAGTCGACCGCATCAAGGCCCTGCTGCGCAAACACAAGCTGCACAGCGTGTGCGAAGAAGCGTCCTGCCCGAACCTGGGCGAGTGCTTCTCCGGCGGCACCGCGACGTTCATGATCATGGGCGATATCTGCACCCGTCGCTGTCCGTTCTGCGACGTGGGCCACGGCCGTCCGAAACCACTGGACGTCAATGAGCCGGAAAGCCTGGCCATCGCCATTGCCGACCTGAAACTGAAATACGTGGTGATCACCTCGGTTGACCGCGACGACTTGCGTGACGGCGGTGCCCAGCACTTTGCCGACTGCATCCGCGAGATCCGCAAGCTGTCGCCGAATGTGCAGCTCGAAACCCTGGTTCCGGACTACCGTGGCCGCATGGACGTCGCGCTGGAAATCACCGCCGCCGAGCCACCGGATGTGTTCAACCACAACCTGGAAACCGTGCCGCGCCTGTACAAGGCTGCGCGTCCGGGTTCGGACTACCAGTGGTCGCTGACCCTGCTGCAACGCTTCAAGCAGATGATGCCGCACATTCCGACCAAGTCCGGCCTGATGCTGGGTCTGGGCGAGACAGACGAAGAAGTCATCGAAGTCATGAAGCGCATGCGTGAACACGACATCGACATGCTGACCCTGGGCCAGTACCTGCAACCGTCCCGCAGCCACTTGCCGGTGCAGCGTTTCGTGCACCCGGACACCTTCGCCTGGTTCGCCGAGGAAGGTTACAAAATGGGCTTCAAGAACGTCGCTTCCGGCCCGCTGGTACGTTCCTCGTACCACGCCGACGAGCAGGCGAAGCTGGTTAAAGCCGAGCTGATGTCGTCCTGATCACGCGGTGAGAAATACAAAATGCCCGCATGGCTTTCCTGCCTTGCGGGCATTTTTTCGCCTTGCCTACGGCGATCACCGTTTTTTCCTGCAACCTGCGGGGCGACTGACCCTCTTCTGTTTGTCCCCGTTCCTGACTACTGTGTGCTGAAGATTTCGCGCAGGGAGATTCATGGATGACCGTTCGACCGACCCACACACTGTTTCCACATACGCCGGTGCCGGCGTTGCCCCGGGAAGGGCTGATCGGCGTAATCGCGCCTGCCGGCCCTGCAGCCCTGGACACCGACAAAGCCGTGGCCTGGATGCGGGCCCGCGGTTACGCGCTGCGAATTTTTCCCGGTGTCTACGAGCAGGACGGGTACCTGGCCGGCAGCGACGATGTGCGCCTCAATGACTTGCACGCGGCGTTCGCCGACTGTGAGGTCGATGCAATCATTTGTCTGCGCGGCGGTTACGGCACACCGCGTTTGCTCGACCGCATCGATTTCGAGTTGCTGCAAAACAACGCCAAGCCGTTCATCGGCTACAGCGATATCACGGCGCTGCACCTGGCGATCAGCCGTTATGCGGGGTTCGTGACCTTTCATGGTCCGTTGCTCAATGCCGATCTGTTGGGAGGCAAGCAACAGCCTACCGAGGCTTCGTTTTTCAACATGCTCAGAGGGCAGGTGAAGGCGGGCAGCGTGCTGGCGCACCCGGTAGCCTATCCGTTGACGACCATCGAGCCAGGTATCGCTCACGGGCGCTTGTTGGGAGGCAATCTGGCGATGATTGCCGCGACCATGGGCACGCCTTATGAAATCGATGCCGAGGGCGTCATTCTGTTTATCGAGGACATCAACGAGCCGTTGTATCGGATTGACCGGCTGCTGACTCATCTGCGTCTGGCCGGCACGCTGGGCAAGCTGCGCGGGGTTCTGGTAGGGGATGTGGCGGGGGTCGATACGGTCGCGCTGGAGCGTTTGCTCAAGCAGACCTTTGAGCCGTTGCGGATACCGGTGCTGTCGGGGTGGCGCAGCGGGCATTGCGATCCGAACCTGACGTTGCCGCTGGGGGCGTTGGTGAGGCTGGATGCGGGGAGCAAGGAATTGGTGCTGGAGCAGGATGTGGTGGTCAGGTAAGTAGCGGGGCTACAAAAAAGATCGCAGCCTTCGGCAGCTCCTACAGGTGAACGCAAAACCCTGTAGGAGCAGCCGAAGGCTGCGATCTTTTGTTTTTAGCGGTTACGCAGGCCTTCGAGCAACTTGTGCGTCGGATACCCATCCGCCGGCCAGCCAAACGACTGCTGCGCACTGCGAATCGCCTTGCGGGTGTTGGCACCAATGATGCCGTCGGCGGTGCCTGCATCGTATTTCTGGGCGCTCAGCAGGTTTTGCAGCTCGATCCGCTCGGTACGGCTCAGCGGCAAATCATCCTTGGGCCAGGTGCCGTTGATCAGACCCGCGCCGTTGAAACGTTCGGACAACAAACTGACCGCCAGCGCATAGGACGAAGAGTTGTTGTACTTGAGGATCGCACGGAAGTTGTCGAGCACCAGGAATGCCGGGCCGCGGTAACCCGCCGGCAGCAACAGCGCTGCGGACAGGTATTCGGAGCCCGCTGGAACCTGTCCGCCGTTAGGCAGCGTCACGCCCAGTTGCCGCCATTCGGCGACAGTCTTGCGGATCGTGCCATCAGCCAGCACGTAGTTGAAGCTCCCCGGTAGCTGAACTTCAAAGCCCCACGGCTGACCTTTTTGCCAGCCAGAGCTTTGCAGGTAGTGGGCGGTCGAGGCCAGGGCGTCGGCGGAGCTGCCCCAGATGTCGCGGCGACCGTCGCCATCGAAGTCCACGGCATGGGTGTTGTAGGTGGTCGGGATGAACTGGGTCTGGCCCATGGCGCCGGCCCAGGAACCGAGCATCTGCTCCGGCTCGATATCACCCTGTTGCAGGATCTGCAGGGCCGCGATCAATTGCGCATGGGCGAAACCAGGGCGCCGGCCTTCGTAGGCCAGGGTCGCCAGGGAGTTGATCACCGACTTGCTGCCCTGAAACTGGCCGAAGTTACTTTCCATGCCCCACACCGCGACCAGCGCCTGACGATCGACGCCGTAGCGTTGTTCGATGCTTTGCAGGATGTCGGCGTATTGGTTGACCAGTGCCTGGCCTTTGCGCACACGCAGCGGCGACAGGGCGCCGTCGAGGTATTCCCACACCGGGCGGGAAAACTCCGGCTGGCTGCGGTCGGCACGGATTACGCTGGTGTCCAGGCTGACATTGGCGAAGGCGCGATCAAACAGGTCGGCGCGGATGCCGGCGGCCAGGGCATCCTTGCGAAAACCCGCCTGCCATTCGGCGAAGGTCTGGGTCGGCAGGATGTCGAGATTTTCTCCGGTCGGCACCACGGGCGGGATCACCGCAGGGGCTGTCGCGACGGGAAGGGTCTGAAGCGGTTGGGCGTCGGCGGCGGTCGGTTTTTCCGCGCAGGCGACAAGCAGAACGAGGCTGGAGGCAGCTATCAATTGGCGCAGGTGCCAACGACGGGAAATACAAAAGGGCATGCACGGGTCCAGGGAATACGAATCAGGTGCAGACCTTAACATGTTGAGCGCTGGCTTGCCTTTCAGGCCGCCAGAAAGTAAGAAGCCTCCCAGTTGTCAGACTGGAAGGCTTCGCGGCGGTAGCTGCCTTTGCCCTTGCCGGCTCGTTCCTGACGGCTGCGGAACAGTGGCTGGGCGATGATGGATTTGGCCTTGTTGGGGCCATTTTTAGATGGCTTTTTGCTCATGATGATCTCTCGCAAGTGAGTGGGGGTTGCGGGGGAAATCATCTGCCGAAGTTGGGGTTCTGTCTACAGTGCAAATGGATGTGTTTTGTGTAGGAAGCAGGATCTTTTGATCTTACTCCGCTGGCAACGACAATCTTTGCCCGGCCATCAACAGCGACAACCGACTCAGACTCATCCACGGCGAACCCGCAGCCTGGCCTTTGATCTGTGCGTCAATCCGCTGTGCTTCCAGCAACAGCTGCGCCCAGCGTTGTGCCGAGTAGCGTTGCAGGGCTTTGCTCATCAGCGGTTTGCGTTTGTCCCAGACCGGCGGTCGGGCAGAGCTGAAGGCTTTGTCCAGCGGCACGCCCTGACTGTATTGCTGCGACAGGTTGGCGAGCAGGCGCAGTTCACGGGCCAGGGCCCAGAGAATCACCGGCGGCTCGACGCCTTCACCGCGCAAGCCTTCGAGCATACGCAGGGCATGCGCTGCTTCACCGTTGAGAATCGCATCGGTCAAGCCGAAGACATCGAAGCGTGCACTGTCGGCCACCGCCGCTTGTACGGTCTCGACGGTGATCTGGCCGCCTTCGGCCATCAGCTTGAGCTTTTCGATTTCCTGGGCGGCGGCCAGCAGATTGCCTTCGACGCGCGCGGCGATCAGCTCGACGGCGTCCTGGCTGGCGGAGAGCCCGGCCTGGGACAAGCGCTGGCGGATCCAGCTCGGCAACTGGTTGGCATCCACCGGCCAGATTTGCACGAACTGAGAGTGCTGGCCTTCGACCAACGCCTTGCCCCACTTGGTTTTCTGCGCACTGCCATCGAGTTTCGGCAGGCTGATCAGCAACACGGTGTCTTCAGCTGGTCGCGAGCAGTATTCGATGAACGCGGCCGCCCCTTTGTCACCGGGTTTGCCGGACGGCAGACGCAGCTCCAGCAGGCGTTTTTCAGCGAACAACGACATGCTTGCGCCGGCCTGCAGCAACGTGCCCCAATCGAAACTGGCGTCGGCGGCAAACACCTGGCGTTCGTCGAAACCCTGTTGGCGAGCGGCGGCACGAATGGCGTCAGCGGCTTCCTGGCACAGCAACGGGTCGTCGCCACTGATGACGTAGACCGGCGCGAGAGCACCTTGCAAGTGTTTGGCGAGTTGGGCGGGGGCGAGTTTCATAAGAGAGGGCGAACGGGGCGCCTGAGCGCCCCGTAAGTCTTACTGCTGCGGGATTTCGATAGGCGACTGACGCGGCGTTTCCGCTTCAGCCTTCTGTGCGGCTTCCAGTGCCGCAGCTTCAGCCTTGGCCTTGGCCTCGGCGGTCTGTTGCAACTGATCCAGCTGGGCCGGCGACAGTTGCTGCAAGCGCAACATCATGCGTTGTACCAGTTCGCGACGGATCTCCTTGCGAGCATCGGTGGCTTCCTGATCGGAACCCACCAGGTTGTTGCCGTCGTGGATAAAGACTTTCTGCACTTCGAGCTTGTCGCTCAGCAGCGCAAGATTGTGCTCACCACGGATGTCGTAGTTGAGTACTGTAGTGACCTGGTACTCGCCAGTACGGCCGGCGCCCGCATAACTGAGGATGCGCTGGCTTTCCTGCTCATCGGCCAGCACCAGTTTGTAAGGTGCGCCCGTGTGGATATTGACGCCGCTGCTCTCCAGCAACTGACGCATCATGGTCACGGTTTCTCCATAGGAGTTGCGTGCACTCAGGTCGAGTTCCTTGAAGGCGAGTTCATAGGTACCGGTGCCGCGCAGCTGGAAACCGCAGGCGCTCAACAGGACCGCAAGGCCCATCACCAGCAAATTGCGTTTGATCATCTTGTTGCTCCCCTTGAAACCATGTGGGCCGACCGTGCGGCCCGAAAGGTTTTACTCGGCGCCAGGCTCCCTGGCGCCTGATCCAATTAGCTGGCGACGATATTGACCAGTTTCCCGGGCACTACGATCACTTTACGAATAGTCAGGCCATCGACGAAGCGCAGCACGTTCTCGTTGACACGGGCAGCGGCTTCGACTTCTTCGCGAGTCGCGGTGGCCGGCATCTCGATCTGGCCGCGCAGCTTGCCGTTGACCTGGATGACCAGTGTCAGGCTGTCCTGAACCAGTGCGGTTTCGTCCACCACCGGCCAACCGGCGTCGATCACCGGGTCTGCGTGACCCAGTTGATTCCACAGCTCGTGGCTGATGTGCGGGGTGATCGGAGCCAGCAGCAACGTCACGGCTTCCAGACCTTCATGAACCAGCGCGCGATCCTGTTCAGTGCCTTGCGCGGCTTTTTCCAGTACGTTCATCAGCGTCATCACCTGGGCGATGGCCGTGTTGAATTTGTGGTTCTGGCCGACGTCGTGGCTGGCCTGCTTGATGGCCAGGTGGATCGAACGGCGAACGGCTTTCTGCTCGTCGTTCAGGCTGGCGACGTCCAGGTTGCCCGGCAGGCCCTGAGTGACGTGGGCTTGAGCCAGGCGCCAGACGCGCTTGAGGAAACGGTGCGAACCTTCTACTCCGGAGTCGGACCATTCCGCGCTCATGTCGGGTGGCGAGGCGAACATCATGAACAGGCGGCAGGTATCTGCACCGAACTGGTCAATCATCGACTGAGGGTCGACGCCGTTGTTCTTTGACTTGGCCATCTTCTCGGTGCCGCCGATTTCTACCGGCAGGCCATCTGCGATCAGTTTGGCGCTGATGACCTTGGCCTTGCTGTCGCGTTCGAGTTCGACGTCCGCCGGATTGAACCAGGTGTAGGCACCGTTGGCTTCGCGACGATAGTAAGTCTCGGCGATCACCATGCCCTGGGTCAGCAGGTTCTTGAACGGCTCGTTGGAGCTCACCAGGCCTTCGTCGCGCATCAGCTTGTGGAAGAAGCGCGCGTACAGCAGGTGAAGGATCGCGTGTTCGATACCGCCGATGTATTGATCCACCGGCAACCAGTGATCGGCCGCCGATTTTTCCACCAGACCGCCTTCATAGTGTGGCGAGGCGTAACGGGCGTAGTACCACGAGGACTCGACGAAGGTGTCCATGGTGTCGGTTTCACGCTTGGCCGGTGCACCGCATTTCGGGCAACTGCACTCGTAGAACTCAGGCATGCGCGCCAATGGCGAACCAGCGCCGTCCGGTACCACGTCTTCGGGCAACACGACCGGCAGTTGATCTTCCGGGACCGGCACATCACCGCAGGTGGTGCAGTGGATGATCGGGATCGGGCAACCCCAGTAGCGCTGGCGGCTGATGCCCCAGTCGCGCAGGCGGAACTGGGTGCGCGAGGCGCCGAGGTTCTTCTTGAGCAGCGCGACTTCAATGGCGTCGAACGCGCCTGGGAAGTCGAGGCCGTCGAATTCGCCGGAGTTGATCAGCGTGCCGTGCTCGCCGTACGCATCCTGCCAAGGAGCCGGGTTGGTGTCACCGGAACTGGTGCGCACCACGGATTTGATCGGCAGGTTGTACTTGGTGGCGAACTCGAAATCACGTTCATCGTGAGCCGGAACAGCCATCACCGCGCCATCGCCGTAGTGCATCAGCACATAGTTGGCGACCCATACCGGGAGTTTCTCGCCGGTCAGCGGGTGCTCGACGAACAGCGAGGTCGGCAGGCCCTTTTTCTCTTGAGTGGCGACGTCGGCTTCGGCGACGCTGCCGCCCTTGCATTCAGCGATGAACGCCTGCAGCTCAGGGTTGTTCTGTGCGGCCAGGGTGGCCAGGGGGTGTTCGGCGGCCACGGCAACGTAGGTCGCGCCCATCAGGGTGTCCGGACGGGTGGTGAAGACTTTCAGTGCGCCGGTTTCGCCGATGGAGTCGACGTTGTACGGGAACTGCACTTCCATGCCGCGGGATTTGCCGATCCAGTTGCGCTGCATGGTCTTGACCTGCTCAGGCCAGCCGGTCAGTTCGTCGAGGCTCTCCAGCAGCTCATCCGCGTAGGCGGTGATCTTGAAGTAGTACATCGGGATTTCGCGCTTTTCGATCAGCGCGCCGGAACGCCAGCCGCGACCGTCGATCACCTGTTCGTTGGCCAGGACGGTCTGGTCGACCGGGTCCCAGTTCACGGTGCCGCTTTTCTTGTAGATCACGCCTTTTTCGAACAGGCGGGTGAACAGCCATTGTTCCCAGCGGTAGTAATCCGGTTTGCAGGTGGTCACTTCACGGGACCAGTCCACCGCCAGGCCCAGGCTGCGCAGCTGGGTTTTCATGTAGGCGATGTTTTCGTAGGTCCACTTGGCGGGCGCTACGTTGTTCTTCATCGCGGCGTTTTCCGCCGGCATGCCGAAGGCGTCCCAACCCATGGGTTGCAGGACGTTCTTGCCTTGCATGCGCTGGTAGCGGGAGATCACGTCGCCGATGGTGTAGTTGCGCACGTGCCCCATGTGTAGCTTGCCGCTGGGGTAAGGGAACATCGACAGGCAGTAGAACGTCTCCTTGCCTGGCTGTTCACTGACTTCAAAGGACTTTTGCTCGTCCCAGAATGACTGGGCGGCGGCTTCGATTTCACGGGGCTGATATTGTTCGTGCATGGCTACTTTTGAACTGAATAGGGGTGGCCTAATCCTCTTCAATGCAACGCTGGACGGTGATCACGCCAAATCGGCGTTGCGGTGCCCAAGCGAGCTGGAAGTGGAGTTACAGGAAGCGCCGTAGCATACATGACCGCACTCTACCGAGGGAAACCCTGATTACTGCCGCGCGTCCTGCAAAAAGGGCCGCGAGGGCCGTTGGTCGCGGCATCCAGCCGGTTTGTTCAGCGAAGCTAAGCTCTAAATGGGGAGTGAGTCTTATCTTCAATGAGGTGAGGGATGGTTGAGTCACAGCAAAAAGTTACAAAGCCGGAGCTGTACGAAAGACTGATCGATCGTCTGGGAATGGCCCTGGACGCGGCAAAAACCGCTGGCCGATTGCGCGATGAATGCCCCCTTGAGCTGGAGTTGCGTGGCCTGAGCCCCGCAGAATTTGCACTGGTCAAGGCGTATCTGGACCGCTGTGAACGTGAAACACACGGATGCTTGTCAGAAGCAGTGAAGCAACTAGACGCACCACGTTCGGCCAAGATCATCTGGCTCAAGGACAAGGCACCGGGCAGGGACGCGGTAAAGGTCCGGTCTCTGCAATTCAAGTAAGGGCACTTGAAGCCATGACACATGGTTTTTTGAAGCATAGTCCTTCCGCATTTGTTGTCGCATTGCGTCAATCCACTTAGGCTTCGAGCATCTTCTGGAGATGCTCGATGCCTTTTCGTTATTTCGTAAAACAACTTCTGCTGCCGCCCGGCATTTTATTGCTGTTGCTGGCGCTTGCCTGGTGGTTTCGCCGCTCGAGGCCGCGGCTGGCCGGACTGTGCTTTGCGCTGGGCTTCGGTGGCTTCTGGCTGATGAGTTTGCCGGTGGTAGTGCAATGGAGCGCCAAGGCGCTGGAGCGGGAGCCGGCGCTGGATCGCACCGAATGGGCGACCCTGAGTCAGCGCGCTGATGCGGTCGTGGTGCTGGGTTCCGGGCGTGAGCGGGGCGATCTGGCTTGGGGCGACGACCAGCCGACCGGCGTGGGCCTTGGGCGCCAGCGTTATGCCGCGCGACTGGCCAAGGCGTCCGGCCTGCCGATCCTCACCAGCGGCGGTCTGCATTTCGGTACGCCGCCCACCGAAGCCAAATTGATGGCGGATTCGATGCTCGAAGACTCTGGCATCACCGTGCGTTGGCAGGAAGGGCGCAGCCGTACAACCTGGGAAAATGCGCAGTTCAGTGCCGAAGTGTTGCTGCCACAGGGGATCAAGCGTGTTGTGGTCGTGACGCAGGCCTGGCACATGCCGCGGGCGGTCTGGAGTTTCCAGAAAGCAGGATTTGAGGTGGTGCCCGCACCAGTGGGGTTCCTAGGCGTGGACAATGCCCGGCCATTGGGTGGCTGGATGCCTGAGTTCAAGTCGATCTGGCAGAGCGGGCAGCTGATGAATGAGGCGGTGGGCCAGATCGGGTATTCATTGTTTTACCGCTGAAAATCTTTTGCAGGCGCTGCGATTAAACGGTTTTGGCCATCCGGTTCGCGATCAACGCCCAGCCAAACAACAACACGCACACGATGATCAACGGCCACGAACGCCATTGCAGGTAAGGCGTCAGGTTATGCATTGGCACCACTTCGCCGTACAGGATGCCGCGTTCGAACTGCGGGATCTGCGTGGTGATCTGACCGAACGGGTTGATGAGCCCGGTCACGCCGTTGTTGGTGGCACGGATCATCCAGCGGCCGGCCTCCAGCGCGCGCATCTGCGCCATCTGCAAATGTTGCAACGGGCCGATGGAAGTGCCGAACCAGGTGTCGTTGCTGATGGTCAGCAACAGATCGCTGCGAGCCGCGAGGCTGGCGGCAAACTCCGGGTAAACCACTTCGTAGCAGATGTACGGCGCAATCTGATAGCCCTTGGCTTGCAGCATCGCCTGATCGGCGGGGCCGCGGGCAAAGTCCGACATTGGCAGGTCGAAGAAGGCGATCAGGCCGCGCAGTATGTCCTGCAATGGCACGTATTCGCCGAACGGCACCAGCTTCTGCTTGAGGTAAGTGCCGTCGCCTTCGCCGACGACGGTGATGCCGTTGAAAAAACGCTTCTCGTGGCGGACTTCCTGGCGGATGGGTACGCCGGTGATCAGTGCGGTTTTACGCTCTGCGGCGAAATTGCCCATCATGCTCAGGTAGCCCTCGGCGGACTCCTTGAGCACCGGGACCGCCGTTTCCGGCCAGATCAGCAGGTCGACCCGTTTCGAGCTGAAGCTCATGTCGCGGTACAGCGCCAGCTGCGCGTTGAGCTGCGCCGGGTCCCACTTCATGCTTTGTTCGATATTGCCTTGAATCGCCGCGACGCTCAGCGCCGGGCCAGACGGGCTGGTCCAGGCATGGCCTTTAAGCGCGATGCCGGCGACCCAAGGGCCGACCAACAGCAGCGCACCCGCCACGATAAATGCTTTGCGACCGGTCTTGATCAGGCGCGAAGCGTTGTAGATCAGTGCGGCGGTCAAGGCCAGGGTGAAGGACACCAGCCACATCCCGCCTACGGGGGCGAGCCCGGCCAACGGGCCGTCGAGCTGACTGTAACCGGAATAAAGCCACGGGAAGCCGGTGAGGAACCAGCCGCGAAACGCTTCCTGGCCGACCCACAACGCCGCAAACGCCATGGCATCGGCCAGCGGCGCCTCGTTGCGACGCAACCAGCGCGCCCAGATCCAGGCCGGCAGTGCGAAGAACCAGGCAATCGCCGCGGTGAACAGCAGCATCAGGAACCCGGCGAGCAGCACTGAAGCGCCGCCAAAGTTGTGAATGCTGTAGTAGATCCAGCTGGTGCCGGCGCCAAACAGGCCGAAACCGAAGCACCAGCCACGGCCCAGGGCCTGGCGGGGGCTCAGTTCACGTAAGCCGGCGTAGAAAAAGCCGACCGCCAGCAACGCCAGCGGCCAAATGTCGAACGGCGCCAGGGCCAGGGTGGTGAGTGCACCGGCCGCCACGGCCAGCAGGTTACCGGGCCAGCCGGGGCGGGTCATACGATGCATTTCAATCCTTAGAATTACCGGGCAATAGGCGTCAGGCGCAGCAAGTGAATCCGACGGCTGTCGGCGTTCAGGATGCGGAAGCGATAGGGGCCGATTTCAGTGATTTCATTGCGTTTTGGCAAGTGCCCGAACGCGCTCATCACCAGGCCACCGACGGTGTCGAACTCGTCGTTGGAGAATTCGCTGTCGAAGAACTCGTTGAAGTTTTCGATCGGCGTCAGGGCCTTGACCAGGAAATCACCGCTGGGAAGAGGCTTGATGTAGCTGTCTTCTTCGACGTCGTGCTCGTCTTCGATGTCGCCGACGATCTGTTCCAGTACATCTTCGATGGTCACCAGACCCGCCACACCGCCGTACTCATCGATAACGATGGCCATGTGGTTGTGGTTGGCGCGGAACTCGCGCAGCAGCACATTCAGGCGCTTGGACTCGGGCACGAAGGTGGCCGGACGCAGCAGGTCCTTGATGTTGAAGCTGTCGCCGTTCTCCTTGAGGATCAACGGCAGCAAGTCCTTGGCCAGCAGCACGCCCATCACGTCATCGTGGCTTTCGCCGATGACCGGGTAACGGGAGTGGGCCGAGTCGACCACGGCCGGCAAAAACTCGCGGGGTGTCTGGGTCGCCTTGATGCTGATCATCTGCGAGCGCGGGACCATGATGTCCCGTACTTGCAAGTCCGCAACCTGGATGGCGCCTTCGACGATGGCCAGCGCTTCGCTGTCCAGCAACTTGTTTTGGTGCGCATCGCGCAGAAGCTCCAGCAGCTCCTGGCGGTTCTTCGGCTCGTGGGCAAAAGCCTGGGTGAGTTTACCCAGCCATGACTTCTGCCCGTTGCTCGATCGATCTTCGCTCATAGCGATTACTCTGAATCCTTTGTTGTCACGATAGTGGATGTTTCAATTTCGTCGTCCGCGTACGGATCGGGATAGCCCAGTTCGGCAAGCAACGTTCGTTCCAGCGCTTCCATTTCTTCGGCTTCATCGTCATCTATATGGTCGTAACCCAGCAGATGCAAGCAGCCGTGAATGACCAGATGTGCCCAGTGGGCCGTTGGCTCCTTGCCTTGTTCCGCGGCTTCGCGCTCGACCACCGCCACGCAGATCACCAGATCGCCCAGCAGCGGGATATCGAGAAACTCATCAGGCACGTCCGCCGGAAACGACAGCACGTTGGTGGCGTAATCTTTCTGCCGCCAGGTGTGGTTCAGTTCGCGACCTTCGGCTTCGTCGACCAGGCGAATGGTCATTTCGGAGTCGGCGGTACGCTGGCGCAGGGCCAGTTCGCACCATTGGCGGAACTCGGCTTCGCTGGGGGCGGGCGCTTCAGTCGCGAGTTGCAGATCAAGCTCAAGCATCGCGGCGACTGTCCTTTGGCGTTTCGTCGGCCACGCGATTCTCGAAGCGCTCATAGGCTTCGACGATCCGCTGCACCAGTGGATGGCGCACAACGTCCTTGGGCATGAAATGGGTGAAGCTGATGCCCGGCACGTCTTTCAGCACTTCGATCACATGGTGCAGCCCGGACTTGGTGCCTTTGGGCAGGTCGACCTGGGTGATGTCACCGGTGATGACCGCCGTGGAGCCGAAGCCGATCCGGGTCAGGAACATTTTCATCTGCTCGACGGTGGTGTTCTGGCTTTCGTCGAGGATGATGAAACTGTTGTTCAGCGTGCGACCGCGCATGTAGGCCAGCGGCGCAACTTCGATCACCTGGCGCTCAATCAGCTTGGCGACGTATTCGAAGCCGAGCATTTCGTAGAGTGCGTCGTAGAGCGGGCGCAGGTACGGGTCGATCTTTTGCGACAGGTCGCCCGGCAGGAATCCGAGTTTTTCGCCCGCTTCAACCGCCGGTCGGACCAGCAGGATGCGTCGGATCTGCTCGCGTTCCAGCGCGTCTACCGCGCAGGCGACGGCCAGGTAGGTCTTGCCGGTACCGGCCGGACCGATGCCGAAGTTGATGTCGTTACCGAGGATTTCCTTCACGTAGCGCAACTGATTCAAGCCACGAGGGCGAATCATGCCTTTCTTGGTGCGCAGGGCCACGGAGGGTTCCGACGGGGAAACGTTGTCCAGCGCTTCGACGGCCGATTCCTGCAGGAACAGGTGAACCACGTCCGGCGACAGCTCGGTACCTTTGGTTTCCCGGTACAGACGGCGCAGGAGGTTTTCCGCGGAGGTGGTGTGTTTGGGGTCGCCGATCAGCTCGAACTGGTTTCCGCGGTTGCGGATCTCGATGGTCAGGCGTTGCTCGATCAAGCGCAGGTGCTCGTCGAACATCCCGCACAGATTGGCGAAGCGGCGAGCCTCAAAGGGCTCGAGGATGAAACGATGTGGTTCTATGGGTGCGTTCAAGGTCGTATTTAGCCGCCCTGGGGCAATTAAGATGAAATCAAGGATAACGCCAGTGAGGCGGGTGCGAAAGCTCTTAAATGGATGCTGAAATTTGACGCCTGAACTGTGGCGAGGGGATTTATCCCCGTTGGGCTGTGCAGCAGTCCTGTTTTTGGGGCTGCTGCGCAACCCAATGGGGATAAATCCCCTCGCCACAAAGGTTCTCTGTGACGGGGGTTACTGGATCAGCGAACCCCGCAGCGAGTGCGGTTGCGCCGCATCGATGTGCACATCGGCGAATTGGCCGATCAGGGTTGGATTGTCGCAGCGGAAGTTGACGATCCGGTTATTCTCGGTCCGGCCTTGCAGCTCGCCGGGGTCTTTTTTCGAATAATCGGTGACCAGAATCCGCTGGATCGAACCGACCATTTGTCGGCTGATCTCGAAACCCTGCTGGTTCAGGCGATGTTGCAGGGCGTTCAGTCGTTCTTTTTTCAGCTCTTCCGGCGTTTCGTCGGCCAGATCGGCCGCCGGCGTGCCCGGGCGCTGGCTGTAGACAAACGAATAGGAGAAGTCGAAACCGACGTCTTCGATCAGCTTCATGGTTTGTTCGAAGTCTTTTTCGGTCTCGCCGGGGAAGCCGACGATAAAGTCCGAGCTGATGCAGATCCCTGGCACGGCCGCGCGCAACTTGCGCAGTTTGGATTTGTATTCCAGCGCGGTGTGGTTGCGCTTCATCGCCGAAAGAATGCGGTCCGAACCGGATTGCACCGGCAGGTGCAGGTGCTTCACCAGCTCCGGCACTTCGGCGTGAGCCTGGATCAGGCTGTCGGAGAACTCGAGCGGATGGGACGTGGTGTAGCGAATCCGATCGATGCCATCGACAGCCGCGACGACACGAATCAGTTCGGCCAGATCCGCGAGGCGACCGTCGTGGGTGGTGCCGCGATAGCCGTTGACGTTCTGGCCCAACAACGTCACTTCCCGCACGCCGTTTTCAGCGAGGTGGATGATTTCGGCAATCACGTCATCGAACGGTCGGCTGACTTCTTCGCCGCGAGTGTAGGGCACTACGCAGAACGTGCAGTATTTGCTGCAGCCTTCCATGACCGAGACGTAAGCGCTCGGGCCATCGATGCGCGGCTCCGGCAAATGGTCGAATTTTTCGATTTCCGGGAACGAGACGTCCACTTGCGGCAATTTGGTGGCGCGGGCGGCGTCGATCATTTCCGGCAGGCGGTGCAGTGTTTGCGGGCCGAAGACCACGTCGACATAAGGAGCGCGATCGCGGATGGCGGCGCCTTCCTGACTGGCGACACAACCGCCGACGGCAATCACCATCTCCGGGTTCGCCAGTTTCAGTTCACGCCAGCGGCCAAGCTGGGAATACACCCGGTCCTGGGCGCGTTCGCGGATCGAACAGGTGTTGAGCAGGATCACGTCGGCGTCTTCAGCGCGAGCGGTGACTTCCAGGGCCTGGTGTTCGCCCAGCAGATCGACCATGCGCGAGCTGTCGTACTCGTTCATCTGGCAACCGTGGGTTTCGATGTAAAGCTTCTTGGCCATGGATACAGTCATCACGTGATTCAAAGAACCGCGCATTATAGGGAACATGCTCGAAGGTTCCTACCGCTGTGCGTCCGGTGGCTATGCTATAGTTCGCGCCCTCATTTTTATCCCCCGATGTGTTGCTCGCCCACCATGACCAAACGTGAAGCTCCAATCTACAAGGTGATTTTCCTCAACCAGGGCCAGGTGTACGAAATGTACGCCAAGCAGATCTATCAAAGTGATCTGTGGGGCTTCCTGGAAGTGGAAGAGTTCGTCTTTGGCGAGCGCACGCAAGTGGTCGTCGACCCGAGCGAAGAGAAGCTCAAGGCTCAGTTCGAAGGTGTCGTGCGCAGTTTCGTGCCGATGCATTCGATCGTGCGCATCGATGAAGTCGAGCGTCTTGGCACGCCGAAAATCAGCGAAGCCCGCGGCGCGGTCGGCAATGTCATGCCGTTTCCGATGCCGATGCCGGAGAAGTAAGCAGGAAAGCTTTTGAAATGAACTGGGTTGTTTGTGGCGAGGGAGCTTGCTCCCGCTGGGGCGCGAAGCGGCCCTAAACTCTGCAAACACCGTTTTTCTGATTCACCGCATTGTTTGACGTTACGACTGCTGCGCAGCCGAGCGGGAGCAAGCTCCCTCGCCACAAGGGCCTGCGTCAATCAGGGCAGTGGCGAAAACGGTGTACGCCCATCGGCGCTTTGCAATTCCATCAGGTACTTGCGGAAGATCTGCCCAAGCACCTGAGTTGCTACCTCAAGTTCTTCACGCGGCATCTTCTCGGCGACTTCGTCCGCAGTATCCAGCGCTTCTTCCGCCCCATTGACCGCGGCCATTTTCAGCACGATATACGCCTGGACGTTATTGGCCGGTACGCCTTCGCCGTGGAAGAACATGGTGCCGAGTTTGAATTGCGCCTGGGCATGGCCTTGCAGCGAGGCCTTTTCGAAGTAATCCAGGGCTTTCTTGAGGTCGCGCGGGGTGTTTTTGCCGTCGTAGTAGAACTCACCCAACTCGTATTGCGCTTGCGCATCCCCGTCATCCGACGCTTTCTGGCAGGCGGCGAGCGCCTGTTCCAGGTCTTGCGGCTGGGTATTGAGGGTGCAGCGACCCATCGCTGGGATTAACAACGAGTTGCCGCCTGCTTGTGCGAGCGCGAGCAGGGGCTGAAGGAGCAACAGGCAGCCCAATGCAAGGGCGCGGCCGGTGCGGTTCATGGGAATCGACTTACCTCTGAGGGGCGCGCGGACCCATCGAGGGATCCAATAAGCGCGCATTATGAAATAAGCAGGGCCAACCTTACAAAGTCTTTACTCGTTTTTCTGCTGCGCGGGGAATATATCGCCCGGTTTACGGGGGATTATCGGCAGATGAGTAAGAAAAGACGCTGGAATGTAGGCAAAAGCTGACGCTGGCAATCGCCAACGTCAGCGGCTCAGCATTATTTCAGTGCGGCAAATGCGCGCTCGGCGGCATCCAGTGTCAGTTTCAACTCGGTTTCGCCGTGGGCAATCGAGGTGAAGCCGGCTTCGAATGCACTCGGCGCCAGGTACACGCCGCCTTCGAGCATCAGGTGGAAGAAACGGCCGAACAGCTTCGCGTCGCTGGCCATCACATCATCAAACGTGACGATGTCGTCGGCGCCGCTGAAGTACAGGCCGAACATGCCACCGGCCTGCGTGGTCACGAACGGAATGCCGGCAGCATCGGCGCGCTGTTGCAGGCCATCGAGCAGGCGGCTGGTGTAGTCGCTCAGTTCGGCGTGGAAGCCGGGGCGGCTGATCAGGCGCAAAGTCGTCAGACCGGCCGCCATCGCCAGCGGGTTACCCGACAAGGTGCCCGCCTGATAAACCGGACCCAGTGGCGCGATGTGCGACATGATTTCGCGTTTGCCGCCGAAGCAGCCAACCGGCATGCCGCCACCGATGATCTTGCCGAACGTGGTCAGGTCTGGCGTGACGCCGTAATGCGCTTGAGCACCGCCGAGAGCGACGCGGAAACCGGTCATCACTTCGTCGAAAATCAGCACCACGCCGTGCTTGTCGCACAGGGTCCGCAGGCCTTCGAGGAAGCCCGGCGCCGGCGGTACGCAGTTCATGTTGCCGGCCACCGGCTCGACGATGATGCAGGCCACGTCCTGGCCGACTTCGGCGAGCATGGTTGCCACGGCGTCGATGTCGTTGAACGGCAGGGTCAGGGTGTGCTTGGCAAAGGAGGCCGGTACGCCGGCCGAGCTCGGCACGCCTTGGGTCAAGGCGCCGGAACCGGCCTTGACCAGCAGGCTGTCAGAGTGACCGTGGTAGCAGCCTTCGAACTTTATGATGCTGTCGCGGCCGGTAAAACCGCGGGCCAGGCGAATCGCGCTCATGGTCGCTTCGGTGCCGGAGCTGACCATGCGCACCATTTCCATCGACGGCACGATCGAGCAGACCAGGTCGGCCATTTCGGTTTCCATCTCGGTCGGGGCCCCGTACGACAAGCCGTGCTCCAGCTGTTTGCGTACCGCGTCCAGCACGTCCGGATGGCTGTGGCCGAGGATCATCGGGCCCCAGGAGCCGACGTAATCCACATAGCGCTTGTTGTCTTCGTCGGTGACGTAGGCGCCTTCCGCGTGTTTGAAGAACAACGGCGTGCCACCCACGCTCTTGAATGCGCGAACAGGCGAGTTCACGCCACCGGGAATGTGTTTCTGGGCATTGGCAAACAGGGTTTCGGAACGAGACATGATGGGACTCTCAAATCAGACTTTTAAGGCTACTTGGAAAGCAGGGCATTAAAGGCGCGGGCGCGACGGGTGACTTCCGCCGTGCTTTCGGCACCAAACAGGCCGTGGACCACCGCCAGCAGATCGACCCCGTGGGCCACCAGTGGCGCAGCGTTGTCCAGGGTGATGCCGCCGATTGCGCAGATAGGCAGGTGCAGTTTGCTGCGGGCCTGATCGAGCAACTCAAGGCTGCAGGTCGGTGCGCCGGGTTTGGTATTGGAGTTGAAGAAACGGCCGAAGGCGACGTAGCTGGCGCCTTCCTTGGCGGCTTGTTCGGCGAGTTCGAGTTGCGCGTGGCAGGTTGAACCGATGATCGCCTGGCGACCCAGCAGCGCACGGGCCGGGGTCAGCGGGCCATCGGTCTGGCCCAGGTGCACGCCGACGTTCAGGCGCGCAGCCAGCTCGGCGTCGTCATTGATGATCAACTGAGTCTTGTAGCGTTCGCACAGATCGCGCAGGGTTTCGGCCTCTCGCAAGCGGCGGGCCTCGTCGCTGCTCTTGTCGCGGTATTGCAGCAGGGTGACGCCGCCTTCCAGCGCGGCTTCCACGTACGACAGGAATTTACCGGCCAGCAACTGGCTATCGGTAATGGCGTAAAGGCCACGTAGTTTCATCGGACATGCCTCATGGCGTTACGAACAGAAATCCAGTGGCAGGCGGCGCGGCACGAACTGACCTTTGCCCAGCTGCTCTGCATCGCGCAGGGTGCGCCACGTGTAGTTAAGCGCGGTCTGCACGGCGCTGACGAGGTTTTCACCCTGGGCCAGACGACCGGCGAGGGCGCTGGCCAGTGTGCAACCGGAACCGTGGTAACTGCCGGGCAAGCGCTGGCAGGTGAAAGTTTCGCGACCACCGTCGCGGCTGTACAGGCGATTGTGGATTTCATCTTCATCGCCATGGCCGCCGGTGATCAGCAGGTGTTTGACGTAGGGCAGGAGTTTTTCAGCGCACTCGTCCGCGGTGCCTTCGGGCAGTTCGGCGAGGATGCGGGCTTCGGGAAGGTTAGGGGTGGCGATGATGGCCAAAGGCAGCAGGCGTTCGCGCATGGCGTAGCCGACTTCATCCTTGCCCAGTCGTCCGCCACCGCCGGCGCGCAGCACCGGGTCGCAGACCATCGGCAAGTGCGGGTGTGCCTGCAGCAGTTCGACGACGGTGTCGACCATTTCCAGGGAGCCGAGCATGCCCAGTTTGACGGCAGCGACTTCGGAATCGTTGAGCACGGCGTTGGCCTGAGCCAGCACCCACTCTCGGTCGAGGACGCGGAAGTCAGTGACATTGACCGTGTCTTGCACGGTCAGGGCGGTGACGGCCGGGGCCGCATGACAACCCTGGGCAAGCAGGGCTTCGATATCTGCCTGCAAGCCGGCGCCACCACTTGGGTCGTGGCCGGAGAGACAGAGGACAACGGGGCGAGAGCTGTAGATATTCATGGTGCGCGAGCTTACCACCAAACATCGATTTTCGGGTGCAGTGCCCGCCAGTCCTGCCGATAGAGAGTCATGGGCTGGCAATGCCACTTGCCGGGATTGTCAGAATCTGACCGAGCAAACAGCTCTGGTTCAATGTGCTCCGCTGGAACGCCCGTACTAGAGCCTTTGCAGGAAATATTTCAATGGTGTTCAATGGCCATCAACGGCTATGCTAGAGTGGATCCAAACCAATAACAGGTAATACCGGTTTTACGTCTACTCAAAGGGAATGAGGGGCTTCCTGAGATAACCGGACAGGCCACGCTGGGGCTTAAATGCGCTATTTGCTGATGTTGCTGTTTTGCTTGCCCCTCATGGCGAGCGCAGTCGAATTCGATGAATTCACTCAAAGCCTGCCCTTGGGCCGAACCCTGCAAGTGTTCGAAGATGCCGATGGTCAGGCGACCATCGACGATATCCGTGCGCAAGCGGCGGCCGGACACTTCAAGCCCCACGATAAAGCCACCCTCAACGCCGGCTACTCGCGTTCGGTGTTCTGGCTGAAAATCGACTTGAATTACCGCCCGACCAACCCCGCGACCCAACGGACGTGGTTGCTGGAGCTGGCCTATCCTCCCCTCGATCACCTTGACCTGTACTTGCCCGATGCTGCCGGTGCCTATCGATTGGCCCGTCAGACCGGCGATGCCTTGCCGTTCGACAGTCGCGAAATTCGCCAGAACAACTATTTGTTCGATCTGAACTTCACCCCGGACCAACCGCAAACCCTGTACCTGCGCCTGCAGAGCGAAGGGTCGATCCAGGCGCCGGTCACGTTGTGGTCGAGCACGGCATTCCTTGAAGAACAGCCGGTGCGGCTCTACGTGCTGGGCCTGATTTACGGCGTGTTGCTGGGGATGCTGGTCTACAACCTGTTCATCTACCTCAGCGTGCGCGACACCAGCTACCTCTATTACATCTTCTACATTGCCTCGTTTGGGCTGTATCAACTGTCAGTGAACGGCGCGGCCGTGCAATATTTCTGGCCGAACAATCCCTGGTGGGCCAATGCGGCGACGCCGTTCTTCATTGGTTGTGCAGGGCTGTTCGGCAGCCAGTTCGCCCGCAGCTTCCTGCAGACGGCGACGCTCAACCGCTGGCTCGATCGCTTGCTGCTGGCGTTGATTGCATTCGGGGCGGTGGTCGTCGGGTTGTCGTTGATGACCAGTTACGCCCTGGCCTTGCGTCTGGCGACGACGCTGGCCCTGACGTTCACCGTGGTGATTTTCGCCGCGGGTTTTTTTGCCTGGTGGCGCGGCCTGCGGGTGGCGCGGTATTTCATCATCGCCTGGTCGGCGTTTTTGCTCGGCGGCATCATCAACACGCTGATGGTGTTGGGTTACCTGCCGAACGTGTTCCTGACCATGTATTCCAGCCAGATCGGCTCGGCCATCGAAGTGGCGCTGCTGTCCCTGGCCCTGGCCGACCGCATCAACGCCATGCGCGAGCAACAGGCGCAGACCTTGTTCGATGCCGGGCAAAAGCTCGAAGTGCTCAACCAGCAACTGGCGCACAGCAACAAGCTCAAGGATGAATTCCTCGCCACGCTGACCCACGAATTGCGCACGCCCATGAACGGTGTGATCGGTTCGCTGGAATTGATGCAAACCGTCGAGATGGACCCGGAACTGGAGCAATACCAGCAAACGGCCGCCGGTTCGGCGCGAGACATGATGCGCATGGTCAACGGCATCCTCACCCTGACCGAATTGCAGGCCGGCAAGCTCAAGGCCAATGCGTCCCCCTTCAGTTTGCGCAGTGTGGTCGATGCCTTGCGGGTGCAGTTCGAAGGCAATGCGTCAGGCAAGTCACTGGACTTCAAGGTTGACCTCGCGCCAGGCCTGCCGGACCGTCTGCACGGCGATAACATCAAGTTGGCGCAATGCCTGGAATGCCTGCTGGACAACGCCATCAAGTTCACTCGTGTGGGCGGCGTGGCGTTGCGGGTCACGGGTAAACCCGTAGGCCCCGACCGGGTGGCACTGTCCTTTGCAGTGATCGACACCGGTATCGGCTTCACCGATTTGGGCGAGGCGACGCTGTACCAGCGCTTTTTCCAGCTCGACAGCTCGATGACCCGGGAATACGGCGGTCTGGGCGTCGGCCTGGCGATCTGTCGGCAACTGGTCGACTTGCTTGGCGGGCATCTGACTCACCGCTCTGAGCCCGGTCGTGGCAGTCGCTTCCAGCTCGACGTCGAGTTTGAGTTGCCAGTGGTAGAGCGAGTCTCAACGCCCATGATGACGCGGGAGTTCCCGCGTCTGCGCCTGCCGCAGGACTGCACCGTGCTGCTGGTGGATGAAAACAGCATTAATCAGCTGGTGATGCGCGGCATGTTGCTCAAGCTCGGGTTCCGGGTGCGAACGGCCGACATTGGCGTGGCCGCGCTGGATCTCTTGCAGCGTGAAACCTTTGATGCCGTGCTGATCGATGGCCAATTGCCGTCGCTGGATGGCGCGTCACTGTGCTGCCAGATCCGTGCGCTGCCGGGCTGCGAGCAATTGCCGGTGTTCATGATTGCCTTGAGCGCTGATCGGGAACGCTGCCCAACGGGTGCCTTGATTGATCACCTGAGCAAGCCGGTGAAGTTCGAAGACTTGCAGGCTGCCCTTTATCGTCGGGTGCTCTGTCCAGAACAAGGCGAAAGCGCCGACAGTTAGGCGGATATGCCACTTTGTTCGGCCTCGGGGCAGTGATTAACTGAATCCCTTGGCTGACCAAAGGAGCCCCGTCATGAACCTGCATCAGTTCGCCGAAACCCACGAAGTCACCAACCAGCCACCGTCGCTGGACGGCACTAACCTGTATCGCATCGATTTGCCGTTGCAGGAGTGGTCGCGGCGTTTCGGGGCCGGTTGGGCCGAATCGCGGATCGACGCCTATGGCGCGCTGGCCGGCGGGCCGCTGATGGACGCGGGGTTTCTGGCCAACCAGAACAAGCCGGTGTTCAGCAGTCACGACCGTTATGGTCATCGCATCGACCTGGTGGAGTTTCACCCGGCGTATCACGAACTGATGCGCACGGCGATCGAACACGGGCTGACGTCGCTGCCCTGGGCGCATCCGCAGTCCGGCGCTCACGTTGCCCGCGCCGCCATGACCTACCTGCACAGCCAGGCCGAAGCCGGCAGCGGTTGCCCGCTGACCATGACGTTCGCCAGCGTCCCGGCGATGCGCCTGCAACCGGATCTGGCCGAGCAGTGGCTGCCTAAAATCCTCGCCACCGAATACGACCCGCGCAACGTCGGCATGGCGCACAAGGCCGGCGTCACCATCGGCATGGCCATGACCGAGAAGCAGGGCGGCACCGATGTGCGGGCCAACACCACCAAGGCGTATCCGGTCGGTGCCGGCGGTCCGGGGCAGGCCTATGAACTGGTGGGCCACAAGTGGTTCTGTTCCGCGCCGATGTGCGATGCGTTCCTGACCCTGGCGCAGACCGACAAGGGTTTGACCTGTTTCCTGCTGCCGCGCCATCGTCCGGACGACACGCGCAATCAGTTCTACATCCAGCGCCTGAAGAACAAACTCGGCAATTGCTCCAACGCGTCCAGTGAAGTCGAATTCCGCGGTGCACTGGCGTGGATGGTCGGTGAAGAAGGGCGCGGCGTTCCGACCATCATCGAAATGGTGGCCATGACCCGTTTCGATTGCATGGTCGGTTCCAGCTCGCTGATGCGCCAGGCGTTGACCCAGGCCAGTCATCACTGCGCTCATCGCAGGGTTGGCGGCAAGCGGCTCAGTGAACAACCGTTGATGCAGAACGTGCTCGCCGATCTCGCGCTGGAAAGTGAAGCGGCCCTGGCGTTGAGCCTGCGCATGGGCAAGGCGCTGGATCATCTGGACGATGAACATGAAGCGAAATTCGCCCGTCTGGTGACGGCGGTGGGCAAGTACTGGATCTGCAAACGCGCGCCCGCCATGATCAACGAAGCCGCCGAGTGCATGGGCGGCGCGGGTTATGTCGAAGACAGCATCCTGCCGCGTTTGTACCGTGAGGCACCGGTCAATTCGACGTGGGAAGGTTCCGGCAACGTGCAATGCCTGGACGTCCTGCGGGCGCTGTCGAAAGAACCGGGTGTGCTCGACGTGCTGTTCAGCGAGTTGGGCGATGGTCATGGCGACAAACGCCTGGCGGCGCACATCAGCCAATTGCAGGCCGCTTTCAAGGACACCAGCGACATTCAGTATCGTGCCCGCCAGCTCACCGAAGACATTGCCTTGGGGCTGCAGGCCAGGTTGTTGCTGGAGGCGGGCAACTCGGCGGTCAGCGATGCCTTTATCGCCAGTCGTCTGAATGGCGGCGGCCGAGTGTACGGTGCGTTGCCTCGGGGATTGGATGTGGAAGCGATCGTCGCCCGGTCAACCCCGCTTTTGTAAACACCATGGACTCAATGTGGGAGCATGGTGAACCTGGTGTCTGTGTATCAACACGCCACTGTTCCCGTGACGCGACGATGCAGGCAAGATGAAGACCTGCAAGTCAGAACACAGGATGCTGATCGTGACCGAAGCTTTTGTTGTCGTTCAAACCGCCGAGGAAGCCGTGGACCGGCTTGCTCACCTGCACAATCGTGCCACCACCGCGCTGAACCAGGCGCTCAAGCGTTATCTCAAGGATCGAGTTGAACCGGACGCCGAACAGCGTGCGATGTTTCGTTATCCTGAACTGCGTCTGACCTACCATTGCCAAGGCGAAGTCCCACAAACCACCCGTGCCTACGCCAAGGTGCAATTGCCGGGGACTTACAGCGTCACCGTCACCCATCCGGCGGCTTTCCGCAAATACCTGCTGGAGCAACTCGTACCGTTGATGCACGACTTCACCGTGACCGTGGAAGTCGGCATCAGCCAGCAGAACATTCCTTACCCCTACGTGGTCGAGCAGGGCGATGAGCTGGCCGGTTCCGGCGTGACCGCCGCCGTGCTGGCGCGGGTGTTCCCGAGCACCGACCTGTCTGCCGCCACCGATGGCATCGCTGACGGTCTGTACGATTGGGAAAACACCGATCCGCTGCCGCTGGCCCTGTTCGATGCGGCGCGGGTGGATTTCTCTCTGCGTCGCCTGGTGCATTACACCGGCAGCGACTGGCGCCATGTGCAACCGTGGATTCTACTGACCAACTACCACCGCTACGTTGACCAGTTCATCGTTCATGGCCTGGAGCAGTTGCGCAGCGACCCGCGTTTCGTGCGTATGGTGTTACCGGGCAACGTGATCATCGAAAAGAGCATGGACCACGGTGAAGCCTCGGCGATTGCGGCCGGTGTGGTTTGGCACCGCTATCAGATGCCGGCCTATCACCTGATCGCCAGTGACGGTCATGGTGTGACCCTGGTGAACATCGGCGTCGGCCCGTCCAACGCCAAGAACATCACCGACCATTTGGCGGTGCTGCGTCCGCATTGCTGGCTGATGATCGGTCATTGCGGTGGTTTGCGTCAGTCGCAGACCATTGGCGACTACGTGTTGGCTCACGCCTACATGCGCCGCGACGGGATTCTCGACCGGGTCGTGCCGCCGAACATTCCGATTCCTGCCCTGGCCGAAGTGCAGATGGCGTTGCAGCAAGCGGCCGCCAACATCACCGGCGAGAAGGGCGACGAGCTGAAAAAACGCCTGCGCACCGGCACCGTGCTGACCTACGACGACCGTAACTGGGAGTTGCGCTGGGCCCAGGAGCGTCCGCTGATCAACCTGTCCCGCGCCGTGGCGGTGGACATGGAAAGCGGCACCATCGCCGCCCAGGGTTATCGCTTGCGGGTGCCGTACGGCACGTTGCTCTGTGTCTCGGACAAACCGCTGCACAGCGAAATCAAGCTGCCGGGTTCGGCCAACGCCTTCTATGAGCGCGCGGTCAGCCAGCACTTGAAGATCGGTATCGAGGCGGTGGACCTGTTGCGCACCGAACTCAACTCGTTGCACTCGCGCAAGCTGCGCAGCTTCGACGAGCCGCCGTTCCGGTAACGGTTGTCATGGTCATTTGGCGGTCGGGGCACTAGCATTAGCAGCCCTGACCGTTAGATGTTCTCTTCGCCATGTCCCGTCCTCAACGTCCCGTTTCCCGCCGCCCTGGCGTGAAGCCTGCGCCATCCTCATCAGCCCCGCGCCGTGTCGCCAAAGCGCCACCGGCCGAGCCGAAGCTGATCCTGTTCAACAAACCCTTCGATGTGCTGACGCAATTCAGCGACGGCGAAGGGCGGGCGACGCTCAAGGACTACATCGAGATCCCCGGGATCTACCCGGCGGGACGCCTGGACCGTGACAGTGAAGGCTTGCTGTTGCTGACCAACGACGGCCAGCTTCAGGCGCGGATTGCCGATCCCAAACACAAACTGGCCAAGACCTATTGGGTGCAAGTGGAGGGCGAGCCGAGCGCTGAGCAGTTGCAGCGTTTGCGCGAGGGTGTCGAACTGAATGACGGCATGACCTTGCCCGCCGAAGCGCGGCAACTGGATGAGCCAGAGCTGTGGCCACGCAACCCGCCGGTGCGCTTTCGCAAAAGCGTGCCGACCAGCTGGCTGGAACTGGTGATTCGCGAGGGGCGTAACCGTCAGGTCCGGCGCATGACCGCGGCGGTCGGCTTGCCGACGTTGCGCCTGGTGCGGGTCAGGATCGGGGACTGGTCGATCGAAGGGCTCGATCAGGGCCAGTGGAAAGAAGTGCCGGCGCGCTTATAACGTCCCGGATTCGATCAGGCCGATTACCACGCTTTTGATCACGAACGCGGCCACGCCCAGGCCGAGTACGAAGAACAGGATGAACGAGCCAAAGCGCCCGGCCTTGGATTTTTTCGCCAGATCCCAGACGATGAAACCCATGAAAATGATCAGAATGCTGACCAGTCCGGTCATCATCCACTCTTCGAATACGGCAGGATCCATCAGGCAACTCCAGCGCGGGCGGGGCTAAAAGGCGCTGGAGTATACGGCATGGGAGAGTAGTGGAGGTGTGGGCTGCGGCGGTGTGTCGCACTTGTGGCGAGGGAGCAAGCTCCCTCGCCACAATTAGCTGCGCAGATGAGTCAGCGGCAGTTCAGTGCTGTTCAACACCTGATTCAACACGAAACTCGAGCGCACACTCGTCACCCCTTCAATCCGGGTCAGATGCCCCAACAGCAATTTCTGGTAGTGGTCCATGTCCGGCACCACCACCTTGAGCTGATAGTCCGCATCCATGCCCGTGACCAGGCTGCATTCCAGCACTTGCGGCAACGTGCGAATGGCCGCTTCAAAGTTCTCGAACCGCTCCGGTGTGTGTCGGTCCATGCCGATCAGCACATAGGCGGTCAGGCTCAAGCCGAGCATCTTGCGGTCCAGCAACGCCACCTGGCGGGTGATGTAACCGTCGTCCTCCAGTTGCTTGACCCGGCGCGAACACGGTGAAGGCGACAGGCCGATGCGTTCGGCCAGCTCCTGGTTGGAGATGCGCGCGTCGCGCTGCAATTCCGCCAAAATGCTCAGGTCGTATCGGTCGAGTTTGCTCATCAATCAGGCCTTTGTCATATCAATTGCGGCAGATTATCTATCCAGGGTTAAAAATTGCGCAAGTCATGTTTATTTGAGCAATCTTCGCAATCATCTGTCGCCGCTGCAGGCCTATTCTTATCACCAGAATCACTGCTCGGACAAACAGTCCACAGCGGCTCGCCCAATCAGGCCTGCCGCGGCCGCCACCCCCACCGGGGATGTGCCGGCCCCCGAGCTGCACACTGTCCAGAAGACGGCGTGAGGTGAGCCGACGTCATAAGCGTCGAGCACGGACGAAGTTCTCAAAGGGAGGCCGACGGGTCTCCCTTTTCTTTTGCGTGCAATTTATCGCCGGCTTCCCTCAATAAATAAGTTTCGCGACTGATAACCTGTTGCAGAACCGGCCTGTGCTTTCCCAGTCTTACGTACAGGCCCTAACCCGCAGTGAGGAAAAGCATGAAGTCGCGCATCTGGCGTTTGGCCGGTGTTGGTTTGCTATGTGTCAGTGTCACTGCGCAATCGCTGGCCGATGAGCCGCAGAACCGTGGTCCCGACAACGGGCAACGCGGCGACGGCCATCAGGGCAACAATCAGGGGCATGGCGGCAACAATCAACCACGCCCGCAGAACAACGAGATCATTCGCGGCGACAACAGTCGCCAGTTCGAGCAAAACGGGCAGCCGCGCAATGGCAGCCAGTGGCAAAACAATCAGCCTCGAGACAATCAGCCTCGCGACTTCAACAACCCGGTTCGGCCACCGCCGCCGCCACCCCAATTGCCGGCCAACGACCTGCCGATCCAGGGGCGGCCCGATACCGTGCGCCAGACCCAGCCGCCACAGCGTGGTTACTACAATGACGTGCCGCGGCGTAACGACAACAACCCGCACTGGCAGAACAACGGCCCGCGTCCCGATGATCATCGCTGGGCCGGTCGCCCGGACGGGCACGGTAATGGTTGGGGGCCAGGGCCGCAGTATCGTCCCGGTCATGTGATCGACCGCTTCCCCGACCGCGACTACCGCGTGCCCTATCGGGGCCAGGATTATTTCTACTCCGGCGGCTACTGGTACCGGCCGCTGGGCCCGCGTTATGTGGTGGTGCAGCCGCCACGCGGGATTCGCGTCGGCTACCTGCCGGATTACGCCCGCGAAGTGTGGATTGGTGGTGCGCTGTTGTTTCTCGCGGCCGGGTCGTATTACGCCTACCAGGAAACGACTCAGGATTACGTGGTGGTCGAGCCGCCCGTGCAACCGCAGCCGCAACCGGTCAGCAATGGTTATGACGTGGTGGCCTATCCGGCCAACGGCCAGTCGCCGGAGCAGGTCAATCAGGACGGGTACGAGTGCTATCAATATGCGGTGCAGCAGAGCGGTTTCGATCCGCGCGCGGCCACTTATCAACCGGACCCGTCGGTGGTGCAAGTCTACCGTCAGGCCCAGGGTAACTGCCTGAGCAGCCGCGGGTATCAGGTGAGTTTCTGATTCTCCCCGGCGACGTTCACCACTTCCTGCGGGTCGGCGTGCACCAGTACTTCGGCTCGCGGGTAAGCGGCATGAATCGCATCCGCCGCCTGATCGCTGATGCCGTGGGCGACTGACAGGGTCAGCTCCCCCGGCAATTCCAAATGCAATTGCACGAACCACTGGTTGCCGGAAACCCGTGTGCGCAGGTCATGCGCACCCAATACGCCCGGAACGCTACAGGCCAGTTCGAGCATGTGCTGGCTGACATCCTGCGGCAGCTCCTCATCCATCAACACCGTAAAACTTTCCCGGGCGATCTGAATGGCGCTCCAGAGGATGTAAGCGGCAATCCCCAATCCAAACCACGCATCCACCTGATGCCAGCCATACCCGGCCAGCACTAGCGCGACCAGAATACTGCCATTGAGCAGCAGGTCCGAACGGTAATGCAGGGAGTCGGCGCGCACGGCGTTGGAACCGGTGGCCTTGACCACCCGATGCTGCAACATCAGCAACGCCAGCGTCAGCGCCAGAGAGAACACAATCACGCCGATGCTGATCCACGGCGCACCCACCGGTTCCGGATGCTTGAGCCGGTCAAAAGCCTGCAACGCGATCAACACCGCACTGCCGCCAATGAACAACGCCTGCGCCATGCCCGCCAGTGACTCGGCCTTGCCATGCCCGTAACGGTGATCGTCGTCGGCAGGGCGCAAGGCGTAATGCACCGCCAGCAGGTTGAGCAGCGAGGTAACGCCGTCGAGGACGGAGTCGGTCAGCCCGGCGAGCATGCTGACCGAACCGCTCAGCCACCAGGCGATGCCTTTGGCGACGATCAACGTGCACGCCACCGCCACCGAGGCACGGGTCGCCAGCCGCAACAGGCGGGCGTGTTCGGAGCTGGAAATCATAGGTACGGCTATTCCTTCATGTGTACCGATTACGCGGCAGGTTGCAGGCCGAGCAGGGCCAGTTGCTGGGTGCTGCCCTTGTGCTGGATCAGGCGTGGGTCATCCAGCGGGAAGCTGCGGCCTAGCTCGGTTTCCAGAATAGTCTGCAACTTGTGGGTGTCGACCTTGCCGTCGGCGCCGATGGCTTCCTTGAGTTTTTCCGGCGCCACCTGCGCGGTTTCGCCCGGTGCGTAGTAGATCGCGCCGGTGGCGAAGTCGACCGCAAACGCGATCAGGCCGGGAATGATGTAGAACAGCAGGCCCACGGCATCCAGCGCGGCGATGGCCGGGTCGATCTTGCCGTCGATCTGCCCGCGACGATCAGGGTAGAAAATCGATCCGCAAGCCGTTACCTGGGTCAGCAGGGTTGCAACCAATACACCGCCAATCAAGCGAAAGGGAACACGCATAGGAAATCTCCTGAGTAGTCTTGAAACGAAAGGGCGTCTCTATGAATTAGGACCCTGATAAACGCCGAGCAGTTCGCCGTTATACTCGCGCCTCTGTTTGGGAGCCAGCATGATTTCTTTGCCGATTGATGAAGTTTTACCCGCCCTGCGTGAAGCCTTGGCTACACGCCACGAAGCCGTGCTCGAAGCACCGCCCGGCGCCGGTAAAACCACCCGCGTGCCTTTGGCCCTGCTCAACGAGCCATGGCTGGCCGGGCAGACCATTCTGATGCTCGAACCGCGCCGGTTGGCCGCGCGTGCGGCAGCGGAGCGTCTGGCCAGTGAGCTGGGCGAAAAGGTCGGGGAAACCGTCGGCTATCGCATTCGGCTGGACAGCAAAGTCGGCCCCAACACCCGTATCGAAGTGGTCACCGAAGGCATCCTCACCCGCCGCTTGCAGGATGACCCGGCACTGGAAGGCGTGGGTCTGCTGATCTTCGACGAATTCCATGAACGCAGTCTCGACGCCGATCTGGCGCTGGCCCTGAGCCTGAATGGCCGGGAACTGTTCCGCGACGATCAGCCGCTGAAAATCCTGTTGATGTCGGCAACGCTGGAAGGCGAACGCCTGGCCGGGCTGCTCGACGACGCGCCGATCCTGCGCAGCGAAGGCCGCATGTACCCGGTGGCGATGCGCTGGGGCCGGCCGTTCCAGCCCGGTGAATTCATCGCGCCGCGTCTGGTGCAGACGATTCTCGAAGCCCTGAACGACGAAACCGGCAGCCTCCTGGTGTTCCTGCCGGGGCAAGCGGAAATCCGCCGGGTGCATCAACAACTGGCCGATGCGCTGGGCGAGAGTACGCAGGTGTTGCTCTGCCCGTTGCACGGTGAACTGGACCTCGCCGCGCAACGCGCCGCGATCGAGCCGGCGCCGGCAGGCAAGCGCAAAGTGGTGCTGGCGACCAACATCGCCGAGACCAGCCTGACCATCGACGGCGTGCGCGTGGTGATCGATGCCGGGTTGGCGCGGGTGCCGCGTTTCGATCCCGGCAGCGGCATGACCCGCCTCGACACGCAACGCATCTCCCGCGCCAGCGCAACCCAGCGCGCCGGTCGGGCAGGGCGGCTGGAGCCGGGCGTGTGTTATCGCTTGTGGTCGCAGGATCAGCACGAGCAACTGGCGGCGTACGCCAGTGCGGAGATTTTATCGGCGGACCTCGCCGGGTTGGCGTTGCAACTGGGTCGCTGGGGCGTGTCGCCGGGGCAGTTGGTGTGGCTCGACGTGCCACCGGCAGCGGCGTATGCCCAGGCGCAGGACTTGCTTGATCGACTGGGCGCACTGGACGGTGAAACGCTGACCCGTCACGGTCAGGCCATGGCCGAACTGCCGGCGCATCCGCGCATCGCCCATTTGTTGCTGCGTGGTCAGGCGCTCGGCCTGGCGGACATGGCAAGCGATGTCGCGGCACTGCTCGGCGAGCGCGATATCCTGCGCGGTGCCGGCGCCGATTTGCACAGCCGATTGGTGCTGCTGTCCGGCGAAGAACGTGCCGCGCGCGGTGCTCAGGGCGGCGTGCAACGGGCCCGGCAACTGGCGCGTCAGTATCGCGGTTACCTGCGCGGCAAACCGTCGGAGCCGGTCGGCGATCCGGATCATCCGCGTTGGCTCGGTGCACTGTTGGCGCTGGCCTATCCCGATCGTGTGGCGCAGCAACGTCGAGCGGGCGGCGCGGAATATCGCCTGGCCAACGGTCGCGCCGCGTTGTTCGCCGAAGCCGACAGTTTGATGAAACAACCCTGGCTGGTGATCGCCGACCTGGGCAGTCGTCAGGGCCAGCGGGAAGAGCGAATTTATCTGGCGGCGGATTTCGATCCGGCGCTGTTCGATTCGGTGTTGGCCGAGCAAGTTCGGGTGGTCGATCAGCTGGATTGGGACGAGCGCGAGGGCGTATTGCGCGCCGAGCGTCAGCGCAAGGTCGGGGAGTTGATCCTCAGCCGTGAACCGTTGACCGGGCTCGATGAAACCGCGCGCAGTCAGGCGCTGGTGAATCTGGTGCGACGCAAGGGGCTGGAGCTGTTGCCGTGGACGCCGGAATTGCGTCAGTGGCAGGCGCGAGTGGCGTTGTTGCGGCAGTTGGATCTGGGCAGCAAGAATGAAAGTGAGTGGCCGGATGTCAGTGATGCTGCGCTGCTCAAAAGCCTCGAGCACTGGTTGATGCCGTATCTGGGGAAAGTCTCGCGGCTCAGTCATTTTGCCAATCTGGACTTGTCGAACATCGTTCATAACCTGCTGCCGTGGCCCTTGCCGCAGCGGCTGGATGAGCTGGCGCCGCATCATTTGAGCGTGCCGTCGGGGTCGTCGATTCGCCTGGATTACAGCGAGCAGCCGCCGATTCTGGCGGTGCGGTTGCAGGAGTTGTTCGGCTTGGCCGAAACACCGCGCATCGCCGGTGGGCGCCAGGTGGTGAAGTTGCATCTGCTGTCCCCGGCGCGGCGGCCGGTGCAGGTGACGCAGGATCTGGCGAACTTCTGGCGCAGTACCTATGCCGAGGTGAAGAAGGATTTGAAGGGGCGGTATCCGAAGCATTACTGGCCGGATGATCCGCTGGTGGCCGAAGCGACCGCGCGGATCAAGCCGCGCAAATAATCCCTGAAACTGAACACAAGGCCTGTGGCGAGGGAGCTTGCTTGTGGCGAGGGAGCTTGCTCCCGTCGGGTCGCGTAGCGGCCCCATAACGGTTTATCAGACTGCAATGGTTTTACGCCTGCTGCGCAGTCGAACTGGAGCAAGCTCCCTCGCCACAGGGAGGTCCTCTGACTCAGGTTCTTGTCGCAGCCTTCGCCGTCAATTGCTCCCGGCAGTAATCCGCAAACAACTGCGCCGGTTTGGTCAGTTGCCCGCGCTTCAGCCACGCCGCCACCAGCCCCGAGCCGGTGACGTCTTCGACGATGTCTACGCACACCACTTTCTGCCCGTCGTAGGTGCATTCCGAATGCGGGCGGGTGACCAGGATCGAGAAGCCGAACCCTTGCCCGACCATGCCCCGGACCATCTCGATCGACGGTGAGCTGAAGGCAATGTTTGGCGTAAGGCCAAGCTCTTCGAACAGGCTGACGAAGTAGGTCCGGCTCGGTTGCACGTCCAGCAGAATCATCGGCTCCAGGCACAGGTCGCGCAGTGATACTTGCTTGAGCTGCGCAAAGCGATGATCCGCCGGCAGCAGTGCATAAGGCCGCTGCGCCGGCATCAGCGGTTCGGTTTCGATGGTGGCGTCGAGGTCGTGTTCATAGAGGATCGCCAGGTCGAAGGTGCCCGACGTCAGCCCTTGCACCAGCTCTTGCTGCTCGCCGTCGCGGATGCGGATTTTCACCCCCGGATACAGCGCCGAGAACCCGGCAATCAATTGCGGCAGGTACAGCGGCGCGGCGGTTTCGAAGCAGCCAATGTCGATTTGCCCGGCCACCACGTCGTTGTCGGCCAGGGCGTTCTGTTCGAACTCCTTGGCCATGCGCAACAGTTCCTGGGCCTTGCGGTAGAAGCGTGCACCGCTGGGGGTCAGGGACACGCCTTGCGCATGGTGACGGATCAGCAGTTGTACGCCGAAGCTGTCTTCCAGGCCTTTGATCGCCGTGGAGATCGCTGGCTGAGCGATGTACAGCTTGCGCGACGCCTCGGCGACGCTGCCGCATTCGACGGTGGTGATGAAGTACTTCAATTGACGCAGGTTGTAGGCAGCCACGGCAAACCTCGGGGCGGATGGACTCGACATCCAGGCAATTTTTGCGCCGACTGCGTCCGTTCTGACGACGGTGTTGTTGTGCCTGAACAATAACCACATACCGCGCAACCGTGGAGATGGGCTGCCCAGTTTTTTCATGGTCTGCGAAGACATTTTTACTATTTTTCCTCGACACGGGCCTGGGCCACCATCCAGACACAAGAAAAGCCCTTGGAGCATCTGAACGTGTTCGAGCTTACCTACTGGCAAAACAAAGCCGCTGCGCTGACGTTTCCCGACCAGGCCCTGATCGATGGTCAACCCCGCTCGGCGCAGTCGGGCCAGACCTTCGCCGCGATCAATCCAGCCACCGGCCAGCGTCTGGCCAGCGTGACCGCGTGCGGCGCTGAAGACGTCGACGTCGCGGTCAGAAATGCGCGGCAGGTGTTCGAGGCCGGCACCTGGGCGGCGCGTTCGCCGGCAGAGCGCAAACACGTGCTGCTGCGCCTGGCTGATCTGATCATGACCCACCGCGAAGAACTGGCGCTGCTCGATTCGCTGAACATGGGCAAACCGGTGATGGACACCTACAACATCGACGTGCCGGGCGCCGCCGGAGTGTTTCGCTGGTACGCCGAAAGCCTCGACAAGCTCTACGACCAGATCGCCCCGAGCGCACAGAACGTGTTGGCAACCATCACCCGCGAAGCACTGGGCGTGGTCGCCGCCGTGGTGCCGTGGAACTTCCCGCTGGACATGGCCGCGTGGAAACTCGCGCCAGCGCTGGCGGCAGGCAATTCGGTGATCCTCAAGCCCGCCGAGCAGTCGCCGTTTTCCGCCCTGCGTCTGGCTCAGCTGGCGCTGGAAGCCGGGCTACCGGCGGGCGTGTTGAACGTGCTGCCGGGCCTCGGCGAACAAACCGGCAAAGCCCTCGGTTTACACCCGGACGTTGATTGTCTGGTGTTCACCGGCTCCACCGAAGTCGGCAAATATTTCATGCAGTATTCCGCGCAATCGAACCTGAAGCAGGTGTGGCTGGAATGCGGCGGCAAGAGCGCCAACCTGGTCTTCGCCGATTGTCAGGACCTGGATCTGGCGGCCGAAAAAGCCGCGTTCGGCATCTTCTTCAATCAGGGCGAAGTGTGTTCGGCCAACTCGCGGTTGCTGGTGCAGCGTTCGATTCATGACGAGTTCGTCGAGCGTCTCAAGGCGCAGGCCGAACGCTGGTTGCCGGGCGATCCGCTGGACCCGTCGAGCAGCGCCGGGGCGATTGTCGACAGCCGTCAGACCGCGCGCATCATGAAGTTCATCGAGCAGGCCGAACGCCTGGGCGCGACCAAGGTGTGTGGCGGTCGGCAGTCGATTTTCAACGGTTCCGACAACTTCATTCAACCGACAATTTTTACCGGCGTGAGCCCGGACATGCCGCTGTTTCGCGACGAAGTGTTCGGCCCGGTGCTGGCGGTCACCGCCTTCGACGACGAGGCACACGCCTTGCAACTGGCCAACGACAGCGTCTACGGACTGGCCGCGTCGCTGTGGACCGACGACCTCAATCGCGCCCACCGCGTGGCGCGTCAATTGCGCGCGGGCACGGTGTCGGTGAACAGCGTCGATGCGCTCGACGTGACCGTGCCGTTCGGTGGCGGCAAGCAGTCCGGCTTCGGTCGCGACCTGTCGCTGCACTCATTCGACAAATACACCCAGTTGAAGACCACCTGGTTTCAGCTGCGCTCATAACAGCCGCTCACAACAAAACGGAGAACTGGCGATGACCACACCACGTGAAACCCGCGACTACCAGGCCGCCGACGCTGCGCACCACATTCACGCATTCGTCGACCAGAAAGCGCTCAACGACGAAGGGCCGCGGGTGATGGTCCGTGGCGAGCGCCTGCACCTGTGGGACAACGATGGTCGGCGTTACCTCGACGGCATGTCCGGGCTGTGGTGCACCAACCTCGGTTACGGGCGCAAGGACCTGGCGGCTGCGGCGACCCGACAGCTTGAACAGCTGCCGTACTACAACATGTTTTTCCACACCACCCACCCGCAAGTGATCGAGCTGTCGGAGCTGTTGTTCAGTTTGTTGCCGGGGCACTACAGCCACGCGATCTACACCAACTCCGGCTCCGAAGCCAACGAGGTGCTGATCCGCACCGTGCGGCGTTACTGGACGATCCTCGGCAAGCCCGAGAAGAAAGTCATGATCGGGCGCTGGAACGGTTACCACGGTTCGACGCTGGCGGCGACGGCACTCGGAGGCATGAAGTTCATGCACGAAATGGGCGGCATGCTGCCGGACATCGAGCACATCGACGAGCCGTATTTCTTCGCCCACGAAGGCAACCTGACCCCGGCTGAATTCGGCCTGCGGGCGGCGCAGCAACTGGAAGCGAAGATTCTCGAACTCGGCGCCGACAAGGTCGCCGGTTTCATCGCCGAACCGTTCCAGGGCGCAGGCGGGATGATCTTCCCGCCAGACAGTTACTGGCCGGAAATTCAGCGGATCTGCCGCAAGTACGACGTGCTGTTGTGCGCCGACGAAGTGATCGGTGGCTTCGGTCGCACCGGCGAATGGTTCGCCCACGAGCACTTCGGTTTCGAGCCGGACACGCTGTCGATCGCCAAGGGCCTGACCTCCGGCTACATCCCCATGGGCGGGCTGATTCTGTCGAAAAAAATGGCGCAGGTATTGGTAGAGCAGGGCGGGGTATTTGCCCACGGCCTGACCTATTCGGGGCACCCGGTGGCGGCAGCGGTGGCCATCGCCAACCTCAAGGCGTTGCGTGATGAGGGCGTGGTGACGCGGGTCAAAAATGACATCGGGCCGTACCTGCAACAGTGCTTGCGCGAGGTGTTCGGCAATCACCCGTTGGTGGGCGATATTCAGGGCGTCGGCATGGTGGCGGCGTTGCAGTTGGCTGAAGATAAAACCAGTCGCAAGCGCTTTGCCAACGAGAACGACATTGCCTGGCGCTGCCGCACGATTGGCTTTGAAGAAGGGGTGATCATTCGTTCGACGCTGGGGCGGATGATCATGGCGCCGGCGTTGATTGCCAGTCGTGAAGAGGTTGATGAACTGGTTGGCAAAACCTTGAAAGCGGTTGATCGTACGGCTCAGGAATACGGCCGGCTCTGATATCGCAGGAAGGTCCTTCGGACCTTATCGCGAGCAGGCTCGCTCCCACATTGGGACGGTGTCAACCTCGGTAGAGAGGACGACATGGAACCCCTGTGGGAGCGAGCCTGCTCGCGATAGCTTTCTCTCCCGCAACCTATCTCTAAGCTTTTGCACCCGTCCCGTGCACCCCCGCAAACAGCGCTCGTTTTCAGTGCGCACTACCCAGTTTTTTCATCACTCCCAACGACATATTTCCTGATTTTCCTTCTCCCGGCCTTGCGCCAACATCGACCTCGCCAGACAGCCGAACGCTGCCCACAAAAAGGTCCATCAGAGACCACCCGTGGCGGCTCTTCTCCAAACGCCGCTGGCCGTACTGCCCATGACAAAACTAAATCAACAGCTTTGGGAGTGCTCCATGATCAAGTCCTTGCTTACCCGCGTTGCCCATCCATTGGCGATCACCGCCATTGCCGCGACGGTCGCTACCAGCGTCCAGGCCGGCACCCTCTCTATCGGCCACACCACGTGGGTCGGTTACGGCACGCTCTACCTCGCCCAGGACCTGGGCTACTTCAAGGAAAACGGTCTGACCGTTGAATTGCCCGTCGTCGAAGAAGCCTCGATGTACATGGCCGCGCAAGCGTCGGGTGAATTGTCCGGCTCGGCGTCGACCATCGATGAGGTGCTCAAGTACCGCCCGCAATTCTGCTTCAAGGCTGTAGCTGCACTGGATGACAGCCATGGTGGCGACGGTGTTCTGGTGGGCAAGGACGTCAAGAGTCTGCAGGAGCTGAAAGGCAAGGCCGTGGCGGTCAACGAAGGTTCCACCTCGCAATTCTGGCTGTCGTACTTGCTGAAAAAACACGGCATGAGCATGAGCGACATCACCGTGCAGAACATGACGGCCGACGACGCCGCCACCGCGTTCATCGCCGGTCGCGTGCCGGCCGCCGTGACCTGGGAACCGCACCTGTCGATGGTGCGCAGCAAGCAACAGGGCAAGGTGCTGATCGACAGCAGCAGCACGCCGGGGGTGATCGTCGATGTGGTTGCGCTCAACTGCACCGTTATCGAGAAACAGCCGGAAGACGTCAAGGCCTTGGTCGCCGGTCTGTACAAAGCGGTGCAGTACACCAAGGATCATCCGAAGGAAGCCTACAAAATCATGGCCAAGGGCGTCGGTGGTTACCTCGCCGATCCGAAGGAACTGGAAGCTGCCGCGCAAGGCGTGCGCTTCTACGATCAGGCCATGAGCGAAAAACTCCTGGGCTCGCCGGGCAAGCCGGGCGACAGCGAACCGCTGATCAAACTGGCCAATGAAACCGCCAGTGAATTGCAGGGCAAACCCTACAACGTCAGCAATGACGACCTGATCGACAACCGCTTCGTCACCCCGCTGTAGGAGGTTCGCATGTTCAAGCGCAATTCATGGCTGAGCCGCTGCATCACGCCCAAGACCGGCCTGCCGGTGTCGGTGATCTGGAGCGCGAGCGGTCTGGCCTGGGTGTTGTTGGTTGGCCTGTGGGCCGGTTTGTCTTACGGCGGCGTGGTGCCGGGCATGTTCCTGCCGACACCGGGCGCGGTGGTCGAAGCCGCTGTGCGCCTGAGCCGCGACGGCACGCTTGGCCTGCATGTGTGGGCCAGTCTTGAAGTGGTGATGGTCGGCTTCATTGTGTCGTCGCTGGTGGCGGTGCCGCTGGGGTTGCTGATGGGCAGCTTTCGCATCGTTCAGGCGTTCCTTGAGCCGATGGTGAATTTCATCCGCTACCTGCCGGTGACCTCGTTCGTGCCGCTGTTCATTCTGTGGATCGGCATCGGTCTGGAGCAGCGTGTCTCGGTGATCATCTTCGGCGTGTTTTTCCAGCAATTGGTAATGATCGCGGACGTATCCAAAGGCATCTCCAAAGACCTGATCAACGCGTCTTACACCTTGGGTTCAAACCGTCGCGATGCCGTGCTGCATGTGATCGCGCCGGCCTCGTTGCCGGGTGTGCTCGACACCTTGCGCGTGACCATGGGCTGGGCCTGGACTTACCTGGTGGTCGCCGAGCTGGTCGCCGCTTCCAGTGGCCTGGGTTACTTGAGCCTCAAGGCCATGCGCGGCTTTCAGGTGGATGTGATTTTCCTCGCCATCGCGATCATCGGCCTGTTGGGCCTGGTCACCGATCAACTGTTCCGTTTCCTTCGTCTGAGGATTGCCGCATGGGCTCAGTAACCGCCGTCAACCCGCGTTTCGTCACTCCGATGGCTGCCCCGGCGCACGCCGCGCCACGCCTTCAAGTGGACAAGGTCAGCCTGCGATATCAAAAGCCCGATGGCGGAATGTTCACCGCGCTGGATCAGGTTTCATTCGAAGTCCCGGATCAGCAATTCGCGGTGCTGGTGGGGCCGTCGGGTTGCGGCAAGTCGAGTTTGCTGTACCTCACTGCCGGCCTGAACGAGCCCACGGAAGGCGAGATCTACGTTGGCGGCCAGCAAGTGCAGGGCCCCGGCGCGGATCGCGGCATGGTGTTCCAGAGCTACACGCTGTTCCCGTGGCTGACCGTGCGCCAGAACGTCGAGTTCGGGCTCAAGCGTCGCGGCATGGCAGCGGCCCAGCGTAAGGAAATCGTCGATTACTACGTCAATGAAGTCGGCCTCGCCGGGTTCGCCGACAACTACGCCAAGCAGTTGTCCGGCGGCATGATGCAGCGCGTGGCGATCGCCCGGGCGTTGGCCAACGATCCGCAGATCCTGTTGATGGACGAACCCTTCGGCGCCCTCGACAGCCAGACGCGCCTGCAAATGCAGCAGCTGCTGTTGCGGGTCTGGGGTAATAGCAAGAAGACCGTGCTGTTCGTGACCCACGATATCGACGAGGCGATTTTGTTGGGGGATCGAGTCTATGTGATGGGCGCCAGGCCCGGGCGGATCAAGCAGATTCTGGACGTGCCGATCGAACGCCCACGGACCCTGGACATGGTCATGGAGCGCTCGTTTATCGAGATGAAGCGCGATATTTTCGGGTTGCTGCATGACGAGCTGGAGGAACATTGAGTTCACCGCCGCTCCCACAGGTTTTGCATTCAGCCCGAAATTAGGGCGCCGCAGGCAGGAGGAACCGCGCAATCACCGGCAAATGATCGGAGATCCGCAAGGTATCGTCCTGCCGCACCGTCGCCTCGACGCGCTTGATCCGCGGGCTGTAAAACAGGTAATCGACGGTCCGGTCCGGGCCGTTCAGCCCCGGATCATTCGGGTAATGCGTCAGCCAGCGCGCCCGATCGATGCCGCTCGCTTCATTGTTGGTCGGAATCATCGGGTACTTGTCCCACAACACATGCAACGCGCTGTCAGCGGAGTAGGGCGCGCGTTGTTCGGAGGTCAGGCGTCGATATTGGCCCAGCGGCAACAGGTTGAAGTCGCCACCGATCAGCCATGCCGTGCCACGGCTTTCGTACTTGTCGAGGACTTTGGCCACCGCCGTCACCTGGGTCTGTAGCGTTTCATCAGGTTGGGTCGCGCGGTCCAGATGGGTGTTGAGCACCGCTATCTGAGCGCCGTCACTCAAGGGCAGGTAAGTGACCAGCAACGCATTTTTCGGTTGGAACTGGCGGCTGATGAGGTTGGCCGGCGCGACCGGCAATTGCAGGCGTTCGGCGTGATCGATCTGGTAGCGGCTGAGGGTTGCCAGTTGTCGACCGACACTGCCGAAGATGTGCGGTTGCGGCACGAAGTCGGCTTTCCAGTCGAAGGCATGAGTGCTACATGGATAGAGGTCTGCGAGGCGTTCCTGGAGCAGTTTGAACTGGTTCTGGTAATCGCTGGCCTTGGCGCCGTCATCGAGTTCTTGCAACAACACGATGTCCGGTTGTTCGTCGCGAATGACCCGCGCCACTTCATCGAGGCTGAAGGCCATGTCTGCAGGCGTCGGTTTTTCATCGCTGCCGGCGGCCAGGTCATTCCAGAACACATAGCGCTTGCCCGCCAGGTACTGAACGTTCCAGGTCATCACCTTCAACGCCTGGCCGGGCACCAGTGTCGGTGCTTGAGCATTACAGCCGACGGGCAAAACTTCCTTGGCTTCGGGGCGCCAGGTCAGGTTGTAGATCAGCAGGGCAATCAGGCCGATTGCAATCACCAGGCCCAGCAGGGTGTAGCGCAGTAGACGGGTCATGGCTCGGCTTATTAGCGTTACAAAAGATGGCCCCGAGCATAACCGAGAGCGGGGCCGAAGCCCACGCTTAGAGCGGCCGGTCGATTTTCTCGGGAACGTCGCTGATCAGCATGAACAAACGGAACAACACCACGCTGGTGAACAACTGCAAAAAGCTGTGAGCGCTGTCGATCAGCAAGGAAATCACCGGGTTCTGCGGCTCCGGGTAAACCTCCAGGGTCAAGCCCTTGAGCAACCACAACGGCCCCATCACACACAAAATGCACACCAGGATGCGCAGGAAATGGCCGCGGGTCAGGCGCAGGCTTTCCTTCATCGCGGCCAGTGGCGCCAGGCCGCGCAGCACCAGCAGGTACTCGCCGAACGCGAGGGTCACCATCAGCCAGATACCCGGCAGGAAATACAACGACAGGCCGATCAGGATCAGCAAGGTATTGAGCGCAGTGAGCAGGGCGAAGCGCGGCCACAGGTACGCGGACCTCGACAGCAGGTCACGGTTGCGCGGCGATTCGCCACGGCTGCGCGCATCGAGAAACAGGATCAGCGCGGCGGTGTACAGCGGATAGACCAGCAAACCGACAATCACACTGATGCCGGGAAAACTGTCCGGCTCGGTCGAGTGATCCACCACTTGCTGAAGCAGCGCTTCGACGATCACCAGCGGCAGGCACAGCCGCACGATCTGGCCCAGATTGCGTTTGAAGAAATACAAAGAGTCACGCAGTACATCGAACGGATTCATCAGTCGGTATCGCAGGTTGAAAGCAGTGGCCCACTTTAACCGATGCAGCGCTTCGGGGCGCAAACGTAAACGTTCGGTTCTTGTTTCAGCCTCCATTAAGGTCGAGCGCCGTATCCTCCCTGGAGAAGGTCAACGATTTCCCCGGCAATCTACGAGGTCGCCATGAACAGCGAAGAACAAACCCTGATCGATGGACTGTTTTCCCGGCTGCAACAGGCCGAAACGGATTCAGCCCCGCGCGACGCCCAGGCCGAGGCGCGGATCAAGGAACACCTGACTCGCCAACCCGCGGCGGGCTACTTCATGACCCAGGCCATTCTGGTGCAGGAGGCAGCGGTCAAGAGCCTCGACGCGCAGAACAAGCAACTGGCTCAGCAAGTCCAGCAATTGCAGGCCGAGCTGCAATCGGCCAAGGCGCAGGCGGCGGCTCCGGCGCCGAGCGGCGGTGGCTTCCTGTCGAGCATTTTCGGCGGCAGTTCCCGTGAAGCGCCGGCCCAAAGTGCTCCGCCCTCCAATGGTGGCTGGCGTGAGCCGGGGCGGCAGTCGTTCAACTCGCCGCCGCCACAGCAGAACTTCGGTGCGCCGCCACCGCAGCAAAACTACGCGCCGCAACAGCAGCCTGTCGGTGGCGGTTTCCTCGGTGGCGCGCTGAAAACCGCCGCCGGTGTGGCGGGTGGCGTGATGCTGGCACAGGGCATCAGCAGCCTGTTCCACCACAACCAGCAGCCGGAAGTGGTTGAAGTGATCAAGGAAGAGCCGGCTCAGGTCAACGATCAAAGCGGCGGCAACGGTTGGGGCGACGATCAGCGTGTGGCTGACAACTCCGCTGATCAGGGCGGTTACGCCGACGCCGATTACAGCGATGACAGCTCATCGTTCTTCGGCGGCGACGACGACTCCTTCGTCTGATTGATTTTCTGTGGCGAGGGGATTTATCCCCGTTCGGCTGCGCAGCAGTCGTGTATTCGACCCTCTCCATTTATGTGAACGGACGCAGGGGGCTGCTTCGCAGCCCAGCGGGGATAAATCCCCTCGCCACAGGTTGCCATTCGTCCGAGGCATCCAAGATGCTTCGGGTCGATTATTCGCGGAACAATCCTCGAGGCTGGCATACTGGGCACCTTTCGGGCTCGGTGCCTGATCCAGCCTTGAGGAAAACCGGTGAAAAAAATTGCAGTGTTCGCCGATGTTCAAAACCTCTATTACACCGTGCGTCAGGCCTATGGTTGCCACTTCAACTACGCCGCGTTGTGGGCTGATATCAGCAAACAGGGCCAGATCGTCGAGGCCTACGCCTACGCGATCGACCGTGGCGACAGCAAACAACAGCAGTTCCAGCAGATCCTGCGCAACCTCGGTTTCACCGTGAAGCTCAAACCCTACATCCAGCGCAGCGACGGCTCGGCCAAGGGCGACTGGGACGTGGGCATCACCCTCGACATCATGGACGCCGCCGACCACGTCGACGAAGTGGTGCTGGCTTCTGGCGACGGTGATTTCGACATGCTGCTGGAGCGCATCATCGCCAAGCACGGTGTGCAAGCCGTGGCCTACGGCGTGCCAGGCCTGACGGCCAACTCGCTGATCCGCGCCGCCAGCCGCTATGTGCCGATCGAAGGCGCCTTGCTGCTCAAGAATTGATTTTTACGGAGTTGAAACAGGTTTGGAACGCATAGCAGTCATCGACTTTGAAACCACCGGGATCTCCCCGAGCAGCAGCTGCCGGGCCACGGAAATCGCCGTGGTGATCCTTGAACAGGGGCGCATCGTCGAGCGTTACCAGAGCCTGATGAACGCCGGCGTGCGCGTCCCGGCCTTCATCGAACAACTGACCGGCATCAGCAACGCCATGTTGCGCACGGCGCCATCGGCCGAGCAGGTGATGAACGAGGTCAACGAGTTTGTCGGTATCACGCCCTTGCTGGCTCACAACGCGGCATTCGACCAGAAGTTCTGGGACTTTGAGCTGGGGCGGATCAAACGCACGCGGTTGCAGAACTTCGCCTGCTCGCTGTTGCTCGCCCGCCGCCTGATGCCCGCCGCACCGAATCACAAGCTCGGGACGCTCACCACCTTCGCCAGCCTGCCCAACACTGGCAAGGCTCACCGGGCCATGGCTGACGCCGAGATGGCCGCCAACCTGACGGCGCACCTGGCGCAGGAACTGCGGCAGAAGCATGGGTTGCGCGAGTTGTCCCATGATCTGCTGGTGAGCTTGCAGAAAGTGCCGGCGGCGAAGATCAATGAGCATCTCAAGCGCCATCGCGGGTTCTGACTGAAACACCGCAAATCCCCTGTGGGAGCGAGCCTGCTCGCGATGGCGGAGTGTCAGTCGACATCACTGTTGAAGATAAACCGCCATCGCGAGCAGGCTCGCTCCCACAGGGGCGGTGTTCAATTTCAAACCTTGTGTTTAAACACGCCTGAAACTCGACGATTGATCCTACCGAAACTTAAGGATTGTCTGTCTTGCCCCCCTTCTGCGGCATCGATAACCTCTGGAACGTCGCTGACAATTCAGCGACCGGGACTGCAAGCCCGCCAATAATTTGTTTGGAGACCACAGGCGCACCTATAATCGCGTCGCTTTAATTAGCGACCATCGATTTATGGTAGCTGTGTGCGGGAGACCTTCGGGTCTGCCGGGATTGGTCTCCTACTCGGTCTTGCAGACCCGCGCATAGCTGCCACCCATCATCTGCAAGTGATGCTGGCAGCTCCGACTTTTATAGGAGATTTGCCATGATCAACGTTACCCCCAATCCCCCTGAAGACTCAGATCAGTTGGCTGTAGCGCAAACAGCTACCTGTGCTCCTCACTTCATCCCCAAAACCTTCATCCGTCATCACATCCAGCTACGCGCACTTTTACTGCACGCAGAGCCCTGGTTCTGCGCCCGCGATATCGGCCGGTTAATGGGTGTGGATATCAACGGCAGACATGCGCTCAAGCTCGATGCTGATCAGCGGCGGATGATGCATCTGTCCGGCAGCGATGAAGCGCAAGAAACCCTGATGCTCAGTGAGTCAGGCGTATACGCGATGCTGGTCTATCACTACTGCCCGGAAAACCGCCATTTGCGGCGTTGGTTGACCCACCATGTGGTGCCGATGTTGCGGGAGGAGGCGGGGTCCGTTTCGACGCAAGCGCCGCATATGCGGGCGATGGAATGGGCCGGCGGGACGCTGCGGCTGCTGCATTGGCGCAAAGAACCTTGGGTTCGCCTGCGTGATATGCCGGGTTTGTTGTCTGCCAGTTACAGCGGCGTCTGATATATCGCTTTCGCGGGCAAGCCTCGGTCCTACAGGATGGCATCGTACCTGTGGGAGCGAGCCTGCTCGCGAAGGCGGCGTATCAGTCGACATCAATGTTGAATGGTAAATCGCTATCGCGAGCAGGCTCGCTCCCACAGGGTCCGCGTTCGATCAAACTTTTCCATTCCCTTCCAACTGCCCCAACGGCACCCGCTTCTCTATCGCACTCGACAACACGATCGACGTCTTGCTGAACCCGAATTTGGCAATCCGGTTGATCAACTCTTCCAGCTCCGGCATCGAGCCCACCGCCGCTTGCATGATCACGCACGGATCCCCCGTTACCCGGTGGCATTCGGTCAGTTGCGGGATTTTGATCAGGTCGTCATAGGCCTTCTGGTTGCCGTGCTGGTTCAGGCGCAGTTCGATGACGCACTGGATCGGTAGCCCAAGCTTGGCCATGTCGACTTTCGCCTGGTAACCGGTAATCACCCCGCTGGCTTCGAGTTTGGCCACGCGCTCGGCCACGGCCGGGGCGGACAGGTTGACCTTGCGCGCGAGGTCGGCGTAGGACGCGCGACCGTTTTCCAGCAGGGCGCTGAGGAGCATGCGGTCGTATTTGTCCATGGTCGGATTCCTGAAAAATGACTGACTTTCGAAAGCACGGTTTATAGCGCTGATCTCCGTGATTTGAAAAGTGTACCGGCGCTATAAACAGGTTTTGTAACTTATTTTATGCGGTTGGCCTTTCTAGAATAGCTGTTCATTTGTCCTTGCCTGCGAGCTGCCCCCATGCCTGGCCTGCGCCGTTTTCCCTTGCCGTTGATCGCTGCCTTTTTCGCGTTGTACGTGATTTGGGGCTCGACTTACCTGGTGATCCGTATCGGCGTGGAGTATTGGCCGCCCTTGCTGCTCGCCGGTATTCGCTTTGTCATCGCGGGGACCTTGATGTACGCGTTCCTGCGCTGGCGCGGGGCGCCGGCCCCGACCTGGGCGCAGTGGAAAGCGGCGGGGATCATCGGGATTTTGCTGTTGGCGTGCGGTAACGGCGGGGTCAGTGTGGCGGAGCACATGGGCGTCGCGTCCGGTGTCGCCGCGCTGGCGGTGGCGACGGTGCCGTTGTTTACCTTGCTCTGCGGCTATTTCTGGGGCGCGCGTAATACCCGTCTCGAATGGGCCGGGATTGTGCTCGGGCTGATCGGCATCGCCATGCTCAACCTCGGTTCCAACCTGCAATCGAGCCCGCTGGGTGCCCTGTTGCTGATCTTCGCGGCCGCTTCCTGGGCGTTTGGTTCGGTGTGGAGCAAACACTTGCCGCTGCCCCAGGGCGCGATGGCCAGTGCCGTGGAAATGCTGGTGGGGGGCGTGGCGTTGTTGATTGGTAGTGCCTTGAGCGGTGAGCATCTGGAGGCCATGCCGCCGATCGAAGGGTGGGCGGCGCTGGCCTATCTGACCTTCTTCGGTTCGATCATCGCCTTCAACGCTTACATGTACCTGTTGAAAAACGTGCGTCCGGCGGCGGCCACCAGTTATGCCTACGTCAACCCGGCGGTGGCGGTGTTGCTGGGGATCGTGTTTGTCGGCGAGACCATCGGTATCGAAGAAGCGTTGGCCATGCTGGTGATCATCAGTGCCGTGGTGTTGATCGGTTTGCCGCAGTGGCGCCGGGCGCCGCAACGACCGGCTGCCGTGGTGCAGACAGAATCGAGCGTGAATTAGGGTAAACTGCGCGCCATTGCACACTTGTTTCGCACAACCGCGCTGAATTCTCCTACGGTAATCCCATGACTTTCGCCACCCTTGGCCTGATCGAACCCTTGCTGCGCTCTCTCGAGACGCTCGGCTACCAGACCCCGACGCCGGTTCAGGCGCAAGCCATTCCGGCGGTGCTGGCCGGTCGCGACCTGATGGCCGCCGCCCAGACCGGCACTGGCAAGACCGCCGGTTTCGCTGTGCCGCTCCTGCAATTGCTGGCCATGGAAGGGCCGAAAGTCACTGCCAACTCGGTGCGCGCTCTGATTTTGGTGCCAACCCGCGAATTGGCCGAGCAGGTTCACGAGGCCGTGCGTCAGTACGCCGAGAACCTGCCGCTGAGCACTTACGCGGTGTACGGCGGCGTCAGCATCAACCCGCAAATGATGAAGCTGCGCAAAGGCGTCGACCTGTTGGTGGCGACGCCGGGCCGTTTGCTCGACCTGTTCCGCCAGAACGCGCTGAAGTTCAACCAGCTGCAAACCCTGGTGCTGGACGAAGCGGATCGCATGCTCGACCTGGGCTTTTCCGAGGAGTTGGGGAACATTTACCGGGTGCTGCCGAAGAAACGTCAGACGCTGCTGTTCTCCGCGACCTTCTCCGATGCGATTCGCCTGCTGGCCGGGCAAATGCTCAACGATCCGCTGAGCATCGAAGTCAGCCCGCGCAACGTGGCGGCCAACACTGTGAAACAGTGGGTGGTGACGGTGGACAAGAAGCGCAAGCCGGAACTGTTCATCCACTTGCTGCGCAAGGGCAAGTGGAAGCAGGTGCTGGTGTTCGCCAAGACTCGCAATGGCGTGGACGCGTTGGTGGAAAAACTTCAGGGCCTGGGCATCAATGCCGACGGCATCCATGGCGACAAACCGCAGGCGACCCGCCAGCGTGCGCTGGACCGATTCAAGGCCAGTGAAGTACAGATTCTGGTCGCCACTGACGTCGCGGCCCGTGGCCTGGATATCGAAGACCTGCCGTTGGTGGTCAACTTCGACCTGCCGATCGTGGCAGAGGACTACATCCACCGCATCGGTCGTACCGGCCGTGCGGGCGCCACCGGGCAGGCTATTTCGCTGGTGTGTGCCGATGAAGTGAATCTGCTGTCGGCCATCGAGACGTTGACGCGTCAGACGTTGCCTCGTCAGGTGGAACATGACTTCGAACCTGAGCACCGTGTGCCAGATACCGATGCCAGCGGTCAGGTGGTCAAGAAGCCGAAAAAGCCGAAGAAGCCAAAGACGTCCAGTGGCGGTAAACGCAATTTGGGCAAATGGGTCGAGAGCGGGGATGCTTCGGCACCGGAACCTTCGATCAAGCCTGTGCGAAAAGTGCCCGTGTTTAATACTGGGCCGCGTAAGCGTAAGCCTTGATTCGCTGCGGCGTCTGCTAGGCCGCCTTCGCTCCCACACTTGATCTCTGGTGTTCACAAATTATGTGTTCACAAAAGATCCAGTGAGGGAGCGGGCTTGCCCGCGATGGGCGCGCCGCGGTCTCAATCCTTGCGCTTGAGCCACTCCACCATCCCCAGCCCGGCCGCTCGCCCACTGGCGAAACACGCGGTCAGCAAATAGCCCCCCGTCGGCGCTTCCCAATCCAGCATTTCCCCCGCGCAAAACACGCCAGGCAGTTGCTTGAGCATCAAACGTTCATCCATCGACTCGAACATCACGCCACCGGCGCTGCTGATGGCTTCGTCCAGTGGGCGGGTTTTTACCAGCGTCAGTGGCAAGGCCTTGATCGCTTTGGCCAGTGATGCCGGATCGGCGAAGCATTCTGCCGGCGTCAGTTCGCGCAGCAACGCCGCTTTCACACCATCAATCCCGAGCTGGCTGTGCAGATGCTTGGACATGGAACGTGAACCGCGCGGTTTGCTCAGCGCCGCCTGAACTTTATCCACAGGCCTGCCCGGCAACAGGTCGAGGTGAATGGTCGCCGAGCCGTGTTGATTGATGGCTTCGCGGATCGGCGCTGACAGGGCGTAGATCAGGCTGCCTTCAATCCCGGTGGCCGTAATCACACATTCCCCGAGCCGCGGAACATCGTCGTTGAGCCCGATGGCGATGTTTTTCAGCGGCGCACCAGCGAATTTGCTGACCATCAATTCGCTCCAGGCCTGCACCTCGAAGCCGCAATTACTCGGCTGCAGCGGCATAAGTCCTACACCGCGCTGCTCCAGGGGCAACATCCACGCGCCGTCCGAACCAAGACGCGACCAGCTGCCGCCGCCGAGGGCCAGCAGGGTCGCGTCGGGTCGAATGGTTTTTTCGCCGTCGGGACTTTCGACACGCAATCCACCGTTGTCATCCCAGCCCAGCCAACGGTGGCGGGTGTGGATAACTACGCCGGCATCCCGCAACCGTTTGAGCCAGGCGCGCAACAGCGGCGCAGCTTTCATGTCGGTCGGAAACACCCGGCCAGAGCTGCCGACGAAGGTTTCGATGCCCAGGTCATGAATCCACTGGCACAGCGCCTCGGCACCAAAGGCACGGAGGAGCGGTGCAATCTGCGGTGCGCGTTCGGCGTAGCGTGAGAGAAAGGCCGGGTAGGCTTCGGAATGGGTGATGTTCATGCCACCGACCCCCGCCAGGAGAAACTTCCTGCCCACCGATGGCATGCCGTCGTACAGGTCGACCTTGATTCCGGCCCGGCTCAACACTTCGGCGGCCATCAGGCCGGCGGGGCCACCGCCGATGATGGCGACGTGAGGGGAGAGGGCGGCGGAAGATTGGGTCATGGGGAGTGCGCTGCGGTTTGACGGAATAGCCGCGCATTCTAGCAGTACACCATAACTGTGGGAGCGGGCTCGCCCGCTCCCACAGGGATTGGTGGCGTTTTCAATGGCTGGTCAAAAAACAACCACCGCTCTGAAGCCTATACCCGACAGGGCCTGCAGGCCCTTTCACTCAGGTTATCCACAGGCAGTTCCACAGGCATTGTGGGTAAAGACTCATACCTCAATGACAACCTGATGACGTCCACACCCGTTGCGCACTGTGATGCAGGATGCCATGCCGCCGTGCTAACGCCTTGCGGTCCTTGCTGTAACCGCCGCCAATGACCCCGACCACAGGAATATCCCGCCCCAGGCAATGGCGCATGACGCTTTCATCCCGAGCCGCCACGCCTTCGTCTGTCAGCTTCAGATAACCGAGCGCGTCGTCCTTATGCACATCCACCCCGGCGTCGTACAACACCAGGTCCGGTTGGTAGAGCGGCAGCAAGTAATTCAGCGCGTCGTCCACCACCTTCAGGTAGTCGGCATCGCCCATGCCTTTGGGCAACGGGATGTCCCAGTCACTTTCGGCCTTGCGTGCAGGAAAGTTCTTCTCGCAGTGCAGGGAAACAGTTACCGCTTCCGGGGTGTTGTGCAGGATCCGTGCAGTCCCGTCGCCCTGATGCACGTCGCAATCGAAGATCAGCACTCTATTCACACGACCGCTTTCCAGCAGGTAACGGCTGATCACCGCCAGGTCATTGAAGATGCAGAATCCCGCCGGGTAGTCGTAATGCGCATGATGCGTGCCGCCAGCGAGGTGACAGGCCAATCCATGTTCCAGCGCCTGTTCCGCCGCCAGCAACGAGCCGCCGACCGCGCGCACCGTGCGCCGGGCCAGTGCTTCGCTCCACGGCAGGCCGAGGCGCCGCTGGTCTTCGCGGGACAACTCGCCGCTCATGTAACGTTCGATATAAGCAGCGTCATGGGCGAGGGCGAGAATCTCCGGCGGGCAGAGTTGCGGGCGCAGCAGGTCGGCGTCCCGGGTCAGCCCGCTGTCCACCAGGTGATCGCGCAACAGGCGAAACTTGTCCATCGGGAAGCGGTGATCCGCCGGGAATTCGGGGCTGTAGTCTTCGTGGTAGATCAGCGGCAGCGGCATGGCGGGCTTTTATCAAGTACGGCGGTAGGAATGAGTGAACGATCCTACCAGCGATGTAGACTTGCGGCATGGAAAGGGGGGAGTAAAAACGATGGAGCCGATACTGGAACTCGAGAGCGCGCGACTGCTGTTGCGGCAGTGGCGTGATGAAGATTTGCCGGCGTTTGCGGCGATGTGCGCCGATCCACAAGTGATGCGCTATTTTCCGGCGCCCCTGAGTCGGCTGGACAGTGCTTCGTTGATCGGACGCGTTCGCGGGCATTTTGCCGAGCATGGTTTCGGCCTGTGGGCGCTGGAGCGCAAGGACACCGGCGCGTTCATCGGTTTTACCGGCTTGGGTGTGGTCGGTTTCGACGCGCCGTTTACGCCGGCCATCGAAATCGGTTGGCGTCTGGCTCGCGAGCATTGGGGTCTTGGCTATGCCAGTGAAGCCGCATGGACCGCTCTGCGGTGCGGGTTTGACCGGCTGGCGCTGAAAGAAGTGGTGTCCTTTACCAGTGAAGCCAATCTGCCTTCGCAGAAAGTCATGCAGGCGATCGGCATGCAGCATGATTCAGCCGATGACTTCGAACACCCCAAGCTCGCGGCCGATCATCCCCTGCGTCACCATGTGCTGTACCGCATCACCCGTGAACAATGGCTGCAAACCTTGCATGGATAAGCCGGCCCGGACGTTTACAATGGCCACAATGATGGCCCTGGCCTGAACCTGAATCGACCGCCGCAGCCAAGACTGCGCGGCATAGCGTTGTGTGAGGAGAGTCTGAATGAGCCAAGTGTTGGATGATCTGGTCGACTTGCTGACCCTGGAACCGATTGAAGAAAACCTGTTCCGTGGCCGCAGTCAGGACCTGGGTTTTCGTCAGTTGTTCGGCGGTCAGGTGATCGGCCAGTCCCTGTCGGCGGCCAGTCAGACGGTCGAAGCCGCGCGCCATGTGCATTCGATGCACGGTTATTTCCTGCGTCCGGGCGACTCCGCGTTGCCCGTGGTGTATCAGGTTGACCGGGTGCGCGACGGCGGCAGTTTCAGCACGCGCCGGGTGACGGCGATCCAGAAGGGCAACCCGATCTTCACGTGCAGCGCCTCGTTCCAGTACGACGAAAAAGGCTTCGAGCACCAGGCCGAGATGCCGGTGGTGGTCGGCCCGGAGAACCTGCCGTCGGAGCTGGAACTGACTCAGCAGCGCGCCCACCTGATTCCCGAGCACATGCGTGAAAAACTGCTGTGCCCGAAACCGATCGAATTCCGACCGATCACCGAGAAAGATCCCTACAACCCGCAGCCGTCCGATCCGATCAAGTACGTCTGGTTTCGTGCCGACGGTGCCCTGGCCGATACCCCTGCGCTGCACAAATACCTGCTGGCCTACGCCTCGGACTTCGGTCTGCTGACCACGTCCATGCAGCCGCACGGAAAATCGGTCTGGCAGAAAGACATGCAGGTTGCCAGCCTCGATCACGCCCTGTGGTTCCACGCGGACCTGCGTGCCGATGACTGGTTGCTCTACGCCATGGACAGCCCATGGGCCGGCAATTCCCGTGGTTTTACCCGCGGCAGCGTGTTCAACCGCGCCGGGCAACTGGTGGCCTCGGTCACCCAGGAAGGCCTGATTCGTCACCGCAAGGATTGGGCATGAGCCTGTCCGAGGTGCGGCACTGGGTGTTCGACATGGACGGCACCCTGACGGTGGCCGTGCATGATTTCGCGGCGATTCGCGTGGCATTGGCGATCCCGGCCGAAGACGACATTCTGACCCACCTCGCGGCGCTGCCAGCCGATGAAGCCGCGGCCAAACACGCGTGGCTGCTGGAGCATGAACGGGATCTGGCGCTGGGTTCGAAACCGGCGCCGGGTGCCGTCGAGTTGGTGCGTGAGTTGGCAGGGCGCGGTTATCGTCTGGGCATTCTCACGCGCAATGCGCGCGAACTGGCGCATGTGACACTGGAGGCCATCGGCCTGGCGGACTGCTTCGCGGTGGAGGATGTGCTGGGGCGCGATGAAGCGCCACCCAAACCGCATCCCGGCGGTTTGTTGAAACTGGCCGAGGCCTGGAAGGTGCCGGCGAGCGAGATGGTGATGGTCGGTGATTACCGCTTTGATCTGGATTGCGGGCGGGCGGCGGGAACGCGGACGGTGTTGGTGAATCTGCCGGACAACCCGTGGCCGGAGTTGACCGATTGGCATGCGGCGGATTGTGTCGCATTGCGGGAATTGCTTTGAGCTTGAATTTTTTTACTGAAACAACGCTTTCTGCCCCTCCGGCGACGTAAACATCCCGTCCCCGTTATGCCCAACCCCGGGCACCTCGATCAGTTGCTGGTTCAATCCTTTCGGATGGCTGCGCTTTAAAAAATCAAAAAAACTGCGCCCGCGCGCCAATCGATAAGCCCCCTGGGCTTGGGCTTCACAGCTTTTATCCAGCCCCGGGTGATTCGGGTCGGTGTCCTGCTGCCCCAGCAGATAAACGATGTCACGCTGGACGTAGTTTTCCTCCAGCTGTGCGGGCGTTTGTCCTTCAGCATAAGCCGGCAGATCGCTCAAGCCGTACTTCCAGCGATGGAAGCCCGGGCAGCGGGCGTGACTGAAGGCCACCGGCCGTCGCTCGTCTAAATACGCATAAGAAGACGGGTTGGCGACGACATAACGCACGTGCACGCCAGCGGCCTTGAGCTCCGGTTGCTCGTGACTCAACAACGCATAACGCTGAACCACCTGGGCCCCGCCCGAGTGGCCCGCGATGACGACATCTTTCACGTCTGGAAACTGTCGGCGATCACCGAGCCGGGCGATGATCTGGTCGAGAGCAGCGTAGGAACTCAGCGCAAACGGAGCGGTGGATACACCGCCGGCCATCCAGTCATTGCCCTGCCAGCGCAACACGGTGTCGGCCACTGGATGGAGTGCCACGTCGGTTTCATTGAGAAATTGCGGAGCAATCACCAGCGTATTCGCGCTTTGCCCGGCCTGCTCCGCCGCACGCTCGGCACTCTGGCGATACGTCTCGGCGTTGCGCAACCGTCCATGGATGATGATCAGCACGCGTTCGATTTTCGCCGGTGCCGGACCGATGCCCACCGCCATCTCACCTTCGTTCAACAATAGCCGTCCGGGGCTGATCTCCTTGACCCCCTGCTCGGCAGCCTGGGTACTTGCACAGGTGAACAACAGAACCAACAGCCACTTATTCATCTATAGGGTTTTCGCCGCAAAGGTATCGCACTGGCCGACCTGGCCTTGCGCAAATCCGGTTTTGAACCAGCGCACCCTTTGCGCCGACGTGCCATGGGTAAACGAGTCCGGCACCACGCGACCCTGACCTTGCTGTTGCAAGCGGTCGTCGCCGATGGCGTTGGCGGCATTCAAGGCTTCTTCGATGTCGCCCGGTTCCAGCCAGTTCAGGCGCTGCTGCGCGTTGTTGGCCCAGACACCCGCCAGGCAATCCGCCTGCAGTTCCTGACGCACCAGCAAACCACCGTCGCCTTCCATCTGCCGGCCTTGCTGGCGGGCGGTCTGAATTTTCGCCGAGACACCGAGCAAGGTCTGAACATGGTGTCCGACTTCGTGAGCGATCACGTAGGCCTGAGCGAAGTCACCCGCGGCGGAAAAGCGTTGCGACATCTCCTGGAAGAACGCCATGTCCAGGTAGACCTTCTGGTCTGCCGGGCAATAGAACGGACCGGTTGCCGACGTCGCCAGGCCGCACGCCGAATTCACCCGGTTGCTGAACAGCACCAGGGTCGGGTTCTTGTACTGCCGACCGGCCTGCTGAAAAATCTGGCCCCAGGTGTCTTCGGTGTCACCGAGGATCGAGCGTACGAATTCCGCCCCTTCATCATTGGCCGGCGGTGCCTTGCGGGTTTGCGTCGAGGCCGGTGCCGATTGCTCGGTCATTTGACCGGTCAGCTGCCCGAGGATCTGCAACGGGTCCTGGCCAGTGATCCAGCCGATCCCGACAATCAGGATGATCGCCGTCAGGCTCAGGCCCTTGCCGCCACCAAAGCGCATCCCGCCGCCACCGCCGACATCATCGCCACGGGCATCGACCACGTTGTCGCTGCGTCGGCCTTTTTTCCATAGCATGTGGGAATCCTCTGATTGTCCGTGGGGATGAGTGTTGCTGGTGAGTGAGAGCGGCGCCAGTCCGGTCGTCCGTCTTTCACTCGCTGGCCGGTAGGTTGCAGGCTGTAGGAACATGGATAACCCATCGAATTCCCTCAGGGGGCGGGTTTTTATCAAACAGTCGAGTGTCTGCGTCGCTCGGGCCGCGGGTTCCAGATTTCGCATTACCCGGTTCATCTTCTAGAATCAGGGCAAATCGAATTCGGAACCTCCCATGGCCGGCAGTCAGATCGAACGTGTCTTCAATGTGCTCGAAAGCCTCACCCGTGACCCTCGCGGTTTGCCTATGCAGATGCTCGCGGAGCAACTGGACATCCCTAAGAGCGCCACCCACCGTTTGCTCGCGGAGCTGATTCGGTTGGGTTATGTGCGGCAGAATCCGGAGAACCAGCGGTATCACTTGTCGACCAAACTGGTTGCGATGGGTTTTCGTTACCTGGCGGGCAGCGGCGCCGATATCGTTCAGCCCGTGCTGGATCGTCTGGCCCAGGAAACCGGGGAACTGGTGCGTCTTGGGCTCATCGAAGGTGAGCGGCAGATCTGGATCGCCAAATCCCAGGGCGCACGTTCGGGGTTGCGTTACGACCCGGACATGGGGCGTGATGCGCCGTTGTTCTACACGGCTTCGGGCCATGCGTGGCTGGCCTGCATGAGCGACGCCGAGGCCTTGTCGCTGGTGGAACGCCAGGGTGGCGACCGGCCGAAAGACCTGGGACCGAACGCACCGCGGTCCAACATTGAACTGCTGGAACGGCTGCGGCTGGCGCGGGAGCAAGGCTACGCCTGGGTCGAGGAAAGTTCGGCGGTGGGCACTTCGGCGATTGCGGCCGTGGTACGGCACCCCACCGATGGGCGAGTGATTGGCGTACTGAGCATTGCCGGTCCAAGCGCGCGGATGCCGGGAGCCCGACTTCATGAGTTGGCCCCTCTTTTGCTGAAATTTACCGAGGAATTGTCTGCAGCAAGCCTGGCGTCTGAGTTCTTCAATTAACGGCGCTGCTGAAATTGTGTGCGCTGTTCGCCCGGTTTTACGCTGCGGCTATGTAAGAATCTGGAACCAGGTTCTAAATTTAATTGAATTCGCGAGGCACAAGGGCAACCCATGACCGTCAGCACCCCGCTCTCCGGCGTAAACCAACCCTTCAAAGGGATTCTGCTGATCGTCGTCGCCACCTTCCTTTTCTCCAGCCACGATGCCTTGTCGAAATACCTTTCGGGGTTCTACCCGATTGTCATGGTGGTCTGGGCCCGTTACGTGGTTCACACCTTGTTGATGGCCGGGATTTTTCTGCCGCAATCCGGGCTGCGCGTCCTGCGCACTAAACGGCCATGGCTGCAGTTGATGAGGGCGTTGTGTCTGCTGGGCACCAGTCTGTTTTTCACCACCGGCTTGCAGTACATCCCGTTGGCCGAAGCCACGGCGGTCAACTTTCTCGCACCGGTTCTGGTGACTGCACTGTCGGTGCCGCTGCTGCGTGAGCGCGTCACCCGCGGCCAATGGATCGCGGTGATCTGCGGATTTGTCGGTGTGTTGATCATCGTCCACCCCGGTGGCGATCTGTTCACGCCAGCGGTTCTGCTGCCGCTCTGCTCGGCGCTGTTTTTCTGCTTCTATCAATTGCTCACCCGCAAGCTCAGTGAGATCGATAGCCCGACCACCAGCAACTTCTTTGCCGGCCTGTGCAACACCCTGGTGATGAGCGCATTGGTGCCCTTCTTCTGGCAAGTGCCGAGCATTGGGCATGGATTGATGATGGTGGCGTTAGGCGCCTGCGGGATGACGGCGCATCTGTTTCTGACCCAGGCTTTCCGCCACGCCGCGCCTGCGTTGCTGGCGCCGTTCGGGTACTGCCAGATTGTGTTTGCCGGGTTGCTGGGCTGGTTGCTGTTTTCCCACACCCCGACGCTCACGACGGTGGTCGGGATTGCGGTGATTTGCTGCAGCGGGTTGGCGGCGGCGTGGCAGCAAAGCCGCAAGTAGAGGATCACGGTAACAAACTGTGGGAGCGAGCCTTTGTGGCGAGGAGACAAGTCCCCTCGCCACAAAAGCTCGCTCCCACAGGGGGTATTGCGTCGAACTTACTCCGTAACGGTCGGAATCTTGCGCGGCGCCATGAAGTACATCCAGATCAGCGCGATGAAGTACATCGCCGGAATCATGGTGAACAGCACGGTGTAGTTGTTGTTGGTGATGGTCAGGATGTGGCCGACCAATTGGGTCATGAACATCCCGCCGATGGCGGCGCACATGCCGCCGAAACCGAACACCGTACTCATCATGTGTTTAGGCGTGTAGTCCATCACCAGGCTCCAGATGTTCGCTGTCCAGGCCTGGTGTGCACCGATGGCCAGGGAAATCGCAAACACCGCCACCCACAGGCTGCTCGAACCGGCGGGCAGCAGGCGAACAGGAACATGGACATCAGTCGCGCCTTGATCGGATTCATGCCACGGCCGATCAGGAACGAGGACAGGATGCCGCCGCCGACACTGCCGAAGTCGGCCGTGAGGTAGATGATGATCAGCGGGATACCCATCTGGGTCACGTTGATGCCCAGGTTGTATTGCTGATTAAGGAAGGGCGGCAGCCAGTACAGGTAGAACCAGAACACCGGTGCCGTTATCGAGTAGGCGAGGGCGAAGGCCCAGGTGCCACGCATGCGCAGGATTCTCGAGAACGGTACGCGGGCCTGTTCCGGTTCGACTTCCTTCTGGATGTAGTCCAGCTCCGACTGTTTGACGCTCGGGTGATCTTCCGGGTTGAAGTACTTCAAGCCCCAGAACAGCAACCAGATCCCGCCCAGTGATGCCATGCACAGGAACGCAGCCTGCCAGCCCCACACATGCAGGATCAGCGGCAGCAGCATCGGCGTGAACATCGCACCGACGTTGGTGCCGGCGTTGAAAATGCCGGTGGCCACGGCGCGCTCGCCGGCCGGGAACCACAACCGCGTGGTCTTCACGCAGGCCGGGTAGTTGGCGGCTTCGGTCAGCCCGAGGATAAAGCGGCAGACCATGAAGCCGACCGCCGAGGTGGCGAGGCCGTGGGCGCCGGTCGCCAGGCTCCAGAGCAGCACCGCGCAGAAGAACACACGCTTCACGCCGACCCGGTCGATCAACCGGCCTTGCAGCACGAAACCGATGGCGTAACCGACCTGGAACCAGAAGTTGATGTTGGCGTAGTCCATCGCCGTCCAGCTCATTTCCTTGGCGAGAATGGGCTGCATGACGCCCAGTGCGGCGCGGTCGATGTAGTTCAGGGTGGTGGCGAAAAACACCAGCGCCAGCATGCCCCAACGGGTTTTGCCGACGGCCATGGCGCCGCGGATTTTATCGCCGATACCGCCGACGGCAGGAGTCGTGGAGGAGCGCTCCACGGGAGAGCTTTGGGAAGGAGTCATGTAGGCCACCGATTATTTTTATGTGGTGTTTTGAGTCTTTGGTCACCGAGACCGCTGGTTGTGACCGGACTCAATGTGTAGTGGATGGTGGGCAGTGGACGAAAAATCGTCAATTCGCCAAAGGCCATTGTGTTCGATAATCGCACGCAAAACTAACTGGGTAGTACACTTTGAATTGCTCATTGTATGGGGCAGCTCAATAATTCACTCACTCTTTTAAAAGCGGCGCAAATTCCCTGTAGCCGAAGCCTCCACCGGGAGTCGAAACATGCAGCGTTCCATTGCCACCGTGTCCTTGAGCGGTACCCTGCCGGAAAAACTCGAAGCCATTGCCGCCGCCGGTTTCGACGGGGTGGAAATTTTCGAGAACGACCTGCTCTATTACGACGGTAGTCCTCGGGAAATTAAACAGATGTGCGCCGATCTCGGGATCGCCATCACGCTGTTTCAACCCTTCCGCGATTTCGAAGGCTGCCGCCGCGACCGCTTGCCACGCAACCTGGAACGGGCCGAGCGCAAATTCGACCTGATGCAGGAATTGGGCACCGACCTGGTGCTGGTCTGCAGCAACGCCTCGGCCGACGCCATCGGTGATGAACAGATCCTCGTCGACGACTTGCGCCTGCTGGCCGAACACGCCGGTGCGCGCGGCCTGCGCATCGGCTACGAAGCGTTGGCCTGGGGGCGCCACGTCAATACTTGGCAGCAGGTGTGGAACATCGTTCGCCAGGCGGATCACCCAAGCCTCGGTGTGTTGCTGGACAGTTTTCACACGCTGTCGCTCAAGGGCGATCCAACGGCCATTGCTGAGATCCCTGGCGACAAAATCTTCTTCGTGCAAATGGCCGACGCGCCGATCCTGGCCATGGACGTACTGGAATGGAGCCGGCATTTCCGCTGCTTCCCGGGCCAGGGCGAATTCGATTTGCCGGGGTTCCTCGCGCCGATCATCAAGAGTGGCTACACCGGGCCGTTGTCGCTGGAAATATTCAACGACGGCTTCCGCGCCGCGCCGCCGCGAGCCAACGCCGCCGACGGTTTGCGTTCGTTGTTGTACCTGGAAGAGAAAACCCGCGAACGACTGGCGCAGGAAGCCAAGTCAGCGGCCAATCCGGAGATTCTGTTCGAGACGCCTAAAGCCAGCGAATACAACGGCATCGAGTTTCTCGAATTCGCCGTGGACGAAAGCCTTGGCGCCAAGCTTTCTCATTGGCTGGAGCGACTGGGCTTCGTCAAGGCCGGTCAGCACCGCTCCAAAAGCGTGAGCCTGCTGCGTCAGGGCGACATCAACCTGATTCTCAATTCCGAGCCTTACTCATTTGCCCACAGCTTTTTCGAAGCGCATGGCCCGTCGCTGTGCGCCACTGCGGTGCGGGTCAAGGACAGCGCCAGCGCGCTGGCCCGGGCGGTGGCTTACAAAGGTCAACCTTATCGCGGACTGGTCGGCCCCAATGAGCTGGAGCTGGCGGCGGTACGTGCGCCGGATGGCAGCCTGATTTATCTGGTGGACCGGGACGCCGACGTCTATGGCACCGACTTCAATCTGCAACCGGCCGCCGTGGCCAGTGGTGGCCTCAAGCGCATCGACCACATGGCCATGGCGTTGCCGGCCGACAGCCTCGACAGTTGGGTGCTGTTCTATAAGAGCCTGCTGGATTTCGAAGCCGACGACGAAGTGGTGTTGCCGGACCCTTATGGTCTGGTGAAGAGCCGGGCACTGCGCAGTCGCGACAGTTCGATCCGCTTGCCGCTGAACATTTCCGAGAACCGCAACACCGCGATCTCACACGCACTGTCGAGTTATCGCGGCTCTGGCGTGCATCACATTGCGTTTGATTGCGACGATATCTTTGCCGAAGTCAGCCGCGCCAAGGAGGCGGGGGTTCCGCTGCTGGATATCCCGCTTAATTATTACGACGACCTGGCTGCGCGGTTCGATTTCGATGATGAGTTCCTCAGCGAGCTCGCCTATTACAACGTGCTTTACGACCGTGATGCCCAGGGTGGCGAGCTGTTTCACGTTTATACGGAGCCGTTCGAAGGGCGGTTTTTCTTTGAAATCATCCAGCGCAAGAATGGTTACGCCGGTTACGGCGCGGCCAACGTGGCGGTGCGACTGGCAGCCATGGCCAAATCCCGCAGCGGCGCCATTCGTCAGGCCAAGTTGTAGGAATTTGGTAAACGCGAGGTTAAACCGCTGCCGCGCGGCTTCCTTCACTGTGCAGCGCGGCTCATAATTGCCAGCCTGTGCAGTGATGGCCGTGAGCCCACAATGACAATAATTTCAGAACTCTCCGTAGCGCCCGACGAGCCCCTGGTCGAGCCGCGCAAGAGTCGCAAGAACAACCCGGAAAAGACCCGCGAGAACATTCTGCAAGAAGCTATTGTCGAGTTCGTCCAGCAGGGGCTTTCCGGTGCTCGCGTCGATGCGATCGCCGAGCGCATTCACACCTCCAAACGCATGATCTATTACTACTTCGGCAGTAAGGAACAGCTCTACATCGAGGTGCTTGAGAAACTCTACGGCGATATCCGCAGCACCGAAAACCGCCTGCACCTGGCCGAACTGGCGCCGGTGGAAGCGATTCGGCGGTTGGTGGAGTTCACCTTCGATCACCATGATCGCAATGTCGATTTCGTGCGCATCGTCAGTATCGAGAACATCCACAACGCGGAATTCGTGAAGCGTTCCGATGCGATCAAGGCGATGAACAACACCATTCTTGATTCACTGGGTGTGATTTTGCGTCGCGGGGCTGAAGACGGTGTGTTCCGGGCGGGGCTTGATCCGTTGGATGTGCATTTGTTGATCAGTTCGTTCTGCTTCTATCGCGTGTCGAATCGCAATACGTTCGGGGAGATTTTTCAGATCGAGCTGGCGGACGAAAGTATCAAGCAGCGTCATCGGGAGATGATTTGCGATTCGGTGTTGCGATACCTTCAGGCTTGATTTGTGATGAGTTTCAGGGGGCTTTTGTGGCGAGGGCGCTTGCTCCCGCTTGAGTGCGTAGCACTCACAAAATAGCCAGTATGTTGGGGCGGCATTGCCGCCCCGGCGGGAAAAAGCGCCCTCGTCACAGAATACGGTTCAGCCTGAAACTTCAACCATTCATGCTTTGAAAATGCGCCAGCATCCGCTGCGCATCCGGCACCACGCCGCTGAACAATTCAAACGCCTTCACCGCCTGAAACACCGCCATGTTGCCGCCATCCAGCGTCCGGCAACCCAGGGCGCGGGCGTTGCGCAGCAGTTCGGTTTCCAGCGGAAAATAAACGATCTCCGCCACCCACAACTGTTTGCGAAGCAACGCCGCCGGCACCGGCATGCCCGGCAGTTTTTTCATGCCCATGGGCGTGGTGTTGACCAATCCGTCGGCCTGCGCCAGCGTGCTTGGCAGATCATGACCCGCCACCGCGCGGCCCGCGCCGAAATGCTGATTAAGGTTGTTCGCCAGCGCCTGAGCGCGACTGTTGTCCACATCGAAAATGCTCAGCAGTTGTACGCCTTCGCTCAATAACGCGTGGGCCACCGCTGCACCGGCCCCTCCGGCGCCCATCTGGACGACACGGTCAACGGCAACGCCCTGCAGACCACGCCGAAAACCTTCGGCAAAGCCCAGGCAGTCGGTGTTGTGGCCGATGCGTTTACCATCTTTCAACACCACCGTGTTCACCGCACCGATGCCGCGCGCTTCCGGCGACAATTCGTCGAGCAAAGGGATGATCGCCTGCTTGCACGGAAAGGTAATGTTCAGACCGGTGAAATTCATCCGCTCGGCCGCCATCAGCAAGTCGGGCAGGGCACTGCTGTCGAGATTGAGCTGGTCGAGGTCGATCAGGCGGTAGAGATAACGCAAACCCTGGGCGTCGCCTTCATGCTCATGCAGCGCGGGAGTACGGGACGCCTGAATGCCGGCGCCGATCAGCCCGGCCAGTACAGCGTTGTTCTGAGTCACGACGTTCACCCCTTCAAGCGCAGGCTGAAATGTTCAAGCGCCAGGCGATAGCCGTGGCTGCCGAAACCGGCCATCACCGCGGTGGCAATGGCCGACACGAAGGAGTGGTGGCGAAAAGGTTCGCGGGCGTGGACGTTCGACAGGTGGACTTCGATCACCGGCAGTTCGCAGGCGACCAGGGCATCGCGAAGGGCAACCGAGGTGTGGGTCCAGGCGGCCGGGTTGATGACAATCCCGGCGCAACGGCCGCGGGCGGCGTGAATCCAGTCGAGCAATTCGCCTTCATGGTTGGTCTGGCGAAACTCGACTGCCAGGCCGAATTCTTCGGCGGCACGGCCGCACAACGCTGAGATGTCCGCCAGGGTTTCGTGACCGTAAGTCGCCGGTTCACGGGTGCCCAGCAGGTTGAGGTTCGGGCCGTTGAGCACCAGAACGATAGGGTTCATCGGGGTCTCTCCACTTATTATTGTTGGCATGGACTGATGCTCCAGCCTGTGGAGATAAATTGTACTAAATGGTTAATTTGGTCAATTGAAGGGGTGGCGAACCGGGCTTTTGTGTGCGGTGATCGGACAATTGCAAAGATTGCAGCCTGGGCAGCTCCTACAGGAAAACGCATTCCACTGTCGGCGCTGCCGAAGGCTGCGATCTTTTAGCGCGGCATATGCTCAACCAGAAAATCGATAAACGCCCGCAGCCGAAGTGGCACATGACGGCTTTGTGGATAGAGCAGGGTGAACGGCCGCGAGCGTCCGCCATAAGGCTTGAGGAGTTCCACCAGCGACCCCTCGGCCAGTTCGTGTTCGACGATGAAACGATAGGTCTGGAAAAGCCCCGCACCGTGTTTGGCAAGCGTCACGCCGCCTAATACATCGTCGGAACAGCTGAAATTGCCCTCGGCCTGAATCTCGCGTTGCTCGCCATGGTCGTTGAACAACCAGGCAATCCGCCGACCGCTGCTGGGCAAGTCGTACTGGATGCATTCGTGCTGTTTGAGGTCGTCCAGGGTTTGCGGAGTGCCCGCGCGCTTCAGGTAATCAGGACTGGCAATCATCACCAGTTCCGCGTCCTCAAGCTGCCGGGCAATCAGCCCGGAATCCGGAATCGCCCGTACGCGGATGGCCAGGTCATAGCCTTCGCCGACGAAATCGATGTTGCGGTTGCTGATGTGCGATTCGACTTTGACCTGCGGAAAGCGCTCCCGAAACGCCGGCAGCAACGGCAGGATCCGGTGGTGGGCATACGTTGTGGGAATGCTGATGCGCAAGGTGCCGGAAGGCTCCTGCTGCTGGCCCATCACTTCGCGTTGGGCCTCGACCAATTGCGCCAGCGCCTGACGACATTCTTCGTAATACCGGCGCCCGCTATCAGTCAGTTTGACGCTGCGAGTGGTGCGCGCGAACAACCGAACGCCCAGCCGCTCCTCCATGCGCGACACCGAACGGCTTACCGCTGCGGGCGTTACGCCAGCCACCAGGGCCGCGGCGGTAAAGCTGCCTGCTTCGGCGGCGAGGCAAAACAGCTCAATGCTACCGAGCTGAAGATCGTCGAATGTTCGCTGCATGATTGATTACACCGGGGATCAAATGAAGGACTGTAAACAGTGTTTATCAAATTGGTGAAAGGATTGCTTACCATTTTTGCCCCTGATTACCGCTCCCGTGGCGACGTCAAGCGCTAGCCTGAAGTGCGGGGACTGAATGAAGGTCAGCACCGGTTATCGGATTGATCAAGGAATGGTGAGTCATGAGGCTCAATAACCTAACGGATGGGTTAGTATGAAATTGTTCAGCTACAAAGGGCTTTCAATGGTGATCATGTTGCGCGATGAGCACTGTCCGCCGCACGCGCATGTGGACGCCGGAGCCTGGAGCGCACGCTTCAAATTCAGCTTTTGGCACAACAGTGTCGAGCTGTGGGATGTGGTGCCTCATTCCAACCGGCCACCCATCGCCGTGCTGGAAGGCCTGCGTCAAGCACTCAGACAACCTGCCCACTTGCGTCGCGCTCGCACGATCTGGTGGGAAAAGCTGCGCACGGTGTGCCTCGATCATCAGATATGGGACTGGCGGACCAGCGAAGTCCTGGTGGTGAAAAGGATTGCGAGTACGACTGACATGATTTGCTCGGCTAGCTATGAGCCCGAGACGAACAGGACCTTGCTGGCGCTGTTTGGCGCTTCGGAGGGCGTGGAGATAGAACTATGAAAACGATAGAGGCAGGAATACTGGCCGATCGGCCCGTCAGTGAGGCCGTGTTGGATGAAGCCGTCCGGCGAGGGCAAGTGCGCCACAAAAGCGGTTTGCAGGCGACTGCCGTGACCTTTCTGGAACCGTGTCTGGCCGTCAGTTTCATTGATGGCAGTGGCGTGCTGCTGCCCGTCGAGCACTATCCGGAATTCGACGGTTTCGAGGTCGAGGATTTCGCTGACCTGAAAGTCGGCTTTTCCGGCACCGCCCTTTGCCATGAGGGCAAGGATCTGCATGTGTCCATCGCCGGGATGATCTCCGCGAGCAAGCCACTGATGGACATGGCCGCCTCGGTCATCGCGTCGCGCAATGGTCGCCAAAGCAGCGCCGCCAAGGCTGAGGCTGCGCGGGCTAATGGTCGCAAGGGCGGGCGTCCGCGCAAACCGGATGTCCCCGTTTGAGCACGCACAAAAAAGCCGTCGTACTGACGGCTGTTTTGTATCGGACGAATGCAATCAACGCCGGGTCAACAACACCCCGGATTCCATGTGGTGGGTCCACGGGAACTGGTCGAACATCGCGCATTGAGTAATGCGGTGGGTGTCGTGCAGTTGGGCGATGTTGGCCGCCAGGGTTTCCGGGTTGCAGGAAATGTACAGGATATTGTCGAAGCGCCGGGTCAGCTCGCAGGTGTCCGGGTCCATGCCGGCGCGAGGCGGGTCGACGAAGACGCTGCCGAATTCGTAGCTCTTGAGGTCAATGCCTTGCAGGCGACGGAAGGGGCGAACTTCGTTCAAGGCCTCGGTCAGCTCTTCGGCGGACAGACGCACCAGCGTGACGTTTTCCACGGCGTTTTCGCTGAGGTTGCTCAAAGCCGCGTTGACCGACGTCTTGCTGATTTCGGTGGCCAGCACTTTACGCACGCGGGTCGCGAGCGGCAGGGTGAAGTTGCCGTTGCCGCAATACAGTTCCAGCAAATCGTCCGGACGATCACCGAGGGCGTCGTAAGCCCAGTTGAGCATTTTCTGGTTCACGGTGCCGTTGGGCTGAGTGAACGCACCTTCCGGCTGACGGTAGCTGAAGGTGCGGCCGCCGACTTCCAGTTTCTCGACCACGTAATCATGGCCGATCACTTCGCGTTTGCCTTTCGAGCGGCCGATCACGCTGACGTTCAGGTCTGCCGCCAGTTTCGTGGCCGCCGCGTGCCAGTGTTCATCCAGCGGGCGGTGATAGCACAGGGTAATCATCGCATCGCCGGCCAGCGTGGTCAGGAATTCCACCTGAAACAGCTTGTGGCTCAGGGCGGCACTGGCTTTCCACGCGGCCTTGAGCTGCGGCATCAGCTCATTGATGCGCAGGCTGGCAATGGGGAACTCTTCGATCAGGATCGGCGTGCGTTTGTCTTCCTGGGAAAACATCGCGTAGTGACGCTCGCCGCCTTCACGCCACAGGCGGAATTCGGCACGCAGGCGGAAGTTTTTCAGCGGCGAATCGAACACGGCCGGTTCAGGTGCATCGAACGGGGCCAGCAGGTCGCGCAGGCGCGAGACCTTTTCTTCGAGCTGAACGGTGTAAGCCTGGGAATCAAAAGTCATGCGTTGAACCAACCCAACTTGATCACGAACAGAATCGACAGAATCACCAGCGCCGGGTTCAGCTCACGGCCGCGACCGGACAGCAGCTTGATCGCGGTCCAGGAAATGAAACCGAAGGCGATGCCGTTGGCGATGGAGTAAGTGAACGGCATGGCCAGCGCAGTGACCACGACCGGTGCGGCAACGGTGATGTCGTCCCAGTCTATTTCGGCTAGGCCGGAAGTCATCAGTACCGCGACGAACAGCAGTGCCGGTGCGGTGGCAAACGCCGGAACGCTGGCGGCCAGCGGCGAGAAGAACAGCGCCAACAGGAACAGAATCGCCACCACAACGGCCGTCAGACCGGTGCGGCCACCGGCACTCACGCCGGCAGCGGATTCGATGTAGCTGGTGGTCGTCGACGTACCCAGCAACGAACCGGCCATGGCCGCGGTACTGTCGGCGATCAGGGCGCGGCCCATTTTCGGCATGTGGCCGTCCTTGCCCATCAGGCCGGCGCGTTTGGCAACGCCAATCAGGGTGCCGGAGTTGTCAAACAGGTCGACGAACAGGAAGGCGAAGATCACGCTGACCAGGCCGATGTCCAGTGCACCCTTGATGTCCAGTTGCAGGAAAGTCGGCGCCAGCGAAGGCGGCATCGACACCACGCCGCCAAACGGCGTGAAGCCCAGGGCAATCGAGGCGATGGTCACGACCAGAATCCCGATCAGCACCGCACCGCGTACGGCCAGTGCTTCGAGGGCAACGATCAGGGCGAAGCCAAGCGTTGCGAGGATGGGCGCCGGTTGTTTCAGGTCACCAAGGCCGACCATGGTTGCCGGATTGCTGACAACGATGCCGGCGTTGTGCAAGGCAATCAGCGCCAGGAACAGGCCGATACCGGCGGCGATCGCCGACCGCAGCGGCAGCGGAATGCTGTTGATGATCCACTCACGGATGCGGAAGATCGACAGCAGGAAGAAGCACACGGCCGAGATGAACACCGCCCCCAGCGCCACTTGCCAGGTATGGCCCATGTGGAGGACCACGGTGTAGGTAAAGAAGGCGTTCAGGCCCATACCCGGTGCGAGGGCGATCGGGTAGTTGGCGATCAGGCCCATCGTCGTGGAGCCGATGGCGGCGGCCAGGCAGGTCGCGACAAACACCGCGCCCTTGTCCATGCCGGTCTCGCCGAGGATGCTCGGGTTGACGAACAGAATGTAGGCCATGGCCAGGAAAGTCGTGACGCCCGCTAGAATCTCGGTCCGCACGTTGGTGTTGTGTGCCTTGAGTTGAAACAGCCTTTCCAGCATGTCTGCTCCCCGTGGCGCGCCCGGCGCCGTGAATGTATCGACCTCAACAGCAAAGCACAGACCGCTGCAGGCGCCTGGTAATTTTCTGTCGGTCGGAAAAAGCCGCGCATCATACCAGCAGCGTGGGGCTGTGGCTGCTTATGGCTGTGATCGTCGTCGATGTTTTGCGTTAAAGCCAAGTGCGCCATACTGCGCGCTGGATTTTGGGGGACATGGGGATTGCATGAAAAAGCGTCTGGTTGCCGTATTTGGAGCATTGATTGCCTTGTTGCCGGGGGCGCAAAGCGCTTGGGCTGCTTCGGCGGCACCGTTGAGCCAGGTCCAGGTGCTCAAGGTCGAATCGCCAGCGTGCGGTTTTGAGAGCATTTCGCCGGGGCAAGTGAAAACGGGCTGCGATCACACTGGACCTAACATCAAGGTTTACGTGCTCGAAGTCGGCTACGGTCGTCGCGCGCAAGTCGGGCTGGACGGTTTTGAAGTGAACGGCACCCGGACCCCGGTGTGTGCGTTTGATAACGGCAACCTGACCGAGTGCACCGTCGGCAGAAAAACTGTCGGCTACCTGTATGTTTTCGATCTGGCCGGCAAACAGGAAGGCACCTTCACCTTCAGCAACACGTCCATCAACGCGCCGGGCAACACGATGTCGACGCAGCTTTACATCAAGTAACGGCCCGCTCGAACAAGGGTCAGGAAAGCTGACTACGCTTTAAAGATCATCCTGTGGACTGCGCCCATGACCTTTAGAGCTCTGATTACCCTCGCCGAGGGCATCGATGACCTGCAAACCGTGACATTGATCGATGTGCTGCGCCGCGCCAAGGTCGAAGTGGTGGTGGCCAGCATCGAGGGGCGCCGCATGCTCACCTGTGCCCGCGGCACCCGAGTGACGGCCGATGCGATGCTGGTGGATTTGCTGGCCCAGCCGTTTGATTTGATCGTACTGCCCGGCGGTGCCGTCGGTGCGCAGCATCTGGCCGCCCATCAACCCTTGCAACAATTGATCAAGGATCAGGCGGCGGCAGGTCGTCTGTTCGCCGCCATCGCCGAATCCCCGGCCGTGGCACTCCAGGCTTTTGGCGTCCTGCGTCAGCGGCGGATGACCTGTCTGCCTTCGGCCAGTCATCAACTGTCTGGCTGCAACTTCGTTGATCAACCGGTGGTAGTCGATGGCAACTGCGTTACCGCCCAAGGTTCAGGGGGCGCTTTGGCGTTCGCCCTGACGCTGGTGGAGCAACTTTGCGGCAAGGCGACTCGGCTGACGGTGGCGGGGGAGTTGGTCGTTTAAACGGTGTCAAACCCTGGCTTCTTCCACCGGCACATGCATGCGATCACGGTTGGCCAGCGTCGGGAACAGCTTAATCCACACTCCCGTCACCACCAGCGTGCCGATGCCACCCATGACCACCGCCGGCACGGTGCCAAACCAGTGGGCGGTGAGGCCGGACTCGAACTCGCCCAACTGATTCGAGGCGCCGATGAACAGGCCGTTGACGGCGCTGACCCGGCCACGCATTTCATCTGGTGTTTCCAGTTGCACAAAGGACGCGCGGATCACCATGCTGATCATGTCTGCCGCGCCCAACACCACCAGCACGGCCAGCGAGAACCAGAACGAGGTCGACAGGCCAAACGCGATGGTCGCGACGCCAAATACACCCACCGCGGTAAACATCACCCGACCGACCTTGCGATCCACCGAGAAGCGCGCCAGCCAAAGCGACATCAGCAACGCACCGACTGCTGGAGCGGAACGCAGCAGGCCCAGCCCCCATGGCCCGGTCAGCAGAATGTCCTTGGCGAACACCGGCAGCAATGCCGTCGCGCCACCCAACAGAACGGCAAACAGATCGAGGGAAATCGCACCGAGAATGTCCGGACGGCTGCGAATGAAACGGATGCCTGCCAACAGCGAATCCAAAGTCGCCTTGCCTTTGTTCAGCGGCGTTTGCCGGGCGGGCAGGTTGAGCATCAACAGGCAGGCGATCACATAAAGGATCACGGTCGGCCCGTAGACCCAGACGCTGCCGAAGGCATACAACAAACCACCCAAGGCCGGGGCGACGATGGTTGCCGATTGTTGCGCCGACTGTGCTGCGGCGACGGCGCGGGGGAACAGCGCAGCGGGAACGATGCTCGGCAATAGCGCCTGGGTGGTCGGCATCTCGAAGGAGCGAGCGGCGCCGAGCAGAAATGCCAGGATGAAGATCATTTCCCGGGTGACGTGGCCGGTAGCGCCGCCAATCGCCAGCGTCAGCGCAATCAATGCCTGCAATGACTGACAGATGGCCGCGACTTTACGGCGGTCATAGCGATCGGCGACATGCCCGGTGTGCAACATGAACAGCACCCGCGGGGCAAATTCCACCAGGCCGACCAGGCCCAGATCCAGCACGTTGCCGGTCAGTTGATACAGGTTCCAGCCGATGGCGACAGTGAGCATCTGAAAACCGCTGGCGGTAAACACCCGAGCCAGCCAGAACGCGATGAAAGGGCGATGATGACGTAACAGCAAGGGCGCTTGGCTGGGCATCTGAGGCAGGTCTTGAGCGAGGTGAAGGCCGAGATTATCACCAACCTGTAACCAGAAGTTGCAGAGGCGGGAAATTCAGTTAGCTAGACACCGATCCCGAAAGCGCTGATATCCCACCCATGGTGAGGGGATTTTGTGGCGAGGGGATTTATCCCCGTTGGGCTGCGAAGCAGCCCCGGCATTTCAAAGACCCACCGCGTGTAAAGGGTTGACGACTGCTTCGCAGGCCAACGGGGATAAATCGCCTCACCGCAGATTCCCACAGGAAATGTGCTGCGACTGACTGCGTGGGCTATGAGGCAACCTGTCACGCGGCAAAAGACCACACCGTCCATCGTCAAAAACCGGACTACTCTTTCAGCGATGCTTGATCCAGATCAAAACCTTTCTGGAATTGATCCGGCGGCCAGATGGCCAGATTCCCTGCGTGTGATGTTGCTAAAAGAAGAACGAATTCAAATTCGCCACACTCCATATCCGTGGGGGCAGTGGGTGCAGGCCGCAAGCCTTCAGCCGGTATTACCTGACAGAGGAAGACTTATGTTCGGTTTGGAGGCGCTTGATCTCGCCCGAATTCAGTTCGCGTTCACCATCTCGTTCCACATCCTGTTCCCGGCCATCACCATTGGCCTGGCGAGTTACCTGGCGGTGCTCGAAGGCCTGTGGCTGAAAACCCATAACGACACCTACCGCGACCTGTACCACTTCTGGTCGAAGATTTTTGCCGTCAACTTCGGCATGGGGGTGGTCTCCGGGCTGGTCATGGCCTATCAGTTCGGCACCAACTGGAGCCGATTCTCGGACTTCGCCGGTTCCGTGACCGGGCCGTTGCTGACGTACGAAGTACTGACGGCCTTCTTCCTCGAGGCCGGATTCCTTGGGGTGATGCTGTTCGGCTGGAACAAGGTCGGGCGCAACCTGCACTTTTTCGCCACGGTCATGGTCGCCATCGGCACGCTGATCTCGACCTTCTGGATTCTCGCTTCCAACAGTTGGATGCAGACCCCGCAGGGCTACGAAATCATCAACGGCCAGGTCATTCCAACCGACTGGCTGGCGGTGATCTTCAATCCGTCGTTCCCGTACCGCCTGATGCACATGGCCACGGCCGCATTCGTGGCGACGGCGTTCTTCGTCGGTTCATCGGCGGCCTGGCATTTACTGCGCGGCAAGGACAACCCGGCGATCCGCACCATGCTCTCGATGGCCATGTGGATGGCGCTGATCGTGGCACCGATTCAAGCGGTCATCGGTGACTTCCACGGCCTCAACACGTTGGAGCACCAGCCGGCGAAAATCGCGGCGATCGAAGGCCACTGGGAAAACCACGGCGATGAACCGACTCCGCTGATCCTGTTCGGCTGGCCGGACATGAAAGCCGAGAAGACCAGATTTGCCGTTGAAATCCCGTACCTGGGCAGCCTGATCCTCACCCACTCGCTGGACAAGCAGGTGCCGGCGCTCAAGGAGTTCCCGCCTGAAGACCGGCCGAATTCGACCATCGTGTTCTGGTCGTTCCGGATCATGGTCGGCCTGGGCATGTTGATGATCTTCACCGGTTTGTGGAGCCTGTGGCTGCGCAAGCGCGACAGGTTGTACACCTCGCGACCGTTCCTGTACCTGGCGTTGTGGATGGGGCCATCCGGCCTGATCGCGATACTCGCCGGCTGGTTTACCACTGAAATCGGCCGCCAGCCGTGGGTCGTCTACGGTTTGATGCGCACGGCAGACGCGTCGTCCAATCACAGCTTCCTGCAGATGAGCATCACGCTGATCCTGTTCGTCGTAGTCTATTTCGCGCTGTTCGGCGCAGGTTTGGGCTACATGATGCGTCTGGTGCGCAAAGGTCCGAAGATCGGCGAAGGCGCGGAAACGCCCGAGGGCGGTCCAGGCAAGAAACGTACGCCGGCCCGTCCGCTGTCCGCTGCCGACGATTCCGTCGATGCCGACCACGACCCCAGCCTGCAAAAGGAGATTTGAGTCATGGGTATTGATCTTCCGCTGATCTGGGCCGTGATCATCATCTTCGGCATCATGATGTACGTGGTCATGGACGGTTTCGACCTGGGGATCGGGATTCTCTTTCCGTTCATCCCGGGCAAGACCGACCGTGACGTGATGATGAACACCGTCGCACCGGTGTGGGACGGCAATGAAACCTGGCTGGTTCTGGGTGGTGCAGCATTGTTCGGCGCCTTTCCACTGGCGTATTCAGTGGTGCTCTCGGCGCTGTACCTGCCGCTGATTTTCATGTTGATCGGGCTGATCTTCCGCGGCGTGGCGTTCGAGTTCCGCTTCAAGGCCAAGGACGACAAGCGTCACCTTTGGGATAAAGCGTTCATCGGTGGTTCGATCGCCGCGACGTTCTTCCAGGGCGTGGCCCTGGGGGCGTTCATTGATGGATTGCCGGTGGTCAACCGTCAGTTCGCCGGTGGTTCACTGGACTGGTTGACGCCCTTTACGATGTTCTGCGGCGTCGCACTGGTGGTGGCTTATGCGCTGCTCGGTTGCACTTGGCTGATCATGAAAACCGAAGGCAAGTTGCAGGAACAGATGCATGACCTGGCGCGGCCACTGGCCTTTGTGGTGTTGGCTGTGATCGGCATCGTCAGCATCTGGACGCCGCTGGCTCACCCCGAGATCTCCGCGCGCTGGTTCACGTTGCCGAATCTGTTCTGGTTCCTGCCGGTGCCGATTCTGGTGCTGGTGACCATGTACGGCCTTATTCGCGCCGTGGCCCGTAATGCGAACTACACGCCGTTCCTGCTGACACTGGTGCTGATCTTCCTCGGCTACAGCGGTCTGGGTATCAGCCTGTGGCCGAACATCGTGCCACCGTCGATCTCGATCTGGGACGCCGCCGCACCGCCGCAGAGTCAGGGTTTCATGCTGGTGGGAACGTTGTTCATCATCCCGTTTATCCTGGGTTACACCTTCTGGAGCTACTACGTGTTCCGCGGCAAGGTCACCCACGAAGACGGCTACCACTAGCGCACACCGCAATGGCGCAGGGTTGAAACCCGCGCCATTTCAGAGGAGATCACGATGATGGCTGGCAAACATTCCTTGCAGGAAATCGAAGCAGCAGAGAAAAAACCGCTGTGGCAGCGTCTCGGCTGGCTGGTGATGATCTGGACCGGCAGCGTAGTGGCGCTCTTCATCGTCGCGAGCCTGATGCGCATGTTCATGAATGCCGCAGGCCTGTCGACGCACTGATTCGCAAGATCCCATCCCGATGCCTTGCGGCACGGATTTACAACCCTCCTGCGCTGGAGGGTTTTTTTTTGCCCGGAATTACTTTCGGGCTTTAAGAATCACGAATTTCGGCGTGGCTGCCACTTGTTCAACACCACGGAACAACCGCGCCAGCTTGCTGTGATAACCCAGATGACGATTGCCGACGATATACAGTGCACCGCCCACCACCAGCGCTTCCCGGGCTTGCTGGAACATCCGCCAGGCCAGAAAGTCCCCCACCACTTGCTGCTGATGAAACGGCGGGTTGCATAGCACCACGTCCAGCGATTGTGGTTCCTGCCCGGCCAAACCATCTCCGGGACGCACGATCACGTCCCGATCACCCAGCGCTGCGCGCCAGTTTTCGGCAGCCGATTGCACAGCCATGAAGGACTCGTCCACCAGCGTGTAGTGCGCTTCGGGATTTTGCAGGGCACTGGCGATGGCCAGTACACCGTTGCCGCAACCGAGGTCGGCGACCCGCGCCGCGCCAAGGTTCGTCGGCAAGTGCGGGAGAAACGCCCGCGTGCCGATGTCCAGGCCCTCGCGGCAAAATACGTTGGCGTGGTTGAGCAGCTCGATGGACGGCGTGTCGAGACGATAGCGGGTCGGGTAGGGGGATGTCGCGGGCGCTTTGGCTTCAGCCGTAGCGATCAACAGTCGAGCCTTTTTCACCGCCAATGATGCTTGCACCGGACCAATGTAGCGCTCCAGCAAATCCCCGGCGGCCCGCGGCAGATGCTTGATCATGGCGCCGGCAATCACTTGGGCGCCGGGTGCCAGCTGGTTTTGTAGGCGGATCAGTTGCTCCTCCAGCAGAGCCAGGGTTTTCGGTACCCGGATCAGCACCCGGTCAAACGGGCCGGTGACTGCTTCGCTGGCAGGTACACTCGGCACGGCATCAAATGCCTGGCCGTTGCGGATCAGATTCTTTTCCAGCCCCTGGAAGGCCAGGAACGAATCGCCGCTGGTGGTTACCTGAACCTTGCCTGCCAGGCTGGCAGCCAATGCGCCGAAGCTGTCATTGAGCACCAGCACGCGAGTGTTCGCGGTCGGTTGCTGTTCGGCCAGATGATTGAGCAGGTATTCGTCGGCGGCATCAAACGCTTGCAGCGGTTCGTTCTGCTGTTCGGGCTGGCGGATAAGGTCGAGGCGGGCGAAGGGTGTTTCGAGCAAAGGCATGGGGCGGGGCTCTGGGTAATCAACGGGTTTCCCGCGGCCCAGGGGCGTTGTAGCGGGCGAGGCTCCGAGCGTACTGCGTCGTGAAGGTTCACACGTCAACACTCTGGAGGCGTCGCAGATGGTACGTTTTTTTCTTTTGGATTACTCGCAGGTTTTGATCCTCAACGGATCGAAGTGCTGTCCAGGTAACCGGCCTTGATGGCGGCAATGATTGCCGAAATCTTGTTGCAGACCCCGAGTTTCTCGATGCAGCTTTGCGTGTGGAAATGGACGGTACGGGCACTGAGGTTAAGAATCCTGGCGCTTTGCTCTGCTGTCTTGCCCGTTGCTGCCAGTTCCAATACGGCGATTTCGCGTGGTGAGAGATGCGGGGTTGCCGGTTTTGCCGTTTTTTGGGGCAACGATCGTGCGATCAACTCATGGAGATGACTGGACATGAGCATTGAGAAGCCAAAATTTTCATACACCTCCAATGCGGTGATTGGAGAGTGGCTCCTGGCCAGGCTCAGAATGCTGCACAAACCACTCTTTTCGTCGTGAAATGATTGTGACCAGCCATGCTCCAAACCTTGCGCTACAAGGGCCTCCCACAGTGAAGGAACGTTAGAGAAAAGGTTTTCGCTCCACAGAATGGGCAGCATGGAGTGATTGCAATGGGCTACTACCGGATCGATTGATCTCAGATTCTTTCGTTCATATTCCTGATTCCAGTCGGCCGGATAGTTGTTGTGTCGTACGGTATTGAACTGGTTGTTATTCGTTTGATAAGTAGTTGAAAAGGCAAAAAATTTAAACCCGATGTTTTTCGCAAATCCAAGGGCGATCCGATAGGCGTTTTCTATATCCGTTGTTTTCGACAGTTGATTGAGTTGTGATTCCTTCCATCGCTCCATCTTGTATCTCCATTATCCAATGTTCTCTGGGGTGCAAATTGGATCCGAGATCCAGCACCCAACGAGTGTAGGATGATTCCTACATGCATGGTGAGATTTTTTGGCTTTGTAAACAAGTTAAAAACTAAATATCTGGTTCTAATAAATGTCGATTTGCATAGTATGAAATATTGAATGACAGCCTTAATTTGAATCGTCCGAATTAACCGAATAGTCCGTAAAATTAATGTTTCCGGTGATAGGGGGTTTTGATAATGCGCATTAAAGTCACCACAAATCGTCCGTGTTTAATTCGCATGTTTTGCGGGACACTGGAGCCACCTGTTCAATGGAGCGCCCCATGACCGCCAGCGCAGAAAAATTCACACGCCAGACCCTGCTCGACGTCCAGCCGTTGACCCCGAACCTGTTCACTCTACGCACGACTCGGGATCCAGGCTTTCGCTTTCGTGCCGGACAGTTCGCCCGGCTAGGGGTCACCAAGGCCGATGGCAGCACCGTATGGCGCGCTTATTCCATGGTCTCTTCACCCTATGACGAATTCCTCGAGTTCTTTTCCATTGTGGTGCCGGGCGGCGAATTCACCAGTGAGCTGAGTCGGTTGGGCGAGGGCGATACCCTGCTGGTTGACCGTCAGGCCTTTGGTTACCTGACGCTTGACCGTTTTGCTGACGGACGTGATCTCTGGTTGCTATCCACAGGCACCGGCGTGGCGCCGTTTTTGTCAATCCTGCAGGACTTCGAAGTCTGGGAGAAATTCGAAAGAATCATCCTGGTCTACAGCGTGCGTGAAGCCAGGGAGCTGGCTTATCAGGAACTGATCTCGGGCTTGGCGCAACGTGACTATCTGGCCGAGTACGCACACAAGCTGCAATTTATCGCGACTGTCACGCGCGAGGAGCATCCGGGTGCCTTGAATGGCAGGATCACAACGCTGATCGACAATGGCGAACTTGAACGGGTAGCGGGTGTGGCGCTGACGGCCGAGCATTCGCGGGTCATGCTTTGTGGTAACCCACAGATGATCGATGAAACGCGAAAACTGCTGAAACAGCGCGACATGCACTTGAGCCTCAGCCGACGCCCCGGGCAGGTGGCAGTGGAAAACTACTGGTAAAAAAACGGCGCCACGAAGGCGCCGTTTTTGCGTGCATCAGATCATTCAGGCCGATTGTTCTGGGCCTTCAGCAGATCGCGGATCTCACCCAACAGCTCTTCTTCCTTGGTCGGAACAGGCGGCAGGGTGGGCGCAACGGCCTCTTCGCGCTTCAAGCGGTTGATGGCTTTGACGCCCATGAAGATCGCGAACGCGACGATGATGAAGTCGATCATGCTCTGAATGAATTTACCGTACGCCAGCACCACCGCGGGAATGTCCCCGTTGGCAGCCTTGAGCGTAATGGCCAGGTCACTGAAGTCCACCCCACCGATCAGCAGGCCGATTGGCGGCATGACCACATCGCCGACAAAAGACGAAACGATCTTGCCGAAAGCGGCGCCTATGATGATCCCGACGGCCATGTCGACCACGTTGCCTTTGACCGCGAAGGCCTTGAACTCACTTATCACGCCCATAGGTTATTTCCTTGTTACAGATGAGGTTGGTAATGCAGTGTAAATCAGCCAAAGGCTTCTCGCCCGAAACAACTGCTTACAGAGCTTGCCTGCTATCGACCGGGTCGTCGAAAAAAAGTTTACAAAATGCCATCATCCTTGCGATCTGTCCGTGGTGACCGTTTCATTGCGGGGACGTGCTTTATCGGTGTCAGCCTGTTCGGCCTGCTAATAGTCGGATCGTTTCAAAGTTTGAAAGGGAAGCGGTTGAATGGATGTCGACTTGTTGTATTGAGTAATAGGAGCTCTGAAGTTTTACATTGTTAGTTGGAGTGTATAAGCCGTCGGTTCAGGGCAAGTTGTACATGCTGTTAAATTGCCAGTAAGTTGGTGTGTCTTGCCAAGACAATAATATTGAAGAATATGTTGTACGTTTTCCAAGCGAGATTTAAATGGTTTGTACAGCTTTTCAATGTTGTTGAAAGGGCCGTCCGGATTTTAATGGGAGTGTCGATACGCAAAGTTGTACAGATTTGTGTGCCGTCACTCGACAGTCCCGGCAATCGTAAAAGTTTCGGCCCAAGTTTCATTGGGCAACTGCTTCGCGCCGATTCAGTCCAGCTGAGCTATCATCGCGTTTTTTGCCGGGAGTTCAGATGGCCAAGGCCAAACGCATGTACGGCTGCACCGAGTGCGGCTCAACCTTCCCCAAGTGGGCCGGCCAGTGCGGCGAGTGCGGGGCCTGGAACACCTTGACCGAAACCATGGTCGAGAGCGGCGGGGCTGCGGCCCCCAGCGGTCGCACCGGCTGGACCGGCCAACAGGCGCAGATCAAGACCCTGGCCGAAGTCAGCGTCGAGGAAATACCGCGCTTTTCCACCGCGTCCAGTGAACTGGACCGGGTCTTGGGTGGCGGTCTGGTGGACGGTTCGGTGGTGCTGATCGGCGGTGACCCCGGCATCGGCAAATCAACCATTCTTTTGCAAACCTTGTGCAACCTCGCCAAAAGCATGCCGGCGCTGTATGTCACCGGCGAAGAGTCCCAGCAACAGGTGGCCATGCGCGCCCGGCGTCTTGGATTGCCGCAGGATCAACTGCGCGTCATGACCGAAACCTGCATCGAAACCATCATCGCCACTGCCCGGGTCGAAAAGCCCAAGGTCATGGTGATCGACTCGATTCAGACGATCTTCACCGAGCAACTGCAATCGGCACCGGGCGGCGTGTCCCAGGTTCGGGAGAGCGCGGCATTGCTGGTGCGCTACGCCAAGCAGAGCGGCACGGCGATTTTTCTGGTTGGCCACGTGACGAAAGAAGGTGCGCTGGCCGGTCCGCGCGTGCTGGAGCACATGGTCGATACCGTGCTGTATTTCGAGGGTGAATCCGACGGTCGCTTGCGCTTGTTGCGGGCGGTGAAGAACCGTTTCGGTGCAGTCAACGAACTGGGCGTGTTCGGCATGACCGACAAGGGCTTGAAGGAAGTGTCCAATCCGTCGGCGATTTTTCTGACCCGTGCTCAAGAAGAAGTACCGGGCAGTGTGGTCATGGCGACGTGGGAAGGGACCCGACCGATGCTGGTGGAAGTCCAGGCGCTGGTGGATGACAGCCATTTGGCCAACCCGCGCCGCGTCACGCTGGGACTGGATCAGAACCGGCTGGCGATGTTGCTGGCAGTACTGCACCGTCATGGCGGCATTCCGACCCACGATCAGGACGTGTTCCTCAACGTGGTGGGTGGCGTGAAGGTGTTGGAAACCGCTTCGGACCTGGCGCTGATGGCGGCGGTCATGTCCAGTTTGCGCAACCGGCCGCTGCCCCATGATCTGCTGGTGTTCGGTGAAGTCGGTTTGTCTGGCGAAGTGCGCCCGGTGCCCAGCGGTCAGGAGCGTTTGAAGGAAGCCGCCAAGCACGGCTTCAAACGGGCCATTGTGCCCAAGGGCAACGCGCCGAAAGAGGCGCCGCCGGGGTTGCAGATTATTGCCGTGACGCGTCTGGAACAGGCTCTCGACGCATTGTTCGAATAACCTCCATCATTGCAGGAGCCAGCAAGCGGGCTCCTGCAATGGCATGTTCACACCTCTATAAGCGCACCCAATTCCCGCTCCATCGCCTTCTGATCCCCCAGATTGAGTTCGATCAACCGCCGCAGGCACTCGATGGAATCCAGGCTGATGTGTCGGCAGACGAAACCCAGCTGGCCGTGATCGTCGTGCGTTAGCTGCACATCCATCTTGATCTCGACGTCTTTATTCAGATGAATGTCGACGGAAAAAGCCTTTGCCCGATCGCCCAGCCACGGCTCGGGTTTTTCGATCAGCAACCCCTTGAGTGACAGGTCAATCAACTTCACTGGCCAGATGAAGTCCCCTTGGCACAGCTCTGTTCGGGCGTCGAACTCAATACGTTTGAAGCGGCGGCGATCGGCAGGGTGTTCACTCATGGCGCAATCCTCTGAATGTTCGCTGACTATAGACCCGCATTGTCAAAGCCTGCCAGCCCAGAGGGCGTCCAGACCAACGTCGGGGTATGGCCTTTGCCGTCAGCCGAGCTAAACTCGGGGTGGCTGTCTTTCTTGTCCACCCTGGCTGGAATCATAAAATGAAAAATAATAATAGCCTGCTACGCCACCTACCCTGGCTGCTGCTGGCAATCGTAGGCGCGTGCGCCCTTGGTGTAGTGGCATTGCGTCGCGGCGAGGCAATCAATGCCTTGTGGATTGTGGTCGCTGCCGTGGCCATTTATCTGGTTGCGTACCGTTACTACAGTCTGTTCATCGCTAACAATGTGATGCAACTCGATTCGCGACGGGCCACCCCCGCCGTGCTCAACAACGACGGTCTGGACTACGTACCGACCAACAAACACATCCTCTTCGGTCACCATTTCGCGGCCATCGCCGGCGCAGGTCCGCTGGTCGGTCCGGTTCTGGCGGCGCAGATGGGCTACTTGCCCGGCACGCTGTGGCTGATTGCCGGCGTGGTGCTGGCCGGTGCGGTTCAGGACTTCATGGTCCTGTTCATGTCCACCCGCCGCAACGGTCGCTCCCTGGGCGATATGGTCCGTGAGGAAATGGGCCGCATCCCCGGCACCATCGCGCTGTTTGGCTGTTTCCTGATCATGATCATCATCCTCGCGGTGCTGGCGCTGATCGTGGTCAAAGCCCTGGCCGAAAGCCCGTGGGGCATTTTCACGGTGATGGCGACCATCCCGATCGCGATGTTCATGGGCATTTACATGCGCTACATCCGTCCGGGTCGTATCGGTGAAATCTCCGTGGTCGGCGTATTGCTGCTGCTGGGGTCGATCTGGCTGGGCGGGCAGATTGCCGCCGATCCGGTCTGGGCCAAGGCGTTCACCTTCAATGGCGTCCAGATTACGTGGATGCTGGTCGGTTACGGTTTCGTGGCCGCCTCGTTACCGGTCTGGCTGATCCTGGCGCCACGTGACTACCTGTCGACGTTCCTGAAAATCGGCACCATCGTGGCCCTGGCGATCGGCATCCTGATCACCATGCCAGAGCTGAAAATGCCGGCATTGACCCAGTTCGTCGATGGCACTGGTCCGGTGTGGAAGGGCGGTCTGTTCCCGTTCCTGTTCATCACCATCGCCTGTGGCGCGGTCTCGGGTTTCCACGCACTGATCTCGTCCGGCACCACGCCGAAACTGCTGGATAACGAAGTCAACTCCCGTTACATCGGTTACGGCGCCATGCTGATGGAATCCTTCGTCGCCATCATGGCGATGGTCGCCGCGTCGGTGATCGAGCCGGGCGTCTACTTCGCCATGAACAGTCCAGCGGCAGTCGTCGGTGGTGATGTGGTGGCTGTGGCTCAAACCGTCAGCAGTTGGGGTTTTGCAATTACCCCGGAAGCGCTGCAAGCAGTGGCCAAGGACATCGGTGAAACCACCATCCTGGCCCGCGCGGGCGGTGCGCCGACCCTGGCGGTCGGTATCGCGCAGATCCTGCACAGTGTCCTGCCGGGTGAAAACACCATGGCGTTCTGGTACCACTTCGCGATCCTGTTCGAAGCGCTGTTCATCCTGACCGCGGTAGACGCCGGTACCCGTGCCGGACGCTTCATGCTCCAGGACTTGCTTGGCTCCTTCGTACCGGCGCTGAAACGCACCGAATCCTGGACGGCCAACCTGATCGCCACCGCCGGTTGCGTGGCGATGTGGGGCTGGTTGCTGTATCAGGGCGTGATCGATCCGCTGGGCGGCATCAACACCTTGTGGCCGCTGTTTGGTATCTCCAACCAGATGCTGGCCGGTATCGCGCTGATGCTCGGCACCGTCGTGCTGATCAAAATGAAACGTCAACGCTACGTCTGGGTCACGATGCTCCCGGCAGTATGGCTGCTGATCTGCACCACCACGGCCGGCTTCATCAAGCTGTTCGACGCCAACCCGGCGATCGGCTTCCTGTCGCTGGCGAAGAAATACAGCGATGCGCTGGCCAACGGTCAGATCCTCGCCCCGGCCAAGGACATCACTCAGATGCAACACGTGATCTTCAATGCCTACACCAACGCAACGCTGACGGCACTGTTCCTGTTTGTGGTCTTCAGTATCCTGTTCTATGCGCTCAAGGTCGGTATTTCCGCCTGGGGTACCAAGGAGCGTACGGATAAAGAAGCACCGTTCCAGGCGCTGCCTGATGCGTAATCGAGGAATGCACGATGTTCAATGACCTGAGTCGCCTCGGTAAATACCTCGGTCAGGCCGCGCGCCTGATGGTCGGCATGCCCGACTACGACAACTACGTCGAGCACATGCAGACCAAACACCCGGACAAACCGGTGATGAGCTACGAAATGTTCTTCCGGGAACGTCAGGAAGCCCGTTACGGTGGCAAGGGTGGGCCCAAGTGCTGTTGACCCGGTTGCCGGATTAGCAGCAACCCCTGTGGGAGCTAACCTGCCAGCGATGGCGGCTGAACATTCAACATCCTTGTTGATTGACAGTCCGCCATCGCTGGCAGGCAAGCTCCCACATTTATTTTGTGTTGATACTTTAACTTTGTGAGACAGGAGATCCAGTTTGTCCTCTCCCATCCCGGTAACAATCCTCAGCGGCTTCCTCGGCGCCGGCAAGACCACGCTGCTGCGCCACCTGCTCAAAACCGAGCACGGCCTGAAAATTGCCGTGATCGAAAACGAATTCAGCGACGCCGGCATCGACACCCAACTGTTGGGTGATGAGCCGGTGCAAGTGATGACGCTGTCCAACGGCTGCGTCTGCTGCACGATTCACACTGACCTGACCAAGGCGCTTTACCTGTTGCTCGAACGCCTGGACAGCGGTGAAATCGCCTTCGACCGCCTGGTGATCGAGTGCACCGGCCTGGCGGATCCGGCCCCCGTGGCGCAAACCTTTTTCATCGACGAAGAATTGCGCGAGCGTTACATCCTCGATGGCATCATCACCCTGGTCGACGCGGCGCATGCCGATACTCATCTGACCCAAACCATCGCCCAGGCGCAAATCGGTTTTGCCGACCGCTTGCTGGTGAGCAAGCGCGATCTGGTGGACGAGCCAACGTTCACCGCATTAAGCGAACGCCTGACCCGCATCAACCGTCGCGCGCCTATCCGCGTGGTCGACCACGGCAAGATCGACCTGGCCGAATTGCTCGACGTGCGTGGTTTCAATCTCAATGCCGACCTGGGTGGCGGCGTGAGTTTGCGCCCGGTCAGCAAGGCGCCTTCCATCGACCGCATTTCCAGCTTGGTGCTGCGCACTGACAAGCCGCTGGATATCGACAAGCTCAGCGAGTTCATGAACGAACTGCTGGAAGATCATGGCAAGCAACTGCTGCGCTACAAAGGTGTGTTGAGCATTCTCGGTGAGCCGCGGCGGATGGTGTTTCAGGGTGTGCTGAAGTTGTACGGATTCGATTGGGATACGGAATGGGCGGACGGCGAGGCGCGTGAAAGCGTGATCGTGTTTATCGCCGATGATCTGCCGGAAGAGAAAATTCGAGAGGGCTTTGCGCGGGTGGCCGCGGGCTGAAATATGTGTAGCGTCAGTGATGACGCTATCGCGGGCTTGCCCGCGATGGCGATCTACCCCGCAACACGATTCTGGCTCAGGCCCGGTCCCGTGCTCAGCAATGTTTCCTCCAGATAATCCAGATGCCTGCTGAGCAGCATGACCGCCTTGACTGCCTCGCTACGCTCTACTGCATCCAGAATCCCTGCATGCACCTGCCAATCGCAATAACCCTCCACCCGCACCTCAACCTGCGCAATCGCCAGCGAAGACAGCGGCACAAGGCTGCCCAGAAAATGCGCCAATGGTGCATTCCCCGCCATTTCCGCCAACTTCAGATGAAACTCCCCCGACAACCGGATCGCCGCCCCACGCGCTGCACAGTGACGCTCGCTATCGATCAGGGCTCGTAGACATTTCAAGTCCTGTGACCGGGGCTGCTGGCACGCCAGCCGCACCACCATGGTCTCAGTCAACCGCCGGGCATGCAGTGTCTGCCGAATCAGCTCGCTATCGAGCATGGCGACGCGGGGGCGATGGTTGGCCCGAAGGACGATGACCTGCTGATGGGACAGTTGCGTCAACACCCCGCGAATCTCACTGCGGCGAACACCGAACATTTGCGCCAGGCTCTCTTCAGTAAAGCGGCTGGCAGCATGGAGGCGTTGTTCGAGAATGGCGTCGAAGACTCGCGAGTAGAGATCATCCGCCGGCGGAGAAAAGGGCAGGGCGACAAGAGTGTGCGGTGAAGCGAAGCTGTTCATGGCCTGTCTCCGGTTTTATAGGTTTCAACTGCCGAGGTTGTCGTCCGGAATATTCAATTCGATGCCCATCCGCTTTCCTTCGCGAAGGATATGGCGGCGCATTTCGGCACTGGCCTGGGCGCTGTTCTTGCTGCGAATCGCGCGCACCACGGCTTCGTTCTCTTCCAGACGCTCAGCCAGATGCTCGGGGGAGTTGCGCAACACCTGTGCGCTTTGCTTGAGGGCATTGCTCGTCTGCTGCACCACGCTCTGGAAGATCGGGTTCGAGGTCAGGGTGAACAGCTCTTCGTGGAAGGCGATGTAGGCGTTTACGCCCGCCTCGCTGTCGTTGGCCTCCAGGGCTTCGCGCATGTCCATCAACGTCAGGCGCAGTTGCCCGACTTCCTTGCTGCTGATGGATTGCGCCACCAGGCCGACGATAAACGGCTCAAGGGTGTAGCGCAGTTGCAGCACATCTTCGAGGCTTGCACCGGCCACCGCGCTGTCGTGGCTTTGGCTGTCACTCAGATTGGCGTCCAGCACCACCACGCCTTTGCCGGGCATTGAGCGCACCAGGCCGAGGGTCTCCAGCACGATCACCGCTTCGCGCAGGCTAGGGCGGCTGATGCCCAGTTGCTCGGCCAGTTCACGCTGGCCCGGCAACATCTCGCCGGAGCGCCACTGACCACGGGCCAGGGCGGCCCGAAGTTTTTCTACCACTGAATTGACGACGGTTGACGAGGTAATCACTGTTCGCTCCAAGTCGCGATGAATGTGCCCGCCCGCAGGCAGGCACATGTTGTTTAAAATTCCTGCTGATGCGCCGGGGCAACCGGTTTTTTCGGCTGGAAGGTATAACCGACCTGACCCGAAAGCACTTTATTTGCCCGTTGGATATCGATGTCTTTTTCCCACCGTGCGATGGCCACGGTGGCAACGCAGTTGCCGATCAGGTTGGTCAGCGCGCGGCCGATGCCCATGAACCAGTCCACCGCCAGCACCAGCACCAGGCCGACCACCGGAATCGCCGGAATCGCGGTCAGCGTCGCCGCCAGAATCACCAGCGCCGAGCCGGGAATCCCGTGTGCGCCTTTGGACGTGATCAATGACACCAGCAGAATCGTCAGCAGATCGGTCATGGCCAGCGGCGTACCGGTGGCATTGGCGATGAAGACGATGGCCAGGGTCAGGTAGATCGAAAAACCGTCCAGGTTGAACGAGTACCCGGTTGGAATCACCAGGCCCACCGTCGAGCTGCCGATGCCCAGATGCTCAAGCTTGCGCATGATTTGAGGCAGCACGGCGTCGGACGACGCGGTGCCCATGACGATCAGCAATTCTTCACGCAGGTATTTGAGCAAAGGCCACATCTTCAGGCCCGAAAGGCGCATCACCAGGCCGAGAATCAGTGTCACAAACGCCACGCAGGTCAGGTAAAACAGACCGACCAGGCTGCCCAGGTGTTGCAGCGAATCCAGGCCATATTTGCTGGTGGTGAAAGCGATCGCGCCGAACACGCCGATCGGCGCCAGGCGCACGATCATGCCCATGATGCGGAAAATCACGTGGCTGAGCTCGTTGATCAACCGGGAAATACCCGATGCCGCTTCGCCCACCAGGTTCAGCGCGCTGCCGAACAGCACCGAAAACAGCAGCACTTGCAGAATGTTGTTCTCCGCGAAGGCGCCGATGACCGAGCTCGGGATCAGGTTCATCAGGAACTGCGAGGTGGTTTGCATATGCTGACCGCGCTGGGCGATGTCGCCCATGTCGGCGGCGGACAACTGCTCCAGATGAATGTTCGCGCCGCTGCCGATGCCGGTGGTGAACGCGAACACCAGGCCAATCACCAGGGCAATGGTGGTCAGCACTTCGAAGTAGATCACCGATTTCAGGCCGATGCGCCCGACCTTCTTCAGGTCGCCGGCTCCGCTGATGCCGCTGACCACCACGCAGAACACGATCAGACCAATGAGCATCTTGATCAGCTTGATAAAGCCGTCACCGAGCGGTTTGAGCTGGGCGGAATATTCGGGAAGGGTCAGCCCGCAGACGATGCCGAGCACCAGTCCGAGAACCACTTGGAGGAAGATTGAACGCGAGCACCATCTGAGCATGGGAGGAATCCTGGTCGGTGTCCTGGCTGCCGTGCGCGGGGCGCATCAGATTCAGGACTTAATTATTGTGGTCTTACCGGTATGTCCAGTGCAGGCGCAGTCTACGCTGGATTTTTTCAGGATTACAAGGGTAAGCAGACAAATTGGCATTACCGGTCTGACCAGTGGTGCTGGTCCCGTAGGAGCTGCCGTCAGATTAGCCGTCAGGAATTTCAGTCAAAAAAAAACCGGCCATCGCTGGCCGGTTTTTTCATTGCTGCGGTTTAGCGGGCTGATTAAGCGCCGTACACCGGCAGCTTCTTGCAGATGGCCTTGACCTTCTCACGAACGGCGTCAATCACCGCTTCGTTGTTCAGGTCAGCCAGGATGTCGCAGATCCAGCCGGCCAGCTCTTTGCACTCAGCTTCCTTGAAGCCACGAGTGGTCACAGCCGGAGTGCCGAAGCGCAGGCCGGAAGTAACGAACGGGGAGCGTGGATCGTTTGGCACGGAGTTCTTGTTCACGGTGATGAACGCTTTGCCCAGAGCGGCGTCGGCGTCTTTACCGGAGATTTCCTGCTTGATCAGCGACAGCAGGAACAGGTGGTTTTCAGTACCGCCGGAGACCACGTCGAAACCGCGCTCGATGAATACGCTGGCCATGGCCTGGGCGTTTTTCACCACTTGTTGCTGGTAAGCCTTGAACTCAGGTTGCAGGGCTTCCTTGAAGCAGATCGCTTTGGCGGCGATCACGTGCTCCAGCGGGCCACCCTGGGCGCCCGGGAATACCGCGGAGTTCAGCTTCTTCTCGATGTCGGCGTTGGCGCGCGCCAGGATCAGACCGCCACGTGGACCGCGCAGGGTCTTGTGGGTGGTGGTGGTCACCACGTCAGCGAAAGGAACCGGGTTCGGGTAGACACCAGCGGCGACCAGACCGGCCACGTGGGCCATGTCGACGAACAGGTAAGCGCCAACCTTGTCAGCGATTTCACGGAAGCGCGGGAAGTCCAGGATCTGCGAGTACGCAGAGAAACCGGCCACGATCATTTTCGGCTTGTGCTCAACGGCCAGACGCTCGACTTCGTCGTAGTCGATCAGACCATTGGCGTCGATGCCGTACTGAACGGCGTTGTACAGCTTGCCGGAGGAAGAAACGCTGGCACCGTGGGTCAGGTGACCACCATGGGCCAGGCTCATGCCCAGGATGGTGTCGCCTGCTTGCAGCAGAGCCAGGTAAACGGCGCTGTTGGCTTGCGAACCGGCGTGTGGCTGAACGTTGGCGTAATCGGCGCCGAACAGCTCCTTGGCGCGGTCGATAGCCAGTTGCTCGACGATGTCGACGAACTCGCAACCACCGTAGTAGCGCTTGCCCGGGTAACCTTCGGCGTACTTGTTGGTCAGTACCGAGCCTTGAGCTTCCATCACCGCAGGGCTGGTGTAGTTTTCCGAAGCGATCAGCTCAATGTGCTCTTCCTGGCGCTGAGCTTCTTGCTCCATGGCGGCAAAGAGATCGGCGTCGTACTTGGCAATAGTCAAATCACGGCTGAACATGGCGGTCCTCAAGGATCGGGGCAGAAAAGGGGGGCATTCTAACCCAATGGGTTTTAGATGGCATATGAAAGGAGATCATGTCGCAGACAAGTGGGCTTCATGACGGGATCAGCGGTGATCATGCCGGCCTGTGGCGAGGGAGCTTGCTCCCGTTGGGCTGCGAAGCGGCCCCAAAAATCTTGTGAGCGCTGCGCACTCAAGCGGGAGCAAGCTCCCTCGCCACAATAATTGCGCTTCAGTCGAACATGAACAACGCATCATTGCTGAACTGCGCTTCAAACCGGCCCGCCGGCATCGGACGCCCGAACAGATACCCCTGAACCTCATCGCAACCATGCTCACGCAGGAAGTCCAGTTGCTCATGGGTTTCCACGCCTTCGGCGATCACCGCAAGATTGAGGCTGTGGGCCATGGCGATGATCGCCCGGGCAATCTGCGCATCCTGTTCACCTGAGGGCAATCCGTCGACAAAGGTGCGGTCGATTTTCAGCACGTCGATCGGGAACTGCTTGAGGTAGTTGAGCGATGAATAACCGGTGCCGAAGTCGTCGACCGCGATGCTCAGCCCGAGGTTTTTCAGCCCGGCGAGAATCTGCATCGCCTCGCTGACTTCGCGCATCAGGATACTTTCGGTCAGTTCCAGTTCCAGGCACGCCGGCGGCAGGCCGGTTTCCTTGAGAATGGTGGCGATCCGCGTGCCGAGCTGGCCGTCGGAGAACTGCCGTGCGGAGATGTTCACCGAGACCTTCGGCACCCGCACCTTGGCCTGATGCCAGGACTTGAGCTGACGGCACGCCTCGCTGATCACCCAGTCGCCAACGTCCACCACCAGGCCGAGCTCTTCGAGCACCGGAATGAAGTCCCCCGGCGGCACCAGGCCACGGCGTGGATGACGCCAGCGCAGCAAGGCTTCGGCGCCGGTCAGGCGTTTGCCGTCGCCGCTGAACTGCGGCTGGTAATACAGAACGAATTCGTTTTGCTCCAGGGCATGGCGCAAGTCGCTTTCCAGCTCCAGGCGCTCGAGGGCGCTGGCGTTCATGTCGGCCTGATAGAACTGGAAGTTGTTTTTGCCGCGTTCCTTGGCGTGGTACATCGCGGTGTCGGCGTTCTTCATCAACTGACTGAGTTCGTTACCGTCCTGCGGACTCAGGGCGATGCCGATACTGGCGGTGACGAAAAACTCGCGGCCTTCGAGCACGAACGGTTTCACCAGGCTGGCGAGGATCTGCTCCGCCACGTGTATCGCCCGGTTCAGGGCGATTTCCCGATTGATGCGCGGTTGCAGCAGCAGGGTGAACTCGTCGCCGCCCATGCGCGCTACGGTGTCGTCGTCATCGACGCAACCGAGCAGGCGCGTGGCCATTTCCTTGAGCATGCGATCGCCGGCAGCGTGGCCCAGGGAGTCGTTGATCGGCTTGAAACGGTCCAGGTCGAGGAACATCAGCACCACCCAGGACTTCTGCCGTTCCGCCGATTGCAAGGCGGTGTGCAGGCGATCCTGGAACAGCGTGCGGTTGGGCAGGTGGGTCAGGGCGTCGTAATAGGCGAGACGGTGAATCCGTTGTTCACTGGCCTTGCGCTCACTGATGTCGCTGAAGAAGCACACGTAGCTGGCCAGATCGCCTTCGTCGTCGAGCACCGCCGTGATGCCGACCCACGCCGGGTAATGCTCGCCATTGCGTCGCTTGAGCCAGACTTCGCCTTCCCAGGTGCTGTGCTGGTTCAGTTGCTTGAGCACATAGCGCAGATGCGCTTCCTGCTGCTCGTCGACGGTCAGCATGTTCGGCAACTGGTCGAGCACCTGCTCCACCGCATAGCCGCTCACGCGACTGAACGCTTCGTTGGCCTGGACGATGTAGCCCGCCGGGTCGGTGATCAGAATCGCCGAGGTCGAGTGTTCGAATACCGTGGCCGCCATGCGCAGGTCTTTCTCTGCGCGGCGTTGTTGGCTGATGTCGCGACCGACACCGAGCACGCCTTCGAAGGCGCCGTGTTCATCCCAGACCAGCACCAGGCGCAGCTCGATAGGAATCTTGCGCCCGTCGGCCCGCAGGCAATCGAACAGGAACAGCTGGGTTTGCACCTGACTGCGCAGCAACGCCAGTTGGTCGGGCTTGTCCAGCGCCTTGCTGACGCGGTCCATCAGGCTGTAGATGCCGGACAATTGCTGTGGGTTGGCAATGGTCGTCTGCCAGCCGTTCTGGAAGATCCAGTCGGTGTCGTAGCCCAGCACGGCCTGCACCGACGGGCTGACGTAGTTGAGCGAGAGCTTGCTGTCGGTGGAGAAGATCACATCGCTGATGCTTTCGGCGAGCATCCGGTAACGCTGCTCGCTGTCGCGCAGGGACTCGCTGGCTTCGATCTGCTCAGTGATGTCCTTGGCCACACCGATGATACGGGTGACCTGGTCATGTTTGTCCCGCGCCAGCGCCTGCTCACGAATGTCGAACCGCCGCCATTGGCCATCGCGATGACGGAAGCGCAGTTGGCATTGCAGCAATTGGGTGTAGCCGGCGTGACGCTGGGTCTGGCGCGAACGGTGGTAGTGGTCGGCATCTTCGGGGTGCAGGAGGATTTCCCAGAAGTACTCGCCCATCTGGTGCAGCTCGGTGCGGTTGTAGCCGAGTGTCTGGCCCAGGTGGTGGTTGCTGAAGATCATGCGCTGGCTGATCACGTCCTGCACATACAGATGATCCGGCACCGTGCGCACCACATCGGACCAGAACCCTTCACGCTCGAGCAGCGACAATTCAATGAGCTTGCGGCTGGTGATGTCGTTGATGCTCAGGATCACCGCTTTATAGTCATCCTGGTCTTCCGGCAGGCGCAGCACCAGCCACAAGTGCTGGTCGCGACCGTTGGCGTCCGGGAGTTTTATCTCCAGCTCGAGCTGTTTCTGCTGGTTGAGCACCGCGTCGAGCACTTGATTGCCGATGGCAGTGCCGTCCAGCGGATTGCCGTCGATCAGCAGTTTCCAGGCTTGTTCGCAGGTGTTGACGTTGAGCAGTTGCAGGGCAACCTGGTTGACCTCGGTGATGCGCAGTTCCTGCAGCAATTGCTGCCGTTGCTCCGCAGATTCCAGCCAGCCACGCAGTTGTTCGCTGCTGTGCAACCGGGCTTTGTCGAACGCCTGCTTGAGCCCCGACACGTCAAGTACACACAGCGCCACGCCGGTACCTTCGAAAATATCCTTGTAGCGCCGACGACCTTCAGTCACCTGGCGCTGACGGCGGCGCATGTTCAGCAGGGCAATCAGCGGCAGCAGGGAGAGCGCCAGCCCCAACAGGCATTTGCCGATGAACGCCGGTAACAATTCTTCAATCACGCGCTTGCGGTCGAACAAACCGCGCAATTGCCAGTCGCTGCTGCTCAGAGGAACCGTCAGCACGCTGTTGGCCACATCCTCTTCGGTCAGCTCGCCCGGCTTGGCCGAGGGGCGCGAATCATCGCGACTGATGACTTGGTGGTTGAAGCGGTTTTCCACCAGCCACATTGGGCGGATGCCGGTTTCGTTCTGTTTGGTCAGTGACGAGAAAAAGCTCGGCTTCAGGCGCAGGGCCCAGTAGCCACGCGTGCTGCCGCTGGACTGATGCAGCAGCAAGTGCACCGTCGAACCGTTATCGGCGTTGCTGAAATAGTGGGCCTGGCGACGGCTGTGACGAACCAGGTCGGCGAGGTAGTCGGCGTCCTCGCTGTCGGTGGCGCTGTCACTGAGGATTTTGCCGGAGGGACTCAACAGCGCAAGACTGATCAGGTCGGGCAAGGATTTTTGCAGCTTGCGGAGCAACTCCTGCTGTTCGTCGGCGCTTTGTGGCTGTTCGACGATCGGTAGCAGGTTGAGGGCGATCTGCGCGTTGAGTGCCATGTTCAGGCTGACTTGCGCGGCCAGATCGGCGGTGTAGTCGATGGTGTACTGACGCTGGTTTTTCTGGGTTTCGCGCAGCTGATCCAGCAGTTGCCAGAACAGCAGGGCGAGCAGCAGCAACACCAGTGTCGCCAGCGCACCCTTCAAGGTTCCGCGCAGGGGGGAGCCGGGCGCAACAGTCGGTGCACGGGGGATCAGGGGCGGAGTGACATTGGACAAACTGTAATCCTGCGGTTTGGCTGGACTGGCGCGACGTGCACTATAAGCCGGACGCCCGGAGGGCGGCTAGCATGCCTTGAGTTGTGGCAAAGTGCCAGTCCCTCCCGGCTGGACTGCCTCTCGTCATTCAGGTAGCTTTGCCGGTTACGCGGGAGCGTTCCAGCTCCTAAAATCAGGCTTTTTCAGCGCGCACATATTGATAGCTTTCAATCGGGCGACGCGCACGGCCTGGCCAGGCATCGCCTGCGCCCTAATCATTCATCTGTCACTGACCCAAGGTTCTCCATGGCTCAATACGTCTTCACCATGCATCGGCTGGGCAAAGTTGTTCCGCCGAAGCGGGAAATCCTGAAAAACATTTCGCTGTCCTTCTTCCCTGGCGCCAAGATCGGCGTGCTCGGCCTTAACGGTTCGGGTAAATCCACGCTGTTGAAAATCATGGCCGGCGTCGATACCGAGTTCGAGGGCGAAGCCCGTCCGATGCCGGAGCTGAACATCGGTTACCTGCCGCAAGAGCCAATCCTGGACCCGACCAAAACCGTGCGTGAAGTGGTCGAGGAAGCGGTCAGCGTGATCAAGAACGCCCAGGCGCGCCTGGACGAGGTCTACGCGGCTTACGCTGATGAAGATGCCGACTTCGACAAGCTGGCAGCCGAACAGGCCAAGCTCGAAGCCATCCTGCAAGCCAGCGACGGTCATAACCTGGATCGCCAACTGGAAGTCGCCGCCGATGCGTTGCGCCTGCCGGCCTGGGACGCCAAGGTCGAATTCCTCTCCGGTGGTGAAAAGCGTCGTGTAGCCCTGTGCCGCCTGCTGCTGTCCGCCCCCGACATGCTGCTGCTCGACGAACCGACCAACCACCTGGACGCTGACTCCGTCGCCTGGCTGGAGCATTTCCTCCACGACTTCCCGGGCACCGTCGTTGCGATCACGCACGACCGTTACTTCCTGGACAACGTTGCCGGCTGGATTCTGGAACTCGACCGTGGCGCGGGCATTCCTTACGAGGGCAACTATTCGGGTTGGCTCGAAGCCAAGTCCGATCGTCTGGCGGCCGAATCCAAGCAGCAGTCGGCCCACGAAAAAGCCATGAAGGAAGAACTGGAGTGGGTGCGCAAAGGCGCCAAGGCCCGCCAGTCCAAATCCAAGGCACGTCTGCAACGCTTCGAAGAAATGCAATCGCAGGAATTCCAGAAGCGTTCGGAAACCAACGAGATCTACATCCCGGCCGGTCCGCGCTTGGGTGACAAGGTCATCGAGTTCAAGAACGTCACCAAGGGCTACGGCGATCGCGTGTTGATCGACAACCTGTCGTTCTCGATGCCGAAGGGCGCCATTGTGGGCGTGATCGGCGGTAACGGTGCCGGTAAATCGACCCTGTTCCGCATGCTGATGGGCAAGGAAACCCCGGATTCGGGCAGCATCGAAGTCGGCGAAACCGTGCAACTGGCGTGCGTCGACCAGAGCCGCGAAGACCTGGACGGCAGCAAGACCGTGTTCCAGCAGATCTCCGACGGTTCGGACCAGATCCGCATCGGCAACTACGAGATTCCGTCGCGTACCTACGTCGGTCGCTTCAACTTCAAGGGCGGCGATCAGCAGAAGTTCGTCAAGGATCTGTCCGGTGGTGAGCGCGGTCGCTTGCACCTGGCCCTGACCCTGAAGGAGGGTGGCAACGTCCTGCTGCTCGACGAACCGTCCAACGACCTCGACGTTGAAACCCTGCGTTCCCTGGAAGAAGCCCTATTGGACTTCCCGGGCGCCGCCATTGTGATCTCTCACGATCGGTGGTTCCTTGACCGTGTGGCGACGCATATCCTGGCGTACGAAGACGACTCGCAAGCGGTGTTCTTCGAAGGCAACTACACCGAGTACGAAGCCGATCGGAAAAAACGCCTCGGCGAAGCGGCTGCCCAGCCGCATCGTGTACGGCACAAAAAACTGGCCTGATATCGGGTTGGCTGCATGAAAAAAAACGGAGCCCCGAAGGCTCCGTTTTTTTATGGGCCTCAGAAAGACCGCGGCGCGCCTTGCTCGTGAAAGCGATCTCCATGACGGTGCAATACTTGAATTGTGAATCCCTGTTTAGGTGCGACGAACGGCTTAAACACGCATTATTTATATCCAGCGCACCATTTAATTTCATAACTGCGACATTTTGCGCTGTCGTGGTGCGCATTCCGTTTGCTAAAGTCCGGCTCAATCTTCTCCAACGATAATAAATTTTACCGAGACTTTTCCATGATCGAATCCGTCGAAACCTTCCTTGCCCGACTGAAAAAACGCGACCCGGATCAACCTGAATTCCATCAGGCTGTGGAAGAAGTCCTGCGCAGCCTGTGGCCGTTTCTTGAAGCCAATCCGCATTATCTGACCTCCGGGATCCTGGAGCGGATGTGCGAACCGGAGCGGGCCATTGTCTTCCGGGTTTCCTGGGTCGACGATCAGGGCAAGGTGCAGGTCAATCGCGGTTTCCGGGTGCAGATGAACAGTGCAATCGGTCCGTACAAGGGCGGCTTGCGTTTCCATCCTTCGGTCAACCTCGGCGTACTGAAATTTCTCGCCTTCGAACAAACCTTCAAGAACTCCCTGACCTCCTTGCCCATGGGGGGCGGCAAGGGTGGCTCGGACTTCGACCCGAAAGGCAAAAGCGACGCTGAAGTCATGCGCTTCTGCCAGGCATTCATGAGCGAACTGTACCGTCACATCGGTGCAGATGTTGACGTGCCGGCCGGCGATATCGGCGTGGGGGCCCGCGAGATCGGTTTCCTGTTCGGCCAGTACAAGCGCCTGAGCAACCAGTTCACCAGCGTATTGACCGGCAAGGGCCCGAGCTATGGCGGCAGCCTGATTCGCCCAGAAGCGACCGGTTTCGGCTGCGTGTACTTTGCTGAGGAAATGCTCAAGCGCAACGGTGAAACCGTCGAAGGCAAACGCGTCGCGATTTCGGGTTCGGGCAACGTTGCACAGTACGCGGCACGCAAGGTCATGGACCTGGGAGGCAAGGTGATTTCGCTCTCGGATTCCGAAGGTACGCTGCACTGCGAAAGCGGTTTGACCGAAGAGCAATGGCTGGCGCTGCTGGAGTTGAAAAACGTCAAGCGTGGACGGATCGGCGAGTTGGCCAGTCGCTTCGGCCTGGAGTTTCGCGCCGGCCAGCACCCCTGGAACCTGGCGTGCGACATCGCGCTGCCATGCGCGACGCAAAACGAGCTGAATGCCGAGGCTGCTCGCACATTGCTTCGCAACGGCTGCCTCTGTGTGGCAGAAGGCGCGAACATGCCAACCACCCTTGAGGCCGTGGACCTGTTCATCGAGGCGGGAATCCTGTTCGCGCCGGGCAAGGCGTCCAATGCCGGTGGTGTGGCGGTGAGCGGGCTGGAGATGTCACAGAACGCGATGCGCCTGTTGTGGACCGGGGGTGAAGTGGACAGCAAGCTCCACGGGATCATGCAGTCGATCCACCACGCCTGTGTGCACTACGGCGAAGAGAACGGTCGCATCAACTATGTCAAAGGCGCGAACATCGCCGGCTTCGTCAAAGTCGCTGACGCCATGCTCGCCCAAGGCGTGGTTTAAGCCGGTTCGATGCGGATGATTTCGATCATCTGATTGCCCGCCGGGCGTTGCCACAACACCTCGTCGCCGAGCTGCGCCCCGAGCAATGCCCGGCCCAGCGGCGAACCCCAGTTGATCAGGCCCGCCGCCGCATCGGCCTGGTCCTCGCCGACCAGTTGCACGGTTTGCTCGGCGCTGTGTTCGTCGGCGAACGTTACCCGGCTGCCGATCTGCACCTTTTGCGTTGAGGTGGCGGGCGTCACCACCTGAGCGCTTTGCAGGCGCTGATTGAAATACCTCAAATCCCGCTCAAGGTCAGCCTGGCGCTGCTTGTCGGCCTGCTCGCCCATGGCGGACTGGTCGCTGTGCAACTGTTGCAGCTCGGCGACTTTCGCCTGCAACTGGGCAAGTCCGGCGGGGGTGACGTAATTGGGCTGCGCGCTGACCTGCCGTTCGACTGGCTGATCGGCTTGCGCAGCAGCGTTATCTTCATTGACGAAGGCGCGACTCATGGTTTTCTCCCGTTATAGGGTTTGGGCCATGGTCACTGTCTTTTAGTTTCGGCGGATGTCTGGAAGCGACTCATTGCGAGCGAAACGCACGGGCAGCGTCCTGGTCTTTCTGGTGCTGCCAGGCTCTTTCACGCTCGTCCCAATGGTGGCTGCGATAGTCCTCGCGATCTTCGCTTTCGCGCATGGCCTGGCATTGGCGGAAACCATCGCTCCAGCCTTCGGCGTATTGCTTGTCCTTGAGATAACGCGGCACGTTCTTGCGAAATTCACCGGTGATCGCCCCGGCAGCTTGTCGGCCACTGCTGCAGCCGTCGTCGAAGCCGTCGGCGAAGGCCGGTGGATAGCCCTTGGCAATCAAATCTTCATGGGTGGTCTGGCAGCCCGCGATCGACATCAACACAACCACCATACCTACACAACGCCACATCTCGGACTCCCGGCCGTGCGACGGCCTATACGTGAAGTCTAGGAGTGGATTCGTGAGGCGTTTGTAGTCGCTCTGTGAAAAATCCATTCAACATCACAGGGGAGCAGGTGCTTCTGAGTCAGTAGTGATACCACTTCACCTCAAGCATCACTTCGTTTTCAGGGGAGGCGAGGTGGCTGAATTCACGCTGTGCACTCAGGCGCAAACCGAGGTTGCGCGACAATTCCCACTGCTGGTTCAGGCTCACGCTACGACGCACTTCGCCATTGGTGAAGAAATCTCCCTTGGCCTCAAGGCTGAAGTTGCCCAGCGGGTTCTTCCACAGCACGCCGCTGTTGAAACCCGCCGCCGGAGCGATGAAACCGGCAAAGTCATTGTTGTGCTCGACGCGCACCGTGCCCAAGGCGAAACCGAGCATGTCCTCGCTCAACTGCCAGGTGCCGCCGCCACCGCCGTTGACGTGGCTGACCAGGGTTTCATCGTCATGTTTGCCCGGTACGCGCTCAAGGCCGCCCGTGACTTGCCACGACAGCGGCTGCAACAACTCATTACGCGGTGTCAGGGAGCGAATGGTCGCCAGGTCCAGTTGCTGCAACTGCCATTGATTGCCTTCGTACTGGCGCAGTTTCATTTGCAGGATTTCAATCTGCGCACCGAGGGGGAAGCTTTCCGAGTTGTCGTTGAGGTCGTGATAGGCCATGCGCAGGCCATATTCACCAAACGCCTTGTCGCCCCGGGTGCCGATGCCGGCTTGCCAGGTGCGCGATTCATGGCCGTCTTCAGGCAGGCCGGGTTGGGGAATGTTCAGCTCGGGGGGCGGGTTCTGGTTGATCGCGCGCAGCAATTCGAAACTGCGTTGGGCCCGTTGCGGGTCGCGCTCCTGGCCGTTGGCGCGGTAGCGTTCCAGCCGGTAAGCCGCGTCGATGATCAGCGCCTGACGCTCGCGCGATTGCGCCTTGAATGCTGGCTCCTGCAATTGTTTCTGGTCGGCGCTGACTTTCAGCACCCACTGCTGCTCTTCAGGATTCAACGGTTCGGCGCGGCTCAGCAGCTCACGCTCGCGGGACGGACGATACTCAATCGACTCCACCAGACCGGCTTCTTTGACGGCTTTGACGGTGTCGGTTGGAATCGCGGTCAGCGGAAATTGTTCGGTCAGGCGCAAACTCGGACGCGCCACTTGCAGTAATTCCAGCAGGCGATAGGAGCAGTTTTCGTCGAAGAAGAAATAATCGAACTGGATCTGCTTGAGCTCCCAGACATGCTCGACCATGCGCTCGGTTTCTTGCTGCGTCAGGTTCAGCCGGTATTCCCACAGGTCGCGGTTTTCGAGGCTGCGGTATTCCGAGAGTTTTTCCTGATACGGCACCAGCGCAAACAGGCCCGGATAGCCGCCCATCAAGCCCTTCCAGGCGTAGAGGATGCTGTTGTCCGAGCCTTCGATGTAGGCGCCGAAATTGATCGCGTAGCTGAGCAGTGACGTCTTGTCGCTCTGCACACCCGCCTGATCGATCCGCAGCAACGTATGGCCGAACATCGATGACGGGCTGTTCAGATAGGCCGCCGGGAAAATCATCACCGCGCTATGGGGTGAGACATCCTTGAACCATTGCTTGAACTCGGCGCAGTCCAGGGAAGGCAGGTCGGTCAGATTGAGTTGTGCTTTCAGCCAGCGAGTACGGGCCGGATAGACGCACTGCGCGTGTTGCTCGCCGGCACTGGCCGGGGCGTACAGCGCTTGCACGGTGGCGGCCAGTTCACGGTCGGGATGTTCGTTGCCGTCGGGCGCCAGGAAGAATTTCCTGTCGCTGACATAGCTGCGCCAGCCGCCCAGTTTGGCGGTTTCGTAATGACCGAGGGAAATCCAGAAGGGGTCATTGGCCAGTTGCTGCAAACGTTGATTGTCGATGTGTGGCGCGGCGGACAGCGGGGCGCAGACACAGAGCGCCAGCCAGGCAAGGCGTTTGAGCATAGTGGGCAACTTAGAGATTCGAGAATAAAGACCCAAAAAAAGGGGCAGGTCCAAAAAACAAAACCCGCTCCCCGAAAGGAACGGGCGGGTCGAGCTTAAGCTTGAGTGGCGTACTTGGCCAGACGTGGATCGCTCTTCAGAACGGCCAGGGTGTTGGTATGCACGTCGTCAGCGGTCACGTCAGCCTTGCTGAAGATCTGCTGGAAGTGCTCATGAGTGACGGCGGCGAAGTGCGCACGGTCTTCCGGCGCCACGCCCAGTACCACGGCGTAAGTGGTCAGCGCTTCGCCCTGACCCTTGGCCATGTCTTCGGACAGCTCGTTCATCATGCCATTCATGGCAATCCAGGATTTGCCGCCATAGGTCAGCGACGCATTAGTCGAGCAACCGTTGGTACCGGAGGTCATACCGAAGGTTGCGTTGCCGGAAGTGCCGTTGGTGGTGGATGCCAGGAAGTGAGCCGGGGTGCCACGCTGACCTTCGAACAGCATGTTGCCCCAACCGCAATCCGGGCCGCCTGGCGCCTGAGCCATGGCATTGAGGGATACAGCGGTGAAGAGAGTACCGAGAAGAATCCGTTTCATAGCTTTGTTCTCTTTATGTGCATACCAATGGACAAGGGGTCTGGCCCGATCTGGCGCCAGTGGGCCGGTTATTGTTCCAGCCGCGCAGTTTGGAGTTTAGGCACGTTCCAAGGGTTCCGTGACATTTTGCGAAATATTCGTTGGAAACGTTGATTTAGACCCGGTCCGCCTGGGGATAGCAGTTTAGCTATGCTTTGGCTAAAGGCGCGCCTTGCCAGTGGGGTACGGGCAGCGCCAGAATGCCGCTATCTGCCCCGCCTGATGTAAGGAAGCCCGATGCCTGATCCTGTTGCTGCCAGCTTGCGTCTAGCGCCCGAAGCGCTGACCCGTCCGTTTTCCGCTGAACAGTTCAGCTTCTCTACCACCAATGATCTGGAGCCTTTCCGCGGTGTGCTTGGCCAGGAACGTGCGGTCGAAGCCTTGCAGTTCGGTGTGGCCATGCCACGCCCCGGTTACAACGTCTTCGTCATGGGCGAGCCTGGCACCGGCCGGTTTTCGTTCGTCAAACGCTACCTGAAGGCCGAAGGCAAACGCCTGCAGACCCCGGCGGACTGGGTCTACGTCAACAACTTCGATGAGCCCCGTGAACCCCGCGCCCTGGAATTGCCCTCGGGCACCGCTGGCGCGTTCATCGGTGATATCAACGCGCTGATCGACAACCTGCTGGCGACGTTTCCGGCCGTATTCGAACACCCGTCCTACCAGCAGAAGAAAAGCGCCATCGACCGCGCTTTCAACCAGCGCTACGACAAGGCGCTGGACATCATCGAACGCCTGGCGCTGGAGAAAGAAGTCGCGCTTTACCGCGATGCCAGCAACATCGCGTTTACCCCGATGAGCGAAGGCAAGGCATTGGATGAAGCGGAATTCGCCCAGTTGCCGGAAGCCGATCGCGAGCGTTTTCACGATGACATTTCCGGTCTGGAGGAGCGCCTGAACGAAGAGCTCGCCAGCCTGCCGCAATGGAAGCGCGAGTCGAGCAATCAACTGCGCCACCTCAACGAAGAAACCATCACCCTGGCCTTGCAACCGTTGTTGTCGCCGCTGTCGGAGAAATACGCCGAGAACGCGGCGGTGTGCGGTTACCTGCAGGCGATGCAGGTCTATCTGCTGAAAACCGTGGTCGAGCAACTGGTGGACGACAGCAAAGCCGACGCCGTTGCCCGCAAGATGCTGGAAGAGCAATACGCGCCGAGCCTGATGGTCGGTCATTCGGCCAGCGGCGGTGCGCCGGTGGTGTTCGAACCGCACCCGACTTACGAAAACCTGTTTGGCCGCATCGAATACAGCACCGATCAGGGCGCGCTCTACACGACGTATCGTCAACTGCGCCCGGGCGCGCTGCACCGTGCCAACGGCGGCTTCCTGATCCTCGAAGCGGAAAAAATGCTCAGCGAACCGTTTGTGTGGGATGCGCTCAAGCGCGCCCTGCAATCGCGCAAGCTGAAAATGGAATCGCCGCTGGGCGAGTTGGGCCGCCTGGCCACCGTGACCCTGACACCGCAGCACATTCCGTTGCAGGTCAAAGTCGTCATCATCGGTGCCCGACAGCTGTACTACACGCTGCAAGACCTCGATCCGGACTTCCAGGAGATGTTCCGCGTCCTGGTGGATTTCGACGAAGACATCCCGATGGTCGACGAGAGCCTGGAACAGTTCGCCCAGCTACTGAAAACCCGCACCTCCGAAGAAGGCATGGCGCCGCTGACCGCCGACGCGGTGGCGCGTCTGGCGACGTACAGCGCGCGTCTGGCCGAGCATCAGGGGCGTTTGTCGGCGCGGATCGGCGATCTGTTCCAACTGGTCAGCGAGGCGGATTTCATTCGTCATCTGGCGGGCGACGAAATGACCGACGCCGGGCATATCGAGCGTGCGCTTAAAGCCAAGGCCACCCGCACCGGGCGTGTTTCGGCGCGGATTCTCGATGACATGCTGGCCGGGATCATCCTGATCGACACCGATGGCGCGGCAGTCGGCAAGTGCAACGGGCTGACGGTGCTGGAGGTCGGTGACTCGGCGTTCGGTGTGCCGGCACGGATTTCCGCCACGGTCTATCCGGGCGGCAGCGGCATTGTCGACATCGAACGCGAAGTCAACCTCGGCCAGCCGATTCACTCCAAAGGCGTGATGATCCTCACCGGGTATCTGGGCAGCCGTTACGCCCAGGAATTCCCGCTGGCGATTTCCGCGAGTATCGCGCTGGAGCAGTCCTATGGTTACGTCGATGGCGACAGTGCGTCGCTGGGTGAGGCGTGCACGTTGATCTCGGCCTTGTCGAAAACGCCGCTCAAGCAGTGCTTTGCCATCACCGGTTCGATCAACCAGTTCGGTGAAGTGCAGGCGGTAGGTGGGGTCAACGAGAAGATCGAAGGCTTCTTCCGTCTCTGCGAAGCCCGCGGGTTGACCGGTGAGCAGGGGGCGATCATTCCCCACGCCAACGTGGCGACGCTGATGCTCGATGAGAAGGTATTGGCAGCCGTGCGCGCAGGTCAATTCCACGTTTACGCAGTGCGCCAGGCTGACGAAGCGCTGAGCCTGTTGGTGGGCGAGCCTGCCGGTGCGCCGGATGAAAATGGCGAATTCCCTGAGGGCAGTGTGAATGCGCGGGTGGTGGAGCGCTTGCGGGTGATCGCGGAAATGATCAGCGAAGAAGACCTGAAAGAGGCCGAGAAAGAAGCTGCGCAGGAAGCCTTGGTCGAAGCCAAGCCGGCCTGACGCGCAACAAAACTGTGGGAGCGAGCCTGCTCGCGATGAGGGCTTCACATTCAACGAAGATGTTGAGTGTCAGTCCGCAATCGCGAGCAGGCTCGCTCCCACATTTGTATTCGGGTCGACCTGAAAAAGTGCCATCACTCTGACGTCAATATTCACACAATGACCATTCGGCGCCTTCTGGTCTCAGTTGACGTGCTGGTCAGACTTTTCTTCTATTCTGAGCTCAAGGATATCGACAGTAATCACTGGATCGAGACAGCTCTCCCGTGGGGGCTGAATACCGGATCTAACGAGGGTCGCCGCCATGTCGCGCAACCTCTGCCTCACCCGTCAATGCCTGGGTCTTGTGACCCGTATCGAATGCGCCATCAAGCCATTGGCTGGCGATACGGGCATGTGGACCTTGCTGTTTGCCGCCGGAATGGCCGGCGAACAACCGTCAGCCATCAAGGCCCAGGGCCCGTTTCATGGCCCTTTCGTGGCTGAATCAATCCTCGACACCATTGTTGAAAGCCTGACCCTGCACGGCTACGAACTGGCCGACGATCCACAAATCTGGTGCCTGCACCTGCAAGCCCAGCTGCGGGAAATCAATGGTGGCCGTTGCCGCAACCTGGGCGGCTTCGAGTTTCGCCCCGACCATTGAGAAGGCTATTGGGCAAGGCTGGACGTGTCAGCCTTGTCGAGCTTGACCTCGAAGCCGTATTGCACGGTGGTGAGGTCGGTTCGCTGATAGGTTTCCAGATGAGTGGGCTGGCCATAGAAGTAATGCACACCGAATAACGCCGGGCCTTCTGCGCTCGCGTCGTGAATGACCGAAAGAATCTCCTTGAGATAGTGACCGCTATCGTCCCTGGCGAAAAAGCGCCAGTCCTGGGCGGGAAACAGCTTCAGATCAACCACCAGCGCATTGCCTTTCAATTCCAGGCCTTTGGGCAGTTGGTGGGCATCGAGTGTCTGCTTGTCGACCGTCGCCAGGAACAGCGGCATGGAGCCCACCGCGTAGGCCGGCGTTTGCGCAAACAGGTTCAGATCGTAGGTGATGATGCCGCGCAGAGGATCGATCTGAAACGCCTCCGGCGGTAACTCGATCGGCTCATCGCGTTGACCGCTGCTGTCCTCGGTAAAGAAGCTGACCGGGCTGTCCCCGGGGTTGAAGGACGTCCCCAGCAATTCATCGTTGAAACTTCGGGCGTGGTCGAATTCGATGCGCGCCGCGCTAGGATCTTCCACCGCTTGACGGATGCTGACGCTCTTTTTCAGTTGTTCCTCAGTCAGCGTCGCACCTTTGAGCCAGGTCGGGGCCTGATCGTCGTACACCACCACCGGCAAGGTCAGTGGCTGGATGGTTTTATCGGTGGTGTGCTGGTCGAAGCGACGGACTGGCAGGTCCAGGTCCTTGCGTGTGACCGTGACCGCCGAGAAGTCGAGCAGGCTGACTTCAAGGGTCTCGATCGGCCCGTTGAAGTACACCTTGGAGTAATGGTTTTTTTGCTGCTTTTCAAAAGCGCGTTGCTCTTCATAGAGTTGTTTTTCGAACGTTTCGCTCCAGGCCTTTTGTTGCTGCATTTTTGCGAGCTGTTGTTGAAAAAAGGCAATTTGCGCGGCGGTTTCGTTGATCGAGCCGGCGCGCGAAAGAAATTGCCCGGTGGCGTCTCTGGCCTGGACGATCAGCGGGTTGAGCGGCGTTCCGCCCACCTCGGGCGCCAACGGTGCGCTGTTGTTGAATTCGATCTCGGCGTAGTTGTTTGTCAGTTTAAGCAAGGTGACGCTGAGGTTGTCGTTGGTGCGGGTCTGGCCCACGTCTTTTTTTGTCAGGTCGAAGCTATAAAGCCTGCGGGGTGCGATGACTTCCACTTTGCCTTGCAGGCTGACCGGCTGCGGTTGGTGCTTGTTGTCGACGTCAAGGCCATCGATGAACGGATAAGTCACTGTCAGGTCATCGGGGTTGGTCAGATTGGAGCTCGACGGGCTTAGCTGAATGCCGGGGTCGGTTTCCGACCATTCCGGCTGGAACGCGATCACGCGTTTGTTGCTCAGGGTCACCGACTGCCATTCCAGGCCATGGGGAAAGAGAAACGCGGCCGGAATGTCGAAGTTGAAGGGGAACACTGGCTGCAGGTCGGTCAGGTAGTCGGAGCTGGAGTCCTTGTGCAACACGATCAGGCCGTTGATGTACGTGTCGACCAGCGCCTGGGGCGTGGGATAGTGCTTGAGCACCGCAAGGACGTCTTCACCGTACTCGGTGACCACGGGTTTGCTGTCGAGTTTGAGTTGTGCGCGCTCGAGCAACAGCAGCGAACCACCGAGTTCGGCCACGATATCCTTGAGTTTCGGGTCCTGAATGGCATCCAGGGCCTTCTCGAACTGCGCGGTTTTTTCCTCGAGGCTGACCTGGCGTTTGTCATCGCTGGGCGAGCAGCCGCTCATCAGCACGGCCAGGCAAACCCCGGCGCTCATCAAAGGCAATCGCACACCCATTTCCCGTCTTCCTGTCCGCTGTCGCTGAGCTGTCAATGGTTTGGACACTAGCAGAAAAACCTTGTGACACACGTGCAGGTGGCGGATTTCCCGATGGTTTCTGGCTGTAACAGGTGGCTGGTATACTCGCGGCCATTTCCAGTCCACATGTGAGATTCAATGGAACGCTTTATCGAAAATGCAATGTACGCCTCCCGCTGGCTGTTGGCGCCGATCTACTTCGGCCTGTCCCTCGGTCTGCTGGCTCTGGCGCTGAAATTCTTCCAGGAAGTCTTCCACGTCATTCCCAACGTGTTCTCGATGGCTGAGTCGGACCTGATCCTGGTGCTGCTGTCGTTGATCGACATGGCACTGGTGGGCGGTTTGCTGGTGATGGTGATGATTTCCGGTTACGAGAACTTCGTCTCTCAACTGGATATCGACGACAGCAAGGAAAAACTCAACTGGCTGGGCACCATGGATTCGTCTTCGTTGAAGATGAAGGTCGCGGCGTCCATCGTGGCGATTTCATCGATCCATCTGTTGCGGATCTTCATGGACGCCAAAAACGTCGATCCCGAGCATTTGAAGTGGTACGTGATCATTCACATGACTTTCGTGGTGTCGGCCTTTGCCATGGGGTATCTGGATAAGCTGACCAAGCACTGATTGCTGCGTTTTAGCCTTTTTTACACCGCCCGTCCGTTGCGAAACAGACGGGCGGTGTCGTTTGTGGCTTGTGCTTTGATGCGGTGAGGCCTATGCCTGTAAGGATGTTGGCTCGCCACTGTGTGAGGTGCGTTCATGAACCTGCAAGAGCTGAATGCTTATGCCATCGCCGGGAAGGTCGATGAGTTGAACCTGATCTCCATGGAAGGTGGAATCTACCTGCTGGAAGCGCGCATGCATGGCGCGGCGTACCCCTTGAGCGACGCTCGCGGCCAGATGTTTCACCTGCGCTCGGTCGAGCATGCACGCGAAATACTCCATGCCTGCCCCAGCTTGCCGTTCAACCTGGTGCATACCTCGGTTCATGACGAAATGTGCGGTCTGGGCGGCAGTGCTGGAGAAAGTCTGAAGGTGCCGATCTCTTTCCGTACAACAGGGCTGCGCTGACAGCCCTCATCAGCGCAGCGACATCTGTGCTAGTCTGCTGGCCCTTTTGGTTCCGGGCGCTCCGGGACGCGCTGTGCACGCACGGCAAGTTCCAGGGCCGTCCGCACAGCGGAGCAGTGTCATGTCCGAAGTAAATCTGTCCACCGACGAAACCCGCGTCAGCTACGGTATTGGCCGTCAGCTGGGCGACCAACTGCGCGACAACCCGCCGCCGGGCGTTAGCCTGGACGCGATCCTCGCAGGCCTGACCGACGCGTTCGCCGGCAAGCCAAGCCGTGTGGGTCAGGAAGAAATGTCCGCGAGCTTCAAGGTTATTCGCGAAATCATGCAAGCCGAAGCGGCTGCCAAAGCTGAAGCGGCTGCTGGCGAAGGCCTGGCATTCCTGGCTGAAAACGCCAAGCGCGATGGCATCACTACCCTGGCTTCCGGTCTGCAATTCGAAGTGCTGACTGCCGGCGAAGGCGCCAAGCCATCCCGTGAAGACACCGTGCGTACTCACTACCACGGCACCCTGATCGACGGCACTGTGTTCGACAGCTCCTACGATCGTGGTCAGCCAGCAGAGTTTCCGGTTGGCGGCGTGATCGCTGGCTGGACCGAAGCCCTGCAACTGATGAACGCCGGCAGCAAATGGCGCCTGTACGTGCCGAGCGAACTGGCTTACGGCGCTCAAGGCGTTGGCAGCATTCCGCCGCACAGCGTACTGGTCTTCGACGTCGAGCTGCTCGACGTTCTGTAAGGTCTGGGCTGTCACCATGACGGTCTAATGTGGGAGCCAGCCTGCTGGCGATGGGAGCGACCGGGTTTCTTCAAGACCGCGTTGATACCCTCGCCAGCAGGCTGGCCCCACAGTTTTTACGGCGCTATTCATACTTCAAGCTTGTTGTGCAGCTCACTGGTCGGGCGCAACGCCCGGGCATAGCAGAACAGAAACAGATTGCGTACCAGTTCCTTGAGCACCACCGGCTCGCTGGAACTCAGGCCGTTGACGTCCAGATCACCCTGATCCTGCAACTCGTTCAAGGCTTCTTCTTCAAGCACCGCGCAGACTTCCCCGGTTTCCCGATGCAGGATCCTGAGGTATGGGTGTGGGCGGTCCAGCCAGGCATCGATCAAATAAGTCATGGTTCTCATCTCCATTGGGTTGTTCCAATGAGAATAATTCTTATTCATCAAATAGCAAGGGCCTATTGGCGGTTTGCGGTTTTTTCCGGGTAAAGATTGCGTAAGGTCAAAACGGCTGGCGTTTGGCTATTGCCAGGGATTGCTGGGCGAAGCGGAGGAGGGCGAAGCACCATCCCACGCAGGGCGCGGGATGGATTGCAGACGGCTCAGACTTTTCTGACGAACTCGGATTTGAGCTTCATCGGCCCGATGCCGTCGATCTTGCAGTCGATGTCGTGGTCGCCATCACACAGGCGGATGTTCTTGACCTTGGTGCCAACCTTGACCACCAGCGACGTGCCTTTGACCTTGAGGTCCTTGATCACGGTGATGGTGTCACCGTCCTGCAGGACGTTGCCTACGGAATCTTTTTTCACGGTGTCATCGGACGCTGCTTCAGCTTCGCCGCTGGCGGACCACTCGTGGGCGCACTCGGGGCAGATCAGCTGAGCGCCGTCTTCGTAAGTGTATTCGGAATTGCATTTCGGGCAGGGTGGCAACGTGCTCACTAAAGCTCCTTGGATTCAGGATCGCTAAAAAGCGCACATTATATAGGGTTTTTTCGGGCGAGGGAGCTGACAGCAAAAGATCGCAGCCCTCGGCAGCTCCTGCGGGGTTTTGTGTCCGCCCGTAGGAGCTGCCGAAGGCTGCGATCTTTTAATCTTGCTTTTAGTGTGTGCGGGCTACTGCGAACTCGCTCAATTCCACCAATGCATCGCGGTATTCGCTGGCAGGTAGCGCATCGAGGCATTTGATCGCACGGGCCACATAATCACGGGCCAGTTGCGCCGTGTACTCAAGGGAACCGGACGCTTCAACGGCCTCGCGGATGCTTTCGAGGTCCTCGATGCCACCTTTCTGAATCGCCTTTCGCACCAGTGCCGCCTGTTCCGGCGTACCTTCGCGCATGGTGTAGATCAGTGGCAGGGTCGGCTTGCCTTCAGCCAGGTCGTCGCCGACGTTCTTGCCCAGGGTTTCCGCATCGCCCTTGTAGTCCAGCAGGTCGTCCACCAGTTGGAAAGCCACGCCCAGGTGATCACCAAAGGTGCGCAGGGCTTCTGCCTGTTCCGGAGTGGCTTCGCAGAGGGCTGCAGCACTGTGGGTCGAAGCTTCGAAGAGCATCGCGGTCTTGCCGCGGATGACTTCCATATAGGTTTCTTCGGTGGTGCTGGCGTCGCGGACTTTCGACAGCTGCAACACTTCGCCTTCGGCGATGATGCGCGTGGCCTGCGAAAGGATTTTCATCACCGGCATGGAGCCCAGTTCGACCATCATTTCAAAGGAGCGCGAATACAGGAAGTCGCCCACCAGCACACTCGGAGCGTTGCCCCACATGGCATTGGCGGTCGAGCGGCCACGGCGCATGCCGGACATGTCGACCACGTCGTCATGCAGCAGGGTGGCGGTGTGCAGGAACTCGATGGTCGCGGCCAGCAGACGCAGGTCGTCGCCTTCGCGGCCAAGGGCCTTGCCACACAACAGCACTAATAAAGGACGCAGGCGTTTTCCGCCAGCCGAGGTAATGTAGTCGCCGATTTTCGATACCAGCGGCACTCGGGAAGTCAGCTGCTTCTTGATGATGCCGTCGACGGCGCTAAAATCGTCCGCCACCGCGCGGTAGAAAGCTTGGGGTTGCATCAGCGACAGTTGCTCCAGAAGGGTTGCGCGGCATGCTAGGACCCACGTCGGCGGGTGTCAAGGCACGATGGACGGCCTCTTGCATCGCCCCGGCAGCTTGCGTACAATCGCGCACCCTGAACTTCCTGGGCAGCACCTGCCTTACGCAATTGCAAACAGGCCTTCCAGCCTTATGCAGCCATGCCAGCCAATACCTCTTCTTATAAAGAGCTGGGTGAGCAGGATTATCGGAGAAATACCATGTCGTACGCAGTAATCGTTACTGGTGGCAAGCAGTACAAAGTCGCCCCAGGTGAATACCTGAAGATTGAAAAACTGGAAATCGCTACCGGCGAATCCGTAACTTTTGATCGCGTTCTGTTGGTCGCCAATGGCGATGACGTGAATATCGGCGCTCCAGTTGTTGCTGGCGCTACCGTTGTGGCTGAAGTGATCTCCCAAGGTCGTCACGATAAAGTCCGCATCATCAAGTTCCGTCGTCGTAAGCACCACATGAAGCGTATGGGCCACCGCCAGTGGTACACCGAGATCAAAATCACCGGTATTCAGGCTTAATTTCAGCCTAATTCCTCACTAGGAGAATTGAACTCATGGCACACAAAAAAGCTGGTGGTAGTACCCGTAACGGTCGCGACTCAGAAGCCAAACGCCTTGGCGTGAAGATGTATGGCGGCCAGGTTATCATTCCGGGCAACATCATCGTGCGTCAGCGCGGCACCCAATTCCACGCCGGTTACGGTGTTGGCATGGGTAAAGATCACACTCTGTTCGCTAAAATCGACGGCGTGATCAAGTTCGAAGTAAAGGGCGCCTTCGGTCGTCGTTACGTAAGCATTGTCCCGAAGACTGAAGTCGTCGCGGCATAATTACGTGGTTGCTGGAAAAGCCCTGTCTTGCGACGGGGCTTTTTCGTTTGTGGGGTGAGTCTCTTGCAAAGCTGTTTGTAATGGGCTCCAGCGCTGGATTTGCGGTCGTTGATTGAGGTCGCTGCGCTCATTTTTGCAAGAGTCTTATGTCTAGATTTTTTCGGCTCGTCCGTATGGCGAGAGGCGTTTTGTTATGAAGTTTGTTGATGAAGTATCGATTCGAGTAAAGGCCGGCGACGGCGGCAACGGTTGCATGAGCTTCCGTCGCGAGAAATTCATCGAAAACGGCGGCCCGAACGGCGGTGACGGTGGTGATGGCGGTTCGGTGTACATGATCGCCGATGAAAACCTCAACACCCTGGTGGACTACCGTTACGCCCGGCACTTCGATGCCGAGCGCGGCTCCAACGGCGGCAGCACCGACTGCACCGGCAAGAAAGGTGAAGAGCTGGTGTTGCGTGTTCCGGTCGGCACGACTGTCATCGATGCGGCCACCCAGGAAGTGATCGGCGACCTGACCAAGGCTGGCCAGAAACTGCTGGTGGCTCACGGCGGCTGGCACGGCCTGGGCAACACCCGTTTCAAATCCAGTACCAACCGCGCTCCGCGTCAGACCACTCCGGGCAAGCCGGGTGAGGCGCGTGACCTGAAACTGGAAATGAAAGTGTTGGCGGACGTGGGCCTGCTGGGCTTGCCGAATGCGGGCAAAAGTACCTTCATCCGCTCGGTATCGGCCGCCAAGCCGAAAGTCGCCGACTACCCGTTCACCACGCTGGTGCCGAACCTGGGCGTGGTCAGCGTCGATCGCTGGAAGAGCTTCGTGGTCGCGGACATTCCGGGCCTGATCGAAGGCGCTTCCGATGGTGCAGGCCTGGGGATTCGCTTCCTCAAGCACTTGTCGCGTACCCGTTTGCTGCTGCACCTCGTGGACATGGCGCCGCTTGACGACACCAGTGCCCCGGATGCTGCCGAAGTGATCGTCAGCGAACTGACCAAGTTCAGCCCGTCCCTGGCTGAGCGTGATCGTTGGCTGGTGCTGAACAAGTGCGACCAGATCCTTGAAGAAGAGCACGATGCTCGCGTCAAGGAAATCGTCGATCGCCTGGAGTGGACCGGTCCGGTTTACGTGATCTCTGCCATTTCCAAGTTGGGCACCGAGCGTCTGTGCCACGACATCATGCGTTACATGGAAGATCGTGCCGATCGCCTGGCGAACGACCCGGCTTACAAGGAAGAGCTGGCCGATCTCGATCAGCGCATCGAAGACGAAGCCCGTGCTCAGTTGCAAGCCCTGGACGACCAGCGTGCACTGCGTCGCAGCGGCGTGAAGTCGGTCCATGACATCGGCGACGATGATTGGGACGAGGAAGACGTGGATGATGAGGACGGTCCGGAAATCATTTACGTGCGCGACTGATTCGTTGCAGTAAACTTAAGCGCCGCTCAATTGAGCGGCGTTTTGGTATCTGGAAATCGGTAGTCACGAATAACGTTACGGGCAGCGCTGGGTCGCGCTGTCCTCAAGCTAAGGTTGAAGATGATGCGGAGCAAGGTGACAGGTGCGCAGCGTTGGGTCGTGAAAATCGGCAGCGCTTTGCTGACGGCGGACGGCAAGGGCCTGGATCGCGCGGCAATGGGTGTCTGGGTCGAACAGATGGTGGCCTTGCATGAGGCGGGCGTTGAGCTGGTGCTGGTGTCCTCCGGGGCTGTGGCAGCGGGCATGAGCCGTCTGGGCTGGACCGTACGACCCAGTGCGATGCACGAGTTGCAGGCGGCGGCCGCCATCGGTCAGATGGGCCTGGTTCAGGCCTGGGAATCGAGCTTTGCCGAGCATGGCCGGCATACCGCGCAGATTCTCCTGACGCACGACGACCTGTCCGACCGCAAGCGCTACCTGAACGCTCGCAGCACCTTGCGTGCCTTGGTCGAGTTGAAAGTGATCCCGGTGATCAACGAAAACGACACGGTGGTGACGGATGAAATCCGTTTCGGTGACAACGACACGCTGGCGGCGCTGGTGGCCAACCTGGTCGAAGCTGATTTACTGGTGATCCTGACGGATCGCGACGGCATGTTCGATGCCGATCCGCGCAACAATCCCGATGCCAAGCTGATTTACGAAGCGCGCGCCGATGACCCGGCGCTGGACGCCGTGGCGGGTGGTACCGGCGGTGCGTTGGGGCGCGGCGGCATGCAAACCAAGTTGCGCGCGGCGCGTCTTGCGGCGCGTTCCGGTGCGCACACCATCATCGTTGGCGGACGCCTCGAGCGTGTCCTGGATCGCCTGAAGGCGGGCGAGCGTATCGGCACCTTGCTGTCGCCTGAACGCGGCATGCTGGCGGCGCGCAAACAATGGCTGGCCGGCCATTTGCAAACCCGCGGCACGCTGGTGCTGGATGCGGGCGCGGTGACGGCGTTGTCCCAAGGCAACAAAAGCCTGCTGCCGGTCGGCGTCAAGCTGGTCCAGGGCAGTTTCCGTCGCGGCGAAATGGTGGTGTGTGTGGCGCCGGACGGTCGTGAGATCGCCCGTGGCCTGGCCAACTACAGCGCGCTGGAAGCGCAGAAAATCATCGGTCAGTCGTCTGAGGCGATTGTCGGTCTGTTGGGTTACATGGCGGAGCCGGAACTGGTTCACCGCGATAACCTGATCCTGGTCTGAAGGAATACCTGAATGCGCGTGACAAAAGGATTGTTGGGTCTGCTGTTGGTAATGCCGCTGCTGGCCTCGGCCGAGGAGATTGGTCAGGTGTCGACGGTGTTCAAGTTCGTCGGCCCGAATGACCGCATCGTGGTCGAGGCATTTGACGATCCGAAGGTGGAGGGCGTGACGTGCTACCTGTCGCGCGCCAAGACGGGTGGCGTGAAGGGCGGTCTGGGCCTGGCTGAGGATCGCGCTGAAGCGTCTATCGCCTGTCGTCAGGTGGGTCCGATCAACTTCAAGGGCGAGTTGAAGGATGGTGAAGAGGTGTTCAAGGAGCGCACCTCGCTGGTGTTCAAGACCATGCAGGTGGTGCGGTTCCTCGACAAGAAGCGCAATACGCTGGTGTACCTGGTCTACAGCGATCGCTTGATCGAGGGCAGCCCTCAGAATGCGGTGACGGCGATTCCGATTCTGCCGTGGACGCACGCTCAATAAGCTAGCGAAGATCCAAATTGTGGGAGCGAGCCTGCTCGCGATAGCGGACTTTCAGTCAGCAGAGATGTTGAGTGTTAGTCACTCATCGCGAGCAGGCTCGCTCCCACATTTTTTTGTCCTGTGTTTGCCAAATCACAGGCAATAAAAAACCGACCCTGGGGTCGGTTTTTCAACAAGCTTATCGCTTATGCGGCAACAGCAAGGTTCAGAGCCTTGACGTGACCGTTCAGGCGGCTCTTATGACGAGCAGCCTTGTTCTTGTGGATGATGCCTTTATCGGCCATACGGTCGATAACTGGCACGGCCAGAACGTAAGCAGCTTGAGCTTTTTCAGCGTCTTTTGCGTCGATGGCTTTAACTACATTCTTGATGTAGGTACGAACCATGGAACGCAGGCTGGCGTTGTGGCTGCGACGCTTCTCAGCCTGTTTTGCACGTTTTTTGGCGGAAGGTGTGTTGGCCACCGTCGAGCTCCTCGAAAGACTTTTTAGGAAATAGCAAACAAAATAGGCCGCGAATCATGCCGATGAGTTGATGTCTTGTCAAGGGCGGTTGAGACGTTCCGCTAAGTGGTAGGTATAAAGAGGCGGGATATTTATTTCCGGCGCTTGACCTGTAAACTCGCGAGCTTTGGCTCTGTGCTGCTGCGGCGCGGAGTATCGCATAAGTGGGCGCGTTGTTCGCCTGCTGTTTATCGACAGGCACAAACTCTTTCAATGAATCTGCTCAAATCGTTGGCCGCCGTCAGCTCTATCACGATGCTTTCCCGGATTCTGGGGTTCGTCCGTGACACCCTCATTGCGCGTACATTTGGCGCGGGGATGGCGACGGACGCCTTCTTCATCGCCTTCAAACTGCCCAATCTGCTGCGCCGGATCTTCGCCGAAGGGGCTTTTTCCCAGGCGTTCGTGCCGATTCTTGCCGAATATAAAAACCAGAAGGGCGAGGAGGCGACGCGCACTTTTGTTGCCTACGTCTCCGGTCTGCTGACGCTGGTGCTCGCCCTGGTCACTGCATTGGGCATGCTCGCGGCGCCATGGGTAATCTGGGCGACCGCGCCAGGTTTTACCGACACCCCGGAAAAATTCGAGCTGACCGCCAACCTGTTGCGGGTGACCTTTCCTTATATATTGCTGATCTCCCTGTCTTCGTTGGCCGGGGCGATTCTCAACACCTATAACCGCTTCTCGGTGCCGGCCTTCGTGCCGACCTTGCTCAACGTCAGCATGATCATCTTTTCGGTGTTCCTGACGCCGTACTTCGATCCACCGGTCATGGCACTGGGCTGGGCGGTCCTGGCAGGTGGCCTGGCACAATTGCTTTACCAGCTGCCGCACCTGAAAAAAATCGGCATGCTGGTGCTGCCGCGCCTGAACCTGCGCGACAGCGGTGTCTGGCGGGTCATGAAACAAATGCTGCCGGCGATTCTCGGCGTTTCGGTGAGTCAGATTTCGCTGATCATCAACACCATTTTTGCCTCGTTCCTGGTTGCCGGTTCCGTGTCGTGGATGTATTACGCCGACCGCTTGATGGAATTGCCATCCGGGGTCCTGGGCGTGGCGTTGGGCACGATTCTGCTGCCGACCCTGGCCAAGACCTATGCCAGCAAGGACCGCGCCGAGTATTCGCGGATTCTCGATTGGGGCCTGCGCCTGTGCTTCATGCTGGTGTTGCCGTGCTCGCTGGCGCTGGGGATTCTGGCCGAGCCGCTGACGGTTTCGCTGTTCCAGTACGGCCAGTTCAGTGCCTTTGATGCCTCCATGACCCAGCGGGCGCTGATCGCCTATTCGGTCGGTTTGCTCGGAATTATTGTGATCAAAGTGCTGGCGCCCGGCTTTTATGCGCAACAAAACATCCGTACCCCGGTGAAAATCGCGATTTTCACGTTGATCGTCACGCAGTTGTTCAACCTGGTGCTGATCGGCCCGCTGGCCCACGCCGGTCTGGCGCTGGCGATCAGCGCTGGTGCCTGCATCAACGCCGGGCTGCTGTTCTATCAACTGCGCAAGCAGCAGATGTATCAGCCGCAACCAGGCTGGGCGAAGTTTGGCGGCAAACTGGTGGTCGCGGTTGCGGTGATGTCTGCGGTGTTGCTGGCCGGAATGCACTTTATGCCGGCCTGGGATCAGGGCCACATGCTTGAGCGATTCCTGCGGCTGGGCGCTCTGGTAGGGGCTGGCGTGGTCTCGTATTTCGGCATGTTGCTATTGATGGGCTTCCGTTTGCGCGACTTCAATCGCAAGGCGTTGAGCTGAGGCTTCGGCCTCGATAAACACGGGCGGGGCGGCGGTTTTGTCGGCTCGATCACTTTGGGTTACGGTGTTGCCTGTCGTCGGCCGCCGGGTGTGGTTATAATCGACCACTTTATGAGCAAGAAGCGCGTTATGCAGCTGGTTCGAGGCCTCCACAACCTGCGCCCCCAGCATCGGGGCTGTGTCGCCACTATTGGCAACTTTGACGGTGTTCACCGTGGCCACCAGGCTATCCTGGCGAGGCTGCGTGAGCGAGCGCTCGAGTTGAGCGTACCCAGCTGCGTGGTGATTTTCGAGCCGCAGCCGCGGGAGTTTTTCGCCCCGGATACGGCACCGGCCCGTCTGGCTCGTCTGCGAGACAAACTGCAGCTGCTGGCTGACGAAGGTGTCGACCGGGTTCTGTGCCTGGCCTTCAACCAGCGCCTGAGCAAGCTCAGTGCCAGTGAGTTCGTCGATACCATTCTGGTGGACGGCCTCGGCGTCCAGCACCTTGAGGTCGGTGACGACTTCCGCTTCGGCTGTGACCGGGTAGGGGATTTCGATTTCCTGCAACAGGCTGGCGTCATGCAAGGCTTCACTGTCGAAGCGGCGCAAACCGTTGAGCTGGAGGGTATTCGCGTCAGCAGCACGCAGGTGCGAAATGCCTTGGCCGCTGCAGATTTTGCCTTGGCCGAACGCCTGCTCGGTCGTCCGTTCCAGATTACCGGGCGCGTGTTGCACGGCCAGAAGCTGGCGCGCCAACTGGGTACGCCCACCGCCAACATTCAACTCAAGCGTCGTCGTGTGCCGTTGTCCGGGGTTTACCTGGTCGACATCGACATCGACGGCAAGACCTGGCCAGGCGTCGCCAATATCGGCGTGCGGCCAACGGTCCAAGGGGATGGCAAGGCCCACCTCGAAGTCCATCTTTTAGATTTTGCCGGCGATCTGTATGACCGGCGTTTGACGGTGGTTTTCCACCAAAAGCTGCGTGAAGAGCAGCGTTTCGCCTCTCTGGAGGCGCTTAAGACGGCGATCAATGCGGATGTCGCCGCCGCCCGTGCCCTGTCGCACCTAGCGCCAATCGCTAATGAAGAGCCATAAATGACCGACTATAAAGCCACGCTAAACCTTCCGGACACCGCCTTCCCAATGAAGGCCGGCCTGCCTCAGCGCGAACCGCAGATTCTGCAGCGCTGGGACAGCATTGGCCTGTACGGTAAGTTGCGCGAAATTGGCAAGGATCGTCCGAAGTTCGTACTTCACGACGGTCCTCCGTACGCCAACGGCACGATTCACATCGGTCATGCGCTGAACAAGATCCTCAAGGACATGATCATTCGCTCGAAGACCCTGTCGGGTTTCGACGCGCCTTATGTTCCGGGCTGGGATTGCCACGGCCTGCCGATCGAGCACAAAGTCGAAGTGACCCACGGCAAGAACCTGGGCGCGGACAAGACCCGCGAACTGTGCCGTGCCTACGCCACCGAGCAGATCGAAGGCCAGAAGTCCGAGTTCATCCGCCTGGGCGTGTTGGGCGACTTCGCCAACCCGTACAAGACCATGGATTTCAAGAACGAGGCCGGTGAAATCCGCGCGCTCGCCGAAATCGTCAAGGGCGGTTTCGTGTTCAAGGGCCTCAAGCCTGTGAACTGGTGCTTTGACTGCGGTTCGGCCCTGGCTGAAGCGGAAGTCGAGTACGAGAACAAGAAGTCCTCGACCATCGACGTGGCGTTCCCGATTGCCGATGAAGCCAAACTGGCTGCCGCTTTCGGTCTGTCGTCCCTGGCCAAACCGGCTTCGATCGTGATCTGGACCACCACCCCGTGGACCATCCCGGCCAACCAGGCGCTGAACGTTCACCCGGAATTCAACTACGCCCTGGTCGATGTCGGCGACAAACTGCTGGTGTTGGCTGAAGAGCTGGTCGAATCCTGCCTGGCCCGTTACAGCCTGGAAGGCTCGGTCATCGCGACCACCACCGGTAAAGAACTGGAACTGATCAACTTCCGTCACCCGTTCTACGATCGCCTGTCGCCGGTTTACCTGGCCGACTACGTTGAACTGGGCGCCGGCACCGGCGTGGTTCACTCCTCGCCGGCCTACGGTGTAGACGACTTCGTGACCTGCAAGAAATATGGCATGGTCAACGATGACATCATCAATCCGGTTCAAAGCAACGGCGTTTACGTACCGTCGCTGGAGTTCTTCGGCGGCCAGTTCATCTGGAAAGCCAACCCGGCCATCGTCGACAAACTGACCGAAGTCGGTGCGCTGCTGCACACCACCATCATCGAACACAGCTACATGCACTGCTGGCGTCACAAGACTCCGTTGATCTATCGCGCCACCGCGCAGTGGTTCATCGGCATGGACAAAGAGCCTGCGACCGGCGAAACCCTGCGCAAGCGGGCGATCAAAGCCATCGAAGACACCAAGTTCGTTCCAGCCTGGGGCCAGGCGCGCCTGCACTCGATGATCGCCAACCGTCCGGACTGGTGCATCTCCCGTCAGCGCAACTGGGGCGTGCCGATCCCGTTCTTCCTGAACAAGGAAAGCGGCGAACTGCACCCGCGTACCGCCGAGCTGATGGAAGAAGTCGCCAAGCGCGTCGAAGTCGAAGGCATCGAAGCCTGGTTCAAGATGGACGCGGCCGAGTTGCTCGGTGACGAAGCGCCGCAGTACGACAAGATCAGCGACACCCTGGACGTCTGGTTCGATTCGGGCACCACGCATTGGCACGTCCTGCGCGGTTCGCACCCGATGGGCCACGAGACCGGCCCGCGTGCCGACCTGTACCTGGAAGGTTCGGACCAGCACCGCGGCTGGTTCCACTCGTCGCTGCTGACCGGTTGCGCCATCGACAACCACGCGCCGTACCGCGAGCTGCTGACCCACGGTTTCACCGTGGATGAGTCCGGTCGCAAAATGTCCAAATCGCTGGGCAACGTGATCGCACCGCAAAAGGTCAACGACACACTGGGCGCCGACATCATGCGTCTGTGGGTCGCTTCTACCGATTACTCGGGTGAAATGGCGGTGTCCGAGCAGATCCTGCAACGCAGTGCGGACGCCTACCGGCGGATCCGTAACACCGCGCGGTTCCTGCTCTCCAACCTGACCGGTTTCAACCCGGCCACCGACATCCTGCCGGCCGAAGAAATGCTCGCGCTGGACCGTTGGGCCGTGGACCGCACGCTGCTGCTGCAACGCGAGCTGCAAGAGCACTACGGCGAATACCGCTTCTGGAACGTCTACTCCAAGATCCACAACTTCTGCGTGCAGGAGCTGGGCGGTTTCTACCTCGATATCATCAAGGACCGTCAGTACACCACTGGCGCCAACAGCAAGGCCCGCCGTTCGGCGCAAACCGCGCTGTACCACATCTCCGAAGCGCTGGTGCGCTGGATCGCGCCGATCCTCGCGTTCACCGCCGACGAACTGTGGGAATACCTGCCGGGCGAGCGCAACGAATCGGTGATGCTCAACACCTGGTACGAAGGCCTGACCGAACTGCCGGAAAACGTTGAACTGGGCCGCGCCTACTGGGAGCGGATCATGGCGGTGAAGGTCGCTGTGAACAAGGAAATGGAAATCCAGCGCGCGGCCAAGGCCGTCGGTGGCAACCTGCAAGCCGAAGTGACGCTGTTTGCCGAAGACGCGCTGAGCGCCGACCTGGCCAAGCTGAGCAACGAACTGCGCTTCGTGCTGATCACCTCGACCGCCAGCGTTGCACCTTTTGTTCAGGCACCAGCGGACGCGGTAGTCACCGAAGTCAGCGGCCTGAAGCTGAAAATCGTCAAGTCGGCCTTCGCCAAGTGCGCCCGTTGCTGGCACTGCCGTGAAGACGTCGGCGTGAATCCGGAGCACCCGGAAATCTGCGGTCGTTGCGTCGACAACATCAGCGGCGCAGGCGAGGTTCGTCACTATGCCTAATGCCATTGGCCGTTTCGGACGGCTGGGCTGGCTCTGGTTGAGTTTGCTGGTCCTGGTCATCGACCAGGCCAGCAAGTTCTACTTTGAAGGCTCGCTGAAGATGTATCAGCAGATCGTGGTGATTCCCGATTACTTCAGCTGGACCCTGGCCTATAACACCGGTGCGGCGTTCAGCTTCCTGGCCGACAGCTCGGGCTGGCAGCGCTGGCTGTTTGCCCTGATCGCGGTCGTGGTCAGTGCGGTGCTGGTGGTGTGGCTCAAACGTCTGGGGCGCAACGAAACCTGGCTGGCCATTGCGCTGGCCCTGGTACTCGGTGGCGCGCTGGGCAATCTGTATGACCGCATTGCCCTGGGCCATGTGATCGATTTCATTCTGGTGCATTGGCAGAATCGCTGGTACTTCCCGGCGTTCAACTTTGCCGACAGTGCGATTACTGTGGGTGCGGTGATGCTGGCGCTGGACATGTTCAAATCCAAGAAAACCGGAGAAGCCGTTCATGACTGAACAGGTATTGGCTGAGCAACGCATCCGCCAGAACACGGAAGTCACCTTGCACTTTGCACTGCGCCTGGAGAACGGCGACACCGTCGACAGCACCTTCGACAAAGCCCCGGCGACCTTCAAGGTCGGCGACGGTAACCTGTTGCCAGGTTTCGAAGCGGCCCTGTTCGGCTTCAAGGCGGGCGACAAGCGTACGCTGACGATTCAGCCGGAAAACGCTTTTGGTCAGCCGAACCCGCAAAACGTACAGATCATCCCGCGCTCGCAGTTCAAGGACATGGAACTGTCACCGGGTTTGCTGGTGATCTTCAACGATGCGGCCAATACTGAGCTGCCTGGCGTTGTGAAAGAGTTCGATGACGAGCAAGTGACCATCGACTTCAACCATCCGCTGGCTGGCAAGACATTGACCTTTGACGTCGAGATCATCAGCGTCAAATCGCTGTAGATGCTTTTCTGTGGGAGCCGGCAAGCCGGTTCCTGCAATGATTTAATTTTCTTGCGCGCAAGACACGAGGCACAGCATGCAAATCAAACTCGCCAACCCCCGTGGCTTCTGCGCCGGTGTGGACCGGGCGATCGAAATCGTCAACCGCGCCCTGGAAGTCTTCGGGCCGCCGATCTATGTGCGCCACGAAGTGGTACACAACAAATTCGTCGTTGAAGACCTGCGTGCTCGCGGCGCGATCTTCGTCGAGGAACTGGATCAGGTGCCTGACGACGTCATCGTGATCTTCAGTGCCCACGGCGTTTCCCAGGCTGTACGCACCGAAGCTGCCGGCCGTGGCCTCAAAGTGTTCGACGCGACGTGCCCGCTGGTGACCAAGGTGCACATCGAAGTCGCGCGTTACAGCCGCGATGGCCGTGAATGCATTCTGATCGGCCACGCCGGTCACCCGGAAGTCGAAGGCACCATGGGCCAGTACGATGGCAGCAATGGTGGCGCGATCTATCTGGTCGAGGACGAAAAAGACGTTGCCGCGTTGCAGGTTCACAACCCCGAAAAACTGGCGTTCGTCACCCAGACTACCCTGTCCATGGACGATACCAGCCGCGTCATCGACGCCCTGCGTACGCGCTTTCCGGCGATCGGTGGTCCGCGCAAGGACGACATCTGCTACGCGACGCAAAACCGCCAGGATGCAGTCAAGCAACTGGCTGACGAATGCGATGTGGTGTTGGTGGTCGGCAGCCCGAACAGCTCCAACTCCAATCGCCTGCGTGAGCTGGCCGAGCGCATGGCCACCCCGGCCTACTTGATCGACGGCGCCGAAGACCTGCAAAAAAGCTGGTTCGATGGTGTCGAGCGTATCGGCATCACCGCGGGCGCTTCCGCTCCGGAAGTGCTGGTGCGTGGCGTGATTCAGCAACTGCAGGCCTGGGGCGCTACCGGTGCCGATGAGCTGGCCGGTCGTGAGGAGAACATCACGTTCTCCATGCCTAAAGAGTTACGCGTTCGTTCGCTGCTTTGATTTTTCTCCTTTCTCGCACAATGCCTGTGCCGTCTTATCGCTGCGCAGGCTGACTCGACCGGTTGCGGCCAGCACCACCTGAAGCTGGCTCACCGGCGCACGAGCATCGCAAAGGTGCAACGTTCCGGCTTGAAAAGCTTTTTTGGGCATCAGCGGCTCACCCAGACTGCTGAAACGTATGTATCGCCTGACCCACCAATTGCCGACAATCGGCACCCCGGTGCCGCTCGCGTGCTCGACCACAACCGGGTTGCTGCGGTCCTCCGACCCTTTTCCACTGATGTCGAGAATGATTCGCCAGCCCTGACCCCAATCGCCGTTGATGCCGTGAATCACAACGCTCTGATTGCGCGAGATAGCGAGGGTTCTGGCATTGCGTATACCGTTGATCAACGACTGCGCTGCTGCTTCTCGATGGTTCGATTCCGTAAGCGCTGCGAACGCCGGACTGACCAAATGCAGAACAATTCCGACAATCATCAGTCCCATGAGCAGTTCAACCAGACTGAAACCCTGCTGGCGCATGAAATCTCCCTCCCTGGAATGCGGTGGCCCGCGCAATCCTTGCGCGAGTAATGGCAAAACAACCGAACATCTATCGGTCGAATGTTCTAGCGTGTAACAGCAGGTATAGCCGACGGCAACGGAGGGCACCGATGGGTCATCGTACAAAAGGTTTCACGCTGATCGAGTTGCTGGTCGCGCTCGCGGTCTTTCTGATCCTGATTACCCTGGCGGTGCCGGCGTTTACCCGTTCGGTGCAAGGCACCAAGGCAGACACCGAGATCGGCGATCTGCAGCGAGCTTTGAATTTCGCCCGACTCGAAGCCATCGACCGCGGCATTACTACCCGGGTGCGGCCAACGGCCGGCGGTAGCGTCTGGACCGGGGAACTGGCTGTCTACGACAGTACTGGCACGCCGGCCAATGTATTGCGGGTTGTTCCAGCGATGAGCAGCGGCGCGACTCTGACACTAACCTCAGGAGTGACCGCCATCGATTTCAACAATCTGGGGGGGCTGTCGGCACCGTCCACGACGGTGGTGATCAGCTATGTACTGGGGGCGCAAAGCAGGACGCTGAATGTGTGTTTGAACGGACGAATTCTATTGGGTGGAAGTTGCGGATGAGGGGATGGAGCAAGCGTGCACAGGAGGGCATGACGCTGATCGAGGTGCTGGTGGCGTTGTTGATTCTGAGCGTGGGCCTGTTGGGGGCGGCGGCGTTTCAGCTCAATGCGCTGAAGTACACCGACAGCTCGCGGATGACCAGCCAGGCCAGTTTCATCGCCTACGACATGATGGACCGCATCCGCGCCAACTCCGGCGCCGATTACACCGTCACGCCGCCGACGTCGGGCAACCTGAGTGTCGCGCGGGATCAGGACCTGTACGACTTCACCTCCAACATCGTCAATTTCCTCGGCAGCACCGCCACGGGCAGCGTCACGCTCAATCAGCGCGTGTACACCATCACCATCACCTGGGACGACTCCCGGGCAGCCAACACCGCCAATTCCCGCCGCAGCTTTGTGCTGACCAGTCGTGCCGCGGTCGATCCGGTGTCGACGCCATGAGCCGGCTCAACAGAGGTTTCGGCCTGATCGAAATGCTGATCGCCCTGGCGTTGAGCCTGGTCGTGGTACTCGGCGTGGCGCAGGTTTTTATCGCCGCCAAGAACACCTACGTCAGTCAGAACGCGGCGGCGAACATACAGGAAGATGCGCGTTTCGTGCTGAGCAAGATGATTCAGGAAATCCGCATGGTGGGGATGTTTGGTTGCCTGGGGACGATTACCGATGCCAGCGCGGGGGGAAGTTTTTATCTCAGCCAGGTAGCGCCGATCAGTTGGGACAATGCCACGCTCAAGCTGACCCTGGTGACGGCCGATGTGGGAGCAGGCGGCGGTACGCCGACCTGGACGGTGGTTTCCGATTGCCGAAACACGGCGACGGCTTATTCCAATGTGCAGTCTCCTGCGACGGGACAGCTGGCGTTTCCGATTCGGCGGCTGATCTACAGCCTCAAGAACGGGCAATTGACGATGGGCACTGGCATCGGGACGCCGGCTCAGGCGGTACTTATCGACAATGTCAGCAAATTCGACGTGAGCTTCGGTCTCGCTGCGTCGGCCACCGATACCGCCGCTTCCAGTTACAGCCCCAACCCATCCGACTCTGCGCGAATCCGTAGCGTGCGCCTGACACTGACGCTGAGAGATCCGGACAGTCGCGTTCGCGAGCAAACCTTCAACGCGGTTGCAGCATTGCGCAACCGCCTGCCATGAGGGGAGGGCCGATGAATTTCTCTTCCGTGACCTCTCACACCCAGCGCGGCATGGCGTTGCTGGTCAGCCTGGTGTTCCTACTGTTGCTGACCCTGATCGGCATTTCATCGATGCAGAACGCCACCCTCCAGGAAAAAATGGCCACCAGCGTGACCCTGCGCAATCAGTCGTTCCAGATCGCCGAAGCTGCGTTGCGCATCGGTGAAAGTGCGGTGCAACTGAGTACTTATACGTTGCCGGTTTGCAGCGGCAATCAATGTTTGCCGCCCGCCGAGTCATCGACCATCACGGCTGCCGGTCTCAATTCCACTTCGGGGGTCACCTGGATCGCCGCCGCCAACGGTTTCTATGGGGTGCAGAACATCGGCACCACGTTGAACGCGGTGAATGTACCGAGCAACACCTCTGCGACGCTTTATCGGGTCACGGCAGTGGCCATCGTCGGCAATAACGTTCGCAGTGTGGTGGAGAGTATTTATGCGAAGTACTGAAAGACGCGCCGGGTGGTGGCGACTGTTGTGTGGCATGTTGTCAGGGCTTTATCTTTCAGCGCCGGCGTATGCATTCACACCCTCCGACTCACCGCTGTTGAGCGCTGCCGCAGTGCCGCCGAACGTGATGTTGTTGATTGATAATTCGGGGAGCATGAACAGCATCATTTATGCCCCGAAATTTGATCCGACAGCCACCAATTGGACACCGGCGAGGGAGTGCAATCTTTTCCTGGGGTCTTGCTTCAGCTCGAATTCACCCGCCATCACCGACGACTTGGTATTTCTTTCAAGCCTCCCGAGATCGGGCTGCTCCAGTGGCTACAACGCGTTCTACAACAACAGTTTCACGCCCTTGTGCATCAAATTGCCCGATCCGGCAGGTAACGGCGATACGCGATACTCCGCTGCCTATATTTCCTACGTCGTCAGCTTGGCCAATGGTCGGAACACCGATTTTTCGACGGCCACCTCAAGCATTCCCACCGAATCTCGTATCAGTGTTGCACGCAGTGTTGCCATCGATCTGGTCAACACCAACCGCACGCTTCGAATGGGGCTGGCGACTTTCAATGGCGTAACCAGTAACAACAGCGGCAACGGCGGCTACATCGCTCTTCCCATCGATGACGTGACCACGGATGCAAAAGCCAAAGCGTTGACTGACTCGATTGGCGCTTTGAGGGCCATTGCGAATACTCCGCTGGCCGAAGCCTATTACGAAGTCACCCGTTACATGCGCGGGATTACACCGTATTACAACGGTACGCCCAGCACCTACAGCAGCCCGATTCAGTATCGTTGCCAGAAAAACTATGGGGTGGTCGTCACCGATGGTTTACCCACGTTTGATCGGACTTTTCCCGGCAATGACCCGCAGGCAATTGCCACCAATGGCCCCCGACTGCCCAATTGGGACAGGATCAGTAACGATGGCGATAATCCCCTGACTGGCGATAAAGAGGGGGACTCCCTTTTTCTGGACGACATTGCCAAATTCGCCTTCGACATCGACATGCGCGGTGCGGGTGTCGATTTGTCGAAAAAAAGCTGGGACTCTCCGGACTTTCAGAAGCAAAACATGAATACCTACACCGTTGGTTTCACGACCGCTAACAAGATGCTGGAAGATGCCGCCACGTATGGGCAGGGCAAGTATTATCAGGCGACCGACAGCGACGAACTCAATACCGCTCTGTCCTCCGCTCTGAGCGAAATCACGTCCAAGGCTGGATCCGGCGGCAGTGGCACCACCAGCAGTTCCATCGTCGGTGTCGGTTCCTCCTACTATCAGACCAGCTACGACCCCAAGGACTGGCGAGGTGCGATCAAGTCCTATGGGATTACCGCCACCGGCTCGGTGAATACCGCAGCGGTGCTCTGGACTACCGACACGGCCATCGTCCCCGGCGCCACCGCGCCCGTTTACCAATCCTGGAACTCTGCGAGCAACGCGCCGATCACTTTGGCCTTCACCAATTTTGCCCCGGCGCAGCAGACGCTGCTGGGCCAGAGCCTGCCCACCGGTATCACCGGCGCCGATCTGGTGGAGTGGAGCAAAGGCACCAACAAAACCGGCTTGAAAGTGCGCAGTGTGCTGCTCGGCGATATCATCAACTCGCCTCTGGTGCTGGCCTCGCCGACGGATAAAACCGCATCGGATCTAGTGAGCGACACCAGCTACAGCACCTATCTGGCGACCAAAGCCACCAGCATGAACTCCAGTCTGGTGGTCAATGCCAACGACGGGTTTGTCAGCGTCATCAACTCAGGTAACGGCGCGAGGCGCTATGCCTACATGCCTTCCAGTGTCTTGCCATCGCTGCGCTATATCGCCGATACCGCTTATATCAACGGCGTCAGCCACAAGTTTCTGGTCGACGGTCAAGTCGGCGTATTCGATGCACAACTTAACAGCGCCTGGAAAACCCTGGCGCTCGGCGGGACCGGGGCGGGTGGCAAGACTTTTTACGCACTGCAGTTGTTCGACGCTTCGCCCAGTAACGTGATCAAGGCGTTGTGGGAAATCAGTGCTCCCGCGACTGCAGACCCGGCGAATGTTTTCAATGATCTGGGTTATGCCTACGCCCGTCCGGAAGTGGCACGCTTGTCGAATGGGCGGTGGGCAGCGTTCATCTCCAACGGCTATGGCAGCAACTCGGGCGTGGCAGCGTTGTACGTGGTGGATGTCCTCGATGGGTCGCTGATCAAGAAAATCGTGGTCGACAGTACGGAAACGACCAACGGCTTGTCGTCGGTGAAGCTCAAGGTCAACTCGCAGAATGTGGTGCAGGCCGCCTATGGTGGCGACCTGAAAGGAAGGCTGTGGAAATTTGATTTAAGCGGCGCCAGCACGGACACCTGGGGCGTAGCGTTTTCCGGCAAGCCGCTGTTCACCGCAGCAGGTGGTGCCACGCAGCCGATCACCGCGCAGCCATTGCTGGCGGACAACTCCCTGGGCGGCAAAGTGGTGTTTTTCGGCACCGGCAAATTCAACGAGACCATCGACAAGACGAACAAGGATTTGCAGGCGTTTTATGCGGTGTGGGATGCGGAGGGCGGTTCCGGGCAGATCACCACGGCCAGTTTGCAGATCCAGTCGGTGACGGGCGTGTTCTCGGGAAGCTCGGGACAGTTCATCACTACCAGCCAGAGCGAAGTGACTTATCCGTCGGAGAAGGGCTGGTACTTGCCTCTGGTCTATAACAGCGTATTGACCGGTGAGCGGGTGATCAATCAGGCGTCTCTGGTGCTGGGGCGAATCGTATTTACCACCGCCAACGTCGACACCACGGACCCTTGCGCCAGTTTCGGCACCGGCAAACTGGTCGAACTGGATGCGTTCAGCGGTAAGATGCTCAACTACGCGGTACTCGACACCAACGGCGACGGGTTAGTCGACAGCAACGATGTGTTGTCCAGTGGTGTGATCTCTACGGGCGGTATTCCGATGTTGAACGCCATCGTCAACGGTGGAACTGGTAAGTTCTTGGGTGATACCAGTGGTGCGGTGGTCAGGCTTGTTGAAAAAGGCGGCGGCGGCAGCCGTCGCATCATGTGGCGACAAATTCAGTAAGTGAGAGTTGAGGCATGCGCAGATCCAACCGAGGTTTTACCTTGATCGAAATCATGATCGTGATTGCGATCATCGGGATCGTCATCACCATTGGCTACCCGAGCCTCACCGAATACGTGAAAAAGGGGCGTCGGGCTGAAGTGGCGGGTCTGCTCTCCGAGCAGGCGCAAATTCTCGAACGGTTTTACTCGAAGAGTAATGTCTACACCGGTGCCACCGGCCTGAGCACCGGCAATGACTATTACACGATCACCCCGACCCTGACCGACCAGACCTTCCTGCTGACCGCGACACGCAAGGCCGGCAGCATGGCCACTGACAAGTGTGGCGACTTCACTATCACCAACACCGGTGTCAGAAGCATGGTCGGAGCAAAGACCGGGCTGACCACCAAGGATTGCTGGGGACGCTGAGTTTCTTTTTCGGGCGCCTTTTGCGCCCTCTGTCTACTTAAGGTTTGGATCGGAACATGACCATGCAACAGCAAGTGGTGATTGTCGGCGGCGGTGTGATTGGCTTGATGACGGCGTTCAATCTCGCGTCCGAAGTGCAGAGCGTTGTGCTACTGGACCGTTCGAATGTCGGTCAGGAATCGTCCTGGGCGGGCGGAGGCATCGTTTCCCCACTTTACCCATGGCGCTACAGTCCGGCGGTCACCGCGCTGGCCCATTGGTCCCAGGATTTTTATCCACAGCTGGGCGAGCGGCTGTTTGCCGCGACCGGGGTTGATCCCGAGGTTCACACCACCGGTCTGTACTGGCTGGATCTGGATGATGAGGCCGAGGCGCTGGCCTGGGCCGAGCGGGAAAACCGTCCGCTGCGAGCTGTGGATATCTCGGCGGCGCACGATGCCGTGCCGGTACTGGGCGCCGGTTTCTCTCGGGCGATCTACATGGCCGACGTGGCCAATGTGCGCAATCCGCGGCTGGTGAAATCCCTCAAGGCTGCTTTGCTGGCGCTGCCGAACGTGACGATTCACGAGCAGTGCGAGGTCAGCGGGTTTATTCGTGAAGGCGATCACGTCGTCGGCGTGCAGACTTCGACGGGGGCCATCCACGGTGATCAAGTGGTGCTGACGGCTGGCGCCTGGAGTGGTGATTTGCTCAAAAGCCTGGGGCTGGAGCTGCCGGTCGAGCCTGTGAAAGGGCAGATGATTCTGTACAAGTGCGCGGCGGACTTCCTGCCGAGCATGGTGTTGGCCAAGGGGCGTTACGCGATTCCTCGCCGGGATGGCCACATTCTGATTGGCAGTACGCTGGAGCATGAAGGCTTCGACAAGACACCGACCGCGTCTGCGCTGGAGAGCCTGAAGGCTTCTGCGGTGGAGCTGATTCCAGCGCTGGCGGAGGCGGAGGTGGTCGGGCACTGGGCCGGGCTGCGACCGGGTTCGCCGGAGGGGATTCCCTACATCGGCCGGGTGCCGGGGTTCGATGGGTTATGGCTCAACTGCGGGCATTACCGCAACGGGCTGGTGCTGGCGCCGGCGTCGTGCCAGTTGTTTGTGGATGTGATGCTGGGCAGGGCGCCGATCATTGATCCGGCGCCGTATGCGCCAGCCGGGCGGATCTGACAGCAGATCAAAAGATCGCTCAATCCAACCCGAATTTCTTCAGCCTGTAACGCATCGACCGAAACGACAAATTCAACCGCTGAGCCGCCGCCGTGCGGTTCCAGCGGGTTTCCTCCAGGGCCTGGAGGATGAGCTTGCGTTCGACGTTATCCAGATAGACCTCCAGATTGTCGATCTGCGTCAGGTCCTGCACCCCCCTGTCTGCGGTGCAGTTGCCTTCGGCCAGTCGCAGGTCGCTGGCTTCGATCTGCTTGTTTTCGCACAAAGTGTGAGCCCGTTCGAGCATGTTCTCCAGCTCGCGCACGTTGCCCGGAAAACGATAGTTTTTCAGCGCTTCAAGGGCTTGCGGTTGGAGTTTCGTGGCGGGCTCGCCGGCGCGGGCTGCCAGACGCATGAGAACATGGCTGGCCAACGATTCAATGTCGTCGCGGCGTTCGCGCAAGGGCGGAACACGTAGTTCGATGACGTTGAGCCGGTAGTACAAATCCTGGCGAAAGCGTTCGGCGGCGACTTCGGCGGCGAGGTCTTTGTGAGTGGCGCAGAGGATGCGCACATCGACCACGGTTTCCTGTTGCCCGCCCACGCTGCGAACGGCTTTTTCCTGAATCGCCCGCAACAGTTTCACTTGCATCGCCAGCGGCAAATCAGCCACTTCGTCGAGGAACAGCGTGCCGCCATGGGCTGCCTGGAAAAGTCCGGGTTTGTCTTCGATGGCGCCGCTGAAGCTGCCTTTGCGATGCCCGAAAAATTCGCTCTCCATCAGCTCCGACGGGATTGCCCCGCAGTTCACCGGGATAAACGGCTGGTTGGCGCGTGACCCTTGTTCATGGATCAGGCGGGCGACCAACTCCTTGCCGCTGCCGGACTCGCCGCTGATGTACACCGGCGCCTGACTGCGGGCCAGCTTGTCGATCTGTTTACGCAAATTGCGCATGGGCAACGAGTCGCCCAGCAAACGACGATCGACGGTGGCGCCTGGCGCGGGCATGCGCAGTGCACTGGTGACCAGTTCGCGCAGGCAGGCGAGGTCCACCGGTTTGGTCAGGAAGTCGAAAGCACCAGCCTTGAGCGCGTTGATCGCCGTTTCCAGGTTGCCATAAGCGGTGATCATGGCAACCGGCAGTTGGGGATAGCGTTGCTGAATGTGTTGCACCAGCTCAAGGCCGGTGCCGTCCGGAAGACGCATGTCGGTCAGGCACAGATCGAATGTTTCACGCTTCAACAAGGTCTGGGCTTCGCCAAGGTTGCGGGCGCTGAACGTGTCGAGTTTCATTCGTCCCAGGGTGATTTCCAGGAGTTCGCGGATATCCGGTTCGTCGTCGACGATCAGGACTTTTTGCTGGGGGCTGGTGTTCAACTCTGTTTCCGTCCGTGAGCAAAGGTGATGCGAAAGCAGCCGCCGCCTTGGCGTGGCTTGAAGTCTAGGCGGGCCTGGTTGCTTTCGCACAGTTCACGGGACAGATAAAGCCCCAGACCTGTGCCTTGGGCGCTGGTGGTGAAAAACGGTTCGAACAGATGCACTTGCTGATCCGGCGCCACACCGGCGCCATCGTCCAACACTTCGATGATGGGCAACTGGGTGTCGGGGTCGATGAACAGATCAAGCCAGACCTGCGCCTGATCATGGGTTTGAGCGCTGTGGCGCCAGGCATTGCGCAGCAGGTTGTCGAGAATCTGGGTCAACTGGTTCGGGTCCATCAGGGTTTTGAAGTCGCCCGAGCCGATATGCAGATGAATTTTTTGGCGGTCGAGCGCGCCTTCGCGACTTTCTGCAACGAATTGTTCCAGCCACGGCTTCAGATCGAGCCGTTGCGGCGCGGTTTGTTGGCGGCGGGACAGTTGCAGGACGTTTTCGATAACCCGATTCATACGCTGAGAGTGATCTTGAATAATCTGGGTCAGACGTCGGTCCGCGCCGTTCAGTTCCTCGGATTCCCGCAATAGCTGGGCGGCATGACTAATGGCGCCCAGCGGATTGCGTATTTCGTGGGCGATACCGGCAGTCAGGCGGCCAAGGGCGGCGAGTTTCAGTTGTTGAGCCTGTTGGGCGATTTGCGCGAGGTCTTCGAGAAACACCAGGGTCTGGTGGTGCGGGCTTTGGTCCAGCGCAATGAAGCTCGGTTGCAGTTCCAGGCCGCTGCTGGTGATTTTCAGGCTTTGGGGGCGCAGCGTCGGGTTATTCCGCCACAGTTGCAGGCGCTCGACGAGAGCGGGTGAGCAGTCATCGATCCTTCGGCCTTCGAGGTTGTCCCGGCCCAGCAGGGCCTGGGCGCTGTGATTGGCTAGTTGCACTCGCCGCTGTTCGTCGAGCACCAGGATGCCGGTGCGCATGCGCTGCAGGATCAACGCATTGAGGGCTTCCAGGCCCACGACTTCACTGGCCCGTTGCTCGGCGAGGGTTTCGCTGACTTCCACCCGCTGGATCAGCCCTTGCACCAGCAATGCCGCGGCAAAACACAGCGCACCGAGCGTACCGACTTGCAGGTAATCGTTAGGGGTGGCGGGATGGCTGAAGCTCAGCAGAAAACTCAGCCCGACGATGCCGAGTGCGCCGACGGCGGCAATCAGCAGGCCGATACGACTTCGCAACAAGGCATTGCTGATGGCCACCGAGACGATCAGCAGGTTGCCAATGGCGCTGGCGACACCACCGGCGGCATAGAACAGGCCGCACAGCAGCAGGACATCGATCAGCGCCAGGCTGAACAGTTGTGCCGGACGGCGGGTGTTCTCAAGGAAGACCACCAGCAGAATGTTCAGGACCAGATACAACCAGCTGCCACTGCGCAACAGGTCGTCATTGGAATAGGTCAGCAACTGGTTGTCGAGGTTGCTGGAGATCAGCAGCACCAGGGTGATGCCGACACTTAAACGGTAGAGATGATAAAGGCGCAGCAGTCGCTGGGCCTGTTTGCTGCCGGGACTGGACGTCTCAGCGATCACGGGTGCTGGGGCCTTGCTCAAGGTGAGCCTGGCTGCAATACCATTGTTGTTGAAGGCTCAGCGCGCGGTCGCGGGGCAGGTGGACACCACAATGGGCGCAGCGGACCATGGGCGCTGCTTCCAGTTCGGCAGAGGACTTGGGCACAGAGGGTTGAGCCTTGAACTTGCGCCAGAACCATACCGCAACGGCAATCAGGGCGATCCAGAACAATAGACGAAGCATGTTGAGCTGCTTTATGACGAGTGATTCTGCAGTTTAGCCAAGGACATGACGGGCGCACAGCTTAATAAATCGCTGTCCACTCATGAAATTGGTTGTCACCTATGTCTCCCCAACATCCTATCCTCCGTCGTTCCGCAGACCGAATACCTACCACCGACTGCACGCATCACCAGGTTTGCGGATGCAGCATGCACTGGCCAATTCAAGCCGACCTCCGTCATAGTCAAATATTGTTTGATCCTTGGCGCGCCCGGCATGAAAATTGGAGCCGCGTTTAAATCATGTAGTCAGTCAGGAGTTGGAATGGACGTCAAAGAAATAACAGCCCTCATTGTCGATCGCCTTGAAGGCTGTCGAGAAGATATCCTGGGACAATGGAACAACCCGCAAGGAACCCATACCCGTCATTTCGTTATTGACGACCTTCTGCCTGAGGAAATAGCCCAGACTATCTACACCGCCTACCCGCGCAACGCCGATGGCTTCCTTGATCAGCAATCGTTCCGTGAGAAGAAGAAAACTCTAGCGAACCTGGCCGACCGACCGCAAATCCTACGCGATGTCACTTACGCCATGCAGAGCACTGAGGTTGTTGGCAAGGTGGCTGAACTGTTAGGTGTGCCAAGCATCGTCCCGGATCCATCTCTCTATGCCGGCGGCCTATCGATGATGTTCAAGGGGAATTTCCTGAATCCGCATATTGATAACAGCCACGACGGTGGCCGTGGCCTGTATCGGCGGCTGAATCTTCTTTATTACGTCACGCCGGACTGGAAACTGGAGAACGGTGGCAACTTCGAACTGTGGGACAGCAAGGTCAAAAAGCAGAAGACAATCGTCTCAAAGTTCAACCGCTTGGTGGTAATGGATACCAATCGTGATTCGTGGCACTCAGTGAGCAAAGTTGTTGTTGAGTCCCCGCGCTGCTGCGTATCCAACTACTATTTCTCGAAGATCTCGCCGGATAATGACGACTACTTCCATGTGACGTCATTCAGTGGCAGGCCTGAGGAGCCTGGTAAACGGCTGCTCGGAGTAGTCGACAATCACTTTCGCAATACCATATCGAAAGTACTGCAGGTCCGGCGCGGCAAGGCCCTCGAAGGGAATGAGACTGACTGAACGCTAAAGTCGTGCTGAATTCCGTACATGTCCCTACCGATCAAGGCTTCTCGAGCGGTAGTGATACGAAAGAGCACCGGCTTTCCTGGCGACTGCTTCAGCTTTACTCTGGCTGGATACGCTGAAATAAAAAGGGAGACTCAAGCGTCTCCCTTTTTGCACAATCCGGTGTATCAGTCGAACATGCCGAAGGTCATGTAGCTGAACCACGAGCGGTCGCTGTTGTTGGCTTCGGACTCGTGTTCCTCTTCTTCGATCACGTCGCCATTTTCATCTTTAGGCTTGAGATCGTTCGGAATCGCGTCCTTGGCGTCCTGGAATTGCTTCTGTACGTCCTGGTTGGCGCGGGTTTCGCCCGGCGGCAGCGGTGGACGGGACTCGATCAGGCCCAGCGTGGCCTTGCTCAGCCACGAACGGTTGTCGGCTTCATCTACCGTCGGCACGAACTGACCGTCCACCAGGGTTGGATGGTTCGGGTAGTTGAGCTTGAGTGTTTCGAGGCTGGTGGCCGCCAGGTCGTCCAGGTGCAGACGCTGGTAGGCTTCGGTCATGATCGCCAGGCCGTCACCGACCGATGGGGTTTCCTGGAAGTTTTCCACGACGTAACGACCACGGTTCGCGGCAGCGACATAGGCCTGACGGGTCAGGTAGTAGTCGGCGACGTGAATCTCGTAGGCTGCCAGCAGGTTGCGCAGGTAAATCATGCGCTGCTTGGCGTCAGGCGAGTAGCGGCTGTTCGGGAAGCGGCTGGTCAGCTGGGCGAACTCGTTGTAGGAGTCACGCGCAGCGCCCGGGTCACGCTTGGTCATGTCCAGCGGCAGGAAACGCGACAGCAGGCCGACGTCCTGGTCGAAAGAGGTCAGACCCTTGAGGTAATAGGCGTAATCCACGTTCGGATGCTGTGGGTGCAAACGAATGAAACGCTCGGCGGCAGACTTCGCAGCCTCAGGCTCGGTGTTCTTATAGTTGGCGTAGATGAGCTCGAGTTGAGCCTGATCGGCGTAGCGACCGAACGGATAACGCGACTCCAGCGCCTTCAGCTTGGCTGTGGCGGCGGTGTAGCTATTGTTGTCCAGATCGCGCTGTGCCTGCTGGTACAGCTCGACTTCGCTCAGGTTTTCGTCTACGACTTCCTTCGATGAGCAAGCAGCGGTCAATGCGAGGATGGCGATCAGCAGCAGGTGTTTCACTTGCATGGCGGCTTGCGTCCCTATGACGGCCGCTGTCTTGGGCGGGGCCGTCCTGTTATGATGAGCGCCCCGTTGAATAGCCTCGGGGCAAAAGACGCCGTATTTAACCACAAGCGCGCAGCCGAAACCAAAGGCTGTGCCGACGCCTAGTCCGAGCATGTCCGATAAAATTGAACTTCGCGCAGAGGTGCCGTCCGAATTGGGCGGCCAACGCCTCGATCAAGTCGCCGCACAATTATTCGCTGAGCACTCGCGCTCGCGCCTTTCCGCCTGGATCAAAGACGGCCGCCTGACTGTGGATGGGGCTGTAATCCGCCCGCGAGACATCGTTCACGGTGGCGCCATTCTTGAGCTGACTGCCGAGCAGGAAGCTCAGGGCGAATGGATCGCTCAGGACATCGAGCTGGACATCGTCTATGAAGATGACGACATCCTCGTGATCAACAAGCCTGCGGGCCTGGTGGTGCATCCTGCCGCCGGCCACGCTGACGGCACCTTGCTCAATGCCTTGCTGCACCACGTGCCGGACATCGTCAATGTGCCCCGCGCCGGTATCGTGCATCGCCTGGACAAGGACACCACCGGTCTGATGGTTGTGGCCAAGACCATTCAGGCGCAGACGCAGCTGGTTACACAGTTGCAGAGCCGCAGCGTCAGCCGGATCTACGAGTGCATCGTGATCGGAGTGGTGACTGCCGGCGGCAAGATCAATGCGCCGATTGGCCGTCACGGCCAGCAACGCCAGCGCATGGCCGTGATGGAAGGTGGCAAGCAAGCCGTCAGCCATTACCGCGTGCTCGAGCGTTTCCGCTCCCACACTCACGTGCGGGTGAAGCTGGAAACCGGTCGTACGCACCAGATTCGGGTGCACATGTCCTACATCAACTTCCCGTTGGTCGGAGATCCTGCCTACGGCGGTCGTTTCCGAATCCCGCCAGCCGCCAGCCAGACTATGGTCGATTCCTTGAAGACGTTCCCGCGCCAGGCGCTGCATGCGCGGTTCCTGGAGCTGGATCACCCGACCACTGGTGTGCGCATGAGCTGGGAATCGCCACTGCCGGACGACTTCGTCTGGTTGCTGACCCTGCTCAAGCAAGACCGCGAGGCGTTCATCGGATGAGTGACTGGCTGATTCCCGACTGGCCTGCGCCTGCCGGGGTGAAAGCCTGTGTGACCACCCGTGCGGGCGGCGTCAGTCTGGCGCCGTTCGACAGCCTCAACCTCGGCGATCACGTCGACGACAGCCCCGACGCTGTTGCCGAGAATCGCCGTCGCCTCACCGATCATTTCTCTATTCAGCCGGCCTGGTTGAAGCAGGTTCACGGCATTGTCGTGGCTCACGCGGACCCAGGCATTGTGGCAACTGCCGATGCCAGCTGGACGGCGACGCCCGGCATTGCCTGCGCGGCGATGACGGCGGATTGCCTGCCAGCATTGTTCTGCGACCGTGCCGGCACTCGTGTCGCAGCCGCCCATGCCGGTTGGCGCGGGCTGGCGGCGGGTGTGCTCGAAGCGACGCTCGACACGCTGGCCTTGCCGTCGGAAGAAGTGCTCGTCTGGCTCGGTCCGGCCATTGGTCCTCAAGCCTTTGAAATCGGCCCGGAAGTGCGCGAAACCTTCGTCGAGCAACTGCCTGAAGCCGCCAAAGCCTTTGTGCCCAGTGCAAATGCCGGCAAGTTCATGGCCGATATCTACGAACTGGCGCGCTTGCGTCTGGCTGTTCGCGGCGTTACCGCTGTTTATGGCGGCGGTTTCTGCACCGTGACCGATCCGCGCTTCTTTTCTTACCGCCGCAGTCCACGCACTGGTCGGTTTGCCTCCCTTGTCTGGCTGGAACGCTAGACTTCTCTGATCTACATCAACTGTACGACGCTTGAAACTCCCAGAATCGACCGCATCTATAACGGTATCTGGCAGGTTTCTTCATTCAGGATGTTTTATAGGTCCGGCCTGCTCAAAAGGAAGGTGACCCATGCGTATCGATCGTTTAACCAGCAAATTACAGTTAGCTCTATCCGACGCCCAATCGCTGGCCGTCGGTCTTGACCATCCCGGCATTGAACCGGCGCACTTGATGCAAGCCATGCTTGAGCAGCAGGGCGGCTCGATCAAGCCCCTGCTGATGCAGGTCGGTTTCGACGTCAACAGCCTGCGCAAAGAGCTGACCAAACAGCTCGATCAGCTGCCAAAAATCCAGAACCCCACCGGCGACGTCAATATGTCGCAGGATCTGGCGCGCCTGCTCAACCAGGCCGATCGCCTGGCCCAGCAGAAGGGCGATCAATTTATTTCCAGTGAGTTGGTGTTGCTCGCCGCCATGGACGAGAACAGCAAGCTCGGCAAATTATTGCTCGGCCAGGGTGTGAGCAAGAAAGCCCTGGAGAACGCGATCAACAACCTGCGCGGCGGTGAGGCGGTCAACGACGCCAACCATGAGGAGTCGCGTCAGGCGCTGGATAAATACACCGTCGACCTGACCAAACGCGCCGAAGAAGGCAAGCTCGATCCGGTGATCGGCCGTGACGACGAAATTCGCCGGACCATTCAGGTGCTGCAACGCCGCACCAAAAACAATCCGGTATTGATCGGTGAACCTGGCGTGGGTAAAACCGCCATCGCCGAAGGCCTGGCCCAGCGGATCATCAACGGCGAAGTGCCGGACGGCCTGAAAGGCAAGCGCCTGCTTTCCCTCGATATGGGCGCACTGATTGCCGGTGCCAAGTACCGTGGCGAGTTCGAAGAACGCCTGAAATCCCTGCTCAACGAACTGTCGAAGCAGGAAGGGCAGATCATTCTGTTCATCGACGAACTGCACACCATGGTCGGCGCCGGTAAAGGCGAAGGCTCAATGGATGCGGGCAACATGCTCAAGCCTGCATTGGCCCGTGGTGAATTGCACTGCGTCGGCGCAACCACGCTCAATGAATACCGCCAATATATAGAGAAGGACGCGGCCCTCGAGCGGCGCTTCCAGAAAGTGTTGGTGGATGAGCCGAGCGAAGAAGACACCATCGCCATTCTGCGTGGTCTCAAAGAACGCTATGAAGTTCACCATAAAGTGGCGATTACCGACGGCGCGATCATCGCCGCGGCCAAGCTCAGTCATCGCTACATTACCGACCGTCAGTTGCCGGACAAGGCGATCGACCTGATCGACGAAGCCGCCAGCCGCATTCGCATGGAGATCGACTCCAAGCCGGAGGTGCTGGACCGTCTGGAGCGTCGTCTGATTCAGTTGAAGGTGGAGTCCCAGGCGCTGAAGAAAGAGAGCGACGAAGCGGCGATCAAGCGTCTGGAAAAACTCCAGGAAGAAATCGTTCGTCTCGAGCGTGAGTATTCGGACCTCGAAGAAATCTGGAACTCGGAAAAAGCCGAGGTTCAGGGTTCCGCGCAGATCCAGCAGAAAATCGAACAGTCCCGTCAGGAACTGGAAGCTGCGCGCCGTAAAGGCGACCTGAACCGCATGGCCGAGCTGCAATACGGGGTGATCCCGGACCTGGAGCGCAGCCTGCAAATGGTCGACCAGCATGGCAAAAGCGAAAACCAGTTGCTGCGCAGCAAGGTGACCGAGGAAGAAATCGCCGAAGTCGTGTCGAAGTGGACCGGCATCCCCGTGTCGAAAATGCTCGAAGGCGAGCGCGACAAGCTGATGAAGATGGAAAGCCTGTTGCACCAGCGTGTGATCGGCCAGGACGAAGCGGTGATCGCGGTATCCAACGCGGTGCGGCGTTCGCGGGCCGGGTTGTCCGACCCGAATCGTCCAAGCGGTTCGTTCATGTTCCTCGGCCCGACCGGTGTCGGTAAAACCGAGCTGTGCAAGGCGTTGGCCGAGTTCCTCTTTGATACCGAAGAGGCGATGGTGCGGATCGACATGTCCGAGTTCATGGAGAAACATTCCGTGGCTCGACTGATTGGTGCGCCACCAGGCTATGTGGGCTATGAAGAGGGCGGTTACCTGACCGAGGCGGTGCGTCGCAAGCCTTATTCGGTGATCCTGCTGGATGAGGTCGAGAAGGCCCACCCGGACGTCTTCAATATCCTGCTGCAAGTGCTGGAAGATGGCCGCCTGACGGACAGCCATGGCCGCACGGTGGATTTCAAGAACACCGTGATTGTCATGACCTCCAACCTGGGCTCGGTACAGATCCAGGAACTGGTCGGTGATCGTGAGGCGCAGCGCGCAGCGGTGATGGATGCGATTTCCACGCACTTCCGGCCGGAGTTCATCAACCGGGTCGACGAAGTGGTGATCTTCGAGCCATTGGCGCGGGATCAGATCGCGGGCATTACCGAGATCCAGTTGAGTCGTCTGCGCAGTCGCCTGACTGAGCGGGAACTGAAGCTGGAGCTCAGCCCTGAGGCCATGGACAAGCTGATCGCGGTTGGCTACGACCCGGTGTATGGCGCACGGCCGCTCAAGCGAGCGATTCAGCGCTGGATCGAAAACCCGCTGGCGCAGCTCATTCTGTCGGGTCGTTTCATGCCCGGCGATACCGCCAAAGGCATTGTGGAAAACGACGAGATCGTCTTCGCCTGATCCACGACGGCAACAAAATTGAAGAGGCCTCGCATTGCGAGGCCTTTTTTTCGTCAGGTTGTTGAACTGAAAGGAAAAGGCTTGTAAAGTGCGCCCCGCAGTAAGTCGCCCTGAAGGGTTCCCGCTCCCCAAGCAGGAATCTGAAATAAGTTGCAAATCATTAACTTGAAAGCAATTTAGGGGGTTGACAGAGGTGCTTAAGATTGTAGAATAGCGCGCCTCAGACACACGAACGCAGCGATGCGAACGGGTCGAAGAGAGCGCAGTAAAGCTTCACCGTTGTAAATTGAAATATGTAGTTCCGTGATAGCTCAGTCGGTAGAGCAAATGACTGTTAATCATTGGGTCCCAGGTTCGAGTCCTGGTCACGGAGCCAATTTCAAACCGGGGTATAGCGCAGTCCGGTAGCGCGCCTGCTTTGGGAGCAGGATGTCAGGAGTTCGAATCCCCTTACCCCGACCATTTTTGGGTCGTTAGCTCAGTTGGTAGAGCAGTTGGCTTTTAACCAATTGGTCGTAGGTTCGAATCCCACACGACCCACCATTTTTGAAACCAGTTAGCGCTGGAATCGAATCTTAAGATCAGACGCCAAAAGCTCTGTTCGCAGAAGGCGCCTTTCAAAGGTGCCTTTTTTTTACCGGGGTATAGCGCAGTCCGGTAGCGCGCCTGCTTTGGGAGCAGGATGTCAGGAGTTCGAATCCCCTTACCCCGACCATACTAAAAATCCTCGTATCGAAAGATACGGGGATTTTTTTTGTCTTCGAAAAAGCCGAATCCTATCAAGTCGTCGTACAACTAGCCGATAACGAGCTGTCGGGGCGCAAACGCGGCCCCCCATTCAAGCCAACAACAAGAAAGGCGCTCGTTATGTTTCTTCGTCAGCTGAATATTGCCCCCCGTGCCGCGCTGGGTTTTGCCTTGATCGCTGTGTTGGTGGCGTTGCTCGGGGTGTTTGCCCTGGGGCAAATGGCGAGCATTCGCGAGAGCGAGGTGGCCGTGGAGAAGCAGTGGCTCCCCAGCATTCGCGGGGGTGACGAGATTCGCGAACTGATGTTGCGTATCCGCACCATTTCCTTGCGCATGGCGCTGGATCAGGACCCAAAGAACATTCCGACCTACCGCGGTCAGATGGACACTCGCGACAAGGAATTGAGCGAGAAGATCGCGGTCTATGACCAGTTGGTCAACACCGCCGAAGGCCAGGCCTTGTATGACCAGTTCAAAACCACCTTTGCGGCCTATCGCACCGGCATTGCCCAGTCGTTCACTCTCGCAGAGCAGGGGCGTCGTGACGAATTGACCAGGCTGCTGCTGGTCGACATGAAAACCGTGGTCGATGGCTCCGGCAAACAACTCAGTGATCTGGCGGACCTGTTCGCCAAACAGGTCGCCGCTGAGAGCCAGAAATCCGCAGCGCACTACGAAACGTCGCGGACCATCGTCAGCCTGTTCATCGCCCTCGCGGCGCTGGCCACTGTCGGCCTGGCCATGTTGCTGACCCGCAGCATCGTCCGCCCCCTGAACGAAGCCCTGACGGCTGCGGAGAGCGTGGCGCAGGGCGATCTGACCCGGCCGATAGCAACCCATGGCAACGACGAAGTGACTCGTTTGCTCAAGGCACTGGCGACCATGCAGCAGAACCTGCGAGAAACCTTGCAAGCCATCAGCGGTTCAGCGACTCAGCTGGCCACGGCGGCGGATGAATTGAATGCTGTCACTCTCGACAGCACCCAAGGCCTGCAACAGCAGAACAACGAAATTGAGCAGGCCGCCACGGCGGTCAACGAAATGACCTCGGCCGTGGAAGAAGTGGCGCGCAACGCCGTGTCGACTTCTGATGCTACCCGCCAATCCAGCGAGTCAGCGCAATTGGGGCAGGAGCGGGTCAGCGAAACCGCCAGCGCGATCAGCGACTTGGCCAAGGATGTGCAGCACACCGGTGAGTTGGTGCAGTCGCTGGCCAATCAGTCCCAGGACATTGGCAAAGTGCTGGATGTCATTCGGGCCATCGCCGAGCAAACCAATCTGTTGGCGCTCAACGCCGCCATTGAAGCGGCGCGCGCGGGTGAAAGTGGGCGCGGTTTTGCGGTGGTAGCCGATGAAGTGCGTGCATTGGCGCATCGTACGCAGCAATCGACTCAGGAAATCGAGCAAATGGTTCAGGGCATGCGCAACGGTTCCAACCTGGCGCTGGACTCCATGAATGCCAGTGCTTCCCGTGCCACGAGTACGCTGGTGTTGGCTGAACGGGCCGGTGACGCATTGCAGACCATCACGGCCTCGGTCCACGAGATTCACGAGCGCAATCTGGTGATCGCCAGTGCTGCGGAAGAACAGGCTCAAGTCGCTCGGGAAGTGGATCGCAATCTGGTGAATATCCGTGATCTGTCGGTGCGTTCCGCCTCCGGTGCGGATCAGACCAGTGCTTCCAGTCATGAGTTGTCGAAGTTGGCCAATGCTCTGCAGGGCATGGTGCAGCGCTTTCGGGTGTAAATCCGCCGGACGTAAAAAAGCTGCGCTTCTCGATGGGGGGGGGGCGGTTTTTTCTTGGGAGCTCAGGTGCTACTTCAGTAACTCCATGCAGGATGCGTTTCCGTCGTCAAATGTGTCGGCCCGGCCATGCAGGCTTGTCGCATTTGACTGCTCGATAAGGGGGGCACGCTAGTGCAAGGTGTTTGTTGGTCGGAGCGCAGACTCCCCATCAATTGCTTTAAAGTCATGCCGGGAGATAAGTGGCATAATGCGCTTTTTTGGTTGCGAGGGTAAGGGAATACCCTCCTGGCACCCAGGGGCCAGGCCCCGTACGCGGTTATGCCGTACTGGAAGGCAAGCAACACTCCGTAGGGTGTGCATCGCCAGTACAGGACGCTATTTGGATCACGCCAACCAGGCAGCGAACGCTTACCCGAAACTGGCAAGACATGCATGCGAAGATAAACATCAACAGCGGGTGGTGATTCCCGATTAGTTGAAGTGTGAACCGCTTAAGAATTAGTTAATGGGAGTTTTACCTGATGTCGGGCATCAAACGGGCGAGTGTTGGCAAGTTCAAAAGCAGAGAGGCTCTAATTGGTATCGTAGGGCTGGGTTATGTCGGTCTGCCTCTGATGTTGCGTTACAACGCTATTGGCTTTCGTGTGCTGGGCATCGATATCGATGAGGCTAAAGTCTCTCGGTTGAATGACGGACAAAGCTATATCGAGCATATCCCTGCGGGAAAAATTCAGAACGCTCGTCAAAGCGGCTTCGAGGCCACCACCGATTTCCAGCGGGCGAGCGAATGCGATGCCTTGATCCTGTGTGTGCCCACCCCGCTTAACAAGTACCGTGAACCGGACATGAGCTTCGTGATCAACACCACTGAAGCGATAAAACCCTATTTGCGTGAAGGGCAGGTTGTCTCTCTGGAGAGCACCACCTATCCGGGGACTACCGAAGAAGAACTGCTTCCGCGGGTTGAGGAAGGCGGATTGAAGGTGGGTGAAAACATCTTCCTGATTTATTCGCCAGAGCGTGAAGACCCGGGCAATCCAGACTTTGAAACTCGCACTATCCCCAAGGTGATCGGCGGGCACACCCCGGCTTGCCTGGAAGTGGGCATCGCACTGTACGAACAGGCGATTGACCAGGTCGTGCCGGTCAGTTCCACCAAGGCCGCCGAGTTGACCAAGTTGCTGGAAAATATTCACCGCGCGGTGAATATCGGCTTGGTCAACGAGATGAAAGTGGTCGCCGATCGTATGGGGATCGATATCTTCGAAGTGGTCGATGCGGCTGCAACCAAGCCTTTCGGCTTCACTGCGTTCTACCCGGGGCCGGGGCTCGGTGGGCATTGCATCCCGATCGACCCGTTTTACCTGACCTGGAAGGCTCGCGAGTACGGTTTGCATACGCGTTTCATCGAACTATCCGGCGAGGTCAACAAGGCCATGCCCGAGTATGTCGTCAGCAAGCTGATGGATGGCCTAAACAACAACAGCAAGTCCTTGAAGGGCAGCAAGGTGTTGGTGCTCGGTATCGCCTACAAGAAAAACGTCGACGATATGCGCGAGTCCCCTTCCGTCGAAATCATGGAGTTGCTCGAAGCCAAAGGCTGTGTGGTGGCTTACAGCGACCCGCACGTTCCGGTTTTCCCGAAGATGCGCGAACACCACTTCAATCTGTCCAGTGAAGCGCTGACCGCTGAAAATATCGCGAGCTTCGATGCCGTTGTTCTGGCCACTGATCACGATAAATTCGATTATGAGCTGATTCGCCAACACGCACGGTTGGTGGTGGATAGTCGCGGTAAGTACCGCACCCCCGAAGCTCATATCATCAAAGCCTGATTGCTGGAGTGTTCCCCTTGAAACGTTTCGCCCTTATCGGTGCTGCCGGTTACATCGCCCCGCGGCATATGCGCGCAATCAAAGACACCGGAAACGAGTTGGTGTCGGCTTATGACATCAACGATTCCGTAGGGATCATTGACAGCCTGTCTCCGCAGAGCGAGTTTTTTACCCAGTTCGAGCGTTTCAATGAACACGCCTGGCAGCTCAAGCGCGATCCGGCGACGGCCTTGGACTACGTCGCGGTATGCTCGCCCAACTACCTGCACCATTCCCATATTGCGGCGGGTCTGCGCCTTGGCTGTGATGTGATTTGCGAGAAGCCGCTGGTTCCTACACCAGAAATCCTGGACGAACTTGCGCTGGTCGAACGCGAAACGGGCAAGCGCGTCTACAACATCCTGCAACTGCGTCATCACCAGGCAATTCTCGATCTCAAAGAGAAAGTTGCCCGTGAGTCTCGCGACGGCAAATACGATGTAGAACTCACCTACATCACTTCCCGTGGCAAGTGGTACATGGAGAGCTGGAAGGGCGACCCACGCAAGTCCTATGGAGTCGCGACCAATATTGGCGTGCACTTCTACGACATGCTGCATTTCATCTTCGGCAAGTTGCAGCGCAACGTTGTGCACTTTGCCAATGATTACAAAGCGGCTGGCTACCTGGAGTACGAAAAGGCCCGGGTGCGTTGGTTCCTGTCTATTGATGCGCAGGACCTGCCGGATTCGGTCAAGGGTAAAAAGCCGACCTACCGCTCAATCACCGTTGACGGAGACGAGATGGAGTTCTCCGAAGGTTTTACCGACCTGCATACCACCAGTTATCGGGAAATTCTCGCCGGCCGTGGCTACGGCATCGAAGATGCGCGTCACTGCGTGGATACTGTGAATACCATTCGTTCGTCCGCCATCGTTACACCGCAGAACGAAGAGGGTCATCCTTTCCTTTCAGTCCTGAGTTGCTGAGGCGGATATGAATTATCAGATCCATCCTTCCGCTATTGTCGATGACGGCGCGCAGATTGGTGATGGCTCGCGGGTGTGGCATTTTGTGCATGTCTGCGGTGGTGCGCGTATTGGCAAAGGCGTGTCACTTGGGCAAAACGTCTTTGTCGGTAACAAAGTGGTCATTGGCGACAATTGCAAGATCCAGAACAACGTGTCGGTCTATGACAATGTCACCCTGCAAGAGGGGGTGTTCTGCGGACCGAGCATGGTGTTTACCAATGTCTACAACCCGCGCTCTCTGGTCGAACGCAAGAGCGAATACCGAGACACCTTGGTCAAAAAGGGCGCTACGCTCGGTGCTAATTGCACCATTGTCTGTGGTGTCACCATCGGCGAATACGCCTTTGTCGGTGCGGGGGCGGTGATCAACAAGTGCGTGCCGGCTTATGCCTTGATGGTCGGTGTGCCAGCGCGGCAGATCGGCTGGATGAGCGAGTTTGGCGAGCGCCTGGATTTACCGCTGGCCGGAAATGCGCAGATGGTTTGCGAGCAAACGGGTGTTATCTATCGGCTGGACGATACTGTGCTCACTCGAGTGATTCCCGTGTGAAATAGCGTGTCGTGTAGTGGTGGGTGTCTTGTTGGCGGGGGGGGGGGGGGGGGGGGCGGATCTGAGGTTTGACTGTTGCAGGCCTGGGTTGGATCGCTTGGTTTGTCGCTGGCTTGCCTCTCTCCCCTGGCGGAATGTGGGCACATCCTAGGTGGGGATGGTGCTATCATTATGCCCGATTTGGTACATGTTCTTGCTCATCGGATAAGTGTTTGCACCCCAGCGAACAGCGGTTCAGCGAGTGTTTTTTTCGACCTCGATCGGTAAGTTGCGTGCGAGGTTTCTCCAGTGAGTACTGAGTCGCGTCGCACGGCGTAGCCTGTATTTGCCAACATGAACATACACGGTGCTCGGCCACCGTCATTGAAGTCTGTCATGGAATTTATAGATCTCAAGACCCAATACCGCGAGCTTAAAACTTCAATCCATGAGCGTATGGAGCGTGTCCTTGGTCATGGCCAGTACATCATGGGTCCTGAGGTGTTCGAGCTTGAGGAGCGACTTGCCGAGTACGTGGGCGTCAAGCACTGTATTAGTGCCAGTAGTGGCACCTGCACTCTGTTGATCGCCATGATGGCTCTCGGGATCGGGAGTGGTGACGAGGTCATCACGACTCCTTTCACTTTTATCTCCACCGGTGAAATGATTGCCTTGCTGGGCGCAACGCCGGTTTTCGTCGATGTCGATCCAGATACCTGCAATATCGATCCGGCGAAGATTGAGGCGGCAATCACGCCGCGTACCCGCGCCATTATGCCGGTCTGCCTGTACGGCCAGTGTGCGGACTTCGATGCCATCAATGTAATCGCTGAAAAGTATGGGCTTCCTGTTATTGAGGATGCCGCCCAGTCATTCGGTGCGACATATAAGGGGCGTCGCTCGTGTGCTCTTAGCAGCATCGGCTCGACCAGCTTTTTCCCGTCCAAGCCCTTAGGTGCATATGGTGATGGCGGCGCCCTGTTTACCGATGATGATCATCTGGCCAAGACCATGCGTGAGATTCGTGTTCATGGCCAGGACAGGCGCTATCATCATTCGCGAGTCGGAATCAATGGTCGCATGGATACGCTGCAGGCTGCCGTAGTGCTCGCCAAGCTCGAGCGCTTCGATTGGGAGGTGGGGCGGCGAGCGCATGTTGCTGCTCGATACGACCAGTTGATTTCGGCGGCATGTCCTGGCGTTGTGACCCCCTGCGTCTTGCCTCATGCCAGCAGTGTCTATGCCCAATATACTTTGCGGGTGGACGTACGTGATGAATTGTCCAAGGCGTTAAACGCTCTTGGGGTGCCAACCGCCGTGCATTATCCAATACCACTGCACTTACAGCCGGCTTTTGGTTATCTTGGCCTCAAAGAAGGCGCTTTCCCTGTAGCCGAGGCATGTAGTCAAAGCGTCTTGAGTCTACCCATGGGGCCGGATGTCACTGAGGAGCAACAAATTTTTGTCGTCGATTCCTTGCAGAAAACGCTGCAGGGATTTGCATGAGTTCATTTGGAAAACTGTTTGGCTCTGTGGCGACATACGCCTCGGCAAATATTCTGAACAGTGCTATCCCGTTTTTTCTCTTGCCTGTTTTAACTCGGGTTTTATCGCCGGCGGAGTACGGTGTCGTCGCGATGTTTACCACTGTCATGAGTGTGCTTTCGGCGTTTACCGGTCTTAGCCTTCATGGGGCGGTTAGCGTTCGTTACTTTGATCGCGAGACGGATCATCCTCGTTTTGTCGGGACGTGCCTGGCTGTTTTGTCGGCGAGCACATTCATCGTTCTTCTGATCGTTTGGTCAATTGCGGAGCCTTTGTCTCGGTGGACGAGCCTTCCTCAGGGCTGGCTGCTCATCGCTGTGTTGGCCGCTGCAGCTCAAACCATTATACAAATCAGGCTGGTGGTGTGGCAGGTAAAGAACCAAGTCGTGAGATATGGTTCTTTTCAGGTAATACAGACGTTGGTCAATTTGTCTTTATCGTTAGGGTTGATTCTGCTTCTTGGAATGGGGTGGGAAGGGAGAGGGCTTGGTATTGTCGGCGCCATTTTTTTGTTTGGGGGGGCGGCGCTGTACAGTTTGCAGCGTGGATGTTTTGTTAGTTGGAGTTTTAATCCTGATTACGCTAGAGCTGCACTGCGTTTCGGGGTGCCACTTATTCCGCATACCGTTGGCGCTATGATGATTGCGATGAGTGACAGATTTATTGTCACTTCGGCTTTGGGCGTCGCCGCGACAGGGAGTTATGCTGTAGGTGCACAAATGGGGATGGTTGTGGGTGTCTTGGCAGATGCATTCGTAAAAGCATTCGCCCCCCATCTGTATGGTGAGTTAAGAAAGAAAGATGAGCTCGCTGGGGTTCGTATTGTCCGCCAATGTGCGGTGATGTTTCTGGTGTTTTTAGTCCTAGCCATATGCTATGTGAGTGTATTGCCTTACGTGTATCCGTGGATTGTCGGAGACGAATATAAGGATTCTTTGAGAGTTGCTCAGTTGATCGGTTTCGGTAATGCCTTTATGGGCATGTATTATGTTGTCGCCGGGTTCATATTTTTTTCTGAGAAGACCGGGTATCTGGCTAGGTTAACGCTGTTCGTTGGTTTGGTTAATGTGGTCCTGACGTATTTTCTGGTTGATCGGTTAGGGGTTGTAGGAGCTGCCTGGAGTTATGTTTTTGTTCAGCTAGTCTTTTTTCTGGGGGCATGGTGTATGGCGCAGAGAATATTGCCGTTGCCTTGGCTTCTGGTTTTATCGTTGAGGAAGACCTAATCGATGATGATGAGTATCTTGAATAGAATTCTGGTCAGGGTTTTTACCTCGCTAAGTTCACGCTATTGGGGGGTTATATACACTTCGTTTCGCCTCAAATACTCGGTGTCGCCTGGTTTTCGCTTTAATGGTAAGCATATTCTTTTGTACGGCGAGGGCGAGATAAGTCTGGGTGATAATAGTTATATTGGTGATAACTCTACCGTTCATGCAGCACAGGGCCGTTCTGTTCGTGTGGGTACAGGTTGTCATGTCTCTTCTAACGTGAGAATTTTTACTGAATCTGCTATTCCGGACAGCGACTTTCGTATCAAGCCAGTTCCTTCTAAACTTGGTGATGTTGCTATCGGTGATGCGTGCTGGGTCGGGGCTAATGTGTTGATTAATCCAGGCGTGTCAATTGGTCAGAATAGCGTCGTAGGTGCGAATAGTGTCGTTACACGGGATATTCCGTCTGGAGAGATATGGGGCGGGGTCCCGGCAAAGCTGATTCGAAAGAAAAGGCAGCAAGAGTAAGTTGGTGATAGTATTTCTCTAACCATAGTAAAAATGCATGATGTAGGGCTTATGATTCCATACGGTCGACAAAATATTAGTGAAGACGATATCACTGCGGTGGTTGAGGTCTTGCGCTCCGACTGGCTAACCCAGGGGCCTGGTATTGCAAGTTTCGAGCGCGCCATTGCGACCTGCTGTCAGGCAGAGCATGCCGTGGCGGTCAGCAATGCCACAGCTGCGCTGCACATCGCCTGCATGTCTCTCGAAGTCGGGCCGGGGGATCTTGTCTGGACCAGCCCTAACACCTTCGTGGCAACTGCCAATTGCGCGCGATACTGCGGCGCCGATGTAGACTTTGTTGATATAGACCCGGAGACGCTCAATATCAGCGTAGCGCGCCTGGCCGAGAAGTTGGCAACTGCTCAAAACGCAGGTCGCTTGCCCAAGGTTGTCATTCCCGTGCATTTTTCCGGGCGAAGTTGTGACATGCAGGCGATCGCTGCGTTGGGCAAGCAATATGGCTTCCGTATCATCGAGGATGCGTCACATGCGGTGGGTGCCGAGTATCAAGGCGTGCCGGTGGGAGCTTGCCAGTATAGTGATATCGTGGTGTTCAGTTTCCATCCGGTAAAAATCATAACTACCGGTGAAGGCGGGATGTTGTTGACCAACGACACGGCACTAGCCAAGCGCCTGGTTCGCCTTCGTACGCATGGCATCGCGCAAAGCGCAGGCGAATTGGTAAGCACGCCGCAAGGGCCATGGGAGTATCAGCAGATAGAGCTGGGCTACAACTACCGCATGACTAATCTACAGGCGGCATTGGGCGTCAGCCAGCTTGAGCGATTACCACAGTTTATTGCGCGGCGACGGGAGCTTGTGCGGCAATATCATGTGCTGCTCGCCGATCTACCCGTTATTTTGCCGTTGGCTTCCGAAGAGTCTGCTTGGCATCTGTACCCGATCAGAGTTCCCGCCGAGCGTCGTTTCGAGGTGTTTTCGAAATTACGTGCCGCAGATATTTGGGTACAGGTTCATTACATCCCGGTGCATACCCAACCGTACTATCGCAATTTGGGTTTCAATTGGGGTGACTTCCCGGAAGCAGAGCGTTATTTCTCCGAGGCTTTCAGTCTGCCGCTTTTTTACGACCTGACCGATGAAGAGCAGCGTAGCGTCGTTCGGTTGCTCAGAGAGGCGCTGTCTTGAATGTAGCGGTGATTCCGGCCCGTGGCGGCAGCAAGCGCATTCCCCGCAAGAACATCAAGGAGTTCTGCGGCAGGCCCATGATTGCCTGGTCGATTCGCGCGGCGCAGGAAACTGGTCTGTTCGAGCGTATTATCGTCTCGACCGATGATGAGGAAATTGCTGAGGTGGCCAGGGCCTGGGGGGCGGAGACTCCTTTTATCCGACCGCCCGAGCTATCCGATGACTATGCTGGTACCACTGAGGTAATTGCCCACGCGACTCGCTGGCTCACACAGCAGGGCGAGCAACCTTCCGCAGTTTGCTGTATCTACGCCACTGCGCCGCTTATTAGGGCGGACGATCTCGTGCGTGGCTGGATGGCTTTGCAATCGGGTGATTGGGCCTACGCTTTTTCGGTCTCCGAGTTTTCTCCTTCGGTGTATCGCGCTTTCCGGGAACTGCCGGAAGGGGGGCTTGGGATGCTGTTTCCTGAGTTTTTCTTGACGCGCTCCCAGGATTTGCCGGTAGCGCTACATGATGCCGGCCAGTTCTATTGGGGGCGCCCCTTAGCCTGGACACAAGGGCTGAGGATTTTTGAGAGCCATTCGATGCCTGTACCCATCCCGCACTGGAGAGTTCAGGATATAGACAGCATGGATGACTGGATGCGGGCGGAAATGATTTTCAAACAGTTGATGGGTGAGCAGGCAAAATGAGTGAATTGGATTATTTGACGCCGCAGGAAACTTTTTGGGCTGGCGAGTTCGGCTCCGAGTACATCGGTCGAAACGACAGCCAGCAATTGTTGGCATCCAACCTTAATTTCTTCGCCAAGGCGCTTAAGCAGGCAGGTCAAATTTCCTCGGCCATCGAGTTTGGCGCCAATATCGGCATGAACCTGCGGGCTTTGCAGTTGGTGTATCCCGGTGCAGTGCTGCGTGGTATCGAGATCAATCCCGATGCAGCAGAGCAATTGCGGGCGCATATCGGTCAGGACAATGTGTACGAGGGATCGATCTTCAATTACCCCGTAAGTGATCAGGTCGAACTCGCCCTTATAAAAGGCGTGCTCATCCACATCAATCCGGACATGTTGCCCGTTGTGTACGAAAAGCTGTACAGCGCTTCGCGGCGTTTCGTGCTGGTTTGCGAATACTACAATCCGTCACCCGTCGCTATTGCCTATCGCGGTCATGCCGATCGTCTGTTCAAGCGTGATTTTGCTGGGGAAATGATGGAGAAGTACCCGGATTTGAAGCTTGTTGATTATGGCTTTGTCTACCGTCGCGACCCTGCATTTCCACAAGACGATATCAGTTGGTTCCTGATGGAAAAGAAGTCCTGACATGCTGGAGGACTGTGTTCGTTGCGTGATGTCTTGTACCCTTTTGCATCTACTATATCGATGATGAGGGCGTTAGCGCTTGTCGCTCCCACGAGTAACGCAAGGAGGTCGAGTGAGTCCGGCGCAAAAACGATTTGTTGATGTTGCTCGAGAGGTATCGTCGGCATCGCATCAACTGGTGCTGAGTTCGCCAAGGCGTCCATGCAGGCAGCTGATAACTGGGTACGATGCCGTTTTGTTGACCGGGAGGGCAAATTGAACGTCGCCTTTCGTGTTGATGCTTCCGAAAAAATCGGAACTGGGCATCTCATGCGCTGCCTCGCCTTGGCTAATGCCTTACAAAAACGGGGCGTTCGAACGTGCTTTTTTAGTCGTCACATGCCGGATAATCTTCTGCATTTGATTATTCAACAAGGGCACGTCTTTCAGCGTCTCAACGCGAGAGATGAAGGGGCGTCCTGTAGCGAACTGCTTCATTCCTCATGGCTGGAGGTCAGCCAGGAAACAGATGCCCGCGAGTGCGTCGGAGCACTGTACGGAAAGCACTGGAACTGGCTTGTTGTTGACCATTATGCGTTGGACGCACGCTGGGAAGGGGCATTGCGGCAGATTGCCCACAAGATCTTGGTTATCGATGATCTCGCAGATCGCCAGCATGACTGCGACTTGTTGCTTGACCAAAACCTATATCTTGATATGTCTGCGCGCTATGTTGGCAGGGTTCCTGGGCGCTGTCAGTTGTTGCTCGGCCCGCGCTTTGCGCTGTTACGTGACGAATTTCGTCGGTTGCGCGAGAGTGTCGCTCCGCGTCAGGGGGCGGTGAAGCGTGTCATGGTCTTCTTCGGTGGAGTGGATGCGCACAATTTCACGGGCAAAGCTCTCGATGCTTTGGTTGGTATGGAGGCAACGAAGGACCTTCATGTCGATGTTGTGTTGGGCGCGCAACACGCCTTCAGGGAGGCCATCGAGGCGCTTTGCTTGCGTCAAGGATACTACTGCCATGTGCAGACCGGACGGATGGCCGAGCTAATGGCGGTATCTGATCTTGCTTTGGGTGCCGGTGGTACGGCGACGTGGGAGAGATGTTGTCTGGGGCTTCCGACAATTGCTGTCAGCACCGCCGATAACCAGTCAGTACAGCTGGCGGATGCGGCTACGAATGGGTTGGTTTATTCTCCAAACTTCAGTGGTGACGTCCGTGGGGCGTTTGTGCAGCACTTAGGTGCATTGCTGGAAAATGATGCATTAAGGCAGCTTGTTTCATCGTTGGGCATAAATGCTGTGGACGGAAGGGGGGTTCAGCGTTTGGTCGCGCGCATGGGATTTACCGGTGTTGAGATGCGCGTTGCGTTGCCAACAGATTCCGAACACCTGCACCGCTGGCGAAATCATCCTTCCATTCGCGCCGTTTCACGCAATACCGAACTTATTGCCTGGGACGATCATTGTCGCTGGCTCAACGTTGTGTTAAAGGATCCGCGCAGAAAGTTACTCATCGGTTTGCGGGAGGGTGAGTCGGTTGGCGTTGTGCGGTTTGACATTGAAGCAGACCAGGCAGAGGTTTCAATATACTTGGTGCCTGAAGCGCGTGTGACGTGTCGCGGCGCAGAACTGCTGCAAAGTGCGGAGAAATGGCTCGTTGTAAACTGTCCTGAAGTGAGAGTGCTTCGTGCACATGTGATGGGTGCCAACAAACGTTCAAATGGGTTGTTCATGGCTGCTGGCTATGACGTCGACAACACGCTGTTTTCAAAGAAGCTGTATAAGCTATGACTGAATCATTCAAGATTGCAAAACGATCGATCGGACGAGGCCATGCGCCCTTCATTATCGCGGAGATGTCCGGTAACCATAACCAGTCGCTTGAGAGGGCTCTGCAGATCGTCGAGGCGGCGGCGCGATCCGGTGCCCATGCACTTAAGATCCAGACCTATACAGCCGATTCGATGACGCTGGATCTGGACGAGCGTGAATTCCACATCAGCGATCCCAACAGCCTATGGGCGGGAACGTCTCTATATAAGCTGTATGGTGAAGCTTTCACACCTTGGGAGTGGCATAAGCCGATTTTTGACAAGGCTCACGAAATGGGCATGATCGCGTTCAGTACTCCCTTCGATGACAAGGCTGTTGATTTTCTCGAAGCGTTGGATGTGCCCTGCTACAAGATTGCCTCCTTCGAAAATACCGACCTGCCGTTGATTCGTCGTGTGGCGGCAACCGGCAAGCCGTTGATCATTTCCACTGGGATGGCGTCCATTGCCGAATTGGACGAAACCGTGCGTGCGGCTCGCGAAGCGGGCTGTAAGGATCTGGTTCTGCTCAAGTGCACCAGTAGCTATCCAGCTTCACCCGAAAACACCAACATCCTGACCATCCCGCATCTGCGCGAACTGTTCGGCTGTGAAGTCGGGTTGTCAGACCATACGATGGGGCTTGGTGTTTCGGTTGCCAGCGTGGCGCTGGGGGCGACTGTCGTCGAGAAGCATTTCACGCTCAGCCGCGCCGAGGGTGGTGTTGATAGCGCCTTTTCGATGGAGCCAGCAGAGATTGCTCAGTTGGTTATGGAAACCGAGCGTGCCTGGCAGGCACTGGGGCGGGTGACCTATGGAGCTACTGATTCCGAAGAAAAGAGTCGTGTGTTTCGTCGCTCCATCTATGCCAGCGAAGACATTGCTGAAGGTGAACTGCTGTCGCAAGCCAACGTTCGGATCATTCGCCCGGGGCTTGGCTTGCCGCCGAAGTACTTTGAGCAAGTCATCGGCAAGCGTGCGAAGCAAGCGATCAAGCGAGGAACCCCAATCAGTTGGGGGCTGATTTAGTGGCGCCGCCCAGTTTTGAAAATCTGGTACAGATCGAGAATGATCCGGCGTTTCTGGAGTTTTGCTGTCCCAGAACAGGTTATTTGCTTTGGCCATTGGTGCGGATTCAATTTTTTAAACAATTGATTTCTGACCTTTTTTATAAGCAGGCTTCGTTACTGGTTCCGGCTTCGTCAGTTCCTTATCGAAAAGCGTTGACCGTTTTGCCAAAGGTCTTGCTGCATAATATTCGACAGCCGAGAGTTCCAAGCGAAATATTGGTATTTGCAACGGGGGCGGGTCAATTTCGGCGTGAAGGCCAGTGGTTCAATCGTATAACTGATTACTTGGTCGAATCCTCGTATGCAGACGTTGCTACTATCGAGGGCTTGGTAGATTGGCATCTTCCAGAGCCACGCTGGAATAAAAACGTTAGTTATTGGACGCCTTGGCAATCTGCGATACTTTTGATTGGCCGCATTTGTTCGCGAGATGAACATGTTAGGCAGGCTCGGGAAATTTTGGAGTATGCCAGGAGCAGGGCTTTCGCCTTGTACGGGCTCTCAGTGTCAGATCGGAATATGGAAATGCTGGTGGGCGTTGTATCTCGCAAGATAGCGCGCTTGCCCGTCATGCAGCTTGCATATAGAAATATACTGAAAAAATTCAAGCCGCGCTTACTACTTCTTGAAGAAGGTTGCTATAGCGATCATGGCGTTCTCAATCATGTGGCTCGAGAAATGGGTGTGCGCGTGGCAGAGCCTCAGCACGGGATGATTTCCGGTGGGCATCATTCTTATAACTATGCTCCGTTGTTGCGGGAAAGTGAGAAGTATCGACGTTATTTACCCCACGATTTTCTTGGCTATGGCCGGTGGTGGAATGAACAAATCAGTGTCCCTGTAGAAAAGTGGGTGGTGGGTCATCCTCATTACAGTGAGCAGTTTCGATCAAACGGATGTGTCAATGCAGAAAAGAGAGATATTCTACTTCTTGGAGATGGTATTGAATTTTCATTATATCTATCGTTGGCCAAAGAGTTGGACTCTCTTCTCAAGGGGCGTTACAGAGTCGTTGTGCGGCCTCATCCGTTGGAGCGCGTGAAAGTTTATGAAAAATATCCCGATGGAATGGCCGGGAATGTGGCCATCGATCGTAACAGAGACATATACGAGTCATTCGGTAGCGCGTATGTAGTTGCTGGTGAGGTTTCGACTGGCCTGTTCGAGGCAGCAGGTATAGTTCCAAAGGTGCTGTTGTGGGAGACGTCCAAGGCCAGATTTAGCTATCCAGTGCACCCTTTTTCTGGATTTTCTGATGTGCAGCAGTTTGCGGCGGCGATTCTCGCGCCGGAGGGTGGACAACTGAGTGTCGTGCAGGACGATATCTGGGCACCAGACTGGCGTGGCAACTATCGGCGATACCTTGAGCAAGCGCTGGCGTGAGAAAGCGCTGTTGCCAGGTTGGAAGTTTTATAGGTCGGGTGCGTCAGGGATAGTCTTGGCGGCCCCTCGGCGCAGACTTATTGCGTGTCGCTTTGTGCTTGGGTCTCATGGATAATGATGCTGGTTTTTGCCTCCATCCATCGAGACCGCTGATGGTCACCGAATACCACGAAGCGATAATCACCGGCCAGCCATGTGAGTTGACTACATGCGTACAAATGCCGGCGCGCTCCCAGGTTGGCAACAATATGGTTAAGACTGCCGGTCTCTACCTGCTATCAATGAAGTAACTGATCGGTGCTGAGCAGTGGCTGACAACAAAATATTCGTGATCGACTACGGCAGCGGCAACCTTGCTTCAGTCGTCAACATGATCCGTCACGAGGGGGGCGAGGCTCACATAATTACTGAGCCCGATCACCTTGCGGCAGCCGATAAGTTGATCCTTCCAGGGGTCGGAGCATTTGATCATGGCATCTCAAGCTTGCGCCAGAAGGGGTGGATTGCTCCGCTGGAACGGGCTGTGTTTGAGCGCAAAGTACCCATCATGGGTATTTGCCTCGGTATGCAGTTGTTAACCCGTGGCAGCGAGGAGGGGCAGGAGCCCGGCCTTGGCTGGCTTGATGCTCATGCACGGCGCTTCAGGCCGGCTGATGTCAAGCTCAAAGTCCCACATATGGGCTGGAACGAAGTGCGGCAGATGCGTGAAGATGTTTTGTTGCCATTGGTTGAGACAGCACGCAGATTCTATTTTGTACATTCCTATCTTGTCGAGTGCGGGAATTCTGAAGATGTCCTGCTGGAGTGTGATTACGGCGAGACCTTTGTCGCGGCTTTTCGCCGGGAAAATATCTGGGGCTTCCAGTTCCATCCCGAGAAGAGCCACAAGTTCGGGATGGAAATCTTTCGACATTTCCTAGAGGTGTGACGTGCTGAAGCATCGTGTGATACCCGCGTTGCTGCTGCGCGAAGGAGGTCTGGTCAAGACCCGGAAGTTCGGCAAGCATAAATATATTGGTGATCCGCTCAACGCCATCCGTATTTTCAATGAAAAGGAGGTGGATGAGCTTGTTTTGCTGGATATCGACGCCAGTCGTCAAGGGCGCGAGCCAGACTATGAACTGATAGAGAGCGTCGCTGCCGAGTGTTTCATGCCCCTTGGCTACGGCGGTGGTATATCGACTGTCGAGCAGGCCCGTCGGATATTTTCCATCGGCGTGGAAAAAGTGATTCTGCAGACATCTGCGCTTGAAAATTCTGGTTTGATTCGAGAGCTTGCCGAGCGCTTTGGCAGCCAGAGCATCGTGGTTTCGATCGACGTCAAGCGTGATTGGTTTGGGCGATATCGTATGCGGTCGTCTGCGAAAGGATATGCCAAATCGCTTAATTGGATTGCTGTGATGCAGAAGCTGGTTGCTGCCGGGGCGGGGGAAGTGCTGCTAAATGCAGTAGATCGCGACGGGATGCGGATGGGTTACGATTTACGTTTAATTCAGCTCGCCGCCGAGGCAGTCGATGTTCCGCTCATTGCTTTAGGTGGGGCCTCTGGTATCTCGGATTTTGCTCTTGCAATTAACGCAGGGGCGTCTGCTGTTGCTGCGGGCAGTTTCTTTGTTCTGCAGGGTTCGCATCGGGCTGTTTTAATTACCTATCCAGAATATGCAGATCTTGAAAAATTTTTGAGGTAATTAATGACTAGGCCTTACCAGATTTGTACTCGCTGTGTGATGGATACGAGCGCGCTGGATATCACGTTTGATGTGCATGGTGTGTGTAACTACTGTTCCGAGTTTCTGGTTCGTTCGGGGCACCTACTTGACCAAGATGATGAAGAGCGTGCGGCTCGTTTGTCAGCATTTGTCGACAAGGTCAAGGCTGACGGTGCTGGCAAGGACTATGACTGTATAGTCGGTGTTTCTGGTGGAGTTGATAGCTCGTGGGTCCTGGTCAAGGCGATCGAGCTTGGTCTGCGTCCTTTGGCTGTTCATATGGATAACGGTTGGAATTCTGAGTTGGCTCAGAACAACATCGCCAATTTGGTCAAGAGACTGAACGTAGATCTGTATACGCATGTCATCGAGTGGGGTGAGTACAAGTCCTTGATGCAGGCATTCTTTGACAGTGATGTTATTGATGTCGAGTTATTATATGATAACGCCATGTTGGCGGTAAATTATAAGATGGCTGCCAGATACGGAGTTCGTCATATTCTTTCTGGAAGTAATCAGAGCTCGGAGGGAATGGCTATTCCTGCGCGCTGGAACTGGTTCAAGTATGATCGGAAGAATATCGTCAGTCTTGCTCGGCGCTCGTCGGTGAAGATAAAGACGCTCCCGATGCTGGGGACGTTAGGGTATGTCTATTCGACGTACGTAAGGAAGGTTAAGTGGCACTCGATTCTTGATTTGATGCCCTATAACAAGGTTTCTGCCATGCAAAGTCTGAAAGAGAACTTTGGCTATAAGCCTTATCCGTATAAACACTATGAATCTATATTCACCCGTTTCTATCAGGGTTATATCCTGCCAGAGAAATTCTCGGTCGATAAACGTCGAGTACATTTTTCCACCTTGATCATATCCGGACAGATGACACGGAGCGCGGCGTTATCAGACCTTGAGAGCATTCCTTACCCGTCTGAAAAAGAGTTGATTGAGGATCGGCAGTATTTCTTGAAAAAAATGGGTTGGTCTGAGTCTGATTTGACGGGCTATCTCTCACGCGCTCCACGCGATCATGTCGAGTTTGGTACCGAAATCGGGTTCTGGAAATTTTGCATGAGCGTTTATCGCGCTGTTTTAAAGTGAAAAGTCAGTCATTGTTTTGGAGTTTTGCCAAGAAGGGTGTTTTGCATGTCGGTATTGGTGATGAATTTCTATGGAGCTCCAGGCGGAGCTGAGCGGCGCTTTGCCAGGGCTTTCAGGAAAATGCAAGAGTCAGTAGGGGGGCATAGGCTCATCATCAATGCGCATGGCAAATCTGCACTTGAAACGGTAGGCGTTTCCCTAGAGGTTGAGGGGGTTGTGATTCTCGATGACTTTCGTTTGCTGGGGCGGCTTAACGCTATCAGTAAGATAATGTTTGTTTTTCAGTTGTGGTGGTATGTGCTCGGTCGTGGTTGCCGTCACCTGCATTATCCCGTCGATCCGTCTTATTTGACCCTCTTTCACTCTTGGGTAGGGCGTTTTTCTGGTGTAAGTTATTCATTGTCTGTTGTTGATTCGGCGCGCCCAGATAGAAAAAATTTTAGCCGATACAGCTGGTTTATGTGGCGGCAGAGCATCGCTTCTGCGTCAAGGTTGGACTGTCTTTCTGAAAATATATCCCGCAGTGTTTCGTCGCTCTTTGAGGCGGTTCCGCCGATTGAAGTCTCGCCGTGTTCTTTTACGGACTACACTCGGTCATCCGTGGCTAAGCACAAAGACTTTGACGTTGTCCTTATGAGCCGTCTCTGCGATGGTAAGGGCATTGCACTTTTTTTTGATACTTTGGTTCTTATGCGGGAACATCACCGAGACTTTCCAATTGGGAAGATCGGCGTTTTTGGCGCAGGGCCGTTACATGATTATGTACAGGCGCGGGTCCGGGAGCTGCCCTCCCTGGATATTGAGTTCGGCTATGCTTCCGATCCTTTTGAAATATTGTCGAGGACCAAGATTTTTCTGTCCCTGCAGGACAAGGAAAACTACCCTTCCCAATCCTTGTTGGAAGCGATTTCTTGCGGAGCTTTGGTCATTGCAACCGATGTTGGCGAGACTTATCGTATTGTTTCGGACGAAGTGGGGTACCGTGTTCCGGCCAACGCAGCTGCGTTGGCTGATCAGTTAAAGGTGGCCCTGACACGCTTGCACATGAATCAATTTGATTGGCAAGGAGCAGTGAAGCTGGTTCGCGAGGTGCATACAGTGGAGCGTTTTTCAGTTTATTTTTCAGGATTTCTTGGCCGTGCTGCATAATTTTTTCGTTATCGAGAGGCTTTTTTGAAACTCTTGGTGAATGCAAGTAATTTACATTTTGGTGGCGGAGTGCAAGTTGCTGCTTCGTTCATAGATGAATTGTCTCGAATGGAAAGTCGGGCCGGGGACTTTTCGGTCATGGTTTCTACGGAGGTGAATAGCAATCTCATGCGCATCGGCTGCCAGACGTCTGGTTTCGCTAGATACGAGGTGTTTGATAACTATGGTCTGTCCAGTGTGTGGGCCTCCCTGCTTGGAAAATTCAAGGAGTATGATCTAGTCTTTACAGTCTTTGGTCCTGCTTATTTTTTTACGCAGCGTTTTCTCAGTGTAGTGGGGTTCGCCCAGGCATGGATCATTTATCCAGACAGCAATGCGGCCGTAGAGTTTTCGAAGTTCAGTCGGTACAAGGCGCGATTCAAGTACTGGCTGCAGTCGCTTTTTTTTCGCCGTGCCGATAGGTTGATCGTTGAGGCCGATCACGTGAAGGTAGCCTTGGTTTCTAATAATATTGCTGGAAAAGAAAAAGTTGACGTTGTACCTAATTGTATATCCTCACTTTATTCTGAGCCTGGTAAGTGGGCACCATTAGTTGTTGATCCGGTGCCATCAGGCATTTTGAAAGTTGGTTATGTTGGGCGTGACTATGTACACAAAAACCTCAGTGTCCTTCCAGATGTACGGCGTAAGCTGCGAGAAAGTTATCAGCTTGATGTCGAGTTTTATGTCACGTTCAGTGACGATGAATGGCAGGAAAGGTCCGCAGTCTTCAGACGTGAAGTGAAGAATGTTGGAGTGCTTGCAATTTCGCAGTGCCCTTCCTTTTATCAGCAGATGGATGCGGTCATATTTCCCAGCCTTCTTGAGTGTTTTTCGGCAACGCCACTGGAGGCAATGGTTATGGGCAAACCTCTCTTTGCTTCGGACCGTAGCTTTGTCAGGGATGTCTGCAAGGGATGGGCTGATTACTTTGAACCGCTCAACACGGACGATATTGCCAGGGTGATGGCTACGTATTTTTCTGGCGAAGAATCTGTTCGCAAAGAGAGATTGCTGGCTGCTCAGCAGCACGCGATGAATTATTCCTCTGCGCAAGGGCGTGCGCTTCGCTACCTTGAGATTATTGAGGATGTGCTGAATGGACGCTGACATATCTCGGCTTGGTATAATGTGAGGCTTTTGGTTTATCTGGGTGTTGCAGGTTGGAGAGTTCCATTATCAACGATATTGTGCGCACCCTAATGGGCAGGAATTTGAGTTCGTTGTCATCGCTTGCAAGCCTGAGCGCCCGGGGTGGCAGGTGTTCGAAGCGCGAGCATTATCTGCGCGGGATCCAGATGCGGCGCTTCTGCTCTGGCCGCAGGAAATATGCGGAACCGGATTTTTCAATCTTTATGCAATAGAATCCACCTTGCCATCGCCTAGCGTATTACTCGGTTTATCGATTGAGTCCTCTGATTACTTATGAAAATTCTTGTTGTCTCTCAATATTTTTGGCCTGAAAGCTTTTTAATCAGCGACATCGTGCGAATCCTTGATGAGCAGGGCCATGAAGTGGTAGTGGCTACTGGCAAGCCCAATTACCCGGACGGCAAGATATTTGATGGCTATCGCGCCGGGGGCACTTTGCGTGAGCGCTACCTCGGGAAGATTGATGTGTTCCGTGTGCCGCTCTGGCCCCGAGGGCAGGGTGGAGCGAAAAACCTGATACTCAATTACTTTTCGTTTGTACTTGCTGGCTTGGTGTTTCTGCCCTGGATGCTGCGTAAGAGAGAGTTCGACGCAATACTTGTCTTCGCTCCCTCACCTATCCTGCAGGCGATTCCAGCTATTCTGCTTAAGTGGCTGAAAAAGGCAAAACTCGCTTTGTGGATACAGGATCTGTGGCCCGAAAGCCTTGCCGCTACCGGCTTTATTAAAAGCCCATTTGTGCTTCGGTCGGTGGGTTGGTTGGTAAGAGGTATATACCGCTGCTGCGATATTTTGTTAGTGCAGTCGCACGCCTTTTCTGAATCAATGTCGCGCTACGCTGATCGCGATAAAATCGTGTACTACCCCAATTCCATAGATGCACGTCCCCTTGTGGGGGCGGTACCTATTCCGAGTGAACTGAGCGAATTGTTGGAAGGCCACTTCTGTGTGGTTTTCGCAGGCAATGTAGGAACTGCACAGGCACTGGATACCTTGCTGCAAGCCGCAGTGCATCTGAAAGAAGATGCAGATATCCGTTTAGTCGTTATTGGCAGTGGCAGCCGACTGGCATGGCTACAGGCGCAAAAGACGCTTTTGAGTCTGGATAACATGGTGCTGGCTGGACGTTATCCGTCCCAGGCCATGACGCAAATATTCGAGCGGTCCGCTGCACTTCTGGTGTCGCTGAACGCAGAGGCAATTTTTGCGCAGACGATTCCCAGCAAGATTCAGGCTTATCTGGCCGCTGGCAGGCCAATTATTGCCTGTCTGGATGGTGAGGGAGCCCGTATTGTCCAGGAAGCTGGCGCAGGTATTTCTTCCCCGGCGGAGCAAGTGCTGCCTTTGGTCGCTGCAATTAGAAAGATGCATAGCTTCAGCAGCGCCGAGAGAGAAGCAATGGGGGCGTCCGGTCGAGCCTATTTTGATCAACATTTTGATATGGATGTGCAAGTTCGACACCTTGTTGATCTACTTCAGCGCTGAGTAGGCGGTTGTCGATTTACTTTAGATTTATATTCCGGGTATCAGGATATTGTGAAAAAATTATTCATTTTTCCAGCCGCATTCATGGCCAATTCGTTCGCTATGATGTTTGTAATGATCGGTCTCAGCCTGTTTGGCAGGTCGGAGCTGGCTGCAGACTTCGGTATTGTCCACGGTGCCACGGTGGCGCTTTTCTACTCCTTTTCCGGTAACGCCCGGAGCATAATCCTCGCCAAAAATAGGCAAGTTGACAGTGCTTATATCCTGCGCTTACGCTGTATTCTATTATTACCTCTTTGTGTTCTTGCCTTTTTGCTAAGCATGGGGCTGGTGGCCTCAGGCTGGCTGTTTGTTTCGTTGTTGATCGCACGTCGTGCATTTGAGTGGCTGGCGGAAGTCTTTCTCTGCGAGCAAGAGCATGATCATCAGTTTGCGCAGGCATTGCGCTCTTTTCTGACTCAGGGGCTTATAAGTTTTCTGGTTTTGGCGACACTTTCTTTTGATAGCACTATAGGCCTCTGGTCATTGGCTTTATGGGCCATTTCGCCTCTCTTCTGGTGTGTTCGCCCTGGGATGTTCGCGCAAGCATTCAGAAAAACACCAAATGAAATGATGTTCTTGAAACTGCTGTTACCTCATTTTGGTTCAACGGCGGTGATCGGTGTTTCCGTTTATGTATTCAGGCTATTTATTATTCTTCTAACCGGAAGAGAGATGGCTGGTGATTTGTTCTCTGCCTTTGCAATCGGGGGTATATTGGGAGCGGTATTTACCCAAGCATTAGGGCCTACCTTGGTCCGCAATGAGGGGGATGCAGAGCGTTCGCGTCATATGTCGAATTGGGTCAGCCTGCTTGTAGGAGGCTCTCTGTTCGTAGGAGTTCTGGTCACTGGAATTGCCTTGCTACAGCCGGAATTAATGCTGTGGACCGGAAAAGGAAGTCTCTTCTGGCTGGCGGTAGGCTGCTCGCTCATCGGTGGAGCCGTCATGGTTAAAGCTCAACGAGTGCGATTGCGACTGTTGCAAAACAACGAGACACAAGATGCTTTTGGTTCCGACATATTAGCCAATATTCTACTTGTTGGTTGTGTCCCGTTTCTTTATTACGGCCTTGGCGCCTCGTCGCTGGGGGGGCTTTACTTGCTCGGGGCTCTGATGTCATTAGTGTTTTACGCAAGCGAGAGAGATGGTCTCTTCAGTGCCGGTGCCTTGAAAGTGGCAGGGCGGTGGATACTCCCAGGCTTAGTGTTGTTATTATTCCTTCCGTTGTTTTTTCAGTTGTCTAAGGGGGTTTATAAGGGGCAATCTTTTGATTTTACCAGTGATGGCAAGCTGGCGTTATTACCCATTCCTGTCTCGGTGCTGGCGTGTTATGTCGGTATCGTGATTTTTGGTGGGTATACAAAAGCTAGGCTGGCATTGATTGTCGTGTTCTTTCTGTTTATGGGGATGCTATTTACAACTTTGCTACTTGCAACAGGCTACGATGCCGAAGCAAAATCAAAATTAATTTTGCTCGTTCAGTATATTTTACCTGTGTTTGCACTTGTGCTTGGGCAGCAGTATGGGAGAGGCGAAAGCTCCATTTTGCGGATGGCTAAAGTGTTGTTTTTCTTGCTGTTGTTAATTGTTCCGCTAGAGCTTTTTACGACCCTCGTCAGAGGTGTGGGTATTTTGTCTCCATCCGTGTATTTTTTTAGCATCTATCAGCATTTACAGTATGTGCCGGTCATTTTTGCTGGTGCCTTTATCATTGTATTGTTCTCTCTCTCCGAGCACGCTGGTTACCGCAAGGGGTTACTGTTGTTGGCGATCATTGTGGGTGTCTACGTATCCTTTTCGTTTTCGATGCTGACATACGCTCTGATGGTGGTCGGGACGCTGGTTTTCTTTGTTCGTAACCTGATATTGAGAAAAAGTTTCTGGCATGGCGGTTTAGCGGTGCTGCTTGTGTATTTGGGGATCGCCTTAAGTCTTGTTTTTCTAGTAAATTCCAAGTTTTTACGGGATAAATTTGGGATCGATTTACTAGGCGGTGAGCTGGCGGAAGGAACGGGACATCTAAATAATCGTCAGGAACGGCTGGTGTATTGGCATTTTTACCTGTCCCAGATCTTCGATAGTTTCAGTTCTTTTTGGCTGGGGCATATCAATGCGCCCGATAGGAACAAATTTCCTAGCGCCCACAATTATTATCTTGATTTTGTCTATAACTTTGGATTTTTGGCCGTTTTGCCTCTTCTGGGGTTGATCGCATTTACTGTGTATTCTGCACTGCGTAACACAATCCGAATTTGGGCGTCGTCAGAAGTGATGGGTGTGGTGGGGGTGGTTCTGTTTCTACTGCTTGCAGACAATATGCTGAAAGTAGGTATGCGTCAGCCCTATCCGGGTATTATTACTTTTTTTCTCTGGGGTATCGTTCTTTCAATCCTTGTCGGGTTTAGAAAGGAAAGAGCAAGCCGTGAGATGGTTGACAGGATGATGAAGAATAAAGGTCATCGTAAGTCTTCGGTATCAAACTGATGGTGCTTTCAGCTACTTGCGATCTCGATTCACTTCCTGAGTCGATGTATATTTGTTTGACTGTGTAAAATATTCCGAGAGTCAGCATGAAAATTTTGGTACTTGGCATCACCGGCATGCTAGGGAGAGCGGTCTTCAAAACATTCAACTCCGATCCGGAGCATGAAGTCTGGGGAACGTTGCGTAGCTCCGCCGGGTTGCGAACCTTTCCGGAGGTGAGTCGTGTGCGCTTGCTATCGGGTGTCGATGTGCTGGATCAGGACTCGCTTATTGCTACGATTGCCAAGGCGCGTCCGGATGTCGTCATCAACTGCGTCGGGCTGATCAAGCAACTGGCCGATGCCAAGGACCCGCTGACAGCGTTACCTATAAACGCCATGTTGCCGCATCGACTCGGTCGACTCTGTGCGCTGAGCGGCGCGCGTTTGATCCATATCAGCACTGATTGCGTCTTCTCGGGACGTAAAGGCGGCTATTTAGAGAGCGATCTGTCGGACGCCGAAGACCTGTACGGCAAGTCCAAGTACATCGGCGAACTGCACGATCTGCCTAACGCGATCACCCTGCGCACCTCGATCATCGGGCACGAGTTGAGCTCGAGTCACTCGCTGGTGGACTGGTTTCTTTCACAAGAAGGCAGCGTGCGAGGTTTTTCCAAGGCGATTTTCTCCGGTTTGCCCACCGCTGAGCTGGCTCGTGTCATGAAAGACTTCGTCCTGCCGCACCCGGAGCTCAATGGCCTGTATCATGTCGCCGCAGAACCGATTGCCAAGCTGGACCTGTTGGCCCTGATTGCCAGCCAATACGGCAAGTCCATCGAGATTCGCCCAGACTCGGCATTGGTGATCGATCGCTCGCTCAACAGCGAACGCTTCAAACAGGCTACTGGATACAAAGCCCCTAATTGGTCTCGGCTCATAGAGCTGATGCACGCCACTCGCTAACAAATTCGGAAGGTTTACATGTTCGACGACAAGGTATTGATGATCACCGGTGGCACCGGTTCTTTCGGTCATACGGTCCTCAAGCGTTTTCTCAATACCGCTGTGCGCGAGATTCGCATCTTCAGTCGTGATGAGAAGAAGCAGGAAGACATGCGTATCGCCCTGGCCAATGACAAGGTCAAGTTCTACATCGGTGATGTTCGTGATCGCGACAGCCTGGATCAGGCGATGGTCGGTGTGGATTACATCTTCCACGCAGCGGCCCTGAAGCAGGTTCCGTCCTGCGAGTTCTATCCGATGGAAGCGGTGCGCACCAACGTGCTGGGCACCGAGAACGTGCTGAATGCCGCCATCGCCAGCGGTGTGCAGCGGGTTGTGGTGTTGAGTACTGACAAGGCGGTTTATCCGATCAATGCCATGGGCATCTCCAAGGCAATGTCCGAGAAGTTGATGGTCGCCAAGTCGCGCATGATCCCGGCCAATGGTCCGGTCATTTGCGCGACCCGTTATGGCAACGTCATGGCCTCGCGCGGCTCGGTGATTCCGTTGTTCGTTGACCAGCTTCGCACGGGTGGCGCGCTGACCGTGACCGACCCGGAAATGACCCGCTTCCTCATGTCGCTTGAAGATTCGGTTGATCTGGTTCTGCATGCTTTCGAGCACGGCCAGCAAGGCGATTTGTTCGTCCAGAAAGCCCCGGCCTCGACGGTCGGCGACCTGGCCGAAGCGCTCAAGCAACTATTCGGCAAGAAAAACGAGGTCAAGGTGATCGGTACTCGCCACGGCGAGAAACTGTACGAGTCGTTGGTTTCCCGCGAGGAAATGGCCAAGGCCGAGGACATGGGGCGTTACTACCGGATTCCGGCGGACAACCGTGACCTGAACTACAACAAGTACTTCGTCGAGGGCGAGGAGCGCATATCCGAATTCGACGACTACACCTCGCACAATACCGAGCGCCTGGATGTACCGGGTATCAAGGAGCTGTTGCTGAAACTCGATTACATCAAGGAGCAACTCGATGCTTAAGGTCATGACGCTGGTCGGCACACGTCCCGAGCTGATCAAGATGAGCCGGGTTATCGCTGAACTGGATCGCCAGGTCGATCATGTCCTGGTGCACTCCGGGCAGAACTACGATTACGAACTCAATCAGGTGTTCTTCGACGACTTGGAAATCCGCAAGCCGGATCATTTCCTCGGCGCTGCCGGCGATACAGCCGCCAAGACCATCGCTGAAGTCATTGCCAAGTCCGATGAAATCTTCGAACTGGAAAAGCCTGACGCGCTGCTGCTGTATGGCGATACCAATACCTGCCTGGCAGTGATTTCCGCCAAGCGTCGCAAGATCCCGGTGTTCCATATGGAGGCAGGTAACCGCTGCTTCGATCAGCGTGTGCCTGAAGAGCTGAACCGCAAGGTGCTGGATCACCTCAGCGACATCAACATGGTGCTGACCGAGCATGCTCGCCGTTATCTGATCGCCGAGGGTATTCGCCCTGAAACGATCATCAAGACCGGCTCGCACATGCAGGAAGTCCTCGAGCACTACATGCCCAAGATCGAGCAGTCCGATGTGCTGACGCGCAGTGGCCTCGAGCAGGACAAGTTCTTCATCGTCAGTATCCACCGCGAGGAAAACGTCGATACGCCGGATAACCTGCGCGATTTGCTGGATACCCTGCGGGCCCTGGCCGATCAATATGGGTTCCCGTTGATCGTTTCGACTCACCCGCGTACGCGCAAGCGTCTTGAAGCCTTGGGGGAATCCCTCGATCACCCGTTGATCCGCTTCGTCAAACCTTTCGGTCTGCTGGACTACATCAAGCTGCAGATGTCGGCGTTCTGTGTGCTTTCCGACAGCGGCACCATTACCGAAGAAGCGTCCTTGCTGAACCTGCCTGCCGTCACCCTGCGCAACGCCCATGAGCGTCCCGAGGGGATGGATGAAGGGACGCTGATCATGAGCGGCCTGAAGCGCGGTTCTGTGATGGATGCGGTGCGGGTGGTGACCAGTCAGCATTCTCGTGAGCAACGCAAGGTGCCAGTGGTGCCGGATTATCAAGGCGGACCGGTTTCGCTGCAGGTGGCTCGAGTGGTCCTGAGTTACACCGACTACATCAATCGCACGGTGTGGAGCAAGGCTTGAGCCCACTATGATGCGAGTCCTTTTGACGGGGGCCAGCGGCTTTGTCGGGGCTGCGGTTCAGGCTCGTCTGCTGACTGATCCTCAATTTGCAGTGCGTGCTGTCTATCGACAGTTACCGCCGCAGTCCTCGCCCCGCCTGGAAGTCTGTCAGGTGTCCGGACTTGAGCCGGACACCGACTGGCAGGTTCCACTCGAAGGCGTCGAAGTCGTGATTCACTGTGCTGCCCGCGTGCATGTCATGAATGAGCGCGAAGCTGATCCGTTGGCCGCCTTTCGTCGTGCCAATGTGCAGGGGACGTTACGTCTCGCGGAGCAAGCAGCCCAGTCCGGTGTCCGGCGTTTCATCTACCTGAGTTCGATCAAGGTCAATGGTGAGGGGACGCCGCCCGGCCACCCTTATACAGCCGATGACCAGCCGGCTCCGCTTGATCCTTATGGCGTCTCCAAGCTGGAAGCCGAGCAGGCATTGCAGGCCCTGGCGGCGAAAACCGGGATGGAAGTGGTGATCATTCGTCCGGTATTGGTCTATGGGCCAGGAGTGAAGGCCAACTTTCGCAGCATGATGGGTTGGCTCAATAAGGGCGTGCCATTGCCGCTGGGAGCCATTACCAACAAGCGCAGCCTGGTGGCCCTGGACAATCTGGTCGACCTGATTATGACTTGCATCCATCATCGCGCCGCAGCCAACCAGGTTTTCCTGGTGAGTGATGACGAGGACTTGTCCACCAGCGATCTGCTGCGACGTATGGCCCGCGCTTTGGGCCGGCCGGCGCGCCTGCTGCCATTGCCGATGTGGCTGTTGAGCGGCACTGCGCAACTGTTGGGGAAAAAGGCCTTGTCCCAGCGTCTTTGCGGGTCGCTTCAGGTTGATATCGGGAAAACCAAAGCGTTGCTCGAATGGACCCCGGCGATCAGTGTGGACGGGGCGTTGGCCAAGACCGCGAAAGACTTTCTGGGGCAGCGAGTGTGACAGGGCGCGGGTGGATTGCAGGCAGTAAGTCGAGCGAAGGGAAATCGTGTAATGCGTGAGCGTTTATTGAATCTGCCGCGTAGCTATAAGCGCGTCTTGCAGTTGCTGATTGATATTGTGCTGATCTGGGTGGCGCTCTGGCTGGCGTTTGTCGTGCGTCTGGGTATTGAACGACCCGTGAATCCTTTCGGGGATTATGCGTGGCTGTTCGCGGCTGCGCCGGTCATTGCAATCCCCATCTTTATCAACCTCGGCCTGTATCGCGCGGTGATGCGTTATTTCGGCAACGATGCCCTGCTCAGTATCTTCAAGGCCGTGACCTTGTCGGCGCTGCTGTTGACGGTCTATGTCTATTTGTACCGCCCTGACGTACTGGTACCACGCTCGCTGATCGTCAATTACTGGTGGCTGAGTTTGTTGATGGTCGGCGGCCTGCGTTTGTTCATGCGCCAATATTTTCTCGGCGACTGGTTTCTCGCCGGACAGCATGTTCCTTTCCTGCGCCAGGACGACGACGCCACCAAGGTCGCCATTTATGGCGGCGGGGCGGCAGGCAATCAGTTGGTGGCGGCACTGCGCATGGAAAAGGCTATGCGTCCGGTCGCTTTTATCGATGATGACCCCAGCATTTCAGGTCGAGTGATCGCCGGGCTCAAGGTCTACCCGTCTACGGATATCGAAGGACTGATCGAAGACACTGGCGCAACCGAAGTCTTGCTGGCTATTCCATCGGCGTCGCGTGCCAGGCGCCGTGAGATCCTCGCAGCGCTTGAGCCTTATCCGGTGCATGTGCGGACGATTCCAGGGTTTATGGATCTGGCCAATGGCCGGGTCAGTGTCAGCGATCTGCAGGAAGTCGACATTATCGACCTGCTAGGACGAGACTCGGTTGCGGCGCAGCAGGCTCTTTTCGAGCGCTGCATTCGTGGCCAGGTGGTCATGGTGACAGGAGCGGGCGGTTCCATCGGTTCCGAACTGTGCCGGCAAATCCTCACCAGCAAACCGACGGCGCTGATTCTGTTCGAACACAGTGAGTTCAATCTCTACAGCATTCATAGCGAGTTGGAGAGGTTGATCCAAAACGAGGGAATGAGCCTGGAGCTGGTGCCGATCCTCGGTTCGATTCGCAACAGTGAGCGACTGCTGGACGTGATGCGTACCTGGAACGTGAACACGGTCTATCACGCCGCCGCCTATAAGCATGTACCGATCGTCGAGCATAACGTTGCCGAAGGCGTGCTGAATAATGTCCTCGGGACCTTGCAGACTGCGCAGGCGGCCGTGCAGGCGGGGGTTGAGCACTTCGTGCTGATCTCCACCGACAAGGCGGTGCGACCGACCAATGTCATGGGGTGCACCAAGCGGCTGGCCGAGATGACGCTGCAGGCCTTGAGTCGTGAGTCCAATCCGTTGCTGTTGGGCGAGCACTTCACGACGCCTTGCACCAACTCGACCCGGTTCACCATGGTGCGTTTCGGCAATGTGCTGGGTTCGTCCGGTTCGGTGATCCCGCTGTTTCGCGAGCAAATCAAGAATGGCGGGCCGATTACGGTGACCCATCCGAACATGACCCGCTATTTCATGACCATTCCCGAGGCCGCGCAACTGGTAATCCAGGCGGGTTCGATGGGGCAGGGTGGCGACGTGTTTGTGCTCGACATGGGACAACCGGTGAAGATTGCCGACCTGGCGGAAAAGATGGTCCACCTGTCCGGCCTTTCCGTGCGTAGCGAAGAACGACCGAACGGGGATATTTCGATTGAGTTCACCGGCTTGCGCCGTGGCGAAAAGCTCTATGAGGAGTTGCTGATCGGTGACAACGTGTCCCCGACCGAACACGCGATGATCATGCGCGCCGACGAAGAGCATTTGCCGTGGGAAGACTTCAAACAGGCGATTTCAGCACTGTTGAAGGCTGTCGCAGCGGATGACTATGTGCAGGTTCGTACGTTGTTGCGCGATACGGTCAACGGCTACGAACCCGAATGCCAGATTGTCGACCTGATTCATGAGCGCCGTCAGAAGTCGGGTTGTTCGGACGACGTTTGACGGATTCGGAGGCCGGGTGTTAATCCGGACGAAAAAAGCCGCGTTTCTCGATCGAGAAACGCGGCTTTTTTTCTGGGAGTGTCCCGTCCTGAATAAGGTTTACACCTTCTGACTTCTTTTCAGGAAGGTGCAATGGATACGGGCACGAAGCGCAGTCAGCGTGATTACACACTGGCTTTTAAATTATCGGTTGTCCACCAGGTCGAAAAAGGCGAGTTGAGTTATAAAGAGGCTCAGCGGCGCTATGGGATTCAGGGTCGGTCGACGGTGCTGGTTTGGTTACGCAAACATGGTCGCCAGGACTGGAGCCAAGGCGCCTCCATTCGTTCCCAGAGGATCAGACCTATGGACGAGCCAACCTTGCCACTGACTCCCGAGCAAAGAATCAAAGAACTCGAAGAACAACTGGCGCTGGCAACTCAGAAAGCCCAATTCTTTGAAGCCGTGGTCGATGTTCTGAAAAATGACTACGGCGTATCTGTCGTAAAAAAGCGACCCGGCAAGTCGTTGCGCAAACCCAAACCCTGAGTGTCAGCAGGGCTTGCCAATTTATGGGAATAAGCCGTCAGGCCTATTACAAACGCAACCGGGTCTACAGGGCTCGGGCCGACCAGGATCAGCAGCTCATAACGTTTGTAGAGAAGGTCCGTGTTCGCCAACCGTGCATCGGCACTCGCAAGCTGCATTCGATGATGCATGAGCAGCGTGAGCAACAGGAGCTCCATGTTGGCCGGGATCGTTTGTTCGCGGTTTTGCGGGAAAGCCGCCAGTTGGTCCGCAGAAAACGGGCGTATCACAAGACGACCGACAGCCATCATCGCTTCCGCCGACACCCCAATCTGCTGAAACCAAGCCCGGAACAAATAGTCGCTACCGGCCCAGAACAGGTCTGGGTGGCCGATATTACGTACCTGCCTACCCGTGATGGCGTTGCCTATTTGAGTTTAGTGACGGATGTCTTTTCGAGAAAAATAGTCGGCTATCACGTGCATGAAAGTCTGCACACCGACTCCGTGGTGCAAGCCTTTCGAATGGCTTTGAAGCGACGTCGAAGCGTTCAGAAACTAGTCCATCACTCGGATCGAGGCGCCCAGTACTGCTCGGCCCTTTATCAAGAAATGCACGCAAAGCATGGCATCACTTGCTCGATGACCGACGGCTACGACTGCTACCAAAACGCCTTGGCAGAGCGGGTCAACGGCATCTTGAAAACAGAGTTCTTGATCCACCGACCTGCGGATTTTGCGCAGGCCACACAGATGGTGCGAGAGGCCGTCACGATCTACAACCAGGAGCGGCCGCACCTCTCTTTAAAATACAAAACGCCCGATGCGGTGCATCGGGCGTTAGGGTGAAACAGGTGTAAACCTATTTCAGGACTAGACAGAGGCTTAAGCGCCGTCCTGGTCTTTCAGGTGCTCGAACAGGCCTTTTGGCATTTTCTTGCCGTTAGCTTCAAAGTTGGCTTTCACGTTGTCGTAAGCCTCTTGCTCGTCGATGAAGCCATCGTGGTTGGTATCGATCTTGTCGAAGTTGGACTTCGGTGCGACTTTCTGGAATTCGGCGCGGGACACCTTGCCGTCACCGTCGGTGTCGGTTTTTGCCATCGACGCATCGCCACACTTGCCTTCGCCACATTTTCCTTCAGGGGTTTTCACCACCTGTTTGGCGGAGGCCAGCAGATAGCCCTGGGTCAAAGGCTGTGAAGCGAAAACCGAACCGGACAACATCATGCCACCGGCCAAAACCGCGCCGAGCAAACCGATAGTGTTTTTGGTGGTACGGGACATTTCAAATCTCCTGGGTTGCACGACACAACCGCTCGATAAAGGTAGCCACGTGGGTGCGGCGTTAACCGAAGCTGGCGGGGGGCCTTGCTCGGATGTGGCCATTTAACGGGTGGGGTGTATCGCTACTGTCTCGCGCAAGGGGGAGTTTGTAAGCGAAGGGGCGAAACCGCGGGAGGAGACACAGTGAGACACACAAGTGTCAGAGAGTTAGACCGAGGCGCCTGCATCGCGGGCAAGCCTTGCTCCTATAGGTTGATGATGACCCTGTAGGGCCGCGCCTGCGGCAGATCCTGAATAACAGGAGCGCACACACCGCTTGGAAACAGGGCGCTTGGCAAGGCGATCTGACATGCGAAAAAACTGAGGAAGTAAGAGAAATATAAGACAGGATTGGTACCAATCCCGGCCACTACCTTGCGGTAATGGACGGATTGGAAGGTTACCTATTATTGGATTGTCGGCAGCGCATCGGCGCTGCCGACTTCTCGACTGCCCTGGCTTAAAGCACCAGATCCGCCGCGGTCAATGCTGTGACGCCCACCAGCTTGATCGAGAAATCAGCCGCGTGGTCGGTGTTGCTGTTGCCGTAAATCACCACATAGCTGCCTTGATCGTCCGAGCCGGTTTCGTAGCGAAGTTCTTTGGCCGCACCTGTGAAATCGTCCGCCTCGCCCACAAACTTGTAGCCCTTGAGTGCCGAGAAGTCGAGCTTGTCGCCGCTCCCCGGTTGATCGGCGTCTGTGGTGAATTTCCAGACTTCATCCTGCTTGGCACCCAAACCCATTTCGTTGAGGGCATTGAACTTGAAGGTGTCGACCCCGGTGTTGCCCATCATATGGTCGGTGCCGGTCCCGCCGATCAGGATATTGGTGCCACCCACGCCGGCATAGAGATTGTCATCTCCCGCACCGCCGATAAGGGTGTTGTTGCCCTCGTTACCAAAGATCAGGTTGTTGGCGGCGTTACCGGTCAGGGTGAGGTTCAGCGTCCCGGTTTGCCGCGCATCGAGCCATTCCAGATTGGCGCCCAGGGTGATGGAAGCGGTACCCTGGAAGGCCGCGATGTCATCACTGTCCATACGCAGTATCAGGGTGTCCCGATCGCCTTCACCGGTTTTCTCGGTGATGGTGTCTTCCAGCGCCACGGTAGCCTTGGTACCGGCGCCTTTGGTGACCAGGTCAACGACGTAGGTGTCGTTGCCTTTGCCACCGATCAGGGTGTCCGCACCTGCGCCACCGTCGAGCCAGTTGGCCTCGTTGTTGCCGGTGATGGTGTTTTTCAGCTCGTTGCCGACACCTTCGATAGCCGACCCGGTCAGGGTCAGGTTTTCGACGTTGGCCGCCAGGGTGTAGTCGATCGACGCGCTGACGGCATCGACACCTTCATTGAGCAGCTCGACGACGCTGTCGCCGATGTTGTCGACGAAGTAGGTGTCGTTGCCCTTGCCACCGATCAGGGTATCCGCACCGACACCGCCGTTCAGGACGTTGTTGGCGGCGTTGCCGGTCAGGGTGTTATCGAGCCCGTTGCCAACGAGGTTGATCGCCGCGAGAGAATCGATAATGGCGTTTTCGATGTTGTCGCCCAGGGTGTAGCTGTTGCCGGTATAGGCGGCGACACGCACGGTGTCATTGCCACCATCGGCTGCTTCGACCACCACGTCCTTGTTGCTGTAAATCACGTAGGTGTCATCGCCGTCGCCACCGGTCAACAGGTCGCCGCCGTTTTTGCCGTCGAGCAGGTCATTGCCGGTACCGCCGGTGATTTCGTTGCGCGCCGCGTTGCCGGTCAGCTTGTTGCCCAGGTCGTTGCCGACCAGATTGAACAGCCCGGTGCCGGTGACGGTGAGGTTTTCGAAGTTCTGCAGGTTGCTGCTGTTCAGATCGATGCTCTGGGCAAGGGTCTTGGACGCATTGTTGTAAGCAATTTGCAGGGTGTCGTTGCCTTCATCCGCCGCTTCCGTCACCAGCTCCAGCTCTTCCACCTTGTCGAGGACGTAGGTGTCGTTGCCTTTGCCGCCGATCAGGGTATCGATGCCTGCACCGCCATTGAGAACGTTGTTGCCGTCGTTGCCGGTGATGATGTTGGCGGCGGCGTTACCGGTCAGGTTGATTGCCAGCGAGCCGGTTGCGGAAGCATCGAGGTCTTCAAGGTTGAGACCCAGGGTCACGGCCGCAGTACCGCTGAAGTTGATCAGCGCATCGCCGCGCAGTTTCAGGATGTCGTGATCGCCTTCACCGGCCTTCTCGGTGACGGTGTCTTGCAGTATGGCGATGGCTTTGGCGCCGACACCGCTGGTGACCAGGTCAACGACGTAGGTGTCGTTGCCTTTGCCACCGATCAGGGTGTCCGCACCTGCGCCACCGTCGAGCCAGTTGGCCTCGTTGTTGCCGGTGATGGTGTTTTTCAGCTCGTTGCCGACACCTTCGATAGCCGACCCGGTCAGGGTCAGGTTTTCGACGTTGGCCGCCAGGGTGTAGTCGATCGACGCGCTGACGGCATCGACACCTTCATTGAGCAGCTCGACGACGCTGTCGCCGATGTTGTCGACGAAGTAGGTGTCGTTGCCCTTGCCACCGATCAGGGTATCCGCACCGACACCGCCGTTCAGGACGTTGTTGGCGGCGTTGCCGGTCAGGGTGTTATCGAGCCCGTTGCCAACGAGGTTGATCGCCGCGAGAGAATCGATAATGGCGTTTTCGATGTTGTCGCCCAGGGTGTAGCTGTTGCCGGTATAGGCGGCGACACGCACGGTGTCATTGCCACCATCGGCTGCTTCGACCACCACGTCCTTGTTGCTGTAAATCACGTAGGTGTCATCGCCGTCGCCACCGGTCAACAGGTCGCCGCCGTTTTTGCCGTCGAGCAGGTCATTGCCGGTACCGCCGGTGATTTCGTTGCGCGCCGCGTTGCCGGTCAGCTTGTTGCCCAGGTCGTTGCCGACCAGATTGAACAGCCCGGTGCCGGTGACGGTGAGGTTTTCGAAGTTCTGCAGGTTGCTGCTGTTCAGATCGATGCTCTGGGCAAGGGTCTTGGACGCATTGTTGTAAGCAATTTGCAGGGTGTCGTTGCCTTCATCCGCCGCTTCCGTCACCAGCTCCAGCTCTTCCACCTTGTCGAGGACGTAGGTGTCGTTGCCTTTGCCGCCGATCAGGGTATCGATGCCTGCACCGCCATTGAGAACGTTGTTGCCGTCGTTGCCGGTGATGATGTTGGCGGCGGCGTTACCGGTCAGGTTGATTGCCAGCGAGCCGGTTGCGGAAGCATCGAGGTCTTCAAGGTTGAGACCCAGGGTCACGGCCGCAGTACCGCTGAAGTTGATCAGCGCATCGCCGCGCAGTTTCAGGATGTCGTGATCGCCTTCACCGGCCTTCTCGGTGACGGTGTCTTGCAGTATGGCGATGGCTTTGGCGCCGACACCGCTGGTGACCAGGTCAACGACGTAGGTGTCGTCGCCAGTACCGCCAATCAGCGAATCCACACCCGCGCCACCATCGAGGGTGTCATTGCCGGCACCGCCACTGAGGATGTTCTTGCCGCTATTGCCTGTGATGACGTTGTCCAGCCCGTTACCGTTGCCGTTGATCGCGGAGGTGCCGGTCAGGGTCAGGTTTTCCAGGTTGTTACCCAGGGTCAAGGTGATCGAGGACTGCACCGTATCGATGCCTTGGTCGGCATTCTCGGTGATCACGTCCTTGAGGTTATCGACCACGTAGGTGTCATCACCCGCCCCGCCCTTCAAGGTGTCGGCCCCGGCGCCGCCATTGAGGATGTCGTTGCCGTTTCCACCGTCGAGGGTGTCGTTACCGGCACCACCAGTCAGGGTGTCGTTGCCGCCTTCACCTTTGAGAATGGCCGAACCCGAACCGCTCCAGATCAAGGTGTTGTCATTGGCATCGCCAGTGAGCGTCGTGGAGTTGCCGTTCTCATCGAAGCGCTGGCTATGGATATCGCCTATCAGGTTATCCGACGACAACACTTCCCACGTGATCACGAAGCCGCCGTCCTGGGTGGCGTTGACCACCGGGAACATGTCGTTTTCATTGCTGGTGATCAGCAGCTGATTGCCGACTTTGACGCCATTCTTGTCATAGACCTGCGCATACAGGTTGGCGTCTGCCGAGTGCGCGGCTTCGTCGGAAGTTGCCCAACTGATGACGTAGCCGCCACCTTTCAGTGCCGTGATCGCCGGCTCGCCCTGAATTTCCAAAGTGGGCGTATTGACCAGCGTTTCGCCGCCCAGTTTTACCCCTTTGTCGTTGTAACGCTGCATGTAGACGTTACCGGTAACCGGCTCGCCGTTTTTCAATGTGACGCTAACCCAGGTCACCACCAGGCCACCGTCTTCAAGCGTGGTAACTTCCACCCCATCCTGATCGCCGGCCTTGCTGGTATTGATGGGTGCTGCACTGCCATCGCCGACCTTTTGACCGTTGGCGTTGAAGCGCTGCATGTAGATGTCTACGTCACCCGCGGATTTGGTTTCGCGTCCCCAGACGATGACGAAGCCGCCATCTTTCAGGCTGGTGATGCTGGGTTCTTCGGCGAAGATCGCGGCGTCCTTGACTTTGGTATCGACCTTGACCATTCCGCCGATTGGCGCGTGGGTGTCGCCGTTGAACATCTGCATGTACAGCTCGGAGGCGTAAAACGGCGAAGAGCTTGAGCCGCTGGAGCCATTCATCTCCTCTGCCCAGGTCACCACATAGTTGCCATTGGTCAGAACGGTAACCGCGATGTCCTCGAAGTGAACATTGGGTTCGTCGCTGTCTTGCGGCGACAGGCTGATCAGGGAACCGGTGGCGGCACCATCAGCGTTGAACGCCTGGACCTCGAGCTTGTTACCGACAGTCGTCCAACCGATCACGTAACCGCCGTCGTTGGTCGCAGCGATCACCGGATTACGGCCACTGATGCCTTCCAGTAAACGGTCGTTGAGCAGCTCATGGTTCTGGCCAAACTGCTGCAGATGAAGCTGCCCGGCTTCCTCCCAAACCACCGCATAGCTGCCATCGCTCAACAGCGTGGAAGCCGGTTCCATGGAGACCACACTCCCGGCTTCGTTGTCGAACTTCCCATCGTTGACGCCGATGGTCGTGCCGTCGCCGAAGACTACTTTTTCAATGCCAACCAGTGTTGTGTCCTGGTTGCCATGCACCACTACATTGCCTTGGCTGTCCTGAGTAAAACTGTAGCCGGACTGGCCCGACAAACCTGCGGTATCTACACCGTCGCCACCGTCGAGGGTGACGTCGTCGGTGCCACTCCAGTTCAAGGTGTTGTCGTGTGCGTCTCCGCTGATCACCGTGGTGCTGGAGCCCACCAGCAGGTTATCGGCCGTGACCTTTTGCACGTGGACTTCAAAACCGCTTCCGCTTTTGACGCTTTCCCAACTGACCACGACGGTACCTGAGGTACGCACTGTGACGACCGGGGTGTCCATCAATTGTTCGTCAGCATCGGCGGTGGCCACCAGCACCGGCGAGAGATCGGTCTTGGTGCCGTCGGCACCGAAGCGCTGAATGTAAACACCGGCGCTACCCTGGGCGAATTCGTTCCAGGCCAGGACATAACCACCGTCCGGCAGCGAAGTGATTGCCGCGCCGTTGATCGAGAGGTTGCTGCCGACTTCAACCGGGTCTCCCACAGGGGAGAAATTCTTGTCGTAGAGCTGGGTGATGATCACCCGATCCATACCGCCCGTGCCTTGGTCGACACGGCTGAGTACATAACCGTCGGTGACGGGAGTGATGTCGAAGTAGGAAGCGTATCCGAAGTTGCTGACCAGACTGTCCAGAGTCTGAGCCGAATTCGCGACGACCTTGCCGTTGGCGTCAATCCGGCTGATCTGGAACTTGGAGTCGAATGTCCCGTTATCCGCAGAAAAATGCTGGGTGGTATAGGTCAGCCAGTACCCGCCATCGCCCGTCGGCAGCACGGTGATATCGTCGGCTTCGCCCAGGGCTTCGTTGCCCTTGGTCAGGGTTTGCACCGCGCCCGGCTTGCCGTTGGTGTAAACGACGGCCTTGATATCGGAAAGGTCGAGCCGTTCGTCACCCGATGCATGTTCATGGGTTTCACCCCAGGTCACGATGTACTTGTTGTCGGCCAGTACCGTGACTTGTGCGTCCTCCAGTTCGAAAGCGGCGCTCGCAACTTTCACAGCGCTGCCACTGGCGACGCCATTAGTGCCGAACGACTGGGTGTACACGGTAGAGACGTGAGTGGCGTCGTTTTCCGAAGTCCAAGACACAATGAACTGACCATTGGCCAACGCAGTGACAGAAGGATCATCCGCGTCTGGTGTTGAAATATTAGTGCGTTGCAACATCTCGCCATTGGCAGAGTAACGCTTGACCACGATGCCTTCAAAGTCGACGTTGCTCAATGCCCAGGAAATGACATATCCACCGTCGCTGAGCGCTATCACATTTGGGCTTTCGGCACCGTTGCCAGCCGTTTTCGTTTCGATTTCACGCGTAGCCGTCAGCGTGCTGCCATCGGTAAATTCCAGAACCCGCTCACCGTTGTCGCCGCCGACACTATGGATAACAGTTCCTTCGTTGTCCGTTACTACTATGTTTTCACCGTCATCACTGAAGCTATAATCCGTTTGATTTCCCGGGACTTGGGTCGGAGTGCTCATAATCCTTTCCTTTTCATAGCGAGATGCGGCGTTTTTGGCCGTGGCGTTGTTGGGGGGGATGACCACTGTCATGTTCGCATGTTCGCGCGAGCGCGAATGACAGTTTATGGCGACTGCTAAAATTACAACGTTATAGCAAGGCGGCAATCTAGTGGCAATTAGCCATTTTACTAGGCTGCGCGCTTTTCACCGGGCAGGTATTTTTTTTCTCGACAAGCAGATATGCTCGCCGCGCGGGATGCCAGGCTGCCAGCATCGGTAAATTTTTTTCTTGTTGGAATTATTGTTTTGACAATAAAACCACTCGATAAAAATAGCGTTGTATAACACCAGAAAGCTTGTTTTCAGTATTTCCTTAATGCCTGACTGTGCATTGAAATGCTGTTTTAACTCACCACGGTTCATGCGTCCTCTATTAAAAAAGCGAAAAATGGACCATAAAGAGTGGTCATACAACTGGCAGTGATGTTTTGAGCTCTGAAGCTGAAGATTGCATCACCGATGCCGATAACAAAATGATCTACATCGCCACCGATTCAAGCGTGAACGCAGACAACATGGTTTTGGATCTTTACAGCGACTCGGTGCATGCCCTGAAAGCAGTGAAAATTGCACATTTTTCCCACCACGAAGGCCCGTCTGCCCTTCGCGGATAACGAATTTTTCCGGCTCGCTACGCGGGTCTCAGGTAATGGACTATGTCAGCCCCTCCCAGGACCGAACTGGAAAATGCCCTAGCGGTTTGCAAAGGCAGCTTTCTTTCCGTTGGTTTCTTCAGCTTCTTCGTCAATCTGCTGATGCTGGTTCCCTCCTTCTACATGCTTCAGGTCTATGACCGCGCGGTAGGCAGCGGCAGCTTGTCGACCTTGCTGATGCTGACCCTGATCATGCTGTTGTTGATGATCACGCTCGGCGGGCTGGAATGGGTGCGCTCACGGATCATGGTGCGCATCAGCACACGCCTTGAAACACTGCTGGGCCAGCGCCTGTTTGATGCCAGTTTCAAGCAGGCACTCAACACCGGAGGCATGAACGCTTCGGCACAGCCGCTGAGCGATCTGAGCAACCTGCGTCAGTTCCTCACCGGCAACGGCCTGTTCGCCTTCTTCGATACACCATGGATTCCCATCTACCTGGCGGTAATGTTCATTTTCCACCCTTGGTATGGCTGGTTGGGTGTGATCAGCGCTCTGCTGCTTGTGGGGCTTGCGTACATCAACGACAAGCTCACCAATAGTCCGCTGCATGCCGCCAACCGTGAGCATATGGCCGCCACCACCTTTACCAACAAAAGCCTGCGCAATGCTGAAATTGTCGAATCCATGGGCATGCTTGGGCAGTTGCGCCAGCGCTGGAGTGTCCGGGTTCACAAGGTGCTGTCCTTGCAAAGTACGGCCAGTGATCGAGCGGGCGCGATCTCGGCGATTTCCAAGACTTTCCGTCAGATCGTCCAGTCACTGGTGCTGGGCCTTGGCGCCTATCTGGCCATCCAGCACGAGATTTCCTCAGGTTTGATGATCGCCGGCTCGATCCTGCTAGGCCGGGCCCTTGCGCCGATCGATCAGTTGATCGGCGCCTGGAAGGGTTTTATCGGCGCGCGTTCGCAATACGATCGCCTGCATGAGCTACTGGAAAAAATTTCCGCCGAACCTCAGCGCATGTCTCTTCCGGCCCCACAAGGGGCGGTGAGCGTGCAGAATCTGTCGGTGGCACCACCAGAAAGCCGCAAAGCGATCATCCGTGGCCTGACCTTTGATGTGGCGGCGGGCGAATCGGTGGGCATCATCGGTCCAAGTGGCTCGGGCAAGTCCACCCTGGCCAGGGCTCTGCTGGGTATCTGGCCGCCCATAGCCGGCAGCGTACGCCTGGACGGAGCGGATATCACACAATGGCGGCGTGACGAGCTGGGCCCGCACATCGGTTACTTGCCTCAGGACATCGAGCTATTCGAAGGCACCATCAGCGAGAACATCTCGCGTTTTGCCTCGCTGGATGCGCAAGCCGTAGTGGCGGCGGCACGCATGGCCGGCGTGCATGAACTGGTACTGCAACTGCCCGAGGGCTACGACACCGTGATAGGCGCCAATGGTGGCGGGCTGTCCGGCGGTCAACGCCAGCGAATCGGGCTGGCCCGGGCGCTTTACCGCCAGCCACGGCTGGTGGTGCTAGACGAGCCCAACTCAAACCTGGACGACATCGGCGAAAAAATGCTTGCCCAAGCGCTGCACAAGCTCAAGCAAAGTGGTGCCACGGTGTTTGTGATTACGCACCGCCCCAATGTCTTGGCCCATGTCGACAAGCTGCTGGTCTTGAACAACGGCGATCTGGCCATGTACGGACCGCTGAAACAGGTCTGGGCCAAGCTGCAAAATACGCAACAGGCCGCCGCAAACGCGGAACCCACCTCCGCGCAACAATAAAGTGTAGAAATACCACGCTATGCAAAACCCCACACCCTTATCTACTGATTCATCCGACCTGCCTGTCGATGACCGGCCGACCCGCCGCGTCGGCTACCTTATTCTGCTGCTGACCTTTGGCCTGTTCGGTGGCTGGGCGACACTCGCGCCCCTCGGTAGCGCTGCGTTGGCGCCCGGGGTAGTCACGGTCAAGAGCTACCGCAAGACCGTGCAACATCTGGAGGGTGGTATCGTTCGTGAATTGCGCGTCCATGACGGCGACCAGGTGAAAACCGGCGATATCCTTCTGGTGCTGGACAACACCCAGGCCCGCTCCGAGATGGAAATGATGCGTAGCCAACTGGTCGCCGCACTTGAACTGGAAGCGCGCTTGGTAGCAGAACGAGATGGGTTATCCGAACCGAAAGCGGTCCTGGGCCTCAACGCTGATGACCCGCGAGTGCGTGAAGCCCATGACAGCGAGGCCCGGATTTTCCAGACCCGACGCACTTCGCTGCAGGGTGAAATAGGTCTGCAGGAACAGGCCATCGGACAGATTGAGCAGCAGATCCGCGGCTTCAAGGCGATCATCGCCAGCAAGCAGACACTGGCGCGCTCCTACGAGGAAGAAATAGTCGATCTGCGCGCGCTGTTGGCCGATGGCTACGTCGACAAGCAACGCCTGCGCGAACAGGAACGCAGTCTCTCGCGCCTGCAGGCTGAAGTGGCCGAGCAACAGTCGGAAAGTGCCCGGGCGTCAGTGCAGATAGGCGAGGCCAAACTGAAGATTCTGCAACTGAAGAAGACCTTCGCTTCCGAGGTGGCCGGGCAACTGGGTGAGGCGCGTACCAAAGTCTATGACCTGCGCGAACGACTCTCCTCCGTGCAGGACCGCGACCAGCGCACCGAGATTCTCGCCCCGGAATCGGGGATGATCATGGGCATGACCGTACACACCCTCGGCGGTGTGATCAGCCCCGGAACACCGTTATTGGATATCGTCCCCGCCAGCGAAGAGCTGATCGTCGAGGCCCAGGTCTCACCGATCGACATCGACCGGATTTCCGTGGGGCGTCCGGTGGACATACGCTTCAGTGCCTTTAAAAGCAGTACCACGCCCGTGATCAGCGGGCGGCTGATCCAGATTTCGGCTGACCGCTTGACCAACAAGGACACCGGCACGGCTTATTACCTGGCGCGTGTGGCCGTCACCGATGAAGGCCGCAAGGCCTTGGGCGATCTGGCTCTGGTACCGGGGATGCCGGCCGAGGTGCTGATCAATACCGGCGCACGCACGCTCTTGCAGTACCTGATGCAACCGGCGACCAATGCGTTCGCCCGTTCGTTGATCGAGGACTGATATGAGGCGTTGTATTGCATGGTGGCTATCCTTGCCACTTGGGCTTCTTCCCGCTGGCCTGATGGCCGCCGAGGCCTATTCGAATTATGTTGATCTTTGGCAACTGCAACAGGAAGCACGGGGTGCCGACCCGCGCATTCTCAAGGCACAGGCGCAGGTCCGCAGCGGCGAAGGCCGCCAGCGCGAAGCCCTGGGCCGGATGCTGCCGCAACTCAATGCCAACGGGAGTGTTAACCGCAGCCGCCGTGATGATGACTTGAGCCGGACCGAGTACAACGGCAAGCGCGCTTCGCTGGCGCTCAATCAAGTCATCTACGACCCGCAAAGCTGGCGCAGCTATCAGAAGTTTTCCGAGCTGGCGCAACAGAGCCAGTTCGAATCGGCGGATGCCCAGGTGCTGAGCAGTATCGACCTGTCGGATCGCTACTTCACCGTACTCGCGGCAGAGGATGAACTGTCCCTGGTGCGTCGCGAGCTGGACGCGACCCGGCACAACCTGAAGCGGGTCGAGAGTCTGTTTCAAAGACAGATGGTGACGGTCACCGACCCGCTGGAGATCCAGGCCCGGGTGGACACCCTGGAGGCCGATGAAATCGAGGCTGCCAACAAGGTGGCGATCAGCCGCGAAGCCATCTCGGAGCTGGTCGGTCGCGATGTCCAAGAACCCCTCAAGCGCATCGGCGAGAACCCGGCCTTCAGCTTGCCGGCGCAAGCTGAAGCGTACTGGGTGCAGACTGCGCTGGAGAGCAATCCTGCCCTGAAAGCCCGCGAACACAGCGTCAACGCCGCTGAGGCCACCATCCGCGAGGCCAAGGCCGGGCATCTGCCCCGTCTGGGTTTGAACCTGACCGCGCAACGCAGCGACATCGGCTACGAAGGCTCACTGACGCCGCGTTCCGATAACTTCGTGGCGTCCCTGGATCTGCAGGTTCCGCTGTACAGCGGTGGTTCTGCCAGCGCCAAGGTGGTGGCCTCCGAAGGCGACAAGGAAGCCGCCCAGCAAGACCTGGAAGCCCTGCGTCGACAGGTGGTCAAGGAAACGCGAAGCGCTTACATCGGCATCACGGCCGGCCTCAGCCGGATCAAGGCAACCCGCCGTGCGCTCGAATCTGCCGAGAGATCACGTCTCGCCACCGAGAGCGCGTTTCAGTATGGCGTTAAGAACGCCACCGATGTGCTGGATAGCATCAAGAACGAATTTAGCGCACGACGTGATCTCTACCAGTCGCAATACAAGTTTGTTACCAGCCTGCTGGTGCTGCACCGCTGGAGTGGCCGGCTGAGTGACATCGATATACGCCAGGCGAACGACTGGCTGGTGGCTCCGTTATAACCGCACGGCGGTTCAAGGGATTGGTAATCATGGCCAGACAACCCGGCGCCGCCGACGCATCACATTCTGGCGTGGTTCATTCCCCGCAATCGCTGCATTTATCCTTCTCATGCTGGCCTTGCTTATGCGCGATGCGGAAACGGAGCCGGTATCGCTTCTGTGTCGCGCAAGGGGGATACCGTGAGACACAGATCTGCGGATTGATGCATAACAATGTGGGAGTGAGCCTGCTCGCGAAGGCGGCGTAACAATCAACATAGATGCTGAATGTGATGACCTTTTCGCGAGCAGGCTCGCTCCCACAAGGGATGTGTGTCAGTGCAGCTTCAGCCGCGGCTCAGTCCCGCGCCCGATTTTGCTGCCCAGCATCAACATTGCCGTGCGGAATGCGCCATACAACGCCATCTGGTGCATGCGGTACAGCGACACATAAAACATCCGCGCCAGCCAGCCCTCAAGCATCACGCTACCCGTCAGGTTGCCCATCAAGTTACCCACAGCCGAAAAACGCGACAGCGAAATCAACGAGCCGTAGTCGGTGTACTTGTACACAGGCAACGGCTTGCCTTCGATCCGCAGCTTCAGCGATTTGGCCAGCAGCGACGCCTGTTGATGCGCTGCCTGGGCACGCGGCGGCACGTTGCGATCGGTGCCCGGCTGCGGGCAGGCGGCGCAGTCGCCGAAGGCGAAGATGTTTTCGTCTCGGGTGGTTTGCAGGGTCGGCAGCACTTGCAGCTGGTTGATCCGATTGGTTTCCAGACCGTCGATGTCCTTGAGGAAACCTGGCGCACGAATGCCCGCGGCCCAGACCTTGAGGCTGGCGTTGATCACTTTGCCATCGGCGGTGATCAGGCTATCGGCGGTCACTTCACTGACGGCCGCATTGGTCATGACGTTGACCCCGAGTTTCTCCAGGGTTTTATGCACAGGGCCGCCGATCCGTTCCGGCAATGCTGGCAGTACCCGTGGACCGGCCTCGATCAGGGTGATGTGCATGTTCTCCGGTTTGATCCGGTCCAGGCCGTACGCCGCCAGTTCATGTGCGGCGTTGTGCAGTTCGGCCGCCAGTTCGACGCCCGTGGCGCCGGCGCCGACGATTGCCACGCTGATCTGCTGCACCACATCCGTCTGCCCGGCGTGGGCGCGCAAATAATGGTTCAACAGTTGCTGGTGGAAGCGCTCGGCCTGTTTGCGGGTGTCGAGGAACAGGCAATGCTGCGCCGCGCCCTGGGTGCCGAAATCGTTGGTGGTGCTGCCGACGGCGATCACCAGCGAGTCGTAAGGCACTTCACGCGCCGGCACCAATTCCAGGCCGGCCTCATCGTAAGTGGCCGCCAGCTGGATTTTCTTCTGTGCGCGATCAAGCCCGCTCATGCGCCCCAGCTGGAACTCGAAGTGGTTCCATTTTGCCTGGGCGACATAGTTGAGTTCGTCTTCGGAAGAGTTAAGGGAACCGGCCGCGACTTCGTGCAACAGCGGTTTCCAGATGTGGGTCAGGTTCGCGTCGACCAGCATCACACTGGCCGTGCCGCGCTTGCCCAGAGTCTTACCCAGACGGGTAGCCAACTCCAGACCGCCGGCGCCGCCGCCAACGATGACAATACGATGAGTCATGGGGATATCTCGCAAGGCTAAAAGAAATCGGTGCAATTACCCGAGCGAGCGCGATGCAGCTCATAGCGTCAGGTAACTGATAAATCGGCTCAACAAGCCCAGGCCAATGGTCACTGCCAACACCACCACCAGGAGCATCCACGGCCGGAATGGCCGGCGCTCGACTCGGTGCTGGGACAGGTGCAGGTACTCTTCGACATGTTTCTGGTCGTCGGGGTTCAGGCGGCTGGTCATATCGGGCCTCGTCATCGGGTAGACGTTGCTGAATTGATAGAAGCTACAGGGGTTTTTACCCCACATTGAACGGAGCATAGCCGCTGGCGGGAATCGGCTCGACACTGACTGTATCGTCCAGCCGAATGATTCCACTTTGTAACACTCGGGCGGTGATTCCGCCATGTCCGCGAACGGCCTGGAAAGTGCCGGGGCCGAGGTTGTTTTGCAGGCGTGCGCAAGGCTGGCACCAACCGGTGGTTTCGAAAATCGCCTGGCCGATTTTGAAGCGGCGACCCTTGAGGCTGAACAGGTTTATCCCGCTGACAACGAGGTTGCGCCGCAAATCACCAGGCAGGACCGGATTGTCGTCCGGTCGGCCCATCAGCGAACTGATCACAGGCAGATGCTCCCATTGAATCAGTGTCACCTGTCGCGCATTGCGTACGCCGGGACGGGCCCGATCGCCGGTCAGGCCGGCCTCGAGACGCGCTTCCACGGCCTCCAGCTCGATCATCGGCACATGCGGTTGTGGGCGCACGCCGATCCAGCGTACACGGCCGGTTTGCGGGACTTCCGCGATCAGCTCCTGCAGCGGACTCACAGGCTGATCCCGACATCGAAGACGATGCTGCGACCGAGGTTGCTGCGCAGGAAATCCGGTGCGTCGGGATGCGCAAACAAAACCCGGGCGAATGTCGGACCGACCAGTGACAACGAGCGCCAGCCCTGACGCAAGTATTCGGTGGGTGGCGGGAAATGGCTGTTGAGGTCGAGCACTTCGCGCTTGAGGCTGGCAAAGGCGATGATGTCCAGTTCGCCCAGGTCCATGCCGCGTTCCTTGTAGTTGTGCGCTTTTTTGCGCAAGGTCGGCGCCAGTCTCAGCAGGAATTCATTGGCCGGAATGCGCCTGGGCTTGGCTTCTCGGCGCACCAGCGAACTCAAGGAAAACGCACTGCGTCGCCGCTGCAGCTCATCGCGCCACTCATCATTGAGACGCCGGCCCTCGTCAAGCACGAAAAACACTTCGAAATTCGCATCGCGAAACAGCACGTCCGGCGGTTCGCCGGCGGGAGCGAATTCGTCGACGCGGTAAGGAATGTTCAGGCCTTGCAGCAGGCGCTGGCACACCCAACGCTCACGCTCCCATTTGCGGGCATTGGAAAGGAACGCGTTGGCTTGCTCGGCCGCAATGGTCAGCAGGCGTAGATAATCTGAGTCATCCATAGGCCCAAGCTTAGCGTTCAAATGCGACAAGCTGAAAGCTTTGCGTTGAAACGAGGACGTAATGCCACGGCAGGCGTCATCGCTGATCGGGTGGTAGCTGCGGTGCTTCTTTGATCGTTGTCGCGGCGATGGGGTGTGCAATACAGGCGGTGTAGACTGGATTCATTGCGCTCAAGCGCCTCAACGAAGGGGAATGTCGTGAAATTATGGCCCGTGTTATTGCTCAGTCTTGTGCCTCTTTGGGCTCAGGCGCTGGAGGTGGGGGAGCGGCTGGCGCCGTGGACCTTGCTTGATCAGTTCGATCAGGCCTTCACGCTCGACAATCAGACTCAGACGCTGCTGGTGGCGCGCAGCATGGACGCCGCGAAGCTGGTCGACGCGGCACTGCAGGGCCAGCCCAAGGGCTATCTGGAGGCCCGGCACGCAGTATTTGTCGCGGATATCCAGCGCATGCCCCGACTGATCGCGAAGATGTTCGCCGTGCCGGCCATGCGCGATTATTCCTATCGCGTGATGCTCGACCGTGACGGACGCGTGGCGCCGCGCTACCCCGGGGCCGTGGATAAAGTGTTGTGGCTGGAGCTCAAGGACGGTCAAGTGGTCGGTGAGCACGAATACGCCACGGCAGCGCAACTGCGTGAGGCACTGGAGAAGGCCCGGCCGTGATCGGGCTTCAGTGCGTTGACTTGTTCGGCCGCAAGGGTCAGCAGGTGTAAGTCGTCGGGGTCATCCATAGACCCCGACTCTCCAAAGTAATCGCCAGGAAAACTGTTTGTCGCGCAGGAGCAAAGCCTGCCGCGACATCCCTCCTTCTCGCGCCCGATTCAGGGCCCTGCACAAAACGGATAGCGATCTGCGCAAAGCGGATATTGCCCCGCGCCTGGCAACTTTACCCTCGGCTTTACGGGACGTTAGCCGCTTTACCGACGCTCTGAAAAAAACAACAACAAGAGATAAATGCCATGCGCAAGATTGACGTACATGAGGTTATCGACAACGCACGATTCAACCGCTTCCACTGGATGGTGCTGTTCTGGTGTGCGCTGATCATCATCTTCGACGGTTACGACCTGGTGATTTACGGGGTCGTGCTGCCGATGCTGATGAAAGAATGGGGGCTCAGTCCTTTGCAGGCTGGCGCTCTGGGCAGTTACGCGCTGTTCGGCATGATGTTTGGCGCGCTGTTTTTCGGCCCGCTCTCGGACCGGATCGGCCGCAAGAAAGCCATCACGATCTGCGTGATGCTCTTCAGCGGTTTCACCGTGCTCAACGGTTTTGCGCGTAACCCCACCGAGTTCGGGATTTGCCGGTTCATCGCCGGGCTGGGCATCGGCGGGGTGATGCCCAACGTCGTGGCACTTATGAACGAGTACGCGCCGAAGAAAATCCGCAGCACGCTGGTGGCGATCATGTTCAGCGGTTACTCCGTGGGCGGCATGCTCTCGGCGGGGCTGGGCATCGTGCTGATCCCGAGCTTCGGCTGGCAGTCGGTGTTTTACGTCGCGGTGCTGCCGTTGGTGTTGTTGCCGCTGATCATGTACTTCCTGCCCGAGTCGGTGGGTTTCATGCTGCGACAGGGACGCAATGAAGAGGCGCGCGCCATTCTTCAGCGGGTGGATCCGGCGTACATCGCGCAGACCAGCGATCAGCTGCACATGAGCGAAGTGAAGGGCACCGGCACCCCCGTTCTGCAACTGTTTCGCGAGGGCCGGGCGCTGCGCACGCTGATGCTGTGGCTGGCATTTTTCTGCTGCCTGCTGATGGTCTACGCCTTGAGTTCGTGGCTGCCGAAACTGATGGCCAACGCCGGATACAGCCTGGGCTCGAGCCTGTCGTTCCTGCTGGTGCTCAACTTCGGCGCGATTTTCGGCGCGGTGGGCGGCGGCGTTCTGGGTGACAAGCTGAACCTGCCGCGGGTGTTGGCGGTGTTCTTCGCCGTGGCAGCCGTGTCGATCACTTTGCTGGGCTTCAACAGCCCGATGCCAGTGTTGTACTTGCTGATCGCTATTGCCGGTGCCACCACCATCGGTTCGCAGATTCTGCTGTACGCCTGCGCCGCGCAGTTCTACTCCATGACCATTCGCTCCACCGGTTTGGGTTGGGCCTCGGGCATCGGGCGCAACGGCGCGATTGTCGGACCGCTGCTGGGCGGGGCCTTGCTCGGGATCAGCCTGCCGCTGCAACTCAACTTCATGGCGTTCGCCTTGCCCGGTGCGGTGGCCGCGATCGCCATGACCGTGTTCGCCATCAGCAGTCAGCGCAGCACCCGACAGTCGTTGGCGAATCTACGTCATGGTACGGCGGGCGGGTCTGTCGGCGAAGCTTCATGAGGGCGTTCGTCCGGGATTTTTCCCTGTCGGCGGCGGTCGCTGGATTTATCGCCACGGTGATTTCCTACGCCGGCCCGTTGGTGATTATTTTCCAGGCGGCCGAGACCGCACAGTTGTCGCGGGAAGTGCTGTCGTCGTGGGTCTGGGCGATCTCCATCGGCAGCGCGGTGCTCGGTATCGGGTTGAGCCTGCGTTACCGCGTGCCGGTGATCATCGCGTGGTCGGCGCCGGGCTCGGCGCTGTTGGTGGCGCTGTTGCCGGGGATCTCCATGCCGGAAGCGGTGGGGGCTTATCTGGTCAGCAGCCTGATCATTTTCCTGGTCGGCGTGTCGGGCGCGTTCGACCGGATCATAGGCAAACTGCCGGCGGCGATTGCGGCGGCGATGCTGGCGGGGATTCTGTTCAGCTTCGGCACCGGATTGTTCGTTTCGTTGCAGGGCAAGCCGTTGCTGGTGCTGGCGATGTTTGCCACGTACCTGGTCTGCAAACGGTTGATGCCGCGTTATGCGGTGTTGATGGTGCTGCTGGTGGGCTGCTCGATGGCCTTTCTCGCCGGCGATTTGCACAGCGAAGCGTTGGTGATCGGCTTGGCCACGCCGGTGTGGATCACGCCCGAGTTCAGCCTGAGCGCCACCCTGAACATTGCGTTACCGCTGGTCATGGTGGCGCTGACCGGACAGTTCGTGCCCGGCATGGCGGTGCTGCGCGCCAGCGGTTACGCCACGCCGGCCGGTCCGATCATCGCCAGCAGTGCCTTGGGCACGGGGTTGTTGGCCCCGTTCGGCTGTCACGGACTGAATCTGGCAGCGATCACCGCGGCCATTTGTACCGGCCGCGAGGCCCATGAAAACCCTGGCAAGCGCTACGTCGCCGGGGTGGTCGGCGGGCTCTGTTACCTGGTGCTGGGGATCTTCGGCGCCACTCTGGTTTCACTGTTTTCGGCGTTCCCCAAAGAACTGATTGCGGCACTCGCCGGGCTGGCGCTGTTCGCCGCGATTGCCGGGGCGTTGGCCGGCGCCATGGCGGTGCCGAGTGATCGGGAAGCCGCGCTGGTGACCTTCCTGACCACCGCGTCGGGCATGTCGCTGTTGGGTTTGTCCGCAGCTTTCTGGGGCCTGATTTTCGGCATGGTCACCCATGTGTTGTTAAACGCCCGTCGCGAAAGCGCGGCGGCTGAAGCACTTCCAACTGTCGATCAATAAAAATAAGAGAACAAACGATGAAACAGATTTTTCCAGCAACCGGTCCAGTGTTGTCCATGGCGCTCGTCTCGGGTTTCTCCGCGGGGGCGATGGCGGCCGAGAGCGGCTTTATCGAAGACACCACAGCCACCTTGCAAGCACGCAATTACTACTTCAGTCGGGACTTCTCCGACATCGTCGGGGCGAACAAACAGTCGAAGGCTGAAGAGTGGGCGCAGGGTTTCATCCTCAACGTCAAATCCGGTTACACCCAAGGCCCCGTGGGGTTCGGCGTGGATGTGATCGGCTTGCTCGGGCTCAAGCTCGACAGCAGTCCGGATCGGGTCAATACCGGTTTACTGCCCGTTAAAGATGACGGGCGCGCGGCGAATGATTACAGCCGTCTCGAAGCGGCGCTGAAGGTGCGTTTCTCCAAAACCGAGCTGAAAGTGGGCGAGTTGCAGCCCAATCTGCCGGTGCTGGCGTTCAGCGATATCCGTCTGCTGCCGCCCAGCTATCAGGGCGCAAGCATCAGTTCCAACGAGATCAATGGCCTGACCTTGCAGGGTGGCCACTTGAACACGACCAGCCTGCGCAACGAGGCCGGCGACGAAAAGATGCAGGCCATGCTCGGCCACGTGCCGCAACGTCAGGTCAGCAGTGACGGCTTTAATTTCGCCGGTGCCGATTACGCCTTCAACGATAAACGCAGTTCGGTCAGTGCCTGGTTCGGGCAACTGGAAGATATCTACAACCAGCGCTTTCTCGGTCTCAAGCACAGCGAACCGATGGGGGACTGGATTCTGGGCGCGAACCTGGGTTACTACGATTCGCGCGAAGACGGCAAGAAGCTGCTGGGCAACATCGATAACCAGGCGTTCTTCTCGCTGTTGTCCGCCAAGCGCGGTGGCCACACGTTTTATGTCGGTTATCAGGGAATGTTCGGTGACAGTGCTTTCCCACGGGTCTTTGCCAACATCTCGCCGCTGGGCAACGAGGTGCCGACCTACGAGTTCGCCTACACCGATGAACGCTCCTGGCAAGCGCGCTACGACTACGATTTCGCCGCCCTCGGCGTGCCGGGGCTGACCAGCACTGTGCGCTACATCTCCGGCAACAATGTCGATACCGGGCAAGGCTTCGAGGGCAAGGATCGCGAGCGTGATCTCGACCTCGGCTACGTGCTGCAAAGCGGCAGCCTCAAGGGCCTCGGAATTCGGGTGCGTAACGTGATGGCCCGCTCCAACTACCGCAGTGATATCGACGAAAACCGCCTGATCCTCAGCTACACCTGGACGCTGCTATGAACATTGAAAAAGAACAACCGTCGTACAACATCGGTTTGCAGGTCAAGCTGGAGCAATTGACCGAGTCGGTGCTGCAAACCGAGGAGGACATGCGCTTTGCCAATCAACTGGCGCGCACGGCCGGTGATCGGGTCAAGGCGAGTGCGCAGAGCATGCAGTCGTCGGCCAGTGTGCTGGAGGATCTGAACCTCTACATGCAGCGTCTGGATCAAGTGTTCGATGAGCTCGGCAGTCAGTCGATGCGCATCGGCGCGATTGTCGGCAGCATTCAGGACATCGCCCGTCAGACCAACCTGTTGGCGCTGAACGCGGCGATCGAGGCGGCGAGGGCGGGCAGCCATGGCCGAGGGTTTGCGGTGGTCGCCGATGAGGTGCGCAATCTCTCCCGTCAGGCGGCGGACTCCAGTGCGCAGATCCGGCAAATCGCCACGGGGCTGGAGCAGTCCGCGGAGCAGGCGCGTCAAGGGCTTCAGCAGCTATCCGGTTCAACCCGTCTGGGTCTGGAGAAGGCCGGCGTGGCGTTGCACTCGATGGGTGAACTGCAAAGCGGTGCGGTGGCCAGGGTCGAGGTGGTCGAACGGATCATGGCGCGTCTGGCCGGTCTGCATGATTTGGCGTTGCAGGCGAAACGGCTGATCGTGTGAGCCGTGGGTTACCCGGCTTTACAGGCTGCTGGTGCAGTTGCCCATGACTGGGTAGGTCACGCTGTGGGTCTGGCCTTGATGGTCGATGTAGACCATGGTTGCCGGTACGACATCGCACGCGGTTGCGGTGTCGGTCACTGAAACCACCTTGGCGATGTCCAGCGGTTGCGCCGGGTTGTATGGGGTGGCGGCTGGCTCGTGGGTGGCGGCCATGGCTGACGTGGCAATGAGGCTCAGAAGCAGGGTGGTCAGGGTTTTCATTTTTGTCGGCTCGGGGTTGGTTCTGATGCTTTGAAGTCTAGTCCTTCGCTGGGGGTGATAAAGGTGGCTGGGGCTGATTCAGTTTTGCAGGAAGCGTAATAATCGCTCGGGTTGATTGGGGGCACAAACGGCGGTGTAGACTGAAAACCTGTCCTCTCCCGGCAAAGAAAAAGGAGCAAGCCCAGCCATGATCGGCGCCGAACTGCTGACCCCGGAAACCCTCGCCGTCGGATGGCTGATCTACGTCCCAGCCCTGATCTGGGCCGTCGCACGTGCCCCGTGGGTCGAACTGTTCAGCGACAGCCGCCGCCAGCACCTGCTGTTCGGCACCGTATTCGCCCTGTTCATGCTCTGGCTGGTACGACGGGATTTCGACACCGGCGTGTCCTATCACTTCATCGGCATGACCGCAGTGACCCTGCTCCTGGACTGGCCGATGGCAATCGTCGGCGGACTGGTCGCACAAACAGGCCTGGTCCTGCTCGGACGCCAGGACCTCGCCGCCGTCGGGGTCAACGGCGCGTTGTTCATTCTGCTGCCCGTGCTGGTCACCGAGTGCTGTGCCATCCTGGTCGAGCGAGCGCAACCGCGAAACCCCTTCGTTTACATCTTCGTTTCCGGCTTCTTCGCAGCGGCGCTATCGGCCTTGCTGTGCCTGTTGCTGGCCCTGTGGTTGTTGTGGTTCAACGAGCTTTTCGTCATGCCCTATTGGCTGGAGGATTTTGTCGGTTACCTGTGGCTGATCATCTTTCCCGAAGCGTTCATCAACGGCATGGTCGTCAGCGCACTGGTGGTGTTCAGCCCGGAATGGCTGGAGACCTTCAACCGCACACGCTACCTTTCGGCGCCCTGGAAGGACGACGACCCGAAATCTTGATCCACATCAAATCCAAAAAACGTCGACGAATCCATGCTCCGCAAAACCTTCAGGAGCATCGAAATGAGTGTCTACGAATGGGCAAGGCTGGAGTTGCGCCACAGTCTGGATGCAGCGCAGGAAGTCGGGTTTGATCCGGGGTTGAGCTTGCGCGCCTTGCTCAGTGCAGTGGTGCAGCAGAGCAAGGCGGTACGCAGTATCGAGGATCTGGCGGATGAGTTGCAGTTTCTTGCCGAGAACCTCGATGACGGTCAGGACTACGGCTTTATGCGGCCCTGAATCCCGGCCTCAGTGACGTGGTTCGAAGTCTTCGCTGAACAGTTCGTCTTCGGCATCCGGGCTCACCGGGATCTTGTGTTCTTCCGACGCCCACGCGCCCAGGTCGATCAGTTTGCAGCGGTCCGAACAGAACGGCCGGAATTTGCTTTCCGGGGTCCATTCGACAGGGGCGCCGCAGGTTGGGCAATCGACGGTTGGGATCTGGCTCATGACTGGCCTCCACGCAAAGTAAGGTAAAAGTGATGCAGGCGCTCGACCTCGCTGTGCAGCCAGGCGAGGTCGCGGTCATTGACCACCACATCGTCGGCATGGCTCAGGCGATCCTGGCGGCTGGATTGCGCCTTGAGAATCGCCTGGACCTGTTGTTCGCTGGTCTGGTCGCGCTGCAGGGTGCGTTCGATCTGCAGTTGTTCGGGCGCATCGATCACCAGCACGCGCTGGGTCATAGCGAATTGACCGGACTCGATCAGCAACGGCGAAACCAGAATCGCGTAAGGCGATTGTGCCTTGCCTAGGTGATCGGCAATTTCCCTGGCGATCAGCGGATGCAAAAGCGCCTCGAGCCAGAGGCGTTGCTCAGGCACTTCGAAGATCAGTTTGCGCAATGCCGCACGATCCAGTTGACCGTCGGCCTGCAACACGCCGGGGCCGAAATGTTCGGCAATCTGTGCCAGCGCCGGGCGACCCGGCTCCACCACCCAGCGCGCCGCATGATCAGCATCGACCACATGCACGCCCAGGTCGATGAAGTGCTGGGCAGCCGCGCTTTTGCCGCTGCCGATGCCACCGGTCAGGCCGAGAATCCAGGGTTTTTCCACAGGGGTATTCATTTCAAACCGACAAACTGCCAATAGAAGTCGGTTATTTGACCACCCCAGAGCAACGCAATCCAGCCGGCAATCGCCAGATAGGGACCGAAGGGGATCGGCGTCGAGGCTTTAGCGTTGCGCAGGCTCAGCAAAATAACGCCGATAACGGCACCGACCAGAGACGACAGCAGAATGGTGAGCGGCAAAATCTGCCAGCCACCCCAGGCGCCCAGCATGGCCAGGAGCTTGAAATCGCCGTGGCCGATGCCATCCTTGCCGGTGATCAGCTTGAACAGCCAGAACACCGACCACAGCGCCATGTAGCCAGCAATTGCGCCCCACAGTGCCTCGGTCAATGGCACGAACAACTCGAAGCTGTTGACGATCAATCCCAGCCACAGCAGCGGCAGCACCAGTACATCCGGCAACAACTGATGCTCGGCGTCGATCAGGCTCATGGCCAACAAACCCCAGGTCAACACCAGCACCATCACGGCCTGCCCACCGAAACCGAAATGCCAGGCGATGAACGCTGACAGCAGGCCGCACGCCAGTTCGGTCAATGGATAGCGTTTGCTGATGGGGGTTGCGCAGCTGGCGCATCGCCCACGTAAAAACACATAACTGAGCAGCGGAATGTTTTCCCAGGCGCGGATCCGGTGCCCACAGTGCGGGCATTGGGAATGGGGCAGCATCAGGTTGTAGGTCGGGAGCGGTGTTTCGCCAGGCAAGCCGAGAATTTCATAGGCCTGCAGTCGCCATTCGCGCGCGAGCATTTTCGGCAGGCGCCAGATCACTACGTTGAGGAAGCTGCCGACCAGCAAGCCGACTATCAGTGCAATGCCGACAAACGCCAGCGGGTACAGGGTCAGGATTTCGTTCAGGGGCATGTCAGATCGCATTGCCGAGTTGGAAAATGGGCAGGTACATTGCAATCACCAGGCCGCCGACGATAACCCCCAGCACCACCATGATGAACGGCTCCATCAGACTGGTGAGGTTATCGACCATGTTGTCGACTTCGGCCTCATAGAAACTCGCGACCTTGTCGAGCATGTCGTCCAGTGCGCCGGACTCTTCGCCAATGGCGGTCATCTGGATCGCCATGTTCGGAAAGATGCCGGAGGTGCGCATGGAGAAATTCAGCTGCATCCCTGTCGACACATCCTGCTTGATGCGCAGCACCGCACGCTTGAACACGATGTTGCCGGTCGCGCCCGCCACCGATTCCAGCGCCTCGACCAGCGGCACGCCAGCGGCAAAGGTGGTCGACAGTGTGCGGGCGTAACGGGCCACGGCGGACTTGTACATCAGCGTGCCAATCAGCGGCAGTTTCAACAGCCAGGTGTCGGTCCGGTCGCGAAAGCCTTGTGATGTCCTGAAGGCGTGGCGCGCACCGAATATCGCAGCAATCAAAGCCCCCAGCATCACCCACCACCAATCCTGCATGAACTGCGACAGACCGATGACCATCACCGTGAACGCCGGCAATTGCGCACCTAATCCTTTGAACACCGACTCGAATTGCGGCACCACCTTGACCAGCAGAATGCCGGTGACGATGATCGCGACGAACACCACGGCCAGGGGATACGTCATGGCTTTCTTGATCTTGGCCTTGAGGCTTTCGCTCTTTTCCTTGTAGGTCGCGACGCGCTCCAACAGGGTGTCCAGCGCGCCGGCCTGTTCGCCGGCATCCACCAGGTTGCAGTAGAGCTCATCGAAATACTGCGGTTTTTTACGCAGGGCAGCGGCGAAACTGTTGCCCGCCGCGACCTCCTGTTTCACGTCGTCCACCAGTTTGCGCATGGCCGGGTTATCGAAGCCTTCGCCGATGATGTCGAACGACTGCAACAGCGGCACCCCGGCTTTCATCATGGTCGCCATCTGCCGGGTGAACAGGGCAATGTCATGCGCCTTGATGCGTTGGCCGAGGCTGAAAATCGCGGCGGACTTCTTGCGCACCTTGCCGGGATTGATGCCTTGCTTGCGCAATTGCGCCTTGATCAGCGCCGGGTTCTGACCGCTGAGTTCGCCGGTCATTTTCGTGCCTTTTTTATCCGTGCCTTCCCAGGCGTAAACGCTGATTTTCGCTGCTTTGACTGCCATGTTCAGTCCTTGGTGACCCGGTTGATTTCTTCAAGGCTGGTGATGCCTTGCATGGCCTTGATCAGCCCGGAAGTACGCAGGTCGTTGAAGCCGTCCTTGCGCATCTGGATATCGATTTCCAGCGAATTGCCTTCGGCCATGATCAGCCGTTGCAGGTCCGGTGTGTTCTTCACCACTTCATAAATTCCCACGCGCCCCTTGTAGCCAACGTTGCACTGGTCGCAACCGACCGGTTCATAGATCGTGAACGAGCCAATGCGTTCCTCGGGGAAGCCTTCCTTGATCAACGCCTCGCGGGGAATATCGATGGGTCTCTTGCAATGGCTGCACAGTTTGCGCGCAAGGCGCTGGGCGATGATCAGACTGACCGAGGTGGCGATGTTGAACCCCTGAATGCCCATGTTGTGCAGGCGGGTCAGGGTTTCCGCGGCGCTGTTGGTGTGCAGGGTCGACAGCACCAGGTGACCGGTCTGGGCGGCCTTGATGGCGATCTCCGCGGTTTCCAGGTCACGGATCTCGCCGACCATGATCACATCCGGGTCCTGGCGCAAAAACGAACGCAGCGCCTGGGCAAAGCCCAGCCCCTGCTTGGGGTTGACGTTGACCTGGTTGATGCCTTCCATGTTGATCTCCACCGGATCTTCGGCGGTGGAGATATTGATGTCCACGGTGTTGAGGATATTCAGCCCGGTATAGAGCGACACGGTCTTGCCCGAACCGGTAGGCCCGGTCACCAGGATCATCCCTTGTGGCTGCTTCAGTGCGGCCATGTACAGGTCTTTCTGGTCCGGCTCGTACCCGAGGGCGTCGATGCCCATTTGGGCGCTGGACGGGTCGAGGATCCGGATCACCACTTTCTCGCCCCACAGGGTCGGCAGGGTATTGACCCGGAAGTCGATGGACTTGCTCTTGGACAGGCGCATCTTGATCCGCCCGTCCTGGGGTTTGCGTCGCTCGGAGATGTCGAGGCTGGCCATAACTTTCAGGCGCGCGGCGATGCGGTTGGCCAGTTGAATCGGTGGCTTGGCGACTTCACGCAACATGCCGTCGGTGCGCATCCGCACGCGGTAGGTTTTCTCGTAGGGTTCGAAGTGCAGGTCGGATGAGCCGCTCTTGATTGCGTCGAGCAACATCTTGTGGACAAAGCGCACCACCGGCGCGTCGTCGGCGTCTTGCCCGGCGATGGCGTCCTGGTTGCGGTCGTCGATCGACTCGATGTCGACGCCATCGAGGTCGACGTCAGCCATGTCTTCGAGGCCGGAATTGTGGCTGTCGAAAAATTTCTCGATGGCGTCGCTGAGCTTGTCGTCCTCCACCAGGATGGCTTCGGTGTTCAGCCCGGTGCTGAACTGGATATCGTTGATGGCCTGGTAATTGGTCGGGTCGGAAACGCCGACGAACAACTTGTTGCCGCGCCGCCAGAGGGGCAGGGCGTTGTGCTGGCGAAGCAGTTTTTCGCTGACCAGCCCTTTGGGTTGGGACTCTTTGTCCAGGCAGTGGAGGTCCAGCAGCGCCATGCCGAAATGCTCGGAGGCGATCTCGGCGATCTGACGGCTTTTCACCAGTTTGTTCTGCACCAGATAACTGACCAGGGAGAGTTTCTGGCGTTGGGCTTGCTGATACGCCTGTTGCGCGCTTTTGTCAGTGAGCAGTTCGGCCATGACCAATTGCTTGGCCAGACCGCTAAGGGCGATGTCATTCATTGGGATACCGGACGCAGACAGTTCATGACTTATAGCCTAGTCAACCCAAGGAGCCAAACCAGCGCTGCTCTGGTGACAAAAAGTGTCAGTTAGTGCGGACCTTGGGTGCAGACAAAAGCGTCGCGTTGTTCTCGCGCCCCGTTAACAGGGGATTAACGGATTGGCACGGGCTGTGCTGCGGCTAATTCAGATCATGAGATGTCGACTCATGCATGGAGCTTGTCTATGAATACTCAAAAAGGTTTTACGCTGATCGAACTGCTGATCGTGGTGGCGATCATCGGGATTCTGGCGACATTTGCGTTGCCGGCTTATTCGAAATATCAGGCCCGGGCCAAAGTTACGGCCGGGCTTGCTGAGATTTCTGCTTTAAAAGTGAATTTTGAAGATGTGCTGAATCAGGGGGTCAATCCGGATTTGGCCAAAGTGGGTGGCACGTCGCCTACCACCAATTGCACGATCACTGCTTCGGGTACAGCCTCTGACGGCAAAGGTACTATCGGTTGCACGATTCTTAATGCGCCAGCGCCAGTTCTTAGCAAGACCATTACGCTGACCCGCGACCCGACAACCGGCTGGGCGTGTACGACCAAGGTCGATGCCGACTATGCCCCAGGCGGATGTGTTGCTAACTAAGAGCCTGTTCTGCCTCGCTTGAAATATGCCCCGTTAAAACGGGGCATTTTTTTTGATAGCCCAAAGGAAAAAAAGAAAACCCCGAGAATTCATGGCCTTAGGCCCACGCCAAAACCCGCAACTTGCATGTACATATTTTCAAAGTCATGCAATTTGCATGATTCCGAAAATTTCACTTTTATATATATCATTGATTTATAACGATTTTTTATCTGTCTCAAACTTGGCACAGCGTTCGCAATATACCCAGTAACCCTGCTGACAAGACATGCAGCAGACTTTATGAAAAAACAGGAGTTACTCGTATGAAGAAGTTCGCTATCGCTGCCGCTACTGCTACCGCGCTGACCCTGACCATGGCCAACGCTGCATTTGCTCAAACCACCCAGGCTACCCAGTCCCCAATGGTGCTGGCTGCTGGTGAAGTGACAGAAGCCAAAGAAGCAACCTCTGACACCTGGATCACCACCAAAGTCAAAGCTGACCTGGTGACCGAAAAAGGCATTCCTGGTACCGACATCAAGGTTGAAACCAACAAAGGTGTTGTTTCCCTGTCGTCTACCGTCGCGGTGACTGACGCTCAGAAAGCCACTGCTGTGGCCATCACCAAGAAAATCAAAGGCGTCAAAGCGGTCTCCGCTGACGGCCTGAAAGCCGAGTAAGGCAAGACTTCTCGCCTGGACCGGGAGAAGACGCGGTAGACGGGCCGAGTCATACGTCCGCCGCGACTTGAGAGTTCATGCGACGGCCACAAGGATGTGGCCATTACAGGCCCCGGACATTCGTGTTCGGGGCCTGTTCTATTGTGGGCGCACAAAAAAAGATCGCTGCCTTCGACAGCGCCTACAGATATCCACATTCCCTGTAGGCGCTGCCGAAGGCTGCGATCTTTTGCTCTTCAGTTACCGCGCTTGCTGGTGATCTGCTTCAACCGATTCCCTTCAAACCGCAGATACTGGTACATCCCGCCGCTGGGTCCGTAGGTCCATTCCTCGACCTGGAATTCTTCCCGGCGATTGGCACTGCGCTTGTAGCCCAACAGGTCGCGGCTGACCGGCTCACCGCACTTCTGCAGCACCTCGCTGGACCTGTCCCCGACGCTGACCAACTGACTGCCGCAACGCAGGGTATCGGCGGCCGAAGCCTGACTGGCCGCGAGTGCCAGGGTCAGGCCGACCAGCAATTGTTTGATCATCACTCGGCGTCCAGATGCAGTGGTGTCACCACCTTGCCGTCACTTTCCGCTTCGCCGAGGCTGGCGTCGATGAAATACACGCGGTCGTCGGCCAACTGTCCCTTGTCGACCAGATAATCCTTGATGCTGCTGGCACGGTCCTGGCCCAGTTGGCGCAACAGCACGTCGCTGGTACTCCAGAACTTGATCACGTCCGCGCGCATTTTCGCGGTGCGTTCTTCCTTGCCCAGATCCTTCCATTCGGCGGGTGGCTGGGTTTTCAGGCGAGTGCGGTAGATGCCTTCCAGCAGCGGGCCTTTCTCGCTGTCCGGTACTTGCAGCAGCGAAGCCTGCGCCGGCACCTTGTCGCCGCGACGCTGGAGCATTTTGTAGTAGTTGTACTGGTATTCCCGCTCCAGGCGTTGCTCGGCGATCGGCGGACCATCACTGCTGGCGGCAGCGGTGCCTTCGATTTCCAGGCGCAACGCCGGACGTTCCTTGAGGGCCTGGGACAGTTTGACCAACGAGCCCTCGGCCTCCTTGCTCAGGTCGCTGGAACCTGGTGCGAACGACACCGTGCCCAGGTCTTCCGAGCCACCGCCACTGACCAGTCCGCCGATCATTTTGAACGGCGCGGCGGCGGCCTTGACGATCAGGTTGCGCAGGGTCTGCCAGACAATCGGCATGACGCTGAATTGTGGATTGTTGAGGTCGCCGGTGACCGGCAGTTCGATGGAAATCTTGCCGTCGACGTCCTTGAGCAGGGCAATCGCCAGTTTCAACGGCAGGCTGACGGCGTCCGGGCTGTCGACCTTTTCACCGAGCTGCAACTGCTCGACCACCACTTTGTTTTCAGCCTTGAGCTGACCTTTGGTGATCAGGTAATGCAGGTCGAGATTGAGCCGACCCTTGCGGATACGGTAGCCGGCGAACTTGCCGGAGTAGGGCGTCAGCGTGGTCAGCTCGACGCGTTTGAAACTGGTGGCGATGTCGAGGCTGGCCATTGGGTCGAACGGATTGACCGAGCCCTTGATGGTCACCGGTGCGTAGCGATCGACCTTGCCTTTGATGTCCACGGTCGCCGGTTTCGCCTGACGGCTGTCGATGGTGCCGATCTGGCCGTTGAGCTGTTGCACGGCGGTGGCGAAGTTCGGGGTCAGACTGAAGTCGGCAAAGTTGGCCGAGCCGTCATTGATGGCAACCCCGCCAATGTGGATGCCCAGCGGTTTGTCCTTGCTGGCGGCGGGTTTGGCGGCGGCCGTTTTGGCCCCGGAGTCGGGCGGCTGCGGGATCAGCAGGTCATCGACGTTGGTGGTGCGGTCATCGTTGATCATGAAGCGCACATAGGGCTGGAACAGGTTGATCCGGTCGATCGACAGGCTGTCGCCGTGCTGATAATTCAAGCCTTCGACCACCACCTGCTGCCACTTGAGAAAGTCGCGGGTTTTCAGGGTGTCGAGGGTGTGCAGCTGATCGATTTGCGCGCGTCCTGTCACGCTCAGCGCCAACGGCTCGGTGCTTTTCAGGTTGACTGCGAGGTCGCTGCCGAGCATGCCGCTGCGCAGTTCGAGGCGAATGAACGGGTTGATGTAGGACTGGGCAACCCGCAGGTCGATGTCCTTGGTCTGCACGTTGAGCCTGGCGCTGACCGGGGCCAGATTGACCTCGCCATCGGCGGTGATCTTGCCTTGCTTGCCCACGCCGGTGTCGAGCTTGAGGGTAAAGGGCGAGCCATTGAGGCTGTCGAAATTCTGCAGGTCCAGGTTCAGCGGGGTCAGGTCCAGCGTCACGGCGGGTTGCGCTTTTCGATCAGCCAGGTGCACCTGGTAATCGCGCAGTTGCACGTCCTTGAGCACTACCTGCCAAGGCTTGCTCGGCGCGGCAGGCGCTTTCGGCGAGTCGGCGGCTGCCGGCGTGCTGACGGGCTCGGCTTTGGCTTTCGTAGCTTCCTTGGACGGTTGGCTGGCGAACAGTTTCTGCCAGTCGAGTTGGCCGTCCGCTTCGAGCGCCGCCCAGGTTTCCAGTTTATTGCTGCGAATCTTGCCGACCACGACTTGCTGTTTGGCCAGGTCCACGGTGGTGTCGGTGATGTCCAGTCGCGCGAGTTTCGCCAGCGGTCGACCGTCCGGGGCATTGATGGCGAAAGGCGCGACGCTGACCGCTACGTTGCTCAGCAGCAGTTCGGTTTCCTTGGACAAGTTGAGCTTGTAGTCGGTGCTCAGGTTCAGCACGCCGTTTTCCAGCACCAGCGGCAGCGCGTCGCGCACATAAGGCCAAAAGGCTTTCATCTGGCCGTCGGTGATTTTCAGCTTACCTTCGGAGGCGATCGGGATCAGGCTGAAATTGCCGGTCCAGTCGAGTTGCCCACCGTTCGGGCCGATGGCCACAAGGGTCATGTCGGCGCTGTCTTCGGGCAGGGTGCTGAGGTTGTTCAGCTCGAAATCGAGTTTGTCGTAGAGGAACTCGATGGCTTCGCTGGGGCGATCGTCCTTGAAGTGCACGACACCGTCCGCCAGTTTGATCCGCTCTATGCGCAGCGGAAAAGGTTTGGCGTCCGGGTCGGCCGGGGTCGGTTCGCTGGCGGGGATGTTGAACAGACCGAGCAGATTGAGCTTGCCGTCCTTGCCAAAGAGGATTTCGGTCTTGGGTTTGTCCAGCTCGATATCCGACAGATGCAGTGCTTTGGTCCAGAGGCTGTCGATCTGCAGGTTGGCGTACAGGCGTTCGAAGCCGACCTGTTCCTTGCCCGGCTCGCCGATGATCAGGCCCCATAGGGTGACTTCAAGGCTGAAGGGGTTGAGTTCGATTCGCTGAATCGTGGCGGGCGTCGTGGCGTAGTTGGCCAGTTGCTGGTTGGCAACCCGCAATGCGATGCCCGGCAAAATCAGAAACCCCAGCAGGCTGTAGAGGGCCAGAGCAGTCAACAGGGCGCCGATAGCGCGGATCAATCCTTTGGGCATGTGTGGCTTCATCTGTCTGAATCGGAGTGCGTTGGAGTATGGCACGCGAATCCGGTTCCGAAGCCACCCTGCGTTATAGGATTTATCTGAAATTTTCTTTGGGATTCAGAGTTGCAGGATCAGGGTTTTCAGCGGTGGCTGTTGATCCATGGACGGGAAATCGCCGCCCGGTTTCATCACCGTCCACTCGCGCACCGGCCTCCCGGCTTTCTCGGCGCAACGCAAAACCTGTTCGCGCCAGTCGTCCATGCTGACTTTTGCCAGGTTGTTGCAGCAGATCAGCACGCCATTGTCGGCGGTGGTCAGCAGCGCCGGTTTGAGCAGGCTCTGGTAGTCGCGCAGCAGGTCGACGGTGCCGAAAGCGCTCTTGGCCCAGGCCGGTGGGTCCAGCAACACCAGGTCGTATTGACGTTGTTCCAGGCGTTGATAGCTCGGCAATTTTTGCCCGCGGCGCTGGCTGATGGGCAGGCCGGCGAGCTGGCGAATGGCCGGGAAGTAATCGGACTGGATGAACTGCATGGTCGGCAACTGCGGATTGAGCAGACCGTTTTCGCGGCCAACTGCCAGATTGCCTTCGGCGAAATCCAGGTTGCACACTTCGCTCGCGCCACCGGCCGCAGCGCTCAGGCCGACGCCGCAGGTGTAGGCAAACAGGTTGAGCACGCTTTTGTGCTTGCTGTGTTCCTTGACCCAGCCGCGGGTGTTGCGCAGGTCGAGGAACAGCAGCGGGTCCTGACCGGCGTGACGGCCGCGGACCCGGTAGTTCAGGCCCCATTCGTGGCCGACCAGGTCTTGCAGGGCGGCTTCGTCGGCGCGGTAAACGGTGTCTTCGCGGTCGATGCGCGAGTTGCCCCGGGAACGGTCGTTGTAGACCAGCAGGGTTTCGAAGCCCAGGTGTTGATTGATCGCCTCGTGCAGTTGCAGCAGGTCATCGCGCTCCAGGGCCTGGTGAAAGCTCTGCACCAACAGTTGCGGGCCGTAGCGGTCGATGGTCAGGCCGCCGGCGCCTTCCTGGCTGCCATGGAACAGGCGATAGCAATCGGTGCCTTGCTGATGCAGTTCGGCAAGCAGGTCCTGGCGATGATCGAGGGCGGCGCGCAGCGCCTGATTCAAGGAAGACATGCTGAGCGCCTTGCAGGAGGGAGGGAATTTGGCGCGGGAGTTTAACACTGTGGCAAGGGGGATTGCCTGTGGCGCGGGAGCTTGCGCCCGCTGGGCTGCGAAGCGGCCCCAAAATCTCGAGCGTTTCCGAAATCTTGCCAGTGCTGTGCACTGGAACGGGGGCAAGCCCCCTCGCCACAAGGGCCGGAGTTCAGGTCGGCAACCCCATCCGCCGCTTCGCCCGATGCACCGAGCCATTACGCACTGCCCAGCGCAGCATCGGCGCGCTGCGGTTGACGCTGGCGCGGATCAGCGTGCGTTGCAGCGGACTCTGGCGGACGCCCAGCATGTCACTGGCCCAATCCGGCAGCAGGTCGATACCGGCCTGCATCATCAATCCGCCGAACGGCTTGGCCAGACGGCTGGGGGCCGGGGCGTTCAACAACCGTCGCAACACCTCGCGACTGCGATCGTCGCACAGCAGTTGCGGGCGAATGCGCTCAAGGTAATCGGCTATTTCCTGTCGCGAACGGGGCACGTCACGAGCACCGAGCCGTTCGGCGACCAGAGCGATTTCGTCGTAGTAGCGGTCCTGATCGGCCGCAGACAGGTGCGGATTGCGGTAACGCAAATGCGCCGCGAGGAAGTTGCTGACCTCGGCCACATGCACCCACGTCAGCAGATCGGGATCACTCGCGGCGTATGGCCGACCATCCGGCGCGGTGCCGGTCACTTGAAGGTGGATGGTGCGCACTTTCTCGATCAGCCAGTCCGCATCCCGGCGGGAACCGAACGTGGTGCCGGAAATAAACTGCCCTGTACGGCGCAAGCGACCGAGCATGTCCTCGCGAAAATTCGAATGGTCCCAGACCCCGGCCAGCGCCAATGGGTGCAGGGCTTGCAGCATCAGCGCGCTGATACCGCCGATGAGCATGCTGCTGAAGTCGCCGTGAACCTGCCAACTCACCGAATCGGGACCGAACAGGCCGGGGTCGCCCTTGGGATTTTCCAGGTCGAGCTTGCCGAGGGACAGACCGGTGAGGCTCATGACCTGGGTTTCGATGCGGCTGCGGATGAATTCCATGGCGACTCAGTGGCGAAAATGAAACGCGGCCATTGCTGGCCGCGCTGGGCTTATTGGTTCAGGCGTTTATCGACCAGGTCCTGAACCACACTTGGATCGGCCAGGGTCGACGTGTCTCCCAGACTGTCGAGCTCGTTGCAGGCGATCTTGCGCAGAATCCGCCGCATGATCTTGCCCGAACGGGTTTTCGGCAAGGCCGGTGCCCACTGGATCAGGTCCGGTTTGGCGAAGCTGCCGATCTCCTTGCTGACGTGGGCCAGCAGTTCTTTCTTCAGTTCGTCGGTGGGGTCGGTGCCGTTCATGGGCGTGACAAACGCATAGATGCCCTGGCCTTTAATGTCGTGAGGGTAACCGACCACGGCAGCCTCGGCGATGCTGTCGTGCAGCACCAGGGCACTTTCGACTTCGGCAGTGCCGATGCGGTGACCGGAAACGTTGATCACGTCGTCGATACGCCCGGTAATCCAGTAATCGCCGTCCTCGTCGCGGCGAGCGCCGTCGCCGGTGAAGTAGTAACCGGGATAGGGTTTGAAGTAGGTATCGACCATCCGTTGCGGGTCGCCGTAGACGCTGCGGATCTGCGCCGGCCAGCTGGATTTGATCGCCAGCACACCGCTGCCGGAGCCTTTGATTTCCTTGCCCACTTCATCGAGCAGCACCGGTTGCACGCCGAACATCGGTTGCGTGGCGCAGCCGGGTTTGATCCGCTGCGCGCTGACCAGCGGGCTGAGCATGATGCCGCCGGTCTCGGTCTGCCACCAGGTATCGACGATCGGGCAACGCTGTTCGCCGACGACATTGAAATACCAGTCCCACGCTTCCGGGTTGATCGGCTCACCGACGCTGCCGAGTAATCTGAGGCTGGCGCGAGACGTTTCCTTCAACGGTTCGGGGCCTTCGCGCATCAGCGAGCGCAGGGCGGTGGGAGCGGTGTAGAAGATGTTCACGTGGTGTTTATCGATCACCTGCCAGAAACGCGAACTGCTTGGATAACTGGGTACGCCTTCGAAGATCAGCGTGGTCGCGCCGTTGGCCAGCGGCCCGTAGACGATGTAACTGTGGCCGGTGACCCAGCCGACATCGGCGGTGCACCAGAAGACTTCGTCGTCGCGGTAGTCGAGCACGTATTTGAAGGTCATCGCCGCTTGCAGCAGATAGCCGCCGGTAGTGTGCAGCACACCTTTGGGTTTGCCCGTGCTGCCGGAGGTGTAAAGAATGAACAGCGGGTCCTCGGCGTCCATCGGTTCTGGCGGGCAATCGTCGCTGACATCGCGCAGGGCCTGGTGATACCAGAGGTCGCGGCCTTCGACCCAGTTCACTTCACCCTGAGTACGCTCGACCACGATCACGGTGCTGACATTCGGACAACTCTGCAGCGCCTTGTCGACCTTGTCTTTGAGCGGTACGAATTTGCCGCCGCGCACGCCTTCATCGGCGGTGATCACGGTGCGGCAGTCGGCATCGAGAATCCGGTCACGCACAGAATCGGGGGAGAACCCGCCAAACACCACCGAATGCACCGCACCGATCCGCGTGCAGGCGAGCATGGCGTAGGCGGCTTCGGGGATCATCGGCATGTAGATGCACACGCGGTCGCCTTTCTTCACGCCACGGCTTTTGAGCACGTTGGCCAGGCGGCAGACGTTGTGGTGCAGTTTTTTGTAGGTGATCTGGGCGGACTCGGCGGGGTCGTCGCCTTCCCAGATGATTGCGACCTGATCGCCGCGTTTTTCCAGGTGCCGGTCAATGCAGTTGTAACTGACATTCAACTTTGCGCCGGCAAACCAGCTGGCTTCACCGGTTTTCAGGTTATAGCGCTGGACGGTATCCCAGGGTTTGCTCCAGTCGAGAAAGCGTGAAGCCTGCTCGGCCCAGAATTCGCTGGGGTGTTCGATGGATTGGCGGTACAGGCGCTTGTAGTCGTCTTGACTGAGTTGTGCGGCCCGGCGGACGGCATCGGCTTTGGGGAACGTGCTGATATCGAACATGACGGTTCCTTATTCTTGTTTTGGTAAACAAGTAATAAAGATGCGCCGAGTGACCGAAGGGTTCAAGCCGTGTGCTAAACAACTGTGGGAGCGAGCCTGCTCGCTCCCACAGGGTAATGCAGTGAACTGTCAAATCACCCGCGGTGACGACCGCGGAAGTAGTTGATCAGCCCTTGGGTGGACGCATCGTCAGCCGGGGTTTCTTCGCTGCCGACCAGGCGGTTGTAGACGCCTTTGCCCAGCTCTTTGCCCAATTCCACGCCCCACTGGTCGAAGGCGTTGATGCCCCAGACCACGCTTTGCACGAAAACCTTGTGTTCGTACATCGCCACCAGTGCGCCAAGACGACGCGGGCTGATGCGTTCGACCACCAGCGTGTTGCTCGGACGGTTGCCCGGGATCACCTTGTGCGGCGCGAGTTTCTGCACGTCCGCTTCGGCCATGCCCTTGTCCCGCAACTCGGCTTCTGCTTCGGCGCGGGTCTTGCCGAGCATCAGTGCCTGGCTTTGCGACAGGCAGTTGGCGTACAGCCACTGGTGATGATCGGAGACCGGGTTGAAGCTGACGATCGGCACGATGAAGTCGGCCGGAATCAGTTGGGTGCCCTGGTGCAGCAACTGGTGATACGCGTGTTGGCCGTTGCAACCCACGCCGCCCCAGATCACGGGGCCAGTGTCGGTGGACACCGGCGTGCCGTCCTGACGCACGCTCTTGCCGTTGGATTCCATGTCCAGCTGTTGCAAGTGTTTGGTGATGTTACGCAGGTAGTGGTCGTACGGCAGGATCGCGTGACTTTGCGCGCCCCAGAAGTTGCCGTACCAGACGCCGAGCAAGGCCAGCAGCACCGGCATGTTCTGTTCGAACGGCGCGCTCTGGAAATGCTGGTCCATGGTGTAGGCACCGGACAGCAGTTCCTTGAAGTTCGACATGCCGATGGCCAGGGCAATCGGCAATCCGATGGCCGACCACAGCGAGTAGCGACCGCCGACCCAGTCCCACATCGGGAAGATGTTTTCTTCGCGGATACCGAACGCCACAGCCGCCGCGTTGTTGCTGGAAACGGCGATGAAGTGACGATACAGCTCGGCTTCCGAACCGCCCTGAGCCAGGTACCAGGCGCGAGCGGCCTGGGCATTCTTCAGGGTTTCGAGGGTGTTGAAGGATTTCGACGAAACGATAAACAGCGTGGTCTCGGCACGCAGCTTCATGGTCAGCTCATGGAGTTCACTGCCGTCGATGTTCGCCAGGTAATGACAGCGCACGCCTTTCTGGGCGTAGGACAGCAGCGCTTCGGAGACCAGCTCGGGGCCGAGGAACGAGCCACCGATGCCGATGTTCACCACGTCGGTGATCGGCTTCTCGGTGTAACCGCGCCACAGACCGTCGTGGATGCGGCCCACGAGGTCGGTAATCTTGTTCAACACCTTGTGTACTTCGGGCATCACGTTGACGCCATTGACCGACAGCTTTTCACCCACTGGACGACGCAGCGCGGTGTGCAGGGCCGGACGGCCTTCGGAGGAGTTGACGATCTCGCCGTCGAACAGCGCTTTGATCGCGCCCTTGAGGTCGACTTCGTTGGCCAGACCCACCAGCAGATCGCGGGTTTCGGCGTTGATCAGGTTCTTCGAGTAGTCGAGAAACAGGCCGCAGCTGCTGAGGGTGAATTGAGTAAAGCGCTGCGGGTCGGCATTAAAGGCTTCGCGCATGCTGAAATCCTGCATGGCTTGGCGGTGGTCATTCAGCGCTTGCCAGGCGGGCAGAGCGGTCACGTCGTGAGGAGTGCGGTAGTACGCCATCGCTGCGGGTTTCCTTTTTACTTGAACGGCCTTTTGAACACTAAAAATCCCGGAGCGCTGTGGGGGCGTCCGGTCAACTGCGTCGACACGATTTCATGGCGCAGGGCGAATACAGTAAACCTCGCGCTGCGATCTGTCTTGACTTTGTCTGACCCGTTCCCGGTACTTTTTTATACATAAAGTGGGGAACGGTCCGACAAACGGAAGAGAAGGTTCGGTCAGGCAACCTGAACCGGAATGGCATTGCTGGTGTGGCTCAACTCGTTACCCGGCGCCATGTAAAGCATGCGCGGCTTGAAGTTGAGCAGTTCGGCTTCGCTGTAGTGAGCGTAAGCGCAGATGATCACACGGTCGCCGACCTTGGCCTTGTGCGCCGCGGCACCGTTAACTGAAATCATGCGCGAGCCTTCTTCGCCACGAATCGCATAAGTGGTGAAGCGTTCGCCGTTGTCGACGTTGTAGATCTGGATCTGTTCGTATTCACGGATGCCGGATAAGTCCAGCCATTCGCCGTCGATGGCGCAGGAACCTTCGTAATCAAGAACTGCGTGGGTGACTTCGGCGCGATGCAGCTTGGCCTTGAGCATGATGGCGTGCATGAGTGTTTCCCCAGGTCGGAATCGAACGGCGGGCAGTTTGCCCGAAGGCATTGTGGGCAGCAATACAGGGCGCAAGGGAGCAGCCCTCTGCAGGAGCCAGCAAGCCGGCTCCTAAGGATTTTTGGTGTTTTATGCGGTGGCGTCGAGGTTCAGGTGCAGGTTGTCGATCAACCGTGTGGTGCCGAGGAACGCCGCCACCAGAATCACCAGATCCCGATCTTCCGTCGTCGCCGGACGCAAGGTCAGCGCATGACGGATTTCCAGGTAATCGGTACGCAGGCCCGCGGCTTCGAGTTGCTGTTGTTGTGCCGCGATCAGCGCCGGATAATCGCGGTCACCTTGTTTGATGGCTTCGGTAATCGAGGCCAGCGTGCGATACACCACCGGCGCAACCGCCCGCTGTTCTTCGCTGAGGAACCCATTGCGTGATGACAGTGCCAGGCCGTCGGCCGCACGGACCGTCGGCTCGCCGATGATCTGGATCGGCATGTTCAGGTCATGCACCAGCGCGCGAATCACCGCCAGTTGCTGGAAGTCTTTCTGACCGAAGATCGCCAGGTCCGGTTGAACCATGTTGAACAACTTGCTGACCACCGTCGCCACACCTTCGAAATGCCCCGGACGGCTGGCGCCGCACAAGCCTTCGGACAGTTGCGGAACACTGACGCGAGTCTGGCCAGCCATGCCATCGGGGTACATTTCTTCGACTGTCGGCGCGAACAGCAAGTGGCAACCGGCCTGGAGCAACTTTTCCTGGTCTGCCGCGAGGGTGCGGGGGTACTTGTCGAGATCTTCGCCTGCACCGAACTGCAGTGGGTTGACGAAAATGCTCGCGACCACGAAATCCGCCCGTTGGCTGGCTTTGGTAATCAGTGCGATATGACCGCTGTGCAGGTTGCCCATGGTCGGCACGAAGGCAATGCGCTTGCCTTCGCTGCGGGCGCGGGCCACGGCGGCCCGCAGTTCGCGTACGGTTTTAACGGTGTTCATGCAGAGAATCCGTGTTCGATACCAGGGAAAGTCGCCGCTTTGACGTCAGTGACGTAAGCGTTCAGGGCCGCTTGAATGCTGGGTTGGCCGTTCATGAAGTTTTTCACGAATTTCGGCACTCGGCCCGTAATCGACAGACCGAGCATGTCGTGCAGCACCAGGACCTGGCCGTCGGTACCGCTGCCGGCGCCGATGCCGATCACCGGTATCCCCACTGCCTGGGTAATTTCCTGAGCCAGTTCGCTCGGTACGCATTCGAGCAGCAGCATGGCGGCACCGGCCTGTTCCAGGGCGATGGCGTCGGCGCGCATCTGCCGTGCCTGGTTCTCGTTACGGCCCTGGACTTTGTAACCGCCCAGAATGTTCACCGACTGCGGTGTCAGCCCCATGTGTGCGCACACCGGGATACCGCGCTCGGCCAGCAGACGGATCGAGTCTGCCAGCCACAGCGCGCCTTCGACCTTGACCATGTGCGCACCGGCCTGCATCAACAGGGCGCTGTTGGTCATGGTTTGTTCGAGGGTGGCATAGGCCATGAAGGGCAGGTCGGCGAGGATCAACGCGTCAGTGTTACCGCGTTTGACGGCGGCGACGTGGTAAGCCATCTCGGCGGTGGTCACCGGCAGGGTGCTGTCGTGACCCTGGAGCACCATGCCGAGGGAGTCGCCCACCAGCAGCACTTCGACGCCAGCCTCATTGCAGGCGTGGGCGAAGGTCGCGTCATAGCAGGTCAGCATGGTGATTTTTTCACCTTTTTGCTTGAGACCTTGCAGAGTGGTCAGGGTGATGGCTGGCATGAAAAGTTCCTCATTCAGGCGCTGTGGAAACTACTGCGAGTAACGCGCGTGATTCTTCGTTAAATACAGGCGCACGGTCTGTTGTCGTGCTTTTAAGGCCTGGATTGCGCCCTTCAATGCCGCGTTGGCGGCAGCGGGACGCCTATAGTCGTGAGGAGAACTCGGGAAGTCAATTGCGTGTGTTACCGCGTTGTTACGCGTGGGGTGTTACCGGAGTAACTGATGCGATTCAGCAGCCGCAGATCTTATGCACGACACAAGCGGGCTTGCTCGCGAAGGCGGTGGATCAGTCGGCATCAATACTGAATGACACACCGTCGTCGCGAGCAAGCCCGCTCCCACAGTGGTTTTGTGTCAACTTTGAGGGAGGCGTTCCAGCCCGACGAACGGGCAGGCTGCGAGCAATTCACTCAGGCTGCGCCCATCCGCCAAACGCAAATCCGCCGGCGCCAATTCGGCCAGCGGATACAGAACGAACGCGCGTTCCTGCATATGGTAGTGAGGCACCTTGAGGCGCGGTTCATCGATCAGTCGATCGCCGAACAGCAGAATATCGAGATCCAGCGTGCGCGGCCCCCAGCGTTCCAGGCGTTCGCGGCCCTGTCCGTTTTCGATGGCTTGCAGCGCGTCGAGCAGGTCCAGCGGTGCGAGCGTGCTATCGAGCGCGGCGACCGCGTTGGTGTAACGCGGTTGGCCGGGTAGCAGCGAGTCGCTCTGATAAAACGCTGAAACCCCGACCAGTTCGGTCTGCGGCAATTGCGCCAGCGCCTCGACGGCGCTGCGCAATTGTTCGGCGGGGTCAGCCAGGTTGCTGCCCATGCCGATGTAGATGCGTTCCATGCTTACTCGCCCGTAGCGCTCGGAGCGCCAGCCGCGCGTTTGCGCTTGGCACCGCCGCTGCGGCGACGTTTGCGCGGCGCACCGCTGGCGCCGTCGTCCTTGCCGCTGAGGTCGCGGATCATGTCGCGACGCTCACTGTCGTTGGCGTCCTGATAATCGGTCCACCATTCGCCCAGGCCATCGGTCTGCTCGCCGGCGCTTTCACGCAGCAGCAGGAAGTCGTAACCGGCGCGGAATCGCGGATTGTCCAGCAACAGATCGGCGCGTTTGCCGCTGCGGCGTGGCAGGCGTTCCTGCATGTCCCAGATTTCGCGGATCGGCATGGTGAAGCGTTTTGGAATCGCGATCCGCTGGCACTGTTCGGCAATCAACTCATGCGCCGCTTCCTGCATCGCCGGGATCGGCGGCATGCCACGTTCCTGCAAGCGCAACACGCGAGCCGGCAGGGCAGGCCAGAGCAGGGCTGCAAACAGGAACGCCGGGGTCACCGGTTTGTTCTGCTTGATCCGCAGGTCGGTGTTGATCAGCGCTTCGCTGATCAGGGTGTGGGTGTACGTCGGGTTGTATTCCAGCGCCTCGGCACTGGCCGGGAACAGCGGATCGAACAACTGCAAGTCGACCAGCATCTCGAAGGTGTCCGCGGCGTGGCCGGAGAGGAACAGCTTGAGCACTTCTTCGAACAGGCGGGCCGACGGGATCTCGCGCAGCATCGGCGCCAGATCGCGGATCGGCAGGGCGCTGTGTTTTTCGATACCGAAATTCAGTTTCGCGGCGAAACGCACGGCCCGCAGCATCCGTACCGGGTCTTCCTGGTAGCGTTGCTTCGGGTCACCGATCAGGCGGATCAGGTGATTGCGGATGTCGTGTACGCCGTTGGCGTAGTCGAGAATACGTTCGCTGACCGGATCGTAATACAGGGCGTTGATGGTGAAGTCGCGGCGTTGCGCGTCTTCTTCCAGCGTGCCGTAGACGTTGTCGCGCAGGATGCGCCCGCTCTCGTTGCGGGAAGACTGGTTGCTGTCTTCCTCTTCGTCGTTTTGCGGGTGATTGGCGCGGAAGGTCGCGACTTCGATGATTTCGCGACCAAAGTGGATATGCACCAGTTTGAAGCGACGACCGATGATCCGCGCATTGCGGAATTCGGCGCGAACCTGTTCAGGGGTAGCGCTGGTGGCAACGTCGAAATCTTTTGGCGTGATGCCGAGCATCATGTCACGCACACAGCCGCCGACCAGATAAGCCTGGTAACCGGCGTTCTGCAGGCGTTCGACGATATTCACCGCATAACGGCTGAATTGCGCCTTTTGCAGCGAATGTTGGCCGCTGTTAAGCACTTCAGGCGTGCTGCGGATGTGTTGCGTATGACGCTTGGGAGAACGGAATGACTGGAACAGCTTCTTCAGCATGGGATGCACTGTTTGAAGGAATGTTCGGCCATAACGAAGAATGACCGCATGATGGGCGGGGATTCTAGCATTTAGTCGGGGGATGGTGTAGGAAGCTGCGCAAGCGCTTGAAGGGCATGCCTGGCACGGGGGGTAAACAGCAGAAACTACAAGGGGAGCCGAAGCTCCCCAAGAAGTAGTTGCATGTTCTATTTTTGTTATTGGTTTCGGGCTTCTTGTTTTTGTTGAGTGCCCGCGTCATGAAGTTTTCCTTCATGACCCTCCCAATCGGGAGCCAAGAGCAAACGGATTGCTTTGGTCGCTGTGCTGCAGTGATCTTGCGATCCAACCAGTTCAGGCTCTGTCTCAGGACAGTTTTTGTTGTTCTCGGCCTGGTCGTGGGGCAAGCCCCAAATACAACGCCTCTCCAAAAGAATCAGTTAGCTGCGCCTCTCGCCGTCTTGTTTTTATTGTGCGTGAGTCGATTCGTCTTATTTTTATTGTCTTGTGCATTGCTTGTTATTGTTGTTGTACCAAACATATAGCAGGGTGCGTGCCAACTTTTGTGAGGCCCAGCAAAACAAGGGGTTACGTCACCTGAGCAGGTTTTTCGAGGCCCAAAAAAACCGGGGCTTCGTTACCGTAAGCCCCGGCTTCTGTTACGTGAAAAAGCTGAGGTAACAGTTTTTTCACAAAGTCATGTGTTACTCGCTCAGCTCTCGCTGGCCACCCCGGTCTTGCGACGCGGGATACCCAGGCGCTGGCGACGTTCCCACAGACATTTACGGCTGACCCCGAGTTTGCGTGCCAGCTCGGTTTCGGTCATGTGGTCCTGATGCTCGAGAACGAAGTGCTGGAAGTAGTCTTCCAGCGACAGGTCTTCGGTCGGCTCATGATTGTTGTTGCCGGCGCCGTTGCCCTGTTGCGGGGGCAGGCCGATGAACTCGTCGTCTTCCAGGCCGCTCAGCTCGATGTCGATGCCCAGCAGCTCGGCGGAAATTTCCGGGCTCTCGCACAGGATGACCGCACGCTCGACCGCGTTTTCCAATTCGCGCACGTTGCCCGGCCAGGAGTAGTGACGAATCGCCTGCTCGGCGTCCGCGGCGAATTTCAGGTCGGTGCGGTTGACCCGCGCGCTCTGCCGCGCCAGGAAAGCATTGGCGATTTCGTTGACGTCGGCGCCACGCTCGCGCAGTGCCGGCAGTTTCAGGGCGATCACGTGGAGGCGGTAATACAAATCTTCACGGAACTGACCGATCTTGGCCAGGCTCTTGAGGTCGCGGTGAGTCGCGGCGATCAAACGCACATCGACTTTCTGCGACTGCACCGAGCCCACCCGGCGAATTTCGCCTTCCTGCAACACGCGCAGCAGGCGAGCCTGGGCTTCCAATGGCAGTTCGCCGATTTCATCGAGGAACAAGGTGCCGCCGTCCGCCGCTTCCACCAGGCCGGCACGTCCGGCGCTGGCGCCGGTGAACGCGCCTTTTTCGTGACCGAACAGTTCGGACTCGATCAGGCTTTCCGGAATGGCCGCGCAGTTCACCGAAATCATCGGTGCCTTGGCGCGTTTCGACAGGTTGTGCAGGGCGCGCGCCACCAGTTCTTTACCGGTGCCGGACTCGCCCTGGATCAGGACATTGGAGTCGGTCGGTGCCACTTTGCGGATCTTGCTGTACAGATCCTGCATCGGCGGGCACGAGCCGATGATGCCGATTTCGCCGTTGCTGTTGTCGATGCCCGGTTTCGCCGCGCCATTGGCGGCTTTGCCGACGGCAGGTTCACCGCTGGCCGGCACCGATTGCCGGTCACGCAAGATGCGCGCGACGGCCTGGAGCATTTCGTCGTGGTCGAAAGGCTTGGCGATGTAATCCACCGCGCCCATCTTCATTGAGTCGACCGCCGAGCGCAGGCTGGCGTAGCTGGTCATGATCAGCACCGGAGTGCCCTGGCCGAGTTTGATCAACTCGGTGCCCGGTGCGCCAGGCAGGCGCAGGTCACTGACGATCAGGTCGAACGTGGGAATGGTGAAGCGTTCTTGTGCTTCCTGCACTGAACCGGCTTCGCTGACCTGGTACTGGTTACGTTCCAGCAGGCGGCGCAAGGCGGAGCGGATAATTGTTTCGTCTTCGACGATCAAAATGTGCGGCATTGATTCGATACTCTCGACGGTCTCAGTTCACAGCGGACGTCGCTTCGACATGACGCGGCAAGGTCACCCGGATACGGGTGCCGCGTTGGCTTTGAACATCAGCCGGGCTGTCGATGGTGATTTGTCCATAATGCTCTTCAACGATGGAATAGACCAGTGCAAGGCCCAGACCGGTGCCTTCGCCAGGATCCTTGGTGGTGAAGAAAGGTTCGAACAATCGGTCCATGATGTTCTTCGGAATACCGCTGCCTTCGTCTTCCACGATCAGGTCGACCGTGTGTTCGCCGGCTTCGCTTTTCACCCGTACCGCACTGCCGGGAGGCGAGGCGTCACGGGCGTTTGAGAGCAGGTTGATCAAAACCTGGGCGAGTCGCTGCGGATCGCCTTCGACCCAGTGGTCGGGGTCGCACAGGTTGTAGAACTGCACTTCGAAATTGCGTCGGTTCAGGGCCAGCAAACCGATGGCGTCCTGGGCCACTTCGGCCAGACAGACGGGCTCGTCGCTGTGTTGATGACTGCCGGCGTGGGCAAAACTCATCAGCGACTGAACGATGCGCGACACGCGTTTGGTTTGCTCCAGGATCTGCCCGCTGATCTCCTTCAGCTCGCCATCGTCTTCACGTTCTTCGCGCAGGTTCTGCGCCAGGCACGCGATGCCGGTGATCGGGTTGCCGATTTCATGGGCCACACCCGCCGCGAGTCGCCCGATGCTGGCCAGACGCTCGGAGTGCACCAGCTTGTCTTCGAGCATCTGGGTTTCGGTCAGGTCTTCCACCAGCAGTACCAGGCCACTGTTGCCCGGCGCGAGCGGTTCGTCGATCGCCGCTTTGTGCAGGTTCAGCCAGCGGGTCTGGCCATCGAGCGCCAGATGTTGCTTATGCAAATGTTCGTCGGGCAGGTTGATGAAGCCTTGCAGCAGTTCTTTCCACGGATCGGCGATGGTGCTCAGTCGTGAGCCGACCACACGCTGCGCGGCAATTCCGGTCAGCTCCTCCATGGCTTTGTTCCACATGAGGATTTCCTGATCCTTGGCCAGCGAGCAAACGCCCATCGGCAATTCCTGCAAGGTCTGACGGTGATAGCGGCGCAGGGCATCGAGTTCGGCGGCAAGACCGGTGAGGCGCGAGTGGTAGTCCTCGAGGCGGCTTTCGATGAAGTGGATGTCCTCGGTGACATAGTTTTCGCCGCCGGCCTTGTAAGGCAGGAACGTTTCGACCATGTCCTGCGCGACGCTCGGCCCCATCAGGCCCGAGAGGTTGGCTTCGATCCGGTCACGCAAGCGGCGCAAGGCGTAAGGCCGGCGCTCGTCGAACGGCAGATAGAGATCGCGCAGCGCCTGCTCGACTTCCTTTTGCGCAGCCTTGGCGCCCAAGGGTTTGGCCAGTTGCGTGGCGAACTCCTGGGGCGAGGCCGCGTGCAGTTCACGGCGTTGCGGGCGGCGCACGTTGTCCACGGCGCAGGCTTCGGCAGCGCTGGCCTCCTCGGGACTGGCGTTGGTGAACAGTGAAATCAGGGTGAACATCAGCACGTTGGCGGCCAGCGAGGCAATTGCGGCCATGTGCCAACTGGTGTCGTCCAGCACATAGATCATGTTCAGCAGCGGAATGTAGAACCCTTGCAGATTGCCGACCAGCGGCAGCAGCATGGTCACCAGCCACACCAGAATCCCCGCCAGCAAACCGGCGATGAACCCGCGACGGTTGGCGGTCGGCCAGTAAAGGACGGACAGCACGCCCGGCAGGAACTGCAAGGTCGCCACAAACGCGACGATGCCGAGGTTGGCCAGGTCCTGCTCGGCACCCAGCAACAGGTAAAAACCGTAACCGGCCATGATGATCGCGACGATCAAGGCCCGACGGGTCCATTTCAGCCAGCGATAGATGTTGCCTTCGGCCGGTGGCTGATAAAGCGGCAGCACCAGATGGTTCAGCGCCATCCCGGACAGCGCCAGGGTGGTGACGATGATCAGTCCGCTCGCTGCCGACAGCCCGCCGACATACGCCAGCAACGCCAAGGCTTTGCTGTTGGCGGCGATGCCGATGCCCAGCGTGAAGTATTCAGGATTGGTGGTGGCGCCGAGTTTCAGCCCGGCCCAGAGAATGAGCGGTACGGCCAGGCTCATCAGCAGCAGGAACAACGGCAGACCCCAGCTCGCACTGACCAGCGAACGCGGGTTGAGATTCTCGGTAAACGTCATGTGGTACATGTGCGGCATCACGATCGCCGACGCGAAGAACACCAGCAGCAGCGTGCGCCACGGGCCTTCCTGCAACGGCGTGTGCAACGCGGCGAGGGCGGTCTGGTTTTGCAGCAGCCACAGTTCCAGCTGTTGCGGGCCATCGAACACGCCATACAACGCATACAGGCCAACACCGCCAATCGCAATCAGCTTGATCACCGACTCAAAGGCAATCGCGAACACCAGCCCTTCGTGTTTCTCGCGGGTGGCGATATGGCGCGAGCCAAAGAAAATCGTGAACAGCGTAATCAGCGCACAGAAGCTCAGGGCCACGCGATGCTGCACCGGTTCGCGGGTGAGGATACCGATGGAGTCGGCAACCGCTTGAATCTGCAACGCCAGCAACGGCAGCACGCCGATCAGCATGAAGATCGTGGTCAGTGCGCCGGCCCAGGTACTGCGGAAACGGAACGCAAACAGGTCGGCCAGCGACGACAGCTGATAGGTGCGAGTAATTTTGAGGATCGGATACAGCAACACCGGCGCCAGCAGAAAAGCGCCGGAAACGCCCAGATAGCTGGAGAGAAAGCCGTAGCCGTACTGATAGGCCAGGCCCACGGTGCCGTAGAACGCCCAGGCACTGGCGTAGACACCCAGCGACAGGGTGTACGTCAGCGGGTGGCGAATGATCGCCCGGGGAATCATGCCCCGTTCGCTGATCCAGGCCACGCCGAACAGCACCGCCAGGTACGCGGCGCTGATCAGGATCATCTGGGTCAGGCTAAAGCTCATCGGCATCTTTTTGGCTCTGCAGGATGAAGGTCACGACGATCAGAATCAGCCAGAGCAGATAAGGGCGATACCAGGCGCCAGTGGCGTCGATCCACCAATCCATGATGGCCGGGGAGAACAGATAAATCCCCACTACCAGGAGCAGGACCAAGCGATAGATGTACATCCCGGCCTCTCTTTTTTATGCGCGTGCCCGAAAACGTGCGGCGATGGTAACGGATGGGCGCGCCACTGCAAGTGTGATCACTGTAGTTGCGCTTCGGGCAAGGTGAGTGTGCGCGGGATCTTCAGCGCATCCCAGTGGACGATTCCCCAGTTCAGCACTTCGCGTGGGGTGGCATACGCCAGTTCGGCGCCCGGATTCTGCCCGAGCGCACGCAATGCACGCAGTAATAAAGGCGTGGCCTGATCTTCGGTCAGCGGCGGCGAACGGTAGGACTTGCCGAGCTTGTTGCCGTCAGGCTGGGTAATCAGCGGGATGTGCAGATAGCGTGGTTGCGAGAAACCCAGCAGTTCTTGCAGATAGAGCTGACGTGGCGTGGAGTCGAGCAGGTCCGCGCCACGGACGATGTCGGTGACGCCTTGCCAGGCGTCATCGAGGACCACGGCCAGTTGGTAGGCGTAGAGCCCGTCGCGGCGGCGGATCACGAAATCACCGACATCCCGGCCCAGATGCTGGCGGTATTCGCCTTGCACGCGGTCGATGAAGTGGTATTCGAGCTCGGGCACACGCAGGCGAATCGCGGCGTCTTCGGTGCCGTGGCCGGCATTGCGGCACAGGCCCGGATAAATGCCGTGATAGGGCTCAAGCTGTTTTCGCGAACAGGTGCAGGCGTAGGCCAGGCCATGATTGAACAGGCGATTGAGCACTTCGGCGTAGGCGTCGTGCCGGTCGCTCTGTCGGACCAGTTCGCCGTCCCACTCGAAACCGTAGCTTTCCAACGCCTTGAGGATGGCCGCTTGCGCGCCGGGTTCTTCCCTTGGCGGATCGAGGTCTTCCATGCGCATCAACCAGCGCCCACCCACCGAGCGCGCGTCGAGGTACGAAGCCAGCGCAGCGACCAGCGAGCCGAAATGCAGGTGGCCGCTTGGCGTGGGGGCGAAGCGACCGATGTAGGGGGTGGCAGTCATAAGGGCGATCTATGTTGTCCGGTCGTACGCAAGTCCCTGTGGGAGAGCCTTTGTGGCGAGGGGATTTATCCCCGTCGGGTCGCGTAGCGCCCCCAAACTCTGTCATCGCGATGCGTCAGATAGAACGCATCAACCGGGTTTGCGACTGCTCCGCAGCCGAACGGGGATAATCCCCTCGCCACAAAGGCTCGCTCCCACAGTGTTCTGTCGGGGCAAATATCAGAAACAAAAACGGAGCGTTCGCACGCTCCGTTCTTCGTTCAAGTCGAGATTACTTGCCGACTTGCTTTTCCTTGATTTCCGCCAGGGTCTTGCAGTCAACGCACATGTCGGCGGTAGGGCGGGCTTCCAGTCGCTTGACGCCGATTTCGACGCCGCAGGACTCGCACCAGCCATATTCTTCGTCTTCGATCAATTGCAGCGTCTTGTCGATCTTCTTGATCAACTTGCGCTCACGGTCGCGGGCGCGCAATTCAAGGCTGAATTCTTCTTCCTGGCTGGCACGATCTGCCGGGTCGGGGAAGTTCGCCGCTTCGTCTTTCATGTGATCAACCGTGCGGTCGACTTCCTGCATCAAGTCCTGTTTCCACTTGTTCAGGATCTTGGTGAAGTGAGCGCGCATGGGTTTGCCCATGTACTCCTCGCCCTTTACTTCTTTGTAGGGTTCGAAGCCGCTGATCGACTGATTTTGCTGCTTTGCTTGGGTGGGCATGAAATGGACCGCCTCTACTCTTGTAATCCATCTGCGCAGGATTGCTCCATCACCGACACCTGCCGGCCCTGCGGCTGCAAGCGGGCGAACTTACCAGATCAAATCGGGCCGCGCTACTCCCGGATGTCGAGGTAGTGGCCCGAAGGGCTTGCAAAAGATTGCAAAGCCTTGACTGGTGGTGCTGGAGACCTGATCAATTAATGATTTTAGTCAAACCTTGCGCACTCGCATGAGTCGTTTGTGGCCAGGGTCTTAACGCGTCTGACCGCTTTAGGTTCTCGCTCGTTCCTGCGCTTGGGTAGAATCGTTTTTTTTCCCCGTTGAAGGAAGGCTAATGGCTCAGTCCTACAGTGCCCGCAGTCGCGCAATCGAACCGTTCCATGTCATGGCGCTGCTGGCGCGGGCCAATGAGCTGCAAGCCGCCGGTCACGACGTGATCCACCTGGAAATCGGCGAGCCGGACTTCACCACCGCCGAGCCGATCATCCAGGCCGGCCAGGCTGCACTGACTGCGGGGAAGACCCGTTACACCGCCGCCCGCGGCATCCCCGAGCTGCGTGAAGCGATTTCAGGCTTTTATCAACAGCGTTACGGTTTGAACATCGACCCACAGCGAATCCTCATCACGCCCGGCGGTTCCGGCGCGTTGCTGCTGGCCAGCGCCTTGCTGGTGGATCCGGGCAAACACTGGCTGCTGGCGGACCCGGGTTACCCGTGCAACCGGCATTTCCTGCGGTTGGTGGAAGGCGCTGCGCAGCTGGTGCCTGTGGGGCCGGACGTGCGCTATCAACTGACACCGGACTTGATCGATCGTCATTGGGATCACGACAGCGTTGGCGCTTTGGTGGCGTCGCCGGCTAACCCGACCGGGACAATTCTGACCCGCGACGAACTGGCGGGGCTGTCGGCCGCGATCAAGGCACGCCACGGCCATCTGGTGGTGGACGAGATCTATCACGGCCTGACTTACGGCACCGACGCGGCCAGTGTGCTGGAAGTCGACGACAACGCCTTCGTGCTCAATAGTTTTTCAAAGTATTTCGGCATGACCGGCTGGCGGCTCGGCTGGCTGGTGGCGCCCGAAGCGGCGGTCGGTGAGCTGGAAAAGCTTGCGCAGAACCTTTACATCAGTGCCCCAAGCATGGCCCAGCACGCGGCGCTGGCCTGCTTTGAACCCGCGACCATCGCCATTCTGGAAGAACGCCGCGCCGAATTCGGCCGTCGCCGTGATTTCCTTTTGCCCGCCTTGCGGGAGCTGGGTTTCGGTATCGCCGTCGAGCCGGAAGGGGCGTTCTATTTGTACGCCGATATCAGCCAGTTCGGTGGCGATGCCTTCGCCTTCTGCCGACATTTTCTCGAAACGGAGCACGTGGCGATCACGCCGGGGCTCGACTTCGGGCGTTATCAGGCCGGTCATCACGTTCGGTTTGCCTACACCCAAAGTCTCCCGCGCTTGCAGGAAGCGGTTGAACGCATCGCTCGCGGCTTGAAGAGCTGGCAAGGCTGATGCGCTTTCATCCTCCTCTCGAAGAAGGCCGGCTGATTCGACGTTACAAGCGTTTTCTCGCCGATATCGAAACCGTTCACGGCGAGTTGTTGACCATTCACTGCCCGAACACCGGCTCGATGCTCAATTGCCAGGTCGAGGGCGGGCAGGTGTGGTTCAGTCGTTCCAATGACCCCAAGCGCAAATTGCCGGGCACCTGGGAAGTCGGCGAAACCCCTCAGGGGCGGCTGTTTTGCGTGAACACCGGACGAGCCAACGGTTTGATCGAAGAGGCGCTCAGGGCTGGCGTCATTACCGAACTTAACGGTTTCACCGAACTGAAGCGTGAAGTGGCCTACGGTCAGGAAAGCAGTCGCATCGACTTTCGACTCGATTACCCGTGCGGGCCGGCGTATGTGGAAGTCAAAAGCGTCACGCTGGGGTTCGATGGCTCATCGGTCGCGGCGTTTCCCGATGCGGTCACCCAGCGTGGCGCCAAGCATTTACGGGAGTTGGCCCATTTGGCCCGGGACGGGATTCGCGCGGTGCAGTTGTATTGCGTGAACCTCACCGGCATCGATGCCGTGCGTCCTGCAGACGAAATCGATTCGGCCTACGCGGCCGCTTTGCGGGAAGCGGTGTCGTGCGGGGTCGAGGTGTTGGCTTACGGCGTGCGCCTGACCCACGAAGAAATGGTGGTCGACCGGCGTCTGGAGGTGGTGTTCGGCGGTTAAAGATTGATCCAGACGCCTTGATCGTCTTCGCGGCTTGCAATGGTGGTCAGGGATTTCCCGGCACACGGGCCGGAGACGCACTCGCCGTCTTCGATCAAGAACAGTGCGCCGTGAGTGGCGCACTGGATCAGGCTGTTGCTGGGGTCAAGAAACTGGTCGGGTATCCATTCCAGCCCGACGCCACGGTGTGGGCAGCGGTTGATGTAGACGTAGACCTGACCGGCCCGGCGCACGGCAAAGAGTTTCTGGCCGTCTAGGTCGAAACCGCGGCTGCCGGACTCGGCCAGCTCAGAGCCTGCGCAAAGAAACTTCATGTCTATCCTCAACTCCGTCGGCTCGTGACCGGATATGTCCGAGCTTGACGTTCAAATGCAAACAATTATCAAATGGCCGCCTTGCCCATCGGGCGCAGGTGCGGATGCCGAGGATACTTGGCCTGTCACTTCAATGCCCGGGAAAACCTTTAAAGGAAGCTGTTTATGCGCCTGAGTACCCGCGTTGCCGCGCTGTGTGTCGGACTCCTCGTCAGTCACCATGCCGCGGCGGCCGAGTTGCCACAACGCTGGGTCAGCGCCGGCGGGGCCTTGTCGGAGTGGGTCAGTGCGCTGGGCGGCGAATCGAAACTGGTGGGTGTCGATACCACCAGCCAGCATCCGGAATCCCTCAAGGCGTTGCCCAGCATCGGCTATCAGCGGCAGTTGTCCGCAGAAGGCATCCTGAGCTTATGCCCGCAAATTCTGGTCGGCACCGAAGAAATGGGCCCACCGCCGGTGCTGTCGCAGATTCGCACGGCGGGCGTGCAGGTCGAACTGTTCTCGGCCCGGCCGGATCTGCCGACGTTGCAGGGTAACTTGCGGCAGTTGGGCAAGTTGCTCGGTGCAGAAGACAAGGCTGCGCAATTGTTCGAGGCTTATCAACAGCAACTCGATCAGCAAAGGATTCGGGTCACCCACGCGCAGTTGACACAACCTTCACCTGGCGTACTGGTGCTGCTCGGTCACGCGGGCGGCAAACCGCTGATCGCCGGCAAGGACACCGCTGCCGATTGGTTGATCCAGAAGGCCGGCGGGCACAATCTGGCGACGCACACCGGTTACAAACCTTTTTCCAATGAATCCTTGATCAGTCTGGACCCTGAGGTGCTGGTATTTGCCGACCGCGCACTGAGCGGCGACGCAGCGCGTGCAGCGTTGTTCAAGGAAAACCCGATTCTGTCCTCGACCCGCGCCGCCCGGGACGGGCGCGTCATGGAGCTTGATCCGACGCTGCTGGTGGGTGGGCTCGGCCCGCGGTTGCCCGATGCGTTGAAAAAGGTCAGTGACGGTTTCTATCCGGGCACGGCAGCCCAATGACCGTTCTGGTAAAACCCCGAACGCTGTTCATTGGCCTGAGCCTGCTGTGTTTGCTGGCGATCTGGCTGTCATTGGCGTTAGGGCCGGTGAGCCTGCCGCTGCTCGATACCTTGCGTGCGGCGTTGCGCATGATCGGCTTGCCCATTGCGCCCGACGGGCTGGAGCAGGCCGAACTGATCCTCGGGCAAATTCGCCTGCCGCGTACCTTGCTGGGGCTGGCGGTAGGCGGTGTGCTGGCGCTGTCGGGGGGGGCGATGCAGGGGTTGTTTCGCAATCCGCTGGCCGATCCGGGCCTGGTGGGTGTTTCCAGTGGTGCGGCATTGGGCGCGGCGATTGCGATTGTCGGCGGTTCCGTTTTTGGCGGTTTGCCGGAATCCCTCGGACCTTATCTGTTATCGCTATGCGCGTTTCTGGGTGGCCTTGGGGTGACCGCGTTGGTGTATCGACTGGGCCGGCGTAACGGGCAAACCAATGTCGCGACGATGCTCCTGGCGGGTATCGCACTGACGGCGCTGGCGGGCTCGGCAGTGGGACTGTTCACCTATCTGGCCGACGACGCGACCCTGCGCACGCTGACCTTCTGGAACCTGGGCAGTCTCAATGGCGCCAGCTATTCGCGACTTTGGCCATTATTGCTGATCAGTGTCGGCGTGGCGCTGTGGTTGCCGCGTCGGGCCAAGGCCCTGAATGCGTTGTTGCTGGGAGAGTCGGAGGCCGGTCACCTGGGGATCGACGTCGAAAGGCTCAAGCGCGAATTGGTGTTCTGCACGGCGCTGGGTGTCGGGGCGGCGGTGGCGGCAGCGGGGATGATCGGGTTTGTCGGGTTGGTGGTGCCGCATTTGGTGCGCCTGCTGGCCGGTCCCGATCATCGGGTGTTGTTGCCGGCCTCGGTGCTGGCGGGCGCCAGTCTCCTGTTGTTCGCCGATCTGCTGGCGCGACTGGCGCTGGCCCCCGCCGAACTTCCGATCGGCATTGTCACCGCGTTCATCGGCGCTCCGTTCTTCCTCTATTTACTGCTCCGAGGGCGTGCCTGATGTTGCGAACGCAAGATCTGCAAATCCTCCGGGGACGCAAGATCGTCCTGACGGACATCACACTTGAACTCAATCCGGGGGAAGTCCTCGGCGTACTGGGGCCTAACGGTGCCGGCAAAAGTACGCTGCTGGGTGCCTTGTGTGGTGAGTTGCCGGCGAATCAGGGCAGCGTATGGCTCGATGAACGCGAGTTGCGTGACTGGACCGGCACCCAGCGAGCCCAGCGTCTGGCGGTGTTGCCGCAAGTCTCGACCCTGGACTTCGCTTTTAGCGTCGAGGAGGTCGTCGGTATGGGGCGTTTGCCGCATCAGAGCGGCCGGGTCCGGGACGACGAAATCGTCGCCGCTGCGTTGCAGGCCGCCGATGCCGGGCATCTGAGTGGTCGCAGCTATCTGGCATTGTCCGGCGGCGAACGTCAGCGGGTGCATCTGGCTCGGGTGCTGGCGCAACTCTGGCCGGGTGAAGCGGGGCAAACGCTGTTGCTCGATGAACCGACTTCGATGCTTGATCCGCTGCATCAGCACACTACGCTGCAAGCGGTGCGCGAGTTCGCTGATCGCGGTGCGGCGGTGCTGGTGATCCTGCATGATCTGAACCTGGCGGCGCGCTATTGTGATCGCCTGTTACTGCTGGAAGGCGGACGCCCGGTGGCACTTGATACTCCCGAGCAGGTGTTGCGCCCTGAGCCGCTCAAGGCGGTGTTCGGGCTGGAAGTGCTGGTGCAACAGCACCCGGAGCGCGGGCATCCGCTGATCATCGCCCGCTGATACAGGATGGGAGTGAGTGCATGCGCGTCATGGTGATTCTGGTTGTGTTGGTACTCAGTGCTTGCCAGCATGTTTCGACGCCGCCACCGGTCGTCGGCGAAATCCGCGACCTGCGCACCGGCCAGGCGCTGACGGCACAGGAGCTGGTGCTGCGACTGGCCGAGCCTTCGCGATTGATCGTGGGTGAACAGCATGACAATCGCGATCACCACGAGTTGCAGCGCTGGTTATTGCAGGTGCTTGGAGAGCAGCGCCCGCAAGGCAGTCTGCTGTTGGAAATGCTCACGCCGGACCAACAGCCGCGCGTCGATGATGCTCGTCATGCCTCGACGCTGCCCACCGATTTGCCAGCTGCATTGGCCTGGCAACCTGGCTGGGACTGGAATCTCTACGGCCCGATCGTCCGTTTCGCCCTGACCCAACCGTACCCACTGCTGGCCGCCAATCTGGACATCGTCGAGGTGCGTGCTTTCTACGCCCATCCGCCGATATTGAGTGGCGCTCGCTCCCATGCCGCACCGGTGAAGGCTGAGTTATTGGCCCAGATCAGCGAGTCTCATTGTGGCTTGCTGCCCACCTCGCAGATGCCGGCGATGCTCGCGGTCCAGCAACAACGTGATCGACGCATGGCTGAGCGGCTGCTGGCGGCACCCACCCCCGCGCTGCTGTTTGCCGGCGCTTATCACGCGCGCAAAGACGTGGGTGTCCCGATTCACACGCTTGATCTGGGCGCGCCCGAAGCGCCAACGGTATTGATGCTGGCGCAACAGGGCAGTGAGGTCACGGCGGCGATGGCCGATTACGTCTGGTACACACCTGCCACGCCGGCACCGGATTACTGTGCAGACATGCGCAAGCAGTTCGGCAAGTAACAGGCACTTTTCCACAGGAAAAAAAAGACCCGGCAAGAGCCGGGTCAAATAACCGTGATTAGCCTGATGAGGAGATATCTGAGAGTCCGAACCAAGGGCTTTTCAAATATCGACCAGTCTCGCGACCAGTTGTGATAATCATAGCGATTCTCATTACCAAGTCAACCGCTGATTCTTCATTTATCTGAAATTCACCTTTCGGTCGCCGAAAAGCCCCGTAAACATTGGGTTTCAGGGTGTGCCTGGCTGCGTAACTTGCTTGTTCCGCAAGCACACGCTGCGCCCGTTCAATTCTTGTGGCGTGACGAGATAGCTTCCAGCTGTTTATTCAAGGCTTCCTTGCGCTCGGCGGGAATGTCGTTCCAGTGCACGTCCATCAAAGCGCCTTCGATCGCATACAACAACACCTTGGATGCCCGAAACCCGCGTGTGCGCACGGCCCGATAAGCGTCCACCGCTCCCAGGCGACGCAAGTCCGAGGCGCTGTGGATGCCCACGGCATGCAGCCATTGCGCCGACGTCTTGCCAAGATTCTTCAGGTGCTGCAGTTCATCATTCATCAAGCCTCCTTGCGACGGCCGAACGGTGCGTGGGCAAGCTTCTGAGGAGTGTAGCCATCAGTAGGAAAAGCGTGATTGTTTGGTCGGTTTCGGAGCAAATGCTTCTAAGAGGCAAGATTGATGAGCGGCGTAAAAGTACGCGAACACGATAGGAACAGGCAGGAGGGTGTCAGGTTCTCAAGCCGAAAATGCCCACAGTCCAGCGCAAGGCGGGGGCGCTGGACATGTCAGTTATCGGTCGTTTTTAACGGGTGCGATAACGCAGGCGAGTGCCGAAATTCATCGACATCAGGATTTCGTCGGCACTCAGTTCTGGCGGAAAGTAGGCGCCGGAAATCTGTGCATGGGCCAGGCTGGCCCCTTCCAGCTTGGAGTGAGTGAAGTCGATGCCGCGCAAGTCGGCGGAGCGGAAATAGGCATCGGTAAAGTCGATGCCGTCGGCGTTCAGCTCTCGCAGGTCCAGGCCTCGGAAATCACCACCGACCATGTCGATAGGCCCGTCTTTTGGACGTTCGTTGTTGAAACCTGTGATGTCGTCTTTGTGCAGCAAGGCATAAAGCGGGGTGTCGAGAAGTTTGGGCTGGTTCATGTCACATCACCTGTTGGTTTTATGACGCCAGTATAGTGCCACTATTTGACAGCCGTGAAGCCGGCGAAGGCTCCACGGCTGAAATACTTTCTTACAGCCCTGGCAAGCGTTGGCGAATTTGCGCAACGACGGTGTCGAGGGTTCCGGCTTCATTGGTCTGAACGCGCTTGCTGCAGAGGATTTCTTCTGGCGTCAGGGCTTCACGACTGGCTTGCTGGGCTGCGATCACAGCCAGGTTGGCGTCGGACGGATCCTTTTTGTCTGCCTGACGCAGGGCCAGCCAGCTTTCGATCACCGCCTGTGGCGCGTTGCAGTCAAGGATCAGGAACGGCGCCCCGGTGGCTTCGGCAATTCTGGCCGCGCCATCACGCTGATCGCGCTTGAGGTAAGTGGCATCGACCACCACCGGGAAGCCGGCTCGCAGGATCACGGCGGCGATTTCATGCAGACGGGTGTAGGTCGCGGCGCTGGCGTCTGCGCTATAAATGCCGGCCTGCGGATCGTTCGCGACGGTTTGCTCGCCGAACAGGCGTTTGCGTTCTACATCGGAGCGCAGGCGGATCGCGCCCAGCGCTTCCACCAGTCGCATGGCCACATGGCTTTTGCCGACAGCCGAAACGCCGTGCGTAATGGCCATGAAGCGCGAAGGAATGGTGCTGTAGCTTTCCGCCAGGTTGGCGTAATTGCGGTACTGGCGCAGGGTGGTGGCGCGCTGCACCGGGTCGGCTTCGGCCGGCATGCTGAACAGGCTGACCTTGGCGCGAACCAGTGCGCGGTAGGCTTTATAGAAGTTCAGCAGCTCCAGGCCCTGGTAATCGCCGGTCAGCTCCAGGTATTGGCTGATGAAGCGACGGGCCAGGCTTTTCAGGCCGCGGTCTTCAAGGTCCATCGCCAGGAAACCGGTGTCGGCATAGACGTCGGTGAAACGGAACGGTTCGTTGAATTCGATGCAGTCGAAGATCACGACCTTGCCATCGATCACGGTGGCGTTACCCAGGTGGATGTCGCCGTGGCACTCGCGGATGAAACCTTCGGCCTTGCGTTGGGCGAACAGCGGCTTGAGGCGTTCGAAGCTGCTTTCGGCCCAGGCTTGCAGGGCGTCGAGTTGCAGCAGGTCGGCCTTGTCGCTCAGGAACGGGCGGATCTGTTCGAAGTTCTGCCGCACCGGCGCCATGACGCTGTCTGGCGTGCCGGCTTCGTGTTCCGCAGGTACTTTTGGTGCGGTGAGGTGGAATTGCGCAATCTGTGCGGCCATCTCGTCGATGTGCGCGGTGGTCAATTCGCCATTGGCTTGCAGGGTGCTGAGCAGTTGGCTCTGTGGGAACTGACGCATCTTCAGCGCATATTCGATGACCGGGCCTTCGCCGCCCAGTTGTGGTGCTTCGGCACTGCCGGTAATCGGCAACACTTCGAGGTACAAATCATTGGTCAGACGCTGATTCAGACGCAGCTCTTCGCCGCAGAAATGCTCGCGAGCCTCAAGGCTGGTGAAGTCGAGGAAGCCGAAATTGACCGGCTTCTTCACTTTATAGGCAAACGGGCCTGTGAGAATTACCCAGGAGATGTGGGTTTCGATGACCTGGAACCCGTCTACCGGATGCGGGTAAAGGGCCGGGTTTTGCAGGGCGGCGATCAGGGACTGGCTCACAGGTGTTCCTTCAGAGTCTGGGAAAATTCACGGTCGCCATTATGGCCGCAAGTCCGCCCGACGCAAACCTCGGAGGGCTCCTGTTGAGTATGAATAAAGTGCGTATAATCCGGCGCCATGACTCGTACTCGATCCCCCCGCACCCCCAAAAAACCACCTTCCAGGGGCCTGAGCCCTTGGCTGGGCTGGGCCCTTAAACTCAGTCTGGTCGGCCTCGTGGTGCTCGCCGGATTCGCGGTTTACCTCGACGCTATTGTCCAGGAGAAGTTCTCCGGCAAGCGCTGGACCATCCCGGCCAAGGTGTATGCGCGCCCGCTTGAGCTGTTCACCGGCCAGAAGCTGAGCAAGGAAGACTTCCTCACCGAACTCGACGCCTTGGGCTATCGCCGCGAAAGTGTGAGCAACGGCCCCGGCGCTGCGTCAGTCAACGGCAACACCGTCGACTTGAATACCCGTGGTTTCCAGTTCTATGAAGGTCTGGAGAAAGCGCAGCCCGTGCGCGTGCGATTCTCCGGCGACTACGTGGCCGAACTCTCGGCGACCAACGGTTCGAAGCTTTCTGTCGTGCGGCTGGAACCGCTGCTGATCGGCGGGATTTACCCGAAGAATCTCGAAGACCGCATTCTGATCAAGATCGATCAGGTGCCGCCGTATTTGCTGGAAACCCTGATTGCCGTGGAGGATCGGGACTTCTATAGCCATTGGGGCGTGTCGCCGAAGTCAATTGCCCGCGCCATCTGGGTCAACACCTCGGGCGGCAAGATGACCCAGGGCGGCAGTACCCTGACGCAACAGTTGGTCAAGAACTTCTACCTGACCAGCGAACGCAGCCTGACCCGCAAACTCACCGAAGCCATGATGGCAATGCTGCTTGAGCTGCATTACGACAAACGGGAAATTCTTGAGGCTTACCTCAATGAAGTGTTCGTCGGTCAGGATGGTCAGCGCGCGGTGCACGGTTTCGGTCTGGCCAGCCAGTTCTTCTTCGGGCAGCCGTTGTCCGAGTTGAAACTGCATCAAGTTGCGATGCTGGTAGGCATGGTCAAGGGGCCGTCCTATTACAACCCGCGTCGCAATCCGGAGCGGGCGCTCGAGCGGCGCAACCTGGTGCTCGACGTACTTGAGCAGCAAGGCGTCGCCACCGCCGAACAGGTCGCTGCGGCGAAGAAAATGCCGTTGGGCGTGACGACACGCGGCAAACTGGCCGACAGTTCGTTCCCCGGTTTTATCGATCTGGTTAAACGTCAGCTGCGCGAAGACTATCGCGATGAAGACTTGACCGAAGAAGGCCTGCGGATCTTCACCAGTTTCGATCCTATTTTGCAGATGAAAGCCGAAGCGTCGGTCAACGATACGTTCAAGCGCTTGTCCGGGCGTAAAGGCTCCGATGACGTTGAAGCGGCGATGGTCGTGACCAACCCGGAGACCGGCGAAGTCCAGGCCATGATCGGCAGTCGTCAGGCGAGCTTCGCCGGTTTCAACCGGGCGCTGGATGCTGTCCGACCGATCGGCTCGCTGATCAAGCCGGCGGTCTATCTGACAGCCCTTGAGAAACCGACCCAGTACACGTTGACCAGCTGGCTGTCGGACGAATCCTTCTCGGTCAAAGGCGCGGACGGTCAGGTCTGGAAACCGCAGAACTATGACCGCCGCTCCCATGGCACGGTTTTCCTTTATCAAGGCCTGGCACATTCCTACAACTTGTCTACCGCGCGTCTGGGGTTGGCGGTGGGCGTGCCGAATGTCTTGAAGACGGTGGCTCGCCTGGGTGTGAGTCGCGAGTTTCCGGCATTTCCGTCGATGCTGCTGGGCGCTGGCGGCATGACGCCGATCGAAGTGGCGACCATGTACCAAACCCTCGCCAACGGTGGGTTCAATACGCCGATGCGCGGGATCCGTAGCGTACTGACGGCCGAAGGCGAGCCGCTCAAGCGGTATCCGTTCCAGATTCAGCAGCGTTTCGATCCGGCTTCTATATACCTGATCCAGAGCGCCATGCAGCGGGTCATGCGTGAAGGCACCGGCAGTTCGGTTTACAACGTGTTGCCGAAAACCCTGACGCTGGCCGGCAAGACCGGTACCAGTAACGATTCGCGAGACAGCTGGTTCGCCGGTTTCAGTCAGGACTTGCTGGCGGTGGTGTGGCTGGGTCGCGACGACAACGGCAAGACACCGTTTACCGGTGCCACCGGTGCGTTGCAGGTCTGGACCAGTTTCATGCGCAAGGCCGATCCGTTGCCGCTGGATATGCCGCAGCCGGATAATGTGGTTCAGGCCTGGGTCGATTCACATACCGGGCAAGGCTCTGATGCCAACTGCCCAGGCGCCGTGCAGATGCCGTATATTCGCGGCAGCGAACCGCCTCCCGGCGCCGCGTGCGGTGGCGAAAGCCCTGTTAACGGTGAAACGGTGATGGATTGGGTCAAGGGCTGGATGAATTAAGCAAAGAGGGTTTCAAGTGAACAAGTGGTTGATTCCAGCGGTGACCGCCGTGGCTTTGCTCAGCGGTTGCTCAAGCGTACAGCGCGGTTCGATTCCGGTTGTGGATGCCGGCAGCGCCGTTTCCAACAGTGAACGGGTTTCGGCAAATGGCGGATTTCGTCAGACGACGACCAAGCGTCCTGTGCAAGCCCAGACGCAAGCGATTCCGCAAGGCGACACTGGCGTCGTGGTCATGGTGCCGGGTGGCGGAGCAGTGGCGTCGGCACCGATCAGCACCTCACCGATTACGCCTGGCCCGATGACCTCGGGTCCGATCGACACCTCGCCGGTTCAGTCGGCGCCGATCAATCAGGGCAGCTACAGCATGCCGTCGACACCGAGCGGGATTCCTTCGTCGAGCGCCGGTGGCCTGTCTGCCGACGAACAGCTGGATGGCCCGGTGCTGGCATTGCTGACCACCGCTCAGCAGCAACAGGCCGGTGGCGACCTCAACGGTGCCTCTTCCAGTCTCGAACGCGCCCAGCGTGTCGCGCCGCGTGAGCCGCAAGTGCTTTATCGTCTGGCTCAGGTCCGCATGGCGCAAGGCGATGCGGCACAAGCCGAACAGTTCGCCCGTCGCGGTCTGACGTTCGCCAATGGTCGTCCGGCGCTTCAGGCCAGCCTGTGGGAACTGATTGCGCAGGCTCGTGAGAAACAGGGTGATTCCGCAGGCGCATCACTGGCCCGTCAAAAGGCCAAGGTTTCGTCGTGATGGACGCACGCTTTCCCAAGATTGCCGAGCAGTTGCTATTGATCGAGCGCGAGCTGCGCGTTCAGGGGTGGTGGGGCGATGTCTCGCCTTCCGCTGAGGCGCTGTCCAGCGTCGAGCCGTTCTCGGTCGATACGTTGGATTTCGAGCAGTGGCTGCAATGGATTTTCCTGCCTCGCATGAAAACAATCCTGGAGCAGGATTTACCGCTGCCCAATGCTTCTGGCATTCAGGAGATGGCCGAAATGGTCTTCGCCGCGCGCAATGTTCAGGGCAGGGATCGGCAGTTGCAGGTACTGCTCAAAGAGTTCGACCTGTTGATTACCGCCTCTCGCTGACCCGTTCTTTGTAGGGACGAGCTTCTGCTCCTACAGGCGTTACTGGCAGTTCTCGGCGATCTGTCTCTGCGCTTCTGCGGTGCGCTCCTGACGTTGTTCGTCAGTCAGGCGGCGCATCTCACCGTCGACATCCTCCCGCAGTCGCGGATTGTTCTGCAGTTGCGCCAGGTTCGTACGAGCCTGCTCACAGAACACCTTCAGTTGGGCTTGCTGCTCGGCGACCTGTTTTTTCACTGTCTTGTCGATGGCTTGTTGATCACCGATGGCGTTACTGCGTGGCAGCGTAGCCGGCTTGCCCGCAGAGGATGAGGGCGTGACCACGGTCGCGGCTTCCCGGCCCTGGGGCGGTTGCGCATCGAAGTGGGTAACGCCCTGCTCATCGACCCATTTGTATATCTGGGCGGCCATGGACACAGGGCAGATGCCGATCAGCAGGCTGGCGGCCAGGAAAAACGTTCGCATGCCATTTCCTTGTATTGAGTTGCGCAATCGAAGCTAACACAGTTGCTGTTTCGCGGTTTTTTCTTGCTTTCTCATGTGCTTAGTTCAATAAAGCACATTGACGACTTGACTTGCAGGGGACGAAACAGAAGAATCCAAAGTCCGCTGTAGAGGGACTGCCAGAAGCAGACCCACTCGGCAGATCATGAGGCGCACACCCGCGCCGACCTGTTACACCCGCAACGCGTTACCTCGCGCTGGGTGGGAAAGGCCCGCAACACTTGGGACGATCCCAATACTTGCTCAGTCAGTGCTGACGTAGTCGGCGACCACCGTCGCTCATGCTCTGCCGAGAAGTAAACCTATTAAGACCCGTCCGCCTTTGATGTGGACGGTATTCTGGCGTTTTAGAGGTGAACAACGTGGAGCTTTTATCTGGCGGTGAGATGCTCGTCCGCTTTTTGCGTGACGAAGGCGTCAAATATATCTACGGGTACCCGGGTGGTGCTCTTCTTCATGTCTACGATGCCCTGTTCAAAGAACCGGAAGTGACACACATCCTGGTTCGTCACGAGCAGGCTGCGACCCATATGGCTGACGGCTATGCCCGTGCCACCGGTAAAGCCGGCGTGGTACTGGTGACCTCCGGCCCGGGCGCAACAAACGCCATCACCGGTATTGCCACCGCGTACATGGACTCCATTCCGATGGTGGTCATTTCCGGCCAGGTGCCTAGCACCATGGTAGGCACCGATGCGTTCCAGGAAACCGACATGATCGGTATCTCCCGGCCGATCGTGAAGCACAGCTTCATGATCAAGCACGCCTCGGAAATCCCGGAAGTCATGAAGAAGGCGTTCTACCTGGCGCAATCCGGTCGTCCTGGTCCGGTCGTTGTCGATATCCCGAAAGACATGACCAACCCGGCCGAGAAGTACGAATACATCTTCCCGAAAAAAGCCAAGCTGCGTTCCTACAGCCCGGCCGTTCGCGGTCACTCCGGGCAAATCCGCAAGGCAGCCGAAATGCTCCTGGCGGCCAAGCGTCCGGTGATGTACGCCGGCGGTGGCGTGATTCTCGGTGGTGGCTCCGCGCCGCTGACCGAATTGGCGAAGATGCTCAACCTGCCAGTGACCAATACCCTGATGGGGCTGGGTGCCTACCCTGGCACCGACCGTCAGTTCATCGGCATGCTCGGCATGCACGGCAGCTACACCGCTAACCTGGCGATGCACCATGCTGACGTGATCCTCGCAGTCGGCGCACGTTTCGACGATCGCGTGATCAACGGCGCGTCGAAGTTCTGTCCGAACGCCAAGATCATTCACATCGACATCGATCCGGCTTCGATCTCCAAGACCATCAAGGCCGACGTACCTATCGTCGGTCCGGTCGAGAGCGTCCTGACCGAAATGGTCGCGATCCTCAAGGAAATCGGCGAGACCCCGAACAAGGAGTCCGTTGCGAGCTGGTGGAAGCAGGTTGATGAATGGCGCGGTGATCGCGGCCTGTTCCCTTACGACAAGGGCGACGGCAGCATCATCAAGCCGCAGACTGTGATCGAAACCCTGTGCGAAGTGACCAAGGGGGATGCCTTTGTGGCCTCCGACGTGGGTCAGCACCAAATGTTCGCGGCGCAGTATTACAAGTTCAACAAGCCGAACCGCTGGATCAACTCCGGTGGCCTGGGCACCATGGGCTTCGGTTTTCCGGCGGCCATGGGTATCAAGTTGAGCTTCCCGGATGCCGACGTCGTCTGCGTGACAGGCGAGGGCAGTATCCAGATGAACATTCAGGAGTTGTCGACCTGCCTGCAGTACGGTTTGCCGGTCAAGATCGTCATCCTGAACAACGGTGTTCTGGGTATGGTTCGCCAATGGCAAGACATGAGTTACGGCAGCCGTCACTCGCACTCCTATATGGAATCGCTACCTGATTTCGTCAAGCTGGCCGAGGCTTATGGTCACGTCGGCGTGCGCATCACCGAATCGAAAGATTTGAAGTCGAAGATGGAAGAAGCGTTCGCCATGAAGGATCGCCTGGTGGTGCTCGATATTTCGGTCGATACCAGCGAGCACGTCTACCCGATGCAGATCAAAGACGGCTCCATGCGCGATATGTGGCTGAGCAAGACGGAGCGTACTTAATCATGCGGCATATTATTTCCTTGCTTCTGGAAAACGAACCCGGCGCTTTGTCTCGTGTAGTCGGCCTGTTCTCGCAGCGCAACTACAACATCGAAAGCCTGACTGTGGCGCCAACCGAAGACCCGACTCTGTCGCGTCTGACGCTGACCACGGTGGGCCACGATGAGGTCATCGAGCAGATCACCAAGAACCTGAACAAGCTGATTGAAGTGGTCAAACTGGTCGACCTGTCGGAAAGTGCTCACATCGAGCGCGAACTGATGCTGGTCAAGGTCAAGGCCACCGGCGCCCAGCGCGCCGAGATCAAGCGCACCACCGATATTTACCGTGGGCAGATCGTCGATGTCAGCGCTAGCGTGTATACCGTTCAATTGACCGGTACCAGCGACAAGCTCGACAGCTTCATTCAGTCCATCGGCACCGCGTCGATTCTGGAAACCGTCCGCAGCGGCGTAACCGGTATTGCTCGCGGCGACAAAGTACTCAGCATCTAAACCAAATTAGCGAACGGCCTGAACGGCCTGGATATATAGGGGAATTTCATGAAAGTTTATTACGAAAAAGACTGCGACCTGTCGATCATCCAGGGCAAGAAAGTTGCCATCATCGGTTACGGTTCCCAAGGCCACGCTCAAGCGTGCAACCTGAAAGACTCCGGCGTTGACGTCACTGTCGGCCTGCGTAAAGGCTCGGCGACTGTTGCCAAGGCAGAAGCCCACGGCCTGAAAGTGACCGACGTTGCTTCCGCAGTTGCAGCTGCCGACCTGGTCATGATTCTGACCCCGGACGAGTTCCAGTCTGCCCTGTACAAGAACGAAATCGAGCCGAACATCAAGAAAGGCGCCACCCTGGCCTTCTCCCACGGTTTCGCGATCCACTACAACCAGGTTGTGCCGCGCGCTGACCTCGACGTGATCATGATCGCGCCGAAGGCACCGGGTCACACCGTGCGTTCCGAGTTCGTCAAAGGCGGCGGTATTCCTGACCTGATCGCTATCTACCAGGATGCTTCCGGCAACGCCAAAAACGTTGCACTGTCCTACGCTGCTGGCGTGGGTGGTGGTCGCACCGGCATCATCGAAACTACCTTCAAAGACGAGACCGAAACCGACCTGTTCGGCGAGCAAGCCGTTCTGTGCGGCGGTACCGTTGAACTGGTCAAGGCCGGTTTCGAAACCCTGGTTGAAGCTGGCTACGCGCCGGAAATGGCCTACTTCGAGTGCCTGCACGAACTGAAACTGATCGTTGACCTCATGTACGAAGGCGGTATCGCCAACATGAACTACTCGATCTCCAACAACGCTGAATACGGCGAATACGTGACCGGCCCGGAAGTGATCAACGCCGAATCCCGTCAGGCCATGCGCAACGCCCTGAAACGTATTCAGGACGGCGAATACGCCAAGATGTTCATCAGCGAAGGCGCAACCGGCTATCCTTCGATGACCGCCAAGCGTCGTAACAACGCCGCTCACGGTATCGAAATCATCGGCGAGCAACTGCGCTCCATGATGCCGTGGATCGGTGCCAACAAGATCGTCGACAAAGCCAAAAACTAAGTCGCGCACTTGTACGGAAAACGCGGCCTAGGCCGCGTTTTTTCGTTTGCGCGGCCTGTTCTGGTATAAAGCTGCATCGTTTGCGGCCGAACCCTCGTCCCAGACACCTGTCGAAACTTTCCACCCCGTTGCAAGGTAATGTCCATGAGCGAACGTCCCGAAGAGCCAAACCAGGCTTCTGACGCCGAAAGCCTGCTGCCCATCGATGAACACATCGAAGAAGGGCATGACGCTGAAGGTCGTAAAGTCCGGCATCGTGGTATCTATCTTCTGCCGAATCTGTTTACCACTGCGAACCTGTTCGCAGGGTTCTACTCCATCATCAGCTCGATGAGTGCCCAGAGCGCGTTGAGTGCCGGTGATGCAATCGGTGCGAGCAAGTATTTTGCGTTTGCCGCGATCGCCATTTTTGTCGCCATGGTGCTCGACGGTCTCGACGGTCGCGTTGCCCGTATGACCAATACCCAGAGTGCCTTCGGTGCCGAGTACGACTCGCTCTCCGATATGGTCGCCTTCGGTGTCGCACCGGCATTGCTGGCCTTTGGCTGGGCCTTGGGCGATATGGGCAAGGTCGGCTGGATGGTCGCCTTCATTTATGTCGCTGGCGCCGCACTGCGTCTGGCGCGTTTCAATACCCAAGTGGGCACTGCGGACAAACGCTACTTCATCGGCCTGGCCAGTCCGGCTGCCGCGGGTGTGGTTGCAGGGATTGTCTGGGCGTTCAGCGATTACGGCATTCAGGGCTCGAAGATGTCTTTCCTGGTGGCGCTAATGGTCGCCGCCGCCGGCATGTTGATGGTCAGTAACATCAAGTACAACAGCTTCAAGGAGCTGGACCTGAAAGGGCGCGTACCTTTTGTGGCGATCCTTGCGGTCGTGCTGGTGTTCGCCGTCGTATTCAGTGATCCGCCGCGCATCCTGCTGCTGGTTTTCCTCGCCTACGCAGCATCGGGTCCGGTTCAATATCTGTTACGTCTTCGTCGGCACAAAAACACGTAATTTCCCTCATACTCCGCAGTCTATTGGTGTATCTGTTCTCCAATTCTGCGGAGTTGCCATGCTGATCAAAGTCCCAAAGACGTCCGACTGCCACGAGTCGGACGTTACGCCTGAATCCCTCTATCTATCTCGTCGAAATGTGCTGGGTGCTGCCGTCGCCGGTTTGGCAGTGAGCAGCTTGCCGAGCTGGGTCAGCGCGGACGATGCCGTGCGCTATCCGGATGTCGAGCCTGGCAAGGCGCCTTCCTGGTTTGCCGAGAAACTTCCTTCTACCCGGTGGGGGGCGGTCAACGTCAAGGATGAAGCGATCACGCCATTCAAGGATGCAACCCACTACAACAATTTCTATGAGTTCGGCACCGATAAAGGTGATCCGGCGACGAACGCGGGCGCGCTGAAAACCGAACCCTGGAGCGTTGTGGTGGATGGGGAGGTCGGCAAGCCGGGTCGATATGCGCTGGAAGACTTCATGAAGCCGTACCAGCTGGAGGAGCGCATTTATCGTCTTCGTTGCGTGGAGGCCTGGTCGATGGTTATCCCGTGGATCGGTTTTCCCCTATCGGCTCTGCTCAAGGAAGTGGAGCCGACCTCCAAAGCCAGATTCATACGCTTCGAAACCCTGCAGGATCCGAAGACCATGCCGGGTCAGCGCTCTGGTTTTGCCTTGATCGACTGGCCCTATGTAGAAGGGCTGCGTCTGGATGAGGCAATGAACCCGTTGGCGATTCTTGCGGTGGGCATGTATGGGCGCGAGTTGCCTAACCAGAATGGCGCGCCTTTGCGCCTGGTGGTGCCATGGAAATACGGCTTCAAGAGCATCAAATCCATCGTGCGGATCAGCCTCGTCAGCGAACAGCCGAAAACCACCTGGCAAAGCATTGCCGCAGATGAGTATGGCTTTTATGCGAACGTGAACCCGACTGTCGATCATCCGCGCTGGACCCAGGCCCGGGAGCGGCGTTTGCCGAGTGGTCTGTTCAAGCCCAACGTGCGCGACACGCAAATGTTCAACGGCTACTCGGATGAAGTCGCTTCTTTATATGCAGGGCTCGATCTGCGGAAGAATTACTGATGCGATATCCGTTATGGCGAGTGGCGGTCTTCATCGCGGCGGCGATATGGCCGTTGCTTTGGCTTTACCAGGCCTGGGCGGATGTGCTGGGGCCTGATCCGGGTAAGGTGCTGGTTGATCGGTTAGGGCTGGGGGCGCTTGTGCTACTGCTTATTACGTTGAGCATGACGCCTTTGCAGAAACTTAGCGGTTGGGCGGGGTGGATTGCTGTCCGTCGGCAACTGGGTTTGTGGTGTTTCGCTTATGTGGTTCTGCATTTGAGCGGTTACACGGCGTTCATTCTCGGTTTCGATTGGTCCCAGATGGGTGTCGAATTGCGCAAACGTCCCTACATTATTGTCGGGGCGCTTGGCTTCCTTTGTTTGTTGGCGTTGGCGTTGACCTCTAATCGCTACAGTCAGCGGCGTTTGGGATCTCGCTGGAAGAAGTTGCATCGGCTGGTTTATGTGGTTCTCGGACTCGGATTGCTGCATATGTTGTGGATTGTGCGTGCCGATCTAAAGGAGTGGGCGGTTTATGCCTCAATAGGGGGGTTGCTGTTAGTTCTGCGCCTGCCCCCGGTAACCCGCCGAATTCCACGTCTAATCGCTAAAAAGCCATCTTCTGCAAGAAAAGCGTAATTAAGAGTTGACGGCAGATTCTGGAAGTCTATAATTCGCCCCACTTCCGGCGCAGTCGAAACGGAAAACTCCTTGGTAAACAAAGAGTTATGCAGTTTTCGACAGCGAGTTGCTTCATTTCATCGAAGCCCAGAAGGAGTTGGTCAGGCAGTGTGTTGTCGCTTGATTGACGGTTCGATCTTCTCGGTCGAAAGCGGAGAAAAAGAGGTGTTGACAGCAGCGGACAACGCTGTAGAATTCGCCTCCCGCTAACGAGAGATCGGAAGCGCAAGTGGTTGAAGTTGCAAAGGAAACTTTGAAAACTTCTGAAAATAACCGCTTGACAGATACAGAGGACGCTGTAGAATGCGCGCCTCGGTTGAGACGAAAGATCTTAACCAACCGCTCTTTAACAACTGAATCAAGCAATTCGTGTGGGTGCTTGTGGAGTCAGACTGATAGTCAACAAGATTATCAGCATCACAAGTTACTCCGCGAGAAATCAAAGATGTAACCAACGATTGCTGAGCCAAGTTTAGGGTTTCTTAAAAACCCAAAGATGTTTGAACTGAAGAGTTTGATCATGGCTCAGATTGAACGCTGGCGGCAGGCCTAACACATGCAAGTCGAGCGGTAGAGAGAAGCTTGCTTCTCTTGAGAGCGGCGGACGGGTGAGTAATGCCTAGGAATCTGCCTGGTAGTGGGGGATAACGCTCGGAAACGGACGCTAATACCGCATACGTCCTACGGGAGAAAGCAGGGGACCTTCGGGCCTTGCGCTATCAGATGAGCCTAGGTCGGATTAGCTAGTTGGTGAGGTAATGGCTCACCAAGGCGACGATCCGTAACTGGTCTGAGAGGATGATCAGTCACACTGGAACTGAGACACGGTCCAGACTCCTACGGGAGGCAGCAGTGGGGAATATTGGACAATGGGCGAAAGCCTGATCCAGCCATGCCGCGTGTGTGAAGAAGGTCTTCGGATTGTAAAGCACTTTAAGTTGGGAGGAAGGGCATTAACCTAATACGTTGGTGTCTTGACGTTACCGACAGAATAAGCACCGGCTAACTCTGTGCCAGCAGCCGCGGTAATACAGAGGGTGCAAGCGTTAATCGGAATTACTGGGCGTAAAGCGCGCGTAGGTGGTTCGTTAAGTTGGATGTGAAATCCCCGGGCTCAACCTGGGAACTGCATTCAAAACTGACGAGCTAGAGTATGGTAGAGGGTGGTGGAATTTCCTGTGTAGCGGTGAAATGCGTAGATATAGGAAGGAACACCAGTGGCGAAGGCGACCACCTGGACTGATACTGACACTGAGGTGCGAAAGCGTGGGGAGCAAACAGGATTAGATACCCTGGTAGTCCACGCCGTAAACGATGTCAACTAGCCGTTGGGAGCCTTGAGCTCTTAGTGGCGCAGCTAACGCATTAAGTTGACCGCCTGGGGAGTACGGCCGCAAGGTTAAAACTCAAATGAATTGACGGGGGCCCGCACAAGCGGTGGAGCATGTGGTTTAATTCGAAGCAACGCGAAGAACCTTACCAGGCCTTGACATCCAATGAACTTTCCAGAGATGGATTGGTGCCTTCGGGAACATTGAGACAGGTGCTGCATGGCTGTCGTCAGCTCGTGTCGTGAGATGTTGGGTTAAGTCCCGTAACGAGCGCAACCCTTGTCCTTAGTTACCAGCACGTTATGGTGGGCACTCTAAGGAGACTGCCGGTGACAAACCGGAGGAAGGTGGGGATGACGTCAAGTCATCATGGCCCTTACGGCCTGGGCTACACACGTGCTACAATGGTCGGTACAGAGGGTTGCCAAGCCGCGAGGTGGAGCTAATCCCATAAAACCGATCGTAGTCCGGATCGCAGTCTGCAACTCGACTGCGTGAAGTCGGAATCGCTAGTAATCGCGAATCAGAATGTCGCGGTGAATACGTTCCCGGGCCTTGTACACACCGCCCGTCACACCATGGGAGTGGGTTGCACCAGAAGTAGCTAGTCTAACCTTCGGGAGGACGGTTACCACGGTGTGATTCATGACTGGGGTGAAGTCGTAACAAGGTAGCCGTAGGGGAACCTGCGGCTGGATCACCTCCTTAATCGACGACATCAGCTGCTCCATAAGTTCCCACACGAATTGCTTGATTCATTGAAGAAGACGATAAGAAGCAGCCCGAAATTGGGTCTGTAGCTCAGTTGGTTAGAGCGCACCCCTGATAAGGGTGAGGTCGGCAGTTCGAATCTGCCCAGACCCACCAATTTTTGTGTGGGATCCTGTAGCAATACGGGGCCATAGCTCAGCTGGGAGAGCGCCTGCCTTGCACGCAGGAGGTCAACGGTTCGATCCCGTTTGGCTCCACCACTACTGCTTCTGATTGTATAAAGCTTAGAAATGAGCATTCCATCGTGATGGTGGTGAATGTTGATTTCTAGTCTTTGGCTAGATCGTTCTTTAAAAATTTGGGTATGTGATAGAAAGATAGACTGAACGTTACTTTCACTGGTAACGGATCAGGCTAAGGTAAAATTTGTGAGTTTAATCGCGAATTTTCGGCGAATGTCGTCTTCACAGTATAACCAGATTGCTTGGGGTTATATGGTCAAGTGAAGAAGCGCATACGGTGGATGCCTTGGCAGTCAGAGGCGATGAAAGACGTGGTAGCCTGCGAAAAGCTTCGGGGAGTCGGCAAACAGACTTTGATCCGGAGATGTCTGAATGGGGGAACCCACCTAACATAAGTTAGGTATCTTAAGCTGAATACATAGGCTTAAGAAGCGAACCAGGGGAACTGAAACATCTAAGTACCCTGAGGAAAAGAAATCAACCGAGATTCCCTTAGTAGTGGCGAGCGAACGGGGACTAGCCCTTAAGTGGCTTTGAGATTAGCGGAACGCTCTGGAAAGTGCGGCCATAGTGGGTGATAGCCCTGTACGCGAAAATCTCTTAGTCATGAAATCGAGTAGGACGGAGCACGAGAAACTTTGTCTGAATATGGGGGGACCATCCTCCAAGGCTAAATACTACTGACTGACCGATAGTGAACTAGTACCGTGAGGGAAAGGCGAAAAGAACCCCGGAGAGGGGAGTGAAATAGATCCTGAAACCGTATGCGTACAAGCAGTGGGAGCCCACTTTGTTGGGTGACTGCGTACCTTTTGTATAATGGGTCAGCGACTTATTTTCAGTGGCGAGCTTAACCGAATAGGGGAGGCGTAGCGAAAGCGAGTCTTAATAGGGCGTCTAGTCGCTGGGAATAGACCCGAAACCGGGCGATCTATCCATGGGCAGGTTGAAGGTTGGGTAACACTAACTGGAGGACCGAACCGACTACCGTTGAAAAGTTAGCGGATGACCTGTGGATCGGAGTGAAAGGCTAATCAAGCTCGGAGATAGCTGGTTCTCCTCGAAAGCTATTTAGGTAGCGCCTCATGTATCACTGTAGGGGGTAGAGCACTGTTTCGGCTAGGGGGTCATCCCGACTTACCAAACCGATGCAAACTCCGAATACCTACAAGTGCCGAGCATGGGAGACACACGGCGGGTGCTAACGTCCGTCGTGAAAAGGGAAACAACCCAGACCGTCAGCTAAGGTCCCAAAGTTATGGTTAAGTGGGAAACGATGTGGGAAGGCTTAGACAGCTAGGAGGTTGGCTTAGAAGCAGCCACCCTTTAAAGAAAGCGTAATAGCTCACTAGTCGAGTCGGCCTGCGCGGAAGATGTAACGGGGCTCAAACCATACACCGAAGCTACGGGTATCATCTTAGGATGATGCGGTAGAGGAGCGTTCTGTAAGCCTGTGAAGGTGAGTTGAGAAGCTTGCTGGAGGTATCAGAAGTGCGAATGCTGACATGAGTAACGACAATGGGTGTGAAAAACACCCACGCCGAAAGACCAAGGTTTCCTGCGCAACGTTAATCGACGCAGGGTTAGTCGGTCCCTAAGGCGAGGCTGAAAAGCGTAGTCGATGGAAAACAGGTTAATATTCCTGTACTTCTGGTTATTGCGATGGAGGGACGGAGAAGGCTAGGCCAGCTTGGCGTTGGTTGTCCAAGTTTAAGGTGGTAGGCTGGAATCTTAGGTAAATCCGGGATTCTAAGGCCGAGAGCTGATGACGAGTGTTCTTTTAGAACACGAAGTGGTTGATGCCATGCTTCCAAGAAAAGCTTCTAAGCTTCAGGTAACCAGGAACCGTACCCCAAACCGACACAGGTGGTTGGGTAGAGAATACCAAGGCGCTTGAGAGAACTCGGGTGAAGGAACTAGGCAAAATGGCACCGTAACTTCGGGAGAAGGTGCGCCGGTGAGGGTGAAGGACTTGCTCCGTAAGCCCATGCCGGTCGAAGATACCAGGCCGCTGCGACTGTTTATTAAAAACACAGCACTCTGCAAACACGAAAGTGGACGTATAGGGTGTGACGCCTGCCCGGTGCCGGAAGGTTAATTGATGGGGTTAGCTAACGCGAAGCTCTTGATCGAAGCCCCGGTAAACGGCGGCCGTAACTATAACGGTCCTAAGGTAGCGAAATTCCTTGTCGGGTAAGTTCCGACCTGCACGAATGGCGTAACGATGGCGGCGCTGTCTCCACCCGAGACTCAGTGAAATTGAAATCGCTGTGAAGATGCAGTGTATCCGCGGCTAGACGGAAAGACCCCGTGAACCTTTACTATAGCTTTGCACTGGACTTTGAATTTGCTTGTGTAGGATAGGTGGGAGGCTTTGAAGCGTGGACGCCAGTTCGCGTGGAGCCAACCTTGAAATACCACCCTGGCAACTTTGAGGTTCTAACTCAGGTCCGTTATCCGGATCGAGGACAGTGTATGGTGGGTAGTTTGACTGGGGCGGTCTCCTCCTAAAGAGTAACGGAGGAGTACGAAGGTGCGCTCAGACCGGTCGGAAATCGGTCGTAGAGTATAAAGGCAAAAGCGCGCTTGACTGCGAGACAGACACGTCGAGCAGGTACGAAAGTAGGTCTTAGTGATCCGGTGGTTCTGTATGGAAGGGCCATCGCTCAACGGATAAAAGGTACTCCGGGGATAACAGGCTGATACCGCCCAAGAGTTCATATCGACGGCGGTGTTTGGCACCTCGATGTCGGCTCATCACATCCTGGGGCTGAAGCCGGTCCCAAGGGTATGGCTGTTCGCCATTTAAAGTGGTACGCGAGCTGGGTTTAGAACGTCGTGAGACAGTTCGGTCCCTATCTGCCGTGGACGTTTGAGATTTGAGAGGGGCTGCTCCTAGTACGAGAGGACCGGAGTGGACGAACCTCTGGTGTTCCGGTTGTCACGCCAGTGGCATTGCCGGGTAGCTATGTTCGGAATAGATAACCGCTGAAAGCATCTAAGCGGGAAACTAGCCTCAAGATGAGATCTCACTGGGACCTTGAGTCCCCTGAAGGGCCGTCGAAGACTACGACGTTGATAGGTTGGGTGTGTAAGCGCTGTGAGGCGTTGAGCTAACCAATACTAATTGCCCGTGAGGCTTGACCATATAACACCCAAGCAATTTGCTGACTCGAAAGAGCACCAGATTGCGGTGTGTGAAGACGAAACGAACCGAAAGTTCGAGAAACAAACACACAAACTATCGCATACCCATTCGCTGGAGCGTGAACCTGTAAAGGCCCACGACCTGGCTACCGAATTTCTTGACGACCATAGAGCATTGGAACCACCTGATCCCATCCCGAACTCAGCAGTGAAACGATGCATCGCCGATGGTAGTGTGGGGTTTCCCCATGTGAGAGTAGGTCATCGTCAAGATTAAATTCCGAAACCCCAATTGCGAAAGCAGTTGGGGTTTTGTTTTGCCCGGAATAAAAGCACGATTCGGACCTGCACAAATTTGCACAGTTATTTTCGACTCATGACACTAGAATAGATCCAACTTTTTCGGAGTCATAGCCTTTATGCCAGATCCGGTTGACGCCTCCGGGCTGTCAGAATTACCGCTGGACGACTTGGTGGCGTGTCATGAGTGCGACTTGCTGATGCGCAAGCCCGAGCTCGCCCATGGCGAGAAAGCCCTGTGTCCGCGCTGCGGCTACGAGCTCTACGCCCATCGGCACAATGTTGTGCAACGCAGTCTCGCCTTGGTCCTCGCCGCACTGTTGTTGTACATCCCTGCGAACTTTTTACCCATCATGCAGCTCAATCTACTCGGGCAGTCGTCACAAGACACTGTCTGGACCGGCGTTGTCGGTCTGTTCGATACCGGGATGCAAGGTGTGTCGGTCATCGTGTTTCTGTGCAGCATGGGAATTCCGCTACTCAAGCTGCTCTGCCAACTGGCCGTGCTGCTGAGTATTCGTTTTGATGTCGGCCGTAGTTACGGTTTGCTGCTCTATCGGATTTATCACCATTTACGAGACTGGGGGATGCTCGAGGTTTACCTCATGGGCGTTCTGGTGGCGATCGTCAAACTGGCAGATATGGCAGCAATCACTGTCGGTCTTGGCCTGGCGTGCTTTATCGGTTTGTTGTTGGTTCAGGTTTGGCTGGAAGTTGTGATGTCGCCTCATCAGATCTGGCAGGCTTTATCAGGAGAGGATGCCCATGCGGGCGATTGATGCAGGCATTCTGATTTGTACCGAATGCCATGAGTTGAACAAGCAGGACGCTGACACCGACGAGCAGGTCTGCACACGTTGTGGTGCGCTGGTTCACGCGCGTCGCCCGAACAGTGTGATGCGCACATGGGCGCTGCTGGTGACGGCCGCGGTGCTCTACATCCCAGCCAACGTGCTTCCGATCATGACGGTCAGCTCTCTGGGTCAGGGCGATCCGAGCACCATCATGTCCGGTGTGATCCAACTGGTTCAGCACGGCATGATTCCCATCGCCGCCGTGGTTTTCATCGCCAGTATTCTGGTACCGACGTTCAAACTGGTGGGCATCGCCTTGCTGCTGTTTTCCGTGCAGCGCCGCCAGCCACTTTCTGCACGCCAACGCATCTGGATGTACCGCTTTATCGAGTTCATCGGCCGCTGGTCGATGCTCGATATTTTTGTGATCGCTATCCTGGTGGCCGTCGTGAATTTTGGACGGCTTGCCAGTGTCGAAGCCAATCTTGGCGCCATCGCTTTCGCCAGTGTGGTGATTTTGACGATGCTTGCCGCAGTAACTTTCGATCCCCGACTGATTTGGGATAACACGGAGTCGGACGACGACCATGACTGATTTGCCTACAGCGAAAACCCGACCGGCCTCGAACTGGTCCGCCATTTGGGTGTTGCCCCTGATCGCTCTGATCATTGGCGGTTGGCTCGGCTGGCGTGCCTACAGCGAAACCGGCATTGAGATTCAGGTGCGTTTCGAAAGTGGTGAAGGCATTCAGGCCAACAAGACTGAAGTCGTTTACAAAGGCATGTCGGTCGGCAAGGTGAAAACCCTCACGCTCGACGATGAAGGCGCCTCAAAAGGGGTGATCGCCACCGTCGAGATGAACAAGGACGTGGAGCCATACCTGCGCACCAGTACACGCTTCTGGCTCGTCAAGCCGAGCGTGACCCTGGCCGGTATCACAGGGCTGGAAACCCTGGTCTCCGGTAACTATGTGGCGATCAGTCCGGGCGAAGGGGAACCTACGCGCAAGTTCAAGGCGCTGGCCGAAGAGCCGCCGCTGTCTGACGCCCAACCCGGTCTGCACCTGACCATCAAGGCTGATCGCCTTGGCTCGCTGAACCGTGGCAGCCCGGTGTTCTACAAGCAGATCAGGGTCGGCCAGATCAAAAGCTACCTGTTGTCCGAAGACCAAAGTACCGTTGAGCTCAAGGTGTTCATCGAGCCCACCTACGCCAAGCTGGTGCGCAAACACACGCGTTTCTGGAATGCCAGCGGCATCAGCATCGACGCTAACCTGTCCGGTGTGAAAGTGCGCAGCGAATCCCTGGCGAGCATCGTCGCCGGCGGTATCGCCTTCGCCACGCCGGAGAACCGCAAGGACAGCCCGCCCACCGATCCGAGCCTGCCATTTCGTCTCTACGAAGATTTCGATGCCGCCGCAGCCGGTATCCGGGTCAAGGTCAAACTCAGTGACTTCGAAGGCATGCAGGCTGGCCGGACGCCGGTGATGTACAAAGGCATTCAGGTCGGCACGCTCAAAGCGCTCAAGATCGATCCTGATCTGTCCAGTGCCACCGCGGAATTGACCCTTGATCCGCTGGCTGAGGATTACCTCGTTGATGGCACCCAGTTCTGGGTGGTCAAACCCTCGATCTCCCTCGCGGGCATTACCGGTCTCGAAGCGCTGGTCAAAGGTAACTACATTGCCGTGCGCCCAGGGGACAAGGGGGCAGCTCCGCAGCGCGAATTCGTGGCGAGGCCGAAAGCGCCGCCGCTCGACTTGCGTGCACCGGGCCTGCACCTGGTGCTGTTCACCGAGAACCTCGGCTCACTGGAAGTCGGCAGCCCGATTCTCTACAAGCAGGTCAAGGTCGGTTCGGTCCAGAGCTATCAGTTCTCGCGCACCAAGAAACAGTTGGTGATTGGCGTGCACATCGAGAAGGAATACGAAGGGCTGGTTAACGCCTCAACGCGTTTCTGGAACGCCAGCGGTATTACGCTCACGGGTGGATTGACCGGAGGAATCCAGGTCAAAAGTGAGTCGCTGCAAAGCCTGATGGCCGGCGGTATCGCCTTCGAAACACCGCAAGCCAAAGCGCCATTGCAAAAACGCATTCCACGTTTCCGTCTGTTCGCCAGCCATGACGAAGCCAACCAGAAAGGCACCGTGGTTACGATCAAGGTCGATCGTGCCGATGGTTTGCGCAGCGGCACTCCTGTGAGATTCAAAGGCCTGGATGTGGGCAAGATTGAAGACGTCGACCTCAGTGATGATTTGCAATCGGTGCTGCTGACCGCGCGGATCACCGAAGTGCCGGAGCGCATTGCCCGCGTCGGCAGTCAGTTCTGGGTGGTCAAACCCGAGCTGGGTCTGATCAAGACCTCGAACCTGGAAACCCTGGTGACTGGCCAGTACATCGAAGTGCAGCCTGCAGCGAAGAACCTTGGCCCACAGAAAAACTTCGTCGCCCTGGCGAATGCACCGGAAACCGCCAAACAGGAACCCGGTTTAAGCCTGGTCCTGAGCGCCGCTCGCCGTGGCTCGTTGAAAACCGGTGTGCCGGTGACCTATCGCGAGGTCACGGTGGGCAAGGTGACGGGTTATGAACTCGGCCAGACCGCTGACCGTGTTCTGGTGCACATTCTGATCGAACCGAAATACGCACCGTTGGTGCGCAGCGGCACACGTTTCTGGAACACCAGCGGTTTTGGTTTCGACTACGGTTTGTTCAAGGGGGCGACGGTGCGCACCGAGTCGCTGGAGACGTTGATTCAGGGCGGCATTGCCTTCGCCACCCCGGACGGTGATCGCATGGGCAGCCCGGCACGGCCTGAGCAGACGTTCCCGTTGTTCGACAAGTTTGAAGATGAATGGCTGACCTGGGCGCCGAAGATTTCCCTCGGCAAATAGCAAGTACCTGAGTGGGCGTTTGTGAGGACGCTTTCACGGGCTTGCCCGCGATGCGGCCCTAAAGTTCACTAAAAATCCCACGCAATAAAAAGGCCGCGATCCATTTGGATCGCGGCCTTTTTATTGACTTCAATTAACCCAAATCAGACCGCATCCAGCTCCGGCTCGTCTGCTTCAACGTTAACGGCAGCCTTCACCTCATCGTGACGACGAATGTACTTCCAGTCCGCCTCATCAATGTAGATGCCGTTCGGCCCGCTCCCGCCTTCCAGGTCAATCGCAACACTGGCACAGACCTGAGGTTTCACGCTCGCCAGAATCGGCACGAAGCCCAGTTGCAGACTGGTTTCCAGCAGCGCTGCCTGGTTCTTCTCGTCGATGTCCGCTGCCTCGTCGAGGTAGTACGGCAGGCGCACGCGGCCGGCCTGGTCGCGGTCCATCAAGTGCAGCAACAAGTACATGTTGGTCAACGCCTTGATGGTCATCGTGGTGCCGTTGGACGCGGCGCCATCGATGTCGGTATGAATCACCGGCTGACCGTTGACCTTGGTGATCTCGAACGCCAGTTCGAACAAGTCCTTGAGACCGAGCTGGTTGTGGTTCGCGGCCACCAGGCGCGCCAGGTATTCCTTGGCTTCTTCGTTCTTGTTGTCCTGATCGGCGCTCTGGCTCAGGTCGAACACGGAGAGGGTTTCGCCTTCTTCGTACTGGCCGGCGCTGTGGATGATCTGGTCGATGTGCTTCAACGCTTCCTTGTTCGGCGCGAGGACGATACGGAAGCTCTGCAGGTTGGAGACCTGACGCTTGTTGATCTCGCGGTTGAACAGCGCCAGTTGATGCTCGAGGCTGTCGTAGTCGCTGCGGATATTGCGCAGGGTCCGGGCGATGTCGGTGACCGCCGCGCGACGTGCCTTGCCGAGGGTCAGGGCTTCGTCCGTGCGATGCGCATAGGCGTTGATCAGCAGTTGCAGGCGACGCTCCATATCGTCTTCGCTGTCGAACTTGGCCACGCCCTTGAGGCGCACCTGAGCGTATAGCGCGTCGATCTGGCCATCGCTGCGCAGCAAACCCTGCCAGCTGTCCTGATAGTCGTTGAGCAGCGGCAGCAGGTTGTCCATGGAATCGTCGATCGGGTCCATGAACGGCGTGCCGAACGGCAGGTCTGCCGGCAGCAGTTGGCGGCGGCGCAGGGCGTCGTCGAGGGTGCGCTGCTTGGCTTCCATGTCGCCGATCTGTCGGCCGACCAGTTGCAGCTTGGCCGACAGTTGCTGGACGCGTTCGGTGAAGGCGTCGCTGGAACGCTTCAACTCGTCCTGTGCCGCTTCCATCTGTGCCAGTTGCTCAAGCTTGTCGCCTTCTTCGGCGCTCAGGGTTTGCGCGCGACGGAAATCTTCCAGGGCTTTTTGCGCGTCCAGCACTTGCTGGTACAGCGCTTCGGTCTGGGTCTTGCTCGCGGCGCGGTCGGCGGCCACGGCTTGCTGGGTTTTCAGTTGCTTGAGTTCTTTGTCCAGACGCTCTTTCTGATCGCGCAATGCTGCACGGTCAGCCAGCGCCTGCAACGCCGGAGGTTCGATGTGCGAGAGGTCGATGGACAGGCCCGGCACTTCGAAGCGTTCGCCTTTGAAACCGTCGAGGATCAGCTCCATGGATTTGACCCACTGACCGTCTTCGTCCAGCGCGATACCGTGCTCGCCCAGCGGCAGGCTGAACAATGCGCTGTTGAACAGGCGCATCAGGCGCTCGACATCCTGTTGCGAGAACTCTTCGCGCAGGCGGGCGTAGCTGTTGTTGTCGGCATGATCGAGTTGCTGCTTGACCGACTTCAGGCGTTTTTCCAGATCCCGCAGACGTTCTTCCAGGTCTTCGGCAGAGAATTGCCGCGACTGCGCCAATGCGCCGGCCAGTTCATCGTGAGCGTCCTTGGCCGCGAGCAACTGCTGTTCCAGCACTTTCACGTCATCGACCAGTGCGAAGCGATTCTTCAGCGCCGAGAGTTCGCCGAGCCAACGCTGGATGCCGGTGATTTCCCGCTCCAGGCGCATCAGCTCCTGAGTGCCGCCACGCTGATCGTTTTGCAGTGCGTCCTGCTCGTTACGGTAATGCTCGGCCTGAATCGTCAGCTCTTCCTTGCGCGCACTGGCGTAGTCCGACCAGGTGCCGAGCAACGAATCGAGCAGCGGCGAGATCCGGTGCAGTTTGCCGCGCAGGATATTGCGCTGGGTCACGCCTGCCGCGAGGGCTTCAACCAATGGACCAGCAGTGACCAGGGAGTTGTAGTCCTGCTCCATGCGTCGTACATCGCGGAACGCTTCTTCGCACGCGGCGATGTAATCGACGCTGCCGGAACGCAGGCTGTGTTCGAAGGCATCGAGGAACAGCTGCTTGAGCTTGGCAGCGGTGATTTCGCGCATGTGCAGCAGGTTGATGAACAGAGCGCGGAAGGTCTTCAGGCTCTGTTCGCTGGTGGAGCGCAGCGGGATCAGGGTCAAATCCAGCGGGATCGACGTGTGGCCGCCGACCAGCAAGCGACGCAGTTCATCCGGCTTGAGTTCGTAGGCCTTCAGGCCCTCGCGTTCAAGGTTGGTAAACAGCTCTTTCTGACGCAGGCAGGTGTCGTTTTTCTGATAATGCGCCAGATCCAGTTTGCCGGCGTAGGCAAAGAACTGATGGCCGAAACCACCGCCCGGGCCGCGACCGACCACACCGATCACGTGCGGACCGTGGGGCAGCGAGACTTCAACGAGGATGTAACTGGTGTCCGAGGCGAAGTAGAAGCGCCGGGATTGTTCCAGGCTGTACTTGCCGAAACTCATGTCCGACATGCGCGCCAGAATCGGGAATTGCAGCGCGTTGATCGAGGCGGATTTACCGAGGTTGTTCGCGCCGTAGACCGACAGCGGTTCTTCCAGCGGGAACAGACCGAGGCTGTAACCGGCGGTGTTCAAAAGGGCAAAGCGGCGGATGCCGTAGCGTTCCTTGCTCATGCGTCGGTCTCCTGTTCTTCGGCAATGGCGCGGGCCATGGCGTCTTCTTCGCTTTCTTCAGCGAAATCGCTGAGGTCCAGCGGATCATCGGTCTGCAACAGTTTTTCGTCGCTGTCGTCGTCGATCAGCACCGGAACCGGCAGCGGCAATACGCTGTGCAGGCTGGCGGCCAGGTCACGGTCCTGCTGGACCGACAGGCAAACATCGAGGAAACGGTGCATCGGCGGCAGGAAACGGTAAACGCCGTTTTCTTCGCCGGCGAAACCGAGCTGCGTCATGCGGCGCATGATTTTTTCTTCGAGTTCTTCGACAGTCTGCACTTCAGCCTGAATGAACAGGTCTCGGTACTTTTCCAGCAACGACGGCAGTTCGTCGCGACCGAGGCTGCCACCGTCGAGCACGGCAATCGGGTCACGGCCCTGATCGGCCAGATGCTCGACGAGGATGAAGGTGAACAGCGCCAGACGTTGTGCAGTCTTGTTCACCGCAGCGGCGGCGAGGTCCGGCACGAAGTAGTAGAAACCCCTTGTATCGCAGACCAGTTCAAAACCCAACGCCTTGAACAGCGTGCGGTACTGATCCTGGAAGTTCGACAGTTGTGCGTACAGCTCCGGATCGCGGCGGCTGACGTGGTAGCCCTTGAACAGCTCGCGAAAGATCGGCGCCAGCTGGGACAGTTCGGATAGATCAAGATGCATGTGGGATGCTCGCAGAATCCTCGGCGGCGGTATCGCGGGCCGAGAGCAGGGCGAAGGAGCGCAGGCTGACCTGGTGCTCGTGAGTGTGGTAATCGCGGCGTTCCAGACGCTCGCGTTTGAAACGTTTTTCCCGTGACAGGCGAGAGAACCAATAAAGCAGTTCGTCGGTGGCGCCGTCCGGCTCCTGCTCCAGCAACCAGGTCATCAGGTCCGGCATCGGCAGGGCATCTTCGCAGCGTTCGAGCATTTCCCGAACGGTGCGTGGCGCACGCGGTGCTTCGCCTTTCTGGGTCTTGTGGGCCTTGGGGAAGCGTGCCGGCTTTGGCTCGAAACGGGCCAATGCGTAAACGTAGGCTTCGACCTGACTGGCGCTGCCGAGGAAGGTGCTTTGCGGCCGGGTGAACATCGGCATTGCCGCTTGTGGTACCGCATCGATGCCTTTGCGACGAATGGCCGACAAGGCCAGCGCCGCGCCCCGGGTCACGGCGTTGTGCCGACGGGCTTCTTCACGCAGCGGCAGCAGCAGTTCGCGGGCATGACGCAGGGTCAATTGGGCGCTGGTCTGCATCTCGAGGATGCGCGCGTGGGTGCGCAGCAGCATGTCGTCATCGACCAGATGGCCGAGGCGCTGCTGCTCGGTGAGCATCTTCAGCAGGACATTTTCGACCTTGCGCACGCCTTGCTCGAAGGCGCCATCGGCATTCACCAACTGAATCATCGGTTCGACGTATTCGTCCCAGGTCGCCAGCACTTCAGCGTAACGCTGACGCAGCGGAATCTGCCGGTCACTGGTCTTGGCGCGTTCGGCAACCGCCACCAGGGCCTGTTCGTCGTTGGCGAGTTTCTTCAATACGTCTCGCACGCGCATGTCGAGCAGGCGCAACTGACGCGCCAGGTCGTGGCCGTCGCGGATGTCGAAGGCGTCCTGGATGTAACCGGCCAGGCGTTCGAGGTGGCGCAAATAGGCTTCGATTTCCAGGCACAGGCCCAGACGGTGCTCTCGGCGCAGGTAAGCGAGGAAGTCGTGGATTTGCGCGTTGAGCTCGAAACGGTTCGGGCTTTTCGCCACGGGAACCAGAATGTCGAGGCGGATCCACACGTCCAGCAGACTGGTGATGTCCTGCGGCGTACTGTCGAGTTGCTGGGCGGCCAATTGCGTGCGCAGTTCGTTGAGGCTCAGTGTGCCTTGGTCGAAGTGCTCGCACAGTGGCTCCAGAAGTGCCCAGTGTTCAGCGAGGGCGCGCAAGACGCGCTTGGGTTCGATCATCGGAATGGCCGGCTGGTTGGCGATTAAAAGCCGCGATTGTACTGCATCGGGGGCGATGCGATTAGGTGGAAAGACTGTCGGTGAAGTCTATCGACCAACAGCGCGGGCGATCTTGAGCGAAGGGCGGTAGAATCAGCGCACTTTAGTTATCCACAAGTGGCCGACCTTTGCTAATCGAGTCCCGTCGTCGCGCTTATTTGACCGCCATGCAGGTGGTCAACTGGCTGCCGCGCACCGAATTGCCCTTTGCCGCGCCTTCGCGGCCAGAGCTACTGGAGATGCCCGAGCCATTGGTCGTCGCACCGGTGGCGCTGGCGCCAGTGGTCGATGCGCCCGCGGAACCGGTGGTCAAACCGGCCGAACGGGTAAAAATAGAGGTGCCGCGGCCATCATTGGCCAGCACGCGTGACAACGCCAAGGTTGAAGAAGAGGAGGCACCGGTCGCGGTCAAGGCGCCCGTCGTGCCACCGCCGCGATTCGCCCTGCAATTATTGCGCGCCGGTCGCTGCCTGCTGCTGGTGGAGTTACCCACAGGCGAAACCTTCCAGACCCGCGACCCCGCGTATCTGCTGCTCAAGGACATGCTGCGCGCCGCCGGTCTGCCGGACAGCCCGCAGATCGTCGGCGAACCGGTGCGCTGGCCGCTGCTGGCCCGAGGTACGATGGATCAAGGCCCGGAAGCCGCTCGTGATTTTGTGCAAGGTTTTCTCTCGGCCCGCCTGGAAGACGCACCCTGCGTCTGTGTGTGGCTGATCGGCCTGCCGGCGGTACGTTTCGCCGCAGAGGCAAATGCCGAATCCTTCAACCGTGAACTCCAGGTCGACGGCCTGGGTACGGTCTGGGCCCTGCCGGGTCTGGAATTATTAATGGAAGAGCCACAGCGTAAGGCTGATGTCTGGCAAGCCATGCGTCGGCTGATGGCGCGCTGGAAAGAATCGAATGAGTGACGCTGTATCGTTTCGCCCGATGACCGAGGCGGACCTGGACGCTGTGCTGAAAATCGAATACGCGGCGTACAGCCATCCGTGGACCCGCGGGATTTTTCTCGATGGGCTGGGCAAGTACCAGATCTGGCTTATGTTTGAAGGTTCGCAACAGGTCGGGCACGGCGTGGTGCAGATCATTCTTGATGAAGCGCACCTGCTGAACATCACCGTCAAACCGGAAAGTCAGGGGCGTGGGCTGGGTTTGACGCTGCTGGAGCACCTGATGGCGATTGCCTGCAAGGCTGAGGCGCGGGAATGTTTTCTGGAAGTGCGCGACAGCAATCGGCCGGCGTTTCGGCTGTATGAGCGGTATGGGTTTAACGAGATTGGCCGGCGTCGGGATTATTATCCGGCGGTGGGCGGGCGCGAAGACGCGGTGGTCATGGCCTGCACCCTGGTTGACTGACGCATAATCATTGTGGCGAGGGAGCTTGCTCCCGCTGGGCCGCGAAGCGGGCCTGATCGTGAGCAGGTCATAATCTATGCGACTGCTTCGCAACCGAACGGGAGCAAGCTCCCTCGCCACAGAGTCAAAGAATTACAGACTCACCGATTCCCATCCATCGGTTCCCGCTTCGCCAATTCCTCCTCATCCAGACCATTACCCCCGCCGATGTCATCTTCATCGACAATGCTCAAATCCCAATCGGCCTGGCCTCCTTCACCCGCCTCATGGGCATCCCGCGCACCGTCTTCACGGATCAGTGTTTCCGGGCTCATGTCATCATCGGTAGACTCATGGTCGGCGGTCGAGGCGCCAGTCATGCCGGCTTCGCGCACGCGCTCGCGCGGCATGAGTTGCTCGCGCTCGTTTTCCGGCAGTTCATCGCCGATTTTGGCACTAGGTTCTTCCTCATCGAAATCCAGCTCATGCATCGAGCCCATGCGGTCTTCGTTGTCGTCGATGGGCTCGGGTTGCACCGCATCGAACGGACGTCGTGAATCAGTCATGGCAATTCCTCATACTGTGGGCCTTACTACGGTGGACCCACAGGGTCCCTCAGAATTCAACCGCCATGGCATTCAGGTAATATGCATCAGCGGCAATCTGCATCTCGCGCGTGACCCCGACGGACGGTTGTCTGTCAAAGCTGCGCATCATTATCGAGGCTTCATTGCATGAACGAATTACAAGATCTGATTGATAACAACGAGCGCTGGGCTGACGCGATCACTAAAGAAGATCCTGACTTCTTCGCCAAACTGGCTCGTCAGCAAACACCGGAGTTCCTCTGGATCGGCTGCTCCGACGCCCGCGTGCCGGCGAACGAGATTGTCGGCATGCTGCCCGGCGACCTGTTCGTCCACCGCAACGTAGCCAACGTGGTGCTGCACACCGACCTCAATTGCCTGTCGGTAATTCAGTACGCGGTTGACGTGCTCAAGGTCAAACACATCCTTGTTACCGGCCATTATGGCTGCGGGGGGGTGCGCGCCTCGATGCAGGATCGCCAATTTGGCTTGATCGACGGCTGGCTGCGTTCTATTCGCGATCTTTATTACGAAAAGCGTGAAGAACTCTCCAAACTGCCTACCGAGGAGGAGCAGGTTGATCGCCTCTGCGAACTCAACGTGATCCAGCAAGTGGCCAACGTCGGGCACACCAGCATTGTTCAAAATGCCTGGCACCGCGGGCAGAAACTGTCGATTCACGGCTGCATCTATGGCATCAAGGACGGTCGGTGGAAGAGCCTGAACGCAACCATCAGTGGTTTTGAGCAGTTGCCGCCACAGTACCGCCTGCGTCCGTTCGAGCCGCTGTAAATAACATCAGCAAAGGCTTCATCGACGCCAATGCTGGAAGAACGACTGGCCATCGACATTCGGTGTTTCGTCGTAGCCAGTGATCCAGCCTCGGCAGCAAGGACAGGCGCAGCGGCAGGCGAATTGCCGCTGCAGCTTGTCTTCGGTCATGGCTAAATCAATCGTCAGCCGATCGCCTTTCCTGATGTCTTTCAGCGCCCATAACCATAGCTCGCTCATGTCGAGAAAGGTGTTGGGGTCGCAGGCGTGGCTGAGCAATCCACAGAACCGTGGGTCGTACACGTGGATGCCCGGCGCCATTTGCCGGGTATGTCGACAGCGATACGGCAATAGATGTCCGGAAACCCGGCAGACTCGACTCAGGCGTGGAAACTCCCGCAGAGCGCAGACGGCTTTTGCCTTTGCCTGAGGGCTATAGACGATCTGAAAATCTTCCAGGGAGGGGAATCCAAGGCTCAACGGCAGCTCAACAAACGGGTAGATGCCTTTGGACGGCGGTGGGGGTAATGCTTGTTCAGCGTGGGCTTTCATAACAATCCTTGTCGGCGGGGCGCTGCGACTTCCGTCAGCTGACATCCTGTCAGCCCTGCAGCGAATGGGGACCTCCCAAGACTCTCGCAAAAGAAACAACCGGTCTACTGTCATAACTGACAGAGGAAAAACGCGCGTTCCCACGTCAGCCAAGGCTCACGCAGGAACGTGGTTCAGCTTTTTACAAATGTGGAGCAGGTACCGCGGTCGCAGGCGCCGGGACCTTGAGCTGTTTGAGCTGAGTCTTGATCGGCGCCGTCGAGCATTTGGCCGTGGCTTGTCCTGGCGTCAGGTTGCGGATCGAGGTGTAGAACAGCTCGCAGGTTTTATCGGCCTGGGCCACCTGCCAGGTCTGGGTGCAACTTCTCAGTTCAATGTCTGGATTGCTGTCCGGGTCTCGGCCCATGGCGGCCTGCCAGCACGCGGCACTCAAATCCTGGCCCATGACTTTCAGGCCCGCCGCGTCGGCCTGGGCCTGGGCATCCTTACCGGAATAGCTGTCCGGGTCGGCGGCGTACCAGATGTAGCTCGGGTGGTTGGAACCCAGCACCGGCACTTTTACCCCGTCCTTCGGACTGATGGTTGCCAGGCCCAGCACGTTTACGGTCGGCCCATATTGCTGCTTGATCCAGTTGCGTACCGGCGCACCGAACGCGACCATCGGCAGCGTGGTACCGCTGGCGTTCTGGCTGACTTCCTTGACCATGGTGGTCTGGTAGTCCTTGAAGTAGTCGTAGACGCCTTCCAGATCCTTGCCGGCGTTGGAGGGCGCGGCAATCGGGGCGATGTCGATGATGGTCTGGAATGCCGGCGTCTGATCGGCAGCGATCCCGTTGACCGTCAGCAACGTGGCCCACCGATCAGTGGTGGCCGACTTCAGGTAATCCTGCGCCTGGGTCAGAGAGTAATCCGGCGGGAAGTGCAGCAACTCGACGCTTCTGCGGTTCTCCAGCGCCATGCCCAGCGGCAGGAACAAATACCAGCTGTAAGCCCATTTGCCGTCGGCATTCAGCTTGCTGGCGCCGGTGTAGGCCAGGTCGCCTGCATCGAGCAGCGCCGCCAACGGCTTTTCATAGCCCCGGGGCACCCCGGTGATGGCGGCATAGAGTTGATCGTTATCGGTTTTGACCTGCACCTTCGCATCACTGTAACCATCGCGCTGCACGCTTTGCGTCAGGTAATGCTCGACGGTTTGCTCCAGCGTCCAGTTGCGAAAGCAGATCACGTTGCAGTTGTTGGGGTAAGCAAACAGCCGGGTGACGCGCTCGGTGCTGCCCAGCTTCAGATCGGCGTCCGCATGGGCGGCGGCACTCAGGGTGAGGGCGGCGAGAGTGAGTCCTGCGAGTTTGAACATGCTCAGATCCTTTTCAGCGTGTGGGCCTCTGAAGCGGAGGCGGGTACAGTGGGATGTGACAGGTCAGGTTACAAGTGGCGCAGTGTTTACCTCTCTCAAGCACTGCTGGACTGGCGCAATACTGCACTGGGTAAAGGTGAAAAATGAAGCCCTCCACCGCTCTTGATCTGCAACGAGCAGCCGTTCGCGAGGTTGTAGGCCGCTTTCGTACAGCCAATCCTCGCGTGTTTGGTTCAGCACTGCTCTGAACGGATAAAGAGCGGAGTGACCTTGATTTGCTGGTAGATGCACTGCCAGGCGCCACGCTTTTTGATCTTGGCGGTCTTCAGGTCGAACTCGAGGATTTGTTGGGGGGTAGTGTAGATCTGCTGACGCCCGGCGATCTTCCAGTGAAGTTTCGCCAGCAAGTGCTTGAGCAGGCTCGTCCATGCGCAATCGCATTGCTCACGGCTACTAGTGGTGTGGAATAAAGTCCAAGCCGCTTTGCTTGAACTTCTGAAGGTGTTACCCACCGATCAAGGCTGATTGCACCTGCCTCACAACAGGTGCAATCAACTCCGTTTACGGCATCACCGGCGCCGTATACGTCAGCGTCGTCCCCAACGCCCACAGCAGAAACAGCACCAGCGGCGTGTGCACCAGCAGTTGCACGAACGAAAACCCGATCAAGTCCCGCGCCTTCAACCCCAGCACGCCCAGCAATGGCAGCATGTAGAACGGGTTGATCAGGTTCGGCAGGGCTTCGGCGGCGTTGTAGATCTGCACGGCCCAGCCCAGGTGGTAGTTCAGGTCGGTGGCCACTTGCATCACGTACGGCGCTTCGATGATCCACTTGCCGCCGCCCGACGGAATGAAGAATCCGAGGATCGCCGAGTACACGCCCATCAGCAGCGCGTAAGTGTCGTGGGAGGCAATTTGTACGAAAAAGGTCGAGATGTGGTGAGCCAGGGTTTGCGCGTCAGTGCCTTTGACCGTGGTCATCAGCGCGGCGATCGAGCCGTACAACGGGAACTGGATCAGTACGCCGGTGGTGGTCGGAACCGCGCGGGACACCGCGTCGAGGAAACTGCGCGGGCGCCAGTGCAGCAGGGCGCCGAGCATGATGAACAGGAAGTTGTAGGTGTTCAGCCCGGAAATCGCGCTGATCGCCGGTTTGGTCGAGAACTCGTGGAACAGCCACCCGGCTGCCAGCAACACCAGCAGAATCGTCAGCAACGGGCTGTGTTCCAGCCATTCGCCGGGACGAGTGCGCGGTTGCAGTGGCGGCAGGTTGAAGCTTGGATCGATGCCGCAGGCTTTGGCATCACGGGCCGAGTTCGGGCCGGGGGCGGTGGCGTAGGCAATGATCAGCGAAATCACGATCAGCGCCAGCAACATCACGCCGGACTGCCAGAGAAAGATCGTCTGTGTGAAAGGAATCACCCCGGTGATCGACAGAATCGACGGCGGCAGGCTGGCCGGGTTGGCCTGCAATTGGGCGGCGGACGACGACAGGCCCAAGGCCCACACGGCGCCAAGGCCCAAATACGCTGCGGCGCCGGCCGCGCGGTAATCCATTTTCAGATCGACACGGCGGGCGAGGGCGCGCACCAGCAAGCCGCCGAACACCAGCGACAAACCCCAGTTCAGCAGCGACGCGACCATGGAAATCAGCGCCACCCACGCCACGGCGGAACGACCGTTCTTCGGGATTCGCGCCAGACGGTCGATCAGCTTCACGGCAGGCGGCGAGCTGGCGACCACATAGCCGCCGATCACCACGAACGCCATTTGCATGGTGAACGGGATCAGGCTCCAGAACCCGTCACCGAACGCCATCGCCGCGTCGGTGGGCTTGGCGCCCATGAACAGGGTGGCGACGGCGACGATAATCACCGCCAGCGCGGCGAACACCCAGGAATCGGGAAACCAGCGTTCGGCAAAACTTGAACAGCGCAGGGCAAAGCGGGCAGAGCGGGTATCTTCGATATCAGCAGCCACGGGAGTACCTCTATTTTTATGTTTGTTGTGGTCTTCCAGGCCGCAGAGGCCCGTCTGGACAGGTGCCAACAGTAAATCAAACGGTCATGTTTTGTGACGAAGTTTTACCTGGCTGAGACTTTGGTCTAACGGGTTGTCCACTGGCGCGTTTGCGTAGACCATGGGCGCCTTGGTTTTTTGCCTACACCAGAGTTTTTTTGATGACAGCCCATAACGATTCGCGCCCGGCACCGTTCAGCCGCTCGGACTACAAGACCCTCGGCCTCGCGGCCCTCGGTGGTGCGCTGGAAATCTACGATTTCATCATTTTCGTGTTTTTCGCCCTGACCCTCAGCCAGCTGTTCTTTCCGCCGGAAATGCCCGAATGGCTGCGCCTGCTGCAAAGTTTCGGGATTTTCGTGACCGGTTATCTGGCGCGGCCGTTGGGCGGGATCCTGATGGCGCATTTCGCTGACCGGCTGGGGCGCAAGAAAGTCTTCAGCCTGAGCATTCTGATGATGGCGCTGCCGTGCCTGCTGATCGGCATCATGCCGACCTACGCTCAGATCGGCTATTTCGCGCCGCTGCTGCTGTTGGCCCTGCGCATTCTGCAAGGCGCGGCGGTGGGCGGTGAAGTGCCGAGTGCCTGGGTCTTCGTCGCCGAACACGCACCGGTCGCGCACCGTGGTTATGCACTCGGTTTCCTGCAGGCGGGACTGACCTTTGGTTACTTGATCGGCGCGCTGACGGCGACCTTTCTGGCACAGGCGTTCACCCCGGCGGAAATCCTCGATTACGCATGGCGTTACCCGTTCCTGCTGGGTGGCGTATTTGGCGTGATAGGCGTCTGGCTTCGCCGCTGGCTCAGCGAAACCCCGGTGTTCATGGCGATGCAGGCCAAGCGTGATGCCGCCGTCGAACTGCCATTGCGCACGGTTCTGCGTGAGCATCGCCTGGCCATTTTACCGGCGATGATTCTTACCTGCGTGCTGACCTCGGCGGTGGTGGTGTTCGTGGTCATCACCCCGACCATGATGCAGAAAACCTTCGGCATGACCGCCAGCCACACCTTCGCCCTGAGTGCGTTGGGCATCGTGTTCCTTAACGTCGGCTGCGTGCTCGCCGGGTTGCTGGTCGACCGCATCGGCGCCTGGCGCACCGTGATGCTATACAGCCTGTTGCTGCCACTGGGCATTGGCGTGCTCTATACCAGCCTGATCATTGGCAGCAACTGGATCGGTCTGGCGTACGCGATTGCCGGCCTCGGTTGCGGCGTGGTCGGTGCGGTGCCGTCGGTCATGGTCAGCCTGTTTCCGGCGCGGATTCGCGTTTCAGGGATTTCCTTCACGTACAACATTGCCTACGCCGCGTGGGCGAGTATCACACCGCTGTTGCTGATTGGCCTGATGCCTTGGAGCCCTTGGATCTGCGTGATTTTCTGCGCCGTGATGGGCGCGGTGGGCGTGAGCAGCGCGTTGTATTTCGGTGCGCGCATGCCCAGTACAGGCAGTTGCCCGGCGGCGGGCGCCATCTGATCGAAAGTGGCGCGGCGGATATGACAACTATTTTTGTAGGACAAGCCTGAAACACTCTTCAGAAAATATTCCCAAGGCCGATGGCTAGGCTGCATGCCGCTTTCTATCTCTGCCCATCGGTGCTTTCCCATGTTCAACAAACGCTTGAAGCAAGAGTTGTCGGCTCTTCGCGAAGAACTCTCCAGCCTTCAGCAAGTGAAGGAAAGTCTGGAAAGCGAGATGCTGGTCCTGACCCTTGATCCCGATGGGCGAATTCAATCGGTGAATCAGAACTTTCTCAGCGAGATGCTCTACAAGAGCCATGACCTGATCGATCGTCCGATCGAAGACATTGTGCCTCCCCACGTGAAGTCCGATGAATTCCACCACCGTTTCAAGGCTGCGCTGACCCGTGGCGAGCATTTCGCCGGTGCGGTGCGCCTGCTGCGTGGCGATGGCCAGGAGGCCTGGTTGCGCTCGATCCTGCAGCCGGTGCGTTCCTCGGACGGGCGGGTCAAGCATTTCTCGATTTTTTCCAGTGACCTGACCCGCACCATCGAGGCCTCCCGTGAGCACGAAAACCTGATCGGTGCGTTGGTGCGCTCGACGGCGGTGATCGAATTCGACCTCGCGGGCAATGTGCTCACAGCCAATGAACGGTTCCTCAACGGCATGGGTTACAGCCTGGCGCAGATCAAGGGCAAACATCACCGTACCTTCTGTGATGCGCAGGAATACAACAGCGCCGAGTATCAGGACTTCTGGCGACGCCTGAATGCCGGCGAATATGTCGCCGGCCGCTTCAAGCGCGTGGATAGCCACGGGCGTACGGTCTGGCTGGAGGCGTCCTACAACCCGGTGGTCGACGCCAACAACAAGCTCTACAAAGTGGTGAAGTTCGCCACGGTGATTACCGATCAGGTCAATCAGGAACTGGCCGTCGCTGAAGCGGCGAACATTGCCTACGGCACCTCGCAGCATACCGATCAAAGCGCCCAGCGCGGCACCGCCGTGGTGACGCAAGCGGTGAACGTGATGCGCGACCTGGCCAAGCACATGCAAACCGCCGGCGAAGGCATCGAGGCCTTAAACGAGCAATCGCTGGTGATCGGCACCATCGTCAAAACCATCAGTGGCATTGCCGAACAGACCAATCTGCTGGCGCTCAACGCGGCCATCGAAGCCGCCCGGGCCGGTGAACAGGGCCGCGGTTTTGCCGTGGTGGCGGACGAGGTCCGGCAACTGGCTTCGCGCACCAGCCAGGCCACCGATGAAATTGTCCTGGTGGTCCGTCAGAACCAGGACATGGCGCGTAACGCCGTGTCCCTGATGACCGACGGCAAACTCCAGGCCGAACAAGGCCTGGCGCTGGCGGCAGAGGCGGGGACGGTCATTGTCGAGATTCAGGACGGCGCGCAGAAGGTGGTGAATGCGGTCGGACAGTTCGCCAATCAGCTGTCGAGTTGATGGTTAGCCTTTAAAAGATCGCAGCCTGCGGCTGCTCCAACATTGGAATGACGTACGCCCTGCAGGAGCTGGCGCAGGGTGCGATCTTTTCGACTGCTCGAACTCCCTATCTCGGGAGTTCGCTACAATCGGCTCTTTTCCCAGGAGCAGATGCCATGAGCGCTTCCCACCGCCGCCCGGTTCCCTTGTCCAAGGCTTATCGCCTGCTCAATCATGGGCCGACCGTATTGGTCAGCGCGGCCCATGACGGGCGGCGCAACATCATGGCGGCGGCCTGGGCCATGCCCCTGGATTTCGAACCGCCGAAAATTGCCGTGGTGCTGGACAAGTCCACCTGGACCCGGCAACTGCTGGAAGCGTCGGGCACATTCGTGCTGAACGTACCCTGCGCCGCCCAGGCCGATATCGTGCAAACCGTTGGCTCGACGTCTGGCCTGGAGCTGACTCAGGGCCAGGGCCGGGACAAATTCCAGACCTATGGCTTGCAGACCTTCAGCGGCGAACTGATTGATGCGCCGATGCTCGAAGGTTGCGTGGCCTGGCTGGAATGCCGGCTGCTGCCGGAGCCCGGCAATCACCAACAGTACGATCTGTTCCTGGCCGAAGTGATTGCCGCTCAGGCGGACGACCGCGTATTCAGCGATGGTCGCTGGCATTTCGAGGGGTACGATGCGTTGCGCACCTTGCACCACGTGGCAGGCGGGCATTTCCTGACAATCGGTGATCCGGTGGACGGCAAAACCCTACAGCCGTAAGACGTCACACCCAAACGTCATTTTCAGCCGTGCGCTCGCCGCCATTGCTGCCGGTGTTCAGCACGCCCCGGGGTTCGATCAGCAGGAGTTTCACCTCCTGCCCGGCGAACGGTTTGTGCTCGACCCCCTTGGGCACCACATACATTTCGCCGGCATTCACCAGCACGTGGCCATCGCGAAAATCGATGCGCAACTGGCCTTCGAGAACGATGAAGGCTTCGTCGGTATCAAGGTGGTCATGCCAGATGAAATCCCCCAGCAGCTTCACCACCTTGAACTGGTAGTCGTTCATTTCGGCGATGACCCGCGGTGTCCAGTGGGCGTCGATCCGGGAGATTTTTGCAGCGAAATTCAGGCTTTCGTAGGCTTTCATGGAGCAGCTCTCGTGGTTGATCGTGAAACCACGATAGCCACCGCAGCAGCGTGCTTCTTGTACGATTGTGCGTGGCTCAGCGGCGGTGCATTTTCATCCAGCGCGCTGGCGACAAACCGTAGGTTTTGCTGAACTGGCGGGTCATGTGGCTTTGATCGGTGAAGCCGGCGATCAGCGCGGCGCTGACCAGCGACTGGCCCTGAATCAGCAGCGAACGAACCAGGTCGAGGCGGCGCATGGTCAAGTAACGGTAAGGGCTGGTGCCGAACAACAGGCGAAAATCCCGCGACAGGCTCCAGCGATCCCGGCCGCTGTGGTGCGCCAGTTCTTCCAGCGTCACGGTGCGATCCAGTGCGCTGTGCATGTATTCCCGCGCGCGTTCCGCAGCCCTGTAGTCGAAGCTTGCATGCCTGGCAGTGACTCCGCCAGCGCTGTTCAAGGCTTGCGCCAGATCGAACAGTGCGTCTTGCGCTTCCAGCGGTTCGAGGGGGGTATCGAGGCTGCGCAGCAGAACCTCGGTGGCGGCGAACAGGCATGGATCGGTCGACAAACCGTTCTTGATGAACGGCAGTGGCTGACCGCCGAGCATCTGCTGGATAAGTGCCGGTTCTATGTACATCATCCGGTACTGGAATCCGAGCTCGGTCCCGGCTTCGCCATCGTGGATTTCGTCCGGGTGCAGCACGATCGTCCCACCGGGCAGGCTGTGGCGCCAACCGCCGCGGTACTGAAAGCGCTGCACGCCGGCGAGGGTGTGACCGATGGCGTAAGTGTCATGACGGTGCAGGTCGTAGCCATGTCCGGCAAAAAACGCCTCGAAGCGCTGCAGCCCCGCCACATCGGGCGCGCGGTGGAACCAGTCATTGTGCGGTGGGTGCCTGGTCATGCTGATCGTTGCCTGGAACTCAATGCCGGTCACGTTAACCCAGTGAGCGGTTGTCTGTCTTCTGGCCGATGTAAGCCCGCGCACGAGTAGAAAATCGAAGGCAAATGTTGCACTGTGTGGCTCATCCTCTTTAGCCAAGCAGGCGACCCACATCATGGAAATGTCCCACCTGAGCTATGCCGCTCCGTTGTTGTCGCTGGCGCTGTTGTGGACGGTTGCAGTGGTGACGCCGGGGCCGAATTTTTTCAACATCGCGCAACTGGCCGCCAGCCAATCCAAACGGCACGGGGTGGTGGCCGCACTGGGCGTGGCCACTGGCACAGTGTTGTGGGGGCTGGCGGGCGGGCTGGGCATCAAGTCGTTGTTCAGTGCCGCGCCGACGCTCTACCTGAGCTTCAAGATTGCCGGTGGCTGTTATCTGATCTATCTGGGCTTGAAGCAGTTCAGGCGTAAACCGCCCGTGGTGGCGGGCAAGTCCGGTTCGATTGACGGAGCGGGGCGCACGTTACTGTCGGTGTATGGCCAAGGTTTTCTGGGCAACATGACCAACCCAAAATCTGCCTTGTTCGTCGCGACCATCTTTGCGACGGCCATGCCCGCGTCCGTGCCGCCGATGTTACTGGCGCTGGCCGTGCTGACCATGGCGACCTTGTCCTTCAGTTGGTACAGCGGCGTTGCGCTGCTGTTTTCCAGTCGTCGGATGGCGGGGGCTTACGACCGTTCGCGTAAATGGCTGGATCGCTTTGCCGGCAGTTGCTACTTGCTGTTCGGTGCGCATCTGGTGGCCAATCGTTGAGGAATCCTGAATGAGCAAACTGCGGGTAGGCATTATTTTTGGCGGCCGTTCGGCGGAGCACGAGGTGTCGCTGCAATCGGCGAAAAACATCGTCGACGCGCTGGACCGGTCGCGCTTCGAACCGGTGCTGATCGGCATCGACAAGCAGGGCCACTGGCACCTCAATGATCCGTCGAACTTCCTGCTCAACCAGGAAAACCCGGCGCTGATCGCCCTCAACCAGTCCAACCGCGAACTTGCCGTGGTGCCGGGCAAGGCCAGTCAGCAACTGCTGGAAACCTCAAGTCAGGAGCTGCTGGGCCACGTCGACGTGATCTTCCCGATCGTCCACGGCACCCTGGGTGAAGACGGTTGCCTGCAAGGGTTGCTGCGCATGGCCGATCTGCCGTTTGTCGGCTCCGATGTGCTCGGGTCGGCGGTGTGCATGGACAAGGACATCAGCAAACGCCTGCTGCGTGATGCCGGGTTGGCCGTCACGCCGTTCGTGACCTTGACCCGCGCCACAGCGAGGCGCACCGGGTTCGCCGAGGTCCAGGGCAAGCTCGGCCTGCCGCTGTTCGTCAAACCGGCGAACCAGGGCTCTTCGGTGGGCGTGAGCAAGGTCAACGACGAAGCCGAGTACACGGCAGCAGTCGAACTGGCCCTGGGTTTCGATGAGAAAGTGCTGGTCGAGTCGGCCGTCAGCGGCCGCGAAATCGAATGCGCGGTGCTCGGCAACGAAGACGCCATCGCCAGCGGTTGCGGCGAAATCGTCGTGCGCAGCGGGTTCTATTCCTACGACAGCAAGTACATCGACGCACAGGCCGCTGAAGTGGTGGTCCCGGCCGACATCAGCCGCGAAGCCAGCGAGCGCATTCGAGCCCTGGCCGTCGAGGCGTTTCAGGTGTTGGGCTGTTCCGGTCTGGCGCGGGTCGATGTGTTCCTGACCGACAGCGGCGAAGTGCTGATCAACGAGATCAACTCGCTCCCCGGTTTCACCCGCATCAGCATGTACCCCAAGCTGTGGCAGGCCGCCGGCATGACCTACAGCGAACTGGTCAGCCGCCTGATCGAGCTGGCGCTGGAGAAACACCGGGCGCGGCAGGCGCTGAAGATTTCTCGCTAGGCTGCGCGGGACTAAAAGGCTTACCTCCCGGTAAGCCTTTTCCATGCCATGGCAAGACTCAATCCCCCAACGCTTCCCCCTCGCGTCGTGGATCCGCCCCACCCGCCAACGACGCTTTCCCCTGAGCATCCTTGACCCGGACAATCGCTTGAGTGCCACTGGTCATGTCGATCTCGCTCACGCTATGCCCCTTGTCCTTCAACGCCTGAATCAGCTCCGCGCTGAACTGCCCCTGTTCCAGCTCGGTCGGGCCGTTGCGGCTGCCGAAGTTGGGGAGGTTGATGGCGGTTTGCGGGTCGAGGTTCCAGTCGAGCAGGCCGACGGTGGATTTGGCGACGTATTCAATGATCTGCGAGCCACCAGGAGAGCCGAGGGTGGCGAGGAATTCGCCGCTCTGGCGGTCGAAGATCAGGGTGGGTGCCATGGACGAGCGTGGGCGTTTGCCGGGTTCGACGCGGTTGGCGACTTTCTGCCCGTTTTCTTCGGGGATGAACGAGAAGTCGGTCATCTGGTTGTTGAGCAGAAAGCCTTGAACCATCAGGTGCGAGCCGAATGCGGATTCCACCGTGGTGGTCATCGACACCGCACCGCCCAGGTCATCGACCGCCACCACTTGCGAGGTGGAAATGCGCAGCGGCGAACGGTCCGGCGCGTAGGCCACCTGAATGCCCGGCGGCGTGCCAGGCCTGGCCGTGCCCATGCTGCGATCACCGATGAGGGCGGCGCGGCTGGCCAGATAGGTCGGGTCCACCAGGCCTTTGACCGGGACGGGCACAAAATCGCTGTCGGCGACATACAGTGCGCGGTCGGCATAGGCCAGACGCTCGGCTTCGGAGATCAGGTGCACGGCTTCCGGGGCCGGTTCGATGCCTGCGGAGCGGGTGTTTTTGACTGGTTTGAGTGGCGCCAGGGCATAACGCGGGTCGCGGGTTTCCAGCGCCTGCAAGGTGCCGAGGATCTGCGCCACGGCGATTCCGCCCGACGACGGTGGAGGCATGCCACAGACCTGCCAGCGTTTGTAATCGGAGCACAGCGGCGCGCGTTCCTTGGCGGAGTAGCCGTCGAGGTCGTTCAGCGACAGGCTGCCGGGGTTGGCGTGGCCCTGAACCTTGGCGACGATTTCCTGCGCGATAGGGCCTTTATACAACGCATCAGGACCTTCCTTGGCGATGCGTTTGAACGCAGCGGCCAGCGCCGGGTTTTTCAGTAGGGTGCCGACGGCTTTCGGGCTGCCATCGGTATTCCGGAAATACGCCATCATGTCTGGCGAGCGCTGCATGGACGAATCCGAAGCAATCAGCTGATGCAGGCGTGGCGAGATGGGAAAACCTTGCTCCGCGAGTTTTATCGCCGGTTCGAACAACTGCGCCCATGGCAGGCGCCCGTGTTTCCGATGGGCCAGTTCCAGCGCTCGCAACACACCGGGGGTGCCCACGGAACGACCGCCAATCTGCGCCTGAGTGAATGGCATCGGTGTGCCGTCGGCTTGCAGGAACAACTTCTCGGTGGCGCCGGCCGGCGCGGTTTCACGACCGTCGTAAGTGCGCACGGTTTTACCGTCCCAGAGCACGATAAACGCACCACCGCCGATACCCGAGGATTGCGGTTCGACCAGCGTCAACACCGCTTGCATCGCAATAGCGGCATCAATCGCCGAACCGCCCTGACGCAGCATTGCTCGCCCGGCTTCGGCGGCGAGCGGATTCGCCGCCGCAGCCATATGCTTCGAGGCGTGCCGGGTCTGCAGGTCGGCGCGATAACCCGAGGCGGCTTCCGGTGCGATCGGCAACTTCGACGCGGGCGGAACGTTACACGCCGCGAGGGTTAATGCGCCGACAATCAGCGAAAGGGCTGGCAGGCGATAGCGATTCCAGTGAATGGCTGTAAACACGCGGGGCACTCCGTCCGTGGGAAAGGTCAGGCGACTTTATCGGCCGACAGCCAGTGACGCAAACCATGGCCGTTTTTGTCCTTCATCCATTGACGGAATTTCTGTAGGGTCAAGGGCAGTAGACGAGTCAGAAGATCAACAAGAGGCAGACATGCAGACCGACTTCCCCGCACAGCCGAGCTATGGCGCTCAGCGTGAACAGTTTCTGGCAGCCGCGAAGGCGGCCGGCGCGACATTGACCGAGTATCCGCACCCGCTCAAAGGACCGTTCGGGGAGCCTCTGAGCACCGATGTGGCGGTGCTCGGTGATCCGGCCTCCAAACGCTTGCTGATAGCGCTGAGTGGCACTCACGGGGTCGAAGGCTTCTATGGCTCGGGCTGTCAGATCAAGTGGCTGCAGGAGTTGGGCAAGCGTTCATTGCCGGCCGATGTCGCGGTGGTGTTTGTTCATCTGATCAATCCGTGGGGCACGGCGTGGCTGCGCCGGGTCAACGAAGACAACATCGACCTTAATCGCAATCACCTGAACTTCGAACATCCGCTGCCGGACAATCAGGCCTACGCCGCGCTGCATGAAATCTATGCCTGCACCGAGCTGACAGGCCCGGAGCGTGATCGCGCCGATGCACTGCTTGATCAGCAGATCCAGGAACACGGCTGGCCGGCGGTGATGTCGATTGTCGAGGGCGGCCAGCACAGTCATCCCGATGGTCTGTTTTACGGCGGACGAGCGCCGAGCTGGTCGAACCGCACATTGCACCAGATCCTTCAAAAACATGTCGCCCATGCCGATGTTGCGATGTGCTTCGACTTGCACACCGGCGCCGGGGAATACGGCCATCCGATGTTGTTGACCATTACCGAGTCCGCCTATCCAGCGTTGCCGGAGGCGCAGTCGATCTATGGACCGTGGCTCTACACGCTGCTGACCGGCGCCGACACGCTGAGCGAAACCGGTGTGGCGGCCACGGCCACCGGCTACACCTCGCAGGCGCTGATCGACGCGCTGCCGCAGGTGCGATTGATGCCCTTCGTGATCGAATGCGGGACTTATCCGGGAGCCGAGGTTCATCGTCATTTGCGCGACGACCATTGGCTGCATCTGCACGGCAATCCGAGTGATGCGGTCGGGCGGGAAATCAAACTGAATCTGCTGGAGCAGTTCTATCCTGCCGACAACGACTGGCAGTCGATGGTCTGGTTGCGTACGTGGCAGATATGGGAGCGGGCATTGTCCGCGTTGGCGTTGGTGCGATCCTGAGGCTTGCTCTTGTTGCCTGAAGTCACCTCTGTGATTTCGGGGCACTTTTCTCGAGGCATAAAAAAACGGCCTACCTTTCGGTAAGCCGTTTTTAGTACTTGGTGGTACACAGACATTTGAACTGAGCACTTAACCATCTGTGTTTATTGAGTATTTGTCTTTCCGTTTGCGCGAGGGATACATGTGGGGATACATGGTGCTCGCTGCTAGGTGCTTTTTGGCCTTTTTTCTTTCCGCCAGAACGTCCTCGAAAGTCACCGTGTGACACGCGCGTCTGCTCCGACGAACGGTATCACATTAACGGCTTTGGGCTTCCGCGTTTTGAGGCTTTGCTCAACGGCGTCGATCAGCACTCGCCCGTCAGCCGCCTTTCGCCAAAGGTAATCCTTCCGCCATGTGCCGTCAGCGATCTTTGATCGAATCGCGGCCTCTGAGTATCCAGACTCGCTGGAAAATTTCCTGATGGTCAGATAGCGCATCCCACTCTCCGAATACTTGGATCAGCCTATCGAGCATGATGGTGATATCGGAAGCGCGCGAGGGCCAGATACAAAAAAGCCTGACGCTGGGCCAGGCTTCTCGTGGAGTCAGGTTCACTGTCACGGATAGAGAGAGTGCGAAGGATCGAGCCACACCACATAAAAAACGTGATCGACAAAGAAACCATGCACTCTGCCGTGAGCGTTCACGCTTACAGCAAACTGATAGGGCCGGATGCTTCGGAGCTGCTCATTAAGGTTGTTGTAACCTTCAGGTTCAGACGTTTCGTCCCAAGCAATCGGGTGCGCTCTAATGGATTCTGATCGATTTGAGTACAGTTCTTGAACTGTGAAGTTGCTCAAGGCGGCGAGCCGTTCAAGCACTTTGCAAAAGTACCCCGATTCGCACGCCGAGTACTTAAACTTCTCATGACCTTGTTCAATATGCCGGAACGAGAAGCTTACGCGCTTTTGAGGGTCAGGTGTCCCGGCCGTAATCTGAGCCGGTTTTTTTAGGCTTCCTGCCTTCATTCCCATTTTCAGACCCTTCAGCTCGCCTTGGACATTTCAGTGTAAAAACGACGAGTCAACGATTTGTCGATAGCAGCTGTACAACTTGCGTCTGGTGCCAAGTCGCCGCGGGCAGCGCGCCAAGGCTCCTCTTGATGAGTCAGTTGCTCCAACTCATAACCGCTGAATCCACCGAACACCTTGTAAACATCGTTCAGAAAGTTCTGCAATACATCGGGCAAATCCGGTTTGGCCACATCCTGAGCGATGGGATTCCACCGATAGTGATTGAATCGGAAATAAACATCGCGAAGAACGGGGCCGTGTACCCAGGCCTCAAACTGCTGCTGGACTAGTTCCTCGCCGTCGTTGAGGACCATATGCCAAGCATCCGCGTAGAACATCAGCTTCTGAAGCTTCAGCGGGGTAAGGATGTCGCCATGTTCCTTGGCGAACCACAGCAGGTAGTCTGCGACTCCATTTGCGGTGCAGGCAGCCATGTAAGCCTCCTAAGGTTAAATTTGGTTCCAAAACAGGCCGGCATTATCTTCCCGACAGGGCGCCTGTCAAACACATTTACACGACCTGGCTTGTTCAACCGACGACCGTATGCACTGACTATAGGTGAGAAAATGAAGCTCCCATCTTTAAAACCTTCACTTGCCCGGGGTCGGATCGGACATCCATTTAGCGATTGCTGACTCGCGCCATGCCACTGAGTTGGGGCCTATCCTGACCGGTTTTGGGAAGGTGCCTTCCCTGATCCGCCGGTATACCGTATTTCGGCCCGGGCCGGTGGTGTGCAGCACCTCGTCGAGGCGAAGAAAACGATCAATGCTCTCGGTTCCTGGTCTGTTCGTGGAAGGCATCGCTTCGACTCCATTCGAGAAAATGAAAGCGTAGCAGCGTTGGTTCGTTGGCATTTTCAGTCAGCGCATGACACAAGCTGCTCACTGCTCACTGCTCACTGCTCACTGCTCACTGCTCACTGCTCACTGCTCACTGCTCACTTGCCATTCTGAGCCCGGGAAAATCATCGATGCCTGGGGGGTTGTGTATAGCCATTGTTTAAGCGATGCCTGGGGGGGGTATAGCCGGCGCAGGAGCTTATTCAGAGGCGGCCAGATTCACCTATTCCACATGAACTCGAGTGTGGTCCCCGCGCCACAATGCGACGCTTCCACCACCCTGATTCCGGGGGAGCCGTCGGCAATTGACTCGATTCATCGCTGGGGGTCGTTTTCACAAATGAGAGCCGGCACCAGCGTGTTGGGATCTACACAGAGTGTAGATTTCAACACTCAAAGGAGGTAACGGTCAGCCTGGCGCAGCGAGCGGCCATGGTTAATGGATACCAAGCTGGCCGGCCGGGCACTAGGTCGCGGCATTGAGGCCTTAGCGCAGCCTCGATGCAGGTGTCGGCCCAGGCGATGGAAGGACTAAACTGGTTTTCTTCGTGGATGCTGTTTTGACCATCCAAGGGAAAACTGTCAGCGTGATCCCCCTCCGGGCGAAACAGAGGCAACTGGAGATGGACCAAGATCGCGTCCACAGAGATACCCTGTACTCCGAGGTTTGGACCACCCCAATGGTCTCCCTCGCTCCCAAGTACGGAGTTTCCGCGGTGTTCCTGAGGCGGGTTTGTTCTCGCCTGAACGTACCTTGTCCCCCACGAGGCTATTGGGCAAGGAAGCAATCTGGACAGAGACTAAAGACTCCGCCTCTGCCCAAGTCCACACCAGGTGATCCCACCGAGTGGAGGAAGGGTGACCAGTTGCCGCGTAAAACGGGAACTGAACTGGCTGAAGTCGCTCCGAAAAAAACTGGTGCCAGGCGTACGATGGTGATGGGCTCACTGGATTCATTCACGAGCGGCAGAGTCGCTGGCGACGGCTACCTCAAACCCGCAAAACGTAACCTCCCCGACCTTGTAGTCACTGAGCCCACGCTTCAGAGGGCCGCGTCAGTTCTGCTGAAACTTGCGAACTGTTTCCGTGAAACGAACTTTCGAATTTCAATCGCATGCGGCGAAAGCGGCTTCACACGTAAGGCGCTTGGAAATGAGGACGGGCGGCTGAAGCGATCGGCTTTCGAGACAGATGTTTGGGCGCCAGCTCGGCCAACAATCGTCTTCCTCGGCGAGGTAGCGATAGGACTGACTGTCTACGAGGCTACGGTCGAAAAAGAAATGGTCTACCTCGATGGCCAGTATTTGCCCGTCAAGGAGGCTAAAGCGCTCAAGCCTGGGCTGTGGAACCGAAAGACGAAGACGTTTTACCCGCGGAGTGTTCAGCGTGTTGCTTCCAAACGACTGTGCCTTAGGGCTTATAGCCCCTATGGGCGGGTGGACTGGGCTCATACCTGGACTGAGGACAAAGTTAGTCTCTCGAAACAACTCGACGGCATTGTGTTGGCTTTGGTGGATCGGTCGAAAATATTAGGGCCTCAGATTGCTGAGGCTGACCGGCAGGCGGCAGAAGAGCGAAAGAGGTGGGAGGCTGAGCGCGCAATAGCAACAGCGCGCTACGAGCGTTCTCTGATTATCCAGGCCAGGGAAGACTCGCTACGTAATCTACTGAAGATCATCGACAAGTGGAGTTCTGATAGGAAACTCCAGGATTTTTTCGACGACATCGCCACCCGCTCAGTTGATATGAATCGCGAAGCTCGCGCTGAGCTTTTAGCAAAGGTTGAGGAGGCAAAGTGTCTGCTTGCAAGCTCTGACAGCATTGACGCGCTGATGTCATGGGCGTCGCCTCCACCGAAACCGCCCGACTAAATAACACTATGACAACTGCCCTGGTCAGGTGCTGGAAACTACCGAGTTCCCGGTAGTTTGGCAGGGACAATTACAGACGCATCTCCCGGATGACTCGCCGAGGCTCAAGGCCTTGCGCAAGCGCTCGCCTGGCGTCCTTGGTGAGCTGGTCAAGCGCCTGCTCTTCAAAGGCTGCCGCCATGGCGCTGGCCTTCCTGATTATCAGCAGTGCCAGCTCGGGCGGAAACACCACCTTGTCGGCGGGCAGGTAGTCGCAGTCGATAATGGACATGGGGTAGCCCTTGCAGATGTGGTCGTAATCAACAGCGGTTGGACAGGTGTTTGATTATCCGATAACCGCCGTGATCCCGGTAGTTCGGCGCGCACGGCTGGGACGAGACTACCAATATCAGTCGAGACTACCGGAACTGGTAATTTCGGCGCCCAGGCTTCCATGGCCAGACTGTGGCTTTTCTCCAAACCAGCCTGCTGGTTTTCCACATACGGGCGCCAGCCATCGCTGATAAATCGCCCTTGACGAGTCCCCGACAATTTTTGACGGGCCGCGCTCGTTGTCAGCTCGATAAGTACGCGCCAGCCCTTACAGATCAAGGTGTCCAGCCAAGATGCTGCACATGGTCGGCAGGCGATCCGTCTTACCCTGTCAAAAACTTCGTCAAGGCTGGGTCAAGGTTTTAGCCATTCTGGACGGGGTACTGTGCTCGGATGCGGTGTGATCCTCCGCGCGCCAGGCGTGCCGGTGTTTTCCGGGCAATCAGGCTGCTGTAGACGGTCACAATCCGTCTAGAGCCTGTCCAGAATCGTCTGGGGTCTGTCTGGGGTATGAGACGGCCAATTCCCCTTGTTTGACGGCCACCGCGTGGAATTAGCCTCTGACGCCCACACTACGCCGGTTTCGTCTCATGCCTGTCTCACATCCCGTCAAAGCGTGGTCAAAGTAGCAGGCGCTCGACACCGTGTTGATTCCTACACAGAGTGTCGCTTTCTACACGCCGGAACCTGTTAAAACCTGACATTGAAACGGCTGTCGCGTGTCATTGATGGGGTTGGTTTTCACAGGTCTCATTCAACGTCGTATTCGCGTCATTTGACCCTCATTCATGGGGTTGTTTTGCAAAGCGACGCTCTACCAGTGAAAAGCGCTGCAATACGGTGGAAACCATAGTGGAAACCAGTACCTGGCAGCCTCAACATTTCTCAACCGGCGGTTGCCCAGGTTCGCGCAATGGGGGGTGCGAACCAGACGTGCGAACCTTAGGTGCAAACTTGCTGCCGGTACACATGGGCTAGTGCGTACACATGGCGCTTACCTAGAGCTAGGTATCTAGGCGTCCGTCAGGTATTAACGATGATCACGTTGATGGCCGTCGTTTCTGCTCAAGAATTCGTGTTACTCCAAGATCAATGAGAAATAGCACAAGCAGCAGGACAAGCACGGAAGTTATGAATGCGCTTTGCTGATTGTGAAATGGATTCCACAGGCGGCCTCGCCAGTAGATCAACGTGAATCCAAGACCGTAGAGACAATTGAAAAAAAGCCATGGAATCTGTTCCGCATATGCTCCGCGCATGACCATTGCGGCCACGATCCAAAATGTGGATAGCGCGAATACCACCACCAAAATAAGTGAGCTAGTCTCGACGTCTTTAATGTAAAAGCCTGCAAAACACCATGCAATCCACGAAAGTATGGCAAGCAACATTCCAAAGCTGAATGACAGGCCTCCTGGAAGTTTTCCACAGCCAACGTCCTCAAGATATGCCTCATCATCGAACCAAAACTTCGCACGAATCATGATAAAAAGCACAGCTAACAGAATCACGTTCAGATCGATTGGAGTATCACGAAAGGCGAGGCCGGCGAATACCATACCAAGATTAATGGCAGCGAAAGCGCGATGAATCTGGTGGTGACGCTCGATGTTGTGCATGGCGGCTATCTTCCGTTTCGGAATTGCCCGCTCTATTTTAGTCGAGATTTGAATCTCTAAATTGTGTACGCAGCCGTATCGATTTAAGCCACATTCGTACTACCGGTGCTTGTCGGCTTGCGTACCAGTGCTGGATAAGCTTCTCTCAGAGACGATTTTTCGCACTCTAGTATGCGTGACGTTCCTGCGTGACGCCTGCGTGAAACACCACGGTAGACACTTGACGCGGCTCATTCATGGGGTTCGGTTTCCCCAAATTGGTTTGATGGTTTTGCGACCGGTGAAAAGTGGTCCCTGATGGTGGTCGCTCGCTTGGTAACCAGCCAGGTTATCCGCGCCGGATCTGCCTCAAGCCGTGGATACCAGAGTGGATACCGGGCGACCAGGCGAGCGACAGCGACTTATCAAAACTTAACATTTTGTCGGCACGAGAACCTGTCAAAAACTGTCATCGAGCGCGCACCAGGACCTAACAAAACCTAACGTTGGTTCGAGTGCGCGGGCCTGTAATCCTGTTAACAATTGTCAAGGTTGGAGCTCGTCGGGCGACTCCGTGACGGAGATACCGTTCATGGAGAGTGACAGCTCCTCGGACGAACTTTTGCCCTCCGTTATTCCTGTCCCATAAGACGCTTTACGTCATTGATGTACGCTAAAACGTTTTCGCGGGACTGCTGTAGATTCAAGGCGGCGTGAGCGACACGCTGAGCATAATTTGGGGATACGTCTCCCTGGGCTAATAGTTGAAGAGAGTAGGTTGCTTTCATGTTGTAGCTTCTCGTTGCGGTCGATAGCTCCAAAAGCTTTCCACTCGTCGCCTGAGAGAACTTGCCGCTAAGAGCCGCCTGCTCTGCCGCGATTGGCTGTAAGTAGGTGATAAATATTGGAACGGTCGCTGGCACTTGCCCCTCAGAAAAAATGACGTTCATGGAAGTGCCTGAGGTGCCTGCCTGAATCTCCGTGTATTCAGTAGCTACAAGCATTTTCCAGCGGGCCCGCTCCTCCTTATCCTGCTCTGATGTCTGAATGTGAAAGATCCCTATACCTATTGCCAATGCTAAGGTCACCGAGACTAAAGTCGAACAGAGGGCGTGGGCCCAGCCCCAAGCGATATCGGCTCTTTGGCGGATAGCAAATGCGGAATAAACGCCAGCAATTATCAATGCTGCTACAACGACTACAAATACCATAAAGTTACTTCTCAATAAAATGTGTAAATAGCTGGTTTACTGTGCTTTGACTGAATTCTGCTAGGCAAGATTTAAAATGCCGCCGGGCGCCGAGCGACTTCGTGATAGAACTTAATTTAACGTATGCACCTACGCTAGGTGGACTGCTATGGCTCATCTACAGGCTTCGTATCGATTACGATCACATTTGTGGATTTTTGAAGCAGCTTTTGGATTTCAGAAGCCGAATAGCCTTTTGCATGGATTGAGTCACCCGACTCTGTATGAATGAGTATTTCTCGGCTTTTTCTTGCTTCAATCCACGCAACCACAACCTTCGCTATAGCATTCCAAGGCATAGCATCGGATAAGGCGGTGATTGCCTCAACAACGCCAGAGCCTTGAGGATTGGATGAAAACATATGGATGGGGCCGTGAGAAATTTGAGCCTCATCTAACGCAGCTAAGAATGAGTTTGCGCTATGCCTAAAGAGTGTTAGGCGGACCGAGCTATATATTTCTGTGCTCATTATTTTTCTCGTTGGGTGATCTGGAGAAATATATTAAATAAACAATTTGTTTAGGGTGTTTTTCTCGTTTTCATTACTTTATAAGAGATTGGCTGCGAGTGAGGCCCAAGCTCAATCCGGCCGGCAGTTGCTCTATAGCGATCAGTGCAAGGTTGTCAGTGACAATGCGCTTGTCGTCTAGAACCGCAAATGATGGATGCCACAAAAGAAGCTCCTTATCGAACTCATAGACTAATTGTCGGGCTGGTGCTCCTCGGGCCTTGAGCTTTGCAACCAATGTCGCTGCTTGAGCCGCTGCCGCGGAAAGGCTGTCATGTGCTGCGTAGTGCTTTTTGACGTCCTTGCCTCGTATAAGAAACGACACTTGGCAACCGTCCTGATGAGTATGAATATCTAGTACAGGGTTACGTCGTTCAGCCAAGCACTCGATCAACTTCCGAAGCCAGGCATGAATCGCAGTGTAAGTTCCCTTTCCCGCTTCAGAAGCAATCGAAGTAACGAACGGATTCCACACCACGGCGAGGTAGACCAGACCTAGCCTGATCAACTCTTGCGCAGCGCTTTCGGCGTTGTGGGAAAGCTCAATTCGTTCGATTTTCAATGGCGCATGGGTGGTGACTTGGTTGAGCCAGTAATCATCCACCTCCCTTGGATCTGTCGCTAACTGAATCCAGCAGTCCTCTGACAAGCACGGAAGATGGGCTGGTGATGGTGTGGATTCTTGAGCATCAATTCCAATTTCTTGGAAGCTTATGACATCACCACCTGAGTAATAACCTAAAACGGCGGTGACAAATTGATGGCCGTCCGCGGTCTCGAAACTGGCGCTTTCAAGAACCTGCCCTATAGGTTTTCCCGGATCGTGATTCTGGAGAAGAATGAACGAATGATTGTTGATTTTATCCACCAAGGTTTGAGGGTCGGCGGGGACCAAAAGATGGCCTTGAATGTTTCGCGCATCTGTCCACACGACCGCGGAAACAATATGTCCGTATATCCCATTGGCGTGCCGTCGAATGGCGTTGTCCAGCCACTCGCGGGCCCCAGGGGTTTTATCAACTAAATCAAACATCGAATCTCCACGGATACAGTTTCTTAGGATACGGGCTCAAAGCACAAACCCGACTACATCGAAAATTCGGCCTCAGGGCTGACCCCAAAATCGACGTGGGTCGGTGGAACCTGGATAAATTCTGCCTTTCGAGTCAGCAACTTGTTAGCTTCCTATGGCGTGGGGCCATTTTATTAGCCTCTCTACTTGGAAAAACCTGGCTAAAAGGCGATAAATTAGGCTAGCTCAACTTCCTCCACGACGGGAAGCCAAGCCTTGAATTCTGCTCCGCTTGAAACCCATTTAAACCCGTAAGGCGTGGCCATGAGTAGTGAGTCGTCGGTATTTTTTGGGGCAACGGCGATGCTCCATAGTCCGTGTTCGTTTATCTCAAGAATAAGGGCCGCGTACTGCTCCTGGTTTTCGATGTCAACTATCAAAACTTCAAAGCCTGCCTCAGATATCTCCATTAGTAGCGAAGGTGATACTTCCATATCGGGCCCGATGTAAGCCGCCACCACTCTCCCACCCAGCCGGTCGTTAATCCGTTTTTGTCGCTCGTAAGCGGCATCAACTTGTTGACCAGGTGAGTTGCTAGAAATGGAGAACCTACCATCGCTGGTGAATTCAATTTTCCAAGGCATGGGAGGGTTGTCGCTGAATCGGCCTATGATTGTCCGGGCTGGGCGAAATGATTCTGCAACTTTCTGTTGAAAGGCTTGCAGGAGCTCAAAAAAGTACATTGCGATCTGTAGGGCGGTTTCCACTTCTGAGTTGGATACTAGCTTTGGCTGGCCACCGTTTCTTCGCCTTACCCGTAAGCCTTCTGGGGCCAGTATGTAGTCGGCATGCGCCATGGCATTTCTGATGTCGTCGCGGAAAGCTATCTCCAACAGACGTGCAAGGCCGGTCATCCCTATTTCGGTAGCAATTCGTGCTAAGTGCCGAAACATCGCGTTAGCGTTGGGACCGATCACTGCTCGGGGTTCGGCACGCACTCGAACGAGATTTTGAAACGGCCAGAGGTTGTAGGCCTTCAATTGTGCGACCTGCAGGGTGTTCAGAAGCCCTTCGTAGACGCCGCCAGCCTCTGCAAGGTGTGCGTATAGACAGAGCAACTGGCGAAGCTCGGCACGAGTGAGTGGTGTTCCCTTTGTTCCGAGGACCTTTAACTCCTGGAATACCTCATAGGCTGTGCCGACCGTATTCCAGCCAGCATCCTGCATCCCGCGGAACTCGCCGGACAATGCAGCGGCGGTGTCGATCTCATTGATCTTACACACATAGGCGAACAGATAGGTGAGCTGGGTATTTAACGCATGAAGGTAGGCTTGAGATTCCATTTTCTTGCTTCCGACGTCAGTTGCAGTTGAGGGGGGCGTAACCAGGCCGGCTGGTTACTTTTTGCGGTTACTAGTGTGGTTACCACCTGGCCGTCGACGCCTGGAGCAGCACCACCACCGAGACAAACGATATGGTCTGAGTGGGATCGATTCGTCTGTCTCCGCTCAGAACGCGGTTGGCGTAATGGCAAGTCCGCCAAGAGTTACCGAAATGCGTCGACGAACTGATTCGCCGGACTTCAAATCAACCTCGGTCTCCACAAGGCCGCCGCCACCGCACGCGGAGCTCGGCTTGACGCCCACCACATGCTTGCCTGGAGCTAGCCCGAACTTGGCTACCTCACCAGAAGAAAGCTCTGCAGCCAGCGTACCGTCGATGTAGAACCGGTGGTTGCAGCCGGCCCCGAACATACCGCTGTCACGCGTAACAATGAGATGGGTGCCTCCCTGGGAGGGGAAAGCATAAAGCCTTGATGGCGGTACCGGATCGGCATCACCGGCGGAAATTGGAGAAGTTGAGCAGCCAACCAGAAGTATCGAAGAGATCGCTAGCAGTCCGATTAAACGCATAGTCTCGTCATCCATTCACGACACACAGGAGCATGGAAACTACCACGCTCCCGTGCGTCTTTTAAATGATTAGCCGGCCAAGAAAACCCTCCCGACCAATAATGGCTTCGCTCATGCCGGGATAGCCTCAGCCCAGGTACCGACGGCGACAACGCTGGAGCCGACCAACATCTTTCCGTAGATGACAGGCACGGGAAGGCCTTGCTGCGTTGAGTTGAACGCGCCGTTGAAGAGGTAGCTGGGTTTGTTTTCGGTAGTGGCTTGCTCTTGCTGGCTGGGCGACTTGGGTACCGGAGACAGCATTTGCATGACGCCGCCTGCAACCATGGTGTAGTGGTCAACTAATCCCGGACACGGGGAAAACATGACGCTCGAAGGCGCCCATGATTCGCTTCGACGTGCCCGCATCCCAGTTGGTGAGTCGTGACGTGTACCACTCTCTTGCCAGCGGCTCGAATGTTTCGGCGGCAGTGTTTCTTTCCGCTTTCTTGCGAGCCTGCTTGGTAATGATGGGGTTCTTTCCATCAGCAGCGTCCGCGCGCAGCTCGGCAGCTTTCTGCCTGGCCACCGACCCGCTCACATCGGGATAACCACCCAGCCCGAGCCATGACCATTTCCCGTCAGGCTTCTTGTACCGAAGCTGCCAGGACTTCTGACCGTCAGTTTTCACGCGGAAATAAAGGCTGTTCCCGTCGAGCTCGCGATACTCCTTGGCGTCAGGCTCTAGCCCGGCCAATGCGGTATCGGAGAGGGGGCGGCGCTTTATCTCTGAACGCTTCATCTGACCTGTATCCCTTCGGTTCAATTATTTGCCGAGGATACACAGGGGGATACACAGAGGGAAGGTATAGGGGGATACAAGGAGGGATAGCCAGAAACAAGAAAGCCCGCACTAGGCGGGCTTCTTGTTTTGATTCAGAGACATCTAGAGACATCTGTGAATCGGTACTTGGTGGCTACACAGGGACTTGAACCCCGGACCCCAGCATTATGAATGCTATGCTCTAACCAACTGAGCTATGTAGCCAAGTGGCGCGCATTATTGGCTCGTAATGAAGATGTGTCAAGCGTAAATCTAAAATATTTCTCTACGCTTTCAACCGCTTATCCACCTGACCCGCAAAATCGGGCCAGGGGAGGGCGTCAACCGAGCTGAAATCTCCCGGTATTGGCACTCAGCGCTTTGCTGCCTTGGCTCAAGGTGTCCGCAGCCAGGTTCACCGCCCGCGCGCCTTCGAGCAGGCGTACCGCCGCCTGATCGACTTGCTGGATGTTGCCGCTGACTTCGTCGGCGGTGCTGGCTTGCTCTTCTACCGCCGTAGCAATTTGCGCCAGGGTGTCGGTGACGCCTTGTACCGCGTGGGCGATTTCCCCGAGGCGTTCGCCCAACCCTGTGACCGACTGCGCATCGGATTGCGCCTGGCCGCACGCGGCTTCCATCAGGCTTACGGCTTCATTCACCGTGCTACGCAAACTGTCGACGGTGCCGGCGATCTGCGCGGTGGACGATTGGGTGCGTTGCGACAGGCTGCGCACCTCATCGGCGACCACCGCAAAGCCTCGACCCTGTTCACCCGCACGAGCGGCTTCGATGGCGGCGTTGAGCGCCAACAGGTTGGTCTGCTCGGCAACCCCGCGAATGGTGTCGACCACCAACTGGATCTGCTGGCCTTGTTCGCTGACCCGTCCGAGTGCCGCCGCCGTTTCGTTCAAACGCTGGTTGAGCTGTTGAATGCTCGCGGTGGTACGTTGGCTGTCACGGCTGCTGTCGGCAGCAATGCGCTGGGTGTGCTGGGCGCTGCCGGAAGCCTGTTCGCAACTCTGGGCGACGCCTTGGGAGGTGGCGGCCAATTGCGTTGCCGCCGCCGCGATCTGACTGATCTGCAATTGTTGGGCTTCGACTTCGCCCAGCGCACCGCTGGAATGATGGTTGAGCGTGCGCACCGCATTACTCAGCTGCAGGGTTTCGTGATCGACCCCCAGCAGGCTGTTGCGCAGTTGCACCACGGCGACGTTGAGTGCGGTGCTGATCGCCGCCAGTTCGTCGCGGCCTTCAACCGGCACTTGCAGGCTCAGATTGCCGTCGCGCAAGGCTTCGGCCAGCAGCGTGATGCCGCTGGCGCTGCGACGGATCGAGGCCTGCAAGCAGATAAACAGGTACAGCGCGGCCAGCAACAGGCAACCAAAAATCGCCGCCACCACAATGAACTGGCGGATCGCCGAGCCGTGGTAGTAATCCAGACGCTGATCCAGCGAGACCAACGACTGCTGGCGCAGCGAAGCGAGGTCGGTGAGCAGGCTGTCCAGGCTGCGTTCGAACTCCTCGGGCTTGAGTTTGATGCTGCCGCCAAATACGCCGTCATCAAGGACTTTCAGCTCGGCATCGAGGTGTTTGAGGCTGTCATGGTATTGACCGGCCCAAGTCTGCAAGGCACTGGGCAGACGTGCTTCCAGAAGCGTGGCGGTTTTCGCCAGCTGCTCACGGGCGTCGCCGATGCGGCTGCGCAGATCGCGCAATTGCAGACGGCTTTGCAGGGTGAACTGACCGGACACCACCGACGCCTGGCCGACGCTGGCCAGACGGCCTACGCGCTCAATCAGGTCCGGCGCGTGTTGCGTGGAAATCTGCGTCAGCAGGTAGGTTTCCAGCCATGGTGCCAGCGTCAGACGATTGTCCATGGCGATCTGTTCACGCAAGGCCTGCAGAGCGCTCAAGGCATTGGTGAAACGATCGTAACCATCCGGCCACCAGCCGACGCTGCTCAGGCTTTTCGAGTCGAGCCCATCGAGGGCTGTCTGCAGGGCTTGATAGCGGGCCAGGGTTTCGCCCACGGCGCCTTCGGTTTGCAACGCGTTGCCAAGGTCCGTGGTGGCTTGGGCGACCGCTGGCTGAACCGCATCGAACGCAGCCATCGCAGCAAGAGTGGCCGGTGTCGGCTGGCGATTGGTCTCGGTGGCACGCCAGCGCGCGGCGCGGTCACGCTGGGCGGCGAGCAGGTTATCCAGCGCATCCAGCGCGAGCAGTTGCCGGACCCCGGCACGCTCGCCGGAAATCAGGTTGAGTTTGGCGCGATAGTCCTGGCCGATCATCAGCAGGCTGCCTGCGAGTGGCAGGATAAACAGCAGAAACAACAGCTGAAACTTGCGGGCGAAGCCAAAACGCCCCAGCAACCCGATCCCCGGAGATAAAAAAGCCTGCATGCCCCATGACTCCCCTGGACACCACGCACCAATCGCGTGCGTCGAGGTCGTAGCGACCGCGACATGTGCCCGTTTTAAAGGCCTCGAAAGTTCACCCTCGCCAGCTCTGTAGGCCGACTCTGTAGCGAAACTTCCCATTCTCGGTGCCCTTTGTAAGGGCGCCGCGTTGAAGGGAATAAACAAGGCAAGATTCAGACCATGGCGTTGCGCTATTACCGTCTGAATTTAGTTCGTTAGCTGGCTAAGGGGATGGCGCTGCTGCACTGAAAAATGGCACATTGACCCACCTGCCCGTGTGCACCCATCTGTTGTACGGAATTTCCCATGGCTATCAGCAATGCCCAGACCGGCGCGACGCCGGCATCCGCGACTTCACAAAGCAGCCCTCTGGTCATGCGCATCATCGGCGCCGTGGCGCTGGCGCATTTGATCAACGACCTGATTCAGTCGGTGCTGCCTTCGATCTATCCGATGCTCAAGGCCAACTATGGCCTGACCTTTACCCAGGTCGGCCTGATCACCCTGACCTTCCAGCTGACCGCTTCGCTATTGCAGCCGTGGGTCGGTTACCACACCGATCGCCACCCCAAACCCTGGCTGCTGCCGGCCGGGACGGTGTGCACATTGATCGGCATTTTGATGATGTCGGTGGTCGGCACCTTTCCATTGATTCTGCTGGCGGCGGGGTTGATCGGCATCGGCTCGTCGACCTTTCACCCGGAAGCGTCTCGCGTGGCGCGGCTGGCGTCGGGCGGGCGATTTGGCCTGGCGCAATCGACTTTCCAGGTGGGCGGTAACGCGGGCTCCGCTTTCGGCCCGTTGCTGGCGGCGGCGATCATCATTCCGTTCGGTCAGGGCCATGTGGCGTGGTTTGGTTTGTTCGCAGTGTTTGCGCTGTTTGTGCTTTACCGGATCAGCCGCTGGTACGCCAATCACCTGAGCCTGTTCAAACTCAAGCAAGGCCAGGCGGCGACGCATGGCTTGTCGAAGGGCCGGGTTATCAGCGCGCTGGTGGTGCTCGGGTTGCTGGTGTTCTCCAAGTACTTCTACATGGCCAGTTTCACCAGCTACTTCACCTTCTACCTGATCGAGAAGTTCGACCTGTCGGTGGCCAGTTCGCAGCTGCATTTATTCCTGTTTCTGGGGGCGGTGGCGGCGGGGACGTTCTTCGGTGGACCGATCGGCGACAAGATCGGGCGTAAGGCGGTGATCTGGTTTTCGATCCTTGGGGTCGCGCCGTTCACCTTGATCCTGCCGCATGTTGACTTGTTCTGGACCAGCATTCTGAGCGTGGTGATCGGCTTCATCCTGGCTTCGGCATTCTCGGCCATTGTGGTTTATGCACAGGAATTGGTGCCGGGCAATGTCGGGATGATCGCCGGGGTGTTCTTCGGGCTGATGTTCGGTTTCGGCGGGATTGGCGCGGCGCTGCTGGGGCACCTGGCGGACGTGCACGGTATCGAATACGTGTACTTCCTGTGCTCGTTCCTGCCGCTGTTGGGTGTGTTGGCAATCTTGCTGCCAAGAACCAATAAGGCATGATCTGACAGCATCCTCCTGAGGGAGCGAGCTGCTCGCTCAGAAGATTGATGGTGTGGCAGGTATTTATTTCAGGTGCAAAAAAGCCGCGTATCAAACGCGGCTTTTTCTTGGGCGGGTGTCCCGTCTGAATGACTCAGACGTTGAAGCGGAAGTGCATCACGTCGCCGTCTTTCACGATGTAGTCCTTGCCTTCCAGACGCCATTTGCCGGCTTCTTTGGCACCGGCTTCGCCCTTGTACTGGATGAAGTCGTCGTAGGCGATGACTTCGGCGCGGATGAAGCCTTTTTCGAAGTCGGTGTGGATCACGCCGGCGGCTTGCGGTGCGGTGGCACCGACGCGGACGGTCCAGGCGCGGACTTCTTCGACACCGGCGGTGAAGTAGGTCTGCAGGTGCAGCATTTCGTAGCCGGCGCGGATCACGCGGTTCAGGCCAGGTTCTTCCAGGCCCAGGGCTTCGAGGAACATGTCTTTTTCTTCGCCGTCTTCCAGCTCGGCGATTTCGGCTTCGATCTTGTTGCAGACCGGAACCACCATGGCGCCTTCTTCTTCGGCGATGGCTTTGACGATGTCCAGCAGCGGGTTGTTCTCGAAACCGTCTTCGGCGACGTTGGCGATGTACATGACCGGCTTGGTGGTCAGCAGGTGGAAGCCACGGATCACCGCCTTGTCGTCGGCTGCCATGTTCTTCATCAAGGTGCGCGCAGGTTTGCCGAGGGTGAAGTGAGCGATCAACTGCTCCAGCAGGCCCTTCTGGACAACGGCGTCCTTGTCCCCGCCCTTGGCGTTACGGGCGACTTTCTGCAGTTGCTTTTCGCAGCTGTCGAGGTCGGCAAAGATCAGTTCCAGGTCGATGATCTCGATGTCGCGTTTCGGGTCGACGCTGTTGGAGACGTGAATCACGTTCTCGTCTTCGAAGCAGCGGACCACGTGGGCGATGGCATCGGTTTCACGGATGTTGGCGAGGAATTTGTTGCCCAGGCCTTCACCTTTCGAGGCGCCGGCAACGAGGCCCGCGATGTCGACGAATTCCATGGTGGTCGGCAGGATGCGCTTTGGATTGACGATGGCCGCCAGGGCTTCCAGTCGTGGATCCGGCATCGGCACGATACCGGTGTTCGGCTCGATGGTGCAGAAGGGGAAGTTCTCGGCCGCGATCCCGGATTTGGTCAGGGCGTTGAACAGGGTGGACTTGCCGACGTTAGGCAGGCCGACGATGCCGCAATTGAATCCCATGGTGTTTCCCCTCGGATAAGAGTCAGGCCTTCTGGCTGTGCAGGTTTTTCATCGCGCGGTTCCATTCCCCGGCGAGGATATCCGGCAGCACGCCGAGGGCAAAGTCGATGCTGGCATCGAGTTTTTCCTGTTCGGCGCGTGGCGCACGACCCAGGACGAAATTTGAAACCATACTGGCTACGCCCGGGTGGCCAATGCCAAGCCGCAAGCGGTAGAAGGTATTCTGATTGCCCAGTTGCGCGATGATGTCGCGCAACCCGTTGTGACCGCCATGGCCGCCGCCCTGTTTGAGTTTGGCAACGCCCGGTGGCAGGTCGAGTTCGTCATGCGCCACGAGGATTTCTTCCGGCTTGATGCGAAAGAAGCCGGCAAGCGCCGCTACGGCCTGGCCGCTGCGGTTCATGTACGTGGTGGGGATCAGCAGACGAACATCCTGACCCTGATGCGAATAGCGCCCGGTCAGGCCGAAATATTTGCGATCCGCCACAAGGTTCACGCCTTGTGCGTTCGCGATGCGCTCAACAAAAAGGGCCCCTGCGTTATGCCGGGTCTGTTCGTATTCAGCGCCTGGATTTCCCAGGCCAACGATCAGTTTGATGGCAGTCACGATAGGGGCCCTTCCTTGGAGTGGTGGATAACATCGCCGCAACCTGGGTGTGCGGCGAAAGTGGACGACAAGTGCTCATTTACCATTATGTAAACTCCGCGTTCTCGCCCGCTTTCTCGCTACGTTCCAGTCCGCGATGTTACCGGGTCACTCCGGCATCACAGAGTAAATTACTCTGCTGCGCCTTCTTCGGTAGCTTCTGGAGCAACACGTGGAGCGTGGACGTTGGCAACAGCCTTGTCATCGCCGTGTGCCAGAGCAACAAACTCAACGCCTTTAGGGGCTTTGAGGTCGGACAGGTGAATGATCGAGCCGATTTCGGCGTTAGCCAGGTCGACTTCGATGAATTCAGGCAGGTCCTTAGGCAGGCAGCTCACTTCGATCTCGGCAACAACGTGCGAAACTTCGCCGCCTTTCTTGATCGGAGCTTCTTCACCAACAAAGTGTACAGGCACGATAGCGGTCAGTTTCTGGCCAGCTACAACGCGTACGAAGTCAGCGTGCATCACGTGGCCTTTGGCCGGGTGACGCTGCAGAGCCTTGATGATTACGTTTTGCTTGGTGCCGCCAACGTTCAGCTCGATGATGTGGCTGTAAGCCGCTTCGTTTTCGAGCAGTTTGGCAACTTCTTTAGCCAGCATGCTGATGGATTCAGGGGCTTTTTCGCCACCGTAAACTACAGCTGGTACCAGGCTTGCGAGACGACGCAGGCGGCGGCTCGCACCTTTCCCCAGGTCGGAACGCACTTCAGCATTCAGAGTAAATTCGTTCATGTTGTATCTCCAAAATAACCACATTCGCCCCAGCGTTTGCGACCAGCGCTAAAGGCGATATGGGCAAAAAAGCCCCGCCCCGACAGGAATGCCGGGGCGGGGCGCTTTTCGTCAACGAGATGTTCGAGAAGGGCAGGGCCCTTAACGGAACATCGCGCTGATCGATTCTTCGTTGCTGATGCGGCGGACCGCTTCGGCAACTACCGGCGCGATATCCAGTTGACGGATACGCGAGCAGGCTTGAGCAGCAGCGGACAACGGGATGGTGTTGGTCACCACCAGTTCGTCCAGCATGGAATTTTCAATGTTTTCGATCGCCCGACCGGACAGCACAGGGTGTGTGCAGTAGGCGAAAACCTTGGCAGCGCCATGCTCTTTCAAAGCCTTTGCCGCGTGGCACAGAGTGCCGGCGGTATCGACCATGTCATCGACCAGAATACAGGTACGCCCTTCGACATCACCGATGATATGCATCACTTCAGAGTGATTGGCTTTCTCACGGCGTTTGTCGATGATCCCGAGATCCACACCCAGGGATTTGGCAACAGCACGTGCACGCACGACGCCGCCAATGTCCGGGGACACAATCATCAGGTTTTCGAAGCGCTGATCTTCAATGTCATCCACCAATACTGGGGAGCCGTAGATGTTATCTACCGGAATATCGAAGAAACCCTGGATCTGGTCAGCATGCAGATCAACCGTGAGAACACGGTCGATGCCGACTACGGTAAGCATGTCAGCGACGACTTTCGCGCTGATAGCCACACGTGCGGAACGCGGACGGCGATCCTGACGGGCATAACCAAAGTAAGGAATAACAGCAGTGATACGAGTAGCCGAGGAGCGGCGGAAGGCATCAGCCATCACTACCAGTTCCATCAGGTTGTCGTTGGTCGGAGCGCAAGTCGGCTGAATAATGAAGACGTCTTTACCGCGGACGTTTTCATTGATCTCGGCTGTAATTTCGCCGTCGGAAAACTTGCCGACAGAGATGTCACCGAGAGGGATATGCAGCTGACGTACGACACGTCGAGCCAGATCGGGGTTAGCGTTCCCCGTAAAGACCATCATCTTGGACACGCGCAGTACCTAGAGGCTGAGGGTAACCTGGATGAGTATAGGAAAATGGCAGGGGCGGCTGGATTCGAACCAACGCATGGCAGGATCAAAACCTGCTGCCTTACCGCTTGGCGACGCCCCTGTATCTGTTGCAACGAGTACCCAGTACTCGGTTCCTTTAGAGCAGACTTTGCAGCTTGCGATGCAACATCGAAACGTTGCTTCCTTTTGCTACAAACCCTGTAAGGGTCTCTGTAAGAAGGGCCGAGACTTTATCAGCTTCAGCTTTGCTTGGGAAGCCCCCAAACACACAACTTCCAGTTCCGGTTAGTTTTGCTTCGGTAAAATTACCTAACAAATTCAATGCGTTACGTACATCTGGATAACGCCTTGCTACCACCGGTAAGCAGTCATTTCGACTGTTTCCCTTGGGAACGGGGCGCACTTTAATGGGAGAAGAGTTACGTGTCAACAACGGATCTGAAAAAATTTCTGCTGTACTTACAGATACTTGCGGCACAAGCACGAGATACCACGGTTCTTCGGGGTCTACAGGGGTAAGTTTCTCTCCCACGCCCTCGGCGAAAGCCGCGTGGCCACGCACGAAAACCGGGACGTCGGCGCCCAGCGTCAGGCCCAGTGCGGCCAGCCGATCCTCATCCCAACCCAGCTGCCAGAGATGATTCAGGCCGAGCAACGTCGTCGCGGCATTTGAACTGCCGCCACCGATGCCACCGCCCATAGGCAGAATTTTTTCGATCCAGATGTCGATACCGAGCGAACAACCGGATTGCTCCTGAAGTTTTTTTGCGGCACGAACAATCAGATTGCTGTCGTGAGGCACACCGTCGAATTCAGTGTGCAGTCGGATCACACCGTCGTCGCGCACAGCAAAGGTGATTTCATCGCCGTAGTCGAGAAACTGAAAAATCGTCTGCAACTCGTGGTAACCGTCTTCGCGGCGGCCGAGGATGTGCAGCATCAAATTGAGTTTGGCCGGGGAGGGCAGCGTCAAGCGTGGGGCCGTCATGTTCATTGCCCCAGTTTGCGCGGTTGCCATTCCTTGATCACCAGCGTGACGTCAAGGTCGGTGCCATGCAGTTTGATCCGCTCGGGCAGCCAGAAGCCGTTTTGCTCGGCATAACTCAGGTATTCGACCTGCCAGCCATCCTGATCCAGATTGGCCAGGCGGCTGTCGGCATCCAGTGTCAGGCGACTTTTGCTGTCCGGCGCCGGGAGTCCGCGGACCCACCAGGCCAGGTGCGACACCGGCAGCTTCCAGCCGAGCTGTTCTTCAAGCAGCACTTCCGGCGTCGGCGCTTCGTAGCGCCCCTGATTGGCGACTTCCAGCGAAACCTTTCCGGGGTGCCCGGTCAGGCGTGCGGCGCCGCGACCCAGGGGGCCCGAAAGGCGAATGTCGTAATAGGACTGGCGTTGCAACCAGAACAGCGTGCCGCTCCCCGAGTCCTTTGGCGCGCGGATGCCGATCTTGCCGTTGATCTGCCAGCCGTCGAGGCTGGTCAGTTGCTCTTTGTGAACGCGCCATAGACTGGCGTCGCCCTGGCCCTGAACCGATTCGCGGGCACCGAAGCCCGCGCAACCGGCGAGCAGGGCGATAAAACTGAAAACGATGAAGTGGCGCAAAAACATAATCTTAAAGAGTCTCTGATCCGGTCAGGCGCTTGATGGTGCCGCGCAGGATTGGGCTGTCGGGTTGTGCCTTGAGGAATTTGCCCCAGATCTGCTTGGCTTCCCGTTGCTTGCCGTTGGCCCACAGGACTTCACCCAGGTGAGCCGCGACTTCCTGATCGGGGAAGCGATCCAGTGCCTGGCGCAGATACCGCTCGGCTTCATCAAGATTGCCCAGGCGGAAATTCACCCAGCCGAGGCTGTCGAGTACCGCCGGGTCTTCCGGGGTGATCTGGTGTGCCTGTTCGATCAGGGCCTTGGCTTCCGCGTAACGCGTCGTGCGGTCGGACAGGGTGTAGCCGAGGGCGTTCAGTGCCATGGCGTTGTCCGGGTCACGCTTGATGATCAGGCGCAGGTCTTTTTCCATCTGCGCCAGGTCATTGCGTTTTTCCGCCTGCATGGCGCGGGTGTACAACAGATTCAGATCGTCCGGGTATTGCTGCAAGGCTTTTTGCAAAACACTCCAGGCCTTTTCCGGCTGTTTGTTGGCGGACAGCGTTTCGGCTTCGATCAGGTACAGCTGAATCGCGTAGTCGGGCTGCTCATCGCGCTCGCTCGCCAGACGGCTTTGTGCTTCGGCGGTCTTGCCGTTGTTCATCAGGATATCGGCCTGACGCAATTGCGCCGGCAGGTAATCGTTGCCCGGGCCGACCTGGGCGTATTCGATCAGTGCACCCTGGGGATCGTTGCGCTCTTCAGCGATGCGACCGAGGTTCAGATGGGCCGAGTCGACATGGCTTTCCCGGGCGATCAGGTCTTCGAGGTAGCCCTTGGCCTCGTCCCAGGCCTTGGCTTCCAGGCACACCAGCGCCAGGGAGTATCGCAGTTCATCGTCTTCCGGGTACTGCTGAACCAGGCTCGAGAACTCGGCTTTGGCGTCGTCCATGCGGTCCTGTTCGACCAGCATGCGTGCGTAAGTCAGGCGCAGGCGTTTGTCGTCCGGGTATTTCTTGATGCTTTTTTGCAGAAGAGGCAACGCTTCATCGCCGCGATCAAGGGTTTGCAGCAAGCGTGCGCGCAGCAGAATGGGGGCGATTTCACCGTCGTCCGGCGGGTTGTCTTCCAGCAAGGCCAGCGAGCCTTTGCTGTCGCCGTCCTGTTGCATCAACAAGGCCTTGCCGAAAATCAGCTGGCTGTTATGGGGATGACGCTGCAGCAAGCGGTCAAAGCTTTTCATCAGGCCGTTGCGGGTTTCCTGATCGGTATCGGCCGCGGACAGGGCAAGGAAGTCGAAATGCGTGTCGCCCTTGCCTTGCAGGACTTTCTCCATATAGACCATGGAGTCGTCATAACGCCCGGCGCGCGCCAGTTGCACGGCGGCGGCCCGTTGCGCCTCGAGGTCGTCCGGGGCGTTTTTCGCCCAGATCAGCGCGGTATCCAGGGCGGCCTGGTCGGCGCCCAGGTACTCGGCGATGCGAAACGCCCGCTCGGAGATGCCCGGATCCTGGGTATTGATGGCCTGGGTCACGTAGTTGTCCAGCGCAATGTCGAAACGATTGCGTTGGCCAGCCAGTTCGGCGCTCAACAGACTGAAGACGGTTTCTTCACTGAATGAGCTGTAAACCTTGGGCTTTTCAGGGGCCGGAGTGCTGTCTTCGACCGGCGGCGTACCGTCCGACGAAACGGGTGCCATGGCCTGGCAGCCGCTGAGGAAGACAAAAGCGAGGAGCAACGCGGAAGATCTATTCATATAGGAAGAGGACGACTAACCTGCGGTCGGATCATCATGACACAAGCCTTCGGCCAAACATAACCGGCCGGGCATTTTCCCTTCTGCGTCGTGTCCTGTGGGTGCTGGCTTGCCAGCGATGGTCGTTAACGATGACGAGTTTTTACAGGGAACTGGCTGTGTGTCTCAGTCCATCGCCGGCAAGCCAGCGCCCCCAGGGGCCGGTGTACGCTTCGTGTAAACGAGAACCGCTCGCAAAGCCGGGCATCGCCTACCGGGGCAATAGAGATCGAGTAGTTGTTCTCGTTGTGTCGAAGTAGGACAATTGCCGGCTTCACGTCACCATCAGCGACCTTGAATGGCCTTCCTTGCACTCGGTATTAACCACAAGACTGCTTCAGTAGACGTCCGCGAGCGCGTGGCCTTTACCCCTGAGCAGCTGGTTGAGGCCTTGCAGCAGCTCTGCCGACTCACCGACAGCCGCGAAGCTGCGATCCTCTCCACCTGCAATCGCAGTGAACTCTATATAGAACAGGATCACCTTTCGGCTGACATCGTGCTGCGCTGGCTGGCCGATTATCACCATTTGAGCCTCGACGAGCTGCGCGCGAGCGCTTATGTGCACGAAGATGATGCGGCAGTTCGTCACATGATGCGGGTTGCTTCCGGGCTCGATTCGCTGGTGTTGGGCGAACCGCAGATTCTCGGCCAGATGAAATCCTGCTACGCCGTGGCCCGCGAGGCTGGCACCATCGGTCCGCTGCTCGGGCGTCTGTTTCAGGCGACGTTCAATGCCGCCAAGCAAGTGCGCACCGATACCGCCATCGGCGAAAACCCGGTGTCCGTGGCGTTTGCCGCGGTCAGCCTGGCGAAACAGATTTTCAGCGACTTGCAACGCAGCCAGGCCTTGCTGATCGGCGCCGGCGAGACCATCACCCTGGTCGCCCGGCATTTGCATGAGCTTGGCGTAAAACGCATCGTCGTCGCCAACCGCACCCTGGAACGCGCGAGCATTCTGGCCGAGCAGTTTGGCGCGCATGCCGTGTTGCTTTCGGACATTCCGGCTGAACTGGTGCGCAGCGACATCGTCATCAGCTCCACCGCCAGCCAGTTGCCGATCCTCGGCAAGGGCGCGGTGGAAAGTGCCTTGAAGCTGCGCAAGCACAAGCCGATCTTCATGGTGGACATCGCCGTACCGCGCGATATCGAGCCTGAAGTCGGCGAGCTGGACGATGTTTACCTGTATAGCGTCGACGATCTCCACGAAGTGGTCGCCGAAAACCTCAAGAGCCGTCAGGGCGCTGCGCAAGCGGCGGAAGAGATGGTGTCGATCGGCGCTGAAGATTTCATGGTCCGCCTGCGCGAACTGGCGGCGGTGGATGTGCTCAAGGCCTATCGCCAACAAAGCGAGCGCCTGCGTGACGAAGAATTGCAGAAGGCCCAGCGGATGCTGGCCAATGGCAGCAGCGCCGAAGACGTGCTGGTGCAATTGGCGCGAGGCTTGACCAACAAACTCCTGCACGCACCGAGCGTGCAGTTGAAAAAGCTCTCTGCCGAAGGTCGCCTCGACGCACTGGCCATGGCCCAGGAACTCTTTGCCCTCGGTGAGGGCTCATCGGATAGCTTTTCGGATAAAAAACCGCAATGAAAGCGTCACTGCTCAATAAGCTGGACATCCTCCAGGACCGTTTCGAGGAATTGACCGCCTTGCTTGGCGATGGCGAGGTCATTTCCGATCAGACCAAATTCCGCGCCTATTCCAAGGAGTACGCGGAGGTCGAGCCGATCGTCGACACCTATAAACAGTTGCTCAAGGTGCAAAGCGACCTCGAAGGCGCCCAGGCCCTGCTCAAGGACAGCGACCCGGACATGCGCGAAATGGCCGTGGAAGAAGTTCGCGAAGCCAAGGAGCAACTGATCGAGATCGAAGCCAGCCTGCAACGGCTTTTGCTGCCCAAGGACCCGAACGACGGGCGCAACGTGTTCCTCGAGATCCGTGCCGGCACCGGCGGCGACGAGGCGGCGATTTTCTCCGGCGACCTGTTCCGCATGTATTCGCGTTACGCCGAGCGGCGTGGCTGGCGGGTGGAAATCCTCTCGGAGAACATCGGCGAACACGGCGGTTATAAAGAAGTCATCGCCCGGGTTGAAGGCGATAACGTCTACGGCAAGCTGAAATTCGAATCCGGCGTGCACCGCGTGCAACGGGTTCCGGCCACTGAATCCCAGGGGCGCATCCACACCTCGGCCTGCACCGTGGCGGTATTGCCCGAGCCGGACGAACAGGAAGCGATCGAGATCAACCCGGCGGATTTGCGGGTCGACACGTATCGTTCCTCTGGCGCCGGTGGACAGCACGTCAACAAGACCGACTCGGCGATCCGCATCACGCACTTGCCGTCCGGTATCGTCGTCGAGTGCCAGGAAGAACGTTCCCAGCACAAAAACCGCGCCCGGGCGATGTCCTGGCTGTCGGCCAAGCTCAACGACCAGCAGACCAGCGCCGCCGCCAATGCCATCGCCAGCGAGCGTAAATTGCTGGTGGGTTCGGGGGATCGCTCGGAGCGGATCCGTACCTATAACTTTGCTCAGGGCCGGGTCACCGATCACCGGGTCAACCTGACGCTGTATTCTCTCGATGAAATTCTCGCGGGCGGTGTCGATGCGGTGATCGAGCCGTTGCTGGCCGAATATCAGGCTGACCAACTGGCGGCCATCGAATGACGATCATTGCCAGTCTGTTGCGCGCCGCTGATTTGCCCGACTCGCCGACGGCGCGTCTGGATGCCGAATTGCTGCTGGCGGCGGCGCTGGGCAAGTCCCGCAGTTTTCTGCACACCTGGCCGGAGCGCATCGTTCCGAGCGACGCTGCGCTGAAATTCGCCGAATACCTGCAACGCCGCCGTGGCGGAGAGCCGGTGGCGTACATTCTCGGCCAGCAAGGTTTCTGGAAACTCGATCTGGAAGTCGCCCCGCACACGCTGATCCCGCGCCCCGACACCGAATTGCTGGTGGAGGCCGCGCTTGAATTGTTGCCCGCGGCACCCGCCAAAGTCCTCGATCTCGGCACCGGCAGTGGCGCCATCGCCCTGGCCCTGGCCAGTGAACGTCCGGCGTGGAGCGTCACCGCTGTGGATCGCGTGCTCGAAGCCGTGGCCCTGGCCGAGCGCAATCGTCAGCGCCTGCACCTCAACAATGCCACCGTGCTGAACAGCCATTGGTTCGGCGCGCTGGAAGGTCAGCGTTTTCAGCTGATCATCAGTAATCCACCTTACATTGCTTCAACCGATCCGCATCTGGTGGAAGGCGATGTGCGTTTCGAACCGGCCAGCGCGCTGGTAGCGGGTATCGACGGGCTCGACGACTTGCGTCTGATCGTCGCCCAGGCACCGGATCACCTGGACGCGGGTGGCTGGTTGATGCTCGAGCACGGTTATGATCAAGCCGAAGCCGTACGCGATCTGCTGCAGACCCGCGGTTTTGAAGAAGTCCACAGCCGCACCGATCTGGGCGGCCACCAACGGATCAGCCTGGGGCGCCTGCCGTGCTGAATGATCAGGAATTGTTGCGCTACAGTCGGCAGATTCTGTTGCAGCACGTCGATATCGACGGTCAGTTGCGACTGAAAGAAAGCCGCGTGTTGATCGTCGGTCTTGGCGGTCTCGGTTCACCGGTTGCGCTTTACCTCGCCGCGGCTGGCGTCGGTGAACTGCATCTGGCGGACTTCGACACCGTCGACCTGACCAACCTGCAACGCCAGATCGTTCACGACACCGACAGCGTCGGTCAGACCAAGGTCGATTCGGCCATTCGCCGACTGAGCGCAATCAACCCCGAGATCACGTTAGTCGCTCATCGCACTGCGCTGGACGAAGATTCTTTGGCCGCCGCCGTTGCGGCCGTGGATCTGGTGCTGGACTGCTCCGACAATTTTTCCACCCGCGAAGCGGTCAACGCCGCATGCGTGGCCGCGGGCAAGCCGTTGGTCAGCGGCGCGGCGATTCGCCTTGAAGGGCAATTGTCGGTTTTCGACCCGCGTCGTCCGGAAAGTCCGTGCTACCACTGTCTATACGGGCACGGCAGTGAAGCTGAACTGACGTGCAGTGAAGCCGGCGTCGTCGGTCCGCTGGTGGGGCTGGTTGGCAGCCTCCAGGCGCTGGAAGCGATGAAACTGCTGGTGGGTTTCGGCGAGCCGCTGGTGGGACGGTTGTTGTTGATTGATGCCTTGGGTTCGCGTTTTCGCGAGCTGCGGGTCAAGCGTGATCCGGGTTGCAGCGTCTGTGGGTCGACACATGCGTGAAGCGCCGATTGGCGTGTTCGACTCCGGTGTCGGTGGGCTGTCGGTGCTGGCCGAGATCCAGCGATTGCTGCCCAACGAAACCCTGCTGTACGTCGCCGATTGCGGAAATATTCCCTACGGCGAGAAAACCCCGGAATTCATCCAGCAGCGTTGCAGCGTGATGGCCGATTTCTTTCAGCAGCAGGGCGCCAAGGCCTTGGTGCTGGCCTGCAACACGGCAACGGTCGCCGGCGTTGCGGATTTGCGGCGCGATTATCCAGACTGGCCCATCGTCGGCATGGAGCCCGCGGTCAAGCCGGCTGCAGCGGCTACCCGCAGCGGAGTGGTCGGTGTGCTCGCCACCACCGGCACCTTGCAGAGTGCCAAATTCGCCGCGTTACTCGACCGCTTCGCCACCGATGTACGAGTGATCACTCAGCCGTGTCCGGGGCTGGTGGAGTTGATTGAAAACGGCGATTTGCACAGTCCTGCCCTGCGTGAATTGCTGGCCAGCTATGTAGGGCCGCTGCTCGCCGCCGGCTGCGACACGATAATTCTCGGCTGCACGCATTATCCCTTTCTAAAACCGTTGCTAAAGCAGATGATCCCTGAAGATATCAGCTTGATTGATACCGGCGCCGCTGTAGCGCGGCAACTTCAGCGCTTGTTGGCTGAGCGTGAATTGCTCGCCGAGGGACCTGCACGTGCTGCGCAGTTCTGGACGAGTGCCGATCCGGAGCATTTCAGAAATATCTTGCCGATCCTGTGGAATGCTGCTGGCGTTGTGCAAAGCTTCAAGAGATGAAAAAAAATCCTGGGGGAACGAATAATTGGGGTGAACTTCTGATTAAGCGCGGACTTCTATAGCGGTGAGCAACAAAAAAAACCTATGAAATCGTTCGGAAAAGGATGTTTCTAGTGAAGCGACTATTCTGCTTGGCCGCGATTGCGGCCGCACTAATGGGGCAAAGTGTTAGCGCACAGGCGGCAGGCGTGGAGTTCGGGGTCGGCCAGACCAGCGATTCGACCATGACCTATCGACTGGGCATGCAATTCGATTGGGACACGAGTTGGTTGCAGAGTGATGTCGGTCGATTGACCGGGTACTGGAGCGGCGCCTACACCTATTGGGAAGGCGACAAGACTTCCAGCAACAACAGCCTTTCGTTTTCGCCGGTTCTTGTTTATGAGTTTGCCGGTCAGAACGTCAAGCCTTATGTAGAGCTCGGGGTTGGCGTGGCGTTGTTCTCGAATACCGAACTTGAAGACAACAAACTGGGCAGTGCCTTTCAGTTCGAAGACCGTTTCGGCTTCGGCCTGCGTTTTGCGGGCGGACATGAAGTCGGGATTCGTGCGACGCACTATTCCAATGCAGGGTTCAGCAGCCCGAACGATGGCGTAGAAAGTTACGCACTGCACTACACGATGCCGTTGTAAGGTTTAAAAATTGTGGCGAGGGAGCTTGCTCCGGTTGGGGCGCAGAGCGGCCCCATTTCTTGTCAATAAGAAAGGGGACTGCTGCGCTGTCCAGCGGGAGCAAGCTCCCTCGCCACAGGTTCTGTGTCTCGCTTTGGCGACTGTGACGGCATTAATGCAGATCACCGATACGCCGTAGTAATCCCCTGGCGCTCATCGATGCACTCCGGTGCACCCATTTCGAATTCCCGGCAGATCAGCGGGCGTTTTTCGTAGATCGTGCACATCATGCTGTTGCGATCCAGCGCGGCACACCAGCCGTCGTCCAGACGCAGCATGACTTCCCCGCCCCAATCATCGGTATCGATAAAACGCTCGGGCACACCCGTGTCGGTGATCAGCATCACTTCGAGCTGGCAGCAGCAGGCTGCGCAGGTCGAGCAGGTGACCGCCGTTTCGGCGATTTGTGTGTGGGGAATGGTCTTCATGGCGCGCAGTGTAAGTCAGTCGGTCGGCGCTGTGTGAAAGGCCTGACGGACGCTCAACCATGGGTGTCGGACGCCGCCAACCGCTGGGCCATGAAATGCAACGTGGGAAACAGCAGTGCCCAGAGTAGTCCGATGCCGATCAGCGTCGGTACTTGGCCATAAGGGAATTGCACCCCGGCCAGTTGTCCTCCCGCGTAATACGACAACGGTCCACCCACGGCGCCCAGCAGGCTGCCCAGCCACCAGGGCGTTGCGGTCCATTGCAGGCAATGGCGCAACGTCGTTGCCAGCAACGCCCATAACAGCATCAGCCATAGAGGAATCAGCGGCACGATCTCGTTGAACTCGAACACCCCCAGCCAGTGCAATGAACTGTCGACGGTCGTGCCCAGCAACACCACGCTGAGAATCAGCCGGCCTTCGTCCACCCAACGACTTATCCACAGCAGATGAATCACCAAAGCGCCCACCGCCACCAACAACCACAAACTGTTGCCGCCGATCACGCAGACAAACCAGCCGAGCTGGAACAGCGCCGCGTTGGCCAAGCGTTCAAGCATCGAAGCGGCCAAGCAGCGGCTCGGTGATCGCCGAAGGTTTGGCCAGCAGTAACTGCGCAGTGCCGATGGTGCGCTCCAGGAACCCCCCTTCGCAGTAGCACAGGTAAAACTCCCACAGCCGCAGGAAATAATCGTCATAGCCCAATTCGCTCAAGCGACCTTGGGCGCGGCGAAAGTTTTCATGCCACAGGCGCAAGGTTCGTGCGTAGTGCAGGCCGAAATCCTCCATGTGCAGCAAGTTCATGTCGGTATCGCGGCTGACGATCTCGAGCATTTTCTGCACACAGGGCAGGGCGCCGCCAGGGAAGATGTAGCGCTGAATGAAATCGACGCTGCCCTTGGCCTGCTCGTAGCGCTGCTCGCGGATGGTGATCGCCTGCAACAGCATCAAGCCATTGCTTTTGAGCAAGTGCGCGCACTGCTTGAAATAGGTCGGCAGAAAGCGATGGCCCACGGCTTCGATCATCTCGATCGACACCAGTTTGTCGTACTGCCCGGTGAGGTCGCGGTAATCCTTGAGCAACAACGTGACCTGATCTTGCAACCCGAGGGCGTCGATCCGTTGCGCGGTAAAGGCGTACTGCTCCCTGGACAGCGTGGTGGTGGTGACTTTGCAGCCATAATGCTGTGCCGCGTACAGCGCCATGCTGCCCCAGCCGGTGCCGATTTCCAGCAGGTGATCGCTTGGTTTGAGGTCGAGTTTCTGGCAGATCCGTTGCAGTTTGTTCAACTGAGCCTGTTCCAGACTGTCCTCGGGACTCAGGAATTGTGCCGCCGAATACATCATGGTCGGGTCGAGAAACTGTTCGAACAGGTCGTTGCCGAGGTCGTAGTGCGCGGCGATGTTTTTCTGCGAGCCCTTGCGCGTGTTGCGGTTGAGCCAGTGCAACCCTTGAACGAACGGCCGGCTGAGTTTTGCCAGACCGCCTTCCAGCGCATCCAGCACTTCCAGGTTGCTGACGAACACGCGAACCACTGCCGTGAGGTCCGGCGAACTCCAGTAACCGTGGATAAACGCCTCGCCCGCGCCGATCGAACCGTTGCTTGCCACCAGTCCCCACGCTGCGGCATCGAGGATGTGAATCTCCCCCAGCAAATGGCTGCCAGCGGTGCCGAAGACCAGACGCTCGCCGTCCTCGACGACCACCAGTTGTCCATGTTTGAGGTGGGCCAGTTGCCGCAGCACACCGCGACGCAGCAACATCTCGGTCAGACCGTTGATGCGTCGCGGTGTGGCCTTGGCCGAGACACTAGAGGATTTCATGGCGGCGATCCTTGGGCGGAACGGTGGCGGTTTGAAAGCTGCCATTGGCAGCTTGATGAGCAAATATCGGCGTGCGTTTGAGCAGCAGGCGCAGGGCTTGCCAATAAATCGCCAGGCAGGTTTTCGCGGTCATCCACGGAAAGCGCCGCAAGTAACGGTGCAGGCTGGCGCGACTCAAGTCTTCGCGTTTCAGGTTGAGCGTGGCGTCGAACAGCTTCAGCTCGCCCTGCCAGTCGGCCATGTGCACGCCGAGCTTTTTCGCGACGGGGCTGAAGCTCATGCGGTGTTCGAGATCGCGTGGCAGAAACGGCGACACATGAAACGATTTGGCCACGGCGAAATGCTGATGGAAGTCACGCAGGTCCTCCGGCGTCCTGGCTGGCAGCACATAGTGATAACGCTCGCGCCACGGGGTATTGGTGACTTCGGCAAGAATCGCCGCCAGTTGGCCGTCAGCTTCGTAACAATAAAAAAAACTCACCGGGTTGAACGCCAGGCCCCAACTGCGAGGCTGGGTCAACAGGCACACCGACCCTTGTGGCGCATGACCAATGGCCAGGCGGACCTGTTCGCGCACGGCATCGATCAGGCGCATGCCGTTGCCGGTGCAGGTTTTGAGGTAGTCGCTTTCGCGAAACGAAAACGGCGAGAAACGGCGGTTGCCCGCCAGCGGTGACAACCCGAGTACGACGTCCTGTTCATCGAGATCGAGGTACAGCAGGCCGATCCGGTAACGGAATTCATGGCGCCTTGGGGCAAACCGCCGATGGGCGATCCAGCCGCTGTAGAGGGCGCTGTTCACAGCACTTCCCCGAACGAGCGGGCCACGCGCAACGCGCTGACCACGCCGTCTTCATGGAAACCGTTGGCCCAGTAGGCGCCGCAATAAAAACTGTGTTGCGCGCCATTCAATTCTTCCCAGCGTGCCTGTGCGGCCACTGCCGCCAGGCTGTACTGCGGATGGGCGTAGGTGAATCGGCCGAGCACCATGGACGGACTGATGCCGGCGCTCTGGTTGAGGCTGACGCAGAAGGTGGTGTCGCTCTGGATGCCTTGCAGAATGTTCATGTCGTAAGTGACCGCGGCCAGCGTATGTCCGGCACCGCCGAGGCGGTAATTCCAACTGGCCCAGGCGCGTTTGCGCGACGGCAGCAGGCGCGTGTCGGTGTGCAGCACCACTTCGTTGTCGGCATAGGGCAGGGCGCCGAGGATCGACCGTTCGGCTTCGCTCGGCTTGGCCAGCAGTTTCAGCGCCTGATCGCTGTGGCAGGCAAACACGACTTTGTCGAAGCGTTCGCTGCCGGCGCTGCTGTGGATCACGACACCATCGGCATCGCGCTCGACCCGTATCACGGGACAGTTGAGGCGGATCTTCTGCTTGAAGGTCACGGTCAACGGTGCGATGTACGCACTCGAACCGCCCTCGATCACCCGCCATTGCGGGCGATTGTTGACCGACAGCAAACCGTGATTCTTGAAGAACCGCACAAAGAATTCCACCGGGAAATTCAGCATCTGGGCCATCGGCATCGACCAGATCGCCGCGCCCATCGGCACGATGTAATGCAGGATGAACCGTTCGCCGTAACCGCCGGCCTCGAGGTATTCATCGAGCGTGGTGTCGGCCGCGATCCGGCCCTCGGACAGGTCGGACTGAGCGCGCTTGTTGAAGCGCAGGATATCCCGCAGCATGCCCCAGAACCTCGGCGACAGCAGATTGCGGCGCTGGGCGAACAGGCTGTTGAGGTTGTTGCCGTTGTACTCGAGGCCGCTGTCCGGGTCGGTGACCGAGAAACTCATCTCTGTCGCTTTGAAGCCGACGCCGATCTGGCCCAGCAGGCGAATGAAATTCGGGTAGGTCCGGTCGTTGAACACAATGAAACCGGTGTCCACGGCATACTCCTTGCCATCGACCTTCACGTCCACGGTGTGGGTATGACCGCCGACCCGGTCGCCGGCCTCGAACAGGGTGATCGCGTGGCTTCGATTCAGCAGGTAAGCGCAGGTGAGCCCCGAGATGCCGCTGCCTATGATAGCGATGTTCACGGCACGTCCTTGATCGGCGGACTGCTGCGCACCATGCGTTTGCCGATGGCGAGTTTCACCCGGTTGGGCATTTTCGACAGCGGCCAGAGCGCCGCCATGAACAGCGCCGGGAACGCGATCTCCAGTGGCCGGTTTTTCAGTTTGGCGAAGATGTGCCGCGCCGCTTTGCCCACCGGCCAACTGAGCGGCATCGGGAAATCGTTCTTCGCCGTCAGCGGTGTGTCGACGAACCCCGGGCTGACCACGGTGACTTCGATGCCTTCGGGCGCGAGGTCAATGCGCAACGATTCGAACAGATAACGCAGCCCGGCCTTCGACGCGCCATACGCCTCCGCCCGTGGCAGCGGCAGGTAGGTCACCGAACTGGCGACGCCCACCAGGTGCGGCGCGGTGCCTTTGCGCAACAGCGGCAGCGCCGCTTCGATGCAGTAACTGCTGGCCAGCAGATTGGTGCGCACCACGTGCTCGATGATCGACGAGTCGAACTGCTGAACGTCGACGTATTCGCAGGTGCCGGCATTGAGAATCACCGTATCCAGCGAGCCCCAGTCATGCGTAATTTGCTCGCCGATTTCGCGCACGGTCTGGCTGTTGGTCAGGTCTCCCGCCACCACCAACACTTGCCCGGGATAGCGTTGCGACAAGACTTTCAGCGGCGCCAGCGAGCGTGAGCTGACCGCCAGGTGGGCGCCGGTTTTCAGGATTTCCTCGGCCAGCGCGGCGCCAATGCCGCTGCTGGCCCCGGTCAGCCAATATCGTCGTGGAGGTGTAAGGCTCATCCCATTCTCCTTTTCAACCAGGCGATTGCCCGGCCCAATACGGGTACATGTTCGTAAAGCAGAGCCCCGGCATCGAAGTAATCCCGGTGGCGATAGACCTTGTCACTCCAGAGCAGGTGCGAGCAGCCATCCACCCGAATCAAGCCCCCGCCGGCCAGGCGTGGATGGCGGTAGCTCATGACCCAGCGCAGATAACCTTCGCCTTCGCCGGTCTGGTCGAAGCCGTAAAAATCGAAACGAAGCTCGCTGACGTTGGCGTAGAGCTCACTGAAATAGCTGCGCAAATGCCCGATGCCCTGTACTTCGTGCAGCGGATCGGTGAAATGCACATCAGCGGTATACAACTCATTCAGGCGTTGCAGGTTGTCTTTGTTGAGTTCACCAAACTGCCGGGCGAAGCGCCGCAGAAAATCACTCATAGCCACCTCCGGCATTTTGTCGCGATGGCAGGTTTTTGAACGCGGTCAGCGCGCGAGCGCGGCTCGTACTCAGATTGACGATTGGCGACGGATAACCTGCCACCCCGAACAGGCCGCCGAGGTTTTCCGGGTTGTGCACGTCTTTCTTGTTCAGCCCGGCCAGCTCCGGCAGCCAGTGCTTGATGAACAGGCCTTCGCTGTCGAATTTTTCCGATTGGCTGAGCGGGTTGAAAATCCGGAAGTAGGGCGCGGAGTCGGTGCCGGTGGACGAACTCCACTGCCAGCCGCCGTTGTTCGCCGCGAGGTCGCCATCGATCAGGTGCCGCATGAAAAAACGTTCGCCTTCACGCCAGTCGATCAGCAGATTCTTGGTGAGGAACATCGCCACGACCATGCGCAAACGGTTGTGCATCCAGCCGGTTTCGAGCAGTTGGCGCATCGCGGCGTCGATGATCGGCAGGCCGGTACGCGCTTCTTGCCAGGCCGCCAGTTCATCGGGGGCGTCGCGCCAGGCCAGGGCTTCGGTTTCCGGGCGGAAGGCGCGGTGGCGGGAGACGCGTGGGTAGCCCACCAGAATGTGTTTGTAGAACTCGCGCCACAGCAATTCGTTGATCCAGGTGACGGCGCCGACTTTGCCGCTTTCGAACTCGCCCTGATTGCTTTGCAGGGCTGCATGCAAGCACTGGCGCGGGGAAATGACGCCGGCCGCGAGGTAGGCCGAGAGCTGACTGGTGCCGGGTTTGGCCGGGAAGTCGCGTTCACTTTTGTAGTAGTCGATCTGCGCATCGGCGAAGGTGTCGAGGCGGCGACGGGCTTCGGCTTCACCGGCGGGCCACAGCGCGCGCAAGGTTTCGCTGGGCGTGGCGAAGCCTGCAACGCTTGAAGGGATTTCATCACTGTCGACGGTCAGGCGCGACTGAGCCATTGGCGCGCTCACCAGGCTCGGCAACGAGCTGCGCAGACGGTCGTAGCAAACCTTGCGGAACTGACTGAAGACCTGGAAGTACGTGCCGGTCTTGGTCAGCACGGTGCCGGGCTTGAACAGCAACTGATCGAGGTAGCTATAAAAGTCGATACCCTTGGTTTTCAGTGCGTCGGCTACCGCCGCATCGCGGCGGCTTTCGTGAATGCCGTACTCCTCGTTGACGTGCACCGCGTCGATCTTCAACTGCTGGCACAGATCGAGCAGAACCTTCGGCGCTTCATCCCAGCGCGAGGCCATGCGGATGAGCAGCGGGATGTTCAACTCGCCGAGTGCGCGGCTCAATTCGCGAAGGTTGCGAAGCCAGAAATCCACTTTGCACGGTGCATCGTCATGCTCGCGCCATTGTTCCGGGCTCAACAAGTACACCGCCACGCTCGGGCCCCGGGATGCGGCGGCCGACAGGGCGGTGTTGTCATGCAGGCGCAAGTCGCTGCGCAGCCAGATCAATTGCAGGGTGGTATCCGTACGATTCATTTAAATAAGCCCGCGCTGAAGCAGGTCCTGATACGCCGATAACGGATCTTCGGCCAGGAACAATTCTGCAATCTCTGTCGTTTTTACGGACAACTCGGCGTGGTGGATGCACACCGTTGGTCCGGCAATCATTTTTGGGCCGCCGACGCCGTTGAAAAGTTTCGGCAACTGCGCAAGGTTCATGGCTTTGCTGGAGTACAGCAGTACGCCGCGAGCTTGCAGGTGATCGACCGCCAGTGCGAGCTCGCCCGCCGGCAGCGGCCAGTCGAACACTTCCACCGGGCAATCGGCACTGCTGATCAGCCACGCGGTGAGCCACAGGTGCGGTTCCAGCGGCAGGTCGGAGTGATTGATCAACAGCAGCGGTGCGCTGCGCAACTGACGGTTGTTATGGTAGATGCGCGCGCCAAATTTGCTGCGTAGCCAGGAGTAAAAAAACACACGCTCCATCTGCGCGCCAAACTGGCCCTGCCAGCGTTGTTCAAGCTCGGCCAGCAACGGCATCAGCAACTGTTCGCACAGGGTCCGCGGTGGGTACAAGGCGATCGCCTGGTTGACGGTGTCATCGAGGGTGCGTTCGTTGAGCGAAGTGACCGCTTGCAGCAGCGTGTTGCACAGCACCTGCCAATCATTTTCGACCGACTCGCTAAAAGCTTGCGGGGAGTCGAGCAGTTGCTTGACCTGGCTGACGGCCACGCCACGATTGAGCCAGGTGAGGATCGTCAGGATGCGTTGCACGTGTTCGGCGCTGAACAGTCGATGCCCTTTGGGCGTACGTTGCGGCACGATCAGCCCGTAACGTCGTTCCCAGGCGCGCAAAGTGATGGCGTTGACGCCGGTCTGCCGGGCCACTTCACGAATCGGCAGCCAGCCTTCATCGAGGGCTTTTTTAAAGTCGGCGCCGAGGTCTTCGCGGGCACTGGTGTCGAGTGGAGTTTTCATCAGATCGCGTTTCGCAGGCTTAGGTTTTCCGGGTGCGGTTGCAGGTAAACCTGTTGTGCAATGTACGGATCCGGATGTCGGCGAAAGTGATGTTTGAGCAGCGTCAGCGGCACCACCAGCGGCACGATGCCGTGGCGGTACTGGCCGATGACGTGTTGCACTTCCTGTTTGTCGTCAGCGCTGATGACCTGTTTGAGGTAACCACTGATGTGTTGCAGAACATTGGTGTGGGTGCGGCGCGTGGCGCACTTCTTCAAGGCCGCCATCAGTTCGCTGAAATAGCGTGGGCCGAGTTCTTTCGGATCGATCTGGCCCATGTTGCCCAGCAGATTGCCCAGGGTTTTGTACTGCACCGGATTGTGGGCCATCAGCAGGTATTTATACCGCGAGTGAAATTCCGTCAGTCCGCGGCGAGTCAGGCCCGCTTGCAGCAGCTCTTGCCAGGCGCTGTAGGCGAACACTCGGGTAAGGAAGTTTTCCCGCAGCACCGGGTCATTGAGACGACCGTCTTCTTCCACCGGCAGGTCCGGATGCAACGCGCAGAAAGCCTGGGCATAGATGCCTCGGCCGCCGCCGTCTACGGGCGCGCCGTTGGCGTGGTAGACCTTGACCCGATCCAGGCCGCATGACGGTGATTTCTGCATGAAGATGTAGCCGCAGATATTGTCCAGCTCAATGGCCATTTTCTCGCCGTAATCGGCCAGCGCTCGGGTGACATTCAGTTCAGGGTCAACAGTGCCAAGGGCTTCAGGTTGTTCAGCGTCGCCGACCAGTCGGATGGGTTGCCGAGGGATGCCGAGACCGATCGCGACCTCCGGACAGACCGGGACGAATTCGAAATATTCAGTGAGGGTGCGGCTGCACAGCCGCGATTCCTTGTGCCCACCGTTGAAACGCACCTCGGCGCCCATCAGGCAGGCGCTGATAGCAATTTTCGGTTTCGCGCTGGCGTGGGGCATGGGTGCACCTCGAATCCAAGACCTGTACAAAATTAAATTTCTGTACAACATGCCTTCATCATAGATTCAAAGGTGTACAAGTCAAATTATTTGTATAGGTTTTTGCGGGAGCCCTGTGGGAGCGAGGCTGATCACCATGAACCTGAGATTGCTGAAGCGTGTCAGGTTTAAAGCGAAGGCATTGACGGACATTGCGAGTTCGCTTCTACAGGCGATCTATTTCCAGCCGAGGATCCAGGTGTCGCTGTTTTTCAGCGTTTGCCAGTCGAGCCGCTCACTGCGCTTGGTCAGCACCGCCTGCAATTCGACGTCCAGCACCATGCCTTCCTCGTCGCGGAACAGCTCGGTGACCAGAAAATGTTTTTCGCGGTTTTGCGGCTGGGCTGCTGTCCATTTCGACAGCAGCAGCTTGCTCGGGTTGATTCGGTTCATTGCAGGTGCTCGTGCAGGCGGCGAGCGGCTTCCTGACCACTGAGCCATGCCCCCTCGACACGACCGGACAGGCACCAGTCGCCACACGCGTAAAGCCCCAGATCGGCATCGGCCAGGGTGCCCCATTCATGGCTGGTGGCGGGGCGGGCGTAGAGCCAGCGGTGGGCGAGGCTGAACGTAGGCGCTGGCATCGCGCTGTGGAGCAGTTCGGCGAACGCGCCATGCAATTGCTCGATCACAGCCTCTTTGGGCAGGTCGATATGTTGCCGGCTCCAGGCACTCGTGGCGTGCAGCACCCAGGTGTCCATTGTGTTGTCACGCCCCGGTTTGCTCCGGTTGCGGGCCAGCCAGTCGAGCGGGCTGTCCTGCACGAAGCAGCCTTCCATGGGGGTGTCCAGCGGTGTATCGAAGGCCAGCGCGACCGCCCAGGTGGGGTCCATTTTTACCCCGGCGGCGGCACCGGCGAGCTTCGGCGCGGAGGCCAGCAATGCGGTCGCCTGGGGCGCGGGCGTGGCGACGATGACATGACTGAACGGGCCATGGGTGAATCCCTCGGCGTCCTGCAGATGCCAATGCTCCTCACCCCGATAGACCTCGGTGATGCGACAGGCGAAATGTACTTCCGAATCGCCGAGCAAGCCGCGGGTGATGGCACTCATGCGCGGCGTGCCGACCCAGCGCGTCTGTTCGTCCGGCGACAGATTGAGCTGGCCACCGTGGAAGGTATAGAGCTGTGGCGTCCACTCGGCGACCCAGCCGTTGGCTTGCCAGCGCTGGACTTCCGTGACAAAGCGGCGATCGCGGGCAGTGAAATATTGCGCGCCCATGTCCAGGGCACCCGCGTCGCTGCGTTTGCTCGACATGCGTCCGCCACTGCCGCGGCTTTTATCGAAAAGTTGAACGACATGCCCGGCCTCCGTAAGCGCCTGGGCGGCTGAGAGTCCGGCGATGCCGGTGCCGATGATTGCGATAGGTACAGTCATAGGGGCCTCGTTTGCCTTTCTGTACAGACTACGCCGTGGATGAAACCTGTACAATATTGTTTTTTGGTATAACTTTTAGCGTTCTCGTTCTGACAGCTTGGCCTATTGTTATCAACAGAGCCTGCCCGATATCAAAGATCCCTGCTTATAAAAATAGACTAGTGATCAGGGTAAAACGCCACGCGAGGAAGAAGTCATGCACATATTGCTGACCGGCGGTACTGGTTTGATAGGGAGTCAACTCTGCCGACACTGGCTGAGCCAGGGACATCGTCTGACGGTATGGAGTCGGGCACCTGAAAAAGTCGCGAAAATCTGCGGTGCAGAAGTTCGTGGTGTCGCGCGGTTGGAAGACCTCGGACAAGAGCCCGTGGACGCGATTATCAACCTGGCGGGTGCTCCGATTGCCGACCGGCCCTGGACGACCAAGCGCAAGGCCTTGCTCTGGAGCAGTCGCATCACCCTGACCGAAACCCTGCTGGCCTGGCTCGACACCCGCGAACAGAAACCGCAGGTGTTGATCTCAGGCTCCGCCGTGGGCTGGTACGGCGACGGTGGCGAGCGGGAATTGACTGAGGAATCTCCACCCGTCATCGACGATTTCGCCAGCCAGTTGTGCATTGCCTGGGAGGAAACCGCGCAGCGCGCCGAGGCCTTGGGCATCCGAGTGATCCTGATTCGCACGGGGTTGGTGTTGTCTGCCGAGGGCGGCTTTTTGTCGCGGCTGTTGTTGCCGTTCAAACTGGGGCTGGGCGGGCCTCTTGGCGATGGTCGGCAGTGGATGCCGTGGATCCATATCAAGGATCAAATCGCCGTGATTGATTTTCTTCTGCATCAGAAAGACGCCAGCGGTCCTTATAATGCCTGCGCGCCCAAACCGGTGCGCAATCGTGAGTTTGCCAGCACGCTGGGCGCCGTGTTGCATCGCCCGGCATTCATGCCCATGCCGGCCCTGGCGTTGAAGGTGTGTTTGGGCGAATTGTCATTGCTGTTGCTGGGCGGCCAGAAAGCCGTGCCGGCGCGTTTGTTGAAAGCGGGTTTTACATTCCAGTTCACTGATTTGCGCGCGGCCCTGGACGACTTGTCCAGCCGCCTCTGAAATAGGACGTTGCATGACCGATCACGCGTTGCTTCTGGTCAACCTGGGTTCACCTGCCTCCACCTCTGTGGCGGATGTGCGCAGCTACCTCAATCAATTTCTGATGGACCCGTACGTGATCGACCTGCCATGGCCGGTGCGACGTTTGCTGGTGTCGCTGATTCTGATCAAGCGCCCGGAGCAGTCGGCCCACGCCTATGCCTCGATCTGGTGGGAGGAGGGCTCGCCGCTGGTGGTGCTCAGCCGTCGCTTGCAGCAGGCCATGACCGCTGAGTGGACTCACGGTCCGGTAGAACTGGCCATGCGTTACGGCGAGCCGTCGATTGAAACGAAACTGGTGCAGCTCGCTGCCCAGGGGCACAAGAAAATTACCCTCGCGCCGCTTTATCCACAGTTCGCCGACAGCACCGTCACTACGGTGATCGAGGAAGCCCGGCGGGTCGTGCGGGAGAAGCAACTCGACGTGCAGTTTTCGATTCTCCAGCCGTTCTACGATCAGCCGGAATACCTCGATGCGTTGGTGGCCAGCGCCAAGCCGTATTTACTGCAGGATTACGATCACCTGCTGCTGAGCTTCCACGGTTTGCCGGAGCGGCATCTGAAGAAAATAGACCCTACCGGTCACCATTGCTTCCAAAGCGATAACTGCTGCCTGAACGCTTCGCCAGAAGTTTTGGCGACCTGCTACCGCGCCCAATGCCTGCGCACTGCTTCCGAGTTTGCCAAGCGGCTGGGCTTGCCGGACGGCAAGTGGTCGGTGTCGTTCCAGTCGCGATTGGGTCGGGCGAAATGGATCGAACCCTACACCGAAGCACGCCTCGATGAGCTGGCGGGAATGGGCGTGAAGAAGTTGCTGGTGATGTGCCCGGCGTTCGTTGCCGATTGCATCGAGACGCTTGAGGAAATCGGTGATCGCGGGAATGAACTGTTCCGCGAAGCGGGGGGAGATGAGTTGGTGCTGGTGCCGTGTCTCAACGATGATCCGCAGTGGGCCAAGGCGCTGAGAACTTTGTGCGAAAGAGCGCCGTTGGCGCTGTAGAAATACAAACCGTGGCGAGGGAGCTTGCTCCCGCTGGGTCGCGAAGCGGCCCCAAAATTCTCGCAATCCATGAAGATTTTGTGAGTGCTGCGCGCACTCCAGCGGGAGCAAGCTCCCTCGCCACAGGGTGTTGTGTCAGCCTTAGATCAGCGGCTCATCCGCCTTCTTGTGCTTCCAGCTGTCATTGCCCGGCAGTAACAGGTTCAGCGCAATCGCCACCACCGCGCACAGCGCGATGCCTTTGAGGCCGAAGTCGTCCGGACCGGTGCCGGTGCCGACCAGCACGCCGCCTATCCCGAATACCAGCGTGACCGAAACGATCACCAGGTTGCGCGCTTCGCCCAGGTCGATCTTGTGGCGAATCAGCGTGTTCATCCCCACCGCCGCAATCGAACCGAACAACAGGCACAGAATCCCGCCCATCACCGGCACTGGAATGCTTTGCAGCAGCGCGCCGAACTTGCCGATGAACGCCAGGCTGATGGCAAAGATCGCCGCCCAGGTCATGATTTTCGGGTTGTAGTTCTTGGTCAGCATCACCGCGCCCGTCACTTCGGCGTAGGTGGTGTTGGGCGGACCGCCGAACAAACCGGCGGCGGTGGTGGCAATGCCGTCGCCGAGCAGGGTGCGGTGCAGGCCGGGCTTCTTCAGGTAGTCGCGACCGGTCACGCTGCCCACGGCGATCACGCCGCCGATGTGCTCGATGGCCGGGGCCAATGCCACCGGAACGATGAACAGAATCGCCTGCCAGTTGAATTCCGGCGCGGTGAAGTTGGGGATCGCGAACCACGGTGCCGCGGCAATCTTCGCGGTATCGACCACGCCGAAATAGAACGCCATCGCAAAACCGACCAGCACGCCGGAGATGATCGGCACCAGGCGGAAAATGCCTTTGCCGAACACCGCGACGATCAGCGTCGTCAGCAGCGCAGGCATTGAGATCAGCATGGCCGTCTGGTAGTGGATCAGCTCGCTACCGTCGCCAGCCTTGCCCATCGCCATGTTGGCGGCGATCGGCGCCATGGCCAGGCCGATGGAGATGATCACCGGGCCAATCACCACCGGTGGCAGCAAGCGGTCGATGAAGCCGGTGCCTTTGATCTTCACGGCGAGGCCGAGGAAGGTGTAGACGAAACCGGCCGCCATCACACCGCCCATGGTCGCCGCGAGGCCGAATTGGCCCTTGGCGAGAATGATCGGGGTGATGAAGGCGAAGCTCGAAGCCAGGAACACTGGCACCTGACGCCCGGTGACGATCTGGAACAGAATCGTCCCCAGGCCCGCCGTGAACAGCGCTACGTTCGGATCGAGGCCGGTAATCAGCGGCATCAACACCAGCGCGCCGAACGCCACGAACAGCATCTGGGCGCCGGACAGCACCGTGCGCCAGAGCGGATCGTTGAACTCTTGCTGCATGGTCACGCGTCCTTCTGCTTGGTGCCGAAGATCTTGTCACCGGCATCGCCCAGGCCTGGGATGATGTAACCGTGTTCGTTCAGTTTCTCGTCAATGGAAGCGGTGTAGATGGTCACGTCCGGGTGAGCCTTCTCCACGGCGGCAATGCCTTCCGGCGCGGCGACCAGCACCATGGCGCGGATGTCGCGGCAACCGGCCTTTTTCAGCAGGTCGATGGTGGCGACCATGGAGCTGCCGGTGGCGAGCATCGGGTCGATGATCATGGCCAGGCGTTCGTTGATTTCGGGAACCAGTTTTTCCAGATAGGTGTGGGCCTGCAACGTTTCTTCGTTGCGGGCCACGCCCACGGCGCTGACCTTGGCCCCCGGAATCAGGCTGAGCACACCTTCGAGCATGCCGATACCGGCGCGCAGGATCGGCACCACGGTAATCTTCTTGCCGGCGATTTTCTCGACCGACACAGTGCCGCACCAGCCTTCGATGTCGTAGGATTCCAGCGGCAGGTCTTTGGTGGCTTCATAGGTCAAAAGGGCGCCGACTTCCTGAGCGAGCTCACGGAAATTCTTGGTGCTGATGTCTGCGCGGCGCATCAGGCCGAGTTTATGACGGATCAGCGGATGGCGGATCTCGAGGATGGGCATGGGAAAGGCTCCGGCGGCGGGCAAAAAAACCGGCCTAGATTAATCTATCCGAGGGTGTTGTCCTATAGACATAGAGTACGTTAGTCCACAAACGCTTGATCTGGCCGTGCGGGATGCGTACCTTTGCCCGCTTTTCCCGAATCCCGTCCCCCCTGGAGAGCGCCATGTCCGCTGATCTCGAGCATATCCGTCAAATCATGCGAGAGGCTGACTGCCTGTACACCGAAGCTGAAGTCGAGGCGGCCATCGCCCGCGTCGGTGCACACATCAACGAACAACTGGCTGAAACAAATCCGGTGGTGTTCTGTGTGATGAACGGCGGCCTGATTTTCGCCGGCAAGCTGCTCACCCATTTGCAATTCCCGCTGGAAGCGTCCTACCTGCACGCCACCCGCTATCGCAACGAAACCAGCGGCGGCGACCTGTTCTGGAAAGCCAAGCCGGAAGTGTCGTTCATCGACCGTGACGTGCTGATCATCGACGACATCCTCGACGAAGGTCACACCCTGGGCGCGATCATCGACTTCTGCAAACACGCTGGCGCGCGCAAAGTGCACACCGCCGTGCTGATCGACAAGGACCACGACCGTAAGGCTCGCCCGGACCTGAAAGCCGATTTCGTCGGCCTGCCGTGCATCGACCGTTACATCTTCGGTTACGGCATGGACTACAAAGGCTACTGGCGTAACGCCAACGGAATTTTCGCCGTTAAAGGGATGTAAGCGATGAGCGCGCCGAGCTTTCTTGATCAATCCTTGTTCAATGAACTGGCCGGGAAGGCTGCGGTAAATCCACGTGGGCGCCAGCATCACAACTTCCATCGGATGGAAGACGCTTGCCATCGCATGGCGGTGGGTCTGCAGCCGTCCACGTACATTCCGCCTCATCGGCATCTGTGTGAGAACAAGGCTGAAACCTTGTTGGTCCTCAAAGGGCGGCTTGGTCTGCTGATTTTCGATGAGTCTGGTGTGGTGGTGCGCAAGCAGATTCTGCAGGCTGGTGGCGATTGCGTGGGTGTTGACCTGCCAACCGGTGTGTTCCATGGCCTGGTGGTGCTGGAAGCCGACAGCCTGATGTTCGAGTGCAAGGCCGGCCCTTATCGTCCCGTCGGTGAGGGAGAGCTTGCTCACTGGGCGCCGCGCGAAGGCGAGCCGGGTGTGGCTGAATATCAGGCGTGGATGCGCGCGCAGTTCGCCTGAAGCGCGCTCAGTTTTCCCCGGCCAGCCAGCGTTCGCTTTTGCGACGAGCCTGTTCCAGGTTGTTCACGTAGGCCAACTGACGCTGCTCCCGATGGATACCCGCGCGTCTGAGCTTCAGGCGCACCCGCGGGGAGGTCGCCACCAGAATCAGGCCAATGCCGTCCGTGCGGTAATCCCTGAGGATATTGTCGAAGGCCGCCAGCGCCGTCATGTCCAGCATGGGCACGGCGCTCATCTCGACGATCACCACTTTGACCTCCGGACTGAATTTGCGCAGGACTCCCAAGGCCTTTTCGGCCGCACCGAAAAACAACGGCCCGCGTATCGCGTAGCAACGAACGTGCGCCGGCATGTCCTGCAAGGCTTGATGGTAGGCGCGTGGCAGTTCGGCGGTGTCCGTCAGATCGCTCATGCGCTTGATAAACAACCCGGCGGCCAGCAACAGGCCGACACCGACGGCCATTACCATGTCGAATAACACCGTCAGGCTCAGGCAGGTCAGCAAGACCAGCACATCGCTGCGGGGCGCGATGCGCAGTGTATGCAGCACGTGCCGGGCTTCGCTCATGTTCCACGCCACCATGACCAGCAATGCGGCCAGCGCAGCCATCGGCAGGTAGCTGAAAAGCGGTGCGAGCACCAGTATCGCCATCAGTACCACCGCGCTGTGAATAATGGCGGCCAATGGCGAAAAGGCTCCGCTGCGCACATTGGTGGCGCTTCGGGCGATCGCAGCCGTGGCGGTAATGCCGCCGAACAACGGTGCGATCAGGTTGCCCAGGCCCTGGCCCAGCAGTTCGGCGTTGGGGTCGTGTTTGCTGCCGGTCATGCCATCCGCCACCACCGCACACAACAAGGACTCGATGGCACCGAGCATGGCAATGGCGAACGCCGGCGCCATTAATTGACGGATCAAGTCGTAGGACAGGTGCAGCGGCTGGCCGTCGGGACCGGGTAGATTCCACGGCCAATCGAAGCTCGGCAGGAACGGTGGAATGCCGGGATGGCTGACGCCCTCGACCATGTAGCTGAAACGCTCACCCAAGGTCGCCACCGCCAACCCGCCGTGTTCCAGCGCCAACCCCAGGAGGGCGCCGACGGTCAGCGCCACCAGATGCCCCGGGATCCTCGGTACCCACCGTGGCCAGACAATCAGAACGGCCAGGCAGGCGATACCGATGATCCCGTCCCCGAGCCGAGCGGTGGGCAACGCGAGAATCAGTACACCCAGCTGTTCGATGTAGTGTTCTGCCTGGCTGGGGGTGTTCAGGCCCAGCAAATCCTTCAATTGCAGGGTGGCAATGACAATGCCGATCCCGGCGGTAAAGCCCAGCGTGACCGGATACGGAATGTACTGAATCAACCGCCCGGCGCGAATCAGTCCCAGGGCAATGAGGATGACGCCGGCAAGCATGGTGCAGAGCAGCAAGCCGCCCAGGCCATATTGTTGGGTGATGGGCAGCAGGATGACCACGAACGCGGCGGTCGGCCCACTGACATTGAAACGCGAACCGCCGGTGAGAGCGATCAGGGGCGCGGCGATCAGTACCGTATACAACCCTTGCTGGGGCGGTACACCTACGGCAATCGCCAGGGCCATGGCCAATGGGATGGCGATAATCCCTACCGTCACTCCGGCACTGATGTCGCCGCGTAAGCGTCTGAGGGTGTAGCCGGCGTGCCAGGTCTGACGCCAGGCGGCGAATAACGGGGGAACGGAGAACGACATGAGCACTCCACGGTAGACGGTGCACCATTGATCGACGGCTGAAAGCTCTTCCAGCATGGCCAGCTTGGTACTGCGAAGTATTGACCCATATCGCTAATTCGCGCAGATGATCCTCATGCTAGAGTGCTCCGCTTCGCCCTGGGAGCCCGTCATGAGCCTTTTGATCCGCAGCTGCGCCGCCCTGTTGCTGACCCTCAGCCTGCCCCTGGCCGCCGCGCCGACGCCGATGCATGCGCAGTTTCTGCCACCGGACGACCTGACCCTGCGTGACGCCGAACCCGAGCAGCAACAACTGCTGCAGGTCACCGAATATTCGGTGGTGGTCGGCAGTCAGCGCCAGTCCACCCAACAACCGATCCCGGTGACGTCTCCGTTGCTGATCCGCCTCAAGGGCAAACCCTTGAACAAGGGCGCGACCATCAATCAGGTACTGGTCAACTTCGATGGCGAGAGCAAAAGCCTGAAAAAGCCGATCTACGACGACAAAAGCAAAACCCTGACGCTGTTTTATCCGATGGCGCAGTACCGCGTGGTGATCGACTTGTTGCGCAATGACACGGTGTATTGCCAGTTCCTCAGCTACGCCAATGGCCATGTCTGGGCTGACCTGCACACCGGGGCCGTTCGTCCGCGTTGAGCCCGGCGCCCTGTGAGGGGTAAACTGCCCGCCCCGTGAAATGTCTGCGAGCTGGAGTCGGCAATGCGTAAAGATAAGAAACAAGTGATTGGTGACGAGATCGGCGACGAGCAGATCAAGTTGTTTCTCGATTTCGAACCGGTCGACGCCACTTCGCCGTCCCTGCACAAACTGATCAAGGCCTACCGTGGCCTGCGCATTGACGACTTCGAGCGTTTTCTGACGTTCTTCGTCGAAGCCGGCTACGACGTTGATGGCCAGGATGAACACGGCAAGACCTTCGTTGACCTGATCAAGGATCAGCGCAACGCGGCCGAGTACATCGAACTGATCAACAAGGCTCGCGGCTGATCGTATCCGAAGCGAACCGAATACCTGTGGCGAGGGAGCTTGCTCCCGCTTTAGTGCGCAGCACTCACAAAATCTTCGCCGTTGGCAGAATTTTGGGGCCGCTTCGCTGCCCGGCGGGAGCAAGCTCCCTCGCCACAAGATTGTTTTGCCGCCCATAAAAAAACGCCCCGCTCTCAATGAGAACGGGGCGTTTTTTATGCGCGACGATCAAGCGTAGCTTGGGGTCTCGCTGCTTTCTTCAACCAGTTCCAGCGCGATGTTGTTCTGCGTATTGATCTTGCGATACAGCGCAGCATCGGTTTCCAGAACCTTTTCACGGGCCGGGAAGATTTCCGCCAGTTTGGCCGCCCACTCGCCGGATGCTTTGGCCGGGAAGCATTTCTCGATCAGCTCCAGCATGATCGAAACGGTCACCGACGCGCCTGGCGAAGCGCCGAGCAGTGCAGCAAGGGAGCCGTCCTTGGCCGCGACCAGCTCGGTGCCGAACTGCAGGACGCCGCCCTTTTTCGGGTCTTTCTTGATGATTTGAACCCGTTGGCCGGCCACTTCCAGGCGCCAGTCTTCGGCTTTCGCTTCAGGGTAGAAACGACGCAGGGAATCCAGGCGTTGCTCCATCGACTGCATCACTTCGCTGACCAGGTACTTGGTCAGGTCCATGTTGTTTTTCGCCACGGCCAGCATCGGGCCGATGTTGCCGGCGCGAACCGACATCGGCAGGTCCATGAAGGAGCCGTGCTTGAGGAACTTGGTGGTGAAACCGGCGTAAGGTCCGAACAGCAGGGACTTCTTGCCATCGACCACTCGAGTGTCGAGGTGCGGCACCGACATCGGTGGCGAACCCACGGCGGCCTGGCTATACACCTTGGCCTGGTGGTGTTTGACCACTTCCGGGTTGTCGCAACGCAGCCACTGGCCGCTGATCGGGAAGCCGCCGAAGCCTTTGCTTTCTTCGATGCCCGACGCCTGCAGCAACGGCAATGCCGCACCGCCCGCGCCGAGGAAGACGAACTTCGCGTCGACTTCGCGGGTGTTGCCGCTGTTCACGTCCTTGATGCTGACGGTCCAGCCGCCGTTGTTACGCTTCAGACCGGTCACGCGCTTGCAGTACTTGACCTGGGCATCGGGTGCGCTGGTCAGGTGCTTGAGCAATTGGTTGGTCAGCGCGCCGAAGTTGACGTCGGTGCCGTTCATCACGCGGGTGGCGGCGACGACTTCGTCAGCCGGACGACCAGGCATCATCAATGGCATCCAGTCCGCCATTTTTGCCTTGTCTTCGGTGTATTCCATGTCGGAGAAGGCGTGGTGCTTGCTCAGCACGTTGAAGCGCTCCTTGAGGAAGGACACGCCACTGTCACCTTGCACGAAGCTCAGGTGCGGCACCGGGCTGATAAAGGACTTGCACGAACCGAAGGTGCCTTTTTTGGTCAGGTACGACCAGAACTGCTTCGACACCTCGAACTGGGTGTTGATGTGCACGGCTTTCTTGATGTCGACGGTGCCGTCGGCGGCCTGCGGCGTGTAATTGAGCTCACACAGCCCGGCGTGACCGGTACCGGCGTTGTTCCACGGGTTCGAACTCTCCGCGGCACCGGAATCCATCAGCTCGACGACTTCCAGCTTGATCGCGGGGTCGAGCTCTTTGAGCAGTACTGCGAGGGTGGCACTCATGATGCCGGCCCCAACCAGTACTACGTCGACTGCTTCGTTATGCGCCATTTAACGCGTCTCCAAAATCTGCAGCACCAAATTGTCGGCATGGCTGCCAGGCGTTCCGGGGCGAGTCAGTGATGCCCCTGGTACTCATGGCAGTATCGCCATGTCCGAATCTTCGCAATTTATCGCAACTTCGACGGACGCTACCGGCCGGGTCAATGAGGTCTATGAACTCATTTCAACGCGCGACTGGCAATTCGACTTATGGTCGAGACATCCGTTTGTGCAACCAAATCCGTAGCGGACAGGCTTCAGGCTCCGGTGTTCGAGGAATACTCGGTCCTGTGTCGTTGGGCTGTTCCAGACGCTAATGGTGCATATTCAGACGCAAAACTATTCATTTGCTCGCCACACTCTTGTGAAGTTGTGAAAACCCGTTTTTTTCACGCTCTTTTGAAGACGTGAACCTCAAAAAAGGGCTGCCCCAGCCTGGCACCGTGCCCGGATGGATTGCCGCCATGGGATGCATGACAGGCAAAACGGGCAAACAGCTCAGTGACCGAGCGTAATGACAGCTCTGCAGATTCGCGAAAAGTGGGGGTTTTGCTCAAGGAACAGCAAGCACGCCAGCTTCACTCGATCTGTGTGGGCGGCTCTCTGTGGGCGGTGCGGGGTGCCAATACCGAAGCATTGACGATGCTGCGAGGCCCGATCAGGAGACGTCCTTATAATCGGGGGGAGATTGTATCTAAGAAACGCAGGGAAATGGACGTGTTTAATGACTTTTATTAGGCGTCTGGTCAGGTGGTCAACAGCTGCTGCGCCCGCGCGCGTGGTTTGTGCTGGCTGACACGGGCACTGGCAGGCAGGGGATGGTGCAGCCAGTTGAGGCGGATTTCTTCGATTTCGACCCAGCCATCGCCCATCGGCTGCAGGCTGCACTGCTTGAACGCCTGGCAATGACCATAGCGGTCGAGCAGGGCAAAGCAGCGATGCAATGGGCGCGGAGCGAACAGCGAGATCAGGTGGCGCATGGCAAAGTACCTTCAAGGGGTGACTGTCGTGAAGGTTGTCAAAGCGCCGTGACATGCAAGTGTATGGGCGGTGACATCTGTGTGACAGGAACCGGCTTCCCAAGGGTTTGTCAGACATTTCAGTATTCACTGCGAGGCGCTGGTTACCCGCAGTGGCCCACCGCTATACTGCCGGCCTGTTTGTGCCTGATTCTGGAGAGAAGAGCATGTTGCAACGCCTGTTGTTCGGTTTGATCACTGTGACCAGTTTGACCCTGGTTGGCTGCGCCCACAGCCCGCAACAACTGAACCCGGAGCCGAAGCTGACAACTCAGCTGGCGCCGGTCGGCCATGGTCAGCCAGTGGTGGTGCGTGTGGTGGACGGTCGTCCGTCGCCAACCCTGGGCACCCGTGGCGGTCTGTATCCGGAAACGAGTGCAATCACGGTGCAGGGCGCGCAGATCCTGCCGAAGTTGCAGGCCCAGGCTGAAGCGGCCGTGCGTTTGCTGGGCTTTACCCCGACATCCAATGCGATGAATGCCCCGCAATTGACCGTGACCCTGGCTGAGCTGAAGTATCAGTCGCCGAAGGAAGGCATGTACGTGACCGAGGCGACCATTGGCGCGACCTTCCGCTCCGACGTACAGAACGCCAACCGCCGCTACAGCGGTCGTTACGGTGCGTCGCTGGATCAGCGTTTCGGCATGGCGCCGAATCAGGAAACCAACACCAAGCTGGTCAGCGATGTATTGAGCGACGCATTGACGCGTCTGTTCAAGGACCCGACGATTGGTCAGATTCTCAGCGAGTAATGCGAGCCCCGCAGGAGTTGCCGAAGGCTGCGATCTTTTGATCCTGATCTTCGGCTACTCCCTCAAAAAATCAAAAGATCACAGCCTTCTGCAGCTCCTGCCGGGCAGGATTCTGCGGAGTCAGGCGGCTTGCGAATAAAAATCCAGCACACTCACGCCCGTCAGCAAGTCCGCCTCCGGTAAATCCGCATGTTGATGCCCACCCAGTGCGCAATACACCAGCCAATGGCAATCCTGAACGTTGAAGGCGAGGCTGCCGACGAGGGCTTGTTGTTCGTCGCTTTGAGCGATGAGGTAGAGGCGATCCTGGTTTTCGGCGTGGAGCATGACGGTTTCCGTGTCGGTTTCGATGGGCCGAGAGACTGGCGCATTCAGATGACGAAGCCGTGACGCAGAGCAGGAATCTGCCAAATGGTGAGTTATTTGTCGTAAAGCGGCGGGCAGGAGGGACGGCTTTCGGTAGAATTTGCGCCGCGGTCGTCGGTCCGGCGTTCGCCACACCTGTTTTGACTGAGGTTTGTGATGTCGCTGCATTTGATGACGCTGTTTACCGCCCATCCCGCCAAATTGATCAACTTGCTCGCCTTGCTGTTTGCCTTTCCGGGCAGCTGGTTGCTGCACGCTACGCGTCGCCGCGAACAGCGCGCGCAGGCCAGTCTGGCAGCGCAGCGTCAGAGCCGTCCCAGTGAAGAGCCCGTGCTGGATTGGGCGACCTTGCGCATGAACCGGTTTTTCTATCGTTTCGGTTTTGCCTGCCTGGGCTTGGCGTTGCTGGTGTCGTGGATCAGCACGCGGGTTTGATCCCTTAAAGCAAAAGATCGCAGCCTTCTGCAGCTCCTACATTGATGTTGGATCTGCCGAAGGCTGCGATCTTTTGATCTTGCTGTAAAAACCTACAGCGCCAACCCGGCTTTCACCCGGTACTGATTACGCACCGGTGTGGCGTATTGCAGCACCAGGAAAGGACGATGTTCTTCCGGGCAGGCCTCAAGGCGCCGCTGCCATTCTTCCTGGGCCTTCGCCAGCTCGTCGGCTGCAAACACGTCAGCCGCTTTCGGCACCTGCAACTGCGGATCGGCGTCTTTCCACTGTGCGTACGCCAGGTAGTGCACCGGGAACAAGCGATAACCGCCGAGGATCTGCTTGTCCATTTCGATCGCCAATTGTTTGGTGTCTTCGAACAACTCGGTGATCGGCGCGGCGAAGTTCACGTGGACCCGGCCCTTGTAGCCGGTGATGCCTTTGGCGATGCTGACGTCGTCTTCGCCCGGCACCTTGGTGTAGCTGCCGGTGGTGGCTCGGATGTAGAGCTCGCGGGCCTTGGCCTGGTCGCACGGGTCGTATTCGTAGCTGATCGACACCGGAGTGACGTTCAGCGAGCGGATGACTTCGCCGAACGGTTCATCCTTGCGACTCATGTGGAACATCTTGAGGATCGCTGACTCGGTGCGGTCGTCGCCGTCCTTGGCCCGGCCTTCGGCCTGAGCGATCCAGATCGACGCGCAATCGTTGCGGATCGAGTGGTTGATGTAGGCCGACAATAGCTGATAGGCCGCCATTTTCTCTCGGCGACCGGTGATCGAACGGTGCACGATGAAACTTTTGTTCAGGCGCATCAGGTCGCTGACGAAGGGTTTCTGCAGCAGGTTGTCGCCAATGGCGATGCGCGGTGTCGGCAGGCCGGCGTGGTACACGGCATAGTTGACGAAGGCCGGGTCCATGACGATGTCGCGGTGGTTGGCGATGAACAGGTAGGCGCTACCGGACTTGAACTGCTCGACGCCGGTGTACGTCACCCCGTCCGTGGCGCGTTCGATGGTGTGGTCAACGTAATACTCGACTTTGTCCTGCAGTGTGGCCACCGAATTGATGCCGGCGAACTCACGGCGCAACCGATGAGCTATAAGAGGTTTGAGCATCCAGCCGAAAGCACCGGCGAAACGCGGGAAGCGGAAGTGGGTGAGGATATCTAGAAACGCCTTGTCGCCGAGCAATCGTGCCAGCACCGCTGGGACTTCGCTGTCGTCGTAAGGTCGGATGGCATCGAATTCGCCCATCATGCTCTCTTGTTAGAAACGGCTAGGGTAAGTAAAGGTTTTGATCGAAAACCAACGGGGCACGGTCTGAAAAGGTAGCCAGACAAAAATAGCCCTGCAAATAGACCGGCGATTATACGCACAAGTCACCCTGGAGACCGCGATGCTGGAAACCGAGCGCTACGAATGTCCGTATTGTGGTGAAGAGGCCGAGGCGGTGCTGGATTTGTCCGGTGGCGATCAGACCTATATCGAAGACTGTCCGGTGTGTTGCCGCCCCATCACGTTTGTCCTGCAGACTGATGGTCAGGAATGGTTACTTGAAGTTCACAGCGAAAACGAATGAAGGGGCGCTCCATGCAGCGAATCTATGAACCGGAAAACCTGATGGAAGGCGAGCTGCTGCAAGGCATGCTGGCCAGCGAGGGCATCGAGGCGCATCTGGTCGGGCGTGATTTGCTCGGTGGCAGCGGGGAGTTGCCCATTTTCGGTCTGTTGGGGTTGTCGGTCGACAATGACCAGGCCGAATACGCCCGCGAGTTGATCGCCGCGTACAATGCCGCGCTGCCGCTACCCGGCGATGAGCCGGAAAGCTTTCCCGGCACGCTGGTCTGTTAGGCTGACGTTCGTTTTATCAAGAGTCGTGTTGCCCCATGTGTGGACGTTATGCCCTGTTTCGCTGGAACCCCGCCTTCGCGACCCTGCCTGGCTTCCCTGCCGATCAGCAGGCCCAGTGGAATATTTCCCCAAACGATTCGGTGTTGATGCTGCGTGCCGGCGCCGACGGCCAACGCGAGTTGGCCCGTGCGCGCTGGGGTTTGACGCCGCCGTGGCTGACCGATCTGTCCCGCACGCCGGCCCATGCCCGGGCCGAAACCGTGGCCGAGCAACCGATGTTCCGTCAGGCCCTGCGCGAGCGCCGGTGCCTGCTGCCGGCCAACGGTTTTTACGAATGGCGCGGCACGACGCGCAAGCGGCCGTACTGGTTGACTCCGGGGGAGGGCTCGACGCTGTTTTTTGCGGCGATCTGGGAAGCGTATCCGGTGCAGGAGCAAGTGTGGTTGAGCACGGCAGTGATCACGCAACCGGCGGCGAGTCAGCGTCGGCCGTTGATTCTGGATGCAGCGGGGCAGGAGGCGTGGCTTGATCCCGAGACGCCTTTGCATGTGTTGCAGGGGTTGTTGGCCAGTGAACCCGCTGCGTTGCGCGAGCGGGTGTTGGCGAATCTGGTGAATGATCCGAAGTTGAACGGGCCGGAGTGTTTGACCCCAGGTTAAGTGGTCTCATCAAAAAGATCGCAGCCTGCGGCAGCTCCTACATTAGGTAGGCGTATACCCTTACCCTGTAGGAGCTGCCGCAGGCCGCGATCTTTTGATCTTGCTCTTAAACCTCAAACCTTGAACTGGTTGATCAACCGCCGCTGCTGTTCCGCCAGCTTGGTCAGGTCCGCACTCGCCGCGCTCGATTCATCCGCCCCACCGGCCACTTCATTGGCCACTTGCCCAATGTTGATCACGTTACGGTTGATGTCATCCGCCACCGCGCTCTGTTCTTCGGCCGCACTGGCAATCTGCGTGTTCATGTCGTTGATCACCGACACCGCCTGAGTGATCGCATCCAGCGCTTCGGCGGCTTTCGCGGCGTGCTGAACACTTTCATCGGTACGGTTCTGGCTGTCCTCCATGACCCGCACCACATCGCGCGTGCCTTGTTGCAGTTGCTGGATCATGGTCTGGATTTCTTCGGTGGCCTTCTGGGTTTTCTGCGCCAGGTTGCGCACTTCATCGGCCACCACTGCAAAACCGCGGCCCTGTTCACCGGCGCGTGCCGCTTCGATGGCCGCGTTCAAGGCCAGCAGGTTGGTCTGCTCGGCGATCCCGCGAATGGCCGTGAGGATCGCGTTGATGTTCTCGCTGTCCTTGGCCAGGGTTTGCACCACGCTGACAGCCTTGCCGATTTCCACTGCCAGCACACCGATCGAATTCGATGTGTCCCGCACGATCTGTTTGCCCTGCGCCGCCGCCTGATCCGCATGACTGGCCGCTTGCGCCGCCTGGGTCGCGTTGCGCGCCACGTCCTGGGCGGTGGCGGTCATTTCATGTACCGCCGTGGCGACCTGATCGATCTCGACCATTTGTTTCTGCACGCCGATGTTGGTGCGAATGGCGATGTCGGCGGTGTGCTCCGACGAATCGCTGACGCTCTGCACCGACGTCACGACCTGAGTGATCATCGCCTGCAACTTGGCGAGGAAGGTATTGAAGCCTTTGGCGATCGAGCCCAGTTCGTCGGCACGATCACTGGTCAGGCGACGGGTGAGGTCACCTTCGCCTTTGGCAATGTCGTCGAGCATGGCGACCATCTGTTTAAGTGGCCGGGCAATGCCGTGGCCCACCAGCCAGATCACCAGCAGACCGATGCCGGCAATCAGCAGGCCAACCATGGCCATGCCGAAGGTGTCGGATTTGCGCTGTGTGTCGAGGTCGGCCTGGAGTTTTTGCAGGTCGGCCATCACCGCGTTCAGCGGCAGTTGCAGCATCAGGGTCCAGCGGGCGTCGGTCTGGCCGATGCCGAATGGCAGGTACAACTCGATCCGGCCCTGAGCTTTGTCGACGGTGTAGGTCACTTCGCCTCGCTTGAGATTGGCCATGTTGGCGATCTGTTGGCTATCGAGGATGTCGCTGACCTTCTCGCCGAATTTGCTCGGGTCCTTGGTGTAGGCCACGATCCGGCCGTTGCTGCCGATCAGGGCCATGACGCCCGAGCCGTTGTACAGCTTCTGGTTCGCGCCCAGCAGCATTTCCTGGATGAAATTCACCGACAGGTCGGCGCCGACGATGCCCTGGAACGCACCGTTGAGCATGATCGGTTCAATAAAGGAGGCGAGCATGACGATCTTGTCGCCGACCTTGTAGGGCGCCGGATCGATCACGCAGGATTTTTTGGTTTCTTTCGAGCACAGGTAGTACTCGCTGGCGCGCACCCCGGTGGACAGGGTTTTCTGGTCGTCGACGTCCACCAGTTTGTCCAGGCCCAGAGTGCCGTCTTCGTTGCGGAACCACCATGGCAGGAAGCGGCCGTTGCTGGGGTCGATCCCTACCACCTTGGTGCCGACGTAAGCCGCATCGTTGTGATCGAGTGCGTCTTTTTCCCAGCCAATGTAAGTCCCGAGGATTTTCGGGTTTTTGGCGACGTTTTCCTTGATCAGGCTGATCAATTGCTCGCGGCTCAGGCTCAGTTGCGGCTGGCCGTCGGCGCCTGGCGTGCCGATCAGGGCGTTGACCCGCACCAACCCGCCGGCAATCAGCAGGGGAGCCTCGAGTTCGCGCTGGATCTGGCTGACCTGGGTTTGCGCCAGGGACGTCAGGCGCTGTTCGATGACTTGCTCGAATTGCGCCTGGGTCCGCTCCTGGACCATGTCTTGGGTCCGGGCACCGGAAAACAGGGCGTAAAGCACCAGTGCCGCCACGACGCTTAAAACGATGGCGCCGGCCAGGGCCGCCACGGAAAACTGGATCGACTTGAATTTCATGGGTGCTCCGCACGCAAGAGGACATCTGCGGTGCTGTATCGGCACGCGGTTCGAGGGCCATGAGCGAGGCAGGGTGAAATGGCTGTTTTGGAGTGGTAGATGTCGCAAATGAATCATTGCGGGCCGTTACACGCCGCGGCGGGGGAGGTTATGTGAATTTTTTCCTACGGCGATGAGAGCTTTATCCGAAATATGCGTCTGAATGTCTGTTGTATCTGGCGTCGATACATTTCCCCGCCTAGGATACCCGGCATGTTTTCAGGGAGTTTTTTGATGAACAAGCGATTGGTTTTGTGTGCTCTGAGTGCGGGTCTGTTGCTCGCCGGTTGTCAGTCGGTCAACACCACCAGCGGCGGCGCCGTGGGTGTGGAGCGCAAACAGTACATGTTCAGTATGTTGTCCACGGACGAAGTCAACCAGATGTACGCCCAGTCGTACCAGAAGACGGTCGGCGAAGCGACCAGCAAAGGTGTGCTGGACAAGACCAGCAACGATGCCAAGCGCATCCAGGCGATCGCCAATCGGCTGATTGCCCAGGCGCCGGTTTTCCGTCCGGATTCGGCCCAGTGGAAATGGGAAGTCAACCTGATCAAGAGCGACGAACTCAACGCCAACTGCGGGCCTGGCGGCAAGATCATTTTCTACACCGGGCTGATTGACAGCCTGAAACTGACCGACGATGAAATCGCCGCGATCATGGGCCATGAAATCGCCCACGCCCTGCGCGAGCACGGTCGTGAAGCGATGTCCAAGGCCTACGGCATCGAAATGGCCAAGCAGGGCGCCGGTGCCTTGTTCGGTCTGGGTCAGGACAGCCTGGCGCTGGCCGACACCGTGGCCAACTACGGCATGACGTTGCCCAACAGCCGCTCAAATGAAAACGAAGCTGATCTGATCGGCCTGGAATTGGCGGCTCGCGCCGGCTACAACCCGAATGCCGCGATCACCCTGTGGAACAAGATGAGCAAGGCCTCGGAAGGTTCGCCACCGGAGTTCATGAGCACTCACCCAGCGTCGTCCAGTCGGATTGCTTCGTTGCAGGCAGCGATTCCGAAGGTGATGCCGTTGTACGAGAAAGCGCCTAAATCCTGATGTAGATAAGGCTTTTGTGGCGAGGCAGCTTGCTCCCGCTGGGGCTGCAAGGCAGCCCCATTTCAGATGAGCGCGTTTTTGTCGCTCATCCGAATTTACGGCTTCTACGCAGCGAGCGGGAGCAAGCTCCCTCGCCCGTCATACCCACCCACTGCTCTGCATCGCCTTGTACACCGCGACAATCGCCAGGACGAAAAACGCCGACGCCGCCAGTCGACGGATCAACGTCAAGGGCAGTTTGTCCGCCGCAAAGTTACCCGCCAGTACCACTGGCACGTTGGCAATCAACATCCCGGCGGTGGTGCCGATGATCACCAGCCATAGCTCAGGGTATTGCGCGGCGAGCATCACGGTAGCGACTTGAGTCTTGTCGCCCATTTCGGCCAGAAAGAACGCAATCAGTGTCGTCAGGAACGGCCCGAACTTGCGGGCGGTGCTGGCTTCGTCGTCATCCATCTTGTCCGGCACCAGGGTCCACAACGCCGTCGCGGTGAAGCTTGCGGCGAGAATCCAGTGCAACATCGCATCCGAGAAGAAACCTCCGACCCAGGCGCCTACCGCACCGGCTGCCGCGTGGTTGGCCAGGGTGGCGGCGACGATGCCGGCAATGATCGGCCACGGTTTGCGAAAGCGGGCAGCGAGAATGAGTGCGAGCAGTTGCGTCTTGTCGCCGATTTCGGCCAAGGCAACGATTGCGGTGGGAACGAGAAGTGAATCCAGCATCAGGGTTTTCCTAAGGGGCGGGTCGACACGGCTATGACACGTACAGCCTTCCCGCCCCGGGTAAGGTGTTCGTGTCATAGGTCTTGTCAAACCCTGGCGAGCCGTCTGATGCGGACGCTTGGGTCGCATACGCCATGGTCTGAGGACCAAGTATGTTGACGTATGCCGGACGAGCATGGCGCTCGTGGGAGACTACTCCCCTAGGACGGAGCGGATTCTGCCTAGGCGAAACCCGTTAGGCAAGCACTTATTTTTCAGCCGCGTTTGGCCCGGTAGATTCTGAAACCCTGTCCCTCAGCCTTGATCGCACACACGCCCAGGTGCTCTTCGATCAGCGGCTGATACTTCAGGAAGCTATTCGCGACGAGGCGCAGTTCGCCACCGTTTTTCAGATGTTTGGCCGCTTTTCGCAGCAAGTTCTCGGTAGCGAAATAGTCGGTGTGCACGCCGACATGGAACGGCGGGTTGCTCAGAATCGCACTCAAACCCATCGGCGCCGCATCAATGCCATCACCGGTAATGACGTCTGCTTCAAGACCGTTGGCAGCCAGCGTCAGGCGACTGCTGGCGGCCGCAAAAGCGTCCACGTCGAGCAACGTGACCTGATTGTGCGGATAACGACGTTTGACCGCTGCCCCCAACACGCCCGCGCCGCAGCCGAAATCCAGCAAATGACCGCTCGGCAATTTGTCCAGATGCTCCAGCAACAATGCGCTGCCGCGATCCAGGCGACCGTGGCTGAACACGCCCGGCAGGCTGATGACTTTCAACGGGCCTTCGGCCAGCGGCAATTCATAGGTCTGAGCCAGGCTTTCCAGCGACTTGGCCGCTGGCGCGTTGGCCACAGTGACCTGCCAGAGCTGGCAGTGACGCGCGCTGTCGAGCTTGCGCGGTTTGCCGAACGGGTTCAGTTGTTTGGCCGCGCCTTCGATGCCGCTGCGTTTTTCACCCACCAGATACAGCTCGCGACCGGCCAGCCGCGAGGCCAGGGCGTTGAGGATGTAATCGGTAAGGTCCTTGGACTTGGGCAGAAACACCACCGCGGTATCGAACTCGCGCTCGGGCGCGGTCACGCCGAAATGGCTGCGCTCGGCGAAGCGAGCGTCCAGCGCTGCCTGGTCGCCGGCGTGCCAGCACCAGCCATGGGCGTCGGGCAGGCGACCGAGCAAATCATCGGCGGGCAAACCGGCCAGCAACACCGGGCCCTGGAATAACTCGGCCTGACGAAGCAGTACTTCACTGCGCGGATCCATACTCTGCTCCTGTGAAAAAAAGTGCCGCAGTTTATCAACTGACGACCCGCAGCGCCTTACCGCTGAAGTATCCCTGAGCGTTTTCGGTCAATTGGCCAACGATCCGCTGCCGCGCCTCGCGACTGCCCCAGGCGTTGTGCGGTGTGACGATCAAGCGTGGGATGTCGGCAGCGAGTAACGGGTTGCCGGCGGTCGGCGGCTCGACGCTCAGCACGTCGGTGGCGGCGCCGCCCAGGTGGCCGTTGCGCAAGGCATCGGCCAGCGCCTGTTCGTCGATCAAGCCGCCACGGGCGGTGTTGATCACGAAGGCGCCCGGTTTCATCGACGCCAGTTCGCGAGCACCGATGAAATGACGAGTGTGTTCGTTGAGTGGGCAATGCAGGGTCAGCGCATCGATCTGCGGCAACAGCTCATCCAGCGGCAAGCGGTCCGGCCGGGCAGGACGCCCCGGAATCTGCCCGAGCAGCACGCGCATGCCGAAGGCTTCGGCCAGCCGTGCGACCGCGCCACCCAGCTCGCCATGACCGAGCAAGCCCAGGGTTTTGCCTTCCAGTTCAACGATCGGGTAATCCAGCAGGCAGAACTGTTTCGCTTGTTGCCAGCGACCTTCGCCGACCGCTTTCTGATAATCGGTGAGGCGCGTCGCCAGGTTGAGCAGCAACATGATCGTGTGCTGCGCCACCGACGGCGTGCCGTAACCCTGACAGTTGCAGACGGTAACGCCGTGGGCGCGGGCGGCGGCGAGATCGACGTTGTTGGTGCCAGTGGCGGTGATCAGGATCAGCTTCAGCTCGGGGCTGGCGGCAATGGCTGCGGCGTCGATCAGGATTTTGTTGCTGATGGCAACCGTCGCGCCCTTGAGACGTTCGATCACCTGATCCGGCGCGGTCTGCGCGAACAGCTGCAAATCGTCGAAGCAAGCACGCAATGGGCTGAGGTCGAGGTCGCCGAGGTCCAGCGAGGGATGGTCGAGGAAAACGGCGCGGCGAGGGTTCGTCATCAACTGTACCTTTTGTGCATGGAATTGAAGGCGTAATCTGCCGAGCCTACCAGATAGAAACAAATGGTTACTTCGCTGGCTGGTCTGGCACAAAGCCTGTGGCGAGGGAGTTTGCTCCCGCTCGGCAGCGAAGCAGCCGTAAGCCGGATGACGCAATGCGCCTGACAAAACGCGGTCGCCTGAGTTGAGGCAGCTACACAGCCCAGCGGGAGCAAGCTCCCTCGCCACAAAATTGAAGATGGCAAAAAGGTGAGTTCACCTTGAAAATTTTTATTGATCGGCCTGCCCTATAGGAGCCCCCATGTACTGGACCGAGTTCTTGACCGTTGCCCTCATTCACTTGCTGGCCGTAGCCAGCCCCGGCCCGGACTTTGCCGTGGTGGTGCGTGAGAGCGTGACCCACGGTCGTCGCGCCGGCACCTGGACCGCGCTGGGCGTCGGTACGGCGATTTTCCTGCACGTCGGCTATTCGTTGCTCGGCATCGGCCTGATCGTGTCCCAGTCGATTGTGCTGTTCAACGCCTTGAAATGGGCCGCCGCCGCTTACCTGCTGTACATCGGCTTCAAGGCCTTGCGTGCGCAACCGGCCAGACCGGTGGCCGACGACCTGCACCAGGAAGCGGGTGAGCGCACCGCTCGCGGCGCCTTCACCTCGGGTTTCGTGACCAATGGTCTGAACCCCAAGGCCACGTTGTTCTTTCTGTCGTTGTTCACCGTGGTGATCAATCCGCATACACCGCTGTCGGTGCAGGCGGGCTACGGGATTTACCTCGCGGCGGCGACGGCTCTGTGGTTCTGCCTGGTGGCGATGCTGTTCAGTCAGCAACGCGTGCGCGCCGGTTTCGCCCGCATGGGTCACTGGTTCGACCGGACCATGGGCGCGGTGCTGATCGCCATTGGCGTGAAACTGGCCTTTACCGAGATGCATTGATCGCACGATAACCCCTGTAGGCGCAGTCTTCGGCAGCTCCTACAGGACCGGATTGCAGTTGAGTGCTGGCGCAACGCTAGCATTTGCTGGATGTTGCAAATCATTCCTTCGGCTGATTTGGTTGTCATGGAAGGGCACTAGAGTGCTTACTTTCAGTCACGACCGTGCAGTCAGAAAAGGGATTCTTATGTTGCAGACTCGCGTTATCCCCCCAGCCGAAGGCGCTTACCAGTACCCGTTGCTGATCAAACGGCTGCTGATGTCTGGCGCGCGCTATGAGAAAACCCGCGAGATCATCTACCGCGATCAGTTGCGCTACAGCTATCCGACCCTGATCGAACGGGTCGCACGCCTGGCCAACGTACTGACGGCGGCCGGCGTCAAGGCCGGCGATACCGTGGCGGTGATGGACTGGGACAGCCATCGCTACCTGGAATGCATGTTTGCCATCCCGATGATCGGCGCGGTGATCCACACCATCAATGTGCGCCTGTCGCCGGAACAGATTCTCTACACCATGAACCACGCCGAAGACCGCTTCGTGCTGGTCAACAGCGAGTTCGTCGGGCTGTACAACGCGATTGCCGGTCACCTGACCACGGTGGAAAAAACCCTGCTGCTGACCGATCTGCCGGAAAAAACCGCCGACTTGCCGAACCTCGTCGGCGAATACGAGCAATTGCTGGCGGACGCGAGCACGCACTACGACTTCCAGGATTTCGACGAGAACTCGGTTGCGACCACGTTCTACACCACCGGTACCACCGGCAATCCCAAGGGCGTGTATTTCACCCATCGGCAACTGGTGCTGCACACCATGGGTGTGTCGACCATCATGGGCGCCATCGACAGCGTGCGGCTGTTGGGCACTAACGACGTGTACATGCCGATCACTCCGATGTTCCATGTCCACGCCTGGGGTTTGCCATATGTGGCGACGATGCTCGGGCTCAAGCAGGTTTATCCGGGGCGCTACGATCCGGAATACCTGGTGGAGCTGTGGCGCAAGGAAAAGGTCACCTTTTCGCACTGCGTCCCGACCATCCTGCAAATGGTCCTGAATGCCAAGGCTGCGCAAGGCACGGATTTCGCTGGCTGGAAAATCGTCATCGGCGGCAGCGCGTTGAATCGTGCGTTGTACGAAGCGGCCAAGGCCAAGGGCATTCAGCTGACCGCCGCTTATGGCATGTCGGAAACCGGGCCACTGGTTTCGTGCGCGCACCTCAATGACGAGTTGATGGCCGGCACCGAAGACGAGCGCACCACGTATCGAATCAAGGCCGGCGTGCCGGGGCCTTTGGTGGAGGCGGCGATCGTCGACACCGATGGCAACTTCCTGCCTGCCGATGGCGAGACTCAGGGCGAACTGGTGCTGCGCGCGCCGTGGCTCACCGAAGGTTATTTCAATGAGCCGCAAAAGGGCGCCGAGCTCTGGGCTGGCGGCTGGCTGCACACCGGAGACGTGGCGACGCTGGACAGCATGGGCGTGATCGATATTCGCGACCGGATCAAGGACGTGATCAAGACCGGTGGCGAATGGATTTCCTCCCTGGACCTCGAAGACCTGATCAGTCGCCACGCAGCGGTACGCGAAGTAGCAGTGGTGGGCATTGCCGATCCGCAGTGGGGCGAGCGCCCGTTTGCCCTGCTGGTGATCCGCGAGGGCCATGCAATCGGGGCCAAAGAACTCAAGGAACACCTCAAGCCGTTTGTGGAGCTGGGGCACCTGAGCAAGTGGGCTATCCCTAGTCAGATCGCCCTTGTTACTGAAATTCCCAAGACCAGCGTCGGCAAGCTCGACAAGAAACGCATCCGCGTCGACATCACCGAATGGCAAGCCAACAACAGCACCTTCCTCTCGACGCTTTAGCGTCTTCCGGCGTGCCCCAAAAGGGCACGCCAGCCCCACCAAGCAAGCGCTTGGCTTGTGAAATCCGAATTTTCAGCCATCCTTCCCGTGCCGACAGGTGTCGGTCTGGCGAAAGGACTGTTCCAGAGTGGCTGGCAGCTGCAAATCACACTTTAGAGGGATCAAGCAGTACTACCTGCTGGCTATAGTCCGCTCAAGGATTTTTAAGAACGGGGCACACGCACAAAACGGGGCGATGCAACTTTGGAATGATTTCGGGAGGCCTTGGCCCCCGGTCAACCACAGCGTTTTTAAAAGTACTCACTGCCATAACAATAATGCACATGGAGTAGCGTCGATGACATCAGTAAACCAGTTCTGGCGCCGGGCTAAACTGCCCCTGGCTGTCAGTCTTGCCTCTTCGCTCGCCGGGCCCGCATTCGGCGTCAGTTTCAACGTTGGTGAAATCGAAGGTCAGTTCGACTCATCCCTGTCGATTGGTGCCAGTTGGTCTACCGAGAACGCCAACAAGAACCTCATCGGCGTCAACAACGGCGGTCGCGGCCTGTCCCAGACCTCCGATGACGGTCACTTGAACTTCAAGAGCGGGGAAACCTTCTCGAAGATCTTCAAAGGCATCCATGATCTTGAATTGAAATATGGCGACACCGGCATTTTCGTCCGGGGCAAATACTGGTATGACTTCGAACTCAAGGACGAAGACCGTCCGTTCAAGGACATCAGCGACAGCAACCGCAAGGAAGGCGCCAAGTCCTCCGGCGGGCAAATTCTCGACGCCTTCATCTACCACAACTACTCGATTGCCGATGAGCCGGGTTCCGTGCGTCTGGGCAAGCAGGTCGTGAGCTGGGGTGAGAGTACGTTCATCGGCGGCGGCATCAACTCGATCAACCCGATCGACGTTTCCGCGTTCCGCCGTCCAGGTGCCGAGATCAAGGAAGGCCTGATCCCGGTCAACATGTTCTACGTGTCCCAGAGCCTGACCGAGAACCTGTCGACCGAAGCGTTCTATCAACTGGAATGGGACCAGACCGTTACCGACAACTGCGGCACGTTCTTCTCGCAACCGGACGTGATTTCGGATGGCTGCGACCAAAACCTGGCCGTGCTGCGGACCCGTAACGGGCTCAATAGCTCATTGGCGGCCGCGGGGCTGCCGGCGGGGTTTCGTAATGCTGCGATCAACACCCTGTCTGCCCGGGGCGTGACCTGGGGCAACCCGGATGAAGGTGCCGTCGTCCGTCGCGGTCCGGATCGCGATGCACGCGACAGCGGTCAGTTCGGCGTGTCCTTCAAATACATGTTCGAACCGCTGGACACCGAGTTCGGTGGCTATTTCATGAACTACCACAGCCGTGCGCCGATCTTCAGCGGCAAAGGCGCTCCGGCCAGTGCTTACAGCGCGCAAGCTCTGGGTGGCGCACTGGTTGGCGCGGGTATTCCGGGCGCCATTGTGGGGGGGCAGACGGGTCTGGCTGCACAATTACTGCCGTTCCAAGTGGTGGGGAACTCCAGCTATTTCGTCGAGTACCCTGAAGACATTCGCCTGTATGGCTTGAGCTTCTCCACCACGTTGCCTACCGGTACGGCGTGGAGTGGTGAAGTCAGCTACCGTCCGAACGCGCCGGTGCAACTCAACACCACCGACATTCTGTATTCCGGCCTGACGCCATTGAACCCTAACGTTTCCGTGCTGCAAGGACGTCCGGGAGAGGATCAACATGGCTATCGCCGCAAGGAAGTCACTCAGCTCCAGACTACCTTCACGCACTTCTTTGATCAGGTGATGGGTGCCGAGCGCCTGACCCTGGTTGGCGAGGTTGGCTGGACCCACGTCGGCGGCCTGGAAAGCACGTCGAAAGCGCGTTACGGTCGTGACCCGAGCTACGGCCCTGGTCCATTGCCAGGTGGTCAGTGCCAGACATTGAATACCGGCACCCTGGCGGGCGGACCACAAAACAACGTCAATCGCTACTGCGAAAACGATGGTTTCACCACCACAGATTCCTGGGGTTATCGTGCTCGTGCCATTTGGGACTACAACAGCGTGTTCGCCGGTGTAAACCTCAAGCCAAACATTGCCTGGTCCCATGACGTGGACGGCTACTCGCCTGGCCCTGGTGGCAACTTCGAGGAAGGTCGCAAAGCGGTCAGCCTGGGTCTCGACGCCGAGTACCAGAACACCTACACCGCGTCCCTGGCGTACACCAACTTCTTTGACGGCAAGTACACCACTGTGGATGACCGCGACTTCGTTGCGCTCAGCTTCGGCGTGAACTTCTAAGCACTGCATTTTCAGGACGAACACACCTATGAAAACAACAAAGAGTCTGTTCCACGCTGGATTTCTGGGGCTAACGCTGCTGGCGACCAGCGTCATGGCAGCGGTCCCTGCGGCCGAAGCGGACAAGCTGGGCAAGAGTCTGACGCCGATGGGCGCCGAGATGGCCGGCAATGCCGACGGTTCGATTCCGGCCTGGAAGCCGTTGCCGAAAAACGCTGGCGCTGTCGACAGCAAGGGTTTCCTGTCCGACCCGTACGCCAGTGAAAAACCGCTGTTCACCATCACGGCGCAAAACGTCGACCAGTACAAGGACAAGCTTGCTCCGGGCCAGTACGCGATGTTCAAGCGCTACCCGGAAACCTTCAAGATGCCGGTCTACCCGTCCCATCGCGGCGCGACCGTGCCGGATGACGTGTTCGCGGCCATCAAGAAAAACGCCACTGCCACGGAACTGGTGTCCGGCGGCAACGGGCTGAAAAACTTCGAGACAGCCGTACCGTTCCCGATTCCAAAGACCGGCATCGAGGTTATCTGGAACCACATCACCCGCTACCGCGGTGGCAGCGTGACCCGTCTGGTGACTCAGGCCACGCCGCAGCCGAACGGTTCGTACAGCCTGGTGTACTTCCAGGACCAGTTCGTGTTCCGCGACAAGATGAAGGATTACGATCCGGCGAACCCGGGCAACATCCTGTTCTACTTCAAGCAGGAAGTGACCGCGCCGGCGCGTCTGGCCGGTGGTGTGCTGCTGGTGCACGAAACTCTCGACCAGGTGGCGGAACCGCGTTCGGCGTGGGTCTACAACGCCGGTCAACGTCGCGTGCGTCGTGCGCCACAAGTGTCCTATGACGGGCCGGGTACTGCGGCAGACGGCTTGCGTACCTCTGACAACCTGGACATGTACAACGGTGCACCGGATCGTTACGACTGGAAACTCGAAGGCAAGAAGGAGATGTACATCGCCTCCGACAGCTACAAACTCGACGATCCGAAGCTGAAGTACAGCGACATCATCAAGGCCGGTCACATCAACCAGGACCTGGCTCGTTACGAGCTGCGTCGGGTCTGGCATGTCGTGGCAACCTTGAAGGAAGGTCAGCGTCACATCTACGCCAAGCGTGACTTCTACATCGACGAAGACACCTGGCAAGCAGCGGTCATCGATCACTACGACGGTCGTAACCAACTGTGGCGAGTGGCGGAAGCTCACTCCCAGAACTACTTCAACGTTCAAGTGCCGTGGTACACCCTGGAAACCCTGTACGACCTGCAGTCCGGTCGTTACCTGGCACTCGGTATGAAGAACGAAGAGAAGTCGGCGTATAACTTCGGCTTCACCGCCACGACCAGCGACTTCACACCGGCGGCATTGCGTCAGTCCGGGGTTCGATAAGCTGAACTGAACTGAGGCCGCATCCTCGAAAAAAAGCCCCGACTGGTTCGGGGCTTTTTTTTGCGTGTAGACTTTTTGTAGCCATTTGTAGCAATAACCTTCAATACCTCTTCGTTTACCGCTAGTCTGCGGACATCTGCAACGCCGCCAACAGCATTTCAAACAAGAGCCGGCCATGACTGATCTGTCCCCACTCCCGGGCCCCGCAAGCGTTGCCGTCGCGACACTGGACGGCCGTTTCTTTCGGCCACCGCTGCCTGACGGGCACGTGCTGCGGCCTCGTTTATGCGAGCGTCTGAGTGCCGGCCTTGGTGGCAGGCTGTTGCTGGTCAGCGCACCGGCGGGGTTTGGCAAGAGTTCGCTGGCGGTAGAGTTCTGCCAAGGGCTGCCAGCTCACTGGCAAAGTCTGTGGCTGGGGTTGAGTCCGCGAGACAACGACCCCGGCCGATTTCTCGAGCGATTGCTCGAAGGCCTTCAGGATTTTTTCCCGCAATTGGGCAGGCAGTCCCTGGGCCTGTTGAAAATGCGTCAGCGGCATCAGCCGTTTGCCTTCGAAGAATGGCTGGACGGTTTGCTCGACGAGTTGGCCGTGCATTTGTTGCCGACGGCGCCACTGCTGCTGGTACTCGATGATTACCATCTGGCCCAGGGGCCGGTGCTCGATCGTTGCCTGCAATTTTTCCTCAATCATCTTCCCGACGGCTTGCTGGTGATGGTCACCAGTCGCCAGCGTCCGGACTGGCATCTGGCACGCCTGCGCCTGTCGCGGCAATTGCTCGAGTTGCATGAACAGGATCTGCGCCTGACCCACGACGAAGCCTTGACCCTGCTCGATCGACACAGCACCTCCCTGCGCGGCGAAGCGCTGGAGAGCCTGATCCAGCGCAGCGAGGGCTGGGTCGCTGGCTTGCGTTTCTGGTTGCTGGCGGCTTCCGAAGCCGGCTCCGAAGGCGCGTTGCCCCAGTCCCTGCACGGTGGGGAAGGGCTGATTCGCGATTACCTGCTCGAAGAAGTCATCGATTGCCTGCCCGCCGAGGTGCAGGCATTTCTGTATGACACAGCGCCTCAGGAGCGTTTTTGCAGCGAACTGTGCGACGCCGTTCGCGAGGCGCATGACAGTGCCGAGATCCTGGGTTTTCTGCTCGCGCATCAGGTATTCCTGGTACCGCTGGACGAACACGGTCACTGGTATCGTTATCACCACCTGTTTTCCGACCTGCTGCGCACCCGGCCTACCCGTCAGGCAATGGTGCCGGCGGCCAGCCTGCACCTGCGCGCCTGTCGCTGGTTCAATGCCCAGGGCCTGCTCGATGAAGCGGTGGAACAGGCGTTGCGCGCCGGGCACCTGGACGTGGCGGCCAACCTGGTACAGAACCTTTCCGAAGAACAGCTGCTGGCCGAACAGAACGTCGGCATGTTGCTGCGCTGGAAAATGGACTTGCCCGACAGCCTGCTGATCAGCACGCCACGCTTGATCGTGCTCTACAGCTGGGCGCTGGGGCTGGCCTGTCAGCTGGATGCCGCCGAGGAGCTGGCCAGTCACCTGAGCCGCTTCCTGCCGGCGCCGTCGGCCACTGCGCAGAAGTCCATGCTGGCGCAATGGCTGGCCTTGAGCGGGATCATTGCGCGCGGTCGCGGCAATCGCGAATTGACGCTGCTGTATTGCACCGAAGCGCTGGAGAGTCTGCCGTCCAAGCGTTACGGCCAGCGCCTGATGTGCCTTTCAACCCTGTCCAACCTGGCCATTGCCGACGGCGACTTATGGCGGGCGCGCGGCCTGAACCGTGATTCCCTGGAGCTGGCGCAACGGGTGGGCAATCCATTGTTCGAAGCGTTGGCCCATTACGATCGCGCCCGGGTGCTGCAGGCGCGAGGGGAAATCCTGCGTTCGCTGGATGAGGTGCGCCAAGGGCTGCAACGACTGCAAGGTCTGTCGCCGCAACGACTCTATGCCGTACGCGCCCGGCTGACATTGTACGAGGGGTTTCTGCTGGCCCTGCGCCTGCAACCGCAGGCGGCGCAGGTGCGCTTGCAGGCGGGGTTGACTGAAGCTCGTGCCTGCCGGGACATCAGCGTACTGATCGGCCACTGCGTGATCGCCAGGCTCGAAGGCAGCAGCGGTGAATTCGCCAAGGCGTTTGCCGAACTCGCCGAAGCCGAACGGCTGATGCACATCTGGGACGTACCGCCGATCTACTACCTGGCGATGATCACCCTGGTCAAATGCGAACTCTGGCTGGCTCAGGGCCGTACCGATCTGGCGGAGGCCTGGCTGGCGCGACTGGGCCAGACCTACAACGGCGAAAAGCCGGCGGCGCCTCCGGAGTTCCATCCGCAACTGCCGCTGCATATCGAGTTGCAACAGGCCTTGCTGGAGGTCATTCAGGCGCAACCGATGCTGGCCGAGGGGCGATTGAACGCGTTGCTCGAGCATGGTCAGCAATCCGGTCGGCAGTTGCTCAGTGTGATGGCCCTGACACAGAAAACCGAACTGCTCCTTGCGCACAACCGTGAGCCTGAAGCCCGTCAAGCCTTCGCTCAGTCCCTGGAAGCGGCTAGCGGCGGCGCGTTGCAGCCTTTTGACGGTTTGTTGAACAGATACCCTGACTGGGTTCGCGAGCAGCTGCAGAACTGCGCAAAAGCGGCGGTTTCGCAGAGCCTTTCAGAACGGCTCCCCCTTGTCGCTGCACGCATTGCCCCGGAACCCTCACAATCCTGCGAACAGCTCAGCTCCCGCGAACTGTCAGTTCTGAAACTCATTGCCCAAGGCTGCTCGAACCAGGAAATCAGCGACCAGCTGTTTATTTCCCTGCACACGGTTAAAACCCATGCCAGCCACATCAACAGCAAGCTTGGAGTTGAGCGCCGCACGCAGGCTGTGGCACGGGCGAAAGCCTTGGGTGTGTTGGGGTAGTCGAGTTTCGCGCGCACTCAGCCAATGAAAAACGCCCCGAACCAGTCGGGGCGTTTTTCATTGGCTGAGTGCGCCAGGCATGGCGAGTTACGCGTAAGTGCAACCTGTTTGGCTGTGGTTCAACCCCGCCTCTTACTCGATCGCTATGGTCACGCTACCAAATCATGGGTGCTGAAGCTGTTGAGGCCAACCAACTGGATTTTGAAGTCCGCAGCCAAATCACCATTGACGTTGCCATAGAGCACATGGTCGACAAAACGTAATTGGCCGGCCCCCGTGAAGTCGTTCGAGTTGATGAACGTGAACTTGTTGACCCCGGCACTCAAGAGGTTGGCATCGAATTTCGAAAAATCGAGTTTATCGCCGTCCAGGCTGCTGAAGTCTGTGATGACGTCAGACAAGCTGCCTTTGCCCATTTCGTTCAGTGCGTTAAATACAAACCGATCGGCGCCCGCACCACCAGTCAACGCGTCGATACCCAGTCCGCCGATCAGTGTGTCATTGCCAACACCGCCGTCCAACACATCGTTCCCGAGCCCGCCATTGAGGAGGTTGTTGCCGTCATTGCCGATCAGCACGTTGTTCAGGGCGTTGCCGGTGCCGTTGAGGTTATCGCTGCCGGTGAGGGTCAGGTTTTCCAGGTTGGCACCGAGGGTGTAGCTGATCGAAGCCACCACGGTGTCGATTTCGCCCGCCAGGGTGCCGGTTTCGCTGACGACGTCCTTGAGGTTGTCGACGACATACGTGTCGTTGCCGGTGCCGCCGACCATCCTGTCGGCGCCGAGGCCGCCGTCGAGCACGTTGTTGCCACTGTTGCCGAGCAGGATGTTGTTCAGGGCGTTACCGGTGCCGTTGAGGTGATCGCTGCCGGTCAGGGTGAGGTTTTCAACGTTGGCATCGAGGGTGTAGTTGATCGAGGCCCGGACGGTGTCGATTTCGGTCAGCGAGGTGCCGGTTTCGATCACGGTATCGCCGATGTTATCCACCACATAGGTGTCGTTGCCGGCGCCGCCGATCAGGATGTCCGCACCCGCACCGCCATTGAGGATGTTGGCGGCGGCATTGCCGGTCAGGGTGTTGGCCAGTTCGTTGCCGGTGAGGTTCACGGCGGCCGCACCGAGTAACAGGGCGTCTTCGACATTGGCCGACAGGCTGTAGCTGACCGACGCCTTGACCAGATCGTGGCCTTCGTTGGCCAGTTCGATGACCTTGTCACCGACGTTGTCGACGATGTAGACATCGTCGTCCATGCCACCGCTGAGGCTGTCCGCCCCGAGACCGCCGTCCAGCCAGTCATCGCCGGCGCCGCCTTGCAGGACATTGATCGACGCGTTGCCGACCAGGGTGTTGTTCCGGTCGTTGCCGATCACGCTGAAGGCCCCGATGCCGGTGACGGTCACGTTCTCGACGTTGAGCAGGTTGTTCTGGCTCAGGTCGATCACGCTGGTCGACGCCTTGGCGGCGTAGGCGACATAGAGTTGGTCGGTGCCGTTATCGACGTCTTCCTGTACCAGCGCCAGTTCGGCGGCCTGATCGAGGTAATAGGTGTCGTTGCCACCGCCGCCGATCAGTGTGTCGATGCCCAGCCCACCATTGAGGCGGTTGTTGCCGTCATTGCCGATCAGCACGTTGTTCAGGGCGTTGCCGGTGCCGTTGAGGTTATCGCTGCCGGTGAGGGTCAGGTTTTCCAGGTTGGCACCGAGGGTGTAGCTGATCGAAGCCACCACGGTGTCGATTTCGCCCGCCAGGGTGCCGGTTTCGCTGACGACGTCCTTGAGGTTGTCGACGACATACGTGTCGTTGCCGGTGCCGCCGACCATCCTGTCGGCGCCGAGGCCGCCGTCGAGCACGTTGTTGCCACTGTTGCCGAGCAGGATGTTGTTCAGGGCGTTACCGGTGCCGTTGAGGTGATCGCTGCCGGTCAGGGTGAGGTTTTCAACGTTGGCATCGAGGGTGTAGTTGATCGAGGCCCGGACGGTGTCGATTTCGGTCAGCGAGGTGCCGGTTTCGATCACGGTATCGCCGATGTTATCCACCACATAGGTGTCGTTGCCGGCGCCGCCGATCAGGATGTCCGCACCCGCACCGCCATTGAGGATGTTGGCGGCGGCATTGCCGGTCAGGGTGTTGGCCAGTTCGTTGCCGGTGAGGTTCACGGCGGCCGCACCGAGTAACAGGGCGTCTTCGACATTGGCCGACAGGCTGTAGCTGACCGACGCCTTGACCAGATCGTGGCCTTCGTTGGCCAGTTCGATGACCTTGTCACCGACGTTGTCGACGATGTAGACATCGTCGTCCATGCCACCGCTGAGGCTGTCCGCCCCGAGACCGCCGTCCAGCCAGTCATCGCCGGCGCCGCCTTGCAGGACATTGATCGACGCGTTGCCGACCAGGGTGTTGTTCCGGTCGTTGCCGATCACGCTGAAGGCCCCGATGCCGGTGACGGTCACGTTCTCGACGTTGAGCAGGTTGTTCTGGCTCAGGTCGATCACGCTGGTCGACGCCTTGGCGGCGTAGGCGACATAGAGTTGGTCGGTGCCGTTATCGACGTCTTCCTGTACCAGCGCCAGTTCGGCGGCCTGATCGAGGTAATAGGTGTCGTTGCCACCGCCGCCGATCAGTGTGTCGATGCCCAGCCCACCATTGAGGCGGTTGTTGCCGTCATTGCCGATCAGCACGTTGTTCAGGGCGTTGCCGGTGCCGTTGAGGTTATCGCTGCCGGTGAGGGTCAGGTTTTCCAGGTTGGCACCGAGGGTGTAGCTGATCGAAGCCACCACGGTGTCGATTTCGCCCGCCAGGGTGCCGGTTTCGCTGACGACGTCCTTGAGGTTGTCGACGACATACGTGTCGTTGCCGGTGCCGCCGACCATCCTGTCGGCGCCGAGGCCGCCGTCGAGCACGTTGTTGCCACTGTTGCCGAGCAGGATGTTGTTCAGGGCGTTACCGGTGCCGTTGAGGTGATCGCTGCCGGTCAGGGTGAGGTTTTCAACGTTGGCACCGAGGGTGTAGTTGCTCGAGGCCAGGACGGTGTCGATTTCGGTCAGCGAGGTGCCGGTTTCGATCACGGTATCGCCGATGTTATCCACCACATAGGTGTCGTTGCCGGCGCCGCCGATCAGGGTGTCCGCACCGCCCATGCCGTTGAGCACGTTGTTCAGCGCATTGCCGGTCAGTACATCATCAAAGGCCGAGCCTGTTGCGTTTTCGATTTTCGCGCCATAGGCAATTGCCAAGCCGTCATTTACGAGAGTCTGATTCACCCCATCGATGAATGCCTTGCCGATCTGGCTGAATGCGCCCTCATTGAGGTCCAGATTAACGGCTGCCAGTTGGTTACTGGCGTCGATCGTGTCGTTGCCGCCTGCATCCCAGATAGTCTGAAACACCGATTGGTCCGGTGCCCAGCGATAGACGTTGTCACCTGTTTGCCAAAGCATGTTGGCGCCATACATTTTCTGGATGACAAGAATATCGAGCAGCATCGGCGTAGTCGGCTGATAGGAATACGCGTTGTTGTAACTCATGATCGTGAAATGTGAATCGTCGAGCACGGGATTGAGCACCGTACTGTTGGATTGGCTCGCCTCGAAGGGATGCTTCAAGCCCAGGGCGTGACCGATCTCATGCACAAATGTCATGAAATCATAGGTGCCGTTGACGGGCTCCGGGTTGTTCGTCGTCGGTCCGATCCAGACATCCCCGCCCACAGGTGATCTGTCGGGGTAGTAGCCCCAGGCAGCGGTTTTGTCATCCATCCCGGCGTAGCCACCGAACCGCAAGTCTCCAGCGCTGACGGCATTGTCAGTGACCTGAGTGAACTTGAGATTGGCTACGGCGCTCCACGCGCCCAGTGCGGTTTTTACAGCGTCTTGCTGGGCAAATGTCAGAGCGAAACTGTTCCGGTACTCTTGTTCGGCGCTGTAGTTGGTGGCGAAGAATGACCTGCCAGGCGTGATGAAGCTGTAGGTCAGATTAGTCGTGGAGACATTGCCCTTCCATGTGGGACTCAGCCATTGGGAGCCGTAGATAAGGCTATCGATCTGTTGGTTACCAGTCAAAAAAGTGGGGAATGTAAAAACGTAACCAAGAGGTGTCGACATCTGAAAATCCTTAGTGGGCTGCGACCCTCCTACAATGTGGCCGCTACAAGAAAGCAATTTTGTACCAAAAACAACGCCAATTGATATCACATAGCCATTGTTTTTGTATAACTGGCGTCAAATAAATGGCGAGTATCGTTGTATCGGCAGGTCATGATGAAGCCTGAGGAAACGCAGGCTGATATTCTGTTAAAAATCGAATCATCAGGACTTTCCATGAATCTCCCAAGCCCCGCGCTAATACGAGAAACCTTCCCAGTCGGCCCGTTGCAGTGCAATTGCACGATCATCGGCGATCCGGTCACGAAAAAGGCCATCGTGGTCGATCCGGGTGGTAATCACGAGCTGATCCTGGCTCGGCTCGACGCCTTGGGCCTGAAGGTAGTCAGCATCATTCACACCCACGCGCACCTGGATCATTTCCTGGCTTCCGGTCAGTTGAAGGAAAAAACCGGCGCGACCTTGCACTTGCACAAGGAAGATCAGTTCCTCTGGGACAATCTGGAGATGCAGTGCCAGATGTTCGGTGTGCCTTATACCCCGGTTCCATCCCCCGATCGCTGGTTGTCTGATGATGAAGAACTGGCCTGCGGCTGCGGCGTGGCATTGCACACGCCCGGTCACACGCCGGGGTCCATGAGCTTCTGGTTTTCAGAGGCCAAGCTGCTGATTGCCGGTGACACGCTGTTTCGTCGCGGGGTAGGGCGCACGGATTTGTGGGGTGGCGATCAGGCGACCATCGTGCGTTCGATCAAGCAACGGCTGTATACCCTTGATGAGGACGCGACAGTGGTGACGGGGCACGGGCCGGACACGCGCCTGGGCGATGAAATGCGTGACAACCCCTTTGTGCGGGCCTGACGGTAGCCGATGGAATTTTCGCCGCCCGAAATGATCCAAAGCCCGCTAAGGCCGATGCCTTGTTCCGTTGCACCCTAGAATGCAGAAAGTAGGAGCTCTTCATGTTCACCAAGCAGCGTTTGATTATTGTCGCTACGGCTGTGGCTTTGCTGTCGGGCTGTGCCTCGCCTAATCCTTACGACAATCAGGGCCAGGCCGACGGTGGTTCCACGGGCATGAGCAAAACCGCGAAGTACGGTGGCCTCGGTGCTCTGGCCGGCGCATTGGCCGGTGCCGCCATTGACCACAACAACCGAGGCAAGGGGGCGCTGATTGGTGCCGCCGTGGTGGGGGCTTCCGCTGCCGGCTACGGTTACTACGCCGACCAGCAAGAGAAAAAGCTGCGCGCGAGCATGGCCAATACCGGCGTCGAAGTGCAGCGCCAGGGCGATCAGATCAAGCTGATCATGCCTGGCAATATCACGTTCGCTACCGATTCGGCGAACATCGCCTCAAGCTTCTATCAGCCGCTGAACAACCTGGCAGGCTCGCTCAAGGAGTTCAACCAGAACCAGATCGAGATCGTCGGCTACACCGACAGCACCGGCAGCCGTCAGCACAACATGGACCTGTCCCAGCGTCGCGCCCAGAGCGTGGCAACCTACCTGACGTCGCAAGGCGTGAGCGGTGCGAACCTGTCGGCACGGGGTGCCGGTCCGGACAATCCGGTTGCCAGCAACGCTGACGTCAATGGCCGGGCGCAAAACCGTCGGGTCGAGGTCAACCTGAAGGCCATTCCGGGTCAGCAGTATGGTGGTCAGCAGCAAGGTACTGTTCAACAGTATCCATAATCGTCTGACTGAACCCCAGGCGTAAAAAAACCGCCCGATTCTCAACAGATCGGGCGGTTTTTTTGTGTGGGAGCTGCCGCAGGCTGCGATCTTTTGATCTTGCTTCTAAAAAAATCAAAAGCCCTCGTTGCACTCGACAGCTCCTACCGGAGGCCGCCCGTTTCAGCGAAGAGCTCATTGGAAATAAAAGCCCCTGGACAATCACTCATCCGGGGGCTTTTTCATGTCGCGTGAAACCTGATTACTTCTTCAGGCCGTAATGCTCATCGAGCATGCCCGGCGCGTTCGGGGCTTTGGGGGCGTAATCGCGAGGCGGCTCCTGATTGCGCGGCGGCGTCAGGCGCTCCCGTGGGGCGGCTGCCGCGTCGGCGTGCAGCGAGGCCAGCAGGCGTTGGCGGGTCTGCTCGTCCAGGGCCAGGCGATTGGCACCCTCGGCGAGATGATCCTGCACTTCCTGATAGCTCTGAGTCAGTTTCTTGACCAGGGTTGCAGTGCTGTTGAAGTGGGTGACCACTTCGTTCTGATAACTGTCGAAACGTTCCTGAATGTCTTCCAGCTGACGTTGTGTGCTGCTCGGCGCGGCGTTCGGCACCAGGCGAGCGATCAGGAAACCAATGGCGACACCCACAACCAGGGCAAGAGTCGGCAACAACCAAACTAAGAGCGAGTGTTCCACGAGTCCTTCCTCTATAAACGGCTTTGCTTTACGTTAACGGCTCGAACCTGCGCTGTATACCGCGATTCACTCGCAATACATCGGCACAGACAATTTGCTAGACGAGTCGACCCGATTCGAGGTCACGGAGTTCCTTCCTTGCTTATGCGCGAAACCCCTGTAGTGATTGATGGCCCGGTCGGCCAACTGGAAGCGCTTTACCTGAACAATGAAGCGCCTCGCGGCATTGCGCTGATCTGCCACCCGAACCCGGTGCAGGGCGGCACGATGCTCAACAAAGTGGTCTCGACCCTGCAGCGCACCGCGCGCGATGCCGGTCTGGTTACCTTGCGTTTCAATTACCGAGGCGTCGGTGCCAGCGAAGGCTTGCACGACATGGGCACCGGCGAAGTCGACGATGCTCAGGCGGCGGCCGAATGGCTGCGGGCCGAGCATCCTGATTTGCCGCTGACGCTGTTCGGTTTCTCCTTCGGCGGATTTGTTGCAGCCAGTCTCGGCGGACGCCTGGAAGCGAAGGGCGAGCAGCTCAAGCATGTGTTCATGATCGCGCCTGCGGTCATGCGTCTGGGAGATCAGGATCAACTGCCGCAGCATGGCGAACTGACCCTGATCCAGCCGGAAACCGACGAAGTCATCGATCCGCAACTTGTCTACGACTGGTCCTCGAAACTCGAGCGCCCCCATGAGCTGCTGAAAGTGGCAGAATGCGGACACTTTTTTCATGGCAAGCTGACTGATCTCAAGGATCTGATCCTGCCGCGTCTTTCGAATTGATTGCAGTCTGACAAGCGATTACCCATGACGACTCGTACCCGTATTCTCACCGGCATCACCACCACCGGCACGCCGCACCTGGGCAACTACGCCGGCGCCATCCGCCCGGCGATCCTTGCCAGCCGCGACAGCAATGCCGATTCGTTCTACTTCCTGGCCGACTACCACGCCCTGATCAAATGCGATGACCCGCTGCGCATCCAGCGCTCGCGTCTGGAAATCGCCGCGACCTGGCTGGCCGGTGGCCTGGATGTGGACCGCGTGACGTTCTATCGCCAGTCCGACATCCCGGAAATTCCCGAGCTGACCTGGCTGCTGACCTGCGTCGCCGCCAAGGGGCTGCTCAACCGCGCACACGCCTACAAGGCCTCGGTGGACAAGAACGTCGAAACCGGCGAAGACCCGGATGCCGGCATCACCATGGGCCTGTACAGCTATCCGGTGCTGATGGCCGCAGACATTCTGATGTTCAACGCCCACAAGGTGCCGGTCGGTCGTGACCAGATCCAGCACGTGGAAATGGCCCGGGACATCGGCCAGCGCTTCAACCACCTGTTCGGCCAGGGCAAAGAATTCTTCACCATGCCCGAGGCGCTGATCGAAGAAAGCGTCGCCACGCTGCCAGGCCTCGACGGTCGCAAGATGTCGAAGAGCTACGACAACACCATCCCGTTGTTCAGCAGCGCCAAGGAAATGAAGGACGCCATCTCGCGGATCGTCACCGACTCCCGCGCGCCGGGCGAAGCCAAAGATCCGGACAATTCGCACCTGTTCACGCTGTTCCAGGCCTTCGCCACCCCGGCGCAGTCCGACGAATTCCGCAGCGAACTGTTGCAGGGGCTGGGTTGGGGCGAGGCGAAGAATCGCCTGTTCCAGCTGCTCGACAGCGAATTGGGCGAGTCCCGTGAGCGTTATCACCAGCTGATCGAGCGCCCGGCGGATCTGGAAGACATCCTGCAAGTCGGTGCCAAAAAGGCTCGCTCGGTGGCGACACCGTTCCTCCACGAACTGCGTGAAGCGGTGGGCCTGCGTTCTTTCGTTGCTCAGACTCAGGTCGCGGCGACCACCAAGAAGAAAGCCGCAAAAGCCGCGCGTTTTGTCAGCTTCCGTGAAGACGACGGCAGCTTCCGCTTCCGTCTGCTGGCGGCCGATGGAGAGCAATTGCTGCTGTCGCGCAACTTCGCCGATGGTAAAACCGCCGGTCAGGTGACCAAGCAACTGCAAGCGGGCCAGCCATTGGACGTGCGCAGCGAAGACTTGAGCTTCAGTGTCTGGCTGGAAGGCGAGTGCGTTGCCGATAGTCCGGCCTTCGCCGACAGTGCCGCTCGCGACGTCGCCATCGACGCCCTGCGGATTGCGCTGACACCGGTTCAGGAATAATCGAGGGCTCGGCCCGACCAAGGGCTGATTGCCATTCCTGCGGGCCGTCGCTACAGTGACGGCCCGTTTTTGTTGCCTTGCTAACGAATTATGACGCCCCTAGAACGATATCAAGCTGATCTGAAACGCCCGGAATTCTTCCATGACGCCGCGCAGGAAACTGCCGTGCGCCATTTGCAGCGCCTGTACGACGATCTGGTCGCCGCCTCGCAGAGCAAACCGGGCCTGCTCGGCAAGCTGTTCGGCAAGAAAGAGCAGGCGCCGGTCAAGGGCCTGTATTTCTGGGGGGGCGTAGGCCGCGGCAAGACCTACCTGGTCGACACCTTCTTCGAAGCGTTGCCGTTCAAGGAAAAGACCCGCACTCACTTCCACCGCTTCATGAAGCGCGTGCACGAAGAGATGAAGACCCTCGGCGGCGAGAAAAACCCGCTGACCATCATCGCCAAGCGCTTCTCCGACGAGTCGCGAGTGATCTGTTTCGATGAGTTCTTCGTCTCCGACATTACCGACGCGATGATCCTCGGTACGTTGATGGAAGAGCTGTTCAAGAACGGCGTGACCCTGGTCGCGACGTCCAACATCGTGCCGGACGGCCTGTACAAGGACGGCCTGCAACGCGCACGCTTCCTGCCGGCCATCGCGCTGATCAAGCAGAACACCGAAATCGTCAACGTCGACAGCGGCGTCGATTACCGCCTGCGTCACCTCGAGCAAGCGGAGCTGTTCCACTTCCCGCTCGACGAAGCGTCCCACGAAAGCCTGCGCAAGAGCTTCCGCGCCCTGACGCCGGAATGCACGGCAGCCATCGAGAACGATGTGCTGATGATCGAGAACCGCGAGATACGTGCCTTGCGCACCTGCGATGACGTGGCCTGGTTCGACTTCCGCGAACTGTGTGACGGTCCGCGCAGCCAGAACGATTACATCGAACTGGGCAAGATCTTCCACGCCGTGTTGCTCAGCGGTGTCGAGCAGATGAGCGTCACCACCGACGACATCGCCCGACGCTTCATCAACATGGTCGATGAGTTCTACGACCGTAACGTGAAGTTGATCATTTCCGCGGAGGTCGAGCTCAAAGACCTCTACACCGGCGGTCGCCTGAACTTCGAGTTCCAGCGTACCCTCAGCCGACTGCTGGAAATGCAGTCCCACGAATTCCTGTCCCGGGCGCATAAGCCGTAGGGCGTTTCGGAAAATAAAAAAAGGCCTGCTGATGCAGGCCCTTTTTTTGTGCGCTGTCTGCTCACCACAATTTCTGGGAACGAGCCTGCGCCATAGAATTTCCCACAGGTGGGAGTATCAGATTTCCCAGAGATAACTCGTCAGTTGATGCTGCCGCTGGCAACCAACGAGCAACCACAACAAAATTCGGGCTTTGCGAGGGCAAAGCAATCCAGCCATCAACGCGCCTTTACGGATCAAGTCCATCTCGCCGCCAATAAAACCGTAGGTGGATCGCGCGGTAGAACCGGACCCTGTCCGGGTTGCAATGATGACAGGAATTTTTTGGGCGATAGTTTCGATCACATCAGACCAGTTTCCGGGAACATGCCCTGCACCAAATCCTGCGATTACAAGCCCGTCGTATCCGAGGTCGAGGATGTTGTTCAGGAAAAGGGTGTCCGCAGAAAGCGAGACTTCCAGCAGGGCGATTTTCTGCGTTGTTTGCTGCGGCAGCGGCAAGATGTTCCGCTGGGTTGGCGGGCGCATATATCGGACGCTGGTCTCAATGAGCATGCCGGCAGGACCGACGATGGGCGAGGAAAACGCCTGCAACGCCAATGAGTCGGTTTTTCGGACGGCGCTCGCGGCGTGAATCTGCCCGTTCATGACCACTTGAACGCCTCGCCGACGGCTGTCTGCAGCCAGTGCTACCCGGCACGCATCCAACAGATTCGCTGGACCATCAGCCCCCGCCTGGGCCGCTGAACGCATGGCGCCGGTCAGGACCAACGGTTCATCGCAGTCCCACAAATAGTCGAAAAAGGTGGCCGTTTCTTCGAGGGTATCCGAGCCTTGGGTAATGACAACTCCGACGGCACCTTGCTTGATCTGGAATTTTGCCCAGGACAGGACGCTCAGCAAGAATTCGAAATCCAGTGATGCGCTGGGCATAAGCCCGAGTGTTTCAACGTTGACCCGTGCCAGTGTCGTCAGTTCCGGTACCGAATTCAGCAGCGTTTCGCCGGTGAGTGTGGGAATAACACCTTCGCCGGCGTTCCTGGCTTGCATGCTTACGGTGCCGCCGAGCGCCGCGATGGCCAGTTCGGGTAAGTCCATGTGCTACCTCGCTTGAGCGTGAAGAGGTTGGCTGTACCGCGTCCGCGCTACAGCCGAGTGGCTTGGGGTTAGTGGGTCATCAGGAAACCGATGAATGGAATGATCAGCAGCGTACTGATGGCCATGGATAGAACGTTGCCGATGAAACCATGCATGTCCGCCGGCAACCGCCTGGCAATCGCCCACGCCAGAGGCGGCGCAATCAAGGCCCCCAGCAGTGCGCTCATGACGATGACCTGCCAGCTGCCGCCGTACGTCAGCAGCGCCGCCGGCACCACCGACACCAGCGGAACGTAGGTGGGATACCAGCCATACGATATCCAGTGCCGACGCCAGATCAGTACACCCAGCGCTGAGGTCAGTGCTTGTGCACCAATCAACTGGGGCAGCAGCTGCGAACCGTAGACCGGACTCAACGGGTTAAGCGTGAACGCCAGCAAGGCGCCCAGAATCAGGCCGAGGCTCGCCCATTCGTTGCCAAAGAATGGCGCTTCCGAAAAGTCCGCCAAGACTCGGCGCATACTCCAGATCACTCCGTAGTCAGGCGTTTTGGTGGCGGTGGGTTCGGGCGCTGGGTCGCATGGATTTGTAGATGGCTCTGACTTCACCAGGCTTGGCAGATAACGGCAGAGCAGAAAGGCCAGCACGCTGGCGACCGCCATGCCCGAGACATTACCAATCACCACGGGCAGTCCCAGCGGGTTGCACAGGTAATTGACCATCAGCAGACACATCGGAGTGACGAGCATGGCCCCCATGATCGCGCCGTTGACCGTGACCTTCCAGCCACCGCCAAACATCAGCACCATTGCTGCCGGCAGTGAAACGAAGGCGGCGAAGGTGGGTTGCCAGCTAGTGGCGGTTACCGTCCAGCCCCAAAGCAGGTTGCTCAGCAGTAGCCCAAGCAATGAACTGGTGACCAGCCACGGCCATAATCCGCTGCCGTACGAGATGGCAAAACCTTGCCAGGATCTTCCGGTCCGATTCGCCCAATAGGCCAGATAGGCGCCAGCCAACAGCCCGATAGAGGCGAACTCGTGCTTGTAGAACGCCACTTCGCTGATGTCTCCGAGCACCCAGCGTAACCAGGCACTTGGTTCGGGAAGACCTGAAAGCAAATCGCCATAACCGGGCCAATGAGCGGACCAGGCAGTACGGTGGGTGAATGAAAGCCAGGTCGCCAGCAGTAGGGTGCCGATAATCAGCAGGATGATCGCCGTGTCGAATGGCGATCGGTGGGCAAGTCGTTTTTTCTGGGTTGTGGTTTGCATGAGTCACCCCCCCCTGTCAGCGCGGGAGGCACGAATGCTGGCGGTAACCGAGCATCTGATCGTAGAGATCGGCTCGGCGATCGCGATGCAGATCGTTCAGGTTGTTCCAGATGGGTGCGCTGCGGGCGCTGGTCAGGTCGATATCGGCAAACAGGATTTCTTGTTGGTCCGCCGAGGCGACAGTGCCGATCGGCCAGCCATTGGTTCCGGCAATCAGCGAGCAACCCAGATAACGAGCCCCTCGTTCTTCGCCGATTCGGCTGGCCGCGGCGATAAACACGTTGTTTACATGCGCAGCGGTCATTGTCAGATACGAAGCCATGCACTTGCCGGCGTCATCGAACAGAGGTGGTGGCGTCCAGACCCAGTTGTTCAGGCTGCAAATGATATCCGCCCCTTGCTGACTCAGAATTCGCGGCACCTCCGGAAACCAGATATCCCAACAGATCAACAACCCGATACGGCCGATCGGTGTATCGAAAACCGGAAAACCCAGATCGCCCGGCGTGAACCACAGTTTTTCCAGGTTCCACAAATGAGCCTTTCGGTATTTGCCGATGAGTCCTTCCGGCCCTACCAGGACGCCGGTGTTGAACAGCTGCATGCCGTCGCGCTCGGCGAGACCGGCTACGAGGTAAACACTGTGCTGGCGGGCGAATTCCATCCAGGCTTGCAGGCTTGCACCTCCGGGAATCGCCTCCGAGTGATCGAACGCATCCTGTCTACTGCTGAAGTAATACCCGGTGCTTGAGAGTTCAGGCAGGACGATGAGATTCGCTCCGCCGTTTACAGCTTCCAGCGCCAGTTGCAGGCTGCGATGCAGATTTCCTTCACGATTCTTCACGCCGACCTGAGGGTCGAATTGCACGACTGCTACACGAACAGGGCTTATTGGCTCACTCATTGTTGATGACCTCTTTTTATAGTTATTCACGCTGTTTAATTGCGTGTTCATAAGAGGTGAATCAGCAGATCGGCGTAAGTCAGGCACTTCCGTTTAGGTTGTAGTCCGGATCCTAATCAGACCCGTTCGTGGCTTCTGCAAGTGATCAGGCCCTGACGTTGTAGTGTGGATAGTCGCTCAAGGAAAACCCGCCATTGAAGGTCGCAGACGTTTTGTTGCAGATGTGAATGACCGCATCAACGGCGCCTCGGAAACAAGGCTCCGTCCAGCCGGCATCGACTGAAAATGACTCTCCGGACAAATACAGGCCTGAAACATGCGCGAAGTCTCTGTTGTATTTCATCAGGCCTACGGCGTCGTAGTAGGTGCCGGGCCGGTACAACTTTGCACAGCCCAGGGCATTTTTGTCGGTCATCCAGCGTTGGACCACTGCTTGATCAAGCCCGATGTAGGGAGAGATCTTTTCCTGGATGTTGGCGGCGTTCATAAGGATTCGGTCCAGCTCTTTGGCGCATTTGCTTACCAGTTCCTTGTCCGTAAATGAGGCCAGCTTGGTGGCGTCGTCCTCCCATGTGTAACTCAACAGGATGCAGTCATAGCTGTAGGTATCGTTGTAGCGATAGGTGTAGACGTCGTGGATAAAACTGTCGGTAACGATGGCTTGCGGGATTTTTCCGTTTTTCGAAAGAAAAGATTTCTTCAGCGGTGCGAAGACTTTGCAGCTGGTTTCCCAATGCGCCGTTTTATAGGCATTGATCGTTTCGAAAGGCAGCATGTGTGGCGTGAAGTTTTCAAGCTTGATCCGGGTTTCGATCAACCAGGAAGGAAGGGTCATGATGACCGAATCAAAGTCCTCGAACTGTTCCTGGGAGTGCTCGTCTTGGCTGTGTTTCCAGTCGTAGCAGACGCGTATTTTTTGATCGGGCAGTTTTTTGAGTTTTGTGACGGACGAATCCGTCAGCAAACCGCTGCCCCGTTCACTGCAATGATCGTAGAAAGATTTTCCGGTTTCCGCGGTTTTCATGAACAGCAGACATTCGTCCAGAGCAGCGAGTCCGATGTAACGGGGGCCGTCGAAAGTCAGCCCTTTTGAATCAAATACGGCTTTGCTCTGCAGATAGGGTGACGCCAACGGATCGCCCTGAGCATCCACCCGGCCATGGATCAGTTGCAACTGGCTGCTGAACCCGAAAATCGCAGTACGCAGGGGATAAAGGGAGCAGACATCATAAAACGCTCCCCAACTGCCATCGCCGATGCCGATGGCATAGAAAATGGCCGACTCTTGCGCGGACATGCCCATTCCTCCGAAGTCTCCCGGCGATCGTTCATCCCAATCTTCAAGGGGCGCCATGCTCACGAGGTCGCGAAATGAAATGTTTTGGTACTTTTCGACGATCGCGTCCCACATGCCTTCCCATTCCTGGCTGGCGTAGACCTCTGCGACGTGCCGAGTCATGCGATCGGCAAAGGTTTTCCACTTGGCATAAACCTTTTGCAGCTCATCGCCGGGAGGTGGTGTCTGGCCATCTTCATTCTTCCAGATAAGCATTTGTGGAGTTTGACCGTCGCCCATGCTGCCCTCTCGCAGATAAATTCCGGTCGAGGTCACCCATTGGCTTCCGGGATTGGCGAAATCCGAAAATGCCAAATCAAACGTCTTCGCGTAGTAGGCCATCAGCGAGCGGCCGTCTGTCGGCGGTTCGTCTGCCCTGTTGAAGAAAGGCATGCGCATTGCGCCCATTTCAAAGGGGGTGTGGCTCATCGAGGAGCGCTGGCTTCCAGCAACGGTCAGGTGCCGGCCGCCAATTCTCCTGGATTGTTCAATGAGGGTGATATCGGTAAAGCCGCAACGATAGAGTTCTCTGGCGGCAGTAAGCCCGGTGACACCTGCGCCGATGATGCAGATCTTATGGTGCGGGGTGGTGGCTTTGGCGATGCCGTTTTCCTGTTCGACCAATGCTCGATAGTCGAAGCAGAGGTCTGGGGGATTTGGAAAACGTGCCGTCCATTTGGCGTCAGTCGAGCGCTTTGTTCGAGCGGCAGTCTTGGTCGCGTGTGCCGGGTAGTCGTAGCTTGATCCGATGGTCACTGTTGATCCTCCCTGATGTTGAAAGCAGGGAAGGATGCTGGGACTTTTCAGGGGTTGTGTCTGTGAGCCTGATCGGTGGCTTTGTCGTTCTTTATTCAGCAATTTGCGTAGGAAAATGCATGGCCAACTCCCTGCACATGCAAGGTCCACAGTGGGAGCAAGCTCCCACGTGTGTTTAATGTCGAGCGTTTAAGCCGCCTGCTGAAACTGCTGCCGATACTGGTTCGGAGACAATTCCGTGTGCTGGCGGAACAGTCGTGCGAAGAAACTCGCGTCGTCATATCCGACTTCATAACTGATGGTCTTGATGCTTTTGCGGCTGCCGGACAGCAAGCCCTTTGCCGTTTCAATGCGCAGGCGTTGCAGGTAATGCAGCGGCTTGTCGCCGGTGGCGGTCTGGAAGCGGCGCATGAAGTTGCGGATGCTCATGCCGTGCTCGCGCGCGACGTCTTCGAAGCGGAACTTGTCGGCGAAATGTTCTTCGAGCCAGTGCTGGATCTGCAGGATGATCACGTCCTGGTGCAGCTTCTGCCCGCCGAAACCGATGCGTCCCGGCGAATAGCTGCGCTGCACTTCATAAAGAATGTCGCGAGCCACGGCCTGGGCCACGTTGGCGCCGCAGAAGCGCTCGATCAGGTAGATATAGAGATCGCACGCCGAGGTCGTACCGCCAGCGCAATACAGGTTGTCGGCGTCGGTCAGGTGCTTGTCCTGCTTGAGGTGAACCTTCGGGAAACGCTCGGCAAACGCATTGAAGAAGCGCCAGTAGGTGGTCGCTTCCTTGCCATTGAGCAGCCCGGCTTCGGCGAGCCAGAACACCCCCGTGGCCTCGCCACAAAGTACCGCGCCGCGAGCATGTTGCTGGCGCAGCCACGGCAGGACCTGTGGGTAACGTTGGCAAAGGGTTTCGAAATCGTCCCAGAACGCCGGGAGGATGATGACGTCGGCGTTTTCCAGGCCGCCGTCCACCGGCATGATCACATCGCTGAAGCTGTTCACCGGTTTGCCATCGGGGCTGACCAGCCGCGTTTCGAACGCCGGTGTCAGGCCCTGGCCCAGTTGTTTGCCGTAGCGCAGGCTGGCCAGGTGGAAGAAATCCTTGGCTTGCATGAGGGTGGAAGCGAAAACCCGGTCGATAGCCAGGATGCTGACGCGCCGCAAGGGCGTGGAGACTTGGTTAGACATAATTCAACTTTATTCTTATAGGGGAAAGTGGTCACCAGACGGCTGGATCGTCTTATTTTTTGTCGGATGTGTCCAGTGTCCTGTATCGGATGCGGGGCTTAGTCTCTGAAGGTCAATTCCTTCTAACAATAACGACAGGTGTCGCATGATCCCCAGAACCTTGTTCAGTCCCGAGCACGAACTTTTTCGCGACAGCGTGCGAACCTTCCTCGAAAAAGAGGCCGTGCCGTTTCATGGGCAGTGGGAGAAACAGGGCTATATCGATCGCCAACTCTGGAACAAGGCGGGGGAGGCGGGGATGTTGTGTTCTCATTTGCCGGAAGAGTACGGCGGGCTGGGAGCTGATTTTCTCTACAGTGCGGTGGTGATCGAAGAAGTGGGCCGTCTGGGCCTGACCGGCATCGGTTTTTCCCTGCATTCGGACATCGTCGCGCCGTACATCCTGCATTACGGCAGCGAAGCGCTGAAACACAAATACCTGCCGAAACTGGTGTCTGGCGAGATGGTTACGGCGATTGCCATGACCGAGCCGGGCGCGGGTTCCGACTTGCAAGGGGTGAAAACCACCGCGGTGCTTGATGGCGACGAATACGTGATCAACGGTTCGAAGACCTTTATCACCAACGGCTATCTCGCGGACCTGGTGATTGTCGTGGCCAAGACCGATCCGAAGGCGGGCGCGAAGGGCACCAGTCTGTTTCTGGTCGAGGCCGACACGCCCGGCTTTGCCAAGGGCAAGCGCCTGGAGAAAGTCGGCATGAAGGCGCAGGACACGTCGGAGCTGTTTTTCCAGGACGTTCGGGTGCCCAAGGAAAACCTGCTGGGGCAGGCCGGGATGGGCTTCGCGTATCTGATGCAGGAATTGCCGCAGGAGCGTCTGACGGTCGCTGTGGGCGGATTGGCGTCGGCTGAGGCTGCGCTGCAATGGACGCTGGAGTACACCCGCGAGCGCAAGGCGTTCGGCAAGGCGATTGCCGACTTCCAGAACACCCGATTCAAGCTGGCGGAAATGGCGACCGAAATTCAGATTGGCCGGGTCTTCGTCGATCGCTGCCTGGAGTTGCACCTGCAAGGCAAACTCGATGTGCCGACGGCGGCGATGGCCAAGTATTGGGGCACGGACCTGCAGTGCAAGGTGCTCGACGAGTGCGTGCAGTTGCATGGCGGCTACGGATTCATGTGGGAATACCCGATTGCGCGTGCGTGGGCGGATGCGCGGGTGCAGCGGATTTATGCCGGCACCAACGAGATAATGAAGGAGATTATTGCGCGGTCGCTTTGAATCTCTGTAATGGGTGAAAAGATCGCAACCTGCGGCAGCTCCTACAGGGTGTACGTCAATCCCATGCAGGAGCTGCCGAAGGCTGCGATCTTTTCTTTGGCGCTACAATTTACGGCGCGGGATTCGGGTGATCCTTGTGAATTGCCTCAATCCCCGCAAGCACTTCGTCGGATAGTTTCAGCTCGAAACTGGCGATATTGCTGTCCAGCTGTTCCAGCGTCGTCGCGCCGATGATGTTGCTGGTCACGAACGGTTGCTGCGTCACGAACGCCAGCGCCATTTGCGCCGGGTCCAGGCCGTGCTTACGGGCCAGTGCGACATAACGGCTGCACGCTGCTTCCGACTGTGGATTGAAATAGCGGCTGAAGCGACTGTAGAGGCTCAGGCGGCCCTTCGGCGGACGCGCGCCACCTTCGTACTTGCCCGACAGAAAGCCGAACGCCAGTGGCGAATAGGCGAGCAGGCCGCACTGTTCGCGGATGGCGATTTCCGCCAGGCCGACTTCGAAACTGCGGTTGAGCAGGTTGTACGGGTTCTGGATCGACACCGCACGTGGCCAGCCACGGGCTTCGGCCAGCGCCAGGAAACGCATGGTGCCCCACGGCGTTTCATTGGACAGGCCGATGTGGCGGATCTTGCCGGCCTTGACCTGTTCGTCCAGCGCTTCGAGGGTGTCCTCCAGCGGCGTCAGGTTGGCTTCGATTTTGTGTTTGTAGCCCAGTTGACCGAAGAAATTGGTGCTGCGCTCCGGCCAGTGCAACTGATAGAGGTCGATGTAATCGGTTTGCAGGCGCTTGAGGCTGGCATCCACCGCTTCGGTGATGTGCTGGCGGTTGTGGCGCAGGTTTTTGTCGCGGATGTAGTCGATGGTGTTGCCGGGGCCGGCGATCTTGCTGGCCAGGATCCAGTCGGCACGATCGCCGCGGCTTTTGAAGTAATTGCCGATGTAGCGCTCGGTGGTGGCATAGGTATCGGCCTTCGGCGGCACCGGGTACATCTCGGCAGTGTCGATGAAATTGATCCCGGCACTCTTGGCCCGTTCAATCTGTGCGAAGGCTTCAGCCTCGCTGTTTTGCTCGCCCCAGGTCATGGTCCCGAGGCAGATGGCGCTCACGTTCAGATTGGTTCGGCCTAGCTGTCGATAGTCCATCGGGTGCTCCTTGGGCAAAACAATCATAAAAGCAGGTTGAAATATTTTTCGCAATCTGCATAATTGCGCACCTCTTTCTGCAGTGGAAGTGATGCGCCGCCGCCGAAGAATCTTGCCGTTGAACGGACGCGCCGACCCGAGCCCCCGAAAGCGTCTGTATCCGGCTGCCTTTGACTTGTCAAAGTACGCACTATTCAGTAAGATCCGCCGTCTAATTTACAGGGCGGCCCCTGAGGCTATAAAGAATGAAAACTTTTACTGCTAAACCGGAAACAGTACAGCGCGACTGGTTTGTCGTCGACGCTGCAGGTCAGACCCTGGGTCGTCTGGCCACCGAAATCGCGAGCCGTCTGCGTGGCAAGCATAAAGCTGAGTACACTCCTCACGTTGACACCGGCGATTACATCGTCGTTATCAATGCCGAGCAGATTCGTGTAACCGGTGCTAAAACCACCGACAAAATCTACTACTCCCACTCCGGTTTCCCGGGCGGCATCAAGTCGATCAACTTCGAAAAGCTGATCGCTAAAGCCCCTGAGCGCGTGATCGAGACCGCGGTCAAAGGCATGCTGCCTAAGAACCCGCTGGGTCGCGACATGTATCGTAAGCTGAAAGTCTATGCGGGCGCTGTACACCCTCATACTGCTCAGCAGCCCCAAGAACTGAAGTTTTAACGGAATAGTTCATTATGTCGGCGACTCAAAATTACGGCACTGGCCGTCGCAAGACCGCAACCGCACGCGTTTTCCTGCGTCCGGGCACTGGTAACATCTCCATCAACAACCGTTCGCTGGATAATTTCTTCGGCCGCGAAACTGCCCGCATGGTAGTTCGTCAGCCGCTGGAATTGACTGAGACTGTCGAGAAGTTCGACATCTACGTCACCGTGATCGGCGGTGGTGTAAGTGGTCAAGCTGGCGCAATCCGCCACGGTATCACTCGCGCTCTGATGGACTACGACGAAACTCTGCGCGGTGCTCTGCGCAAAGCCGGCTTCGTAACCCGTGACGCACGTGAAGTTGAACGTAAGAAAGTCGGTCTGCGTAAAGCGCGTAAGCGTCCGCAGTACTCGAAGCGTTAATTCGCTTTCGCGTTCAAAAAGAACGCCCAGTTTCCTCGCGAAGCTGGGCGTTTTTTTATGGGCGCGATTTATCAAAGAATTGCTCTGTGACAACTTGCCACAGCCGTAGAGCCCCTATACTGCAAGGCTTGGCAGTGGAGCCCTTCGGTAATTACCTTGTCAGAATTGGGGCTTTTCATTACCATTCGGCAAAATTTTTATAAGTACATAGTTTTACTTAGTAGATGCCTGATTTAACAGGCCACAAAGCTGATGGGAGAGGACTGAATGAGCAATGACGGCGTGAATGCAGGCCGGCGTCGCTTCTTGGTAGCAGCCACATCCGTGGTGGGTGCTGCAGGAGCGGTGGGGGCTGCGGTCCCGTTCGTGGGGTCATGGTTTCCCAGTGCCAAGGCGAAAGCCGCAGGTGCACCGGTGAAAGTGAATGTCAGCAAAATCGAGCCAGGCCAGCAGATGATTGCTGAGTGGCGCGGTCAGCCGGTGTTCATCGTCCGCCGTACCGAGGAAATCCTGGGGAATCTGAAAAAGATCGAGGGCCAGCTGTCTGACCCTACCTCCAAGAACTCGACTCAACCGACTTATGTCGACCCGGAAACGCGTTCGATCAAGCCAGAGGTTCTGCTGCTGATCGGTATTTGCACACACCTGGGTTGCTCGCCGACCTTCCGTCCAGAAGTGGCGCCTGCGGATCTGGGCAAGGATTGGGTAGGTGGTTATTTCTGCCCTTGCCACGGTTCCCACTACGATTTGGCTGGCCGCGTCTACAAGTCGCAACCTGCGCCTTTGAACCTGCCAGTTCCCCCGCATTCCTATGAGACCGATGACATCATTGTCATTGGCGTCGATACGGAGAAAGCGTGATGAGCAAGTTCATGGATTGGGTTGATGCGCGCTTTCCCGCGACCAAGATGTGGGAAGACCATCTCAGCAAGTACTACGCCCCGAAGAACTTCAACTTCTTCTATTTCTTTGGCTCCCTGGCACTGCTCGTTCTGGTCAACCAGATCGTCACCGGTGTCTGGCTGACCATGAGCTACACCCCGTCGGCGGAAGAAGCATTTGCCTCCGTCGAATACATCATGCGCGACGTCGAGTACGGCTCGATCCTGCGTATGTTGCACGCCGTCGGCGCTTCGATGTTCTTTATCGTGGTGTATCTGCACATGTTCCGTGGCTTGCTCTACGGTTCGTACCAGAAGCCGCGTGAGCTGGTGTGGGTCTTCGGCATGCTGATTTACCTGGCGCTGATGGCTGAGGCCTTCATGGGTTATCTGCTGCCGTGGGGCCAGATGTCCTACTGGGGCGCCCAGGTGATTATCTCGCTGTTCGGTGCGATCCCGGTCATCGGTAACGACCTGACCCAGTGGATCCGTGGTGACTACCTGATTTCCGGTATCACCCTGAACCGCTTCTTTGCCCTGCACGTTGTTGCCCTGCCGATCGTGATTCTCGGTCTGGTGGTGCTGCACGTTCTGGCGTTGCACGAAGTCGGTTCGAACAACCCTGACGGCGTCGACATCAAGAAACACAAAGACGAAAACGGCGTACCGCTGGACGGCATTGCCTTCCACCCGTACTACACCGTGAAAGATATCGTCGGCGTGGTGGTGTTCCTGTTTATCTTCTGCTCGATCGTGTTCTTCTTCCCGGAAATGGGCGGCTACTTCCTCGAGAAGCCGAACTTTGAAGTGGCGAACGCCTTCAAGACCCCTGAGCACATCGCTCCGGTCTGGTACTTCACACCGTTCTACGCGATTCTGCGGGCGGTTCCGGACAAGCTCCTGGGCGTTATCGCCATGGGCGCAGCCATCGCTGTGCTGTTCGTCCTGCCGTGGCTGGATCGCAGCCCCGTCAAGTCGATGCGCTACAAAGGCTGGCTGAGCAAAATCTGGCTGGTGGTGTTCTGCATTTCGTTCGTGATCCTCGGCATTCTGGGTGTTCTGGCTCCGACGCCGGGTCGTACGCTGCTGTCGCAGGTATGTACCTTCCTGTACTTCGCCTACTTCATTCTGATGCCGTTCTACACCAGGCTCGAGAAGACCAAACCGGTTCCGGAAAGGGTGACTGGCTGATGAAAAAGCTATTTGCGGTATTGATGCTCACTGCACTGCCAGTGTTTGCTTTCGCAGCAGGACAAGCGGGCCCGGCGCTGGAAAAAGTCGACATCGACGTTTCCGATAAAGCTGCCATGCAGGACGGCGCACGTACGTTCGCCAACTATTGCATGGGCTGCCACAGCGCCAAGTTCCAACGCTACGAGCGTGTTGCCGACGATCTGGGTATTCCTCACGATCTGATGTTGTCGAAGCTGGTGTTCACCGGCGCCAAGATTGGCGACCACATGAGCATCGGCATGCAGCCGGCTGACGCCAAGACCTGGTTCGGTGCTGCACCGCCCGACCTGACCCTGGTGGCTCGTGTTCGCGGTACAGACTGGCTCTACGGTTACCTGAAGTCGTTCTACGAAGACCCGACGCGTCCTTGGGGCGTGAACAACAAGGTCTTCCCGAACGTGGGCATGCCGAACGTCCTGGTGGGCCTGCAAGGTCGTCAGGTCGTCGGTTGCAAACAGGTCCAGATCGTCGAGGACGGCAAGAAGCAATATGATCCGCTGACCGGTACCGCGCTGACTCATGAAGCGTGCGATCAGCTGACCATTGTGCCGAAGAGCGGTGCTCTGACCGAAGAGCAGTTCGATGAGAAGGTCAAGAATCTGGTAACCTTCCTCGCTTACTCGGCTAACCCGGTTAAGCTGGAGCATCAGCGCATTGGTACCTATGTGTTGCTGTACCTGGCGTTCTTCTTTGTATTCGCCTACTTGCTCAAGCGCGAATACTGGAAAGATGTGCACTGATAAAGTTTCAAGCAATTGCTGTTAATCGCGCGCGCCCCAGGGCGTCTCTGAAAATGTAACGAGTCTGGTCATCCAGGCGTTACGGGAGGCGCCCTCTGGGCGCGCGCGTTTTTTCCGCTTCCGATAATTTCAACAAGCGAGGAGGACCGCCATGGGCGTGACCAATCGGTTGGCCTGTTACTCCGACCCCGCCGACCACTATTCCCACCGAGTGCGTATCGTACTTGCAGAGAAGGGTGTCAGCGCCGAGATCATTTATGTGGAAGCTGGCCGCCAGCCGCCTAAACTGATTGAGGTGAACCCTTACGGAAGCCTGCCCACCCTGGTCGATCGTGACCTAGTGTTGTGGGAGTCGACCGTGGTGATGGAATATCTGGATGAGCGTTACCCGCATCCGCCTTTACTGCCGGTTTATCCAGTGGCGCGTGCCAACAGCCGTTTGCTGATTCATCGTATTCAGCGTGACTGGTGTGGTCTGGTGGATCTGATCCTGGATTCGCGGACCAAGGAAGCAGCTCGCGTGGTGGCTCGTAAAGAGCTGCGCGAAAGCCTGACTGGCGTGTCGCCGCTTTTCGCCGACAAGCCGTTTTTCCTCAGTGAGGAACAAAGTCTGGTGGATTGCTGCCTATTGCCAATACTCTGGCGCTTGCCGATTCTAGGTATTGAACTGCCGCGGCCTGCCAAGCCGCTGCTTGATTATATGGAGCGCTCGTTTGCGCGTGAGGCTTTCCAGGCGAGTCTGTCTGGTGTCGAACGCGATATGCGCTAAGGCTTAAGGAGCCGCTATGAACTCCAGTCGACCTTATCTGGTCCGCGCGCTCTACGAGTGGATTGTGGACAACGATTGCACCCCGCACATGCTGGTCAACTCCGAATATCCGTCGGTGCAGGTGCCACAAGGTTTCGCCAGTGACGGACAGATTGTCCTGAACGTTTCGCCGGCCGCCGTGCGCCATTTGCACATGGACAACGAAGCGGTCAGCTTCGAAGGGCGCTTCGGTGGCGTGCCGCACACTCTGTACGTGCCTATCGCATCGATCCTGGGCATTTACGCCCGGGAGAACGGTCAGGGCATGGTGTTTGATCTGGAGTCGCCTATGGAAGACGAGGAAGAGATTGAGCCGGATGATGATCTTCCGCCACCCGACAGTGAGCCGCCGCGTCCCAGCGGTCGACCCAGTTTGAAAGTGGTGAAGTAATAAAAAAGGCGATCCGAGAGGATCGCCTTTTTTATTACTTCACCATTTTCAAACCGTAGGAGCTGCCGAAGGCTGCGATCTTTTGATTTTGCTTTTAACCACGATCAGAAGATCTCAGCCTCGTTTCGCTCGATAGCTCGTACAGTGTCAGTCGATGTACTCAAACAACTTCACAATCTTCTGCACCCCGGAAACACCCTGCACCAGATTGGTCGCCTGAGCCGCTTCCTGTTTGGTCAGCAGGCCCAGCAAGTAAACGATACCGTTCTCGGTGACAACCTTGATGCGCGAGCCCGGAATGTTCGGATCTGTGAGCATCTGGGTCTTGATCTTGGAGGTCAGCCAGGTGTCGTTCTGGCGGGCAAGGAAGCCAGAGGGCGGCAGCACCTGCAGTTCGTTATGTACCGTCTTCACGCGCTGGACAGCGGCGGCGGCCTGTTCGGCCTTGGCCTTGAGATCTGCGCGTGGGGTTTGGCCGGCGAGCAGCACGACACCGTTGAAGCTGGTGACGACAATGTGCGAATCGTTGTCCAGGGCTGGATCGGCCTTGGCGATGTTCACGCCGACCTTGGTGTCGATCAGAGAGTCGTCGATCTTGCTGCCCAAGGTGCGCGTGCCGCGGTCATCATCGATCGGTGCTTCACGGCTGGCGTTAACCACCGAGGTGCAGCCGCTGATGCCAAGGCACAGAGTCAAGGCCAGTAGGCCTAGGCGATTAGGGGTCATTCTTCACTCCCGAACAGTTGGCTGTCGATCAAGTCGCAAAGGCAATGGATCGCCAGCAGGTGGACTTCCTGAATACGTGCGGTGACGTTGGCCGGTACGCGAATCTCGACGTCCTCGGGCAACAGCAGCGACGCCATGCCGCCGCCATCGCGACCGGTCAATGCTACGACAATCATTTCGCGATCATGTGCGGCCTGGATCGCTTGAATTATGTTTGCCGAGTTGCCGCTGGTGGAAATCGCCAGCAATACGTCGCCCGGCTGGCCGAGCGCGCGGATTTGCTTGGAGAAGATTTCGTTGTAGCTGTAGTCGTTGGCGATCGAGGTGATCGTCGAACTGTCGGTGGTCAGCGCAATAGCCGGCAGGCTCGGGCGCTCGCGTTCGAAGCGGTTGAGCAGCTCGGACGAGAAATGCTGGGCGTCGCCGGCGGAGCCGCCGTTGCCGCAGGACAGCATTTTGCCTTCGTTGAGCAGGGCGTTGACCATCACCTGGCTGGCTTGCTCGATGTGCGGTGCAAGTACGTCCATCGCCATTTGCTTGGTGTCGATACTGGCCTGAAAAAGCTGGCGAATTCGGGATTGCATGTCCATCTGTGTGACCTTAATTAGCGCGGCTACTCGGCACATGAATGTGCAGCCCGCAAAGCAAAGAGCAAAATTGTTGGGTGAAAGTGTCCGTTTCGGGACGCACGCGATCAGCTGTCGAAGGCATTCTGCAGCCAGTTCAACTGATCGTGGTTGCTGTCGATGGCGACCACGTCGAAACGGCAAGGGGAATTGGCCCAACGCGACTCGCGCTGAAGATAATACTGCGCGGCAACAATCAGTTTCTGCCGTTTGCGCTCATCGATGCTATCGAGCGCGCCACCCCATTGAGTGTTTTTTCTGTAGCGAACTTCAACGAATACTACTGTATCGCCATCAAGCATGACCAGATCAAGCTCGCCGCGTTTACATAACCAGTTCTGCGCCAGCAGGCGCAGACCCTGTTGTTGAAGATGCTCGAGCGCGTGGCGCTCGGCATCTTTACCGCTTTGCTGGCGTGACCTGTCAGGCATCAGCGCGGGGTGTCCGGCAGGCGTTGAACCTGGCCGTTGACGAACTGGGCCCATGGCAACTGGCGCACCACGCGTTGGTTCTGAGTCATGCCCAGGCTGCCCGATTGGCCTTCGATGCGGCTGTCCGGCAGTGCCTTGAGTTGCCCCAGGCGTGGAGCCAGGCGATAGGCATCGACGCCCATCGCATACAGGCGGCCCAGGCTGCCGCCGGCTTGTGGCCATTGTGCAGTCACTTGTTTGCGCAGTGGATCATTGGCATCCAGCAGCCATGGGGTTTCGCAGAAACGAACGCCATTCATGTCGTTGTACTGGTTGGCGTCGCCGCTGGCGCTGAACACGTGGGACGTGGCGTACACCGGCACATCGCCAGCGTACTGGAAGTTCAAGGTCGGCTTGATCTGCTGGGCCTGCTGAGGTGTGGCGGCCAGGAAGATGAACTCGATGTCCTGGCGGCGCGACGGCTGGGCGGCTACCTGCGAGCCAACAGTGCTTTGCAGGCTCTTGGCGCGGCCTTCGCTCTGGCGCAGCTGGAACATGTCGGCAATCTGCTGGGCCAGTTGCACTGGCTGGTCTACACGTTCGGTGGCAATGATGCTGCCGCCGTTGGCTTGCCAATCCTGGCTGAACGCTCTCAGTACGCGATCGCCCCATTCGCCTTTCGGCACCATGATGGCGGCGCGATGCAGGCCGTCGGCGCGAGCGCGACGGGACACTTCGCGCGCTTCGTCTTCAGCGGCAAGACCGAACTGGAACAGCTGCGCCGGGCCTTGTTCGCCTTCGCTGTAATTCAGCGCCAGGGTCGTGATCGGCAGCTGCGGACGAGCGCTGAGCTGTTTGACCAGCGGCTTTTCCAGCGGCCCGACGACCAGTTGCACGCCATCGGCCTGAGCCTTGCGATAGAACTCGTCGAGGGAGGTCAGGCGCGAGCTGTCATAGAACTCGATGGCTGGCGGTTTCTGACCGGCTTGTTGAGCCTGGTAATGGGCCGCCATGAAACCTTCGCGAAGCGCTTTGCCGACCGTTGCCAGCGGGCCGTCTTGCGGCAATAGCAGGGCGATCTTGCTCAGGGGCTGGCTGGCCAGTTCCTTGAGCCTGGTCAGTGGCAGGGGCAACTGGGCGGCGGCCGGGTGTTTAGGGTTCTGGGCGCGCCAGGTGTCGATCGCGGCTTGCTGCTGCTCCAGGGTGCCAGCGGTTTTCACCGCCAGCGCCAGGCCCATCCAGCCACCGAGGTCGTCGTTGGTGGTCGGTTGCAGTTGATCGGTTGGCAGCGAGGCGATCAGGGTCCAGATCGCTTCGTGGTTTTTGCTTGCCGCTTCACCGCTCAGCATCGGCGCGATGAAAATACGCTCCCGTGCGGCGGCGAGGGTCTGGCCATCGGCTTCAAGGGCGCGGGCATGCACGGTGCCAGTGCGAACCTGTTGTTCGACAGGCAATTCGCCCAGGCGCTGCAGGCTCGGGTGGCTCAAGGCCGTCAGCGCAGCTTTCGGCTGATTGCGCGTCATGGCCAGTTCAGCCGCCAGGGTGCTGGCAAATACCTGTTGGCCAGGCTTGAGTTGTTCGACCGGCACTTGTTGCAGGATTTGCGCGGACTGGCCGGCATTGCCCTGGCGATAAGCCAGGTCTGCCGCACTCAAGCGAAGCAGGGCAGCTTGCTCCGGTGTTTTGCTTTTGGCGGCCTGATCGAGCAGTTGCTCGATGCTGGCATCCGGGGTCCGTGGAAGTTCGCCAAGGCTGGAAGAGGGCGAGCTGGCGCAAGCCGCCAGCAAGGCAGCGAGGCAGAGGGCAGTGAACAGCCGCAGGCAAGCGATCATGTAGTGTTCCTGATACTCGATCAAATTAGCGTGGAATTGTACCCAAGCACTGGCCGGGGCGCGATGTTGCTGGCGTGAATCGATCAATTTAGCTCGTACAAATGTTGCAGCACTGCACAAATGGCTGAAAAAACCGGGCTTGCTTGCGCGTATCGAAAGCATCGCTACGCGCTACAATGGCGGCTTTTACCGATCATGAGGTGTGCGCTTTGACTGCTCCAGGTGCTTTGAATTCCGCTGCTGGCTCGCTTTATGTGGTGGCGACGCCCATCGGCAACCTGGACGACATCAGTGCGCGCGCGCTGAAGATCCTGCGCGAAGTGGCCTTGATCGCCGCCGAAGACACGCGTCACTCCCAGCGATTGATGCAGCACTTCGGCATTCCTACGCCGCTGGCAGCCTGCCATGAACACAATGAGCGGGATGAAGGTAGCCGCTTTATTACCCGCCTGCTCGCTGGCGACGATGTGGCGCTGATTTCCGATGCCGGGACGCCGCTGATTTCCGATCCGGGTTATCACCTGGTGCGTCAGGCTCGCGCGGCGGGAATCAACGTGGTGCCGGTTCCGGGCGCCTGTGCATTGATCGCGGCGCTGTCGGCGGCGGGTCTGCCTTCGGATCGTTTTATCTTCGAAGGCTTCCTGCCGGCGAAGGCTGTCGGTCGTCGTGCCCGTCTTGAACTGCTTAAAGAAGAGCCGCGTACGCTGATTTTCTACGAGGCCCCACACCGCATCCTTGAATGCCTGCAAGACATGGAGCTGGTTTTTGGCCCGGAGCGTCCGGCGTTGCTGGCGCGGGAGCTGACCAAAACCTTCGAAACCCTCAAAGGCCTGCCCTTGGCCGAGCTGCGCGAGTTCGTCGAGTCGGACAGCAATCAGCAGCGCGGTGAGTGCGTGGTGCTGGTCGCGGGCTGGTCGGCCCCCGAAACCGAGGACGCCGTCAGCAGCGAAGCCATGCGCATTCTCAATCTGTTGCTCGAAGAGATGCCGCTCAAGCGTGCCGCAGCCTTGGCGGCGCAAATTACCGGCGAGCGCAAGAATGTTCTGTATCAGGTGGCGCTGGATAAACAGAAGGGCGAGTAAAACCCGACGTGCAGGCGTGGCTGAAGGCGTTTAACGCTTGTTCTTCGGCCGCTCTGCCGTTAACCTTCGCGGCGGAGAGTCGATCGGACAGTCGCTGCCTTCTATGAAAATTAGGGGGGGGAGGAAAGTCCGGGCTCCATAGGGCGAAGTGCCAGGTAATGCCTGGGAGGCGTGAGCCTACGGAAAGTGCCACAGAAAATAACCGCCTAAGCGCTTCGGCGCCGGTAAGGGTGAAAAGGTGCGGTAAGAGCGCACCGCACGTCTGGCAACAGTTCGTGGCTAGGTAAACCCCACTTGGAGCAAGACCAAATAGGGTCCCAAGGCGTGGCCCGCGCTGGGACCGGGTAGGTTGCTAAAGATGTCCAGTGATGGCCATCGTAGACGAATGACTGTTCAAGACAGAACCCGGCTTACAGATCGACTCTCCACCTTTTTTCCTCCCTGCTTGAATCATTGAGCAGGGCGCTCGTAATGGCAGTTTCCCTCCTTGCATAATCCATCGCATATCCTCTTTTGTAATACCGAAAAAATCTTACTCTTAACAAACTACTTTAACTTCTGAGTGCAGCCTCCAGTGCTGATTCAAGTTATTGGACAGATTCATCCGCCAGATTCTCGTTACCCCTCCTAATACGCTCCTAAATCTCAGTTCTGTAAGGGTTTTCCTTTAATCCGCGCCTTGACGGTGCGGTGGCCGCATTCCTATAGTGTGCGCAAGTGGCGGAAAGTGGCATGAAGTGGGTTTTTTGAACGCAAAACGCTAATATTTGGAGAAACGCTGACGTGTTTCGCGGAGCTAACGCTATCAGTCTCGACGCAAAGGGCCGTCTCGCCATGCCGAGCCGGTACCGTGACGAGCTCGTTTCGCGTAGTTCCGGACAGCTAATCGTCACAATTGACGCCGTTGATCCGTGTTTGTGTGTTTACCCCCTCGATGAGTGGGAAATTATTGAAACCAAACTGCGCGCACTGCCTTCGCTTCGCGAAGAGAACCGCCGCCTGCAACGTTTACTGATTGGTAATGCCGTCGACCTCGAGCTCGATGGCAGTGGTCGTTTTCTGGTTCCACCGCGTCTTCGTGAATATGCCCGATTGGACAAGCGCGCGATGCTGGTAGGCCAACTGAACAAGTTCCAATTGTGGGACGAGGATGCCTGGGATGCGGTTTCTGCCGCTGACCTGGCTGCTATTCAACAACCGGGCGCCATGCCTGATGAACTGCGTGATTTGATCCTGTGACTATTGATAGCGGCTTTAACCACATCACCGTACTGCTTGACGAAGCCGTCGAGGCTCTCGCCGTACGTCCTGATGGCTGCTATCTGGACGGCACGTTCGGGCGCGGCGGACACAGTCGGTTGATCCTCAGCAAGCTGGGTCCCGATGGTCGAGTGCTCGGATTTGATAAAGATCCTCAAGCGATTGCCACCGGGCAAGCGCTAGCGGCCGAAGACGGCCGCTTTGTCGTTGTGCAGCGCAGCTTTGCCGAGCTCGGTTCGGAAGTGGTCGAGCGCGGTCTGGCCGGCAAGGTCAGCGGCGTTTTGCTTGACCTGGGCGTGTCCTCGCCACAGCTCGACGACCCTGAGCGCGGCTTCAGTTTCCTCAACGATGGTCCGCTGGACATGCGTATGGACCCGTCCCGCGGGATTAGCGCCGCCGAGTTCGTCAACACCGCGCCGGTGGAAGAAATCGCCCGGGTATTCAAGGAATACGGCGAAGAACGTTTCTCCGGCCGCATGGCGCGTGCCGTGGCCGAGCGTCGCGACATCAAGCCGTTCGAGCGCACCGGCGACCTGGCTGAAGTCCTGAAAGTCGCCAACCCGGCGTGGGAAAAGGGCAAGAACCCGGCGACTCGTGCGTTCCAGGGTCTGCGTATCCACGTCAACAACGAACTGGGCGATCTGGAAGCCGGCCTCGAAGCCGCGCTGGAATGCCTGGAAATCGGCGGTCGTCTGGTCGTCATCAGCTTCCATTCGCTGGAAGACCGCATCGTCAAACTGTTCATGCGCAAGCTGGTGAAAGGCGAAGCCGACAACCTGCCGCGCAATCTGCCGGTGCGTCACGTCGCTTTCGAACCGAAAATCAAAGTCCATGGCAAAGCGCAGTCCGCCTCCGAGGCCGAACTCAAAGCCAACCCACGTTCCCGTAGCGCCGTCATGCGCGTCGCGGAGAAGCTGCGGTGAGCAAGCTTTTCGCCAAGCCACTGCCCGGCGGAAGCTTTTTCATGCTGCTGCTGTTCGTGGGCGTGCTTGTGTCGGCCATCGGCGTGTCATACAGCGCCCACTGGAACCGTCAGCTGTTGAACTCGCTGTACAGCGAGTTGAGCGTGCGCGACAAGGCGCAGGCGGAATGGGGTCGGCTGATTCTCGAGCAGAGCACCTGGACCGCCCACAGCCGCATCGAAGTCCTGGCCACCGAGCAACTGAAGATGCACATCCCCGGCGCGGCTGACGTGCAGATGGTGGCGCCATGATGAAACTCGAAGGCGCAATGTTCCCATGGCGTTTTCGCCTGGTGGTGGGTTTGCTCGGCGTCATGGTCGCGGCGATTTGCTGGCGCATCATTGACCTGCAAGTGGTCGACCGTGCCTTCCTGAAAGGTCAGGGCGACGCACGCAGCGTTCGTCACATCCCGATTCCGGCTCACCGTGGTCTGATTACCGACCGTAACGGCGAGCCATTGGCCGTCAGTACCCCGGTCACCACTCTGTGGGCCAACGCCAAGGAAATGCAGCTGGCCAAAGAGAAGTGGCCCGCACTGGCGGCCGCGTTGGGTCAGGATCCGAAAGCCCTGGCCGAACGTCTCGAAGCCCAGGCCAACAAAGAATTCATTTATCTGGTGCGCGGGCTGACGCCTGAGCAAGGCCAGTCCGTGCTCGACCTGAAAGTACCGGGCGTCTACGGCATTGAAGAATTTCGCCGTTTCTACCCGGCTGGCGAAGTGACCGCGCACATGGTGGGCTTTACCGACATCGATGACCACGGTCGTGAAGGTGTCGAACTGGCTTATGACGAATGGCTCGCCGGGGTCCCCGGCAAGCGACAGGTCATCAAGGACCGGCGCGGGCGACTTATCAAAGATGTTCAGGTGACCAAAAACGCCAAGGCCGGCAAGCCCTTGGCGTTGTCCATTGACCTGCGTCTGCAATACCTGGCCAACCGCGAACTGCGCAACGCGATCATCGAGAACGGCGCCAAGGCCGGCAGCCTGGTGATCATGGACGTGAAGACTGGCGAGATCCTCGCCATGGTCAACCAGCCGACCTATAACCCGAACAACCGTCGCAACCTGCAGCCGGCGATGATGCGTAACCGCGCGATGATCGACGTGTTCGAACCGGGTTCGACCATGAAAGCGATTTCCATGAGCGCTGCGATCGAAACCGGCCGCTGGAAACCGACCGACACCGTCGAGGTGTATCCGGGCACCTTGCAGATTGGCAAGTACACCATCAAGGACGTCTCCAAGAGTGAAGGTCCGGTGCTCGACCTGACCGGCATTCTGATCAACTCCAGTAACGTCGGCATGAGTAAGGTCGCATTCGATATCGGCGGCGAAACCATTTTCCGTCTGGCACAGAAAGTCGGCCTCGGCCAGGACACGGGCCTCGGCTTCCCGGGCGAGCGCGTGGGCAACCTGCCGAACTACCGCGAATGGCGCAAGGCTGAAACCGCGACGCTGTCCTACGGCTACGGTATTTCCGTGACTGCGATCCAGTTGGTCCATGCCTTCTCGGCCCTGGCCAACAACGGTCGCCTCGCGCCACTGACCCTGATCAAGACCGACAAGGCGCCGCAAACCACGCAAGTGTTGCCGGAAGCGGTCGCGAAAACCATGCAGACCATGCTGCAACAAGTGATCGAGGCCCCGCGCGGTGTATTCCGTGCGCAGGTGCCGGCGTATCACGTGGGTGGCAAGTCCGGTACCGCACGTAAAACGTCGGTCGGCACCAAAGGCTACGCCGAGAATTCCTACCGCTCGTTGTTCGCCGGCTTCGGCCCGATGAGCGATCCGCGTTACGCCATCGTGGTGGTGATCGATGAACCGACCAAGGCCGGTTACTTCGGGGGCCTGGTATCGGCGCCGGTGTTCAGCAAAGTGATGTCCGGGACGTTGCGCCTGATGAACATCACGCCGGACAACCTGCCACCGGTTCAACAGGCCAACGCAACACCGGTCGTTCCGCTGAAAGCCAATGGAGGGCGCGGCTGATGTCTCTGAGTCTGAACAAGATTTTCGCCCACGCCGGCCGCGATCTGTTGATCCGTGAATTGGCACTGGACAGCCGCAACGTACGGGCAGGCGACCTGTTTCTTGCCGTCCCCGGCGGCAAGTTCGACGGTCGCGCGCACATCACCGACGCCTTGCAGCGTGGTGCGGCGGCCGTGGCTTATGAAGTCGAAGGCGCAACTGTATTGCCGATCACCGATGTGCCGATGATTCCGGTGAAAGGCCTGGCGGCGCAGCTGTCGGACATCGCCGGGCGTTTTTACGGTGACCCGAGCCGCCACCTGAACCTGGTCGGCGTGACCGGCACCAACGGCAAAACCAGTGTGACCCAGTTGGTGGCGCAAGCGCTGGACTTGCTCGGTCAACACTGCGGCATCGTCGGCACATTGGGCTCGGGTTTCTACGGCGCGCTGGAAAGCGGCCTGCACACCACACCGAATCCGATCGCGGTGCAGGCAACCCTGGCTGACCTGAAAAAGGCCGGTGCCAAAGCCGTGGCCATGGAAGTGTCGTCCCACGGTCTGGATCAGGGGCGTGTCACCGCGTTGGCGTTTGATGTGGCGGTGATGACCAACCTGTCCCGCGATCATCTGGATTACCACGGCACCATGGAAGCCTACGGCGAAGCCAAGGCCAGGTTGTTTGCCTGGAACGATCTGAAATGCCGGGTGGTTAACCTCGACGACGATTTCGGTCGGCAACTGGCTGCCGAAAAACGCGAATCGCGCTTGATCACCTACAGCCTGCTCGACAGCAGCGCTTACCTGTATTGCCGCGAAGCACAGTTCGACGACGAAGGCGTGCGCGCGACCTTGGTTACACCGCAAGGCGAGCACCATCTGCGCAGCACCTTGCTCGGTCGCTTCAACCTGAGCAACGTCTTGGCTGCGGTCGGCGCCTTGCTCGGTCTGGACTATGCGCTGGACGAAATTCTCAAGGTCCTGCCAAAACTCGAAGGCCCTGCCGGACGCATGCAGCGTCTGGGCGGCGGTACTCAGCCGTTGGTGGTGGTCGATTACGCCCACACCCCGGATGCGCTGGAAAAAGTATTGATGGCCCTGCGCCCGCACGCCAAAGGCCGCTTGTTGTGCCTGTTCGGTTGCGGCGGTGATCGCGATCGCGGCAAGCGTCCGCTGATGGCCGAAGTGGTCGAGCGTCTGGCCGATGGCGTGCTGGTGACCGATGACAATCCGCGCACCGAAGATCCGGCCGTGATTTTCGATGACATCCGCGCCGGATTCACCGATGTGGACAAAGTTACTTTCGTCGCCGGTCGTGGTCAGGCGATTGCCCAGTTGATCGCTAGCGCCTCGGTGGATGACGTGATTGTCCTGGCCGGTAAAGGTCACGAGGACTATCAGGAAATCAACGGTCAGCGCCACGACTTCTCTGATCTGGTCGAAGCGGATCACGCGTTGACCGCGTGGGAGGTGGCCCATGCTTAAACCCCTGAAACTGAGCGAACTGACCCGCGCACTGAATGGCCGATTGATCCTCGCCGATGCCACGTTCGAGGGTGTCAGCATCGACAGCCGTGCGATCAAACCGGGTCAGCTGTTCATTGCCCTGACCGGTCCGCGCTTCGACGGTCATGATTATCTGAACGACGTTGCCAGCAAAGGCGCCGTCGGTGCCCTGGTCGAGCGCGAAGTCGCCGACAGCGCGCTGCCGCAATTGCTGGTCAAGGACACCCGTCAGGCGCTGGGTCAATTGGGCGCGATGAATCGTGCGGCGTTTACCCATCCGGTTGCCGCCATCACGGGCTCCAGCGGCAAGACCACGGTCAAGGAAATGCTCGCGAGCATCCTGCGCACGCGCGGTCCTGTGCTGGCGACCCGCGGCAACCTGAACAACGACCTCGGCGTGCCGCTGACCTTGCTCGAACTCGCGCCGGAACATACTGCGGCCGTGATCGAACTGGGTGCTTCGCGTCTTGGCGAAATCGCCTACACCGTCGGCATGACCAAACCCCATGTGGCCGTGCTCAACAATGCCGGAACCGCCCACGTCGGCGAGTTCGGCGGGCCGGAAAAAATCGTTGAAGCCAAGGGCGAGATTATTGAAGGACTGGCGGCCGATGGCGTCGCGGTGCTCAATCTTGACGACAAGGCCTTCGAGATCTGGAAGACCCGCGCCGCCGGTCGCAAAGTCCTGACCTTCGCCCTGAGCAACGTCAGCGCCGACTTCTACGCCAGCGACCTGGACCGCGACGCTCGCGGTTGCCCGGCGTTCAACCTGCACAGTCCTGACGGTGTGGAGCGCGTTCAACTGAACCTGCTCGGCACCCATAACGTTGCCAATGCCATGGCCGCCGCCGCTGCCGCGCATGCCCTGGGCGTGTCGCTGTTCGGTATCGCCACCGGCCTTGGCGCCGTGCAGCCGGTCAAGGGCCGCACCGTTGCGCAACTGGCCACCAATGGCATGCGCGTGATCGATGACACCTACAACGCGAACCCCACCTCCATGTGCGCTGCCGTTGATATACTCGCCGGCTTTTCCGGTCGCACCGTTCTGGTGCTCGGGGATATCGGCGAGTTGGGCGACTGGGCGGAGCAGGGGCACCGCGACGTGGGCGAGTACGCCCGTGGCAAGGTTTCCGCACTTTACGCGGTCGGGCCCATGATGACCCACGCCGTGAAGGCTTTCGGCGAGCAGGCTTTTCACTTCAGTGCCCAAGCTGAACTGATCAAGGCCCTCGGCGCCGAGCAAGACACAAACACCACCATTTTGATCAAGGGCTCGCGCAGCGCTGCGATGGAAAACATCGTCGCCGCTTTGTGCGGGTCCAGCCTGGAGAAACATTGATGCTGCTGCTGTTAGCGGAGTACCTGCAACAGTTCTACAAAGGCTTCGCGGTCTTCCAGTACCTGACCCTGCGCGGGATTCTCGGTGTGCTGACCGCGCTGGTCCTGTCGCTGTGCTACGGCCCGTGGATGATCCGCACGTTGCAGAACCGCCAGATCGGTCAGTCCGTTCGTAACGACGGTCCACAATCGCACCTGTCCAAATCCGGCACGCCGACCATGGGTGGCGCACTGATCCTGTCGTCGATCGGGGTGAGCACCTTGCTCTGGGCTGACCTGAGCAACCGCTATGTGTGGACCGTGTTGCTGGTCACGTTGCTGTTCGGTGCCATCGGCTGGGTTGATGACTATCGCAAGGTGATCGAGAAGAACTCCAAAGGCTTGCCAAGCCGCTGGAAATACTTCTGGCAGTCGGTGTTCGGCCTGGGCGCGGCGATCTTCCTTTATATGACCGCTGCGACGCCGGTCGAAACCACCCTGATCCTGCCGATGCTCAAGGACTACAGCATTCCGCTGGGCGCCGGCTTCATCGTCCTGACCTATTTCGTGATCGTCGGCTCGAGCAACGCGGTCAACCTGACCGACGGCCTCGATGGCCTGGCGATCATGCCGACCGTGATGGTCGGCGGTGGCCTGGGCATTTTCTGCTACCTGTCGGGTAACGTGAAATTCGCTGAATACCTGCTGATCCCGTACGTACCGGGCGCCGGTGAGTTGATCGTGTTCTGCGGTGCGCTGATCGGTGCGGGCCTTGGCTTCCTCTGGTTCAACACCTATCCGGCACAAGTCTTCATGGGCGACGTCGGCGCACTGGCGCTGGGCGCAGCCCTGGGCACCATCGCGGTGATCGTCCGCCAGGAAATCGTCCTGTTCATCATGGGCGGTGTGTTCGTGATGGAAACCCTGTCGGTGGTCATCCAGGTCGCATCCTTCAAGTTGACCGGTCGCCGCGTGTTCCGCATGGCGCCGATTCACCACCACTTTGAACTCAAGGGCTGGCCCGAACCACGCGTGATCGTCCGTTTCTGGATCATCACCGTGATTCTCGTACTGGTCGGCCTTGCCACCCTGAAGCTGAGGTAGAACGAGTGTCTCTGATCGCTTCTGACCACTTCCGCATCGTTGTCGGCCTCGGCAAGAGCGGCATGTCCCTGGTTCGCTTCCTGGCGAACCGGGGCACGTCGTTTGCTGTCGCCGATACGCGGGAAAATCCACCGGAACTGGCCACGCTCAAGCGTGACTATCCGCACGTGGAAGTGCGTTGTGGCGAGCTGGACGTCGAATTCCTGTGCCGTGCCGACGAACTCTACGTGAGCCCCGGCCTGGCGCTGGCGACCCCGGCCCTGCAGGCCGCTGCTGCCCGTGGCGTGAAACTGTCCGGTGACATCGAGCTGTTCGCGCGTAATGCGAAGGCGCCGATTGTCGCCATCAGCGGTTCCAACGCGAAAAGCACCGTCACCACCCTGGTGGGCGAGATGGCGGCTGCGGCGGGTAAGCGTGTCGCCGTCGGCGGCAATCTTGGCACCCCGGCGCTGGACCTGCTTCGCGATGACGTCGAGCTGTACGTGATGGAGTTGTCGAGCTTCCAGCTCGAAACCACTGACCAACTCAACGCCGAAGTGGCGACTGTGCTCAACATCAGCGAAGACCACATGGACCGCTACAGCGGTCTGCCGGCCTATCACCTGGCCAAGCACCGGATCTTCCGCGGCGCCAAACAGTTTGTGGTCAATCGTCAGGACGCGCTGACCCGTCCATTGATTGGCGAAGGCCAGCCTTGCTGGACCTTCGGTTTGGGCAAGCCTGATTTCAAGGCCTTTGGTATCCGGGAGGAGCACGGCGAGAAGTACCTGGCCTTCGAATTCCAGAACCTGATGCCGGTGCGCGAGTTGAAAATTCGCGGTGCCCACAACCAGTCCAATGCCCTGGCGGCCTTGGCCCTTGGCCACGCGGTCGGGCTGCCGTTCGACGCCATGCTGTCGAGCCTGCGCACGTTCGCCGGGCTTGAGCATCGCTGCCAGTGGGTTCGTGACCTCGATGGCGTGGGCTACTACAACGATTCCAAGGCCACCAACGTTGGCGCCGCACTGGCTGCCATCGAAGGCCTGGGCGCGGACATCGACGGCAAGGTCGTGCTGATCGCCGGTGGCGACGGCAAGGGCGCCGAGTTCAATGATCTGCGTGATCCGGTGGCGGCCAACTGCCGCGCCGTGATCCTGATGGGCCGCGACTCCGACAAGATCGGCGAGGCCATTGGCGACGCCGTGCCGCTGATCCGCGTCGGTTCGCTGGTCGATGCGGTGGAGCAATGCCGGGCCGTAGCACAACCGGGCGACGTGGTGCTGTTGTCGCCGGCCTGCGCCAGTTTCGACATGTTCAAGAATTACGAAGACCGTGGTCACCAGTTCGTCCGCGCCGTGGAGGATCTGGCATGAGCCTGCTCAACATCATCAAGCCGTACCCTTCACCGCTCATTACCGGGCGCGGCATCGATCTCGACTTCCCGATGCTCGCCGGTTGCCTGGCCTTGCTCGGCCTCGGTCTGGTGATGATTGCATCGGCCTCGACCGAAGTGGCGGCCGTGCAGTCGGGCAGTGCCTTGTACTACATGATTCGCCACCTGATCTACGTGGTGCTGGGCCTGGGTGCCTGCATCGTCACCATGATGATTCCGATCGCCACCTGGCAGCGCCTGGGCTGGCTGATGCTGATTGGTGCGTTCGGTTTGCTGGTGATGGTGATCATTCCGGGGATCGGCCGTGAAGTGAACGGGTCGATGCGCTGGATCGGTTTCAGTTTCTTCAACGTTCAGCCTTCCGAGATCGCCAAGGTATTCGTGGTGATCTACCTCGCCGGTTATCTGGTGCGTCGCCAGAAAGAAGTGCGTGAAAGCTGGATGGGATTCTTCAAGCCGTTCATCGTGCTGCTGCCGATGGCGGGGCTGTTGCTGATGGAGCCGGACTTCGGTGCCACCGTCGTGATGATGGGCGCTGCGGCGGCGATGCTGTTCCTCGGCGGGGTCGGGCTGTTCCGTTTTTCCTTGATGGTGGTTCTGGCGGTCGCGGCGGTGGTGCTGCTGATTCAGGTACAGCCGTATCGAATGGCGCGTCTGACCAACTTTGCCGATCCGTGGGCTGACCAGTTCGGTGCCGGTTATCAGTTATCGCAGGCATTGATCGCGTTTGGTCGTGGCGAATGGCTGGGCGTGGGCCTGGGCAACAGCGTGCAGAAACAGTTCTACCTGCCGGAAGCCCACACCGACTTCGTGTTTTCGGTCCTGGCCGAAGAACTGGGTGCCGTAGGTTCCTTGTGCACGGTCGCGCTATTCGTCTTCGTTTGTATTCGCGGCATGTACATCGGGTATTGGGCCGAGAAGGCCAAGCAATTCTTTGCCGCTTACATCGCGTATGGCCTGTCGTTCCTGTGGATTGGTCAGTTCCTGATCAACATCGGGGTGAACGTCGGCCTGCTGCCGACCAAGGGCCTGACCTTGCCGTTCCTCAGTTATGGCGGCAGTTCGTTGGTGATCTGCTGTGCCTGTCTCGGCTTGTTGCTGCGCATCGAGTGGGAAAGTCGAACCCATCTGGGCAGCGAAGAGATGGAGTTTCATGAGAGCGACTTCGCCGAGGAGTCGACCCATGGGCGCTAACGTTCTGATCATGGCGGGCGGCACCGGTGGCCACGTGTTCCCGGCGCTGGCCTGCGCTCGCGAATTCCAGGCCCGCGGCTACACCGTGCATTGGCTCGGGACGCCGCGTGGCATCGAGAACGATCTGGTGCCGCTGGCCGGTATCGAGCTGCATCGGATCAATGCCAGCGGTCTGCGCGGCAAGGGCAAATTGTCCCTGCTCAAGGCACCGTTGATGTTGCTCAAGTCCGTCTGGCAGGCGCGGGCGATCATTCGCCAGCTGCGTCCGGTGTGCGTGGTCGGCTTTGGTGGTTATGTGACCGGTCCTGGCGGTGTTGCAGCCAAACTGGCTGGTGTGCCGGTGATCGTTCACGAACAGAACGCGGTGGCAGGTACCGCCAATCGGTTGCTGGTGCCGTTGGCCGCCCGAGTCTGTGAAGCGTTCCCCGACACCTTTACCCTGTCGGACAGCCGACGGACCACCGGTAATCCGGTGCGCACCGAGCTGTTCCTCGACACACCGCGACCCGGCCTGGCCGGTCGCAAGGCGCGTTTGCTGATCCTGGGCGGAAGCCTGGGCGCAGAACCGTTGAACAAGTTGCTGCCTGAAGCCCTGTCGCTCGTCGCCCCCGACCTGCGCCCGGAAGTGTTCCATCAGGCCGGCAAAAACCACGATGAAGTGACTGCAGAGCGCTATCGCGCGGCTGGCGTCGAGGCGCAAGTGCAGCCTTTCATCAAAGACATGGCCCACGCCTATGGCTGGGCCGACCTGGTGGTGTGCCGAGCAGGCGCGCTGACCATCAGTGAACTGGCCGCCGCCGGTCTGCCCTCGATGCTGGTGCCCTTGCCCCACGCGATCGACGATCACCAGACCCGCAACGCCGATTATTTGGCCCGTGAAGGCGCTGCCTTCCTGATGCCGCAAAGAACGACTGGCGCTGCGGATCTTGCCGCACGCCTGACAGAGGTCCTGATGCAACCACAACGACTCACCGACATGGCCACTGCGGCACGCCGCCTGGCCAAACCCGATGCGACCCGTAACGTGGTCGATACCTGCCTGGAGGTGGCCCATGGTTGAGAATCAGAAAGCCATGCCGCAACCGGAAATGCGCCGCATCCGTCGCATCCACTTCGTCGGTATCGGCGGAGTGGGCATGTGCGGGATCGCCGAAGTGTTGCTGAACCTGGGCTATGACGTGTCCGGTTCGGACCTGAAAGCTTCGCCGGTGACCGAACGCCTGGAATCCTTTGGCGCGCAGATTTTCATTGGCCACCGCGCTGAAAACGCTTCCGCCGCCGATGTGCTGGTGGTGTCGAGTGCCGTGAACACCTCCAACCCGGAAGTCGCCACCGCGCTGGAACGCCGCATTCCAGTGGTGCCACGCGCCGAGATGCTGGCCGAGTTGATGCGCTATCGCCACGGCATCGCCGTTGCCGGTACGCACGGCAAAACCACCACCACCAGCCTGATCGCTTCGGTGTTCGCCGCCGGTGGCCTGGACCCGACCTTCGTCATCGGTGGTCGCCTGAATGCCGCGGGCACCAACGCCCAGCTCGGCACCAGCCGCTACCTGATCGCCGAAGCCGACGAAAGCGACGCCAGTTTCCTGCACTTGCAGCCGCTGGTGGCCGTGATCACCAACATCGACGCCGACCACATGGCGACCTACGACGGTGACTTCAATAAACTGAAGAAAACCTTCGTCGAGTTCCTGCACAACCTGCCGTTCTACGGTCTGGCGGTGGTGTGCCTGGACGACCCGGTGGTGCGTGAAATTCTGCCGCAGGTCAAACGTCCAGCCGTCACTTACGGCTTCGGCGATGACTGCGACGTGCGCGCAATCAATGTGCGTCAGCAGGGCATGCAGACTTTCTTCACCGTATTGCGTCCTGACCGCGAGCCGCTGGATGTCTCGGTGAACATGCCGGGCAACCACAACGTGCTGAACGCACTGGCCACCATCTGCATCGCCACTGACGAAGGCGTCAGCGATGAAGCCATCGTCCAGGGCCTGTCCGGCTTCCAGGGTGTTGGCCGACGCTTCCAGGTCTACGGCGAACTGCCGGTCGAAGACGGCAGCGTAATGCTGGTCGACGACTACGGGCACCACCCGACTGAAGTGGCCGCTGTGATCAAGGCCGTGCGCGGTGGCTGGCCGGAGCGCCGCCTGGTGATGGTTTACCAGCCGCACCGTTACAGCCGCACCCGCGACCTCTACGACGATTTCGTCAATGTACTGGCCGACGCCAACGTCCTGTTGCTGATGGAAGTGTATCCGGCCGGTGAAGAGCCGATCCCGGGCGCCGACAGCCGCAAACTGTGCAACAGCATCCGTCAGCGCGGCCAGCTCGACCCGATCTACATCGAGCGCGGTGTCGACCTCGCGCCGGTGGTCAAGCCGCTGCTGCGTGCCGGCGACATTCTGCTGTGTCAGGGCGCCGGTGATATCGGCGGTCTTGCACCGAAACTGTTGAACAGTCCGTTGTTCGCTGGCGCCGTTGCCGCGCCAAGCGTGGGGAAGTTGAAATGACTGCTGCTTACGCCAACCTCGTCTCCACGATCGCGCCGAAAGATTTCGGCCGCGTCGCCGTACTGTTCGGCGGCAAGAGTGCCGAGCGAGAGGTATCCCTGAAGTCGGGTAACGCGGTTCTCGACGCGCTGCAAAGCGCCGGCGTGGACGCGTTCGGTCTCGACGTGGGCGATGACCTGTTGCAGCGTTTGCTCAACGAAAAAATCGACCGCGCCTTCATCATTCTCCACGGTCGTGGCGGTGAAGACGGCAGCATGCAAGGCCTGCTGGAGTGCCTGGGCATTCCGTACACCGGCAGCGGCATTCTGGCTTCGGCATTGGCCATGGACAAGCTGCGCACCAAACAGGTCTGGCACAGCCTCGGCATTCCGACGCCACGCCACGCGGTATTGAGTTCCGAGGCCGATTGTATTTCGGCGGCGACGGAACTGGGCTTCCCTTTGATCGTCAAACCGGCCCATGAAGGTTCAAGTATCGGGATGGCCAAAGTGACCTCCGCGTCCGAGTTGATCGACGCGTGGAAAGCGGCCAGTACCTACGATTCGCAAGTGTTGGTCGAGCAATGGATTCAAGGTCCGGAGTTCACCATCGCCACCCTGCGTGACCAGGTGTTGCCACCCATTGCCCTGGGCACGACGCACAGCTTCTACGACTACGACGCCAAGTACGTGGCTTCCGATACCCAGTACCGGATTCCGTGTGGCCTGGACAGCACCAAGGAAAAAGAATTGATGGACCTCACGGCGAAAGCCTGTGAGGCGCTGGGTATCGCCGGTTGGGGCAGGGCAGACGTGATGCAGGACGCCGACGGGCAGTTCTGGTTCCTCGAGGTCAATACCGCACCGGGCATGACCGATCACAGTCTGGTGCCGATGGCGGCCCGTGCTGCCGGTCTGGATTTCCAGCAGCTGGTTCTGGCGATTCTGGCAGCCAGCATCGAGGCGCGAGGGTAAGACCATGCAAGGCGCACAGTTGAGACATCAGCCCCCACCAGCACCCGGCCGCAAGCCGGTGCCGCGGGGTGCCAGCCGAATGGTGGCCAAAGAGCCGATGTCCGCGCGCCTGCCGAAAGCCAATTTTGGTTTTCTCAAAGCCTTGTTCTGGCCGGTGATGTTAGTGGCGGTGGGGTTCGGTACTTACGAAGGCGCACAGCGGTTGCTGCCGTACGCCGACCGGCCGATCTCCAAGGTCGCGGTGCAGGGCGACCTGAGCTACATCAGCCAGCAAGCGGTGCAGCAGCGGATCGCCCCTTACGTGGCGTCGAGCTTCTTCACCATCGACCTGGCGAGCATGCGCACCGAGCTGGAACAGATGCCCTGGATTGCCCACGCCGAAGTGCGTCGGGTATGGCCGGATCAAGTGGTGATCCGCCTGGAAGAACAACTGCCGGTGGCCCGCTGGGGCGACGAATCGCTGTTGAACAACCAGGGTCAGGCGTTCACCCCGCGTGAACTGGCGAACTACGAACATTTGCCACAGCTGTTCGGCCCACAACGGGCTCAGCAGCAAGTGATGCAGCAATACCAGGTGCTGAGCCAGATGCTCAGGCCGTTGGGTTTCTCGATTGCACGCCTGGAGTTGCGTGAGCGGGGCAGCTGGTTCCTGACCACCGGCGCCGGCAGTGCAGGCCCGGGGATCGAACTGCTGCTGGGCCGCGGCAACCAGGTGGAAAAGATGCGCCGTTTCATTGCCATCTACGACAAGACGCTTAAAGAACAGATTACGAACATTGCGCGCATCGATCTGCGCTACGCCAACGGCCTCGCTGTTGGCTGGCGGGAACCTGTAGCGCCCACGACAGCCCAACCCGCTGTCGCGAAGAATTAAGAAGAGGCAGGACCCATGGCAAACGTGCAAAGCGGCAAAATGATCGTCGGTCTCGATATCGGCACCTCCAAGGTGGTGGCGCTGGTAGGCGAGGTCTCGGACGACGGCACGCTGGAAATCGTCGGGATCGGCACTCATCCGTCCCGCGGCCTGAAGAAAGGCGTGGTGGTGAACATCGAGTCCACCGTCCAGTCGATTCAGCGCGCGATCGAAGAAGCGCAGCTGATGGCCGGTTGCCGGATCCACTCGGCGTTCGTCGGTGTGGCGGGCAATCACATCCGCAGCCTGAACTCCCACGGCATCGTCGCGATTCGTGATCGCGAAGTCAGCTCCGCCGACCTTGAACGCGTCCTCGACGCGGCCCAGGCTGTGGCGATCCCGGCTGACCAGCGCGTGCTGCACACCCTGCCGCAGGATTACGTGATCGATAACCAGGAAGGCGTTCGTGAGCCCCTGGGCATGTCCGGCGTACGTCTGGAAGCCAAGGTCCACGTGGTCACCTGCGCCGTCAACGCGGCACAGAACATCGAGAAATGCGTGCGTCGCTGCGGTCTGGAAATCGACGACATCATTCTCGAGCAGCTGGCCTCGGCCTACTCGGTATTGACCGACGACGAGAAAGAGCTGGGCGTGTGCCTGGTCGACATCGGCGGCGGCACCACCGACATCGCGATCTTCACCGAAGGTGCGATCCGTCACACCGCGGTGATCCCGATTGCGGGCGATCAGGTGACGAACGACATCGCCATGGCGTTGCGCACCCCGACCCAGTACGCCGAAGAAATCAAGATTCGCTACGCCTGCGCCCTGGCCAAACTGGCCGGCGCCGGTGAAACCATCAAAGTGCCAAGCGTCGGCGACCGTCCACCGCGCGAGCTGTCCCGCCAGGCCCTGGCCGAAGTGGTCGAGCCGCGTTACGACGAGCTGTTCACGCTGATCCAGGCCGAACTGCGTCGCAGCGGCTACGAAGACCTGATCCCGGCCGGCATCGTGCTGACCGGTGGTACGTCGAAGATGGAAGGCGCGGTCGAACTGGCCGAAGAAATCTTCCACATGCCGGTCCGCCTGGGCGTGCCCCATGGCGTCAAGGGTCTGGACGACGTGGTGCGCAACCCGATTTATTCCACCGGCGTTGGCCTGTTGATGTACGGCCTGCAAAAGCAGTCCGACGGGATTTCGTTCTCGGGCATCAGCAGCCGCGACAGCTACAGCAATGAAGAGCCGAAAGCCGCCTTGATCGATCGCATCAAGAGCTGGGTGCAAGGCAACTTCTAAGAATTACCGCAGCACCGTTGTAGATACAGGCAGTAGGCGAAAAAACTAGAGAATCAAAGGAGAGGGAAAATGTTCGAACTCGTAGACAACATCCCCGCAAGCCCGGTCATTAAGGTTATCGGTGTTGGCGGAGGCGGCGGCAACGCTGTCAATCACATGGTCAAGAGCAACATTGAAGGCGTTGAATTCATCTGCGCCAACACTGATGCCCAGGCGCTCAAGAGCATTGGCGCGCGGACCATCCTGCAACTGGGCACCGGCGTGACCAAAGGTCTCGGCGCTGGCGCCAATCCTGAAGTAGGTCGTCAGGCCGCTCTCGAAGACCGTGAGCGCATTGCCGAAGTCCTGCAGGGCACCAATATGGTGTTCATCACCACCGGCATGGGCGGCGGTACCGGTACCGGTGCTGCGCCGATCATTGCTGAAGTGGCCAAGGAAATGGGGATCCTCACCGTTGCGGTGGTGACCCGTCCATTCCCGTTCGAAGGTCGCAAGCGCATGCAGATCGCCGACGAAGGTATTCGTCTGCTGTCCGAAAGCGTCGACTCGTTGATCACCATTCCCAACGAGAAGCTGCTGACCATCCTTGGTAAGGACGCCAGCCTGCTGTCGGCTTTCGCCAAGGCTGACGATGTACTGGCCGGTGCCGTTCGCGGTATCTCCGACATCATCAAGCGTCCGGGCATGATCAACGTCGACTTTGCCGACGTGCGTACCGTGATGAGCGAAATGGGCATGGCGATGATGGGCACTGGCTGCGCCAGCGGTCCGAACCGTGCACGCGAGGCCACCGAAGCGGCCATTCGCAACCCGTTGCTCGAAGACGTGAACCTGCAAGGTGCACGCGGCATCCTGGTGAACATCACCGCCGGTCCTGACCTGTCCCTGGGTGAGTACTCCGACGTGGGTAGCATCATCGAAGCCTTCGCTTCCGAGCACGCCATGGTCAAGGTCGGTACCGTTATCGATCCGGACATGCGCGACGAGTTGCACGTGACTGTAGTTGCCACCGGTCTGGGCGCGAAAATCGAGAAGCCTGTGAAGGTCATCGACAACACCGTTCACACCTCCATGGCGTCTCAGCCGCAACAATCGGCTCCCGCTCGTCAGGAAGCGCCAGCGGTAAACTACCGTGACCTGGACCGTCCGACCGTCATGCGCAACCAGGCTCAGGCCGGTGCTGCGACTGCTGCGAAGATGAATCCGCAAGATGATCTGGACTACCTGGACATCCCGGCTTTCCTGCGTCGTCAGGCCGATTAATGGAATGTATCAGGGCTATGAAGGTGATTGGTGTTCAGCAAAGGTCTGGTCTGCTATTATCGCCAGCCTTTGTTGATACCAGTTCGCAATTTGCGCTGAAGCGGCCCAAGCCATGATTAAACAACGCACACTGAAAAATATTATCCGTGCCACAGGTGTAGGCCTGCACTCCGGGGAGAAGGTATACCTGACCCTCAAGCCCGCACCTATCGACACCGGCATTGTGTTTTGTCGTGCCGATCTCGACCCTGTGGTGCAGATTCCTGCCCGCGCGGAAAACGTTGGTGAAACCACGATGTCGACCACGCTGGTCAGTGGTGACACCAAAGTGGATACGGTGGAGCACTTGCTCTCGGCCATGGCTGGCCTGGGCATCGATAACGCCTACGTCGAGCTCTCCGCGTCCGAAGTCCCGATCATGGATGGCAGCGCTGGACCTTTCGTATTCCTGATTCAATCGGCCGGCCTGGAAGAACAGGACGCACCGAAGAAGTTCATCCGGATCCTGCGGGAAGTGACAGTGGAAGATGGCGACAAGCGCGCCACTTTCGTCCCTTTCGAAGGCTTCAAGGTGAGTTTCGAGATCGATTTCGATCACCCGGTTTTCCGTAACCGCACACAAAGTGCAAGCGTGGATTTTTCCAGCACTTCGTTCGTAAAAGAAGTCAGCCGCGCCCGTACCTTTGGTTTCATGAGTGACATCGAGTACCTGCGCAAGCACAACCTCGCACTCGGCGGCAGCGTTGAAAACGCTATTGTGGTCGACGCGGATGGTGTACTGAACGAAGACGGCCTTCGCTATGAAGACGAATTCGTGAAGCACAAGATCCTCGATGCAATTGGTGACCTCTACCTGCTGGGCAATAGCCTGATTGGTGAGTTCAAGGGCTTCAAGTCCGGACATGCATTGAACAACCAGCTGCTGCGCAAGTTGATTGAGCAGACAGATGCTTGGGAAGTCGTGACTTTCGAAGACGCCAGCACTGCACCGATCTCTTACATGCGTCCGGTTGCGGCGGTGTAAGTAAAAACCTCTCTAGTTTTTAAAGGCTGCCTTCGGGTGGCCTTTTTTTATGTCTGCCGGAAAGTGATGCGGTGTTCGTTCTGGCCCTATCGCGGACCGCCACACCGACGATCTCACTGCGTAGCCACCACCCGATTCCTCCCGCTTTCCTTCGCCTGATACAGCGCCTTGTCCGCCGCAAACAGCAACTGCTCGAGGCTGGTGTCGGTGGTCGTGGTCCAGGTGCTGATGCCAATACTGACAGTAATCGGCGATTCAATACCCGCCACAAACGGCAGTTGCTCCACGGCAACGCGGATGTGTTCGGCAATCTGCTGTGCGCCCGCACTGTCCGTTTCCGCCAGGATGACCGAAAACTCTTCCCCTCCGTACCGGGCGACCAGATCCGCCGGTCGCCGTACGTTCTCGGCGATCACTTTGGCCAGTGCGCGTAGCGCATCGTCGCCCGCCTGATGGCCATGTTGATCGTTGAAGGCCTTGAAGTGGTCGGCGTCGATCATCAACACCGACAGCGGTTTACCCGACCGTTGGGCGCGAAACCACTCATGACGCAGTGTCTGATCCAGCGTTCGGCGGTTGGCTACGCCGGTCAGGTCATCAGTGGCGGCCAGCTGTGCCAGTTCCTGCTCGGCGTGGTGGCGCAGTCGCAGCTCCCGGCACAGCAGCCAGGTCAGCCAAAGCAGGCCGATGCACAACACGCCGGTCGCACCGCTGATCACAATCGCCGTGCGCTTCCAGGCGGCAAACACGTCGTTCCCCGAGAGCGCGACGATCACCGTCAATGGCAGGTTGCCAACCCTGGAAAAGGTATACAGGCGTTGCTCACGGTCGACGCTCGACACGCTGTCAAAGCTGCCGTTGCGTTCGCGCAGGATGCGCTGGACATTGGGGCGATTGGCGAAGCTTTTGCCGATTGAGTCATTGACCAGATGAGGCTTCTGCGCCAGCAATATACCGTCGTCGTTGATGATGGACAGCGCGCTGCCGGCGCCGATGTTCAGGCTGTTGAACAACTGATCGAAGTAACCCAGGCGCATCGAAGCGACGGCAACCCCGAGGAACTCACCCGTAGCCGATGAGATGCGGCGGCTGAAGCTGATTCGCCATTCGTCGCTGTCCTCGCAATCGCAGCGGGGTTGGAACGGTCGGCTGATGAACATGCCGGTGTCGCGGTTGAAAGCATGTGCGAGGAAATAATCGCGATCGGCAAAGTTGCCGGGCTTGGGCTCGATCAGCGAGGAGTCCGCAATCACCTCGCCCTGCTTGTCCAGCAGCAGAATGTCGCCCTTGAAGCGCGCCGTGGTAGAGCGGTCGAACAGCACCAGATGGCGGATCTGCGCCGAAACCTGTTTCAAGTCGTCGCGCTGCGAAGCGGCAATCAGGCCTTGCAGGGTCAGGTCGTAGAGTTCGACCGTGCGCAGCACGTCGGCGTCGATCAGTTGCGCAATCGTGGTGGCGCTGCGGGTGGCGGCCTGTTGCGCGTTGGCGTGTTCTCGGATCAACAGGAAAGTGACGATGCTGATGATCGCGATAACGGTCAGGGTGCTGCCGAGGATCACCATGAGCTCGGGGCGACCGGTCTTGCCTGAAACGTGTCTGGGGCGGCTCGCGGGCATGGGGAAGATGTCTGCTTGAGGAGCAAAAAAAAGACCAGCAAAACGCGCTGGCCTTTACTTACCCAAGCTTAGAAGACATTGAGCGGGTAGTCGACGATCAGCAGGTATTCATCGGTGTCCTGATGTCGACTGGCTGAACACTGACCCGCATCGTTGCAATGGATGTAATGATCAATGAAGCGGCAACAAAAAAAAGCCGCTGACAGCAGCGGCTTTGAAGACAACTGTTCAACGGGAAGAGCCGATGAAAGTGTCGAGGGAAAATAGAGCGATAGTTTGCGTTCAGCTATCTTTCTCGACCTGTGGCTGGGCCTGAGAAGAAGAGGATTGAGGGGTTCGCGCAGCGTCCGGAGCCTTGGCCGTCATTTCGTTCTGATACGCTTCGAACGCTGCAGCGCGTGCTGCATTGTGCGCGACGAAGGTCTGCGACTCTTCAGCGATGGCGAACGGGGAGAGGAACAAAGAGGACAAAACGAACGCGCTGGCAATACCCATGGTGTTGGACATCTTTAAAACCTTCTTGCTTGGCAAGTGCTGTTTGGTGCGGCAAAGATAAGGCGCTTTGGAGAGGGGAAAAAGAGCGGATTCATGAAAGGACTGTTGCGATTAAGGCAACAGTGCCTGCTTGGGCGACGGCTTTTGTGGCGAGGGAGCTTGCTCGCGCTCGGCTGCGCAGCAGTCGCACCCAGGCGCCTCGGTTTGTCAGAAAAACCAAGTGACCGATTGGGGCTGCTTCGCAGCCAGGCGCGAGCAAGCTCGCTCGCCACAGGGAGCAAGGTGACTCAGACCGGCAAATGGATGCCGAAGGTATTCATGCCGTGGTCACTGTGCACAAACACATCGCCACCATGCATCAGCGCAATCGCCTTGACGATTGCCAGCCCCAGACCGTGGTTGTTGCCACTGTTGCTGCGCGACGCATCGACCCGATAAAAGCGCTCGAACAACCGCGGCAAATGCTCGCTGGCAATCGGCGAGCCGGGGTTGGCGACGCCGATGCTGACCTGATGCTCCTCGACCTCGATGCGTACCTGAATCACCTGGCCGGGCTCGGTGTGTTGCACTGCGTTGCTGAGCAAATTGATCAGCGCCCGCCGCAGATGCGCAATCTCGATCCGCACCTGCGCATCGCCACTGACCTGCACCTGGACCTGCGCATCTTCAAGAATGAAATCCAGATACTCCAGCGTCGTCGCCACTTCATCGGCCAGTGAGGTGGATGTCAGTTTGGTCGCCTTGCTGCCCTGATCGGCACTGGCGAGGAACAGCATGTCGTTGATGATCGAGCGCAGCCGCTCCAGCTCTTCGAGGTTCGATTGCAGCACTTCGAAGTAGTGTTCGGCCGAGCGCCCACGCGTCAGCGCCACTTGGGTCTGGCCGATCAGGTTGGTCAGCGGCGAGCGCAATTCGTGGGCGACATCGGCATTGAACGACTCAAGCCGCGAGTAGGCCTGTTCGACCCGCTCCAGCGTGGAGTTGAACGAGTTGACGAACTGATTCAGTTCCGGTGGCAGCGACGACAGGCGCAAGCGCCCGGAACGCAACGGCGGCGCCAGTCGCTGGGCTTCCTGGGACAGCTTGATCAACGGTTTCAGACCGATCCGTGCCACCCAATAACCGAGTGCCGAGGCCAACAGCACACCGACAATCGCGAGGCTGATCAGGGCAACCAGCAGATGATGCTGGGTCTGGAAAAACGTCTCTGTGTCGATGCCGATCATGAAGCGCAATGGCGGTCGTTGATCCTTGGCCGGAAACTGGCTGACCAGCACTTTCAGCGGATAAGGCTGATCCGGCAACTGCAGATCCCGCATGCCCAGCGGCCCATCGGCGAAGGCGCGGATCTGCGGCGTCAGGTTGCCGTATTCGTAGTGCGGATCGCCGCTGATGATCCAGAAACTGATGCGTTTGTCTTCTTCACCCAACAGCTTGAGCTTGTTGTTGATCTTCACCCAATGCTCCGGCGTACCGTAACGGCCGACGGTGGATTCGAGCACGCTGTAACGCGCGTCCAGCTCGGCTTCGGGCAGCAGGCCCAGGCCCTTGTCGACCTGTTGATAAAGCGCCCAGCCGATCAACAGAAACACCAGAAGCGCTACCAGCGTAAACATCCCGCTCAGACGCAGCGCAATCGAATTACTGGACACCACGGCTCTCCAGCACATAACCCATGCCGCGGATCGTGTGCAGCAGTTTTTCGTCGAACGGCCCGTCGAGCTTGGCGCGCAGGCGTTTGATCGCGACTTCGACGACGTTGGCGTCGCTGTCGAAATTGATGTCCCAGACCATTTCCGCAATCGCCGTTTTCGAGAGGATTTCCCCTTGTCGGCGGGCCAGCACGCTGAGCAGCGAGAACTCCTTGGCGGTCAGGTCCAGTCGCGTACCGGCGCGGGTCGCCTTGCGGCTGATCAGATCGATCCACAGGTCGGCGATGCTCACTTGCACCGGTTCATGGCCGCCGCTGCGACGGGTCAGGGCTTGCAGGCGTGCCACCAGTTCAAGGAAGGAAAACGGTTTGCCGAGGTAATCGTCGGCGCCATCGCGCAGGCCTTTGATCCGGTCTTCGACACGCTCGCGGGCGGTGAGCATGATCACCGGGGTTTGCTTGCGCGCACGCAACGCGCGTAGCACGCCGAAGCCGTCGAGGCCCGGCAGCATGACGTCGAGGACGATCACCGCGTAGTCGCTTTCCAGCGCCAGGTGCAGGCCTTCGACGCCGTCCCGCGCCAGGTCCACGGTGTAACCTTGTTCCGTCAGGCCGCGGTGCAGATAGTCCGCGGTTTTTTCCTCGTCTTCGATAATCAGAACGCGCATGACCCCGCCTCAGTCTGTGGTCGCCAACGCCGGCATCGGTGCTGGCGCTGGTTTGGGCCGATGGAATAGCCGCTCAAGCCACAAGTATATGACTGGAGTGGTAAACAGCGTCAGCGCCTGGCTCACCAGCAAGCCGCCGACCACAGCGATCCCCAATGGCTGGCGCAGTTCGGCGCCGGTGCCATAGCCGAGCATCAGCGGCAGCGCGCCGAGCAGGGCGGCGAGGGTGGTCATGATGATTGGCCGGAATCGGGTGATACAGGCCTGGTAGATCGCTTCTTCCGGTGGCAGGCCACCTTTACGCTGGGCTTCGAGGGCGAAGTCGATCATCAGGATGCCGTTTTTCTTCACGATGCCGATCAGCAGCACCAGCCCGATCAGCGCCATGATCGAAAAGTCCTGGCCGCAAATCCACAGCATGATCACCGCCCCGAGCCCCGCCGAGGGCAGCGTCGAGATGATAGTCAGCGGATGCACGAAGCTCTCATAGAGCACGCCAAGAATGATGTACACCGCCACCAGCGCCGCCAGAATCAGCCATGGCTGGCTGGCCAGCGAACTCTGGAACGCCTGGGCCGCGCCCTGGAAGTTGCCGCTCATGGCCGCCGGCATGCCGATTTCAGCCTTGGCCTGATTGAGCATGATCACCGCATCGCCCAACGCCACCCCGGGCGCCAGGTTGAACGACAGGTTGGCGGCCGGGAACATGCCGTCATGGGCGATGGACAACGGACCCACGGTCGGTGCATCGAATTTCGCCAGCGCCGACAGCGGCACCATTTCCCCGCTCAGGGGCGAGCGCAAGTAGAAATAGTTGAGGCTTTCGGCCTTGCCGCGTTGCTGGGTGTCCAGCTCCAGAATCACGTTGTACTGGTTGATCTGGGTCTGGAATTCGTTGATCTGCCGCTGACCGAACGCGTCGTACAGCGCTTCGTCGACATCACTGGCGGTCAGGCCGAAACGCGAGGCGGCGCTGCGGTCGATGCTGATGTGCGTGATGCTGCCGCCCAGTTGCAGGTCGTTGGAAATGTCGCGGAACGCCGGGTTGGTGCGCAGTTTTTCCGTCAGGCGCTGGGTCCAGGTGCTGAGCGTCGCGCCGTCGTTGCTCTTGAGCACGTATTGGTACTGCGCGCGGCTCGGGCCGGAGCTCAGGTTGATGTCCTGGCCAGCGCGCAGATAGAGCACGATGCCGGGCACTTTCATCAGTTGCGGGCGAATCCGGTCGATGAACTGGCTGGCCGAGACGTCGCGGTCACCGCGTTTTTTCAGGGAAATCCAGAAGCGGCCGTTGGCGATGGTCTGGTTGCTGCCCGAAACGCCAACCGAGTGGGAAAACGCCGCGACCGCCGGATCGGCCGCGACGATTTCCGCCATCGCCAGGTGTTTTTTCACCATGTCAGGGTAGGAAATGTCGGCGGCCGCTTCTGTGGTGCCGAGGACAAACCCGGTGTCCTGGACCGGGAAGAAACCTTTCGGAATGAAGATGTAGCCGGCAATGGCCAGACCGAGAGACAACCCGAACACACCGATCATCAATTTCTGATGGGCGAGGGCGCGGCGCAGGCCTTTTTCGTACCACGCCAGCAACCGTTCGCCGAACGTGGGTTTGCTGTGGGCGTGATGCACCGGGGCGCGCATGAACAGCGCCGCGAGCGTCGGCGCCAGGGTCAGCGACACCACCACTGAAATCATGATCGTAGACGTGGCCGTCAGGGCGAATTCCTTGAACAGTCGCCCGACCACGCCGCCCATGAACAGCAACGGAATGAACGCCGCCACCAGCGAAAAACTGATCGAGACCACGGTGAAGCCAATTTCGCCGGCGCCCTTGATCGCCGCTTCGCGCATGCCATCGCCGGCCTCCAGGTGTCGGTGAATGTTTTCCACCACCACAATCGCATCGTCGACCACGAACCCCACGGCCACCACGATCGCTACCAGCGTCAGGTTGTTCAGGCTGAAACCCATGATGTACATCAGGGCGAAACTGGCGACCAGCGAAACACCCAGTACCGCCGACACGATCAGCGTCGCCGACCATTGGCGCAGGAACAGCGCCATCACCGCCACCACCAGCATGATCGCGATCAGCAGGGTGATCTCCACTTCATGCAACGAGGCGCGGATGGTCTGGGTTCGGTCGACCAGCACCTTGACTTGCACCGAGGCCGGCAACATCGCTTCGAGGCCGGGCAGGGCGGCCTGGATGCGGTCCACGGTTTCAACGATGTTTGCGCCCGGCTGCCGGGAAATCACCAGGTTCACCCCGGGCTTGTCGCCGGCCCAGGCTTGCACGTAGGCATTCTCCGAACCGTTGACGACAGTGGCAACATCCTTGAGGTGAACCGGGGCACCGTCCTTGTAGGAAACGATGAGCTGGCTGTATTCCTCGGGATGGAACAACTGGTCGTTGGTGGACAGCGTGGAAATGCTCGACTCACCGTACAAAGCACCTTTGGCCAGGTTGAGGCTGGTGTTCTGGATCGCCAGGCGAATGTCCGCCAGGGTCAGGCCGATGGCCGCGAGTTTGTCCGCCGAGGCCTGCACGCGAATCGCCGGACGTTGCTGACCGGTGATGTTGATCTGTCCTACGCCGTCGATCTGACTGATCTGACGGGACAGCAGGGTTTCCACCAGATCGCTGAGTTCGGTGCCGGGCATCAAGGTTGAGTTGATGCTGAGAATCAGCACCGGGCTATCGGCCGGGTTGACCTTGCGCCACGTCGGCAGGTTCGGCATGTCCTTGGGCAGTTTGCCGGCGGCGGTATTGATGGCGGCCTGAACTTCCTGGGCGGCGGTGTCGATGCTTTTATCGAGGGTGAACTGCAGGGTCAGGTTGGTCGAGCCGAGGGCGCTGCTCGAGGTCATCTGGGTCACGCCGGGGATGGCGCTGAATTGCACTTCAAGCGGCGTGGCCACCGACGACGCCATGGTTTCCGGGCTGGCGCCGGGGAGTTGCGCGGCGACCTGGATGGTCGGGAATTCGGCTTCCGGCAGCGGTGCAATCGGCAGGCGTGGGAAGGCGATGACACCCAGCAACACCAGGGCAAACGTCAGCAGGATCGTCGCCACCGGATGATCGATGCACCACGCCGAAACCGAGCCGTGGCCCTTCATGGCCTCGACTCCGACTGGACCACTTGCGGTGGCTCGGTCAGGACCTGCACGGTCGAGCCGGGTTTGAGCCGCGATTGGCCGTCGCTGACCAGCACGTCGCCCGGTTTCACACCTTTGATGATGTCCTGGCCGCTGCCTTGATAGACCATCTGTACCTGGACGGTTTCAACCTTGTCACCCTTGACCCGGTACACGAAGTGTTGATCGAGCCCGCGTTGTACGACGGTGGGCGGCACCACCAGGGCATCTTTATCCAATGCTGTCTGAATCTTTACCGTCACCAGCAGGCCCGGCCAGAGTTTCTGCCCGGGGTTGTTGAATTCGGCCTTGGCGCGGATGGTCCCGGTGTTGGCGCTGATCTGGTTGTCGATCAGGGTCAGGTGACCCTCGCCCAGCAGGTTGCCGGTTTCGCCGTCGGTGTCGGCACCGATGTAGGCCTTCACTTGAGCGTGCTCCGGATCGTTGATCAGGCCTTGCAGAGTCGGCAGCATTTGCTGCGGCAGGGAAAACTCCACGGCGATCGGGTCGATCTGGGTCACCGTGAACAAGCCCTGGGTGTCGGTCATGCGCAGGAAGTTGCCTTCATCCACCGTGCGAATACCGACTCGACCGCTGACCGGGGAGCGAATCTGCGTGTAGGAAAGCTGCACCTGCGCGGCATCAATCGAAGCCTGATTGCCTTGGGCGGTGGCCTTGAGCTGATTGACCAGCGCTTGTTGCTGGTCGTAGGTCTGCTTTGAGACGCCATCGTCGACGCTAAGCAGTTTGTAGCGTTTGAGGTTCACCAGCGCCACTTGCAGCTGCGCCTGGCTTTCGCCGAGTTGTGCGCGGGCCTGGTCGAGGCTGGCGCGGATCGAGCGGTCGTCGATGGTGGCCAGCAGGTCCCCCTTCTTCACCAACTGACCTTCCTTGACCAGGATTTTAGTGAGGATGCCGTCGATCTGCGGGCGCACTACCACGCTGTGCAAAGACAACACCGAGCCGATGCCGCTGACGTAGCGAGGGACGTCTTTTTCGGCGACGTTCACCACCCTAACCGGGATCGCCGTGGGCGCAGCGAGTTTGGCTGTCACGGGTTTGGTGGCATACCACACGCCCAACGCTGCCAGGACAATCAGAAGAGCGGCGATCAAGGCGGGTTTTTTCTGAATTCGCATGCGAATGGGGCGCCGGGGCTGGGGGGGACGGAGTCTGGTCAGGGTTATACCTCCCTTTATAAACCTGTTCGCCGGTCAGGAAGGTGACGGCTAACTGACGGCGCTGTCAGTTTGGGGTGTGTGGCTCTTTCGCCTTGATAGGTCCCGAAAAGGGACCTGTCGTTCCCTTTTTGGGACTCTTTGGTCGTCACTGTGAAGAACCTTTCTCTCAGCGAAGCTTTGTTTACGGGCACGCAGCAAAAAGTGCCGGGCTTGTTGTTTGGCAGACCTGACCAAAGTTTCTACGCTAACGAAATTGCTCGCTGGGCTCAGGTAGGGAAAGGCAGTCTCATGCGTGAGCTGGATCGGTTACAACGCCCGGGCGTATTGGCCATGACCCGGCAGGGCAACCAAACCCATTATCAAGCCAACCCCGATTGCCCGATTTATGCCGAACTATCGGGTATCACTCGCAAGACTTTCGGCATCGCCGAGCCTCTGCGCCAGGCACTGCAGCCCTTTGCCGAACAGGTCATTTGGGCATTTGTGTACGGTTCCATTGCCAAGGATCAGGCAAACGCATCCAGTGACATTGATCTGATGTTGATCGGCGAGGGGCTGCACTACAGTGACGTGATGGAGCGGCTCATACCTATGGAAGAGCAATCGCCGAGGTGAACAAAGTGCAGGTTCGATTGTTCGCCTTGTGCCATGAACGGCGCAATTTGGCGAAGTCCGAAGGTTACGTGGATGAGGATGAGGATGAAGCGTTGTTGACTCAGTTGTTGGATAGCGCATCGCAATTGTTGAGCTGTGTGATGCAGCGGCTTACCGGACTCTGATAGCAGCCGCTACCTGCGATGACGTCAGCCCAGCCAGCATAAAACCCGACAGACTCACTCGCGGCATAAAGCCTGCCGTCCCCGACACAGGTATACTGCTGCCTTTCGCGGCTCGCTGACCGGGCCCGACTCTATTGCATCACCCGGAGCTTTCATGACTTCCCCGACACAACCGCCGGTTGCCGACGCCTTGAGCGACGACCAGGCAGACCTGCCAGACAGCGTCGACTCCAGCGCAGACAGCGAAACCAAAGCCGCGATCCCGGCGTTCAAGTTCCCGTTCAAGCCGGGTGAATTGGCCGCCGCGAAAACCGCCAGCCAGCCGTGGTACAAGAACGGCGCCAAGAACGGCCACACCAAGACCCCCGGCGCAGCGCCTCCCGGCACCCGTCGTTCGATGGGCAAGCGCTGAGTTTCCACCCTCCGCCATTGGTCATCCGCCGCGGTTTTCAATCGCGATGATGGCTAAGTGCTCATATCCTGAGCCAGATCAACGTTTGTGGAATCAGTGCGCTTAGAGTCAGCAGCCCTGCCGACTCTTTCCATCCAACGAGCGCGCTTTCCATGAAGATCAACCTCCCGGTGACCGGCCGTAATGTCGACGTTGCGGCTGATGCGAACATCCTCTCGACCACTGATCTGACCAGCGCGATTACCTACGCCAACGACGACTTCATCAGGATCAGCGGCTACAGCCGTGAGGAGTTGCAGGGCTCGACGCACAACCTGCTGCGTCACCCGGACATGCCGGCGGCGGCTTTCGCGCATATGTGGCAGACCCTCAAAAACGGCCGTTCGTGGATGGGGCTGGTGAAGAATCGCTGCAAGAATGGCGATCACTATTGGGTGAGCGCCTACGCCACGCCGGTGACGCAGAACGGTCAGGCCGTGGAGTATCAGTCGGTCCGGACCCGGCCCTCGGTGCGGCAGATCGAAGCAGCGGAAAAAGCCTACGCAAACCTTCGCGACGGTCGGGTGCCGCTGTTGCAACGCCTGCCTGTGTTCGCACCGGGACTCAAAGTGGTGGCATTGTTCAGTGTGACGCTGGCCTGTGTAGTGGGCATCGAGGTGTGGCTTAACCCGTCATCAGCCGTGTTCGGGATGCTGGCGTTTGTCGTGGGCAGCGGGTTGGCGGCGGTTGGAACCGGACGGATGTTGCGCCCGCTGACAGCGCTTGCCGAGCGCGCCCGACAGATTGCCGACAACCCGTTGAGCCAGGGCATTTACACCGGCCGCCGGGATCAGTTCGGCCAGATCGAGTTTGCCTTCCAAATGCTCGAAGCGCAGATCGGCGCGGTGGTGGGGCGCATCGGTGATGCGTCGCAGCGACTGGCCGGGCATGCGGCGGAACTGGTCGATCACTTGCAAAGCAGTCACAGCAGCACGCTGGATCAACAGGCTGAAACCGATCAGGTGGCGGCGGCGATTCATCAGATGTCCGCCAGCGTGGCTCAGGTTGCCAGCCATGCGCAGCAAGCCTCGCTGGCGGCCGATCTGGCCGGCAGCGAAACCCGCGAAGGTCATCAACTGGTGAGTGAGAGTCGCCACGCCGTCTTGCGTCTGGCCGAGGAACTGGCGCACGCAACCGATGTGATTCATCAGCTGGAAGGACACAGCAGCGAAATCACCGGAGTGCTGGAGGTGATCCGCAGCATCGCCGAGCAAACCAATCTGCTGGCCCTCAACGCGGCCATCGAGGCCGCACGAGCCGGGGATGCCGGGCGCGGTTTTGCGGTGGTGGCCGACGAAGTGCGGGGCCTGGCCCAGCGCACCCAGCAATCGACCAACGAGATTCAGCGCATGATCAGCACCCTGCAAAACGGCACGCGGGATGCGGTGGTGGTGATGCAGCAAAGCAGTGAACAGGTGGAAAGCAGCGTCGAACAGGCCCGGCGCGCCGCCGCCGCACTGGACGCGATCAGTCGGCGGGTCAATCAGATCACCGAAATGAGTCTGCAAATCGCCTCGGCGGTGGAAGAGCAGAGCACGGTCAGCGAAGACATCAACCGCAACATCAGCCGCATTCGCTCCGCCTGTGAAGTCACGGTGAGCGAGGGCCGGCAAAGCCAGGCCAACTCCGAAGACGTGGCGGGGCTGGCAGGGGATTTGCGGCAGTTGGCGCAGGAGTTCTGGCGAGAACGCCGTTAAGCCGCGCGTAACGAAATGAACGCGTAGTTGAGCGGTGTTTCGGTGGTCACTTCTGCGCCGGCCGCCAACACTTGCCCGGCGATGTCGTCGCCGGACACGTGGAACTGCCAGTCACTGCTCGCGTCCGTCAGCGGTTGTTGCGCGACTTGGTCGATAACCGTGGCGAATGCGCTCATGTCCGGCAGGTACGCGGTGAATCCATCGCCCTTGAGCGCTGTAGTCCGAATTCCCAGCAACGCGCAAATCGCATCCTTGGTGCGGATGTCATCGCGATCCGCCTGACGCGAGCGCTGGATAAGTCCTGCGAGTTCCTGATCGACGAGTTCCCCGCCGACGATCAGATCCGGTCCTTGCTCCCACGATTCGGGCGGGCATTCCTTGATCGACGTGTTGAGGGGAATGTGCGGATTGATTTCCATCGGATAGATACGGCACACCAGCGGCCGGCGTTCGTAGATGCGGCAGAGGTTGTCTTCGTCAAGATTCCGGCAGGGACCAATGTTGTAAGCCGCAAAGGTGATGGCCACGAACGCTTCGGACGCGCCGCTTTGCACCACCGCCGAACGGCGTTCGGCATGTTCGCGTTGCTGCGCCGGCAGGCCCAGGCCATTGCCCAGGAAACCTTCCACCAGCACGATCACCTGACCGCCGTCGGCCGCCCACATCCGGGCTTCTGTCAGGGTCAGGGGAACGTGGTGGTCATTGCAGCACTTGCCACAACCTACGCAGGAAAACGTCGTATTCATCGAAGGATCAGTCGCCTGTCTGGGCCCGAAACGGCGACAGAATGCCACCGCGAAGGTCTGCTTCGAAGCAAGTTATGCGCCATTCACTTGGATTTGGCCGGCAGGCGGATGGAGTCCCATTCGGTCACGTAGGCGGTTTTGCTTTTCTTGTTGTAGAGGCACAGCTCGGTGCCTTGCTGGCCTTTCATGTGTTTTTGCGGGTAGCGGCCTTGCAGGAGCATGGCGGTGTAGTCGACACGGTCATCGAACTGTGCGGCTTTGCCGACGGGGAAGGCGTCTGTCAGGCCGCTGGCCTTGATGCAACTGGCGAGCATCGCTTTGTCGAAGGCGGCCCAGGCTTCAGGGGTGGAAGCATGTGCTTGAGCGGCGAGGGCGGTGAGAAAGAGAAAGGCGAGGGTGGTGGCTTTCATTGATCAGGCATCCTTGGGCGTGTGTGGGCAGAGTATGCCTGATGGCGATGTGTCAGGCTGGAACCGGCTCCCGGCGGACCACATACATCCCGCAACTTTCATACAACCGCTGAGCCCGAACGTTGTCTTCCAGCACCTTCAAATCCACAAACCCTTCATGACGCTGCTGAAACACATTGAAAGCATTCAACAGCAATGCCCGACCCAGCCCCCGGCCCTGCGCGCGTGGATGCACCACCAGACTCTTGATGTAGGCGCTGGTCCAGCACTGGCACACGCCAACGATACCGTCGGCATCCAGGGCGATGAAACACAGTGAAGGATCGTACTCGGGATCGGTCTCGAATCGCTGTTGCCAGGTATCCAGCGCCGGCACGCGACCGCCACCTTCCAGGTAGCCCAGTTCCATCAGGCGATGAACGGCTTCAGCCAGTTCGGGGCGGTAATCGTGCAGGACGATTCCCGGAGGCCAGGTGATGGCGGGCACCACCTCCACCAGGTTGCGCCGCATCAGAAAACAAAAGGCGTCGTTCAAACTCAATGACCCTGTTCGGCGACCGCCTTGGCCGCTTCGATCAGGCACTTGGTCAGCTCCGGCGAGGAGAACTTGGTCAACACCGCGTTGGCGCCGGCCAGACGTGCCTTTTCACTGTTCATCGCGCTGTCCAGGGAGGTGTGCAGCAGCACATACAGGTGCGAGAAGTCCGGGGTTTCGCGCAAGGTGCGGGTGAAGGCGTAGCCGTCCATCTCCGACATTTCGATGTCCGAGACGATCAGGTTGATTTGCTGGGCCGTGCCTTGCAGGTCCAGCAGGCAGTCGATGGCTTCCTTGGCGCTGCGCGCGGTGTGGCATTGCAGGCCGAGGTTGCGCAGGGTGTGCACCGACTGCTGCAAGGCGACCTGGCTGTCGTCGACCACCAGGATGCGCGCGTTGCCCAACACCTCGGCGTCTTCCATGCTCAGTTCGGTCGGGGCCATTTCGATCTGCGCCGGGGCGATGCCGTGGATGACTTTTTCGATGTCCAGCACTTGCACCAGCGTACCGTCGACCGACGTCACACCGGTGATGTACGAGCGCACACCGCCGGAGCCGAAGGGCGGCGGACGGATGTCGGTGGTCAGGCAATGGACAATCTTGCTCACGGCCTGAACGTGCAGGCCCTGCTTGGAGCGGCTGACGTCAGTGACGATCAGGCAGCCGCCGTTCGGGTCTTCCAGCGGCCGCTCGCCAATGGCGCGGCTGAGGTCGATCACCGACAACGACGCGCCGCGCAGGGTGGCGATGCCTTTGACGTGGGGGTGCGACTCCGGCAGCTTGGTCAGCGGCGGGCAGGGAATGATTTCACTGACTTTGAGCAGGTTGATCGCCATCAGCTTGCCACTGCGCAAGGTAAACAGCAGAAGCGAAAGTGAGTCTGCGCGGGCTTTGGTGGTGGACATAAAAACCTTCTGAGGAAAAAGGTGATGGGCGAATGGAAAGTCGCCAAAAGCTATTGATGCCGGGTTATCGACTTGTTGGGGGCAGGCTTTAGGCCAAATGCATTTCGGCGGCCAAACGGTGAACCCTGTGGCGAGGGAGCAAGCTCCCTCGCCAGGAAAAACTCGCTACTTCATGCCCAGGCGCTTCGCCATCCGCCCAAGATTCGCCCGATCAAGGCCCAGCTCACGCGCCGCGCTCGCCCAGTTATTGTGGTGCCGATCCAGGCAAGCGCTGATCAATTGCCGCTGATAATTTTCAGTCGCCTCACGCAGGTCTCCCGACACCAATGCCGCCGGAGTCGTAGCCGGTTGCTCTGACGCGACCTCAACGCTGCCGCTGGGCAACTCCAGATCCGCCGCACTCAAGCTAAGAATCTTCGGCCGCTCCTTGCAGTGCCCCAAGGCTTTCAGCGCGCTGCGACCAATCAAGTGCTCCAGCTCCCGCACATTACCCGGCCAGTCATACGCGAGCAACGCGGCCTGGGCGTCGCTGTTCAGGCGCAAGCTGTTGAGGCCCATGCGCGAGCGGTTCTGCTCCAGGAAGAAGCCGCTGAGCAGCAGCACATCCCGCCCGCGATCCCGCAGGGCTGGCACCAGCAGCGGGTAAACGCTCAAACGGTGATAGAAATCGGCACGGTAACGGCCACTGCGCACTTCTTCGGCGAGGTCGCGGTTGGTCGCGGCGATGAGTCGCACGTCGACCTGATGTTCCTTGTCTGAACCCAGCCGCTGCAACTGACCGCTTTGCAGCACCCGCAGCAACTTGGCTTGCACAGTCAGCGAGAGCTCGCCGACTTCATCGAGAAACAGCGTGCCACCATTGGCCAGTTCGAACTTGCCACGGCGGTCGCTGGTTGCCCCGGTAAAGGCGCCACGCACATGGCCGAACAGTTCGCTTTCCACCAGCGTGTCTGGCAGCGCGGCGCAGTTGAGGCTGATGATCGGCTTGTCGGCCCGGGGCGAGGCGGCATGAATCGCCTGGGCCACCAGCTCCTTGCCGACCCCCGTTTCTCCTGTGATCAGCACGGTCAGATCGCTGCCGCCCACCAGGCTGATTTCCTCCACCAGCCGTTTGTGGGCCTTGCTCTGACCGATCATTTCACGGTTCTGCTGACCGCTGGCCTGACGGTAAACCTCGGCACGCTGATGTTCGTCCTCGACACGATTGGCCAGCCGTTGGATGCGCTCGGCGGCGTTGACTGTGGCGGCGGCGAGACTGGCGAAGGCTTGCAGGGCGTCCAGTTCGATCGGTTCGAAACGTTCCGGGTCGAGGGCGTCGAGGGTCAGCAAGCCCCACGGGCGCTCGTCGATAAACAGCGGGCAGCCCATGCAGTCGTGGACTTCCAGATGCTCGTGGAGGCCATCGACCAAGCCGTCGTAAGGGTCGGGCATGTCGCTGTCGGCGGCAAAACGGGTCGGACCGGGGCTGCTGAGCAGGGCCTCGAAGCGCGGGTGTTCGCTGACTTTGAAGCGCCGGCCGAGGGTGTCGGTGCTCAAGCCGTCGACGGCCAGCGGCACCAGCCATTCACCATCGAGGCGCAGCAGTGCGGCGGCATCGCAGGGCAGCAGGGCGCGCATGGCTTCGAGCAGACGCCGATAACGCTCGCCCTCGGGGAGTTCGCGGGAGAGGTCCGAGACCAGGGGAAGCAACGTAGTGAGCAGGGATTTTGCAGTCATAGTGACTCCATGTAGTCGAGATGACTATAAGTCAGGCTGTGTCGTTATGACTAGAATGTTTTTAAGTAGTTGATTTTTAACAACTAAATAGCTGGCACGAAAACTGATATAGAGAGGGCAGTCAATTAGAAAGCCCAGTAGCTCAGGAGTCACCTTATGCTTAGCGTTCAAGACCGTGCAATCGTCAAATCCACTGTGCCGTTGCTGGAAAGCGGTGGCGAAGCATTGATCACGCATTTCTACCGCATGATGCTCTCCGAATACCCGGAAGTCCGCCCGCTGTTCAACCAGGCTCACCAGGCCAGCGGTGATCAGCCCCGCGCCCTGGCCAACGGCGTGTTGATGTATGCGCGCCACATCGATCAGCTCGACCAGTTGGGCGACCTGGTGGCCAAGATCATCAACAAGCACGTGGCCCTGCAAATTCTCCCGGAACACTACCCGATTGTCGGCACTTGCCTGTTGCGTGCGATTTCCGAGGTGCTGGGTGACGAGATCGCCACGCCGGAAGTGATGAGTGCCTGGGGCGCCGCTTACGGTCAACTGGCCGAAATCCTGATCGGCGCTGAAACCAGCATCTACGACCAGAAAGAGCAGGCGCCGGGCGGCTGGCGCGGTGCGCGGGCATTCATCGTCGCGGCCAAGGTCGAGGAAAGCGCGGAAATCACCTCGTTCTACTTTGAGCCGGCGGACAAAGGTCCGATCCTCGCCGCAGAACCCGGCCAGTACATCGGCATGAAACTGATCCTCGATGGAGAAGAGATTCGTCGTAACTATTCGCTGTCAGCCCTGGCGAACAAAGGCCAGTACCGCATCAGCGTCAAGCGTGAACACGGTGGCCGCGCCTCGAACCATCTGCACGATCAATTGCATGTAGGCGCCAGCATTCAGTTGTTTCCGCCATCGGGCGAATTCACCCTGACCGACAGCGACAAACCGTTGGTGCTGATCAGCGGCGGCGTCGGCATCACCCCGACCCTGGCCATGCTCGAAGCAGCGCTGGAAACCCAGCGGCCGGTGCACTTTATCCACTGCGCACGCAACGGCAGCGTCCACGCTTTCCGCGACTGGATTGATGGATTGGCCGAGCGTCACCCGCAACTCAAGCGCTTCTATTGCTACGACGAAGATGACGGCGTCAGCCCGGCGGCGGACAAGGTTGGTTTGTTGAGTCAGGAGCAACTGGGCGAGTGGCTGCCGCAGCAGCGCGATCTGGACGCTTACTTCCTGGGACCTAAAGGCTTCATGGCGGCAGTGAAACTTCACCTGAAAGCCTTGGGCGTGCCTGAGAAGCAAAGCCGTTACGAGTTCTTCGGCCCGGCCTCGGCGCTGGAATAACCGTTAAAGCGGCTGAACCTGTGGCGAGGGAACTTGCTCCCCCTGGACTGCGTAGCAGGCCCATCTTTTGGGGCCGCTTCGCGACCCAGCGGGAGCAAGCTCCCTCGCCACGATTGCTTGTCAGCCTTTCAATTCCTTCAGGTGTTTGTACACCGTCGCCCGTCCCATGTTCAGCACGTTTGCCACATAGTTGGAGGCGCTTTTGCCCTTGAAGGCGCCTTCGGCGTGCAGGGCCAGCACCAGTTCGCGTTTATGGTCGCGGGTCAGCAGGTTCAGGCTCAGCTGACGCTCGCGCAGCCAGCCGTGGAGGAAAGTGTTGATCCTCTCCTGCCAGTCATCGCGAAACAGTGAATCCGGTTGCGGGATCAACTTGCTCGGCGACAGGAACAGGTCCAGCGCGGCCTTGGCATTTTCGAACAGCGAAATATTCAGATTGATGCACAGCACGGCCAGTGGATGACCGTTGCTGTCGCGCAGCACGCTGCTCAGGCTACGAATCTTCTGACCATCCCAATTGAGTTTTTCGTACGGGCCGATGTTCCGTTCGCTGATGTCATCGCTGAGCATGTCTTCCAGCGCGGAGTCGTCACCGACTTCCCGCTTCGACAGGTTATTGGCGATGTAATCGACTTTCTGTGTGCGCAGATCGTGCAGCACCACCTCGGCGTGGGGAAAGAACAACGTGGCGATGGCATCGGCAATCGCTCGGAAGTTGTCCAGGGCCGGGTCTTTTAAAGGTGCGTTCATACAGTGGAGCTCCAGGCAGCGTCAGCGCCCTGCAAAAAGGGCGCTGGAAGTTTGCCGCAATCGTGTCGACACGTCACCTGAGGACGCGGATCAGCCCAGGCGAGCGGGGGAGAGCATCCCGGCATCCAGGCCGAAGCGCGTCAGTTGCTCGGGCAAGGGCACGCCGCGCACCAGTGCGGCGCTGGCCTGGCCCATGGCGGGCGAGGTCTGGATGCCGTAACCGCCTTGCGCGGCCACCCAGAACAAGCCGGGTACCTGCAGATCGAAACCGCACAGCAAGTCGCCGTCGGCCACGAAGCTGCGCAAGCCGGCCCAGGTGCGGGTCGGACGGCGGATGGTCAGGGTGGTGGCTTCTTCGATCTGGTAGATGCCCATGGCGATGTCCAGTTCTTCGGGCTGTACGTCGTGCGGTTCCACCGGGTCGGCGTTGGCCGGTGAGCCGAGGAACATGCCGGCGTCGGGCTTCATGTAGAACGACTCGTCGAGGCTGACCAGCATCGGCCAATGGTGGATGTCCACGCCTTCTGGTCCGGCGAAGATGAAGGCCGCACGGCGCTTCGGTTGCAGACCCAGCGGCCTGGCGCCGGCCAGTTCGCCGATCTTGTCGGCCCAGGCGCCGGCAGCGTTGATGATGACCGGGGCGCTGAAGGTCTGGCCGTTGGTCCGGACCTGCCACACGCCTTCGCCGTCGCGGGTCAGGCTCAGGACTTCCGTGTCGGTATGCACTTCACCTTTATTGCGCCGGATGCCGCGCAGGTAACCCTGGTGCAGGGCATCGGTGTCGATGTCGCTGGCGGTCGGGTCGTAGATCGCACCGTGGACTTTTTCCCGGCGCAGGATCGGCAGGCGTGCACAGGCTTCGTCGGCGCTGAGCAGTTGCATCTCGGGCACCGTGGCTTTGGCGCTGAGGTACTGATTGTTCAATTCGGCCGGGTCGCCGGTGAAGTCCACGGTCATCTCGCCACGCGGGGTCAGCAGCGGGTGTTCGCAGAAGTCGGCGGGTGGGGCGTCGAAAAAATCGCGGCTGGCCTGGGTCAGTGCCCGGACCTGCGGTGTTCCATAAGCGGCGGTGAACAGCGCAGCCGAGCGTCCGGTGGAGTGATAGGCCGGATGGGATTCGCGTTCGAGCACAATCACCCGGGCGTGCTGCGACAGCCAGAAACCGGTGGAAGCGCCGGCAATCCCGCCGCCGATGATGATGAAATCTGCCTGGCTCATGTACGTCTCCTGTCGAGCGCAAATGCCAAAATTGTAGAAATCCCCTGTAGGAGCTGACTCGTTTCACTCGTCAGCTCCTACAGGGGGTTGTGGTGTCAGGAATGTAGGCGGTAAATGGCATTGGCCAGCGCGATGTCTTCCAGGCCCAGGCCGATGGAGCGGAAGAATACGTGGCGGTCGTAGCGGGGGCGCTGGACTTTTTCGCTGATCAAGTCCGGCAGGTCGCCGACAATCGCGTTCGTGTCCCAGCCATGTTGCTCACCGGCAATCAGCATTTCGCCCGCCGAGCCCGGAGTGGTCAGACGATAGTCGCAGAACACCTGCATGTCGTTGAGGCTCTGCGGCGGCACTTCGTGGGCGCGTGGAGCGTTGGTGCTGATGGAGGTGATCAGCGCTGGTTTGCTCAGGCTGGACGGCTCGATCACCGGACCAGCAGACGAGGTGCACAGCATGATGACGTCGGCGTCCTCAACGGCCGCTTCGCGACTGTCGACGAGCTTCAGGCGTGGATCGAGGCTTTTGATCTCGGACAGGGCTTCAGGGCTGAGGTCGCTCAGGTTTGGCGAGAAAAGGTGGATGCTTTGCCAATCGCGCAAACCTTTGACGTAATGCAGGTGCGCCAGGGCAACCTTGCCACTGCCGATGATCGCCAGGCGTTGGGCGTTCAACGGAGCAAGGGCGTCGACAGCGACGGCGGTGGTTGCGGCGGTACGCGCAGTGGTCAGTTCGCCCGCATCGCAGAGCAACAGCGGCTGGCCGGTCTGCATCGACATCAGCAAGGTCCATGCGGTCACCAGCGGGCCTTGTTCGCGCACGATGTAGGGCGACGTCTTGACCCCGTAGACCCCGTCTTCGGCCAGCACGCCCAGGTAGTTGATGAAGTCGCCGGCACCCTTGGGGAATTCCACCAGTTGCTGCGCCGGTTGCACCGCTTGCCCGGTGGCCAGGTCGCGGAACAGTTTGCGCAGGATCTGCGGCACGTCGACCTGTGCCAACAATTCACGGGCCTGGGGTTGGGTGATCACAAAAGGCGTGCTGGACATGGTCGGCTCCGGGAGCTGGAAGTAAACTAATTTGTCCATTATGGACTTTTAGTTATCGCGAGCAATATCCGGGGCAAAAAAAAAGCGCAGTCCGTTTCCGGCTGCGCCTCTTTCAGCAAGGCCCGCGTTACGGGCGCTTGCGCTCAACCGCCCGCAACAGATGCGTCGGTGGCGTTTCACAGCTGATCTTGCGACCCAGCAGCGCTTCGATGGACGGTAGCTGGTAGGAATCATCTTCCCCGGCAAAACTGATGGACACACCGTCGGCGCCAGCACGACCGGTACGGCCGATACGGTGCACGTAGTCGTCCGGGACTTCCGGCAGGGTGAAGTTGATCACGTGGCTGATGCCGTCGATGTGAATGCCGCGACCGGCGACATCGGTGGCCACCAGCACGCGGATCTTGCCTTCGCGAAAGCCTTCAAGCGTCTTGATGCGCTTGTGTTGCGGCACATCGCCGGACAATTGCGCGGCATTGACGCCGTCGCGTACCAGGCGTTCTTCGATGCGCCGCACTTCATCCTTGCGGTTGGCGAAGACCATCACCCGCTCCCAACCGTTGTCGTTGACCAGGTTGTAGAGCAGTTTGTATTTGTCGGCACCGGCCACCGCGTAGATGTGCTGTTCGACGTTTTCGCTGGCCACGTTCTGCGACTCGATCTCGACGATCGACGGGTCGGTGGTCCATTGCTTGGCGAGGTTCATCACGTCTTCGGTGAACGTCGCGGAGAACAACAGCGTCTGGCGCTCGTTCTTTGGCGGCGTCTGGCGAATGATCTGACGCACTTGCGGGATGAAACCCATGTCGAGCATGCGGTCGGCTTCGTCCAGGACCATGACTTCGACCATGTCCAGGTGCACGTCGCCGCGCTGGTTGAAGTCGAGCAGGCGGCCCGGCGTCGCGACGAGGATGTCGCAATGACGCGCTTCGAGGTGCTTGAGCTGCTTGTCGAAGTCCATGCCGCCGACAAACGTCATGACGTTGAGGCCGGTGTACTTGGTCAGGTCGGCGGCGTCCTTGGCGATCTGCACAACCAGTTCACGGGTCGGCGCGATAATCAGCGCCCGAGGCTCGCCCATGTAGCGCTCTTTCGGCGGTGGGGTTTGCAGCAACTGGGTAATGATCGAAATCAGGAATGCAGCGGTTTTACCGGTGCCGGTCTGGGCGCGACCGATGGCGTCTTTGCCCGCGAGAGTGAAGCCCAGCACCTGGGCCTGAATCGGCGTGCAATACGGAAAGCCGAGATCCTGGATGGCGTGCATCAGTTCCGGGGCAAGCTTGAAATCGTGGAAACGGGTTTTGCCTTCCTGGGGTTCTACGACGAAATCTTCAAGTTTCCAGGGGATGACCGGTGCTTTTGGCTTGGGCTCGCGACGCGGCCTGGCAGGTTTCGCGGCTTCGCCGGACGGGGCTTCAGCGGCAATGGCTTCGACAGCGGGGGTGGCTGGTGCAGGCGTCGGCGCGTGTTTCGGTGCCGATACGGGTGCGGTCCGGCCAGGCTGATTACCGTCGGTGCGGTGGCTGGGGGTGTGAGACGGAGCGCTGGAGACTGGCGCGAGCTGCTCAGTCTCGCTTTTACCGAACATTTTCTTGAGTGCTTTGAGCACGGTCATCTCATCAATTGATTAAGGAATATACGGCGGCCAGTGTAATGCAAGAATCGGGCGCGGCGTAGGGGGATGGATCAATGGGCTGTTTTTCAGCTGAGCCGTTAACGCAAGCGCTCGCCGAGCCAGACGCCGATGTCGCGAATCTCCTCGGGTAACACTTCGTGACCCATTGGGTATTCCTGCCATGTCACGGTGACACCACGCTGCTTTAAATACTCGTAGGCGGTCCGTCCCATCGAGTTCTGCACCACATCATCGTACTGACCGTGCAGCGACAGCACCGGAATGCGCTGCTGGCTGGCGCAAAGCTCCAGTTCATCACTGAAAGTCGGTGCATAAGTAGAGAGGGCAAGTACGCCACCCAACGGCCCCTGCCATTTCAGGAATGCGGTATGGAACACCACGGCGCCGCCCTGGGAAAAGCCTGCCAGAAATATCCGCGAGGCGTCTATTCCAGCGGCTCGCTGCACGTCGATCAATTTAATGATCCTGTCCGACGACTCTTCAAGCTGCTCGCGGTTGATCGCGCGTGCAGGGCTCATGGCCAATATGTCGTACCAGCTCGGCATCTCGTAGCCACCGTTGATAGTCACGGCGCAGGTCGGTGCCTGAGGGAGAATGAAGCGAGTGGTCAGCAAGGTTTCCTGTAACGCTTCGGCCACCGGCAGGAAGTCGTAACGGTCGGCGCCCAGGCCGTGCAGCCAGATAACGCAGGCGTCTGCGGGCTTGACGGGTTCAAGGATAAGGGGCTCGGTCATGGCTGCTCCAAATGTGTGCGTGCGCTCTCATTGAGTGCGTGATGTGAGTGCGTATCGGGTTGATCAGTTACGAAGATGTCGCAAGGGTGCAAGTTTTGCTATTGACCTGTCGCTGAATCGCTTTAGCGCCCGGTCTGGTACGGGCTTTGCTATAGGAAAGCCTGTACGAAAATCCCACGCCTGTCGGTAACACTATCAGGCCATTGTTCGTGGTGGGATAGCAAAAAATCCGGTGATGGATGTTCGCCAGTGGCCGCTACGGGCTTCGCGAACGTGAAAGGGCTACAGCCCGTTCGGCCGATTGGTGAGAAGTGAGTGATCCATGATTTGGATTTTCTCCTACTAGACTCATAGCGCAGGTCCTACGTCGGTTGACCCTAAAAAAAGCCAACACGGGTCGACTACGCCTCATAAGGGTGCGACTGGACTCAAGCTCCGACACAACAAGAGCAAAACTGGAGGTTTGAATGAAGATGTTGAAATCCACCCTGGCCATCGTGACTGCAGCCGCAGTACTCGGTGTCAGCGGGTTCGCTCAGGCGGGTGCAACCCTGGATGCAGTGCAGAAGAAAGGTTTCGTACAGTGCGGCGTCAGTGATGGCCTGCCTGGTTTTTCGGTTCCGGATTCCACTGGCAAGATCGTTGGTATCGATGCTGACTACTGCCGTGCTGTTGCCGCTGCCGTCTTTGGCGACGCGACCAAGGTCAAGTTCAGTCAGTTGAACGCCAAGGAGCGCTTCACCGCGCTGCAGTCCGGCGAAATCGACATCCTGTCGCGCAACACCACCATGACCAGCTCCCGTGACTCGGGCATGGGTCTGAAATTCCCAGGCTTCATCACTTACTACGACGGCATCGGCTTCCTGGTTAACAACAAACTCGGCGTCAAGAGCGCCAAGGAACTGGACGGCGCGACCATCTGCATCCAGGCCGGCACCACCACCGAGCTGAACGTTTCCGACTACTTCCGTGGCAACGGTCTGAAATACACCCCGATCACTTTCGACACCTCCGATGAAAGCGCCAAGTCGCTGGAATCGGGTCGTTGCGACGTACTGACTTCCGACAAGTCCCAACTGTTTGCCCAGCGCAGCAAGCTGGCTTCGCCGAAGGACTACGTGGTTCTGCCGGAAACCATTTCCAAGGAACCGCTGGGCCCGGTCGTGCGTAACGGCGATGACGAGTGGCTGGCTATCGTGCGCTGGGTTGGCTACGCCATGCTCAACGCTGAAGAAGCAGGCGTGACCTCGAAAAACGTTGAAGCCGAAGCCAAGGGCACCAAGAACCCGGACGTTGCACGTCTGCTGGGTACCGACGGTGAATACGGCAAAGACCTGAAAGTGAAGAAAGACTGGGTCGTCCAGATCGTCAAGCAAGTGGGTAACTATGGCGAAGTGTTCGAGAAGAACCTCGGCAAGAGCACTCCTCTGGAAATTGACCGCGGGCTGAACGCTCTGTGGAACAACGGCGGCATTCAATACGCACCACCAGTGCGCTGATGGTTCTATCACCCGGTGGGCCAACCGCCGGGTGATGTTCTGTTCCATTACATCCGGGGCACTTCATGCAAAATTCAATCGGCGCACCAAAGCAGAGGCTCAGCCTCAGCGATCCCAAAGTGCGTGCGTGGCTATTTCAGATCATCACCATTGTGGCGGTGGTCTCGATGGGCTGGTATCTGTTCGACAACACGCAGACCAACCTTCAACACCGGGGCATTACCTCCGGTTTCAGCTTTCTGGAGCGCAGTGCCGGTTTCGGCATCGCTCAAACCCTGATCGACTACACCGAATCGGACAGCTATGCCCGGGTGTTTGTCATCGGCCTGCTCAACACGCTGCTGGTGACCTTCATCGGCGTGATCCTGGCGACGATCCTCGGGTTCATCGTCGGCGTGTCACGGCTGTCGAAGAACTGGATCATCGCCAAGCTGGCGACTGTTTATGTGGAAGTCTTCCGCAACATTCCCCCGCTGCTGCAAATCCTGTTCTGGTACTTCGCGGTGTTCCTGACCATGCCAGGGCCACGCAACAGTCATAACTTCGGTGACACCTTCTTCGTCAGCAGCCGCGGCCTGAACATGCCGGCCGCATTGACGGCGGACGGTTTCTGGCCGTTTGCGGTCAGCGTCGTCGTGGCCATCGTCGCCATCGTGCTGATGTGCCGCTGGGCCAACAAGCGTTTCGAAGCCACCGGCGTTCCGTTCCACAAGTTCTGGACCGGCCTGGCGTTGTTCCTGGTGATCCCGGCGTTGTGCGCGTTGATCTTCGGTGCCCCACTGCACTGGGAAATGCCCAAGCTGCAAGGTTTCAACTTCGTCGGTGGCTGGGTGCTGATCCCGGAACTGCTGGCGCTGACCCTGGCCCTGACCGTGTACACCGCGGCGTTCATCGCCGAGATCGTGCGTTCGGGCATCAAGTCGGTCAGCCACGGCCAGACCGAAGCGGCACACTCGCTGGGCCTGCGCAACGGTCCGACCCTGCGCAAGGTGATCATCCCGCAAGCCCTGCGCGTGATCATTCCACCGCTGACCAGCCAGTACCTGAACCTGGCGAAAAACTCCTCGCTGGCGGCCGGTATCGGTTATCCGGAAATGGTTTCGTTGTTTGCCGGTACGGTGCTGAACCAGACCGGGCAGGCGATCGAAGTCATTGCCATCACCATGAGCGTGTACCTGGCGATCAGTATCAGCATTTCCCTGCTGATGAACTGGTACAACAAGCGCATTGCGCTGATCGAGCGGTAAGGAAAAGCGCATGAGTACTCATATTTTCAAACCTGACATGCCGCCACCAAGCAAAGTCTTCGGGCCGATGGCGTGGATGCGCGCGAACATGTTCTCCAGCTGGCTCAACACCCTGCTGACCCTGTTCGCGTTCTACCTGATTTACCTGGTGGTTCCACCGATTCTGGAATGGGCGATCATCGACGCCAACTGGGTCGGCACTACCCGCGCCGACTGCACCAAGGAAGGCGCCTGCTGGGTGTTCATCCAGCAGCGATTCGGCCAGTTCATGTACGGCTACTACCCGTTGGACCTGCGCTGGCGCGTAGACCTGACCGTGTGGCTGGCGGTGATCGGCGTGGCACCGTTGTTCATCTCGCGCTTCCCGCGTAAAGCGGTGTACGGGCTGAGCTTCCTGGTGCTGTACCCGATCATTGCCTACTTCCTGCTGCATGGCGGATTGTTCGGCCTGACCACCGTGGCGACCAGCCAGTGGGGCGGCCTGATGCTGACGCTGGTGATCGCCACCGTCGGCATTGCCGGCGCCCTGCCGCTGGGTATCGTCCTGGCCCTGGGCCGTCGTTCGAACATGCCGGCGATTCGAGTGGTCTGCGTGACCTTCATCGAATTCTGGCGCGGCGTGCCGTTGATCACGGTGCTGTTCATGTCCTCGGTGATGCTGCCGTTGTTCCTGCCTGAAGGCATGAACTTCGACAAACTGCTGCGGGCGCTGATCGGCGTGATCCTGTTCCAGTCGGCCTACGTCGCCGAAGTGGTGCGGGGCGGTCTGCAAGCGATTCCAAAAGGTCAGTACGAAGCGGCCGCGGCGATGGGCCTCGGTTACTGGCGCAGCATGGGCCTGGTGATTCTGCCGCAAGCCCTGAAGATGGTGATCCCGGGCATCGTCAACACCTTCATTGCGCTGTTCAAGGACACGAGCCTGGTGATCATCATCGGCCTGTTCGACTTGCTCAACAGCGTCAAACAAGCCGCTGCCGACCCGAAATGGCTGGGCATGGCCACTGAAGGCTATGTATTCGCGGCCCTGGTGTTCTGGATTTTCTGTTTTGGTATGTCCCGCTATTCCATGCATTTGGAACGTAAGCTGGACACAGGCCACAAGCGCTAAAAGCCGTACCTAATTTAGGAAGTTTTGTCATGAGTGAAGCGATCAAACAGCCTGCAAGCCCTGAAGGCATTATTCAGATGCAGGGCGTGAACAAGTGGTACGGCCAGTTCCACGTGTTGAAAGACATCAACCTGAACGTCAAGCAGGGCGAGCGTATCGTCCTGTGCGGCCCGTCGGGTTCCGGCAAATCCACCACCATCCGTTGCCTCAACCGTCTGGAAGAACACCAGCAGGGCCGGATCGTGGTCGATGGCGTGGAACTGACCAACGACCTCAAGCAGATCGAAACGGTCCGCCGCGAAGTCGGCATGGTGTTCCAGCACTTCAACCTGTTCCCGCACCTGACCATCCTGCAGAACTGCACGCTGGCGCCGATGTGGGTGCGCAAGATGCCCAAGCGCAAGGCCGAAGAAATCGCCATGCATTACCTGGAGCGCGTACGCATTCCGGAGCAGGCGCATAAATTCCCTGGGCAACTGTCCGGCGGTCAGCAGCAGCGTGTGGCGATTGCCCGTGCCCTGTGCATGAAACCGAAAATCATGCTGTTCGACGAACCGACTTCAGCGCTCGACCCGGAGATGGTGAAGGAAGTTCTCGACACCATGATCGGCCTGGCCGAAGACGGCATGACCATGCTCTGCGTGACCCACGAAATGGGCTTCGCCCGCACCGTGGCCAACCGCGTGATCTTCATGGACAAGGGCGAGATCGTCGAACAGGCTGCGCCGAACGACTTCTTCGACAACCCGCAGAACGATCGCACCAAACTGTTCCTGAGCCAGATCCTGCATTGATCGAAGCCAGGCAGTGAAATAAACCCGGACTCTGTTCCGGGTTTTTTTTTGCCTGAAATTTCACCATTCCTGTGGCGAGGGAGCTTGCTCCCGTTGGGCTGCGCAGCGGCCCCCAGGGGTTGGCCAGTGATTGGCTATTTTGAGTGCTTCGCGCTTGAGCGGGGGCAAGCTCCCTTGCCACAGTTTTTGTGTTTGCCCCGACTTCGCAGTTGTCCTGTCGGGCCAAGCTGACTAACATGTCAGAAAATTCATCCTATGATTGGATGAAAGGGCGAATCCAATGTCAGAAATGTCTCCATTAATTAAGCGATCCCTGGTCGATCAGGCCTTGGACCAATTGCGTCTGCGCATCACCGAAGGTGTCTGGACCGTCGGCCAGCGTCTGCCCACCGAACCCGAGCTGTCTGCAGAGCTGGGCATCAGCCGCAACACCGTGCGCGAGGCCATGCGTGTGTTGGCGTTTTCCGGGTTGATCGAAATCCGCCAGGGTGACGGCAGTTATCTGCGAGCGGTGATCGATCCGCTGGACACCCTGAAAGCGTTGTCACGCTGCTCTCTCGAACAGGCGCGGGAAACACGGCACATCCTTGAAGTCGAGGCCATCGGCCTTGCCGCCCTGCGCAGGACCGACGAAGACCTCATCGAATTACGCAAGGCGCTCAGCGTCAGCGGCGATCATTATCACGGCGATCTCGACAGCTACATCGCTTGCGACCTGGTGTTCCACCGTCGCCTGGTGGACGCCGCGCACAACCCGACCCTCAGCGAGTTGTATCGCTACTTCTCCAGCGTCGTCGGCGCGCAATTGCGCCAGACCTTGAGCATCACGCCGCGCCGTCAGGAAGTGTTCGACCTGCATGTCGACCTGCTCGATGCCGTCGAGCAACGCGACCCGGAACGCGCCAAAGCCCTGTCGAGGCAGTTGATCAATGAACCTTGAAACCGAGAACGCCATGTCCAGCCGCAACAGCCACATCAACGAAGCCAAACGCACGGCGGAGCTCGAAGAGCTGCTGATCGATGCCGAGGCCGATGATGAAGCGGTCCAGCAGAGTCATCCGATCCTGCGGCGTCCGTGGCTGTTGTTACTGGGCCTGATTCTGGTCGCGCTGAACCTGCGCCCGGCGCTGTCGAGCATGGCGCCGATGCTCAGCGAGGTGTCGAAAAGCCTCGGCCTGTCGGCGGCGCAGGCCGGTTTGCTGACGACCTTGCCGGTCCTTTGCCTTGGCTTGTTTGCGCCACTGGCGCCGATCCTGGCGCGGCGTTTCGGCGCTGAACGCGTGGTGTTGGGCATTCTTCTGACGCTGGCGGGTGGGATCATCCTGCGCAGTTCATTCGGCGAAATCGGCCTGTTTGCCGGCAGCGTGCTGGCCGGTGCGAGCATCGGTGTGATCGGCGTTCTGTTGCCGGGCATCGTCAAGCGCGACTTCGCCAAACACGCTGGAACCATGACCGGCGTCTACACCATGGCGTTGTGCCTGGGCGCGGCAATGGCAGCCGGCGCAACCGTTCCATTGAGTGAGCACTTCGACAAGAGCTGGGCGCTGGGCCTCGGCTTCTGGGTGATTCCGGCGCTGGTCGCGGCGATGTTCTGGTTGCCGCAAGTCGGGCACAAACACGGCGCGCACAACGTGGCCTACCGGGTGCGCGGTCTGTTGCGTGACCCGTTGGCCTGGCAGGTGACCTTGTACATGGGCCTGCAATCGTCCCTTGCCTACATCGTGTTCGGCTGGTTGCCATCGATCCTGATCGGTCGCGGCCTGACGCCGACCCAGGCCGGCCTGGTGCTGTCGGGTTCGGTGATCATTCAACTGGCCAGTTCACTGGCGGCACCGTGGCTGGCCACGCGCGGCAAGGATCAGCGCCTGGCGATCGTGATCGTCATGGCGCTGACCCTCGGCGGTCTGTTCGGTTGCCTCTACGCGCCGATCGAAGGCCTGTGGGGCTGGGCGATTCTGCTCGGTCTGGGGCAGGGCGGCACGTTCAGCCTGGCGCTGACCCTGATCGTGTTGCGTTCGCGGGACTCGCACGTGGCGGCGAACCTGTCGAGCATGGCCCAGGGCTTCGGTTACACCCTGGCGTCCATGGGGCCGTTCGCGGTCGGCATCGTGCATGACTGGACCGGCGGCTGGAACGCCATAGGCTGGATCTTCGGCGTAATCGGCCTTGGTGCCATCCTTGCCGGCCTCGGTGCCGGGCGTTCGTTGTACGTGCAGGTGGTCAGCGAAAAGGTCTGACTACAGGTAAACAACGTCCAGGGTCGCCGAGCCGTCGAGCTGCACCTCGGTGCTCAGGTCCAGTTCGGAGGTGGGCGCGATGACCGTTTCAACCGTCACCCGGCTGGTCAGGTTGCGAATGGCAATCGGGCCGGCGCTGCTCCCGGCAATGTCGGTGAATCCGAGATAGCTTCGCGCGCCAATCGGAATGGCCTGGGTGTTCGACGAACTCCAGGCTTTGCCGCCTGTGGTCGAGTCGGTTCGATAGACCTGCGTCAGGTCGTCCACCACCGTGCTGGCCGGATCGAAGTTCAGCGAATACAAGCCGATTTTATTGTTGCTGTGGTCGAGGTTCAGGCCGTAGTAAATCTCGCTGTTGACGAGGGCCGAGCCGTCGCGGTTGTCGCGCATCAGCAGGGCAAAACGCGCGGGCGCATTGCACTGAATGTTGAGGTCGAGCATCTGGTCGCGCAGTCGTGTGCGCTTGTCGACGCTGAGGTCTTGCCGGGAGATTTTTCCGTAGTCGACGAGGCCGTTGTTGGACAGCATCGGGGTGCAGGCGAGCGGGGTGATGGTGCCTTTGACGGTCAAGTCAATGGTGGACGCGGCCCAGGTGTGTTGCGTGGCGCTGATGAGCAGGGTTGTCGCAAGTACGGCGAAGTAATGCTGCATTGTGAAAATCCATTTCGTTGATTTTGTTCAACCGGTGTCAGGCACCCATCGGCGCTGAACCGGTCTTTTTGACCGAAACCGGCATTCGAGCGGCTCAGCGCGTTGACTCAGGGGAGGTACTTGATTTCAAGCGTCATGGAGCCGTCGATGGGCACTTCCTCGTTCAGGGTCAGGCTGTCGGCGCGAGCGATGTAGGTATTGATCCACAGAAGCATTGAGAGATCCTTTACTGCAATGGGTGTGGTGGTACCGATAATGCTTGTTGCCAGAAGCTCATTCGAATTGATGGTGGTGGCGCGGGTCCAGCTTTCTCCGCCATCCGTCGATCGAATGGCGGCCGCACTCAGACCGTCCGCTTGCAGGTTGGCGACAAATGGCCAGAAGTAGCCAAGCTTTTCATCCGCGGGGGTCAGTCCCACGCCAAAAAAAAGAGGGGAAGATATGTTCGTATCGGGTTTATTGTCGATGGACTTCACGGCGAACAGGACCGGTGCATCGCAGTTCACGTTGAACGCCATGTAGTGGTTGCCGACTTCCGTGTTTGCGATTGGATTGAGGTTCTTTGCAGGGACTTTGCCGATGTCGATGTTGCCACCGTCGGCCAGTGTCGGGGTGCACGCGTTCGGGGTGATGAGACCTGTGACTGTCAGGTCTGTCGACGAGGCGGCGAAGGTGAGTGGCGACGTCAGGGCGATGAACGCCATCGTCAGCGCGTGTGGAATCTTTTTCATGGGACAGGTTTCGCTGTGGGTGGTGAGCGGAATCAGTCCTTGCCCGAAGCGTGACCTCGGGCAAGGAGCACGGCTTACAGGTACTTCATTTCAAATGTGGCTGAACCGTCGAAAGCAACATCGTCGGTTAAGGTGAGGCTGTCGGCGCGGGCAATGACGGTTTGAACCATCAATTCCACAGTGAGATCCTTTACGGCGATCGGAATGAGAGTGCCGACAACGCTTGTCGATGTGAGGCTATTCTTAATAATCTGATAGATGCGCGTCCAACTCGCACCGTTATCAATTGATCTGATCGAGTGTGCAGGCTGTCCGTCCGCAAGAGCGCTTTGGATCAATGGCGTGAAGTAACCTATTTTTTCATTATTGCTGGTCAGGCCCAATCCGAAATACAAGTCGGACGCGGATGTCCCTGCTTTGTTATCTATAGCGTTTATTGCAAATGGAGTTGGCGCATCACACGCAACCGTCAATTGCATCGGCTGACTGCCGACTGTTGTGTACCGTGTTGGACTAAGATCTTTTACCTGCACCTTGCCGACATCGACCATTCCCCCGTCGGAAAGCGAAGGTGTACAAGCGTTCGGCGTGATCAGGCCTGTGACAGTCAAATCAGTGCTCGAAGCCGCCAGCGCATAAGGCGCAACGCCAATCAGCGCCGTGGCGGAGAGTGCTGCAAAGTACTTTTTAATCATTGTTTACTCACTTCTCAGGTTGTGCCCTGACTGCCCCGAGACGCTCAGGTGCGTCCCGGATCCAGCAGGATCGGGTTGGGTGTTACAGGTAAATAATCTCGATCGTTCCTGCGCCATCGAGATTGATGGCGCTGCTCAGGTCGAGGCTGTTGGTGGGGGCGATGACGGCGTCGACGGTCACCGTGGTGCTGAGGTTCTGGATCAGCACCGGGCCGGCGCCGCTGCCGGTGTTGTCGGTGAACGCCAGGTAGCGGCTTTTGCCGATGGCGGCCGGGCTGGGGCTGCCGGTGCTCCAGGCCATGCCGGCGGTGCTGGAGTCGGTTCGATAGAGGCGGGCGAAGCCGTCGGCATTGGCGTTGGCCGGGTCCACGCGCAGTGAAAAACGGCCAATCCTGTTGCCGCGGCTGTCCTTGCCCAGGCCGTAGTCGGTCTCGCTGTCGAGCGTCGCTGACCCCGAGCGGTTGTCATGCATGATCAAGGCGAAGGACGCCGGCGCGTCGCAGCCGACCATCAACGTCAACGACTTGGGCGGCAGGCGTGTGTCTTTGTCGGTGTGCAGGTCTTTGTTCGACAGGGTGCCGAAGTCGACCAAGCCGCCGTTGGACAGCACCGGCTCGCAGGCCGCGGGAGCGAAGCGGGCGCGCAAAGTCACCTCGCGGGTGCGTCCGGCGGCGACGGCGTCGAACGCCCCGAAGGCCTCCCAGGTCACCGCGTCACGCACTTGCATGCCTTGCTCTTGAACCCAGGCCGTCAGCTCAAGCTGTGCCGAGAAACTGCGACCCTGCACCGGCACGCCGGCCTGCACCGGGACGACCCCGTGCTTCGGTCGCCAGATCAGGCTCGACGCCGTTTCTGTCGGCAGCTGACCGACCCCGGCAATCAACCCGATCTCGACTGATTGACCATCGAGTACGGCATCGTGAATACGCATCTGATAGCTGCCGCGTTCGGCAAAGTGAAAGCGTTCGGCGGTCGCGGCCATCGCCCGGTAGAACAGGCTCATGTCGATGGGCTGCGCACAGTTCAAGGTCAGGCTGAGCCGGCGTTCACCGAGGTTGCGTTCCGGTGCGGCATCGGGCCGTATCGCCCGGTTCATCAGTCCGTAATCAAGCACCGGCTGGCTCAGGTTGAACTGGCAGTCGTCCGTGGACGCCGAGGCCAGTGGCGTGAATCCGCTCAGTGCCAGGGGCGCGAGGGTCAGCAGCAGATAGCGCGACAGGTTCATGAAATCATCCTCAGAGGGCTCGGCACTTGGCGGGGGCGGTTTCGTAGTACGCATTGGCGTCGGCGTCGGTGGGCAGTTCAAAGCGCAGTTCGCAACGCTCCAGCCCCGGCGCGCTGATCCACAGTGCGCGGCGGTCGAGAGCGTTGGGCAAAAACACCAGGCCGCCGTCCTGCACCAGGGTCACGAACTCGCCATCCTCGGTGTTCACCGCGGCACCGCGCGGCAGGGGGGCGCCGTTGGCGGTGGTGGCCTTGAGCAAGGCACGACGGGTCAGCGTGATGCCGAATTCAACGTTGTCGACGGCGCCGCGACCGGCCGAAATCACCGCCAGCCCGTTATGAATGTCGGCGTTGCGCGGCAGGGTTTTGGTGTCGACTTCCACCGGGCTGTTGCCGTAAGCCGTCACTTGCGGGATCACCGCCTGACCTTGCCAGTCGGTCCACACCGGACCGCTGGGCGTCGACACTTTGATCGAACCCATGTCGCCCACCGACAGCAGCGCAAAGGTGTCGCTCACCGGGTACGGCGATAGCGTCACGCCACCGCCGTGCAATACCGCGCCGCCGCGAGCGCTGGCCTGATAGCTGGAGCGTTCCGCATCGGCGCGGGTGTAATTGAGGTCGAGCTGGGTGTAGCGCGGCAGCAGCGAAACGCCGGCCGTGGATTGCACCTGTTTGTTGCGCGTGTCGTGTTCGACGCCAACCCGGTAACCCAGTTGATCGTTGACCCGCTCACTCAAGCCGACGCCGCTGCGGTATTCGCCGGCGGAACTGCGCACCCAGGTGCGCGCCCGGCGGTTCTCGCCCAGGGGAATGCTGAGGTTCAAGTAGACGCTGTCATCGTTTCGGTTCGAACCGCTGACCTGCCATTCGGCGGTTGCAGAGACGGATACCCCAGCGATGCTGGTGCCCCAGGAGGCGAGGGCGCGGCTGTTGCTTTGGCCGTCGAACGAACTGGACCGGCTGAAGCCGCTGCTGAAGGCGCCGAGCCATGGATGCGACCACGACAGGGCTGCGCTTTGCTGATCGCGGTAACGGGACGGGTTGTGGTCGGCCGTGCTGGCGAGCACCGCCTCTTCCAGTTCCCGGTAGCCCGAGGTTCGGTAAGAACTGCCGGCATTGAGCGCCCACTGCTCGTTCAAACGATGCGAGACACTCAGGTCCGCCTGAAGTCCCTGACTGGTTTGTTTGCCAGCGGCGTCCGCGCCGGTCAGCGTGGCTTGCACCTGGGTGACGGGCGAGGGCAGCAGGCCGACGCTGGCGCCCGCCGCGCGATAGTCGGCGGCGCCGGTCAGGCCCGCGCTGAGCAACACTTGCGGGGTGAGCGCACCGCTCCAGCCGCCGCTGATGACCCAGGGATCGCCACCCTGCGCGTCACCGACACTGCGCACCTGACCGGCGCCCAGCGAATAACCGGGCGCAGGCAAACTGCCTCCCAACATCACGGCAGGCACGGTAAAACTGCGCTCGCTGCCATCGTCTTCCTTGATCGTGACTTCCACGTCGGAGCGCGTGTTGAGCCGCCGCACGTTGGTAAGCGCGAACGGGCCGGCCGGCACCACCGTGGAATGGATCAGCGAACCGTTCTGGCGGACCTCGACCTGGGCCTGACTGTTGGCGATCCCTTCAATGACCGCGCTTTGCCCTTCGACTTGCAGTGCTTGTTCATTCAGCACTTGCACACCGGTGATCTGCGCACCGGCGAGCACCGGGTTGTAGAGGTTGATCTGACCCGCCTGCAGCACCGCTTCCTGGCTGGCGAAAGTACGCTGGGCGTACGCCGCAATATGAGTCGTTGTGGACAGGTCGTCCTGCCAGGTCTGTACCTGACGGCTGCGCACGATCCAGTCACCGGCATTGAAGCCGAGTTCGGTGTTGGCCGAGGCATAGCGGTTGGTGCTGTCGCCAGAACGGCTGTGCAAACCGGTGACGTCATAATTGATCAAACCGGCGACACCACCGGTTTGATAGCCGGAAAAATCCCGGGCAGTGGGGCGTATCGCGTCGGTGGGCACGATCAACGACAGGGCAAGGTTGGCAGGGTCCGGTTCGATGACGGTCTGCGGCGCGCTACCCAGGAAATCGTGGCACTGGCTATCGTCCAGCGTAAGCGCAGGCACCGTAAGGTTCGCCGCATCGAGCAGCGTGCGATCGAAACACAACGCACCTTCGCGATCGAACGTGACGTCGACCCGGCCGTGGCGCTGTCCGTTGACGGTGAGCGTGACCGGGTGGCGGCCGGCCGTGAACTGCGGCGCCTGCATCAGTAACGTCGCCAGCGCCGGATCGATGCCGCGCTGCAGCAACGTGTCTTTGTCGAACGACGCCGGCAGCGACACCTCACCGTAGGCGTCGAGCATCATCAGCGCATTGCTCAGCAGCAACGCCAATGGGGTCCGCCGCCATGGATGAGAGCGAGCGCGGCCCCGAATAACGGGCACGGCTTCGCCGTCACGGTAAATGGATACTGTGGTCATCGGGTTCACTTGGGTTATTGCGGCGTACCGGGATTACAGGTACGCCAGGGGCAACGGCCATTGAGCCGTCGCCTTGAAAACATTGGCGCTTACGGTTTCTTCATGGCGCTGTCAGGACTGGATCGGCGCCTCGTAATGCGGCACCGCGAAGCCATAAACCGTCGCCGGTTGAAAACGCACTTGTGTGGCGGCGCCTTCGGGCACCTTGATGCTGATGTGCTCACCGGGAAGCACGTAGGTTTTCGGCAACATCGCGTTGCTCGCCGCCGGCAACAATTGCACTTCCTGGCCCAGACGGACCACATACGGCGTGTCATTGCGCACGGTCAGTTGACCGTCCTTCAGCGACCATTGCAGGTCGGTCCATGGCGTGCGATTGGGCGCCAGGCCTTTGGGGTGCAGGATCACCGGCAAATTCTGCCGCACCGTCACGCCGACCCGCGCCTGACCCGCCTCGGCGGGTGCTTTGCCCTGGGGTATGCCTTCGAAGATCACCCGTTTCAAACGCTGGGTCAGCAAAGGTTTTTCCGACTGCAGAATGAACCGCACCAATTGAGTTTTGCCCGCTTCGACGCGCGCCAGCGGTGGCGTCACGAACACCAGCGATTCGCTGTCTTCGGCAATGTCTTCGAGGGTGACGTGCATCAACGCCAGGTTGGCATCGGTGTTGGTCACGGACACGGACGCTTCGCCGTCAGCCTCGTTGACGATAACCACCGAGGTGTTCGGCACCATGCCGTCGGCCTGAGCGTGTGCGGTCAGCAGCAGCGCAAATGCGCCGAGGCCGGAATGGAACAGATGACGGGTGACTTTGGAAAACATCGTCATGACGTGTCTCGTTGAATGTTCGAAAAATGGAGCCGGAAACACCGGCCGATCAGTAATTCAGTTGCACAGTGACGTGCCCGTCGATGGGGATTTCGTCGGTCAGCGTCAGGTCGTTCGCGCGAACGATGGTGGTGAACGCCGTAAGCCGTGCGCGTAAATCCTTGATGGCAATCGGGGTGCTCAGGTCGCTAAGCGCCGCGAACCCGGTCCGGCCGGCATGCCCCAGGTAGGAGGACACTCGCCAGGTGGCACCGTTGTTGAGGGAAATGATGGGTTTTACCGCGACCCCATCGGCCACCGTATCGAACAGGCCCAGTGCAACGCTACCCAGGTTCTGGTCGTCGTTGATGGCCCCCAGCCCGTGACTATTGGGGTGGATGGCGGAAGTGCCTTCGCGGTTGTCGATCGTCGTCAGGGTAAACGGCGTGGCGCCATCGCAATTCACCTCCAGGTACAGCGTGCCGTTGTCCAGGGCTGTGGGCTGGTCCGGTCTCAGGTCTTTCACCGTGACTTTGCCGTGGTTGACGATGCCTCCGCCGGACAGGCTGGGTGTGCAGGCGCTCGGGGTGATCAGGCCGGTGACACTCAGGTCGGCGCTGCTGGCGGCGAAGGCCGCGGGGGCGCAGGCGATCAACAGCGGCACCAATAGAGCGAGGGAGCATCTTTCCATGATGGGTCGTCCTTTGAGTGAGCGGGCAACGCTGTGTGCCAGGCGTTGCTCGTTGATGACGGAGGGTTACAGGTACTTGATCTGGAGGGTTGCGGAGCCGTCGAGTGTGACTTCGTCGGTCAGGGTCAGGCTGTTGGCGGGGGCGATGCCGGTACGCACATGGAGATCAAGGTTCAACTCCTTCATCGCGATGGGAGCAATGACGGCACCCGGAGCACCGACACTCCAGATGTTGTTGGCCCCCCAGAATGCCGCAGACCCTTCCTTAAGCCAGGTCTCGCCACCATCAGTGGAGAGAATGGCTTGAGCGTGGGTGCCGTCCGCCATCACATTGCGCGGAACAACGCGAAAGTGGCCCAGCTTTTCGTGGGTATTGATCAGCCCCAGGCCAAAGTAATTGCCCGCAGTGCTTGTGCCTGCACGGTTATCAATCGGGTTTATGGCAAACGGCGTAGCCGCATCGCAGTTCACTGTCATTTGCATGATTATTTCAGGCAAGTAAGTGTGTTTGTCGGGATTGAGGTCTTGTACGGAAAACTTGCCGTGATCGGCGATGCCGCCCCCGGCCAGTACTGGCGTGCATGCATTCGGAGTGATCAGACCTTTCACGGTCAGGTCCGTGCTGGAGGCAGCAAAGGCGGATGAGGAAACGGTCAGCAGCAAGGCAGCGGTCAGAAGGGGTAAACGCTTGTTCATATATGGCTCTTCCTTGATGAACGATGGTTTGGAGTTGCCCTGAGTGGGCAGGGCGCAATCTATCGGTCGAGGTTGCCAGGCGGAATGCAACTAATACGAAAACGGAGGGGCCGGTGTATGAAAGAGTGCTGCGGGTTAAAAATCGCCCTGCTGCGTAGCGTTGTCTGTAGTCCTTCTGTGTCGCCGATGTAGCTTGCAAATGTAGGGCGGTTCTTTTTGTTTCATAGGAGAAAGAACAGGCCCCCGGTTACATTGGGTGAGGTGGCTTTTCGCTCGGAAAAGGGCGTTGTGGTAGGACCCGGACGGCGCTATTTTTCGCGCATTCCAGTCACCAAACAGGATAAATCCGACAATGCGCGTAATCATTGCTGACGACCATCCGGTCGTTCGTATCGGCTTGCGGATGCTCGTCGATCTGAACCGAACATGTGTGGTGGTCGGGGAGGCGGAGGGGCCCGACAGTCTGTCGAGTCTACTGTGCACGACGCCTTGTGATCTGTTGATCACCGACTTTTGCATGCCGGGCAACCTGCAGGCCGACGGGCTGCAGATGCTAAGCCGCTTGCGACGTGGCTACCCGACAACGCCGATCATTCTGGTCACGATGTTTACCAACGTCACCACGCTGAGGGCGGCGTTCGCACAAGGCGTGGTGGCGATCATCGACAAAGGCGCGTCGGCAAAGGAGTTGCCTCTGGCGATCAAATCGGTGGGTGAAGGGCGCCGTTATATCAGCGAGTCATTGCGCACGGCGCTGCTTCAGGCGGACGCTCTGGCTCAGTCGAGTTCCGCCGTGCTTTCCGCAAAAGAGCACGAAGTGGTCAGAATGCTCGCCAGCGGCATGACCGTCAGTGAAATCGCCGGCTACTTCAAACGCAGCGTTTCCACCATCAGCAAACAGAAAAGCATGGCCATGCAGCGTCTGGGTATTTCTACGGATGTGGACCTGTTTGCCTATGCCCGTGAGAGTGGCATGGTGCATTAGGCTTGGGCACACCAGAGGGTATTTGCGCCACGAATGCCGGTAGTGTTCCGGTCATTAGTTGACTATCGTGCAGGCCATTCTACGAAACTCGTTTTTCAAACCAGGGAGCCTGTCCATGAGTGATGCCCACAACGCCTTGATCACCCGGTTCTACGAGGCCTTCCAGCGCCTCGATGCCGAAACCATGAGCGCCTGCTACACCGATGACGTGGTGTTCAGTGACCCGGCGTTCGGCGAATTGCGCGGGCGCGACGCGGGCGACATGTGGCGCATGCTCACCACTCGGGCCAAGGATTTTTCCCTGACCTTCGACAACGTGCGCAGCGATGAACGCACCGGCGGTGCGCATTGGGTGGCGACGTACCTGTTCAGCCAGACCGGCAACACCGTGGTCAACGACATTCAGGCACGCTTTGTGTTTCGCGACGGCAAGATCTGCGAGCATCACGACAGTTTCGATCTGTGGACCTGGTCGCGTCAGGCGCTGGGGTTCAAGGGCCTGCTGCTGGGCTGGACGCCTTTGGTGAGAAACGCCGTTCGCGCTCAGGCGTTGAAGGGGCTGAAGGCATTTCAGGCCAGTCGCTGATAAGATCGCGGCTTGTTTCCTTTCAAGCCTTGATCGTCACGTGAACAACCCGAGCGAATCTTCCGTTCTTGCCGCCGAACCGCTGCCCGTCAGCAAACCCTGGTTTGTCTACCTCGTTCGTGCGGAGAATGGTTCGCTCTATTGCGGGATCAGCGACGATCCCGTCCGCCGCTTTGCCACTCACCAGAGCGGCAAAGGCGCGCGATTTTTCCTTTCCAGTCCGGCCGTGGCGTTGGTCTATACCGAAGTCTGTCGCGATAAAAGCGAAGCGCTGCGCCAGGAGCGGCTGATCAAAAAACTCAAGAAAAGCGCCAAGGAATGCCTGGTGGCGACGTTTGCTGCCGGCTTATCAATCTGAGTGATAAGTTCCCATCAGGCGGATGGGTGGGATGCTCGCTGAATGCGCGTTAAGCTGCGGCTTCATTTTCCGTGCGGCGGAGCCGAGCATGTCAGAGTTGATTCTTCATCATTACCCGACGTCCCTTTTCGCCGAAAAGGCCCGCTTGCTGCTGGGCTTCAAGGGGTTGTCCTGGCGCTCGGTGAACATTTCGCCGGTGATGCCGAAGCCTGATCTGACGGCCCTGACTGGCGGCTATCGCAAGACCCCGGTGTTGCAGATTGGCGCTGATATTTATTGCGACACCGCGCTGATCGCCCGTCGTCTGGAGCAGGAAAAAGCCCTGCCGGCGTTCTTCCCGGAAGGTCAGGAAATGATCGCGGCGACCTTCGCCGCCTGGGCCGATTCGGTGGTGTTCCAGCATGCGGTCAGCCTGGTGTTTCAACCGGAATCGATTGCCGTGCGCTTCGGCAATATGCCACCGGAAGCGATCAAGGCGTTCATCGCCGATCGCGCCGGTCTGTTTAGCGGTGGCAGCGCTACCCGGTTGTCCGCTGAGCAAGCCCGGCATCAATGGCCGACGATCATGGGGCGCCTGGAGCAACAGCTTCAGCGCGAGCAGGGTGATTTCCTGTTAGGCGAGCCATCGATTGCCGACTTTGCCCTGGCTCATTGTCTGTGGTTCCTCAAGGCTACGCCGGTGACCGCGCCGTTGGTCGATGCTTATCCGGCGGTTTCCGCGTGGTTGGGACGGGTGATGGGCTTCGGTCATGGCGCGTCCAGCGAAATGACGTCCGAAGAGGCGCTGGACGTGGCGCGCAATGCGACACCGGCCGCGTTGCCGGATGAGCAGTTTGATGAACCGAATGGTTTTGAGGCGGGTCAGCAGGTGGTCATCGCCGCGACCGATTATGGCGTTGATCCGGTGGCCGGGGAGTTGTTGTTTGCGGGCAGGGAAGAATTGATTCTGCGTCGTGAAGACGAACGTGGCGGCGTGGTGCATGTGCACTTTCCGCGGTTTGGGTTCAGCATCGAAAAAAGCTGATAAACCACACACACCTGTGGCGAGGGCGCTTGCTCCCGCAGGACTGCGCAGCAGGCCCAACTATTTTGTAAGCGCTGCGCACTCAAGCGGGAGCAAGCGCCCTCGCCACAGGGGATTTGGTGAGGGCAGTCGGGTTATTTGAGGGCTGCCAGGATTGCATCCGGGTCATACCCGCGAATCAACGTCCCGTTCACATCGATGATCGGAATCCCACCGCCACCCAGCGCTTCATAAGCCTTGCGCGCCTCGGCATCTTTCTCGATGTCGAACTCCCTGTATGGAATACCTTTCTGGTCAAGAAAGCGCCGGGTCAGTTTGCAGTAACCACACCACTCGGTGGCGTAGAGCACGACACTGGCCTTTGCCTGTGTTTGCTCCGATACCACCTGCGAGGGGGTGAACACCCGCTCGATCTTGCCCCAGTTCTGATAGACCACGACCACCAGCAGGATCAGCAGGAATTTCTTCAGTACGCTGCCGAGCATCAGTTGCGTCGCTTGAGCTGGTCAGTCAGCTGGGTGGGCAGGCCTTTGATGATCAGCGTGCCGGCTTCTTCGTCGTATTCGATCTTCGAGCCCAGCAGGTGCGCTTCGAAGCTGATCGACAAGCCTTCGGCGCGGCCAGTGAAGCGGCGGAACTGGTTCAGGGTGCGTTTATCCGCCGGAATCTCGGGCGACAGGCCGTAGTCCTTGTTGCGAATGTGATCGTAGAAAGCCTTCGGGCGTTCTTCGTCGATCAGCTCCGACAGCTCTTCGAGGCCCATGGGCTCGCCCATTTTGGCCTGGCTGCTGGCGTAGTCCACCAGGGTCTTGGTTTTCTCGCGGGCGGACTCTTCCGGCAGGTCTTCGCTTTCGACGAAATCGCTGAAGGCCTTGAGCAGAGTGCGGGTTTCGCCCGGGCCGTCGACCCCTTCCTGACAGCCGATGAAGTCGCGGAAGTACTCCGAAACCTTTTTCCCGTTCTTGCCTTTGATGAACGAAATGTACTGCTTGGACTGCTTGTTGTTCTGCCACTCGGAGATGTTGATCCGCGCCGCCAGGTGCAATTGCCCCAGGTCGAGGTGGCGGGACGGTGTCACGTCCAGCTGATCGGTCACTGCAACGCCTTCACTGTGGTGCAGCAGCGCGATCGCCAGGTAATCGGTCATGCCCTGCTGGTAATGCGCAAACAGCACGTGGCCGCCCACAGAGAGGTTCGATTCTTCCATCAGCTTTTGCAGGTGTTCCACCGCCACACGGCTGAACGCCGTGAAATCCTTGCCACCGTCGAGGTATTCCTTCAGCCAGCCGCTGAACGGATGCGCCCCGGACTCGGCATGGAAAAAACCCCAGGCCTTGCCTTGCTTGGCGTTGTAGCTCTCGTTGAGGTCGGCAAGCATGTTCTCGATGGCGCTGGACTCGGCCAGTTCCGAATCACGAGCGTGGAGAACTGCGGGCGTGCCGTCGGGTTTTTTGTCGATCAGGTGGACGATGCAATGACGGATCGGCATGGGCTTCTCGGCTGTTTGAAGCGGCTGGTTGGAGAGAGCAGGGCAGGCTCCCGAAAAAGTGCCAAGTGTACCGCAACCACTGGTTTTGGCGCGGTGCGAACGACAATTCGCAGTCGTCTGGCGGGCCTTGTGCGTTTTTTTCCTGTTTTAGAGCAATAAAGCTGACCAAATGGGTAGCTAGAGGCGGATATTTCCCCGTCTCTGTGCTAGTTTTGCCCCGTCTTACGCGAAGTCACTGCGTTAAGCGTGCATTCAGCATTTGTCAGGTCGAACCAAACCCTGATTTCGGTATCTATAACCCCGATCCCGTGGTTATTGGCCGAGGGTGCCAGATCCAGAAGATCGGGCTCGATGGCTGACACTGCACTCTGCAATCCATATGAATTTGATAGGGAAGGAACACTACATGGCTCTTACTAAAGACCAACTGATCGCCGACATCGCTGAAGCTATCGACGCGCCAAAAACCACCGCGCGTAACGCTCTGGACCAACTGGGCCAAATCGTTGCCGATCAGCTGGAAAACGGCGGCGAAATCACTCTGCCAGGTATCGGCAAACTGAAAGTGACTGAGCGTCCTGCCCGTACCGGCCGCAACCCTTCGACTGGCGCTGCCATCGAAATCGCTGCCAAGAAAGTTATCAAGCTGGTTGTGGCCAAAGGCCTGACCGACGCTGTTAACAAGTAAGACGCAGTAAAAAAAAGCCGTGCTCCGGAGCGATCCGGGCACGGTTTTTTTGTGCCTTGAATTCTTCAAACACCGCAGATCCCTGTGGGGGCGGGCTTCGCTCCCACAGGTTCATCACAGGGCTGGAGTATTCAGTTAGCTTTTCTTTATCCAGCGCTCGCGCCACACCTGCTGTTCGGATTTGGTCTGGAAGGTCCAGGCAACGAAGCGGCTTTGCTTCTGGCCCTGGGACATTTCCACGACCTGGCTTTCCAGCACGCCGGCCTTTTTAAGCGCCGTCTGAATCGCCGGAAGGTTCGAGGCTTTCGAGACCAGGGTGCTGAACCACAGCACTTTGTGCTGGAAATGCGCGCTCTCGGCGATCAGTTGCGTCACAAAACGCGCTTCGCCGCCTTCACACCACAATTCCGCCGATTGCCCGCCGAAGTTCAACACCGGCAGTTTGCGTTTCGGGTCGGCGCGGCCCAGTGCACGCCATTTGCGCTCGCTGCCTTTGGTCGCTTCGTCCATCGAGGCGTGGAACGGCGGGTTGCACATGGTCAGGTCGAAACGTTCGCCGGGTTCGAGCAAGCCCAGCAGAATGTGCTTGGGGTTAGTCTGCTGGCGTAATTGGATGGCCTTGTTCAGCCCGTTGGACTGGACGATGGCTTTGGCGGCAGCCACGGCCGTCGGGTCGATTTCCGAGCCGAGGAAGTGCCAGCGGTAGTCGCTGTAGCCGATCAACGGGTAGACGCAGTTGGCGCCCATGCCGATATCGAGCACCTTGACCGGCGCGCCACGCGGGATTTCGCCGTCGTTGACGCTGGCCAGCAGGTCGGCCAGGAAATGCACGTAATCGGCACGGCCCGGCACCGGCGGGCAGAGGTAATCCGCCGGAATGTCCCAGTGAGCAATGCCATAGAACGACTTGAGCAGCGCCCGGTTGAACACCCGCACCGCGTCCGGGCTGGCGAAGTCGATGCTTTCCTTGCCATACGGATTGATGATCACGAACTTCGCCAGTTCCGGCGTGGTTTTGATCAGCGCCGGGAAGTCGTAACGACCTTGATGGCGATTGCGCGGGTGCAGGCTGGCCTTTTCACGCGGTTCCACGGTTTTGGCCGGGGTGGCGGAGTCAGGCTTCTTGCGCGCAGGGCGGGGTGTGCGGGGGGCAGTCATGGGCGTGGTCGATTCGGGTATGGCTAAAAGTGGCGGGTATTGTCCCACATCCAGCTGTTGTGAACGCAATTGTGAATAACAGCGCCATACCCCTGTGGGAGCGAGCCTGCTTGCGAAGAGGCCGTGTCAGCCAGCATCAATGTTGAATGACAACTCGCTTTCGCGAGCAGGCTGCTCCCACAGGGGATTTTCGATGCATGGAATAACGGAGCAGGCACAAAAAAGGGAGGCCACTCGGGCCTCCCTCTTCCATTGCGATCTGCCGTTACAAACTGGCAATCCGCGCGTGCTGCTCGGCCAGCTTGCCCAAAGCCTGTTCGGCTTCAGCCAGCTTGGCGCGTTCCTTCTCGATGACTTCGGCCGGGGCCTTGTCGACGAAACCGGCGTTGGACAGCTTGCCGCCCACGCGCTGGACTTCGCCCTGCAGACGCAGGATTTCCTTGTCCAGACGTGCCAGTTCGGCGTCCTTGTCGATCAGGCCGGCCATCGGCACCAGCACTTCCATCTCACCCACCAGCGCGGTGGCGGACAGCGGTGCTTCTTCGCCGGCAGCCAACACGGTGATCGATTCGAGGCGCGCCAGTTTTTTCAACAGGGCTTCGTTTTCGGTGAGGCGGCGCTGATCTTCGGCGCTGACGTTTTTCAGGAACAGGTTCAGCGGCTTGCCTGGCCCGATGTTCATTTCGCCACGGATGTTGCGCGTGCCGAGCATCAGTTCCTTGAGCCATTCGATATCGTTCTCGGCCGCCGGATCGATGCGCTCTTCATTGGCCACTGGCCAAGGCTGCAGCATGATCGTCTTGCCTTCGATACCGGCCAGCGGCGCGATGCGCTGCCAGATCTCTTCGGTGATGAACGGCATGAATGGGTGCGCCAGACGCAGGGCAACTTCCAGCACTCGAACCAGCGTGCGACGTGTGCCGCGCTGACGTTCAACCGGCGCGTTTTCGTCCCACAGTACAGGCTTGGACAGTTCCAGGTACCAGTCGCAATACTGGTTCCAGATGAACTCGTACAAGGCTTGTGCCGCGAGGTCGAAGCGGAACTGGTCGAGTTGACGAGTCACTTCGGCTTCGGTGCGTTGCAGCTGCGAGATGATCCAGCGATCCGCCAGCGACAGCTCGTAGGCTTCGCCGTTCTGGCCGCAGTCTTCGCCCTTGTCGAGCACGTAGCGCGCGGCGTTCCAGATCTTGTTGCAGAAGTTGCGATAGCCTTCGACGCGGCCCATGTCGAACTTGATGTCGCGACCGGTGGACGCCAGCGAGCAGAAGGTGAAACGCAGGGCGTCGGTGCCGTAGCTGGCGATGCCGTCGGCGAACTCCTCGCGGGTCTGCTTCTCGATCTTCTTCGCCAGTTTCGGCTGCATCATGCCGGAGGTGCGTTTCTGCACCAGATCTTCCAGCTCGATACCGTCGATGATGTCCAGCGGGTCAAGGACGTTACCCTTGGACTTGGACATCTTCTGGCCCTGGCCATCTCGCACCAGACCGTGCACATAAACGGTCTTGAACGGAACCTGCGGTGTGCCGTCTTCGTTTTTCACCAAATGCATGGTGAGCATGATCATCCGGGCAACCCAGAAGAAAATGATGTCGAAACCGGTCACCAGCACGTCGGTGGAGTGGAATTTCTTAAGGAATTCGGTCTGCTCAGGCCAGCCGAGCGTGGAGAACGTCCACAGGCCCGAACTGAACCAGGTGTCGAGAACGTCGTTGTCCTGTTGCAGCGCAACGTCCGGGCCGAGGTTGTTCTTGGCCCGCACCTCGGCTTCATCGCGACCGACGTAGACCTTGCCCGACTCGTCGTACCAGGCCGGAATCCGGTGGCCCCACCACAGCTGGCGGCTGATGCACCAGTCCTGGATGTCGCGCATCCACGAGAAGTACATGTTTTCGTATTGCTTGGGCACGAACTGGATACGGCCGTCTTCAACGGCGGCAATTGCAGGCTCGGCCAACGGCTTGGTGGACACGTACCACTGGTCGGTCAGCCACGGCTCGATGATGGTGCCGGAACGGTCGCCTTTCGGCACTTTCAGCGCGTGATCGTTGACGCTGACCAGCAGGCCGGCCGCATCGAACGCCGCAACGATTTGCTTGCGCGCTTCGAAGCGGTCGAGGCCGACGTATTCGGCCGGGATCTTGCCGTCGATGCTTTCGTTCAGCGTGCCGTCGAGGTTGAACACCTGACAGGCCGGCAGTACGGCGGCGTTCTTGTCGAAGATGTTCAGCAGCGGCAGGTTGTGGCGCTTGCCGACTTCATAGTCGTTGAAATCGTGGGCCGGGGTGATTTTCACGCAGCCGGTGCCGAATTCCGGATCGCAGTAATCGTCGGCGATGATCGGGATGCGGCGGCGGACCAGCGGCAGCTCGACAAATTTGCCGATCAAGGCTTTGTAGCGTTCATCGTTCGGGTTAACGGCCACGGCGGCGTCGCCGAGCATGGTTTCCGGGCGAGTGGTCGCGACGATCAGGTAGTCATTGCCTTCAGCGGTCTTCACGCCGTCGGCCAGCGGGTACTTCAGGTTCCACAGAAAACCTTTCTCGTCGTGGTTTTCCACTTCGAGGTCGGAAATCGCCGTGTGCAACTTGGTGTCCCAGTTGACCAGGCGCTTGCCGCGATAGATCAGGCCGTCTTCGTGCAGACGTACGAAGGCTTCTTTAACGGCTTCCGAGAGGCCGTCGTCCATGGTGAAGCGCTCGCGACCCCAATCCACGGACGAGCCGAGGCGGCGGATCTGACGGCTGATGTTGCCGCCGGACTGATCCTTCCATTCCCAGACTTTCTCGAGGAATTTCTCACGGCCCAGGTCGTGACGATTCTGGCCTTGGGCTTCGAGTTGGCGTTCCACCAGCATTTGCGTGGCGATACCGGCGTGGTCGGTACCCGGCTGCCACAGGGTATTACGACCCTGCATGCGGCGGAAACGGATCAGGGCGTCCATGATCGCGTTGTTGAAGCCGTGACCCATGTGCAGGCTGCCGGTGACGTTCGGCGGCGGGATCATGATGGTGTAGGACTCGCCCGCGCCTTGCGGGGCGAAGTAATTCTCTGACTCCCAGGTGTTGTACCAGGAAGTTTCAATGGCGTGCGGCTGGTAGGTCTTATCCATGCGCGGCGGGACCCTATTGGCATTAATTCAGGAAAAGCCGACGAGTATAGCGGGGCATGGGGCACAGGGCGAGCGGGGGTAGACAGGCGCAGGGTGATTTGGGCGACGGGATTTGTCGGAACGTCCTTTTGGCGTCAACCACTGGAAAGGAGGCAGATAGCTCCGGGTTTCAGAGGGGACCCTGGCGTTCGCCATCAGGCTTGATCGAGACGGTAGACCATCCCTCCAGAAAAGTAGTTGATTGTATAGAGCATAAGTATGTCTTTTGGTTAATGTGTTTGCTTGTAAAAGAGCATCAATCAAATTGGCTTACTTATTTTTGTTGTCTCTTGAGTACGGTAAAAAAACCAAAAAAAAAGCCACCCCTAGGGATGGCTTTAAATCGGTCATCACTTCTGACGACCTGGCGGTCACCTCTCCAGATGACCTTTTTCGCTGCCAATGACATTTGTCAGCAAACGGGTGAAGTGTTGACTTCATTTGGTGGAGTCGGGGGGATTTGAACCCCCGTCCGCCAGTACTCCGCTGTCGGTTCTACATGCTTAGCCCGTTCAATTGAGTTAACCCGTCGCCGCCCGAGGGGCAGGGTGCTAAGGGCGAGCTGTGTAATATTTAGCCGTTACGTCCACAGCACACTACGCGGCGATTCTGTTCTGTATGACAATCAGGTCGGGTTTACAGAAATCCCCTTGTGATTGCTGGCGCCGAGGCAGCCAGAAGTGCTTAAGCGTAGAGCTTTTCCTTGAAGAAGGAATCGTTCACTGCAGGAGCACCGTAGTTGGCAAGTTTGGCAACTATCAAGTATGCAACAGTGGATTTACGAGTGCTGTTACCCACTCGGCATGCCCCTAGAGTTTTGTTACCGACGTCGAATCCTGATCGACCCCAAGTGCGCTAAGGCAGGGCAAATATAAGAAGGCTTAGTTGAATAATCAACAGATTTATTTGTTGGCTGTTGAGCGGTTTTTGACAGTATTTAGTTGGCGGATGCGGTAATTGACGGGGGAACTAAGCTACTAATTCGAATTGTTGTATGGAACGTTATTTTCCAAAGGGGAAATGCTGAAAGAAACGTCCAGAATTGGTGGAGTGTCCGCCTTTATTCGGGCTGCAGCGATCCGGCAGTGGAAGATGCGTTTTACGAAACCACGATTTGCGTCCGTTCTCGGGTTTGCATCTGGATCGGGATTTTCGATGAAGCGACAGTACTCAACTTCAGTCGCCTATTGGAAAAAGGCGAACTGGCAAGCGGAATTTTGTGGATCCCCCCAATCGTGCGCGATCAGGAGTGCCAATGCCGGGAGCCAGATTCTATATTTGGGGGGCAAATATAGAATCTCCCGCAGGTGGCTCAGTCGTTGTATTGGCTCAACAACCGTTCCAGACGCGCGCTGAGGCGGCGTTTGATTTCGGTTTCGATGTGCGGGGCGAAGTCGTCGATCACGTCTTGCATGATCAATTGCGCGGCGGCACGCAGTTCGCTGTCCAGGTGCAGCAGGTCGTCGGGGTTCTTGCCGGGGGCGGCTGCCGGCGAGGTGGCAGCGGCGGGTGGAGTCGGTTCTACGGTCGGCTGAGACGCGCTGACCGTGTCGAACAACATCGGAATCTGTTCCTGGTCTCCGTCCTCGACCGTGTCGGTCAGCAGAGGTGGTTGCAGGTTGTCATCGCCGAGCAACTGGCGGATCGACTCGAGGTCGTCCAGCAGGTGCGCGGACTTTTGCAGCGGTTTTGGAGTGTCCATCGGAATGCTCAGAGTCGCTGTAAACGGTGATCTTGCAGAGGATAGCCCTGTTCGCGGTAGAAACGGAAACTCTCCCGCGCCGCGGCACGAATCGTCGGATCTTCGACCACCACTTCCGCCACGCGGGCGAACTGTTTGGCGAAGGCCGGGACTTTCAGGTCAAGGTTGACCAGCAAATCCTGATGCTGACCGCAGTCATCGCCAAGTCCGAGCACAATCAAACCGTCGGGCTCGCTTTCGGCGGGGCCGTGGGGCACGAAGCTTTCGCCCTTGAAGGCCCACAGGCGCGCATCGAGATCGTCGCGCTGGGCGACATCGCTGCAATGCAGGTAGATGCGATGTCCCATGCGCCAGGCTTTTTCGGTGAGCTTGCAGGCGAAATCCAGTCGCGCCGAAGGATCGGCACTGGGCAGGATATAGAAGTCGACTTTGGTCATTGCGGTTCCTGAGCCTGGAGCGGCGTCACTCGAGAGTAACGCCGCCCAAGGTCATCGGTTTCAGGCTTTGGCGCGGTCCAGCAGGTATTGGGTCAGCAGGGGAACCGGACGGCCAGTGGCGCCCTTGTCCTTGCCGCCGCTGGTCCAGGCCGTGCCGGCGATGTCCAGGTGCGCCCAGTTCAGGTTCTTGGTGAAGCGCGACAGGAAGCAGGCGGCGGTGATGGTGCCGGCTTTCGGGCCGCCGATGTTGGCGATGTCGGCGAACGGACTGTCCAGTTGCTCTTGATACTCATCGAACAGCGGCAGTTGCCAGGCACGGTCGTCGGCAGCCTTGCCGGCGCTCAGCAGCTGGCCGATCAGTTCGTCGTTGTTGCCCAGCAGGCCCGAGGTGTGGGAACCCAGTGCAACGACGCAGGCGCCGGTCAGGGTCGCGATGTCGATCACGGCTTGTGGCTTGAAGCGCTCGGAGTAGGTCAGGGCGTCGCACAGCACCAGACGGCCTTCGGCGTCGGTGTTGAGGATTTCCACGGTCTGGCCGCTCATGGTGGTGACGATGTCGCCCGGACGCGAAGCGTTGCCGCTCGGCATGTTCTCGGCGCAGGCCAGGATGCACACCAGGTTGATCGGCAGCTTCAGCTCGAGCACGGCACGCAGGGTGCCGAAGACGCTGGCGGCGCCGCCCATGTCGTACTTCATTTCATCCATGCCGGCGCCCGGCTTCAGGCTGATGCCGCCGGTGTCGAAGGTGATGCCTTTGCCGACCAGCGCGTACGGCTTCTCGGATTTCTTGCCGCCGTTGTATTGCATGACGATCAGGCGCGGCGGCTGGGCGCTGCCCTGGCCGACGGCGTAGAACGAGCCCATGCCCAGTTCCTTGATCTTCTTCTCATCAAGGACTTCGACTTTCAGGGTTTTGAATTCTTTACCGAGGTTCTTGGCTTGTTCGCCGAGGAACGTCGGGTGGCAGATGTTCGGCGGCAGGTTGCCCAGGTCACGGGTGAATGCCATGCCGTTGGCGATGGCGGTGGCGTGGGCCACGGCGCGTTGCACTTCAGCCTGGGCGGCCTTGATGGTCACCAGGGTGATTTTCTTCAGGGCGCGCGGTTCGGCTTTCTGGCTCTTGAACTGCTCGAAGGAATATTCGCCGTCCACCAGGGTTTCCGCCAGCAGGCGGGTCTTGCCATAGCTGTCGCGACCCTTGATCACGACTTCGTCCAGCGCCAGCACGGCATCGCTGCCGCCCAGGCCTTTGAGGGTGTTGAGGACACCGGCGATGATTTTGCGGAACGGACGGTCGCCCAGTTCTTCGTCCTTGCCCACGCCCACGAGCAGCACGCGTTCGGCTTTGAGGTTCGGCAGGCTGTGCAGCAGCAGGCTCTGGCCGACTTTGCCGGCCAGATCGCCGCGCTTGAGCACAGCGCTGATCGCGCCGCCGCTCAGTTCGTCGAGTTGCTTGGCAACGGCCCCGAGCTTGCGGCCTTCGCCGACGGCGACTACCAGGGTGGAGGTTTTCAACGTTTCCGGGTTAACGCTTTTTACAACCAGTTCCATGTCGGGGTCCCTGAGTGATGGGTCAACCAGTGCTCGACGACCTGCGCTCGAGCCTGCTTATAGATAGAAAGACGCAAGTCACGGCTTGCGACAAAGGCCGCAGTTTGAACCTCGGGCCCCGAGCCTGACAACCCTCGGTTGTACGATCTTCTACGCTTTAGCCGCCTGCTTGAGCGTGCGCAGTGACAGGCGCACCCAATCACAGGATAATGCGCCAACTTTTTTCGGCGGCTCTGCCCTGCGGGCTGCCTGATACGTTTGCTTGTTTGGCCGCCTTAGCCTGACAACCCTGGAGTGTCTGGTTTGATTGTCTTCCGTTATCTGTCCCGCGAAGTCCTGTTGACCTTGAGCGCCGTCAGCGCCGTGCTGCTGGTCATCATCATGAGCGGACGCTTCATCAAATACCTCGCCCAGGCGGCTGCCGGCCTTCTGGATCCGGGCTCGCTGTTCCTGATCATGGGCTTTCGTCTGCCAGGCTTTCTGCAGCTGATCCTGCCTCTGGGCCTGTTCCTCGGGATTCTGCTGGCCTACGGTCGCCTGTACCTCGAAAGCGAAATGACGGTGCTGTCGGCCACGGGCATGAGCCAGCAACGTCTGTTCACCATGACACTGTTTCCGGCCACGCTGGTTGCGCTGGTTGTCGCCTGGCTGAGCCTGAGCCTGGCGCCACAAGGGGCCAATCAGTTCCAGTTGCTGCTGAACAAACAGGACGCCCTGACCGAGTTCGATACCCTTGAGCCGGGTCGCTTCCAGGCGCTGCGCGACGGAACCCGGGTGACCTACACCGAAACGCTGTCGGATGACCGCATCCACCTCGGCGGCGTGTTCATTTCGCAAAAGAACATCTCGTCGGACAAGAAGGATCGCGGGATTTCCGTGCTGGTGGCCGAGAAGGGCCGTCAGGAAATCCGTCCCGACGGTAACCGCTACCTGATTCTCGACAATGGCTATCGCTACGACGGTAACCCGGGGCAGGCCGACTACCGTGCAATCAAGTACGACGAATACGGCGTATTGCTGCCTAAACCGGACGTGAGCAGCGAAGTCACCGACCGTGATGCAATGCCCACCAGTTCCTTGTTCGGCAGTGACGACCTGCGTTCTCGCACCGAACTGCAATGGCGACTGTCGTTGCCGTTGCTGGTCTTCATCGTGACCTTGATGGCGGTGCCGCTGTCGCGGGTCAATCCGCGCCAGGGCCGTTTCCTCAAGCTGTTGCCGGCGATTCTTCTTTATATGGCTTATCTGAGCATCCTGATTGCCGCTCGCGGCGCCCTCGAAAAGGGCAAGATCCCGCCTGCGCTGGGCCTGTGGTGGGTTCATGGGATTTTCCTGGCCATCGGCCTGGGGCTGCTCTATTGGGAACCCTTGCAGTTGAAGCGGGCAAGTCGCCGCAGCGCGCTGGAGGTGGCCCGTGGTTAAGCTCGATCGCTACATCGGCAGCAGCGTCTTCGTCGCGATCCTGGCAGTACTGGGGATCATTCTCGGCCTGGCGACACTGTTTGCCTTCATCGACGAGATGGGTGACGCCAGCGACACCTACACCCTGGTCGATGTGTTGAGCTACGTCCTGCTGACGGCACCGCGCCGTCTGTACGACATGTTGCCGATGGCGGCACTGATCGGCTGCCTGATCGGCCTCGGCAGTCTGGCCAGCCACAGCGAACTGACCATCATGCGCGCTGCGGGCGTGTCGGTCGGGCGGATCGTCTGGGCGGTGATGAAGCCGATGCTGGTGCTGATGCTGGTCGGTCTGTTGATCGGCGAGTACATCGCGCCGGCGACCGAAAGCACGGCGCAGGCCAACCGCTCGCTGGCTCAGGGCAGTGGCGATGCACAAAGCGCCAAGCATGGCCTGTGGCACCGTCAGGGCGACGAGTTCATCCACGTCAACTCGGTGCAGCCCAACGGTCTGCTGTATGGCGTGACCCGTTATCGCTTCGACGATCAGCGCCATATGCTGTCCTCGAGCTTCGCCAAGCGTGCGGAGTTCGACAAGGATCACTGGCAGTTGAGCGATGTCACCACCACGCTGTTCCATGACAAGAGCACTGAAGTGGTGACGACTCCGGTCGAGCGTTGGAACGTGGCGTTGAGCCCGCAGTTGCTGAGTACCGTGGTGATGTCGCCGGATTCGCTGTCGATCACCGGTCTGTGGGGATACATCCACTACCTGGCGGATCAGGGCCTGAACAATGGCCGGTACTGGCTGGCATTTTGGGTCAAGGTGTTGCAACCGCTGGTCACTGCCGCGCTGGTACTGATGGCGATTTCCTTCATCTTCGGTCCTCTGCGCTCGGTGACCCTCGGTCAGCGGGTCTTCACTGGCGTACTGGTGGGCTTTACCTTCCGCATCGTCCAGGATCTGCTCGGGCCTTCGAGCCTGGTGTTCGGTTTCTCGCCGCTGTTTGCGGTGCTGGTGCCGGCGGGTGTGTGCGCCCTGGCCGGGGTCTGGTTGTTACGCCGGGCCGGTTGATAACGGGTATTTCCCGTCCTCGACGCCGATAAAAACGCCCCTGTCGCAAGACCGGGGCGTTTTTTGTAGGTGCCGTCTGACCTGCGAACGTGACGCTTGCGCCGTGGATCAGGTACAATTCCCGGCTATTTTTCGGCGGGCTATGCCTGCAGCCTTTTTGAGTGTTGATCCGTGAGTGATTTGAGTCATATCCGCAATTTCTCCATCATCGCCCACATTGACCATGGCAAGTCGACGCTGGCCGATCGCTTCATCCAGATGTGCGGCGGCCTTGCCGAGCGCGAAATGGAAGCCCAGGTGCTGGACTCCATGGACCTGGAACGTGAACGCGGGATCACCATCAAGGCCCACAGCGTCACCCTCTATTACACCGCTCGCGATGGTATTAAGTACCAGTTGAACTTCATTGACACCCCGGGCCACGTTGACTTCACCTACGAAGTCAGCCGGTCGCTGGCGGCCTGTGAAGGTGCATTGCTGGTAGTCGATGCCGGTCAGGGCGTTGAAGCGCAATCGGTAGCCAACTGCTACACGGCGATCGAGCAGGGCCTGGAAGTCATGCCGGTCCTGAACAAGATCGACCTGCCACAGGCCGATCCGGAGCGCGTCAAGGAAGAAATCGAAAAAATCATCGGCATCGATGCTACCGACGCCGTCGAGTGCTCGGCCAAGACCGGCCTGGGCGTCGATGAAGTGCTCGAGCGTCTGGTTCACACCATTCCTGCGCCGACCGGCAACATCGAAGATCCGCTGCAAGCGTTGATCATCGATTCCTGGTTCGACAACTACCTGGGCGTTGTTTCCCTGGTACGTGTGCGTCACGGTCGTGTGAAGAAGGGCGACAAGATCCTGGTCAAATCCACCGGCAAGATCCACCTGGTGGACAGCGTCGGCGTGTTCAACCCGAAACATACCCCTACCGCTGACCTGAAGGCTGGTGAAGTAGGCTTCATCATTGCCAGCATCAAGGACATCCACGGTGCCCCGGTCGGTGACACCCTGACCTTGAGCTCCACGCCGGACGTTGACGTGCTGCCCGGCTTCAAACGCATTCAGCCGCAGGTCTACGCCGGTCTGTTCCCGGTCAGCTCCGACGACTTCGAAGACTTCCGCGAAGCCCTGCAAAAGCTCACGCTCAACGATTCGTCCCTGCAGTACACCCCGGAAAGCTCCGACGCCCTGGGCTTCGGCTTCCGTTGCGGGTTCCTCGGCATGCTGCACATGGAAATCATCCAGGAGCGCCTGGAGCGCGAGTACGACCTGGACCTGATCACCACGGCACCGACGGTAATTTTCGAGCTGTTGCTGAAAACCGGTGAAACGATTTACGTCGATAACCCGTCGAAGCTTCCTGACCTGTCCTCGATCGAAGACATGCGTGAGCCGATCGTGCGGGCCAATATTCTTGTGCCGCAAGAGCACCTGGGCAACGTCATTACCCTGTGCATCGAGAAGCGTGGCGTGCAGCACGACATGCTGTTCCTCGGTTCGCAGGTCCAGGTGACCTACGATTTGCCGATGAACGAAGTGGTCCTGGACTTCTTCGACCGTCTCAAGTCCACCAGCCGCGGCTATGCTTCGCTGGATTACCATTTCGATCGTTATCAATCGGCTAGTCTGGTGAAACTGGATGTGCTGATCAACGGTGACAAGGTCGACGCCCTGGCGCTGATCGTGCACCGCGATAATGCGAACTACAAAGGTCGCCAGTTGACCGAGAAGATGAAAGAACTGATTCCACGGCAGATGTTCGACGTGGCAATCCAGGCCGCCATTGGCGGTCAGATTGTGGCGCGGACAACCGTCAAGGCACTCAGAAAGAACGTATTGGCCAAATGCTACGGTGGTGACGTCAGCCGTAAGAAGAAACTGCTGGAAAAGCAAAAGGCCGGTAAGAAACGCATGAAGCAAGTCGGCAACGTGGAAATTCCACAAGAAGCCTTCCTTGCAGTGCTCAGGTTGGATAGTTAGGTCCTATGTCACTAAATTTCCCGCTGTTGCTGGTCATCGCCGTGTTCGTCTGCGGCCTGTTGGCGTTGCTCGATCTGGTTTTCCTGGCGCCGCGTCGGCGTGCGGCCATTGCCTCCTATCAGGGCAGCGTCAGCCAGCCTGATGGGGTGGTGGTCGAAAAACTGAACAAAGAGCCGTTGCTGGTCGAATACGGCAAGTCGTTCTTCCCGGTGTTGTTCATCGTGCTGGTGCTGCGTTCGTTCCTGGTGGAGCCGTTCCAGATTCCTTCCGGCTCGATGAAACCGACCCTGGACGTCGGCGACTTCATTCTGGTGAACAAGTTTTCCTACGGCATCCGCCTGCCAGTGATCGACAAGAAAGTCATTGAAGTGGGTGATCCGCAGCGCGGCGACGTGATGGTGTTCCGCTACCCGAGCGATCCGAACGTCAACTACATCAAGCGTGTAGTCGGCCTGCCGGGTGACCAGATTCGCTACACCGCTGACAAGCGTCTGTTCGTCAACGGTGAGTCGATCGCCGAGCAACTCGTCGGCTCCGAGCCGGGCACGCTGGGCAGTGCCGAGCTCTACAAGGAAAAACTCGGCGTCGCCGAGCACCTGATCCGCAAGGAAATGAGCCGCTATCGCGCATCGCCGGACCATACCTGGACCGTGCCTGCCGGGCACTACTTCATGATGGGCGACAACCGCGACAACTCGAACGACAGTCGCTACTGGGATGATCCGAACATTCCCAAGGATCTGCTGGGCATGGTTCCCGACAAGAATATCGTCGGCAAGGCTTTCGCAGTCTGGATGAGCTGGCCGGAACCCAAACTCAGTCACCTGCCGAATTTCTCGCGGGTTGGCCTGATCAAGTAATCACACACGGCGCTGTTGAACACAGCGCCGAATGCATTTCTGGAACCGCCACAATCGGCGCCAGAGGCATGAAAACAATGATATTCAGGATGTAATTTTTGAACACAGCGTTAATTGTCCCAAGCCTGCGCCGCACCACGGCGATGGCGGTGGAATCCAGCCACGAACTCAGCGTGGATAAACCGTGAGCGTCTCCTTAAGCCGTCTAGAGCGTCAGCTCGGCTACACCTTCAAGGATCAGGAACTGATGGTCCTGGCCCTGACTCACCGCAGCTTTGCCGGGCGCAACAACGAACGCCTGGAATTCCTCGGTGACGCCATCCTCAACTTCGTCGCTGGCGAGGCATTGTTCGATCGCTTCCCCCTGGCCCGCGAAGGCCAGTTGTCGCGATTGCGCGCACGCCTGGTGAAAGGTGAGACTCTGGCGGTACTGGCCCGCGGTTTCGATCTGGGCGAGTACTTGCGTCTGGGTTCCGGCGAGTTGAAAAGCGGTGGTTTCCGTCGCGAGTCGATTCTGGCCGATGCCCTGGAAGCGTTGATCGGTGCGATCTACCTCGACGCGGGCATGGACGTGGCGCGCGAGCGCGTGCTGGCCTGGCTGGCCGGAGAGTTCGAAGGCCTGACGCTGGTCGACACCAACAAAGATCCAAAAACCCGCTTGCAGGAATTCCTGCAATCGCGTGGTTGTGAGCTGCCGCGTTACGAAGTGGTGGATATCCAGGGTGAGCCGCATTGCCGGACGTTCTTCGTCGAATGTGAAATCACCTTACTGAATGAAAAAAGCCGAGGTCAGGGTGTGAGTCGTCGTATTGCCGAACAGGTAGCGGCCGCCGCAGCACTGATTGCCCTGGGTGTGGAGAATGGCAATGACTGATTCAACCGCAACACGCTGTGGCTATGTTGCCATCGTCGGCCGTCCCAACGTGGGCAAGTCCACGCTGCTGAACCACATCCTCGGCCAGAAGCTCGCGATCACCTCGCGCAAGCCGCAAACCACCCGCCACAACATGCTGGGCATCAAGACCGAAGGCGCCGTGCAGGCGATCTACGTCGACACCCCGGGCATGCACAAGGGCGGCGAAAAGGCCTTGAACCGCTACATGAACAAGACCGCTTCGGCAGCGTTGAAAGACGTCGACGTGGTGATCTTCGTGGTGGATCGCACCAAATGGACCGACGAAGACCAGATGGTTCTCGAGCGCGTCCAGTACGTGACCGGCCCGTTGATCGTGGCGCTGAACAAGACCGACCGCATCGAAGACAAATCCGAGCTGATGCCCCACCTGACCTGGCTGCAGGAACAACTGCCGAACGCGCAGATCATGCCGATCTCGGCGCAGCACGGGCACAACCTCGAAACGCTGGAGCGGGTGATCGCCGAGCACCTGCCGGAAAACGATCACTTCTTCCCGGAAGACCAGATCACCGACCGCAGCAGCCGTTTCCTCGCCGCTGAACTGGTGCGCGAGAAAATCATGCGCCAGATGGGCGCCGAGCTGCCATACCAGATCACCGTGGAAATCGAAGAGTTCAAGCAGCAGGGCAAAACCCTGCACATTCACGCCTTGATCCTCGTCGAGCGTGATGGCCAGAAGAAAATCATCATTGGCGACAAGGGCGAGCGCATCAAGCGCATCGGCACCGAGGCGCGCAAGGACATGGAGCTGCTGTTCGACTCCAAGATCATGCTCAACCTCTGGGTGAAAGTGAAAGGTGGCTGGTCCGATGACGAGCGCGCGCTGCGTTCGCTGGGTTACGGCGACCTGTAGTCCTGCATAAAGATCCACCGTGGGAGCGAGCCTGCTCGCGATGAGGGCCTGGTATTCAACATCAATGTTGACTGACAGACCGCTATCGCGAGCAGGCTCGCTCCCACAATGGTTTTGGGCTGTTTGTAAAACTGCGCTCCTTCATTGAGATCTGCGATTTCCATGTCCCAACCCATCGGCCAACCCGCCTACGTCCTCCACTCCCGTGCCTACCGTGAAAACAGCGCATTGGTGGATTTCCTCACGCCGCAAGGTCGGCTGCGGGCGGTGTTGCGCAGTGCGCGGGGCAAGGCCGGGACGCTGGCGCGGCCATTCGTGCCGTTGGAGGTCGAGTTCCGCGGTCGCGGGGAATTGAAGAATGTCGGGCGCATGGAAAGTGCTGGCGTTTCCACCTGGCTCAACGGCGAAGCGCTGTTCAGCGGTCTTTACCTCAATGAGCTGTTGATTCGTCTGTTGCCCTCCGAAGACCCCCATCCCGCTGTATTCGATCACTACGCCGCGACGTTGCTTGCGCTGGCCGAAGGTCGTCCGCTGGAGCCGTTGTTGCGTTCCTTCGAATGGCGCCTGCTCGACGATCTCGGTTACGGCTTTGCCCTGACGACTGACATCCATGACGCACCCGTCGCACCGGACGGCCTCTATCGCTTGCAGGTCGATGCTGGTCTGGAGCGGGTTTACTTGCTGCAACCCGGTCTGTTCAACGGCACCGAGCTGCTGGCCATGGCCGATGCCGACTGGTCAGCCCCTGGCGCGTTATCCGCCGCCAAGCGTTTGATGCGTCAGGCATTGGCCGTTCACTTGGGCGGTCGTCCCCTGGTCAGTCGCGAGTTGTTTCGCAAGCCCTGATCACCCCGTATGCTGTGCACCGAACTTTCTCTACTTCTGGAGCGCTTCCGTGACCACCAGCAATCGCATTCTTCTTGGCGTGAACATCGACCACGTTGCCACCCTGCGTCAGGCCCGGGGCACTCGCTATCCCGATCCGGTCAAGGCTGCACTGGACGCGGAAGAGGCGGGCGCTGACGGCATCACCGTGCACCTGCGTGAAGACCGTCGGCACATCCAGGAACGTGACGTACTGCTGCTCAAGGATGTATTGCAGACCCGCATGAACTTTGAAATGGGCGTCACCGAAGAAATGATGGCGTTCGCCGAACGCATCCGTCCGGCGCACATTTGCCTGGTTCCGGAAACGCGTCAGGAACTGACCACCGAAGGCGGTCTGGACGTGGCGGGGCAGGAAGCACGGATCAAGGCCGCGGTGGATCGCCTGGCGAAGATCGGTTGCGAAGTGTCGCTGTTCATCGATGCAGACGAGCGGCAGATCGAAGCGTCCCGCCGTGTTGGTGCGCCGGCCATCGAGCTGCACACCGGTCGTTACGCGGACGCCGAGACACCGACGGATGTGGCTGAAGAGCTCAAGCGCGTGGCGGATGGTGTGGCGTTTGGCCTGGCCCAGGGGCTGATCGTCAATGCCGGCCACGGTTTGCACTATCACAACGTCGAAGCCGTCGCGGCGATCAAGGGTATCAATGAACTGAACATCGGCCATGCGCTGGTGGCGCATGCGTTGTTTGTCGGGTTCAAGTCGGCGGTGTCGGAAATGAAGGCGCTGATTCTGGCTGCGGCCTTGAAAGGCTAAGATCAAAAGATCGCAGCCTTCGCTAGCGCCTGCAGGTGTACACATACCCTGTAGGCGCTAGCGAAGGCTGCGATCTTTTTCTTTTTTAAAGCTGCGGGGTTTCCTGATTCGGCTTGCTCTTGTCGACCCCCGGCACATGCAGGTTGCCTTCGGCGACCTGATTGCCTTCCAGCTGCGGTTGCGTCACCCACGTCAGGATGTCGTAGTAACGACGGATGTTCGCCACAAAATGCACCGGCTCGCCGCCCCGGGCGTAGCCGTAACGGGTTTTGCTGTACCATTTCTTTTCGGACAGGCGCGGCAGGATTTTCTTCACGTCCAGCCACTTGTCCGGATTCAGACCTTCCTTGGCCGCCAGTTTGCGCGCGTCATCCAGGTGACCGCTGCCGACGTTGTAGGCCGCCAGTGCAAACCAGGTGCGGTCCGGTTCCTGGATCGATTCGTCCAGCTGGTCCTTCATATAAGCCAGGTACTTGGCGCCGCCCATGATGCTCTGTTTCGGATCGAGGCGATTGGACACGCCCATGGCCTGCGCGGTGTTCTGGGTCAGCATCATCAGGCCGCGGACGCCGGTCTTCGAGGTGACGGCTGCCTGCCACAGCGATTCCTGATAACCGACCGCCGCCAGCAGGCGCCAGTCGACTTTTTCTTTCTTGGCGTAGGTTTTGAAGTGCTGCTCGTACTTGGGCAGCCGTTGCTGCAAGTGCTGGGCGAAGGTGGTGGCGCCCATGTAGCCCAACACATCGACGTGCCCGTAGTAGCGGTCTTTCAGGCGTTGCAGGGTGCCGTTCTTCTTCACCTTGTCGAGGTAGTCGTTGATCTCGTTGAGCAGGCTGTTGTCGTCGCCGGCCGCCACGGCCCAGCTCTGATTGCTGGCGTCACCGAGGTCAAAGGCGACCCGAATGTTGGTGAAGTAGACCTGGTTCATCGCCACTTCGTTGGAGTCGACCAGGGTCAGATCGATCTGGCCTTCATCCACCATGCGTAGCAGGTCGACGACTTCAACCGCGTCGGACTCTTCGTATTCAATGCCGGGAAATTTCTGTTTCAGCTCCGCCAGTTGCCCGGCGTGGGTGCTGCCCTTGAGCACCATGATCTTCTTGCCGACCAGATCCTTTGGATCGGTCGGCCGCGACTGGCCGTTGCGATAGATGACCTGCGGGGTGACTTCCAGGTAGGGGTGGGAAAACCGCACCTGCTTCTTGCGCGATTCGCTGCTGACCAGGCCGGCCGCCGCGATGACCGGGCCGTTGGGCTTGCCCACCTGGTTGAACAGGTCGTCGAGGTTGTCGGCGGTTTCGATCTTGAGTTCGACCCCCAGATCGTCGGCGAAGCGCTTCACCAGCTCGTATTCGAAGCCGGTTTCACCGTTGCGATCCTGAAAGTAGGTGGCGGGGCTGTTTCGGGTAACCACCCGCAGCACACCATCCTCCTTTACGCGCTCCAGCGTGTTGGGTTTATCAACACAGCCACTGAGCACCAGGAAGAGTCCGGTTGCGATCAGCCATTTGGCGTACCGCGGACGCAAAGCCGTTGGGGAAAACATCTGCGCAGTATACGCAAAGGACCACGAGCGCCATATCTCGACAGCGAAGGCCTTGTCTGCTAGAGAGTGAAAAACCGCTCTGGAGCCCGCAGGAATGGGCTTGAACCGCAATTTGTGACACAAAAAATAACACCTGACGGACCGCTGTTGCAGGCCCGAATACCCGGCCCGACGTTCGGGTACGGCCGTGCGTACCGTTTCGGGTGATGTCGCGGGCGGTTTAGGCTAGAATGCACGGCCTCAAAGCACACCCCTTCCCGAGGCTGTCCCGAAGATGTTGATCCTGCGCGGCGCTCCTGCCCTTTCTGCCTTTCGCCACAGCAAACTCCTTGAGCAACTGAGCCAGAAGGTTTCGGCTGTCAGCGGCTTGTATGCTGAATTCGCTCACTTCGCCGAAGTTACCGGCGTCCTGACCGGCGACGAACAGCAGGTGCTCGCGCGCCTTCTGAAGTACGGTCCAAGCGTTCCGGTCCAGGAACCGACCGGTCGCCTGTTCCTGGTGTTGCCGCGGTTCGGCACTATCTCGCCGTGGTCCAGTAAAGCCAGCGACATCGCTCGCAACTGTGGCCTGAGCAAGATCCAGCGCCTGGAGCGCGGCATCGCGTTCTACGTGGCCGGCCAGTTCAGCGACGCCGACGCGCAGCTGATCTCTGATGCGCTGCACGACCGCATGACCCAGATCGTCCTCGGCAACCTGGAACAGGCTGCCGGTCTGTTCAGCCACGCCGAGCCGAAGCCGCTGACCGCGATCGACGTGTTGGGCGGCGGCCGCGCCGCGCTGGAAAAAGCCAACACCGAGCTGGGCCTGGCCCTGGCCGAAGACGAGATCGACTACCTGGTCAACGCCTTCGTTGGTTTGAAGCGCAACCCGCACGACATCGAACTGATGATGTTCGCCCAGGCGAACTCCGAGCACTGCCGTCACAAGATCTTCAACGCCAGTTGGGACATCGATGGTCAGAGCCAGGAAAAAAGCCTGTTCGGCATGATCAAGAACACTTACCAGATGCACAGCGAAGGCGTTCTGTCCGCTTACAAGGACAATGCTTCGGTGATCGTCGGTAACGTTGCCGGCCGTTTCTTCCCGGACCCTGAAACCCGCCAGTACGGCGCGGTGCAGGAACCGGTGCACATCCTGATGAAAGTCGAAACCCACAACCACCCGACCGCGATTGCCCCGTTCCCGGGCGCGTCGACCGGTTCCGGTGGCGAGATTCGCGACGAAGGCGCTACCGGTCGCGGCGCCAAGCCAAAGGCTGGCCTGACCGGCTTCACCGTTTCGAACCTGCAGATCCCTGGCTTCGAACAGCCGTGGGAAGTGCCGTACGGCAAACCCGAGCGCATCGTCACCGCGCTGGACATCATGATCGAAGGCCCACTGGGTGGCGCCGCGTTCAACAACGAATTCGGCCGTCCGGCCCTGACCGGTTATTTCCGTACCTTCGAACAGTCGATCACCACCCCGCGTGGCGACGAAGTTCGTGGCTACCACAAGCCGATCATGCTGGCCGGCGGCATGGGTAACATCCGTGCCGAACACGTACAGAAAGGCGAAATCACCGTCGGCTCCAAGCTGATCGTACTCGGCGGCCCGGCGATGTTGATCGGCCTGGGCGGCGGCGCGGCTTCCTCCATGGCCACCGGCACCAGCTCGGCTGACCTGGACTTCGCGTCCGTACAGCGCGAAAACCCTGAGATGGAACGTCGCTGCCAGGAAGTCATCGACCGTTGCTGGCAGCTGGGTGACAAGAACCCGATCAGCTTCATCCACGACGTCGGCGCGGGCGGTCTGTCCAACGCGTTCCCGGAACTGGTGAACGACGGCAACCGTGGCGGCCGCTTCGAACTGCGCAACATTCCAAACGACGAGCCGGGCATGGCCCCGCACGAAATCTGGAGTAACGAATCCCAGGAACGTTACGTTCTGGCAGTTGGCCCGGCGGACTTCGAACGCTTCCAGGCAATCTGCGAACGCGAGCGTTGCCCGTTCGCCGTGGTCGGCGAAGCCACCGCAGAGCCGCAACTGACGGTCACCGACAGCCACTTCGGCAACAGCCCGGTGGACATGCCGCTGGAAGTGCTGCTGGGCAAAGCCCCGCGCATGCACCGTTCGGCCGTGCGTGAAAACGAACTGGGTGACGATTTCGATCCAGCCACGCTGGAAATTGCAGACTGCGTCGAACGCGTTCTGCATCACCCGGCCGTGGCGAGCAAAAGCTTCCTGATCACCATCGGCGACCGCACCATCACCGGCCTCGTGGCCCGTGACCAGATGGTCGGCCCGTGGCAGGTTCCGGTGGCCGACGTTGCCGTCACCGCCACCAGCTTCGACGTCTACACCGGTGAAGCGATGGCCATGGGCGAGCGTACTCCGCTGGCACTGCTGGACGCTCCGGCGTCGGGCCGCATGGCCATCGGCGAAACCCTGACCAACATCGCCGCTTCGCGCATCAACAAGATTTCCGACATCAAGTTGTCGGCGAACTGGATGTCCGCAGCCGGTCACCCGGGTGAAGACGCGCGCCTGTACGACACCGTGAAAGCGGTCGGCATGGAACTGTGCCCTGACCTGGGCATTACCATCCCGGTGGGCAAGGACTCCATGTCCATGGCCACCCGCTGGAACGACGAAGGGGTCGACAAGACCGTGACTTCGCCGATGTCCCTGATCGTGACCGGTTTCGCGCCAGTGGCTGACATCCGTCAGACCCTGACCCCGGAACTGCGCATGGACAAGGGCACCACCGACCTGATCCTGATCGATCTGGGCCGTGGCCAGAACCGCATGGGCGCCTCGATCCTGGCCCAGGTTCACGGCAAGCTTGGCTCGCAAGCGCCGGACGTCGATGATGCCGAAGACCTGAAAGCCTTCTTCGCGGTGATCCAGGGCCTCAACGCCGACGGTCACCTGCTGGCGTACCACGACCGTTCCGACGGTGGTTTGCTGACCAGCGTTGTGGAAATGGCCTTTGCCGGCCACTGCGGCCTGAGCCTGAACCTCGACGGTCTGGCAGAAACTTCCGCCGACATCGCCGCGATCCTGTTCAACGAAGAACTGGGCGCCGTGATTCAGGTTCGCCAGGACGCCACCCCGGACATCCTCGCGCAGTTCAGCGCTGCCGGCCTGGGCGAGTGCGTGTCGGTGATCGGTCAGCCGATAAACAACGGCGAGATCAACATCACCTTCAACGGTGACACCGTGTTCGAAGGTCAGCGTCGTCTGCTGCAACGTCAGTGGGCCGAGACCAGCTACCAGATCCAGCGTCTGCGCGATAACGCCGACTGCGCCGAACAAGAGTTCGACGTGCTGCTGGAAGAAGACAACCCGGGCCTGAGCGTCAAGCTGAGCTACGACGTCAACCAGGACGTCGCCGCGCCTTACATCAAGAAAGGCATCCGCCCACAGGTTGCCGTGCTGCGTGAGCAGGGCGTCAACGGTCAGGTGGAAATGGCCGCCGCGTTCGACCGCGCCGGTTTCAACGCGATCGACGTGCACATGAGCGACATTCTCGCCGGCCGTGTCGACCTGAACGAGTTCAAAGGTCTGGTGGCTTGCGGTGGTTTCTCCTACGGCGACGTACTGGGTGCCGGCGAAGGCTGGGCCAAGTCCGCGCTGTTCAACAGCCGTGCTCGCGATGCATTCCAGGGCTTCTTCGAACGCAACGACAGCTTCACCCTCGGCGTGTGCAACGGTTGCCAGATGATGTCCAACCTGCACGAGCTGATTCCGGGCAGCGAGTTCTGGCCGCACTTTGTGCGTAACCGTTCCGAGCAGTTCGAAGCCCGCGTGGCGATGGTTCAGGTCCAGGAGTCGAATTCGATCTTCCTGCAGGGCATGGCCGGTTCGCGCATGCCGATCGCCATCGCACACGGTGAAGGTCATGCCGAGTTCGAAAGCGAAGAGGCGTTGCTGGAAGCCGATCTGTCCGGTTGCGTGGCGATGCGTTTCGTCGACAACCATGGCAAGGTCACCGAAAACTACCCGGCCAACCCGAACGGTTCGCCGCGCGGGATCACCGGTTTGACCAGCCGCGACGGTCGCGTAACGATCATGATGCCGCACCCGGAGCGAGTGTTCCGCGCCGTGCAGAACTCGTGGCGTTCGGAAGACTGGAACGAAGACGCGCCATGGATGCGCATGTTCCGTAACGCTCGCGTGTGGGTGAACTAAGCGCCGTGTACAAGCTCAGCTTTTTTGTTCCCGACAGTCATGTCGAAAGGGTCAAAAGCTCCGTATTCGCCGCCGGTGGCGGACGGATCGGGGCTTATGATCACTGCGCGTGGCAAGTGTTGGGCCAGGGCCAGTTTCGCCCATTGGATGGCAGCCAGCCGTTCATTGGCGAAGCGGGGCAGGTCGAACAGGTTGATGAATGGAAAGTTGAGCTGGTGGTGGCGGATGAGTTGATCCGGCAGGTGGTGGCGGCTTTGAAACAGAGCCATCCCTACGAGACACCGGCTTACGAAGTGTGGCGGTTGGAGGATTTTTGATCCCCTGGCCGCTGTAATGAAAAACCCGCCAAGGCGGGTTTTTTGTTGCCCAGTATTTATAAACCTACAAAGGATTGCGTTCATTCACCCACAAAAAAGGCGACCCCTTCACAGGAGTCGCCTTTCCTTTACCGCCGCTAAAACTTACTCGGACAGTTTGTACGCAATCACATAGTCACCTTGCTTGGTGCCCAGCGAACCGTGACCGCCCGCGACGACCAGCACGTATTGCTTGCCGTCCTTGCCGGTGTAGGTCATTGGCGTGGTTTGCGCGCCTGCAGGCAGGCGACCTTCCCACAACTGTTTGCCATTTTTCACGTCGTAGGCACGCAGATACTGGTCGAGGGTGCCGCTCAGGAAACCAACGCCACCACCCGTGGTGATGGTGCCACCCAGACTAGGCACGCCCATGCTCAGCGGGATCGGAACCGGCGAGCTGTCACGCACGGTGCCGTTCTTGTGCTTCCACAGGACTTTGGCGGTGGTCAGATCGATCGCCGCCACATAGCCCCACGCCGGCGCCTGGCACGGCAAGCCCATTGGCGACAGCAGTGCTTCGAGGACCACGCCGTACGGCGCGCCTTTGTTCGGCTGCACGCCTTCGGTTTCGCTTTTGCGCGGGCCTTGGGCCGCGATTTCGGCGGCCGGGATCATTTTCGATTTGAACGCCATGTAGCTCGGGTTCACGAAAGCGATCTGACGCACCGGGTCGACCGAGAAACCGCCCCAGTCAAACACACCGAAGTTGCCTGGGTAAACGATCGAACCCTGCAGCGACGGCGGGGTGAACGGGCCGTCGTAGCGCATGGATTTGAAGTCGATCCGGCAGATCAGTTGGTCGAACGGGGTGACGCCCCACATGTCGCGCTCTTGCAGCGGCGGTGGCATCAGGTTGAGGTCGGATTTCGGTTGGGTCGGGGACGTGTGATCACCTTCGACAGCGCCCTGAGGCACCGGCACTTCGTTGATCGGCACGATCGGTTGGCCAGTGCTGCGATCCAGCACGTAGATGCTGCCTTGCTTGGTGGACGCGAGGACCGCCGGCTTCACGCCGTCAGCGGTTTTCAGGTCCATCAGGGTTGGCTGACCACCGACGTCCATGTCCCACAGGTCATGGTGGGTGAACTGCATGTGCCAGCGAACCTGGCCGGTTGCGATGTCGAGGGCGGTGAGGCCGGCGGCGTGCAATTCCGATTCAGGGGTGCGCGCACCACCGAACTGGTCCGGAGTCTGGTTACCCATCGGCAGATAAAGCATGCCGAGTTTTTCGTCGACGGCGAACATGGACCACATGTTCGGCGAGTTGCGGGTGTAGACCTTGCCTTCGGCAATCGGCGTGGTGTCGTCCGGGTTGCCGCTGTCCCAGTTCCACACCAGTTTGCCGGTGTGCACGTCGAACGCGCGGATCACGCCGCTCGGCTCGTCGGTGGAAACGTTATCGGTGACGTGGCCGCCAATCACCACCAGGTCTTTGGTGACGGCTGGAGGCGAGGTGGAGTAGTAACCGCCGGCATTGAAGCCGCCGATGTTGGCGCTCAGGTCGACCTGGCCTTTGTTGCCGAAGTCTTCGCACATCTTGCCGGTGTCGGCGTTCAGGGCGATCAGACGGGTGTCGGCGGTCGGCAGGAAGATCCGGCGCGGGCAGACGCTGGCGACGGGAGCGCTGGCGCTGCCGGTCGGGCTCTGCTCGGAAGCGTAGACGGCGTCATCGTGATACGACACGCCACGGCAGGTCATGTGCGCCCAACCCTTGAAGTTCGCCGCGTTCTGCGTGGAGAGCTTCGGATCGAAACGCCAGATTTCCTTGCCGGTGTCCGGGTCCAGCGCGATCACCTGGCTGTGCGGCGTGCACACGTAGAGCATGCCGTTGACTTTCAGCGGGGTGTTTTCGGCGGTGGTTTCACCCGGATCGTTCGGCCCCGGCAGGTCGCCGGTGCGGTAGGTCCAGGCCGGAACGAGCTTGTTTACGTTCTGCGGAGTGATCTGCGTCAGAGGCGAGTAACGATCACCGTGGGCACTGCGGCCGTAGGAGTTCCAGTCGCCATCCGGCATGGCTGGCGCGGTGTTGGTCATGCCCGGGACGCTGTCGCGGTCCAGTTGGCCCTTGATTTCACCGGGGTTGGTGAACTGGCTGGCCAGTGCGGCAACACCGGCGAGCACCACAGCGATGCTGAGCGCGCCAGTGCCCGTCTTCGCTTCGCCTTCGCGCAGCAGCGGACGACGGAACCACGGCAGCAGCATGACAATACCCAGCGCGAACAACATCGCCAGGCGCGGCACCAGTTGCCACCAGTCCAGGCCAACTTCCCACAAGGCCCATACGGTGCTGGCGAACAGCACCAGTGCGTAAAGCCCGAGGGCGGCGCGGCGGGCCAGAATCAGCAGCACGCCGGTCAGTGCCAGGCCGATACCGGCCAGCAGGTAATACAGCGAGCCGCCGAGCATGCTCAGCTTGATCCCCCCGGCCAGCATGGCCAGGCCCATTAGCAGAAGCAGAATGCCGAGCAGGGTCGGCAATAGACGGCTTCGACTCAAAGCACCATCAGTGCTCATAGTGTGGTTCTCCGTGACGTTTCAAGTAGTCCCGCGCAAGTTCACTGTAGATGACGATCCGGCGCGGGCATGGTTCATATCAATTGGGTTCGTTGATGCAAGTCCCTGTGGGTTAGAACGACGACTGGACCTTGATCCCGCCAATCAGCGCGTCATCGACCTTGTCCACGCCACCGGGGTGGCGGATGTATTGCAGGTTCGGGCGCACGGTCAGCCAGTTCGTGACGTGCACGCCGTAATAGAGTTCGGCGCTGTATTCGGTGTCTTGCGGTGGCAGGAAGGACGGGTCGTCGAAGTCGTAGACTGCACGGGCCTGATTGCTCGCCTCGGCGTTCTTGCGGTACGCCGGATTGACATGAACCCGGGCCATCGCGAAACCGATGTCATCCTTGGTCCGTGCATCGAACAAGCCTTTGTAGACGACGCCCGCCTGCACATAGTTGTCGATGGCGTTGGTCTTCTTGTCGTGCATCGTGCCGTTGGCGAACACGCTCAGGCCACGGGAGTGGTCGCTGGCACGGCTGGTCAGTTGCTGCTGCACACCGAGCCACACGCCGTGCTTGCTGGACGCGCTGCGGTAGGCCTCGCCACTCAGGGCGGCGGGCTGGCCATTGCGGTCCTTGTAGGCGTCGGTGGCGTTGGCGTTGCTGTAGTAATAACCGGCGCGGTATTCCCCCGGCAGGCCGTTGAGCTTGGGTGTCCAGACCAGTTCCACCGGCAGGATCGCGCCCTGGGTGCCGCTGCCGCTGAGCTTGAAACCATTGTCGCGATCCAGGTTCGACGGGTTCTGCTCATACGCGCCGACTTGCGCGTACAGCTCTGGCGTCAGGTGATATTTGACCCGCATCGCCCATTGGCTGACCGGCCAGTTGTACCAGATGCCGCCGACCCAGTTGCCGACCTGAGAGCCGCAGAACGCCAGGTTCTGGAAGTCGCAGGGGAAGCTGTTGAAGTCTTCGCCTTCGCCGAAACGGCCGACCTTGATGTCGAGCTTGCGGTCGAAGAATTTCTGCTGATACCACATCTGCGTCAGGCGCCAGGTTTGCCCGCGGCCCCAGACTTCCTGAGCGGAAGTGAAACCACCGACCCGTGGATCGTTGATGCGGTCGTTGCTGATGTTGTTGCCGTTGCGCTCGGTGATGGTCAGCTGAAATTCAGCGTCGTCCCAGCCCAGGATCTTTTGCAGATCGAGGTGTGCGCCGAGGCCGAACTGATCGCTGTAGCGTGCGGTGCGATCGTGGTCGTAGCCGCCGTGCAGATTGCTGCCCATTTCGCCGGTGTAATCGACTTTGAAGTCGTAGCCTTTTTCCGAAAGCTCGGTGCGCGTGCCGTTCCAGTCGCCGAGCATCCAAGGCGATTCGCTATCAAAGGCCGGTGCAGCCTGAGCGCAGGTGGCGAGACCCATTGCGGTGAATCCGCCGACCAGGTTCAAGGCTTTTCGGCTGGCAACAGCAAGGCAGACAGCGCTGTCTCGCGAAGATTGAAAATAAGGCATAGAGAAGAAATTCTTGGTCTTTTTCTAGGGAGTGAACGGGGAACAGCAGGATTGAAGCGAATGGAAGAATCGTTTCAGCTTGTCGGGGCGCAAGGATAATGTTCTGTTACAAATAGAGAAAGCGCTTTTACCGACATGAATTCTTTCGGATTTGGTAACAGTGTCGCGGGGCGATCTGTCGCAGTTCACCTACATTTAACAGATAGCGCGCACAGCCCTTCCACCGGACCACCCCCTCGGATAAGGTGCGCGCCTTGCATTTCATTCATCGCTCGAAGGCCCGGCATGACCGAACAGAACAACAACCCGCTGCACGGCGTGACGCTGGAGCAGATCCTGAACACTCTGGTGGAACATTACGAATGGACGGGGCTGGCCGAGCGCATCGATATCCGCTGCTTCAAGAGTGATCCGAGCATCAAGTCGAGCCTGACGTTCCTGCGCAAGACCCCGTGGGCGCGGGAAAAAGTCGAGCGGTTGTATGTGAAGTTGATGCGCACCAAGCGACCGCTCTGAACATGGTCAGCCAGTCTGCCGCGAGGCGTCGTTTTGTGGCGGTGGCGGTGCTGCTCGGCTGGGCAGGATTGAGCATTCAGCTGTACCTGATTTTCTATTCGCGCTGGGCCCTGGGCGCCAGTTTGCTGGGTGGGCTGCTGAGCTTTTTCAGCTATTTCACTGTGCTCACCAATACGTTGGTGGCCACTGTGCTGACCTGCGCACTGACGTCCCGCGAATCCGCTGCACGGCGCTGGTTTTTGCAACCGTGGGTGAGCAGCGGGATTGCCGTGAGCATCGCCGTGGTCGGCCTGGCCTACAACGTCCTGTTGCGCCATCTGTGGCATCCCGAAGGCTGGCAATGGCTGGCCGATGAGCTGCTGCACGATGTCATGCCGTTGCTGTTTCTGGCCTGGTGGTGGTTGTGCGTGCCCAAAGGCACCTTGCGTCTGCGGCACATCGCGCTGTGGGTGATTTACCCGTTGGTGTATTTCGCGTATGCACTGCTGCGCGGGCATCTGCTGGCGACTTATCCATACCCGTTCATTGATGTGGATACGCTGGGTTATCCACAGGTGTTTGTGAATGCCGGGGGATTGTTGGCGGGGTTTGTGCTGATTGCCTTGGTGGTGATCGCGTTGGATCGCCGTCGAGGCTGATCACACTGACGTCTGATCAACCCTGACCTGCGTTGTTACTCCTCGTCGCTGTCGTCCAGCCGCCAATAGCCGACGGCTTTGAGGAATTGATCGTTCAGCCCGTGCTCGTCCAGCAATACCCGACGAATCTGCCGTGACACTTTGCTCTCTGTGGCCACCCACGTGTACAGATGGCCGGCGGGTATCTGCAATTCCTTCACCGTGGTCAGCAGATTGTTCGTGCCACCGTCGCGCAACACCCAGATCACATTGACCTGCGCCGGGCTTTCGAGCTTTTGCTGTTCCGCGCCGTTCTCCACCTCAATGATCACCAGCGCTCGCCGATTGGCCGCCAAACCCTCCAGACGCCGCGCAATCGCGGGAATTGCCGTCTCATCGCCGATCAGCAAATAGCTGTCGAACATGTCCGGTACGATCATCGATCCCCGTGGCCCACCGATGTGCAGGAATTGCCCCGGCCTGGCCTGCTCGGCCCAGGTCGAGGCAGGGCCGTCGCCGTGCAGGACGAAGTCGATGTCCAGTTCCAGCGTGTCCAGGTCATAGCGCCGCGGGGTGTAGTCGCGCATCGCCGGCATCGGCCCGTTGTCTTTGCCCGCACCGAGAACCAGGGTTTCCAGCGCCGCTTGTTCTGCCGCGTTCTGCGGGAACAGCAGTTTGACGTGGTCGTCTGTGCCCAGGCTGATGAAGCCGGCCAGTTCAGGGCCGCCCAGGGTAATCCGGCGCATGCGCGGGGTCAGGTCAACCACGCGCAAGACTTGCAGGCGGCGGCGTTTGATTTCATGCATGACGCGGTGAATGGTGTGCTCGATCACTTCAGTCATTCAGCTTTCTCCGCAGGGGATTGAACCAAGGGACCATCAACGATGGCTTTGGCGGTGTCGTTGAGCAAAGCGGCGACCCGCAGGATTTCTTCGGGACTCCAGCGACCGTGGTGCAGTTGTAACGCATGACGCAGGTTATGCACCGCTTCGTGAATTTCGGCCGGACGGTCATGGCCGCGTAACGAGCGCTTGCTGACATCGATGCGCATGCGCACCCCGTCCAGTGCAACCGCTTGCTCACTTAAAGACAGACGTCCGGTCTCGGTCACGCTGTAGCGTTTTTTCCCGCCTTCGGCGTCGCCCTGGATCATTTCGCTTTCTTCCAGGAAGGTCAGGGTCGGGTAGATCACGCCGGGGCTGGGGCTGTAGGCACCGTCGAACATACCTTCGATCTGACGGATCAAGTCATAGCCGTGGCAGGGCCGTTCGGCGATGAGCGCGAGCAGCAGCAATTTCAGATCGCCGGGGGCAAACACCCGGGGGCCTCGGCCGCCACGCTCGCGACCGGGGCGTTTCTCGAAGCCGTCGCGGCCGTCACCGTGTTCGCGGTGGGGGGAATGATGGTCTCTCATTTTTCCTTGTCTCTGGCGTGTTTAGATACAACTTAAGATATATCGTAATGGCAAGGCAAGCGAACAGGACCAACGGTCGTCGCCGAAGGACGTAGGGCGGATTTCAGTGCAGGGGTGGGAAAACGCCGTTTTGTGGCTTGCTGTTTTAGAGTGGTTGATCTAATTGTGCGCAACTAACAGCGGGAATTTTTAATAGTTACGCCTGAGTAGTCTTTTTCTCACGGAACATTTGTTTCTATTTGTCTGTATGCTTTTTTTATTAAAACTGTTTGTAGTATGTTTCTGTCGGGTTAACGGATTAATTATTGAATTTCAGGTTTTTTCTTTCTTGTTATGGGCTGTTGTGACTACATGTTCTTCGGAAGTTTCGTACTTACTTTCTACGAAAATTGGTCGATCATTCTCTGCGTTGAAAGTTGAGCCAAATTGCCACTATCTAAGTCCGCTATTTGCATCGCTCACGCTTTCCACGGACCAATCACTTTGAAAAAGACAGGTACTCAACAATGTTCAAGAAGTTTGCAATCGCCGTTCCGATGACCCTCCTGGCCCTGAGTTCTTCGATGGCGTTCGCTGCGGAAGAATCGCGCTCCTCGATCAACATTACCGCGGAAATCCCGAGCTCGATCTTTTATGCCCAGCCTGTAAACCCGGACTTTGGTAAAGACGAGAGAATGCAATACCGCGTCCTTGACGGAACCCTGACAGACGTGGTTGGCATGTACGATATCAAACACACCGAAGGTTCGGTGAACGCTTACGTCGAAGGCGGCCCGCAACCCTTGTTCAACGGTAATACGGCGAAAAACATTCCCCTGACTTACACCTTCAATGGAAAAGTATTGACCGGTACCACTCAGGAGGTGGTAGGTGACGCCGAATCCAATGGCGGCATGCGCGCGGAACTGCGTATATCCGCCGCCAAACCGGCTGCCGACCAGAACGGCCTGTACACCGTTAGTCCTACTGTGATTTTCGATGCTGTCCCCCGCATTTAAGTCTTGAACCAAGGCTCGTCCTGCTTGGTAGCCTGACCGGTCGGCAGGCAAGTTTTTGTCTGTCGATCGGCTTTAACGAATTTATCCATTGAGTATTTTGTTCATGTTCCCGATGACTCCCATCGCGACGGCGCTTGCCCTTTTTTTTTGCGCATCGGCCTTGGCCGCACCCATGGAAAACGGCAATACACCGAGAAGTTTGTTGGCGCAGGCCAAGGGGCTGCCAAGCGAGTTTGAAGAACACTTCTTTGATGTGCCGCTGGCGGTGCGCGTGGAACGTGACCAACAATTTCTCGGTGAGGCGATGGTCGTGTTAACCCGCGACGACCGCATCACCCTCGTTGACTTCACCGATGTCAGCGACAGCACGATCAAAGCCAGTGAACGCGAGACCTGGACCAATTACCTGAAACAAGGCGTGGCGCTGGGCGACTGCAAGGCGAAATGCCCCGAGCAGCTATTGGCCGTGTACTACAGCCTGGAAAACTCGCTGGTGTCGATTCTCACGGAAAACGCCGAACGCGACGATCAGGTCCAGCGTTACTACAACCAGCCCGAAGGCGGCAGCACCGGGTTGATCGTGCGCAATCAGCTGAACCTCAACGGTGGCCAGAACCAGGACCTCGGTGGTCGTTACGGTCTGGAAGCCAGCAGCAGTCTCGGTAACTGGACTCAAGCGGTGAACCTGCAACTGTCGCGACTGGGCGGTGTGGACAATCAGCTTTATCACGCCGTGCACGAGCTTTTCACTCAGCGCGAACTGGAAGGCAATTTTCTGCGCCTGGGTTTATTCACGCCCAACTCGGAAGGCCTGACCCGTCAGCCGCGCTCCTTTGGCGCCAGCCCCGACACCGCGCTGGGCGTCATGTACGGCAGCTCCGACAGCCTGGCCATCAACAACCCGAAACCGGCGGTCTACCCGATCTACGTCACGGCCAATCGGCAGGGTTCGGTGGAAATCTATCGCGACGGTTTGCTGATCAATACTCAGGCGATACCGGCCGGTTTGCAGACCCTCGATACGCGGCCACTGCCCGGTGGCATTTATGAAGTGGAAGTGCGTCTGATCGAAGATGGCCAGATCACCTCCAGCACGCAGGAACTGGTCTATAAACCCAACAACTGGCGCAATCATGACGAGCGCTGGCGCTACAACCTGTTCGCCGGGCGTGAATCGAAAATGCTCAGCAACTGGGATGATCAGGCTGACGGCGAGATGACGGCCGGCGCCGCATTCAACTTCCTGCTGCACCCGCGGGTGATCCTCGGCCTGTCGGGCCGACAGGTGAAAGACACCCTGCAATACGGCACGTCGGTCGACTGGGCGATCGTCAACAACGCGAGTGTCTATGCCAACGTCTACAAGACCGAGGACTACGGCACCGGCCTCGACGTGCAGGGTCTGTATTCCTACGGCAGCGGCAGTATCGTCGCCAGCCACAATCGCAGCTGGCTCGACACCACCCGGCTCTACGACACGCTGCCGGACGGCACGCGAGTGCGGCAACGCAACGTATTTATCGGCCAGACCAGTAACTCTTCGCTGTCGGTGAACCATCGGCTCACCAGTAAAAGTTCGGTCAATGCCCGGGTGTCCCACAGCGAGGGCAACACCGAAGGCGTTGGCGTGGATCTGGGCTGGAGCCAGCGCGGCCGATTGTTCGGCAGCGACGCCAACTGGCGGCTGTCGCTGTTCGACAGACCGGGCAGCTTCAGCTCGGGGAATGACCGTAATCGCGGCGTCGACCTGAGCCTCAACATTGCCCTGGGCGGTCCGGGCGAACAGATCTCCGGCAGCATCGGCACTCGTACCGATCGCGACGGCGGGCGCGATAACAATGCTTCGGTCACCTACCGCAAAGACTTGCAGGATCACCTGCTGCAAAGCGTTTCCGCCACGGCCATCACCGACACCTATGGCATCGGCATGAACGCGATGGCGACGATGCAATCGGACCTGGCCAACGCCGACGGATTTATCCAGCGTTCCTCTTACAACAACGACTTCACCGGTGGCCTGAACCTCGACAGCACCGTCGCCGTCGGCGGGCAAAAAATGGTCATGACCAGCCAGTACCACCGCAACGGTGCGGGCATGATCATCGATGTCGAATCGGACATCGATGACATCGCCCTGCGTGCCGACGACTTGAGCGGCGGCAGCGCGATACTCAAGCCGGGGCGCAATTTCGTACCGATCACGGCTTACAAAAGCAGCTCGGTCAGTTTCGATTTCGAGGGCAATCACGTTCCGGCTGCAACCATCCAGCCGGCGCGCTCCAGCTACCACCTGAACAAGGGCGGCGTGGACTATCGCCAGATTCGCGTGATGAAAACTCTCACCGTGCTCGGTCGTCTGATCGACCCTCAGGGCAAGCCGCTCAAGGGCCACCACATCATCAACCACGCCAGCCGTGGGGTGAGTGAAGTGGACGGCTTCTTCTCCATGGAAATGAACGCTGGTTCCCCGACCCTGGAAGTGCGCCACGGCAACCAGTTGCTGTGCCAGTTCCGCCTCGACCCGAGCAATGGTCGCGCGGAAAACAACGTGCTGATGATCGGCGACCTGCGTTGCACGCCGGACACCCTGGCGGACGTCGCCGATGCCGTGCAGAGGGCGGGTTGATGGACGCTGCTCAATTTTCTGGAGTTTTTAATGTGCTGAAATCATTGACTGCCCTCGGGCGTACGAGCACCAGCGCCTTGCTCCTTGGCGCCTGCCTGATCGTTTCGGCTCCGCAGATCGAGGCCAGGGTTATGCCGATTACAGCCACCTTCAACCCTGACCCGAGCAATCCGCAGAAGAATGAGTTCAGGAATACCACGCCTAATCAGGGCTTCTGTCGCAACTATCCCGCCATCTGCAAGACTCACAATATTTTCAGCCTGCGCTCCCACGTGGGGAATGTTCCGTTCGGTGGTCCCATCCTGCCCAATCACCAGGATGTGCGACAGGGCGCGATGATCAAGACGCCCGCCGCGTGGCGTTCGTTGACGGTCCTTAATCGTGACACCGGCGAGCTCGCCGAGGTGGAAATCCGTATAGCCGGGCTGGGCGGTGTTCACAACCTCAGTAATGATGTAAGACAGCTTACCGGCGAAACAAACACCAATATGGCTCACAGCGTGCTGTGGGGTGGCACCAGTTGGCAAACGGCGCCCAGTCCATGCGTGGCGATTGGCCCAAATAATCAATACGGATTTACCGGTTATCAGTTCTTCTGGCTGACGCCTCAGGAAACGGTGTGTGCGAAACAGGCGAAGTTTCTTATTCCCGGTTTCAATTTCAGCTATCTGGATTTCACCTACGAGCTGCGCACCCCTGACCCGCTGAAAATGTCCACCGGGGTGTACACCGGGACCCAGGTGTACACGATCGGCCCGGGCGGCGACTTCGATCTGGGTGACATCGTTGTGCCCTCGGACAACATCATCCAGCTCGACTTCACCCTCACCGTCGAGCACACCCTCAAAGTCGAAGTCCCGCCGGGTGGCAATCGCGTCGAACTGGTGCCACAAGGCGGCTGGCAGGCCTGGCTGCAACAGGGCCGCAGACCCACGCGGCTGTTCCGTGACCAGACCTTCAACATCTCGGCCAGTTCGCGCTTCAAGATGAAACTCGAATGTGAGCACACCCAAGACAGCAGGACTTGCTCGTTGCGCGAGCCGGTATCCGGCAATTTCGTGCCGCTGAACGTCAGCGTCAGCCTGCCCCGTGGCTTGAGCGATGCAAGCGGCAGAGCCGTCGAACGGCGGCCCTTGCTGATGGATGGCAGCGGTACCGAACTGTTCCAGCCGGCGTTTTACGTGGAGCGCAGACCCGGAACGCTGCACTTCGAGATTCCTTCCCGCGAAGTGGAGCAGATGCTGCAACCGGGTCATCAGCGACAGTATTCCGGGACTGTGACGGTTGTCTGGGATTCGGAAGTTTAGCGGGTCGCACTTTGCTGTAGTTCATTTGACGAGGTTCAGAACAATGAAATCCCTGTTGGCACTGTTTGGTTTTTTACTGGTTGCACAAATCGCACACGCTGGGCCGAGCATCAATATCGGCACGGTTTACGACTATCTGGATGGCGACAAAAGTACGTTCTTGAAACGCGTGTTCAACGGCGGCGACAGCACCGCGTTCGTCAAGGTCAACATCCTGGAAATCCTTTATGACGCCGACGGCAAGTCGCAGGAAGTGCCGCTCGAATCCAGTGCCGACGGCAGCGCCCGGGACGGCTTGATGGCCAGCCCGGCGCGGCTGATCGTGCCCGCCGGTGGCATGCAGGGCACGCGACTGCTGTACATGGGCGAGCGTGATCGCGAGCGATACTTCCGCGTGCGTTTCGTGCCGGTGGTGCCCGAGAAGGAAGACGAATTCGCGGTCTCGGGTGAAGAACGCGAGGAATACAAGAAAACCCTCTCCGCCGGCGTCACGGTGCTGGCCGGGTATGGCGCGGTGTTTTTCGTCCGTCCCAAGGATACGCGTTACGCCAGCGTGATCGAGAACGACGCGAGCCGTTACCGTATCCGCAACAACGGCAACACCGTGGTGGTGATCGACGAATTCAAGGACTGCGCGGTCAAGAAAGAACAGGACTGCCAGCCGACTACCAAGCATCACATTCTGGCGGGCCGCAGTTTCGAGTTCGAGAAACAGGCCGGTCGCGAGTATCGCTTCACCCTGGTTGAAGGCGAGAGCAGCAAGAAACTCGACGTGAAAGGCTGATGATCATGTTCAGAAAACTGATGGTATTGCTGATGCCAGCGCTGGTTCTGTGGGCAAGCAGTTCGGCGTTTGCCGCTCGCGAGGTGCATCAATTCGACGTGTTCGTGACGATCCCGAGCCAGGCGTTCTACGTCATCCCCGCTGACCCTGGCTGGATTCACCGCGAACAGAAATTGCCATGGAATCTGTCGACCTCGACGTTGGGCAGCTTGCGCAAGTATTTCGATGTCAAGAATGAGTCCGGTTCCATCGAAGCCCGCCTTGAGGGCAGGCCCTATCTGTCCAACGGGACGGATGCCCATGACATTGGTTTGCGCGTGCTGTTCAACGGCCATGTGCTGAATGAACTGAACAGTAGCGAGGTGGTGTCGATGAGCGATGCCGCGCCGGGTAAACGTGTGTTGCTGGAGATCGTGCCGATGCCGCCTGTGGATGGGATTTATAAACCGGGCAGCTATTTCGGCAGCGTCAATTTGATTTTCAACGCAGTGCTGCCGGGTGCGTGATGCCATGCAGGATTGGCTGTTGACCTGACTCGTTTCAGAGGAAAAAACATGAATCATTCACATGGCATGGGGCGGCAGGTACTTTGCTGTGTCGGGATCGGGATTTTATCGTTGCTCACCTGTTCTTCAGCCTGGTCGGAAGAAGTCTCGATCCTGGCGTCGTTCAGACCGGATTCTGCAAACCCTCAGCAGAATAAATTCAGGAATGACACACCTTCCAGTGGTTATTGCGCGAGTTACCCTGGCGAGTGCCGTGACAACGACATGTTCAGCCTGCGCGTGCCGATTCAGTTCAGCTCCAATGCGCCGATCCAGGCGAATCACCCGTCGTCGCGCCAGGGTGCCACGTTCAAGGTCCCTGCACAGTGGCGTGAGTTGTCCGTGGTGCATGAAACGACGGGCGAACCCGAGACGGTCAAGGTTCGAATTGCAGGTCTGGGCTCCCGGTATGTGACGGAGGACGTTCTCAGTCTTGTCGGTGGAGGGAGCAGCTATCAACTTGCTCACGCTCAACTCTGGGGCGCCAGTTGGGTGTATGCGCCCGCTCCCTGTCTTTACAGTGGCGTAGGGCTTGTGGGGTCGAATACCTATGGCTTTTTCTGGAAAACACCCGCGGAGGCCAGCTGCGATAAGCAGGCCAGGTTCAACGTGCCCTGGTTGCGTTACAGCTATCTGGATTTCGCCTATGAACTGATCACACCGAACCCGTTGGGCATGTCTTCGGGCCGTTATTCGGGACGCCTGACCTACAGCGTCGGACCGAACGGCGATTTCGATATGGGTGACGTCATGCAGCCAACCGATTCGACACTCCTGCTGAATTTCACGCTGGAAGTGCAACACACCCTCAAGGTCGAGATCCCACCGGGTGGCAATCGCGTTGAACTGGTCCCGCAGGGCGGCTGGCAAGCGTGGCTGACGCAGGGGCGCAAGCCGACACGGCTGTTCCGGGATCAGACGTTCAATGTGTCTTCGTCGAGTCGCTTCAAGATGAACCTCGACTGCCAGTACACCATGGACGGTAACCGCTGTTCGGTGCGCGACCCGGTTTCCGGTCATTTCGTACCGCTCGACGTCAGCGTGACCCTGCCCAATGGCCTGGTGGATGCCACCGCGCAACCGGTCAACCGCCGACCGTTGCGGCGCGACGGCATTGGAACCGAGCTGTTCCTGCCACACTTTTATGTCGATCGCAGGCCGGGAACATTGCACTTCGAGATTGCCCGGGACGAGGTCGACGAAATGATCAAGCCCGGTACCGCCCGATCCTATTCCGGCCTTGTCACGGTCGTCTGGGATTCGGAAGTGGGTTAAGGGTTGAACCCTGATGCATCACTCGATGCATCAGGGTTTTGCCGATTACGGCTGTGCGTCTTTTTGCAGCGCTGCACGGGTCAGCTTTCTGCTCAGCTCTTTTTCTTCGTAGCCCATGTCGTGAAGCAATCCGCCGTAGACCTCATCGGTCATGTCTTGATCAGTCAGTACCACGCTCTCATCAATATCCAGTCGGCGAGCGAGGTCCAGCAGGCGTTGTTTGAGTGCGCGTCGTTGCGCAATCTGCTGGCCTTTGGCGTTGGCCCAGGCGTGTTGGACTTCGCGCAACTCTTCCAGCAAGTCGCTCCTGGCTTCGTACAGCCGGGTGTTGCGCCGGAACTCGTTCGGGTAGGTGTCACGCAGGTATTTCTGCCAGAACGGCTGTTCCAGCATGTCGTTGACCAAGCCATCGCCTGCTTCCATCGACATCACCGTCTCGAAGGCCGTGTCGAGGGTTTCTGCGCTTACGCCGGCTACACGGCGATACAGCATCGACTCCGATTGCCAGGGTAAACCGAGGCGCTGGGCCAGGCCGGTTTCGTAGGCGAGGTACACCTCCACTTCATCGGGATTGCCGGGCCGGCTGCCGAAATCGGCACGGGCAATGTCATCCACGCGCGCAAGGCGAGCGGCGCCCTTTGCCAGGTTCACCAGTTTGCTTTCAAGGACGGCGTTGGACGTCGACAGGGCATAGGCTTCGGAGGCGAGCACCTTGATGCCCATGTGGTTGAACACCTGGGCCCCGGCATCGGCGCAGGTGGTGGGCGCCCTGGCCATTTCGAACAGATCCTTGCGCAACCCGGTGTCCAGATCGATGGCTTCGATCATGCGCCATACCCGGCTGCTGAGCTGTTGGCGCAATTCGCCGCCGGCCCGGTAATCGGCCGAGCGGGTCTGCTTCTGGATCAAGGCAAAGAAATCTTCAGAGCCAGGCTCGGTCATCAGATCGTGCCAGGCTTCCTCCCGAAAAGTCCCCAGCCCTGAGACCTCGGCACTCCACCAGACCGAGTCGTCTTTCATCGGCCACAGGTTCATCGTGTCTCGTGCAGCGTCGGCGTAGACCTGTTTGGGTGCGATGCCGACTGACCGTCGATACGCTTTGAAAATGACCAGGTTTTTGTCCGAGAGTTGCTTTTCGTACAAGCGGGTCCGCGCCAGGAGGAAGGCATCCTCGGAGCCGGGTACAACCGTCGGAATGACGCTGATCGGGTTCTCCTGCAAATCCAGAAAAAAGCCACGGGGTCGACGCTTGTTGAAGGGGCCGAACAGGCCATCGGGCCAGGTGGTGGCCCCGGTGTTGCTCAAGCTCAGGATTCTCAGTTTGGGCATGCGCCCGACGTCCGGGAGCCTGCCCAGTTGCCTGTTGTCATCGAGCCTGAGGGATTCCAGGCGTGTCAGGTTGCGCAGTTGCTCGACGGCGGACGGGGTCAACGTGATGTCGTTGTTCATCAGCCGCAAGGTTTGCAGGTGGTGCATCTTGCCAATGGTTTCGGGCAGTCGCGTCAACCCGCAACTGCGGGCGCTCAGTTGCCGCAGATGAGGGAAGTCGTTCAACAGGCCGGAGGCGGTTTCGGAAAAGGTCGTGCGGTCGAGATTCAAGGTGCTGATCTGATCGAGGTAGTGTTTGATGTCCGGCAGATCCTTCCACCAGCGTTCGAGGTCGAGCACCTCGAACTCCGTGGACAGGTCCAGCGCATAACCGCCGTCGGCTGTGAGACTGCGCTCACCAAAGACCGTGGACTTGCGTTTGAAACAATCGATGAACCGTTCAACGATGTGCAACCCGCCGCTGTTCATGAATCCGCGTTGATCCGGGCCCCAACTGTCCGGCTGCTGGTAGCGCCAGCGATTGAACAGTACCCGCAGGTCATCCAGTTCGCGGTCCAGTCGGGTCAGTGTCTGATGCCCCTGTTCCTGCGATCCCAGGGAGCGGACGAAGGTATTGACCTCGCGTTCGTTGAAGTGGGGGTATATATCCTGCACCCGTTCGGTGAGTGTGGCGGCTGTCGTGGAGAAACCGGGGCCGCGCAACAGCGTCATGGCTTCGTGGTCCGCCGTCGGGCGGATCGGCGGTGCGGCGAGGGCAGTGCGGCGCTGCGCCGGTGTCTCGGTCTTGGCCATCACCCATTGCTTGAGAAAGGCACCCTGGCCCGGCCGATAACCCAACTGCGCCTGTTTGTCTTTCGGCAACGCGTTGAGGACCGCTTCGTAAAAATCCGTGGCTTCGTGCAGTTTGTGGTTGGCGGCGTCCCAGACCTCGAACTGGTTCACATCATCCTTGACCAGCACCCGGACCGTCGCCGAATCGTGTGCACCCACGCTGCTGCGCAAGGGGCCGGCATCGTTGCCTTCGCGAACCTCGATGCGCAATTGCGCGAACGTGTCGGTATGAATCCTCAATGCGTTCAGCACCAGGCGTTCGGTTTCCGCTACCCACTGCGCGCCGTCATGAAAGCCTTCGTACGCATGGTTGGTCCGGGCTTCGAAGGCCGCTTCACGCGCTCGGCTTTTCAGGCCCAACGGCAGACGTTGCTCCTCGGTCAGGCGCATGAGGTCGGCAGCGTCGGCACTGTTCAGCAGCGTCTGTGCCGCACGGCTTGGCAGCTCGGGAAATGCCTGGCGAACGAGCCGGATCTGCGGATCGTCGGACGGTTGGGCACCTTGGTAAAGCTGATTGACGATGTCAGCGTTCAGTCGACTGGCTTCGTCCGCCAGACGATCACGCAATGCTTGCACCCGTTCGCTTTTGACGGTTGACCGGCCGAGCACCGCTTGCAGCTCTTCCTCGCTGAGGAACTCGACAAGCCTGGGCGCAAACTGCTCGCTCATGAGCTGCGACTGGCTGGTGGACAGCGTCTGCGCCTCGCTCGCCTCGGCATTGCCGTACTGGCGGAACCGGCCGCTCATGTCGACGTCTTCGTAAACCTTCAGGGCTTTATCCGCCGGCCAGCCGTTCAGGTAAGTCGCCAGGGGTTCAAACCACCAGGAGGCAGGATCCAGGGGCTGGCCGGTGCGAATCCGTTCAATGGCTTGTCGGGTCTGTTGCTGGATGTTCAGGCGTGTGAGGCTGTCGTCCAGTAGCGGTGGCGGGGCGGTGTTGTCGACGTACATCCGGCGCAGCGCAGCGTCGTCAGTGCCGCTGGCGATGCGAGCGTTGTCCAGTTGCAGGTCGTTGAAGCCATCCACCGAGTGGCCGAGGCGACGCATCAATGTCGGTCGATCCCATGCTCGCGGGTTCTCGGCTTCATGAGTCCAGGCACCGCGGCCGTTGTGTCTTATCTCGGGTAAATAGGCATTGTCGCGATGTGGGTGTTTGACACGGTAGTTGCCGGTTTGCGGGTCCTTTTGCACGGCGTAGTGCTTGTCGTCCAGTGGCAGAATGTCCTGGCCTTCGTGGGCATGCAGTCCCAGCGCGTCAGGGCTGGCGTCAGCCGGCAACTTCACATCGGCCCGCTCATAAGGCTTGAGGTCGGGATGCCACAGCCGGGGTTCGCCGTTGGGCAGGGTGACCGGTTTCATGCCTTCGATCAGCGGCGACAGTTTCAGGCGTGCAAGGTTTCCGATCTTCGCGCCGGCGGCAAACGCCACCAGCGAAAGAACGTCCGAGACCACACCGGCAATATGTTCGCCGGCTTCGGTCCACATCCCGAAGGTCATGTCGACAATGCCTTCGACGACGTCGCTGGTCATCTGATACACGGAGTAGGCCATCATCATTTCACCCAGCCCGGGAACGAACGGCGTGACGACCATCAGGGCGATGTTGAAGATGTCCGAGACTATTTTCTTGAAGTTATCCCACCAGGCCCATCGGGCATTGGAATCGGCATCGGCGGTGGACACCGCAATGTGCCGGGCGTCATTAAGGACTTTGTTGAGTTTTTGCTGGAAGAGGTACTCCCAGAGTTCGCCGGGAATCGGTGCGGCTTTGACATGCAGATTAGGGTTGTCAACCGGCACTTCCCGCCAACTCGGCCCCTGGTCCAGCGGCTCTTTCTGATGCGATTTCACCTCGAACAGACGTTGTTGCAGCCCACCGAAAAAATGCCCTCGATCTGATTGATCGACGAACCGGCTGAAGTATTGCTGGTAGGTCATGCCGGTGGACGATGCGATGTCGTTGTCGCGCAACTGACGCGTCAGTTCATTCATGAACGCGACGGTCGAGGGGTACTCTTTCAACGGGTGCTCAGGGTCCTGCGGGACGTAAACAATCACCGGTGTCACGTCACGGATGCGTTGTTCCGGCCTCGGTGCGATCAACACGATTCCGGTCAGCAGGCTGTCGAGAATGGACAATTCGGCGAAGTGCATCACCCGGCCTTTGCGGGTCAGGTTGCGCTGGCCATCGAGCATCTTCAGGACCAGGTCGCGGGCCTCGGCATCGATCTCGCCTGTCAGAACGGCCAGTTCAGCGGCCGCTTTGAACGCGGCTTTTTCGCTCTCGACGATCTTGCGTTTCAAAACAACCTGCGCGAGGCCGTCACTGGGCAGCAACTGTTCTTCGAGGTACTTCGTGTAACGCGCCCCGATATCCAGTTCGCGACAGAGGCTCTGGAACCGGGCAATGGGCATTTTGCGTTTGATCGGCAGGATGTCGAAGTGCCCGAGCGCATCAGGCTGGCTGATGTAATTCGAGTCGACCTCGCAGGTTTCCTTGCTCGAGAAGTTATGCAGTGCCGCGTCCAGCAAGGAAACGGTTCGGGTCACCACGCCGTTGATGTTGCTGGCATACCAGGGAAGCTGTTTGGGTAGATAAAGGTACAAGCAGGTTGTCTTTACATTGACGTCGACACCGAACTGTTTCAGTAACGCGTCGGTCAGCAACGGTTCGGCGAACTCGTAAACGCCTTGCACCTTTTCCATGACCTGGTCGACTGTGTCTTGAGCGGACCAGAGTTCAAGGTTGGCTTCCTGTAACGGCGTGTGATCGAAATCCCTGGTGGTCTGTACCCAATGCCCCGAAGTCGCTCGAGTGAGGCTCAGCTCCCGAATCCGTCGCAGCGAAGCTCCCTTGAAAGCGGGGTGGATACGGCGCTTGATGAACGCGTAGTGGCGGCCTTTGTTGTCGTCGTCCCCGGGTGTCGGTAGCGCTGATATACGTCCGTGTAAGTCAGTCATGCTTTTAATAAACCTTGAGCATTAAGTGGAGTGACCAGCCTAACGCCCGAGGCTCAAAGTAAAAGTTTGAATTACCGCTGCTTGATCCGCGTTCCTCTGTGAAAAGACATTGGAATTATCAATGCCGAAAATAATTAATTACCGCCATTGTTTATCAGCGTCGCGCCACCTCCACCGGCAGGCATTGGGTATGCGTGCCGGGTTGCAGATACGGCGTGAGAATCGGTGCCATGCCCTTGAGCACCTGCACAGGCAGCGCCGAGGTGAACTTGAAGGCTTCGGCCGTGCGCCCGGGCACAAACGCGGTCATCGTGCCGAAGTGGCTTTCACCGATAAAGAACACAAAGGTGGCGGTACGGTTGATCGACTTCGAACTCAGGATTCGCCCACCGGAGCCAATGGCTTCGATGCGGTTGTCCCCGGTCCCGGTTTTGCCACCCATTCCCAACGGTTTGCCATCGGGTGTGATGAAGCTGCCGGAAACGCGTTTCGCCGTACCGGCATCGACCACTTGTGACAAGGCCTCGCGCATGGCCGTGGCGACTTCGGAGGGCATCACCCGTTTGCCCACATCCGGATCGTTGATCAGCTTGGTTTCATAGGGCGTATTCGCGGCGAAATGCAGGCTGTCGATGCGCAACGTCGGCATGCGCACGCCGTCATTGAGAATGGTGCCGATCAGCTCCGCCAGCGCCGCCGGACGGTCGCCGGAACTGCCGATGGCGGTGGCCAGCGAGGGCACCAGGTGATCGAACGGATAGCCGACTTTCTGCCAGCGCGCGTGAATGTCGAGAAACGCCTCGATTTCCAGCATGGTGCGGATACGGCTGTCGCGGGCGCCCTTGTGACGACTCTTGAACAGCCAGCTGTAGACTTCCTGACGCTCGAACTGACTGGCCTTGACGATCTGGCTCCACTTGGCATCCGGGTTGTTCAGCAGATAGCCCATCAGCCACAAGTCCAACGGGTGAACCTTGGCGATGAAGCCCTGATCCGGCAAGTCGTAGCGGCCGGGACTGTAATTTTCATAGAGCCGTTGAAGGCGTTCATCCGTGAGTTTTTCGGTGAGCTTGACGCCTGTGAGGTGCGCGCGCACAAAGGTGTTGAAGCTTTCCTGGCTGGCCTGCGGCAGCAGATAACGATGCACGGCGGCTATACGGATCGGCGTCGGGCGCATGCTGTCGAGGAACGTTTCGAGCCGTGCCTGGGTGTCCTTGTTCTTGTACTTTTTCCAGAACTTGAGCAGGAACGAAGTGCCCTCGCGGTCGGCGAACTCGGCCAGGTATTCCTGACGCCGGGGATCGCGGTCGTCGCCGAGCAGTGCAGCGCTGTTGTTCGGGCCGGAGTAGGTGGTGTAGCGCACCAGATCGCGCATCAGCCGAATGAACGGCAGGTTGATCGATTCGCGCAGGGCATCGCGCAGGGTCGGCAGGCGGCCGTTGTCTTCCTTGCGGAAGTTGACGAAGGTGTGCAGCCCGCCACCGGTGAAAAAAGCTTCGCCGGGGCTGGCGGAGTATTTGCGGTCCAGCGCGGCGCCGAGCATGGCCGGCAGGTTTCGGTCCTTGTTCTCAATCAGGTAATCGACAGCCCAGCGGCTCAGGCGATCCTGATCCGGGACGTCGACTTTCTTCAATTCCGGTACGGTCATTTCGGCGTACTTGTCGTGCAGCTCGGCGATGATTTGCAGATAAGTGGTCAGCACGCGCATTTTCGCGGTGGAGCCCAACTCCAGCTTGCTGCCCTCATTGATGTCGAATGGCTGATCGGTGCTGTCGGTCTGCACCCGCACCCGCGAGCCGTCCGGGGTCAGTTCGAACAGCGTGAAGCTATAGCGCACTTGCGTGGTGCTGGTGGGCGTGAGCAGGCGTTCGCCCATCAGGCCGATTTGCGCGGCAAAGGCGGGGTCGGCCAAATGCTTGAGGTATTCGGTGGCCTGGGTTTGCAGGTCACCTTGCAGGGTGGTGGTGGCCGACAGATCGAGGCGATCGAGGTCGTACAGCGGCCGATTGAGCAAGCCGCCCAGTCGACTGCGCGCCACGCTGATGCCTTTGTTGGTTTCGATCGGTTGAATGGTCGGCTGGGTCTGCCAGTCGCGGTAGGTCACTTTGCTGGCCAGTGCGGCTGCCGCAAACGGCGCATCGATGACATTGTTCTGTGCCAACAGACGAATGTGACTGTCGGTGAGGTCGGCCAGTTCGTCACGGCCCTTGGTCAGGTAGTGGGAAGGGCGGCGCTGGGCGATCATCAACGACAGCATTTCACGCAAGGCCAGGCCTTTGGCGGCCAGGCTCTGCGGGTCCGTGGCAGTACTGGCCAGCGCCTCGTTGGCCTTGTTGAAATCGGCGCCGTACCAGACACGTAGACCTTCGGCCATGCCATGGACTTCGCCGTGCCCCGGCACGGCCGACAGCGGCACGCTATTAAGGTAATCGCGCACGATGTTCTTGCGAGCCTCAAGGGTTTCCGGGCCGGCCTGATAGGCGCGCACGGTGGCGGAAATCATCTGGCGGATTTTTTCCCCACCCGACACCGTTAAGCCATCCGGTGAATGACGGTATTTTTCGAGTTGCGTCGCCAGGGTACTGCCGCCCGCTGACTGGCCGGGCATGTGCAGCAACTTGGCAACCTGCGACCACGCGGCCATGCCGAACCGTGGCCAATCCACGGCGGGGTTGGCCCGGGGTTGACGAGGGTCGAGCAGGAAGCGGTTTTCGATGAACAGCAAACTGTTGACGACCACGGGTGGAATTGCATCAAAGCTCGAATAGAGTTGTTGCGGATATTTGTACTGATACAACGGTGCCGCCCGGCAATCGGTGATCAACAACCCGGCCTGGATCTTCTCCGGGTAGGGCACGAAAAGACCGTTGTCGCTGTAGTCCATCAGCGCCTGGGAAAATCGGGTCTGGGCCGAGATGACGTAATCACGCTTGAGCAATCGCGGCAGGAATTCACCCAGCGAGCTGTAGCCCAATCGCAGATCGAACGGCCCGGTGCCGGGGTAGCGAATGGCGTCGCTGGGACCGGGTTGCAAATCATATTTCAGGGTCGCTGCAAATTTGCTGGCTTCCCGGGATTGAAGCTTCGAGGTGCGCATTTCCTTGGCGGCAGCCAGACCCACGACAATCGCGATAATCAACAGCAACAACCAGAAGGCGCCCCAGCCGTGTTTCGTGCGACTACGGCGAGGTTTTTCAGGTAAAGGCGCTTCATCCAAACGTTCAGTCGGAACCACAGTTTTACTCGAATCGGTTTGCCACAAAGCACCCATAGTCGACTGATCCATTCACGCAGATTGATCGGACTTGTTTGAAGCTTAGACGGTGGTTGGCGATGGTGAAAAAATTGTGGAGTAGTAAATGATGCGTGGAGTGTCGAAATTTTTGGCAAGACGGAGCGGTTGTGGCGAGGGGATTTATCCCCGTTCGGCTGCGCAGCAGTCGTAAACCCTTCATCCCCTCTCCACAATAAGTCTCCTCCCCACAGGGGGCTGCCACAGAAGTGGTGTTCGATGTTAGAGCCAGCAGGCGTCCCAGAGCGGGTAATCGCCGATTTTTTTCACCAACCCAGCACGCAATGGGTTGGCAACAATGTAGCGAGCATAGGGCAGGAGTTCTTCGCCATCACGGATTGCCCGGTCGTGAAAGCCGGTTTGCCACAGGGGGCCGCGTCGTCCGGTCATTTTGTTCACTGCCTGGGTACAGCGTGCCTTGGTAGCGCCGATGACATTCCCTAAATTGCTGTCTTGCAGTTGCATCAGCCAATGAAAGTGATCGGGCATGACAACCCAGGCAAGTGAATCTACAACACCCGAATCATGAGTCCATTGCATTTCTGCGACGAGAAGGCGACCCAATCGCCAGTCAGAAAATACAGGTTGGCGATCATGGACGACTGCGGTGATGAGATAGGCACGACCGGTTTCGGAATGTCGGCCGAAGCGCAGACGATGAGAGTTAGGTTGAGTAGGCAATCCATTGCTTCCTTGGGGATCGTCGGATGACGCTTTCAGGCTAGTGCCCGATAGGCCGGTTCGGCGCTGCAATTGTTGAGCGAAAATTCTGTTTCCTGAGAAGGATGTGGCGAGGATGCGTTTGTGCTGAAGCTGCCCTTGTGGTGAAAGTGCCTTTGTGGCGAGGGGATTTATCCCCGTTGGGTGGCGCAGCCGCCCCAAATCAGTCATCCCCGTTCTTTCAAAGAGATCGCGTTTGAAGGGTTTACGGCTGCTACGCAGCCGGACGGGGATAAATCCCCTCGCCACAACGACAACCTCACCCAAAAGGCAACGTATTGGTCTGAAATCGTTGAGGTAGAGGGGTCGGCAGGTAAATTCCGCGTAGGCAGGGGCATGACGCTGCACCAATACCGTGCAATACTCGGCGGTGTTTCAAATGGCGAAAAATCCTACAAATCCAGACAATCCATCTCCTGAAATCGCATTTTTATCGAGATGTACGCCTGAATTTTGTGATTTATAGAGTGAAAATCTCTGCTGTCAGCTTTTTATACTGCATGCCCCGCTGATCCTGGAGGTTTTGTCCTACAGGACGGTTCTGCCCACGAAGCAGGGCCGGTTTCAGGCAAGCGCTGGCTTATCGGTCAGTGCTTCGACACTCGGTGGTCATATCCAATAACAAGACGAGGTTGTACCCCTATGCCAGTCGGCAATCACCTGCCCCACGGCGAGACCGCTCAAGGCGGCCCGCTTAAACGCGAACTCGGCGAACGGCATATTCGCTTGATGGCGCTCGGTGCCTGTATCGGCGTCGGTCTGTTTCTCGGTTCGGCCAAGGCCATTGAAATGGCCGGCCCGGCTATCATGCTGTCCTACATCATCGGCGGTCTGGCGATCCTGGTGATCATGCGTGCCCTCGGCGAAATGGCGGTGCACAACCCGGTCGCCGGCTCGTTCAGCCGTTATGCCCAGGATTATCTCGGTCCCCTGGCGGGCTTCCTGACCGGATGGAACTACTGGTTCCTGTGGCTGGTGACCTGCGTCGCGGAAATCACCGCGGTGGCGGTGTACATGGGCGTCTGGTTCCCCGAGGTGCCGCGCTGGATCTGGGCGCTGGCGGCGCTGGTCAGCATGGGCTCGATCAACCTGATCGCAGTGAAAGCCTTCGGTGAATTCGAGTTCTGGTTCGCCCTGATCAAGATCGTCACCATTATTGCGATGGTGGTTGGCGGCATCGGTGTGATCGCGTTCGGTTTCGGTAACGACGGCGTGGCGCTGGGGGTTTCCAACCTCTGGGCCCATGGCGGCTTCATGCCCAACGGCGTGCAAGGCGTGTTGATGTCCCTGCAAATGGTGATGTTCGCCTACCTCGGCGTCGAGATGATCGGCCTGACCGCCGGTGAAGCGAAGAACCCGCAGAAGACCATTCCCAATGCCATCGGCTCGGTGTTCTGGCGGATCCTGCTGTTCTACGTCGGTGCGTTGTTCGTGATCCTGTCGATCTACCCGTGGAATGAAATCGGCACCCAGGGCAGCCCGTTCGTGATGACGTTCGAGCGTCTGGGCATCAAGACCGCCGCCGGCATCATCAACTTTGTGGTGATCACCGCGGCGCTGTCGTCCTGCAACGGTGGCATTTTCAGCACCGGGCGCATGCTCTACAGCCTGGCGCAGAACGGCCAGGCCCCGGCCGGTTTCGCCACGACTTCGAACAACGGCGTGCCGCGTCGTGCACTGCTGCTGTCGATTTTCGCCTTGCTGCTGGGCGTACTGCTCAACTACCTGGTGCCTGAGAAGGTTTTCGTCTGGGTGACGGCGATTGCCACCTTCGGCGCCATCTGGACCTGGGTGATGATCCTGCTGGCCCAGCTCAAATTCCGTAAAGGCCTGAGCGCCAGCGAACGGGCCGGCCTGAAATACAAGATGTGGCTGTACCCGGTCAGCTCGTACCTGGCGCTGGCGTTCCTGGTGTTGGTGGTCGGCCTGATGGCTTACTTCCCGGACACCCGCGTTGCGCTGTATGTGGGGCCGGCGTTCCTGGTGTTGCTGACAGTGTTGTTCTACGTGTTCAAGCTGCAACCGACCAACGTATCGCAAGGTGCGGTGCCTTCGGCTTCGTAAATCGTTACGCTTGAAATGAAAAAGCCCCGGTCAATTGACCGGGGCTTTTTATTGGCTGATGAGATCTCCTGTGGCGAGGGGATTTACACAGTCAGTATCGGGCGGCGGCGACCTGTGCCGGAGCGGTCAATCGTTTGTTGAAATCAAGCCATGCTCCCAGCAGAGCCATTAACCCGAGCCCCACCAGCGCCGTGAATATCTGCATGGCAAAGGCATCGTCGGTCATGGCGTTGACCATATCGGCCAGTGGCGCCAACAACACGCCGAGGCAGAAAATTTCCAGCGAGTAACGCCCCATGCGACAACTTTGCTGCGCCAGCCAGTTTTGGGTCCAGCCGTTATCCGGCAACAATTTCGCAGTGACGTACGCCAGCGCCAGGAAGTGCAGCAGCCGTACCGGCGACAGGTCGGTCTTGCTGATCGGGTATATCAGGTTGCTCAGCCAGCCCGGCATGACCGCGTCATGAATTTCCGGCCATCGCCACGAGACGGTAATCACGCCGGTGATGACCACGTACATCAACGCACTGATAAACAATGGCTGACGCCGCAGCGCACGAGTCTCGGGTAACCGTGGCCGCTGCCCGTGAGTCGCAGCGGCACCGCCGAGTACAAACAACAGTTGCCAGACGACCGGGTTGAAGTACCACACGCCGTCCTTGATGGCGGCCAGGTTCCAGCCGAACCACGGCGCCAGCAGGTACACCGTCAACGACACCGCCACCACCGCCCAGGCCTTGCGCACCAGCATCGGCAACACCAGCGGCAAACCGGCCAGCAGCACGATGTACAACGGCAGCGGGTCCATGAGGTTGGGTTTGAAGCGCAGCAGCAGTTCATCCACCAGGGCTTGCTGCGGGTTGGTGATGAAATGGTGCATGCCCATTTCTTCCACCAGATCCCGGGTTTCCACATGGCTGTTGGCGAAGAACACGATGCCCATCAGCATCGCCAGCAGGAAAATATGCACCACGTAGAGCACCCAGGCGCGGCGCAGGATCTTCACGCAGGCGATCAGGTAACCATCGCGCTGAAGGATTTTGCCGTAGGCCAGGGCCGCCGCATAACCGGCCAGAAACACGAAAATTTCGGCGGCATCGCTGAAACCGAAGTTACGCGGGGTGATTTGACCGAGGGGGTTGTGGGGCACGTGATCCCAGAAGATGAAGATCAGCGCCAGGCCTCGAAAAAAGTCGATTCGATGATCGCGTTCAAACGTCATGACAGCGGGCTCGTGAACGGGTGTTGAATAAGGAGTGGCCAGCGCCGCAAAAGGTTGCGCGCCGCACATCGGCGGCGCGCAGGGTGGCGCGATTCGTGGGCAATTGCAAAATCCCGATATTACTGAATGTCTCAAATGCCCGCCTTGACCTAAGCTGGATGTACGAATCCGCCCACCGGTCTGGCGGGGCGACGGCGCACAAGAACGACGGCGAACGGACTCTGTCGAACGGTTACACGGCATTGTTCAGGAGCGTGAAACGTGAAGGTTTCGCTGATCGTTCCGGTGTTCAACGAAGAGCAGGCGATCGGCCTGTTCTATCAGGCGGTGCGCCACGAGTTGAGGCTTGGCGGCAACGAGGTCGAGATCGTGTTCATCAACGACGGCAGTTCCGATGGCACGGCAGAGCAGGCCAAAGCGCTGGCGCGGGTCGATGATCTGGTGCTGCTGATCAACTTTTCGCGCAACTTCGGCAAGGAGCCGGCACTGTTCGCCGGTCTGGAATATGCGACCGGCGACGCGGTGATCCCGATGGACGTCGATCTGCAAGACCCGATCAGCGTCATTCCCCTGCTGATAGACGAGTGGCAGAAGGGCGCGGACGTGGTGCTCGCAAAGCGCCGCAATCGTGCCACCGATGGTTACCTGAAACGCCTCACGGCATCGCTGTTCTACCATGTGCTGAACCGTATTTCGTACACCCGGATAGAGGAAAACGTTGGCGATTTCCGGTTGATGGATCGCAAGGTGGTCGACGTGATCCGCGCACTGCCCGAGCACCAGTTGTTCATGAAGGGTGTGCTGTCGTGGGCCGGATTCACCACGGCGGTGGTCGAATACGAGCGAGCCGGGCGGGTGGCCGGTGCCAGCAAGTTCAATGGCTGGAAACTCTGGAACCTGGCGCTCGAAGGCGTGACCTCGTTCAGCACCGTGCCATTGCGTTTATGGACGTACATCGGCGGCGGCATTTCGATCTTCGCGGTGCTTTACGCGGTGTACATGGTCCTGGACAAGGTTTTCTTCGGCAACAGCGTCCCGGGTTACCCGTCGTTGATGACCGCCATTCTGTTTCTCGGCGGTGTGCAATTGATCGGTATCGGCATCCTTGGCGAGTACGTCGGGCGGATCTACATCGAAGCCAAGCATCGACCGCGCTATGTGGTGCGAGACATCGTCGGCGGCAAAGACCGGCTCGGGCTCTAGCATGGGCCGGTTCAGCGATTTTCTCGGTAAAGAACTGGGGGCACGCCAGGTCTGGCTGTTTTTTCTGCTGGCGACGTTGCTGTATGTCGTGCCTCTGATCCTCGCAGACTACCCGTACATCGATGACAACTGGCGTTCGCTGTCGGCCGGCATGGCGTGGGCGGAACAGGGACGCTTGTTTACCCAGCTGTTCTATAACCTGCTGACGTTCGGCAACGCCGCGCCAAACATCTTTCCATTGCCACTGTTGATTGCCACGCTGGGCATGGCCACGGCATTGACCCGGCTGACGTTTCATTACTTTCCACAGCCAACGATAGCCTGTTGCCTGGTGCCGCTGCCACTTTGGTACAACCCGTTTTTTCTGCAGAACCTGTCCTATCAATATGACGGTCCCGCCATGGCCTTGAGCCTGGTGGCGATGATCTATGCGATCACTTTTCGTCACCCCTCGCGCAGTTGGCAATGGCTGGTGCCAGCGTTGCTGATTGCGCTGGCGCTGGGGCTGTATCAGATCAGCCTGAATGTGTTTCTGGGCTTGTGTTGCCTGGAGTTGCTCAGGGGCGCAAATGACCGATTGGCCTGGCCGCAGCTGTGCGAATTGGTTGGCTGGAAAGTGGCGCAGGTGACCATGGGCTGGCTGATGTATTGCGGCAGTGCCGTGGCGTTCATGAGTCAGGATCGCGCGTTGTTGTTGAACTGGGCCGCCGCGCCGCTGCTGCAACTGCACGTCAACATCGGCAGAGTGCTGGAAAAAGTCGTGCTCCTGTTTCATGGCGGATTCGCCTGGGTGTTCGCCGCACTGTTGCTCTGCGCCATTGCCGGTGCTGTCCAGGTGGGGCTGAAGGTGCGTGCGCGTCAGGACAGCGGAGTGAAGAAAAGCCTGATCGGCCTGTTGTGTTTGCTGACCTTGCCGGTGGTGACGCTGTTGGTGTCGGGCGTCGCGCTGTTTTTTCGCGACTTCAACGAGGGCGCCCGGACCTTGATGGGCTTCGCCGTGTTGCTGGTGCTGTTGTTCTACTTGAGCCGCCTGGCGCTGGCGCAGATCCACGAACGGCTGCCGCTGTTGCTGATGGTGCCATTGCTAGCGATGTTGTCGTTGTCGTTCGCGTACGGTCGGGTACTGACGGTGCAGAAAGCCTTCACGACCAGTGCGCTGTTCAGCCTGGAGCGCGACATAGCGACTCATCGACAATTGCGCGAGGCCAAGCGGATTTACATGTCGGTGACGTACTCCGATCACTGGTTGCGGGGGGCTGCGGGTTCGTTCAAACAGATGCCGGTGTTGCGCTATTTGCTGAACATCGACTTTTTCATGCTGGCCGAGAACCTGCCAAAAGTGGGCATTACCAATGTGGTCGCGGAGAAGGAGCGCCGCAATGCGACGCGCGTGGGTTATCAGGGCTATCCACCGTTGCTGGAGCGCCAGTACTACCGGATTTATCTGATCGGTGATTACGGTTTCATCGTCATGAAAGAACCCGCCCCGATCAAGACGCTTCGCTGGTGAAGCGCCCCGTTGGACTCAAGCTGCTGCCATTTCATTCGGTTCAAAACTGTCCGCTCGCGCCATCTGCCACATCCGCGAATAAAACTCGCCGTTGACCTCGCCGGTGAGCAATTCCCCCGGTTTCAAAAACACATGCAGCTGCGAGAACAGCTTGATCTCGGTCGCCGACATGCGCCGCACCAGGTGCTTGGCCGACAACTGCGACGGATGTTCGAGGCCGGCGGCGGCGAGCATTTCCGCCAGTGCCTTGAGGGTGTTGCGGTGGAAGTTGAACACGCGCTGGGCCTTGTCCGGGACGACGAGGGCGCGCTGGCGCAAGGTGTCTTGGGTGGCGACGCCGGTCGGGCATTTGTTGGTGTGGCACGACTGCGACTGGATGCAACCGATGGCGAACATGAAGCCGCGCGCCGAGTTGGCCCAGTCGGCACCGATGGCCAGCACGCTGGCGATGTCGAAGGCACTGACGATCTTGCCGCTGGCGCCGAGTTTGATTTTGTCCCGCAGGTTCAGGCCCACCAGCGTGTTGTGCACGAACAGCAGGCCCTCGCGCATCGGCACGCCGATGTGGTCGGTGAATTCCACAGGCGCCGCACCGGTGCCGCCTTCCTTGCCATCGACGACGATGAAGTCCGGGAGGATGCCGGTTTCCAGCATGGCCTTGGCGATGCCCATGAATTCCCACGGATGGCCGAGGCAGAACTTGAAGCCCACCGGTTTGCCGCCGGACAGTTCACGCAATTGCTGGATGAAGTGCATCAGTTCGATTGGCGTGGAGAATGCACTGTGCCGCGACGGCGAGATGCAGTCTTCACCCATCTGGATGCCGCGGGTCTCGGCGATTTCCTTGGTGACTTTGTGCTTGGGCAGAATCCCGCCGTGGCCCGGTTTGGCGCCTTGGGACATCTTGATTTCGATCATCCGCACCTGCGGCGTCTGCGCTTGTGCGGCGAAGCGTTCCGGATCGAAGCGCCCGTCTGCGGTGCGGCAACCGAAGTAGCCGCTGCCCAGCTCCCAGGTCAGGTCGCCACCGTTTTCCCGGTGATAGGCGCTGATGCTGCCTTCACCGGTGTCATGGGCAAAGTTGCCAAGCTTGGCGCCCTGGTTCAAGGCGCGAATGGCGTTGGCGCTGAGGGAGCCGAAACTCATGGCCGAGATGTTGAACACCGATGCCGAGTACGGCTGGGTGCACTGCGGGCCACCGACGAGGGTGCGGAAACTGCTCGGGTCACTCAACGGTGCCGGGCGCATGGAGTGGCCGATGAATTCGAAACCCGATTGGTACACGTCGATCAACGTGCCGAAGGGTTTGTCGGCGCTTTCGTTCTTGGCGCGCGAATAGACCAGCGAACGCTGGGCCCGGGAGAAGGGCAGGGCGTCGCTGTCGGACTCGAGCAGGTATTGGCGGATCTCCGGACGGATGCCCTCCACCAGATAGCGGATGTTGCCGAGGATCGGGTAATTGCGACGCACGGCGTGGGGGCTTTGCAGCAGATCGAACAGGCCCACGAGGCTGAGCACGCCGGTGACGGCGGTGATCGGCCAGAGCCAGTCGTGCGCCAGGAACGGCAGGCTGGCGAGGGTGAAGATCACACAAGCGGCAAAGAAGGCGTAGCGGCTCAGGAGTGACAGGCTCATACGGTTTCCTTGGGTTCGGACTCGGTCATTGTTTGGCAATGCTGTTCAAGTTCTGTGGCGAGGGCGCTTGCTCCCGCTCGGCTGCGCAGCAACCGCAAAACCTGCTGACGGGTTCTGTCTGGCTGCACGCGGTGCCTGTATCGGGACCGCTTCGCGGCCCAGCGGGAGCAAGCTCCCTCGCCACAGGCGTTTGCGGCGCCGCAGCGGTTGTCAGGCATTTTGGGCCTGGAGAAAAATCGAAAACAGCTCGGACTGGGATTTGATCCCCAGTTTGCTGTACATGTGTTTCTTATGGACTTTCACGGTTTCAACAGAGATTTCCAGCTTACGGGCGATTTCTTTACTGGAGCAACCGCTGAGCATCAAGCGTCCGACATCCAGCTCGCGCGCGGTCAGTTGTGCACCTTTGAGTTGCTGCACCGAAGCTTCCAGTTGAACGCGCCAGTCACCCTGGACCGGCGCCGGCGCGAGGGCCACGACTTCGTTGATTTCGTAAGGCAGGCGCTGGCGCAACAGGCCGAGCACCCACGGTTGAATCAACGACAGCAAGGCAATCTGTTGACTGCTGAAACGCTGCTTGCTGCCCAACGACAGGCACAGCGTACGGTCACCCTCGAGCTGGCAATTGAACTGGATTTCGTCGGCCACCACATTCAGACGAAAGTAGCGCTGGTAATACTCGGTCAGCTCGAAGTGCTCCGGCGCCACTTCCGAGAGGCGATAGAGCCCGGTGCGCGACTGCTCGCGGCAGGCGATGTAGAACGGGTCGAGCAGGTACAAGCCGCGCAGGTAATCCTGGAACAACTGATCCGGGCTGCCGTCCTCGCCCGGGCATTCGGCGAACACTTGCGGGTGCTGGTCGGCGCTGAAAAGCAGCGCCACCCAGCTGTCGAAAGGCACGTACTGATCCAGCAGGCGCACCAGCTGCGTCCAGAAATTGGGCTTGTCGAGGGCGTCGATCAGTTGCCCGACCGAACGGTGCCAGGCGATGTCGTCTAACGAGAGTGTCATGGGTCTACCCCTATCGGGTTACCCCGGCCGCGTGATTCCCTGGCCGGTTGCTTGCTGCGCATACTGGCGCACAGACAACGGCCGGGCAATCTTTCTGCCGCCCGGCCACTCGAACAAGGACTACCCATGAAGGTCGAACTCGCCCAACTGGCGGGCCGTGACAACGACACGGCTTACAACCTCGAACACGCGCTGGCGGCCATTGCTGCCTGCGCGAGCGACACACAGTTGATCATGTTTCCGGAAAGCCATCTGATGGGCTTCCCGTCCGCCGAGACCGTCGCGGCGGTCGCCGAACCCCTGACCGGCCCCACCGTCAGCGCGATCGTCGCCGCTGCCCGCGAGCGCAACATCGCCGTGGTGATCGGTACGGCCGAGAACGACAACGGTCGCTTCTTCAACACCACGTTGCTGATCACCCCTGAAGGCATCGCGCTGACATATCGCAAGACCCACCTGTGGGCGTCGGACCGCGGTGTGTACGAGCCGGGCGACCGCTACGCCACGTGCCTGTGGAATGGCGTGCGGGTCGGCCTGCTGATTTGCTACGACATCGAGTTCCCGGAAACCGCCCGCGCCCTGGCGCAACTGGGCGCCGAACTGCTGATCGTCACCAACGGCAACATGGACCCGTACGGCCCGACTCACCGTACCGCCATCATGGCCCGCGCCCAGGAAAACCAGGCATTTGCGCTGATGGTCAACCGGGTGGAAGAGGGCGATGGCGGGTTGTTGTTCGCCGGTGGCAGTGCGCTGGTGAATCCGCTGGGCACGCTGTTGTTCGAGGCCGGACGCGATGAGGGGCAGTTTGCGGTGGAGCTGGACTTCAGTCAGCTGGAAGCGGCGCGACAGGATTATCGGTACCTGGATGATCAGCGGCTGAAGTTGCCGGGGGAGAGGGTTGAACATGCTTCTGGACTTCGGGAGCTGTTGATTCCTCGGAGCTGAAGATCTTTGCGGCGCCCCACAATTCATCTGAAAAACTTCAAAACAACAAACGCAACACCCGTAATTTGCGCCGAACTCGGCTCTGCCATAAATCCAATAAAATCCGGAGTAGTCGCTCATGGCTCGTTTGCAACGCACCCTCTCGTTAGGGTCGGTGGTGCTGTTTGGCATCGCCTACATGACGCCGATCATTGTGCTCGGCACGTTCGGCATCCTTGCTCAATCCACCGCTGGCATGGTGCCGGCCGCGTACCTCGCGGCGCTGGTGGCGATGTTCTTCACCGCCATGAGTTACGGCCGAATGGCTTCGGCATTTCCCGTGGCGGGCTCGGCGTACAGTTATGTGCGCAAGGCGATCAGCCCGAAACTCGGTTTCATCGCCGGGTGGGCGGTGCTGCTCGATTACCTGTTCCTGCCGATGGCGATCTGGCTGATCGGCGCGGCGTACCTCAACTCCGCGTTCCCGGCGGTGCCGCAGTGGATCTGGGTGCTGGCGTTCATCGGCATCACCAGCGCGATCAACATCGTCGGCCTGAAACTGGCCAACGGTATCAACGCCTTGCTGATGCTGGTGCAGTTTCTGGTGCTGATCGCCTTCGTTGCGCTGTGCGTGCATTACGTCGGCGGCGATGCGAGCACGCCGTTGTGGTCGGTCAAACCGTTCTTCAACGGTGACATGCAGATGCCACTGATCATGAGCGGTGCCGCTATCGCCTGTTACTCGTTCCTCGGTTTCGACGCGGTCAGCACCCTCACCGAAGAAACCCGCGACCCGCGCCGCACCATCCCGCGGGCGATCATGCTGATTACCCTGATCGGCGGGCTGATCTTCGTCGGCGTGTCGTACTTCGTGCAGATTGCGCACCCGTCGTTCCAGTTCGACAGCGTCGATTCGGCGGCCTATGAAATTGCCCGCAACATCGGTGGCGACCTGTTTGTGTCGATCTTCCTGATCGGTCTGATCGTCGGTCAATTTGCCTCGGGGCTGTCGGCTCAGGCCAGCGGTTCGCGCCTGCTCTATGCCATGGGCCGGGACGGCGTGCTGCCGAAATCCTTCTTCGGTACGTTGCATGAACGTTTCGGGACGCCGATCAACAGCATCCTGCTGTGCGCAGTGGTAGCGTTGCTGGCGTTGAAACTGGACGTCACCACCTCGACGTCCTTCATCAACTTCGGCGCGTTCCTGGCGTTCAGTCTGGTGAACCTGTCGGTGATCTTTCACTACTGGATCGGCGGCGAGAAGAAAGGCCTGCGTGAATTGGTGCTGTTCCTGATCTTCCCGTTCATAGGCCTGGCGGCGGATTTGTGGCTGATGGTCAGCCTCGATCACCTGGCGATCTATCTGGGGCTGAGCTGGCTGGCGATTGGCGTGGTGTACCTGGCGGTGCTGACGGGCGGATTCCGTCGTCAGCCACCGGAGATGGATTTTCAGGAAGCCACCTGACCACCGGACTGATGAAGAACGCTGTGGGAGCGAGCCTTTTGTGGTGAGGGAGCTTGCTCCCGCCGGCCGATCCGCGTCCGGACGTAGCAGTCGCAATGCTTTTGGGGCCGCTTCGCGACCCAGCGGGAGCAAGCTCCCTCGCCACAAGGGGGCGCTCCCACATGTGGAGTTGTCTTCAGGCAGCCGGTTTTGATTGGTGGATCGGCAATTCGACGCGGAAAGTGCTGCCAACGCCGACTTCACTGCGCACCAGGATATTCCCCCGGTGTTTCTTCACGATGCCATAGGACAGGGACAACCCCAGCCCTGTCCCCTGGCCGACCGGTTTGGTGGTGAAGAACGGGTCGAAGATTTTCTGCAGGCTTTCCGGCGGGATGCCGGTGCCGGTGTCGGCGACCTCGATCCATACGGTTTCCCCTTCAGACCCGGTGCGCAGGGTGAGGGTGCCGCGTTCCGCGCCGATGGCCTGCGACGCGTTGACGATCAGGTTCATGATCACCTGGTTGATCTGCGAAGGCAGGCATTCGATATCGGGAAGGGCCTGATAGTCCTTCACCACATCGGCCTTGTACTTCAGTTCATTGGCCACGATGTTCAGCGTCGATTCGATGCCGTTTTGCAGATTCGCCCACTGCCATTCCTGGTTGGAATCCACCCGCGAGAAGTCCTTCAAGTCCCTGACGATCTGCCCGACGCGGTTGATACCGTCCTTGGATTCCTTGATCAGCAACGGTATGTCGTCGCGCAGGAATTCCAGTTCCACCCGGTCACGAAGCTGTTGCAAACGCTCGACCAGTTCGCTGGAACCCATCGCCTTTTCCGCATCACGGTAGGCGTCGAGCATTTCCTGCAGCTGTTTGAAATAGCCATCGAGGGCGCCGAGGTTGGAGGAAATGAAACCGATGGGGTTGTTGATTTCATGGGCGACACCGGCCGCCAGTTGCCCCAGTGAAGCGAGTTTCTCCGATTGCACCAGTTGTGACTCAAGCTGTTTGCGCTCGTCGATTTCCCGCTGCAACGCCTCGCTGGCCTGTTTGAACTGGGCCGTGCGTTGATCCACCAGATGCTCCAGGTGGCTCATCTGCACCAAGGCCCGTTCGGTCATGTCCCATTTGGTCAGCAGGGTGTTGGCCATCTGCTGGACTTCAATGTTGTCGAACGGTTTTTTCAGAATCAGCAGCCGGTCATGGGCCTGCAACCGGTCCAGCAGATCATCCCACGAATAGTCGGAATATGCGGTGCACACCACCACTTGCAGGCGCGGGTCTTCCTGCCACAAATGCTCAATCGTCTTCGCGCCGTCCCAGCCCTCCGGCATGCGCATGTCGACGAAGGCCAGCGCGTAGGGATGCTTTACCTGCAAGGCATCCTTGAGTTTGCCCAGGCCCTCTTGCCCGCCATACGCCGAATCCAGCTCGAACAGGGCGCGGGTGGATTTCAGTTCACTGCCAAACAGCGCCGCTTCCATCGCGTCCAGCTCGACAGTCGGCACCGGCGTCGGCGTCAGGATCTTGCGGAAATCCTCATGAATGGACGGTGTGTCGTCGATCAGCAGAATGCGCCGGTTCGACTGTTCGCTCATGCTTCCTCCGTGACGGTTTTCAGCGGGATCTGCAGGGTGAACTGCGCGCCCTTGCCCGGCCCGTCGCTGTAGGCGGTCAGGTGGCCGTTCATTTCGATGGCGGCCAGGGCACAGCTGTGCAAGCCGAAGCCATGACCTTCCTTGCGCGTGGTAAAACCGTGGGCAAAGATGCGCGTCATGTTTTCCGGGGCAATGCCTTCACCGTCATCCTTGACGCTGACTTGCAGTGTCGCGTCGTCGACGATTTTGACCCCGAGGGTCATTTGCCGCGGGCGGTTGCTGAGGTCGGACATGGCGTATTTGGCGTTGCTGATCAGGTTGATCAGGATCAGCAGCAAGCGGTGTTTGTCGCCCATGACCTGCGGCACCTCGCCGTACTCCTTGACCACCTTGACGTGATGCCGGGTCAGCGCACCGGCGTTCATGCGCAGGGCGTCCTCGAGCAATTCGCTGATGTGCAGCGGCTCCATCAGATTGTTGGCGCCCGCGTAGGATTGCTGGGTGGCGACGATGTCCTTGATGTGGTCGACGCTTTTGCTCAACTGCGCGAGTTCGTCGGTCATGCTCTGTTGTTCGAGCGCGATGGCCTCCACCAGTTGATTGAGGTAACCGGGAAGCAATTTGCCTTTCTCGTCCCGGGTCAGGAAGGCACCGAGGTCATCCGGGTGTTCGTTGATCAGCTGCATGGCCTTGCCCAACCCCTGGGCCTTGCTGGCGCGCAGTTTGCGGCTGACCAGATCGGCCGAAATGTTGACGCTGTTGAGCACGTTGCCGACGTTGTGCAACACATTGGTGGCGATCTCGGCCATGCCGGCCTGGCGTGCGGTGTCGAGCAGTTCGCTCTGGGTATCCTTGAGCTCGCGGGTGCGTTCTTCCACGCGCAGTTCCAGTTCGTCATTGGCGGTTTTCAGGGCCTTGTTGACGCGATTGATGGTGGTGAAACTGCGCATCAGGTGAATCGCCAGGTACACCAGCAACAGGACCAGCAGCACTGAAAACACCAACATGTAAAAGTGGTAGCGCTGCTCGACCGCATCGGCCTGTTGCTGGTCAGTGTTCAACAGGCTGGTGATGTCGTCCAGACGCTCGGCGACGGGAATCGCTTCGATGTTTTCCAGCAAACGGTTGACCACCGGCTGTTCGCGCAGAATCAGTGAAATGTGGTTGCTTAAAATATCGATCGGGCTGTGAAACTGTTCGGGCAGGCGCAACTTGTTCACCCCGAGCTTGTTCAGACCGACCAAAATGTCCGCGGCCCTGTCGTCGGAGGTGACCTGGGCGAACTCCAGACTGCTGAGCAGCAGATCGTAAGTGTCGGTGGCGATGTTCTGCAGTTGCAGTTTGTCGCCATCGACCAGCCGGGCCAACTGCTCCTGAATATCGTCCTCGGCGGTGGGCAGGAACGCCAGTGAGTTGCGCAGCACAGCGTTGTGGGACTTGAACTGCTCCACCAGCCGGGTCTTTTCCTGGACGGCGGTCAGGTACGTTTCATGGCTGGCACGCCAGATCGGCGAATCGTTGCGGCCGTGGTTCGATTCCAGGGTATCGAACCGCTCCCACAGCTGCGTCATCTCGATCAGCGGCGTGACCAGCGGATCGTAATTGTGGTTGATGGTGATCCGGGCCTTGAGGATCTCGGTTTCCCATTGCGCGTTCAACTGCTTGATGCGACCGATCAGGTCACGGGATTCGGCGTAGGTCGATGTCTGGTTCGAATTCGATTTGATGTACAGGAACAGCAGCGTCGAGGCCAGCAACAAAGCGACGGCCCCCAGCAGGGCAAGACTGCGACGGCGTGACATTTTCATAAGGGTTTGCCTCCCCATTCACCGGTCAGGGTCTTGAGGAATTTGATGATCAGGGTTTTGTCCTCGGCGGAAGGAATGCGCCCGAGCTGGAACTTGAACATCACGTCCACGGCCTCTTCGAGGGTCTTGGCCGAACTGTCGTGAAAGTACGGTGCGGTTACTGCCACATTGCGCAGGCTCGGTACCTTGAACACATTGCGGTCCTCTTCTTCCCCGGTCACCAGATAGCGACCCTGGTCGGTGTCGGTCGGGTTGCCGCGAACCTTGAAGTAATCGCCCATGACGCCGAACTTCTGGAACATGTTGCCGCCGATGTTCACGCCTTGATGGCAGGCGATGCAGCCGTAGTCCTTGAAACGCTGGTAACCGTATTTTTCCTCGGTCGTGAGGATGTCGGTGTCGCCCAGCAGGTATTGATCAAACCGCGAGTTGCTACTGAGCAGCGTACGTTCATAGGCGGCCAGGGCGTTTTGCACATTGTTCATGGTCACGCCGTCCGGGTAGGCATTGCCAAATGCGCTGTGGTACGCAGGGTCGGCGGACAGCACTTGCACCACGTGCTCCCAGTTGCTGCCCATTTCGCTGGGGCTCTTCACCACTTCATGGATCTGGGATTCCAGGGAGTTGGCGCGGCCGTTCCAGAACTGCCTGAAATTCAGGGTGGCGTTGAACACGCTGGGGGTGTTGATCGTCACCGGCACACCGTTGAAGCCGATGGAAAACGGTACGGAATCGGCACCCCCTTTGTCCAGATGATGACAACTGGCGCAGGACAGCGTGTTGTTGACTGAGAGGCGCGGTTCATTGAACAACTGGCGACCGAGTTCGACCCGCAGCGGGTTTTGTTGTGGCACCGGAGGCAGTGGTTTAAGCGGTTCATCCAGCGGTGCCGCGACCGCGCTCAGACAGAATCCGAGCAGCGGCACCAGGAGCTGGTGGTGAATGGATGGCGACATCTGATGATTCCTTGGCTAATAGCCCATGTGTCGTTACGCATCGTTCACGTGGCGGTAAATGGAGCAGGTTTCACGGAACACAGATACTGCACGAAGCTGTCCGCTTCCACGGCTTTGCTGAAGTAGTAACCCTGGCCTTCCTCGCAATGATGGGCCCTGAGGAAATTCAATTGTTCGAGGGTTTCCACGCCTTCGGCGATGATGGTCAGTTTGAGGCTGCGCCCAAGACTGATGATGGCGCTGACCAGGGCAGCGTCGTTGCTGTCGTTGCTCAAGCCGCGAATGAACGACTGGTCGATTTTCAGTACATCGATTGGAAAACGCTGCAAGTAACTCAGGCTGGAATAGCCGGTGCCGAAGTCATCGATGGCCAGACGCACACCCAGCGCCTTGAGTCGGTTCAGGGAATTGACGGTGGTCTCGATGTTTTGCATCAACACGCCTTCGGTGATCTCCAGCTCCAGCAAGGACGGCTCCAGGCCTGTCTGTTCGAGGATCTGTTCGATGCCATCGACAAAGTCCCGCTGACGGAAATCGATGGCTGACATGTTCACCGACATGCAGAGATTTGGCAGCCCGCGCGCTTGCCAGGCGCAGGCTTGTCGGCAGGCCTCGGCAAGCACCCATTTGCTCAGCGGGACGATCAGGCCGCTGTCTTCGGCCACCGCGATGAAATCCGACGGATAGACCAGGCCGTGCCCGGGTCTTTGCCAACGGATCAAGGCCTCGGCGCCGACTACCATGCCGCTGCCCAGATCCAGTTTGGGTTGGTAATGCAGGACAAACTCATTGCGCTCCAGCGCCAGGCGAATACCGGTTTCGATGCTTTGCTGATCCCGGGCCCGCTTGTTCATTTCATCGATGAAAAAACTGAAATCGTTCGGGCCGCTTTCCTTGATGTTGCGCATCGCGGTTTCGGCTTTCTTGATCAGCTCGATGGCGTCGAAACCGTCATCGGGATAAATACTGATGCCCAGGCTCGCGGTCACGCTCAGGTCATGCCCGGCGATGTGCAGGGGGGCGCGAATGGCGTTCAAGAGTTTTTCGGCGATGCCCTTTGTCTGCTGGGGATGGCGGATATCGGCGAGGATCACCACGAATTCGTCGGAGCCATAGCGAAACACCGAATCTGACTCGCGCACGGTGGCCACCAGGTTGCGGCTGACCTGTTTCAACATTTCGTCACCGGCCGGATGGCCGAGGGCATTGTTGATGCGCTTGAAGCGATCAAGCCCCAGAAACATCACCGCCAGTTGCTTGTCATGGCGTCGGGACAACGCCAGCGACTGGTTCAGCCGGTCACCCAGCAACGTGCTGTTGGGCAACTCGGTCAACACGTCGTACTGCAACAGATGAGACACCTTGAGCAATTCGTGAACCCGCGCTTCGATGGTTTGCTCCAGGCTCAGCACCTTCATCGCCGCGTCCTGAGCCATCTGCCATTTCCAGGTCAGGGCGCTGGCCATCTGGCGGATTTCCAGGCTGTCGAAGGGCTTTTTCAGCACCAGCATCTGGTCGCCAAACTCCAGCCGTTCGGCCATGGCTTCCCAGGTGTAATCCGAATACGCCGTGCACAAGGCGACTTGCAGGTGTGGATCGGCCTTCCACAGTTGTTCAATGGTCTCCAGCCCGTCCCAGCCCGGAGGCATGCGCATGTCGGTGAACACCAGGGCGTAAGGGTGACCTTCGGCCAATGCGCGTTTTACCAGCTCCAGGGCTTCTTGCCCCTGATAGGCCGAGTCGAGCTGGAACGTCAGCCGTTCCATCGGCAGCGTGCCGAACAGTGCTGCTTCAGTGCCGGCCAGGCTCAGTTCACCTTCCGTTTCGGCGCCGAGGATCTTGCGGAAATCATCATGAATAGAGGGTGTGTCGTCGACGATCAGGATGCGCCGGTTGGTCCGCACGAAAGGGGTTTTCATCCTTTGTCCTCCGTGGACGGCATGATTCTCCCGGCTTTCAGCAACTCGGCAGCCTGTTGGCTGCTGACGGCCTTGCTGAAGAAAAAACCCTGGGCGTTCATCGGTGACCCGGTGGCCATCAACGAACTGCGCTGTTCCTGGGTCTCGACGCCTTCGGCAATGATGCCGATCCCGACATCCCGAGCGAAGTTGATGATGGCGCGCAACGTGTTGGCACTGGACGGATCGCGAGCGGCTGTGTCGATGAAGGCTTGGGCGAGTTTCAGGTGATTGACCTGATAGGTCTTGAGGTAATCGAACGAAGAATACTCGGTGCCGAAGTCGTCGATGGCGATCTTCACGCCCAGGTCACGCAAGCGTGGCAACACGTCGTTGTGGGTCCATTTGGTCTGGGCCAGCGTCGCTTCGGTGACGTCGAACCGCAGGTCCGCGGCGCAGAGCTCCCAGCGTGCGGTGGTGCGCAGCACGTCATAGATGAGCTCGGGGCCGCTCTTGAGCTGGGCCAGGGACAGCTTGATCGCAATCACCGGTGGCGCGACACCTTCATCCCGCCACTGGCGCATTTGCCGGCAGGCTCGATCCAGCACCCAATGACCGAGGGCGATGATCGTGCCGGTCTTTTCGGCGGCGGGCAGGAACGCAGTGGCTTCCAGCAAACCGCGCTCGCGGTGGTTCCAGGTGACCTGCGCTTCCATTCCGAGGATCTTGCCGCTGGTCAGGTCGACTTCCGGCCAGTAACACAGTTCGAGTTCATTGTGTTCGATGGCCTCTCTTAACTCGCTGGCGATGGTCATGCGTTCGACCACTTCCTGATTGATCTCCTCTGAATGGAAGTGGTACTGGTTGCGGCCCTTTTCCTTGGAGCGATAGAGCGCCATGTCGGCCTGGGTCAACATGCCGTCGGCACTGGTGATGGTCGGGCTGTAACTGCTGATGCCAATACTGACCGATACCCGTATATCGTTGCTGGCCAGGGAGTAGGGCAGCACCAGTGCATCCCGGACCTTGGTGGCGAGGGCGGCGGAATGGGTCGGGTCGCTGACGTCCAGCTGCAGGATCGCGAACTCGTCGCCGCCGAGGCGGGCGACCACATCGTTTTCCCGCACGCAGGCCTTGATGCGCCGGGCCACTTCTTGCAGCAACAAGTCACCCACCGGGTGCCCGAGGGTGTCGTTGATGCGTTTGAAGTGGTCCAGGTCCAGGTAAAACATGGCGAATGGCGTCGCGCCGCGACGTGCGGCGGCGAAGGCCTGGTGCAGCCGCTCGATCAGCGTGGCGCGGTTGGCCAGTCCGGTCAGTCCGTCGGTGCGCGCCAGCAGGAAGATTTTCTCTTCGGCCACCTTGCGTTCTGTGACGTCGATGATGATGCCTTCGACTTCCAGCAGGCGGCCTTCGTCGTCGCGTACCGGGATGTAGCGGTTTTCCACCCAGCGCCAGTCACCGTTGCCGGTGCGCATCCGGAACTCGATGGAGGCGCCGGCAGCGTGGCGGTCCAGCACCCGGGCCATGGCGGTGTCGACCTTCAATTGATCTTCGGGATGTATCAACTCCCGGGCCCAATTGGCCGAGGCGACCAGTTTCGCCGCGACATGCCCGTACTTGGTGATGTTGTGCGAGATGTACATCAACGGAAACGACGGTTCGCCCCGCAGCCGATACAGAATGGTCGGGCTGTTCTGCACGATGATGTTGGCATCGGACAGTTCCCGGGTGCGCTCCTCGACCGCTTGCTCGAGCAGCGACATCTTCAGCTCCGCATCTTCGGTCATTTGCCACTTGGCGGTCAGCGCGCTGGCCATCTGGCGGATTTCGATCGCATCGAACGGTTTCTTGAGAATCAGCAGACGGTCGCCCAGCTCCAGGCGTTCGTCGATGTCTTCCCAGGAATAGTCGGAGTAGGCCGTGCACAGCGCCACTTGCAACTTGGGGTCGACTTGCCACAAGCGTTCGATGGTTTCCAGGCCGTTCCAGCCTGGTGGCATGCGCATGTCGATGAACGCCATAGCGTAGGGCATATCGTTGGCCAGGGCCGTTTCGACCTTGTCCAGCGCTTCGAGGCCCTGGAAGGCTGAATCGAGTATGAAACGCTGGAGCGTGGCCGTCACCGCAGTGCCGAAAAGGGCTTGTTCCGAGCTGGTGAGGCTGTCGTCATCGGACGATGGCGGGCTGAGGATCTTGATGAAGTCCTCATGGATTGAAGGCGTGTCGTCGACGATGAGAATTCGCCGGTTGGTTCGCGCCAGCAGCGTATTCATCGCCAGATCCCTGGACCGGCAGCGGTTTGATGCGCAGTGTTCATAAGGGTCATCCTTTTCCCTGACCACCTGGCCGAACGTACAGATTATGGATCCGAGTCACCAGAGCATAGTCGCCCGGACCAGAGTTCGCGCAACTGACTGAAACGAATCATTGCGGTGATGGCACGAAAATCATCTAGCCTGAAGGTCAGGATCCGGCAATAGCGGATGTTTGCCCGGATTCCGACATGATGCTGTACCCGTTTTCGCCTGAGGTAATGCCATGGAAGAGCAACTCCCCGCGACGTCCGTCTATAAACCCAAGGTGTTGCTGGTCGATGATGAGGAACCCATTCTCAACAGCCTGCGTCGCCTGTTACGCGGCCAGCCCTACGACGTGCTGCTGGCCACCAGCGGCGCCCAGGCCCTGGAAATCATGGCGCAACAGTCCATCGATCTGGTGATGAGCGATGCACGCATGCCCAACATGGACGGTGCCACGCTGCTGGCCCATATCCACCAGCTCTATCCCGATACCGTGCGGATCATGCTCACCGGTTATGCCGACCCGTCAGCCATTATCAAAGCCATCAATGAGGGGCAGATTCATCGCTACATCAGCAAGCCTTGGCACGATGAGGAAATGCTGCTGATATTGCGGCAATCACTCGCGTACCAGCATTCCGAACGTGAAAGGTTGCGTCTGGTCCAGGAAACGTGGGATCAGAACGAGGAATTGAGGCGGCTCAACACCACCCTGGACAAACGCGTCGCCTCCCGCACTGCCGAGCTGCAGCAGACCGCCGACATGCTCGACCTGGCCTATGAGGAGCTCAAGCACAGCTACGTCACCGGCACCGAGATGTTCTCGCTGCTGGCCAACCTGCGCATGCCGCCGGCCAAACAGACCAACCGCCAGATCATCGAGTTGGTGCGGGTGTACTGCAAGCTCCATGACCTGGATGCGGGCACCAGTCGCGACCTGACCATGGCGGCGGCGCTCTACAACATCGGCAAGCTCAGCTGGACCGACAGCATGATGACCGCCCCTGCGGACCTGTTGCATCACAATGATCGTGAGCGTTACCGCAATTACCCGAAGCAGAGCGAATCGCTGTTGATGACGCTCGATCCGATGAAGGATGCCGCCCGTCTGATTCTGCACCATCAGGAGCGTTGGGACGGCAGCGGTTTTCCCGACCGGCTCAAGGGTGAAGCGATTCCCGTCGGTTCGCGGTTACTGAAGCTGGCGGTGGATTTCATCGAGTTGCAGCGCGGGTTGATCCTGGAACGGCAGATGAACAGCGATGAGGCGCTGGTGTATATCCGCAGCTATGCCGGAAAACTCTATGACCCGGGGATGGTGGAGGATTTCATTCAGGTGTGCGCCGCCTACCTGAGCGATGTTTCTCTGGCCGATCCGGCGGTCAAGGTCATCACCACCCGGGAATTGGCAGCGGGGATGATCCTGGCGCGCAACCTCAATGCCGACAACGGCATGCTGCTGCTCAATGCCGGCAAGGTATTGAATGGACCGCTGGTGGAGAAGCTGATCGCTTTCGAAGCCATGGAAGGGGCGAAATACAGCATTTTCGTGAAGGTGCCGGAAGACGTGAACGGCGCGATTCTCGAGGGGGGGGAGACTTCCGACGCCTTGCACTGATCACTGTGTGAGCGAGCTTTTGTGGCGAGGGGATTTATCCCCGTTGGGTCGCGAAGCGGCCCCAAACCTGTGACTTCGGTATCTCAGACAAACCGCATCCACTTAGTTTGCGACTGCTTCGCAGCCGAACGGGGATAAATCCCCTCGCCACCAGGCTCGCGCTCAGGCGGGCTGTGTTTCGCAGAAGTTTTTCGGCGTGACCACGCGCCGGCACTCATGTGATCCTTGCGCCTTTCAGCCAAGGCCAATCCTTTTCATGACACCTTCATCCGCCGCTTCACCCCGCATCATCCGCATTGCCGCCGCCCTGTTGATCGGTCCCGACGGTCGTACCCTGCTGGTTCGCAAACGCGGCACCGAGGCCTTCATGCAACCGGGTGGCAAGATCGAGGCCCATGAACAACCGGTCTGTGCGCTGGCCCGTGAACTGGATGAAGAGCTCGGACTGGTCATTGATCCGGCGCACGCGATGTATCTGGGGCAATTCTCGGCACCGGCCGCCAATGAGCCGGGATTTATCGTGCAGGCCGAACTCTTTCAGCTGACGATCGATGCAGACGTGTCCCCGGCAGCGGAGATCGAAGAGGTGCGCTGGATCGATCCGGCGACCGACGGTGATGTCACCCTCGCGCCATTGACACGGGACCTGATCCTGCCGTTTTATCGAGCCTCGCTGACCGCGATCGCCTGATTATTCACGGACCAAGGATTGCCCATGATTCCGCTTCAAGACTTGCTGATCTTCGCCGCTGCCGCGTTGCTGATGGTACTGACGCCGGGGCCGAACATGATCTACCTGATCTCCCGTTCGATCTGCCAGGGGCGCAAGGCCGGGGTGACTTCGTTGCTCGGTGTGGTCGCCGGATTCTTCGTGCATCTGTTCGCCGCAGCGGCGGGTTTGACCGCGGTGTTCCTGGCCGTGCCGATGGCCTATGAAGTGTTGAAGTGGGCCGGGGCGCTGTACCTGATGTGGCTGGCCTGGCAGGCGGTCAAACCGGGAGCGCGGTCGCCGTTCGAGGCGCAGCAGTTGCCGCCGGATTCGCCGCGCAAATTGATTACCATGGGGTTTCTGACCAGTGCCTTGAATCCGAAGATCGCCGTGTTTTACCTGTCGGTGTTTCCGCAGTTCATCACGCCTGAGCATGGCTCTGTCTTCACCCAGAGCATCGTTCTCGGTTTGACCCAGATCAGCGTCAGTTTTTGCGTCAATCTGTTGATCGCGGTGTTTGCGGCAGGCATCGCGTCCTGGTTCGTCAACAACCCGACCTGGCTGGCGCTGCAACGCTATTTCATGGGGTTCGTGCTGTCGGCGCTGGCGGTGCGGCTGATGCTTGAGCAACGAAGGGCGGCGTGAACATGTGGATTGAACGGCTTGATGCCAGCCATGCGCTGGCCTATCGGGCGCTGATGCTCGAAGCCTACGACTTGCATCCTCAGGCGTTCACCTCCAGCGTGCGTGAGCGCGCCACGATGCCGCTGAGCTGGTGGGAGTCGCGCCTGACCAGCAAGCTCGATGTGCTGTTCGGCGCATTTGAACAAGGGCAATTGGCAGGCATCGTCGGCCTGGCCTTCGAACCTCGTGAAAAGGCCCGGCATAAGGCGACGCTGTTCGGCCTGTACGTATCCGGCCAGGTTCGTCAGCGCGGGCTCGGTTATCAATTGGTGCAGGCGGCGCTGGCCGAGGCGCAAACCCACCCGGTCCTGAGGCTGGTTCAGCTGACCGTCACCGCCGGCAACGAAGCGGCGTTCAACTTGTACCAGCGATGCGGCTTCATCCAGTTCGGCCTGGAGCCGCTGGCGCTGCGGGTTGGTGAAGAGTACTTCGACAAGATCCACATGTGGCGGGAGGTCACCCCAGGAACTTGAGGCATAAGGCCGCTTTTGTGGCGAGGGCGCTTGCTCCCGCCGGGCTGCGAAGCGTCCCCAAAACCTGCAACCTTATTCTCTCAGGTACACCGCATAGGCTGGATTTTCGTCTGCTGCGCAGCCGAGCGGGAGCAAGCGCCCTCGCCACAGGGGACCGTATCGGCTATCGAACCGCGCTGACCCCATCCAGCGTAGAAAACGACGTGTCCTTCGCCGTCAGCAGAAAATCACGCATGTACGGCGCATCCAGCATGTCCGCGCGGATCCCCGCGTACAACGTCGCAAACAAGCCTTTCTCACCCAGCCGCTTGGCCTTCACATAGCCCCGTGAACTGTATTCATGCAGCGCCCAGTGCGGCATGCCGCACACGCCACGCCCGCTGGCTACAAGTTGCATCATCATCACCGTCAGCTCCGAGGTGCGGACCTGGGCCGGTTCGATGTCGGCCGGCTCCAGGAAACGGGTGAAAATATCCAGCCGATCACGCTCCACCGGGTAAGTGATCAAGGTCTCGGTCAGCAAATCTTCAGGAACGATATACGCCTTGTTCGCCAAACGGTGCTGATTGGCCACCGCGAGCATTGCTTCATAAGTGAACAGCGGTACATAGGTGATACCGGCAATTTCCAGCGGATCGGAGGTCACCACCAGATCCAGATCGCCACGGGCCAGGGCTGGCAACGGGGCGAAGGAGAAACCCGACGCCAGGTCCAGTTCGACTTCCGGCCACGCATCGCGGAACTGGTCGATGGTTGGCATCAGCCACTGGAAGCAGCTGTGGCATTCGATTGCCATGTGCAAGCGCCCGGCGGTGCCACCGGCCAGCCGCGCGATATCACGCTCGGCGCCGCGTAGCAGCGGCAAAGTGGCGTCGGCCAATTGCAGCAGGCGCAAACCGGCGCTGGTGAAACGCACCGGTTTGGTCTTGCGTACGAACAACGGCATGCCCATGCGCTCTTCCAGCTCCTTGAACTGGTGGGACAGGGCTGATTGCGTCAGGTGCAGGCGGTCGGCGGCATCGACCAGGCTGTCGGCTTCGCGCAAGGCGTGCAGGGTCTTCAAGTGGCGGATTTCAAGCACCGGTTGGGCTCCATGAGGAAAACTTGTGATCAACACGAAAAGGTTGAGTTTGTCTCATGTTGGGTTGGCTGTCGACAATAGGGCCATGTTTTACGGCCTCTAATCTAGGAAGGAACTCACCATGGCTCTGGCCCACACACTTGGTTTTCCACGCATCGGCGCTGACCGCGAACTGAAAAAAGCCCTCGAATCCTACTGGAAGGGCGATCTCGATCAGGACGCGCTGAAAAACGTCGGTGCCCAACTGCGCGCCACCCACTGGCAATTGCAGAAAGACGCCGGCATCGACCTGCTGCCGGTCGGCGACTTCGCCTGGTACGACCAGGTGCTGACCCATTCCCTGACCTTTGGTGTGATCCCGGAGCGTTTCGACAGTGCCAAAAACGCCAACGGCCTGCCGACGCTGGACACGCTGTTCGCCATGGCCCGAGGTGCAACTGCAGCCTGCTGCGGCGGCGAACACACCAAGGCGCAATATGCACAGGAACTGACCAAGTGGTTCGATACCAACTACCACTACCTGGTCCCGGAATTCAGCGCAGACCAACAGTTCAAGCTTAGCTGGGAACAGTTGTTCGACGAAGTCGACGAAGCCCGGGCCCTTGGCCATAACGTCAAACCAGTGATCATCGGCCCGCTGACGTACCTGTGGCTGGGCAAGGCCAAAGGCAACGACTTCGACAAGCTCGACCTGCTGGAACGCCTGCTGCCGATCTACGGCGAAATCCTCGGTCGTCTCGCCGCCCAAGGCGTGGAGTGGGTGCAGATCGACGAGCCGATCCTGACCCTCGACCTGCCGCAAGAATGGAAAAATGCTTTCGAACGCGCTTATCACATCCTCCAGTATTCGCCGCTGAAAAAGCTGGTGGCGACCTACTTCAGTGGCCTGCAAGACAACCTCGGTCTGGCCGTCGGTTTGCCAGTGCAAGGTTTGCACATCGATGCGGTGCGCGCCCCCGACCAACTGCTCCACGTGCTCGATCGTCTGCCGACCTACAAGATTCTCTCGGTGGGCCTGGTCAATGGCCGCAACGTCTGGCGTTGCGAACTGGAGCCGGTGCTCGCACAACTGCAATTGGCCCAGGAACGCTTTGGCGACAACCTGTGGGTCAGCAGTTCCTGCTCGTTGCTGCACAGTCCGGTGGACCTGGAGCGTGAAGACAAACTCGATCCGGAACTGAAAAGCTGGCTGGCGTTTGCCGTGCAGAAGTGTGGCGAAATCGCTGTGCTGCGTGATGCACTTAACGACCCGCAGTCGCCCAAGGTGCAAGCCGCCCTGGGCGAAAGCCGGGCGATTCAGGCCAGCCGCGCCGAGTCTCCGCGTATCCACAAAGCGCAAGTGCAAGCCCGCATCAACGCCATCGGTGCAGCCGACAGCCAGCGCCACTCGCCGTTTGCCAAACGCATCGAGCAACAGCGCACAAGGTTGAAGCTACCGGCGTTTCCGACCACCACCATCGGTTCGTTCCCGCAGACCGGTTCGATCCGCCTGGCGCGTCAGGCGTTCAAGCAAGGCAAGCTGTCGGCCAACGATTACACCGACGCCATGCACAGCGAAATCCGCCACGCGGTGCAAGTCCAGGAACGCCTGGGCCTGGATGTGCTGGTCCACGGTGAAGCCGAACGCAACGACATGGTGGAGTACTTCGCCGAGCAGCTGGACGGCTACCTGTTCACCCGTTTTGGCTGGGTACAGAGCTACGGTTCCCGTTGTGTGAAACCGGCGATCATCTACGGCGACCTGAGCCGTCCGAACGCCATGACTGTCGACTGGATCACTTATGCGCAAAGCCTGACCGACAAAGTCATGAAAGGCATGCTCACCGGTCCGGTGACCATGCTGATGTGGTCGTTCCCGCGGGAAGACGTTTCGCGCAAAGTCCAGGCGCAGCAGTTGGCGCTGGCCCTGCGTGACGAGGTGCTGGACCTGGAAAACGCCGGCATCAAGATCGTCCAGATCGACGAAGCGGCGTTCCGCGAAGGTTTGCCGCTGCGTCGGGCGCAATGGCAGGAATACCTCGATTGGGCGGTGCAAGCGTTTCGCTTGAGTGCGTCCGGTGTGCGCGATGAAACCCAGATCCACACCCACATGTGCTACAGCGAATTCAACGACGTGATCGAGGCCATCGCGGCGATGGATGCTGACGTGATCACCATTGAAACCTCGCGTTCGGACATGGAATTGCTGGAGGCCTTCGAAGCGTTCGACTACCCGAACGATATCGGCCCGGGTGTGTATGACATTCACTCGCCACGGGTGCCGGACACGGCGGAGATGGTCAAGTTGATGAGCAAGGCCGTGAAGCGGATTCCGGCGGAACGGTTGTGGGTGAACCCGGATTGCGGTCTGAAAACCCGGGCTTGGCCGGAGACGGAAGCGGCGTTGGTGAACATGGTGGCGGCGGCGCGGCAGTTGCGGAGTCAGTTGGCTTAAGCTTCTGTGGCGTCTGCCCGGACGATGAATGAAAGCGCGGTGTTGAATATGACCGTTCAGCACTCTTCATCAAACTGTCACGTAACTGTGGCAGCGCGCTTGATCAAACTTCATCAGACTCGCGCTCTACTGGGGTTCTGCGTTTCGGTGTTTTTTCATGAGTGCACGTTTTTTTTCGACAGCGGTTTTCCTGGCCGCGTTGTTGTTCGGCCTGCCATCCTTTGCGGCCTCTCGATGTGATGTGAATGTTCCGACCGAACACGCCGATCTGGCGCAGGTGAGCCTGGCGTACCAGAGCATCGGCCGTGCCTCGGACCCGGCACTGCTGCTGGTGATGGGGCTGGGCGGGCAGTTGATTCACTGGCCGGACGAGGTGGTGGTTGCGCTCTGCCAGCAGGGCTTTCGGGTGATTCGATATGACAATCGCGATGTCGGCCTGTCCACCTGGCGACAGGCGCCGGTCGACGCCAATCTGACCTTCGAAGTGCTGCGCTACAAACTCGGTTTGCCGGTTTCGGCACCGTATTCCCTGACGGACATGGCCGATGATGCGCTGGGTCTGATGGATGCGTTGCACGTCGATCAATTCCATGTGCTGGGCGCGAGCATGGGCGGGATGATCGCCCAGCATATGGCGGCCATGGCGCCGCAGCGGATCGAGAGTCTGACGTTGATCATGACCACTTCCGGTGCCGAAGGTTTGCCGGCGCCCAATGCGGCCTTGGTGCAGTTGCTCTCGCGCCGTGGTGCGCCGAATCGCGAAGTGGCGCTGGAGCAGCAGGCCGACTTGCTGGCAGCGCTGGGGAGTCCGACGGTGAGCGATGATCGGCAGGCCCTGCTGCATCAGGCGGCGCTGTCTTATGACCGGGCGTTCAACCCCGAGGGTGTGAAGCGCCAGATCATGGCGATCCTCGCGGAGCCAAGTCGGGTGGCGTTGCTTAATCAGTTGCGGGTGCCGACGCTGGTGGTTCATGGCACTGCCGATCCGCTGTTGCCGGTGATGCATGGGGTGCATTTGGCGGCGCATATTCAAGGTAGTCAGTTGAAGCTGATTCCTGGGTTGGCCCATCGTTTTCAGGAGGCGTTTAAAGCACCGTTGCTGGCGGCGGTGTTGCCTTATCTGCAGGCTCATCGCGAAGACACTTCGCATTGGGCGCAGATTGATCCTGTGGTTGAACACAACCTTCTGTAGCACCGAAATCCACTGTGGGAACGGGGCCGGCATTCTGGCGAAGGCGGCCTGTCTCTTGCAGACAGACAACCATGCCGCTTCCACAGGTGTATCGTTCATCATTTTCGGCCTGTGTTCAGCCTGCGAGGTGTGTGATGAGTGCTCCCCTGAAGATCGATTTCGTCAGCGACGTGTCCTGCCCGTGGTGCGTTGTGGGTCTGTACGGCCTGACCCGCGCTCTGGATTTGCTGGGCGACGAGGTCCAGGCCGAAATCCGTTTCCAGCCGTTCGAGCTGAATCCGAAGATGAGCCCTGAAGGGCAGAACATCACCGAACACATCACCGAGAAATACGGTTCGACCCCGGAGCAATCGCAAAAGAACCGCGAGATGATTCGCGCACGCGGCGCCGAAGTCGGCTTTGCCTTTCGCACGGACGGTAACAGCCGCATCTACAACACTTTCGATGCTCACCGTTTGTTGTACTGGGCGGGGCTGGAAGGGTTGCAGTTCAATCTGAAGGAGGCGCTGTTCAAGGCGTATTTCACCAACGGCGGCAATCCTTCCGACCACGCTCAGTTGGCGCAGATCGCGCAAAGCGTTGGGCTGGACCGGCAGCGGGCCGAGGCGATTCTGGCATCGGACGAGTTCGCCAGGGAGGTGCGGGAGGAAGAGCAGTTGTGGCTGTCCCGCGGCGTCAGTTCGGTGCCGACCGTGGTCTTCAACGGGCAGTACGCGGTCAGCGGCGGGCAACCGGTGGAAACCTTTGTCGGGGCGATTCGACAGATCATGAGCGAGGCGAAGGGCGGCACGGTCAGTTGATCGGATCGCAGTTGAATAGAAATATATCAATATGCCACTATGGTTTCAGCCGTTCTTGCCGATATAGGCAGCAACGATTTCAATCATAGGGATTTGATCCATGACTCTTCACGCCTTTCGCACGTGGGCAGCGCTCACTTTACTCGCTTGCCTGAGCCTTACCGGCTGCGCCCACATCCAACCGCCTGTTCCGCTGGATAAACAATTCTGGGATGCCAAGGAGCCGACCATCGGCGTTGCCATCACTGTGGTGCCGGCACCGGTGCTGGCACTGACCGGTCAACAGGGGATGCTCGATTACGCGATCAATCGGGGCGTGAACAGCAAACTCAGCGACAACGTCGAAAAATGGCAAGTGCGCGACCTGAACACGTTGCCGGATGTCATCGTCGCCAAACTGCAGGCCAAGGGCTACAAGGTCAAGAGGATCAATGAGCCGGTCGACCTGAATGTCTATAAACAAACCAGTTTCCGCGAAGGCTACATGGGCCGGGACCTGACTCCGATCAAGGGCGCTTACGGCGTCGATCGCCTGTTGCTGGTGAATGTCTTCGCCACCGGCGCCACCCGCAGCTACTACGGATTCGTGCCGACCAGCGTGCCGATGGCGCAGGTGAGCGGGCAGGGCCTGGTGGTCGATCTGGCCGACAACAAACTGTTGTGGTTCAAACCCTTCGCGGCGGTGCAAGCGGCTCAGGGCGAGTGGGATGAGCCGACCTACACCAACCTGTCCAATGCCTTCTACCAGGCCATGGACAATAGTCGTCAGCAAATGATCACACCGTTCGAGCAATGAAGCGCTCGATCATGGGGGCCAGTGCGCTGGCCCTGCTGGTGCTCGCCGGTTGCGCGCAGAAACCGGCGCCCGAGGCCGGTTTCAAGTCGCAGAGTGCCGCGTCCTACGTCCAGGCTCATGGACTGAAAGTGGACATGCAACTGCCGCAGGCGTTTGTCGGTGCCAGCACGGTGATTGACGCCGAGGCGGCGCAGAAGGCGGCTTCGTCGAGTCATAACCTGGTGGCGGGTGCCAATGCGGCAGGACTGGCAGGTTTGCTGGTGGCGAGCCTGATCAACACTCAGATGGGCAGCGGCAGCTTGCAGCGCGATGCGGAAAACTCTGCGCTCAAGGATTCGCGTCCGATGGCCGACCTGCTCGCCGGCGTGCCATTGCAGGAGCGTCTGCAACAGCGCTATCAACAAGCGTCGCAAGTGGCCGGGCTGAAACAAGGTGAGGGGCAAGTCACCGCGCGGCTGGTGATCGAACCGAAACTGATGCTCACCCCCGATCGCGGCAGTTTTGTGCTGGTCAATCAGGTGCAGGTCCAGGACATTGCCGGTTCTGCGCTGTACCGCATGCGCATTGAAGTGGCGAGCCAGCCAGTTCGGCGTTGCGGCAAGCAATGCATCGACGACGGCACTCTGGATCTGGCGAGGGTCACGGCCGTGCTCGACGAGTGCATCGACGAGTCCATGCGTGTTTTAGCCACCGACCTGATGCTGCCGGCACCGCCGGAGGCCGCCCAGGAAACCTTGCGGTATGTGCTCGATGGCCAGCGTGTGGTAGAGCGCGGTTATCAGTTGGCGAATAACGGCACCTATTGGCGTTATCGCAACCTCTACGGCGCAGTGAAATCAGTGCCGGTGCCGTTCGAGGATGCGCTGACGCAAGCGCAGTTGCAGAAGGTTTACGGGCAGTAAAACGCAGAACCTGCAGGAGCGATCGGTGCGGTGATCCGACGTGCCGGCGAAGGCGACGGAACAGTCATGAAGTGTCTGACACGCCGTCTTCGTCGGAACACCGCCCGGAGCCAGCCTTGAGCATCAGGTCCGTCAGTGGCTCAGCCCGTACTTCTTCACTTTGTCGAACAGGGTGGTTTTGGCCATGCCCAGTTCCAGGCTGGCCTGGGTCAGGTTGCCGCCGCTGCGTTGCAAGGCGTCGCTGAGCAGGTTGCGTTCGAAGGCTTCCACCGCTTCGGCAAAGGCCAGGCCCTGATTGCTGCCGCTGGTACCGGTTTTCTTGAAGGCCGGCAGGCCGAGGGCAAAACGCTCGGCGACGTTGCGCAGTTCGCGCACGTTGCCCGGCCAGTCGTGGCTCATCAGGTTTGACAGGGTCTGGTTGTCCAGCTCCGGTACCGCGCGGTCGAAGCGCAAGGACGACTGCTGCAGGAAGTGTTCGAACAGTTGCAGGATGTCTTCGCGGCGTTCGCGCAGCGGCGGCAGTTCCAGGGTCACCACATTCAGGCGGTAATACAGGTCGCTGCGGAATTCGCCGGCCTTGCTCGACTCGTCGAGGTCGGATTTGGTCGCCGCGATCACCCGGCAATCCACCGCCACACTCTGGTTCGAGCCGAGGCGTTCGAGGGTGCGTTCCTGCAACACCCGCAGCAGTTTGATCTGCAACGGCAGCGGCATGCTTTCCACTTCGTCGAGGAACAGCGTACCGCCGTCGGCGTGTTCGATCTTGCCGATCCGCCGCTTGCCGGCGCCGGTGAAGGCGTTGGCTTCGTGGCCGAAGATTTCACTTTCGAAAAGGTTCTCCGGCAGTCCACCGCAGTTCAGCGCGACGAACTGCTTGGTGTGACGCCGACTGAAGTCGTGCAGGCAGCGTGCGACAAGTTCCTTGCCGGTGCCGGTTTCGCCTTCGATCAGCACGTTGGCCGAAGTGTCGGCGACGTTGGCGATCAATTCCCGCAGGTTCTGCATCGCTGGCGAGCGGCCGATGATCCGGCCTTCCAGGGAATCCCGTTCCGCCAGTTGCCGACGCAGCGAAGACACTTCCCGCGCCAGGCTGCGTTGTTCCAGCGCACGACGTGCGACATCCACCAGCCGTTCCGGGGAGAAGGGTTTCTCCATGAAATCATAGGCGCCTTTCTGCATTGCGCCGACGGCCATGGAGATGTCGCCGTGGCCGGTTATCAGCACCACCGGCAGGCTGCGATCGCGAGCCTTGAGCCGGGTCAGGAGTTCGAGGCCGTCGATGCCGGGCAGGCGAATATCGCTGATGACGATGCCGGCAAAATTGTCGCCGACCCGCTCCAGCGCTTCTTCGGCACTGCCCACGCCGACGCAGGGAATGTCTTCCAGGGTCAGCGCCTGTTGGCAGCCGAGCAGCACATGGGGGTCGTCTTCGACGATCAGCACACTAAGGTCGTTGTTCATATTGGCTCGGCAGGAGTAGGGCTTACCAACGGTAAACTGAGGACGAAGGTGGTACCACCGCTGGCCGGGTGCTCGACACCCAAATGTCCGCCCGTCGCGGCGGCCAGGCTGGCGGAAAGGGTCAGGCCGAGGCCCAGACCCTGCTCACCGGGTTTGGTGGTGAAGAACGGTTCGAACAGGTGCTTGCGCGCTTCGGCGTCGATGCCATGACCGTTGTCGCGGACCCGCAGGCGATATTTGCCATCGAACTCTTCGCCTTCAAGCCACAGCTCCGGTTGGGGCTGCGACTGCATGGCATCGAGGGCGTTGCCGATCAGGTTGACCAGAATCTGCTCCAGGCGGGTCTGGTCAATCTGCACCTGTACGTCGGCGTATTCTCGATGTAATTGCAGCGGGACACTTTCCACGCGTCCGCCGAGCAGTTGCAGCGCGGCGTCCATTGCTTTGCCGAGGCAGGCCTGGCCCTTGTCGTCGCCGCGCCGGGCAAAGGAGCGCAGGCTGGCGGTGATCCGGCCCATGCGATCGATCAGTTCGTTGATGGTCTTGAGGTTGGTGCTGGCCACATCCAGTTGCCCGCGCTCGAGAAAGCGCACGGTGTTGCCGGACAGGGTGCGTAGCGCCGCCAGCGGTTGATTCAATTCGTGGGCGATGCTGGTGGACATCTGGCCGATGGCGGCGAGTTTTCCGGCCTGCACCAGTTCATCCTGGGCGCGCCGCAATGTCTCTTCGGCCTGACGGCGTTCGCGGATCTGACCCTTGAGTCGCTCGTTGCTGGCGCGCAGATCGGTGGTGCGTTCGGTAATCCGACGCTCCAGTTGATTGTTGGCTTCCTGCAAGGCTTCCCGGGCGGCGAGGCGGGTGGCGATCACCTTGCGGCGCTCGTTCCAGGCAATCAGCAGGAACGCCACCAGGGCAAACGCCACGGCCACCAGAATCCCCTGATTGATCGCTTCGCGACGCAAATCCTGCAGCGGCGTGAGCAGGGTGAAATTCCACGGGGTGTCGCTCAAGGGGCGGGTTTGCGAGAGGTAACTGATGTCCTCTTCGTCGGACTCCACTTCGCTGTTGGCCGGGAAGGTCAGTTTTTCTTCGCCTTCGGCCAGTTTTTCCCGGGCCAGCGGTTGCAGTTCGTTCAGTGGAAACCAGTAGTACTGAAGGCTGCGGGCGAGTTTCTCCTTGGTCTCGTCGCTCAGTGGCACGACTGATTTCAGCCGGCGCGCCGGATCGCTGGAGAGAATGATGATGCCGTTTTCGTCGCTGACAAAGGCTTCGAGGCGCGCGCGCTGCCAGCGTTCTTCCATGGCTTCGAGGCGGACTTTGACCACCGCGACACCGATGATCTTGCCGTGTTCTTCCAGGCCATGGGCCAGGTAATAACCGGGTTCGCCGTTGGTGCTGCCGATGCCATAGAAACGGCCGGGCTGGCCGCGCACGGCGTTCTGGAAGTAGGCGCGGAAGGACAGGTCTTCACCGAGGTAACTGTCGACGTCGCGCCAGTTGCTGGTGGCCATGACACGACCGGTGGTGTCCATCACGTAGATGGCCCGACTGCGGCTGCGCCGGTTCAGGCCTTCGAGGTATTCATTGACCGTTTGCCGGTGTTCCGGAGACGGGTCGGCCAACAGCTTCGAGACGCTGGATTCGAGTTCCAGCAAGCTGGGCAGGTAGGTGTATTTGCTGATCTCGCTCTCGACGGCGCGGGCGTGCAGTTCGAGCTGACGCTGGCCGTTCTCGCTGAGGCTGCGGATTCCGTAGTGCTCACTGACCCAGAAGCCGAGAAAACCCAATCCGATCATCAGGGCGATGACCAGCGGCGGCAGGAACAGATGGCGGATCAGACGGGGTTTCACGGCGAGTGATGGCTTTGCTGCGCGATAGAGAGTGGGGTCGCATTTCATCACAGATGCCTTGGGTCAACCACAACACTTACTTAGAGCGCCGCCACCGGCCCCTGTAGGAGCGAACTTTTGTGGCGAGGGGATTTATCCCCGTTGGGCTGCGAAGCGGCCCCAGCATTAAAAGTCAAACCGCATGCAATGGGTTGACGACTGCTTCGCAGCCGAACGGGGATAAATCCCCTCGCCACAAAAGCCCGCTCCCACAGTTGGGGAGCGGTGTCTTTTTTAGTGCTGCAGAATCTTGTTGAGGAAGTGCTGCGTACGCTCGGCACGGTGGCTGATATCGCCGAAGAACTCCTCTTTCTTGCAGTCTTCGATGATTTTGCCGGCGTCCATGAAGATCACCCGGTCCGCCACTTTACGGGCGAAGCCCATTTCGTGGGTCACGCACATCATGGTCATGCCTTCATGGGCCAGTTGCACCATCACGTCGAGTACTTCATTGACCATTTCAGGGTCGAGCGCCGAGGTCGGTTCGTCAAACAGCATGACGATCGGGTCCATCGCCAGTGCACGGGCAATCGCCACACGCTGTTGCTGACCACCGGAGAGCTGACCCGGATGCTTGTGAGCGTGGGCCGAGAGACCCACGCGCTCGAGCAATTGCAGGCCTTTCTTGGTGGCCTCTTCCTTGCTGCGGCCCAACACCTTGATCTGCGCGATGGTCAGGTTTTCGGTGATGGTCAGGTGCGGGAACAGCTCGAAATGCTGGAACACCATGCCCACGCGAGAGCGCAGTTTCGGCAGGTTGGTCTTTGGGTCGGCGATGGACGTGCCGTCGACGACGATGTCGCCTTTCTGGAACGGTTCCAGCGCGTTGACGCATTTGATCAAGGTGGATTTGCCGGAACCGGACGGGCCGCAAACCACGATCACTTCGCCTTTTTTGACCTCGGTGCTGCAGTCAGTCAGTACCTGGAAGTCGCCATACCACTTGTTGACATTCTTGATAGAGATCATACGGCAAACCTTTTTTGCAGACGCTTGACCAGCAGCGAGGCGGCAAAGCTGATTGTGAAGTACACGAGACCTGCGAAGATCAGGAACTCATTCGAGCGGCCGATGATGTCGCCACTGGCACGCGAGGCATTGAGGAAGTCCACCAGACCGACCGCATACACCAGTGAGGTGTCCTGAAACAGAATGATGCTCTGTTGCAACAGCAGCGGGGTCATCTTGCGGAACGCTTGCGGCAGGATGATCAGACGCATCATCTGGCCGTACGTCATGCCCAGGGCTTGGGCAGCGCCCATCTGGCCTTTGGGAATCGACTGCACGCCGGCGCGGACGATTTCGCAGAAGTACGCCGCTTCGAACATCATGAAGGCCACGATGCATGAAGCGAACGCGCCGATCGGCGTGTCTTCGCCAGTGATCCAGCGCAGCACGAACGGCACCGCCAGGTAGAACCAGGTGATGACCAGCAGGAGCGGGATCGAACGGAAGTAGTTAACGTAGGCGCCGGCAATGTTCGACAGCAGTTTGCTGTGGGACAGGCGCATCAGCGCGAGGACCGTGCCGAGGATGATGCCGCCGATAACGCCCAGCGCCATCAGTTGCAGGGTCATCACCATGCCGTTCCACAGTCCTGGCAGGGACGGGATGATGCCCGAGAAGTCGAATTCCATCATTTACCCCCTACGGAGATCAGGCCCGGTACGGCGACTTTCTTCTCGACCAGGCGCATCAGCAGCATCAGGCCCATGTTCAGGGTGAAGTAGATCAGCGTTGCCAGGGTGAAGGCCTCGAACAGGTTCGCGGAAAACTCGGCGGTCTGTTTGGTCTGTGCGAGCAACTCCATCAGACCGATCAGCGAGGCGACGGAGGTGTTCTTGAACACGTTCAAGAATTCCGAGGTGAGCGGCGGAATGATGATCCGGTAAGCCTGGGGCAGCAGCACGTTCCAGTAGATCTGTGGCAGCTTGAAGCCCATGGCGCGAGCAGCGGCTTCCTGGCCTTTCGGCAACGCCTGAATGCCTGTGCGTACTTGTTCGCAAACGCGAGCCGTGGTGAACAGGCCCAGGCAGACAACAACGCTGAGGAACGCCGAGGTGGTCGGGTTCAGGTCCTGTTTGTACCAGTCCTGCAGGTTTTGTGGCAGCAGGTCGGGCACCAGGAAGTACCAGATGAACAGCTGCACCAGCAGCGGCACGTTACGAAACAGTTCGACGTAGCAGGTCGCGATGCCCGACACGATGCGATTCGGTACGGTGCGCATGACGCCCAGGATCGAGCCCAGCGTCAGGGCGATGATCCAGGCCACGATGGCGATGGCGATGGTCCAGCCCAGGCCGGTGAGGTACCAGTCGAAATAAATTTCGCTGCCCACGCCGGTAGACTTGAAGAACACGCCCCAGTCCCAGTTGTAATTCATTAGGGTCTCCCCTCGGATTCGATCGATGTACTAGTGCCCGCCTGGGGAAGCTCCGTTCCCGCCCGACTTGAGAGTCAGGCACACGCGATCGGCTCGACAGCCGCCTGTTCGAGTGTTTCCAGAAATGCCAGCAGGGAGTGACAACCTCCTGAAAGAGTAGTAGCCCTCTCAGGAGGTAAGGTTAGTCAGAAATCAGGATTTCTTGTCGTCAGCCGCTTTATCGGTCGGATTGGCGATCAGGGCCTTGAGCTCGTCGCTCATCGGGAACATCAGGTTCAGGCCTTTAGGCGGGATTGGCTGCATGAACCATTTTTCGTAGATCTTGTTGATCTCGCCGGATTTGTAGGTCGCCACAATGGCGTCGTCTACAGCCTTCTTGAACGGCTCGTCGCCCTTGCGGACCATGCAGCCGTAGATTTCGTAGGATTGTGCAGTGCCCGTCACAGCCCAGTCAGTCGGCTTCTTGGCCTTGGCCATTTCACCGGCCAGCAGTGCGTCGTCCATCATGAACGCAACGGCACGACCCGATTCCAGCATCTGGAAGGATTCGCCGTGGTCCTTGGCGGAGATGACATTCATGCCCATCTGCTTGTCGGCGTTCATCGACTTCAGAATACGCTCGGACGTGGTGCCCGCTGTGGTCACTACGTTCTTGCCTTTCAGATCGGCGAAGTCTTTGTACGGCGAATCCTTCTTGGCCAGCAGCTTGGTGCCGATTTCGAAGATGCCGATGGAGAAGTCAACTTGCTGCTGACGCTCGACGTTGTTGGTGGTGGAACCGCATTCCAGGTCCACGGTGCCGTTCTGCACCAGCGGAATACGGGTTTGCGAGGTCACCAGGTTGTATTTGACCTGAAGGTTAGGCAGGTCCAGGTCTTTCTTGATCGCTTCAACAATTTTCAGCTGGATATCGTGGGAGTAGCCAACCGGTTTGCCGGAAGCGTCCGCGATATAGGAAAACGGAATGGAAGCGTCACGATGCCCGAGGGTGATGGTGCCGGACTCTTTGATCTTCTTCAGTGTGCCGGTGAGTTCGGCAGCGAAAACTGGAGTGGTAATCAGAGCGGCAGCAATGGCTGCGCCCAGGATATGGGGAACGATGCGCATCAAATTTTCCTCGACATTGTTTTTTTTATGGAGCCAGTTCATCGGCCCTTTTGTGCTTCGAATGTCCGTCGGCTTCTAAGGACCGCGCAACAAGCATTCGTCCAAAAGTGTAGAGCATGACTCGTGCCAGGCCAGGTGGTTAAGGTTAATTCATTGATTTATAACGATATTAAATATTCATGGCGTGTCATTTTGGGTTAGAGAATCCGGTTAACCGAATAGACCGACAAGTCGCGTTCGGAAAACCGAACGAAATCTTGTGCCTGCATATTCCCTGCGGGAGCGAGGGAGCGACATGAATGCAAAAAAGCCCCTGAATCGCGAGATTCAGGGGCTTTCGTTTAGCGCGGATGAGATCAGGCCGCTTCGATCTTGCTGCGGTTCTGCTCGACCTTGCTCAGATAATCCGCGAGCTTCTGTTGCTCATCCGGGGTGGTGAACAACCCTAGCTTGCTGCGGCGCCACAGAATGTCATGCGCCGTGGTCGCCCACTCTTCGCTGCACAGGTAATCGATTTCGCGGGTGTAGAGACCGCCGCCAATGTGTTCGCCCAGATCGCTGAGGCTCTGCACGCCTTCGAGCATGCGCCACGTGCGGCTGCCGTAGGTCGTGGCCCAGCGGCGGGAAATTTCAGTCGGCACCCAGTCGAACTGGTCACGAATCCGTGAGCTCAGCGCCTGCGGGGTGGTCATGTCTTCGCCGCCCGGCAGGGTCGCGGTGGCGGTCCAGCTCGGCTTGATGTGGGTGAAGTACGGCGCCAGTTGTGCCAGCGCCGACTCGGCCAGTTTGCGGTAGGTGGTCAGCTTGCCACCGAACACCGACAGCAGCGGCGCTTCTTCGCCCGTGCCCGACAAGGCCAGGGTGTAATCGCGGGTGACGGCCGACGGATTGTCGGATTCGTCATTGCACAGCGGACGAACACCGGAATAGCTGTGCAGGATGTCGTCGCGGCTGATCTGCTTTTTGAAGTGAGCGTTGACCACTTTCAACAGGTAATCGGTTTCACCTTCGGTGATTGCGACCTTCGCCGGATCGCCGGTGTATTCGCGGTCGGTGGTGCCGATCAGGGTGAAGTGGTTCAGGTACGGGATGGTGAACACGATGCGCTGATCTTCGTTTTGCAGAATATGCGCGTGTTCGCCTTCGTACAGCTTCGGCACGATCAGGTGGCTGCCCTGGATGAGGCGGATGCCATAGGGCGATTCCATTTTCAGGTCGTCACGAATGAACTTGGCGACCCACGGGCCGGCCGCATTCACCAGCGCCTTGGCGCGAATCGAAAACAGACTGCCGTCGGCGCGTTCCAGGTGCAGGTGCCACAGGCCTTTGGTGCGACGAGCGCTGACGCAACGGGTCTGGGTGTGAACGTGGGCGCCTTTCTCGCGGGCGGCCATGGCATTCAGTACCACCAGGCGAGCATCGTCGACCCAGCAATCGGAATACTCGAAGCCTTTGGTGATTTCGCTTTTCAGCGGGCTGTCCGGGCCGAACTTCAGGCTTTTCGAACCTTCCAGTTTTTCCCGTTTGCCCAGGTTGTCATAAAGGAACAAACCGGCGCGGATCATCCACGCCGGACGCAGGTGCGGACGGTGCGGCAGCACGAAACGCATTTGCTTGACGATGTGTGGCGCCTTGGCCAACAACACTTCGCGCTCCGCAAGGGCTTCACGTACCAGGCGGAATTCGTAATGTTCGAGGTAGCGCAGGCCACCGTGGATCAGTTTGCTGCTGGCCGACGAGGTGTGGCTGGCAAGATCATCCTTTTCGCAAAGGAACACCGAAAGACCGCGGCCGGCGGCATCCGCTGCGATCCCCACGCCATTGATCCCGCCACCGATGACGGCAATGTCGTAGACCTCAGCGAGAGGGGGCGTAGGCAAGGTAGAAGTGGGCATCGGCTGGCCTCGGGCTTTTATGATTTTCGGTATTGGATTTCGAACATAAATGTTCATTTGCGAAAATGGTAGCCCATAAAGACGCACACAGCCAGTCAACTTCGATTGAAAATACTGATCGAAGGGCCGTCAAAGGAAAATTTCCGAACATTAATGATGCTGTTGGAGGCTTTTGTGGCGAGGGGCTTGCTCCCGCTGGGCTGCGAAGCAGCCTGAACCGGCGAACGCGGTTTTTCAGGAGGAGCATGTTGTCTGAACTGCGTCTGCTGCGCAGCCGAACGGGAGCAAGCTCCCTCGCCACAGGGGAGCGTGGTGTTTTCGAAAGGGGTTAAACCACTTCGAGTCGAATCTTGTGCTGACTCAACAGCTGCGCCAACGCCGGCACAGGCTGCTGATCCGTCACCAGGCAATCGATCAAACTGATCGGCCCCAGGCGAACCATGGCGTTGCGCCCGAACTTGCTGGAGTCCGCCGCCAGAATCACCTGCCGGGCATTGGCAATGATCGCTTGCGACACCCGTACTTCCTGGTAGTCGAAGTCCAGCAGGCTGCCGTCTTCATCGATACCGCTGATGCCGACCAAGGCAAAATCGACCTTGAACTGGTTAATGAAGTCGACACTCGCCTGACCGACCACCCCTCCGTCACGCCGCACATTGCCACCGGTCAGCAGGACATCGAAGTCGTCCTTGGCGCTGAGCATCGAGGCCACGTGCAGGTTATTGGTGATGATCTTCAGGTGATTGTGGTTGAGCAGCGCCCGGGCAATCGATTCGGTCGTGGTGCCGATGTTGATGAACAGCGAGGCGTGATCGGGGATCTGGGCGGCAATGGCTTCGCCGATACGCTGCTTTTCATCGCGCATCTGATCGGCGCGCATGGCGTAGGCGGTGTTTTCGACACTGGAATCGTAGGCCGCGCCGCCATGGTAGCGACGCAACAAATTGGCTTCCGCGAGCTGATTGATGTCGCGGCGGATGGTTTGCGGTGTAACGACGAACAGCGTGGCCATTTCCTCGATGCTGACATAGCCGCGTTCGCGAACCAGTTCGAGGATTTGCTGCTGACGGGGAGGCAGATTCATGGGGCTTCCTTTGGGCTGCCGTGCAAAATTTGCCCATGATGCCGCAGGAATCTGCTCCCTACCAGTTACATACAGATACGAGTACTTACGTTGGCTTATTCAGCGCCTTCATGAGGTTCCCAATCACGCGTGCGGCTGACCGCTTTTTTCCAGCCGGCGTAGAGTTTTTCCTTCGCGGTTTCGTCCAGCGTCGGTTCGAATTCACGCTCGATCACCGCCTTGCCGCGCAGCTCTTCCAGGCTGCCCCAGAAACCACACGCCAGACCGGCGAGGTAAGCGGCGCCCAGCGCGGTGGTTTCGCGCATTTGCGGACGCTCGACCTGGGTGCCGAGGATGTCGGCCTGGAACTGCATCAGGAAATTGTTCGCCACCGCGCCGCCATCCACGCGCAGGGCTTTCAGGCGCTCGCCGGAATCCTGTTGCATGGCGTCGAGCACGTCGCGGGTCTGGTAGGCAATCGACTCCAGCGCTGCACGAATGATGTGATCCACGCGTACGCCGCGGGTCAGTCCGAACAGTGCGCCACGGGCATACGGGTCCCAATACGGTGCGCCCAGACCGGTGAAGGCCGGTACCAGGTACACGCCATTGCTGTCCTTGACCTTGTTGGCGAAGTATTCGGTGTCGTGGGCGTCATTGATGATTTTCAATTCATCACGCAGCCACTGAACGGTTGAGCCACCGTTGAAGACAGCGCCTTCCAGTGCGTAGGCCACTTCGCCACGCGGACCGCAGGCGATAGTGGTCAGCATGCCGTGCTTGGATTTCACGGCTTTGTCGCCAGTGTTCATCAGCAGGAAGCAACCGGTGCCGTAGGTGTTTTTCGCCTGGCCTGGCTCAACGCACATCTGGCCGAAGAGGGCGGCCTGCTGGTCGCCCGCGATACCGCCGATGGCGATGCCGCTTTTGGTGTGGCCGTAGATTTCCGACGAGGACTTAACTTCCGGCAGCATTTCGCGCGGAATATCCAGCACTTCCAGCATCTTCGCATCCCACTCCAGGGTGTGGATGTTGAAGAGCATGGTACGCGAGGCGTTGGTGTAGTCGGTGACGTGCACTTTGCCGCCGGTAAATTTCCAGATCAGCCAGCTGTCGACGGTGCCGAACAGCAACTCGCCCTTGCGCGCACGTTCACGGCTGCCTTCGACGTTGTCGAGGATCCACTTGAGTTTGGTGCCGGAGAAGTACGGGTCGGTGACCAGACCGGTGGTTTCGCTGATGTATTGCTCGTGGCCGTCACGCTTGAGTTGCTGGCAGATCTCGGTGCTGCGCCGGCACTGCCAGACGATCGCGTTGTAGATCGGGCGGCCGGTGGTCTTGTCCCAGACCACGGTGGTTTCACGCTGGTTGGTGATGCCGATCGCCGCGACCTGGTCGTGATGCAGGCCGGCTTGCGCCAGGGCCTCGACCATCACGGCGCTTTGGGTGGCGAAGATTTCCATCGGGTCGTGTTCGACCCAACCGGCTTGCGGATAATGCTGGGCGAATTCGCGCTGGGCCGTGCAAACCACGTTCGCGTCGCGGTCGAAAATGATCGCGCGGGAACTGGTCGTACCCTGATCGAGGGCAATGATGTAGTTCTTATTCTGAATGTCGGTCATGTCGATTGCCTTGGACGAAATAAGGAAGTGAGGTCAGGCGCGGGACCAAATGGGCAGAGTCGCGCGCCTACGGTATCAAGAAGTTCTTGGTTTGCCGTCAATGGCCGGTGTTGCGTCCTTTGTAGCAGGTATGGCGCTGGGCAGATGACGGGCAATCAGCCCGCGATACGCGGCAGCACCGAGGCAGGCACCGACAATCGGTGCAAAAATCGGAATCAGGAAGTACGGGATATCGCGTCCACCGGTGAAGGAAATTTCACCCCAGCCCGCAAAGAAAGTCATCAGTTTCGGTCCGAAGTCACGCGCCGGGTTCATCGCAAAGCCGGTCAGCGGCCCCATCGAGCTGCCAATCACCGCAATCAGCAGGCCGATCAGCAGTGGCGCCATGGGCCCGTTAGGCAGGCCGTTGTTGTCGTCGGTCAGGGACATGATCACGCCCATCAGGACGGCGGTGATGATCACTTCAACCAGGAAGGCCTGGGCCGTGGACAGGGCCGGGTTGGGGAACGTGGAGAACACCGACGCCAGTTCGAGGCTGGCTTGAGTGCCACGAACCATATGGTGAGTTTGTTCGTAATCGAAGAAAAGATTGCTGTACAGCGTGTAAACCAACAACGCGCCACAGAACGCGCCAGCCACCTGGGCAAGAATGTAAAACGGCAGTTTGCGTTTTTCGAAGTCGGCGAAAATGCTCAGCGCGATGCTGACGGCAGGGTTGAGGTGAGCCCCGGAAACCCCGGCGGTCAAGTAGATCGCCATGCTGACGCCGACGCCCCAGATGATGCTGATTTCCCACAAGCCAAAGCTGGCACCCGCGACCTTGAGGGCGGCAACGCAACCGGTACCAAAAAAGATCAGCAGTGCAGTACCCAGAAACTCGGCCATGCATTGGCTGGAGAGCGACGGTTGTTGTAAAGCAGTTGTCATCGAAAACCTCTTTGTTTTTGTTGTCTGGCGCTTTTTTCGTCATGGCCAAAGCGCGATTTTCACCGAGGCAGGATCCCCATCCTGTTCCCGGCTTACTGCTGGTTGCTGCATTTTCACGTTGTACGGTATTCAGATTCGAAAAAATATAGACAAGAAACACTGCTGTCAAAGGTCGAAAGTGAACTACCGGTCACATTGAAACTATTAGTCACATGAATGATCGTTTTGTTTGGCGGGCGAGGCGATCTCTGACGAACGGTAAAAACCAGCGCCAGGCTGTGGAAACGCTGCCGTGATAGAGCCTTTTATGCAGCAATGTCCTAGAATCCAGCGCAGTATTTTTTCTCTGCCGCCCAGTCTGGAGCTGTCATGACCCCCGCATTGGATTTGTTGAAAAAAGTTCGTGCCGAACATCGCGTGCACAGTTATGAACATGATCCGAAGGCAGCATCCTATGGGCTGGAGGCCGCGGAGAAACTGGGCCTGGACCCGGCGCAAGTGTTCAAGACATTGCTGGCGGCCAGCGAGAAAGGGGAATTACTGGTGGCTGTGGTGCCGGTCGTCGGAAGTCTCGACTTGAAGGGCCTGGCGCATGCGGCTGGGGTGAAAAAAGTCGAAATGGCCGACCCGGCCGCGGCGCAACGTTCGACGGGTTATCTGTTGGGTGGCATCAGCCCGCTGGGGCAGAAAAAGCGCTTGCGCACGTTTATCGACAATTCGGCCCAGCCCTTCGCCAGCATTTTTGTCAGTGCCGGTCGGCGCGGTCTGGAAGTGGAACTGGCCCCCGCAGTACTGGCCGAACACACGCAGGCCAAGTTCGCCGATATCGGCCGCGCCTGAATCAGGGAGAAGGTTATGCAGCTTGAGTTTCATCAGGTCGATGCGTTCAGTGATCGGCCGTTCAGTGGCAACCCGGCGATGGTCTATCGGCTCGATGCCTGGCTCGCCGACGAGTTGATGCAGAAGATCGCGGCCGAGCACAACCTCGCTGAAACTGCTTTTGTGGTGCGTGAAGGGCTGGGCTGGCACATCCGCTGGTTCACTCCCACCACCGAGGTGCCTTTGTGTGGGCATGCCACCCTGGCCAGCGCTTACGTATTGTTCGAGATCTATAAAGAACCGGTCGAACGCCTGGACTTCATTTGTAAATCCGGCCCGTTGAGCGTAAGTCGTGAGGGCGGTCGCTTCTGGCTGGATTTCCCGGCAATCGTGCCGTCTGAAGTGGGCGTGACACTGGATGTCGAACGCGCCTTGGGCGTCGAAGTGGTCGATGTGTTGGGTTCGAATGAATTGTTCGTGGTGCTGGAGTCGGAGCAGGCGGTGCTCGATTGTCAGCCAGACATGGTGGCTTTGGCCAAACTGCCGTGGCCGGGCGCCATCGTCACCGCCAAGGGCAGCAAGCATGATTTTGTGTCTCGGTACTTCGCACCGGCGATCGGCATCAATGAAGACCCGGTGACCGGTTCCACCCATTGCAGCCTGATTCCGTACTGGTCGAAACGTTTGGGCAAGTCGAGTCTGACAGCGTTTCAGTGTTCGAAACGCGGCGGGGAGTTGTTCTGTCGGTTAGAAGGGGATCGGGTCAAGATCGGCGGGAATGCGACGCTGGTGGCGAGCGGAACGCTGATGTTGGGTTAGGAAGCAAAAAATCGCAGCCTTCGGCAGCTCCTACATGGAACGCGTGTTTCTGCAGGAGCCGCCGAAGGCTGCGATCTTTTGATCTTTCGTCAGCTGGCAGTGCTGTAGCGACGGACGCCGGAGTCTACCGCCGGAATCTGCGCCGCCGTGCTGCCGGACGCCTGGAACAACACCAGATGTTCGGCCGCCACGCGAATGCCAACTTCTGCACCGACCAGATGATCAGCATGGCTCGGGAAAATCGACTCCAGCTGCGCGCCTGTTGGCAACTGCAACCGATACAACGTCGACGCACCCTGGAACGACTTGCCGATAATCCGCGCCTTCAAGGCGCTGTCCGGTGCATAAACGATATCGTCCGGACGTAGCAGCACATCCACCGCGCCACCAATCGGCCAAGTGTAAGCCCGATTGCCGCGTAACTCACCCAGCTCGGTCTGCACCGATTCCGGACTGCTCAACTGACCGCGAATGAAGTAACCCTGACCAATGAAACTGGCCACATAGGGCGTCAGCGGTTCGTGATACAGGTTGTAGGGCGTGTCCCACTGTTCCAGGCGACCTTCCTTGAAGACCCCCACATGATCGCTCACCGCGAAGGCTTCTTCCTGGTCGTGGGTCACCAGAATTGCGCTGGTGCCACGGGCCTTGAGGATGTCGCGCACCTCGTGGCTGAGCTTGCGCCGCAGTTCACCGTCAAGGTTGGAAAACGGTTCGTCGAGCAGGAGCAACTGCGGCTCCGGCGCCAGGGCGCGGGCCAATGCGACACGCTGCTGCTGGCCACCCGATAGCTCGTGCGGGAAGCGCTTGCCGAGGTTTTTCAGGTTGACCAGTTCCAGCAGTTCTTCGATAACGCGATCCTTCTGCGGGTGCTTGCGGATCCCGAACCCGATGTTCTCGGCCACGCTCAAATGGGGAAACAGGGCGTAATCCTGGAACACCATGCCGATCCGGCGTTTCTCCGGGGCGAGGGTGAAGCCGGCGCTGGAGATTGTCTCGCCTGCCAGGGTGATTTCACCTTCATGAACCGGTTCGAAACCGGCAATCGCCCGCAGGGTGGTGGTTTTGCCGCAGCCTGAAGAGCCGAGCAGGCAACCGATGTCGCCGGCATTCAAATGCAGGTTGAGGTTCTGCACAACGCGCTGGTCTTGATAGCCGCAAGCGAGATTGCGCAGATTAAGCAGTAATGGCTGGCTCATGCGTGGTGATACGCCGGTTCGACGAGAAACTCGAGCAGCGCCTTTTGTGCGTGGAGACGGTTTTCCGCTTGATCCCAGGCGACGGAGCGCGGGTCATCGAGCAGGTCGAGGCTGATCTCTTCGCCACGGTGGGCGGGCAGGCAATGCATGAACAGCACATCCTCGGCGGCCAGATCCAGCAGCGCGCGATTGACCTGGAACGGCGAGAACAGCTTCAGGCGCTTGGCGGTTTCTTCTTCCTGGCCCATGGAGGTCCAGACGTCGGTGCTCACCAGGTGGGCGCCACGCACGGCATCCTTCGGGTCGCGAACGATGGTCACCCGATCGCCGGCCTTGGCCACGAATTCGGGGTTGGGTTCATAGCCTTCAGGGCATGCGATGCGCAGCTGGAAGTCGAACTGGATCGCCGCTTCTATATAGCTGTTGCACATGTTGTTGCCATCTCCGATCCAGGCAACGGTTTTGCCCTGGATCGAGCCGCGATGCTCGAGGAAGGTTTGCATGTCGGCCAGTAACTGGCACGGGTGCAAATCGTCGGACAGGCCGTTGATCAGCGGGACGCGCGAGTTGGCGGCGAATTCGGTCAGTGTGCTGTGGGAAAATGTACGGATCATCACCGCATCGAGCATGCTCGACATGACAATGGCGGCATCGCCGATCGGCTCGCCGCGACCCAGTTGAGTGTCGCGCGGCGACAGGAAGATGGCCTGGCCGCCGAGCTGGATCATGCCGGCTTCGAACGAGATACGGGTGCGGGTCGAGGATTTCTCGAAAATCATCCCGAGTACGCGGTTTTTCAGAGGCTCGAACAGTACGCCGCGGTTACGCAGGTCTTTGAGCTCAACGCCTCGACGGATCACGCTGACCAGCTCTTCGGGCGTGCAATCCATCAGGGAGAGAAAGTGCCTTGCGCTCATCATTGACTACCTTTTTGCAACAGACCGCAGATACTCAAAGCCTTGTTTAATTGAAAAACGGGCGAGACCTGCGGCGTAAGCCGCACGGGGCGACGAAATAGGGAAGGCGCGATCTTGACATTAAATGTCGCGTTTTTCCAATAGGCTACGGTGTTTAGGGGATTTCAGAGGGGCTACGGGGTGACCGCAGTAGCGCATTTGAAGCCGGTTTCCTGACAGCAGCCCGTCATTTGTACACTGGGCTTGCGGGGCTTTGCAATCAAGCGGGGCGGGCATGGTTTACTGATGGTCGGTTTCCGGTACGGTATTCCGGGTGTCAGATGGCAATGTGCCTCGTCTGAAACACTTGCTAATGCAATGTGCTGGGTTATAACTAAGTCACGAATGACGCAGGAAGCCTTCGGAATGGAATCGAAAGAACAGCAACTCATGGAACTGCTCGGCCTCACGGCCCGCTCACTGACGCATCTCACGGCCTCCATGACCTCGATGTCCTTCGAGCTTTTGCGAAGCAACGACGAAGTGACCAAGGCCGCTGGACGGCGGATGATCGATCGCATGGCTACCATCAGCGCAGGTCTCGACGAGCACTGGCGACTGATCGGCGAACTCACCGGGGTGCATGTCGCCCACGAGCAGATCGAAACCGTTCAGGAGATCCAGCTGCAGGCGCCGGCGAGGCTGCTGCCCAAGTGATCCCTGTCGGCCATCGGCTGGCCTGATGGTCGCCGATTCACAAGATGAACGTCGCTGGCGCAGCGGCGGAGTGCAGGCCATAGTTTTGATCCCGCGGCCGATATTGCCCGCCCAGAACAAAACAGAGACTGGCCATGACCAAGACTCTCCATCACCGTGCCTGCCACCTGTGTGAAGCCATCTGCGGCCTGACCATCGAGACCACCGAGGTCGATGGCGATCTCCGGATCACCTCGATCAAGGGCGACGCCCAGGATACGTTCAGTCGCGGGCATATCTGCCCCAAGGCTGTCGCCCTGCAAGATATCCAGAACGATCCGGACCGCTTGCGTCAGCCGATGCTGCGGGTCGGCAGCGAATGGCAACCTGTCGAGTGGGAAGACGCCTTCAACCTGGTCGCCGAACGCCTGGCCGGGATTCAGGCGCGGCACGGGCAGAACGCGGTGGCGGTGTACCAAGGCAACCCCAGCGTGCACAACTACGGGCTGATGACCCACAGCAATTACTTCCTCGGCCTGCTGAAAACCCGCAACCGGTTTTCCGCGACGTCGGTCGATCAGTTGCCCCATCACCTGACCAGCCATTTGATGTACGGCCACGGTCTGCTGTTGCCGATCCCGGACATCGATCACACCGATTTCATGTTGATCCTCGGCGGTAACCCGCTGGCCTCCAACGGCAGCATCATGACCGTGCCGGACGTGGAAAAGCGCCTGAAGGCGATTCAGGCCCGGGGTGGCAAAGTGGTGGTGGTCGACCCGCGCCGCAGCGAAACGGCGGCGATGGCCGATCAGCATCTGTTCGTGCGTCCCGGTGGCGATGCGGCGCTGTTGTTCGGGCTGCTCAACACCTTGTTCGCCGAAGGCCTGACCCGCGGCAGCCATCTGCCGGTGGACGGTCTGGATGAAGTGCGCGCCGCCGTCGCGGGTTTCACTGCCGAGGCCATGAGCCCGCTGTGCGCTGTGCCGGCCGAGCAGATTCGCCAACTGGCGCGGGACTTCGCCGCGGCCCCGACAGCCGTCTGCTACGGCCGCATGGGTGTCTCGACCCAGGCGTTCGGGACGTTGTGCCATTGGGTGGTGCAACTGATCAATCTGGTCACCGGCAACCTCGACCGCGTGGGTGGCGCGTTGTGCACAGAACCCGCAGTGGACCTGGTAGCGTCCACCTCGGGCGGGCATTTCAACTTATGGCAGAGCCGCGTTTCCGGGCGTCCGGAATACGGCGGCGAGTTGCCGGTGTCGGCGCTGGCCGAAGAGATGCTCACCGAAGGGGAAGGGCAGGTCCGCGCACTGATCACCGTGGCCGGTAACCCGGTGCTGTCGACGCCTAATGGTCGACAGCTTGAACAGGCGCTGGACGGGTTGGAGTTCATGGTCAGTGTCGATCTCTACATCAACGAAACCACGCGCTATGCCGATCTGATCCTGCCGTCGACATCGGCCCTGGAAAACGATCACTACGACACCACCTTCAACATGTTCGCGGTGCGTAACGTCACCCGGTTCAACCGCGCGATCCTGGCCAGACCGGAAGGCGCACTGCACGACTGGGAAATTTTTGTCGGGCTGGCCAAGGCCTTTGCCGCGAAGACCGGCAAGGAACTTAAACCGACGATCCCGCCCGCACAGATGATTGATCGTGGTTTGCGCATGGGCTTGTATGGCGATGCCTCGGAGCACCGGTTGTCCCTGGCGACGTTGTTCGATCATCCGCATGGTGTTGATCTTGGAGCGTTGAAAACCAACCTGGCTCCGCGCCTTAAAACCCCTAACCAGCGCATCCAGGCAGCCCCCGCAGCCATCCTTGCCGACCTGGCTCGCTTCGCCGCGCTGCAAGCGCCGGCCGCCGATGAATTGCTGATGATTGGCCGTCGTCACGTACGCAGCAATAACTCGTGGATGCACAACTATCATCGACTGGTGAAGGGCAAGCCACGCCATCAATTGCTGATGCATCCGGACGACCTGGCCAGTCGCGGCCTCAGCGACGGGCAGCGGGTGCGGGTCAGTTCCCGGGTCGGCATGATCGAGGTGGAAGTGCTGGGCAGTCTGGATATGATGAAAGGCGTGGTCAGCCTGCCGCACGGTTGGGGTCATGCGCGGCCTGGCGTGCAGCTGACGATTGCCAGCAGCCAGCCAGGTTCCAGCGCCAATGACCTGACCGATGAATGTCTGCTCGACGAGTTGTCGGGTAATGCGGCGTTGAACGGTGTGCCGGTGACCGTGGCGGCGGCTTGATTGAGTCTGTCGGGGAGACCGAGCATGGCGCTCGGGTTTCCGTTACAATGCGCCACCGTGCCGACCCCTGAGTCGGAAAGTTCAGCCGAGGTGCTCCATGGATATCATCGAAACGATTAAAGAGCAGATTGCTAACAACACCATTCTGCTTTACATGAAAGGTTCGCCGAATGCCCCGCAGTGTGGCTTCTCCGCGAAAGCCGCGCAGGCCGTGATGGCATGTGGTGAAAAGTTTGCGTACGTGGACATCCTGCAGAACCCGGAAATCCGCGCCAACCTGCCAAAATACGCCAACTGGCCAACTTTCCCGCAACTGTGGGTTGGTGGTGAACTGGTCGGCGGTAGCGACATCATGACCGAGATGGCTGCAGACGGTTCGCTGCAAAGCACCATCAAGGCTGCTGTTGAAGCGGCTGCTGCCAACAAGTCCGAAGCCTGATTCACCTTGTAGGAGCCCGCTTGCTGCGGGCAGCTCCTGCACGATTCAGGTGAGCCGAAATTCCGGACATGAAAAAGCCCCGCCTCTTTAAAAGAGAGCGGGGCTTTTTATTGTCTCGAGTTAGCGGGCGCTAATTATTCTTCGCCCATCTGCGATTGCAGATAATTCTCAAGACCGACTTTATCGATCAGGCCCAGTTGGGTTTCCAGCCAGTCGATATGTTCTTCTTCGGATTCGAGAATGTCTTCGAGCAGTTCACGGCTACCGAAATCGCCAACCGTTTCGCAATGAGCAATCGCAACTTTCAAGTCGGCGTGGCCGGTACGTTCGATGCGCAGGTCGCACTCAAGCATTTCCTGGGTGTGCTCGCCGATCTGCAGCTTGCCCAGGTCCTGCACGTTCGGCAGGCCTTCCAGGAACAGGATGCGCTTGATCAGCTTGTCCGCGTGTTTCATCTCGTCGATGGACTCGTGGTATTCGTGTTTGCCGAGCTTGTTCAGGCCCCAATCTTCATACATGCGCGCATGCAGAAAATACTGATTGATCGCGACCAGTTCATTGGCAAGGATCTTGTTGAGATGCTGGATGACTGTAATGTCGCCTTTCATGATGGGGTCCTGCCCTGTATTAGCTGTCTATAAAGCGGAGTCTGAGCCGCACAACTAAGAGTGTCAAACCTAAGTTATTGAAACTTATATGAAAATTAATCGGAATAAGAATGTTTGTGTTCCGCGTCTAACCCGTAACCGATTGATTTTCAGGAATAAAAAAAACCGGACATGAAGTCCGGTTCTTTGGAATAGGGTATCTATGCGGCAGTAAATTCTACAGGGAAAGGAATTGCTGCCTGGGCTGTTTGCAATTTGGTCAGGGTTTCACGCACCACTTCCTTGGCAAGGCAGGCGCATTTGCCGCATTGGCTGGCTACGCCGGTAGCCTGGCGGACTTCCTTGTAGCTGCAGCATCCTTCATAGATCGCTTCGCGGATTTGTCCGTCGGTGACGCCAGTGCAGAGGCAGACATACATAAGCTAAGAACCGTCGCTGGTGGTGACTCAGTTGCGATGGATCTTAATGTTAACGAGAATGATTGTCAAAGTGGTTTCTGAAAGCTTTGCGTTATAAACGTGCGTGGCTGACGAACGGTTTTCCCCAGGGCAATCTGCCAGTAATCGCGAAGACAGCAATTTGAGGTGTTGACGAAAAACCGTTGAGGACAGCTCAAAAACGCAGTGTATGATGGCCGGTCCTTATGAAGCGGGTGGGTGTCACAGGGCTGTCGCCTGAGGGTGGCAGGCTGGCGCCAACCCGGAACTTCACGTTTTTACACCAGGAGATATTCAATGAGCGTACTCGTAGGCAAGCAAGCCCCTGACTTCACCGTACCGGCCGTACTCGGCAATGGCGAAATCGTCGACAGCTTCACCCTGTCTTCGGCCATCAAAGGCAAATACGGCCTGGTGTTCTTCTACCCACTGGACTTCACCTTCGTGTGCCCATCCGAGCTGATCGCTCTGGACAACCGCATGTCCGACTTCAAGGCACGCAATGTTGAAGTGATCGCCGTTTCGATCGACTCGCACTTCACTCACAACGCATGGCGCAACACCCCGGTGAACAATGGCGGTATCGGCCAAGTTCGCTACACCATGGCTGCCGACATGAAGCACGAAATTGCCAAGGCCTACGACGTTGAGTCCGAAGGCGGCGTGGCTTTCCGTGGCGCGTTCCTGATCGACGACAAAGGCGTTGTCCGCTCGCAGATCATCAACGACCTGCCGCTGGGCCGTAACATGGAAGAGCTGATCCGTCTGGTCGACGCTCTGCAATTCCACGAAGAGCACGGCGAAGTCTGCCCTGCCAACTGGAAAAAAGGCGACAAAGGCATGACCGCTTCGACCGAAGGCGTCGCGGCCTACCTGACCGAGAACGCTGCTGCCCTGTAAGGCGCGTTCGAGGCATAAAAAAACCGGCCGTCGAGGCCGGTTTTTTTATGGGCGGGATAAAACCGATGCCGTTCGCTCAAGCACGACGCTGAGTCTGTGGCCAGGGAGCAAGCTCCCTCGCCACAAGTGTTGGATCAGTCGTTGTAGTCTTCCCAGCCGCCCATCTGCTTCCAGCGATTGACGATGCCGCAGAACAGCTCAGCCGTCTTCTCGGTGTCGTAGCGAGCCGAGTGAGCCTCGCGACCGTCGAAGTCGATGTCGGCGGCCTGACAGGCTTTCGCCAACACGGTTTGACCGTAGGCCAGACCGGCGAGGGTTGCCGTGTCGAAGCTGGAGAATGGATGGAACGGGTTGCGCTTCATGTCCAGGCGCGCAACCGCTGCGTTCAGGAAGCCCAGGTCGAAACTGCTGTTGTGCCCGACCAGGATCGCCCGCTTGCAGCCGTTGGCTTTCAACGCCTTGCGGATACCACGGAAGATATCGGTCAGCGCCGCTTCTTCACTTACTGCCATGCGCAGCGGGTGATCGAGTTTGATCCCGGTGAACTCCAGGGCGGCCGCTTCGACGTTGGCGCCTTCAAACGGCTCGACGCGGAAGAAATAGGTGTGATCAGGGTATACAAAGCCCTTTTCATCCATGGCGATGGTGGTAGCGGCTATTTCCAGCAAAGCGTCAGTGGCAGAGTTGAAACCACCGGTTTCAACGTCGACAACGACTGGCAGGTATCCACGGAATCGAGCTGCCATCGGGTGGCGTGGACCACTTCCGCCGCCTTGACCGTCCTGTTCGTCATCGAAATGGTCTTCACTCACGCGTGTTCCTCCAGCAGGCGCCAGCGCAGTTTTTCACCGGCGCGCAGCGGGATAACGGTCAGCTCGCCAAATGGCAGGCTGGTTGGGGCGGTCCACTCGTCGCGGACCAGGGTAATGCGATCGGTGTTCACCGGCAGGCCATAGAAGCGCGGGCCGTTAAGGCTGGCGAAGGCTTCGAGCTTGTCCAGCGCATTGCGCTGTTCGAACGCTTCGGCGTACATCTCGATCGCCGCATAAGCGGTGTAGCAACCGGCACAACCGCAAGCGGCTTCCTTGGCGTGCTGGGCATGCGGTGCCGAGTCGGTGCCGAGGAAGAACTTGTCGCTGCCGCTGGTGGCGGCGTCGAGCAGCGCTTCCTGGTGGGTGTTGCGCTTGAGAATCGGCAAGCAGTAGAAGTGCGGCCGAATTCCGCCGACCAGCATGTGGTTGCGGTTGTACAAGAGGTGATGCGCGGTGATGGTCGCGCCAACATTGGCCGAAGCCTCGTTGACGAACTGCACGGCGTCCGCGGTGGTGATGTGTTCGAACACCACTTTGAGCGTCGGGAAACGCTCGACCACACGACGCATGTGCTCATCGATGAAGATTTTTTCGCGGTCGAACACGTCGACATCGCCACGGGTTACTTCACCGTGAATCAACAAAGGCATCCCGACTTCGGCCATGGCCTCGAGCGCAGGGAAAATCTTGTCGATACTGGTGACGCCAGAATCCGAGTTGGTGGTCGCGCCGGCCGGGTACAACTTGGCGGCGAACACGAAACCGCTGGCCTTGGCTTCACGAATTTCTTCGGGCTGGGTGCGGTCGGTCAGGTAAAGCACCATCAACGGTTCGAAACGGCTGCCGGCCGGACGTGCAGCGAGAATCCGCTGGCGATAGCCGTCGGCTTCAGCGGCGTTGCGCACCGGAGGTACCAGGTTGGGCATAATGATGGCGCGACCAAAGGTGCGCGCGACATCCGCAACGGTATTGGTCAACACGGCACCATCGCGAAGATGAATGTGCCAGTCGTCGGGACGCAGCAGGGTCAGGCGGTCGGACATGAGGGGATTCCAGGCGGGTCAAACTCAGGGGAATGCTACCGGAAAAGACTCTCTCAGGCACTCGCTATCAAGTTTTGCGGGAAGCTTCCGATATCCAACAGGTACGCCGTAAACATGTGTGTGTCGGTCTTTTTGTTGTAGAAGCCAGTGGAGCCTCCCGTGCGCCAGCGTTATTTAGCCTTGCTCAGTGTGTTTGCCAGCCTTCCCGCGATGGCGCTCACTTTCCAGACCCGTCTGGAGAGCATCGAGTGGACGGTCGAAGGGGACAAGTTCGAGTGCCGCCTGATTCAACCGATCACCGATTTCGGTTCGGGTGAGTTCGTGCGTCGCGCCGGCGAGCAGGCGACGTTTCGTCTGAAAGCTTATAACTCGATGGTCGGCGGCGGCTCGGCGACCTTATTGGCGGCTGCTGCACCCTGGCAGCCGGGGCGTGGCGACATCAATCTCGGTTCCGTGCGGATCGGCAGCGGCAATGTGCTGTTCAACAGTTCGCAGGTTCAGGCCGGGCGCTTGATCAGCGGCTTGATGGATGGGCGCAGCCCGGTCGTCCGGCATTCTTCGGGCGATGGCCGGGTCTCGGAAGTGCGGCTGTTGCCGGTCAAGTTCAGCAAGGCGTTCAACGATTATCAGGGCTGCGTGGCGAAACTGCTGCCGAAGAATTTCGAGCAGATCAAGCAAACGCAGATCGGCTTTCCCGGCGACGGCCTGGACCTCGACGCGCAGGCCAAGGCTCAGCTGCAGGTGATGCTGGAGTTCATGAAGGCCGATCCCACGGTCAATCACATCGAGCTTGACGGCCACTCCGACAACAGCGGCAACCGCCTGACCAATCGAGACCTGTCGCGGCGTCGGGCCCTGGCGGTCATGGAGTTCTTCAAGGCCAACGGTGTGCAGGAATCGCAGGTTACCGTGCGCTTTCATGGTGAGCGTTATCCATTGGTACCCAACACCAATGCGGCCAATCGGGCGAAGAATCGTCGAGTCAATGTGCACCTCGCGCGGGTCGCACCCACCGAGCCGCCGGCGCCTCAATCAACAGCATCGGCGAGCGCGGCGAAGACTTCCTGACCCATCGGTCATCGTCGCGCGGTCGACATAATCTGTCGCTTCGTCGTCATAAGCTGTCGCGCCACTGTAAATTATTCCGTATGAGCGGTAGACTTCCCGGCTTTCCGTAGAACCCCGTGGAGTGATGGCATGGCGGACGTAAACAAGGTCGTTCTGGCGTATTCCGGCGGCCTGGACACTTCGGTGATCCTCAAGTGGCTGCAGGATACTTATAACTGTGAAGTCGTGACCTTCACCGCTGACCTGGGTCAGGGCGAAGAGGTCGAACCTGCACGTGCCAAGGCTCAGGCCATGGGCGTGAAAGAGATCTACATCGACGATCTGCGCGAAGAATTCGTGCGCGATTTCGTTTTCCCGATGTTCCGCGCCAACACCGTTTACGAAGGCGAGTACCTGCTGGGTACTTCCATCGCTCGTCCGTTGATCGCCAAGCGCCTGATCGAAATCGCCAACGAAACCGGCGCTGACGCCATTTCCCACGGCGCCACCGGCAAAGGCAACGACCAGGTTCGTTTCGAACTGGGCGCCTACGCCTTGAAGCCAGGTGTAAAAGTGATTGCACCGTGGCGCGAATGGGACCTGCTGTCCCGTGAAAAGCTGATGGATTACGCTGAAAAGCACAACATCCCGATCGAGCGTCACGGCAAGAAAAAATCCCCGTACTCGATGGATGCCAACCTGTTGCACATCTCCTATGAAGGCGGCGTGCTGGAAGACACCTGGACCGAGCACGAAGAAGACATGTGGAAATGGACCGTCTCCCCGGAGAAGGCTCCAGATAAAGCGCAATACCTGGAACTGACCTATCGCAACGGCGACATCGTTGCACTGGACGGCGTCGAAATGACTCCGGCTACGGTGCTGGCGACCCTGAACCGTATCGGTGGCGAACACGGCATCGGCCGCCTCGACATCGTCGAGAACCGTTACGTGGGCATGAAGTCCCGTGGCTGCTACGAAACCCCAGGCGGCACCATCATGCTGCGCGCCCACCGTGCGATCGAATCGATCACCCTGGACCGCGAAGTGGCTCACCTCAAAGACGAGTTGATGCCTAAATACGCCAGCCTGATCTACACCGGTTACTGGTGGAGTCCTGAGCGTCTGATGCTGCAACAGATGATCGATGCTTCCCAGGCACACGTGAACGGCGTTGTGCGCCTGAAGCTGTACAAGGGCAATGTGATCGTCACGGGGCGCAAGTCCGACGAATCGTTGTTCGACGCCAACATTGCGACATTTGAAGAAGATGGCGGCGCTTACAATCAGGCGGATGCGGCTGGCTTCATCAAGCTAAACGCCCTGCGCATGCGCATTGCGGCGAACAAAGGCCGGAAGCTTTTCTAAAGTTTCTGACGCCTTGATGGAATTTGTGGCCTTGTTTTCGACAAGGCCACAAATTTGGGAATAGGGTTTTTTTCTGACATTGCGATTCATCTTTCTTCTTGTTTTCGCAAGCGGCATTTTTGCCTGCTTCTCTCCTTTCGATCGTAAACGCTACTGACCGCTGTGGGTCAGTCTGGCGAGTTGATCAATGACCGTCACATGGCGTGAGCTCACGTTGTAAGCAATGCAAAACGGTGCACCGTTGCGTTTCTTTACGTGTCTGAAAAATTTGAGCGCGTTTTCTTTCAGCAGATTCTCTGACTCGGCACTGGTGAGAAACACGACCACTTGCGCCGAATCGCCCTTGGGCAATCGAATCCTTTCCAGAAGCTCGCGGAATTCGATTTTTCTGTTCATCCATCTTGCATCAATGATGTGCAGGTCCTTCAATTTCTCCGGCAATTCGATGTGATGCTGGACCGATAGACTTTCTCGCCCTCTGTTCTCGCCTGGCGTGCCTTGAGCAATATCCGGACGCTCGGCATTGTCCATGACTTTTATGAAGTGTTTTCCTTTCTCAAAATCGGACGGCGCATAGAGCGATCGATAATTGAAGTTAAGTGTGGCGAAGAACAGTAGAAGCAAATAAAACGGAAAGCTGATCAAAAACCAGATGTAGAGTTCTCTTTCCTTGTTATCGAGGAAAGGCAGGGAGACGGCTGCCGACGTTTCAGACAGTGTTGCGAATATGGCGATGACTGTCATGGGGGTGGTGATTCTTTGTTTGGGTTTTGTCATGTTTCGTACTCATATAGGTTTGTCTTTTCTCTATTGGTTAATGGCTGATAGTTGTTTTGCAGTTTTTATATTAGCTGTGAATTTATTGTTGGCCTATGTCTGTTTTATTTCGGTTAAGTTGTTGTGGAATGTAAGATTTTGTATATGTTGTTTTCAATGTGTCTCGCGAACCCTGAAATGCAGGTGTCCGTTAAGGGTAGCTCAACTGTAGGCGCAGGTCGGACCACCGATATCGATTTATTATTTTGGTTTTGATTTTTCAAATTGATACAAAAAATTTGTTGAAGAGTGTAATGTCATAAAGCAAATAAAGTTTCCGACGTGCAGCTCTCGAAGGTTTCTTGTAAGAATATTCCTCATTGTTTGTAGGGAATGTCTCTCGGTGTGGGTGACCGGGAGGGGCGGCGTGCCATGGGTGAAACGACTAGGCTATTGTGCGGGCTCTAAAAATTCGAACAGCGAAAATTGGACTTGCCCATGAATAAAGTGCTGATCGTGGATGATCACCCCGTCATTCGTCTTGCGGTACGTATGCTGATGGAACGTCATGGCTACGAGGTCATTGCAGAAACAGATAATGGCGTGGATGCATTACAACTGGCTCGTGAACATATGCCGGATATTGTCATCCTGGATATAGGAATACCGAAGCTGGATGGACTGGAAGTCATTGCGCGCCTTGTCTCGGCAGCAATGCCAATGAAAGTACTGATATTGACTTCCCAGGCACCTGGACATTTTTCGATGCGTTGCATGCAGTCTGGCGCTGCCGGATATGTTTGCAAACAACAGGATCTCACTGAGTTGCTCAGTGCAATAAAAGCAGTATTGTCTGGCTACAGTTATTTTCCCAATCAAGCTTTGCATACAGTGCGTGCCAGTCTGGGGAACGCCAGTGAAGCCGATATGGTGGATCGTTTGTCGGGGCGGGAAATGATGGTTTTGCAACAGTTGGCCCGGGGCAAGACCAATAAGGAAATTGCCGATGGAATGTTCCTCAGCAATAAAACCGTCAGCACTTACAAGACTCGCCTGTTGTTAAAGCTCAATGCGCGGTCCTTGGTGGACTTGATCGAACTGGCTCAACGCAATGGGCTGGTGTGACTGCACCAGCGCTTCACGGGACTGGGTGAATGGGTGTTTTCGAGGTTTCGCACTTAAAAAAAAGCCTCCGTTTCGGGAGGCTTTCAGGTGTTATAGGTCAAAATCGTAATCGGCCAACTGTTTTTGCAGTCGGCGCTCCTCCAGCAGGTTGTCGATCGTGCGGCGTTTGCTCAGGTTGGTCTTTGCCACTTCAACCACCGGTTCCGCATCATCGGCCTCAATGGGTGTGAAGTCCTCTTCTACGTCCAATTGCTCTTTGCCAGTGCTCATAAGGTTAACTCCAGGCTAAGACTGCCTTTGGCGCCCCTTATAGCGACAATCTCTGCGTGGGTAAAAAAGATTTTTTCAATCGATAAATCAAAAAACCTAATAGCGCCTCAATCGTCCGAAGTCTTGTGCTTGTATTCGCACAGGTCTTCGATCCGGCAACTGCCGCAACGGGGCTTGCGGGCCAGGCAGACGTAACGTCCGTGAAGAATCAGCCAGTGATGGGAATCGAGCAGGTATTCCTTGGGCACAAACTTCATCAGTTTTTTCTCGACCTCGACCACGTTTTTACCCGGCGCAATGCCGGTACGGTTACTGACCCGAAAAATGTGGGTATCCACAGCCATGGTCAGTTGGCGAAAGGCAGTGTTGAGCACCACGTTGGCGGTTTTGCGGCCGACGCCGGGTAGCGCTTCCAGCTCTTCGCGGGTCTGCGGTACTTCGCCTCCATGGCGTTCCACCAGCAAGCGACAGGTCTCGATCACGTTTTTTGCCTTGCTGTTGAACAGGCCGATGGTCTTGATGTATTCCGACAATCCCTCGACACCCAGTGCATAAATCGCCTGCGGCGTGTTGGCCACCGGGTAGAGCTTGGCGGTGGCCTTGTTAACGCCGACATCGGTCGATTGCGCTGAGAGAATCACGGAGATCAGCAATTCGAAGGGCGAGGAGTAAGCCAGTTCGGTCTTCGGTTCCGGGTTGTCTTCATGCAGCCTGCGGAAAATTTCCAGACGTTTTGCAGCATTCATGGGCAGTGCATTTCCTCGAAAGCGGTCAGTGTGAGGGATTCGGGCGGGACCAGGCCTGCCATGCAGCGATCACCAGACCCAGCAAAATGAATCCACCGGGGACCAGAGTGACCAGGTGCAGGCCTCCATAGCCGATGAGTTCGCGCAGCAGGCCCAGGCCCACCATCAGCGCACCGAACAGGCCACACAGGCGAAGGCGGTCACGTAATGCGCTCTGGAAGAAGCCTATGTGATCAAGAACGACACATTGCAAGGCGATCAGTCCGGCATAGATTCCCACCTGCTGATGCCATTTGAGTGATAAGACTTGTGCGGCGATCTCCGCGCAACTGGTCAGCGTGGCGGCCAGCAAAATGCCGGCAAACAAACGGGCAGACGGAACAAGTCGTGGTCCCAGGGCCGCCATGCCGACGCCGTAGGCACTGATCACCACAATGAACATCAACCACAGGCCCAGCGCGGTCATCCATGAGCCGGTGGCGCCGATCAGCGGTGCGAGCATCAGCGAGTTTTGCAGCGTCGATGACTTATTCATGGGGGACTGATCCCGATCAACTGTTGCTGATGTTCATCGAAGTAGCGCAAGGCATCGTGGATGGCGTTGATCACGGCTCTTGAAGTGATGGTCGCCCCTGCGATCTGATCGAACTGGCCCTGATCTTTTTTCAACGCCCAGCCATTGTCAGCCGGTTCGCTTCGCGATTTGCCGGCAAAGTCATTGAGCCAGGCATTTGGCCAGTCGGCAATGCGCGCGCCCAGCCCCGGAGTCTCGGATTGCCTGAGGGTTTTGACCCCCACCAACTTGCCGTTTGCGCCTATGGCGATCAACAAGTCGATGCTGCCCGCATAACCCAATGCCTGACTGCGCAACAAAACGATACTGGGTTGGCCGGCCTTGGTCGCGAGGTAGCCGCCTAGCAATGTGCTATTGGTCAATCCCGTATCGTCGAGGCGCAACGGTTGTTCCAGCGGTTGATTGTCGTAGCTGTCAGCGGGCAGCAGGTCCAGCAGGTTGCGGCTGTCGATCAGGCGCTGTTCGTTCGCAATGCGTGGCGCGCTACTGTGCTGCACAAGGTAAGTTGCGCCAATCCCCACGCCTGCCAGCACCACCAGAATCACCACGCTCGACACTCGGCTCATGGCGCAACTCGCTCCTGTCTCGACGTGACAAACCGGTCCAGCGCCGGCACGCAGAGGTTCATCAGCAGCACCGCAAACGCCACGCCGTCCGGATAACCGCCCCAGGTTCGAATCAGGTAGGTCAGCAGCCCCACACCCGCGCCGAACAGCAGTCGCCCGCCAGGGCTTTTGGCGCCCGACACCGGCTCCGTGACGATAAAGAACGCCCCCAGCATGCTTGCGCCGGTGAGCAGATGAAACAGTGGCGAGCCATGGGAATCGGATCCCGAGCCGTTCCAGCACAGCAGGCTGATGACGAACAGGCTGGCAAGCATGCCCACCGGCGCATGCCAACTGAATACCCGTCGTTGCAGCAGAAACACGCCGCCCGCCAGAAAGGCGAGGTTGACCCATTCCACGCCGCGCGCACCGACGTGGCCGAAGGCCGGATTGCCCGCGAAGAGTTCGTCCATGGTCAGGCTTTTATTGATTCGCAAGCTGTCCAGTGCCGTGGCCTGGACCCAGGCATCCGGCGTCTGGCTCAGGCTGAAACCGAACACTTGTCGCAAACCACCGAGCAGGTCCATGCCGTGGGAGGACGGCCAATGGGTCATCTGCTGGGGAAACGTCACCAGCACCAGGGCAAAACCGAGCATCGCCGGGTTGAACGGATTTTTCCCGACTCCGCCATACAGCTGTTTGCCAAACAGCGCGAACGCCGCGGCACAGACCGTCAGCCACCACGGGCAATACGGTGGCAAGGCCAGGGCCAGCAACGTCGCACTGACCAACGCACTGCCGTCGCTCAAGGTGGGTTTGAGCTCCCGCTTGCGCAACTGCAACACCACCGCTTCAACGGCCAACGCAGTAACGCCGGCCAGCATCAGGTTGATCAATACCCCCCAGCCATACAGCCAGAACAACACCAGCATGCCCGGCAGGGTGGCCAGCAACACCAACTTCATGGCTTGCTGCAGGCGCTCGTCGACCGATTCAAGGGGCGACATAGGCATCCACCTGACGCTCGGCTTCCTGGAGACGGGCGCGCGCCTTGTTCATCAGCTCGGCAGGTGTGTCGTTGCGTCGTTCGAGTTTGCTGACGTCAGCGCGAGCGTAGGCCAATTCCGTTTTCAACTGACGAAGCTGGTTGTCGATGGGGCGTTTTTCAACACGCGCCAGGTCAGGTAAAGGTTGTTCGCTCGCAGCCTCCGCGGTGTGGAGGGCTGTTTCGGCGTCGCCGAGTGCGTGTTCCAAGGCTTTGATCTGTTCGGCCGGCGCCTCGCTGGCCTGGGCTTTCTTGAGTTCGGCGCGGCGCATGGCCAGCTGGATTTTCGCCCGTTTCAGCTCGGCGTCCTTCACTGGCGCCGTGGGCACGGCGGCTGGCGGTGCACTGCTTTCCAACTGCGCCAGCGCTTGTTCGGACGCCTCAAACTGCTGTTGCAGGACAATCAGTTGCGATTGCTGTTCGAAGGTCGGCGGATGGCCGAACGCCTTGAGCGATTTGTTCAGTTGGGCACGGCTCATTGCCAGATCGATCTTGGCTTTTTTCAACGCAGCGTCGGCATTCGCCGCTTTTTGCGCACGGACCCTTTCCAGCGCGGCCTGAACCGGGTCGAGCGTTGTCACTTCAGTGTGTTGCGCCGCGCGGTGTGCCCGAGCCTGGCGCTCGGCGAGTTTCTGTTCTTCTTCGCGATGCAAACGTGCATTGCGCTGTTCAAAACGGCGTCGTGCGTGATTGCGTTTGGCGGTGCGCGCCTGTTGTTCTTCAGGGCTGAACGCCAGGCCACCGACAATCGGCAACACCGTGGCCAGCGGCAACGGATGCATCTCGATGCAATCCACCGGGCAAGGCGCCACGCAGAGGTCGCAACCGGTGCATTCGTCGATGATCACCGTGTGCATCAACTTCGCTGCGCCGACGATGGCATCTACCGGACAGGCCTGAATGCATTTGGTGCAGCCAATGCATTCGGCCTCTCGGATGTAGGCGATTTGCGCCGGTGCCGGACCGCGACTGACGTCCAGTTCCAGCACCGGTACTTTCAGCAACTCGGCCAGCGCCGAGATGGTTTCGCTGCCCCCCGGCGGACACTTGTTGATCGGCTCGCCACTGGCAATGCCCTCGGCGTACGGCTTGCATCCGGGGTGGCCACACTTGCCGCACTGGGTCTGCGGCAAAAGCGCGTCGATGCGTTGAATCAGACTCATGTTTTGATCAGTCCGCTGAATCCGAGAAAAGCCACTGCAATCAATCCGGCGCCGATCAGGTCGATCGGCAGGCCGCGAAAGGGCAGGGGAACATCGTTATCGAGGGTGCGCTGGCGCAAGTCGCAGAACAGACTCAGCACCAGCCAGAAACCCAGCCCGGCGCCTAGGCTCAGGGCTGTAGCGTGGAAAAACCCCTCGTCGTCCCGCACGTTGATCAACGCCAGCCCCAGGACGCCGGCATTGCCGAGAAGCAATGGCCAGAGACCTTCGAACGAAAGCGTGGAAAACACCTTCGGCAGCAACGTCAGCAGTGGCGCGATCAGCAAAACGCTCAAGGGTAAAAACACGAACAGGCCCAGCGATCTCAACCCCAACGGCACCAGCAGTCCGTGGTAAAGGGCATGACCGAGCATGCCGACGATCAGCATCAGGCAGGTCGTCGCGATACCCAGCGCATGCACCTGGCGGCGCTCGGCGCTCAGTAGCGGATCGACGCCCAGCGGCCAGTGCAACACGAAGTTGTTGATCAGGGCAGCGCTGATAAGCGTAAGAACAATCTCGGTCATGATCGTCTGTATCCATACATTATTGCTGGTTGCTGGATAACTCTGCAGGAGCTGCCCGACTTCAGAGACATTATGGGCCAGACATGAAAATCCCACAGTCACGCCGGGCACGACTGTGGGATCGGTTTCGCGCAGAACCTTACTTGATGCGCTGACCCGGCTTGGCGCCGCTGTCGGGGCTGAGCAGGTAGATTTCTTCACCGCCAGGGCCGGCCGCCATCACCATGCCTTCGGAGATCCCGAATTTCATTTTCCGTGGCTTGAGGTTGGCGATCATCATGGTCAGGCGACCATCGAGCTTGGACGGGTCCGGGTAAGCGCTCTTGATTCCGGAGAACACGTTGCGTTGCTCGTCACCGATGTCCAGGGTCAGGCGCAGCAGTTTGTCGGCACCTTCTACATGTTCGGCCTTGACGATCAGCGCGACGCGCAGGTCGATCGCGGCAAAGGCGTCGAAATCGATCTCTGGCGAAAGTGGATCCTTGGCCAGTTCGCCGTTGCCGGCAGGTGCCGCTTCGCCCGTGTCGGTCTGGCTCGCGGTCAGGTCTTCTTTCGAAGCGTCGGTCATGGCTTGCACTTTCACCGGGTCGATACGGGTCATCAACGGTTTGAACTCGTTCAGCTGATGGTTGCTGAGCAAGGTCGCGTGGTCGTTCCAGGTCAGCGGCGCGACGTTCAGGAACGCCTCGGCATCGGCGGCCAGCAATGGCAGCACCGGTTTGAGGAAGATCACCAGTTGGCGGAACAGGTTGATGCCCAGCGCGCAGATGGCCTGGACTTCGTCGTGCTTGCCTTCCTGTTTGTTCAGCGACCACGGTGCCTTGTCGGCGATCCACGCATTGGCGCGGTCGGCCAGGCCCATGATTTCGCGCATCGCACGGGCAAAGTCGCGAGCCTCGTAGGCTTCGGCGATGCTTGGCGCTGCGGCAAGAAACGCTTCGGTCAGTTCCGGTGCGGCGTTACCCGCTACCAGCACGCCGGCGTTGCCTTTGTGGATGAAACCGGCGCAGCGGCTGGCGATGTTGACGACTTTGCCGACCAGGTCGGAGTTGACCTTCTGCACGAAGTCTTCGAGGTTCAGGTCGAGGTCATCGACGCCACGACCCAGCTTGGCCGCGTAGTAATAACGCAGGTATTCCGGCGACAGGTGATCCAGGTAGGTCCGGGCCTTGATGAAGGTGCCACGGGACTTGGACATTTTTTGACCGTTGACGGTCAGGTAGCCGTGCACGTTGATGCCGGTCGGTTTACGGAAACCGGCGCCTTCGAGCATCGCGGGCCAGAACAGGGCGTGGAAGTTGACGATGTCCTTGCCGATGAAGTGATACAGCTCGGCCGTGGAATCCTTGGCCCAGAACGCATCGAAATCCAGCTCCGGCTTACGGTTGCAGAGGTTCTTGAAACTGGCCATGTAGCCGATCGGCGCGTCCAGCCAGACGTAGAAGTATTTGCCTGGCTCGCCCGGAATTTCGAAACCGAAGTACGGCGCATCGCGGGAAATGTCCCACTGTTGCAGGCCGGCATCCAGCCATTCGGCGATCTTGTTCGCGACGGCGTCTTGCAGTGTGCCACTGCGGGTCCAGGCTTGCAGCATTTCCTGGAAGTCCGGCAGCTTGAAGAAGAAGTGCTGGGAATCCTTGAGCACCGGGGTAGCGCCGGAGATCGCCGACTTCGGATCCTTCAGGTCGGTCGGTGCGTAGGTCGCGCCGCATTTTTCGCAGTTGTCGCCGTACTGGTCTTCAGTGCCGCATTTCGGGCAGGTGCCCTTGATGAAGCGGTCGGCCAGGAACATTTTCTTTTCCGGGTCGAAGTATTGCGTGATCGAGCGCGTGGCGATGTGCCCGGCGTCACGCAGCTTCAGGTAGATCTGGCTCGACAGCTCACGGTTTTCTTCGGCGTGAGTGGAGTGGAAGTTGTCGAAGTCCACCAGGAACTCGGCAAAGTCGGCGCTGTGTTCAGCCTGGACGTTGGCGATCAGTTGTTCCGGGGTGATGCCTTCCTTTTCCGCACGCAGCATGATGGCCGAACCGTGGGCGTCGTCGGCGCAGACATAGATGCATTGATTGCCGCGGTGCTTCTGGAAGCGCACCCACATATCGGTCTGGATGTATTCCAGCATGTGGCCAAGATGGATCGAACCATTGGCATAGGGCAGGGCGCTGGTGACGAGGATCTTGCGTGGCTCGGACATGGGGCTCGGCTACTTGATGAAACGGAGGTCGGCCACTATAAAGCGCTGGCGCATATTTTTCACCCCGTCAGCCTGTTTCCGGTTGCATCGAATGCCCAAACCTGTGAACAGGCAGTAACAGCGTGAAAATGCTTGTGTGTGGTGAGGGAGCTTGCTCCCGCTGGGTGGCGAAGCCGCCCCAAACCCTGCAACCCGTTTTCGGCGGAAGGAGTGCGTCTGCCTGATTGCGACTGCTTCGCCCGGACGCGGATCGGCCGGCGGGAGCAAGCTCCCTCGCCACAAATGTATGTCCGGCGTAGGATACCTGCCTGATTTTCCAGTCTTGCTATCGGAGTTGCCCATGAGCGCCGTCAATCGCGCAGCGGTGGAAGCCGTCCTTCGCCAGTACACCGACCCTTACCTGAACCAGGACCCGGTCAGCGCCGGATGCGTGCGCAACATCGACATCCAGGGTGATCGCGTCAGCGTCCAGCTGGAGTTGGGGTACGCCGCCGGTCTGTTCAAAAGTGGCTGGGCACAGATGCTGCAGATGGCCATCGAAGGCCTCGACGGCGTCACCAGTGCCCGCGTTGATATCACCACTGTGATCGCCGCGCACAAGGCGCAGGCGCAGATTCCGGGCCTGGCCAACGTCAAGAATGTTGTCGCCGTGGCGTCCGGCAAAGGCGGCGTGGGCAAATCCACCACCGCCGCCAACCTCGCGCTGGCCCTGGCCCGCGAAGGCGCCAAGGTCGGGATCCTCGACGCGGACATTTACGGGCCGAGCCAGGGCATCATGTTCGGTATTCCCGAAGGCACCCGACCAAAGGTAAAGGATCAGAAGTGGTTCGTGCCAATCGAGTCCCATGGCGTCGAAGTGATGTCCATGGCGTTCCTGACCGACGACAACACGCCGATGGTCTGGCGCGGTCCGATGGTTTCCGGCGCGCTGTTGCAACTGGTCACGCAAACCGCGTGGGGCGACCTGGATTACCTGGTCATCGACATGCCGCCAGGCACCGGTGACATTCAGCTGACCCTGGCGCAGAAAGTCCCGGTGGCCGGCGCGGTCATTGTCACCACCCCGCAAGACCTGGCGTTGCTGGACGCGCGCAAAGGCGTGGAGATGTTCCGCAAGGTCAACATCCCGGTGCTGGGCGTGGTGGAAAACATGGCCGTGCACATCTGCTCGAACTGCGGGCATGCCGAGCATCTGTTCGGTGAGGGCGGTGGTGTGAAACTGGCGAACCAATATGGCGTTGAACTGCTGGCTTCGTTGCCGCTGGCAATGGCCATTCGCGAACAGGCCGACGGCGGCAAGCCAACGGTGATCGCCGAGCCGGACAGCCCGATCGCGCTGGTCTACCAGGAACTCGCCCGCCATGTCGGCGCGCGGATTGTGTTGCAGGAAGCGGCGACCCCGGCGATGCCGAATATCACCATCAGCGACGATTGATGATCTGAAATACGATCCCCTGTGGGAGCGAGCCTGCTCGCGATAGCGTTAGATCAGTCAACTCATCTGTTGAATGGCACACCGTTATCGCGAGCAGGTCCGTCGCCCCCACAGTTGTTTTGCGTCGGGGTTTAGATCCGCAACCCGCCATCCATCTCCAGGATCCGGCCGGTGTAGTAGTCATTCTCGAAAATGTACGCCGCCGAGTGGGCGATTTCTTCCGGCTTGCCCATCCGCTTGAGCGGAATCCCGGACGTCATTTTCTCCAGCGCTTCAGGCTTCATGCCCAACGTCATCTCGGTTTCGATAAAGCCCGGAGCAATACCCGCCACACGAATGCCGTAGCGCGCCAGCTCTTTTGCCCAAGTCACGGTCGCTGCCGCGACACCGGCCTTGGCAGCGGAGTAGTTGGTCTGACCGACGTTGCCGGCACGGGAGATCGACGAGATATTGATGATCGTGCCGTTGTTGTTCAGCTCGACCATTTTCGCCGCGACTTCACGGGTGCACAGGAACACGCCGGTCAGGTTGACATCGATGACCGCCTGCCATTGAGCCAGGCTCATCTTGGTCATCTCGCCGTCCTTGACCTTCAGCAGCAGGCCGTCGCGCAGGATCCCTGCGTTGTTGATCAGACCATGGATCGCGCCGAAGTCTTCGGCCACCTGGGCGACCATGTGCGTCACTTGCTCTTCATTGGCGACGTTGCACAGGTAGGCGCGGGCCTCGACACCCTTGGCCTTGCACGCGGCAACGGCGTCATCGAGCTTTTCCGGGTTCAGGTCAACCAGCGCAAGCTTCGCGCCTTTGCCGGCGAAATACTCGGCCATGGAGCGGCCTAAACCCTGGCAACCGCCCGTGATAATGATTACTTTGTCAGTGAGTTGCATTCGCATGCCCCGGTAACAGGTTGAAGTGGTCTTCCTGCAAGAGAGCCTCTCGATCTGCACCGGACGTGCACATGAGAACTGCCCCGATGGCGGACTGTAACTTTCATCAGTCGCCTGTCCGTTTTTTCGACGGATTCTATATAAGGAGTCATAAATTGAGCGTTGAAGCGGCCAAGAATGCCCGAGAATTGCTTCTCAAGGAATACCGTGGAGTGCTCTCGACGCACTCCAAGGCGATGCCCGGCTTCCCGTTTGGCTCGGTGGTTCCGTACTGCCTGGACGGGCAGGGTCGGCCGCTGATCCTGATCAGCCGCATCGCCCAGCACACGCATAACCTGCAAAAAGACCCGAAATGTTCGCTGTTCGTGGGCGAGCGTGAAGCCGAAGACGTGCAAGCCGTCGGTCGCCTGACTTACCTCGCCGAAGCGCAAAAGCTTGAGGACGAGGCCGCCATCGATGCGGCGGCCGAGCGTTACTACCGCTATTTCCCGGATTCGCAGAGCTACCACAAGGCCCACGATTTCGATTTCTGGGTGCTCAACCCTGTGCGTCACCGCTACATCGGCGGTTTTGGTGCGATTCACTGGGTCGATCAGCTGACACTGGCCAATCCTTTCGCGGGCAAGGCGGAAGTGAGCATGGTCGAGCACATGAATGCCGACCACGCCAAAGCCATCGCCCACTATGTCGAGCTCGCCGGCCTGCCGGACACCGAGCCGGCGCAATTGGCCGGGATCGACTCGGAAGGCATGCACCTGCGCATCGGCCAGGGGCTCTACTGGCTACCGTTCCAAGCCCCATGTAATACGCCGACACAAGTACGCGAAGCCTTGGTTTTTCTGGCTCACGCCGAGCATTGGCCGAAAAATGAAGTGGCCGACGCTTGAATTCACGCAATGGCGACGTCATCTAGGGAACACTGGCAAGGCATTCTTGCGTTGAGGAACCATTTGATGCGCCCTTTTTTATTGCTCTTTGTACTGTTTCCGGTGTTGGAGCTGTTCGTATTCGTCAAGGTGAGCGGTGCAATCGGGTTTTTCCCGGCCCTGCTACTGGTCATTCTCGGCTCGATGCTCGGCGTGTTCGTGCTGCGTATCGCCGGCCTGGCAACCGCGCTGCGTGCGCGTGAAAGCCTGAACCGCGGCGAGCTGCCGGCCCAGACCATGCTCGAAGGCCTGATGCTGGCCCTGGCGGGTGGTTTGTTGATTCTGCCGGGCTTCGTCACCGACGTGCTGGGCCTGATCATGTTGCTGCCGATCTCTCGCCGGTTGCTGGCCAATAAAATGCGCCAGCGCGCCGAAGAGGCGGCGATCCGTCAGCGTGCGTTCGCCGATGACCTTCAGCCTCGGGGCGGTCCTGCCCCGCAGCAGCCGCTGGGCCGCGAGCCGAACGTGATCGAAGGCGAGTTCGAGCACCGGGATTCCAAGTAAACCGTTTCACCTGCACGGCACCTTCGGGTGCCGTGTTCGTTTTCGGGTCATGGATGTAAAAATTTTCGATCCGCGCCCTTGTAATAAGCTTATGCGCCCTTATGTAACGGTCACCGCAAGGTTTCTGGCGATCATGCCAGACAGACTTCCGCGGTTCGCTTGACGAACCGCACCCGGCACTGCCGGATTTGTTAAACCCGCCGGGAATACACCGGCCGATGAAAACCACAATTAGGAGAGATCGACAATGAAGCTTCGTCCTCTGCATGACCGCGTCGTCGTCCGTCGCAGCGAAGAAGAAAAGAAAACCGCTGGCGGTATCGTCCTGCCAGGTTCGGCTGCTGAAAAGCCAAACCAGGGCGAAGTCCTCGCTGTAGGCCCAGGCAAAGTTCTGGAAAACGGTGAAGTGCGTGCGCTGTCCGTGAAAGTGGGTGACAAGGTTGTGTTCGGCCCTTACTCCGGCAGCAACACTGTGAAAGTTGACGGCGAAGACCTGCTGGTCATCGGCGAGAGCGAAATCCTCGCTGTTGTCGAAGGCTGATTTCCCGCTCATTTTCCCGCTACTACAAAGTATTTAAGGAATATCGATCATGGCTGCTAAAGAAGTTAAATTCGGCGATTCCGCCCGTAAGAAAATGCTCGCCGGTGTCAACGTCCTGGCTGACGCAGTAAAAGCGACCCTGGGCCCTAAAGGCCGCAACGTGATCATCGAGAAGAGCTTCGGCGCTCCGACCATCACCAAGGACGGCGTGTCCGTCGCTAAAGAAATCGAACTGAAAGACCGTTTCGAAAACATGGGCGCGCAGCTGGTCAAAGACGTTGCCTCCCGTGCCAACGATGACGCAGGCGACGGCACCACCACCGCTACCGTTCTGGCTCAGTCGATCGTCAACGAAGGCCTGAAAGCCGTCGCTGCCGGCATGAACCCGATGGACCTGAAGCGCGGTATCGACAAAGCGACCATCGCGATCGTCAAAGAGCTCAAAGCCCTGTCCAAGCCTTGCGCTGACACCAAGGCCATCGCTCAGGTCGGCACCATCTCGGCCAACTCCGACAACTCCATCGGCGACATCATTGCCGAAGCCATGGAAAAAGTCGGTAAAGAAGGCGTGATCACCGTTGAAGAAGGCTCGGGCCTGGAAAACGAACTGTCGGTTGTTGAAGGCATGCAGTTCGACCGTGGCTACCTGTCCCCGTACTTCGTCAACAAGCCAGAGACCATGACTGCCGAGCTGGACGGTCCGCTGATCCTGCTGGTCGACAAAAAGATCTCGAACATCCGCGAAATGCTGCCAGTCCTGGAAGCCGTTGCCAAAGCCGGCCGTCCACTGCTGATCGTGGCTGAAGACGTTGAAGGCGAAGCCCTGGCGACTCTGGTTGTGAACAACATGCGTGGCATCGTCAAAGTCGCAGCCGTCAAGGCTCCAGGCTTCGGCGACCGTCGCAAGGCCATGCTGCAGGACATCGCTGTTCTGACTGGCGGTACCGTTATCTCCGAAGAGATCGGTCTGAGCCTGGAAAGCACTACCCTGGAACACCTGGGTAATGCCAAGCGCGTGATCCTGTCCAAAGAAAACACCACCGTGATCGACGGCGCCGGCGTTGAGGCTGACATCCAGGCTCGCGTTCTGCAGATCCGTCAGCAAGTGGCCGACACTTCGTCCGACTACGACCGTGAAAAACTGCAAGAGCGTCTGGCCAAGCTGTCCGGCGGCGTTGCTGTGATCAAGGTTGGCGCTGGTTCCGAAGTTGAAATGAAAGAGAAGAAAGCCCGCGTTGAAGACGCCCTGCACGCTACCCGTGCAGCCGTTGAAGAAGGCGTGGTACCTGGCGGCGGCGTGGCACTGGTTCGCGCTCTGCAGGCAATCTCCGAGCTGAAAGGCGACAACGATGACCAGAACGTTGGCATCCAGTTGCTGCGTCGCGCTGTTGAAGCGCCACTGCGCCAGATCGTTGCCAACTCCGGCGACGAGCCAAGCGTAGTGGTCGACAAGGTCAAGCAGGGTTCGGGTAACTACGGTTACAACGCTGCCACCGGCGAATACGGCGACATGATCGAAATGGGTATCCTGGACCCGGCCAAAGTGACTCGTTCGGCTCTGCAAGCGGCTTCGTCGATTGCCAGCCTGATGATCACCACCGAAGCCATGATCGCCGAGATCAAGGAAGACGCACCAGCTGGCGGCGGTATGCCAGACATGGGCGGTATGGGCGGCATGGGCGGCATGATGTAAGCCAGCCTTACCCCGTACGAAAAAACCCCGCCTGCGAAAGCAGGCGGGGTTTTTTATTGCCTTTGATGTGGGGCCGTCCGGAGACCGAGTCGCGATGATGTCAGTTCAAACGCTAACCGCTTGTGACTTGGTAACCCGCTCAACGTTGGTAGCCGGGCGATACAGGGTGTAGTAGTACGATCCCAGACAAATGAGCCAGCAGAAAATCGCCGTCCACACGTTGTGCGAGAAAAAGTGCGCGCCCTGCATCATCCGGCTCACGGAAAACACCGTGCCCAACGTGAAGGCAAAAATAAAGGCTTTACGTGCCAGACGCGGACGCCGATCCCGCAGCACAAAGAACAAGGCAAACAGCGTGAACCCGGTCGCGGCATGCCCGCCGGGCCAGCAACGGCCGGGTTTGTCCGTCTGCGGGCGAGGGCTGAGGAGTTCGCTGTAGGTCTCATGCCCGCCGAATTGTTCCAGACTCCACGGGCATTGAACCGCCGTCACCGCTTTCATCGGCGTGACAAAGGATGTCGCCAGTCCCAGGGACAGCACCATACAACCCAATTCCCGTTTGAACGGTTTGAGCCTGTCGATGAAAAAGGCACCGATGAAACCGAAAATCGCGAACACCGAGAAGGCGATGACCACTTGCTTGGCACGGTCATGCAGGATGTCTTCGAGGAAAAAACTGTGGCGCCCGATGAAGTCTCCAGCCGCCGGGTCATAGAACAGCCGGGCCAGGTCCATGTCCAGGGACGTCAGTTCGAGCAGCACCAGAATGATCGCCGCAACGACGGGAACACCCAGGCACACCCAGAAATTGAGCGGGCGAGAGGCGGGGCGGGCAAGGGTCGAAACCATGGCAGTTCCTTAGTCGGTAAGTTCTTGAGAGCGCAGCCGCGCGGAGTTTGAACCCGGTTGTGTCGCTGCTGTGTGAATCGATAGTGAAAAAGTCGTCAAGGGCTCGACAGGTTTGCCGGCAGGGTTTTCCACTGCACGCAGTCCTAGCCCTCAGCCACGCCAGGCCTTAAGCTGCGCGGGCCAAGACGGCCGTTACTGTGTACGGAGGAGGTGCCCATGCGCATTCTGTTGGTTGAAGATAACCGCGATATCCTGGCCAATCTGGCCGATTACCTGGGGCTCAAGGGCTACACCGTGGATTGCGCGCAGGATGGTTTGTCAGGCCTGCACCTGGCGGCCACCGAGCACTACGATTTGATCGTGCTCGACATCATGTTGCCCGGTATCGACGGCTACACCTTGTGCAAACGCCTGCGCGAAGACGCCCGTCGCGACACGCCGGTGATCATGCTCACAGCCCGCGATCAACTGGACGACCGCCTGCAAGGCTTCAAGTCCGGCGCCGACGATTACCTGATCAAACCCTTTGCCCTGTCTGAACTGGCTGCGCGGATCGAAGCCGTGATGCGTCGGGCACAGGGCGGCGGCCGTCGTACCTTGCAGGTCGGGGATTTGAGTTACGACCTCGATACCCTGGAAGTCACCCGCGAAGGGCGCTTGCTGAAGCTCAACCCGGTGGGCCTGAAGTTGCTGGCCGTGCTGATGCAGAAAAGCCCGCACGTCCTGCGCCGGGAAATTCTCGAAGAAGCCCTGTGGGGCGATGATTGCCCGGACAGTGACAGCCTGCGCAGCCACGTCCACCAATTGCGTCAGGTGATCGACAAACCGTTCGCCAAGCCTTTGCTGCAAACCGTGCACGGTGTGGGTTATCGCTTGGCCGAGGGCCGTGATGGAGTTTAGACAGAGCCTTGCTCAACGGATCATCATCGCCTTTGCGCTGATGAGCGCATTGGTGGCCGGGGCCTTCGCCATGGGGATTGTGGCGACCGTGCACCTGGTAGAAGAAAAACTGATTTCGGCAGGCCTCGGCGGGGATTTGCAACGCCTGCTGTTGATGGACAGTGTGTCGGACTGGAGCCATCGCCCCGAGCCGGACCAGCTGTTCTATTTCAGCGGCGGACCGGGCGATTTCGAGCTGCCCAAGGATTTGCGCCATCTTGATCCGGGTTTCCACGAAGTGTTTCGCGAGCAGCTGTCGTATCACGCGATGGTCGAAGTCGTCGATGGCCGGCGTTATGTGTTGCTGCAGGACCAGAGTGATTTCGAAGAACGGGAGCGGGTGTTGTTCGCCGTGGTGCTGGTGGGCTTCGTCCTGAGTCTGGCGTTGGCGGTATTCCTCGGCTGGATCCTGGCGCGCAAGGTGATGGCGCCTGTGGTGCGGCTGGCCCGTCAGGTGCGCCACCGCGACCAGTTGCTGGGGCTGGCGCCACCGCTGGCACCGGACTATGCCGCGGATGAAGTGGGCGAGCTGGCCGTGGCTTTCGACGCCACCCTCGGTCGCCTGCGCCAGGCATTGACCCGGGAGCGCTTGTTCACCAGTGACGTCAGCCACGAGTTGCGCACCCCGTTGATGGTGTTGGCCAGTTCCTGTGAGCTGTTGCTGGAAAACTCCGGCATCGACCAGCGCGGTCGGGCTCAGGTCGAACGAATCGCCCGTGCCTGCGAAGAGATGCGCGAGCTGGTGCAGACCTTTCTGATGCTGGCCCGGGCCCAACGTGAAGACGCCAGTATGGCGCCGCAACAGTCGCTGGCCCAGGTCGCCGACGGTCTGCTCAACCTGTGGCGCGAACCGATCGAGGCCAAAGGGCTGTCGCTGATGTTCGAACCGGGCAATCCGGACAGCACCTGCTACAACGCCACGCTTCTGCACGCGGTCATGGGCAACCTGTTACGCAATGCGCTGCATTACACCGAACAGGGTTTCATTCGCTTGACCCTGACCACTACGGGTTTCCGGGTCGAAGACAGTGGCGTAGGCATTCCCGAGGAAAAACGCGAAGCGATGTTCGAACCTTTCGTGCGGGGTAATGAAAAACGCGGCGAGGGCCTGGGACTGGGCCTGTCGCTGGTGCAGCGGATTTGCGAAAACCAGGGGTGGAGCGTCAGTCTGACCAACATGGAGCCTCATGGCTGTCGGTTTCAGGTGGAACTGGGTTAACCACCCTCGTACTGATCGAACGCCTGGTATTGGGTGGCCCTAAGCCATCATTTTGCTCATGTAAAACCCTGAAATAATTCGGGGGTTAACATGACAATTTTTTCACAAAGGCATGACCGGACGCTGACACGGCGCTACCTAAGGTAATTGTCATCAGACGTTCAGGAGTCCTTGATGATGGCCGCCCCGATCAAACTCGATTTTTCCGATAAATACGACGATCAGCATGCTCGGAAATACCTGCAAAAACATCAGGACGGCCTCGGTCGTCGACTGTCCCATTGGCGCGATGAACAACTGGCGCGCAAGGCACTGGCGTTGGTCGGCGAACCCGGACTTGTCCTCGATCTACCCTGTGGTGCCGGACGTTTCTGGCCATTGCTGGCGGAAAAAACCAACCGGGTGATCATCGGTGCGGACAACTCCGAATCCATGCTCAAGATCGCTTTGCAGGCGCAACCCGCGCAAGTCGTGAAAAGGGTACAACCCTTGCACACTTCTGCATTCGACATCGCCTTGCCTGATAACGCCGTCGACAGCATTTTTTGCATGCGTTTGCTGCACCACATCGGTGAAGCCGAGCATCGACTGGCCATTCTGCGTGAATTCGAGCGCGTCAGCCGTGACAGCGTGATCCTTTCGTTATGGGTCGACGGCAATTTCAAAGCCTGGAAACGCAAGCGCTCCGAGAAAAAGCGTGAACAGGAAGGTTACCAAAATCGGTTTGTGTTACCGGCTGCTACGGTCGAAAAGGAATTCGAGCAGGCGGGGTTCCGTATTCAGGAACAACTGGACTTTATACCGCTCTATGCCATGTGGCGGGTTTATGTATTACGCAAGAGGTAACTGATGGCAGTGCAATATGCAGCAGATGCGGACATCGATTCCCGGGACTTTGACTATTACTGGAACCAGCAGGGCGAATGGGTTGAAGAGCCTAACGTTCGTCGCGGTGGTGAAAGTGGTGTGCAACGCATCAAGAGCATTGATGGACAGTTGTTCTACGCCAAGCGTCAGAACGGGCATGTCTATCGCAGCTGGCAGTACCCGTTGGGTCGGCCGACGGTGCTGCGTGAGCGGGACGCGCTCATCGGGTTGAGTCGGATCGGCGTGCGTGTTCCGGAGATAATTTTCTGTGGTGCGCAACGCGATCCTGTCCACAAGTGGCGCGCGTTGTTGGTGACCAAGGCTCTGGACGGTTTTGAGGAAATCGAGCACTGGTACGCAGGCGGTGGCCGCGAACGTCATGGCGAGGCGGTGCATGATCGCGTGCTGAAGGAACTGGCCGATAACCTGGTGCGCATGCACAAGGGGCGGTGGCAGCACAGTTGCCTCTACATCAAGCACGTCTTTGTCCGGGTTACCGGTGAGGGCGAGGCGACGAAAGTCGAAGTTGCGTTGATCGATCTGGAGAAATGCCGTCAGCGTTTGACCGCCCGTCGCGCCGCGTCCCATGACCTGAAGCAACTGCGTCGCCACTCGTCGTTCAGCACGACAGACTGGAAGAAACTCGTCTACCTTTATGAGACAGCGTTTGGCAGCGCTATCAAGGGTTTATAGCAATGAAACTCGAAATTGCACGAGGTTTGTTTTTAATAGGAGCCTTGGCAGTTGCTTCACTGGCGGTGGCGGCTTGGGAGCAGCCCCGCACGCAAGTCCTCAGTTCAGTGAACGGGGACATGCGTTGTCCGATGCCACGGGTTGCAAAGGCAACCGTTGCAACCCAACCCGATCATGATTTATTGCTGTTCATGTTCGGACTTTCTCAAGGACTGAGGCCGCAGAGTTGACCAGATTGAAGCCCAAATAAAAGGCCTCGCATATGCGAGGCCTTTTGTTTATGCCTGATGACTCGAGACCTGCGTCGACCCTTGCAGGAGTCGGCTTTCTGGCTCCTACAGGGGTCAAGCGTTTACAGGTTTATCGGGTTTAGCCAACAACGTGTACACACACGGCAATACGAACAACGTAAACAACGTCCCGATCGACATCCCCGTAGCGATCACCGTGCCGATGTCGAACCGGCTGACAGCGCCCGCGCCCGTGGCAATGATCAACGGCACCATGCCGAACACCATCGCCGCGGTGGTCATCAACACCGGGCGCAGGCGTATGGCCGCTGCCTCCTCGACCGCCTCGCGCGGCGTCAGGCCCTTTTCCTTGCGCAGCTGGTTGGCGAATTCGACGATCAGGATCCCGTGCTTGCTGATCAGCCCGATCAGCGTCACCAGCCCGACCTGGGTGTAGATGTTCATGCTCGACCAGCCGAGGAACAGCGGGATCAACGCACCACAGATCGACAGCGGCACCGTTACCAGAATCACCAACGGGTCGCGGAAACTTTCGAACTGAGCCGCCAGCACCAGGAAAATGATCGCCAGCGCCAGGGCAAACGTCACCCACAGCGCGCTACCTTCCTGAACGTACTGCCGCGATGCCCCGGCATAGTCGACGGCAAAACCCGCCGGCGCCTCTTCCCGGGCAATCTGCCGCACCGCGTCGAGGGCTTCACCCATGCTCACCAGCGGAACCCCGGAGAGAATGGCCGAGTTGAGCTGCTGGAACTGATTCAATTGCCGTGGGCGGGCCCGGTCGGAAACGGTGATCAGGGTCGACAGGGCCAGCAGCTCACCCTTGGTGTTTTTCACGTAATAGTTGTTCAGCCAGCCGGGGTTGTCCCGGAATGGCCGTTCAACCTGCGCGATCACTTTGTAACTGCGGCCTTCAATGGTGAAACGGTTGATTTCCGCTTCACCCAGCAACGTCGCCAATGTCCCGCCCAGATCCTGCATCGACACACCCATCTGCGCGGCCTTGGCGCGATCGATATCGACCACGACTTCGGGTTTGTCGAACGCCAGGTCGACGTCGACGAAGGCGAATTTGCCGGACGCCATCGCGCGTTTCTTCACCCGGTCCATCACTTGCAACAGCGACTCGTAATCGTTGGCGGTATTGACGACGAACTGAAACGGTAGCCCCTCGCCGGTGCCCGGCAGGGAGGGCAGGTTGAAGCCGAAAACCTGCAATCCCGGAATGCTCTCCAGTTTGCTCTGCACCTCGGGCAGGATTTCCATTTGCGTGCGATCGCGCTCGTTCCACGGTTTGAGCAGGAAACCGCCAATCCCCGATTGCACGCCGTTGAAGCCGTTGATCTGGAACGAGGAGTAGTACTCGGGAAACGCCTTGAAGATGCTGATGAATTCGTCGGTGTAGGTGTTCAGGTAATCAAGGTTGGTTGGCTGCGGGGCGCTGGCCAGCATGAAGATGATGCCCTGATCCTCGTCCGGTGCCAGTTCCGACTTGGTGAAGGTGAGCAGCACCGGAATCAGGCACAGTACGATCACCGCGAACACCAGCACCACCGGCCGCGTGTTGAGCGTTCCGTGCAACAGACGCTGGTAGCGGCGCTTGAGGCCTTCGAAAATCAGGTCCAGCCGGTGAGCCAGGCCGCTGGGGTTTTCGTCGTGGCGCAGCAGGAAGGCGCACATCATCGGCGACAGCGTCAGGGCGACGATGCCGGAGATCACCACCGCCCCGGCCAGGGTCAGGGCGAACTCCTTGAACAGCGCTCCGGTGAGGCCGGTCAGGAAACCGATGGGCGCATAGACCGCCGCCAGGGTAATGGTCATCGAAACCACCGGCATGGCGATTTCCCGTGCACCCTCGATAGCCGCGTCCAGCGGGGGCTTGCCTTCCTCGATGTGCCGGTGAATGTTTTCCACCACCACGATGGCGTCGTCCACCACCAGGCCGATGGCCAACACCATCGCCAGCAGGGTCAGCAGGTTGATCGAGTAGCCCATCATCTGCATGAAGAACATCACGCCGATCATCGACAGCGGAATCGTCACCACCGGGATCACGACCGAGCGCAGCGCCCCGAGGAACAGGAACACGACCACGATCACGATCAGCACCGCTTCGAACAGGGTTTTCACCACTTCGTCGATCGAAGCCTGGATGAACAGTGTGGCGTCGTAGGCGATTTCACCCTTGAGGTTCGGCGGCAGCTGGGCCTCAAGGTCCGGCATGATCTTGCGCACTTCCTTGATCACGTCCAGCGGGTTCGCGCCGGGGGTGGCCTTGATGCCGATGTAGACCGAGGGCGTGCCACCAAAGGAGCTGATGGTGTCGTAGTTCTCCGCGCCCATTTCCACCCGCGCGACATCACTGAGCAGCACGCGGCTGTCACCATCGACCTTGAGTGGAATCGCAGCGAAGGCTTGCGCGGATTTGAGCTCGGTGTTGGCGTTGATGCTGGTGACCACGTACTCGCCTTTCACTTCACCGGCAGCGGAAAGGAAGTTGTACTTGCGCACGGCATCGGTCACATCGCTGGCGCTCAGGCCGAAGCCAGCCAGTTTCACCGGGTCCAGCCACAGGCGCATGGCGAACACCTGGTTGCCGAGAATCTCGGCCTCGGCCATGCCCGGCAAGGTGGCAAGTTTGGGCTGGATGACCCGCGACAGGTAGTCGGTGATCTGCGGGTTGCTCAGTTCCTTGCTGAAGAAGCTGATGTACATCAGCGCCGAGGCGTCGGCGGCCTCCTTGCTCAGTACCGGGTCTTCGGCGTCCTGAGGCAACTTGTTTTTCACTTCGTTGGCCTTGGCCAGCAACTCGGTGAACAATCGGTCGCTGTTGGAACCGACGCGCGCGTAGATCGAGATCACCGAGAAGTTCTGGCGACTGACCGAGGTCATGTAGTCGATGCCTTCGGCACTCGCCAGGCTTTGCTGCATCGGTTGCGTGATGTAGCCCTGGATGGTTTCGGCGTTGGCGCCGGGGTACGCGGTGGTCACCGTGATCAGGGCGTTTTCCATTTGCGGATACTGGCGCAGCGGTAGCTTGCTCCAGGCCTGGAAACCCAGCAGCACAATCAGCAGGCTGACCACGGAGGCGAGCACCGGGCGGCGGATGAACGGGTCGGTAAAAGCCATGGGGATTCCTTGATCAGTCCGCGCGCGGCGGGCTGTTCTGCTCGGCTAAAGTCTTGTCGTCGCTGATGGCAATGTGTGCGCCGTTGTCCAGTTTGATCTGGCCGGCGGTGACCACTTTTTCACCGTTGCGCACACCTTTGGCAATCACCACCACACCGTCGCGGCGTTCACCGGTTTCGATGAAACGGCGTTCGGCGATCAGGATGGGTTCACCCTTGGCGTCTTTTTCAACCTGGCCGTCTTCGGTTTTTTTCTGTGCGACGACGTACAGCGAATTGCCGTACAGCGTGTACGTGATCGCGCTTTCCGGCACGACGACGCGTAACTGCGGGTCGGGCAATATCACCTGCAGGTTGGCGAACATGCCCGGCAACAGTTTGCCGTCGGGGTTGGCCAGGGTCGCGCGGACCTGCATGTTGCGCGTGCTGTTCTCGAGTTTCGGATTGATCGCGCTGATGGTGCCGGGGAAGGTCTGCGTCGGGTAGGCCGCGACAATGATTTCGACCGGCTGACCGATGGCGATCTTCGGCACCGACTGCTCGGGCACGAAAAAGTCGACGTAGAGACTGCTGAGGTCTTGCAGAGTGGCAATCATGGTGCCGCTGGCAAGATAGTCGCCAACGTCCACCTGGCGAATGCCGATAGTGCCGCTGAAGGGCGCAACGATGCTTTTTTTGCCGAGCGCAGCCTTGAGTTGATTGACGGTGGCTTTGCTTTTTTTCAGCACCGCCGAAAGACGGTCGAATTCGCCTTTGGAAATGGCCTGGCTGCCCACCAGTTGGCTACCGCGACCGTAATCGAGCTGGGCCAGCCCGAGGTCGGCCTGGGCGGTTTCCAGAAAGGCAGTTTCCACGGCGCTGTCGAGACGCATGAGGGGTTGGCCGGCCTTGACCTTCTGCCCTGACTCGAACTGCAAATCGATGACGGTGCCGTCGGTTTCCAGGCTCAGGTCTACGCCTTGCAGCGCCGTGAGCGTGCCGACGGTAGGCAGGCGGGCTTGCCAGGGCCGTTCGATGGCCGTGGCCACGGCAACGCTTATAGGCGGTTTCGGCGCGGAGAAGCCTTGAATCATCGTGTAGATGGAGAAGGCTTTATAACCGGCCAGGACCAGCACGACCAGCAGAACAACACCCAACATGATCAGCATGCGGCGACGCAGCATATTTCCAGTTCCTTGGAGAAATCATGAGACAGACGGGAACATTACTCCGAGAGCGGCAGTGAATCCAACTGCCACTTTTCACAGGCGAGCATGCACTGCGGGGGAACAAAAAACCTGTGGTGAGGGAGCAAGCTCCCTCACCACAGGTTAGATCCACCGAAAGGGAGGTGGCGTCAGATCAAATGAAGGTGGTTGTCCCAAAGCCCCGCAGGCAGCTCTAACGGTTTAGCAACCAGATCGGTCTGGCGGCAATCGTAGTAACGGCAACGCCCTTGACCCGACGTCACGACAAAACCGTCAGCCACTGCACCGACCCCGGCGCAATCGGGAAGTGGCGCATCGAGGCGCACTTCACCGCTGTCCAGGTCCCAGATGAAAAAGCGATTGCCCCGTGGCGCGGTCAACGCGACCAGCCGCAAGTCACTGTGTACCGCGACGCTGGCGGTGTAATGCCCCATCGCCTGCAACTGGTGCTCGGGCACCGGGAACGCCACGAACGCCTGACCGGGCCGCTTGATGGCCAACAGTTCCGAAGATTCGTGGGACGGGCCCATGAATTGCTGACCGGCGACGATGGTGCCGTCACTGGCGATCCCCAGGTGCCGCACGCTGTTCATCTGCTGGGCGAGGGTTTCCTTGCTCAGTAAAGTACCGTCGCGTTGCATCAGCACCAGGCTCGGCTCCATGGCGTTCAGGTTCATCTCGACCCGGCTTTCCGCCTCGGTGCGAATCCCGCCGTTGGCCACCACCAGGGTTTCGCCATCGGGCATCCACGACACCTGATGCGGGCCGATACCGTGGGTGGACATTTCGCCACTGTGCACGAGGCGCTCGCCTTCGAACTTATACACACCGAGCAAGCCGCGACCCGGGTCGGTCGTGTCGTTCTCGGTGGCGTACAGCCAGTCGCCGCTGTGGTGAATCACCGCGTGACCATAGAAATGGCGGTTCGGCTGCGAGGCTACGGTTTGCAACAGCGTGCCGTCGCGCAGGTCGATCAGGTAGCTCTCGGTGCCTGGGCGACGGGCGACAAACAGCGCAATCGGCAGGGCCGGATGATTGATGATGTCGTGGCAACGCTGACCGACCTGGGTAGCGAATACCCGTGTACCGTCCAACCGATATCCGACGGCGTAATGCTTGCCGTCCGTATCGTCCCGCGCCGAGAGCAATAGCGGGCTCTTGTCCTTTTGCTTGAACAGCGTCCAGCCGCCCAGTGTCACTGCTCCCAGCAGCAAACTACCTAACGTCAGAGCCTGTCGTCGCAGCATGGCACTCGCCCTCATCAGTCACCGTCGTTGGCGTTGAAGCCCAGTTGGATGCCCAGCGCCTTGGCCAGCTCGCCTTCGTGCAGGCGATGGACCACGTTGAGGCTGTCGTAGAGGTCGTTGAGCTGTTGGCGACCGGCGTCGTCGTTGAGCATCTCGGTCAGTGAGCGCTGGTTGCTGGCGAACAGCTTCAGCGAGGAGGCATAAGCGGCGTCGATCTTGTCGGCCAACGGCTTCTGCTCGCTCGGCAACAAGCCGCGCAGGCCTTTGTTGTCGACACCTTCCCAGACGGTTTTGGCGGCGGCGAGGCTGGCTTCGAGGCCGGTCAGGGAAGACTGGCTGCGCCATGCATCGGCCTGGAACGGTTGCGGCACGCCCTTGCTCTGACGGCCCATCGGCGTGCCGAGTTTTTTCTTCAGGCTGTCCAGGGCGGTGACCTGCACGCGCAGCAGATCGGCGATGGCCTCGTGGGAATCGGCGTAGCGCTGGTTCGGAAACTTGCTCATCTGCGCGAGCATGCCGTCGGTGTTGTTCCAGCTTTTCAGAATGTCTTCGGCCATCAGTTTCTGGCGCTCGCCAATCGCTTTCAGCAGCGGGCAGTACTTGGCTTTCTGCGCGTCGTTGGCCACGTCAGGCTTGTTGTCGAACAGGATGTATTCGTAGGCCGAGAGGCCCTGAACCACAACGCTGGATTTGGCCAGCGCCGCGGCATCGATCTGCGGCTGGGCGTCGACCATTTGCTCGACCTGACGGCCGACAAGGTTTTTCTTGTCCGGCCAGAACTGCACCTGCCAGGCGCGATTGCCTTCAGCCAGCGGACCGATCAGCAGCGGTTGCAGCTCGGCCCAGGCTTTCTGCGCGTGCAGGAAGTCGGCGCGGGCGGTGTCGAGATTTTCCTTGCCTTCGCAGTAGGCCAGCGCGCTGACAGCCAGTTGGCGGTCGGCTTCAACCCAGCGGGTGTAGGTCGGCAGGATCACCGACTTGGCAATGGCCGCCGACGTGACAGCTTGCGGATCCTGCGGTGAGCAGGCACCAAGGGCGAGTGCGGCAAGGCTGGTGAATAACAACTTGGGACGGAACATGTCGGGCTCCCGATTCTTTATAAGTGTTTAAAGGGAATTCAAAAATGCCAGCAACGCGGCGCGCTGTTCGGCGTTGAAAGACAAAACCTGTTGCTGCGCGGCCTGCGCCTCGCCGCCATGCCAGAGCACGGCTTCGAGCAGATTGCGAGCGCGGCCGTCATGCAGGAATTGGGTGTGGCCACTGACCGCCTGCGTCAGGCCGATGCCCCACAACGGCGGGGTGCGCCAGTCGCGGCCACTGGCCTGGAATTCGCTGCGGTTGTCAGCCAGTCCGTCGCCCATGTCGTGCAGCAGCAGATCGCTGTAGGGGCGAATCACTTGATTGGCCAGTTCAGGTTCTGCCGCGTTGGCGGCAGTGGTGTATTTCGGTGTGTGACAGGACTGGCAGCCGGCCTGGAAAAACAGGCTCTTGCCGGCCAGCACTTCAGGCGTGCCGACGTCGCGTCGGGCCGGTACGGCCAGGTTACGGCTGTAGAACAGCACCAGACGCAGGATGTTGTCGCTGACTTCCGGTTCGCCCTCCGGGCCATTGCCGCTGGGCGCTTGTTTGCACGCGGTTTGCGCATCGGTGCAGTCGTCCATCGGGCGCAGGCTTGTGGTGAGGCCCATGTCTCCCGAAAACGCATGAACGTTTTGTTGATTGAGGTTCGGTTGCCCGGCCTTCCAGCCAAATCGTCCGAGGACGGTTTTCTGTTGGGCGTCATCCCAGACCTGGTTCGGGCGTCCGGCGATACCGTTTTTCTCTTTTGCCTGAGCCTCGGCATTGGCCAGGATCGCCTCATCGGGGATGGCTTCAAGCAAGCCGAGGCCAATCATGGGTGGCGCGACCCTGGCCGAGAAACGGGTGTCAGGGTGCATCGGACCGTACCCCAGTTGGGTGATGTTCAGGCTGGGTTTGCGTAATTCGATCTCGGTGCCGTCCTTGAAGCGGACCGGCACCGGCGTGTAGTCGACCCGCACCTTGCCTTCCGGAAGTACACCGGGGATGGCCATGTCCTGGAGTTGCCCGCCGTAGACCGGCTCGGGGACCACGCCGAGCTGTTCGATGATTTTGGCGTAGGCCGGCGCATCAGGGATCGACAGGCGCACCAGCATCGACACGGCGCTCTGCGCATCAGGCGTGGGCGGATGACCGCGGCCGTCCTTGATGTGGCAGTTCTGGCAGGCGTTGGTGTTGAACAACGGCCCGAGGCCGTCCCGGGCGGTGGTGGTCGACGGGGCGATCACCCACGGGTTGCGGAAGAAGCTGTTGCCGACGCTGAAGTCCACACGCCGGGAGGGCGGCAGATTGGCGGAGGGCAGGGAGAAGGCGTTCTGATCGGTCTTGCGCACGGTCGCGGCGCCACCGGACCGGGCTTCACCGGGTTCGGCTTTGGTAAAACGCGGGGCGTCATCGCAGGCACTCAAGCCCAGGGCCAGAAACAGTGCGGACAAGCGAAGAGGCAGCGAAGGCATCAGACATCCTGCAAGACGAGCAAAACAAGGGCGCAAAGTCTAACAGGGCAGTGGAGATTGAATAAGAGGAATTATCGTTTGGTTGATGTGGAGCAGGGTTTTTCAAAACTGTCATCACTCTTACTGATTCAGCACCGTCCAATGTGGGAGCGGTGTTCGGACCAATAAAAAAGGCGACCCGAAGGTCGCCTTTTGTTCAGCCAGCGTTGATCAGAACTCGTGATCAGCGTTGTCCGGGTTCAGGTCGCTGATGCCCAGTTTGCCGGCGGCGGCTTCGATCGAACCGGTCTGTTTGACCAGCGAAGCGATGGCGTCACGGACGATCTGGTTACCGGCAGTGTTGCCGGCGGCGATCAATTGGTCGTAGTGCTCACCCTTGTTGGCGTGATCGACGATGACCTGCATCTTGGCTTCGGTCGCAGCCAGGTCGGCCTTCAGCGCGGTGTCGGCAGCCGGGTCGGCCTTGGCCACCAGGGACGACAGGCTGGCGCCGGTCATTTTGGTGCCGTCGACGCGGGTGTATTCGCCCAGGTACACGTTACGAACGCCTTTGGCATCGTAGAACTGCGAGTTGTGGGTGTTGTCGCTGAAGCAGTCGTGTTCGTCTTCCGGGGAGTTGGCTTCCAGGGAAACCTTCATCCGCTCGCCCGCCAGTTCGCCCAGGGACAGGCTGCCCATGCCGAACAGCATTTTGCGCAGGCCGGATTCGGCCGGTTCCGCTTCCAGGGTGGCGCGGTAGTTGTCGGCCACGTTCGGTTTCCAGTTACCGACCATTTCTTCAAGGTCGCTGACCAGCAGCTGGGTCACCGACTTCAGGTAAGCGCGACGACGATCGTTGTGACCGCCCGTAGCGCCTTTGCCTTCCAGGTAGTCGGAAGCTGGGCGGTTGCCGGCGCCAGGGCCGGTGCCGTTCAGGTCCTGGCCCCAGAGCAGGAATTCGATGGCGTGGTAACCGGTGGCGACGTTGGCCTCGGAACCGCCCAGCTCGTTCAGGCTGGCGAGTTTTTCCGGGGTGATGTCCTTGACGTCGATCTTGTCTTCGCCGACCTGAACCTGAGTGTTGGCGATGATGTTGGCCGTGGCACCCGGGTTACCCAGGGCGTGCTCGTAGGATTTGTCGACGTAGTCGATCAGGCCTTCGTCCAGTGGCCAGGCGTTCACCTGACCTTCCCAGTCGTCGATGATGGTGTTGCCGAAGCGGAACACTTCGCTCTGCAGGTAAGGAACGCGAGCTGCGACCCAGGCAGCCTTGGCGGCTTTCAGGGTGTCGGCGTTCGGCTTGGCGAGGAAAGCGTCGATAGCGGTTTGCAGGGTCTTCGCAGTGGATTCGGCATCGCTGTAAACGGCGAAGACGATGTCGGCGTAGTGCGCGACAACGGCTTTGGCGGCGGCTTCGTCGACTTTACTGGTCGCTGCGGGTGCGGCAGCCGGTGCAGCGGTGCTGGCGGACGGAGTCGGCGCTGGAGCGGCAGCTTTGTCTTTGCCTTCGCCACAACCGGCGAGGGAAATAGCGATGGCCAACAGACTGGCGGTAGCCAGAGGCATACGAATCATGGCGAACATCCTGCTTCGAAAGGGGGGTGGAATGGCGCAGCAAGCGCGCGAAACTGCGACATAATGCAAATCTTTCGCATTATCTGTAAAGGGTTGTGCTTGTAAATATGTCTTATTCACACGAATGAATGCCAGCAGCATGACCTGTATCAGCTGGCAATCACTGTGGCGAGGGGAGCTTGCTCCCGCTGGAAAGTGCAACAGTCGTAATCAGGTCGACTGGAATTTTCTGTCAGAACCGTGGGGGCAGGATTTGGGGCGGCTTTGCCAGTCAGCGGGAGCAAGCTCCCTGCCACAGGTTCAGAGGATCGCGGCATTACTGCGCTGGGCCTGTTTCAGGTAAGCGCCCAGTTCTCGCGCCGGCAGCGGTTTGCTGTAGAAGTAGCCCTGACCTTCATGGCAGCCTTCAGAGATGATGTAGGCCTCTTGTTCGATGGTTTCCACACCTTCGGCAATGACCTGCATGCCCAGGCTCTTGCCCAACTGAATGATGGCCCGGACGATGGTCGCATCGTCGTCGTCATCGAGCAGGTCCTGAACGAAGCTCTTGTCGATCTTGATCTTGTCCAGTGGCAGGCTTTTCAGATAACTGAGCGATGAGTACCCGGTGCCGAAGTCGTCGATGGCGATCAGCGCGCCGGAGCGACGCAGGCTCAGCAGGTGCTGGGCGGCGGTGCTGATGTCTTCCATCAGGCCGGTTTCGGTGACTTCCAGCTCCAGGCTGCGGGGTGGCAGGCGGTACATCTGCAGCAGGTTGTTGACCACTCGCGGCAGTTCGGCGTGGTGCAACTGGACGGTGGACAGGTTCACGGCCATGCGCAGGTCGGTGAAACCCTGGTCATGCCAGTCGCGCAATTGTTTGCAGGCCTGATCCAGCACCCATTCGCCGATGGCGATGATGGTGCCGTTCTGCTCGGCCAGCGGGATGAACAGGTCCGGTGGCACCAGCCCATGTTCGGGATGCTGCCAGCGAATCAATGCTTCGACGCCCACTACCCGATGATCGCGGTAGCTGATCTGCGGTTGGTAGACCAGGTAGAACTGGTCGCGCGCCAGGGCGTCGCGCAGGTCTTTTTCCAGCTCGCGACGGCGACGCATTTCAGTGTCGACGCTGGCGATATAGAACTGATAACGGTTGCGCGAGCGGGTCTTGGCCAGGGTCATGGTCTGCTCGGCCTTTTGCAGCAGCTTCTCGGTGCTGTCACCGTCCTCGGGGAACAGGGTGATGCCGATGGTGGCGCGCAGTCGAATTTCCTGATGATCGAGGGCGAACGCCGCTTCGAGATCATCGAGAATGCTCTGGGCCAGTTCGGCCGCTTCGTAGGGTTGTTCGATATCGGCCTGAACGAGGGCGAACTGGTCGCCACCGAGGCGGGCGAGGGCGCCGAGGCGACCGCTGTGGGCCCGCAGGCGATCAGCCAGGGCCAGCAACAACTGGTCGCCGGTCTGATAGCTGAACTGTTCGTTGATGCCCTTGAAGTCATCGAGGCCGACACACAGCACCGCAACCCGCCGCTGCAACTTGCCGGCGTCGACGAGAATCTTGTCCAGTTGTTGCTGCAATTGCTGGCGGTTCGGCAGACCGGTGAGGAAGTCGTATTGGGCCATGCGCAGCAGGCTGTTTTCCGCTTCGTGGCGCAGGTGCGTGTTGCGTTCGATGGATTCGAGCAACTGGTTGGCGGTGTTGATCCAGATGCCCAGTTCGTTTTTTTCGTGGCCCCTGAGCTGCGGAATCTTATGCTCGCTCGGGCGGTCCGGGTTGATTTCGGTGAGGTGCTCGATGATCCGCGACAACGGTTTGGTCAGCAGCCAGTGATAGACCAGATACAGCACCAGCCCCATGGCCAGGGCCCGCAATACACCGGAAATGAAGATGATCACCGAATTGACGATAAATCCCTCGCCGTACGTGGCGGTGTCGAGGGTGATGCTCAGGTCGCCGTAGTACTCGCTGTAGGGGCCGCGACCCACCAGTTGAGTGGTGAAGGTGCGTTCCTTGCCCAGGATCAGGTCGGTCAGCCAGCGACTGCTGGATTGCTGCAGGTCGCGGGATTTTTGCGCGAGCATGGCTTCATTGGGATGGCCGATGGAGGCCTGGCGCACAGCGTCGTCCTGGAACAGGCCTTCGATCACCTGCATGCCCATTTCCCGGTCCAGGCTGTAGACGGCCTGGGTCGAGGGGTCGCGGAACATGTCGAGGATGCGCTGGGCATCGCTGGCCACGGCCTGGCGTGTTTTATAGGCATCGAAAACGATCTGCGCGCAGCTCAAGACCACGCCGACGATCAATGCCGACAGGAGCACGACCCGGAGCAACTTTACCGACAAGCTGTTCTTGAGTTCCAGCTTCAAAGAGTCATTCCTTGTTCCGTGCAGGTAGCATCAAGTTGCCATGAGTATTGGCAATCCCGTGATGGCAGTCAAAGGGACAATCAAACACAGGGGAATTTGCCTGTGGGTTGGCCGAAATGCTGTTGCCTGGAGTATTTGTCCTATTAGTACTGTGTCGGTAGTCGAGTCCTTCAACTTGAGGGGAGGGTAGAGATATTTTCCATTTGGTTGATGTTAGACGGCTATGGCGGTGGGGCAAGGGGGGGAAGGCTGGTTTCATTGTGGGAAATCGGCCTTTGTGCGGGGACGAGACTGCTTGTGAGGGCGGCCCGATTTTCGCGGGTGTCCTCGGACCTTGTGGGCGCTGGCTTGCCAGCGATGACGACCTGACAGAGGACAGATATTCTTCGGCTGTACTCGAATTCGGCAGGCATTCCAAAACCCAAAAAAAACCCGGCAAAAGCCGGGTTTCTTGACTGGCGTCGATCTTAAGCGGTGAAGGTTTTGCCTTCGAACTGCTCAGCCACGAATTTCCAGTTGACCAGGTTCCAGAACGCTTCTACGTACTTCGGACGCAGGTTGCGGTAGTCGATGTAGTAAGCGTGTTCCCAGACGTCGCAGGTCAGCAGCGGGGTGTCGCCGCTGGTCAGCGGGTTGCCGGCGCCGATGGTGCTGGCCAGGGCCAGGGAGCCGTCAGCCTTTTTCACCAGCCAGCCCCAACCGGAACCGAAGGTACCGATGGAGGTTTTGCTGAATTCTTCTTTGAACTTGTCGAACGAACCGAAGGCTGCGTTGATGGCTTCAGCCAGTGCGCCGGTTGGTTGACCGCCGGCGTTTGGCGCCAGGCAGTTCCAGTAGAAAGTGTGGTTCCAGACCTGAGCGGCGTTGTTGAAGATGCCACCCGAGGAAGACTTGACGATTTCTTCCAGGGTCTTGCCTTCGAACTCGGTGCCTGGCACCAGGTTGTTCAGGTTCACGACGTAGGTGTTGTGGTGCTTGTCGTGGTGGTATTCCAGGGTTTCCTTGGAAATGTGCGGCTGCAGGGCATCGTGTGCGTAGGGCAGCGGCGGCAATTCGAAAGCCATGATGATTCTCCTAATCAGGTCAGTTGCGGTGGTCGCAAGGCCGATCACGGGCGGCCAGACAAGCGCCGGGGAGTTTGTACTCTTTGCGGCGCATCGAACCGGATCATAGCACCGGGGGTGCGGCATAACCACGCAACAACTGTGTGGAATAGAGGTTCCAGAGCCTTTTGGAATAATCAGGAGACGATGATTAATTGAAAGGCTACGGTGAACATCATCACGGCGACCAACAGATCCAGAATCCGCCAGGTGCTCGGCCGAGCCAGCCACGGCGCCAGCCATGCAGCGCCCAGCGCCAACGTGAAGAACCACAGCAACGACGCACTGGCCGCGCCCACGACATAGGCACCAGGCTCGGTCTGTTGTGCGCCAAGGGAGCCAATCAGCAATACGGTATCCAGATAAACGTGCGGGTTGAGCAGGGTGACCGCCAAGGCGCTGAGCAGCACGGCGCGCAGTGAACGTACGGTCTGGTTTTCATTCTGTTGCAAGCTCTGTTTCGAGAAGGCCCGGCGCAACGCGAGGCTGCCGTACCAGATCAGGAACACCGCGCCGCCCCAACGGGCCACCGCCAGCAATGTCGGATTTTGCGCCAGCACGGTGGCCAGACCGAACACGCCGGCAGCCACCAGCAACGCATCGCACGTCACGCAGAGCGCCGCCACCGGCAGGTGATGTTCCCGCCGCAGGCTCTGGGCCAGCACAAACGCGTTCTGAGTGCCGATCGCCATGATCAGCCCCGCGGCCACCAACAGGCCGTTTACATAGCTTTGCCACATAAGGATTTACTCCGCATTCGCTGCCAGATCCCGCAACACGTGCAGGGCGCGTTCGGCATCGGCCTGGCCGACGAATAAATGGTCGTGGAAATAACCGGCGATCACGTTGCAGCTGATGCCGGCCTGGCCCAATGCCGTGGCGAAGGCGGCTGTCAGGCCGACGGCTTCCAGCGCGGAGTGCACGTTCAGGGTGATCCAGGCGGCAACGTAGTCGAAGCTGAAACCGGCCTTCTCGGCCTGGGAGCGTTCCAGAATCACCGTCAGGCCTTCCTGCTCGCGAAAACTGCCGATGATCTCAAGACCCGGCGGCAAATGGCCGTCGCGCAACGTGCAGAACACATACTCGCCCGCGTTGAGTTGCGGGCTCATGCTGCGCAAAAGCGTTGCCAATGAAGTTTCGCCAGCCATGTCGGTGTTCCTTGCTCAGAGTTCTTGCTGGCCATTCTCCGTCCACAAGCGGTATAAGAAAAACCAATCATGCTGATCGCTCATTAGGAAAACTGATGTTCGACTATAAATTGCTTTCCGCGTTGGCCGCCGTGATCGAGCAGGCCGGTTTTGAACGCGCCGCCCAGGTGCTCGGCTTGTCGCAATCGGCGATCTCCCAGCGCATCAAACTGCTGGAAGCGCGGGTCGGCCAACCGGTGCTGGTGCGGATGACACCGCCGGCGCCGACTGAAATCGGTCGGCGTTTGCTCAACCATGTGCAGCAGGTGCGCCTCCTGGAGCGGGACCTGCAAACCCTGGTTCCGGCGCTGGATGAAGAAGGCCTGCCGGAACGTCTGCGCATCGCCCTGAACGCCGACAGCCTCGCCACGTGGTGGGCCGAAGCGGTCGGAGATTTTTGCGCCGAACAACACCTGTTGCTGGATCTGGTGGTCGAAGACCAGACCGTCGGCCTCAAGCGCATGCGCGCAGGCGAAGTGGCGGCGTGTGTCTGTGCCAGCGAACGTCCGGTCGCCGGGGCGCGCAGCGTTCTGTTGGGCGCCATGCGTTATCGCGCATTGGCCAGCCCGGCCTTCATCGCCCGGCATTTTCCGCAAGGCGTTCGCGCCGATCAGTTGTCGAAAACGCCGGCGCTGGTCTTTGGCCCGGACGATTTCCTGCAGCATCGCTACCTCGCGTCCCTCGGCGTAGATGGCGGTTTCGAACACCATTTGTGCCCGTCGTCCGAAGGCTTCATTCGCCTGACCGAAGCCGGCCTGGGGTGGGGGCTGGTGCCTGAATTGCAGGTGCGCGATCAGCTGGAACGCGGGGTTTTGCGCGAGCTTTTGCCAGATAAGCCCATCGATGTGCCGCTGTACTGGCATCATTGGCGCAATGGCGGTCAGTTGCTGGGGTTGCTGACCGATCAATTGGTGCGCTCGTCGAAGCAATGGCTGGTGCCGTTGGACTGACCGGCAGCGTCAAGACCTCACGCACTACGCAAAACGAAATATTCGGAGCACTACATGAAGATTCTGGTCACCGGCGCAAGCGGCTTCATCGGCGGACGCTTTGCGCGTTTCGCCCTGGAGCAGGGCCTGGACGTGCGGGTCAACGGTCGCCGGGCCGAAAGCGTCGAACACCTGGTGCGCCGAGGCGCCGAGTTCGTGCAGGGTGACTTGAGCGACCCGGAACTGGCGCGCAACCTGTGTTCCGACGTCGAAGCCGTGGTGCATTGCGCCGGCGCTGTAGGCGTGTGGGGACGTTATCAGGACTTTCATCTGGGCAACGTGCAGGTCACCGAAAACATCGTCGAAGCCTGCCTGAAACAGCGTGTCCGGAGGCTGGTGCACTTGTCCTCGCCGTCGATCTACTTCGATGGCCGCGATCACCTCGGGTTGACCGAAGAGCAGGTCCCCAAGCGCTTCAAACATCCCTACGCCGCGACCAAATACCTGGCCGAGCAGAAGGTCTTCGGTGCCCAGGAATTCGGCCTCGAAACCCTGGCCCTGCGTCCGCGCTTCGTGACCGGTGCGGGCGACATGAGCATCTTCCCGCGTCTGCTGACGATGCAACGCAAGGGGCGGCTGGCCATTGTCGGCAACGGTTTGAACAAAGTCGATTTCACCAGCGTACAAAACCTCAACGAGGCGTTGCTCAGCAGTTTGCTGGCCGGCGGATCGGCGTTGGGCAAGGCCTACAACATCAGCAACGGAACGCCGATCCCGTTGTGGGACGTGGTCAATTACGTCATGCGCAAGATGGATGTCCCACAGGTGACCCGCTACCGTTCCTACGGCCTGGCCTACACCGTGGCGGCGCTCAACGAGGGCATGTGCAAGCTCTGGCCGGGTCGTCCCGAGCCAACCCTGTCGCGCCTGGGCATGCAGGTGATGAACAAAAATTTCACCTTGGACATCAGCCGCGCGCGGCATTATCTGGACTACGATCCGAAGGTCAGTCTCTGGACCGCCCTCGATGAATTCTGCGGCTGGTGGAAGGCTCAGGACATTCGCTGACACACAGGCAGTCCCGATACTGAACCGAGTCCGGGAATCAAGGGTCAATCGATGCGGCTGACGGGTTTATACTTCGCCCCATCAAGCCATCACCGCGTTCCACAAAGGTTGACTCAATGTCCATGCGTAACGATGCCAACGACGACTTCGACGATGTACCGAGCCTGCGTGCCGACAGCCTCGACGACGATGATTTTGTGCCCTCCGCCCGCACCGCCGTGCATTCGCGCACCCCGCCGGTGGTCAAGGTCAAGGCTGCCAGCACCGGCCCGTTGTGGGCACTGGTCGGCGCCTTGTTTTTTGCCTTCGCCGGCCTTGCCTGGTGGAGCTTCCAGCAGATCTCGCTGATGGAACAGCAACTGGTGGCGACCCAGGAAAGTTTCGCGCGCATCAGTGAGGATGCGGCGGGGCGCTTGCAGGACATTTCCGGCAAGGTCGTCGCCAGCCAGACCAACGTCACCAGCGACAGCGAAGCACTGAAACTGCAGATCAAGCAGCTGGAAAGCAAACTCCAGGATCAGAGCAAGCAGCAGCAGGGCGTTGTCGGCCAGACTTCCGACCTGGACAAGCGCCTGGCGCAAATGACCGCGCAAACCGCCGATCTGGACAAGCGCCTGGCGCAAGCCACCGCCCAGAACACCGAGCACCAGACCGCCAACACGCAATTGCAGGCCCAGGTCAAAGCCCTGAGCGGTGAACTGGCCGCCCTGAAAAGCGCGCCGGCGGACACTGACAAATTCGACGCTCAGCTGAAAAGCCTCGGTGCCGACATCGTTGCGCTGAAAAAACAAGGCAACCCGAGCGCCGCCATTGAACGTCTGGAACAAGACATGATTGTGCTCAAAAGCGAACAGGACAACCGCCCGGCCGCCGGGCCTGCCTCGTCCAGCACGGCCGAGTTCGACGCTTTCCGTGCTTCTGTCACCCGCAACATCAACACCCTGCAGGCGCAGATCCAGAATTTGCAGCAGCAGTTGCGTGCCCGAGCGCAATAACCCTGCACGCGAATACTTGTGGCGAGGGGGCTTGCTCCCGCTGGGGGCGAAGCCGCCCCAAAGCATCCACCGCGGATTTTCAGATAATCCGCGGTGCCTGATTTGCGTCTGCTGCGCCCGGACGCGGATCGGCCGGCGGGAGCGAGCTCCCTCGCCACAAAAACCTCAGCTCCCCACCCTCACACCGTTCCCTGAATGTTCGTACATATCCCCAAGCCGTCTACGCTCTTGAAACATCGACAAGAATGAGGAATGCGCAATGGGGTTTTTGCACAGGTTGGCCCTGCTGGGCGGGATGCTGTTGCTGTGTCTGGGGCAGGCTCAAGCTGCCGGGACCGAGAAGGATGACAGCCAGGCCGCCATCGCCTTGCTGGAAAAAGCCCTGGCCTACTACCACGACAACGGTGACAAGGCGTTCGCGGCCTTCAGCCGCCAGGGCGAGTTTGTCGACAAGGACCGCTACGTGTTCGTCGTCGATACCAAAGGTGTGATGCTCGCCAGTGGCGGGCCGTCTTCGGCGTTGATCGGGCGCGATGTGTCTGAGGTGCTCGGCCCGGATGTGCAGAAAGCCTTCAAGGACGCGTTGAAAGTGCCGGAGGGCAATGGCATCCAGCAGGCGGAATATCGCTGGCAGAACTGGTCAGACGGCAAGGTCGAACGCAAGCATGTGTTCTACCAACGGATCGGCCAGCGCATTCTGGCAGTGGGTTATTACCTGCCACGGGCGTCGGCGGAGCAGGCGATGGCGCTGCTGAACAAAGCGGCAACCGACCTGGCCAGGGACGAGAAGGGCACGCTCACCGCCATCAACTCACTCAAGGGTGGTTATTTGCAGGATGACCTGTATGTGTTCGTCGTCGACCTGGACACCCAGCGCTATGTCGCGCACGGCACCAACCTGCGGCTGATCAATACCGATTTCGGCAAGATCAAGGACCCTGAAGGCAAGCCGGTGGGCGAGCCGATCCTGGGGTTGATGGCTGAACAGGATTATGGCGAATACGAATATCGGTGGAAAAACCCGGTGACCGGCAAGATCGAGAACAAGCATGCGTACCTGAAAAAGGTCGGGCATTTTCTGGTGGCGGTCGGGTATTACAGCCCTTGATGGTGGTGACTGACAGACCGCAATCGCGAGCAGGCTCGCTCCCACAGTAGATCTCCAGTGATCACAGAATTGTGTGCGACAGAGATCAAGTGTGGGAGCGAGCCTGCTCGCGATTGCAGGCGACTCGGTCTATCTATCGAGCCTTGTCTTCGCGCCCCCGCAACACCCGGTTCGGCATGGCAATCGCCGCCGCCAACCCCAGCAACGACACCGCTGCACTGACCATCAGCAAATGCCGGAAGGTCAGCAACAGCTCAGCGCGCAAGGCGTCCTGCGCATCCCCCGGCGCTGCGTTCAGGCCGTCCAGCAAGACGTTCCCCGAACGGCCCTCGGCAATCAGTGTCGAGCCAGCCAGGTGTGCGAAACTCGAGTCTTGCAGCAACGCCAGCAACAGCGCCGACATCAACGCCACCCCCACCGCACCGCCCAGGGAACGGAACAGGTTGGTGGTGCTGGTCGCGACGCCGATGTCCCGTTGCTCCACTGAATTCTGTGTCCCGACCAGTGAGGTCGGGAACTGCATGCCAGAGGCGATACCGCTGAGCACCATGAACAAGCTGCTGAGCACCACCGCCTGGGGCGGACTGAACGCCATGCCGAGAATCGACATTGGCATCAGGATCGCACCGGTGAGGATCATCGGTTTGTAGCGCCCGGTCACCGAGGTCCGCCGCCCGGCGAAATACGCACCGATCGGCAATCCCATGGCCAAGGGCAACAGGTGCAGCGCGGCACTGTCAGCCCCGGCACCCGTCACGCTCTGGAAGCGCAACGGCATCAGCACGATCAGCGAGATCGCCTGGAAACTGGTAAAGAAAATTGTGCACCAGCACAGGATCGCATTGCGGTTGGCGAACAGGTGCATGGGCAGCAACGGCTCCTGCGCACGGCGCTCATGCCGGACGAACAAGGCCAGGACCACCACCGCACAACCCAGCAAGCCCAACACTTCGGCGCTGCGCCACGAATGCCCCTGGCCGAACTGGGTGATACCGAGCAACAAGGCCGTCAGGCCGATGATCATTAACAGCGTGCCAAGGTAATCGATGATCGGCTTTCGCTGTGGTACGGGCAGCCCCACCAGCGTGCGATTGGCCACCAGCCACGCCCCCAGGCCCAGTGGCAGATTAATCAGGAACACCCAGCGCCACGACAGGTATTCGGTCATGTAACCGCCGAGCACCGGACCGGCCACGCTGGCCACCGCGTACATGCTGCTGAAGTAACCTTGATAGCGACCCCGTTCGCGAGGCGGCACGATATCGCCGATGATTGCCTGGCTGACCGAAATCATCCCGCCGGCACCGATGCCCTGAACAATCCGCGCCAGTACCAGTTGCTCCATGCTCTGGGCCATGCCGCAGAACAACGAAGCCATCGTGAACAGCCCCATGCCGAACAGCATCAACGTGCGCCGACCGTACAGGTCGCCGAGTTTTCCGTAGATCGGCACCGCCACGGTCATCGCCACCATGTAGCCGGAAATCACCCAGGCCAGCAGGCTGACATCCTTGAACTGCGCGGAAATAGCCGGCATCGATACGGCGACAATGGTCTGGTCCAGTGCGCCGAGAAAAATCGCCAGCATCAGGGCGATCAGCACGCTGCGAATGGCCGGTTTGGGCGTGTCAGGCTGGTTGAGATTGGTCACGGGAGAACCTGCGGGCAGTGAGGGTCCCGCAAGAGGCATGGGCGAGCGGGGATGCTCGCCAGTGTAAGTCGATAGGAGGCTATTCGATAGCCTCGTACGGAAGTCCGACGTAATTTTCTGCAATGGTTTTTCGACCCGCCTCAGAACTGACGAAGTAGTCCAGCTCCGACTCACTGATGCGCTGGCTGAACCCGTCGTGATCGTCAAAGCGATGCAACATCGAGGTCATCCACCAGGAAAACCGCTCGGCTTTCCAGACCCGGCGCAGGCAAACCTCAGAGTACTTCTCCAGCAAGTCGACCCGGCCTTCGCGGTAAACCTTCAGCAGAATATTGAACAACGTACTGACGTCGCTCGCCGCCAGGTTCAGGCCTTTGGCGCCGGTGGGCGGCACGATGTGCGCGGCGTCGCCGACCAGAAACATCCGCCCGTACTGCATCGGTTCGACCACGAAACTGCGCAGCGGCGCGATGCTTTTTTCGATGGACGGCCCGGTCACCAAAGACTCTGCCAACGCAGCAGGCAGCCGGGACTTGAGCTCATCCCAGAAACGCTGATCGGACCAATTCTCGACGTGTTCGTCGGCAGGAACCTGAAGGTAATACCGGGTACGCGTCGCCGAGCGCATGCTGCACAGGGCAAAGCCGCGTTCGTGACGGGCGTAGACCAACTCATCGTGGACGGGGGGGGTGTCAGCGAGAATCCCAAGCCAGCCGAATGGATAAACCCGTTCGAACACCTTCAAATTCTCGGCGGGAATCGATTGCCGCGCCACGCCATGGAAGCCGTCGCAACCGGCGATGTAGTCGCAATCGAGCCGCCAGGTTTCGCCATCCTTTTCGAACGTCACGAAGGCTTCATCGGTTTTCATGCCGTGGGGTACGACGTTGCCGGCTTCGTAAATCGTCTGCGCGCCGGCCTCCCGACGAGCGGCCATCAAGTCACGGGTGACCTCGGTCTGCCCGTAGATCATCACGGTTTTTCCCCCGGTCAGGGCCTGCAGATCAATGTGCACCCGACGCCCGTCGAGGGCCAGTTCGAAGCCGCCGTGAACCAGCCCTTCGGCGTCCATGCGCTGGCCGACGCCGGCCTGACGCAGCAGCTCTGCCATGCCTTGTTCGAGAACACCGGCGCGGATTCGCCCGAGCACATAGTCCGGGGTCTGGCGTTCGAGGATGAGGGTGTCGATACCGGCGTTGTGCAGCAATTGGCCGAGCAGCAATCCGGACGGGCCGGCACCGATGATGGCGATTTGGGTTTTCAGCGTTTTCATTGTTTTTATGACTCGCAAGCTCCACGCGACCAGAGTCGGTGAATTATTTTTATGGATCGAGTGCTTGCATTTTTCACTTGCGGGTCTGTCAATTGAAGGTGAAAACTGAGCCGATAGCTGTACATTCTGCCAATCGGTGCGATTATCGCCCACCACCTTCCGAGGCCTGGATTGAAGTTATGAACAAGCCTGACCTGCCTTCGATACCGGTGTTCAAGCTCTATGGTGAAAGCCTGGAATGGCCGACCCCGGACTTGTTGCACTGCGAAACCATCTCCAAACGCAGCCGCGAACATCAGTGGGAAATCAAACCCCATCGCCACGCCGATCTGTGCCAGTTGCTCTTCGTGTTCAAAGGTCAGGCAGAGCTTGAAATCGAAGGCAAACGCACGCAGCTGAGCGAACCGGCGATCCTGGTTCTGCCGCCGTTATCGGTGCACGGTTATCGTTTTTCCGAGGATGTCGAAGGGTTTGTCGTGACCCTGGCCGCGCCGCTGGTCGCTCATCTCCAGGCGCAACTGGGCAACTCGGTGAATGCCCTGGCCCAGGCCGAAAGTTATCCGGCCGGCAATGACGGTGAGTACCTCAACAGTCTGTTTTCTGCATTGCAGAACGAGTACACCGGCCATCAACCGGCCCGGGAAATGCTCATGCATTCGCTGGTCAGCGTGATCATGGTGTGGGTCAGCCGTCAGGCGCTTCAACGTCGCTCCGCCAGTCAACGTCCGCAGCGTGCGCGGGAATACCTCAACGGGTTCATCCAGCTGGTGGAAGAGACGTATCGCCAACACGTCAAGGTAGAGGACCTGGCGCATCGGCTGGGAATTTCCGTGTCGCACCTCAACGGCACCTGCCGTGAGTTGGCAGGACAACCGGCGTTGCAGATCATGCACGAGCGGCAATTGCTGGAGGCCAAGCGTTTGCTGACCTACACCAGCATGACCATTTACGAAATGTCCGACGTGTTGGGGTTTTCCGATCCGACCAACTTCACGCGCCTGTTCCGGCGCCGGGTGGGGATCTCGCCCAAGGCTTTTCGCGACCGCTTGAAGGCCGATCAGGACAACGAGGCCTGATCCGCTTCGTTATCGAAGGGCGTTGAGGGTCGCGTTGTGGGGGATGCAACGCTCGAAGTTACAGCTCGCGTATTCACGGGGCAGTTGTCGCAACTGCTCGACGCGCCAGGCCGCCGTGCCATACAGCGCCAGCGTGGCCGCGCAGGTGATGAAAATCGCGAGGTATCTTCTTGTTTTGATGTTCATGGCGTTGACCTCTGAACGAATACCCTTCGGTACTTATTTCAGCATAGGTCAGCGGCAGTGAGTTGCCAGTCACGCGTTCTGCGCATGTAGGCCGACATTCAGAACACTGATGTTCCCCGTGGGAGCGGGCCTCTTAAAGTCCGATATCCCAGGCTGGGTCTTCGGGGAATCTGAGCACCAGAAAATCCAGCACGCTGCGCAGTGCCGCCGGCATGTGTTTGCGTGAGGCGTACACCGCGTAGATATTCATCTGGCGTGGTTCGGCCTGGGGCAACAGGCGGATCAGTTCACCACGGTGGATATGCACACCGGCCTGATAAGTCGGCAACATCGCCACCCCGGCGCCGGCCATCGTCGCGCGCAGCAACGTACTGGCTTCATTGGCGCTGATGTTGCCCTGCACCGGTACCGAGACCTGTTCTCCATCCTGTTCGAAATGCCACAGGCTTTTACCGAAATAGGAGTGCGTCAGGCAGTTGTGCAGGCTCAGGTCTTCGACCTGCGTCGGTGCCGGATGCTCGTCCAGGTAAGCGGGGGCGGCGCAGATCACCGAGCGGCAGACCGTCAGCCGCCGCGCAATGAGGTTCGGGTCCAGGTCATTGCTGGTGCGAATCGCCAGGTCGATGCGCTCATCCACCAGGTTTACCGTGCGGTCGAGCATCTGCAGGTCGATGCTGACGCCGGGGTAACGCTTGACGTACGCCGCCATGGCATCGGCCAGTTGTGCCTGGCCGAACGAAGTGCTGACGCTGATCCGCAGCAGGCCGCGCGGTGCATCGTCCGGCTCGCTGACGGCAGCCTGCATGTCCGAAGACAAGTCGAGCATCTGCCGACACCGTGGCAGGATCTCGCTGCCGGCGGCTGTCAGGCTCAACTTGCGTGTGGTGCGGTGCATCAGGCGCGCGCCGACCCAGTCTTCCAGTTCTGCCAGATACCGCGAAACCACCGGCCGTGAGAGCTCCAGATGATCGGCGGCGGCCGACTGGCTACCGAGGTCGACCACCGTGACGAACACCCGCATTGCTTGTAGACGATCCATGATTTGCCCGATTTCAGAAACAAACTATGTTCCAGCATCGCATTTTTTGTACTGAGTCGTGCAACTAAGCTCTGATCCATCGCCAAGCACGGCACTCGGACAACGGAGCAACAGATGATCGGTTTCACTTCCATCAAGCGTATTTTGCTGGCCACGGCCACCCTTGGCTTCGCGGCTCACGCGGCGGCATCGACGTTGACACTGGATGTGTACAACCCGGGCGACAAGGCGATCTTCCCGGTGACCTCGGTTCTGGTCAGTGGCGAGAAAGACGCGATCCTGGTGGACGCGCAATTCGGCAAATCCCAGGCCGAGCAAGTGGTTGAAAGAATCCGCGCCAGTGGCAAGCAACTGACCACCATTTACATCAGCCACGGTGACCCGGATTACTACTTCGGCCTCGACACCCTGACCGCTGCGTTCCCCCACGCCAAGGTGCTCGCTTCGCAAGCGACAGTGGATCACATCAAGAAAACCGTCGACGGCAAACTGGCGTTCTGGGGCCCGAAAATGGGCGCCGATGTACCGGCCAGAACCATCGTGCCGGGCGTGCTTGAGGGCGACAGCCTGATACTCGAAGGGCAGAAGTTGCAGGTGGTGGGGCTGGAGGGCAAGCAACCGGATCGCACCTTTGTGTGGATCCCGTCGATCAAGGCGGTGGTCGGGGGCGTGGTGGTCGCGGAAAACATTCACGTGTGGATGGCCGACACCCAAACCGCACAATCCCACACCGACTGGCTGGCTACGCTGCACAGCATTGAAACCCTGAAACCGAATACTCTCGTGCCGGGTCATTACCTCGGCAAGAGCGCGCGCTCCCTGGCCGCTGTGCAATTCACTGCGGACTACATCAAGGCCTTCGACGAAGAAACCGCCAAGGCCAAAGACGCTGCGGCGTTGATTGCTGCGATGAAAAAACGCTTCCCGACCCTCGGCGAAGAAAGCTCACTGGAGCTGAGCGCCAAGGTCGCCAAGGGCGAGATGAAGTGGGGTGAGTGAATTTATGTGATGAACACGCACACCTGTGGCGAGGGGATTTATCCCCGTTGGACTGCGCAGCAGTCCCAAGCTTTGACGACTGCTTTGCAGCCGAACGGGGATAAATCCCCTCGCCACAAAAGCCCTTCTACCATTCAAATTTGCAAAGATCACCCAAGCCAACTGGAGAACATCATGAGCAACATCGCAATCATCGGTGCCACCGGCCGTGCCGGCAGCCAGCTGTTGGAAGAAGCCCTGCGCCGAGGCCATAGCGTCACGGCCATTGCCCGCGATACGTCGAAGATCGGTCAGCGTGCCGGAGTCGTCAGCAAGAAAGTTGATGCCCTCGATGCCGAAGCGTTGCAAGCGGCGGTCGCAGGTCATGACGTGGTGATCAGCGCCGCGCACTTTGCGACCCTTCCAGCCCGCGCCGTCATCGGGCCGGTGAAACAGGCCGGGGTGAAACGTCTGTTGGTGGTCGGGGGTGCGGGTTCGCTGTTGTTGCCGGACGGTACTCGCGTGATCGACAGCAAAGGTTTCCCTGAAGCGTACAAAACCGAGGCCAGTGCCGGTGCTCAATTCCTGGAGAACCTGCGTCAGGAAAACGAACTGGACTGGACCTTTGTGTCGCCGTCGGCAGAGTTTGTCGAAGGTGAGCGCACCGGTACGTTCCGGATTGGCAAGGACGATTTGCTGGTGAGCGGTGCAGGGCGCAGCTGGATTACCTTCGCCGATTATGCGATTGCGATGATCGATGAAGTGGAAGCGCCGAAGCATTCCCGTCAGCGGTTTACAGTCGGCTACTGATCCAGAAACACCGCCCATCCGTAGGAGCAGCCTTCGGCAGCTCCTACGGAGTTTGTCCGCTCAGCGGGCCTGAGCCTGCGCTACCAACCACCCCATCAACTCGCGCAACTGCGGTGAAGGTGCCGGTTTCTCCGGGAACACCAGGTAATACGCCAACCCCGTCTTCACCTTCAATTCAAACGGCATGACCAGCCGCCCGGCACTCAGGTCGTCGCCGATCAACGACCAATCGCCGATCGCCACACCGGTCCCTTGGGACGCCATCGACATCGCCAGGTCCAGGGTCTCGAAATGCTGGCCTTTGCTGACGTTGCTCAATTGCAGATCCGCCGCTTTCAACCAGGCATTCCAGTCGCGCTCATCCCGTGTCGGGTGCAGCAGCAAGTGTTGTTGCAGATCTGCCGGTGTCTGCAACGCCATCGGCCCGTCCAGCATCGGCCGTGAACACACCGGCGTCAGTTGCTCATCGAACAGCAGATAAGACGTCAACGCACGGTCCGGTGGCGCTCCATACATCACCGCCGCATCGAACTGTTCGCGATGGAAATCCACACCGTGCTTCACCGTGGTGGTCAATTCCACGGGCACGTCCGGACGCTCCCGTTGCCACTGCAACAGACGCGGCAACAACCAGCGCATCACGCAGGTCGGTGCCTTGAGTTGCAGGGTTTCGCGCTTCTCGCCGATCTGTTCGACTGCCTCGTCGATCAAGCCGAAAATCTGCTGCACCCGTGGCAGCCACTCCCGCCCTTCAGCCGTCAAATCCAGGCCGCGGGCCTGGCGAATGAACAGCTCATAACCCAGATGTTCTTCCAGCCCGGCGATCTGCCGACTCACCGCGCCCTGAGTGATGAACAGCTGTTCGGCCGCACGGGTGAAGTTGCAGCACTGCGCGGTGATCAGAAAAGTGTGCAGCGCCGGCAGGGGAGGCAATCGTTTCATTGGGATCCAAGGTATGACGTGAGGACATGGCTAGTATGACTTTTTATCCATTGTTACGGCTACGTGTCGCCCGTTCCAATGAGGCCATCCCTGGACCTGCCCATTCATCATAAACACTGCGCAGGCCCGGCGTCTCAAACGAACAAAAAGGGCAAAAGACATGGCGACGTGCGGCGAAGTATTGGTCAAGTTACTCGAAGACTACGGGGTTGAGCAGGTGTTCGGCATTCCCGGGGTTCACACCGTGGAGCTGTATCGCGGGCTGGCCCGTTCGAGCATCAACCACGTCACTCCGCGTCACGAACAGGGCGCCGGTTTCATGGCCGACGGCTATGCACGCACCAGCGGCAAACCGGGTGTGTGCTTCATCATCACCGGCCCTGGCATGACCAACATCACCACCGCCATGGGCCAGGCCTACGCCGACTCGATTCCGATGCTGGTGATCTCCAGCGTGCAGACCCGCAACCAGTTGGGCGGCGGTCGCGGCAAGCTCCATGAGCTGCCGAACCAGGGCGCATTGGTCGGTGGCGTGGCAGCGTTCTCCCACACCCTGATGTCGGCGTCCGAATTGCCGGGTGTATTGGCTCGCGCCTTTGCCCTGTTCCAGGCCGGTCGCCCGCGTCCCGTGCACATCGAAATTCCGCTGGACGTGCTGGTCGAAGAGGCCGATGACCTGCTCGCCAGCCGGCCGGTCAACATCGACCGCGCCGGTGCTTCGCCAAGCGCGATCAGCCGCATGACCGACCTGCTCGCCGGCGCCAGGCGCCCGCTGATTCTTGCCGGTGGCGGCGCCATCGATGCTGCCGCGGAACTGACGGAGCTGGCCGAACTGCTCGACGCGCCGGTGGCCCTGACCATCAACGCCAAAGGCATGCTCGAATCCAGCCATCCGCTGCTGATCGGCTCGACCCAAAGCCTGGTCGCGACCCGCGCCCTGGTGGCCGAGGCCGACGTGGTGCTGGCGATTGGCACCGAACTGGCGGAAACCGACTACGACGTCACCTTCGCCGGCGGTTTCGAGATTCCCGGTGCGCTGTTGCGCGTGGACATCGACCCTGACCAGACCGTGCGCAACTACCCGCCGACAGTCGCCCTGGTGGCCGATTCGCGCAACGCTGCCCAAGCCTTGTTGAGCGCGCTGTCCCACAAGTCGCTGGCCGAGCGCCGCAACGATTGGGGCCAGGTCCGCGCCGCACGTCTGCGTGAAGACCTCGCCGCCACCTGGGATGCCCCGACCCTGGCCCAGACCCGCTTCCTCGAAACCGTCCTGCACGAATTGCCGGACGCCGTGTTCGTCGGCGATTCGACCCAACCGGTGTACACCGGCAACCTGACCTTCAACCCGGAACGCCCGCGCCGCTGGTTCAACTCGTCCACCGGCTACGGCACCCTCGGTTACGCCTTGCCGGCGGCGATTGGCGCCTGGCTCGGCGGCAGCGTTGAAAGTGGCGCACGTCCTCCGGTGGTGTGTCTGATCGGTGATGGCGGTCTGCAATTCACTCTGCCGGAACTGGCCAGCGCCGTTGAAGCGCGCACGCCGGTGATCGTCCTGCTGTGGAATAACCAGGGCTACGAAGAGATCAAGAAATACATGGTCAACCGCGCCATCGAACCGGTTGGCGTGGACATCTACACCCCGGACTTCATCGGCGTCGCCAAGGCGCTGGGCTGCGCGGCTGAAGCGGTCAACGGTGTCGATCAATTGCGCAATGCACTGCGCTGCGCTACCGATCGCCAAGGCCCGACCCTGATCGAAATCGATCAGACCCAGTGGATGAAGGCGGTGTCGAAATGAGTTTTCCAACCACCCTGGATGGCTTGTTCATCAACGGTAAATGGTCGGCCGGCAGCGAACATCTGCGCGTGATCAACCCGGCCACCGAAGCGCTGCTGACCACCGTGAACGGCGGCGATGCAAACGCCGTCGATGACGCCGTGAACGCAGCGACCGAAGCCTTCTTGGCCTGGTCGCAAACCACCGGCACCGAGCGTGGTGCGATCCTGCGCAAGATTGCCGCCGGCGTGCAGGCCGGTCGCGAGCAGTTGATGCAGTTGCAGTCGAGCAACAACGGCAAACCGCTGTTCGAAGCGGCCATCGACGTCGATGACGTGATCGCGACGTTCGAGTACTACGCCGGTCTGGCCGAAGGCCTCGATGCCAAACAAGACAGCAATGTCGAGTTGCCCACCGATGACTTCAGCGCCCGTGTGCGCCGCGAGCCGTGCGGTGTGGTCGGCCTGATCGTGCCGTGGAATTTCCCGATGGTCACCACCGCGTGGAAACTCGCCCCGGCCCTGGCCGCCGGTTGCTGCGTAGTGCTCAAACCGTCCGAAGTGACGCCACTGCCGGAGCTGGAACTGGCGGCGATCATCGCCGACGCCGGATTGCCGAAGGGCGTGTTCAACGTGGTCTGCGGCACCGGCCTGGCAGTGGGTGCGCCCCTCTCGGCAGACCCGCGCATTGCCAGGATTTCCTTCACCGGCAGCAATGCGGTCGGCGTGCAAGTGATGCAACGCGCCGCCGAAACCGTGAAGGGCGTGAGCCTCGAACTGGGTGGCAAATCTTCGTTGCTGGTGCTCAAGGACGCCGACATCGCGTTGGCGGTGGAAGTGGCCTGTGGCGGTGGTTTCTTCAACGCCGGGCAAATGTGCTCGGCCACCAGCCGCGTGCTGGTCGCCGATGAACTGGCCGACGAATTCCTCCTGCGCCTGAAGGCCCGCGCCGAAGCCATTCGCGTTGCCGACCCGTTCGACCCGAACGTGGAAATGGGCGCGCTGGTCAATCAGGCGCAATACCAGCGCGTGCTCGGTCACATCGATCGCGGTTTGAGTGCCGGCGCCAAGCTGATTTGCGGCGGCAATCGCCCCGCAGACCTGCCCCGCGGATATTTTTTGCAACCGACGATTTTTACCGAAGTGCCCCTCGACAGTGCGTTGTGGTGTGAGGAGATTTTCGGCCCGGTGATCTGTGTGCGCAGTTTCACCACCGAAGCCGAGGCGATTGCCTTGGCCAACGACAGCCAGTTCGGTCTGGTCGCCAGCGTTGTGACGCGCGACGCCGAGGCGGCGGATCGGGTCGCCAACGCTTTGCAGGCGGGACTTGTGTGGATCAACGCGCCGCAAGTGATCTTCCCGCAGACCGCCTGGGGCGGCTACAAGCAGAGCAGCATCGGCCGCGAATTGGGGCCGTGGGGCTTGCAGGCTTTCCAGGAAATCAAACACGTGATTCGCGCCGTCTGACGGCACGAAAAAGGTGAGTGCATGCTTCGTATAGAGGCATGCACTGATGTCATGGCTTCGATGAGTTTTTATCGATAGTCAGCTTTTTTGCACGACCTCAGGATGAACTCACTGGTTCAGCCAAACCCCCGAAAATACGAGGGATAGCGCTGGTCCGGCCGCGCGGATGCAACAGTTTCGACCTGCCTTATACCTACAAAAACAAAGGGAGTCCGTAATGGGCGAGCATGATCTGAACAGACGTCAATTTATCAAAACCGTGGGCGTGGCTTCGGTTGCAGCGGCGGCCATGAGCTTGCCCTTCGTCAAGGCCAATGCCAGCGACACCCGTTTCCAGGGCAAGACCCTGCGCTTGCTGACCTGGTCTGATGACACCGGCCTGGCTGCGCTGCGCAACATTGCGGCGACTTTCGAAGACAAGTACGGCTGCAAGGTCATCGCTGACCGCACCGGCAGCACCTCGGAAATGGTCGCCAAACTCAAGGCCGCGGGTGATCGTCCGCAGTACGACATCATCACCCTGGCTGGCGTCGGCGCCGAAGGTCTGGCCGCCGCCAACCTGCTGGAAAAACCCGACCTCAACCGCATTCCCAATCTGGTCGACGTCCCGGAGAAATACCGCACCGGCGCCAACGGCCACGGGATCGGTTACCTGCTCTGGTGCAACAGCCTGGTCTACAGCACCCGCACCATCAAGGAAGCGCCGGACAGTTACGCTGCCCTGTGGGACGCGGAGCTGTCGCCGAACATCTTCCTGCCGCCGCCGAACTGGACCGAGGCCATGGACCTGATCATCATCGCCGCCAAACTGGCCGGTGGTGACGAGCACAACATCGAGCCAGGCTTCAAGAAACTCGCCGAGCTGAAAGACCGTGTGGTGACCCTGGGTGAAAACCCGAACCAGATCGCCGAGCTGTTCCGCACCGGTTCCCTGGATATGGGTGGCCTGTACGCCCCGGCCTTCTTCCCGAAACAGATCCGCGATCCGGCCTACGGCCTGGGTGCCACGTTCGGCATGAAGGAAGGTTTCTACACCGACCTGATGCTCTCGGTAATGCCGAAGAATCGTCCGGGCGATACCGACCTGACCTACGCCTTCATCAACCACTCTCTGGACCCGCTGGTGCAGGGCAAGATGGCTGAAGATATCTACAACGGCCCGGTCAACGCCAAGGCGATCATCTCCGCCGAAGCGCGCAAGAGCCCGTACATCCTCACGCCAGAGCAGATTGCCGAGAAGGCGATCATGCACGACAACGCCTTCCTGGCCTCCGTGCATGACCAATGGATTCGTCGCTACACGGAAATCTTTTCTTCCTGATTCTTGAGGTCTGAAGATCCATTGTGGCGAGGGAGCTTGCTCCCGCTCGGCTGCGTAGCAGCCGCGAAACCTGACACCGCGTTTTGTCTGAACGGGCGCGGTGAATGATCAGGGCCGCTTCGCGACCCAGCGGGAGCAAGCTCCCTCGCCACAGGTTTTTGCCTTATCTCAGTCTTGCTGCTTTCCATTGACGAGACCCTTGCTATGGAACACCAACCTCTGACTCATCCGGTCGTTACCGCTCCGGCGCGCGCCCATCGGGGTGTTTCGCCGACGACTCGCGCCTGGTTTTTCCTCTCGCCGTCGATGCTGTTTCTCGGCGTGCTGATTGCCGCCAGCCTGCTGGTGCTGCGCATGAGCGTGGGCACCAAAGGCGCGGAGTGGACCGGGTTCAGCCTGGCCAGCTACGCCCAGTTGCTGGAACCGTACTACCTGAAATCCCTGCTGCTGACCTTGCGTCTGGCGCTGATCAGCGCAGTGATCGCCGTCGTGCTGGCGATCCCGGTGGCCTACACCATGTCGCGCCTGACCTCACCGTTCGTGCGCCGGATCTTCCTCGCCGCCGTGCTCTTGCCATTGCTGGTCAACCTGCTGCTGCAAAGCTACGGCTGGCTGGTGATTCTCGGCCCGGGCGGGATGCTCAATCAGGCACTGATGGGCCTGGGCCTGATCAAGCGACCGATCATGCTGCTGTACAACCAGAACGGCGTGCTGATGGGCCTGGTGCAAACCGCGTTCCCGTTGGCCGTGTTGCCGATCGCCAGCGCCATGCGCGGCGTCGCCCGTACCTACGAAGAGGCCGCCGCCACGCTGGGCGCCAGTCGTTTGCAGGTGTTCCGTCAGGTGGTGTTGCCGATGAGTTTTCCGGGGATCATCACCGGTGCGACGTTGGTATTCGCCTACAACGCCAGCAGTTTCGTGGTGCCTTTGCTGCTCGGCGGCCGGCGCGTGCCGATGCTGGCGGTGATGGTGCATGACCAGATCGCCCCGCTGATGAACTGGCCCGCTGCGTCCGCCGCCGGTGTGGTACTGATTGTCACCACGCTCGCGATCATGACCTTCTCCGAATACATCACCGGCCGTCGTCGCCGCATGCTGGAGGCTTCGCAATGAGCGCTGTGATCAAGAAGCGGCATTCACTGTTGCCGGGTGATACCGGCAAGTTCGCCGGTATCCTCTCGGGTTTCATCCTGCTGCTGGCGGTACTGCCGATCCTGACCATGATCGTCATGTCGTTCAGCGGTGCGTCGAACCTCGACTTCCCGCCGAGCAGCTACAGCCTGCAATGGTACAAGGCCGCCTGGCACACCTTCGTTTCGCCGGATTCCAGCGATGTGCTGAGCCTCGGCAAAGCCATGACCACCAGCCTGATGGTCGCGTGCCTGACCATGGTCTTCGCCACCATCATCGCGGTGCCGGCGGCGTATGCGCTGACCCGTTGCGAGTTCCGTGGCAAAGCCGTGGCGCTGCAATTGATGTCGCTGCCACTGGTGTTTCCGATGGTGGTGTTGGGCCTGGCGTTGTTGCTGGTGTTCGACAGCCTGCCGTTTCAGATGACCACCTCGCGGCTGGTGATTGCCCACGTGATCCTGGCGTTGCCCTTTGTGGTGAAAAACTGCACGGCGGCGATGCTTTCCATCGGCAGCGAAGTCGAAGAAGCCGCGCAAATGCTCGGTGCTTCGCCAACGCGAGCGATCATTGATGTGGTGGTGCCGCTGATGAAGTCGGGGATTCTGGCGGGGATGCTGCTGGCGTTCATCGTCTCGTTCAACGAATTCACCGTGACCTATTTTCTCTACACCATCGACGTGATGACCGTGCCGATCTGGATGTACAGCCGCACTGTGTCGTCGCTCGACCCCACCGTATTTTCGTTTGCCGTGCTGATCGTGCTGATCGACTTCGTCCTGATCTGGGCGCTGGAGAAGCTGGTCGGTGAAGGTGGCGTTTCGTTCTGATTCTTGAGGTGATTCATATGTCTGGTCTGATTCTGGAAAACGTCGAGAAACATTACGGCTCGGCCTGTGCGGTAAAGGATGTGAACCTGCATTTGCCGGAAGGCAAACTGGTGTGTTTCCTCGGCCCTTCGGGTTGCGGCAAAACCACGCTGCTGCGGATGATCGCCGGGCTCGAAACCCTGACCGGCGGCGAGATTCGCCTGGACGGTGAAGACATCGGCCACACACCGGCGCATCAGCGCAATTTCGGCATGGTGTTTCAATCGTTGGCGCTGTTCCCGCACATGACCGTGGGGGAGAACATCGCTTATCCGCTGAAACTGCGCGGGGTCAGCAAGGCTGACCAGCAGGCGCGGGTCGTGGAATTGCTGGAACTGATTCAGTTAAAGGAAATGATTGATCGCCCGGTGGCGAAACTCTCGGGCGGCCAGCGCCAGCGCGTGGCGATCGCCCGGGCGATTGCCAACCACCCGAAAATCCTTCTGCTGGATGAACCGCTGTCGGCGCTGGACGCCAAGCTGCGCGAGTCGATGCAGGTGGAAATCCGTCAACTGCAACAGCGCCTGAACATCACTACCATCATGGTGACCCACGATCAGCGTGAAGCCATGACCATGGCCGACATCGTCGTGGTGCTGGGTGAGCATCGTGTGCAGCAGGTCGGCACGCCGATCGAAATTTATCGTCATCCGGCCAACGAATTCGTCGCGGACTTCATCGGCTCGGGCAACATCTTTCCGGCCACGGCGCTGGGTAATGGCAAGGTGGGCTTGCCCGGCGGCGATGCACTGGACGTGCCGATCTGCAGCAGTATCGTGGTCGGTGAGAAAGTGAAAATGCTGATCCGCCCTGAAGACCTGCAGCTGTCGCACCCGCAGGCGACGGCGGGGAATCGGTTGCTGGGCAAGGTGACGTTCGTGCGTGATATCGGCGCGACGATCGAGACGACCGTTGAGTGTTCGGGCGTGTCGTTTACGGCGTTGAGCACGCCGTGCCAGGGGTTTGGGCTGAGCATTGGCAACCCGGTGTCGGTGACCTTGCCGGCTGAGGCTTGCCGCGTACTGGGTGCCTGATCCGGATTTGATGTCGGCCTTACTGGCCCCATCGCTGGCAGGCCAGCTCCCACAGGTTTATCGGTGTTCACACGATTTTGTGATCACCCACAATCCCTGTGGGAGCTGGCCAGCCAGCGATGGGGCCATCCGTTACCCCCTCAAGGCTGAATCAGACCGTCAACCGCAACCGCGCCAAATCCCGCAACGGCGGCGCCCCGAACAACCGGCTGTACTCCCGGCTGAACTGTGACGGGCTTTCATACCCGACGCGATACCCCGCCGCCGACGCTTCCAATCCTTCCGCCAGCATCAACCGCCGCGCTTCCTGCAACCGCAACTGCTTCTGATACTGCAACGGACTCATCGCCGTCATGGCCTTGAACCGGTGATGCAGCGTCGACACGCTCAAATTCACCTCCCTGGCCAAATCATCGATGCGCAGCGGCTGCTCATAATTGCCATTGAGCCATTTGATCGCCTGGCTGATGCGATGGCTCTGACTGTTGGCGATGGCAATTTCATACAACCGATAGCCCTGCTGACTGCGCAACAACCGATAGAGAATCTCCCGACGAATCAGCGGCGCGAGCATGGCGATGTCTTTCGGTGTGTCCAGCAATCGCGCCAGGCGCAGCACCGCGTCGAGCATCGCCGTGTCGATCCGTTCGACATACAGGCCACGCCCGGTCGGACGGGTTGGTACGCCGAGCGGGCCGGCGTCGGCAATCAGCGCGGTGATTTCCGCCGGGTCGATGTCCAGCCGTACCGAGAGGATCGGTTCATCAGACGTGACGTTCACGATCCGCCCGCTCAGGGGCATGGAAACCGACACCACCAGGTAATTCAGCGGATCGTAATTGAAGAATTCGTCCGCCAGCCTGACCTCTTTGCGCCCCTGCGCCATGATGCACAACGCCGGTTGCGCCAGCACCGGGGCGAAGTCATGGGACTTGCTGTGTTTGCCCAGAAACAGCGAACCGACGGCGGTCTCATAATTGCCATCCTCCGTGGTGTTACGACGGATGATGGCCGCCAGTTCCGCGCGCTGTTTCTCCATGTCGGCGTCCAGCGGGGCTTGAAAGTGATCGAGCGACGACATGCAGGGCATCCTCGGCGAAGCAGTGGGAATGAGCTGAGCTTAAATTTGTGCAAGGCGCAGCGGTAGACACATCCTGCCAAAAGCTTGCCTGATTCTGCACGAGGTTGCAGAGGCGGGTGGTTCTGGCGGTTTAGCACAGGGAAAACTTGCTCGAACCTCGTGTTTCAGCGCCGTGACAGGTTTTACACATTGTTACAGGTGCTGAAGGCAGCTTCGCAGGATTGTGCAACAAGCCGGCAGGAATCGACTAACAGGGCAGCGTGCGGGCGCTTAACCTTGGATCCTGTCGCAGCCCGTCCCACGGCTGCCACTCGAGTACCTGGGAGGGTTGAACATGTCTACGCAGATCCCCGTCAGTCATATGGCCTTTGTCCGCGCCCGCGCCGGGCGTTCGGCGGAGCTCGGTGCGCGCCTCAGCGCCTTGATCGAACCATCGCGCACCGCGCCCGGATGCCTGAGCTTTACCCTGCAGCATTCGCAATGCGATCCGGAGTTGTGGCTGGTGTCCGGTTTCTGGACCCATCAGCAAGCCATGACCGCTTATTTCAGCACGCCGGCGATGGAGATTTTCGCCGAGCTGGTGCAGGAACTGGTGGTCAACAGCCTCGATTTTCATACCTTCAAAGAGGTCTCGGCTGTCCAGGCGCTGGGTCAGACCCAGTCCTGGGTACACAAAATGGCGGGTTGAGGGTTTAATGGCTCGAGTTTCCATCAGCCAGGATCCGCGACATGGCACGCAAAGCCTTTGACACCTTCGAAGCCGTATCCGCTGTAGTGCCCCGCGAAGGCGGTTACTACGCGGCGATTGCCACCAAAGCCATCGGTGGCTCGGGTGCACCGCGCTTCAACAAATTGCTGGAAGAGCAAACCTTCAAGACCGCCAGAGAAGCGGACGAGGCTGCCGCCCTGCAACTGACGCACCTCAAGGGCGTCGGCGAAGACGGCGAGCTGATCTGGTAACTACTTGACCGCCCCCGGGCGGAACATCTTGAACAAGGCCTCCGGCCCCAGCTGGAAATAATCCGCGGGTCCGCCACCGCGCAGAATCGGTTCTGCCGCGGCGGTGTCGTACACGCCGTCCTTCAGCAGCCATTTGGCAATGTGCACGGCCACCACTTCGCCGAGAATCAGCCAGCTCGGCACCACGTTGCCGTCGGCCCGCTGCAACTGAATGATCTGCGTGACCTTGCACTCGAAGGACACCGGGCTTTCGGCAACCCGTGGCACCTGAATGACTTTCGACGCCACAGGCGTCAGCCCGGACAACTCGAACTCGTTGACCTCCGGCCCGACCATCGCGCAGCTCTGGTTCATCTGTTCGGCCAGTGGCCGGGTCGCCAGGTTCCAGGCGAACTCGCCGGTCTGCTCGATATTGTTCAGGCTGTCTTTGCGCCCGACGCTGGAGAACCCGATGATCGGCGGAATGTAATTGAAGGCGTTGAAGAAACTGTACGGCGCCAGGTTCAGGCGGCCGTCGGCATCCTGGGAAGAAATCCAGCCAATGGGGCGCGGGCCGACGATGGCGTTGAACGGGTCATGGGGCAAGCCGTGGCCGTTGGCGGGTTCGTAGTAGTGGATGTCGTCGGGCATGGCATATATTCCGGGAGGATCGGGAGGCAGTCATGGTGCAAGGACGAACGGATAATTTCCAGCGATGAGATTCAAATATGGGAGCGAGCCTGCTCGCGATAGCGGTGTGTCAGTCAGCCAATGTGTTGCTGATACGCCGCTATCGCGAGCAGGCTCGCTCCCACAGGGTTTTGTGTGGGGCAAAGAAAAGGGGCAGACCCGTTAAGGTCTGCCCCTGTTTTTGTGGCGCTAACGAACTCAGTCCGTCTCGATTCGCGAATGCTTGCGGGTGTCTTTCATGGTGATGTACACCAGCAACGACACGGCAATACACGCCGTCACGTACCAGTAGTAACCGGTTTCCATGCCAATGCTCTTGAACCACAGCGCGATGTATTCAGCGGTGCCGCCGAAGATCGACACGGTCAGCGCATACGGCAAGCCAACGCCCAGTGCGCGGATTTCGGTCGGGAACAGCTCGGCTTTCACCACCGCGTTGATCGAGGTGTAGCCGCTGACGATGATCAGCGCCGCCATGATCAGGAAGAACGCGCCCCACCAGCTCTGGATGGTGTGCAGGGTGGTCAGGATCGGCACGGTGAACAGCGTGCCGAGGATGCCGAAGGCAATCAGGATCGGCCGACGACCGACTTTATCCGACAGCCCACCGATGATCGGTTGCAGGCACATGAACAGGAACAGCGTGGCAGCGGAAATGGTGGTGGAGTCGGAGATGCTCATGCCGACGGTGTTCACCAGGTATTTCTGCATGTACGTGGTGTAGGTGTAGAACGCCAGGGTGCCGCCCATGGTCAGGCCGACCACGGTCATCAGTTCCTTTGGATGGCGCATCAGCGTGCGCATGGCGCTTTCTTTTTTCTCTTTCTTGACCTTGGTGAACGACTCGGTCTCTTCCATGCCACGACGCAGGTACAGCGCGACCACGGCACACAGTGCGCCGATGGCGAACGGGATGCGCCAGCCCCAGGCATACAGCTCTTCGGTGGTCAGGAAGTTTTGCAGCACGATCAGCACGCCCAGCGCGATGAGCTGGCCGGAGATCAGGGTCACGTACTGGAAGCTGGAGAAGAAACCGCGACGGTCCTTGGTCGCCATCTCGCTGAGGTAGGTGGCCGAAGTGCCGTACTCGCCGCCGACCGACAGGCCTTGCAGCAGACGCGCGAAAATCAGCAGGATCGGCGCGCCGATGCCGATGGTTTCATACCCCGGGCTCAGGGCGATCAGAAGTGAGCCGAAGCACATCAGGTACACCGAAGCCATCAGCGCTTTCTTGCGCCCGGCCTTGTCGGCATAGAGACCCATCAGCCAGCCACCGATCGGGCGCATCAGGAAGCCCACGGCGAAGATCGCAGCGGTGTTGAGCAGTTGCGCGGTGGTGTCGCCTTTGGGGAAGAAGGCTTTGGCGAAGTACAGCGAGAAGGCGGCGTAGACGTACCAGTCGTACCACTCGACCATGTTGCCGACCGAGCCGCTGAAAATCGATTTGATGCGACTGGCGGTGGTTCTTTCTTTGGCCGGCACGGCAGCCGACCCAAGGGGCAGGGCGTTGGAGTTATCCATTGAAGGATCCTTCGTTTAATTGTTTTTGTGGAGCGCGTTGAAACGCAGCCTGCGTGGGCTATAGCAGGAGCTGTGCCAACGGAATGAGGGCCGGTTTAGAGGGGTGTTGAGGTTTGAGTGAGCGGAAATCCGCTTATTGGGAATTGGGGGTGAGCGGATAATCGCTTATGGCCCTGGGATTTGTGTTTGTGTGTGCCGGCCTCATCGCGAGCAGGCTCGCTCCCACAAGGGGCCGGTGTACACAGTTCAAATGTGGGAGCGATCCTGCTCGCGATGAGGCCGGATCAGGCAACAAAAAATCAGCTGTCTTGCAGGAACATCTCCCGCGTGAGCCCATGCCGCTGCATCTTTTCATTAAAGGTCCGACGGGGCAGTTGCAGCTCTTCAAGCACTGCCTTTACATCGCCCTTGTGTCGGGTCAGCGCCGCGCGCAGGCAATGTGCTTCGAACGCTTCCGCTTGCGCCGCCAGCGATTGCCCGGGATCCATCCCGACCGGTTCCGGCTCGCCCAGCCCCAACACCTGCCGCTCGGCCACGTTCGCCAGTTCACGCACATTACCCGGCCAGTCATGGCTCAGCAGATGGCTCAATTGCGGGCCGCTCAACGGCGGGAATGTGCGGCCCAATCGTTCGGCAGCGCTGTGCGCAAACGACTCGAACAACAGCGGAATGTCTTCGCGACGCTCACGCAGCGGCGGCAAGCGCAATTCAGCGACGTTCAGCCGATAGGCCAGATCCTCGCGAAACCGCCCGGCCCGCGCCTCATCCAGCAGATCGGGTTTGGTCGCAGCGATGATCCGCAAGTCCACGCGGATGCTCTGATTGGAACCCAACCGTTCCAGCTTCTGCTCCTGCAACACCCGCAACAGTTTCACCTGCTGGGCCAGCGGCATGCTTTCGATTTCATCGAGAAACAGCGTGCCGCCATCGGCGTATTCGAGCTTGCCGATGCGTTTGCCCTGAGCACCGGTGAAAGCGCCGCTCTCGTGACCGAACAGCTCCGCCTCGAACAACTGCTCGGGAATCGCCGCGCAATTGAGCGCGACAAACGGTTTGCCGGCGCGCGGCCCGAAGTCGTGCAGGCACCGGGCAACCAGCTCCTTGCCGCTGCCGGTTTCACCACGGATCAACACGTTGACCGGCAACGCCGCCAGGTCCAGCACTTGCCGACGCAGCGTCTGCAAGCCACGGGACACACCCAGCAGCGTCGCGTCGAGTTTGGCGCGGTTGTCGGCCTGCTCATGCAAGGCGCGGTTTTCCAGCACCAGCCGGCGCTTGTCCAGCGCCCGGCGCAGGCTGCCCAGCAGGGTTTCCGGGCTGAAGGGTTTTTCGAGGAAATCGTAAGCGCCATCGCGCATGGCATCGACGGCCATTGGCACATCGCCGTGGCCAGTCAGCAGAATCACCGGCAAATCGGCGTCACGGCGCTGCACTTCGGCCAGCAGTTCCAGCCCGGTCATGCCGGGCATGCGCACGTCGCTGAGGATCACGCCGGGGAAATGCTTCGGCAACTGCGCCAGGCACTCCTCGGCGCGGCTGAACAGTTGCACCTCGAAACCCGACAGGCTCAGCCATTGTTCGACGGCGCTGCGGATACTGCTTTCGTCGTCGACCACCATCACTGAATTCAGCATGCGCCAGGCGCCTCCGGGTCGATGGGCAGGGTGAGTGTGAACACCGCGCCGTTGTCGTGATTATCGGCGCTCAAGCGTCCGCCCGATTCGTGAACAATGGCAAAGGATACGGCCAGACCGATGCCCAGGCCATCGCCCACCGGTTTGGTGGTGAAAAACGGGTCGAACACCTTCGCAAGATTTTCCTCGGCGATGCCACTGCCGTTGTCGATGACATTCAGGCGCCACAGTTGTTCGTCGGCTTCGAGGCGGATTTCCAGGCGTTTGCAGGGTTTGTCCTGCATCGCATCCAGCGCATTGCGCAGCAAGTTGATCAGCACCTGTTCCAGACGAATCGCATCGCCGCGCACCCAGGCCGGGCGCGTCAGGTGCAGCACGGTGCTGACCTGTTCATCGCGCAGGCGCGTGTCGAGCAGCTCGAGCGACTGATCCACCACCGCTGCCAGGTCCAGGCGTTCGCGCAAGCCGCTGGGGCTTTTGCGGGCGAAGGTTTTCAGGTGGCCAGTGAGGGCGGCCATGCGCGTCAGCATGTCATCCACCGGTTTCAGTGCCTTGTAGGCGTCGTCGATGCGGCCGTGATCGAGCAGCAGACGCAAGGTCGCGAGTTGCATGCGCTGGGCGGTCAGTGGCTGGTTGATTTCATGGGCCAGGGCGGCAGACATCTGGCCGAGGGCCGCGAGTTTGGCCGATTGCACCAGGCCGTCCTGAGCCGTGCGCAGGTCGCGGGTGCGTTCTTCCACCAGTTGTTCGAGCTCTTCGCGACTGCGCTGGCGAATTTTCGCCAGGCGCCAGCGCTGGTTGAGGAAGAGCAGGAGAAACACCAGTGTCAGCCACAGGCCGGCAGCGGCGAGTGCGGCGTTGCGACTGTCTTCGAACGCCACCTGGGGGCGGCGCAGCAGGTGCAGGGTCCAGCCTTCGGTGGTCAGCGGCAGGGATTCCCACAGGTAGTCCGTTTTGCCGTCCGGGCCATCGACCTGCGCCAGCTCACTGTTGTCGTCGAAGCGGCGCAGCGATTGATAGTCCAGCAGTGTCAGCGGTTGCTTGTCGTATTGGCGGGTGGCCTTGAGCTCGGCGTGATCGCTCTCGCTCAGCGGTTTCAATTGGCGATAGCGCCAGCCCGGCCGATTGGCGATGAAGATGATTCCGCGTGCATCGCTGACCAGCAGCGTGTCGCTGCCCTGACGCCATTCGCGTTCCAGTTCCGGAAACTCGAGTTTCACCACCATCGCGCCGAGAAACTTCCCGTCGTCACCCGTGACGGCGCTGGACAGGAAGTACCCCGGAATCCCGCTGGTCACCCCTACTGCATAAAAGCGCCCGGTGCCCTGGGTTCGGGTCTGGCTGAAATAGGGACGAAAACCGTAGTTGTGGCCGACATAACTGCTGGGCAAACGCCAGTTGCTCGCCGCCACGGCAAGGCCGGTGTGATCAAGCAGTTCCAGGGTGGAGGATTGCGCGGCACCGTTGATCTTTTCCAGTTTGCGGTTCAGCACATCCTGTTGTTCGGGCGTTACCGGCCCTTTGAGCGCCGAACGCAGTTCCGGGTCCAGCGCCAGCACGGCGGGCAGGGCGCGGTAGCGTTCGATCAGGGTATGCAGGGAGGTGGCGTACAAACCCAATTGCAGATTGGCGCGGGCCGCGTCTTCCACCAAGGCCTGACGCTCGGCGTGACGCATGGCCAGGGTGGCGGCGAGGACAGTGCCCGCGATGATCAGCAAGGTATATAGCGCCAGGCGCAGGGATCGGGAAGTCGGCAGCATGCTGTGGGAACAGGTAAAAATAAGGAGGGCACCATAGCATGGGAGGTGAGTATGAACTATCAATCCAATGATCAGTCACCACGTTATCCCTGATTTTTTTGCCGCTAAGTTTTAAGTGGCGCTTACTTCCAAGAGTTATTGTTGCCGAGTTGGATGTATCGGCCAAGCGGCATTTTGTATGTCATTTCTTGATAAAAAAGCATTGGAGCTTTTTCTTCGTATGATTGTATCTTTTGGTCAAGGCTGAGCATTTCTGCTACTTGTTCGTCATGACGCAGAATGACGTCTGTATATACTAGAGGTCCTACCATGTTGCCCATTATTGTGGGTCTGTCATCTGGGTTTTTTTCGAGTATTGACTGCCCGATATATCCACCGCTTTTGGAGTACCTTCCGGAATTGACAACTTGTGTATAACGTAAGGTCATTTCATCCATGACGTCCTTCAAAATCGAGTTTCCTGCATGGGCAGCGAACGAGCTGTTAGGTATCAGGGAGGCAGGCAGCTCTCCTTGCCAAGATACATACACAGGTTCGTGTGTAATAAGTTCGTCAGGTTCTGCCATTAATGGTGTGTTGCCTAATTGCTCTCCATCATATGTCCTATCGTCTTCGAGGTAGATATCGTCGACATCGGAGTACATTCCACCGAGTTTATACACGATGAACGGTCTTAAAGTGTCCGCTACATAAGCGAGGTTTTTTGGGTCTCCCAATCTGAAATCATTGTATAAGGTCGATATTTCGGTTTTCTGGAATTCGTTGAAAAGCTCACTGTCTCTCAAATAAATAATGTCGTGAACATTGAGTTGTGTCAGTATTTTGGAGTATCTGTCTTTGATAGCTGTCTCCAAGTATAAGTGCACTTTGTAACCGCTGGCCTGCTTGACGGTGTTGTTGATGTTGGCTATGTGTGCGGCTAGTTTTTCTGGTGCTTCGCCAATCCATATCATATGAATGTCTTTATTAATCGGTTTTTTTTCTGTCCCCCATGAGTCTCTATACACAATAGGATTGTTACCGACCATTCCATAGCGATTTAGCCCATCAACATCTCCCGCCGGATCCGGATTCACCCAACGCCCCAGCCACGGCGCGTAATATCTGAACCCATAGTAATAAAGCCCACAAGCATCCTGTTCCTTGCCCGAATACCGAATGGTCTTGTGATCGGCATCAACTCGCGAACGAGCCGCCCACCAAGCTGTACCGCCGAATGGGTAATAGCCTTCATGACTGATCACACCCGCGTCTTTATCCAGTTCCAGACTGCAAGACCCCACATGATCGTCGACGCTGTAGCGCAGTTGATCAGCGTCGATATCATCGGGTTTGCCTTTGACCCAATGCAGGCACCGCACGCTGCCACGAGCCAGTGGAACGCAGATGACCTGAAGTTCTTCGTCGTCATCGGTTGTGCGCACTTCCAGTCCGGGCAAGTAATGGACGACACGTCGGTGGGTAACGGCGCGGCCCTGTTGGGCACTGAATTTGACGACCCGTTCACCGCCAGCGCTGTAGCGATACCCTTCACCGTCATCGGCGGCGGTCGGGCGGCGAACGGTGGTCACGCTTTGTAGCTGATTCAGCGCATCCCAGTTCATCGCCTGAGCACCGGGAACCAGCCGTTGCAGATTGCCATTCGCGTCGAAGTCACGCAGGAAGTCCGGTTCGTCGTCACCCTCGTTCCAGGGCAAGGCGCGGTTGCTGTGCGGATCGACGCGCAGCTGTTGCCTGAGCGGATTTCTATCGCTGACATGGCGCAACCCGGTGCGGTTACCGCCCGCGTCGTACTCGTAATACTCGGTGTAGTTGAGTAGCCTGCCAGGATCGATGGGACTGGGAATGATGAGTTCCGGCAAACCGGGGGGCTGACCGGCATTGACGGTCTCACGACCCGTGGCGCAGGTCAGCTGGTAAAGGCTGTCGTAGGAAAAAGTGTTTGCTGCCTCTACACGCTGGTTGGCGAAAAACGTGATGGGTTGGGTGTGGTCCAGCAGTCGCAGAATGTTGCCGACCGGGTCGTACTCAGAGCGCAGATCCTGCAAACGAACGCCTGCCGAGGTGATGGCGGTCAAGCGTTCCAGCTGACCGCCTGCTGCCTCGTAGGTCGCACTGCTGGTGACGTCGTTGCCGGTCAGCTGAGTCAACAGTTGGCCTTCGGCGTTGTAGCTCGCCGCTTTCAACAGCGGTTGCCGGCCTTGAGATTCGAGGGTCAGGTCAATGCGCTGCAATTGCCCGGCGCGATCAAGGCTGAAGTGCTTACGGTGACTTCCGGCATCGGTTTGCTCAAGCACTTGTCCCAGCGACCCGAAGCGGGCGGTGGTGGTGTACCCCACGCCGGGTTGCAGCAGGGTGTCGCGTTCCGCTTCGACAACGGGCCAGTGGGGATGGACTTCGCATTGGTCCGGTAAAAACCGTCGACGTTGCCGGACGACTCCGCCGCTGAGTGCCTGCTGGTCGAGCCACACTGCACCGGCTCGATCATCGTGGCGGATCAGTTGCCCGCACTGGTTGCGCTCGGCAAATTCGCCCGCGTTGTCGGCATAGGTCAGGCGTTCAACGGTGCGTACGGTCAAGCCCTGCATGTGCTCATGGACTGCTGTCAGCCGTCGCTGTACGTCGTAATCATGCTGCCAATGACTGCCTCGACCATCCCAATGCTCGCGCATTTGCCCGGTCCCGTCCGGTAAACCCAGGCGCCATCCGGCGTCGAGACTTTCAGTGCACAACGCAGTGCCGGACAAGCTGTAAACGGTGGCCGTGTTCGGGCGGGACCCAGGCGCGAGGAAGCGCGGATCCCGTTGCGCAACCAAACGGCCGGCCGCGTCGTACTGCTGAGCCGTCACCCGCGATTCAGGCTTGAGTTCGCTGGCGTCCCGCCGCCAGTACGCCACCTCACGTACTGACAGGTTACGGTTGTCGATGACTCCAACGTGTGGAGTTTGTTCATCAATGGCTGGCATCAATGCAGCGTTCTGTTGAGGCGCCGTGTTGCTGCGGGTGGTTCATCAAACAGATCGTTTTCATCGAAGGCGATGACGTACCAGCAGCGGTAGCGCTGTTCCCGGCGCAACGGTTTGAGTTCCGAATTTTCGCCTTGCGGCATTTTTTTTGCCAGGATGGTGTGGGTCGGTCGGCCGGCGGCGTCGTAGAACTGCTGGTCGTGATAGGCGAACACGCGTAGCGAGTCATCGTTGATACGTCGGAACTGATCCGCGAAGTAAGGCCGGTAGATGCGCACTTTCTCGCCCTTGTTGTTGTATTCGACCGGTTCGCTGACCCGCCAGCGCCGTGTGGCTTCGGCTTCTTCCGGCTGGCCATCTTCCTTGAGTTTCAGCGTGCCGTCTTCCAGCACCACCCAGGCCTTGCCAGGCTCGACTTCCTGTTTGGTTTGCAGCACCCGGCCAAAGCCATCCTGATGGAGGATGGCGATGCGAATCTGTAACTCCGGATCACCCGGGTAACGGTCCGCTTGCAAGGTGGCGACGTGAACCGGTTCTCGGTGGGCGGCGTCGACGTATTGCTGAAGAAGCTGTTCTTGCGCACTCGGGTTTTCGAGCGCCAGCACGTGCTGGCGGGCGCGATCGCAGAGATGCCCGCTGGGCAACACAAAGCCTTGTTCCCGTGCCCAGGCCAACCATTGCGCACCCGGTGACTCGGTCTTGGGGATTTGCCCCATCCAGCTCAATGCATCGCTGAACATGGCCATGGCGAAGTTGCCGATGGCAACCTTGGGCGATTCGATGGCGTGAGCCGGGCTGCGATCTGTAGGGCGTACGTAGTCCTGTAGCGGATCGAAGCCCACTGGCAGGCCCAGTTCGGTGCCATGAAAACTGGTGACCAACACTTCGCCAAAGGCGTTGTAACACGCTTCCTGAGTGTTTTGGTTGGGGTCTTTGATGGCTGCGGGCAAGAACGTGCAGTAATCGACATCGAGGATCTGGGTGACGCAACCGTCCGGTAACTCGATTGCCGTGTGCAGGCACCAGTAGGGGTCATACGTGACTTTCGTGACGCCGTGACTTTGCGTCTGCTGGAAGGATTCGACATTGTAGAAACCCTCCGGACCAAGGTAGCGCGGGAAACCACGGTGCACGGACCACAGGTAGTTTTTCGCTTCGGTCGGATCATCAGGCTCGGCCTGTTCCAGCTCGGGCAGGAACCACTTCATGATGTGATAGCCCACCTCGGGGGATTCAAGCTTCTCCTTGAGATTGAAGGGCATCTGCCCCTGATCATCCTTGAGTTTGTCGTAAGCGCTCAAGGCGTGGGCATCCAGTTCGGCGATTTCCACGTAGCCAGGCAGCGCGTGAATTGTCGCGTCGCCTTTTTCCATGGTCTGGTGGGTGGCAGGGTCAATGTATAACTGCATCGACATGCCGGCGAGCACCGACTGCTTCGCCCACTCCCCCTCGTCCTCGCTCCACGCCAGGAAATTCTCGTGATGGATATCCTTGATACTTAACTGCGCCTTTTCCAGTACCAGCGCATTCCCGCGCTCGCGATACGGCAACCCCAGTCGAAAAGGCGTTCCCGGTTTCCAGGTCGCTTCATCGTACAGATGGATGAGTTCGGCCTTGGACTCGGTCAGATACCAGCGCTGTTGCGCCTCGTCGTGGGCGTCCTTCCAGTATCGGTTGTCATGCTCGTCGTCGAAGGGCGGTGTTTCGTCGGTTTTGCGCCGTGCGTAGTAGACGATGAAGGCGTGCAGCGGACTGCCGAACTCATCCCATTTCAGATTGAGGGTGTGCTCGCAGCGTGGATCGTCGGGCATTTCAGGTTCGTACTGATAGCTGATCGATTCCAGCGCCATGGGTTGCAGCACGGCATAGGGGTAGTGCTCGCTTTTCGCCCGCAGCAGGCGCACCAGAAAGCGAGCTTCCGTCACCGCATAGGGCACCACTGGATTATCCAAAGCGAACACTTCAGAGCGCAATGTCGAGCCACTGAGCGATCGTGCGATCTGGCGGGTCGTTTCCTCGTCAGGCTCAAGCGGTTCTCCAACCCTGTCCCGTAGGTGGAAGCGTTCCAGTTTGGTCGGTTGCAGCGCAACAGCCTGCGCATCGTCGCTGTAATACCCGACCCTTGGCTGATTAATGGATTTGCCAACGTGAAACCAGGTTTTACTCAGGATCGGAGCGGTGAACCCCAAGGTTGCACGTACCGCTTCGGTGGCTTCGGTGTCGGTCTGCAATAACAGGCCAAAACCGCGAAACTCCCGTTCGAAGGGGTCGTAGTAACCCTGGCGGTAACTCATGAGCTGGGTCAGTTTATTGCCGGTGATTTCATCGACCTGAGTCTGGCGCTTGACCAGATGCATGGCGAATGGCAGTTCGGACTCGACGACGGCGTCCTTGTCGATCAGGTGATGTTCGTATTCCTCATCGAGGAACTCCTGCGCCGAACTGCGATAGTCGATAAAGCTGAGGGCGCCCATGTTGTTGTTGCTGCGGTTGACCAGGTAGGGCTTGGCGTTGACGAAATCGTAGCGCCAGTGCCGGGGAGACATGTGCGGTACGGTCAGGATCAGGCTGGTGCAACCCATTCCCAGCAGGTCCGCCGTGGTGACCTGACACAACCGATCGTAGCGCACGCCTTCGGGCCAGGGCACTTCGACAGGTTCGGTGACGAAGCCCTTGCCGCAGTGGTTCATGAAGATCAGAAATCCGTCGGATTGCAGGTAGATCAGGTCCGTTGCGCCTGAACCGTCGAGGTCCGCCAGGAGCACTTGCGAGGCATTGAATGTCTCGTAAGGGAACGTTGGTGAGCTGAGCACGATTCTTGTCCCGAAGCGCCCATGGCCGAGGTTGGGCCAGCACTCCAGGCTGTTGTGACGGATACGGAACAGGTGCTGTTTGCCGCTGCCCAGTACATCACTGAAGCCCACCACTTCGGTTTCTGAATTGCTCGGCAGTGGCAGGGCATCGTCTTTGTCGTGTTCAACATTCCGGCCGGCACTGAACCCCTGGTCATCGCCCAGATTTGTGTACAAACGCACACTGTTGCTGCCGATCAGGGCCACGTGAGTGCGACCGTCGCCGACCAGATCGGTCATTTGCGCCTGAGGATGGAAATATTCCAGCGGAAAGGCTTTATAGGGGACAAATCCTGACCACTGGCGGTCAGGATTCAGGGTGAAACAGCCGTTCATGGTCGGGGCGTGTACGCCCCATTCGAGCTTGCCGTCACCGTTCAGGTCAGTGAGCGTCTGACGCAGCGATTTACTGCTGTCGGCCAGCGGAATGTATGGCAGTTCTTTCAAGTCGCCGTAGCGAACGTCATCGCTGGGGTAGTTATCGCGCAACGGTTCGCGGTAATACCAGGCCTTGTCATAGCGGCATAAAATGCCGGGCATACCTTTGCTGTACAAATCCACCAACTGGTAACGCTGACCTTCATTGAGGCCTGGCATCTGCGGGAACGCTTTCCAGCCGGGTTGATCAGCTTTTTCCAGATCGAAGGGCGCGTAGTTGAATTCGAACGGTGGCCGGCTCTCGATATCGTCTTGCTTGCCGTAAGCCTGAAGATGAGCGGCAGTCAGATGGTTGTAGTCCAGCGCGCCTTGGTGGTGCTCCAGAAGAAGCCGTTGAACCAGTTTCGGTGAGTTACCCAGTTCGTCGCGGAAATGGTGAAACATCATGACTTGTCTGCACAGACGTCGAGTGCCCAGTTCAAATCCGTAATCGTGATTCCAGAACGGGTCGCTGCGTTCCAGCCATTCGCCGTACTGATCGCCGCCGGATGTGTAAGGTGGACCGTATACCGGTATTTGCGTCAGGTCGTGACTGCGTTCGCCGTAATCGAACAGCAGATGAAAATGGAAGTCGACGTCTTTCCATTCACCGACTTTCAGCGAGTACAGTTCAGGCTCCGCCACTGCATTGCCATAGAGCACCCGGTGCAGATACCGCTGGGCACGATAGTCGCGAAAATCCGGCGCGACCGGTTTTTCCGTTTCGGCCTTGTATTCATAGACGATGTGCTCACCGCGGGGAGTAACGGTTTCGTCCAGCAGCCAGACCCCGACGCGTTCAGGTTCCAGCGCTTTGCTCTCGTCCCTTGGTTCCGCCCGGCGCGACGCCAGTGTCTTGCCATAGACATGGCGATTGCCATCGGCGCTATGAATCAGCCAGAAACCTGCCGCATCGTCGTCACTGATCAGCCGTTCGATTTTGGCAAAACCACCCTCGATGCGTGGCTGATAGCGAATGGCTCGATAGCTGGTTGTCCCGAGGGTGACGAGTCTGTCAACGATCTCGCCGTCGGCATCCAGCTCCGGCATCCAGGTTTCGCCGTCGGCGCCGACCAGCAGATCCTTGCGCTTGTCGTACAGCGGAACGCCCTTGCTCGTGCGCACCGTTATTGCATTCACGGTCAAATGCCAGCCGATACCGAAAATACTGTTGCCCACGTGACTGCTGTAGCCAAGCGAAAGGGCCGGCACCATTTCCCGGTTGGGCGCCTGGGAAACGGGCAGCGGTATGGCCAACGAGGCCGAACCTGTCGTGCCCACTGCCCCCCAGCCGCCAAAGCTGGCAATGGCGCCACCGATTTTCGGTTGGGCGGGAGCTGAAATATTGATAGTGCCTTTTTGTTCTTCCGTGGCCATTTCCGTTTCCACCTGACAAGGACGCACAAGTGCATTCAACTTATCAGGGGGCGCGGTGGTTGTGACCTGTCATATCTGACAGGTCTGCCTTGTTGGCCGGAAAAATCCCTGGCGTACTCCAGGCGAAAAAAAACCGGCTGTCGTCACCAACAGGCCGGTTCTTTTCAGGGGGGGGCAGCGTAACTTACTGCACTTCCACCGCCAGACTCTCACTGATCTTCTTCTGCCAGATAGCAGGCCCAGTGATATGCACCGACTCACCCTTGCTATCCACCGCAACCGTCACCGGCATGTCTTTCACGTCGAACTCGTAGATCGCTTCCATGCCCAGTTCGGCGAAAGCCACCACGCGAGACTTCTTGATCGCTTGCGCCACCAGGTAAGCCGCGCCGCCCACTGCCATCAGGTAAACGGCCTTGTGGTCCTTGATCGCGTCGATCGCGGTAGGGCCGCGCTCGGATTTGCCGATCATGCCCAGCAGGCCGGTTTGCTCGAGGATCTGACGGGTGAACTTGTCCATCCGCGTTGCAGTGGTCGGACCGGCAGGGCCAACGACTTCTTCGCGCACCGGATCAACCGGGCCGACGTAGTAGATGAAGCGACCTTTGAGGTCCACTGGCAGGGTTTCACCCTTGTTCAGCATCTCGACCATGCGCTTGTGCGCGGCGTCGCGACCGGTGAGCATCTTGCCGTTGAGCAGGACGGTTTCGCCCGGCTTCCAGCTCTGCACGTCTTCCGGGGTCAGGGTGTCGAGGTTGACGCGACGGGCCGACGGGCCGGCTTCCCAGACGATTTCCGGGTAGGCGTCCAGCGGTGGCGCTTCCAGGGTCGCCGGGCCGGAGCCATCCAATACGAAGTGCGCGTGACGGGTGGCGGCGCAGTTCGGGATCATGCACACCGGCAACGAAGCGGCGTGGGTCGGGTAATCCATGATCTTCACGTCGAGCACGGTGGTCAGGCCACCCAGGCCCTGGGCGCCGATGCCCAGCTGGTTGACCTTCTCGAACAGCTCCAGGCGCATCTCTTCGATACGGTTGGACGGGCCGCGCTTTTTCAGCTCGTGAATGTCGATGGATTCCATCAACACTTCCTTGGCCATCACCGCGGCTTTCTCGGCGGTACCGCCGATGCCGATGCCGAGCATGCCCGGTGGGCACCAGCCGGCGCCCATGGTCGGAACGGTCTTCAATACCCAGTCGACGATCGAGTCGGACGGGTTGAGCATGGCCATTTTCGACTTGTTCTCGGAGCCGCCGCCCTTGGCCGCCACGTCCACTTCCACGGTGTTACCCGGAACGATGGAGTAGTGGATAACAGCCGGGGTGTTGTCCTTGGTGTTTTTACGAGCGCCCGCCGGGTCGGCGAGGATCGAGGCACGCAAGACGTTTTCCGGCAGGTTGTAAGCCCGGCGCACGCCTTCGTTGATCATGTCGTCCAGGCCCATGGTGGCGCCATCCCAACGCACGTCCATACCCACGCGGACAAACACGGTGACGATGCCGGTGTCCTGGCAGATCGGGCGGTGGCCGGTGGCGCACATGCGCGAGTTGATCAGGATTTGCGCCATCGAGTCACGGGCCGCTGGCGATTCTTCGCGCAGGTAGGCTTCGTGCATCGCCTGAATGAAATCAACGGGGTGGTAATAGGATATGAACTGCAGGGCGTCGGCAACGCTCTGAATCAGGTCGTCTTGCTTGATCACGGTCATGAGTCGCGCTCCTCTAAAAGACGGGAACATTCAATAAGGTGCTTGCAGCTTGGGTGCATCGGTCGGTTGCAAGCACCTTTCAAGGCACGCCGGGCATGCTGGCGCGACGCTAAAAAGGCGCGGCAGTATAACGCGCCTCGCAGGCCGGCACACGCGCCGGCAGTCAATCTTGTGGCGAGGGGATTTATCCCCGTTCGGCTGCGAAGCAGTCGTCAATCCGACACACGCGAAATACCTGACGCACCGAGGTGCATGTTTTGGGGCGGCTACGCCACCCAACGGGGATAAATCCCCTCGCCACAGATAATCCCCCTCACCACAGGAAATCGGTTCATTGGGGTCATCGCTTTGACGCCAGTTTTATGCGTTGAAAATTGAATGGTCATTTGTCAGACACGCCACTAAAGTGGCATTCGGTCTGTAGAGTAGGACACTCGGTCAGCCTCCTTTCGCACGGTGAGTCAACGATTGACCCATAACGCCATCCAGCGCCTTTTGCTCAAACGTTTTGCCCTCGCAGCCGGCACCTACGCCCTGGCCCTGCTGCTGCTGTGGCTGGCGTTTTTTACCGGCCATTACGATGAGCCCCTGGCCAATGTCGCTGTCGGCAGCGCGCTGGTGGTCATCAGCCAGGCGACGTTGTTCGCGGTCTTCTACAGTGGCTGGAACCTGCGGTTCTCCGACCCCAGCCTGACCGAAGCGCAAGTGTTGCTGGGGCTGGGTTGGCAAACCTGGCTGGTTGCTAATCTGGATGAGGCACGCGGCGCTTTTCTGGTGTTCTACGTGCTGATTTTGCTGTTCGGGCTGTTTCATCTGTCGCGCCGGGCCTTTGTGCGGTGCGCGCTGTTGGTGTTTTTCAGTTTCAGCGCGATCACGCTGTGGAAGGGCTACCACTTCCAGTTGGCCGACCCGGCACTGGCCGCGTTGCAGGTGTGCGTACTGTTTATCGTGCTGGTCTGGCTGGAGCTTTACGCCCGCTACGTACAGGCGTCACGCCAACGGATGCGCCAACGCCGCTTCGCCTTGCAGGCGCATCAGGACACCCTGCGCGGAATGATGCGCCAGCTCGAAGACCTGGTCGCCACCGACGAGTTGACCGGGCTGTTCAACCGTCGGCATTTCCTGCGCCTGGCCTCACGCGAACTCAACGCCATGGAGCTCGGCGTGGTGCATGGCCTGGCGCTGATCGACCTCGACCATTTCAAACGCATCAACGATGTGCACGGCCACGCTGCCGGCGATCAGGTGCTGCAAGCCTTTGCCGGTGTGGCCAGCGCCTGTCTGCGTGAGGGGGACGTGCTGGCTCGTTATGGCGGCGAAGAGTTCGTGTTGCTGCTGCCCGACTGCAGCCCGGAACGCCTGACTTCCTGCTGCGAGCGGTTGCGGATTGCTTTCACCGACGTCGAGTTGATCGGCCTGAAGGTCGGCAATCTCAGCCTGTCGGCAGGCATGACCCTGCTGGAGCTGGGCGATGATCTCGACGACGCTTTGCAGCGCGCCGACCAGGCGCTGTATCGCGCCAAGCGCGACGGCCGCAATCGTTGCGCGGCGGCGTGGGAGAACGTCGATGCCTGAGTTACGGGTCGGCGATCGTCAATGGTCGGTGGCGTCTGGCAGCAACCTGCTTGATGCGTTGAATCAAAACGGCGTGTCCGTTCCTTACAGCTGCCGCGCCGGCAGTTGTCATGCGTGTCTGGTGCAATGCACGCAAGGATTGCCGAGCGACAGCCGGCCCGATGCCCTGAGCGCAGAGCAGCGTCAGCAAGGCTGGCGCCTGGCGTGTCAGTGCCAGGTGGTTGAGGATTTGCAGGTGCATGCTTTCGACCCGCAACAGGACGGTCGTCCGGCCGAGGTCGCCGCCGTCGATTGGTTGAGCAGCAGCGTTTTGCGTCTGCGCCTGACGCCGCAACGCCCGTTGCGCTACAGCGCCGGGCAGCATCTGGTGTTGTGGAGCGGCAACGTGGCGCGGCCTTATTCCTTGGCCAGCCTGCCGGAAGAAGACCGCTTTCTGGAGTTCCATGTCGACTGTCGCCAACCGGGCGAATTCAGTGAGGCGGCGCGTCAGTTGAAAATCGGCGATCCGCTGCGTCTCGGCGAATTGCGCGGCGGGGCCTTGCATTACGATCCGGACTGGCACACCCGGCCACTCTGGCTGATGGCCGCCGGAACCGGGCTGGGCCCGTTGTTCGGCGTCTTGCGCGAAGCCCTGCGCCAGGATCACCAGGGCGGCATCCGCGTGATTCACCTCGCCCATGATACCGATGAGCATTATCTGGCCAAACCTCTGCAGGCCATGGCCGCCAGCCGCCCGAACCTCAGTATCGAACTGTGGACGCCGACCGAGTTGCCCGCGGCTTTGGCGCAACTGCGGCTTGTTTCCCGGCAAACCCTAGCCTTACTCTGCGGGTCCCCCGACAGCGTCGATGCCTTTGCCCGGCGCCTGTATCTGGCGGGACTGCCGCGCAATCAACTGCTGGCCGACGTCTTCCTGCCTCGCGGTTGAGCGCTGACTTTGTAGCGAGCAAGCACTCTCGCCACAGTTGATCCTCTCAGATCAGGACACGCCATGCCCGATGCCATCCAGATTGAACGCGAACGCGGCCTGCTGACGCTATGCCTGAACCGCCCCGACAAGAAAAACGCCCTGACCCGCGCCATGTACAGCCATTTGGCCGAAGCGCTGGAACAGGCTGACAACGACCCCGAAATCAACGCGGTGCTGATCACTGGCAGCAGCGAATGCTTCACCGCCGGCAACGATATTGCCGATTTCCTGCAAGCGCCTCCGAGCAACCTCGACAGCCCGGTGTTTCAGTTCATGCTCACCTTGCTTGAATGCCGCAAGCCGGTGATCGCTGCCGTGGCAGGTGCAGCGGTGGGGATCGGCACGACGTTGCTGCTGCATTGCGATCTGGTGTATGTCAGCCGTGATGCGCGCTTGCGCATGCCCTTCGTCAACCTCGGTTTATGCCCGGAGTTTGGCTCCAGCCTGCTTTTGCCTCGATTGCTCGGGCATGCCAAAGCGGCGGAACTGTTGCTGCTCGGTGAAGGTTTCAGTGGAGAGCAAGCGGCCGAGTGGGGTATTGCGACCGAGGCTTTGGGCAGTGGCGAAGCCGCATTGGCCAAGGCGCGGGAGATGGCGCTGCGTTTCGAATCGCTGCCACCGGAAGCGGTGCGCATCAGCAAGCAATTGATGAAAGCCCCGGATCGCGAGCAATTGCGCAAGGTGATAGAAGAAGAGGGCGCGTTGTTCACCCAACGGCTGCGCTCGCCGGAAGCGCTTGCGGCGTTGTCGGGGTTTATCAACCGACATTGAATCGACGGTGGCCGGGCGGGCCTCATCGCGAGCAGGCTCGGTACACCACAAATCCCCTGTGGGAGCGAGCCTGCTCGCGATGAGGTCCGCCCAGACACTGCAGCTTCAGGATCAGAAACCAAAAGCCCCGCCATTCATATGGCAGGGCTTTGTTTTTTCAGCAACCGGTCACTCAGACCTGCGGATCGCCAACGTGCAGGATTTTCATCCCGTTGGTGCCGCCGGTGGTGTGGTAGCTGTCGCCCTTGGTCAGGATGACCCAGTCGCCTTTCTCCACGACGCCGCGCTTGACCAGCTCGTCGATCGCCTTCTGGCTGACTTCGTGTGGCTCCAGCGAGGCCGGGTCGAACGGAATGGTGTACACGCCACGGAACATCGCTGCGCGCGCCTGGGTTTCGCGGTGCGGCGAATACGCATAGATCGGCACCGAAGAACGGATGCGCGACATGATCAGCGGGGTGTAGCCGCTTTCGGTCAATGCGATGATCGCTTTGACGCCCGGGAAGTGGTTGGCGGTGTACATGGTCGCCAGCGCGATGCTCTCGTCGCAGCGGGTGAATTCCTTGCCGATGCGGTGGCTGGAGGTCTTGCCGGTCGGGTGCTTTTCAGCGCCGACGCAAATGCGCGCCATTGCTTGCACGGCTTCCAGCGGATACAGGCCGGCGGCGGATTCGGCGGACAGCATCACGGCGTCTGTGTAGTCGAGCACGGCGTTGGCCACGTCGGACACTTCGGCACGGGTCGGCATCGGGTTCTGGATCATCGACTCCATCATCTGGGTCGCCACGATCACAGCCTTGTTGTGGCGGCGTGCGTGCAGAATGATTTTCTTCTGAATGCCCACCAGCTCGGCGTCGCCGATTTCCACGCCCAGGTCGCCACGGGCAACCATCACCGCGTCGGAAGCCTGGATCAGACCGTCGAGGGTTTCATCGTCGGCCACGGCTTCGGCGCGTTCGATTTTCGCCACCAGCCAGGCAGTACCGCCGGCCTCGTCGCGCAGTTGACGGGCGTAGTTCATGTCGGCCGCATCACGGGGGAAGGACACGGCCAGGTAGTCGACCTGCATTTCTGCGGCGAGCTTGATGTCGGCCTTGTCTTTCTCGGTCAGGGCCGGAGCAGTCAGGCCACCGCCGCGACGGTTGATGCCTTTATGGTCCGACAGCGGGCCGCCGATGGTCACGGTGCAGTTCAGTTCGGTGGCGGTGGCGGTATCGACGCGCATCACTACACGACCGTCGTCGAGCAGCAGCTCGTCGCCCACGCCGCAGTCCTTGACCAGGTCCGGGTAATCGATGCCGACCACTTGCTGGTTGCCTTCGGTCAGAGGATGGCTGGTGGAGAAGGTGAATTGATCACCGATCTTCAGCTCGATCTTCTTGTTGGCGAATTTGGCGATACGGATTTTCGGGCCTTGCAGGTCACCCAGCAGGGCCACGAAGCGGCCGTGCTTGGCAGCGAGGTCACGCACCAGCTTCGCGCGAGCCTTGTGCTCGTCGGGGGTGCCGTGGGAGAAGTTCAGGCGGGCGACGTCCAGGCCAGCCAGAATCAGCTGTTCGAGAACTTCCGGCGAGTTACTGGCCGGGCCAAGGGTAGCGACGATTTTGGTGCGACGGACGGACATGCATAGACTCCTGAGTTCAAGCGCTGAGTGAGGCTACTATGGTCTCCGGTTGTAGTCATTGTTCGTTTGCACTACTTATTCGTTTATATCTTTAAACGAACAATCTTGAAGATTTTGCGCCACGGGTCGATACAGAACTCAAGACAGGAGAACCCCCATGCGATTCGTGCTCATAGCCATTCTTGCCCTCAGTGTTGTGGGCTGCACCCGTTTTTCGATGAACCATCATTTGAATAATGCCTACAAGGCTTATGACCGTGGCAATTGCGAGCAAGTGACGCTTGAACTGTCCAAAGTCGAACGCGCCAGCCGCGCGCGGTCTTACGTATGGCCGGAAGTGTCGATGCTGCGCGGTTTGTGCCTGGAACGACAAAAGCTGTTTGTCGATGCGGCGCAGACCTACCAGTTCATCATCGCCTCCTACCCGCAAAGCGAGTACGCCTATCGTGCCCGCGCCCGACTGGAAACCTTGCAGTCGCTGGGTCATTACCCGCTGCGCAACTCTGCCGCCGTGGTTCGCCCGACCCGGTTCTGATTGCATCCAGCGGCTGGCTCACTGGCGGTGGTGAGCTATAGTCGAATAAGCCGGTTTAGAGCCTTGCTGTCAAGCCGACGTAACACCTGTGATCGGCAGGAGTAAGCGACAGCGGTTCCATGGACTGTCGCACCGGGATCGGGGAGAGCGCGCCCATTGCCTATCTATAAAGGCAGGCCCGTTCCGAAGCATTAGTGCGGCCCTGCTTAAGGGCCTTGCTGGGCGAATTGCGCATGTTCACTGACCGCCGGATCGAGCGGCATCAACTGCCGTATTTTCTGAAAGTGTTCAACAGCGTCACTGACAAACCGATTGGTTTCCTGGGCAACGTCTCTGAAGACGGGCTGATGCTCATCAGTCAGTTACCGATGATGATCGGCGCCGATTTTGATCTGCGCTTGAAAATCCCCATGGCCGATGGCTGCCATCAGGTCATCGACCTCAAGGCCTGCTGCCTGTGGTGCCACGAAGACGCGACACCTCACCACTATGACGCCGGGTTCAGCCTGCAACGGGCACCGCCGGAGTATGGGCAACTGGTGGCGGCGTTGAAGCAGTACTTCAGTTTTCAGCCGTTGCCGGCCTCTGCCTGACGTTTTGCGGCGCCGGTGCAATCGCTTTCGTCGAAACGCCGCCCGGAGCTTGCTCGCGAAAGCGCCGGACCAAACAACACATCCTGAACGTATAGAGACTAAGCCGCGCTGAACGCCTGTCCGTTTTCCAGCGACTTCTCCACCCGCAACAACCCAACTCACTCAATTGTTAAATCGCCACTGCCAGATGCCGGGGGATTGTCTTCAAGGCTCTCGGCCAAATCAAGCTGCCTGAGGGGAGCCACTCGTCGGGACTGTCAGTTATTACAGGTAGCCATTCGCTGTTTGGTTAGGTAGCAATAGCCAGGAGAACGCTATTCAACCGCAGGAGAGCGAAAACATGACAGCAGTTCAGAATGACCCGAAATCCAATCTAGCGGCCCCTGTTGTAAACACACCTCAATCTCATAAGGCCTACTACGCCCATGCTGGTCGTAGCCTGAGAGTTGAACTTGAGGAAGGAGAAGGAGGGCGTTTAACACCTGATGGTTTTCAGATCGACTTTCATCCTTCTGGGCCTATGGGAACATACAAAAATCTACACGATAGGCACTTTTGGCAGGATCTGTCGCCGGGGCCCCACCAACTGCATGCGGTCAGTAAACGGCAAGATCAGGATAATTCCCCTTGGACCTTTGTTGAATGGTTCTATGTATTGACCCCCCCTGCGACATCCTCTCTGGACTATGCACCGCACAAGATCGAAGACCGTTCATCGTGACTGTCATTTATCACAGGTTACGGCTTGCTCCTGAATCGCTTAAACCTGTAGCACGAAGTCTCCCTCGTCGCTTTCAGGAAATCTCCCATGACAAAGGAAACCAGCGGTAATTCACTCATTTCACAACTTTTCGATTCGACGGTCGGCCAGGAGCGGATGCAAAGCCTGACGCAAGACCAGCAACTCACCGCTGATAACAGCTCGGTCTTGCAACTGGTGCGGATGGGGCATCAGGGATTGATGGATACGTTCGGCCTGTCCAGCCATGAAGCCAGACTTGTACAGAACAAATCCAACAGTGTGCTGGTGCATGTTGCACGCCAGTTTCGCAATCACCGATTGACTCGCCATACACCGCGCAACGCTTTGCACTACACCGGCATCAGCGCGCTGGTCGATGGCCCGAACCATGAAAAACTGTTCAATCCCGCCTGGGGTGAGACCACGCTGCCGGGTAACCTTGATGCCAACGATGCACCGGTGGCGTACTTCGTGGAGCTGTTCACCAAGGCCCTTGAACTCGAAGTGCGCGCAGATGCAGGTTGTGCAAAAAAAATAACAATGGCGGTCCGGCGGCCTGATCTGGGAACCCGTGTCATCGATCCGACAATGGCTTACCAGATGACACCGACGGTGGTGTTGGTGAACAAAGTACTGAGTCACATCATCGAAAATCAGCCTGAAGACCCTCTTCTGGCCGATGAAGTTGTTGAGGACCGGCTGCTCCAGGCACGCTATCCCATGACCACGTTGCCGTTCGAATGGTACCGGGTGCAATGGAACCATGTGCTGCAGCAAAAGGGTTTGAGCCTGGGGGATGTGGTGCGGATCGCCGATCCGAAATATCCGTACTGGAAAGAAGCAGGGGCTCACGGAGGGCGCTCCAGTATTGCCATGCGCCAGGCCAGCGGCCTGGGACCGGCGATGCAGGCGTTGCTGTCGGAGAATAAGTACGTCATGACGGAGGAGCCCGAGGAAGTGAAGCTCCAGCGAGTGGATCGCCGTACAGGCCGTATCGATCCTGATCCGCAAGCCACCAACGACGATTTTTTCAAAGACAATTTCGGTGCCAATTACGACGATTTGCTTGATGTAGTGACGTTTTGCACCCAGACCTCGATCAATTCGGATCAGTTGGCCAGCTTGTTGTCGATTGAACGTTATGCCCCCCACATTTCTCCGAATGTCTCCTCCCCTCCCATGGCGGACGCGAAAACGTTCGGCTCGGTGTTTATCAACGCGGAAGGCAATGCAGATGCAATCAGCGTGTCCCAACCTTCGGGCGCGGTGACAGACAGGAAACTGATAAACGCGACCAAACGGCACTTCGACCTGATTAACCGCATGCTTCGCCTGGCTCGGCACATCGATCTGCCGTACGACGAATGCGATCTGCTGTTGGTGGCCGCCGGCCGTGCCCAGGCACGCAAATCGGCGAATGAGCCTGTGGCAAAAGAGCTAGCGACTCAATCCTACAAAATCACCGACAGTACGCTGCGAGCCATTGGGCTTTTTCAGGATTTCCGTCGGGAGTTCAGATGCACAGCCGAGGATTTTGCGGCATTGATCGACGAGATGAGCGTCTGTGCTCGCGGCGAAGAGCAATCTCAGTTTGACCGCGTGTTTAACGGCCAATCGTTGTTCGACACACCGCTTCGCCTCGATGGCGGCAAGTTTGCCATTCACCCGCAAACCGACAGTGATCGTCGCACGGTAGATCAGATCTGTAGTGGCTTGGGCATTAATCTGGAAACCTGGCGTTATCTCGCTCGAGTGGTCGCCGAATGTTACGGCATGCGCAATGAGCTGGAGCGTAGTGTCAGGGTCGTCTCAAGCTTTTATCGACTGGTCAGGCTGTCGTCTTTCTGTGGGGTGACCTCGATAGAGCTGGCAGCGCTGCTGGAAACCATGAGCCCCATGGGCAGCGATTGGCTGCGTGAGTTGTTGGGGCACCCCCACATTGGTAGCTATAGAACGATCGGCAGGGCCGACGTGCTGGATGTACTGCATGCCGTTCAGTCCTGCGTGAAATGGTGCCGGGAAAATAACCTTGAGGTGATCTGGCTGGTGCAACACGTGTCGCCGGTCGAGGTGCCGACAGCGGCTTCAGAAGCCGAATTGGCGCTGTTGCAAGAATTGCGCAAGCGTCTGGAACCGACTCGCCTGACCGAAGAAGCGCTGTTGGGCGCAGGCATTCCACCGGTTCGTGCAGAGCTCGGCACGAATTGGCTGGCCTTGCTGAACGAGATCGTTGAAGAAAAGGGCTTGATCGTCAAAGGTCATGCTGTAGATGACGCGTCGTACGAAAGCTGGGCCAAAGACGAAATCAACGGTGCGGTCGAAATGGCGGAGGTTGATGAAACACAGGCTGAGCGAGTACGGGCGACCGTTCTGGCGGTCGTGTTGCAGACCCGGGCGGCGCAGAGTGCCGTCGTGCAAGAGAGTCTGGCGGTTTATCTCAATGTCGAACAGGACCAGGCCCTGGCCGTGCTGCGGTGGGTAGAGTCGGACGGGGTCTTCCTGCTGCTCAATGAAACGATGCGGGTGTTGGGCGATGCGACACAAGCGGAACAAACCATCGCCGTCGGTGACGATATTCTCAAGATGCTGGCGCATCTGGTTCGCCGTACCGCCGTGGTGAAAAAACTGGCATTGAGTTCCGCGATGCTGGCCACGCTGACGACCCAAGAGCATTGGCGCTGGTTCGGGCTTCGGCAAATCGAGGAACTGACCCTCGATACCTTCTACTTGTTGACCATCTACGGTCGCGCAGTCATTCACACCGAGGAGCCGGCCGAGAAACTGCTGGCGTATTTGAAACTGGTCAATGAGCTTCCGCCCCAACTGACCCCGGAGGACATTCGGCTTATTCGCGATGGTGCAGCGAGCTCACTGGCACAGGCAGTCAAATGGGGCATCAAGGAAGTATTGGAGTGTGCGAATTATCTGGCGCCCGATCTGCCACTGATTCGTGAGTTGTCGCAGATTGACTTTGTGATCCGTGCGCGAGGCTGTGCCGCGACCACAGGCCTGGACGCCAAGGCCATTTTGGAATTGGGCATGCTGAGTCCGGAAAGCGATGTGCAGAGCTGTCGCCAGGCGGCAGAGCACGCCGTGCAGTGTTTGTCTGAGTCGGCTATCCAGAGCAAAGCACAGGAGTTTGGTGAGGTTGGACAAAGTGTAACGGGCACTACGACGGTCTCGACTAACCGACTGATCGCTAACGCACCCGGCGAGTACGCGCGGATCGAAGTCATGCTGCGAGACTTCCAGGGCGAGCCTCTGGCCAACATTACAGTGACCTGGGAGTGTGAACGCAGCGGCTTGCAAGAGGTGACGTCGGTCACCGATCACGCAGGGAGAGCGAGCGTGCGCTTCAAGGCGGGAAACTGGATGGGCCTGGCCAAAGTCGTTGCCCGCTATGGCCTGGGGCAGCGGGTGTATGCCGAACCTATTTTGATTGACTGTGACGAAAGTACTATCGACTTCGTAAAAGAGGACACCAGCACTGGGCCTTTCGAGCCGAAACTGGCCGGGAACCTCGAATACCTTGAGCTTCAGGTAAGGCTGGATGACAGGTTTTATAATTTTGCTGCAGATCGCCCTATTCAATGGGCATGTACAGGTGGAACTCTGGACCCGGTGGTGTCTTATACCGACAAGGACGGCTTTGCCCGAACCCGTTTGCGCAGCCGGGAAGCGGTGGCCGATCTCACAGTCACCGCGCGGTACGAAGACAAGGACCCTGTGAGATTCGAAAAAATCAGTTTTGTTGATCGGCCTCGCATTACGGTGCTTAAGGTGTTGTCACCTGCTGTGGCGGGACTGTCGCTGGAGTTGAGCTGTCTAGTGATTGGACTGGATGGCAGGCCTTATCAGGGTGCGAGAGTCACTTTCTACCGGGGCGAAACCCTGCTTGGCAGCGACGACAGCGACGAGAACGGTGAAGCGACGTTCACCGTGTCATCCGTTACAGCTGGGCCGCTGACAGTGAAGGCCTCTGTAACCCACGGCAGTAAATCCCTTGAGCTCGAGGTGGCCAGCGGCGCTGTGATGCATGGTCAATCGGCCGATTATCTCTTGCCGGTTGCAGGTTCTGACCGCGCCAGCCAATTGTGGATTGAAGTCCGGGAGCTGGCGGACAACGACGCTTCGCCGATCGCCCGTTATCCGATTGAGTGGGTTGTTGAGTTTCTGGATCCACCGGAAGAGGGGGAGCAACCCGAGCTACCTGAAGAAGCTTTGGTGCCTACCGATAGCGACGGTCGTTCGATGTTCCCGTTCCTTGCTGCCAAAGCGGGGCGCTATAAAGTCACGGCCCGCATGCAGGGGCGCACTGACAAGCGGGTATTCGACCTTGAAGTGGTTGAGCCGCTGCAGTGGCGCATCAAGCTCATCGACCTGACTGACGCAACAGCCCCCGTCGAGCAAGTCATCGAACCGGGTGACCTCCTGAACCTTACCCGCAATCGCAAGTATCGACTCGATCTTACTCCTGAAACCACGCATGACCTCAATGGGGCACGTGCTGCGCTGGGCTGGAGTGCGCCTTTCTCCGCGAAAGCCATGGGGATGACGTTTGCACCACTCACGGGGGAATACACCATCGTTTCGGGCGAGACCATGAGTTGGTCCATCGATTGCGCCGACTTGCGCGATGGCAGCTTCGAATTGACCTGGTTGTGCAACCGGATTGATCAGACGCTGGTATTGAAGGGGCATTTGTGGTCCGGCGCGGCCGTGGTCCAGCATCCGCTGCCCGGTTCGGAGGTGGAGCAACGAATGGTGGTGGGAGGTACGGGCGCGAAAGGCAGCATTGTTGAGGTTTTTATCGGCAAGGATTTGCCTTATCGGGCACGGACTCAAGTCGATGATCAGGGTCGATGGTGTGTCCAGCTACCGCAACCCCAAGCGGCGGGTCCGTGCACGCTGTCCGTCAAGCAGTTGTCTGCCGCGGGTGCCGAGTATTGGGCACCGGATGTCATGGTTACCGTTAAAGAGAATTCCTTTAAACCGCCCCATATCCAGTCACCCCGCAGCGGCGCCAAAGTTGCTGCCAATCCCGTATTTTCCGGATTCGGCCGTCCTGGAGCCACCGTGACACTGGTCAAGGGGTGGGAGCAGACAATTATTTATGGCACCGCCACCGTTATGCCAAGCGGAGGTTGGGAGTTGCAATCAAAAGATATGGAGCAGCCGGGAAGTTACAGTCTCAATGCGAAATTGTCTGTTGCCGGTATCGGCGATTCAGCCTGGTTGCCAGATGCATACAGCGTCGAAGTCGTCGCCACTGCATCCAATGAAAAAGCCCCCTGATGCTTCGATGAGATCATCGATCTATTGAGTTTGCATTGACCGTACAACAGGCATAGCGCCCTGCGACGTAACTCACAGACATTACGGCTGGAATGGAGAATTGATAATGAAAAAGTCCGTTATCGGGGCATTGGAAGAGCGCCGTCGTGATGCGCTGGTGGATTACTATCGTGGACACGTCGCTAACCCGGTGTTGGGGCTGAAAACCATTGCCGAAATCGAACAGTATCTGCTGATGGACACCCAGATGACCGACAAAGTCGACACGTCACCCTTGGCGGAGGCGATTGCCTGCCTGCAGCGTTACCTGGGAAGAATCTATAACCGGATGGAGCCCGGCTACGACAAGAAGTTTTCTGACGATGACCTGGAGTACTGGTACAAGCGCTTGTGCAATATCAGCGATTGGTCGGGTTACAAGATGCTGCAGAATGACCCGCATAATTACATTTCACCCGGTCTTCGGCTGAAAAAAACCAAGTCATTTATCGACCTTGAAAACAACTTGTCACAAGCCCGTATCAGTGACGCGTCGGTGCAAACTGCTTTGTATGAGCACTTGGGCAAATTTGAAAAAGTGTGCAACTTGCAGTTGATTTCCGGGTACATCGACAGCACCGACAAACCAGCCCCAGTCGATAAACCTGATGAGCCCACTTTCCGGAACACCTTCTATTACATGATCGGCCGGCAGACCGAGCAACCTTACGCTTACTACTGGCGCAAGGTTCGAGTGCACATTAATCAGGCGAACCAGGACACGGAATACCTCAATCCGGCAGACTGGACAGAATGGGAAGAGTTGCAGTTGCCCTCAGGTTTAGAGGTGCTGGCGGTTCGCCTGGTAGTGTTCGGTGGTCGTTTGAGCGTGGTGTATATCGAAGGTGAACAAGCCCCGGATGAGAAGGATAAGGACGGCATTGTCACCAAGCCTGGCGCATGGACGGTAGAGGCCAAGCTTGCCTGGCTGGGGTTGAACGACATCTGGTCCACGCCGGTCAGCTTGCGCAAAGAGCAATTCGCCATTCTGAAAAAAGAAACCATGCGTTTGGTGGCCGTCACGGTCGCGGGCTCGCGCAAAGATGTCGAGGACTGGCTGGCCGTCAGTTTTACCTCCCTCGATGCAGCCCCGGGTGTGCAAGCCTGGCGTGATGATACCGCTCCGGGTTGGCTGTTTGCCTGTGTCGATGCTTTGTTCCAGCCACAGGCAATCAAGGTTGCGACGTTGCAGAGCTGGTCCAGTGGGCGGTTCAAAGATCAGCGTTTGTTGCAGCACAAAGTCATTCGTGATGAATACGCGGCACTTGATCGGGTCCTCGCGGCACCGGCCAGTGGAGGAACTGTCGAGGGTGATCTAAGTGGCACGCTGGGGATCAGCCTTAATTTCGACAGTCGACTGGATGCGCAGAACGTCATTCAGAACACACTGCAGGTCCAGGGGGGGTGTCAGGCGTCGCGGCTCGATTTCGATTTGAAGGAAATCGTGCTGCTTTCTCAGCACAGATTTGAAGGGGAACCGGCTTTCTTCGAAATTTCATACGCCGGGCCCTGGTCTGTTCTGTTGACATGTCATCTTCTGACACCTGCTGCGATGCACATCGAGTTGCTGTTCAACAATATCGCCGGGCAGGAAAGTGTCCTGGGTAGTATCCCGGCCGCGGAGTTCACTGCGGTAGAGGGAAGGTGGTGGCGCGCGACGAAGGAGATTCAGTTGTCGCAGCAAACGCTGGAGCAACTGGCCCTCAAACGACCAGACGAAGCGTTCACTGGCGCTGGATTGTCAATTCGCACGCCACAGGGTGCGGCCAGATTCAGCGATTCGGTTAATAAAATCAGCGTCAATGCACAGCCTCAAAAGTTGACATTCGGTTTGAGCCTGTTCGATGGAGCAAACAAGGTCAAGGGGCAGGAGTTCACGTTCGATCTGGTGAACTGGTATGCCTCTGGCTGGATTGAATACAAATGGTCCGGAGACCCGGCTGGCAAAATACTGAATGTAACCTGGGGTGATGACAAGGGCGCGCGCGGCCGTGACAAGTATGAGGTGACCATCAACCAGGCGCCCACGGCCAGCAGCCTGCCGCTGCTCGACACGCAGGCCTCGGGTGCACAGTTTCTGGATTTGCAGGCGCTGGGTTTGAGTAAACTGCGCTGGGTTCGCCTCAACTCGCTGTTTGGTCCGGTCCTGAAATCGAAAGTGGCCGTGTCGATTGATGAGTTATTGTCTTGGGAAACCCAGCACTCTCCAGAGCCTGCGCCAACTGCCGTTGCTGGTGGTTATGCTTCTGTACCCATGGATTTCAAAAGCGCTCATGGGGTTTTTTACTGGGAACTGTTCTTCCACCTGCCATTTCTGATCGCCCATCGATTGTGTGAAGAACGCAATTATCTTGAGTCCCAACGCTGGTATCACTACCTGTTCGACCCGCAGAACAAGCGTGAAGAAGAGTCGACCAACATTGATCTGCACTGGTACTGCCGTCCGTTGCTGGAGCCCGGTTATGCCGGTGCCGAAGCGAACAATCTGGTAGACCCGGATGCCATGGCCTACGCCTGCCCTGTCATCTATCGCAAAACCATCTTCATGAACTATGTGCGCTGCATCCTGACCAACGCCGATGAACTTTACCGCCGCTTGACACGCGATGATCTGGTGGCCGCGAAGTTGCTCTATGAGCGAGCTCTGGCGCTGCTCGGGCCCAAACCTGATGCTGCCCCCATGAGTCACTGGGTGCCGAAATCGGTCAAGGATATTCTCACGCCCTCCACGCCTCGCGGGCCTTCGAAGCTGGAACTGTTTGCGCAACAGATCGAGGTCAATGTCGCAACATTGCCCGAACGGGTTGTTGGCACGCCGCAGCTGGCCGGCCTTGAACTGGATGAGTTCCGTCCGCCGATAAACGAGATGCTGCTGGGTTTGTGGCTGCATATCGAGCAATGCCTGAGCAACATGGCAAACAACTTGACCATCGATGGCAAGCCCATGTTTCTGCCCTTGTTCGCGCCACCAACCAACCCATTGGATTTGTTACGGGCTCAGGCAGGGGGATCTTCCGGAGCATCGCGCAGCGCTGGTGGCTGGTTGAACATTCCGCATTACCGTTTTCGCCCGATGCTGTCCTCGACACAGAATGCGGTGCAGACCTTGATGCGTTTCGGCCAGCAGGTGCTGCAGTTCATGGAGCAGCGTGACAGCAGGCAACTGGAGGAATTGCACCAGGTTCATGTGATGGAATTGAGTAAATTCGCCACGAAAATTCAACAGGCGACGATTGATCAGTTGAAAGCGGCGAAGGAAGGGTTGAGCAAGAGTAAAGCGGTTATCGAGCAACGGGAAAACTACTACAAGGACTTGCAAAAGGATGGGCTGATAGAAAGGGAAAAGGCTGCGGACGGCTTGGCTGTCGCTAGTCGGGTAACAAGTGCGGGAGCCTTTATTCCTGAGGTCGTCGCCGGGGTCGGCAGGATTTTTCAGAAGGTTGGTGGAATGGCTGGGTTGATTTTCGGCGTGCCGTTCATTTCTGCCACAAGTGAAACTGGGGATAAAGGGGCGCCTCCTGCGCACATGGCTTCAATTCTAGCCGGATCAGGGGCTATTAGTTATGGGGTTTCTGAAAGCTTACGAATCACGGCTTTCAATGATCGCCGGTCTGCTGAATGGCGTTTTCAGGAGCAACAAGCCCAAGCAGAAATTGAAGTAATTGATCAGCAAATCATCGCACAGGAATCTGCGATTCATGGTGCCGAAGCCAGTCTGCGCCATGCCAAGAAAAGCGCCGAACAAGCCCAGGCCATTTACTCGTTCCACAAGACCCGAACCACCAACGTCGAGTTGTATCGCTGGCTGGTGAGCCAGATGGCGACCCATTACTACCAGGCCCACGATGCCGTGGTCGGCATGTGCCTGAGCACCCAGGCTTCCTGGCAGTATGAAATGGGCGACTACGACACCACCTTCGTTCGCCCCAATGTCTGGATGGACAAACATCACGGGTTGATGGCTGGCGAATCGATTGCCCTTGATCTGTTGCGCATGGAATCCGCGTTTCTCCACCGGCACGAGCGGCGTCTGGAAATGACTAAAACCATTTCCTTGCGTCAGTTGTTCGATGCCAAGGCAGCGGAAGAAGGGAGTGAAGATAATTGGGAAAAAGTTCTGAAAAAATTTGGCGACGACGGGGTAGTCGACTTTGAATTTACCCAGAAGATGTTTGACCTGGATTATCCCGGTCACTACTGCCGGCAGATCATGACCGTTGAGGTGACGTTCCCCGCAGTGTTGGGTCCCTATCAGGATACTCGCGCCATTCTTACCCAACTTTCCAGTACCACGGCGGTAAAGCCGGTCGAGAGTTCGCTGGATTACTTGTATGCCCCGGATGCCGCGCGCACGCCTTTGGACATCAAGCTCAATCTGCGTAACAGCCAACAAATAGCCGTGTCCAGCGGCGTGGACGATCTCGGCGGGAACATGCAGCAGGATGAACGTTACCTGCCTTATGAAGGTACCGGCGCGGTATCGAAATGGAAGCTCGAGTTGCCGATGGGCAAAGACCATACGCAGCAGGCACTCACTAGCAGCCTGACGGACATCATCATTCGTGTCCGCTACCTGGCGCTTGCCGGTAACACAGCGTACACCCAGGCCGTGATCGAGAAGCTCAAAGGCAGCCGTGCGAATGTGCGATTGCTGCCACCGCAAAACCAACCCGTTTCATCGTCGATAAATGTTTGAACGTGGAAGCTGTTACTAACGACAACAGAGGAGAGGTCATCATGACTAGTAATGAGTTGGTCGAAGGAAGGAATTTGATTGAGCACGGCGGCTTCTCCTCCGGGTGGCAAGATACCTGGACTGTCGAGGGTTCACATCTGGTGCGTGAGGACAGTGTGACGGGCAAGTTTTATCTACAACTCAACAACGGGGCGACTGTCCGTTGCAGTGTTGATCTGCCGATAGCTCCAGCTCCCGATAAGAAGGCTCTCTATTGGTTTTCGTTCAGCTATGAGGGGTTGGGCGCCAGACCCAGCAACGTCACGATACAAAACGAGAGCGGAGACGTCATTTTTGACGAGGCTTTCATGAGCAGAAAATCACAAGACAACTCAGGGACGGCAGATCCTGCACCATTGGCTGAACTTAGACCTTATCCGCCAATAGAACTTGAAGGACTATTACCCACGGATAAAAAGATCGATCTGGTGGTGACCGCTGCCACGGGAGGGAGTCGTGAAGGTATCAACGTCACGGACTTCAAGTTTGATCTTCGACTGGCTCCTTTGGAGTTGAGGTCGATGTTATTGGATGGCCGAGAGATTCTACCTGCCGTTTTTTCCACGTCGGCGGTGTCATAGTTTTCCGGCCCGCTTCCAGCTCAGATAGTGCGTTACCAGTTGTGCGCCTAGCGTGTTGGAACGTGTATCCACCACCGGCACGCCATGAGCGTTCAACCGCTCATGGCATTCGGCCCGCGCATTTAAATAATCCACGGTCCCGCAATACGTCAGCGCTTCGTTCAACGTTTGCACGGGGGACTCGCGCAGGCTGTCGAGTACGTCTTCTCTCAGGCTGGCGACAAGTACCCGATGTTGCTTGTTCAGCCGATTCACGGCGGTGAGGAGTTCTTCATCATCTTCGTCGCGTAGATTTGTGACCAGAATCACCAATGCCCGGCGTTTTTGTCGGGCCAGCAGTTGAGTTGCAGCCGCTTGATAGTCCGCACTGCGTTGAGTGCTGTTCAGGTCGTAGACCGTGTTGAGCAATACGTTGAGTTGGCCAGTGCCTTTCACCGGCGCAAGATAACGTGGCTGATCGCTGGCGAAGGTGCAGAGCCCCACCGCATCCCCCTGACGCAACGCCACGTAACTAAGCAACAGGCACGCGTTAAGCGCGTGATCGAAATGCGCCAATTCACCATCGTGGCTGCGCATGCGTCGACCGCAGTCGAGCATGAAAATGATTTGCTGATCGCGTTCGTCCTGATACTCCCGGGCAATCGGTGTGCGTTGGCGAGCGGTGGCTTTCCAGTCGATCTGGCGCAAGCTGTCGCCTTCGCGAAATTCCCGTAGCTGATGAAACTCCAGGCCCAGGCCGCGTCGCTGCCGCTGGCGCACGCCGAGCTGGCTGAGCCAGTTGTCCACAGCCAACAGTTGGCCGCCGTAAAGGCGGGCGAAGTCGGGGTACACGCGGGTGTGGTCGGACACCTTTGGCAAACGTTTGCCGGACCATAGGCCCAAGGGGCTCGGCAGGTTGATTTCGCAGTGTTCAAAGGTGAAGTGGCCGCGTTTGCGCGGACGCAGGCGATAGCCGGCCTGGCTGTGCTGGCCGGGTTGAAGTTCGAGCGACAAGGGCAGGTTTTCGAAGCTCAGGCCGTCGGGTACGTGGTCAAAAATCCGGATAGTCAGTGGCTGGGGAAAGTCGTGTTCAACCTCCAGTCGCACTTCCCTCCAGCGGCCGAGTGCCAGGCTGCCGGGCATTTGTCTTGTTATCCGTGGCGAGGGCAGGCGTTTGAGGCGTACAGCATCGAGTATTGCCAGGGCCAGCAGCGCCAGCAGCAACCCCCAGTTGATCGACAACAGCGTGGATGAAACGGCGATGTCCAGCGCCCGCAATGTACCGAGCACGATGCCAATGGCCAGCAGCAATGCCAGCCAGATCAGCAGCAGACGCGAGGGTTTCATCTGCGCACACCTTTTGTCGCCGGAGTTCTTTTTGTGGCGAGGGAGCTTGCTCCCGCTGGGTTGCGCAGCAGCCCCAAAATCAGTCGACGTGGTTTGTCAGGCACATCGTAACCGCCGGGTTTACGACTGCTGCGCAGACGAGCGGGAGCGAGCTCCCTCGCCACAGGGTGTGTGTGTGACAGAGATGTGATCACAAGCGCGGCGCCGGTACTTGATCGAGCAATTGCTGTAGCACGTGATCGACCTCCAGCCCTTCGATATCCAGCTCCGGTGCGATGCGTACGCGATGGCGCAGCACCGCCAGCGCGCAGCCCTTGATGTCGTCCGGAATCACGAATTCGCCGCCACGCAGCAAGGCGCGCGCCCGAGCGCAGCGCACCAGCGCAATGGAGGCCCGAGGCCCGGCGCCGAAGGTCAGGCCGGGCCAACTGCGGGTCGTGCGCGCGAGGCGTACGGCGTAATCGAGAACCTGGTCGTCCAGCGGCAGATCGCTGGCGATGCGCTGCAGGGCCAGCACGTCCTTGGCTTGCAACACAGTGCGCAGCGGTTGCACGTCGAGCATGTCGGCCCGGGTCGAGCGGCTGACCTGGCGCACCATGTCCAACTCCTGATCGGCGTCGGGGTAGTCCATGCGCACTTTGAGCATGAAGCGGTCCAGCTCGGCTTCCGGCAGGGGATACGTGCCTTCCTGTTCGATGGGGTTTTGCGTGGCGAGCACCATGAACGGCTGCACGATGGGCAGGGCCCGGCCTTCGAGGGTGACTTGCCGTTCCTGCATGGCTTCGAGCAATGCGGCCTGGGTTTTCGCCGGGGCGCGGTTGATCTCGTCGGCGAGCAGCAGGTTGGTAAACAACGGACCTTTGCGCAGTTTGAATTGCTCGGTCTGCAGGTCGTACACCGCGTGCCCGGTGACGTCGCTGGGCATCAGGTCCGGGGTGAACTGGATACGCGCGAATTCGCCGCCGAAGCAGCGGGCGAGGGCGCGCACCAACAAGGTCTTGCCCAACCCCGGCACACCTTCGAGCAGCACGTGGCCGCCGGCAATCAGCGCGGTGAGTACATCGTCGATCACCGTGTTCTGGCCGATGACGGCTTTTTGCAGCTCCGCTCTTACCGCTTGGGCCAACTGACTGGCGCGCTGGCGTTGCTGCGCGGCATGGCTCGGTGCGCCGGGCTCGATCTGTTCACTCATAAGGCGTTCCTCAAGGTTTGCAGGTGGGCGACCTGACGGCTGAATTCAACGCTGGACAGCCGTTGCTTCGGTCGCGGGCTCATGGCCTGGCTGATAGCGCGTGTGGGTTGACCGGTCAGGCGTGCGAGCACCAGCCATTGTTCGGCGACGCCGAGTTGTTCAAAACCGGGATGACGGCGCCGCATCCGGCGCAGGATGTCCTGCTGCAAGGCTTGCAACAGGCTGGCTTGGCCGGTGCGGCGCCACATGAAATAGGCGCTGGCTCGCAAGTGTTCGTGGAGTTGCCGGCGAGCGCTCGGGGCGGGTTCGATCAACGGGCCGTGGCGCACGCCGACATGCCACAGACACAGGCCGATCAGGGCGATGAGGGCCACCAGCGCCTGGGGGAAGTAACGCAACAACAACGCCAGCAGGCTGTCGTGATCGGTGTTGAACAGCAGGGTCACCTTCGTGTCCGCGGTCAGGTACCAGAGCAGCCAGGCGTTGTCGTACCGGTCGATGGCCGGGGTTTTCCACAGGTCGGCATCGGTGACCACGATGATCGAACCGAGCCCGTGGTTCAGCTGCATCATGTGCGTGGCCTTGCCGCTGTTGGCCCAGGCTTGGGCGAGATTTTTCGGGTCTTCGAGATGGAACGCGGTATCGAAGGTGGCATAGGCTGGCGCGTCTTCGTCCTCGAGGTACAGCTTGGTCAGTTTGGGGTAGGGGTCCTTGCCGGTGTCGGGCGGCGGGTCCTTCAGGTCTTTGCTCAATGACTGGTGCAGCTGGACCCGGTCGAGCAACAGGTCATTGCTCTGGCCCAGTTTTTCATCCCACAACGACTCGGCGATGAATAGAAGACGGCCACCGGCGCGGGTCCAGTTCAGCACTTGATCGATCTGGCGCGGGGTCATGCCGGAGCGGTCGCCGAGCAACAACAGGCTGCGTTGCCGAGGCTCCAGCGTGGGCAGGAGATCGAGGCTGTTGGCGTGGCTGACGGTCAGGCCCTGTTTGCGCAGGAAATGTTCGGCGGCCAGATAAGGGTTGGCCTGGGCTTCGGGTGAAGGGCCGTGATCGATATCTGCCTGATAGGGCGTCGCCCTGGCGTACAGATAAAGACTCAACGCGCCCAGCAGCACGGCGATGAATACGCCGGCGGCGAGCCACAATCGGCGGTTCAATGCGTAGCCCCCGGACCGAACAAGGTCCGCCAGCCGTCACACAGTTCCTGTTGTAAATGTGCCGGTGGCAGGCGATGCCCATAGGCCATGTTTTGCCAGTGCCCGGTCAGGTTTTTGCTAAAGGCCAACAGGGCGGGCTGTTGCAGTTGTTCGACACGCTCCAGCACCTGGCCCTCGGTGTCGGCAGGTTTCAGCGCCATGTTGTAATCGTGCAGCAAATGACTGAGCAGCGCGCGATACAGCAAGCCGAGCGCCTCGCGAGGGCTGGATTGCCAGAGGCTTTCGGCGCTGGCAGCAATGTCTGCGGGCAGGGTTTCGCGGCTCAGGTCCAGGCCGAATGCCTGCTGCGGTACCGGCCGCGTGACTTTGCCCTTCAACGCCGGTCGGCGACTGACGAAGGCCTGCAACCATGCCCGGTAACGCCAGATCAATAAACCGATCGCGCCGATGACGGCGCCCCAGAGCAGCACTTCAATCAAGGTCGCCAACGCGCCGAAGCGCTGGTTGTCCAGCAACTTGAACAGGGTCTTCAGCCATTCAGGGGCTTTGCCATCGTCAGAGTTTTCGGCGGATGGCTTGTCCTCGCCAAAACGATAGCGCGTGACGGTTTCCTTGTTCTTGAACGGTGGCTGATCGAGGATCGCCTTGATGCTGTCCCGGGACGCCTGGCTGGTCAGTGGCTGGCCCAGCAGACGCGGACTGTCGGGAGCAATGGCCGGTTCGGCGGCCCAGAGGTTTTGCCCGGTTGGCATCAATAGAAATGCTGCCAGCAGTAGCGTGAGGGCGGCACCGCTCACCCGTTGGCGCAGGCGGCGGAATACAAGCTCGATGTCCCAGGCCTCCAGCACCGTGCGCCGGTTTAGGTAAAGACTGAACCCGCAGGCCACGTAGATCGGTTCCCACACCACCAGCACCATCACGTAAAACGCATTCGTCAGGTGCTCCAGCCAGCGCCAGTCCTGTGTGGCGGCGGACAGCAAGGTCTGCCAGCTCCAGTCGAGTTCGACTTGTGGCGGCAGGAGCAGGTAGAACAGCACCATCAGGCCGATCCACAGCGCACTTTCCAGATGTACGCCGATGATCGTCAGCCACCGCGCTGCACCGCCGTCGCGTTGCAACAGCACTTGCAAGCGCTGTTGCCGCGCTTGGCCACTCAGGCCTTCGAGTTGCACCACCGGCAACAGGAAACTGCGACTCAGGCTCAAGCGTCGCCAGGTCAGGCTGGCCAGCAGTTGCGGCTTGAGCAGGCGTGGCCACTGGCGCAACGCCTGTTTCAGCGTGGGCGTTTCACCGAACATCGCTTTGGAGAGTATGTGCAGCGGCAGACGTTCAAACGCCGGTTTCAGCCACCAGAAGATAAACGCGACGAGTGAGGGAGAATCCCACAGCAGCAAGGTGAGCAGGGCGAAAACCGGCAGGGTCATGATGGCCCAGCTGGCCATCAGCAGGCGTCGGTGCCGCTGGCTCAGCAGCACGCCCAGGTCCATGGCTTCCCAGGTGGTTCGAGGGCGGATCACCACGGTCGCGTCACTCAGGCGCATGGCGGGTCCGTCCGGCAAACAGCAGGTACATCGCTACCAAAAACCACAGCGACGCGCCGACCAGATATTTGGTCATCGGTGCTGGCCCGGTCATCGACGACCAGTAGGCTTCGATAAAGGCCGCGATCAACAGAAACAGCATGACCCCGCAGATCAGCAGCACACTTTTGCGCGCCGCCACGCGCAGGGCTTCGGCGCGCGGCAGTCGTCCCGGTGCAATCAAGGCCCAGCCCAGTTGCAGGCCGGCGGCACCTGCCAGGGCAATGGCGCTGAGTTCGAAGGCACCGTGGCCGATCACGAAGGACCAGAAGGTTTGTCCGTAGCCGATCTGAGTCAGATGCCCGGCCACCGCGCCGATCATCAAACCGTTGAAGAACAGGAAAAACGCGCTGCCCAGGCCAAACAGCAAACCGCTGGCGAAGGTCTGAAAGGCAATGCCGATGTTGTGCATGATGTAGAAACCGAACATCACCCAGTCTTCACTGGCCGCCCGTTCCGCCGAGCGTCCAAGGTGGCCGGCGACAGGGTCGTACATGCCTTGCATTTCACTGACCTGTTCGGCCGGGATCAGGTTGTAGACCAGGTCCGGGAACAGATACACCAGCACGGCAAAGCCGATCAGGCTGCCAAAAAACATCAGGCTGGCGGCGAGCACGAAACGCCACTGCTCACGTACCAGTCGCGGGAAATCCGCCAGGATGAAACCCAGCGCGTTGGCACCCAGTCGGCTGCGATGCTGATAAAGCTGTTGGTGCCCGCGCAGCACCTGTTGCTGCAACGAGTCGATCAGAAAACTGCTGTAGCCGCGTTCCTGGGCCAGAGCCAGATGCTGGCAGAGCCTCCGATAGTCTTTCGGAAAACTGGCGATCCGTGTGGTGTCCTTGTTCCGCTCCAGCCTGTCGAGCAGGAGGGAAAATTGCGCCCATTCAGCCTTGTGGCGATTCTCGAAAAGACTTTGCTTCATGCGGGGCCCAACAAGCCGCGGGCGATGCCGTTGAGTTCCGCCACGGCGCGTGGTGCTGAAACCTTCAACGGTTGCGCGAGGATGGAAGCGAGTTCCGTGACCCGCGCTTCGGAGAGTTCGCCCTGGCGTTCGGCAAACCCGAGGATGGCGCGTTGCTCGGGCAGCGTCAGGGCAAACGGCGGACGCCGCGGCTCGGCGTCCGGCAGTTGCGGTCGGGTGAGCGGCTGCTCGCGGTAGATCACCAGCGTACCGGCGGCCAGGTCGCCGAGGCGTTTGAAGCTGGGGTGTTGCAGGCAACTGATGGCGCCGAGGAAATAGCCGAACGGCAACAGGTCGACAAAGCGCAGCAGGTTGCGCAACAACGATGCGGACCAGCCGATCGGCGTGCCATCGTCCTGCACCACCCGCAGGCCCATCCATTGCTTGCCCGGCGAGCGCCCGTGATTGAGCACCTCGAACAGCACCATGTACCACCAGCTCACCCCGAACAGCAGGATCGAGCCCAGCCCGGCGCCAAGTTTTCCCAGGAACGCGAGGACAATGAACAGCAGGCCCAGGATCAAGCCGCGCAGTCCGAGATCGATGGAGAACGCCAGCGCACGCACCATCAACCCGGCCGGGCGCAGTGGCAAGTCGATGCCTTCCGGCGTTTCAACCTGATACCGCGTATCCAGTGGCGGGGACAGCGTCGCTTTCCTTGGCAGTGCTGCGGTCTCGAGCATGGGCAACCTGATGATGTGGCCTGATCGGGATTCTCTGTCCGGCCGATGCTAGCAGCCTCTTGGGGGAAAACGACATAACTATGTATTGCACGGTGCGTGGCGAGAGGTGATTGAATGCAAGATCACTGGCCGGGGCGGGATGCAAACGCCTAGACTTCGCCGATCTTCAGTTCAGGAATAGCCCGTGACCTCGATCTTCTGGTACGACTATGAAACCACCGGCATCAACCCCCGTTGCGACCGTCCGCTGCAAGTGGCGGGGCTTCGCACTGACTTCGATCTCAATGTCATCGACGAGCCGGTCAATCTTTACTGCCAGCCCAGCGAGGACATCCTGCCGCATCCGGCGGCTTGCGCGATCACTGGCATCACACCGGGCCAATTGGCCGGGCACGGTTTGAGCGAAGCGGATTTCATGACCCGGGTGCATGCCCAACTGGCGGCGCCGGGCACGTGTGGCGCGGGTTACAACACCTTGCGCTTCGACGACGAGATGACTCGTTACAGCCTGTATCGCAATTTTTTCGACCCGTACGCGCGCGAGTGGCAGGGCGGTAACAGTCGTTGGGATTTGATCGACGTGGTGCGCGCCGCCTATGCCTTGCGTCCGGATGGCCTCGTCTGGCCCAAGGATGACGAGGGGCGGGTAACGCTCAAACTCGAACGCCTGACCGCCGCCAATGGCATCGATCACGGCAATGCTCACGAAGCGCTGTCGGACGTTCGAGCGACCATTGCGCTGGCGCGTCTGATTCGAGAAAAACAACCGAAGCTGTACGACTGGCTGTTTCAGTTGCGCGGTAAACAAAAAGTGATGGATCAGATTCGGCTGTTGCAGCCGATGGTGCACATTTCCGGGCGCTTTTCGGCCGCACGCAGTTATGTCGGCGTGGTGCTGCCGCTGGCCTGGCACCCGCGCAACAAGAACGCGTTGATTGTCTGCGACTTGCACCTGGATCCCCAGGGCTTGCTTGATCTGGATGCTGACGCCTTGCGCCAGCGCCTGTATACCCGTCGCGATGATCTGGCCGAGGGCGAGTTGTCGGTGCCGCTCAAGCTTATCCACATCAACAAATGCCCGGTGGTCGCGCCCCTGTCGGTACTTCGTCCCGTTGATCAGCAACGCCTGGGGCTGGACATGGCGTTATATCAGGAGCGCACGCTGCGGCTAAGTGACGCACAGCAAGTTTGGCGAGATAAAGTTCAGGCCATTTATGCCAGCGAGGATTTCACCCAGAGCAAGGACCCCGAGCAACAGTTATACGATGGTTTTATTGGTGATCGGGATCGGCGCCTTTGTGAGCAAGTCCGGGCAGCTGACCCGGCGCAATTAGCAAAGGTACAATGGCCTTTCGATGATGAACGTTTACCCGAATTATTGTTTCGATATCGAGCACGTAACTTTCCCGACACGTTGAGTTTCGAAGAGCAAGAACGTTGGCGAATATTCTGTCAGCAACGTTTGTCAGATCCTGAGTGGGGAGCGCCCAATACGCTGGAAACTTTTGCAGAGGCCGCAGCCCACTTGAACATTACGGCGACGCCATTCCAGCAAGAGGTGCTCAACGAGTGGAGCAATTATGTCCAGGCATTGCGCAAACGTTTGAATCTTTGAAACTGAAATGCCCGGCACTGAATGCCGGGCATAAAAAAACGCCAGCGTTTGCTGGCGTTCTTTTTTTGCAGCGAAAAGCGTTGTGGCTTAGCCCAGCAGGGTAGCCCAGCCTTCAACCACGTCACCGCCCCACTTGGCTTTCCACTCTTTCAGAGTCTTGTGGTTGCCACCTTTGGTTTCGATGACTTCACCGTTGTGCGGGTTTTTGTATTGTTTAACTTTGCGAGCACGCTTGGTGCCAGTAGTTTTTACTGCGCCGCCGCGTGGTGCCTTGGTTTTGGATTCTGGATCCAGCAACGCGATGATGTCACGCAGGGACTTGGAGTATTCGCCCATCAGGGTGCGCAGTTTGCCTTCGAATTCCAGCTCGGTTTGCAGTTTGTCGTCTTGGGACAGGTTCTTCAAACGGGCTTGCAGCTCTTTGATAGCTTCTTCGGTGGCGCGATATTCGTTGATCAAGGACATGGGGACTACCTTATGTTAAGCGCTGGATGGCAGGTGACAGTGCGGCAATAATAGTCAGGGTGTTTCATCAAGTAAACAATTAAACCGGAGTTTATTTGAATTAGTTGTCGTGAATAGGGCGCACGCTGGATGCGCAGTTAAATAGTGTGACCCAGGTATCACAGATATTCACAATTGAGCACTTGAAGATTGGCAACAAGAGCACCATTGCGCGGGTGAGCGAGTGCTTTCAACGCGTGTGCCTGCCATCCCCGCACAACGCAAGGTGTCATCTATACTGCAGTTTTTCCGCGCAATCGCTAGAATGCGGCCTTTGCGAAGTTCTGGAGTTTCCCCCCCATGCGCACTTTTCGGCTGGTGATTGCTTGCCCGGACCGCGTCGGCATCGTTGCTAAAGTCAGTAACTTTCTGGCGTCACATAACGGCTGGATCACTGAAGCGAGCCATCACTCGGATAATCTCAGTGGCTGGTTCTTCATGCGTCACGAAATTCGGGCCGATTCGCTGCCTTTTGGTATCGAGGCCTTCCGCGAAGCGTTCGCGCCGATTGCCGAAGAGTTCTCGATGAACTGGCGCATTACTGATACCGCGCAGAAAAAGCGCGTGGTGTTGATGGCCAGCCGCGAGTCTCATTGCCTGGCAGACTTGCTGCACCGCTGGCACAGCGATGAACTGGACTGCGAAATCTCCTGCGTGATTTCCAACCATGACGATTTGCGTAGCATGGTCGAGTGGCACGGTATTCCTTACTACCACGTGCCGGTCAATCCACAGGATAAAGAACCGGCGTTCGCCGAAGTCTCGCGCCTGGTCAAACAGCACGAAGCCGAAGTGGTGGTACTTGCCCGTTACATGCAAATCCTGCCGCCCGAGTTGTGCAGTGAATATGCGCACAAGGTCATCAACATTCACCACAGCTTCCTGCCGTCGTTCGTCGGCGCCAAGCCTTATCACCAGGCTTCCCTGCGTGGGGTAAAGCTGATCGGTGCGACGTGCCACTATGTCACTGAAGAGCTGGATGCCGGCCCGATCATCGAGCAGGACGTGGTGCGTGTCAGCCACAGCGACAGCATCGAAGACATGGTGCGTTTCGGGCGTGATGTCGAGAAGATGGTGTTGGCTCGTGGTCTGCGTTATCACCTGGAAGACCGGGTGCTGGTGCATGGCAACAAGACCGTGGTGTTCTGATCCCCGCACGACACGGTTGAAATTCGAAGGGCCTGGGCGTTCAATCGCTCAGGCCCTTCGCCGTTTCTGCACTGAGGACATGACCATGGCCGATCCACTGGACAAAGCTACTTCCAAGGCCCCCGCGACATTGGGGGAGGGGTGTTTGAGCCGCTACGACCCGGATGACTTGAGCCCTGAAGACGGGACGGAGTTTCCGGGGGCGGCGGAGTTGTGGGAGGCGTTGAATCCGGATTCTGGCCCTGAAGGAGCTGGATTGCCGGTGAAGCGGTCTTGAGGTTTGGCGTGCGGTCGCTTTTTGTGTGCATATCCGTTGCTGCAGCAACGGATATGCACACAAAAAACACCCCCCCTAAGCCTGCCTAAACCTCATCAACTTCTTCAACAACGGCCGCCCAAGCATCAACAAAAACACCGGTCCCCCAACCACCAGATAAAAGTAATAAGTCACTGCCCGCCAAATCAGAATCGCCGCCGCCGCCGTGGATTTCCCCACCATGGGTGCCAGCAGCGCGGCCGAGGTCAATTCCGCAGCCCCTGCGCCACCCGGCAACAGGCTGAATTGCCCCGCGCTCAGCGAAAGCATCTGGATCAGAAAACTCCAGGCCCACTGCAAATCCGCACCGAGCCCGCGCAACGCCAGGTACAACACGCTATAGCGCAGGACCCAATGCACACAGGTCAGGACAAACACCTTGATCAACGTCTGAGCGGGCAACTTCAGCGTGTCAGTGAATGCCGCCAGAAAATGCAGGAGTTTTCGTGCCCAACGCATTCGCGTGCTGCCTTTGACATTCAGGCGCACGAGCAAGCGTCCACTCAGGCGAATCAGCAGCCGATGATAGCGCGCGATCACCACGCAACTGAGCAGCCCGCCAAACATCGAAATGGCACTGACCGTCAGCAACCATTCCATGCGTTCGCTGAGGTGCTGGAACAGCGCATAAATCAGAATCCCGATTAACGCGCAGAGAAAGAACAGCAGATCGCTCAGTTGATCCATGGCGAAGACGGCGCTACCCCGTGCCGGGCGCACGCCGTTGCGTGCCAGCAGCGCCATGATCGTCAGCGGTCCGCCGCTGCCGCCCGGCGTGGCGCAGTAGGCGAACTCGGCCGCCATCACCACGCCAAGGCTTTTGACCGGACTGACCTTGTCGCGCTGATCACCCAGCAACAGACGCAAGCGCATCGTGTTCACCACCCAGCACAGCAGGATCATGCCGAACATGATCAACAGCCAGTTCAATGGAAAACTCTGCAGTCGCGACCAGGTCTGGTTACCGCCCAGTAACAGAGGAATCAGCACCGCAACGAGCAGCGCGACAAACAACACAATTGCGCGGCTCATGCGGCGCGACCGACGCGGTCGGTGTGCAGCGTCAGCCACCGCGCCTTGGTCATCGGCACACGGCCCTCGTCGAGCAGGCGCTTGAGGGTTTGCAGCCAATAATTGCGTGAGAAAGGGTGACGCATGTCCACCGGGTGCAACCCCAGGCGAATCACCGCAGCGCGACGCCAGCGGTGTTCACGCTGATCGCTGACCAGCTTCGATACACCCCGACGCCAGGCACTGCGTGCACTCCACACCAACCCCGGCGCATCGACCGGGGTGAAATCCGGCAGGCGATACAGGTGCTGCGGATCGCTGGTGTAACTCAAGGGTAACTGGCGCAAGGCCTGGCGCGTTCCTTCGCTCATCAGCCAGGCCGGGGCGACAAAACCCTCCAGCGGCCAGTGGTAGCGATGGAACACTTCAATGCCGGCATGCAGACGTGCGAGGGCGGCTTCCTGAGACAGGCTGTAAAACTCGCCCTCGTGGGTGTAGATGCGACGCATGAACCAGTCTCGCGGTGTGTGGGGGGGCGGGCTTTCATCGCAATGAAAATAGCCGTGCAGCGCCAGTTCGTCACCTCGGGCGACACGGCGGGTGAGCATCCGTCGAAATCCCGGATGGCCCTCAAGATCGTTGTGTTTGTGAAAGTCCGGCACCACCAGCCAGGTCATCGGCACTGCGCCCAAGGCGTCGACGGCTTCGACAAAGGGTTGGTAGTCGGCCCAGGTTTGTGGGGCGACGTCGTGCAACACCAATAGCAGGCTGGGCGCGTTCATGGGCTCAGCCATTGGCGATCCGCGGCCATTGGCTGCCGAGGACGGCGTAATAATGGCCCAGCAGACTGTTGACCACCGTGTCCCAGGAATAATGGCGCTCGACATGACTGCGAGCCTGTTGGCCCAGAACGGCACTGCCCGAACCGAACAACTCCCGAACGGCGTTGGCCATCGCCATTGAGTTGTTCGGCGCGCAAAGCAGGCCGCAGTCTGAGTTGATGATTTCCTGAAAGGCCCCGGCTGCCACGGCCACCACTGGAATGCCGCAAGCCATGGCTTCGAGAATCACCAGGCCGAAGGTTTCCTGATCGCCGGCATGCAGCAGCGCGTCGGCACTGGCCATCAGCCGTGCCACTTGCGTCGCCGGGCAGAACTCATCGACCACCGTCACGTTGTCCGGCACCACCGCCGGCATCGACGAACCCACCAACAACAAGTGATAGCGGCGGCCCAGGCGCCTCATGCAGTCGAGCAACACTGGCAGGTTCTTTTCCTTGGAACCGCGTCCGGCGAAAATCAGCAGATGGGTATTTTCATCGATGCCCAGTTCTGCGCGCAGGCCCGGGTCTCGTGCATCGGGATGGAAGGTGTGCAGGTCGACACCCAGGGGTTGGACGAAAACGTTCTTCACCCCCAAGGTAATCAATTTGTCGGCCATGATCCGGCTCGGCGCCAGCACCCGGTCGAAATTACCGTATAGCTTGCTGACGTAGGCCTCGACATTGGTGGTGACCCAGTTGCCCATGCGGTTACTGACCAGCAGCGGCAGGTCCGAGTGATAAAAGCCGATCACTGGCACATCGAGTTGTCGCCGGGCGTCGAGCGCCGCCCAGGCCGTGAGGTACGGGTCGCCGACTTCGATCAGATCGGGTTGCAAATCCTGAAGGACATTGCGCCAGGGCGCGAGGCGCAGAGGGAAACGGTAACCCTTGCCGAAGGGCAGGGCGGGGGCTGGAACCGTGTAAATGCCATCCTGTTCACCCAGATGTGCGCCGGGGATCAGCAGGCTGTGACGAATGCCGGGCTTGATACCCAAGCGACGGTGTTTAGCATCCAGATACGTGCGCACGCCACCGCTGGCAGGGGCGTAGAACATGGTGATGTCAGCGATATGCACGATGAGCATTCCTCCGATCCGTTGTTCTCCGTTGGTTGACCTTTATGAAGGATAGATGTTCGGTTGGGGTTTTGTGACGGGGGCTGGAACTTTGGACCGTTATGTGGCGAGGGAGCTTGCTCCCGCTCGGCTGCGAAGCCGTCGTCATTCAGACGGTGCGTCAGATCTGACACACCCACAGAATGTTGGGCTCGCTTCGCGACCCAGCGGGAGCAAGCTCCCTCACCACAGGTCCGGGAAACACTAAATACGGAAACTGCCCACCAATTGCTTGAGGCGCGCCGCCTGCTGCTCCAGGTCCGAACACGCCCGCAAGGTCGATTGCAGGTTTTCCACGCCTTCCTGGTTCAGCGTGTTGATCTCGGTGATGTCGACATTGATCGACTCGACCACCGCCGTCTGTTCCTCGGTTGCCGTGGCCACCGACTGGTTCATCCCGTCGATCTCGCCAATGCGCAAGGTCACGCTGTTCAGGCGCTCTCCCGCCAGGTTGGCGATTTCCACGCTGTCCTGGCTGTGACGCTGGCTGTCGCTCATGGTGCTGACGGATTCGCGGGCGCCGACTTGCAGCTCCTCGATCATGGTCTGCACCTGTTGCGCCGATTCCTGCGTGCGGTGCGCCAGGTTGCGCACCTCATCGGCCACCACGGCGAAACCACGCCCGGCTTCACCGGCACGGGCGGCCTCGATCGCAGCATTGAGCGCCAGCAGGTTGGTTTGCTGGGAAATGCTGGTGATCACTTCGAGAATCTGCCCGATGTTCACGGTTTTGCTGTTCAGCGATTCGATGTTGGTGCTGGAGGCGCTGAGCATGCTCGACAGCTGGTTCATCGCGACAATGCTGCGATCCACCACTTGCTGGCCGTCTTCGGCGAGGCTGCGGGCGTCGCTGGCCTGACTCGAGGCCTGGGCGGCGTTGCGCGCAATTTCCTGGGCCGCGGCACCGAGCTGATTGATGGCGGCGGCGACGCTGCTGGTGCGCGAAGCTTGCTGGTCGGAGTTGTACATCGACGAGTTGGAGGCCGCGACCACGCGCAGGGCGACTTCGTTGACCTGGCCGGTCGCCGACGACACTTCGCGGATCGAACCGTGAATGCGCTCCACGAAACGGTTGAACGCGGTGCCGAGCACGCCGAATTCATCGTTGTTCTGGATAGTCAGGCGTTTGGTCAGGTCGCCCTCACCATCGGCGATATCGGCCATGGCGCGCGTCATGACGTGCAGCGGCTGGATCAGGAGGCGGATCAACATGCCCAGCAGGGCGATGATGATGGCGACCGCGATGATGGTCGCCACGACCGCCGAGGCGCGGAATTCGCTGAGCTTCGCAAAGGCTTTGCCTTTATCCGCCGACAGACCGATGTACCAGTTGACGGAATTCAGGCCTTTGATCGGCGTGAACGTGACGATGCGGGTTTTGCCATCGACTTCAACTTCACTGAAATCGCTGCTGATGCGCGGTGTATCTTTCGGGTACGCCTCGGCCAGTGATTTCATCACCAGCGCTTTGTCCGGGTGCACCAGAATCTTGCCGTCGGCGCTGATCAGGAACGCATAACCCATACCGTTGAAGTCCATCGCATTCAGGCTGTCGGCGATCACTTGCAGGCTCAGGTCGCCGCCGGCCACGCCGATGTTCTGACCGTCCTTGAGGACACTATTGACGATGGAGATGACCAGCTGGCCGGAGGCCAGATCGATGTAGGGTTCAGTCAGTGCCGGGCCGCTGGTGCTTTGGGCGCTTTTGTACCAGGGACGGGCGCGGGGGTCATAGCCCTCCGGCATTTTGCTGTCCGGCCGGATGATGAAGGTGCCATCCTTGTTGCCCAGATAGGCACCCATGAAGGTCGACGTCACTGCTTTCTGCTCCAGCAGCTTGGCGACGTTGTCGATGTCGGCGTTCAGCGCGATGCTTTGTGAGAGGTTTTCGATCAGCAAGCTGCGTCCGCTCAGCCAGGTCTGGATATTGTTGGCAGCCACACTGCCCATTTCTTGCAGATAGTTGTCCAGGTCCTTGCGAATGGCGTTGCGCTGCAGATAGTCGTTGTACAGTGTGAACGAGGCGAACGCGGCAATGACGATGAGTGCCGCGGCGAGCAGGATTTTATGGCTGAAGCGCAGATTTTTGTTCATGGCTCGGGGTTCCGCTAAGGTCTTAAGGCCCAAGGCGTGCTTTTATAGGAAAAAGCGCAGTGGGCGATCATGAAAACAAGCTGATATTTCCGTCCTCTCCTTAGGGGGATTACCGACGCTTTTCAGTCTTTTATATCGGCCGTGCAGCATTAAAGATTAACCATGGGTGACCAAATGCCTGATTCATCGCAACTCGTTATCGGTGCCGATCTCGCGGGGAAGCCGATCGCCCAGGCCATGCGCCTGGCGAACCGTCACGGTCTGGTCGCGGGCGCTACCGGGACCGGCAAGACCGTCACCTTGCAAAAACTGGCCGAGGCGTTCAGCGATGCTGGCGTGGCCGTGTTTGCCGCGGATATCAAGGGTGACCTGTGCGGTCTTGGCGCGGCCGGCAACCCTCAAGGCAAAGTTGCCGAGCGCATCGCCGGGATGCCCTGGCTGAACCACACGCCTCAGGCCTATCCGGTCACCCTGTGGGACATTCACGGCCAGTCCGGTCATCCATTGCGCACAACCTTGAGCGAAATGGGACCGTTATTGATCGGCGCCCTGCTGGAACTGACTGACAGTCAGCAGTCGGCGTTGTACGCCGCGTTCAAGGTCGCGGACCGTGAAGGCTTGCTGCTGTTGGATTTGAAGGACCTCAAGGCACTGCTCAATCACCTGCGCGACCACCCCGAATCGCTGGGGGACGACGCCGCGCTGATGACCACGGGATCGAGTCAGGCCCTGTTGCGGCGCCTGGCGATTCTGGAACAACAGGGCGCCGAAGCACTGTTCGGCGAGCCGGCGTTGCAACTCGAAGACATTTTGCAGCCGACCGCCGAGGGGCGGGGGCGCATTCATTTGCTGGATGCCAGTCGCCTGGTGCACGAGGCGCCCAAGGTCTACGCGACGTTCCTTTTGTGGCTACTGGCCGAACTGTTCGAACAACTGCCGGAACGCGGCGATGCTGATAAACCGTTGCTGGCGCTGTTTTTCGATGAAGCCCATTTACTGTTTGCCGATACACCCAAGGCATTGCAGGAGCGTCTGGAGCAAGTGGTGCGGCTGATTCGCTCGAAAGGCGTCGGCGTGTATTTCGTCACCCAGTCGCCGGGCGACTTGCCGGATGACGTGTTGGCTCAACTTGGCCTGCGCGTCCAGCATGGCTTGCGCGCGTTCACGGCCAAGGAACAGAAATCCCTTCGGGCCGTGGCCGAAGGCTTCCGTCCGAACCCCGCATTCGACGCCTTGTCGGTGTTGACTGAACTGGGGATTGGCGAAGCGCTGGTCGGCACGTTGCAGGACAAGGGCACGCCGGAGATGGTCCAGCGCGTATTGGTCGCGCCGCCGCAATCGCGGATCGGGCCGCTAACCGAGACGGAACGCACGCTGCTGATCGCCGGCTCGCCGTTCAAGGGGCGGTACGACAAACCGGTTGATCGGGAATCGGCGTATGAAGTGTTGATGGGGCGTAAAGGATTGGCACCAGAGCCCGAAGCGGCGCCGGGCGAACCTGCGGCGGAGGAACCGAGCTTCACCGACAAGGCTGGGGAGTTCCTCGGCACGGCGGCAGGGCAGGCACTGAAATCGGCAATGCGACAGGCGGCCAATCAGTTGGGGCGGCAGTTGGTGCGCGGGTTGATGGGCTCGCTGCTCGGTGGCAGTAAACGCCGCTGAAAGCAAAAGATCGCAGCCTTTAATCCTTGGGTTTGGCGTGCGCCGCCAATCGCTCCAGCGCCGCTCGCAGATTCGGATCACTGATCCCCTCCGCCGTGGCCTGAATGGTCGCGCCCGCATCGCTGGACAAACTGATGGTATGCCCCGCCGCCCCTTGCTGAACGGTCGGTGGCTGCACCTTGAACAGAATCCGGGTCAGGCTGGCGAATTCATCAAACATCTGTAACTGCCGTTGCAGACGCTTCTGTTGATAACGCAGACGAGTTGCCCAATGACCATCGGTGACAATCAGCAACAAACTGCCTTCGCGCCACGATGCCACGTGGCAATGCTCGCGGGCGGCAGGCTGCAATTGGCTTTCCAGCAGACGTTGTAAATGACCCAGGCGTTGAGCATGGCCAAAAATGGCTTTCAGCGGTTTGGCTTCGCGAAGCAGAACGGCGGGTGCTCTGGCCGTAAGAGGGCGAAATGCCATGATCAGACACCTGAAGTAACAGAGGCGCCATGGTAGCAGAAAGCACCGGATGCACCCGACCCATTGCTTTGCGCGCGCTTTACCCATTAAATCAACAAGTAACTTCTGCCGTAACTGGCTTGAAGTTCAGCAAAACGCCCTTATTTTAAGTGAGCCCCGTTACAGCGCAGTGCATGCATCGTGGAACAACGCCACTTTCCTCACCATCGTTTCCGGGTAGAATGCTCGTTCGCATGCGGCCATGAGGGCTGCACGGGCGACTCACGGGGCCGCCCTCCATCCCTTTAGTGTGGAAGATCCTGCCGATATGTTTGCGCCTTTGTTAAAGAAACTTTTTGGAAGCAAGAACGAGCGTGAAGTCAAACGCATGCTCAAGACGGTGCAACTCGTCAATGCCTTCGAAGAGCAAATGGTGGCCCTTTCGGACGATCAATTGCGTGCCAAGACAGATGAGTTCAAGGCCCGCATCGCCAAAGGGGAAACCCTCGACAAGCTGCTGCCAGAAGCCTTTGCGGTCGCCCGCGAAGCCGGCAAGCGCGTCATGGGTATGCGCCACTTCGATGTCCAGCTGATCGGCGGCATGACCTTGCATGAAGGCATGATCGCGGAAATGCGTACCGGTGAAGGCAAGACCCTGGTGGCCACACTGGGCGTTTACCTCAACGCGCTGTCCGGCAAGGGCGTGCACGTTGTGACCGTGAACGACTACCTGGCCCGCCGTGACGCCAACTGGATGCGTCCGCTCTACGAATTCCTCGGCATGACGGTCGGTGTGGTCACGCCATTCCAGCCGCCGGAAGAGAAACGTCAGGCCTACGCCGCCGACATTACCTACGGCACCAACAACGAATTCGGTTTCGACTACCTGCGCGACAACATGGCGTTCAGCATGGAAGAAAAATTCCAGCGCGAACTCAACTTTGCCGTGATCGACGAAGTCGACTCCATCCTCATCGACGAAGCCCGTACCCCGCTGATCATTTCCGGTCAGGCCGAGGACAGCTCCAAGTTGTACATCGAGATCAACAAACTGATCCCGCAGCTTGAATTGCATGTCGAAGAGGTCGAAGGCGAAGTCACCAAGGCCGGCCACTACACCGTTGACGAAAAGACCCGTCAGGTCGAACTCAACGAAGCCGGTCACCAGTTCATCGAAGACATGCTGACCCGTGTCGGCCTGCTGGCTGAAGGCGAGAGCCTGTATTCGGCGCACAACCTGGGCCTGCTGACCCACGTTTATGCCGGCCTGCGCGCTCACAAGCTGTTCAACCGCAACGTCGAATACATCGTGCAGGACGGTCAGGTCGTCCTGGTCGACGAACACACCGGTCGTACCATGCCGGGTCGTCGTTTGTCCGAAGGCCTGCACCAGGCCATCGAAGCCAAGGAAAACCTGAACATCCAGGCCGAAAGCCAGACACTGGCGTCGACCACGTTCCAGAACTACTTCCGTCTGTACAACAAGCTGTCCGGCATGACCGGTACCGCGGACACCGAAGCGTTCGAATTCCACCAGATCTACGGCCTGCAGGTCATGGTCATCCCGCCGAACAAGCCTTTGGCGCGTAAAGACTACAACGACCTGGTGTTCCTGACCGCCGACGAGAAATACGCGGCGATCATCAACGACATCAAGGAATGCATGACCCAGGGCCGTCCGGTGCTGGTGGGTACTGCGACCATCGAAACGTCCGAGCACATGTCTGCGCTGCTGCAGAAAGAAGGTATCGAACACAAGGTCCTGAACGCCAAGTTCCACGAAAAAGAAGCCGAGATCATTGCCCAGGCCGGTCGCCCAGGCGCACTGACCATCGCCACCAACATGGCCGGTCGTGGTACCGACATCCTGTTGGGCGGTAACTGGGAAGTGGAAGTCGCGTCTCTCGAAGACCCGACGCCGGAGCAGATTGCCCAGATCAAGGCCGACTGGCAGAAACGTCACCAGCAAGTGCTCGAGTCGGGCGGTTTGCAGGTGATTGCGTCCGAACGTCACGAATCGCGCCGTATCGACAACCAGCTGCGTGGTCGTGCCGGTCGTCAGGGTGACGCCGGTTCCAGCCGTTTCTACCTGTCGCTGGAAGACAGCCTGATGCGCATCTTCGCCTCTGACCGGGTGAAGAACTTCATGAAAGCATTGGGCATGCAGTCCGGTGAAGCGATCGAGCACCGCATGGTGACCAACGCCATCGAGAAGGCCCAGCGCAAGGTTGAAGGCCGCAACTTCGACATCCGCAAGCAACTGCTCGAGTTCGATGACGTCAACAACGAACAGCGTAAAGTGATCTATCACATGCGTAACACGTTGCTGGCCGCCGACAACATCGGTGAAACCATCGCCGACTTCCGTCAGGACGTACTCAACGCGACTGTCAGTGCACACATTCCACCGCAATCGCTGCCCGAGCAGTGGGACGTGGCCGGTCTGGAAGCGGCATTGCAGAGCGACTTCGGTGTTTCGCTGCCGATCCAGCAATGGCTCGACGAAGACGATCACCTGTACGAAGAAACCCTGCGCGAGAAGCTGATGCAAGAGCTGATTGCGGCGTACAACGAGAAAGAAGACCAGGCCGGCGCCGATGCGCTGCGCACCTTCGAGAAGCAAATCGTTCTGCGCGTGCTGGACGACTTGTGGAAAGATCACCTGTCGACCATGGACCACCTGCGTCATGGCATCCACTTGCGTGGCTACGCTCAGAAGAACCCGAAGCAAGAGTACAAGCGCGAGTCGTTCACGCTGTTCTCCGAGCTGCTGGATTCGATCAAGCGCGATTCGATCCGTGTGCTGTCGCACGTCCAGGTTCGCCGCGAAGACCCGATCGAAGAAGAGCAACGCCTGCGTCAGGAAGCCGAAGCACTGGCGGCGCGCATGCAGTTCCAGCACGACGAAGCACCGGGTCTCGAGCAGCCGGACCTGCTCGGTGAAGAGGTCGATGTAGCCCTCGCCACCGCACCGGTTCGCAACGAACAGAAGCTGGGCCGTAACGAGCTGTGCTACTGCGGTTCGGGCAAGAAATTCAAGCATTGCCACGGGCAGATCCAGTAAAACCCGTTTCATACGCTGAAATACCCGCGCCGCGACCGGCATCAGCCGTCGCGGCGTTTTGCCATTTACACCACCGTTCTTCCTGAAAGCGGTGCTGACATCATTTATTAAGGAGCGCATTCATGGCTGTTGGTCTTGGTCCTTTGCCAACGTTGCACCCGGTTGCCGGTTTTGAACTCGGTATCGCCTCGGCCGGCATCAAGCGCCCCGGGCGCAAGGATGTCGTGGTCATGCGCTGCGCCGAAGGTTCCACCGTCGCAGGCGTGTTCACCCTGAACGCCTTTTGCGCAGCGCCGGTGATCCTGGCCAAGCAGCGCGTGCAAGGTCCGGTACGTTACCTGCTGACCAACACCGGCAATGCCAACGCCGGCACTGGCGAACCTGGCCTGGCTGCCGCCGAACGCACCTGCGCCAAACTGGCTGAATTGACCGGCGTCGACGCCAGCCTGGTGCTGCCGTATTCCACCGGCGTGATCGGCGAGCCGCTGCCGGTCGAGAAGATCGAAGGCGCGTTGCAAGCCGCGCTCGACGATCTGTCGGTGAACAACTGGGAAGCTGCCGCCACCGGCATCATGACCACCGACACCCTGCCGAAGGGTGCCAGCCGCCAGTTCCAGCATGACGGCGTGACCATCACCGTCACCGGCATCAGCAAAGGTGCGGGGATGATCCGTCCGAACATGGCCACCATGCTCGGCTACATCGCCACCGACGCCAAAGTCTCCCGCGACGTATTGCAAAACCTGTTGCTGGACGGCGCCAACAAGTCGTTCAACCGCATCACCATCGACGGCGACACCTCGACCAACGACTGCTGCATGTTGATCGCCACTGGTCAGGCGGCCTTGCCGGAAATCACCTCCGCAAGCGGTGAGTTGTTCGCCAAGCTGAAACAGGCCGTGTTCGAAGTGTGCATGGACGTGGCCCAGGCCATCGTTCGCGACGGCGAAGGCGCGACCAAGTTCGTCACCGTTGAAGTCAACGGCGGCGGCAATCACCAGGAATGCCTGGACGTCGGTTACACCGTGGCGCACTCGCCGCTGATCAAGACCGCGCTGTTCGCATCCGACCCGAACTGGGGGCGCATTCTGGCTGCCGTTGGTCGTGCCGGCGTACCGAACCTGGACGTGAGCAAGATCGACGTGTTCCTCGGCGACGTGTGCATCGCCAGCCGTGGCGCCCGCGCATCGACCTACACCGAAGCCCAGGGCGCAGCGGTGATGCAGCAGGAAGAGATCACCATCCGTATAGAGCTGGGTCGCGGCGATTGCAGCGAAACCATCTGGACCACCGACCTGTCCCACGAATACGTGAAGATCAACGCCGAGTACCGTACTTAATACCGAGTCGACCCCTTCGCGGGCAAGCCTGCTCCCTCAGGGTTAGCGCAAATCCTGTGGGAGCGGGATTGCCCGCGATGACGACAGACCAGACACTCAAGAGGCTGGTCTGTACCCCTCATCAAAAGGTCCCGAACATGAGCCTCCACCTGATCATCGGCGACAAACTGCTTTCCTCCTGGTCCCTGCGCGGCGCCCTGGCCCTCGATCTGGCCGGCGCTCCGTACACCGAAGAGCTCATCAAGCTGAACCAGCCGGACACCCGTGAACGTCTGCTCAAGCATTCGCCCACCGGTAAAGTCCCGCTGCTGAAAACTGCACACGGCACCATTGCTGATTCCCTGGCGATTGCCGAGTACCTGGCCGAACAATTCCCGGATGCTGGCCTCTGGCCCAAAGATGTCGCCGCCCGCGCCCAGGCGCGTTCGGCGTGCGCGCAGATGCACGCAGGGTTCTTCGCCATGCGCGGCAACATGCCGTTCGACCTGAGTCGCGACGCACCGTTGTCGCCGGCCCCGGCCGACGTCCAGGCGGACATCGAACGCATGCTGGCCTTGTGGGCTGAATGCCGCGCAGCCGCGACCGAAACCGGTCCGTTCCTGTTTGGCCGCGCGACACTCGCCGATGCCTTCTTTGCCCCCATTGCCGTACGCCTGCGCACCTATCAGGTGAAATTGCCGGCGGCGGATGAGGCCTACGTCGAAACGATCTACCAATGGCCAGCCTTCAAGGCGTGGCAAAAGGCAGGTCTGGAGGAGATCGGGCAGTGAAACGAGTACACGTAGCGGCCGCCGTCATCCGCGATAACAGCGGCAAGATCCTCATCGCCCGCCGTGCCGACACACAGCACCAAGGCGGTTTGTGGGAGTTTCCCGGTGGCAAGGTCGAGGCCGACGAATCCGTCGAAACCGCCCTGGCCCGCGAGCTTCACGAAGAGTTGGGCATTGTGGTCAGCGCGGCGCGTCCGTTGATCAAGGTCCGCCATGACTACCCGGACAAGCAAGTGTTGCTCGATGTCTGGGAAGTCTCGAATTTCACCGGTGAACCCCACGGTGCCGAAGGCCAGCCTTTGGAATGGGTTGCGCCCCGTGATCTGTTGAATTACGAATTCCCGGCGGCCAACCAGCCGATCGTTGCGGCCGCACGCTTGCCTGCGCAGTACCTGATCACGCCTGAAGACCTGGAAACCCCGGCGCTGCTGCGCGGTATCCAGAAAGCCATCGCCGGCGGGATCAAGCTGATCCAGCTGCGGGCGCCCAACGGCTACGACCCGAAATACCGCGATCTGGCGGTGGATGCGGCGGGGCTGTGTGCCGGCAAGGCACAGTTGATGATCAAGGGGCCGTTCGAGTGGCTGGGCGATTTTCCGTCCGCCGGTTGGCACATCACCTCGGCACAACTGCGCAAATACGCGGCGGCAGGTCGTCCGTTGCCGGCGTCGCGCTGGTTGGCGGCGTCCTGCCATAACCCTGAAGAGTTGGCATTGGCCGAGCAGATGGGCGTGGACTTCGTGACGCTGTCACCTGTAGAGCCGACCCTGACTCACCCGGGGGCTCAGCCGTTGGGTTGGGAGCAGGCGTCGATCCTGATCGAAGGCTTCAGCAAACCGGTGTTCTTGCTGGGTGGTGTTGGGCCAGCTGAGCAACAAAAGGCTTGGGAGGCGGGCGCCCAAGGTGTCGCGGGGATTCGAGCGTTCTGGCCTGACGCATGATTTTGCGTTGAAGCGGATGACCTCATCGCCAGCAGGCTGGCTCCCACAGATAAACGCAGTCTCCCGTGGGAGCCAGCCTGCTGGCGATGTGGCCCAGACAGGCGCCGGTCAAACCTGAGGTTTCGCCGCCGCCTGCCAAAGAATCTCTGCAATCCCCTGGCGCTTGGCAATCAACCGCGCCGCCACAAACAACAAGTCCGACAGTCGATTGATGTATGCCAACCCAACCCCGGCCAACGGTTCAATCGCATTCAAATGCTGACACCTGCGCTCGGCACTCCGCGCCAGGCTCCGGCACACATGGGCCTGGGCAATCAGCGCCGAACCGCCCGGCAGAATGAAATTCTCCAGCGGTCCCAGCTCTTCATTCCACACATCGATCGCCGCTTCCAGGCGTTCAATTTCTGCCGCGTTCAGTGCCTGATACACCGGCATCGCCAGCTCTCCACCGAGATCGAACAGCCGATGCTGACAAGGCGCCAACACCTCGATCACTTCGTTCAATCCTGGAAACTGGCCACGTTGCGCTTCCAGCCCGGCCAACAGCACGCCTACCTGACTGTTCAGCGTATCGACTTCACCAATGGCCTCGATCCGGGGATGGTCCTTGGTCACGCGGCGGCCGTCGCCCAATCCGGTTTCGCCTTTGTCGCCAGTGCGGGTGTAAATCTTCGACAAGCGAAAGCCCATGGTTACCTCGATAGCTGATTGAATTCTTGAGAGACGAGCGGGGTGCTCGCCAACGGCAGGCGCAAGGTGAAACACGTGCCCTGGCCCGGTGTCGATTGCACTTCCATCTGCCCCTTGTGGTTGTTGGTGATGATGAAATACGAGACCGACAGCCCAAGCCCGGTGCCCTGACCGATTTCCTTGGTGGTGAAAAACGGCTCGAAGGTGCGTTTGCGCACACTCTCGCTCATGCCGATGCCGTTGTCTTCGACCTGGATTTCCGCCCACGGCGGATTCAGCTTGGTACGCAGGATGATCCGCCCGGGCTCACGGTCATCTTCACGTTGGTGAATGGCTTGCGCGGCGTTTTTCAGCAGGTTGAGCAGCACTTGTTCGAGTTCGTTGGCGGTGCCGGGCACCGGGCCCAGCGCCGGATCGAACTGGCGAATGATCGCCTGGCCCTTGAAGTCGAAGCCGATCGCCAGGTCGAAATCGTTGCCAGCAATTTCCACGGCCTGATCGATCAGTGCCGGCAGATCGCACGGGGCCATTTGCCGGGTGCTGCGACGGCTGAAACTGAGCATGTGGGTCACGATCTTCGCCGCCCGGGCGCCGGCCTGCTGAATACCGTCGAGTAACTGCGGCACTTCCCGTGCTTTCAGGTACTCGTTAACGGTGTCCAGCTCGATGCCGATTTGCTCGGCTTGCTCGAGGTTTTTCGGTAGATCGGGGGACAGGCGTCGGCGAATGTTCTGCACGTTATGCAGGATCGCACCCAACGGGTTGTTGATCTCGTGGGCCATGCCGGCGGCGAGGCCGCCGACCGAGAGCATTTTTTCCGACTGAACCATCATTTCTTCCAGGGACAGGCGCTGGGTGATGTCGTCGATCCGGATCACCACACCGCGCCCCGCGCCGCCCATCAGCGGGTAAAAGGTCAGGGCGTAATGCTTGGGTTCGTCATCCTTGAACCAGGTCACGCGCTCGATCTTTGCCACGGTGTGTTGCTCGACGGTCTGTTTGAGCTGTGGCAGAAACGGCTTGAGCGGTTCGAAGGCGAGGAAGATCGGCTGGTTCAGCGCCTCGTCCAGTCGCGTGCCGGAGAGGGCGCTGGCCTCCTGATTCCATTGCGTTACGTAGAGCTGCTCGTCGAGGGCGATCAGCGCCGATGGCATGGAGTCGATGATGCTGTTGAGGTAGTTCTGGAACCCGGTAAGTTTCTTCTCGATCTTGCTGCGCACCTGGACTTCGAGTTCCAGTTTGCGGTTGGTGTGACGGGTTTCCTCGGCCAGCCCCTGGGCCTGGTCGTAGGCCGCCTGGGAATCGTCACGCGCGCGTTTGAGTTGCTGCTCCCGCGCTTCGATTCGCGAGAGCATGGTGTTGAAGGCCTCGGCCAGGCTGCCGATTTCGTCGTGATTGCCCCGGGAGGCGCGCAGGGCGTAGTTCTCTTCCCGGGTCACTTGCCGGGACAGTTCTTCGAGTTGATGGATCGGCCGGGTAATCAGGCGTTTGATCTGCCGGGCGATCACCAGCCACAACAGCACACTGAAGATCAGGATCCCGAGGCTGGCGGTCAGGGTCCCGGTGTAGAAGGCCATCGGCAGTTCGCTGCTGGCGACCAACAGCAGGTGGCCGGGCGCGGTGCCGGGGCGGGGCAGGGTGATCACTTGATTGCTGCGAAATTCGGTGGCCTGCCAGGCTTCGATGTGGCGGTAACGCTCCGGCAGGCCCAAATGATCGCCGCGCTGCAACTGCGCCAGTCTTTCGCCTTTGCCGTCATACAGGGCTGCCGCGCGCAGCGGTGAATAACTGTTGAGCTCATTCAGCAGTCGTTCGGCATTTTGTGGCGATTGCAGCGCATCAGCCACCAGGCTCGGGTTGGACACCAGCCGGCCGATGGTCTGCAAGGCCTGGGGCGCCATGCTTTCCTGGGAAATGTAGTACGCGGCGCTGATGAAGGTCAGGTTGGCGACCAGTAAAACGGTGGTCAACAGCACCAGCAGGGCGGCCAGTAGTTTCTGGCCGACCGGAAGGTTTTCGAGGCGCTGGCGCAATGGCATCAGTTTTATCGCAGAAAAGGAACAAGTGGCCAGCGTAGCCGCTGCTCAGTCGCTGGGCAATCCAAGGCTGTGCAGATGGGTGATCAGCCGCTGTTGCAACTGGTTGAGGTGCGGAAGGTTCAACTGATGCCGCGAGGCAACTTTGCAGACATAGCCCAGCAGGTAGCTGATTTCGGTTCGGCGCCGATTCGCGACGTCCTGGTACATCGAGGAGAAATTGGCCGCGGTGGCGTGAATCACCCGCTCGACTTCCTGCTGGAGGTCCTCGGCCGCTGCCGGCTGGCCACAGCGTTCAAGCACTTCGGTCAATTCACCGCAGAGGGTGGCGACTTCGCAGTGGTGGTCTTGCAAGCCGCCGTTACGGCAATCGTGCAGCACGGTCAGCGGATTGATCGCACAGTTAAGCGCGAGTTTGCGCCACAGCCGGGTGAGAATGTCGGTGCTCCATTCGTGGGGAATGCCTGCTGCGCTGACATCATCCAGCCAGATCGGCGCCACCGGATGTCCGGCATCCCCCAGCCAGGTGTAGCCGTGACCCGCGAACACCACACGCCAGTCACCGTCGCGAAACGCGCCTTCGGTGCTCGAAGCATAAATACAGCGTGCCTGCGGAACCTGTGCGGCAACGGCGTCCTGACTGCCGAGGCCGTTCTGGAGCAAAATCAATTCGGCGTCGGGCGCCAGGCGCGGCGCCAGTCGGGCCACGGCCTGCTCGGCGTCGTAGGCTTTGCAGGCCACCAGCAGGCGGTTTATCGGCTCGTCGCTGTCGGCGGTTTCGCCGGGTATGTCCCAGGTGGTTGCTTCGCCATGCTCCACCAGCGTCAGGCCGCCCGCCGCCTGATAAGCCTGTAAACGCGCCGCATCCCGCACAATCAGCCTGACCGGCACCCCGGCCCGCGCCAGACGCGTGGCCCATAAGGTGCCGAGACTGCCGGCGCCCAGGACATGCCAGGTGGTGGACATCAGCTTTTTGCTCTGTTTAAGGCGTGCATCGGAGGCTCGCAGTGAATGATGGGAAAGACCCGTTATAATCAGCGCGGATTTTAACCGCAAGCCAGGCGTGCTCGATCTTGATCGAGCGCGCCCTTTATTGGAGAGATTACATGCCGTCGTTCGACGTGGTATCCGAACTGGACAAACACGAAGTCACCAACGCGGTCGAAAACGCCGTCAAGGAACTCGATCGTCGTTATGACCTGAAAGGCAAGGGCACCTTCGAGTTCAAGGAAAAGGACCTGACCGTCAACCTGACCGCTGAAGCCGATTTCCAGCTCGAAGCGATGATTGAGATCCTCAAGCTGGCGTTGGTCAAGCGCAAAATCGACGTGCAGTGCCTTGAAGTCAAGGATGCCTACGCGTCGGGCAAGCTGATGAAGCAGGAAGCCGTCCTCAAGGAAGGCATCGACAAAGAGCTGGCGAAGAAAATCGTCGCTCACGTCAAGGACGCCAAGCTCAAGGTTCAAGCGGCCATTCAGGGCGAGCAGGTGCGCATCACCGGCAAGAAGCGTGACGATTTGCAGGAAGCCATCGCGGCTCTGCGAGCCAAGACATTCGACATGCCGCTGCAGTTCAACAACTTCCGCGACTGATAGTTCAAGCGGGAACCTCTCGGCGTTTTCGGCGTCCGAGGCCCAAGTAACGGCAGAAACGATCGGGTCCGCAAGGGGCCGGTCTTTCTGCCGCTCATTTTTCGCGTGCCGGGTAGCCGGAAATCAGGAGAACGTAGATGGATTTGAATGCTGAAGTGGACAACCTGGTCAAGGCGTCCCAAGCCTGGATTCCGATGATCATGGAATACGGCAGCCGCGTACTGCTGGCGATCATCACCCTGGCCATCGGCTGGTGGCTGATCAATAAAGTGACGCAGAAACTGGGCGGTTTGCTCGCGCTGCGAAACGCCGACCTGGCGCTGCAAGGGTTCATCAGCAGTCTGGCGAACATTATTCTCAAGGTTTTGCTGATCGTCAGCGTAGCCTCGATGATCGGCGTGGAGACCACCTCCTTCGTCGCGGCGATCGGTGCGGCGGGCCTGGCCATTGGTCTGGCGTTGCAGGGCAGCCTGGCGAATTTCGCGGGTGGCGTACTGATTCTGTTGTTCCGTCCGTTCCGTATTGGTGACTGGATCGAAGCTCAGGGTGTTGCCGGTACAGTCGACAGCATTCAGATCTTCCACACAGTGCTGCGTACAGGCGATAACAAAACCATCATCATGCCTAACGGCAACTTGTCGAACGGCATCATCACCAACACTAACCGCCAGCCGACCCGCAAGGTTGTGTTTGATGTGGGCGTTGATTACGAGGCGGATTTGCAGAAGGCTCGCGAAGTGTTGCTGGATCTGGCCAAGGATGAGCGCATCCTGGCCGAACCGGCACCGCAGGCTGTCATTTCTACCCTGGGCGACAGTTCGATCACTGTTTCCTTGCGCGTATGGGTGAAGACGGCGGATTACTGGGATGTGATGTTCATGTTCAACGAACAATCCCGGGACCGGTTGAAAGCGGCTGGCATCGATATCCCGTTTCCACAGCGGGTGATTCGAGTGGTTCAGGAATCTGCGGTGCAGTAAGCAAAAAACCAGGCAACAAAAAAGGCCCATCCGAAGATGGGCCTTTTATTTTGTTATCGCAAACTAACTGGATGCGATTACAAGATCGACAGTGGGTAGTCGACGATCAGGCGGAACTCTTTGATATCGCCTTCACCTTCGTCAGCGTTAGCGAAGTGCCATGCTTGACGAATACGGAAGGAAAGATCTTTTGCCGGGCCAGACTGAACAACGTACTTGGCTTCGAAGTCGGTTTCGTTGTGCTTGCCATCTTCACCGTACAGGCCGGCGTAAGCGCTGCCAGCTGGAGTGTTGGTGCCGTCGATGTCCCAACCTTTAACGTAACGGGTCATGAAGCTCAGACCAGGAACGCCGTACTCAGCCATTTTCAGATCGTAACGGATCTGGGCAGACTTCTCGCCAGGGGCGTTGAAGTCAGAGTACTGGATGGAGTTGGCGAGGAAGATCGAGTCGCCGCCGCGGTTGTTCTTGCCGATACCGATGTAGTCGAACGGGGTATCGCCATTAACCTTTTGGAAGGCCAGGGTGATGGTGTGCGCTTTCAGGAACGACAGAGCGGTTGCCAGCGAGAACGCGGTGTTGCTGATGTCGCCAGCTTTCGCGTCACCGGTATCGGTGGTGCGATAGATGTTGAAATCGGTGTTCAGCGAAGTGTCACCACCAAACGGAGTGGTGAGGTTCACGTTGGCGTAGTACTGGTTCCAGATGTCTTCCAGCTTGGCGCCATACAGCGATGCGGAAAGGTTATCGGTAATGCCGTACTTGCCACCGAAATAGTCGATGGTGTTGGCTTCAACGCCAGCGTAGGTTGCATACAGGCCGCCGTCACGGGCGTTTTTGTCCTGGCTGGAACCCGAGTAGAAGTGACCGGCTTCGAGGTCAAGGTCTTTGACTTCGCTGCTTTGCAGTTGGAAACCGCTGGCAACTTGCGGAAGGATACGGGAGCCGCCAACAGCAAATACTGGAGCAGTGCTTGGCGACATGTCGCCGACTTTCAGCTCGGTTTTGGAAACGCGGAATTTAACGGCAGCGCCGGCTTTACCCTGGCTGTCGTTAACGTCGCGGCCACCGTTGGCGTTGACAGTGTCGCTACGGCTCATGTTGCCCGAACCGGAAGTGCCATCGCCGCCATCCAGTTTGATGGCCAGGTAACCGAATGCATCAACGCCAACGCCTACAGTACCCTGAGTGTAACCGGAGTTGTAGGTGCCCCAAAGACCTTGTGTCCAGTCTTTCTGGTCGCGGCCGCCATCTTTGTTGTCACGGTTGAAGTAGTAGTTGCGAACCAGCAAGTTCAGCGTGCTGTCTTCAACAAAACCTTTGGCTTCAGCCTGGTCACTTACGAAAGGTGCGGCCATAGCCACTTGAGTACTGGCTGCTGCTGCAACTGCCAGTGCGATCATGCTCCACTTCATCACGCGCATCGTGATTTGCTCCTTTGGTTTTAGAAGAGTACTGCCGTCCCACCTGTTTTATTATCTGGGCGGCTCTTTCTTTTTGTGTCGGCGCAAACTTATATCACGCCGACCATGTTGGCGATACTTGCGCATCTAACCTTTCAGCTTCTTTACGACCCTGTCGCAAACGGCTTGGTAGATGTCGCAAATTTACAGCCCCAATGCAATAGGAATGACAACTTCAGCGCTGTTTTCCGGGGCTTGAGCATCGGTAAAAAGAGTCCTTGGTGAAACGTGTGAATCTCCATCGGGCAACCCTGCCACTGTTTTTATTGCCTTCAAGACGTCCACTTCCAGCGGACGCCTTGAAGGCGATGTGAGTGTGAATGCAACAAGCGTGCACAAATCAGCAATTCGCTGTTTTTTTTTCTGAACGTCTGCCTGTTACCGTAAAAACCTCATAAAACCGGGGGTTACAAGCACTTTTTGATGGGGCTTGACGCCATGGTTTGCATGGTGTTGCACCTCCCTGGCCGACTGCGCGACAACCAAAAACGTTACCGGTTCACCCCGCGGTGAGTACTTGGCGGATGCCCGACGCACAGAGCGTAGACGCACTGTGCGGTTTTGGTGCAAAAATTTTTAATCGTCGTCCTGAATTCATACAGTGTTGGCTGTTGTGAAACGTGAACAGGCCTTGGTTTGTTGGTCACTTGAGTGTTTTTTGCGTGGCTGACGGTTCTGTAATGGTGCGCTCGCGCAAAAAATGTCTCATGTCGGAGCGCTCTCGGCGGCGATGCCTGCGCTTCGGCAGTCGTACGTCGTGAAGCCAGCGACGTTCGCAGGTATGCTGCCGTCCTGTCGCTTGGTGCGCCATCTCACGGGATGGGCGCTAAGCTGAAAATGATGAGCTACCGGGAGTGCGCGCAGTGTTCGCTTTAGATCCACGACTTCAACAAGACACGTTACAGATCGGGGATTTCCCGCTCAGCCGGTTGCTGTTGTCCAATGATTCGAACTACCCGTGGTTCATCCTGGTGCCGCGTCGCGACGATATCAGCGAGATATTTCAGTTGGATGTCGCCGATCAGCGGCAGCTGTGGCAGGAAACGACCGCGCTGGCGGAAATGCTCAAGGACTCGTTCGACGCGGACAAGTTGAATGTTGCGGCCCTGGGTAACGTTGTCAGTCAGTTGCACATGCATGTGATTGTGCGCAAGCGCGAGGATGCTGCCTGGCCCGCGCCGGTGTGGGGCAAACACCCGGCCAAACCGTACACGGCGGAGCAGATCGCGGTCATTCGCGAGCGGCTGCGTCTTGTGTTGACTGAAGACTTCACGTTTCTGGAGGGTTGAATCATGAGCCTGGAAGAACGCGTTACCGATCTGGAGAGCCAGCTGGCGTTTCAGGATGACACCATCCAGGCATTGAGCGATGTGCTGGCGACGCAGCAGCGCGCCGTGGAACGCTTGCAACTGCAAATGGCCGCCCTGCTTAAGCGGCAGGAGGAAATGGCTGGCCAGTTCGAGACTTTTGAAGAAGAAGCGCCACCGCCGCATTACTAGCTTTTGTTTCAAGGCTCTTTCGTTTGAACAAAAGGCAATAAAAAACCGCGAACAGCCAGGCTGCTCGCGGTTTTTTTTAGCCTTGAGTCAGCGTCGCGGCAGCGCGGCGATCACGTCTTCGGCTTGCAGGCCCTTGTCACGATTCATGACGGAGAATTCCACGCGCTGGCCTTCGACCAGAACGCGATGGCCTTCGCCACGGATGGCCCGGAAATGCACGAAAATATCATCGCCGGAATCACGGGAAATGAAGCCGAAGCCCTTGGATGTGTTGAACCACTTGACGGTGCCGGTATCGCGGTTGCTCATGTCATAGCTTGGCGAGGCGGTGGCCGGTGAGGATTTGTAGAAGCTGATGGCCAGGTGCAGAAGAACGGCGATCAGGGCAGCCACCAGGCTGAACAGAACGGCAGGTTGACCGGCGATGACAGGCATCGGCGCGAGCAGCGTCAGGGTTTGCAGAACAACAGTCAGAACCAGCAGGGCGCTGACCAGGTTTTGCAGTTGATGACGCGGACCTTTGTTCCAGTATGGGATGACAGGTGCGAGGGTGAGGTTGAGCAGGCCGAAAAAGGCCAGGTACAGCGCATCGGGTTGTTGCAGGTAAGGAACAGCCTCGGAACGCAGGCTAGGGATGAAGGACAGGAGCAGGGCTGCTGCGCCCATTAGCAGGTGGACGATTTTCAACATTTTGATTAACTCACGTTAAGACGGATCGCAAGGAAGAGCTGATGGGGCGCGGTTCGCTTCAGAACTATAAGAGGCGTTGGGCACGCACCCGGTATCAGCCTATGCGCAGCGCCCGAAAAAATAGGCACCTGCGACACACTGCCTATTTAACAGCAAAGCTTGCAGCTACTCAAATCAGGGAGTCCAGCGGTGCATCGGGGGCGATTTGTCGCAGGCCTGGAGGGCAATCCGGGCTGCGGTTGCGCGGCAGGCTTGCTAGAGTGGTCCTGCACCTGTCGGATGAAATTCATCACCTTTAGGGGAAAAACATGGCAATCGATATCGGTATCAGTGAAGAGGACCGCAAGTCCATCGTCGAAGGACTCTCGCGTCTGCTGTCGGACACTTATGTACTTTATTTGAAAACCCATAACTTTCACTGGAACGTCACCGGTCCCATGTTTCGGACTCTGCATCTGATGTTCGAGGAGCAATATAACGAGTTGGCCCTGGCGGTCGATTCGATTGCCGAACGAATTCGTGCGCTTGGCTTTCCTGCTCCGGGTGCCTATTCGATTTATGCGCGCCTGTCTTCCATTAAGGAAGAGGAGGGTGTGCCCACTGCGGAAGACATGATCAAGCAACTTGTCGAAGGGCAGGAAGCTGTCACGCGGACTGCGCGCGGGATCTTTCCCCTGCTCGACAAAGTCAGTGACGAGCCAACGGCGGACTTGCTGACCCAGCGCATGCAGGTTCACGAGAAAACCGCGTGGATGTTGCGTTCATTGCTGGACCAGTAACGCTGCCAGAGCGCGGATCACGCTATTGCTGTGTTGTTCGCGCCCTGTCTTGGGGGGCAGTTAGTTGAGCGATCTTGCCCCCGATTGTGTAGGACTTTGTCCCGACTAGGACGGTCTCCATGATCTGCCTTCAGTTGTTGGCTTATCCTACGTCGATGGTCATAAAGTCATCTGGATATAACTTTGCGCCTGCGCTTTTATAAGACCCGCAACATGGCTCTTATCGAAACCAGGGATGGCAAAGGAGTGTCAACGGATGGTTTATGAAAGCAGGTTAAACGACGCAAGGGTGGGGCCGTTCAAGGAAGTAAGGATCGATCCGTTTATCAGTGAATTCGACATGGGCCTGGCTCGGCCATTATCCCGGTCGATACGTTTGAATGGCTTTGCCACCTGCTTGCGACTGGAGCAGGTGTATTGGGATATTTTGGGGGAAATGGCCAGGATCAATTGCTGCTCGGTCAGTGCCCTGCTGTCCCACGTGGATCGCGAAGTGCATTTGCGCCACGGCGGGGTAAAGAACTTCAGCGGGCTGGTGCGGGTTGTCTGCGTGGTGCACAGCCTCAAGGAAGGGAATTGCGTCGTCATGGCGTAACCCGTGGCAGCGCAATGCGTCGAGTGTCGGTCTGTGCAGTCTTACGGCTGCACAGGCTGCATTTAATGGATATAATCCCGCTCTTTGCCGCAAAACCCAGCGTGCGCGGTAGCAATCTGATCGCCGAGACAACCCCCATGCCGATGTACGACTATCAATGTGCTTCCTGTGGTCATCAGTTGGAAGCCATTCAAAAGATCAGCGCAGCACCGCTGGTCGACTGCCCTGCCTGCCAGGCGCCAGAGCTAAAGAAGATGCTGTCCATGCCGGGCTTCCGCCTCAGTGGCACCGGCTGGTACGAAACCGATTTCAAGACCGGTTCCAAGAAGAATCTGGCCGGCGGCGACAAAGCCGACTAGGGTCTGGAACCTGAGTTGAACGACACGTGCGAGCTCTTGCATCATCCTGAATGCAAGGCCTCCAACCGAATTTCGAATTACGAGAAGTGAAACCACTACCATGATGCGCAGCCATTATTGCGGCCAACTGAACGAAAGCCTGGAAGGCCAGGAAATTACCCTTTGCGGATGGGTTCACCGTCGCCGTGACCACGGTGGGGTGATTTTCCTCGATATCCGTGATCGTGACGGTCTGGCCCAGGTGGTGTTCGACCCGGACCGCGCCGAGAGCTTCGCCGCCGCCGATCGCGTGCGCAGCGAGTACGTCGTGAAGATCACCGGCAAGGTGCGCCTGCGTCCGGCCGGTGCCACGAACGCCAACATGGCCTCGGGCATGATCGAAGTCCTGGGTTACGAACTTGAAGTGCTGAACGAATCGGAAACCCCGCCGTTCCCACTGAACGAGTTCTCCGACGTCGGTGAAGAAACCCGCCTGCGTTATCGTTTCCTTGATCTGCGTCGTCCGGAAATGGCCGAGAAACTGCGTCTGCGTTCGCGCATGACCACCAGCATCCGTCGTTACCTGGACGAGAACGGCTTCCTCGACGTCGAGACGCCGATCCTGACCCGTGCCACACCTGAGGGCGCACGTGACTACCTGGTGCCAAGCCGTACTCACGCCGGTTCGTTCTTCGCCCTGCCGCAATCGCCTCAGCTGTTCAAGCAATTGCTGATGGTCGCCGGCTTCGACCGTTACTACCAGATCGCCAAATGCTTCCGCGACGAAGACCTGCGTGCCGACCGTCAGCCTGAATTCACCCAGATCGACATCGAAACCAGCTTCCTCGATGAAAAAGACATCATGGGCCTCACCGAAGGCATGATCCGCACCCTGTTCAAGGAAGTGCTGGATCTGGAGTTCGGCGAATTCCCGCACATGACCTTCGAAGAAGCCATGCGTCGTTACGGTTCCGACAAGCCGGACCTGCGTAACCCGCTGGAGCTGGTGGACGTTGCCGACCAGCTGAAAGAAGTCGACTTCAAAGTCTTCAGCGGTCCTGCCAACGATCCGAAATGCCGTGTTGCCGCCTTGCGCGTTCCAGGCGCGGCGAGCATGCCGCGCAAGCAGATCGACGACTACACCAAGTTCGTCGGCATCTACGGTGCCAAGGGCCTGGCGTACATCAAGGTCAACGAGCGCGCCAAGGGTGTCGAGGGTCTGCAATCGCCGATCGTCAAGAACATCCCTGAAGCCAACCTCAATGTGATCCTTGATCGCGTTGGCGCGGTTGATGGCGACATCGTGTTCTTCGGTGCCGACAAAGCCAAGATCGTCAGCGAGGCCCTGGGCGCGCTGCGGATCAAGCTCGGCCACGACCTGGAGCTGCTGACCTGCAAGTGGGCGCCAATGTGGGTCGTTGACTTCCCGATGTTCGAAGAGAACGACGACGGCAGCTTCAGCGCCTTGCACCACCCGTTCACCGCACCGAAGTGCACCCCGGAAGAACTGGAAGCCAGCCCGGCGACCGCTTTGTCCCGTGCCTACGACATGGTGCTCAACGGTACTGAGCTGGGTGGCGGTTCGATCCGTATCCATCGCAAGGAAATGCAACAGTCGGTGTTCCGTCTGCTGGGTATCAATGAAGCGGAACAGGAAGAGAAATTCGGCTTCCTGCTCGACGCCCTGAAATACGGCGCGCCGCCACACGGTGGCCTGGCGTTCGGCCTGGACCGTCTGGTGATGCTGATGACCGGCGCCCAGTCGATCCGTGAAGTGATTGCCTTCCCGAAAACCCAGAGTGCTGCGGACGTGATGACGCAAGCGCCGGGCGTGGTGGATGCCAAGGCGCTGCGCGAGCTTCATATTCGTCTGCGCGAAACGCCAAAAGCTGAGTAAGGCTGACCGCAAAGGCGCATCCTTCCCGGATGCGCCTTTTCTTTAGGTCAGGATTTTTGTATTGCTGGCTGGCGCATCGTGCACAGCGGGCAACGTTTCAAAGAGAATTCGGAGCGAGTTATGGCGGGTCATTCCAAGTGGGCGAACATCAAGCACCGCAAAGAACGTCAGGATGCCAAGAAGGGCAAGATTTTCACCAAGTGGATTCGTGAGCTGACCGTTGCGGCCCGTCAGGGCGGCGGTGATCCGGGCTCCAATCCGCGTCTGCGCCTGGCCCTGGACAAGGCGCTGGGCGCAAACATGAGCCGCGACATCATCGATCGGGCGGTGGCCCGCGGTGCCGGCGCCGCCGATACCGACGACATGGTCGAACTGAGCTACGAAGGCTACGGCCCGGGTGGCGTGGCGGTGATGGTCGAGTGCATGACCGACAACCGTAACCGCACCGCAGCAGCTGTTCGCCATGCGTTCAGCAAGTGCGGCGGTAACCTGGGTACCGACGGTTCCGTGGCCTATCTGTTCGAGCGCAAGGGACAGATTTCCTTCGCGCCGGGCGTTGATGAGGATGCCTTGATCGAAGCGGCCATGGACGCGGACGCCGATGACGTGGTGACTAACGAAGACGGTTCCATCGACGTGTTCACCTCGTTCGCCGGGTTCTACTCCGTGCGCAACGCGCTGGAAGCGGCGGGTTTCAAAGGTGATGATGCGGAAATCGTCATGTTGCCGACCACCAGCGCCGAACTGGACCTGGAAGGCGCCGAGAAAGTCCTCAAGCTGATCGACATGCTTGAAGACCTGGATGATGTGCAGAACGTCTATTCCAATGCCGACATCCCCGAATCGGTGGCTGCGCAGCTCGGTTAAGGGCGACTAAGATCCAATGTGGGAGCGAGCCTGCTCGCGAATGCGGATATTCAGGCAGTATCGTTGCTGAATATAAAACCGCTTTCGCGAGCAGGCTCGCTCCCACACTTGTTATTCGTATATTGGATATCGTGCTTTTACCTAACCCGCAGGCGTTATGACTTTAATTCTTGGTATCGACCCCGGTTCGCGCATCACCGGTTACGGCGTGGTACGCGATACCGGGCGTGGCTGCGTGTACGTCGCGTCGGGTTGCATTCGCACCGGCTCGGGCGAGCTGCATGAGCGTTTGCAAATCGTCTATCGCGGCGTGCGAGAAGTCATCCAGACCTACGGCCCGGTGACCATGGGCATCGAAAAGGTGTTCATGGCGCGTAACGCCGACTCTGCGTTGAAACTCGGCCAGGCGCGCGGTGCGGCAATCGTTGCCGGCGCCGAAGAAAACCTCGAAATCGCCGAATACACCGCGACCCAGGTCAAGCAAGCCGTGACCGGGACCGGCGCGGCCAATAAAGAGCAGGTGCAGATGATGGTCATGCACATGCTGAAACTGATCAGCAAGCCGCAAATCGATGCTTCGGACGCCCTGGCGATTGCCATATGCCATGCTCATACCCGTTCCAGCCTTCTGCCACATGGCTTGGGCACGGCACGCAGTCGTGGCGGGCGCCTGCGTCTCTGATAGCATCAGCAGTCATTTTTACGGAATGAGGGTTTTGCGCCTGTGTTGTCGGCGCAAAACCCTTGTTCTGTCAGTCGCCAGCACCGGTCTGGCCAACGCTCAAGGATCTGAAACGTGATTGGACGCTTGCGCGGCACACTGGCTGAGAAACAGCCGCCGCACCTGATTCTGGATGTAAACGGTCTGGGGTATGAGCTTGAAGTGCCCATGACTACGCTGTATCGCTTGCCGTCGGTCGGTGAACCGCTGACGCTGCACACCCATTTGGTCGTACGCGAAGACGCGCAGTTACTCTATGGCTTCGCCAGCAAGCGTGAGCGAGACTTTTTTCGCGAGTTGATCCGTCTCAATGGTGTGGGGCCGAAACTGGCGCTGGCCTTGATGTCGAGCCTGGAAGTCGACGAACTGGTACGTTGCGTGCAATCCCAGGACACCTCGGCGCTGACCAAGGTGCCGGGCGTGGGCAAGAAGACGGCCGAGCGTCTGCTGGTGGAACTCAAGGATCGCTTCAAAGCCTGGGAAACCGTACCGGCGATGTTCGCGTTGGTGCCCAATCAGCCGGGCGGGCCAGATGCGCCGCATCCGGTTGCTACCGCCGAAAATGACGCGGTCAGCGCGCTGATCTCCCTGGGCTACAAGCCGCAGGAAGCCAGCAAGGCGATTTCCGCGATCAAGGAGAAAGGTTTGAGCAGTGAAGACATGATTCGTCGTGCCCTTAAGGGAATGATCTAAGTGATTGAAGCTGATCGTCTGATAGCCGCCACGCCTGGCCCTCGCGACCGTGAGGAAGTCCAGGACCGGGCGATTCGTCCTGTCAGTCTGGCCGAATACATTGGTCAGCCGACCGTTCGCGAGCAAATGGAGCTGTTCATCCAGGCTGCCCGTGGACGTAATGAATCCCTCGACCACACGCTGATCTTCGGCCCGCCAGGCCTGGGTAAAACTACCCTGGCCAACATCATCGCCCAGGAAATGGGTGTGTCGATCAAAAGCACCTCGGGCCCGGTCCTTGAGCGTCCCGGTGACCTGGCCGCACTGCTGACCAACCTTGAGCCTCACGACGTGCTGTTCATCGACGAAATCCATCGGCTGTCGCCGATTGTCGAAGAAGTGCTGTACCCGGCCATGGAGGATTTCCAGCTCGACATCATGATTGGCGAAGGGCCGGCTGCGCGTTCGATCAAACTGGATTTGCCGCCGTTTACGCTGGTAGGGGCGACGACTCGCGCCGGCATGCTGACCAACCCGCTGCGCGACCGCTTCGGGATCGTCCAGCGCCTCGAGTTTTACAGCACGGCTGATCTGGCGACGATTGTCAGTCGTTCGGCGAACATCCTCTGCTTGCCGCTGGACCCGGAAGGCGCCTTCGAAATCGCCCGTCGTGCCCGTGGAACGCCGCGGATTGCCAACCGTTTGTTGCGTCGGGTGCGCGATTTCGCTGAAGTTCGCGCCCAGGGCCACATCACCAAACCGATTGCCGATCTGGCCTTGAATCTGCTGGATGTCGATGAGCGTGGCTTCGACCACCAGGACCGACGTCTGCTGCTGACCATGATCGAGAAGTTCGACGGTGGGCCGGTCGGCGTCGACAGCCTGGCTGCTGCGATCAGCGAAGAACGTCACACCATCGAAGACGTGCTGGAACCGTACCTGATCCAGCAGGGCTACATCATGCGCACACCGCGGGGGCGGGTGGTCACCCGGCATGCCTATCTGCATTTCGGTTTAAATATTCCGTCACGATTGGGCGAGATGCCCGTGGTAGACGAGTTCCTTGATGCCGTGGACGATTAATTAACATTTGCGGGCAGAATTTTCGGGCATTGTGCTGTCCTAGGACCGTACTTTCGCGAGAAAGCCGTGAATCAATGAAAAACAGTTGCCTGGCCGGATTGGCAACCTGAGGAGTAAGCACTAGAGTATGCGCGCGCAAAACGGGCTTGAGCCTTTCGCACTTCGTTGTCGCGTTTATTACGAGGACACCGATGCGGGCGGCATCGTGTATTACGTTAATTACCTCAAGTTTATGGAACGGGCTCGAACCGAGCGGCTCCGGGAGCTGGGCTTTGCCCAATCCCAGCTGGCAGGAGAGGACCTGTTGTTTGTCGTGCATTCCAGCGAAGCGCGTTATCACGCGCCGGCGCGACTGGACGACGAACTCCTGGTAAGCGCTGAAGTAATCGAATTGAACCGTGTCAGCCTGCGCTTCAAGCAGCAGGTCAGGCGAGCCACGGATAATGTGCTGCTCTGCGAAGGGCAGTTTCTGGTGGCCTGTGTGCGCACTGAAAGTTTAAAACCCCGGGCCATTCCCGAAGCTCTACGTGCGGCCTTTGCCGACGTGAGCGGCGCGGGTACTCACTCAAAGCAGGAGATAAAGCGTGGAAGCTAACGTCGTCGACCATTCCTCCATGTGGAGCCTGGTCAGCAATGCCAGTATCGTGGTGCAACTGGTAATGCTGATCCTGGTAGCCGCATCGGTGACCTCATGGATCATGATCTTTCAGCGCAGCAACTTGCTGCGCGCGGGTCGACGTGCCCTGGAGAGCTTTGAAGAGCGCTTCTGGTCGGGCATCGACCTGTCCAAGCTCTACCGTCAGGCCGGCAGCAACCCTGATCCGGATTCGGGCGTAGAGCAGATCTTCCGTGCCGGCTTCAAGGAATTCTCCCGTCTGCGCCAGCAGCCAGGCGTTGACCCGGAAGCGGTCATGGAAGGCGTGGCCCGTGCCATGCGCGTAGCCATTTCCCGCGAAGAAGAAAAGCTCGAGCAGAGCCTGCCGTTCCTTGCCACCGTCGGTTCCGTCAGCCCGTACATCGGTCTGTTCGGTACGGTCTGGGGCATCATGAACTCCTTCCGTGGTCTGGCGACTGCCCAGCAAGCGACCCTGGCCACCGTGGCTCCAGGTATTGCCGAGGCGCTGATTGCCACCGCGATCGGTCTGTTCGCAGCCATCCCGGCCGTTATCGCTTACAACCGTTTTGCCGCTCGCAGCGAAACGCTGATCAGCCGTTACTACACCTTCGCCGATGAATTCCAGGCGATCCTGCACCGCAAAGTGCACACCAGCGAAGAATAAGCAGGTAATTTCCAATGGCTTTAATCGCTCGAGCTCGCAAAAAGCGCAAGCCGGTCGCCGAGATGAACGTGGTGCCTTACATCGACGTGATGCTGGTACTGCTGGTCATCTTCATGGTGACCGCGCCGATGCTCAATCAGGGCGTGAAAGTTGATCTGCCCAAGGTTTCCAGCGAAGCCTTGCCGCAGGACAACAACACCCAGGTCCTGACCATTTCGATCAAGGCTGACAAGACCTATTACTGGAACCTTGGCAGCGAAGTCGACACGCAAAAGCAGCAGGACAAGGCAATGACCTTGCCGCAAATGACTGACGCTGTGACCAAGATCATTCGCGCCGGTACTGAAGGCGGCAAGCGTACCCAAGTGTTCATCCGCGGCGACAAGACCGTTGATTACGGTTCCGTCATGGGGGCGATGGGCGGGTTGCAGAAAGCCGGAGTCGGTAACGTTGGCCTGATTACCGAGGCGCCCTGATGCAGCAACAGCGAGAGCCAACAGCCTCGGAAAGCTACTTCTGGCCTAGTGTCTGGGCGATTGTCTTGCACGTGCTGGTTTTCGGCATGCTGTTCGTCAGTTTCGCCTTCACACCGGAGCTCCCGCCGGCCAAGCCGATTGTCCAGGCAACCCTGTACCAGCTGAAGTCGAAAAGTCAGGCGACCACCCAGACCAATCAGAAGATTGCGGGTGAGGCGAAGAAATCCGCCGCGCGCCAGACCGAAGTCGAACAGATGGAGCAGAAGTTGATCGAGCAGGAAGCGATCAAAGCCGCGGAACAAAAGAAGGAAGACGCGGCTCAAAAAGCCGAAGAATCCAAGAAGGCCGACGAGACCAAGAAAGCGGAAGAGGCTAAAAAGGCTGACGAAGCCAAAAAAGCCGATGAAGCGAAGAAGACCGCGGAAGCCAAAAAGGCCGAAGAGAAACAATTGGCTGATATAGCCAAGAAGAAGTCTGAAGAAGAAGCCAAGAAAGCGGCTGAAGAAGAGGCCAAGAAAGCGGCCGCGGAAGAAGCCAAGAAGAAGATTGTCGAAGACGCGAAGAAGAAAGCCGCGGAAGACGCCAAGAAGAAATCTGAAGCTGAAGAGGCGAAAAAGAAAGTCGCCGAAGACGCGAAGAAGAAAGCTGCTGCCGATGCTGCGAAGAAGAAATCGCAGGAAGCGGCACGTAAATCCGCCGAAGAGAAAAAGGCTCAGGCCCTGGCAGATTTGCTTTCCGACACGCCGCAGCGCCAGCAGGCCTTGGCGGATGAGCAGGGTGACGAAGTCGCCGGCAGTTTCGATGATTTGATTCGTGCTCGTGCAGCGGAAGGCTGGGCTCGTCCTCCTTCGGCACGCAAAGGCATGACGGTCGTTCTGCAAATCGGCATGTTGCCGGACGGTACGGTGACTTCGGTCACTGTGTCCAAGTCCAGTGGTGATGGTCCGTTTGACGCTTCGGCTGTAGCGGCGGTGAAGAATATTGGACGTTTGACAGAAATGCAGGGAATGAAGCCGGGCGATTTCGCCCCGTATCGTTCATTCAAGATGACATTCACACCTGAGGATCTAGCCTTGTGAGAAACCTTCTTCGAGGAATGCTTGTCGTGATCTGCTGCATGGCAGGGATAGCGGCGGCAGATGAAAAAAACATTCTGGTCACGAGCGGCAGCGATCGGGCAACTCCGATCGCCGTTGTACCGTTCGGCAACCAGGGCGGCAGCGTGCTGCCGGACGACATGGCCGAAATCATCGGTAACGACCTGCGCAACTCGGGTTACTACTCGCCGATTCCAAAGCAGAACATGATCAGCCAGCCGAGCCAGGCCAGCGAAATCATCTACCGTGACTTCAAGGCGCTGGGCGCCCAGTACGTCATGGTCGGCAGCATTGCTCCAGCGGGCGGTCGCCTGCAGGTTCAATATGCTCTGTTCAACGTCGCCACCGAACAGCAAGTGCTGACCGGAAGCGTGTCGGGCAGCGTTGATCAACTGCGCGACATGTCGCACTACATTGCGGACCAGTCGTTCGAAAAACTCACCGGTATCAAAGGTGCGTTCTCGACTCGTCTGCTGTACGTGACTGCGGAGCGTTTCTCCGAGAAGAACACGCGCTACACGCTGCAACGTTCGGATTATGACGGTGCCCGCGCCGTGACCCTGCTGCAGTCGCGCGAGCCGATCCTGTCGCCGCGTTTCGCACCGGATGGCAAGCGCATCGCTTATGTGTCGTTCGAGCAGAAGCGTCCACGTATTTTCATGCAGAACATCGACACCGGTCGCCGTGAGCAGATCACCAACTTCGAAGGCCTGAATGGCGCACCAGCCTGGTCGCCGGATGGCAATCGCCTGGCGTTCGTGCTGTCGAAAGACGGTAACCCGGACATCTATGTGATGAACCTGGGTTCGCGTCAGATCACTCGCGTCACCAACGGTCCCGGCATCAACACCGAACCGTTCTGGGGCAAGGATGGTTCGACCCTGTACTTCACGTCAGACCGTGGCGGCAAGCCACAGATCTACAAGTCCAGCGTTAGCGGCGGCGGTGCGGAGCGTGTGACCTTTATCGGTAACTACAACGCCAACCCGAAGCTTTCGGCTGATGAAAAGACCCTGGTGATGATCCATCGCCAGGATGGTTTCACTAATTTCAAGGTGGCGGCCCAGGATTTGCAGCGCGGAAGCGTAAAAATCCTCACTGATAGCACTCTGGACGAGTCGCCTACTGTTGCGCCCAACGGCACCATGGTAATCTACGCCACCCGCCAGCAGGGCCGGGGAGTCTTGATGCTCGTGTCCATTAATGGACGCGTAAGGCTCCCGCTTCCTACCGCACAAGGCGAAGTCAGAGAACCTTCCTGGTCCCCTTACCTGAACTGACGCGGCGCTACACGTTTTACTTAACACACTGGGGTTCATTAGGAGTTTCACGATGGAAATGCTGAAGTTTGGTAAATTTGCTGCGCTGGCTCTGGCCATGGCTGTAGCTGTAGGTTGCTCGTCCAAAGGCGGCGACAACGCCGGTGAAGGCGCTGTTGATCCAAACGCTGGTTACGGCGCTAACACTGGTGCCGTTGATGGCTCCCTGAGCGAAGAAGCTGCTCTGCGCGCAATCACCACCTTCTACTTCGAATACGACAGCTCGGACCTGAAGCCAGAAGCCATGCGCGCTCTGGACGTTCACGCCAAAGACCTGAAAGCAAACGGCGCTCGCGTTGTTCTGGAAGGCAACACCGACGAACGTGGTACTCGTGAGTACAACATGGCACTGGGCGAGCGTCGTGCGAAAGCCGTTCAACGCTACCTGGTACTGCAAGGTGTTTCCCCAGCTCAGCTGGAACTGGTTTCCTACGGCGAAGAGCGTCCAGTTGCTACCGGCAACGACGAGCAGTCCTGGGCTCAAAACCGTCGCGTCGAACTGCGTAAGTAATTCGTCATGCGAACGTGCCGTCGTGCTGTAACTGTTTTGGCTCTCAGCCTCGCACCGCTTGCGGTGTGGGCTGCGGTTCCTGTGGTCGAGGACAACTCCGGCTATAACAATAGCGGGAGCAGTTATCCGCCTGCGGGTTACGGTACGAACGGCGCCTATGCCGGGGGAGGGGTTTCGGCCCCTGTCTCGGCACAGGGCGAGCTGTTCAACCAACTGCAATCGATGCAGGAGCAGATCTCGCGCCAACAAGGCATCATCGAAGTTCTGCAAAATGATGTAGCGCGCATGAAGCAGGAAAACCTGGAGCGATATCAGGATCTTGATCGGCGCATAGGAACCGGCGTTGCACCAGCCGCGACTCCTGAGAATTCTTCCTCCGGTGGCAATTTGAACGCCCCCGGTGCTGCAGCGGGTGCAGGTGCAGGGGCGGCTGCCGCTCAAGCGCCTGCCGCGGGTAGCGAACCGGCGGATCCGGCGAAGGAAAAACTGTATTACGATGCAGCCTTCGACCTGATCAAGGCCAAGGATTTCGACAAGGCCAGCCAGGCTTTTGCCGCTTTCCTGCGCAAATACCCGAACAGCCAGTACGCGGGTAACGCCCAGTACTGGTTGGGCGAAGTGAACCTGGCCAAAGGCGATCTGCAAGGTGCAGGTCAAGCCTTTGCCAAGGTGTCGCAGTTGTACCCCAAGCACAACAAAGTGCCTGACTCGCTGTACAAGCTGGCTGATGTAGAGCGCCGCCTCGGTCATCCCGACAAGGTCAAAGGCATTCTGCAGCAGGTGGTGTCCCAATATCCGGGCACTTCCGCCGCTCAGCTGGCCCAGCGCGATCTGCAACGCATGTAAGCCCGCTTGACCCATTTCGAAGAAACCCGCGCTTGTCGCGGGTTTTTTCGTTAGAATTCATGCCCTTTTTATGAAACACGCTTTTTGGGATCTGCGCATTGGCGGGGTTCCTTGAAGTGCCTGACGGAGGCGGACAGCCTGTTTAGCTGTTACGCCCGTGGCGACTATGCAAGACACATTGAGAATCACCGAAGTTTTCTACTCGTTGCAGGGTGAAACGCGGACTGCCGGGCTGCCCACTGTTTTTGTGCGCCTGACCGGTTGCCCATTGCGTTGCCAATACTGCGACAGCGCCTATGCGTTCTCTGGCGGCACTGTCCGCACGCTCGACGATATCCTCGAGCAAGTGGCCGGGTTCCGCCCGCGTTATGTGTGTGTCACCGGCGGCGAGCCGCTGGCGCAACCTAACGCCATCCCATTGCTCCAGCAGTTGTGCGACGCCGGTTACGAAGTGTCACTGGAAACCAGTGGTGCGCTGGATATCTCGGCGGTAGATTCACGGGTCAGTCGTGTTGTCGACCTGAAAACCCCGGGTTCGAAGGAAGCGCATCGCAACCTTTACGAGAACATCGAGCTGCTCACGCCCAACGATCAGGTGAAATTTGTCATCTGTTCGCGGGAAGACTACGACTGGGCCGTATCGAAGCTGATTCAGTACGGTCTGGACCGGCGTGCCGGCGAAGTGCTGTTCTCGCCAAGCCACCACGACCTGAATGCTCGGGACCTGGCGGATTGGGTGGTGGCGGACAACCTGCCAGTGCGCCTGCAATTGCAGCTGCATAAATATCTTTGGAATGACGAGCCGGGGCGCTGATATGACTGAACAATTGAACACCACTGAAAAACGTGCGGTCATTTTGCTGTCCGGCGGCCTGGATTCGGCCACTGTCGTGGCTATGGCCCGGGCCGAAGGCTACAGCTGCTACACCATGAGTTTCGACTACGGTCAGCGGTCGCATGCCGAATTGCACGCCGCCGAGCGTGTTGCCCGGGATTTGGGTGTGGTCGAACACAAGGTGATCGGCCTGAATCTGAACGGTATGGGCGGCTCGGCACTCACCGACAGAAGCATCGACATCCCCGAGGAGTTGGGGGAGGGCATACCCGTCACTTATGTACCGGCGCGCAACACGGTGTTCCTGTCGCTGGCGTTGGGTTGGGCTGAAGTGCTCGGTGCGCGTGACATCTTTATCGGTGTCAACGCCGTCGATTATTCCGGCTACCCAGACTGCCGTCCGGAATTCATCGAGTCCTTCGAGCGCATGGCCAATCTGGCGACCAAGGCCGGTGTAGAGGGCAATGGTTTCCGTATCCAGGCGCCACTGCAAAACCTCAGTAAGGCGCAGATCGTCCAGGCGGGCGTTAAACTGGGCGTCAATTACGGGCTGACTGTTTCCTGCTATCAAGCCGACGATAATGGCCGTGCATGCGGTAAATGCGACAGCTGCAGGCTGCGTGCTGAAGGCTTCGCAGCGGCCGGAATCAGCGATCCAACACCTTATTTTTGATTTATTTCAAATTAGGTGTTGAATAGTCCTTAAAAATCAGTATTATACGCGCCACCACACAGCGGGTCGTTAGCTCAGTTGGTAGAGCAGTTGGCTTTTAACCAATTGGTCGTAGGTTCGAATCCCACACGACCCACCATTTTTGTAGCAGTTTTAAAAGTCTGGAAGGCCCACGCAAGTGAGGATTTCCGGATTTTTTTTTGTTCGCGATTTAAGGTCGACCCCGTTCGGGGCTGCACTGCGTGACACAGGTCAGAATCATCTTTTGCATCCACTGGATATTCTGTAGCCTTGCGCAGCTTCAACGCTATCCGTGCCTGATGATTACCCACTCTCCCGGCGGTACCCCTGAAGGGGCCGGAGCCGGGTGTATACTCGACTTTCGCGCGTAAGCGCTTGCAGGTCTTGCGAACATGACGCAGATTTCCGAACGCCTTCTGGTTCAAGCCCACCTCGACGCCAAGCAGCCCAAGCCGCTGACAGCCGAGGAAGAGGCCTATTACCGTGCTACCATTGCCGCCGAGCTCAAGGCTCAGGACGCGGTGCTGGTTGCCCACTTTTATTGTGATCCGGTTATTCAAGCCTTGGCTGAAGAAACCGGTGGCTGTGTCTCCGACTCGCTGGAAATGGCCCGCTTCGGCAATGCTCACCCGGCCAAGACCGTGGTGGTCGCCGGCGTGAAGTTCATGGGCGAAACCGCGAAAATCCTCAACCCTGAAAAACGCGTGCTCATGCCGACCCTGGAAGCGACCTGTTCGCTCGACCTGGGTTGCCCGGTAGACGAGTTTTCGGCGTTCTGCGATCAGCACCCGGAACGTACCGTCGTGGTGTATGCCAATACCTCGGCAGCAGTCAAAGCCCGGGCGGACTGGGTGGTGACGTCTAGCTGTGCGCTGGAAATCGTCGAAAGCCTGATGGACAACGGCGAAACGATTATCTGGGGGCCGGACAAACACCTCGGCACCTACATCCAGCGCAAGACTGGCGCGGACATGTTGCTATGGGACGGTGCCTGCATCGTTCACGAAGAGTTCAAGTCCAAGCAGCTTGAAGACATGAAGGCCCTGTATCCGGACGCGGCGATTCTGGTGCATCCGGAATCGCCGACCTCGGTGATCGAATTGGCGGATGCCGTCGGTTCCACCAGTCAGCTGATTGCTGCGGCACAAAGCCTGCCGAACAAGACGCTGATCGTCGCCACCGACCGTGGCATCTTCTACAAGATGCAGCAGTTGTGCCCGGACAAGGTCTTCATCGAGGCGCCAACGGCGGGTAACGGCGCGGCGTGCCGCAGTTGCGCACATTGCCCGTGGATGGCGATGAATACGCTTGAGCGCGTGCTGAAGAGCTTGAAAGAAGGGACGAACGAGATCTTTGTTGATCCGGCGTTGATTCCTCAGGCAATTCGGCCGTTGAAGCGGATGCTCGACTTCACGCAAGCAGCGCGGATGAAGCTGGCCGGTAACGCTTAAGGGCAAGATCAAAAGATCGCAGCCTTCGGCAGCTCCTACAGGTGAACAAAAAACCGTGTAGGAGCTGCCGCAGGTTGCGATCTTTTTTGTGGCCGTTATTTGGTTTTCTTCGGGATGCGCACCAGCTGGGTGTTGGAGTACATGTCATGCCAGCTGCGTTTCTGTTTATCAAACAGTGACCAGATGAACCCCAGCCCAACGCATAGCAGCGACGCGATCGACACCAAAAACCGCAGCAGTGCCTGCCACAGGCTGATGGATGAGCCGTCGGCGTTCTGTACGCGGATGCACCACACTTGCATGCCCAGGGTCTGGCCGGACCAGGTCCAGAACTTGGCGAAGAAGCCGAACAGCACGAACAACAGCACCGTCGACAACAACGGATCGCCGTCCAGCGCGCCGGCTTCGGTCAGGGTGCGCATTTTGTCTTCGCCGATGATCGCCATCTGGATCATCTTGTAAACGCCGCTGGTGACGATCAGCAGGGCGGTGCACAGCAGGAAGTCATAGAACATCGCTGCCAGGCGACGACCCAGGGTTGCGGCGGGAAAGTCGCCCTGAGGGTTGAGCAAGTGTTTCGACATGGCAGGGCTCTCGACGAAAAAAGAAGCCATTTTACGGATTTACGCGCACAAAAAAGCCCCTGATGTCAGCATCAGGGGCTTTTTCGTAACAGAAGGTTAGGCTTCTGCTTGTACTTCGTCAGCCTGCATGCCTTTTTGGCCTTGCACGGCGATGAAGGTCACTTTCTGGCCTTCTTTCAGGCTCTTGAAGCCGTTGCCCTGAATAGCGCGGAAATGCACGAACAGATCCGGACCGCTTTCTGGAGTGATAAAACCAAAACCTTTCTCGTCGTTAAACCACTTGACGGTACCGCTCTGACGTTGGGACATTTCTTATTTCCTTTGACGCAAAAATTAATGACAGTCTCCTTCTCATGAAAGAGTACTGGTGCTGGTTGCAGGAGAGTAAGAAGACGTCGAACGGGATGTAGCTAACTTGTAGGCTACTGCCCAGGTCACGATTCCAAGCGACCCATGCAAACACAGTGAACAAACTCTACGCCAACTACGGGAGAAAAAACAAGCCCTGTGAAAGGCCCGGTTTTGCTCGCGTTGGTGGCCTTCGAGCGCCAACTAGCGCTGGCTTATGCGAAGGAGGTGTTCAATTGTTTTCGATCGTTATAAGCAAAGTTCATAAACGAAGCTTAGAGCTAAAGGAATGCACTGTTTTATGGCGGTTGCGTTACACATTAGTGCACTGTTAACGCAACCTCGTTACTTATAGAAACAGTCAATCAGCCACGATAGTAGCGTTGTGGAACAAATGGCATTTTGCTTACAAGCAGAGGCACCTTTTTCCCACGAACGATCGCGAACACAGGTGTATCGATGGCGATGTAGGCGCTGTCGAGGTAACCCATGGCCAAGGGGCCGCCCAAGGTCGGACCGAACCCGCCACTGCACACGGTGCCGATGATCTCGCCCGCGTCATTGACGATCTCTGCACCCTCGCGCACGGGCGTGCGTTCCTGAGGCAGCAGGCCTACGCGCTTGCGGCTGACACCGGCTTGTTGCTGGGTAAACACGGTTTCAGCGCCAGGGAAGCCGCCAGCCCGTGCGCCATCGGCACGACGAGGCTTGGAGATGGCCCACAACAGGCTGGCTTCGATTGGGCTGGTCTCGGTGTTCATGTCGTGGCCATAGAGGCACAGGCCCGCTTCCAGGCGCAGTGAATCACGGGCGCCGAGGCCGATGGCTGCGACTTCCGGTTCGGCCAGCAGAGCGCGAGCCAGGGCTTCGGCGTTGGCGGCCGGCACCGAGATTTCGAAACCGTCTTCACCGGTGTAGCCGGAGCGGCTGACAAAGCAGTCCACACCCAGCAATTTCACACGGGTGAACTGCATGAAGGTCATCTTCGCCACTTCAGGCGCCAGGCGTGCGAGCACGGTGACTGCTGCCGGACCTTGCAACGCCAGTAAGGCGCGCTCTTCGAACAGCGGCTCGATGGTGCACTGATCACCGATGTGCTGACGCAGATGCGCCAGGTCCTGATCCTTGCAGGCGGCGTTGACCACCAGGAACAGTTCGTCGTTTCCGAGGTTGGCGACCATCAGGTCGTCGAGGATGCCGCCGGTTTCATTGGTGAACATGGCGTAGCGCTGCATGCCCACCGGCAGGTCGATAATGTCCACTGGCACCAGGGTTTCCAGAGCCTTGGCGGCATTGGCGCCGGTCAGGCGGATCTGACCCATGTGGGAGACATCGAACAGCCCGGCCTGATCACGGGTGTGCTGGTGCTCTTTCATCACGCCCAGCGGGTATTGCACCGGCATGTCGTAGCCGGCAAATGGCACCATGCGGGCGCCGAGTTCGATGTGCAGTGCGTGCAACGGGGTTTTCAACAGTTGTTCGGTGGACATATCCAGCTCCTGAAAATGTGTGCAGATGCGAATGAGCGCGCATCAGCACTCGATAATGTTGACCGCCAAACCGCCACGGGCGGTTTCCTTGTATTTGCTTTTCATGTCGGCGCCGGTCTGGCGCATGGTGCGGATGACTTTGTCGAGGGAGACGAAATGTTGACCGTCGCCGCGCAGGGCCATGCGCACCGCATTGATCGCCTTCACCGAACCCATGGCGTTGCGCTCGATGCAAGGCACTTGTACCAGCCCGCCAATTGGATCGCAGGTCAAGCCGAGGTTGTGTTCCATGCCGATTTCGGCGGCGTTTTCCACTTGTTGCACGGTGCCACCAAGCACTTCGCACAAGGCGCCGGCGGCCATCGAACAGGCCACGCCGACTTCACCCTGACAGCCGACTTCGGCGCCGGAGATCGAGGCGTTCTCTTTGTAGAGAATGCCGATGGCCGCGGCCGTCAGCAGAAAACGGACGACGCCATCTTCGTTGGCGCCGGGGATGAAGCGCATGTAGTAATGCAAAACGGCCGGGACGATACCCGCTGCGCCGTTGGTGGGCGCGGTGACCACACGCCCGCCGTTGGCGTTTTCTTCGTTGACCGCCAGGGCGTACAGGTTGACCCAGTCCAGCACCGACAGTGGATCGCGCAACGACGATTCCGGGTTCTTGCACAGTTGCCGATGCAGTGCTGCCGCTCGACGTTTAACCTTCAAACCGCCCGGCAGGATGCCTTCGTTCCTGCAACCGGCGTCGACGCAATCCTGCATCACTTGCCAGATTTTCAGCAGGCCGGCGCGGGTTTCCGCTTCCGGACGCCAGGCGCTTTCGTTGGTCAGCATCACCTGGCTGATCGACAAGCCATAGGTGGTGCAATGACCGAGCAGGTCCTTGGCGCTTTTGAACGGGAAGGTCAGCGGCGTGGCGTCTTCGACGATGCGGTCGGCGCCGGCGGCGTCTTCATCGACCACGAAACCGCCGCCAACCGAGTAGTACTCGCGGCTGCGGATCTGCAGGCCCGCTGTGTCGAAGGCGCGAAAGATCATGCCGTTGGGGTGATAGGGCAATGGTTTACGGATCATCGCCAGGTGTTCTTTCTCGTTGAACGCAATGCTGTGTTCGCCGAGCAGGTTCAAGCGACCGTTGCCGCGAATCTCTTGCAGACGGGCGGCGACGGTCTCGGTGTTCACGGTGTCCGGGTGTTCACCTTCCAGGCCCAGCAACACAGCCTTGTCGCTGCCGTGTCCTTTGCCGGTAGCGCCGAGCGAGCCGTAGAGCTCGACTTTGACGCAGGTGGTGGCGGTCAGCAGCCCTTCACGGCGCAGACCTTCGGCGAAACGCGCAGCGGCGCGCATCGGGCCGACGGTGTGGGAGCTGGAGGGGCCGATGCCAATCTTGAACAGGTCGAACACGCTTAACGACATGGTTGTTCTCCGGTTTCTTGTTATAGGAATTCACGGAATTTCAGGCTAGGCACGATTCTGTGGGAGCAGGCCTGCCAGCGATGACGGAGTGTCAGACAGCGAAAATGTCGACTGACCCACCGCTATCGCTGGCAGGCCAGCTCCCACAGAGTCTTGCAGTGTTCTCGAAGGTGGGGGCGAGCGAACCCGCCCCCTCATTCGTTTAAGCGTAGCTTTCGATCGACGGGCAAGCGCAAACCAGGTTGCGATCGCCGAAGACGTTGTCGACGCGACCGACCGGCGGCCAGTACTTGCCTTCGATCAGCGATGCGACCGGATACACCGCTTGCTCGCGGCTGTACGGGTGCGTCCACTCGCCAACGATTTCCGCCGCGGTGTGCGGAGCGTTTTTCAGCGGGTTGTCATCCTTGTCCAGCGTGCCGTTTTCCACTGCGCGGATTTCTTCGCGGATACGGATCATGGCGTCGCAGAAGCGGTCCAGTTCTTCCTTGGATTCGCTTTCGGTCGGCTCGATCATCAGTGTGCCAGCCACCGGGAACGACATGGTCGGGGCGTGGAAGCCGAAGTCGATCAGACGCTTGGCGACGTCATCGACGCTGATGCCGCTGCTGTCTTTCAGCGGACGCAGGTCGAGGATGCATTCGTGCGCCACCAGGCCGTTGCTGCCGGTGTACAGCACTGGGTAGTGCTCTTCGAGGCGACGGGAAATGTAGTTGGCATTCAGGATCGCCAGTTGCGAAGCGCGCTTGAGACCCGCGCCGCCCATCATCCGAATGTACATCCAGGTGATCGGCAAAATGCTCGCGCTGCCGAACGGTGCCGCGCAGACCGCGCCTACCTTGCGCTCCATCTGGGCGTGGCCCGGCAGGAACGGCGTCAGGTGCGACTTGACGCCGATCGGGCCAACGCCAGGGCCGCCACCGCCGTGAGGGATGCAGAAGGTTTTGTGCAGGTTCAGGTGGGACACGTCGCCGCCGAACTTGCCCGGTGCGCAGAGGCCGACCATCGCGTTCATGTTGGCGCCGTCGATGTACACCTGGCCGCCGTTGTCATGAATGATGCCGCAGATTTCGCGGATGCCTTCTTCGAACACGCCGTGGGTCGACGGGTAGGTGATCATCAGCGCGGCGAGGTGTTCGCGGTGCTCGATGGCCTTGGCGCGCAGGTCTTCGATGTCGACGTTGCCGCGGGCATCGCACGCGGTCACGACCACACGCATGCCAGCCATGTTGGCGGTGGCCGGGTTGGTGCCGTGGGCGGACGACGGGATCAGGCAGATGTCGCGGCGGTCTTCGCCACGGCTCTGGTGGTAGGCGCGAATCGCCAGCAGACCGGCGTACTCACCTTGCGAACCGGCGTTCGGTTGCAGGGAGATCGAGTCGTAACCGGTGGCGGCGCAGAGCATCGCTTCCAGTTCATCGGTCAGTTGCTGGTAACCGGCACTTTGCTCGGCCGGGGCGAACGGGTGCAGGGCACCGAACTCAGCCCAGGTCACCGGGATCATTTCGCTGGCGGCGTTGAGTTTCATGGTGCACGAACCCAGCGGGATCATGGTGCGATCCAGGGCCAGGTCCTTGTCGGCGAGCTTGCGCAGGTAGCGCATCAGCTCGGTTTCCGAGTGATAACGGTTGAACACCGGGTGGCTGAGGATTGGCGATTGGCGAACCAGAGCGGCCGGGAGGGTGCTGACCACTGCAGCGGCGAGGGCGGCGAAGTCCGGCAGTGCCTTGCCGTCGGCGAACAAGGCCCACAACGTTTCGACGTCAGCTTGCGAAGTGGTCTCGTCGAGGGACAGGCCCAGACGCTCGCCATCGACTACGCGCAGGTTGATCTGCTGCGCACGTGCCTTGTCGTGCAGTTTGGCGGTGTTGGCGCCGGTGTTCAGGGTCAGGGTGTCGAAGAAGCTGGCTTGTTCGACGGTCAGGCCCAGTGCGCCCAAGCCTTTGGCGAGGATCGCGGTCAGGTGATGAATGCGGTTGGCAATCTGCGTCAGGCCTTTCGGGCCGTGATACACGGCGTACATGCTGGCGATGTTGGCCAGCAGGACTTGGGCGGTGCAGATGTTCGAGGTGGCCTTCTCGCGGCGGATATGTTGCTCGCGGGTCTGCATCGCCAGACGCAGGGCCGGCTTGCCGAAACGGTCCACGGAGACACCGACCAGACGGCCCGGCATGTCACGCTTGAACGCATCCTTGGTGGAGAAGTAAGCGGCGTGCGGGCCACCGAAGCCCAGCGGCACGCCGAAGCGTTGTGCGCTGCCGATGGCCACGTCAGCGCCGAATTCGCCCGGTGGGGTCAACACGGTCAGGGCCAGCAGGTCAGCAGCCACCGCTACCAGAGCATTGGCGGCGTGGAAGCGTTCGGTCAGTTCACGGTAATCAAACACGTCACCGTTGCTCGCCGGGTATTGCAGCAGCGCGCCGAAGAACGGCGTTACGTCTGCCAGTTCAAGCTCGTCGCCGACGACGACGTCGATGCCCAGCGGCTCGGCACGGGTGCGCAGCACGTCGAGGGTTTGCGGGTGGCAATGAACCGATGCGAAGAACGCGTGGCTGCCTTTGTTCTTGCTCAGGCGTTTGCAGAAGGTCATGGCTTCGGCAGCGGCGGTGGCTTCATCCAGCAGCGAGGCGTTGGCGATCGGCAGGCCGGTCAGGTCGCTGATCAGGGTCTGGAAGTTCAGCAGCGCTTCGAGACGGCCCTGGGAGATTTCTGGCTGGTACGGGGTGTACGCGGTGTACCAGGCCGGGTTTTCCAGCAGGTTGCGCAGGATCGGCGACGGCGTGTGCGTGCCGTAGTAGCCCTGGCCGATGTAAGTCTTGAACAGTTGGTTTTTGGCGGCGATGCCTTTGATCAACGCCAGGGCGTCGGCTTCGCTCAGGCCGTCGTCCATGCCGAGGACGCTGGTGCCTTTGATGCTTTCCGGAATGACGCTGGCGCTCAGGGCTTCCAGCGAATCGAAGCCGAGGCTGTTGAGCATGGCTTGCTCATCGCCGGAACGCGGGCCGATGTGGCGCGCGATGAATTCGTTGGCGGTCGTAAGGTTTACTTGAGTCATGTCAGCGCTCCTCAGGCTTCGGCGTTGGCTTTGATCAGACGGTCGTAGGCGTCCTGATCCAGCAGTTTGGCGACAGCCGATGCGTCGGTTGGCTGGAAGCGGAAGAACCAGCCTTCGCCCAGCGGATCTTCGTTGACCAGTTCAGGGCTGCTGTCCAGCGCCGGGTTCACTTCCAACACTTCACCGTCCAGTGGCATGTACACGCCGCTGGCGGCTTTTACCGATTCCACGGTGGCGGCTTCTGCGCCTTTGTCGTAGGACTGCAGCTCAGGCAGTTGTACGAAAACCACGTCGCCCAGGGCATTCTGCGCGAAAGCCGTGATGCCGACGGTGACAGTGCCGTCAGCTTCGGTGCGCAGCCATTCGTGATCTTCAGTAAAACGCAACTCGCTCATGGAAACTCCTAGGGGGCCAGACTCGTCTGGTGGACGCGATTGAATGCTTGGGCAACAGCCCTTCTTTATACGTGGCTACTAAGCAAGATCGCGGCCAATGTTAATAAGTCCTTATAAATCAGTGTCTTGAGTATTTATGAAGTGCGAGCGAATGGAATGACTGTAGCGAAATCGCTACAGCCGGAAGCGAAGAAAAAAGCGTAATGGGATCAAAGCCTTGTACAGCGCTGATTAGAAAGAGCTGTATCGATATCGTTCCGCTGTAGCGCTTTCAGTACAGGTGGAGGTCGTATTTGGAGAGGGATTTTCTGTGACAACAGAAAACCTGTGGGAGCCAGCCTGCTGGCGATGAGGCCATGACAGTCGACACCTTTTTGCCTGTTACACCGCAATCGCCAGCAGGCTGGCTCCCACAGGGGGGCTGCGGTGTTTTGGGGACTTCAGGGTTTGTTTGGAATGCCGTACTTGCGCAACCGATGAGCAATCGCGGTGTGGGAAGTTTGCAGGCGGCTGGCCAGTTGCCGGGTCGAGGGGTAGCTGACGTAGAGTTTTTCCAGCAGGGTCTTTTCGAACTCTTCCATTGCCTGCTCCAGGCTGTCGACTTCGCTGTCGCTCTGGCGTGCCACGGAGGTGCCGGCAATGTCGAGGTCGCCGATGTCCACCAGGCTGCTCTCACAAATCGCGGCAGCGCGGAAGATTACGTTCTGCAATTGCCGCACGTTGCCTGGCCAACGGTTGCCCAGCAGCGCCGGGTAGGTACCGGGCGCGAGGCGACACACCGGTCGCTGGATTTGCGCACAGGCCTGCTGCATGAAATAACGGGCCAGCAGCAGGATGTCCTGGCCACGCTCGCGCAGCGGCGGGACTTCGACGTTGAGGACGTTGAGGCGGTAAAACAGGTCTTCACGGAACGTGCCTTCGCTGACCATTTTTTCCAGGTCACGGTGCGTGGCGCTGAGGATCCGCACGTTGACCTTCACCTCACGATCGCCGCCCACGCGGCGGAAGCTGCCGTCGTTCAAAAACCGCAGCAGTTTCGCCTGCAGGTACGGTGACATTTCGCCGATTTCATCGAGAAATACCGTGCCCTGGTTCGCCAGTTCCATCAGTCCCGGTTTACCGCCCCGTTGCGCACCGGTAAAAGCGCCGGGGGCGTAGCCGAACAGTTCGCTTTCGGCGAGGTTCTCCGGCAATGCCGCGCAGTTCAGCGCCAGGAAGGGTGAACTGTGCCGCGCACTGATGGCGTGACAGGCGCGGGCGACGAGTTCTTTGCCGGTGCCGGTTTCGCCCTGGATCAACAGCGGCGCATCAAGGGCTGCCACGCGTTGGGCGCGGGCCTTGAGGGTGCGAATGGCCGGGGATTCGCCCAGCAGCGCGTCAAACCCTTCGGCATGGTCGTGGTGCAGCGCCGAGAGGCGTTCGCCGATGCGGTTCGGTTGATACAGCGTCAGCAACGCGCCGGCATCGGTGATCGGTGTCGCGTCCAGCAGCAGGGTCTGGCCGTTGACGGTGATCTCGCGCAGCGGCAGGCGAAAGCCTTGTTCCAGCAGGGTATCGAGCAGGGCGGGATCGGCAAACAGATCCGCGATGCTTTCACCGGCCGGTTCGCGACCATACAACGCGATCAGCGCCGGGTTGGCCAGCAGCACCTTGCCGTCACTGTCCAGGGCCAGCACCGGGTCGGTCATGGCGGCGAGCAATGCATCGAGTTGCAAGTGCCGCCGTTGCCCCGGAAGGATGTCGACCACCGTCATCGCTTGCACGCCGCGCACGCTGAGCAACGCATCGCGCAGTTCGTCGAGCACCTCCGGACTCAAGGTCGGGGCGTCGATGTAGACGTTGGGCGGGACCATTTCCACCGCATCCAGATTGAGATTACGCCCACCGAGCAGGGCCAGGACTTCCTGGGTAATGCCGACGCGGTCGATGAAGCTGACGTGGATACGCATGGGGCGGTTTTCAATCTGGCAAGCGGAGGGGGCAAGTATGCCTTGGGGCGGGTCTCAGGTGAAATGCACGTGTTCAACCTGCAGGAGCGAGGCTTGCCCGCGAAGAGGCCATCAAGACGGCTAAAAGCTTCGCGGGCAAGCCTCGCTCCTACAGGTCGTGGGGTCGCAGTCTTTCAGTCGGCATCCATAGCGAATGAAAGTCCGTCATCGCGAGCAGGCCCGCTCCCACAAGGGGACGCAGGCTACTCAAAGTTTTTGAGGTCTACCGGGTCGCCGGATTTCATATCCAGCTTCTTCCGAATGTCTTCAAACACCTGGTCGTAATTTTTGTGAGCCGAGCCGATTTGGCTGTGGGTCCTTGGAATACCGTACTTCTCGGCGATATTCGTTATGTTGTTGGCGAAGTTGTAGGCCTCAACCTTGGGAAGAAAGAAGGTTTCGCTCATATCCTTTCCCAGAATGCTGCCATGCATGGTGAACTGGATGCCTTTTTCCCCTTTGTCGTTATTGCTGACCTCATAGTCGAAGTGCAGGTTGTAGCTGACATCATCCGAGGTCAGCGCGTGGCGCTCGATGTGCAAGTGACCGGGGGCGAACGTTGCCATTGACGTTTCTCCTTATAAATAAGTAATGCCAGGTGTCGCCGTACTGATGCGCGTGCCGGCCGTGCCCTGGACGATCGCTTCGATGTCCGAGAGTGAACCGATCACCGCGGTTTTTCCAGTATGGCGGGCGAACTCGCAGGCGGCCTGCACCTTCGGTCCCATGGAGCCGGCGGCGAAGCCGAGTTTTTCCATTTCGTCGGGGTGGGCCTGGGCGATGGCTTTCTGGGTCGGTTTGCCGAAGTCGATGCAGGCGGCGTTGACGTCGGTGGCGATCACCAGCAGATCGCTTTCCAGCTGTTCGGCCAGCAGCGCCGAGCACAGATCTTTGTCGATCACTGCTTCCACACCTTGCAGTTTGCCGCTGGCGCCGTACATCGTCGGGATGCCGCCACCGCCCGCGCAGATCACGATGCTGCCTTTTTCCAGCAACCATTTGATCGGGCGGATTTCGAAGATGCGTTTCGGTCTCGGGCTGGCCACCACACGACGGTATTTGTCGCCGTCCGGGGCAATCGCCCAACCTTTTTCGGCGGCGAGTTTTTCCGCTTCGGCCTTGGCGTAGACCGGGCCGATGGGTTTGGTCGGGTTCTGGAAGGCCGGGTCATTGGCGTCGACTTCGACCTGGGTCAGGAGGGTGGCGAAGGGCACTTCGAAGTCCAGCAGGTTGCCCAGTTCCTGTTCGATGATGTAGCCGATCATGCCTTCGGTTTCGGCACCGAGCACGTCCAGCGGGTACGGCGAAACCGAGGTGTAGGCCGCCGCTTGCAGCGACAGCAGGCCGACTTGCGGGCCATTGCCGTGGGCGATGACCAGTTCATTGCCGGCATGAATCTTGGCGATCTGTTCGGTGGCGACGCGGATGTTGGCGCGCTGATTGTCCGCGGTCATGGGCTCACCACGGCGGAGCAGGGCGTTACCGCCCAGGGCAACGACGATACGCATAATGCAGTCCTTCTAAATGAGGTGACTCGGTCTCCCTGGTGAAACCCGATCAGTGTGGGAGTGAGCGTGCTCGCGATGACTATTTAACACTCAACAGAGACGTTGACTGTTACTCCACTTTCGCGAGCAGGCTCGCTCCCTCAGGGGCTTTGTTCCAGCCGGGAGAGCCGGGTGGGCCGTTAGATATCCGCCAACGCCGACACCAGAATCGCCTTGATGGTGTGCATGCGGTTTTCCGCTTGCTCGAAGGCGATGTTGGCCGGGGATTCGAAGACTTCCTCGGTCACTTCGACGCCATTGGCCAAGTGCGGATACCGCGCGGCGATGTCCTTGCCGACCTTGGTTTCGCTGTTGTGGAACGCCGGCAGGCAGTGCATGAATTTCACCCGCGGGTTGCCGGAGGCTTTCATCATCGCGGCGTTGACCTGGTACGGCAGCAGTTGCTCGATACGCTCGTCCCACGCCTCAACCGGCTCACCCATCGACACCCAGATGTCGGTGTGGATGAAGTCCACGCCCTTGACCGCTGCTTTCGGGTCTTCGGTGATGGTGATGCGCGCGCCGCTTTCTTCGGCGAAGGCTTTGCACTGGGCGATGAAATCAGCGTGTGGCCAGAGCGCTTTCGGCGCGGCGATGCGCACGTCCATGCCCAGTTTGGCGCCGATCATCAACAGCGAATTGCCCATGTTGTAGCGAGCGTCGCCGAGGTAGGCGTAGCTGATGTCATGCAGCGGTTTGTCGCTGTGTTCGCGCATGGTCAGGGTGTCGGCGATCATCTGCGTCGGGTGGAATTCAGCGGTCAGGCCGTTGAACACCGGCACGCCGGCGAATTTGGCCAGCTCCTCGACGATTTCCTGTTCGAAGCCACGGTACTCGATGGCATCGAACATCCGCCCGAGCACGCGAGCGGTGTCTTTCATGCTTTCCTTGTGGCCGATCTGCGACGACACCGGGTCGATGTAGGTGACGTGGGCGCCCTGGTCATGGGCCGCCACTTCGAAGGCGCAACGGGTGCGGGTCGAGGTTTTTTCGAAGATCAGCGCGATGTTCTTGCCTTGCAGGTGCGGACGCTCGGTGCCGGTGTACTTGGCGCGTTTGAGGTCGCGGGACAGGTCCAGCAGGTAGTTGAGCTCGCGAGTGGTGTGGTGCATCAGCGAGAGCAGGCTGCGGTTGCGCATATTGAAAGCCATTTTGGATCTCCTTGGGTTTCGGTTATCCGCCTGCTTCACGCTTTATGGGCGCGAAGCAGGGATAAGCATTAATAGTCGATAGGGTCGCGAATGATCGGGCAGGTCATGCAGTGGCCACCGCCACGGCCGCGTCCCAGTTCGCCGGCGCTGATGGTGATGACTTCCACACCGGCCTTGCGCAGCAGGGTGTTGGTGTAGGTGTTGCGGTCATAACCGATCACCACGCCGGGCTCCACGGCCACCACGTTGTTGCCGTCGTCCCATTGCTCGCGTTCGGCGGCGAAGCTGTTGCCGCCGGTTTCCACCACGCGCAGCGCTTTGAGGTTGAGGGCCTTGGCGACGGTGTCGAGGAAGTTGGTTTCTTCGCGGCGGATGTCGACGCCGCCCGGCTTGCTTTCGTCAGGGCGCAGGGTGAAGGCGACGATCTGGTTCACCACTTCCGGGAAGATCGTGACGAGGTCGCGGTCGCAGAAACTGAACACCGTGTCCAGGTGCATTGCTGCGCGGGACTTCGGCAGGCCGGCGACGATGACTTTCTCCACGGCTTTGTTCTTGAACAGGTTCACCGCCAATTGGCCGATGGCCTGACGGGACGACCGCTCGCCCATGCCGATCAACACCACACCGTTGCCGATTGGCATCACGTCGCCGCCTTCCAGGGTGGCGCTGCCGTGATCCTGGTCCGGGTCGCCATACCAGATTTCAAAATCGGCGTTGGTGAACTGCGGGTGGAATTTGTAGATGGCGGTGGCCAGCAGGGTTTCCTGGCGGCGCGCCGGCCAGTACATCGGGTTCAGCGTCACGCCACCGTAGATCCAGCAGGTGGTGTCGCGGGTGAACTGAGTGTTGGGCAACGGCGGCAGAATGAAGCTTGAGTGGCCCAGAAAATCGCGGAACATCTGGATGGTCTTGCCGCCGAAGCTGTCCGGCAAGTCATCGGCGGAGACGCCGCCGATCAGGAACTCGGCGATATGGCGGGGCTCCAGGCTGCGCAGCCACGAACCCACTTCGTTGATCAGGCCGAGGCCGACCGAGTTGGCGGTGACCTTGCGTTCCAGAATCCAGTCGAGGGCTTCGGGGATGGCGACGATGTCGGTCAGCAGGTTGTGCATTTCCAGCACATCGACGTTGCGTTCACGCATTTTGGTGACGAAGTCGAAATGGTCGCGCTTGGCCTGGGCCACCCACAGCACATCATCGAACAGCAGTTCGTCGCAGTTGTTCGGGGTCAGCCGCTGATGGGCCAGGCCGGGGGAGCAAACCATGACTTTACGCAGTTTGCCGGCTTCGGAATGGACGCCGTACTTAACTTTTTCGGTGGTCATTACCGTGATCCTCCAGATAACAAATTACAGGGTCAGGAAGCCGTCATACAGGCCGTAGGCCGCCACCAGGGCGCCGACGATCACTGCGGCGAAAATCAGCTTCTCGACGTTGGTGAAAACCGGTTTGTTGAGTTCCATCTTGGCCTTGGCGAACAGGATCGCGCCGGGGGCATAGAGCAGGGCGGAGAGCAGCAGGTATTTGACGCCGCCGGCATAGATCAGCCAGACCGCGTAAATCAACGCGACGGCACCGATGAACAGGTCTTTGCGGCGTTCGGCCGCGGCGTTTTCATAGCTCTCGCCACGCACCGCCAGCAGCAGCGCGTATGCCGCCGACCACAAGTACGGCACCAGGATCATTGAGGTGGCGAGGTAGATCAGTGACAGGTAAGTGCTGGCCGAAAACAGGGTGATGACCAGAAACAGCTGCACCATCGCGTTGGTCAGCCACAAGGCATTGACCGGCACTTGCTTGGCATTTTCCTTGCGCAGGAACGCTGGCATGGTGTGGTCCTTGGCGGCGGCGAACATGATTTCGGCGCACAACAGCACCCATGACAGCAGTGCTCCCAGTAACGAGATGACCAGGCCGACGCTGATCAGCACCGCGCCCCACGGACCGACCACATGTTCCAGCACGGCTGCCATTGACGGGTTCTGCAGCTTGGCCAGTTCCGGTTGGGTCATGATGCCCAGCGACAGCACGTTCACCAGCACCAGGAACAGCAGCACGGTGATGAAACCGATCACGGTGGCTTTACCGACGTCGCTGCGTTTTTCCGCGCGGGCCGAGAAAATGCTCGCGCCTTCGATGCCGATGAACACCCACACGGTGACCAGCATCATGTTGCGCACCTGGTTCATCACGCTGCCCAGGTCCGGGTTTTTCAGGCCCCAGATGTCGGCCGTGAAGATGTCCAGTTTGAATGCGAAAACTGCGATCAACACAAACAGCAGCAGCGGCACGACCTTGGCGACGGTGGTCACCAGGTTGATGAACGCTGCTTCCTTGATCCCGCGCAGCACCAGGAAATGCACGGCCCAGAGCAGCACCGAAGCGCCGATCACCGCAGCAACTGTGTTGCCTTCGCCGAAGATCGGAAAAAAGTAACCGAGGGTGCTGAACAGCAGAACGAAGTAACCGACGTTTCCCAGCCAGGCGCTGATCCAGTAACCCCACGCGGACGAGAAGCCCATGTAGTCGCCGAAACCGGCCTTGGCGTAGGCGTAGACACCGCCGTCCAGATCAGGCTTTCGATTGGCCAGCGTCTGGAACACGAAGGCCAGCGTCAACATGCCGACGGCGGTGATGGCCCAACCGATCAGCACGGCGCCGACGTCGGCACTGGCGGCCATGTTCTGCGGCAAAGAGAAGATCCCGCCACCAATCATTGAGCCGACAACCAACGCAACCAGTGCACCGAGTTTCAGTTTTCCGGGGGATTCAGACATTGCATGACTCCAATGCAGGAGAAAAGAGACGACAGATTAATTCCGTTAGCCATTCGATCATCTGACATAGATCAGTGCATGCTCACATTCCATTGTTAATGAAAGACTTATGAATCTTTCCCGGGCATAAAGGTATCGCCGGAAAAGCCCATTCCAGAGGCCTCGGATAAGTCAGGCGGGAATAACGGGTATTGCTTGGAGTTTTTACGCTAGTTGGTTTTACGGTTTCCGCAAATTTTTGGACGGTTGTTGCAGTGTCGAATTGATTTATTAGGATCTACAGACAAGACTGCTATTGCCGGCTATGGGCATAGAAGTATCGGCTATAAATAAAAGACGTGAGCTGCCATTAATTAACTAACGTTATTACCGTTTACCTATTTAGTTAAAGTTATCCACTTGTAGCGAGGGAGCTTGCTTCCGTTGGACTGCGAAGCAGTTCCTTTTGTTGAGGTCGTTCCGCAACCCGGCGGGACGGTGCGGCGTTTCGACAAGCACCCCGCCACAGGTTCAGTGCAAGAAAAGGGAGACGCTGGGATGTCGCAACCGACGCAAAAACTTCCTCTGAGTGCGCTGATCGCGCTGGTGGTGGGATCGATGATTGGCGGCGGGATTTTTTCCTTGCCACAGAACATGGCCGCCCGAGCCGACGCCGGGGCGATCTTGATCGGTTGGGCGATCACCGCCGTGGGCATGCTGACGCTGGCCTTCGTGTTCCAGACGCTAGCCAATCGCAAGCCCGAGCTGGATTCCGGGGTGTATGCCTACGCCAAGGCGGGGTTCGGTGACTACATGGGGTTCTCGTCCGCCTGGGGTTACTGGATCAGCGCCTGGCTGGGCAACGTCGGCTACTTTGTGTTGCTGTTCAGCACCCTCGGTTATTTCTTTCCGGTGTTTGGCCAGGGCAACACGCCCGTTGCCATTGGCTGCGCGTCGGTGCTGCTGTGGGCTGTGCACTTTCTGGTGATGCGCGGGATCAAGGAAGCGACGTTCATCAATCAGCTGACCACCGTGGCCAAGATCGTGCCGCTGATCATGTTCATCGTGATCGCCGCCGTGGCGTTCAAGGCCGACATCTTCACCCGTGACGTCTGGGGCCGCAGCAACCCGAATTTTGGCGGCATCATGGATCAGGTGCGCAACATGATGCTGGTCACCGTGTTCGTGTTTATCGGCATCGAAGGCGCGAGCGTCTATTCAGCGCGGGCGGAGAAACGTTCGGATGTCGGGCGGGCGACGGTCATCGGTTTTCTTGGCGTGCTGGCGCTGTTGGTGCTGGTGAATGTGTTGTCGCTGGGGATCATGAGTCAGCCGGAACTGGCCAACCTGCAGAACCCGTCGCTGGCGGCCGTGCTGGAGCATGTCGTAGGGCCTTGGGGCGCTTTGTTGATCAGCATTGGCCTGGCGATTTCGCTGCTGGGTGCACTGCTGTCCTGGGCGCTGCTCTGCGCCGAGATCCTGTTCGCCACGGCGAAAGACAACACCATGCCGGCCTTCCTGAAAAAGGAAAACGCCAATCATGTGCCGGTCAACGCGCTGTGGCTGACCAACGTGATGATCCAGATTTTCCTGCTGATCACGCTGTTTTCCGCCGGTACCTACACCAGCCTGATCTACCTCGCGTCGTCGATGATCCTGGTGCCGTATCTGTGGTCGGCGGCGTATGCGGTGCTGTTGAGCGGGCGGGGGGAAACCTACGAACACGCTTCGGCGGAGCGCACCAAAGACTTGCTGATTGGCGGCATCGCGCTGAGTTATGCGGTGTGGCTGTTGTACGCCGGCGGGGTGAAGTATTTGCTGCTGTCGGCGTTGCTGTACGCACCGGGGGTGATCTTGTTCGCCAAGGCCAAACATGAGCAGGGTGAACCGCTGTTTACGCCAATCGAGACAGGTATTTTTACCGCTGTCATCAGTGGCGCCGGGCTGGCGGCGTATGGGTTGTACAGCGGCTTGTTGTCGCTGTGAGGTTGTTGCTGGCGTATCAGCCGCCCTATGACTGGCCGGCGATGCTGGGTTTTTTGTCGGCGCGGGCCGTGGTCGGGATGGAAGCGATTGTCGATGGCGTGTACTCGCGCAGCATCGGGTTGAACGGTGTTCACGGTACGTTTTCGATCAAGCCGGTGGCGGGCGATGCGTTGCAAGTGACGCTGGATTTTCCTGACGCGGCGGCGGTGCCGGAGATCGTTGCACGGTTGCGGCGAATGTTTGATCTGGATGCGGACCTGCCGACGATCCATCGCCCTTTGAAGACTGATCCGTTGATGGCGCGGTTGATTGCCGAACGGCCGGGGTTGCGGGTGCCGGGGGCGTGGGACGGCCTGGAACTGGCGATTCGTGCGGTGCTGGGTCAGCAGATTACGGTGAGCGCGGCGATCCGGTTGGCGGGGAAACTGGTTGCACAGTATGGGCAGCCCCTGGCGTCTGTTTTGCCCGGCGTCACGTCAGTGTTTCCTGAAACGGCCGTTTTGGCAGTGGCGGATCTGGCGACGCTGGGCATGCCGAAAACTCGTGGCCGGACGTTGTCGGGTGTGGCTCAGGCGTTGCTCGATGATCCGCTGTTGTTTGAGCCGGGGCGTGAGGGCGGCGTGGCACGGTTGCTGGCGTTGAACGGGATTGGCGACTGGACGGCGCAGTACATTGCGTTGCGGCAGTTGCGGGAGATGGATGCATTTCCATCGGGGGATGTGGGGTTGATCAAGGCGCTGGTGGCGCTTGAAGGTGAGCGGGTGACGGCTAGGGAGTTGTCGGCGCGGGCTCAGGACTGGCGACCTTTTCGAGGGTATGCGGCGCAGCTTCTTTGGACATCGCTGAGCCGGATGGATTGAGTTGTTTGTTCCGGCCTCATCGCCAGCAGGCTGGCTCCCACAGGTTTTGTGATCGACATAAATCAACTGTCTTGATTGTGATGATTTGGCTTGGCTGGCTCCCACAGGTTTTGTGAATGATGCAGATTCACTGTGGGAGCCAGCCTGCTGGCGATGGGGCCAGAGCGGTCACCACCACTGTGCGCGATGGGAACCCAGTTCAGCTGCTGGAAGGGCCCACTGCAACGGCGTTCCGGTGATTTTTAGCGGCACATGCAGCCGATGTGCTGGCCCCCAGGGCGTTTGCTCAACCAACAGGCCTTGATCCTTGTCGTCCTCAGCACGCAGCGTTTCATCCGTTCCTGCACCGTTTTCAATCAACAACTTCGCCGTGCGCGCCAACGACAATCTGGCTGACCCAGCACGTCCCAATAAAGTAATCGCCGCCGCCGCCATCAAGTACCCGGTCGCATGATCCAGCGCCTGTACCGGCAAGGGCATCGGCTTGTCCGCGTTCTTCCACCGCATCCCCGCCTCGGCGATCCCGCTGCTCATCTGCACCAGGCTGTCGAATCCGCGACGGTTCTGCCACGGACCGCTCCAGCCATAGGCGTTGAGGCACACATCAACCAGGCCGGGCGCCAGTTTTTGCCGCTCGGCGACACCGTAACCCAACCTTTCCAGTGCGTCGGCGCGGTAGCCGTGGAGCAAAATGTCGGCGTCCTTGAGCAGGCTGTCGAACACGGCTCGATCGTCAGGGTTGTGCAGGTCCAGCCTTGCGCAGCGCTTGCCCAGCGTGACTTCCGGCACCACGCCCGGTTCGTTCCAGGTCGGAGGGTCGATGCGCAAGACATCGGCGCCGAGGCCCGCGAGAAAACGACTGGCAATGGGCCCCGCGAGCACGCGCGTAAGGTCCAGCACTTTGATCCCGGCCAGCGGTTGCGCCACCGAGCCTTTCCAGGATTTCGGTGGTTGCGGGTTACCGGCGCTGAACTGAATCAACGGCCCGGCGTTTACGGCCAAGCCCTGGGGGTGCGCTTGCCATTGCGCCCAGGTACGCATTTCAGCGGCGCAGCCACCGGCGTCGACCACGGCCTGTTCCAGATCGGTTTTCGACCATTGCGCAACCTTGCTCGCCACGTCTGCGCGGTCGGCACACGCGCCAAGCACGCTTTCGGCGGCGGCGCGATGATGAGGAGCGTTGGTGTGCAGGCGGATCCAGCCATCCTTGGTCGCATAGTCGCCGGCAACCGGGTCCCACAGTGGTGGAACGCTCCAGCCGACGGGGCGGATCGACGTTGCGAACCAGAAGGAGGCCAGGCGCCGGTCGACTTCAAGGTTGGGCAAGCGACCGGTCTGCTGCTGCAGTAATGCGCTGGCAGCCTGGCCGGCGGCGGCGATGCTGGCGCAGGCGAGGTCGGTGACGGCGAACGCCGAGGGCAGGGCGCCACTCGAGGTGAACGGAATCGGGGTGCGGGGCAAGCCGAGTGCGGCTTGAATGGACGTGAGTAAACCAGTCATCGAAGGCCCTCCGGAACGAGAGCCCGATCATAGATCAAAAAAATGCCCGGCCGGATGAAATCCCCAAGTGTCGACCGAACATCTGAACCCGTGGGAGCTGGCTTGCCTGCTCCCACCGTATTGTGTGCGGGTTCTCTACACCCGGAACTGATCCATCAATTTCATCTGGTGGTTGGTCAGGGCGTTGAGCTGGCTGCTGATCTGCGCCGATTCGGTGGCCTGGCCGGTGAGGGTTTCAGTGACGGTGCGGATCGCCGAGACGTTGCGGTTGACCTCTTCGGCCACGGCGCTTTGCTGTTCGGCGGCGCTGGCGATTTGCAGGTTCATGTCGCTGATCACGGTGACCGCGTCGCTGATTTTGCTCAAGGCTTGCACGGCTTGCTGGATCTGCCCGGCGTTGCTGTGGGCCTGGGTCTGGCTCGAATGCATGGTGGCGACCACGCCGCGGGTGCCCGATTGGATGCGTTCGATGACGAGGCGGATTTCTTCCACCGAATCCTGGGTGCGTTTGGCGAGGTTGCGCACTTCGTCGGCCACCACCGCAAAGCCGCGACCGCTTTCCCCGGCACGGGCCGCTTCGATGGCGGCGTTCAGCGCCAGCAAGTTGGTCTGTTCGGCGATGCTGCGGATGACTTCGAGCACCGAACCGATCTGCTCGCTGTTGACCGCCAAGGCTTCGACTTCGGTGACCGCCTTGCTGACTTCGTCGGCGAGTTGATTGATATCGCGAGTGCTGCGTTCGATGATCGACATGCCATCGCGGGCTGATTGATCCGCACCTTTGGCCGCGTTTGCCGCGCTCGAGGCGCTGTTGGCGACATCGTGGGCGGTGGCGCTCATTTCGTTGGAGGCCGTGGCCACCTGGTCGATTTCGCGGAACTGCACCTGCATGCCTTCGCTGGTCTGGCGGGCGATTTCAGAAGACTGGTCGGCGGTGCCACGGGCGTCGGTGATGCTCTGTTTGATCTGGGCGATGGTCGGTTGCAACTTGTCGAGGAAACGGTTGAACCAACTGACCAGTTCCCCCAGTTCATCTTTCTTGCTGTAGTGCAGACGCTGCGTCAGGTCGCCGTCGCCACTGGCAATTGCCTTGAGCATCTCGGCCACGCTGTTGATCGGCCGGGTCACGCCCGATGCGGTGAGCCAGATCAGCAACAGACCGACGAGGCCGGCAGCGACGGCCACCAGCACCGCTTTGATCGTGCCGCTTTGCTGGGCGTCATCGAGGACCGCTTGCAGCTTCACCGAATCGGCCAGCAGCACTTGTTTCGGCAGGTCGATCACCACGCCCCAGGCTCTGGAGTCACTGATCGGGCTGACCGGGTACACCGCACGAATCAAATCACCTTGTTCGAGAATTTTCGGTGCGCCACCGCTGAGCAATTGCAGGACATCCTTGCCCTCTGCACCCAGGGTGTCGCCGATACTTTTGCCGACCTTGCTCGCGTCGATGCTGTAACCGGCGAGCACGCCGCTGCCGGAGACAATCAGCATGTGCCCGGCGTTGTTGAACAGGTCACGCTGGGAATCGACAGCCGCGGCCTGCAGCGCGTCGAGGGCGATGTCCACACCGACCACGCCGATGGATTTGCCGTCCACCAGCAACGGGACGGAAATGGTGGTCATCAGCATTTCCTTGCCGCCGACGGTGTCGGCGTACGGGTCCAGCAGGCAGGTACGCTTGCTGTCGCGAGGGCAGGTGTACCAGCTGTTGTAAGGCGTGCCGCTGAGGCTCAAGGTGGTTTTGGTCATGTCGTCTTCGACCATGATCGTGTTGAGTGCGGCACCGCCGGCGCGGCTCCAGTAACTGGCGAAACGACCGGCTTCGTTGGACTGGCGAGCGGCGTCATTGGCGAACTCGCTGTCCTTGCCGTCCAGGCCGTTGGGCTCGAACGCCAGCCAGATCCCCAGCACTTTGCTGTTGCGCTCGAACGCGGTTTTCAGGCTCTGGTTCAACTCTTCACGCAGGGCACCGGCTTCAAGCGAACGCTTGGCCGCCATGTTGCGCATGTCCTTGATCTGGTCCGCCAGGGCGGTCACCACCAGCAGGCTTTCGCCGAACGTTTTCTGCACCCGCACCGCCTGCTCGGCGGCCTTGGCCTGAAGCAGGTCCTGCACGCTGTCGGTGAGCATTTTGCTGCTGGAGGTGCTGACCAGTTCATCGTTCTGGTTGGTCTCGTAGAAGTTCATGCTGACGATCAGGACGATCACGCCCAGGAGGCAGAGTCCGGAGAGCAGAACGATTTTCAGGCGGATGGACAGAGAGTCGAACATAGGACGAGCTCGCAAATGAATGAGGTGTTGACTGTGAGTCGAGGTCGACCCGGTTCGCCAAATCCATTCAGCGCCATTCATTGCAATCGGCGAGGGGCGGGGATGCATGATGGTGGCTCCGACGAACGGTCATGGTTTAACGTTTGCGCGGAAAAATGTGCCGAAAAGCGGCGTAAAACGGAGGAAAATCGCGGTGTTGTCAGGAGGGTGACGGCATTGATTCCGGGCGTGACCAGATCCACAGATTGCCCAGGCTCATGCCGGCGATGGCGAGGTAAACCGGCCAGCCGTGATCGAGCATGAGCCACATCACAGCGGCGCACAGCAGCATGCTGAGGGTGGCGCTGACCTTGGCGCGACGTGCGACGATCTTGCCGTTGCGCCAGTTGCAGAGGATAGGACCGAACAATCGGTGGTTTTCCAGCCAGGCGCTCAGGCGCGGCGAACTCCTGGTCGCGGCCCAGGCGGCCAGCAGGATGAACTCGGTGGTGGGCAGGCCGGGGACGACGATGGCGACCAGGCCGATACCCAGACTGATGTAAGCCAGTAGACCGAAGAGAAGGCGGGCGAGTTTGTTGGGAACGGGTAGAGGCATGGGCTCGGGCGAACGCGTGTCAGGCTTGATGGAGAATCTTGCGAGTTGCTCAGTTTCTGTGGGAGTGGGCTTGCCCGCGATGGCGGCTTAACATTCAACACAGAGGCTGAATGTTATATCGCTTTCGCGGGCAAGCCCCCACAAGGGCGTGCATTCAGTCAGGCGAGTTCGGGGGTGGTGGCGTAAGCCTGTTCAAGCAACACCGTGAACCGGTTGAACGCAGCGATGGCGCCTTTATCCAGCTCGGCCTCTTCCTGCTCGGTGAACTCCAGGCCATCCAGGGTCTTGACGAAGCTTTTCCAGCCTTCGGCGCGGCCACCGGCCGGTTCGCCGAGGTGACGGGCGCCGAAGGTTTCGCTCAGGCCCAGGCCGACCGCACGTTTGATCAGGAACGCTGCGCCAAGCTTCGAGCCTTCGGAAACAAACAACCACCCCAATGCTTCGGCCTTGCCCGGATTCTTCACTGCGCCCGCGACGGGCGCCGGCACTTCGGTTTCCAGATCGGCCAGGTCAGCCTTGGCCGCTTCGGCACGGCAGCGTGCCGCCAGATCAGGAACGATGGCGATCAGTTCGGCATCGTTGTACAGCCCCACCAGTTCCGACTGGAACCAATACTGCGCCACCACGAAACGGGCGAAATTGGCCTGGGTTTCGAACGGCGCGTGGGCTTTGACCAGCGCATCGAGTCTGGTGTGGGGTTCGTTGGTGATCTGGTTCAAACGTTGCGAACGCAAAGCCGGGCGTTGAGCAGTGTCCTGAGTCGTCATGAGAAATCCTTGAAGAAAAGAGGCGCCTGGTAACGAGACGAACAGGAAGGCGCCTGAGCGTAAAAAAAACTCACTGTGCGGCTCTATAAAATGCCGCGCAGCGAGAGGGCAGGATCAGATGTCCCAGACCACGTTGACGGCAAAGTTGCGCCCCGGCTGAGTCAGGCGATCCAGGTTGGCCGGGCTGATGACCGACGCCTCGCCGACGCCGTCGTAACCGCGCACGTCATCCCACAGCCAGTACTTCTTGTCGGTCAGGTTGTAGACCCCGGCGCTGACAGTCACGTCGTCGGTCACCTTGTAGAAACCGGTCAGGTCCAGCACGCCGAAACCCGGCGATTTGAACTGGCTGCTGACGCCGTCCGGCGACTTGAATGTGCTGTCGTCGACACGATCCTTCTTTTTCACCAGCGTCCAGCTGAGCAAGCCACCGTAGTTGTCCTGGTCGTAACCGAGGCCGAACACACCGGTCAGCGGGTTGACGCTGTTGATCGGTTCACCGTTGTCGTTGTTGCGACCGTAGGCATAGGCCACCGAGCCTTGGGTATACAGCCCTTGTGGCGCGCCGAATACGTCGAGGTTCAGACGGCCCTTGACCTCTGCGCCCTTGATGGTGGCGTGCTTGATGTTGGCGCTCTGGAAAGTCAGCTCGCTGTAACCGGGAGTGATGGCGTCCTCTTCGATGAAATCGCGGTACTTGTTGTAGAACACGGCGACATCAAAGGAGCCGGATTCGAATTGACCGCGCAGGCCGGTCTCGAAGCCTTTGCTGGTTTCCGGCTCGAGGTTCGGGTTCGGCTCCACGCGATACCCGGTGGTGGTGTTCTCGAAGCGCCCGAACAGTGCCTTGGCCGTCGGCGTGCGGAAGCCTTCGGCGTACTGGCCGTACAAGGTGTAGTGGTCGGTCAGGGCGTAGGTCAGACCGAATTTCGGCGACACGCGGTGCCAGGTCTTGGTGTCGTCACTGACAGTACCGCCAGGGGTAGCCGCCACCGTATTCATGAATTCCTGGGTGATGTGCGGCTTGAGCTGGGTGTAGTCGTAGCGCAAGCCCGGCAGGAAGGTCCATTTGTCCCAGCTGATCTGATCCTGGGCAAACAGGCTGTAGGTATTGACGGTCGGGTCCGGGAAGTCGCTGGATTTTTTCAGGTCATCCAGTGGGCTGACGGCACCGACGACGCGGCAGGTACCAAAGGACTGGTAGCAGGTGCCGTTGCCGCTGCGCGAACCGGTGACTTTCTGTTGCTTGATCGTGGTGCCGTAGGTCAGCAGGTGCTCGGTGTCGGCAATGCTGAAAGCCTTGTCCAGTTGTGCGTCAAACACCCACTGCTTTTCTTCGTAGAGGGTTTCCCGGGTGCGCAACACTTTGCGCGAGAACGGGAAGTAGAACTCTTCGGTGCTCTGGTTCGTTTTGGCGACCTGATGGTTCAGGCTCCACTTGACGTTGTCGACCAGCAGGCTGTCGAGGGCGAAGCTGTGTTCCAGGCCGAAACGCTCGCGGGTGACGGTGTCATTGCCGGTGCGCCACTGGTACATGCCGCCGGGCAGCGTACTGTTCGGAACGGTCGGTGCGCCTTGGAAGTAAGGACCGCCGTAGGCACTTTTCTGATCGGTGTCACGATCGTCCTTGTACTTTTCGTAGGTCAGGCCCAAACGCGAATCTTCGTTGTAGTTCCAGCCGATCTTGGCCAGCACGTTGCTGGTGCGCACGTCTTCCGGGTTGGCGGCGGTGCGCGCCAGGCCGGTGCCGTTGTGGCTGCCGTAGGATTCGGTTTCGTGACCGTCGCGTTGGCTGTAATGCAGCAAGCCATCGAACTGGTCGGCGCGACCGGCCACGGTGGCAGACTTCAGCCAGCTGTCGTCGGCGGAGCTGTAGCCGGTTTTCAGGCGGGCGCCGACGTCCTTGCCGGGCTTGATGATGTCGTCCGGGTCGAGGGTGAAATAGCTGACCGCGCCACCGATGGCGTTGCTGCCATAGAGCACCGAGGCCGGACCACGCAGGATTTCGACGCGCTTGATGATCTCCGGGTCGACGTAGTTGCGCTGGGTCTTGGCGTAGGGGCCGTTGAAGAAATCGTTCGGCACTTCGACGCCATCGACCTGGGTCAGGATCCGGTCACCGTCGATGCCACGGATGTTGTAGCCACTGATCCCGCCGCGCTGACCGGCGCCACCCACCGAAACACCGGGTTCGTAGCGCACCAGATTCTTGATGGTGTTGACGTTGTTGCGGTCCAGCTCTTCGCGGGTGTGAACAGTGACGGTGCCTGGCACGCTTTCGACGCTTTGTTCCTGGCGAGTGGCGCTGATGGTCACCTGTTGCAGGTTGAGGGCGCCGCTGCTCTGGCGCTTCTCCAGGACGATGTTGTTGTTGCCCAGTTTGCGATAGCTCAGTTGGGTCCCCACCAACAGGCGATCCAGGGCTTTCTCCGGCGACAGGGACCCGCGCACGCCCGGCGATGCCACGCCTTGCCCCAGCTCCGCCGGCAAGCCGACCTGCCAGCCCGTCACGGCAGTAAAGGCATTGAGTGCCGAGACCAGCGACTGTTGCGGGATGGCGAACGCGTAATCGCCCATGTTGCGTGTCGGCTGCTCGGGGGCGGTGGCGGCCATGAGCGGCGCGCTGCCGGCCATGAGGATCGCGGCGGTCAACAGCGAGAGCACGCGGGACGGTGAAGAGGAGTGGCGGGTAAGGCGAGAGGACATCGATAGCGCTCCGTGTCGCACGAATCTTTATAGGTGCTGACTGGCATCCGAAGATGCGAATCAATTGCATTGGCTATAACGAGACGTACGGGCGTCGACTATCGAGTAAAAATAATTCTCATTTAGTTCAGGATCACCAGCGCCGGGAATTCCTGGAGCCTCGCCGAGGTGATGTGCGCCAGCGAGCGGACCACGTCCAGCGGCTGGTCGAGACGGTAATTGCCTGTTACGGCGACGTCCGCCAGCTGTTCGTTGGTGTTGATGATCCAGCCCGGGTAGTAGCGCCGCAGCTCCGCCAGCACCTGGCTCAGCGGGCAATTCTCGAACACCAGTCGGCCCTGGACCCAGGCCAGGTCCGTCGCGGCATCGAGCTTGGCGGGCCGGTCGAAACCGTTGGGGCCGATGCGGATGCTTTCGCCGGCGGACAAGCGGATTCGCGCGTCGTCGCGAGTCGCGCGCAAATCGACATCGCCGCGCTGCACGCGAACCTGGGTCACGCCATCGAGGTAACGCACGGCGAACGCCGTGTCGTGCACGCTGGCCTTCACCGGGCCGGCATCGATTTCCAATGGCTGGCCGAGACGGGCCGGCACGTCGAAAAACGCTTCGCCCTGATACAAGCGGGCGACACGCCTTTGATCATTGATAGTGCTGGAGAACGCCGAATTGGTATTGAGCAGGACCTTCGAGCCGTCTTCCAGTTGCAGGCGCTGACGTTCACCGATCACGGTCAAGTGATCGGCCTGAAGGCGCATCGGCAAACTGCTGAAGCTGAACAAACCGAGGATCAGCACGGCAGCGGTGGCCAACGGTTTCCAATGCGGGCGCAGGCGCGACAGCACGGTCACCTTGGGTGGCAGGGTGGCCAGGTTTTGCGCACAGTGCACGACTTGCGGGCCATCCCAGATTGCCTGGGCCTTGGCGAACGCCTCGGCATGCAAGGGGGCGGCGTCCAGCCATTCGTTGAACTGGCGAGCCTGTTCTTCGCTCGGACTGCCCATGACGATCAACCAGTCCAAAGCCTGGTCCATCGCGCTTGCGGCGTCCCGCGCCGGGGAGGGCGGAGGGGAGCGGTGGGTGTCCGTCACGGTGTTTCCTCGGCGGTGTCTGTGCACGGCTGTTTTTTAGTGAAGCCTGAAAACGGGCAAGGGTAGCAAAGCCTGGCGTGCTCAGTCGCCGTTTAACCGCTCGGCGACACCGATGCAGATGGCCATGATCAGCTTCAACTCCTTTTGCACGGTGCTCAACGACACACCGAGCTTCTCGGAGATCTCCAGATAACTGTGCCCGTGCAGGCGACTGAGGATGAAGATCTGTTGCTGGCGGGCACTGAGTTCACCGAGGCTCACGTTCAAACGCTCCAGCAATTGTTCGGCATGGGCGGCGTCCTCGGCACTGCTGGCGGGGGCGGCGATACTTTCCACCACGTCCGCCGGCACGTCGTCGAGCATCGTGCGGGACTGAATGCGCCGCGCACGCAAATGGTCCAGCGCCAGGTTGCGGGCGGTCTGGAAAACGAAGGGTTCAAGGTGATCGATGGATCGCTCGCCGAGCGCTCGGGTCACGCGCAGGTAGGTTTCCTGCAGCAGGTCTTCGGCGGTGCTGTGATTGTTGACCATCCGCTCCAATGTGCGCAGCAAGGAAACCCGCTGGGCGATGAAGACGTGATTGAAGCGCGATTGACTCACGGGGGGACCTGATCCATTTCGAGCAAATGATAATGCTTATCATCCGCTCGAGTGGTCAAGTATTCATTTGTGAAGGTTTAAGCTCGGCCCAGCAAATAAGTCGCGTAATCGGGGATGCGTTGTGAGTGCGCCTGCTCCATCAGTGGACTGCTGAGCAGGTAGTCGGCGCTGCATTCGTTGCAGGCCACCGGAATGTTCCAGACCGCAGCAACCCGTAGCAACGCCTTGATGTCCGGGTCGTGGGGTTGCGGTTCGAACGGGTCCCAGAAGAACACCAGCATGTCGACCCGCTGTTCGGCGATTCGCGCGCCGAGTTGCTGGTCGCCGCCCAATGGACCGCTGATCATGCTCTCCACCGGCAGGTCGAGGCGTTGTTGCAACAACAGCCCTGTGGTGCCAGTGGCGACCAGCTCATGTTGAGCGAGCTTGTCTTTGTGCCGCTCGGCCCAGTCCAGCAAAAACACCTTGCAGTGGTCATGGGCGACCAGGGCGATACGCTTGCGCGCCGCCACGGTCTTTTGCGTAAAGCTGATTCCGATCATGGGTGCTGCTCCAGGACGTAATGAACGACGCAAATACCCGTAGGAGCTGCCGCAGGCTGCGATCTTCTGATCTTGATTTTCAGCAATCCCGAAAAGATCAAGATCAAGAGATCGCAGCCTGCGGCAGCGCCTACTCGTAAGCTTTGCTTACTCGGCGTTGCACAGCGCCAGGCAGTTATCGAGCATGCGGTTGGAGAAGCCCCATTCGTTGTCGTACCAGGCCAGTACCTTGAGCAGCTTGCCGCTGGACTTGGTGTGGTTGGCGTCGAAAATCGACGACAGCGGGTTGTGGTTGAAGTCGCTGGAGACCAGCGGCAGGGTGTTGTAGCCCAGAATTTTCGAATGCTGGCTGGCTTCCTTGAGCAGCGCGTTCACTTCATCGGCCGACGCTTCGCGTTTCAGTTGCACGGTCAGGTCCACCAGCGAGACGTTGATCACCGGAACGCGCACGGCCATGCCGGTCAGTTTGCCCGCCAGTTCCGGCAGCACCAGGCCGACCGCTTCAGCGGCGCCGGTCTTGCTCGGGATCATGTTCTGAGTGGCCGAACGGGCGCGGTACGGGTCGGTGTGATAGACGTCGGTCAGGTTCTGATCGTTGGTGTAGGCGTGAATCGTGGTCATCAGGCCGCTTTCAATGCCCAGCTCGCGGTGCAGGACCTGAGCCACTGGCGCCAGACAGTTGGTGGTGCACGACGCGTTGGAAATAATCTGGTGGGATTGGCGCAATATGTCGTGGTTAACCCCATAAACCACGGTGGCGTCGGCGCCTTTGGCCGGGGCCGAGATGATTACTTTGCGTGCGCCGGCCGTAATATGCGCAGCGGCTTTGGCCCGATCGGTGAACAAACCGGTGCATTCGAACACGACGTCAATCTTTTCAGCGGCCCAGGGCAGCTCGGCCGGGTTGCGAATGGCACTGACAGCAATACGGTCGCCGTTGACGGTCAGGCTTTCCTGATCGTGCTGGACATCGGCATCGAACGTGCCGTGAACGGTGTCGTACTTGAGCAGATGGGCATTGATTGCGCTGTCGCCCAGATCGTTGATGGCCACGATCTGCAGATCCTGGCGATAGCCTTGGGTATACAGTGCGCGCAGGACGTTGCGGCCAATTCGGCCAAAACCATTGATTGCGATTCGAAGAGTCATTTAACAGGGCCGCCGTCGTTTTGTTGTTGGAATTACAAGATTATTCGCATAAAAATAGAAAACAAGCCTTTTTAATGGCAATATTTTGTTCAATCTACAACGAGTGACCTGAATCAACTGGTCCGACCGATCAAGAAAACCGTCTGTCATCCCGACAACAACGGCTCTTGCTCAGCATAGACAATCAGGTCGCCACATCCGTTAGCCTGGAGTTCTACACATGCATCCCCGCGTCCTTGAGGTCACCGAACGGCTTATCGCCCGCAGCCGCGCAACCCGCGAGGCTTACCTTGCGCTCATTCGCGGTGCAGCCAGCGACGGTCCGATGCGCGGCAAGCTGCAATGCGCCAACTTCGCCCATGGCGTGGCCGGCTGCGGCACTGAAGACAAGCACAGCCTGCGGATGATGAACTCCGCAAACATTGCGATTGTTTCGTCATATAACGACATGCTTTCGGCGCACCAGCCGTACGAAGTCTTCCCTGAACAGATCAAGAAAGCCCTGCGCGAGATTGGCTCTGTCGGCCAGTTCGCCGGTGGCACCCCGGCCATGTGCGATGGCGTGACCCAGGGCGAGCCGGGCATGGAACTGAGCCTGCCGAGTCGTGAAGTGATCGCGCTGTCCACCGCTGTTGCCCTTTCCCACAACATGTTCGACGGCGCGCTGATGCTCGGCATCTGCGACAAGATCGTCCCGGGCCTGATGATGGGTGCGCTGCGTTTCGGTCATCTGCCGATGATCTTCGTGCCGGGCGGGCCGATGGTCTCGGGCATCTCCAACAAGCAGAAAGCCGATGTGCGCCAGCGCTATGCCGAAGGCAAGGCCACTCGCGAAGAGCTGCTGGAATCGGAAATGAATTCCTATCACAGCCCCGGCACCTGCACTTTTTACGGCACCGCGAATACCAACCAGCTGCTGATGGAAGTCATGGGTCTGCACTTGCCGGGCTCGTCTTTCGTCAACCCGAACACGCCACTGCGCGATGCCCTGACCCGCGAAGCGGCGCATCAAGTGACGCGCCTGACCAAGCAGAATGGCAACTTCATGCCGATCGGCGAAATCGTCGATGAGCGTTCACTGGTCAACTCCATCGTGGCACTGAATGCCACTGGCGGTTCGACCAACCACACCTTGCACATGCCGGCCATCGCCATGGCCGCCGGTATTCAATTGACCTGGCAGGACATGGCCGACCTCTCCGAAGTCGTGCCGACCCTGAGCCACGTCTACCCGAACGGCAAAGCCGACATCAACCACTTCCAAGCCGCGGGCGGCATGTCGTTCCTGATCCGCGAGCTGCTGGACGCCGGTCTGCTCCACGAAAACGTCAACACGGTCCTGGGCCATGGCCTGAGCCGCTACACCCAGGAACCGTTCCTCGATAACGGTGAGTTGGTCTGGCGCGAAGGCGTGACCGAAAGCCTCGACGAAACCATCCTGCGTCCAGTCGCTCGAGCGTTCTCGCCTGAGGGCGGTTTGCGGGTGATGGAAGGCAACCTCGGTCGCGGCGTGATGAAAGTCTCGGCGGTGGCACTGGAAAACCAGATCGTCGAAGCACCGGCAATGGTGTTCCAGGATCAGCAGGACCTGGCCGATGCGTTCAAGGCCGGTTTGCTGGAGAAAGATTTTGTCGCGGTGATGCGCTTCCAGGGCCCGCGCTCCAACGGCATGCCGGAACTGCACAAGATGACGCCGTTCCTTGGCGTGCTGCAGGATCGCGGCTTCAAAGTCGCGCTGGTCACCGACGGGCGCATGTCCGGTGCGTCGGGGAAAATCCCGGCGGCGATACACGTCAGCCCTGAAGCTCATGTGGGCGGTGCTTTGGCGCGGGTGCAAGAGGGCGATATCATTCGCGTCGATGGCGTCAAAGGCACCCTGGAGCTTAAGGTGGACGCCGACGAATTCGCGGCGCGCGAACCTGCCAAGGGCCTGCTGGGCAACAACATTGGCAGCGGTCGTGAGCTGTTTGGTTTCATGCGCATGGCCTTCAGCTCCGCAGAGCAGGGCGCCAGCGCCTTTACTTCTGCCCTGGAGACGCTTAATTGAAACTGGCTTTGGTCGGTGACATCGGTGGGACCAACGCGCGATTCGCGTTGTGGAAAAACCAGCAACTGGAATCGGTCCAGGTGCTGGCGACGGCCGATCACGCCAGCCCGGAAGAGGCGATTGCGATCTACCTGGGCGGGCTCGGTCTGGCGCCGGGTTCGATCGGTTCGGTGTGCCTGTCGGTGGCGGGACCGGTGAGCGGTGATGAATTCAAGTTCACCAACAATCACTGGCGCCTCAGCCGCAAGGCGTTTTGCCAGACCTTGCAGGTCGATCAACTGCTGCTGGTCAATGACTTCTCGGCGATGGCGCTGGGCATGACCCGGTTGCAACCGGGCGAATTCCGCGTGGTGTGCGAAGGTACGCCGGAGCCGTTGCGGCCGGCGGTGGTGATTGGTCCCGGCACGGGCCTGGGCGTTGGCACCTTGCTCGACCTGGGCGAGGGTCGCTTTGCTGCGTTACCGGGCGAGGGTGGTCACGTCGATTTGCCGTTGAGCAGCCTGCGTGAAACGCAATTGTGGCAGCACATCTTCAATGAGATTGGGCATGTCAGCGCTGAAACGGCGTTGAGCGGCGGCGGCTTGCCGCGCGTCTATCGGGCGATTTGTGCGGTGGACGGGCACACGCCTGTGCTCGAAACGCCGGAAGCGATTACCGCTGCCGGTCTGGCAGGTGATCCGATTGCGCTGGAAGTGCTGGAGCAGTTCTGCTGCTGGCTCGGTCGAGTGGCCGGCAACAACGTGCTGACCACGGGTGCACGAGGCGGTGTTTACATCGTTGGCGGGGTGATTCCACGGTTTGCCGATTTTTTCATTGAAAGCGGTTTTGCCCGGTGTTTTGCTGACAAAGGCTGCATGAGCGATTACTTCAAGGGGATTCCGGTGTGGCTGGTGACAGCGCCGTATTCCGGGCTGGTGGGCGCGGGTGTGGCGCTGGAACAATCCAGCCTCGCCTGAAAAAAATAACGTGTGGCAAGGGAGCTCGCTCCCGTTCGGGTGCGCAGCAGCCGCAAAACCTGACACCAGGCGTCGTCAGTCAGGCTGTAATCATCAGGTTTGGGAGCGCTTCGCACTCCAGCGGGAGCAAGCTCCCTCGCCACAAATGCGTACTCGTTTTCAGATCTTCATCAGGCATAATCCGCCCAATTCAAATAACAAGGACGCCGCCCCGTGAGCTCAGTCAACAAGTCGATTTTGTTGGTCGATGACGATCAAGAGATACGCGAGTTGCTGGACACCTACCTGACCCGCGCGGGTTTTCAGGTGCGCACCACGCCCGACGGCGCCGGTTTCCGCCAGGCGCTGAACGAGGCGCCGAGCGATCTGGTGATCCTCGACGTGATGCTGCCCGACGAAGACGGCTTCAGCCTCTGCCGCTGGATCCGCCAGCACCCGCGGCAGGCGCAGGTGCCAATCATCATGCTCACCGCCAGCTCCGACGAAGCCGACCGCGTCATCGGCCTGGAACTGGGCGCCGACGACTACCTCGGCAAGCCCTTCAGCCCCCGTGAATTGCAGGCGCGCATCAAAGCCTTGTTACGTCGTGCGCAGTTCGGTCAGGAGCGTTCCGGCAGTGAAGTACTGGCGTTCGATGACTGGCGGCTGGACATGGTCAGCCATCGGCTGTTCCACATCGATGGCGAGGAAGTGATTCTGTCCGGCGCCGATTTCGCCCTGCTGAAACTGTTCCTCGATCACCCCCAGGAAATCCTCGACCGCGACACCATCGGCAACGCCACCCGTGGCCGCGACCTGATGCCGTTGGACCGGATCGTCGACATGGCGGTCAGCCGTTTGCGCCAGCGCCTGCGCGATACCGAAAAACCGCCGCGGCTGATCCGCACGGTGCGTGGTAGCGGCTACCAACTGGCAGCCAATGTGGTTGCCAGCAATGGTCACTGAGTTTTTCCGCAAGCTTGCGGCCAAGGTGCCCGTGCCACGTTCGCTGCTCGGGCGGATGTTGTTGCTGACGTTGCTGGCGGTGCTGTTCGCCCAGGCGTTGTCGAGTGTGATCTGGGTTTCGCAACTGCGCGCTACGCAGCTCGAAGGCCTGGTCACCAGCGCCCGCAGCCTCGCCCATTCGATGACCGCCAGTGTCAGTTATTTCCGCTCGTTGCCGGTTGCCTTCAGGCCGCTGGTGCTTGACCAGTTACGCAGCATGGGCGGCACCCGTTTTGTCGTGACCCTCAACGACAAACCCTTGGGCATGGATGTGCTGCCGGTCACCCCGCGCAAAGAAGCGGTGCTCAAGGCGGTGGATCAGGTGTTGCGCGATTCCCTCGGCCACGACACGGATATCTCGGTGACCTTCGTCAGCCCCGAGGATCTGCGGATCTTCAATAGCGGCCTGAAACTCGATGAGCTGCCGCGTTCCTGGGCGCATTACGCACTGACCCTGGAGCCAGTGAACCCGCCGGTGCTGGTCACGCAAATCCAGATGGCGCCGGGGGAATGGCTGTACATCGCTTCGCTGTTGCCCGAGCCGTACACCAGCCTTGAGGAGCAAGGTCTGCCAGCGCAACAAGTCTGGTTCATCGTCCTCACGAGCGGTTTCTTGCTGTTGTTCATCGGCCTGCTGGTGCATTGGCAAAGTCGTCCGCTCAAACGCCTGGCGCGGGCAGCGCGAGACATGTCCCTCGGTGCCGAGGTCGAACCGGTGCCCGAGGGCGGCGGCAGTGAAGTGGTTGAAGTGGGCCGCGCTTTCAATGCCATGCGCGAGCGCATCAGCCGTTACTTGACTGAACGCAGCCAGTTGTTCAGCGCGATCTCCCATGATTTGCGCACACCGATTACCCGCTTGCGGCTAAGGGTTGAATTGCTCGAAGACGAAAAGCTGCAAGCCAAGTTCGGGCGCGATCTGGATGAGCTGGAGCTGCTGGTCAAAGGCGCGTTGCAATGCGTGAAAGACACCGACATCCACGAAAACATCGAACCGGTAGACCTCAACCATGTGCTCGATTGCCTGGTGGAGCCGTACCTGGCGCCCAACGGCAATGGTCGCGTGACCCAGCAGGGGCGGGCGCTGGCGGCGTATCCGGGCAAGCCGCTGGCGCTCAAGCGTTGCATCGGCAACCTGATCGACAATGCCCTGAAGTACGGACAGAACGCGCACTTGCATATCGATGACGACGAGAACGCATTTGTCCTGCATGTCGATGACGAAGGTCCGGGTGTGCCGGAGCAGCGTCTGGAGCAGGTGTTCGAGCCGCACTTTCGCCTGGCCGGGCAGCAGCAGGGTTATGGGTTGGGGTTGGGGATTGCGCGCAACATTGCCCATAGCCATGGCGGGGAAGTCAGCCTGCAGAATTTGCGTGAAGGTGGATTGCGGGTGACCTTGCAGTTGCCGCGCTCAGTCGATTGACACCGACCCTGTGGCGAGGGAGCTTGCTCCCGCTGGACTGCGCAGCAGTCCCTATTTTTTTGTGGGCGCTTCGCACCCCAGCGGGAGCAAGCTCTCTCGCCACAGGTGATCACTCGCTGCAGTGAATGTCACCACCCGGTGACATAACTCGCCCCCTTCGTTACAAGCCCGTCCCCGCCCGTTGTTTAGACTGCCCGCAGTCATAACAACAAAAAAGGCACCCCATGGACACCTTCCAACCCGCCTTCAGCAGTTGGCTGAACGCACCGGCCCATCAGCAATGGCTCGCTACCGAAGGCCTGCGCATGCTGGCGTTTGCCAAGGCCTCGAAGCTCCCCGAAGGCTTCGGCAATCTCGATGAAAAAGGCCGCCTCCCGGCCAACGCCCACGCCGAAACCATGAACACCGCGCGCATGACCCACAGCTTTGCCATGGCGCATATCCAGGGCCTGCCGGGTTTCGCCGAGCTGGTGGATCACGGCGTCCAGGCACTCAGCGGCCCGTTGAAGGATGTCGAACACGGCGGCTGGTTCGCCACCCCCGAACACCGCGACGGCAACAGCGGCAAAGCGGCGTACCTGCACGCGTTTGTCGCCCTCGCTGCCAGTTCTGCGGTAGTCGCGCAACGCCCCGGCGCGCAAGCCTTGCTCGATGACGCGATCAACATCATCGACGCGCATTTCTGGAGCGAGGAGGAGGGCGCGATGCGTGAATCCTTCAACCGCGACTGGAGTGAAGAAGAACGCTACCGCGGTGCCAACAGCAACATGCACGCCACCGAAGCCTTCCTCGCACTGGCCGATGTCACTGAAGACAACCGCTGGTTGTGCCGCGCGCAACGGATCGTCGAGCGCGTGATCCATGGTCACGCCGCCGCCAACGATTACCTGGTGGTCGAGCATTTCGACCACGACTGGCAGCCGCTGCGCGAGTACAACCATGACAACCCGGCCGACGGTTTTCGTCCTTACGGCACCACGCCGGGCCACGGTTTCGAATGGGCGCGGCTATTGCTGCACCTCGAAGCAGCGCGGGTGCAGGCGGGGATGCTGGCGCCGGGCTGGCTCGCCACCGACGCGCAAAAACTCTTCGAACACAACTGCCGTCACGGCTGGGAAATCGATGGTCTGCCGGGGATTGTCTACACCCTCGACTGGGACAATCGCGCGGTGGTTCGCCATCGCCTGCACTGGACCCATTGCGAAGCCAGCGCCGCCGCCAGCGCGTTGCTCAAACGCACGGGCGAGGCGCACTACGAAACCTGGTACCGACTGTTCTGGGACTTTTGTGACAGTCATTTCATCGATCGATGCGATGGCAGTTGGCACCATGAACTCGATCCGCAGAACCGTCCGAGTGCGGATATATGGGCCGGTAAACCCGATCTCTATCACGCCTGGCAAGCCGTGCTGATTCCGCGCCTGCCACTGGCGCCGAGCATGGCCAGTGCCTTGGCGAGGTTGTCCCAGAGCGGTTCTATGTAACCATGCGGTGACATTCACGCGTCCCTTCGTTACCTGCGAGGGGATGACTCCTGTTTAAAATCCTATGCAGCGCAAGCACCAGACTTGCATGCATAACAACAAGAAAGGTAATTCTAGATGAATGCGATTTCTCGCCTCGCTACTGTCATTTCTCTTGCCTCATTGCTTCCAATCTCTGCATTCCCCCTCAGTGCACTTGCCGCCGATTCCAAGGGTTCGGTAGAAGTCGTTCACTGGTGGACCTCCGGCGGCGAAAAGGCTGCGGTCGATGTGCTCAAGGCCCAAGTCGAAAAAGACGGCTTCACCTGGAAGGACGGCGCTGTTGCCGGTGGTGGCGGTGCGACGGCCATGACCGTGCTCAAAAGCCGCGCCGTTGCCGGTAACCCGCCGGGCGTAGCGCAGATCAAAGGTCCGGACATCCAGGAATGGGCGTCCACCGGCTTGCTCGATACCGACGTCTTGAAAGACACCGCTAAATCCGAGAAGTGGGACAGCCTGCTCGACAAGAAAGTCTCCGATACCGTGAAATACGAGGGTGACTACGTGGCCGTGCCGGTGAACATTCACCGGGTCAACTGGCTGTGGATCAACCCGGAAGTCTTCAAGAAAGCCGGGATCGAAAAAGCCCCGACCACCCTTGAAGAGTTCTACGCCGCTGGCGACAAACTCAAGAAAGCGGGCTTCATCGCCCTTGCCCACGGCGGCCAGCCTTGGCAGGACAGCACCGTGTTCGAAGCGGTGGTGCTTTCGGTCATGGGCGTCGACGGCTACAAGAAAGCCCTGGTGGACCTGGACAACGCTGCGCTGACCGGCCCTGACATGGTCAAGGCGCTGACCGAGCTGAAGAAAGTCGCGACCTACATGGACGTCGATGGCAAAGGCCAGGACTGGAACCTGGAAGCGGCCAAGGTCATCAACGGCAAGGCCGGCATGCAGATCATGGGTGACTGGGCCAAGAGCGAGTGGACAGCGGCCAAGAAAGTCGCCGGCAAGGACTACGAGTGCGTAGCTTTCCCGGGCACCGAAAAAGCGTTCACCTACAACATCGACTCCCTGGCCGTGTTCAAGCAGAAAGACCAGGGTACTGCTGCCGCTCAGCAGGACATTGCGAAAATCGTGCTGGGTGAAAACTTCCAGAAAGTCTTCAGCATCAACAAGGGCTCGATCCCGGTTCGAAACGACATGCTGAGCGACATGGGCAAGTACGGTTTCGACGCCTGCGCCCAGACCGCGGCCAAGGACTTCCTGGCAGACGCCAAGTCCGGCGGCCTGCAGCCGAGCATGGCGCACAATATGGCGACCACGCTGGCGGTACAGGGTGCGTTCTTTGATGTCGTGACCAACTTCATCAACGACCCGAAAGCCGATCCGGCCACGGCCGCCAAGCAACTGGGCACGGCCATCAAGGCTGCCAAGTAATGCTTGGCCTGTAGGCGCGAGCCTGCTCGCGATAGCGGAGTGTCAGGTACTCAATGTGCGACTGACACAGCGCAATCGCCAGCAGGCTGGCTCCCACAGGGAATGCGCTTGTAATCCTTTCTCTACATACTGGATTTTCCCATGAGTTCTGTTGCTGTGTTCAGCAAGGCCTCGCCGTTCGATGCATTGCAGCGCTGGCTCCCCAAACTGGTGCTGGCGCCCAGCATGTTCATCGTTCTTGTGGGCTTTTATGGCTACATCCTGTGGACGTTCGTGCTGTCGTTCACCAGTTCGACCTTTCTGCCGACTTACAAGTGGGCGGGTCTGGCGCAGTACCAGCGGCTGTTCGACAACGACCGTTGGTGGGTGGCGAGCAAGAACCTCGCGGTGTTCGGCGGCATGTTCATCGGCATCACCCTGGTGATCGGTGTGCTGCTGGCGGTGTTTCTTGACCAGCGTATTCGCCGTGAAGGCTTCATTCGCACCATCTACCTGTACCCGATGGCGCTCTCGATGATCGTCACCGGCACGGCCTGGAAATGGCTGCTCAACCCGGGCATGGGCCTGGACAAATTGTTGCGTGACTGGGGCTGGGAAGGCTTTCGCCTGGACTGGCTGATCGATCCCGATCGCGTGGTGTATTGCCTGGTGATCGCTGCGGTATGGCAAGCCTCGGGCTTCATCATGGCGATGTTCCTCGCCGGCCTGCGTGGGGTTGATCAATCGATCATCCGTGCCGCCCAGATCGATGGTGCGAGCATGCCGCGCATCTACCTCAAAGTGGTGTTGCCGAGCCTGCGTCCGGTGTTCTTCAGCGCCGTGATGATCCTCGCTCACATCGCGATCAAGAGTTTCGACCTGGTGGCGGCGATGACGGCCGGTGGCCCGGGTTACTCCTCCGACCTGCCTGCGATGTTCATGTACTCCTTCACGTTCAGTCGCGGCCAGATGGGCATGGGCTCGGCCAGTGCGATTCTGATGCTCGGTGCGATTCTCGCAATCATCGTGCCTTACCTGTACTCCGAGCTGAGGACCAAGCGTCATGACTAGTTTCGCTGCCAAACCTTCCATCAGCCTGAGTCGCATCGCGATCTACGGCGTGCTGATCCTGGCGGTATTGCTTTACCTGATACCGCTGGTGGTCATGCTGTTGACCAGTTTCAAGACACCGGAAGACATCAACACCGGCAACCTGCTGAGCTGGCCGACCGTGGTCAGCGGCATTGGCTGGGTCAAGGCCTGGGGCACCGTCGACGGGTATTTCTGGAACTCGATCAAGATCACCGTCCCGGCGGTGCTGATCTCCACCGCCATCGGCGCGCTGAACGGCTATGTGCTGTCGATGTGGCGCTTCCGCGGTTCGCAGTTGTTCTTCGGCCTGCTGCTGTTCGGTTGCTTCCTGCCGTTCCAGACCGTCCTGCTGCCGGCCTCGTTCACGCTCGGCAAAATGGGCCTGGCCAGCACCACCACGGGCCTGGTGTTCGTGCACGTGGTCTACGGGCTGGCGTTCACCACGCTGTTTTTCCGCAACTACTACGTCAGCGTTCCCGATGCGCTGGTGAAGGCCGCACGGCTGGATGGCGCGGGTTTCTTCACCATCTTCCGGCTGATCATCCTGCCGATGTCCACCCCGATCATCATGGTCTGCCTGATCTGGCAGTTCACCCAGATCTGGAACGACTTCCTGTTCGGCGTGGTGTTCTCCAGCGGTGATTCGCAACCGATCACGGTGGCGCTGAACAACTTGGTCAACACCAGTACCGGGGCCAAGGAATACAACGTTGATATGGCGGCGGCGATGATCGCCGGGCTGCCGACCCTGCTGGTCTATGTGGTCGCAGGCAAGTATTTCGTGCGCGGTCTCACGGCCGGCGCAGTCAAGGGGTAATCATGGCAACGCTCGAACTTCGCAACGTAAACAAGACTTATGGCCCCGGCCTGCCGGACACCCTCAAGAACATCGAACTGTCGATCAAGGACGGTGAGTTCCTGATCCTGGTCGGTCCTTCGGGCTGCGGCAAATCGACCCTGATGAATTGCATCGCCGGCCTTGAAACCATCACCGGCGGCGCGATCATGATCGGTGATCAGGACGTCAGCGGCATGAGCCCCAAAGACCGTGACATCGCCATGGTGTTCCAGTCCTACGCGCTGTACCCGACCATGAGCGTTCGCGAGAACATCGCCTTCGGCTTGAAAATCCGCAAAATGCCTGCCGCCGACATCGAAGCGGAAGTGGCGCGGGTCGCCAAGCTGTTGCAGATCGAACACTTGCTCAATCGCAAGCCGGGCCAGCTCTCCGGTGGCCAGCAACAGCGCGTGGCGATGGGCCGTGCGCTGGCGCGGCGGCCGAAGATTTACCTGTTCGACGAACCGCTGTCCAACCTCGACGCCAAGCTGCGCGTCGAGATGCGCACCGAAATGAAACTGATGCACCAGCGCCTGAAAACCACCACGGTCTACGTGACCCACGACCAGATCGAAGCGATGACGCTGGGCGATAAAGTGGCGGTGATGAAGGACGGGATCATCCAGCAGTTCGGCACGCCGAAAGACATCTACAACAACCCGGCCAACCTGTTCGTGGCGAGCTTCATCGGTTCGCCGCCGATGAACTTCATCCCCCTGCGTTTGCAGCGCAAGGACGGTCGTCTGGTGGCGCTGCTCGACAGCGGTCAGGCGCGTTGCGAATTGCCATTGGGCATGCAGGACGCAGGGCTCGAAGACCGCGAAGTGATCCTCGGCATGCGTCCGGAACAGATCGTGCTGGCGGGTAGCGAGCCGAACGGTTTGCCGACCATTCGCGCCGAAGTCCAGGTCACCGAACCGACCGGTCCCGACACACTGGTTTTCGTCAATCTCAACGACACCAAAGTCTGCTGCCGCCTGGCGCCGGACGTTGCACCGGCCGTGGGCGAGACCCTGACCCTGCAATTCGATCCATCGAAAGTGCTGCTGTTCGATGCCAAGACCGGGGAGCGCCTGGGGGTGGCCGGTCTGCCAAAGACCGAAGTGCACAGCGCCAACGTGACTCAATTCAAAGGCCGCTGAAGATCAAATGTGGGAATGGGGTTGTGTGGGAGCTGGCCTGCCAGCGATGGCATCAAATCGGTTCGACATTAAACCGAGTCGTTTGCATCGCCGGCAGGCCAGCTCCTACAAAAGCCCGGTCTCACAGGGGCATATGCGGTGAGCGGCCTGTCGCTCTTCGCAACTGATGTAACCGCGTTAGATAAAAACAGTTAATAACAATAAAACGAGGATGTAGGGATGAAGAAGAACAAAAACGCTCAGCTTATCTGCCAGTTGTCGGCGATTGCGGCAATGATGCTGGCTGGCAGTGTGCACGCGGCTGACGCGTTCAGCGCCGATTCCGAATGGATGACCGGCGATTGGGGTGGTGAGCGGACCAAGCTGATCGAGCAGGGCATCGACATCAAGATGGACTACGTCGGTGAAGTGGGCAGCAACCTCCACGGCGGCTACAACAACGACAAGACGGCGCGTTACGCCGACCAGTTCGGCCTGGGCGTGGCGCTCGACCTGCAAAAGCTGTGGGGCTGGGATAACACCCAGGCGAAGATCCAGCTGACCAACCGTAATGGTGAAAACATCTCCAATGACCGTGTTGGCGACCCGCGTGCCGGCACCTTGAGTTCCTCCCAGGAAGTCTACGGTCGCGGCCATATGGTTCGTTTGACCCAGTTGTGGATCAAGCACCAGTTCCTCGACGGTAAACTGGACGTCAAGGCCGGTTACTTCGGCGAAGGCGAAGACTTCAACACCTTCCCTTGCGAGTTCCAGAACCTGGCATTCTGCGGTTCCCAGGTGGGTAACTGGGCGACCAACATCTGGTACAACTGGCCCGTCAGCCAGGCCGCAATCCGCGTGAAGTACAACATCTCGCCCGAGTTCTATGCGCAGATCGGCGCGTACAACCAGAACCCGTCGCAACTGGAACACGGCAACGGCTTCAAGCTTAGCGGCAGTGGTACCAAGGGCACCGTGTTGCCGGTCGAACTGGTCTGGTTGCCTAACCTGAACAACCTGCCGGGCGAATACCGTGTCGGTTACTACAAAAGCACGGCCAGCGCCGATGACGTTCGTGAAGACGACAACGGCAATGATGCGGCCACCAGCGGCAACGCTTACCGCAGCCACAGCAGCAAGTCCGGCTACTGGTTCGTGGCGCAGCAACAGCTGACCGACCACAACGGTGACAAAAGCCGTGGTCTGACCGTATCGGCCAACGCCACGTTCCACGACAAGGACACCAACATCGTCGACAACTATCAGTCGTTGATGTTTGTGTACAAGGGCCCGTTCGATGCACGTCCGAAAGATGACGTCGGTATCGGTTTCGCCCGTATCCATGTCAACGATGACGTGAAGAAAAACGCCGAGCTGGTCAACGCCGACAATGGTGTCACCCAGTACGAAGATCCGCGGTTTGCGCCACTGCGTGACACTGAATACAACTACGAGATCAACTACGGCTTCCACGTTACCAACTGGCTGACCGTGCGTCCCAACCTGCAATACATCACTCACCCGGGCGGTGTGGATGAAGTCGACAACGCGCTGGTGGCCGGCCTGAAAATTCAGTCGGTGTTCTAACGCTGTTGCGATAAGCTCCTCTCTATGTGCGCATTTTTGCGGACAGCCCAGGCTGTCCGCTTTTTTTTGGGGGCGGCGCACCCCGGTGACAGATGATTTTCAGGACAGTGGCACATGCATGAGCATCCGCTACAACGCTTCTTCAAATCCTTGCGCGAACGTCCGATGTTTGCGTGGGAGCGCTATCAGATGCGCGATGTGCTGGTGATCGATCATCCGCTGTGTCAGGCGGTGTTCAGTCGGCAGGGCGCGCAATTGCTGCACTTCCAGCCCAAAGGGCAGAAACCGTGGCTCTGGTGCGCGGCGAAGTGGCCCCACGTGGGTGCGATTCGTGGCGGCGTGCCGGTGTGTTGGCCATGGTACGGACGGCATCCGAGTGAAAACGCATGGCCATCCCATGGCTGGGCGCGGTTGCTCGACTGGAAACTGCTCGACAGTAGCCATGACGACGACGGCGTGCACCTGCACTGGCAACTGCAGTTGTGTGACTGGCAAGTAGACCTGCATGCCCACCTTGGCGAACGCATGGCGTTGCGCCTGAGTACCGAGCATCAGGACAGCCTGCCGTGCCAATTGAGTCAGGCGTTGCATGCTTACTGGCGTATTGGCGATGTTGGCGAGATAGCGCTGTCTGGGCTCGACGGTGCGCAAGGTTATGACCAGTTGAACCGCCAGGCTTGCCAGCAGGAAGGCGAGTTGCGGGTGGAGGGTGGCTGTCAACGCGTGTTCCAGCATGACGGCGAATTGCAGCTCAGGGATCACGCCTGGCAGCGGGAATTGTGCATTGATACCGGGGAGGATGCGGACACGGTGGTCTGGCATCCCGGTTCGCGTCCGCTATTGGGCGTCAGTTGGAACGAGATTTCCGAGTTTGTCTGTGTGGAAGCGGCAAGCGGTGGGACCGATAGCCTGAGCCTGGCGCCGGGGCAGAAGGCTCATTTGAGTTTGCAGGCGCGGGTGGGAGTTTAGTTCAGGTGCGGCAGTGTCTGGACTACCGCCATCGCGAGCAGGCTCGCTCCCACAGGGGGTTGGTTTTGAACACAAATGCTGTGTTCACCGAAGATCCAATGTGGGAGCGAGCCTGCTCGCGATGAGGCCGAACCGGTCAGTAGAGATTTCGGATCAGTTGAACTCATCCCCCACCGGATACCTGCTCGCATTCAAACTCTCTTTGATCTTGCGCAAATGCGGCTGGAAATCCACACCACGGCGCAACGTCATGCCGGTGGCGAGCACATCCAGCACCGTCAATTGAATGATCCGCGACGTCATCGGCATATAAATGTCGGTGTCTTCCGGCAGCGGGATGTTCAGGCTCAGCGTACTGGCCTTGGCCAACGGCGAACCTTCGGCTGTCAGCCCAAGCACCGAAGCGCCGTTTTCCCGGGCGATACGCGCCACTTCCACCAGTTCGCGAGTGCGGCCGGTGTAGGAAATGATCACGAACAACTCGCCGGTGTGGGCCACCGACGCAATCATGCGCTGCATCAGCACATCCGCATGGGCGGTGACGGCGAGGTTGAAGCGGAAGAATTTGTGCTGCGCGTCCAGCGCCACCGGGGCCGAGGCGCCGAGGCCGAAGAAGTGGATCTGCCGGGCCTGGATCAACAGGTCGACGGCGCGGCTGATCAGATTCGGGTCCAGGGCCTGCAAGGCACTGTCCAGCGACGCGATGGCGCTGCCGAAAATCTTCTTGGTATAGGCTTCCGGATTATCGTCGGCCTCGACCGCACGGCTGACATACGCCGCGCCGCTGGCCAGGCTCTGGGCCAGCTGAAGTTTGAGTTCCGGGTAGCCGCTGACGCCGAATGAACGGCAGAAGCGGTTGACCGTCGGCTCGCTGACCTTGGAGGCCTGGGCGAGGGCGGCGATGCTGAACCGGGTGGCCTGCTCTGGGTTGAGCAGGATCACTTCGGCGACTTTGCGTTCGGCCTTGTTCAGGTCTTCAAGGCGATTCTGGATCTGTTCCAGCAGATTTCGCACGCGGTCCATATGATTTCCTAGGTTCTGCAATGCAAATAAGGGCTCGGCTATGCAAATTGGGCCTTTGATGCGACCCCAAGCGGTGGCCTATCCTACTGATGGCTCCGACTGACCACCACTCGGAATCTGTATTTTGCGAAAATGTTGTGGTTATTACTACATTTTTGCTTGAGCGATGCCTTGAAAAAAGGTATTTGTAGCTTAACTTGATAAAAGAACAAACATCATGCCTTCGATTACGGTTGAACCGTGCACCTTTGCCTTGTTCGGCGCGCTTGGCGATCTGGCCTTGCGCAAGCTGTTTCCTGCCCTCTATCAACTCGATGGCGCAGGCCTGTTGCACGAGGACACGCGCATCATCGCGCTGGCCCGTGAGCCGGGCAGCGAGCAGGAGCATCTGGCGTTCATCGCTTCCGAGCTGCGCCGCTACGTCGGCGCCAAAGAGCTGGACGAAGCGGTGGTCGAACGTTTTCTGGCCCGCCTGACCTATCTGCACGTCGATTTCCTCAAGTCCGAAGACTATGTGGCCCTGGCCGAAATGGCCGGCAGCGCCCAGCGAGTGATCGCCTACTTCGCCACGCCGGCCGCTGTCTACGGCGCGATCTGCGAAAACCTGGCGAAGGTCGGTCTGGCCGAGAACACCCGTGTGGTGCTGGAAAAACCCATCGGTTCCGACCTGGAATCCTCGCGCAAGGTCAACGACGCCGTGGCGCAGTTCTTTCCGGAGAACCGCACCTACCGCATCGACCACTACCTGGGCAAAGAGACCGTTCAAAACCTCATCGCCCTGCGTTTTGCCAACAGCCTGTTCGAAACCCAGTGGAACCAGAATTACATCTCCCACGTGGAAATCACCGTGGCTGAAAAGGTCGGGATCGAAGGCCGCTGGGGCTACTTCGACAAGGCCGGTCAGCTGCGGGACATGATCCAGAATCACCTGTTGCAACTGCTTTGCCTGATCGCCATGGACCCTCCGGCCGACCTGTCCGCCGACAGCATCCGCGACGAGAAAGTCAAAGTGCTCAAGGCGCTGGCGCCCATCAGCCCGGAAGGCCTGACCACCCAAGTGGTGCGCGGCCAGTACATCGCCGGTTACAGCGAAGGCAAACCGGTTCCCGGCTACCTGGAAGAGCCGAATTCCAACACCCAGAGCGACACGGAAACTTTCGTCGCCCTGCGTGCCGACATCCGCAATTGGCGTTGGGCCGGCGTGCCGTTTTACCTGCGCACCGGCAAGCGCATGCCGCAGAAACTGTCGCAGATCGTTATCCACTTCAAGGAACCGTCGCACTACATCTTCGCCCCCGAGCAGCGCCTGCAAATCAGCAACAAACTGATTATCCGCCTGCAACCGGACGAAGGCATTTCCTTGCGTGTGATGACCAAAGAACAAGGCCTGGACAAGGGCATGCAGCTGCGCAGCGGTCCGTTGCAGCTGAATTTTTCCGACACCTGGCGCAGCGCACGGATTCCCGATGCCTACGAGCGGTTGTTGCTGGAAGTGATGCGCGGCAATCAGAACCTGTTTGTCCGTAAAGATGAAATCGAAGCCGCGTGGAAGTGGTGTGACCAGTTGATCGCCGGGTGGAAGAAATCCGGTGATGCGCCCAAGCCGTACGCGGCCGGGTCCTGGGGACCGATGAGCTCCATTGCTCTGATCACGCGGGACGGGAGGTCGTGGTATGGCGATATCTAATTTGAAACTGCCTCAGGGCGTCAGCGCCCATGAGTTCAAGAGCCCGGTGTTGCTCGCCGATGGTTTGGCGCTGAAGGTGGCCAAGCAACTGAGTGACGCTATCGACGCTCGCGGGACCGCGACGCTGGTGGTGTCCGGTGGACGCAGCCCGGTGGCGTTTTTCCAGAACCTGGCGAAACAGAAACTGGATTGGTCCAAGGTCGTCGTGACCCTGGCTGATGAGCGTTGGGTGCCGGTGGAACACGCCGACAGCAACGCCGGTCTGCTCAAGCGTTACCTGTTGCAGGGTCTGGCGGCGAAGGCTCAGTTCCTGAGTCTGTACAGCGCCAGCGCCAACCTTGAACAAGCGGCCGAGCAAGCCGACCGTTTGCTCGCCGAGTTGCCTGCCATCGACGTGCTGGTACTGGGCATGGGCGACGACGGCCACACCGCGTCGTTGTTCCCGAACAGTCCGAACCTGGCCGACGCCTTGAAAGTCGACGGCACACGTCGTTGCTACCCGATGCTGGCGCCGACCGTGCCGCATCAGCGCCTGACCATGAGTCGCGCGCTGCTGGCTTCGGCCAAACACACCGTTCTATCGATTTCCGGTCAGTCCAAGCTGACCACCCTGAGTGCCGCATTGGCCGGTGACGATGTCGCCGCCATGCCGATTCGCGCGTTTCTGCAACCTACGTTAGAGATTTACTGGTGCCCATGAGCCAAGGAACAGCCGCTATGACAACCCCATCCCCGACCGTTTCCATGGCGGACAAAGTTGCCCTGATCGACAGCCTCTGCGCCAAGGCGCGGATCCTGCCGGTAATCACCATTGCTCGCGAACAGGACGTGCTGCCGCTGGCCGACGCCCTCGCGGCCGGTGGCCTGACAGCCCTGGAAGTGACCTTGCGTTCGCAGTTCGGCCTCAAGGCGATCCAGATCCTGCGCGAGCAGCGTCCGGAACTGGTGACCGGCGCCGGCACCGTGCTCGATCGCCACATGCTGGCCGCCGCAGAAGCTGCCGGGTCGCAGTTCATCGTCACGCCGGGCATCACCCGTGACTTGCTCGAAGCCAGCGTCGACAGCCCGATCCCGCTGTTGCCGGGCATCAGCAATGCCTCGGGCATCATGGAAGGCTACGGTCTGGGCTATCGCCGCTTCAAACTGTTCCCGGCGGAAGTCAGCGGCGGCGTCGCGGCGATCAAAGCCCTGGGCGGCCCGTTCGGCGAAGTGAAATTCTGCCCGACCGGCGGCGTCAGCCCGGCCAACATCAAGAGCTACATGGCGTTGAAAAACGTGATGTGCGTGGGCGGTAGCTGGATGCTTGATCCGGAGTGGATCAAGAACGGTGACTGGGCCCGCATTCAGGAATGCACCGCCGAGGCCTTGGCGCTGCTGGACTGATCTGCTTTTACCTGACACTTCGTTGTGTGTTCTACGGCTTTAACGGTGCGCTTGGTCGGTGCACCGTTTTTTTTTGCCCAATGAAAACCACTGAACCTGTGGTGGCATTCGAGACAGGACATCACGCGATACATAGTTACCGCATCTCGCCGCTCATCCGGCGTTAACCTGCGTTCATCTTATGGAAGAGAGAACGTCATGGACGACAACACCTCAGTGATATCCGCACAACCGGCTTGCCTGCTGTCACCCGAACAGATCGCCGGCCCGTATTTTCGAAACCCTAAACTGATCAGGCGAAACATCAGCGAAGGCATGGACGGCCTTCCTCTGGTGCTGAAACTGACGATCGTCGATGCGATGACCTGCCAGCCGGTCACCGGCGCCATCGTCGATATCTGGCATTGCAATGCGCGTGGTGCGTATTCGGGCTGGAGCAGGATCGACCCGGACAAGGAAGTCGACAACGGCGATATCGGCGCGATCCCGCGTACCGATGACGATACCTACCTGCGCGGCGGGCAGTTCACGGATCAGAAAGGCATCGTGCGCTTTACCACGATCTATCCGGGTTTCTATGCCGGACGCGCGTTGCACATCCACGTCGCAGTCCGAGTCACCGCAGGCAACAACTATCTCGAAGAACGGCATGTCGCCTGGGTCGGCCAGCTGTACTTCCCTGAAGCGGCTTCGCGTTCGGTGCTCAACACCCGGCAATACAGTGGCCGAAGCGTCGCGCCACTGACCAACGATCAGGATGTTCTCTATGAAACCATGGGCGGCGAAGCCTCGACCCTGACCGTTCACACCCTCAGTCGAGACTCGAAAGAAGACGGGTTTTTCGGCCAAATGACCATTGGCATCGACACGTTCGCGGCGTCATCGCAGATCAAACCGGAGGACTTCGACAAATACACGGTCTGACGTCAGCGCAGCTCGTGCAGTGCCTGGGTCAACACGTCCATATGCGCAGCGGTGGTGGTCAGCCCCGGTGTGATGCGGATGCACGGGCCACTCGCTGCACCGCTGCGCGTCACGGTGAACAGGTTGTAGTCCTTGAGCAGCCGCTCGGCCATTGCCTGCTGATCGGCGTGCCGGGTAAAGCGCATCGCCGTGATGCCGCAATACAGTCGAGGGTCGTCCGGGGTCATGACGTCGATGCCCGCCAGATCGCGTACCGCATTGACCCAGCGGTTGCGCAGGTAATTGAGCCGTGCACCCTTGGCGGCCGAACCGCCCATGGCCCGATGCTCCTCGAACACCAGCGGCAGGGTCAGCAACGCCGGGATGTTGGGGGTGCTGTATGGCGTGCGGGCGCGAATGTCAGTGACCGGGAAATGCATCTCGCCCATGTCCGGGTCGATGTCGGCCAGGCGCTCGGGAGCGATATACATGAAGCCCAGGGTCAGCGGCGCACCGATCCACTTGTGCAGGTTGAAACCGGCGAATGCGACGCCGAGGTCATCGAGTTTGAATTCGATCTGGCCCAGTGCATGAGCGCCATCGAGGATCACGTCGATCCCGTGTTCCCTGGCGGCAGCGACAATCGCCTTCACCGGCATCACCAGCCCGGTGCGGTGAGTGACGTGGGTCAGCGCCATCAGCTTGAGCTTCGGATAACGCGCGAATGCATCGCGATAAGTGGCCAGCAAACTGTCGAAACTGGCGGGGTGCGCGTGATCGATCTCGATGACTTCAACACCGCGATGCCGCGCGAGCCAGCGCATGGCGCCTTTGACCGTGTCGTACTCCAGATCGCAGATCAGCACCTGATCGCCCGGCTGCAGTCGGTTGTAATTGCGGATCAGCGATTGCAGACCGTCCGACGCGTTGCGGGTGAGGGCAACGGATTCTGCGGCCACGCCAATCAGGTCGGCGAGCTGGGCCAGGATCGCAAGGTTTTCGTCCCGTTCGAAGCGCTGGCGTACATGGACCGAGTTGCTACGGTTGATGAGTTCGATGTTGCGTTGGTATTCCTCAATCACCGTGCGCGACATGCGTCCGAAATAGCCGTTCTCGAGGTTTATCGGGCCGGGTTCGACGGCATAGCGGTCGGCAAAGGTCTGCCAAAACATTTCATCACGGGCGCGGCGGGTGTTATCGGGCATGGGGATGGCTCAATGGCGAGGGGCGGGTTTGCCGTGTTTGGCGCGCAGCGGTTCAAGCAACTCCGACAGGCCGTTGTGATCGATTTCCTGCATCAAGGCCAGCAGTCCGCCCAGTTCGCCATGGGGGAAACCTTCCCGGGCGAACCAGTTCAGGTATTGGCCGGGCAGGTCGGCAATGATGCGGCCCTTGTACTTGCCGAAGGGCATTTGACGGGTAATCAGCAGTTCGAGTTTTTCAGGGTTCATCAATCAGTCGTCTTGAATCGGTCAGGCTGGAAAATACAGGCATTCTGCATGCAGGCCAATTGACAGATCATGCAAATAACGCGGATACAGATTTCTGGGTAAAAGTTAAGTTATTGAAATATAAGCAATAAATTATCAATTCAAAGCTGGCATGCAGGGTGCAATAGCTATTGCATCTTTCATCAACCCGCGAGGAATTGAAAATGACCGACATGAATAAAGAAGCGATCTCTGTACTCAATGACCTGATTGAAACCAGCAAAGACGGTCAGGAAGGGTTCAAGACTTGCGCTGAAGACATCAAGCACCCAGAACTGAAAACGCTGTTCATCCAGCGCTCCGCCGACTGCGCTACGGCCGCTTCGGAGCTGCAAGCGGCTGTGCGTTCGATGGGCGGCGATCCGGAAACTTCCACCAGCGTCAGCGGTGATCTGCACCGTCGCTGGGTCGACGTGAAAGCCATGTTCACCGGCAAGGATGAAGAAGCCGTGCTGAACGAAGCCGAACGCGGTGAAGACCATGCGCTGAAGGCTTACAAAGAAGCCATCGAAAAAATCAACAAGCACAACCTGGTGGGCATTCGTGATCTGGTTGAACGTCAGTACCACGGCGTGCAGCGCAATCACGATCAGGTGAAAGCCCTGCGTAACCAGGCTCGCGCACGCTCGTAAGCGCGCAAAGCCTGTCAGAAACGCCAGCCAGTCTGGCGTTTTTTTGTGCCCGGCTTTTAGCGCTGGACGATAGATAGATAGCCAGCTAATAATTTGATTTCAAGTCACTTCGGTGAACCCGACTATCGTTAAATCGTCCTTTGAAGAGTGCTTTACGTGCCTATCACTTTGCAGGCTTTGTTTGCGCCCGACCGCCGTGCCCTGCAGTTCGCGATCAAGACCCTGCTCGGCGGCGGTCTCGCGTTGTGGCTGGCATTGCGCTGGGGGCTGGAGCAACCGGCCTGGGCGTTGATGACGGCGTTCATCGTCGCCCAGCCGCTGTCCGGGATGGTGGTGCAGAAGGGCTTGGCGCGGCTGTTGGGGACGCTGATCGGAACGATCATGTCGGTGGTGTTCATGAGCCTGTTCGCACAGACGCCGTGGTTGTTTCTTCTGGCATTGGCGTTGTGGCTCGGGCTGTGTACGGCGAGTTCGACCTTGCTGCGCAGTGCCTGGTCCTATTCGTTTGTGTTGGCCGGTTATACGGTCGCAATCATCGCCTTGCCCGCCATCACTCACCCGCTGACGGTGTTCGATCAAGCGGTGGCGCGCTGCACGGAAATCTGTCTGGGCATTCTCTGCGCCACCGCCGCCAGTGCCTTGCTGTGGCCAATGCGGGTTGAACGGCAACTGGCGGATCAGGCGCGAGCCGCGTGGCAGAGTGGCATGAATGCCGCGCGCGCGACGTTGGCCGGCGACGGTCAGGCGCGCAAGGGCCTGCTGGAAATCCTCGGTCGAATTGTCGCGGTGGATGCCCAGCGCGAGCACGCCTGGTTCGAAGGCGGACTCGGCCGGCAACGTGCGCGGGCCATCAGCGGACTGAGCCAGAAACTGTTGATGCTGCTGCGCATCGCCCGTTCAGTACGGCGTCAGTGGAAGCAGTTGGAACCGCAGGAAGCCGTACAGTTGGCGCCGTGGATGACTGAGGTTCAGGAAGCGCTCGCCAGCCCGGATACAGCGACGTTGCAAGCCTTGCGACCGCGTTTGCTCGATGCCTCCCATGATCCACGGATCAGCTCTGCGCAGAGTTATTGCCTGGTCCGTTTCACATTGTTGATGGATACCGCGATGGCGGCCAACGCGGCGTTGAAGGCGGTGGAGGAGGGCAAGGAAACCGTTGAACCGCCGCGCACCCTGACGCCGCACCGCGACCTGTCATTGGCGCTGGTCTTCGGGGCGCGCAGTGCCTTGGCGTTTCTGGTGGTGTCGTGTTTCTGGCTGGCGACGGCCTGGCCCGCCGCCTCGGGCGCATTGGTGCTGACCTGCGTGGTGTGCAGCCTGTTCGCCAGTCGCGAGAACGGCGCGCAGATCGGCATGAGTTTCATGCGCGGGATTTTTCTGGCGATCCCGGCGGCGTTTATTGTCGGGCAGATTCTGCTGCCGCAATGGAGTGGTTTTGCGTTGCTTTGCATGGGCATGGGCGTGCCGTTGTTTCTGGGCGCGCTGGGCATGGCCAAGCCGCAGATCGGCGCCACGGCCACTTCGTTTTGCCTGCATTTCATCGTGCTGGTGTCACCGCTCAACGCGATGAAGTTCGACGTCGCGACGTTCTTCAACAGCGCTCAAGCCATGGTGGTCGGCGTCGGCGCGGCAGTGTTGGCGTTTCACTTGCTGATCCTGCGCAACCCGGCCTGGCATGGGCGACGTCTGCTGGCAGCGACCCTCGACGATCTCGTGCGCTTGACCCGGCGCAATTTGCCTGGCGCTGAAAGCTGGTTCGGCGGGCGCATGGCCGACCGTTTGCTGCAACTGGCGCGGCACCATCCGGAGTTGCCGGAGCCGGCGCGCAGTCGCTGGGATGACGGCTTGCTCGGTCTGGACATCGGCGACGAACTGCTGCATTTGCGCTTGAGCCTGGCCGTGGCGCAGGTGCCGGTCAGTGCGCCGCAGCGCCGCTATCTCGAGGCACTGGAAAAAGTCCTCGAACAGGGCCCGAGCGGTCGTTATGCCGATGCCCTGGAACAGCCCAGCGAAGCATTCTTGAACACCTTGTACGCGTTGCCGCCCAGCGATGCCGTGAAACTGGCACAGGGCGCGGTGCTGCAATTGCAGAACAGCTGGCGCGCGTGGTGCCGTCAACAGGAGCAAAGCCATGGGCTTGCGTGAGTGGTCGGCGGGGGGCGTGCTGCTCAGCCCGTTTCTGATTTATGTGCTGCTGGCGCTGCTCGTCACCGGGGCCTTGCGCCTGCTGTTGCGCCTGACCCCGGCCGGCCGCTGGATCTGGCACGAAGCGTTATTCGATTGCGCCTTGTACGTCTGTGTATTGACCCTGATCACCGTCGTCCTCGGACCTTTATAAGGAGTTGAACATGCGTACATCCGTACGTGTCGCGGTTACCCTGTGCCTGGTGGCGGTGGCGATTTTTGCCGGTTTTCATTTGTGGCAGTACTACATGCTCACGCCGTGGACCCGGGATGCGCGGATTCGCGCCGATGTGGTGGTGATCGCTCCGGATGTGTCAGGCTGGGTGCGTGAGCTCAAGGCCTTCGACAACCAGTCGGTGAAGGCGGGCGACCTGTTGCTGAGCATCGACCGCGACCGGTTCGAAGCCGCGCTGGAGAAGGCGCAAGCGGTGGTGCAAACCCGTCAGCAGCAACTCAATCTGCGTGAGCGCGAAGCCAGTCGCCGTGCTGCCCTCGGCCCGCAAGCCATCAGTGCCGAGCTGCGCGAGAACGCGCAAATCAACGCCGGCATCGCCCGTGGTGAACTGCGCGAAGCCCAGGCCGAAGCCAAGGTCGCTGAACTCAACCTCGCCCGAAGCGAGGTCCACGCGCCGCGCAGCGGCCACATCACCAACTTGCGTCTGGCCCAAGGCAATTACGTGAATGCCGGGCAAGCGGTGATGGCGCTGATCGACGATTCAACGTTCTATGTGCAGGCGTATTTCGAAGAAACCAAACTGCCGAGGATTCGCGTTGGCGATCCGGTAAAGGTCTGGTTGATGAGTGCGGGCGAGGCGCTGCAAGGGCATGTGGAAAGCGTCAGCCGCGGGATCACCGATCGTAACACCACGCCGGATGGGCAGTTGCTGGCGGAAGTGGAGCCGACGTTCAACTGGGTGAGACTGGCGCAGCGGATTCCGGTGCGGATCAAACTGGACGAAGTGCCCGAGGGGATCAATTTGAGTTCGGGGATGACGGCGAGTGTGCAGGTGCAGGAAGGCGACCGGTAGCAGTCCCTGTGACGAGGGCGCTTGCTCCCGCTGGGGTGCGAAGCACCCCCAAAATCAGGCACCGCGTTTAATCTGGTGAACCGAGGTGACGTTTATTGCGACTGCTTCGCAGCCGAGCGAGAGCAAGCTCCCTCGCCACAGGGGAGCGGTGAATCAGCCGATGCTGATCGCCGGCAACGTTGGCAACGTCACGGTTTGCTGTTTGCGCGGTGCCAGAATTTCCGCTTCGCCATCCACTACCAACTCATCACGCTGGTTGAACACCCGCGTCGCAATGCGCACACGAAACTTCGGCAGCTTTTCCAGGATCTCCAGACGCACCGTCAGCGTGTCGCCAATTTTCACCGGCTTCTGAAAGCTCATCTGCTGACCAATATAAATGGTGCCCGGCCCAGGCAACTCGCAGGCAACGGCGGCGCTGATCAGTGCACCGCTGAACATGCCGTGAGCGATACGCTCCTTGAACATGGTGCCAGCGGCGAATTCAGCGTCCAGGTGCACCGGGTTGTGATCACCGGACATCGCGGCGAACAGTTGAATGTCGCGCTCTTCGACCGTCTTGCTGTAGCTGGCGGTCTGCCCGACTTCAAGGGCTTCGTAAGGGGTGTTGGTAACCTGGGTCATCGGTTTTAATTCCTGTGACAAATAAAAAAACCACAAAAAACTATTCGGATCGGGGTGGGCGGCGGTGGCTCAGGGCGTGCGCGATCCAGCTCAGCACATCGGCTGTCACTTCATCGCGATTGCTCTCGTTGAACAGTTCGTGCCGTGCCTGCGGGTAAATCTTCAGTTGCAGGCTCTGGCTGCCAGCGGCACGCAGTGCATCGGCCAGATCTTTCAGACGCTTGCCTTCACTCACCGGATCACATTCACCGCCAATCACCAGCAGCGGCAGGCCCGGATCGATCTGGGCGAGATTGGACGCTTTGCTGATTTGCTGCAAGCCGCCGAGCAAATCGATCCAGAACTGATTGGTGCAACGAAAGCCGCAGAGCGGGTCGTTGGCGTATTTGTCGACTTCGGCCGGGTCGCGGCTGAGCCAGTCGAACGCGGTGCGCACCGGTTTGAACTTCTTGTTGAACGAGCCGAACGACAGCCATTCGATCAGCGCGCTGCGCCCCTTCGGCCCCTGGCGCAAGCGTTCGAGGCGGGCGATTTGTCGGGCGGCGCGATAAAGCGCCACCGGTTGAAAGTTCGAACCACTGAGCACCGCCCCATACAGGCTGGCGCTGTGATGCAGCAGATAGGCCTGGGCGATGTAACTGCCCATGCTGTGGCCGAGCAGCACGATCGGCACGCCGGGATGCTGCTGGCCGATGTGCTGATTGAGGCTGGCGAGGTCACCGACGACCTTGCACCAGCCATCGTCATCGGAGAAATGTCCGAGAGTCCCGTTTTCGGCAGTTTTGCCATGTCCACGCAAGTCAGGTGCGTAAACGCCATAGCCCTGTTCACAGCATTTTTCCGCCAGACGGGCATAGCGAGCACTGTGTTCGGCCATGCCGTGGGCCACCAGGATCACCGCTTTCAATGGTGCGTCGGGCAGCCACTGGTTGACGAAGAGGCGGCTGCGGTCACTCGCGGTCAACCAGAAGGTGTCGTGGATCATGGCGATTCCTTTGCATGGGCTCGGTGCATTGTATAGCGCATCCTTCACCGGGCGTCTGATCAGGCCACGCCACGGCACCAAGATTCACACGATCAATGACGGACGTTGGCATATTTGCCTGATTCGTCATAGCTGCTAGTGTCCGTGAAGCTCCGCTTTTTGCTTTTTGTTTTTCTGACAGTGCAGAGAGTGGCCCCGGATCGGTTCAGGTAAAGAGGACAAGAACAATGCAACCTGATTTCTGGAATGACAAACGCCCGGCCGGCGTACCCCTGGACATTGATCAAGGGGCTTACAAGTCGGTGATCGAGGTGTTCGAGCGTTCCTGCAAAAAATTTGCGGACCGCCCGGCCTTCAGCAACATGGGCGTGACCCTGACCTACGCCGAACTGGAACGCTACAGCGCCGCGTTCGCCGGTTACCTGCAAGCCCACACCGACCTGGTGCCGGGGGATCGCATCGCGGTGCAGATGCCCAACGTCCTGCACTACCCGATTGCCGTGTTCGGTGCGTTGCGCGCCGGGCTGATCGTGGTCAACACCAACCCGCTGTACACCGCACGGGAAATGCGTCATCAATTCAAGGATTCCGGTGCCCGGGCGCTGGTCTACCTGAACATGTTCGGGCAGAAGGTCCAGGAAGTGCTGGCCGACACCGACATCCAGTACCTGATCGAAGCGAAGATGGGCGACATGATGCCCACCGCCAAAGGCTGGCTGGTCAACACCCTGGTGAGCAAGGTCAAGAAAATGGTCCCCGACTATTCCTTGCCGCAGGCCGTTTCCTTCAAGAGCGCGTTGCGCATGGGCCGGGGCCTGGGCATCAAGCCGCTGGACGCCGGCCTCAGCGATATCGCCGTGCTGCAATACACCGGCGGCACCACCGGCCTGGCCAAGGGCGCGATGCTGACCCACGGCAACCTGGTGGCGAACATGCAGCAGGCGCGGGCGTGCCTGGGGCAGTTCGGCAACGATGGCCAGCCGCTGCTGCGCGAAGGCCAGGAAGTGATGATCGCGCCGCTGCCGCTGTATCACATCTATGCCTTCACCGCGAATTGCATGTGCATGATGGTGACCGGCAACCATAACGTGCTGATCACCAATCCACGGGACATCAAGGGCTTCATCAAGGAACTGAAGAACTGGCGGTTTTCGGCATTGCTGGGGCTCAACACGCTGTTCGTTGCGTTGATGGACCATCCGGATTTCAAGACCCTGGATTTCTCCAGCCTGAAACTGACCAACTCCGGCGGCACTGCGCTGGTCAAGGCCACCGCGGAGCGCTGGGAGCAACTGACCGGGTGCCGCATCACCGAAGGCTATGGCCTGACCGAAACCTCGCCGGTGGCGTGCACCAACCCGTACGGCGACAAATCGCGGATCGGCACGGTCGGCCTGCCGGTGCCGGGCACTACGCTGAAAGTCATCAACGATGAAGGTGTCGAGCAGCCGATGGGTGAGCGCGGCGAACTGTGCATCAAGGGCCCGCAGATCATGAAGGGCTACTGGCAGAAACCCGAGGCCACTGCCGAAGTGCTGGATGCCGAAGGCTGGTTCAAGTCCGGCGACATCGCCGTGATCGATCCGGACGGTTTTGTGCGCATCGTCGATCGCAAGAAAGACATGATCATCGTCTCGGGTTTCAACGTGTACCCGAACGAGATCGAAGACGTGGTGATGGCTCACCCGAAAGTCGCCAACTGCGCGGTCATTGGTGTGCCGGACGAACGTTCGGGCGAAGCGGTGAAGTTGTTTGTGGTGGCGCGAGAGTCGGGGGTCAGCCTTGAAGAGCTGAAGGCCTACTGCAAGGAAAACTTCACGGCGTACAAAGTCCCCAAGCACATTGTGTTGCGTGAGTCGTTGCCGATGACGCCGGTGGGCAAGATTCTGCGGCGGGAGTTGCGGGATATCGCCTGATCGGTCATAGATCCGGGCGGTCCCAAAAGATCGCAGCCTTCGGCAGCGCCTGCAGGGAATCGTATTCCTCCGTAGGCGCTGCCGAAGGCTGCGATCTTTTGCTTTTATGGCCCGGTTTTAAAGGCTTTCAGGGATTTATAGAATTATTGCTCTAAAATGACCGCTTGTTATTCTCGAGTCACAAAAGTGACTGTAGAGGCCGCTTTTGGCTCTAGTCGGCCCTTTGCAAAGCTGCTACTCTCGGCGCGCTTTGGGACCTCTCGGCGGCTTTAACAGCCAGACTCACCCATAATCAAACACCAATAATAACCGCATCAAAATGCGGTATTTGAATTCGCGTTGCTGAGGAGTGGGCTTCCATGATCGAAGACTTCTGGAAGGATAAGTACCCTGCCGGGATTGCTGCCGACATCAATCCGGACGAGTATCCGAATATTCAGGCAGTGCTGAAACAGTCCTGCCAACGCTTCGCCGACAAACCGGCATTCAGCAACCTGGGCAAGACAATTACCTACGGTGAACTGTACGAATTGTCCGGTGCCTTTGCCGCTTACCTGCAACAGCATACCGACTTGCAACCGGGCGATCGAATCGCCGTGCAGCTGCCCAATGTCTTGCAGTACCCGGTCGCTGTGTTCGGTGCCATTCGCGCCGGGCTGATCGTGGTCAATACCAACCCGCTGTACACCGCGCGGGAAATGGAACACCAGTTCAACGACTCCGGCGCCAAAGCCCTGGTTTGCCTGGCCAACATGGCGCACCTGGCCGAGACCGTCGTGCCGAAAACCGGCGTCAAGCATGTCATCGTCACTGAAGTGGCGGACCTGTTGCCGCCGCTCAAGCGCCTGCTGATCAATAGCGTCATCAAGTACGTGAAGAAGATGGTCCCGGGGTATCACTTGCCCAAGGCCGTCAAGTTCAACGACGTGTTGAGCAAGGGCCATGGCCAGCCAGTGGCTGAAGCCAACCCGGCCAGCAGTGACGTGGCGGTGCTGCAATACACCGGCGGCACCACTGGCGTGGCGAAGGGCGCCATGCTGACCCATCGCAACCTCGTCGCCAACATGCTGCAGTGCAAGGCGCTGATGGGTTCCAACCTCAACGAAGGCTGCGAGATCCTGATCACGCCGCTGCCGCTGTACCACATCTACGCGTTCACCTTTCATTGCATGGCGATGATGCTGATCGGCAACCACAACATCCTGATCAGCAACCCGCGCGACCTGCCGGCGATGGTCAAGGAACTGTCGAAGTGGAAGTTCAGCGGTTTCGTCGGCCTGAACACGCTGTTCGTTGCCCTGTGCAACAACGAAGGTTTCCGCAAACTGGATTTCTCTGCGCTGAAAGTCACCCTGTCCGGCGGCATGGCCCTGCAACTGGCGGCGGCCGAGCGCTGGAAAGCGGTCACCGGCTGCGCCATCTGCGAAGGTTACGGCATGACCGAAACCAGCCCGGTGGCGACGGTGAACCCGATCCAGAACATCCAGATCGGCACCATCGGTATTCCGGTTCCGTCGACCCTGTGCAAAATCATTGACGATGCCGGCGTTGAACAGCCGATGGGCGAAATCGGCGAGTTGTGTGTGAAAGGTCCGCAGGTGATGAAAGGCTACTGGCAGCGCCAGGAAGCCACCGATGAAATCCTCGACAGCGAAGGCTGGTTGAAGACTGGTGACATCGCGCTGATCCAGCCGGATGGCTACATGCGCATCGTCGATCGCAAGAAAGACATGATTCTGGTGTCCGGTTTCAACGTGTACCCGAATGAGCTCGAAGACGTGCTCGCGACCCTGCCGGGCGTACTGCAATGCGCAGCCATCGGCGTGCCGGACGAGAAGTCGGGCGAAGCGATCAAGATTTTCATCGTCGCCAAACCGGGCGTGACGCTGACCAAGGAGCAGGTGATGGAGCATATGCGCGCCAACGTCACCGGCTACAAGGTGCCGAAAGCGGTGGAGTTCCGCGATGCGTTGCCGACCACCAACGTTGGCAAGATCCTGCGGCGGGAATTGCGTGATGAAGAGCTGAAGAAGATCAACGCGAAGAAAGCCACCGCGTAATCCAGCAAAAAGCCCCGCAGATGCGGGGCTTTTTGTTTATAGCGATAGGGGCGGGCTTCTGTGGCGAGGGAGCTTGCTCCCGCTCGGCTGCGCAGCAGCCGCGATCACTGCGATGGAGATACATCAGGAGTATCGCGGCGCCTGATTTGGGGCCGCTTCGCAGCCCAGCGGGAGCAAGCTCCCTCGCCACAGTTTGTCTGCGATCGGTGTTACAGGCGGAACGGCGCGAAATTGACGTGGGTGCCCGCCGGGCGCATGTCCTGCAAGTACGAATCCTTGTCCGCACTCAGTTCCAGGCTTAACGCAGCCTTGCGCTTGCCCTGGTTACGCACGACCAGCCCTTCGAGCTTCTCGCGCAGGAACACCGTCGGCACTTTCAGGTGCAGCAGTTCATCGGTGTCCGGTGTGTGCATCAGCAGGTGGATCCATTCGTACTGACCAACGGCCAGGCGTGCCACCGGGATGTCGAACCACCAGATGTTGCGGTTACGGTTCAATTCGGTGAAATGGCAGTTGTTGACGCCAAGCACAGCACCGCCGAGTTCCTGGTTTCTGCGGGCAATGGCCTGCTTTTTATCGAGTTTCATAACATTCCTACGGGATTGGATCTTCAGCGCCACGGCCTGAATACGTTGCGCATTCTCGGGGGTTGCTCGGCAAACATAAAGCCCAACCTGCACGGAACGATGAAATGTCGCCGGGAAAATAAATGAAACTCCGCGCAAACGGCTCCGGTCAATTCTTGTGTAACGACTTTTCTCGTTCAATTGTTCACAGGAGAAACACCATGAGCAGCACTGGCGATAAAGTAAAAGGCATGGCCAACGAAGCCGCCGGCAACGTCAAGCAAGGCGTCGGCAAGGCCACCGGTAACGACAAAATGCGCGCCGAAGGCGTGGTGCAGGAAAGGAAAGGCGAAGCTCAGCAAGCAGTGGGCAAAGCCAAGGACGCGATCAAAAAAGGCATCGACAAGGCTTGATTCGGCCTTGGATGAATATCAGAGGCGGCCATCCACGGATGGCCGTTTTTGTGTCAGCCTGAACTTGCACACTGAAATTGTTTCAAAGTCGCCAAGTAGGCTACTTTGATGTAGAAAACGGCCCCTGAGTCGCCACGACTTCAACCCAATCTGCGGCGAAAGGAGACGCTAATGTTTTTCCCACACATGAAAGGCCTGCGCCTGCACCGTGTCATGGTGCGCACGGTGACCGAGTTCGTCGACGACGAGATGTCGACCTATGCCTCGGCACTGGCCTATCAAATGCTGTTTTCGCTGTTTCCCTTCATCCTGTTCCTGATCGCCCTGATCGGTTTCCTGCACCTGCCGGACTTCTTCTCCTGGCTGCGCCTGCAATCGGAACTGGTCCTGCCGCCCCAGGCGCTGGAGCAGGTGAACCCGGTGATCGACCAGCTCCAGCAATCCAAGGGTGGCCTGCTGTCGGTCGGTATCGTCATCGCGCTGTATACGGCTTCGGCCGGCGTGCGCCTGATGATGAGCGCGATGAACGCCGCCTACGATGTGGTGGAGGGCCGTCCTGCGTGGAAGCGTTTTCCGCTGTCGATTATCTACACCATCGGCATTGCCGGCATGTTGCTGGTCGCCGCCGCGTTAATGGTGCTCGGGCCGCAGGTGATGGGCTGGATTGCTGCGCAGGTCGGGCTGGAAGACTTCATTGTCACGGTCTGGACGATTGCTCGCTGGCCAGTCATCGTTGTCCTGATGATGATTGCGGTGGCGTTGATCTATTACGTCATGCCCGACGTCAAGCAAGAGTTTCGTTTCATCACCCCCGGCTCGGTGCTGGCGGTGGCGGTGTGGATCGTCGCTTCCCTGGGGTTCGCGTTCTACGTCAAGACTTTCGCCGACTACAACGCCATGTATGGCAGTATCGGCGCGATCATAGTGCTGTTGCTGTACTTCTATATTTCCGCGGCGGTGCTGTTGCTCGGTGCGGAGATGAATGCGGTGATCGAACACATGTCGAACGAAGGCAAGGGCCCTGGCGAAAAGGTCCCCGGCGAGCTCGACCCTGCACATAAACACCACGTTTCGGGACTGGGTCGGGATCACTCGATCAAGCCGAACACTGACGAAGTCATCAAATGATCCGTGAAATCCTGAAAATGGGCGACGAGCGCCTGCTGCGTGTCGCTCCTCCGGTCCCCGCCGAAATGTTCGACAGCCCGGAGCTGTGGCAACTGATCGACGACATGTTCCAGACCATGGAAAGCGTCGGTGGCGTTGGCCTGGCGGCGCCGCAGATCGGGGTCGACCTGCAGCTGGTGATCTTCGGTTTCGAGCACAGCGAACGCTACCCGGATGCCGAAGCGGTGCCGCAGACCATTCTGATCAATCCGCTGATCACGCCGTTGAGCCCGGTGATGGAAGAGGGCTTCGAAGGCTGCCTGTCGGTGCCTGGCCTGCGTGGCGCGGTAAATCGTTATCAGCAGATTCGCTACGAAGGTTTCGACCCGAAGGGCGAGCCGGTCGTGCGCATTGCCGAAGGCTTTCATGCCCGTGTGGTGCAGCACGAATGCGATCACCTGATCGGCCGGTTATATCCGTCGCGGATTACCGACTTCAGCAAGTTCGGGTTCACCGAAGTCATGTTCCCGGATCTCGATCCCAACGCCGACGATTGATTTCACCGCCGCTCCCACATTAGATCTCCATGCCTCTACCTGACCGGTTCCAGCCCCATCGCAATCATCGGCTTGCTGCGCGCATAGCGGCTCAAGCGTTCGACCATGGCGTAAGGCATGGCCGGATCGAAGGTAAAACCGCGTCGTTCATAAAATCCGCGCAAATCCGGATGGCAGAACAGCCACACCGGTTGTTCGAGACCTTTCACCGCTTCGGCGATCAGCGCCGCCGCAATTCCTTGTTCGCGGCAGGCCGGATCGACGAACAAACCGGTCAGCCAATGCCCGCCCGAGACCGGACGCAAACACAGCGCGCCAATGATCTCGTCGCGCCTGGCGACCCACAATCGAGCGTCGCGCACCGCTTTCATCGACGATTGGTGGGCACGATAAAACTTGTTCATCAGCGGCCATAACGGCTCGGCGAGCAAGGTGTACTGGGTGTCGGGCATGGAGGTGATCTGTCGGTGCGCAAAGCGGGCGATTATAAAAGAACGCGCGCCCGGCGATAGGTGTATACCTGATCTCACATCCCGTATGAGTGGAGTACGTATCATGGCCAAAGGCATGGATTCAAAAAAAGCGGCAAAGAAAAAACCGGCGAAAACCGCCGATGAAAAGCGCGCAGACAAGAAGGCCAAGAAGGTGGATGTGTTCGGTCATTGATTCCCGTGAACCTGTGGCGAGGGCGCTTGCTCCCGCTGGACTGCGCAGCAGTCCCTTTTTTGGGGCCACTTCGTGACCCAACGGGAGCAAGCGTCCTCGCCACACGCATTTATGGAAGCGGGCAAGCCCGCGATGGCCTCAAGGCTTACGCGGATTCTGCGGCCAACGCCGCTTTCACCGCCGACCGCTGATCAATTCTGGCTTGAAACGCCGCCAACGCCGGCCACTCATCCAAATCAATCGCAAACAACGGCGCCCACCGCAACACCGTAAACAAATACGCATCGGCAATGCTGAACCCACCCGCCAGCAAATAATCCTGACGCTCCAGCGTCTGGCACACCACCGCAAACCGCTTGTACAACTTCTCCTTGATCTGCGCCTTCACCTGCTCCGGGAACTGCGCATTGAACAACCAACCCAACGCGCCATGAATCTCCGTCGAAACAAAGTTCAACCACTCCTGCAACCGCACCCGCTCGAACGTCCCATGGGCTGGCGCCAGGTTCGCCTCGGGGCACAGGTCCGCCAGGTACTGCAGGATCGCCGGGCCTTCGGTCAGCACTTCACCGTTGTCCAGTTGCAGCGCCGCGACGTAACCCTTCGGGTTGATGACGAGGAAGTCGGCTCCGCTCGCGGTCTGTTTGGTGCGGTTATCGACGCGAATCAATGCGAAGGGCAGGTCCAGCTCGCGCAGCACAATGTGTGGTGCGAGCGAGCAAGCGTGTGGGGCGTAATACAACTGCATCGGCAGGCCTCTGGTTCGGGGTTTTCGCCAGTGTCATAGTGCGCGGCGCCTTCGGTAAAATTAATTCTTCAGAAAACTGCCATAAGGAAAGCTACTGCCATGATGAATCTGATGCACTGGCGAATGGTGGTGGCCGTGGCAGACACAGGCAACATCACCCGCGCAGCCGAGCGCGTCGGCATGACCCAGTCCGGCGCCAGCCAGGCCCTGGCGTTGATCGAGGAAACCCTCGGCGTTCAACTGTTCAGCCGGGAAAACCGCCAGACCCTGCCAACCGCCATTGGTCTGCCGGTCATCGAGCAGGCGCGCACCATGCTCGGCGCCCTGGAAACCATCCGCAGTACCGTCGATGCCGCGAAAGGCATCGAGCGCGGGACGATTCGCCTGGCGAGTTTCCCCATGGTGCTGGCGACGTTCCTGCCGCCGCTGCTGCGCCAGTTCAATCGGCTGTATCCCGGTATTCAGGTGACTGCCCTGGAAGTCAGCGACGATGAAGTGGAAACGCTGCTCGGCGCCGGTCTGGTGGACGTGGGGGTGGTGTTGAACCCGGCACCGGAACGCAATGCCGGCCGTTTGGGGCGCGATGCCTGGGTGGCGGTTCTGCCGGGCGGCCATCCTTTGGCGCGGCGCTCGGTTGAAGAGGGTGTCGCCCTCGCCGAGTTGGCGGAGCAACCCTTTGTGCTGGCCACGGGCGGCTGTTCGACCAATGCCCGCAGCCTGGCCATCGAGGCCGGTTTGCAGTTGCATGACGTCCGGGTCGAGGTTCGCGAGTGGAGCAGTGCGTTTACCCTGGTGCGGGAGAACATCGGTGTGACCCTGGTGCCGGAAATGACCCTGCCGAGCCAGCTCCAGGGCCTGCGTGTGGTGCCGCTGAAACCGCGAATCGATCGCGAGTTCGCCTTGGTGGTCGCGGCGAACAAGCCACCCTCGGCAGCGGTGCAGGCGCTAATGGGGATGCTCTCCGAGCAATAATTCATCCGCACCGATTGTCTTGACTGTCAGTTATGACAGTAGACGGCCGCGTGTAATGTTTGGATTCTGCGCTTCAGGTCGCCGGGGTTTTCTCGGCGCTTAACGTGTGGGGTTCAATATGAACATCAAGTGGCTGGGAGTTTGCGCAGCACTGTGTGCCTGTGTCGGTTTGGCATTTTTTTTCTATGCGAAACCGGATGCTGAGGAGCTTGGCAAATATGCATTGTTCAATCCCGAGATGACGGCCGAACAGAAGGCAGATGTTCAACAGCAGATTGATCAACAGCTCAGGAGAAAAACGGGAGGACAACAAGTCAGCTCCACTCAGGTGGCTTACGAAAAAGGAGCCGTTGTGATGACGTTTCCGGTTTCAGGCGCTGAACAAAAAGATACCAACTGCGCCTATGGTTATTTTTGCGTCTGGACGGCTTGGGACTTTGGCGGCACCAAATTAGCACTGCAGAGTACGCCTTCGAATAGTCCGGTAAACCTTTCCGACTACAACATGAGCCAGCAAGTATCTTCCTGGAAGTACAACAATCAGCGGTACTCAGTGATCGTTTACGGTGTGGAAGGACCTGGCGGGCAGGGGAAGGTCATGACATGTACCCTCAAGGATTTCCATTATGAGAATGAGTGCTGTCCGTTGGGCATTCCCGAAAAAACAGAACCTGTCGGTGGGTGGATAGAGATTTATTCCGAGTCCCGCCTTATCCCGAAAAACGACACGATGATCAGTGTGGTTTTTCGCCCGATGTTTAGCAAATAGACTCGAAGCTGAACCGATTTTGTCCTCAATACTGGCCGACTAGTGGCCTTGCAAGCCGATTGCGCCTGACTATGCTCATTCCAAACCATGAAGGTCGCGATATGAAGGCCGTCATGCACTCCTCAAGAGTGCGCAACCCAAGGCACCGACGCGAGCAACAGGGAGCTTTCGACAAAGGGAATTACTTTTGAAAACATCAGGGCTGGCCCGGTCCCGGGCTATCAAGAGACGGATGTCTTGATAAGAGCGTTGCCACATGGACTCTCCGATTCAACATCATCGATCACCTGACCGTTCCTCCTGTGGAGGAATGTGTGCGCCTGTGCCATGGAACGTTGTGGTGGATACGTTGAAAGACTGAAGAACTTTCATCAATCAAAGGACCGCACTTAGGGTGATACGACCATGTTTAACCGACATCACAAAGCTGACTTGCAGGAAATCGAGCGCTACAGCTGTGCACTGAGCGAGGCCAACGCCAGGCTGGCCGCCGTCAGCCGTTCGATGGCGATGATTGAGTTCACCCCTGAAGGCATCGTCCTTGATGCCAACGAAAACTTTTGCGCCGCCATGGGTTACAGCGTCGAGGAAGTGCGTGGCAAACATCACCGGATCTTTTGCGAAGAAGCGTTTTACCGAAGCGAAGACTACGCCAGATTGTGGCGTGACCTGGCCCGTGGCGAACCGGTCAGCGGCACTTTCCTGCGCTTGAACAAGAAGGGAAAGGAGATCTGGCTGGAAGCCAGTTACATGCCGGTTTTCGGTCCCGACCGCCAGGTAAAAAGTGTGATCAAAGTGGCCACGGACGTCTCCGCCAGGATTTCCAAAGAACACGAAAACGAAAGCAGGCTCGCGGCGATCGGTCGTTCCATGGCGGTGATTGAATTCACTCCCGAAGGCCATGTGATTACCGCCAATGAGAACTTCCTGAAGACCACCCATTACTCGCTCAACGAAGTCGTCGGTCAGCATCACAGCCTGTTCTGCCACCGCGCCGAAGCCGAATCCCAGGCCTACAAAGCGTTCTGGGCCTCATTGAATCGCGGCGAATATCACTCGCACCGTTTTGAACGCAAAGATAAACACGGCCATACCATTTTCCTTGAAGCGTCCTACAACCCGTTGTTCGACACCAAGGGCCGGCTGTACAAAGTGGTCAAGTTTGCCAGCGACATCACGAATCAGGTGACCACCCTGCAAACCGCTGCCGAATCGGCCCACAGCACCTCGGTCCAGAACGACGCCTGCGCGCAGAAAGGGTCGCAGGTGGTGCAGCAAACGGTGCAGATCATCCAGGACATTTCCAAAAACTTGAACGAGGCGGCGTTGAGCATCGACGCGGTCAGCAAGCAGTCCGACATCATCGGCACCATCGTCCAGACCATTCGCGGCATTGCCGATCAGACCAACCTGCTGGCGCTTAACGCGGCGATTGAAGCGGCCCGGGCCGGGGAGCACGGGCGTGGGTTCGCCGTCGTCGCCGATGAGGTTCGCAGCCTCGCCGCACGCACCAGTCAGGCGACGCTGGAGATCGTCGACGTGGTGCGCAAGAACCACGACTTGTCATTGAGCGCGGTGTCGAGCATGCAGTCGAGTCTGAGCCGGACCGGTCTTGGGGTGGAATTGGCGAACGAGGCGGGGGAGGTGATTCTGGAGATTCAACAGGGGTCGCGGCATGTCGTGGATGCGATCAGCCAGTTCAACTCGACCTTGCAGATAAGTTGATGGCGGCAAACTGACAAGGGGCTGGTAGAGGGCACTCAAGAAAGTCTTCAGGCAAGCAAGACATCTGTGGCGAGGGAGCTTGCTCCCGCTGGGCTGCGTAGCGGCCCCAAAAATCTGACAACCATTACCGATTTTGTGAGTGCTACGCACTCAAGCGGGAGCGAGTTCCCTCGCCACAAAGGTATGCATGACCCAAGAGCGCGCTCAAGTGAACAGCATTACCCGGTGTTGTTAAAGCGACGCGAGAAACTTGTCCACCACTTGCGGGCTGCCTTTCTCGCTCACACCGTTTTCTTTCTCGGCCTGCGCCAGTTTTACCTTGTCCTGCATGCGTTCGGCCATTTCTTTAGCGACCGCCTGTTGTTGTTCCGGCGACATTTGTGACACTTCTTCTTTTGTCAGGCCCATCTCTTCCAGAATGGCGTCTTGCATGCGCTCTTCCGGGGTTTTGCTCATGTATTCCTTGAACGCGTCTGTGGCCGTACCGCCACTGAGTTTGCCTTGCGCATCGGTCGGAAGCGGCGCGTTAGTCAATTGCAGTCCCACGCGTGTTTTCGCGAACGCTTCATCAACGTTGTCGCTGATTTTGCTCGCCTCACTGACTTGCCGGGTGGCGTTTTGGGTGGCGGAATTCTGCACCTGCGCGGAGAGCGGCTGAACGTTGCCTTGTCGTTGCAGCATCACACTCTGAAGACCGGCAGCGGCTTCGGCGGTCGGATCTTCGCCGGGCTTCTTGAGGATTGGCGTCATTAGCGACTGTTTGTTTGCACTGACCAACATGATGAGTAGACCTTGTAGGTGTTTGTGGTGCAGTGCCTTCAGCAAATACTATGCCTGCATTAAAAATTACATATTTTTCAGTCGGTTAGGTTTTATTTGGCCGGCGAATGGCGCGAATCTCGCGGTTAACCTTTGCCGCCCGGCGGCAGTCGTCGACCGCCGAGAAGCCGGCATGGTTTCAAGGCAGGCCGTTGCATCCATGTTTCAGGAATCCGGGGCGCTGCGCCAACCGTTGGAAATACTCGTCGATGGCAGGAAAATCTGGACGGTCCATCGGGGTCATCAGCCAGCGGTTGACCGACAGCCCGATGACAATGTCGGCCAGTGAGAACCGGGGGCCGGCAACATAAGCTTTGGTGGCCGCGAGCTGATGTTCGAGGATGCTCATCTTCTGGTTCCAGCCGCGTAAGCCAGTGGCAATCCGGTGCGCGTCCTGGAACTCCGGGTCTTTGCGTACCAGCGCTGTAAACGCGTAGCTCCAGGACGAGTTGAGATCAGTGGCCTGCCAATCCATCCATTGCTCCACCCGCGCGCGCGCCGCGGGTTCGTGCGGCAGCAATTCAGCGTGTGAATGTTTGCCGGCCAGGTAACGGCAGATGGTGTTGGACTCCCACAGCACGCCAGCATCGTCGATGATCACCGGTACCTGTGCATTCGGGTTGAGTCGGACAAACTCGGGACTGTGGGTCGACGCATAGCCGCTGCCCCAGTCTTCTCGCTCGTAGGAAAGGTCCAGCTCGTCGCAGGTCCACAGGACTTTTCTGACGTTGATGGACGACGCTTTACCGAGGATCTTCAGTGCATGTTCCATGGAGCTACTCCGTTAGCGATTCGACGCTTCGGGACTCTAACAGTATGCCCGCCCTGGCAGGCGGTAATCGGGACAGGGAGCACCCACAAGATTAGTTGAAAACCTGCGGCATGGATGATGCGCGGCTTGATGGTGCAGATACCGACCGTTGAAAAAAGGGTCGTGAGACCTAATCGAGCGGTATCAGATCAGTCCAGACCGGAGTCGAGCAGGCACTGGGCATGTGCTGATTGAGGATGGGTTGCCTGAGGATCCAGCCTTGAAGCTGTTGATCGATGAATACAGGGGTGGGCTCGATGCACTCGCCCTTGGGGGCCACCTTGACTTGATCCACTGAAACAAACAGCGGGCCTGGCAGATCGAAAACGGTCTGGGAGCGCACTTCCAGTCCCGTATCCTTACTGGAAAAACACACATTTTTACGCCCGGTGAGGTCGGTGGTCATGACGTATGCCTCTTCAAGACTGGCATGCCCAACACCCATTACGACGGCAGGCCCCTGACCTTGCGGGTGGGCGGCGAGACAGCGTTTGATCGCCGGCATGAAACGTGGGTCGTTCAGGAAACGAGTCCAGTCATCTGGCTCAGAGGCCTGCACCTGTAGCGCCTGTCCAAGCGAGACGGCGAGCAGGAGGGCCATGATGATTATCTTGCGCATATACGTGTCCGCCGGGATGGAGTGGGCGGATTTTGCACGAGGCCCTCATGGGGTGGAGGGTAAAGGTGTAACTGATCGTTCCCGTTCAGCCCGCAGAGCGTGGCAACGATCAGTCCTGAACTACGTACTTTCGCGCACTTTCAACTCAAACCCCATGTCCTGCACCGGTTTCGCCACCGTGTTGCCCGCCATCAAGGTCAGCATCTGTTCGGCGGCACGTCGGCCGATGGCCTCGCGCGGGGTGTTGATGCTGCTCAGGCGCGGGACCATGTGGGCCGACATCGGCAGGTCGTTGAAACCGAGGATTGCCACTTGTTCAGGGATTTTGATCCCGCAGCGCATCGCCTCCAGCAAAGCGCCCTGCGCCAGGTCGTCGTTGCCGAAGAAGATTGCATCGACATCCGGATGACTGGCGATCAGTTGCAGGAACAGTTCGCCACCCAGACCTACGGAGGAGGCGCGGGGGGTCAGCACTTCCAGGTCCGGGTCATACCGACCGGCCTTCTGCAGGGCTTTGCGGAACCCTTCGCCGCGCAGCAATGTGCGCTGATCCAGTTGCGCGCCGATGTAGGCCAGGCGTTTGCGACCGCGTGACAGCAAATGCTCGGCCGCCGTTTCGCCGGCGGCGAGCTGCGAGAAACCTACGCAATTCAGGCCCGCCGCACTGTCCAGTTCCATCATGTACACGCAGGGAATGTTGCTCGCCTCAATCATCCGTCGCGAGCTTTCGGTGCGATCAAACCCGGTCAGCAGCAAACCACGCGGCTGATACGCCATGTAATTGCGCAGCAGGTTTTCTTCTTCATCGCGCGAGTAATGGAAGTTGCCGATCAGCACTTCGAAGCCCTTCGGTCGCAAAACCTGATGAATGGCTTCCAGCGTGTCGATGAACAGCAAGTTGGACAGCGACGGCACCAGCACCACGACGGAATGGCTCTGGGCCGAGGCTAACGCGCGGGCGGCGGGGTTGACCACGTAGTTGAGCTCAAGCGCCGCTTTCTGGACTTTTTCCACCAGGTCGGTGGCCACCGTGCTCACGCCACGCAAGGCGCGGGACGCGGTAATCGGGCTGACGCCGGCCAGTCGGGCGACTTCATTCAGAGTAGGACGGCCAGTGGTTCGCGTATTTTTATCGTTTTTAGGGGAGGTCATCGGGCGGCTTGCCAAACAAAATTCAAGGCACTAAGGTAGCGCTGTCCCGAAGCAGCTGCAAATGCGTAAGCGAGTTTTGCCTGAACCTCGCTTTTCGGCGTCGGGAACGAACACGCTGCAACCCACAAAAATGACAAGAAGGCGTCGGCAACTTCTGCTTTTGAACGAGTGTCATAGCTTTCAAAGGTAGCGCTGTCTGCGCGCTGAGGTGTTACATGAATCATCCCATCACCGCCCTGGTCATCATGGGCGTTGCCGGTTGCGGCAAGACGTGCGTCAGCGAAGCCTTGTGCGAGCTCAGCGGCGCGACTGCCATTGAAGGCGACACTTTTCACCCTGCCGCCAATATCGAAAAGATGAGCGCAGGCATTCCCCTGAACGACGACGACCGTGCCGGCTGGCTCGACAGCCTGTGCGACGAACTGCGCCGCGTCGACGCCACGGGCGCTCGCCCGGTGCTGACCTGCTCGGCCCTCAAACACATTTACCGCGAACGTCTGCGCAGCGCCTTGCCGGGCCTGGGCTTCGTGTTCCTCGAACTCACGCCTGAAGTGGCGGCCGATCGTGTCTCCCATCGGCCAGGGCACTTCATGCCGTCGACGTTGATCGACAGCCAGTTCGCCACCCTTGAGTCCCCCGTTGGCGAACCGCTGACCCTGGCCCTCGATGCGTCGACCCACAGCGTCGACCAATTGGCGAAACAGGCGCATGCCTGGTGGCTGGAACACGGCTTGAAACGCGCCGGTTGATTTTGCTCGAAGAGATAGCGCTGTCCTTATGGCTTTCGAATTACCCGCTTCAATAACAACAACAACCAGGAGACACCCCTAATGTTTGGCATGTCCCACGAGACGTTCCTGCTGCTCGATGCAGTGGTCACGGTGATCGGGCTTATCGTCCTGATCACCAAGTTCAAGTTCCACCCGTTCATTGCCCTGATCATTGCCGCAGCCTTTCTCGGGCTGACCTCCGGCATGCCGATCGGCACCATCATCAAAGCGTTCCAGGACGGCTTCGGTGGGGTGCTCGGTTTCGTCGGGATCATCCTCGCGCTGGGCACCATGCTTGGCAAAATGATGGCCGAGTCGGGCGGGGCGGATCAGATTGCCCAGACGCTGATTCGCGCGTTCGGCAAGGACAAGGTGCAGTGGGCGATGATGTTCGCCGCGTTCCTGGTCGGCATTCCGCTGTTCTTCGAGATCGGCTTCGTGCTGCTGATCCCGCTGGTGTTCATCGTCGCCCGGCGTACCGGCGTGTCGATCATCAAGATCGGTATCCCGCTGCTGGCCGGCCTGTCCGCCGTGCACGGTCTGGTGCCCCCGCACCCGGGTCCGTTGCTGGCCATCGGCGTGTTCGGTGCCGACATCGGTAAAACCATTCTCTACGGCCTGATCGTTGCGCTGCCGACGGCCATCATCGCCGGCCCGATCTACGGCACCTTCATTGCCAAGTACATTCCCGGTCATCCCAATCAGGAACTGGTGGATCAACTGGCGCGCGAGAACGATTCTGCCGATCTGCCGAGCTTCTCAATCACCTTGATCACCGTGCTGTCGCCGGTGTTCCTGATGCTGCTCAAGACCTTTGCCGATGTGGTGCTGCCGGACGGCAACTTTTTCCGCACCTTCATGGACCTGATCGGTCACCCGATCTCGGCACTGCTGCTGGCGTTGCTGCTGTCGCTGTACACCTTCGGCTACAAGCAGGGCATTGGTTCCAACCAGATGCTCAAATGGCTGGACGCGAGCCTCGCGCCAACCGCCGCAATCATCCTGATCATCGGTGCCGGTGGTGGCTTCAAGCAGATGCTGGTGACCAGCGGCGTGGGTAATGTCATCGGCAACATGGCGGTGGCTGCGGAAATCTCGCCGATCCTTCTGGCATGGCTGGTGGCGGCGGTGATCCGTATCGCGACCGGTTCGGCGACCGTGGCGACCATTACTGGCGCCGGCATCGTGGTGCCGGTGGTGGGGATGATTCCGGGTGTGAACCGTGAGTTGCTGGTGCTGGCCACCGGTGCCGGTTCGTTGATCCTGTCTCACGTCAACGACGCCGGTTTCTGGCTGGTGAAGCAATACTTCAACATGACCGTGGCGGAGACCTTCAAGACCTGGACGGCGATGGAAACCATCCTGTCTGTGGTGGCCCTGGGCTTTATCCTGCTGCTGTCGTTGTTCGTTTAAGCACACCGCAAAACCAAATGTGGGAGCGAGCCTGCTCGCGATGAGGGCTTAACATTCAGCGAAGATGTTGAATGTAAGTCCGCTATCGCGAGCAGGCTCGCTCCCACAGTGTTATGTGTCCAGGCCTCAGGATTTGCTGACCAGCCCATCCGCCCTGAACATTGCGCGAATCCCGCGCACGGCCTGGCGAATCCGGTCCTGGTTTTCGATCAGCGCGAAGCGCACATGATCATCCCCATACTCACCAAACCCGACACCCGGCGAGACGCAGACCTTGGCCTCGGCGAGCATTTTCTTGGCGAACTCCAAAGAGCCAAGGTGCGCGTAGGCTTCGGGAATCTTCGCCCAGACATACATCGATGCCTTCGGATTCTCGACCATCCAGCCCAGCTCGTGCAGGCCTTTGACCAACACGTTGCGGCGCTGCCGGTACTGCTCGGCGATGTCTTTCACGCACTGCTGATCGCCTTCCAGCGCCGCAATGGCCGCGACTTGCAGCGGGGTGAACGTGCCGTAGTCGTGGTAACTCTTGATCCGCGCCAGGGCGTTGACCAGTTCCGGGTTGCCGACCATGAAGCCGATGCGCCAGCCCGCCATGTTGTAGCTCTTGGACAGGGTGAAAAACTCCACCGCGATGTCCTTGGCGCCCGGCACTTGCATGATCGACGGGGCTTTCCAGCCGTCGTAGACGATGTCGGCGTAGGCCAGGTCATGCACCACCAGTACGTCGTACTGCTTGGCGAGGGCGATCACACGCTCGAAGAAGTCCAGCTCAACGCACTGTGCGGTCGGGTTGGACGGGAAGCCGAGGATCATCATTTTCGGTTTCGGAATCGAGCCGCGAATCGCCCGCTCCAGTTCGGCGAAGAAGTCCACGCCCGGAATCAATGGCACCGAACGCACCTGGGCGCCGGCAATCACCGCGCCGTAGATGTGAATCGGGTAGCTCGGGTTCGGCACCAGCACCGTGTCGCCCTGATCGAGGGTGGCCAGCATCAAATGCGCCAGGCCTTCCTTGGAGCCGATGGTCACGATGGCTTCGGTTTCCGGGTCGATGTCGACCTCGTAGCGATCCTTGTACCAGTTGGAAATCGCCCGGCGCAGACGCGGAATACCCTTGGACGTCGAGTAACCGTGGGTGTCTTCGCGTTGGGCGACGGTGACGAGTTTTTCGACAATGTGCGGCGGCGTCGGACCGTCGGGGTTGCCCATGCTGAAATCGATGATGTCTTCGCCACGACGACGGGCGGCCATCTTCAGCTCGGCAGTGATGTTGAAAACGTAAGGGGGGAGTCGATCTATGCGCGCAAAGCGGCGCGGCGAACCTGGGTTAGCCATTGTTGCCTCGGATAACGTGAGCGCCCGGAACCGTCCGAGCGACGCTGGTCACTGCGGTGACCTGTTGCGGAAGATAAGGGGTGGCATGGCACACTGTCCAGCCAGTGTGTAAACAAATTTTTCCGAAGGATAACGGTTGATGGAATTTAGCAGCGGCTTCTTGCTGAGCCTTTCTTTGTGCCTGGACATCGGCGTGGCCAATATCGCGATGATCACCCTGGCCATGCAGCGCGGCTATTTTCAAGGCTTTGCGCTGGGGTTGGGGACCTGCGTCGGCGACCTGATTTACGCGGTGCTGGCACTGGCCGGCATGACTGTTTTGCTGCAATACGAAACCGTGCGCTGGGTGCTGTGGATCGGCGGTTCGGTGTTGCTGGTGTACTTCGCGGCGAAGATGATCTATTCGGCAATTCACCACGAAGCCGTATTGGCACAGACCGCTGAAGTCGGTCACAACTCGCACCGTAAAGAGTTTTTCCGCGGGATCTTTCTCGCCATGTCGTCACCCAGCGCCATTCTCTGGTTCGCCGCGGTGGGTGGCACGCTGATTGCGCGGTCCGGCGGTGGCGGGGCACTCAGCTCGGCACTCTTTCTCGGCGGTTTTCTCTGCGCGGGATTGCTGTGGTCCGCCGGCCTGTGTTTCGCCGCGAGCCATGGCGGCAAGTTGCTCGGCGACAAGCTGCTGCGTTACTCCTACATGGCATCGGCAGCGATCTTCTGCTATTTCGCCGTGTACGTGATTCTATCGGGCTACAACGAGTTTGTAGGCGTGGCTGCTGTCGAGGCGTTGCACAGCCTCTGACTGGGCTAATCGGGTTTGGCTTCTATACTCCCAGCCGAACCCACTTTTTTGATCCAGGAGTCGAGTCATGGATGAACAACCAGACGTAAAACCGGCCGAGCCACGTTTTGAACACGGGCACTTTCTGCTCATTGCGGGGCTTGGTGGACGATTTACCCAACAGACCACGCAAGGCATTCCCGAACTCTGGGAGAAATTCGTTCCCGAGATTGGCAAAATTCCCGGTCAAAAAAGCGAAGTGACCTACGGCATCTGCTGCAATCCGGATGGCAAGGGCGGCTTCGAATACATCGCGGGCGTCGAGATCGAAAAACTCGACGACCTGCCCGAAAAGTACCGCTGGGTCGAGGTTCAACCCCAGCATTACGCGGTGTTCGAGCACAAAGGCTCGCTGGACCAGTTGCCCGAGACGTTTCAGTACATCTGGAAAACCTGGTTGCCGCAGTCCGGTAAAGAGGCCGCGGACGCCCCGGAATTCGAACGCTACAGCGAAGACTTCAACCCGAAGCTCAAAACCGGCAAGCTGGAAATCTGGCTGCCGCTCAAGGCGTAACGTCGGTATCGAGAGGCGGATCAGCGATTCGCCTCTCGATGTCGTGCCGACGCTGATTTATGATCCCCAGCCTTTCCCCCGCTGATTCCGAGCTGCCATGAACACCGTCATCCGCCACGTCACCCCCGCTGACCTGGACCGCTGCTACGCCATCGAAACCGTTGCCTACGAAGGCGACGAAGCCGCCACCCGGGAGAAAATCGCCACCCGCATCGCCACCTGGCCCGAGGGGTTTATCGTCGCCGAAGTGGACGGCGTGGTCGCCGGTTTCATCAACTCCGGGGCGGCGTTTCAGGTCGAGATGTCGGACGAAGCGTTCAAGGAACTGATCGGCCACGACCCGGCCGGCCCGCACGTGGTGATCATGTCGGTGGTGGTGCACCCGGATTATCAGGGGCAGGGTCTGGCGAAACGCTTGATGGGCGAATTCATCGAGCGGATGCGTGCGTTGGGCAAGGCCAGCATCAACCTGATGTGCAAGGAGCGGCATATTCCGCTGTATGCCGGGTTTGGCTTCGCCTATATCAAGCCCTCCGCGTCGGATCATGGCGGGATGGCTTGGCATGAGATGGTGTTGGCGTTGTAACCAGATCCCATCGAACACCGAAGATCGAGTGTGGGAGCAATATCAGTAGAGACTATCCCGCACCCGCGCCGGCGCTTCCCGGTCATACGTCTCGGCATCAAACGCCCCATCATTCAAGCGCTTGTGAAACGCCCCCGCCGTCGGCAGCGCCGAGCGATCCAGGTGCTTCTCGGGGTTCCACAAATCCGACCGCACGATCGCTTTCGAGCAGTGAAAAAATGCCGCCTCTACCCTCACCAGCATCACCGTGCGCGCCGGTTTGCCGTTGACCGCGAAGCTTTCCAGTAGCCCCGGTTCATTGCTGATCTGCGCTGTGCCGTTGACCCGCAACGTCTCGCCGATCCCCGGAATGATGAACAGCAGCGACACCCGTGAATCGAGCACCACATTGCGCAGTGTGTCGATGCGGTTGTTGCCCGGGCGGTCCGGTATCGCCAGGGTGCGCTCATCGATGATTCGCACGAAACCCGGCGTGTCACCGCGCGGCGAGCCGTCCAGGCCGTCGGGGCCGACCGAGCTGATGATCACCAGTGGCGAGGCGCGGACCATCGCTTGATAGTCCTCGTTCAGAAAGGCGATTTGCTTGCGCATGGCGCGGTCGTGGGGTTGGCCGTAGATCGCTTCCAGTGCTTCGATACTGTCGAGCATAACCACCTCAGAAAATCAGTCCCATGCGCCGTTCGTAACCGATCCGGCCCTTGTAGGCTTCGCCGCTGTCGACCCAGCCGAAACTGGCGTACAGCGCGATGGCGGCCTCGTTGTCCGCATCCACCGACAACTCCAGCGCCCTGATTTCAGGAAATGCCTGGCGCGCCACGTCGGGCAGGGCTTGCAGGCAGGCCTTGCCATACCCTTTGCCTTGATGACGCTGGCCGACTTGCAGTGCATGCAGCGTGGCGCTGTGTTCATCGGCCCAGGCAGGCAGCACCGGCGGACGTTTGAGCAGCAGGAAGGCAACCGGAATGTCATCGGCCAACAGGGCAAATCCTTTGACGCCGGGGCCGGGTTTGGACAACAAGGTGTGCAGCGCACCATGAATGTCGCCGGAGAATCTGATTTGTTCTTTGCGAACTTCGATGGCCTCGACCTGCTGGCGCTGGCGCGCGTTCAGGGTTTCGTAAGGCACGAGTCGGGTTGTCACTGGAGTGTCCTTTTTCCATCAGAAATGAGCCTCGGATTCTAGCGAGTTTGCGCCCATGGATTATTTTTATTTCGACTGTCGATTCGGCATTTCGCCGAACGACTAAGGGTGTCTTCACAACAAAAAACACGGAGAACCACCATGAACGCAACTCACGAAATCGAGACTCTGATCGACACCTATCGCCAGGCGGTCATCGCCAAGGATGTCGAGAAAATCATGGCGTTGTATGGCGATGACATCGTCTCCTACGACGCGGTCAAGGCCCTGCAGTTTCGCGGCAAGACTGCCTACCGCAAGCATTGGCTGGAATGCATGGAAATGTGCCAGGGCGCGCATAAGTTCGACTTCGATCAGATGAACGTCGTGGCGGACGAGCACATCGCCTTCGCCCATTGGCTGGCCCATTGCGGCGGCACCAACGACAAGGGCGAAACCCAGGCCTGCTGGATGCGCGTGACCGCCTGCTATCGTCGCGAGGCCGGCCAATGGCGCATCGTCCACGAACACTGGTCGGCCCCGTTCGACATGACGAGCGGCACTGCGCTGTTCAACCTTGAACCCTGATCGTCGGGAATCAGCGCCAAAACATCAAACTGCAGCCATAGTTGATCAGTTCGATCGGAGAGCCCCATGAAGTACTTATGCCTGGTCTACAGCAACGAACAGGAATTGCACTCACTGCCCGAAAGCCCCAAGGACGCCGAGTGCATGGCCTACGCCGAATCGATCCAGGGCAGCGGCCGCATGCTCGCCGCCGAGGCGCTGGAGTCGGTGCAGACCGCCACTACCGTGCGCATGCGCAACGGCAAAATGTCGATCACCGACGGCCCGTTCGCCGAAACCAAGGAGCAATTGGCCGGCTTCTACCTGATCGACGCCAAAGACCTCAATGAAGCCCTTCAGGTTGCCGGCAACATTCCGGCGGCGCGGGTCGGGTGTGTCGAGGTACGGCCGGTTCGAGAGTTGAATCCTTAACGGTCACAGGCAAGGAGATTCCATGGTGACGCAAGGCATGCAGGACTGATGCCCGGGGTGTCGGTCAAGGCTCGGGTCGAACAGGTTTACCGCGAGGAGTCGCGGCGGATCCTGGCGACCCTGATCCGTCTGCTTGGCGATTTCGACCTTGCCGAAGAGGCTTTGCACGAGGCGTTCTTTATCGCGGTCGAGCGCTGGCAGCGTGACGGTGTGCCGGACAATCCACGGGCGTGGCTGGTTTCCACCGGGCGTTTCAAGGCCATCGATGTGTTGCGTCGCCGCGCGCGGTTTGCCGCGTCCCGGCCAATGCTGATCGCTCAACTGGAGGCGCTGGAGCAGGCTGACTGGAGTGACGACGACGTGGAAGACGATCGCTTGCGCCTGATCTTCACCTGCTGTCACCCGGCACTCGCGGCGGATGCTCAAGTGCCGCTGACATTGCGCGAAGTCTGCGACCTGACCACCGAAGAAATCGCCCGGGCGTTTCTTTCCGCACCGGCCACCATTGCCCAGCGCATCGTGCGGGCCAAAGCGAAAATCCGCGACGCGAAAATTCCCTATCAAGTGCCGACCCTGGCGGAATTGCCCGAGCGACTCAACAGCGTGCTGCGGGTGATTTACCTGGTGTTCAACGAAGGCTACTCGGCGTCCGTCGGCACCGAGCTCATCCGTGAAGACCTCACCCGCGAGGCGATCCGCCTCGGGCGTTTGCTGATGGAACTGCTGCCCGAACCCGAGGTGATGGGCCTGCTGGCGCTGATGCTGTTGCATGAATCACGGCGTCCGGCGCGGACTTCATCGAGTGGCGAGCTGATCCTGCTGGATGAGCAGGACCGTTCGCTGTGGGACGCCGGGTTGATTGCCGAAGGCTGCGCGCTGATCGAGCGGGCGCTGAGTACCCGGCGATTCGGTCCTTACTGTTTGCAAGCGGCCATCGCGGCGGTACATGCCGAAGCGCCGACGGCGGGGGAGACCGATTGGCTGCAAATTGTGGGGCTGTATGACGTGCTGTTGGCGGCCGTGCCTTCGCCGGTGATCGAATTGAACCGTGCGGCGGCGATCTCCAGGCGGGATGGGCCGTTGGCGGGGTTGACGCTGATTGAGGGGATTCTGGGACGCGGGGATTTGCTGGATTACCACCTGGCACATTCGGCGCGGGCCGAGTTTTGTCGGCAGTTGGGACGGGTGGAGGAGGCACGGGCGGCGTATGAGCGGGCGCTGGAGTTGACGCAGCAGGTGCCGGAGCGGCGGTTTATCGAGGCCCGGATCAAGGCTTTGAAATAACGTGCCGGACCTTCATTCCAGCATCTTGCCCAACAACCAGCTCCCCGCCGGCCCCGGCGGATGCAGCCGCGACCACAGCGCATCGACGAACAGCGGTTTCGGCCATCCGCGCACGTTCAACTCCTGCAACGTCCCGGCGCCAAACCGTCCCACCAGCCACCGCGGCAACGGCGCCCAACCGAATCCGCCCTGGGCCATTTCCAGCAGCATCAAATAACTCGGTGCCGACCAGACGCGCCCCTTGGCGCGGCTTTCATACGGATTGACGATCGTCGCCAGACGCAACTCCCGGTGCTGTTGCAAGATGTCCTGATCGATGACAGCCAGCGTTGCCAACGGATGCTCGCGGGACACGAACAGGGCGATTTCGGTGCGCTCTGCCACCGTCGAGCTGACCAGATCCGGTGGGTAACTTTCCTGTTGCTCGGCGAACGCCACATGCGCCCGTCCGCTTTGTACCAGCGCCACCAGGTCATCGCATTCGGCGATCAGGCATTCGAGCTCAAGGTCCGGGTATCGCTGTTCGAACGCACTGAGCGCCGCTTCGAAACGGTCGGACTGATAGGTGTCGGAAATCGCCACGGTCAGCTTCGGCTCAACCCCTTGAGCCAACTGGCTGGCGGTCATTTCCAGACGGCTGGTGGCCGCCAGAATCTCCTCGGCCCGCTGCAACATCACATGCCCGGCCGGTGTCAGGGTCGGCTTGCGGCTACTGCGGTCGAACAGGATCAGATCCAGATCAATCTCCAGGCTCGCCACTGCGGCGCTGATGGTCGACTGACTGCGCCCGAGCTTGCGCGCCGCGGCGGAAAACGAGCCTTGGGTCGCCGCTTGCACAAACGCCTGCAACACTTCCTGGGATGCCATGAACTATCGCCTTGATCGATGGTTATTGGTTATGAAGTATCGGTGCGGGAGTGGATCATGACAACCACAGTCACTCAGGGGCTCTGCTCATGAACATGCAAAAATCCATCACCGAACGTATTTTCCAGGCCATCGGCTTCGAGCTGTTGGCCATCGTGATCTGCACCCCGTTGCTGGCCTGGATAATGGACAAACCGATGCTCGACATGGGCGTCGTCACCGTCGTGATCGCGGCGCTGGCACTGGCGTGGAACGTGGTGTTCAACGGGATATTTGATCGTGTGCTGCAGCGTTTCGACATCGTGCACAACGCTTGGACGCGAGTCGTCCATGCGCTGTTGTTTGAAGGGGGGCTGGTGGCGGTTGGCGTGCCACTGATTGCCTGGTGGCTCAATGTCAGCCTGTGGCAGGCGTTCCTGCTGGATATCGGTGTGTTGCTGTTTTTCCTGCCGTACACCTACGTTTACCACTGGGCGTATGACGTGGTGCGCGAGCGATGGGTAATGCGCACTTCTTGCCAAGGATGATCGTTAAGCGGGTTGATAGTCAGCCCGCTTAACGCGTGCTGTTTACAAAAACATCCCGCCCGACGCCTCGACGCGCTGGCCGTTGATCCACTGGCTGCCCGGTGCCAGCAGCAGCGCAATCGCGGCGCCGATATCGTCCGGCAGACCGGCACGACCCAGCGCGGTATTGTCGGCGATCATCTGGTTCACCTGCGCATTGTCGCGCACGGTCCCGCCGCCGAAATCGGTTTCGATCGCGCCAGGCGCCAAGGTATTTACCGAGATGCCCCGTGCACCGAGCTCCTTCGCTTGATAACGCGTCAGTACTTCCATCGCGCCTTTCATCGCCGCGTAAGTGCCGTAACCCGGCAGGCTGAAGCGGGTCAGTCCGCTGGACACGTTGAGGATGCGGCCACCATCCGTCATCAACGGCAGCAACTTCTGAGTCAGGAAAAATGGCCCTTTCAAATGGATGTTCATCAGCAAGTCGAACTGCTCGACGGTGGTGTCGACTAAGTTCGCATACACCCCGATGCCGGCGTTGTTGAGCAAAAAGTCGAAGTGCTGGCGATCGAAACGGCTGCGCAATACCTCGGCGACCTGCGTGGCGAAATCTGCGAAGCGCTCGCTCTGGCCCACGTCCAGTTGCAACATGGCGGCGCGACCACCGAGGCTTTCGATTTCCGCGACCAGTGCCTGCGCCTCATCGGCTTTGCTGTTATAGGTGCCGATGACGTCGACACCCTGGGCGGCCAGATGCAGCGCTGCGTTTTTGCCAAGGCCGCGGCTGGCGCCGGTGATCAGTGCGATTTTGCGATTCATGGGGCTTCCTCAAGGGGGGGGAGTAACGGTGTGAAGGAAGTTTATTTATCCGCCATAGGGTGATAAACAGGCTGAAATTGGAATCACTGATCGGTTAATCCGGACAATCGAAGGTCGAACCATGAACAAACTGGAACTGCTGCGCACCTTCGTTCGCGTCAGCGAGGTGTCGAGTTTTACCCTGGCCGGCGAAAGCCTGGGCTTGCCCCGTTCCACCGTGTCGGAACATGTTCAGGCGCTCGAAGCGCTGCTGGGAACGCGGTTGCTGCAACGCACCACGCGCAGGGTTCAGGCGACGCAGGACGGCCTGGTGTTGTACGAACGCAGCAAGGATTTGCTGTCGTACATGGACGAAATCGAAGGGCTGTTTCGCCAGGATGCGGCGTCGCTCACCGGGCGCATTCGCTTCGACATGCCGAACTTCCTGGCGCGCCAGGTGGTGTTGCCGCGGTTGCCGGAATTCATCGCGCTGCACCCCAATCTGGAACTGGAAATCAGCACCACCGATCGCCGGGTTGATGTGCAAAGGGAGGGTTTTGACTGCGTCGTGCGGGTTGGCGTACAACCGGATCAATCGGTGGTCGCGCGTCATGTGTGTGATTTTGCGATGGTCAATTGCGCCAGTCCCGCTTATCTGCAGCGTTATGGCATTCCCGAAACACTCGAAGATCTGGCACAGCATCGGCTGGTCCATTACGTCGGCGTACTGGGTTCGCGTTCGGAGGGGTTTCTGTATGAGGTCGATGGCAAGCTGCATCGATTACCGATGGCGGGCAGCGTCACGGTGAACAGCACCGACGCTTATGAAGCAGCGTGCGTGGGGGGATTCGGGTTGATTCAGGCACCGCTGAAGGGCATGCAGTCGCGCTTGCTCAGCGGTGAACTGGTGGCGGTGTTACCGCAGTTGAACGCGCCGTCGATGGAGGTGTCGCTCCTCTATGCCCCGCAACGGCGTTTGCCGTTGCGGGTCAGCGTGTTCATGGACTGGCTGGCAAACGTCATTCAGTCAACAACCTGAAAAACAACCCGCGCTCCCACAGTGTTATGCGTCAGACGTGGAAATAGCCTACGCAGCTATCAAACGGCAGACGCTTGAGTTCGATCTTGTTCAGGTCGAGCACTTCACGGAGGGCCTTGGTTTCGCCCGGGAAGTTGCGGTAAGCGACTTCGTCCAGCACCACGATGGCGCCTTTTGGCATGTACGGCAGGAAGGTTTCCAGCGCGACTTTGGTCGATTCGTACAGGTCGGTGTCGAGAATCAGCATGGCCACGACCAGGTCAGGGCGGGTCTTGACCCACTCCGGCACGGTCTTGACGATGTCGCCCTTGACCAACTCGCAACGCGGGATGCGGTTGACCGGGCGCAGCAGGTCGTTGGCGTCGATCATGTCCTGGATCAGCGACTGGTCGGTGTCGGAGAACATGGTCTCGTTGACGTCGGCCGGGTCTTCTTTCTTGTCGATGCTCTGGAAGCCTTCGAAGGTATCGAAGCCGACGATCGAACGGTTGATCGCGTACGGTTCGAGAATCATCGACAAATGCATGTACAGCATCAGCGAGTTGCCTTTGTACACGCCGCACTCGATGATCGCGCCCGGTACTTCAGCGACTTTCTTGAACAGTTCCATACGCGACAGGGCAGCGGTCACGCCGATGCGGTTGGCGAAGACGAACGGTGCGTCGGCCACGTACTCGGCATCGACCCGTTTCAGAACGTTGGCACGGGTTTCGTTGTACTGGGCCTCGGCGGGCGTGATGCGACGCTTGGTCATGCTTCGATTCCTTGGAAATTAGAAAAGTCGTGGGCGTGGAAATAGTCTTTGAAGCCTGCGCCAACATCAGGGCAGGCGCTGTCGACGTTGATCGCGCCACGCTTGTGTTTGAGGTCGTCGAGGTGCATCAGGCGGAAATCCACGCTGAAGCGGGTTTGTTCGGTGTGGTTGGCGACCGTGCCGTGCAGGTGCGAGCCGGAGAAAATCAGCATCTCGCCGGTGTTGCCGGCAATGCGCACTTCAGACTCCGTGTTGATCGCCTCCAGTGGCACCGGGTGCACCCGGACCTCCTCCTTGAGGTTGTCCTTGGCCTTGTGCCGCTGGTTGTTGATCCAGTCGTTGAGGCTCCATTCGCTGGAGGTGTTCTTCACCGGCACGTCGAAGTAGCCAGCGTTGATCATCATGGTCTGGTCGGGGCGGATGGTGTGCACCGGCATCCAGGTGTTGATCTGGCAATCGACGCTGCCGTACCAGGTATCGCGATGCGGTTTGTAGGCATAGCTGACACCGGCGTGCAGATAGTCATAATTCGGCACCACGCGAATGCGCGGCACGTCGAAAATGTACTCACGCGGGTCGACGCCGATCTCGTCGATGAACGACAGGATCAATTCCTTGACGCGCAGGCTGTTAGTGAACTGGCCCTTGAGGCGCGTCACCCGAACCACGAATTCTTCCACCGGCATCAGCGTGTGCAGCGCCTGGTGATGGGGCTCGCCGTCGAAGGCAGCAGTGATGCTTTCCTGGGCGAACGCACATAGCTCTTTGGCAGCGCGCAGCTGAGTGTTCAGGAAGATGTCGCCGGCATAGATGGCTTCTTTGAAGTCAGCTTTGTGTTGAAGCTGATTGATGTACAGATTCACGATCCCACTCCTGAATGCATCGAGTCTCTTAAGAGTCGGCCACACGTTAGCAAACTGAAGTGCAACTCGGCGGGTGGTGGGTCAATAAAAACGCAATCCCCTGAATTTGCGACGAAAAGCATTCTCCAGGCAAAAAAATCCCCTGCAGGAACGAGCTTGCTCCTGCAAGGGGGGGCTAGAAGATTCGGGTGAACAACCAATACAAACTGCCCGACAACAGAATCGCCGCCGGCAAGGTCAACACCCAAGCCATCAGCAGGTTGCGAATGGTCTTCATCTGCAAGCCACCGCCGTTGGCGACCATGGTCCCGGCCACCCCCGATGACAATACGTGGGTGGTCGACACCGGCAGCCCGAACATGTCCGCCGCGCCGATGGTCAGCATGGCCACGGTTTCCGCCGAGGCACCTTGGGCGTAAGTCAGGTGGCTCTTGCCGATCTTCTCGCCGACCGTCACCACGATGCGCTTCCAGCCGACCATGGTGCCCAGGCCCAGCGCGATCGCCACCGCGATCTTCACCCACAGCGGAATGAACCGTGTGGCATTGTCGATCTGCTGCTTGAACAGCTGCAGCTTGTCGGTGGTGTCGGCGTCGAAGTTACCGACCTTGTTTTTTTCCATCAGGCGAATGGTTTCGCTGGTCAGGTACATGTCGTTACGCACGTTGCCCATGGCCTCGGCCGGGACTTTCGACAGCGAACCGTAACCCTTCACTTCGTTGCCGATGTTGCCGGCCAGCGTCGCGAGGGCGGGGATCAGTTGCGGCGTAGCGTCCTTGGTGCGCATGTAATCGGAGAGCACCGGACGCGGATCGGCGGGTGCGGGCAGCGAGGTGTGCTTCATCAGGGCTTGCTGGGTAACCTCGGCCACGGCGGCGAATTGCAGCGCCTGATCCGCCGGCATGGTGCGGTTCAGCGCATACGCCATCGGCAGGGTGCCCACCAGGATCAGCATGATCAGGCCCATGCCTTTCTGGCCGTCGTTGGAACCGTGGGCGAAGGACACGCCGGTGCAGGTCAGGATCAACAGGCCGCGAATCCACCACGGTGGCGGGGTGTTGCCTTTGGGCTCCTTGTACAGCGCGCGATTCTTGACGAAGGCGCGCAGGGCCAGCAGCAGCAACGCGGCGGCGGCGAAGCCGACCAGGGGCGAGAGCAGCAACGCATAACCGACTTTGGTCGCTTGCGCCCAATCCACGCCGCTGGTGCCGTCGCGCCCGTGCATCAAGGCATTGGCGACGCCGACACCGATGATCGAACCGATCAGCGTGTGCGACGACGACGCCGGCAAGCCCAGCCACCAGGTGCCGAGGTTCCACAGAATCGCCGCGATCAACAGGGCGAAAATCATCGCGAAACCGGCGGACGACCCGACTTGCAGAATCAACTCCACCGGCAGCAACGCGATGATGCCGAACGCCACCGCGCCGCTCGACAGCAGCACGCCGAGGAAGTTGAACAACCCGGACCAGACCACCGCAACGTTCGGCGGCAAGGAGTTGGTGTAAATCACCGTGGCCACCGCGTTGGCGGTGTCGTGGAAACCGTTGACGAACTCGAACCCCAGCGCGATCAGCAACGCCACGCCCAGCAGCAGAAACGGCGTCCAGGTGGTGACCACCGTGCCGAGTTCGTTCATGTCGTGCATCAGGCTGTACGCGGTAAACAACAGCCCGATCGCCAGCACGGCGAAGAAAATCACGATGGTCAGCAGGCCGGGTTTTTTATCGAACTGCGGCTTCGCGCTGCGGGCGGGCGCCTGGGCGGCGGTGTAGGAAGGAGTAGCCATCACGGACAATCCTGAGGAGAGAAAGGAATGCCAGTCATGATCATTGCCAAATGTTACAGAGACGCTGCGCTGGGTCAGTGTTTGGCGCTTTTGCTGATCCGTTGATCAGAACCCCGCACCAACATCCAAGGGCTACGCAATCCCCTGTGGCGAGGGAGCTTGCTCCCGCTCGGCTGCGAAGCAACCGTAAACCCGGTACTCGCGGTGTGTCAGAAAAACTGTTTGGCAGGATGTGGGTCCGCTTCGCGACCCAGCGGGAGCAAGCTCCCTCGCCACAGGGGTTCGATGCGCTTCGGGATTAGTAATCCTGCCGCTTGCGAAACGCCCATCGCCCCGCGATCACGGTAAACGTCGCGACCAATGCCACCAGAATCCAGAACCCCTCCGGATCCTGGGAGAGCGGCACGCCCCCCACGTTCATGCCAAAGAAACCGGCAATGATGTTGATCGGCAAGGCCAGCACCGTCACCACGGTCAGGGTGAACAGCGTACGGTTGCTCTGTTCATTCAGGTTGGCGGCAATCTCTTCCTGCAACAGCTTGATCCGCTCACCCAACGCCGTCAGGTCGTTGATGATCAGCGCAAATTCCTCGGTGGACTTGCGCAGCTCTTTCACGTCTTCCTTCTGCAACCATTGCGGCGGACGATTGAGCAGGCGCAGCAACGAACCCGGCTCCAGCGCCAGCAGCCGTTGCAGGCGTACCAGCACCCGGCGATTGGCACCCAGTTCCGCGCGGTTGGTCGACAGCCGCGAGGACAGCAATTCATCTTCGATCTGATCGACACTGAGGCTGGTCTTGCGCACGATCTGCGTCAGCACCTCGCCCTGGTCGCGCAGCAAATGCACCAGCAATTCCAGCGGCGAACGAAAGCATTCACCGGCCTTCACCGACGAACGCAACTTGTCCACCGAGTGCAGCGGTTGCAGGCGCGCGCTGATGATCAGCCGGCTGCGGGCGCATACCCACAACGTCGACACATCCGAGGAGACCATGCTGCTGAGGTTGAACACCACGTCGTTGACCACCGCCAGCAACGCCGAATCGACATGCTCGATGCGCGTCGAACGCGAGCCTTCATGCAAGGCTTCGAAAAATTCGTCGGGCAACTCCAGATGACTTTTCATCCAGCGCTCGCACGCGGCATGGGCGAGGTTCAGGTGCAGCCAGAGAAACTCATCGCTGTCGCCCGGTTGCTGCAGACACCGCAACGCCATGGCCGAATCGATCTCCCGGCCGCGTTCGCCGGGGCGAAAGCTGAAACCGTACAGCAGACCGAACAGGTCCGGGTCGCGATGGCTTTGGTCGATGCTGTGGTTCATGAGGTCTCGTTGTGAGGAGGCGCCTGTCGCGGGTTTCACAGGTTCACTTGAGCCGCATCATCGCAAGCCGTGATGACGTTTTTGTGACGGATAAATAACGCAAACGATTGCGCTGCCGATGGTCGGATTCGCTTAAAGAAGCGCTCTGGCACGCCGATCACGCTTAGGTTAAGTTGCGCGCCGTCGGCCACCCGCCGACGCGGCAGACAGGGATGTCCGATCTACTTTCACGCCTCACCCAGGGCGTGCCTCATTCCTGTCATGAGTACCTTCCGATGTTTCTGCAAAAGTCCTTGAGAGCGCAAATTCTCGCTTTGCTGAGTGGTAGCCTGTTTGCGATGCTGTTGATCGCGCTGGCCTGCTTTCACTTTCTGTCCAGCGGCGTTCAAAGCTATGCGAACTTGATCGACGGCCCGCTGCACACCTCACAATTGATCGATGAAGCCAACCTGCAGTTCAAGGTGCAGGTCCAGGAATGGAAAAACGTTCTGCTGCGCGGCAAGCAACCGGCGGATCTGAACAAGTACTGGAAGCAATTCGAAGACCGTCAGCGCGATGTGCAGGGCATCCTCGGCGAGCTGGCAGGGCAGAAGGGTATCGAGCCGCAACTCAAGACCCGCATCGAACGCCTGCGTGACGAACACCGCGTGTTAGGTGCGGCGTACCAGAAGGGCCGCGATGCCTACGTGGCGGCCGGTGCCGATCCAACGGCGGGCGACACCGCGGTGAAGGGCGTGGACCGGGCGACCAGTGATCAGATGAGCGAACTGGTCAGCGAGCTGCGCAAGCAGGGCACTGAACAGTCGAAGCGGATCAGCGCCAGTGCCGATCGCACCGTGTTGCTGGGGATCATCGTGATGCTCGCTTCGGGTCTGTTGATCGGCCTGTTGAGCCTGTGGCTGGTCAACCGCAACCTGGTCGAGCCGATCCGCAAGCTGATCGATTACGTGGCGCAACTCAGCCAGGGCAAGTTTGCCGAACGCGTGGCCAGCACCCGTCAGGATGAGCTGGGCAAATTGGCGATGGCGGCCAACACGTTGCGCGATTTTCTCGCCGAAACCTTCAGTCGTTTGCAGGCCAGTACCAAGGATCTGGACGGCGCCAGCAATGAGTTGAAAGCGATCGCCGGCCTCATGGCCAGCGGCACCAACGAACAGTTCAACCGCACCGATCAGGTGGCCACGGCGATGAACGAAATGTCCGCCACGGCGCAAGAAGTCGCACGGCATGCCGCCGATGCCGCGCGTGCGGCGGATGACGCCGACCAGTCCGCCCAACAAGGCGGAAAAGTGATGCAGGGCACCATCCACACCATCACCCGCATGCGCGGTGAAATCGCCAACACCGCGACGGTCATTCGACAACTGGAAACCGACAGCGGCCGCATCGGCAAGGTGCTGGAAGTGATTCGCGGCATCGCCGAACAGACCAACTTGCTGGCGCTCAACGCGGCCATCGAAGCCGCCCGAGCCGGTGAAGCCGGGCGCGGTTTTGCGGTGGTGGCCGATGAAGTGCGCAGCCTGGCCCAGCGCACGGCGGCGTCGATCATTGAGATCAACCAGATTATCCAGACGGTGCAAACCGGTGCGGTAGACGCGGCCCAGGCGATAGAAAGCGGTCAGTCGCGCAGTGAAGAAAGCGTCGAGCAAGTGACGCAGGCCGGTGCCATGCTCGAGCGCATCACCCACGCCGTGGAAGCCATCCGCGACATGAACCGCCAGATCGCCACCGCTGCCGAAGAGCAGACCTCGGTCGCCGAAGACATCTCGCGCAACCTCACCGAGATCACCAGCATTGCCAGCACCAACCTGGACAACGTGCAACGCACCGAAGCGGCCAGCCACAACCTGCATGGGTTGTCGGGACAGCTGAATGAAGTGACGGCACGTTTAAGCGCGTAAGGTTCCAGCGAAACGCAAAAAAGCCGCACGATCCGAAAATCGTGCGGCTTTTTTGGGGGGGATCAGTCGTCTTGTTTGTTCTTCAGGACTTCGCCGGTGGCGGCGTTCAAGTCCACGTCCCATTCAACATTCTTGGCGTCACGCAGTTCGACTTCGTACTCGTAGATGTTGGAATGCTTGTCCAGGTCGCTGTCGGTAATCGTGGCACCCGGATGCAACTTCAGAACGATCTGGTTCAGCTCTTCCTGCGGCTTGATCTTGCCGTCCTTGACCAGTTGAGGGATCTGATCAACGAGAACGTCAGCAGCTTGCGCCAGGCCAGCGGTGAGGGTCAGGGCAGCAGCGGTGAACAGGGCAGTCAAAGTCTTCATGAGGTTCTTTCCTTGGGTGAGCCGTTTAAGTGAGTCCAGATTAACTGTGGCAACTTAATTCAGGCTTAATTCCTTGGTCACGTTCGCTAGCAGGCTAGCTCCCACAGTTGATCTCGGTTGGCCAAACATTTTGTGTACGCCAACGATCCCTTGTGGGAGCTAGCCTGCTAGCGATACGGGTGCCTCGGTCCCGGATCAATACCCGTTGTTTGTCAGCAACTGCGCAACACTCGCCGCCGCCGGACGTTTATAGAACTTCAACAGCTCGCTGGCGCGGTTGGTGAAAATACCGTCGACCCCGGCGTCCATGACTTTCTGGTAATCCACCGCATCATCAACGGTGTAGACGTGCACCAACAAACCCTGATCATGGGTGTACTGGTTCATCCACGGTTTCACCAGGTCCGAATAGCTCTGATCGCCACCCTTGGTCAGTGCAGCGGAAGGTCCGGTGCCGATCGCGCCCTGGGCCTTGGCGTATTCGACCCATTGCTGGAATTCGGCTTTGTCCTTCGGCTCCTGCTTGGCGTAGTAAGTCGCTTTATCCTTGTCGCCGGACTCGGCGAACGTCACCTTGGACTTGGGCTCGATGCTGCCTTCACCCACCCACAGCAACAGAATCTTCGGCACCTGCGGCATTTCCTTTTCCAGCAGTTCGAGGCTGCTCTTCTCGAAGGTTTGCAGCACCACCTTGCCTTTGCCCTGGCCAACCGCCAGATTGCTTTTCGCCAGTTTGGAACCCGCCGGACTCAGCCAGCCGCGATCCTGCAATTTATCCTTGAGGTCGCTTTCGATGCCGGGGAATTGCTTGGGTTCTTTGGTTTCGATGTACAAGCCGGGCTTGTGCAGCGGATTGCCTTGGGCAATGTCGATGATCTCGTCGAGGGTCAGGATTTTCAGGCCTGCGTAGGAGGGACGGGCACGATCCGGGTAAGCGCTGTTGAACCAGCTGCCGGCATCGAGGGTTTTCAGTTCGGCGATGGTGAACGCGTTGGCCGGGCTGTCCTTGCGCTCAGGGAATTTGCTGGCGACGTCGGTGGTGCGTTGCAGATTGTTGTCGTGCAGGGCAAACAGCACGCCGTCCTTGCTGCGTTGCAGGTCCAGTTCGAGGTAGTCGGCGCCCAGGTCGCGCGCCAGTTTATAAGCGGCGGCGGTGGATTCCGGTGCATCGAAAGACGCGCCGCGGTGAGCGATGACCGCCGGATGCGGAATGCCCGAACGGGCTGCCAGTGAGGTCGGGCTTGGTTCGCTGGCGGCCTGTGCCTGGCCGAGGCCCAGCAGCACGCTCAGCAGCAGGGCGCTCTTGGTGAAAGTAACGGGCATGGTCGAGATCCTTTCGCAGAGAGTTTTCAAAGACGTCTCTTTTAACAACTGAGCGCCGCCAGCGCTATCGCGAGACCGACATAAACGTGTTTAAAGGCCATTTTTTCGGCACATTTGTGCGGCTCTTTGCAGTACTCTTGGCCCCGGCAGTTTCCCCGGCAGAGGGAAAAGCCGTTCAATTGCCCTGCGTGTAAACCATCGATCACTTGTGTGAGGTTTATCATGCGCATCACTTCCCAGCTCATCTGCCAGGCCGCCGAACAACTCAAAGGCTTCGTCGGCCTCAACCGCAAGACCGGCCAGTACATCGTGCGTTTCAGCGAAGATTCCTTCGGCATGGACGTGGCGGATGACGGCATCATTCCTGCGAGTGAATTCGTCTGGGCGCCGGGGCCGGAGCAGGCCATGACGCTGAAGCGCGAGCTGATCCAGTTGTTGCTGGATCAGAACATCGATGACCGGATCAACATCACCGAGCCGTTGCGGGTGTACATGAATCGGCGGGAAGTGCCGGAGATTTCGGCGGTGCGGAGTTTGGTGCAGAGCTGAGATTGGCAGTGTTTGTGCGGGCCCCATCGCGCGATGGCAGCCTAAGGAACACCGCTTCATCTACTGCTTAAACCCATAAGCCCGCTCAACCCTGCACACCCGCGTATTGCACGCCGAATACCAGGTCGAGCGCCCACGCTCACGAATCGCACTGTGCTCGGGATGAAGTTTCCACGCCAGAATCGCTGCCTCACTGGCCCAATAGGACACCGTAATCCCGAGCCCGTCTTCACCCCGCGCTGATTCCACGCCGAGAAAGCCCGGCTGCTCGCGTGCCAGTTCTACCATGCGCTCGGCGGCTTCGGCGTAACCCTGGTCACCGTCGGTTCGCCGCGAAGTAAAAATGACCGCGTAGTAAGGCGGTTCCGGCGTCCGGGCCATCATGATGTCTGCCTCACGCACGCTTCGATCAACGCACTGACCAGCGGCGGCAACAGACCTTTGAGTGCGGCACGTTCCGGTTGAAACAACGTGGCCACAAAAAACGGATGCCCACGCAATTCCACTGCCCGCAATTCCCCCGTCGAATCATGTCCTGTGGCGCACAACCGTTCGCTCAGTAACGCCCGCTCGAATTCAGGATTCACACCGTAACGGCAGCGATAGCCTTCGCGAATCTCGGAATGTTCATACGCCTTGGCGATCAACGAACCTTCAACCAGCTGAATGCTGTCGACGGCTTCCACCAACGAACAGGTCAGTGGCGTGAGCAGCGCTCGCGTCGCATCGGGTGCTGTCTCGCCGTGCTCGGCATCTTTCCACCCCAGAACGTTGCGGGCGTATTCGAGTACGGCGTGCTGAAAACCGCCACACGTGCCGAGGAAAGGTCGCTGTTGTTCGCGGGCAAAGCGGATCGCTCGCAACGCACCACCCTCATTACGGTAGGGACTGGCTGGCACGCACCAGAAGCCATCGAAGTCTTCCAGCGGTGTGTCGTTGTCGATGCGATCGGTGGCCAACCACTGGAACTGTACGTCCAGGCCTGCGTGTTCGGCTGCCATGCCGAGGGCGACGGGAATCGCCTGGTGGGCGGTGACTTGCGGGTCGTAATCGCCGATCAGGGCGATGCGGATGACGCTGTTTTCCATGAGTGCTCTCGACGCTTGTTGATTCCTGGAACCCACTATAGATTGGCGTTCACGCACTCAATATTGGCGTTATCCCAAGTGATCAATGCAGCTACGCACTATCGACTGGAGTACCCCGACCTGTCTCTGATCCTCGCCCTGGTGCGTGGCGGCTCGTTGGCCCGGGCTTCGGCGTTGTTGAAAGTCGACGTCTCGACCGTGTTCCGCGCCGTGCGCCGACTGGAAGCGGCATTGGGTCAGCAATTGTTCGAAAAGAGCCGCGCCGGCTACTTGCCCACCAGCCTGGCGCAGACCTTGGCCGAACAGGCCGAGCGCGCCGAACAGGCGCTGGAGGCCGCGCGCATCGGCGTGGAGCAGGGCGGTGAAGTCATCAGCGGCACCGTGCGCCTGACCTGTACCGATTCGGTCCTGCAAGGTTTGCTGTTGCCGGCGCTGGCGCAATTCATGCCCGGTTACCCGGCGCTGACGCTCGAGCTGAGCACCTCCAATGACTTCGCCAACCTCAGCCGCCGGGATGCGGACATCGCCTTGCGCCTGACCCAGGCGCCACCCGAGCATTTGGTAGGACGACGCCTGGCGCAGGTGTCTTACCGTGTGTGTGCGAGTACGGCGTATCTGAAATCGGTCGATGCCCAAGACCTGGCTGCGCTCACGTGGATCGCCCCGGACGACTTCCTCCCCGATCACCCCACGGTCGCCTGGCGGCGTCAGCACTTGCCTGGCGTCACACCGGGTTATCGCTGCAACAGCATGTTGTCGGTCACCGAACTGGTGCGGGCCGGGTTGGGCGTTGCGGCATTGCCGGACTTTCTGATCGGTGACGGGCTGCAGCCGTTGAGCGAGCCGCTGCACGGTTACGACACCGCGTTGTGGTTGCTGACCCGTCCGGATTGTCGCGCCTTGCGTTCGGTGGTGACGTTGTTTGATGAGTTGGGGCTGGCGTTGAAACTGCCTTGAACAGTGTCAGGCCTTGCGCACGAAATGCTGGTGCATTTCCGACGTCAGGACTTCGATGCGTTCCGTGAGGGTTTTGGTCATCTCGGTGAGGCGGGTGTTTTGCTCGAGCAACTCGAGCAATTGCGCCGTGTTCTGCGCCGCCTGGGCCTGACGTTCGCTGTTGGCGACGGCCAGGTCTTCGCGGTGCCGCGCATCGGCCTCGGACTGGGCTTTGTCCCGTGCTGCCTGGCGGGTCTGGGCCAGCAGAATCAACGGTGCGGCGTACGCCGCTTGCAGGCTGAACGCCAGGTTGAGCAGGATGAAGGGGTAGGCATCGAAGTGGGTGATGCCCGCCACGTTGAGAAAAATCCATATTGCGACGATCAGCGTCTGCGCCCCGAGAAACATCGGCGTGCCGAAGAACCGCGCAAAGGCCTCGGCGCGCAGGGCAAACTTGTCAGTGCCGAAGGTCGGCGCCAGGTGAGCGTGAGGACGCTGGAAACGCAAGTGATCGACGGTCGCGGTGGTTTTGGTTTCGGTGGTCATGATGCTCTCTGCAGCGCTGGACTGAGGTCCACTATAGCGCCACTGCCCGGCAAGCCGCGCAGCTTTGGCTAAATCGCCAGCGTGACCGCCGTGTTGCGCTCGGTATCGCGGGTGGCTACACAGATTTTATTGCGGCCGGTGTTTTTGGCGGTATAGAGGGCTTTGTCCGCGTCATCGAGCCAGGCGATGGCATCGGTGAAGGACGGGTGAAAAGCGGCCAGGCCGATGCTCAGGCTGACCCGCAGTCCGGGAATCTCCTGATGCCGGTAGTCATGCAGCACCTCACGTAGGCGTTCCATGACATCCCGCGCCTGATGCAACGGCATGCCGGGCAGGATCACGCAGAATTCGTCACCGCCATAGCGCCCGGCCAGATCGCATTCGCGCAGGTTGCGCTTGAGCTCGGCGCTCAACTGGCGCAGCACCGAGTCACCGACGATGTGCCCGTAAGTGTCGTTGATGGGTTTGAAGTGATCGATGTCGATCAAGGCAATCGCGGCGGGTTGTTGGTGTTCGCGACAGTGGTGGAATTGCAGTTGCAGCAGGTCTTTCCAGGCGCCGTGGTTGAGCAGGCCGGTCAGACTGTCAGTGCGGCTCAAGGCACTCAAGGCGCGTTTGTGTTCGGACAGTTTGATCGCCAACCGATAGCAGACCATGCCCACCGCCCACGGGTAGAGCGTGAGGATCGGCAGGCACGCCCAAATCTGTACATTGGTGGTCGTTGGGTTGAACATCGCGCCGAACAACAGCCAGGCAATCATGACGCCCGTCGCTTGGGTCAAGGTGCCGAGCATGAACAACCGCAGGCCTCCCGTGGCGACGTTGTTCATCGCCATCATCGCCAGGATGGTCACTGTCGTGAGCGGGTTGAACTGAACCGTCGCCGCCCAGAAACCGCCACACAGCGAGTCGAAAAGCAGGTTGCGGCGTTCGGTCTTGTAGGGAAAGTTCGCGCGGATCGACAGTTGATAGGCAACGTGGGGCCAGACAAAGGCGTTCACCAGCATCCACGCCCACACCCAAAACGGCATGTTCAATGGAGACAACGCAGCGGCCACGCTGATGCAACCGACGCCAAGGCCAATGGTTCGGGGCAGGTAAATGCGTCTGGCAAATGACAAGCCCTTGCCGCGTTGGTTTTCCATAGTGTCCTGCGCCAGATTCATTCTGAAACACATTGCCGTGTTTTATTCAGAGCTACCGTTCATCGGTCAATCGCGGACATTGTCATTTATTCCAGCGGGAATAATCAGTGTCCTTCCAAGCCATTTAATAGGGGCCAGGGCGCAGTGAACGCTTGATTCAGAGCTGATAGCAGGCGAGGAACATGTCCAGCGCAGAGTCCACGACGGTGCTCTGCATCTCGGGCGAAAGGCCGGGCAGCCCCATGGAAATCTGCGGCCAGAAGGCAAAGGATTTAAGCATTCCCTGAATCTGTTGGCCGGCAAACCCCGGGTCGACCGGCTTCAAGCGTCCATCGGCCTGAGCGGCACGAATCCACACGGTCAAACCTTCTTCACGCTCGCCCATTCGCGCAACCATGTTCTGCGCACGCTCCGGGGAATGGATGGTGGCCGCGATCGCGACCCGCGCCAGGTCGAGAAAATTGTCATCGCCCATCATCTGCAATTTCGCCATCAGGATCAGGCGCATCTGATCGCGCAGCGGCAGGTCAGGGCGGTAGGACGTTTCTTGTTCGGCCGTCACCCGCGCCCATAACTGATTGAGGATTTCGGCGAACAACTCTTCCTTGCTGGGGAAGTGGTTGTACACCGTGCGCTTCGACACGCCAGCGGTGGCGGCAATCTTGTCCATGCTGGTGATGTCGAAACCGTTGGCACGGAATTCGGCAATCGCCGCTTGGATGATCGCTTCGCGTTTTCGGTCGGTCAGGCGCTGTGGAGCTGTCATAAGTACGCTTCGGCAGAAGAATTCAGGAATTACACTCAGCAGTTTACTTGTGATCGGCTTTGATGCAACCTAGAAACTACACTGTGCAGTGTAATGTTTGGTTAATCCTGCACAGCCAAAAATAGAGTGTTCGGCTGATGCGTGCGTGCCTTGGCCATTTATCGTCCCACCGCAGAAACTGCCGACTGTGCGGTTTCCTGGAGTCATTCCGTCATGGCCAATTCCACCAACGCCTCTGCGCCTGAAGCTTCCCGTCAGGTCGACGGGGCCTTCAAAAACCATGCGCCCGTGCAGCGAGAAGGCTTTCGCAAAATGGTACGCATCATGTGGAGCATGATCTTCCACAAACCGCGCAACACCCGCCCAGCCACGGCTGTCCCGGTGCAACGCCTGACCCACGATGCGTTGATCGCCGCGCCTAATCACAGCGTCTATCGCCTCGGCCACTCCACCGTCATGCTCAAGCTGCGGGATAAATTCTGGATCACCGACCCGGTCTTTGCCGACCGCGCTTCACCCGTGCAATGGGCCGGTCCGAAACGCTTTCACCAACCGCCCATCAGCCTCGAAGAATTGCCACCGATCGAAGCGGTGATCCTGTCCCACGATCACTATGACCATCTCGATTATGAGGCCGTGCTCAAACTGGCGGACAAGGCCAAGTACTTCCTCACGCCGCTGGGCGTCGGCGACACCCTGATCAAGTGGGGCATCGAACCCAGCAAAGTGCGCCAGCTCGACTGGTGGCAGGGCACCGAAGTCGACGGCATCCAGTTTATCGCCACCCCGTCGCAACATTTTTCCGGCCGTGGCCTGTTCGATGGCAACAGCACACTGTGGGCCTCGTGGGTGATGATCGACGCCCACACGCGGATCTTCTTCAGCGGCGACAGCGGCTACTTCGACGGCTTCAAACGCATCGGCGAACAGTACGGCCCGTTCGACCTGACGCTGATGGAAACCGGTGCGTACAACGTTGAGTGGCCGCATGTGCACATGCAGCCTGAGCAAACCCTGCAAGCACACATCGATCTCAAAGGCCGCTGGTTACTGCCGATTCACAACGGCACCTTCGATCTGTCGATGCACGCCTGGTTCGAACCGTTTGACCGGATCCTGGCACTGGCCTGGGAGCGCAGCGTGTCGATTACCACGCCGCAGATGGGTGAGGCATTCAACGTGATGTATCCGCAGCGGGGGAGTGTTTGGTGGTCCGAGGTCGAGCAGCAGGTGTATCAGGAGAGTGTTGGCTGAGCGGGCTACAGATGGGCGCGAATATTCATACGTGATGCAGTGCCAGGAGATGACGGACATTTCCAGCGGCGTCTGTAGGCTTGAAAAGCGAGTGAGCTTATTCACTCGCTATCAGTCATCACGAGGATCTTTATCACATGGATGTAACGCGAAACGACGCTACGCAAAGGCTGACACCCCAGTCGGGGCTGGAATATTCAAGTGTCGACGAACTCGGCCAAAGAATGGAGCGTAATCAGCTGAGTGCTGTAGCGCTCGTGCAGCACCTGCTGCACCGGATCGAGGCGCTGGATAAACAGGGACCGGCGATCAACGCGATCATCGAACTCAACCCTGATGCATTGGCCATTGCCGAAGTGCTCGATCAAGAGCGACAACGAGGGCACGTACGGGGTCCTTTGCATGGCATTCCCGTATTGCTCAAAGACAATATCGACACGTCCGATCAGATGCAGACCAGCGCCGGTTCATTGGCCATGGTCGGTCAGCCGGCCGCTCAAGATGCTTTCATCGTGCAACAGCTCAGAACAGCAGGGGCGGTGATTCTCGGGAAAACCAACCTCAGTGAATGGGCGAATTTCCGCGATCCTGCCATCCCCGATGGGTGGAGCAGCCGAGGTGGGCAAACCAAAAACCCGCACGTGTTGAGCGAATCGCCTTACGGCTCAAGCTCAGGTTCCGGCGCGGCGGTTGCCGCAGGTTTCGCGCCGCTGGCACTCGGAACGGAAACCGTCGGCTCGATTATCGCCCCGGCGTCCGTCAACGGCGTGGTCGGCCTCAAGCCTACCGTGGGCTTGCTCAGCCGCAGCGGCATCGTCCCGGTGAGTCAAAAAGTCGATACGCCCGGGCCCATGGCGCGCACCGTTCGGGAGGCGGCACTGCTGTTGAATGCCATATCCAGCAACGATGACGCCGAACCGGTCAAAAAGCCGCACGCCATCAGCGGCGTGGACTATACGGCTTTGCTGGTCCCGAATGCCTTGGTGGGACGGCGCATAGGGTATCCCGTCAAGTTCGAGACCAGCGGCGAGGCCGTACAAAGCGACCCTCAGTTTTCCCGTGCGCTGGAAGTCATGCAAGCCGCAGGGGCGACATTGATTCCGGTGGTGTTTGATGATCCTCAATCCCTGTCGCCGGAGGAGGTGGAAAACGGATTCCAGATGGGTATCAAGCGTGATCTTCCTCGATACCTCGCTAAACGAAGCGGTCTTGCAATCCAAAACCTGAAGGATCTATTGCAACACAACGAGCACGCCACCGGCGCCGAGGGTTTTGGGCAAGCCACGTTGAACGCGGCCAACAACGTTGATTTTGACGAGTACGCGTACAACGAGTTGTGGCAAAAAATTCAAAGCGAAAATGCGGCTGCCATCGACAACGTGATGCTTGAGCATCAGCTGGATGCCGTAGTGTGGGACGTGGGCTCCCCAGGGTTGAACGTCACTGCGTTGGCTGGTTATCCCGGCATCATGGTGCCTTCCGGGGCAGACGATTACGGAGTGCCGACCTCGGTGTTCTTCTTCGGGACTCAGTGGAGCGAGGCCCATCTGCTGGCTATTGCTTATGGGTATGAACAAGCTTCCAACGCAAGGCCAACGCCTGCGTTCAAGCCGTAAAGGCTTCTAACGCAAACACTGGGATTTTTACTTCAGGTGAAAACCACCTCAATTCGCCCCTCTTTTCTCGATCGAGGGGCTGACTTGACCACGATCTGCACGTCTCGCCCAAGCAGGGATAAGCATTCCATCATCTTTGCTTCACTAATGCCGCGAAACTTCCCGCGCAACATTTCAGAGAGCTTGGGTTGGGACAGACCCAAAATTTCAGACGCTTGAACCTGAGTCAAATGGCGAGCCTTTATGATTTCGCCAATTTTTGCGGCCAGTTGGGATTTGATGCGCATTTCATTGGCATTGGGCGTTGAGAGGTCTTCGTAGACGTTGCCGCTGCTTTCTTCGATTTCAATCATGATCTGATCCTTTTGCATGGTCTTGCGCCGCCTGAAGTCTCTCCTTGATCAAATCGATGTCGGACTGCGTGGTTCTGATACCCGAAGTCGACTTCTTCTGAAAGCAGTGCAGAACATAAATGGCATTACCAAAACGGACGGTATAAACGGCGCGATAGCTGTTCGTATCGAAGTCCTCGACCACCTCAAGGACAGCAGCGCTACCAAAACCCTTTAGAGGCTTCGCGTCAGGGTGTTTTGCACCGCTTTGTGCCAAATCGAGTGCATAACCAAAAACGTCCTGTACATCGGCGGGCATCTGTTTGAGATCTTTTTTACTGCTACAAATCCACCAGAGTGACTTCCTTGTACTCATGCAAAAATATACCTATATGGGAATAATCGTCAATCGATGATTTCTTTCACTCAACCATCGCTAAATCCGTTCGCCCAACCGGTGCTGCCGACCCTTTCATATTCATCCCCCGCCCCGGCGCAAACCCCGGAAAGAACACCAACCCTTCCGACTCAAACCGATAAGCCAGCGCCAGTCGATCAGCCTCCGGCACATCACGGCGGGCCTCGAATCGCTCAATCGCGTCGACCGAAACGCCAGACTCCCGCGACAACTCATCAACACTCCAGCCCAGCATCGCCCGGGCCTGGGCGCAATGTGCAGGGGTGAATTGGAAGAGGGCGATACGTTCCAGGGTGATTTTCATCGCATAAGAGGCCATGGTGTTCTCCGGGCTCAAGAGTGCTTATTCAAAAAGTACTGTGATTTTGTACAGTTGTTTTGCGCCCGGATCAAACTCATTTTTATTTCGCACCCTCCAACCAGACGGACGGCGCCTGCCCCAACACCCGGCGAAACATCGTCGAGAACGCCGCCGGGCTGTCATAGCCAAAATCCAAAGCAATCCGCGTCACCGGCTCACCCACCGCCAACCGCGCGAGGGCCAACACCACACAGGCGCGCTGCCGCCACTGGCTGAAACTCAGGTCGGTCTGCTGGCGAAACAGGCGATTGAACGTGCGCAAACTGATGTGCAACTGATCCGCCCATTGTTGCGGCGACTGATGGGCATCGGGCCGCTGCAAAAAGCCCTGGCACAACGCAAGCAACCGCGCATCGACAGGCAGCGGAATGTGCAACGGCAAGTGAGCACTGCGCGCCAGTTCATGCAGCAGCAAATCAATCAGCGCCCCGTCGCGCCCGGCCTCGTCATACGCCAGCGCAATCTCCACCGCCTCCATCAACAAATGCCGCATCAACGGCGAAACGCTGATCACCTGACAACGACTCCCCAGATCAACCGCCCCCGGCTCGATGTACAAACTCCGCGTGCTCACCCCCAGCATCAACACCTCATGCGCCACCCCCGGCGGAATCCACACCGCCCGCTGTGGCGGCACCACCCAATTGCCGTCATGCGTGCTGACCTGCATCACCCCGGTCGCGCCGTACAACAACTGTGCCCGCCTGTGTGTATGAAGAGGCAACACCTGACCGTAGGAATAATCCGTACCGATCGCCACCACCGACCGTGGCGTGTCATCCAGCCCATTAATCGAAACATTGCGCATCAAGCGGCTTCCAGCAGTTGGCGTAAACGCAAACATTATTGGCTGACTTGCTGAAGCAGGCCAAGCCGCATCGCTCTATCGTCGACCGCTCCCAACCAATGGACGACGCGCAATGTTCTATCTCTTGCTGACACTCTTCGGCTGCATGACCGGCGTCACCGCCGTGCTGTTCGGCTTCGGTGGCGGGTTTGTCGTCGTGCCATTGCTGTACCGCATGCTCATGGCCAGCCACGGTGCCGACGACCCGATTGGTCAATCGGCAATGCACATCGCCGTGGCTACTTCGACCTGCGTGATGATCGTCAACGCCATGGTCGCCACCGTAAAACATCACCGTGCCGGTAATCTGATTCGCCATTACCTGTGGCCGCTGGGTGGGTTTATCGGAGTGGGCGCGGTGGTCGGCGCAGTGGCGGCGATATGGGTCAGTGGCGAGGTGATTCGGTATGCCTTTATTGCCTACCTTGGCGTAACCATTGTGGATTGCCTGTTCAGACGTGGATTTCTGACGCACACCGATAACGCACTCCCACGGCGATTGGGGAGGGCGGAAGTATCCGGTGGCGGTGTAGGAATCGGCGCCATCGCCACATTCCTCGGCGTGGGCGGCAGCGTCATGACCGTGCCGTTGTTGCGGCGTTGCGGGTTGAGCATGTCTCAGGCAACGTCCATGGCCAATCCACTAAGCCTGCCCGTGGCGCTGGCCGGGACGGTGACTTACATGGCGATGGCGGGGTTCACTGAGTTTGATCTGGGCGCGTGGTTTGTCGGTTATGTGGATGTGCTGGCGTTTGCGGTTTTGACGATGGGGTCGTTGGTGGGCATTCGACTGGCCACGCCGTGGATCGGGCGGATTCCGGATCGAATCCATGCGCGGGTTTACATTGGTTTGCTGGTGTTGGTCATGGTCAGCATGTGCCTGAGTTGATCACGGTTACTTCGCCTCCAACCCCGGCGCTTCCCGAATAATGAAGTGATCCAGGTTCTCGATATTCGCACTGAACACCCCGAACGTCTGCTCGGGGTTTTTCTTGCTCGGCACCTGCTTCAACTCCGGCGTCACGCCATAAAAGAAACAAAACAACTGCGCTTCACTGTCGATGGCATGCTTGATCTCCTCCAGAAACGCTTTGCGCTTGCGGTAATTCTCGATCAGCTTCTTGCTCAGGTAAACGTTGACCGAATACGGCTTCTTCTTCGCCTCATCCGCCTGCTTGAACCAGACCTTCTGCTCAAAATCGATGCGAAAGCTCTGGGTGTAATCCTTGATCTCCTTGATCTTGCCCCAGTAAATCAGCCCCTTGTTGTCCGTCAGGTATTCAATCTTCTTGAAGAACGACCCATAAGGCGCCGTGTGCTCGCCAATCTTCAGCGGCATGCGCTTGAGCAGGTCCTTGTCCTCGAAGTTCGACACGAAGCACTCCACCGGGTGAGCGAAGATGCTGGTCTTGTCCGGTGCTGATTCGTGGCTTGGGTGCTCGACGTCACTGGCCTTTGTCGGCGGTTGCAGGTCCGCTCGCATCACATCTGTCGCGACCGCCGGGTTCGAGGGCTTACGCACATACTGACGCCGAGTCAGCAACAACTCCGACGGAAAATGCTCCTCACGGCTGTCATCCGTTTCCGCACCGTCCGCGTCCACACCTGACGCCGACGCCTTGAGACTGACATAAGGACAATCCGCCACATGTCGCGTGCTGGGCATGTTCTTGAAGTGCGGGGTGCGAACGTAATTCACGTTTTTGGCGTTGAAGGTCGTCAACACATTCGCCGCATCGAAGGCCAAGCGGCAAGCGTCGTTGGGACACTGGAAGTGTTCCTTGGCGGAATCGAACTCCATGGTTTCGTCGAAATTCAGATCCCGCACGTCATAGATCGACAACTTGTCGTCGAGGCTGAGGCAGTAGGCGAGGTCGAATTTCATGGCGGGCTCGGGTCCTTGAGTGGGGAAGGGTATTAATAGCGGGAGGCGGGGCGGGTTGCACTGAATGTTTTCAAAACACCGCAAAACCCGCGGCGACACACAAACCCTGTGGGAGCGAGCCTCCTCGCGATTCCCAACATCACCACAGCAACCAAGTCAGGCACGAACCTGTGGCGAGGGGGTTTACCCCCGTTGGGTCGCGAAGCGGCCCCAAAAATTTGAACATGACACATCAACCAAATCCGCTGCCCAAAACTCAAGCAGCGGATATTCACTTCATTGCGTAAACGATCAGAACCCTCGCAAAACTCGCGACACCTTCCGCCACCACGATCCGCGCTGATTGAAAGGATCATCCGCCAACACACAAGGCATGTCCCGCAACCGAATCCACGGTTCATCCTGCCAGTGCAACATGCAGAGCGACATCTTAGGCCAGTCCAGGACACTCAACGTTGGCCGTTCTACTGACCGCGATGGACGCGCATCACGTAGCGCCGGAACAACCTGGTGAGTCAGCCATTCCCTTAGAAGTCGGTACTCCGGGCAATAGTGATAAACCAGTAACGCATAAACGCCGGACTCGCTGATCATCAGTCGTTCTTCGGCAATACCCTGAGCCTCCACGAGCATCATCCGCCGCTGATCTGCATCCAGCTTGCGTGACATGCGTTCGTCCAGATGTTTGCCCATCAATCGTCCCAGGTCGTGAGCACAGAACCACACCTGATTCTCCAGGAGGAGGGCTCGAAGACAGGTGCCGTGACGAAGGAAGAGGGTTGAAACGAGCGGTTCAGACATGGCGAACCTCCTGAAACGGAAGCGCGCGATTGGGCATACGGATACGGCAAGTCACCTTCATCGTGAAGGTCGGAAGGTCAGGCATTTCCTTTACCTCTGGCTGCTTTCTTAGGGCATTCGTTATGGGTGTCGGGAGCTAAGAAACCCACCAGAGACGGGCCGGACATATTCCCCTTTCGGGTCTTGTATTCGCCCACTCCCGACATAACGGGGATTTTCTCGCAGGCGTAGCAAAACCGCAGGCGAAAAAAAGCCGCTGACTCTCGGGTGCGGATGACCGCTCTGGTTGAGGCGTTTCTTAGGCGCCGAATTGAGAGCCTAGGGGGTCAATGCCGGACGGTCAACCCTTCAAAATCGTTCATCATTTTTCCGCCGAGAATGTGTAGGGCTTAGGCATTCAAACCAAACGTTTTCTGTATCTCGGTACGTAGGACTTCTCTGTTTTTGGTGTGGCATTCCCAAATGATCACCACTTTCCAGCCACGTGCGATTAGTGCCTGCTGTGCATCAAGATCTCGCTCGACGTTCTTTGCCAATTTTGGTAGCCAAAAATCCAACCTGCTCTTAGGCGTATACGCATACTTGCATCCGGGGTGCCTATGCCAAAAGCAGCCGTGGACGAATAGGCATAGCCGGTGCTTGGGGAAAACCAAGTCCGGCTTACCTGGCAGATCCTTTCGATGCAGACGATAGCGAAGCCCCAACTCATGACACACCGATCGCACGAGTATTTCAGGTTTCGTGTTTTTGCCTTTGATCATCGACATGATCTTGGAGCGGTGCTCTGGGGTGACTGTATCTGCACTCATTCAAATTATGCGTCCGGGCTTGTCCATTGACTCAACTTCTTGATCTGTATCGCCTTAGTTAATTTAGCTTTCTCTTTGCTGAAGTTCGCGCAGGTTGATCCCTATAGTGACTGGATTCATTTGCACAATGCAGCAACCTCTCCTACGGGGACGGTACCGATACGCTCCGCTTGGACTCAAGATTTTTCAATCACCGTTGGTTTTTTTGTTCCGGGCTCCGGCGGCGGCTCCGCTCTTCCTTTACGCGCTTATGACAAGTGGATATTGTGAATGGCATTGGGCCATTTCAAGCCTCTTAATGCCATATCCACATAATTGATTTCTGAAGGCCTTACATTCAATTACTTTGTCCTTGAGGTCATGCCAGCTTTGAGGTTGGCTATGAGTCGCGAGTCTTAGAGGAGTGCAACATGGACAAGGATTCGCCCCTGAAAATTGATATCTGCATCCAACTCATCTCTCTAGTCAATGTTGCGGAAGCGACTTATGAGGCGAGTTCATGGGTATGTCGGTCGCTCCGTGGTTAAGCTCAACCCTCTGTTGCGCATGGCGACCATCGCCGGTGTCGAGGTCGCAGTCAAACTCCACATAGCGCGGGGTGACGACCTCAACGCACGCGACGGAGGAGGCGCTACTCCTCTGATGCTGGCCTGCGCTCGAAGGAAAAAAGGCATTGTGCAGCTGCTTCTCGCTGCTGGCGCGAAGCCGGAGCTTCTCGACCCCGAAGGCCGGAACGCTCTCCAACACGCGGAGATGGGGAAGTGTGCCCAATGTATCGCTCTGTTGAGAGAGGCTCTTGACTCTTCTGTCCAGGTAAATGAAAACGACGTAACTGATGAGGATTCGCCTCAGACCGACGTGCAGGCGACGGAGTCCTTTCATCTCTCCTTTTCGAGTGAATCGTCGTATCACAATGCAGAGGATGCAAGGACTGATGTGGCGTCTCAGGTCGATGAAGTCGTTGTGTCTGACGCTTTCCCAGTAGCTGGGTCCGCTATATGCGAGGAGCGGCCTTGCCTCCGAGCAGGCGAGCATGTCGTCGTGAATGGCGAAGCAGAGACACGTTCAAATCTAATTGACCTAGACGATGAGCCTCTCGATTTTGGATTCGAAGATGATTGGGTAGCGGAGCCCGAAGCGATTGCCCCAAATGGGGACATGACCGTAGCCGAAGAAATCGGCACGCTTCAAGGAACGATAGGTCATCACAAGGCGATCGACACCGATGTGGAGTGGGACGATGTCGATCTGTTTCTTCCAGAAAGGGCGCTTCCGTTAGCGAATGATGATGGCGAGGGTATTCGTGGCTTGCTCTTCCGGGGATTGCGCGAAGGTACTGTATCCGAGACAGCTCTTATCGATGTATGTCGAGAAGTTGACACTTCTCGCAATGAAGATACTGAACGTCTTCTGACTTTCGTTTTGGGCGATCTCGGCATTGTGATCGATGAGTGGACGGGGTCGGCCGAGCAGTCGGATCTTCTTGAACCGACTGCTGACGAAGAACTTGGGCTATCAGAGGCTTTGGAGTTCGTTGAAAACCTCGCATCAGGTCGCAATGAGCCGCTAAGATTCTACGCAAAGGGGTTGAAAAAAGACCTACTCCTGGCAGCAGAGGAATTAGCGTTAGGCCGGGAAATGGAGGACGCAAAGAGGCAGGCGCTGGATGCGCTCTCGAATTGGCCCTTGGGCCTTAGCGTCGTTTTTGAAGCTGCCGACAAGGTAGCTCGCGGCGAAGCAAGTCAAGAGGCGTTCATCTCTCGAGATGATCTTGTTGGCGAAGGTGAGGGTAGCGAGAGCGCTAGTGAGACATCTTCCGGTGAGGATGTTGAGCACGAGGACGATGAATTCGGACTTGATTCGGTTGCAGCAACCTTTGTCTCTGCAGTTTCAGCTGCACGTTCTGCCGGCAATGACTCCTTGAAAGTCCGTGATGCACTTGCTGCCGCCAATCTTTCCCGAGTTTTTTTCATCGAGATTTCGAGAAAGGCAGATTGTGATTTGGCAGGTGCAAGCTTCTCTGCTGCAATTCAACGCCAAGAAGCGGCGCGGGAAAGGATGATTCTTTCCAACCTTCGTTTGGTGCTTTCTATAGCCAATAAGTATCGGTGGTCTGAGCTTCCTTTTGATGATCTTGTGCAGGAAGGCAATATAGGTCTAATGAGGGCGGTCGAACGCTTCGACTGGCGCAAAGGATTCAGGTTTTCCACTTACGCGACCTGGTGGATTCGCCAGCAAATTACGCGTGCAATTGCTAATCAGGAGCGAGCGGTCCGTGTTCCCGTTCACATGCAAGACCTGGCGAGGAGTATTTTACGTGAACGGGATAAGTTCGAATTTCAGAGGGGAGGAGCTGAAAGCGAGCGCGAGACATCCCATCGGACGGGGATAGCCCTCGATAAGCTCAAGCTTCTTTTGACGGTATTCGAGAAGGTCAGCAGTTTGGATGAACGCTTTGAAGGCTCCACAACCTCCCTGCTCGATATCCTTATGGAGGAGGAGCCATCAGACCCGGCGATTGCTGCAGAAAACGCTTCTTTACGGGCAATTTTGTTAGACATGATTGGAGAACTTGACGAGCGTTCGGCCAAGGTCATTACTCTCCGTTTTGGCTTGTGCCAAGATGACGCCATGACCTTGGAAGAGATTGGTTTATTATTTGATGTTACTCGTGAACGTATTCGACAAATCGAGTCCAAGGCACTTAAAAAACTATGCCATCCGATAAGAATGGAAAAGTTAATCCTGTATGTGGGCGACTACTTCGAGGTAAAACAGTCCCTCTCCTCCGGGGACCAGTCAGGGGAAGTCATAACTGGCCGTGCCAAAAACTTTGGTGCAAATGAGCCTCCTCATTCGGTAGCTGAGAGTTTGGAGATTATCCATCAGATCTTAGATGAGCCTGCTTTGTCCGAGTCTCAGGAGGAGACAAGTGTCATTCCTCAGGAAGGACGTTTATTCGATCTTCTAAATGAAGCTAGGGCCCTTGGCCTCAGCGTTGAAGAGCAGCCTTCTGGTGATGGCCGAATTCACGTATTACTGCCAGCACAGCAGGATGCGCAAGTTCGTAAAGTAGCTCGCCGAATGGTTGATATTGGTTTCTCGCTTCTTTCTGGAACTACCTACGTCAAATGAACGAACGCACCAGGTATGCCCCGCCGCGAGCCGGCGCAATGCTAGAAGCTTTACGTGGTCTCGGATACTCGACTGCCGCAGCTTTAGCTGATGTGATCGATAACGGTGTTTCCGCCGGAGCGTCAGAAGTTCATGTTACGTTCGACTGGGATGGCGATAGAAGTCGAATTTCCATCTTGGACAACGGACGAGGCATGGACGACGCCGAGTTAGAGGCCGCAATGACGCTTGGCGCTAAGAATCCTCTCGATGACCGTGCACCTAATGATCTTGGTCGTTTTGGGATGGGCTTAAAAACCGCATCCTTTTCTCAGTGCCGCTGTCTCACTGTTGCGTCTAGACGGATGAGCGGCCCAGTTTCTTGCCTGCGTTGGGATCTCGATGCCATTGCGGCATCGACGGACGTTGGGTGGAGGATGTTTGAAGGAGCAGCTCGTGGCTCCGAAGCTTTCGTTGAGCCGGTCGATGCACTCCACTCCGGGACAATAGTACTCTGGGAGCAGTTGGACCGAATTGTAACTCCTGGCTATTCCCTCGATCACTTTGCCGACTTGGTAGACGATGTTGAACTTCGTCTGGCAATGGTTTTTCATCGCCTTTTAGAAGGAGCGAGCCCGGTTATCCGGCTTTTCCTCAATGACAAGTTGGTCAGTCCATGGGATCCCTTTATGACGGGGCACCCTGCGAAGCCGTGGCATTCGCCAGTCGCCCGAATCCTCACGCCATCAGGCCTAGTGGAGGCTCAATGCCACGTTTTACCACACAAAGATCGGCTTTCCGAAGATGAGTTCCGTAAGGCGGGGGGGGCAGAGGGGTGGACGTCTCAACAAGGATTTTACGTATATCGGAACCGTCGTTTGCTTCTAGCAGGCGGGTGGCTTGGGATTGGCCAGGGACGCGCATGGAATCGAGAGGAGCCTCACCGGCTTGCCAGGATCAGGTTGGACATCCCTAATACTGCCGATTCTGCTTGGAAGATAGACGTCAAAAAGTCCACTGCCCGGCCTCCCGTGACAGTGCGTCCATGGCTTACGAAATTGGCTGAGGATACGAGAGAAAGAGCTAGAAGAGTCTTTGCTTTTCGGGGTACGCCAATGCTTGGGCCGGGAGGTCTCAAGGTTGAGCAACAGGCATGGCGTGTCGAGAGGCTTAAGGATGGTGTGCGCTACCGCATCGACGAGAGACATCCAGCAGTGGCGGCGGTGATTGAGGCTGTTGGCGTTAATGCTGACCTCGTTCGGGCCATGCTACGGGTTGTAGAGGAAACAGTGCCTGTCCAAAGAATATGGCTCGACACCGCCGAAAACAAAGATACCCCTATAACCGGCTTCTCAGGAGAGTCCGAAACGGCTCCTGACGGCGTCCGAACTGTCCTCCTGACGCTTTTTAAGGACATGGTGGGGCGACGTGGAATGAATCCCGAAGCGGCCGTCAAAGCCTTGTCCTTGACGGAGCCTTTTCAGAACTACCCTAATCTCGTCGCGTCCCTTCCGAGCCTCGCGGCAATACCCCTAGAAGGGACTGCATAATGACGGAAGAGCAGAACAAGGTATTTCAGCGCGTCGTTAGTGTCGCTCAAACTTTCTTGGTCGAGGCTATGGAGAATGGCTCGGTCACGCCGACCCTCATCGCCGAAAAAGTCGACTTTGTCGCGACGCATATGGCCCCAGGCGAAAATGTCGACCGGAAGGAGGCCGTGGCAGAACTCATTCGTCGATTCAGCCTATGGATCGGTGGAGCGTCCACTCTGTCAGACAAGACTGGCCATAAGGACTGGCTTAATGCCGCTCGCAAAAGGGACTGGCGTTACTGGCAGCGCTACCGCGATTTCCTTGAGAGTAAGATGTCTGTCAAGGCCGTGGATGCTCTAGATGATGCGACGAATAAAATTCTCGAACTGCTTGAGGATCCTCTTCGTGAGGAAGGCTGGGATAGGCGCGGGCTTGTCGTTGGACATGTCCAGTCCGGCAAGACGGGCAACTACACTGGCCTGATATGCAAAGCGGCTGACGCGGGATACAAGATCATCATTGTGCTTGCCGGCCTGCACAACAATCTGCGCTCGCAAACCCAAATTCGCCTTGAAGAAGGCTTTCTCGGCTATGAGACCTCGGCGAAGAATGATGTCGTCCGCTACATCGGAGTAGGCGAGAACGGACGTGACGCCGAAATTCGCCCAAACTGCGCGACCAACCGCTCGGACAACGGCGACTTCAATACAAAAATCGCGAAACACCTAGCTATCTCCCCTGAGCAGAGGCCTTGGCTATTCGTCGTCAAAAAGAACAAGACGGTGCTTGATCGTCTCCTGAAATGGATTCGCAACCATGTCGCGGACTCCAAGGACGCTGAAGGTCGCCCGCTAGTCTCAGGCTTTCCTCTGCTTCTGATTGATGACGAGGCTGATCACGCCTCCGTCGATACCGGGGACCAAGTCGTAAGCAAAGACGGCTCAGTGGACGATGAATACCAGCCGAAGGCGATCAATAGCCGCATCCGAAAGATCCTCCATTCCTTCTCCCGAAAAGCTTACGTGGGGTACACCGCAACACCGTTCGCAAACATTTTCATTGATCGGAGGAAGGCGACGAAGGAGGAGGGGCCCGACGTGTTCCCGCAGTCATTCATCATCAACATCTCTGCACCCTCGAATTACATCGGCCCTGCCCGTGTCTTCGGTCTGCGCGCACCAGAGGGGCGGGTCGGCGGTCTGCCGCTTACTCGCGAGATTGACGATCAGGCAGCCGGCACAGGTGAAGACGGCTGGATGCCTCCTAGGCACGACAAGAACCATGTTCCCCTGTTTGAAGGGCGTGACGAGGTACCCCCATCCCTCAGGGAAGCGGTATCGGTTTTCGTTCTGGCGTGCGCCGTCCGTGTTCTGCGCGGACAGGGCCGCCAACACTGCTCGATGTTAATTCACGTAACTCGTTACACCGCCGTTCAGGAGGAGGTTCGCCGTCAAGTTGAGGATCTTGTGAAGAGCTATCGCCAGCGGGTGGAGCGCGGCTTCGAGAAAGACAAGCTGATGGCGGAGTGGCGGGATCTCTGGGAGTCCGACTTCGCTCCGACGTCGGCCGCTGTGGCGACGGCCATGGGGGAGACTAGCGAAGAGTTCAACCTCCCCGGGTGGGAGGAGGTGGAAGCTGTTCTTGCTGATGTTCTGGGGGATTTGGCCAACAGCGTCAGGGCGATCAACGGTTCGGCCGGGGACGTACTTGATTACGCTGAACGCGAAGAGACCGGCCTCAAGGTAATCGCCGTAGGCGGAGACAAACTCGCCCGAGGCCTGACTCTCGAAGGGCTCTGCGTCAGCTATTTCGTGAGAACCACGAAGATGTACGACACCTTAATGCAAATGGGTCGCTGGTTCGGCTACCGGCCTGGATACCTCGATCTCTGCCGTCTCTACACAACCTCCGATCTCGTCGAGTGGTTCGGGCACATTGCCGATGCAGCAGAGGAGCTTCGCCAAGAGTTCGACATCATGGCTAAGGTACATGCCACCCCAGAGAATTACGGCATGAAGGTTCAGTCGCACCCCGTTCTCATGGTTACCTCGCCGATCAAGATGCGTAGCGCAAAAAGTTTGCAGGTGTCCTTTTGTGGATCGGTTCTTGAGACAGTCGCGTTCCATCGTGATTCGTCTGTCATCGAGAGAAATCTAGTAGTCATGGAGAGGCTCCTCGAAGCTGCCGGAGTTCCCGCAGAAAAAGATGAAATCATACGCAAAAGAGGCGATAGCGCTCAGGAGTGGAAAGGGTTCCTCTGGGATAACGTCCCAGCAGAGCACGTTATCGAGTTCTTCTCCGGATATCTGACTCATCCTGCCGCGCGGAAGGTGAACAGCGCCGTCTTGGCTGACTTCGTTAAGGTGATGGCAGCGAAGGGGGAGCTTACGTCCTGGACCATTGCTCTTGTAGGCGGCAGCGACGGAAAGGATCGCATATTTTGCGAAAAATACGCTCTGGAAAACATGATCGTACGAAACCAAAACCCAAGTTCGAAAGGGGAGCACTACTCCATTGGGCGACTTCTTTCGCCCAGAGACGAATCGATTGATCTCGATGAGGATGCTTGGATGGCTGCTCTAAACCTCACCGTCGACGATAGGATGATGGATCCTGCGCGAAGAACCGAGGAGACAGGCAAGGAGCCACCTAAAGCACCGAGCGGTGTCTTCGTGCGACAGGTTCGAGGGTTGGGTGCAAAAGGAGTCCTCGGTCATCCCGAGCGAGGACTTTTACTTATATACCCCATTGACCCGAGCGGTGCAGGACTCCCTGAGGACGCTGTTCCCGTCATCGGCTTCGGTGTGAGCTTCCCTGCGAGCCGCTCGTCGACAACTGTCAAGTACGAAGTGGATCACCTGCTCTGGGAGACTGAGTATGCGCCGGCCTATTGACGAGTTCATCGCAGCTTGGGGCGCACTGTCCGGTAGTAAAGGAGAGGAGGGTGGCTGGCTTGGTATTCCGGTGGCTTCCGTCGGGACTTGCGAGCTCATGGCTGCCCGGCGTTGCCCTGGCAACGAAGAGTCTCTTCTTGCTCGCTTCCCGACGGCCCGACTCGGATCGTCCGAGCGCCTGCCTGAGGGCAGAGGCTTCGAGGTCGTCCGGGCGGATCCTCGTGGCGACGGCAAGACGTGGATAGCGCTGTCACGCAAGGAAGCCGGCAGCACCGAACTGTTCTCAGAGATGGTCGGTGACGTCGCCGGAGCCATGGATGCTTGCGTTGCAGAGGGCGAGGATGCTGTTTTGCGGACGATGTTGCGCAGGGTTCGAATGTGGCAACAGTTTATGTCTCGCGGACCTGTTCCACTCAGTCCTGAGGCTGAGCTTGGCCTAATGGGAGAACTCGCCTTTATGGTTACTCTTATAAACTCTGGAGTTTGTGCTGAGGAAGTGCTCAGAGGCTGGGTTGGGCCCGACGATGCTCTGCAGGATTTCCTATTGGGTGACGGAGCGGTTGAGGTAAAGGCAACAATGTCCTCATCTGGCTTCCCTGTGAAGATAAGCTCCCTTGAGCAGTTGGATGACTCGGTGGCGTCGCCCCTCTTTCTCGCTGCCGTACGGTTTGCTTCTGAGGATGGCGGGCTCACCCTTCCTGAAATGGTCGAGCAGGCCTCGCGTCTTCTTCGCGAAGTGCCAGAAGCGATCAACTTCCTTAAAGATAGGCTTATGGTTGCCGGATATTCCGAAATTCACTCGAGCAATTACACACGCAGGTTCGAACCGAAGGAGACGAGAATTTTTGCGGTATCCGAGGGCTTCCCTCGACTGACCACGGGAATCGTTCCTGTTGGTATCACGCGAGCCCTTTACGAAATCAATCTGGACCACGCCGGAGAGTACCTCTTGGACCTCGACTCGGCTCTGAAACTTCTAGGAGTAACTGGATGACGCTTGATGATTTTTTCGCAGAGACCAAGGGCGAAATAGCGAACCAGATGTCTGACGGCGCCCCTTTTGGTGAACTCATTTTCTCTGAAGTGGTGATGCAACACCTTGCTGAAGCCGGAATGACTTTCGATCCAGTTGTGTGCCACTTTCAGGGGAAAGTTGGCAATGCGAATTTACGCTTAAGCGGCTATGCAATGTCTGAAGACGCTGACCAGCTTGACCTGTTCGTAAGTTTGTATGAAGGCTTTGAAAGCCTGAGTCCGGTTTCCGATCAAGATATCAAGACTGCAGCGGCCCAATGCGTTCGTTTCTTGGAACTCTGTGCAGCCGGGCGCATTGCCGAAAAGCTCGATCCATCAAGCGACGTCCATTCCCTAGCGCTGACGATTCGAGAAATTTACGACGGGCTTGAACAGGTTCGTGTTTATGTACTTACGGACGGTATAGCCAAGTCCAAAAGCTTCCAATCTCGAGAAGTTGGCGAAAAACTTGTGAAACTTGAGGTGATGGATATTGAGCGACTTTATCGCCATCGTTCTGAAGGCAAGCCTCGTGATGAACTTGTCGTTGATTTCAAAGATGTGTCAGGTTCTCCACTACCCTGCGTTTTCGTCCCAGGTGAAACAGGAGATTATGACTATGCTCTTACCGCAATTCCAGGTGAGGCGCTGCGATTTATCTATGAGAAATTTGGACCTCGCCTGCTTGAGGCCAACGTGCGCTCATTCTTAAGCGTGAAGGCGAAAGGTGTGAACGCAGGACTACAGAATACTTTACGGAATGCCCCTGAAAGATTCATGGCTTACAACAATGGGATTGTGTTAGTCGCTGATGAGATGCGGTTGGGTCGCGCCGTAGATGGATCGCCGGGCATTGCTTGGTTACGTGGCATGCAAATTGTAAATGGCGGCCAAACCACAGCTTCAATTTTCTTTGCCAAGAAAAAATACGCAGATACGGATTTGAGCAAGGTTCGCGTCCCAGCCAAAATTATCGTTATGAAAGAGCAGGATCCTGCAAAGGAAGAGGCGCTGGTCTCCGACATCTCGCGTTATGCCAACAGTCAAAATGCTGTTCGGCAATCAGATCTATCAGCCAACAAGCCGTTCCATGTTGAGATTGAGCGGTTATCGCTTTCCGTATACTGCCCTGATGGTATGGGCCGATGGTTCTACGAAAGGGCCGCGGGCAGTTACAACACTCTACTTTCACGTGAAGGTGTCACTCCAGCTAAGCTTCGCGCCCTGAGAGACTCTGTACCAACTTCGAGGAAAATAACAAAAACTGAGTTGGCGAAGTACTCCACTGCGTGGGATGGGCAAGCTGATGTTGTCAGTCTCGGCGCACAGAAGTGCTTTGATCGGTTCATGTCTGGCATGGCTGACGTTGAGGCTAAAGGTACGGTTTTTACTCCGGATGTGTCTTATTTTAAGGCTATTGTCTCGAAAGCTTTGCTGTTCAAGGCAGTTCACAAGACTGCTCGGCCGTTGGTGCCTGCCTTCCTCGCGAACGTTGCTGCTTACACTGTTGCATTAATTTCTCAAGCTTACGGCAATTCCTTTAACCATGAGCGTGTCTGGAGCAGACAAGGTATTTCTCCTCAGCTAGTCAAACAGATCGAAATTTGGGCTAGGGAAGTCAATGATCGTCTTCATGAGACGGCAAATGGCAGGATGATTTCTGAATGGGCAAAGCGTCCGGAGTGTCGAGAGGCTATGTTCTCTCGACCGTTCTCCCCTCCCTTGGCAGATATTCCTGAGACGCTCTGACATCCCATGAGCTAGAGAGAAAGGCCAAAACCATGGGCGCAGGGTTAATTAGTAAGTCGTGAATTTTCATTGGCAGAGGCTGGCTGAAAATTCGTCGTCGGCGGGGGGGGGGGGCTGCCCCCCCCCAAACTATCCGGCGCTGATTACGTTGCTCGATAGTCTGTCTAGTTCGATTAGTTGCGCGGTGTTGCTTGGGCTTTTTTTTCCAGATCGATAGGAGTCGATGACTGCTGCAACAACAGCTGCAATTTTTCTAGCAAGTAGCGGTGGGACCGCGTTTCCGATCTGTGTGTACTGCTGGGTTCTATTACCCTCAAAAAAGTAGTTGTCAGGAAAGGTCTGAAGCCGGGCGGCTTCGCGAACAGTCAAACTGCGACACTGGCTTGGATCCGGATGTATGTAGTAGTGCCCGTCTTTCGCTATGTGAGCGACGACGGTGGTAGAAGGTCCATCCTCCATTTGAACCCTGAAGCGGTCACTAAAGGGGACGGAGTCGGAAGACACGTTTTCATGAGCTGGCAGCAGCTGCGCAGGGAACTGATGTATTTTTGGAGAGGTGCCGTACAACTTCGCATAGCTTGCTGCAAAAATATATCTCTGCAGGTCAGAGCGCATATGACTCCTCGCCTCGTGCTGTAGCACCCCTTTAAGTCTTGGGTCGAGGAACCACTGACGCTGCTTGGCACTCATTTCTGGCTCTACTTGCCAAGGTATAAACTCGCTGCCACTGGAATTCAGTCTCTTTGCATTGAGGGCCGCCTTTTTTATGGCATCTATCAATTCTCCCCGCCCGGCCACATAGGGCCGTAAAAGCATAGAGCTGGCGTCATCCAAGGCGGAGAGCCAAGCTTCGAGGGAGTCTCCCCCCCTTGAAATTTTGCTCCGTACGGGCGGTAGTCCTGATAAAGCCTGCCCGACTGTAAAAACCGTTTTGCTGGGTTCCATTACAAGCTTGTGCGGGCGCTCCAACAAAGCAGGACAATCCGAAGCGACGTCAGAGCGAATGCCAAGCAGGATAACCCTGTGTCGAGCCTGCGGAAGGCCGTGACGTTCAGCTTGGATGACAAAGTCATGTGGGTCTGGTTTTTCCGCGTCTTTAGGGATAACTAAGGAGCGAATGTTGTATGAGAGGTCTCCCGCAGGAGCCGAGAGGTCGTCGAGAATTTGTTGGAAGATGTGCGAGCCACTGTGCTTCGAGGAAAGTATGCCTTTAACGTTCTCCATCACGAAGATAGTTGGTTTGAACTCACGAATAATCCGCAGGTACTCTTTGTAGAGAAAGTGTTTTTCGTCGCTTTCAAATTCCTCTTGGCTTTCGCGTGTTCGACGAGCACGTCCTGCTACAGAGTAGGCTTGGCACGGCGGGCCGCCAATGAGAACCCATTCATCTGCGCCAACCAGGGCTTCCTTTATCCAGCTATCGACCTCATCGGGCGAAATTTTACCAAGCTCTGCAAGCTTAGCTTCTTGCGCGGCTTCCACGGCTTCCGCGGGGACGTCCGGATGCTTGAAAAGCTCTTCACGAGTAATTTCGCCCCGGATGTATTGGTAGTAAGCCTCTGGGGCTTCACCTTTCGGAAAGGCGCGAAACAATGCGCGGAGGGATAAGGTCGCGTGAGCGACGGGATCTTTCTCGATCGAGACACGCAGTTGGAACTTACGCACTCCCTTCTCATGGCCGCCGATTGAAGAGAATCCCTCCCCAAGTCCGCCCGGGCCCGCAAAGAGGTCGATGACCGGGATAGATTCCTTATATTTCATTGAGTTAGTCGATGCGCCCAAGACAGAAATAAAAAAAGCGCACCGTTGCGCTCATGTGAGTTGCGGTCTCAAAGAGACACGCAGTATGTGCGATAAATGGTAACGGTTCACTGGGTAGCGAGCAAGAAATGAACCTTGAGCAAGCTGCCGAGTTCCACCGAGTTTACAAATCTGAGCGTAAGGAGGTGAACCTCCATTCCGAAATAGAAAAACCCCGATCAGATCGGGGCTTTTGCTATTTTGATTTGTCGATTTAGATCGCAATCGTCAAATTGTGGCTTTGGAATCAATCCCAGCTCAACGCACCACCAGTCTGATACTCAATAACCCGAGTCTCAAAGAAATTCTTCTCTTTCTTCAAGTCCATAATCTCGCTCATCCAAGGGAACGGGTTAGTCGTCCCTGGATACTCTTCCTTCAACCCGATCTGCGACAAACGACGGTTAGCGATGAACTTCAGGTAGTCCTCCATCATCGCCGCATTCATGCCCAACACGCCGCGAGGCATGGTGTCGCGAGCGTATTCGATCTCCAGCTGAGTGCCTTGCAGAATCATCTGCGAAGCTTCTTCCTTCATCTCAGCATCCCACAAGTGCGGGTTTTCGATTTTGATCTGGTTGATCACGTCGATGCCGAAGTTCAGGTGCATGGATTCGTCGCGCAGGATGTACTGGAACTGCTCGGCGACGCCGGTCATTTTGTTGCGGCGGCCCATGGAGAGGATCTGGGTAAAGCCGCAATAGAAGAAGATGCCTTCCAGAACGCAGTAGTAGGCGATCAGGTTACGCAGCAGTTCTTTGTCGGTTTCGATGGTGCCGGTTTCGAACTTCGGATCGGAGATCGAGCGGGTGTATTTGAGGCCCCAAGTGGCTTTTTTCGCGACCGATGGGATCTCGTGGTACATGTTGAAGATCTCGCCTTCATCCATGGCCAACGATTCGATGCAGTACTGGTAGGCGTGGGTGTGGATCGCCTCTTCGAAAGCCTGGCGCAGGATGTACTGGCGGCATTCCGGGTTGGTGATCAGGCGGTACACGGCCAGGACCAGGTTGTTGGCAACCAGGGAGTCGGCGGTGGAGAAGAAGCCGAGGTTGCGCATCACGATGCGGCGCTCGTCGTCGGTCAGGCCTTCCGGGTCTTTCCAGAGGGCGATGTCGGCGGTCATGTTGACTTCTTGCGGCATCCAGTGGTTTGCGCAACCGTCCAGATACTTCTGCCAGGCCCAGTCGTACTTGAAAGGCACGAGTTGGTTGAGGTCGGCGCGGCAGTTGATCATGCGCTTTTCGTCAACGGCGACACGGGCGGAGGCGCCTTCGAGTTCGGCGAGGCCTTCAGCGATGTCGAGGTTGTCCAGGGCTGCTTTGGCACGGGCGATAGCGGCAGAGTCGTTCGCGGTAACGGCGCGAGCTTCTTGAGCGGCGACACCACCAGCGGTGTCGAGTCGGTCCATGTTGGCTTCAGTCGCGTGGCCGGCGTTGGCGCCTTTTACCACGGTCTCGCCGCTGTCTTCTTTGTCGAATTCGTCCCAGCTCAGCATGACGTGTCGTCTCCTGCGTGAGGGCCAGATGCCCGTGTGATGGTTTTTCACACGGTCGGTCTGACCGCGTTGGATCTATAGAAATATCGTTTTTTGCAACAGCTATACGCAGGCATCAAACAGAATTTTGTACGGGTGTTCCGAAGCCGCTGATGGGCGCAGATAGCGTGAACAGTTCTGCGTGGGCTTCAGACTGGCTTTTGACCCCTGTAAGGGAATATTGCAGGCCCGTTTAAGCCGGCATTATAGGGAAATTTTTACGGCCGTGGTGGGGCGAATCCGCGCATGGAGCGGTCGAGAAGGAGGGTTTTTCGGTCGGAGCGAGGGTTTACAGGGCTTTGGCTGGATATCGCGGGTGAAGATTTTTTTTCTTAAATTTTGACGCACTACTTTTTTGTTCAAAAAATAGCCAGAAAAACGGGTTTTTCACTACATCTTGTGTTTTGAGTCGGTTTTCGGTGGCTGCAGACACAACTAAGCCCGACCGAAGTCGGGCTGTCAGTCACGCTCGATGATCAGCTCAGGCGAGCGGCACCGACGTGGTCTGCACCATCGGAAGCGAGTTTGCCTGCGCCGACGTGGTCGGCACCGTCGGAAGCGAGTTTGCTTGCACCGACGTGGTCTGCACCGTCGGAAGCGAGTTTGCTTGCACCGACGTGGTCTGCGCCGTCGGAAGCGAGTTTGCCTGCACCGACGTGATCGGCACCATCGGCGGCGACTTTAGCCGAGCCGGTGTGGTCGTAACCGTCAGAAGCGACAGCCGCTGCAGTGGTGAATGCTGCCGAACCGGTGCGGTCGTAACCGTCAGCGGCGAAGGTGTTGGCGGCCAGCACGGACAGGGTCAGGGCGATGATCAGTTTGGCTTTCATGGTAGTGGCTCCAGGTTCGTTGGCGTTGTGTGCCTTGGTGTGGAATTCATACTACGCCGACTAATTTGATTAAAAAGCGCAAATAAACGCTTGAAGCTATCGATATAATCGATCTTTACGGTTCGGCGCTTCATCTGCCTTGTACAGCGGGCGGGTGGGTCGAACCGTTAAAGGGGAGTGCGGGTGATTAGCCGTTGGAGCAGCCGTTACCCATGATGCTGTAGCGCAGAATGTGGCGTTGGCCTTTGGAGTCGTCGTATTCCATTTTCATGGGGACCACTTCGCACACATTGGGGATTTCACTCATGGAGATAACTTTGGCGATGTCCAGGTGAGTGGAGTAAGTGTATTCCTCGATGGCCGGTTGTTGCTGTGCGACATCAGTCGGGACCTCGTCTGCCATGGCGGTTGCGCACAGGCTGGAGAGGGCCAGAACTAATAAAGCTTTCATTTCGGTTTTACCTTTTAGAGGTCGAGTGGGGTCACGCAACCTTTTTGGGGTTGCGTGTGGAACTTGATTGCCGGTGTTTTTTGATTAACTGCCTTCGTGGGGGCTGCAACTTGGTTAATCAGGGTTTGCCTTGTTGGCGAGGCTGATTTTAGGCGTGGGGGCGGCGTTCATATAGGTGGGGTTTTGATAAACACCTTTGACAGATTTCGTAACAATCGCGGAATAGCATTCGTAATGGCCGGCTTATTGGTGATCGTTCGACGGGGTTTTTCAGGTAGACCGCGTGATCGTTCTTCCCGGGCAAGCCACGCCCCCACAGGGGGTGCGGTGTGTTCGAGAGGCTTATCACGATAATTTGTAGGGGCTTGTTACTACCATCGTCGAATGGTTCTATAGCCCCGGCCCGGCTACAACTGGGGTCATACAAAAACAACTATTCCACCGAGGTAAGAAAGATGAGTGCGGCTTCCCTGTATCCCGTTCGTCCCGAGGTTCTGGCCAATACGCTGACTGACGAGGCGACCTACAAGGCGATGTACCAGCAGTCCGTCGTCAACCCGGACGGCTTCTGGCGCGAACAAGCCAAGCGCCTCGACTGGATCAAGCCTTTCACCACGGTGAAGCAGACGTCCTTCGACGACCACCATGTCGATATCAAATGGTTCGCCGACGGCACCCTGAACGTTTCCTACAACTGCCTCGACCGTCATCTGGCCGAGCGCGGCGATCAAGTGGCGATCATTTGGGAAGGGGATGACCCTGCCGAAAGCCGCAACATCACCTACCGCGAGCTGCACGAACAAGTCTGCAAGTTCGCCAACGCCTTGCGCGGCCAGGATGTGCACCGCGGCGACGTGGTGACTATCTATATGCCGATGATCCCCGAAGCCGTGGTCGCCATGCTGGCCTGCACCCGGATCGGCGCGATTCACTCGGTGGTATTCGGTGGTTTCTCGCCGGAAGCCCTGGCCGGTCGCATCATCGACTGCAAATCCAAAGTGGTGATCACCGCTGACGAAGGCATCCGTGCCGGCAAGAAGATCCCGCTCAAGTCCAACGTCGACGACGCGCTGACCAACCCGGAAACCAGCAGCATCCAGAAAGTCATCGTGTGCAAGCGCACCGGTGGCGACATCAAGTGGAACCAGCATCGCGACATCTGGTTTGAAGACCTGATGAAAGTGGCGGGCAGTGTCTGCGCGCCGAAAGAGATGGGCGCCGAAGAAGCGCTGTTCATCCTTTACACCTCCGGCTCCACCGGCAAGCCTAAAGGCGTGCAGCACACCACCGGCGGCTACCTGCTTTACGCGGCCATGACCCATGAGCGCGTGTTCGACTACCGCCCGGGCGAAATCTACTGGTGCACCGCCGACGTCGGCTGGGTCACCGGCCACAGCTATATCGTCTACGGCCCATTGGCCAACGGCGCGACCACGCTGCTGTTCGAAGGCGTGCCGAACTACCCGGACATCACTCGGGTGGCGAAGATCGTCGACAAGCACAAGGTCAACATTCTCTACACGGCGCCAACCGCCATTCGCGCGATGATGGCGTCGGGTCAGGCCGCTGTCGAAGGTGCTGATGGCAGCAGTTTGCGCCTGCTCGGTTCGGTGGGTGAGCCGATCAACCCGGAAGCATGGGACTGGTACTACAAGAATGTGGGCAAGTCCCGTTGCCCGATCGTCGATACCTGGTGGCAGACCGAAACCGGCGGCAACATGATGAGCCCGCTGCCGGGCGCTCACGCCCTCAAGCCGGGTTCTGCGGCGCGTCCGTTCTTCGGTGTGGTGCCGGCGTTGGTCGACAACCTGGGCAACATCATCGAAGGCGTGGCCGAGGGCAACCTGGTGATTCTCGATTCGTGGCCGGGTCAGGCGCGCACGCTGTACGGCGACCATGACCGCTTCGTCGATACCTACTTCAAGACCTTCCGTGGCATGTACTTCACCGGTGACGGTGCGCGTCGTGACGAAGATGGTTACTACTGGATCACCGGTCGCGTGGACGACGTGCTCAACGTGTCCGGCCACCGTATGGGCACCGCCGAAATCGAAAGCGCGATGGTCGCTCACCCGAAAGTCGCCGAGGCTGCCGTGGTCGGCGTGCCGCACGACATCAAGGGGCAGGGCATTTATGTCTACGTGACGCTGAACGCTGGCGAAGAGACGAGCGAGCAATTGCGTCTGGAACTGAAGAACTGGGTGCGTAAAGAGATCGGCCCGATTGCTTCGCCGGATGTGATTCAGTGGGCGCCGGGGCTGCCGAAAACGCGTTCGGGCAAGATCATGCGCCGGATCCTGCGCAAGATTGCGACGGCCGAATACGATGGGTTGGGGGATATCTCCACCCTGGCGGACCCAGGTGTGGTGCAGCATTTGATTGATACACACAAGACGATGAATGTTGCGTAAGTAACGTTCCGAGTCATCGAAGCCCTGCCAGGTGTTGAGCCTGGTGGGGTTTTTTTTGTCTGCGGATTTTGTATTGCCTGACCGGGCCTCATCGCTAGCAGGCTAGCTCCCACAGGGATCTCCGGTGGATTCACAATGTGCATCGAGCGCAGCTCCCTCTGTGGGAGCTAGCTGTGTAAACCCACCACGTTGTTCACGGATGCTATTCGGCTAATTGGTGGCAAATAACTCAGGCTGGCATGCGGGCGATGCCAGTTGTACTCGTGCAACCACGACGTCAGGTAGGTCGCACGTTGGTCTGAGCTTTCGTAACTTCTGGCGTAGGCCCATTCGCGCAGAGCGGTTTGGATAAATCGCTCTGCCTTGCCATTCGTTCGTGGTGTGTAAGGTTTGGTATAGATGTGTTTAAGCCCCAGCCGTCGACATAGACGCTTGAAACGTCCGGACTTGTAGCAAGGGCCGTTATCGGTCATTACCCGCTCGAAGCAAACGCCAAGGCTTGCGTAGTAGCGCAGGGCCCGGATCAGCGCGAGGCAGGCGCTACGCCCACTTTGGTCTGCGTACAAACCGCTGTGTGCCACTCGACTGTTATCGTCGATGGCAACATGGGCGTATTCCCAACCGACATGGTAAGAGCGGCCTTTTAGGCGGTCTCGTGTCACTCGATGACCTGGTTTGTTAAAACGCCCCAGCTTCTTGATGTCCAGGTGAAGCAGACCTCCGGGCTGAGAATATTCGTAGCGAATCACTGGCGGTGGCGGCTCCAGGTATGCCAAACGGTTGAGGCCGTTACGGCTCAATAACCTGCCCACAGTGCTGTGTCCCACCTTCAAGTCCTGGCTGATTTGGCGATAGGTTTTTCGCTGGCGACGTAGCTCAAGCACTTGTTCCTGGCGCATCTCAGGAAGCGCGTGCGGACAGAACTTGGGGCGGGACGAACGATCCTGCAGTCCTTCCTCGCCTTCAGCTCGATAGCGATTAAGCCACTTGTAGGCAGTGCGAACACTGACTCCTTGAGACTGAGCTACCTCAACAGGTCTCAGGCCTTCCTTAAGGATTCGTTGAACAAGAAGGGCTCGACCGGAAACGGTTAATCGGGCATTTTTATGAGCGTTCACTCGGGGCCTCCGGGTGCTTGGTTTGGTTCGCACCTCCAATTTCCCGGAAAAGCCCCGAGTGAACAACCTACAGAGAGATCACAGCTAGCCTGCTAGCGATGGCGATCTGTCAGGCGCCCAATCAACATCAACCAATAATTATCGGCTTCACCCGTAGGCCATTTCCCACTGTTACCCGCCACCCTTCAAGTAACTGAATGTGTAACCGCTCGCGCCGATACGGGGCATTGAGAAACGCCATCAGCCTGCAACGGTGCATTTTCGCTCGGCAAAAAAATAAGAACCCACGCTACGCTTGCCGGATTAGAAGGCTTTGCCAATAATAGGCCCGCAATTTGCAATATAGATCGGTTAACTGTCTTTTGCTCTTGCATGAAATTGCAAGGCTGTCAACGTGCCCAAACGGCTTTCTCGGTGCTTCTGTAATTTGTTGTCGCATTGAAGAAATATCGGCTTCGGGCCTGTCGTTAGAATGCCGATCACTCGCTCGTCGTTGCCTGTGTTGAAAATTCGCACAGGCACTGTAGGACGCAGCAACGCTTTCCGGTTCCACTCATCCGCATATTGGGCTGTCGCTCACTCTGCCGTTTTAGCCCTTTACCGATGGAGTCCCAAGATGAAGAAACTCGTGCTGCTTGGCGCCCTGGCACTGTCCGTGCTGTCCCTGCCAACCTTCGCCGATGAAAAGCCTCTGAAAATCGGTATCGAAGCGGCTTACCCTCCGTTCGCTTCCAAGGCGCCGGACGGCAGCATCGTTGGTTTCGACTACGACATCGGCAACGCCCTTTGCGAAGAGATGAAGGTCAAGTGCACCTGGGTCGAGCAAGAGTTCGACGGTCTGATCCCGGCACTCAAAGTGCGCAAGATCGACGCGATCCTGTCGTCCATGTCGATCACTGAAGACCGCAAGAAGTCCGTGGACTTCACCAACAAGTACTACAACACCCCGGCTCGCCTGGTCATGAAGGCCGGCACTCAAGTCAGCGAAGGCCTGACCGAGCTCAAGGGCAAGAACATCGGCGTGCAACGTGGTTCGATCCACGAGCGTTTCGCCCGCGAAGTCCTGGCCCCGCTGGGTGCCGAGATCAAGCCGTACGGTTCGCAGAACGAAATCTACCTCGACGTGGCTGCCGGTCGCCTCGACGGCACCGTGGCAGACGCTACGCTGCTGGATGACGGTTTCCTGAAAACCGACGCCGGCAAAGGTTTCGCCTTCGTTGGCCCGGCCTTCACCGACGTCAAATACTTCGGCGACGGCGTAGGTATCGCGGTTCGCAAGGGTGACGCGCTGAAAGACAAGATCAACACTGCGATCGCCGCCATTCGCGAGAACGGCAAGTACAAGCAGATCCAGGACAAATACTTCGCCTTCGATATCTACGGCAAGTAACACGTCCAGGCGACAAGTCCGAAATGGCGCAAGCAGCAGGATCTCTGAGGTTTGCGCCATTTTTTCATCCCAACTTTCGAGGACCTGAATCATGTTGAAAGGCTACGGGGCTGTCATCCTCGATGGCGCATGGCTGACGCTTCAGCTCGCCTTGTCGTCCATGGCCCTGGCCATCCTTCTGGGGCTGATCGGCGTTGCGCTGCGTCTTTCCCCGGTGCGCTGGCTGGCCTGGCTGGGCGATCTGTATTCCACGGTCATCCGCGGGATTCCCGACCTGGTGCTGATCCTGCTGATTTTCTACGGTGGTCAGGACCTGCTCAATCGCGTCGCGCCGATGCTGGGCTATGACGATTACATCGACCTGAACCCGTTGGCCGCCGGTATCGGCACCCTGGGCTTCATCTTCGGTGCGTACCTGTCGGAAACCTTCCGTGGCGCGTTCATGGCGATCCCGAAGGGTCAGGCAGAAGCCGGCATGGCGTACGGCATGAGCAGTTTTCAGGTGTTCTTCCGGGTGTTGGTGCCGCAGATGATTCGTCTGGCGATTCCGGGTTTCACCAACAACTGGCTGGTGTTGACCAAGGCCACCGCGCTGATTTCGGTGGTGGGTCTGCAAGACATGATGTTCAAGGCCAAGCAGGCGGCAGATGCCACCCGCGAGCCTTTCACCTTCTTCCTCGCAGTGGCGGCGATGTACCTGGTGATCACCAGTGTCTCGTTGCTGGCATTGCGTCACCTTGAGAAGCGCTACTCGGTAGGCGTAAGGGCGGCTGATCTATGATCTTCGACTACAACGTCATTTGGGAGGCCTTGCCGCTGTACTTCGGCGGCCTGGTGACCACCCTCAAATTGCTCGCACTGTCGCTGTTTTTCGGTCTGCTGGCGGCCTTGCCGCTGGGCCTGATGCGCGTCTCGAAGAACGCAGCCGTCAACATGACGGCCTGGCTCTTCACCTACGTGATCCGCGGCACGCCGATGCTGGTGCAGCTATTTTTGATCTACTACGGGCTGGCGCAATTCGAAGCGGTACGTGAAAGCTTCCTATGGCCGTGGCTGTCCAGCGCGACGTTCTGTGCGTGCCTGGCCTTCGCGATCAACACCAGCGCCTACACCGCGGAAATCATCGCCGGCAGCCTGCGCGCTACGCCGAACGGTGAAATCGAAGCGGCCAAGGCCATGGGCATGTCGCGCTTCAAGATGTACAAACGCATCCTGCTGCCGTCGGCCCTGCGCCGTGCGCTGCCGCAGTACAGCAACGAAGTGATCATGATGCTGCAGACCACCAGTCTGGCCTCCATCGTGACCCTGATCGACATCACTGGTGCCGCGCGCACGGTCAACGCTCAGTTCTACCTGCCGTTCGAGGCTTACATCACCGCTGGCGTGTTCTACCTGTGCCTGACGTTCATTCTGGTGAAGCTGTTCAAACTGGCCGAGCGCCGCTGGCTGGGCTATCTGGCCCCGCGGAAGCACTGATATGGAACGCATCGATCATCCATTGCCGTGGAGCCACCTGGGAAGCGAACGCCAGATTTCGGTGTTCCGCTTCGGCAGCGGCGAGCGCAAGGCTTACATCCAGGCCAGCCTGCACGCCGATGAACTGCCGGGCATGCGCACCGCCTGGGAGCTGAAAAAGCGCCTGACCGAACTCGAAGCTAAGGGCTTGCTCAACGGTGTGATCGAACTGGTGCCGGTGGCCAATCCACTGGGCCTCGGTCAACTGCTTCAGGGCAATCATCAGGGGCGTTTCGAAGCGGGCAGCGGCAAGAATTTCAACCGGGATTTCGTCGAGCTGAGCGCGCCAGTGGTCGCTGAGCTGGACGGGCACCTGGGCGATGATCCGCACGCCAATATCCGCTTGATCCGTCAGGCCATGAGCGATCATCTGGCCGCATTGCCTGAGGCGAGCAGCCAGTTGCAAGGCATGCAGCGCGTGCTGCTCAGCCACGCCTGCACCGCCGACGTCGTGCTGGATCTGCATTGCGACGCCGAAGCTGCGCTGCATATGTACGCCTTGCCGCAACACTGGCCGCAATGGCGTTCGCTCGCCGCGCACCTGAATGTGAAAGTGGGCCTGCTGGCGGAAGATTCCGGCGGCAGTTCCTTCGACGAAGCCTGCTCGTTGCCGTGGCTGCGTCTGTCGCGTCAGTTCCCGGACGCGCAGATTCCGTTGGCCTGCCTGGCGACCACCATTGAACTGGGTGGTCAGGCCGACACCGGTCGCGCCGATGCCGAGGCTTACGCCGAAGGCATTCTGGCGTTCCTCGCCGAGCAAGGCTTGATCAGCGGCGAATGGCCGAAACCGGCGCAAGAAGCTTGCGAAGGCATGCCGTTCGAAGGCACCGAATTGCTGTTCGCGCCGCATCCGGGCGTGATCAGTTTCTTGCGTAAACCCGGTGAGTGGATCGAAGCCGGCGACGAGATTTTCGAAGTGATCGATCCGTTATCGGATCGGGTCAGCACGGTGTGTGCTGGTACGTCCGGGGTGCTGTTTGCCATTGAACGGCTGCGTTATGCCCAACCCGGTTTCTGGCTGGCCAAGGTGGCGGGGCGCGAAGCGCTGCGTCACGGGCGCTTGCTCAACGACTGACTGACTGTTTTTGTGAGAACCGACCGCATGTACAAACTTGAAGTCCAAGACCTGCATAAACGCTATGGCAGTCACGAAGTGCTCAAGGGCGTGTCCCTGAAAGCGGCGGCTGGTGATGTGATCAGCATCATCGGCTCCAGTGGCTCCGGCAAAAGTACTTTCCTGCGCTGCATCAACCTGCTGGAGCAGCCGCACGCGGGCAAAATTCTGCTCAACAACGAAGAGCTGAAACTGGTGGCCAACAAGGACGGCGCGCTGAAGGCCGCCGACCCGAAACAGCTGCAACGCATGCGTTCGCGCCTGTCGATGGTGTTCCAGCATTTCAACCTGTGGTCGCACATGACCGCGCTGGAAAACATCATGGAAGCGCCGGTCCACGTGCTCGGCATGTCCAAGGCCGAAGCCCGCGAGAAAGCCGAGCACTACCTGAACAAGGTTGGCGTGGCGCATCGTAAGGATGCCTACCCGGGCCACATGTCCGGCGGCGAGCAACAGCGCGTGGCGATTGCCCGTGCCCTGGCGATGGAACCCGAGGTGATGCTGTTCGACGAACCGACCTCGGCCCTCGACCCGGAACTGGTCGGCGACGTGCTGAAGGTCATGCAGGCCCTGGCGCTGGAAGGCCGGACCATGGTGGTGGTCACGCACGAAATGGGCTTCGCCCGTGAAGTGTCGAACCAACTGGTGTTCCTGCACAAAGGTGTCGTCGAAGAAAGCGGCAACCCGCGTGAGGTGCTGGTCAATCCACAGTCCGAACGCTTGCAACAATTCCTCTCGGGCAGCCTGAAGTAAACCGAACTCCCGTTGCGCACCGGGATAGTGCATGCTTCGCAACCTGAAGGCCGGCTCCGATCCCTGTGGGAGCTGGCCTGCCAGCGATAGCGGTGGGACAGTTTACATATCTGGCACCGACACGCGGCCATCGCTGGCAGGCCAGCTCCCACAGTTTGATCTGTGCTGGTTTTGAGATATGCGTTCATTTACGGGCTAGCATTGGCCCATGCCTTCATCACTGTTTTCGTTTCGGATTGCCCGCCATGACTGCCCATCGAATTGGTTTCCTGATTTGGCCCAGCACTAAAGCACTGACGCTTGCGCTGGCTGAGGAGGCCTTGCGTGTTGCCCAGCGTGTGCATCCGGACGTGGTCTACGAACTGTCGTTCTTGCAGGCCGAACCGCCGACCGAGGGCGCCTGGCAATTGCCGGGGGAACCCTGGGCCGGCAAGCTCGAACATTTCCAGAAACTGTTCCTGCTCGCCGATGAGCCGCCGACCGCACTTGCGCCGGCGCTCAGCAGTTCGCTGAAACAACTGGTGCGTGCCGGGTGCGTGATTGGCGGTCTGTCGGCCGGTGTCTACCCATTGGCGCAACTCGGTTTGCTCGACGGTTATCGCGCTGCCGTGCACTGGCGCTGGCAGGACGATTTCGCCGAGCGTTTCCCGAAAGTCATCGCCACCAGTCACCTGTTCGACTGGGATCGCGATCGCCTGACCGCGTGCGGCGGTCTGTCGGTTCTCGATCTGTTGCTGGCCGTGCTGGCCCGTGATCACGGCGCCGAACTCGCTGGCGCCGTGTCCGAGGAGCTGGTGGTCGAGCGCATTCGCGAAGGCGGCGAGCGCCAACGCATTCCGCTGCAGAACCGCCTCGGTTCCAGCCACCCGAAGCTCACCCAAGCGGTGTTGCTGATGGAAGCCAACATCGAAGAACCGCTGACCACCGACGAAATCGCCCAGCATGTGTGCGTGTCCCGTCGGCAGCTGGAGCGCATCTTCAAGCAATACCTCAACCGGGTGCCGAGCCAGTACTACCTGGAACTGCGTTTGAACAAGGCCCGGCAGATGTTGATGCAAACCAGCAAGTCGATCATTCAGATCGGCCTGTCGTGTGGCTTCTCTTCGGGGCCGCATTTCTCCAGTGCCTACCGCAACTTCTTCGGCGCCACGCCGCGGGAAGATCGCAACCAGCGGCGCAGCAGCAGTCCGTTCGAGTTGTCGTCGGTGCCATCGGAACGAGGCTGACGGCGGCCTTACTCGTCGACTTCGGACCCCTCCGTTGATGAAACCTGAATCTCACCTCGATTGATCACTTCTTCCACACCGAAATCCGTGCCTGTGCTCTGGTAGTAGTCGATCAGCCGTAACACGCTTTCCTCGGAAAAAGGATTGCCTCGAAGACTGATGTTCTCTGCCACTTCCACGGGCACTTCCATGATGTCGCTCGGGATCTCGGTGATGGCGTTATCGCTCAGGTCGGCCCAATCCAGTTCCTCCAGCTGCAGCAGGCCACGGGGCAATTCGGTGATGCCGGTCTCGGCAAGGAGGACGGTGGAGAGCTCCTTCATTTGACTCAGATCGGGCGCTCGACCCAAAGGGTTGAGGCTCAGGTCCAGATAGTCCAGCTGCTCCATTCCCGCCAATGCGTTTGCCGATTCCGCTGACAAAGTGATGCGGCAGTCAGACAGTGACAGTGACCGCAGTCGACCCATCTTGAACACGGCCTCGGGAAGGGTGCCGAGGTCACACTCACGCAGTCTCAGGCTTTTGAGATTGGGGAAGGCGTCGAGAAAGTGGCCGATCCGGGTCACGCCATCGACACTTTGCAGTTCCAGCGTCGAGACATGGCTGAAGTCGGCGCTGAGGGTGGGCAGCTCTCCCGTTATCCGGGAACTGATGATCAGATCAAACGTGGGCTCGAGCGCTTCATTGAAGTCGTCCAGTTCGCTCTGATGCCGCCAGCATTGCTGCAGCGTTTGCATGAATTCATTGCGGTTGGTGTGCTCGACAGATACCTGGCGCTCGTTGAACGGTTCGCCCGTGCGTGGGTGAAGCGGCGGCAGGTCGGTGGTCCATGCCGCCAGGTCGCTGCTCAATTGAGCGAGCTCTGTTTCCAGCCTGGTCAGTTCTACCCGGCCATCCTCCAGGGTTCCCGGCAATTCGTAGACGAAATCGCTGGCCTGCTCGATCTCCATGTTCGGGTATAGCGCCCTGACACGCACGATATCTGCCTCGGGGGCATAGACACCCAGATCGTATGAGGTTTCGAGGTAATGCAGCTTGATGAGATGTCGATCGCTGTCGACGAGCGGATTGTCCGCGAGGTGGATGCCACGCTTGTCGTAGACCTTGCTCTCGAACAACCCGGCAGGCAGCTCGGTGATTCGGTTGTTGATCAGCATGAGCGTGTCGAGCCTGGGGTGCGTGATGGCGCTGGCGGGGAATTCCGTCAGACCTGTTTCGCTCAGGTCCAGGTGCACCAGTTCCGGCATGAACTCGATGCTGGGTGTCGTGGTGAATGGGTTCCGGAACAGGTCCAGCATCACCAGTTTTTTCAATGACGTCAGCCTTGTCCAGGTGGCGGCGTCGAACGTGATTGCACAGTCGTTGAGCAGCAATGCATCGAGGTTGGCCATCCGTGGAATCGCCTCGGGCAGGGTGGTCATCGAAAACTGGCGCAAATCGAGGCGACGAAGGTCATTGAAACGTTGCAGAAACCCGTGAATGCCTTGCTCTGCACGACTGCCTTCAAGGGCCAGCAGGGAAACGTGGCTGAAGTCCGCCGTCAGAACCGGCAGATCACCCAGAATCGGTTCCGCGAACCGCAGTATGTATCGGTCACTGCTGTCCGCAGCGCCCAGGTCCCGGTCTGACAGTCTGCGCCAGCTACGCTGGATTTCCTGGGCCAGCAACCGTCGGTTGTGCTGCTGTGCCTGTTGTTCCAGCTCGCTCAGTGGAAGCCTGGTTTCGGGGTGGACGGTGGGCGCTTCGTTTATCCAGCGGCCCAGATCCTCGTGCAGCCGTTCCATTTCATTGCGCAGGCGCGAAAGCTCCACGCGAGCACCATCGGGGTGGCGTTGCAAGCGGGCAACGATGGCGCTGAGTTCATCCTGGGGCAGGCCTGGATACACCTCGCGAACCCTGTCATTGAGTGTCGGTGTCGGGCGACCGATGCGTTGGTAACCCGCCGTTCCTCCGGGCAGGCGCATGGTCGTCGGGTCATAGAAGGGTTTTCGGTTGGGGTGCTTGGCCAGAAGCGCGCGCAACTCCGGTTTGTGCTGTGCTTGCCGGACAATGCGTTGTTTGAGTATCGGCCCGTCGTCGACAGAAAGGCCCATCGCGTTGCGCTCCGTTTCAGGCAATGCCTGAAGGATGGCCTGATAAAAGTCGCCCGGCAGTTCAGTGTTGTCATGGACCTTGTAAGTGCCGTCCTCGGCGTACACCAATGTCCTGAGGAGGGGCGCGTCGGGTTCGCCGATGCTGTCGCGCAACGTCCCTTCATGGGAAAACTCCCTGACCTCGATGCGCAGGCGAGCGGGCCAGCCGGGCAGTGACTCAAGCGTGTGCAGGGCCAGACGATGGGTATCCGCCGTTTCCATGCCCTCCAGATAAAACCCCTCGTAGGCTCTGGCGACACGCACCGCGACCAGGGCTTTCAGTGCTACATCCTTGAGCCGTTGCGGCAAGCGCCCGCTGTGCATTTGTTTCAGCTCGGTGCCGGTTGCGTTGCTCACCAGTTCTTGCGCGATATCCGTGGGCAGTCCGCGCACTTCGCCTTGCAGCAGTTGAACATGGCGGTCGTCGGTTTTTTCGAGTTCGCGGTAGCGAGACTGGAACAAGGATGAGCGCTGATTCAACGCCTGATAGCGATCGGGATGTTCGCTTCCGGTCTGATCGACCAGTGCCTGAATGTCGCGGTCGATGTTGAGGCGCTTGATCGTGTCGGTCAGAAGCGAAGGCGGGCGCTGATTCTCGACATGCATCTCGCGCAACACGTTGTCGTGAAAACCGCTGATCTGCAGGATTTGCTCGCGCTCGGCAGTGTTGAACGACTCGACGCTCTGGCCAAGTCGGCGCAGTACGGTTTCCCGGTCCCATGTCAGCGGTCGCTCCAGCAGGGTCTGCCAGGCGCCATGATGGTTGTGGCGCAGAGCGGGCTGATAGGCATCGGCCCGGTTCGGATGTTGAATCTGAAAGCGGCCAGTCTTGCTGTCCAGCTTGACCGAGTAGAGCTTGTCTTCAACGCGAGCCAGGGTTTTGCCCTCGTGCTGATATAAACCGAGATGATCGCGTGGGGCAGGGTCCGGCAAATCAACGGATTGTTCGTAAGGGGTCAGGTCCTGTTTCCAGTATCGGGTTTTGCCTGGGGCTGTTTCGACCGGTTTGAGCGGGGAAATCAGCGTCACCGCCTCGCGAGACATGAGGCCATTGAACGCATTGGCTGCCATGGCGCCGCCCACCACGAACGTGCCGAGTTCCACCACCGTCTCAACGATCGTCATCAAGTGCCCGAACGCTTCGGTTTTCAGGCCTTCGGCCCAGTCAATGATGCCTTCGAAGGCGTCGTCGAGCACTTGGTAGGCCATGTAGCCCAGCATTATCTCGCCCAGAAACGGAACAAAAGGCAGGGCAGCGAACGACGCCACTTCAAGGATCTTTTTGGCGACATTGCTGAAGGCGTCCCATGCCGCCCACCGTGCCGCTCGGTCGGCACTGGCGGTAGAGACCGCAAGCGTGCGCCCGTCATTGAGGATCTTGTTCAGTTGCTGCTGGTAGAGGTGTGTCCCCAGGTCGTGACTGATCTGACTGACCGAGAACTGCAGGTTGGGCGTGTCGATGGGGGTATCGCGCCAGCTCGGCAGCGGATCACCGCGCTGGTGTTCATGCCAGGTGACCGCGCTGAGACGGCTGTTGAGGTCGGCGAAAAAGTGTCCTCGTTCCTGATGATCGATGAACCGGCTGAAGAACGCCTGATAAGCCGGGGCGCGCAGTTTGCGGGTCAGCTCGGTCATGAACGCCAGGGTGTCGGGGTACTGTTTGAGCGGATGTTCCGGGTCGTCGGGGATGTAGGCGATGATCCGCGAGCGCTGGGCGGTGAGCTCAAGCCTCGGCGCGAAAATGACGATGCCCGTCAGCAATGAAGACATGATTTTCAGGTCGTGGCAGTGCAGTCGCCAGTTGTCCAGCCCCACGTTTTCCCGGCCCTCGAGAATGTCGAGAATCGACTGGCAGGCGTCCTGCGGCAGGTCGGCCCGGAGCTGGGCCAGTTGCAGGGCTGAAAGCAGGGCGGCCTTGTGTGTCTTGATCACGCTCGACTTCAACACGGCAGCCGCCACCGGGTTGGTAAATCCCAGGTTTTCCTTGAGGTATGTCTCGTATCGAGCACCGATATCCAGCTCCCTGCATAACCGGGTGAAGTGCTGAATGGAGAGTTGGCGCTTGATCGCCGGTAACGTCTCGAATTGCCCCGTTGGCGAGGGTTCGGTGATGAATGTCGAGGCTGATTCGTAGGCCTCGGCTTCAGTTTCCGACTCCTGAAAGTTGTGCAGGGCGGCGTCGAGCAGCGATACCGTCCAGGTGCGCGCTGCACCGGTCTTGATCGGGAACCATGGAATGGTCTGCGGGATGTACAGGCGCAGGAAGGTCGTCTTGACGTCCAGTTCCAGTCCGTACCGGGTTCTCAATGCGTCTTGCAGAAGCGGTTCGGCAAAGTCCCGGGCGTTCTGCAATTTATCCAGCATGGATTCCAGGTGGTTGCGCTGGGTCAGGTAGTGCGTGTTGGCTGCTTTCAGTGCCTGATGCTGCTGGCGGGTTGCTGTGGTGTGCCAGCCAGGAATATCCAGCGGTGCGCTCTTGAGCGCGCGCCGGGTGGCGGGCGATGCTGTTATTACCCAATCGGGCAGATTGTGGAATACATGCTGAAAATGCGTGTCTGGCTGAGCCGTGAGCTCGGGGTGATGCTGGGTCATTGCGCTAATCCCTTAGCGTTTGGATGGACGCGCAGCAAAACAGACGATGACGCATGGCGTGCGGTACATAATTACCGCACCGCTTCACAAGCCTGCCTATAACCTGTGCCGCCGGTTTAAACTGCGCCTTTGCGACGCTATATGTCGCATTGCCGTAAACCCGGCTAAAACCGGGGTTTGCGCTATAAGAAGTTGTCGCTTGGCGGCAAGGCCGGGCTGAAAACTGTCCTTACAATCCCCCCATCGCTCGCCAGTTTCAGGCGAGTGTTCCTTTTCAGGAGACTCCGATGTCCGTTGAGCACGCTGCGGTAGAACGCGCCGATTTCGACCAGGTAATGGTTCCCAACTATGCGCCTGCCGCCTTCATTCCTGTGCGTGGCGCCGGTTCCCGCGTGTGGGACCAGTCTGGCCGCGAGCTGATCGACTTCGCTGGCGGGATCGCCGTTAACGTATTGGGCCATGCGCACCCGGCGCTGGTCAGTGCCTTGACCGAGCAGGCGAACAAGCTGTGGCACGTGTCCAACGTGTTCACCAATGAGCCGGCCCTGCGCCTGGCGCATAAGCTGATCAACGCGACCTTTGCCGAGCGTGCGTTCTTCTGCAACTCCGGCGCCGAAGCCAACGAGGCCGCGTTCAAGCTGGCCCGTCGTGTCGGTTTCGACCGGTTCGGCAGCGAGAAGTACGAAATCATCGCCGCGCTCAACAGCTTCCACGGCCGCACCCTGTTCACGGTGAACGTCGGTGGTCAGTCGAAGTACTCCGACGGTTTCGGTCCGAAAATCACCGGCATCACCCACGTGCCTTACAACGATCTGGCTGCGCTGAAAGCCGCCATTTCCGACAAGACCTGCGCCGTGGTCCTGGAGCCGATCCAGGGCGAGAGCGGTGTCATCCCGGCCGAACTCGAATACCTGCAAGGCGCCCGTGACCTCTGCACTGCGCACAACGCGCTGCTGATCTTCGACGAAGTGCAGACCGGCATGGGCCGTACCGGCAAGTTGTTCGCCTACCAGCAATACGGCGTGATCCCGGACATCCTGACCAGCGCCAAGAGCCTGGGCGGCGGTTTCCCGATCGCGGCGATGCTTACCACCGAAGACCTGGCCAAACATCTGGTCGTCGGCACCCACGGCACCACCTACGGCGGCAACCCGCTGGCGTGCGCAGTGGCCGAAGCGGTGATTGACGTGATCAACACCCCTGAAGTGCTGGCCGGCGTCAACGCCAAGCACAAGAAATTCAAGGCGCGCCTGGAACAGATCGGCGAGAAATACGGCCTGTTCACCAAGGTCCGCGGCATGGGCCTGTTGATCGGTTGTGTGCTGAGCGATGCCTGGAAAGGCAAGGCCAAGGACATCTTCAACGCTGCCGAGCGCGAAGGCCTGATGGTCCTGCAAGCCGGCCCGGACGTGGTGCGTTTCGCGCCAAGCCTGGTGGTGGAAGATGCTGACATCGATGAAGGTCTGGACCGTTTCGAGCGCGCTGCGGCGAAACTGACGCAAGCCTGATAGACCCTTCGACGCCTGACATTTTCAGGCGTCGAACCAAATTTTTGTTTCGGGCTGGATCAAACGTGTGGGAGCTAGCCTGCTAGCGATGAGGGCCTGATAGCCAACATCATTGTTGCCTGACAGGACGATATCGCCAGCAGGCTAGCTCCCACAGTTGACTCTGAGTTGTTTCAGGGGCAGCCCGGGATTTTTTCTTCTGTAAGTTCTGAGATTAAGGAGTGACACCATGCTGGTGATGCGCCCCGCGCAAATGGCTGATCTGGGCGAGGTACAGCGTCTGGCTGCGGACAGCCCGATTGGTGTCACTTCCTTGCCGGATGACGTTGAACGCCTGAGCGACAAGATCGCCGCGAGCGAAGCTTCGTTCTCCGCCGAAGTCAGCTTCAACGGTGAAGAGAGCTATTTCTTCGTCCTCGAAGACTCCGTCACCGGCAAGCTGGTGGGCTGTTCGGCCATCGTGGCGTCGGCCGGTTATTCGGAGCCGTTCTACAGTTTCCGCAATGAAACCTTCGTACACGCTTCCCGCGAGCTGAAGATTCATAACAAGATCCACGTGCTCTCCCAGTGCCACGACCTGACCGGCAACAGTTTGCTGACCAGTTTCTACGTGCAGCGCGAGTTGGTGGGTTCGCCGTGGGCCGAGCTCAACTCCCGTGGTCGCTTGCTGTTCGTGGCCAGCCATCCGGAGCGCTTTGCCGATTCCGTGGTGACCGAGATCGTCGGTTACAGCGACGAAAACGGCGACTCACCGTTCTGGGATGCCATCGGCCGTAACTTCTTCGACCTCAACTACGCTGAAGCCGAGCGTCTGTGCGGTCTGAAGAGCCGCACCTTCCTCGCCGAGCTGATGCCGCATTACCCGATCTACGTGCCGTTGCTGCCGGACTCCGCGCAAGAAGCGATGGGCCAGGTGCATCCACGGGCGCAGATCACTTTCGACATCCTGATGCGCGAAGGCTTCGAGACCGATCACTACATCGACATTTTCGACGGCGGCCCGACCCTGCATGCACGTGTCTCGGGGATCCGTTCGATCGCCCAGAGCCGTGTGGTCCCGGTGAAAATCGGTGAGCCGGTCAAAGGCGCCGGTCGTCAATATCTGGTGGCCAATGCCCAGTTGCAGGATTACCGCGCCGTGTTGCTCGAGCTCGATTACGCGCCGGGCAAACCGGTGACCCTGGACCTGGAAGCAGCCGAAGCCCTGGGCGTCGGTGAAGGTGCCAGCGTGCGCCTTGTAGCGGTTTGATTGCCTAGAAAGCAGCGAAGTTTCGCGGGTGGCGTTGGCGGCCCGTTTGAGGAGATAGCATGATCGTTCGTCCCGTACGCAGCAGCGATTTACCCGCTCTGATCGACCTGGCCCGCAGCACCGGCACCGGCCTGACCACCTTGCCGGCCAACGAAGAGCGTCTGGCCCATCGGGTCGGCTGGGCCGAGAAGACCTTCCGCGGCGAAGCCGGGCGCGGCGATGCGGACTACCTGTTCGTGCTCGAAGATGACAACGGTCGTGTGGTGGGGATTTCCGCGATTGCCGGCGCCGTCGGTCTGCGTGAGCCCTGGTACAACTTCCGGGTGGGCCTGACGGTCAGCGCGTCCCAAGAGCTGAACATCTATCGCGAAATCCCGACGCTGTTCCTGGCCAACGACCTGACCGGCAACTCCGAACTGTGCTCGTTGTTCCTGCACGCCGACTACCGCACGGGCCTCAACGGTCGCATGTTGGCCAAGGCGCGGATGCTGTTCATCGCCGAGTTCCCGCAGCTGTTCGGCAACAAGATCATCGCCGAGATGCGCGGCGTGTCCGACGAAGCCGGGCGTTCGCCGTTCTGGGAAAGCCTGGGCCGCCACTTCTTCAAGATGGAATTCAGCCAGGCCGATTACCTGACCGGCGTGGGCAACAAGGCGTTCATCGCCGAACTGATGCCGAAGTTCCCGCTGTACACCTGCTTCCTGTCGCCGGATGCGCGCAACGTGATCGGTCAGGTTCACCCCGACACCGAGCCGGCGCTGTCGATGCTCAAGAGCGAAGGTTTCAGCTACCAGGGCTACGTCGACATCTTCGACGCCGGCCCGGCGGTGGAATGCGAAACCGGCAAGATCCGCGCGGTGCGCGACAGTCAGGCGCTGGTGTTGGCCATTGGCACGCCGGGTGACGACGCCACGCCGTTCCTGATTCACAACCGCAAGCGCGAAGACTGCCGGATCACTGCCGCGCCAGCACGCTTCGCCGCCGGCACGCTGGTCGTCGATCCGCTGACCGCCAAACGTCTTCAACTCAACGCCGGCGATCAGGTTCGCGCCGTTCCGTTGTCTGCTGCTCGGGAGTCGAAATAATGAATTCGCTATACATCGCAGGTGAATGGCTGGCCGGTCAGGGCGAAGCCTTCCAGTCGCTGGACCCGGTGACCCAGCAAGTGCTGTGGGCCGGCGAGGGCGCTACCGCTGCTCAGGTTGAGTCCGCCGTGCAAGCCGCGCGTCAGGCGTTTCCGGGTTGGGCCCGTCGCACCCTGGATGAACGCATCGCCGTGCTGGAGGCTTTTGCCGCCGCGCTGAAAAACAACGCTGACGAACTGGCGCGCTGCATCGGTGAAGAAACCGGTAAACCGCTGTGGGAATCGGCGACTGAAGTGACCAGCATGATCAACAAGATCGCGATCTCGGTGCAGAGCTACCGTGAACGCACCGGCGAGAAGAGCGGCCCGCTGGGCGACGCCACCGCCGTATTGCGCCACAAGCCGCATGGCGTGGTCGCGGTGTTCGGTCCTTACAACTTCCCCGGTCACTTGCCCAACGGTCACATCGTACCGGCGCTGCTGGCCGGTAACAGTGTGCTGTTCAAGCCAAGTGAACTGACCCCGAAAGTCGCCGAATTGACGGTCAAGTGCTGGATCGAAGCCGGCCTGCCGGCAGGCGTGTTGAACCTGCTGCAAGGCGCTCGCGAAACCGGTATCGCCCTGGCGGCGAACCCGGGCATCGACGGTCTGTTCTTCACCGGTTCGAGCCGCACCGGCAATCACCTGCACCAGCAGTTCGCCGGTCGTCCGGACAAGATTCTGGCATTGGAGATGGGCGGTAATAACCCGCTGGTGGTCGATGAGGTCGCTGATCTCGATGCTGCCGTTTACACCATCATCCAGTCGGCGTTCATCTCCGCCGGTCAGCGTTGCACCTGTGCGCGCCGCTTGCTGGTGCCGCAGGGCGCCTGGGGCGACACACTGCTGGCGCGTCTGGTGGCGGTCTGCTCGACCATTGAGGTCGGTGCCTTCGATCAGCAACCGGCGCCGTTCATGGGCTCGGTGATTTCTCTCGGTGCGGCGAAAGCGCTGATGGATGCCCAAGAGCATCTGCTGGCCAATGGCGCCGTGGCGCTGCTGGAAATGACTCAGCCTCAGGCGCAAGCCGCGTTGTTGACCCCTGGCATTCTGGATGTATCGGCCGTGGCCGATCGTCCTGACGAAGAGCTGTTCGGCCCGCTGCTGCAAGTGATCCGCTACGCTGATTTTGAAGCGGCGATCGCTGAAGCCAACGACACCGAATACGGTCTGGCCGCCGGTCTGCTGTCGGATTCCGAAGCGCGTTATCAGCAGTTCTGGCTGGAAAGCCGTGCCGGTATCGTCAACTGGAACAAACAGCTGACCGGTGCTGCGAGCAGCGCTCCGTTCGGCGGCATCGGCGCCTCGGGCAACCATCGCGCCAGCGCCTATTACGCGGCAGATTACTGCGCGTACCCGGTGGCTTCGCTGGAAACGCCGAGCCTGACGTTGCCGGCCGCTCTTACGCCCGGCGTGAAGATGGCGTGATGCCCATCGCCAGCAGGCTGGCTCCCACAGTGATTGGGTCGTACACCAAATGTGTGGACACCCCCGAACCTGTGGGAGCCAGCCTGCTGGCGATGGCTGCGCCTCGGTCTCAAATTTAGTTACTGAAGCCTATAACAACAGATTCTCGTGGAGCCTCGCTGATGAAATCCTATGAAGTCAATTTTGACGGTCTAGTGGGGCCGACCCATAACTACGGCGGCCTGTCCTACGGCAACGTAGCGTCCCAGAGCAACAGCCAGCAGTCTTCGAACCCGAAGGAAGCCGCGCTGCAAGGCCTGGCGAAAATGAAAGCGCTGATGGAAATGGGCTTTCAGCAAGGCGTGCTGGCGCCACAAGAGCGTCCTGACGTGGCCGCCCTGCGTCGCCTGGGCTTCAGCGGCACCGACGCGCAAGTGATCGAGCGAGCTGCCAAAGACGCAATGCCGTTGCTGGTCGCCAGTTGCTCGGCCTCGAGCATGTGGGTGGCCAACGCCGCCACCGTCAGCCCAAGCGCTGATACCGCTGACGGTCGCGTGCATTTCACCGCCGCCAACCTCAACTGCAAATACCACCGCAGCATCGAACACCCGACCACCAGCCGCGTGCTGGGCGCGATGTTCGCGGACCAGAAACACTTCGCTCACCACGCCGCGTTGCCGGCCGTGGCGCAGTTCGGTGATGAAGGCGCGGCCAACCACACCCGTTTCTGCCGTGAATACGGTGAAGCCGGCGTCGAGTTCTTTGTGTTCGGTCGCAGTGCGTTCGATACCCGCTATCCAGCGCCGCAGAAGTACCCGGCGCGCCAGACGCTCGAAGCGTCGCAAGCGGTTGCCCGTCTGCACGGCTTGAGCGACGACGGCGTGGTCTACGGTCAGCAGAACCCTTTGGTGATCGATCAGGGCGTGTTCCACAACGACGTGATCGCGGTGGGTAACGGCGAAGTGCTGTTCTATCACGAGGACGCGTTCCTCGACACCGACCAGATGCTGGCCGAGCTGCAAGGCAAACTGGCCAAGGTCGGCGGGAATTTCCAGTCGATCTGCGTTCCGCGCTCTGCGGTCACCGTGGAAGACGCGGTGCGTTCCTACCTGTTCAACAGCCAGCTGCTGTCGCGTCCTGATGGCTCGATGCTGTTGATCGTGCCGGAAGAGTGCCGTGGCAACGAGCGCGTCTGGCAGTACCTGCAAGGCCTGACCAGCTCTGGCGGCCTGATCCGCGAAGTCAAAGTTTTTGATTTGAAGCAAAGCATGCAGAACGGCGGTGGCCCCGCGTGCCTGCGCCTGCGCGTCGCATTGAATGAAACCGAACTGGCGGCCGTCAACCCAGGGGTTATCATGACGGCACCGTTGTACGGCACGTTGACCGAATGGGTCGACAAGCACTACCGCGACCGCATGACCGAAAACGATCTCGCGGACCCGCAATTGCTGCTTGAGTGCCGGACGGCACTGGATGAACTGACGCAAATCCTTAAACTGGGCGCGGTTTATCCATTCCAGATCAATTGAAAGCCGAGAGCGTAAAACACATGAGCGATACCCTGCAGCTGATCCTTGAAGACACCGACGGCACGCAACTGGAAACTTCCTGCACCCGCGTCGCGGTCCTGTGGCAAGGCAAAGAGCTGTGGATTCAGCAAGATGGCCGCGGCCAACTGCTGATCGGCGTGGACGTCGAAGAAGGCGACGCTGAATACGCCAACCTGCTGCTGCGCCCATTGGCGACTAATCTGGTAAGTCTGCAACTGGAAATGGAACCGGCTGAAGTCGGTGACGAAGACCACGTGCACGGCCCGGATTGCGCACACGACCACTAAGGAAACCGCTCTATGCTCGCCCTCGGCAAACTGCTTGAACTGACCCTCGCCGGCCGCGAACCGGCGGAGAAGACTCAACTGACTGTCGAAGGCGTGCGGATGCGCTGGTTGAGCGAAGGTGCGCTGGAAGTCCGGCCACCTGAAGCTCGGGACAACGGCCTGGACCTGCTGCTGTCAGCCGGGATCCATGGCAACGAAACAGCGCCGATCGAGTTGCTTGATCGCCTGTTGCATGACATCGCCCGCGGCGACTTGAAGCCGCGTGCACGCATTCTGTTCCTGTTCGGCAACCCGGACGCGATTCGCAGAGGCGAGCGTTTTATCGAGCAGGACGTCAACCGGCTGTTCAACGGCCGTCACGAACAAACCAGTGGCTCCGAGGCTTTGCGCGCCTGTGAACTCGAGCGGCTGGCGGCCAGTTTCTTCAGCCTGCCGGATCGTGAGCGACTGCACTACGACCTGCACACGGCGATTCGTGGCTCGAAAATCGAGCAGTTCGCCCTGTATCCATGGAAAGAAGGTCGCCAGCATTCCCGTCAGGAGCTGGCACGCCTGCGCGCCGCCGGTATGGAAGCGGTGCTGCTGCAAAACAAGCCGTCCATCGTTTTCAGTTCCTACACCTACGACAAGCTCGGCGCCGAGTCTTTCACCCTGGAGTTGGGCAAGGCGCGGCCGTTCGGGCAGAACGATGGCGTCAACGTCTCATTGCTGGAAACCCGCCTCAAACAGATCATCGAAGGCTCCGAGCCGGAACCGAACGATGCGGCGCTGGATGGGTTGCAGTTATTCAGTGTGGCGCGGGAAATCATCAAGCACAGCGACAGCTTCCGCTTGAACCTGCCAGCGGACATTGAAAACTTTTCGGAACTGGAAGTGGGCTATCTGCTGGCCGAAGACATCGCCCAGACGCGCTGGATCATCGAGGAAGAGGGCGCCCGGATCATCTTCCCGAACCCCAAGGTGAAAAATGGCCTGCGCGCCGGCATCCTGATCGTGCCGACTACCGACGAAAACCTCGCCTGAATTCACCGCAGAACCAATGTGGGAGCTAGCCTGCTAGCGATTGCAGTGTGTCAGTCACTCTGGTTGTCGACTGATACACCGCTATCGCCAGCAGGCTGGCTCCCACAGTTGTGTCCGGTGTTTAGACCGCTACTGCGCGGTGTTCACTGCGACGCAAGGCTCGCATCTTCTGCAGCGTATCCGCACACGTCTTCGCCGCTTCCTGACCCTTGTGCACAAAGTGATCGAAGAAGAACTTCTGGTGTTCTTCACCGGCGTGGAAGTGATGCGGGGTCAACACCACCGAGAACACCGGCACTTCAGTTTCCAGCTGAACCTGCATCAGCCCGCTGATGACCGACTGGGCGACGAATTCGTGACGGTAGATCCCGCCATCGACCACCAGGCCAGCGGCAACAATGCCGGCATAGCGACCAGATTTGGCCAGCAGTTTGGCGTGCAAAGGAATTTCAAAGGCGCCGCCGACTTCGAAGAAATCGATCTCCGACTCCTGATAACCCTGGGCAATCATTTCGGCGACGAAGCCCTTACGGCTCTGGTCGACGATTTCCTTGTGCCAGCAGGCCTGGATGAACGCAACGCGCTCGCCCTGATGGTTTTTGCTTTTGCTGTCGATTGCGGTGGGTTGCATGTTCTGACTCCTGTTTATGTAAAAAACAGGGCATATGAATCGAATGGGATTTAAGGGTACGCACGCTCGCACGAATGCCGGCGGACGGCCCTTTGGCGCCAATCCCGTTCTCTCTTCATCCGGACTATGACCGTCGGCCCCGGGATCACACCGGGTCTGCTGACCTTGTCGCCAGTCACCGCCAAAGCCGTGCTGTCGCCAAGCGCTCGCGGGCTATGCGCATTGCGCGCAATTACCGCCGGTGGGGAGTTGCACCCCGCCCTGAGAACGTTTTGCCGTCAGATTGTCTGGCGGCGCAGCGTTTTTAACACATATTTCGCCCCTGTGCATTGCGGCTATCTGATGATTGTTATCGACTTTTTCACTCGCTTGAGCGGCCTTTTCCTCGCCCAAGGGTTGATTATTCGTCGTCAAGGCCGCAGTAATTCCCCCCTGAACGGGATTTTCCCCTGCTTACCGAGGCCAGATTCATGAGCGTTATCGATCTTCGCAGCGACACCGTCACCCAGCCGACTCCAGGGATGCTCGACGCGATGGCCAGGGCGGCCACCGGTGACGACGTCTACGGCGAAGATCCGACGGTCAATCGACTGGAAGCCGAGCTTGCCGATCGGTTGGGTTTTGCCGCGGCGCTGTTCGTGCCGACGGGCACCATGAGCAACTTGCTGGGCTTGATGGCGCACTGTGAGCGCGGGGACGAATACATCGTCGGCCAACAGGCTCACACCTATAAGTACGAAGGGGGCGGTGCGGCAGTGCTCGGTTCGATCCAGCCTCAGCCGCTGGAAGTGCAGGCCGATGGCTCGCTGGATCTGGAACAGGTCGCCGCAGCGATCAAGCCGGACGACTTCCATTTCGCTCGTACCCGCTTGCTGGCGCTGGAAAACACCATGCAGGGCAAGGTCTTGCCGCTGGAGTATCTGGCCCGGGCTCGCAGCTTCACCCGTGAACACGGTCTGGCCCTGCACCTGGACGGCGCCCGGCTGTACAACGCAGCGGTGAAACTGGGCGTTGATGCCCGCGAGATCACCCGGCATTTCGATTCAGTGTCGGTCTGCTTGTCCAAAGGCCTGGGCGCGCCGATCGGCTCGGTGTTGTGCGGCTCGGTCGAGTTGATCGGCAAGGCGCGCCGCCTGCGCAAGATGGTCGGCGGCGGGATGCGTCAGGCGGGTCTTCTGGCCGCGGCGGGTTTGTACGCGCTGGATAACAATGTCCAGCGTCTGGCCGACGACCATGCCAACGCGCAATTCCTGGCGGACGGACTCCGTGACGCCGGTTACAACGTCGAACCCGTGCAGACCAACATGGTTTACGTGCAAATGGGCGACAAGGCCGAAGCGATCAAGGCCTTTGCCGCTGAGCGCGGGATCAAGCTCAGCGCCGCCGGTCGTCTTAGAATGGTCACGCACATGGACGTCAGCCGTGCGCAAATCGAGCAAGTCATCGCGACATTCGTCGAGTTTTCGCGCAACTGACCGCGTTAGCCGTCCAATTGACCGTTTCTATCGTATAAACACGCTGTACCCCGCGCGCAGGGCCGATATAATGCGGCCCTTTGCCGTCGCTTCGTCTGTTGACGTTTCGCACAGGCCTTTGGCCGCAGCCTCCGTGGAAGAACCTAATGAAAAGCGCAGAAATCCGTGAAGCCTTCCTTCGCTTCTTCGAAGAGCAAGGCCACACCCGTGTAGCCTCCAGCTCTTTGATTCCGGGCAACGACCCAACCCTGCTGTTCACTAACGCGGGGATGAACCAGTTCAAGGACTGCTTCCTGGGCCAGGAAAAGCGCGCGTACACCCGCGCCGTCTCCAGCCAGAAATGCGTGCGCGCCGGCGGCAAGCACAACGACCTGGAAAACGTCGGTTATACCGCCCGTCACCACACCTTCTTCGAAATGCTGGGTAACTTCAGTTTCGGTGATTACTTCAAGCGCGATGCGATCACCTACGCCTGGAACTTCCTGACCTCCGACAAGTGGCTGAACCTGCCGAAAGAAAAGCTCTGGGTCACCGTCTACGCCAGCGATGACGAGGCCTACGACATCTGGACCAAGGAAATCGGTGTTCCCGCCGAGCGCATGGTTCGCATCGGCGACAACAAAGGCGCGCCATACGCGTCCGACAACTTCTGGACCATGGGCGATACCGGCCCGTGCGGCCCTTGCACCGAGATTTTCTACGATCACGGCGCCGACATCTGGGGTGGCCCGCCGGGCTCGCCGGAAGAAGACGGCGACCGCTACATCGAAATCTGGAACAACGTGTTCATGCAGTTCAACCGCACCGCCGATGGCGTGTTGCACCCGCTGCCAGCACCGTCGGTCGACACCGGCATGGGCCTGGAACGGATCAGTGCCGTGCTGCAGCACGTTCACTCGAACTATGAAATCGACCTGTTCCAGAGCCTGCTGAACGCATCGGCCAAGGCCATCGGTTGCACCAACGACGCACAGGCTTCCCTGAAAGTCGTGGCCGACCACATTCGTTCCTGCGGTTTCCTGATTGCCGACGGCGTGCTGCCGTCCAACGAAGGCCGCGGCTACGTGCTGCGCCGGATCATCCGTCGCGCCTGCCGTCACGGCAACAAGCTGGGCGCCAAGGGCAGCTTCTTCTACCAGATCGTTGCGGCCCTGGTCGCCGAAATGGGCGAAGCGTTCCCTGAGCTGAAATCCCAGCAGGCTCACATCGAGCGCGTGCTGAAAGCCGAAGAAGAGCAGTTCTCCAAGACCCTGGAACATGGCCTGAAAATCCTCGAGCAGGATCTGGCCGAACTCAAAGGCGACGTGGTGCCGGGCGACGTGGTGTTCAAACTCTACGACACCTACGGTTTCCCGATGGACCTGACCGGCGACATCGCTCGCGAGCGCAGCCTGACCATCGACGAAGAAGGCTTCGAGCGCGAAATGGAAGCCCAGCGCGTCCGTGCGCGTTCCGCCAGCTCGTTCGGCATGGACTACAACAGCCTGGTCAAGGTTGACGTGGCCACCGAATTCACCGGTTACAAAGCCACCAGCGGTTCGGCGAAAGTCGTTGCTCTCTATAAAGACGGGCAGTCGGTCGACGTTCTGAGCGAAGGCGAAGAGGGCGTGGTCGTTCTCGATCAGACCCCTTTCTACGCGGAATCCGGTGGTCAGATCGGCGATTGCGGTTACCTGCAATCGAGCAACGGCCGTTTCGACGTGCGCGACACCACCAAAACCGGCGGCGCGTTCCTGCACCACGGCGTACTGGCCTCGGGCAGCCTGTTGATTGGTGCTCCGGTTGAAACCCACGTTGAAGCCGACGTGCGTCACGCCACATCGCTGAACCACTCGGCAACGCACTTGCTGCACGCCGCTTTGCGTAAAGTGCTGGGCGATCACGTTCAGCAGAAAGGCTCGTTGGTCGACAGTCAGCGCCTGCGCTTCGACTTCAGCCACTTCGAAGCCATCAAGCCTGAGCAATTGAAGGCCCTGGAAGACATCGTCAACGCCGAGATTCGCAAGAACTCCGCCGTTGAAACCGAAGAAACCGACATCGAAACCGCCAAGAAGAAAGGCGCCATGGCGCTGTTCGGCGAGAAATACGGCGACAACGTGCGCGTGCTGAGCATGGGCGGCGATTTCTCCGTTGAGCTGTGTGGCGGCATCCACGCCAACCGTACCGGCGACATCGGCCTGCTGAAAATCATCAGCGAAGGCGGCGTGGCTTCTGGCGTGCGTCGTATCGAAGCGGTCACCGGCGCAGCAGCGCTGGCATACTTGAACGCTGCCGAAGAACAACTCAAGGAAGCGGCCAACCTGGTCAAGGGCAGCCGCGACAACCTGATCGACAAGCTGTCGGCTGTGCTGGAGCGCAACCGTCTGCTGGAGAAGCAACTCGAGCAGTTGCAGGCCAAGGCTGCCAGCGCGGCGGGCGACGATCTGTCGGCCTCTGCCCTGGACGTCAAGGGTGTGAAAGTGCTGGCCGTGCGTCTGGACGGTCAGGATGCCAAGGCGCTGCTGGCGCTGGTCGATCAACTGAAAAACAAACTCGGTCGCGCAGTGATCCTGCTCGGCAGTGTCCATGAGGAAAAGGTCGTTCTGGTTGCAGGCGTAACCAAAGACCTGACTGGCCAACTCAAAGCCGGTGATTTGATGAAGCAAGCCGCTGCGGCAGTGGGCGGGAAGGGCGGTGGTCGTCCAGACATGGCGCAGGGCGGTGGTACTGACGCTGGCGCACTGGATGCCGCATTGGCCCTGACCGTTCCATTTGTAGAGCAGGGTCTATAAGGCAGCGTCTCCGGCCCGCAGTCTAGTGGTGGGCCGGAACGCTGTTTGAGTGATTATTTGGGCGCCCTTCATGGGCAGAGGCGGCTTTGAAATGGCTTTGATCGTACAGAAATTTGGAGGCACCTCGGTCGGCACTGTCGAGAGAATCGAGCAGGTCGCCGACAAGGTTAAGAAATTCCGCGATGCCGGCGATGACCTGGTGGTTGTGCTGTCTGCAATGAGCGGCGAAACCAACCGTCTGATCGATCTGGCCAAGCAAATCAGTGGCGACGGCCAACCGGTTCCGCGTGAACTGGACGTGATCGTTTCCACCGGTGAGCAGGTGACGATTGCCCTGTTGGCCATGGCGCTGATCAAGCGCGGTGTGCCAGCGGTGTCCTACACCGGCAACCAGGTGCGGATTCTGACGGACAGCGCACACAATAAAGCGCGTATCTTGCAGATTGATGACCAGAAGATTCGCGGTGATCTGAAAGCAGGTCGCGTGGTGGTTGTCGCCGGTTTCCAGGGCGTCGACGAGCACGGCAACATCACCACCCTCGGTCGTGGCGGTTCCGACACCACCGGCGTGGCGCTGGCGGCGGCCTTGAAGGCTGACGAATGCCAGATCTACACCGATGTCGACGGCGTCTACACCACCGACCCGCGTGTGGTGTCCGTGGCTCAGCGCCTGGACAAGATCACCTTCGAAGAGATGCTGGAAATGGCCAGTCTCGGTTCCAAGGTGTTGCAGATCCGTGCGGTCGAGTTCGCCGGCAAGTACAACGTTCCGCTGCGCGTACTGCACAGCTTCAAGGAGGGTCCGGGCACCCTCATTACTATTGATGAAGAGGAAACCATGGAACAGCCGATCATTTCCGGCATCGCTTTCAACCGCGATGAAGCCAAGCTGACCATCCGTGGCGTGCCAGACACCCCGGGCGTTGCATTCAAGATTCTCGGCCCGATCAGCGCCGCGAACATCGAAGTCGACATGATCGTGCAGAACGTTGCGCACGATAACACCACCGACTTCACCTTCACCGTCCACCGCAATGACTTCCAGGCCGCGCAAACCGTGCTGGAAAACACTGCTCGCGAGATCGGTGCCCGTGAAGTGGTTGGCGACATCAAGATCGCCAAGGTCTCGATCGTCGGTGTCGGCATGCGCTCCCACGCAGGCGTGGCCAGCCGCATGTTCGAATCCCTGGCGAAAGAAAGCATCAACATCCAGATGATCTCGACCTCGGAAATCAAAGTCTCCGTGGTGATCGAAGAGAAGTACCTGGAACTGGCTGTGCGCGCTCTGCACACGGCTTTCGAACTGGACGCGCCGGCCCGTCAGGGCGAGTGATGCGTTTGCTGAAGGGCGCGGTCTGACCGCGCCCTTTTGTTTTTTGAATGGTGCGGCTCGAAACTGTTCTTTTGCCCGCGCTAGTCAATACTCAGGCATGTAGGGCTGCGACCGCTCAGGTTGTAGGTCGAGTGCCTTTTTTTTGCAGACTGTTGTCCCTGAAATGAAATGCGTGAGGAGAAAGGTATGCTGATTCTGACTCGTCGGTGCGCAGAAAGCCTGATTATTGGTGATGGCGAAATCACCGTGACCGTGCTCGGCGTTAAAGGAAATCAAGTGCGTATCGGTGTCAACGCCCCGAAAGAGGTTGCGGTCCACCGTGAGGAAATTTACCTGCGTATAAAGAAAGAGAAGGACGAAGAACCAAGCCATTAATTTTTATCGTTTTTTATGTTTGCAAACGGGGAAGAAGCTGGTTAATATACGCCCCGTGTTGCGGAGAGCTGGCCGAGTGGCCGAAGGCGCTCCCCTGCTAAGGGAGTACACCTCAAAAGGGTGTCGGGGGTTCGAATCCCCCGTTCTCCGCCATTATTTGCGTAGTACGTTGTAATCTGGCTTCTTCGGTAAGTTGTTGAAATTACTAGAAAAAGCGCTTTACAAAAAGATTCAACGGCCTATAATGCGCGGCAACAAATGCACTCGTAGCTCAGCTGGATAGAGTACTCGGCTACGAACCGAGCGGTCACAGGTTCGAATCCTGTCGAGTGCACCATTTAAGAGTTGTTTGCAGTAATGTGAGCTACTCTGCTTCAACCAGTTGTGATCTGGTCTAAAAACACAAATTGCACTCGTAGCTCAGCTGGATAGAGTACTCGGCTACGAACCGAGCGGTCACAGGTTCGAATCCTGTCGAGTGCACCAAACACCAAAAAGCCCGCGTTTAACGCGGGCTTTTTGCCGTCCGGGATTTGGCTTTTCCCTTGGTGCATCCTTTCTCATCGAACTCGACCTGAGCACTGCGGCCCCGCTTGGTGTCGTAACGGTAGCTTGTGGTCGAATTGCGAACCGTGATCTTGTCAGGTTTGCCGAGTGCGCTTTCGACATCCTGCTGGCTCATGCCGGCAACCACCCGTTGATTGATGATCGCTTCCCGTCGCTCCCGTGCGTTAATCACGTTCCCGCATTTATCCTCGGTCTGGCCGACGACCGTTGGCTCCCTCCTTTTGATTTTCATACCTGATGTTTCGCGCGCGTCCGCTTCCGGCATAAGGGCCACCGTGCTGCCAGGAGTAAAGGTGCGCACATCCTGGAGCGAAAGGCTGTCATCCGTCGCACAGCCCAATGTGGTGAAGGTAATGCGGCCATTGGCTGCTTCACATCGGTGAACGGTTACAGCAAATGCCTCGAGCGGCAGGCAGAGCAGGGCGATCAGCAAAAAATACTGTGTACTCAATAGCATCAAACGTCCTCCATGACGGTCTGACTCAAGGGTAGCCGCTACATTTTTCAGTGGTGGTGTGTTTTCTTTTCGGAATGAGTCGTCGCATTTTCATGGATCAGGATGGCGCTCAGGTTTGTCTCGCAAGCGCTTGTTTCAGCCGAGATTTTTTAACGTTTAAAACCGTCGGGCGGTGTATCATTGCGCCCGTCAGCCCCGCCGGGGCTTGTGGAATACCTCCATGGACTTACCCAGTAGTAACTCAGTAAACCGTTTTTCCAATCATGAATTGACTGATTGATCCTTCCGGCGTGCCCCGCTGCTGGGAGTGGAGTTCGCCTATGTCCGAAGTTGAAGTAAAGAAAACGCAAGAAAGCCTGCAGGACCGCCTCGCTCAAGTCGTTGAGCTGTTGCAGCGTCAGCGGGTGGTCGAAGACCTGACTCATCGCCAGGAAGGCCCGCATCATGACCGGGTCGAGAACCTGGTCCACCGGCAAAACCTCGTCGAGCTGCAACGCAAGCTCGATGACCTGCACTCCGCCGACGTCGCCTACATCCTTGAAGCCTTGCCGCTGGACGACCGTCTGACGCTCTGGCAATTGGTCAAGGCTGACCGCGACGGCGACATCCTGCTCGAAGTTTCCGACTCGGTGCGTGAAACCCTGATCGCCGACATGGACGATCACGAACTCCTGGCTGCCGCCAGGGACATGGATGCCGACGAACTCGCTGACCTGGCCTCCGAGCTGCCGCGAGACGTCGTCCACGAGCTGATGGAAACCCTCGATGGTCAGCAGCGTGAGCGCGTTCGCTCCGCGTTGTCCTATGACGAGGAGCAGGTCGGTGCGCTGATGGACTTCGAGATGGTGACGATCCGTGAGGATGTCAGTCTCGAAGTGGTCTTGCGCTACCTGCGCCGCCTCAAAGAGCTGCCAGGCCACACTGACAAACTGTTTGTGGTCGATTACGACGGCGTGCTCAAGGGCGTATTGCCAATCAAGCGACTGTTGGTCAACGACCCGGAAAAACAGGTTTCGGAAGTCATGGCCAGTGATCCGGTGAGTTTTCACCCGGACGAAGATGCCTACGATGCCGCACAGGCGTTCGAACGTTACGACTTGATCTCGGCGCCCGTGGTCGACAAGAACGGCAAGCTGATCGGCCGTCTGACCATCGATGAAATGGTCGACCTGATTCGTGAAGAGAGCGAAAACGAAGTTCTCAACATGGCGGGTCTGCGCGAAGAAGAAGATATTTTCGCGTCGGTCTGGAAATCCCTGCGTAACCGCTGGGCCTGGCTGGCGGTGAACCTGATCACCGCGTTCATTGCCTCCCGCGTGATCGGTTTGTTCGAAGGCTCGATCGAGAAGCTGGTGGCGCTGGCGGCTTTGATGCCGATCGTGGCGGGCATCGGTGGTAACTCGGGTAACCAGACCATCACCATGATCGTTCGCGCCATGGCGCTGGACCAGGTGAGCACCGGCAACACGTCACGCCTGATGCGCAAAGAGTTGGCCGTCGGCCTGATCAATGGCCTGGTGTGGGGCGGGGTGATCGGTGTTGTCGCCTACATGCTGTATGGCAGCTGGTCGCTTGGTGTGGTGATGACCGCCGCCATGACGCTTAACCTGTTGCTGGCGGCGTTGATGGGAGTGTTGATCCCCATGACCCTTGCGAAGATGGGGCGCGATCCGGCGATGGGCGCCAGCGTGATGATCACCGCCATGACCGACAGTGGCGGCTTCTTCATCTTCCTGGGGCTGGCGACCATCTTCCTGCTCTGATTTCCAGACGTAAAAAAACCCGCCATCGGCGGGTTTTTTTTTGCCTGAATTTCAGGCAAAAAAAAGCCAGCAATCAGCTGGCTTGAGCTTTCGGATGAATCAGGAGGCGTCTGCGGCCATTTCGGCGTCATGGGCAATCAGCGAAACGAGTGCGTTTTGCTGGCGATGGGAAAGTTGGCGGAAGCGTTGCAGCAGTTCGCGTTCGTGCAGTGACAGCTCAGGGCTGTCCAGGCGCATGCTCAACTCTTCGCCCAGTGCGCCTTCCTGAATAAGACTCTGCTCAAGGCGCGCAATGATTTCGGAGTTCATGCTGCGATGATGATTGCGAGCCACCTCGGCAATGCGTTCACGCATTCCGTCTGGCAGACGTACGACGAACTTGTCAGCCGTACGGCTGGAATAAATTGCCTGTTTCAATGGGCGCATATATTTAACCGGTTAGTTCAGGGGAGCGGTTCTCGGGATTGGCCGCAGATGTCTGATAGGACAAGGACTCTGGCCAAATGTTCAACCTGAATTGATAGAGGCTCGCATCATGCCTCAAAGTAGCCAGTTCATTGGCGTCAATTCTGTGACAAATATTGAACTGGATGCCGGCGTTATGCCAGCACCAATTATCAGAAATGCGGACTGGTTTGAAAAGTCTGCCCCGTCCGTATCGCTGGCCGCGTCCTGTTACCCGACAGGTAATATCGAAGACACCTGAAGGTACATGTCATGCGGAGTCGATCACGATTCCTTACCTTGTACAGGATAGTGGCAAATGGCCGATTTACTAGTGGCATCCACTGCATGGAGGGCTATTTCAGGATGGATGGCAAACTGATTTACCTGGTGGGCCGTACGGGTCCGGCCGGGACAGTCTCATTGAGGTAGCTCGAAGGCGTCTGCACGCTTAATGTTGCGAAGGGGGGGCGGATGATGAAGAAGGACGGCTTCGCGCTGGCCGGCCTTTGTGTTGAATCTGCTGAGAGTCAGCGCAAGACCGGGTCAAACTTGATCTTGCGGCCAGCGACCAGCGCCAGCAGGAACAGCGTGCTGAAAACGCCGCAGGCGATCAGGGGCAGGGTGACCACCGAGTCCTGGACCAGTGACAAATGAAGAATGCCACTCAGTAGGGCAAGGACGAAAAATCCTGCGGCTGATTTGGACATGCTGTGCTCCTGATGGGGGTTGTTCAAAATACCAGGCGTTCGGAAGACTGCGCCGGCAGCAGGATATTCTCCTGGCTCACTTCCTGACCGACAAAGCCATGCTGATCACTCAGCACCGCCAATTGCGGCGCCCTTTGCACTTGAAGGTAATGGGGCATGCGTTGGGCGACCATCTCGGCGCTGCTCTCGGGGAAAAAGTGAAAACCCAGCAAGACCGCCAGAGCGATCGCATTCGAGAGTAAAAGGGCACGGTTCATGAGGCTGGCCTCCGTTGTTCTTTGAGAACAGCTAAAGCAGCCGACGTGCCAAGAGTCTAACGTCTATTAAATCCTTTAAAAACAATAAATTAGGATATCTGCCAGGGACTCCTTCATTGCAATTTGCAATGATGGCTTTTTGCGGTGATGCAATTTGCACGGTAAACAAATCCCTCGCGTTCAAGGGGCGCCTGCCTACACTTAAAAAGCGCTAAGGACGACATGACAAACGCAGACCTGCCCGTTAACATGCACGCCGTCCATCGCGCCGCGTTTTCTCGCGGACGACTTGTGTCTCAGTAGCTCAATTGGATAGAGCATCCCCCTCCTAAGGGGAAGGTTGGCAGTTCGAACCTGCCCTGGGACACCATCCTATTCCAGCCCTTCGGCTGTCAAAAAAGCCCCGCCAGGATCTTGCATCCGGCGGGGCTTTTTCATGGGCGATCACCCGACGATCGACATTGGAAAGGCGCGCGTTGCTGTGCCTTACTCCAGAGACCACTCAAGGAGCGAAATCGATGCGACGCAGAGGCGCCCAGTTCTGGTTATGGACCAACACGAGACTCCCTCTGCACACCCACGAAGAGGTGCTGGGCAATGGCGTGCAAATCGAGGTGCATGCGCGGGTCAGTGTTGAAGGGGTTACCCAGGTTTTTCTAGGTATCTATGGCGCTGATGGCTGGCCGATCTGCGAGGAGCATCATGAACGCAGCGTCGGTGAGCATTACTGCGCAGCATTGAAGTGGGGCACCCAGCGGGCGAGGGAGGTTGTGGCGGACACTCAGGCGTTCGTTGCGCCGCACCGTGTGCAGCTGACGTTGAGTCCGGTGATTACCGATGAGTCGGTCATCGCATTGCGCCGGATGGAGATGACCGAGCGTGAGCGCTTGAAGCTCAGGTCTGATGATGCCTGGTCAGAGTACCTGGCCGCCAAGGAGGCCATGCTCGCATTGATGCGCTCCAACAAGGTCGATCCCGGGGTCTGGGCCGATCACAAGGAACGGCTCAGGCAGGCGATCGACCGGCGCGCCTGTGTGCAGCGCGCCTATCTGAACTGAACGCGACTCAGCGCTGGCGTCGGAGCGTCTCGATGGTGCTGATCAGGTCATCGTAGGACACCGGTTTGCCGATGTGCTGGTCAAAGCCTGATTGCCGAGATTTCTGAATGTCGCTGTTGGCGCCATAGCCGGTCAGGGCAATGGCCGGTACATCCTTCGCGAGCGGCAACTGACGCAGTGCACTCATCAGCTCGTGCCCGTTCATGACCGGCATGCCTAGGTCAGAGATGATCAGGTCGAACCGCGTGCTTTTCGCCGCGTCCAGCGCTGCCACCGGCCGGTCAAAGGCAATCACCTGCGCATCTTCCATCTCCAGCAGCATTTTCAGGGTTTCCAGCACGTCTGCGGAGTCGTCCACCAACAGGATCGTCAAGCCGCTGAGTCTTCCGGAAACATCCTCCGCGCACGCAGCGGGCTGTACTTCGCCATGGGCTCTGGCCAAGGGCAAGTAGACGGTGAACGTACAGCCTGTGCCGCTCCCGCCAGAGCTCACCTCGACCGAGCCGTGTTGCGCCTCGGTCAACTGACGCACCAGCGACAGGCCAATTCCCAGCCCTTCACGGTTGTGAGTGATGTGTTGTTTTTCAGCCTGGCTGAACAGGTCAAACACATGTTCGAGGTTTTCCGGGGCGATGCCGGCGCCGTTGTCTTTGATATCGAGCCGCGCCATGTCCCCGGACTGGCTGGCGATCAGTTGCACGCGGCCCTTGGGTGGAGTGAATTTCAGGGCGTTGTTCACCAGGTTCCAGATGATTTGCTCAAGGCGCGTCGGGTCGGCCTGGACCATTAACGCGTCGGACGGCACCAGCAGTTCAACAGTGACGTCATGCTGGTCATTCAGCACGACGGTATGGACATCGCGCAGCACACTGGCGAGGTCGACGGCGACCGGTTGCAGCTTGAGCTTGCCGGTCCGGACCCGGGCGACATCCAGCAGATCGTCGATGATCCGCGCCTGGCTGGTGACCGCGTCGCAAATGGTGTTCACCGCCTTGGCCGCCGGAGCCAGTGACTTGGTCACCGGCAAGCGCCGCAGCAGCTCGGCGTTGAGCTGGATCAGGTTCAGCGGATGCTTGAGTTCGTGGGACATGACCGCGAAGAACTCATCCTTGAGGTAATTGGTGTTGCGGGTTTCCGCCAATTCCTGGCTTTGTGCTTCGTGCTGGCGTTTGTGACCGGTCAGGTCACGGGCAATTTTCACATAGCCCTGAAGGTTGTCGCCCCTGAGCAGGGTCACTTCGCCGCTACAAAAGAAGCGGCTGCCATCCTTGTGTTGATGCCAACGTTCATCTTCGCTGCGGCCATGGGTGCGCACGGCCAGCAATTCGTTTTCCGGCACGCCCGCCGCGCGGTCCTCGGGGGAGAAGATGAAGTCGTAGTAAGCGCCCTCGGCCTCGGCCTTGCTGTAGCCGAAAATCAACTCGGCGCCTTTGTTCCAGCTGGTGATCACGCCCTGTTCATCGAGGGTAATAATCGCGTAGTCGCGGGTGCTTTCGGCGACCAGGCGCATGCGCTCTTCGCCCTGGCGCAACTCTTCCTCGGCCGCTCGACGTTTGGTGATGTCGATGAAGGTCAGCACGGTGCCGTCGATGTGGTCTTCGCTGGAGCGGTAGGGCAACAGACGGGCGATGTACCAGCGGTTGTCGGTACTGCTGACTTCGCGTTCGATCATTTTTAGCGATTCGAACACCTGCGTCGCGTCACTGGCCAGGTTGTCGTAATCCAGGCGATGGGTGATGTCGAGCAGGGAGCGCCCGGTGTCTACCGGCAACATGCTGAAGATGTCGGTGGCGCGCGGGGTGAACCACTTGATGCGCATGGCGCGGTCGACAAACACCGTGGCAATGTCGGTGGAGGCGATCAGGTTGGTCAGGTAGTCGTTGATCTTGTCGGTTTCTTCGACTTTGGTTTTCAGCTCGAAATTGACCGTCAGCAACTCTTCGTTGATCGATTGCAGCTCTTCCTTGCTGGTTTCCAGTTCTTCGGTGGCCGAGCGCAGTTCTTCGTTGATCGCCTGCATTTCCTCGTTGGACGCCTTGAGCTCTTCGCTGGAGACTTCCGACTGTTCGATGGTGTCCTGCAGGTGCAGCTTGGTGCGCTGCAGTTCGCGCTCAAGGTTGGACAGCACCTGGTTTTCGTTCTGCAGCACGGTGGTCGCTGCCAGCTCGGAAGGGTCGACTTCGACCTCCTCGAAAATCACCAGCACGTACTCGCTGTCCGAACCTTCATCCTTGTAGGGATGAGCGACCAGATTGATCAGGTAACGCCGGTCATCACGCTTGATCGGCACCTCACGGGATTTGACCGGCAGCGCGCTTTGCTGGACCTGGAACAGCGTGGTGCGCAGCTCCAGACGCAGGTCCGGCAGGATCAGCGTCAGCAGGTTGCGCGACAGCTCGCCACCGACATGCCGCAGGAAACGCCCGGCACTTTCGCTCATGTGCAGAATGTCGGCGTTGGCATCGACGATCACACTCGGTGGCGCAGACTGCTCTAAGGCGCGTTGATGGATATCAGCGAAAGACAATTTGCGCTGCACGCTGTTTTGCGCAGGCTGTTGGGAAATGTTGGTTCGCACGTAGCCGCCGCGGGGCATGGTCGGGGTGCGACGGCTGTTGGCCGTGCCAGTCTTGGCACGGAAGATCCGGTTACGCTTGTCCACCGGGGCGAACAGTTCGTGGCAGGCATCTGCGCTCTCGGAGGAGCCGAGAAACAGGAAGCCGCCAGGGCGCAGGGCAAAGTGGAACATCTGCAGGATTTCACGCTGCACTTCGCGATCCAGGTAGATCAACAGGTTGCGGCACACGATCAGGTCGATCTGCGAGAACGGCGGATCGGACAGGAGGCTGTGTTTGGCGAACAGGACTTTTTCGCGGATTTCCTTGCGGATCCGATAGTGGTCATCTTCCTTGAGGAAGTAATGCCGCAGTCGCGTTGGCGGCACGTCGGTCACGATCGCTTGCGGGTACAGGCCGGCCCGACCGACGCTGATGGCGCGTTCATCGATGTCGGTGGCAAACAGCTGCATCGACGCCGCGCTGGCATCGAGTTGCAGCTGATCACTGAGCAACATGGCCAGGCTGTAGGCTTCTTCACCGGTGGAACAGCCGGCGGACCAGACTCGAATTTCTTCTTTTTCGGGGTGCGCTGACACGGCGGCGCTGACCAGTTGCGGCACGACATCGCGCTCTAGCGCTTCGAAGGCTTCCCGGTCGCGGAAAAAGTTGGTCACGCCGATCAGCATGTCGCCGAGCAAGGCCTTGGTTTCTTCCGGGTTGTCTTGCAGGTAACGGTAGTAGGCCGCCAGGTCCGGCTGGGCCGTGACCTGCATCCGCCGCTCGATCCGGCGCAACACCGTGGCGCGTTTGTAGTGCTTGAAATCATGGCCGGTGCCGGTGCGCAACTGGATGAGAACGTCGTGCAGCAATTGTTCGGCTATCAGCGCTTCACGTTCGGAAACGGCGGCAATGGTCTGAAGTTCGGGGTCGTTGGCGGTGGGCAAGCTGATTTCCTGGGAGTTGCGCCACAGCTCCAGCAGCTTTTGCGGCATTTCAACGACCGGCAAGACCAAGTCCACCATCCCAGTGTCGATGGCGGCGCGGGGCATGCCGTCGAACTCGGCGTCTTGCGGCGCCTGGGCCAGCGTGACGCCGCCCTGTTCCTTGATCCGCGACAGGCCGACAGCACCGTCGGAACCGGTGCCCGACAGCACCACGCAGAAAGCCCGTTCCCGGTGCACATTCGCCAGGTCGCGGAAGAACAGGTCAATCGAGGCATGACGCGATTCCCGGGTCTCGCACGCACTGACTTCCAGTAAACCGTCGTTCATCGACAGGCGTTGCGCCGGTGAAATGACGTATACGTGGTTTTTCTCGATGGACACCGTTTTGCTGATCTGCAGGACTGGCATCCGCGTCGATTCCTGGATGATCCGGTCGGCGATGCTCTGGTGATCGGGGGACAGATGCAGAATGATCACGAACGCCATGCCGTTGTCCTGCGGCATGTTTTCGAAGAACAACTTGATAGCTTGCAGACCGCCCGCCGACGCGCCAATGCCCACCACCGGAAAGTCCAGGGTGCTGGGACGCGAGGCCTTTTGCTCTTTATGAGATGCCGGGCGATTGGGGGTGGTGGTCATAACTTCTGCCTGTACCAACGACGGGAGCGTCCTGATCCGAAGCGGAGGCTGACGCTATGCAATAAATCAGGATAATCCCGTTTCTCGATATCGCCTTCAATTATTTAGCGCGCCTGCATAAGCCTTTGAGATTTGGACTCCGGGCGCGTAATAGCATTCCCTTTTCTTCAAGTGAATGGCCCTGCTGGCCGATAACCCGGACAGTCATAATCTTCTTCTTAAAATTGCCTGGAAATCTTCGATGCTGTCGTATCACCAAAAGCGTTTTCTGATCGTCGATGATTTCTCCGATTTCCGCAGTTCGGTCCGTTCCATGCTGCGTGAGCTGGGCGTCAAGGACGTGGATACCGCCGACACCGGCGAGCAGGCGCTGCGCATGTGTTCGCAGAAGTCCTACGATTTCATCCTGCAGGATTTCCACCTCGGCGACGGCAAGAAGAATGGTCAGCAGGTACTCGAAGACCTGATGGTCGAGAAGCTGATCAGCCATGAAGCCGTGTTTGTCATGGTCACCGCCGAGACCAGCCAGGCGATGGTGCTCAGCGCCCTGGAGCATGAGCCCGATGCCTACCTGACCAAACCGTTCAACCGCTCGGGCCTGGCCCAGCGCCTTGAGCGTCTGGAACAGCGCAAGACCCTGCTCAAGCCGATCCTGCAGGCGCTGGATCGCGGCAAGCCGGTTGAAGTGCTCAATGCCTGTATCGCGCTGTGCAAACAGGACATCCGCTATTCGCCGCTGTGCCTGCGCTACCGCGCCGATGCCCTGCGTGACTTGAATCAGAATGAGGCGCTGGAGCGTCTCTACGACAGCATCATTGCTGATCGGCCTTTGCCGTGGGCGTTTGCCGGGTTGGGCCAGTTGCTGTTCAAGCGCGGTCAGGTCAGTCAGGCCAAGGGCGTCTACGAAAAAGCCCTGAAAGTGTTCCCGATGATGCCGGCGCTGTACGACGGTATGGCGGATGTGCTGGTCGCCGAAGGCGACACCAAGGCCGCGCAGCAAGTATTGGAGGAGGCGATTCGCTTATCGCCGCTGGCCGTGCGTCGCCAGGCGTTGCTGGGCAAGTTGGCAATGACCAACGAAGATTTCGACACGGCGTCCAAGGCTTATCGACAGGCTGTCAGCCAAGGTGCGCAGTCACGCTTCAAGGACGCTGAAAGCAACCTCGGCCTGGCACACGCCTTGATCAGCAAGGGCAGCGAAAAAGGCCTGGATACCCGCACGCGGCTGGAGATCAACACCACGCTGACCGCCGTGGCCAAGGAAAACCCTTCCGACCCGGGCCTGCAGATTCGTGCGCGGTTGATGAAGGCCACCAGTCTCTTGCTCAACGACGCCGAAACCGCGGAAAAGCTCACCGAGCAAGCGATGTTGCGCCTCGATGGCATGGAGCAGTTCATGAGTGCCGAAGCCGCACTGTTGGTGGCCAAGCAGTTGCAAATGCTCGGGCAGGCCGATGCCGGCGCCTCGATGCTGAAAAACTGCGTGGAAATCTACGGCGACGATCCGACCGTGATGAAAAGCATCGCCAAACTGACCGACGACCCGACCATCCTCAACTCCGGCAACGATGCGGCGGAGCTCAACCGTCAAGGCGTGCGGGTGTACAAGACCGGCAACCTGGTGGAGGCGCGGGCGGCGTTCCGCAAAGCCCTGGCGATGCAACCGAAAAACATCAGTATCGCGCTGAACATGGCGCAGTCGCTGCTGCACGGCACCGACACCAGCGTTCCGTCGGCGGAGCTTGAAGAGTGTCGGGCCTGCCTGAAAACGGTCGGCCTGATGCCCGACACTGACGCGCGGTATGCGCGTTATCAGAAACTGAAAATCAAGGCGTTCAGCGGATGAACCAAGACAACCCTGCACTGGATTTCTCCACGGTGATCGCTTCCACCGTGCACGACATGAAGAACTCGCTGGCGATGTTGATGCAGGCCCACAGCCAATGGCTGGCGCGCTTGCCCGACCCGGCGCGGCACACCCCGGAACAGGGCGTGATCGAATTCGAGTTCGCCCACCTCAACGGCATGCTCGTGCAGTTGCTGGGGCTATACAAACTCGGCGTCAATCAGATGCCGTTGCAACCGGCCTATCACGAGCTCGATGACTTTATCGAAGCGCAACTGGCCTGCCACCAGGACGTTTTCGCCAGTCGCGGCATCATGGCGACTTACGAAGTGGACCCGCTGAGCCCGCTGGGTTTCTTCGACCGGGAACTGATTGCGTCGGTGCTGGGCAATTGCATCACCAACGCCATCCGTTATGCCCGCCATGCGGTGTTGATCAGCGTCAGTGATGAGGCCGGGCAACTGGTGCTGACGATCAACGACGACGGCGAAGGCTACCCGGCCCAGATGATCGAGCGTCAGGCCGACTACGTGCAGGGCATCAACCACAGCAGTGGCAGCACCGGGCTGGGTCTGTATTTCGCCGGGCGGATTGCCGCGTTGCATCAGCGCAACGGCATCGGCGGGCGCACCGAAATCAGCAATGGCGGCCCGTTGGGCGGCGGCGTGTTCAGCCTTTATCTCCCCTGAATGCACGCCCTGCAGGCATTTTTGTGTACGGTGCTTGATATTCCGAACAGGCGGAGCCTATTTTGTACGGTCGCCGTTCGCGGCTTGCACAACAACAAAGGATTGCGTCATGACAACCGATGGCCAGCGCTCACTCGCACAGCGACTGACGGGCATTGATGAGATTGAATGTGTTACGCCGGACCTGAACGGCGTGCCCCGTGGCAAGGTCATGACAGCCGAGGGTTTTCTCGAAGGACGGCGGTTGCAGATGGCGCGGGGTGTGCTGCTGCAATGCATCATGGGCGGATATCCGCCAGCACGTTTCTACGGCAGCGATGATGGCGACCTGGCGCTGGTGCCTGATCCTGCGCAGATTCACCGCTTGCCGTGGAGCCAGCAACCACGAGCCCTCGCCATTTGCGACGCCGACGAACTGACGGGCGAAAGCTCGAGCCTGTCGACCCGTGGCCAACTCAAGGCGGTGATCGCCCGTTACGCGGCACTTGGTCTGGCGCCCGTGGTCGCGACCGAACTGGAATTCTTTGTCTTCGCGCCCAATACCGACCCGACGCAACCCTTCCAGCCACCGCTGGGCCTGGACGGTCGGCGCGAGGACGGTTGTTCGGCGTTCAGCGTCAGTTCCAATAACGGCTTGCGACCGTTCTTCAGTGAAGTCTACGAATGCATGGCTGCGCTCGGTTTGCCGCGCGATACGTTCATGCACGAGATGGGCGTCAGCCAGTTCGAGATCAATCTGCTGCACGGCGATCCGCTGCTGCTGGCCGACCAGACGTTCCTGTTCAAGCATCTGCTCAAGGAAGTTGCGCTCAAGCACGGCCTGACCGTGGTCTGCATGGCCAAGCCGCTGGCGCACACGCCGGGCAGTTCGATGCACATTCACCAGAGCATCGTCGAGATCGGCAGCGGACGTAACGTGTTCAGCGACGAGGCCGGTGAACCGACCGCGACCTTCCGTCACTTCATCGGCGGCCAGCAGGCCGGCATGGCGGATTTCACCGCGTTGTTTGCGCCGAACGTCAATTCCTATCAGCGCTTGTGTCATCCGTTCGCATCACCCAACAATGCCTGCTGGTCCCACGACAATCGCGCGGCTGGTTTGCGTATTCCGGCCAGCTCGGCGGCCGCTCGTCGGGTTGAAAACCGCTTGCCGGGGGCGGATGCAAATCCGTATCTGGCGATCGCCGCGAGCCTGGCCGCGGGGTTGTACGGCATTGAAAACGAGCTGGAGCCAAGCGCAGCGATCCAGGGCGAGTTCGAGGTGCCGGATAATCTTTCGTTGCCGTGTACCTTGCATGCCGCTCTCGAACGTCTGAAACGTAGCCAATTGGCGAAGGAACTGTTTGGCAAGGAGTTCATCGAAGGCTACGTCGCTTCGAAGACCCTGGAGTTGACCAGCTTCTTTGATGAAATTACGCCCTGGGAGCGCCGTGTCCTGGCCGCCCAGGCCTGACGAACCTTCGTCTTCGGGCTATCTTCTCGGATAGCCCGTTTCTCACCGCAAGGAGCCGCTCGGAACGCCGATGCGCCAAATCTGGAAACCCTTTCGAGCGCTGTATTTTGCCTCGCTGATGATGTTGATCGGCTCGGGCCTGCTGAGTACTTACCTGGGCTTGCGCCTGGCGGCCGACCATGTCGACAGCCTGTGGGTCGGTGCGTTGATGGCGGCCAACTATTTTGGTCTGGTGCTGGGGGGCAAGATCGGTCACCGGTTGATTGCCCGGGTCGGGCATATCCGCGCCTATTCGGCCTGTGCCGGGATTGTCGGGGCGGCGGTGCTGGGCCATGGCCTGGTGGACTGGCTGCCTGCCTGGATCTTTTTGCGGGTCATCGTCGGCCTCGGCATGATGTGCCAGTACATGGTCATCGAAAGCTGGCTCAATGAGCAGGCCGAAGCCTCGCAACGCGGCACGGTGTTCAGCGGCTACATGATTGCGTCCTACCTGGGGCTGGTGCTGGGGCAATTGATTCTGGTCATGCACCCGGCGCTCGGTCTGGAACTGTTGATGCTGGTCGCCCTGTGCTTTGCCCTGTGCCTGGTGCCGGTGGCCCTGACGCGACGGATTCACCCGGCGCCTCTGCACCCGGCGCCGATGGAGCCGCGGTTCTTCATCAAGCGTGTGCCGCAGTCGTTGAGTACGGTGCTGGGGGCGGGACTGATCATCGGTTCGTTCTACGGTCTGGCGCCGCTGTATGCCTCGCAGCAAGGGCTGTCCACGGAGCAGGTCGGTCTGTTCATGGGTAGCTGCATTTTTGCCGGCCTGCTGGTGCAGTGGCCGTTGGGCTGGTTGTCCGACCGTTATGACCGGGCGCTGTTGATCCGCTGTTTTGCGCTTTTCCTGGCCGTTGCCGCCTTGCCGCTGGCGATCATGAAGCAGGTACCGCTGGAGGTGCTGTTTATCGCCGGCTTCCTCTGTGCATTGGTGAAGTTTTGCCTGTACCCATTGGCGGTGGCGTTCTCCAATGACCACGTCGAGGGCGATCGCCGGGTGTCGCTGACGGCGATGTTGCTGGTGACCTATGGTGTCGGTGCCAGTATCGGGCCGCTGGTCGCGGGGGTGCTGATGAAGCTGTTCGGCAGCCAGATGCTCTATGCCTTCTTCAGTTTCTTCGCGTTGGTGCTGGTGTGGCGCATCCGCCCGAAAGCGGTGACCAACCTGCACCAGGTCGACGATGCGCCGCTGCATCACGTTGCCATGCCGGACAGCATGTCGAGTTCGCCGCTGGTGGCTTGCCTTGACCCGCGTGTCGATGAACAGGTGGTGCAGGACCAGATGCAGAGCCCGGTCAATCCTGAGCCGAGCCCTGAGCCGGAGACTGAGACACCCACCACACCGTCTCCAGAAGACCCTGACACGGGGCGTGAGCAAAGCTTCACCGAGGCCAGGCCTTAAAACCCGGGCATAAAAAAACGGGCAGTCACCGTAAAGGGACTGCCCGTTTTTTATGCCGCTTCGAATTACATGTCGTCTTTGTCGAAGCGTCGAGCTTCGCGCTGGAGCTGATAGACGAAGCGCTCGACCTGACGCTGCACCAGGCCGCTCATGTTGTGAAAGCGGATGCCGGCGAAGGTGGTGGAGATTTTTTCTTCGAAGTGCAGGTAGCGCAGTTCGACCGGTGCCGTCATCTTGCCAAAGGGCAGGGCGGCGGAGAAACGGTCGTAGACCTGGCCCAGTTGCAGGCTGCCGGTAATGTCGCCGTCGAAGCGCAACTTGCAGCCGGTGGCAGAGATATCCAGCAGCTTGCCGCTGATCGGTGCCTTGAGCTTTTCACCGTCCAGATCGACGTTGACCAGTTGGGCCAGCTTCAATGCCGCGCGAAAGGCATTGCGGCGCTGGTGATAGACCACTTCATCCGGCAGCGGGCCGCGATAGCAGCGACTGTCACCGGATTCATCGATGGTCAGTTGACCGTTGCTTTCCCAGGCGATGCGCACGCCTTCGTGGAAGCCTTCGACCTTGAACGGTTCGCCCGCCAGCATGAAGCGTTCGCCGTCACGCGGGATCATTTCGTCGAGCGCGATGGTGCGACCTTCGCGGTCCACGTCCACCAGATAGCTCTGAAAGCGCTGAGTGCGCTCATGGAACGTGATGATCAGCGGATCATGGCTTTCTTGCAGTTGGCGCAGGTTGCCGGAGATTTCCAATGGCGTGGTAAGCACCTTGGGTGGCTGCGGGGCATCTTCCGCGGTTAAGGCATTGGACACGGTTCATCAATCTCCAGACAAAATATGACTACGGCTGGCCAGTATATTGCCAGCATGTTGCGAGTCTTGATAGGGCGTGGTCATCGGAAGGCTCAAGCCTGACTGAGCGGGCGTGGCTTCGCAAGCTTGGCGGTTGATCCGCGGGCATCATAAAGGGCTGGCGGTTCGCCGCCGGTGAGGATTTTCAGCTGGTTGGCCGTGGCGGCCTGCTGGACCAGGATCGACTGGCCATTATTGGCGTTCGCCGCCTGGCATTGAGCCAGAAGGTCGGTCAGCACATCGCTCTGCGCCAGCAACTCTTCGCCGATGCTCGAGTGGCTGGCCAGTTGCTCCAGACCGTTGCGATTCAGCGGAAGATTGAGGCTGGCGAGGATTTCACTGCGCTTGCGGCCATGCTGTTCGAGCAGAATGATCAATGCCTGTTTCTGCGCCAGAATATCTTCGAGCAGTGGCATGTCACGACCGTGCAAGGCGATGGACTCGGTTTGCAGTAACTCCAGCAAATGTTGCGCTGGAGCAAAGTCGTCGGTGATCAGTTGCAGTAAGTTAGTGTCGTGCATGGCTGGCCTTGGGTTTTAAGCGTCCAAAAGCCTGGCGCGGGCCGTAGCCTAGCGCTGGGCTTCGAAGTTGAGCAGTTTGCTGGCTACACGGTTGCTGTCGACTTTGTAGCTGCCATCGGCAATCGCTGCTTTCAACTCGGCCACGCGGGCTTTGTCGACGGCAGGCTGATCGCGCAGCTTGTCAGTGACCTGTTGCAACTGTTGAGCCTCATTGCTGAGGTGTACCGATTCCCCGCTTTTGACGGTACTGGCCTGTTCGGCCGGGGTATTCAGCGGCGCGGATTTGCCGGCTTCGGCAGTTTCCTTGGCAACGCTGGTACGTGTACTGCCCGTAAGTGACGAGGAGCTGTTCAAACGGCTGAAATCGATGACCATGGTAAAAAACCTCTGAGTATTTGGACGCTTGCCATGTTTTCGGCTCTCCCTGCGAAAACTTTAGACCCATTTATCAATGAGCCTGCATGCGCCAGCACTTCTCCTGCATGCGGCACAGTTTAGGGAACAGTCCCGGGCAACGCCACTTCTTCAGGAACAGGGTGCCTACATAGACACTTCCACCTGGCCCGGCGCGGTGACCTGCGCCTTGATGACCCGCTTGGAGTTGAGGTTTTTCACGCGAATCTGCTCGCTCATACCGCCATTGGACAGGGCTTCGCCGGGCATTCGCACGCTGAGCGTGCCACTGCGGGCGGTAATCACCACTTGATCGCCCTTGCGAATGACTTCCGCCTGTTCGAGGTGTACGAGGGTAATCACCTGGTCGGCGACCATTGGTCGGGTAAGTCGCTGGCCGATCGCCTGGTCGAGGGTCGTCAGGTAGCCCTGGTTGATCAGGCTGATATCGCGTTCACGCAGGAGCACGTCAGCGGGCTCGACAATGTCAGCGCGGCGCAGCGGGCGGGTGGTGGTCACGACATCGCGAAACAGGCGGACTTGAGCGGGTACGAACACCGTCCAGGGGGAGGTTCCTTCACAGCGAACCTTGACCGTGACCCGGCCCAGCGGCTTGGCCGGGCTCTCGAGACTGGCTGTCAATTCCTTGTCGCACATGGGCATGCGCAGTCGCGGATCGAGCTGGTTGACCTGGATTTCGTAGCGACCTTCCGTTTGACTGGTTGCCAGATAGTCCTCTACGGTGAATTCAAGAAAGCCCTGGGTGACGCCGATAAGCATGTCAGGCAAGGTAACCGCGTCAGCAAGGGCAGGGCTGCCAGCGTTGAACAGGCAAACGGCCGACATTGCACAGAGCAGTCTGCGTAAGGGTGATGTCAGGCGTCGGAAAAATGTCGGTTCTGTGTTCATAAGAGTTAAAAAGCAAGCGCCGTGCCGTTTAGTGATGAATGTGCGTCGCAACACACTTAGCGTTGGTGTAGGAGTCTGGGCATGGCTGGTGTAATGGATTCGGTAAACCAGCGCACGCAACTGGTAGGGCAGAATCGCCTGGAGCTGTTGTTGTTCCGTCTCGACGGCCAGCAGCTGTACGGGATCAACGTGTTCAAGGTTCGCGAGGTGCTGCAATGCCCCAAGCTGACCCTGATGCCCAAGTCCAGTCCTGTCGTGTGCGGTGTGGCAAATATCCGGGGGGCGACCATTCCGATCCTTGATCTGGCAATGGCGACCGGTTCCGGAGCGCTGAAAGATCAAAGCAATCCCTTCGTGATCATCACGGAGTACAACACCAAGACCCAGGGTTTCCTGGTGCGCTCGGTGGAACGCATCGTCAACATGAACTGGGAGGAGATTCATCCGCCTCCCAAGGGTACCGGGCGCGATCATTACCTGACGGCTGTGACTCGGGTCGACAATCAGTTAGTCGAAATCATCGACGTCGAGAAGGTCCTGGCGGAAGTGGCGCCGACACCGGAAGCGATTTCTGTCGGTGTGGTCGATGTCGAGACCCAGCACAAGGCGCTGTCGCTGCGGGTGCTGACGGTCGATGATTCGTCGGTGGCGCGCAAGCAGGTCACGCGTTGCCTGCAGACGGTTGGTGTCGAAGTGGTGGCGTTGAACGACGGACGGCAAGCGCTGGATTACCTGCGCAAACTGGTCGACGAGGGCAAGAAGCCGGAAGAAGAGTTCCTGATGATGATTTCCGACATCGAGATGCCGGAAATGGACGGGTACACCCTGACGGCGGAAATCCGCAACGACCCTCGCATGCAAAAGCTTCATATCATCCTGCATACTTCGTTGTCGGGTGTGTTCAATCAGGCGATGGTCAAGAAAGTCGGTGCCGATGACTTCCTGGCCAAATTCCGACCTGATGACCTGGCATCCCGGGTAGTCGACCGGATCAAAGCAGCAGATATCAGCTAGGGGCCTTCTGCCCCTGGTGGTTAACACGATTTAAGAGGCGGCATCATTGTCTACGGGTAATTTGGATTTCGAACAGTTCCGGGTCTTCCTGGAAAAAGCCTGTGGCATTTTGCTCGGTGAAAACAAGCAGTACCTGGTCTCGAGCCGTCTCAACAAACTGATGGAACAGCAAGGCATCAAGTCCCTGGGTGAGCTGGTCCAGCGCATCCAGACTCAGCCGCGCAGCGGTTTGCGCGAGCTGGTGGTCGATGCCATGACGACCAACGAAACCCTGTGGTTTCGTGACACCTATCCGTTTGAAGTCTTGAAGAACAAGGTACTGCCCGAAGCAATCAAGGCAGCTCCCGGCCAGCGTCTGCGGATCTGGTCCGCGGCGTGCTCGTCGGGGCAGGAACCGTATTCGCTGTCGATGTCCATCGACGAGTTCGAGCGGGTCAACATGGGCCAGTTGAAGATGGGCGTGCAGATCGTTGCCACTGATTTGTCCAGCACCATGCTGACCAACTGCAAGACCGGCGAGTACGACAGCCTGGCCATCGGTCGCGGTCTGTCGCCCGAGCGCCTGCAGCGTTACTTCGACCCGAAGGGGCCGGGGCGCTGGGCCATCAAGGCACCGATCAAGAGCCGGGTGGAGTTTCGCTCGTTCAACCTGCTGGACAGCTATGCGAGCCTCGGCAAGTTCGACATCGTGTTTTGCCGCAACGTGTTGATCTACTTCTCCGCCGAGGTGAAGAAGGACATCCTGTTGCGCATCCACAGCACGCTGAAGCCGGGCGGTTATCTATTCCTCGGCGCATCCGAAGCGCTGAACGGTTTGCCGGATCATTACCAGATGGTCCAGTGCAGTCCGGGGATCATTTACCAGGCGAAGTGATGGGTTGGCAGTATCAAAAAACGGGAGTCCTTAGAGGGCTCCCGTTTTTTTATGCCTGCTGACTTCCCCAAGACACCACAAACCCAATGTGGGGCTTGCTCGCGAAGGCGTCGTGTCAGTCGACATCTGCGTTGGCTGACACACCGCTTTCGCGAGCAAGCCCGCACCCACAGGAGAAAGTCGTTGCCCATGGCAAAGCGGCAGAAAAGCGGCAGGCGGCGGAAACCCGTTGCCGCTTTTCTGGCATTGCCGCCTTGCCCCTGCCCGCAAAGCCCCGGTTTACGGGCTTTTTTAAATTGGCACGCCGCTTGCTATGTCCATCGTACGAAAAATCAGGTCACCCGAAGGTTTCCCGACATGAGCATCAGCTTCGATAAAGCGCTCGGTATCCATGAACAAGCCCTGGGCTTCCGCGCCCAGCGTGCCGAAGTCCTGGCCAACAACATCGCCAACGCCGACACCCCGAACTACAAGGCTCGGGATCTGGACTTCTCGAAAGTGCTCGCCGAGCAGAGCGAGAAAACCAAGAACGGCACTTTCGCCTTGAACATGACCAACAACCGTCATATCGAAGCCGAAGGCCTGGGCAATGGCGACGAGTCGCTGCTGTATCGCACGCCGATGCAACCGTCGATCGACCAGAACACCGTGGACGCCCAACTGGAACAGTCGAACTACGCGGAAAACGCGGTCAACTTCCAGGCCAGCTTCACCCTGCTCAACAGCAAATTCAAAGGGCTGATCTCAGCCCTGCGCGGAGAGTAAGTCATGTCTCTATCCAGTGTTTTCAACATTGCCGGTAGCGGCATGAGTGCGCAAACCACGCGCTTGAACACCGTGGCCTCGAACATCGCCAACGCCGAAACCGTCTCGTCGAGCATCGACCAGACCTATCGCGCCCGCCACCCGGTGTTCGCCACCATGTTCCAGGGCGGACAGAGCGGCGGCAGCGATTCGCTGTTCCAGAACCAGGACGCCGCAGGCCAGGGCGTGCAAGTGCTGGGCGTGGTCGAAGACCAGAGCAACCTGGAAGCCCGCTACGAACCGAACCATCCGGCGGCTGACGCCAAGGGCTACGTCTATTACCCGAATGTGAACGTGGTGGAAGAAATGGCCGACATGATTTCCGCGAGCCGTTCGTTCCAGACCAATGCCGAAATGATGAACACCGCCAAAACCATGATGCAGAAGGTCCTGACCCTCGGTCAGTGATAAGGGGCGACTCAGATGAGTGTTACCGATACCACCAGCGGCCTTAGCCTTAATGACATCCTGGCCAACTCTTCGATCAAGACCAACACCAGTGCCGATGGCCTGGCGTCCGCGACGAACAGCGCGACCGGCAAAAAGGCCTTGGGCAAGGACGCGTTCCTGCAACTGCTGGTGACACAGCTGAAGAACCAGAACCCGCTGGAGCCGCAGGACAACGGCGAGTTCGTTGCCCAGTTGGCGCAGTTCAGCAGCCTGGAAGGCATTACCACGCTCAACGACACCGTGGGTGGTCTGGCGAACAACCTGGCGGGCAGTTTGAGTTCGTCCCAGGCGTTGCAAGCATCGTCGCTGGTGGGCCGTTCGGTCATCGCGCCGGGCGACAAGGCGGTGGTCGACACCACCAAGAGCTTCACCGGCACAGTCGCCGTGCCTGCAGCCGCCGATCCGGTCAAGGTCAAGATCACCGATGCCGATGGCAAGTTGATCCGCACCATCGACCTGGGCAGCCAGAAAACGGGCAGCGCCAGCTTCATCTGGGACGGCAAGAACGATGCCGGCGAAGTGGCCAAGGCGGGTACGTACACCTTCTCCGCCACTGCGACTTATGACAGCAAGGCGACTTCGCTGGTCACTTACCTGCCGGCCACTGTCACCAGCGTGACCATCAGCCAGACCGGCGGTGAGTTGATGCTCAATCTGGCCGGCCTGGGCAGCGTTGCCCTGTCCAAAGTACAAACCATTGGTATGTAGAGCCGACTAACACGGCACAAAGGAGTGGAATATGTCTTTCAATATCGGCCTTAGCGGTCTCTATGCAGCCAACAAACAACTGGACGTGACCGGCAACAACATCGCCAACGTCGCGACCACCGGTTTCAAATCGTCCCGTGCGGAATTCGAAGACGTTTACTCGGCCACCAAGCTGGGTTCCGGCAGCAAAGTCATCGGTAACGGTGTGCGCCTGGCCAACGTTTCCCAACAGTTCACCCAGGGCGACGTCAACAACACCGGCAACGTGCTGGACATGGGCATCAACGGTTCCGGCTTCTTCGTACTGAGCGACAACGGCTCGCTGTCCTATACCCGTGCCGGTACGTTCAAGGTCGACAAGGACGGTTACGTCACCAACAGCGATGGTTCTGCGCGTTTGCAGGGTTATGGCGTGGATGCCAATGGCAAGATCCTCAATGGCGTTTTGACTGACCTGCGCATTGATACATCAAACCTGGCACCGAAAGTTACCACCACCGTTTCGTCGACGATCAACCTGAAATCCACTGAGCCGAACATCGACGAGGTTGCCAATCCGTTCGACCCGAGCAAGCAAGAGACCTTCACCAAGCAATTCAGCACCCGGGTTTACGATACTCAGGGTAACGAGCACATCATGGATCAATTCATGGTGAAGACAGGTGCGAACACCTGGAAAGCCTACACCCTGATCGATGGCCGCAACCCCAATGGTACAGACCCTAGTCCTACCGCCGTTCCGTTGAACTCGCCGGTCGCTTCGACCATGGTGTTCGACACCTCGGGCAACCTGGTATCGGTGACTACCCCTGCCGTCCCATTGCCTATCGTTAGTCCTGACCTGAAGATCACTGGCTGGGTTCCCGGTACCGTGACCAACGGCGTGTGGGCAGCCAACGGCGCCGCCGCCGACCCGGCCGGTATAACTGTCTCCATGGCCAAAACCACACAGTACAACGCCGACACCGCGCGTTCGATTCCTGCGCAGAACGGTTACGCCACCGGCCAGATCACCAACCTGACCATCGACAGCAGCGGTATCATGCTGGCCAACTTCAGCAACAGCCAGACCAAGGCGATCGGCCAGATCTCGCTCGCCAGCTTCACCAACGAGCAAGGTCTGCAGCCAGTGGGCGGCACCAGCTGGAAAGAAACCTTCGCGTCGGGTATCCCGGGCTACGATGCGCCGAACACCGGCACCTTGGGCGAGATCCACTCCAACTCTCTGGAAGAGTCCAACGTCAACCTGACCAGCGAACTGGTCGACCTGATCAAGGCGCAGAGCAACTACCAGGCGAACGCCAAGACCATCTCGACTCAAAGCACCATCATGCAGACCATCATTCAGATGACCTGATGCGGGTTGCCTGATTGCTGCAAAAAGAACCCCTCGCAAGAGGGGTTTTTTTTGGGCTGGGGTTTGTCTCGGGTGCAGGATTTTGTGTTGTCAGGTCGGGCCTCTTCGCGGGCTTGCCCGCGATGGCGTTAGACCGACCACCACATTTCCATGGGCAAAAGAAAACCCCCGACCAATCCAGAGGACTGATCGGGGGTTGTCGAGTAAGCGCCTTTCAGCGCCTACCGGCTCGGCTTATTGGCAAGCTTCGCAATCCGGCTCGTCGATGGCGCACGCCTTCGGCACTGGAGCCGGGCCGGCAGGAGCAGCCAGGACCGAATCTTCACCGTGGTTGCCGCCGCTGGAAACAGCGTTCAGCTTGCCGGTGTTGATGGTCGACTTCTCGGTGCTGGTCGCGGCCAGGGCACGGAGGTAGTAAGTGGTTTTCAGACCACGGTACCAGGCCATGCGGTAGGTCACGTCCAGCTTCTTGCCCGAAGCGCCGGCGATGTACAGGTTCAACGACTGAGCCTGGTCGATCCACTTTTGACGACGGCTTGCCGCGTCGACGATCCACTTGGTGTCCACTTCGAACGCGGTCGCGTAGAGCTCTTTGAGTTCTTGCGGGATGCGCTCGATCTGCTGCACCGAACCGTCGTAGTACTTCAGGTCGTTGATCATGACCGCGTCCCACAGACCGCGAGCCTTCAGGTCGCGAACCAGGTACGGGTTGATCACGGTGAATTCGCCCGACAGGTTCGATTTCACGTAGAGGTTCTGGTAGGTCGGTTCGATCGACTGCGATACGCCGGTGATGTTGGCGATGGTCGCGGTCGGTGCGATGGCCATGATGTTGGAGTTACGAATGCCTTTCTGAACACGGGCGCGAACCGGTGCCCAGTCCAGGGATTCGTTCAGGTCAACGTCGATGTACTTCTGGCCACGCTGCTCGATCAGGATCTGTTGCGAATCCAGCGGCAGGATGCCTTTGGACCACAGCGAACCCTGGAACGTCTCGTAGGCGCCGCGCTCATCGGCCAGGTCGCAGGACGCCTGGATCGCGTAGTAGCTGACCGCTTCCATCGACTTGTCGGCGAACTCGACGGCCGCATCGGAACCGTAAGGAATGTGCTGCAGGTACAGCGCGTCCTGGAAGCCCATGATGCCCAGACCGACCGGACGGTGCTTGAAGTTGGAATTCTTCGCTTGTGGCACCGAGTAGTAGTTGATGTCGATCACGTTATCGAGCATGCGAACAGCGGTGTTCACGGTGCGTTCCAGCTTGGCGGTGTCCAGCTTGCCGTTGACGATGTGGTTCGGCAGGTTGATCGAGCCCAGGTTGCAAACGGCGATCTCGTCCTTGTTGGTGTTCAAGGTGATCTCGGTGCACAGGTTCGAGCTGTGGACCACGCCGACATGCTGCTGCGGGCTGCGCAGGTTGCACGGGTCTTTGAAGGTCAGCCATGGGTGGCCGGTTTCAAACAGCATGGAGAGCATTTTGCGCCACAGGTCTTTGGCCTGGATGGTCTTGAACAGCTTGACCTTGCCCGGGTACTCGGTCAGGGCTTCGTAGTACTCGTAACGCTCTTCGAAAGCCTTGCCGGTCAGGTCGTGCAGGTCCGGAACTTCGGACGGCGAGAACAGGGTCCACTTGCCGTCATCGAAGACGCGCTTCATGAACAGGTCAGGGATCCAGTTGGCGGTGTTCATGTCGTGGGTACGACGACGATCATCACCGGTGTTCTTGCGGAGTTCGATGAACTCCTCGATGTCCATGTGCCAGGTTTCCAGGTAGGCACACACAGCGCCTTTGCGCTTGCCACCCTGGTTGACGGCAACGGCGGTGTCGTTCACCACTTTCAGGAACGGCACGACGCCCTGGGATTTGCCGTTGGTGCCCTTGATGTAAGAGCCCAGCGCACGAACCGGCGTCCAGTCGTTGCCCAGGCCGCCGGCGAATTTCGACAACATGGCGTTGTCGTGGATCGCGTGGTAGATGCCCGACAGGTCATCCGGCACGGTGGTCAGGTAGCAGCTCGACAGCTGTGGACGCAGGGTGCCGGCGTTGAACAGGGTCGGGGTCGAGGACATGTAGTCGAAGGACGACAACAGGTTGTAGAACTCGATCGCACGGTCTTCTTTCTGCTTCTCTTCGATCGCCAGGCCCATGGCCACGCGCATGAAGAAGATTTGCGGCAGTTCGAAGCGGATACCGTCCTTGTGGATGAAGTAACGGTCGTACAGGGTTTGCAGGCCCAGGTAAGTGAACTGCTGGTCGCGCTCGTGGTTGATCGCCTTGCCGAGTTTTTCCAGGTCGAAAGTAGCCAGGACCGGGTTCAGCAATTCGAATTCGATACCCTTGGCGATGTACGCAGGCAGCGCCTTGGCGTACAGGTCGACCATTTCATGGTGGGTCGCGCTGTCGGCGACGCCCAGGAAGCCCAGGCCTTCGGCACGCAGGGTGTCCATCAGCAGGCGGGCGGTCACGAACGAGTAGTTCGGCTCACGCTCGACCAGGGTGCGGGCGGTCATGACCAGGGCGGTGTTGACGTCAGTCAGGGCCACGCCGTCGTACAGGTTCTTCAGGGTTTCGCGCTGGATCAGGTCGCCGTCGACTTCTTCCAGGCCTTCACATGCTTCGGTGACGATGGTGTTCAGGCGACCCATGTCCAAAGGTGCAAAGGTGCCATCGGCGCGGGTGATGCGGATCGAAGGATGAGCGTTGACCGTTTCTTCTGCCGGGGCGTGGGCAGCGCGTTGTTTCGAACGACCGTCACGGTAGATCACATAGTCGCGGGCCACTTTCTGCTCGCCGGCACGCATCAGGGCCAGTTCGACCTGGTCCTGGATTTCTTCGATGTGGATGGTGCCACCCGACGGCATGCGACGCTTGAAGGTTGCGGTGACCTGTTCGGTCAGGCGGGCAACGGTGTCATGGATTCGCGACGAAGCGGCAGCGGTGCCGCCCTCAACTGCGAGAAACGCTTTGGTGATCGCGACGGTGATCTTGTCATCGGTGTAAGGAACGACAGTGCCGTTACGCTTGATCACGCGCAGCTGGCCAGGCGCGGTGGCGGACAGATCCGAAGTCGAATCAGCGGCCTGCGGCAAGGTGCCCTGCGGGTTCTCGCGAGTTGTGTCGGTTTGCATGGGGGGTTGTCTCCACATTCTCTATGTTTGTTTGGGCACCATCACGGTGCCCACCGTTCCGTCCTGAAGCACTACAACCGGCGGGGCCGGGCATACCAACTTCGGGACAGATCAGGAAGGGGGCTATTGGGGCGCCGCTTCCATGCCGAAGTCTTTGGTCCCAGGCCTTGAGCCTGACACCGGAATCCTTTTGGGTGACAGTAATTGACTGCAACACCCGTACCGTTAACGCCGTTTTCGGCTCAAAAACAGTAGCCATCCGCACGCGCGGTTTGGTCTTTCGAAAATACGTTTGGTTCAACCGGACAGAGGCAATAAAAGCGCTTGAAATCGGTGTCCGGTTTGTGTTTGGTTTTTGGCGTAAAACCCTACATGTAGGGTTTTTTTTGCGCCGGGGTACAAGATAATGCGTTTTGGAGGGTGTTGCAACGTACTACCTGTGGATAAACCTGTGCGTAAATTGTGTGTGAAACAGGGAACCGGCGTGCAGGCCGCGACGCTGCGGGATCGGACCTTTCTTCACCGGTTTTCAATGATCGAAAACGCCTGATCAGATTTTTAAGGGCGCGAACCCTATCACAAAAAACCGGCGTGTCCGAACGCATTTGCCGGCTTGTGTTCTGGACGAGTGACGTTTATACAATCGGCCGGTACATACGCATTCTTATCCTCCCCAATCATTACAAAAAGACGGGCGGATCCTTCCTTATAAGTGTTGTTGGCAAGCAGAGGTCACCGTGGAGCAAGAAGCCTGGCAGGTATTGATTGTCGAAGACGACCAGCGTCTGGCCGAACTGACCCGCGATTACCTGGAAGCCAACGGCCTGCGCGTGTCGATCGAGGGCAATGGCGCCTTGGCCGCGGCCCGCATCATCAAGGAGAAACCGGACCTGGTGATCCTCGACCTGATGCTGCCGGGCGAAGACGGCCTGAGCATTTGCCGCAAGGTCCGCGACAAGTTCGACGGCCCGATCCTGATGCTCACCGCCCGCACCGATGACACCGATCAGATCCTCGGTCTCGACCTGGGTGCCGACGACTACGTGTGCAAACCGGTGCGCCCGCGCTTGCTGCTGGCCCGTATCCAGGCGTTGCTGCGCCGCAGTGAAACACCTGAGCCGGTCACGGAAAAACAACGGCGTCTGCAATTCGGCCCGCTGGTGGTCGACAACGCGCTGCGTGAAGCCTGGCTGCATGACAACGGTATCGAATTGACCAGTGCCGAGTTCGATCTGCTGTGGCTGCTGGTGGCCAACGCCGGACGCATCCTGTCTCGCGAAGAAATTTTTACCGCCCTGCGCGGCATCGGCTACGACGGCCAGGATCGCTCCATCGATGTGCGCATTTCGCGCATCCGGCCGAAGATCGGTGACGACCCGGACCATCCCCGGCTGATCAAGACCATTCGCAGCAAAGGTTATCTGTTCGTGCCTGAAGCCTGCGTAGATCCCTCGCTGTGAATTCGATCTTCCTGCGCATCTATGGCGGCATGTGCGCGGCGCTGATTCTGGTGGCGGTGCTCGGCGTGCTGGCCTTGCACCTGCTCAACCAGGTGCGCAGCGAGCAATACCGAGAGCGCCTGGCCCACGGCACGTTCTCGTTGATGGCCGACAACCTGCAACCCATGAACGAAACCCAGCGTCATCGTGCCTTGCTGGTGTGGGAGCGGCTGCTGGGTATTCCCCTGGCGCTGAAAACCTTCGCCCAGACGGACCTCGATCTGACCCAGCGCACCCGCGTGCTGCGCGGCCAGGCGCTGGTGGAACAGACCGGCCCCCATGCGGCGAAGGTATATCGACTGGTCAGCGACAAGGAACAGTTGGTGCTCACCGGCGAGGTGCAGCAGATCAGCGAGCAACTGGCCCGGGCGACGATTTACTTGCTCGCCGATGAGCTGGTGCGGGTGCCGGTGGCCGAGCAGCCCAGGCGCCTGGCGCAGATAAAGGAAGAGAAAGGCTTCGGTTTCGATCTGCGGCTGGTCACGGTGGGGGAGGCCGACATGGATGAAGACCAGAGCCGCCGCGTGGCCGAAGGCGATACGGTGATGGCGCTGGGCAAGGAGGGTGATTCGATCCGGGTGTTTGCCGGCATGGTCGGCACCCCGTGGGTGCTGGAAATCGGTCCGCTGTACCAGATGAATCCTTACCCGCCGGAATGGCTGGTGCTGATTGCGGCCCTCGGCTTGAGCCTGATCGGTTTGATCGTCTATTTACTGGTGCGTCAACTGGAGCGCCGTTTGCGTGGCCTCGAAGCGGCCGCCACGCGCATCGCCAAAGGCAGCCTGGAAACCCGCGTGCCGGCCCGTGGTGCGGATTCGGTCGGGCGCCTGGCGTCGGCGTTCAATGACATGGCCGAGCACCTGCAACAGTTGCTGGCGGTTCAGCGGGAACTGGTGCGCGCGGTGTCACACGAGTTGCGCACGCCGGTGGCGCGCCTGCGGTTTGGCCTGGAGATGATCGGCTCGGCCACTACCCCCCAGGCTTTGGAGAAATATTGCGAAGGCATGGACCACGACATCGAGGATCTCGACCGGCTGGTGGACGAGATGCTCACCTACGCGCGGCTGGAACAGGGTTCGCCGGCGCTGAATTTCCAACGTATCGATCTGGATGCGCTGGTCAATCAGGTGATCGAAGAGTTGGCGCCACTGCGCGCCGACGTCACGGTGCAGCGCGGGTTGTGCCTGTCGGCGGCCGATTGTGACGACGCCTGGGTCGAAGCCGAGCCTCGCTATTTGCACCGGGCGATTCAGAACCTGGTGAGCAACGCCATGCGCCATGCTCAATCGCGGGTGACCGTGAGTTATCAAGTGGGGCAGCAGCGGTGCCGGGTGGATATAGAAGACGATGGGCCAGGCGTTCCCGAATCGGCGTGGGAGAAAATCTTTACGCCGTTCCTGCGACTGGATGACAGCAGAACCCGCGCGTCGGGCGGGCATGGGTTGGGCTTGTCGATCGTACGGCGGATCATCCATTGGCATGACGGCCGGGCGTTGATCAGCAAGAGCAAGAGTCTGGGCGGGGCTTGCTTTAGCCTGAGTTGGCCGCGCAATCAGGAAAAGCGTTGAAATCCCGAACACCGAAAAACCTCAGGCCTTGATACTGACCAGACTCAACAACTGCCCATCCATCATGCCAAACTGCGCATTCAGTTCAGTACCGTCGCGCCACTCACTGGACAGGTCGGTCAGCAACCGCAACCGCACCTCACCGCCCTCGCTCCACTCCAGCACTTCGGCATGCTCAAAATAAAACCGCTGCTGCACGATCGGGTAGAGCGCCTTGAACAGACTTTCCTTCACTGAAAACGTCAGTGTCACCAGCATCGCCAGTTGATCCCGAGGCCCGGCGGCCATGCGCCGTATTTCCGCTGGCGTCAGAATCTCCCCGGCCAGGCGTTCCGCCCGTTCAGGGGTGAGCAGGTTTTCCAGGTCCATGCCCAAGCCGCGCCAATGGGTTTTCCGCGCGACAATCGCCGCCGCCCGGCCGGTGGTGTGGGTGATCGAGCCGCTGATGTGCGCAGGCCAGACCGGCGCCCGATCGTCACCAATGGCCGGCACGACATTCAGCCCTTCCAGCTGTTGCAGTGCGGCTCGCGCGCAAATCCGCCCGGCCAGGAATTCTGCCTGACGCTTGGCGACTGAGCGCTGGATAGTCGCGGGTGGCTCGATGGCACTGCGCTGGAAATCATCGATGGCCAGTTGCGAAGTGTCGAATTGCGTGCTGAGCAACACCGTATCGGGCAGCGCAAACGGCAGCGGCCAATGCGTATTGAGCGGGGTGCAGCAAGCGGGCAGGGCGGGGAGGGCATTCATGTCGGGCATTTTGCCGGGTTGGCTGGGTACTGGGTAGTAGTTGGGTGTTTTTGTGGCGAGGGAGCTTGCTCCCGCTCGGCTGCGAAGCAGTCGTAAACCAGCAAATACAGTCTGTCTGACGTTATGCGATTGCAGGTTTGGGGCTGCTACGCAGCCCAGCAAGCAAGCTCCCTCGCCACAGAGGTTTTTGTTCAGCTAAAAATCTTCTTGAAGAACGCCTGCATGTCCGCCCACGACTTTTCATCCGCGGCCTTGTTGTAACCAATATCCGGACCACCATGATCGCCATGGCCCAGGCGATCCGCGTCCGGGTTGCTGAACCCGTGCTTGGCCCCCTCAAGGCTGACGAATTGGTAATCGGCCCCGGCCTTGTCCATCTCGGCCTTGAACGCCGCCACGTTATCCGCCGTGACCATGCTGTCCAGCGCCCCGTGCTCGACCAGGATTTTTGCCTTCACGCTGCCCGGGGTCGCCGGCGCTTTTGTCGCCAGCGCGCCGTGGAAACTCACGACGCCCGCCAGTGGCAAGCCTTGACGTGCCGCATTCAGTACCACCGCGCCGCCAAAGCAATAACCAATGGCAGCCACTTTGTCCGGATTGGTTTGCGCCTGTTTCTTCAACAGATCGAGCCCGGCCTGAAAGCGGGCGCTGGACGCAGCGCTGTCTTTCAACGCGGCCTGCATGAACGCCATGGCGTCCTTGGGATGTTCGGTGTTCTTGCCGTCGCCGTACATGTCGATGGCCAGCGCGCTGTAACCCAAACCGGCCAGATCACGGGCGCGACGCTTGGTGTAGTCGTTGAGCCCCCACCACTCGTGCACCACCACCACGCCCGGGCGTGGGCCTTTGATCGCGTCGTCGTAGGCGTAATAACCGATCAGCTTCGTGCCGTCGGGGCTCTGATAAGGAATCTCCTGAGTCTTGATGGCGGCCTGACTGAGCCCGCTCAAGGCCAGTAACAGCAAAGCGAGGAATACGCGCATGGTCGGATCTCCTGCAGAAAGTGGTTAAAACAGCCGGTGCGATTCGGTTCAGCTCAGGTTCAGAGTGCGTTCAGGGGGAGTTCAGGGCCAGGTGAGTAACCTTGCGCCATACCCGAAAAGCACAAGCGCATGAGGAAACTTCCCGATGACTACCTTCAAGAAACTGCTTCTGGCTTTCACCGTCTTGGGTGCAAGCGTAGCCGCCCACGCGGCGGACGATAACTTTGCCAGCCTTACTTTTGGACAGACCAGCGACAAGGTCAAAAAGTCCAACGCCCTGAACACCAACCTCAACAACCCGAACGCCGACGGCGTGATCGGCAAGGACAATACCTGGGGATTGCGTCTGGGCCAGCAAAACAGCCAGGGCCGCTACTACGCCACTTACGACAACGTGTCGGGCTCGCACAATGGCATTAAACTGCGTCAGGAAAACCTGCTGGGCAGCTACGATCTGTTCTATCCGGTAGGCGGCAGCACCCAACTGTTTGGCGGCGCCACGGCCGGTCTGACCAAACTGACCCAGGATTCCCCAGGCTTCAGCCGCGACAGCGACATCGGTTACGCCGTCGGCGGCCAATTGGGTGTGTTGCAACAGGTTTCGCAAAACACCTCGGTCGAACTGGGTTACCGTTACCTGCGCAGCAATGCCAGCACCGAGATGAGCGAGCGCGGTGGCAGCAAACAGGGCTCGCTGGACCTGACCAGCAGCGCCCAGACATACCTGTCCGCCAACTACGCTTTCTGAGAGGCATTGCCAGTCAGATAAGCGCAATCCATGTGGGGGCGGGCTTGCCCGCTCCCACATATTCCGCGGCTTAACTGCCTGACGAAACCAGCTGTTGGAGATATCGATTTGCGTAGGAGAGCGTCATGAAACTGCTGGTCGTCGAAGATGAAGCGCTGTTGCGCCATCACCTGCAAACCCGCCTGACGGACAGTGGCCACGTGGTCGAGTCCGTGGCCAACGCCGAAGAGGCGCTGTACCAGACCGAGCAGTTCAACCATGACCTGGCGGTGATCGACCTCGGTTTGCCGGGCATGGGTGGGCTCGATTTGATCCGCCAATTGCGTTCACGGGGCAAGGCCTTCCCGATCCTGATCCTCACCGCGCGCGGCAACTGGCAGGACAAAGTCGAAGGCCTGGCCGCCGGTGCCGACGATTACGTGGTCAAGCCGTTCCAGTTCGAAGAGCTGGATGCGCGCCTGAATGCGTTGTTGCGCCGCTCCAGCGGCTTCACCCAGTCGACCATCGTCGCCGGGCCGTTGCTGCTTGACCTCAACCGCAAACAGGCGTCCCTCGACGAACAGCCGCTGGCGCTGACCGCGTATGAGTACCGGATTCTCGAGTACCTGATGCGTCACCACCAGCAAGTGGTGGCCAAGGACCGCTTGATGGAACAGCTCTACCCGGACGACGACGAGCGCGATCCGAACGTGATCGAAGTGCTGGTCGGCCGTCTGCGCCGCAAACTCGAGGGGCCGGCCGGATTCAAGCCGATCGACACCGTGCGAGGCCTCGGCTACCTGTTCAATGAGCGCTGCACTTGATTCGTTCTCTTCGTGTCCGTTTGATGCTTGCCGCCACCCTGTTGGCGGTGTTGTTCATGCTGGCGTTGTTGCCGGCGATGCAGGGCGCGTTCAGTCTCGCGTTGCAGGATTCCATCGAGCAACGCCTGGCGTCGGACGTCACCACGCTGATTTCCGCCGCCCGGGTCGAGGGCAATCACCTGCAGATGCCGGCGCAGTTGCCCGATGAGCGCTTCAACCTCACCGACAACCGTTTGCTCGGCTACATCTATGACCGCGAAGGCCACCTGGTGTGGCGCTCGAAGGGTACTCGGGAAGAGAACATCAATTACAAACCGCGTTATGACGGGCGCGGTAACGAGTTCGCGAGGATCAGAGAAGCCGACGGTCAGGAATTCTTCGTCTATGACGTCGAAGTCAAACTGCTCGGCGGCAAAAGCGCGGCGTTCAGCATCGTTGCGCTGCAACCGGTGCGCGAGTACGAAGTCACCCTCGAGGGGCTGCGGGAAAATCTTTACCTCGGCTTCGGCGCCGCGCTGCTGGTGCTGCTCGCCTTGCTGTGGATCGGCCTGACCTGGGGTTTGCAGGCGCTGCGTCGGCTCAGCCAGGAACTCGACGAAATCGAAAGCGGCACCCGCGAAAGCCTCAGCGAACAGCACCCGCGGGAACTGCTGCGCCTGACCGGCTCCCTCAACCGCTTGCTGCACAGCGAGCGTGAACAACGCAGCCGTTATCGCGATTCCCTCGACGACCTGGCCCACAGCCTGAAAACCCCGTTGACCGTGTTGCAGGGGGTTAGCGAGGACATGGCGCAGCGCCCGGAGGATCGTGATCAGGCCTGGGTGCTGCAAACCCAGATCGAGCGTATGAGCCAACAGATCAGCTATCAGTTGCAGCGCGCCAGCCTGCGCAAAAGCGGTCTGGTGCGTCATCAGGTGCGGCTGCGGCCGGTGCTGCAAAGCCTCTGCGATACGCTGGACAAGGTCTACCGCGACAAGCGCGTGCGGGTGGCTTTCGATCTTCCGGAACACTGTTATGTGCCGATCGAGCAGGGTGCCTTGCTGGAAATGCTGGGCAACTTGCTGGAGAACGCCTATCGCCTGTGCCTCGGCGAAGTGCGCATCAGCGTGCGCGAAACCTTGAGCGGAATCGAGTTGTGCGTCGAGGACGACGGGCCGGGTGTGCCGCCGGATCAGCGTGCGCGGATTCTGCAGCGCGGCGAGCGGCTGGACCGTCAGCATCCGGGGCAGGGGATCGGGTTGGCGGTGGTCAAGGACATCATCGAGAGCTACAACGCCAAGTTGACCCTGGGTGATTCACCCATGGGCGGTGCAGCGTTCCGGATTCATTTTCCGGTGGTTTGACCTGAATTCATTAGTGTTCTTTCGGGCCTCTTCGCGGGCAAGCCCGCGTGAGGCCCGTAAATTCACTACAAAAAATCAGCTCTCCTGAGCGCGATAAGCCCCCGGTGTCAGCCCGGTCCACTTCTTGAACGCCCGGTGAAACGCCGAAGGCTCGGAAAACCCCAACTGCTCGGCGATCTGCTGCAACGACAGGTCCGCACGACCCAAGTGATAAATCGCGATGTCCCGGCGCAACTGATCCTTCAACTCCTGAAAACTCGAGCCCTCTTCACGCAAATGCCGACGCAGCGTCTGCGGGCTGATGTGCAGATGGGCGGCCACCGTTTCCAGGTCCGGCCAGCGAGCGCTGTCGCGGCTGAGCAAGCGGCGCAACTGACTGCTCAGGCTGTCTCCGTCGTCGGGGCGCGACAACAGGTCGGCGGGCGAGCGTTCGAGGAAGTGCTTGAGGGTGCGCTCGTCCTGCAACAACGGCATATGCAGGTAGCGACTGTGGAATACCAGGCTGCTCTGCGCCGCCGAAAATTCCATCGGGCAGGGGAACAGCAAGTCGTATTCGGCGCCGTGCGCGGGTCGCGGGTAACTGAACGTCGCCTGCTCCAGCCGGATGCGCTGGCCGATCAGCCAGCTGCCGAGGCGATGCCAGACCATCAACTGGCTCTCGGTGAGGAAATGGTCCGGGTCGCAAAACTGCGAATCGTCGAGGCTCAGGCGGATCATTTCGTCTTCGCGGGTCAGGGCCAGACGTGGACCACCGGGGAATAGGCTGTAAAACAGTAAGCCGCGATGCAGTGCCCTATCGAGATTGCGGCAGTGAATCAGCGCATGGCACATCATCGCGAAACTGCCGGTTTTACTCGGGACCGGCCCGAAGCCGAGGTACTCGTCGTCGAGTGCCAGCCACAATCCCTGGATCAAACGGGTGAACTGCTCAGGCGCAATGCGCGCACGCGGTTCTTCCAGCAACTCGGGGCTGATACCGAGTTGTTGCAACAGGTTTGAACAATCATGACCCAGCCGACGCGCGCCACCGAGGGCGGCACGGGCGAAGTGACTGGCAATGGTGCGTTCGCGCATAGAAGGCAGGTCCGTCTATTGAACGACGGATGGTAGTCGTCAGGTCCGGCAATGGACAAGGCGGATATCCGCCAAATTGCAGGACGAGGTTGGGCGGATGGGCGGAAATCCGCCACTGTTGTTTAGCGAATCTATAACGCGTTGAACCTGTAACCCCTGATGTCAAAGGCTTGCGGTTGTTTTGGCCAAGGTGGCACGCCACTTGCGATACAACGAGCAGAAGCCTGCCGTTGCGCAGCTCGACAAAACAAATCCCTCCAGTGCAGGAGGGTTCGCAAATGAGGGCTCGTTGACAACAGATGGATGTTGTCGCGGGACACTCTTGAGGAACTTTGCAATGACGACTCGTCAGCCACTGTACAAATCCCTGTATTTCCAGGTGATCGTTGCCATCGCCATCGGCATCCTGCTTGGTCACTTCTACCCGCAGACCGGTGTGGCCCTCAAGCCGCTGGGTGACGGGTTCATCAAACTGATCAAAATGGTCATCGCGCCAATCATCTTCTGTACGGTCGTCAGCGGTATCGCCGGCATGCAGAACATGAAATCGGTCGGCAAGACCGGCGGTTATGCGCTGTTGTACTTCGAAATCGTTTCCACTATCGCCTTGCTGATCGGTCTGGTCGTGGTCAACGTCGTGCAACCGGGCGCCGGCATGCACATCGACGTAACGACTCTGGACACCAGCAAAATCGCTGGCTTCATCTCGGCCGGTAAAGACCAGAGCATCGTCGCCTTTATCCTCAATGTGATCCCGAACACCATCGTCGGCGCTTTCGCCAACGGCGATATCCTGCAAGTTCTGATGTTCTCGGTGATCTTCGGTTTCGCCCTGCATCGCCTGGGTGCATACGGCAAGCCGGTCCTGGACTTTATCGATCGCTTCGCTCACGTGATGTTCAACATCATCAACATGATCATGAAACTCGCGCCGGTCGGTGCCTTCGGTGCCATGGCCTTCACCATTGGTGCTTACGGTGTGGGCTCGCTGGTACAGCTTGGTCAACTGATGATCTGCTTCTACATCACCTGCGTCCTGTTCGTGCTCGTCGTACTGGGCGGCATCTGCCGCGCACACGGCTTCAGCGTGATCAAATTGATTCGCTACATCCGTGAAGAACTGCTGATCGTGCTGGGTACTTCGTCTTCAGAATCGGCTTTGCCACGCATGCTGATCAAGATGGAACGCCTGGGTGCACAGAAATCCGTTGTGGGTCTGGTGATTCCTACGGGTTATTCGTTCAACCTCGACGGTACTTCGATCTACCTGACCATGGCCGCTGTGTTCATCGCTCAGGCGACCGACACCCATATGGACATCACCCACCAGATCACCCTGTTGCTGGTGCTGTTGCTGTCCTCCAAAGGTGCTGCGGGCGTAACCGGCAGCGGCTTCATCGTGCTGGCCGCCACCCTGTCCGCCGTTGGCCACCTGCCGGTTGCCGGCCTGGCGCTGATCCTTGGTATCGACCGCTTCATGTCCGAAGCCCGTGCACTGACCAACCTGGTTGGTAACGCTGTTGCGACCCTGGTCGTGGCCAAGTGGGTGAACGAGCTGGACGAAGACAAGCTGCAAGTAGAGCTGGCTTCCGGTGGTCGCGGTATCTCCGACACTCGTGAAGAAGACGACCTGGGCGTGGCCGAAGGCCCAACCCCAAGCAACGTCAAGTAACACGCGTTGTCATGAAGAAACCCGCTTCGGCGGGTTTTTTCATGCCTGCGATTTGAGCGTAACGGTCACAGTTGCTGACACATCAGGTGATTGCTGCAATCGCGTTGCCTGCCTAGGCTGGAAGCATCGTTCACGGAGATCGCTCATGCTCGGCCCACTGGCATCACTCAAGGTTCTGGATTTCTCGACACTGCTGCCGGGGCCGTTTGCCTCGCTGTTACTGGCCGACATGGGCGCCGAGGTGTTGCGCATCGAATCGCCGACCCGCATGGACCTGCTGCGTGTGCTGCCACCCCATGACCAGGGCGTGTCGGCCAGTCACGCCTACCTCAATCGCAACAAACGCAGCCTCGCGCTGGACCTCAAGCAGCCCGAGGCGCTGGAGATCATCAAGCAGTTGTTGCAGGACTACGACATTGTCCTGGAACAGTTCCGCCCCGGCGTCATGGAACGCCTGGGTCTGGGCTATGAAGCGCTGAAGGCGATCAATCCGAAGCTGATCTACGTGTCGATCACCGGTTACGGGCAAACCGGCCCCTACAAGGACCGCGCCGGCCACGACATCAATTACCTGGCGCTGTCGGGGCTGGCGAGCTACACCGGCCGCGTCGAGAACGGTCCGTTACCCTTGGGCATGCAAGTGGCGGATGTCGCCGGTGGCTCGTTGCACGGCGTGATAGGCCTGCTGGCAGCGGTGATCGCCCGGCAGCAGAGCGGGTTGGGGCAACATCTGGATGTGAGCATGACCGACTGCGCGTTCAGCCTGAACGCCATGGCCGGTGCAGGTTATCTGGCCTGCGGCGAGGAGCCGGGCAGGGAAGATCAGATGCTCAATGGCGGCAGCTTTTACGATTATTACCGGTCGCGGGATGGCCGCTGGTTATCGGTGGGCAGTCTGGAGCCGGCCTTCATGAAACAGCTGTGCACGGCGTTGGGGCTTGAGGAGTTGGCGGCCCTGGGCTTGTCGCCTCAACCTGCCCAGCAAAAGAAGCTCAAGGACGCGCTGAAGACCGAATTCGAGAAACACGATTTTGCCGAGTTGTGTGCGCTGTTTTCCGAAATGGACGCGTGCGTCGAGCCGGTGTTGAGCTTGGGTGAAGCGGTCCGGCATCCGCAGTTGAGCGCTCGGGACGTGGTGACCGAGGTGCCGCGGGGGGACGGGACAAGCCAGGCGCAGATGGCGTGTCCGTTGAAATTTTCGGACGGGTTGCCCGAGCCTCGGCATATGGGTGCGGCGCTGGGGCAGCATACGGATCAGGTGTTGGGGGAGTTGGGGTTGGGTGCTGAGCGGATTGCCGAGTTGCGGCGTGCCAAGGTGATTCTTTAGTGACTGTAAGGCCGCCATCGCCAGCAGGCTGGCTCCCACAATGGATCTATGGCGTATCAATGATTCCCTGTGGGAGCCAGCCTGCTGGCGATGAGGTCGGCCCAAACACCACAAATCCAGCTACTCGACCCGCATCTCTCCACTGAACACCAACGTGTTCCGGCATCGGCGGCACAAATACCGCCGCCCCTGTCGCACCAGGCTGTGCCGCTGCGCCGAAAACGGAAAATCACTGCCGGCGCACGGGCACCTGTAGATATAGCGGGTCACGCTGCGACGCTTGACGTCATAGGTGTGGCAACGATTGGGCGGCAATTCATACACGCCGCGCATGATCAGTTGCCATTCCTCACCGTGGGGCTGAATACGATCGCCAAACAGCTGATGAGCAATCAGGTGTGCAACCTCATGGGCCACGGTCTGTTTGAGGAAGTCTTCGGTGTTTTCCCGGTACAACTGCGGATTGAAGCGCAGCAGGTTCTCGTGCAGATGCGCGACGCCGGCTTTCTGCCCGCGCAGCTTGAGGCTCACCACGGGGCGTTTGAAGGTTCGTTTGAAAAAGGATTCGGCTTGTTGGAAACAGTCTTCGACGCGGGTATTGAGTTGCTCGGGCATGCTTGATGGATCTCCAGAGACGTCGAGTATGCCGCAACCTTCGTGGCTTGCGAATCGCTCAGGTGCCGAGTGGTCGTTCCCCCCACGCATTAGAAGGCCGCCTTGCGGCGGCCTGAGTTGGCAGATCTTGTTTTTGGGTGGTGTGTTGCTAATTCGTATAGACCGGCCCCACGCCGAGTCCCCAGACAATCACCGTGAACGCCATAATGGCCACCAGCACCACCAGCCCTACGGCGAGCACCGAACTTGAAAACAGGAATCCCTCGTCTGATGGAATGTTCATGAAAGTGGGTAGCCCCACATACAGCAGGTACACGGTGTAGCAGATGGCTGCCGTTCCGACGATCATCCCCAGCCACATGTGTGGGTAAAGCGCCGCGAGGCCGCCAATGAACAGCGGGGTCGCGGTATAGGTCGCAAACGCAACGCAACGGGCCAGGCTCGGATTGGCGTCATAGGTGCGCGCCATCCAGTGGATGAACGCACCCATCACGGCAACGCCGCCGAGCATCGCCAGGTACGACATGATCGTCATCCATAGCGCGCTTTCTGTCGTCAACATCACCGGCGCTCGATTGCCGATGACCCAGCCGACCTGTGTGGTGCCGATAAACGCCGACACGGCGGGGATCGCCGCCAGAATCAGCGTGTGGGTCAGGTACATGTGGCTGATGCTTTCCTCTTGGTCGCCACGGATTTCTTTCCATTCCTGGTCGGGGTGGGTGAAGAGCCCCACTACGTGATGGATCATGCCAGTCACTCCTCTTGTTTTTACCGTCGCCCCCCAGCGGAGCGCCTACAGGCCAAAGTGGCCAAGTAAGTAAAGGTCTGGATATGTGTGCGACCTTATGTCGCAGTATAGAAAGGAGTTACTTGCAATAGTGCAGAGGCGTTAGAGCAAATCGCGCTGTAAACACAGCTGTTAATTGCCGCTGGGACTTGTACACCCTCCTGTGGCGAGGGAGCTTGCTCCCGCTCGGCTGCGCAGCAGTCGTAAATACTGCCGACGCGGTATACCTGACACAACGAGGGTGGATGGTTTGGAGCCGCTGCGCGACCCGGCGGGAGCAAGCTCCCTCACCACAGAGGGGTATGCTGGGTTCAGGCTATTCGCCGAAAGCGGGTTTTTGCGTAAAATGCCGGCCTTTCGTCACACCTCACGGATTTCGCGTCATGGGCACTCTCACGGTCAACCAGAACAAACTGCAAAAGCGCCTTCGCCGTCAGGCCGGTGAGGCCGTTGCCGATTTCAACATGATTGAAGACGGCGACAAGGTCATGGTCTGCCTGTCCGGTGGCAAGGACAGCTACACCATGCTCGATGTGCTGATGCATTTGCAGAAGGTCGCGCCGATCAGGTTCGAGATCGTCGCCGTGAACATGGACCAGAAGCAGCCGGGTTTCCCTGAAGACGTGCTGCCGGCTTATCTCAAGACCCTGGGCATCGAATACCACATCGTCGAGAAAGACACTTACTCGGTGGTCAAGGAGCTGATCCCGGAAGGCAAGACCACCTGTTCGCTGTGCTCACGCCTGCGTCGTGGCACGCTCTACACCTTTGCCGATGAAATCGGCGCGACCAAAATGGCCCTCGGTCATCATCGCGACGACATCGTCGAGACGTTCTTCCTCAACATGTTCTTCAACGGCTCGCTCAAGGCCATGCCGCCGAAGCTGCGTGCCGACGACGGCCGCAACGTGGTGATCCGCCCGCTGGCCTACTGCAACGAAAAAGACATTCAGGCCTACTCGGACTTCAAGCAGTTCCCGATCATCCCGTGCAACCTCTGCGGTTCTCAGGAAAACCTGCAGCGTCAGGTGGTCAAGGAAATGCTGCAGGACTGGGAGCGCAAGACGCCGGGCCGTACCGAAAGCATATTCCGCAGCCTGCAGAATGTGATCCCGTCGCAACTGGCGGACCGCAACCTGTTCGACTTCACCAGCCTCAAGATCGATGAAACGGCGGCTTCGCGCTTCGTCAACGTTGTTAACCTCTAAACACCATCACTGTGGAAGCCAGCCAGCCAGCCAGCAGGCTGGCTGCCACAGGTTTTGAGTCAATTCCTCAGGAGAGGGCATGCGCGATTACAAGTGGCTGCACGAATACTGTCTGAACCGCTTCGGTTCAGCAGCTGAACTGGAAGCCCATCTGCCCGTTCCCAAGACCGCGGCGCAATTGCGCAAGATCAGCGACGACCGCTACCTCTCGACCATGGCGCTGCGCGTGTTCCGCGCCGGGCTCAAGCACAGCCTGGTGGACGCCAAGTGGCCGGCCTTCGAAGACGTGTTCTTCAAGTTCGACCCGGAAAAAGTCGTGCTGATGAGCGCCGAACACCTTGAACGCCTGATGCAGGACGCGCGAATCATCCGCCACCTCGGCAAACTCAAGAGCGTGCCGCGCAATGCGCAGTTCGTGCTGGACGTGGCGCATGAGCAGGGCAGCTTTGGCGCGTTGATCGCTGATTGGCCGGTGACGGATATCGTCGGGTTGTGGACGTACCTGAAAAAACGCGGGCATCAACTGGGTGGGTTGTCGGCACCGCGGTTCTTGCGGATGGTCGGCAAGGACACGTTTGTGCCGAGCTACGATGTGGTGGCGGCGTTGAACGCGCAGAAGATCGTCGACAAGGTACCGACCAGCCTGCGGGACCTGGCGACGGTGCAGGGGGTGTTCAATCAGTGGCATGAGGAAAGCGGTGGGCGGCCGATGAGCCAGATTTCAATGATGCTGGCGTACACCGTCAATCATTGAGACAGAGTTGTTGCCATCGCCAGCAGGCTGGCGCCCACAGGGGACTTGTGTACGCCACAGATCCAATGTGGGAGCCCGCCTGCTGACGATTGCTATCTGTCAGGCGGCGGAGATCTCGCCTTCACCCGCCAACTTGCGGTTCAACTGAAACCGCCACCGCACATACAGCAGCGCCGAACAAAACACCGCCAGGCTCGCGCCCATCTCCAGCAAGCCGAACAGCTGTCGGTTCGGGTCATACGCGGCCAGTGCGCCCTTGATGAAATACAGGTTCACCACAAAGCACATCCACGAATGCCCACGCGCGCTGCCGATGATCATCCCCGGCGCCAGCAACAGCAGCGGCACCAGTTCGATCAGCAAAATCACCCACGGTCGCGCGCCATGCAGGTCAGCGACCATCAGGTAGTAGACGCAGAGCAATCCCACCAAGCCGAAGTAGCACAGCAGACTGATGACGCGCATCGCCCGAACCCGTGGTTCGAGCCATTCAATGGAAGGCAGCACCTTCGGCTTTTTGGCCATGTCAGCCCACCAACTTTTGCGCAGTCTTCGCCAGCCGCAGACCCAAGGCCCGGCACAGCGCCACTTCATGTTCATTCAAACCGAGTTTGCCATCGGCGCCGGCGTGATGACTGGCGCCGTACGGCGTGCCGCCGCCACGGGTTTCCAGCAGCGCGGATTCGCTGTAAGGCAGGCCGGTGATCAGCATGCCGTGGTGCAGCAACGGCAGCATCATCGACAACAGCGTGGTTTCCTGGCCGCCATGCAGGCTCGCGGTGGAGGTGAACACACCGGCCGGTTTGCCCACCAGGGCACCGGTCAGCCACAGGTTGCTGGTGCCGTCGAGGAAATACTTGAGCGGTGCAGCCATGTTGCCGAAACGCGTCGGACTGCCAAGGGCCAGGCCGGCGCAGTTTTTCAGGTCGTCGAGGCTGGCGTACAGTGCGCCTTCGTCCGGAATGTCCGGTGACACCGCTTCGCATTCGGTGGAGATTGCCGGCACGGTGCGCAGGCGCGCTTCCATCCCGGCCTGCTCGACACCACGGGCGATCTGCCGGGCCATTTCATTGGTCGAGCCGCTGCGGCTGTAATACAGAACCAGAATGTACGGCGCGCTCACGGCAGCAACTCCAGCACGTTCTCCGGCGGACGGCCGATGATGGCTTTGTCGCCGACTTCGAGAATCGGCCGCTCCATGAGTTTTGGGTGTGCAGCGATGGCGGCGATCAATTGCGCCTCGCTCAGGCTGGCGTCGGCGAGGTTGAGGGTTTTGTACTCGTCCTCACCCGTGCGCAGCAGTTGCCGGGCGTTGAGGCCGAGCTTTTTCAGCAGGCCCTGCAATTGCGCGGCGTCCAGCGGGGTCTCGAGGTAGCGGACCACGGTCGGGGTCAGGCCACGGGCTTCGAGCAGTTCGAGCGCACCGCGGGATTTCGAGCAGCGCGGGTTGTGATAAAGCGTCAGATCGGTCATGGGCGGGTCGCATCTTGCGTAAGGTGGCGGCTATTCTAACTGTGCAGCGCGTAATCCAGAACCTTGGGAGGCGATGGGTCGCAGGCGCATTCAATTTTGAACAAGGATCACGACATGACAAGGCGACTGGCAGCGGCACTGGCGATCTTCGGAACGCTGATACTGGGGGGCTGCGGCAACGACTATGGCATCGATCAGAACGGCCATAAAGTCGCCGCCGAACGTCTGGACAAACAATGGCTGGTGCTCAATTACTGGGCCGAATGGTGTGGTCCGTGCCGGACCGAGATCCCGGAACTGAACGGGCTGGCCGATCAGTTGAAGGACAGGAAGATCGGTGTGTTCGGGGTCAACTTCGACAATGTGCAGGGCGAAGAGCTGAAAACTGCCAGTGAGAAACTGGGGATCCGGTTCACTGTGTTGGCGTCGGATCCGGCGGAGCTGTTTGAATTGCCGCGCAGCGAGGCGTTGCCGGTGACGTACATCATCGATAACAAGGGCAAGGTGCGCGAACAGCTGATGGGCGAGCAGACGGCGGCGGGGGTGATGGCGAAGCTTGAGGCGTTGCAGGCGACCAACTGATTACGCAGGGCATTTGTGGGCAGGGGGCTTTTGTGGTGAGGGGATTTATCCCCGTTGGGTCGCGAAGCGGCCCCAAAAAAGGGACTGCCGCGCAGTCCAACGGGGATAAATCCCCTCGCCACAAAAGCTCCTGCCACAGTAAATCACCTGGGTTCGGCAGAGGGGATTTACCCCTCTTCAAGCCACCAACGCAACGGCTTGCCTTCAGCCGGCCAGAAGCGCATCTGGTCGATTGGCGAAACATCCCAGCGCTGTACGTTTTCCAGGGCCTGGAGGAAGCGCTTTTCCTGTTCCATGAGCGCTGGCGCGCACAGTTTGCGAGTACTGCCGACCTTGCCGAAGCTCAGCTTGTCGCCGTCGAGCGTGTACGGTGCGAACCAGTGATTGCAGCCGCCATTGCCGTAGGCGCGACCGTCTTCACCGAGGGTGACGGTCAGGTGGCTGTAATCCATCAGCGGACGTTCGCCGATCCATTCCAGAATGTAGCTGCGATTCTGCTGCAATTGCACCGGTTCAGCGGCGCAGCCCAGCAGGCTGGCGCCGACCATCGCGGTCAGGGCAAGGCGTTTCATCACGCAGGCTCCTGGCATTTCGGGCACAGGTGTTTCTCGCCGACCGACTTCCAGCCCAACTCCGCAATCCGCGCAGTAGCGGCGGGTTTTTCGGCCTTGTTGCCCAGCTTGGCATCCACCGCGAACTCGAAGCTGAGCTCTTTGGCACAACTGTCGCAGTTGACTTTCCAGGTGTGGATCGCCAGTTCGCCGAACACCGGGCCACTGGCCACCGCGACCCATTGGCCGGGCGGGTTGATCAGGTGGCGAACCGTTTCGACGGTCAGGCGCATGGACAAGTCCTTGGCACCTTTGAGGGTCACGACCAGCACGTCATTGTTGCGTATCGAGCCGCCGTTGCCGGTGACTTGATAACGCCCCGGCACCAGGGCGCGGCATTCGGTGAGGGTGTGTTGCGGGTTCATCAGGCTATAGCGGAAATCGTGTTCGACCATGGGTCCTCCAAATATGCGCGGCATGCTAGCACGGACATCGACGCCGCACCGCGCAGGGAAGTGACCTTCGATCCGGTTCAGCCAGCCTCGACCTGATTTTGCAGATTGCCCGCCGCCCAGGCTGCAATGTTCTGCAACGTTGTCGCGGCAATGGCGCCCAGGGCTTCATGGGTCAGGAAGGCCTGGTGCGCGGTGACGATCACATTCGGGAAGGTCAGCAGGCGTGCCAGCACATCATCCTGCAACGGCAAATCGGATCGGTCCTCGAAGAACAGCTGCGCTTCCTCCTCATACACGTCCAGCCCCAGATAACCGAGTTGACCATCCTTCAACGCGTCGATCAGCGCCGGCGTGTCCACCAGACCGCCACGCCCGGTGTTGATCAACATGGCACCGGGTTGCATGTGCGCCAGTGATTCGCGGTTGATCAGGTGTTTGCTCTGTGCGTTGAGCGGGCAATGCAGGCTGATGATCTGCGACTCGGCCAGCAGCTGCGGCAAGCTCAGATAACGTGCGCCTAGGGCTTCGACCTGCGGATTGGGGTAAGGGTCGTAAGCCAGTAGCTCACAGCCGAAACCGTTCATGATTTTCGCGAAGGTCGCGCCGATCTGCCCCGTGCCGACTACGCCGACCGTCTTGCCCACCAGGTCAAACCCGGTCAGCCCATGGAGGCTGAAATCCCCTTCGCGAGTTCGGTTGTAGGCGCGATGCAGGCGCCGGTTGAGCGCCAGGATCAACGCCACCGCATGCTCGGCCACGGCATGGGGCGAGTAGGCCGGAACCCGCACGACCGACAACCCCAGACGCTTCGCTACCGCAAGGTCGACATGGTTGTACCCGGCCGAACGCAGGGCTATCAGGCGTGTGCCGCCGGCCGCAAGACGTTCGAGCACCGGCGCACTGAGGTCATCATTGATGAAAGCGCAGACCACCTCGTGATGTTCCGCCAGCGCCGCCGTGTCCAGGCTCAGTCGCGCGGATTGAAAGTGCAGCTCGATGCCGGCGGGGAGGTCGGCGTCGAGAAAACTGTCGCGGTCGTAGGTCTGGCTGCTGAAAAGAATCGTACGCATATTTTTCTCCTTGTCCCGATCCTGTGGGAGCCTGGCGCAGTGGTGTCCGGCCTCCTTGCGCTGCGTCAAGCATTTATACGGGCATGAGCCGCCAGGCGATTGATGGCGCGGTCGAGATCTTCCAGTGCGCCGGGCGCTTTCGGGTCTTGTTGCTTGAGCAGGGTTTCGCTGCGCTGGCAGGCCGCGCGCAGTTGCGGCACGCCGCAATAACGGGTCGCGCCATGCAGGCGATGCACCCGTTCGATCAAGGCATTGTGGTCGTTGATCTCGCGGGCCACGCGGATCGCTTCGCGGTCGGCTTCCAGGGACGCCAGCAACATCGCCAGCATGTCCGCTGCCAGATCCGCCTTGCCGGCAGCCAGGCGCAACCCTTCTTCGTGATCCAGCACCTGCAACTCGTGGCTGCCGCCATGGCTGTCGCTGGAACGATCCGGCCCTTGATTGCGCAGCGCCAGGCCGGTCCACTTCAACACCACCTGCGCCAGTTGCCGTTCGCTGATCGGCTTGGTCAGGTAATCGTCCATGCCGCTTTGCAGCAGCGCGCGTTTTTCGTTGGCCATGGCGTGGGCGGTGAGGGCCACGATCGGCAATGGCGTGCAATGCCGTTCGCTTTCCCACTGGCGAATGGTTTCGGTGCTCTGGCGCCCGTCCATGCCGGGCATCTGCACGTCCATCAACACCAGATCGAACGTCTCGGTCTGCACCGCTTTGACCGCGGCGTAACCGCTTTCCACTGCGAGAACCTTGGCGCCCAGGTCTTCAAGCAGGGTTTGCACCAGCAACAGATTGGCCGGGTTGTCGTCCACACACAGCACCTTCGGCGCACGGCTGGACACCGGTTCGCCGGGGTCGCTGCGTTGCTGGCGCGGATTGACCAGATCGGACAAGGCCCGGCGCAGCTTGCGGGTGCAGGCCGGTTTGGCTTGAAGCTGGCTGTGCGGGTTGGGCACCGAAAGGTGAAACAGCGTCTGCTCGGTGGTCGGGCACAGCACCAGCACCTTGCAGCCGAGGTGTTCGAGGTCCCAGATGTGCTGGTTCAGGCGTTCCGGCGGCATGTCGTTGCTGGTGATGCCGAGCACGGCGAGATCGATCGCCTGATCGGTCTGGTGCGCGCCGGTCACGCCATTGGTCAGGCTTTCCAGGGTGTTGAACGGCGTCACTTCCAGGCCACAGTCTTCCAGTTGATGCTGCAACGCCTGGCGCGCCAGTTCGTGGTTCTCCAGCACGGCCACGCGACGCCCGAGCAGCGGCGGACCGGGCAGGTCTTCGGCATCGTCACGGGTTTTCGGCAGGCTCAGGCTGATCCAGAATTCGGAGCCTTCGCCCGGTGTGCTGTCGACGCCGATCTCGCCGCCCATCTGTTCGATCAAACGCTTGGAAATCACCAATCCCAAACCGGTGCCGCCGGGTTGCCGGGACAGCGAGTTGTCGGCCTGGCTGAAAGCCTGGAACAGCGCCCGCACGTCCTCGTTCGACAGGCCGATGCCGGTGTCCTGAATGCTGATGCGCAGCTGCACGCTGTCTTCGTGTTCTTCTTCGAGCATGGCGCGGGCGACGATCGTGCCCTCGCGGGTGAACTTGATTGCGTTGCTCACCAGGTTGGTGAGGATCTGCTTGAGTCGCAGCGGATCGCCGACCAGCGACAGCGGCGTGTCGCGATACACCAGGCTCACCAGCTCCAGCTGTTTGGCGTGGGCGGCCGGGGCGAGGATGGTCAGGGTGTCCTGGAGCAAATCGCGCAGGTTGAACGGAATATGGTCGAGCACCAGCTTGCCGGCCTCGATTTTCGAGAAGTCGAGGATCTCGTTGATGATCCCCAGCAGGCTGTCGGCGGATTTCTCGATGGTGCCCAGGTAATCGAGCTGGCGCGGGGTCAGCTCGCTTTTTTGCAGCAGGTGGGTGAAACCGAGAATGCCGTTGAGCGGCGTGCGGATTTCATGGCTCATGTTGGCCAGGAACTCGGATTTGATCCGGCTCGCTTCCAGGGCCTCTTTACGCGCCAGGTCCAGCTCGATGTTCTGGATTTCGATGGTTTCCAGATTCTGGCGCACGTCTTCGGTGGCCTGGTCGATGCTGTGCTGCAATTCTTCTTGGGCGTTTTGCAGGGTGCCGGCCATGCGGTTGATGCCGGACGCGAGCTCATCCAGCTCCTGACTGCCGAGCGGCGGCAGGCGGGTTTCCAGATGGCCGTCCTTGAGTTGCGCCACCGCTTGCTTGATCTGGCTCAGCGGCCGGTTGATGGTCCGGCCCATGCGCAGCGCCAGCAGCGCCGCACCGGCGAGGCCCGCGCCGATCAATAAAAGGCTGGCGAACAGGCTGCGATAACCGCGCAGCAGCATGCCGTTATGGGACAGTTCGAGTTCGACCCAGCCCAGCAGGCGGTCGGCTTCCTCGGGAATCAGGTCGCCGGCCAGATTGCGATGCTTGCCGAACACTGGCAGCAGGTAACGCGTCGCATCATTGCCACTGCGGCGCAGCATCTGCGAGCCATTGCCCAATGGCGCCTGATTGAGCATGGTCGGACCGGCATGGGCAAGCAGCGTGCGGTCCGGGGCGAGGAACGTCACCGCGCGCACGTCTGCGGTTTCCAGGGATTGCGTGGCGATGCGTTCCAGCAGTTCGGTGTCCTTGTGACCCATGGCCGGGGCCACGAGAGGCGCGAGCTGTTCGGCGATCATTTCGCCACGCTGCATGAGTTGGGTCTGCAGGTCGGACTGCTGCATCCAGGTGAAATAACCGCCCAGCACCAGGGCCATCAGGCTGGTCGGAAGCAAGGTCAGCAACAGCACGCGGCCTTTAATTCCCAGTTTCTTGAGCACGCCTTTCTCCTGCATCCAGCCATTTAGGACCTGCGCGTACATCCGGCACGCGCCACTTGCGCAGTGTAGCGATTTGCTTGCGGGCAATCTTCGTAAAATTGATGACGTCATTCGTCGGGCCGTTCAATGCTTTGGCGTCGTGGGAAAACCTTGGGTTGCCCCCGGCGAGGCAATCTTGAATAATCGCCAACTGAGAATTATTTGCAGATACTCATGACTCCCATTTCTGTCGTCCATCCCCGCATTCTTTCCATCGAAGACGATCTGGTGCTCGGTGCCTATGTTCACGAGCAGCTGGGCCGCAGCGGTTTTCAGGTGACCTGGTGCCAGAACGGGCAGGAGGGGCTGGCGATGGCTCGTAAACAAGCCTTCGATGTGGTGTTGATGGACATTCTGCTCCCGGGCATGAACGGACTGAACGTGCTGACCCAATTGCGCCAGAGCCATTCCACCCCGGTGGTGCTGATGTCGGCGCTGGGGGCCGAGGCGGATCGCATCAGCGGTTTCCGTCTCGGCGCCGATGACTACTTGCCCAAGCCCTTCAGCATGGCCGAATTGCGCGTGCGTATCGAAGCGATCCTGCGCCGCGTCGCACTGGATCGTCGCCCCGCGCCCGCGCCTGTTGCCCTGGCGGCAGACAGCCTGCGTTTCGACGATGAATGTTCCGAGGTGTTCTATGGTGAACACGCCGCCGGCCTGACCCGCAGCGAGTACCGCTTGCTGGACACGCTCAACCGCAACGGCGATGAAGTGTTGAGCAAGGCCTTCCTTTATCAACACGTGCTGCAACGGGGCTATGCGGCCCACGACCGCAGCCTCGACATGCACGTCAGCCAGATCCGCAGAAAGCTCAAGGCCATCGGCTACACCGAGCGGGAAGTGCGCACGGTCTGGGGCAAGGGGTATGTCTTGAGTGCCGCCGATGAAATGGTCTGACCTGCCGGGCCGGCATTCGCTGTTCTGGAAACTCGCCTGTCTGCTGGTGGCGTTCTGTCTGCTGATGATCTGGTTGAGCTGGTCCTGGGGCCGCTACATGGAAGAGCGCAACCAGTTTTTGTCGGACGAAGCCCGACGCACACTGGCGCGTTATGCCGCCGAAGCCGAGCAGGCGTGGCAACAGGGGCAGAGTGCCGGTGTCGATGCCTGGCTACAGGAAATGCACCAGCGTGAAGCGGGTTGGGCGGGCGTTATCGGTGGTGATTTACAGTCATTGAGCAGCCAGCCGCTGACGGGCCCGGAAATCCAGCACCTGACCTTCCTGCGCGGTCTCGATTGGCCTATTCACAAAAAACGCTTGCCTTGGTTGCGCGTACCGTTTCCCGGCGACTCGTCGGCCGGCAGCCTGGTGATCGAATTGCCCCAGCGTTTCATGCCTGGGCGTTACCGAGTGTTCTGGCGCGTGATCACCAACGGCGTGATTCCCGGGCTGTTCACCTTGTTGCTGTGTGTCGGGTTGTATCGATTGCTGGTGGTTCCCCTCAATCAACTGCGCGAGCAGGCCAATGCCTGGCGTGCCGATCAACTGGGCGTGCGTCTGTCACATCGCACCACCAATCGTTCAGATGAACTGGGTGAGCTGGGCCGCGCGTTCGATCACATGTCCGAACGCCTGCAAAGTACGGTGGCCCTGCAACAACAGTTGCTGCGTGACCTGTCCCATGAGTTGCGCACGCCGTTGAGCCGTTTGCGGGTGGCCAGCGAGGGTGAGCAAAGCCTGACACAACTGCGCGAACGCATTGGCCGCGAAGTCGATGGCATGCAGCGTCTGGTCGAGGACACGCTGCAACTGGCCTGGCTCGACACCGAGCGCTCACCGCTACCCGACGAAGCGATCCAGATTCAGGCGCTGTGGGAAATGCTCACGGAAAACGCCTGCTATGAAAGTTGTTGCCCGTTGGGCCAGTTGCAGTGTGCGGTGGATTCCTCCTGCTGGGTGCGCGGCAATCTCAATACCCTGGCGCAAGCCTTGGAAAACATCCTGCGCAATGCCATTCGTCATTCTCCCAAAGGCGGCGTTGTGCGTTTGGATGGACGGCGCGAGGGGGATCACTGGCACCTGTGGCTCGAGGACGAGGGGGGCGGGGTGGCGGAAGAGGATCTGGAGCGGATTTTCTCGCCCTTCACCCGGCTCGATGGGTCGCGGCCCGGAAATGGTGGGTTCGGGTTGGGGTTGAGCATTGCCAGGAATGCAGTGCAGCGGCAGGGCGGGCGGCTTTGGGCTGAGAACGCGGGTTCCGGGTTGCGGTTGAATATGTGGCTATTGGCCGATGATGGGTTTGTCAGTGATGACGCCATCGCGGGCAAGCCCGCTCCCGCAGTGGATGTGGGGCGGCCACACATTGTGTGAGTAGCGCTATTCCTGTGGGAGTTAGCCTGCTTGCGAAGAACCCGCCAGCCACCGCCGATATTTTAAAAGTCTCACCACTGGTGAGACAATCGCCTTGGACTCATAACATGATTGTCCTAAGCCAGAGTGAACACCCGGAAGAACGCGAGTTCTACCTGCGCATGGCAGTACAGGAGAAATGGTCGAAGCGCGAGCTTGAGCGACAGTTCAAGGCTGCCCTGTTTGAGCGAAGCGTCACCCAACCGGCAAAAGTCTCCGCCGTACTGAAACCAACCCACCCCTTGGCACTTGAGATATTCCGCGACACTACATGCCCGGTACCCATGTCGAAACCGATCTGCATCAGGACTTGCCGGCACGCCTCAAGGAATTTCTGATCGAGCTTGGCCGCGAATGTTGCGCAGGCAGCCCAGTACTGAGCCAGCCGCTTATTCCCATAAGCCATAAGCACCGCACTTTGCGTGATATGGCCTTCCAACGTTTGCCGGTATGATAGGCGCCCCCGCAGTCTGGATTGCGAATACGCCATGACCTTGCAGTACCCAACCATCGCCGATTGCGTCGGCAACACTCCGCTGGTCCGTTTGCAGCGCTTGCCCGGTGCCACCAGCAATACCCTTTTGCTCAAGCTCGAAGGGAACAACCCGGCGGGTTCGGTCAAGGACCGTCCGGCGCTGTCGATGATCACCCGTGCCGAGTTGCGCGGGCAGATCCACGTCGGCGATACGCTGATCGAAGCGACCTCGGGCAACACCGGGATCGCCCTGGCCATGGCCGCCGCGATCAAGGGTTACAAGATGATCCTGATCATGCCGGACAACTCCAGCGCCGAGCGCAAGGCCGCGATGACGGCCTATGGCGCCGAGCTGATTCTGGTGACCCAGGAAGAAGGCATGGAAGGCGCTCGCGACCTCGCTCAGCGAATGGAAGCCGAAGGCCGTGGCAAGGTGCTGGACCAGTTCGCCAACGGGGACAACCCGGAAGCGCACTACACCACCACCGGCCCGGAAATCTGGCGCCAGACCGAGGGCACCATCACTCACTTTGTCAGTTCGATGGGCACCACCGGCACCATCATGGGCGTGTCGCGCTACTTGAAAGAGCAGAGTGACAGCGTGCAGATCGTCGGTCTGCAACCGATGGAAGGCTCGGCGATTCCGGGCATCCGTCGCTGGCCGCAGGAATACCTGCCGAAGATCTACCAGGCCGATCGCGTGGACCGCATCGTCGACATGGCGCAAAGCGAAGCCGAGGACGTGACCCGTCGCCTGGCCCGCGAAGAAGGCATCTTCTGCGGCGTGTCCTCGGGCGGTGCCGTGGCAGCCATGCTGCGCCTGTCCAAAGAAGTTGAAAACGCGGTGATCGTCGCGATCATCTGCGACCGTGGCGACCGTTACTTGTCGACCGGCATTTTCGACGCGCCCAACTGATGGCCAAGCATGAGAGAGGCCTGCGCTTCCAGCCCACCGGCGGCAGCAAGGCCCCGCAAATTCCGACCGGCAAAAAGCAGCGCCTGACCATCGAGCGCCTGGCAAATGACGGTCGCGGCATCGCGTTTTTCGAAGGTCGTACCTGGTTCGTTCTCGGCGCATTGGCCGGTGAAGAAGTCGAGGCGCGCGTGTTGGGGGCCCACGGCAAAGTGGTCGAGGCACGCACCGAGCGCGTTTTCCAGGCCAGCGAAATGCGTCGCCCGGCGCCGTGTCCGCATGCCGGTCGCTGTGGTGGCTGCAGTGTTCAGCATCTGCCTCATACCGAACAACTCGCCCTGAAACAGCGCATGCTCGCCGAGCAATTGTCCAAGGTCGCTGGTGTCGAACCTGAAGAGTGGGCAGCGCCGTTGAGCGGTCCGGAGTTCGCTTACCGCCGTCGCGCCCGTGTAGCGGTGCGCTGGGACATGAAAGCGAAAAAGCTCGAAGTCGGTTTCCGCGCGGCGGGCAGCCAGGACATCGTTGCAATCAACGAATGCCCGGTGCTGGTACAGCCCTTGCAACCGATCATGACCCGCTTGCCGGAGATGTTGCGGCGCTTGAGCAAACCTCAGGTGCTGGGGCATGTGGAATTGTTCAGTGGTTCGTCCTTGGCGGTGTTGCTGCGACACATGGCGCCGTTGTCCGACGCCGATATGACGATCCTCAAGGATTTCTGCGCGTTTCATGAAGCTCAATTGTGGCTGCATGGCGAAGGTGAACCGCAACCGGTCGAGGCCGATCAGTCGTTGGGCTATCGCCTTGAACAGTGGGATTTGAACCTGGCGTACCGGCCGGGAGATTTCATTCAGGTCAACGCGGCGGTCAATGAAGCCATGGTCGCCCAGGCGCTGGACTGGCTGAAGCCGACAGCGGATGAACGCGTTCTCGATCTATTCTGTGGGTTGGGCAACTTTGCCTTGCCGCTGGCCAAAGCCGTTCGCGAAGTGGTGGCGGTCGAAGGTGTGCAGGCTATGGTCGAGCGGGCAGCTGCAAACGCCGCTAGCAACAATCTGCATAATGCGACGTTTTTTCAGGCCGATTTATCCCAGCCTGTGACCGATGCCGAATGGGCGCGGGAAGGCTTTTGTGCGGTACTCTTGGACCCACCGCGTGACGGTGCTTTCGAGGTGGTGCGCAAGCTCAAGGCCCTGGGCGCCGAACGATTGGTGTATGTGTCGTGCAACCCTGCAACTCTGGCGCGCGACACGGTCGAATTGATCAAGCAGGGCTACCGGTTAAAACGTGCCGGGATTCTCGATATGTTTCCTCAGACGGCACATGTCGAGGCCATGGCGTTATTTGAAGCGAGCTAGGACGGCTCGTCTGGTCCGACTGACCCGCCCGTGCAGCACTCGTCCTGGCCCCGCGAGTGCATCCCCGGCAACGAAGGTCAGCGATTTGACGCATTGAACTGCGTCGTAGGGAAGGTAAAGCAAGATGGTACAGGTGAGAGCACACCAGCCGATCAACACGGACGGCAGCATCAACCTCGAGGCTTGGCTCGATCATGCGGTCAGTGTCGATCTGGCACTGGATCGCGAAGCCTTGAAGGACGCGTGCGAGTTCGCTCGCACCGCCGAACAACAAGCCAATGCGGCGAAGAATCTATGGTCCGAAGGGACCTCGAGTTTCCGCACGGGCCTTGAGATCGCCGAAATTCTCGCCGACCTCAAACTCGATCAGGATTCGTTGGTCGCCGCGGTCCTGTACCGCGGCGTGCGCGAAGGCCAGATCGAACTGCCGGCCGTGAGCCAGCGCTTCGGTCCGGTGGTCGCCAAACTCATCGACGGCGTGTTGCGCATGGCGGCGATCAGCGCCAGCCTGAGCCCGCGTCAATCGTTGGTGCTGGGCACGCAAGGCCAGGTCGAAAACCTGCGCAAGATGCTCGTGGCCATGGTCGACGACGTGCGCGTCGCGCTGATCAAACTGGCCGAGCGCACCTGCGCGATCCGCGCGGTGAAAACCGCAGACGACGAGAAGCGCAACCGCGTCGCCCGTGAAGTCTTCGACATCTACGCGCCGCTCGCCCACCGTCTCGGTATCGGTCACATCAAGTGGGAACTGGAGGACTTGTCCTTCCGTTACCTCGAGCCCGATCAGTACAAACAGATCGCCAAGTTGTTGCACGAACGGCGTCTGGATCGCGAGCGCTTCATCGCCGATGTGATGAACCAGCTGAAAGTCGAATTGCAGGCCACTGGCGTCGAGGCCGACATCAGCGGCCGGGCCAAACACATCTATTCGATCTGGCGCAAAATGCAGCGCAAGGGTCTGGAGTTCAGCCAGATCTACGACGTGCGCGCCGTGCGCGTGCTGGTGCCGGAAATGCGCGACTGCTACACCGCGCTCGGCATCGTCCACACCTTGTGGCGGCACATCCCGAAGGAATTCGACGACTACATCGCCAACCCGAAAGAGAACGGCTACCGCTCGCTGCACACTGCGGTGATCGGGCCTGAGGGCAAGGTGCTGGAAGTGCAGATCCGCACCCACGCCATGCACGAAGAAGCCGAGCTGGGCGTTTGCGCGCACTGGCGCTACAAAGGCACCGACGTCAAATCCGGTTCCAACCACTACGAAGAGAAAATCTCCTGGCTGCGTCAGGTCCTCGAGTGGCATGAAGAGCTGGGCGACATTGGTGGTCTGGCGGAACAACTGCGGGTCGATATCGAACCGGACCGGGTGTACATCTTCACGCCGGACGGCCACGCCATCGACTTGCCGAAAGGCGCGACGCCGCTGGACTTCGCCTACCGCGTGCACACCGAAATCGGTCACAACTGCCGTGGCGCGAAGATCAACGGGCGCATCGTACCGCTCAACTACAGCCTGCAAACCGGTGAGCAAGTCGAGATCATCACCAGCAAGCACGGCACCCCGAGCCGCGACTGGCTGAACCCGAACCTGGGCTACATCACCACGTCCCGGGCGCGGGCGAAGATCGTTCACTGGTTCAAATTGCAGGCCCGCGACCAGAACGTCGCGGCCGGCAAGACCTTGCTCGAGCGCGAACTCAGTCGCCTTGGCTTGCCTGCGGTGGATTTCGACAAGCTGGCCGACAAAGCCAACATGAAAACCGCCGAGGACATGTACGCCGCGTTGGGCGCAGGCGATTTGCGCCTGGCGCAACTGGTGAACCTGGCGCAGCAACTGGTCGAGCCGGAACGCGGCAACGAACAGCTGGAGCTGATTCCGCGCAAGGCCACCGGCTACAAGCCGGGCAAGCGCGGCGATATACAGATCCAGGGTGTCGGCAACCTCATGACCCAAATGGCGGGCTGCTGCCAGCCGTTGCCGGGCGATGCGATCGTCGGTTACATCACCCAGGGTCGTGGCGTGAGCATTCACCGTCAGGACTGCGCCTCGGTGCTGCAACTGGCCGGACGCGAGCCAGAGCGGATCATCCAGGTCAGCTGGGGCCCGGTGCCGGTGCTCACCTATCCGGTGGACATCATCATTCGCGCCTACGACCGTTCCGGTTTGCTGCGTGACGTCTCGCAAGTGCTGCTCAACGAACGGATCAACGTGCTGGCGGTCAACACCCGCTCGAACAAAGAGGACAACACGGCGTTGATGTCCCTGACCATCGAGATTCCGGGGCTGGATGCATTGGGACGGTTGCTGGGGCGAATATCCCAGTTGCCGAACATCATCGAAACCCGGCGTAACCGTACCCCTTGAAGATGCCCCCGTGTGGGAGCTGGCCTGCCAGCGATGCAGGCACCTCGGTCTTTCAGTAGAGTCGAGGTGATGCCATCGCTGGCAGGCCAGCTCCCACAGGTTTTGTGGTGAGAGATAAATGATGTACGGCCTTGAAGATTTGCTGCACCTGATGAACCGACTGCGCGATCCGCAGTTCGGCTGCCCGTGGGACATCAAGCAAACCTACGCGACCATCGTCCCGCACACCCTTGAGGAAGCCTACGAAGTCGCCGACGCCATCGAGCGCGGCGACTTCGATCACCTGCAGGGTGAGCTGGGCGATTTGCTGTTCCAGGTGGTTTATTACAGCCAACTGGCCCGGGAAGAAGGGCGCTTCGAATTCGCCGGTGTCATCGACAGCATCACCCGCAAGCTGATCCGTCGTCATCCCCACGTGTTCCCCACAGGCGATCTGTACGCGCCGCTGGACGTTCCGCGACTGAGTGAAGAACAGGTCAAACAGCGCTGGGAAGAGATCAAGGCCGAAGAGCGCGCCGAGAAATCCGCGGCGCCGGAACAGTTGTCCTTGCTCGATGATGTACCCGCCGCGCTGCCGGCGTTATCCCGATCCGCCAAGTTGCAGAAGCGCGCAGGGCAGGTCGGTTTCGACTGGCCGGACGCCTTGCCGGTGCTGGACAAGGTCCGCGAAGAGCTCGATGAAGTGCTCGAAGCGATGGCCGACAATGACTCGGCAGCGATTGCCGATGAGGTCGGCGACTTGCTGTTCTCCGTGGTCAATCTGGCGCGTCATCTTAAAGTCGATCCGGAAACCGCCTTGCGCGGCGCCAACAGCAAATTTGAAAGACGCTTCCGTTTTATCGAACAGGCATTGCGCGACACCCACCGTCCCATAGAAGATTGCACCCTTGAAGAGTTGGACGCCTTGTGGGGCGAAGCCAAACGTCAGGAAAAGAATTTGCCCAGCTGCGGATGAGCAGTGGCCTAAGTGAGAAATAAGCACCATGAGCATTTCCCTTCGCGACCAGTTGCTAAAGGCAGGGCTGGTCAACCAAAAGCAGGCCAAACAGGTCGGCAAAGAGAAGCAGAAACAACAGCGCCTGGCCCATAAAGGCCAGATCGAACTCGATGATTCCCAGCAGCGTGCGGCCCAGGAAGCCATGGCCGAAAAGGTAAAGCGCGACCAGGAGCTGAACCGCCAGCAGCAGGAGAAGGCCGAGGCCAAGGCCCGTGCCGCGCAGGTCAAGCAATTGATCGAAGTCTCGCGCCTGCCGAAGCTGACCACCGAGGACTACTACAACTTCGTCGACGACAAGAAGGTCAAGCGCCTTTGCGTCAACACGTTGATGCGCAACAAGCTCAGCAACGGCTCGCTGGCGATCGTGCACCATGCTGGCGGTTACGAAGTAATCCCCCGTGAGGCGGCCCTGAAGATCCAGGAGCGCGATCCGCAACGCATCGTGCAGCTGAACGTGCAAACCGAAGAAGCGGCGGCTGAAGACGATCCATATGCGGCCTATCAGATTCCTGATGATCTGATGTGGTAAGCAGTTAACGGCTGCCACAACGACAAACCCCGCTCATGGCGGGGTTTGTCGTTTTCAATGCTGTCATTGCTTATGCGGATCGGAGCGCTCGTTGCTGCTCCAGTTTTTCCAGTTCGGCCTTGTAGCTGTGGGCATCGGTTTCGGAGTGGAACATGCCCACCAGCAAGTCTTGTTGGTGCACGTCCCAGATCCGGATACCGGCGGCTACGCCTTCGTGGGACTTATGTGAATCGTCGCGTTCAGTTACTTTTACAGTCATCTGCTAGCTCCAATCTCTGTGATATCTGCAGCAAGGCGTGTGCAGGACTCTGTTATATGTTTGGTTAGCTTGCTAAGTAAACGACAGAGTTTGGTAACGGATTTTTGCAAAAATGAAGAAAGTCCTGCAGCCCGCGTAATACGCGGCATTCGGTCGCAGGGCGCTGAGTTTCATGACAAAAGCTTCATGTTTCCATTGAGGAAAATGCCTGGCTTCACACAAAACCTGTGGGAGCGAGCCTGCTCGCGATAGCGGTCTTGTTCATACGGGAATGGCGAATGTGATGCCGTCATCGCGAGCAGGCTCGCTCCAACAGGGTTCTGTGTGTTGGCCAATTTTTGAGCAAAAAAAAACGCCCCGAACCAGTCGGGGCGTTTTTATGTGCGGCGTAGGCGGGGTGTTATTTACCCTGCCAGCGCTGCAGTACCAAGGTCGCGTTGGTGCCACCGAAACCGAAGCTGTTGCTCATCACGGTGTTGAAGGCAACGTCTTCGCGAGTCTTGGTCAGGATCGGCATGTCTGCCACTTCCGGGTCCAGTTCGTCGATGTTGGCGGAACCCGCCATGAAGTTGCCTTCCATCATCAGCATGCAGTAGATCGCTTCGTGAACGCCGGCGGCGCCCAGGGAGTGACCCGACAGGCTCTTGGTGGAGCTGATGGCCGGGGCCTTGTCGCCAAACACTTCACGGACACCTTTCATTTCCGCAACGTCGCCGACCGGAGTCGAAGTGCCGTGGGTGTTCAGGTAGTCGATCGGTGCGTCAACGGTGGACATGGCCATCTGCATGCAGCGGATGGCGCCTTCGCCGCTTGGAGCGACCATGTCGTAGCCGTCGGAGGTCGCGCCGTAGCCAACGATTTCCGCGTAGATCTTCGCGCCGCGGGCCAGAGCGTGTTCCAGCTCTTCGACCACGACCATGCCGCCACCGCCGGCGATGACAAAACCGTCACGCTTGGCGTCGTAGGCACGGGAAGCTTTTTCCGGGGTTTCGTTGTACTGGCTGGACAGTGCGCCCATGGCGTCGAACAGGAACGACTGGCTCCAATGCTCTTCTTCACCGCCGCCGGCGAACACGATGTCCTGCTTGCCCATCTGGATCTGTTCCATGGCGGTACCGATGCAGTGAGCACTGGTGGCGCAGGCAGAAGCGATGGAGTAGTTCAGGCCCTTGATCTTGAACGGGGTGGCCAGGCACGCGGAAACAGTACTGCTCATGGTCCGTGTTACACGGTATGGGCCAACGCGTTTCACGCCTTTCTCGCGCAGGATGTCCAGCGCTTCCATCTGGTTCAGCGTGGAGGCGCCACCGGAACCGGCGATCAGGCCGGTACGCGGGTTGGAGACTTGCTCATCGGTCAGACCGGAGTCGGCGATGGCGTCTTTCATGGCCAGGTAGGCGTAAGCCGCCGCATGGCCGACGAAGCGATAGATCTTGCGATCGATCAGCTCCTCGAGGGGAAGGTCAATGGAGCCGGAAACCTGGCTACGCAGACCCATTTCGGCATATTCCGGGTTGAACCGGATGCCAGGGCGACTTGCACGCAGGTTAGCGGAGACGGTCTCTTTGTCATTGCCCAGGCACGAAACGATGCCCAGACCAGTGATAACGACGCGGCGCATGCGGATAACCCTTAGAAGTTGTCAGTGGAGGTGAAAACGCCGACCCGAAGGCCTTCGGCGGTGTAGATCTCGCGACCGTCGACAGTCACCGAACCATCGGCGATGGCCAGGTTCAGCTTGCCTTTGAGGACGCGCTTGATATGAATGTTATAGGTCACTTTCTTCGCGGTCGGCAGAACCTGGCCAAAGAACTTCACTTCGCCCGAACCCAGGGCGCGGCCGCGGCCCGGCAGGCCTTGCCAGCCGAGGAAGAAGCCGACCAGTTGCCACATGGCGTCGAGGCCGAGGCAGCCTGGCATCACCGGGTCACCTTCGAAGTGACAGGCGAAAAACCACAGATCCGGAGTGATATCCAGCTCGGCGACCAATTCACCTTTGCCGTACTTGCCGCCTTCTTCGCTGATCAGGGTGATGCGGTCCACCATCAGCATGTTCGGGGCGGGCAGTTGCGCGTTACCCGGGCCGAACAGCTCACCGCGACTGCAGCGCAGCAGGTCTTCCCGAGTAAAGGCGTTTTGTTTGGTCATGCGAGCTCCTCAATAGTCCCATGCGGCAGGTGGGGCAAATCTTCCCGGCCGATCGAAGCGTTCATGCCTCGAGTCAGCAGCCTACTCATAGACTATTGCGTTGTGGTGAAAGTCACAGCACCAAGGACATGAATGTACACTTGTGCACTGAAATTTTTATTCAAGCCCCTTTTCGGGCCTGTTCGGGTGCCTAAGACTGCCGCACTTTCGCCTTTCACGCCAGTCGCAGATGGTCGAAAGGCCTGCACTACTGCACCCATCGCTGCAGAATTTGCTGCAAATCCGTGCGTTTGAACGGCTTGGCCAGGTAATCGTTCATTCCCGCTGATAGACAGGCTTCACGGTCGCCCTGCAAGGCGTTGGCGGTCAGCGCAATGATCGGAAGGTCGGTGCAACCGGGCAGTTGGCGAATCTGTCGGGTGGCTTCGTAGCCATCGATGATCGGCAGTCGGCAATCCATGAGAATGGCTTCGAAGATCAGGCTTTCGGCGCTGCGTACCGCCTGAGCGCCGTCGGTGGCGACGCTGACAGTAAAGCCCAGGCTGCGCAACATGGCTTCGACGACGGTCTGGTTGACCGGATTGTCCTCGACCAGCAGCACATTGCGGCCTTCGCCATCGCCACTGCCGGACTGCGCGCGTGGCGTGCGCACCGGCAGCGTCTGTTTATAGAGCGCCAGCGGGATTTCCAGGGTGAACGCCGAGCCGCGACCCTCCTCGCTCTGGGCGCGCAAGGTGCCGCCCATGCGTTCCGCCAGGGTGCGGGCAATCGGCAGTCCCAGTCCGGTGCCGCCGTAACGCCTTGAAATAGAACTGTCGGCTTGCTGAAACGCATTGAACATCAATTCCAGGCTTTCGGCCGGGATGCCAATTCCGCTGTCGCGCACAGTGCAGGTGAACCACAACAATTCGTGATCCAGCGACTGCCATTGCGGTTCGATGGTGACGCGGCCCTGTTCGGTGAACTTCAGCGCATTGCCCACCAGGTTCACCAGGATTTGCCGGATCCGCGTCGGGTCGCCCTGAACCTGCAACGCACGCATGTCTTCGGGGATCAGCAACGTCAGATCGAGCCCGCGTTGCAAGGCGCTGTGCTGGAACGACTGGGCGCAACTGCTGATCAAGTCCGCCAGATTGAACGGAATGTGTTCCAGCTCCAGTTCCGAACGCTCGATGCGCGAGAAGTCGAGAATGTCGTTGATGACTTTGAGCAGGTGTTCGGTGGACTCCGAAGCCAGCGCCGCGTACTCGACCTGCTCTTCGGTCATCTCGGTGGTTTCCAGCAATTGCAGCATACCGAGCACGCCATTCATCGGTGTGCGCAGTTCGTGGCTCATCATCGCCAGGAAATCGGATTTGGCGTTGTTGGCCTTTTCCGCTTCTTCGCGGGTCTGGATCAACTGCGCCATGGCCTGATGCTGTTCACGACTGGCCTGTTCGAGACCGCTGGCGAGGTTGTTGATGTGCTGCGAAAGCGCGCCCAGCTCGGTGTCGTCGACAATCGGCAGTGGCGTCTTGTAGTCACCGCTCTGGATCGCCTTGACCGCGTTGCCGATATCGCGGATCGGCTGCGACAGGCTGCCGGCCAGGCGTCGGGCGATCAGGAAGGTAAATAACAGAGCGAACAGCGCAAGGACGCCGGCCTTGAACAGGATTTCCTGTTGGCGCTTGTTGAAGGCGTCATTCGACAGACCGACGATCACCCGCCCCAGATAATCCTCGGCGGGGGCCGTGCTGGCGGCGTTGGCGCCCTGGAAGAAGTCATTGTGCAGCGCGATCCGTTGCAAGCGCACCGGCGCCTGGAACACTTCGACCTGTTGCGAGCGGGTGTGGGTTTCCGACGGGTGCTCGACGTACACCAGAATCCGGTTGGCGCTGTCCTGCACTTCCAGAAAGCGCACATTGGGCGTGGCCAGGGTGGCCTTGAGCAGACTTTCGAGCACCTCGTTGTTACCCGAAATCACCCCGTATTCGGCGGCCGGCGCCAGTTGGTTGGCAATCAGTTGACCGGTGTGGTTCAGCTCCTGACGCAAATCCTGGATCCGCACGAAGGTGAAGAAGCTGATCAGCAGCAAGGTCAGCAGCAGGGCAGGGCCGAGGCTGATGATCTGGGTGCGGGTATTGATGTCCCAGCGACGATGGAAAGTCATGGGCGGCTTTCTCCTTCGGCCAACTGTGTTGCGACCAACGCTTCATTGATCTGTTCAATGCCTAATGAACGAGCCACTTGAGGGTTACTCAAGACTTTGAAGCGATTGGCATAATGCGTGCGTGGCCAGGTGGCCGGTGGCTGGTCGAGCAGTTCGTCGAGAATCGCCAGCCAGTCACTCTGGTCGCTGTAGCTGCTGGCCAGGCTTCCGGCCTTGACGAAGCCGGCGTTCGGGCCGATCAGCGCGGTTTGCCGTGCGTAGCTGCTGAGCAGCAGGTTTTTTGCGGTTTTGGGGTTATACAGGTCGGGATCATCGAGGCCCAGCAACACGTCGCTGTTTTTCAGCAAGGCTTGCAAGGGGCGGCTGTCATTAGTGTTGTCCCAGCGTTCGGTGACAATTTCGAGGCCAAGCGGTTGAGCCGCCTGGCGCAGTTCATTCAGAAGAAACTCGCTACGGTTGTCGTACAGCACGCCGATTCGTCTGGCCTGGGGCAGCAGGATTTGGGCCAGGCGCAGTTGCCGATCAGGCGGCGGATCACTCCAGAGCAGACTTAAACGGGCTGGCAGGGCAGTGCCCAGGCGTTGACGGGCTTGCAGACGACTGATGCGCAGCACCAGCGTCGCCGGACCCTGGGGCTCTTGCAGGCGCCAGTCGAGGCTGGGCAGATCCAGCAGGATCAAACGAATGCCGGTCGGCAATTTGCTCGGTGCCGGCAGACCGGCCAATGGCTGGAAGCGCACCGTGTCGCCAGGGCGCAATTCCCCGAGGACCGTCGCGAACGCCTGCATGCCGGGGCTGTCGTCGGCACCGGTCAGCAGAATGTCCTCGGCGCTGACCGACAGGCTCACCAGCCCACCGGCAAACACCAGGCACAACCCGGCCAACAGGCGGCCAAGGATTGGCGTCTTGCGCGACGGACACCGCGGCATCTAGAACACCAGCTCCGCGCTGAAGTACATCACCCGTCGCTGGTCGTAGTTGTTATCGACGAACGTGGTGGGTTGATTGTCGAGACGTTGCTGGAGCACACCGGCCAGTTCCAGGCTGGCCTTGCCCAGGCCGATGCGTTTGGCGATGCGTGTGTCGACCCGTTCGAAGCGATAGCCATTGAGCGCGTCGTCACCATAATAGAAGAGTGCGCTGTTCCAGCCGTGGCCCCAGTTGCGCAGCCAGCCGGCGGAGCCACTGTTGCGCGCGGTCTGTTGCGCATCCAGCGGATTGCTCGCCTGGGCATCGACGCAGGCGTAGGTCAGGCGCAGTCGGTCGGCACTGCCGAGGTGCCAGTCGAGCTGGGTTTCCGCCCCGGTGAAGCGCGAGCTGTTGGCGTTGCTGGCGATGTACTGATTGTTGCGCAACGGCTCGCTGATCATGCCGGTGATCTCGTCGTGGAACACCTTCACGTCCACCGCCAGTCCCCACTCGGCGAAGAAGCCGTTGTAGCCCAGTTCTCTGGAGCGCATGTGTTCCTGCTCAAGGTTGCCGGGGCCGCGGGTCCTGACGAAGTAACGGGCGCTGTTCTGGCCATAGGCGGCGGGTTGCAGGTTGGTCACCCGGTAACTCCAGTTGACGTTGTTCTCGAACATGTCCGGTGAACGAATGGCTTCCGAATACACCGCGCGCAAACCGTGGCGCGGAGTGATCAGGTAGTTGACCGCCACCCGCGGGGTCAGCGAACTGCCGGTCAATTGCGTGTCTTCGAACATCGCACCGCCCTGCAACAACCAGTGTTCGGTCGCTCGCCACTCGAGTTGGCCGAATGCGCGCCACGTAGTGTCGTCGAGCGTGCCATTGAAATAGGTCTCGGAATCGGCCCGGTCGTAACGATAGTTCAGGCCGCTGACCAGTCGCAGACTGTCGGACAGGCTGAGGGTGTCTTGCAGCTCGAGGTCGTAGCGTGATTCACGGGTGCTTTGGTCAATGTCGCCGCACAGGGTTCGCCGGGCGCCGTTTCGCCACTGGTCCAGCACTTGATTGGCCAGTGCTTGCTCCACCGCCGTGCCGGTCGGTGCGCCGGGGCCGAGGTAGCGCTCGATGTTGCGCGCCAGGCGTTCGGTGTAATTCGGGTTGAGCTGCCAGAGCTCGGTCAGTTCGGGGCTGAACGAGACTTCGGCGTCGCAGGCGCGCCAGGTTTGCTGACGATCCCAGTGCTGGGCCGAGCCTTGAATAAAAAGACTGTGATCGGGATTGAGGTCTAGGTTCCAGCGCAAGGAGCCGGCGTAGTCTTTGGCAACGACGTCGGAATTGTTCCCGGCGGCAGTAATCCCCGAGAACACCGGGCGGTAGGTATAAGGCCGCTGATTGCTCCCGTCCTTAGCATTTAGCTGCCAGTCGATGCTTTGCTGTTCGTTGAGTGTCTGGCTGACGGCGAGGTTGAAGCGGTTCAGGCGACGGCTATCGCGATAATCGGCGCCTTTGCGGTCTGAGTCGAAGCCATCGTCCTGCTGGCCGGATAACGAAAGGCGCATGTCGCCACCGTCCCAACCCACGCCCTGACTGGCGTAAAAATCGTCGATACCGCGCTGACCGCGGGTGACCTTCAACCGCGTGCCGTGGCTGTCGGCCGGATTGCGGGTGATGATATTGACCACCGCCATCAGCGCATTGGCGCCATAGCTGACGGTGTTCGGGCCGCGGAAGACTTCGATGCGCTCGATGTCTTCCATGGCCACCGGAATGTCACTCCAGTCCACTGTGGCCAGGCCGGCGCGATACACCGAGCGGCCATCGATCAGCACCTGCATGCGCCGCGCTTCGCTGGCGTTGGTGCCGTGGTAATTCACGGCAGCCTGATTGCCGGTGATGTTGCCGACCATCATTCCTGGCACCAGGCGCAGCAACTCGCTGATGTCCCGGGCGCCGCTGGCGTTGATCAGTTCGCTGTCGATCACCGTCATGCTCCCCGGCACCGCGGCTGGCGACTGTTTCAGGCGCGTAGCCGTCAGTACCTGCGGCAGTGGCTCACTGTCGAGAAACAGGTCGTCGGCCAGCAATGGCGGGCTGACGATCAGCGCCAGAAGCAGCGGCGAGTGGGGTGAAGCAGAGCCAAACGACACAACACATCCTTGATAGCGATTTCACTGGCGCGCATGTTAACCGAGCCGGTCGACTTTTCCAGTCACGATGACGGCATTTTCCTCGGATTTATTGGTCTTCTTCAGACAAGTGCCGGTAATTGACGCGGGGGCTGGCCGCCACTGGGCCGCTCCGTATAATGCCGGCATCGCCACTGGTATGGATTAACGGATTGCATATGACTGAACAGCGCCCGATTGCGGTCCTGGGAGGCGGAAGTTTTGGTACCGCCGTGGCTAACCTGCTGGCCGAGAACGGGCATCAGGTCCGGCAGTGGATGCGTGACCCTGAACAGGCAGAAGCCATTCGGGTCAATCGCGAAAACCCGCGTTACCTCAAAGGCATCAAGATTCTCCCCGGAGTGGAAGCGGTCACTGACCTGCAAGCCACGCTGGACGCTTGCGACCTGTGCTTCGTTGCGCTGCCGTCCAGCGCACTGCGCTCGGTACTGGCCCCGCACGCCGAACGCTTGAGCGGCAAGCTGCTGGTCAGCCTGACCAAGGGCATCGAAGCCCACACGTTTAAACTGATGAGCGAGATCCTCGAAGAGATCGCCCCGCAAGCGCGCATCGGCGTGCTGTCCGGGCCGAACCTGGCCCGTGAAATCGCCGAGCACGCACTGACCGCCACTGTGGTCGCCAGCGAAGACGAAGAACTCTGCCAACGGGTTCAGGAAGCGCTGCACGGCCGCACCTTTCGCGTTTACGCCAGCGCCGATCGCTTCGGCGTGGAGTTGGGCGGGGCGCTGAAAAACGTCTACGCGATCATCGCCGGCATGGCGGTGGCGCTGGGCATGGGCGAAAACACCAAGAGCATGCTGATTACCCGGGCGCTGGCGGAAATGACCCGCTTTGCCGTGAATCAGGGTGCCAACCCGATGACGTTCCTGGGGCTCGCGGGCGTGGGCGATTTGATCGTGACCTGTTCGTCGCCGAAAAGCCGCAATTACCAGGTCGGATTCGCCCTTGGTCAAGGTTTGAGCCTGGAAGACGCGGTAACGCGCCTGGGCGAAGTCGCGGAAGGCGTGAATACCTTGAAAGTGCTCAAGGCCAAGGCCCAGGAAGTGGGCGTTTACATGCCGCTGGTCGCCGGGCTGCACGCGATTCTGTTCGAAGGGCGCACGCTGAATCAGGTGATTGAATTGTTGATGCGCGGCGAACCGAAAACCGACGTCGACTTTATTTCCACCAGTGGTTTCAACTGATTCATCAGGGAGAGCGAGACATGAACGAGCCGAAAACAGAAGCCCAATACGAATCCATCCTGCTGCGGGTGTTGTGGATGATTGTCTTCCTGCTGGTCTGGCAGGTGGCGCAATTCATCCTCGGCGCCGTGGTGCTGGTGCAACTGGTCTATCGTTTGTTTTATGGCGCCCCGAGCGCCAGCCTGATGAATTTCGGCGACAGCCTGAGCCAGTTCCTGGCGCAGATCGGTCGTTTCGGCACGTTCCACAGCGACCAGAAACCCTGGCCGTTCGCCGACTGGCCGACGCCGCGTACGCCGGAGGGTGAAGCGCCACACGTCGTGGCACCTGCGCCGCATCCGGCCCGAGATGAGGAACCCAAGCTATGAAACTCTGGGTATTGCGTCATGGTGAGGCCGAGCCACATGGCAAAGGTCCTGATTCCGAGCGGGCATTGACCGACCACGGTCGTAAAGAAGTGTTGCGCACGGCCGCCGAGTTGGCCGGCAAGCCGCTGACCGCGATCTATGCCAGTCCATACCTGCGAGCGCAGGAGACTGCAGAAATCGTGCGTACAGCGTTGAATTTCGCGCCGGAGATTCGCACCGTCGATTGGCTGACTCCCGATAGCCGCCCGCAAGCAGTGGCTGAACAGTTGGTGTCTGTAGATCACGCGCTGCTGGTCAGTCACAACCCGCTGGTAGGGAATTTGCTGGGCTATCTGCAACACGGTCATGTGCAGGATCCGGAAAGGGTTGCCACCGCCGGTCTCGCCGAGCTGGAAGGGGATTCGCCACAGGCCGGGGCGATGAAGCTCAACAGCATCAAGCACCCGTAGCGGCAGGCAGAAGAGGTTTCTGCGGCGAGGGAGCAAGCTCCCTCGGGGTCGCGCCGTTTGTTTGTTTCTTTGTGTGAAATAGTCAACCAAGCAACCGCTTGGTTGACTACGCTTGCTCCAGAACAAAAAACACAGGAGCGAGTCGCATGTCTGCTGCTTTTCGTTTGCCGCTGGACGTTTTTTACGAACGTGAGGCCCGTCATCCCCGTCAGCGCTTTCTGGTTCAACCGGTGGGTGGAGGCCAGGTCGAAACCCTGACCTGGGAAGACGTCGGTCACCAGGCCCGTTGCGCCGCGCACTGGCTGCGCGCGCGGGAATTGCCGCAAGGCAGCCACATCGCCCTGATCTCGAAAAACTGTGCGCACTGGATCATCGCCGACCTGGCGATCTGGATGGCCGGGCACGTCTCGGTGCCGTTGTACCCGAACCTCACCGCCGAATCCGTCGCGCAAGTCCTCGAACACTCCGAAGCGGCGCTGGCGTTTATCGGCAAACTCGATGACTGGCCCGGCATGTCCCGCGGCGTCAGCCCCGACCTGCCGACCATCAGCCTGCCACTGCATCCGCCGGGCAGCTTCGATTTCAGCTGGGCCGACCTGCAAGCCTGTTCACCGATCCAGGACAACCCGACACCTGCCGCCGACCAGTTGGCGACCATCATTTACACCTCCGGCACCACCGGCATGCCCAAAGGCGTGATGCACAGCTTTGGCAATCTGGGCTTCGCCACCACCCGCGGCACGCAGTTGTTCGGCCTCAATGAGTCGGACCGGCTGCTGTCGTACCTGCCGCTGTGCCATGTGGCCGAGCGAATGTTCGTTGAACTGGCCTCTATCTATACCGGGCAAACCGTGTTCTTCGCCGAGAGCCTCGATACGTTTCTGACCGATTTGCGGCGCGCGCGGCCCACCGCGTTGTTCGGTGTGCCACGCATCTGGACCAAGTTCCAGATGGGCGTGTACAGCAAGATCCCGGCGAAACGCCTCGAGTTCCTGCTCGGACTGCCCCTCATCGGCAAGCGGGTAGGGCACAAAGTGCTCGTGGGGCTTGGGCTGGACGCCTTGCGCGTCGCGCTGTCCGGCGCGGCACCGGTGCCGCAGACCTTGTTGCTGTGGTATCGAAAGCTCGGGCTGGACGTTCTGGAGGTGTACGGCATGACCGAAAGCTGCGGTTATTCCCACATCGGCCGGCCCGGCGAAAACAAGCCTGGCTGGATTGGCAAGCCTTGCCCGGAGGTTGAAGTGCGGATCGCCGAATCGGGCGAGGTCATGGTGCGCAGCGGCGCGACCATGCTCGGGTATTTCAAGGAACCGGAAAAAACCGCCGACACGATTACGGCGGACGGCTTCCTGCGGACCGGTGACAAGGGCGAGCAAGACGCCGAAGGCAACCTGCGCCTGACTGGACGGCTGAAGGAGATTTTCAAGACCAGCAAAGGCAAATACGTGGCCCCGGCACCGATTGAAAACCGCCTGGCAGTCCATTCACGGATCGAACAGGTGTGCGTGGTCGGCGACGGTTTGAGTGCGCCGCTGGGACTGTGCGTGCTCTCGGCGATGGGGCAGCAGGACGCGGACGGAAGCGCGCGCGCCGGTCTGCATTCAAGCCTGGAAAAACTGCTGGAGGAGGTCAACCACGCGCTCGACAAGCATGAGCGCCTGCACCGTCTTGTGATCGTCAAAGACAGCTGGGGCGTGGAAAACGGCTTCCTGACGCCAACCCTGAAGATCAAGCGCAACGTGATCGAAGCGGCTTACGGTACCCGGTTCGAAGAATGGAGCGAGCGCAGCGAAGCGGTGCTGTGGCAGGATTGAACCACCAATAAAACCAACAAAGGATGTCAGCAATGAGTTTGTGGCGTACCACTCCCAACATCGAGCAGTTGAACGCAATCCAGAAAAACACCATTGGCGAAGTGCTGGATATCCGCTTCGAAGCCTTCGATGAAGAGTCGCTGACGGCGAGCATGGTCATCGACCACCGTACCCACCAGCCTTACGGCCTGCTGCACGGCGGGGCCTCGGTGGTGCTGGCTGAAACCGTCGGCTCCATGGCCAGCTATCTGTGCATCGACGCGAGCAAGTTTTACTGCGTGGGCCTGGAAATCAACGCCAACCATTTGCGTGGGCTGCGCAGCGGGCGGGTGACTGCGGTGGCCAAGCCGATTCACATCGGGCGCACCACGCATGTCTGGGATATACGGCTGACCAGCGATGAGGGCAAGGCCAGTTGTGTGTCGCGGTTGACCATGGCGGTGGTGGCGTTGGGGGACACGCCTCCAGGAAAATAACCTGCGGATCCACACGGGATGGGCTGGTCATTAACTCGACGAGCCTCTGTGTCTGATCGTCATGGGAATGTCATGGCCGTTGGGCAGATCGGGATGGTAGCTCTCACCGATCGCCGGGGTGAAGTTGTCCAGAGTGAAGTCACCGTCACCAATTTGGAACAGTTCAGCGGTGCCGCGCTGCACATGCTGACCTAGCAATGTTCGAACGGTGGTATACGCGCTCAAGGTGCTCTGCAACCCCATAGTGAGGTTGGGGTTCGTTATAGAATCAGTCAGCGGTGATGATAAGTACGTCAGCGAAGCTGTAACACTCGTTGCGGCTGTACGGGTAAAGAGTCCGTACATCAACTCCCAAAGCCTTGGCACTTGCAGTCGATTTGTTCCCCGGGTATAGGTTCCGCCCAAAAACGCATTGATTGTGATGGTGGAAGCTGCGTCGATACCTTCGACGGTAGCACTGATGAACAGTCCTACCACGGCCGACGTTTCGGCTCGAGCTGCTCCTGTGCCGAACAGTGCGGATCCATAAACCAATGCACGGAAAAACGCGCTAAGTGCGGAGGGTGGCAACGTCACTCTCGGGCCCAGTTCCGCGTTCGTTCTCTGGGCAGCCTCTCTCGTGAGGTTCCCCGATGCAGAAGTAATGAAAGCGATTGCGGTCGTGTTCAATTCGCCCGGATCACTCCAATATGCATAAAGAGGGATAGCGCCTCCAAACACTGCTCCCACCAACCCTCCCAGGCCTGCTGCCACCCGTTGAGTGGTTCGATTGTTTGTGTAACGAGACGCCATTTGGCTTCCTGCCCCCATCCCCATGGATCCCCAAGCCATCGCTCCTACACCGGTGCCCAGCACCGTCATGGCGAGGTTGACACCAGGATCGACACTTCGGCCATCCGAGCCCTCCGTTTCACTGCTCGCCAATTCAGCAATTCCCATTGCCGTTCCCCATCGAACAAAACCGCCAACAAGAGAGGCTGAAAAATCTCGTCCGAACGATGCCGCTGCTGCGCCGGTCACCTGATTTGACGTGATCAATCCTTGAAGATCGACGTGCCCCACCGGATTGCCATGGACCATGGCGAACAGGTTCAACCCATCGACGACACCACTCGGATCCGCATTCAGCCACCGCTGGCACCACGGCACGTAATACCGATACCCGTAGTAATACAGCCCTGTGGCATCCCGTTGCTGCCCCGAATAACGAATCGTTTTATAACTGGCTTCCAGCTTGTCCCTCCCGGCCCACCAGCAGGTTCCGCCGAAGGGATAGTAGCTTTCCCATGCAATCAGTCTGGCGGCTCCATCCACCTCGACGGTGCTGGAGTTCAAATGATCGGTGAAATTGTAGCGATGCTGATGCTGGGGAATATCTGATGCTGGTCGTTTCTCCCAATGAAGCACCTGCACCGTGCCGCGCCCGGCCTTGACCGTGATGACGTGGAGAATTTCGTCAGGGGACGTACGAATTTCCAGACCCGGCAGGTAGCGGGTTTCGTGCGTACGGGTCAATGTGCCGGTGTAGGCCTGGCGGATTTTGCGCAGGCGTTGGCCGCTGCCGTCGTAGAGGTAAAACTCGATGTCGTCTGGCTCATCCTCACGCACCACTTGGTCTACCTGGCGCAACCGATTGCCCGGATCCCAACGCAGACCTTGTCCCGGTTGAAGACTGGTGCGGTTGCCGTTGACGTCATAACCGGCGGCAATCTCGTTCTCGTCGGGCAGCTCGCCATTGGCTTTTTGCGGCAGATTGCGATTATTGGAACGGGCGATGGCCGTGCGTTCGGTACGGTTTCCACTGTCCGCCTGATGCTGCATGACCTCCAGGTTGCCGGCCTTGTCGTAGGAGTAGAGGCGTGTGTAGTTTTCCAGTTGCCCCGGATCCGGAACGGGCTGGAAGGCCGGTAATTGCGGCCCGCCTGGGGCGTTGCGAAGCTGCCGGCCGCTGGCTTCTATCAGTCGATAGAGACTGTCGTAGCGGTAGCGATCAGTGGGTTCGATTCGCTGGTTGCGGTGATAGTGAATCAGATTGGCAGCATCCGTCAGACAAACAATATTGCCCACCGCGTCATACTCGTAGGTCACCTGTTGCAGGGCTGACTGGCCCTCCACGTATGCTTTCAGCCGGTCAAGTCGGCCATCTTCGTGCCGAAACGTCGCGCACGAAATGACACCGTTTCCTGCGCGTTGGTGTTCGACCAGGCCGAAGGCGTTGTACTGGATGTCACTGACCAGCGTATTTTCTTTGGTCTGCCCGGTCAGCGTGAGGCGGATTTCCTTCAGCTCGCCGGCGCAGTTCTGACTGGATGCCTGAACATTGCCTTTCGCATCGGTCTGCCTGACCGGCTCGCCTGCCGCATTGCAGTGAATGCGGGTGACAGCGGGTTCATCCTCCAGAAAAACATCGCACTCGTCCTCGGTTTCGGGCCAGTCCACGGACCATAGCGGATCGTCGACAAACGTACGGCTGTGTACCAGCGGCGTGCCGGCGAGGCCGAATTCAATGAAGCGCAAAGAACCTGCGGTGTCGTCCTGTCGAATCAACTGACCGCGCCGGTTATGTGATTCATCGGCGCTGTTGTCGGCATAGGCATACCTCGCGATGCAACGTTGTGGTCCACCGTGGGCGCTTTCAAATGCGGCGATTGGCCGACGTTGCCCGTCGTAACGCACCTGGCTTTGACTGAGCTTCTGATCCCAACCCTCAACGCCTTGCCCATCTTCGCCGAGCAATCCCAGACGCCATCCAGCATCACCGTTTTCGGACAGCAGCACGGCCCCCGACAAACTGACCACATTGAGTTGATTGGCTGCCGACCGGCCTTCCAGGTGCAAGAGAAACAGCCTTGGATCGCGGCTTAGTACTGCACGCCCGGCAACGCTGTGGATCTGCTGGGTGATGCAGCTTTCCGGCGCTTGCGCACCGTCGCGCCGGTGATACGCCACTTCGCGCACGCCCAGTCTCCGAGCGTCGATCACTTCAATGGCGGGCGTGTTTGCATGAGTCATGGCGGGCGTTGTCTGAGGTTTGGCGATTCCGTTTTTATCCTCGTCATGGGGCCCGATAGTCAACTGTCAGAAATAACAGGTACAGGTCAAGAACAGGGGTTATAGGCATGGCGCGACTGTCATCATTCCTGGCAGTTACAGTCATTGCGGATCCCGGCGGGCTTGCGGACAATCGAGCTCTGTTTTCGTTGATGGATCGGCCGGTATGTCGCAGCAGATATTTTTCGCCCACGCCAATGGCTTTCCCTCGGGAACCTACGGCAAGTTGTTCACGGCGTTGGCGCCTGAGTATCAGGTCGCGCACTTGCAGCAGCACGCCCACGACCCGCGTTTCCCGGCGGACGACAACTGGAGCAACCTGGTGGACGAGCTGATTCATCACCTGGAGCAGCAGCCGGAACCGGTGTGGGGGGTGGGCCATTCCTTTGGTGGCGTGCTGCACCTGCACGCGGCGTTGCGTTGCCCCGAACTGTATCGTGGCGTGGTGATGCTCGATTCGCCGGTGCTGACCCGTGCCGATCAATGGGTCATCCGTGCCGCCAAGCGCTTCGGTTTTATCGACCGCCTGACCCCGGCCGGTCGGACGTTGGGGCGGCGGGAAGAGTTCACCGATCTGGAAGCTGCCCGATTGTATTTCGCTGGAAAAACCCTGTTTCGCAGCTTCGACCCGGAATGTTTCGACGCTTACCTGCAACACGGTCTGCACAAGGTTGGCGACAAACTGCGCCTGCGTTTCGACCCTGCCACGGAAATCAGCATCTACCGTGGCGTGCCCCACACCAGCCCCGGCCGGGCACGGCAGCTGAAAGTGCCACTGGCGGTGGTGCGTGGCCACAAGAGTCGGGTTGTGATGCGCCATCACGCCAGTTCCGTCGGGCGCATGCCGTTGGGCGAATCCCTGACCATGCCCGGCGGGCACATGTTTCCCCTCGAACGCCCACAGGACACCGCCACGCTGCTGAAAAACCTGTTCAGCCGCTGGGAAGGTCGCCGGCAGCAGGATCACGCATGAGTCATGTCGTTGAAGAAGTCCGCCTGAGCCTGCCGCACATCGAGCTGGCAGCGCACCTGTTTGGCCCCGAAGACGGCTTGCCGGTGATTGCCTTGCACGGCTGGCTGGACAACGCCAACAGCTTTGCCCGGTTGGCGCCGAAGCTCAAAGGGCTGCGCATCATTGCGCTGGACATGGCCGGTCACGGTCATTCCGGGCATCGGCCGCCCGGCGCCGGTTATGCAATGTGGGACTACGCCCACGACGTGCTGCAAGTCGCCGAACAGCTTGGCTTGAAGCGTTTTGCGCTGATGGGGCACTCCATGGGCGCGATCGCTTCGTTGATCATCGCCGGTTCGCTACCGGAACGTGTCACCCATCTGGCCTTGATAGACGGCATCATTCCTCCTACAGACAAAGGCGAAAATGCAGCCGAGCGCATGGGCATGGCCCTGCAAGCGCAACTGGATCTGCGGGAAAAACGCAAACCGGTCTACGACACCCTCGACCGCGCCATCGAAGCGCGCATGAAAGGGCTGGTCGCCGTCAGCCGCGAAGCCGCCGAACTGCTGGCCCAGCGTGGCTTGATGCCAGTGCCGGGGGGCTACACCTGGCGGACCGACAACCGTCTGACGCTGCCGTCGCCGCTGCGTCTGACCACTGAACAGGCCATGGCCTTCGTCCAGCGGGTCAGCTGTCCTGCACTGCTGGTCGTCGCGGGTGACGGCATGCTCGCCAAACATCCCGAGCTGCTGGAGCGTCTACCCTTTAGCCATGAACAGCTGCCTGGCGGTCATCATTTGCACCTGAATGACGAATCCGGTGCCGACCTTGTCGCAGACTGTTTCAATCGGTTCTTCGCCGTTCCTTGACTTGCGCCGGGCAACTGTCGAGGCTGGGCGGGTTGAAATGGGAGACAACCATGATAGATCTCTACACCGCTGCGACCCCGAATGGCCACAAGGTCTCTATCGTGTTCGAGGAACTCGGCCTGCCCTACACGGTGCACGCCTTGAGTTTCGACAAGAAGGAACAGAAGTCCGCGGACTTCCTCAAGATCAACCCCAATGGGCGCATCCCGGCGATTGTCGACCGCGCCAACGGCGATTTTGCCGTGTTCGAATCCGGCGCGATCCTGATCTACCTCGCTGAAATGACCGGCAAACTGCTGCCTCTGGACCCCAAGGGTCGTTCGGTGGTGATGCAGTGGCTGATGTTCCAGATGGGGGGAATCGGCCCGATGCAGGGGCAGGCCAACGTGTTTTTCCGTTACTTTCCGGAGAAACTCCAGGGCGCCATCGACCGCTATCAGCATGAAACCCGTCGCCTGTATGAAGTGCTCGACACGCGCCTGCAAGACGTGGAATTTCTGGCTGGTGATTACAGCATTGCCGACATCGCCACTTATCCATGGGTGCGCGGCCACGAGTGGTCAGGTGTCGCCGTGGACGGCTTGACGGCCCTGCAGGGCTGGATGGCGACTATGGAAGCGCGTCCGGCGGTGCAGCGAGGTTTGCTCGTTCCCGAACGCATCGACGATGCCAGCGTCATCAAGGGTGCCCAGGCCATGCTGATCCGATGAGTTTATCCATGCGTTCAATCAGTCTGCTGGCGCTGTGTTGTTTCAGTCCTCTGGTGTTTGCCGCCGATGTGCCGGGCAGTCAGGACCTGCCGATCGTGCCGCGGGTGACCGATTCGCAGATCGTCGACTATCGCCCGGCGGTCGAACTCGAGCGGATCTATCCGCTGGGTTCAATCCGCAAGATCAGCGGCCAGCTGCGTTTCGACGGCCAGGTCAGCGCCCGCGGGCAAACCACTTCGGTGACCTACGAGTTGCCACCGGAGCATTCGTCAATCGAAGCGTTTACCGTCGCTCGCGAAGCCTTGCAGAAGCAGGACGCGCAGTTGCTGTTCTGGTGCCAGGCCCGTGATTGCGGTGAAAGCAGCCTGTGGGCCAATGAAGTCTTCGGCAATGCCAAGCTCTATGGCGCTGATGATCAGCAGGCCTATCTGCTGTTGCGGTTGGCCGCGCCAAAGGACAACACCCTCGTGGCGCTGTACAGCATCACTCGCGGCAATCGCAAAGCCTATCTGCACGTCGAACAGTTCGACGCGGCTGCACCGCTGGGCGATCTGCTGCCAACCTCCGCAACGTTGTTGCGAGAGCTCAAAAGCACTGGTGAACTCGACTTTCCGAAATTGACCGATGCGCCTGACGAGACCTGGCTGCGCTTGCTCTCGCGCGGCCTGAACCTGGACACGACCCTGCGGGTCAGCGTTTCCGGACCCAATGCCGAAGCCTGGCGTCAGGCATTGATGAGCCAGGGCGTACGGTCGGCGCGGATGGAGACGGGCAGCGTCGAAGGCTCTGGCTTGCACATCGAGCTGTTGCGATAAGTTGTATCAGGCGAACGCGCTGGCCGCGTTCGCCTATTCTTTTGCGAACTGACATTTTTCGAGATTCGGATGATCAATAACGATCGGCTGTTGGTGCAGATCCTGCTCCTGGTGCTGTTTGGCGCGAGCCTCTGGGTGATGGCCCCGTTCTGGTCGGCCATGTTCTGGGGCGCGGTGCTGGCGTTCGCCAGTTGGCCGCTGATGCGTTTGCTGACCCATTGGCTCAAAGGTCGCGAATCCCTGGCGGCGGCATTGCTGACCCTGGGCTGGATGTTGGTGGTGGCGTTGCCGCTGGTGTGGCTGGGTTTCAACCTGGCAGACCATGTGCGAGACGCCACGGCGTTCATCAAGGATGTGCAAATGGATGGCTTGCCCGAGGCTCCGACCTGGCTGGGCAGTATTCCTCTTGTAGGCGAACGGCTGGTGGCGATCTGGAACAGCATCGATCAGCAAGGCGCGGCAATGATGGTGGCGCTCAAACCTTATCTGGGGCAGGTCGGTAACTGGCTGCTGGCGCGCAGTGCACAGATTGGCGGCGGCATTCTCGAGCTGACGCTGAGCATTGTGTTCGTGTTCTTTTTCTACCGGGACGGGCCGCGACTGGCGGCGTTTGTCCACAGCCTGCTGCAGCGGTTGATCGGGGATCGCGCCGGTTACTACATCGAATTGGTGGCGGGTACGGTGCAGCGGGTGGTGAACGGTGTGATCGGGACGGCGGCTGCCCAGGCGGTGCTGGCGTTGATCGGCTTCCTGATTGCCGGAGTGCCTGGCGCGCTGGTGCTTGGCATTGTCACCTTCATGCTCAGCCTGATTCCCATGGGGCCGCCGTTGGTGTGGATACCGGCGACCGCCTGGCTGGCCTGGAAGGGCGAGTACGGGATGGCAGTATTCCTCGGGATCTGGGGCACCTTCATCATCAGCGGGGTCGACAATGTGCTCAAGCCTTACCTGATCAGTCGCGGCGGGAATTTGCCGTTGGTGATCGTGCTGTTGGGGGTGTTTGGCGGGTTGATCGCTTTTGGCTTCATCGGCCTGTTTATCGGGCCGACGTTGTTGGCCGTGGCGTATAGCCTGTTGACCGACTGGAGCAAGAGTCAGGCGCGGGTGGAAGATCGCCGTCCTTAAGCCTTGAGTCGAGGCGAATGGCCCCTTCGCGGGCAAGCCCGCTTCCGCAAGGATCGAGGTGAACACATCATCTGTGAGCACTACGAAATCTGAGGGAGCGGGCCCGCGAAGCTTTTGACTTTAAGTCGCCACGTTCAGGTACTTGCCCACCGTCGCCACCTTGTCGAGCGAGTACTGCTTGCTCAGGTTGGCGATCATTTTGTTCAGCGCTTCCGTCACGTTCGCCTGATCGGTGGAGCTGTCGCCATTCTTCTCGCGACCGGCCTGCAAGGCAGCGTTTAATTCGTCGCTGCTGACGCCGCCACTGCTGTCGCTATCCAAGACCTTGAACAACGCAGCACTGGTGTCGGTGCTTGTCGATGAGGTGCTGTCGCTGGCCTGCAACGCGCTGCTCAGTTCGTCACCGCTGATGGCACCGTCGCCATCGGCGTCCAGAGCACTGACCAGCGCATCGGCCAGTTCTGTGGCCGGTGCCTGATCACGCGGCGGTGGCGGAGGAGGCGCCATCGCGGCTATTTCTTCGTTGCTCAGGCTACCGCTGTCGTCACTGTCCAGGTCGGCGAAGTTTTTACTCAGGCTGACCAGCAAACCGTCATCGGACTTCTCCGACAGGGCGCTTTTGAGCTCGTCCTGATCCACCGAGCCATCGCTGTTGGTGTCGAGTTTGGCGAGCAGTTCTTTCTGGAATTGCTGGCTGCGGGCGCTGCTGGTGGTGGTGCTGGCGGTGCTGTTATAGCTCGTGTAGTTGCTGACGCTACCGATCATTGGGCTCACTCCCTGGAATGGAAAGCCGGCGGGTGCACCGGCTTATGCAGCCTCAAGGAGCAAGTTGTCGTGGGTATGTGGAGTTTGTACCGAGTGCTACACACAGGTCTGCGGCCAGACACAGACCCTGTGTCTGGCTCAGGTGCGAGGCAGACGGATAATCGCGGTCAAACCGCCACCTCGGGTTTCTTCCAGCGTCAATTGCCCACCCAGCCGTTCAGCCGCCTCGCGCGCAATGGTCATCCCCAGCCCGACACCACCGGAGTTGCGATTACGCGAACCTTCGAGGCGAAAGAAAGGTTCAAACACGGCTTCGCGTTTATCCGCGGCGATCCCCGGTCCATGGTCGATCACCCGAATCACCAGGTGTTCGCGATGGTCTTCAAGCGCGATCTGCGCCTGCCCGGCATAACGCAGGGCGTTGTCCAGCAAGTTGTTGATGCACGAGCGCAGGGCCATCGGCTGGACCTGCAACGGTGCGCAGTGGCCGTTGGCCTGGACATCAGAACCCTGGTCCTGGGCATTTTCGCTCAGGGATTCGACCAGCGCCTGCACGTCCATCCATTGCGGGGCCTCGCTGGTGCGCTGTTCGTGCAGGTAGGTGAGGGTGGCGTCGAGCATGCTGATCATGTCGTCCAGATCCTGGCGCATCTGACCTTGCAGTTTGTTGTCGTCGATCTGTTCCAGCCGCAGCTTGAGCCGGGACAGCGGCGTGCGCAGGTCATGGGAGACCGCGCCGAGCATCCGCGAACGCTGCTGCATCTGTTCGATGATGCGTTTTTGCATCAGGTTGAAGGTGTAGGCCGCCTGCCGGGCTTCCCGTGGGCCGGACTCGTCCAGCGGTGGGCTGTCGAGGTTTTCGCTCAGGCGCTCGGCGGCGTCGCTCAGGCGCTGGATCGGCCGACTCAGCAGTTTTGCGCCGTACCAGGCCGCTATGATCAGCGAAATCAGCTGGAATGTAAGTGGCACCAGCGGCCCGCCGAACCAGGGCCGCGGTGGTCGCTTGTCGAACCGCGGGTCCATCGGCGGGCGTTGTCCGTCAAGACCTTGGGAGAACTCCGGCGGTGGCGGCGGCGGAGGTGGGCCGTAATGATGAAACCAGGCAAACGCGAGCAGATGCGCCAGGATAATCGCCACCAGCAGCACGCCAAACAGGCGGCCGAACAGCGTATCGAAGCGCGCACGCATCAGCCGATGTCTCGGGCGTCGAACAGGTAACCCTCACCGCGAACGGTCTTGATCAACTGCGGGGCTTTCGGGTCGTCCCCGAGTTTCTGGCGCAGACGCGAGACCAGCAGGTCGATGCTGCGATCAAAGGCTTCGATCGAGCGACCACGCGCTGCATCCAGCAACTGTTCGCGACTGAGCACCCGGCGCGGCCGTTCGATGAACACCCACAGCAAGCGGAATTCGGCGTTGGACAGCGGAACCACCAGGCCATCCGCCGCGATCAACTGGCGCAGGACGCTGTTCAGGCGCCAGTTGTCGAAGCGAACATTCGCACGCTGTTCGGTGCGGTCGTCGCGCACTCGCCGCAGAATGGTCTGAATCCGCGCGACCAGTTCTCGGGGTTCGAACGGCTTGGCCATGTAGTCGTCGGCGCCGAGTTCCAGGCCGATGATCCGGTCGGTGGGTTCGCAGCGTGCGGTGAGCATCAGGATCGGGATGTCCGATTCGGCGCGCAGCCAGCGGCACAGTGACAGACCGTCTTCACCGGGCAGCATCAGGTCAAGCACCACCACGTCGAAATGCTCGGCTTGCAGCGCCAGACGCATGGCGGCGCCATCGGTGACGCCGCTGGCGTGGATGTTGAACCGGGCCAGGTAGTCGATCATCAGTTCGCGGATCGGGACGTCATCGTCGACGATCAGCGCGCGAATGCTCCAGCGCTTGTCGTCGCCGGGCGCTTTTTGATCGTCGTTCAAGGGGGCTTGGGTGCTGTGCATGCGTGCGTTCATCTGCCAGGTAGGCTGCCAACCACAAAGATAGGCTGCGAGGTTGTGGCTTCAGCATAGGCGTCCGGCCCTGAGGCGGGAAGTGCTGTAAGGACGTGTTGCGGCTGCCGAGGGTAGCGGACAAGGGTGTTGCGGGCGTGTCGTGTGTGTATCGGTCTCGACACAATCGGCGAACGGGCTAGTCTTGGCTGAGCGCCGACGACGATTTACCGATCATCGGGTCCCGCAGCCGCGCTGGTTCCGCTACAATGCGCGCCGATTTCGTCCTGCCTGAGAGCCCGCACATGTCCGTCTGCCAGACTCCTATCATCGTCGCCCTGGATTTCCCCACCCGTGACGCCGCACTGAAGCTGGCCGATCAGTTGGACCCGAAACTGTGCCGGGTCAAAGTCGGCAAGGAACTGTTCACCAGCTGCGCGTCGGAAATCGTCGGCACCTTGCGCGACAAGGGTTTCGAAGTGTTCCTCGACCTCAAGTTCCACGACATCCCGAACACCACCGCCATGGCGGTAAAGGCGGCGGCGGAAATGGGCGTGTGGATGGTCAACGTCCATTGCTCCGGCGGTCTGCGCATGATGGCTGCCTGCCGTGAAGTGCTGGGCCAGCGCAGCGGCCCGAAACCGCTGCTGATCGGCGTGACCGTGCTGACCAGCATGGAGCGTGAAGACCTGGCAGGCATTGGTCTGGACATCGAACCGCAGGAGCAGGTGCTGCGCCTGGCGGCACTCGCGGAAAAAGCCGGGATGGACGGTCTGGTGTGCTCGGCACTGGAAGCCCAGGCCTTGAAATCGGCTCACCCGTCGTTGCAACTGGTGACCCCGGGGATTCGTCCGGCGGGCAGCGCCCAGGACGATCAACGCCGCATCCTGACCCCGCGTCAGGCGCTGGATGCCGGTTCCGACTACCTGGTGATCGGCCGTCCGATCAGCCAGGCGGCGGATCCGGCCAAGGCGTTGGCAGACGTAGTGGCCGAAATCGCCTGACCAAACGCTGAAGATCCCATGTGGGAGCGAGCCTGCTCGCGATGAGGGAGTATCAGTCGACATCAATGTTGTCTGATATACCGCTATCGCCGAGCCGGTCTCGCTCCCACATTTTTTTGTGGACACTTCGGTAACTGCGTTAAACCTTCAGCACCAACTTCCCGAAGTTCTCTCCGCTGAACAATTTCATCAGCGTCTCCGGGAACGTCTCCAGCCCTTCATCAATGTCTTCCTTGCTCTTGAGCTGCCCCTTGGCCATCCAGCCGGCCATTTCCTGTCCGGCAGCGGCGAACTGCGCGGCATAGTCCATCACCACAAAGCCCTCCATCCGTGCGCGGTTCACCAACAGCGACAGGTAGTTGGCGGGCCCTTTGACCGCTTCCTTGTTGTTGTACTGGCTGATGGCGCCGCAAATCACCACCCGTGCCTTCATGTTCAGGCGACTCAGCACCGCATCGAGGATATCGCCGCCGACGTTATCGAAATAAACGTCGATGCCTTTCGGGCATTCACGCTTGAGGCCGGCGACGACATCTTCGTTCTTGTAATCGATGGCGCCGTCAAAACCCAGTTCGTCGATGAGGAACTTGCACTTGTCCGCGCCGCCCGCGATGCCGATCACACGGCAACCTTTGATCTTGGCAATCTGCCCGGCAATACTGCCCACCGCCCCGGCCGCACCGGACAGCACCACCGTGTCGCCTTCTTTTGGCGCACCGACATCGAGCAGGGCAAAGTAGGCGGTCATCCCGGTCATGCCCAGTGCGGACAGATAAACCGGGAGCGGTGCCAGTTTCGGATCAACCTTGTAGAAACCGCGCGGCTCGCCAAGGAAATAATCCTGCACCCCCAGGGCGCCATTGACATAGTCACCGACCGCAAAACCTGGATTGTTCGACGCCACGACTTTGCCTACGCCCAATGCGCGCATGACCTCGCCGATACCAACCGGCGGAATGTAGGACTTGCCTTCGTTCATCCAGCCACGCATGGCCGGGTCCAGGGACAAATATTCGTTTTTGACCAGGATCTGACCCGCGGCCGGCTCTCCGACCGGTACTTCCTGATAGGTGAACGTCTCGCGGGTAGCCGCGCCCACCGGACGTTTGGCAAGCAGGAACTGGCGATTGGTCTGGGTAGTCATGACAGGCACTCAAGATGAATGAAGTCTTGTTGATAGACCTTCATGGACCGCCCCGCAAGTTTGGCTGATGCGGCGAATGCACATCGATCCAGTGCAGTGATAGTCAGTGTGGCGGTTCTATCACTGCAACTCATGGGCGCCCAACCGGCCTTCTGATAGTGCTGCCGTGGCGGTAGCGCCTGTGGCTAGACTGGGCGCAAGCGAACCCCCGCATTCTTCTCTTCGAGGACAAAACAATGAGCATGACGTTTTCCGGCCAGGTCGCCGTCGTAACGGGCGCTGCCAATGGTATCGGTCGCGCGACCGCCCAGGCGTTCGCCGCCGAAGGGTTGAAAGTGGTGGTGGCCGACATGGATACGGCTGGTGGCGAGGGCACCGTGGCGCTGATTCGCACGGCAGGCGGCGAAGCGACCTTCGTGCGTTGCAACGTCACCGTGGAAAGCGATGTGAAAAATCTGATGGACGAGGTGGTGAGGTCCTACGGTCGTCTCGACTATGCCTTCAACAATGCCGGCATCGAGATTGAAAAAGGCAAACTGGCCGAAGGCACGGTCGACGAGTTCGACGCCATCATGGGCGTTAACGTCAAGGGCGTCTGGTTGTGCATGAAGTACCAGCTGCCGCTGTTGCTGGCACAAGGCGGTGGCGCGATCGTCAACACCGCTTCGGTCGCCGGCCTGGGCGCTGCGCCGAAGATGAGCATTTACGCCGCATCGAAACACGCGGTGATCGGCCTGACCAAATCGGCGGCCATCGAATACGCCAAGAAAAAAATCCGCGTGAATGCGGTGTGCCCGGCGGTCATCGACACCGACATGTTCCGCCGCGCCTATGAAGCCGACCCGAAGAAGGGCGAGTTCGCCAGCGCCATGCATCCGGTGGGTCGTATTGGCAAGGTTGAAGAGATCGCCAGTGCAGTGCTGTATCTGTGCAGCGATGGTGCTGCGTTTACGACCGGTCATTCGCTGGCAGTGGATGGGGGCGTTACCGCGTTCTGATTCGCGGCGGTTGTTGGTGGATATATCCTTTTCCGCAGTAACCGCGGCTATTGGTTGTGCCCTTACGGCAGGTCACTTGGAAAAGCACCCAGTAACCCAGCGCTCTTGCGCCTTTCGTTCGGTGCCTCGCTCTGGTCCTGCTCCGTGGGCCCGACGCCATCGGCCATCCATGGCCGGGGTGGCTACCGCACGGCCTATTCCGCTGGCAAGCCAACTCCCACAGTGATTTTTGGCAGAAATGAAATGTGTGTTCACCGCCGATGATCTTGGTGGACTTCAGGTCGGCTACCAGGCCGCCTCGCTCTGTTTTTGATCTTGATCTGCCCCGTCGGAAGGCCGAGTGCAGGTTCTGCGCAGTGGGCAACCCGGCATGGATGCCGGGTTAGCCGCCCCCGGCCATGGATGGCCGATGGCGGCGGGCCCACGGAGCAGGACCGGAGCGAGGGCATGCCGAGCCTAAGCGAGGCACCGTACGTCAGGGGCGAGAGCGCTTGGTTACTTGGCGCTTTTCCAAGTAACCCGCCGTAAGGGCGGAACCAATAGCCGCCGTTACCGCAGCAATGGATATGTACCCCCAACCCCAACCCCCGTTTTTGCTCCGTGAAAGTGCCAGGCAATGTGTTTCAAATGGTTAGAACCACGAGTTTTGACGGCGTTGTCGCACAGCCCATCGAGCGCGCCTGTGATTAACTGATTCCGTCAAACGAACAGGAGTTTGCTTGCTCATGGAATTGAGAATCGATCGACAGGCCTTGGTGCCGGTCGTACAGCAAGTCGTCGACGCGTTAGCGTGCTGGCTGCGTCAGAGCGACATAGAACCGGGGACGCGTTTGCCGTCTGCACGGCAAATCGCACGGACCAATTTACTCAGCCTGTCCAGCGTCGTTGAAGCGTGCGAGAGGCTGGTGGCTCAAGGGGTGCTGGCGTCGCGTCATGGCGCCGGATTCATTGTCGCTGCCCCCACGTTGGCCGCTGCGGATTCACCCTGGTTCGAGGGCGCGGAGTTGCAGCCATTCAACGCTGCGGGCGGGCTGAATCTGGGGGGTGGAGGGCTCCCCGAAAGCTGGCGCGAAACGGATGATCTGACTTATGCAATCCGGGAGGTCAGCCGTACCGACATGGCTGGTCTGTTCAATTACAGCTCGCCGCTGGGGCTGCTTGCGTTGCGTCAACAAATCATCAAACGCTTGAGCCCGCTGGATATCGACGCAGAAGAAAACCGGATCATGACGACAGCAGGGGCCAGTCAGGGGCTCGACCTGATCGTGCGTACCTTGCTCAAACCGGGTGATTGCGTCGTGGTCGAAAGTCCCGGTTATTCCTTGCTGTTCGAGATGCTCAGGCTGCATGGCGTCTCGATGATCGAAGTCCCGCGCACCCCGCGCGGGCCGGACATCGAGGTGCTTGAGTCACTGCTGCTTGAGAAAAAGCCCCGTGCGTTGTTCATCAACAGCTTCTATCACAACCCTACTGGCAGCAACCTGACGCCGGTGGTGGCGCAGCGGATTCTGCATCTGGCCAAAAACCACGGCGTGCTGGTGATTGAGGACGACGTCTACGCGGACCTGCACAGTGGCCCCGGTACTCGGCTCGCCGCGCTGGATACTGATGACAACGTCATCTACGTCGGCAGCTTCTCCAAAACCCTCAGCAGCTCATTGCGGGTCGGCTTTGTAGTGGCCGGTGCCGAGGTTATTTCGCGACTGGCCGAGGTCAAGCGGATCAGCAGTCTGGGTGCTTCCGGATTTTGTGAGTCGGTACTGGCCCGCTTGCTGGCCAGCGGTGCTTACCGCAAGTTGGTGCTGCGGCTGCGGCAGCGTCTGAGACATGACCGAGAAGCCGCATTGCAGGTGCTGGAAGATGCCGAGTGGGAGGTTTTCGGCAAACCCGTCGGCGGTTTGTTCATCTGGGCGCGATCGCGCAAGTCCGACTACGCTCACGTGCGGACACAGGCACGGCGCTTCGGCGTCCTACTGTCTTCCACGACGGCATTCAGCCCCGCCAGTGAGGCCAGTGACTGGCAGCGTATCAATGTGGCTTGCGCCTGTGATCCGCGAGCCCGGGCGTTTTTTCAGGCCACCGCTCCGGATCGACCTCAAGCGTTCTGAAAACGACGTAGGCGTAGCTTTTTGCCATTATTCCGACGCCAGAGACTTGTGTTGACACAGGCCGGTTGCGAATCTGCGTCAACAGACTATGTCAGGGGACTAAGTGCAATGATTTCGGCCGTGCAAGGACGTTTTGCCAACCTCGGTATGGCAAAAAAACTGGGTGTCGGGTTTGTGCTGGTGCTGTTGTTGACAGCCCTGGTGGCGGCCATCGGCGTATGGTCCCTGCAAACCATTAGCCATCGCTTCGACGGGCTCAAACAGATGTCGTCGCTCAACAGTGGCTTACTCAAGGTGCGCCTGCTCGAGCAGGAGTACGCCTTGCACGGCAACCCGAAAATTGTCACGGCCTTGCACGAGGGTGTCGATGGCCTGGTCGTCCTGGCGAATCAGCTGAAGGCGCAATCGCCGGCCAACGTACCCGTGATGAGTGACGTCGAACAGTCATTGGGGGCTTACCGCAAAGCGTTTGACGAATTCGTCTCGCTGAGCCAGGCCAAGGACCTTGCACTGGAAATGGCCAGTTGGTCGGTCTCCAGCGTGGCCAATAATCTTGACGTGTTGCAGGCCGGGCTCGCCGATGATGGCGCCTATGCCCTGAAGGAGTCCGAAGGCAAGGACGGTTCCCAGTTCATCGAGCAAGCCAATCAGGTCAGCCAGGTATCGCGGCTGATGCTGCAAGCCATGAACGAAGCGCGTGTGCGCCTGGACCAGAGCCGCAAGGGCGACGACAGCGCCGGGCAAGGCAAGATCGAGCAGGCCGACCAGGCGTTGACTCAGGCCGAGCAATTGAAAACCACGGTCAAGGATGAAGGCTACCTGACTGTCCTCAATGAAGTGGTTGGGCATATCGACGGTTTCAGCGAAAAACTGGCGGAATACACCGGCCTGCTGGCTCAGGAAAAAACCGTTTACGAGCAGTTGCATCAACGCGCCGCGCGGGTCGTGGAGCGGGTGGACCAGGCCTACGTCGCCGAAGACCAGTCGATGCAGGCCGAGCTGAAAAAGAACTCATTGCTGATTATCGGTTCGTCGGCCCTGGCCTTGCTGGTCGGGCTGATCGCGGCTTGGGTGATTACCCGATTGATCGTCGGACCGCTGCGCAGTGTGATTCGCGTCGCTCAGCAGATTGCCGCGGGCGATTTGAGTGCGACGGTTGAAGTGACCCGTCGTGATGAGATCGGCCAATTGATGCAGGCCATGCAGCAGATGGGCGCGGGGCTCAGCAGTATTGTCAGCGGTCTGCAGGCGGGCATCGAGCAGTTGGCCAGTTCGGCTCAGTCGCTGTCGGCGGTGACTGAGCAGACCAATCTTGAAGTGAGCAGCCAGAAGGAAGAAACCGAGCAGGTCGCTACGGCGATGAATCAAATGACCGCTACCGTGCACGACGTTGCGCGTAACGCGGAGGAGGCTGCCCAGGCTGCGCAAACGGCGGACGGCAAGGTCGAAAGTGGCCAGGCGGTGGTGCGTCAGAGCATGGCGCGGATCGAGCAACTGGCGGACTCGGCGTCGTCGGCCAGTTCGAGCATCGAAAGTCTGAGTGCGGAAATCCAGAATATCGGCACGGTGCTCAGTGTCATCAAAAGCGTGGCCGAACAGACCAACCTGTTGGCGCTTAACGCGGCCATCGAGGCGGCGCGCGCCGGCGAGCAGGGCAGGGGGTTTGCGGTGGTTGCCGATGAAGTGCGTGCCCTGGCGAAGCGGACTCAGCAATCGACCGAGGAAATCGAGCGACTGGTCAGTGCCTTGCGCTCGGCAGCGCAGTCGTCGGTGCATCAGATTCAGAGCAGTGGCGAGTTGGTGAAGCTGGCGGTCAGTGATGCGCTACAGACCGAAAGTGCCTTGGGCAGTATTGCGGCGGCGGTGTCGTTGATTCAGCAGATGAACCAGCAGATCGCGGCGGCTGCGGAGGAGCAGAGTTCGGTGGCTGAGGAGATCAACCGCAGTGTGACTAGTATTCGGGCCAGTGCGGATCAGTCTTCCTTGGCGATGCAGGGGAATGCGGCGTCGAGTATTGAGTTGGCGCAGTTGGGGGTTGAGTTGAAGGGGATGGTCGGGCATTTCAGGCTCTGAGGCTTGAGGACTTGGCGGCCTGGTAGCCGACCAGGTTCTTGGTGGTGGTGTGCATATCCATTGCTGCGGTAACGGCGGCTGGCGGTTTCGCCCTTACGGCGACTCACTTTTGCAGACGCCCAAAAGTAAGCAAAACGCTTCGCCCCGGCGTCCGGCCCCTCGCTTAGGCTCGGCGTTCCTTCGCTCCGGTCCTGCTCCGTGGGCCCGCCGCGATCGGCCATCCATGGCCGTGCGCGGCTAACCCGGCATCCATGCCGGGTTGCCCACTGCGCAGAACCTCCGCTCAGCCTCCCGAAGGGGCGGTCAGATCAAAAGCGCAAGGCGAGCTAACGCTCGGCCTCGTGGTTTGGTGGGTGTGCGTCGATCTGCTCTTGTAGGCGCTGAGTTTGCCAGCGAAGGCGGCCTGACAGCCGACCTGATTTTCGTGGGTCTCCTCGACCCTGTGGGAGCTGGCCTGCCAGCGATGGCGGCCTGCCAGCCGACCCGTTCTCGCGGATGTACCAAAATCCCTGTGGGAGCTGGCCTGCCAGCGATGGCGGCCTACCAGCCGACCCGTTCTCGCGGATGTACCAAAATCCCTGTGGGAGCTGGCCTGCCAGCGAAGGCGGCCTGCCAGCCGACCCGTTCTCGCGGATGTACCAAAACCCCTGTGGGAGCTGGCTGCCAGCGAAGGCGGCCTGACAGCCGACCCGTTCTCGCAGATGTACCAAAATCCCTGTGGGAGCTGGCCTGCCAGCGAAGGCGGCCTGACAGCCGACCCGTTCTCGCGGATGCACCAAAATCCTGCGGGAGCTGGCCTGCCGGCGATGGCGGCCTGACAGCCGATCATTTTTTATCGAATGTAATTACCCATCAAACTCAACGCAAAAAAAACCACCTCTTCAGGTGGTTTCTTCAAAACAGTTCCGATCAGTCGTAAATCACTTTCTTCTTCCAGTCCGCATCCGCCTCGACGTCTTTGAGGCCTTCGGTCAGTTGGTTCACTTCGCCTTCAACCGGTGCAATGTTGTCCATGACTTGTGCGTTGGCACGGGCCAGGAGTTTTTCCAGGTATTCGAGCTGTTCGGCGTAGATCTGCGGTTCCTGCTGTTTACGCAGGTACTGCACGCCGCGTTCGAAGGCCAGGCGAGCCTGGCCAGGCTGGTTCTGCTGCAGGGAATGCTGGCCGAGGTTGTTGAAGAATTCGATGTGCAGCAGCACCAGGGTGTGGCGAACTTCGCGGATCCAGCGTTTGGCTTCGTTGGTTGGCAGGAAGCCATCCTGTGCGGCGCGGGTGATCTGGCCGTGCAGCGCTTCGAGCAGGAAGCGTACGTCCTTGGCTTTGGCTTCGGTCTGGATCGGTGCCGGCGGGTTGTTGACCGGGATCGATTCGCCTTGGGCGACCAAGGTGGTCAGTTCACTGATTCGCACCTTGAGGTTGGCACTGGACTTTTCGAGGTTCAACAGGCGTTGGCAGACGTTCAGCTCAAGACGGGTCAGCAGCAGCTTGAGAGCCGGTGTCATCAGCTGGCCGGGAAAGGTCTCGGTGATTTCGCCGCAGCGACGCAGGCGGTCGTTGAGTTCAACCTTGGTGCGGGCCCTTTCCAGTTTATTGTTTTCCACCACATGGTTCATGTACCCAATGGCGATCAATAGTGCGATCCCGGCTACGACTAGCAGGGTGATCATGAGTGGTGTCACCGGTAAGACCTCTTTATGGGATTCGCGTGCGAGTGTAGTGGCTTGGCTTGGGGGCGCATAGGGCCGCTCGACGGGTTGGATCGAACATCCTTCAGTCTGTATCGACCGCAACGCTGCTTATATAAGTAATAGCGTGTGAGGTGCACATTGCCATCATCTGCTACGTGGGTGGACTATAACGTCTTGGCGGGTGTCAGAATATAGGCGTCAAACCCCGGGCGAGCAAAAAGCCGTATTCACCGCTCAAAGCAGGGCGAAGTCATTGATTTAAATAAATTTATATCTGGGGGTTGACGACCCTTCAATCCATCCATAGAATGCGCGCCACTTACAGCGTAAAGCACACAGCGAAACGCGGTAGGGAGTGAATGTTGTACGTGTGTCCCCTTCGTCTAGTGGCCTAGGACACCGCCCTTTCACGGCGGTAACAGGGGTTCGAGTCCCCTAGGGGACGCCAATATGCGGGAATAGCTCAGTTGGTAGAGCACGACCTTGCCAAGGTCGGGGTCGCGAGTTCGAGTCTCGTTTCCCGCTCCAATTTTAAACAGCGTTGCTTTCGGGCAGGGCTGAGTGAAACCAGAACCAAGTCTTCGGATACGGCTCTGGGCACCGAAACACACACCATGTGTTCCGGGCAGCGTGTCCCCTTCGTCTAGTGGCCTAGGACACCGCCCTTTCACGGCGGTAACAGGGGTTCGAGTCCCCTAGGGGACGCCATTTGCGGGAATAGCTCAGTTGGTAGAGCACGACCTTGCCAAGGTCGGGGTCGCGAGTTCGAGTCTCGTTTCCCGCTCCAAATTCACAAAAACGCCGCTCATTGAGCGGCGTTTTTGTTTGTGCGCGATGTGTATCCGAGCCAGAAAATAAGGCCCGCCAGTCAGACTGAGCGGGCCTTTTTCATGGGCGGTCCTTACATCGACAGAATCAGGCGCCCGGCGAACAGAATCAGAATCACCCCCATGGTCCGTTCGAACCAGTGCCCCATGCGCATGAACAGCACGCGCACCCGGACGCTGGAAAAAAACAGCGCGACGATCACAAACCACAACGCGTTCACGAAACACATCCAGACGCCGTAGAGCGCTTGAATGTTGAGCGGTGTCGTGGCACTGATGAGGGTGGTGAAGATCGCCAGGAAAAACAGCGTGGCCTTGGGATTGGTGGCATTCGTCAGGAAGCCGGTGGTGAACGCCTTCAGCAGCGTTTGCTCGACCATCGGTTCGTCTGCTTCCTTTTCACCCTCCAGCACCGATTTGGGTTGGCTGCGCAACAGGCTGACGCCGAGATACAGGATGTAGGCGCCACCCACGATCTTGGCCACCGTCAACAGCCAGGGCGTGGTGTGCATCAATGCGCCGACGCCGAGCAGGGTGTAAAGCACATGCACGGAAATGCCCGCGCCGATGCCCAGCGCCGTACAGATCCCCACCCCTCGACCGAAACGTACACTTTGGCGGATGGTGACCGCAAAGTCCGGCCCAGGTGCGACCACAGCCAGAAAATGGATAGTCGCCAGCGCCAGAAACTCGCCCAGGTAATTCGAATACTGCATCTCAACTCCAGAACGTAAGGGGTGAAGCATTGCCGCGATAGCCGACAAAGAATGAAAGACTCAAGCGCGGATCGGCCACACCCGGCGTTACCGAGTGCATGCAGCGCGAATTGAACATGATGAAGTCACCCGGCTCGGGGCAGACCTCCAGAGCTGGAGTGCCGAGTAACGCCGGATCGATGCCGTAGCTGTCGCCGCGCATTTCGTCGAACTGGTCCGGGGAAATGTCGTGGTTCCACATCTGCAGCGCGCCGCCCTCGGTGGGCATGTTCAGATAAACATTGCAGGCGAACTGCGCCTCGAGGCTTTTGGCCTGGAAACTGTCCGGGGCGTCCTTGGCGAAAATGTCGTGGTGGGCCAGAAAACACACGCCGGGTTTCACCACCCGGGACAGTCCGACATACATCTTGCGACCGTAGAGGTTTTCCAGATGCGCACCTGCCGGCCAGGACTCATCGAGCATGCAACGCAAGGTGTCGACCGGCGACGAATAGGGTGCGCATCGGTTGCGTAACTCCGCGATGTTGCGTGTGGCGCGCTCGAAATAATCCTCGATCAGCAGTGGCTGGTTTTCCGCTTCATAAAACGCCATGCCAATTCGACCGATGCTCGGCGCGTTGATATAGCCTTCAAAGCCGGGCGCGAGAATCTTGTCGCCGATCTGTATCGCCAGCGGCGGGGCCAGGAAGCCTTTGACCCGGATGGCGAGGACTTCTTCGTTGGCCAGTTTTTTTATGCACGTCTCATCGAGACGCTCGACGTCAAGCATCATGGTTCAGGTCCATCTATCGGATAGTCAACGGAACCTGCGAGTGCAGGCTCCCCGGCGCCGGGCGAGGCCGTGTCCGGCATCGCCCTGTTGCTCAATCCACGCTGTAGTGGACTGACAGCGTTCCTTTCTTCTGCGAAACAGAAGCGATCGTGACCGTGCCCAAATCCTTCAGGCTACGTACATGGGTGCCGCCACAGCCGTAGGCGGGCAATTCACCGAAACCGATTTCCCGGGCGCCTTCGCGCAGCGATGTCAGGCGCGGCAGGTCGTGGGCGATCCACTGTTCAATACCGAACCCCACGGTTTGGGCATCGACTTCCTGTGCGGAGTCCGTCGGTTTGAACTGCACACGTCCTTCCCCCGGCCAGTGATGAGCCTTGATCGGCATCCAGCCCATGGCTTGTACGAAATGGCCGATAAGATGGCCGGCGGAATGCATTCGCGTATTGAACTGACGACGTGGCTCATCAACGCGAATCTGGATCATGCCGAGAGGTGCGGGACGGTCGACGAAGTGAATGATCCGGTCCGGATCCTGCACCACGCGCAACACCTGGCTGTCGCCGATCCAGCCGGTGTCAAACGGCTGCCCGCCGCCTTGAGGGTGAAACAGTGTTGCGCGCAGCTCCACGGCGAACTCGTTCTCGTGAGGCGTACATTCCAGTACTTCCACGTTGGCCTTGAGGTCATCACTATGGAAAAAGAGGCGAAGCGTCATATTCCATGCCCTCATTAAAGATTCTGTTTTTTATTATATGAAGCGTGGAATTGCGTGATAATCCGTTCAAACATCAAAGGACTGTTGCACTGTGAGCACAAATCTTCCACTGCCGTTGCTGGGTGAAATGGCGATTTTCGTCAAGGTTGTCGAGACCGGAAGCTTCTCCGAAGCAGCGCGTCAGTTGGGCTCTTCTCCGTCGGCGGTCAGTCGCAGCATTTCGCGTCTGGAAAAGGCGCTCGCCACGCGTTTGTTGCAACGCACCACGCGTAAGCTGCGGCTCAGCGACGGTGGCGAGGAAGTCTTCAAGCGCTGCCAGGAGATGGTCAGCGCGGCCAAATCGGTAATGGAAATCAGTGGTCAGTTCACCCATGAAGCGGAAGGACTGGTGCGCGTCAGCGTGCCCAAAGCCGTAGGGCGTTTCGTGATTCACCCGCATATGCCGGAGTTTCTGCGGCGTTATCCCAAAGTGGATGTGGAACTGTTGCTCGAAGACCGTCAGGTGGATTTGATCGATGACAACGTCGATCTGGCAATCCGTATTACCGACCGTCCGCCGGCTGGCCTGGTGGGGCGGCAATTGCTGACCATCGACCACCTGCTCTGCGCAACGCCGCAGTACCTGGCCGAGCACGGCACGCCGACTCATCCCCACGACTTGCTCAACCACAGCTGCATTTACCTGGGTGAAACGCCGAGTGATGCACGCTGGAAATTCAAGAAAGGCACAAAGGCTGTCACCGTCGGTGTGCGCGGGCGTTATGCCGCCAATCACACCGGCGTGCGGTTGGGCGCGGTGTTGCAGCACATCGGGATTGGCAGTTTGCCGTACTTCACGGCGCGTTATGCGCTGGAGCAGGGCTTGATTGTGCAGGTGCTGCCGGACTGGACGTTTCTGGCGTCATACCACGGCGGTGCGTGGCTGCTGCATTCGCCGACACGTTATTTGCCGCCGAAGCTACGGGTGTTGATCGATTATCTGGTGGAGTGTCTGGAGAAGGAGCCGACGCTGAGCAAACCGGGCAAGCCTGGTGCGCTGGGTAAGGTTGCAGCGGAGTATGAGTTGCCGGAGAGTGATGGGTTGCTTTAAAGCAAGATCTTTTGATTTTTGTGATCTAAAAAAAGGCCCGCATGTTCAACCATGCGGGCCTTTTGCATTTCTGATCAGCAATCAGTGCTTGCTGTCATTGTTCGACATTGCCAGCAATTGCTTTTCCTGATTCCAGTCGAACGGTTCATCGTTCTGTTCCGCTTCGAAGCGACGCTCTTCCAGCGCCTGATACAAGTCGATTTCATCATCGGGCATGTAATGCAGGCAGTCACCGGCGAAGTACCACAGCAGGTCGCGTGGGACGAGGTGGGCGATTTGCGGGTAGCGGGTAATCACCTGACACAGGATGTCCTGGCCCAGGTATTGGCTTTCGATCGGGTCGACCGGCAGCAACGCACGCAGTTCGTCGAAGCGCTCCAGGAACAAGGCATGGCTTTCTTCGGGAACCTGTTCGGCCTCACCCACGGCGACCAGGATGCTACGCAAGTGGTCAAGCAAGACGAGATGATCGGCAACGACGTTGGACACGAGATAAGTCCTCAAGAGCAAAACGGGCGCGGGAGTATAAAGCGCCCGCGCACCTTTTTACATGACTGGCTGGATCAGCGGACTTTTCCTGCCGCCAGCGTCAGCTCCTCTTTGTCGAAATCATCGACATCGATCACCTTGCGCCGCGCCACTTCCGCCTCACGCAGTTTTTGCGCCTCCACGGGTTGCAACACGCCAGCCTCCAGCGCGGCATCGATGACGTTTTCCCCGGCAACCGGTTTGACCTGACCGCTTTTGAGCGCCACATGCAGTTTTTTCTGCACGGCCTGTGCCGCGTCCAGCAGGTCGCAGGCGTGTTGCAGGGCACCCACGGCGTCATCCGCCGATTGCGGACGGAAACAACCACCGAGCAATTCTTCGAGGGTCGGATCGCCCTTGGCCCGGCCAATCACTGCGGCCACTTCGGCGCCGAGTTTGTCCGACGGTCCTTTATGGCGGCGACCGAACGGAAACACGATCACCCGCAACAGGCAGCCCAGCACCTTGTTCGGGAAATTGGTCAGCAACTCATCCAGTGCCCGTTCCGACTGACCAAGGCTTTCTTCCATGGCCCAGGTGAACAGGGGCGCCATGTGCCCGGGTGAATCAAGGTCGTGATAGCGCTTGAGTGCGGCGGAAGCGAGGTACAGGTTGCTGAGCACATCTCCCAGACGCGCCGACAGGCGTTCGCGACGTTTGAGTTCACCGCCGAGCAACATCATGCTCAAGTCGGCGAGCATGGCAAACGCAGCGGCCTGCCGGTTGAGCGCACGGAAGTAACCCTGGCTGAGCTTGTCTCCCGGAGCATGTTCGAAGTGACCGAAACCCAGGTTCAGCACCAGCGTGCTGGCCGCATTGCTCACGGCAAAACCGATGTGCTGGAGCAGCAGGCCATCGAACTCGATGAGGGCTTGATCCTTGTCTTCACGCCCGGCGAGGGCCATTTCTTTCAGGACGAAGGGATGGCAACGAATCGCGCCCTGGCCGAAGATCATCAGGTTGCGCGAGAGGATGTTCGCGCCTTCCACGGTGATGAAGATCGGCGCGCCATTCCAGCTGCGGCCAAGGTAATTGTTTGGCCCCATGATGATCGCCTTGCCGCCATGAACGTCCATGGCGTGGCTGATGCATTCGCGACCGCGCTCGGTGAGGTGATATTTGAGAATCGCCGACAACACCGACGGTTTCTCGCCCAGGTCCACCGCATTGGCGGTGAGCATCCGCGCCGCGTCCATCATCCAGGCATTGCCGCCGATGCGCGCCATGGCTTCCTGAATACCCTCGAACGCCGATAATGGCACATTGAACTGCTCACGAATCTGCGCGTACTGACCGGTCACCAGGCTGGTGAACTTCGCCGCGCCGGTGCCGACGGCGGGCAACGAAATCGAGCGCCCGACCGACAGGCAGTTCATCAGCATCATCCAGCCTTTGCCAAGCATCTCCTGGCCACCGATGAGGAAATCCAGCGGAATGAACACGTCCTTGCCGGAATTCGGGCCGTTCATGAAGGCTGCGCCCAGTGGCAAGTGACGACGGCCGATTTCAACACCGGCGGTATCGGTCGGGACCAGCGCCAGGCTGATGCCCAGGTCTTCTTCATCGCCCAGCAGGTGATCCGGGTCGTACGCCTTGAATGCCAGGCCGAGGAGGGTGGCCACGGGGCCGAGGGTGATGTAACGCTTTTCCCAGTTCAGGCGCAGACCGAGGGTTTCCTTGCCTTCCCATTCGCCTTTGCAGATCACTCCGGTGTCGGGCATCGAACCGGCATCGGAGCCGGCCAGTGGCCCGGTCAATGCGAAGCACGGAATGTCATCGCCGCGTGCCAGACGTGGCAGGTAATGGTTGCGTTGTTCGTCGGTACCGTAATGCAGCAACAGCTCGGCCGGGCCGAGGGAGTTGGGGACCATCACGGTGGACGCAAGGTCACCGCTGCGGGTGGCCAGTTTCATGGCCACCTGGGAGTGTGCGTAGGCAGAAAAACCCTTGCCGCCGTATTCCTTGGGAATGATCAGGGCGAAGAAACCGTTTTCCTTGATGTGGGCCCAGGCTTCGGCAGGCAGGTCCATGTCTTGCCCGATCTGCCAGTCGCTGACCATCGCGCAGAGTTCATCGGTCGGGCCATCGATGAAGGCCTGTTCCTCTTCAGTCAGTTGAGCTTTTGGATAGGACAGCAGTTTGTCCCAGTCCGGCCGGCCGCTGAACAGCTCGCCGTCCCACCAGACCGTGCCGGCGTCGATGGCATCGCGCTCGGTTTCCGACATCGGCGGCAGGGTTTTCTCGAACCAGCTGAACAGCGGCGCGCTGAAGTATTTACGGCGCAGGTCGGGCAGCAACAAGGGCACCGCGACAGCCGCGATCAACACCCACAGCACCAGCAGTAACCAGCCTGGCGCGCGGCTGAAGGCGCCCATCGCCACCACATAAACGGCGACGATGCACAGGGCGGGCAGCGGGGCGATACGGCGGTGGGCTAAATACGCAATCCCGACAACCAGAACCAGTATCCACAACAGCAGCATATTTAATCCTCCGTGAAACAAGGGCAAAAACAACCTTCAGAGCTTAGACGGCATCCGCAAAACAGGGTGGTCAGAGCGATGTGATTGAAATCGTGGGAAACTTCGATGAGCTTTGCAGGACCGGTTGGTACCGGCCCGGATCGTTCGTTGGGCGGGCGGCTAAGCGTCCATGTTTGGCCGAAACGTCGTTATCTCTGTGCTGAACCTGTCGTTAGACTCGTGGCTTCCCCAGGAGATTGTTCTCATGCACGAGTATCTGCGTCCCGGCCGCTTCATCGATAGTGACCACCTGTCGGTGGTGGAGTTCGCCGAAAAACATCGTGGCAGTCACCGCGACCCCCTCGAGCAGGCGATCAATCTTTATTACGCGGTGCGCGAGGCCGTACGTTACAACCCCTATACGTTCAGCCGCGATCCAGACACCTTGCGTGGCAGTTATGCGCTGGAGGCCGGTGAAAGTTATTGCGTGCCCAAAGCCACGCTGCTGGCCGGTGCGGCCCGGCACTGCGGGATTCCCGCGCGGATCGGTCTGGCAGATGTGCGCAATCATTTGTCGACCCCGCGTTTGCTGGAATTGCTCAAGAGCGACGTGTTCGCCATGCATGGTTATACAGAGTTGTACCTGAACGATCGCTGGGTCAAAGCTACGCCGGCGTTCAACCAGAAGCTCTGCGAACTGTTCAACGTGGCGCCGCTGGAATTCGACGGGATCAACGACAGTGTTTTCCACCCCTTCAATCGCGACGGCGAGCAATTGATGGAATACCTGATCGATCACGGCCAGTTCACCGACGTGCCGGAAACGTTCTTTTTCGAGCACCTGGAAAAGTGCTACCCGCATCTGTTCAGCGAACAGCTGCCGCCGCTGCTGGGTGACATGCAGAGCGATTTGAGTCGCGCCTGATCCGGCGTATGCTGCCTGCGCATTCATCCATAAAGAGGCGGTCATGCTGAAAATCTGGGGTCGGAAAAATTCGTCGAATGTCAGAAAACCTTTGTGGGCCGCCGAGGAACTGGGCCTGGCCTATGAGGCCATCGATGCGGGCGGCGCCTTTGGGGTCGTCGACACGCCGGAGTACCGCGCGATGAACCCCAATGGCCGTGTGCCGGTCATCGAGGACGACGGTTTCGTGCTGTGGGAATCCAACGCCATCGTTCGTTACCTGATGGCTCTGCACGCCAGCGGCACTGCCTGGTACCCGGAAAATCTCCAAGCCCGCGCTACAGCTGACAAATGGATGGACTGGACCACTTCAAGTTTTGCCGGCCCGTTTCGTACTGTGTTCTGGGGTGTCTTGCGCACGCCGGAAGACCAGCAGGACTGGCCGTCAATCAACGCCGCTATCAAAGAGTGCGAAGGTTTGCTGGCGATGGCCGATCAGGCACTGGCGGCCAAACCGTACTTGTCAGGCGATGAAATCGGCATGGGCGACATTCCTCTCGGCAGCTTCATTTATGCCTGGTTCGAGATGCCGATCGAGCGTGCGTCACAGCCTCATCTGGAGGCCTGGTATGCGCGACTGAAGCAGCGTCCGGCGTACAGGAAAGCCGTCATGACCGCGTTGACTTAATACTCACTATCGACACGCTTGACTGTACTTGTGTGGCGGTGACAAGCACCATTGCGCTCATGCGCCGCGGTTGCATTGTTCGCCGCCCGCCCTTATTGATCCCTTTCTTCCCTTCTTGGTGCATAAATCCGATATGAGTTCCGCTCTGTCCATCCGGCAGCTAACCAAAACCTACGGCAACGGTTTCCAGGCCCTGAGTGGTATCGATCTGGACGTCGCCGAAGGTGACTTTTTCGCTTTGCTCGGCCCGAACGGCGCCGGCAAATCCACGACCATCGGCATTCTTTCGACCCTGGTGAACAAGACCAGCGGCACGGTGAACGTCTTCGGTCACGACCTGGACAAAGAGCCGGCGGCGCTCAAGCGTTGCATTGGCGTGGTGCCCCAGGAATTCAACTTCAACCAGTTCGAAAAAACATTCGACATCGTCGTGACCCAGGCGGGTTACTACGGCATCCCGCCGAAAATCGCCAAGGAACGCGCCGAACAGTACCTGACCCAGCTCGGGCTGTGGGACAAGCGCGATGTGCCATCGCGTTCGCTGTCCGGTGGCATGAAGCGTCGACTGATGATCGCCCGCGCGCTGGTTCACGAACCGCGCCTGCTGATCCTCGACGAACCGACGGCGGGGGTGGATATCGAACTGCGCCGTTCGATGTGGACGTTCCTGACAGAGCTGAACCAGAAGGGCATCACCATCATCCTCACCACGCACTATCTGGAAGAGGCTGAGCAGTTGTGCCGCAATATCGGCATCATCGATCACGGCACCATCGTCGAGAACACCAGCATGAAACAGCTGCTCGGCCAGTTGCATGTGGAAACCTTCCTGCTCGACACGAAAAACACATTGAGCGTTGCGCCGCAGTTGCTGGGTTACCCGACCCGGTTGCTCGACGCTCATACCCTTGAGGTCCAGGTCGACAAGTCCATGGGCATCACCGCGCTGTTCACTCAACTGGCGCAGCAGAACATCGAAGTGTTGAGCCTGCGTAACAAAACCAATCGCCTCGAGGAGTTGTTCGTGTCCCTGGTGGAGAAAAATCTGTCGAAGGTGGCGGTATGAGTTCGGAGCTGCAACCCAACCTCGTCGCGCTCAATACCATCGTTTACCGTGAGGTCAAACGCTTCACCCGGATCTGGCCGCAGACGCTGCTGCCGCCGGCGATCACGATGGTTTTGTACTTCGTGATCTTCGGTAACCTGATCGGCCGGCAGATCGGTGACATGGGTGGTTTCACCTACATGGAATACATCGTGCCGGGGCTGATCATGATGTCGGTGATCACCAACTCCTATGGCAACGTGGTGTCGAGTTTCTTCGGCAGCAAGTTCCAGCGATCCATCGAGGAGTTGATGGTGTCGCCGGTGTCGCCGCACACGATCCTGATCGGCTACACCCTGGGCGGCGTGCTGCGCGGGTTGATGGTCGGGCTGATCGTGACGCTGTTGTCGCTGTTCTTCACTCAGTTGCAGGTGCATCACCTGGGCGTGACCATTCTGGTGGTGGTGCTGACGGCAACGATCTTCTCTCTCCTGGGGTTCATCAATGCGGTGTTTGCGCGCAATTTTGATGATATTTCGATCATCCCGACGTTTGTGCTGACGCCGCTGACATACCTGGGCGGGGTGTTTTACTCGATCTCGTTGTTGCCGCCGTTCTGGCAGACGGTGTCGTTGGCGAATCCGGTGCTGCATATGGTCAATGCGTTCCGCTACGGGATTCTTGGGGTTTCGGATATCCGGATCAGTGTGGCGATCACGTTCATGCTGGTGGCGACGGTGGTGCTGTATATCGGGTGTGCGCGATTGTTGGTGAGTGGGCGGGGGATGCGTACTTAAGCGTACGTATCCGTTGCTGCGGTAACGGCTGATTACGGTTTCGCCCTTACGGCGAGTCACTTGGAGAAGCGCCAAGTAACCCGCCGTAAAGGCGGAACCAATAGCAGCCATTACCGAAGAAACGGATATGTACCCCAAGCCAGTCCACCAACAAAGGCCTCCCAACGCGGAGGCCTTTTAACATTCATTGCATCCGCTTTTTCTTCCGCCGAGCCCACTGCCGACCCACCCACCACCGCCAATACATCATCACCAGGCAATAGGCGAGGGCGCCCAATACCAGGCCCACCACCACCGAACCCAGCAAAAACGGCTGCCAGAGCGTAGAGAGTTCGCCGCTGATCCATTCCCAGGTCAACTCATCCGGCAAATGACGAGCCGGCACATCCATCAGCCACGCCCCAGTCTGATAGGTACAAAAGAACACCGCTGGCATGGTAATCGGGTTAGTCAGCCACACCAGACTGACAGCAATCGGCATGTTGCCCCGCACGACGATGGCGAGGACGGCCGCCACCAGCATCTGCAATGGAATGGGCAGGAACGCCGCGAACAAACCCACCGCCATGGCCCGCGCGACCGAGTGACGGTTGAGGTGCCAGAGGTTCGGGTCATGCAGCAGAGTGCCGAGAAAGCGTAAGGATTTGTGTTCCCTGATGCTGGTCGGGTCTGGCATGTAACGTTTGAATAAGCGCCGGGGCATAGGGCTTCTCGGTCGGTTAAGGCGGCAAGTATGTCTGGATTCTATGAGCCGCCCATTCAGACTTTGTGACAATTAATAACGATGCGCGTGCCATGAGCCGGCTATGCCTAGGGTGTGGACTCTCAAGGACGGGCTTATGCGCACAGGGATGATGGCGCTGGCGTTGGGTCTGCTGGCCCTGCGTTTTTTGCCGGTGTTACCGCCGGTCTGGTTATGGCTGGTGTTGCCTGTAGTGGGATTGATGGTGCTTCCGTTCCGGACGTATCCAGTGGCTTTTTTCCTGTTCGGCTTCAGTTGGGCGGGCGCGAATGCGCAGTGGGCGCTGGATGATCGACTGTCGGCGAATCTCGATGGCGAAACCCGTTGGGTCGAAGGCTGGGTGACGGGATTACCGCAGAATAATGAAGGTGTTGTGCGTTTCGAGTTGGTGGACGCCCGGTCGCGACAGGCAAAAGTGCCTTCACTGATGCGCCTGGCCTGGTACGACGGATCACCGGTCAACAGTGGCGAACGCTGGCGGCTGGCGGTGAAATTGAAGCGTCCTGCCGGGCTGCTCAATCCCCATGCCTTCGATTACGACGCCTGGCTGCTGGCGCAACGCATCGGTGCAACCGGGACCGTCAAGGATGGCCAGCGTCTTGCCGAAGCCCGGTGGGCCTGGCGTGACGGCATCCGCCAACGCTTGCAAGCCGTGGACGCTCAGGGGCGAACCGGTGCACTGACGGCACTGGTGCTGGGGGATGGCGCCGGGCTTGGTCGCGAGGACTGGCAGGTGTTGCAAGACACCGGCACCGTGCATCTGCTGGTGATTTCCGGGCAGCACGTCGGTCTGCTGGCAGGCGTGGTGTATCTGCTGATCGCCGGGCTGGCTCGCTACGGTATGTGGCCGAATCGCTTGCCGTGGCTGCCATGGGCGTGCGGACTGGCATTCGTCGCTGCCCTTGGTTACGGACTGCTGGCAGGATTCGAAGTACCGGTGCGGCGAGCCTGCGTAATGATCGGGCTGGTGCTGTTGTGGCGCCTGCGATTTCGCCACCTCGGTGCCTGGTGGCCGTTGGTGCTGGCGCTCAACGCAGTGTTGTTGCTGGATCCGCTGGTGAGTCTGCAACCGGGTTTCTGGTTGTCCTTCGCGGCGGTGGCGGTGTTGATCTTCACCTTCGGCGGGCGCCTAGGCCCTTGGCGGTGGTGGCAAACCTGGACCCGTGCCCAATGGCTGATCGCAATCGGCCTGGGCCCGCTGCTGCTGGTGCTGGGACTGCCGATCAGTCTCAGCGGGCCGGTCGCCAATCTGTTTGCAGTGCCCTGGATCAGTTTGCTGGTCTTGCCGCCAGCGTTGCTGGGGACCCTGTTGTTACCGCTGCCTTATGTGGGCGAGGGGTTGCTGTGGCTGGCGGGCGGGTTGATCGACTGGCTGTTCAAGGGCCTTGGGCTGATGGCTGGCCAATTGCCCGCGTGGGTGCCCGTGGCGATTCCATTGGGGACATGGGCATTGGGCTCCCTCGGCGCGTTTCTGTTGTTGATGCCGCGTGGCGTACCGCTGCGCCCGCTGGGTTGGCCGCTGTTGCTGTTGCTGGTTTTTCCACCCCGGCCACTGTTGCCAGAGGGGATCGCCGAAGTCTGGCAACTGGATGTCGGTCAGGGGTTGGCTATCCTGGTGCGGACTCGCCATCACACGCTGTTGTATGACACCGGCCCGCGCTTCGGCGACTTCGACCTCGGCGAGCGAGTGGTGCTGCCCACCTTGCACAAACTGGGCGTGGACGGACTCGACCTGATGTTGCTCAGCCACGCCGATGCCGATCATGCCGGCGGTGCGCGAGCGGTTGCCCTGGGCTTGCCGGTGACGCGAGTGCTCAGCGGCGACCCCGTGGCCTTGCCCGTCGAATTGCACGCCGAGGCCTGCGAGAGTGGCCGGCAATGGACGTGGGACGACGTGAGGTTTCAGCTCTGGCAATGGCCTTCTGCCTCGGACAGCAATCAAAAATCCTGTGTCCTGCAGATCGAAGCCAATGGCGAACGCATGCTGCTGACGGGGGATATCGACAGCGCCGCCGAACGGGCCCTGCTTGACAGTCCGCTGGCCGTGCCCACCGACTGGTTGCAGGCGCCGCACCATGGCAGCCGCAGTTCGTCGTCGATGGCGCTGCTTGCCGCGTTGCAGCCCAAAGCGGTGCTGATCTCGCGCGGCAACGGCAATTCCTTCGGTCATCCGCATCCTACGGTCATGGCCCGTTATAAAAAACGCGGCATGGCGATCCATGACAGCGCCGAGCAAGGCGCCATTCGTCTGCACCTCGGACGCTTCACGCCAGCATGGACAATGCGTCAGGAACGGCGTTTCTGGCGCTCCCTGCCATAACCGCACGTTATTAAAGCCCGACCGGATGCGACATCACGGTCTTCGGTGCGCCACCCCCCTATGTTAGAGTGGCGCACTTTTTCGAGGGGGCTGTCACTGTGTGGGAATTGGTCAAATCCGGCGGCTGGATGATGCTGCCGATCATTCTGAGTTCCATCGCGGCCATGGCGATCGTCGCCGAGCGTCTGTGGACCCTGCGTGCCAGCCGTGTGACCCCGGAGCATCTGCTCGGGCAGGTCTGGGTGTGGATCAAGGACAAGCAACTCAATAAAGAAAAACTCAAGGAACTGCGTGCCAACTCGCCGCTGGGCGAGATTCTGGCGGCGGGCCTGGCCAACTCCAAACATGGTCGCGAGATCATGAAAGAGTGCATCGAAGAAGCCGCCGCGCGGGTGATTCACGAGCTCGAGCGCTACATCAACGCCCTCGGCACCATCGCCGCGATGGCGCCGTTGCTCGGGCTGTTGGGCACGGTGTTGGGCATGATCGATATTTTCAGCGCGTTCATGGGCACGGGCATGGGCACCAACGCTGCGGTGCTGGCCGGTGGTATTTCCAAGGCCTTGATCACCACGGCCGCAGGCCTGATGGTCGGTATCCCGGCGGTATTCTTCCACCGTTTCCTGCAACGCCGCATCGATGAGCTGGTGGTGGGCATGGAGCAGGAAGCGATCAAGTTGGTCGAGGTGGTGCAGGGTGATCGTGACGTGGACCTGGCTGAGGGCAAAAGAGCGTGAAATTCCGCCGCAAACCGCGGGAAACGGTCGACATCAACCTCGCGTCGCTCATCGACGTGGTGTTTATCCTGCTGCTGTTTTTCGTCGTGACCACCACTTTCACCCGTGAAACCCAGTTGCGCGTCGATCTGCCGGAAGCGGTCAGCGGTTCGCCTGCCGAAGACCAGCAGGTCAAACACCTGGATGTCGCCATCAGTGCCGAAGGCGTGTTCTCGGTGAACAATCAGTTGTTGCCGAAAAATGATCTGGCGACCCTGATGGACGCTTTGCAGAAAGAATCCAACGGTGACACCAACCTGCCACTGTCGATCAGTGCGGACGGCAAGACCCAGCATCAATCGGTCATCATCGCCATGGACGCCGCCGGCAAACTCGGTTTCAGTCACCTGCGCATGACCACAGTCGAGGCGGCGCCGCCCGCGCCCTGATGGCCATGTCCGATCGCTTGCTCGCCGCGTGGTACGCCGGTCATCCGGCCCTGAAGCTGTTGCAGCCATTGGAGTGGCTGTATCGCCGCGTGGTCATGAACAAGCGCAAACGCTTTCTGGCGGGTGAGGGCGAAATTTATCAGCCGCCGGTGCCGTTGATCGTGGTCGGCAACATCACCGTGGGCGGTACAGGCAAGACCCCACTGATTCTATGGATGATCCAGCATTGCCAGCGCAGCGGTTTGCGGGTCGGCGTGGTCAGTCGTGGTTATGGCGCCAAACCGCCGCACCTGCCGTGGCGTGTCGAGGCCGAACAAAGCGCCGATGTGGCAGGCGATGAACCGCTGTTGATCGTCCAGCGCACCGGCGTTCCGTTGATGATCGACCCGGATCGCAGCAGCGCGGTCAAAGCGCTGCTGGCGAGCGAGCCGCTGGACCTGATTCTGTCTGATGACGGCATGCAGCATTACCGGCTGGCGCGGGACCTTGAACTGGTGTTGATCGACGCCGCCCGTGGCCTGGGCAACAAACGTTGCCTGCCCGCCGGACCGTTGCGTGAGCCGGTCGAGCGCCTGCAAAGCGTTGACGCCTTGCTGTACAACGGCGCCTCCGATGATCGCCCGGACGGTTTTGCCTTTCAGTTGCAGCCAACCGAACTGGTCAATCTGCGCAGCGGCGAACGGTGCGCCCTCGATCACTTTCCCGCAGGCCAGGCGCTGCACGCCGTGGCCGGGATCGGCAATCCGAAGCGTTTCTTCACGACCCTCGAAACGCTACACTGGCAGCCAGTCCCGCATGCATTTGCCGACCACGCCGAGTACAGCGTGCAGGCCTTGAATTTCACACCGTCATTGCCGTTGGTGATGACCGAAAAGGACGCGGTGAAGTGCCGTGCCTTCGCCGCCGCCGATTGGTGGTACCTGGCGGTCGATGCTGCGCCATCGCCGGCCTTCGTGGCCTGGTTCGATACGCAGCTGATGCGCCTGTTGCCGGCTCGTCTTTTGCCTTAAACCGTTTTTTTCCAGGGAATGCTCATGGACACCAAATTGCTCGACATCCTCGCTTGCCCGGTCTGCAAAGGCCCGCTCAAGCTCAGCGCCGACAAAACCGAGCTGATCAGCAAGGGCGCCGGCCTGGCCTACCCGATTCGCGATGGCATCCCGGTGATGCTCGAAACCGAAGCCCGCACCCTGACCACTGACGAGCGTCTGGATAAATGACCACAGCCTTCACCGTTGTCATTCCATCGCGTTATGCCTCCACCCGCTTGCCGGGTAAACCGCTGTTGCTGATCGCCGGCAAGCCGATGATCCAGCACGTCTGGGAACAGGCGAGCAAAAGCAGCGCCGAGCGCGTGGTGGTTGCCACCGACGATGCGCGCATTGTCGAGGCGTGCAACGCGTTTGGCGCCGAAGTGGTGCTGACCCGCGAAGATCACAACTCCGGCACTGATCGCCTGGCCGAAGTCGCCGCAAAACTCGGCTTGGCGCCTGACGCCATCGTGGTCAACGTTCAGGGCGACGAACCGTTGATCCCGCCGAGCGTGATCGATCAGGTTGCCGCCAACCTGGCCGCCCACAGCGAAGCGCGCATGGCCACATTGGCCGAGCCGATCGAAGACGTTGAAACCCTGTTCAACCCCAACGTGGTCAAGGTCGTCAGCGACCTCGATGGCCTTGCGTTGACATTCAGTCGCGCGACGTTGCCGTGGGCCCGGGACGCGTTCGCGAAAAGTCGCGAGGCGCTGCCGGAAGGCGTGCCGTATCGCCGCCACATCGGCATTTATGCCTACCGCGCCGGTTTCCTGCATGACTTCGTCAGCTGGGGTCCGTGCTGGCTGGAAAATACCGAATCCCTGGAACAGTTGCGTGCTCTGTGGCACGGCGTGCGAATTCACGTCGCCGACGCATTGATCGCGCCGCCTACCGGCGTCGACACCGTCGAAGACCTCGAGCGCGTTCGTCGCCTGCTGGAGGCCTGATGCGGGTTTTGTTCGTCTGTCTGGGCAACATCTGCCGTTCACCGACGGCCGAAGGTGTGCTGCGACATAAATTGCGTGAAGCGGGGCTGGCCGATCAGGTCGAAGTGGCCTCCGCCGGCACCGGCGACTGGCACGTCGGCAGGGCGCCAGACCAGCGCAGCCAGGCGGCGGCCAAACTGCGCGGTTACGACCTGTCAATGCAGCGCGCCCAGCAAGTGACCCGCGCCGATTTCGCCACGTACGATCTGATCCTGGCGATGGACCACAGTAACCTGCACAACCTCAAGTCGATGCAACCGGCCAAAGGCAAGGCCGAGCTGGATCTGTTCCTGCGTCGCTACCAGTCGGATGTCGATGAAGTGCCGGATCCCTACCATGACGGCGACCAGGGGTTCGAGTACGTGCTGGATCTGATCGAGCGCGCGACCGACTTGCTGGTGATCGAATTGAAGGGCCGGTTATGAGTCTGCAGGTTAAACCCCGGGTTTCGCTCAAACCGTTCAATACCTTTGGTGTGGACGTTCAGGCGCGCTTGTTTGCCGAAGCCCGCAGCGATGCCGACGTGCGCGAGGCGCTGGCCTATGCGGCGGAGCATGACGTGCCGCTGCTGGTGATTGGCGGTGGCAGCAATCTGCTGCTGACTGCCGATATCCAGTCGCTGGTGCTGCGCATGGCGACACGCGGGATTCGTATCCTGAGCGACGACGGCAGCAAGGTCGTGATCGAAGCCGAGGCCGGCGAGCCTTGGCATCCGTTCGTGCAACACACGCTGGCACAGGGTCTGTCGGGGCTGGAAAACCTCAGCCTGATCCCCGGCACCGTCGGCGCTGCGCCGATGCAGAACATCGGTGCCTACGGCGTGGAGATCAAGGACGTGTTCGCCGGTCTGACGGCTCTGGATCGCCAGACCGGCGATTTGCGGGACTTCACGCTGGCCGAGTGCAACTTCGCTTATCGCGACAGCTTGTTCAAACAGGAGCCGGGACGCTGGTTGATCCTGCGGGTCCGGTTCGCCCTCGACCGCGCCGCGCCTTTGCATCTGGAATACGGCCCGGTGCGTCAGCGCTTGACCGAGCAAGGCATCGATCACCCGACCGCCACCGACGTCAGCCGCGCAATTTGCAGCATCCGCAATGAAAAACTCCCGGATCCGGCGGTGCTTGGTAATGCCGGCAGCTTCTTCAAGAACCCCTTGGTCTCGGCTGCGCTGGTCGCTCAGCTCAAAGGCGAATACCCGGATCTGGTGGCCTACGCGCAACCCGACGGGCAAATGAAGCTGGCCGCAGGGTGGCTGATCGAACGGGCAGGGTGGAAAGGTTTTCGCGAGGCCGACGCTGGCGTGCATAAATTGCAGGCGCTGGTGCTGGTCAACTACGGGGCTGCGACCGGCCTGCAGTTGTTGAACCTGGCACAACGCATTCAAAAAGACATTTCCGAACGCTTCCACGTGGATCTGGAAATGGAGCCTAATCGGTATTGAGGCTAAGCTTTCAAGAGTCATTTAAAGCCCTGCACATCTTCGATTGTGCAGGGCTTTTTTGTTAATGCTGGGTTAACTTAGCCACCTAACGATGCAAGTATTTGCTTCACCAAAGGCCCGATGCAGACGTTCCTGTTCGCATAAGAGAGCCTCATTAGCCTGAGTCGATCTGCGTGATGCCAACCGCTCATTTCCCAGCGGCAGATTGCTCGACCCCATCACCCTATAAATATGCGGGCGTGCCCATGATTACCCTGAAGCTCAATGGTCAAGACCACTCACTCGATGTCACCGAGGACATGCCGCTGCTCTGGGCTATCCGCGACGTGGCCGGTTATAACGGCACCAAGTTCGGCTGCGGCATGGGCCTGTGCGGCGCCTGCACCATTCATATCGAAGGCGCCCCGGCGCGCAGCTGCATCACGCCGATCGGTTCGGTGATCGGCCAGAACGTCACCACCATCGACAACCTGCACGCGGACCCGGTCGGGCAAATCGTCCAGCAAGCCTGGCTCGATACTGCCGTCGCCCAGTGCGGTTACTGCCAGGGCGGGCAGATCATGTCCGCCACTGCACTGCTCAAGACCAACCCGAACCCAAGCGACGAACAGATCGAAGAGGCGATGGTCGGCAATATTTGCCGCTGCGGCACTTACAACCGTATCAAGACCGCCATCCGCCAGGCATCCACCCACCTGAAGGAGGCCAAGGCATGAGCCAGTTACCGAATGATTTCGCCCTGAGCAACCTCAGTCGCCGTGGCTTTCTCAAAGGCGTCGGTGCCACCAGCGCTCTGGTCATCGCCGCGAGTTGGGGCTGGCAGGACGCCTTTGCTGCCGAGAAAGAAAAGAAATTCGGCGCCGACGGCATGCCCAACGGCTGGATCGATGATCCGAAGGTTTACGTCAGCATCGCCACTGATGGCACGGTGACGGTGGTCTGCAATCGCTCGGAGATGGGCCAGGGCGTGCGCACCAGTCTGACCATGGTGGTGGCCGATGAGCTGGACGCCGACTGGGCGTTGGTGAAAGTACAGCAGGCGCCGGGCGACGAAGTGCGTTTCGGCAACCAGGACACCGACGGTTCACGCAGCATGCGCCACTGGTACGAACCGATGCGCCGTTGCGGTGCCGCCGCGCGAACCATGCTCGAACAAGCCGCCGCCGAGCAGTGGAAAGTCCCGGTTGGCGAATGCCATGCGCAACTGCACAAAGTCATCCACAAACCGACCGGGCGTGAGCTGGGTTACGGCGCGCTGGCCGCGGCTGCCAGTGCGTTGGCGGTACCGGCGCGCGACAGTTTGCGGCTCAAGGAGCCTTCGCAGTTCCGCTACATCGGCAAGGAAGGCACCAAAGCCATCGACGGTGCAGACATCGTGAATGGTCGCGCAATCTATGGCGCCGACGTGCATTTCGACGGCATGCTTTACGCCACCATCGCGCGTCCGTCGGTCTATGGCGGCAAGGTCAAATCCGTGGATGACAGCGCCGCGCTGAAAGTCCCGGGGGTGATCAAGGTCATCCAGATCGAAGGCCGTCCGCTCCCCTCGGAGTTCCAGCCGTTGGGTGGCGTGGCCGTGGTGGCCAGCAACACCTGGGCGGCAATCAAGGGCCGCGACGCGCTTAAAATCGAATGGGACGACGGCCCCAACGCCAGTTACGACTCGATCGCCTACCGTAAGGAAATTGAAGCCGCGTCGCTCAAACCCGGCAAAGTCGTGCGCAATACCGGCAACATCGATGAGGCCATGGGCAGCGCCAACAGTACCCTCGAAGCCTCCTACTATCTGCCGCACCTGACGCAAGCGCCGATGGAACCGATGGTCGCCATCGCACGCTTCAAAGATGGCGTGTGCGAAGCCTGGGCACCGAGCCAGGCGCCGCAGGTCACCCGTGAACGAATCGGCGAGCGCCTGGGCATTCCGTTCGATAACGTCACCTTTAACGTTACCTTGCTTGGCGGTGGTTTCGGTCGCAAGTCCAAGCCGGACTTCATCATCGAAGCGGCGATCCTTGCCAAGGAATTCCCCGGCAAGGCGGTGCGGGTGCAGTGGACGCGTGAAGATGACATCCACTGCTCCTATTTCCACACTGTGTCGGCCGAGTACCTGAAAGCCAGTCTGAACAAGGACGGCCTGCCGTCCGGCTGGCTGCATCGTACTGTGGCGCCGAGCATCACCGCGCTGTTCGCACCGGGCATGAACCACGAGGCCGCTTTCGAGCTGGGCATGGGTTTTACCAACATGGCTTACGCGATTCCCAACGTGCGCCTGGAGAATCCGGAAGCGGCGATTCATACGCGGGTTGGCTGGTATCGCTCGGTGTCGAACATCCCTCATGGCTTTGCGATTCAGAGCTTTGTCGATGAACTGGCGCACAAGGCTGGCCAAGATCCGCTGAAGTACCAGATCAGCTTGCTCGGCCCGGACCGTCAGATCGATCCGCGCACCTTGAGTGAAGAGTGGAACTACGGCGAGTCGCCCGAGCGCTATCCGATCGATACCGGGCGCATGCGCACGGTGCTGGAAACCGCTGCCAAAGCCGCGGGCTGGGGACGGCAGTTGCCGAAGGGTCGAGGCCTGGGGCTGGCGGTGCATTACAGCTTCGTCACCTATGTGGCGGCGGTGATCGAGGTCGAAGTCAAAGACGACGGCACATTGATCGTGCACAAGGCCGATATTGCCGTGGATTGCGGCCCGCAGATCAACCCGGAGCGGATTCGCTCGCAGTTCGAAGGTGCCTGCGTGATGGGCCTGGGCAACGCGGTACTGGGCGAAATCAGCTTCAAGGACGGCAAGGTCCAGCAGGACAACTTCCACATGTACGAAGTGGCGCGCATGTCCCTGGCGCCGAAGGAAGTCGCCGTGCATCTGGTGACGCCACCGGGCAATGTGCCGCTGGGCGGTGTCGGCGAACCGGGCGTGCCGCCGATCGCGCCCGCGCTGTGCAATGCCATCTTTGCCGCCACCGGCAAACGTATCCGCAACCTGCCGGTTCGCTATCAGTTGCAGGGTTGGCAGAAGGCTGAGGCCTGATGGACAGCGTCGATCTGAACGTCCTGCGCAGCGTGCTGGAATGGCGCCGCGCCGGTCAGCGGGTGGTGTTGTACAGCGTGGTCCAGACCTGGGGCACCGCGCCCCGGGCACCTGGCGCCATGCTGGCCTTGCGCGAAGATGGCGTGGTGATCGGTTCGGTGTCCGGCGGGTGTGTCGAGGATGATCTGATTGCCCGGTTGCACGATGGGCGGATTCCGGCTGACGGGCCGCCGGTGCAACTGATCACGTACGGCGTTACCCGCGAGGAGGCCGCACGCTTTGGTTTGCCGTGTGGCGGCACCTTGCGCCTCACCGAGGAACGCGTCGGTGACCCCGCCTGGGTCGCCCAATTGCTGGCGCGTTGCGAGGCCCATGAAATCGTTGCGCGCTCGCTGGATATTGCGACCGGCGAGGTGGTGTTACAGCCGGCGAACAAGAGCGATGTGCTGAGTTTCGACAGTCACACGTTGCGTGCGATCTACGGTCCGCGCTGGCGCTTGTTGCTGATCGGTGCGGGGCAACTGTCCCGCTATGTCGCCGAGATGGCGCGGCTGCTGGATTTCGAAGTGCTGATCTGCGACCCACGCACCGAATTCGTCTACGGCTGGGAAGAACAGCACGGTCGCTTTGTCCCCGGCATGCCCGACGAAGCGGTGTTGAACATCCAGACCGATGAACGCACCGCCATCGTTGCGCTGACCCACGATCCGCGCCTGGATGACATGGCGTTGCTCACGGCCCTCGACTCCCGGGCCTTTTATGTCGGCGCGCTGGGCTCGCGGGTCAACAGCCTGAAGCGCCGGGATAACCTGGCTCAGCTAGGCTTGTCACAAGAGGCCATCGAGCGTTTGCACGGGCCGATCGGTCTCCACATCGGCAGCCATTCCCCGGCGGAAATCGCCTTGTCGTTGCTGGCCGAAATCGTGGCGATCAAGAACGGCGTCGAACTGAAACAAAAGAAGCCGCTGCGGGAGGAGGTATGAGTGAGGCAATCGGCGCCATCGTGTTGGCGGCGGGGCAGGGCGACCGGTTTCGGCAGGTGGCGGGCGCCGACAAGGATAAGCTGTTGGCGGACTGTACGGAACGCGATGGCGCCGTTCGTTCGGTGATCGAGCAGGTGCTGGTGAGTTTGCCAGCCAGCCTTGAGAAGCGCGTTCTGGTCACTACCGCAGACCGCCCGCAAGTGATCCGCTTGGCCAAGGCTTATGGTGTCGAGGTTGTGCTGATCGAATCGACCGGCATGGGCGACAGCATTGCGGCCGGGGTGTCAGCGTGCTCGCAGCTCGATGGCTGGTTGATTGTATTGGGGGATATGCCGTTTATTTTGCCTTCCAGTATCGCGCAGGTGGTGGCGGGGATTGCGGATGACTCTGTCAGTGTGCCGGTGCATCAAGGTGAGTATGGGCATCCGGTGGGCTTCGGTCGCAACTTCGGACCGGGGCTGATGGCGTTGTCCGGTGATCATGGAGCCCGGCCGCTGTTTGCGCAGGGGCGAGTATGGGAAGTGACAGTCGATGATCCCGGTGTGTTGTGGGATGTGGATGTGCCTGAATCACTGATCTTCAAACCTGCATAAATCCCCTGTGGGAGCGAGCCTGCTCGCGATGGCGGTGGGTCAGCTTGCATCAATGTTGAATGTTAAATCGCAATCGCGAGCAGGCTCGCTCCCACAGGGGGCGGTGGATTCGAAGACATAAAAAAGCCCCGCCTGGATCACCAGGCGGGGCTTTTTAGTGGCCGATGGAATCAGGCGAGGGGTTTAGGCTCGTGTTCTTTTTCCAGGGCTTGCTCGTGTTGCTCTACCGCTTCCTGAACGGAGCGTGGTGCTTCAGCGATCACGGAGTCAACGGGCTCGGCAGTGACTTCAGCAGCCGGGGCAGGAGCAGCCTCGGCGACTTCAGCCACAACAGGTGCAACTTCGACAGCGACCGGAGCAGCAGCGGCAGCCTGTTCGGCTTCCTTCTGCAGGCGCTCTTCTTCACGCTTGCGACGACGCACTTCACGCGGGTCGTTTGGCGCGCGGCCACTTGGCGTCAGGGCGCTGACAGGAGCAGCTTCAGCGGCGGGAGCAGCCACTTCAGCGACAACCGGCGCTTCAACCACTGGAGCGGGTTCGGCAGCAGCCACTACTGGCTCGGAAACCGTGGCTTCAGTCGTTTCGCTCTCAGCGACTGGCGCTGGAGCTGGCGTTTCGGCAACAGCTGGCTCGGCAACCCAGTTGAACGCAGTTTGCTCTTCGCGAACTTCACGAACCGTTTCGGTCACGGTTTCAGCAACGGTTTCAGCAACCGGTTCTGCAACCACGGCAGGCGCTTCAGCAACGAAGGCCGGTTCCGCGGCAGCTTCAACCTGAGGCTGTGCTTCTTGAGCGGGTGCCACTTCGATTTCCGGAGCGGAAGTTGCTTCTACAGGTGTCGTTGCTTCAACGACTGGCGCTTCTGGAGCAGTTTCCAGTGTGGCAGCAGTGGCGCGTTCGGCTTGCTCGTTGGCTTGTGCTTCGGCCGGAGCGCTGATCACGCTGCTGGCAACGGCTGCGGTTACAGCCAGGCCGGCGGCCAGATCGGCAGCGCTTGGCGCTTCGCGGCTTTCGCCCGCTTCGCTACCTTCAGCGGATTCCGATTCTTCCGAACCTTCGATCACATTGCCGTTGGCATCGCGTTGACGCTCGCGACGGTTGCTGCGACGACGCTGGCCACGGGAGCGGCGGCGTGGACGATCGCCTTCGGCGCCTTCCTGACCGTCTTCCTGCAGTTGCTCTTCGTTGCCGGTCAGTTCTTCTTCGGCAACAGCGGCAGCGGCTTGCTCTGCACGTGGTTGACGCTCTTCACGCGGTGGACGTGGGGCACGTTCTTCGCGTGGCTGACGGGCTGGACGCTCTTCAGCGGTAGCCGCAGCGGCCGGAGCCGTGGCATCCAGAGGTTCGCGCAGTTCACGAACCCGCTCTTCACGCTCGCCACGTGGCTTGCGATCTTCGCGCGGTGCGCGCGGTGCACGTTCTTCACGAGGGGCGCGCGGTGCGCGTTCTTCACGTGGAGCGCGTTCTTCGCGAGCGACTGCCGGGGTTTCTTCGCGGGCTTCACGCGGCTCACGTGGTGCGCGTTCTTCACGCGGTGCACGTTCCTCGCGAGGCTTGCGCTCTTCATCGCGGCGACCGTTACGGTTGCGGCTCTGCTGGCGACCGTTGCGACGCTCTTCGTTGCGGGCCGGACGCTCGGTGGTCGCCGGTTTTTCAACCACAACCGGAGCGGCAGGCTCTTCTTTGGTAGCGAACAGGCTGACCAGCGACTTCACCAGGCCCTTGAACAGGCTTGGCTCTGGCGCGACGGCCGGCGCAGCCACCGGAGCGGCGACGACTTCGGTCGGAACCGGAGCGTTGGCGCGGGCCGGAGCAGTCTTGACCGCGGCTTCCTGGCGAACCAGGGTGCGGGTCGCAGCGGCTGGCTGGACTTCTTCGACTTCGGCTGCGGCAGCAGCGATTTCGTAGCTGGACTGGCCGACCGCGGCTTCCGGGCTGTCATCACGCAGGCGCTGAACTTCGAAGTGCGGCGTCTCGAGGTGATCGTTCGGCAGAATGACGATGCGGGCGCGGGTGCGCAGTTCGATCTTGGTGATCGAGTTGCGTTTTTCGTTGAGCAGGAAGGCTGCAACCGGAATCGGCACTTGGGCGCGGACTTCGGCGGTGCGGTCTTTCAGTGCTTCTTCTTCGATCAGGCGCAGGATCGCCAGCGACAGCGATTCAACATCACGGATGATGCCGGTGCCATTGCAACGCGGGCAGACGATGCCGCTGCTTTCGCCGAGCGATGGACGCAGGCGCTGACGGGACATTTCCAGCAGGCCGAAGCGCGAGATGCGACCGACTTGCACGCGAGCGCGGTCGGCTTCCAGGCATTCGCGGACTTTCTCTTCCACGGCGCGCTGGTTCTTGGCAGGGGTCATGTCGATGAAGTCGATGACGATCAGGCCGCCAATGTCACGCAAGCGCAACTGACGGGCGATTTCTTCGGCGGCTTCAAGGTTGGTCTGCAGGGCGGTTTCTTCGATGTCGCTGCCTTTGGTGGCGCGCGCCGAGTTGATGTCGATGGACACCAGGGCTTCGGTCGGATCGATAACGATGGAACCGCCGGAAGGCAGTTCAACGACGCGCTGGAAAGCGGTCTCGATCTGGCTTTCGATCTGGAAACGGTTGAACAGCGGAACGCTGTCTTCGTACAGCTTGATCTTGCTGGCGTACTGCGGCATCACCTGGCGGATGAAGGTCAGGGCTTCGTCCTGGGCTTCAACGCTGTCGATCAGTACTTCGCCGATGTCCTGGCGCAGGTAATCGCGGATGGCGCGGATGATCACGTTGCTTTCCTGGTAGATCAGGAATGGCGCGGAACGATCCAGCGAGGCTTCTTTGATGGCGGTCCAGAGTTGCAGCAGGTAATCGAGGTCCCACTGCATTTCTTCGCTGCTGCGGCCCAGGCCGGCAGTGCGCACGATCAGACCCATGTCGGCCGGGGCAACCAGACCGTTCAGGGCTTCACGCAGTTCGTTGCGCTCTTCGCCTTCGATGCGACGGGAGATACCGCCGGCACGCGGGTTGTTCGGCATCAGCACCAGGTAACGACCGGCCAGGCTGATGAAGGTGGTCAGGGCGGCGCCCTTGTTGCCACGTTCTTCTTTTTCGACCTGAACGATGACTTCCTGGCCTTCGCTCAGGACGTCCTTGATGTTGACGCGGCCTTCAGGGGCTTTCTTGAAGTATTCGCGGGAGATTTCTTTGAGGGGCAGGAAGCCGTGGCGCTCGGAGCCGAAATCGACAAAGGCAGCCTCAAGGCTTGGTTCGATGCGAGTAATCCGGCCTTTATAGATGTTGGCCTTCTTCTGCTCGCGTGCACCGGATTCGATGTCCAGGTCGTAGAGGCGTTGGCCATCTACCAGTGCAACACGCAACTCTTCGGGTTGAGTTGCGTTAATCAGCATTCTTTTCATGTAGTACCGTCGGTTTCCGGGCTGCCGGAAACGGCGTTCGGCACACACGACTTCTCACGGTCGGTGTCAGGTGCGTCGGGAGTGGTTGGCCATTCCCGTGTCCAGCGAAGTCCGGCCAATGTGGGCCTTCATCGCGACGTACGCGTCCTGCTTGCTGTGGCTACTTAAGCACTCAGTCAGGAGGAGGAATCAACCAGTGGCTGTGGACGAGATGAAGCGTCTTGATAAAGCCTATTGCTACACAGTCCAGCGGTTGTGCATCTCCACCCTACACGTATCCCTGATAATTCGGGTGCTGCCGCGCGCAGAATCCGCAGCGGGTTGGCATTTACCGTGAGCTCCGAAAGGGGAGGTCACGCATCATGGCTAATTTAGGCGGTGTTTCCGAAGCGATCGCTCGGGGTCATTCGCAGCTGACTGCACTTTGTGAACTGGCCGTGAATATTGGCTCGCGTAGCGAGTGAAAACTCTGCTTTGCGGCGTGATTCAGGCCTTATGTCACCTGCGCTCGTTACACCTGCAAACTCCACCGTTACGTAGCGAAAGCCCCGTAGGACGGCCTCGCGTCCTGGTGAATTGCATTGGTCAGGGCCGGTTTTTGACCGTTGGTCCGCTGTCCAGGCCGCTTTTGGCGGCGTTCGCGACTATAGCAGTAATGATTAAGTGCTTCAATTCCATAAAAAATTGATATCATCCGCGGCATGACGACTACTGCCCCTTCGACCCCAGCCGTACAACTGCTGGAGGTCTCGCCGGAATATGCCGGCCAACGTATTGATAACTTCCTTCTCGCTCGGCTCAAAGGCGTGCCCAAGACCTTGATTTACCGCATTTTGCGCAAGGGCGAAGTGCGAGTGAACAAAGGTCGGATCAAGCCCGAATACAAGCTGCAGGCGGGCGATATCGTGCGCGTGCCGCCGGTTCGCGTGCCGGAGCGCGACGAACCGGTGCCCCTGGCCCAGGGTCTGCTGCAACGCCTCGAAGCCTCAATTGTCTTTGAGGACAAGGGGCTGATCGTGATCAACAAGCCTTGCGGCATTGCGGTTCACGGCGGAAGCGGCCTGACTTACGGCGTGATCGAAGCCTTTCGTCAGTTGCGTCCCGATTGCAAGGAGCTCGAGCTGGTTCACCGTCTCGACCGTGACACCTCCGGCCTGCTGATGATCGCCAAGAAGCGCAGCATGCTGCGTCACTTGCACACGGCATTGCGCGGCGATGGCGTCGATAAGCGCTACATGGCGCTGGTCCGTGGTAACTGGGCGGCCTCGATCAAGCAGGTTCGTGCATCACTCGGCAAGAGCAATCTGCGCTCCGGCGAGCGCATGGTCGAGGTCGACGAGGAGGAGGGCAAGGAGTCTGTGACCGTGTTCAAGGTCCTGCGTCGATTCGGCGACTTTGCCACCCTGATCGAAGCCAAGCCGATCACCGGCCGGACTCACCAGATCCGTGTTCACACCTTGCACGCCGGGCACTGCATTGCCGGCGACACCAAGTACGGCGACGACGATTTCAGCAAGGAAATCCGCGACCTGGGCGGTAAACGCCTGTTTCTGCACGCCTACATGCTGACCGTGCCTCTGCCGGACGGTGGCGAGCTGAAGTTGCAGGCGCCTGTCGACGAGATGTGGGCCAAAACCGTGGAGCGCCTGAGTGCACCCCTCTGATTACAAGCTGCTGATTTTCGATTGGGACGGCACGCTCGCCGACTCCATTGGTCGGATTGTCGAGGCGATGCACGTCGCGTCCGAGCGTTCCGGCTTCCAGTTGCGCGATGATTTTGCTGTCAAAGGCATCATCGGCCTGGGCCTTCCGGAGGCTATTCGTACGTTGTATCCGGAAATCGGTGACAGCGAGCTGGTGGCTTTCCGTCAGCACTATGCCGATCACTACATCGCTTCGGAAGCCGTGCCTTCGCCGTTGTTTGAAGGTGTCGTCGAGTCGATGGAGGCGTTTCGCGCCGAGGGTTATCACTTGGCGGTTGCGACCGGCAAGGCGCGTCGCGGGCTGGATCGCGTGCTGCAGGCGCACGGTTGGGAAGATTATTTCGACATCACTCGTGCGGCCGACGAAACCGCCAGCAAGCCCCATCCGCTGATGCTTGAGCAGATTCTCGCCCATTGCGAGGTTCGCCCGGAGCAAGCGTTGATGGTCGGCGATTCGTCCTTCGACCTGCAGATGGCGCGCAATGCCGGCATGGATTCGGTGGCGGTCAGCTACGGCGCGCAATCAATCGATGCGCTGAAACTGTTTGAACCGGCACTGGCCATCGATCGTTTTTCAGAATTGCATGCCTGGCTGAGTCAGCGGGCCTAATAGATTTTTGCTGGGGTAGATGTCATGACCGACGAATGGAAAGCGCCCGCCAAGGCGAGCGCAGAGAGCGGTGACGAGAAGAGCTGGAAGCTGCTGGAGAAGACCCTGCTGGCCAGCGTGCAGGAGCAGCGCCGGTCGCGGCGTTGGGGGATTTTCTTCAAGCTGCTGACCTTTGTGTATCTGTTTGGCGCGCTGATTCTGTTCACGCCGCTGATGGACATGGAAAAAGCTGCTACGCGCAGCGCCAATTACACTGCGCTGATCGACGTGACGGGCATTATCGCCGACAAGGAGCCCGCCAGCGCTGACAACATCGTCGGCAGCCTGCGTGCCGCCTTCGAGGATGAAAAGGTCAAGGGTGTCATTCTGCGCATCAACAGTCCGGGCGGCAGTCCGGTGCAGTCGGGTTACGTTTATGACGAGATCCGCCGGTTGCGTGGCTTGCACCCGGACACCAAGGTTTACGCGGTGATCTCGGATCTGGGCGCTTCCGGTGCTTATTACATCGCCAGTGCGGCGGATCAGATCTACGCCGACAAGGCGAGTCTGGTGGGCTCCATTGGTGTGACGGCGGCGGGTTACGGGTTTGTCGGCACCATGGAGAAGCTGGGTGTCGAGCGTCGGACCTACACGTCGGGCGAGCACAAGTCGTTCCTCGATCCGTTCCAGCCGCAAAAGCCCGAAGAGACCCGGTTCTGGCAGGGCGTGCTGGATACGACGCACCAGCAGTTCATCAGCAGCGTCAAGAAGGGTCGAGGCGATCGCCTCAAGGATAAGGAGCATCCGGAGCTGTTCTCCGGGTTGGTCTGGTCTGGTGAGCAGGCGTTGCCTCTGGGATTGATCGATGGTCTGGGCAATGCCAGTTCGGTGGCGCGTGACGTGATTGGCGAGAAGGAGCTCGTTGACTTCACCGTTCAGGAGTCGCCGTTCGATCGCTTCTCGAAGAAACTTGGCGCCAGTGTGGCTGAGCAGTTGGCGATGTGGATGGGTTTTCACGGTCCGTCGCTGCGCTGACTGCCCGCTCGCGTAAAAGATCGCAGCCTTCGGCAGCTCCTGCATGGATTCACGTCCACCTGCAGGAGCTGCCGAAGGCTGCGATCTTTTGCTTTTCAGGGGATTTGCACGCCTTCGGCCAATAGCATGTCGATCAGGCGAATCAGCGGCAGCCCGATCAGGCTGGTGGCGTCAGGACCTTCGGTGCTTTGAAACAGGCTCACCCCTAAACCTTCGGCCTTGAAGCTGCCAGCGCAATCGTAGGGCTGTTCGGCGTGCAGGTAGCGTTCGATGCGCGCGGTGTCGAGTGTGCGCATGTGTACGGTGAATGGCACGCAGTCGACCTGGCAGTGTCCGGTCTGGCTATTGAGCAGGGCGAGGCCAGTCAGGAAGGTCACGCTGGCGCCGCTCGAAGCCTGCAACTGTTCACGGGCCTTTTCGAAGGTGTGGGGCTTGCCGATGATTCTGTCGCCGAGCACCGCAACCTGATCGGAACCGATGATCAGATGAGCGCAATGGTCGCCGGCCAGGGCCTGGGCTTTTTCTTTGGCGAGGCGTTTTACCAGCTCGATGGCGGGCTCTCCCGGACGATGGCTTTCATCGATATCCGGCGAGCTGCAAGTGAATGGCAGCTGCAAGCGGGCCAGCAATTCCCGGCGATACACCGAGCTTGAAGCGAGTAATAAAGGCAGCATGCGCATCTCCAGAAGACAGGCGCGAATTCTAGCGAGGCTTCCAGGTGACGGACAGGGCTGAATTTCCTTTGACATGGCCGGGTGCATCCCTATAATGCTGCGCCTATGTTGAATGACCCGATTCCACCTCACGTTGACCCGCGCAAATTGGCTGACCGTGGCACCACCCTTCAAGGTGAACTGCTGCTGGCCGATTTGGAGAGACTCTGCGACCCGCTTTCCGATACTGTCGGTACGGTGCAGGCTAAATTCGTTTTTGAACGAGATGAACGTAAGTCTGTGGTAATCCACAGTTTTATCGACACCGAAGTCAAAATGGTTTGCCAGCGTTGTCTTGAGCTGGTCACCCTGCCGATCCACAGCGAATGCAGTTATGCTGTGGTGAAGGAGGGTGCGAATACCCAGTCGTTGCCGAAAGGTTATGACGTGCTGGAACTGGGCGAAGATCCATTGGATCTGCAGTCACTGATCGAGGAGGAGCTTCTGCTCGCCTTGCCCATTGTGCCTGCTCATCATCCGGAAGAATGCCAGCAGCCGGGGGGTCTCGAAGAGGCCGAACCGAGCGAGGACGAGGTAACGCGGTCCAACCCGTTCAGTGTATTGGCGCAGTTAAAGCGTGACCCAAACGTTTAGGAGTTAATCAATTATGGCTGTTCAGCAGAACAAAAAATCCCGCTCTGCCCGTGACATGCGTCGTTCGCACGACGCTCTCGAGGCTAGCACCCTGTCTGTAGAAAAAACCACCGGTGAAGTTCACCTGCGTCACCACGTATCGCCAGAAGGCGTATACCGTGGCCGTAAAGTGATCGACAAGGGCGCTGACGAGTAATCACTTGTCCGCTCAAGTCATCGCGATTGACGCAATGGGCGGGGACTTCGGTCCCCGCAGCATTGTTCAGGCCAGCCTCGCTTGTCTGAATGCTACGCCCTCGCTGCACCTGACCCTTGTCGGTCAACCCTCCCTTCTTGAAGAATTGATCGCTGGCCAATCGGCTGTGGATCGCTCGCGCCTGTCGATTGCACCGGCGTCCGAAGTCATCACCATGGATGAAAAGCCTGCCCAGGCCTTGCGCGGCAAGCCCGATTCGTCAATGCGCGTGGCGCTCGAGTTGTTGCGTGACGGCAAGGTCCAGGCCTGCGTCAGCGCCGGCAATACCGGCGCGCTGATGGCTTTGTCGCGGTTTGTGCTAAAGACCTTGCCGGGCATTGATCGGCCGGCCATGGTCGCGGCGATTCCGACGCAGAAGGGTTATTGCCAGTTGCTCGATCTGGGGGCCAACGTCGATTGCAGTGCCGAGCATCTGTTGCAGTTTGCGGTCATGGGGTCGGTCGCTGCAGAAACCCTCGGTATCGTTCGCCCGCGTGTTGCGTTGCTGAACATCGGCACCGAAGACATCAAGGGTAATCAGCAGGTCAAGTTGGCGGCGACCTTGTTGCAAAGTGCTCGCGGCATCAACTACATCGGTTTTGTCGAAGGTGACGGCTTGTACCGGGGCGAAGCGGATGTGGTGGTGTGCGACGGCTTCGTCGGCAATATCCTGCTCAAGTCCAGCGAAGGGTTGGCGACCATGATCTCGGCTCGGATCGAAGCCCTGTTCAAAAAAAACCTGGCCTCAAAAGTAATCGGTGCAATGGCGCTGCCACTGATGAAACGACTGCAAGCGGACCTGGCGCCCGCGCGGCATAACGGTGCAAGTTTTCTGGGTTTGCAGGGGATTGTGGTGAAAAGTCACGGTTCTGCAGGGGTTCAGGGTTTCCAGAGCGCCATCTCGCGAGCCTTGATCGAGATTCAGGAAAACCTGCCGGAACGGATTCACGGTCGTCTGGAGGATTTGTTGCTTTAGGCATTTTCGTCGGACAATGCTTAAATGTGACCGCTCAGTTCAATTGGCCATCCAAACTGTCAGTTTCTTGCGTCCTCCAAGCGGGACGTCAATTCTCCGACGACAAGATCATTAGGGGCTTGTTACATGTCTGCTTCCCTCGCATTCGTCTTTCCAGGACAGGGTTCGCAGTCCCTCGGCATGCTGGCCGAGTTGGGCGCGCAACATCCTGTAGTCCTTGAAACATTCAAAGAAGCATCCGACGCTCTCGGTTACGACCTGTGGGCACTGACCCAGCAGGGGCCGGAAGAGCAACTCAATCAAACCGATAAAACCCAGCCGGCCATTCTGACCGCCTCTATCGCCCTGTGGCGTCTGTGGCTGGCTGAAGGCGGCGCGCGTCCGGCTTATGTTGCCGGTCACAGCCTGGGCGAATACAGCGCTCTGGTGGCGGCGGGCAGTCTGAGCCTGGGCGACGCCGTCAAACTGGTAGAGCGTCGTGGTCAGTTGATGCAGGAAGCCGTTCCAGCGGGGCAGGGCGGCATGGCTGCCATCCTCGGTCTGGACGATGCCGACGTACTGGCGGCCTGTGCCGAAGCGGCGCAAGGCGAAGTGGTCAGCGCGGTCAATTTCAACTCGCCGGGCCAGGTGGTTATCGCGGGTGCCAAGGCTGCGGTCGAGCGCGCCATCGAAGGCTGCAAGGCACGTGGTGCCAAGCGCGCCATGCCATTGCCGGTCAGCGTGCCGTCCCACTGCGAGCTGATGCGTCCGGCTGCCGAGCGCTTCGCCGAGTCGATCGCTGCGATCAATTGGCAGGCGCCGCAGATTCCAGTGGTGCAAAACGTCAGCGCCGACGTACCGGCGGATCTGGAAACCCTCAAGCGCGATCTGCTTGAACAGCTCTACAAGCCTGTGCGCTGGGTCGAATCGGTCCAGGCGCTGGCTGCCAAGGGCGCGACCCAGTTGGTCGAATGCGGTCCTGGCAAAGTGCTGGCAGGCTTGAACAAACGCTGCGCCGAAGGCGTGTCGACATCCAACCTCAATACCCCAGACGCCTTTGCTGCCGCCCGCGCAGCGCTGGCCTGAATCAGGAGAAGCTTGCATGAGTCTGCAAGGTAAAGTTGCACTGGTCACCGGTGCGAGCCGCGGTATCGGCCAGGCCATCGCCCTGGAACTGGGTCGTCAGGGTGCCATCGTTGTGGGCACCGCGACATCTGCTTCGGGTGCCGAACGCATCGCCGCTACCCTGAAGGAAAACGGTATTCAAGGCACTGGCCTGGAACTCAATGTCACCAGCGACGAATCCGTTGCGGCGGTGCTGGCGAGCATCCAGGAGCAGTTTGGTGCGCCGGCGATCCTGGTCAACAATGCCGGTATCACCCGCGATAACCTGATGATGCGCATGAAAGATGACGAATGGCATGACGTCGTCGATACCAACTTGAACAGTCTGTTCCGCCTGTCCAAGGGCGTTTTGCGCGGCATGACGAAAGCCCGTTGGGGACGAATTATCAGTATTGGCTCCGTAGTGGGTGCCATGGGCAACGCAGGCCAAGTAAACTACGCTGCCGCCAAGGCCGGTCTGGAAGGTTTCAGCCGCGCACTGGCGCGTGAAGTCGGTTCGCGTTCGATTACGGTAAACTCGGTGGCCCCTGGGTTCATCGACACCGATATGACTCGCGAACTGCCCGAGGCACAGCGTGAAGCCTTGCAGACGCAGATTCCGCTGGGCCGTCTGGGGCAAGCTCAAGAGATCGCGTCTGTGGTCGCTTTTCTTGCGTCCGACGGTGCGGCTTACGTTACTGGGGCTACAATCCCGGTGAACGGCGGGATGTACATGAGTTAAATGTGACGGATTGCTTCAAAAAAATGTCATACGAGCTGTCTAAAATCCGTTATAAAGCTGCAATCTATTTATAGGCAGAGGGCCGCAGGGTTTGAGGAGTGAAGCTTTCAGTTGAAAAACTGAAAAGTCTTTCTATACACTTACCCACTGGCCAGCTGCCTGAATTTGTCCATTAGGAGTGAAAACAAGGTATGAGCACCATCGAAGAGCGCGTCAAGAAAATCGTTGCCGAGCAACTGGGCGTTAAAGAAGAAGAAGTGGTCAACACTGCTTCCTTCGTTGAAGACCTGGGTGCCGACTCCCTTGACACCGTTGAGCTGGTGATGGCTCTGGAAGAGGAATTCGAGACCGAAATCCCTGACGAAGAAGCTGAGAAGATCACTACTGTACAAGCTGCAATCGACTACGTTACTAGCCACCAGGCGTAATAGTTTGTAATCGTTGCTTGCTGTCATGGAAAAACCGCACTGCCATCATGGCGTGCGGTTTTTTCTTTAGGCCTGATGCAAAGTCGTCATTTGAAAAAGGAGAGTGCTGTGTCGCGTAGACGCGTCGTAGTCACCGGTATGGGTATGTTGTCGCCACTGGGCACGGATGTGCCGAGCAGTTGGCAGGGCATTCTGGCTGGCCGCAGTGGCATTGGTCTGATCGAACACACCGACCTTTCTGCCTATTCCACCCGTTTTGGCGGCTCGGTAAAGGGCTTCAATGTCGAGGAATACCTGTCGGTCAAGGAAGCTCGCAAGCTCGACCTGTTCATTCAGTACGGTCTGGCCGCCGGTTTCCAGGCTGTGCGTAATGCAGGGCTTGAAGTCACCGACGCCAACCGTGAACGCATCGGCGTGGCGATGGGTTCGGGTATTGGCGGTCTGACCAATATCGAAGAAACCAGCCGCACCCTGCATGATTCCGGTCCACGGCGGATCTCTCCGTTTTTCGTGCCTGGCTCGATCATCAATATGATTTCCGGTTTCCTGTCGATCCACCTGGGTGCACAGGGACCTAACTACGCTATCGCCACCGCGTGTACCACCGGTACGCACTGCATTGGCATGGCGGCACGCAATATCATGTACGACGAAGCCGACGTGATGATCGCCGGCGGCGCCGAGATGGCCGCTTGCGGACTGGGCATGGGTGGCTTTGGCGCCTCCCGTGCACTGTCGACCCGCAACGACGAGCCGACCCGCGCCAGCCGTCCGTGGGACAAGGGTCGTGATGGCTTCGTCCTGTCCGACGGTGCCGGTGCGCTGGTGCTGGAAGAGCTGGAACACGCCAAGGCTCGCGGCGCGACCATCTATGCCGAACTGATCGGCTTCGGCACCAGTGGCGATGCTTACCACATGACTTCGCCGCCGGCGGACGGTGCGGGTGCTGCACGTTGCATCACCAATGCCCTGCGCGACGCGAAGGTCAATGTCGATCAGGTTCAGTACATCAACGCCCACGGCACATCGACTTCTGCCGGCGACCTCGCCGAAGCCTGTGCGATCAGGTCGGTGTTCGGCGATCACGCCTACAAGCTGGCCGTCAGTTCGACCAAGTCCATGACCGGTCACCTGCTGGGTGCGGCAGGCGCGGTCGAAGCCATCTTCAGTGTGCTGGCGATCAACAGCCAGGTGGCGCCGCCGACCATCAACCTCGATGAGCCGGACGAAGGCTGCGACCTCGATTTCGTGCCGCACACTGCGCGCAACATGGATATCGACGTGGTGTTGTCCAACTCCTTCGGTTTTGGCGGTACCAACGGCTCGCTGGTGTTCCGCCGGTTCGCTGACTGATGGACAGCTGGGTCGACGGTCAGCCGGCTGACGCTCTGTCGCTGAAGGATCGCGGCCTGGCCTACGGTGATGGTCTGTTCGAGACCATCGCCGTGCGCGGCGGGCAGCCGCTGTTGCTGGACCGGCATCTGGCGCGTCTGGCCGATGGCTGTTTGCGCCTGGCGATCACGGCCGACCATGCGCTGATCCGCAGTGAACTGCTGGCCTACGCCGCAGCTCTGGGTGAGGGCGTGCTTAAACTCATCCTTACTCGCGGCGACAGCTTGCGCGGTTACGCCCCTGATCCTGCCGCCCAGGCCCGACGCATTCTGCAAGGCAATCGTCCTGCTGCTTATCCTGTGGTTCATGGAGAGCACGGCGTTCGCCTCTTCCCCTGTACCACGCGACTGTCCAGACAACCCTTGCTCGCCGGGCTCAAACACCTGAACCGTCTTGAGCAAGTCATCGCCCGTTCCGAATGGCAAGACACCGAGCATGCCGAAGGCTTGATGCTTGATCAGGCCGGGCGCGTGATCGAAGGCGTGTTCAGTAATCTGTTCCTGATCCGTGATGGCGTGTTGATCACCGCTGATCTCAAACGCTGCGGCGTTGCCGGCGTGATGCGTGCCGAATTATTGTTTCAAGCCGAGTCGCTGGGGATCCCCACGCAAATCACCGACATCAGCCTCGATCAGCTGCAATGGGCTGACGAAGTCTTTGTCTGCAATAGCGTGTATGGCGTTTGGCCGGTGCGCGCCTACGCAGCACTGAGCTGGTCGATTGGGCCGCTCACCCGTAAACTCCAAACCATTGCTCGTGTGCTACTGGATGCTTGATACGTGAGACGTAAATTCTTGCTGTTGCTGGAAACCGGCCTGGTTCTGGCAGGGCTGTGTCTGGGCGCTGCGGCCTGGAAAATCCATTCGGCGCTGGAACAGCCGCTGAACATTACCCAGGAAGAACTGCTGGACGTGCCCAAAGGTACGACACCCACTCGCACTTTCTATCGACTCGAAGCCGATGGCGTCATCAAGGACGCTTTCTGGTTGCGCGTGTATTGGCGCTTCAATCTGGCCGGGCAGCCGTTGCACAAAGGTGAGTACCGCATGCAGCCCGGCATGACCGTTGAAGGCCTGATCGACCTGTGGAAGCGTGGCGAGATGGTTCAGTACAGCCTGACGCTGGTGGAAGGCTGGAATTTCCATCAGGTCCGTTTGGCCCTGGCCAAGGATGAAAAGCTCGAGCAGACGTTGAACGGCTTGAGCGATAGCGAAGTGATGGACAAGCTCGGTCACCCCGGGATCTTTCCGGAAGGGCGATTCTTTCCGGACACCTACCGGTTCGTGCGGGGCATGACGGACGCCGAGCTGCTGAAAAAAGCTTACGATCGCCTTGATGAGGTCCTCGCCAAGGAGTGGGGGCAGCGCGCAGCCGACGTGCCGTATACCGAACCTTATCAAGCGCTGATCATGGCTTCGCTGGTGGAAAAGGAAACCGGCGTACCGCAAGAGCGCGGGCAGATCGCCGGCGTGTTTGTGCGGCGCATGGAAATGGGCATGCTGTTGCAGACTGATCCGACCGTGATCTACGGCCTGGGCGATCGTTACAACGGCAAGTTGACCCGCGCGCACCTCAAGGAACCGACCCCTTACAATACCTACGTGATCGCCGGCCTGCCGCCGACGCCGATTGCGATGGTCGGCCGCGAGGCGATCCACGCAGCGTTGAATCCGGTGGCTGGCAACAGCCTGTATTTTGTCGCACGCGGCGATGGCAGCCATGTGTTCTCGGATGATCTGGACGCCCATAACAACGCGGTGCGCGAGTTCCAGCTCAAGCGCCGCTCCGATTATCGCTCCAGCCCGGCACCGGTCACCGCACCCGAGGCGACGGATGAGCAGGCGCCGATCCCGGCGGCTTCGCCCGACACAGCCCCCGAGGCTTTGCCGCCAGTGACGCCGCAAGAACCGGTTCAAGAGCCCTCCCACGAACCGGCTGAAGAACCTGTCAAACAGCCCGCTGCTGCGCCTGCGCCCGAACCAGACGCAACCGCGCCGCAAAGCCCGCAATGATTCTGACTAAGGACTGCCTGTGACTGGCTTGTTTATTACCCTGGAAGGTCCCGAAGGCGCCGGCAAGAGCACCAACCGTGAATACCTGGCCGAGCGCCTGCGCGCCGCCGGTATCGAAGTGGTGTTGACCCGCGAGCCGGGCGGCACGCCTCTGGCCGAGAAAATTCGCGAGGTGCTGTTGGCGCCGGTCGATGAAACCATGGACCCGGACACTGAGTTGCTGCTGGTGTTTGCCGCGCGCGCCCAACACCTGGCCGGCGTGATCCGTCCGGCGCTGGCCCGTGGGGCGGTGGTGTTGTGTGATCGTTTTACCGATTCGACCTACGCCTATCAGGGCGGCGGTCGCGGCTCGTCGCTGGAGCGCATCGCGACACTCGAAACGTTCGTCCAGGGCGATCTGCGCCCGGACCTGACCCTGATTTTCGATCTTCCGGTGGAAGTGGGTCTGGCACGCGCCAGTGCTCGCGGTCGCCTGGATCGCTTCGAGCTGGAAGGCCGGGCGTTTTTCGATGCGGTGCGCAGCGCGTTCCTCAAGCGTGCTGAAGCCGATCCGGCGCGTTATGTGTTGGTCGATGCCGCTCAACCGCTGGCGCAGGTTCAGCAGTCGCTGGATGCCTTGCTCCCACGCTTGCTGGAGCTGACCCGTGGCTGAAGCCTATCCGTGGCAGGACAGCCTCTGGCAGCAACTGGCGGGTCGCAAGCAACATGCACACGCCTATCTGCTGCATGGTCCGGCCGGGATCGGTAAGCGCGCGTTGGCCGAACGGCTGATGGCCAGCTTGCTCTGCCAGCGTCCGACAGCCGAGGACGCCTGCGGTGAATGCAAATCCTGCCTGTTGCTGAAGGCCGGTAGCCATCCCGACAACTACATCCTGGAACCGGAAGAAGCCGACAAGGCGATCAAGGTCGATCAGGTGCGGGATCTGGTCAGCTTCGTGGTGCAGACCTCGCAGATGGGCGGCCGTAAAGTGGTGCTGATCGAGCCGGTCGAGTCGATGAACATCAACGCGGCCAACGCCTTGCTCAAAAGCCTTGAAGAGCCGTCCGGCGACACGGTGTTATTGCTGGTCAGCCATCAGACCAGCCGTCTGTTGCCGACCATCAAGAGCCGCTGCGTGCAGCAGGCCTGCCCGCTGCCGAGTGAGGCCGTGAGCCTGGCGTGGCTGGCGAAGGCGCTGCCGGACTGTTCCGAAGAAGAGCGCATCGAGTTGCTGACCCTCGCTGCCGGTTCGCCGCTGGCTGCCGTCAGCTTGCAGGCTCAGGGCGTGCGCGAGCAGCGAGCGTTGGTGGTCGATGGTGTGAAGAAGTTGCTCAAGCAACAGCAATCGCCGACGCAACTGGCCGAAGGCTGGAACGCAACTCCGCTGTTGCTGCTGTTCGATTGGTTCTGCGATTGGTCGAGCCTGATCCTGCGTTATCAGCTGACCCAGGATGAAGAAGGTCTGGGATTGGCCGATATGCGCAAGGTGATTCAGTACCTGGCGCAGAAAACCGCTCAGGACAAAGTGCTGAACATTCAGGACTGGATCCTCGCCCAGCGCCAGAAAGTCATGAGCAAGGCCAACCTCAATCGGGTGTTGTTGCTCGAAGCGCTGCTGGTGCAATGGGCGTCATTGCCTACCCAGAAGTGATCGACTGGGCTTATCCTCTGAGCATCTGCAGTGGAGGTCAGTATGAATGAAGCCGTCAACCAGGGACCGCGCAACGGTATTTTGTCCCTGACCATCAAGGACAAGTCCGTGCTATACGCGGCCTATATGTCATTCATCAAGAACGGTGGTCTGTTTATCCCGACCAACAAAAGCTACAAGTTGGGCGATGAGGTATTCATGCTGCTGAGCCTGATGGATGAGCCGGAGAAGATTCCGGTGGCCGGCAAGGTCGCCTGGATCACGCCCAAAGGCGCTCAAGGCAACCGCGCCGCCGGCGTCGGCGTGCAGTTCAACGACGGCGACGATACCGCCCGCAGTCGAATCGAAACCCATCTGGCCGGAGCCCTGAAGTCCGACCGTCCCACCCATACGATGTAAGTTGCAGCCCTTTTTATGCTCGTAGATTCCCATTGCCACCTTGATCGCCTCGACCTCGCCGCCCACGACGGCTCTCTGGATGCCGCACTCGATGCGGCCCGGCAGCGCGGGGTAGGGCACTTTCTGTGTATCGGCGTCAGCGTCGACAACGCAGCCGACGTAAAGGTCCTGGCCGAACGTTACGACGATGTCGACTGTTCCGTCGGCGTGCATCCGCTGGACGTGCAGCCGGGCGCTGCCCCGGCGCTGGACTGGCTGTTGCAGGAGCTCAACCACCCGCGTGTGGTGGCGATCGGTGAAACCGGCCTGGACTATCACTACGAGCCTGAGGCGGCAGAGCTGCAGCAGGAATCGTTCCGCCTGCACCTGCAAGCTGCGCAGCAAACCGGCAAGCCAGTGATCATTCACACCCGTGGCGCCCGGGCCGATACCTTGACCCTGTTGCATGAAGCCGCGCTGCCCCAGGCCGGCGTCCTGCATTGCTTCACCGAAGATTGGGACATGGCCAAAGCGGCGCTGGACATGGGTTATTACATCTCCTTGTCCGGCATTGTCACCTTCCGCAATGCCGATGCGCTGCGTGACGTGGCCAGCAAGGTGCCCGCGGACCGCTTGCTGGTGGAAACCGATTCGCCGTACCTGGCGCCGATCCCCTATCGCGGCAAGCCGAACCTGCCGCAGTATGTGCGGGAAGTGGCAGAGTTTCTGGCGATGTTGCGGGGGGAGTCCTACGAACGATTTGCCGAGCAGACCACCGAGAACTTTAAACGGCTGTTTCCGTTGGCGCACGTCAGGGCATCGGCATAACGCCGGAAAAAATCGCAGCCTTCGGCAGCTCCTGCGGGGGCGGTGCCCCCTGAATTGCAGGCAAAAAAAACCCGGGTTCTGGGGGGTGAATCCGGGTTAAGACCATTAGGAGTAAAACAATGGTACGCGGTCCGTTGGTACCAATATCGACGCGGCACTTGGGGGAGATGCCCCGCCGACAGTTGAAGTATTGATCAGTATTGCGCCGAGTCCAGTTTACCGGTCGAGGTTTTTAAACAATTTTGGAATACGTGCGCTTCGGAAGCGTTCTCATTAAATGGCGACGCTTCCAGAATTCATCAAGAAACACAGATATGGATGGATGATCCGTGCATTTTGCCGCAAGTTAGGCATAATACGCGGCTTCGAATTTTGACCCCGACAGACCTTTTCTTATGCATAAAGAACCTCGTAAGGTCCGTGAATTTCGTCGCCGTGAGCAAGAAATTCTCGATACCGCGCTCAAGCTGTTCCTCGACCAAGGTGAAGACAGTGTCACCGTCGAGATGATTGCTGATGCCGTCGGTATCGGCAAAGGCACAATCTACAAGCACTTCAAATCGAAAGCGGAGATCTATCTGCGCCTGATGCTCGATTACGAGCGCGATTTGAACGAGCTGTTGCATTCGGCAGACGTCGACAAGGACAAGGAAGCCCTGTCCCGGGCCTACTTCGAATTCCGCATGCGCGATCCGCAACGCTACCGCTTGTTCGATCGCCTCGAAGAAAAGGTGGTCAAGGGCAACCAAGTGCCGGAGATGATCGAGGAGCTGCACAAGATCCGCGCCTCGAATTTTGAACGCCTGACCCTGCTGATCAAGGGTCGGATCAGCGAAGGCAAGCTCGAAGACGTGCCGCCTTACTTCCATTACTGCGCGTCCTGGGCGCTGGTGCACGGCGCCGTGGCGCTGTACCACTCGCCGTTCTGGAGCAACGTGCTGGAAGATCAGGAAGGTTTCTTCCAGTTCCTGATGGACATCGGCGTGCGCATGGGCAACAAGCGCAAGCGCGACACCGACACGCCAAGCAGCTAAGCCATTCAGTTGCTTTATTGCGCCATTATTTCGCAACATGGCGCAGTACCTCAGGAATATACTCAGGCATGGGACTTGCTAAAACTTGATTTGTAAGTCAAGTTTTACGCCGTCCGATTTCCTTGTGCCGGAGTGACCATGATCGTTGACCGTCAAGGCAGGCGTTTCCGCAATCTGCGAATCAGCCTGACCTCAGCCTGCAATTACGCGTGTACCTACTGCGTGCCCAACGGCAAGCGGCTGGTCGCTGCGCAGGACGAACTGTCGGCCGAAGCCATGGCACGCGGCGTTGCCTACCTCATCGAAGCGGCGGGGATCGAGCGACTGCGCATCACCGGCGGTGAGCCGCTGGTCAGCCCCAAACTCGAAGCCTTCATGACCGCCGTCGGGCAGATGGGCCTGCAAGACATCAGCCTGACCACCAATGGTCAACTGCTGGCGAAAAAACTGCCCCTGCTGGTCGACGCCGGTATCCGGCGCATCAACGTTTCCCTCGATACCCTGGATGCCGGTGCATTCCGCAGCATTGCCCGCGGCGGTGATCTGGCGACTGTGCTCGACGGCATGGATCAGGCCAGTGCCGCCGGCATGAAGATCAAGGTCAACATGGTGCCGTTGCGCGGGCAAAACCTCGATCAGGTGATGCCGCTGCTCGATTACTGCCTGGAGCGAGGTTACGAGCTGCGCTTCATCGAGCTGATGCGCATGGGGCACCTGGCCAGTGACAACAACGCTTTTCTGCAACAGTTCGTCAGCCTTCAGCAGTTGCTGAGCCTGATCGGTGATCGTTATGAGTACCTGCAGGCCGATGCACCCGTCGACGCGACGGCGGTGCGCTATGAAATTCCAGGTCAGGGCTATTTCGGCGTAATCGCCAACGAAAGCGTGCCGTTCTGTCGTACTTGCTCGCGACTGCGTTTGTCGTCGACGGGCTGGTTGCATGGCTGTCTGTCGTCGAGCAATCGTCACTATGTCGGTGATCTGCTGGACAAGCCGCGCCATCAGGCGTTGCCGGCGTTGCAGCGTCTCTTGGTGAAAGCCTTGGGTGACAAGCAGGAAGTGGCGTTCTCGGGTGGGGCGACCATCATGAAAATTATCGGCGGCTGATCGGGCTGTGGCGAGGGGATTTATCCCGTTGGACTGTGCAGCAGTCCCATTTTTTTGGGCCGCTTCGTTGCCCAACGGGGATAAATCCCCTCGCCACAAATGTTCGCACTCCTGAAGACTGGCGCGGAAGCTGCATCCCATGGCCATTCGCCGGTTTTCCGTCACCGGCCTCTGGAGGGTAGGATGCGTAGCCTGGTTTTGCTGCTGGCCGTTTTGGCGCTTGGTGGCTGCATGAATGTCAGCGATCTGGCTGAAGGGACTCGCTACCACATGAGTGACGCGGGTCTGCTTGACCACAGCGATAGTCGCCGCGTGAACAATCTGCGCATTCAACCGGACTCGTTCGTCTATATCGCCCAGGGCGCCTTTGCTCCGCCGGGCAGCGCGGTTTACCCGCGTCCTAACGTGATTGCCGAAGTCGCCTTCGATGGCTTTATCGAATATTTCCCGATGGTCCGCCGTGCGCGTGCGCCGGAAGGCCTCGATCAGGCGATGGGCGAAGCCCGTGCAGTCGGCGCGCATTACCTGCTCTATACCCGTTTCGCCAAGTCGGATGACCGCATCGGCAACTCGGACGAATGGCTCGATCAGGAAGCCGTGGATCGCCTCGGCATCGACACCGGCGTGATTCAGATCATGTTGATCGAGACCAGTACCCAGTATTTGATTGATACTGCACGTATCAAGAGTCGTGGCGGTTTACTGACGTTCCACGACAAAAAGCCAGAAGACCTGATGGGCCCGCCGCTGGAACAATATGCGCGCAGCCTGCTGGGGCTCAGCGACCAGTAATCCAAGGAGAACGCCATGAGTGGCCCGCAAAAAGCCAACGACCTTCTGGGGCAGATCCCCAAGACCAAAGGCTTGCCACCGGTCCACTTGTGGAACCCCGACTTCTGCGGCGACATCGACATGCGCATCGCCCGCGACGGCACCTGGTATTACTTGGGCACGCCGATCGGACGCAAGCCGATGGTCAAACTGTTCTCCACCATCATTCGCCGCGACGGCGATGATTATTTCCTCATCACCCCGGTCGAGAAGGTCGGCATCAAGGTCGACGATGCGCCGTTCGTGGCCATCGCCGTGGAGGTGGAAGGCGAGGGCGAAGCACAAGTCCTGCGCTTTACCACCAACGTCGATGAAACCGCCGAGGCCGGTGCGGAACATGCGATCCGTGTAGTGATTGATCCGGTGACACAAGAGCCAGCGCCGTATGTGCATGTGCGCACCAACCTTGAAGCGCTGATCCATCGCAATGTGTTTTACCAATTGGTGGAACTGGCGGTGACCCGCGAGATCGATGGGCAGCGCTGGCTTGGCGTGTGGAGCGGCGGCATCTTCTTCCCCATCGGCCTGGAGCCGTAACACACACAAGATTTTGCTTTTCCCTGAAAATCAAATTGACACCCAATCGTATGATGATTAGCGTGGGCACCCATTGCGAACGGCTTTGAGGTGCCCATGTCCAGCAGTTTTCACGCATCGACGGTCGATTGGCTGGGTTGCTGGATTGCGACGGGCCAGGTAAAACCCGGCGAAACCCTCAAGGTCGAAGCCGATCTGGGCGAGCAACTCGGCGTCAGTCGCACGGTCATCCGCGAAGCCATCAAAACCCTGGTCGCCAAAGGCATGCTCGAAGTCGGGCCCAAGGTTGGCACGCGAGTATTGCCGGTGCGGCGTTGGAACCTCTTCGATCCGCAGGTCGTCGGCTGGCTTTCCCGCAGCGGCTTGCCGGAAAATTTCGTCGACGACCTGCTCGACCTGCGCCGCACCATCGAGCCGATGGCCGTGCGCTGGGCCTGCGAGCGAGCGACCGTCGAACAGGTGCAAGCAGTGCTTCAGGCCTACAACGCGCTGGAGCGAGCGGTAGACAGCGGCATCGATTACAACCGCGCCGACCAGTTCTTCCACGAGTGCATTCTCGCGGCCAGCCACAATCAATTCATCGAACAAATGGTCCCGGCCCTCGGCGCGTTGCTGGCGGTGTCTTTCGAAGTCTCCGCGGCTGACCCGGACGAGTTGCGCCGCACATTACCGATTCACAAAGACATGGCCGATGCCATCGCCGCTCGCGATGCCGCGCGCGGAGTGTGGGCCTGCATGACGCTCATCGACAACGCCGACCTGGCCATCAAACGTTTCTACCCAAAAGTCATGGCCGATAAAAAGGCCGGATAAAAAACACAGACCCCTTGTGGGAGCCAGCTCGCGATTAGGCTGGCACATTCAATATTGATCTCGCCTGACCCACCGCAATCGCGAGCAGGCTCGCTCCCACATAAAAGCAATAAGAAGGAGGTTTCATGGAGTGGACTGCAGTTACCCAGCACCGTGCACACCTGGGCGAGGGCCCCTTCTGGGATGCGCCGACGCAGGCGCTGTACTGGGTGGATATTGCCGGTAAACAAGCGTTGCGCCTGGTCGGCGCCAACGTGCAAATCTGGCAGATGCCCGAGCACGTGTCAGCCTTCATTCCCTGCGAAAGCGGCGATGCGCTGGTGACGTTGAGTAGTGGTGTGTACCGGCTCGATCTCGATTCACCGGGACTTGAGCCACGATTGAGCTTGTTCTGCGTCGCCGACCCGCAACCCGGCAATCGCGCCAACGAAGCCCGTTGCGATGCGCAGGGCCGGCTATGGCTCGGCACCATGCAGAACAACATCGGCGAAAACGGCGAAGACCTGCCCATCGTGCGACGGTCCGGCGGCTTGTTTCGAATTGACCGCGATGCCCGGGTCACGCCGCTGCTTCGCGGATTGGGCATTCCCAACACGTTGCTATGGAGTGACGACGCCACCACGCTTTATTTCGCCGACAGCCTGGATGGCACGCTCTATCAGCATTTCATTCGCACCGACGGCGGCCTCGAGCCCGCGCAAGTCTGGTTCGGCCCCCATGAACGCGGCGGCCCCGACGGCTCGGCGATGGATGCCGAGGGTTGCCTTTGGAGTGCTCGCTGGGACGGCAGTTGCCTGCTCAGGTTGACGCCAGATGGTCAGGTCGATCGCGTGATCGAGCTGCCGGTCAGCCGCCCCACCAGTTGTGTGTTTGGCGGTCCGGACTTGAAAACCCTCTACATCACCAGCGCTGCGAGCCCGCTCAACCATCCGCTGGACGGGGCGGTGTTGTCCCTTCAGGTCGATGTGTCCGGAAAAACCTGTACGAGATTTGCTGGTTAGATCCCAAAATATGGGATGTAAAATTATATATTGAGATTATTTGGCGGTCGGGTTTATAGTCGGCTCCATCAGTTACACGCACTCACACTTAAAAAAACAAAACAGGTGAAGTGATGCAGCTATTTTCCACAAAGCTTTTTGGCCGGACATCGACAGATGCCCGGTTTTTGTCGTGCCCGCGAAAAGGAGTTCTGATTCATGGGTGAACCTCTTTCCCTGCCAGCGGTGCCCGAGCCACCGAAGGGTGAGCGCCTGAAAAACAAGGTCGTGTTGCTGACCGGCGCGGCGCAGGGCATTGGCGAGGCGATTGTTGCGACCTTCGCCTCCCAGCAGGCCAGGCTGATCATCAGTGATATCCAGGGTGAGAAAGTCGAACACGTCGCGGCGCATTGGCGAGACAAGGGGTTTGATGTTCAGGCGATAAAGGCTGACGTGTCCAATCAGCAAGACTTGCACGCCATGGCCAGACTGGCAGTCGACCTGCACGGCCGCATCGACGTGCTGATCAACTGCGCCGGGGTCAACGTGTTCCGCGATCCGCTGGAAATGACCGAAGAAGACTGGCGTCGTTGTTTCGCCATTGACCTGGACGGCGCCTGGTTCGGCTGTAAAGCGGTGCTGCCGCAAATGATCGAGCAGGGCATCGGCAGCATCATCAACATTGCCTCTACCCATTCCACGCACATCATTCCGGGCTGCTTCCCGTACCCGGTGGCCAAGCACGGCCTGCTGGGCCTGACCCGCGCGCTGGGCATCGAATATGCGCCGAAGGGCATTCGCGTCAACGCCATCGCACCGGGCTACATCGAAACCCAACTGAACGTCGATTACTGGAACGGTTTTGCCGACCCGCACGCCGAGCGCCAACGCGCTCTCGATCTGCATCCACCGCGGCGCATCGGCCAGCCGATTGAAGTGGCGATGACTGCGGTTTTCCTGGCCAGCGACGAAGCGCCCTTTATCAACGCATCGTGCATCACCATCGATGGAGGTCGCTCGGTGATGTATCACGACTAGGCAAAACGCATTTCAGGCGCGGAATTCCGCTTGAAATCCAATCATCATATGATATGACTATTTGCTGCACCGGCTTTCAAATTAACGCTCAAAAAAAATAACAAGGAGTCAGCTTATGAATCGTCGTCGTGGGATCCGTTCCCTGTGCTGTGCCGCTTTGGCGGTCACCGCGGTCAGCCTGAGCAGTACGTTGCTGGCGGCCGAGGAAGTGAAGATCGGTTTTCTGGTCAAGCAGGCGGAAGAGCCCTGGTTCCAGACCGAATGGGCCTTCGCCGAAAAGGCCGGCAAAGAGAAAGGCTTCACAGTCATCAAGATCGCCGTACCGGACGGCGAGAAGACCCTTTCCGCCATCGACAGCCTGGCCGCCAACGGCGCCAAGGGTTTTGTGATCTGCCCGCCGGACGTGTCCCTCGGTCCGGCGATCATGGCCAAAGCCAAGCTCAACGGTTTGAAAGTGATTGCCGTGGATGACCGTTTTGTCGATGCCAGCGGCAAGTTCATGGAAGACGTCCCGTACCTGGGCATGGCAGCGTTCGAAGTCGGCCAGAAGCAGGGCGCGGCGATGGCCACTGAAGCGAAAAAACGCGGCTGGGACTGGAAAGACACCTACGCGGTCATCAACACCTACAACGAACTCGACACCGGCAAGAAGCGCACCGACGGTTCGGTCAAGGCGCTGGAAGACGCCGGCATGCCGAAAGACCATATCCTGTTTTCGGCGCTGAAAACCCTAGACGTGCCGGGCAGCATGGACGCCACCAACTCGGCGCTGGTGAAACTGCCGAGCGCGGCGAAAAACCTGATCATCGGTGGCATGAACGACAACACCGTACTGGGCGGCGTGCGCGCTACCGAGAGTGCCGGTTTTGCCGCCGCCAACGTGATTGGCATCGGCATCAACGGCACCGACGCCATCGGCGAACTGAAAAAGCCCAACAGCGGCTTCTTCGGTTCGATGCTGCCGAGCCCGCACATCGAGGGCTACAACACCGCGAGCATGATGTACGAGTGGGTCACCACCGGCAAAGAACCGCCGAAATACACCGCCATGGACGACGTGACCCTGATCACGCGTGACAACTTCAAGCAGGAACTGGAAAAGATCGGCCTCTGGAACTGAGGCGCGGTTGATTTCATCGGCAGCCCTGGCGACGGGGTTGCCTGATCTGTTGATGAGGTGGGTTATGCACGCGCAAGTACAGACACAACACGACAGCGTCGGCGGCAGCCTGCGCTTCAACGGGATCGGCAAGACCTTTCCCGGGGTGAAGGCGCTGGACGGCATCAGCTTCGTTGCCCATCCGGGACAGGTTCATGCCTTGATGGGCGAGAACGGTGCCGGTAAGTCGACGTTGCTGAAGATCCTCGGCGGCGCCTATACGCCGAGCAGCGGTGACCTGCAGATCGGCGAGCGAACGATGGTCTTCAAGTCCACCGCCGACAGCATCGGCAACAAGGTGGCGGTGATCCATCAAGAGTTGCACCTGGTCCCGGAAATGACCGTGGCGGAAAACCTGTTCCTCGGTCATCTGCCCGCCAGTTTCGGCCTGATCAATCGCGGCGCACTGCGTCAGCAAGCGTTGGCCTGCCTCAAAGGGCTGGCCGATGAAATCGACCCGCAAGAGAAAGTCGGGCGCCTGTCCCTGGGGCAACGGCAACTGGTGGAAATCGCCAAGGCGTTGTCCCGTGGCGCGCATGTGATCGCATTCGACGAGCCGACCAGCAGCCTTTCGGCGCGGGAGATCGATCGCTTGATGGCGATCATCGGGCGCCTGCGCGACGAAGGCAAAGTGGTGCTCTACGTCTCCCATCGCATGGAAGAAGTGTTCCGCATCTGTAACGCGGTGACGGTGTTCAAGGACGGCCGCTACGTACGCACCTTCGAGGACATGAGCGAGCTGACCCATGATCAGTTGGTCACGTGCATGGTCGGTCGCGACATTCAGGACATCTACGATTATCGCCCGCGCAAGCGAGGCGCCGTGGCGCTGAGGGTCGACGGTCTGCTCGGGCCGGGCTTGCGTGAGCCGGTGAGTTTCGACGCGCACAAAGGCGAGATTCTGGGGTTGTTCGGCCTGGTCGGTGCCGGTCGTACCGAACTGTTCCGCATACTCAGCGGCCTTGAGCGCAACACCGCCGGGCGCCTGGAATTGCGCGGGCATGAACTGAAACTGCGCTCCCCCCGGGATGCGATTGCGGCGGGGATTCTGCTGTGCCCCGAAGACCGCAAGAAGGAGGGCATCATGCCGCTCTCCAGCGTCGCCGAGAATATCAACATCAGCGCACGCGGCGCCCACTCCACCTTCGGTTGCCTGTTGCGCGGACTGTGGGAGAAAGGCAACGCCGACAAGCAGATCAAGGCGCTGAAAGTAAAAACACCGAGCGCTGAACAGAAAATCATGTACCTGTCCGGCGGCAATCAGCAGAAGGCGATTCTCGGCCGCTGGCTGTCGATGCCGATGAAAATCCTGCTGCTCGACGAACCGACTCGGGGCATCGACATCGGTGCGAAAGCCGAGATCTACCAGATCATCCATAACCTCGCTGAAAGCGGTATCGCGGTGATCGTGGTGTCCAGCGACCTGATGGAAGTGATGGGTATTTCCGACCGCATCCTGGTGCTCTGCGAAGGGGCGATGCGCGGCGAACTGTCCCGTGACGAGGCCAACGAATCCAACCTGCTGCAACTGGCTTTGCCGCGCCAACGCGCTGACGGCGTGGCGAACTGAGAGGTGACTATGATGACAACCCAAAACAACGCTCTGCCCACCCAGCGCAAACCTCTGGACCTGCGGCGCTTTCTCGATGACTGGGTCATGCTGCTGGCGGCTGTCGGGATCTTTGTGCTCTGCACTTTGCTGATCGACAACTTCCTTTCACCACTGAACATGCGCGGGCTGGGCCTGGCGATTTCGACCACCGGGATCGCAGCGTGCACCATGTTGTATTGCCTGGCGTCCGGGCATTTCGACTTGTCGGTGGGCTCGGTGATTGCCTGCGCCGGCGTGGTGGCGGCAGTGGTGATGCGCGACACCGACAGCGTTTTTCTCGGCGTGGTGGCGGCGCTGTTCATGGGGCTGATCGTCGGGCTGATCAACGGGATCGTGATCGCCAAGTTGCGGGTCAATGCGTTGATCACCACGCTGGCGACCATGCAGATCGTTCGCGGTCTGGCCTACATTTTTGCCAATGGCAAAGCAGTGGGCGTGTCGCAAGAGTCGTTCTTCGTCTTCGGTAACGGCCAGTTGTTTGGGGTGCCGGTGCCGATTCTGATCACCATCGTCTGCTTCCTGTTTTTCGGCTGGCTGCTGAACTACACCACCTACGGGCGCAACACCATGGCCATCGGCGGCAACCAGGAAGCGGCGCTGCTGGCCGGGGTCAACGTTGACCGGACCAAGATCATCATCTTCGCCGTGCATGGCGTGATCGGGGCATTGGCCGGGGTGATCCTGGCTTCGCGTATGACCTCGGGACAGCCGATGATCGGCCAGGGTTTCGAGCTGACGGTGATCTCGGCTTGCGTACTCGGCGGGGTGTCGCTGAGTGGCGGGATCGGCATGATCCGGCATGTGATCGCGGGGGTGTTGATTCTGGCAATCATCGAGAACGCGATGAACCTGAAGAACATCGATACGTTTTATCAGTATGTAATTCGCGGTTCGATCCTGTTGTTGGCCGTGGTCATCGACCGCCTCAAACAACGCTGACACCCGTCTCTCGTGGCGAGGGAGCTTGCTCCCTCGCCACGGTTATGCATTCCTTCCGTCACTTCCCCTAAATATTTCTTGCCTGCTACAACCCGTTTCGGTTATCAGTTTGTACATGATTAGACAGGTACGATTTGACAAGAAACAACGGGTGGTCGACGAACTCATCCGGCGCATTGAAAGCGGCCTCTTGGAGGACGGTTTTTTACTGCCGGGCGAGCATCAGTTGGCTCAAGAATTCAAAGTCAGCCGCGGCACGCTGCGTGAAGCCCTGGCCGAGTTGAAACGGCGCCACTACATCGCGACGCAAAGCGGTGTCGGTTCCATCGTCACCTTCGACGGCGTGGTGCTTGATCAGCGCAGCGGCTGGGCGCAGGCCCTGGCCGACAACGGGGCGCTGATCAATACCGAAGTGCTGCGGCTCGAGGCGGTAACCCGTCCTGACCTGCTTCCGCGTTTCGGCACCGACCAGTTCATCACCCTCGACCGCCGACGTCGTTCCACCGACGGCAAGCTGGTTTCCCTCGAACGCTCATTGATGCCCGCCACCGGAGGCCTGGAAAGCCTGCCGCGTGTCGGCCTGATCGACAATTCCCTGACCATCACCCTGGCCGCGTACGGCTACATCGGCGAGCGCGGCGATCAATGGATCGGCGCCGAACCCTTGAACGCCGAAGACGCCGAACTGCTCGGCCGCCCGGTCGGTACGGTTTTCCTCAAAGCCTTGCGCACCACATACGACCGGCAACACCGCTTCATGGAGCAAGTCGAAAGCCTGCTCGATCCGGTGCACTTTCGCCTGCACCTGCAATTTGGAAACCCGCAATGACCGCGTTCAATCGTGCCCTGGGCGCGTTTTACGGACTGGCCCTGGGCGATGCGCTGGGCATGCCGACCCAATCCCTGAGCCGCGCTGAAATCAAGGCGCGCTTTGGCGACATCACCGATCTGCAAGACGCTGGTCCCGATCAACCCATCGCGGCCAACATGCCCAAAGGCTCGATCACCGACGACACCGAACAGGCCATTCTGGTCGGTCAGTTGTTGATCGACGGCAAAGGCAAGATCGAACCGTCGGTGCTGGCCCAGCGGTTGATCGAATGGGAAGCCGCAATGCAGGCCAAGGACTCACAGGATTTGCTCGGCCCGTCGACCAAACGGGCGATCGAGATGATTCTCGCCGGCCAGTCGCCGGAAGAAGCGGGGCGCTATGGCACCACCAACGGCGCGGCGATGCGCATCACGCCGGTCGGGATTTCGGCGGATGTCAGCGATCCCGAGCGTTTCATCAGCGCCGTGGTGCAGGCCTGCCAGGTCACTCACAACACCACGCTGGGCATTTCCAGCGCGGCGGCGGTGGCGGCGGTGGTGTCCGCCGGCATCAACGGCATGGTCCTGGGCGAAGCGCTGAACCTCGGCCAGCAGATCGCTCTGCAAGCGGAAAGTCACGGCCACTGGGTCGCGGGCGGACGCATCGCCTCGCGCATCAGTTGGGCGCGGACGATCAGCGTCGACAGTGACAAGGCGCTGCTGGCGGACTTGATGTACGACGTGATCGGCACTTCGGTGGCGTCACAGGAGTCGGTGGTGGTTTCGTTTGCCCTGGCCCAACAAGTGGCCATCGGTGAGATGAATGCCTTCGAAGCTGTGTGCATGGCGGCCAGTCTTGGCGGCGACACAGACACCATCGCGGCGATTCTGGGGGCCATGCTGGGGGCCTGTCTGGGGCTTGAGAGCTGGCCTGTCGGGATGATCGACAAGGTCAAAGCCGTTAACTCGTTGGCGCTGGAACCGTTGGTAAAAGGCCTGTTGGCTCTTCGCTGACCGGACTGGCGCCATCGCTGGCTTGCCGGCGATGGCTGCGCCGCTTGTTTGAATTTTTCACCCGCAATGGATCGCACTGACTTGGCCAGGACAGCCGGGCTGTTGTTTTCGTCTTCCGTCATTGCCCATAACCACAACAAAGGCAACAGGAGCATTTCACATGAGTTCATCGAACGCCGGGCAAAGTGCCGGGCAACTGGAAACCCGTGGCATCGAACCGGTGCCGGAAGCAGAGTGCAACGGTCATCCGCTGCAACTGTTCTGGGTCTGGTTCGCTGCCAACATTTCCATCCTCGGCCTGCCGTTGGGCGCCACGCTGGTAGCGTTTCGCGGGTTGGCGATCTGGCAGGCGATCATCGTCGCGATCCTCGGCGCTGCCGGTTCTTTCGCGGTGGTCGGGATCATTTCCATCGCCGGTCGCCGTGGTCGCGCACCGAGCCTGACGCTGTCGCGGGCGATCTTTGGTGTGCGCGGCAATATCGGCCCGACCCTGGTTTCGTTGATGTCGCGGCTGGGTTGGGAAACCGTCAATACCACCACCGCCGCTTTCGTGTTGTTGTCGTTGTGCTCGATCCTGTTCGGCTCTCCAGTGGAGGCCAAAAGTGCGCCGATGTTGACCCTGGTGTTCATCGCGATTTTCGTGCTGCTGACGTTGTCGGTGTCTGGCCTTGGGCACGCGACGTTGCTGGTGATTCAGAAGTGGGCGACCTACGTGTTCGGCGCGCTGAACATTCTGGTCGGCGGTTTCCTTTGCGCCACCATCGACTGGAGTGCCGTGTTCAACGCCACGCCTGCACCGCTTAGCGCAATGATCATCGGCGTCGGCACCATGGCCGCCGGCACCGGGATCGGTTGGGCCAACGCCGGTGCCGACATGTCGCGCTATCAGCATCGCAGCGTCAAAGCCGTGCGCCTGGTGGCCTCGGCCGCATTCGGTGCGGGGATTCCGCTGGTGTTGCTGATCACCCTCGGCGGCTTGCTGTCGGTGGGTAACAATGACCTGGCGTCGGCCACTGACCCGATCATTGCGATCCGCGACATGCTGCCGACCTGGATGGCCGTGCCTTACCTGATCACCGCCTTCGGCGGCTTGCTGCTGTCGAACAACCTGTCGGTGTACTCCGCCGGTTTGACCACGTTGACCCTGGGCCTCAAGGTCAAGCGCGTCTACGCCGTGGTGGTCGACATCGTTGCGATCTTCGCCGGTTCGATTTACTTCATGCTGATCGCCGACAGTTTCTACGGCCCGTTCATTACCTTCATTTCCTTGCTGGCCGTGCCGATCACGGCGTGGGTCGGGATCTTCGTCGTCGACCTGATCCACCGTCATTACTACAGCCCCAAGGATCTGCTGGACGTCAGCCCGAGCAGCGCCTACTGGTACCGCGGCGGCGTCGAGTGGCGCGCCTTCGGTGCGTGGGCGGTGGCGATCGTGCTGGGTTTCAGCTTCACCACCATCGGCACCACCGAACAAACCGTCTGGTTCCGCGGGTTCCTCTCCGATTCGTGGCTGGGCCACAACGGCCTCGGCTGGATCGTGACGTTCCTGGTCGCTGGCGGGATTTACTTCGTACTCGGTGGCGCCAGGGATCGCCGCGCCGCATTGCTCGAGAATGCTCATGCCTAAGCTGTTGCACACCGGCCAGGTCATCATCGACCTGGTCATGGCCGTGGATAAACTGCCGCAGCCCGGCGGCGATGTACTGGCGCAGTCCGCCAGTTTCGAAGCGGGCGGCGGCTTCAATGTGATGGCTGCGGCGCAGCGTAATGGTTTGCCGGTGGTTTACCTCGGCCGGCATGGCACCGGCCGTTTCGGTGATCTGGCGCGGGAGGCGATGAAGGCTGAAGGCATCCACATAGGCATTGCTCACAGCGCGGAGCGCGATACCGGATTGTGCGTGGCGATCACCGACGCCTCGGCCGAGCGCAGTTTCGTTTCCTACATTGGCGCCGAAGGCGAAGTGACTGCCGAGGACCTGGCGAGTGTGCCCGCCGAGGCGGGCGATTATGTCTACGTCAGCGGCTACAGCCTGCTGCATGTCGGCAAGGCTCAGGCGCTGGTGGATTGGGTGCTGGCGTTGCCGGCCGGGATTAACGTGGTGTTCGATCCGGGCCCGTTGGTGGAGTCACCGGATGCGCCGTTGATGCAGGCCTTGTTGCCGCGCATCGATATTTGGACCAGCAACAGTGTCGAAGCGCTGCGGTTTACCGGGGCGTCGGACATCGCGGAGGCGCTTGATCGGTTGACCGATTATCTGCCCGCCGAGGTGCTGATGGTGGTTCGCGATGGGCCCCAAGGTTGCTGGATCAGTCAGCATGGCGAGCGTCAGCCTGTGCCGGGTTTCGAGGTCGAGGCGGTGGACAGCAATGGCGCGGGCGATGCGCACGCCGGGGTGTTTGTGGCTGGGTTGGCGCAAGGGCTGTCGGCGGGCGAGGCGGCGCGGCGGGCGAATGCGGCGGCGGCACTCGCAGTGACTCGCTGGGGGCCGGCGACTTCGCCGGGGGCGGATGAGGTGGATGCACTGATCAGCAAAACATTCTGCGGCTGATCTGGCTCTATCGCTGGCAGGCCAGCTCCCACAGGATTCGGGGTGTAAACAAAAACTGTGAACACCTTAATCACTGTGGGAGCTGGCCTGCCAGCGATAGGGCCCGCACATTGAATAAATTTTGACCCTTACCCAGCCTTGCGCAACGCCTCGATCAATTCCTGCTTGCGCATACTCGAACGCCCCGGAATCTTCTTCGCCGTGGCTTCCTTCCTCAAACTGTCCACCGTCTGCGTCTGCGTCTGCGTCTGCCGCGACGCCTTGCTGTTACGCGGGTGACCTTCACGACTGGCTACCGCACGCCGCGAAGATTCCTTGCGGTCTTCAGCCTTCGCACTCGCCGGTTTCTTGCGCCCGGAACCACCGCTGCGCTCACCACCACCCGACTGCTTGTTCACCGTCGCCCAGGCGCGGGCCTCCGCTTCCTCTTTCGAGACACCTTTGTGCTCGTAGGTCTCTTCGATGTGCTCGGCCTTGCGCTTCTGTTCGGCGGTGTATTTGTCTTTGCTTCCACGAGGCATGGGATTTCTCCTGCTGCTCTTAGGCGCTGGCGAAGCCTGCGAGCTTTTGGTCTTCTTGAATCAACGTCAAAAGATCGCAGGCTGCGGCAGCTCCTACACGGTTAGACGTCCAGCTTGCGCGCCGCCTCAACCCCGGCCGCGCTGAGTTTGATCGGCAAATTCAACGAGTGCTCGCCGGTCTCGTCGCAGATCACATGCCCATGTTGAATCAACCCGCGATCCTGCAGCGTGGCAAGGGCACTGGCCACGACTTTCTCCCCCCGGTAATTGTCCAGAACCTCCTTGCCCAACCCGTTCGGGTGGGCGTGCAGCAGACGGGTCAGGACTTCTTTCTCAAGGTTTTTATCGACGTTCATGGTTACCTCTTCATGGATGTGGACAGGTACAGCTCGCGTGGGCGATTTATTGGCTGGCGCCGCCTTCGGAACCCGAGCCACCGGTGGTGGTTTTCGAGCCGATGCCGGTGCCGGCGTTATCGGGTGTCTGGGTGTCGGGCATGTTCATGCCACCTTGACGGCCCGCGTCGTTTCCCTGGATCCGCGGGTCGGTGCCCGTGGACGGCGGCAGGCTGCTATCGACACCGGAACCATTGGTGTTGATGCCGGGTGCGCTTTGAATGGCGGGGGATTTGGGTTTTTCCACCGGGTCGGTCGGGCCGGTACCGGAGGCGGTGTTCGCGGCAAGGGCAGCAGAGGACAGCAGGGTAGCGAGAGCGAGGGCGGTCAGTCGGGACATGATCATGGTGTCGTCTCCATTTAATTAGAGTCCTTACCTGATATTGGTCCGCCCCCCCATCGGGTTGGTGCCTGATGAACGACGAACGGTTCAGGCCTGCTGCGGCGTCTTGACCCTGAAGCGGCGCCAGAGCAAGCGGCCCACGGTGATCAGCCAGTTCAGCAGCGCGACGCAGAGAACGGTGAGCAACAGTGTGGTCATCCCGTATTCAACGATGATCTGTCCGGCCAGCAACGGAAAACCGAACACGCCGATGAAGTACGACAGGCTGAACAACAGCAACGATTGCGCAGTGGTGCCGCTCGGCGCTTCGTTCGCGGCCAGGCCGTTGATCACCGAATACGTCAGCCCGTAACCGACGCCCAGCATCACCGCGGCCAGCACGTAGCTGAAGCCGCTGTCGACCACGAAACCGAACATCACGATCGAGCCTGTCATCAGCCCCGACAACAGGCAGGATGTGCGGAACGGATCGCGCTTGACCACCAACCCGGCAATCAACATCCGACTGCTGATCGCCGCGCCCATGAAACCGAAAAAGAACAGCGAGTAATCCAGAGAGCGAGACGCCGCGTAACTGGTTTGAAAACTCGACAGGCCACCGAACACGCAACCGCCAAGGCCGACCATGATGATCGGGAACACCGCTCTGGACGACAGCACTTGAACCGTTGCACGCCAGGAAATACGCGCGACCGAGGCGGTGGGCGAAGGTGCCTTTTTCAGTTGCGCATCCAGGCGCCAGAACAGTACAACGCCGATCAGGCTGGCGAGTGCTGCGAGGTAAAACGCCGCCGTCACCGGATAGCCGAGCGCACTGGCTGCGCGCCCCAGCAGAGGGCCACTGCCGATCCCGGTCATCATGCTGCCCGACAGCAGCGCAAAATATTTGGCACGCTGCGCGGGCGTCACCAGGCTCGCGACGATGATCGGCCCGAGCGTGTAGAAAACGCCCCAGCCCAACCCCAGCAGCAACCCGAACAGGAGCAGCAGAGGGCCGAAGCCCGGCGTCAGCGCAAAGCCCAGGCTGGCCGCTACCAGCAGCACGCCGAACAGCGCAATCGAACGCGCCGCCCCGAGTAGATCAGACAAATGCCCAGAGACAATCACCGCTGCAAACGTGCTGAGCATCGCCGCCGAAATCACGCTGCCGGCATCGTGTTCGTTGCCGCCACGGGAGCCGATCAGCAACGACAGCAAAAACGTCGCGCCGTAAGACAGCGACAGCAAATAGCTGGCGAGGCAAAACAGGCCGAACAGCTTGCTGGAGACTTGAGGTGGTGCGATGGACATGACGCGGTTCCTTGACCCGATAACGGTGAGTGTCATCTGTCTATCATGCGAGGCGCGGATGTTAGGTCCGAGGTTATCGATTTCAGGGTTAGTGCTGGCCGGAGTAATGCCTGTACATGATCGCCTTGTAGCTTTTGTGGCGAGGGAGCTTGCTCCCGCTGGGCTGTGAAGCAGCCCTAAAACAAGCGACGCGGTATTTCAGGCAGGCAGGGGTCGACCTGGGAAGGGACTGCTGCGCAGTCCAGCGGGAGCAAGCTCTCTCGCCACAGACTGCGAGCCGACTTAGTATGGCGTTTTCCACTTTTGACGAAGGCACGTCCATGACGATCGAAATCCGCCCGGCGACCCCCAGCGATGCACCGCAAATCCTCGGGTTCATCACTGAACTGGCCGATTATGAACGTGCCCGCCACGAAGTCATCGCCAGCGTCGCCGACATCGAGCGCAGTCTGTTCAGCGAAGGCGCCACGGCCCACGGACTGATCTGCCTGCGGGACGGTTTGCCGATTGGTTTTGCGGTGTTCTTCTTCAGCTACTCCACCTGGCTCGGCAGTAACTGCCTGTACCTCGAAGACCTCTACATCACCCCCGAACAGCGTGGCGGCGGCGCGGGAAAAACCTTGCTGCGCCACTTGGCGAAAATCGCCTGCGCCAATGATTGCGGTCGGTTCGAGTGGAGCGTGCTGGACTGGAACAAGCCGGCCATCGAATTCTATAAATCCCTGGGGGCGCAGCCGCAGGAAGAGTGGGTTCGGTACCGGATGGATGGCGCGGTATTAAGGGATTTTGCCGCGGGCAATTGAATCCTTAAAAGATCGCAGCCTTCGGCAGCGCCTACAGGTGTAGGCGCTATCGAGGCTGCGATCTTTTTTGCTAGAATCCCAAAATATGGGATGTGTATTTATATATTGAGATTTTCCCGCTTTCGGGTTTATAGTCCAGCTCACTCACTGCCAATAAACAAAACAGGTGAAGCGATGCTGGCGCAATTGATCGCGCTCGATTGGGGGACAACCTCATTACGTGCTTACAAACTCGCCGCGGGTGGCCAGGTGCTCGAACAGCGTTCGCTGTCATCGGGGATCATGCAGCTGCCCCGGACGCCGCGAATCATTAACGGTCAGGTATGCACAGACGGTTTTGAACTGGCCTTTGACGAGGCTTGCGGTGACTGGCTCGATGAACAACCCGCTTTGCCGGTGATTGCCTGCGGCATGGTTGGCAGCGCGCAGGGCTGGCGCGAAGCGGCCTACCGCGATACACCGGCGAACGTCGCCAATCTCGGAACTTCCCTACAAACCATTCGCAGTCTTCGCGGTGTCGATGTGCACATCGTGCCGGGCGTGATTCAACGTTCGCGGCTGCCGAACGTGATGCGTGGTGAAGAAACCCAGGTACTCGGCGTGCTGCAAAACCTGCCGAGCGGGGCGGGCAGTGATCTGTTGATCGGCCTGCCGGGCAGTCATTCGAAATGGGTAGAAGTGGCCGACGGCTGCATCGTGCATTTCGATACCTTCATGACCGGTGAAGTCTTCGCCGTGCTCAGTGAACACAGCATTCTGGGACGCACTCAGCAGCGCGGCGCATCCTTCGATGGCGACGCGTTCGACCGGGGTGTGCAAGTGGCCCTGTCGGTGGACGGCGAGGTCGGCCCGTTATCGACGCTGTTCAGCGCCCGCAGCCTCGGGCTGACCGGCGAGTTGAGCGGCAGCGCGCAACCGGACTATCTGTCCGGCCTGTTGATCGGTCATGAGCTGTCGGCGCTGGCCACTGTTCAGCGGCGTCGGCGCAACAGCGTCCATCTGCCGGCAATCATCCTCATCGGTAACTCACAACTGTGTGCCCGCTACAGCCGGGCCCTCGACGCCTGCGGTTTTGCTCGCGTGACGCTGGCCGAACACGCCACCGAACGCGGGCTGTGGCAGTTGGCGCTCGCTGCCGGACTCGTCACCCCACATCCATCCCGTTAAACCTGACTGGAGGTCTGACATGCTCAAGCAAGCCCTGGCGCAAAACGGCCTGATCGCAATCCTGCGCGGCCTGCGCCCGCAGGAAGCGGCGGCTATCGGAGAAGTCCTTTACGCGGCCGGATTTCGCGTCATCGAAGTGCCGCTCAATTCCCCCGAACCGTACGAAAGCATCCGCATCCTGCGCAGTACTTTGCCCGCCGATTGCCTGATCGGTGCCGGCACGGTGCTGACGCCGGAGCAGGTCGAGCAAGTGAAAGCCGCCGGCGGGCAGGTGATCGTCATGCCCCACAGCGATCCCAAGGTGCTTCGTGCAGCGAAAGCGGCGGGGCTGTTCCTGTCGCCGGGCGTTGCGACACCGACCGAAGCTTTCGCCGCACTGGCCGAAGGGGCGGATGTGCTGAAGATGTTTCCGGCCGAGCAAATGGGGCCGGCGGTTGTAAAAGCCTGGCTGGCGGTGTTGCCCGCCGGAACCATTCTGGCGCCGGTGGGCGGGATCACCCCGGAGAATATGCAGGTGTTTATCGACGCCGGCGTCAAAGGCTTCGGTCTCGGGTCCGGGCTGTTCAAACCGGGCATGACGCCGGAGCAGGTGGCGTCCAACGCCAAAGCCTACGTCGCTGCATGGAACGCTCTGCGTTAAGACTTTTTTGGCGCCGAGCGCGCTGCATCTAACAAGAGAGAGAAGAGATGAAAATCACCAAACTCACCACTTTCATCGTTCCGCCGCGCTGGTGCTTCCTCAAGGTCGAAACCGACGAGGGCGTGACCGGTTGGGGCGAGCCCGTGGTCGAAGGCCGTGCCCACACCGTGGCAGCGGCCGTTGAAGAATTATCCGACTACCTGATCGGCAAAGACCCACGCAACATCGAAGACATCTGGACCGTGCTGTACCGCGGCGGCTTCTACCGGGGCGGCGCGATCCACATGAGTGCCCTGGCCGGTATCGATCAGGCGTTGTGGGACATCAAGGGCAAGGCGTTGGGTGTGTCGGTCAGCGATCTGCTCGGTGGTCAGGTGCGGGACAAGATTCGTGTCTATTCGTGGATCGGCGGTGACCGTCCGGCAGACACCGCGCGTGCAGCGAAAGAGGCGGTGGAGCGTGGTTTCACTGCGGTGAAAATGAACGGCACCGAAGAGCTGCAATTCCTCGATTCCTTCGAGAAAGTCGACCTCGCCCTGGCCAACGTCGCAGCCGTGCGTGACGCGGTCGGGCCGAACGTCGGCATCGGCGTGGACTTCCATGGCCGGGTGCACAAGCCTATGGCCAAGGTGCTGATGAAGGAGCTCGATCCGTACAAGCTGATGTTCATCGAAGAACCGGTACTCAGCGAAAACTACGAAGCGCTGAAAGAACTGGCGCCGCTGACCAGCACGCCGATCGCCCTGGGTGAGCGCCTGTTCTCGCGCTGGGATTTCAAACGCGTGCTCAGCGAAGGTTACGTCGACATCATCCAGCCCGATGCTTCTCACGCTGGCGGCATCACCGAAACCCGCAAGATCGCCAACATGGCCGAAGCCTACGACGTCGCGCTGGCGCTGCATTGCCCGCTGGGCCCGATTGCCCTCGCGGCGTGCCTGCAACTGGATGCGGTTTGCTACAACGCGTTCATCCAGGAGCAGAGCCTGGGCATTCACTACAACGAGAGCAACGACCTGCTGGATTACGTCAAGGACCCGCGGGTGTTCGATTACGACAAAGGCTTCGTGAAGATTCCGAATGGTCCGGGCCTGGGCATCGAGATCAACGAGGAGTATGTGATCGAACGCGCGGCGGTCGGGCACCGCTGGCGCAACCCGATCTGGCGGCATGCCGATGGCAGTTTTGCCGAGTGGTGAGTTCTGTCTGACCCATCGCAACCCCTGTGGGAGCCAGCCTGCTGGCGATTCGGTCAGCACATCCGGCATGGATGGTGACTGATACACCGCGATCGCCAGCAGGCTGGCTGGCTCCCACAGTTTGATCTCCATGGACACGGAGATCTGCAGTTTCACATCGACCTCAATAAACATAAGAAGAGGCAATCCCCATGCAACCGCAAACCCTCACCGGGCAGGCGTCGTTGGTGGCGCCCAGCCGCAAGCGTTTTTTCATCATGGTCCTGCTGTTCATCACCGTGGTGATCAACTACCTGGACCGCAGCAACCTGTCCATCGCCGCCCCGGCGCTGACCAGCGAACTGGGCATCGACCCGATCCACGTCGGGCTGATTTTCTCGGCGTTCGGCTGGACCTACGCCGCCATGCAGATCCCCGGCGGCTGGCTGGTGGATCGCGTCCCGCCGCGCATTCTCTACAGCGTCGCGTTGCTGCTGTGGTCGATCGCCACGGTGATGCTCGGTTTCGCCGCCAGCTTCATCGCGCTGTTCGTGTTGCGCATGGCAGTCGGTGCCCTGGAAGCCCCGGCGTATCCGATCAATAGCCGCGTGGTCACTACCTGGTTTCCCGAACGCGAACGCGCCACAGCCATTGGTTTCTACACCTCCGGCCAGTTCGTTGGCCTGGCGTTCCTTACCCCGGTACTCGCGTGGTTGCAGCATGAGTTTGGCTGGCACATGGTGTTTGTCAGCACCGGCGCGGTGGGCATTCTCTGGGCGGTGATCTGGTACTTGGTGTATCGCGAACCACGGGATTTCAAAGGTGCCAATGACGCTGAAATCGACCTGATCCGCGAAGGCGGCGGGCTGGTGGATATCCAGGCCGAGACGGCCAAGGCCAAAGCGAAATTCAGCTGGACCGACCTTGGCATCGTGCTGACCAAACGCAAGTTGTGGGGCATCTACCTCGGTCCGTTCTGCCTCAACTCGACGTTGTGGTTTTTTCTGACGTGGTTCCCGACCTACCTGGTGAAATACCGCGGCATGGACTTCATCAAGTCCGGCCTGTTGGCGTCGCTGCCGTTTCTCGCGGCTTTCGTCGGCGTGCTCTGTTCCGGGTTTTTCTCCGACTTCCTGATCCGCCGCGGGTACACGGTGGGTTTCGCTCGCAAGTTGCCGATCATTGGCGGCTTGCTGATTTCCACCTCGATCATTGGCGCCAACTTCGTCGAGTCGACGCCGCTGGTAATTGCCTTCCTCGCACTGGCCTTCTTCGGCAATGGTCTGGCTTCGATCACTTGGTCGCTGGTCTCAACGCTGGCACCGGCACGGTTGTTGGGGCTGACCGGCGGCGTGTTTAATTTCATCGGCAACCTGTCGGCGATCACCACACCGATTGTCATCGGTTTCCTCGCCACCGGTGATTCGTTCGCCCCGGCGATCACCTACATCTCGGTTCTGGCGTTGATCGGTGCGCTTTCCTACATTCTGCTGGTCGGGAAGGTCGAGCGTATCAAGTTGTAGTCGCAGCCGTCGGGCGACCATAATGCCGCCCGTTCCCTCGCTCAACGGAAAAGGCTGGATATGCAGGAAGACGCCCCAAAAATCGCCAAGGACGCCGCCCCGACCGGCACCCAGACACTGCTTCGCGGTCTGGGTGTGGTTCAGGCCGTGGCCAGTGGCGCCCGCGATCTCAAGGAAATCGCCCGGCTGATCGGCACGACGCGCAGCACCACCCATCGTCTGGCCAGTTGCCTGGTGGACGAGCGTTATCTGCGCGTGGTGCCGCAAGTCGGGTATCTGTTGGGGCCGAAGTTGATTGAGTTGGGTTTTCAGGCTCGGGAGGAATTGCCGCTGGTGACGTTGGCCGGGCCATATCTGGATGAGTTGTCGGCGTTGACCGGCGACACCATCCACCTGGCGATTCGCGAGGGCGACGAGGTCCTGTACCTGCACAAGAATCCGGGGCGCAATGGCCCGGAAATGCGCTCGCGGGTCGGCCATCGCATGCCGTTGGCGCGCACCGGGATCGGCAAGGCCCTGATGCTCGATGACACGCAGGAAGAATGGCAACGGCTGTACGAAGTCAGCTTGCCTGCGGGTGGGAAAAATCAGTTCTGGCCGCAGCACCCGGAGCAATCCTGGGAGCAGTTTCAGCAGCGCATGGTCGAGTACGTGGCGGGCGGCTACGCCTTCGATCTGGAAGACAACGAACCGTCGATCCGCTGCGTGGCGGCACCGATTCGTGATGCCAGCAAGCGCATCGTTGCCGGCATCAGCATCGCCAGCACCGTGCCGTACATGCCGCTGGAAAAAATGGCCGAGCTGATTCCCCTGATCAAAGGGGTCACGGCCCGGCTCTCGGCAGAACTGGGTGCGAAGGTTTAGACCTTCAGCGTCGCCATGTCGATGACGAAACGGTACTTCACGTCACCGGCAATCATACGGGCGTAAGCCTCGTTGATCTGGCGGATGTCGAGCATTTCGATGTCGCAGGTGATGTTGTGCTCGGCGCAGAAATCCAGCACTTCTTGGGTTTCGGCGATGCCGCCGATCAGCGAGCCGGCCAGTACGCGACGGCTCATCACCAGTTTGCCGGCGTGGACCGCTGGATCGACCGGTTCGATCAGCCCGACCAGAATGTGCACGCCGTCGAAACGCAGCGTGTCGAGGTAGGGATTGAGGTCGTGCTGTACAGGAATGGTGTCCAGCAGGAAGTCGAAATGGCCTGCTGCTGCCTTCATCTGCCCGGCGTCGGTGGACACGATCACATGGTCCGCACCCTGGCGACGACCTTCTTCAGCCTTGCTTGCCGAACGGGTGAACAGCGTCACTTCCGCGCCCATCGCCTTGGCAAACTTGATACCCATGTGGCCGAGGCCGCCCATGCCGAGAATCCCGACCTTGTCGCCGGCCTTGACGCCGTAGTGTTTGAGCGGCGAGTAGGTGGTGATGCCGGCGCAGAGAATCGGCGCGGCGCTGGCCAGATCGAGCTTTTCCGGAATGCGCACGACGAAGTGTTCACTGACGACGATGCTGTCGGAATAGCCGCCCATGGTGTTGCTGCCATCCACTCGGTCGGGTGTGGCGTAGGTCATGGTCGGACCTTCGAGGCAATATTGCTCGAGGTTGGCCTGGCAAGCTTCGCAGCTGCGGCAGGAATCGACCATGCAGCCGACGCCGACCAAGTCGCCGACTTTATGTTGGGTTACGTTCGCACCGATGGCGGTCACTTTGCCTACGATCTCGTGACCGGGCATCAGCGGGTAAACGGCAATGCCCCACTCGTTGCGTGCCTGGTGGATGTCGGAATGGCAGACGCCGCAATAGAGAATGTCGATCGCAACGTCGTCGGCGCGGGGGCTGCGGCGCTCGAATTTCATGGGGGCGAGGGGAGTGGTGGCTGATTGAGCGGCGTATCCGATGGCGGTGTACATGATGAACCTCGCAAAAGCGGTGACAGGTGAGGCGGCGCATTCTGGGCGCGGTGCCGGTCACCGGCCATGGCGATTCCTCCGGGTGTCATGCCTATTCCTCCGGCATCAGCGTTCGATGGATCAAATGCGCGATCAGACCTGCGATGATGTTTTCATCCCGATTTCCGCGACTTTTTTGTGAAGAGCTCCCATGTTGTTGACCCGTCATCTCGATGCCAATGCCACGCTGGTTTCGCTGATCCAGCCTTTGACCACTCGCGATGGTTTTGCGCCGACGGCATTGCCGGGCGTGCAGGTTTTGCGCGCCAGCTGTGATGTGGCACGCGGTCCGCAGATCTATGAACCGAGTCTGGTCATCATCGCCCAGGGCAGCAAATTGGCGTATCTGGGGGCTCGTACGCTGGAATACGGTGCCGGGCATTACCTGATTCAGGCATTGCCGGTGCCTTTTGAGTGCGAGACTTTCTCGGCGCCTGATGGGCCGATGCTTGGGGTTTCGATTGCCATCGATCGGGTGCTGCTCGGTGAGTTGGTGTTGGCCATGGGGCTGGCACCGGGGCGCAATATTCCTGCGCAGACACCCGAGTCGATGACCTCGGCGGTGCTCGACGATGCGATGCGTGGTTGTGTGGAACGGCTGTTGCGTTGCCTGCACGATCCGCTGGAATGCCAGATCATGGGGCCGGCGCGGTTGCGGGAATTGTTGTTCGTCGCGTTGCGTGGTCCGCAAGCGGATGTGTTGCGCGCGCTGGTGGAACAACAGGGCCAATTCGCTCGGGTTGCCGCTTCGCTCAGTCATCTGCACGCGCATTACACCGAGCCATTGAACGTCGAGACCCTGGCCAGTTGCGCGAACATGAGTGCGTCGACCTTTCATGAGCATTTCAAGCGCAGCACCTTGTTGTCGCCGGTGCAGTATTTGAAGCGATTGCGTTTGCTGAAGGCGCAACAGTTGTTGCTCACCGAAGGGTTGGGTGTGGCGCAGGTGGCGCATCGAGTCGGGTATCAGAGCACGTCGCAGTTCAGTCGCGAGTACAAGCGCTACTTTGAGCGCAATCCCGGGGATGAGCGCGCCGCCTGATAAATCGTGGGCAACAAAAAAGGCCCCCATTTAGGGAGCCTTGTTGTTCAGCGATTCGACTTACATGTTCGGGTAAGTCGGTCCGCCAGCACCTTCCGGTGCCACCCACGTGATGTTCTGTGCAGGGTCCTTGATGTCGCAGGTCTTGCAGTGAACGCAGTTCTGGGCGTTGATCTGGAAGCGCTTCTCGCCGTCTTCCTTGGTCACCACTTCGTACACGCCGGCCGGGCAGTAGCGCTGGGCAGGTTCATCGTACATCGGCAGGTTCTTGCTGATCGGGATGCTTGGATCGGTCAGCTTCAAGTGGCAAGGCTGTTCTTCTTCGTGGTTGGTCCCCGAGATGAACACCGAGCTGAGTTTGTCGAAGCTGATCTTGCCGTCCGGTTTCGGGTAGTCGATCTTCTTGCAGTCGGCCGCCAGCTTCAGGCAAGCGTAATCAGGCTTGGTGTCGTGCAAGGTGAACGGCAGTTTGCCGCCGAAGATGTTCTGGTCCAGCCAGTTGAAACCACCGCCGACGATGGCGCCGAATTTGTGGATCGCCGGGCCGAAGTTGCGGCTGGCGAACAGTTCGTCGTAGAGCCAGCTCTTCTTGAATGCGTCGACGTAAGTGGTCAGCTCTTCGGTGCCGTCTTTTTCGGCGAACAGTGCCTCGGCGACGGATTCAGCGGCGAGCATGCCGGACTTCATCGCGGTGTGGCTGCCTTTGATCTTGGCGAAGTTCAGGGTGCCGAGGTCGCAACCGATCAGTGCGCCGCCCTTGAAGACCATTTTCGGCAGCGAATTCAGGCCGCCTTTGCAGATGGCGCGGGCGCCGTAGCTGATGCGCTTGCCGCCTTCCAGGTACTGCTTGAGCACCGGGTGATGCTTGAGGCGCTGGAACTCGTCGAACGGCGACAGGTAGGTGTTGCTGTAGGAAAGATCGACGATCAGACCGACCACCACCTGGTTGTTTTCCAAGTGATAGAGGAAGGAGCCGCCGGTGTTCTCGGTGCCCATGATGTCCAGCGGCCAGCCGGCGGTGTGCACCACCAGGCCTGGCTGATGCTTGGCCGGGTCGATTTCCCAGATTTCCTTCAGGCCGATGCCGTAGTGCTGGGCGTCGGCTTCGCTGTCGAGGTTGAAGCGCTTGATCAACTGCTTGCCGATGTGGCCGCGGCAACCTTCGGCGAACAGCGTGTACTTGCCACGCAGTTCCATGCCCGGGGTGTACAGGCCTTCTTTCGGATGACCTTCGCGGTCAACGCCCAGGTCGCCGGTGATGATCCCGCGAACTACGCCGTTCTCGTCGAACAGCGCTTCTTGTGCGGCGAAGCCCGGGTAGATTTCCACGCCCAGGTTTTCGGCCTGCTGAGCCAGCCAGCGGCACAGGTTGCCCAGGGAGATGATGTAGTTGCCTTCGTTGTGCATGGTCTTGGGCACAAAGAGGTCAGGAATTTTCTGCGCACTGTCGGCGTTCTTGAGAACGAAGATGTCGTCGCGTGTCACCGGCGTGTTCAGCGGGGCGCCGAGTTCTTTCCAGTCCGGGAACAATTCGTTCAGGGCGCGTGGTTCGAACACGGCACCGGACAGGATGTGAGCACCGACTTCGGAGCCTTTTTCGACCACGCAGACGCTGATTTCCTTACCGGCTTCAGCAGCCTTCTGCTTCAAGCGGCAGGCGGCGGAAAGACCAGCGGGGCCGGCACCGACGATGACCACGTCGAATTCCATGTATTCGCGTTCCACAGGTTATCTCCTACTCAAGGCTCAACAGTTTTTTTTCTAATTGGAGGTTTGGTGTCGCATCCATGAATTCCTGCGTAATGCAGGAAGAGGACAATCGATGAACCACCTTTCTCTTTGGGTGGCGCATTATATCTACACCACTCCTAGCGTCCAATACAAACGTTTGTTTGAATCGGCTCAAAGCCAGAGAAATCAAAGTCACGCGGCTTATGACTGGCCATTTTGCCGTATTGACCGGAATAGGCGTTCCGGTCAAGATACGGTCGGTTTTGCGCTCGCCGTAGGCTGACTGTTGGTTTCAAGAGCACCTCTAAAGACAGGGCGATGGCAGTACAAGGTGATGCGCGGTGCAATGTTGGCGCGCAGTTTACACGCCGCGATATTGAATGACTTGTTGGTCACCACTGACGAACGGTCATCAACTTCATGAGCGATGGTCACTTGACACGTATGCCGGCGTTTTTAGAGGTGCCCTTGCGCCCGATGAGCATCAACCGCCAGGTTCGCCTAGGCGACTTTCTTTTCACCGGAGAGTAACGAGGAATCCATGAAGGTTCTTGTAGCTGTCAAACGCGTTGTGGATTACAACGTCAAGGTTCGCGTCAAGGCGGACAATTCCGGCGTCGACCTCGCTAACGTGAAGATGTCGATGAACCCATTCTGCGAAATCGCCGTGGAAGAAGCCGTACGCCTGAAAGAGAAAGGTGTTGCGACTGAAATCGTCGTCGTTTCCGTCGGCCCGTCCACCGCTCAAGAGCAGCTGCGCACCGCGCTGGCTCTGGGTGCCGACCGCGCCATCCTCGTCGAATCCGCTGAAGATCTGACTTCCCTGGCCGTTGCCAAATTGTTGAAAGCGGTTGTCGACAAGGAACAGCCTCAGCTGGTGATCCTTGGCAAACAGGCCATCGACAGCGACAACAACCAGACTGGCCAGATGCTCGCTGCACTGAGCGGTTACGGTCAGGGCACCTTCGCTTCGAAAGTCGAAGTGTCCGGCGACAGCGTTGCCGTGACCCGGGAAATCGACGGCGGCGCGCAGACCGTTTCCCTGAAACTGCCGGCCATCGTCACCACCGACCTGCGTTTGAACGAGCCGCGCTACGCGTCCCTGCCAAACATCATGAAAGCCAAGAAGAAGCCTCTGGAAGTGCTGACTCCGGACGCTTTGGGCGTTTCCACCGCCTCCACCAACAAGACCGTGAAAGTCGAAGCGCCGGCTGCACGCAGCGCGGGCATCAAGGTCAAGTCGGTGGCTGAACTGGTCGAGAAACTGAAAAACGAAGCGAAGGTAATCTAATCATGACTATCTTGGTAATCGCTGAACACGACAACAAAGTGCTGGCCCCGGCCACGCTGAACACCGTGGCCGCTGCTGCCAAAATCGGCGGCGACATCCACGTGCTGGTTGCCGGTCAAGGCGCTGGCGCCGTGGCTGAAGCCGCTGCGAAAATCGCTGGCGTGGCAAAAGTGCTGGTGGCCGACAACGCCGCCTACGCTCACCAACTGCCGGAAAACGTTGCGCCGCTGGTAGCCGAATTGGGCGCTGGCTACAGCCACATCCTGGCTGCCGCGACTTCCAACGGCAAAAACATCCTGCCGCGCGTTGCCGCGCAGCTGGACGTTGACCAGATCTCCGAGATCATCTCGGTCGAAAGCGCTGACACCTTCAAGCGCCCGATCTACGCCGGTAACGCCATCGCGACCGTTCAGTCGAACGCTGTGGTCAAAGTCATCACCGTTCGCGCCACCGGTTTCGACCCGGTCGCGGCTGAAGGTGGTTCGGCTGCCGTTGAAGCGGTTGCTGCTGCGCACAACGCCGGCACTTCCAGCTTCGTTGGTGAAGAACTGGCCAAGTCCGATCGTCCGGAACTGACTGCTGCCAAAATCGTCGTTTCCGGCGGTCGCGGCATGCAGAACGGCGACAACTTCAAACACCTGTACGCCCTGGCCGACAAGCTGGGCGCTGCCGTTGGTGCTTCCCGCGCCGCGGTCGACGCAGGTTTCGTACCCAACGACATGCAGGTCGGTCAGACCGGCAAAATCGTTGCTCCACAGCTGTACATCGCCGTCGGTATCTCCGGCGCGATCCAGCACCTGGCCGGCATGAAAGACTCCAAAGTGATCGTTGCGATCAACAAGGATGAAGAAGCGCCGATCTTCCAGGTGGCCGATTACGGCCTGGTGGCGGACCTGTTCGAAGCCATCCCTGAGTTCGAGAAGCTGGTCTAATCCAGCGGCTTGACCTATAAAGAGCCCGACCTTTTGGTCGGGCTTTTTTTTGTTCCGGATTTGAGTGGGAGAGTGTCGCCATGGATTTGCGCCGAGTGTTCGGTTGGTCATTGCTGTTGGGCCTGACGGTGTTGCCAACACTGTCTGTCGCCGCGGGCAAGTGCGAACGCCTGGTGGTCACCGGCAGCCCGGATGCGCCGCCGTACCTGTGGCAAGACCCGCAAAATCCCAAGCACCTGATCGGCGCCAGTGCCGATTTGTTGCAGCACGTGGCAGGGGAGTTGGGCATCAAGGTCGAGTTGCTGTACGCCGGCAAACGCTCCCAGGCCCTCGATGAAGTGCGCAGCGGGCGCATGGACATGCTGGCGGATGCGCCGTTGACGGTCAGCGAACTGGAAACCCTGGATTACATTCATCCGCCGTTGCTGGAAAACGATTACCTGGTCTGGACCCGAAAGGATTCGCCACTGGTCTACAACGAAGCCCAGGACCTCCACGGTCATCCCGGCGCAGCGTCGGAAAAGTTTCGGATGACCACGGCATTTGGGACGTTCGCCGAGCAGCAATTGACCCTCATCCGTACACCAAACCTCACCCAAGCCCTTCAGAAACTGCTGTTGGGCGAGGTGGAATTTGTTCTCGCCGGACGCTACTCCGGCATGGCGGCCGCGCAGGCACTGAGCATGGCCAACGATCTGGTGGCGCGTCCACAACCGGTCGACAAACCCGGTCTGTACCTCGCGGTTTCCCATAACTCCGCCTGCAACGATCCGTGGTTGCGCGGACAGCTGGCCAAAAAGATGACAGAATTGCCCGCGTCCGGACTGACGGAAGCCGCGCTGCAACGCAACATCGAGCGTTGGAAAGCGCAGCAACAACAACCCGCCAGTACCCCAAAACAGTAGGGATTTTTAGTGAGTATTCGACCTCTTTTCGCAGCCCTGGCCGTTCTGGCTCTGGCGGGTTGTGCAGCCGATCCGGCGCCGAATGAACAAATTCGCCTGACCGAACAGGCCTTGATACAAGCCAAAGCCGTGGGTGCCACTGCCGACGAGGTGCCGGAACTGAAACTGGCCGAAGACAAGTTCAGCCGTGCCCAGGGCGACATGGCGGACGAGTCCTACAAGCATGCGCGGATGCGCGCTGAACAGGCCGAGCTGGATGCGCGTTTGGCCGAAGCCAAGGTCCTGACCCTTAAAAGCGAGGAGCAGTTGAACGTGCTCAATACCCGTATCACCCGTCTGCGCAAGCAAGTGGGAGATGCCCAATGAGCCTCAAGTCCCGCGCCATCGGCGGATTGATCCTGGCGGGTTGCGCCAGCCTGTATGGCTGCGCCGGCCAGCACAGCGAAACCGCATTGCAAAACGCCGGTGCCGACTTCCAGAAGGTCAAGGAAGATTCCAACGTGCTGCGAATCGCGCCGAAAGACGTGATTCGCGCCGGAGAGTCCCTGGCCCGCGCCGACCGCCTGTCCAGCTACTGGGGCAGCGGTTCGGACGTGGTCCATTACGCTTACCTGAGCCGGCGCTACAGCGAAATCGCCCGAGAGCACACCAATCAGGTGCTCAATGAGGAGCGCGCGGCGAAGCTCGAACTGGAGCGTCAACGCCTGCAACTGGCCTTGCGCGAGTCCAAGTTGCTCAGTGTGCAGCAACAGGGCAAGTGGCTCGAAGAACAGATTGTCGCGCTCGCCACGACCCAGACCGACCGTGGCCTGGTGATGACCCTGGGCGACGTGCTGTTCGATACCGGCGAAGCGGAGTTGAAAAACTCGGCGAACCGCGTGGTGTTGAAAATCGTGCAGTTCCTGCAGCTCAACCCCAAGCGCGTCGTACGCATCGAAGGCTACGCCGACAGTACCGGTGGCAAGCAGGAAAACCTCAAGTTGTCCCGTGACCGCGCGCAATCGGTGGCCGATGTGCTGATGGACCTGGGCATCGACGATAAACGCATCCAGGTCGAAGGGTATGGTGACGAATACCCGGTGGACGTGAACGCCTCCGAACGGGGCCGTGCGCAGAACCGGCGGGTGGAAATTGTGTTCTCCGACGAAAAAGGCCAGCTCGGCGCCACCCGGTAGGCGCTGGCAGACCCTGCGATCTTTTGATCTTGCTCTTGATACTCAAGTGGGCCTGGAAAGATCGCAGCCTCGTTTCACTCGACAGCACCTACAACCCGGCCTGCCCGTCAGCGCCGGGTTTTTTTGCGCGCCGATTGCCGCACGCTTTCAGTAAAAAACAGTACAGTTTTTGCTGACACTGCACTGTACCGTCGACTATTGTGGCAACTGTCCCCGTACACTTCTAAACTGTTCCGGTATTGTTTCACACAAGAATAAAATGCCCGTGAAATCGAGTGCTGCGTCATGACCAATCTCTTGCTCTACCAACGTATTGCTCAGCAACTGGCCGAAGACATCCGTCGTGGTGTCTATCAACCGGGGGAGCGCGTGCCATCGGTGCGCAAGATGAGCTCGCAGCTCAACGTCAGCCATGCCACGGTGTTGCAGGCCTACGCTAATCTCGAAGATCAGGGGCTGATCCGCGCCCGGCCGCAGTCGGGTTACTACGTGCACCAGACACCGGCCCTGACTGCGCCGACCCCGGACATCGCTCGGGTAGAGCGCCCCGGTCTGGTCACCCGCAGCAGCATCATTCAACAAGTATTGGTCGAGTCCCGCCGCGAGGGCGTGTTCCCCTTGGGCGCGGCCGTGCCGAGCGTCGATTACCTGCCGGTGCGGGCGTTGCATCAGCAACTGGCCAAGGTCACCCGTTTCCATAGCCCGCGCGCTTTCAGCTACATGTTCAGCCCCGGTTTCGAGCCGCTGCGCCGCCAGGTGGCCATTCGCATGCGCGACGCCGGTGTGGTGGTCGATCCGTCCGAAGTGGTGATCACCCACGGCTGTGTCGATGCCTTGCAGATGTCCCTGCGCGTGCTGACCCGGCCGGGCGACTTGATCGCCGCCGAGTCGCCGACCTATTACGGTTTGTTGCAACTGGCTGACCTGCTGGGCCTCAAAGTCATCGAGATCCCCAGCGATCCGGCCACTGGCATGAGCCTTGAAGCGCTGCAACTGGCAGCCAATCAATGGTCGATCAAGGCGCTGGTGCTGACCACACGCCTGAGCAACCCGCTCGGCGGCACCATGCCTGAAGAGCGGCAGAAACAACTGCTGCGCCTGGCCTCGGATTTCGACATCCAGGTGGTCGAGGACGATATCTACGGCGAACTGATGTTCGAACAGGGCCGCACCAAGTCACTCAAGGCTTACGACCGGCTGGATCGGGTGATCTATTGCTCAAGCTTCTCCAAGACCCTGTCGCCAGGCGTGCGGATCGGCTGGATGATCGCCGGCAAGTACCAGCAGGAAATCCAGCGCCTGCAGACCTTCAGTACGCATTCCGCTTGCAGCGTCACGCAGATGGGCATTGCGGCGTATCTGGAAAATGGTGGTTACGACCGACATCTGCGCTACATCCGGCAGGAATATCGCAAGAACCTCAGCGCTTTCCAGCTCGCGGTGCAGCAGTATTTTCCGGAAGGCACGCAGATGACCCGGCCGACCGGCGGTTTCATTCTGTGGGTGAGCCTGCCAGGCCGGGTCAACACGCAAGAACTGCATGTACGGGCTTTGCAGCAAGGCATCAGCATTGCGCCGGGGCTGATTTTCAGTAACACCGAGCAGTTCAATCACTGCATCCGGCTCAATTGCGGTACGCCGTGGAACCGCGAAGCCGAGCGTGCCTTGATGACCCTGGGGATGCTCGCCACGCAACTTTGCCAGGAGATGGCGGGCGGCATTTGAGGGTGCGTTTCCCACCCGAGCTTGTCATGTTGCGTCCAACAAGCGAGCATATGGCACTGCCGATAGTGCCGCTCGCTCCGTTGGGTCCATGAAACCGATTTTTTCCGCCGTCTGGCTTTCGATCTGCCTGTTGATGACCTTCCAAGCGGAAAGCATCATGGCGGCTTCCGTTCCGGAAAAAAACGCCACAAGCACGGCTTCGAAAAAAGCCGCACCCGTCAAGAAAGCTGCTCCGGCCAAAAAGAACGTGGCCAAGGTGAAGAAGCGTCCGCCCATTGCGTCCAAGTCCAAGGCTGCCAGCGAGGTCGTGAAAACCCGACTGCCTTCGGCTGACCTGGATTTGAGTCTGCCCGAAGAGATGGCCGAAGAGTTAAAGCCGATCGGTACAGTTCCATTGCCCCGGCACGACGCCGTGTTGCCGCAAATGTTCGGTGACAAGGCCGGCAGCTCCCCCTTTCAGCTCAACGGGCGACTGATCAGCAACGAAATGAAGTTGCAACTGCGTAACGAAGAACGTCGTGACGTTGATGGTGCCGCGCTGGAGTTCGAGTTCAAACGATAATTTCTTTGCTCTGTGACCCATTCGCCAGACGCTTTGTCGGAGACTGGTCAGTCACGTTCGATCAAGCGTAAAAACCCTGCCTCCGGCAATTTAAAACAACTGTTTTAGCGGTTACTCTGTGCCCCGTCCTTTAACACATCGCCCTTCGCGAGGAGCTCGTCGTCATGAAATGCCGTGAAGGCTGTGGCGCCTGTTGCATTGCCCCTTCCATCAGTTCGCCGATTCCCGGCATGCCCAACGGCAAAGCCGCCGGAGAACGTTGCGTACAACTCTCTGTCGAAAACCTGTGCAGTATTTTCGGCCAACCGGAACGTCCTGCCGTGTGTTCGGCGTTCGAAGCCGACGTCGAAGTCTGCGGAAGCAGCAGTGACGAAGCGATCAGATTGCTGGGCTGGTGGGAGCAGATGACGGCTGCGTGATGTGTTCTACGAACGGAACTTCAACAACAAGGAATAAGACTATGGGTTCGCTGTATCGTATGGCTGTGTTGTGTGGTTTGACGGTGGTGTTGGCGACTTCCGCCGCACAGGCCGAAGACTGGAAGGTGGCCAAGAATGAAGACGGCATCAAGGTGTCCTTGAGCGAAGTGGCCGGCTCCGACTACAAGGCTTATCAGGGCGTTACCCTGATGAAAACCACCATGGCCAAACTGCGCGCACTCCAGGAAGACGTGGCAGGCGCCTGTACCTGGATTCACGAGTGCAAAATGCAGAAGCTGCTCAAGCACGAAGGTGACCAGAGCTGGACCTACACCCAGTTCAATACCCCATGGCCGGTGACTGCGCGTGATTCGGTGCTGCATATCACGACCACCGAAGGCCCCGATGGCAGCCTGACGCGCAAGCTCGAAGGGGTGCCGAAGTACATTCCCGAAGAGAAAGGTTTTGTGCGGGTTACCAAGGTTGAGGGGTTCTGGAAGTTGGTGCCCAAGGGGGATCAGGTCGAAGTGACTTATCAGGTTCACACTGAACCGGGTGGGAGCATTCCGTCGATGGTGGCCAACAAGTTTGTGGTTGATGCGCCGTTCAATACTTTGAAGGCGCTGAAGGAGCGGGCTGAGAAGTAATTGCCTTGGGGGGTGGGTGTACATATCCATTGCTGCGGCGGCGGCTATTGGTTCCGCCGTCACCAAAAAAACGGATATGCCCAAGGTAGAAAACACCTCCCAAGACAGCTACTCGCTGATCTTTTTTATGTTTCCGAATATGCGTTGCACGAAATTTTCACAAAGCCTCCAAGACAATTCGCCCGCGCCAGTCGTGCTGGTCAGTAATCAATGGCAATGCCGCGATTGATCGTGCAACATTTGCGCACCGCGCAAACCCCGGGGCCGATAACTGGCCGACAGAGGGCAGGGCGCAGCTTTATTTTGAAACTTCAACTTCCAATGGGTCCTAAAACGAAATGGCAATCCCGGACGCCCTGAGTCAGCAGCGAGCTTCTAGTCGCCTGCTGCAACCGACCGTCAAATCGCATCTGGCCTACACGTTGCTGTGTGCCCTGGTCATGATGGTCATGTTCAGCCTGCTGCGCGTGGCGCTGCTGCTCTACAACCGCGAGATGATCCTCGACACCCCGGCCTCGACCTTTTTGGAAGCGTTCGCCAACGGTCTGCGCTTCGACCTGCGCCTGGTGGTCTACCTCAGCATCCCGCTGTTGTTGGCTCTGTTCAGCGCCCGTGCCATGGCGGCCCGAGGGTTCTTCCGTTTCTGGCTGACCATCGCTTCGAGCATCGCGTTGTTCCTCGGCCTGATGGAGATGGACTTCTACCGCGAGTTCCACCAGCGCCTCAACGGCCTGGTCTTCCAGTATGTGAAGGAAGACCCGAAAACCGTGATGAGCATGCTCTGGTACGGTTTTCCGGTAGTTCGCTACCTGCTGGCCTGGGCCGTGGGCACCTTGATCCTGACCCTGGCGTTCAAGGGCGCCGACCGTGCAACCCGTCCTCGCGGCCCGTTCAGCGGCGGCAGCATCGGCACTCGCCAGATCGCCCCGTGGTACGCGCGCATTACAGTGTTTGTGGTGTGTTTGCTGGTCTGCGTGGTCGCGGCTCGCGGCACCCTGCGCCAGGGTCCGCCACTGCGCTGGGGTGACGTCTACACCACCGACTCGAACTTCGCCAACCAGTTGGGCCTGAACGGCACCCTCTCGCTGATTGCGGCAGCCAAGAGCCGGATGTCCGAAGAACGCGACAACATCTGGAAAGCCACACTGGAGCAGCCACTGGCCCAGCAGACTGTGCGTGACATGTTGCTGACGCCCAGCGATAAACTGGTCGATCCGGAAACGGCCGCTGTCCGCCGCAACTACACCCCGAATGCCGACAAGACCCTGCCGATCAAAAACGTCGTCGTGATCCTGATGGAAAGCTTCGCCGGTCACTCGGTGGGCGCGCTGGGGCGTCCGGGCAACGTCACGCCATACTTCGACAACCTGTCGAAAGAAGGCCTGTTGTTCGACCGCTTCTTCTCCAACGGCACGCACACCCACCAGGGTATGTTCGCCACCATGGCCTGCTTCCCGAACCTGCCGGGTTTCGAATACCTGATGCAAACGCCGGAAGGCAGCCACAAGCTGTCTGGCCTGCCGCAATTGCTCAGCGCCCGTGACTACGACGACGTCTATGTCTACAACGGCGACTTCGCCTGGGACAACCAGTCGGGCTTTTTCAGCAACCAGGGCATGACCAACTTCATCGGACGTAACGACTTCGTTAACCCGGTGTTCTCCGACCCGACCTGGGGCGTGTCCGACCAGGACATGTTCAACCGTGGCCTGGAAGAGTTGAAGGCCCGCGACGGCAAGGACAAAAAGCCCTTCTATGCCTTGCTGCAAACCTTGTCCAACCACACGCCATACGCTTTGCCGACTCCGTTGCCGGTCGAGCGCGTGACCGACCGTGGCAGCCTCAATGAACATTTGACCGCCATGCGTTACTCCGACTGGGCGCTCGGTCAGTTCTTCGAGAAGGCGCGCAAGGAGCCTTATTTCAAGGAAACCCTGTTCGTGATCGTCGGCGACCACGGCTTCGGCAATGAGCAGCAGATCACGGAAATGGACCTCGGCCGTTTCAACGTGCCGATGTTGCTGATCGGGCCGGGCGTGCAGGACAAGTTCGGCCAGGTCGACCACACCGTCGGCACCCAGATCGACATCGTGCCGACCATCATGGGCCGTATCGGTGGCGACGTGATCCACCAGTGCTGGGGCCGTGACTTGCTGAACCTGCCGGAAGGCGACAAGGGTTTCGGCGTGATCAAACCGTCGGGTAGCGATCAGACCGTAGCGTTGCTGACCGCAGACCGCGTGTTGGTACTGCCCAAAGAGATGCCGCCGAAGCTGTATCAATACGAACTCGGCGCCAATCCGAAAGGCGAATTGATCCCGGCGTCCGCTGACGAAGCGGCCCTTAAACAGAAACTCGAGTCGTTCATCCAGACGGCGACCAAAAGCCTGATCGACAACACCGCCGGTGTGGTTGACGGCAAGCCGGACTAAGTTTTCGGCGCAATAAAAAAGAGGCCCTTGAAGGGCCTCTTTTTTTTGCCTGTTAACTTTTTATATCTTGCCGAGTAACAGCAGGATCAACAGCACCACCAATACCACGCCGATGATACCCGACGGGCCATAACCCCAACTTCTGGAGTGTGGGAATACCGGCAGGCCACCTACCAGCAGGAGGATCAGAATAATGATTAAAATTGTGCCCATGTCGATTTCCTTGTTGGAAGTGTTCTGGAATTACCTGGCTATAAACGTTCAGCTGGACTGCAATAAACCCAGGCTGCTTACAAAGTCCGACTGCCGTAGATGAAAGAAAATTCCAAGTTTTTTTAATGTTTTTCGAAGATAGGCTTATTTCGTTTGAGAGAGATTAAGTTGATCCGCCCGCTTGCACGGTTTGCTCAGGCCATTCAGCAATCTGATGGAGCGTGGGTTGGGCGATGTCCTTCGCTACACTCGACGCATCTTCCCCGGAACAACAAGGCTGTTTGCTATGCAAAATCGCATGATGATCACTGGCGCGGGCTCGGGCCTGGGTCGCGAAATCGCGCTGCGCTGGGCGCGTGAAGGCTGGCAACTGGCCTTGTCGGATGTCAGCGAGCCTGGTCTGCAGGAAACCCTGAAGCTGGTTCGCGAAGCCGGCGGCGACGGTTTCATCCAGCGCTGCGATGTGCGCGATTACAGTCAGCTCACCGCTTTCGCCCAGGCCTGTGAAGTCAAGCTCGGTGGCATCGATGTCATCGTCAACAACGCTGGCGTTGCCTCGGGCGGGTTCTTCAGCGAACTGTCCCTGGAGGACTGGGACTGGCAGATCGCAATCAACCTGATGGGCGTGGTCAAGGGCTGCAAGGCGTTCCTGCCGCTGCTGGAAAAAAGCAAAGGCAAGATCATCAACATCGCGTCGATGGCTGCGTTGATGCAAGGCCCGGCCATGAGCAACTACAACGTGGCCAAGGCCGGCGTGGTGGCATTGTCGGAAAGCCTGCTGATCGAACTGGCGCAGCAGGAAATCGGTGTGCACGTGGTGTGTCCGTCCTTCTTCCAGACCAACCTGCTGGACTCCTTCCGCGGCCCGACGCCGGCCATGAAAGCCCAGGTCGGCAAATTGCTGGAAAGCTCGCCGATCACCGCGACCGACATTGCCGACTACATCTATCAGCATGTGGCCGCCGGCGAATTCATGATCCTGCCCCACGAACAGGGGCGCATGGCGTGGGCGCTCAAGCAGAAGAATCCGCAGCTGCTCTACGATGAGATGACCATCATGGCCGATAAAATGCGCGCCAAGGCCAAACAGACCGCAGGCTGAACTTGCCCGTTGGCACCGTGATCGCTAGGGTGGCCGCCATCGGTCATCCTCGCGGGACGCTTTGCATGCTCAATTACCTGTGGTTTTTTCTCGCCGCCCTGTTTGAAATCGCCGGCTGCTTTGCCTTCTGGATGTGGTTGCGCCAGGGTAAAAGCGTCTGGTGGGTCGTGCCGGCGTTGCTGAGCCTGACATTGTTCGCGCTGCTGCTGACCCGTGTCGAGGCGACTTACGCCGGACGCGCCTATGCCGCCTACGGTGGCATCTACATCATTGCGTCGATTGGCTGGCTGGCGGTGGTCGAACGGATTCGTCCGCTGGGTTCGGACTGGATTGGCGTGGCGCTGTGTGTGATCGGTGCGAGCGTCATCCTGTTCGGTCCGCGTTTCTCCGCAACCTGACGCAAACCCACAGTGTGTAAGACGTTTCCTTAAGGGGGTTCGTCTTGTGCTGTAGGGCAGGACTGTTTTGCGCTCGTCGCATTGAAGGCCTGTGGCGCGCCGGGCATCTTCAGGGTTCGATAACCTTGAAGGACGAATGCCATGCTTGTACTCAGCCGCGTTGTAGGCGAAATGATTTCCATCGGTGACGACATTTCAGTGCGTATTGTCGGCGTCAACGGCAACACGGTGCGCTTTGGCGTCGAAGCGCCGCAGAGCGTCAATGTGCACCGTGCCGAAGTCTACAAGCGCATCCAGGCCCAACTGGAAAAAAGCAAAGGACGATGAAACATCAATCGAACAGATGTTTGGGCACGTCGTGCTTGAGCATCAACTGGCACTGCTCGCTTTCCGGGTCGAAGACAATCAGCGCCTGGCCCTTGGTCAACGCCTGACGAACCCGCAATACGCGGGTCTCCAGCGGCGTGTCATCGCCGTTGTCGGTGCCGTCACGGGTCACGAAATCCTCGATCAGGCGGGTCAGGGTGTCGACTTCAAGTTGGTCGTGGGGAATCAGCATAGGCACCTCGGCTAAACAATGGGCGCGATGCTACGGCGAATGGGCGGTTGCGGCTAGTCTGTGGTTATAGCGTCGCCTGGCGATCCACCAGGCGACCTGCCATCCGTATCAGCTCTCGGACCGCTGCCCCACCAGACTGTCCACCGAAGGCACCCTCGTATCGCTTTCCATCTGCGTGTCATGTTCGATTTGATGGCTGAACCGGTCCAACGAGCCCTTGGCCGGCTGCGCATCGCTGGCGAACACTGGCGGGCTGAGAATGTAGGCGCCGAGCAGGCGACTGAGTGCCGCGAGGCTGTCGATGTGCGTGCGTTCATAGCCGTGAGTCGCGTCGCAGCCGAAGGCGAGCAGGGCGGTGCGGATGTCATGGCCGGCGGTGACCGCCGAATGCGCGTCGCTGAAGTAATAGCGGAACAGATCGCGGCGCACCGGCAACTCGTTATCGCTGGCCAGTCGCAGCAAGTGCCGGGACAAGTGATAGTCATAAGGCCCGCCGGAATCCTGCATCGCCACGCTGACCGCGTGTTCGCTGGAATGCTGGCCGGGCGCGACCGGCGCGATGTCGATGCCGACGAATTCGCTGACGTCCCAGGGTAACGCCGCCGCCGCGCCGCTGCCGGTTTCCTCGGTGATGGTGAACAGCGGATGGCAGTCGATCATCAGTTCTTCGCCGCTGTCGATGATAGCCTTCAAGGCCGCCAGCAAGGCGGCAACGCCGGCCTTGTCGTCAAGATGACGGGCGCTGATGTGGCCGCTTTCGGTGAATTCCGGCAAGGGGTCGAAAGCCACGAAATCGCCGACGCTGATCCCCAGGGAATCGCAATCGGCACGGGTGGCGCAATAGGCGTCCAGGCGCAGTTCGATGTGATCCCAACTGATTGGCATTTCATCCACCGCAGTGTTGAACGCGTGTCCGGAGGCCATCAGCGGCAACACACTGCCCCGAATGACGCCGTTGTCGGTAAACAGGCTGACGCGGCTGCCCTCGGCGAAACGGCTGGACCAGCAGCCGACCGGCGCCAGCGTCAGGCGGCCATTGTCTTTGATGGCGCGAACGGCGGCGCCGATGGTGTCGAGGTGGGCGGAAACGGCGCGGTCCGGGCTGTTTTTCTTGCCCTTGAGCGTGGCGCGGATCGTGCCGCGGCGGGTCATCTCGAACGGAATACCCAGCTCTTCAAGCCGCTCGGCGACATAGCGCACGATGGTATCGGTGAATCCGGTGGGGCTGGGAATGGCGAGCATTTCCAACAGGACTTTTTGCAGGTAATTGAGATCTGGTTCGGGGATTTTGCTAGTCATGGAAACTCCTGATGAGTTGAGCGCATCGATGGTTTCGATGAGGAAGATTTGTGTCGACTGAACTGACGCCTTGGCGAGCAGGCTCGCTCCCACATTTGACCGCGTACCCCTGTGGGAGCGGGCTTGCCCGCGATAGCGTCAGCCCAGATAACACATGATTAGGAAATGGCTGGCTGACTGTGCGGAAACAACAAATCCACAAACCGCTCGGCCGTCGGCTGCGGCTCATGGTTGGCCAGCCCGGCGCGTTCATTGGCTTCGATAAACACGTATTGCGCTTGATCCGCCGCGAGCACCATCAGGTCGAGCCCGACCATCGGAATGTCCAGCGCTCGCGCCGCGCGCACGGCTGCATCCACCAGTGTCGGATGCAGGATCGCCGTGACATCTTCAAGCACACCGCCGGTATGAAGATTGGCCGTACGCCGTACAAACAAATGTTCGCCCGCCGGCAGAATGCTGGTGTAGTCGTAACCCGCTGTCTGCACAGTGCGTTCGGTTTCGTGGTCCAGCGGGATTTTGCTTTCACCGCTGGTGGCCGCCTGACGTCTGCGACTCTGGGCTTCGATCAGCGCGCCGATGGAGTGCTGCCCATCGCCCACCACTTCCGCCGGCCGGCGAATCGCCGCGGCGACCACTTCAAAACCGATGACCAGAATCCGCAGGTCGAGGCCTTCGTGGAAGCTTTCCAGCAACACGCGGCTGTCGAACTGGCGGGCGGACTCGATGGCGTGCTGCACCTCTTCAATGGTCCGCAAATCCACCGCCACCCCTTGACCCTGCTCGCCATCCAGCGGTTTGACCACGACCCGTTCGTGCTCGTCGAGAAATGCCAGGTTGTCGTCGGCGTTGCCTGCAAGCAGTTGCGCCGGCAGGTTCAGGCCGGCATTTTTCAAGACCTTGTGGGTCAGGCTCTTGTCCTGGCACAACGTCATGCTGATTGCGCTGGTCAGGTCGCTCAGTGACTCACGGCAACGGACCCGCCGACTGCCATGGATCAGAGTGAACAGGCCCGATTCGGCATCATCGACCTGGACTTCGATGCCGCGCCGATGGGCTTCATCAACGATGATTCGCGCATAAGGATTGAACGCGGCTTCTGGACCAGGGCCCAGGAACAAAGGCTGATTGATCCCGTTCTTGCGCTTGATCGCAAAGGTCGACAGGTTGCGAAAGCCGAGTTTGGCGTAAAGACTTTTCGCCTGGCGGTTGTCATGCAGCACTGAGAGATCGAGGTAACTCAGTCCACGGCTCATGAAGTGTTCGATCAAATGCCGCACCAACACTTCACCGACGCCGGGTCGCGAACAGTGCGGATCGACCGCCAGGCACCAGAGGCTGCTGCCGTTTTCCGGATCGTTGAATGCCTTGTGATGATTGAGGCCCATGACGCTGCCGATGATCGCGCCGCTGTCCTCGTCTTCGGCAAGCCAATACACCGGGCCGCCCAAATGACGCGGAGTCAGCAGGCTGGCATCGATCGGCAACATACCGCGGGCCTGATACAACTGATTGATCGCCTGCCAGTCCGCATCGCTTTGTGCGCGACGAATGCGAAAACCGCGGAACACGCGGGTTGCCTGACGGTAATCGCTGAACCACAAGCGCAAGGTATCCGACGGATCAAGAAACAACTGTGCCGGCTCGAGCCCTAGCACTTGCTGGGGGGCGGCGACATACAGGGCGATGTCTCGCTCGCCCGGCTGCTCATTGAGCAATTCCTGGGCGAGGCTCGACGGATCGGGGAATGTATGGCCGATCAGCAACCGGCCCCAGCCGCAATGCACGGCAATCGGTGCGGCGCCCAGTTCACTGCCGTCTTCGGCCAGGCGCGCCTGCAAGCGTTCGTACGAGGGCGCCTGACCGCGCAACAGGCGTTGGCTGTACGCCGTGGCGTGAGGTTTCATCGATCAGATTCCTTGTTCACTGAGCCACAGGTTCAGTGCCGCCAATTGCCACAGCTTGGAGCCGCGCAAAGGGGTCAACTGGCCTTGTGGATCGGTTAGCAGGCGGTCCAGCATCGCCGGGTTGAACAGGCCGCGATCCTGGCTTGGATCCAGCAGCAATTCGCGCACCCAGTTCAGCGTGTCGCCTTGCAGATGCTTGAGGCCCGGCACCGGGAAGTAACCTTTCTTGCGGTCAATGACTTCGCTTGGAATCACCAGTCGCGCGGCTTCTTTCAGCACTTGCTTGCCGCCGTCCGGCAGTTTGAATTTGCCCGGCACCCGCGCTGACAACTCCACCAGGCGATAGTCGAGAAACGGCGTGCGCGCCTCCAGGCCCCAGGCCATGGTCATGTTGTCGACACGTTTGACCGGGTCGTCCACCAGCATCACCGTGCTGTCCAGACGCAACGCTTTATCCACCGCCGCATCGGCGCCAGGTTGTGCGAAATGCTCCTTCACAAAGTCGCCGGCGGCGTCATTCGCGGTCAGCCATTTCGGCTGTACGGTGGCGGCATAGTCCTCGTAGCTGCGGTCGAAAAACGCCTCGCGGTATGCCGCATACGGATCGGCCGCACCATCGACCTGCGGATACCAGTGATAACCGGCAAACAGTTCGTCGGCACCCTGGCCGCTTTGCACCACTTTGCAGTGCTTGGCCACTTCGCGGGACAGCAGGTAAAACGCAATGCAGTCATGGCTGACCATCGGCTCGCTCATGGCGCGGAATGCCGCCGGCAGTTGCTCGATGATCTCTTTTTCGTCAATGCGCAGTTGATGGTGCTGCGTGTTGTAGTGTTTGGCGATGAGGTCCGAATACTGGAACTCGTCACCGCGTTCGCCGCCGGCATCCTGGAAACCGATGGAGAAGGTCGAGAGGTTTTCCACGCCGACTTCACGCAACAGACCGACCAACATGCTCGAGTCGACACCGCCCGACAGCAGCACGCCGACATCCACCGCCGCCCGTTGACGGATCGCCACGGCGTCGCGGGTGCTGTCGAGGACACGGTCGCGCCAGTCTTCGAGGGTCAGGTTCATCTCATCGGCGCGTGGGCCGTAGGGCAGGGTCCACCAGGTTTTCTGCTCGGTACGGCCATCCGCTTCGATGCGCATCCAGGTGGCCGGTGGCAGCTTTTCAATGCCGGCCAGCAAGGTGCGCGGCGCCGGGACCACCGCGTGGAAGTTCAGGTAATGATTGAGCGCCACCGGATCGAGGATCGGGTTGATGTCGCCGCCCTTGAGCAATGCCGGCAAAGCGGAAGCGAAGCGCAGGCGTTGGCCGGTGCGCGACAGGTACAGCGGCTTCACGCCGAGACGGTCACGGGCGATGAACAGGCGCTTGGCGTCGCGCTCCCAGATGGCGAAGGCGAACATGCCATTGAGCTTGGGCAACAGCGCTTCGCCCCAGGCGTGATAGCCCTTGAGCAGCACTTCGGTGTCGCCGCCGGAGTAGAAGGCGTAACCGAGGCTTTCGAGCTCGGTGCGCAGTTCCGGAAAGTTGTAGATCGCGCCGTTGAAGGCCAGGGACAGGCCCAGTTGATTGTCGACCATCGGCTGCGCCGAGCCGTCCGACAGGTCCATGATTTTCAGGCGACGATGGCCCAGGGCAATCGGCCCCTGGCTGTGAAAGCCCCACGCGTCAGGGCCGCGAGGTGCCAGGTGATGGGTGATTCGTTCAACGGCTGCAAGGTCCGCAGGTTGATGATCAAAGCGTAACTCGCCAGCTAATCCGCACATAAAGTCCTTACCGGTTTTTCCGTTGGGGAGGGTCAATCGATACCCGGCCAAAACGACGGGTACTCAGAAACTGACCCGCTGGGATGGTGGGAGTTTTAGATCGATAAGTAATAAGCATCTGTGGCTGGGAACGACAGCCCTGGCAGAAATGCGCATTGCTGTGGTGGTAATTATTGAAGTGATGCATAGAAGTTGCTGTTGGGATGCACGCTCATTCGACCCGGTATTCGAATTATCAAATGCCTGTCGAGCTTCATAGACTGAAGGCCTCTCAACGCAATAAGGATATTGCTCATGCTGGCTACGACTTCCAAAACCGCCCCCGTGGCGGTGCCCATGACATCGGCACAGCGTCTCGAAGCGTTGTTGGAGCACACAGGCGACCTGGACAAGGCGCAAGTGCTGCAGGCGTCTATCCCACAATGGCTGGCGACGGCGGATCTGAATGAAGTGCAGGCGCTGAAGGCTGCGTTCGAACAGTCATTTGCTGCCCAAGGCAAGGTCATGGAGGTGCTCAAAAAACTCAAGCCGCTGGACGAGTTCTGCAAAGAGCAACTGACCGGGTTTCTCAAGGGCAAATGGACGATCGATTTCGACGTCGAGCGCGACACGCTGGACATCACCAAAATAATCTACACCTCAACGGGTGTGCTCCCGGTCCTTGGCGGCAAGAATAAAGAAACGACCACCTCACGCAGCCTGCTCCAGGCGGCCATGGAAAACTTCACTTCTGCGGAAGCGGCGGGCGGCGGCATTCCGCACTCGGTCGTACGAATCAATAGACAGGCGCAATCAGGCGCTGAAGCAACCCCTGAAAAGTTCGCTGCACTCTGTCGTGAACTCGACCTTGGCGCCCGCTATCAGCGCCATATCGAGCAGGTCCTGGCATTGCCGCCCAGACTCGCACGTGGTGTGCCTGTCGATGATCAGGCCTCCGCGGCGGACATCCGGCGGTTGAAGGTGTTGGACATGCAAGTCGCCCTCCACATGGCCTCCCTGAAAAAGAACATCACGCCCGCGGTCTACACGATGCTGCTGAGTGTGATCGATCAGGATCTCCCGGCTGCTCAAACCAGAGGCGCGCTGTTTGATGGCGGGCCGGTGCATTGGCAGGGCTTGATGATTCATGACGCCTGCATCTGTGGGGCACTGGTATTTACCAAAGTCTCCATCGATACCGAGCCGAAGGCCCGGTGTGTGGTTTATATGCCGAACGAACCCAGACGACCGCTGTATGAATACGCCTCGCTGGATGAATTCAAGGTCTACCTGACCCTCCATTTGCAAAGCAGACGCTACCGGAAGTCTTTCGCCGAGCAGTACCTGCACGGACACGATAAAACCGGGTTTTTTAGCCAGTTTGACAAGGGCAAGACCTTGGGCCCGCTCGCTGCCGCTCCGGCCGATACCTGCCTTGGCGATTTTTTCTTCAGTACTTTTGTCAGTACCACGCAAAAAGACGCACGAGTGCTTGCCGTGCCGACTGAAGATGTCGATGAACAACAGCGGGAAACAACCATTCAGGCAGTGCTCGATGGGGGGCTTCTGCTGTTGAACGTAGCTGCTTTTTTCGTCCCGGTGATCGGCCAATTCATGCTGACTGCGGCAGTCGTCGACATCGTCAGTGAGGTCTATGAAGGTGTGGAGGACTGGACGCACGGCGAACGGGCCCAGGCGCTGTCCCATTTGCTGAGTGTTGTGGAAAACGTCGCGCAGTTGGCAGCGTTTGCCGTCGGCGGAAAAATCATCGCGACAGCAATGGGCAAGGGCGCGAAGGAGCAGGAGGCATTTTTCGACGGTTTCGAAGCCATCACTCGCGCTGATGGCAAAGCAAGGTTATGGAAACCCGACCTCGAACCCTATAAACAGACCACAGCGTTGCCAGGCGACATGCAGCCTGATTCGCAAGGGCTTTACCGACATGGCGGACGGACGTCGATCGTCATGGCAGGAACACCCTATCGCACCACCCGTAACGCCGCAGGGTCGGCATGGACCCTCAATCATCCTGTGCGCACTGACGCCTTTGCGCCTGCCGTCGAGCGAAGTGTGGAAGGTGGCTGGCGGCATGCCTATGAGCATGCGCACGAGTGGCGCGACGGTGCTTACGCGCTGGGGCGCACGGATCCGCGCCTCGGCGATCTCGGCAGTGATCTGGAAGCGATTGCCCGCATCACCGACATGACGCCTGACACGTTGCACCTGCTCCATGAAAGCAACCTCAAGCTACCGCAGCGACTGAATGATTGTGTCGAGCGCTTCAGGATTGACCGGCGCATCACCGCGATGGTCGCGGCAATGGAACGGGGAGAGAACGCGAACAAGGCATTCATTCAGGAGCAACTGCATACACTGCCGAGGCTGCCCGGCTGGCCGGCCGATCGCTTCATTGAAGTCCACGACGGGGCGGACCAGGTCGTCTCGCGCTTCCCCGAAACCGCCCCTCACGATGATGACGTGAGCAGCGTGCACATCCTTCAGTCGGATCTGGACTCGGGGAAATTGCTCGATACCGTCATCAGTGGCCTCTATCCGGCAGAAGTGGAGGGCATCGTTGGTCGCACGACGACTGAATCGAAATCGCAGCTGCTGGCAAAGAAGATCGCGACAACGCTCAAGAGCAATCGCCAGCCGCTGTTTCAGTGGCTCTATAAATCGTGGGACGGCACCGCCACCGGTGACGTTGCGACGCTGGGCGAACACGCCGCGGACCTTCCTGTCCGCGTGCGACAGGAATTGCTAAATAACGCTTCTGGCAGGGATCGCCGTTTTCTGCGTGAGCGCAAAATCCTTGGGATGGATCTCGCTCGGCAGGTCAGTGAGGCACAGGCGCTGATCAGGCAGGACCGTGCGCTCACCGGGTTGCATCTCCCGCACCTGGCCAATGCCGACACCGACAGACTGACGCTCGGGTTGATGGACAGGGTGCAAGGCTGGGATGACAGCTGCCGACTGGAAGTGCGACAGGGCTCAGTGACCGGCACCTTGCTGGACAGCGTGGGCGAAGTGGAAGCGCTGTCGCGCGGGGTGATTGTCAAGACATCCACCGGGTATCAGGTCACCCAAACCAACGGCAATGTGTCTTCCACGCTGACGAGCGAGACGCTGCTTCCATCGATAGTGGATGCCTTGCCTGACAGCGCCCGTACCCGTCTCACCAACGACGATACGCTGGATGTCCCGACGCTACGATCTCGGCTGTTGAGGGCCGCCGCCGGCGATCCGGCACGTACCGCGCGGGTGTTGCGGGGGGAACTCAGTGAAACACCCAAGCACCTTTTTGCCTGTGTCCAGGCCGATCCCCCCGCAGCGGGCACTTATGCCAGAGGCTTGATCCGTAAAGTCAGAAAGCTCTATCCACTGTTCACGGATGCCCAGGTTTCGTCGTTTCTCGACAACGCCGGCAGCACCCAGATGCAGCGGGTGAATCGAATCAAGGAGCTGCAGCAGCAACTGAAAAAACTGCTCGGCGTGTTGCACACCTGGCGTGACGATGAAGTGCAAATGAAGAAGTTACCGGGGCAGATCGACGATATCCGCGCCGGCCGTCGTCAGGTGGCCGAAGCCATCGAACACTGCTGGCGCCGGGTAGAACTGCGAAATCAGCCTTCTACATCGCTCGTGCTGGAGTGCAACCCCGTCGGTCCATTGCCATCGCTGACCGAACCGGATGTCGCCCATGTGCGCAGCCTTTCAATCAGAGACATGCAGGCCGGTGATGAACTGGCGTATTTCCTCGCGCCGTTCAAAGGGCTGGTCACTCTGGAGCTGGACCGCAATCAACTCACACGATTGCCTGAGGCGTTGTCGCATATGCCCAACCTCCAGCACTTGAGGCTGGAGGGTAATCAGCTTCAACTGACTGAATACACCCTGCGCAAACTGGCTGATATGCGCACTTTGCGCACGTTGGGGCTGAGCGGCAATCGCTTGGGAGCCACGATTGATGTCAGCAAAATGCGGGATCTGAAAGAACTGCTACTGCGCGATACTTACGCGACGGAACTGCCTGTCGGGCTGTCCCGCTTGCCGTATCTGGACTTCGTGGACTTGCGAGGAAATCAGATTAGGGAGTTGCCGCAATGGCTGTTCCAACTTCCTCAGCGATTCGCTTTGGCGATCAACCTGCGTCATAACCCCATATCCGAGACGAGCCGAACTTCGCTGGAGGCCTACCGGAGCCGTACGGGCATCGGGATGGGGTTGCTGCAGAATGAAACGGCGGTGCTCAATGATCAAAGGGCTCGAGACCTGTGGATGCCAAAACCGGTTGAAGAGACCTATGCCAGTCGTAATCGTGCATGGCTGGCGCTGAAGAACGAACCCCGGGCGAAAGAGTTCTTTGAACTGCTGGCGGAAGTCGGGAGCTCGGCGGATAGCCGTTTTGTGAACGAAGACATGACCCGGCGCGTCTGGAGTGTCATTGAGGCGACACGGACGGACTCGGCGTTATGCACTCAATTGCTGTCGATGGCAGTGAAAGCCAATTGCGCTGATGATGCGGCGACGATCTTCAGTAACCTCGAGGTCGCCGTCGAGATCGGCAGGGTGGTTCGACAGTCCGCCAATGCCCATGATCAGGCCGCTCGGTTGTTGAAACTGGGGCGAAGCCTGTTCCGTCTGGATTATCTTGGCAGAATTGCTCGGGAACAGGCCCAGGCCAATCCTGCGCTCGATGCGGTGGAAGTGGAGCTGGCTTATCGCACCGGCCTGGCTGACCGGCTCGAACTGATCGGCCAGCCCCGGCACATGCGTTATGCGTCGCTCAGTGGCGTAAAGGCTATTGATCTGGACGTTGCCTACAACAAGGTCATTGCCGCAGAAATCTCATCTGAACTTTCGACTTACATCAGTGGCCGCACGTTCTGGAGCGACTTTTTGCGACAGCATCATGGCCAACAGTTCACCGACCTGACGGCACCCTTTCACGTGCGGATGGAAACAGCCTTCGAAAATGAGGCGACGCTGGGCTCGGACTATCGTCCGCAGGTTGACGGCATCGCCGATGAGTTGAAGCAAGCCGAGACTGCGTTGCTGAAGCGCCTGACCGAGGCGGCCTTGATGGCTGACGAGTCAAGGACTTGCTTTGCGCTGGATTGAGCGCCTCAGGCCTTGCCCCGGATCAATCGGCGCAAGGCAAACCGGTTCGGATGGCACGCCTCGGCCACGGCTCTGGGCACTGGCAACGGTTCGTTATCCAGCCACGCCGCCAGCAACTCGCCTGACAACGGAGCGGTGATCAAGCCTCGGGAACCGTGGCCGCTGTTGACGTAAAAACCGTCCAGCCATGGACAAGGGATGTCCGGGGTTTGCCGGGCATCCTTGCTCAAGGCGCTGTAGGCGTCGACGAACGCCTGGCCGTCGGCCAATGGACCGACAATCGGCAAGTAATCCGGGCTGGTGCAGCGAAACGCTACGCGCCCTTCAAGTGCTTCAGGCTGCAATCCATTCGCGCCGAGCCGAGCGACCAGGTCTACGGAGATTTCTTCGAGCATCTGCAGATTGCCTGCATGTTCGGCAGCGGTCGGCGTCAGGTCGTCGGAGTTGAAATCAAAACTGGCGCCGAGGGTGTGTTCACCCAAACGAGCCGGCGCGACGTAACCTTCGGCGCAGACGACGGTGCTCAGCGCCTGGCTTTCAGAGGTCTGTGGCAGGCGAGTGATTTGCCCGCGAATGCGTTTGAGTGGCAGCTCGCTGCTGTAGGAGAAACGCTTGATCTCGGCAGCGCCGGCCAGTACCACCACCGGGGCTTCGGCCAGCAGGGTTTCGCCATCCAGGGCTTGCCAGTGTCCCTGCACTCGGCGCAACTCCAGCACATCGTGATGGGGCAGGATCTGTATGTTCGGGTGCGCAGCTTGCCATTGGCACAGGGCGGGCGGGTGCACCCAGCCGCCTTCGGGGTAGAACAGGCCACCCGATTGCAGCGCGATGCCGGCACGGATTTCGGCCTGCGTTTGATCGAGCGTGTGCAGCAAGTCCTCGGGAAACGCCGCGGCCAATTGCGCCTGACGCTCGGCTTCCTTGGCGTTGAAGGCCAGTTGCAGCACGCCACAATCGTCCCAGTCGAGACCTCGATGCAAATGCTCAAGCAAGCGTCGGGTGTGGCCGAACCCGCTGACGATCAATTGCGACAACGCGGTGCCATGTGCGGACAGCTTGAGGTACAAAACCCCTTGAGGATTGCCCGAGGCTTCCTGCGCCAGTGCTGCATGACGCTCCAGCAGACTGACCTGCCAACCCCGGGCCGCCAGGCTGGCGGCTGTCGCGCAACCGGCGAGACCGGCACCGATCACCAGGGCACGACGTTCGCTGGTCAAGGAGGCCGGACGGGCAAACCACGGTTTCGCCATGGCGGGCTTCGCGGCCTCCTCTGGCCAACCGAGAAACACCCCGCGCAGGATTTCCCATTTGTGGCCGATGCCGGGCGTGCGCTTCATCTTGAAGCCTGCAGCATTCAACAGACGACGCACCCACCCGGTGCTGGTGAAGGTGCTGATCGTCGAGCCGGGCGCCGCCAGTCGGGCCAGCTCGGCAAACAGTTCGGCGGTCCACATGTCGGGGTTTTTCGCCGGGGCGAAACCGTCGAGAAACCAGGCATCAATCTGCGCATCCAGTTGCGGTAACTGTTCCAGCGCATCGCCGATCAACAGCGTCAGGGTAATGCGTCCCTGGTCCAGAATCAGGCGCTGAAAGCCTTGATGGATTGCCACGTATTGCGCCAACAGTTGATCGGCAAACGGTTTGAGCTCTGGCCACAAGGCCAGCGCCCGCTGCAGATCGGGCAGGCTCAGCGGGTACTTTTCGACACTGACAAAATGCAATCGCGCACCGGCCACCGCGTGCTGCTCGAACAACTGCCAGGCGCACAGGAAATTCAGCCCGGTACCAAAGCCGGTCTCGCCAATCACCAATCTCCCGCCCACCGGCAATGCGGCAAAGCGTTCACGCAGCGCGTTCTGTTCGAGGAAGACGTAACGGGTTTCGTCCAGCCCGGACAGGTCGGAAAAATACACGTCATCGAACACCCGCGAACGCGGGAGCCCTTGGTCGTCCCAGTCGAGCTGGGCGTGGGGCAATACAGGTTTCATGGCAGGCTCGGTAACGGCAAGGCGGCCATTCTAGCCGATCGCCGCCGACGTGCTTGATCCATGGCAAGGCTTGCCGATCTGGATCAGCGAAACTTCCAGGCCGGGAGGGGCGCTTTGTGGTGAGGGAGCTTGCTCCCGCTCGGCTGCGAAGCAGCCGTAAGCTGGATCTGCGTGTGCGTTTACTGATGTCGGGACGGCTTCGCCGTCCAGCGGGAGCAAGCTCCCTCGCCACAGTTTTCATCTCGGCCAACAAAGATGGATTTCTGCCACGCAGCAGAGGTCAATCCGCTAGTCTTGTTCAATCCTGGAAGGAGCCGTCCCATGTTCGAATCTGCTGAAATCGGTCACGTTATCGACAAAGAAACCTATGATGCCGAAGTGCCGGCTCTGCGTGAGGCACTGCTCGATGCGCAGTTCGAACTTCAGCAGCAAAAGCGTTTTCCGGTGATCATTCTGATCAACGGCATCGAAGGTGCCGGCAAGGGCGAGACGGTGAAACTGCTCAATGAGTGGATGGACCCGCGGCTGATCGAGGTCCGTACCTTCGATCAGCAGACCGACGAAGAACTGGCGAGGCCACCGGCCTGGCGTTACTGGCGGATGCTCCCGGCCAAGGGCCGCATGGGGGTTTTTTTCGGCAACTGGTACAGCCAGATGTTGCAGGCTCGGGTTCACGGCGTGATCAGGAGTCCCAGGCTCGATCAAAGCATCAACGGTGCTGAACGCCTGGAAAAGATGTTGTGCGATGAAGGTGCGCTGATCTTCAAGTTCTGGTTCCACCTCTCCAAGAAACAAATGAAAGACCGCCTCAAGGCCCTCGCCGACGACCCGCTGCACAGCTGGCGCATCAGCCCGCTGGACTGGCAGCAATCGGAGACTTACGACAGGTTCGTCAAGTACGGCGAACGCATTCTGCGCCGCACCAGTCGCGATTATGCACCGTGGCATGTCATCGCCGGGATGGACCCGCGCTATCGAAGCCTGGCGGTTGGCAAGATTTTGCTCGAGAGCCTGCAAGGTGCCTTGAAAAGACCGAAGATTCACCCGGACAAAGTCAGTGCCGCGCCCCTGGCCAGCAGCGTCGATCACGTCAACCTGCTCGACAGCCTCGACCTGTCCCTGCATCTGGACAAGGGCGATTACGAAGAGCAGCTGATCACCGAGCAGGCGCGGTTATCGGGATTGATGCGCGACAAACGCATGCGCCGCCACGCCTTGATTGCGGTATTCGAAGGCAACGACGCAGCCGGCAAGGGCGGGGCGATCCGCCGGGTTGCCGCAGCACTCGATCCCCGGCAATACAGCATCGTGCCGATTGCGGCTCCCACCGAGGAGGAGCGGGCACACCCGTACATGTGGCGTTTCTGGCGGCATATTCCGGCGCGGTCGAAATTCACCGTGTTCGACCGTTCCTGGTATGGCCGGGTGCTGGTGGAGCGCATTGAAGGCTTTTGCAGCCCGGCGGACTGGCTGCGCGCCTACAGTGAGATCAACGACTTCGAAGAGCAGATCGCCGATGCCGGGGTGATCGTGGTCAAGTTCTGGCTGGCCATCGATAAAGAAACGCAAATGGAGCGCTTCGAAGAGCGCGAGCAGATTCCTTTCAAACGCTTCAAGATCACCGAAGATGACTGGCGCAATCGCGAAAAGTGGGATGCCTACCGGGCTGCGGTCGGCGACATGGTCGACCGTACCAGCACTGAAATTTCACCTTGGACGCTGGTGGAAGCCAACGACAAGCGCTGGGCGCGGGTCAAGGTTTTGCGCACGCTCAACCTGGCGCTGGAAGCGGCGTTCGAAAAGTCCGACAAGCATGAGAAAAAGCTGAAAAAGCTGAAGACTTGAGCCGATGGCTGCGCATACGCGGGGTGAATGATTGTCGCGACCGGTCACGGGTGGACTTATGCTCGCTCCACTCTTCTCAACCGATAACAACAATGAGGTATGCCATGCGTGAAGTGGTGATCGTCGACAGCGTGCGGACCGGCCTGGCCAAGTCCTTTCGCGGCAAGTTCAACCAGACCCGTCCGGACGACATGGCGGCTCATTGCGTCAATGCACTGCTGACACGCTCGGGCATCGACCCTGCCAGCGTCGAGGATTGCATCGTCGGTGCCGGCTCCAACGAAGGTGCCCAGGGCTACAACATCGGCCGTAACGTCGCGGTGCTGTCGCGCCTGGGCACCGGCACCGCCGGAATGACCCTCAACCGCTTCTGCTCGTCGGGCTTGCAGGCGATTGCCATTGCGGCCAACCAGATTGCTTCGGGTTGCAGCGACATCATTGTCGCCGGTGGTGTCGAGTCCATCAGCCTGACGATGAAAAGCGTCAACACCGACAACCTGATCAACCCGCTGCTGAAAGAGCAGGTGCCGGGCATCTACTTCCCCATGGGCCAGACCGCCGAAATCGTCGCCCGTCGTTACAACGTCAGCCGTGAAGAACAGGACCTGTACGCCCTGCAAAGCCAGCAGCGTACCGCTCAGGCGCAGGCCGCCGGTTTGTTCGACGATGAAATTGTGCCGATGGCGGTGAAGTACCGCGTTGAAGACAAGGCCACCGGGCAGGTGCAGATCCTCGACGGTATCGTCGATCGTGACGACTGCAATCGTCCGGACACTACGCTGGAAAGCCTGGCGGGGTTGAAACCGGTGTTTGCCGAAGACGGGTCGGTCACGGCGGGCAACTCGTCGCAGCTGTCCGACGGTGCTTCGATGACGCTGGTGATGAGTCTGGAAAAAGCGCTGGAACTGGGGCTGAAACCGAAAGCGTTCTTCCGTGGTTTCACCGTGGCAGGGTGTGAACCGGATGAAATGGGCATCGGCCCGGTGTTCTCGGTGCCAAAGTTGCTCAAGGCCAAGGGGTTGCAGGTGGCCGGCATTGATCTGTGGGAGCTCAACGAAGCGTTCGCGTCGCAATGCCTGTACAGCCGCAACCGGCTGGGAATCGATAACGAGAAGTACAACGTCAATGGTGGGTCGATTTCCATCGGCCACCCGTTCGGCATGACGGGCTCGCGTCAGGTTGGGCATCTCGTGCGGGAATTGCAGCGGCGGAACTTGCGTTACGGCGTTGTGACCATGTGCGTTGGGGGCGGGATGGGGGCCACGGGGTTGTTTGAAGCGGTGCAGTAATTGCCTTGGTATTTGTAGGGACAGTTACATAGTCATCGCGGGCAAGTCGGATCGTCGTACCGCCGCTCCGACTTGCCCGCGATGCAGGCGCCTCGGTCTATCGGCTGGCGCTCAAAAGCTGCATCCGCGCGACATAAGCCTCAATCTCCCGCGCCGCCGCCTCCGGGTTTTCAAACGGCCCCTCTTGCGTGTTTTCCCGGGTGCTGAAATACAATTCCCCGTTTACCCGACACATCCGGTCGCTGCGAAAGTGTGTGGCGGGGGCGTTGTCCTGGGCGCGCATGCCATACATGGCGGTCTCCTGAAGGTGGGTGGATCCAATGAGCTTATGCATGAACCGCTTACCGCGCCTGGCCAACCGATCGACGGCAAATCGCCAATTTATTGCTGCGACCCGCACAGTTTCATTTGCGTCTGCTTGCCAACTGTCCCTGTGTGCCAGGCGCCGCTGAGCCTAGAATGACGATTCTTGCCATCTGGCCTTGGGGTACGCATGCACATTTCATCCGGTCGCTGGGTTTACGGTCTGTTCCTGGCCTTGTTGACCGCGTTGTTGTGGGGAATCCTGCCGATCAAACTCAAGCAAGTGCTGCTGGTGATGGACCCGGTCACGGTGACCTGGTTTCGGCTGATGGTGTCCGGCGGATGCCTGTTCATTTACCTGGCCGCCACCAGGCGCCTGCCGAGCCGCAAAGTGCTCGGGCCGCGCGGTGGCTGGCTGGTGCTGATGGCGGTGCTCGGCCTGGTCGGCAACTACGTGTTGTATTTGATGGGACTGAACCTGCTCAGCCCCGGCACCGCGCAACTGGTGGTGCAGATGGGCCCGATCATGTTGCTGATCGCCAGCCTGTTTGTGTTCAAGGAACGCTTCAGCGTGGGGCAGGGGATTGGCCTGGTGGTGTTGCTGATTGGTTTCGGGCTGTTTTTCAATCAGCGCCTGGCCGAGTTGCTCACCTCGTTGACTGACTACACGGCGGGTGTGCTGCTGGTGTTGCTGGCGTCCACGGTCTGGACGTTCTACGCCCTGGGGCAGAAACAACTGCTGACGGTGTGGAATTCATTGCAGGTGATGATGGTGATCTATCTGTTCTGCGGGCTGTTGCTGACGCCGTGGGTGCATCCACTGGAAGCGTTGCAACTGACTCCGCTACAGGGCTGGCTGTTGCTGGCGTGCTGCATGAACACGCTGATTGCGTATGGCGCGTTTGCCGAAGCGCTGGCGCACTGGGAAGCCTCGCGGGTGAGTGCGACGCTGGCGATCACGCCGTTGGTGACGTTCGCTGCGGTGGCGACGGCGGCGTGGTTGTGGCCGGACTATGTGCATGCCGAGACGATCAATGGTCTTGGGTATGGCGGGGCGGTGCTGGTGGTGCTGGGATCGGCGCTGGTGGCGTTGGGGCCGTCGTTGATTGCGGGGCTCAAGGCCCGGAAGGTTCGGATGGCGGCAGGGTAATCCGCGTCATCGTTCTTCGCGAGCAGGCTCGCTCCCACAGGAGTACTCGGTCAACTGTGGGAGCGAGCCTGCTCGCGATGACTGACTAAAGGCCGCCCAAAATCTTAACCCTTCGCCCCGGCCTCCAGCATATTCTCCGGCCTTACCCACGCATCAAACTGTTCATCCGTCAGGTACCCCAGCTGCAACGCCGCCTCCCGCAACGTCAGGCCCTCGGCGTAGGCTTTCTTGGCAATCTCCGCCGACTTGTCATACCCGATATGCGGGTTCAGCGCCGTCACCAGCATCAAACCACGCTCCAGATGTTCAGCCATCTTCTCGGCATCCGGTTCCAGTCCGGCGATGCAATGCTGCTGGAAGTTGCTGCAGCCGTCGGCCAGCAATCGGATTGATTGCAGCAGGTTGTGGATGATCACCGGTTTAAACACATTCAATTGCAAGTGCCCCTGACTGGCGGCGAAACCGATGGCAACGTCGTTGCCCAGCACCTGACACGCCAGCATCGACAGCGCTTCGCACTGGGTCGGGTTGACCTTGCCGGGCATGATCGAGCTGCCGGGTTCGTTGGCCGGCAATTTCACTTCGGCAAAACCGGCACGCGGCCCGGAGCCCAGCAGGCGCAGGTCGTTGGCGATTTTCATCAGGGTCACGGCCAGGGTTTTCAGCGCGCCGGACAAAGTGGTCAGTGGTTCATGGCCCGCCAGTGCGGCGAACTTGTTGGGGGCGGTGACAAACGGCAGACCGGAGAGCGCGGCCAGCTCGGAGGCGATCGCTTCGCCAAAACCGTGCGGTGAATTCAGCCCGGTGCCGACCGCGGTGCCGCCCTGGGCCAGTTCACACACGGCAGGCAGGGCGCTGCGGATCGCCCGTTCGGCGTAATCCAGTTGCGCGATGAACGCCGAGAGTTCCTGACCGAAGGTGATCGGCGTGGCATCCATCATGTGCGTCCGACCGGTCTTCACCAGTTTCATGTGACGTGCGGACAACTCGGCCAAACCTCCCGACAGCTCGCTGATCGCCGGTAGCAAATGGTGCTGCACCGCCTGCACGGCGGCGATGTGCATCGCAGTGGGGAAGCAGTCGTTGGAGCTCTGGGAGCGGTTGACGTGATCGTTGGGATGCACCGGCAACTTGCCGCCTCGCGGGTTGCCAGCCAGTTCGTTGGCGCGCCCGGCGATCACTTCGTTGACGTTCATGTTGCTCTGGGTGCCGCTGCCGGTCTGCCAGACCACCAACGGGAACTGGTCATCGTGGCTGCCGTCGAGCACTTCGTCGGCGGCCTGTTCGATCAGACGGGCGATGTCGGCGGGCAGATCCCCATTGCGGTCATTGACCCGCGCCGCGGCCTTCTTGATCAACGCCAGTCCATGCAGCACCGCCAGCGGCATACGCTCGTTGCCGATGGCGAAGTTAATCAGCGAGCGTTGCGTCTGAGCACCCCAGTAGGCCTCATCCGGCACTTCCACCTCGCCAAGGCTGTCGGTCTCGATACGGCTCATCATGCACACTCCTGTCAGTCTGATAGCGCAGTTTAGGCCGTGATCGCCGGCCGTGGTTCCATCGGTCTGGATTATGACCATTCAACCCCTCTAAATCAGGCCCGACAAGGCTTGGGGTTGAGCGACACACTTTTTTAGGCGCAGAATGGATGCCCTTGGGGTCTGACCTCGCCTGCTAGAAAAGGAAACTCGATGACTCGTCTTCGTGCCATCTGTACCGCGGTTGCACTGGTTTGCGCCAGCGGCCCTGTTTTTGCCGATACCGCCAGCCACAACGCCAGTGCCGAAGCTTTCCTGACCCTGGCGCACGCTGACAAATTGGGCACTCCGGTGTACATGCAAGTGCAGCAAATGTTCGCTCAGCGCTTTGAACAGACCAAAGCCCCTGAATCGAAAAAAGCCTTGCTGGAAACCTACCAGGCCAAGGCCAACGCCGCCCTGGACGCAGCCATTGGCTGGAAAAAGCTGAAGCCGGACATGGTCAAGCTCTACACCACCAACTTCAGCGAATCCGAGCTCAAGGACCTGGTCGCGTTCTACCAGTCGCCACTGGGCAAGAAAGTCCTGGAAAAAATGCCGCAGCTGACCCAGCAATCGGCCCAGATGACCCAGGCCAAGCTGGAAAGCGCGGTGCCTGTGGTCAACAAATTGCTGGCTGACATGACCAACGAGCTGGACCCTAAAGCCGGTGCTGCTGCTCCTGCTGTCAAGAAAAAGCCTTAAGCGGAGCCCGGTATGACCATGCAACAACGCATCGAATCGACGCTGGGCCTGTTACAGCCCGAGCACCTGCAAGTGCTGGATGAAAGCCATATGCACAGTCGTGGGTTGCAAACCCATTACAAGGCCGTGGTGGTCAGCCAGCAGTTCGAGGGGCTCAACCGCGTCAAGCGTCACCAGAAAGTCTACGGCACGCTCGGTGAGCTGATGGGCGAGTTCCATGCGTTGGCGCTGCATACCTACACGCCAGAGGAATGGGCACAGATCGATGCGGCCCCGGCCTCGCCGACCTGTGCTGGCGGTAGCAAACATTGATGTGAAAGGTTGATGGGCTGAAAACCTGAAAACCTGAAAACCTGAAGGCCAGAAGCGCAGAAGGGCAGAAGGGCAGAAGGGCTGTTGTGGCGAGGGAGCTTGCTCCCGTTCGGCTGCGCAGCAGTCGTAATGCTGGCGACTCCACTCTTTCAGACAGAACCCTGTTGCAGGTTTTGGGACTGCTTCGCAGTCCAGCGGGAGCAAGCTCCCTCGCCACAAAGGCAACTTGCAGTCCTAAAACCACACCGTTTTTGCTAGAATCCGCAACGCGCCGCTTATCCGGCGCGTTTTTTTTCGCATCCGGTTCACCCCTTACGAGGGTAGCCACCTGGAGAATCACCCATGACACAACAGATTGTCGTGGCGGCACTGTATAAGTTCGTCACCCTGGAAAATTACGTCGACCTGCGCGAGCCACTGCTGCAGGCGATGGTCGACAACGGCATCAAAGGCACGTTGCTGATCGCCGAAGAAGGCATCAACGGCACCGTCTCCGGCAGCCGCGAAGGCATCGACGGGCTGATGGCCTGGCTCAAGAACGACCCGCGCATGGACGACATCGACCACAAAGAGTCGTATTGCGACGAGCAGCCGTTCTATCGCACCAAAGTCAAACTCAAGAAAGAAATCGTCACCCTCGGCGTCGAAGGCGTGGACCCGAACAAAAAGGTCGGCACCTACGTTGATCCAGAGAACTGGAACGCGCTGATCAGCGATCCGGAAGTGCTGTTGATCGACACGCGTAACGACTACGAAGTCTCGATCGGCACTTTCGAAGGCGCCATCGATCCGAAGACCACCAGCTTTCGTGAATTCCCCGATTACATCAAAGCCAATTTCGACCCGGCCGTGCACAAGAAAGTCGCGATGTTCTGCACCGGTGGCATTCGCTGCGAAAAGGCCTCGAGCTACATGCTCAGCCAGGGTTTCGACGAGGTCTATCACCTCAAGGGCGGCATTCTGAAATACCTCGAAGAGGTGCCGCAGGAAGAAACCAAGTGGCAGGGCGACTGCTTCGTCTTCGATAACCGCGTGACCGTGCGCCATGACCTGAGCGAAGGCGACTACGATCAGTGCCACGCCTGTCGTACGCCGGTGAGTGTCGAAGACCGCGCGTCCGAGCACTACGTGGCTGGCATCAGCTGTCCGCATTGCTGGGATAAGCTGAGCGAGAAGACCCGTCGCAGCGCCATCGATCGGCAAAAACAGATCGAACTGGCCAAGGCTCGCAACATGCCGCACCCGATCGGCTACAACTACAAGCAAACCCCTTCCGAGGCTTGAACCATGTCTGCTCGCCGCCTGCTCTATGTGATGGACCCGATGTGTTCCTGGTGCTGGGGTTTTGCGCCAGTGGCCAATGCGCTGGTCGAACAGGCGCAGGCGGCGGGTGTGGACGTGCATTTGGTGGTGGGTGGCTTGCGCACTGGCAGTGGTTCGGCGCTGGAGCCGACCACCCGGCGCTACATTCTTGAACACTGGCAAGCCGTCACCGAGGCCACCGGCCAACCCTTCAAGACCGAAGGCGCGCTGCCCGAAGGCTTTGTGTACGACACCGAACCCGCCTGTCGGGCGTTGGTGACGGCGCGCAGCCTGGCACCGGATTGCGCATGGAAACTGCTCGGTCTGATCCAGCATGCGTTTTATGCAGAAGGCCGCGATGTCACCCACGCCAGTGTACTGGTGGAGCTGGCTGAGCAGGCCGGTTTGCCACGCATCGAGTTCGCGGCCGCGTTCGACCGCGCCGATCAACATGCCGCGACAGCGGCCGATTTCACTTGGGTGCAGGACCTCGGCATCGCCGGTTTCCCCACCTTGCTGGCGGAGCGTGATGGTCAATTGGCGTTGTTGACCAATGGCTATCAGCCTCTAAGCGTTCTGTCACCGCTGCTCGGCCGCTGGCTGGAGCGCGCTGCCTGTGCATGACCAGCCTGACGACACCGCAACCGCTACACGTGTCGACCGTCTGAGCTGGGCGGAAATCCGCCGACTGGCCCTGCATCACAAGAAAGCCCTGTGGATCGCCAACGGTGTGGCCGTACTGGCAACGTTGTGCAGCGTGCCAATTCCCTTGCTCTTGCCGTTGCTGGTCGATGAAGTGCTGCTGGGGCATGGCGACTCTGCGCTGAAGATCATGAACCACGCGCTGCCCGAAGGCTGGCAGAAAGCGGCGGGGTACATCGGCCTGATGCTGCTGGTGACCTTGTTGCTGCGCTGTGGTGCCTTGCTGTTCAACGTGGTGCAGGCAAAGTTGTTTGCGGCACTGGCCAAAGACATCGTCTACCGCATCCGCATAAGGCTGATCGAACGGCTCAAGCGCATCTCGCTGGGCGAGTACGAAAGCCTGGGCAGCGGCACGGTCACCACGCACCTGGTCACTGACCTGGATACCGTGGACAAATTCGTCGGCGAAACCCTCAGCCGTTTCCTCGTCGCCATGCTGACCCTGGTCGGTACGGCGAGCATCCTGATCTGGATGCACTGGAAACTGGCGCTGCTGATCATGCTGTTCAACCCGTTGGTGATCTACGCCACGGTGCTACTGGGCAAGCGGGTCAAACACCTGAAGAAACTCGAGAACGACAGTACCTCGCGCTTCACCCAGGCGCTCACCGAAACCCTCGATTCCATCCAGGAAGTGCGCGCTGGCAACCGTCAGGGCTTCTTCCTCGGGCGCCTCGGCCAGAGAGCTCGCGAAGTACGTGATTACGCGGTGACTTCGCAGTGGAAAACCGATGCCTCGAACCGGGCCAGCGGTTTGCTGTTCCAGTTCGGCATCGATATTTTTCGCGCCGCGGCGATGCTTACGGTGTTGTTTTCCGACCTGTCCATCGGCCAGATGCTCGCGGTGTTCAGCTACCTGTGGTTCATGATCGGTCCGGTGGAACAGCTGTTGAATCTGCAATACGCCTACTACGCCGCCGGTGGCGCGTTGTCGCGGATCAACGAACTGTTGGCCCGTGCCGATGAGCCGGAATACCCGGGCGGGGTCGACCCGTTCAACGGTCGTGAAACCGTGGGTATCGAAGTCACGGGATTGAGTTTCGGTTACGGCGACGAGCTGGTGCTGAACCAGATGAACCTGTCCATCGCTCCCGGTGAAAAAGTCGCGATTGTCGGCGCCAGCGGGGGCGGCAAAAGTACGTTGGTGCAGTTGCTGCTGGGTCTTTATACGCCACAGGCAGGAACCATCCGCTTCGGTGGTTCGACCCAGCAGGAGATCGGACTGGAAACGGTTCGCGAGAATGTCGCGGTGGTCCTGCAACATCCGGCGCTGTTCAACGACACCATCCGCGCCAACCTGACCATGGGCCGTGAGCGCAGTGACGAAGCCTGCTGGCAAGCACTGGAAATTGCACAACTGCACAACACGGTTCGGGAATTGCCCAACGGCCTGGACAGTATCGTCGGGCGTTCCGGCGTGCGTTTGTCCGGCGGCCAGCGCCAACGCCTGGCGATTGCACGGATGGTGCTGGCCGAACCGAAAGTGGTGATCCTCGACGAGGCCACTTCAGCGCTGGATGCCGCCACCGAATACAACCTGCACCAGGCATTGGCGCGGTTCCTCAGCCACCGCACCACCCTGATCATTGCGCACCGCTTGTCAGCCGTGAAGCAGGCCGACCGGGTGCTGGTGTTCGACGGCGGGCAGATTGCCGAAGATGGCGACCATCAGCAACTGATTGCCGAGGGTGGTTTGTACGCCAAGCTGTATGGGCATTTGCAACAACATTAGATCAGTGCCACAGCACGTTCAGCGCATTTTCACCGCCGTCGAAACCGAATTCCTTGATAACAACCGAACAGGATTCGCAGGGTGGCATGGTCGTGGCGACGTTAACCGTTTCGATCGATCCGGGATCGGGGTACTTTTCGCGAATCACGCTGATCAGCTTGCTTTCACTGTCCAGTGAGGTGGGTTTGTGAGTCAGTATCGGGGTATAGCTTTCAATATCTTTTATTGTCGCCGGCACCGCGAGTAATTTGCCTTCATCCGATACTCGGAGTGATGTGCTGGGAAAAACTTCGTTCATATCAACATTGAAGTAGGTCGCTGCACCCACCTTGACCTGAGAGGCGCCAAGATTACTTCTGAACAAAGGCAGATATCCCGTCGTCCCCTGTGCTCCCGAAACGCTTACATAAACTTCCCGCGTCCCGGTAGCGGTGACGACTTCGGCATAAGCGATGTTTCTGGGTCTGAACGAGCGCTGGTGACGAGGGATAAGCTTGTGAAGCTTTTTCATCGTGCCGTCGATCCTCAATGCGTTGTCGGCATTTTTCAGCACGATGCTCGGCTCAAGGAACAATGTATCGAAAATTTCCACTGTTCTTTGACGCAGGGCTTCTGATGCGACCTTGCTGCGCGACCAGCTTGTTGCACCTTTGGGCAGCTGGGTGACGATCATTCGCGTCGAGTGATCGAACAGGACCGCCTCGCCTGGGCTGGTATCGACCTTGATCAATCTGAGCGTATCGGGTGGATTGGCATGGCCGCCTATGGGTATGGCGATCTCTTCCATCGTTTTTAGCGCGCGCTCAACCCGATCCACACCATAAATATTCGCTATGTTGTTGGCATTCAACGAGCCGGTGTACACCACCATCAACTCGCGCCGCAGTTCGGCGGACAAGGTTGACGCCTGCTTGAAGACCAATGCCTCACGCAGGTTTTGCCCTTTCGCCAGCTCGGCAACATAAAAATCCCCTGCTTCGAGACGTGTGAAAACATACTGTTTCGATCCGTCGACCGAGTCGGCGATGACGGCTCCGGAGTGGAAGGTATCGGTCACACCCTTTTCAGTGAGGTTGACTTTGACCCGTCCGTACATGCCTTTGCGGAATTCCATCGTCGCGTCGAGTGTTGTGTGAGTGGCCAACGAAACCCTTGTCAGGGGCGCGTCGGCAGCGCCCGGTGTGTAAATGCTGTCGCCGAACCAGGTGGCCCAGCCTCTGGTTTCATCGAACGTGCCCTCCGCGGGTATCGGGGCCGGGTCTTGCATGACATAACGGGTTGTGCACACGTCTCCCGGGGCGCGTCGCGGTCGGCAAGGGATCGATTTCAGCCAATCGCTCGGGTCAATCAAGTCAGCACGATAAAGCGTGTCACCTTTCAGTCGATACGGTACGTCATCGATGAACAGCGTGGTTCGGCCGTCCACTTCAAGTACTTCGCGTACGTGGCGAGTGTTGGCTAGCTCCACAACCGATTGCTGATTGCCGCTTTCCAGGGGGCTGTAGTGCGATTGTCCAGGCGAGAAATCACTGGCGCGGGTGTTTAACGAAGGGCCGTAGGGCTTTGAGGACAATGGATCGACCAAGCGCATGTCCGTCTTGCCAGAGGCGCCGATGTTGCGTATTGGCACATCGTGCAGGCCTTTAATGCTGGCTAACTGATCAACCCGCGTTGCAGGCATCCAGCGTCCGGCGTCGCTCAACTGAGGCAAGCTGCGCACGTACTCGTAGTAGCGGATTTTTCCCGCAAGTTGGTTGAATCTGAACGTGACGCCTTTGTAAGTGTACTGCGCCGCTTTTCCCAAACCTTTGAGCAGCGCGGGAACAATCTCAAGCGGGTTCAACGCTCGTAGCGTCGATACCAACAGCGTTTTTGTCAGCGTGGTGAATGAAGGAAGCGTTGCTCGAGTGGCCAGCTGGCCCGCGTTGCTGATCAGTCTTATCGATCCCGTGGCGAATTTGCCAATGGGGATCACAAACGAAATCACGTCGAAAAACAGGCCGACTATTCCCAACGCGATGCGGTTCTTATCGTCTGACATCAAGTCTTCGACTGGCCCCCAGAACGGCACAAACATCTTTGCGATCATCAATATCTTTCTGCGTTGAGCGTCTTCCCGTTCAAACTTGGTCTGACCCTTCGCAAACGTGCGCAACGCTTGCGGGTCAACGAACAGGAGTTCGGTGGCTATATGTCGGCTGATAGCCGCTGAGCGGCTGGAAGACAGGGTCAACGGGGCGCGTTGATGATTCTCGGTGACCTCGGAAACTGCGCTGAGCGCCGGTGGCAGTTGATCGATTATGGCCTCGCAGAAGGCCGATGCCTTAGGCTGGGTGCCGTTTGAGTGCGCGTCCCAGTCGAAGGGTAAATGCCTGTCGCGGATGACATCCATATAGGCACCACTGGAGGTGGTTGCCATTGCCCCGATCCGGGGAGTCAACAACGTCGCATCAAAGTTTTCGAGACGACGTATCACACCGGCTTTTGGGAGAAGCTCGTAAAAAGTGGTCGCGCCAACCGCGGCTTCGTCCCCGATGGGTTCTTTTATTTGGGTCGCTTGCAGTATCACGCCGTTGCGCGCTCTGAGCGGCAAGGTTATTTCGGGCGTCTCGTCCTTGGCGGCGACTTTCCTGGTTTCCTTGCGCAGGCTGTAAATCTTCACTTCGCCCACCTCCAGGGCCAGGCGGTCGGCATATGGAAGTGAGGTTAACAGCGTTCTAATCAATGTTTGATAGGCCGCCGTGATTGTTTCCAGATGCTGCTTGAAGGCTTCGTCAAACAGCGCAGGAACATCGGGAATTTTGCTCCACGGTGACAGAACTGGCCGAAGGCGGTTTTCCCAGTTGCGACCGGGAACCGGCCACGGCCCCTCGGTTTTTACATACCGGTCCCCGTCCATCCTGATCCATTGTTTGCTTAAGGTCACGCCGTCGGCCTTAGTCACAAACCAACGTTGCCGATCGTCGAACATGCCGGACGCCAACACATCGGCGAACGAGTAATATTTGTATTCCTTGCCCCTGAGTGGCGGTGGGTCGCGAAAGCCGATCGAAGCCAACTCGTCATACCTGGCCAGTTTGCGTCCATCGGTAGTGAAGGCTTCGTTTCCGAACAGCGTTTGTATTTCAGCCTTGGCAATGGACAGGCGTTTGGGTGGCTCCTCATTGATGCGCAGAACCGCTTGATTGACCTCTTTCGAGTGTTTTTCCAGTTCGGAGCAGGCTCGTTCGATGTCGGCTTGCGTGTAGTCCTTGAGGGGTTTTTGCGCAATGAAACCGAGGGTGGTGGCCCAATCCAGCGTGGGAGGCAGCCTCGTGAGACTGATGAGATTCAATTCTTCCGTCGTTGCCACTTCGGTCCGGTGCATGGGCACGTTGACCAACTGCTGGAAGCTCAGCCTGTCCAGTAATTCAGGTGAGACGGCGTTTACGAAATTGACTCCATTGACGAAATTGACCCAGACGGCCGAACTCCGATATGCAAGATCTTCCGGAATATCCCTGACGCGAAACTCGATCGGAAACCGGGGTAAAAAAAGTTGGGCCATGACGATTGTTTCTTTTACCGTGGCTGCCAATTTTGCAGTGCGCAAATGGGTTTCAAATTCGTTGCGGATAGCCTTGTATCCCTTTCCCCAATTGGCGCGGGACTGCAGGTCATAACCGGCGATCAAAGCGGGGTTGTCCTGGGTCTGTGCAGACAGCCAATACTGCAGCGCGTTGGCGACCAGTCTGGTCCGGATGAATGGAGAGGTCTGCTCGTCCGCTTCTGCGCCGTACCACTTCATTGTGCTCAGTAAGATGTCGGCCAGCTTTTCAGCCTCAGGGCTTCGCAGGATTTTTTCCAGATAAACAGTCGGTGTCGCGCGGACTTGCCCGATCGTTTCCGAGGAAAGAATGCTTTTGGCTAGATAGTGCAGTAGTAACGGTTCGTTCTCAGGAAGAAACAGATTAACTGCGTCAATTATTTCGGCGCGAACCTGATCGTTATGGAGTAGTTGCACATCGAGTGGAGTGTCAGGAGACGCTTGCTGGAGAAGCTGAAATTTTTCCCGATCCTGTACCGTGAGCGGGCGCTTTAGATCGAGCGCGTCGAAATCGTATTCCAGCCTCAAGCGGTGGATGGCGATTTTTTCTTCAAGGGCTGCGATAGCAGCGGGATGTTCCTGCGGATGTAGCCGCCTCCACGGGGTAAGCCCGTAAAACTGGCATATCCTCTCCATAGTGATATAGCGGTTAGAGTGTATCGCTCCTCCCAGTAACGTCGCGGCCCGTTCGATCCGGACCTTCAGCGCCTGCCATTTTGAAAACTCCGTCAATGCCAAAGCAACTCGGTTGCCATCGGTATCCCAGGCTTGATAGATAAAGTTGCCATCATTGAAGCTAGCGTAAAGATCAGAGTGCTGAAGCTTGAGCTTTATACACATAGCTATGTAGTCGTTATCGCGCAGTAATTGCCACAACGCGTTGTACCCGTCCTCGCTCACTCTATGTAGCGGTGAAAAACGCCGAATCGGTATTGAGTTGTGCAGATTGACGTCACGCATCGCCGTCAGCATGAGTTCGTAATCTTCTAACTGGCCTTTATGCATTTGAGCATGTGAGGGTGAGGAGGGATGTGTCGCGCTTGGAGTGGCTGTTGGCATTAGTGGGCTTTCTCTTGATTATTAGTGGGGCGGTGCATCGCTCGACAGCGATGTAGACGTGGTCCGATTTCAAGAGAAAATGAGCAAGGGGGAGCGGTACATAGTTATGTGATGGCGTTTTTTTTTCGGGGAACTGGTGCGCGTGGTGTGTCTGCATCTCACTGAAAACAGTTATTTACTGACAGTTGCCCATAGAAAGGGCTGCCCGCTTGCCGGGATCGAAAACGCACCCTAGTCTAGCTGTAGCGATCACGTTGGATGATGATCGGGCAGTGCTAAAACAAGGGACCTCATGAATCGAACGCGGACTCTCGGAACGCCCCGGTTGTTGGGCATTGTCTGGCCATTTATCGCCGTCGTGCTGTTTCAAGCCTTGCTGGGCGGCGTCAGCCTTTATGTACTTTCGGCGGTGCGCGGCTACGTCGCTGGCGAAAGCCTCTGGTCCAAGGGCCAGAAAGACGCCATCTATTACCTGAACCTCTACGCGGACAGTCGCGACGAGAGGATATTCCTCAAATACCAGAACTCCATCGCCGTGCCTCAGGGCGGCCACGAGTTGCGTCTGGCGCTGGACCATCAGCCTCCGGACATCGAAGCGGCACGCCAGGGGGTTCTCAAGGGTGGGAACCACCCGGACGACGTGTCCAGCGTGATCTGGCTGTACCTCAATTTCCGGCACTTCAGTTATCACGAGAAAGCCATTGACCTCTGGAGGGTAGGCGACGCGTATCTGGTGCAACTCGATGACATTGCGCGGGAAATGCATCAGCGCATCACTACCGGCCAGGCCACCGATGCCGATATCAAGCGCTGGAAGGATCAGATATTCGTCATCAACGAAAGTGTGACACCGGCGGCGAAGGCCTTCAGCGATGCCTTGGGTGAAGGCTCGCGGATGATCCTGCGGCTGTTGCTGGTGACCAACCTTGCTACGGCGCTGGGCTTGATTGTCCTGGCCCTGATGCGCACGCACAAACTGCTAAAGCAGCGCCATGCCTTCGCCGACGCGCTGCAGCTGGAAAAAGAACGCGCGCAGATCACTCTGCAATCGATTGGCGATGGCGTGATCACCACCAATGTCGACGGCGCAATTGCCTACATGAACCCGGCCGCCGAAGCGTTGACGCACTGGAAGGCCGAGCAGGCGACAGGGTTGCCCTTGGCAGCGCTGTTCAATCTGCTGGACGAAAACGCCCAGGCCGACGGCTTTACGCTGATCGAACACATCCTGAGCGGCCAGCTCAGCGGCGGCAGCGAACACTCCAAACTGATTCAACGCCTGGATGGCAGCACAGTGTCGGTCACGCTGGTTGGCGCGCCGATCCGTAATGCCGGCAAGGTCAGCGGCACCGTGCTGGTCTTGCACGACATGACCCAGGAGCGGCAGTACATTGCCAATCTGTCCTGGCAGGCGACCCATGATGCCCTGACCGGTCTCGCCAACCGCCGCGAATTCGAGTATCGGCTGGAGCAGGTGCTGCATAACCTGACGCGGCAGGTGGGGCGCCATGCCCTGATGTTCCTCGACCTGGATCAGTTCAAACTGGTCAACGACACCTGCGGCCACGCGGCGGGAGACGAGTTGTTGCGGCATATCTGCGCGTTGCTGCAATCGGGGCTGCGCGAAGGCGATACCCTGGCCCGCCTGGGCGGCGACGAGTTTGGCATCCTGCTGGAGAGTTGTGCGCCGGAAGCCGCAGAGAAAATCGCCGAGGGCCTGCGCCAGACCGTGCAGAACCTGCACTTCGTCTGGAAAGGCCGGCCGTTCGTGACCACCGTGAGCATCGGGCTGGTGCATATCAATCAGCACCCGACCACCCTCGAAACGTCGCTGCGCGCAGCCGACATGGCCTGCTACATGGCCAAGGAAAAGGGCCGCAACCGGGTCCAGGTCTATCACGCCGATGACTCTGAACTGTCCCTGCGCTTTGGCGAAATGGCCTGGGTGCAGCGCCTGCACATGGCGCTGGAAGATAACCGCTTTTGTCTGTATGCCCAGGAAATCGCCACATTGGGTCATGTCGAACAGGGTGGCGGTCATATCGAAATCCTGTTGCGCCTGCATGATGAAGCCGGGCGCATGATATTGCCCGACAGCTTTATTCCGGCGGCGGAACGTTATGGCCTGATGACTTCGCTTGATCGTTGGGTTGTGCAGAATGTTTTCAAGATCATTGCCCAATGTATAGCGGAGAAACATAAAGGGCCGTTGGCGATGTGTGCGATTAATCTGTCAGGCACAACTATCGGAGATGAGGCATTCCTGGACTTCCTGCGTCAACAGTTCATTACTTACTCCATACCGCCTGAAATGATTTGTTTTGAAATTACTGAAACCAGCGCTATTTCCAATCTTGGAAGTGCAATTAGATTTATTAATGAACTCAAAGGCTTAGGTTGTCTCTTTTCGTTGGACGACTTTTGCGCCGGTATGTCCTCATTCGCCTACTTGAAACATTTGCCTGTAGACTTCCTGAAGATCGACGGGAGTTTCGTAAAGGATATGCTGGACGACCCGATTAACCGCGCCATGGTCGAAGTGATCAATCACATCGGGCATGTCATGGGTAAGCGTACGATTGCCGAGTTTGTTGAAACACCCCAGATCGAGCAGGCATTGCTTGAGATCGGGGTGGATTACGCTCAAGGGTATGTGATTGAGCGCCCGCATCTGTTTACCTGCGATAGTTTGCAAAGTCGTCCTGCCAGGCCACAGCCGTTGTTATTCAAGGCGCCTGGCACGTTCCGTTGAAATCTCTTGCTGATCCTTACAATCACAATCAAAAGGAACCCGACAGTGATCGACACATTCAACAGAACCGGCCCCCTCATGGAAGCTGCAAGTTACCCCGCCTGGGCTCAGCAACTGATCCAGGATTGCAGCGAGAGTAAACGCCGGGTTGTCGAACACGAACTGTACAGGCGCATGCGAGACAATAAACTCAGCGCCAAAACCATGCGTCACTACCTGATTGGTGGTTGGCCGGTGGTCGAACAGTTCGCGTTATATATGGCCCAGAACCTGACCAAGACCCGTTTTGCCCGCCACCCCGGCGAGGATATGGCGCGCCGCTGGTTGATGCGCAACATCCGTGTGGAATTGAACCACGCCGATTACTGGGTGCACTGGAGCCGCGCTCACGGTGTCAGCCTGGAAGATCTGCAGGCGCAACAGGTTGCCCCGGAACTTCATGCCTTGAGCCACTGGTGCTGGCACACCAGTTCGGCAGATTCGCTGATCGTTGCCATTGCTGCCACCAACTACGCCATTGAAGGCGCGACAGGTGAGTGGTCGGCGCTGGTCTGCTCCAGTGGTGTCTATGCGGCAGCGTTCCCCGAGGAAGATCGCAAGCGGGCCATGAAGTGGCTGAAGATGCATGCCCAGTACGACGACGCCCATCCATGGGAGGCGCTGGAAATCATCTGCACGCTGGCAGGATTGAATCCGAGCAAGTCCTTGCAGGCGGAGTTGCGTCAGGCGGTGTGCAAAAGCTACGACTACATGTTCCTGTTCCTGGAACGCTGCATGCAGCTTGAACCTGTGGAGAAGGCTCCGGTCGCGGCGCGTGAGCGCAGGGCGCTGGCCGAAAGCTGATCGGTTTTTCATGTTGGTGAAAAAGCCCGCTCCCCCGGTATTGTCGGGGGAGCGGGCTTTGTATGAGCCGGCAATGGCTAGGTGCTGACTTTCAATCCAATCAACCCGGCAATGATCAACGCCACACTGGCGAGCCGGAACAGCGCCATGGACTCACCAAACAGAATGATCCCGGCGATGACCGTGCCGACCGCACCCACGCCGGTCCAGATCGCATAGGCGGTGCCCAGCGGCAGTTCCTTCATGGCAAGGCCGAGCAGGCCAAGGCTGATGGCCATGGCGGCAACGGTCAATGCGGTGGGAAGAGGGCGGCTGAAACCATCGGTGTATTTCAGGCCGACAGCCCAGCCTACTTCGAACAGTCCGGCGAAAAACAGAATGACCCAGGACATGAGAGACCTCCATCGATTGACGGGGTCGTCCCCAGATTAATGACTCGATCGAGCCGCGAGGTCGTCCTCGCGTTGCGCAATATAGTGCCCATCATTAAACCGGGGATCAAGCTGGTCGCTTATTCGGTTGCTTGTCGAGCTGCTGTCTCTCGATCTTCTTTCTCGCTCATCCGGCGGAAATACGTCGAGAGAAGTGCTCCGGAAATGTTGTGCCACACACTGAACAACGCACTCGGCACCGCCGCCAGCGGTGAGAAATGCGCGCTGGCCAGCGCGGCGCCCAAACCGGAGTTCTGCATGCCGACCTCCAGTGCCAGGGATTTGCGCTGGGCCAAGGGCAGCTTGAACAGACGCCCGGTGAAGTACCCGAGCAAGTAACCAAAGCTGTTGTGCAGCATGACCACGGCCATGATCAGCAGGCCGGACTCTGCGATTTTCGCCTGGCTGGCAGCGACGACAGCGGTGACGATGATCACGATGCTGACCACGGAAACCAGCGGCAACACTTCCACCGCGTGGCGAACCCGAGCGCCGAGCAGGCGCTGAGCGACCACGCCGAGCACGATGGGCAACAACACCACTTGCAGGATCGACCAGAACAGCTCCATGAACGACACCGGCAACCAGGCCGAAGCCAGCAGCCAGATCAATGCAGGGGTCAGCAGCGGAGCGAGGAGGGTGGTCACGGCGGCGATGGCAACCGACAATGCCAGATCTCCACGCGCCAGCCAGGTCATCACGTTCGACGAGGTGCCGCTCGGGCAGCAGCCGACGAGAATCACGCCAACGGCGATTTCCGGCGGCAAGTGGAAAACCTGGCAGAGCAACCATGCCACACCGGGCATGATCACGAAATGTGCAACGACGCCCAGGGCCACACGCCACGGATGGCGGGCGACTTCAGCGAAGTCTTCGAGTTTGAGGGTCAGGCCCATGCCGAACATCACCAGCCCCAGCAACGGGACGATGGCGCCTTTCAGGCCGATGAACCACGTCGGTTGCAAGAAGGCCACGACGGCGAAAATCAGAACCCAGTAAGCGAAGGTGTTGCCGACAAAACGACTCAATGCAGCCAGTGCACGCATGGCCTGATCCTTATTGTAAGAAAGCGTTAGGGAGCTAAGCATACGCCGCTGGCAAAAAAAGATCGCAGCCTGCAGCAGCGCCTACAGGGAAACGCATTCCCATGTAGGCGCTGCTGCAGGCTGCGATCTTTTACAGGCGCCGCCGATTTGTAGAATCAGATGCCTTGAGGTGTCTCTTCCCCACCCAACGCCTCAACCAGCGCCGGCAGGAAATCACCAAAGGTCAGCATCATCAAGGTGAAGCTGGCATCCAGTTGGCCGAGGGCTTCTTCGCCGCCGTCCTGTTCCGCCTGATCCTGCAGCAGATCCTCGAACTTCAGGCGCTTGACCACCATCTTGTCGTCGAGGACGAAAGACAGTTTGTCTTGCCACGCCAGCGACAGCTGGGTGACCACTTTGCCAGTGCTCAAGTGCAACTGGATTTCTTCGCTGGTCAGGTCCTGACGCTTGCAGCGCACGATGCCGCCGTCTTCGTGGGTGTCGCGCAGTTCGCATTCGTCCAGCACGAAGAAATCGTCCGCGGCTTTCTGGGTTGTGACCCATTCAGTCATGGTGGCGGTCGGGGACATTTTCACGGTCAGTGGACGCACCGGCAGTGTGCCAATGACTTCGCGCAGGGTGGACAGCAGGTCCTCGGCGCGTTTCGGGCTGGCCGAGTTGACCAGAATCAGACCTTGTTTCGGTGCGATGGCTGCGAAGGTCGACGAACGGCGGATAAAGGCGCGAGGCAGGAAGGCCTGGATGATTTCATCCTTGATCTGGTCGCGTTCCTTTTTGTAGACCTTGCGCATTTGTTCGGCTTCGATCTCTTCGACCTTTTCCTTCACGGCGTCGCGCACGACGCTGCCCGGCAGGATGCGCTCTTCTTTACGCGCGGAGATCAGCAGGAAGTCGCCGCTGACGTGCACCAGAGGTGCATCTTCGCCCTTGCCGAATGGCGCGACGAAACCGTAGGTGGTCAACTCCTGGCTTGCACAAGGACGCGCCAGTTTGGTGGCCAGTGCAGTTTCCAACGCCTCGGCATCAAAAGGCAGATCTTGGGTCAGGCGATAGATAAGCAGGTTTTTGAACCACATGGGGCGAGTCTCTCCTTTATACAAAGTGGGGCATTATTCTCTTCGTGGCGCCATAGGCCAACCCTTCTCTAAGCCTTTGGAAGGCCTGAAAAAATTATTTAAAAAAGTGCTTGCCAGAGGTGAGGTCGCTCCGTAGAATGCGCGCCACACCGAAAGTGAAGGGTGATTAGCTCAGCTGGGAGAGCGTCTGCCTTACAAGCAGAATGTCGGCGGTTCGATCCCGTCATCACCCACCATTCGCTTCAAGTGTTACGCGCAGCGGTAGTTCAGTCGGTTAGAATACCGGCCTGTCACGCCGGGGGTCGCGGGTTCGAGTCCCGTCCGCTGCGCCATATTCGGTAACCTGGAACGCTGAACGCCAGGTCACCACGGAAAAGCCCGCTAACGCGGGTTTTTTTCTGCCTGAAGTTCCTGCAGGATGCGTCGTTTCACCGGTTTTCAGATTTTTTTGAGTTATTTATCAATTAAATCAACACGTTATGAAAATCTGTGGCACAATGCGCCCCGCAACGAAGGTAAAGGGTGATTAGCTCAGCTGGGAGAGCGTCTGCCTTACAAGCAGAATGTCGGCGGTTCGATCCCGTCATCACCCACCACTTACTTTCAACGCTACGCGCAGCGGTAGTTCAGTCGGTTAGAATACCGGCCTGTCACGCCGGGGGTCGCGGGTTCGAGTCCCGTCCGCTGCGCCATATTCGGTAATCTGGAACGCTGAACGCCAGGTCACCACGGAAAGCCCGCTCAATGCGGGCTTTTTGCTGTCTGGAGTTTGGCTTTGCTGGCTTCCATTGAAAAAGCGACCCGCGGGTCGCTTTTTTCGTTTCTGCTTACTGCTCGGCGTTTCGACTGTGCCGGTAGTCGCTGACCGCTTCGTACACGGCTTTGCGCAGCCGGTTGATACCGCCAATCGGACGATGAGCCTCCAGGCCGAACCATGGATTGAATGACAGGTTGTCGCATTGCAGATTTTGCGCCGGGGTGTCGAAGTCCTGAGGGGGCAGGGTGATCCGGGCCACGGTTTCGAACGGCGCATCCTGCTCGCGCCACTCGATGCTGGTGTCTTCGATCGGCATGAACCTGTTCGCATCCTGGCGCTGGATCTGCAAGACAAAACACGCCGGCACCCGGTCCGTGGACAACTGTTGAGTCAGGGCGCTGCGCAGGAAGTTCGGCAGATCCTGGTTCTGCTTGGGCAAGGTGTAGGCCGGGCAGTTGTCCGAATCCGGCATCACCCGGAACTTGGCGTTGGCCTCGCCGAATTTATACGGCGATACCGAAAAATAAGTGGTGCGTGTCGGGCTTTCCGGCGGCGGGGACAGTGTCGCCAGGGCGATGAACAAATGACGGACCTGCCAGGTGCGCGGATCCCAGCCAGGAAAAAACGCCATGATCTTTTTTCCGTCAGCCTGAGCCGCGACATTCTGACGGTACTCGGCGACATCGCTGACAAAGAAGTTCGGATGGCTGAACATCACAAAGTCCTGCTCGTGTTGCCCTTGGCGATCGCCCAGCAGTGGCTTGCCCGGCACATCCAACAATTTGATCGCCATGCCCCGGGCATCCCGAATGCTGTCGAACTGCGGATAAGCGTTGCCGTTGGACAGGCGCATGGTCGCCTGCCAGCGCTTGCCCGGTTCGCTGAAGACGCCGCGGCGCAGGTCCTGCGCCAGTTCCGGCAACACCTGTACCTCGGCTTTCACGCAGCCATGGGCCTTGGCGTGGGCGTCGCGCAGGTAGCGGGTGCTTTCACGGTGCTGGTCGACAATGCGCACGGCAGTCTGAATCACATCCCGGGTCATGGCGGCTTCGCCCTCCGGAATCTGCTCCAGTGCCGAGACCGGGCCGCGGTGCTGCCAGGCATACCAGGCAGTGACCAGCGCCCATCCGAGCAGGCCGACGCACAGCAGAATCAGCAGGGTTTTGCCGAGCAGGCGGCCCAGCCACAACCAGAATCGGGCGAGCATCGGCAAATCCTTTTTGAAGGTGGTCATGATCATGGCAGTTGCGCCTCCAGCGGGCCGCCCAACACTTTCAGGTACTCCAACAGCGCCCAGCGCTCCTCGGGTTGCAACAACCGGCCGATCACTCCGTTGCCACGCTCACCGGCGCGGAATTCGTGGCCACTGTTGTGGTTGCCGGTCAAGCGCGTGTCGAAGAGGAATGCGTTGGTGAAGGCTTCGGTGCGATAGCCCAGGTGTCGCGGGTCGTAGTCGAACGTGCCTTTGTAGAAAGTGGTCGCGCGTTCATCCTGGGGCGATAGCAGTTGGTAAATGCTCGGCACCGAACCATTATGCAGAAACGGCGCCGTCGCCCACACGCCCGCCAGTGGCCGCGCCTTGTAGGCCACTTTTTCTCGAACGCCGATCGGCAGGCCGAAACCGTCGAGCTTGGGTTTCTCCTCCGCTGTGACCTTGGCCTCACGGTAAGCGCGGTTTTCTACGAACGCAGTGACGTAGGCCAGGCCCTTGGCCACTGACAGCTGGCTCAGATCCAGCGGTTCCTTGGGTTCGGGGTGCAACTTGACGTCCATTTGCGCAAGCTCCGCCGGGTCCCATTGCAGAGCCGTCAGATCGAAACGGTGGTTGGCGATGTTGTTCGCGGCAGTCGGATCGGTGCCGATGACGTCGACGGGCAGCATGTGCAAATGCTGTACCCAGCGTTCGCCTTCCTGGGTCGCCCGCGGAACGTGGCAACCGGCGCAGTTCTCTGCAAACAGCGCACGCCCCTTGGCCGCCAGCGGTTTGTCGATGGCACCCAGCAGGGCTTCCGGCCAGGCCGGCGGCTTGAGTCGCTGCAGGGTTTCTTCGATCTGGTGTAAATCGCGCACCCGGACGCTGGACGGGTAGCGATTGTCGCCCTTGAGGGGCTGCCCGTTGCTGTCGAAGAAGTTCAGCGTGGCGCCTACCCCCAGGGCCTCACCGATATTGCGCGCCATAGGCTGCTGTGCCGAGCCGTTCCACTGGACCCAGTCAAAGGTCCACATGTCCCACAGTTGTGGATAGTCGACCGGCGCGTTGGCTACCCGATAGTTGGTGGGTGATATCGCGTCACCGAAACTGGCGTTGGCAATGCGTCCGAACGCGTCGGTACGGCCAGGGCCTTCCTCGGTCGGGTAGAGCCCGCGGTGGGTGTCGTTCCAGGCGACTTTCAGGAAGGTGTCGAGAGAGGTCTTGAAGTCTTTACGCAGTTGTTGATGCCGGGCGTCGTAGTCCTGGCCCAGCACGTTGCGAGCGAAACGTTCGAATTTCCATGGGTTGTAGTAAGTCGAAGCGAGACTGGCGACCAGTGCCTGTCCGAAACTGCCACCGCGCAGTGTCGGAACGCTGGAAGGCAAGACGTGCTGTGCCGAACCACCATCGATGCGGATAGCCTGGCCGTTGAAACGCAACTCGCCGGTGTGGCAGGCGGCACAGGTAATGTCCAGAAACTGATCCGGGCTGCCTGGGTTTTGATGACGGGCAAAGCCCACGGGCAGGTTGCCGGGGTTATTGGGCGTGGCTTTCTGCGCGGGATCGACCAGAAAACCGAAGCGTGCGAGGTATTCCGGAGCGGCAAAGCGCTGTTGCGAAAAAGGCAGTTCGAGCGCGTTGAACCAGTCGTAGCGCAAGCCTTTGACTTGGGTGCCTTGAGGCGTGAAGTAGTAGGTCTGGCGGTCCGTCGCGCTCCACTGCTCGAGATAATGCACCTGCTGCGCAGGCGTCCAGGTCGGCAATTTCGGGTTGGCGACGTAATACAGAATCACGGCCAGGCACACGCCCAGCAACAGAACGATCAGAACCAGCAAGCGATAAAAGAGGTGCAAGATAAACATCCTTGTCGATTTGTCGCTCTCTTATGCCTCAGCTACAGGCGTGCGGCAAGTGGCCATTACGCCAGATGTTGTGGGACTGCTCAGTTGTGTCTGTGAGGCGAAGATGACAGAGGCTTCATCATCTGATTCCGGAAATGCGTTAAAACACCTGAACTTATCAGAAGTTTCCTGCTCTCATGCCGGTAGCCATTGGTCGTGGCCGCCTGATAAGCTCGCGGCTTTACTCGATTGCCCTTTAGGCGCATGAACAAGGAAATAGCATGAAACAGCATCGGTTGGCGGCGGCGGTGGCCCTGGTTAGCCTGGTACTTGCGGGTTGTGATTCGCAGACCAGCGTAGAGCTGAAAACCCCGGCGCAAAAAGCTTCCTACGGGATTGGCCTGAACATGGGCAAGAGCCTGGCTCAGGAAGGCATGGATGACCTGGATTCCAAAGCCGTAGCCCAGGGCATCGAAGATGCCGTCGGCAAGAAAGAACAGAAGCTGAAGGACGAAGAACTCGTCGAAGCCTTCGCCGCGCTGCAAAAGCGCGCTGAAGAGCGCATGGCCAAAATGAGTGAAGAGTCGGCAGCCGCCGGCAAGAAATTCCTCGAAGACAACGCCAAGAAAGCCGGTGTCACCACCACTGCTTCGGGCCTGCAATACGAAGTGATCAAAAAAGCGGATGGCCCACAGCCTAAGCCGACTGACGTGGTGACTGTTCACTACACCGGCACCCTGACCAACGGCACCGTCTTCGACAGCTCCGTCGAGCGCGGCAGTCCGATCGATCTGCCGGTTAGCGGCGTGATTCCGGGTTGGGTCGAAGGCCTGCAACTGATGCACGTTGGCGAGAAGTACAAACTGTACATCCCTAGCGAACTGGCTTACGGCGCCCAAAGCCCAAGCCCGGCGATTCCAGCCAACTCGGTGCTGGTATTCGACCTGGAACTGCTGGCGATCAAGGATCCAGCCAAGCAAGACGACGCCGCGAAGTAATCAGCGTCTGCTCTGACAACAACGCCTCGCTTATGCGGGGCGTTGTTGCATCTGGCGGTTGGTGAGGGTAAACAAAGCGAACGGACGCGGTACGCTGGAGTCATAGCCATTGAGGACGCCCGCGCTAACCGCGTCAGAGCGCCAAGTCAATGAAATCTTGGGTTTTTTTATGTGAGTAAAAAACGCCCGATCTGAGCAAAGCCCTTATGAAACGGGGCTTTCAGCCGTGAAATGCAGGTCTGTTCACAAGGTTATCCACAATTTGTGTGGATAACATTTCAGTGGGAGGAATGATGAAAGCACCCTGGAATTTCGCTCGTTTCCTGCCATTGGCCGGCCGCCTGCTCGCCCGCGGACGATTGCCGACGCTGTTGTTCGCGGTGGCCAGCAAAGGCGCCAGCCAGGGCAACCGATTGGGCAAGCTCAAAGACGACCTGCGCCTGCTGCAGGCGCTGTGCCTGGCGTACTGGCGTGGCGAGTACCGCGCCATCAGCCCGAAAGCGCTGATCTCGGTGGTGGCAGGCCTGATGTACTTCCTGAGCCCGGTGGATGCGATTCCGGATTTCATCCCGGTGTTCGGCATGCTCGATGATATCGCCGTGCTCGCCTGGCTGATGAAAGTCCTCGATGACGAGCTCAATGCTTTCCGCGCATGGCGCAACCGCCAGTTGCCGGAAAAACTCGCGGTGGTCGAGCGACTGCCCGACACCCCGGAGCAACTTCAGCTTCAGGGACCGAAAAAAAACTGAGCCGATTCAGGATCATCCCTATATTCATACCCCCCGCGACCTTGGCCGCTGTTAGGATTACACTTCTAGGGAAAAGCGCCGACTCGCTAAGTGTCGTTGTCCTACGGGGAAGTCATGGATATTCAGATAATCACACGCGAAGGCGAGCCCGAATATGCGGTTCTGCCGTGGGCTCAGTATCAGGCTCTACTGAAAGCAGCAGGCATCAATGAACAACCGGCACCTGACGCGCCAGTGCGTCACGCCGCAGCACCAGACCAGATTCTTCCAGGTCTGGATCAACTACGCAGTTTGCGCGAAGGGAAGGGCATCGCCATTGAGGCGCTCGCCCGCACGGTAGGCATCAGCCCGTCTTATCTGGCCTTGATCGAAAGTGGTGAGCGTCAACCCGACGCTGCGATTCGCCGCAGCCTGGCCTGGGAATTGACGGTGCCAGGGTGGAGGGAAGAATCGTGAGCGTACGCATCAGTCGTCAACATTGGGACGGGTTGCTGGGCGAGCTGGATCAGGCGCGCCGCCAGCGCCATTTATTGACCTATCGAGCGCTGCTCGAGCGTTTGCAATTGCCCACGCCGGCAATGCAAACCCTGACCGCCGCCCTTGAACACCTGGCCGCACTGGACGCCAAGGCCGAGCAGCCATTGCGCAGCTCGCTGGTGATCAGTCAGGGCGCCAGTCGCCTGCCGCGCACTGGGTTCTTCGAATGTGTCGAGCGCCTGGGGCGTTTCTCCGGGCCGTCCGATGGTGTTGCTGCCGCCTCGTGGCATGCCTCGGAAGTGGTGCGAGTCTTCGAATACGAATACCCCGAATCGGCGGAAGCCTGAGTGTTTTTAAAGCTCAAGGCGCGAGCCGGTTACTGGTTGGCCCGCAGGTTGTTTCATTGGACATGGTTCGTGCGCCAGCCCCGTGGCTGGCGCTGGCTCGAAGGCCAGTTCGCACGCATGGCCAATCTGGGTGACGTCAGTGCTCAAAGCTTCTATGGCCACATCCTGGCCTTTCGCGGCGTTGGCCTGGGGGCTCGTGAGGAAGGCGTTCGCTTGCTGCGCCTGGCGGCGTTGGCGGGGGATGGCAAGGCGGCGTATCAGGTGGGCGTGATCTGCCTGGCCGGGACGGCGAGCAAGGCGCCGGATCCGGTTGAAGCGGCGCGATTTTGGGAAATGGCCGCGAAGGCCGGGCATCCGTTGGCTGAGATGAAGCTGAAAGAGTTGGCGTCTCGCGGTTAAGGGTGAACCTCTTGATCTGAGTCGGCCGGTCTGACGCCTTCGCGGGCAAGCCACGCTCCCACAGTTCTTGTGTCGATGGTGAATGTTGCGTTCGACACCAAACCCTGTGGGAGATTCTATGTTTGGGGGGAACACCCAAACATAGAATTTGGCTTGTATTCGGTTTGGTTTTTCATCAGGGCAAACATCACTCTGGCCAGCTTGCGTGCCAGGATAACCAAGGCCTGAGTGCCTTTTAGACCTCTGGCCAGATAGCGTTCGTAGTACGGCTTCCAGGTCGGCGAACGGCTGGCAGCCATAGCGCTATTGTGAAACAAGCGCCGGAACTCCGAGTCCCCTCGTTTAGAGAGTCGACGCTTTTGATCCTTTTGTCCTGACTGCCTCACACGCGGATCCATGCCGAGGAAAGCGACGTACTCGTCGCTGTTGGCAAATTCCCCACGCATAAAAGCAGTGGCCGCTGCGGTGGCCGTCAGGAGCCCTACGCCCTCGATGGCCTGGCAACGCTTCACCTGATCATCAATCCCACCTTCCTCAGCAATTTCCTTGAGCGTTTTCTGAATCATCTTTTCGAACTGGGCAATGGCGGCCAGAAGCTGGTTGAAGTGCTCTTTCAGCAAGGATTCGTTTTTCCAGCTCTGCTTGAGTGCAACACAGGCCCGGACCAACTGAGCCCGACGGCGAAGCAGGCTTTTCATTTGAGTGTAAGCCTTCGGTGGCGGATTCCAGATCCTCAATCTGTCGGATTCGCGGCTCAAGTAACGGGCCAGCAGTTCGGCATCCAACGTATCTGTTTTCGCCCTCATGCCTATTCCATCGCGGTATTTGTTGAGGCGACTGCCATCGATGACGTAAACGTCATGGCCCATTTCATGGGCCATTTCCGTTGTATCAAGGTGATAGATATTGGTCGCTTCTAGCGCGATAGCGCTGTGCGCTGGCAGCGTCTTGAGCCATTGCTTCAAGGTTGATCGCTTGTTCGCGATATTTAGGGTCTTTTCCAGGTCGGATCGATAGATAACGATCTCGTCCTTCGCCACATCCACACCGACGACCACCTGCGAATCCAGGATTGTCATGGCACACCCTCCGAGCTAGGGTTTAGATACTTGACGGGGTTCACCGTTGCGCTGGCTTGTTTCTATCGTCGGTCCGAGCCGATGCATTCCTTATCGGCGCATTAGGTGAAGGGGTGGGACGAAGTCTCCCACGGTCTGTACTGGTCAGAGTCAGATGACGAGCTTTAGTCCCACCCACCCCTTCAAGTCTAAACATACAAGCGAGCTTGCCCGCGAAGGCTTACGCCCAGTCATCGCTGCCCCATCAGCACTTCATCCTCTCGCGCAGGCAGCGCCAAACTGTCAATCACATGCACGCTGTACCCCGGCACATTCTTCGCGTGATGCTTGGCCTGCGACGCCATTTCCGCCAACTGGCTCGCATCGAGTTGTCCACAGGCCTGTGGATGTAAATGCACCACGCCGATCGACAGTGACAGCAGCGCAAATTCCTGCCGTACTCCCTGGCGGTTCGGGGCGATGAAGCAGCCTGCCTCCAGATGTTCACTGCGGTAGAAGCGCCGGCACTGGCTCTGGAAATCGTCGAGCAACTGGTTCAAGCGTTTACGCCAGTCTTCCGGGCCGAGCACCAGCAGGAAATCATCGCCGCCGATATGGCCGACAAAGTCGCGGGAAGGGTCGACGCGATCATTCAGGCATTGCGCCAGACACAGCAGGACTTCATCCCCACGACCGTAGCCGTAGATGTCGTTGAAGGGCTTGAAACTGTCAATGTCCACATAGCAGATCACCGATTCCCGTTGCTGTTGCAGCAGGCGCGTCAGGCACTGCTGGATCGGTACGTTGCCCGGTAGCAGGGTCAGCGGATTGGCGTAGCGGGCCTGCTGGATCTTCAGTTCGGTAATCAGCTTCAGTACGTCGATCACCCGACCCAACCCCAGATACCCGCCGTTCAGGGTAATGATGAAGTCTTCTTCAATGCGTTGTCGGGCGCGGCTGGTGATCAGGCGGCTGACCTGTTGCAGCGACTGGCTCATCTCGACGGCGAGAAAGTCATCATTCATCAAGCGGCTGATGGGCTTGCGGGCGAACAGGTCGGTGGCAAAGGGTTTGAGCAGGGCGTCCGAGAGCGAATGCCTGTGAACGATGCCGCAGGGATGGCCGTGTTCGTCGAGCACCGCCAGCGAGTTCAGGTTGGCCTGGCGACGGAAGGCTTCCAGTACCGTCGCGGTCGGCGTATCCCGCGCGACCGCTGGCTGATCCTTCAAAAGGGCACTGAGGTCACTGCCTTCGTCATTCAGCGCCACGGCGGAGCTGTCCTGCTTGGGCATCAGGCTTCGAGCATCCCGGGGCGGATGTTCCTGGGGCCGACAGAGCAAATAGCCCTGGACCAGATCGACGCCCATATCGGTCAATATGGCCAGTTCCTCAGGCAGTTCGATACCTTCAGCAATCACTTGCGCCCGGGAGGCTTTGGCGATTTGCATGATTGATCCGACAAATTCGCGCTTGAGTGCATCCTGATGAATACCGTCGATGAAGTGCCGATCGATCTTCACATAGTCAGGCCGCAGCTCGGACCACAGGCGCAAGCTCGAATAACCCGCCCCCAAATCATCCAGTGCAATGGAGAAACCCATTGCCCGATAGTGGTGCAGCGCGTTTTGCAGCAGCTGGAAATCATCGATCGGGGTCTGTTCGGTGAGTTCGATAATCACCTGGCTGGGCGGTATGCCGAAATCCTGTAGCAGTTGCAGGGTTCGACCCGGCTGGTGGGCGGCTTCGAGCAGGGATTCCGGCGATACGTTGAGAAACAGTTTGCCGGGCAGTTGCTGTTCATTGAACCGTCGGCAAGCGCTCTCGCGACAGGCAATTTCCAGCTCGTTCAAACGGCCGGCCTGGCGGGCGACGGCGAACAAGGCGACAGGCGAGTGCAACGGGCTGTTGGAGGGGCCGCGGCTGAGGGCTTCGTAGCCGATAATTCGTCGTTCAGAGAGCGAAATGATTGGCTGGAACAGGCTGTGCAAACCGCTTTGAGTCAGTATTGAACTCAACGCACCCAGCTGTTCGGTAGTGGTCATGGCGATCTCTGGCGATAAAAAAAGGACTGGGAGCGCTCTTGGATAAAAAGAGGCTCCCAGTCCTTTATTTCACGACAGAATGATGACTGTTTGATGACGCTACGGGAGCGTCAGCATTAAATTGCCATCATCTTGCTTGTCACCACTCAGTGCTTGGCGACCGCGGTATTGAGTTTCAGATAGTCCAACAGAATCCGACCCGTCTCGCTCAGGTAGGCATCGTCTTCTGGTTTGGTCTTGTCCGGCTCGGCCGCGAGTGCGTCTTCGTCTTCTTTCTTCAGCTCTTTGAGCGGCTCTTCGCCTTTGGCCTTGCGACGGATATTTTCCATCACCAGCTGCTTGGCTTCGATATCGGTATGTTGTGCACGACGATCGGCTTCATTGAGGCTGACGGTCTTTTCCGCCATCAGTTTCTGCGCCAGGGCGAGTTTGTCGCGGATGAACACGAACTCCGCATCCTTGGCCGTGCGCACGTCATGCTCGGATTTGAGCTGGGTGATGTACGGTTTGAACGGATCGCTCGCCGGCTTGATCGCCGCGCGGATGGTGTCCCACGGCATGGCTTCCGGCAGGGCGCTTTCGCCGATTTCCTTGGTGTCGATGATCGACGGGTAATCGATGTCCGGCAGAACGCCTTGATGCTGCGTGCTCTGACCGGAAACCCGATAGAACTTGGCCAGGGTCAGTTTCAGTTCGCCATGGTTCAGCGGCTGAATGGTCTGCACGGTGCCTTTGCCGAAGGTCTGGCCGCCAATGATCAGCGCGCGGTGGTAGTCCTGCATGGCGCCGGCAAAAATCTCCGAAGCCGAGGCGGACAAGCGGTTGACCAGCAACGCCATCGGGCCTTTGTAGAACGCGCCCGGGTTTTCATCTTCCAGCACATCGACCCGGCCGTCGGCGTTACGCACGAGAACGGTCGGACCTTTGTCGATGAACAGGCTGGTCAGCTCGGTGGCTTCCTGCAGGGAACCGCCGCCGTTGTTGCGCAGGTCGATGACCACGCCGTCGACTTTGTCCTTCTGCAGCTCGGTCAGCAGTTTCTTGACGTCGCGCGTGGTGCTCTTGTAGTCAGGATCGCCGGCACGGAAGGCCTTGAAGTCCAGGTAGAAGGCCGGTATCTCGATGACGCCGAGCTTGTAGTCCTTGCCGTCCTGTTTCAGGTTGAGGACCGACTTCTTGACAGCCTGGTCTTCAAGCTTCACCGCTTCGCGGGTGATCGGCACGATCTTGGAGGTCTGGTCGTTCGGCGCATTGCTGGCCGGGATGACTTCCAGTCGCACCACGGTGCCTTTCGGACCGCGGATCAGCTTGACCACTTCGTCGAGGCGCCAGCCAACCACGTCGACCATCTCTTTGTTGCCTTGGGCAACGCCGATGATCTTGTCGGCCGGTGCGACCTGCTTGGTTTTGTCGGCCGGGCCCGCAGGCACCAGGCGCACGACTTTCACCTGATCGTTGTCGCTCTGCAACACGGCGCCGATGCCCTCGAGGGACAGGCTCATGTTGATGTCGAAGTTTTCCGCGTTATCCGGCGACAGATAATTGGTGTGCGGGTCGTAGGACATGGCGAAAGTGTTGATGTAGGCCTGGAAGATATCTTCCGCGCGGGTCTGGTCCAGACGTGCCAATTGGTTCTTGTAGCGCTTGGTCAGGGTTTCCTGGATCTGCTTGGAGTCCTTGCCCGCGATCTTCTGCCGCAAAACCTCGTCCTTGACGCGTTTGCGCCACAGGTCGTCGAGCTCTGCGGTGGACTTGAGCCAAGGAGCGTCCTTGCGGTCGATCAGCAAGGTTTCCTTGGCGGTGAAGTCGATCTTGTCGACGCCCTTGTTCAGCTCTGCAAGGGCAAAGTCCAGACGCGCTTTTACGCGGTCCAGGTAGCGCTTGTAGATGGTGAAACCGGCATTGAGGTCGCCGCTTTTGAGGAAGTCGTCAAACTGGGTTTTCCATTTGTCGAATTCGGCAATGTCGCTGGCCATGAAGTAGCTGCGCGACGGATCCAGCAGCTTGAGGTAGCTGTCGTAGATGATCACGGAGCGTGCGTCATCGAGCGGGGGCTTGCTGTAGTGGTGGCGCTTGAGCAACTCGACGACATTCAGGCTGGCGATCACTTCGTCACGATCAGGCTGAAGCTTGTCCCAACTATTGGCTGCGAACGTATTGCTCGACATCGGCATCAGGCCGATACCAATAAATAGGGCGAGGGCGGTGCTGGGGAACAGATGCTTCATGCTGATTCGACGCGGGGACAATTGATAACGCATATTAGGCCGTCTTTGAAGTCGCCGGTTCCACAAGGGCCGGTCGCATAATGCAAAAAGCCCGGCGATACAGCTTCGGGCTCAGTCCAGACTCACTATGGAGGCACTGTGAAAGCATTGCAAGGCGTGGAAGGTCAAGTGGAGTGGCTTGATGAGCCCAGTCCTACATGTGATGTAGGGCAAGTTCGCATTCGGGTGGCGGCAGCGGGCCTCAATCGCGCCGATTTGTTACAGAAGGCGGGACTTTACCCGCCACCGCCGGGGGCCAGTCAGGTACTGGGTCTGGAGTGTTCCGGGGTGATCAGCGAGGTCGGCCCGGGGTCGTCATGGCAGGTGGGTGATCGTGTCTGCGCCTTGCTGGCCGGGGGTGGGATGGCCGAAGAGGTGGTTGTCGACGGACGGCATGTGCTGGCAGTGCCCGAAGGATTGTCCTTGGTAGAGGCGGCAGCGCTACCCGAAGTCTATGCGACCGTTTGGTTAAATTTATTTCATCTGGCGGGGCTCAAGCCCGGTGAGAAAGTTCTGCTGCACGCCGGAGCAAGTGGAATCGGTTCAGCCGCCATTCAGTTGTGCAAGGCGTTCGGCAGCCCGTGCTGGGTCAGCGTCGGTTCTGCCGAGCGGCTGGCTTACTGTGAAGCGCTGGGTGCCCAGGGGGGCGCGGTACGCACCGACGAACTTGAAAGCTTGAGCGACCTGGGTCCGTTCGATGTGATTCTCGACCCGGTCGGCGGTAACTACGCCGCACTGAACCTGAAACTGCTGGCCCGCGATGGCCGTTGGGTGCTGATCGGCTTGATGGGTGGCCGTGAAGCGAAGCTGGATCTGGCGCAGGTGCTGGCCAAGCGTGTGCAGCTGCTGGGTTCGACTTTGCGCAGTCGTGACGACCAGTTCAAGGCGGATCTGTTCAGCGATTTGAGCCAGCATGTCTGGCCGCTGTTTGCCGAAGGGCGGTTGAGTCCGCAGTTGGCGAAGACTTTTCCGATCAAGGATGCGGAAGCGGCGTTTGCCGAGTTGGCGACCAATAAGGTGGCGGGGAAGTTGGTGCTGGTGATCGACGAAAGCCTGACCTGAGATCGGGGATGCTTTGAAAAGATCGCTGCCTTCGGCAGCTCCTACAGGATGTTCGTCATTCAAGTGTAGGCGCTGCTGCGGGCTGCGATCTTTTGCTTTTATTTCCAGGTATGGATCGGCCAGCCAGCCTTTTCAGCGTGCTCAAGCAACACCGGATCGGGGTTCACCACGTGTGGGAATTCTACTTTCAGCAACAACGGCAAATCATTGCGTGAATCCGAATAGAAACTCGCGCCTTCCAGGTTTTCCTCTTCCGCATCCAGCCATTCCAGCAAGCGCGTGATCTTGCCTTCGCGGTAGGTCAGCGTGCCAACGGTGTGGCCGCTGTAAACCCCATGCAGCACCTCCAGTTCGATACCCAGAATCTCGTCGATGCCCAAGCGATCGGCAATCGGCCTGACCAGGTGCGTACCCGACGCCGAGATCACCAGAATCCGGTCACCCGCCTTACGGTGCGCAGCGATGGCCTTGGTGGCGTCGCTGAAGATGATCGGTTCGATGAAGTCTTCCACCCACGGCCCCACCAGATGGTCGATCTCTTCCGGCGTGCGTCCGATCATCGGCTCGAGGCTGAAGGTCATGTATTCCTCCATGCGCAGCTTGCCGTGGCTGTAAGCGTCCATCAATTCGTTGTTCTGCCGCATGAACGACTCGGGATCGACCCAGCCCAGGCGGCCCATTTGCTCGCTCCAGAGGGTGGCGCAGTCGCCGTGGATCAGGGTTTCGTCCAGATCAAAAATTGCCAGGGCCATCAGTGCAGTTCTCTCTTCAACATCAGCAAAGGCATCAGGCTACCTCACACAGGGCCGTCGGATCGATGGAAAGCGCCAGACGCTGACCATCGGGATGCAGATCGGCCGCCGAGCGGTTGAGCACATCCACCACCAGTTCCACGCCACGGGCCTCGACCCGGTAGCGGATCACGTTCCCCAGCAGGCTGTGGCTGCGTATTTGTGCATAGAGTTCGCCGTTCAGGCTCAGTTCGATGGCTTCCGGGCGAATCGCGATGCGATGCGCGATCGGTCGTTGCAGCAGTTTCGTGGCGCTGTCGGCGTCCAGCAGGTTGTAGTTACCGATGAAACCGGCGGCAAAAACATCCACGGGGGCGGTGTACAGGGTTTCGGCGTCGCCGCTCTGTACGATCTTTCCCTGATTCATCAGGAAAATCCGGTCAGACATGGTCAGCGCTTCTTCCTGATCGTGTGTGACGAAGATCGTGGTCAGGCCGAGTTCGCGCTGGATCTGACGGATCTGTTCGCGCAAGTGCTTGCGAATGCGCGCATCGAGCGCTGACAGCGGTTCATCGAGCAACAACAGACGTGGGCGAGTCACCAATGAGCGGGCGAGGGCGACACGCTGGCATTGCCCCCCCGACAACTGATGGGGATAACGCGCAGCAAAGTCATTCAGCTCCACCAGTTTCAACACGTCGGCAACGCGCTTCTGGCTGTCGTCGCTGTTGACCTTTTGCATGCGCAAACCGAAGGCGACGTTTTGCTCAACGGTCATGTTGGGGAACAGGGCATAGCTCTGGAATACCATGCCGATCCCGCGCTTCTGCGGGCTCAGTGGTACGAGATCGTGTCCATCGAGCAGGATCTTGCCGCCATCCACCGATGTCAGGCCGGCAATGCAGCGCAGAAGCGTGGATTTGCCACAACCGGACGGGCCGAGGAGGGTGACGAATTCACCCTTCTGGATTTCGCAGTTGATGTCGCTGAACACCGTGGTGCCGGCGTAGTTTTTCTGCAGATGTTGGACGCTGACATAGCTCATTCGCTTTTGTCCTTGTTCAAGATATTGGCCGCCCAGGTCAGAACCAGCACAAAGAAGAAGTAGGAAATCACCACCGCACTGGTGAAGTGGCCGCTGCTGTTACGCATGTTGTTGAGGTAGACCTGCAGGGTTTCGTAGCGGGTGCCGACGAGGATGTTGGCGAACACGAACTCACCGAACAGGAACGAGAACGACAGCAGCAACGCCACCATCAAACCCTTGCGCAGGTTCGGCAATACGACCAGGAACGCTGCTTGCCAGGTGCTGGCACCGAGCAGTTGGGCAGCGTCCATCAGGTCGTGCAGGTTGATGGCTTGCAGGTTGTTGGTAATGGCCCGGTACATGAACGGCAGCGCCACAGTGAAATAGCAGCCGATCAGAATCCAGGGCGTGCCGACCATCGCGAACGGCCCCGACCCGTAAAGCTGCAATAACCCCACCGACGACACCACCGGCGGCACCGCGAAGGGCAGCAGGATCAGGATGTTCATCCACGCGTCGAGTTTCGGGAAGTGGTAATGCACCACGAATAGCAGCGGCAAAATCAGCACCACCGCCAGGATCAGCGAACCGACGCAGACCAGCAGCGATTGACCGAAAGCACTCAGGAAACGCGGATCGCTCCACAACTGCACGTACCATTTGAAGCTGAAACCGCTGGGCAGAATGGTTGCCGACCAACTGCTGGAAATCGAGTAGATAAAGGTGCCGACCAGCGGCAGTAACAGAATGGCAAACAGCAGGTACACCACGACGCGGTGATAAACACCGGCCGGGCCCAATTCAGCGCGAGACATGGTAGCTCCTCTTCAACAGCAACTGATGCACGACGGTCACCAGCGTCATCAACGCCACCAGTACCACGGCCAGAGCGCTGGCCAGGTTCGGGTCCAGGGAAATGTCGCCCGAGACCATCGCCGCAATACGGATCGTCATCACGTTGAAGTTGCCGGTGGTGAGGGCGTACACGGTGGCGTAGGCGCCGAGGGCGTTCGCCAGCAGGATCACGAACGTGCCGAGCAGCGCAGGCGTCAGCACCGGCAAACCGATGTGTCGCCAGAATTGCCAGCCGTTGGCGCCAAGCAGTTCGGCGGACTCGCGCCAGTCTTCACGCAGGGCGTCGAAGGCCGGGTAAAGCAGCAGCACGCCCAGGGGAATCTGGAAGTAGGTGTAAAGAATGATCAGCCCGGTTTTCGAGTACAGGTTGAAGTCCTGAATGATCCCGGCCTGCTTGAGCATGAGGGTGATGCTGCCGTTGAAACCCAGCAGGATAATGAACGCGAAAGCCAGGGGCACGCCGGAGAAATTACTGGTCATGTTGGCGAAGGCGTTGACGAAGTTGCGCAGTTTCGAGTCGACCCGACGCAGGGAATACGCACCAAGCACCGCGATGATGATCCCGAACACGCTGGACCAGAAGCTGATCTCGAGGCTGTACTGGATTGCCTGCAAGTAGAACTTCGAGCTGAAGATCCGGGTGAAGTTGGCCAGGCCCCAGCCGGACTCTTCCGATTCAAGGCTGTTGATCATCACCCAGACGAGCGGGGCGATCTCGAACACGATAAAGAACAGTGCGAAAGGCACCAGGCACAAGGCTGCCAGCCATTTGCCGCGAGTCATGGCGTTCACTTGAGCAGCTCCCGGCACACAGGTTTGTCGTGGGTCACACCCAGCAGTTCGCAGACGGTGCCGCAGATCTCGGTTTGCCTGGGCGCAGCGCTGGTGTTGAAACTGAATGCATCACCGAGCACGAACAGCGGTACTTCGCGTTCTTCGGGCAGCAGGCCGTTGTGGGAGCGATCGTTGTTCATGCCGTGGTCGGCGGTGACCAGCACCTGGTAACCGGCGTCGAGCCAGCCTTGCAGGTAGTCCGCGAGGAGGATGTCCGCCGAACGGGCACTGTTACGGTATTGCTGGGTGTCGAGGCCGTGCTTGTGCCCGGCGTCGTCGATGTTCATGGGGTGTACCAGGAGGAAATTCGGTGCATGCCGCAGGCGCAGGTTTTCCGCGTCGGCGAACAGGTGCGAATCCGGGTAATGGTCGTTCCAGTAGAAATGTCCGTGCTGGATCGGCATTTCGGGATCGTCGGTGTGACGGTCCCGGGCGGCTACGAACGGCGAACGGTTATACAGCTCGCTCACCCAGTGATAGGCCGCGGCGGCAGTTTTAAGACCGGCATCGGTGGCGTAGTGATAGATGCTGCGCTGACTGGACAGGCGCGAGACGTTGTTGTGGACGATGCCACTGTCGATCGGCGTGACGCCGGTCAGGATGCATTCATACAGTGGGCGGGACAGGGCCGGCAGTTCGCACTCCAGTTTGTAGAGCGCCGCGCGTCCTGCGCCAACGTAAGCCTGCAAGTGCCCCATGGCGTGGCGCGCAACCTCGTAATTGAGGCCGTCGAGCACGACAAGGATGACGTTGTGCTTCATAGGGCGGAACTCCGCGAAACAGGTGGATCGATAAAATGTGTAGCAGCCGGCTTGCTGGCGATCCATACGCCGCGGTCTGACGGAGCACCGCAGTGATGCAATCGCCGGCAAGCCGGCTCCTGCAGCTTTATTTCATCTCGACGATGACTTCTTCGTTCCACTTCTGCGGCAGGGCCTTGGAGGTCTTCTCCCACGCGTCCGCGTCCTTGATCGGAGTCACTTTTTTGTACTGCTCGTTAGGCAGCAACTGAGCCTGAACATCGGCCGGCAATGTCAGGTGTTCGGCACGGATCGGACGAGCGTTGCCGCGCGCCAAGTTGATCTGGCCGGCGTCGCTGAAGATGTATTCGCGGGCCAGTTTGGCGGCGTTCGGGTGCTTGGCGTATTTGTTGATGATGGTGGTGTAACCGGAAATCACCGAGCCGTCGGATGGAATCAGTACGGTGTAGTCATCCGGATTCGCCATCTTCGCCTTGTAGCTCAGACCGTTGAAGTCCCAGACCACACCAACTTCGATTTCGCCCTTTTCCATCGTGGCGATGGTCGGGTTGGACATGGACAGACGACCTTGCTTGGCGATGTCGGCGAACAGCAACAGTGCGGGCTGGAGGTTTTTCTCGTCGCCGCCGTTGGCCAGAGCAGCAGCCAGCACACCGTTGGCAGCTTGGGCCGCAGTGCTCACGTCGCCGATGGAGACCTTGTACTTACCGTCTTTCAAGTCAGCCCATTTGGTTGGCGCATCGGAGCCGTGCAACAATTTTTTGTTGATGATGAAGGCGATGGTGCCGGTGTAGGCCAGTGCCCAGTTACCATCCTTGTCCTTCGCCCAGTCAGGAACCTGAGCCCATGTGCTTGGCTTGTACGGTTGGACCACGCCTTGCTTGACTGCGATCGGGCCGAATGCTGCACCGACGTCGCCGATGTCGGCGCTGGCGTTGTCTTTTTCAGCGGCGAACTTGGCGATTTCCTGGGCCGAGCTCATGTCGGTGTCGATGTGTTTCAGGCCGTAGTTCTTGGCCAGGTCATCCCAGGTGCCTTTCCAGTTGGCCCAGTTGTCGGGCATGCCGACGCTGTTGACCTCACCTTCCGCTTTCGCAGCGGCTTCCAGGGTTTTCAGATCGGTATCAGCCGCCATGGCGGCGGTGCACAGGGCAATGGTCGAGCCTAACAGTGATGCCAGGAAAAGCTGTTTCATTCCGAAGCTCCTTTGGTCGTTATCAACGCTGCGATTGCGGTGGTGTTGGTCTAGGTCAGCAATACCTGAGCCAATTTAGGCGCCTCTGATGACATTTTGATGTCGATCAGCGGTCCGCCTCCATTTTTTGTGCAACAGCGCTCAGGCTTCGGGATAAGCGTAGACCATGGCTAAAGAGCTGATATGAAAGGACTTGGCCATGAAATTGCAGGCACCTGACAGCACCGTTCAGCGCCTTTGTCATCTGTCAGTCATCTGGAGTGCCTAGGCTTGCTGATAGTTGAAGGAGCCGTTTCCAATGACGGTTTCGCCCCGAAACAGTGCTGGTCTAGTCCAGATAGGTAACGTTGATGCGCATCGAGACAACCAAAGCGGTGACAGCTATCGGGCAGGTTCTTCAGGAACAACTCGATCACGGGCTGCTGGCGCCCGGCAGCAAGTTACCGGCGGAGCGCAAGCTCAGTGAGTTATTCGGCACCACACGCATAACCGTGCGCGAAGCATTGTTGCAGTTGGAAGCCCAAGGGCAGATTTATCGCGAGGAGCGTCGGGGCTGGTTCGTGTCGCCGCCGCGCCTGGCTTATAACCTGATGCAGCGCAGTCACTTTCACGCGATGGTCAGCGCTCAGGGGCGGGTGCCGTCCACCGAAGTGATTTCGGCACGGCTGCAACCGGCGTCGGCAGCGGTCTGTGCCTGGCTGCAGTTGCCGGCGTTGTCGAGTGTGATTCAGGTCTGCCGGGCTCGGCGGATTGATGAGCGGCTGGTGCTGTATGTGGAGCACTACCTCAATCCGCAGTATTTTCCGGGGATCCTGGAGTTTGATTTGAATCAGTCGATTACCGAGTTGTACGCGCGGCATTACGACTTGCACTACGGGCGGGTGCGTTTCGAGATCGTGCCGACGGCGCTGTCGGCGGATGCCGCTGCGGCGCTACGGGTGTCGGTCGGGAGCCCTGGATTGCGCATCGCCCGGGTCAATTACGACCAGCATGAGCGGCTGATCGATTGTGACCTGGAGTTTTGGCGGCACGATGCGATTCATGTCGGCGTTGATGTGGTCTGAGCCTGGCCGCCGCAGGTTCTTTCATTATCCGAAGCGGTAAATGTCCATGCCCAGGGCACCCATGGTGAACCCCTTATGGCTGACGCTGAAAGTCCCGCCAGCACCACGGGCGAAGTACAGCGGCAACAAATGCTCATCACTCGGGTGGTTGCGCACAGCGTTCGGTGCTTGCTGACGATAGTCATGCAACGCGGCTTCATCGTTCGCTTCGAGTTTTTCGATCATCCAGTCGCGGAATTCCCTGGCCCACGGTTCGACGCTTTCGGGACCCGCATGCCAGTCCAGTTCGCGCAGGTTATGGGTGATGCTGCCGGAGCCGATCAACAGAACGCCCTGTTCGCGCAGGCTGGCCAGTGCGTGCCCGACGCGGGTTTGCAGGGCAGGGCCGCCGCGTGTAGGCAGCGAGACTTGCACCACCGGAATGTCGGCTTGCGGGTACATCAACGACAAAGGCACCCATACGCCATGGTCGAAAGGTCGTTCGGTGTCGATGCGGGCGGGCAAGTCACTGCGCTTCAGCAACTGGACAACCTCTGCGGCCAACTGTGGATCGCCGGGTGCCGGGTATTGCACCTCGAACAATGCCTTGGGAAAGCCACCGAAGTCATGCCAGGTTTCAGGGTGCGGATTGCCGCTGACCAACAGTTCATTGTTTTCCCAGTGGGCGGAAACAATCACTATGGCCCTGGGTTTTGGCAACTCGCCAGCCAGGCGCGCGAGAGCCGGCCCACTAGCGCCGGGTTCCAGGGCCAGCATGGGTGAGCCATGGGATATATACAGGCTGGGCAACATGAATGAGCTCCTGAGAGTTAAGATGGGCGTCATCTTCAGTCAGATCATTGATCTAAATCTAATATAAGTTTTAGGGTGTTTTGATCGAATTTTCGGAGATATTTATGCAGCCGGAGTTTTGGCACAAGCGGTGGACGTCGAATCAGATCGGCTTTCATCTGCCGGAAGTGAATCCATATCTGCAACGGTACTGGCCTCAGTTGGGCCTGGAGGACGGGACGCGCGTACTGGTGCCGTTATGTGGGAAAAGCCTGGATTTGCTATGGCTGGCGAAATGCGGTCACGAAGTCTTGGGTGTCGAGTTGTCGGAAAAAGCGGTGGAAGACTTTTTCCACGAGCACCAATTTGATCCGGATGTCAGCGATCAAGGGCCTTTTACGGTGTATCGGGCGGGGTCGATCGAGATCTGGTGTGGTGATTTCTTCGCCCTGACTGCCGGCGATGTTGCCGATTGCAGCGCTCTGTACGACCGCGCAGCGTTGATAGCCTTGCCACCGAAGATGCGAGAGCAATATGCGGCTCATCTGAACCGGATTCTGCCGAAAGACACTTTGGGGCTTTTGATCACGCTGGATTACGACCAGGCGCAAAAAGACGGGCCGCCGTTTGCCGTGCCTGATGATGAAGTGCAACGGTTGTTCGGCGCGGTGTGGTCGCTGAAGATTCTGGAAGACCAGGATGTCCTGGGTGAGAGCTGGAAGTTCATCGAGAGCGGCGTGACGCGGCTTGAGGAACGGGTTTATCGGGTTTCCAGTCATTAAGTTGTGTTGATTGTGCTTGCCGGCGATGAGGCCAGTGTCAGCACCACACAATTCAGACAAAAAAAGGCCCGCATCACTGCGGGCCTTTTCTTTATTGCGGAACCGCTCAGCCCCGACGACGCAGTGCGTCGATACGCTCTTCAAGCGGCGGGTGGCTCATGAACATGCGAGCCAACCCTTGTTTGATGCCACCGTTGATACCAAACGCGCTCAGGGTGTCCGGCATATGCACCGGCAGGCCTTGTTCAGCGCGCAGGCGTTGCAGCGCGCCGATCATCGCGTTGGTGCCCGCCAGGCGAGCACCGGCTTCATCTGCACGGAATTCACGTTTACGCGAGAACCACATGACGATGGCGCTGGCGAGAATGCCCAGGACCAGTTCGGCGAAAATGGTCGCCACGTAGTAGGCGATGCCCTGGCCTTCTTCGTTCTTGAAGATCACCTTGTCGACAAAGTTGCCGATGATCCGTGCGAAGAACATGACGAAGGTGTTCACCACGCCCTGGATCAGTGCCAGGGTGACCATGTCACCGTTGGCCACGTGACCGATTTCGTGGGCCAGAACGGCTTTCACCTCATCCGGCGAGAATCGTTCGAGCAAGCCCTGGCTGACCGCGACCAGTGCGTCGTTCTTGTTCCAGCCAGTGGCGAAGGCGTTCGCCTCGTAGGCCGGGAAAATCCCGACTTCCGGCATCTTGATCCCGGCTTCGCGGGACAGTTGCTCGACCGTTTGCAGCAGCCATTGCTCATGACGTGTGCGCGGCTGGGTAATGATCTGGGTGCTGGTACTCATTTTCGCCATCCACTTGGAGATGAACAGCGAGAACAGCGAACCGGCGAAACCAAAGACCGCACAGAAAATCAGCAGCTGATTGAGGTTGAGATCAACCCCATTGGCCGCCATGAACCCGTTGAAGCCGAAAAGGCTCAGGGTGATGCTGGCAATCAGCACGACCGCCAGGTTAGTGGCCAAAAACAGCAGGATGCGCATCATGGTTGTAGAAATCTCCTTTTGCTAAAGATGTAGCGTACTGCGGGGTATATAAGGTGCTGCACCGGGCTATTCAACCGGGTGACTATTTCAAACTGTGTCCTACAGCAAGAGTCTAGCCGCTTGCAGGACATTTCCGACGTGGATACGGGAAGCGATTGTCAGCCGATTCGCATCGCAAGCCCCGCCATTGTTGGACGCAGCCACGAAACATGAAGCCGGTGAACAATTGAAGCGGGGATGCCCGGCAAGGGGTAAAGATATGTTGCTGAATTGATCCTCGTGCGACTTTCGTTAAAAAGTCGCACGCGGCCAGTCCGATTACTGGCGATAGGATTTGAGGAAGTTGCCAATCCGTCCGATGGCCATGTCCAGGTCGTCGACGCGCGGCAAGGTCACCACGCGGAAGTGGTCCGGCCATGGCCAGTTGAAGGCGGTGCCTTGTACGACCAGCAGCTTTTCCGACAGCAGCAGGTCGAGCACGAATTTTTCGTCGTTGTGGATCGGGCAGACTTTCGGGTCAATGCGCGGGAACGCATACAGTGCACCCATCGGCTTGACGCAGCTCACGCCGGGAATGTCATTGAGCAATTCCCAGGTTCGGTTGCGTTGTTCCAGCAGGCGCCCTTGCGGCAGCACCAGGTCATTGATGCTCTGGTAGCCGCCGAGGGCGGTCTGGATCGCGTGCTGGCTCGGCACGTTGGCGCAAAGACGCATGTTCGCCAGCATGTCGATGCCTTCGATGTAGCTTTGCGCGTGGTGTTTCGGCCCGGAGATGGCAATCCAGCCGGAACGGAAACCGGCGACGCGATAGGACTTGGACAGGCCGTTGAAGGTCAGGCACAGCAAGTCCGGCGCCAGCGAAGCGGTGCAGATGTGCACGGCGTCGTCGTACAGGATCTTGTCGTAGATCTCATCGGAGAACACCACCAGATTGTGCTGACGGGCCAGCTCCAGCATGCCCAGCAGCACTTCCTTGGAATACACCGCGCCGGTCGGGTTGTTCGGGTTGATGATCACCAGCGCCTTGGTATTCGGGGTGATCTTGGCCTTGATGTCGGCCAGGTCCGGCCACCAGTTGGCCTGTTCGTCACACAGGTAATGCACCGGGTTGCCGCCGGACAGGCTCACGGCGGCAGTCCACAGCGGATAGTCGGGAGCCGGCACCAGCACTTCGTCGCCGTTGTTGAGCAGGGCCTGCATCGACATCACGATCAGTTCGGAAACGCCGTTGCCCAGGTAGATGTCTTCAATGCCGACGCCTTCTACCTGCTTCTGCTGGTAGTACTGCATGACGGCTTTACGCGCACTGAACAGGCCCTTGGAGTCGCTGTAGCCCTGGGCCGTCGGCAGGTTGCGGATCACGTCCTGGAGGATTTCGTCCGGCGCTTCGAAACCAAAAGGCGCCGGGTTGCCGATGTTCAGCTTGAGGATGCGATGGCCTTCCTCTTCCAGGCGTTTGGCGTGCTTGAGCACTGGGCCGCGAATGTCGTAGCAGACGTTGGCGAGCTTGTTCGATTTGCTGACCTGCATGGCGATGTGTTCCCGAAAATGAACGATCCAGGCGGCGTCTGAACCACCGTACTGGGAATCCTGCGTATTCACACAGGCTGACGCCTTGAGAGGCAGCACTCATAAATCCGTTTGAATGCGCGTGGTCTGGCTGCCAGACTGGCGTTTGACGAGGCGCAATCATACGTGCCGCCCGATCCGTGGAAAAGGTACAGATCGGGCTTTTTCAGCTGCCGAGGTGTGATGATGGAAAAGTTGGAAAAAACCCTGGAAGAATGGCGGGCGATGCTCGATCCGGAGCAATACAACGTTTGCCGCCTCAAGGGCACCGAACGCCCGTTTTCCGGCAAATACAATGACAGCAAGATCGACGGTATTTACCACTGCATCTGCTGCAACGAGCCGCTTTTCGACTCCAAGACCAAATTTGATTCCGGTTGCGGCTGGCCGAGCTTCTATGCCCCGATCGGCGACAGCGCCATGGTCGAGATCCGTGACGTCAGCCACGGCATGATCCGCACCGAAGTGGTCTGCGCCAAATGCGATGCGCACCTGGGGCACGTATTCCCGGACGGTCCGCCGCCGACAGGCTTGCGTTATTGCATCAACTCGGTGTGCCTGGACCTGGTGCCGCGCTCGTAAAGCGACCCCTGTAGGAGCTGCCGAAGGCTGCGATCTCCTGATCTTGGTTTTCTCGCGATTGCCGAAGATCAAGATCAAAAGATCGCAGCCTTCGGCAGCTCCTGCGCCAACTGTCGTTCAGTGATCCGTCATACCTATTAATTAAATTGCACACAATTCAATTGCTCGCTATGTTTGCCTCATATTCCTTCACATCAGAGCGCACATCATGAGCGACAACCTGCTGAGCATCCCGTGCACCACCATCAAGGGTGAGCAAAAGACCCTGGCTGACTTCGCCGGCAAAGCGGTGCTGGTGGTCAACACCGCGAGCAAATGCGGCTTTACTCCGCAATACAAAGGCCTCGAGGAGCTGTGGCAGACCTACAAGGACCAGGGCCTGGTGGTGCTCGGTTTTCCCTGCAACCAGTTCGGCAAGCAGGAGCCGGGTAACGAAGGGGCGATCTCCGAGTTCTGCGAGCTGAACTACGGTGTCAGTTTCCCGTTGTTCAAAAAGATCGACGTTAACGGCACCGACGCCCATCCACTGTTCGTGCAGTTGAAAAAACGTGCGCCGGGTGTGCTGGGTTCCCAAGGCATCAAGTGGAACTTCACCAAGTTCCTGATCGGCAAGGACGGCCAGCTGGTCAAGCGTTTCGCTCCGGCGACCAAGCCGCAGGACCTGAGCCGCGAGATCGAAGCCCTGCTCAAATGAACACCTTGTCCGTCGATTCCCTGAAGCTCGACAGCCAACTCTGCTTCAAACTGTACGCCGCCTCGCGGGCGGTGATCCGTGCCTACAAGCCAATGCTTGATCAGCTCGGCCTGACCTATCCGCAATACCTGGCGATGCTGGTGTTGTGGGAATGGCAGGAGGCAGCACCTGATCAACCTACGGTAAAGGCGCTGGGCGAGCGTTTGGCGCTGGACTCCGGCACGTTGACGCCGCTGCTCAAGCGACTTGAGCAGTTGCAACTGGTTCAGCGCCAACGTTCGGCGCGGGATGAGCGCGAGGTGCACCTGAGCCTGTCGCCAACCGGCAAGGCATTGCGTGATCAGGTCGGACCGCTCAAGGCCCGCTTGCTGTGCGACAGCGGCGTCGATCTGGACCGGCTCAATGACTTGCGCGATGGTCTCGATCACCTGCTGGGGCAGATCAGGTCGTTGTCGTAGTCGTAGTCGGCATCCATAAATCCAGTAGCGCAGCCAGTTCTTCGCGCCGGAAGGGTTTGGCCAGGTAATCGCTCATGCCCGCCGCACGGCAGCGTTCGCGCTCTTCGGACATGGCGTTGGCGGTCAGGGCGACGATGGGCAACTGCGGCCAGCGCCCGCTGCGACGGATTTGCCGACTGGCTTCGTAGCCATCCATCACCGGCATGTTGCAGTCCATCAGCACCAGATCGAACTCACTGTGTTCCAGTTGATCCAGCGCTTCACCGCCGTGAGCCGCGACAATCACCTCGCAGCCGAGTTTTCCGAGCATGCCCTTGGCCACCAACTGATTCACCGGATTGTCCTCCACGAGCAGTACCCGACCGCGTCGCTGAGGTGAGAGGGCTTCCAGGCGTGCATCGTTGAGGATGTTGACTTCCGGTTGCAGGATTCGCCGCAGTGTCTGGTAAAGCGCATTACGTGCCAACGGCCGCGCCTGTTGTTGCAGGGGGGCCAGGGCGCTGGCCTGTTCGCTGGGCATGAAACTGCCATAAGCGGTCACCAGCAAAATGGGCGCGGTGCAGTTGGGGCGCAGGCCAAACAGGCATTCCGGACAATCGGTGATCACCATGTCGGGCTTCAGACCAATCATTGAGTCATCGATCGAGCGTTGCTGGTAATCGAGTCCCCATCCCGGCAACAGGCTTTTCAACAGCTCTGCCAGGCCGCTGCTGGCAGCGGTAATCGCGATGACCTTGCCGCGCAGTGTCGCCGGTGGCAGGGCGCGGGTGTGGCAGGGCAGTGGCAGATCGGCGCAGAACTGGCTGCCGAAACCCGCTTCCGAGCTGATGGTGAGGCGCCCCTCCATGGCTTCGCAAAGGTTGTAGGTCAACGCCAGCCCCAGCCCGGTGCCGCCGAATTGTCGGGTAATACCCGCGCCGGCCTGGGTAAAGGGCTGGAAGATCTTGACCTGAGCGTCCTGGGCGATACCGATGCCGGTATCGCAGACTTCGATTCTGACGCCTTCTTCGAAGGTCGACAGGCGCACATCGACCCGACCGAACCGGGTGAACTTGAGCGCGTTGGACAAGAGATTGCTGACGATCTGCCGCACGCGAGTCGGATCGCCGAGCACCAGCGCCGGAAAAGCCGGATCGATCAGGCACGTCAGCTCGACGCTGGGCGCCGCGTTCTGCGACAGCAGGTTGGCGGTGTCCTCGATCAGTGAGCCGAGGTCGAACGGAATGTGTTCGAGCTCGAGCTGGCCGGCATCGAATTTCGACAGGTCGAGAATATCGTTGAGCAATTCCACCAGCACTTTGCCCGAGTCATGGGCGATGGACAGTTGTTGCTGTTGCTCGGCATTCAGCGGGCCGTCGAGGGAAAGGGCGATCATCCCCAGCAATCCATTGAGGGGCGTGCGGATTTCGTGGCTCATGTTGGCGAGGAACACCGAGCGTGCTTCCGCCATGTCCAGGGCCGTGCTGCGTGCGACTTCCAGTTCCTGATTGGACTGGCTGAGCCGGGTGTTGATCGCCTTGAGTTCTGCGGTGCGCGCAGACACGATGTTTTCCAGTTGCCCAAGGTAGTCGGTCAGGCGGTTTTCGGCGTTACGTCGCTGCTGGATTTCGGTAGCGATGTTTTCAAACTGCTGGTTTGCAACTTTGACCAGCACACCGATCTCATCGTTTTCATGGCCCGCCGGGTACTCCAGCCAGGTCGGTTCGACGCTGCGCGGATCGCGGCTGCTGAGTTCGCGGATGACTCGCACCAGCGGTTTGGTCAGCATCACGTAGAACAACGCCAGCAGGATGCCGGTCAGGAGCAGGCTGCGGGCGAACCCATTGAGCAGGGTGATTTCGGCCCGGCGCAGGAACCGGTTGCCAAATGAATAGGTGTCGACATCCAGACGCAGTGTGCCGAGGGATTCGCTCGGCAAGTGATCCAGATACAGACGGTCTTCGAACGCGCGGTCGGCTCCGAACAGGAAGTCACTGATCACCCGATAGCCGCTCTGCACGCCAGGCCGCTTGACGCTGGCCAGCACGGTGCCGTTGTTGTCGGTCAGTTGCGCGCCGATGATCGCCGGTGAGCGCAGCAGGCCCAAGGTCAGTTCCTGGGCGAGTTCGGCGTCGATGTTGTAGGCAATGCGCGAGGCGGGGTTATGGCTGATTTCCAGTAAAGACAGTATTTCCCGGTTGATGGAGGCGTCTTCACTGGCATAATCGATGCCTATTTGCAGCAGGCTGAGCAGCGTGCCCAGAATGAAACCGACCAGCACGGTAAGCCGGGCTTGTTTGTAGGACAGCCGGTTGGTGAACTTGATATCCATGGGGTGTTGAACCACTTCCGTTTCCCTTCGCTGCTCAAGCATAGTCGATCATGCATGGATACCGATGTTCTCGCGAGCCCTTGTGCAACAAGGGATGACCCGGGCACCGACCGCCGTGTTTCGTCGCTGTAGCGCCATCATTACTGTGAACGTGCCCGAGGAGAAGACGTGGATTCCCGATTGAATGCTTTTCTTGAACGCGCCGATGCCGTTCTGGCTCGAATCGAACCGTTGCTGCCTGCACCTCGACAATCCATCGACTGGACGCAATGCCTGGCTGCACGTTGGCAACGCGAGGGTCGCAGCGGTTTTCTGTTGCCGCTGCACGTCAGCCTCGACATGCGTTTGTCCGACCTGATCGGCGTCGACCGGCAACTGGAACAGCTGGGGCGCAATACCCAACAGTTCATCGACGGCATGCCGGCCAACCACGCCTTGCTCTGGGGCTCGCGTGGCACCGGTAAATCGTCGCTGGTGCGTGCCTTGCTGGCCGAGCATGCCAAGGCCGGTTTGCGGCTGATCGAAATCGAGCGCGACCACCTGGCGGACCTGCCACGGGTGGTCGAACAGATTGCCAGGTTGCCCCAGCGCTTCGTGCTGTTCTGCGATGACCTGTCGTTCGAATCGGGCGAAGGTGATTATCGCGTGCTCAAGAGCGTGCTCGACGGTTCCCTCGAGCAGGCACCGGATAACGTTTTGTTGTACGCCACCTCCAACCGTCGCCATCTGGTGCCGGAAAAGGAAAGCGACAACGAGAACTGGAAACGGGTCGACGGCGAGCTGCATCCCAGCGAAGCCGTGGAAGACAAGATCGCCCTGTCGGACCGCTTCGGCCTGTGGCTGTCGTTCTATCCGTTTACCCAGGAACACTTCCTCAATGTGGTCGAGCACTGGATCGGTCAGTTGGCCGACAAGGCCGGCCTGAAATGGCAACGTGACGAAGAGCTGGACATCCTCGCGGTGCGTTGGGCTACCGGCCGGGGCAATCGCAACGGACGTTGCGCCTATCAATTTGCCCGCTATTGGGTCGGGCTCAAGCTGTTGGAGCACAAGGCATGATCGATTTACAACAAAGCGGCCAGGGCCTCGAAGGCTACGGCATGCTGCACGCACAGCTGGAATCCTTGCTGGCGGACGAGCGGGACTTCATCGCCAACGCCGCGCAATTTTCCGCGTTTCTGTATAACCAACTGGATGACCTGAACTGGGCCGGTTTCTACCTCAATCGCAACGAAGAGCTGGTGCTCGGTCCGTTCCAGGGGCAAATCGCCTGTGTGCGCATCCCGTTCGGTCGCGGTGTGTGTGGCACGGCGGCGGCGACATTGCAGACGCAGTTGGTCGAAGACGTGCACGCTTTCCCCGGACATATCGCCTGCGACAGCGCGTCGAACAGCGAGCTGGTCGTGCCGCTGGTCAAGGACGGTCGCCTGATCGGCGTGCTGGACCTCGACAGCCCGAAGCTCGCGCGGTTTACCGCTGACGATCAAGCCGGCATTGAAAAACTGGCGGCCATTTTCCTGCGCCTGACCGATTGCTGATCATGCCTTGAGGCCTGCCTTGGCCAGCAGGCCTTCCGGATCCACGGCGTCGATCTGCTGTGGATCAAGGAATCGGTCGGCGTACTGCTGATAGATCCCGGCGTTGATGAACAGCCCGAACAATTCAGGGTCAATGTGGGCATCCCGGCACATGGTGGCCATGATGCCCAGCGCTTCGCTCAAGGATTTGGCTTTCTTGTAGGGGCGATCAGCGGCGGTCAGCGCTTCGAAGATATCGGCAATCGCCATCATCCGCGCCGGCAGGCTCATTTCTTCACGCTTCAGCTGCTTGGGATAACCGGTGCCGTCCATTTTTTCGTGGTGGCCGCCAGCGATTTCCGCAACGTTGTTGAGGTGGGCGGGGAAGGGCAGGTGGCTGAGCATCAGGATCGTCTGCACCATGTGGTGGTTGATGATGTAACGTTCCTCGCGAGTCAAGGTGCCCCGGGCAATGCTCAGGTTGTAGAGTTCGCCCCGGTTGTACTTGTAGCGCGGCACGTCGAGTTTGAAACCCCACGGATTGTCTTCCGGAATCAGTTCGGCCTCGGCGCGTTCGAACAGGTGCTCGGGTTTGTCCGCCAGCAACGGCTCGCTGACCGGCAGCGTCGGTGCCGGTGTTTGCGCCTGGCGCCGATTCTCTTCCCAGGAAACACCCAATCGGTCATCCAGGGTTCGGGTCCAGGTCCGTTGAGCCAGGCTGCGCAGGCGTTGCAGATCGGCATCGGCCATCGCCTCGCCGCCCAGATTGCAACGGGCTATAAACGCGAAGTCATCGTCGAGCCCCGCCAGAGTTGCGTCGCGCAGTTCAGCCAGGTGCTGCTCGTCACCGCCCAGGGCAATGGCCTGCCAGTAACTGACCCAGGCATCGCGCTTGAGCACTTCGAAACGGGTGCGGATTTCGTGAATGCGATCGTTCAGGGTTTCCAGCTTCGTGGCTTTATCGACGACGTATTCCGGCGTCGTGACCTTGCCGCAGTCATGCAGCCATGCAGCGATGTGCAGCGCCTCCCACTCGTCTTCGGTGGGTTGATAACCGCTGAAGGCGGGGTCCTGACTGGTCGCGGCAGCCTGGGCGAGCATCAAGGTCAGCGCCGGGACGCGCTGGCAGTGACCGCCAGTGTAGGGGCTTTTGGCATCAATCGCGCCGGCCAGCAGTTGAATGAAGGCGTCCAGCAACTGTTTCTGTTTGGCTTGCAGGCGTTGACTTTCGATACTCACGGCAGCCGCGCCGGACACGGCCTGAAGGAACGCAATGCGGTCCGGACGAAGCTTCTCGAGATCGCTTTGGTGGCCGCTATCCTCCAGCAACAGGATCAACAGGCCCACGGTTTCGTTATGACGATTGTGCAGACGGATACCGATCAGGTGCACCCGCGGACACCCCATCGCCAGCAGCACTTTCTGCAAATCCCCCGCCTGTTCGAAACCGAGATTGATCACCACATTGTCGGCATTCGACAGTTGCAGCATCCAAGCGGGGCTTTGCGGGCCGCCAGGCTCGTGGCCGCGAATGTCGAACGCCGGCAATGCCTGTGAAATATCGTCGATCACCAGGCCGTGAGGCTCCATGCGATCACCGTCATTTTCCCGGAGGTAGATCAGACCGGCCTGGGCCTGGCCGATTTTCACGGTTTCGAACAAAACCCGCTCCAGCAAGGGCGCAAACCGGGTCTCGGCGCTCAGGCTGTCGGTGATCTGGAAAAAACTTGCCAGGGTATCTTTCATGCGGGTCATCGACACGCTCAGTTGGTCGACTTCGAGCACCGGCGAGCGACGGGAGACCGGAAAATTGAAATTGAAACTGCGAATGGCATCGGCTTCCTGCACCAATTTGCGCAGGGGTTTGACCAGAATTCTTGAGGTCAGCCAGCCCAGCGGCAGGCACAACAGCAATGTGGCCAATGTAATCAACGCCCCTTGCCAGCGCATGCGGTAGGCATCGGCGAGCAATTCGTCTTCCGGCACCAGCAGCGCCAGTTGCAATCCCTGGGGACCACCCTCCTGCATGCGGCTGCGGGCAACGATCCATTGACGGCCAGCGGCTTTCAGCCGATTGCCTGTTGGCGGATTGCTCAGTAGTGCGCCGAGGCTGGGGCTCAGGTCGGCGGCCTTGCTCAGGCGGGCGGTCTGGTCGTCGACGATCAGCTTGCTGCTGTCGGGGTAAGCGATGGCATTGCCTTCGGCATCGAACAGGACGATTTCGGTACTGGGGGTGACGACATGTTTGGCCAGCGTCGCGGACAGTTCTGCCAGCGTCAGGTCCGCGCCCAGGATTGCATGAGCACCGCTGCGGCGGGCCAGGGTGGTGCCGACGTTGTGAGTGGAGAAAAAGAGGTAGGGTTCGGTGATGATCTGATCGCTGTCGCGGCGGGCATTGGAAAACCAGTTACGTGTTCGCGGATCGTAGGTGTCGTCGGGGTTGTCCTGCCGACTGACGAGGTTCAGGTCCTGATCGAAAAACAGTGACTGGGAATGCACCGGGCCGCCGTTTCGCTCGATGCTCCACACTTGATACACCGCATTGCCCGGGGCGTTGAGCAGGGTTTTCAGGGCGGCGGTTCGCAAGGGGCGAACCATGAAGAAATCCCCGTTATCGTAGCCCAGGTACAGCGAGGCCAGATCAGGGTTGTCCTTGAGCGACTGGCTGAAAGGGCCGAGCAGCGCCAGGCGTTGTTCCAGGCTCGTAGCCTGCGCCGCCGGGTTGTATACCAGCAGGCTCAACAGATGATGGATGGGCTCATAGGTGGCGTGCAGGTCCAGCCGGACGTCCTGCTCGATGCGCTCGAAGAGCTTTTCACTGCTGGAAAGAATGATCTGCGTGGTTTGCCGATAGTTGAAAATGCCCAGCACCACGCCGGTCAGGAGCAACAGCAGGGTAAACATCACACTGATATGCACGTGCAACGGAAACCGGCGTTGGTCCGGGCGCAGTGGGCTGGGCATTGCAGGTCACTCCATGCGGTTTAACACACTGCTCAGCGACAAAGCATAGTTAAGGCTCCATCATTCTGCTTTTGTCGTTTTGACCAATTTGTTGCAGTAATGCCTGCTCCAGTTCGAGCATCGCGCCTTCGACGGCCTTCCTGCATTCGGCGACGTTGTCATGATGAAAAACTTCATGGCAGACCCGTTCGAGCGCTTCGCAGCGGTCGATCAAGCGGGTGGCCTGGACAATTCGGGCTGCGCCCTTGATTTTGTGAGCGATATCAAGAAACGACTGCGGGTCATTTGACCGGGATAACGCCTGCAGCGCCTGTCGGTCCAGACGGTTGCTGCTGAGCAGTTCGGTCAACAGTCGCAGGTCCATTGCCGGGTTACCTCCCGTCAACAAGTGCAGCCCTTTCAGGCTGAAAGCGGGAGAGCGATCGGTCGGTTCGATGTCTGCGATCCATTGACTCAACGCGGACAGCGTCAGCGGCTTGAACAGGCAGTCATCCATTCCTGCTTGTTTGCAGCGCTGTCGCTCTTCCGGTTGTGCGTTGGCGGTAAAACCCAGAACGGTGCACGGGGAACGATCGGATTGCTGTTCATGGTCGCGGATGGCGTGAGTGAGTTCATAGCCATTCATGACCGGCATGTTGCAGTCGACGATCACCAGATCGAACAGCCCTGATTTCCACGCTTCGAACCCTGCTTCGCCATCCTCGGCAACGCTGAATCGATGCCCCAGAAACTCCAGCTGTTGGCACATCAACAAGCGATTGGCCGGGTGATCGTCAATCACCAGCACGTTCAAGGGTGCCGTGGACGTGTGGATCGGTGTTTCGGTGGTTTTCGACATCTGCTCGAGTGGCAGGGTGGACAGCAGCAGAGAAACCTGGACCTGCGTGCCGACTCCCGGTTGGCTATCCAATCGCAGGCTGCCGCCCATCATTTCGCACAGGCTCCGACTGATCACCAGACCCAGGCCGGCGCCGCCTCTGCCTGACTGCCCAGTGCCATTGGCCTGGGCGAAGGGTTCGAACAGTCGCCGTTGATCCTGTTCGCTGATCCCGATGCCGCTGTCCTCAACCTGCAACAGCATCCGGACTTGCTCGGGTTCAGGCGTCGCAAGCAATTCGACGGTGATCCTGACCTGGCCCTGTTCCGTGAATTTGATAGCGTTGCTGACCAGGTTCGACAACACCTGTTTGAAACGCATCGGGTCCAGCAGGACATCGATCGCCGGATTGGCCGGGTTGAGTTCCAGCAGCAGTTCAAGGTTTTTCTGACGAGCCAGACCCTCGAAGATCCGCACGACCGACCCCACGATTTCACTCGGATTAACTCTTTCCGGGCTCAGGCTCAGACGCCCGGACTCGATCCGGGCAATGTCGAGAATGTCGCCGATCAGTTCCAGCAGGTCCCTGGCCGAGTTGTAGGCCACGTCAATGGCCGGACGATCTGGATGGTTGCTCTCAATGCGCTTCAGCGTCAGTTCGAGCATGCCGATGACCGCATTCATCGGCGTGCGGATCTCATGGCTCATGGTTGCCAGGAATGTGCTTTTGGCGCGGTTGGCTTCATCGGCGCGCTCCTTCGCGCAGCGCAGCTCCTCGAACAGTTGGCGCCGCTCGATCAATTGATCGTTCAGCGCACGCTCGGCCGCCTGACGCTGTTTGATCTGGCGACGCATATAGGCATTCCAGGCAGCGGAAAGCAGGAGCAGCACGCCGGCCCCGATCACGATCTGATAGAACAATCGCTGGTAATTGCGCCAGGTGCTTTGCGAGGACGCCGAATAGCCACGCCAGCGGCTGTTGATGATGCCCAGTTCTTCCGGGGCGATGCTCAGGAGTGCTTTGTTGAGGATGGCGTTCAGCTCTTTGGCCTCTCGTCCGGTCGCCAGGGAAAATGCGGCCTGCCGGGTGCCAATGGTGGTCCGGATCTGAAGTGTGTGCTCGAAAAGCCGTGATGAAATGAAGTAGTTGGCGATGACCAGTGAGTTCACCGCACCTTCTGCCTTGCCTTCGGCGAGCAATTCCACCGCGCTGAACGTGTCCGGGGTTTCAATCAACCTGATCCGCGGGAACTCGCGGCGCAGGTAATCCACCAGTGGGCTGCCCTGGGCGATGGTCAGGCGTTTACCCGCCAGCTGCTCAAGGTTTGCCGGGCTGTCGGCGGCTTTGCGAGTCAGAAGGACAAAGGAGTTTTGCAGATAGGGGCGGGTGAAATTCAGTGCTGTATCACGTTCGGCGCTGGGGAGCAGGGCGGCGATTACATCGGCTTTATTGTCCTTGATCTGTTCGATCATCTCGTCATCGTTTCGGCTTCGACGGATGTCGAAACGCAGGCCGGTGCGCAATCTGATCAGTTCAAGCAGGTCTGCGGTGACACCGCGAAAATTGCCATTGCTGTCGAAAAACGACAGCGGCGCAAGCGCCTCGTTGACCACCACGCGCACGATCGGATGTTGCGCCAGCCACTGTTCTTCGGGGTCGGTGAGTTGTAACTTCTGGTCGGTAAGAAGAATGTCACTGCCGGCACTCCAGCGCTCGGCGATGTTCTGCCGTTCGCTGGCGGGGATGGCCATGAGCATGGCATTGATGATCCCGAGCAATTCCGGGTTGTGCCTGTGCACGGCAAAGCTGAAACCGTGGGCTTCGTGTTTGCCGAAGTTAGCCATGCGGATGTTGTTCAGGTAACCCTTGTTGATCATGTAATGGGTCGAGATGGTGTCGCCCAGGAAGACGTCGGCCTGATCGAAAGCCACCGCATTGATCGCATTCTGGTAAGACGGATAGGACGTAATGGTTGCCTTGGGATACAAGGCCCTGACTTCCTCCAGTGGCAAGTAGTGATACACCATGCTTAGCCGCAAGCCGGCGAGGCCTTCGGTCAGGGATCGGGTTTCTCCTTCCCGTGTCACCAGGACCGGCTGGTCCACGGCGTAGGGCGTGGAAAGCGCGATATCGGCATTGTGAGCCTCGAACCCATTGGCTGTGCCGAGCAGATCGACCTCGCCTTTTTCAAGTGCCTTGATGGCAGCTCCGCGGGACGCAAAGCGTTGGACCTTGACTGGTAAACCGAGGGTTTTGCCGAGGATGCCAGCGTAATCGGCGGTGAAACCTTCGTAGTCCTTGCCGCTGACGGTCAGGTCGAAAGGAGGATAGTCCGGGGCCGACGTACCCAGGATAAGTTCGCGCTTACTCGTTATCCATTGCCGTTGCGATGGATCCAGTTGGACGTCCAGATGCCGGAGGGTCGATCGACTGAGCAGGGTGAAGTGTTCGCTGGCAATCTGCGAGGCAGGTACTGAAGTGCTCAGGCATAAACCTGCAGCCACTGAAATCAGATAATCCTTAATGCGACGGGGCATCCTGTGTCTCACACTAATGCGTTACGTTTTGCCATCTCGATGAGTTCAACCAGGGATTTGGCTTTGAGTTTCTGCATCAGTCGTTTTTTATAGGTGCTGACAGTCTTGTTGCTTAGAAACATGCCTTTGGCAATTTCCTTGTTGGTACGGCCTTGTGCAAAAAGTTGCAGTACCATCAATTCTCTATCATTGACTGACTTGAACAGTTCCAGCTCGGCGCAACGCACGTCATCACCACGGACAGGATTCAAGGCCTCACTCGGGAAGTAGTTGTAACCTGACAATACCGCTTTTATGGCGCTGACCAGTTCACTCAGATCCTCCTGTTTGCAGACATAACCTGATGCGCCGGATTGCATGCAGCGAATACCGAACAGTGTTGGGCACTGCGCAGTCAATACCAGTGTTTTCAGCGGTGTACTCATTGCGTTGAAACGCGCGAGAACTTCAAGGCCATCCAGTTTTGGAATGCTGATATCGAGAATGACCAGGTCTGGCATGCATTCACGCACCATCTGCATGGCATCGACCCCATTATCGGATTCGCCGACAACTTTGTAACCTTCGTGCTCCAGTAACATTCGGACGGCAAGGCGGATAACAGGGTGATCGTCGACAATAAAAACGGAGTTCATAATCAAATCCCATGCGAGCTCAGATAAAGCGCGCACCTTAGCTCAGATAGTTGATGGGACGCATGAACTGACGGACCTCAAGCAGCAATATAGGAATAGTCCTACAAACGAACAGGAAAGGGGCTACGAATCAACTAGGTTTCGCATGAGGACGGGCAGAGTTGTTGGGGGCGGTATTTCAAGGTTTTTAAGCGTAAGTTACAAGTAGTGCCTGGCTGGATCGTGTCGAAATTCATTTTTTATAATTGAATTGAACTCAACAGGTTTCTGAATTCGAATTGTTTCAATGGTTTTATCAAGTAGCCAAGTAGAGGCAGTCCGTGTGCATTTGCGGTTTTTTCAAGTCCATCAAGTTCTGTGCGCGTCAGGCTGCTTAATAGTATTGCCTGTTTTATCATCCCGCGATGACTGGCGAATTTGACCAGATCCAGCCCGGGAAGATCGGGTAAACATTGGTCGCATAACAGGATGTCAAATGGTCGCACCGCCGCCAGCATTTGCTGCAAGGCATCTTGGGCACTGTCGGAGGTCGTCAGTTGGGTGAAACCATAACTTTCAAGCAGGTACTGAGTCGCCCTTAGTTGGAAGGGATGATCTTCCACCAACAGGATGCGCAATTCGTCTTCGAACTTGGGATTACTCACGCTTTCTCTCTCATACAGAGGGGCCTTTCATTATTTCGCGAGAAGGGCGAGCAATCGATCAGTTTGCTCGGTGTGAGGTGTAGGGGAATTCGGCGAATGCTGAACGCACTTGGGCTTTCAGTGGCTGATCAGCCATTCCGGATGGCGTAATGGCTGATCAGACGGGTTTCGTCAGTGGCTCGAACGGCCAGTCATCTCCAGCGCCATGTCGCTGGCATAGCTGTCGGTCATGCCGGCGATGAAATCAATCATGCGCAGGAACGAAGTGTGTAGCGGGCCGTGAGGGTCGGGCGCATTGTTGCCCAGCAGATCAAGGATGCGACGGCTCTTGAAGGACGGTGTCCGACCGTTGTGCTGTTCCAGCGCTGCGCCGCAGAACGCGTTCAGCAGGATTTCCAGCGTGGTATAGGCGCCGATCTCGTGCAGGGTCTTGCGCTTGTCCTGGAAGATCTTTTTGCGTGCCATGTCTTTGGCATTCAATACGCAGCGTTTGGCGGGACCGTGCATGTGTTCCACCAGATCGCCAGGCAGCGTGCCGGCCAGCAACGCGTCCTGTTGCTCGACAAAGGCGCGGGCCGCGGCGTTGGTCAGATGCTCGATGGCTTTGCCCCGCAGGATTGCCAGTTTGCGCCGACGTGAATCCCGCGGGCCGAGCTGACGATAGGTCTCCGGCAAATCGTCGCCCACCAGGTCCAGCAACAGGGACTCGACTTCGGCGTACTCCAGCAGCTCCATTTCCAGGCCATCTTCGAGGTCGATCAGCGCATAGCAGATGTCATCCGCGGCCTCCATCAAATACACCAGGGGATGGCGTGCCCAGCGTTGTTCTTCAAGTTGCGGCAGGCCGAGTTTATGAGCGATCTGCTCCAGCAGCGGGAGTTCGCTCTGATAACAGCCGAACTTGTGTTTCTTGTAACCCAGTGAGTCGGCGTGCTTGGCCGTCCATGGATATTTCAGGTAGGTGCCCAGCGTCGCGTAGGTCAGCCGGGTGCCGCCATCGAACTGGTGATATTCCAGCTGGGTGAGCACCCGGAAGCCCTGGGCATTGCCTTCGAAGTTGAGGAAGTCATTACGTTCGACTTCGCTCATTGCCTCCAGCCATCCACGGCCGGCGGCTTGCTGGAACCAGTGACGGATCGCGTCTTCACCGGAGTGACCGAAGGGTGGATTGCCAATGTCGTGAGCCAGGCAAGCCGATTGCACCACCATGCCCAGGTCGCTGGGTTCGCACCAGTCAGGCAGCGCGCTGCGGATGGTTTCGCCGACGCGCATACCCAGCGAACGGCCAACGCAGCTGACCTCCAGTGAGTGGGTCAGGCGCGTGTGGATATGATCGTTGCTCGTGACGGGATGGACTTGGGTCTTGCGCCCGAGGCGGCGAAAGGCGCCCGAGAAAATGATGCGGTCGTGGTCTTTGTGGAAAGGGCTGCGGCCGAGTTCTTCCGGGCTGTGCAGAGGCTTTCCGAGGCGTTCGCGGGTGAGCAGGGTTTGCCAATCCAAGGCTGGTTCTCTCCGTCAGGTGACTGAGCGCCTAGCTTCCCGTTTCACACCGACACCTGCAAGCGGAACTACAGCCCGGCGGCATCGATATCGATGAGCAGCAGTCGCTCGCCGTTGTTGAAAAACTGTCCGGCCGTGAGGCAGTACTGGTTGCTGGTGGCGTCACGGTAGGTGTTGGAAAGCGTCAGCCGGCGCTCATCCCAACCCTCTGCCAACAAATGATAGAAGTACGGACGCCATGACCAGTTGTGTCCCAGGTAGCGATCGTCGGCTACCCAGCCATTGTTGCGCCATTCAAGGTTTGGCGTCAGTTGCGTGCCGTGACGGTCGCATTGATAGAAGCGCAGCAGCCAGGGAAAGGCGTCCAGCTGTGGCAGGGCACTGAGCGGCGCGCATGCCTGGGCCCACGTTTGCAGAATCGCCATCAGCTCGCAGAGTTGCTGACGCATGATCATCAGTCGGCCGCGCTCAGCGAGTTTTTGTTGGACATAGCGCTGACGCAATTGGGCAAAGCGCTCCACAAACGCATCGGTGGCAAAGAAGTCGGCTTGCGCGCGAGCGAACAGGAAACCCTGCACGTAGCGTGAACCACACTCCAGGGCAAAATTCAGCTGCGCTTCGGTTTCAACGCCTTCGGCAATGATCCAGCACCCGGTTTTTTCCGCCATTTGCGCAAGGGCCTTGACCACATCACTGCTGGGTCCGCCCAACGCAGCGGCCTGGAACAACCGCATATCCAGCTTGAGGATGTCCGGTTGCAGAGCGAGCACACGATCGAGTTGTGAGTAACCGGCACCGAAATCATCGATGGCGATCCGCGCACCGACTTGCCGATATCGCGCAACCACGTCTGCCAGGCGCTGGATGTCGCCGCCCAGTTCGGTGATTTCGAAAACGATGCGCTGTGGGTCGACGCCATGCCGGTTCAATTGCTTGAGGCTGGGCAGCGCCTGGTCCGCGCGCAAACGACTGATCCAGCGAGGCGACATGTTCAGACTGAGGAACCAGTCGGCGGGCGCTTCGTGCAAACGGCTCAGGGCGTTATCACGAATCTGGCGATCCAGGCGGCGGAGTGCGATGGCCGGGGTGCGCGGGTCGGCAAACAGCGGCCCCACGGAGGCCAGTTGACCGTCGGTCTGTCGCAGTCGACCCAATGCCTCTACGCCGGCGATACGGCCGGTGGCGGTATCGATGAACGGTTGAAAGCAGGCAAGCGGTTGCCCGTCGATCACGAGGCCTCCTTAGTAGGTCTTGTTTTTGGATGACACCCGATGGCTGGGTAGGCACGCAGGTCTGAACCTCTCGATAAAGAGGCTCATCCCGGTGATGTTGCAAGAATGCAGCCAGATAGTGGCCTAGTGTTTAGGCGCAGAGCCTTGCATGACCAACTTGATCAAAGGCCCCAGCGTAGTGCCCAGGCGTACCAGCCGAGTCAGGCTGCTCACGCCGCCGCTCCTGGTGCCCTTGCCGGTCAAAAAACCCAACAGGGTCACGGCCGCCACGCCCCAGAGCGGGGCATGCTTGATGCCGAAACCGTCATGCAGGTTTTGCGTCAATCCGCGCACCCGCTGCAAGGGTTGCAGCAGTTGCGCGGATTCGTGGCGAATTTCCTGGCGATGCATTTCCATACGCAGGCGAATCAGCGCCTTGCGCATTTCCGTGCGCGAGCTGTTGTGAGGCAGTTCAGGCAGGTTCATGGCAGCAGGCGCTCCCTATCATTGGCCAATTCTTCCAGGGTGCCGTGGAAGGGTGAGGATTCATCAAAAATCGCCGCCCTCAGACGCATCCCGCAGAAGATGCACGCAAGGGTGTAGAACACGCAGAGCCCGATGATGGCAGGCAGGCGATAAGTGTCCCAGAACAGGATCAGCACCAGCGTCGATAACCCCACCAGCAACAGCAAGGCAAACACCAGCGCCAGGCCTGCGAACAGCAACAGGCTGACGGTGCGGGCTTTTTGTTCCTGCAATTCGATGCCGAACAATTCGACATGGCTGTGCAGCAATCCAAGGAATGCGGCACCCAGGCGCCGCGGTGAAGAGCTTGGGCCCGTCGCGGACGAGCCGGATTCGCCGATCGTCATAATCAGCGCCGGGTTGCCAGCAGGCCGATCAGGAAGCCCACACCGGCCGCGATCCCGACCGATTGCCATGGGTTGGCCTGAACATAGTCTTCGGTGGCGGTAACGGCGGCTTTACTGCGTTCGCGCAGGGAGTCTTCGGTCAGTTTCAAGGTTTCGCGTGCACGCAGCAGACTGTCGTGGATTTGCTCGCGCAGCTCGTCAGCCTGATCGCCAGCCAATGTCGCGGTATGTTCCAGCAACCGTTCAGTGTCGCTGACCAGTGTCTGAAAGTCGTTCATCAGGATTTCTTGAGCAGTCTTTGCCTTGATGCTGGCCATTGGTGATCTCCGTAAGTGGCTTCTGTTGCGTTCGAGTATGAGCCTTGGGTGAAGGTTCAGTGCAAATCACTGGTACAACTTTTGCTGTGTCGTGGTGCGCCGGCCCGTGTGACTGCGCTGTTGCCGGGCAGGAATCGAGCAAAACCTTATCTCAAATAATGAAAACCCGCGCAAAGCTTCCCGCCTTATGCGCCAAAGCGGCACATCAGGATCAATGTGTAGATCCTGGAAGGTTGCAATTTGGTGCATGAATTGTCTGCGCGAACTGCTTTGGTGCTTTTTTAGCCTTCAGGTCTGCCAACATCATGGAAAATCTGCAAAGCGCTGTGGACAGTCTGGTCCATAGCTCCAACACGTTGTTCATCCTGATTGGTGCTGTCATGGTTTTGGCCATGCATGCCGGTTTTGCCTTTCTCGAAGTCGGTACGGTTCGACAGAAGAACCAGGTCAACGCGTTGTCGAAGATCCTCAGCGACTTCGCCATTTCGACCCTGGCCTACTTCTTTATAGGCTATTGGATTTCCTATGGGGTGACCTTTCTGCAACCGGCGGCAGTGATCAATGCCGATCATGGTTATGGCCTGGTGAAGTTTTTCTTTCTGCTGACGTTCGCGGCAGCGATACCTGCGATCATTTCCGGCGGCATCGCCGAGCGCGCGCGGTTCGTACCACAGTTGTGTGCGACGGCGCTGATCGTGGCGTTCATCTATCCGTTTTTCGAAGGCATGATCTGGAACGGTAACTTTGGCCTGCAAGCCTGGTTGCTGGAACGCTTTGGCGCAGGTTTCCACGATTTCGCCGGCTCGGTGGTGGTTCACGCCATGGGCGGCTGGCTGGCGCTGGCGGCGGTGTTGTTGCTCGGGCCAAGACAAGGTCGCTATCGCGACGGAAAGCTGGTGGCGTTTGCACCCTCGAGCATCCCGTTCCTGGCGTTGGGGTCGTGGATCCTGATCGTTGGCTGGTTCGGTTTCAACGTGATGAGTGCGCAAACCTTGCAAGGGGTCAGCGGGCTGGTGGCGGTGAACTCGCTGATGGCCATGGTCGGCGGGACCGTGGCGGCGCTGATTGTCGGGCGCAATGACCCGGGCTTTCTGCATAACGGCCCGCTGGCCGGGCTGGTGGCAATCTGCGCCGGTTCCGATCTGATGCATCCGGTAGGGGCGCTGGCCACAGGCGCCATCGCCGGGGCGCTGTTTGTCTGGTGCTTTACTGCTGCCCAAGGCAAATGGCACATCGATGACGTATTGGGGGTCTGGCCGTTGCATGGCCTGTGCGGGGTCTGGGGTGGAGTCGCTTGCGGTATCTTTGGCCAAAGTGCATTGGGTGGTCTGGGCGGTGTGAGCCTGATCAGCCAGTTGATCGGAACCACGCTGGGCGTGGTCGTGGCGCTGGCCGGTGGCTTCGCGGTGTATGGTGTGATCAAGGCGCTTCATGGCCTGCGTCTGAGCCAGGAAGAAGAGTATTACGGCGCAGACCTGTCGGTGCACAAGATCGGCGCCGTGAGCCAGGATTGAGTCAGTTCTCTTCATCGTTGGCGCCGGGATACAAACCGTGCAACAGGCGATAGCGGTCATGTCGTATCTGGTCGGCCCGCTCCTGGACCTGATGCGCGGGTAAACCCAGCATGATCAACGCGTGGGAGGCTAGCATCAGGCTCGACTCCAGTAATTCGGGTACGACTTCGCTGGCGCCGGCAGCTTTCAACTCGGCCAGTTGGCTGTCGTCGCGAGTACGTACCAGGATGGGAACGGTCGAGTTTAATCGGCGCGCCTCCTTGAGAATCAGCAACGCGATATCGGCCTGGTCCACGGCTATCACCAGCAGCCTCGCGCGGGCCAGCCCTACCGCCAGTAGCAGTTCACCGCGCCGTGAGTCGCCATAGTGCACACAGGTTTCACCCACGGCGGCTTCCTGGACACGCACCGGATCGGTGTCCAGCGCGATATAGGGCTGCATCGCGTTACGCAGCGCTCGCCCGATGGACTGGCCTACGCGACCGTAGCCACAGATCACCACATGGCTGTGCAATCCGGCGTTAAGCGTGCTTATTTCCTCGAGTTTGGCTTCTTCGTTGGGCTTGCGGTGCAGGCGTGTGGCGATGTGAGGCGCCGCGCGCAGCAACAGTGGCGTTAGCAGCATCGAGCAGAAGGTCGCGGCCAGCAACAGCCCGCCGAGGTCGGCGGGCATCATCTTGTTCTGTTGCATCTGAGCCATCAATGCGAAGCAGAACTCGCCACCCTGGGCCAGTGCCAGACCGCTGCGCCAGGCCGTTTCAACATCGTTTCCGCGCCATTTGACCAGCAAGGCGACCACGCAACCCTTGATCAGCAGCAACCCCAGGGTCAGCCCGAGGATCAGCAAGCCGTGGCTGAGGAACAACTGCAAATCGATGAGCATGCCAATGCTGACGAAGAACACCCCGAGCAGAATGTCGCGGAACGGCCGGATATCGGCTTCGATCTGATGGCGGTAGTGGCTTTCTCCCAGCAACATGCCGGCGAGAAAGGCGCCCAGGGCAGGGGAGAGCCCGAGCAAGTGAGTGAGCCAGGCCGTGAGCAGAACAATCACCAGTGCCAACAGTACAAACAGTTCCGCGGAACGGGCGGCCGCCACTTCATGAAACAGCCGTGGCAACAACCAGCGACTGGCCATCAGCAGGCCGACGAAGAGCAAAACGGTCTTGCCGAGCGTCACAGGTAACGCCCAGTACCAGGCCTGATCGCTGTTGCCGGCGAACACCGGCACGAGAGTCAGCAGCAACACTGCCACGATGTCCTGGAACAGCAATACGGCGATGGCATTTTGTCCGTGGCTGCTGAAAATCTCGCCCAGACTGCCCAGTTCCTTGCTGACAATGGCCGTAGAAGACAGCGACAGGCCGGCTCCGAGCAGCATCGCAGGTGTCGCCGACATGCCGAACAGCATCAGCAAACCCCCCAGCAGTACCGCAGTTATCAGTACTTGCTGGCTGCCGAGCCTGAACACGACTTTGCGCAAGGCGAGCATTTTCGACAGGGAAAATTCCAGCCCGAGGGAGAACAGCAGGAACACCACCCCGAGCTCGGCGAGGTCGGGCAGGTCTTCGCTTTCATTGACCCAGTTGAACGCCGTCGGGCCGATCATCAGCCCCACGCACAGGTAACCCAGCACCGGTGGCAGGCGCAGGCGCTGGAACAGTGCAATCACCACCAGGGAGGAGGCGAGAATAATCAGAAGGTTGGCGAACACGAAAACTCCAATGACAAGCGCTGGCTACTCAAGCGTAGAGGCAAAAAAGCGGCAAGGGTCGCGTAAATGACATCCAGTCCGAATGATTTGAGTCAGGAGTTTGCCGAAATTCTTTGAATTCAACCTTCTCCGGTCGCGTTGGGCAGTGACTCGACTGCTTTTGATCGCAGGCCTAGAATGTACGTCTACTTTGCCGGGTCCTGTGCTCATGCCTCCTGAATGTCAGCTTTTCGGCACCATTGGGTGCCATCTTTGTGAAGTGGCCGAAGCCATGCTGATGGCATTTGTCGAGCACGGTCTGCTGGTTGAACTGGTGGATATTGCTGAGGACGAATCATGGTTCGAAGCCTACAGTTTGCGCATTCCGGTGCTGCGACGTTGCGATAACGGCGCCGAACTTGCCTGGCCCTTTGATTCCGAGCAGGTTGTGGCATTCCTGCGCTGAGCTGGACACCTTTTGCGAGCCCCATCCGTCGCGGTCTTCGTTCCGGTCATTGGCGAAATTCAGGTTATTCGGTTACTGTATGTTCATACAGTTGCTCGGATTGCCTGTCATGTCTGCCCTGTTGGGGATTGGGCAGGTGATCCCGGAAGTCAGAGGGAAGAATCGTGGTCAATGTCGAACAATTGAAGAACAGCGTGAACCGGATGTCGGTGGACGTGGTGCGTGAAGCCGTCCTCGAGTTGCAACTGGATGGTCTGGTCACGGAAGGGAAAACTCCGTTCAACAAGCTGCATTTCAATACCTGTTTCGCCGAAATCGAGGCACTTTTCCAGCGTGCGGGTTATCACCGCCAACTGGATGTCGTCGGCTATCAGGGGTTGTTGTACGCACTTTATGATCCGGGGCGCTGGGAAGCGGTCGATGTGTTGCGCTGGCTCAAGGAGTTCACTGAAGCGGCGGCACGCTCGCAGTCGATTCCGGCCTGAGGATTCTCTTCTAGGTTCGTTCCGGCCACTGCTGGATAATGCCGCCCTGTATCGAGAGTCAGAGCGTTCGTATGTCCACTTCATCTTTTTCTGCTGCACACAACCAGGCCAGCACACTCTACTTGCCGCCTGGGCCGTGGCAGACCGTGCTCGATTGCCTGAGTGAACACTTCAGCGCCATCGGTCGTGAACAATGGCTGGACAGAATTGCTCGTGGCCGCGTCCTTGACGGGGATGGTGCGCCAATCGCCGTTGATCTTGCCTACAAGGAAGGTCTGCGAATTCACTATTTCCGGGAAGTACCGGACGAAAAGCCGATCCCTGTGATCGAGTCGATCCTGTATGCCGACGAGCATCTGGTGGTGGCAGACAAGCCACATTTTTTGCCGGTGACGCCGGCGGGCGAATACGTCGAGCAGACGCTACTACGGAGGCTGATTCGCCGACTCGATAACCCGCACCTCGTGCCTTTGCATCGGATTGACCGGCATACGGCAGGGCTGGTGCTGTTTTCAGCCAATCCTCAGAGCCGTTCCGCCTACCAGTCGTTGTTTCCCACGCGGCAAATCGAAAAACGTTATGAAGCCATTGCCAGGGCATTGCCCGAACAGGCCTTCCCCCTGGTCCACAAGAGTCGGCTCATCGATGGCGAGCCTTTCTTCCGCATGCAGGAAGGACCGGGCGTCAGCAACACCGAGACGGCTGTCGAAGTCAGGGAGAAGAACGGTGATCTCTGGCGTTACGGGCTTTACCCGGTGACGGGCAAGAAGCACCAGCTGCGGGTACACATGACGGCACTGGGCGCCAGCATCTGCAATGACCCGTTCTATCCGCACGTGCTCAAGGATGTCGTAGACGACTATGCCAACCCGTTGAAGCTTCTGGCACAGGGATTGCGGTTTGTGGACCCGGTTACCGGTGAGCGAAGAGACTTTGAAAGTGCCATCACCCTGCAATGGTGATAGCCGTTTTTCAGCCACGAAAAAGCCCGCTTAAAGCGGGCTTTTCTGTATCCGGTATCGCCGCAAGAATTACAACTCTTTAACGGTACGAACCTGATCCTTGTTCACGCGGGTTTGCTTGCCGTCCAACTGTTCGAACTCGTAGAAACCTGCTTCGTCGTCATACTTTGGCGTGTCGACGGCCTGGATTTCGCGACCGTCATTCAAGGTGATCACAGTAGGCGATGCGCAACCAGCAAGGGTCGCGAGGCCCAAGGCGAGCATGAAAGTGGCGAGGGTCCGTTGTGTCATGAGTGTGTCTCCGAATAGGAATTCTTTTAGTTACTGAGCGTGAGACGTATACAACGCGTGCAAGTTCCTTGGCTAGTGTCAATCTGACACGTTGTTGTGAGCGCTCAGCAACTCCGGGGTATTAAGGTTGGCCAGGCGAGGATCGTTCTCAGGGCATTGCAGAGCAATCGCGCCCAGTTTTCGCATCAGGCGGCCCGGGCTGCGTTCGCCTTCCTGCCAGGCCTTTTCGAATGCTTCGCCCAGGGCTACGGGGATGATGCACAGCAAGGGTTCCCAGTGCTCTCCATGACGCAACATCAGGGGGGTGTCCGGATGCTGGCTGGCCGCTTCGCGCATGCTGTGGAGCAGGGCGGCATCGATGCGTGGTACATCGCACGGCAAAACCATCAGAGATTCATGGCGGGCGGCCTTCAGGCCTGCACGAATACCGGCCAAGGGCCCGGGAAAATCACCTTCGTCATCATGGACCAACTGGTCGGCGTAGGGCGCGTACTTTTCCAGGTTCCTGTTGCAGGAGATGATCAGGTCGTCACTCAGCGAGCGGGTTTTGCGATGAAGATGCGCAATCAGCGGCTCACCGTGCCACTCGATCAAGCCCTTGTCCTGACCGCCCATACGTTGGCCGCGACCACCTGAGAGGAGCAAAATGGAGCAGGATGGCAACTGTGTATTCAAGGTCATGGCAGGGCTCCATGGGGGCAGTAAAAAAAGAGGGCGCTGTGATATAACACCGGGCTGTTTCTCCTACAACTGGACGAGCCTATGAAAGCCAAGGCTGATGTACCTTTCGCGCCGCTCAACATCGCGGTGCTGACGGTCAGCGACACCCGTACCCTGGAAACCGACACGTCAGGCCAGGTCTTTGTTGACCGCTTGAGCGCTGCCGGCCATAACCTGGCCTTCCGGGTTTTGCTCAAAGATGATCTCTACAAAATTCGCGCGCAAGTTGCCAACTGGATTGCCGACGATGTCGTGCAGGTCGTGTTGATCACCGGCGGCACTGGCTTCACGGGGCGAGACAGCACCCCCGAAGCGGTCAGCTGCCTGCTCGACAAGCAGGTCGACGGCTTTGGTGAGCTGTTCCGCCAGATATCGGTGGCGGATATTGGCACCTCCACTGTGCAATCCCGTGCCCTGGCCGGTCTCGCCAACGGCACGTTGGTGTGCTGCTTGCCGGGCTCGACCAACGCCGTGCGCACCGGCTGGGATGGCATTCTTGCCGAACAACTGGACTCCCGGCACCGCCCGTGCAATTTCGTTGCTCATCTGAAACAGGCGGCACCCTGTGAATCCCGCGGGTAAGCCAGGCAAGACAGGCAGCCTGATGGCTGTCGAGGTAGCGCTGGCGCGCTTGCTGGAAATGGCCGAAGCCACGCCGATTGCCGCGCGTGAACGCTTGCCGTTGGCGCAGGTTCAAGGTCGTGTGTTGGCCGCTGACCTGGTCTCGACACTTGATCTGCCGCCGTGGCCCAACAGTGCGATGGACGGGTACGCCTTGCGCATGGCCGACTGGACGGGAGAGCCGTTGTCCGTCAGCCAGAAGATTTTTGCAGGTAACGCTCCGGAACCATTGAAGCCCGGCACCTGCGCACGAATTTTCACCGGTGCGCCTGTTCCTGCGGGTGCAGACTGCGTCGAGATGCAGGAAAACGCCGAGGTACTGGCGGATGAGCGAGTACGTTTCCTCGAGGTCCTCACGTCAGGACAAAACATCCGCCCCAAAGGCCAGGAAACCACCGTCGGTGAGTTGATTCTGGCCGCGGGCACACGCCTTGGCCCGATCGAGCAGGGGCTCGCTGCATCACTGGGATGCGCCGAGCTGGATGTGATTCGCAAGGTCCGCGTTGCGGTACTCTCCACCGGCGATGAACTGGTTGAACCGGGTCAGGCGCTTGGGCCGGGCCAGATCTACAACAGTAACCGAGTGTTGCTCTGCAGCTGGTTGCAGCGCTTGGGCTGTGAAGTGATCGACGCCGGTATTCTTGCGGATAACCTTGAGACGACGCGTGCTCGCCTTGGCGAGTTGAAGGATGTCGACCTGATACTGTCGACCGGTGGCGTATCGGTAGGTGAAGCCGATTTTCTGGGCATTGCCCTGCGGGAAGAGGGCGAGCTCACGTTGTGGAAGCTCGCGATCAAACCGGGCAAGCCACTGACGTTCGGGCATTTTCGTGGGGTTCCGGTGATCGGGCTACCCGGTAACCCGGCGTCGACTCTGGTGACCTTTGCTTTGTTGGCGAGGCCCTATCTCTTGCGCCGTCAGGGTGTAAAAGACGTTGACCCCTTGAAGGTGCAGGTGCCTGCAGGATTTGTATGGCCCAAGGCAGGCAATCGACGCGAGTATTTGCGAGGACGTCTGGAGAACGGCCGGGCAATCATTTACAAGAATCAGAGTTCGGGTGTGTTGCGCAGCGCAGCGTGGGCCGATGGTCTGGTCGAAGTGCGAGAAGATCGCACATTGGTGGAAGGTGACAGCGTAGGCTTCATTCCGCTGAGCGAAGTCCTGGGCTGATACCTGCCGTATCTGTCATACAAACCCGGTTCATCGAACCGGGTTTTGCGTTCATGGCGTCCTCTTATCGAGCGAGAAGTGCCACCAACTGGTCGAACCGACTGTTGGCGATCCACCCCAGAAGCCCGAGAACCACGGCTGTGCCGCCGGCCGAATAGGCGAGCCTGTGTTTGATGGACCTGACGTCACCCCGGACTTCTTCCATGTCTCTGCGGATGTATTCGAGGTGTGTTTCCAGTTCAACGACTCGAGGTTCCATTTCAACTTCTCCAGTGGTTTTGGCGCACTTATTGAATTCGGTTTGATAGCTGGCCCGCCTTTCTGCGAGCGGTGTGACCGGAGTAACCGGCATCCTGATGTCATGGCTTTGCATGATACGTCCCTGTAGTTCCTGCTGATGACGGATAAACCGTACCGCCAAGTTGTACCAATCAGGGTTGAGGGTCAATTGAGCCGATTCCTCAGGTTTTGTAAGAAAAAATCCCACCTTGTAGGACCTCAATACGGTTCGACTTGAAATAATTCATTTTTTTGCGACTTTTATGGGGCGCAGTGAGGTCACATTTCACATACGGAATTCAATCATGGGAGTGACCACAATGGGCGAACGCAAGGCACTGTTGATTCTGCACGGCAAGCAGGCGCTCAACGAGGAGGTCCGGGCAGCCGTCGAAGAAAAGCGCTCACAAGGCTGGGAATTGGCTGTCCGACTGACCTGGGAGGCCGGCGACGCACAGCGGTTGGTAGACGAAGCGCTGGCGGCGGGCTACAAGCAGCTCATCGCCGGCGGTGGCGACGGGACGTTGCGCGATATTGCCGAGGCAATGGCCGCGCATTCGACGCAGGCCAGTCTGGTGCTGATGCCATTGGGAACCGCCAACGATTTCGCCCGCGCCGCGGGTGTGCCGCTGGAACCTGATCAAGCCTTGAAACTTCTGGACGCTGAACCCCGTGCCATCGATTTGGGCGAGGTCGGCGGTCAGGTGTTCCTGAACATGGCCACGGGCGGCTTCGGTAGCCAGGTCACGGCGAACACCTCTGAAGACTTGAAAAAAGTACTGGGCGGCGCGGCTTATCTGTTCACCGGTTTATCACGCTTCAGTGAATTGCATGCGGCCTATGGTGAGCTGCATGGCCCGGATTTTCAGTGGAGTGGCGAGTTGCTGGCGTTGGGCATCGGCAATGGCCGTCAGGCGGGCGGCGGTCATATGCTGTGCCCGCACGCACTGGCAGACGACGGTCTGCTGGATATCAGCATTCTGCCTGCACCGCAGGAAGTGGTCGGAACATTGAAAAGCTTGCTTGCCGATGGTTTCGGTATCGACAACATGTTTGTGCGCGCGCGCTTGCCATGGGTCGAGATCAAGGTCTCGGAGGGCCTCTACATCAACCTTGATGGCGAACCGCTGGAAGGCGAAAGCCTGCGCTTCTCGGCGCGCCCGGCGGCACTGCGGGTGCATTTGCCCGAGCATTCGCCACTGCTGAGTGTCCCGGCAGCGATCAATCGTCCAGGCTGATGATTTGCTCACGCACGGCGAAGAGGACCAGGCCCGCCACATCGTAGATCTGCAAGCGCTTCATGATCTGCGAGCGATGGGTTTCAACCGTCTTGATGCTCAGGCCCAGGCCGTTGGCGATTTCCCGGGTGGATTTTCCGCGAACGATCAGTCGCAGGATTTCCAGCTGGCGCGCGGTCAGGTTGTGCGAGTCGGCGGGTTCCGGCTGGTGTTTCTGGTTGCGGGTCAGCGCCTGGTTGATGACGGTATGGGCAATGGCCGGGCTCAGGTAGCGCTCGTTGTTGCGCAGGGCATCCAGCGCATGTTCGAGTTCGGTGGCCGTTGTGTCCTTGAGCAGGTAGCCGTGAGCGCCAGATTCCAGTGCCTGCATGATGAGCGCCGGGTCAGTGTGCATCGACAGGATCAACACTTTGCTTTGCGGGTGTACTCGCTTGAGTCGCTGCAAAGCTTCAAGGCCTCCGGTTTCCTTCATGGAAATATCCAGCAGCACGATGTCCGGGGACAGTCGCTCGACCATCTCGAGCAACTGCGAGCCGTCATTGGCCTCGCCGATTACCGCGTAGCCGGGAATATCCAGCACCAGAGCGCGCACGCCAGCTCTGATCAGCGAGTGGTCATCCACCAAAAGTAAGTTACAAGTCAATGCAAAACCTTATTCGTACTGGCCCGTTCCAGCGCACGTGGCGCCCACGGGAAGAGAGCTTCGATTTGAGTGCCTTTGCCCGGCTCGCTGGTCACGCACAGCGTACCGCCCAACTGGTCGATCCGTTCCGACATCCCGGCCATTCCACGTTGTCCCTCACGGCCGGGATCTGTCGCCGGCGCGAAACCCAGGCCGTCATCGCTGATCAACAGCGTCAGGCCTTGAGGCTGGCGTTGCAGGCGAACCAACAGATTTTTCGCTTCGGCGTGGCGCAATATATTGGTCACCGCTTCCTGGGTGATTCGAAAGGCGGCGACGGCCATTTCTTCCGGGATGCCGGTCAATCGTGAGTGGCATTCCAGGCTCCAGTGCACCTGCGTATTAGCCAGTGTCTTGAGCAAATGTGCACGCAGACTGGCTTCCAGCCCAAGGCTGGTCAGCTGCCTGGGATTGAGAATGGCCGACACGTCACGAACTTTGGTCAGGGTTTCTTCCAGCGTGTCGCAGAGCGTTGAGCATTGATCTTGCAGCTCTTCGGGCATTCGACGTTTCAGCCATTCACTTTGAAGTTTTGCCGCAGTCAGTAACTGGCCGATATCGTCATGCAGTTCCCGACTGAGTCGGTGCCGTTCGTTTTCCTGAACCTTCAATAATCGGTCGGCCAGCTCTTGTGGTTCGAACTTTATAGACTTGCGCGAGAGGCAATGCTGCGCCAGGACGCAAGCCAGCGCCGCCATATTCAGTAGCAGCAGACTGAGTGGCAGGCGAGTGGACAGGCTATAGATCGCCAGACTGCCGAGCGCCGAGCAGGTACACAGCAATAGCGTGAACCGGCGCGCGTTTTCTCGGGAGGGTGGCCACGTGGTGATTGACTTGAGGCTGGCGTACATAGCGGATGGAGCCAATGGATGTTCGCTGCGGGCAGACCGGTCATGTTGACTGACGGGTCTCTGTCTGAGTCACTCTGCCATTAATTGACGTCAACTAATGGTCGGCATAATACCACTTAAGATACCGTTGGTCGCGTTTGTATATATGTCCGTACAGTCAGGAAATAAAGAGTCTGGACTTGAGTTCCACAATGGAAAAAGTTTGCCGGCAGGGAAGGATATTTGTAATGAGCTGTCGTTGACAGATATGAAGTATTCAATTGCGACATGAGCGTGCGCAAGTTACAGAGTGGCCGCATGACAATAAGAATACGTGTGATCGCGTAGTTATCGGGAGAGTTAAGCCTGGCGTTCCGAGAAAGAAACGAGCGTGAACGGTTTTGAATGAGCGGGTGGCTGAAACTGGCTTTGTCCGACCTGGAAGGCAAAGGCCTCGATCAGCGATGCCTGTTCGCTGTCATCCAGGCTGAGCTGGCCGGTTTTCTGATCGATCAGTTCAAGCTGCCACGCCATCAATGTGAAACAGTCTTTCAGCGCGCTCAATGCCTGGTCATGCAGGTCTACATGATTCTGGGCATGATTCAGCAGGCCATGAATGTGCAGCGAAAACTCCGAAACCGCGACCAACGCGAGGGCATCGGCCTTGCTGGCCAGTTTGAGGAGGGTGCTCATCATGCATTCGATGGCATCCTTGTCATTACTGATCAGTTGCAAATGACTCAGACATTCCTCGGATTTGGCCAGGAGCGTTTCAGCCTCGACCAGAAACACCGGAAGCCGTTGGGCCCACTCTTTACGGTTCGGCATGCTTATCTCCACAACGTCATGTCAAATGAGGGAATGTCGTGTGTGTCGGCCAGGACCATCAGGGGCCCGGCGTTGCAGTGCCGTTGTGAGATCGCGCTCCGGCCGGCGCGGATGCAGGCGGGGGGATTCGTGAGGGTGGATGGCCACTGACCTGCGATCGCACACAAAAGCCTGACTCCGTTCATGCAATGAGAATGGCGTCACATTAATGGCTATTGGATATTGCGAATATCAGGTTGGGCCTGATTGTTACTAGGGGAATCCCTTACGCAGGGGAACCTAACGTGCGAACTGTTGTCGCGCCGCCGGGATTGAAGCAGATGAATTGAGGGGCTCAGTAAAGCATGATGTTAATGTGACATCAATGCCTGGGCGTGGCATTTTGTATGGGGGTCAAGGTCCGGCAAAAACAGCCGATAACCTTCTTTAGTGAATTCATCAGAACAAGCTCAGGAGTCATTGATGGCCGGCATTCTCGACACGGTAGACCAACGCACGCAACTGGTGGGTGAGAATCGCCTGGAAATTCTCATGTTCCGGCTGGCTGGGCGACAATTGTTCGCGATCAACGTTTTCAAGGTGCAGGAAGTGTTGCAGCTGCCGAAGCTGACCCTCATGCCGCAGCGCCATCCGTTTGTCTGCGGTGTGGTGAACCTGCGTGGCCAGACGCTGCCGGTGATTGACCTGTCCCAGGCCATCGGTATGCGTCCGCTGGTGCCAAGTCCGACCAGTACGATCATCGTCACCGAGTACAACCGCTCGGTGCAGGCGTTCCTGGTTGGCGGCGTGGACCGCATTGTCAACATGAACTGGGAAGCCATTCTGCCACCACCGACCAGCGCCGGCCGCCAGCATTACCTGACCGCCATCAGCAAGGTCGACGATCAGTTGGTGGAAATCATTGACGTCGAGAAAGTTCTCGCCGAAATCGTCCCGTACAACGCCAAGGTGTCCCGCGAGAAGCTCGACGATCCGGTCCTGGAACGCGCCCGTGGCCGTGAAGTGCTGCTGGTAGACGACTCCAACGTGGCGCTCTCGCAATTGCGCGACACCCTTGGCCAGTTGGGCGTGAAGATGCACATTGCCAGCGATGGCTTGAAAGCGCTGAACATGCTCAAGGGCTGGGCCGATACGGGCGTGAACATGACCGACAAACTGCTGATGGTCTTCACCGACGCGGAAATGCCGGAGATGGACGGCTATCGCCTGACCACCGAAATCCGTAACGACCCGCGTCTGCGTGGCCTCTACGTGGTGCTGCACACGTCGCTGTCCGGCAGCTTCAACGACTCGATGGTGAAGAAGGTAGGCTGCGACAACTTCCTCTCCAAATTCCAGCCGGACAAACTGGTCGACGTGGTGCGCCAGCGTCTGATGCTCGACGAAGTGCCTGCCTGATACTGCGTCAAAGGCTGCAAACAACCGACCTGTGGGGTGGGCAACGTTCAGCCTTTGATTCAATGAGAACGCTCGTATAGGGTGGCATTTTTTGCCCACCAGGGAGCTGGCCATGCTGCGTCTGAGCGCGCTTTATCGATATCCGTTGAAATCCTGCAAGGCCGAGCCCTTGCAACAGGTCGGCCTCGACAGACTGGGACTGGACGGGGATCGTCGCTGGATGCTGGTGGACGAGGCCAGCGGGCGCTTCCTGACCCAGCGTGTCGTCGGGCAGATGAGCCAGCTGTCGGCGTTGTGGAATGCTGAAGGTGGCTTGACCCTGAGCGCCCCAGGCCACATGCCAATCAATATCGCCTTGCCTGCCGGCGACGCTGAACTGCGCGGCGTGACCATCTTCAAAGACAGTTTGCGCGTGCCTGATGCCGGTGATGAAGCGGGTGCCTGGGTCAGTGAATTCATTGGCAAACATACTCGACTGGTGCAAATCCCTCTTGATCGTGCGCGCACCACTCAGGCGGGTTACGGCAAGGATGACGATCAGGTGGCTTTCGCCGATGGTTTCCCGTTGTTGCTGATCGGGCAAGCATCGTTGGAAGACTTGTCGCAGAAAGTCGGCCGCCCCCTGGAAATGCTGCGCTTTCGACCGAATCTGGTCATCGAGGGCAGCGAGGCGTACGCCGAGGATGGCTGGAAGCGTATCCGCATCGGCGATGTCGAGTTCCGCGTCGTCAAACCGTGTTCACGCTGCATTCTGACCACCATCGATCCGCAAACCGGATTGCGCAGCGATGATCGGGAACCGCTCGCGACCTTGCAGAAATACCGTGCTCAGGAAGAGGGCGCGATGTTCGGCCAGAATCTGGTCAACGATGGCAATGGCCAGCTCGAAGTCGGCATGCCGGTCACCGTGCTGGAATAAACGACCCTGAATGAAAAATGCCCGTGTCCAGTGACACGGGCATTTTTTTGTACGGTGAAAACCTGGGGGGTTAGCCGCGGTATTCGCACAGGTAAGCGGTGTCGACGGCCACTTTCAGCTGGAACTTGCTGTTGGCTGGCACGTTGAACTGGCTGCCGGCTTCGAAGGTTTCCCAGTCGGTGCTATCCGGCAGTTTGACGGTCAGGGCGCCGGTCACTACGTGCATGATTTCACGCTGGCTGGTGCCGAATTCGTATTCGCCCGGAGCCATGACGCCGATGGTCGCAGGACCTTCAGCGGTGCCAAAGGCGATCGACTTGACGGTGCCGTCGAAGTACTCGTTGACTTTAAACATGGGCGATTCCTCGAAAAGGGCTAAAAAGGGCCGGCCAGTATGCACAAGGCCTTTGGCGGCGTCACCTCTCTAGAGGGGCAGAATCAGCGGTAACAGACGCGCTGTATTGCGCGCATCCTCCAGCGCCCGGTGCTGCTGGCCGGTGAACTGCATGCCCGCCAGTTGCAGCGCGCCGTTGAGCCCCAATGGACGATCCAGGCGTCGGGCCTTGGCAAAGCGCTGTTTGAGGTTCATGTGCGGTACTCGGCTGAGTTCGCTGTCGAGTTGCAGCGTCTGCCATTCCTGCAGCAGTTGCTTGCGATCGTAATCGCCCCAACTCGCCCAGCCTTCCAGGCGCGAATGATGTTGGCCGAGCCAGCGCTCGAAGGCTGGCCAGACCTCGGTCAGCGGTTGTGCGCTGTCGATACTGGCCTGGGTGATGCGGGTCAGCTCGCGGCAAAACGGCGTGAGCAGGGGCCGGCGCAACGGGCGCACGAAACGCTGGAAATGATCCAGCTCCCGACCCTGGCGGTCCACCAGCGTGGCACCGATTTCGATGATTTCCATTTCCGTAACCGGCCAACCCCCTTCATCGGTGGTGGCTTCCAGATCAATGACCAGCCAGTGAGGCATTGCAGGGTTCCTGGTATCCGCATCCTGATAGGGTTTGAGCGTAGCCAAACCCGGCGGATCCGCCTAGCGGGTTATTCGACCTCCAACAAAATCTGACGATTTTTCACCTGGTCGCCGACCCTGACCTGCAGCCGCTTGAGCACGCCGTCGATGCCTGATTTCAACGGGTGCTCCATTTTCATGGCTTCCAGCACCACCAGCAGCTGGCCTTTGCTCACCATGCTGCCTTCAGTGACCAGCACATCGACGATGGCGCCGTCCATCGGAGCCTTGAGCGTGCCGGAGCTGGCGCTGGCCTCGCTACTGACCAGCGCCTGTGTGCAATCCATCAGCCGCAGACTCCCGGGACGGGTGAAAAGCCAGAGTTGCCCGGCGTCGAGACGGTAGGCATGACGCCGGCGGATGCCATCGATTTCCAGGCTGGCCCAGCGCCCGTCGCACTGGATGACACTCAGTTCGAAGGCCTGTCCGGCGGCTTGAATCCGATAGGGTTCGCCCGGTACCGCGTTCAATTGCACCGGCCAATCCTGATCCTCCAGGCCGATGCGATAGTGCAGCGGCACACTGGCGTTATTGCGCCAACCGGCCAGCACGGCGGGATGAGCCTGGGCTGAAGCCTGATAGAACAGCGCAGCGGCAATCGCCAGTTCTTCGGCGCCGGGTACATAAGGATGCAGGCAGGGATGATCGGAAAAATACGTCGGGATGAACCCGGTGCTGAACTCGCCACTGATGAATTGCGAATGTTCCAACAGGCTGGCAAGCAGGCGCTGATTACTGGCAAGACCGAGCAGCACGCTGTCCTGCACTGCCCGCAGCAACTTGCGCCGGGCTTCCTCGCGAGTAGCGCCGTGGGCGATGATTTTGCCCAGCAGCGGGTCGTAGAACGGGCTGACCTGCTGACCCTCGATCAGACCATGATCGATCCGTACGCCGCCCTGCGATGCCGGTTCCCAGGCGGCGATCCGCCCGGTTTGCGGCAGAAACGTCTGGGTCGGGTCTTCGGCGTACAAGCGCACTTCGATGGCATGGCCGCTGAGTTGCACCTGCTCCTGGCGCAACGGTAACGGCAGCCCTTCGGCGACGTGCAGTTGCCAGGCCACCAGATCCAGGCCAGTGATCAGTTCCGTTACCGGGTGTTCCACCTGCAACCGGGTATTCATTTCCAGAAAATAAAACTGTCCGCGCGCATCCAGCAAAAACTCCACGGTGCCAGCGCCGACGTAATTCACCGCGCGACCGGCCTTGAGCGCTGCTTCGCCCATGGCCTGACGCAGCTCGGCGGTCATGACCGGGCAGGGCGCTTCCTCGATGACTTTCTGGTGGCGACGCTGGATCGAACAGTCGCGCTCGCCGAGGTAGATCAGGTTGCCTTGCTGGTCGCCGAACAGTTGAACCTCGACGTGACGCGGGTCGATCAACGCTTGTTCGAGAATCAGCTCGTCGCTGCCAAACCCATGCAGCGCTTCGGAGCGCGCGGTGCGGATCTGCGCCAGCAACTCGCCGGCCTCGTGCACCAGGCGCATGCCCCGCCCGCCACCGCCTGCACTGGCCTTGATCATCAACGGAAAACCGATGCGTTCGGCTTCGCGGCTCAGCGTCGCATCATCCTGCTCGGCGCCCTGATAGCCTTTGATACACGGCACACCGGCGTCGAGCATGGCGAGTTTCGACAGGCGCTTGCTACCCATCAGTTCGATGGCTTCGGGGCTGGGGCCGATGAAGGTCATGCCTGCGTCTCGGCAGGCGCGGGCGAACCCGGCGTTTTCCGAGAGGAAACCGTAGCCGGGGTGGATCGCGTCGGCGCCGGTGCGGCGGGCGGCATCGAGAATGGCCGGGATGTTCAGATACGATTGCTGCACCGGGGCCGGGCCGATGTTGATGGCTTCGTCGGCGATCTGTACGTGCAGCGCGTCTGCATCTGCGTCGCTGAATACGGCGACGGTGCGGTAGCCCAGGGCCTGGGCGGTGCGCTGGATGCGACAGGCGATCTCACCGCGGTTGGCGATCAGTATTTTGCTGAGTCCGGGCATGGGTTGTTCTCTTGTTTTTGCGGTGAATGTGATGGCCTCATCGCGGGCTTGCCCGCGATGCTTTTAAAGGGCCCACCCCGGTTTACGCTTCTGCACGAAAGCCATGGTCCCTTCGACCCCTTCAGCCCCGGTCACCGCTTCGCTGAACCAATCAGCCGCTTCATCCAACAGCGCATCCGAAGGCTGTCCGGCACTCGCCAGCAACAGCTTTTTGGTCGTCGCATTCGCCCCCGGCGCGCAGCACAGCACATGGGCCAGGACTTCATCGAGACGCTCGGCCAGCGCTTGCGCGTCATGCTCGACAAAATGCACCAGCCCCATGCGGCGGGCGTGGGTTCCATCAAATCGCGCTGCAGTCAGTGCCAACCGTCGAGCCTGGGTCAAACCGATACGCTGCACCACGAACGGCGCAATCTGCGCGGGCAGCAAGCCGAGGCTGGTTTCCGGCAAACCGAATTGCGCCTGATGATCCGCCAGAGCGACATCGCTGACGCATGCCAGCCCCAGACCACCGCCGAGCACCGCGCCTTGCAGCACCGTGATCACCACTTGTGGCGCGTGTTGCACTTCCTGCAGCAGCGCGCCAAACGCCCGGTTCAAATCGCGGTACGCCGATGGTCCCTGAGCACGGGCATTGGCCATGTCCTTGATGTCGCCACCGGCGCAGAAGTGCCCGCCGGCACCTCCGATCACCAGGGCCCGAATCTCGCGATCATCGCGAACTGCCGATAGCACCGAACGCAACTCGGTGACCATCTGCAAGCTCATGGCATTGCGGCTTTCCGGGCGGTTGAGGGTGATGTGCAGCACACCGTTATGCAATTCGAGCAATAACGTCTGGCAAACCGGCAGGGTGCTCATTTCTTTTTCCCCGGCAGGATGCCCATGAGTTTGCAGATGATCCCCAGCATGATTTCGTCGGCGCCGCCGCCAATCGATACCAGCCGCACGTCGCGGTAGGCGCGGGCCACCGGGTTGTCCCACATGAAGCCCATGCCGCCCCAGTATTGCAGGCAACTGTCGCTGACTTCGCGGCCCAGTCGCCCGGCCTTGAGTTTGGCCATCGACGCCAGGCGCGTGACGTCCTGACCTTTGATGTATTGCTCGGTGGCCTGATAGACCAGCGCGCGCAGGCATTCGACTTCGGTTTGCAGCTCGGCGAGGCGGAAGTGGATGACCTGATTGTCGATCAACGCATTGCCGAAGGTTTTGCGTTCCTTGCAGTACTCGATGGTGCTGTCGATGCAGTATTCCAGGCCCTTGATCATGTTCGCGGCGCCGAACAGACGTTCCTCCTGGAATTGCAGCATCTGCATCATGAATCCCGCACCTTCATGCCCGATGCGGTTGCGTTGCGGTACGCGCACGTTGTCGAAAAACACCTGGGCGGTTTCCGAGCTGCGCATGCCGAGCTTGTCCAGGTGCGAACTGAGGCTGATGCCTGGGGTGTTCATCGGCACCATGATCAGCGATTTGTTGATGTGCGGCTTGTCGTCCGAGGTGTTGGCCAGCAGGCAGATGAAATCGGCGCTCGGCGAGTTGGTGATCCACATCTTGCTGCCGTTGATCACGTAGTCGTCACCGTCTTTGCGAGCGGTGGTTTTCAAGCCGGCCACGTCGGAGCCGGCACCGACTTCCGACACGCCAATGCAACCGACCTGTTCGCCGGTAATCGCCGGCCGCAGGAACTCTTCACGCAGTTCATCGGAGCCGAAGCGTGCCAGCGCCGGCGTGCACATGTCGGTCTGAACGCCGATGGACATCGGGATCCCGCCGCAATGGATGGTGCCGAACTCTTCGGCGGCGACGATCGAATAGCTGTAGTCGAGCCCCATGCCGCCGAATTTTTCCGGTTTGGAAATCCCCAGCAGGCCGAGCTCACCCGCCTTGCGAAAAATGTCGTGGATCGGAAAACGCCCGGCCTTTTCCCACTCATCGACGTGCGGGTTGATTTCGTGCTCGACGAATTGGCGAACGGTGCGGCGCAGTGCTTCGTGTTCCTGGGTGAAGATCATTTTTATTGTTCTCCTCTGGCCGGTTCAGAACCGGGCGACGCCAAAACTGTTGGTTTGCAGCGGCCGCAGGTCGGCCTCATGGCAGATGTCCAGCAAATAGCCGAGCAACGTGCGGGTATCCCGGGGATCAATCAGCCCGTCGTCCCACAGGTTGGCACTGCCGTACAGCGCGGTGGACTGGCTGTCGAGTTTCTGCGCGGTGACCTGCTCCAGCATGTCGAGCATCTTCGGGTCAGGCACCAGACCGTCCTTGAGCTGTTTGGCCTCGGTGACGATCCGCAGGACCTTGCCGGCCTGAGCACCGCCCATCACCGCCGTGCGGCTGTTGGGCCAGGCGAAGATGAAGCGCGGGTCGAGGCCGCGGCCGCACATTGCATAGTTGCCGGCGCCATAGGAGCCACCGACAACGATCGTCAGTTTTGGCACCCGGGCGTTGGCCACTGCCTGGATCATTTTGGCGCCGTGCTTGATCACGCCTTGTTGCTCGGACTCGGTGCCGACCATGAACCCGGTGGTGTTGTGGAAGAACAGCAGAGGCGTGCGGCTCTGATCACACAGCTGAATGAACTGCGCAGCCTTGCTCGCGCCTTTGGGCGTGATCGGGCCGTTGTTGCCGATGAAGCCGCAGGCGCGGCCCTGAATCTGCAGATGACCGCAGACGGTTTGTTGATCGAACTCACCCTTGAACTCGAGGAAGTTAGAACCGTCGGCGATTCGCGCGACGATTTCGCGCACGTCATAGGGTTTTTTCGGGTCGTCGGGGATCAGCCCGAGTAGTTCGTCGATGGGGTAGAGCGGTTGCTGGTAGTGACGTTCGGGGACCCACTGCAATTGATCGTTCCACGACAGCAGGCTGACAATCTCCCGGACCTGACGCACGCCATCGGCATCGTTCTCGGCCAGGTATTCAGCGGTGCCGGCGGTTTGCGCGTGCATCTCGGCGCCGCCCAGCTCTTCATCGGTGGCGACTTCGCCGGTGGCCGCCTTGAGCAGGGGCGGTCCGGCGAGAAACAGCTTGGCTTTGCCGCGCACCACCACCACGTAATCCGACAGCCCCGGCTGATACGCGCCGCCTGCCGTGGCGGAGCCATGGACCACCGTGATCTGTGGCAACCCCATGGCCGACATCCGCGCCTGGTTGGCAAAGCTGCGCGCGCCTTCGACGAAAATCTCCGCAGCGTAATTAAGGTTGGCGCCGCCGCTTTCGGCGAGGGTGATCACCGGCAATTTGTTTTCCATGGCGATCTGTTGCAGGCGCAGGGATTTTTTCAAACCGCTGGGGGAGATGGTTCCGCCCTTGATCGCGCTGTTGTTCGCCACGACCAAAACACGAACACCCGACACGTAGCCGATCCCGGCGATCAAGCCGCCGCCCGCCGAGCTGCCGTCCTTGTCGTCATGCAACTTGTAACCGGCCAGGCTTGCCAGTTCGAGGAACGGCGCACCGGGGTCGAGCAACAGGTTGAGGCGCTCACGGGGCAGCAATTGCCCGCGCTTGTCGAACTTCGGTTTGGCTTCGGCTGCTTTGTTCAGCAGGTTTTGTTCGAGCTGACGGACCTGCTCGATACCCGCCAGCATCGCGGCACGGTTCCGGGCGAACTGTTCGCTGTTCGGGTCGATTTGCGACTGAATCACCGGCATGACTTATTCCTTGTCCTTGAGCACTTCTGGTAAGTACGCGCGGTGGAAACCGTTGTACGACTTGCTGTTGGTCGCCTTGTGAATCGGCCACGCCCGGCCGCCCAGGCTCGCGGCGCCGTCGATACGCAAGGTGCTGCCACTGACGAACGCCGCGGCCGGGCTGAGCAGGAATACGATCGCCGCACTGACTTCCGATTCGGTGCCGATGCGTTTCAGCGGCACGTGTTCGCGCAAGGTCGGAATCACCGCTTTGAACGCGCCTTCGTAAGTGTCCATGCCGCTGGAGGCGATCCAGCCCGGCGCCACCGCGTTGACCCGGACCCCGGCGTAACCCCATTCGAACGCAGCGGTCTTGGTCAGGTTGTCCATGCCCGAGCGCGCCGCGCCCGAGTGGCCCATGCCGGGCATGCCGCCCCACATGTCGGCGAGCATGTTGACGATGGCGCCGCCGTGTTTGCTCATGGATTGATTGAACACTTCCCGGGCCATCAGGAAACCGCCCACCAGGTTGGTGCGCATCACGGTTTCGAAGCCCTTCTGATTGATCGAGGCCAGCGGCGAAGGGAACTGGCCTCCGGCATTGTTGACCAGTCCGTGGATCGGCCCGTGCTTGCGGATCAGTTCGCTGACCAGATGCTTGACCGCTTCTTCCTCGCGAATATCGCAGGTCTGCCAGTCAGCCTTGCCGCCATCCTCGATAATTTCGGCGGTCACGGATTTCAGTTTGTCGGCATTGCGCCCGATCAACAGCACATGGGCACCGAGCGCCGCCAGTTCATGAGCGGTGCAGCGGCCGATGCCGCTGCCTCCACCGGTGACGATGATGTTTTGGCCGGCAAACAGATCGGCTTTGAAAATCGAATCGTAGGCCACGGCGGCAGTCCTCTAGTTGACCTGGTCGGCGATGCGCTGAGGCACCGGAATCTGGATGTCCAGCAGTTGTTGGGCGAAGGCTTTGCCTTGGGGATCGATCCGCAGGCTGGCCACGCCGCCCCCGCCCAGCGCGTTCTCCAGTAGAAAGTTAAGGCTGTGGGTCGCGGGCAGGTACCAGCGCTCGACACGCCCGTGAACCGGGTCGAGCACGTGGCTCATCCAGTCGACGATCACGGCCGGGGTCAAGGCTTCGGCAATCCAGGGCAGGTATTCCGGCTCGCGGGCCATGACGCCGATGTTGCTGTGATTGCCCTTGTCGCCGGAACGTGCGACCGCAAGCTTGATCAGCGCCACGCTGGCATCGGCGCGACCCGTGGGCTTCGGTGGTTCGAACGGCACCGGCAGGTCCGCGGTGGTGAGCACGTCGAGAGCGGGCAGGGCACACGGGTGACGCTGACCGTTGAGATCAATGTCCAGCGTGCAGGCGCTTTTGTCGATGAGGAACGAGAACAGCCGGATCAGCGGATACACCGTCGGCCGCCCGCCGACAATCCCGGTCAGCCCCGGCGCCATGCCGGTGGCAGCCTGGGCAATTTCCCGGGAGAACACGATCAACGCCTGTTTGCTCGGGTGACGCACGGCGAGTTTGATCACCACTTCGCGGCTGTCCTGTCGCTGGCCATGGGGGCCGTAGGTCGCTTCGCTGCCCAGGAGCTCGATGTTCACTTCGCTGTAGGGCGCCCAGCCGCGCTGGCTGAAGATTTCCGAGGTCTTGTTGATGATCGCTTCGCTGACACGCCGGGCCTTGTCCACTGCATCGATGCCGGCAATCAGGCAACTGGCAGTGCAGCGGAAACCATCCGGATAAGTCGCGCTGACCTTGTATTGGTCCGTTGGAGGCAAACCCTTTGCACCATGCACCTGAACCGCATTTTTGCCTTGTTGCTGAAGTTTGACCTGGGTGAAATCGCAGACTACATCGGGCAAGAGATAAGCCTGCGGGTTGCCGATTTCATAGAGCATTTGCTCGCCGACGGTAAGGGGCGTCACCAGGCCGCCGGAGCCTTCGGGTTTGCTGACAATGAACTGGCTGTCGGCGCTGACTTCGACGATGGGGAAACCGATGTGTTCGTAATCGGGCACGTCGCGCCAATCGGTGAAGTTGCCGCCGGTGCACTGGGCGCCGCATTCGATGATGTGGCCGGCGAGGGCGGCTTGGGCGAGTTTGTCGTAGTCGTGCCAGGACCAGCCGAATTCATGCACCAGCGCCGCGCTGACCACGGCACTGTCGACCACACGCCCGGTGATCACGATGTCCGCGCCCAGACGCAAGGCTTCGACAATGCCCGGCGCGCCGAGGTAGGCGTTGGTGGAAACGCACATCGGTGGCAAGGGGGCGCCGCTGAACATTTCATGGAGGCCGCGGCTGCTCAGCTGTTTGAACTGCGGTTGCAGGTCATCACCCAGCAGCACCGCGATTTTCAGCGCCACGCCAGCCTTGTCGCAGGCCGCTTGCAACGCAGCCGCGCAGGCGTGTGGATTGACGCCGCCGGCGTTGCTGATGACGCGGATTTTCTGTTCGGCGAGTGGCCCCAGCAGAGGGCTGAGGACTTCGATGAAGTCACTGGCGTAGCCGGCCTGTGGATCTTTCATCCGCGCACCGGCCATGATCGACATTGTGATCTCGGCCAGATAATCGAACACCAGATAGTCCAGGCGCCCGCCTTCCACCAGTTGCGCGGCGGCGGTCGAGGTGTCGCCCCAGAAGGCGCTGGCGCAACCGATGCGTATCGTTTCAGGCACAGCCCTTTCCATAGCCACCTCCGACAATCGTGAATCGAGACTACCAAGCAAGCGCTTGGTTTGTAAACGACTGAAATATCTTAGGGCCGAGCGCTTGCTTGGTTGCCTGCGTCAGCTTAAATTGCCCGCGCAACCCCGCTGTTTTAGCGGTGAATACGACTGTAGGAGAGAACGGGTGGACGAGCAAAAAGCCCTGAGGGTCATGCGCGAACTGGTCGACAGCGGCCAGTTGACCGACCCGGACAGCGCCCGTGGCAAACTGCTGCAAGTGGCGGCTCACCTGTTCCGCAATAAAGGCTTTGAACGCACCACGGTGCGCGATCTGGCCGGTGCCGTGGGCATTCAGTCGGGGAGTATTTTTCATCACTTCAAAAGCAAGGACGAGATCCTGCGGGCGGTGATGGAGGAAACCATTCGCTACAACACCGCGTTGATGCATGCCGCGATCGCTGAAGCCGACAACGTGCGCGAGCGGGTGCTGGCGCTGATTCGCTGCGAATTGCAGTCGATCATGGGCGGCAGCGGTGAGGCCATGGCGGTGTTGGTGTATGAATGGCGTTCGCTGTCCGAAGACGGCCAGGCGAAGGTCCTGGCGCTGCGTGACATCTATGAGGACCTCTGGCTGCAAGTGCTGGGTGAGGCCAAAAACGCGGGTTTCATCCGTGGGGACGTGTTCATCACCCGCCGTTTCCTGACCGGCGCGCTGTCCTGGACCACGACCTGGTATCGCGCGGGTGGCAGCATGAACCTCGATCAATTGGCCGATGAAGCGTTGATACTGGTGCTGAAAGAACAACAATAATTTCGTTCAGGGCCGCAGGAAACTGGCTAAGTGGCCGAAACCGCCTAGCTTGAATGGATTGATGCGTATTTTTTGGGGAGTGGGAAGTTTTGATGTCTTCGCCAATTCGGACGGCCTCGCGGCTTTTGCTGGCGGCGCTTGCGGCGTTGTGGGTATTGCCGTCCCCGGCTGCACAACTAGTGCGGGTCGGTGCAGCGCATTTTCCGCCTTATACCGTGCGCCCGGAATCCGGTGCCGACACCGGTCTGTTGCCACAGTTGGTCGAAGCGCTCAATGCAGTACAAAGCGACTATCAGTTCGTGCTGGTGCCGACGTCCATTCCGCGACGCTTCGGTGACTTCAAGCAGGGCCGGGTGGATATGGCTATTTTCGAGAACCCGGGCTGGGGCTGGAAGGACATCCCCCACACCAGCGTCGACATGGGACTGGAGGACGCGGAGATTTTTGTTGCACAACGAATACCGAATCGTCAGCAGAACTACTTTACCGATCTCGCCGGCAAGCGTCTGGCGCTGTTCAGCGGTTATCACTACGAGTTCGCCAACTTCAATGCCGACCCGAAAGTCCTCGCGCAAAACTACAACGCCACGCTGACCTATTCCCACGACAGCAATCTGCTGATGGTACTGCGCGGGCGGGCCGACGTTGCCCTGGTGACGCGCTCTTACCTGAGCGATTACCTGCTGCGCAACGAGAAGGTCGCCGATCAGTTGCTGGTGTCCGAGCGCATCGATCAGGTCTATCACCACTACGCCATTCTTCGTCCTTCAGCGCCCATCAGCGGCGAGGCATTTGGCAAGTTGCTGCAAGGATTGCGCGACAACGGCCAGATGCTGAAGATTTTCGATCCGTACAAGATCGCGGTGGTGCCGGTTCCGGGCAATTGAATACGCGTCAACCGTCGCGTGTTTGCCTGAGTCGCTTAAATTTTCCCCGCTGGCTGACGTCACATCGTTGAACTGTCGACGATTACCGTGAGCCCGACCCATGTCCAATTTGAATAATCTGACTGCCCTGGCCTTGCCGACGGGCAGTCGTCTTGTCGCTGAAGAAAGTGAAAACCGATTGAGTCTTAGCCAGGACGCGCAACCGCTGATTACCTTGCGCCTGGCACGCGAACCCGAATTGCAGGTGAAAGTCGAGGCGCATCCCGACATTCAGGCATTGTGGGCCGCCTGTTATTGGTTGTTTGCCCGTGACCCCGAGTGTCAGCACCTGACCTGGCACCTCGATGAAGCCCCCGCTGAAGCCTTGCTCACTGGACTGCTGATCCCGACCGGGATCGCCGGCCAGTATCGCTGCGAGCGCACGCTCTTCTGGCAATTGCCGCAACCTTGGTTGTGCACCTCGCAGACCAACAGCTACCCACAGCAAAGGGTGATCAGCGACGGCAAGCGTCATCCGTTGCGGCCAGTGAAGCCTCGCGGTGAGGTCTATCGGCGTTTCGATGCACGGCTGGGGGCATGGATTTCCCTGCGAACGGTGGATATCGACCTGGATCTTGCGCGGTTCAACCGCTGGCAGAACAGTGCGCGGGTGGCGAGTTTCTGGCAGGAAGAGGGCAGCCTTGAACAGCATCGCGAGTACCTGGGCAAACTCGAAGCCGATCCACACACCGTGACGCTGATCGGCTGTTTCGATGACCAGCCGTTTGCCTATTTCGAAGCCTACTGGGCCAAGGAAGACCGCATCGCGCCGTTTTATGAGGCGGGTGATTACGACCGTGGCATTCACATGCTGGTCGGCGAAGAAAATCATCGCGGCCCACACAAGGTGGCGAGCTGGTTATCGGCGTTGACGCATTACCTGTTTCTCGACGATCCACGCACCCAACGGGTGGTCGCCGAGCCGCGCGCCGATAACGCGAAGATGATCGGGTATATGCAGGGTCAGCGTTTTCACTGCGAGAAAGAGTTCGACTTCCCGCACAAGCGTGCAGCGTTGATGGTGTTGGGGCGGGAGTGGTTTTTTGAGCGGTGTGTGTTGGCCTGATTTAGCGTTAAACCTGAAAGATCGCAGCCTTCGGCAGCTCCTGCAGGGTTATGCATTCCATGTAGGAGCTGCCGAAGGCTGCGATCTTTTGATCTGACGTTGCCAGTCAACGACGGGCAAACGTATCCGCGCGACTGCCCGACACCTTGCGGCAATGCACCAACGCATCGCGAATCATGAAGTTCACCAAGGTCGGCGACACGCCGAGCTCCTTGGCGATGTCCTTTTGCGGCACACCGTGCAGACGGTACATCTCGAAAGCGTAACGGGTACGGCTCGGCAGCTCCGTCAACGCGTCGGCGATGTTTTCCAGGGTCGAGAAATTGATGTGCGAGGTTTCCGGCGAAGCACCTTGGATCACCACGTTCAGCCCTTCCTCTTCAGGCCCCGAATACTTCTGTTCCAGCGCCTGTTTGCGGTAGTGATCGATCGCCAGGTTGCGCACGATCTGGAACAGGTAACTGAGCTGAGCCTTGATCGAGGAGGTGATCTGCGGCGCCGATTGCAGGCGGAAGAACGCATCCTGAACCACATCTTCGGCACGTGACCGGCAGCCGGTGATACGGGCAGCAATCTTGACCAGAATCAGTCGATTGTCGACGAATGCCTGAAGTAGCGGTGAATCGCACCTGCTTGTGGATACTTGTTCCGTCATGGAAATCACCTTGCTGCAAATAGGGTCGTGGGACAGCAAGGGAATCGGAGCCGTCCTACACATCGAGCGACAAATTATTCTGAATGATAATGATTGTCAATTGAGAAAGAGAAGTAATGCTCTTCAAAGGTGCACATTGAGAACTGCGACACGCTGTCGCGCCCGCTTGCGGCAGCCGCGCTCCCGTTGACGATCAAACCTGCGGACTAATTATTTCAAGACGCCATCCGTTCTCATTGGTGAATGGCTCCGGGCGTACGCCCCGGCCAAAACAGCATTCCCAATGCCTTGCGCGGTCGGCGAAGACCGCGTCCTGCATGCCCCTGAAGGGGCGTGACGTCAGAAAACCGATTCCATTTGCAAGCCGAATTCAGGCAGGAAACCTCATGACCGACGCGTTCGAAATACCTGGCACACTGGTCCAAGCCCTTCAGCGCCGCGCGGCCCTGACGCCGGATCGGGTGGCCTTGCGTTTTCTCGCCGAAACCCCGGATCAGGCCGTAGTGCTCAGTTATCGCGAGCTGGATCAACGGGCGCGCACCATTGCCGGTGCGTTGCAGGCCGAGACGGATTTCGGTGATCGCGCGGTACTGTTGTTTCCCAGCGGGCCGGATTACGTCGCGGCGTTTTTTGGTTGCTTGTATGCGGGTGTGATTGCGGTGCCGGCTTATCCACCGGAGTCGGCCAAGCGTCATCATCAGGAACGCCTGCTGTCGATCATCAGCGACGCCGAACCGCGCCTGCTGTTGACCAGTGCCGACCTGCGCCACGCGTTGCAGCACATCGATGGCGCGCCGCCGCTGCTGTGCGTCGACACCCTTGATGTCGCACTGGCGCAGCGTTGGGCCGAGCCGAACCTTGACGGCGATCACATCGCGTTCCTGCAATACACCTCCGGCTCCACCGCGTTGCCTAAAGGTGTGCAAGTCAGTCACGGCAATCTGGTGGCCAATGAATTGCTGATTCGCCAGGGTTTCGGCATCGACCTGAACCCGGATGACGTGATTGTCAGCTGGCTGCCGCTGTACCACGACATGGGCTTGATCGGCGGTCTGTTGCAACCGGTTTTCAGTGGCGTGCCGTGTGTGTTGATGTCGCCGGCGTACTTCCTCGGCCGGCCGTTGCGCTGGCTGGAAGCGATCAGCGAATACGGCGGCACCATCAGCGGCGGGCCGGATTTTGCCTATCGGCTGTGCAGCGAGCGGGTCAGCGAATCGGCGCTGGAACGCCTCGACCTGAGCGGCTGGCGCGTGGCGTATTCCGGTTCCGAGCCGATTCGTCTCGACACCCTGGACCGTTTCGCCGAGAAGTTCGCGAGTTGCGGTTTCACCCCGGACAGTTTCATGGCGTCCTATGGATTGGCGGAAGCCACCTTGTTCGTCGCTGGCACAGCGCGTGGCGAAGGCATCGGCAATCTGCGGGTGGACGATCAGGCGTTGGCACAAAACCGTGCCGAACCGGGCGAAGGCAGCGCGATCATGAGTTGCGGCAGCAGCCAACCAGATCACGCGGTACTGATTGTCGAGCCATTGGCGCTCAACGAACTGGCCGACAACGCGATCGGCGAAGTCTGGGCTACCGGGCCGAGCATCGCCCATGGCTACTGGCGCAACCCCGAGGCCAGCGCCAAGACCTTCGTCCAGCTTGCCGGAAAAACCTGGCTGCGCACCGGTGACCTGGGTTTCATGCGCGACGGTGAATTGTTCATCACCGGGCGCCTGAAGGACATGCTGATCGTTCGTGGGCACAACCTGTACCCGCAAGACATCGAGCAGACCGTCGAGCGTGAAGTGGAAGTGGTGCGTAAAGGTCGCGTCGCCGCGTTCGCGGTGAACATCGACGGTCAGGAAGGTATCGGCATCGCTGCGGAAATCAGCCGCAGCGTGCAGAAAATCCTCCCGCCCGAAGCGCTGATCAAAGCCATTCGCCAGGCGGTGGCCGAGGCGTATCAGGAAGCACCGAGCGTGGTGGTGTTGCTCAATCCGGGCGCCTTGCCCAAGACCTCCAGCGGCAAACTGCAACGCTCGGCGTGCCGCAATCGCCTGGCGGAGGGCAGCCTCGACAGCTACGCGGTGTTCCCGTCGGCGAGCACTGAAAACGAGGCCACAATCGAGTCGGATTCCGAGCTGCAAACCCTGATCGGCCAGATCTGGTCCGAGCAATTGCAGGTCAAGCAGGTCAATGCCGATGACCACTTCTTCCTGCTCGGCGGCAACTCCATCGCCGCCACTCAAGTGGTGGCGCGCCTGCGCGAAGCGCTCGGTCTGGAGCTGAACCTGCGCCTGCTGTTCGAAGCGCCGACCCTCGGCGCATTCACCGTCGCGGTCGTGCAGCAACAACAGGACGGCAGCCTGGCCCAAGGCGCGATCAGCACGTTGTCGCGCAGCGAAGCGCTGCCGCAATCCCTCGCGCAAAACCGTCTGTGGATCACCTGGCAGCTCGACCCGCACAGCAGCGCCTACAACATTCCCGGCGCCTTGCGTTTGCGCGGTGAGCTGGACGAAGACGCCTTGCGCGCCAGTTTCCAGCAACTGATCGAACGCCACGAATCCCTGCGCACACGTTTCTTCGAGCGTGACGGTGTGGCGCTGCAACTGATCGATGCTGCGGGTGAATTCAACCTGCAACGGATCGACATCAGCGATTTGCCCGTCGCCGAGCGTGAAGCCCGTGCGCAACAAATCCGCGAGGACGAAGCGCGTACCCAGTTCGATCTGGAAAAAGGTCCGTTGCTGTGGGTGACGCTGGTGCGCCTCGATGATGAAGATCACCAGTTGCTGGTGACGCTGCATCACATCATCGCCGACGGCTGGTCGCTGAACGTGCTGATCGACGAATTCTCGCGTCTGTATGCCGCTGCGTCCCAAGGGCAAACGGCAACGCTCGCGCCATTGCCGACGCAGTACGCCGACTACGGCAGTTGGCAGCGTCAATGGCTGGCGCAAGGCGAGGGCGAACGGCAACTGGTCTACTGGAAAACGCAGTTGGGCGAGGAGCATCCGCCCCTGAGCCTGGCCACCGATCACCCGCGTTCGGCGCAACACCTGCACAGCGCCGCGCGCCACACCGTCCGGTTGAGCGCGACCCTCTGCGATGCGATTCGCCAGACCGCCCAGGCCCACGATTCCACCCCATTCATGCTATTGCTCGCGGCGTTCCAGAGCCTGCTGCATCGCTACAGCGGCCAGACCGACATCCGCGTCGGCGTGCCAAACGCCAACCGTCCACGCCTGGAAACCCAGGGCCTGATCGGATTCTTCATCAACACCCAGGTGCTGCGCGCCGAGGTGGATTCACGGTTGCCGTTTGTTGAGTTGCTGGCGCAAACCCGACAGAGCGCATTGGGCGCACAAGCGCATCAGGACCTGCCATTCGAACAACTGCTCGAAGCCTTCCCGCAGGCCCGCGAACAGGGCTTGTTCCAGGTCATGTTCAACCACCAGCAACGGGACCTGAGCGCACTGCGTCGCTTGCCCGGCCTGCTCGCCGACGAACTGCCGTGGCACAGCCGCCAAGCCAAGTTCGACTTGCAACTGCACAGCGAAGAAGACCGTAACGGTCGCCTGAGCCTGTCCTTCGACTACGCCAGCGAACTGTTCGACGCCACCACCATCGAGCGACTGGCCGAGCATTTCAGCAACCTGCTGCGCGCCATCTGCGATCAACCGAAAACCGCTATCGGCGACCCGCAATTGTTGGCGCCCAGCGAACACGATCAGCAGGAAAACTGGAGCGCCGCACCGTGCACACCGGCCAGCCAATGGCTGCCGGAACTGCTCGGCGAACAGGCCCGCCTGACCCCGGAGCGTACCGCGCTGATGTGGGACGGCGGCAGCCTGGACTTCGCTGAACTGCACGCCCAGGCCAACCGCCTCGCGCATTACCTGCGCGACAAAGGCGTCGGCCCGGACGTGTGCGTGGCCATCGCTGCCGAGCGCTCGCCGCAGTTGCTGATCGGCCTGCTGGCGATCATCAAGGCCGGCGGTGCCTACGTGCCGCTGGACCCGGATTACCCCGCCGAACGCCTGGCCTACATGCTCAGGGACAGCGGCGTGGAATTGCTGCTGACGCAAACCCAATTGCTTGATCGCTTGCCGGCCACCGATGGCGTCAGCGTGATTGCCATGGATGCGCTGCACCTGGAGAACTGGCCGAGCCAGGCACCGGGTCTGCATCTGCACGGCGACAACCTCGCTTACGTGATTTACACCTCCGGTTCCACCGGCCAACCGAAGGGCGTCGGCAACACCCACGCGGCCCTTGCCGAACGCCTGCAATGGATGCAGAACACCTATCGCCTGAACGACTCCGACCTGCTGATGCAAAAAGCGCCGATCAGTTTCGACGTGTCGGTGTGGGAATGCTTCTGGCCGCTGATCACCGGTGCACGCTTGCTGATCGCCGGTCCCGGTGAACACCGCGATCCGCACCGCATCGCGCAGCTTGTTCGGCAATACGGCGTGACCACGCTGCACTTTGTGCCGCCACTGCTTTCGTTGTTCATCGACGAGCCGCTCACCGCCGAATGCACCAGCCTTCGCCGTGTGTTCTCTGGTGGTGAAGCCTTGCCGGCGGAACTGCGCAACCGCGTTTTGGAACAGCTGCCGGCGGTACAACTGCACAACCGCTATGGCCCGACCGAAACGGCGATCAACGTCACCCATTGGCAGTGCAGCGCGGCCGATGGTGAGCGCTCGCCGATTGGCCGTCCGTTGGGCAACGTGATCTGCCGGGTGCTCGACAGCGACCTCAACCCGGTGCCGGCCGGTGTGCCGGGTGAACTGTGCATCAGCGGCATTGGCCTGGCCCGAGGTTATCTGGGCCGTCCGGGCCTGACCGCCGAACGCTTTGTCGTCGATCCATTGAGCGAGCAGGGCGCACGTTTGTACCGCACCGGCGACCGCGCACGCTGGACCGCCGAGGGCGTGATCGAATACCTCGGCCGTCTCGACCAGCAGGTCAAAGTGCGCGGCTTTCGCGTTGAGCCGGAAGAAATCGAAGCGCGTCTGCTGGCTCAGAACGGCGTCGCTCAAGCGGTGGTGCAGGTGCGCGAAACAGCGGCCGGGGCTCAACTGATCGGTTACTACACCGCCACTGCAAACAGCGAAGCCGAAGACACGCAAACCGCACGCCTGAAAACTGCGCTGGCGGCCGAGCTGCCGGAATACATGGTCCCGGCGCAACTGATGCGCCTGGGCGAAATGCCCCTCAGCCCCAGCGGCAAGCTCGACCGTCGCGCCTTGCCCGAACCCCGGTGGCAAGTGCGCGAACACGTTGAGCCGGTCACTGAGCTTGAACAGCAGATCGCCGCGATCTGGCGTGAAGTGCTGGGCTTGAAGCAGATCGGTCTGCGCGATGACTTCTTCGCCCTCGGCGGCCACTCGCTGCTGGCCACGCAAATCATCTCCCGCACCCGTCAGGCGTGCGACGTCGAGTTGCCGCTGCGAGTCTTGTTCGAAAACAGTGAACTGGGCGCATTCGCCGGGCAGGTCCGACAGATCCAGGCCAGCGGCAATACCAACAAGCAACCACCGATCGAGATAGTCGATCGCAGCCAGCCGGTGCCGCTGGCCTATTCTCAGCAGCGCATGTGGTTCCTCTGGCAGATGGAGCCGGACAGCCCGGCCTACAACGTCGGTGGCATGGCGCGGTTGCGCGGGGTGCTGGATGTCGGGCGCTTCGAGGCGGCTTTGCAAACGCTGATCATGCGTCACGAAACCCTGCGCACCACGTTCCCGAGCATTGACGGCGTGGCCCAGCAACGGGTGCACCCGGAAACCGGGATGCGCATGGACTGGACAGATTTCTCCGCGCTGGAAGCCGACGGCCGGGAATTGGCGGTGCAGCAACTCGCCGACGACGAGGCGCATAAACCCTTCGATCTGGAAACCGGGCCGCTGCTGCGCGCCTGTCTGGTCAAGACCGCTGAACAGGAACATTACCTGGTGCTGACCCTGCACCACATCGTCACCGAAGGTTGGGCGATGGACATTTTTGCCCGGGAACTCAGCGCGCTTTACGAAGCGTTCGTCGATGACCGCGAATCGCCGCTGGCGCCGCTGCCGGTGCAATACCTCGATTACAGCGTCTGGCAGCGTCAGTGGCTGGAGTCTGGCGAGCGTCAGCGCCAGCTCGACTATTGGACTGTACAACTGGGGCGCGAACATCCACTGCTGGAATTGCCCGCCGACCGCCCGCGTCCGGCTGTGCAAAGTCATCAGGGCGAGCTGTTCCGTTTCGACCTGAGCGACGACCTCGCCGCACGGGTTCGTGCGTTCAATGCGCAAAACGGTCTGACCCTGTTCATGACCATGACCGCCGCGCTGGCGGTGCTGCTTTACCGCTACAGCGGCCAGGCAGACCTGCGCATCGGCGCGCCGGTAGCCAACCGTATTCGCCCCGAAAGCGAAGGGTTGATCGGTGCGTTCCTCAACACCCAGGTGCTGCGTTGTCAGCTCGACGGGCAGATGTCGGTCGGCGAATTGTTCGAGCAGGTGCGTCATACCGTGATCGAAGGCCAGTCCCATCAGGACCTGCCGTTCGATCATCTGGTGGAGGCGTTGCAGCCACCGCGCAGCGCTGCGTATAACCCGCTGTTCCAGGTGATGTGCAACGTGCAGCGCTGGGAATTCCAGCAAAGCCGCACGCTCGCCGGCATGACCGTCGAGTACCTGGCCAACGATGCGCGGGCGACCAAGTTCGACCTCAACCTGGAAGTCACCGACCTCGATCATCGTCTCGGTTGCTGCCTGACCTACAGCACTGATTTGTTCGATGAACCACGCATTGCGCGCATGGCCGGGCACTGGCGCAATCTGCTGGAAGCGCTGCTGGCCGATCCGCGACAGCGTCTCAGTGAGCTGCCGTTGCTCGAAGCCACGGAACAGCAAAACCTGCTCGACAGCCTTGGCGTCGAGCCGGGCGAACACCGACTGGACCAGTGCATCCATCACCTGTTCAGCGAGCAGGCCCTGGCGCGCAAGGATGCGCCGGCGCTGACGTTCGCCGGCGAGACCCTGAGCTACGCCGAACTCGACAGCCGCGCCAATCGCCTGGCCTGGATGCTTCGCGAACGCGGTGTCGGCCCGCAGGTTCGCGTCGGGCTTGCACTTGAGCGGTCGCTGGAAATGGTCATTGGCCTGCTGGCGATCCTCAAGGCGGGCGGCGCTTATGTGCCACTGGACCCGGAATACCCGCTCGATCGCCTGCATTACATGATCGAAGACAGCGGCGTCGGTTTGCTGCTCAGCGATGCGGCGATGTTCAACGCCCTCGGCGAGCTGCCATCCACCGTCGCCCGTTGGTGCCTGGAGGACGATGCTGGGGAGCTGGCCAATTACCCGACCACCGAACTGCCGTTCATCAGCCTGCCGCAACACCAGGCGTACCTGATTTACACCTCGGGCTCCACCGGCAAGCCCAAAGGCGTGGTGGTGTCCCACGGTGAAATCGCCATGCACTGCCGCGCCGTGATCGAGCGTTTCGGCATGCGCCCGGACGACTGCGAGCTGCACTTCTATTCGATCAACTTCGACGCCGCGACCGAGCGTTTGCTGGTGCCGTTGCTGAGCGGTGCTCAAGTGGTTTTGCGTGCTCAGGGTCAGTGGGACGCGGAAGAGATCTGCGGGTTGATCCGTCGCCATCACATCAACATCCTCGGTTTCACCCCGAGCTACGGCAGCCAACTGGCGCAGTGGCTGGCGACACAAGGCGAAACCCTGCCGGTGCGCATGTGCATCACCGGCGGTGAAGCGCTGACCGGCGAACATCTGCAGCGGATTCGCGCAGCGTTCAAGCCGAGTCTGTTCTTCAACGCCTACGGCCCGACGGAAACCGTGGTCATGCCGTTGGCCAGTCTCGCGCCCGAGCAGCTTGAAGAGGGCATGGGCAGCGTGCCGATCGGCAGCGTGATCGGTGCTCGCGTGGCGTACATTCTCGATGCCGATCTGGCGTTGGTGCCGCAGGGCGCGACCGGCGAGTTGTACGTCGGCGGTGCCGGCCTGGCGCAGGGTTATCACGACCGTCCGGGCATCACCGCGGAGCGGTTCGTGGCCAACCCGTTCGTGGCCGATGGCGGGCGGATCTATCGAACCGGCGATCTGGTGCGTCAGCGCGCCGACGGGCTGGTGGAATACCTTGGGCGCATCGACCATCAAGTGAAAATTCGCGGTTTCCGCATCGAGCTGGGCGAAATCGAAACCCGTCTTCTGGAACATGAATCTATCCGCGAAGCCGTGGTGCTGGCGCTGGATGCGCCGAGCGGCAAACAACTGGTTGGCTACCTGGTGACTGAGGTCGCCGATCGGGACGACGCGCAACAAACCGAACTGCGCGACGCCCTCAAGGCTCATCTGAAATCGCAACTGCCGGACTACATGGTGCCCCCGCACCTGATCCTGCTGGCCAGCATGCCGCTGACCGCCAACGGCAAACTCGACCGTCGTGCATTGCCGGCGCCGGACCCTGAGCTGAATCGTCAGGACTATGTGGCGCCGAGCAATGAACTGGAGCTGACGCTGGCGCAGATCTGGTGCGACGTGCTGAACGTGGCGCAGGTCGGTCTCAACGACAACTTCTTCGAACTGGGCGGCGACTCGATCCTGTCGATCCAGGTGGTCAGCCGCGCGCGGCAGCAGGGCATTCACTTCAGCCCGCGTGACCTGTTCCAGCACCAGACCGTACAGACACTCGCCGCTGTGGCGAGCCGCACCGAACAGGTCACGGCCGAGCAAGGTTTGCTCGCCGGCGAATCGCGTCTGACGCCGATCCAGCACTGGTTCTTCGACACCGACATGCCCGAGCGTCAGCACTGGAACCAGGCATTGCTGCTGGAACCGACCGTTGCGCTGGACCCTCATCGTCTCGAGCAAGCGTTGCTGGCGGTGATCGAACAGCACGATGCCTTGCGCCTGCGTTTCACTGAAACAGCGGGCGAATGGACGGCGGCGCACCAGAAGGTGGGCGGCACGCCGGTGCTGTGGCAGGTGCGTGTCTCGGCGATGGATGAATGCGCGGCTCTGTTCGCCGATGCCCAGCGCAGCCTCGACCTTGAACAGGGGCCGTTGATGCGTGCGCTGCTGGTCGATGGTCCCGAAGGCCGGCAACGGCTGTTCCTCGCGATCCATCACTTGGTGGTGGACGGCGTTTCCTGGCGCGTATTGCTCGACGATCTGCAAACGGTGTATCGCCAACTGGCGGCTGAACAGTCGGTCAAACTGCCGGCGAAAACCAGCGCCTTCAAGGATTGGGCTGCACGTTTGCAGGCGTATGCCGGCAGCGAATCCCTGCGTGAAGAGCTGAGCTGGTGGCAGTCGCAACTGGCCGGGCCGAGCGTCGAATTGCCGTGCGACCGGCCTGAAGGCGGCCGGCAGAATCGTCACGCCGACACCGTCAGCGTGCGCCTCGATAGCGAGTACACCCGGCAACTGTTGCAACAGGCACCGAGCGCCTATCGCACCCAGGTCAACGACCTGTTGCTGACGGCGCTGGCCCGGGTGCTGTGCCGCTGGAGCGGTCATGAGTCGGCGTTGATTCAACTCGAAGGCCACGGTCGCGAGACGCTGTTCGACGAGATCGACCTGACCCGTACCGTTGGCTGGTTCACCAGCGCTTATCCGTTGCGCCTGACACCGCTGAACATTGAAGAGGCCGCCGGGCAGGGCGCTTCGATCAAGGCGATCAAGGAGCAACTGCGTGGCGTGCCGCACAAAGGACTGGGTTTTGGCGTGCTGCGCTACCTCGCCGATGAACCGAGCCGTGAGGCCATGGCTGCGTTGCCAGTGGCGCCGGTCACCTTCAACTACCTCGGCCAGTTCGACCAGAGCTTCGGCGCGGACGCGTTGTTCCGTCCGCTCGATGAAGCCGTCGGCGCCGCCCACGATCCGAAAGCACCGCTGCCCAACGAGCTGAGCGTCGACAGTCAGGTCTATGGTGGTGAGTTGGTGCTGCGCTGGACCTTCAGTGCCGAACGCCACGACGCGCAAACCATCTGCGAACTGGCGGACGCCTACCTCGGTGAATTGCAGAGCCTGATCGACCATTGCCTGCGTGACGAGGCGGGCGGCCTGACGCCGTCGGACTTCCCGCTGGCGAAGCTGACCCAGGCGCAACTCGACGCACTGCCGATCCCGGCCGCTGCCATCGAAGACGTTTACCCGCTGACCCCGATGCAGGAAGGCATATTGCTGCACACCTTGCTGGAACCGGGCACCGGCCTCTACTACATGCAGGACCGTTATCGCATCAACAGCGAACTCGATCCGCAACGTTTCGCCGCGGCCTGGCAAGCGGTGATCGCCCGGCACGAAGCCTTGCGTGCGTCGTTCTGCTGGAACATCGGCGAAGACATGCTGCAAGTTATCCACAAGCCGGGCAGCACGCCGATCGAGTACCTCGACTGGAGCGCCATCGCCGAGGCGGAGCAAGAACCGAAACTGCAAGCCTTGCTGAAAAGCGAGCGCGAAGCCGGCTTCGATCTGCTCAACCAGGCACCGTTCCACCTGCGTTTGATCAAGGTTGGCGAAGCACGCTACTGGTTCATGATGAGCAACCACCACATCCTCATCGATGCCTGGTGCCGGTCGTTGCTGATGGCGGATTTCTTTGAGATCTATACCGCGCTGGGTGACGGACGCGAAGCCAAACTGGCCGTGCCGCCACGTTATCGCGACTACATCGGCTGGCTGCAACGGCAGAGCCTGGCGCAAGCGCGGCAGTGGTGGAAAACCAACCTGCAAGGCTTCGAACGCACCACGCCGATCCCGAGTGACCGGCCGTTCCTGCGTGAACATGCGGGCGACAGCGGCGGCATGATCGTCGGCGACCGCTACACCCGTCTCGATGCCCGTGACGGTGCACACCTCCGTGAACTGGCGCAGGCCCATCAGCTGACCATCAACACTTTCGCACAAGCGGCGTGGGCCCTGGTGCTGCGGCGTTTGAGCGGTGATCGCGATGTGCTGTTCGGCGTCACCGTGGCCGGCCGTCCGGTGGACATGCCCGAGATGCAACGCACCGTCGGGCTGTTCATCAACAGCATCGCGCTGCGGGTGAAAATGCCCGAGGACGATCAGCGTTGCAGTGTTCGCCAGTGGCTCAGCGGCTTGCTCGACAGCAACATGCAACTGCGCGAGTACGAATACCTGCCGTTGGTGAGCATTCAGGAAAACAGCGAGTTGCCCAAAGGCCAGCCGCTGTTCGACAGCCTGTTCGTGTTCGAAAACGCCCCGGTGGACGTCTCGGTACTGGACCGCGCGCAGAGCCTCAACGCGACCTCGGATTCGGGCCGCACCCACACCAACTTCCCGCTGACGGCGGTGTGTTATCCGGGTGATGACCTGGGCTTGCACCTGTCTTACGACCAGCGCTATTTCGACGAGTCGACCGTCGAGCGCATGCTGGGTGAGTTCAAGCGTTTGTTGCTGGCGCTGGTCGACGGTTTCCATGGCGACATGGCGGACTTGCCGCTGCTGGGGGCCGAGGAACAGGATTTCCTGATCCATGGCTGCAACCAGAGCGAACACGATTACCCGCTGGAGCAGAGCTACGTCGCGTTGTTCGAAGCGCAGGTCGCGCGGTATCCACAACGGATCGCCGCCAGTTGCCTCGACCGGCAACACACTTACGCTGAGCTGAACCAGCGCAGTAACCGCCTCGGCCATGGGTTGATCGCGGCGGGTGTCGGGCTGGATCAACCGGTGGCGTTGCTGGCCGAACGTAACCTCGACCTGCTCGGGATGATCATCGGCAGCTTCAAGGCGGGCGCCGGTTATCTGCCGCTGGACCCGGGGCTGCCGAGTCAGCGTCTGAGCCGCATCATCGACCTGAGCCGTACGCCGTTGCTGGTCTGCACGCAGGCCTGCCGTGAACAGGCTGTCGCGCTGCTGGAGGCATTCGGTTGCGCCAATCGGCCACGGTTGCTGGTGTGGGAAGAAGTTCAGGCGAGCGATGTTTCGGTGGCGAATCCGGGCCTCTACAGCGGTCCGGACAACCTCGCTTATGTGATCTACACCTCGGGTTCCACCGGTCTGCCCAAAGGTGTGATGGTCGAACAGCGCGGCATGCTCAACAATCAGTTGAGCAAGGTCCCGTACCTCAATCTCAGTGACACTGATGTGATCGCCCAGACCGCTTCGCAAAGCTTCGACATTTCGGTCTGGCAGTTCCTTGCCGCGCCGTTGTTTGGCGCGCGGGTGGACATCGTGCCGAACACCATCGCCCACGATCCACAGGGCTTGCTGGCGCACGTGTCGGCCCAGGGCATCACCGTGCTCGAAAGCGTGCCGTCGCTGATTCAGGGCATGCTCGCCCAGGAACGCATGCGCCTCGACGGCCTGCGCTGGATGTTGCCGACGGGCGAAGCGATGCCGCCGGAACTGGCGCATCAATGGTTGCTGCGCTACCCCGACATCGGGCTGGTGAATGCTTACGGACCGGCGGAATGCTCCGACGACGTGGCGTTCTTCCGCGTCGACATGGCCTCGACCCGCGGCAGCTATTTGCCGATCGGTACGCCGACCGACAACAACCGTTTGTACCTGCTCGGCGGCGCACTGGACCTGGTGCCGCTGGGGACGGTGGGCGAGTTGTGCGTGGCCGGCACCGGTGTCGGGCGCGGTTATGTCAGCGATCCGTTGCGCACGGCGCAGGTGTTTGTGCCGAACCCGTTTGGCGAGCCGGGGGATCGTCTGTATCGCACCGGCGACCTGGCCCGGCGTCGCAGTGACGGCGTGCTGGAATACGTCGGGCGCATCGACCATCAGGTGAAGATTCGCGGTTACCGCATCGAACTGGGTGAAATCGAAGCGCGTCTGCACGAACAACCGGAAGTGCGCGAAGCGGCGGTCGGGGTGCAGGAAGGCGTCAATGGAAAGCATCTGGTCGGTTACCTTGTGGCGGCCGAATCGGCGCTCGCTCCAGGCGAACGCCTGGAGCGCATCAAGCAACGCCTGCGCGCCGAACTGCCGGAATACATGGTGCCGCTGCACTGGTTGTGGCTGGAGCGGATGCCGCTCAACGCCAATGGCAAACTGGATCGCAAGGCACTACCGGCGCTGGAGATCGGCCAGTTGCAGAGCCAGGATTACCAGGCACCGCGCAATGAACTGGAGCAGACATTGGCGGGCATCTGGGCCGAGGTATTGAAGGTCGAGAAGGTCGGTGTGCGCGACAACTTCTTCGAGCTGGGCGGGCATTCGCTGCTGGCGACGCAGATTGCCTCGCGGGTGCAGAAATCGCTGCAACGGGATGTGCCGCTGCGGGCGATGTTCGAGTGCAGCACGGTCGAGGAGCTGGCGGAGTACATCGACGGGTTGGCGGCGAGCGATATTACCGAGGAGAAGGTGGATCGGTTGAATGATCTGATGGCGGAGTTGGAGGGGCTGTAATTCTCTAGCGTCTGTGAGGCCTCATCGCTAGCAGGCTAGCTGCCCACAGGGGCAATGCTGACCTGTGGGAGCTATCCTGCTAGCGATGGCGTGGTCATTTTCGACACGATTTGTGCGTTGACTGTAGATCCGACCCGTCGCAGTCTGCCTCTTCCCTTTTCGGCAGAGGAAACAGTCAATGCCCTTCGTTACGATTGACGGACAACCCCTTCACTACATCGATCAAGGCACCGGCCCCGCAGTGCTGCTCGCTGGCAGCTACCTCTGGGACCAGGCCATGTGGGCGCCGCAGATCGCCGCGCTGTCGCGGCAATACCGGGTCATCGCCCTGGACCTGTGGGGTCACGGTGAATCAGGCCCGCTACCGGAAGGCACGCAATCGCTGGATGACATTGCCCGTCAGGCACGGGGGTTGCTCGATCATCTGGACATCGACCGTGTCACGCTGGTCGGTCTGTCGGTAGGCGGCATGTGGGGCGTACGCCTGGCACTGTCAGCCCCGCAACGAATCAACGGCCTGGTGCTGATGGACACCTACGTCGGTGTCGAACCGGAACCGACCCGCCAGTACTATTTCTCGCTGTTCAAGCAGATCGAAGACAGCGGGGTGATTGCACCGCAATTGCTCGACATCGTCGTGCCGATCTTCTTCCGTCCGGGCATCGATCCGCAGTCGGCGCTGTATCAGGATTTTCGCGCGAAACTGGCTGCGCTGCCGCCGGAGCGCCTGCGTCAAAGCATCGTGCCGATGGGCCGGATTACGTTTGGTCGGGATGATCTGTTGCCGCGTCTGGGCGAGTTGAATGCTGGCGCCACGCTGGTGATGTGTGGCGATCAGGACAAGCCGCGACCGCCGTCGGAGGCGAAGGAAATGGCCGAGTTGATCGGTTGCCCGTGTGTGCTGGTACCGGAGGCGGGGCATATCTCCAATCTGGAGAATCCGTCGTTTGTGACCGAGGCCTTGCTGAAGTTTCTGGCTGAGAGAAATTAGTCGATCGTACTGACGTCATCGCGGGCGAGCCCGCGATGACGTTACTGCTGCCACCACGAATCAAACGGCCCTTACTTCGGCCCGAGAATCTTCACCAGCTTGTCCGGTGACGGCGCGCCTTGCTGTTGCTGCAGTTCACCCTTGTCGTCCATGTAGAAAATCGCCGGTGTCGCCTGCAACTCCAGGTCTTCCATCAACTGCATGTTCGCCGCCAGTTTCGCCTGAATCGCCGGCGGTACGTCTTTCAGGGCCTTGAGCGAACTGGCCTTGCCGGCACCTTCGTGGTCTTGCAGGGCTTTTTGCGGGTCCTTGGCCGCGAGCAGCGCCGCGGATTTGCCCGGACTGTCCTCACGAATGATGCCGACCATGATGTGCCGCAATTGCACCTTGCCGGCCTTCACCCACGGCCGCGCCTGTTCCCAGAACATGTTGCAGTAAGGGCAGTTCGGGTCGCTGAACAGGTACACCACGCGGGGGGCGTCCTTGTTGCCGTCACCGATCCAGTTGCTGGTTTCCAGCTTGCCCCAGATTTCCTTGGCCATCGGCGCGTAAACCAGCTTCTGCAAGGGCGCGCTGCTCAGGTCGTTGCCCTCGGCGTCGTACAAACTGCCCAGCAACACATGTTTGCCATCGGGCGTCAGGTACAGCGCCATGCCGCGGTTCTGGTACTGCGCGGCATAACCGCGCAGGCCGTCGGGTGCGTCGAACTGGCCAACGATTTTGGCGCCCTTGGCTTCGATCTTCTTGATCGCTTCGGGCAGTTCTTCAGCGGCCTGTACCGACGGCAAGTGCAGCAGGGCGGCGCCCAGGGTCAGCGTCAACAGGTGGCGGAGGCGGGGCATGGCAGTTTCCTTGAAGAGGTGGCCGGTACGGCGGGATTCGGGGTATCGAAGTTTTCCAGGGCGCGAGCCAGGCTGGCTTCCGACAGTTCGCCCAGGTGGCTGCCCAACAGACGACCGTCAGGGCTATAGAACAGCGTAGTCGGCAACGCCATCGAGCCGACGGCCTGGCCCAATCGGCCACTGCCGTCGAACAGCACGTTGGACAGGCTCAGGCCCTGGGTTTCCAGGAACGTGCTGACGCTTTGCATGCTTTCGGCCTGATTGACGAACAGGAAAGTCAGGTCCGGGCGGTGTTGCTGGGCATTTTCCAGGACCGGCATTTCCCGACGGCACGGCGGGCACCAGGTGGCCCAGAGATTGATCACCAGCGGCCCGCCCTTGTAGTCCGCCAGTTGCACGGTTTCACCGGCGGCATTGCGCAGGGTAATGTCCGGCAGGCGCGTGCCCTGTTCGTAAATTGTCAGCGAGAAGGTGGCCAGCACCCAGAACGCCAGGCCGCTGGCCACGCCGAAGCCCAACGGGCGGCGCAAGCCTGGCCGACGCCAGCCGCGATACAACGCGGCGAGCAACAGCACGATCACCCCGGGCAGCGCGAGAAAACCGCCGTCGCGCAAGTCGATGACTTGCCACGGATCATTGCGATAGTGCGCCCAGTAGAGCGCCACGAAGCTGATCCGGGCGGCCAGCATGCCGATCAGGAACAGGCTGAACAGCACCGACTCGGGGTTCTCGCCGCCACGTTTGGCCGCCCGCCAGCCGACAAACGTCGCCAGCGCCAGGGCACTGATCAGCAGCAGGTGGTTAAGCGCGATGGCAAAGGTGCCGAGGGTAAAAGTCAGCATTAACGGGCGTCTCGGGTGGTGGTCCAGCGTTGCAGGAAGGTGTCGGCATCGACCTCGCCGGTGATGCGCTGGCTGCGACGCTCGATGCCGTCGGCGCCGATCCACAGAAAACTCGGCGGCCCCGGCACTTTATAACGGCCGAGCAGTTCGCGGCTGGCGGCATTGTCGGCGGTGACGTCCAGCCGTAGCAAGCGCACATCGCTCAAGGCGTCGAGGACGCGGGTTTGGCCGAAAACCTGTTTTTCCATGACTTTGCACGACACGCACCAGTCGGCGTAGTAGTCCAGCAGCACCCACTGGCCCTGAGCCTGAGCCGCGTCGAGTTCCCGTTGCAGCGCGGCCGGGTCCTTGATCGTGGTGAAGGCGTCGTGGCCGACCGGGCGGGTGACATTGCTCGCATTGGCGGTGCTAAAGACCTGTAGCGGTTTCAACAGGTCATCACTGCCGCCCGCCGCACCGATCATCAACAGGCTGCCCCAGACGCCGAGCAACAATGAGCTGGCACCGAACACATGCGCGACGCGTCCGAAACCTTCCGACTGTTTCCAGGCACTGTAGGCGGCGATCAGCAACAGCGCACCGCACAGACCGACCCACAACGATTGATCCAGCACCGGCCGTAGCATCAGCAACGCGGTGGCGAGAAACAGGAAGCCGAATACGCCTTTGAGCAGGTTCATCCAGGCGCCGGGTTTGGGCAGGAAGCGATTGCCGACCGTCACCAGCAACAGCAGCGGCACACCGATGCCGATGCCCATGGCGAACAGAATCAACCCGCCGTGCAGCGCATTGCCGCTTTGCGCGATGTAGAGCAGGGCGCCCGCCAGTGGAGCGGTCATGCACGGGCCGACCAGCAAACCGGACAACGCGCCCAGCACGCCCGCGCCGAGCAGGCTGCCACCACGCTGATTGCGCGACACGTTTTCCAGCCGATCACGCACGGCCACCGGCAGTTGCAGTTCGAAGAACCCGAACATCGGCAGTGCCAGCAACACGAACACCGCAGCGAAACTGCCCAGCAGCCAAGGGTTTTGCAGCAGCGCCTGAAGGTTCGCACCCAGCGACGCGGCTAGAACGCCCATCGCCGCATACACCAGCGCCATGCTCACGACATAACTGGTCGCCAGCGCAAAACCACGTTTGGGCGTGGCGCCACTGCCCACGATCAAACCGGCCAGAATCGGCAGCATCGGCAACGAACAAGGGGTGAAGGCCAGCAGCAGGCCCAGACCGAAGAACACCAGCAGGCTCCAGCCCAGCGCCCGTTGTTGCAGGCTGCTGGCCAGGGCTTGATCCGGGGCTTCGGTCGTCGTGGAAGTGGCAGCGCTGCCGCCCAGATCCACCACCTGGGTTTGCGGTGGATAACACAAACCGGCATCGGCACACCCCTGGAAGCCAACCTTGATCGTGCCCGTCGCACCGGCCGGAATCTTCAGTTCCAGGCCCTGGCGATAAACCGGCTGTTCGCCGAAGAATTCATCACTGTGAGACTCGCCTTCGGGTAGCACAGGATGCAGCTCGGCGGGTAACCCATCGAACTTCAGGCGTTTCTGATAAAGGTAGTAACCATCGGAGACCTGCCAATAGAGCTGTGTTTCACCTGAGTCGAGGCGCTCGGAGGTGAAGACAAACGCCTTTTCCACCGGCAGGAATTCAGGTTTGGTTTCGAACGGATTGGTCCCTGCCTGGGCCACACCCGAGATCAAGAGAAGAAAAAACAAAAACAGTCGACGCATGGGTAAGCCTTATCCCTTTGCAAGTGAGGTGCACAATGGGAGGCGGCGATTAACCGATGATTAACCGCGATAACCTTGTGGACGTGGCGCTTGCGGCATAATGTCCGCTTAATCGGCCACCGGCCTAATCAGCTTTTTTCAACAGGGTTGACCATGCACGTACTGGTTTGCGAAGACGACGAGCTGATCGCCAGCGGCATTGTCGCCGGTCTCACCGCTCAAGGCCTGACGGTCGAGCACGTGGCGACGGCCTCGGCTGCGCGCGCCATGCTCAAGGTCGCCGAGTTCGACGTCATGGTGCTCGACCTCGGCCTGCCCGACGAGGACGGTCTGAAGCTGTTGCAGCAGTTGCGTCACAACGGTCTGGAAATCCCGGTGCTGATTCTCACCGCGCGGGATTCGGTCACTGACCGCGTCGACGGTTTGCAGGCCGGTGCCGACGATTACCTGCTCAAGCCATTCGACCTGCGTGAACTCGCCGCACGCCTGCACACGTTGTTGCGGCGGGTCGCGGGGCGCAGCGTCAACCTGATCGAGCACGGCGCCCTGACCTATGACCCGAGCAGCCGCGAAACCACGCTCGCCGGACAACCGGTGGACCTTTCCCGTCGCGAACAGTCGCTGTTGCAAGCTCTGCTGCACAACCGTGGCCGGGTGCTGTCCACCGAGCAGTTGAAGGACAGCGTCTACGGCTTCAACGACGAGCTGGAAAGCAACGCCCTCAACGTGCATATCCATCACCTGCGGCGCAAGCTGGGTAACGGCATTGTTGAGACCGTGCGCGGCCTGGGCTATCGCCTGGGGCCGGCCGATGGTGCAGAGGAACTGAAAAAGTGATGAGCCTGCGTTTGCGCCTGAGCCTGACACTCGGCGCCGCGTTTGCGCTGATCTGGGCCCTGGCGGCAGCCTGGATGCTCAGCGACCTGCGCAACCAGATGATGTTTTCCCTCGACCAGCGGCTGGTGGCGTCGGCGCGTATGGTCGCCGGCCTGATGGAGCAATTGCCCGCCTTGCCGACCAAGGGCGAGGGCACCCATTTCAGCGCGGAACAACTGAACATCCCGGGTGGCATGGCGTGTCAGGTCAGCTCCTTGCGCGGGGAAATCCTGGCCCGCAGTCACACCGATCCGCAACAAACCCTGGAAGCCGAGAAAATGGGCTTCCACGATCAGATGATCGACGGCGCACCGTGGCGCAGCTTCACCCTGGCTCGTGGCGATTTGCGCATCACCACCGCTGATCGGCAGATCGAGCGTGAAGCGCTGAACATGTCGATTCTGCTGGCCGCCTCGGTGCCGGTGGGCGTGGCATTGCTCGGTTGCCTGTGCCTGCTCTGGCTGGGCATCGGCCAGGGATTGGCGCCGTTGAACCGCATGCGCGATGCCTTGATGCGCCGCAGCGCCGACTCGCTGGAACCTTTGCAGATCCAGCCGCTGCCCAGCGAATTGCAACCGTTGCTGGATACCCAGAACCAGTTGTTCCAGCGCATCGGCAAGACCATCGAGCGCGAACGCCGCCTGACCGGTGATGCGGCGCATGAACTGCGCAGCCCGCTGACGGCGATCAAGACGCACCTGCAAGTGGCACGCATGACCGACGGCGCGGCGCGGGATCAATCCCTGGCCCGGGCCGAGGAGGGCGCCGACCGCCTGCACCGGACCCTTGAGCAACTGTTGTTGCTGGCACGGGTCGAGGGCAGCCTGTCGTTCGACGACGGTGTGCAATGCAGCGCCGAGCAAGTGGCAAAACTGGCGATTCAGGATGCCGCCAGCGGTGATCGTCAGCGGATCACATTCAAGTTGCCGCCGAAGATCTCTCACGCACCCGTGCAAATGCCCGCCGTGCTGTCGATTGCCGCGCTGCGCAACCTGCTGGACAACGCGCTACGCCATACCCCGAATGACGGACCGGTGGAACTGAGCCTGGAGACTACCGGCAGCCGCGTACAGTTCGTAGTACGCGACCATGGCCCGGGCATTGCCGAAGACGATCTGCAACACCTGACCCAGCGCTTCTGGCGCAACGGCCAGAGCACCGGCTGTGGCTTGGGGCTGGCGATTGTCCAGGCCATTGTTCAGCGATGTGGCTGCACGCTGCGTTTCGACAGCCGGCCGGATGGCTTGCGGGTTGAGTTGACCATGCCGTTGCAACCGGTCTGAGCACACCACAAAACCCTGTGGGAGCGGGCACGTCGCACCGCCGCTCCCACAGGATTCTGTGTTGCACATCAAATGTAACCTCTCTCCATTGGCATTGCTGGCACCTGCGGGGCTATCGTCCCCGACGGCTTTTTCTCAATGGATTGAGGTCACAGTGCCATGGATGCATCCCTGCACGTCTGCAAGGCAACCCCCGCCGACGCCGGCATCATCAGCCGGATCGTCGAGCGTTCGATCCGCATCGGCTGTGCGCTCGACCACCGCAACGACCCGCGAACCGTCGCCACCTGGACTCACAGCAAAACCACTGAACGCATTCAAACGTGGCTGACCGACCAACGGTTGTACCTGAATATCGCCCTGTTGCAGGACAAACCGGTAGGCGCCGCGATGGCGGCGATCAGCGGCAAGGTTGCGTTCTGTTACGTGCAGCCGGAATGGTTTCGACGCGGTGCCGGGCAGGCACTGGTCCACGACCTCGAACGCTGGCTGATTGAACGCGGTGTGGCCCAGGCCCGACTCAACAGCACCCGAACCAGCGAAGCCTTTTACCGTCATCTGGGTTATCAGCCCTGCGCCGAAACCTTCACCGTCGCCGGGCTCCACGCCATCCCCATGTACAAGGCGCTGACGCCACCTTCATAAAAGCTGATCAAGGGTCTAAATCCTCGGCGCGCTGATGCGTTTCCAGAACAGGAAAACCTATTGAGGGGTCGAGAGATGTCAGTCGCTACCAGCCTTATGGAAGATCAGTCGGCCCGGATCACTCCGGCGCCGGCCGAGACGCTGTATCAGTTCAACGAATCGCCGTTGCTGGCACGCCAGAGTCAGCAGGAATCGAATGCCCGTAGCTATCCGCGACGCATTCCCCTGGCCCTCAAGCGTGCCAAGGGCATTTATGTCGAAGACGTTGAAGGCCGCCGTTTCATTGACTGCCTGGCCGGCGCCGGGACACTGGCCCTGGGGCATAACCACCCGGTGGTGATCGAAGCGATCCAGCAAGTGCTGGCCGATGAACTGCCGCTGCACACCCTCGACCTGACCACGCCGGTCAAGGACCAGTTCGTCCAGGACCTGTTCGGACTGCTGCCGCCGGCGCTCGCCGCTGAAGCAAGGATCCAGTTCTGCGGCCCGACCGGCACCGACGCGGTGGAAGCCGCGCTGAAACTGGTGCGCACCGCCACCGGGCGCAGCACCGTGTTGTCTTTCCAGGGCGCTTATCACGGCATGAGCCAGGGCGCGTTGAGCCTGATGGGCAGCCTGGGTCCGAAAAAGCCCTTGGGCGCATTGCTCAGCAGCGGCGTGCAGTTCATGCCGTATCCCTACGATTACCGTTGCCCGTTCGGCCTCGGTGGCGCCCAAGGCGTGCAGGTCAACCTCAACTATCTCGATAATTTACTGAACGATCCCGAGGCCGGCGTGCAATTGCCGGCTGCCGTGATTGTGGAAGTCGTCCAGGGCGAAGGTGGGGTGATCCCGGCCGACCTCGACTGGTTGCGCGGCGTGCGGCGCATCACCGAGAAGGCGGGCGTGGCGCTGATCGTCGACGAAATCCAGAGCGGTTTTGCCCGTACCGGCAAGATGTTCGCCTTCGAGCACGCCGGGATCATTCCGGACGTGGTGGTGATGTCCAAGGCCATCGGCGGCAGCCTGCCGCTGGCGGTGGTGGTGTATCGCGACTGGCTCGACACCTGGTTGCCGGGCGCGCATGCCGGGACCTTCCGTGGCAATCAAATGGCCATGGCCGCGGGCTCTGCGGTGATGCGTTATCTGGTTGAGCACAAGGTCTGCGAACACGCTGCGGCCATGGGCGAGCGCTTGAGCGAGCACCTGCGCATTCTTCAACGAGACTTCCCGCAACTGGGCGATATTCGCGGTCGCGGCCTGATGCTTGGCGTTGAACTGGTCGACCCGACAGGCGCGCCGGATGCTCAGGGGCATCCACCGATTTTTGCTCGTCTGGCGCCGCTGGTGCAGCGTGAATGCCTCAAGCGCGGGCTGATTCTTGAGCTGGGGGGCCGTCATGGCGGCGTGGTGCGTTTCCTGCCGCCACTGGTGATTACCGCCGCGGAAATCGATCGGGTCGCGGAAATTTTTGGTCGAGCCATGGCTGCTGCCACCGCCAGCCTCTAAATTTTCCGGGCCCCGGAACGTTCTTTCTACATAACGGCTGCGCACGCAGTGCAGCTCACCTTACAGCGATGGAGAGACACCATGACGTCAGTATTCGACCGCGAGGACATCCTCTTTCAGGTCGTGGTCAACCACGAAGAGCAGTACTCGATCTGGCCCGACTACAAAGCTGTGCCTGAAGGCTGGCGCACCGTGGGCAAGAGCGGGCTGAAGAAGGAATGCCTGGCTTACATCGAAGAAACCTGGACGGACATGCGTCCGCTGAGCTTGCGCAAGAAGATGGAAGAACAGGCTCTGGCTCACTAGATTTCACGCAAAGAGAAGCCCGCTGGACCGGTAAGGTCAGCGGGCTTTTTTTTGCTTTGGAGTTTGTGTTGTCTGGAGGTGTGTTTCGTGAGCAAGCCTTGATTTGCCTCGCTCCGGTCCTGCTCCGTGGGCCCACTACGCAGAACCTGCTCTCGGCCTTCCGACGGGGCAGATCAAGATCAAAAACCAGATCAAAAACCAAAGCCAAAGCAGAACGCGTTCCCCTGTGGGAGCTAGCCTGCTAGCGATGGATGTCCAGGCAACGCGTTCATTCAGACAATACGCGTTATCGTGAGCGTCCATCGCTAGCAGGCTAGCTACCACAGGGGGAACGCATACGCTTCAAATGACAGGCAGGACCGGGAGGAGGGCATGGCGAGCCTTAGCAAACCGCCGGCTACACCCCACTCAACGCCCTGATCACCAAATCCACATTCCCCTCCAGCTCACCCACCGGATCCGCCGCATCCACACTCAACACCAACAACCGGCTGCCGGCCTCATCAATCACCGCTTTCACCGCCTCCGAAGGCTGCCGATGATGCAGCACCACCGCCACCTCATTGTCCTTCAGTGTCTCGCCCAATTGCTTCAGCGCTTCGGGCGTCCACTCAGCATCCGGCCGCGCATCGAGCCCAATCAACTCCAGGTTGAGCCCACCAATCAGATAGCCAAAATGATCGCTCAGGGACATCACACTCAGGTTGTCGGCACTGGCCAGCCGCGCTTCGCTGTCGGCACTGAACTTGAGCAAGCGTTGCTTGAGCGCCGCCAGGTTCTCCTCGATTTTCGGCTTGGCCTCCGGCGCCAGGCGCACCAGATCCGCCGCCATCACATCCGCCATGCGTCCCATATTGTTGCTGGAAAACCACGGTTGACTGTTCAAGCCATCGACCTTGTTGCCCGGCTGCACGGCGATGCCGGGGAGGGCGCCGTCCACCGGGCGTGCGGCATCGACTTCGACGATACGAATGTTGCTGCGCCGTGAGATCGGGTACAGCGGGTCATCCGCCCACAACGAACGCAGACCAATCACTGCATCGGCGTCCGTCGCCAGTTTCGCTAGCGCCGGCGCGCCACGCCCGGTGAAATAAGCGGTCTGACGGCTGCCGGGCAGGTTCGCCGGCGCCGCACGTTCAAGCTTGACGTTGGTGCCCTTGAGCAGCACTTCGCCCAGTCCGTAAGTGATCGGCAAGGACGCCAGCACATGCAACGGCCTGGCGCTGTCTGCCGCAAACGAAGTGTTAACCAGCCCGCAGAGGGCGACGGCCAGGGTCAGTTGACGCAGAGAAAATGACATTTATCCAAGGTTCCCTTTCAGACTGGGGACAACACCGCGCGCAATGGCGGCGAGGGCGAAGGCGATACCGGCCACCAGAATGATCGCGGCGCCGGACGGGATAGGCAGGTCGAAGACAATCGGCGCAAGAATCCCGCACAACGTACTGACCGTAGCGATCACGACCGAGCACCAAAAGAACCCCTTCAGCGACTGGCTGAGCAACCGCGCCGCCGCTGCTGGAATCACCAACAGGGCACCGACCAGAATCGCACCAATGACTTTCACCGCCGCCACGGTGATCAGTGTCACCAGAATCACGAACAGGTAATCCAGGGTCTTCACCGCCACGCCGCGCACCGCCGCCAGTTGCGGGTTGAAACTGGCGAGCATGATGCGGTTGTACAGCGGCAACGCCAGTGCCATGACCAGCGAACCGACGATGGCCAACACCAGCAAATCATTGCCGTTGACCGTCAGCACCGAGCCGAACAACACGTTTTCCAGAATGTGCACATTGATCTTGCCCGCCAGGATCAGCAGCAGACTCGCACCCAGCGCCAACGACACCGACAGGAACACGCCGATCAAGGTATCCGGCGCCAGACCCGTACGGTTGCGCAGGTAGTTGAGCAAAATGCCGAACAACAGGCAGTAACCGAACAGGCTGCCATAAGGCCCGGTGTAGGGCTCGCCGAGCAGAATGCCGATGGCGACACCGGTCAGTGCGGCGTGACCCACCGCTTCAGAAAAAAACGCGAAGCGCTTGACCACCACCAGCGTGCCCAAACCACCGAGCACCGGGCCGATCAGCAAACCGGCGAGCAGGGCGTTGACCACGAATCCGTAGGCCAGCGCTTCAGGCAGATAACCCGAAGAGGCCCAGCCCTGGACCATCAAACGAAAGGCTTCGTAACTCATCAGGCAGCGCTCCGTGGATGGGTTGAAAACAGCGTCAACAATGTTTCGGGGGTCAGTGCCTGCTTCGGTGTGGAATCAAACAAGACCCGGCGATTGAGCCCGGTAACGCGATCCGCCAGACGCCCGACCGCTTCCAGATCGTGCTCGATCCACAGCACGGTAATCCCGCTCTTGCGCCAGTCGCCGAGTAACCGTTCAAACACCTGAATGCCCGCCTCATCAAGGGCCGACATCGGTTCATCGAGCACCAGCAACTGCGGTGCCGGGATCAGCCCCTGCGCCAGCAACACGCGCTGACGCTCGCCACCGGACAAGGCGCCCATGCGCCGCTTGCGTTTGTCCTGCATGCCGACCCGCTCCAACGCCTCACCGATCGCCGTCGCGTAATGTTTGCTCAACCCGAGAAACGCCGGGCGCCGCTGACACATGGCGGCCATGAAATCGCCGACGGTCATCGGCAGCCCGCGATCGAATTCCAGCGCCTGCGGCACGTAGCCGATGGTGCCGGGATCGCCCGGCCACTGCAGGCTCAGGCGGCCCTGATGCGGCATTTGCCCGAGCAGGGTCTTGATCAACGAACTCTTGCCGCCACCGTTGGGGCCGACCAGCGCATGCACGCTGCCGGGCTGGACCTGGAAGGTCACCTTGTCGAGGATCGTCGTGCGGCCCAGCGTCAGGCTGACTTCCGCAAAGTCGAGGGTTGGTCCCGAAACCTGTGGGAGCTGGCTTGCCAGCGAAAGCGGTGTGTCATTTAACGAATGTGCGGACTGACCTGACGCTTTCGCGAGCAGGCTCGCTCCCACAGGGGATTCGCTGAGCGTTTCTTTAGCCGTCATGCGCCAGACTCCTGAATCGCCCGGACCACGGTGTTGAGGTTGCCGGTCATTTCCTTTTCATACTTGTCGGCGGTGTATTCACCGTAGGAAATGTGCGACAGCGGGTACAGCTTCACCCCGGATTCACGCTGGATGGTCTCGACGTAGGTGGACGGGAAATCCATCTCCGAGAAGATCACTTTCACGTCCAGTTCGCGCAGTTGATCAATGGTCTTTTTCAACTGGCTCGGGCTCGGTTCGATGCCGTGCGCGGGCTCGACCACCGCGGTCACTTCCAGGCCGAATTCGCGCAGCAGGTAGTCGTAAGCCGCGTGAACCGTGGCCACCCGCAACTCGGCGTTCGGCGCCTGGGTCAGTTTCGCCAGGGCGTCGGCGCGCATCTGCCGCAGGCGTTTGCCGTAGGCGCGGGCATTCTGGGTGTAGGTCCTGGCGTTGTCCGGGTCGAGCTTGCCCAGCTCGCGGGCGATGTTGTTGACCTGGGCGATGGACGCGCTGATCGAGAGGAAGGTGTGCGGGTTCACGACCTTGCCGGCACCGCGAGCGGCGACACCGGTGGCGGCCAGCAGCGGCACATTTTCGTTGGCTTCGATCACTGGCACGTTCGGCGTTTCGCTGGCCGCGATCATGCGGTCGGCGAAGTCGTCATGACCGACGCCGTTGAGCACGACCACGTCCAGCCCGCTGATGCGCTTGATGTCTTCGGCGCGGGGTTCGTAGGCATGGGGGTTGAAACCGGCTGGAATCAGCGGCACCACCTCGGCCTTGTCGCCGACGATGTTGGCCACGTAGCTGTAATAAGGGTGCAGGGTGATGCCGATGCGCAGGCGCTTGGCTTCGTCGGCGCTGGCCACGGGCATCAGCAGGCAGGCGAGCAGGCCGACCAGCAGCGGTCGCCAAAAAGAGCGTTGAGATGAAATAGGCATGGGAAAGCGGTCTTCTCTCGGGTGAAGGCGAGGGTTCAGTGCCGGTGCTGGCGGGTCACGCCGGCATCGAATTGCGCGACGATCTGCCGCCAGCCAGCGCTTTCCAGCGCGGCGTCGGTGAGGTCGGTCGGGGCCTTGAGGTCGGCGGCACGATTGAGCCAGATGTCTGGCGCCTCATCGTCAGCGGTCAGGCGCATCAGAAACGAACCGGCCACGGCGGGCGCCTGGCTCTGGCCGAAATACGCCTTGGCGTCGAGCAATTGCCAGGCATGAGCGCCACGGCTGACGGAACTGGCGTCCTGGGCAAACGGCGCAAAACCCTCGTCGGCAAGCGCTTCGGGTGTCGGCAGGGTTTGCTGTTCCTGGCGCAGCAGGTGAATCTCGTCCAGCGTCACCCGCAAATCGGCGTAGATGCCTTGCTCGGAAGCGCTCAGGTCGCGGCGGGCATCCAGTTGATGGCTGCTGACGTTGCTGGTTTCCTGGGACTCATGGCGCCAGGCGACCACCGAGCCGGCGACCGCCAGGATCATCAGGCACAACAGCAGCACATAGAGGGTTTCATGGCCGGCACCGGCCGGGCGGACGACGTGCGTAGTAGGCGTACTCATGGGGCCTCGATGTCCGCTTGGTCGATCTCGACGACGTGGCCGGGGCCGGCGTCGAACAGCACATAAAACTCGGCGCTGGGCTTTTTGAAGGTCACTGTGGAATCGGCACCGAGCTTGCCCGGCACCAGAATGGTTTCGTCGTAGCCGATCACATCGAGGGTCACCCCCGGTGCGCCGCTGCCGTCGGAGAAACCGCCGGTGCACTGGATCTGCTCGGCGTCGATGGCCTTGCACTCGCACATCGGGTTGTGGGCCAGGGCGCTGGTGCTGAAACCGGCGCACAGCATCAGCAAAACAGCGTGGAGAGGGCGAAAGGTGTTGCTCATGGTTTGCCTCCTTGTTTGTTCAGCCACTCAAGGGTGGCGGGGGATGCCTGGCTCAGCGGAATGGACGCTTGATGCATCGCGCCGTCCCAGCCTTCCATGGTGATCCACAGCTCGGCGTCGGCCTTGGTCTTTTCCGGAATCGGCAACATGGCGCCCATGCGGTAAGGCGTGCCAAAGAAAATCACCCCGGCGGCGCGCAGGCTGCGGGGTTTGCCAATGCGCAGGTACGTCGCCTTGACCTGCTCGCGGCAGCTGTCGCACAACGCCGCATTGAAGCTCTTCATGTGCCCGGCAGGGCCATCGAGGCGCGGTGCTTCGTTGCGCAATTCCGCCAGGCGCAGGCTCCATGGCCCGACCTGAACGTCCCCGATTTCCCGCTCACCCAGGCCCGTGTCCCCGCGAAACAGCGCGGCATCGGCGAAGTATTTAGGCATGAAGCCCAGTGGCACCAGCAACAGCAGAACGTTGATGTGGAAGCGCCATTTGTGCCAGAAGCGACTCAGTTTCGACCCCGGTTTTTCGGCGGTGAACAGGCTCATTGGCTGACCTCCGTGGTGTCGCGGCTCGTCACTTGAGCGGCCTCTGCTGCGCGAGGACGTCTGTTGCTGCGCTTGAGGGCATTGGCGGTGGCCAGGGCAGTGCGCTTGGTCCAGATCAGCAGGCCGCTGAGCACCATCATGCTCAGGAGCAGACCGAAGAAGAACCAGATCAGCTTGATCCAGATCCCGCCGAAATCACCGGTGTGCAACGGACGCATCGATTCGGTCACCAGCTCCAGCCCCGAGCGGTCCGAGAGCAGGCGGGTGACGGCCACGTCGCCGGTGTACGGGTTGATCTCGGCGGTCTGGAACATCAGCGGATACCAGCTGCGGCCGCCCACCGAGAGGTAACTGTAGGCATTGGCGGGCAGGCTGACGAAGCTGTCTTCAAGGCCGGGAATGCGTTCCTTCGCTTCGCGAATCGCGGTTTCCAGGCTGATCATCGGTGCCGGCGAACCATCGGCGGTGAGGGGCACGCTTTCCCTCGGAACCACGGGCGCCACCGGGGCGGTGGAAATGGTGATCTGGTTATCGAACATGAACGCTTCGATCAGGAACCAGGTGCTGGTCACGGAAATCACCGCGATGAACCAGATCGACCAGATACCGCTGAGGCGGTGAAAGTCGCCCCAGAAAATCCGCGCGCCGTGCCGAATGCGCAGGGTCGGTCGCAGAAAACCTTTCCAGAAGCGCTTGTAGACCACCAGCCCGGTAATCAGCGAAGCCAGCAGCGGCAGGCTGAGAAACGACACCAGGTACCAGCCCCAGCTGTAGCCGTTGGTGAAGGGCACCAGCCACCAGCCATGCAAGGCGCGGGTGAACGCCCTGAAGTTGAATTGCGGGGCGGTGCCCTGGATCACGCCGCTGTACGGGTTGACGTAAACCACCACCGAACGGCCGTCGGGGTAGGTGACTTCCACGTCCAGGGCGAAATGCGATTCGTCGGGGCGGCTGATGCTTTCGACCAGGATCTGCGGCTCGGCCTGTTTGATCGCCGCGATAATCTGGTCGTAGCTCAGCAGCGGCGCATCACCTTCGGGTTGGCTGGCGCGCATCTGCGGGTTGGCCAGCCAGACGATTTCCTGGCTGATCACCGCCAGCGTGCCGGTCACACAGACGATCAGCACAAAAAACCAGATGGGCAGTGCCAGCCAGCTATGGACCAGAAACCAGAGTTTTGAGCGGGACTTCTTCGACATGATCAAGGTCTTGTAGTGATGAGAGGGCCTTGGCTGCGGGCTTCCCAGCGTGGGGTCCATGAAAAGTACGGTCGTGGCTTTTGCCTACGCGAACCGACTGCATCTATATAAGACGAATGAGAATCAGAAATCCCGAAGCGGGATATGAAAGTAAATGTTTCCTATTGCTGAAAACGCATAACCCACAGGGGCGTTGCATTCATTTCAGATTGCTGTGCTGCCTTGATCCAACACGAAACATGGTTCACGGGATCACTCTCCGGCCATTGATGGGGCGGGGCGACTGCCTAAGATGGGGCGCAGACGCCTGAAACCCGCGAGCCTGAGCGAACAATCCCATGACTTCAGCAAGAACCCTTTACGACAAACACATCGATTCCCACACGGTGTGTCGTCTCGATGACCAGGGCCATGTCCTGCTGTACATCGATCGCCAGGTCATCAACGAATACACCAGTCCCCAGGCATTCAGCGGTCTGCGCGAGGCCAGGCGCGGAGTCTGGCGTGCCGGCACCGCGCTGGCGGTGGTCGATCACGTCAACCCCACGGCACCGAATCGCGTGGCCGCCATGCCGGACGCCGGTGGGGCGCGGCAGGTGTCGTACCTGGCGGAAAACTGCCGGGACTTCGGCATCGAATTGCTCGACATCCTCGACAAGCGCCAGGGCATCGAACACGTCATTGCCCCGGAGCAGGGATTCATCCTGCCGGGTATGGTGATTGCCGCGGGCGACAGCCACACCACCACGTACGGCGCCCTCGGCGCGTTCGGTTTCGGCATCGGCACTTCGGAAATCGAACACCTGCTGGCGTCCCAGACCCTGGTCTACAAACGGCTGAAAAGCTTGCGCGTGACGGTGGACGGTGAACTGGCACCGGGGCTGACGTCCAAGGACGTGATCATGGCGCTGATTGGCCAGATCGGCGCTTCCGGGGCCACCGGCTATGCCATCGAGTTTTGCGGTTCGACCATCGATGCGCTGAGCGTCGAGGCGCGCATGACCATCTGCAACATGGCGGTGGAGGCCGGGGCGCGTGGCGCATTCATGGCGCCAGATGAAAAAGTCTTCGCTTACCTCAAGGACAAACCCCGTGCGCCCAAAGGTGCGTTGTGGGACCAGGCGGTTGAACAATGGCGCGTCCTGCACAGCGACGCCGATGCGCAGTTCGACCGTGAAGTGTTTCTCGACGCCAGCGCGCTGGAGCCGATGGTCACCTGGGGCACCAGCCCGGACCAGGCATCACCGATCGGCGCCCGCGTGCCGGACCCGCAAGACGTCAGCGACCTGATCCTGCGCCAGGACATGCGCCGCGCCCTGAACTACATGGGCCTGGAAGCCGGGATGGCGCTGAGCGACATTGTCATCAGTCACGCCTTCATCGGTTCCTGCACCAATGCGCGCATCGAAGACCTGCGCGATGCCGCCAGCGTGGTGCGTGGCAAACGCGTCGCCGGGCACGTGCGGGCGATGATCGTGCCGGGCTCCACCGAAGTGCGCAATCAGGCGGAAGCCGAAGGCCTGGCGGCGATCTTCATCGAAGCCGGGTTCGAGTGGCGTCAGTCCGGCTGCTCGATGTGCCTGGCCATGAACGACGACGTGCTGGCGCCGGGCGACCGCTGCGCGTCCAGCACCAACCGCAATTTCGAAGGCCGCCAGGGCGCTGGCGCCCGCACGCATTTGATGAGCCCGGCGATGGTCGCCGCTGCCGCGATTACCGGCCGCCTGACCGACATCCGCCACTTTGGAGACCGCGCATGAGCCTGCAGCCGTTCACCCACGTCAGCGGCAAGGCTGCGCCGATGCTGGCGGCCAATATCGACACCGACGTAATCATGCCCAAGCAGTTTCTCAAGGGCATCGACCGCGCCGGGCTGGATCGAGGGTTGTTTTTTGATTTGCGGTTTTTGCCGGATGGTCAACCCAACCCCGAGTTCGTGCTCAATCAACCGGCGTGGCAGGGCGCGAGTTTCATGGTGGTCGGGCCGAATTTCGGTTGTGGGTCGAGCCGGGAACATGCCGTCTGGGGCTTGAAGCAGATGGGCATCCGCGCGCTGATCGGCAGCAGTTTTGCCGGGATCTTTTATGACAACTGTCAGCGCAACGGCGTGTTGTTGATTACCCTCGATGAGTCGGTGTTGCAGCGGCTCGGCCGGGTTGTCAGTCAGCCTGAGGGGGCGCAGATCAGTGTTGATCTGCAGGCGCAGGAGATTCGCCTCCACGACGGCGAGGTCATTCTGTTCGACATCGACACTCTGCGTAAAACCGCGCTGTTGCTCGGCCTCGACGCCATCGGCAGCACCTTGCAGCGCAGCGAGCAGATCAAAGCCTTCGAACTAAAACACCTGGCCGCCAATCCCTGGTTAAGCTAAACGCAGATCAAAATGTGGGAGCGGGCAAACCCGCTCCCACATTAGAATTGTGTTGGCTCGGCTACACCGACAACCCCTCGAAATGCGCCTGTAAAAACTCCACGCACGCCCGCAACTTTCCCGAGTATGCCAGTCGCGTCGGGTACACCGCCCAGACGTTGGCGCTCTGACTGTACTCGGGCAGCAACTGCACCAACCTCCCTTGATCCAGCAAGGGTTTCACATCCCACAATGACCGCAGCACCACGCCGCGCCCGTCCAGTGCCCACTGCAAGACAATCTCGCCGTTATTGGACGACAACGGTCCGCTGACCCGCACGCTTTCTTGCACCCCGTTGCGTTCCAGGTTCCAGATGCCGAACGCGTTGTCCCGCTCCTTGATCACCAGGCAATGATGCTGCTCCAGTTCGCCTAACGTCTGCGGTACACCCTGGCGCTGCAGATAATCGGGGGCCGCACACACCACCCTCCGATTACTCACCAGGCGCCGGCCGATGTGCTGACCGGGAATGTCGTCGCCGACACGAATCTCCAGATCGAAGCCTTCACTGACGATGTCCACCACCCGGTCGAACAGGTCGAGGCGAATCTCCAGGTCCGGATATCGCTCGGCCAGCAACGACACGGCCGGCGCCACGTGGTGACGGCCGAAACCGAAACTGCTGCACAGATGCAAACGCCCGCGAGGGCTGTCGTGGGCGTCGGAGAGTTCGTCGTGCAGTTGCTGGAAGTCATCGAGAATGCGCAACGCCCAGCGCTGCACGCGCTCGCCGTCCTCGGTCAGGGCAATGCGGCGACTGGTGCGGTGCAGCAGGCGCGTGCCTAGGGTGGTTTCGAGAATCTGGATGCGCTTGCTGACGTAGGCGGGCGACAGGCCCAGCTCATCGGCGGCCGCGGCGAAACCGCTTTTGCGCACGACGGTGAGGAATACACGCAGGTCTTCGGGAAGGGGCACGGTGTCTTTCTTGGTGGTCATGACAGAACGGGCACTGGCGGCATGAGCCGCCAGCATAGCAGCGCGACGCGGGTGTCAGCGCAGGAAACCCAGCACTTCGGCGAGCAACAGTTCCGGCGCTTCTTCGGCGATGTAATGACCGGCGGGCAGCGCTTTGCCGCGCACATCGGTGGCGACGAGTTGCCATTCCTTGAGCGGTTCGAAACAGCGCCCGACCGTGCCTTCGGCGCCCCACAACACCAGCAACGGCAGGTTCAGATGATGGCCGGCGTCGAGGTCGACGCGGTCATGCTCCAGGTCGATGCTGGCACTGGCACGGTAATCCTCGCAGATCCCGCGCGCCGAGCCCGGCAGTTTCAGGCAACGCAGGTATTCGCCAAAGGCTTCGGCGGTGAAGGGTTTGAGTCCGGCGCTGCGACTGCCCATCACGCTGCGCAAATAGGCTTCGGGGTCGGCTTCAAGCAGGGTTTCCGGCAACGGCGCCGGGCGGATCAGGAAGAACCAGTGCCAGTAGGCGCGGGCAAAGGCTTCGTTGGTTTGTGCGTACATCGACAGCGTGGGGGCGATGTCGAGCAGCACCATGCGTTGCACCGCGTCCGGATGATCCAGCGCCAGGCGATGGGCCACGCGGGCGCCGCGGTCGTGGGCCAGAACCGAAAACCGATCGAAGCCCATGGCGTTCATCAGCGCCACGGCATCCTTGGCCATCTCGCGTTTGGAGTAAGGGGTATGGTGATCGTCGGCCGGCGGTCTGGCACTGTCGCCGTAACCGCGCAGGTCGGCGGCGACTACGGTGAAGTGCTCGGCCAGTTGTTCGGCGACCTTGTGCCAGATGACGTGAGTCTGCGGGTGGCCGTGCAGCAACAGCAGGCCCGGCCCGCTGCCGCCGACGCGGTAGGCAATGTCGACACCGTTGACGTGGCGCTGGTCTTTGAGGAATCCGGCGAACATGGAGGTCTCCTTGTTGTAGTTGCCTGCATCCTGAAAGTGTTGGGCGGGGAGGGCAAGGCGCAAAGCGTGGTGGGCTTGTTCATGAAGTGTGTTCGAGGGCGGTGTGGTGTGGCTGATGGCCTCATCGCGGGCGAGCCACGCTCCCACCGGTGTTGTGTCGTTCGCCATTTTTCCTACGACACAGGACCCTGTGGCAGCGAGCTGGCCCGCGATGAGGCCGGGGCAGGCACCAAAGCGCTCAACCCTGCTGAAACATCTCCTTCGCCCGCTGCTCGATCTGCTCCTGGGTCAGATCCTCCTTGCGCGTGGCCAGAAACCACAGATGCCCATAAGGATCCTTCAAGGTCCCCGAACGGTCGCCATAAAACTGATCCTTGACCTCGGACACCACCGTGCCGCCCGCTGCAATTGCCTGTTTGTAAGACGCGTCCACATCGTTCACATACAGGTGCAAGCCCACGGACGGTGACTTGTCCGGATTGCTCAACGGCCCCTGATCGCACGGCGTGCCGAGCATGATCGGGCAATCGCCGATGCGCAGTTCGGCGTGACCGATGCCGCCGTCGGGCATGGACAGGCGCATGACTTCAGTGGCGCCGAAGGCTTTCTTGTAGAACTCGATGGCTTCCGCCGCTTTCTGGATCCCCAGATACGGGGTGATGCTGTGATAACCCTCTGGAATGGGTTTGACGCTCATGATCAGTCTCCCTGATTTCGTTATGGGATAAAGCTGTCGCGAGCCTACAAAGATAGTAGGAGCTGCCGCAGGCTGCGATCTTTTGATCCTGACCCTTCGTCGGTCGCGCCCACACCAAGATCAAAAGATCGCAGCCTGCGGCAGCTCCTACCGGTGCAGGGCATAACAACGCCACTGTTCAGCCTTCAACAGTGAAGCAACAGAATGCTCGGATCGCCATCGCGGGCAAGCCCGCGATAGCCGCGCCGCTATTCAGGATCAACCCCCGATTCCAACAGCTGCGCCCCCGGTCCCTGTTCCCCAAGCACATCCCCAAAATTACGCAACGGACACGCCTCCATCGATAAACACCCACAGCCGATACAACCGTTGAGCTTGTCCCGCAGCAAGGTCAGTTGATTGATCCGCTCATCAAGCTCCCGACTCCACTGCGCCGACAACACCTTCCAGTCCGCCGCCGTCGGCGCCCGGTTATCCGGCAGGGTTTTCAATGCCTCACCAATCTCTGCCAACGGAATCCCCAACCGCTGCGCCACCTTGATCAACGCCACCCGCCGCAACACTTCCCGTGGATAGCGCCGCTGGTTGCCCTGATTGCGATTGCTTTTGATCAGCCCCCTGGCTTCATAGAAATGCAGCGCCGTGACCGCCACGCCGCTACGGGCGGCCAATTGGCCGACGGTAAGTTCCTTATGCAGGTTTTCCGAGGTGATCATTTGAAAAATGCCTCTTGACCTCTAGTTAACTCGAGGTTTTACCCTGCAGGCCTTCGGATCGCAAGATCCGTCTTACACGTCAGTGGGGACTTTTCATGCAAGCGCCAGAGAAAAATCGCAGCTTCACCCAGTTGATCGAATTCGAGATCGAACCCCATCAGCAACCTGCATTGGTGTCGGCGTTATCGAAGCAGACCGAACGTCTGGCCCAAGGCTACAGCGGATTTCTGAGCGCCAGTATCCAGGCCAGCGACGATGGCCGGCGGGTGCTCAATTACCTGCAATGGCAATCTCGCGAGGCGGGGGAAGCGGCGTTTCAAAGTTTTGAAAGCGGCGAGCAGGATTTCTGGCAGCTGATTCGCGCCCATCAGGCGAAAACCGTGACCTTCGGCTCGTTCCAGGTGCTGCACAGTCTGGAACGTAGCCACGATGACGCGTTGCACTGCAATCTGGTGGGTTGAATCGACAAGTGCATCAGACGCTCGTCCTGCACGTTTTCGGTCGGTCGGCGCTTGTTCGCCGCCAGTTCGCCGATCTTGATCAGTCGTATGCGCGTCACGTTACGGCTCAAGCTGTCACGCGGGGTTCCTCAGTTAATTCAACACAAACCTCTTGGGGGTGGCGAGGGAGCTTGCTCCCGCTCGGCTGCGCAGCAGTCGTAAACAGGTTGACGCGGTCTTTGAGAAAAAACGTGCGGGCCTGTTATGGGACTGCACCGCAGCCCAGCGGGAGCAAGCTCCCTCGCCACATCGTTTCAGGCCGTGGCTTTGGCGGGCAGCACGTCATTGGCGATCGATTCGCCAAACGGCCGGTGAGGTTGGTGACACCGCGGCCGGCCAGGCTGGCGTACGGTTCAGGCAACAACGGAATAACGCAATGGCGTTCTTCACTTGCGAGTGTTTGCCTTCGAAATCCACGGCTTCGCCTTGCAGCACACGGCGCCGGATCTTCAGGAATTCGTCGGTAACTTCGACCTGGACGGTAGGTCATCAGGCAAAGTCGATAGCCACTATCGAAAGCGTTGATTTCTGCCCATCGAGAGGCGGGGGTAGCCTGTGTTCATTGACCCGAACCCAGATGCCAGGACGCCACATCATGAAAACCCTACTCACCACTTTCTTGCTGCTTGCGGTCTCCGTTCTCGCCGGATGTGCCAGCCATGTTTCCCCGGAATTGCGGCCCTACACTGCTGAAGAAAGCAGGGAACTGGCGCTGGAGGCGTTGAATCGTCGCGGTTTGTCCTTCGACGAATACCACGCGAAAAAAGCCGAATTGCTCGGCGAACCGCAGAAGACCTTCAGTTTTGACAAGCAAGGCGAGATGAACGCCGAGCGTGCCGTTCAGCTTCACGGCCGTCCAAGCTGAGCGACTGTACCGCTCGAAGTTTCACCCAACTGTCCATGGGTTTCCTTCAGGGTGTGCGATAGGGTCAATACCTGACTGACCCTGATGGACTGCCGCTCATGACGCTCTCGCTCGACCTGCTGCTGGGTTTTGCCCTGTTTGCCCTCGTCACCTCCATCACTCCCGGCCCGAACAACACCATGTTGCTGGCATCGGGCGTGAACTTCGGCTTTAACCGCACCATTCCCCATATGCTTGGGATTACCTGCGGCTTCTTCGTGCTCGTCGTGGCAGTCGGTTTCGGCCTGGGCGCAGTGTTTCAAACCTATCCGTTGTTCTATACCGTTTTGCGTTACGTTGGAGCCGCGTATTTGTTGTACCTGGCGTGGAAAATCGCGCATTCCGGGCCGGTGTCCGACGGCGGGCAGGGGGAGAGCCAACCCATCAGTTACCTCGGCGCCGCAGCTTTCCAGTGGGTCAATCCCAAGGCGTGGATCATGGCCATCGGTGCGATCAGCACCTACACGCCGATGCAGGGCTATTTCACCAATGTGCTTGTGATTGCAGCGGTCTTCGCCCTGATCAACCTGCCGAGCGTCGGTGTCTGGGCGGCGTGCGGCACGTTGTTGCGCAACGTGCTCAAGGACCGTCGCTGGTTGCGCCTGTTCAACTGGGGCATGGCCGCGCTGCTGGTGGTTTCGCTGTATCCGTTGTTGCTCGAAAGCTTTAGCTGACGCATTGCTTCATCCGGTTGCCCGATGCCTGTTAAGCTCGACTTCAGGAGCGTTCCTACGCACTTTTCAATGAAGTCGTACTTCTATTACGCATCCGATCAGGTATTGCTGGTTGACTGGTTCCCAGCACTGATCCCGGAACAAGCTCTGCGAGTCTTTTATGAATAAACGTCCGTTGTATTTCGACTACGCCGCCACCACGCCGGTGGATGAGCGGGTCATCGTGGTCATGGTCGAGTGTCTGGGTTTTTCCGGTAACTTCGGCAACCCGGCGTCCAGCTCCCACGCGTTCGGCCAGCAGGCCCGGCAAACGGTCGAGCAGGCGCGGCAGCAGGTGGCAGAACTGGTCGGCGCGCAAGCAAATCAGATCGTCTGGACCTCCGGCGCCACCGAATCGAACAACCTCGCCCTCAAGGGCGTGGCCCAGGCCCGGGGCGTATCCGGTGGCCATGTCATCACCAGCCAGATTGAACACAAGGCGATTCTCGACACGGCGAAGCAGTTGCAGGACGCGGGCGTCGCAGTGACGTATCTGGTGCCGGACGAGGAAGGTCTGATCACCGCGCAAGCCGTCAGCGAGGCGATGCGCGAGGACACCTTCCTGGTGTCGCTGATGCTGGTCAACAACGAGCTGGGCACGGTCAATGACATCGCGGCCATCGGCGAAGTGGTGCGTGCCCGCGATGCGTTGTTCCATGTCGACGCCGCTCAGGGCGCAGGGAAAGTGGCGATTGACCTGACGCGGTTGCCGGTGGACCTGATGTCGTTTTCGGCGCACAAGATCTACGGCCCCAAAGGCATCGGCGCGTTGTATGTCGGTCCTCGCGCGCAGCCGCGTTTACAGGCGCAGATTCACGGCGGCGGCCACGAGGGCGGTTTGCGCTCCGGTACGTTGGCGACTCATCAGATTGCCGCCATGGGCGAGGCCTTCGCGTTGGCGGCGCAACTGTTCGATGAAGAGAAAACCAGGATCGCGCGTCTGCGTGAACGCCTGCTGGAACCGTTGCTGACCATTCCCGGCGTTCGCCTCAACGGCAGCGCCACCCAGCGCATTCCCCATACCCTGAGCCTGACCTTCAACGAAGGCGATTTCAACCCGGCGGCATTGAGCGCCTCGATCGCCTTTTCCGCGACTTCGGCCTGCAACTCCGCCAGTAATACGCCATCCCACGTGCTGCTGGCCCTGGGGCATGACGCTCGTTCGGCAAGTCGCACCATTCGCCTGAGCCTGGGCCGGTTTACCACCGAACAGGATATCGACCAGGCGGTACATCTGATCACAGCCGCCTGCACCAGTGCTCCGGCATTCTGGCAGTAGCGCTTTTACGCGCCGACTGAGATCGGCACTCAACAATAATGATGAAGTGATTAGCAGGAGACACGATGAGTACGCAGCCTTCGATCAATGGATCGGTGCCCGAGCGCCTGGCGCACACCCGCGAGCTGATGAGCCGGTTGGGTATCCATGCCCTGCTGGTGCCGTCGGCCGATCCGCACCTGTCTGAATATCTGCCCGGTTACTGGCAAGGGCGGCAATGGTTGTCGGGTTTTCACGGCTCGGTCGGCACGCTGATCGTGACGCCGGATTTCGCCGGCGTCTGGGCGGACAGCCGTTATTGGGAGCAAGCGACCAAAGAGCTCAAGGGCAGCGGCATTGAGCTGGTCAAGCTGCAACCGGGGCAACCAGGCCCGCTGGACTGGCTGGCCGAGCAAACCCCTGAAGGCGGTGTCGTCGCGGTGGACGGTGCGGTGATGGCCGTGGCTTCGGCGCGTACGCTGGGGGGCAAACTCGAAGAGCGCGGCGCCCGACTGCGTACCGACATCGATCTGTTGAGCCAAGTCTGGAGCGATCGTCCGACGCTGCCGAACGAGCCGATCTATCAGCACCTGCCGCCTCAGGCGACGGTCAGCCGTGGCGAAAAACTCGCCAACCTGCGCGAGGTGTTGAAAGAGCGGGGCGCCGATTGGCATTTCATCGCCACCCTCGACGACATCGCCTGGCTGTTCAACCTGCGCGGCGGCGATGTGTCGTTCAATCCGGTATTCGTTTCATTTGCGCTGATCAGCCAGCAACAGGCCACCCTGTTCGTGGCGCTGGGCAAAGTCAGCGCCGAGCTACGCGCGATCCTCGAACAGGACGGCGTAACCCTGCGCGACTACAGTGAAGTGGCCGACGCGTTGCGCGCGGTACCGAGCGGCGCGAGCCTGCAAGTCGATCCGGCGCGTGTCACGGCTGGCCTGCTGGACAACCTGGACAGCGGTGTAAAACTGGTTGAAGGCCTGAACCCGACGACACTGGCCAAATCGCAGAAAAGCCTGGCCGATGCCGAGCACATCCGCAAGGCCATGGAACAGGATGGTGCGGCGCTGTGCGAATTCTTCGCCTGGCTGGAGTCGGCGTGGGGCCGCGAGCGCATCACCGAGCTGACCATCGACGAACACCTGACCGCTGCGCGTACCCGTCGTCCGGACTATGTGTCGCTGAGTTTCAACACCATTGCCGCGTTCAACGCCAATGGTGCGATGCCGCATTACCACGCCACCGAAGAAGAGCATGCGGTGATCGAAGGCGACGGTCTGTTGCTGATCGACTCCGGCGGCCAATACCTGGGCGGCACCACCGACATCACGCGGATGGTACCGGTCGGTACGCCGACGGATGAGCAGAAGCGCGATTGCACCCGCGTGTTGAAAGGTGTGATTGCATTGTCCCGTGCGCAATTCCCTCGGGGTATCTTGTCGCCGTTGCTGGATTCCATCGCCCGTGCGCCAATCTGGGCGGAAAGCGTCGATTACGGTCACGGCACCGGGCACGGCGTGGGCTACTTCCTCAACGTTCACGAAGGCCCGCAAGTCATTGCCTATCAAGCCGCGGCGGCACCGCAAACCGCGATGCAGCCGGGCATGATCACCTCCATCGAACCGGGCACTTACCGTCCGGGCCGCTGGGGTGTGCGGATCGAGAACCTGGTGTTGAACCGTGAAGCGGGCAAGAGCGAGTTCGGTGAGTTCCTGAAATTCGAAACCCTGACCCTGTGCCCGATCGACACCCGTTGCCTCGAGCCGTCGCTGCTGACGGCGGACGAAAAACAATGGTTCAACGCGTATCACGCCGAAGTGCGCGAGCGCTTGAGCCCGTTGCTCGACGGCGGAGCGCTTGAGTGGTTGAACACTCGAACCGCCGCTATCTGATCGGCCTGAGTTCAGGCGCTGCTTCCAGCGCTTGACTCATATAGTCGACAAAGGCTTTGACCCTGGCGGATTGGCGACGATTCGCCGGGGACACGGCATGGATCGGCAGCGACTGCGCAACGTAGTCCGGCAGAATCGCCGTCACTCGCCCGGTTTTCAGATCCTCGCTGAACAACCACACCGGCGACAGCGCAATCCCCAGTCCCCCCAACACCATCTCGCGGATAGCCTCCGAGTTGTTGCTTTGTGCGTTGCCCTTGATCCGCACTTCGTGGCGCTGGGCATCTTTCTCATAAACCCACAGGTTCTGGCTGTTCAGCAGGTTGAACTGCAGGCAGTTGTGCCCGCTCAGTTCTTCCGGTGATCGCGGTTCGCCGTGTTGCTTGAGGTAGTCCGGCGCTGCGACGGTCACTCGATACGTGGTGCCGACGTGGCGGGCGATCAGGCCGCTGTCGTGCAGTTCGCCGATTCTGAACGTGACATCCAGCCCTTCGCGGACCAGGTCCTGGTTTTGATCACTCAGTTGCAGGTCAATGTCGATACCGGGATGGTGTTTCAGAAATTCCGCCAGGCGCGGGGCAATCTGCAAGCGCCCGAAACTCACCGAGGAACCGATGCGCAGGTGACCGGCGATGCGCTCTCTGCCGGACTGGAAGCTGTGTTCCGCCGCATCGACGGCCGCGAGGATTTGTCGACATTCGTTGTAGTAACGCTGACCTTCATCGGTCAGGGAAAGCTGACGGGTGCTGCGGGCAATCAGTTTTCCACCCAGTTCGGTTTCCAGCGCTTTCAAGACTTTACTGATGGTGGGCTGGCTGGTCTGCATCTCTCGGGCAACGGCAGAAAAGCTGCCGCGTTCGACGACCCGGACGAAGATCGCCATTGCAGTGAGTTTATCCACAGGGTTTCTCATTGATGCTAAATAGGCATGATCACTATAGCTATATAGCGTCTTATCAGCATGAGTGAGATGGAGGAGGATTTATCCCACAGCCACCTCTGACGGGAATATGCGAAATGACAGACATAACTGAAATGCGCGCTCTGATTGTCGACTCGGCTAATGCGCCGCTACGCTTGGCTTCCATTCAACGGCCGGTGCCCGAAACGGGGCAGGTGCTGGTCCGCATCAAAGCCAGCGGGGTGAACCCGCTGGACGGGAAAATCCGTGCAGGCCTGGCGGCTCATGCGCGTCAGCCGTTGCCGGCGACAGTGGGCATTGATCTGGCGGGAATCGTTGAAGGTGTGGGGACAGGTGTTACCGGATGGCAGCCGGGCGATGAGGTGTATGCCATGGCCACCGGCATTGGCGGTGCGCAGGGTTCTTTGGCGGAATACGCAGCGGTCGATGCCCGGTTGTTGGCGCGCAAGCCAGGCAATTTGAGCATGCGTGAGGCGGCGGGGTTGCCGCTGGTGCTGATCACTGCGTGGGAAGGACTGGTGGATCGGGCGCGGGTGCGGGAGGGCCAGAAGGTGCTGATTCACGGCGGGGCGGGTGGTGTAGGTCATGTTGCGATACAGATTGCCCGGGCCTTCGGTGCTCAGGTGTTTGCGACCGGTTCTGCAAGGCATCAGGCAATCATCGAAGGTTACGGTGCGACGTTTATCGATTACCGCCAGTCTTCGGTTGAGGAATATGTAGCGCAGCATACGGATGGGGAGGGCTTCGATATCGTCTATGACACGGTAGGCGGCGAAACCCTGGATGCCTCCTTCAAGGCCGCGCGGATTTATCACGGTCATGTGTTGAGCTGCCTTGGCTGGGGGCAGCACAGTCTGGCGCCTCTTTCGTTTCGCGGGGCAACGTACTCTGGCGTGTTCACGTTGTTGCCCTTGCTCACCGGTGTCGGGCGCGAGCATCACGGGGAGATTCTTCGAGAAACGGCGCGGTTGATAGAGGCGGGCAAGCTGATGCCCTTGATGGATCCTCGGACGTTCACACTGGAAACGGCCGAGGCTGCCCATGAGTTGCTCGTCTCGGGAGGGGCTCAGGGGCGGTTGGTCATCGAGATTTAAGCCAGGGCTTCAAGGACGAAGTCCAGTCGATCCTGGCCGAAGAACAGCTGGTTATCGACAAACATGCTGGGTGCGCCGAACACACCGCGTTGCACGGCTTTCTCGGTGTTGTTCTTGAGCGCGGTTTTGACCTCTTCGTCAGCCGTCAAAGCCAGCACTTCGGTTGGATCAAAACCATTTTGCGTCAGCACGGTGGCGACGGTCGCCAAGTCATCGAGGTTGCGCCCTTCAACCCAAATCGCCTGGAACAGGCAGTCGATAAAAGCCTGGAAGCGTTCCGGATGGCGCAGTTGCATGCCTGTGACTGCGCGCATCAGCATGAGTGTATTGATGGGAAAGTTCGGATTGAACTTCAGCGGCACGCCGTAGCGTCTGGCGTAACGATCAAGGTCCTGAAACATATAGGCGCCCTTGGCCGGAATGGTCGCGGGTGAGGCGTTGCCTGTGGCCTTGAAGACCCCGCCCAGCAGGATCGGAATATAGTTCAGCTGACTGTCGGTCTGCGCACAGATTTTCGGCAGTTGGGTGTAAGCCAGGTAGGTGGCGGGGCTGCCAAGGTCGAAATAGAACTCCACGGTTTTGCTCATGGTCGATGCTCTCTGATTATTGTTGTAGGGGAGGGCTTACCAGCGTTCGTTCCAGGGGCGCAGGTCCAGCTCAAAGGTCCAGGCGTCACGAGGCTGACTGTGCAGGTACCAGTAATTCTCGGCAATGTGTTCAGGGTTGAGGATGCCGTCCTGATCCTTGGTCGCATACTTCTCGGGAAAAGCATCGCGAATGAAATCGGTATCGATGGCGCCGTCGACGACGACGTGAGCAACGTGAATGTTCATCGGCCCCAGTTCGCGGGCCATGCTCTGGGCCAGCGCGCGAATGCCATGCTTGGCGCCGGCGAACGCCGCGAAACCTGCCGCGCCACGCATGCCGGCGGTAGCACCGGTGAACAGGATCGTGCCCCGTTGACGCTTGGCCATGCGCTTGGCCACTTCACGGGCATTGAGAAAGCCTGAGAAACAGGCCATTTCCCAGATCTTGAAATACTTGCGCGCCGTTTCTTCGAGAATGCTGCACGGCACGTTGGCGCCGATATTGAACACAAAAGCCTCGATGGGACCGATCTGGCTTTCAATCTGTTCGACCAGCGCGATCACGTCCTCTTCCTTGCGTGCATCGCAGGCAAAACCATGGGCTTCACCGCCAACAGCGTTGATGGCGTCCACCAGCGGCTGGAGTTTTTCTGCACTGCGCCGGGTAACGCACGCGACGAAACCTTCTTGCGCAAAACGTTTGGCGATAGCGCCACCCGTGGCATCACCCGCGCCGACTACCAGTACGACCTTCTTGTTATTCATGGGTAGTTCCCTTTGCTAAACGATCGTTAACTAAACGAACGTTATGCTACGATCGGGCAGGCGTCAAGACGATCAATCCTGAGGGGAAGGCAATGCGTTACTCGGCCAGTCATAAACTGGAAACCAGGGAGAAGCTGCTGGAAAGCAGTGCGGTGTCGGCGAAGAAGTCCGGTTTCTCTACGGTCGGCGTCGATGCCCTGATGAAAGCTATTGGCTTGAGTGGCGGAGCGTTCTACAGCCATTTTTCGTCGAAGGATGAACTGTTCGCTTCAATCGTCGAGAAGGAGCTGGGTCAAAGCCTGGAACGCCTGGGGGCCGATCAGGACCGTGACAGGCTCGAACGCTGCCTGAAGCACTACCTGAGCATGTCCCATGTCGAACATCCGGAATCCGGTTGTGCGTTACCGGCACTGGGCGCGGAAATTGCCCGTTCAGACGTGATGATTCGCCAGCAGGCGGAGAAATGGATTTGTCGGCTTCATGAGAGTTGGGCGCAGATACTGGAGAGCGACAGCCTGGCCTGGGCCATTCTGTCGCAATGCATTGGAGCATTGGTGGTGGCGCGAATGTTGGCCACTCCAGAGATCCAGCGCACGGTGTTGAAGTCCAGTTACGATGAGATTGGCCGTCAGATCGCAAGCCCACGAACCTGAAGCGACGGCATCAACCTATTTGCAGATCACGATCATGCTGCGGCTTGTATAGCCGGCAGGATTGAGGCCAAACGGATAATCGCCTGGTTCTTCCACGCCATCCCCTGACTTGGCGATGACTTTGTAGCCCTTCGGCGCACACGAATTGGCGGCGCTGGTGTAGCACTTGTCCCAGGATGACGACAGTCCGGAGCAGTTGACATGCAGCCCTTTCTTGCCACGTTTGATATGGGTTTCCGAAGTCGCCGCGCAGCCCGCAACTGCAAGTGCGGCGATGAGTATCAAAATTCGTTTCATTGCTGTCCTTAAAGCGTCCCCGGATCTTTGTGCCCGGGTCTGGCTGCACTCGCTTTCGTTCGAAGCGTTTCTGATATCCCTATCCTGAAAAGTCCATGTCCGACATTGGGTTGCGGGCCTAAACATGGCCTAAATGCGCGGTAAATACCAGAGTTTCGTCAAATCCTGTATCAATCCGCCGCGACGGCGGGCTTGGCGGCGCTTCCCATGGTCATGGTCGCGCCGACGGAAGCCAGAATGATGCACAGAATAGCCATCCACTGTGACAGTGAGAGGAACTCATGAAGGAACAGCAAGCCTGACAATGCGCCGAAGGCAGGTTCAATACTCATCAGCGTACCGAACGTGCGGGCCGGCATTCGGGTCAGGGCGACCATCTCCAGCGTATAGGGCAGGGCAGTGGAAAGGATGGCAACGCCGATGGCCACAGGAATCAACGACGGCGTCAACAGCGCGGCACCCGCATGAACAATGCCGATAGGCGCGACGAACAGCGCGGCGATCATCACCCCCAGTGCAGCAGTCTGCACGCCGTTATCGGCACCGGCCTTCTGGCCGAAGAGGATATATAGCGCCCAGCAGACACCGGCGCCCAGGGCATAGCCCGCTCCGAGGAGATCAAGACTGGCACTGGTTGCTCCTGTCGGTATCAACAGCAGCAATCCGACGGCGGCCAAGGCGATCCACAAAAAGTCGATCGCTCGACGCGAGGCATAGATGGCGACAGCCAAGGGGCCGGTGAACTCCAGCGCTACCGCAATGCCCAGAGGAACGGTGCGCAAGGACATATAGAAGAGGAAGTTCATGCCGCCCAGCGCCATTCCGTAAACGATGACGGTACGCAGGGATTTTGTGGTGAGCTTCGCTCGCCACGGACGCAGAAGCACGATCATGATCAGGCTGGCGAAGATCAATCGCAGGGTAGTCGTTCCTTGAGCGCCGATAACAGGAAACATGCTTTTGGCCAGGGAAGCTCCGGACTGGATCGACGCCATTGCTATTAATAGCAGGCCCACCGAGAACAGGGTCGAGGCAAGGCTGCGAGGCTGGTCATTCATTGCGTGGCATCGTCCAAGGCAGGGAGCGAAAGAGTTGTATCGTGTATTGGGCAATATACTGCGCATTCAAGGCGGCCGCGTCTATATATAAGCGGTGATTTTGAACATCGTGATAGAAAAGCCAAATCAGGGGTTGACGGCAGATTCTGGAAGTCTA